>NZ_CP134145.1 GCF_031583595.1 Thalassotalea psychrophila
GTGGAACATTCACTCTGGCAAAGTTGCTTATCTGTTCTTGAAGAAGAGCTACCTGCCCAGCAATTTAGTATGTGGATAAGACCACTACAATGTGTTGTTGATAGCAACAGTATGACTTTATATGCTCCAAACCGTTTTGTTCTAGACTGGGTTCGTGAGAAATATATGGCTAGAATTACTCAGTTAGTAGCGCTTAAAGAGTCAAACCCTCCTGAACTAAGATTTGACGTAGGTAGCAAGCCTGTTAATTCTCAAAGTGTCCAAGCCGAGGTTGCCCACAACTTTGCTGCTAGTCACAATAAAAATTACGCACAAGCGTCTGCATCTAATGATGTTGTACCTAATATTCCTAAAACTACAAACGTAAGAGATAAGTATACTTTCGATAATTTTGTAGAAGGTAAATCTAACCAGCTAGCTCGTGCTGCAGCTTCTCAAGTTGCAGATAATCCAGGACAAGCATATAACCCTTTATTTATTTATGGTGGTACCGGATTAGGTAAAACCCATTTATTACATGCGGTTGGAAATGGTATTTTATTAAAAAATCCTAAAGCTAAGATTGCCTATATGCATTCTGAACGTTTCGTACAGGATATGGTTAAAGCGCTGCAAAATAATGAGATTGAAAAGTTTAAACAGTATTATCGCAGTGTTGATGCCTTATTAATTGATGACATTCAATTTTTTGCAAATAAAGAGAGAACTCAAGAGGAGTTTTTCCACACCTTCAACGCATTATTAGAAGGTAATCAGCAAATAATATTAACTAGTGATAGATATCCAAAAGAAATTACAGGCGTAGAGGACAGATTAAAATCCCGCTTTGGCTGGGGCTTAACTCTAGCCATAGAACCTCCTGAACTCGAAACAAGGGTGGCAATATTAAAGCGTAAAGCTCAAGAGAGTAATACTAATCTAGCTGATGAAGTTGCATTTTTTATTGCCAAACGTTTACGTTCAAATGTGCGTGAATTAGAAGGGGCTTTAAATAGAGTTATTGCTAACGCTAACTTTACTGGCCGCCCAATTACCATAGATTTTGTTCGAGAAGCGCTTCGAGATCTTTTAGCACTGCAAGATAAATTGGTAACCATCGATAATATTCAAAGAACAGTAGCCGAATATTATAAAATTAAAATTGCAGATATATTGTCAAAGCGTCGCAATAGATCTGTAGCTAGGCCAAGACAAATTGCTATGGCTTTAGCAAAAGAGTTAACCAATCATAGTTTACCTGAGATTGGTGATGCATTTGGTGGTCGTGATCACACAACAGTACTGCATGCATGTCGTAAAGTTAAGTCTTTGCGCGAAGAAACACATGATATAAAAGAAGATTATTCAAATCTAATAAGAACACTATCATCGTAATAGGACATTAAAGAATGAAATTTTCATTATCTAGGGACTTACTTTTAAAACCACTTTTATTGGTTTCAGGTGCAGTTGAACGGAAAAGCACTTTACCTATATTAGGTAATATTTTACTAGAGGTTAGTGGGCAATCACTTACTATGATAGCTACTGATTTAGAGCTTGAGATGGTTTCTTCTACTGAGATAACTAATGAAGGTTCTGATGGAAAAGTTACTGTTCCGGCTCGTAAGCTGTTGGATATATGTAAGAGCTTACCTGATGATGCTTCTATTCAATTTGAGCTAACAGGTGAATCAATCAGTATCGTTTCTGGCCGTAGTCGATATTCTTTAGCAACATTGCCAGCGGATGATTTTCCTAATATTGAACAGTGGCAGGGTGATGTTGAATTTAGTCTACAAAAATCACAGCTGTTACGTTTAATTGAAAGTACTCATTTTTCAATGGCCAACCAAGATGTTCGTTATTATTTAAACGGTATGTCAATAGAAACTGAAAATAATGAAATACGTTCGGTTGCGACAGATGGTCATCGTTTAGCTATTTGTAAGATCGTTAATGAAAGTTTAACGTTACCAGCTCGTCAAGTAATTGTACCGCGTAAAGGTATTTTAGAAATAATAAGATTACTAGATCCTATTGATGAAGATGTACAAGTATATCTTGGGCCAAATCACATACGAATTATTGATAATGATTTTTCATTCACCAGTAAGCTTGTTGATGGACGTTTTCCAGATTATCGTCGAGTTCTTCCTCGAAATGGTGACAAGGTACTTACTACGAATAAAGATAAGTTAAAGCAGGTTTTATCTCGAGCTTCAATTTTATCGAATGAAAAATTTAAAGGTGTGCGGTTAAACTTTGCTCCTAACGAATTAAAAATTACTGCTAATAACCCTGAACAAGAGCAAGCTGAAGAGTATCTAGAAATTGATTTTCCTTTTGATAGTTTAGAGATTGGTTTCAATGTAAGTTACATTCTTGATGTATTAAATGCTATTAAAGAAGATGGTGTTAAGTTTACGCTATCTGATGCTAATTCTAGTGTTGTACTAGAAGGTGAAGAATCTGGCGAAGCACTATATGTGATTATGCCTATGCGCCTGTAATCCGATGTCAGTTAATGAGTATTAGCAGCTTAACAACGAGTACATTTAGAAATTTAAGTTACAGCAGTGTTAAGTTTCATCCTGAATTAAACTTAATTACTGGTGATAATGGAAGTGGCAAAAGTAGTTTATTAGAAAGTTTGTTTTTTTTGGGACACGGAAAATCTTTTAGAACGACCAAAATTGAAAATTTAATTAGCAGTGAAAGTGATCACTTTGTTGTTAGTGTTAAAGACGATAACAACCATCAGTTTGGTGTTCGTCGTGATAATAGTGGCCAATTTGACATAAAGATAAATGGAGATTCTAAATTTAGATTATCCGATTTAGCTAAAAATATAGCTGTGCAAGTTATAACACCAGAAACATTTAGACTCTTTTTTGGTGGCCCTAAAGAACGAAGAAAGTTCGTTGATTTAGGATTGTTTCACGTGGAACATCAGTATGCTGATCTTTGGCGTGATTTTAGAAAGATACTTATACAGCGTAATGCTTGCCTAAAAAAAAGAATTGGTGGTGAGCAGTTTAACTATTGGAATGATTTATTTTGTCAGTACTCTCAAAAAATAGCCGATGTCAGAGTCGCTTATGTAGAGCAACTTTCTACTGAATTAAATAAATGGCTGACTATATTATTGCCTACACTATCTGAAAATATAGTGCTGTGTTACTCCCAGGGGTGGAGTAGTAAAAGAAAACTAGTTGAAGTTTTGAGTGAAAATTCAGAACGTGAAAGAAAATATGGGCATAGTTTATTTGGAGCTCATAAGTTTGATGTAAAATTTAATTATAAAAAAACTAACATTGAGCAAGTTTTATCTCGAGGCCAGCAAAAATTATTTTTGATGGCTTTGACAATAGCTCAGGCTAATTTAATTTTTAACAGCCAACAAATAGTACCAATAATCCTTATAGATGATATTGGAGCTGAGTTAGATATAAGTTCTCGAACTGCTCTAGCTCAGGCAATTGATAAGTTAAATTGTCAATTGTTTATAACGGCAATAGACAAAAATGCACTGGAACCAATAATTCCAGAACAACAAAATTATAAAATGTTTCACGTGGAACATGGCGTGATATCAGAAATAACGCAAGGCGATTAAAATGACTGTAGAAAATGAATACGACTCGGCGAGTATCAAAGTTTTAAAAGGCTTAGATGCAGTACGTAAAAGACCTGGTATGTATATCGGCGATACTGATGATGGTACTGGTTTACATCACATGGTTTTCGAGGTACTTGATAACTCTATCGATGAAGCATTAGCAGGTCATTGTAATGACATCACGGTAACTATTCACGGTGATAACTCGGTATCAGTTAAAGATGATGGCCGTGGTATTCCAACCGATATTCATCCAGAAGAGGGTGTATCTGCTGCGGAAGTTATTATGACAGTACTTCATGCAGGTGGTAAGTTTGGTGGTGAAGATTCTGGTTATAAAGTTTCTGGTGGTTTACATGGTGTAGGTATTTCGGTAGTAAATGCCTTAAGTTCTAAATTAGAATTAACAATCCGCAGAGCTGGCACTGTTCATGAGCAAACATATAATATGGGTGTTCCAGCTGAACCATTGAAAGAAATTGGTACTACAGATAAAACAGGTACTCAAGTACGCTTTTGGCCTAGTACTGAAACGTTCACCGGAACTGTTTTCCATTACGATATATTGGCAAAGCGTATTCGCGAATTATCATTCTTAAACTCGGGTGTTTCAATTCGTCTTAAAGATGAGCGTGATGGACGTGAAGATCACTTTTTCTATGAAGGTGGTATTCAAGCATTTGTTGATTATTTAAATACCAATAAAACACCTGTAAACGACCAAATTTTCTATTTTGATCTTACTCGTGATGATGGCATTGTGGTTGAAATTGCAATGCAGTGGAACGATGGATTCCAAGAAAATATACATTGTTTTACAAACAATATTCCACAAAGAGATGGTGGTACGCATTTAAGTGGTTTTAGAACTGCTTTAACTCGAACCTTAAATAGCCATATGACAAAAGAAGGTTTAAATAAAAAGGGTAAAGGTGGTACTGAAACTACTAACGCCAGTGGTGATGATGCTCGTGAAGGATTAACAGCAGTAATATCTGTTAAAGTACCTGATCCAAAGTTCTCTTCACAAACTAAAGATAAGTTAGTTTCTTCAGAAGTTAAAACAGCCGTTGAACAAGCAATGGGCGAAAAACTAGGTGAGTACTTATTAGAAAACCCTACTATTGCTAGAACCATTATCATGAAAATTATTGATGCATCACGTGCTCGTGAAGCTGCTCGTAAAGCTCGTGAAATGACTCGTCGTAAAGGTGTATTAGATATTGCAGGCTTACCTGGTAAACTTGCTGATTGTCAGGAAAAAGATCCTGCACTATCTGAACTATATATTGTGGAAGGGGACTCTGCTGGCGGATCAGCTAAGCAGGGGCGTAACCGTAAAAATCAGGCAATACTTCCACTTAAAGGTAAAATCCTTAACGTTGAAAAAGCCCGTTTTGATAAAATGATTTCTTCACAAGAGGTTGGCACGTTAATCACAGCTTTAGGTTGTGGTATAGGTCGAGATGAATATAACCCAGATAAAATGCGTTACCATTCAATTGTTATCATGACAGATGCCGATGTCGATGGATCTCATATCCGAACTTTATTATTAACTTTCTTCTATCGTCAAATGCCAGAAGTTATTGAGCGCGGTTATATCTACATTGCCCAACCACCACTTTATAAAGTTAAAAAAGGTAAACAAGAAAGATACTTGAAAGACGATGAACAAAAAGACGAGTATTTCACTATGCTTGCCCTTGATAATTCATCTATTCACGTAAATGAAGATGCTCCAGGTTTAGGGGGTCTTGCATTAGAAGGTTTATTTAATCAGTACCGTGATACGATGAAAATTATAAAGCGTGTATCTCGTCAAATACCAGAAACTCTGTTAAATCAGTTAGTTTATGCACCAGTTATTGGTAATGGAGATTTTTCTGATAAGTCAAAAGTTGAAACTTGGACGAAGGCTTTCGTAGAAATACTAGACGAAAGTGGTGACAAAGGCTCGTTGTATAGTGCAACTGTAGAGCATGATAACGAACGTAACATTTACTTTCCGTCTGTTACCGTGCGTATGCATGGCATAGATAATGTTCACAACTTTAGTTATGAACTTATTCATTCTTCTGAATTTAAAGCTATTATGGCCCTTAATGAAGCTATTAATGGCTTAATGGAAGATGGGGCATACGTTAAGCGTGGCGATAAAGTTATGCCTGTTAATTCATTCGTAGAGGCTCGTGCTTGGTTAATGAAAGAAGCAGAACGTGGTCAATACATTCAGCGCTATAAAGGTTTGGGTGAAATGAATCCAGAACAGCTTTGGGAAACTACAATGGATCCGGAAACACGTCGTATGTTGCAAGTAACCATTGAAGATGCAGTAGGCGCTGATCAGCTATTCACTACCTTAATGGGTGACCATGTTGAACCTCGTCGTAAATTTATCGATGATAATGCACTTAACGTTGAAAACTTAGATGTGTAGTTAAAATTTAAATACAAACCAAATTAAAACCAGCTTTCGAGCTGGTTTTTTTTACGGCTATAAAACATAAGCACACTGTTAATTAAGGAGGTCCCCATTGTCGCTTAAGCTCCTTGGGGATGACGTCATAATGTTTCTAAATATGGTTGAGTAACAACCTAGCTTGTTTATTTACTCCACGTCATTGCGGCGCAGGCCGCAACCCCCAAACTTGACAGCGAGCATACCTTAATAAACACATTTTATTAAATATCTATATTACAAAGTAGCTTATTGTAAATAGGGCTAGTCGATTAACTAAACAAAAGCTATAATTAGCGCAATTTTTTCACCTAATAGCAAATACGGTATTCATGAGCACATTTGATATCAAAACATTTCAAGGGCTGATACTTAAGTTACAGCAGTATTGGTCAGAGCAGGGTTGTGTAATTGTACAACCATTAGACTTAGAAGTTGGCGCTGGAACATTCCACCCAATGACATTCTTACGTTCAATTGGTCCTGAGCCAATGAGCAGTGCTTATGTACAACCTTGTCGTAGACCTACCGATGGGCGCTATGGTGAAAACCCTAACCGTTTACAACACTATTACCAATTTCAAGTAGTGTTGAAACCATCTCCAAAAAATATTCAGCAGTTATACCTTAACTCTTTAAAAGAAATCGGCATTGATACATTAGTACATGATGTAAGATTCGTTGAAGATAACTGGGAATCTCCAACCTTAGGTGCTTGGGGATTAGGCTGGGAAATATGGCTTAATGGTATGGAGATCACACAGTTTACTTACTTCCAACAAGTAGGTGGATTGGAATGTGCGCCTGTTACTGGTGAAATCACTTACGGCTTAGAACGCTTAGCTATGTATATTCAAAATGTAGATAGTATTTATGACTTGGTTTGGGCTGATGGTCCATTGGGTAAAGTATATTACCGTGATGTCTTCCATCAAAACGAAGTAGAGCAGTCCGCTTATAACTTTGAGCATGCCAATGTTGATGCACTATTTAATCAATTTGATGTGTGTGAAGCAGAAAGTGCAAAGTTAATTGAATTAGGACTAGCACTACCAGCGTACGAACAAGTAATGAAAGCATCACATGCATTTAACTTACTTGATGCTCGTCATGCAATCTCTGTTACTGAAAGACAACGTTATATATTAAGAGTACGTACTTTAGCAAAAGCATGTGCACAAGCATACTACGCATCGCGCGAAGAATTAGGTTTTCCAATGTGTCGTCAACAAGACCAGGAGAGTAAATAATGAATACCAATACTCTTCTTATTGAATTAGGTACCGAAGAATTACCACCAAAAGCATTAAAGAAGCTAGCAACAGCATTCTTTGATTCAATTACCGAGCAATTATCTTCAGCTTCGTTAAATTACGGTGAAGCAAAGTGGTTTGCTACCCCGCGCCGTTTAGCGGTACTGGTAAAAGACTTAGAGCAACAGCAAGCAGATAAGGTTGTTGAAAAGCGTGGCCCAGCAGTGAATGTTGCTTTCGATGCTGAAGGTAATGCTACAAAAGCTGCTCAAGGCTGGGCACGATCTAATGGTATTACTGTTGAACAAGCCGATCGTTTAACAACCGATAAAGGCGAATGGTTACTCCACAAAGCAACACAAAAGGGTCGATCTGTAACAGACTTAATTGAATCTATTGTAAAGACTGCTGTAACTAAACTTCCAATACCAAAACCTATGCGTTGGGGTAGTAGTAGAATTCAATTTATCCGTCCGGTGCATACGTTAACAATGATGTATGGCGAAGAGGTTATTGCCGGAGAAGTATTAGGCATTCAATCTGATAATCAACTACAAGGTCATCGTTTTCATTTTGATGGTAATATCGAATTACAAAGCGCAGATGAATATGAAGCAACTCTAAATAAAGCATACGTAATCGCTGACTACGAAATTCGTCGTAACAAGATAGTTACCGAAGTAAATGCTGCAGCGAATGCACTAAATGCAACTGCATTACTTGATGATGAGTTAGTTGATGAAGTGACTTCAATAAATGAATGGCCATCGGTACTTGTTGGTAGCTTTGATGAAGACTTCTTACAAGTTCCAGCTGAACCTCTTATATATTCGATGAAAGATCATCAAAAATACTTCCCAGCAGTCGGGACTGATGGCGAGCTATTAGCTAAATTTATTTTTGTAACCAATATTGAATCTAAAGAACCTGAACAGGTAGTTAAGGGTAATGAGAAAGTTATTCGACCACGTTTAGCAGATGCCGAATTTTTCTTTAAAACAGATAAAAAGCAAAGCTTAGAAAGCCGTTTGACGAGCTTAGAAAATGTTTTGTTTCAAAAACAACTTGGAACATTAAAAGCTAAATCTGAACGTATTGCTGATTTAAGCAAACACATTGCTGGTTTATTAAATGAAAATTGCGATAACGCTTACCGCGCTGGATTATTAAGTAAAACAGATTTGATGAGTGATATGGTTCTTGAGTTCCCACAAGTGCAGGGCACCATGGGAAAATACTATGCTCAAAACGATGGTGAAGTTGAAGCCGTTGCACAAGCATTAGAAGACCAATACCGTCCACGTTTTGCAGGGGATACATTACCAGAAGGCGTAATAGGTGCAAGTGTTGCAATAGCAGATAAAATCGACACGTTAGTAGGTATATTTGGTATTAACCAAGCACCTAAAGGTGACAAAGACCCGTTTGCATTACGTCGCGCTGCAATTGGTTTAATTCGAATCATAATTGAAAAGCAGCTTAGTTTAGATATTACAGATTTATTATCTGTAAGTATCTCATCTTATGGCGACAAGTTATCTAATGCTAATACAGCAGAAGACGTTATCGATTTTATCATGGGTCGTTTCCGAGCTTACTATCAAGAGCAGGGTATTAGTGTTGATGTAATCCAAGCTGTTCTTGCAAATAAACCAACTGCGCCACTGGATTTTGACCAACGCGTTAAAGCTGTTAGTTTTTTCCGTACATTAGATGAAGCGCAAGCATTGGCAGCTGCGAATAAACGAGTTGGTAATATATTGGCCAAATTTGAAGGTGAGTTGTTTAGCGAGTTTAATGTTGAATTGGCGACAGAGCCGGCAGAAATTGCCTTGGCAAAAGTATACAGTGATTTGAATACTGAACTAGCACCGTTATTTGCGAATAAAGAATATCAACAAGCGTTAACAAAACTAGCGAGTTTACGTGCTCCTGTTGATGAGTTTTTTGATAATGTAATGGTGATGGCTGATGATGAAGCGGTTAAAACCAACCGTTTAACTCTACTGAGTCAACTACGTGCCAGCTTCTTTAATGTGGCAGATATTTCGTTATTACAGTAAACGAAATATATATTAAAAACTAAATAAGACGCTTACGCGTCTTTTTTTATATTTATAATTTTTAGGACTAAGGACTAAGGACTAAGGACTAAGGACTAAGGACTAAGAGTGGTTTGGCCCTAAAAAAGAGAACACTTAGCATTTTTTAATTACGTATCGATAGGGTATGGTGTTTACCTGTTTAACAACAAGTTCATGTTCCATAAATTCACAAAAGCTTGGAATATCACGAGCAGTTGATGGATCGTCAGCTATCACTAGTAACGTTTCACCAACGCTAATTTTTCGAATATTCATTCTCACCATCATCACAGGTTCTGGACAACGTAGACCTATGGCATCTAGAGTATGGTCTGCATTATTTAAATCGACTTGTTTCATCTGTTTTAATTATCTTAACTTTTGGGCTAATTTATTACATTTAAGTACGGCTATTTTATGTTTTTATGGCTAATATAAACAAGTATTAAAATATTAATTTTTTATTCCACGTTAAGGTTAAGTATGCACCTGCCTAGGTTCTTTAAAATACTACTCTGTATGAGTATGCTCTTGGTCGTAGTTGCTAAAGCAGATGAACTTGATAGCCTTAGAGCCGACTTTCTACAAGCTGAAGCTGTTAAATGGAATATCAATTCCACACCATACAAAAATAAGCTTAAACAATTTGATGGTTATCCCTTACAAGATTATTTTCAATTAGCGCAATTGAAGAAAAACTTATTAATGAAAAATGAACCACAAATTTCAGAATTTTTAAATTTATATAACAGCACGCCATTAGATTGGAGCTTACGCAAACTATGGCTATCGCATTTAATCAGATATAAATACAAAGCACGCTTTATAAAATATTATAAGCCAAGCAGTAATAAACAATTTACCTGTAACTATTATCAGTTTCAATTAGATACGGGGGTTAATAAAGGCACAGTATTACCAAATATTACTGAACTTTGGTTAACTGGTGAGTCATTGCCAAAAGAGTGTGACAGACTATTCTCACTCTGGACTAAGAAAGGCTATCGAACAAATGAGCTAATCTGGCAGCGAGTTATGTTAGCTCAAAAAAATAGAAAATATGGCTTAGTAAAATATTTATTAAAGCTACTACCACAAAAAGAGCAGTACCTAGTCGAGTTGTGGAAAAAAATTAAGCGATCGTCCAAGCAAGTAGTGCAACTACAAAAATTTAAACGTAATAACGAACAAGAAACTCTGGTCATTGTTTATGGTTTAAAACGTCTTATATGGAAAGATGAAGTGTTAGCACTATCTGTATTTGAAAAGGCAGATAAGCAAGGGCGATTTAACAGAGAACAAAAGGAAAGTATTTTAAATACCTTGGTTACAGCTGTAGCTCGTTCGGATGACCCTAAAGCGCAATTATGGTTTGCTAACTTAGAGCGAGAGTATATTCATAGTGGAGCTATCCAATGGCGTGTAGCAGCACTATTACGTAATGGAAACTATAGTGATTTAACCACAGAGCTCAAACAATTAAACGAAGAACAGCAGGCTGATAGACAATGGTTGTATTGGCTGGCTAGAGCGTTTGAGAAAACTAAACAAACAGATAAAGCTCAACAAATATATAAGCAGCTAGCCACTATACGTAGCTATTATGGTTTTTTGGCAGCAGCAAAAATTGGTGATAAATCTTTATTAAATCATCAACCTATTAATATCCCCGGGCATCTTAATGATAGTATAAGTAGCGTTAAAGCCGGACAAAGAGCTATGGAACTATACCGGTTGAATCGTCTAACCGAAGCAAGACGGGAGTGGAATTTCTGGATGACTCAGTTAGACGAAACCGAACAAATGCTAGCCGCCAAATGGGCGCATCAGCAAGGTTGGTATGATCGTGGAATTTATTCACTGTCACAAATTGGTTCATTAAACGATATGGATGTTAGATTTCCAATGCCATTTCAAAATGAATTTTCTAAAGCAGCTAAAAGGCATAATGTTAACGAGGCATGGGCCTATGCAATTGCTCGTAAAGAAAGTATTTTTATGAGTGATGCTACATCCTCTGTTGGGGCATTAGGCTTGATGCAAGTTAAACCAATTACAGCAAATTACATCAATAAATCTAAGTTGAAGCGTTGGCAAATACTTGATCCAGATACCAATATTGAACTAGGGATTAAATATTTAAGTTACTTACAGAAAAAGTTTAATAATAACATCGTACTTGCCACGGTGGCTTATAATGCCGGACCTAAAAAGGTTTATCGCTGGCTTAAAGCAGAACCAAGTTTACCCGTTGATGCTTGGATCGAGACAATTCCTTATAAAGAAACTCGCGAGTATGTTAAAAGCGTTTTAGCGTTTACTGAAATTTATCAGCAAAAGCAGGGCAGTGGCGAGTCGCCATTCATAGAGCTAATTGATATGGAGATTGAATAGCTACAAGGATTTTACTGGCTATGCTATTATCTGCCCATAATTTTTATCACTATGATCCTGATATGAAAGATTTAGCCAAACACTACCCCGCGCATATTGCCGAATTGCAACAACGCACTGAAACAATCCTTGTTCGCGAAAACATTAACACCCTAGTTATTCACGCCGGCCAAGTAGGAAAAATCTTCCTCGATGATATGTATTACCCATTTAAAACCAACCCACACTTTAAAGCCTGGCTACCTATCATTGATACGCCTAATTGTTGGTTAATAGTAAACGGTAAAGATAAGCCTGTTTTAGCATTTTATCAGCCAACTGATTTTTGGCACAAAGTGGTAAAATTGGGAGATGACTACTGGACTTCATTTTTTGATATCAAGCTGATGAGCAATGCCGAAGAGATAGCGGCAATTTTACCTAATAATAAACAAGGTATGGCTTATATCGGCGCACATCTGGATGTTGCTGAAAAGTTGGGTTTTGAATTAGTTAACCCAGAATTAGTGTTAAACTATTTTCATTTTCATCGAGCCTATAAAACTGAATATGATTTAGTTTGTATGCGAGAAGCTAATCGTATAGCTGTCATTGGTCATAATGCTGCGAAAGACGCTTTTTATGGTAGAGGCTCAGAGTTTGATATCCAATTAGCTTATTTACAAGCTACGGGCCAGGGCGAAAATGAAATGCCTTATGGGAACATTATTGCGCTTAATGAAAATGCAGCAATATTACATTACACCGTATTAGAACAAACCAAACCTAAACAACATCATTCATTTTTAATTGACGCAGGTGCTAACTTTAATGGTTATGCATCAGATATAACCCGTACTTATGCCTTTGAACAAAATGAATTTCATGAATTAATTATCGCAATGAATGAAATGCAATTAGAGCTTGGGCGAAGCTTAAAAGCGAATAGCAGTTATGTTGAATTGCACATTAGTAATCATTACAAATTAGCTGCTATTTTAAAACGCTTTGATTTAGTTAATTTAGACCCCGAAGCTATGGTCGCTAAAGGTATTACTTCTGCATTTTACCCACATGGCCTTGGCCATCACCTAGGCTTACAGGTTCATGACATGGGTGGTTTCATGGCTGATGAAACAGGTACACATGTATCAGCACCAGAACAATATCCTTTTTTACGTACAACAAGAGGAATAGAAAGTAAGCAAGTGTTTACTATTGAGCCTGGCTTGTATTTTATTGATCAATTTTTGCAAGACTTATCTAAATCTGAAAATTCGAAATACATTAACTGGGCAAAGGTTGACAGTTTCCGTAAGTTTGGCGGTATCAGAATTGAAGATAATATAATTGTTCATGAAAACCACGTTGAAAACATGACTCGAGATTTTAAGCTTGCTTAGTTTATGTCAGTGAATACCTCCCCATATTTGATTCCGGTTAACAATTTAGAGTTTGAGACTATTGTTAACCGCAGTCGTTTTATTTGTTCACTAAAGCACTGTAGTGATAACGCTCAAGTAAAAAGCTTTATAGAACAAATTAGACAAAATTACCCCGATGCTTCTCATCATTGTTATGCCTTTGTTTCGGCTAGGCCTGAAGATAGCCAAAGTTATGGATTTAGTGATGATGGTGAGCCAAGTGGCACAGCTGGTCGGCCTATGCTTGCGGTCTTGCAAGGTAGCGGTATAGGCGAAGTTTGTGCTGTTGTTACTCGATACTTTGGCGGTGTAAAACTGGGAACGGGTGGCTTACAGAGAGCTTATGGTAATAGCGTTAGACAAGCGTTGTTAGAATTACCAACAACTTTGAAAATACCAACTGAAGAAGTGTTTATTACATGCGACTATCAACAGGTTAAAGATATCGAGCATACGCTGTTAGGATTTGATGGTGTAGTTATTAACCAAGACTACGCCATAGAGGTAAACCTAATTGTGGAAATACCTATTCCTAATATCAAAAAGTTTTGTCAGCGAATTACCGAATTAACTTCTGGCCGAGTTGTACCTACTTCAAAAATATAAAATCTATTAAGCAGATTGGAAAGCGTTGAATCTTTGTTTAGATAAAAAACCATATAAGTTGGCTAACAAGCAGATTATGCTATATTCTTGGCATTAACACTCTGTAGAAAAATAAAATAATTAAAATAAACAATGCAGTATCGTAATATAACCCGAATTTTGGGCATGTTGGTAATGATCTTAAGTTCCACCATGTTACCACCAGGCCTAGTTTCTCTTATTTATCGAGACGGTGGTGGTGTTGCTTTTATGACCGCATTTTTATTATGTTTAAGTGCCGGTTTTTTTGCATGGTATCCCAATCGTGATCAAAAAGGCGATTTAAGAGCTCGAGAAGGGTTTCTTATTGTTGTGCTGTTTTGGACAGTATTAGCTAGCTTCTCCTCCGTCCCTTTAATGCTTACCGAAACCCCAAATTTATCGATAACTGATGCTTTCTTCGAATCATTCTCGGGCTTAACTACTACAGGGGCTACGATATTAACTAAGATTGACGGTTTGCCTCATGCGGTATTATGGTATCGCCAACAACTGCAATGGTTAGGCGGCATGGGTATCATCGTATTAGCTGTGGCAGTTTTGCCTATGTTAGGTGTTGGTGGTATGCAGTTATATCGCGCTGAAACACCAGGACCGGTGAAAGATTCAAAAATGACCCCGCGGATAGCGGATACCGCTAAGCACCTTTGGTATATTTATCTATCACTAACCATTACCTGTGCACTGTGTTATTGGCTTGCCGGAATGTCTGGCTTTGATGCAATATCCCATTCGTTTTCAACAATAGCGATTGGTGGATTTTCAACACACGATGCTTCTATGGGGTATTTTGATAGCACATTAATTAATATGATTTGTGTGTTTTTCTTAGTCGTTGCCGGTGTTAACTTTGCTTTGCATTATACGGCATGGGCAAGTAAGAGTTTTAGAACCTATTTGTTTGATCCTGAATTCAAAACCTTTATCTCAATTCAACTTGTACTGACACTTATTTGTTTTTTTGCGTTACTTATTTATGGGGTAGAAAGTAATTATGAACAAGCCTTTGATGATGCTATTTTCCAAGCGGTTTCAATAAGTACGACAGCCGGTTTTGCGACTACCGATTTTTCTCTTTGGCCGGCAATGTTACCAATACTACTTATCTTTGCTAGCTTTATCGGTGGATGTGCAGGTAGTACCGGTGGTGGTATGAAAGTTATGCGGGTGGTGTTGTTATACCTCCAAGGTATTCGTGAACTCAGTCGTCTAATTCACCCGAAAGCGATAATAACCATAAAGCTTGGTCGCAAAGCTCTACCTGATAAAGTTGTTGATGCTATCTGGGGTTTTTTCTCTGCGTATGCGGCAATTTTTATTATCTGTATGGTGCTTTTAATGGCATCAGGTATCGATGAAATCAGTGCATTCACTGCTGTAGCGGCTTGTTTAAATAACCTCGGACCTGGGTTGGGTGAAGTTGCGGCAAACTATTCCAGTATAAATGACTTTAGTAAATGGGTTTTAATTATTGCGATGCTGTTTGGTCGACTGGAAATATTTACCTTGTTGGTACTCTTCATGCCAGCGTTTTGGAGAAACTAGCAACTTCTCTTGCCAACTTGTTGGCGTAGAGAAATGCGTATCCCGTACTTGTTACGGGATCTAAAGGTATATTGCCAACTTGTTGGTTTAGAGAAATGCGTGTCCCGTACTTGTTACGGGATCTAAAGGTATATTGCCAACTTGTTGGCGTAGAGAAATGCGTGTCCCGTACTTGTTACGGGATCTAAACCTACTTAGCAAACGCATTAGTAAGAAAACTGAGTAAGAGCGGAAAGAATATTCTTACACACCAAACCTAATAATAGTAAGCAGTCTTCCCGTGATGCTTTTTGCACGGGATCTCCCTGAGCGTGCTGCGGGTCTAAAAGAAACAAAATCGAATTTTTATAAGCACACTTTTACTGCAGGAGGTCCCCGATGTCGCTTGAGCTCCTCGAGGATGACGTGGTTAATTGTTTCTGAATATGCTGTGATACTTAAAATTTAACGTATCTGAAGGTATGCTTTTGCCGTTCAGGTTAAGCTCACCCTTAGAAAAATATAGCACTAACCGCAAACAGCTTCTCAACCTGATGAATATATTTCTTATCCACCAAAAATAAAATTACGTGATCGTCTGATTTTATTACTGTTGTTGAATGGGCTATTAATACTTCATCACCCCTAACAATGGCACCAATAGTTGCACCAGGAGGTAATTTAATACCTTGAATTTCTCTTCCAATAACCTTCGATGACTGTTCATCACCATGAGCTACGGTTTCTACAGCTTCAGCAGCACCGCGACGCAAGCTGTAAGCGTTAACAATACCACCAGTTCTTACGTGAGTTAATAATGCAGATATAGTCGCTTGTTGTGGAGAAACGGCAATATCTAAATCAAGGATATTGCCATGAATAACATCGTGATAGGCATTACGTTGAATTAAGGCAATAGTTTTCTTAGCACCACAGCCTTTGGCTACCATTGAAGACATAATATTAGCTTCATCATCGTTAGTAACAGCAATAAATACATCTACTTGGTCTATATGCTCTTCAACCAATAGCTCTTTATCAGATGAGTCGCCGATAAACACTAACGAATTATTCAATTCATTCGATAACTTTTCAGCTCGTTTGGGATTACGCTCAATAATTTTAACTTGATAATTTTTTTCAAGAATTTTAGCTAAACCGGAACCTATATGACCACCACCGGCAATCATTATGCTTTTGTAGGGAGCTTCAAGCTTTTGCAATTCACTCATAACCGCACGAATATGCTTGGTTGCAGCAATGAAAAATACTTCATCATCAGCTTCAATAACGGTAGTGCCGAGAGGTCTGATAGGTTTACCTTTACGGTAGATTGCTGCCACTCGAGTATCTACATTCGGAATATGCTCTCGCAATGCAGAAAGGGCATGACCAACAAGTAAGCCACCATAGTAGGCACGGATACCAACTAAAGATACTTTGCCGCCGGCAAACTCTCGAACTTGTAAAGCGCCAGGGTAATCAATTAAACGGGCAATATCTTTAGTTACTAATTGCTCAGGTGCAATAACAAAGTCAACGGGAATATCTTGATTATGAAAAAGAACTTTTTCATGTTTTAAAATTTCTTCTGAACGAATACGAGCAATTTTTGTTGGCGTGCTAAATAATGAAAACGCAATTTGGCAAGCTAACATGTTAGTTGCGTCATCGCTGGTTACAGCGATTAGCATATCAGCATCTTCAGCGCCTGCTTTTGCTAACACATCAGGATGGCTACCAAAACCAGTAACCACTTGTAGATCAAACTTATCTTGCAGTTCGTGCAATTTATTGGTGTCAGTATCAACTAGAGTGATCTCGTGCTCACCCACCAGGTTTTCAGCTAGTGTTCCGCCAACTTGTCCCGCACCTAAAATGATGATCTTTTTCATTAATTTTTAACTACTTAAAACTATTATTGTTTTTATCTACGCATCGTTTGTGATGATAATTAAATCAGTTTTTATACTGCTATGTTTAACTTAGCACTTTTTACTGAGTTTGGCATAATAAAAGCCATCCATTGAATTATCGCCTGGTAATATTTGCCAATCATTGCTGTGTTCAGTTAAAGCTAAAGGTTCTAATACTGCATCAGGCGTATCAGTGATAAACTTTTCTATTTGTTGGCAATTTTCTTCTGGCAAGATTGAGCAGGTGGCATAAATCATCGTACCACCTGGTTTTAATAACGCCCAAATGGCGTTAAGTATCTGTTTTTGCAATATAACTAAGGCATCAATATCTGTTGCTCGTCTTAGCCATTTTATATCTGGATTTTTTCTGATCACACCAGTGCCTGAGCAGGGAGCATCGAGTAAAATTCGATCAAATAATTCACCATCAAACCATTGCTCTGGATTTGCCGCATCACCAGCAATGACTTTTGCATTTAAGCCCAAACGAGTTAGATTTTCATTTACCCGAACGAGTCTCGACTCTTCAACATCAATTGCTGTCATCGCTTTAATATTAGGTGCAAGCTCAAGTATGTGGCAGGTTTTACCGCCAGGTGCGGCGCAACAATCTAAAACATTATCGTCAGATTGAGCATTTAATAGCGGCGCAGCCATTTGTGCCGCACCATCTTGGACCGACACCCAGCCATCTTCAAAGTGTGGCAGCTTAGTAACATCGGTTGCTTGCTCTAATAAAATAGCCTGGCTTAATGGATCAACTTGCAGAACAACGACTTCTTGTTCTGCTAATAAACTAAGGTAATTTTCAATAGTTGATTTTTGTTGATTTACTCGAAGCCACATAGGTGGTCGTTGTAGGTTCTGCTCAAGAATATTCTGCCAATTATCTGGGTAAGCAGCTTTAATTTTGTTAATAAACCAACCCGGGTGGTTGTAACGTACAGGATCCGGTAATTGTTCAATATTTTCTAGTTCTGGATCTCGCTGGTAACTACGTAAAACAGCATTAATCATGCCTTTTAAGTGACGGTTTTTTAATATGGCGGTAGCAGCAACAGTTTCTGCTACTGCGGCATGATCAGGAATGCGGGTAAATTTTATTTGATAAATACCCACCATCATTAAAAAATGGAACACTCGTTGTTTGCCAGTTAATGGCTTCTTAACAAAGCGGCGTACATGTTGTTCAAGTTCAGGCAGATAACGCAGCACGCCATAGCAGAGCTCTTGTAGTAAGCCTTTATCTTTTCCTGACTCAATCAACAATTGTTGTTTTGGTAATTCGTCAGACAGAGAGCGACCTTGGTCAACAACAGCATAAAGACAACGGGCAGCAAGGGCTCTAACATTTTTACTCATTAGTTGTATCCACAGCATTGCCTGTTATTAGGTTGTCAACGATAAACCAATCTGCACGACCATTTAAAATATCTGCTACAGCTAAAGCTTTCTTCCCTGGTAATTGTAAGCTTGTCAGTTTCAAACAACCTTGTCCTGTTGCTACTGTTATTCCTGTTTTATCAACATGAACGATTGTGCCAGCAGGTTTGTTTGATTCTGTAGTTAAAGGCTGTGCTTGCCACACTTTAATGCGGTGTTCTTTACCGTTATCATTAAAGGTGATTTGTGCAAACGGCCAAGGTTGGTATGCACGAATTTTTCTATCTAGAATTTCTGCGCTCAATGACCAATCGAGTTCGGCTTCATCTTTACTTAACTTTTTAGCGTAGTTTGCTAAGTTGTTGTCTTGAGGTTTTGCAGTGTGGGTGCCAAGAGCCATTTGATTCATAGTTTCCAAAAGAGCTTTAGGGCCTAACAATGCAAGCTTTTCGTAAAGAGTTGCGCTGGTATCAATATTGGTAATAGGGCAGCTGGCTGTTAATAACATAGCACCTGTATCTAAACCTTTATCCATCTGCATAATGGTAACGCCAGTTTCATTGTCACCCATCTCTAGGGATCGCTGAATAGGTGCCGCACCGCGCCAACGAGGCAATAACGAACCATGCACATTAACACAGCCTAATTTAGGTGTATCCAATATTACTTGCGGTAAAAGTAACCCGTAAGCAACCACCACCATCACATCCGCTTGGTAATTATTCAAAGTAAGCTGTTCAGTTTCATTTTTAAAATTAAGTGGCTGCTCAACTGGGATGTTGTGTTCAAGAGCAAGCTGTTTGACAGCACAAGCCGTTAGCTTTTTGCCTCTACCCGCAGGTTTATCTTGTGGGCAATAAACTGCTTTAACATTATGCTTAGAATCAATTAACGCTTGTAAGTGTTCTGCAGCAAAGTGCGGTGTGCCGGCAAAAATAATATCTAATGGTTTTGACAAGGTAATTTCCTAAGCTTTCGCTTCTAAACGAGCTGCTTTTTCTAATTTAGTTTTAATTCGTTGACGCTTTAGTGGTGACAAATAGTCAATAAATAAGACACCTTGTAAATGATCTAACTCATGTTGAATACAAATAGCGAGAAGTTCACTTGCCTGTAAAGAAAACTCTTTTCCTTGAGCATCTAACGCCGTTACTGTTACTTCAGTGTTGCGATCAACTTTTGCGTAGGTACCTGGAACAGATAAACAACCTTCTTCGTTTATCATTATTTCACCACTTTTTTCAGTGATAACAGGGTTAATTAATACTAATGGTTCAGACTTATCGTCGGAAACATCGATTACTACAATACGTTGATGGATATTTACTTGTGTAGCAGCAAGCCCCACACCGTTTTCGTCGTACATGGTTTCAAACATGTCTTCGGTAATTTTTCTAATGTCATCATTGACTTCGGTTACTTCATTAGCAACCGTTTTTAGGCGTTCATCTGGAAAGCGTAGTACATTTAAAATAGTCATAATATTTGCAAAACAATTAGCGATAATTGATATAGAGTGTTATGTTTTAATTTTAGCCATTATTTTCTAGTAATAATAGGGCTTTATACTCAGCAAGTAGAATTATCTGCTTACAGAGGCAGTAAATTGCTTGAAATGGACCAATCAGCATGTATAAAAAAATACTAATAACAATATTTTGCTTGTTTACATCATTACTTGTCTTAGCTGACGAGTTGCAAATTAAAGATGATGCTCCGAAAACCTATGTAGTCAAAAAAGGCGACACTCTATGGGATATTTCTGGAATTTTCTTAAATGAACCTTGGTTATGGCCAAAGCTGTGGCGGATGAATCCTGAAATAAATAACCCCCATTTAATTTATCCAGGCGATGAATTGCGTCTTGTTTATGATGAAAATGGTCAACCAATGTTGGTTAAGGGAAAGCCTGAGTTAAAATGGTCACCAAAAGGTAGGAAAACTTTAAAAGATAGTAACCCTATTACTATTTTACCGCTTGAACACTTGGCCCCTTATTTAAACTATTCAACAGTACTTAGCCAAGCTGAAATTGACACGTCACCTTATATTTTAGGTGGTGATGAAAAATATAAATCCAACATGGAAGGCGCTAAACTTTATATTAAGGGTGAGTTAAAAGCCGGCCAGAACTACGCAATATACCATAAAGGCGATGAGATATTAGATCCTGAAAGCAAAGAGCATTTAGGTTATTACGCTATACTAGTTGGTACTGCAAAAGGAATAAGAACAGGTAATCTTGAAAACAAAGAACCTTCTACGGCATTTTTAGAGTCATCTAAACGAGAAGTTAGAGCAGGGGATATCGTTGTAGAGGTTAATGAAGGACAGCTTTTACCATCCTTTTATGCGATGCAAACAGTTAAAGATAAAGAGCTACAGGCTCGTATGATCAGTTCATATAACCTAACTCGAGAGTTTGGCAAGTTTGAAGTAGTGTTATTAAATAAAGGCGCTAACCATCAGTTGAACATGGGGGAAGTTTACGCAATTAATCGTCAAAGCCCTGATGTTATCGAAACTGCAGATGGCCCTGTTTATAAAGAAGATGCATCTTTCTGGTATCGTTTAACACGTCCAAACGATAGTGATAAACATATTAGTATGCCAATGGAGAATATTGGTCACTTAATGGTGTTTAAGGTTATGGAAAAAACCAGCTACGCTATTGTGTTATCAACAACTAAATCAGTTCGTATTGAAGATTATGTAAGCGCCCCATAATGAGGCCATAACAACAATAATACTAACCCTTTTTGTGTGGTATATTTCTTAAGGATGAGAATATGTCAGAACAATTATCTAATGCCCATTATTGGCTGGCGTGGAAATTAATCCCACGCTTAGCCAGCAATATCAAAATCAATCTGCTTAATGAATTTGGCTTGGCCAAGTTTTTTCAACTTTCAAAAAGTGCACTAACAAGCTTTGGTCTGAATCAGGCTCAAACTACAGCTATTTGCCAGCCAAACTGGTCAAGAATCAATGCTGTTATTTCCTGTTGCCAGCAATATCAAATAACAATTATTGGTATACAGAATAAATATTATCCCGAGCTGTTAAAACAAACAGAAAATCCACCTATATTGCTTTTTGGTCAAGGTAACCTCAGTCTATTAAACCAAAAACAGTTAGCCATGGTTGGCTCTCGCTCTGCTACCCTCAGCGCGCGGGAGTCAGCTAAAAAGTTTGCCTATCAACTATCTTCAGAAAACATTGTTATTACTTCAGGGTTGGCGTTAGGGATCGACTCGGCTGCACATCAAGGAGCATTACTGGCTGAAAAGTCGACCATAGCTGTCGTAGGCACTGGTTTAGATATTGTTTATCCTGCTCGTAACAAGCCATTAGCAAAAGACATACTCGCCTGTGATGGCGCTATTATAAGTGAATATTTACCTGGGACTAGGCCAAATCCAGGGTGTTTTCCAAAGCGGAATCGCATTATTACCGGTATGAGCCTCGGGGTTTTTGTCATTGAGGCGCAACTCAAAAGTGGGTCATTGATATCGGCAAGAATGGCAATAGAACAAAACCGTGAAGTCTTTGCCATGCCAGGAGCAATTAATAATCCGCAAAGTAAAGGTTGTCATAGTTTAATAAAACAAGGAGCAACTTTAGTAGATGAAGTAGAGGATATTTTATTTTTGTTAGATCTCCCCTCTACATCTGGTCTGTATAAAGGAGAGGCCAAAAGAGAACAAAAAAAACACCAAAAAAGTGACCAACAAGACTTGTTTATCGATCCATTGTTGCGTAGTGTGGATTATGAAACTACTTCCGTAGACACGGTAGTTTCTCGGAGTCAGCTTCCCACAGAGGAAGTCTTAACCCGATTGATGACGCTAGAGCTTAGAGGTCTGGTAACTGCGGTACCGGGAGGCTATATCAAATTGAACTAAAACAATAAATTGAATAAGTTCAATCACTTAAAAGGGGCTAGTTATGTTCGATATTCTTATGTACCTTTTTGAAAACTATATCCACAGCGAAGCTGAGGTAATGGTAGATCATGATCTACTTACTGATGAATTAACCCGTGCTGGTTTCCATCAAGACGAGATCTATAAAGCTCTATCATGGTTAGAAAAACTGGCTGCGCTACAAAATACAGACGCATACCCATACCTTACCCGCAGACCGGGTACATCGGTACGTATTTACACTCCTGAAGAAACTCGCTTTCTAGATGTTGAATGCCGAGGATTTCTAATGTTTTTAGAGCAGGTGAATGTACTTGATTTCACTACCCGTGAAATGGTTGTAGATCGTGTCATGGAGCTTGATACCAAAGACTTTAATATTGATGATTTAAAGTGGGTAGTGCTAATGGTGTTGTTTAATGTGCCTGGTAAAGAGTCAGCATATTCACAAATGGAAGATTTAATCTTTGATGAATGTGAAGGTCCGCTGCACTAACTAGCTTTGTTAAAATTACATTTGCTTAAAAAAATCGCTATTTTTATGTCATAATATCCGTTCTTAACGGAGTTTTTATGACTAAAGATAGCAAACCATTATTTTCTCAACACGAACACGCTCTGGAAAAAGCCTATGAGGTATGTCCAGAATGTGGCAGTGAACTTGCCGTAAAAAATTCTAAAGCTGGCGCATTTCTTGGGTGTGTAAGCTATCCAACGTGTAATTATACTCGACCGGTAGTTGAACAAGAAAAATTTGAAACACAAATGTTGGCTGGTAGCCAGTGCCCTAAATGTTCTAGCGAACTTGCTGTTAAACAAGGTCGATACGGGCTATTTATTGGTTGTAGTAACTTTCCTGAATGTCATCACATTGAAGAAATGAATCAATATGATGATCTTGATGTAAAATGTCCTGAATGTAACAAAGGGCAACTACAAGAAAAGATGAACCGACAAGGCAAAACTTTTTACAGCTGTGACAGCTATCCTAAATGTAAATATATTCTTAATTACAAACCCGTAACTGAAGCATGCCCCAAATGCGGTTGGAAGGTTATGGTGCAAAGAAAAATGTCCGGTGAAAATGTATTATTTTGTCCGCAAAAAAAGTGCAGTCACAAGATAAAATCATTATACTAGCAATCCAGTTAACTACTGCGATTAAGTAGATTGGTATAAGTATTTGATATGTAAAGGTTTAACTTTATATATCAAATATTTATTAAACTTAAACTTTGAGAGAAAACTATGTCATCAACATTCGTTGCTATTTTAATGGGCTCAGATTCTGACCTTCCTGTAATGCAGTCAACTATCGACGTATTAAAAACGTTTGAAATTGATTGTGAAGTTCGTGTGCGCTCGGCTCACCGTACTCCAGATGCTGCTAAAGCTTACGTAAAAGATGCTGAAGAGCGTGGTTGTAAGGTATTTATTTGTGCTGCAGGTTTAGCTGCTCACTTAGCAGGTGCTGTTGCCGGTATGACAACTCGCCCGGTAATTGGTGTTCCAGTAGATAATGGCCCACTACAAGGTCACGATGCATTATTATCAACCGTGATGATGCCTGGCGGTATTCCAGTAGCAACTGTTGCAATTGGTAAAGCAGGTGCTAAAAATGCGGGTTACTTAGCTGCGCAAATTTTAGGTGTAGCTGATCAAAGTATTGCCGATAAAGTTAAAGCTGAACGCGCTGCTAACGCTGTCGCACTTCTTGCAAAAGACGAAGCAATGCAAGCTAAATTAGGTTAATAATTTAACCTAAAATTAAAATTAAAATTTATGAAAGGCTCGAATTTATTCGGGCCTTTTTTTACTTCAGGGATGAAGGAATGCAAATCGCCATGGATGGCAATAGATTTGTAAACTCAGGGATGAAGGAATGCAAATCGCCATGGATGGCAATAGATTTGTAAACTCAGGGATGACCATTTTTATCACATCCATGTGAAAATGGCATACGTTACATCCTGTAAAAAAAGGAATGCAAATCGCCATGGACCGCTCCTACGCATCCATGCGTTCGCGGCATACTCAACTTCCATGTTGAAAACGGCAATAGATTTGTAAACTCACGGATTAATTAACTTAGAATTGCCAAATTGATCGCTAGACTAAGGTAGAATTGTGTAAACTTTAAATGTGGTTCATTATTTACTTAATATCGGTAATATTTTCCAGGTGGATCCATGTCAGATAAATACACTAATGGGCTAGGCAAAGCCGTAGCCAATCATCAAGCGTTAAGCCCTGTAAATTTTCTTAAACGCAGCGCAGAGTTATATCCTAATAAAACTGCAATTATTCATGGCAATGAACGATACACTTACAGCGAGTATCAACAAAATGTAAATCGTCTTGCGTCTGCATTACAACAACACGGTGTAAAAAAAGGCACAACAGTTACGGTTATGGCGGCAAATATTCCAGCGTTTTTAGATGCGCATTTCGCTGTACCGATGCTAGGGGCTGTACTTAATTCTTTAAATACTCGTTTAGATGCTGAAAACCTTGCTTTTATTCTTGATCATGCCGAGTGTGATGTTTTACTGACGGACACAGCCTACAGTGAAGTGATGAAAAAAGCCGTAGCGCTATCAAGTAGAACACCGCTTATTATCGATATAGATGACCCACAAAGCCAAGGAGGAGATCGTTTAGGTGAGCTAGAATATCAACAACTGTTAGCAACGGGCGATCCATCATTCGTGCAGCCAATTATTGAAGATGAATGGCAAGCTATGGCGTTAAACTACACTTCTGGCACTACGGGTAACCCAAAAGGTGTGGTGTATTCTCATCGTGGAGCTTATTTAAATGCGCTAGGTAATAATATGATTTGGCCATTAGATGAAAACGCTGTGTATTTATGGACTCTGCCAATGTTCCATTGTAATGGTTGGTGCTTTCCTTGGACTGTTACGGCTATGGCGGCTACCCATGTATGTCTTCGCCAAGTAGAAGTGAGCGCCATTATTAATTCTATTTCAGAACACAATATTACTCATATGTGCGGTGCACCAATTGTGTTAAATATGATTTTAAATGGTCCTGAGGAGCTTACTCAGAAATTAACCGGCAGCGTTAAAGCTATGACTGCCGGCGCTCCACCACCAGCAACAGTAATCAAAGGTATGGAAAAGCTGGGTTTTGATATCACCCAAACCTACGGTTTAACAGAAGTTTATGGGCCTTGTGTGGCAAGCTCTTGGAAACAAGAGTGGGATCACTTAACTAGCGATGAGCGTGCAGCATTAAAAGCAAGACAAGGGATCCGCTACCCAACTCAAGAAGATGTCGATGTGTTAGATCCTGAAACTATGTTGCCTGTTCCTGCTGATGCAGAAACTATTGGTGAAATCATGTTTCGCGGAAACACTACGATGAAAGGGTACTTAAAAAATGAAAGTGCCACCATCGATGCCTTTAAAGGAGGGTGGTTTCATTCTGGCGATCTAGCGGTTAAACACCCGGATGGTTATTTAGAAATACGTGATAGATCAAAAGATATTATAATTTCAGGCGGTGAAAATATTTCATCTGTTGAAGTAGAAGGGGTTTTATATCGCCACCCAGCGATAATGGAAGCTGCCGTTGTTGCTCGCAAAGATGATACTTGGGGAGAAACACCTTGTGCTTTTGTTTCTTTAAAGCCAGGTGAACATGCTACACAAAGTGAAATCATTGAATTTTGTCGTGAAAATATGGCTCGATTTAAATGTCCTAAAACAATTGTTTTTGCTGACTTACCGAAAACGTCAACAGGGAAAATTCAAAAGTTTATTTTACGAGAAAAAGTAAAGAACTTATTCGAAAACATTCCAGAAACGGCTTAATGTTAAAGAATAAACTCTACGTAAACAAATCAATGCGGTCTTTCGTTTAAAACGATATAATGATCGCATTTTTAAAATACACAAAGTATCTGCACATAGATGAGTTCGAAAATTCAATCTGATATCTATTCTTCTGCCCAAGAAGCTTTCGAAGCGGGCGGAATTATTGCCTATCCAACAGAATCAGTTTTTGGCCTAGGTTGTGATCCTGACAACCAGTTGGCAGTTGAAAAACTATTACAAATAAAACAGCGTTCGGTAAGCAAAGGTTTAATTTTACTGGCCAGTAACTATTCACAGTTATTACCTTTTATCGACGATAGTAAAATCCCACAGGATAAACGTTACACAGTATTGTCTCGTTGGCCTGATGGTATCACTCAAGTTGTTCCTGCAAATTCTTCTATTGCGAAATATTTAACCGGCGAGTTTACAACTATTGCAGTACGAGTGACTAGTCAACCAGATGTTGTTGCGCTATGTAAAGCGACGAATAAGCCAATAGTATCAACTAGCGCCAATTTAGCTGGAAAAGAGCCAGCCAAGACTTGGCTGCAAGTTGAGGCTGAGTTTGGTAATACTCTCGACTTTATTATCAAAGGCGAAACCTTAGGTTTTGCAAAACCATCAACAATAATCAATGCATTAACAGGGGAAGTATACCGCTAATGAGCCAAATTAATATTGAGCAAGTGATTGAATTTTTAAAAACGTTACAAGATCAAATTTGTTCTGCATTAGAGCAAGCCGATGGTGACGCTAAGTTTGTTGAAGATCTTTGGCAACGAGAAGAAGGTGGTGGAGGTCGTACTAGAGTAATAACTAATGGTGCGGTAATAGAACAAGGTGGAGTTAACTTTTCAACCGTTAGTGGCGATAAATTACCACCTTCAGCTACCGCGCATCGCCCAGAATTAGCCGGTCGCACTTGGCAAGCTTGTGGCGTTTCTTTGGTAATTCACCCTAAAAATCCTCATATACCAACATCTCATGCCAATGTACGCTTTTTTATTGCTGAAAAAGAAGGTGAAGAGCCTGTTTGGTGGTTTGGTGGTGGGTTTGATTTAACACCGTTTTATCCAGTAAAAGAAGATGTTATTCATTGGCATCAAACCGCTGCTGATTTATGTGCTCCGTTTGGTGATAGCATTTATGATGAGCATAAAAAATGGTGTGATGAATACTTTTATTTAAAACATAGAGATGAAACCCGTGGTGTTGGTGGTTTGTTTTTTGATGATTTAAATTGTTGGGATTTTGATACTTGCTTGAATTACATCAAGGCAGTAGGTCAAGGCTTTATCGATGCTTATGTACCAATTATTAACAAGCGTAAAGATACTCCTTTCACTGAACATCAACGCCAATTTCAATTGTACCGCCGTGGTCGTTATGTCGAGTTTAATCTGGTATTTGACCGTGGAACGTTATTCGGCTTGCAATCAGGTGGTCGTACAGAATCTATATTAATGTCTATGCCGCCACTGGCAAGATGGGAATATAACTATCAACCTGAAGCGAGTAGCCAAGAAGCTGAGCTTTATCAGCATTATTTAAAACCACAGCGTTGGCTATAAGAGACACGCACAAAAAAGAATAGACGCTCCCTTTCAAAGGGAGCTTCGTAGTTTGTTTAGTTATTAAAACGACGTAACTCTTCCATCGCTTCTAACACTACTTTCATATCCAGTTTACCGTCTCCAACTTCTTGATAATCATCATCAAAAATTGTGAAATTGCCTAAACGATCTAGCTCATTTAGTTGCTGGTTATCTTTTATTGCGTAATAACCATCACGGCCAAAAATTAACCAGCTATGCTGTTGTTTGGTAAATAATGACTGACCACTACTGTATTCATTACTATTGTTACTACAACCAAGCGCATCGGTGAGTAACGTTGGGGCAATATCATAATGGCTAGTTTGAGATTGATAAAAGCTTTTCGGAGCATCTGGCCAATGAATTATCAACGGGACCTGAGTTTGGTATCTTGAATAGTTTGAGTTGTGTCCCCAAAAACCTTTTTTACTATCATTAAATTCTTTACCGTGATCACCAGTAATAATTATGATGGTATTATTTATGTCATCACCTAATTGTTCAATTACTTGTTGAATTTGCAGATCAATAAAGTTGATCGAATTTTTATATAAGTTTAAGAATGGCCCTGAGTCATAATCATCATTCAAGGCCATATAATTAATCTCATCTAGAGAAGGCGTATATTTACGTTCAAAATCTTTAGGTATAGAAAAACCATGCGCAGCATCATAAAGCATAAAGGCAAAAAATGGTTTCGTATTACTTTTG
This sequence comes from Thalassotalea psychrophila, assembly GCF_031583595.1. Lineage (NCBI taxonomy): Bacteria > Pseudomonadati > Pseudomonadota > Gammaproteobacteria > Alteromonadales > Colwelliaceae > Thalassotalea > Thalassotalea psychrophila. Next base: position 28,742 of record NZ_CP134145.1, read on the forward strand.
TTTTTGTGCCATTGAATAAAATCTTTAGTGATATCCATATCCCGTTCAAACGGTTTATCTCCCTTAGAATGAGTTCGAAGATTTTCAACATTACTAAATAGTGTTTGATCAAATTCAGGGCTCGTTAATTTTGCACTGGCAAAAATACCAATATCGTAGCTTTGCTCTTTAATCACATCCATTAACACCGGAGAGTTTTGAGTATCCAGAATAGGTTGCCAGTAATGGCCAGGAATGGCGTAAAACAAGCTGAACATGCCGTGACGAGTATTATTACTGCCACTATAGTGCTGCTTAAAATGTGTTCCTTTATCAGCAATACTTTGAATAGTTGGTGTCATTTTGGCATCCATCATATCGCTACGCCAAGAATCCAATGTGATCATCAAAATGTTTTTTTGTTGTTCAACTGGTTCACACTGCATCGCACTTAACGGGTAATTAATTGCTGACTTTACCTTTTTTTGTTTCAACAAGGCCTGTTGTTTTTGTGCTTCTATATTAACCACACCAAATTTGGCCATAAAGCCTTTCGCTGTTAACGGAAATGAAATAGGTAAATAACGAGCTTGTTGGGTAATGTTTTTCTCAAATTTTGCATCTGCCCAGGTATGAATGCCATGACCTAACAATAAAAACACTAACCATACCTTTAACGGCGTTTTCAATGAAAACTGCGTTCTTACAAATTTATTACGAAGCATTTCACTTAAGAATATTTGTGCCGCAAAAAATGCCAATATAATTAAGCCAATTAAAGTCCATAATTGCCATGAAAAACTGAATATTTCAGTTCCGCCCTCAACCATTAATTCAAAAACAATACCGTTAAAATGAAAACGATATTGTTGATATACAAAGGTATCGGCAAGTAACAGTGATAATGCTAAAGATACGAGAATAATCGCGATAAATCGTATTGCTACATAGTGCTTTATTATTCTAGCTAGTAAATGTAATAGACCAGTAAGTAATAGTGCTAATAAACCTAAATGAGCAACGCTATAGGTAAATAAAAATATGGTTGAAATTACACTATCTGGATAAGGATGCGGTGCTAAATACCTTAAGGCGATGAAGAGTGTAATTATAAAGTTAACGATTAAGTATCTGTTTAACCAGCTTTTAACATTATTTGTTTGGAAATTATTCATAAATTATTTATTTTATTATCTTTTGTCTAGTATCAAAAATAATTTGTTTTAGATCAATAACCCTACTTTTTTTGTGGTTACAATTCTTTACAAATCTTAACAATATTAACATGTAAGGCAAAGGCCATGAAAAAGAATTTAATTAGTTTAGCACTCGTATCTTTATTAGCTAGTAACGCAGTAGTAGCGGCATCTTACGAAGCAGGAGACTTTGTGATCCGTGGTGGTGTAACCATGGTTAGCCCTGACGAAGGTAAGTCAGCTGTATTATTAGGAGGTGCTGATTCAACCATGTCAATCAGTGTAGATGATAACACTCAATTAGGCCTTAATTTCGTATATTTTTTTGATAGTAACTGGGCTGTTGAGGTTTTAGCTGCAACACCATTTACTCATGAAGTAACTATTCATGATCCTAATGCTGTTTTAGGTGTAGATGGCGCTACTTTAGGCGAAGTATCTCATTTGCCTCCTACTGTAAGTGCGCTTTATTACTTTGAAACCGGTACAAACTTAAAACCATATGTTGGTGCTGGTCTTAACTACACTATTTTCTTCGATGAAGAATTTAAGTCAGGCCCAGAAAGCCTTGGTTTAAGTGATCTTGAATTAGATGGTTCTTTCGGCTTTGCATTACAAGTTGGTGCAGATTACCAACTAAACGAAAAATGGCATATTAATGCATCAGCGCGTTACATTGATATTGGCACTGACGCTACTTTCGATGTTGGCGGTGACAGTATTGGTAAAGCTGAAGTTGATGTTGATCCAATGGTGTTTTCTGTAATGCTGGGTTATAAGTTTTAATGATTAAATTATTCCTGGGAGTAATTTAAAGGCTTTGCCACTTATACTTTGTGCTTCTATCAAAGTATAAGTGGCTTTTTACTTTTACCGAAAGATTGGTTAACCTAATAACAAATATCTTTGCACTGTTTCCTTATGGATAAATTTCTAGTTTATGGCAACCCAATTGCCCAATCCAAATCCCCAATCATTCATCAAATGTTTGCTCAGCAAACTAAGCAAGCCATTCATTATGATAAGTGTTTATCAACTAGCGCGGAGTTTGAAGAAAGCGTTAATAAGTTTATTCTCGCTGGAGGAAAGGGGGCCAATGTTACAGCTCCATTTAAAGAGCAAGCAATGCAGATGTGTGATCAACTCACCGAACGCGCCAAAGCAGCAGGTGCTGTTAATACTCTGATTTTTAGTGAAAGAACTATCAAAGGCGATAACACAGATGGTGTTGGCTTAGTAAATGATTTAAAAAATCATCAAGTTCAACTTACCAATAAAACCATACTATTAATGGGAGCCGGTGGTGCTGCTCGTGGCGTTATTCTTCCCTTATTAGCTGAAAATCCCAAGCAGATAGTTATTGTAAATAGAACAACAGAGAAAGCAGAACAACTTGCTGCTCGTTTTACCGATCAAAAAATAACTGCAATTAGCTATGCAGAAACTGCCAAAGCAACGTTTGATGTTGTCATAAATGCAACTTCAGCAAGCTTATCGGCAAATTTACCTGATTTAAGTTCTACATGTATTACTACTAACACTGTTTGCTATGACATGGTTTACGGTGCCAAATTAAGCCCTTTCTTAAACTGGTGCAAAAAGCATAAGGCCCGTTTAGTGATTGATGGTTTAGGTATGCTAGTAGGGCAAGCGGCAGAAAGCTTTTATATTTGGCGAAATGTAAGGCCACAACAAACTCAGGTGTTAGCTAAGTTAAGAAGTCAATTACAAGGCGCCGATAAATGAATCAAGCTATATTGTTTAATGATGATCACATTTATATAGTAGAAAAGCAGCTTTGGCGTTTTACCGGATTACTGTCTGGCAATCAGGTAAATATATACATAGCACATTCAGCTTCAGCAATAAGCCAAGCCGATAAGTTTGACTGGGAAGAACAAGTCGAAGAGTGGTTAGAAGAGAATGAGCCAGATGAGAATAATGAGATCTGGCTCTAGTAAGTTAGCTAGCAACTATTGATTTAGTTCTGCAATATACTCATCTTTTAAACGTACGTAATTAGCATTAGTTTCTCTTAAGAAAGTGAACTCGTCATCAGTGAGAGGGCGCTTTTGTTTTGCCGGATTACCAACATACAGAAATCCAGGATCTAATGTCTTATTTGGTGGTACTAGAGAACCTGCTCCTATAATACAATCATCACCTACAATCGCACCGTCCATTATAATGGCCCCCATGCCTACCAATATACGATCGCCCAAAGTACAACCATGCAGCATTACTTTATGACCTACGGTAACTTCTTCACCAATAACTAAGGGATAGCCGTCAGGAAATTTCGGGGTTTTGCGAGTGACATGCAATACACTACCATCTTGAATGTTACTATTTGCGCCGATAGTTATATGATTAACATCACCGCGTGCTACCACTAAAGGCCAGATACTGACGTTGACAGCTAAAGTTATATCACCAATTAATACACTACTCGGATCGATATATACTTTTTCAGATAATTTAGGGTATATACCTCTATAGGGTCTAAGGGAAGAAACTGTCATAAATGAAGCCTATTAATTGATTTAGTAATTACTCTATCAAAAAAACTAGAGCAAACTGATAAAAAAACACATTATCTAATATTAAATTGTATCTTTTAAATTAACTGTGACCGATAGAATGTAATTCAAATATAACTAAAAACGATCATATCGATATCACTGAGCTCAATAATAGCGCAGCTTGTACAGAATATAATCAAAATCGAGTTTATTTCAAATTAATTTCAAAAAGCAGTTGACGGCAGCGCAAAAATCTCTAAAATGCGCTTCACTTCTTCGGGACATCCCAACGAAGCGTTTTAATAAGTTAAGTAATCCAATAGGGTACTTAAACGCTGATGAAGCATTTAAAAATAAACTTTTAAATAATTCAAAAAATCGGTTGACATTAAAACTAGGGTGCTTATAATGCGCATCCACTTCAAGCAAGGCTACTAGCCGGATTGAAGCAAAGAGACTAACGAATGCGATTAGCTCTTCGTTCGAATAGAACGGTTCTTTAACAATTAGTTATCATGCAATTTGTGTGGGCACTCACATTAAGATTGATTTACAACATAGATACCTCGGTATCGAAATCACTTAATGATGAATGAACACACAAACAAATTAATTATCTTTATTTAGCGATGAAGTTAATTAGTACGTTTTAGTTTAACCAGCTCCTGGTTAGACGAAACATTCAGAATTCATTGAGTAGAAACAAGCTTGTCTTGTTTCAAATGTAACAACTTTTTAATTGAAGAGTTTGATCATGGCTCAGATTGAACGCTGGCGGCAGGCTTAACACATGCAAGTCGAGCGGAAACGAGAAGTAGCTTGCTACTTCGGCGTCGAGCGGCGGACGGGTGAGTAATGCTTGGGAATATGCCTTTGAGTGGGGGACAACAGTTGGAAACGACTGCTAATACCGCATAATGTCTACGGACCAAAGGGGGGGACGCTTCGGCACCTCTCGCTCATAGATTAGCCCAAGTGAGATTAGCTAGTTGGTAAGGTAAAGGCTTACCAAGGCGACGATCTCTAGCTGGTTTGAGAGGATGATCAGCCACACTGGGACTGAGACACGGCCCAGACTCCTACGGGAGGCAGCAGTGGGGAATATTGCACAATGGGCGAAAGCCTGATGCAGCCATGCCGCGTGTGTGAAGAAGGCCTTCGGGTTGTAAAGCACTTTCAGTTGTGAGGAAAGGTTAGTAGTTAATAACTGCTAGCTGTGACGTTAGCAACAGAAGAAGCACCGGCTAACTCCGTGCCAGCAGCCGCGGTAATACGGAGGGTGCGAGCGTTAATCGGAATTACTGGGCGTAAAGCGTGCGTAGGCGGTTTGTTAAGCAAGATGTGAAAGCCCAGGGCTCAACCTTGGAACTGCATTTTGAACTGGCAAGCTAGAGTATTGTAGAGGGTGGTGGAATTTCCAGTGTAGCGGTGAAATGCGTAGAGATTGGAAGGAACATCAGTGGCGAAGGCGGCCACCTGGACAAATACTGACGCTGAGGCACGAAAGCGTGGGGAGCAAACAGGATTAGATACCCTGGTAGTCCACGCCGTAAACGATGTCAACTAGCTGTCTGTAGACTTGATCTGTGGGTAGCGCAGCTAACGCGATAAGTTGACCGCCTGGGGAGTACGGCCGCAAGGTTAAAACTCAAATGAATTGACGGGGGCCCGCACAAGCGGTGGAGCATGTGGTTTAATTCGATGCAACGCGAAGAACCTTACCATCCCTTGACATCCAGAGAATTTTCTAGAGATAGATTAGTGCCTTCGGGAACTCTGAGACAGGTGCTGCATGGCTGTCGTCAGCTCGTGTTGTGAAATGTTGGGTTAAGTCCCGCAACGAGCGCAACCCCTATCCTTATTTGCCAGCGAGTAGTGTCGGGAACTTTAAGGAGACTGCCGGTGATAAACCGGAGGAAGGTGGGGACGACGTCAAGTCATCATGGCCCTTACGGGATGGGCTACACACGTGCTACAATGGCAAGTACAGAGGGCAGCAATACCGCGAGGTGGAGCGAATCCCACAAAGCTTGTCGTAGTCCGGATCGGAGTCTGCAACTCGACTCCGTGAAGTCGGAATCGCTAGTAATCGTGGATCAGAATGCCACGGTGAATACGTTCCCGGGCCTTGTACACACCGCCCGTCACACCATGGGAGTGGGTTGCAAAAGAAGTAGCTAGTTTAACCTTCGGGGGGACGGTTACCACTTTGTGATTCATGACTGGGGTGAAGTCGTAACAAGGTAACCCTAGGGGAACCTGGGGTTGGATCACCTCCTTACCTTAAGTAGACAACTTAATGGAAACTAACTTGTTAGTTTCGCGAGTGTTCACACAAATTGTATGATAACGAAAGATGAAGAAAATAGGTCGTAACTTAGGTTGCAGACCCATCATGATAGGTCTGTAGCTCAGCTGGTTAGAGCGCACCCCTGATAAGGGTGAGGTCGGCAGTTCAAGTCTGCCCAGACCTACCAATTTAACGTTTTTAGTGCGTTATTTCATGACTTGTGTAGGTGAACTACACGGCGTCATAAAATGCCTTCTAAAAAGAGTTAAATACCATTGGTAACACAATGGGGCTATAGCTCAGCTGGGAGAGCGCCTGCCTTGCACGCAGGAGGTCAGCAGTTCGATCCTGCTTAGCTCCACCATTTTCTTCTTAACGTAAGAAGCCAAACTTAAAACATCCCCTTTATGATAAAGGATGATGCGTTAAGTTTGGTTTTTAACCAAAATCTGCACCGAATGCGTGTGTTGATTAACTCTTTAACAATTTGGAAAGCTGATATTAAACCCGATGATTTGTGTTTATGATCTCCAATCATAAACGTCAGCAAATCATCACGATAAACAACTTGTTGTTTATCACTGAGTTGTTTTATACAACAACTCAAATTATTAATTACATATCTTATCGTTATGTAATTAGTTCTTACTCAAGGCTCACAGTTTACTGTGGGTTTGGCAACGTAGGTTGCCAACATTCTTATTGAATGCGTGAAAATGTCAGACCTATAACTTAGTTCGGATTAGTCTCCGAACATTCTTGAAGTTGCAAGACTTTTTGGGGTTGTATGGTTAAGTGACTAAGCGTATGTGGTGGATGCCTTGGCAGTTAGAGGCGATGAAGGACGTGTTAATCTGCGAAAAGCTGTGTTAAGCCGATAAAAGGCGCTATAGACACAGATGTCCGAATGGGGGAACCCACCTGTCGTAAGGCAGGTATCGTATAGTGAATACATAGCTATGCGAGGCGAACCGGGAGAACTGAAACATCTAAGTACCCCGAGGAAAAGAAATCAACCGAGATTTCGTTAGTAGCGGCGAGCGAACGCGAATCAGCCCTTAAGCTATTTGGGCGTTAGTGGAATGTTCTGGAAAGGACAGCGATACAGGGTGATAGCCCCGTACACAAAAACAACCTAATAGTGAAATCGAGTAGGTCGGGACACGAGAAATCTTGACTGAATATGGGGGGACCATCCTCCAAGGCTAAATACTCCTAACTGACCGATAGTGAACCAGTACCGTGAGGGAAAGGCGAAAAGAACCCCTGTGAGGGGAGTGAAATAGAACCTGAAACCGCATACGTACAAGCAGTGGAAGCCGGATTTAGTCCGGTGCCTGCGTACCTTTTGTATAATGGGTCAGCGACTTATGTTCTGTAGCAAGGTTAACCGAATAGGGGAGCCGTAGCGAAAGCGAGTGTTAACTGCGCGTTTAGTTGCAGGGCATAGACCCGAAACCCGGCGATCTACCCATGGGCAGGTTGAAGGTTGAGTAACATCAACTGGAGGACCGAACACACGTATGTTGAAAAATGCGGTGATGACTTGTGGGTCGGAGTGAAAGGCTAATCAAGCCGGGAGATAGCTGGTTCTCCCCGAAATCTATTTAGGTAGAGCCTCGCACGAACACCATTGGGGGTAGAGCACTGTTAAGGCTAGGGGGTCATCCCGACTTACCAACCCTTTGCAAACTCCGAATACCAATGAGTGATATGCGGGAGACACACTACGGGTGCTAACGTCCGTTGTGGAAAGGGAAACAACCCAGACCGCCAGCTAAGGTCCCAAAGTCATAGTTAAGTGGGAAACGATGTGGAAAGGCATAGACAGCTAGGAGGTTGGCTTAGAAGCAGCCATCCTTTAAAGAAAGCGTAATAGCTCACTAGTCGAGTCGGTCTGCGCGGAAGATGTAACGGGGCTAAACTATGCACCGAAGCTGCGGATTTGAACTTAGGTTCAAGTGGTAGGGGAGCGTTCTGTAAGCCGTTGAAGGTGAATCGTAAGGTTTGCTGGAGGTATCAGAAGTGCGAATGCTGACATGAGTAACGATAAGGGGAGTGAAAAACTCCCCCGCCGAAAGACCAAGGTTTCCTGTCCCATGTTAATCAGGGCAGGGTAAGTCGGCCCCTAAGGCGAGGCGGAAACGCGTAGTCGATGGGAAACAGATTAATATTTCTGTACTTCTATATATTGCGAAGGAGGGACGGAGAAGGCTAAGCAAGCATGGCGATGGTTGTCCATGTGAAAGTATGTAGGCTGAAGAATTAGGTAAATCCGGTTCTTCTTAAGGCTGAGATACGAGACGAGACTCTACGGAGTTGAAGTTGTTGATGCCATACTTCCAGGAAAAGCTTCTAAGCTTCAGATATATAGGAACCGTACCCCAAACCGACACAGGTGGTTAGGTAGAGAATACTAAGGCGCTTGAGAGAACTCGGGTGAAGGAACTAGGCAAAATAGTACCGTAACTTCGGGAGAAGGTACGCTCTCTATTGTGAACTCTTTACGAGGTAAGCAGCGGAGAGTCGAAGTAACCAGGTGGCTGGAACTGTTTATTAAAAACACAGCACTGTGCAAAATCGAAAGATGACGTATACGGTGTGACGCCTGCCCGGTGCCGGAAGGTTAATTGATTCGGTTAGCGTAAGCGAAGCTGATGATCGAAGCCCCGGTAAACGGCGGCCGTAACTATAACGGTCCTAAGGTAGCGAAATTCCTTGTCGGGTAAGTTCCGACCTGCACGAATGGCGTAATCATGGCCACACTGTCTCCACCCGAGACTCAGTGAAATTGAATTTGCGGTTAAGATGCCGTATACCCGCGGCTAGACGGAAAGACCCCGTGAACCTTTACTATAGCTTGACAGTGAACATTGCTCCTACATGTGTAGGATAGGTGGGAGGCATTGAAACCGCGTCGCTAGATGTGGTGGAGCCAATCTTGAAATACCACCCTTGTATGCGTGATGTTCTAACCTAGGGCCCTAATCGGGCTTGGGGACACTGTCTGGTGGGTAGTTTGACTGGGGCGGTCTCCTCCCAAAGAGTAACGGAGGAGCACGAAGGTTGGCTAAGTATGGTCGGACATCATACGGTTAGTGCAATGGCATAAGCCAGCTTAACTGCGAGACAGACACGTCGAGCAGGTACGAAAGTAGGTCATAGTGATCCGGTGGTTCTGTATGGAAGGGCCATCGCTCAACGGATAAAAGGTACTCCGGGGATAACAGGCTGATACCGCCCAAGAGTTCATATCGACGGCGGTGTTTGGCACCTCGATGTCGGCTCATCACATCCTGGGGCTGAAGTCGGTCCCAAGGGTATGGCTGTTCGCCATTTAAAGTGGTACGCGAGCTGGGTTTAGAACGTCGTGAGACAGTTCGGTCCCTATCTGCCGTGGGCGTTTGAGAATTGAAGAGGGCTGCTCCTAGTACGAGAGGACCGGAGTGGACGAACCTCTGGTGTTCGGGTTGTCACGCCAGTGGCATTGCCCGGTAGCTACGTTCGGAACTGATAACCGCTGAAAGCATCTAAGCGGGAAGCAGGCTTTGAGATGAGTTCTCACTGGGACTTTAAGTCCCCTAAAGGGTCGTTGGAGACTACAACGTTGATAGGTCAGGTGTGTAAGTGCTGTGAGGCATTGAGCTAACTGATACTAATTGCCCGTGAGGCTTAACCATACAACACCCAAGCAGTTTTGCTTTGAGAGATTGTATGGTCTGATACTCTTTTAAAGAGATTCACGCATTAACAAGAATACTTGAGACATGGTTTAATATCGATTTTTCCAAATTCGTTATTCGATACGTCGAATAACAGGTTCGAAAGAACCAACAGTTTTTGTCTGGCGACAATAGCACTGTGGCCCCACCTGATCCCATGCCGAACTCAGAAGTGAAACGCAGTTGCGCCGATGGTAGTGTGGGAGTTCCCATGTGAGAGTAGGTCATCGCCAGGCTCCTAATTCCGAAAAGCCCTCTGCTAATGCAGAGGGCTTTTTTCGTTTAGGATCCTGGCGTGACCTACTTCTTTGTAGGCATAGCTTTGCGTATCCAACTCAAGCACACTTCAACCGTATGAGGTCCCGGACATCGCTAAAGCTCTTCCGGGATGACGTGGTTTAAATTAATTAGCATCGCGGTTACGCAACTATAATAAGAAAAAGTACTCCGTCATTCCGCAGTGCTTTTGTGCGTAACCTCCTGAAGCGTATCGTGCTTTAAATATTTAAACTTTTATAACCACAGCACGCTCAATGAGGTCCCGGACATCGCTAAAGCTCTTCCGGGATGACGTGGTGTAAGTTAATTAGCATCGCGGTTACTCACTTATACTTTGAAAAAACACACCGTCATCCCCCACTAGTGGAACGAGATGAGGGACCCCCTTTCGGCTATAGAGAGGTTCTAAATACGCTAAAAAATGTAAATCAAAGAAAATAACATCTCCCAGGATAATAATAAACACAGTTCAATAAGCTGATATATATGTGCGACATTGACCATAGCATTAATAGACATTAACGGAAAAAGCCAACGCATCATTATATTATTACAGTAAAAACAATGCGTTATGTGGTTTGCTTGTTTTATGTTCGATTCCTTATTTTGTAACTTATTGTAATAAGGTCATGAAGGTTTAAACTTTATAACAGTTACAGGATGTAGCTTATTAGAAATCAAGAAGTGGAAATTTGGTAAGGATGCTACAGGGATATACTTAATGGATTATTAAGTTAATCAGGAAGATTATTTATCATTGGATGATTTACCCTTCGGGGGTTATGGATAGTAAATAAGGTGTCAGGAAGACCGAAAATAAAAAACAATGTATGGAAACGATTAAAATATAGGGATAGTATTTCAAGGATAGGTTCAGGGCTGGATTAACCAGAACAGTGACAAAAGTATTTGTCGAAGAGCGATAGTCATATGACTGTCGTTTTTTTTGCTCAGGAAAGAGCTATATGCAAAATTTCCAGGGATGGTAAGAATTTTGTTTTGTTCATAAAAAAAGTAATCATTAGAAATCTTGTTATAAATTGTCAGTTTATTGAACAAAAACTAACAGTTTTAGCGATAGATCGCGTAAAATAGACTTAATTACTATTTATTTAAGAACATTATGAGCAGAACTAAAAAATCTCGCAAGCCAGGTCGCGCTAGAAGTATAAGCGAACCAAACAAGAATATTATCGAAGAGAAAGAGCCAAGAACGCGTAAAACCTCGGGCAACAAAGCAGGAACACGTCAACAAGTCGCTTTTGTTAAAACTAGCCAACCAGATGATGTGAAGGATAAAGATCCACGTATTGGCAGTAAAAAACCTATTGATCTTGGTGTAGCCTCTACGCCAGTTAAACAAACTAAGCCTAAAACCAAAGCTGTTCAGCAACCAATTGCAGCTATCAAAGACGTTGAAGTTGATAACACTGAAATAGAAGCATTAGAAAAAGAATTATTTGCTATTGAAGACAATGAAGAATTGCAAATATTAGCCGCTAGAGCGGAAGCTGGTGAAGAATTAACGGAACAAGAGGCACAAACCTTATCTGCTAGTTTTGATCGCTACGAAGAGCTTTTAGCTGCTTTGGGCATAGAAACAGAAGATGATGATGAAGAATATGAAGACGAAGATTCTGAAGATAAACTTTGGGATAAATTAGACGAAACTGATTTTTCTGAGTTTAAAGAGTAAGTTTTATAGTGTCTGTTAGTGCCATATTATTGCTGATTTTTGCTTCTTTAGTGCTTTTAGCTTTAGCGAGTTATGCTGCGTTTTTAATGTTTAAATTACGCAGTCAAACGTTAAATACCAAGCTAATTGAGGCAGATCACAAGCAAAAACAAATTATCCGGGATTTGAAAGCTGTTGACTCTATAGTTCTGATAACAAAGGCTATTTCTGAAAAACAATGTGAAATATCTGAAGGCTGTTGGCGTCTCTCTGTATTGATGGAATCATTACCTCAATACAGTGAAGAGTTAAAATCAAAATTTCCTGCTATATTTAAGTTATACAGCCAAATTAGTCATATGCCGATCCTTGATGCGCGCAAACAACTATCAAAGAAAGATAGGTTAGCGTTAGATCTTGAACGTATGGGAATTGAACAAGAATTAGAGCCTGCTGTATATACCGATGTAGCAGATTTACTACCCTATGTTAAATCACTGCAAAAAGAGCTAAACCAACAAAAAAAATAGAAGCGAGGCAGAATTATGTCTGAACAGCTAAAAGCAGACTTTACTCAACGCATTATTGCCTTACAGGCACGTGTAAATTCAATTCATGGTGATTTTGCCGACGGGCGCGCAGCTGACTGGGCTGAGCAAGCTTGTGAACGTGAAAATGATGAAGTACTTAATGCACTAGAGTCGGAAGCAAAAATTGAAATTCAGCAACTCTCAAATGCAATTACCCGTATAGAAGACGGCTCATATGGAGTTTGTGCCCAATGCGGTGATGACATAGCTATTGGTCGCTTAAAAGTTCAACCTGCAGCGACTAAATGCATTCAATGTGCAGATTAGTATAAACCAATTGCTTAGCATTCAATTGTTAATTGAATGCTAAAACATTGCGCTTGATCAATACCTGTTAATTAGATCTTTCTATACTAATCAGCATTAGTATAGAAAGGTTGTTGTAATGTCATCTCAAATGTTTTCCCCAGAATTGTTAGCCAAATATAATGTAAGCGGACCACGTTATACATCGTACCCTACAGCATTAGAGTTTAACGAAGAGTTTACTGATGGTGATTTAGTTGAAGCTGTAAGTAATTCAGCTACAAATGACCTGTCTCTGTATGTCCACATTCCTTTTTGCCATAGCCTTTGTTACTACTGTGGTTGTAATAAAATTGTCACTCGTCATCGTGGAAAAGCAGACGAATACCTTAACTATTTGTTCAAAGAGATCGATTCTCGCGCCAAATTATTTGAAGACCATCAAGTTAAGCAATTACACTGGGGTGGCGGTACACCAACATTTTTAACCAAAACTCAAATTAGTCGATTAGTAAACAAGCTTAAATCATCGTTTAACTTTACCGATACGGCAGAACTAGGAATAGAAGTTGATCCTAGAGAAATTGATTTAGACATAGTAGACCACTTATACGCTGAAGGCTTTAATCGTTTAAGCATTGGTGTTCAAGATGTTGATCCAAAAGTTCAAAAAGCAATAAACAGAGAGCAGAGTACAGAGTTTGTGACGGACTTAATACATCACGCAAAAGCGATTGGTTTTAATTCAGTAAACATTGACTTGATATATGGCCTGCCGCACCAGAGTCCTGAAACGTTCGCTAATACTATTGCTGCGGTAAAAATTATGGATCCAGATAGAATTTCCTTATTTAGTTATGCGCATATGCCAAGTCGTTTTGCCGCACAACGAAAAATAAGAGACGAATGGATGCCTAATGCAGATCAAAAATTTGCCATTATGCAGTTCGCAATAGAATCTTTAATAGATCTTGGTTATGACTTTATTGGAATGGATCACTTTGCCAAACCAACTGATGAATTATCTATAGCGCAAAAAGCAGGTAAACTGCACCGTAATTTCCAAGGTTATACTACATTAGGAGACTGCGATTTACTTGCCATGGGTGTATCTTCTATAAGTGCTATAGGCCAAAGTTTTAGCCAAAATAGTAAAACTTTAAAAGAATATTACCAAGCTGTTGATGAAAAGGGTCATGCACTAGAAAAAGGCATTGTGACTACAAAAGACGATGTGATCAGAGCTACAGTGATTAAAGAACTGATGTGTAACTTTAGCTTGTCAAAAAATCTAATTGAACAGCAATTTGAAATTAACTTTAATGAATACTTTGCTGAAGATTTACAGAGCTTACAGACGTTTATTAATGATGATTTATTAACTAATAGTGTTGATGAAATTGTTGTAGCCGAGAAAGGACGCTTGTTAATTCGTAATATTTGTATGTCTTTTGATGCGTATTTAAAATCAAAAATACATCAGCAACGTTTTTCTCGAGTAATTTAACCTAAGTTAAATACTTCCTAATATGTGATTAATGCCAGCACTGTTTATAACAAGATGCTGGTTTTTTTTATCTTTTACCGTTTCAGCTAGCTCAGCCCATTGATAAAATACATTACGATGAATCGAAGCATATAGATTTCTTCTTACTCGTACCTTTAATTCTCCATCTTTATTAATTTCCAGCTGGTGCTCACCGTCGAGTAATAGCTTATCGCCAATATTAGTGGTTAATTCGATTGTTGCCGGACTAACATCATCTAGCCAATGCCAATGAGTGATCACAAAAGGCTCGTTGATTACTGTGAGTTTAATTTTTTCTACCGGAGTTACTAAGAAATAATCATCATTTTCCTTTTTTAATACTGTAGAAAATAGTTTTACTAGTCGCTCTCTATTAATTACGGTACCCATATAGAACCAACTACCATCGGCTTTTATTTCCATAGGCATTTCTCCGCAATATGGAGGATCCCATAGTTCTACAGGAGGTAACTTACCTTCAAGATCAGTTAGTTGTTGTGATATGTGTTCTAGTGACATGTAAGGACTTTTTAATTAGGAGTTAGACTTATTATAAGTATAGCAGCTGGCAACATATGACATTGTATTGCCAGGGAACAAAAGGTTAGGCTGCGTAATGAGATACTTTGTTTTTTCCATCAGCTTTAGATAAATACATGGCTTCATCAGCCTTTTTGATCACAGTTTCTAAGGTATCATCTTCTTCAACTTGTGCTAATCCTAAACTTACTGTTGTAGAAAACTCTAAACCATCAAATTTTATTACACAATTTTCTATCGCTTTTCTAATACGTTCGGCTAAATTATAGGCATCGCCTAACGTATTATTATGACAGCCGATCATAAATTCTTCACCACCAATTCGTCCACAAAAATCGCTCGCTCGAATTATGCTGCGAGTTAGGTCGCCTACTTCTTTTAATGTTTGGTCCCCTGCAGGGTGCCCGTATTGGTCATTAATCAGTTTAAAATTGTCAATATCAAAAGCAATAAACGCTAATGGCT
Source organism: Thalassotalea psychrophila (assembly GCF_031583595.1). Taxonomy (NCBI): domain Bacteria; kingdom Pseudomonadati; phylum Pseudomonadota; class Gammaproteobacteria; order Alteromonadales; family Colwelliaceae; genus Thalassotalea; species Thalassotalea psychrophila. Next base: position 43,774 of record NZ_CP134145.1, read on the forward strand.
TTTCTTGCCTATTAGCCTGAGCAATAGCCATTTTTGCTAAATTCATAAATGCACGACGGTTTGGTAATTGAGTTAGCATATCGGTTCTAGCTTCAAACTCAGCTTGCTCTTTGGCTGCTTTAAGCATTTGATTTTGTTGTTTAACCTGCTCTTGTAAAGCATAAGCTTTTTCATAAGCATTACTCACAGTATCTAAATCTTCGGACGAGCCAAAGTTATAATGTGCTGTTGCTTTGCCATACATAGCCCAAATAAGACAAATAAGTTGAGCAAGCATACCTATAGTAGGCAAAAAGACTAAACCATAAGAAGGAGACACCCAGCCCCAAGCTTGTAAATTAGTGCTTAGCAAAATGATAAAGAATAAAGTCTTAGCCAATACCATAGTAGTAATTTTTTTCTCACCTAAACTGCCACAATATATAGCTGCAATAATTGCTGCCGGGAAGGTGAAAATAGCAAGTTGTTGGATTTGCATAGCCAACTCATGAAAACCAATAATTGCTATGGGTAATGCAATTAGCACTAACGTTAATGTTAAATGCATTACTTTATCGGCAATTATAGAATGGTATGAGGCATTACTGTATACCCGCATAAACTGTATGCCAGCAGCCATCATAATAACCATTGATATGGTACCAAGAGGGTGATAACCAAGGTTTGGCACATACAAGTTTAAAATGCCTGTGGTTAAGCCAAGCACAGGTAAAGAACTTATGGCAAATAAGCTATACCACAAAAAGAATTTTTCTTTTAAAAAGTTAAATAAAGCAAAACTGATAAGCGCTGAAATAATAATAAAGCTAACTACAATTGCAAAAATTACGTGCTCAATATTAGATGCTTTCACAATTGATTTAGTTGACCAAATTCTAAATTCTGCAAATCTAGGGCTAGCAACATCACTGAATGTTTCTAACAATACTTCGATACTTTGTTGCGGTTGTAATTCGAGCGGCAGAGCAACTCGCGGAAATGCAATTGAGCGATCAGATGCACTTTCAAAAAGACTATCTTTGGTTGAACTGAAACCTTGCTCACTTCCAAGCGTGCGTTGATAAAGCACTACGGTAGAAGGTTGATGATATGGATATTCTATATGAATAACAATTGGTGAATTACCATCATTTTTAATGATGAATTTATTCCAAACTGAGCCTGCAATGTTGCCTAACCAAGAATTGTCTTCATTGCTTTCTTTAAAAAAGCTTTCTTTTTGCCATACTTGTTCAGCGGTTAAGCTAGATTGTTCATCAAGTAAATATTTTATTGAGCCCTTAATCGAAGTGCCATCTTCTAAACCATCGACTAATAATACTTTCTGTGCTTCAGCGCTAAAACTAGGCAAAGTAGTGAGGCAAATAATTCCCAAAAGCATTATTTTTAGTAGGTTATTGAAAACTTTAATATTCAAGTAAATATATTTCCATCAAGGCAAAATCAATTTGCTGTTATTGCTTATTTTATGAAGATAAATAGCAATACATCCATGTTCAATTTTTTATTATTAATATTGTTTTAAGTTAATCTATCAGACTTTTGTGATAAATGTAAATTTAGGGTTAATTTGGTGGCGAGTTATTTGAATTTTAGGGTAAAAACTTACAAAAATACTTGCAAAAAATCAGCTATCTAATATACAATCCGCGCACTGTTTCAAACCTTGAAGCAGTTCATAAGCAACACCTCAGTGGTGGCTATAGCTCAGTTGGTAGAGCCCCGGATTGTGATTCCGGTTGTCGTGGGTTCAAATCCCATTAGCCACCCCATTCTTATTCTCAAGTTTCAAATTTACCACGCTAGTATTATTAAGCTCTAAAGCCAAGTTCATTTTTTCTAAACATCCGATAAAACCTAATCAAAATTAACAACCATAATTTGCTCCTATATATCCTGTACGCCTGTAAAATCAAGTTAAACTCTTAATACATCAGCACTATTTTTTAAACATATATTAATTCCTTAGGTTAACCTCTAGGGAATTAATATCATGAAAACATCAGCTATAACTAAACGATTCAAATTTATAGGAAAAGCATTCGTGCACCAACCTAACAATAATTCTGTATAAAAATTAGACATCAACACTAAATAGTGTTTAATATGATTATCCAATCACCTGGTGATAAGTACATTTTTTTATGGACAAAGAAGTGAAACTCTCCGATATATTTATGGGGTATCGCGGGAGAATTCGTCAAATAATCAGTAGAATTGTGAAGCGTGATGATATTGATGATATTGTTCAAGAAACCTTTATACGCACTTATCAGGCCGATCTTAAGAAAGAAATAAAATATGTACGCAGTTACATGTTAACTACTGCCAAGAACCTAGCACTTAATCATATTGCAAAATGGGATAATAAATTTAACGATTCATTAGAGGATTTTACTGAGTCACCTGTTGAATTAAATAGTCGGCCCTTTGAAGAAAATTTCGAAAGTAAAGAAAGGTTTCTATTATTCTGTCGTGCAATTGAGCAATTACCCAGTTCGGTACGTAAGTGTTTTGTCTTAAAGAAAGTTTATGGTTTTAGTCAAAAAGAAATTGCCCTATATTTGCAATTGAGTGAAAGCACCGTTGAAAAGCATATAGCGAAAGGCTTATTAAAAAGTGTGCAATTTATGGAACGAATGGACCTTATTAGTGGTCGAAGCACAGAGGAAAAGGATTTAAGCAAAGCCAGTAAAGGTAAAAAGAAAAGAGTTATTAAGTAAATGAGTAATGTCAGTCAGTTTTACAGTAAAGAACATATACAAGAACAAGCCTGTTTGTGGATCAGTCGAATCGATCGCGGTTTATCGTCTAAAGAAAAGCTAGCCCTAGTTACTTGGTGCCAGCACAATAACAAACACTATACTACATTACTTGAAATGGCTTCATATTGGGATAATTTGACCGTGCTCAATGAATTAAGTGGCCTGTTTCCGTTAGGAAGAAGCCAGCCAAAATCAAAAAAATTAACAACTTTAGCGATGGCAGCAAGTATTATGTTGGTCTCATTGCTAAGTGTTAATACATTTTTGGATGAATCGTTTATACCTTTTCTGCCATCGCACAACGAGTACAGGTTAACCCAAGTACAAACCTTTTCTACCCAAGTAGGTGAACAAGCAAGTTTTACTTTATCTGATGGTAGTCATATTCAATTAAATACTAATACTGAAGTTCGAATCAATTACAGCACTAGACAAAGACAGCTTACTTTATTACAAGGTGAGGCGCAGTTTGACGTTATTAAAGATAACAGTAGGCCTTTTACCGTTGTTGCCGGGGAAAAGTCTTTTACTGCTTTAGGAACTATTTTTAATGTTCAAAAGAATGACGAGCAGGGGTTAGAGTTAGTCGTCACTGAAGGGCGAGTACTTATTGCTAAAGCTAATGAAACCATTGAAGATATTAAACAGTCGTTTGATCAGCCCAAAACTAACTTGCTACCTGGTATATTAGTTAAATCGGGTGAAAAAGTGACAATTGCAGAGTATGTTGATGCTCCAGTGAAAGAAGTTTCTTTAATCCAGATGCAACGAGATTTAGCTTGGCAACAAGGAATGCTTATTTTTGAAGGTGAATCTCTATCAACAGCCTTAGCCGATATCAGTCGATACACTAACGTTAACTTTGAAATTATTGATCCACAAATAGCTGATTTAAAAGTCGCGGGTTACTTTAGAGCGGATGATATTGATGGCTTAATAGCTTCATTAGAAATTAACCTCAATATTACTTCTAGCAAAGCGCCTAATAACACCATTTTACTCTCCTCAGCAAAGTAAGTACTTTTATAAAAATTTAAGAAACTTAAATAGTTAACATCTATTTTCGCGAATATCTCTTTCTTATTCTCGCCGAGTATAAAGTTTTCCCATTGTATGATTAATGCACTAACTTTGGCTGGTATTTTGTTGATATTTATAGGAAACTAAAAAAGATAAAAATAATATAGAGGAAATCCTCTGCTGGTCTGTTTATTAATATTGCACAGTTGGCGAAATATTTTTCGTCTGTTTCATGTCACGACAAAGCTAAGGCTTAAACCTTATATCATCGCGTCAGCGTTGATCACTATTGTGTCGCCAATTGCGTTTGCCGATGATCTGATTCGCTTTGATATTGATAAACAACGAGCTGATAAAGCCATTATTGCATTTGCCAAAAAAACAGATCGAACCGTTATTTTTTCGTTTGATTTGGCAAAGAAACATCAAGCAAATGCATTAAAAGGTTATTATTCAGTCACCTATGGCCTAGAAAAACTATTAAACGGTTCGGGTTTAATCGCTGTTGTTAATAACTCTGGTCAACTGAGCATTCAAGTTGATACTAATAAAGAGAGAATAACAACAATGAAAAATAAAACTATGAAAGCGGCTTTAGTACCGATTGTTATCGGTGCAGCAAGCCAAACCGCGTTAGCCCAAGAACCCGCCCAAGAGCAAGAAATTGAACAGATATCTGTTATAGGTAGTCGAGTATCAAGTCGCTCTGCCGATGAATTACCTGTACCTGTTGATATATTATCAGCTGAGGCGTTAGCCAATACCGGTCAAACTGAAGTTGGCAGAATGTTGCAAGCCATTGCGCCATCCTTCAACTTTTCAAGTTCATCAATCAGTGATGGAACTGATGCATTGCGCCCGGCAACATTACGTGGTTTAGGCCCAGATCAAACATTAGTACTTATCAATGGTAAACGTCGACATCAAGCGAGTTTAATTCACATAAATACCTCTGTTGGTCGCGGTACTGCAGGCACAGATATGAATGCAATTCCTGCATCATCAATCAAACGAATCGAAGTGTTACGTGATGGCGCGGCAGCACAGTATGGCTCTGATGCCATTGCTGGCGTTATTAATATTGTACTTAATGACGCTAGTGAAGGTGGCAAGGTTGCAGTGTCTTATGGTGAATATTCTGAGGGTGATGGTGAAACTACTAATGTTGATATATCGAAAGGGTTTGCGTTAGGTGAGAACGGCTATCTAAACGCGACTGTAAATTTCCGTGATCGTGGTGTTACCAATAGAGCTGGTTTACATGGTTCGTGCCAATTCTCTGGTTGTACCGAGCTTGCTGATGGCAACATGCTGCTAGGTGACCCGCGAGAAGCAACTGCGCCCAGGACCACATTTCGTATAGGTGACGCAGATTCACAACAGGTTGGTTTGACCGTCAATACGGGGTATCAACTAGGTGAAGGCGAACTTTATGGTTTCATTACCTACTCTAAACGCGATAATCAGTCTGCTGCTTTTTTCCGCCATAACGCAAACGATGGTGGTAATGCACCATTGCAAGATGGCGATGCAACTATCCCCGCTGGTTTCTTACCAAAAATCAATTCAGATATTAAAGATGTTTCATACAACTTTGGTTATCAAGTCGATTTTAATAATGACGCCAGTTTAGATTTTTCATACACATACGGTCAAAATAATATTGACTACACCACTAGTGATACTATCAACTCTTCATTTGCTAATTCTTTACAATACACCACTGCAATGACAGCCAGTGAAATTCGTAGTTCAGTACCTCGTGAAGCATTTGCTTACGGCTTAGAGTTATCGTTGCAAACCTTAAATCTTGATTATACACAAGAGTTTGATTTGTTTTCATTGGCTTTAGGTGCTGAAATTCGTACTGATGAATACCGTGTCACGCCTGGCGATGAATACTCTTATCGCGATTATGATACTGAAATGGGGGTTAGCTTATTTGCAACCGATAGAAGCGCAGGTAGTCAAGGTTTTGGTGGAATTGGCCCAGTTTCTGAAGTTGATGAAACACGCGATGTAATTTCTTTCTATGCAGATGCTGAAACCGAAGTTACTGACGATTTAATTGTCAGTGGTGCTGTGCGTTATGATGACTATGATGGTTTTGGGGATAGCACCAATTTTAAGCTAGCGGCAAACTGGTCGATAACTGAAGATATTGCTATTCGTGGTGCAACCAGTACTGGTTTTCGAGCTCCGTCAATGCAACAACTCTACTTCAATAACATCAGTACCCAGTTTATTACCGATCCAAATAACCCCGCGGGCGATCAAATAGCAGTTCAAGTTGGTACGTTCCGCAATGATAGTGTTTTAGCGCAAGCCATTGGTATTCCAGAACTAAAAGAAGAAGAAGCGACAAACTTTAGTTTAGGTACTGTGATTCAAGTTACTGATAGTATTAACCTAACCGTTGATTGGTATTCTATTGATATTGATGACCGTATTGTTATTAGTAATAAATTAGGGGCCGGATTATCGCCAGCTTTAGATGCAGCATTATTAGCATCTGGTGCAGGTGCGGGTCAATTTTTCTTAAATGGCGCTGATACTGAAACAACCGGTGTTGATATTATTGCAACTTGGAATACTGATGTAATGGGCGGTGATTTAGATTTAACCTTTGCCGCCAACTTTACTGAAACAGAAGTCGTTAATATTTTCACACCACAAGACAGTGGGTTAGGAGACATTCCGCCGGAAGATATTTTTTCCGAACAGGATATTTCTATTATTGAAGAGTGGCAACCGGAAGATAGAATTAGCTTGATTGGTTTATACAAATTGGGCGACTTTACTGTTAATTTAGCTTTTAATCGTTATGGTGAATATACTATCACCGATGGTGACAGCCAAACTTATGGTGCAGAAGTATTAACTGATTTACGCATTAATTACCAACTAACAGAAAACGTATCATTTAATATAGGTGGTAATAACCTGTTTGATGTTTACCCTGATAAAAATGAAATTGGTAACTCTCGCACTGGAACTATAGTAGATGCAAATGGCAATGTTATTGTCAGCAGTCCAGGTGTATTTACATATTCTCGTCGATCAGCACCGTTTGGATTTAACGGGGCTTTTTACTACGCAGGTGCAGAATATAAGTTCTAGTAATTAATATAATTTAAAAACAACACCTAGATAAATGGGTGGCTATAGCTCAGTTGGTAGAGCCCCGGATTGTGATTCCGATTGTCGTGGGTTCAAATCCCATTAGCCACCCCATTTTTATATTTCGTCTTGCTGACGATAATCAGTATATTCTTTAATGTCACGACAGAATCACAAACGATTCCACTTTCGATCACCGTGAGGTTCAAATCCCATTAGCCACCCCATTTTTCTATTTTCGTCTTGCTGACGATAATCAGTATATTCTTTAATGTCACGACAGAATCACCATCGATTCCACTTTCGATCACCGTGAGGTTCAAATCCCATTAGCCACCCCATTTTTATATTTTCGTCTTGCTGACGATAATCAGTATATTCTTTAATGTCACGACAGAATCACCATCGATTCCATTTTCGATCGCCGTGAGGTTCAAATCCCATTAGCCACCCCATTGTAGTTTTCCATGTTTCGTATCAAGTTCCCAGAGCTCTTCAGCATAAAAGCTAAGTTCACTATTTCATAATTTCCGATAAAATTCTTATCAACAATAACAGTCAAAATTTGTTCCTATGCAGATTTTGTATGTATGTAAAATCAAGCTGTTCCTAATGTATTAAAGTGATCTATTTTCTTGTAATGGAATGGATTAAGACAATACATTTAATTTGTAAGTATCTGTTATACATATTAAATTAATAAATAATTAGTTATTAGTATTAACCATTAAAAATGAGCAGATATCCAATGAATTAACGTTAAATGATAATTCATTGCTAGCGGCTTGTTAATGATTGTTGTATTATTGTGCAATAATAAAAGCACTTATACAAAGGATTGTCATGTCTAAAAATTCTCTTCTTAAACACATTTTACTCTGCTCCTTAATTTTCTTCGTTACTGCTTGTGGTGGCTCTGGAGGTTCTGATTCCACTGAACTTAAAGTACAACAACTAGATACCGATAATGATGGTATATCAGATGATGCTGATACAGATATTGATGGTGATGGGACTTTAAACACAGAAGACGCATTTCCCTTAGATGCAAGTGAATCTGTAGATATGGATGGTGATGGGATTGGTAATAATGCCGATACAGATATTGATGGTGATGGCACTTTAAACACAGAAGACGCATTTCCCTTAGATGCAAGTGAATCTGTAGATATAGATGGTGATGGGGTTGGTAATAATGCCGATACAGATATTGATGGTGATGGCACTTTAAACACAAAAGACGCATTTCCCTTAGATGCAAGTGAATCTGTAGATATAGATGGTGATGGGATTGGTAATAATGCCGATACAGATATTGATGGCGATGGCACTTTAAACACAGAAGACGCATTTCCCTTAGATGCAAGTGAATCTGTAGATATAGATGGTGATGGGATTGGTAATAATACCGATACTGATATTGATGGTGATGGGACTTTAAACACAGAAGACGCATTTCCCTTAGATGCAAGTGAATCTGTAGATATGGATGGTGATGGGATTGGTAATAATGCCGATACAGATATTGATGGCGATGGCACTTTAAACACAGAAGATGCATTTCCTCTAGATGTTACCATTATATTTGAGGATAAAGAATTAGGGGTAGGAAGCAGTGTAGAGCTAATTTTATACCAACCACATTATGAAATTTCTAATATAAAATGGCGTCAAACATCTGGCACGCCAGTTGAATTTTTCAGTTCAAATACAAAAGTAATTGCGTTCACTATTCCGGACAATGATGATTATGGTTTTGCAGTTAGTTATTATGCAGATGGTAAACTGGTTGAAGAGTCTTTTACTTTTTCTAATAAACAATATATGAAAAGTAATAAGTTGGTGGCTCGTTTAGGCCATAGTGTTATCGAAGGTGGAGATGTTTCATTGCGCGCTTGGTTAACAGCTGACATCAATACTGAAAGTGTTACTTGGCAACAACTGTCAGGCCCAGAAGTTGTATTTAATACAGATAATATAAATCAATTAATTGCTATATTTACAGTCCCTGAGGTGATTGTTGACAGTATCATTGAGTTAGAAGTTAGTGCTAAAGATATTAATAATAACCTTTTTACAGATACAGTTTCTCTTTTGGTTGAAAACGCTAGTTCTAATAATTCTGAAGCCTATTTCTCAGGTGATATTTTAGCCAAGATCCATCCTTATAACGCCAACTCAGCATATAAAGACAGTTTAGTTGATTGTGTCTATTCCAGTAAATTAACCAGTTCATGCCAGTTGGGTATTTTACCTCTAATTGCAGGTGAAACAAACGGTGAAACTCCTACTATTGAGCAAATAATGGATCGTGTCGTTGTTTCTCATGATTGGATGGGGCAGCGTTTTCGTGAATATTTAGAAGGTTTTGATGAGTTTGATGATTTTAAAAACTTATTGCGAGCTACCACCGCAATAGTAATATCTTACGATATACGACCTTCATTTTATTGGGCAGCTACAGGTGCAATTTATTTAGACCCTAATAACCTTTGGTTAACGCCTGATGAGAGGGATACTATTAATGAAGCTCCTGATTATAGAGCTGGTTTCGGTTCAGAATTACAATTTGTAATGCCATGGCGATATGTAAAAAATAATGATTATGTAAATTATTATTTTCCTCTTGATCAACGTTTAACTAGGCAGCTATCACATGTTAAATATGATCTGGCTAATTTGCTTTATCATGAACTGGCGCATGCAAATGACTTCTTTCCTCCTGCTGAATGGGGGGCTTATGATGATAATGTTAGATTTTTAGATGCCGCTTTAACTAAAGCTGAAATATCAGATGGTTTAACTACTTTATACCCTTTACAGAGTCAGGAAATGAAAGATCTAGCTGCGGTTAGATTTATGGGGGAGTCGGTAAGTGCTATTCAAAAATCTTATTTACCTGCAGATGTTGCTAATTTTTATAAGGATGATATTGCCAATGGCTTTTATAACTACACCACTGACAGGGAAGATTTAAGTATATTGTTTGAAGAATTAATGATGTCAATTCGCTATGGAGTTCAGCGAGATACAGCTGTTACTTCAGGTAGTGACACCGGATATATTGTTACTTGGGGGCAAAGGGGGCGAGTAGGCAAACAAGGTATTAAAGAAAGGGCATCTTATGTTGCCGGGCACTTAATGCCAGAGCTTAATAGTTCTTTAATTGATGTATTACCTAACCCTAAACTAATGACGTCAGGACTAGATTGGTGGGATAATTTATCTATCAGCACAGATATTCCTACTCCATTACTTTCTCCTAAGACGGGAGACCTTCATCGCAATATGGAAGCTTCTACCTTTAAGCATGAAAACCATATAAGAAAACTACCCTTACATTAAGGTTAATTTGAGTGCCTATACCGCACTTTTAATGGATAAATAGACTCTATTTTAATTATAAATGATTGTAGTTAAATTGCGGGAACACCCAATTGTGTTCCTGCTTTACTCTTCACTAACCACTCTGTTTTGAAGCATATTGTAATATGCAGTCATCCAGCCAAATAACCCGATAGATAACACAGATTATAATTTCGATATTGATATGAGCGAAATAGTTATTACATTCGAGCGTCCAACTCCCCCTGTATTTTTTTTAGGTTAACTAGCAGAGCCAAATTTATTGGCTATGTTGAATAAATTAAGATCAAATAAGCGGAGTTTTAAATGATGCTTTAAATTAAATGGTTTTAAAGCATCATGTTAAATATACATGCACTGTACCTCGAATATAAAATATCAGCATAATTTCACATAGCTCCGCTATTAACGTAAACGTGAAGTCGAATCCCAATAGCCCACAATTCTTTCCTGTAAGCTAACATCCAAAACATAAATTTAGACGTTTGTCTAAACTACCCTTTAAGGTAATTTAAATATAGGGTATAAAATAATACCCTGATAATAGAAAACCTTTTAAAGCATAAGTTTAACAATGAGCAAAATAACGAGAAGAGATTTTATTAATGGTGCCTTAATGGTCGCGGGAGCTTCTATGCTACCGTTTTCACGTCAAAGCAATGCTGATTTTTCTTCACTTACTCCCTCGAATTATCCACCAGCTCTTACTGGGCTTAGAGGCAGTCACCCTGGTTCTAACCCCCACGCACATGCTAGGGCATGGTCTGGAAAATCAGATTGGGGTCCAACCACTCAATCTAGTGATGTCTATGATCTTATAGTTGTTGGCGGCGGGATCAGTGGCTTAGCTGCGGCGTATTTTTACCAGCAAAAACACGGTAAAGATAAAAAGGTGCTTATCCTCGATAATCATGATGATTTTGGCGGCCACGCTAAACGTAATGAACATACCGTTGATGGTAAGTTACGCTTAGGCTACGGTGGCTCTCAATCTATCGTAGAGCCAAAACATGGCAGCAAAGCGGTGCATGGTTTACTACAAGATATTGGTGTAGACGTATCGCGCTTTGATAATGCCTACGACAAAGACTTTTATAAAAGAAACAACCTTGGGGCTGTAACTTACTTTAATAAAGCAGTATTTGGCCAAGACAAAATAGTTAAGCATCCTTATTGTAATTATCCGAATTATATCGAAGGGTTGATACAGCGCAGTAAATTATCGAACAAAGCAGCTGCACAACAAGCGCCACTTAGTGAGAAAGGTAAGCAACAATTACTTCGAGTGTTAGAAGGGGGCTTGCATGCTATAGACGTTCCTAAAGAACAATTGAACGATTACATTCATGCTAACTCCTATTTCGATTATTTAAAAAACACTTTAGGTGTTGATGATCCAAGTATATTGAAGATGGCTAGAAACTCCGCTTTAGACTGGGCGTCTACAGGTACCGACATTATGTCTATTGCAAAAGCTAAAAGCGCTGGAGCCATGGGGTTTACACCTAAAGCCGTCTATGATGAAAGCACCCCTTACATTTATCATTTTCCCGACGGTAATGCCGGCGTTGCCCGTGCCTTAGTTAAAAAGATGATCCCCAAAGTAGCGGTAGGACGCAATGCTGAAGAGCTTGTATTGTCAAAATTTAATTACGAAGAGTTAGACAAATCAAGCAACGCTGTTCGTATCAGATTAAGCAGCACTGTTGTTAATGTAAAGCATGGTAGTAAGCCAGAAAATTCGAGTGAAGTTTTTGTCAATTATATCAACGACAACAAGTCTTTTCAGGTCAAAGGTAAAAATGTAGTGATGGCCTGTTACAACATGATGATCCCGCATATCGTCTCTGATCTTCCTGCAGAACAATATGCAGCATTAAGGCTACAAACCAAATCGCCATTGCAATATACCAGTGTAGGCTTGAGGAACTGGCGAGCAATGAAAGAAATGGAAATTGGCCTAGCGATGTCTCCTGGAAACATGCACCAAGCTGTTATGATGGACTTTCCTGTGACAATGGGCGGTTATGAATACACCAAAACCCCAGATGACCCCTGTGTAATTCAAATGATAGGTTGTCCTTATGGTGAAGTTGGCGCCTCGCGGAGTGATCAATATCGTGATGCACGATACAAAATGTTAGGGTTGCAATTTAAAGATTATGAAGAAGAAATTAGAGCTCATTTAGGCGGCATGCTACCGAAGGAATTGTTTAACTTTGACCGAGATGTTGAGAGCATTACGGTAAATCGTTGGGGGCACGGTTATACGGTCGCTGGCCCAGGAGATTCAGTCATAGTAGGACGACAACCTTTTGGTAGAATCGCCATTGCTAATACTGACTCTGGCGCCGAAAGTGATGCAAAAACAGCCATCGACATGGCGTCCAGAGCTGTGAACGAATTGGGCTAAACACTTTGTTGCGAACACTATGATAGGAATGAGTGTTAATAATTATAAACACTCAACCTAGCAAGTTAACTTGAGATAAATAATAGATAAAAACAGATAAAAGAGGTTGGCCGTGAAAAATAAAACGAAAGTTGTGATCGTTGGTGGTGGCGCAATGGGGTGTGGTTTGGCATACCATTTAGCGGAAGAGGGCTGGACTGATATTATGCTTATTGAGAAAGCGGAATTAACTTCTGGCTCAACCTGGCATGCCGCTGGACAATGTCCTAGTTTTACAGGTAGTTATAATTTAGCCAAATTGCATGAATACAGTAATACCTTATATCCGAAGTTAGAAGAATTAACCGGGCAATATGTAGGGTGGCATGAATGTGGTGGGATCAGACTTGCCTTTACCGATGAAGAGGTTGATTGGTTTAAACGCGTTGCGGGTTTCTCTCATAATGTCGGCTTTCATATGGAAGTTATTAGTCCCGAAAGAATCAAAGAATTAGTACCTCACCTTAATGTTGATGGCGTTAAAGCCGGTGCATATACCGCATCTGACGGTCATGTAGACCCAGCTGGTATCGCAAATGCCATGGCGATAGGCGCGAGAAAAAAAGGCGCAGAAATTGTTCGGCATAATCTTGTTTTAGATATTAACCAATTGCCATCGGGTGAATGGGAAGTGGTTACCGAGAAAGGAAATATTATTTGTGAGCATGTGGTTAATGCTGCTGGTTGTTATGCGCGTCAAGTAGCGCAAATGGTCGGTTGTGATGTGCCGATGACTAATATGTTACATCAATATTTTGTCACTGATTCAGTCAAAGAATTTGAAGGAAGTGATGCTGAAATGCCGGTAATTAGGGATCCTTCGGCATCGGCTTATTATCGTCAAGAACAAAAATCAGCTTTAATGGGAATTTATGAAACAGATCCGCAATGGGCAGAAGAGGCTTGGGCTCCTAAAGGGCATCCTGAGTGGGAATCTGAAAGCGAACTGTTTACCGGAAGTTTTGATAAATCGCTCACTCATTTAGAAAAAGTTTTAGAACGCATGCCTATTTGGGCAGAATCAGGTTTTAAACGTATTGTTCATGGTGCTATTCCGCATACTCCTGATGCCAACCCATTATTGGGGCCCGCACCAGGTTTAAAAAATTACTGGATGTGTAATGGCTCTGCAATCGGTATAGCCCAAGGTGCAGGAGCTGGTAAATATTTAGCACAATGGATGGTTCATGGCGAAGCTGAAATTAATATGGCTGAATTTGACCCTCGTCGCTTTGGTAACTGGTGTAATGAAGATTATGTTCGGGAAAAGTCTTTTGAAGATTATAATCGCATGTATGCGTTTTCAGCGCCTGGAGAAGAGTTAGATACTGGCCGGAAGCTTAGAACCTCACCACTTTATCAAATATTAAAAACTAAAAACTGTATTTATACGCAAGCCTTTGGCTGGGAACGGCCAAAATGGTTTGCCCCTGAGGGAGTAGAAGAAACTGTAGGTTATAAGCGTTCTAACAGTTTTGAAAGTGTGGCAAATGAATGTAAAGCAGTACGCGAGCGCGTTGGCGTGATGGATTTATCAAGCTTTGCCAAATTTGAAGTGTCAGGCCCAGATGCTGGCGAGTTTATCAATAAATTAACAGCTAATAAGTTACCTAAACAAAATGGCATTGTGCTTACCCATGCGCTGAATAAAAATGGGGTGTTTGAAACAGAGTTTACTATTACTCGCTTAGCCGAAGATAAATACTATTTATTATCGGGTTCAACATGTGAAAGCCGAGATTGGGACCTGCTAAATCAGCGTAAAGATGAAGTTGCAAGTGACGCTGATGTTACCTTAAGCAAGGTCACCATAAAAAATGTCAGTGATGACTATGGCATTCTTGTGCTTGCAGGCCCAGACTCTAGAAAAGTACTAGAAAAAATTACCGAAGATGACGTATCTAAAGCTAATTTTAAGTGGTTGACCGGTAGAGAAATTACCGTTGCAGGTATCGAATTGGTTGCTTTGAAGCTAAATTATGTCGGAGAACTAGGCTGGGAGTTACATTGCCCAATGGATAAAATGGTCGATCTTTATCAAGCTATTTTCGCAGCAGGCACTCCTTTTGGAATAGCCGATTTTGGCATGTATGCGGTTAATTCTATGCGTATGGAGAAAGCCTATAAAGGATTTGGTACAGAATTAACTAACGAAATCACCATGGTCGAAGCTGATATGGGGCGATTTTATAAGCTTGACCAAGGCGAATTTGTCGGAAAAGACGCTTTGTTGCAAAGAATAGATCAAGGGGCAGCAATAAAGTGCGTTTATTTACAAATTGATGCCATTGATGCTGATGTTTATGGCGGCGAAGCAGTATTTTCTGCAGACAACAAAGTCATTGGTGTCGCTACATCAGGAGGATACGGTCATATCGTTAAACAAAGTTTGGCTTTTGCATATGTTGACGCTGCTTTCTCCGCTGCTGATACTGTTTTACAAGTCGAAATACTAGGGGAAATGTGTCAGGCAAAAGTGTTAGCAGATCCGCTATGGGATCCGGCATGCGAACGTTCAAGGAGTTAGTGGGGGAGCCTTAACTGCTCAGCGGTAGGGATAAAAGCATAATTTTAAAAGAAAACTGTATGGCGTTTCTTTATTATGATTTTATTCTTAGCGCTTACTTTCTGCTTAAAAAATACTAAACACTAAAATTACAGCAGCTCGCTTATGATAGTATATTTATAGCATGAAATATCATTATGACCATCAAGCTTCACTCTAAAAATAAAATAAAAATAAAAAGAGATTTTATGAACCCCGACAGCAGTGATAACAATCAAAATTATGAAAGCCAATACACTATAGGGCAACATAATATTCAAAAACTAGGTTTTGATGTTCACAAGCCTGTATTTACCATCAGCGCATTACTTATTTTAAGTTTTGTTTTTATCACACTGTTCAATCCTGAACTGGCCAATCAATCACTGAGTGCTAGCAAAGCGTGGTGTATTGAGCATTTTGATTGGTTTTTTATGGGCGCCGCGAACTTCTTTTTATTATTTTGTCTTGTGCTAACCGTAGGTCCAGTTGGCAAAATTCGCTTAGGCGGTGATGGTGCCACTACCGACTTCACAACTCGTTCATGGCTTGCTATGTTGTTTGCCGCCGGTGTTGGTATTGGGCTAATGTTTTGGGGCGTGGCCGAACCGGTTGCTTATTACAGTAATTGGTTTGGTACACCGCTGAGTGTAAGTCCGAACACACCTGAGGCTGCGCAGCTAGCTATCACCGCCTCTGTTTTTCACTGGGGGGTGCATGGTTGGGCGTTTTTCATCATAGTGGCAGTCGCATTGGCCTTTTTTCATTATAACAAGGGGTTACCACTGACTATTCGCTCGGTGTTTTACCCCATAATAGGCGATCGTTGTTGGGGCTGGCCAGGACACATTATTGATATCTCTGCAGTGGTTGCTACCTTATTTGGCTTGGCCACTTCTTTAGGGCTTGGTGCTACTCAAGCTTCGTCAGGTTTAAATTATTTATTTAATGCCCCTGATGGTTTAATCACCCAGATACTTGTTATCGTCACTATTAGCGCCATCACGGTTATTTCGGTAAAACGTGGCTTACAGGGCGGTATAAAATTATTGAGCAATATCAATATGTTTTTTGCTTTCTTATTGCTCTGTTTTGTGTTTTTAGTAGGGCCAAGCGTGCTACTACTGGAATCATTCTTTAATAATATTGTTGACTACGCTATTAACATTATTCCTTTGAGCAACTGGCATGACCGTAGTGATGAAAGTTGGATGCATGCCTGGACTGTTTTTTATTGGGCTTGGTGGGTAAGTTGGTCACCATTTGTCGGTATGTTTATCGCCCGTATTTCACGGGGGCGGACAATCAGAGAACTTACTATCGCCGCACTTTTTGTCCCAACAATGGTAGTTATGTTGTGGTTTACCGTTTTTGGCAATACGGCTTTATTTCAAGCTCAGCAAAACATCGGTGAGCTTAGTAATGGTATTAGCTCTGTTAGTTTAGCTATGTTTCAAATGTTAGAGAATTTGCCTTTTAATATAATTTCTTCAGGGGTAGGTATATTATTATTGCTGATTTTCTTTATAACCTCTTCAGATTCTGGCGCGCTGGTCTTAGACACTATTACCGCAGGCGGAAAATTAGAAACACCTATACCACAACGTATCTTTTGGGCGCTACTACAAGGCTTGATTGCTTGTGCACTTTTATATGGTGGTGGTGCAATGGCACTCAACGCCCTACAAGCAGCAACTATCACTGCAGCGCTTCCTTTTACCGCAATACTACTTATCATGTGTTTAAGCTTGTATAAGGGCTTACGTGAGTATTCATTTACTAACGCTAAGTGATTAAATGAACCTTGGCACAACGAATAGTTGGTTGAATAGCAGCTTCGAGTATACAGAAGCTGCTGAATGGGCAAAAATTACCTATAAGACACTAAGTCAAAGAAGTATTCTCGGATGATTTTCTTAATCTGTTGCTTGGCTATGAATTGATTGTAAATCAATAGCATAATCCTCGTTTATGCTCTGATTAGGCATAATTTTACAAACTAAATAACCAGCAATCAGTGAAGCACAGAAAGCTGGGGGTAAAGATTCTAGTGCAACAAAATATTGTCCAATACCATCAATATTTGGCGCAGCAAATTTAAAAAATGGAATAGAAATAAAACCAACTATCATTGATGCAATGGCGCCTGAAGCGGTGTAGTTTTTCCAAAAGAGAGACAATATAACCATAGGGCAAAACGTCGCGGCAATACCTGACCAACCAAAAATTACAAACCAGAATATTGTTCTGTCTGGTGACAATATGGCTACGCTTAATGCAATGCCTAGAGCAACGATTGCCAAGCCAATAGTAACGTAACGAGAAATACGAGCAGCAGACTTGCCACGGAGTTCAGGGTTGATGATTTTTCGGTAAAAATCATTGGTTATGGCACCAGACGCAAGTATTAACAATGACGACACGGTTGACATTATCGCGGATAAAACAGCAGCAACGTACAGACCAACAATTAATGGAGGGAATGTATGTTCAACCAGATTTGGCAATACATTTTGCCCACCATTACCTAATGTAGCTTCAGGATCTACCCCTACACTAGTAAATATATACCGACCAATAATCCCAATAGTTACGGCTGATGTTCCCACCAAAAAGGTAAAAACAACAGCTACCCATCGACCTTTGTTTAGTTCTTCCTTGTCTCTTATTGCGATAAATCGTGCAAATATTTGTGGAGAACCTAAAAAGCCAATACCAATAAATAGCATTCCTAAAATACTCATTATGCCCATTAAATTAAAATCATAAGCTCCTGATATATTGAGTAGATTTGGATCGATTGCTTGCAAGCCAGTGATGATATTATCGCTATCCGCTAACATGAAGTAGGCCACAATGGGGAGCAGGCATAGACAAAGCAGCATTACGGCACCTTGAAACATATCTGTCCAAGCGACAGCTAAAAAACCACCCATTACACAATAGATCACTACAATCACAAAGCCTATTATTGCTCCCAAATAATAATCCCATCCGAGGAAGCGTTCAAATGCTGAGCCTGTTGCATCAATTTGAGCACTAATATAAATCAAAACAAAAATAGATAAGGAGAATGCGGCGACCAACCGTAATGTGTTTGTTGTGGGACGAAAACGGCTCACCAAATAATCTGTCATGGTTATACTATCGTATAGGTCGGTTAATTTTTTAAACCGCTGAGCCATAACAAACCAAGCTATTGCAACACCTATAACTTCACCGACAACAATCCAATAAGCACTTACGCCGACTAAAGCTCCCATACCTGTTAAACCGAGTAAAAGCCAAGCACTTTCCCCCGTAGCTTGAGTTGAAAAAGCTGCAACCAAGTACCCAAGACTTTTACCGCCAGTAAAATAGTCTTTGAGGTTTTTAACTTGTTTTGATGCTATATAGCTAAGTCCAATCAGAACCGCAAAGTAAATAATGAGCATTAAGTATTTTTCAAACATATGGAGTAGCCTTTTTACTTTAGTAGTAAGCTTTATTTTTATTGTTACAGCAAATTAACACTTTTTTTGTACTACTGTCTAACACTGATGATATATCGGGTTCTAACTTTGATAACTTGTTTTTGTAGGTCAATTCATGGGAAAGAAAGAATAGAGGGGATATTATGGTACTGGAGGGCTTCCTCCGTGTGAATAATTATTTAAATAAAAATATATCTGGCACTATGCAATGGTTTTGCAAAGCCAATAAACTAGATTTCAATTCAAGTTATGAAATGCAACACATGTAATATAAATCTTGAGGCTGCTAGAGCTAATTCCATATATTAGAATGTCTTTTAGCAACCTAGGTTTTTATTAAATTCAATTTTTTCCAATTTTTAAATCAGGGATATCTGTAGCACCTATAGCATGTAATACAATACCAACCATAAAGAAGAAAAATGTTGCGGCCCCTACACTTGCTTTATACACATCGCTAGCTTCATCCATATTTACCACTAACAGCACTGCTGAAATAACAGCAATGATAAAAAATGTTATCGCGCAAAATGTGGAAACTTTTTGTAAAAAACGTTTGTTGTTCGGCATAAGATCTCTAGAGTTCGATTTATTATCAACACAAAGTATATATCAAAAGTATTTTTATATATTGATAAGGGTCAAGGAGCACAAAATATTAACATCTAAAGTCTTTGATCCTTATCAAGTACCCGACCAATTCAATTAAGTAATATGTGTCCATCTTTTAGAATGAGGGGAATATTATGGGTTGCTGTGGCGCTTGTGGTGGAGAAGAGAAAAAAGCTGTTGAAGAGCAGGAACAAACTCAAGAAACTACTGAAAAATCAGAAGATTAGTTTAACTAGTTTGATGTTACTATATTTAGAAAGGCAACTGTATAAGTTGCCTTTTTTTGTTGGTAAATTATAAACTACAAATCTATTGTCGTTTTCAACATGGAAGTTGCGTATGCCATGATCACATTATGACATGGACGTCATGTATTAGAGCATTGCAGGAGCATTTGCCGAGGATGTGATGGAGTGGTCCATGGCGATTTGCATTGCTTCATCCCTGAAGTAAAAAAAAAGCTGCGCTTTATAGCGCAGCTTCAATATACAAAATGTTTATTATTTTAACGAAGACATGTATTCAGCAACTGCAGCAATATCTGCATCAGTTAACTTCGCAGCAATATTAGCCATCATTGAGTTGATATCGTTATGACGAGTACCATCGCGGAATTTAACAAGCTGTGATTTCAAGTAATCTACGTTTTGGTTGCTAACTGTAGGGAAGCCCGCTAATGCCGCGCCTTTACCGTCAGAGCCATGACAAGCGATACAAGCAGTGATTGCACGAGATGCATCACCACCTTGATATAACTTCTTACCTACATTGTTAGTTTCTGTTGTAGATGCTCTAGCTTTTTGGCTTGCAAAGTAAGCGGCTAGGTCTTGCATATCTGTTGGAGATAAAGCTGCAACCATACCAGCCATTACTGGGTCGTTACGTCCTTCTGGACCAGCTTTAAAATCAGCTAACTGCTTAGCTAGATATTTTTCATGCTGGCCAGCTAAGTTAGGGTACATAGCAACTAAAGCGTTACCGTCAGCGCCGTGACATGAAGCACACATAACAGCTTTGCCTTTGCCTGCTTCAACATCGCCAACAAATGTTAGTTTTGCAGCTGAAGGCTTTTTAGCTACAACAGTAGCAACTGCGGCAGGGTCTTTGAAGTAAGCACCTAAATCAGCAACATCTTGCTCTGTTAAATTTTTAGCTACAACATTCATTGAAACGTTTGTGCGAGATTCATCTTTAAAAGCATTTAATTGCTTTTCAATGTACTCAGGGTGCTGCTTAGAAAGGTTAGGGTTGATCAAGACTTCAGAGTCGCCTTCTTTACCATGACAAGCAACACAAGCTGTAATACCTCGAGCAGCATCACCGTTTTCATATAAACCTTTACCTGCAGCTGCATCTGCAACCATTGTTGGTGCAGCTAAAGTTGCTGGCGCTGGTGTCGCTGATGATGAAGAATCAGTTGGAGCGCCTTCTGCACTATCACCGCTGCGGCTAAATGTTGCAAAATAAGCAGCTACATCACTCATATCTTGATCGGATAAGCCTGCAGCCATTGGTGCCATAACAGGATCTTTACGAGAGCCATCTTTAAAAGCTTTTAATTGCTTAGCAATGTAATCAGCATGCTGGCCTGCGAGGTTAGGGTAAGCATCTGCAATGCCAATACCGTTTGCTCCGTGACAACCAGCACAAACTGCTGCTTTAGTTTTGCCCGCAGTTGCATCGCCAGCGGCAAATGCGTTGCCCAATAGCCCACAACCTAAAATTACTGAAATAATGATTTTTTTCATAGATGTTCTGCCTGTTAATACTATGGAACTCAGTTTTACAACTGATTATTCCCTTTAAAAGCGCTTTTTACTAAATAATCTAAAACTATAAACAAAAGCTTATTATTTTCAGTTTACCTAGAGTAATAAAAAATTTACGCTATTTTACACAATTCCCGCGTTTGTGTAATGGTTATCGGTTAATTTTCGATAAAAACCTTAATCAACTTGCTATTAATCGACTTTGTCACCCTGTTTACAAAAAAACACTGCCTCAAAATGTTAAAAACAGGATATAATTGAATAAGTTATTTTATTTATCTTTTACGTTTATATTATGGTGGATCCCGTTTTGACAACTCCCCTGGTTAATTTACATGTTGCCAAATTTGAGCTGAGTGCTCCCGACATTCGTCGCCTTCCCGCTGATAGTGGTATTGAGGTTGCTTTTGCTGGTCGTTCCAATGCGGGTAAATCTAGTGCTTTAAATACACTGACTAACCAAAAAGCTTTAGCGCGTACGAGTAAAACCCCTGGTCGTACTCAACTGATCAATGTGTTTGATATTCGTGAAAATCGCCGCCTCATAGATTTACCTGGTTACGGTTTTGCTAAAGTCCCTTTAGAAATGAAGAAAAAATGGCAAAAAGCGTTAGCTGAATACTTAGAAAAACGTATGAGCCTAAAAGGCTTGGTTTTATTAATGGATATTCGTCATCCATTAAAAGATTTAGATGTAGATCTAATTAACTGGGCCAATGATTCTCAGTTACCAACATTAGTATTATTAACTAAAGCGGATAAGTTGAAACCAGGAAAAAGAAACTCTGAAGTATTACAAGTCCGCAAAAAGTGCTTAACCATGCATGACAACATTAAAGTACAGGCATTTTCATCATTGACTAAAGTTGGCTTAGAGCAAGCAACTGCAGCTATTAGTGATTGGTTTATTAATATTGAGCATCAAGAGTTGGTTGATATAGCAGATGAAGAAGAGTTCGACGAAAGCGAATAATTTAAAACTCACTTCATTAAAAGAGCCTAACGGCTCTTTTTTCGTTTTTAATGAGAGCAAAGATAGATAAAGTACACCGTCATCCCCCGCGAGCGGAGCGAGGTGAGGGATCTCATTGAGCGAACTGTGGCTCTGCAAAGTGGCAATCTGCGACATCAATACTCAGAATCAATTGTTTTATATTCACAGCAAACGTTAGGAGGTACCGGCCTCGGTAACTGCTCCATGCGTTACTCTATCTCCTGCATCCTTGCAGTCGTTCGCCGGCATGACGTTGTATTCTTTATAGCTTGGTTGGGTAACAGACTTGTAAAGCAGGGATGATGCAATGCAAATCGCTAACTGTGGTATTTGAACAGCTAATTTATTTAAGGCAAAAAAAAACCAACGTCAAGGACGCTGGTTAGAAGCTTATGGGGAAGCTAGAAAACAAAAGTTATTACAACAAGAATTCCGTTAGGAATGAGGCTATAATAGAGTGTTAACTCTAGTTTGTAAAGTGTTTACTCTAAGTTTTATTACATTTTTGTAAAAAAAGTAAAAAAAATAGCAATTAAATGCTATTTTTTAACGATGAGTATGAATCGTTTTGTAATTTTATTACATAACTATTTACTCAATGAGCCTGCTGCCAGTTCTCGCCACTACCGGCTTCCGAGATTAATGGCACATTTAACTGTACTGCATTGTTCATTATTTCGACTAGTTTTTCGGTTGTTTCAACAATTATGCTTTCTTCCACCTCAAAAATAAGCTCATCGTGTACTTGCATGGTCATTTTTATGCGTGGATCATTGTTTTCTATTAGCCATTTATCTACTGCGATCATCGCTTTTTTAATAATGTCAGCAGCTGTGCCTTGCATAGGTGCATTTATTGCGGCGCGTTCTGCGGCTTTTCGTCTAGCACCATTTCTAGATTTAATTTCTGGTAAAAATAGTCGACGACCAAATAAAGTTTCAACATAACCTTGCTCAGATGCTAATTGGCGAGTGTTTTCCATGTACTCTAATACACCAGGGTAACGTTCAAAGTAGGTGTTCATATAATCTTGTGCTTTGCCACGAGCAATGCCTAATTGCTTAGATAAGCCAAATGCCGACATACCATAAATTAAGCCAAAGTTAATCGCTTTTGCACTACGACGATGATCTGAAGTGACTTGCTCAAGCTCTATATTAAATATTTCGGCGGCAGTTGCCTGATGCACATCTCTACCTTCTGCAAACGCAGACAATAGGCCTTCATCATTTGATAAATGCGCCATAATGCGTAATTCAATTTGTGAGTAATCAATCGCCAATATTTTATAACCTTGTGGTGCTATAAACGCTTGGCGAATTTTTTTGCCTTCTTCACTACGAATGGGGATGTTTTGTAAATTAGGATCGGTTGAAGATAAGCGCCCTGTTGCCGTTACTGCTTGATGATAAGAGGTATGTACGCGACCTGATTTTTCACTCACCATTAATGGCAATTTATCAGTATATGTTGATTTTAATTTACTTAAGCCACGGTGCTCAATAATCAATTTAGGTAATGGGTAATCTAAAGCCAGTTCTTGCAATACTTCTTCAGCAGTGGAAGGTGCCCCTTTTGGTGTTTTCTTGATCACCGGAATGCCTTGCTCTTCAAACAAAATTGTCTGTAATTGTTTTGGCGAACTTAAATTAAAGCTTTTACCGGCCACATTGTGAGCTTGAATTTCTAATTCATCTAACCGCATGCCAATTTGATGACTTTGCTCGTTTAATAAGTCAGAGTCAATCAGTACGCCTGTCTGCTCCATACGGGCAAGTACTGGCATGAGTGGCAATTCAATTTCGCTAAATACTTGCTTTTGATCCGGGAATTTTTCTAGTTTAGGCCAAATCGCTTGGTGTAAACGTAGGGTGATATCTGCATCTTCAGCGGCATAGTGGCCAGCTTGTTCAACATCAATTTGGTTAAAGGTAAGTTGTTTTGCACCTTTACCGGCAATATCTTCAAAGTGTACTGTTTTATAACCAAGGTATTTATCAGCCAGAGCATCCATATTATGACGAGTAGACACACTGTTTAAACAATAAGACTCAAGCATGGTATCAAAGCCAACACCTTGTATTGTTATGTCATAATGACTTAATACATTGGCATCGTATTTTAAGTTTTGCCCTATTTTTAAAATGCTGGTGCTTTCTAACAAAGGTTTAAATTGCTCTAACACCCAATCTAAATCTAATTGTTCAGGTGCATCTATATAATCATGAGTAAGTGGCACATAGGCTGCTTTTCCTGCTTCAATAGCAAATGATAAGCCTACTAACTTAGCTTTCATGTAGTTGACACTAGTGGTTTCAGTATCAAAGGCAAACTCTGTACAAGTATTTAATTTATCGAGCCAAATTTGTAAATCAGCCTTTGTTAAAATAATGTCATATGAACTTTCAATGGCTGGTGGTAACTCATTATCTTCTTCAACTACTTGAGTATCTGTTACTACTGCTGTTGCAGAATTCGCACTTGCTGAATTACCTTTATCAAGTTCGGCAAGCAAACGCTTAAGTTCAAACTCGGTATACATTTCTCGTAAAGTGTCAGTGTCAGCATCTATTGCTTCAATTTCATTAATCGGCTGCTCAAGGTCAACATCCAATTTTATTGTAGCAAGCTCATAAGAAAGAGGTAATTGTTCAAGGGCGGCTCGAAGGTTTTCACCAATTTTACCTTTTACTGAGTCGGCGTTGGCAATAACATTGTCTAAATTTTCATGTTCTGTCAGCCATTTCACTGCGGTTTTAGGACCACACTTTTCAACACCAGGAATGTTATCTACTTTGTCGCCCATTAATGCGAGATAATCGATAATTTGATCGGGACGCACACCAAATTTTTCAACTACACCGGCAACATCCATAGCAACGTTTGTCATGGTATTGATTAACGTCACATGTTCGGTGACCAACTGCGCCATATCTTTATCGCCAGTTGAAATTACCGTTTCTAAACCAAGTTTGCTGGCTTGATCGGCCAAGGTACCAATAACATCATCCGCCTCTACAGCATCTATTACTAACAATGGTAATCCCATTGCTTTAATGATTTTATGAAGTGGGGCAATTTGGCAACGTAAATCATCCGGCATTGGTGGACGGTTAGCTTTATATTCTGGGTATAAATCGTTGCGAAAGGTTTTCCCTTTGGCATCAAAAATTACAACGATTTTTCCTGTCGGATAATCTTTTTGCAAACTTTTGATCATATTTAATACACCGGTGATTGCACCTGTCGGATGACCATCTTTAGTCGAAAGTGCCTGTAAATAGGGCACATAATAAGCGCGAAATAAGTAAGACGAGCCGTCAACGAGAATATAAGGGGAGGATTGAGTCATGGTATTTGTTTATTATCTTTGAAATTACTGGCAATAGCATGCCACAGATTCAATTGGTTTGGTATCAAAGCAATTATAAAAAACTGTGGAAAAGTTTTAAATTGTGGATAAGTCTGTTGAAGGAATTGCTAAGTCCACCTACTACAAAGGAAAGTAGCAAGTGTAAAACGCCTGTAAGGCTTAGTAATTATGATGTTCGGAAGATACAAATGACCGTTTCTATTTATTATTATTGGTAAAATAGATGTGGATAATTTTTCCATAAATCCCAAAAGTTAAACAATATAGAGAAGTGTTTTTCCTAATGGGACAATGATACTAGCAGAAAGATTTTTGAAAACAAACGGTTTTTTAACAATATATTAACTAAATAATTTAATTGATAATGTATTTTTTGATGTGAAAAAGTGATTAGTTAGGTAAACAAAGGCTTGTAGCTAATTTGAACAAACTAAGCTTTTTGGACTAAAAATAATTCAAATGAAAAAATTCAAAATAAAGCTCAATTTTCGAATTAAATTCTAATCATTGAGCTGATACTCATTTGAATAAATTATTACTCACTTGTGCAGGCTAAAATCAACCTAATCGGCGCCACTCTCAATCCCAATAACAAGCTATTAATCAATCGAGTGCCTTGCCTAGTTTAATTATTTTGCACAACAAGATCACAAACTTAATCAAACTGGACTTGGTATTAGCGCATGGTAACGAATTCTTCTGCTGCCGTAGGGTGAATTGCAACAGTATTGTCAAAATCTGCTTTGGTTGCGCCCATTTTTACAGCGACGGCAAAACCTTGCAGCATTTCATCACTGCCCAAACCTATACAATGCATGCCAACAATTTTTTCGTTCTTACCTTGGCATATTAGTTTCATTCGACAAGGCTGACGATGTTGAGTAACAGCCGTATACATAGAAGTAAACTGCGACGTATATACAGTAACATCTTCATCGCCAAATGAAGCGACAGCTTGTTGCTCTGTTAATCCAATAGTACCAATAGTTGGGTGTGAAAATACTACTGTAGGTATCAGGTTGTAGTCTAAGTGCTCATCGGTTTTACCATTAAATAAACGCTCAGATAAACGACGTCCTGCAGCTACTGCTACTGGAGTAAGTTGTGCACGGCCAGTGTTGTCACCCACAGCATAAATATTAGCTATGCTAGTATTTTGGTATTTGTCGGTATCAATAAATCCGCGCGAGTTTAATTCAATACCTGTAGCGGCGATATTAATATTATCGGTTGCAGGCTCACGGCCAATGGCCCAAATAACAGCATCTACCGTTATCGCTTCGCCATTTTCAAGTTCAAGCGTTAGGCTATTGTCAGCATTTTTAATTAGCTCTTTTGGTGTGCAATGCGTTTTAAGCGTGGGTCCTTCTTTAGCCATGATCTCAACTAAGGTATCTGACATCATGTCATCAAAATCACGTAAAGGCTTATGTTTGCGTACCAATAATGTTGTTTCACTGCCTAGCGCATTTAATACACCTGCAATTTCAACTGCAATATAACCCGCGCCAACTACTGCAACGCGTTTAGGTTGTTCTTTTAACGCAAAGAAACCATCAGAGGTTATACCAAGTTCGGCGCCTGGAATGTTTGGCACACTTGGTCGACCACCAGTGGCAATTAAAATATTGTCAGCAGTATAGGTTTCACCATTAACTTCTATGGTGTTTTTATCGATAAACTTACCAAAGCCGTTGATCACGGTCACGTTATTCTTGGCAAGGCCACTGTCATACGACTGATGAATACGAGAAATATAGGCTTCACGACTTTCTACCAGTTTTGCCCAATTTAGCTTTCCTGCGGTTAAATCAAAGCCGTAGTCTTGTGAGTAATGTACCGCGTCGGCAATTTGTCCGGCGTACCACATGACCTTTTTAGGAACACAACCAACGTTAACGCAAGTGCCGCCCAAAGCTTTAGCTTCTATTAATGCACACTTTTTACCGTGCATTGCAGCTCTATTTATTGATGCAATACCACCACTGCCAGCGCCAAGGGCGATATAATCAAAATGTTGAGTCATGTATAATTCCTTAATAAGAGGTATCTATTCTAATATCTAATAATTGCGCTCATTGATGCGCTTTTCAACTATAAGAGCGAAGTTTCGTAGTTTTTATTTCAGTGCACTCATCGTGGTGCATAAACTATGCTTAATAATGTCGTTAACATACGCTTCACACGGGTTTCTGTATAGAGAGACTTTGTATTAAGTTGTATAAATACCATTTAGATCAAATAAAATTTTTTTGAATTTAGACAGTATTGAGATGAACAGTTAACTTATATTTGCTCGTAGGGCATAAATAGCAAAGAGATTTCTTATGACA
This sequence comes from Thalassotalea psychrophila, assembly GCF_031583595.1. NCBI lineage: Bacteria > Pseudomonadati > Pseudomonadota > Gammaproteobacteria > Alteromonadales > Colwelliaceae > Thalassotalea > Thalassotalea psychrophila. Next base: position 71,596 of record NZ_CP134145.1, read on the forward strand.
ACAATTAAACAAGGCTTTAAGCATAATATCGGCTTACAAGTCGTTATTGCCATGGTTATTGGTGCAGGTGTTGGTGTTTTGATGGGAGAGGGGGCTTCTATTTTTGCACCGTTAGGCTCTATCTTTATTCATTTAATTACCATGTTGGTCGTCCCGTTGGTCGCGGTATCTATTATTTCTGGTGCGGCTAATTTAGGCGCGAGCCCAGATGCGGGCAAAGTTGGTTTTGGTACGATCGCATTTTTCATGGTGACGTCGGCAGTAGCGGTATTCTTAGCTATTTTCTTTGGTGAATTATTTAAGCCTGGAATAGGTGTAGATACTTCAGGTGTTTCGGGCATGTTTGCTAATACCTACGCGGATAAGGGCGAAGTGGCGGGTATATTTGACACCATTTTAGCGATGATCCCGACGAATATATTCGAATCATTAAATTCGAGTAATATTCTGCAAATTATTGTGTTTTGTATGTTCTTTGGAATTGCCATTACCAAAGTTGGCGCTGAACGATCTAAACCTTTTTTAGCCGGTATATCTACAATTATCGATGCTTTTGTTTGGATGATAAACAAAGTGATGATTATTGCTCCCATCGGTGTATTTGGCTTAATGGCAGATGCGGTTGGTACTTTTGGCTTTGATGTATTGGGTATCATCGTTAAGTTAGTTTTAGTGTTTTTATTAGTGATCATTATTTTCGGCTTTATTGTTTACCCATTAATGGTGAAGTTTTTATCTGATGTACCAGTGATGGAATTCATCTCAAAGATGAAAAAACCTCAAGCCGTTGCTTTATCTACAGCTTCTAGTATGGCCACTTTGCCGGTGACAATGGAAGTCTGTGAGGAAGAGTTGAATGTAAAGAATTCAGTAGCCTCTTTTGTGCTACCTTTAGGTGCAACGATCAATATGAGCGGTAATGCCATTTATTACGGTTTAGTTGCGGTGTTTTTCGCGCAAATGTTCGGTATAGAGTTAACACTTGGCGCTTATGTCGCCATTATATTTACTTCCACCATAGGTGCAATAGGACAAGCGGGAGTGCCAGGTCCATCCTTCTTAGTTGTTGCGGTTTTACTTGCTGCGGGTATTCCTATCGAAGGTTTGCCATTATTATTTGCCTTAGATCGAATTTTTGACATGATCAGAACCGCATTAAATATAACCGGTGATGCTGCATGTGCAGTCATCATGAATAAACTGGTAAAGAATTAAAGAAACTTTATAAGTAGAATATATATTAAAGAAAAGGCGCCGAAAGCGTCTTTTTTTTGTTTGTTACTTGAATAATCGCCCAAAAGTACTTATCTCTAGTAGTATTACTATCTCCCTAAAAATATAAGCAGCATTATGAGCAATCCTTTATTAGAGCAATCAGGCCTACCTGAGTTTTCAAAAATCAAACCTGAGCACATTAAACCTGCTGTTGAGCAAGCTATAGCCAATGGTAAAAAAGCTATCGAGCAAGTAGTTGCCAGTGGTGGACCTTTTACTTGGAATAATTTGGTCGCTTATATTGATGAAGTTGATGACCAGCTTGAAAAAATGTGGTCGCCAGTGTCGCATATGAATTCAGTAGTAAACAGTGATGAACTACGTGAAGCCTATGATTCATGTTTAGCCATGTTGTCTGAATACGGCACATGGGTTGGACAACATAAAGGATTATTCGATGCCTATCAACAACTTGCTAATAGTGATGAATTCACTAGCTTAAATGCAGCTCAACAAAAAGTAATTTCTAATGCATTACGCGATTTTAAATTATCGGGTATTGCTTTAGAGGACGATAAAAAAGTTCGTTATGGTGAAATCCAAACTAAGTTGTCAGAACTAGCGTCTAATTTTAGCAATAACTTATTAGATGCAACCGGTGCCTTTTCGGTAAATATTACTGATGAAAGTGAATTATCTGGTTTACCCGAAAGTGCCTTAGCTGGCGCTAAACAATTGGCCGAGTCTCAAGATAAACAGGGCTGGCTATTTACCTTAGATATCCCAAGTTACTTACCAGTGATGATGTACGCCGACAATGCCGATTTGCGTGAGAAAATGTATGTTGCCTTCGTAACCCGCGCATCAGATAAAGGCCCTAATGCCGGCGAATTCGATAATTCAACATTGATCTCTGAAACCTTGGCATTACGCCATGAAGTTGCTCAACTTTTAGGTTTTGCTAATTACGCTGAAGAATCCCTTGCTACTAAAATGGCAGAAAACACAACGCAAGTCCTTGGGTTTTTAGAAGACTTAGCGGGTAAATCAAAAGCGCAAGGTGGAGAAGATCTTAAGCAATTAACCGACTTTGCAAAAGTTGAGTTTGCTGTCGATGAACTTAACCCATGGGATCTTGCTTTTTATTCTGAAAAATTAAAACAAGCTAAATACTCTATTTCAGATGAAGACTTACGCCCATACTTTCCCGAAGATAAAGTCGTGGCTGGTTTGTTCGAAGTGGTACATCGCTTATATGGTTTAACTATAAAGCAGAGAACAGGTGTTGATGTTTGGCATAAAGATGTAAGCTTCTTTGATGTTTATGACAATACCGAAAACTTACGAGGTAGTTTTTATCTAGACTTATACGCTCGAGACAAGAAACGTGGTGGTGCTTGGATGGCTGACTGTGTTGGTCGTCGTCAATTAAGTAAAAACTCCGTGCAATTGCCGGTAGCCTTTTTAACCTGTAACTTTACCAAGCCCGTTGGCGATAAGCCGGCGTTATTTACTCATGATGAAGTGGTAACCTTATTTCATGAGTTTGGCCACGGTTTACATCATATGCTTACTCAAATTAACGCCGCAGGTGTTGCTGGTATTAACGGTGTGCCATGGGATGCCGTTGAACTGCCAAGCCAATTTTTAGAAAATTGGTGTTGGGAACCACAAGCATTAGAATTTTTATCATCTCATTTTGAAACGGGTGAGACTTTACCGCAAGCTATGCTAGACAAAATGTTGGCAGCGAAAAACTTCCAGTCGGCGATGCAAATGTTGCGACAGCTTGAATTTAGTATTTTTGATTTTAAAATTCATGCTGACTTTGATGCTAACGTTGAAAACCAAGTGCAGCAAATTCTCGATCAAGTACGTGCTCAATATGCAGTTGTTAAAGCGCCGGAGTTTAACCGTTTTCAGCATAGCTTCGGCCATATCTTCGCTGGCGGTTATGCTGCAGGTTATTATTCTTATAAGTGGGCGGAAGTACTATCGGCTGATGCTTACTCGCGTTTTGAAGAAGAAGGCGTCTTCAACGCAAATACCGGCAAAGACTTTTTAGAATGTGTGCTAGAAAAAGGCGGTTCACAAGAGCCTATGGAATTGTTTAAAGCATTCCGTGGTCGTGAACCACAGGTGGATGCTTTATTACGCCATTGTGGTATTAACGTTTAATAATTGGATTTAATAACTTAGCTATGGAAAAAATTCAGTCAATTTATCAACGAGCAATTGATCGCAAAGGCGGAGCAGATAATGTTGAGCTTTTACTTTCGCCGTACCAAACTTTAGCAAATTCAAATGCCGAATTAGCTAAATTGGGCAATGATAGATTCTTGGCTGAATTTACCAAAAAAGTTTTCCAATCAGGTTTTGTCTGGCGCGTAGTTGAAAATAAATGGCCTAGTTTTGAGGAGCATTTCTTTGATTTTAATATTGAAAAAATATTAATGATGCCCGATGAAATGCTTGAACGAAAAGCCCAAGATCCGAAAATAATTCGAAACTTTAAAAAGGTACAAACCATAAAGGCAAATGCTCATATGATTCATGATGTTGAACTAGAGCAGGGCAGCTTCAGTGAATTTATTGCTGCCTGGCCTGAAGCAGACATTATCGGTTTGTGGAGTTACCTTAAAAAACATGGTCAGCGTTTAGGTGGTAATACCGGACCTTATGCACTTAGAACATTAGGCAAAGATACTTTCTTATTAAGTCGTGATGTAGAAAGTTACTTTCGTAATCATGAACTAATTACTGGCGGGCTTACCAGCAAAACCAGTTTAAATGCCATTCAGCATTGTTTTAATGAATGGCGCGAACAGAGCGGTTATAGTTTAAAGAAAATAAGCCATCTTATTGCCTTAAGCACTGGCGATAATCATTTCCATGTAGAGCAAGTACCAACAACTTAATGACTGATTCAAATGTAACTCCTCATTGTTTAGTATTCGCTGATAGTTTTAACAATATCATGCGAGCAGAAAGCACAGCTGAAAAATGGGATTTAACCTACGGCGGTGAACTGCGTGATTTAAATAAAGTGAAAAGTCCTTTTTACTTATTAGCTACCGATCACCAATTAGAGTTACATAAAACCGATGAGCCTAAATTAGATGGTATTGTCGTTGATTTCATTGGTGGTGCAGTTGCCCATCGTCGTAAATTTGGTGGTGGTCGTGGCCAAGATATTGCCAAAGCAATTGGTTTAAAACACGGCTTTGAACCTAATGTATTAGATGCTACAGCAGGCCTTGGTCGAGATGCTTTTTTATTAGCAAGCTTGGGCTGTAACGTTACCATGATGGAGCGTCAGTTGCCTGTTGCTGCGTTATTAGATGATGGTTTAGAGCGGGGTAAACTTGATCAAGATATTGGTAGTTGGCTAAGCGAACGGTTATCGTTAATTAATGCATCATCAATTGATGCTATGGCCAAATTAACCGATATAGATGTGGTTTATTTAGATCCTATGTATCCGCACAGAGAAAAATCGGCTGCGGTTAAAAAAGAAATGCGTGTCTTTCAAACGCTAGTAGGTAGTGATCCTGATGCGGACGATTTATTGGATCAAGCATTAGCACTAGCGAAATATCGAGTAGTGGTGAAACGCCCAAGTTATGCCGAACCGTTAAACGGTAAAAAACCATCAACGAGCATCAAAATGAAAAAAAATCGCTTTGATGTTTATGTAAACCAAGGCATTCCGAAAATATAGACTATACCCGTGCTAACTCCTTCTGAAATCTTGCACTTTGAGGTCGTACGGGTATGTATTAATCTGCAGTATTGATTTTTTCTTCAAGTTCGGCGATTTTAGCTGCCATTTCATCTAGTTTAGCTCGTGTTTTGATAAGTACTTGTGTTTGTACATCAAACTCTTCTCGGCTAACAACGTCTAATTGCGATAATTTGCTTTGTAATACCTGCTTAGCTTTAGCTTCAAAATCAGTAGCTACATTTTTTACGCCTGGAGGAATTGCTTCGGTAATTTGTTTGGCGATATCTTCAATTTTTTTAGCGTTAATCATATTAGTCTCGTTTGATTAAATTCTTACATTTATGCTGCTTATAATACCGTTATTAATTAATTAATCACAGGCTTTGAATAAATTTGTTATCACCAAATGGAATTTAAGGAATTTTATATCAAAAGCAGGTAAAATTGCCTCTTTTAAAAATACTGAAAGTAAACAAAGAGCACATGAAACTTAACCCTGGACAAAATGAAGCAAAAAACTACGTTAGTGGGCCATGTCTGGTACTTGCGGGTGCTGGTAGTGGCAAAACAGGGGTTATTTGTCAAAAAATATCGTACTTAATTCAAGAGTGTGGTTATAAAGCTCGCAATATTGCAGCGGTTACCTTTACTAATAAAGCTGCGCGCGAAATGAAAGAGCGAGTAGGAAAAATGCTTGGTCGTGACTTAACACGCGGGTTAATGGTTTCTACGTTTCATTCATTAGGTCTTGATATTGTTCGTCGAGAGATTAAAACATTAGGATTTAAACCTGGTTTTACATTGTTCGATGATCAGGATTCTTTAGCGTTATTAAAAGACCTTACCGAGAAAGAGCTTGATGGCGATAAAGAGTTATTGTCACGCCTACAAAGTATGATTTCCAATTGGAAAAACGACTTAATGTTACCTGACAGTGCATTAAAAAGAGCTAATGGTGCTGATGAAGTGTTATTTGCGGAATTCTATCAACGTTACCATCTAAATATGCGTGCTTATAATGCTCTAGATTTTGATGATTTGATCATGATCCCTACTTTGCTTTTACGAAATTATGAGGAAGTACGTCAGCGCTGGCAAAGAAAAATTCAGTACTTGTTAGTGGATGAGTATCAAGATACCAATACTAGCCAATATGAATTAGTTAAAAACTTGGTAGGTGAACGCGCACGTTTAACCGTAGTTGGCGACGATGACCAGTCAATTTACTCATGGCGCGGTGCTAAACCACAAAACTTAGTGTTACTTGGCGAAGATTATCCGCAATTGAAATTGATTAAACTAGAGCAAAATTATCGTTCTAGTGGCCGTATATTAAAATGTGCCAATATCCTTATCGCTAACAATCCCCATGTTTATGATAAGGCACTTTTTAGTGAGCTAGCTTATGGTCCAGAGCTGCGAGTAATTAAAACAAAAAATGAAGATCATGAAGCCGAGAGAGTTGCCGGTGAATTACTTGGTCATCGTTTTTTAAATAAAAGTAAATTTAAAAATTACGCTATTTTGTATCGAGGTAATTTTCAATCAAGAGTGATTGAAAAAGTACTGATGCAAAACCGTATCCCTTATAAAATAAGCGGTGGCACCTCATTTTTTTCACGCTCTGAAATCAAAGATATTATGGCTTACTTACGGGTTATTGTTAATCCAGATGATGACAATGGTTTTTTACGTATAGTTAACGTACCAAGGCGAGAAATAGGTCCTGCTACGTTAGAGAAACTGGGAACTTATGCCAATATTCGTCAAATTAGTATGTTTGCTGCTAGTTTTGAACTGGGCTTAGAGCAGCACTTAACTGGCCGCGGTTTAGCGCACGTACAAAAATTTACTCGTTTAATTGTTGAAACAGAAGATAACGCCACCCGAGGGGACACCGCGGCTGTGCTTAGAAGCTTCATTCAAAGCATTAATTATGAAGATTACTTGTACGATACCTCTCCAAGTGCAAAAGCCGCTGAAATGCGTATGAAGAACGTGACGCAACTGTTTAGTTGGGTGACTGATATGCTTGCCGGCGATGATGAAAACGAGCCGATGACATTAGCGCAGATTGTCACTCGTTTAACATTACGCGACATGATGGAACGAGATGAAGACGAAGAAGATGCTGACCAAGTGCAGTTAATGACGTTACATGCATCCAAAGGCCTAGAGTTTCCTTATGTCTTTTTGATTGGCATGGAAGAGGGTATGTTGCCGCATCAAACCAGTATTGATGAAGATAATGTCGAAGAAGAGCGCCGTTTGGCTTACGTGGGTGTTACAAGAGCACAAAGAGAGATGATCTTTACCTATGCCCAAGAACGTAGACAATACGGTGAGGTTATTCGCACTGAACCATCTAGGTTTTTATATGAAATGCCACAAGATGATTTGGCTTGGGAGCAAGCTGGACAACGTAAACAAAGCGCTGAAGAGACTCAAGATAAAGGTAAAGCTGGTGTTGCAGGTTTAAGAGCAATGTTGGATGCTAAAAAGCAGGCTAAAAACTAAGTTCAACAGGTGCGAATACGGCGCTTGGCGTATTCGAATACGCTATCGCTTCGATAGCTACTTCGTAATTCGAAATGTAATGTATTCGAGGTTCGTTTCTAAATAAGTGATTTGTTCCTGATTAAGCGGTTCGCTCAATAATATCAATGTTGCTAGCACCCATGATCTTAGCTTGAAACAAAGCAGTGTCCGCAATAGACACTAGCTCTCCTATCGTGTCACAGCAATTATGAACCACGACCCCCATGCTAATTGTATTGGAAAATTGCTTATTATCTGAACTTACAAAAATTGATTTTGCAATTTGATAATTTAATTTTTGCGCAAATTTTTCAGCCTCTGCTTTGGTATATTCCGGAAGAGTAATGACAAATTCTTCACCGCTGATACGACCAATTATTTCCCCTTTAATACACAAATCTTTAATTAACTTAGCTAAATGGACTAAATACTCATCACCAGTTAAATAACCATATTTATCATTTACCCGCTTGAAATTATCTAAATTAGTTAAAATTAACGAGAATGGCCTACCGTTTAAATTGGCTAAATTTAGCTGTTCTTGTCCAGCTTCAAAAAAGTAGTTTCTATTTAAGCAATTGGTCAAGGTGTCGGTTTTAGCTCTTTTATTTATAAATTTTTCATGATGAGAAATTTGTTGGTTAAACATGGCTGAAATTGCTACTAATTCAAGCATGATAAAAAACACTACAGACTGGTAAATTATATTATTTACTTCATCAGACAAAGTGATTAATGGCGCGGCATTCATTGTGTTTTGGCAGTAGAAAAACAGCAGAGTGGCCAAAACGGATAAAATTACTTTTTCTTTCTGTTGGTCTAATTCAAATAACAAAAACGCGCCAGTAGGGACTAAAAAGTAGAATAAATGAAATCCAGATAGGTTGGTGACGAAAATATTAGTGCATATCCATACGTGCAGCATTAGAACTGTAAAAAACCAGAGCTTAGCATTTTTTATGGCGTTAAAACGCATAAACACCAACCCAAGGGCATAAGCAATGGTAAAGCCTAAATTTAATAGGCCTATTTTAATTTCATTTAAAATAAATAAATATAAAAGCGTATAAGTGGCGGATATTATGACGGTAAATAACGTAACCCAATTGGTGGTTTTTATTTTATTGGACGCATTAAAGGGCTGAAATTCAGCGCCAGTATTGATGATTTTAGAAATAAACATTAAAAGTGTTAGTCAACTTAGGTCATTTATAGCTAACTTATCTTAACGTATAAAATAGTAAAAGGCAGTTGTTTGACTTAGATTAAATGTAAAAAAGTATAATACCAATCCGTATAATGATTTGAGCATTGTGCGCACTGGTATAACGCTCCCTTTTAAATCGCTTAGGTTTAAGCGCAATGATTGATGCCGTCATCTTGTTTGTCTGCTTTAATGGCTGCAGGTTTACTAATAAAGTACCCTTGGCCAAATTCACAACCCGCGGCAATTACTTTATCTAGTTGAGCTTGTGACTCTATGCCTTCAGCAACTAACCTAAAACCAAAAGATTCTCCTAAAGTTGCTAGGCTTTTTGCTAATTCCCAATTTTTAATGTTGGTTGAAAATGAACGCACAAAATGTTGATCTAATTTAATAAACTCAAATGGGTAGTTGTTCAAGTAATTAAGTGGTGACTGTCCTGAACCATAATCATCTAGGGCGAGTTTCACCCCCGTTTTTTTAAGGATCTTTAAGTTTTTTAATGAACGTTCAGGTTGTTTATTAAATGCTTGTTCATTAAATTCAATTATCAAACGTTCTGGCTCATTAAAGTGCTGTTGAATTAACTTACTAAGTTGCTGAACTGGTTTCGCTTGTAGTATGTGTTTTCCAGATAGGTTTATGCTGACGAAGCTACCCTTAAATTCAGGTTGAATATCCCACAAGGCTATTTGTTTAGCCACACTTGCGACGACCCAATTTTCAATGTCAATTATTAAGCCTGTTTCTTCGGCTAATTCAAGAAAGCTCGTTGGCGATAATAACCCCTTAGTTGGATGTTGCCACCTTAATAAAGCTTCAAAACCGATAGTATTGGCGCCAGTTAACTCTGATATTTTTTGATAATACAGAACAAACTCTTGGTTGTTTACTGCTTGGCGTAAGTCTTGTTCAAGCGAAAGGTTTGCTAATAACTCATCTCGCATACTGTCATCAAAGAACATTAAACGGCCACGACCCATGGCTTTAGCTTGGTACATAGCCGCATCTGCATCACGTAATACATCGGTCGCTTGTTGATAATGTTGATCACAAATGGCAATACCAATACTAGCGCTAGAAAACAGCTGTTGGTTATCAATGGTGAAAGGCTGCTTAATAGTCTCAATAATACGGCTAGCAATATCTTCTGCATCATCAGGGTGGGCTAAGGTATCAAGTAAAACTACGAATTCATCACCGCCTAAGCGAGAAACAATATCGTTACTACGGATGCACTCTAGAATTCGATCTGCCATTTGAATTAACAGTTCATCACCAACATGATGTCCTAGAGTATCGTTTATCACTTTAAAGCGATCTATGTCGATAAATAACACTCCAAACCGATGATTTATATGGCGCTTTAAGTGCTTAATTGATTGCTCTAACCTATCGGTAAACATCGCTCTGTTTGGTAATTTAGTTAGGGCGTCGTGATGGGCATCATAATAGAGTTTAAGTTCACTTTTTCTACGCTGCTCAACTTGCTGGCGTAAGTTAAAATTACTTTTTTGCAAATTCTGAGTTCGGTCAAAGATGATGTCTTCTATATCTTTACTGTAAAGCTTCAACTGTTCATTAGCTCTATTTCGGTGTATTGCAGCAGCAATTTGCATAGAGATAAAATTAATCAGCTCTAAATTTGTTAGGGCCTTATGGTTAGGATTTATAAAACCTTTTACCCCAATTATGCCTACTGTTACGTCTTCAACTAATAATGGTGTTGCTAACCACACATCAATTAAGTGTGTTTGAGTTTTTCGCGTAGGGAAGGGTCTTTCAGTAATGCTATTATCACTATTTAAAATGCTAACTTTGTCGTGATTTATTAATACCGGATTTGAAATGTTATGAATAAAGTCGATGATATCAGGGGTGAGCTGTTGCTCAATTGGAGAACAACTAAGTTCATCGATATAAAAGTGTTCGGCCTGAGCTGAATTCGCTTGAGTATATAATTGAATATACAAATTTTCAGCGGGAAAATACTGTTGAATAATTTTTTGTAGCGCAGGATAAAAGCAAGACATGTTTGTAACTGAACAGCAAAGTTCAGAAAGTTTCAATAAGCCAGTCTGAACTTTTTTCGTTTGTTTGTATTGCGTTAAAAGAGACCGGAGCTTTTTTATTGTGGAAAGTTTTCTTCCTGTCATATTCTGCCTTTGTTCCTTCAAAGTGCTTTTTTACTGTGCTAATAAGTTTAGCAGTGAATCAAATCTTGTCGAATTTTAGGTACAAAAAAGCCAGGAAAAACCTGGCTTATGCAATTATTTATTAGTGTTCAGCAATAGAGCCTTTTAATTTATTTAAGGCATTTTTTTCTAATTGGCGAACCCGTTCAGCTGATATTTGATATTTATCGGCTAAATCTTGAAGTGTTGATTTAGAGTCTGTTAACCAACGAGCTCTTATAATATCTTGGCTGCGTTCATCTAGGCTAGTAATTGCCTGACTTAGTTGGTTGTTAACATGGTTGTCCCAGTTTGAACTTTCAACTTGCTCTGATAGATCTGAACTGTGATCTTCTAAAAACTGCGACGGTGAAAAGCTGCTAGTTTGGCCACTGTCATCATCGCCATCGCTTAAATCGAAGGCTTGATCACTACTTGCCATGCGGTTTTCCATCTCAAGTACATCTTTTGTGGATACACCTAAAGTTTCAGCCACAGTATGTACTTCGTCATTACTAAACCAGCCTAAACGTTTTTTGTTTTTACGCAGGTTAAAAAATAATTTACGTTGTGCTTTGGTTGTCGCAATTTTAACAATGCGCCAGTTTTTCAATACGAATTCATGAATTTCGGCTTTAATCCAATGTACGGCAAAAGAGACTAAACGTACGCCTACTTCTGGGTTAAAACGTTTGACCGCTTTCATTAAACCGACATTACCTTCTTGGATAAGATCTGCTTGTGGTAAACCGTAGCCTGAGTAGCCTTTGGCAACATGTATAACAAAACGTAAATGCGACATGATTAATTCTTGTGCAGCATTTAAATCGCCATCGTAATGAAGACGGCTAGCGAGTTCGTTTTCTTTTTCAGCGGTAAGCATTGGAATGCTATAAGCTGATTGCATGTATGATTCAATGCTGCCACTTTGTGGGATAGTAAGGGCCATTGATTGCATTGTATTACTCATTTCTACCTCTTTTAAAACCTTGTTTTACGCTATTTCTTACACATCTATTCACTAGATGGACTTTGGATACTATCATAGCTTTTTTGAGATCGCTAATTTAAAAAATAGCTTAATTTAATCGAAAAAATAGTAGCACTTTATTTGCTACTTAACTGTTTGATTAAAATAAATTTAATTAGTTCAATTAGCACATTTTCAAAATTGTAACTAAGGGTGAATTTAGCATAAATAGGCTTTAATCTGCGCTTGGCTCTATCGATTTTATATGTTGTCTAACTGAAATGTAGCTACCAAGTAAACCTAAACCAATAGCGGTCAAAATTAATAATATAATTTCTTCAAAGTTTAAGGTTTGTAATGAAAACTGGCTTTGGTATAGCTGAGCCAAATCAACAATGGCGTAATCCAAATAGCTTCCTAAAATTGCAACCGTTATTGCGGCAAGTAGCCCACCAAAAACACCATACCAAAAGCCGGTATACATAAATGGTCGTTGAATGAAGGCATCTGTAGCCCCAACCATTTTCATTACTGCTATAGCATCTTTTTGATTTAATATTGCTAAACGTATGGTGTTACCAATAATTAATACCACTGATAAGCTTAATAAAATGGCTAATGAAGTAACAATGTCTTGAATTAATACCATGATAGCTTCTAAGCGGGTTAACCACTCAAGATCAAGCTTTCCTTGAGCTACACCTCTTTCTTTTTCTAGTTTTTCAAGTAAAGCATGTGCCGCGGTTGGTTGGCTAAAACGTTTGGATGGGGTTACTAAAATTGTTGCCGGCAACGGGTTGTCATCTAAATAAGACAGTGCTTTGCCAAAGCCAGATAGCTTTTTAAATTCTATTAAGGCGTCACTTGCTGATATATAACGAACTTCTTTTACTTCAGGGTATAGTTGAATGCGTTTTACTAAGTTTTGTGCGTCTTTATCTTTCACCGACAGTTTTAGAAATACACTAATCTGCGCCGCTGAATCCCAGTTTGAACTCACTTGTTGGGCATTTTTAGTAAACAGGTGCAATGTTGCCGGTAGAGTTAAGCTAATTCCTAATACCAATATAGTCATGATAGACGCCATAGGCGTGCGCCATAAATCACCTAAGCTGCCAATGGCTTGTTGTAGGTGACGAACAGGTAGCATGATCAGATTATTTAATGAAAAGCCATTACCCTTTCGAAGTAGAGCGTTAGATTCTTTCTTAGCCATTACTCTTCCTCCTCTTCACTATGGCTTAAGCCATCGGTGATCATTGTGCCTTGTTTTAATGTAAGGGTACGGTATTTCATTCTGGCGATCAGACCAAGATCATGGGTCGCGATAAGAACACATACGCCAACAGAATTGAATTCTTCAAAGAGACGAATAATATCCAATGATAATTTTGGATCTAAGTTACCGGTTGGCTCATCGGCAAGAATGATTGGTGGTTTATTAACGATAGCCCTGGCGATACCAACGCGTTGTTGTTCACCACCCGAAAGCATGTGCGGGTAGCATTTAATTTTGCTTGATAAGCCAACTTTTTCTAATGCAGCTTCAACTCGTTTTCGTGTTTCTTTATGACCTACATTTTCAATAACTAAAGGCAAGGCAACATTGTCAAAAATGGTGCGATCCATCAATAGGTTATGATGTTGAAAAATCATCCCTATATTGCGACGCATGTAAGGGATTTGTGAGTAATTAATTCGTGATATATCACTATTATTAATTAGAATTTGCCCAGCAGTTGGCTTTTCCATAACACTGATCAGCTTTAACAGGGTACTTTTACCTGCACCAGAATGGCCAGTTAAGAACGCCATTTCACCAGCGTCTAAATTGAAGCTAATGTTTCTTAGGGCGTTAAAACCACCCGGGTAAGTTTTATTTACAGCGTTAAAACGGATCATTGTGTGTCACTTTTTATTATTTTAGTTAAACAACCTTGTGTTTGGCATTATTCCTGAGTTTCAAACAGAGCTTCAATAAAGTCTTCACCATTAAATGGGCGTAAATCATCAATACCCTCACCAACACCTAAATAGCGAATTGGCACGTTAAACTTATCTGCTAAGGCGAAAATAACGCCGCCCTTGGCGGTACCATCAAGTTTAGTTACGTTAATACCGGTTAAACCAACAGCTTCATTAAACAAATGTGTTTGGCTGATAGCATTTTGGCCAGTACCTGCATCTATAGTTAGCATAACCTCATGTGGTGCATTTTGATCAATCTTTTTCATAACACGCACAACTTTAATTAATTCTTCCATTAAATGCGCTTTGTTTTGTAATCGACCAGCAGTATCGGCAATTAAAATATCAACGCCTTTGCTTTTTGCTGAATTAATGGCATCAAAGATAACTGATGCACTATCAGCACCTGTGTGCTGAGCTACAACAGGAATATTATTACGGTCACCCCAAACTTGAAGTTGCTCAACGGCAGCAGCACGGAAAGTATCACCAGCAGCGAGCATTACGGATTTACCTTGGGCTTGGAACTGTTTGGCCAGTTTACCAATAGTCGTAGTTTTACCTACACCATTAACACCCACCATTAAAATAACATGTGGGCCTTCAGTTACTTGCGGCTCTGGTTGTTCTACAGTGGCAAGAATTTTTTGCAACTCGGCCTTTAATAAGTCGTATAGTGCTTCTGCATCTTTTAGCTGTTTACGTGATGCTGACTCAGTTAGAGAATCGATTATTTTTGTGGTGGTATCAACACCAACATCAGCTAATAATAACTGCGTTTCTAATTCTTCAAATAATTCATCATCAATTTTTTTACCGCGAAATAAATCAAAAATTCCACCACCAAGGTTTTGTCTTGTTTTACTTAGGCCTTGTTTTAAGCGAGCAAAAAAACCAGATTTTTGTGGTGTTTCGGCAACTGTAGGTGTAGATTTTGGCTCTGGCTCTGGCTCTGGCTCTGGCTCTGGCTCTTCTTCAACGGGTTCAGCTTCAATAATCACTTCAGCTTCAGAGGCAACAGTCTCTACTATTGTATTCTCTGATTCTTCAACTTTTGGTTGTTCAGTTATTTCAACGTTTTCTGCATTACTCTCATGCGCCTCTGTAGCGTCTTCAGTATCAACAGCAGGTTTATCTTTTTTCAGCCAGCCAAATAGGCCTTTTTTCTTCGACATAGTTAATAAATTCGATAATAAGTTGGTAACTGCGACAACAATAATTTTACCCTGTTAGGTAGATAGATTGGTATAATCGTCAGTAACAATAAATTTGCGGTTATAATATCATCATAGTTGGTTTGGCAAAACCAAGCTAGATAAAATAAACTCGCTGAAATGCTCAATAAATGGTAAAAAAATGACTAAAAATCGTAAATCCACAGGGCAAAATCAACAAACGGGTCAAGTTAGAATTATCGCCGGGCAGTTTCGCGGCCGTAAATTACCAGTAATTATGGCCGATGGTTTAAGGCCGACAACTGATCGAGTGAAAGAGACGGTTTTTAACTGGTTAATGCCTCATCTTTATAATGCTAAATGCTTAGATTGCTTTGCAGGTTCGGGAAGTTTAGGGTTTGAAGCTTTATCGCGAGGGGTAAGTAGTACTCAATTTTATGAGTTAAATGCAACTGCGGCGAAGAAAATACAAGAGAATATTCAATTATTGAAAGCAAACAATGCTCAAATTAGTAAAGGTAGTTGTCTGCAGTTACTCGAAACTGAACAGCAACAGTTTGATTTAGTGTTTATCGATCCACCTTTTAGAAAAGGTTTTGTAGCCCAAACTGCAGAGTTGCTTGAAACTAAGCAATTGTTAACAGATGAGGCGATAATTTATGTAGAAGTAGAGTCTGAACTTACCGATCTACAACTACCTATCAACTGGCAATTGTTAAAAGAAAAGATCTCTGGCCAAGTGGCTTATCGCCTATATCAGCGTAGTTAAAACTAGGGTTAGTAAAACTAGGGTCAGAGTCAGGTATTTATATAAAAACCTGACTCTGACCCTAGTTTATTTAACTATATTTTATTCTAAAGCCAACTTTTATCGTTACCTGATAATGGGCAACTTTGTTATCAACTAAGTGACCTCTGGTTTCAATTACTTCAAACCAATTCATATCATTGACCGTTTTAGCACATTCGGCTAACGCATTTTCAATGGCGGCTTCAATACTAGTTGGTGAAGATCCGACGACTTCTAGCTTTTTATAGGTATGATGATCTGACATGGCTATTCCTAATAATTATTGTCTATCCCCACACTTTGAATAAGAGCGGGTATACATTAAGAATAGCTGAATATTTGTTAGTTCCTAGTTCCTAGTTCCTAGTTCCTAGTTCCTAGATTTCTATACCTAAGTTAGACATGCCTTCGCTTAATGCCATTTCTTTTAGTTGTTTGCAGGTTTGCTTATTTTCTTTACTGATTTTAGCTGACATAAATAACTCTTGTTGAGTTTCTATTTCCCATTGCATTAACGGATGATCTTCAATGTCTTGTTCTTTGATGACAATATCTTGTTGTTGCTCTTGCTCAGAGGCAAGTAGAATGCCTAAGTAATAACTTACGCTACTTTGTGATAGCAACCCTACGTTGTTAATTGTTTCTTCATCTTTATCTTGCATGCCTTGTAATAAAGAGCCTAATGCCATACAAGTATCAAGTGCGGGATGAACACCAAAAAAGTCGAAATTGTCCACGTCAGGGATCTCATCTTCAAGTTTTTCTAATTGAGCGGCAAAATTAATTTTTAATTGCCCTTGTTCAAGTTTTTGCCAAACCAAGTCCAATTGATTACGCAATATTTTGTAATTGCCAAAATCAGCAGCTTGCGAAAACATTTGATAATTGGGCAGCATACGTTCAAGGATTGCTGCGGCGAAAGCGGTTTGTTGCCAAAGAGAAAGGTCTTGCAAAGAGATGTTTACAGGCACAATGAGTGTCTCACAAATGATAAGTGCACTAATTATAGCGCACATAATCATTAATATTCAAAGCTAAGTCTAGAGTTGAGGTTAGCCTAACGCTATTTGTTTTTGTGCGTACTCAAATTTTAAGCGGTATTCAGTAAGTTTAGATTCCATTTCGGCAACTTCATCGTTTAATTGACGTTTTAATTCGTGATTTTCATCACGCAGTGCTTTCAATGTATTACGAATTTGATCATCACTGGAATCTTGTCGAGACCTTACAGCAGCATTCTTTTGTACATATTCGGCGATTTTATCTCGCTCAAGTTCTAATAAGCTTTCTAGACGAGTTACTTCTGAAGTGCCACTGGCACTGCTATGTTGTAATTGCTCATATAGTGATTGAATTGAGTCTTTATCTTGGTTTATTTTTTTGATTATGTCATCAGTTTTAGTTTGATGATTTTCAAATCGTTTTAAAGCAGTCGATAACTGTAATTCTAAATCACTAATTTTATCTTGTTGGTTGTCTTGGGTCGCAGCGGCTTGCTGATTGGCTTGCTCAATAATCTGCTTTTGTTCTTTCTTTGCCGCATTTAATTGATTGTCAGATTTTTCACGTTGACTAATTAGTTGACCGTTTATTTGCGAATTTTTGTTTCTTAGTTCTTCTAACTGTTCGTCTCTATTAGCTACTTTGTCTTTTAATGCGTTATTTTGAACCCAAGTAGATTTTTGTTGTTTTTCACTTTGCTCTAATAAATTTTCAGTATCATTAAGTTGCTGTTTAATGGCTGCTGTTGCGCTAGCAATGTCTTGTTGTTCTGAGTTGAGCGATAGTGTTAATTTATCAACCTGCTGTTGTAAGTTCGTTACTTGTTTGTCAGAAGCCTTAAGTGAGTTACTTAACGTTTTCTCTTTGGTGCTACTGTCACTAATTAGTTTGTCTAATCCAGCTTGGTGTGCCGATTTAAGATCAGTAATTTGCTGTTCTAAACTTTGCTTGTCAGCATTGGCACCACTCAGTTTTTGTTCAAACTCAGTTATTGCTTCACCGACACCATCTTTATCTTTTGTCAGTATTGCAAATTGTGCGTCAAATTTTTGTTGCTGTTTATCTAATGCTTTTTTATGAGCTTCATTGATACAATCTAGCTTAATATTCAACTCACTAATATCAGTATTAAGAGTTTTTAATTGTCGTGTTTGTTCACTAATTTTAGTACTTTGGTTTTGTTCTTTTGTTGCCAACTTATCTAGAGCGAGTTGTTGTTTATCTAAGTCTTTTTGTTTGTTCTTAAGTTCTTTATCTTGTTCAGTAGTTGCTGCTCTATGCTGTTTTTCCAGTTTAATGACTTCTTGGCTATGAGCTTTAACTAAATTTTTTCTTTCAACTGAAAGGGTTTTACTTTCTAGGTTTAAGTTTTTTATCTGACTTTTTAAATCGTTTATCTCATCATTTAAACTAGTGTTTGTCTGCTGCGATTTATCTAATTGCGTTTCTAGTGTTTTTAACGCGTCTGTGCTTGAACCTGAAGCTTGCTCATAAACTTTTAAACGTTCATTGTGAGACTTTACTAATGCAGCAGTGGCTGTCTTATGTTCTTTTTTTAATGAAGCGGTCAGCTGTTCAGCATTTATTTTAGCTGTTTCAACCTCTGCAAACTTGGCTTGTAGAGTTTCATTTGATTCGCTTAGCTGCTCATAGTCACTTTTTAATTTTTGCTGATTCTTTTGATCATCACTAAACGTTGCTTTTAGTTCAGCAATATCATGTTCAGAAGATTGTTTAAGTTGCTGATATTTCTTATCGAGTTTTTCAACATCTTTTAAAAGCTTTTCTTTATCTTTGGCCAAGCCTGTTACTTGTTTATTAAGAGGTTCTAATTGGCTTTGTAGTAATTCGCGATTTTCTTTAGTTAAGCGTAAATCTTCTAAAGAGTCTTGCTCGTCTCTCAATTTGATTTTTAGATGAGTTTCAATTTGTACGGCGCGTTCTTTCAAAGCGCTGTATTTGGTTTCGTAGGTAAGTAGTTTCTTTTTTAACTGTTCTATTTCACTAAATTTAAGGTTTACAGAGTCATGCTTAGATTGGCTCAACTTTTCATGAACAGCACTATTTTTTTTATTCAGTGCTAATTTTTGATCTTTTAACGCTTGTTGTTTATCAGTTTCTGCGTGTTCGCTTATTTTAGCCGCAAGTTGATTGAACCTATCTTCAAGTTGAATAAAAATATCGCCGGCAAGTAATTGTAATTGCTCGTCAATTTCACTATTGATTTCTGTTTGAGTTGGCATACAAAATTCTTGAATTAGTTTTTATTATTATTGATAGACAGGTATTTAACCATGTTTATCAGCCTGAAAATAGTGTTGTTGTTACGATCACTACTGTTTTACAATAGCAGAAAACACAACGTAGTCTTACAATTTTTTAACAAGTCCGATGATTAGTTATATATATCCGGATATAAGCGAATGATTTCACTGGGAGTTTGATGATTTATTTAGTTGTAGTGTCGATAGTTTGGGCCTTCTCTTTTGGTTTAATTAAAGGACAATTAACAGGTATTCAACCGGAAGTAGTCGCTAGTATTCGCTTACTGTTATGTGTTGTAAGTTTTCTACCATGTTTGCTGTTTTTGAAATCATTTAAGCCTAATAGTAAATTGATGCTATTAGGGGCTTTGCAATTTGGCGTAATGTATCTCGCTTATATTCAATCTTATCAATACCTTCCTGGTTATCTAGTGGCAGTATTTACCATATTTACGCCTATGTATGTGTTGTTAGTTAATGCTGTTATTAATAAATACTTTAATATGAAACATTTATTACCAGTGTTGATCTCAATTGTTGGTGCTAGCGTTATTGTATTTAAATCTCCACAACAAGCTGAATTTATTACCGGTTTTTTATTACTACAACTTGCTAATATTGCTTTTGCCATTGGCCAGGTAAGTTATAAGCATGTAGCTAAAGATCAGCCCGATAGTGAGAACATGCTTTGGATGTATATTGGCGCAGCATTGTTGGCCAGTACTTATACTGTGATCAATGTTGATTTAAGTCAGGTAAATATTGCAGCTAAGCAGTGGTGGGCTCTTATTTATCTTGGCGTAATATCTTCAGGTTTGTGTTTCTATTTTTGGAATAAAGGAAGCAAGCAGGTAAATACCCCTACCTTGGCGGTAATGAATAACGGTTATGTACCATTAGCGGTGATTTTTGCCATTACATTCTTTGCCGAAAGTGCCGATTATATGCGCTTATCAATTGGCGGCGCACTGATCGGCTTAAGTGTGTATTTAGCGTATTCAATGCAGAAAAAACCAGTTAAAATCAATACATAAAAAATGCGCAGAAAGCGCATTTGATCAAACTTTATATAAAACTCTAGTGCAGCTAATTAAATAGATTGTGCTTGTTTAGCTTGATGCTTTTTTAACATCAAAAATAATTCATCTTTATGATTAAGACGGTTCATTTTAAGTTCATCTAAATATGTATCTGAAGTGTTTTCTACACCTTCTTCAATGCGAATAACTTCATGATCAAGTTCGTGATATTTTTTAAAAACTTTCGCAAAATGATTGTCATTCATTTTTAAGCTGCGGATCTCATCTTTAAATTCTGGAAATTCATGATGTAAATCGTGTTTATGTATGTTCATTATATCTTCCTGATTTTTTATGTTAGTACTTAATTTCTAAATTTTCACTGCACACAAAGCAGTGTTTGCTATATGGCAAAGCTTCTAAACGTTCATTGGAAATTAGTTTGCCACACTCAATACAAATGCCGTATTGTTCTGTTTGTAGCATTGCCAGTGTTTGTTTGATTCTTTGTAGCTCTTGCAACGTTTGTTGATGGATTTCATCAACACCTTCATCATTTTCAATATCCGCTAAGCGCTTACTTAATTCATTTTGCTTCGCTATTAATGAGACTTTTAGTTTCTCAACAATCATTGCCGTTTTCCTTATTTTGTTAATAGATCTCGGATGATGAGTGCTGAGCAAGTGCAGTTAATCACGAGTTAAGGTTGCTAGATTAGCGTGTATAGAAAACTACAATTTGATCTGGCTCAAAAATACTACAGTTGATTTAAAGCCGATGTACGCTAGATAGGGAGAGTGAGGAGATGTGCTCATTTTGATAAGAAATCTCAGTAAATGAGCACGATTATGTATCGGTTGATAGATGCAAGAAAGGTTATTTCGGGCCTTGTTCAAACTTTGGTAGTTGCTCAAAGCTTGTATGCCAATTAGGTGTTTCAGCGCAAAAAATATTTTGTGTAGGTTTTAGCTCAATCTCATCATCTAAGGTACCAACCGGCAGAACATAGAGTTGTTCTGTTTGCGTAAGCCAAGGCATAGTTGAACCACAGTTTTTACAAAAACTGGTGGCAAAGTATTTTGCATCCGGTACGGTATAGCGGCCAAGTGAGTCTTCTCCACTGAGCCAAGTAAACTGCGTTAAAGGTACAAAAATATTTGGTGCAAAGCCACTGCCGGTAACCTTGCGGCAACGGGAACAATGGCAGTATTGAAACATCTTTAATGGTTCACTTACTTGATAACGTACTTGCCCGCATAAGCAACTGCCTTGGTAACACTTAGCTTCACTCATTTTTACTCCAACTGATGTTTGTTTTTAATATAAAGTTGCTCAACTTTTTCGCGCGCCCAAGGCGTTTTACGTAAAAATTTCAAACTCGACTTAATGCTTGGATCAGTAGTGAAACATTTTATTTTGATTAACTTCCCAAGCTCAGCAAAACCAAAATGCTGTTCAAGATCTGTGACGATTTTTTGCAAGGTAACCCCATGTAAAGGGTTGTAAGGTTGATTGTCCATAGTGCTTTGAATTGATGGTTAATATGTAAATAGTAGCATTAAATAGTCATGATTTTCGTTAGTTTTAATACTGTTTAATGAAGTAAAACAAAAAATTGCTCCTCGATAACTGCTCCTGCGTTATTCTAACTACATACATCCTTGTATTAGTGCTTTTTGTCATATAGGCCATCCCTGGCCAAAAAAAGCCCCTATTAGAATTCTAAAAGGGGCTGAAAGTTGCAATAAGAAAGGAAGAGTCTTACCGCTTTTTCAAAGTGCGCGAGCACAATTTGTTTGGCAGATACTTACATAAACTAAGCTTTTAAATAAGCAGCAAGGCCTTCGCTGCTGCCAATATGGTTATTGTCAATAAATACCTGTGGCACTGTGTCATTACCGGTAATTGCTTTTAATGAGGTTAAGCTTGCGTCTTTGCCTAATTCGATTTCTTCAAAGCTGTAGCCGTTGTCGGTTAACAACTGTTTTGCTTTTGAACAAAACTGACAACCAGGTTTTGTGAAGATACTTACTGCTTGTGGTTTTTTAGCATTCGGGTTGATGTAATCAAGCATGGTATCGGCATCTGAAACTTCAAACGGGTCGCCTGGAACGTTAGGTTCGATAAACATTTTTTCAACAACGCCATCTTTAACTAGCATAGAGTATCTCCAGCTGCGCTTGCCAAAACCTATGTCTGACTTATCCACTAACATGCCCATGCCATCAGTGAACTCACCATTACCATCAGGAATTAACGTTACGTTAGCGCTTTCTTGATCTACAGCCCATGCGTTCATAACAAAGGTATCGTTTACTGATAAACAAACTATGTCGTCAACGCCGTTTTCTTTAAACGTTTTAGCCAATTCGTTATAACGCGGTAAATGTGTAGATGAGCAAGTAGGTGTAAATGCACCTGGTAATGAAAACACAACAACGGTTTTACCTTTAAATAATTCATCTGTTGTTATGTTTTTCCATTCGTTATTAACGCGAGTTGGAAATGTAACGCTTGGGATTGATTGGCCTGTTTTAATATCTAACATAGATGCTCCGGTAAATTTTAATATTGATTGTGACAACCAATTAATGGCGTCTGCTAATTCGATGGAGTAAGTATGCGACAACAGCGTAATTAATTAAAATGATATAAATTGATGTTTGTAATCTAAAAAACAGATTGATAAGTATTTGATTGAAATTGAATAGAGAAGAACACCAAACAAATAACGAACAATGCTAAACTTTTCTCCTTATTCTTATATTGGTAGTGGAACTTTAAATGCGACATCAGCAAGCGTGGATAATTAATGAGTATGCAAAGGGTGATTTAACCGGTAATGAATTGTCACTTGTTGAAATACCACAGCCAGATTTAAATGACGGCGAAGTATTAATTAAAACCTTATTGTTAAGTTTAGATCCCTCTAACCGTTTATGGCTTAGTGAAGAAAAAGATTATTTACCACAACTGCAAATTGGCGACGTTATGCGTGGCCTGGTAGTTGGCAGGGTAGAGGAGTCAAAAGATGATAACTTTAAAGTTGGTGATCATGTTTTTGCAATGCTGGGCTGGCAACAATATGCCGTAGTACCTGCTAAGCAATTAACTGCGCAAAATGGCGCAATTAAGTTTAAACCTCATCCGCAAATTCCCCTTGAAGCTTACGTGTCAGCATTGGGTTTAACCGGTTGGACCGCATTTGTTGGCATGCATCATATTGGTAATATCAAACCAGACAGTAAAGTGCTTGTCTCAGGTGCCGCAGGTGCAACAGGACTAGCGGCAAGTCAAATTGCTAAAGCTACCGGTTGTTATACCGTAGGCATTGCTGGAGGGGCACAAAAGTGTGAACTACTATGCTCGCAATTTAATATGGACGGGGCTATTGATTATCGCAGCGAGCAATATTTATCTGCTGCCATGAAAGCACAATTTCCAAATGGAATAGATGTGTTCTTTGATAACGTTGGCGGTGAAATGCTTGATGCCGCGCTAGAAAATATGGCAATGAACGGCGTTGTCGTTATTTCGGGCAGCATTTCTCAATATCAAACATTAGAAGAGAAAGACAAAGTTTATGGCTTGAAAAATAGCTTTATGCTGGCGACAAAACGTTTACGCATGGAAGGCTTTTTAATACTCGATTACTTAGAGCAAATGGACACTATTTTACCAACCATGGAGCAGTGGTTGCTTGACGGTAAATTACAATATCGAAATACCACAGTTGATGGCTTAGGAAATGCTCAAGCGGCATTACCTAGATTGTTTTCCGGCAGAAATACTGGAAAATTAGTAATTAATGTTGCCGATTAACGTATTCGTTACGGTGTATCAAAACGGGTAGATGGGCAGGTTTATAATTTTTTTTAATTAACTGAACAGCGTGCCTATTGATTTGGTTTTTGATATATTTTAGTTATTAACGTGCTAAGTTATATAACATCAAATATAAATAATAATATTCGGCTAATTTTAGATGCATAAAGCTCGCTTCACTCCCCATAATTTATGTTCTTATCGAACGACTAAAAGCCTATCTTCAGGCTTTACTTTAATCGAAATGATTATCGTTATTGTTATTTTGGCCGTACTTGCAGCCGTTGCCGCGCCTAAGTTTATTGATTTAACTAAATCTGCTGATCAGGCAGTAATGAAAGCACAAATAGCTAGTGTGGCTGCAGCTCGAGACTTGGTTACCGTGCAATTAACCTTGCATCCAGAAAATTTAAACGCCAATAAAAGCCGTTTTACCCTAAAAAGTGGCCAACGAATTCGCATTCGTGGCGGCTATGCTGATGGTCGTTGGAATAATACTTTCGTTCATTTAGTTGATGTCAGTAAGGTTGGTCAAGTAGGCACAAATGATTGTGATGCTGAAGAACTAGATTTTTGTGTACGCCATCGTAATAGTGGCTGGTTTCGTAATAGAGGATTTGCTGACAACGCTTCTAGAGGGCGTGGATTTGTTATTTACCCACAAGGCTACAACCTCAACTCTACCAAGTGCTATACCTTTTACTACACACCAAATGACTCGGTAACACCAACGAACCCAGAAAAACCAATAACCGGCAGTGACTTTAGTGAATGCTAGAGCGTAGTACCAATAACACCACAACCACTTGTTTAGTGGCCGTGGTGTTATTGAGTTGCAATGCCATTAAAATGATGTGAAAAATTCATTTGATCAACCTTTTGCCTGATCTTTTACCATTATTTCAGCGGGATAACCCATTGATCATTTTCACTGTCTATGGTGCCCGACATTTGCTCAATCACGATACGATCTATCACTGATATGCTTCTTTTAGCTAATGCAGACAAAGTGTCTTCGCCAAGTTGATTTATAGTTCTATCAGGGAAGTTACGACGTGTTCGATGGATCCAATAAGTATCGGACAAATTCTGTTGATTAAACGCATCTACCACGCCTTGATAACCAATCATAAAGCCTAATAAACCACCCCAAGTTGCGGTTGGGTTATCAGAATCCCAACCCGTTAAACTGCCAATTTGTATGGTGCGCTTGATGTCACCTTGGCCATAAAACAAGCTGACTAAGCTAGCTGAAAAGTTTATTCCTGCTTCAAATGGGTCTTTATACTCATAGCCGTCAGAGTGTTCTATTTGATACTTTTGATAAACCTCGTCCCGGGTTTTCTCCCAGTTATTTTTATCTTTATTTTGTTGATAAGAATGCCAAACAAAATCATACATTTTAGCGGGATAGCTGTGGTTTGGTAATTGCGCTCTTGCTTGTTTTGCTAGCCATTGGGTTTGCTGTTGTATAGATAAATTGCTATCAACTTTTGACGCTAAAGAATGCATCACTATATAAAACTCGGAGATCCACTCGGCTTCATTTTTTGCTGATACGCGTATAGGTAAATGGGCAATATTTAACGCTACATCTGCACGGATTGGAGCAAGTAATCCGAAAATTTCGGTAGTAAGCTGTGCATCAATCATCATATATTTAGTATTGTTTTTTGGCTCACTTGTCGCAGGTGGTAGCATACCCTGCGCCATTAAAATACGTGCTTGTTGGTTTGATTCCCACAAGAAGTTTTCTTTTTGGGGCTTTGACTCTGGAAATTTTTTAAATAGAGGGGCATCTTGCTCAGAGTATATATGCTTTAACCAACCAGCTTGTATTTGTATGGCTGTTAATTTACTTGTTTGATGTAACTCGTGCAGATAAAGATACATGTATTCAATGTCAGTATCATCGTCTGCACCCCATGGTGTGTTTTGCTGTTCAAAATAGAAATCTATGGTATCACTATGTGGTACATATTCTCCCCACATTGCTTTTAAGTCTTTGCTGCCCCAATCTTTGTCAGTATAAAATGGCATAGTTTCAGGCGTGCCGACCTTATCCATTTCGGTGATTAAACCAGTCCAATTTGCTATATTTTGTCCTAACCAAAAGCCATGCAGTTTAGTTTGATATTCACTTCTGGATAGCTTTATTTCTGACGACTGGTTGGCAGCGACATAATCTGAAGCGCAAATTATGATAATTATACTAACTATTTGAAACATGGTTTTCATGATGTATTCGCTTTATTAACTAGTATTAATTTAAATCTATTTGGCCGAATAGTTAAATGTATCTCTTAAGGTAATATTTTCTAAAGAATTGCCTAGCATTACTTCAAACTCTCCCTGCTCTGCTAACCAATCATTAGTATTGATATCCCAAAATGACAAATCTCGTTGAGTTAGCATCATTGTTACCTGTTTAGTTTCACCAGGTTGTAGGAATACTTTATCAAAACCTTTTAGCTCTTTAGTCGGGCGTTCAACGCTTGCCTGTTTATCATGTAAATACAGCTGTACCACTTCAGCGCCGGCAACCTTACCAGTATTTTTTACTTGTGCGGTAACCGTTAACGATTCACCTGAATTTAAGGATTTAGTCGAAAGCTTTATATTGCTCACCTGAAAATCGGTATAAGACAAACCATGACCAAATGCAAAAGTTGGTTTAATGTTTTGTTGTTCAAACCAGCGGTAGCCAATAAATACGCCTTCCGTATAAAGTGATTCTTCAGCGTTATAGTCATTAAGTGCTATAGGGGCAGTATGCGCTAATTTTTCAGGTAGCGTGATTGGCATTTTACCACTTGGATTAATGTCACCAAAGATAATGTCTGAGAATGCGTGACCCGCTTCCATACCGCCATACCATCCCCAAACAATGGCATTTGCTTGCTCGGCCCATGGCATTTCAACAGCAGAGCCGGCAACCAAAAACACAACTGTTTTTTCATTTGCGTTTAATAGCTTACTGATGATCTCATCTTGGTTGTTTGGTAATTTCATATCAGGACGATCTATAGATTCACGATCATCACCATGACTTAATCCGCCAAAATAAATAACCGCATCAGCAGCTTTTGCTGCAGCAAGGTATTCAGCTTCATCGGTTAACAAGTTTCCGGGAGCATTCCAACCTAAAGTGAATGAAGTATTACCGTCATAATTAATTTCAAATGCATAGTTTTGTTCTGCATTTAGATCAATATCATGACTAAGAAGTGTGCCATCAGCATTTGAATAAGTCAGGATATCTGTGCCATCAACTGTTAACGTAAAATCTCCTACGGCAGATACATTTAGGGTATGAGAGCCACTTTTCAGCGGTTTAATGTTGGCTTTCATTGTTATGTGATCATTGCTTTCACTATTTTGAGATTTAAATTGCGAGTCTACAATCCAAGATTCATTTATGATCTCACTTCGTTGCTTATCTTTAAAATACGAAATATTCCACGCTGGCGTTCCAGTCCAATGGCGAGAAGCAACATAATCGCTAGCTATTGGCGCGAGGGTACTGCTACGAGCACGCATAACTGTAATATTTACGTCTTCACCAAGCTGGGCTTTTAATCCTGCTAACGGTGTTACTTCGTATAGGGACTTAACTTCAGAAGAGCCACCACCAGTACCATGTTTTTTATCAGCATTTGGGCCAAGTACAAGTATATTTTTGATGCTACTTTTAGCAAGAGGCAATACATTTTCATTGCCTACTGCTTCATTCTTTAACAGTACGACACCGTCAGTAGCAATTTTTCTTGCAGCTAATTGATGCTCTTTAGTATTTCTTGCTCCAGGTAAGCGATTTTCATCGTACATACCAATAGAATATTGCACCCGTAAAATGCGACGGACTTTATCGTCTAAAACGGAAACTGGGATATTACCCGCTTTAATTTCTTTCAATAATGGCTGAGCAAGAAAGTACTCATCGTAGCTTGGAACATCTGTACCCATCTCAAGATCTAAGCCGTACATTGCCGCATCATGAGTATTAATATCAACATTCCAGTCGGTGAGTAGCACTCCTTGATAGCCCCATTCGCCTTTAAGAATATCCATAACTAAATGCTTGCTTTGATTCGCATTAGTACCATAGTATTCATTGTACGAGCCCATCATGCCTAATACATTGGCCTCTTTTACTGCCGCTTCAAATGCTGGCAAGTACACTTCTCTTAATGTTCGTTCATCTGGTTTTGCGTTTACACCGGTTCGGTTTAACTCTTGAGTGTTCAGAGCGTAATGCTTAACGGTAGCGGCCACATCATTTTGTTGAATCGCTTTAATTTGTGGAACCACTAACTTTGCTGCCAAAATTGGGTCTTCACCCATGTATTCAAAATTTCGACCGTACAATGGTAAACGAGCAAGGTTAATGCCTGGCCCTAAAATAAAGTCTTTTTTGCGTTCACGAGCTTCAGCACCCAGAACTTGGCCATGTAAAATGGCTATTTCAGGATCCCAACTTGCCGCCACTGACGTTAAATGTGGTAAATAAGTAGCGTGATCATCTGTCCAACCAGCTGAACTCCAGCTGTCACGTTGTATTTGGTGACGAACACCATGCGGTCCATCTGACAGCCACATTTCAGGGATACCCACACGGTCAATCGCATTTATATGAAACTTACCACTGGCATGGACCAAAGATATTTTCTCTTCGAGTGTAAGCTTGGCGAGCATTTGGTCAACATTTTGTTCTACAGATTCAACACGAGTCAGCTCTTTCACCGCAGGCGTATCTTGCCCTTGAGTAACCTTATTATCAGAACAAGAAAATACACTCAGAGATATCGCAAATGTAAGAATTGATTTAATTAAAGCTGGCATATTTGACCTTATGATTATAATGTAAGCGCTTACAAAGTTAATCTACCTTAATAAATATGACGACTATGAGCAAGTTTAAATTTATTTATTGTGGGTTTAAACATTCAAAGACCCGATTGTGCTATTAGTCTTTATTGTGTTAATTAATTCTTGCTTTATCCATTGTTCTGCCGCTCCATGCGCAACATGTGGTCCTTCTAATAATAGCAATTCATAAAGATGTTCTGGCGGTATATTTAACTCAAAAACAGAGACAAATTTATTAGTGAAATTTGAGTCAATTCCCATAAAACTGGGCGAAATAAATAGATAATCATCTTGAGAGAGTATTTCTGTTATTAAACTTAGATGGCTACTTCTATAACTAACTGAAGGTTTAAATTTTAATATTCGTTCAAGTTTTTCGGTAGGGTATTCAAAACTTTTACTGTCGCTAATACCGACTTGGTAGTCAATAAACTGATACTTGGCCAAATCTGCTAATTTATTTGCCGCTGGTAAATTAGCAAGAGGATGGGCTTTTCTAGCATAAACGTGAGGTTTAATTTTGCCTAGCATGGTGTAGTTAATTGAACTGTTTTGGGGTTTTACAACATGGATAGCAAAGTCATACTTTCCACGCTCTAATGAACCTAATGGTTCAGCTTCACTTGGACAATCTGTAATTTTAATGTTGGGAGCAATCGACCTTAACTTTTCTATAAAGGGTAATAGTACTGAATGGCAAAGTACAGACGGTATTGAAATAGAAAATGTTCGGCTACAGGTGTCAGGATTAAATTTTCTTGTTGTTAGTAAACTGTCAATTTGAGTAAGAATGTTTGGCAGGTTTTCTCGTATCTCTATTGCTTTTGCCGTTGGCCTCATGCCTGCACTTGTTCGGTAAAATAAAGGATCATCAAATAATAGTCTTAACTTTTTCAGTATTTTACTCATAGCCGGTTGAGTAACAAAAAGTGCTTCAGCAGCTTTGGTGATATTCAGTTCTTTGAATATAACGTTTAATGCGACTAGAAGGTTAAGATCTACTCTATTTAATCTTTGCTCTAATTTGTTCATTTTTGTTTTTGAATACGTTTTCGTATTCCTTCTGGTTATGGTTGGTATAAATATACATCATTTGAAGGAATAGTGCCTGTTGATTAAAATCTCATCAATGTTAATAAAGAAACAATGTAATTCATTTTGTTTAAGGTATTTAATTGATGAAAATTTCGAATAAACTTAAGTTACTTGTAATCTCACTTTCAGCAATAGCTGCTTTAAGTGGATGTGGTAATAATCAGGCAACTCAACAGACAGAAAACCTTCAGAGCACTCAACCCAATATCATACTTATATTAGCGGATGACCTAGGTTATAGCGATATCAGTCCTTATGGTAGTGAGATAGACACCCCTAATTTAGAACATTTAGCCAATAATGGCTTAATGATGACAAACTTTCATGTTGGGGCTGCTTGTTCACCTACTCGCACCATGCTTATGACCGGTGTTGATAATCATCTTGCCGGTTTAGGCAACATGTTAGAAATTCAAGCAGACAACCAATTTGGCAAAAAAGGCTATGAAGGACAGTTAAATAAAGAGGTTGTTACCGTTGCGAGTGCTTTAAAAGGCCAAGGTTACAATTCATATATGGTTGGTAAGTGGCACCTAGGTAAAAATCAAGAAAACAAACCATCTAATAGAGGGTTTGAACGTTCATTTGTTTTACTTGAAAGTGGTGCTGATAATTGGGTTGATCAGTCTTATGGACCAATGTATCAAAAAGTTCATTACCTAGAAGATGGTAAGCCGACTACATTGCCTAAAGAAGATTATTTCTCAACCGATTTTTATACTGACAAAATGATCAGCTACATTGAGTCTAATCGAAACTCAGGCAAACCCTTTTTCAGCTATGTTGCTTATCAGGCTGTGCACAGTCCACACCAAGCGCCCCTGGAATATGTTGAAAAATATAACGGGACTTATGACAAAGGCTGGGATCAACAACGAGATATTCGTTTAGCTAAGCAGAAGAAACTTGGCATCATAGATAAAAGCGCAGAACTTAAAGACGATTTTTCAGATAGCACATTATATAAGACTTCTAAATGGCAAAGCTATTCTGAAGAAGAGCAAGCATTTCACGCACGCCGTATGCAGGTATATGCAGGAATGGTCGATAATATGGACGTTAATATTGGTCGCTTAATGGCTTATTTAAAAAGCATTGGTGAAGCTGATAATACGGTTATCATTTTCATGTCAGATAACGGTGCAGATGCCACTGAACTACAAAATATCCCGCCTTATGAACCTTGGTATAGAGGTAATTATTCATACACTTATCCATCAGATTTGAGTGAGGGTTTAACAGAGTTAGGCCAGAAAGACTCGTTCTCTGCATATGGACCAGGTTGGGCTTCTGTGAGCAACACGCCAACAAGTTACTGGAAAACATACTCTTCAGAAGGAGGGGTTCGTTCACCATTTATCATTCACTACCCAGCTAAAATAAAAGCAGGCCAATTAACCAATAAATTTGCTTATGTTAGTGACATTCTACCGACCTTATTAGAGATTTCAGGTACAAATGTTGATGAAGCCTATGCTGACAAAACCAACATTATCAAACCAACAGGAAAGAGCATGATGCCGTTATTTAGCGGTGAAAGTCAGGTAGTTCATCAACCAGAAAGTATGGTTGGTTATGAGTTGGCAGGTAGTAGCGCATTATTTAATGAAAACCTCAAGCTGGTAAGAAACTTGCCGCCAAAAGGTGATGGTCAGTGGAGACTGTACGACATTGTTAAAGACCCTGGCGAAGTGAATAATTTGGCCGAGCAAATGCCAGAAAAAGTCAACATGATGGTGAAGGCTTATGAAGAATATGCCAAGAATAACAATGTGATCCCGGTACCTGAAGGCTACGACCCTCGTATGCAGTTAATGAAAAATGCACAAAGAGCAAATGCACATTAATAGCAGATGTTTCTAGCAAATCAATCAGAGAAAAAGAGAGACACATGAAAAAGAATATTGTTGTAATTGGCGCTTCTTCTGGCATGGGCAAAGACTTAGTTAAAGCACTCGTTGTAAAGGGGCACAATGTATATTGTGCCGCCCGTCGCATTGAAAAATTAGAAGAGTTAAAGCAATTAGGCGCTCAAATTTTTAAAATGGATATTACTAATGAAGTACAAGTGAATGACGTTATAGCGCAAATTATAGCTGATGCAGGTTATATCGATGTTGTTTACTCTAACGCTGGCTATGCTATTGCCGGGCCGGTAGAAGAAACCCCTATAGCTAAAGTGCATGAGCAATTTCAAACTAACGTGTATGGTGCCGCAATTGTCACAAGAGCAGTTCTGCCTCACATGAGGGAGAGAAATGAGGGGCGCATTATTTTTACCACTTCAATAGCTGGTCGTGTTTCAACCGGCATGAATTCTTGGTATTCAGCCAGTAAGCATGCTTTAAATGGCATGGTGAAAGGATTAGCTCAAGAGCTTAATACTTTTAATATTAAAGTGGTCACTATTGAGCCTGGTTGTGTACTAACAGAATTTGACGGACTTCAATTAGCTGACATGAAGTCTACTAATAAACTCGATGCTTATTCCGATGCAACACAACAATCACATGACTTTTTATATGATGCCTACCGTAAAGGCTCGGATACTCGCTCAACGGTCAAAACCATGCTCAGGGCCGGCTTTTCAAAAAATCCTAAATTAAGTTATCGCTCAACCTTAGATGCCAAAATTTTAAATGCATTACAAGCAATCGTGGGCGAAAAATTATTAGGCAAAATATTTAATCGATTGGTAAGTCGTTTTTAGTTTTACTTACCCCGCGCATTGAAATTTCATCAACAACATTGTTTACAAAACTCTGATAGGAGTAAATATGATTTTTACAAAATTTCTGAAACCCTTTTTGCTGATTGGTGGCTTAGTCACCATGTACGCCGCAATTTATGCTTTCGATCCCGCAGCAGCGCTAAAAGATATGAATGGTCTAGATTTCGATTCACAATATGTTTTTATCATAAGGCATTGGGGGATCATGGTTGGCTTAATGGGGTTCTTTATTGCGGCATCCGCATTTAAACCTGAATGGCGCCAATCGATCGTTTTGTATTCCTTTTTGGAAAAATTATTCATGGTTTACCTCTATTTTAGTAATTTTTTAAACCCTGAAACCGCTTATTTAAATGAAGTGTTTGTTCCTTTTGCCATTACAGATGTCACCATATGTGTGTACACCTTAGGGTATTGGTTTGAGCAGTCTCGAATGAACAAACACCATGCGAAAGCCTGATATTTGGAGTTTAACAATATGAGACACATCCTAAAGGTTACTTATTTCATCTTTTCATTAGTACTTGTTTCTGTGAGCCAATCGTTACAAGCGCAAGAAGATGAATGGACCATTTATGTTGAGCCTTATGCTCAGGCAACAACCATTTCGGGTAAAACCGCTGTAGGGCGGGGTAAAGAAGCCGATATTACCGTTGATTTTGATAAGATATTAAAAAATTTACATTTAGGAGCAATGATAAATGTAAAAGCTATCCACACTTCAGGTTGGGGAGCAGCAATAAATTATGCTTTTATGGATTTACGTGGCGATAAATCATCAGAAAGAGGTGGTGTTGTTGATGCAAAGGTAAGGCAAGGAGAGTTGCAAGCTGAGATTGTCTATCTTCAACAGCTTGGAGAGGCTTCTTTAGAGTATTTAATAGGATTTCGTTGGTGGGATAATGATATTGATTTAAGCTTTCCCCTGTTATTGGTGGCTCAGAATATAGAGTAGATGAAGATTGGGTTGATTACTTTATTGGTGCGCGTTGGGTATCCCCTATCAATAATGAGTGGAATTATATGGTTAGAGGCGACATCGGTAAAGGAGGCACTGATTTCACCTCAAGTGTTGAAGTTGGCGTGCAATATAATATATCTGAACACGGCCAATTAACCATGAAGTACAAATCAACATGGCTTGATTATGAAGACGGAACGCCAGGAGAGGTTGGTTATTTTAAATATGACACTGTAACCCATGGTCCGGCGATTGCTTATACATATAAGTTTTAATTACTGAATTCCATGACGAAAAACGGCAAAAAGCCAAGCGATATGCTTGGCTTTCTAATAATTAACCGTTAATGGCTTTTATTCAACCGTAACTGATTTTGCCAAGTTCCTTGGTTGATCAACATCGGTACCTTTAATTATTGCGACGTAATACGACAATAATTGTAATGGCAAGGTGTAGACAATGGGTGCAATAACGTCATCACAATGTGGCACGTTAATTACTTTCATTGTGTCGTCACTTGCAAATTTTGCATCAATATCGGCAAACACATACATTAAACCGCCACGGGCACGAACTTCTTCGACGTTTGATTTTAATTTTTCAATTAAATCATTACGCGGCGCCACTACAATAACCGGCATATCAGCATCTATCAGGGCTAAAGGGCCATGCTT
Source organism: Thalassotalea psychrophila (assembly GCF_031583595.1). Lineage (NCBI taxonomy): Bacteria > Pseudomonadati > Pseudomonadota > Gammaproteobacteria > Alteromonadales > Colwelliaceae > Thalassotalea > Thalassotalea psychrophila. The sequence continues at coordinate 105,795 of NZ_CP134145.1, forward strand.
TAATTCACCAGCGGCATAGGCTTCGGCATGAATGTATGAGATTTCTTTTAGCTTTAATGCCCCTTCCATCGCGATAGGGTATTGATCGCCACGACCTAAAAATAATGAATGATGTTTATCGGCAAAATCTTCAGCTAAATCTTCAATGTTGCTAGCTAATGTCAGTACTTCTTCAAGCTTATTAGGTAAGCTCATTAGAGATGTAATAATTGCTTTTTGCGCATCATCATCCATACATTTGTGTTGGCCAATGGCGATAGTCATCATCATTAAACCAACTAGCTGGGTGGTAAATGCTTTCGTTGAAGCCACACCAATTTCAGCACCTGCCTTGGTCATAAAGGCCAAGTCTGATTCACGCACCAGTGATGAACCAGGTACATTACAAATGCTTAGGCTGGCGCGGTAACCAAGGTCTTTGGCTAAACGTAATGCTGCTAGTGTGTCGGCAGTTTCACCCGATTGTGAGATGGTTACTATTAATGCGTTTTTAGGAACAAATGATTTGCGGTATCTAAATTCACTGGCAATTTCAATGTTACACGATACGCCGGCGTGTTCTTCTAACCAATAACGGGCAACCATGCCTGAGTGATACGACGTACCACAGGCAATAATTTGCACGTGTTCAATGTCTTTAAAAATTTCATCCGCATTTGGGCCAAATGCATCGCTATTGATTTTGCCATCAGTGAAGCGACCTTCTAAAGTATTACGAATTGCTGTTGGCTGTTCATACGTTTCTTTAAGCATGAAGTGGCGGTACTCGCCTTTGTCGCCGGCGTCATGGCTAACCGATGCTTCAGTTATTTCACGCTCGACGCTGTTACCGTCTTTATCTACGATGTTTACGTTGAATCGAGTAATTTCAGCGACATCGCCTTCTTCTAAAAATGAAAAACGACGAGTAACAGGTAATAACGCCATCATATCTGAGGCTAAAAAGTTTTCGCCTAAGCCGTAACCAATCACTAACGGACTACCTGAACGCGCTACAACAACTCGGTCTTTGTCATTGGTATCCATTATTACCGTGCCGTATGCACCTTCAAATTGCTTGCTGGCCGATTGCACTGCTGCCAGTAACGAATCCGCTGTTTTTAATTCGTGATGAACTAAATGGCCAATAACTTCAGTGTCAGTTTCTGAAACAAATACATAACCTAACGCAGTAAGCTGCTCTTTTAATTCTTGGTGGTTTTCAATAATGCCGTTATGAACAACAGCAATGTTTGTGCCAGACACATGTGGATGTGCATTTGCTTCACTTGGTACACCATGAGTAGCCCAGCGGGTATGGGCAATGCCTGTGCCACCATTTACAGGAGAGTCGGTTAATGCATTTGCTAATTCTTGCACTTTACCTAAACGGCGCACACGGTGTAAGTTGCTATTATCATCAATAACTGCAACACCGGCTGAATCGTAACCACGGTATTCTAAACGGCGTAAGCCTTCTACTAAGATGTCTGCGACATCACGTTGTGCCACTGCACCAACTATTCCACACATATTAAAACCTTAAAATTATGTTTTATTTATTACTTTTAGCGCAAATGACATTAATGCCTTGCGCCTGAATTTTGTGTTGTAAATCTGCTGATAAGCCATCATCGGTGATCAGCGTGTTTATGCTTTGCCAAGGCAATTCTAAATTTGGGATGCGACGGCCAATTTTTTCTGATTCGACTACAACAATCACTTCACGGGCGACCTCACTCATTACTTGTGAAAGGCCGATAAGCTCATTGAAGGTTGTGGTGCCGCGCTCTGTATCAATGCCATCGGCACCAATAAATAACTGATCAAAGTCATATGATCTTAGTACCAATTCAGCTACTTTTCCTTGAAATGCTTCTGAGCTTGCATCCCAAGTGCCACCGGTCATCAAAAGGGTAGGTTCGTTTTCTAATTCATTCAGTGAGTTAGCGATTGATAATGAGTTAGTCATTACCACTAAACCTTTCTTCTGCTTAAGCTCAGGAATTATTGCTGCTGTTGTTCTGCCGCTATCGATAATAATACGATTATGATCACTGACATGCTTAGCGGCTTCGATGGCAATGGCTAATTTTTGATTTGATACTTTTTCAGATGACGTTATTTCTTTTGGTAATGGTACTGCACCGCCATAGCGGCGTAACAACAAACCACTCTTCTCTAATGCTGATAAATCTTTACGAATAGTAACTTCTGATGTTTCAAACTGTGCTGCCAATTGATCAACGCTTACTTCGCCAGTGTTTGTTAACTGGCTGAGAATATTATGACGGCGTTGTTGGGTATTTCTTTTTGACATAAGTTTCAGTTTAAACTTCTAAGTTTCGTTTCGAAAGATGTGAGATTAAAACAAAACTTAAGTAATAATGCAAATATAACTTTGCCAGCAACAGCGCAAAATGTTAAATTGCACCTGATAATTTGTATATACAACTTGTGTTCAATGCTGACTTAATGGTGCATTGAATAACTCCAGTAATAAAAGGTATTTCATGAGCAACACTACTTTTACGTTAATTGAAGGCAAGATCCCGCTATTAATAAGCATGCCGCATAATGGTGAAGATATCCCTGATGATATCAAAGCAAAGATGACCGAAACCGGTTTGTCGGTGCAAGATACCGATTGGTACATGGACAAGTTGTATGATTTTTCTGTTGAGCTGGGTGCATATATTTTAATGCCTAAATATAGCCGCTATGTTATTGACTTAAATAGAGATCCAACCGGTATAAATTTATACCCAGGTAGTGACACTACTGAACTTTGTCCAACCACAAGTTTTGAATCAAAACCATTATATTTGCCAGAGCAATTACCTGATGAAGCTGAAAATGAACGCCGAGTGAAACTTTATTGGCAACCTTATCATCAGGCTATTGCATCAACATTAGATAGTATGCAGCAGCAATTTGGTAAAGCGGTAATGTTGGAAGCGCACTCTATTGCGTCGGTAGTACCAAGGTTTTTTGACGGGCAATTGCCCGATTTCAATTTTGGCACGAACAATGGTGTCAGTTGCGCTAGTGAGTTAGTTGAAGCTATTGAAGCGGTTGATTACTCGCCTTATAGCCAAGTAACCAATGGCCGCTTTAAAGGTGGTTATATTACCCGTGCATATTCGAATTTAGAACGTAACATTCATACCTTGCAACTTGAGCTGTCACAACGCACTTACTTAAATGAAGACACGCTAACTTACAATGAGCAAGAGGTTGATTTAGTAAAACCTAAATTAGCAATGCTTGTAGAAGCAATGGTTAAATTCGCTGTTAATAAATAAACCCAATATTTTAAGATCCCAAGATACCAAAATTATGATGAAACTATTCGCTGAAAATATTTTATTAGCCTCAGGTTGGCAGCAAAATAAAACCTTACATATCGATAACGGTTTGATCAAAGCCATAACTGATGGCCAAGATAAAGACGCTGAGTTAGCAAAGGGGGCAGTGATCCCTGGTATGGTTAATTGTCATTCGCATGCATTTCAACGAGGCTTTGCCGGATTTTCTGAGCAAGGTAGCGAAAGCAATGATAGCTTTTGGACTTGGCGTAAAATTATGTATCAGTTTTTAGATAATATCTCGACTGAACAAGCTGAAATTATTGCCAAACAACTTTATATCGAAATGCTCAAAGCCGGTTATACCCGAGTGGCAGAGTTTCATTATTTACATCATGACAAATGCGGTGCAAATCATCAGCAATTGGCTGCTATGGCAAAAGCGATTTTTAATGCTGCCGGTGATACTGGTATAGGGCTTACTATGTTGCCAGTAATGTATCGCTTCAGTGGTTTTGGTCCATTAGAGCCTAATGATGGTCAGAAACGTTTCATTAATTCTATTGAGCAGTTTAATCAATTGGTTAGCGATTGTTTTGTGATGGCTAAAGATAATGACAACGCTAATGTTGGTATTGCCCCACATTCACTACGTGCGGTTGATAAAGAATCATTAGTTGCGGCAGTTAAACATGTACGTAGCCTTGATGAAAAAGCCCCTGTACATGTCCACATTAGTGAACAACAAAAAGAAGTGCAGGATTGCTTAGCCCATTATGGCAAGCGACCGGTGCAATGGTTGCTAGATAATATGGAACTGGATCAGCATTGGTGTTTAATTCATGCGACTCATATTGATGAACAAGAAGTTGCTGGTATTATCAAAACTAAAGCGATTGCTGGTATTTGCCCTACTACAGAAGCTAATTTAGGCGATGGTATTTTTCCTACAACCGAATTTATGGCGCAAGGCGGGCAAGTTGCTATTGGCTCTGACAGCCATATTAGTGTGTCAGCCATTGAAGAAATTCGTTTGCTTGAATACGCACAGCGTTTAATTAAACAACAGCGCGCTATTCTAGCAAACAGTGAAACTCGCTCAGTAGGACAAAACTTATGGCAACATACTGCTAAAGCTGGCGCGTTAAGTACTAGCAGTAATACTGGTGAACTTGCTATCGGTAAACAAGCGGATTTATTAGTGTTAGATGAGAGTAAAACACGCCTATTTGCCAATCAAAATAAATTCATTTTAGACAGCATGATGTTTGCTAGCCAAAATAATCCGATAACAGATGTGATGGTGAATGGTAATTGGTGTGTTGTAGGTGGTGAACACGCGGAGCAAACATCAAGTGCTGATGAATTTGCTCAGGTGTTAAAAGATTTAGGTAATAACCGCTAATACTGCCGATTGCTTTATAAACCTTAAAGAATTCTATATTGATCGATAGTTGCACATACTTTTAATTGATATTGTCTGCGTAACCGTGGGTTGTCTTTCGGCTCTACGCAGTACTCTTTATGAAATGCTTTTAATGAATCCCGTGTTTCGGCAATTTTTTTCACATAGGCCACTTCGCCTTTTGAAAACTTTTTAAAATCTTGATGTAATACTGAGATCAACTTACTAGGGGCAACTTTGGCCTTGGTGTCAGCTATTTCAGAAAAGCTTTCTTGAGCTTCTTCTATTGTGGCGCTATACCATTCATTTAACTCTTCATTCGGATAAAAGTGTAAATACACCGCCGCCGCAACAATTATTATTATTAGATTTTTAAACATGTTCGCTCGAATTTATCGAAATAAGTAGTTAACAGTGATAATAACCCATTTTTACAAAATGTTATAAAATTAAAAAAACTTAATCTAAATCACGTCATTACAGGATAGCCCTGTTATAATTGAACGATAAAAATATGCCTATACCAATTTGGTATTAATTTCGGAATGGCCATGGTTGACAATAAAAAGCCTAAAGAAGTACAAACTCAAACAATACCAGTTAAAAACATTAAGGTTCATCGCCCTAAATCTGGTGGTGTTGAGCAATATAAGCCGCGTGATCAAATTTATGTTCGCAAAGTGAAAGGCTTCTTCCAAAACATTCGTCGTAAAATGAATATCTTCTTTTTAGCAATGTTTGCCGCACTTCCTTGGCTGCAATATAACGGTCAACAAGCTATTTTATTTGATGTTGGTGAGCAACGGTTCAACATTTTTGGCTTAACCCTTTGGCCGCAAGATCTAACCTTACTCGCCTGGATTTGTATTATAGGTGCGTTTTTACTGTTTTTTGTTACTACCTTTCTGGGTAGGGTTTGGTGTGGTTATTTATGTCCACAAACCGTGTGGACCTTTATCTTTATCTGGTTTGAAGAAAAGCTTGAAGGTGCAGCGAATAAACGTAAAAAACTTGATTCACAACAGATGAGTTTTAATAAGTTCTGGCGCAAAGCACTTAAACATACCTGTTGGCTACTATTTTCGTTATTAACCGCGATAACCTTTATTGGTTATTTTACGCCTATGCAGCAGTTAACTATCGACTTTTTCACCTTTAATGCAACGTTTACGATCACTCTTTGGATCCTGTTTTTTGCTTTTTGTACCTATGGTAATGCAGGTTGGATGCGTGAAATTATGTGTTTGCATATGTGCCCATACGCACGTTTCCAGTCAGCAATGTTTGATCAAGATACCTTAACCGTTTCATATGATTATAACCGTGGTGAAAACCGAGGACCAAGAGGTCGTAAAGCCGACCCTAAAGAGTTAGGGTTAGGTGATTGTATCGATTGTAATCTTTGCGTTGAAGTATGTCCTACCGGTATTGATATTCGTAATGGCCTGCAATATGAGTGTATAAACTGTGGTGCCTGCGTTGATGCCTGTGATGGCGTGATGGATAAAATGAAGTACCAAAGAGGCCTTATACGCTATACCACTGAAACTGTATTAAAAGGCAAAACCGTTCATATTCTTCGTCCTAAATTGTTTATGTATGCCACTGTTTTAGTTGTAATGATTGGTTTCTTCATTAATGATATTGCCACTCGTGTGCCACTGCAGTTAGATATTATTCGAGATAGAAATGCGCTTGCTCGAGAAAACATTGATGGCTTTATTGAAAATGTTTACACCTTGAAAATTCTGAACAAGTCACAACAACAAGCAAGTTATAAAATAGATGTTAAGGGCCTAGACAAGCACGAATGGCAAGGTGATAAAATTGTTACTGTTGACGCTGCACAAATGAATACTATTACTATCAGCATTGCGGTTGACCCATTTGATTTGGAAAATTATATGACAGATATATCTTTTGTTATTCATCAAGTAGAGCCTGCTGATAATGATGTAGTCATTAAACAAAGCAGCGTATTCTTTAATAAACGATGAGTATCACTAACTTGGCAGATTTTAGCTTTGCATCCCTTCGGCCTGAAACTATTATTGATGGCTTAGAAGCGGCAGGTTTCAGTGTGGCTAGTGGTTTGCTGGCGCTAAACAGTTACGAAAACCGAGTTTACCAATTTCATGATGATGATTTGGTAAAGTATGTTACCAAGTTCTACCGGCCCAACCGTTGGACCTTAGCGCAAATTCAAGAAGAGCACGATTTTGCTTTAGAGCTTGAAGCTGCAGAGTTGCCTATGGTTGCACCATTAGTGCGGAATGGGCAAAGTATCTTTACTCACCAAGGTTTTACCTTTGCAGTATTTCCTTGTCGTGGCGGCCGAATTTTTGAAGTAGATAATTTAGACCAATTAGAATGGATGGGTCGCTTTGTAGGTCGGATTCATGCGGTTGCCAGTACGAAACCGTTTGAGTGTCGCCCACAAATTTCTACCGAAGAGAGCCTAATACAAGCACGAGAAATCATTAAAGATGGCAATATGGTCAGTTCAGGCTTACAACTACCATTTTTTACCGTGTTAGATCAGGTGATTGATATTGCCAAAGATCAGTATAAACCAACAAAACAGATACGTTTACACGGCGATTGTCATGCTGGCAATATATTGTGGACTGATGCAGGGCCACACTTTGTTGATCTTGATGATTGCCGCACTGGTCCTGCCATACAAGACCTATGGATGATGCTTTCCGGCGACAAACAAGAAAGGCTGTTACAATTAGATACACTATTAATGGGTTATGAAGAGTTTTTTTCATTTGAACATAATGAGCTAACACTGATAGAATCATTACGTTCAATGAGATTAATTAATTATATGGCATGGTTAACTAAGCGTTGGCAAGATCCAGCTTTTCCACGAAATTTCCCTTGGTTTAATACTGAGAGATACTGGGAACAGCAAATTTTAATGTTAAAAGAGCAACACTCTATTTTACGAGAGCCAAGTTTAAGTTTGAATTTAGGTAACTAAAACTTAGCTATCACCAAGCCATAAATATAAAAATATATGCAAGGAATTTGTAAGTAATGAAAAAGTTTATCAGTTTGATTTTTGTGGCGCTACTTGCGTCAGCATGTTCACAAGCGGCCGATTATAAAGAAGGCACACATTACACTGTAGTAAATGATACTGTGTCGGCAAAACCAGAAGTTCGTGAGTATTTTTCATTTTACTGTCCACACTGTTTACGTTTTGAACCACTAATGAAAGATATTAAAAAGTCTTTACCTGAAGGCGTTAGCTTTGAAAAAAATCACGTAGATTTTTTACGTGCGGCTAGCCCAGAAGTACAGTTCAATATTACTAAAGCGATGATTGTTGCTCAGCAAATGCCACAGGAAGAGCAGTTAATTGCGGCACTGTTTGATGCAATTCAAGTTCAACGTAAGCCACTAGCGTCTACCGCTGAGTTACGTAAATTATTTGAAGGTGTTGGCGCTGATGGCGAAAAATTTGAAAAATTAATGTCTAGCTTTGGTGTTAATTCAAAAGCGAAACAAATGAAGAAGTTTCAAGATGAAATGACTCGTAAAGGCGCAATTACTGGCGTACCTACAATTATTGTAAATGGTAAATACAAACTCGAAGCTGGCGGACTAGACCGAGCAGACTTCTTAAATGATTACAAAAATTTAGTAATGTATTTAACCACGCTTAAATAAATCTGCTACGCATTTTTATATAGCTACTGGCTGATGCAGTAGCTTCAAATAAAGGCCCGTTAGGGCCTTTTTTGCACATGGAGGTGCTTATCCTCCCAAACCAGGGATGGGGGAAAGGGAGGGCTTGTTTCTAGAGTAGGGTATTACTTTTCTGCTGCAACTACAGATATCTCAACTAATAGTGCATCGCGAGCCATACTTGCTTCTACACACGCTCTTGCTGGCGCAAACCCCGTTGGCACCCAGTTATCCCAGACCTCATTCATAGCGGCAAAATCAGTCATGGTTTTAACATAGATGGTTGCAGACAACATGTGCTCTTTATCGCTTCCTGCTTGTTCTAATAGGGCTTCAACTTTGTCTAGCATGGTTTGCGTTTGTTCAGTAATGCCTTGTTCGGCATCTTTACAAACTTGGCCACATAAATAGATAGTACCATTATGTTTTACTATGCGGCTCATGCGTTGTTTGGTTTCGATACGTTCGATCATAATGTTTATAACTCGTTTAGAAATATTTGATTAATTGATGTGGATTTTAAAGGCCTTAACAAGGTATTTTTTGTTTATGGCCCAATTGGCTCTATTGTTTTTAGTCAGGTTAGATGCAAATGTCATGGAAAAGTTTTTCTGCTAATTGCTCTAACACTTTCGCTTCAGGATGAGTGTGAGCAAAGGTTCTTAAGCCGTATATACCCATTAAAAAGTAACGGGCCAAATGATCACTATCTTTATCTGAGCTAAGATTTTTTTCTGAAATTGCTTGTTCAAATTTTTCGGCTAATGCTTGCTGTAGCATTGATAAATTATCACTAATGATCTGTTGAATTTCATCATCTTGCTCTGCTATCTCATTTAATGCTTTAGTCAACAAACAAGCTTGTGAGCTATCGCAACTTACGCATTCAGCCACAACATTATCAAGATAAGCTTTTAAATTAATCAGTGTTGGCTGTGTTCCTGAAAAAAACTGTTCAAACTCGGCTTTTCTATCTAAACGATATTGCTCAAGCGCCGCTAGTAATAAACCACGTTTATTTTCAAAAGCGCAGTAAATAGACCCTGGATGTAAACCGGTAGCCGTTTTAAGATCTTGCATACTGGTTTTAGTATAACCTTTATGCATAAAGGCATTCATTGCCGATCTTAGTACTTTTTCTTTATCAAATTCTGCATTGCGCATTATTTTTCATTCTATTTACACTGGATTTATTGATTGTATCCAATTTTGAACGAACATTCAAAAATAATTCTTGAATGTTTATTCAAGAAAGGTTATCTTGAACGCATATTCAATAAAGAGATACCGTAATGACTGATAATTTACTTACGCCTTATGCCCTAAATAATACAATTAATTTAAATAACCGTATATTAATGGCACCATTAACACGATGTATGGCCGACGATGAATTAGTGCCAACTCAAGCAATGGCAAAATATTATGCCCGTAGAGCTGAAGCGGGGTTGATCATTTCTGAAGCTGTGATTATTCGTCCTGACGGTCAAGGTTACCCTAATACTCCAGGATTATTTAGTCAGCCACAAATCGAAGGGTGGAAAAGAGTTACTTCGGCAGTGCACAGCAGTGGCGGCAAAATATTTGCACAGCTTTGGCATACTGGCCGTGTTGCTCATCCTTATTTTTATGGCGATGATAATGCCGAAGTAATGGCACCATCAGCCATTGCTGTTGAAGGTAGCGTACCAAGAATGCGAGAATTGACTTATAAAACACCAAAAGCAGTAACTCTTGATGATATCCATTTATTAGTATCTGATTATGCCCAAGCAGCTGAAAATGCGATTGCTGCTGGCTTTGATGGGGTCGAGATTCACGGTGCTAATGGCTATCTTATTGATCAGTTTTTGCATCATGACAGCAACCGCCGTACCGATGATTATGGTGGTAGTAATGAAAACATGGGGCGTTTTGCTTTGCAGGTAGTTGATGCCATTATTGATCAAATTGGTAACGATAGAACTGCTTTAAGAGTTTCTCCTGGGGCTTATTTTAATATCGCTGGTGATAGTCGAGATCGTGACGTGTTTGATTATTTATTACCAGAGTTAGAAAAACGTAATTTGGCATTTCTACATATTGGCATATTTGACGATAGTATGGAGTTTGATTATTTAGGTGGTCGTGCTTCAAGCTATGTGAGAGCAAATTACAATAAAACTTTAGTGGGTGTCGGTAGTTACAGCGCAGAAACCGCAAGTAGTGCAATAGATAGTAACAAGTTTGATCTTATCGCAATTGGCAGACCTTTTATTGCCAACCCTGATTATGTCGCTAAAATTCGAAATAATCAGCCATTAGTAAGCTATTCTGATGAAATGCTAACAAGCTTAGTCTAACATTTAAGTAATAAGCAAGAGGTTGAATAACTAGTTGCCTCTTGTTTTATTTTTATCTTAACTTTGATTTGGATGTAAATCAGTTTTATATCTGCGATACAAACGATAACTTAGTAAACAAGCCACAACACTTAACACCGCACTTGCGCCTATTTGCCAGTAAGACATCATTTGAATACCACTTCCGGCCAAGGCGAATATCGCCATTTGTGGAAAAAAGCCTAAATACGATGCGCTGATAAACTTCTTCGCATCGATAGCACCAACCCCTGAGCATAGATTTAACAAAAAGTTATTACCGGCTGGGAGAAGGCGAATAATAAAGGTTTTTTGAAAGGTGTCTTGTTGCAAAAAATTGTTAAAGATATCAACTTTGTCACTAAAGCGTTTTAACACTAAAGGCCGGGCAATAAATCGCGCCGTATAAAAGGTAATAGCGCATCCAAGTGCGGCGGCGAATGTAGCAATGAGAGTACCTTGCCATACACCAAACGCATAACCAGCAGCAAAGGCGGCCACTTGTCTTGGCAGCCCTAAACTCGACAGGAGCAGTCAAAAGTGGTGTTGAAAATTCACTAAATGAATTATCTAACTCTTTCTTTTTTAATGAATAAACAATAATATAAAAACAGACAAGGATTGTTGGTCATCTGAGTATTCACTCCAATTACGACGCAATTTTTCGAAAATAGAATCTAATAACAATAAACAGAGAAATACATCATGGCAAAATATAATGAATATAAAGTAATCCAAGTCGCAGAAGGTGGTTGTGGAACACTATTGTTGGGTTCAAGTGGGATGCCGCTCAAAAAACTTGAGTCTACATTAAATAAAGAGGCTGCTGACGGCTGGGAATTGGTATTTCAAGTATTAGAGAATAAAAGGTTTTTGTTATTTTGGTCAAGGGAATCCGTTATTGTGACTTTTGGTCGATAAAAGTGTTAAAAAACTTAATCCTCAAAGCCATTAGAGGCTACCAGTCTAATGGCGGCTCTAAAAGATACTTTAATACAGAGTGTAATTTTGAGCCAACTTGTTCTGAATATACACACCAAGCAATAAGTAGCTACGGAACAATTAAAGGGATAAAGCTGGGCTTGAGTAGAATCAAGAAATGCTCTGACCCTGATTGTATTGAGCGTATAAAGGACCCGTTAATTTAATTATGAATATTTCTGAACTTGAAAAAGAAGAAGATAACCTCAGAAAAGAGGTTACTGCCCTATCACCAGAACAAAGACGCAAATATTATGAAATTGAAGGCAGCAAACTTAAAGACCCCGATACATATGCTGCCTTAAACTGGTTTTTCATTGCTGGTCTTCATCACTTTTATCTAAAAAAACATGTAAAAGGCAGCATAGTAATTATCTTATCTATCTATGCTATTTTCACACTTTTTGATTACGGATGGATATTGCTACTGGTTTTATCATTGATAGAGTTACCTCAGTTGTTTTTCAGTCAGAGAATCGTTAAAAAATACAATAACAAAGTTATAAAACAAACGTTAATTGATGTTATTAAAGAAAATTCAGTTAGGCAAAATTAACTACCTCAAACCATATAAGTAAGGAAGCTTTTTGTGAGAACCAACTACATACTTGTTGATTTAGAAAACATTCAACCGCAAAACTTAGGGTTATTAAAAGGGCAAAACTTTAGAGGCTTCTTTGAATAAACTAGATAACAACAAAGGTTAGAGTTGCAGGCTTAAAACAATTTTATTTGAAATAAATGGATTAGGTCGACCTTGCAATTCGATAATTCGCTTGTTTCGAATGATTTCTATTTCAGTTACAGGGTGTTCAGCACTCCACTTTATCATCAAGGGTGAAATACCTTTCTTTGGTAACCCGTAAGTCAAAATCATATACAAATATGACCGGGCAATAATGCCCTTGACTTCATCTCGTGGTTCAACTGAGTTTGCGTGCCTTTCAAAATCACAATTATCTTCTGGGAAGCGTTGTGTTTCACCATCAATTTCAGCATAAATTAAGTTCGAGCGGCTAGAGTTGTATCTTTGAAGGGCCGGCCACAAATTATGTAAATCAGAAGACGCTCTTTTATATATTTCTAAATCGCAATTATCTCTATCTTCGCAACCTAAAGATGAAGCTATCCAATCAGCTGGGTATACATGCTCCAAACTAACTTTTTCGCCAGCTCGTTTTTCAACTTTACAATATAAGGTTTCATAATTCGAAGTATAAAACTCAGGCCAAAACACTTCATCTCTGACCTTGTGATATTCGGCGTCATTAGCACTCGATATAGTCGAAAAAAACAATAACATCAGACAATAGTTTTTCATAATCGACCACCAAACACCCTTACAAACACATTGTAGATGTATCTAAGCTTAAAATCGCCAAATACCCTTACAAAGACATAGTAGATATATCTAAGCTTAAAATCCCCCAGCATAACTAAAAACAAATCATCAACCTGTTTTTTCGTTACAGGAATTGTATCTAAGTATTGATAAAGAGCATCATGAACAAGAGATGCGTCTTGTGTGAATTTTTTATCCGTTCTGTGGTCGTAATGACCATCAGGGACTCCAAACACAAACAAGTTAAAAAAACTCCATTTAGGAGTGCATCCATCCCAAGAATACCCATCATTGCTGGCTTTAACTATAACTAAGCCATCTTTGGATATTTTTAACCACTTACTGTCAAAATCATTCTCTAAGCACCAACCTGAGTCTATTGAAAAGTCCTTTTTTATCTTAAAAATATAAGGGTAATTTCCCTTCTTCTGCTTATGCTTTGGCTCTGGATAGGTCGACACTTTAATCCTTAATAGTCATTTAAGAGCTGAATATGTTTTTAGCGCAATCTTTAAGGGTGGATAATGCTTGTCCTCTCATCTCGCCAAGTATGGCCTCATTAGTGATAACCTCATTCACCACTTCAATATTCTCTTCGAATAACGCGAGTGCCTTTTTCAAACTCTTAATTTTTTCATCTTTAGTCATTGTTTTTCCTTAATATATGATGACCTATAAAACATAGACAAAAAATTAGGATTTGTGAAATAAATCTAAGTTAATAAAAACATTCCTTCTTGCCTCAAACCATAAGCGCCTTGCTCACCAATTATGATGTGGACGAGCAGCTTTATACTCAGAGCCTTACAGGCACTCAAAACACGCAATGTAAACACTTTATCTTCCTTCTAAGGCTCTGAGCTACCGGGCGGGTGGTTATATATTAAATTACAGCAAACATAACTCCTGCCTTGGTAAGCTTAAAATACATTGATGCAGCCAAAAGCTTGTAATTTACTACGCCGCTCTAATAACCTCATTCAGAGATGTGCTGGGCGAATGGAATATCAATCTAAACTAAGTTACCTCAATTGACTGTTTAATATTTAACCACTACCCTTTAGTCTTTAGATAAGGTTACATTTAGGCAGGGACGTGATATGCACCTATTTACTTTGACGGCACACTCCAATTTATTCGGCCATTTAGAAGATGATGAAAAAGAAGCGGCTGCAGTATATTTTTGTGATGAATTACATGACTTATTTGTAAAACACAAAATAAAAGATGTAGAAATTAATGCGCATTGGAAGTCAGGTAGTTTAGTTGAATTTTTTGAAATACTTACGACGAACCCTGAGCTGATAGAAATGCTTCGGGGTGTCGCTTTTACAAAGATAGGATTGGATGCATTAAAATCATTAAAAGATTATAAGGATTATAAGGAAAGTTTTATTGAGATATTTTCGGACCTCAAGAAGCTGCGCTACCATGTAAAAAATAAAACTATTTATCTTCGAGAGCTGTTTTTTTCAAAAGATAAGGCCCCTAAAAGTAGCAAGGAGTTAAAAAATAAAATTAAGAATAAAAAGAAGCCTAAAAAAAAGACTAATGACAAAAAGAAGTAGCCTTTAATTACTTTGATTAAATCAGCAGCCCTCTTTCAAACTATAAAATCCCTGCTCGCCAATTATAATGTGGTCGAGCAGCGTTATATTCAGCGCCTTACAAGCGTTCAAAACACGCAATGTAAAGCGTTTATCCTCTTTCGAAGGCTCTGAGCTGCCGGACGGGTGGTTATGTATTAAAATGACGGCATTAGCATTTACAAGCACTGCCGTTTTTAATACTTCCGCAGCCCGAGCATTTACACCATTCACCTTGCCCGTTGCTACAACTTCGTAATTCATAATCGCATTTTTATTATTTAGATTTACAACGATAAGTTTTTCTTTGGGTTCGTATTTCAGAAAATGAAATATCTGATGTATCTTCTCCGGTGAATTTAATACTGAGCCTGTCACTTCACAATCAACTTCAACAAAACGATAGCGGACTTCAAGCTCACGTAAAATTGGCATATTAAGCCTTAACTCCAACACGCTTAATTTTACTAAGATGCGTATCGAATTCACCAGCACGCACAGCGTCAATAATGAGTTCGATGGTCGGTATTAGCTTATCTTGTTCACCGATGGTAATAACATATTTGTCTTTGGCTAACTCTAACGACTTACTGCCGTATTTAACTTCCATAAAGTAATTGCCTTTAACTTGATAGAACCAAGCCTTAACTCGCTTTTGAACACGTACTTTTGATTTTACTTTGGTTAGCGGGTCTGTAATCCATTGCTCTTTGTATGCCGTAAACACTTCATTTTCAATGTGGCACTTTGCCATCTCGAGTTGTGTTTCAAGGCGGCCGATTAGTTTGTTTTGGCGTTGAATAATTGGGTCGTTGCTTTGGGTGACAGGTCTTTCGGTGATGCTCAAGGTGCTTAAAAGTGATTTGGTCATAATTGACTCCTTTTATTTACTTTCAAGCACACTTTAATGTCGAGTTCGGCGAAAGGTCGACCGAAATAGCTCTGAAAATGTTGATTCGGAACCATAGAGTGATAGAATTTAGCCATGAACCTACAATGGAATGAATTAAATGGCCAAATTATCAGTAAACGAAAAAGTTAAAGAGTGGATATCCTCAGGCGAACTTCAACTACAAGTAGCTCCACAAGGAGTTACTAAAGAAAGAGTTGCTCAAGTATTGGCTAAAATATCAAGACATACAGTAGATATACAAGATGCTGTCTTTGCTCTACTAGATGATAGTCCAAATTGGTATCCATCTGCCCGTGACACTCTTAGTTTCAGTGATGGAGCATGTACCGCATTCATTGGAGCTCACGTAGCCATTTTACAAAGAGGATCTGACGCTAAATTAGACCGAGAAGGAAGAGATTACTGGATTAAACCTTTGAGAGAAGTCGGAGCTATTGAACCTTGTTATTTACCAGCAAAAAAAGATAAGGTTCTTTTGGAAAAAGGGCTTAAGTTTTATGATGGTCACCCAAAGGCTAAATCTCCAAACAACGCATATAGACTTTCAGCATCTTTTATAGGAGTTCTGAAAGCCGAAGAAAGTGAATGGGAAGAAAAATTATCTAATTGGATAAACGAAGATGACATGCGAATTCGCCTTGAAAAACAAGCTCAAGCGGCAGAAATTATTCGTAAATTAACTGATAGTGAACACTCCTTAGTTATTGAAGCTGGGAGCACCCATTATGCGCCTAATTTCCTTAAAGGTTTTGAAGTAATCTATATTGATGATGGAGATGGAGAGAGAATTACAGATAGTGAAAAAAGTCGATTGATGGAATTTGGGTTAGAAATAACAAACCATGATGCCATGCCTGATATACTTTTGTGGAATAGAAGTACTGACGAATTGTGGGTATATGAAGCCGTAACAAGTGATGGAGAAGTAGACCAACATAAATTCGTTCAACTTCAAAAGTTTTGTGAGAGAAACAATAAATCAAGTATAGGGTTTACCACGGCATACCCCACTTGGAAAAAAGCAGCTGAAAGACAAAAACTAACGAATAACAATCTTGCTATAAATACTTATATGTGGATTGTGGAAGATGGCTCTAAACAGTTCAAAATTGAAGGTTAAATGAATTGTTCGACAACTTTGTTGATTTTGTCAAAGTTGCTCAAGTCATGTTCTGTTAGCAATGTACCGATTTTCATTAGAGATTGCTTCGATGGGTATCTAATAAAGCGCAAATCAGTTGCGTTTACTTGAGTGTGCCCATTGAACGTTCTAAAATATTTATCTACAACATTAGAGCTAATAAACGCATATAGACCAATAGCAAGATTAGCATCTAACCCCTCTCCGTTAGCATGGAAATAATTAGTTTTATTATCAAACGCAACTAAATTACTTGATACTTCATTCGGTCTATAAATAGCAGCAACAACTCTCCTATCTTCTTCTTTAGAACTTAATCTACGAGTTAGTACGTAGTGCCCATTAGGCACTAACAGCTTTTCAGTTTTGTCAGTAACCTCTATTGCGTTAGGCTTTTTAATATCTTCTAAAGGCCATTCTATTAAGCCTTTATCAAAATGGACCGGAAAGATATAAGGAACTCGATTTTTAGCCGTCGCCTCATAAGTGAAATCTCGCACTCTAAAATCTACAGACTTCCCAGTTGAAACATTCACACTTAAATCATTTAACGTACATGGAAGTGAGCTCATTTTAGCTGATAGTTTCGCCTCTGCTTGTGAAGTGAGGATATGAATAAACTGATTAGAATCATTCTCGTAAACAACTTTTTCAAATGGCACAATCATTTCAGATACCTCACCACAATCACTTGAATCGCTTTGAGTTATTAGCACATCCTTTTGAACTTCAGATTTTACTAAGTGAAAAACTACATTCTCCTGTAAGACTTCATCACCTTTGAAAGCGCTTGTACGTGACTTGAATACTCTGATTTGTTTTATTGCTGTCTCTTGGAGAATAAACTTCCTAAACGCAGTAAAATAAGGACCATTACAAAAACTTCGAGGTGTGATAGCAACTAACTCACCTTTGGGCTTTAATAACTTAATAGCTAAAGCTACAAATAGCGAGTATAGGTTACCTGAATCTATACCAATGCTTTTACAATCTTTTCGTTCTTTTGATTGAGCCGCTACTTTCAAATAAGGGGGGTTTAAGATAGCTTTATCATAAATTTCGGGACTGCTATTTTCTTTGATTATTTCAACTGAATCAAAAATGAAATTAGAGCTGTTAACTTCAGCCTTGAACTCAACACTATGATCATGTGACATTTTACGGCAGAATTCATAGGTTGAATTTAGATACGTTGTAAGTACCTCATCTATTTCGAATGCTGTAACATCAATTTTTTTACTATCAAAATCATTTAATGCTCTTTGAACGAGCGCAGCACTGAGAGAACCAACACCTGCCCCAGCATCTAAAACTTTAATGTCACCTGATAAGTCAGTAAAAAACGAAGCCAATAAATTAGAAACCTTAGCCGAACTCATAAACTGCCCTAATTGGCCTCTGGTTTCGTTGTTAAGCTTAGAGTTTGCCTCTAAACGGTTACTGTCGGCGTTTACTGTTATTCCAGTAGAGTTTGGAAGGCGATTTGCTAACTGAGGCATAGGGTAATAGATAATAATTATTATTGTATAAGCGTATATTACTTGAATTAGATATTGCCGCAAGATAAAGAATGTTATTTAATCATTACAACTTGCTTGAGAGTGTTTATTTACACCTGTCTTCAACCGCACCCATCACCGAAGCCGACAGCACATTTAATTCTCGCTGAATACGATTAATCACAGGACTGTTCGGGTCATAAACTGCATCAGCTTGCTTGTTTAAGTTAAAATATAAGTTCATTAGCACAATGACACTTGGCTCAGTTTTCGTAGCTTTAATAACGCTGTAGTAACTCCTATCTTTACCTAAATACCGCACTGAAAAATCACGCCCATTGCGACAAAGGCGATTTCGTCTTAACTCTTTGTAAACATCATTCAATTCCATAAACACTCCGGTGGGTATCGTAACCCTAATTAGCACAAGTATTTATCACTTTAGTTGTTTTCATATTTCATTAAACGAAACATGTGAGACAGAATTTTACCCACTAATCAATCTCAAAATAATTGTGAATAATTAGTGTTTACCGCTAACTTTTTAGTGTTAAAAGGATAAATAAAGGAGTAGCAGTAATAACAAATAGCAAGGAGGCTATATGAAGCATACAGAATGGCTTATTCGATGCAGTAAAAAAATCAAACACAAGTTCCGCAAAAACAGAACGCCATTATCGCAAGCATTAGTGTATTTCTTTTTGGATAATGATATTGAGTGGACTCATGCCTTTACTGGCACATTCAAATACAGCAAGAAAAATAAAGATGCTGTAACAAAGGAGTTAGACAGGTTTACAAATGAACTGCATAGTCGGTGTCGCATGTCAAAATGGAAGCGGCGAAGTAAGAGGTTTCCTAAAGAAAGATTACCGATGGTGAGTGTTGTCGAAGGCGATGGTGACTTAATTCATATTCATTGCCACTTTTTACTGGCTAAGCCAGAAAATATAATAATCTCAAATGATAGTTTTGCAAAACTTATTGTTGATGCATGGAATAAAGTGCCAACAACTTCCTGTCTTTTTAACGATGTGAAGCCGTTACACAACACCCTAGGTTGGGCTGACTATATAAGCAAAGAAGTGACAACTGATGATGCAAGTGCCATTAACTGGCAGTTCACGCATCTTTTTCGAAAAACTACAAAAAAGTAGTTGAGTGTAGACGATGCTCACTGGCTGTATTGGTGGGAATAAACGCTGGCGATGTTAAAGGTGAACAACAAGAAATTATGACGATTCTCTTGTTGTCTTTACTTGATTATAATTTAGACAAAGGCCGCCCTATGTCTATTAGCGATAGCGACTTGGCACAAGGGATTGATAACGGAGCCTGCGAAGTTAAGCAATCGCGTAGTGACATCCGGCTTGCGCAGCAAGGCGAGCAATACAATAGAATACCTAAAGCTAAATCGATAGCTTATATGATTCGATTAAAGCAATTGGCAAATATAAATAAATCAGCCATATTTAATACAGGAACACCAACAAGGAATGTTGATATGAATAACGCCAGTGCGAAATCCCAAGCCAATACATCCAGTGAAAACAATATAGACAACTTAACAGGTGCCGAGTTACTTGCGCTAACGAATACCCATTCGAATAGACCCACTAATAAGCCGCGCAATAGTATAAACACGCAATTTCATTTATTGCTTCAGCAGCTATATAAAACAACTAATGCCTTAGAAAAATTGATACCTAACAAGAAGTTTAATCCTGATGGCAAACAAGTAGGTGAAATCGGAGAATGCCTTGTTGCAGAGCATTATGGGTTAGAGCTATTACTACCAAACACACCGAAACATGATGCCAGAACCAAAGACGGAAAATTAGTCGAAATCAAAACAACCCACGCCCATAAAGTGAGTTTCAATAGCAAGCCGGACTACGCGATTATTATTAAACTCGATGGGAAAGGCGGTTTTACTGAGTGCTACAATGGCCCCGGCGATATATTATGGGATTACTTCAGAACTCGACTTGCGTATGGCTGTGGACATTACCCGTTGCCAATATTAAAAGCGAGAGAGTTAAATAAGAAAGTGAGCGCCAATCAGCGCATTTATTAACTACTCATACTTAACTTAGTTAAGTATTGTTAAAATAAATTAGACTTTTCTTGTTGATTATTATACTAATGTAAAGGTACTGGATTTCTAGTGCTTGTTGCCCGAGCAGCGGTCAAGGTGTAAGCCTTCCATAATTCTCTCGTTCAACTCTAAATTGTCGGACTCATGGAGAGGCTTTTTGGAATTGACGGGATAATTGCGCTTGCTTTATGGCACTACTCCTTTTGCGATACCTACCACCGAGTTCGTCACCTATTTATTAAAAACAAAGGTGTCGAAATGAAAGATAAAAAAATACCCAAAACGCTTGATATTAGTAAGCAAATTGCAAGCTTACTAGCAAGTAAGGTTAGTGCTATCGACAGCAATGAATCGATAGAGCAAATGACCATATTCGATAACAAGCACAAGTCTTGCGACAGAATTGTATTAGATGCATTAAGAGATAAATCCCTTAAAGAATGTGAGAATGCACGCACAGCAAAATATAAAGCAGTTGCGTTAACGTACGGTTGGCTTAAACTCGCAATGGCAAACGAGGCTTATATAAGCCAAGTGTTTAAGCCGTATGCAAATCAGGAAAACTCATGTGATTTTGCGAATGCAGCAAAATATTGCATGGGGCTATGCCAAACTAATCAAGCCGAAATAATCAACTACACCAAAGATTGTTTGTTATTCATTGATAGCAAACACTCCGACACGCCAATTAACTCCCCTACAGACATTCCGGTTATCGATATAGTTAGCACCATAAAAAGCAATAACGGTATCCGCGGTTGCCAAAGAAAATATCAAGAATATTTATTGCAAAACGAGTTGCTCAACAAAGATGATTCAACGCCCACTGAAACAACAACAACGACAGTAAACAAAGGTATTTCTAATAGCAGAGTTAAAGTCATTTTGCGCAATTACACAAAACTTAAGGCTGGATTTTTAGGTGAGTTCAAGACTACCAAAGAGATAGAGGTAAATGACGTGGCCATTGGAAGCTGTATTTATATTAAGCAAGGCGACTCCTATAAAGTCATCACCAGCACCAGTGATAAAAAGGCGATAGAAGCTTTAGTTAAAATTATCCACATTCCAGATTAAGTGTTAGTGATGGGACAATACATATGAATAACTTTCTAGAATTTACTAGCTCTCATTATGCACCTGCGCTGCAAATTCAATACACTCAAAGTGTAGTGAAAGTAATGTTGGATAAATTACCTAAAGGGCTAAATCTACAAGATTTAGTGCTCTTTAATCAATCATCAAACCTTATCAAGTTAGAGGTAGCTTTATATTCAGCTGGATTAATAGGTAACTTAACCAATCCTAAAAACTGCATGGTTACACAGCGATTAAAAATCAAATCGCAGGCTGATAATGCCATTTTGATAGGGGATAGTAGCGGTTTTCAAGAAGCTAAAGCACCAACACCACCTAAACCAAAAAAAATTGTCGATATTTTTAATTGGCTAATCACATATTGTAATTTAGCGATGACCTTAGACGTGCCTTTAGGGGCCGCGCGAGAGGATAAAAGCCCACACTACAGAACATTTCGAGATTGCTTAGGGCAAACATTGGCTAATTTAGATACGTTTACTAACTTAGGAGCACAAGATTATAGCTTCTTAAATGTTGTACAAGGTCAAAGTATTGAGGAGATTAATTTCTGGTATCAGCACGTTAAAAAGTACAAATTATATGGTTGGGCGTTACCTTTTAAGTGCTTTGGCTTAACAGGATTTATCTGGTTTTTGTTAAAACTTATCGAAGATGGTGAGTTTGACAAGGACAACACTTGGATTCACTGCTTAGGTGTTTCAGATTTAAGCTCTGCCGCCATGTTTAATGTAATTATTGGGCACTTAAGGCGCAAAGTCGCTCCTTGCAAAGTAAATATCACGTTTGACTCATCGAGTCCGTTTTTGGCAGGTGGTAAATTACTAAGTGCTTACGGTGCTCCAGTCATTAGTTCAAGTAAACTATCGATACCTCAGATTCGTGTTGATAAACCTAAGTGGTGCGGCAGTAGTGAGTTGTTCCCAAGTCAATATACTCAAATATCTCGTTATTTAACTAAAGGAGATATTATAAATCGCGACTGGGACAATGAAGCCATTGCAAGCAACCTTGGGTATCTTCTGCTGCAAAATCACAACACCGAAACAGCTTTACGCGCCATAGGCACTGTTAACAATTTGCTTGCGGTGGATTCTAACCAAATACCGATATGTTTAGTAAAAGCTAAGCGCGCTATAGAGCACATATTCTCAAGTGAAACTATCAACCAAGCGTTAGTTCGACTCAGTTGCACTGATAATGTCATGTCACTAGAGTCATATAAGTAATGCAGGTTTTCGTTAAGTAAATTGGATAATAAAAATGAACAGTATTGAAATAAAAAAGGTAAGCGACGAATTAAAAGTATCATTCTCAAGTCGCTACAGAGAATTGTGCCAAGATGAGTCTTTTACAACAATAGCTGCCTTAAAAGGCGGTTTAGCTAAATTACTGGCAAGTGAAGTGACAGAGCTTATTGAAAAAGACTTTACTTTACTAAAGCCAGTGAAGCATTTCACATTAAATGATATAGAAACAAATAAGCCTATAACAATAGATTTGTACTGCTCAGCCTATTTATTTCAGACTAAGTTCGATATTAATTTCATCGTGAGCGAAGGTAACTTACTTTGCTTCTATAAGAGCGAACCAAACTTACTAAAAGACAGGCTAACCAATACCTTTGTAAGAATAAAAAATAATGGGCAGTCAGTTTATGCGGTGTCTTGATGCATTTATTACGATAAAAACAATACAACGATTACCCCTTAAATTAGGAACATAAAATATGAAAAACACTATATTTAGAGATATATTAAATATAAATAAGGAAACTGTAGCAATTATTAAGGATGAAGTGTTACCAGGGGTTGGAGCTGAAATAGATTCCAAGTTAAATGAAATTGATAAGGGGCATACTGAAGAAGACCTTACAATAGCAACCCTTAAAGGTGACACTCTTTTATCTCTCTTTTGTAAAAATGGTTTATACAATATTTTGGTTAACGGACTTAACAATAATGAAACGATAGCTACTCACTATTGCCGTGAGCCACTATTTGAAATCAAAGACAACGAAAACATGATTGAGGTAGAGCTTCAAATTTTCACACTTTATACAGAAGTTTCAATTGAACTTACTTTTGTAAAGAATAAGAAAAGCTTATTAGGATATTTATTTGAAATTGAAGTAGATACCTAATTTATCTATCAGATGTAAGAATAGGCAGGTCAATTTTCAAGACCTGCCTCACACCAACTAAGAAAGCCACATTCAGACAAGCTAATTCATACGCCGCCATTTTTGAACCGTCAAGGTCGCGATGCATAGCCCACTTCCATCGCTTATTTTTAAGCAACCGAGCAAATACAAACGACATTTTATACTTTAGCGGCAATATTTGCTCAGGCGTTAAAAGATCTTGCGAGATCTTTTCGTAGTCCATCGTAACCAGTTTTTTAGTATCTACATAGATGATGTCTTTGTATCGCTTGTAATCAATCACATCAACTCCACCGCTTCTTTAAGCATGTTGTCATTTACATCAATGTAGCGTTGCGTGGTCGAAAGATTGCTATGGCCTACCAACGACATTAGCACTTTAGCCGACACGCCTTTGTGTGCCAGGTTAGTTATAAATGTTCGTCTGCCGCTGTGACTACTTGCGCCATCGATACTTGCATCTTTATATAAAGCAATTATAAGCTGGCATAGCGAGTTAGCACTAAATGCCTTACCTTTCTGGCTCCGTATTAAAGGCAACGATGGGTTTCGATTTTTCATATTATGAAAATTCAACTTGAGCAACGCACGCAGCTTTTTATTAAACACGATAGTTCTGCCTTGTTTGCCTTTGGTTTGCTCAGAGTCTAGATAAACAAAGTCACTTACTGTTCCATCGTTACTATAAACATCGCCAATTGTTAAAGCAGCAATTTCTTTAACACGCAATCCTGCGTAATAGCTCAAGTTTAATGCCAAGCAATTACGCTCTGAATGACGACTTAATGTTGCTACTGCCAACACTCGCTTAAATTCACGTTCCGTTAAAGTTTTAGCCTGTTTCATATAATCACCTAAATAATATAACTTTTTGTAAGCTATATTGTATTTTCTTATATTATTTCGGACGACCTAAACAGCGTTGAAATAAAGGCGTAATTAAAACAACAGATTAGCGCATAATGTAATGTTTTCTACATTTCATTATATTATTAGACATCACAAATATTTTTCAAAAAGAACATGTTTAATTCATAAACCACTTGATTAACGTTGCACAAAGATGTAGATTTACGCCATAACGTGCACGTTACTTGTTTTGCGTGCACGGAGTAGTATTTGATAAGGATGATTTATGAATCAAAAAATTGAAGTTTCAACTGAGATATTTAACCGATTAGCCAAACATGCTTCTGGCTTTGATACTCCAGCCAATGTAATTGTTAAACTATTAGATTTTTATGAAGATGAGCCTAAGTTTACACAGAAGACTAAAGCAAACTTAATCGAGCAAGCATTTAAGTTGAATTTCAAAACCGATGCTAGACCATTTGGTCAAAAGGCGTCTGTGTTAAGTGGCTTTAGCGATGACAGTAAAGGCGTTCAATGGAATGTTGTTGTAAATAGCGAAACAGGTATTGTTAGTTTAGGGGTTAACTTAGAAGGAATGAAATATAAAAATTGGCCTATAACAAACCTATTAATAAGAGAAAGTAAGCAAAGTAAGTTACTCAATTTAGTTAATACAGAAAGTTCTAATGAAATTCGTGTGAACATGACTCGCGACGCATGGCAGGCAGCTTCTCGACCTCTAATTGCAGAGCGCAATATATCACCGCAAGGGTTAATGCTATCAGAACTAACTTCGACAATATGGTCAGATATTCTTAATGAATCCTTAGGCTGCTTAAATAAAAGGGAAGGCTATAAAGGCAGAGGAAAGCAGGTTGTAACAAGAATTAAATCTGGTGATACAAAAGAAATGGAAGTCTCACCTCACTTAGGTTTTCGAGTAACTATTTGCGAAACCAAACCTACAGACTTAAATAAACTCCTAAACGAATTTAAGAAAGCACAGGCTATTTTAATGCCCATTTACAACTTTGTTGCTGAGCAAAGCAAATAGGTTACAGTGTAAAGTCACCTCAATTTCGACCCTGAGGTGGCTGTAGTTTGAAATGGTTTACTTGTGTGGTGGTGCTGAAAACCGCGCAGGGTGATTTTTTCATTAACAATGAGATTTCCAATGTAAGTATTCTTTTTTCATACACCGAGCACACGGCCTATATCCCGCCAGAATAGCAGTGTTTTCATCCTTAAAGAACACTCTGTATTTTACATAATGACCTTTGCTTATGTGCCCAAGCGCAGAGGGGCAATCAAGTTTTCCGTATATTTTAAGTTTGCTATGACCACCAAAAATCCCTTTGTTTTGATTAATATATAAAGCACCTTTTTCATCTAAAAGCTTATACATATTGAATATCCTTTTATTGGAAGTTCACATTATTATGGACATTATTAGCCAAACATAACAACATAAAGCATTCTTCATTATTTTGCCTGCACACATGGAATTTTACGAAGTCGAACCAACATTAGATAATTATTGGAGAGCAATAATACTCTTTGGGCGTAATGTAGCCTCGTATAAGTTTGCTTTAGCAAAATCACTTTACGAGCTTAATGCGGTATCTAATGATTTAGTTAAAATGGAGAAACTAGCAGAGCCTTTTAGTCGTCATCTTTGTGAGCACTTAAAGCTTGAGTCAAAGCAAATCACATCAAAATCAAGCAAGTTCTTATCTGCCTGTAATAACTTTAACGCTGATAAGTTAAGCCATGACGAACTCATCAAGCAAACGGTGAAACTAGGGTTTGCTAATGTAATAGATGCGTTTCATGTAGTTAATAATGGGGAGATTAAGCATCGTTTTTTTATTGACGAACGTAAGCAGAATGGTGGCATTAGAATAACTGACAATTTTTTCAAACTTGCAGAGCATGAGCAATTCACTAATTTTGAACATGAAACAGAAGCGCGCTGGAAGTTAGTTGAGCAAGGCTGGAAAATGGGGGTTGCTCGAAATTTAATCACTGTTGAATACGACCAAGAATTAAAAACACTATTTACTGGCACTAAAGAGCGCAGAGTTGATATTACGAGCTGTAGAGATAGCTTAAACGGTTATCAAAAAGGTCGTTGTTTTTATTGTTACTCATCAATAAGTGTTAGCAGAAAAACTGATAACCTAGCTGATGTTGACCACTTCCTACCCTGGACACTAAAAAATCATGTACCTAATATCAATGCTGTTTGGAATCTTGTTTTAGCTTGTAAAGATTGTAACCGTGGTGAAAATGGCAAGTTTGCTAGAGTGCCAACAATTAAGTTACTAGGTAGATTACACAAGAGGAACGAGTATTTTATCAGCAGTCATTTACCATTGCGCGAAACACTTATACAGCAAACTGGCAATAATGAGACAAGACGAAAGCAATTTTTACAGCAAAGCTATAGTATTGCTAAGGCCACTCTAATACATGAATGGCAACCGGAAATAAAAGGCATAATTACGTTTTAATATGAGTATTCAATTTTACCAAGACAACGCTGATGATTTTTTTGAAGGCACGGTAAATGTCGATATGAGTAATATCTATCAGCATTTTACTAAGAGCTTAAATGATAGTGCGTTAATTCTAGATGCTGGCTGCGGCTCTGGTCGTGACACTAAAGCATTTCTTGATATGGGCTATTACGTAGAGGCGTTTGATGCCAGCACTGAGCTTGTTTCCCGCGCTAGCCTATACGCTGGTATAGAAGTTAAGCACGCTGTATTTAATGACGTTGATTGCACTGCAAAATACGATGCTATTTGGTGCTGCGCCTCTTTGCTGCATGTGCCTGAAATAGACTTACCTGATACGCTTAGCAAATTAGCCAATGCACTTAAACCTAGTGGCATCTGGTATGTATCGTTTAAGTATGGAGATAGCCAACGAGAAAAAGATGGCCGCTCCTTTACTGACATTAATGAACAACGACTTGCTGAGCTTGTTTCAAACTTAAGCAATATTGAAATTAGCTCTACTTGGATAACAGAAGATAATCGTCCTGACAGAGATGAAAAATGGCTCAATGCTATTTTAGTGAAGCGTTAATAATGAACTTCTCTCAACGCTTTAAGTTTTCAGACTGGCCTAATCGAGATATACCGTTAGTTGCTGCTGGTGTATACGCTATTTGGCATGGTAATGAATTAATTTATTGTGGTATGTCTGGTAGAGAAATTGAAAAAGCAGTTAAAGCAAACAAAAAGAAATACGGCTTAATCACTAGATTAAACAGTCACGCCCAAGGAAGGCTTAGCGGCAATCAGTTTTGTGTTTATGTTGCCAATCGCCTTGTAATACCAACTTTAACAACAAATGATTTATCTAAATTTGCTACAGGTGAATATAAGCTTGATTATATGACCAAAAGCTATATTCATAACAACTTTGAGTACCAATACCTAATAGTAAATACTAGTTCTGAAGCATATGCTATTGAGGATAAAGCTAGAGCTGGTGAGTTATTCAATCACAAGCCACTGCTAAACCCTATTTAATCGGTTACCTTCGCTATTTACTTGGCTAAAGATGCGAGGAAATACCAAGGCAAGGCGGACAAGTTCTGCCAAGAAAACCCTTTGCATGATAAGGAGATGATAGTACGTGCCGACTAGTCGTACCAATCATCCTCTTTGTAGTCACCTGAAGCTAAATCTTCATCCTTAGTGGTGTCGCCAGGATTTCCAAATACACTTGTGAACAAGCTATCTTGGTCGTCTTGGTCGTCTGCATCGTTGCTAGAGCCAAATAATAAATTTAACAATCCCATATCAATTCTCCTGCTAAGCCTAATGTTTAAGTTAAGAGTGTAGCAGGCAATATTGCTAGCACAAGAAAGCTAACTTAATTTAGTCTTACGAAAAATTACAGCTCT
Source organism: Thalassotalea psychrophila (assembly GCF_031583595.1). Taxonomy (NCBI): domain Bacteria; kingdom Pseudomonadati; phylum Pseudomonadota; class Gammaproteobacteria; order Alteromonadales; family Colwelliaceae; genus Thalassotalea; species Thalassotalea psychrophila. Next base: position 134,139 of record NZ_CP134145.1, read on the forward strand.
AGGCAGCAATCTCAGTTTCGACCCTGAGGTCGCTGTAGTTTGAATGGTTGACAATTGCGATGGTACTGAAAACCGCGCATGGTGATTTTTATCATAAAAAACAAACCTCTATTGCATTCATTTAATAATTGAATCAATATATCTAAAGGTCAATCGTTTCAAAAAAAAGGATAAGAAATGGAACAAACCAAATTTGAAAGTGAATATTCAGAAGATAGCTTTTGGGAAAAAACAAAAGGGATTGTGAAAGCAGCAGGGGAAACTGTTTTAGAGCCAGCATTAAAGCTATATTACACTGCGCAAGATAAGGCGACTCCGGCTTGGGCTAAAACTACAGCTTATGGAGCATTGGGTTATTTAATTTCACCTATTGATGCCATTCCTGATATAACGCCTGTTATAGGGTATACAGACGACCTAGGTGTGCTTGTTGCTGCAACAGCTACAATTGCAGCTCACATTAAGAAGAAGCATTCTGAAATGGCTCGAAGCACGCTAAAAGAATGGTTTAACTAAACCTCTCTTGAGTCAATAAGTTAATTAGAGCGAGTAATATAATTCGCTCTTTTACAAGTCAAATATAATAAACCTCAGCCACCGGCTTAATCACCACTCGCCGTTTATCCGTATGCCTATAGACGCGATGTTGGTCTTCGATAATCACCGGAGCACCTTTAACGCCGTTAGCCCACTGCGCCAAATGATTAACACGTAGTAAGTCAGCTTCTATAGCGTCGCTATTGCCTTCGTTTACCCCAAACAAGCCTTTATATTTGTAATGCTTGTTGATGCCACTGACCTCACTTGGGTCGATTAACTTGTCACTCAAGTGACGAATACGGTCATCATCGAATAGTTCATTTACCGAAAAATCATCACCGACTGCTTGCTCTAAAACTTCCTGTTCCGCCCAGAAACTTTCATAGTTTCTCACTATGGATTCTTCAATTTCGACAGGTCTATCGTAATGGTCACTTAACTTAACCCACGCATCACCATCGAATGCTAATGCTTTTTGTGTGCGACTGGCTGTAATCGATTTGCCGTTGATAAAGGTAATTTTGAAACTCACATGACCTTCGCTTATTCGCTCACAAACAATAGCGGTAATTGATGCGGATACCTTATGTCTGAAGTAATTGCGCAACTCAACTTCGTTAGCATCCAACACTTTGCTATCGATAACTTCCCATTCAACAACTTCTGTTTTTGTACTGTTTCGTTTTGCTTTAACCGATTCTAACTTACGCTCGCCTTCATCAATCTCCAGCTCTAAGCTGTTTATGTGCTTCATTATTGTGTTGGACTTATTACCATTGGCGATGGCTTTGACAAGGTTATTTAATTCGTTTTTCTTGTATTTAAGCTGCTCTTCAACACCTGCAATTGTTGCATCAATATCTTTGGCATCCATATCAACAATTGGATTAAATACATGATTCGACGCAAGCCTAATAACGGTGTCCTCCAAATACTTATTTGAAAAAGACCACGCTTTACAGTTTTGATTTAGATTCCCTGCTTTACAGCGATACCTTAAGTGACCTTTTGTGCTTGCGCCAACCATTGTGCTGCCGCAATGCCCACAATAAAGAATGCCTAAGCCTGAAAATACATGAGGATGTTTCGCTTTGTTGCTATGAAGTTGTCGTGCTTTTAATAGGTGCTGCAATTCGTAAAACTTATCTTCATCAATCAGCTTGGGGTAATAATCATAAAGCGTATAAGATGCGCCATTTAAGTTTGTTATTGCCTTTTCACCTATTAAAGTTCGCTTAGTGAAAAACTTATTTATTAAATCTCGCCCCCAAGTTCCGGTAGTGCTTTTAGTCGGTGGCTTGTAGTTATTATCTAAATGCTTTGCGATTGCCATTTTAGTCCAACTATTAAACATCAGCTCAATCATTTCTTGCGCGATAGGGAAGTAAACTTCATGTGGTTTAACTGTGCCGTCAGAGCAGTCTGCCCACCACATATTATTACCGATTGAGCGTATGGCAATAGCGAAACCGTCAAATGAACGTGTGCCGCTAATATGGTTATCGATTATCTTCTTAGCATTGCCGATAGTTCGATTGGATTTAGTTTTTGATTCTTCATGCGCACGTGAAAATAGCATGATTGAATACATCAGCTCCATCGGGTTGGCAGTGATGGATTTAATGCTATAAATCTTTTTATCCATACCAGTGACAATCGTAATGCCAAGCTCTACCAACTCCATAAACAGGCGCTGAGCCTTTAATATGTCTTCGCGTGACAATCGGTCTAAGTTCTCAACAACCAGCCAACTATCGTTTGGTATTTGTTTATTCTTAACAGCTTCAATGAATGTGCTCAATGCACCTTCTTTACTGTTCTTTCCCTTAAACGCACTAATACCTCTGTCGTATATCTCGATTAAGTCCAAGTCGTTTTCAGCGGCAATATCTTGCGCTGTTTTAAGTTGCCTATCTAAGCTACTGCCTTTGCCTTGTTGTTCGCTTGACCAGCGAATGTACGAATAGCAATTTGGTTTATTTGGCATTAACCAGTCCTCCAATCTAATAATCAATCCTCCTTTATATCGAACTTTCAAAAACCTTGCTAATTTATTTTTGAGTTAACAAAAAACAGCAGTAGGTTAAATAAATTGTAAGTTCGAAAGGAGGTAAGGGCGACCGTTAAAGGTGGTATTGATATTTCATTTAATGAGATATTAAGTTAAAACTAAAACAGGCATAATTGAATTATTGATATAATAGGTGATAGCAATAAGCTTGATGCAGCGCTTTGATTTTGTTTAATGTCTATATAGAGCGAGCTATAGTCATTAACTTGCTGTCTACGAAATTTGAGCGACAATCATTTAATGATTCCAGCTTTTCTCTCGATACCTTTAGAGGGTCAGTTTACCTAACAATATGAGTTGATAAAAAGGTTCTAAAATGTCATTGCATTAACTAAGGGGAAATATACTCTATCTCAACGACCTCAATTAAATCAACGAGTAAATAATGAAAATAATGAAAATAATGAAAATAAAGCCTTCTCCAGTGCGTGGTGGAGATTGGCACCGATGTCAGAAATGTGGTAGTGACTATTTTGGGTATTCTTGCCCTTGTCGCAATTAACCTATGCTTACTTATTGCGAACAATATTATACAGTTGTATCTCTGTGGTAAGTATGTTTTGCCACAGAGATACAGGCATGTATAGTGGTATAATTAATTACGCGCTTACAAGCAATATAGGAGATAAGGTAGAATGAAGACATTAATAGCTTTAGCACTTTTAGTGGCGACTATGGGAGCAGGCGCAGAAGAAGAAAGGGGTTGCTACTTTGAACCTTGGACAAATATAGAGATAATGAATTTCGACTACAATGAGGCTGCAGTTAATCTATGTATAGCACGTCACTCTATCAAGTCGGTTAGAAGTGAGGGAGTTTACGCCTCTGATAAGATAGACCGTTGCAATGTTGAGATAGGGAGAATTAGTCTGCTTCTAGCAGCCAAGCATAAGGCAGACTGGAGTGAATCAATGCAAGTAACTGTTTGTGAAGGAATGGATAATAAGTAACATCTGTCCACTTTGCATGTATCCATAAACTTTAAGCTATCAAACAAGCACATACAGCGGTGAACTATAACTTCGAATATAATTAGCAATGATATAAAACACCGCAACAACAAAATGCTGTTAGCAATTTGCGCAACAGCGTTTCAATTCTATTGGCCTATAAGTCTTCGCTCGTCAAAAAATACATTTTTGTTATTTAGGTTGATATTTCATTTAATGAAATATCAACTTTGAAGTTCAGCTTTATACTTCCTATATAACCGATAACTCAGCAAACAAGCAACCACACTTAACACCGCACTTGCCCCTATTTGCCAATAAGACATCATTTGAATGCCACTGCCTGCCAAGGCAAATATTGCCATTTGTGGAAAAAAACCTAAATACGATGCGAATATAAACTTCCTAGCATCAATAGCTCCAACACCAGAACATAAATTTAATAAAAAGTTATTACCAGCAGGAATTAAACGAATGATAAAGGTTTTTTGAAAGGTATCTTGTTGCAAAAATTTGTTAAAAATATCAACTTTGTCACTAAAGTGTTTTATTACTAGAGGGCGGGCGATGAATCTTGCCGTGTAAAACGTAATAGAACAGCCAAGTGCAGCTGCGAAGGTAGCAACAAGAGTGCCTTGCCACACTCCAAATGCATAACCTGCGGCAAAGGCGGCCACTTGCCTTGGCAGGCTTATACTTGTCGATAAGGCAATTACAGCAATAAAATATAATATACCATCACTACCTTGCTGTTTAATCTTGTTATCAACCCAAGCTTGGTCAAAATGAGATAGCAGGCCGGAATAATTAAAGATAAGAGCTATCCCTGCGCTGATAGCTAGAAAGAAGCCTAAAAATGTAATAGCGGCTTTATATTTTAACCAAAATGATTTCATCATTTGTCAGGGTAGATTAGCTGGCAGGGCAAATAATGACTTTCTTTGCCTCAATCAAATGCTGTTTTTTATTAGTACTTAGGTAACTTACCGTACCTTCAATGAGTATTTGCTCATTAAGGCTAGCCTTGTTTGCAAAAAATTCCGCACTCTTGCCCCAAAGATGAACAAGACGGGTAATCTTTTGGCCTTTAAAGTGATGGTCAGATTCAACAAAGCCAGGTTCATTAATGGTAACGGAAAATTCAGCTAGGCTGATGTTGTTTTCAGTGGTGACTAACTTGATCTCAGAAACCAATGTGGCATTGCATATCAATTGATTAATGCCTTGATGAATTCCTTTACCCATAACAGATAAAGACTCAACTTGGATAAAATCCTTTTTACGCTTATTGCTAGTGGCTAAAGCACCATGAATAAGCAGCAGTTGCCCTTTGTCCGCATATAAAAAATGCTTCTCAACATCGTGACCTTCAAAATGACAACTATGGTAGCTAGTCCAATCTTTGAACGAATTAGTTTTTTTATCAAACCACGACTGGTTAGTGGCAACAACAAATTCAGCAACTGGCACAACCGGATTAGCACGATAACGTATTTCTGGTTTAGCCACTAAATTACCTGCCAAGATCACATGGCACTGCTGTTGTTTTTCTACTGGTTTTTCAATAGGTCTGATTTTGTCTGTCATAGCTTAAATTGGGTAAATAGGGTTAATCAGTATCATAAGAAAAAATTACGGTGATGAATACTAAAATACAAATTTTTTATTTTTCTAAGAAAAATATAAAAGGCACATTAATCCTGTGCCTAATTATAAATAATATTTTAAATAACTTTAACGGCTTGCATAATAATTGGCAATATCAGTATTGCTGCTAATAAGCTTCAGATGTTGATTTAATTGTGGAGCAATTTGAGCCACCAAATCAGTTGGTAAATGATCCAAACCTCCTGAGTTTAACCAGCCAATAATCGACATTACTTTTAGGTCGGCGATACTAAGTTTATTTTCAGCAAAATATTGACCACCTTGTTGAACCAATTTACTTTCTATATAGCTTAAGTATTTTGGTAAACCGGTTTGAGCTAATTCCTCTCTAGCTGCTTTTTGAGCATCACCTTCTAAAAACATTGTAGGTACAATTTTATTGATAATGTCTTCAGCTACGTCGATGACTTCATCACAAATTAGCGCTTGATATAAATCAGTAGGATATAAATGAGTAAGCTTACCCGCGTAACGTAAAATTGCACTCGACTGTGTGATTAGTACATCATCTACATATAAAACAGGTACCTGACCAAGCGGGGTTTTTGCTGCCTCTTGTGGAAAATCAGGATAAGGAAAACGATGATCCTCAAAAGCTACACCACCAAGATGAAATGCAAGTCTTATTGGCTCTGCACGGCCGCCATCTACATCGAAATAGCTTATTTTAAGCTGGGTCATATTTGTTTCCTTTTAGTTATGTCTGTAAATAGTATTGGGCAATATCAGCAGAAAACAAGGGGATACTCTATAACCATTAATTGATGTGAAAATTATGGTGCTAAAATTGAAATGGTCTAGCCGACAAGAGTCAAACCCAGGGCCTGCACTCCTAAAGGCAAGCTCTATCCAACTGAGCATCGGATGCCATGAACAATTTCACTTTACGAGATCGTTAGTTAAAAGGATTACTTTATTAAAAAGTGTTAATTATCGAGGCAAGTGGTTCACATTTTATATATTTATTGTTTTAATATCTTTATCTGAAATATCAAAACAAAAATAATGATAAAAATATTAGTTGTTGAAGATGAAAGCCAAATTGCAAAGTACATATATAAATATCTAACTTTAGAAGGCTTTGAGGTTACTCTGCTTAATTCTGGTGAGTTTTTTATTCAAACTGTACAACAAGATCCACCATCTCTGGTTGTACTAGATCTTATGTTGCCAGTAAAAGACGGTGTTGCTTGTTGTAAGGAGTTACGAGAGTTTTCCGATATTCCCGTTATAATGTTAACAGCAAAAAGTACAGAGGTAGACCGGATTATTGGTTTGGAAGCTGGCGCGGATGATTATGTCTGTAAACCATTTAGTGCTAAAGAATTAGTGCTAAGAGTTAAAGCAATATTAAGACGATTTAAAATTGCTGAAACTCAGTCAGGATTAATACTGAACAAAGGTTCGCTAAAACTTGAATATCAAGATGATAGTATTAAATTAACCAAACTAGAGTTCTCCTTAATGGAGTTACTGTATCGAAAACCCAGTCGCATTTTTTCACGTCAGCAAATAATGAGCATAGCGTATATGGAAGAAAAAGATATTACTGACCGAGCAGTGGATAGCCATGTGAAAAACCTAAGAAAGAAGATCCGTTCTCTAAATATCGAATCTATCGTGATTGATTGTGTTTATGGAGCAGGCTATCAATACTTGCCGTTAAGTGATTAGTAATTTAACGACAAGTTGCTTAATTATTTGCAGTATCTATTTAACATGACAGAATTATAAAATAGGCAGTTCCATATTGATTTTCAGGCCTCCTAAGGCCGAATGGTTGGCATATATTTTTCCATTATGTTCTTCAATTAAACTTTTACAAATTGCTAATCCCAAGCCAGAGCCACCAGTATCTCTACTTCTTGATGTTTCAACACGATATAATCGTTCAAAAATATTGGTTAAGTCTATTGTCGATACGCCAGGGCCACTGTCTTCAATAGATAATAGTAAAGTATTCTTTTTTGTTGAAGCTGAAAGTATAACTTGCCCAGGTTTATCGGTGTATTTGATGCTATTTGTCAGTAGGTTAGTAAATATTTGTTTGATTCTGTCACGATCAAATTCAACCATTAAATGAGGTGGAAGCTGTCTGTTGATATCGAAAGATAACTTATTATTATTCACAAACTGTGTTAATTCTCTTTGCCAGAGATCGAGAGTTTCGTTGAACTCGAAGGTCTCTTTATTGAGTTGTAAGGCACCAATGTCAGATTGAGCTAATTGATGAATATCGTTAATTAGGTGTTGAATGTCATCGAGCTTGTTATCAAGAGCATCATAAGTAACTTGTACGTCGTCTTCCAGCTCGTCTTTTAGTGATTCAACCTGTAATTTAAGAACAGTAAGAGGTGTACCAAGCTCATGTGATACATCGGCAAGCAATTGATTTTTTTTCTCGATGAGTTCTTCCATCATTTTAGCGCGTTCAAGAGCTAACTTATGGGTGTTTAGTTCAGTCTCTCGGAGCATTGCTTTTTGCAAAAATAACTTGTGAATAAACCAAAGTAGCCAAGCGGTCAGTGTCAGGATACAAGTAATAAACCACCAAGTTTGGTAGAACTTTGGTAATACAGTGACGGGAATAGAAAGCGTTTTATGACTAAGGTTAGCACTTTGATGTTGTGCTTTTATTTCCAAGGTAAAGTCACCTGGAGGCAATGATGTGTATGTTGCTCGCCGCTCATTTGTTGGCGTTGTACGCCAATAGTCATCATAGCCCTTTAGCCTGTATTCGTACTGGGTATTATCAGCGTTTACCAAGTCTAAGGCTGAAAATTTGGCTGATAGCTCTTGTCTATCAGCGGCCACATTAACCTTTGAGCCATTAGCTGCATTAATGCTTCTTCCGGATTTAAATTCTATGAGTTTTATCGGAGCTTGATAAGAAAGAGGTGTTAATTGTTCAGTATTAATTAAAATAATGCTGCTATCTGAGACGGCATAAATTGTATCACCAAGAACTTCTAAACTATTAGGTGTTTTATTATTAAGTACGTCATAGTGCCCTAAGCTATGATATTGTTGTTGGTACGGGTCATAATAAGCATATGGTCCAAACCATAAGTTACCCTTGTTATCGATATTAAGTGACATAAAGTTAAGCGATAAACTGTCGGGTGGTGCTGGGAGTTCATTAAGTATTAATTTGTCGCCTTTCACCTCAAGGTAGTAGACTGTTTGGTTGGTGAATAAAAAAATCTCTCCTTTTTTACCCTGTAAAATTCTTTCAACAGATGACCCTCTTAAGTTATTTTTATTAAGCGGCAAGAAGCTAAAGTCTTGTTGATTTGATAGCTGATAATATAGGCCTATATTGGTAGCAATATAGTAATCACCTTGCTCAGATTTATAAGTGTGCCAAGTGCGTTCAGTGATATCTTCTTTATTTGTTGTTTGCAGTGTTTCAAACTCTTCTATTTGTGGATTAAAAACAATAGGACCTCCGCTAGTAGATAACATGATCTCTTGCTCAGAAATATAATTAATATCGTAGGGGTTATTGCCTTTAAAGCCCATGCTAGCATAAGAGTAGTAAGTTTTTTGCTGACTGATTAAGTCAAATTTGATCAGTGTGGAGTTAGTTGTAGTTAGCCAAATACTGTTGTTAACTCCTCGTGCTAAGGCAGAGACTTCCCAAGTTTGTTTGCCCTGTTCAGAGTCCCCAGGGAAGTCTAGTAATTTTTGCTCTCCATTTTTTTTGTTAAACAATATTAATTTTTTATTAACTGATAGTAGCGAGTTGTCAGTTGATAAAGGTAATAAGTAAACCATCTCTTCACTCGTTAATTCTTCGTCAAGATGGATATACTGAAATGCCGACAATGATTGATTATAGTATTGCAGCTTACTGCCATTAAAACTTAGCCAAACTGTACCTGCTGCATCGGTAAAAATAGCATCAACCTTTTTACTTTTTAGTGTAAGAGTCGAATTTGTGGTTGGATCGATATGATTAATTTTTCGTGTCGTTCTAGCATCGAATATTTCAATACCATTGGTTAAATTACTGACCCAAATTTCCTTTTCATTTACTTGTTCGATAGCCATGTGGTTATATTTTCCACTTTTTGAGTCACCCTTTACTTGAGATAGGGCATTGGCGTTTGGATCAAGTAAATGAATATTAGCTTGATATCCGGCAAGCCATAGGCGCCCATCTTTTGCGGTAATGATTTTTCGAAATAAAGTCAGTTGTTGCTGCTCAGATATTGGCTGCTTAGTAGGAGTAAGTAGCTTGGGTACTACTAATTGTTTTTTATTTTCGTCGAAGAACTTCAGACCTCGAGCTGTTGCTAACCAAAGTTTGCCAGAGTTATCGATAGTCATATCTATGGTATAACTGTCATTTTTAACATCACTACCACTGTTATAGTGAGTAAAGGTTTTATCTTTAAGGGAGTAATAGGACAACCCTGCTCTACCGCCAATCCATAGATCCCCATTATCTAATACAATAATGTCTCTAATCGTATTACTTGATGGAGTATTGACGTTATTCTTGTCGTGCGGAAAGTGAGAAAAATTTCCAGTTTTTGCATCATAATGAGCTAAACCTAAATTATATAGGGATATCCATAGGCCACCTTGCTTATCTGCAGTAATAGTTCTGATAGCATTTTCAGCAATAGAGTTAGCATTGTCTGGGTCATGAATAAATTCTTTTATTTCATATCCATCAAAACGAAGTAGTCCGTTAAAACCTGCGTACCACAAAAAACCATTACTATCTTGGCTCAACTCATACCCTACATGGTCAAATACTTGGCTGGATTGCTTTATCGTTTGAAAATATGGGTAGGGTTTAAGTGATAAATGAGTTTGAGCTGTTGAGGTACTCGAAGAAGCATGACAAAAAACGGAAAAAAATGATAATAGATAGATCTTAAAAATAATTAACTTTAAATGCATAATTCAATTCTGAAAGCAAAGAGGCTTACACAAAATATATAATTCAACCTTTCTCGTCAATAATAGAAAATCAAAATTTTTATTAATTCAAATTCTCCACACATTCTCCATATTGTTTTAATACCTTAATAGTTATAGCTAGTAATTGCCTGTTTTGAAGGGTAGCTAAAAGCATAGTTAAATTACAGGTTAGCCCCATGCTTTCACTGTCTGGTTTTATTAACACGAGAATGTACTGATTATGAAAACAATTTACTTTGTTGCGGGATTGCCCCGTAGTGGCTCAACTTTATTGATGAATATTCTAGGTCAGAATCCTGATTTTTATGTCACTCCAACCTCTGGCATTTTAGACATGCTTGGCCAAGTTAAAAATAACTGGGATAAAAATGAAGCTAATAGAGCCAGAGAGCGTAATGAAAATGAGCTGATTAAAAAGAATGTCCTTACCGGTATGTTACAAGGCTATTTTTCTCATATAGAGCAGAACATTTGTATAGACAAAAACCGCTATTGGTTGGAATCCGCCGAAATGGCTGCAGCCATTTTAGGGGGAAAAGAAAAAGTGAAAATATTGGTGACAGTAAGGGATTTACGTGATGTTTTAGCGTCTTTTGAGCACCTTTATAGAAAAACTTCAGCACTCTCGCAAGTACCACTTGATGCCAATAACCCGATCAAATGTAAAACGGCGTTAGGCCGTTTTGAAATGTTTATTGATGACGCTCAACCTGTTGGTAGGGCGTTTAATGCCATTAGAGATGCCATTACTCGTGGTTGGGGACCAAATATGCACATTGTAGACTTTGATAAATTAACCACAAACCCGAAAGCGACTATGCAGTCTATCTATCAATTTTTACAGCAAGATAATTTTCAACATGATTTTAATCATGTTGAACAGATCACCTGGGAAGATGATACCGCTTATGGCTTTAAAGATTTGCATGTTATTCGCAACCAAGTTGAGCCACAAAACCCTCGTTGGCCAAGCACTTTTGATGTCACGGTAACAGAAAGTAGCGCATGGAAAAACATTGAACGGTTTGCCCGCTTTTGGGAGCGTTAAGATGGTTTTTAACTCTATAACAATATATTTAAACAGAATTTTTGGATTGATAACGCATGACTAATAACTCTAATAACGTTAAGCAATTAACAGCCTTCGAACCTAGCCGATCTTTGGTAAGCAAAGCGGTTAATAAAGCCCTGCCGCTTGTGTTAATTTCGCCATTATTACTGAGCCCTTCAATGAGCTTTGCAGCGCAGGTTACCCCAAACCCTAATGATGCAGGTAATACGATAACCATTAACACTACCGATGTTAGTAATGACGTCGCGTTTGAAAACTCTGGCACTATACAAGTTAACACTTCCGGCTTATTAACCAACAATGCCACACTGAAAAACCATGTTGGCGGCACCCTTAGTCTCAGCGGAGGTGGACGATACATACAGGGGAAACACAATGCTTTAACTAATGTAGGCACCCTTGAGAATAGTGGCAATATTGAGCTTACTGCATACCAAAACTTTTTATCAAACCAAGGGGTTATCAATAATGAAGCAGGTGGGGTAATAAGGCTATTTGATAGTGATAGTCAATATAATAATAACCTTAGAATAAATAATGAAAGTAACGGGGTGTTAAATAACAAAGCTGGCGCAACTATTACTTTAGAAAGCTTGGGGGCTAACAAATACCTCATCAATGAGGGGGTGGTTAATAATGATGGCACTATCAGCATAGGGGACTTTGCTAACTTTTATAACTCAGGACAGTTTTATAACAATGCTGGCGCAAGCTTAACGGTAAACGGCGTGAGAGATGATAACAAGGTAGGCGTGCTGACTAATAACGGTGATGCCTCGCTATCAAAATGGCGAAACTCTTACAAACTTGCACAAACCATCCAAAATAGCGGTACCCTTACTTTAGAGAAATTATCACTAACTCGGCCACTTACAAATCTCAATGGCGGCACATTAACCACTCAAGGAAACGGCAGCACTTCGGTTATTCTTACTGATGATAACCCTAATGCAGGACGCCTATATAATAGCGGCACTTGGAATCACCTATCGGCTCAGTCGCTTAAAAATGAGGTAGCGATCCAAAATAACATTGATGGCATTATCAATTTATCTGGCTATTTAAATAATGTTGGCACTTTTAGCAATGCAGGTACTTTAACACTCGCTTCGGGCAGTGATTTTTATGGCTCAGGGACATTCGAACAAACCAGTGGTAGTACGATGTTAAATAGTCAGTTGGCTGCGGATGGTGGCATTACTTTTACTGGCGGTACATTAACTGGCGATGGTAGGGTAATTCTAGCGGAAAATATTTTACACATAAAAGAGCAGGCCGAAGTTAATCCTGGAATTAGTGTCGGCACTCTTTCTGTTACAGGTGATGTCTCTTTCAACGGGCAATTAACCATAGAACTGGACTCAAAGGAGCAAGGAAGTTTTGATGAGTTTGCTGTCACTGGTGATATTGCCTTCGGCGTTGCAAGTGATGTGATTTTTGACTTTAATTTTATAGTAGCTAGTGAGTTTGCTATTGATTTTGTCACTGCTAGCGGCTTTATTGACGTCCCAAATCTAAACTATACCGTTCAAGGCTTATCAAGTGGTTACGCTGTAATCGTTAATGATTTTGGGACCCGTTTACAACTTCAAGTTGCTATTGATAGTGATGGTGATCAAATCGCAGATCTAATTGACGACGATGATGATAATGATGGTTACAGCGATGTTGATGAAATAGCCAATGGCACCTCAATAACTGATGCTAACAGTGTTCCTAGTGATAATGATGGTGATTTCATCTCAGATTTAATGGATGACGATGACGATAATGATGGTTATTCTGACATTGAAGAAGCTGGTAACACAGCACCAGTTATTACAGAGCAATCTCCTATCGATTTTACTATTGATGAAGATAACTCTCCAACTGCATTCGCGCTTACTTTAAATGCAACAGATGTCGATGTAGATACCTTATCTTGGTCAGTATTATCTCAAGCAACTAATGGTATAGCGTCAGCATCTGGTAACGGTAATAGCACAGCAATAAACTACCAGCCAAATGACAATTTTTTTGGTAATGACAGCTTTGTTGTGCAGGTTAGTGATAGCACAGGTGGCTTTGAACAAATAACGGTAGATGTAACCATCAATCCTATTAATGACTTACCAACGGGGAGCTTACGCTTAAATATAGGCGGCCCACATGGTGATGATGTTTACGAAGGAAGGACTCTTGATACAAACGCACGCTGGTTAGCTGATGCCGATGGTTTGGGTGACGTTACTTTGATATGGCGTCGCAACGGAACAACAGAAGTTGGTCAAGGTGAAGAATACCTTGTGAAAATGGCGGATATAGGTGCAACCTTGACGGTTGAAGCACAATATACTGACGGCGCAGGTTTTAATGAAGTGGTGGTTTCGAGTGCTACGCCGAATGTTACTAATAGCCCTACTGGTGACTATGATAACGATGGTTTGTGGAACCAAGAAGAAACGGATTTAGGCACAGATATCAATACCCCTGACTCTGATGATGATGGTATAAATGATAGTAATGATACTTATCCGCTAATTCCCCTTGAAGGCTTAACAGATACCGACGGTGATGGTATTCCTGATAACTGCGATCAAGCTTGCCTTGACTTAGGCATGGCTCAAGATATTTATCCACTAGGTGTTATCTATGTAAACGATGACTCAAGTTGTGATGCAGTACATGAAACTTGTGGTGATTCTTGGGTTAATCCTTTCCCTTATTTACAAGATGCCTTAGCGGCTGCGACCACTAATACACAAGTATGGGTGGCAGAGGGTATTTATTATCCTGATGAAAACCAAGCGGGTAATTTGCAAGATGATGTAGCAGCAGCTTTTGTTGTTAAGCAAAATATTCAGCTACTTGGTGGCTTTGCTGACGATGGCAGCGCCACCCAAAAAGCAGATGCCAACCCAGAGCAATTTACTACCGTATTAAGTGCAGATATTGATGGTAACGATATTGTTAATGGCAATGGTGTTACGGTGAGCTATCAAGATCTCAAAGGAAGCAACGCCAATATCTTGGTCAAAGATAATAGCCATATGAATCACTTTGTCTTATCCGGTTTCACTGTGACTGGTGTGAGCGGTAATGATGTTGACGATTACCAAGCAGATTCAGCAATATCCATGACACATAGTGGTGCAGAAATTAGCTTTATTAAAGCCTTTGGTAATGTCAGTCAATATGGCTCGGTGCTTTCGGCAAACTATAATCGCAACTGTACCCTTGATGTTCGCAATGTTTATGCAGCAAATAACTCTACGACAAGTGAAGCCATTATTGGCAGCTATGATAGTTTCTGCCAGCAGACAAGCTTTACCAACATTACACTTGAGCATAATCATGGTTATAACGGCGCATTTTATATTTACAGCCACCGTAATGATCTTGTTTTCGATAGCGTATCTGTTTTAAATGAGGATACAGATCAAAGTGATTATGGCTGGGCAATTTATTCTGCCGTTGAATATGGCTCTGGTGAAGCGCTTATTAAAAATTCGACCTTCTTCCGCGTGGGCGGTGTAGAACATGAATACAGTAATGTAACTCTTGAAAACTCTACCTTTATTGAAACGCAATCACCATTTTATGCATCAGTAGACCAAGGAAAAAACGTATCAGTTAGTGGTTCAACCTTTGTAAATAATACGTCTAAAACGTGGAGTGGTGGTGTTCATGTTGGTGGTGGTGATGTAACGCTGTTTGGTAATTTATTTATTGGCAATAGTACAGTATCACAAACAGGTGCTGATAACGTTTATGTGAGATCTGGGCGTCAAGTTATTGATGCGGGCTTTAACTTATTGTCAGAATTAAACTCAACTAATGGCGGTTTTTCTAACCCTGATGGAGATAATGTATTTGATTACTTTAATTCTGGTACTAGTTTTGTAAATTCAGACCCTATTGCTTCAGTTATTAGCACGACTTTAGCTGACAACGGTGGTGCAACGTTAACATTACTGCCTGCCTATGGCGGTGCTGCAGTAGATGTAATGCCTGAAGCTGAATGTCAATCTGGGCAAGACCAACGTGGTATCGTTCGCGTTGTTAATGGCTCATGTGATATTGGTGCGGTTGAACTAATAGAAAGTGATTACTTAGATACCGACGGTGACGGAATTATTAATAAAACCGACTTAGATGATGATAACGACGGTTACCCTGATTTAAGCGATGATTTTCCACTTGAGAGTACTGAATGGTTAGATACAGATTCAGATGGAACCGGTAACAATACGGATACTGATGATGATAATGATGGTGTTTTGGATATTTCGGATCTCTTCCCATTGGATAGTACAGAATCAGTAGATACCGATGATGATGGATTTGGTAACAATGCTGATACCGATGATGATAATGACGGTATTGTTGACGGAGATGATTCTGCGCCTTTAGATGACGCAGTTGGTGATAACCAAGCACCATTGATTGCTGATGTAGCGTCTTTAACTATAGAAGCGACAGGGGAGTTAACTGTTGTTGAATTGGTTGCTCCTGAAGTAACAGATAATAATCTCAATACCCCAAGTATAGTGTCTGATTTAGTTGACGAGTTACCGCTTGGCGAGCATGTTATCACTTGGATCGCAACTGATTATATCGGGAATCAAAGCACTGCTGAGCAGTTAGTAAGCATTGTTGATACCACCGCTCCTGTGTTTAATGCTTTTGATATATTAACCCTTGATGCTCAAGGGCGTTTAACAGACATCTTAGGGGTCATTAATGTTATTGCCTTTGATGTAGTGGATGGTGAGTTGTCAGCTGAGCTTGTTGGTGAAGCCAAGATTGTTTCAGGACGTCATGAGGTAGAATTGAGTGCTGCTGATTTATCAGGAAATGGCGTGACTACAATGTTAATCGTTGATGTTTTACCGCAGGCGAGTGTAATAGGTAAAAGCAATATTGAAGCGGGCAGCTCATATAATATTGAGGTTACCTTAAGTGGTGAAGCGCCAAGTTATCCAGTGGACGTGCTTTATAATATCTCCCTTAATGACGAGGTATATGACGAGGGTTGGGTAACTATCTCGTCAGGTACAAGAGGAGGGATAGCGATAGATCTCGCCGTTGATTTATCATTGACAGATAATGTATTCATAAATCTAGAAGCAGCCAATAACGCCTTTATCGCAGAGGCCAGTCAAACCCAGTTAGTTGTTATTGAAGATAACGTTGCGCCAATGCTCGATGTAGTGCTTAGGCAAAATAATGAGCGTGTTAGCGTTATCGATCCAGACAATGGTGTTGTGACGTTAACGGCAAGAGTAGGTGATGTTAATCAAGGTGATATTCATGATATTACTTGGTTGGTAATGGATGATGCATTTACTGACCAAGCTCTTGATGGAGATATTTTAACTTTTGACATCGAGCCAAGTACACTTGAGGAGGGGGTGTACTCAATTGAGGTCACAGCAATAGAAAATAATACCCTAGATGCACTTTCGGTAAGTCAATCTATTCAATTTGTTGTAGAGCAGTTATCTCAACTAAGCTCCGAAAGTGATAGCGATAGTGATGGCATTGCTGATAGCGAAGAAGGCTATAGCGACACCGACGGAGATGGCATTGCTGATTACCTAGATGATGACAGCAATACCACACGCTTACCGAGTAGCGACAACACTGAACCACTACAAACGACGCTAGGGCTTACTATTTCGCTTGGCTCAATTACATCATCACAAGGGGCAATCGCACAAAATGCCAGCCTAACTGTAGAGCAACTTATCGACTTGGTTGATGAGTATGCGGCAGATGTCATTGATAAGAATTTTGTACTGACAACGCCATTATATAACTTCAACATTGCTGGGCTAGCTGAACCAGGTGATTCGATAGCTGTGGTAATTCCACTTGAAAAGGAGACGACGCTTCCTGCTGGCGCGGTGTATCGTAAATACAATACACAGCAAGGTTGGTACACCTTTGTTGAAGATGAAAGTAACCAAGTGAGCTCAGCATTAGCAGATGAAAATGGTAATTGCCCTGCAGCAAACGATGCAAGCTTTACCCTAGGCTTAGCGCAAGGTGATAACTGTATTCAATTAGTGATTGAAGATGGTGGTCCTAATGATGCTGACTTTACGGTTAATGGCTCTGTTGAAGACCCAGGTGCGGTAATGGTTGATAAAGTAAATACTGCTCCTGTAGTTAACATTGATAGCCATGAAGCCAGTTTTGATGAAGGCAGTCAAATAACAATTACAGCGCAAGGAAGTGATCCTGAAAATGATTTGCTGAGCTACCAATGGCTCCAGTTGTCTGGACCTACAGTTGTGTTTGATGATGCGACAGCAGCGCAGGTGAATATTACCTTACCGTCAGTAGATAATAATGAACTTATTGAGTTACAGGTAATAGTTTCTGATGGAGACTTAACCTCAAAGTCTACCAGTGAGATAACCATAACTAATGTGGAGGACGTTACACCTGCACCATTACCAGTAGTTGCAGAAAGCGAAAGTAGTGGAGGTGGTAGCTTTAACTACTTCATTCTAATTATTATGCTAATGGTAAGGGGGCAACGCAGAAGGTTGCCTTAAGTAACACTTAATACTAACAATCATTAACATACCCATCATGATTTTATGCTGGGTATTTTTTTGTAAATTCAATTTCGCCATTAAACCTCTTACTAATAACGTAGTTGCCATATTTTATATGGATAGCAGGCGCTTATTGAAAGTAAAACGTTAAATAGAGTTGCTGTTATGAAATGGCCCACCCGACAGGAGTCGATTATGGCTCTGCGTGGTAGAGTGAGTAGGGGTTTGGTCGTTTCCTTGAGTATCTTGGGGTGCAATAAGGGGTGTAAATAAGAGAAGTATCCTTCGTAATTTTAGCGGTTGTTTAGTGTAAGATAAAAAAGTTTTTTAGGCCTCAAAACATGCCTTTTTAGTGCGATTTTGTGCGAAATGGAACAAAACTAGTTTTTTGATGCATTCAACTGCTAAAGCTAAAGCTAAAGCTAAGTATAAGAAGTTTTATTTTTCGAAAAGTTTTTTATGTGACCACCCCGTTCACTGACACCTTATACTTCTAGGACTTTTGTATTTCATTCTTAAGGGGCCTCAGTTTGGTGAAATGGCACATAAACATTAGCGCTTCTTTGTTAGCAAACTGATTTGTCGTAGTGCATCCCGTTAGGTAAGTGTCTAACTACAACGCCGTTGTTGATAATCAATCCGTCTGTTATGTAACCTGTGTACGCACCGTATGCGTTTTTACCGTTGAGCGTAGCGCATACTAGAAAGCCATGCACGGTTGGCTTAAACAGCTGCGGAATTGATCTTCTGCCTATAAGTCTAATACTTACCCATTTAGCTGAGTCCGGATCTCTCAACGTTGCGTGATAGTAATCTTTAACCACGCTCTCGTAATTGTTCGGATAAGTGCCGAAATCGCGTTTGCTTGAAGTGGTAGCACAGCCTGATAAGGTAGCTGTCAGAGCAAGTCCGATTATGATTTTTTTCATTTTAGTTCCTATGAATTATTGTTATTGTTTAGATAACCTTAATATTATTTCCTTTAAGATCAAATACATTGCTAATGCATGAAATCTTTATTGCCCATAATGATAAGTTTTGATTTTCTCGCTCCTCTATTAGCTATCAATGTACTTAGCTTCCCACTCTTCGAATGTTTTTGGCTTTGAACGCATTCGTCGTTCTTCGTGGACCTGTATGGCTTTCTGATAGGCTTTATCATTATCGATGAGAAATGCCTTGTTTTCTTTGATAAAGGCCCTGTAATCGCGTTCTTGAACTTTGGCTAATTTGTTTAACGCCGGCGTTGAAAAGAAAGATTTACTACCGAAGTGTTTCTGGTTGATGTCTTTTGCATAATAACTTGCAGCGATGATGTCTATGGGGTGAACAGTATCAGCAACCGTCATGTAGTTTTGAAATTTTACGTTGGTAAACTCATGTAGTGCTTTTGTGAGTTTCTCTTTGAGGTGTGCATCTAAGGCCGCTACGATATGTATGTGATACCGCGAATTCTTAGATCCTTTTTCAAGTACAGACCATAATAGTATGTCGTTCGGTAATCGGGTAATAGCTTTTCTTAGCAGTTCCTTAATGACTGTTGATTTGTTAGTTGCTGATTCACAAGCTCGTGAGAGTAATTTCTCAGGTATTTTTGCAGTTAGTTGTACTAATTGTTTATTGTTGTCGCTACACGATTTAATGAGAGCTCCTTGTGTCCATAGCAAGCTGAAATTTAAGTGAAACGATGGGTAAATTTCGATGCTTTTGTATATTTCTCTTCGTGGGATCGAAACATATTTCTTTAATACTTTTTCGACGGTTAATGCAGGGGTGTTTATGGTCTTATTTGTGTTGAAATCTTGTATATATTGATAGGTAAAGGGAGCAACACAAAACCGAGCAAAATCTACCTTTGCTGTATGTTTTGCTATACGTGGGTTTAAGGGCATTTTATGGGTCTTTTGTTTTAGCTATTTTTGTCCGCAAATGTCACTTTTGAATTTGCACTTATCTGTTCTAAAATACGGGTAGGGCTAGAGGTGTTTTCTAGCCCATTTTTTCAAAGGAGAATTAGTGAAATAACTTTACAAACGGTTGTGCCGCAATATGGTTTAATTTCACCGCTTCAGCGACTTGCTTTATGTCTTCCGCATTGTAGAAAACTTTGCCCCCCCTTGTTTGTGTTGGAATGATACCGATTGCCTTAAAGGACTTCCCTCTTCTGTTGTCCTGCAACTTATAAGTCCAGTTCTCCATCTTCCCGTGAGTAGCGAGAAAATGTGCGGCGTGCGTTGTTGATACAGTAAATGTTTTTGTCATTATCGCGTGCCTCCTATGATGTCTAATTCGTCACATGGGAAGTATTGAAAGCCTATCTTTGCAGCCTCTTTAAAACTTCCCATTTGGTCGATTTCTCTTAAGTACTTACTTATAGTTGGAATTGACTCCAGCTCTTTACTTACTTCTTCACCAATCGCACCTCGCATTGCAAATAACAACCAAGCGAGACCCCTCATATATAGGTTCACAAAGGAATTACCGTCGTTCGCTTGAACAAGCAGCTCGACTTGCTTTTCAAAAGTGCTTTTGATTTGTTGTGAAGAAAAACAATCTAATCCCCAGAAAACAGATAAAACTGGTTCAGCTAGGACTGCGTCCATATCCTCTTGAGAAAATATATAAACATTTTTAGTGTTTTTCATGACTGAACCTCCTTACAACCTTCGAGCCAGTTGTTCAGGTCGGATTGCAAAAACCGAGTTGAATTGCCGATGCGAATTTTACGGGCGAAGTCACCCTTCTCGATTAGTCTGTATAGCTTGCTTTTACTCACCAAAAGGTAAGTGCACGCTTCTTGTACAGTTAGTAATGGACTTGATATGTCTTGCTGTTCTGTGCATTTTGACACTTGACGCTCCTCATTGAATTTAATTGCTACCCTGTGTAGCTAATTGGGATAGTAAGCAATGTTTCAATAGGAAAGCAAGAGTTTAAATCGTTGATTTACAAGCTTTATTTCCATGTTCTAGTTTATAGTGAACTAGTTTATAGTGCACTATAAACTAGTAAGTGGGATTGTTTTCTTATTAATGTGAAGTGAGGCGATAAGAGTAAAGAGATGTATTTACTTTTTACCCATTTACTACACTTAATTTATTACCCGAAGTTGCTAAGCTCATATTACCTGTTGCAGCTTGTGTGATGTGTTGTGACCAGTAAGCCATTAGAATGCGTCTGCGCTCTAAATAGGTTGTCCTGTTGTATGTAGCTCTAACTCCTTGAGCTATATGCGCTAATGCCATTTCTATAACGTCAAAATCGTGCCCTTGTTCATTTAATGTGGTGCTGGCGATTGTACGTAAACCGTGCGCGCATAAGCGACCTTTAAAGCCCATTCTAATTAGCCCTTTGTTCGCTGTTTCGTTGCTAACATGACCGCTCTTACTTACCTTTGATGGGAACAAAAACTCTGACTTGCTGCTTGTCTTTTTGATCACTTCAAGTAGTGCTATAGTTTCGTCGGATAGCGGTACAATGTGAGTATGTTTTTTCTTCATACGCCAATCTGGAATTGTCCAAGTCTTATTGTCTAAGTCGATTTCTTCCCATCTAGCTCCAGCTGCTTCTCGTGGCCTAACCATTGTGTGTAGTTGCCATTCAATTAAGCAGCGTGTTTGATATGTTACTTGTGACTTAGTTAATGCCTTCATCAATTCTGGTAGCTCGTGGGGTTTTAATGCTGGCACACTGGTAACTGTAGGGGCTTCGAACGCTTTACTGATACCTGCAAGCCTATTGCTTTCTATAACGCCGGTATTAACCGCGAATGTCAGTATGTTGTTGATACGTTGGCAAAGCTTTTTAACTGATTCTAAGCGCCCTGCATTCGCCAGCGGTTTAAGAACGTCAATAGTTGCGGATGCAGTTAACTTGTTGATCGGTGTGTTGCCTAATTCAGGGAAGATGTAATTCTCTAAGCCGTTCCAAGCGTCTCTTGCTGTCTTTTGAGATATTTTAGTCTTGTAAACATTAAACCAGTTCTGAGCGATTAGACGGAAAGTATTGTTAAGTGCTTCTAAGCTATCTCGCTTTTGTTCTTCTCTATGGTCTTTGGGGTCAATCTCTTGTGCTATCAGTTCGCGAGCATCTTGACGTAGGATTCTTGCAGCGGCAAGGCTAACTTCCGGATAAGTACCAAAGCTGACATTAGAGCGTTTCTTTGTGAATGGTTTGGTATATGTGAATCTCCAAGACTTAGATCCATTTGGTCTTACCCTTAACACTAAGCCTCCGCCATCGAACAGTGCATATTCTTTTTCTTGCGGTTTTGTGGTTTTAACTTTGATGTCCGATAAAGGAGTTGTTGTGTTAGCCATTGCTACCCTTAATTGTTGTTATTTGTTCGTGGGGTGCAATAAGGGTACTAATAAATCTGGGTTCGTTCAATACTAAAACAATAAAATATATACTGAATGATACAGGAGGGTCTTATACTTAGAGGGCTGCAGAGTGTCAGGCTGTGTCATTGTGAATCGTTTCTTTAAGGAAATGGCCCACCCGACAGGAGTCGAACCTGTGACCTCGCCCTCCGGAGGGGCGCGCTCTATCCAGCTGAGCTACGGGTGGTTTAGCTAACAAACTTCAATGAAAAATTAGTAAAGCATGTTATTAACGCCATTCTATAGAGCCTCTGGCTTGTGTCAACCAATCATCTTTATAGCCAATACCAATTGCTCGATAATCACACAAAAAGTCCTTTTTACTTGTTCTAAGTTGCTCTTACTTAATGCAAATAAGGTTAATTGAACTATTATTAAACTCAGTGTTTAATATTTGAACAGATTTTGATTCAATAATAATAATTGAGTATCAAATGGAATTTCTCGGACTGATTGGTTATGGCATTGCAGCTATAGCTTATCTAGTGTTTTTCTTATTGTTAATGGTAGCAAGGCAAAAAACCTTTGCTAGCCAGTTAGTGATCTATGCCTGCTTAACTACTTTATTATCTGTTGCTGTTTGTGCGCTGCAAGTTTATCAATCATTCTCCCTACAACTTACCTTTATTTTTGAGGCGATTAAAATTGCCTTTTGGTCTTTACTATTTATAAGCGTTAATACCGGCTTACAATCATTTGGCCAGTTTATTGCCAACCAGCAAGTTAAAAAATACCTACTGATCTGGCTTGGATTATCAGTGTTTGGTGCTTTTAGTGTTTGGGTATTGCAGAAGTATGAATGGCTGTTTATTGTTTTATTAGCATTGAATTTATTCGCTTTAGTGAATTTAGAACAAGTATTTAGAAACCATCAACAACAGTTAAGGTGGGCACTTTGGCCCTTAACGATTGGTTTAGGCTGCTTATTTATTTTTGATTTTGTTATGTACTCGCAAGCATCAATGATTAACCGTTTAGATTTTGATTTTTGGTATGCCCGCGGCTTTATCGCTGCCGCGGTTATGCCGTTATTGCTGCTAAGCTCCAAGCGCTTAAAAGACTGTAGCCCTGATTTATTTATTTCCAGAGACGTAGTTTTTTACAGCAGCATGATCGTTTTTAGTGGTATTTACTTATTAATTCTGGCTTTTTCAGGCTATTTAATTAGATACATCGGCGGCCAATGGAGTGATATGCTCAGTACTGTATTTATGGTGTTAGGGCTATTAGCGTTGGTTGGATTGCTTATTGCTAATAGCTTACGGGCAAAAATTAAAGTATTCATTGGTAAGCATTTTTTTGCTAACAAATATGATTATCGAGTTGAGTGGCTAAAATTAATTGCCGCGATTGAAAAGGATGACTCAAACAATTTATGTGTCAGTGCGTGTAAAGCGATGGGGGAATGCTTACAGGTAAATTATTGTGCCTTTATCAAAGTTAATGGCAGTGAGCTAAATATAATTTATCAGGGTGAGTTAAACCTGAGCGAGCAAGTGCTAAGCCAATTAAAAGCAATTCATAAATATAGTGAAAAACAGCAATGGATTATCGATGTTCGAGAATATGAACGTTACCCACAGCGCTATCCAAATTTAATTATTGAATCTGCTTTACTGTTAAACAGTCATATTGATTTGATTGTACCCACTTATAGCCAACAACAACTTACAGGATACTTTGTACTGCCTGGACCACAAGAAAAACCTATGCTCAATTGGGAAGATCGTGATTTTTTGTTTGCAGTGTCTAAGCAATTGGGTAATTACCTGTCATTGCAAAATGCCCAAGTTAAACTTGCTGAAAGTCAGCAGTTTTCGGTGTTTCATCGTATGTCAGCATTTGTACTGCATGACTTAAAAAATATTCAAGCACAACTGTCACTTATTACAAAAAATGCTAATCAACATCAGCACAATCCAGAATTTGTTGCCGATGTTTTTAGCACCGTAGAGTCTGCCAGTGAACGATTAAACAAAGTAGTAGTACAGCTAAGAAAAAAAGGTAAAGAAGCTCCTAAAGATAATAAAACAGAAATAAATGTAGGTGAACTAATTAGCAAATCCGTAGATATTTGCAATCAAGACAACCCTCAGGTTATCTGTAGTTGTGACGAAAAAGTACTGATTTTGGTAGAGCAAGAGCGATTATTAAATGTCTTTATTCACTTAATTCAAAATGCTCAACAAGCTTGCAAACACGATGGGTGGGTTAAAGTTAATGGCAATATTGGTATTAATGGTCTAATCATTACTATTGAGGATAATGGTCAAGGTATGAGTAGCGAATTTATTAACGAACAATTATTCAAACCATTTAGTACGACCAAAGGCAATGCCGGTATGGGCATAGGGGTTTTTGAGGCAAAGCAATTTATAGAAGAGATGCATGGTCAAATAAGTGTAGAAAGTACTGTTGGCAAAGGCAGCTTGTTTACCATTAAATTGCCGTTGGGCGAAGTTAGCAAGGAAAGTGAGTAAAGCGATGGAAAAATTACTTATTGTTGATGATGATTTAGGCATTCAAAAACAATTAAAATGGAGTTTATCTCAGTATGCTGTGTTGTTAGCTGGTGATAGAGAGCAGGCGGTATCAAATTTACGTATGCATGAACCTAAAGTCGTATTGTTAGACTTAGGTTTACCCCCAGATGCTGCTAATGCAACCGAGGGTTTAAAAGCTTTAGAGCAAATTTTAGCATTGTCACCTTTTACCAAGATAATCGTGATAACCGGAAATGATGAGCATCAAGTGGCGTTGGATGCGATCGCAAAAGGTGCTTACGATTTTTATCAAAAGCCGTTAGATGGTGATGTGATAAACGTGATTGTCGAACGTGCATTCAGCTTAGCGAAGATTGAATCTGAAAACCGAGAGATTCGAGAATTAGGCGGAGTTGATAGTGGTATTATTGGTAATAGCGTAGTAATGGATAAGTTACGTAATATGGTAAAACGTATTGCGCCAACTGAGATTAGTGCATTACTGTTAGGTGAAAGTGGTACCGGTAAAGAGGTTGTTGCTAATGCCATACATCAGCAAAGTAACCGTAGTAAAAAGCCGTTTATTGCCATTAATTGTGCGTCTATTCCTGAAACATTGCTTGAAAGTGAATTATTTGGTTTTGAGAAAGGCGCATTTACCGGCGCCCATAAAATGACCAAGGGCAAGATTGAAATGGCCGAATCGGGCACCTTATTTCTTGATGAAATAGGTGATATGCCAATTAATTTACAAGCTAAATTGTTACGTTTTTTACAAGAACGAGTGATAGAGCGAATTGGTGGTAGGCAAGAGTTACCAGTAGATGTACGGGTAATATGTGCGACTAATCAAAATTTACAACAAATGGTCGAAGAAAAAAGCTTTAGAGAAGATTTATTTTATCGAATAAGTGAAATGGTGATCCCGATTGCCCCACTAAAAGACAGAGACTTTGACGTACTCATTTTAGCGCAATATTTCCTATTACAATATGGCAAAGACTATAACGTTAAAGTAAAAGGCTTTAGCGACAACGCCGTTGCTGCTTTAAAATCACATCCTTGGCCTGGCAACATTCGTGAATTGCAAAACAAAATAAAATCGGCAGTGATTATGGCAGCTACCGCACAAATTACCTGTGACGATTTAGGTTTTGTTGAAGATTCAGATAATGTATCGCTTGCCGAGTTTAATTTACGCAGCGTGCGAGAAAAGGCTGAATCAAAAGCCGTTGAACAAGCCTTTGCATTAGCTGAAGGCAATATGAGTAAAACCGCAGAATTGTTAGGTATCACTAGACCTACTTTATATGGACTGGTTGATAAATATGGTTTGCAATTAAAAACACTGGAAGGTGATTGATTTTATTCAGTTATTAATTGTCGTCTTTTGAGCTATCAAACTGAGATAATGTGAGATTTTTTTGTTTTAACAACTTGTCTAAATATCGGTTCATTTTTATTTTTTGATCTATATTTTCTTGTAAATAATCATCCACTTTTTGCAATGAGCTATACAAGGCATCGTGATTATTGGTCGGATTTAAATTATGACTAACTTGTGTTTTAACCGATTCATGTTGTTGATTATGTTCCGATAGTGAGGCGCTTAATTCATCCGCCATTTCATCAATCACTATTTGTACTTCGTTGCTGGTGAAATGAGTTAAGTCATTTAAAAAACCGTACAATAAAATCCTGTCGACAAGTAAGTTTATTTTTCTAGGTACACCTTTAGTAATCTGTTGAATTTGTATAAAACACTCTTGATCGAAGATCTCGGCATTTTCTATCTCCGCCGATGTAAGCCTATGGACTACGTATTGCTCAATTTCTTTAACCGTTAATGGTTGCAAATGACATGAAGCAATTATACGTTGACGAAATTGCTCTAACTCTGGACTTAAAATAATTCCCTTAAGCTCTTCTTGGCCTAATAAAAAGCTTTGCAGTAACGGTTTACTGTCACTTTGAAAGTTAGACAGCATACGTAACTCTTCAACGCTATCCAAGGGTAAATTCTGAGCTTCATCAACCAGCAATAGTGCTCTCATACCTTGTAACTTTAAGGTCATTAAATGCTCTTCAATGGCTTGCAATAAATGTGCTTTTGCTGGCGAAATAGGTGTTAAACCAAATTCTTTAGTAATGACTAAGAGCAAATCTTCAGGTGATAGTTTACTGGTCACTATTTGAACAGCATGAATTTTTGATGCATCTAAATTGCTTAACAAGCTTTGTGCAAGAGTGGTTTTGCCAGTTCCAACAGGGCCGGTAATAACAATAAAGCCTTCACCTTGCTCTAAGCCGTATTCAAGGTAAGAAAGCGCTTGTTTATGTTTGTTTGATGCATAGAAAAATCTAGGATCAGGACTTAACTGAAAAGGTTTTAAGGTTAGGCCATAATGTTGTTCGTACATATTAAAATTCTTTTATTACCTGCATTGACGCACGATTTTCTTTATAACTATAGCCAAAACGGTTGGAATTGCGATTTAAGTGTTGTGTAGAAAAGGTGACGCTGAGGGTGCGATTTAATTGTTTTTGCCAATTAATGTTGTAAACACGGTAATAGTCCAATTGCTCAAACGTAAACGGGTTATTTTGATCAAGACTGTTCTTATTGAATGAGAATCGAAGGTTTAATTCTGAGGTTCTACTCATTAATCGAGTAATTGAGAAGCTAGCAAAATCGTAGGTGTCATAATCTTCAATCTCTAGGTTTTCTCTTTTCGTCTTTCGTAAGCTTAACTGATAGGTCATGCGACTTAGAGCTAACGTTGAAGTGAAATTGAATGTTTGATTGAGGTTAAATGAGTTGGATTCTTGCAATTCAAGGTCGGAATAAAAGCCGGCAAAGGTGAAATTAGTTAAGTCTATATTTTCATTCGGGGAAAAAATACAGTTACCAATTTCTACGGCAGCTCCAGTAATACACCAAACATCTTGCACATTAACCGGTACTAATTCTTGGCGATCAAATAAATCTAAGGTTTCACTGTAGGAAAGTGTAGTGGTTAATCGTTTAGTTCTATGACTATAATTAAATTGATAAGCATCGCCAAAAAATCGTTGATAATACTTTGCAAAAAAGCTTGTACGAGCCGATGGTTGCCAATTAATTGAACCGCTAACATAGTCATCTTGTTCATCAGATACTTTACCTACAGCATCACTTTTATCATCAACAGAGTTATATGCTACATCTAAAATCAAATGCTCAGATGCTAGCCAACGAATACCTGCACCAATGGAAGATGTTCCTTGTATTTTGCTATCTCTAAGGTTACCACTTGTATCCTCTTCATAAAGTCGAATAAATGGATTTAATTTCCAATTAGTAATGTAACCCATGGTTGCATCAACCGTGTAAAATCGGCCTTTGCGTTTGTTATTTTCATAATCGGTATACTGACTATCTAAATTCCAAAACACATACCGAGAATTACTGCCACTTTCACTTTTGATAAATGCATTATAACCATCTCTGTCGCCAACTTCATCTTCGGCTTCATCAATAATAAAAGATATTTCAGCATCAATCTTGAAACTTGAAGACTCAGTTAGGTATGAAAATCCAGCTTGGTAGTTTTTGTATTCAACGGTATCTGCAGATACTAAATCGGCTAGTGAATTACGAGCAGTATTTTGACTTACATTACTAATAGAGGCTGAAAAATTAAAAGCTAAACCATCTGGCCATAAGCTCATTGAACCTGACGAAGTGAGAGTGTTGTAATTATCGTCTAAATCGTGATCATGGGTATATAATGTTTGAGTAAATGTATAATCAAGTTCCCAGTTAGCTTTGCCAGATTGGTATTGAACATTAATGCCAGGGGATAATAATGAGACAAAACTGTTATCTGCATTACCAGGAACAAGCTCAACATTGTCAGTAAATATTTCTTTAAAATCTAAGCGAGATTGAACCCGCCAATCACTTGCATAGCTTGGAAGAATGAACAGCGTACAAACAATAAAAAAACAACTTTTATTCAGCTGCTCTTTTACCATATCCGTAACCGTAGTAGCCATACATTTCCTTTTGTGAATAATATGCTTTGTTTAATACTATGCCCTTAGCTATTTTATCGTTTAATAACCCGCTTGCTTGGTTTACATCATTAATACTAGTTTTGCCTTCCTCAACCGTGATCAGTGCTTGCCCCATTAAATGTGCCAACACCGGTGTTTCGTTAACCCCTAGCAGTGGTGGAGAGTCGAAAATTACAATTCTGTCAGGGTATCTTGTAGATAATTCGGTGGCTAATGTTGTCATTCTTTCACTGGCGAGCAATTCATTAGATAGATGATGCGGAGTTCCTGCCGGAATTATTTTTAAATTATCTATATTGGAGTGATAGATAATGCTTGAGACATCTTCGATGTCACCTAACAAATACTCAATTAAGCCTCTATGAGGTTGGAGTCCAAATTCTTTTAAGATACTTGGTTTTAATACATCAGCATCTACTAGTAACACTGTTTTGTCTTGTTCTGAAGCGATGCTTAATGCCAAATTTATAGAAACAAATGTTTTGCCTTCGTTTGCTTTAGCACTGGTGATCATAACCAAATTTGGGTGTTCTAAGGTTTTAGATACAGCACCAAAGGCATTATTGATTAGTTTGCGTTTAATTTGTCTGAACTCTTCCCTTAACACGTTGTGCGGACTGTTTTTCTGAATATCAATAAAGTCATTTTTTGTTAGTCTATCTTGATTAATAGTGAGAAAATTCTCATCTTTATTGTGTGTTGGTTCAACAGCTTGTGGGATCTCTATGGCAACTTGGTCAACTGTGTTTTCTTCTTCTGTGGCGTGAGTAATATCAGGCTCTTGCAACAGTTTTTTACTGGCTTTTTCTGCCGCTAATTTTTTTGCTAATGCTTGTTCAATTGTCGACATAATTAAAAAATCCTTTTTAATTGTGGTTGCATAAGTTCTGGCATTAAGAAATAACCAATTAACATTAGTAATATGACCAGTAAAATGAAATTTGAGGTAATGAAAAGGCGGGTTCGTTTCTTATTGATATGCGCTAAATGCAATTTTTCAGCTGCGCCAACTACCCCAAATATCGGTAATGAGGTTTCTCTACTCAGTTGCGAAGCTGATACTACGATAGGGTTAATTTTTAAATTTAAATAGGCAAGGCCGCCACCAACGAGAATGCTAATAATAAAAACAGCGAAGAAAAATAAAATTCGATATGGCCCTGAAGGATGTAAAGGGGCCCTAGGGGGATCTATTACTCTAAATTGTATTTTGTCGGATGTTGCATTGGCTTGTCTGGCCAATGAAGCGGTTTCTCGTCTTTCCAGTAATTCTTCAAAGTTATTTTTGTTTATTTCATAATCTCGATTAAGCGCGACCATTTCAGCTTCTACTTCTGGTAGCACATGAATTTTTGCATTTAAACCATTTACTTGTTGTTGATAATCATTTGATCTTACTGTCAGAGACGCAACTTCATTTTCTAGCTGATTTATTTGTATTTTCATTGCTTGATATACTGGGCTTTTATTGGCGGAATTTGTACTTTGACCCGAGTCTGAGTTAGAACCACTATAGTAATTTTCTATTTCTTTGCGTCTTAACTTTTTTAGTTCGATTAAACGGCGGTTTACTTCTCTAACATCAGGGTGTTTTTCGGTATAACTTATGAGTAAGTTATCGAGGTTTGCTTGCAAAGTGAGTATACTTTCATCGAAAGTAGTGGTGATCTCATCGTTTTCTATAACATTGTCTGAATAGTTACTCGACATGCTATTTTCTTTATTTAGTTGCGCTCTGGCAGAATTTAGCCGGGTTTGAGTTTCAAGCTTTTGCAAATTCGTTGCTTTTAATAAGCGTTTGGCGTTATCTAAAGCGGCGTAGAAACTATTGGAATCACTCGGCATGATACCACTGTATTTTTGTTTGAATTCAGTGAGTTTCTTCTCCGCAATTAGTAATCGTTGTTCATAGTCATCAATTTGTTGCTGTAAAAATTGTTGAGCAGTATCAGTATCGCTTCGAGTTTCGCCAAGGGTATTTTCGATAAAAACTGTTAATGCGGCTTGAACAATATTTTTAGCTAAAATAGGGCTTTTTTCTTCAGTGGATAGGGTATATATATTCTCTCTGCCGACACTTTCAATTACTATATTCTCTTTTAATTTTTCTATCAGTTGATCAAATTCGTTATTGTCTTTTGCTTGTAAATCTAAATCAGTCATTCGGGCAATGCGTTCTAGATTAGGTCTACTTAATAGGGTTTTTATCATTAAACGAATTTGTATATTTGGATCTGTTTCAACCATCAAGCCTTTCATTAATGGTCGAAGTAGTGACTGGGTATCTACATATACCCGAGCTGATGCTTCATATTGATCTGGCAGTTGTACTACACCGAACCAGCCAGCAGGACAAATAAGCCAAGTAGAAATAATGATGAAGTGTTTCTTTGCCCACACTCCAAGCACTGCTTCTTTTAACTTTTCTAATTGCTCATACATTGTGATGATTCTTTTTTATTGTTAGAAAATAGGAGAAAAAAATTAGAACCATGCTTCAGGGATTACAATAATATCACCCGGCAATACGTCAATATTCGCTTTGATATTTCCTGACTTGATTAAATCTTCAATAAAGAGCTGATATTGCTTTTGTTTGCCATTTTCAATACGAACTAAAACTGCATCATTGCCATCTGCAAATTCTGTTAGACCGCCCACAGCTATCATCACATCCAGCAGTGTCATATTTTTGCCATAGCTTACTGCTCGTGGTTGCGCAGCTTCGCCGATAACTCGAATTTGTTCACTATAAGGACCAATAAAGTTGCTAATCGTAACAGTAACAATTGGCTCTCTAAGGTAGGTGGCTAAACGTTCTTCAATGGCTCTGGCTAATTGAGTCGGTGTTTTACCTGAGGCAGGGATATCTTCAACTAAAGATGTTGTTATTTTGCCATCGGGTCTTACCACAAAACTGCCAGATACTTCTGGATTTCGCCATACAAAAATATTTAACTGATCGCCAGGACCAATAAGATAGTTATATGAAGCTGCGGTATCCGTTTTTGCTGGATATATAGTTGCTGTAGGCAAGGCTTGTTGAGAACTACATCCATTTAAAAAGACAATACAAACAAGAGTCAATATAAGAGATTTTAGGGACAGATATCCTTTCGTCATAGTTAAATACCTATATAGATGAATTTTTGTTTCTATATAAATAGATTAGTCGAAGACAGAATTTTTGCACAAAAAACAACCAAAATAACGTGCTATTTATAGGTGTAGTCTATTATTAAACAATACCATGGTTTATTCGTGGTGGTTTTTGGATGTTTAAAACAGCAAACGGATAAAATATATTGCAAAATAATAACTCTAACTATACTTCTCTCATGCAAAAATTTCTCTTTCTAGGGGATTTTTGCCTTATTTTTGTAGCATTTGTTTTGGCGACTGAACAAACATTTAAACAAGCTCAGAACCTAGACAATATAAGTGTTGGCATAATGTTTGCCGTTGTGATGCAAGTCACATTTTTGGGGCTAGGCTTATATAAATCAAAACTTAGAGAAAAATTACTTGGTTTAACTCGCCGCCTATTTATTGCTACCGCCATTAGTTATTTATTACTATCGATCATGGTGCAATTTATTGAAAATCATGTGGTTAACAGCGAATCTATTTTTTATGCCTGCGTTTATTCCTTATTAGCTAGTGCTATTTTTCGGTTTTTACTGATCCGGAATAATGTTTTAGGCTTTGCTCGTCGTAACGTAGTTGTTTTAGGTTGTGGGCAAAGGGCATTAATCATAGAAGAAAGAATGCGCCGAGATGTGGATAAAGAGGGCTTCAATTTACTTGGTTTTGTGCATATGGAAGGTGATATTCCGGCAGACATTAAAGAAAATCACATTGTTGTGTTAAAAAATGGCTTAGTCGAGTTTGTCATAAAAAATCATGTACACGAGATAGTTGTTGCTACTGATGAACGACGGGAAAACTTACCAGTGGATGATCTTTTCTCATGTAAATTAAGAGGTGTAGTGGTTACTGAAATTCTTGATTTTATTGAAAAAGAAACGGGGCAAATAGCGGTTAATTTAATTTATCCAAGTTGGGTCATATATTCAGATGGATTCGTACCAAGTAACGATATAAGAAATACCTTTGATTGGCTGTTTAACGCAGCGTTATCAACAATTTTGTTTTTAGTAGCTTGGCCGTTTATGTTACTTACCGTTATTGCGATTAAGCTTGAAGATGGCCTAGATAAACCGTGTTTTTATAAGCAAGAACGCGTTGGCTTAAGAGGTAATATATTTCAAATTATAAAGTTTCGCTCTATGAAGCTAGATGCTGAAAACAATGGTGCGCAATGGGCAAAAACAAGCGATTCACGTATTACTAAAGTTGGCAGTATAATTAGAAAATATCGAATTGATGAATTACCACAGATATATAATGTGTTGGCAGGCGATATGGGTTTTGTTGGACCCAGACCAGAACGCCCTGAGTTTGTCGAACAGTTGCGAACAAAAATTCCATATTATAATGAACGTCATAATGTGAAGTCGGGTTTAACTGGTTGGGCACAATTAAAATATCCCTATGGCGCTACGGTGATGGACGCGGAAGAAAAACTCAAATTCGATCTCTACTATATTAAGCATCGCAGCTTTTTTTTAGATCTTTCGATTATAATACAAACCTTTGAGGTGATCTTATTTGGTAAAGGCAGGTAGTTAAATTGCAAAGCCATCCAAATCAAGCGCATATTCTTACTGTAGATGTTGAAGATTATTTTCAAGTATCAGCATTTGAAAATGTAATTGCCAGAAGTGAGTGGGATTCTTTAGAGCATCGGGTAGAGAAAAATACTCATAGAATATTGGATTTGTTCGATAAGCAAAATGCCAAGGCGACATTTTTTGTATTAGGTTGGGTTGCCGAGCGTTATCCAAACGTAGTCAAAAGAATCGTCAATGACGGGCATGAATTAGCTTCTCATGGCTACGGCCATCAAAGGCTTACCAAGCTGAATCAAAAAGAAGCTCAGCAAGATATAGAAAAAAGTAAACATATTTTAGAAGATATCTCTTCGACTGAAGTTATAGGTTATCGGGCGCCAAGCTTTTCAATAAACAACAGCAATACCTGGGTTTATCAAATTCTAAAAGAGTTAGGTTTTCAATATAGCTCTAGCACTTACCCCATCAACCATGACTTGTACGGTGAACCAAGCTGGCCAAGACAAGCTTATTTAACCAAAGAAAACATTCTAGAGATCCCTGCCTCTACATTGAACGTTGCGAACAGGAATTTTCCAATTGCTGGTGGTGGATATTACCGGTTACTACCTTATTGGTTAAATAAACAAGCAATTAGCCGTTATGTTAAGGCAGAATCTGTACCTTACATGTTTTATTTCCATCCCTGGGAGATAGACCCGGAACAGCCTAAATTTAGTCAAGCATCGTTAAAATCAAAATTCAGACACTATACAAACCTGAGCAATATGGAGAGCAAAATAGAAAAACTTTTATCAAGCTATCATTGGCAAACTGTAAAAGCATATTATGCGTCTGACTCAGTGAGCACAAACTCCGTCGCTGGTTGTTATTGTGATTAATTCAGAAACTAATAGCAAAGCGGAAACTCATCGTGATAATAAATTTAATTTAATGATTTTTAGTGTTTTTCTACTTTGGTTTATTACGTTTTTTAGTGGCTTAAAAGCGGCTGCTTCAGTTTGGTGGGTGTCTGAAATATTTCATCATTGTGCCTTTGTATTACCGATAAGTACTTGGTTAATTTATCAAAAGAGACATGAGATATTAGCTGAGGCACCAAGGCCAAATTACGGTGCTTTACCCTTTATTATTTTATTAATGCTTATTCATATTTTTGGAGTGGCTGGCGATATTCAGGTATTCCAATATATTGGTACTTTCGGTATTTTACCCTTTATTGCTTGGTTATTTATTGGCACTAAAGCATGTTCAAAAATTATTTTTCCGTTGTTTTTTATTGGCTTTGCTATCCCCGTTGGTGATGAACTTATTCCCGTGCTGCAAGAAGTCACGGCAGATTTATCGGTATTTTTATTAAAGTTTATTGGTACGCCAGTATTACGAGAAAATCTATATATTGAAATACCCAACGGTCGCTTTTTTATCGCAGAGGCATGCTCTGGCATCAGCTTTTTAATTGTCTCATTTGTGTTTGGTAATCTGTACGCGTATTTGTCTTTTCAAAAATATAACAAGAAGATTTTATTCTTAGTACTGTCTTTTTCCGTACCAATTATCGCGAATGCGTTAAGGGTATTTGGCATAGTTCTTATAGGTCATTACTTTGGAATGGAGTATGCAACCGGTACCGATCATTTAGTTTATGGTTGGGTGTTTTATTGTTTTGTGTTGTTTTTACTCATTATTATTGGTGAAAAATTAAAAGACACTAAAAATAATGAAGTTATTTCAAGCCTACAACCTATACAGCTGTTAGTAAACTTAAGGTTAATTACTATCATTTGTTTTTTGTTTGCATCCGCAACTATGTGGCAATTATTGATTTATCAGAGTAAACATTACATTTACCAGAGCCAAAAACAACCAGATGTTTTGAGATTTTTTATTGCAAAATCAGACAATAGTTGGTTACCAAAATTTATTGGTTTTAGCCAAGAATTTAGAGGACGTTTGAATTTAGAGTCGGGTGATTTTATCGATGTTTATTGGGCAAGTTATCAACAAGGTGCAGATTATGAATTGATTTCTAATCTAAATTATTTGTACAGGAAAAAATACTGGCGACCTACTGAATCCCAAGTCGTTGTTGGTAACGTTTTAGAAAATAATGTTTTATTCAACGAAATAACTTTAACTGGTGCACATAGACAAAGAAAAATTTTTTATGTTTATCTGCTTAATGGTGAAGTGATAACGAATAAATTTAATGCAAAATTGTCGCACACATTAAATAAAGCACTGTTCAAGCAATCAAGCATTTCAATTGTAGCTTTCAGCTTTCCGATTAAAAATTTAGAAAGTGAGGCTGAAGCGCAGTTTAAGTTGTGGTTTAGCCAAGTCACTTTGCAACCTAAAGTAGTTTATAGCAATGCAAAAATATAAATCCAATGTCATTATATTAACCACAGGTTTAAGCGGTAGTTCACTGATCACGAGCTTAATTGCAAGTGCAGGCTACTGGATTGGGAAAAAAACACGGGTTAAAGATAATTATTCTGGTCATTACGATACTTTTGAAAATGAGAAATTGATTCATCTTAATGAAAATTTATTTAAACAATTGAATTTAACCTTTAATGCGAATACTCCATACGCTAAAGAAACCTTTGAACTGATCACGAATAGTTATTCCGTTTTAGATAAGAATGAACATCAAAAATTTATTGCTCATTGCGATAGCAATAGCCCTTGGATATGGAAAGATCCTAGATTAAGGGTAACTCTAGGATTTTGGTTGGAATTGATTCAAACTCATGATTTAAAATTTATTCTTGTAACTAGGGAGCCATGGAGCTTATGGGTTTCTTTGTTAAACAAACGCCAGATTGTAGTACTTGAAACAGTTAAACGATTTGAACTAGAGACTAGGGAGTTATTACGTTCATACGCAAAAGGTAAAAATATTCCTTTATGTACAATAAATTTTGATAAATTAATTTCAAAGCCGGAGCCACAAATAGAAAAAATAAATCAATTTTTAGGGGTTGATTTAAGTAGAGAAGATTATAACAATGTGGCTAATCTAGCATTAGTTAAGGAAAGTAGAAGTTACATAAGGCAAGTTAAGGCGCTGCTTATTTTTATCAAAAATTACTTTTAGGTTTCTGAATAAAGAGAGTTATTTTATTGCTCATTATTAGATATCCTGGTTTTTACCACTTTAGCAGGGTTGCCCAGTGCAATGGAATTGTCAGGAATATCATCAAACAAAACAGAGCCGGCGGCGATTATGCAGTTTTTACCTACATTTGCCATAATTATCGAGCCATTTCCTAACCATGAATTTTCGCCAATTCGTATTTGTGTGTATTCACCACCTTGCTCTTTGATCGGCATCGTTAGCTCATTAAAATAGTGTTGTTTTTTGCCGCTTAAAATGTGCACTGCGGAGCCTAATAAACAGTTTTTCTCAATTATAGCTGAGCCTATATTTGATTGAGGACCGATATAAACGCCTTGATGAATTTCAGTTTTTGTTTGCGACAATAATACTCCAAAACAGACCATAGCATCCTGATCACAATGCGTGATAGAGAATCGGTAAAATGCGGTACGTAAGTAACTACCGAACTTTCCAGGAAGTAAACTAAGCAACTGGGAAAATGCTGTTAACGTGGCGTCTTTCGCAAAAACATAAGCTAATAGTTTATATGCTAGGATCACTACTAGCATTATTAGTAATGAGATAATTTGAATAAATTTTTTAATGCTTTTATTCTTCATCTTACTTATGACCATTTTCATTATTTATTAAAGAATCCAACTTTTTCAGCTGATTGCTCCATGAGTAATTATCTATTACTAATGCTAAGGCATTAGCAGAAATTGCTTTTCTTAAACTGGGTTGTTCAATTAGGCGTTTAATTTGAAGAAAAAACTCTTCTTCGGACTCAGCTACTAATAAATCCCTTTCTTGTTCACATTTAATACCCTGAATAGCATTTGGAGTAGAAATAACGGGAATGTTGCAGGCAAATCCTTGAAGTATCTTATTTTGCACTCCTCGAGCTATTCTTAAGGGGGCAACAAAGAAATCGGCTTGTTGATAATATTCTCTAATATCACTTACAAAACCCGTCACTTCGACTCCTTTTGTGTCGTTTAAAGCGCAAACTTTTTCTGTAGGCTTCATACCTGCAATGATAAATCTAGCCTTAGGCCAATGAGTAAGGATATTGGGCCATACTTTTTTAGTAAACCATTCAACAGCATCTACATTTGGTAAGTAATCCATAACTCCTGTAAAAATAAATGTTGGCTTATTTTCATTGAATGCTTTTTGTACCGGTTGAAAATACGCTGTATCTAGACCGTTCCCCATTGATTCTACGTTATGAAATTTTGTATTTGATTTTTTAAATAAATCTACTTCTTTTTCAGAGGTAAAAAGACAATGATCGACATTTTGTTGAACTTGGTATTCATAATTTTGCAATAATTTAGCTTCTCTAGAGTATATTAGTTTAATTAAACCAGTTGATTTTTTTACATATTGTAGCCATTTATCCGAGTCTAAATCCATAAAGTCAACGATGATTTTGGGCTGGTTTGAATGATTTAATTGATTAGTTTTAAAAATATATTCCATTACACTTGAGCTCGAACAAATAACAATGTCTATCTCTTCGGATAGTAATTTATTAATTTTTTCTTGCAGTTTGTTGTCATAAAAATAGCTAGTACTGATAGGTTTTTGGAAGATCAATGCTCGCAAATAGCGAAACAGTTTAGGCATCAACTTAGAGCTGGTAGTTTTAGTGAGTAATCGTTCATCTAGTTCTCTGATATTGATTGTATCTATATTTTTCTCAACAGGGCAGGCTACTCGAATTTCGTGTCCTTGTTCAGCTAAAAACTGAATTTGATGAAACGTTCTTATTTTTTCCCCTTTATTAGGAGGAAATGGAACTCGCTGAGTTATAAATAATATCTTCAATTTCAACCTTAAAATATTTTATTGTTAATTTTTATCTAAGGTCTGTTGAAAGATCTACAGACCTTAATTCATTGACCGAAATTTTTTTCAAATTAGAGTTTTAATACTTCTTTTTTTGATTTGGAAAGTTTGTTATTTACAACTTTTGCGTTACCACCGTCACGGCTAGTGATTGTTTTGTTAGTGATGTTGTTTTCGATAAGTACCTCTACCGTTGATTTATATCTATATTCAATAGCTCTAGGGTAATCGTGTTCGAGCCAAACACGATTGCCAACAATTTTAGTTAATGGACTGTCCTCAATCACTATGCCTGTGTCAGCAAATGGATCGCCGTTATCATGATGTATTATTATATTGTTTTTGATCAGGCCGCCTTTATTCGAATAGGTAATATTTTTATGTACCCTGGTCTTTAACATCCCTAAACCAATTGCACGGTCGCAATCTTCGAAAGTGTTGTTGATTATGATTGGATTGTAACTATTATTCCAAATATGTATGGCATGCTCTGCGATCCTTTTATCAGGACTGGCAATATCTTTAAATGAATTGTTTCTTATAATCCAACCGTTTCCTGCATGTGCATCGACGCCACCGATATAATAATTTGGCCCAATTCCTGCGCTATAGTAAAATTGGCAGTGTTCTATTAAACCAAAGTCGGAAGACATTTCAGGGGCACCTTTTTTATCGTAAGAGACTTTTAGTAGTTGCTGATATGAATCTCTCATTACGCAATTTCTGATCACTGGATAGTCGGCATCGTTCTCCCCTGCAATTTGAATTAAATGGTGGATAGCGCCCTGTAGAGTAATGCCATCTAGTAAGAAATGATCTCCGGAGACTTTAATTAAATTTGTCGCTCGGCTGTGTTTAAACATGCCGTTTGCTTTGATTATTACCTTTTCCGGCTTATTGTTATCGCTTACTAAAGCGATGTTATCGGCTTTGATATTTAGCGTTCTTTTTATTTTATATTCGCCATCGGCCAATGATATTAATACATTGCCACCTTCAGCATTAGCATTACGAACAGCTTCACTTAATGCCGATGCTGTATTTACATAAACATTACGATAATTCTTGGGTGTTTGAAAAGGTTTATCAAGATATGGGTTTGCTCTTTTGTCAAAATTTATAGCAATTCTTGATGTTGGATCAACCTCATCAGAAAAGTGACCACCACCGAGTTTTTGTTCAATTTTTTGACTTAACTGTTTAGCCACAGAAAGGCTTGGTTTAAATATAAAATAGCCAGCTATTGCCAATATAAATGCAAAGACGGAAAATCCGGCGCCAAAATACAGTCCTTTTTTGAAATACGATAGTTCTTCATTCATTGTATGTATGTATTTGATAGCTTGTCTTAGAAAGTTTAGTACAACAATGAGAATATATTAACTATTAGAGCGCTTTTTACGAATATAGAGGAGATAGGCAGAGACTAGTAATAGTAAGCAAGGAAATGCCCAAATAAAAAAATAGCTAAAATATTCGAAGTAGTATTTTTTAGTGACAAAATGTTGAACACCATTCCAACGCTCAAAATTATTAGAATATATCCTTGTTAAGGCTTTTAAATCATCATTGCTATAACCGGCGTTTTTATAATGGGAAATAACTAAACTTGAATTTTGGCTTATTTCCTCAGCAGAATAGGGCAGATAAACGCCGAAGTCGGGATCAAAGAGGTACTCTTGACCGTCTTTAAATTTGGCAGATACAATAACGTGTCCAGGGAAAGAAAGTAGTTGATTATGAATGTTGTGTTCATCAAGAATTTGCGACATTATCATCGATGCATCACCACAAATCCCTATGCCTCTTTTTAAACTGCGATGATAATCGGAATAGTGATATTTTTCATACTCTGGTATGCCAGAAAACTTACCCATTAAAAACAATATATAGTTCTCCCATACCGGTATAAGCTGATTAAATTTGGTATTTTCAAATTTTTTCCAGTGAATATGAGCAACGCCTTGGGCAATAACTGGTGTGATCTTTTGTGCATATTGCTGATCGTTTTCGTTTTGATTTCGAGCAATATTGTTGATGGTTTGCTTGTAACTAAGAGAAATATCATTTTGTTTGAACCTTAATTGATCAGAGAAAAATACTTTAGGTCGAATATCCTGAAAAAGGCCGTAAATATTGATAGATATTAATATTAGCGATATAAGAAACGCGGCAATAGTAAAAGCAAGGTTAACTTTTTTCATCATTATCCTTACCTCTTAAAATATAGATGTTGTACGCACATGCACTGTACAAAATACACCAATATAAAATTTCTGAACGCATCCTATTTAGAAATGTCATTGCGATTAAAAAAGCAATAAAAGCTGCCTCAATTGCGATGACTTTATAATATTTATCTAGTTGCCTTTTTTCAGATAAATATTGTTTGCAAACTTTTAAAGTTTTAAACGAAGAATAAATCATAGTAATAAAAACTGCGAAACCGATATACCCTGCCTCGGTTAAAGCTTCTAACCAAGACGAGTGAACAGAGCGATATTTGTTTTTACCAGTTTCGATACTTTCATCAATATAAAGAGGGGAATAAAGATTAAAACCCTTGTAGCCTAACCCCATCGGATGGTCGATAGATAATTTTAATGCAGCATGCCAAAATATAAGTCGTGTTGAACCTGATTCTTTTTCTTGGTCTATGCGCGCTTCTTTAATCGTAGAAATCCTTTCAATGAACAAATTATCAGCTAAATATAATGAACCAAGTATGCCTAGTATAGTTAATGTAATAGCAGTTCTTTTTTGTAATTCTCTTTTGTATTTCGAAAAAAACATATGTGCCATAAAAAAACAAACACTAAGAAGTACCGCTAAGAATGCTCCACGACTATTAATTAAAATTAAACTGTTTGCAATAAAGACACCGCTGACAGCAAATAAAGCTTTCAACCACAGTTGTTTTGTAACCCAGAAATAATATAACGAGATGACTATTGCTGGGGCTATTGCTGCAGCAATTCCGTTGGCATCTGGAGAATCAACTGTGCCAATGCCTTCTAATCTTATTCCACTGTTACGTCCTAATTGCCAAGCAAGAAAGCTGATATACCAAGCGCCAAAAATGTAACCATAAAGAACTAAATTTAATTTTTCATCAGTATCGATTAGTTTGTAGGCGATGGAAATAATAATTACTAATTTTAAAAAATATACAAAAGCGTCAAAATGTATATTTTGTGAGGTAGCCCAAAAATAAGTTATGCCATAAATAAATAATAACAAATAGACCCACTTAAACTGTGGCGCTGAAAACAACTTATTTTTGATATGTTCAGGCAATTTTATAAGTAAAGCGAAAACCATTAATAAAACGGCAAAGAATGAGTAACTAATATCGGGTATTGAAACGCCCCACCAACGATTTTGTGGGTAATAAAAATATACAGTTTCATAAAGTACAAAAGCAAAAACAGGTAATCTGAAAAACGTTAATATAAATCCAGAAACATAGGTAGTGATAAATAATATAATATTTAACATAACTTACCTTTCTTTAAAGAACGCTTTGTTTTGGTATTTTTGGAGCCATGAAAAAATTGCACTTTTCCGCCACCGATATTGTAATTGAATTTCTCCTATGATTTTTTGATGAATAATGAAGTAAAGTTTCTGCCAAGGGTTTAGTGTCACACCTTGAGTTAATAATGGGTAATCAAGACGTGTCATTAAATCATCACAAAGCTCTTCTATGATACTTACTTGGAAGGTTGAGAGTCTGTTTTTCCACTTTGTCGCCAAAGTGGGATCTGGCTTCTTGAAGGTGTTTATATTTTCTCTGCGTTTAATATAATTGCTGGACTTTTGATCATACTTCAACAGTTCCTGACTAAATGCTTTACCTAAAAATTGGCACACTTGTTTCATCGATGTTTCAAGATCTTCGATAATATCTTCATAGCGAATGAATAAAAAATTGTCGGGATACTTGTTCATGAAATCGAGTTGTTGACTGACTTCTTTCCTCCAACGCAACGAACCACTGTATGCATTTGTGCCCAGCCCCCATTTGTTTTCAATATAAGAATTAACCACTCCCCTGGCATCTCGCACAATTAAAATGAATTTTGATTTTGGTAAAAATAATAATAACTTATTTGTGTGTTCTGTTAATTGTGGATCTTTTAGGCCCCAAACTAGGTGTTGATTTTTGCTGATCTCTGTATCTATGCAGACATCAGACTTTGTTAAAATCTGATGTTTTATCGCATCTGTTATTGTCGGGGTATCATGTTTTTGGTCAAAGCATTTAGATAAATCTAATTCATTTTGAATGAAAATATCTGGGTGTGCAGAAAGGATTCGGGCGAGTAATGTAGTACCTGAACGCTGAGTCCCAAGGATGAATATCGGATAGTTGTCAGTCATATGAGAGTCATCAGCCTAAAGAAAAGTGTTTTTTAATTTTTGCATTTATCTTTCTTCCCCTTACATAAGGAACAATAAATGCTTTGAATTTTTTCCAATAATTATCTCTCCATTTATCGCTGATATTATCTCCGCTAGCGAGAACATACCCCAATACTGGCTCAGTAATTTTTACATAGGGTTGTTTGATGTCATTCTTAAAAAACTTATCCATATTCATATGAGAATATCGACACCAGGGGATTTGCTTAATTGAGTGTTTATTGATTACTGCGGGGGCATTAATATACTCATTTGCTAAAATTGAAGTGGAGCCACAGTGCAAATGCATTTTTTCAGTATGAATTATCCGCTGCTGATTTTGATAAATTAAATACCCTCCCTCGATAATGGCTCCTGCTTTTCCATTTACCTTTTCACATACTTGTAAAAAGTCTCGGCTAATTAAGTCATCGGCATCCAAGGCAAACCAATAATTGATTTTCTCGCTACAGAGAAATTTGATTCCAGTGGCTATTTTTAAGTTTTTATCGTTCACCAACTGTTTATGGCAAAAGTTTGGGCTTTGTTTATTTGGTGCAGGAAAATCAACACTTATAAAATCAGTTTGTGGGAACATTTGCATTACTGACTTTGGAAACTCATGTCCAACAACAATAACCCGATAATTTTTAACCAGCTGATTTTTGATAGAAGATAAAGTTGCTGTTAAAGATGCAATTGTTATGTCCCAATTTTTAGAAATAGTTTTAGATTTTAATGGGACTACAATGCCATATTTCATTTTCAAAAAGCCTTTGAATAATTTTTATTAGTTAACTTGATTCGCCAATTGGTTTACTTAAATATAGAAGAGTTTTACTAATAATGAGAAGTGCATACTTTTTTGTAGGCGTATTGAATAATTTCAATGAAATGTTTGTGCTCTCGGTATCGATTGTAGTGAATTAAGTAAAAACTAATTTGTATGGAACAAAAAATGAAAAAGAAACAAAGTGTGTATGAAATTAAATTCAACAGGGCACTGGAAGTTAACAGCAACGGTTTTAAAAATTCGAATATAATACCAGAAAGAAAAGTCGATAATATGATCGGAATTATTAATATAAAAACTCTCTTTAGTTGTAATTTATAGCAATAATTGAGATAGCCGATCATTAACATTGCAACAAACAAATGTAAAACCCCTCGAGCTGTAGCTAATATTTCCAGAGAGTAATTTGAGACATAAAAAAGCACAGGCAGTGCTAGTAAAATTGCTATTAAATTAAAATTAAATAACGATTTTACTTTGCGTTTTACAATAAACGTATTTGTTAATAGTGATTCAATACTTAAAGAAAATAATAAAATACAAAACGCTGAAAAAATACTTGAAATATGTCGCCATTTTTCACCTAAAATTACTTCAATGATTAATTCGGAGTTTGTTGTCATAAACAGACAAATTGGTAATGCCATTAATATATTAATCATCATAACCAACCTAAAATGATAGGCAAAGTCTTGAGGGGCATTAGCTACCTTAGCTAAACTTGCTAATATTGGTTCACTGGCAGGGGTAATTATTTGCGTCGCGGGTAATAGGGCCATGTCTTTCGATAAATGAAATCCGCCTAATTGTGGAGCACTAAAAAATTTACTGACGAATAAAATGTCAATCTGCTGATTAGTAAAACCTAGTATTCCTTTTGCAAAAACCCATTTTGAAAAAGCCCACTGTTGCGTAAACCTGCAAATGGAAAATTTTGGGCGAAAACTGTGTAATAAATATGAGAGTAGTAATGAGAACAAAGCCGCAAGCACATCACCGATCAATAGTGCCCAAAATGTTGGTTTATATAAGGCTATAGATATCACAATCAGGAAAGAAAAAATCTTTGTTGATATTTCTAATAAAAACACTTTCTTGTATTTAAATTCACGTCGGTACAGCCAAAATCCGGGGTTGAAGAATGCATTTATAATTAAAATAATTGAAATGAAATATAGTCCGGATAAAGCCTGTTGCATATTAAAAAATGCACAAATTTGTGGTGCCAGTAACAGCAATACAATCCAAAAACAGCACCTTAATCCTATGGTTAAAGTCCAAGCGGTATTAAGATCTTCAGGTTCTACAGTTTCTCGACTAATAATGTATTGTTGGCTACCAACTTGCGACAATATTTGGAACAAATTCAAGGTAATAGATAGAAATGCAACGACACCAAAATCATTTGGCACAAGTAATCTGGCCAATATTA
Source organism: Thalassotalea psychrophila (assembly GCF_031583595.1). Classification (NCBI taxonomy): domain Bacteria; kingdom Pseudomonadati; phylum Pseudomonadota; class Gammaproteobacteria; order Alteromonadales; family Colwelliaceae; genus Thalassotalea; species Thalassotalea psychrophila. Next base: position 179,130 of record NZ_CP134145.1, read on the forward strand.
ACGTGCTAACAAGGCCAATTGTTCTTTGGATAAATCGTGTTGATATTATCAACGCAGAACTATTGAGAACTTGTTGAGTTAATGATGACATAGCGACTAACTTTACCCTTATACCAAAGTATTACGCATTGCGTAAAAAACCTGGAAATTTGATTATAATTCTTCTTACCTTATGGAACATACGGATAAGCAAGTTATTTTCCTCAGTTCTTTTTTGCCAACTTCCTGAATAGTTAAATCGTTTGGCTAATTCTTGTAAAGCTAATTTTTGGTCGCCATTGGCGTCAACTTTTTGCCAAAACTGAATAAATGATTGCTTGGGGTTGTTGATATCGATTGTCATCTGATTTGGCTTATCTTTTAAAAATGAATTGATATTATGCTTAACGGTTTTAACGTAATCTTTAGCTATAGCAAGTTTAAAAGGCTCAATGTGCTTGGGTAAATCGATATAAATTCCCGAGGTATATGCAGGCATGATTAAACCATTAATAAAGCGTTTTTTGTAGCTTTCCGAGACCTGATGCTCATCTCTTAATAAATGAATATATAGCACTTTATTTTGATCAAACTGATTTTCTAAACGGCCTAAAAACCAACTCAGGCGATTGTCACACTCAATATGAAATTTAGGGTAATTGAGCCTTTCTTCACCCAGTTGATTCACTCTTGATTCATGCGCGCAAGTGAAGTTTTTGATATGTGTACAAGCTTGTTTGAAAGTCGTAGTACCACAACGACCAGTGCCAATAACGAAAACTTGCTCAATAATCATATCAAGCCTTATTAGCCGTAATGTTAGAATAGAAATATTCATAAGCATCTGCCATTGTTTTGATCGAGAATGACCGTTTAAAACGCTCTTTGCCAAGAGTCGAATACTTCGAATATTTATCTGGATCATCTACGATTGCACAGATCGATTCTGCGAAGTTTATATGATCATTACTTGCACATATCAAACCATTAATATCGTGGTGAATAATTTCAGGGTTGCCTCCTACATCTGTTACTACACAGGGTTTTCCTATAGAGAGGGCTTCTAGCAATGTTATTGGTGTGCCTTCACTGTATGATGACAATAAGAAGATATCCATGATCCCGATATGGTCATTCGGTTGTTCAATATAGCCAGTAAAAAATACCTTATTGTTAATTTTAAGTTGTCGCGAAAGTTTTGTAAGGTTTGCTTTTTCTTCACCATCACCAACAATAAGCAATATGGTATTTGGATGTGTTTTTAAAAGTTGAGAAAACGCTTTTAGCATCATGATATGATTTTTTATCGGATCCAGCCTGGCAACTGTACCAAGTACGGTTTGCTTATCATCTATTTTTAAGCTTTGCCTTAAGGCTTTAGCATTAGCAGAATCTACTTTAATTGGCTTGATACCGTTATAGATCACTTTAATATTTTTTTCTCTAATGCCTTCATGAACAACCAACGCCTGTTTTGTGGCGTTTGAAATTGCAGTGATTTGAGCCGTAATTATATTTAGTAAAGGATTAACTAACTTACGTTTGAAGCTGCTCTTTTCTGGATAGAATCTACCGTGTTCGGTAAATATAACTTGGCTTTTAGTTAATATTGCAGCACAAGCCCCATAAACCCACGGACTGTATTGATGACAGTGCAAAAGGTTAAAGTTATGATTTTTTATGATATCTCTAATTCTGAAAATAAGATTTACATCAAAACCTGGTTTACGATTGAGCTCAAAAATTGTTATACCATTTTCTTGTAATTCTTTAGCAAAAGGACCTAAAGGGGATTCAATGCACAGAATTGCCATTTCAAACTGAGAGTTATCACAACCCTGTATTATATTTTTGATAACTTGTTCGGTGCCACCAATACACATATCAAAGGTCACATGGAGAATTTTAATCATTGCGTCACCATGTATTTATCCCACCACATTTGAAACATTAACATGCTCCATAATAAGGTTGAATGATCGCGTTTGTGTTGTTGATGCTCTTGCCAAAATTGATTTATTTTTTCTATTTTAAAGAAATTTACCAGTCCAAATTCATTGTTTAACAGTTTGATTTCTGCAATGTCTTTTAACTCGTTTCTCAGCCACGATGCAACTGGAGGGGTAAAACCCATTTTTTTTCTATTAAGAATGTCGTTTGGTAATGTGTCTTTAAACGCTTCTTTTAAAATGTATTTTTTAATACCTTTGTTAAACTTTAAGTGTGAAGGAAGGCTAGCTGCAAACTGTGCAATACCATAGTCTAGTAATGGCGCTCTTACTTCTAAAGAGTTTGCCATGCTCATCCGATCAACCTTTACCAGTATATCTCCAGGAAGATAGGTTTTTATATCGGTATAAAGTATTTTGGCTAAGTGATCTTCACTATCACATTTTTGGTAAAAATTAGTGGTGATGCTTGACGGATGATAATTGCCAATGGCTCGTTTGGTTTCGCCAGTAGCTAATGAATCCCATTCTTTGTTACTAATGTGAGAGTTCGAAATATAAAAAGCAGCATCAGGGTCTAGGCTTAAACTATGTAGTAGTGAGCTAGCTTTCTGACAGTATTTATTATTGAATTTACTGAACAGTTTTGCAGAAAATGGCAGTATATTTTTCCTTATGAACTTTGGTGTTTTAACTCTTAAATTATTTTCAATCGCATCAATCGAATATTTTTCATAACCTGCGAACACTTCATCCCCACCATCTCCTGATATGGCCACAGTGACTTTTTCTCGGGCTAACTTTGCAACAAAATAAGTTGGTATAAGTGATGGGTCGGCAAAGGGTTCATCAAAAAAAGACACGATGTGTTCTAAGTTGTCAGCAACATTTTCATCAACGGTTAATTCAAAATGATGAGTCTGATACTGCTCGGCTACAGCTTTGGCGAACTCAGTTTCATTCAACTGTTTGTCATTAAAGCCAATTGAGCAAGTTATAACCGGCTCAGCACTGTTTTGTGCCATTAGAGAAACAACAGCACTGGAATCTATGCCGCCGCTTAGAAATGCGCCTAAAGGCACGTCAGCAATCATACGTTGTTTTGTACTTTCATTTAAAAGATCAGAAAGGCTATTCTTTGCTTGGTCTAATGCAATGTCTTGTGTGTTTGCAAAGGAGATGTCCCAATATTTCTTTTTATGTAAACCATTTTTATCAAAGGTTAGGTAATGGCCTGGTTCAAGTTTAAATATATCTTTATAAATTGTTTTTGGATCTGGTATGTACTGGTAAGCAAAAAAATCATACACCGCATCGGTACGAATTTGTTTGGGCAACTGTTTAATTTTCAACAAGGCTTTTAACTCAGAGGCAAAGATCAATTCTTGTTTAAACAGGCTGTAGTAAAGTGGTTTTTTGCCTAATCGGTCACGTGCAATAAATAAGGACTCCTTTTTCTTATCCCATATTGCAAAAGCAAACATACCGTTTATCTTATCAAGAAGCTTTTCCCCATATCGCTGATATAATGCTAACAGCACCTCGGTATCAGTTAATGAAACAAATTTACTGCCGGTTTTTATTAACTCCTTGCGGAGTTGCTGAAAGTTATAAATTTCACCATTAAATACTATGATGTATTTGCCGCATTGTGATTGCATTGGTTGTATGCCGGCGCTAGAAATATCAATAATGCTTAGCCTTCTGTGACAAAGGCCAATGCAGTCATCTAGGTATATATCGCCTGCGTCTGGGCCACGATGAATCATCGATTGGCCCATTTCCTTTAGGGTGCTTTTATCTGCGATGATATTAGTCAAGCAAGTAAACCCTGCGATACCGCACATTTTTATTCCAATTAATCATAAAGTCATTATTATTAATTTAACTATATGCCATGAATAATAATTTGCTTACCTTTTAACCGATTATTATTGATGCTTTGTTAAGTCTAAAAATAATTGGCAGTACTCGTTGGCCATGCGTTTAGCTGAGTAATTTTCGATAACATTTTTCTCAGCTGCCAGAATTATTTTGTCTTTTACCTTGTCGTTATATAATAATGTTTCCGCGTATTTAGCCATCATTTCGCTATCACCAACAGGTGCCAAAAATCCGCTCTGGTTGTGCGTAATTATTTTATCTACACCAGGGATATCATAGGCTACGATAGGAACTTGTAGGTAGGCAGCTTCCATTAAACAACGAGGGATACCTTCCAGTGTTGAGGAAAGCATGAACAAATCAAAGTTTGATAGCAATTTCAATCGGTCATCTCGATAACCTAGAAACTCAATTTTATCCTCACATCCTAATTGTTTTGCAAATGACTGAAGCGTTTGCTGCTCTTCTCCTTCACCAATAATTATCAGCTTTAAATTTTTCTGGCGAGACAGCAGTATTGCAAAAGCTGATATGGTGTCAGTCAGGTTTTTTCGAGAGATAAGTTGGCCGATAAAACCAATTACTTTTTCCGACGACTTGTCACCTTGAGTCATTTCATTTTTAACAACGTCAGCCTCACTAAAATCAACGCCGTTTTGTATGTAAACGAGTTTATTTTTATCCGTCATTAATGCATGGCAGTCTTGTAATAATTGTGGCGATAAGGGAACAACTCTGTCGAAATAGCGCATTACTAAATTACCTAGCCAGATATAAAACCTTAATTTAAAATCGGATGTATTCTCAAATCCATGGGGAGTAGATATGCATTTTATGCCACACTTTTTTGCCGCAATAAGGCTGATAATGTCCGACTTATAACCATGGCTGTGGATGATGTCTATATTACGCTGTTGTATTAATTTACATAGTTTGGGTATCACTGATAAATCGAAACGATGCTTCATCTTTATTGCTGTTGCTGGCAATCCCATTTGCTGCACTTTATTAAGCAATTCTTGATCTTGATTTTCCTTTTCTGCGGTTGTAACGAGCTCAACTGAGGCTTTATTGGCATCGAGATTATTCATTAATGCCAATATCCACCTTTCAGCGCCATAAAAACCAGTAGGGCAGATAAATTCCAGTATTTTAACCTGTGCTCTCATAAGTCTACCTCCGTAATACCTTAAACAGGCCCCAGATGGTGCCAATTGAACGAGCCGGAAGATAAACCAGATAGAAGATAAACCATTGATTAAGTCCTATTTTTCTTTTAGCTAAGCAATACCCTCTAATTGCGTAAATACTTATAGGAATAACTAATAGACTTAACCAGGTTAATGTATTTAAAGATGTGAAAAGGCTTATTGATAAGCACATGATAATAATAAAAAAGCCAATTGGAGCAAGCCAACTTGGTATTTCAGACAAATTAAAACTACGACCGAATAATGATTTTAAATTTGATTTTGCTCGCCAAATTTCTTTGAAAAATAATTCCTTGTAACTTTTATCTTCTCCTAAATGTATATAAGAGGCTTTGGAACTATAAAATAGCGAACCTAGCTGGGCAGCTTTATCGGTAAAATAATAATCCTCACAGGTTTCTAGATGTTCGGGAAAACCGCCAATTTTTTCAAAATTAGTCGTGGTTAAAAATAAGTTACGGCCAGGCAAAAAATGGCATTCACAATCTACATAAAAATTACTAAGAGCAGTTCTAAGTTGTTCCAGTGGTTTTGCCGATTTTTCACATGCTTGTATACAGCTGCTAATAATCCTATTTTGTCTTGCATGCAAGTCATGCCGTACTTGGTAAACCCAGTTTGGTGATAGATGAACATCGGCATCAATAAATGCTAAATACTGCCCATTAGCTCGTTTGGCTCCTTCGTTTCTTAGTTTGGCGATAGTATTTGCCGAGTCGTGATAAAGAATAGTTACGTTTCGGCGTTGGCTGATTAATTCAACAGTCTGTTTGAGTTCTAAATTTTGAGTAATTATAAAAATCTCAAGTTCATTTTGATCATAATCCTGCTGGAAAATTGATTGCAGGGTTTTTATCAGCATTTCCTCTCTGCCTTTATGCGGTATGATGAAAGAGATTTTCATAAATTCAGCAGCTCCAAATTGTTATTATTTTTTCTTGCTTAGAAGTATAGCAATGAATTTTGAGCGGTGAGAAAGCCAATGTAGCTCTCTTTTAAGTGAAAATTTATTGATGCATTGAATCAATTCTCGACCGAGATTCACTAAAGTATTGTCCCTCTCATCAGCTCTAATATTTTCATGGGTAATAAATTTATCCGCATTGCAATTTATCAGTTCTTTAGGTGCTAAGTTTTGCATTAATATTGCCAATATTCTTGTATAGGTAGATTTGTTATCGCTTTGTAAGTACTTTTCTACATAGCTATAAATGTCATTGGCTTTATTTAATAATAACTCACTACGTTGGTGATCATACATTGCCGCATCGAGCAAAATATTTGCTTTACGAACGTCTTGAGCAACCCATGTATTATTTGGAAACTCTAATTTATCTGGCTGATTTAAATATACATCCTCATTATTCAGCATCCAGTTTGCGTAATGTAGGAAACTGGATTTTATTTTTTGAAAAGAGTTATCTATTTGGCCATAGGTGTTTTTCACCTGTAAATATCGACTAACTGATTGCAAAAATATCGTATAAAACCAGGTTAATTCCGGCTCATCTAACTTTAAATTATCTATGTTATCTGAGCATGCGATGGTGTGTTCTATAACGTATTCTGCTTGAACTAAAAATGAGTTGTTTAGCGTTAATTCATAGCTGTTTAACAGTGAAACTACATAGTTCCCCGTGCCCCGATCTAACGGATAACGATTTCGGAGGATATTTTTTTTATCTACCGCTTTGTGATGTTTCAGGGCGAAAATAAATTCACAAAATGTTGCTGTACCTTCATATGTGGTCTTTATCCACTGAGTTAATGATAAAACTGCTTGTTTGGATGTCTCATCGCCGGTAAGTAAATAGTGGTAGTATAAACCTGTTGTATAGCAATGTTGTCCTCCTGGGCCACCTCCTCCTTGGTGCTCCTGATAAGCTCCAAGTTTGTGTTCTTTTGAAAAGGTTCGATGAGTAGAAGTTGCAGCACTTAAGTAATGATCGGTATGCCAAAACATACCACCGTTATATACCTCTTTATCTTTTGTGGTTCGATAAATGTCGATATCTTTAATGTGTTGTGCCAAATCTTCTGCCAAAGAAAAGTATCTGCAATCTTGTGTTAGCAAATACATTTTTAAAAATCCATATAATGGATCATATTGATTGTTGTAGTGAGAAATAAGAGGCTCTTCGCCCTGATATTCCAGCTCTTCATGATCGGCATATAGATCACCAAAGTTTCGCCAACCATAGTCGTCTATCCGCTCACGTTTTTTAAAAAAATCATTATCGCTATCAATCCCTTTAGCAATAATAGATGACAGGTTGTTGTTTAACGTTGCCACACAAACTTGTTCGTTAACTTTGGTTGATTCGAGGTAAGCGAGTTCAATATGACATTCCAGTGACGATCTTGGCCAAGCGGTCATCTGCTTAATATTTGAAAAGTTGATGAAACAGCATTGAGTTTTACTTTCTCCAGGTTGTAATTCATAACTAGTATTTTGTGAAGGAAACAAGCAAAGCTTTATTGAATCAGTTGTAGCATGGATAGCTGAGGGAAAGTTTTGCCAAAAATTTTGTTGCAATACATGAATAGCTTCATGCTTATTATTCATTACACCAGCACAGGGATTGATGCGCTGGCCTGTTATTTCTTCTTTGTCATCAATAACTATTTTATAGCCGTTTCCATGACTATCAATTTTTCCGTAACGGTTAATATGGTTTTTACTAAACCGGTTTTCTCCACCACTATTGTGTTGGAATATTTGCAGTTCTTGCTGAGCAGAGATATCGCTATTTTTATGTGGTTGATAAAGATTAATGCTATCGCCATTTTTTATCATCAATTTTAAACTTAATGATTTGAAAAACACTGAATTTTCGTCACCTAAATCCCACTGCCCGCCAGGATGATTGGCAGCATTTGGGTTATGGATGGTCAAATCGCATTTGATCATATGTTGTTCATTGTAAAATTTGAAAATGGCTGTAAATTTAATATGTTCTTGTTCTTGTTCTTGTTCTTGTTCTTGTTCTTGTTCGTTTTCGACAAACTCACCTTCAATTTTTAATTCTTTGCTGATAATTGAACATTGCTTAATAAACGATATTTTACCTATTTGTACTGCAACAATTTTGTTTTTATCATTGATGAATTCAAGTTTGCTGCTGTGTAATTTTAAATGTGTATTTTCATCAGTTTGACTCAGAGTGAAATTGTTTTTATCCAACACAAAATTACCTGAATTCGTTGTTATCGTTATTTGTTCAGGTAGTTCAGTAATTGAGATTGGTTTAATTGAAGAGCAACAACTTTCTGTTGTTTTTTGTGTATGTTTTTTGAGGAAAATAATGGCTTGCTGATTTTTTTTTAGCGAATAATTAAATTCGAGTTTTCCCCATTTGATAGAGTTATCAGGCCATAGCGTGAGGGAAGTTAAGTTAAATACTAATACTCTTTGCTCACAATCGATAAGCCAAATGTCATCACTTGAAAATACTTCACCTTGTTTAAACGGCAAACCAATCAGTATCGGCTCATTAACGGTATCAATGGAGTTGCTTTCTTTAAGAGTTAATATTGCAACCATAGCTAACCTTTTATTGCCTTTTTACAGTGGCGGCCAAGCTGTTCAATTTTATATTTAAGTAATGGTTTTTGAAAGCTGACTTTATATAAGTCCTCTTTGCGAGTTGCTAAACTTGCTTTATAAGGTTCACTGCCTCCCATAAAATCGTAATAATCAAAGTTGTGGTCTAAATAATATTGAACGCAAAGGGCATGGCCGACGAGGCCCGGCTTTAATTTATTGTGATTCGCCTTTGTTAAAGCCGATAAATAAAAATAGACTTTGTTTCGATACTTATAATTATAAAAATATGCGATAACTTGTTGATCACAAGAAAGTTTCCATAGGTCTATTTCATTTTTATCAAATGAATTACTGATTAACTGCTGATGAAATGCAATGAACTTAGGGTTGTCAAAACCACTGTTTTCAAAGCCTTTTCCCCACCTTGCTATATGCAATGGCGCGATTGCCTTTAACATTGCTAATGCTTGTTCACGAGAATCGGCCTTGGTTAAGGTGAGACTCGAGTTTCTTTCAAAACTTTTTATACTGCGAGTAATTTGATAGCGAGTATTTTTGGATAAATGCTCAAGATACTTGAGGTTTTGTTTTTGCATGGACTTAAGGTCTATGCCATAACTTTTGGCCTCCCAAATGATATGTTTATGTAAGCCACTCGATTGCTGATATAAATTGGATTCTGTTTGGGTTATTGCCCCAATTGTAAATTCTTCCCAACTGTTAAGATCGGATTTTATGTGATGAAAAAATGCATTGATAACTTCATTATGCTCATGTTTGTGGGTGAGCACGCCATTGTATTCAATCCAGATTTGGTCTTCTAAAGGATCACCAGTTTGATGCATAAACAAGTGTTTAAACTTGATACAACCATAGCGCTTACTATTACCACAAGTTATTATCGCCAGTCCTCGGGTTCGTTGCTGCTCATCTTTTATTTGGATTAACTTTGCTTTTGGCTGATAGCATAGTAACCAAGACGAAATCCAACTCCACGAAAGAAAAAAAGCACAATCTGACTGTGCTTCAAGCTCAAGCCATTGCATCTGCAATGTTTGTAGATCTGGGATGCTGATACAGGTTACATCGTATTTTGGGGTTCTGGTGTTATCCATGGCAAATTGTTATGTTTCAGTTATTTTGGGGTGTTTAATTAAAAAATCACCTAACACTAAAAAGTCAATCTCACCATGTAGAAACGCCTTAATTGCTTCTTGCGGCGAGCAAACGATAGGTTCTTCATGCATATTAAAGCTGGTATTAATCAAGCTAGGGATACCACTTAGCTTTTCATATTCTTTGATAATATCGTAATAGCCAGGATTGGTTTCCCGTTTAATCAGCTGTGGCCTTGCTGTACCATCAACATGAACGGCTGCCGGGCATTGTTGGATCATTTCTTCAGTACAATCAAAGGTGATCGTCATAAATTCTGCAGTATGTTCGGCCCCAGAGATATTCAAATAACAACGTTCTCGTGCTTCGAACAGAGTTACAGGTGCAAATGGCATAAACTCAGTTCGTCCAAGCTTCTTATTCAACCATTGGTTTACTTCTACCTCTTTTGCATGATACATAATTGTTCGGTTACCAAGAGCTCTTGGACCATACTCCATTCTTCCTGAAAATCTCGCAATCACGTTGCCTTGATTAATCAGCTCTGCCACTTCTTTGGCTAAAAACTCAGGTTTTGAGTAGCTCAGGTTGTTTGCGATTATTTCAGTCTCCATTTCCTGCGTACTATAATCCGGACCGAAATAACAATGGCTAATAGATTGGGTAAATGTTTTTGGCGGGCTAAAGAATAATGCGGCGCCGCTGGCGCAACCGCCATCTCCCATATTTGGGTATACATATATCTGTTTAACTTGTTCTATGGCGAAAATACGCTGGTTTAATTTAACATTGGCGGTCACACCTCCAGATAAGACGATATTGCTGATACCCGTTTTTTTTACCCAGTAAGCAACCATATTTTGAGTAACAATTTCCAAAACATTTTGATAAGCCGAGGCAACATCAATTTTACTAAAGCGGCTGGCTAAGTAGCGAGAAAAGTATATATTGTTAGCTTGGTTAATTTTAAAGTTACCTGCACTTTCAATAAAGCGACTCAATAATACCTCGGTCAACACCTGTGGATCACCGAACGCTGCCAAGCCAACTATTTTTCCTTCATGACGACTGGGTTTAAAACCTAGACTTGAAGTGACATGTTCGTAAAAAGTCCCAAGAGAATAAGGGTAATCTATTTCAGCAAGGCGTTTGAATTTACCATTTTCAGCGATGCTTACAGAACCGGCAAGACCACTGCCATAGCCATCAATAGTGATACAAAGTGCTTGTTCAAATCCACTGCTGAAATAACTATTTGCCGCATGCGATAGGTGATGATCCACTCGGCGTAATTTGTCGGATAATCCCAATTTATTTAATTGTGAAGTAAGTTCATCTTGCCATTGACTAAACGATAGCTCAGCCTCTTTTGCCCACTTATTTGATTCATGTTTAGCCACTATTTTTGAAAACCAGGAATTGGTGCCTGCTAGTTTGTAGAATATTTGCTTTAGTACGCCCTTTTCATGTTTTTCATTGGCATTTTTCAGGCCGTTTATAACATCTGTACGCACTGATTTTTTTCGCTCTGCTTGATTAAGTAAAGAGCTAAGGTTGCTCGTATCAGTTTGAGTAATTACTTGGCTTTCTTTGGCAATATTTTTTGTAAATAAAACTTTTTCTTGTTCAGCCTCTAAAAAGGGGTAGGCAACAATATCTATGTCATCTGCGGTTAGTTGTGTATAAGCCAATGCTTGTTTCAAGGCAAATGCAGGAAAACCGTCTTGTTGCTTATTTCTGGTGAAACGCTCCTCACCCGCAGCAAACAAAATTTTTCCATCTTCAACAATGGAGACCGTTGCGTCCTTATCTAAAGGAGATATGCCTAAAACAATCAATGTAAGCTCCTGAAATGATCGTGCAATTTAGCAGGAGTGGATGCCACCCCGCCGAATTCATTTAAGAAAAAATCAAAATAATAGCGGAATGAATCTAAAAATTTAGTGAGTTGTTGTTTGTTTTGCACATAAGGAGTAAAGCCTGGCTTTAGGCTTGGGCTGTGAAAACTCCAAGTAAAAGTTCTATGGCCATGTTTGTATAAATATTTTGTCAGCTTAATATGCTCTTTATGGTTAAAACCTTCAGGTGATAATATCAATCTGTCTAATAGCCCCGTCTTAGCTAATATGCTTGGAACTTTTAACGCTTTAAATTTATCTGCTAAATGATAAATATCATGACTGTTATGCTTAATCTTACCTACAAAGGCGCCACTAACAGGAACTTCTAGTATTTGCTTGCCTTCGTCTAACCAGCTAGGGTTGCAATTAAATTCTTGATAGTCAGGACCACCTTCCTCTTTAAAATTCAGTGTAGGACAAAAAGATAAATCGGTTTTGTATCCAAGATTTTGCAAAATTTTTAAAGTATTGCTACCAAAACCATACCTACCTGCTTTATAGGTAGTTGGACGAAAACCATAATTTTTTTCAATTTCTTCAGTTAATATTTTTAATTTTTCTTGTTCCAAATAAAAATCTAAATTACCAGGAAAAGAATTTTTCACATTAACTTGTTCAGTCAAAGGTGGATTTACCCAAGGGTGTAGATGGGAGCCTAATTCACAACGATTCGAATCTAATATCGGCTTTAGTATATTGACAGCGATTTGATTTGTTGCCATTGGGTAATCTATAACATAACAGGGTGGGATCGCGTATTCATCGCATATTGATTGGCTGCGACCAATATTTTCTATAGCGTTAATATTGGTATTATTGGAGTCAAACGGCTTACACCAGTCAAATCCCTCTTCAGTATCAACGACAACGATGAGTTGAGGGGGCGTTTCTTTTGGAAGTTCAATATATTGGCCAGATGAAAACACTAAGCTAAGATATCCTTTTAATTATTAGTATTAAATTCAAGCTATAAATAAGGTTAGGCAGCAAAATTGAATAACACAAATATTCCTGATTAAAGACTAAGGTATTTTCGAATTCTATTGCCTAATAGAATCGTGATAAATAAAGGTAAGAGTGTCCATAATTTAGCTAATGTAACTCTTACCATAGACGTTGCTTTTATGGTCTTAAAATACTGAGTATTAGTAATTTCAGAATCTATAATTACCTCAGAGTCCCAAGTCTGCCAGTTTAAAGCCAAAGGCAAAGCCCCCCATTGCTTTTTAAACCTGTAAGTATTCTCGCCAAAAGTGGATCGGCCGAAATCAAAATTTGTACATTGACTATCAATCGCTAATTCAAGCAGACTCCAATAGAGCAACATATTGGCATTTAAGTGATTGTATTTTCGTAAGCTTGCCGCCCAAGGAATTGAACAATTATTACCTGAAAATAGCTGAATTCCAGCAGCAATTGGTTTTTTATGACGCTTTATAACCACCACATTTATGTCGGTTTTGTAATTCTCTTTTAATGTTTCAAACCAGGTAAGTGAATGTGGAGGAGAGCCTAAGGCTTTCATGTTTCTGCAATACACATAATAAAATTCTTGAATGCATGGTGGTGAGTTTATTGTCACTGATAATTCATTCTTTTTGGCTTTACGTATTTGGTTACGTAGCTTTGCGGAAAAATTATTAAATAAACCTTCGCATGATGCTGGTAAGGGTAAAATCATTCTTACCTTACCTGTTTGAATAAAGTCTTTTTTGAGAATATCTATTTCATCGATGTTAGCGCAGTCCCTATATTCCCAGAGTTTAATGTTATGAAGCTTTAATAGCTCTTTGCCTTTTGATATCAGTAACTGTGCAATTTCGTTGTTGTTAGCTAGGCAAGCGCCGGCGTCGCAATAGGGTAATGAGTAAAACCCCTTTCTCAAAGTAAGCGATTTTAATATGCATATTGGTAGTATGCCGACAACGTCATTATTTTGTTTAGCTATGAGGTTAACTGAAGTTAAAGAGTAAGCTTGTGATGTTGTTAGCGAATAGGCAGCTAAATGATATGGAGTGCTGTTAGGGTGGCATTTAACGTAATCATCCCAGGCTGAATAATTTTGTAATGTAAGTTGTGTTATTTTTATCATTTTTAAACAAATAAGAGGTTTCCCATACTGGAAAAACTTAGCTCTACCTTAAACCGACCCATTATTATTTTAGTTAAGTTTAGATGGTTTAAATTTTTTTGATAAAAAATATACGAAAAATTAGATTGTTACGAAAATTGTAAGATACTTTTAAGAAGCCTGTTTTTTACTCATATTCCTCTATACTTAGTCTATATTTTGTACAGCCTATAATTTTATTTATCAATTAATAGCATTAAATGATCATTATCAAGGGAGTAATAATGAGCCCGTTAACGTTGAAACCCATAATACTTACTTCATTACTTTGTCTATTTGTTAGTGCCTGCAGCCCAAGTAAAACAAACGAAGAATATAAAGCCTCGGCTAAACAGTTAATTGCTGAAGCTGATTATAAAACTGCGGTAATTGAACTAAAAAATGCTCTTCAACAAACTCCCGAAGATGCAGAGAGTCGCTTCTTGTTGGGTAAAGCTTATTTGCGTTTTGGCGATGTTAGCGGAGCCAAGAAAGAGTTAAACCGTGCTTTAGAACAAAGCTATGATGCTAACCAAACGTTGCCATTATTAGTGCGAGCGGAGTTAGTTTTAGGTGATGTTAAAAGTGTTATGGATCATATTGCAACTTTAGAAAATTTACATCCTGATACGGTCATACAAATCAAATCGGTTGCTGGTATTGGCTTAACTTATTTAGGTGCCCATGAACAAGGGATGCCCATTTTAGCTGGTTTATTAAGTGTTAATAACAATGACGGTTTTTATTTTCAACTGGCTAAAGCATGGGTAGCTGCCAATAATGATCAACTTGAATTAGCGATAGAGTTGGCGCATAAATTAATTGCTGAGGATTCTGAGTTTAACGATGCTGAGCTGCTGCTCGCTAATTTATATGCAATAGATCAACAATTTGATTTAGCCATCAACTCGCTAACTGAATATATAGACAAACATTCATATAACTATTTAGTTCGTTTAAATTTAGCTTCTATTTATATTCAATTAGAACGTTTAGTTGATGCAGAAAAAGAGATAGATTTAATGCTAGCGCGCTTTCCCAGCTCTGCCATTATTAATGAATTTAAAGCGGAGATTAAAATAAGACAGGGCGCTTATAAGGAAGCGACTGAATATGCCGGAATAGCCATTACCGCCGGACCTAGCTTATTCAAAGCTAATTTAATTGCCGGTATCGGTTTCTATCAAATAAATAATGCTGAAATGGCATTCCACCATTTGTCTGCCATCGAATCTCGATTGTCACCGAACCATTTTGGCAATCAAATACTGTCATTAGTTCGGTTAAAATTAGGCTATACCGATGAGGCTATCGCTGCGATAAATGCTATTGAAAATGTGTCGGAGAAAGATTTCAATTTATTATCAAGTGCGAGTATGACTTTGATCCGTAATGGCGATACCGCGCAAGCGGCCAAGTTTATTCATAAAATGGATGATATTGATAGTAATGATTCAGCCACCATTAGTAAACGCGGTATTTTTAAGCTTTCAATTAATGATGAAAGTGGCATAACTGATCTTGAACAAGCGATAAAGCTTGATCCTGAATATGATCAAGCGCGCTTGGCTTTACTTTATAACTATATAAAAGCAGGGCAATATCAGCAAGCTATGACTGTGGCGAATACTTGGATAAATGAGTTTCCAAATAAAGAAAATGGTTATTTGGCTAAAGGTGTTGTTTGGCGCAGGCAGCAAAACTTGGAGCAAGCTAAGCTGTCGTTTTTGCAAGCGATGAATAAGAATCCAGACAGTGTTGGTGCGCTATTTAATTTGGCCTTAATCAATATAAAAGAAAACAATTTTACTGATGCTTTTGAGCAAATAAGTAAATCATTGCAGATTGAACCTACTCATATAGGAGCAATGGGGGTATTAATTAATTTAAGTAATCAACTCGATGATGCAAATAAAGTCCCAACGTTTATTTCTGAGCTTATTAAATCAGACCCCGAAAACCTGACCTTAAAAATTGCCCGGGCTAAATCATTAGAGCGAGTCGGAAATAGCGAACAGGCATTAAAGGAATTAAGTGATTTAAAGGCTTCTGCAGATAAAGATAGCGCTTATTTGTCAAGTTATAGTGCGATGGCATTTAGAGCGAAAAAATTTCAACTAGCTGAAGGGTTATATACACAACTCATTAAATTATCGCCCGGTCAGTTTAAGTCACATCTTGGTTTGTTAATATCACTTGAAGCTCAAAAGAAATACCAACAAGCATTTACAGAAGTTAAGAAGGCACAACAAAAATTTCCTGATCAGGAGGTGTTAAAGCTTTATGAAATTAACTACCTGGTACAGTCAAAATCATTAAATCAAGCTAAGCAAGTGATAGATGTAGTTGATATACAAAAAGTGCCAGAAGAATTCTATCTTTCGGTTGTTACGGATTATTATTTTAAAGCCAAGGATTATGGGAAAGCCAAGGATTATGCCCGTCAATGGTATCAAGCAGATACGTCTTTAAAAAGTAGTGTTGTTTACGCTCAAACTCTACAAGCCAATAAAGATAATGATATGGCAATAAAAATTGTAACCAGTGCTATTGATGAGTTTGGTAGCAATATTGTATTAGAAAATATATTGGCTGAGTTAACTGTTGAAACTAATCCTCAACAAGCTTTAGCGCATTATCAAAGTTTAGCAGATAAAAACCCCGACAACTTTATTGTGCTGAATAACCTTGCTTGGTCGGCGATTATGGCTAATGACTTTGAGCTTGCCCTAGCGTCGGCAAAAAAGGCCAAACAACTAGCTCCTGAGCTACCGCAGGTGATCGATACTTTGGCTGTTGTTCATATGAAATTAGAACAATATCAACTAGCTCACGATTTATTAGAAGAAGCTGTGGATTTATCCCCTGAAAATGAGGAGATATTATTACACTACGCTGAGGTATTAATTCAATTAAACAAGTTGAGTGAAAGCAGTGAGGTATTAGGAAGAGTAAATGACGGCCCTGAAAAACAGATGGTGCAAACTTTACTTCAAGCTAAGCAAGGGTAGCATTGTTGTTTGCTCGGTTTATATTAGCTTGTTTTCTATTTAATAGCTTTGCAATACAAGCTAGTGAACAGCTGGTTAAAACAATTGTAAAAGTAAAGCCCGCGATTGTAGGTGTTGGCATTTATCAAGCTAATGCACGCCCGCAGAGTCGCTTACATGGTACTGGCTTTGTTATTGGCAATGGCCAGTACATCGTAACTAATTATCATGTAATAGGTATTGATATTAAAGCGGAGCAGAAACAAAAACGTGTTATTTTTGTTGGCTTTGGTAAAAAAAGTGAGGTGCGAGAAATACAAATTGTCGCTTACTCAAAGCAACATGACATTGCCATTCTTAAACAGCATGGTGCTAGGTTGCCCGCATTGCAACTTGCTGAAAATCTGTATGTTGCTGAAGGTGAGTCAATAGCCTTTACCGGTTTTCCTATTGGCGCTGTATTGGGATTATATCCAGTTACTCATCAAGGTATCATTGCTAGTGTCACCCCAGTTGTCATCCCCGCAAGAGCTTCAACTGAACTGAGCCCTGCGATGATAAAAAGCTTAAAAAATCCTTACTTTGTTTATCAACTTGATGCAACAGCATATCCGGGTAATAGCGGCAGTCCAGTTTATTTGCAGTCTAATGGCAAGGTTGTTGCGGTGATCAATAAAGTATTTGTGCAGCAAACTAAAGAATCAGCAATAACTCACCCAAGCGGTATCACGTATGCAATTCCAATAAAGTTTTTGGATGAATTAATAAAAAAACAAAACATTAATATTGATCAATAGCTGTTTAATCGTTGGGGTATAACTTACTCACCTTGATGTTGGTCAGTTTGCTCTATTTTTTGTTGGCTAATTTGGCTTGGCGTTTCTAATGGCAATAACTGAGAGATTGTAACTAACTCAATATTACGTGCAGCAAGAGTTGGGATCATTTTCTTTAATACTCTTACTGTCGCTGGATGCGGATGAGCAATAGCAACAACGGCACCATTTCGTTTACTACTGCGGATCAATTTTTTAAATTGTTGCTCAATGTAGTGCTCATCAATTTTATTATCTAAGAAGATATGGCGGTGTAAACTTGGTACACCTACACGTTGCGCTATATATTCTGCCTGCGAGTATTTACTCGTTCTTGAGTCTAAGAAAAATAAATCATTATCTTTTAAAAATTGCATAGTCCAAGACATTGGGTCAGATTTTTGGGTAAGTAAACTGCCCATATGGTTATTGATGCCAATTACATGAGGTATATCAGCAATAGAAGCCGCTAACGTTTTCTTAACATTGGCTTCATCCATGGTGCTAGTTAAGGCGCCAGGCCCTAATAGCAAATTATTTATCGATTCCATTGGCACATGCAACAAAATTTCACGTTGTTGCTGGTTACCTTGCTCGGCTAATTCTCGACCAAATGGTGTATGTGGTAATACGGAAAAAGTAACTTGTTTTGGGAGTTGTAAGGCTGTTTTGTCGGTTGCTCTATAACCAATGTCATCAATAACAATGGCTATTTTGTCTTTGCTTTGTGCATTAGCACTTGCTGCAAATAGATTAACGGCTACAAAAATAAATAAAGAGAAAAATATACGCACTGAGAAATTCTTATTTTTATAAAATGCATTGGTCTAAAGCCATGCTTGTTAATGTCAGAATAGCAATAATAAATCTGAAAATCGAGCAGTAAACGTTTTTTTTAAATTTAATTAACCTTTAGTTATCAATAAGTTTACCAACCCTTTAAAAATGCAGGTTACAGCTTGATATTGTTCAGTTACAACTTGATTACAGTTAACGATGAGAGTACTGTTTAAGCAGATAAGAGATAAATAAAAAGTAATTTAATAAGTGCAGGATAGCAATTGCTTGTTTATTAAACTATTTTGTTGATGGTTTTTGGAGTTGAAGATGAATGCAGTAAATTATGCAAATGTGTGGCAGCGCATGATGGCAAATGTAATCGATGGTTTGATTATATTGAGCATCATGCTGTTAATTTCAAGCTTGGCTTTTGTGCACATTAGTTTTGCTTTCATCGCTATAATTTTTAGTCATTTTGCTTATTGGTACTATGGTTATTATTTCAACGGTAAATATGGCGCTACGTTTGGTAAGCATTTTCTAGGGTTAATCATTGTTGATAAAGACTTTAACCGCTTTGATTTTAATACTTCTTTTAAACGCAGTTCTGTAGATCTTGGCTTTGCTGTCTTTGGTGCAGCTTTTGCTTTAACAGCGCTATTCGCTATGGACTTTAGTAATTATGCTAGTTTAGGGTTTCATGATCGAGAGGCTTACTTAGCCAGTTTTAATCCTGCAGTTTCAGCACTTTGTGCGCAACTGTTTGGTTATTGGATAATGAGTGAATTTGCAGTGATGATGTTTACAAAACGAAATCAAGCGGCGCAAGATTTGTTTGCAGGTACAGTGGTAATTATAAAAGAGCCAGCCAAAGAGCTTGCCAATTCAAACTAAGTAAATAAAATTCTGCTTTAAGGCATTACTTACACCAAAGTTTCGGATTAACAGGTTTACCTTTGTGGCGGATTTCAAAGTACAATCCAGATTGGCTTTGACCACCACTTTGGCCAACTAAAGCTATAGGCTCACCAATTTCAACTCGGTCACCTACGCCTTTCAATAGTGTTTGGTTATGTCCATACAAGCTCATATAGCCTTCACCATGATCAACCACAATCACTAAACCATAACCTTTTAACCAATCGGCGAATAAAACCGTACCGTTGTGTATGGTCTTAACGCTTTTACCTACTCCAGCATTTAATAACACACCTTTCCAACGTAAATAACCCTGTTTTTTCGTGCCAAAGCTATGTGCAATTCGACCTCTTACTGGCCATTTTAATTTCTTTTTAAGCTTGCTTAAGCCTTTCAATTCTTTTTCTTTTTGTAGCTGCGCTTGAATTCTGGCTAAGGTTTGAATTAAAGATTTTTCTTCCCCTTCAAGCTTATTAAGGCGCTGTTTACTCGATAATATTTGTGAGTTTAAGGTTTTCAGTGTTTGTTTACGTTCTTGCTGCTTTTCTTCTATCGCTTGTTTTTGCTGCTTTTGTTCAGCTACCAACACTTGCAACTGTTCAGCTTGTTGCTGCTGCTGTTGTTCAATTTTACCTAGTTCAATTAATACTTGTTCAAAATTTTCAATGCTGGTCATGCGAGCATCATTCAAGTATTGATAATAGGTGAGGGTACGTTGAACTTTATTTGGGCCTTGTTGATTTAAAAGTAACTTTAAATAATCGTGATGGCCAGCAGAATAGGCACTGCGGATTTGTTCCGCTAGCACATCTTCTTGTTGTTTCTTTTTAGTTTCTAAAACCTGCTGTTGTTTATTTAGTTGTTTTATTTTTACTTGAGTTTGTTGTTGTTTACCCTGGGTATCATTCATTTTTGCCGCTGTTTTTGCAATGGCTAAATCATCTCTTTTGAGTTGCTTTTGAATGTGTTGCTGTTGTTCATCGGTAAGTTTTATGGCAGCTTTTTGTTGTTCAATTTTTTGTTTTACTGAGGATAAATCTTTTTTAGCATCATTATTTTGAGCAAAAACAACAGGCTGATTTACACACAACAAGCATAACAAACACAGTGATAAAGATTTAAAAGCCTTAATCACTGTGTAGTAATGTTTTTGAATAAGTGAGTGCAACAAAGACACTAAAATTTAATCACTTAAGGTCATTAATGGGGAGCCGGTCATTTCGCTAGGTTGCTCCATTGCCATAAGGTGCAACAAGGTTGGTGAAATATCACTTAAAGCGCCTGTTTTAGATACTGTTGCATTTCGACCAACATAAATTAATGGCACAGGCTCACATGTATGGGCAGTATGAGCTTGTCCACTCGTGGCATTTACCATCATTTCCGCGTTTCCGTGGTCTGCAGTTATTAAACACTCCCCACCATTGCGTTTTAATGCCTCAACAACTCTACCAATAGAGTGGTCGACAGCTTCACAGGCTTGTACCGCGGCATCAAATTTTCCTGTATGACCTACCATGTCACCATTTGGATAATTACATACTATCAAGTCGTGTTCGCCACTATCAATTGCGGCAACAAGTTTATCTGTAAGCAAAGCGGAATTCATTTCTGGCTGTAAATCGTAAGTCGCTACTTGCGGCGATGGGACTAAAATTCGCTGCTCACCATTAAACGTGTCTTCTTTACCGCCGCTGAAGAAAAATGTTACATGGGCATACTTTTCTGTTTCAGAAATGCGTAATTGAGTTTTGTTATGCTTCTCTAACCATTCGCCCATTACGTTTTGTAAAGGCGCTGGTGGGAAAGCGGCTGGCGCATCTATATCTGCGGCGTATTCGGTTAACATGACAAAATCAGCAAGTTTAGGTCGTGCCTTACGCTCAAATCCTGAAAAGTCAGGTTCAGTAAAACAACGGCTAAATTGGCGAGCTCTATCTGCTCTAAAATTCATGAAAATTAGCGAATCACCATCATTTACAGTAATCGCATTACCATTACTATCTGGAATATTGGTGGCAGAAACAAATTCATCGTTTTCATCGCGAGCGTATGCAGCTTGCAAACCAGCAACAGCATTGTCGGCCGTAAATAATGATTCACCACTAACTAATAAGTTATACCCGGCTTCAACACGATCCCAGCGTTGATCTCTGTCCATAGCAAAATAACGACCAATAATAGAAGCAACCTGACCATTACCTAACTCAGCAAATTTTTGCTCTGCTTTGATTAGTGTCGATTCGGCACTGCGCGGTGGAGTATCACGGCCATCGAGAAATGCATGTAAATACACTTTATTGGCGCCGCGTGTTTTTGCCATATCTAACAAGGCTAAAATATGATCTTCATGGCTGTGTACACCGCCTGGCGACATTAAACCAAATACGTGCACAGCTTTGTCATTTTCTGCCGCTTTATCAATCGCACTAATCAATACTTGGTTTTGATTGAATTCGCCAGTTTCTATAGATTTAGTGATGCGAGTAAAATCTTGATAAACAATTCGGCCTGCGCCTAAATTTACATGACCAACTTCAGAGTTACCCATTTGACCGTCTGGTAAACCTACAGCCATACCTGATGTTTCAATCAGCATATTAGGGTAATTTTTCATTAAATCATCCATTACTGGTGTATTGGCATGGAATATGGCATTTGAATCGCTATTTTCACGATATCCCCAACCATCGAGAATTAATAACACCATAGATTTTTTGTTGTTCATGAGATTGCCTTGTAAGTGCAGTAAAGGGATTTAAATCAATGAAGCCCTAATACTATTAAATATCAGTCCTCAGGGCTATAGTTGAGAGCAAATCAGCGAGTATTTTTTTAATTAACTGGCATCTTAATGCCCAAAAGGTATACTTGATGCCTTTAAATCGGTGGGCAGCGTGTCTGTTTTACACCAAAAATAAATGTCATATCGATAAATAGAAATTGATATTAAACGCAGAGTAAGTAGTACTATGGAACAATACATTGAATTTGCTGGAAATAATCCAGTTTTGAGCATGGCATGGCTAGCAATTGTCACTATGCTGTTGGTAATTACCATCAAAAGTAAACTGTCTAATATTAAGGAAGTTAATAATCAGCAGCTAACCCTATCTGTTAACCGTGAAAACGGTGTAATTGTAGATATTCGTAGCGATGCTGACTTTAAAAAGGGCCATATAATTGGTTCAAAGCAAGTATCAATGGAAAAAATCACCAACAATGAGCTTGCAAGCCTTGAAAAAGAAAAAGGCAATCCCATTATAGTTGTATGTGCTGCTGGAATGACTGCAAGCAAAGCTGCTAGTAATCTAGCTAAAGCTGGCTTCGAGCAAGTAAGCATTTTAAAAGGTGGTTTTGCTGCATGGCAAGGCGCTAATTTACCAGTAGCTAAATAGCTAGTTTCAAGTAAGGCAAACTGATGGCAAATGTTGTTATATATACCCGAATGACTTGCGGGTTTTGTGTTAGAGCTAAGTCTATTTTTACACAAAAAAACGTTGATTTCGAAGAGATAAGCATCGACTTGCAACCAGAAAAACGTGCCGAAATGATTCAACGCAGTAATGGCGGTATGACGGTGCCTCAAATTTTCATTAACGACCAAATTGTTGGTGGTTGTGATAATTTAATGGACCTGCATTATTCGCAAAAATTAGATGCGTTATTAGCAAATTAATATAAGTAATTAAGTTAGAACAGCTGTTAAGCAGCGAAATTTAAAATAAATTAGGAAGTACAGATTATGTCTGAAGAAAACCAAACTCCGGCAGCAAACGGCGCCGATGAGCAACAAGCACAACCACAATTCGCTATTCAACGAATTTTCACAAAAGATGTTTCTTTTGAATCTCCAGCTGGCCCAGCTATTTTCCAAAAAGAATGGCAGCCTGAAATCAAATTAGATCTTGATACTCGTTCTAACAAACTAGCTGAAGGTACATTTGAAGTAATTCTTGCGTTAACTGTTACAGCTAACTTAGGCGAAGAAGTTGCATTTTTATGTGAAGTACAACAAGCAGGTATTTTTACTATTGGTAATATGCCAGAGCCACAAGTTGCTCACACATTAGGTTCTTTCTGTCCTAATACATTATTCCCATATGCTCGTGAAGTTGTAAGCAGCTTAGTTTCTCGTGGTACTTTCCCACAATTAAACCTAGCGCCAGTTAACTTTGACGCATTATTTGCATCATACGTACAAAAGCGTGCTGCAGAAGCACAAGCGGCACAAGCTGAAGCTCCACAGGCTGACGCATAATATATGTCAGTATTTGCTGATATTAGTGTTATTGGAGCAGGGTCGTATGGCACTGCTCTAGCTTTTTGTCTTGCACGTAATGGCCATAAAACACTTTTATGGGGTAGAAGTGCAAAGCATGTTGAGGCTATGTCCGTAACGCGCAGTAACGAAAAATACCTCCCTGGCTTTACCTTTCCAGATTCACTAGCGTTAGAAACTGATATTGAAACTGCAATTAAGGCGAGCACTAATCTTTTATTAGTGGTGCCAAGCCATGCTTTTGTCGATATGTTAATGCAAATTAAACCATTTTTAACAAAAGAGCATAAAGTGGCTTGGGCAACAAAAGGCCTAGATCCACAAGAAGGGCGTCTTTTACAAGATGTTGCAGCAGAGGTTCTTGGCGACAGTGTAAGCTTAGCTGTGTTGTCTGGACCAACGTTTGCAAAAGAGATGGCAGCTGGGTTACCTACGGCAATCTCTCTTGCATCAACAGACGATGGTTTTGCTGATACATTATCTGATTTATTACATTGTGAACGAACCTTTCGAGTTTATAAAAATGAAGACTTTATTGGTGTTCAGCTTGGTGGAGCCGTTAAAAATGTGATAGCTATTGGCGCTGGTATTGCCGATGGGATCGGCTTTGGTGCTAACGCTCGTACCGCACTTATTACTCGTGGTTTAGCTGAAATGTCGCGTTTAGGCGCTGCTGTTGGGGCACAGGCCTCTACCTTTATGGGGATGGCGGGCTTAGGTGACTTAGTACTGACTTGTACAGATAATCAATCGCGTAATCGACGTTTTGGTTTAGCTCTTGGGGCTGGTGATACCGTTGAAAATGCCATTGAAAATATTGGTCAAGTGGTCGAAGGTTATCGTAATACTAAAGAAGTGCACATGTTGGCGAAACGTCATAATGTTGAAATGCCAATTGTTGAGCAAATATATCAAGTGTTATATAAAGGCAAACCGGCTCAAGATGCGGCAGTAGCATTATTAGGCCGAGACAGAAAAAGCGAATAATATTTTATGAGTCTTTGATCAATAAAAAACGTCCTGCTGGACGTTTTTTAATATCTGTTCTGTTACTTTAGAAAAGATCAGCCTCGCAGTTTAAACCGCGCCTTTAAATCCAAATTGACGCCAAGATTCATATACTATTACCGATACTGAATTTGCTAAGTTCATACTGCGCGAATTTTCAACCATTGGAATTCGAATTTTATGCTCATCGGGAATCAAGTCTCTTACTGAATCAGGTAAGCCGCGAGTTTCAGCGCCAAAAATGATGTAATCACCTTCCTCAAAACTTACATCACCATGAAAACGCGTCGCTTTAGTCGTTGATGCAAAAATGCGTTTAGGTTGTTCACTTTTGATAAATTCACTGTAGCTTTTATGCACTTTTAAGTTGGCAAACTCATGATAGTCTAAGCCTGCACGACGTAGCTTTTTATCATCAATATCAAAAGCTAAAGGTTCTATTAAATGCAAGCGAAAGCCACTGTTGGCACACAGGCGGATAATGGCTCCGGTATTTTGTGGTATTTCTGGCTCAAAAAGAACAATATCTAACATAGTGATTCGCAAAAAATTATAAAGAGAAAGGGAATGATTATACAATGAGTTATTCACCTTACCAATCGATATGATGTAAAATACGTTCAATTATAGCTTTTAAGTTTCGAGACCATTAGTTAATGCAAAATAAAGATTATGAAAGTTTAGTTAAGTTAGCTAGTAAAGCTGCTATTGCAGTTGCATTGATATTAGTGACAACAAAAATTTATGCTTGGTGGATATCAAATTCTGCAGCAATGTTAGCCTCGGCGACGGATTCTCTGCTAGATGTATTCGCTTCTTTAACCAGTTTTATTATTTTGCGTTTCTCTTTAGCTCCCGCAGATGAAGAACATAAATTTGGTCATGGTAAAGCTGAAAATCTGGCGGCACTCATGCAGTCGTCATTCGTATTGGGCTCGGCAATACTGTTAATGTTTCATGGGGCAGACAGAGTTTTTAATCCAACACCAATTGAACATAGTAATGTTGCAATTGGTGTTAGTATTTTAGCGATAGTACTAACTTTAGCGTTGGTGATTCTGCAAAAATACGTTATTAGCCGAACAAAGTCTGTTGCAATTGCCGCTGACTCTTTGCACTACCAAAGTGATTTGTTTTTAAACTTAGGGGTAATTATTGCCTTATTATTAAGCCAATATAATATGATTTATGCTGATGGTATCTTTACGATTTTAGTAGGGGTATTTTTAATTGTAGGAGCATTACAGATTATCTATCACAGTGTGCATGACTTAATGGATAAAGAGCTAGATGATAGTGATTTGCTAATTATCAAAAATATTATTAACAGCAACACAAATGCTCTTGGTTTTCATGAATTAAGGACTCGCCAAGCAGGTAAAATGAAGTTTATTCAATTTCATTTAGAATTACCCGATCAATTAGTGTTAATTGATGCGCATAAAATAGCAGATCAAATTGAACAAGCGTTATTGACACAGTTTGAACATACAGAAGTGCTTATTCATCAAGACCCACATTCAGTAGTCCCTAGCGAACTATCACGCCAAAAAGCTTAGTTACTTTGGTATTAGTTTTGACTGTGTTGATTAAACCAAATTAGTGTTTGATTTAATGCTTCATTACGAATTTCATCTTTTTCAAAGAGCAATTCGTGTAATGCAGCTTTGATCACAACAGGTTTACCATTTGGGCAAGATTGTGGGCGTAACGCATTTAATTGCTGACAAAACTTGTGTTGTTTAATATTACTTACCACAGTGTCTTTTTCTGCTTGTAACAGTAATGTCGGTGTTTGAATACTACTTAAATTCTCAAAAATAATGGCCTCTGTTTCTATTGCACTATTTAACCAAGATAGCGTGATCCCACCAAGCCTTAACTGTGGGTTTTGTTGGTAGGTTTGTCTGAATAATTGATGGCGAATTTCAGATTGCATTAAGTCATTTCCAGCAAAGACTTTTTCTTTATAAGGTCCATGGCCGAAAAAATACGATGATTGTTCATTAAATAAACCATCAATAAAATGACTAGCTTTAATTAAAGGCTTGCCCAGCCAATCAGGAATAGCGCCCCCATCAACTGCAATCATGGGTGAAGATAAGACTAGCGCGTTAAATGTATGAGGAAATTGTTGAACATAACGTGTTGCTATTGTGCCCCCCATGGAATGAGCCAACAAAAATATCTCATTGCTGCATTTGGGCTCAACAATACTACTTAGCCATTGATGCATATCTACGACGTAATCATTGAAATCTTTTACGTAGCCTTTATTTTTATCATCAAGCTCTCGCTCTGATAATCCTTGTCCGCGGTGATCTATCATCGCCACGTTATAACCATTGCTTGCTAGATCAAAGATGAGTTCTTTATATTTTAAGTAGCTTTCTGAGCGACCCAGAGAAATTACGATACACTGAGTATTTTCTGGCTTGAAAAATAACGCATAATGGATATCTAGTTGATCATAACTTTTAAAGCTTGCGAATTCCCCACCATGCCAAAACCTGTCAATAACTGGTTGTTTAGCGATTAATTGATGTTCTTGAGTAAATTGAAACGGGGTGGCCATTGCTTGCATATTTCCTAATAGGGCTATGAAGATTAAAATAGAAAATATGCGCATTGATTTACCAATTCGAAATTTCGCTCTAAGTCAGTTACTAGGATAAGGCAATTCGATGGTAACTTTCAATCCCGGAAATTCTTTATTTGAGCTGGCGGTTTGGGCGAAAATTTTACCATGATGAGCTAAAATTGCTTTACTCGCTATCGCTAGACCTAAACCAGTGCCACCACTGACTCTATCCCGTGCTTGTGCAGTGCGATAAAATGGAGTGAATATTTGTTCCAGTTGATTGCTTGGCACACCTCTGCCTTGGTCGCTAATGGTAAGTATTACATTATTATTTTCAGTGGTTAATAATATTTCAATAACAGAGTTTTCAGGGCTGTAGCGTATGGCATTATTTATAATATTTTCAATTGCGCTTGCTAATTGAGTGGCGTCGGCAACTATGTTGTAACGCTGTTTACAATTGAATTTAATGCTAAGCTGTTTTTGTTTCAGTGGTAGGTCAACATCAATTATGAGTTGCTCTAATAAATCGGTTAAACATAGCTGCTGCAGATTTATTTGTTGTAATTGATTCTCTATTCTAGATAGTTGCAGGGCTTGTGCAATCATTTCATCTAACCGATTTATTTCAATTTTAAAACGATCAAAATACTTTGTTAACTCTTCAGGCTTGTTGTCGACTTTACTGGCTAAAGATAGCGCTAATTGTAAGCGAGTAAGTGGTGAGCGTAACTCATGAGATACATCACCTAACAGACGTTGCTGAGCACCAATGGAGCTTTCTAAGTGTTCTGCCATGCCATTAAAGGCTTGCCCTAAACGGCCAATTTCATCTTCACGCTGATTAAATTCTGGCAATCTTACACTTAAATCACCGGCACCAAAACGGTGACTGGCTTGCGTTAACTGCTTTAATGGCCTGATTAAATACCATGATAATAACCAAATTAATCCACCTGTAACTAGTAGAACGGTAAATACGCGCAGCCAGATTGGCATGCCATGTAAAAAACCAGCTATATCTTTAGGGCGATTAAGTTTGCCAATGAATAAATTAAATTGGTTTTGGTTAATAATAACTGGGATGGGGCCAATTAATTCATAACCTCGCAAGTTTGTTACCACTGCCTGAGTGAATTTTTGTTGTTCGATTGCCAGATTAACGTCTGGTCGGGAAAATCTGGAGTTATTAAATATTTTGTTGTTAGTTATAGATTTTAGCCATACATCTTTAGGGAGTCGGCGATCTTTGTCGGCAATAAGTTTAGTAATATTTGTTTTGTTCTTTTTGGCTATGCTTTCTATACGTTTACTGACTTTTTCTATTTGTTGTTGCTGTAATGGTGTTATTGCCGACACACGATCAAACTCAATAAATTGAATCGAGATCCAGCGCGTGATAAACATCGCCGCCAAAGCGATAATCCAGAAACCTAAAAAGACTTTTAATGTTAACGAGCTAAAAATCTTACTCAATGTCACTCTCATCACCACTCATAAAAACATAACCTACACCTCGAATAGTTTTTATCTTATCTAATTCAGCATGCAATTGCAGTTTTTTACGAATGTTTGAGATATGCATATCTATACTTCGATCATAAGCACTTAACGGTCTACCTAATATTTGCTCTGAAAGCTGTTCTTTAGAAACAATTGTGTCTAAGTTTTCCATTAATAAATGTAGCATTTCAAACTCTGTACCAGTAAGTAATACTAATTGGTTGTGGCAAAACACTTCCCGAGTAGCACCTTTAATTAATACGTGGTTATGTTCTAGTGAGAGAGTTTTATCTTTATTTTGAATGATATCTATGCGACGTAAAATAGCTTTGATACGAGCAAGTAATTCACTGGGGTTATAAGGTTTTGGCAAATAATCATCGGCGCCAAGTTCCAAGCCTAACACTCTGTCTGTGTCATCACCTTTGGCTGTAAGCATAAGTATAGGTGTGTGATGTTTATCACCTAATGCTTTTAATAACTCAAAGCCATTTAAGCCTGGCAGCATTACATCAAGTAAAATTAAACTGTATTGTTCCGTTTTAGCTTGCTCTAAGCCACTTACTCCATCAAATGCACTGCTAATTTGATAGCCTTCACTTGTTAAAAATTCAGTTAGTAGCTCTACCAACTCTTGGTCGTCATCAATTAACAATAAATGTTTGTTTGTCATGGGCTTATTTTCTTGTATAGCGTTAGTAAAGTTATAATAGCGATTTATTTAATATGCGCCACAGGTTTTACCTAATCTTTACGTTTGCTTTGCGCAACTTTGCACAATTATTAGCTATTATATTTATAGTCGCTAAGTTGAAAAGAGATTTAAAATCATACTCTTTCAATATTAGTGAGTATTGATATTTTTAATAAAGGAAAATGAAACATGACAAAGCAATTATCGAAAATTTTATTAGTAGCTTGCACTCTTGGTGCACTAAGTTTCAATGCCGTAGCAAAAGAAAATGGAAGCCCTCACCGAGGTGGTGAGAGAAAAGATGAGATGCATAAAGTTATAACTAAGCTTGACTTAACGGACGTGCAAAAGCAGCAAGTAAAAGATATTCAATCCGCTAAAAAACAACAAATTCAGGCTTTAATGGCTGAGCAAGGTGACAAAAAAGTAAACCGAGAACAGTTTAACGCATTAATTCAGGCAGAAACCTTCGATGAAAATGCATTTAAATTACTGCAGCAAGAAAAGGCTGAGCATCAGGAAAAAGTAAGCTTGATTTCTGCTAAGAGTATGCATCAAATGTTTCAACTGTTAACTTCGTCGCAGAAACAACAATTAGCAGAATTGAAACAACAACAGATGGAAAAGAGACAGCTAAAGAAGGATAAAAAGAAACAACAAAAAGATAACGCTGAAGGCTAATTTACATAATGTCTTAAGCTAACTGTTGTTCCAGCACTTGCATAATATCGGCAACATCTGTTTTAGATTTAATTTGATTTAAGGCTTGTAATACCAGCTGTTTGCTAGAACCAGAAAAGGCCGAATTAATTAAATCTTCAATCAGATCGGCCTGTGTTTGGTTTGCACTTACTTTTGCTGAATAAACATGGGCCCTCATGCTTTCATCGCGTTCGACAAAGCCCTTATTAAACATAATTTGCAATATTTTTAATACTGTAGTGTAACCGCTGTTTTGTTTTTGAGAAACCGCGTCATGCACTTGGCGAACGGTTGCCGGGCCAATTTCCCATAGGGTTGCCAATAGGTTGAGCTCTGCAGTTGTAGGTTTTCTGGTAACAGCAATAATAGTCATATTCTGCTCTTATTTTTTTTATTCTTTAAGACTATGTAATGTAGTACGTTTTTTGAGCTCTGGCAATATTTTGAGTAATAAATAACAAAATTTATTCAATATCAGGATTAAGCTTCGTTAATAATTTATGCAAACTTGCCCCCATTTCTCTGACTTTATTATGTTTAATCTCATCAATTAATTTGCCTTGTTCAAAGGTAGAATAAGCTTTGGCTATGGCGATTTGTTCAGGAAGGACAGTGACATCAATATTACCTAACAACATCCGTAAAGTGACTAGACTGCGAAGGCCGCCTAATGCACCCGGAGATGCGGCCATAATTGTTGCATACTTACCTTGAAATGCACTTAATGGTACTTCGTCAGGCGTATTTGCTCTAGAGGCCCAAGCAATAGCATTAATTAATAACGGGCTACATGAGCTATTGTATTCTGGTGAGGCGATCAAGAAACCATCATGTTCACTGATCAGTTTTTTAAATTGCTGGGCGAATTTAGGCATGCCATTCTCAGTTTCATCGTCTTGATTGAATATTGGCATAGGAAAGTCGAGCAAGTTAATTACATTAACGTCAGCGCCAGCTGCTTGCGCTCCACTGGCGGCAATAGACACTAATTGTTGGTTAAAAGAGTTTTTTCGGGCACTACCAGAAAACGCTAATATTTTGCTCATAATTTAAAATATTTATTAAAAACTTAGCCTGAATATTACAATAGAACAGTAGTTTAAACTTTGCCAGTTTTTCCTTTAATAATTTAAAGTTGTTATTTATCAGGTTGTTATGTTGATAGTTTTGGCAATATTATAAGCGGTTCGTTCAATGTTAGTTGCTCCTTTGGTTAATGCTTCAGCTAAACTGCCCGGCTCAGATAAAATAGGAAAAACTGCGTCTATGCCATGCT
Source organism: Thalassotalea psychrophila (assembly GCF_031583595.1). Lineage (NCBI taxonomy): Bacteria > Pseudomonadati > Pseudomonadota > Gammaproteobacteria > Alteromonadales > Colwelliaceae > Thalassotalea > Thalassotalea psychrophila. Next base: position 210,376 of record NZ_CP134145.1, read on the forward strand.
CAAATACCACGTCATAATCATCTCTTACTGAACCGGCAATTACGATGACAGGGCAGTTATGTTGCTTTGCAACGTCAGCTACACCGATAGGAGTTTTACCGAATACTGTTTGGCTATCAATACGCCCCTCACCGGTTATTACGAGGTCAGCACCTTCAACTTTATCTGTTAATGCAAGGGTGTTAGTGACGAGCTCTACTCCAGATTGCAACTTAGCATTGCATATAGCTAATAAGCTTGCCCCCATGCCTCCTGCAGCGCCAGATCCTGGAAAATTAATTATGCTTTTTTGACATAGGGTTTCTAGCTTTTGCCCAAAATGTAATAAATTGGCATCCAACAAAGCAATATCTTGTGTTGATGCGCCTTTTTGCGGGCCAAATACCGCACTTGCACCGTTATCGCCACATAATGGATTACTAACATCACAAGCAACAAGAAAAGTTGAGCTGATGAATTTTGGGTGCAGGTTGGCCAGATCTATGTGATGGAGAAGATGTAAGTTAGCTCCACCAGAAGGTATTGCCTTGCTGTTTTTGTCGGTTAAGTTAGCACCAAGTGCAGTTAACATACCTGCACCTGCATCATTAGTCGCACTACCACCAAGGCCTATAATAAATTTACTAACGCCTTTATCTAAGGCGTCGATGATCAGTTGCCCAGTACCAAAACTGCACGTAAGCTTGGCATCTTTTTCATCTTCATTGATTTGATGTAAACCCGATGCCGCCGCCATTTCTATAACGGCGGTTTCACCGTCTCCTAATATGCCATAAAAGCTATCAACCGGAGCATGTAAAGGGCCCTTGACCGGAGTGCAGACAATTTTGCCATTGGTTGCATCAACAAGCGCTTGTACGGTGCCTTCACCACCATCGGCCATCGGTACTTTAATATACTCAGCATCTGGAAAAACTCGCTTAAATCCTAATTCAATAGCATTAGCAACTTCTAAAGCGGTTAAACTTTCTTTAAATGAATCTGGGGCAATAACTACTTTCAAAGCAACCTCTAGTTATAATAAGAATAAACTTAGAACATAAACTAACAGCATGGCGACAACGCCTTGCACTAATGTGGCCATAGTATGGGCTCGATAGGCTAACGAGACACTCATTTTACTAAATTGTGAAACCACCCAAAAGAAACTGTCATTAGCATGTGACACCGTCATAGCACCTGCTCCAATAGCCATTACCGTTAATACCCGGCCCATTTCAGAGTCTAAACCCAGTTCAGGCAGCAGAGGGGCAACTAATGCCGACGTGGTCACTAATGCTACTGTCGAAGAGCCTTGTGCTGATTTCAATGCAGCAGAGACAATAAACGGCATAAATAAACCAACACCTAATGCTGATAAGGTAACACCAATATAGTTGCCTATCGGGGTTGCTTTGAGTACGGCGCCAAATGCACCACCGGCACCGGTAATCAATAGTATTGGTGCTGCCGCAGTTAAGCCATCGGCAATTCTGCTACTAAAATCAGTGATCCGATCATCACCTTTAATTAAGCTAAATGATAATAACAAACCAACCAATAATGCGTTTAGTGGTGTGCCCAAAAACACCAATAATTGAAATAAGCCAGCATCGCCCAGCGGGCGGCTAGGCAAGTTTGCAATTGAGCCTAAACAAATTAACAATATTGGCCCCATAATTGGTGCAAACGCTTTTAAGGCACTAGGTAATTCGCCATAACTGTGCGTACCTTCAGGCATAGTAATAACATCATCTTCATCGAGGTTATCGGGCTGAATATTAATGAATCTATTTGCCCATAACATGCCAACAAATGCTGCTGTTGCCGCGACAAAAACACCCACGGCAATAACCAAACCCAAATTATTTTCTAAGCCCAAATTCCCCGCGGCTGCAATAGGCCCGGGTGTTGGTGGTACAAATGTATGAGTCGCATATAAGCCGGTTGCTAAGGCAACACTCATCGCTATAGGAGATACACTCATTGATTTTGCCATTGATTCTTTCAGTGAATTTAAGATCACAAAACCAGAGTCACAAAATACTGGTACAGAAACGATATAACCAATTATAGACATAGTCAGGGTTGGAAATCTTTGCCCAAGCAACTTGATAATAAATTCGGCCATGGTAATAGCCGCGCCACTTTTCTCTAGAATTGTACCTATGATGGTACCTAAAACGATCACTAAACCAATTTGCCCCAACAAGCCCCCAACACCTGAGCTGATCGTAGCGGTGATACTGCTGATTGGTAGCTGGTAAGCAAATGCGGTAATAAATGAAGCAAGCAGAAGAACTAGGAATGGATGAAGCTTTAACTTTGACGTGGCAAATACGATAAAGCCAATGACTGCAAGTAGAATTAAAATTAAACTCATCTATATTCCTTAAGAAGTTACAATTGTTCAAAAAGATAGATGAGTTTTATAGTTTAGGCAATTTTAGCCCGCTTTATTTCTTCGCCTTGGCAAACGCATCAGCAAAGGCATTGCCCATCATGCTGTTTTGTGGTTGCTGAGGCTTTTTCTTCGTCACATGATTTTTAGCCGGTTGTTGTTTCGGCTTGTTCTGCTGCTTAGGTTTATGTTGGTTACTCGTATTTGCAGACTCTTCTAGTCGCATGGTTAAGCTGATACGTTTTCTGCTTGGGTCTACTTCTAATACTTTAACCTTTACTATATCGCCAGCTTTAACTATTTCACGAGGGTCACTAACAAATTTATTGGTTAACGACGAGATATGCACTAAGCCATCTTGGTGTACGCCAATGTCAACGAAAGCGCCAAAGTTGGTCACATTCGAAATAACGCCTTCAAGAGTCATATTTAGCTCAAGATCGTTAATCGTATTCACCCCTTCTTTGAACGTAGCGGTTTTAAATTCTGGGCGAGGATCTCTACCGGGTTTGTCTAACTCGCTGATAATATCTTTCACTGTTGGCAAACCAAACTGCTCATTGGTGAACTCTTCAGGTTTGAGATTGTTTAATAAACTTGAATCGCCAATAAGCTCATTTATCGCCACTGCAGATTTAGTAATGATGTTTTCCACAACACTATAGCTTTCTGGGTGCACGCCAGAACTGTCGAGTAAGTTTTTACCATTATTAATACGCAGAAACCCAGCCGCTTGTTCGAATGCCTTTGGCCCTAAACGAGCAACTTTTTTTAATTCACTTCGTTTTTCAAACCTGCCATTTTGTTCACGAAATTGCACAATGTTTTGCGCCATAGTTTTAGATAAGCCTGACACCCGGTTTAATAGTGGCACCGATGCACTGTTAAGATCTACACCTACCGCGTTTACACAATCTTCTACTACGCCATCTAGGGTTTTGCTTAATTGACTTTGACTGACGTCATGTTGATATTGCCCCACACCAATAGCCTTCGCTTCAATTTTAACAAGCTCAGCAAGCGGGTCTTGCAAACGACGACCAATAGATACGGCACCGCGCAGTGAAACATCTAGGTCTGGAAACTCATTTGCAGCGAATTCTGAAGCCGAATATATGCTGGCGCCCGCTTCTGAAACAATAATTTTATTTGGCTTATTTGTTTCAAGTTTGGCGATTGCTTCTCCTGCTAGTTTGTCGGTTTCACGCGAACCCGTACCGTTACCTATAGCAATAAGTTCGACTTTGTATTGTTGTACTAAGGTAGATATTGTTCTTATTGATTTATCCCAATGCTTTTGCGGCTCATGTGGATAAATGGTCGTAGTATATAGCAGTTTAGAAGTACCATCGATAATCGCTATTTTACAACCAGTACGAATACCTGGATCTATACCCATAGTCACTTTAGCGCCGCCTGGAGCGGCCATGAGTAAATCTGTTAAATTATCGGCGAAAACTTTTATTGCTGCTGTTTCAGCACGCTCACGCATCGCGGTTAATAATTCATTTTCAAGGGATAATGCAAGCTTAACACGCCAAGTTAAACGGACCACTTTATTCAACCATTGTGCTGCGGGCTGGGCCGATAGACGTAGACTAAAATGATCGCGAATAATTTGTTCACAACTTGACTCGGCATTTTTTTCAAAGCCAGGATCTACATCCAGGTTCAACTGTAACAGGCCTTCATTTCGACCTCTCAGCATCGCTAAACCTCGGTGCGATGGTACTTTGGCGAGCATTTCAGAATGTTCAAAATAATCTTTAAATTTTTGCGCTGTTTTCTCTTTACCTTTAACCACATTACTCGTTAAGTATGCTTGCTTAATAACATGTTTACGTAGCTTTTGTATTAATGATGCATTTTCACTTAAACGCTCCATTAATATATAACAAGCGCCTTCTAATACTGATTTTTCATCATTGAACTTAGCATCTTTATTAACAAAACTGGCCGCTTCCCGTTCCGGATCTAATGACCAGTCTTGGTAAAGTTTGTTTGCTAAAGGCTCTAGGCCGGCCTCAATTGCTATTTGCCCTTTCGTACGGCGTTTAGGGCGATATGGAAGATATAAATCTTCTAGTTCAGTTTTATTATCGACACTAATTATTTGTTGCTTTAAAGAATCGGTCAACTTGCCTTGCTCTTTGATGTTTTTCAATACCAGCTGCTTACGTTCACCTAATTCGCGTAAGTAGGTTAAACGTTGCTCTAGGTGACGTAAGTGATTGTCGTCTAATCCTTGAGTCGCTTCTTTACGGTAACGGGCAATAAATGGCACGGTAGAACCATCATCAAGCAATGAAATTGCAGCATTAACTTGTGCTTCTTTAACGTTCAATTCTGCGGCAATTTGTTGCGAAATGTTTATCATTAATCAATAATCCTAATGTTAATTCCCATACGAAACTGCATTTTAAAATCGCACGGGTATATACTGTTTATCTGAAGAAAATTATAATAATGCGATTATACAGTATAGTCTTGATCAAATTTAAGAAGTTTATGTCGTGAAAACAAAATTAATAACCCGCGAAGGCTATCAACAACTGCAAAAAGAGGAAGATTATCTTTGGCGGGTGAAGCGGCCTGAAATTACAAAAGTTGTGGCTTGGGCAGCAAGCCTTGGCGATAGATCAGAAAATGCTGATTATCATTTTAATAAACGCGTGCTACGTCAAATAGACAGTCGTGTACGATTTTTGCGAAAACTTCTGCCAGATTTAAAAATTGTTGATTACTCTCCCCAACAAGATGGCAAAGTTTTTTTCGGTGCACGTGTAGAAATTGAAAATGAGAGTGGAGATATTAAAGCCTTTCGTATTGTTGGCCCGGAAGAAATATACGGTGATGCCAAAGACTATATTTCTATCGACTCACCTATGGCGCGAGCACTCTTAAAAAAAGAAGTCGATGATGAAGTTGAGGTTATGACACCAGATGGTCCAGTTTCTTGGTTTATTAATAAAATTGAATATCAGACCTAGTAATCTTCAGTTAATTAGGAATCATTGCTTACTTCATTCATAACTTGTAACAATCTAGCGCGACATAAAAGACTATTAGCTTTTGAAAAATAACAAAATTAGCTTATAGTCGATACTATAAGTAAATATAAACGTTAAGTGATAGAGGCTCTTATGGGACAGGAAACCCCGAAAATATTAGTGGTAGATGATGATATGCGCTTACGTGCATTGTTAGAACGCTATTTGGTTGAGCAGGGCTTCGTTGTTAGAAGTGCCGCTAACTCCGAGCAAATGGACAGATTGCTAGAGCGTGAAAATTTTCATCTATTGGTGCTTGACTTAATGCTACCCGGAGAAGACGGGTTATCTATATGTCGTCGTTTACGTCAACAAGAAAATCAAATCCCAATTATCATGCTGACCGCAAAAGGTGATGAAGTTGATCGTATTATCGGCTTGGAACTTGGCGCTGACGATTACATGCCTAAACCTTTTAATCCGCGCGAATTGCTGGCGAGAGTTAAAGCTGTACTACGTCGTAAAACTCAAGAAGCACCTGGCGCTCCATCGTTGGAAGAAGAAGTCATTGAGTTTGGTGAATTTTCATTAAACCTAGCGACGCGAGAAATGCGCAAAGGTGAAGAATCTATGCCATTAACCAGTGGTGAATTTGCGGTATTAAAATCATTGATTACTCATCCGCGAGAACCCTTGTCTCGGGATAAATTAATGAATTTAGCCCGAGGTCGAGATTATTCTGCGCTAGAACGCAGTATTGATGTGCAAGTATCTCGTTTACGTCGCATGCTTGAACAAGACCCTGCTAACCCACGTTATATTCAAACTGTTTGGGGACTTGGCTATGTGTTTGTCCCTGATGGTAGTAGTGTTGGTTAATTAGTCTGATCACAAATGAAAATATTACCACGTAGTGCCTTTGGCCAAACCGTATTATTGATTGGCTTTTTGCTATTAATAAACCAAGTCGTGTCATATCTATCGGTCGCCATATACGTTATTAAGCCTAACCTTGAGCAAATAAATCAGCTGCTTGCCAAGCAAGTTAAAGTGGTATTTATTGATGGTGGTAATTCAAAATTTAATCCTCAGCTAGCAGAGGCATTTCATAAAGAAACCGGTATTGGTGTTTATCGTGAACAAGACGCTTTAATGCTAGGCTTAGCTGAAGCTTCTTATTATCCATACTTGTCTATGCAAATGAGTGAGTTACTTGAAGGCGAGGCTGAAGTTAGGATATCTCAAGGTGACGAATACTTATTCTGGATCAGGCCGCCACAAGCGCCAAGCTTATGGGTTAAAATCCCGTTGCATGGTCTAGATGAAGCTAGTTTCTATCCCCTAATTTTTTATTTGGTATTAATCGGTGTATTAAGTGTTGCCGGTGGTTGGTTGTTTATTAGACAATTAAATCGACCTTTAAAGGCCTTACAAAAAGCCGCCATCGACGTAGGTAAAGGACAATTTCCTGAACCATTAAAAGAGCAAGGTTCAACAGAGGTCACTGCTGTAACTCGAGCTTTTAATCATATGTCAAAAGGAATAAAACAATTAGAGGCCGATCGTAGTTTGCTTATGGCCGGTATCTCTCACGACTTGCGTACGCCTTTAACTCGTATTCGCCTTGCTAGTGAAATGATGAGTGAAGATGAAGACTATCTAAAAGATGGTATCGAAAAAGATATTGACGATATGAATGCCATTATCGATCAATTTATTGATTATATACGTCATGATATGATGGATAAAACACAACCAATTGACTTTAACCAGATGATAAAAGATGTGGTTGAACTTGAAAGTGTTGAAGATAGAAATATTCACTTGCAGCTTGGTCCACAAGTTGAGATCCCTATGGTATATGCAGCAATGAAACGAGTATTGGCTAATTTAATTCAAAATGCTTATAAATATTCAAGCAATGACATTGAGATCAGCAGTGGTATTAATCAAGAAACCAACAGAGCCTACTTTAACGTTGCCGATAATGGCCCTGGTATTAGCGATAGTGAAATAGAACGTTTATTTCAACCTTTCACCCAAGGTGATACAGCAAGGGGCACTGAAGGTAGTGGCTTAGGGCTGGCTATTATAAAACGAATTGTTGATGGTCATGGTGGTAAAGTCACATTGAAAAACCGCAACAGCGGTGGTTTAGTGGCTACAGTTGAATTGCCATTAAGCTAATACCAATTCCATTAACTATGTGATCTACTTTTTAGTGAGGAAAAAGGGATAAATACAAGGCATAAAATTTTATAAGTAGTATTCTACTTAAAGGTTTTATAACGCAGTAGTTATTCATTTTAACCAGTAAAAATGAGCAGATAATTAATGGGCTTGGTATACAACATTAGTTAAAGGTAGTATTAATAAATATAGCCAGGCAATTTAATAATATAATCAGTAGTAACACAGCTCTTGATAGTTCTCTCGAAAGTGCACAAAAAGCCATCGCTGAGAATATCTGTAAAGATTTCCCAATCATTACTCCTTGAAATATTCCAAATTCATAAGCTAAATAGCGAATCACTAAATTGGCTTCTAAAGCAATACTGTCATTAAGCATAAACTGTAGGGTAGTAACATAATCTAAGGTGGCGGTTAACAATAAAATAAACCAGAAAATTCGATATTTCTGTAAGGCATAAAATAGGTTTTGTTGTAACGATACCTGTCTGTCTAATATGGTCATAGTCATTTAATACCAAGTTCACTTTATTAATGAAATTGGTATAAGCGCCAAATCAAAATCCGTTTTAAAGCTTTCCGTGCGGGGGCGCACTCACTCCAAAGTAATGATAATAGATCAGCAAGTGTAGTTTAGATTGTTAAATTTTCCATGTTTTTTGGTCTCAAAGGTTTTGCATACCCCATAAACAACAAAACCTGCAATTAGCAGGTTTTGTTAATCAATAAATTCTAAATTAAAACGTTATAGTTGCGGGCCAGCAGCAACTAAACTTGCACCATGGTCATTGTCAGTGAACTTATCAAAGTTATTTACAAAGCGTTTTGCTAAGTCTTCAGCTTTCGTATTCCACTCACTTGCATCAGTGTAAGTATCTCGGGGATCTAAGATGCTGCTATCTACATCAGGTAGAGCTTTAGGAACAGTTAAGTTAAACATTGGTAATGTTTGAACTTCAACGTTATCAATTGAACCATCTAGAATGGCGTCAATAATTGCGCGGGTATCTTTAATTGAAATGCGCTTACCTGTGCCATTCCAGCCAGTATTTACTAAGTACGCTTCAGCGCCAGCGTCTTGCATACGTTTTACTAATACTTCAGCATATTGAGTTGGGTGCAAGCTTAAGAATGCAGCGCCAAAACAACTTGAAAACGTTGGTGTTGGTTCAGTAATACCACGTTCAGTACCGGCTAATTTAGCCGTAAACCCTGATAAGAAGTAATATTCAGTTTGTGCCGGTGTTAACTTTGCAACAGGAGGTAATACACCGAATGCATCAGCAGTTAAGAAAATAACTTTTTTCGCGTGTCCAGCTTTAGAAACCGGCTTAACAATGTTTTCAATGTGATGAATAGGGTAAGAAACACGAGTGTTTTCTGTTTTTGAACCATCATCATAGTCAATCTCACCATCGCTGTTTACCACTACATTTTCTAATAACGCATCACGGCGGATAGCATTAAAAATGTCTGGTTCGTTTTCAGCACTTAGGTTGATGGTTTTAGCGTAACAGCCACCTTCAAAGTTAAATACACCATTATCATCCCAACCATGTTCGTCATCACCAATTAGCTGACGTTTAGGATCTGTTGATAATGTTGTTTTACCAGTTCCTGATAAACCGAAGAATATAGCTGTGTCTCCATCTTTACCAACGTTAGCACTACAGTGCATTGAGGCTATACCTTTAAGAGGTAATAGGTAGTTCATCATTGAGAACATACCTTTTTTCATTTCGCCGCCATACCAAGTACCACCAATTAACTGCATTTTTTCAGTTAAGTTAAAGGCAACAAAGTTTTCAGAATTTAATCCGTGTTCTTGCCAATCTTGGTTATTTGTTTTAGCACCGTTCATTACAATGAAATCAGGCTCGTAGTTTTCAAGCTCTGCATCAGTTGGACGAATGAACATGTTTTTTACAAAATGCGCTTGCCATGCAACTTCAGTAATAAAACGCACTTTTAAGCGAGTATCATCGTTGGCACCACAAAATGTATCAACAACAAATAAGCGTTTTCCTGAAAGTTGTTCTGTAACTAAACCTTTAATATGTGACCATGTTTCAGGTGTCATTGGTTTGTTATCGTTTTTACCTTGATCTGACCACCAAACAGTATCGCGACTTACGTCATCACGAACGATGTATTTATCTTTAGGAGAACGACCCGTAAATATGCCCGTATCAACAGCAACAGCACCTGATTTAGTGATTGTGCCTTTTTCATAGCCTTCAAGGCTAGCTTTAGTTTCTTCTTCGAATAATAATTCATAAGAAGGATTGTAAACAATTTCAGCTGTTTGGTTGATACCGTATTGCGATAAATCGATGGTCTTCGCAGTAGTCATTTTGACAAGCTCCTGGCCGCGTTAGAGTAAAAAGTCTAAAAAACATTTATATTGTTTGAATAGTAACGAAATTGTTAAGAGATTAAAAGATAAAATGTAGTCAATAATGAAAGTTTTTCAAGGTTGTTACAAAAAAGGCGCTAACAATAGCTGTACTGGGATAGTTAGCTATAAGTTAGCACCATTTTACATAAGGATTTTATATAAAATTAGTGCTTAGTTTGGGTTAAGCAGTGGGTTTAATTTTGCTTGATCAAAGTGGTAATTGGTTTTACAAAAATCACAGGTTATGTTGATTTGTTGGTGCTCATTAAGATGTTCAATAATGGCTTCTTTACCCATATTAGCGATAGCGGCTAAACATTTGTCTTCAGAGCAACCACAAACAAAACTTACCGCTTGCGGATCAAATAGGCGAACTTGCTCTTGATTATATAAGCGATAAAGCACTTCATTCGCATCTAAAGTAAATAACTCATCAGCTTTTATTGTTGCTGTTAACTGGCATATATGTTCAAAGTCGTCCATTTGCTGTTGTTTATCATCAGAATCTGGAACAACTTGCAATAAACATCCTGCCGCTTGAGTTTTATTAGCGTCAGCAAATAACCATATTTTAGTGGCCAGTTGTTCTGATGTTGCAAAGTAATGCTCTAAACACTGCGCTAAGGTTTCACCTTCAAGAGCTACAACACCTTGATAACGTTCACCTTGTTTAGGAATAATGGTGATAACCATATTGGCTTTCCCCATTAAATCATGCAGGCTTGAGCCCTTTATTTCGCCTTCAATACTGGCGATACCTCGCATTTGCTGTAAATTGTTACCATTAATTACTGCATATTTAACCGGGCCATTACCTTGAATTTGAACTGAAATTTCGCCTTCAAATTTTAATGTTGCAGTTAACAAACATGTGGCCGCCATTAATTGGCCAAGCAACTCAACTACCTCCGCAGGGTAGTCATGGTTGGTTATGATCTCTTTGAAGCTCTTATCTAGTTGTACTAACTCACCACGCGCATGGGTGTTATCAAATAAATAACGATTTAATACATCAGTATTAGTGGTCACTAATTATATCCTTTCTTTAAATTCACGTAATTTACGACGCTGTTTTTTGTCTGGTTTACTGTCACTTGCCGGGCTTAATAAGGTGCCTTGTTTTCTTGCTATGTTCACTTTTTCTCGCGTTTCTATGCTTTGTTTAGTTTCTTCATAAAGTGTTTGCGCGAAAGTTGCATCACGGCGTCTATCTGCTAGGGCAATAACTGTGATTTCTTTTTCATCAAAGCCTTGGCGAATTCTAATTTTGTCACCAAGTACGACATTTTTACTCGATTTACTGCGTTGGCCGTTGTAAAACACCTTGCCGCCATCAATCATTTGTTTGGCAATGGCACGAGTTTTATAAAAGCGAGCAGCCCATAGCCACTTATCAAGACGAAAGTGTTCGGTATTTGATAAATCTTTATCTTGGTGCTTGCCCATGCTTATGCCCCCAGTAAATTTGCGCGAAAGTTAACATATTTAGGAGCAATTCTCCACAAGTTCGACTATATTTTACCTCATTAGTTGGATGAAAAATGTACGAAAACGCACCTGTTCAAACTGCATTTGTTAAGAAAAAGCTGTAGGGGTTAAATTGCAGTGAATTTTTTGGTGAATATGCTTGTCTGTAAACTATAGGTGACAACAAATATGTAAACCAACTGTAAACCTATGAGATAAGACAAAAAAAATGCTCATTCTAACTTGTTGTGGCGCTCTTGCTCACGTATTATCAGGAGCAGTTAAAATTTTAATCTTTATATAAGTATTTAAAAAACATCATGGATTTAGCGCAAATTACAATTCGGTTACAGTCTTTATGGCAACAAGTGCCACAAAAACGACTGACACAAGTGCTAATGTCTTTGTTGGTAGTTTATATCGCTTATTGGAGTGCCAATTTTACTTGGGCGCTTTATCCTGAAGGTGCAACCAAATCATCTACGGCAGCGATTAAATCATCTACAAGTACTTCTAGTAGACAAATTAATACATCAGCAATTCGTAGTTTAAATTTGTTTGGCGAATACAACAAAGAACAACCTGTTGTAAAACAGACTGAAAAAATTGAATCCGCGCCAGAAACTCGTTTAAAACTTACGTTAACGGGATTAGTTGCTTCTGACGACCCTACAACTGCAGCTGCTATAATTGAATCTAAGGGTAAACAAGAGACATATGGAATTGATGACAAGATAGAAGGTACCCGGGCAATATTAAAACAGGTGCAAAACGATCGGGTTATTATTCAATCATCAGGCCGTATGGAAACGTTAATGTTAGATGGCTTTGAATATACACAAGGTAATGGTCGTGAGGTTGTGACAACTGAGTCTGACCCTAAAGTTGTTAAAACTAGAACTAAAACAAGTTTAACTAACAAAAACGCGACCGACCCAGAAAAGAGTGCACGAATTAAAGAGCGAGTTGCTAAAGCTCGAGCCGATATTTTAGATAATCCAGGTAAATTAACTGATTACATTAAAGTATCGCCTTATCGCAAAGACGGCAAAGTAAAAGGTTATCGTTTAATGCCAAGTAAAGACCCTGAATTTTTTGCCGGGGTAGGCTTATTACCCGGTGATATTGCTATACAAATTAACGGTAAAGATTTGACCGATATGCGAGAAGCCCAAAAAGCGCTTATCGAACTGCGTAAAGCAGAACATGTAGACATATTAGTAGAACGAAACGGTGAATTACACGACGTTTCTTTAGGCTTAAATAATTAATTGGAGAGTTTCATGCGCATGAACCTTAGCGCAAAACAGTTTAAACGTGCTTTTGCAAATATATTAGCAGCGATCACGATGGCCTGTACTTTATGTATAGCGTCTGCGTCTGCCGCACAGTATTCACCTAATTTTAAAGGCACAGAAATAACTGAATTTATCAACATTGTTGGTAAAAACCTAAAGAAAACTATTATTGTTGACCCAAAAGTTCGCGGTAAAATTAATGTACGTAGTTATGACCTGTTAACTGAACAGCAGTATTTTCAGTTTTTCTTAAACGTTCTAGAAGTTTATGGCTTTGCCGTTGTTGAAATGGAAAACAACGTTATTAAAGTCATTCCAAATAAAGACGCCAAAAGTGCTTCAATTCCCGTTGTTGGTGATGACAACCCAGGCATGGGTGACGAAATGGTTACTCGTGTTGTTGAAGTTAAAAATGTATCTGTACGTGAATTATCACCATTACTACGCCAGTTAAGTGACCAAGCTGGTGGTGGTAACGTAGTTCACTATGAACCATCAAACGTAATTATGCTTACCGGTACTGCTGCAGTAGTGAATCGTTTAGTAAATATTATTACTCGTGTTGACAGAGCTGGTGATCAAGACGTAGAAATTGTGAAGTTAAAGTATGCTTCAGCCGGTGAAATGGTACGTATCATTGAAAATATCAATAAACCAACTTCAGGTAAGTCTGATACCCCAGCATTTTTAATTCCTAAAATAGTTGCTGACGATAGAACTAACTCAGTGATTATTAGCGGTGAAGGTCAGGCTCGTGAGCGCATTGCCCGTTTAATCGAGAAATTAGACAGCGAATTAGAATCATCAGGTAATACTCGAGTTTATTACTTAAAATATTCAAAAGCTGAAGATCTCGTTTCTATATTGCAAAGTGTCAGCGACAGTATGCAAAAAAGTGCTACAGCGTCAAAAACTACTTCTAAAACATCAACAAGTCGTAGCCGCTCTTCTGGTACTCGTAATATAAGCATTGATTCGCATGAAGATACTAACACCTTAGTTATTACTGCAGAACCAGACATGCTGCGTTCACTTGAATCAGTTATTCGCCAATTAGATATTCGCCGTGCACAAGTACTTGTTGAAGCTATTATTGTTGAAGTGTTTGAATCTGATGGCGCACAATTAGGTGTGCAATGGTTTCATGAAGAAGGCGGTTTTACCCAGTTTAATAATGGCATTGTACCAATAAGTGGAGTAGCAGCAGGAGCAATTGCTGCCGAGGGTGAAGAAGGTACTACTGTTACTACCATAGATGGTAATGGTAACCCGGTAACGACTACAAACCCTGATACTGACGGTGATTTTACTATTCTTGCTCAGTTGCTTGGCAATGTGAATGGCATGATGTTTGGCGTGGTTGAAGACAACTGGGGCGCGATAGTGCAAGCCGTAAGCTCTGATGTTAACTCAAATATTCTAGCTACTCCAAGTATAACCACACTAGACAATGAAGAAGCGTATTTTATTGTTGGTCAAGAAATTCCAATTATTACTGGTTCAGCTACTGGCAGCAATAATGCCAACCCGTTCCAAACCGTTGACCGTAAAGAAGTGGGTATTAAATTAAAAGTAACACCACAAGTGAACGAAGGCTCGGGCGTACAATTAACAATTGAACAAGAAGTGTCTAGTGTAAGTGGCGCAACAGGTGTTGATGTTTCAATTAACAAACGTGAAATTAAAACCACAGTAATGGCCGATAGTGGCTCTACTATTATTCTTGGTGGTTTAATTGATGAAGACGTACAAGAAAGTATGCAGAAAGTACCAATTTTGGGTGATATTCCTATTATTGGGCATTTATTCCGTTCAACGGGTAGTACAACCCGCAAACGTAATTTGATGGTGTTTTTAAAGCCAACAATTATTCGTGATGGTGACTTGATGGAGTCAATATCAAAAGAAAAATATAACTACATTCGTGCAGACCAAATTCGCAAGCAAGAAAATGGTTTAGCGTTAATGGATGATGCGGTTTTACCGTTACTGCCTGAGTGGAAAAACGATTTAGAATTACCGCCTACGTTTGATGAATATATGGAAGAACGTGCGATAGAAGAGTTAAGTAAAGATTTAACCGAAGCTGAGCAGCAAGCGGGTGAAAATGAGTAACACCGACACTTTATTATCTGCAGACAGTAGCGTTAATAAAGACTCTTTAGTGATGACAGAGCAGGAATTATTTGCTCAAAATGAACTCGCTGAAGAAGAGATTCAGCACTTGCCATATCAACTACCGTTTGGTTTTGCCAAACGCCATAGTGTGTTAGTTGAATTAGATGAAAATGATCTAATCGTGCATGTTACCGATACATTAAAGGTAGATATCTTACTTGAAATACGCCGTTTTTTAGGGCGTAGATTCAGTGTGGCAAATCACAGCGCCGAAGAGTTCGAACAGTTACTAACAATTGCATATCAACGTGATTCATCTGAAGCACAGCAAATGATGGAAGATATTGGCAACGAAGCAAATCTGTATTCACTTGCCGATGAAATTCATGAAGCTGAAGATCTGCTTGAAAATGAAGATGATGCACCTATTATCAAATTGATTAATGCCATGTTGTCAGAAGCGATCAAAGAAAATGCTTCTGATATTCATATAGAAACCTTCGAAAAAGTACTAAAAATTCGTTTCCGTGTTGATGGCGTATTACGTGAAATATTGAAACCTAATCGTAAGCTGGCATCAATGTTAGTTTCACGTATCAAGGTTATGGCAAAACTTGATATTGCGGAAAAGCGCATTCCGCAAGATGGTCGGATTTCTTTGAAAATAGGTGGCCGTGCCGTTGATGTTCGTGTGTCTACTATGCCATCAAGCCATGGTGAACGTGTAGTTCTTCGTTTATTAGATAAAAATGCCGCTCGTTTAAATTTACAAGATTTAGGCATGACCGATAAAGGGCGGGAAACCTTTACCAGTGTTATAAGTAAGCCACATGGGATTATTTTGGTTACCGGTCCGACCGGCTCTGGTAAAAGTACCACGCTATATGCAGGTTTAACTCAAATTGATGCCAATGAACGAAACATCTTAACGGTAGAAGATCCAATTGAGTTTTCTATTGAAGGTATTGGTCAAACACAAGTTAATAGTAAAGTAGACATGACTTTTGCTCGTGGTTTACGTGCTATTTTGCGTCAAGATCCTGACGTAGTGATGGTTGGTGAAATTCGAGATTTAGAAACTGCACAAATATCAGTGCAAGCAAGTTTAACCGGTCACTTAGTGTTATCAACTTTACATACTAATACAGCTGCTGGTGCTATTACTCGATTAGAAGATATGGGTATTGAACCATTCTTGTTATCGTCAAGTTTGATTGGGGTTTTAGCACAGCGCTTAGTAAGAACGTTATGTGTGCATTGTAAAGAGGCACACGTTGCTTCTGAAGAAGAAGCTAAATTACTTGGTATAACTGATAATAAAGAACATTTGATCTATCGAGCTACTGGCTGTGAAAAGTGTAAAAATTTAGGTTATAAAGGTCGTACGGGTATCCATGAATTATTAGTAGTTGACGATAATGTACGAGAGCTAATTCAAAACAATGCTGGTGAGCAAGCGATTGAGAAAATGATCCGTGATCATACACCTAGTATTCGTGATGATGGTTTTGGAAAAGTGTTAAATGGCGAAACCACACTTGAAGAAATTTTACGAGTAACTAGAGAAGACTAGTTATGGCAGCATTTGATTATCAAGCGGTAGATTCTCGCGGTAAAAATAAAAAAGGTGTTGCCGAAGGCGATAATGCTCGGCAGGTGAGAAGCTTTTTGCGTGAGCAAGGTCTTATCCCTATTGAGGTAACACCGAGCTTAGAAAAAGCTAAGAAAGAGGCAAATCGTCCGAGCTTTGGCGAAAAGAAAATATCGGCAGGTGAGTTAGCTTTAATTACTCGTCAATTAGCAACTCTAGTGGAGTCAGGTTTACCGTTAGAAGAAGCTTTGATGGCTGTTGCTGAACAATGTGACAAAGATAAGCTTAAAAGTATGATCATGTCGGTGCGTTCAAAAGTTACCGAAGGTTATGGTTTAGCCGAATCTATGGCTGAATTTCCAAGTGTGTTTGATAATCTATTCCGAGCAATGGTTTCTGCAGGTGAAAAATCGGGTCATTTAGATAATGTGTTGAACCGTTTAGCCGATTACACTGAACAACGTCAACATATGAAATCACAATTAGTGCAAGCGCTCATTTATCCAGTGATTATGACTATTGTAGCAGTTGCAGTTATTGTTATTTTATTGGTCGCGGTAGTGCCTGAAATTGTCGGGCAGTTTGAACATATGAGCCAAGAATTACCCGGCACAACCACGTTTTTAATCGCGGTGAGTGAGTTCTTACAAGACTATATATTATATATTATTGGCCTTATTTTTATTGCCAGTGTGCTGTTTAAGCAAATGATGAAAAAGCCAGCCTTTAAAATGATGGTGCATCGACGTTCCTTGTCTTTACCTATCATAGGGAAAGTTACCAGAGGCTTGAATACAGCACGCTTTGCCCGCACATTAAGTATATGTACTGCAAGTGCAGTACCGTTACTTGAAAGCATGAAAATAGCTGGCGCAGTATTAACTAATGATCATATTGCCGAAAAAGTAGAAGAAGCCTCAGCTCAAGTACGTGAAGGCACAAGCTTGCACGCTTCATTAAAGAAAACCAAACTGTTTCCGCCAATGATGTTACACATGATTGCAAGTGGTGAGAAATCTGGTGAATTAGAAAACATGTTAGGTAGGGCTGCTGATAACCAAGACCGTGAATTTGAAGCGGTAGTGAGTATTTCACTAAAAGTCTTTGAACCTGCACTTATGGTAAGCATGGCAGCAGTAGTACTTTTTATCGTTATGGCCATTATTCAGCCAATAATGCAATTAAATACATTAATTTAGGTAGTAAAAATGAAAGATAAACGCAATAAAGTAAAAGGCTTTACCTTACTGGAAGTAATGGTAGTTATCGTAATATTAGGGATTTTAGGTGCCATGGTTGTACCAAACCTAATGGGTAACCTTGATACCGCAAAAATTAAAACTTCTGTCTCGGATATAAGTTCAATAGAGCAACAATTGAAGCTTTATAAAATGGCTAATTATAATTATCCAACAACTGAACAAGGCTTGGAAGCTCTAGTTGAAGAAACTGACATTGAGCCATTACCAAGGCGTTTTCCTGAAGGCGGATATTTACCTCGCCTGCCAATGGACCCGTGGGGTAATGAGTACTTGTTATTAAATCCAGGTGAAAATGGCAACATTGACGTATTCAGTGTTGGACCTGATGGTGAAGCAGGTACCGAAGATGATATTGGTAACTGGAACTTAGAAGAGTACAGATAAACATTATTGTTTATTGTAAAAAGTATAGAAAATGAAAAAAAATAGGGGTTTCACACTACTTGAAGTCATGCTGGTACTGCTCGTTATTGGCATGATTTTAAAAACATTAGTCGGTAATGTTACCGGCTCCCCTATTGAAGATAAGCTTGAATCTGATAGCCAAAAGTTTGCCGCACTTTTTACTTTAGCAAGTGAATATGCATTGTTAAATAACATTGAGCTAGGTTTATTGGTTGAAGAAGACAACTATCAATTCTTAGCCTTTGATGGGTTAAAGTGGGTAGCAGTTCCTGATCAAGACAGTTTAACGCAAATCTATTTTGAAGAGCCATTTCAAATTACTCTCACCCTTGATGATTTGCCTGTTGATGGGCAGATGATTATCGACCAATCAATGTTTGAAGGTTTCGAAGACGAGCAGGCATTTGAAGATGAAGAAGAGTTGGTTTATCCACAAATATTCATTCTTTCTGGCGGAGATATTACTCCCTTTAAGCTAACGTTTGGCTATGATGATGGTTTTGATATACCGATGTTTTTCGACGTAACCGGAACTTACACCATACCCCTTGTGGTTGAGGGACCGTTTTTTGATGAACAACGCTAAGTTAACCATGCCAGCAACTCATTTCAGGCAGCCTTTATGTCCACCAAAACAATCGATTAGTGGCTTTACCCTAATAGAAGTCATGCTTGCTCTAACTATATTTGCTTTTGCCGGTACGGCATTAATGAAAGTGGCGGGTACAAGTCTGCTTGGATCAGCTCATCTAGAAGAGTTAAGCGTCGCAACTTGGGTTGCGTCAAATGAATTGGTCGAAGCTAATTTATTGCAAACATGGCCGCCAAAAAAGAAAAGCGGTAAAACCGAAATGGCAGGTCGGGAGTGGCACTGGCAACATGTTATTCTACCAACCGAAGATAAAAATATGCGCGCTATTACTGTTGAGGTAAGGGCAAATGAAGACGATAAAAACTCAATCGCTAGCTTAATTACTTATGTTAGTAATCCGCAGGCACAAAAATGAATACTGCCAAAGGTTTTACCTTACTTGAAGTGCTTATTGCCATTGTTTTGTTTTCATTAATTTCACTTTCCAGTGTGAAACTTTTAACCGCAATTATTGACAGCAGTGAACAAGGAAAAGCACATAGTGATAGATTGAATGAGCTACAACGTGCTTTTTTAGTAATGGAACGTGACTTTATTCAAATGACTCGCCGTCGTGTACGTTTAAATGGCGATGCAGCTTTAAAAACATTCATTCATACTAACGAATCAACTTATTCTTCAAATACTCACGGTATTGCCTTTGTACGCCAAGGTTGGAGAAATCCCGCATTATTATTACCGCGTAGTGATGTACAAGCAGTTGCATATCAATTAGAAGAAGATGTTTTAAATCGTTTACACTATGTATTTGTTGATTCAGTTGTAGGCGAAGAACCTAAAATTAGACCATTAATCTCTAACGTAGAAAAAGTAGATTTTGAATTTTTCAATGGTAAAAAGTGGGTAAAAGACTTACCAGAAGAAGATTTACCTATGGCTGTTGCGATCGAAATTGAAATTACCGATATAGGGCTAATCCGGCGTCAGTTTTTAGTACCAGGGCTTGCTGACCCTAATGCTGAAAGTGATGACTAAAATGGCTATACTTAACATTAAGCGACAAACAGGTGTAGCGTTAATCACTGTGATGCTGGTGGTAGCTATCGCGGTGGTTTTGGCCACTAAATTGAGCACTGCATTAATGTTTCAAATACAGCGTACTGATAACTTGAACTCTAATCAGCAGGCTTATTGGTATGCAATGGGTGCAGAGGCCTTTGCAAAATCTGTATTAACGCTATCGTTTAAGGAAAAAGATGATAAAGCCGTGACCAATTTAGGTCAGCCTTGGGCTTCTGGTGAAACGAGTTTTCCGGTAGATTTAGGTACCATTAGCGGCGAAATAACCGATATGCACGCTTGCTTTAATTTGAACTCATTAATTAATAAAAATCAAAATAATGATACAGGTGACACACCTCCAGGTGAAAATCCAGATGCAGACGAACCACCTGATGAAGATGATAAAACTGAAAACAATAAACCACCAGGTAAAACTGGTAGTAGTGGCCGAGTAATCGAAAATAAGGCGAAAGTTGCTTTTATTGAATTAGTTAATTTATTAAATATTGATGGTATAGGTTCATTTGAAGCAGAATCTATGGCGGAAGCTCTTATTGATTGGCTCGATGAAGATTCATCAATTGCCAGTGCTGGCGGTGCTGAAGATAACGACTATGCAGCTAAAGAATATCCTTATTTAGCTGCTAACAGTTTATTAGCGAGCGTGAATGAATTAAGGTTAATAGAGCATTTTACTCCACAAGTAATTTTTGCATTACAAGATTTTGTTTGTGTGATACCAAATTCAGATGTACATAAAATAAATATCAATACCATTGACGAAGAAAATATAGAGTTATTACAAGCGTTGTTAGGTGGTATTGGTGCAAGTGAAGCAGAAGAAATTTTGTCTGAACGTGGTGAAGAAGGGTTTAAAAACATTAGTGAGTTTACTAGCTTACCAGCGGCGAAGTCACTTAAAGATTTTGGTCAGTTTAAACAACAATTTGTTGTCGACAGTGAGTATTTTAAACTGACCACTAAAACATCATTTAATGATAGTTATTTTAGTATGAATTCAATTATGAAAATAAATAAAGATGAAACCATTAGCGTGGTTAACCGAAGTGTTGGAGTAAATTAATGCGAGAAAATTTATACATTCGCATTGGTAGTCAAGATTCAGATCCTATTCAGTGGTTGATTACTGCTGAAGGTGAAACTGATGAAATAGCTAGTGGTGAATTAGCTAATAAAGACCGCTTAAGTGAGCTTACCGAAAAAGCGAAAAGCCGTACTGTAAAAGTGATTATTAACGGTGCCGATGTACGCTTACATAGTTTGACCGTACCAGGAAAATCTGAGCGAGCTATAAAAGCAGCAGCGCCCTACATGTTAGAAGATGATCTTGCTGATGATGTAGAGAAGTTATTTTTTGCCTTTGCTAGTAAACCTAAAAATCATCTAGGTGATGAGAACTGTTTTTGTGCAGTCATTGCACATCAACAAATTGATATTTGGCTTACTTGGTTCAACGATGCTGACATCATTGTAAAAGCTATGCTGCCAGATTTTCTTGCTTTACCGCTTATAGAAGATAATTGGACCACTTTAGCTATTAACCAACAGATCTTAATTCGCAGCGAGGTTTGGCAGGGGTTTGTGGTAAATGACACAATTTCAGAATTGGTTTTTAAACAGCTATTAACAGATCAAGAAGAGCCTCAGCAACTCACAACGTATTCACCAATAGAAGTTGACGAAGACTTATTTACCATTGCAGCAATGCCAGAAGAGTTGCCTTTACTATTGTTGGCAAAAGGTTATGAGACGCAACCATTTAATCTTTTACAAGGTGAATATTTAGTAAAAGAACAACGTTCGCCAGAAATAACAAATTGGCTTTGGGTTGCAGGTGTTGCAGTGATCGCTTTATTGCTTAATTTAACCGGTAAAGTTGTTGAGTTGAACCAGTTAAATAGTAAATACGAGCAAGTTAGCGAAAATATAAAAACTGATTATAAAAAGGCCTTTCCGCAAACTAAGCGAGTACGTTTAACTACGGTGAGACGCCAAATTAATAGCAAGTTAGCAGAGTTTGGTGCTGCAACCACAGATTCTGGTTTATTAGCTATGCTGGAAAAAGTTCAGCCTGCATTTGCTCAAGTACCTAAATTAAAACCAGAGTCTTTGCGTTTTGATGCCAAGCGCAAAGAGCTACGATTAGCGGTAACGGCTAGTGACTATCAGAGCTTTGAGCAATTCAAACAATTGTTAGAACAGGCGGCATTAACGGTTGAAACAGGTGCACAAAATAACCAAGGTGATGTTGTAACTGGTTCGTTTAATATTAGGAGTAAGTCATGAAACAATGGTGGCAAGGCTTAAACCCAAGAGAACAACAACTCGTTGCGGCGATGTCTGTTATTGTCATTGTGTTTTTATTTGTGAGTTTGGTGTGGCAACCGTTAAATACTAACATTGAAAAATCGCGCATTAAGTTAGTGAAGCAGCAGGAGCTTGCTGTTTGGGTAAGTGAAAACGTTGCTCAATATAAACAATTACAAAAAAGTGGTGGCACCAAATCATCAGGTGGTAGTTTATCTAGTGTTGTTAATCGAACGGCTAAACAACGTGCTATCGCTATTGCTCGTATGCAACCGCAAGGAGATGACTTACAAGTATGGATCGATGAAGTTGCCTTTAATGATTTGGTCGATTGGTTAGAGCATTTAACTACTAACGAAGGGGTTATTATCCAAGCAGCTGACCTTGCCGTAGGTAATGTTGCTGGCACTGTTAAAGTACGTCGTTTACAACTAGGAAAAGCATAATAATGCAATTGCAAGACATTAAGAAGTATTCGGCTATAGTTGCCGGATTTATTGCCTTATATTTAATTTTTTTAATTTCATTAGCCCCCGCGGATAAATTAATTTCACAAATATCATTGCCTAAAGGTGTGAGTTTACAGGGTATATCTGGCTCGGCGTTTTCAGGTAAAGCCAAATCGGTTACCATAAATAAATATACAGTTGAAAATGTTCAATGGTCGGTAAGCCTATTATCGCTAATCACCTTTGATCCTAGCGTAGCGGTTAATTTTGGGGATCGTTTAAGTAGTGTGTCAGGTTCGATGGATTTATCTAATCTTGGACCGGAGCTGCTTGTCGAAAATGCCCATGTAATAGTGGATGCAAACGAGGTGGTAACACAGCTTAACTTACCCATCGATATGAATGCTGGCGGGCAAGTTACCTTAGATATATTAGCTATAGGATTGGGAAAACCGGTCTGTGCTATTGCTGACGGTGTTATGCAATGGGATAACGCTAATGTAAATGCCATGGACGAAGACATTGACTTAGGTTCATTGAAAGCAACTTTAGCCTGTAATGAAGGTGCGTTAGCTATCACCATTGATCCTAAAAATGATTTAGGTTTAGAGCTTACGGCGAATGTTGCAAGCATGAGAAGAATAACAGCAGATGGTTATTTAACGCCGGGAAACAAATTTCCTAGTGCACTTAAACCGGTGCTAGGTTTTATTGGTAAAAAGGATTCGAAAGGCCGCTATACAATTCGTTTATAATCGAATTTGTGTAAACGACTGCAGGGCTATCGTCAAAATCAATTATCGATAATAGGTAGCCCTTTTAAATGGGCAATTTTTACTAACGATTTGGTTGGGTAATTAGTGAATATGCCATCTACACCTAAATAATGCATTTCGCTAATATCATCTTCATCATCGACAGTATAAACAAATACTTTCAAACCACGTTGATGTGCATCGCTGACAAATTCCTGATTAACAAAATCTATAGCAATATGTACGCTATAAGCATGTAAGTGCTCAGCAAAAGCCGCATAAGTTAACGGGCAGCTTGCAGTTAAAGCGCCAACATTTAATTCTGGATTTATTGATTTAATTTCAAAGAGTAAATGGTGATTAAACGATGAAAACAAAAACTGATTATAGCTAAAATTATATAGGCTTACGGCTTTGTCGATAAGATCTAAAACCGGTAATACGGTTCGATCTGCTTTTAACTCTATATTGAGATGACACTTACCATTGATAGTTGCTAATACTTCTTCAAGGGTAGGTACTTGTTGGCCTTTCCCTGCATCTAGCTCTCGTATTTGCTTAAAGGAAAGTTTATTTATTTTGCCTTTGCCGTTGGTGGTTTTATCTACCCATCGGTCATGGATAACGATAAGCTCACCATCGCTAAGGTGGACATCAACTTCTATGGCATCCACCTGCATGGCTAATGCTTGCTCTATTGCTAATAGTGTGTTTTCTGGCTCATGGCCACTTGCACCTCTATGCGCAAAAACAAGCATAATTTTACTCTTCTACTTTTGGCATTATTACGTTAGCGTAAGTTTCACCTAAACGGGTCACTGTTTCAGGGCCATCACCATCAGTAAATTCAATCGTGTTTGGTGGGAAACAGCACACTGTAGTTGAACCTAATTTGAAACGGCCCATTTCTTCACCTTTTTCAAGATGAATAGCGTTTTCACCTTCACTTGGATAAGTCCAGGTCGTCACTTTCTTTTCTTTGCTTGGAGCGATGGTGCCAGCCCAAACAGTTTCAATGCTGGCGACTATTGTTGCACCAACCAATACCACAGCCATAGGCCCTATTGCTGTATCAAAAATAGCAACTACACGTTCATTACGGGCAAATAAGTTAGGTACATTTTGAGCTGTTAAAGGGTTTACTGAGAATAAATCGCCTGGTACAAAAATCATCTCGCGTAGGGTGCCTGCAATTGGCATATGAATACGATGATAATCTTTCGGAGCCAAATAAATAGTAGAAAACTTTCCTCCTTGAAATGGTGCAGCAGTTTCAGCTTTACCACCAAGTAAAGTTTCTAAAGAATAGTTAAACCCTTTAGCTTGAATAATCTGGTCATTAATAATGTCACCTTGTTGGCTAATAGCACCATCAACAGGATAACAAATTTCATTTGCATCAGGATTAATTGGGCGAGCACCGTCAACTAATTCACGAGTAAAAAAATCATTAAAAGTGGCAAACTCTTTAGGCTCTTGTATTTTCGCTTGGCTCATATCGATGCCGTAAGCTTTTATAAAACGCTTTATTGCAAATGTTGTTAACACACCACCTTTACCGGCGGCTAATTTACCAACTAAGCGTGATAAACCATGTTTTGGCATTGCATATTGCAAAGCAATTTTTAAATTATCAACTGACACTAAAGTTTCCTTTTTAAATTTTTTGAAAACGCTAAGCAAACAAAATTGCTAACTTAGCGTTATTTATTATAGATTATTTATGTAGATATTAATTAAATCTTGAGGTTAATTTATTATCACCAAGACTGGCTAGAATACGTTGATAACTGGCGAAGCGTAATGGATTTATTTTACCATCGCTTACCGCTTGTTGAAGAGCGCAGCCCGGGTCATTTTGATGTTTGCAGTCGCGAAACTTGCAATAACCAAGATGATCTTGAAACTCAATAAAGCCTTGGTTAACTTCTTCAGGGGATAAATGCCATAAACCAAATTCACGAATACCTGGAGAATCAATCAGTCGACCACCTGTAGGGAAGTGGTATAAGCGAGCTACAGTAGTGGTATGCTGTCCTAATCCTGAATTCTCAGAAACTATTTTTGTATCTATACCTAATTCCGGCATTAGTGAATTAACTAACGTAGATTTACCAACGCCTGATTGACCAACAAATATACTGGTTTTATCATTTAAGCGAGCGGTGATATTTTCTATACCCTCTTGTAATTTACTGCTGGCAAAAATTACTTCGTAACCTATTTCCTGATAAAGCGAGATGTGTATATCTATCAGCTCTTGATGTTCATCACTGAGTAAATCAATTTTATTCAATACAATAATGGGTTTAATACCCGTTAACTCAATAGCAACTAAGTAACGATCAATAATGTCCGGGTTGAAAGCTGGAACAACAGATGAAACGATAAAGATTTGGTCGATATTAGCAGCAATTGGTTTTAGTCCATCATAAACATCGGGTCTGGCTAATTCTGTAGTGCGATCATGTACCGCCTCGATAACACCGCTTATGCTGTGCTGCGTTTCTTTACCTTGACGCCAAACCACTGAATCACCGCAAACTATACTTTTAACCGTTCGGCGAATATTGCAGCGATATATATCACCATTGCTTGCTTCAACATCAGCATGCTGACCGAAGCGACTAACAATAATGCCATTTTGCTGTTCGCTCAGTTCACTATCTTGCCAAGCAATGTCTTTATCTTTGCTTAGTTTATTCGCTATATTTTGCTTAATGCGACGATGTTGACCTTTAGTCAATTTTTTTGCTTTAGCCACGTGTATATTTCATTTGTTAGCTGTTGATCATATGAATGCTTTAAATTATGCCGTATTATACTTAAATAGTAGTGATAATGAAAATATAAGGCGTTTAAATGGTTGTAAATGCGAATAATTTAATCTGGCTAGACTTAGAAATGACAGGCTTGGAGCCTGAGCAAGATGTGATCTTAGAGATAGCATCGATAGTCACTGATGGCGATCTTAATATATTGGCTGAAGGGCCGGTATTTGCCATCCATCAAAGTGATGATGTGCTAGCTAATATGAATGAATGGTGTGTCAAACAGCACGGTGCCAGTGGCTTAACTGAGCGTTGTCGCCAATCAAAGATCACTTTAGCGCATGCAGAGCAAGCAACTGTTGAATTTATTGAGCAGTACGTAGCAAAAGGTGTTTCTCCGATGTGCGGTAATTCAATTGGCCAAGACCGACGCTTTATTAACGCTTATATGCAAAATTTTGAGACTTGGTTTCATTATCGTAATATTGACGTAAGTACGATTAAAGAATTGGTTAGGCGCTGGCAACCCGAAGTTTTAGATAAGGTCACTAAACAAGGGACACATCTAGCTTTAGATGACATTAGAGAGTCAATTGCAGAATTAAAAGTTTATAGACAACACGTATTTAAAATATAATATAGCAAGTAAATATTATGTTAATGGTGCAATGTGGATTAGATTTGTACTAGTATTAGACTTGTTATAATAATTATCGTCACTGAAAAGTAGAATAATAATAAAAGGATTTGTGACTATGCAAGGCTCTCATGCTTTGGTGAAAACACCACGTTACATCATTACTAAGGCTGTACTTTATGTTGCCTTATTACTTGCCACCATGGGATTATTGGTGACAACTTCTTTATGGCTTTATAACCAGCAAGCTGAAAAAGCAGAATTTCTTCATAAACAACAAATACCTTTTATTAAAAATAATGCCCAATTGATGAAAAGTGTCGCTGAATTAGAAAATCAGTTAGTGGCTCAGCAATTGGCAATTCGTCATCAACAACTCGATCAACCTCTTGATGATGTAAAACAAGCATGGTTAGAAATTGTCGATTTAAGCAAACAGCATGTATTAATGGTAAATGATAATTTACGAGATAATACTGCAGATGATATTGCTAAAACGGCACAAATATTTGCTGATGGATATAAAAAGTTTGTTATTTTAGTCGATGACCTAATTCTTATTCGTCAATCACGCAATGGTCAATACAGCGCCAATACTCAAACCTTAATTGAAATTATTGAGCAAGTTGATGACATTCGCCGTGAAAAACAAAGGTTGCTTAATCAGAACTCTTTAGATTTTGTAAATAGCCAAAATAGAGTGAAAACCAACACCTTCAATGCTGTTATTGCATTAATGAATGAAGGCCAATTTTATCAATATATTTATCAAGAATTACTGAAGTTACAAAACCAGTTAACAGCCTTATCTTCAACTGTGTCTTCTCATCATTTTAATCAAATATCGACACAAATTGCTACATTAACGAAGAACATTAATAAAGAATTACAAACGAACAAAGCCAGTGATAAAAAGTTAAAACAATTGACTGCCGATATTAGTAGTATCACTAATCAACTCATGGGATCTGGGCAGTTATTTGCTAAGTGGCGAGATGAAAACATCACCACAAATAAAGTTATAAGTCAGTTAAAAGATTACCAAGATTTCTTGAATCAAACAGCTCTGTTAATTGAACGCCCTAATTTTTATGATTTACCAGAGTTTGAGTTAAACTTACCTATTATTGGTGTGAAAGTTAAGGAGTCAACCATGCTACCTATTGGTTTTCTGTTTATCTTAATCTTAGTATTCTCGAGCGGATTTTTAGCATGGCGTATTTTAAATCTAATTAATCGTACATTCCATGCCGGCGCAGATCATATGCAACTTGAGCATGAGAAAGAGTTGCAAGCTGAACAAGCATTGATCAATGTAAAAAATAAAGAAAAAAGTCAGCTTAAATCAATTATGGAAACCAATACCCATTCAGAACTCAAACAAACTGAGCAACAAGCAATTGCCGACTTAGATGAAGAGATTGAAGAGGCGCAGCCTAGTTTTTATCAAATTAATAATTTAATCATGAATCTTGAAAAGTTTAATCAATACCACGGCTCGGCTGAAATGGCAGTATTTATGCTTGATGATTATATGGAACGTAACAAGCAAAACTTCCAAAAACTCAAAGATGCTCTCGCCCATGAAAACTTAGCCAGAGTCAACGAAATTAATGAAGCGATTTTAAAAACAGCAATTATCTTATCGGCGCCGCGCTTAGTTAAAGTGTGTGAGCTACTAAGAGATGTATGTAACAAACAAGCAATTCATCAAGCAGTACCTCTTATTGTTGAAATGAATGAAGCGATCTTAGAAGTGGCTAAATTCGTTGAAGAGAGTTAGTGAAATCAAAGTGCATTAAGTAATTGAATTTCACTATTCTACTGTAGGTATTACTGAATTTAATCAATGAAAATTAACGATTTAGACTTTAATGTTGTAACTCGAGGAACAGGTCAAACACTTGTTTGGGGCCATGGTTTAATGGCTAATCTTGATAGTGAAAATAGGTTGAATATTTTTGCTTGGGATAATTTCCCCCATAATAAACAATTGGTTCGTTATGATGCTCGAGGGCATGGTAAAACTGAACCAACCTTCTCTGCGGATGATTACCATTGGCAAAATTTAGCAACAGATATGCATTTAATTGCGGATGAATTAGGCATTGGTCAATTCATCGCTGGAGGACAGTCTATGGGCTGTGCTACCTCTATTTACGCTGCTTTAAACAAACCTGATAATGTTAAAGCTTTAATACTGGTTAATCCACCTACTGCTTGGGAAACTAGAGCCGAACAAAAAGGGCTTTACAATAGGTTTGCTAGACTAGGTGGACTGTTAGGTGGGCGTTTGTTAGCTAAAGTTATGTCGAAAGATTTAGGGCGAATTTTACCTGCTTGGTTGGTTCAAGAAAAACAGGTTAATGCATCAGCAATACTTGCGGGAATTGCACAAATGAAACGCCGATCACTATATTATTTATTTAAAGGTGCAGGCTTAACTGATTTACCTAGCAAAGAAAAAATTAAATCTATTGCTGTACCCACTTTGATTTTGAGTTGGGAAGGTGATCCGAGTCATCCTGTTTCGACAGCAATTACATTGGCTGAACTTATACCAAATTCTGATCTACATGTTGCCAAAAACTATAAGGATGTGCAGCAATGGCCAGAAGTTTTAGTTAATTTTTTAAATCAAATTGATCGTTAATTCGCATAACCCTAGGCGTCTCTAGATAAGCCTTTTTCGATAGTACGTATTAAACGGGCGGTTAAGCGCTCGTTTTTATTTTCAATCAGTTGCTCTAGTTTTAACTGTTGTTGTTTTAATGCCCAATCAATATGTTCCTGCACCATTTCGCTATCTGTTTGCTGAGCTGTTAGTGCATCAACTATGGCTTGATCAAAAGGTGCATTACCTAATGCAACGGCAATATTTCGTTGCCAACAATCAAAGCCAATGCGACGAATAGGCGAACCTTCAGTGTTTTTTAAAAATTGCGATTCAGTCCAACTGAAAATTTCCAATAAGGTTATATCGTCAAGCTGGTTACGTGGTTGAAAATCATCTTCAACCGAGAGTTTGGCAAATTTATTCCATGGACAAATTAATTGGCAATCGTCACAGCCATATATTCTATTGCCGATTAATGGGCGAAACTCTTCAGGTATGGCATCCCTCAGCTCAATAGTTAAGTAAGAAATACAGCGCCTGGCATCTACAACATACGGCTTAACTATGGCATTTGTCGGACAAATTTTTATGCAAGATACACACTGGCCACATTGATTCTGTTTTGGTTGATCAGTTGGTAGAGGAATATCGACCATCAGTTCGCCCAAGAAAAACCAAGAGCCAGCTTGTTGATTGATTAACAAACTGTGTTTTCCTACCCAACCAAGGCCGGCTTTTTCTGCTAATGGTCGTTCTAACACCGGCGCAGAATCAACAAACGGGCGAAAGTTAAGGCTGTGGCAATACTCTTCAATTTTTTGGCCGAGTTGCTTTAAGCGATTACGCATCAGTTTGTGATAATCGCGACCAAGGGCATAACGAGACACAAACGCATGTTTTGGTTGTTTTAATATTTTGGCGAATTTAGCCTGAGTTGGCAGGTAATCAAGGCGGGCAGAAATTACTCTTAATGTGCCTGGCAGTAATTCATCGGGTCTGGCGCGCATTAGATCATGACGTGCCATATAATCCATATTGCCGTGATAGCCTTGCTCAAGCCAATGGCTTAAGGCTTTTTCATGGCTTTTTAAATCTACATCGCAAATACCAATATCACTAAATCCAAGTTCAGCCGCCCAAAGCTTGATTTTTTCGGCCAGTTGTTGATAGTTAATAGATGAATGATCGCTCATGGAAGTATTTATGAAACCCGTTAAATTTTTGGCAAGCATACCACAATATGCCTATGAGGCTGAAGTGGTCCAAAAAAACGAAGGCATAATAGCTGAGCAGGAAAACTTAAGTTTATATCAGTTAATGGAATCTGCCGGATTAGCAGCTTTTCAGTTACTTCAGACTGAGTGGCCTAACAGCAAAACCATTTTAATTGTATGCGGTAAAGGAAATAATGCCGGTGATGGATTTATTTTAGCCAGGTTGGCTCTTGCACAGGGCATGAATGTGTACCTGCATAGCTTAGCTGCCATAAATGAATACCAAGGAGATGCACAGCTAGCTTGTCAAAAATATCTCAAAGCAGGTGGTAGCTTGCATAAATTTAATGAGATTGATTTAACTCGAATAGACCTCATCGTTGATGCTTTACTTGGTACCGGGTTGTCTGGAACCGTAAGAGAAAACTATCGTTATGTTATTGAATTAATAAATCAGCTAGAAAAACCAATTCTCAGCATAGACCTTCCTTCTGGATTAGATGCCAACACGGGGCAGATACTAGGATGTGCGATAAAAGCAGATATTACAGTAACATTTGTTGGTGTTAAAAAAGGCCTGTTAACCGGCGTTGCCAGTGATTACTGCGGTGAACTTTATTTCTCTGGTTTAGGCATTGGTGCGGCTTTTACAGAAAGCATTTCATCAAACATAACGGTTAATTCCTTAGGCTCTCTATGCTCATTACCCAGTAGGCGACAAAGCTCTCATAAGGGGAATAGTGGTTTCGCCTTAGTTATCGGCGGCAATTTGGGGATGCCTGGCGCGGCGAGATTATCCGCCGAGGCTAGTTTACGCAGCGGTGCTGGTTTAGTAGGTGTAATCTGTCATAAAACTAATGAAGCTATGATGTTATCTAATCGCCCTGAGCTAATGTTGCTTAAGTTTGATGGTGAATTTATTGATAACCAACAAAAAATTGAAAAGGTAAATGTGGTTATCGCGGGGCCGGGGTTAGGCACTGATGCTTGGGCTAAAAATAATTTTCAACAGGCATTAGCATTAAACAAGCCTATGGTTGTTGATGCCGATGGCTTAAATTTATTAGCGATTAACCCACAGTATCGAGATAACTGGATATTAACCCCTCACCCAGGTGAAGCTGCTAGGTTACTGAATTGTTCTGTGGCAAAAATAGAACAAGATAGGTTTGAGTCCGCTAGGGCTATTGCATTAAAATATGGTGGTGTTTGTGTATTAAAAGGGGCGGGGACTTTGATAAGTGATGGTGAAAATGTGGCTATTAATATATCCGGTAACCCTGGTATGGCTGTTGGTGGCATGGGGGATGTCTTGTCTGGTATCATTGGCGCTTTAATATTACAATTAAACAATATATTTTTAGCAGCCAAATACGGTGTGTATTTACATGGTCGAGCTGCTGATTTAGCAATAATTGATGGTCAAAAAGGCTTACTTGCCAGTGATCTATTTCCTTATATTCGACAGCTGGTAAATGAATGAAAGAAGTAACATTAACATTAGCCGATGAACGCGCGACTGTAGCAATGGGCAAACAAATAGCTGATATTACCAAACAGCTAAATTTAGATAATTTGTTAGTTTTCTTAAATGGAGATTTAGGCGCGGGCAAAACCACACTAACTCGTGGGTTTGTGCAAGGTATGGGGCACAAAGGTAACGTGAAAAGCCCAACTTACACTTTAGTTGAACCCTATGAGTTATTACCTTGGCATGTCTATCATTTTGACTTGTATCGTTTGAGCGATCCTGAAGAATTGGAATATATGGGAATTCGCGACTATTTTGCCTTAAAATCTTGCAGTTTTATTGAATGGCCTGAAAAAGGTGCTGGTATTTTGCCCCAAGAAGATCTTATTATTGATTTGCAGTATAATAATAATCAAAGACTCATCACATTATTGGCAGCAACAAGCCAAGGTGAGCAAATAATAAATTTAATAACCAATTGATTAACTATGAGGTCTACTTTTTAATCATTAAAAATGATCAGGCTTGTAATCAAATTGGAATAATAACATAAAGGCCAAATATCATTTGATATAGAGTCTTTGGGAAAGCGTAAATACAAACCATGAGAAGTTGTAGTCTAAAAATATTCGTAGTTTTTTTTAGTATGTTCGCCGTTAATGCTTGGGCTATTAACGTTATTGAGGGCGTGCGTATTTGGCCGGCTCCTGAAAACACTCGCGTGGTGTTTGATTTAAGTGATAAGCCTGACTACAGCTATTTTTACCTAAGCAGCCCAAATCGCTTAGTTATTGATTTCAAAAATACTCAAAATATTTCCAATTTAAGCAACCTTGCCAAAAATGATACCCGTATTAAGTTAATTCGCACTAGTTCAAGTAAGAACAATACCGCCGTGCGTTTAGTATTAGAGCTTAATAGTAGCTACGATGACAGTATTTTTGTGCTTGCACCAACAGGGCCCTATGGTGACCGTTTGGTAGTTGATTTACTGGATAAAAAACGAAAACAAGTTGCCAGCCACAAACCTAAAAATACTAAACGTGATGTGATCATTGGTATTGATGCAGGGCATGGAGGTGAAGATCCAGGTTCTATTTCTAAAAGTGGTACCTACGAGAAAAAAATCACCTTAGCCATCGCTAAACGCTTGCAAACTATTGTCAATAAAGAGCCAGGGATGAAAGCGGTAATGATCCGCACCGGAGACTACTTCGTTAATTTAAATCGTCGCACTGAAATTGCCCGCCAAAAACAAGTGGACTTTTTAGTGTCAATACATGCGGATGCATTTCATACCTCACAACCTCGCGGAGCGTCTGTTTGGATTGTAAATAACTCCAGAGCGCAATCAGAATTATCACGTTGGTTAGTAAATCGTGAGAAAAACTCTGAACTACTCGGTGGCGGTGGTGAATTAATTAAGCGTACTAATGACGATAATCTTGCCGTTTTCTTAGCCGATCTGACTAAAGATAAGTCACTAGAAATAAGTGACCGTATGGCAAATAATGTTATTAAAGAATTGAAAACCGTAACTAAAATGCATAAAACCAAACCGCAAAATGCCAGTTTAGCGGTATTGAAATCATCAGATATTCCATCAATGCTGGTTGAAACTGGTTTTATCTCAAATCCTTATGATTTCAAAAATTTAATGTCATCAAGACATCAAACCAAACTGGCAACTGCAATTTTTAACGGTATGAAGAAACACTTTGTTCGCTACCCTCCTGAAGGTTCATTATTAGCGAGTAAAAAACCAACACAACATAAAATTGGTCGCGGTGAATCGCTGTCAGTTGTTGCTCAGCGCTATAAAGTGTCAGTTAAAGCGATTAAATTAGCCAACAATTTGAAAACTGATGTGGTACGAATTGGCCAAACCCTGACTATTCCTCGCGTAAACTGAAGCTAAGAGAAGGTTAAATTAATGTCTATCGCGGTATTACCCGCTCGCCTTGCTAACCAAATAGCAGCAGGTGAAGTGGTTGAACGCCCAGCCTCTGTCGTTAAAGAATTAGTGGAAAATTCCATTGATGCAGGTGCCACAAAAATTTCTATCGAGATAGAAAAGGGCGGCTCTAAACGTATTAAAATTACCGATGATGGCAAAGGTATTGTTAAAGATGAATTAACCTTGGCGTTGTCTCGTCACGCCACCAGTAAAATTAAAAGTTTGGATGATTTAGAATCTATACATAGTTTAGGTTTTCGCGGTGAAGCATTGGCCAGTATCAGTTCGGTCTCGCGTTTAACCTTAACCTCTAAACCTGTAGAGCAAGACTCTGCTTGGCAAGCGATTGCTGTAGGCCGAGATATGCAGGTAGACATTAAACCTGCAGCTCATCCGGATGGTACCAGCATTGATGTTGAAGATTTATTTTTCAATACCCCGGCAAGAAGAAAATTTTTACGCACCGAAAAAACTGAGTTTACCCACATTGATGAAGTGGTGCGTCGAATTGCTTTATCTAAATTAGCAATCACCATTATCCTTAGCCATAATGGCAAAGTAATTAGACAGTATCGTAGTGCAAAAACCGAGAAGCAAATCGAAAAACGCATAGCTTCTGTATGTGGACAAGGGTTCATCGATAATGCCATCACTTTAGACTTTAAACATGATAATTTGCACTTGTGGGGTTGGATTGCTAAGCCCGAATTTTATCAACGTCAAAATGATTTAAGTTACAGTTACGTAAACGATCGGATGATGCGTGATAAATTA
Source organism: Thalassotalea psychrophila (assembly GCF_031583595.1). Classification (NCBI taxonomy): domain Bacteria; kingdom Pseudomonadati; phylum Pseudomonadota; class Gammaproteobacteria; order Alteromonadales; family Colwelliaceae; genus Thalassotalea; species Thalassotalea psychrophila. The sequence goes on from NZ_CP134145.1 coordinate 245,102, forward strand.
ATCAATCATGCCATTAGACAAGCCTATGCTGATCGTTTGACTCATGATGGCTATCCAGCATTTGTATTGTTTTTTAATTTAGATTTTGCTGATGTGGATGTAAATGTGCATCCGGCAAAGCATGAAGTGCGTTTTCACCAAGCTCGGTTTGTTCATGACTTTATTTGTTCTGCCGTAGAGCAAACACTTAATGCCGAACAATCACCATTATCAGAAACACTATTATGTGATGAGCATGGTGAAGTTATTGAAAATGCGAGCCAGCCTTATGCTCGTGATTATGTGCAGCCTTTACAGATGGTTTCAGAAAAAACCGCCAACCAAGCTAACAATTACCCAAATACTCATCAACATAGCCAGCAGCGTCCATCGCAACAAGCGGTTGGTAATTATCATTCACTGTTAGCAACACCACATACAAATGTCGTAGACACAGTACCAATCGCAACCGGTGAGTCTTCAGTGGCAACAACATTTTCTTCCCCCGCTGAATTTGCTCCAGCAGTTACTGCTAGCCAACCATCGATTAATGATCAATTTCGTTTATTAACTATGGTAGGCGACCTTGTTGCTTTAGTTGAATACAAACAAACAATCTATTGTATGCAACTAAAACCATTGTGTATTGCAGTAAATAGAGAGTTGTTAAGTCAATCCTTTGCAAACGGCATTGTCTCTCAACCATTATTATTGCCAGTTTCTATTACCCTTGATAAAGCGATGATTTGTTTCATTGATACTAATCTAGAATCATTCGAACGAGCAGGAATTAAATGCACTATTAAAGGCTCTCAATGTATTATTCGCCAATATCCTGCGCAACTAAGAGATAAGGATATTAGCCAAAGCTTTTTGCAACTGCTTAATTTATTAATGGCAGATGAATTTTTATCAGAGCAGACCTGGTTACTGGCTTTAGCTGAACTTAAATTACCCGAGCAATTAGATTTAACACATAGCCAACAGTTGTTATTAAACGGTAAAACTTTACCAAACTTTGATCTTTCTGAGTATATGCGCTTGAATTCTATTGAAGTAGACCTTATTTCATACATTAATCAGCTAGCACACTAAATTTGTCCCGTGCTAGTACGAGTATATATTCAACACTTGAGAAGATATGAGCGAAAACCAGCAACAAAAGTTACCACCAGTAATTTGCATTATGGGGCCAACTGCCTCAGGCAAAACTGATCTGGCTTTTGGTTTAAGTGATCACTTACCTTGCGATATTATTAGTGTTGATTCTGCTCTTATTTATAAAAGTATGGATATCGGTAGTGCCAAGCCAACTAAAGATGAGCTTGCCAAATACCCACATAGGTTAATTGATATTATTGACCCAAGTGAGAGTTACTCTGTTGCAGATTTTTGCCGAGACGCAAAACGTGAAATAGATGATATTCGTAGCCGCGGCCGAATTCCTATTCTAGTCGGTGGAACTATGATGTATTTCAAGAGTCTACTTGAAGGCATTTCACCCTTGCCAGCTGCAAACGCTGAAATTCGTGCTGGTATAACTGCTGAAGCTGAACAAAAAGGTTGGCAACACATACATGATTTACTTAATGAAGTTGATCCTGTTTCAGCCGAAAGAATTCACCCTAATGATCCACAGCGATTAACCCGGGCTTTAGAAGTTTATCGTATAACTAATAAAAGCATGACCGAGTTAACCAAGATCAAAGGTGATACCCTAGATGGTGATATTCTACAGTTTGCAATTAGCACCACTGAGCGAGCCAAATTGCATCAACGCATAGAGCTTAGATACAACATTATGTTGGAACAAGGTTTTCAACAAGAAGTAGAACAACTTAAACAACGTAGCGATTTACATGAAGAGTTACCTTCAATTCGTTGTGTTGGATATAGACAAATGTGGCAACATTTAAACGGTGAATTTGATTATGATGAAATGATCTTTCGCGGTGTCTGTGCCACTAGACAACTCGCCAAGCGGCAACTAACTTGGCTTCGTGGTTGGCCAAACTTAACTTGGCTAACCACCAATGATGAAACTAATTTACAACAAATATTAAGTTGTTTAGCAAAGTTGAAATCATAGTGTATACTTAAAAAGCTCGTTGTGTAACTAACTAAATTTGCACAATTAATTTACTCTAATTTGGTTATCGTAAATCGGATTAACAATAACAATAAGGGGCCAATACAATGGCAAAAGGTCAATCTTTACAAGACCCATTTTTGAATGCTTTACGTCGTGATCGCATTCCCGTGGCAATCTACTTAGTCAACGGTATTAAACTGCAAGGCCAAGTTGAATCATTTGATCAATTTGTAATTTTGCTAAAAAACACGGTAAGCCAGATGGTATATAAGCATGCTATATCAACAGTTGTACCGTCTAGAGCAGTTAACACATCTAATCCGGCTGAATTTGCTCAACCGGGGGAATAACGCCTAAATGAAATTGAATTGGAATTGCTCATTTGTTTGATAGACATCAAGCAGGTGAGCAAGCTGTACTCGTTCACATAGATTTTCCGCAAGAAAACGCCCGTGAAGACCTACAAGAATTTGAAATGCTAGTATCTTCTGCTGGAGTAAATTCTTTAACTGTAGTTACTGGTAAACGAAGTACCCCTCACACTAAATTTTTTGTTGGTAGTGGTAAAGCTGAAGAAATTCGCGATGCAGTGAATTTGTATGATGCCGATGTGATTTTATTTAATCATGCCCTTAGTCCATCACAAGAAAAAAATATCGAAGCGTTGTGCGAATGTCGAGTTATTGACCGTACCTCACTTATTTTAGATATTTTTGCCCAACGTGCTCGTACACATGAAGGCAAGTTGCAAGTAGAACTTGCTCAACTTCGTCACATGAGTACTCGCTTAATTCGAGGTTGGACGCATTTAGAAAGACAAAAAGGTGGTATTGGTTTACGTGGGCCAGGTGAAACACAACTAGAAACCGATAGGCGATTACTACGCGATCGAATGCACAATATTCGAGGTCGTTTAGCCAAAGTAGAAAAGCAACGCCATCAAGGCCGCAGAGCTCGCGAAAGAGCTGAAATACCTACCGTATCTTTGGTAGGATACACCAACGCTGGAAAGTCTACCTTATTTAATCGAATTACTAATGCAGATGTTTATGCGGCCGATCAATTATTCGCAACCCTTGATCCGACACTAAGAAAGCTCCATATAGAAGATGTAGGGCGAATTATATTAGCCGATACCGTTGGCTTTATTCGTCATTTACCTCACGATTTAGTTGCTGCCTTTAAGGCTACTCTGACAGAAACCAGAGAAGCGGATTTGCAATTGCATGTAGTTGACATTGCTGATGAACGCCGCGCCGATAATATGGCGCAGGTAGATGCAGTTCTGGAAGAAATCGAAGCAAATGAAATACCGCAATTATTAGTATGTAACAAAATTGATAATTTGCATGATATTGCGCCGCGCATTGACCGTGATGATCAAGGTAAGCCGATTAGGGTTTGGCTATCAGCCAGAGCGAATATTGGTTTAGAGTTATTAGATATTGCTTTGTCGGAATTATTAGCGACAGACATTGTCAAACACACACTTAAAATACCAGCAAGTGCTGGAAAATTGCGTGGTACATTATACGAACTAAACTGTATAAAAGGTGAATCATACGATGAACAAGGAAATTGTTTATTAGATGTGACATTACCATTGCGAGAGTGGAATAAATTGTTGAAAGCAGGTAAAAGCGAAGTACAAGGCTTTATCCTGAATTAACCTGCTGTTACTATTGAAGTAACAAAGATAAATGAAGGTAAATATATAAATGGTATATTTACTCGTATAAATTTTTAAACATTGCACCAATTGGAGAGCAGAATGGCTTGGAATGAACCGGGGAAAAACGATAATGATCCCTGGAAAAATAAAGGCGGTCGTGATCAAGGACCACCAGATTTAGACGAACTACTGAAAGATCTTGGCAATAAATTTGGCGGGATATTTGGTGGAAATAAACCAGGCAAGTCTGGCGGCTCAGGTAGCGTTAGTGGCTTTGGCGCTGGCATTGTTATTGCTATTGCCGTTGTCGTTTGGGCCGTAAGTGGTTTCTATACCATTAAAGAAGCAGAGCGTGGCGTAGTGTTACAGTTTGGTGAATTTAATGGGTTAGTTGATCCAGGTATTCATTGGCAGCCTACCTTTGTACAAAAAGTAATACCAGTTGACGTACAAACAACGCGTAACCTTCCTGCCAGCGGTTATATGATGACGGAAGACTTGAATTTGATTCGAGTAGAGATGGCAGTTCAGTACCGTATTATCGATGCACGTAATTACCTATTTAGCGTAACGAATGCAGATAACAGTTTAGAGCATGCTTTTGATAGTGCGATTCGTTATGTTGTTGGTCATTCTGAAATGGATGATGTTTTAACAACAGGTAAAGAACAAGTCCGTCAATCAGTATGGGCAGAACTTGACAAAGTTATCGAAGCATACAATCTAGGCATTATTGTCTCGGATGTTAACTTTAAAAATGCCCGTCCTCCGGAGCAAGTTAAAGACGCGTTTGATGATGTAAATGCTGCAAAAGAAGATGAAGAACGTTTTGTTTTAGAAGCAGAAGCTTATGCGTTATCAGTAGAGCCAGAAGCTCGTGGTCGTTCTAAACGTATGGAACAAGATGCTATTGCTTACAAACAACAAGTTGTATTAGCGTCTGAAGGTGAAGTGGCAAAATTTGAAAAACTTTTACCTGAATATAAAGCCGCTCCAGAAGTTACTCGCCAGCGTTTATACATATCCACTATGGAAAAAGTATATTCAAATACTTCGAAAGTTATGGTTGATGTAGATGGCGGTAATAGCATGATGTATTTACCGCTTGATAAAATTATGCAGCAGCAACAACAAACGTCACCATATAAAAGAGAAAACAATCCGATGACGCAAGCACCAGCACAACAAGGTAAAAATTCAACAGTGAATTCATTATCTGGTCGCGCTGATCGTTTCAGCCGAGGAGATAACTAATCATGAAAAACTTTGCAATTATAATCCTAGTAGCGCTAGGTCTATTAACAGTTTCATCAATATTTGTTATTAATGAAGGCGAGCGCGGTATCGTGTTTCAATTCTCAAAAATTAAGCGTGACTCTACTGGTGAGATGAGAATTTTTTCTCCAGGTTTACACTTTAAAATACCATTCATTGAACGGGTGAATAAAATTGATGCCCGTATTCAAACACTCGATGGTGCTCCAGATCGTTTCGTTACGGCAGAGAAAAAAGATGTATTAGTTGATTCATACGTGAAGTGGAAAATCGTCGATTTTTCTACCTTCTATGTACGTACAGCTGGCGGTAATATTGACAATGCGAGTGCGTTATTAAAGCAAAAAGTGAACAATGGCTTACGTACTGAGTTTGGTCGTCGTACTATTGCACAAATTGTTTCTGGCGATCGTGATTCACTTATGGAAGAAGCCATGCTTAGTGCTGAATCAAGTAAAGTTGATTTAGGTATTGAAGTGGTTGATGTACGTGTTAAGCGTATTAACTTACCTGAAGAAGTAAGTAACTCTATTTACGAACGTATGCGCGCAGAGCGTCAAGCTGTAGCACAAGAGCATCGCTCACAGGGTAGAGAGAAAGCTGAAGTTTTACGTGCAACAGTAGACGCTAAAGTGACGGTAATGATAGCAAATGCTAAAAAACAAGCGTTCACTTTACGCGGTGAAGGCGATGCATTAGCAGCTAAAGTCTACTCAGATGCTTATAGCAAAGATGCAGAGTTCTTCTCTTTTGTGAGAAGTTTAGAAGCTTACGAAAACAGCTTTAGCTCTAAGAGTGATATCTTAGTGGTTAAGCCTGATAGTGAATTTTTCAATTACTTAAAGGCGCCTAAGTCAGGTAAGTAATAGATTATTTACTGCGTTAAATTTATAGCCCACCTTTAGGTGGGCTATTTGTTTATGGCATAAAATATAATAAGAAGGTAAATATATGTCATTAGAATTATTGTTAAGTGCTTTTGCATTAATGCTTGTTTTTGAAGGAATAGGTCCTTTATTATTTCCAAACCGTTGGCGCAGTTTTATCTTAAAGCTTGCCTCCGAGCAGCCAAATAATATCCGTCAAATTGGCCTAGTGTTGGTTGTTATTGGATGCATCCTATTGTTTTTGAACAACTAAAATTAAATTTTCAATTGCACTACCTTTCAAACCTTCTCACCGTTAACAATTTAACTACAAAAAAATCAATAAAATTGATGATCTAGGCATACTTGTTTGTTAAAATCCCCGCCTAATTTTCTTTCGAAATATGTAAAATATTATTATGGGCAAAAACGTCGTTGTTCTTGGCACCCAATGGGGTGATGAAGGTAAAGGTAAGATTGTTGACTTACTAACTGATAAGGCTAAATTTGTAGTTCGTTATCAAGGTGGTCACAACGCTGGACATACACTAGTAATTGACGGTGAAAAAACCGTGTTACACCTTATTCCATCTGGTGTTTTACGTGATAACGTAAAATGTATGATTGGTAATGGTGTTGTATTGTGTCCTAAAGCACTTATGACTGAAATTAAAATGCTTGAAGCTAAAGGCATTCCAGTTCGTGAGCGCTTACTAATTAGCGATGCTTGTCCATTAATCATGCCTTATCACAATGCTTTAGACGCAGCTCGTGAAGCAGCTCGCGGTAAAAAAGCTATCGGTACAACTGGCCGTGGTATTGGTCCAGCTTACGAAGATAAAGTAGCTCGTCGAGGCTTACGTGTAAGCGACTTATTCAACGCTGACGCATTTGCCGAAAAGTTAAAAGAAATTATGGAATACCATAACTTTGTTTTAACCAACTACTATAAAGCTGAAGCATTAGACTTTGATACGGTATTAGCTGATGCGTTAGCTGTTGCCGATATTATTAAAGCAATGACAGCCGATATTAGTGAAATACTTGACCAAGCTCGTAAAGCTGGTGACTCAATCATGTTTGAAGGTGCTCAAGGTACACTTCTTGATATTGACCACGGTACTTACCCATACGTTACTTCTTCAAATACTACCGTTGGTGGTGTTTCAACGGGTAGTGGTTTTGGTCCATGTAACCTTGATTACGTATTAGGCATAACTAAAGCTTACACTACACGTGTTGGTTCAGGTCCTTTCCCTACTGAGCTTGATGATGAAATTGGTCACCACTTAGGTACTGTAGGTCACGAGTTTGGCGCTACTACTGGTCGTGAACGTCGTTGTGGTTGGTTTGATGCTGTAGCAATGCACCGTGCAGTACAAGTTAACTCAATTACAGGTTTTTGTTTAACTAAGCTTGACGTATTAGATGGCTTAAAAGAGCTTAAAATTTGTACTGGTTACAAAACTGAGTCAGGTGAAATTATAACTGTGCCGCCAATGGCTGCGGAAGGTTATGAGAATATCACTCCAGTTTACGAAACAGTTCCAGGTTGGACTGAAAATACTGTTGGTGCAACAAGTGTTGATGCACTACCAGCTAATGCAATTGCGTACATTAAACGCCTTGAAGAAATTACCGGCGTACCAATTGATATTGTTTCAACAGGTCCAGATCGTAACGAAACTATGGTATTAGTGAATCCTTTCGCAGAATAACTAACTCAATAGTACTGATAACAAACCTCGCAATTTGCGAGGTTTTTTTTTACTTCAGGGATGATGGAATGCAAACTGCCATGGGCCGTTTCTACACATCCATGCGTTCACTGCATATACAACTTCCATGTTGAAAACGGCTTTAAGTTTGTAACTTCAGGGAAGAGCTATATGCAAAAATGCCAGGGACCGCTTATCAACATCCATGTCACAGCGGCATATACAATATCCCTATAGAAAATGGAGTATTTTTTGCTTTGCCTCATAACCTGAATCTATGTTTATCCCTGAAATTGATATGAGTTATAACAAATAAGTTATAATTACCGGTAACTTATATGAAAGTTTTCAGGTAATATTACAAATCCTAAAATTTGTTAACATTGCTCCTATAATTAGGTCTTAACTCACTTCATCAAAAGGTACTTACCATGGCTGATTTTCGTCAACAAGCTCTTGATTATCATGAACACCCAACTCCAGGTAAAATCAGTCTCGCACTTACTACGCCAGCAGAAACGGCTGAAGATCTTGCTCTTGCCTACAGCCCAGGTGTTGCTGAACCGGTCCGTGAGATAGCAGCTAACCCAGATGATGTTTATCGCTATACCAATAAAGGCAATACTGTCGCCGTTATTACTGATGGTACTGCTATTTTAGGGTTAGGTAACTTAGGTCCATTAGCATCAAAACCTGTTATGGAAGGTAAAGCGTTATTATTTAAGCGCTTTGCGAATATCGACTCGTTTGATATTCAGGTGAAGAACACTACGGTTGAAGATTTTGTAAATACAGTTGCTAACATTGCTGATAGTTTTGGTGGTATCAATTTAGAAGATATCAAAGCGCCAGAGTGTTTTGCTATTGAGAAAGCTTTGATTGAACGTTGTAAAATCCCAGTGTTTCATGATGACCAACACGGTACAGCTATTGTTACAGCTGCTGGTATGCTTAACGCCCTTGATGTACAAGGCAAACAATTAAAGCATGCAAAAATAGTGTGTATGGGGGCTGGCGCTGCTGCTATTGCTTGTATGGAACTATTAATCAATTGCGGTGCCCAACGTGAAAACATTTATATGCTTGACCGAAAAGGCATTATTCATACTCGTCGTGATGACTTAAATGAATATAAAAAATTATTTGCTAATAACACTGATAAGCGCACTTTAGAAGACGCTATCGATGGTGCCGATGTTTTCGTTGGCGTTTCCGGGCCTGATGTATTTTCAGCAGATCAGTTAAGCCTTATGGCCGCCAAGCCAGTAGTTTTTGCCTGTTCAAACCCTGATCCTGAAATTAAACCAGAATTAGCTCATGCTACTCGCGATGATTTAATTATGGCAACTGGTCGTTCTGACTATCCTAACCAAGTTAACAACGTACTTTGTTTTCCATTCATTTTCCGTGGAGCTTTAGATGTTAGAGCGAGAACTATAAACGCCGAAATGAAAGTTGCAGCTGTAAACGCTATTCGTGCAATTGCCAAAGAGCCAGTACCTGCAGAGGTATTAAAAGCAAGTGGCAGTGCAAGTTTAGAGTTTGGATCACAATACATTATTCCAAAACCAATGGATCCAAGGCTGCTTGAACGAGTTGCATACGCAGTGGCTAAAGCAGCGGTTGAAACTGGAGTTGCCGCCGTAGATATGCCTAAAAACTATATGGGCATGGCATAGTAAGCAACTTCTTTATAATAGAAACCGCATTTAAACAGAATATTGCTTAATGCAATCTAATTAAAGCACTAGATTATTTACATAATCTAGTGCTTTTTTATATAAAAATTTAACTAGTGAATTGGGCTATTTAACATTATTATGGCGTTTGAATTTTATAGCTAACTAAGTCAGGCCCATTTCCTCTTGAATATGATCACCAACCCCGCACTAAACAATCGATTTTTAAGAACCATGGGCATAGTTAACAATGACTTTTTTTAAATATAAAGCTGACTATGTGCCGGTATTTTTATTATGCAGTATTTTTGTTTTAGATCTTGTCGTATTTTTCAATGCTGAGCATCTTTGGCAGGTAGTCACTTGGATGATAATAGGCATAGCACCTAAAAGTGTATTTTGCTCATTCAGTCATCACCATCAACACCTTGAAACTTTTAAACAGCCTATACTAAATCGACTTATCGAAGTGCCTTATGCCTGCATCACCGGTATTACCAGTCATCTTTGGTTTTTGCATCATGTTGTTGGTCATCATATGAATTTTATGGATCAAACTAAAGATGAATCCCGTTGGAAAAGAGCAAATGGCAAACTAATGTCTGAGTTTGAATATGCTTTTTCAGTATGGATAACTTCTTATGCTCGTGCAGTTATTGTTGGCAAACGTTTTCCAAAACAAATGAAAATATTTATAATAATGGCGTTAATTCAATTAGGTTTATTAACTGTTTTATTTATAATTAACTGGCAAAATGCGCTATTTGTATACTTATTACCAATGGCTATTTCGTTATTTTTAACCGCGTGGCTGACTTATTATCATCATGCTGGCTTAGATACACAAAACGAATTTGAAGCTTCATTCAATTGCACTAATAGCTTTTACAACCTTGTAACAGGAAATTTAGGTTACCATACCGCTCACCACAAACGTTGGCGTCTACACTGGTCTTTATTACCCGAATATCATAAGAGCATTGAGCAAAAGATCCCTGAACACCTAATACATGACCGTTTCTTTTCAGGTAAAAAGTTACATCAAGCCGCGGTCAAAATTTCAGAAAAAACTGCAGCCTAATTATCTCAACTCGCTTGAAAGGATTAGATTCAGTAATAAAAATAATCCCTTTAAATAAAAATCATATCGCCATAATTTACTCGGCAAGCTACAATTACGCTAGTTTATTTAATAAGAGAAAAACATGAAACATAAAGTCGAAATCATGATTTCTGAGCAAGAAGTCAGTAACAGAGTGGTCGAATTAGGCCAGCAAATAACCGAATTCTATAAAGATCGAGACAATTTGGTTATGGTTGGGTTATTGCGTGGCTCATTTGTATTTATGGCCGATTTGGCAAGAGCAATAGATATACATCACACTGTCGACTTTATGACCGCTTCAAGTTATGGCAATAATATGGAAAGCTCTCGTGATGTACATATACTCAAAGATTTAGACGATGACATCCAAGGTAAAGATGTATTATTAGTTGAGGATATTATTGATACTGGCAATACTTTAAGCAAAGTAATGCAAATTCTGAGCTTACGAGAGCCTAACTCTATTGAAATTTGTACCTTACTTGATAAACCTTCACGTCGAGAAGTACCTGTAGGAGTGAAGTGGATAGGTTTTGAAATACCAGACGAATTCGTTGTGGGTGTTGGTATTGATTATGCGCAAAAGTATCGAAACTTACCATATATTGGTAAAGTTATTCCTCTATAAAATAACTAACGGCCAACCTTATTAACCTTCGATAAAATAATGGGGTTATCTCCCTTTATTGTTTTTTGCTGTGTTTCTTTAGTGATTCATCAAGTTGCTTTTGATTGTCTTCTTCAGTCTTTTTAAGAGAATCACAGTAGTCGCTATTTTCCAACCCTTTGCAATTGCCCATCATTATAACCATATCATTATCATTATCTTTGTCTTTATAATTTCCCTCATCCAAACTGTCATCTAACTGTGGCGCCACATTTGCTTCCTTCTTTTCTTGTATTGAAACACAAGCGGACAACGACAAGGTTAAAAGTAATATAACTAGCTTCATTACGACATTCCTAAAAGTTTATGTATAAGCGTTAAAGCTCGACTGTCTATTTGATCTTCTGGCTCTATCCAACAAGATTCACTATAGCTTTCAAATTGTAGTACTAAATACTCCCCGTTGAAGGTAAAGCGAAAATATTCTCGGTCCGCCCCTTGAATATATTCTTTTAATTGGAAATCGGGTAATAGCTTAAAAACGCACTGTGAAAGTAGGTTAATATCATCTTGATCCCATTTTTGCATAAAAGAAATGAGCAGCAGGTTATTGTTATCTAATATTGCTGTTTGTATTTGTTGCATTAATTATCCTTCAAATCCATTAAGTGCCACAGAACGTGTGGTAGTTTACATCGCCATCTTTAGGTAAATCTTGAAACTCATTGGTGTGTGGCAGCTGTTGATAAGGGGATCGTAAAACTTTTAAAAATCTATCTGCACTACTTAAATCGCCGCTGGTTTCACATTCTTGTAAAATCGCTTCTACGTGGTGGTTTCTTGGTATTACCACAGGGTTACTAACTTTCATTAATTCTTCTGCTGTATTGTGATCAATATTGGCTTCTTGTAAAAGAGTAAGCCAATTATTATACCATTTGCCTAAGGCTGCTTTTAACTGTTCGGCTTGTTCGTTGTCATTTAATGATTGAGCTAGCTGTACAAAAGTTAAGGTGTAATCTAGCTCTTGATTTTGCATTATGTCGAGTATCTCTTTGATAAACGATTTATCTATTAACGCTAAACTATGCACACCAAGCTTGCTAGCTAACATTCCATAATAAGCATTATTAAAATCTTCAGCGAATTGTAAAATGATAGGTTTAACCAGTTCAACCGCTTTTTCAGCATCTTCATCAATTAACGGGATTAAGCTCTCGGCAAAGCGCGCCATATTCCATTGGGCAATATTGGGCTGGTTACCGAATGCATAACGGCCATTTTTATCAATAGAGCTATATACAGTTCCTGGGTGATAAACGCCCAGCATTGCACAAGGGCCAAAATCAATAGTCTCGCCTGATATAGCGCAATTGTCAGTGTTCATTACACCATGAATAAAACCAACTCGCATCCACTGTACGATAAGTTCAATTTGCTTCGCTCCTACAGACTTTATCAGTTCTAAAATATAACCATCAGTGTTGATATCAATAGTTGGGTAATGGCGGTTAATTGTATATTCGGTTAAAGCTGTTAACGACTCCACATCTCCCCTTGCGGAAAAATGTTGAAAGGTTCCCACACGAATGTGGCTAGCAGCAATACGCGTAACCACTGCACCTGGTTTTTCCGATTCTCGGTATACTGTTTCACCAGTAGACACTACTGCTAAGCAACGAGAGGTTGGAACACCTAGAGCGTACATAGCCTCACTCATTATATATTCACGAATTGCGGGACCAATAGCGCAAAGGCCATCACCTCTTCTTGAATACGGCGTTTGTCCAGAGCCCTTTAGTTGAATATCACGTTGAATATTGTCTTTGTCACACACTTCGCCCAATAAATGGGCACGACCATCACCCATGTAAGGATTAAATTGGCCAAATTGATGACCTGAATAAGCCAGTGCTACAGGTACAGAGCCGGAAATTATTTTATTACCAGAAAAATACAGAGCAAGCTTAGATTTATCTCGACAAAATGCAGTGTCTAATCGTAAATCGTTAGCAAGCATGTCGTTCCAAAACAGCAAAGCTGGATTCGATACTTTGTTTGGCATAGCCGTTTGATAAAACTTGTCACCTAATTTGTGGTAGGTATTATTAAATTGCAACATTAACAACTTCTTAACGTAAGGATTACTTAGTTCAATTTTATCGGATTGTGCAGCAAATGCACAAATAATTTAACCAAGATCAAGTTTTTATTAAAAAAATCGCAGACAGAATAGAGTTTTTTCCATATAATCAATGGCAGTTAACATAATGTTTATAAACATAAGAAGAGTATTTATCTATGAAAAAATTAGCTCTAGCACTAGCTACAACAGTAGCAATGGCTGCTCCAGCAATGGCAGCGGACGCAGAAGCAGGTAAAGGCAAATCAGCAATGTGTGCTGCTTGTCATGGCGCTACAGGCGTTTCAGCTGTACCAATGTACCCTAATTTAGCTGGCCAAAAAGAAGCTTACCTTGCTAAGCAACTTAAAGATTTCAAATCTGGCGCTCGTAAAGATCCAGTGATGGGAAGTATGGCTATGCCACTATCTGACGCTGATATAGCCAACTTAGCTGCTTACTACGCAAGCCTTAAGTAAACGATATTTATTTAAAAAGCGCATTTGATGCGCTTTTTTTGTGCTTAAAATTCATACCAGTCTCGACTTTTCATTGGTTAATAAATTATCTAATTTGGTATTAGTAGCGATATATGATTAAAATTTTTATCTTAGTAATAGCCTATTCATTCAGTGTGAATTTATGGGCAAACGAAACTGAAAAAAAGACTGAAACAGCGAAAAATCTTGAAGTAGCACCTGAAACTATAAGCCCAGATCTAATCACTCTTGCACAACAAGAGCTTGATTTTGACGAACAGCAATTACTTTTAAAGCAAAAGAGATTAAAAACACACATTGAATTTTGTGCGCCTTGTCATGGTAAAACCGGTATTTCTGTTGTACCTATTTATCCCAATCTTGCCGGTCAACATCAAGAGTATTTACTTAAGCAATTATTAGCATTTAAATATCGTCGCCGTAAAGATGCGGTCATGCAAGGCATGGTAAGTCGATTAAATGAAGATGATATGCTTGAATTAGCGAAATATTATGCCAATATTTCTATTGGTCCCTCGCAACCCAACCCAACTGGAGACGTGAATGAAAATACTAACTAATGCTCACAATTATATAGTTGTGCTGCTAACCATTGTATTGTTTTCATGTGGTGGAAACTCAGACTCTGAAAATGAATCAATTAAGGTAGAAGTAGGTATGAATCAACTTGCTGAACGTTATGTTAAGTTAGCCCTGCATGTAGGAAAACATCAAAGTTATTATATTGATGCCTACTACGGTCCGAAAGAATGGCAAGACGAAGCTGAAAAATTACCTCTAGATAAACTGCTAAATTTTGCAGAACAGTTAGAAAGTGATTTGAATAATTCAATTGCCATTGCAGGAGAGCAACTTCGCAGAGATATGCTGATAGTTCAGGTACGTTCGGTTAAAGCATTTATTGAGCAATTAAACGGAAAAAAGTTTAGTTTTGATCAAGAATCAATGGCTCTGTACGATGCACAATCTCCAAATTTAACTGAAGCTGATTTTGATAAAGCCCTAGCCGAATTAAATGAATTATTGCCAGGTGAAGGTGAATTGAACCCTCGATTAAAGTCGTTTAAAGACCAATTTGTTATTCCATTAGATAAGCTAGGAAGGGTGTTTATTGCGGCTATTGAAGAATCACAAAAACGTACTAAGGCCTATATCGAATTACCAGAAAATGAGTCGTTTAGCATTGAGTATGTTAATGACAAACCTTGGAGTGGTTATAATTGGTATAAAGGTAATAGTTTCAGCTTGATTCAAGTTAATACTGACTTTCCAATTCAAATAGATAGAGCAATCGACTTAGCCAGTCATGAAGGTTATCCCGGTCATCACGTATTTAATTCATTAATGGAAAAACATTTAGTTAATGGCAAAGGCTGGTTGGAATATTCAGTTTACCCTTTATATTCCCCTCTATCTTTACTAGCAGAGGGTAGTGCCAACTATGGAATTGAAGTGGCATATAATCACACAGAACGTATGGCTTTTGAAAAAGCTGTGTTATTCCCACTAGCAGGATTAGACCCTGAAAAAGCCGAAGCCTACTATCAAGTTGAAAGTATTTTAGGCAAATTGTCTTATGCTGGTAATGTCGCCGCGAAACGTTATTTAGACGGTCAAATTAATAAAGAACAAGCCGCAGCTTTTTTAATGAAATATGAATTAAGCACAGTCGACAAATCGAAACAACGTGTTGGGTTTATAGAGCGTTACCGTGCCTATGTGATTAATTATAATTTAGGTAAAGACTTGGTTAAAGACTATGTTGAATTTAGAAGTGGTGATGATGCGCAAAAACGCTGGCAAGTATTTGCAGATTTATTATCTAATCCAAAAAGTGCTTCAATGATGGTTGTACGCTAACAATTATTTCAGTAAATGAACAGTGAAAATTGGTTGCCCTAAGTTACTATTGGGTAGCCAAGTCATTATCTTTTTTACCTTGATCTGAATCAACTAAGCTCTGATCTCAATTGCACACTGATTAACATGAGAGTAACTTATGCAGTATGTAAGCTACATCTTGAGACTTTATGAGTACTACAAATATAAAACTAACCTCCGCACCTGATGATGTGCCGTATTATAAAGAACAACACAATGAAGTGTCTTTGTTTGAGTATGCCCATCAACACCATTTGCCAATTCTGATCAAAGGTCCAACTGGTTGTGGTAAAACTCGCTTTATTGAGCATATGGCAAAAAAATTGAATAAACCGCTTTATACAGTTGCTTGTCATGATGACTTAACCGCCGCTGATCTAGTTGGTCGGCATCTAATTGGCGCAGAAGGCACCTACTGGCAAGATGGGCCATTAACTCGGGCAGTTCGAGAAGGTGGTATTTGTTATCTTGATGAAGTAGTCGAAGCTCGTAAAGATACTACTGTTGTATTACACCCATTAGCCGATGACCGCCGTGTTTTGCCTTTAGAAAGAACCGGCGAGATATTAGACGCACATCCTGACTTTATGTTGGTCGTTTCGTATAATCCTGGTTATCAAAACTTATTAAAGGGTATGAAGCCTAGTACTAAACAACGCTTTGTAGCTTTAAGATTTGACTACCCAGAGAAAGAAGTTGAACAACAAATTTTAATGAGTGAAGCAAACGCTGAAGCTCATTTAGCCTTTACTTTAGTAGAGCTTGCGCAAGCATTGCGCCGCCTAGAGCAAAATGACTTAGATGAAGTTGTTTCTACTCGCCTATTAATTTATGCGGCCAAAATGATGTCAAGTGGCATGGATCCTTTAGAGGTTTGCAAATCTTGTTTAGCGGAACCATTATCTGATGATCCTGACACAATTAAAGCGTTGATGGATATAGCCAGAATTTATTTTGATGAATCGTGATTTAGGTATATAGTTAAAGCACCAGCTAAGTGTATGAGATAATTATGTTAATTAACCCAAAGTCATCTGTACATTTAGCCATAACATGCCAATCATTATTTTTGGCTAATTTATTGTTTTTGCCTGGTCTGTCGTTTATTGCTTTGATATGGCTACTATTTAAATATAAAAGACAAAGTGCCTGGCTAAGAATACATTTGTACAGAGCTGTGCAACTATCGGTTGCGGTTGGCCTTGTGGTATTCACCCCCCTAATCTTTATTTTGCTATCAGATAAAGTGCCATTTCAACTGATGGCTATGCTACTTTATTTCATTCTTGTACATACTGGATTTGTATTAATAGGCATGCTTAACCTTGCTCGCGCCATGGTTAAAAAACTACCTATTTTCTAAAATCTATTTCTTAACACTCTTAATATGATTTACGAATAAATATATTTTGAAACAATTACGCAACAATATTCATTAGTTTGATTTCTATCAAGATTCCTACCACAATTGACCTTTAATATGTATTTGTTCAATTTAATACATTAAGGGAGCAACCCATGTCAGAAAGTTTTACTAAAGGCATGGCGAGGAATATTTATTATGGTGGAAGTGTTTTCTTCTTCTTGATATTTCTTGCTTTAACTTTTCATACTACAAAAGAAATGCCAGAAAGAGATAATCGTCAAAACATAACCGAATCCGTAGAGCGTGGTAAACACCTTTGGGAAAAGAATAACTGTATTGGCTGTCATTCACTGCTAGGTGAGGGTGCATACTTTGCACCAGAACTTGGTAATGTTTTTCAACGCCGCGGTGGCGAAGCCGGTTTTAAAATGTTTTTAAATGGTTGGATGAAAGCACAACCGTTAAATATACCTGGTCGTCGCCAAATGCCAAATTTCCATTTAAATGATCAAGAAATTGATGATTTAGCTGAGTTCTTAAAGTGGACCTCAGAAATGGACATTAACGGCTGGCCGCCAAACATAGAAGGGTAAGGCAGATGAATACATTAAAATATCAATCACAGGCTGTCGCAAAACCTTATTTTGTGTTCGCTTTAATCTTATTTGTTGGACAAATTTTATTTGGTCTGATCATGGGTTTGCAATATGTCGTAGGTGACTTCCTAGGTGGCGCAATTCCATTTAACGTAGCACGTATGGTGCATACCAACTTACTTATCGTTTGGCTGTTGTTTGGCTTTATGGGCTCGGCTTATTACCTAGTTCCAGAAGAAGCCGAAACAGAATTGTATAGCCCTAAACTGGCGATCATTCTATTTTGGGTGTTTGCTGCTGCGGGTGTATTAACCATTTTAGGTTACTTACTTGTACCATATTCAACGTTAGCTGATATTACCTTTAATGAATTGTGGCCGACCATGGGACGTGAGTTCTTAGAACAGCCAACCATTACTAAGCTTGGTATTGTTGTGGTTTGTCTAGGTTTCTTATTTAACCTTGGTATGACTATCTTAAAAGGTCGTAAAACAGCGATTAACATGGTACTAATGACTGGTTTAATCGGTCTAGCGGTATTCTTCTTATTCTCTTTCTACAACCCTACTAACTTAGCACTAGATAAATATTTCTGGTGGTTCGTAGTACATCTATGGGTAGAGGGTGTTTGGGAATTAATCATGGGCGCTATCTTAGCTTATGTATTAATCAAAATTACCGGTGTTGATCGTGAAGTTATTGAAAAATGGTTATACGTAATCATTGCTATGGCACTAATCTCAGGTATCTTAGGAACAGGGCATCATTTCTACTGGTTAGCTACTCCTGAGTACTGGCAGTGGGTTGGTTCAATCTTCTCTGCAATCGAACCATTACCGTTCTTTGCTATGGTATTGTACGCCTTTAATATGGTTAACCGACGTCGCCGTGAACATCCTAACAAAGCCGCTACTTTATGGGCGTTAGGTACTGCAGTAATGGCATTCTTAGGTGCTGGTGTATGGGGCTTCTTACACACCTTAGCGCCAGTAAACTATTATACTCATGGCTCACAAATAACCGCGGCCCATGGTCACATGGCGTTCTATGGTGCTTATGCAATGATTGTTATGACTATCATTTCATTCGCTATGCCAAAACTACGTGGTATTGGTGAAGCAAACTGTAACCGTGCACAAGTACGTGAGATGTGGGGATTCTGGTTAATGACTGTTGCTATGGTCTTTATCACCCTATTCTTAACTGGCGCAGGTGTTTTACAAGTTTGGTTACAACGTTTACCTGAATCAGGTGAAGCATTAAGCTTTATGGCTACTCAAGATAAATTAGCCATATTCTACTGGATGCGTGAAGTAGCTGGTGTTGTCTTCTTACTAGGTTTAATTGCTTATATCTCTAGTTTTTGGGTAAAAGAGAAAGCTACCGCTTAATCGGAACTCAATAAACAAAAACCTTAAAAACCGTGATAGAAATATCACGGTTTTTTTAATTCAGGGGTTAATTAACTTAGAAGTGGCATGGGTAGAACTCACTTTTTTTGATTAATATCAGCTTTTATTGTTATAGAGTTGTTATGATGAGTATATATAAAGGTAAAGCGATTAGGTTGTAATGGAAGAGTGGATTGGTAGTGTTTGGCATCAATTTATCACCCGAAAAGCCAGCACTGAATTTGATCAAGCGCGAGTAGATTTTACTCAAGTAAGTAAATCTGTTGGTGTAGTTTTTAGAGCCTTAGGTGGTGATGCCGTAAAAAGAGTAGAAGCTGCGAGTAATCGAGATTATTTATCTAGACGTAGCTTTTTGCAAAAAATATCTGGCGATAACCAACAAATTAGCCTTGCATGGCAAGATTCCGACAGTTTGAGATTACCAGAGTCTATTGCCGTTTTTCCTGAACAAGAACTTAATAAAGATCTATATATCTGGTTAGCTGTACTTGCTGCTAATCATAATGGCCGTTTTAAACATTGGGCCATAGATAATCAACAATTAGTTGTTGATGTGCTTGCAAAATTCCCTTCATTAAAATCTAGATATCAACGTTTAGCCTCGGCTTTTATTAAATTACGTCCCAATGTTGATTCAATGCCAACAGCCGAGCAAGAAATGGAGCAGGCAATTGTTAAAGCTATTGTTGAACCTGGCTCTGTATCATCGTTTCCAAGGGTTAACTTTGCACCCCAGGCGGTATTCTTATGGCTTTATCCCGCAACACAAACAGAAGGTCTAGTTCAAGCCGAGTATGCTGATGAAGATATTGAAGAGCCGACTAATATAAACAGTAAAAAACAAACTAAAACAGCACGTAAAAAAACTGAACGTGTTAATTCATCTGATGGGCGCGATGGCATGATGATATTTCGCCTGGAAAGTTTATTTTCCTGGAGCGAATTTGCCAATATGGATCGTGGTAGTGATGACAGCGAAGATGAAGATGGTGAAAGAGTTGCCGAAGATTTAGATAAAATTACGTTATCTAAGCAGCAAGACCAAAAGAGTGCCAATATTAAACTGGACTTAGATTTACCGTCTAGCTCAGAGGATGATTTACCGTTAGGTGAAGGAATTAAATTACCTGAATGGGATTATCGTAAACAGCAATTAATTGATGATCGTTGTTTATTGCAACCTATGTTGCCAAAAGATTCTGTCGCTAAACCACTACCAGTGCACTTACAAAAAACAGCAAAAAATATACAAGCTCAGTTTGAGCAATTACAAACTATGCGCTACTGGTTAAAAGGTCAACCACAAGGTGAAGAGCTAGACTTAAATGCCTGGCTTGATTTTCATGTTGAACGTCAAATTTCACCTACAGCAGAAAAAGGCCTTTATCAAAGTTTTCGTGGCAACAATAGAGACTTGTCATGCTTACTACTTGCTGATTTATCAATGTCTACAGACTCATATATTGATAACGATATGCGAGTGATTGATGTAGTGCGTGACAGTATGTTGTTATTTGGTGAAGCACTAAATGTTGTTGGTGATAACTTTGCTATGTATGGCTTTTCATCAGTAAAGCGCTCTCATGTACGTTTTAGTTTAATTAAAAATTTTAAAGAGCCATACAACGATAATATTCGCGGAAGAATACAGGCCATTCGCCCAGGATTTTATACCCGAATGGGTGCTGCAATTAGGCAAGCAACTAAGGTATTAGTTGAACAAAAATCGTCACAAAAATTATTATTGATTTTAACTGATGGTAAGCCTAATGATATTGACCATTATGAGGGCCGGTTTGGTATTGAGGATACTAAGCAGGCAATTATCGAAGCGAAACAAGCGGGTTTAAAACCATTTTGTATTACGGTAGATCAAGAAGCGGAAGAATATTTACCTTATATCTTTGGGCGCTACAGTTATACAGTTATGCACAGCCCTGCCGAGCTACCTGTTTGTCTACCACAAATTTATCATCGTTTAACCGCGAACTAGGAATTGTCTATGAGTAATAATCAAATCCCTTGTTTGTACTGTCAAACAATGAATCAAGATGATAATGAGAGTTGTAGTAACTGTGGCATGCCAATCGCAGAATTTCACCCTGAAGATAGAAAGCGAGGGGTAAAATTTTTTGGTAAAGCTTTTTGGTTAATAGCCATTTTTTGTATCATTATGGTTTTTTACTTGCCTAGATAATTCGATTCAACTTAACTAAACAAAAGCCCGTAACAAGTAATGATTGTTACGGGCTTTTTGGTGCGAGGCAGTATTTATCCTCCCGAACCACGATCGCAAGGGAGGGTTATTGCAGCACAATTATTAACTAATACCATTTCTATTTAAATGTTCAGTGTATTGTTTATCAGTACCGTTAATATGGTTAATTAACCAACCACTTAAAAATTCACTCACTTCTTGAAACGCATCATGCCCAACGTCTTCATATTTTTTCTCTATTTGTTTAATTTTATCTATCATGATTTGATGCTGCTGTTTGTGTTCAACTAAATCAGGATAATTACTATCAGCCATCATTTGTTCTTCACGAGTAAAGTGATATTCAGTATATGCGATTAAATCTTTCAAACTTTGGTGCTCAAATGCATGGCCCATATCGTAATCATATGCGGTATTAAATTGGTTCAGTAACGTGATTAGCTTTTGATGGTCAAGATCTAAAGATTTAACTCCCACAGTATATTCGGCTTTCCATTTTATAATTTTGTTTTGTTTATTTTTGTTATAAATCCAAGGAATAATTATTAATAAGGCAACTAACAACCAAGATATTTTATTATCAAAGCCAATTAAAAAGCCAAGAAAAATGCTCACTGTGATCAGCCCTATTAAGGCGGCGTATATTAATGCTTTGTATCGATTAGTCATGTTCATACCCATAAAATAAATAAGGTTAAATTAGGTTTGTGGTTTCACCCATCTTAAAACAAAAAACACAGGTTTATTAACAAAATAGAGCAAATTAACTCAAAACATTAACAAAGTTTGATCTAGGTTAAATAATCTCTTTCTCTATTGGAGGATAGTTATTTGCAGAAGGTGGAAACGTATAAAGTAGTTAAGTTAGCTTCTATATTAAGTTGTTTTTGTGTTCCAAATTATTGGGATTATGCAATCTTTTTAAAGTGATTCTCGACTATTTAAAAAGTAAATTTAATCAATATTAATTTTATTCTCTGCCTTAACCATTTTTTTTTAAATAACCTCGGGAGAGAGATCAATGAAAGCAATAAAATATGGAGTTTCAGTACTCAGTGTTGCTGTTGGACTGGCTGTTAGTGGCCTAAGTTTTGCCGTTTCTGCGGAAGAACCTACATTATCAGAAGCTGATTTTGAAAAAGCACAATTACAATATTTCCAGCGTTGTGCTGGTTGTCATGGTGTACTACGTAAAGGCGCTACAGGTAAAAATTTAGAACCTGAAAACACCTTAAAAAAAGGTCAAAAGCGCTTAGAGAAAATTATTGCGCTAGGTACTGAAGGCGGAATGAATAACTTTGATGATTTGTTTTCAAAGCAAGAGATTTCAAACTTAGCAACCTTTATTCAAATGACTCCACCAGTACCACCTGAAATGTCTTTAGAGCAAATGCGCTCTCATACTAAAGAGTATGTTGCTCCAAAAGATTACCCGGCAAAACCAATGCATGGTCGTAACTGGAAAAACTTCTTTGTTGTTATCGAACGTGATGCAGGTAAAGCGGCAATCATTGACGGTGATACTAAAGAAATCGTTACTCACATCGATACTGGTTACGCTGTACATGTAATCAAAGGTACTGAGCACCACGCAATAGATCATGCTGAAGATGTGGGTCGTTTCTGGTACACCATTGGTCGTGACGGTAAAGTGAACAAAATCGATTTATGGCAAACACCTGATAAAATGTTAGTTGCAGAAACTAAAATGGCATATGACGCACGTGATATCGCTGTTTCTGGTGACGGAAAATACGTTATTGCTGGTGGTTACTGGCCTGCACATTTCGTAATCATGGATGCTGTAACATTAAACCCTCTAAAAGTTGTGTCAACTCGTGGCTATAACACTAAAGGTGAGTTTATCAACGAAGCTCGCGTAGCAGCTATCTACACTATCCCTACTCAATCTGCATTTATGGTTGCTGTAAAAGAAACCGGGCAAATGTGGCAAGTTGATTATAAAGACCTAGATAACTTAACGGTTACTATGGTGAGCTCTGCTGAATTCTTACATGATGGTTTCTTTGACCCGTCAGGTCGTTATTTCCAAATCGCAGCGAACGCGTCAAATAAAATGGTTGTAGTTGATACTAAAGAACGTAAGTTAGAATCAATGATTGAAGTTGATACGCTACCACATCCTGGTCCAGGTGCTAACTGGATTGACAAAGAGTGTGGTCCAGTAGGCGGTACAACTCACTTAGGTACTGGACTTGTATCTGTTTGGGGTAACGATCCAATTGGTCATCCTGACCAAGCCTGGAAACTTTGTTATGAAGTAGAAACTGATGGTGCTGGTGCATTTATCCGTACTCACGAAACATCACAGTATGTTTGGGCCGATCAATTGAAACACCCAGAGCCAGAAATCCAACAATCTGTACAAGTGTTTGATAAAGACACCCATGAAATTGTGAAAACTATTCGTGTTACCGAGGAGGAAGGCAAAGCCGCACTTCATATGGAATTTAACGCCGATGGTACAGAAGTTTGGGTATCTGTGTGGAACCGTACAGATGCGAAGAACCCTACTGGTGAAATCGTAGTTTATGATGCGAAAACTCTTAAAGAGAAGCACCGCATCAAAGGCTTAACTACGCCAACAGGTAAGTTCAACGTATTCAACCGTATGAACCACAAAACCTAATCAGTAAAAATTTTTAAATACTGATAATGCGAGTATAACAATCGTTATGCTCGCGCATTTCCCTTAATGCCAATCAGAGTAAATGATTGTTGAACGACTGATTATTTAGTCTGATTGGTATAATTTAGTACGAGTTAGTTATGGAAAATCAAACATTAAACAAACCTAGTTTTTGGTCTCGTCGCTTGATCTTAGGTACCACCATTTCAGGCGCAGTGATATTTTTCGTTGTCGGCATTGTTTTTTGGGGTGGCTTTAATACCGCGATGGAAGCTACTAACACAACCGAATTTTGTATCGGTTGTCATGAAATGGAAGATAATGTTTATCAAGAGTATAAACCTTCAATCCATTACTCCAACAGAACTGGCGTAAGAGCTGGCTGTCCAGATTGTCACGTACCAAGACCTTGGATTCATAAGGTAGTACGTAAAATACAAGCATCGAAAGAAGTATTTTCTTGGTTAACTGGTAAATTGGATACTAAAGAAAAATTCAATGAACATCGCTTTGAACTCGCACAAAGTGTATGGAAAGCGATGAAAGATACAGATTCAAGAGAATGTCGAAATTGTCATAATTTTGAGTCGATGAATCCAGAGTTTCAAAAACCGAGAGCGCGAAAACAACATTTAAATGCCTTTGAAACTGGGCAAACGTGTATCGATTGTCATAAAGGCATTGCCCATCACAATGTTCGTGATCAATTAACCGATGAACAATTGGAAGAGCTAGAGGCTCCTGTTGCCGCTTATATTCGTGAAGTACCACAAGAATATAAAGAAGGTTTAGCGCGTATCGAAGCAAAAGAAGCTGCCATTGCGGCAGAAAAAAAAGCCAACACTCAAGCCGAGAAAGAAAAAGTACAATTGCAAATTGAACAAGCAGTAGCAACGGCTTTAGAAAGTGCCCAAGCAAGTAGCAGTAAACCAGTAGCTGGAAAAAAATCTGCAAAAGCGACTCCCGCAGATAGTTTGAATGTTAACTGGAAAAAAGCTAGCTCAACCGACATTAGTGTGTTTTTTCCTGGTACAGCCTCAATCGAATGGGTTTTAGGTCGTAAGCATGGCGGTAAACGTGCTTTTACTAAAGGTGATCGTTGTATTGAATGTCATGGTGAAGAAATTGCCGATATTGGACAGAATATTGTTTCTGGTGAAAGTGAAAAAGACTTAGAGCCAAATGTTATTCCAAATAAACGGGGCAGCATTGACGTTAGTATTGCTGCAACTCATGACAGTGAAAATCTGTTCTTGAAATTTAGTTGGCCTGATAGCGACCATACACCAGCCCCATTTGTTGAAGGCGGAAAAATGGACCCAGAAAATAAAATGAAACTGGCGTTTATGATCTCAACTGACGATGTAGAGTTTGCTGATCGCGCTGGTTGTTGGGGAACGTGTCATGCCGATGCCTCTTCAATGCCATTTGCTCCAGAGAAAGATGCTTTAGCTAGTAGTGAGTTGGGTAAACGCCTAGACCTAAATTCGGGTGTAACCAAGTACCTTAAAGAAACACGCACTAAGTTAGAACTCAAAGGCCGACGTGGTAAAGCATTAGGCGGCTGGGATAAGCTGAAAAGTGAAGACGAGATCGCTGAGTTTCAACAAGCCCAACAATTTATGGATATAGTACGTTATAAGTCGGGCAGCAAAAAAATTGAAGACGGGCAAATTCTTGAACAAAGATTAATGCATGGCGGCCAAGGGGCTCAAGCTGTTGCGAATCTTAAAAACGGTACTTGGACAGTAGAAATCAAACGTAAGCTTATTTCTACCAAAGAGGGTGATGTTTCTATCGAAGCCGGTAAAGTTTATAACTTTGGCTTTGCTATTCATGACGATTACTCTAGTGCCAGATATCACCATGTATCATTTGGTTACAAGCTTGCTCTAGACAATAGTGAAGCGGAAATTAACGCCACTAAACAGTAAGCGAGCTTAGTCGTCCTGAGTTATTCGACTTAAGTCGTCTTGAATTTATTTCAGGATCTTCTAGTAAACCTTACAGAGCTAGAGCCTAATCGTTTTAGTTCTGTGAGGTTTATTTACTTCTACTATTTTTAATATTAAGGAGAGTTAATTATGTTGAATGCGCTTATTAAGTTATCTTTGGTGATTTTTCTTGCTGTTTTCAGTGCTAATTTGATGGCTAAAGATATAGTCGTTGAAATCTATAAAAAGAAATTTATTCCTGCGTCTGTCACCATCGCCCCAGGTGACAAGGTTATTTGGAAGAATATCGAAAAACGGCAGTATCATAATGTTTGGTTTAAGCAGTTTTACCAAGAAGAACCCGATTATCTTTTCCCTGGAGACCGTTTTGAACAGGTGTTTACAGATGCGGGCGAATTTCCTTATGTGTGTGGACCCCACCCTAAAATGACAGGGATCGTAATCGTTAAAAAATAATTATCAGCCTAATTTAAGGCCGTATGTTTCAATGGCGTTAAAAACAGTAACTTTCTGTTGAAAATGTGATCTTAAACAATAAATGCAACGGCTTTTATTGATAAATTTTAGTTATCTTTTTATGGAAGCGCTGAGATTTGCCAATGAAATATATCACTATTTTGATCACTTGCATTTGCCTAAGTGTTAGCTTTAATTTAGCTTCAGCATCTCCCAATGTTCTACATAAATCTAACAATTCTACTGACGCGAGCAATGAATTAAGCTTGCAACGTCAAAAAGATCTTATTCATATGGTCAAACAGGACTGTGGCTCTTGCCATGGTATGACCTTAAAAGGTGGTCTTGGACCTTCTTTACTTCCAGATGATTTAACGAATAAACCTGAATACTTTCTTACCATAACTATTATGGAAGGCCGTCCGGGTACTGCTATGCCGCCTTGGAAAGATATCCTCACTGAACAAGAAGCAAAATGGATAGCAGAACAACTAATTAAAGGACTAGACAATGACCAACACTAGAACGAAGCTTTTTTTGAGCTTACTATTACCTTTATTCATAATGAGCTGTCAGCAGCTGCAAGATACTGCTGAAGAAAGTGCCACGTCATCGGCAACAACACAGACAGGATTAAGGGCTACTGGTGATTTAGGCTTAGTCATTGAGCGTGCGACAGGGCAAGTTAAAATTGTTAACCACAGTGATAAGGATAGCTTGGCCGAAATTGATGGATTAGGCGATTTATCGCATGCGTCTATTGTTTATTCTCGTGATCAACGTTTTGGTTATGTATTTGGTCGTGATGGTGGTTTAACCAAAATTGATTTATTGAAAAACAAAATTGATAAAAGAGTTATACAGTCAGGGAACAGCATTGGCGGCGCGATTAGTCAAAATGGCAAGTTTGTCGCAGTATCTAATTACTCTCCAGGTGGTGTGAAAATCTTTGCTAGCGATACGCTAGAGCTGGTGGCCGACATACCTGCAACTGAACTGATGAATCATCCAAGAAATAAAGACGGGTCAATTAAACGCTCAAAAGTGGTTGGTTTAGTTGATGCTCCAGGACAAAAATTTGTATTTAGCTTATTTGATAGCCATGAAATTTGGATTGCAGACCTTTCTAAAGCTGAAATAGAACTAACTAAATATACTGATATTGGTCTTAACCCTTATGACGCATTGATAAGTCCAGATGGACGTTACTACATTGCTGGCTTGTTTGGTGAAGATGGTATGGCATTACTTGATTTATGGTCGCCAGAGCAAGGTGTTAAACGTATTCTTGATGGCTATGGTAAAGGCGAAAAAAAATTGCCAGTTTATAAAATGCCACACCTAGAAGGTTGGGCCATGGCTGGAAATTTTGCCTATGTACCTGCGGTTGGTCTGCATCAAGTTTTGATCATAGATACGCAAACCTGGCAACAGGTTGGTGCTATTGATGTGCATGGTCAGCCAGTCTTTGTTATGGCCCAACCTGACAATAGACAAGTTTGGATTAATTTTGCCTTCCCTTTAAACGATACTATTCAAATCATCGATACTAAAAATCAAAAATTGATCAAAACGTTAACGCCAGGTCCAGGTGTTCTACATATGGAATTTACCCCACGTGGCGAAGATGTATGGATGTCGGTGCGTGATAACAATGAAATTCAAATTTATAATAGCCAAAGCTTTGAGTTACTGAAAAAACTACCTGCTAAAAGTCCAAGTGGTATTTTCTTCACTAACAGAGCTCACCAAATAGGTCTGTAAAGATGAATGATTGCAATGTCACTTTAAGCAAATTAAGTCAGAAAATAATTAATGCTTATCAAAAAGGTTTTCCATTATCTCATCGCCCCTTTTTGGAGTTAGCTAATCGTTTCAATAGTACCGAAGATGAAGTGTTAGAGTGCTTCCAAGAGCTGCAAGAGCTGCAAGTATTGTCTCGTTTAGGGCCTGTATTCAATCACCAACAAGCCGGCGCCAGCACATTAGCTGCTTTAGCTGTGCCTGAAGATCAAATAGACGAAATTGCCAAGCTGGTAAATCAGTTTACTCAGGTAAATCACAACTATGCCCGAGAGCATAGTTACAATCTTTGGTTTGTGGCAACGGCTGCGAATGAGGATGCTTTGAAACAATGTCTAACTCATATTCACCGAGAAACGGGTTTTAAACCATTAATACTGCCAATGGAGCAGGCATATCATATCGATCTTGGTTTTAATATTGAGTTTACTGAAAGCACAGGAGCACGATGATGCCGGCTCATCACATACAATTTAACCATAAAGAATCCCTTCAGTTACTTCCTGAACAGGAACTGAAATTGTTTGCTGCTATTGAGCAAGGGCTACCTTTGGTTGCTCAGCCATATTTAGCTATTGCTGAGCAAATAGATGCCAGCGAAGAGCAAGTTACTTCGACAATTAATCACTGGCAAAAGCAAGGTGTAATCCGTCG
Source organism: Thalassotalea psychrophila (assembly GCF_031583595.1). Lineage (NCBI taxonomy): Bacteria > Pseudomonadati > Pseudomonadota > Gammaproteobacteria > Alteromonadales > Colwelliaceae > Thalassotalea > Thalassotalea psychrophila. The sequence goes on from NZ_CP134145.1 coordinate 273,708, forward strand.
TTTTGGTTTAGTAATACGGCACCGAAAACTGGGCTATGTAGCTAATGCCATGGTGGTATGGAATGTTGATGATGAATGCGTCGAAGACGTTGCAGCAATATTGGCAAAACAAAAAGTAGTTACGCTTTGTTATCGCCGTCCGCGAGTGTTGCCTGAATGGAATTACAATTTATTTTGCATGATTCACGGCAAAGATAGAGCGCAAGTGATCAAGCAGTTAGATGATATGTGTCAGCACGGTGATTTGGCTGGTATTGAGAAAAAGATTTTATTTAGCAATAAAGCCTATAAACAAAGAGGTGGCAAATATAGCCAAGCCTCGGCATCAGGAAATTAATTTATGGATGCATTAGATAAAAGAATATTGAATCGAACTCAACGAGGCATACCGGTGAGCGAACAGCCATTTGCCGATATTGCCAGTGAACTAGATTGCTCAGAAGATGAAGTTATTAATAAATTACAGCACATGCTTGACGATGGTTTGTTAAGTCGTTTTGGCCCTATGTATGACGCCGCGAGCCTAGGCGGTGCATTTACTCTTTCAGCAATGCAAGTACCAGAAGAACGCTTTGATGAAGTAACTGAAATTGTAAATGCATTTAGCGAAGTTGCCCATAACTATAAGCGCCAACATCGATTAAATATGTGGTTTGTTGTTGCCTGTGAATCTCAACAAGAAATTCAATCAGTGATCAAAGACATTGAACAACAAAGTTCACTCCCTGTTTATGATTTTCCAAAAGAGGAGGAGTTTTATGTTGGACTCTACTTACCAGTCTAGAGAACGAAAAAATGCTCCGTTAACCTCCATAGAACGCGAGTTTATTTTGTTAACACAAAAAGGTTTGCCAATTGTAAGTCGACCTTATGATCACTTGGCTGAAAAATTAAAGTTAAGTGTGGCTGAAATTTTGGCAATGAGCGAAGACTTATTAGAAAGGGGAGTGATTAGACGAATTGCTGCCGTACCAAATCATTATCGAGCCGGCTACACCTTTAATGGTATGACCGTTTGGGATGTTCAAGATGATGTTGTTAAGGAATATGGCGCCTTAATCGGCAGGTTACCTTTTGTTAGTCATTGTTATCAACGTCCTAGATGTTTGCCTGAGTGGAATTACAATTTATTTGCCATGATCCACGGTAAAAATGAGCAACAAATTAGCGAATATAGAACGCAGATCAAACAATTGTTAAAGGATGTGTTGCAGACTAGTGAACATAAATCAAATGACATGTTAACCAGTAGCAAAATATTGAAAAAAACTGGTTTACGCCTACAAGCAAATAAGGATTAGCAAATGTTCAGAATTTCACAATTATTGAAAACTTTGCATGATGATTTACCAGTTGGTAAAGCAGCAAAAATGCCCGGCCCGGTGGTTATTTGGAATTTAATTCGCCGTTGTAATTTACAATGTAAGCATTGTTATTCAACGTCGCTTGATATTGATTTTAAAGATGAACTTAATACTGAACAAATTAAAGCAACCATCGATGATTTAAAAGTTGCGCAAGTACCAGTGTTAATTTTATCTGGTGGCGAGCCATTGCTACGCCCTGATATTTATGAAATTACTGCTTATGCAAAAGCAAAAGGTTTTTATGTTGCTTTATCAACTAACGGCACGCTAATTAACGAAGAAAATATTGAGAAAATTAAAGCTGCTGATTATCAGTATGTTGGTATTAGTATTGATGGATTAGAAGAGTTCCATGACGATTTTCGTCGTCAAAAGGGCAGTTTCAAAACTTCAATGAAAGCATTAAAACTATGTAAAGAAGCGGGAATAAAAGTGGGTATGCGTTTATGCCTAACTCAAGACAATTACAATGATTTGCCGGCTATTCTCGATTTAATGGAACTGCACAAAATTGATAAATTTTACTTATCACATTTAAATTACTCTGGTCGAGGTAAACGCAGTGCTGAAAATGATGCAATGTTTGCTATGACCAAAGGTGCAATGGAACAGTTGTTTGAACGCGCATGGTCACATTTAGAACAAGGCATTGAAAGTGATTTTGTCACTGGCAATAACGATGCAGACGGGCCATTTTTATTAAAATGGGCTGAAAAACAATTTGGTGAGCAATATCCACAGCGTGTTGCCAATCTAAAGAGCCGATTAATAAATTGGGGCGGTAATGCCAGTGGTGTTAACGTAGCAAATATTGATAATACCGGTGTTATACACCCTGACACCTACTGGTGGAATCATCCTATTGGCAACGTAAAAACTGAAAAGTTTTCAGATGTTTGGAAAAATACTCAAGACCCGTTAATGCTTGGTTTTAGACAAAGTCCAAGACCGGTAAAAGGTCGATGTGCAAAATGTGAATATTTAAATATTTGTGGTGGTAATACCCGTACCAGAGCGTTTGCGCAATCTGGAGATGCATGGGCTGAAGATCCAGGTTGCTACTTAACCGATGAAGAAATTGGCTTTTCTACAGTTGCAAATGAAGCAATTGCAGTTACCCATATATAAAAAATAAAGAGAGTTTATTATGCTAGATTTCCTTCTTAATAAGATCGCTAAACGAACTAACTTTGCCAAAGGTGAAGTTGCATTAGTAGGTGCTGGGCCAGGCGACCCTGAATTACTAACAGTGAAAGCCGTACGCTTTATTGCTCAAGCCGAAGTGGTTGTTTATGACCGTTTAGTTAGTGATGAAATTATGGCTCTTTTACCTGTCGATTGTGAACGTTTTTATGTTGGTAAAAAACAGGCAAAGCATTGTGTTCCACAAGGCGATATCAATGAGGTATTAGTGAGTTATGCTCAGCAGAATAAGCGTGTTTTGCGCCTAAAGGGTGGTGATCCGTTTATTTTTGGACGTGGTAGTGAAGAAGCTGAACACCTTTTAAATCATGGCGTCAATTGCCACGTGTTATCTGGTATTACCGCCGCTTCAGCAGCTACAACCTATGCGGGCATACCTTTAACGCACCGTGGCGTTTCTCAGTGCTGTACTTTTGTAACGGGGCATCTACAAAATGATGGTCAGTTAGTACTGCCTTGGCAAAGTTTGAATAATGACAATCAAACTGTGGTGTTTTATATGGGCATCAGTGCGGTAAAAATGATTTCAGCAAAACTGATTGAACATGGTAGAGCTGCAAGTACTCCAGCGGCAATCATCAGACAAGGCACAAGAATTGATCAGCAAGTGTTCAGAGGAACCTTAGGTTCGCTTGAGCAAATGGTGATTGATAATGATATTAAGCCACCAGCACTTATCGTTGTTGGTCAGGTCATCGACCAACTTGACCCAAGACATGTTGCTGGCGCTGGCTATTTTCAAGCTGAAACTGAAGTTGAAGCGTTAAGGCAAATACCTGAGTTATCAGTTGGGTAGGAAATACTAATGAATAAAATATTCTCTTTTTTTTACTTGCTAGTAACTACTAGCGGTTTATTGCTAAGTCAAAGTGCTTTTGCTGAAGAAAAACCAACAGCTGAGCAATTGTATCAACAACATTGTCAAAGCTGTCATGGTTTAAATCGTACAGGCAGCATGGGGCCAGCATTATTCCCTGAAAACCTGTCGCGATTACGTAAAAATAAAGCCAGTACTGTTATTAGTAAAGGTCGAGTTGCTACTCAAATGCCGGCTTTTGAAAAAACATTAACTAAAGAGAATATTAGCCAGTTAGTTGATTATATTTACACGCCAGCGAAAACTGTACCAAAATGGAGCTTGGCAGATATTAATGCTTCACATGTACAACATTTTGACCAAAATAAATTACCCAATGAACCGCAGTTTGATGCCGATTTAATGAATTTGTTTATTGTGGTGGAGCTTGGCGATCATTCTGCCACCTTGCTTAATGGTGATACCTTTGAACCTATCACCCGTTTCAAAACTCGTTTTGCTTTACATGGTGGACCTAAGTATTCACCTGACGGCCGTTTTGTTTATTTTGCCTCTCGCGATGGTTGGATCAGCAAGTACGATATTTATAATATGAAAACAGTTGCTGAAATTAGGGCTGGTATTAACACTCGAAATTTAGCTGTATCTTCCGATGGCAAATATGCAATTGTTGGTAATTATTTACCACATAATATTGTGATTTTAGATACTGAAAACTTAACGCCAATTAAAGTCGTAGCAACAGCTGATAAAGATGGTAAATCTTCTCGTGTTAGCGCCGTTTATAATGCACCACCAAGAACAAGCTTTATTGTTGCTTTGAAAGACGTGAAAGAAGTATGGGAAATTCCTTATTCTGATGAAGGTGGTGTTGAGGTTTATAAAGGCTGGGCACACGATTACCGAAAGGATGGTGGAGAAGGCAAAGTTGAAAATTGGAAAAGTGAGGAGCAATTTCCAATTCGCCGCATCACCACTGAAGACTATCTAGATGATTTCTTCTTCGATCCAGAATACATCAACTTAATTGGTGCCTCACGTGACAGTCAAAATGGACAAGTAATTAACTTGGATGCAAGAAAGAAGGTCGCCACCATTGAAATGGCCGGTATGCCGCATTTAGGTTCTGGGATTACTTGGGATTATCAAGGTAAGCAAGTATTTGCTTCACCAAACATCAAAGATGGCCGAGTTACTGTTATCGATATGGATAACTGGCAAGTGATTAAAGAAATTAAAACCGAAGGTCCGGGGTTCTTTATGCGCAGCCACAGTAAATCGCCTTATGCTTGGGTTGATGTGTTTTTTGGCCCGAACAAAGAAAAAGTTCACATCATTAAAAAAGATACTCTGGAAATAGTTAAAACCTTGGCTCCATCACCCGGAAAAACCGCGGCTCATGTAGAGTTCACCAAAGATGGGAAATACGTTTTATTGAGCATTTGGGATAACGATGGCGCAGTAATTGTGTATGATGCTAATACCTTAGAAGAAATTAAACGTTTACCTATGAAGAAACCTTCTGGAAAATATAACGTTTATAATAAAACGCACTATGAGCGTGGTACTAGCCATTAATTACCGAAAGGTAATGTTAAGCAAGTATTTCCTGTGGAGATAAAATGAATTACTTTCCAATTTTTCTTGATGCTAAAAAGATCAATGTGTTGGTTGTTGGTGGCGGTGAAATTGCCAGTGCAAAAATTGCTTTATTACTGAAGAGTCCAGCCAAGGTTACCGTAGTGTCACCTAAAGTATCGGCAAACGTTCAAGCATTAATTGATGGTAATAAAATATGCTACATCAATGATGTATACGAGAAATCACAACTTGCAGATAAGCAGTTGGTCTTTGTTGCCACTGAGAACCGCAGCTTAAATGAACAAGTAAACAAGGATGCTACGGAGCAGGGCGTATTGGCCAATGTGGTCGATAATGCTGACTTGTGTCACTTTATTACTCCGGCAATTATTGATCGTTCACCTATGGTATTTGCCATGATCAGCTCGGGTCAATCTCCGGTTTTACTGCGCTATTGGCGAGAAAAACTTGAAACACTTATTCCACAATCATTAGGTAAGTTAGCAAGTTTTGCAGGACAAAAACGACAGGTTGTAAAGGATCACTTTACTAACTTCTCCAATCGTCGTTTATTCTGGGAATCGTTTTTTACTAAAACCGGTATTGAGCAAGGCGAAGATCTTGAAGTTGCATTTAATACACAACTTGCCAATAGTAAGGATGTTGCTAGTAATCAGGCTGAGTTGTTGATCATTGATACTCCTAGGCACCCGGACTTGCTTACATTAGGGGCTGTAAGAAATATGCAAAAAGCAGATAATATTTTGCACGATGCTGAAGTTGATAGCGTAATAATAGATTTATGTCGGCGGGATGCACCTAAAGCTGTAACTAGCGAAGATAATATTGCGCAAGCAATGTCATTATTAAAACAAGGGAAGCGAGTCTGTTATCTTAATTCGGTCAAAACATCTCAAAGCCACGCGTTTATTGCACAAGCAAAACAAATGAACTGCCACGTTTTCTTCTTTACATCTGCGCCGACCTAACTCCAGTTTATATTCGATGTTAGCCAAGATAATCACTCATCTTGGCTAACGTCATTGTACTTCATTTAATAAAACTGCCAATTCTATGTTTACAGATTTATCGTTTGGTTAGTGCCAAGCCCTGGGCCATAAACGATGGCGTTTAGTAACAATCTAGCCGTCCCCTTGGTGGCACCTCTAAAGTTTGGCGAATTGGCAAACATAATCACTTGCCCGTTACCCTTTCTGTCTCGGGTCAAATAAGCTGAATTACTAATTCGTTGAGCAGCTTCAGGCCAAACCAAACCACTCATTCGTAGGTATAAATCTTTACCCTCTGGAATAGTAGACCAACCAATCAAGCGTTCTTTTGCTTTCGGGTTATCTACAAGTACCCCATAACGAACTACAGCACTAGCAGGGCTTTTACTCATTAATTGTGGCGAGTTATCAATTAACACCGGTAATACTTCATTCACGCCATAAGTGAGCCAACTTTTTTGGTCTGTGCGTGTACCAACTAGTGCACCTGAAGGCATAAATTGCGACGTCCAAGCATCCCAGCGGGTTAATTGCTCTTTATTCATTGGTTTTAATTCTTCAAGGTTTTGCCAAGGGTACCAAATAGTATCTGCTACAGTATGACTAGCCAGTATCTCTTGGTTAGAGATACTCTTTTGTGTTGCAAGCCATTCTTTGTAGAGTGCAATATTATAATCTTGCATATTTTCGAACGAATCGCCCAGCAATGTTGTACTGGTGAAACCTTTAGCTTTCGCGAGTTGCACCGTTGAATTACTAGTCACAATTAGTGTGCCACCAGCTTCAACCCAAGTATCAACGGCACTAATATTTCCAGCACTTAATTCTCCGTACCAGCGGCCTGGAATTATCAAAACGTTATAAGAGCGTAAATCCATAGAGTCGAACAACTCTTGACTTAAATGAGAGTGACGAACGCCTAGCTCTGTATCTAGCATGTGCCAAATATGACCATAATCATAAGGGCTAATTCCATTTTGAGTAAGCATGGCTATTTGTGGGCGCTTTAATAATTTAAAATGCTCGCCACCAATATCAGGCAAGTCTGCATCACCTAAGCCTTGGTTGATTGCTTGCACTTGTGCGCCGGTATTTTCAGCTGCCTTCTCAATAATGCTTAATAGCTGAGCTGTATTTTTATTGTCATGCAGAGTAACTACGATAGAGCCGCGACTGAATTCTATACCATTAAACAAGCCTTTGCGGTCTAATGCTCTTACTTGTATGCCTCGTTCTAATAAACGTGCGGCGTAACCGACTGAAGCATCATTAGCGCCATCAACGATATAAGCGATGGAATTTTCCATAGTGTTGGTAGATGAATTGTCATTACGGATTAGCTTAGATAAACCCTTTTGTAAATGTTGATTCACTTCTAAGGCATCTAAACCATATAACATTGTAAGGTTCCAAGCTGTAGCATCGTACATTACCGAACTACCATCACGCAGAGTTTTCTGTCTTTCCTCAAGTAAAACTTCATCTTTAATCTTTGCGTCAAACTCTAAAATCGCCGCTATGAGTGGTGCATCGTATTGTCGATTTGGAATGATAACTGAGCCTGCAGGAATGGTGCTGCTATTTAATTTTTGTCCGAGCTGATTGGTGGTATTACGCACCTTTATTTCATTGTTGTTGGTGTAGTATTCAATGTCTTGTAAATCCATTAAATCTAAAAATTTATTTAATCGAGATTGATTTTTAGTAGGTAAAATCACAAAACTTTTATTAGCATAGATGCTAGATTTTGCTACATGATGCTTTCTGTTTTTAACAAAGTCGGTAAAAATTTTTATCCGGTGATTGCTCAGGGTAGTTAAATTTGTCATCGAGCTATAAAATTGATGATGTACCGATTTTTTATAACTGCGGATTTGTCCATTTTCAAGCCTTACGCCATCTTCAGCAGTACGTGCCTGTTCATAGAGAATATGGATTGAGCCCTTATATTCAGAATAATTAGAATAACCAGGGTATAAATTTTCAAACCATTCGCCGGTATAATAAGGCCAAGACTTTTTATCAAATGCGCTAGCTTGTTCACTGGCAAAAACTTTACTCCATTGATTAATGCTAGGGGCAATGTGCTCATTTACGGGCTCTCGTGGAGGACCAAATAAAAAAGTATCTAAAGCGCCCATTTCATGACCATCAATCATCAGTAGAGGATACCACTGATTGATAGCTTTGATTCGCCCTCGCGACTCTGGATTAACCGCATAATAAAAGTCACGGTTTAAATCAAAATGATAATGATTGGTTCGACCAAATGGCCATACACCTGAATGCAATAATGATTGAGTATCAAAATTTGGTGTAGCACTGCGATTTTGTTGCAGTTGTTTGGTAAATCTGGCTCTACCATCTGGGTTCATCATTGGATCAACCAGTACCACAACATTATTTAAAAGTTCACTTACATCCTCACCTTCGCTAGCGATTAAATGATAAATTAGCGCTAGGGATGAATCAGCGCCAGAAGATTCATTACCATGGATTGAATATGCCATCCATGCAGTTGCAGGAGTGTCTTTAATTAGCTCTGTAATCTGTTTCTTTGATAAATCATCAGGTGTGCTTAGTTTATCTATATTGCCTTTAATAGCATCGATATTTGCAACATTATCTTTGCTAGAAATAATTAAGTAATGTAGGGGACGGCCTTCATAAGTTCTGGCATATTCAATAATATTGGCGCGCTCACTTTCCTTAGCCCAAATGTTTACTAAGGCATCAATTTGCTCTGCAGTTGCAGTTTTTTGACCAACGTCAAAGCCCAAAAATTGTTGCGGCTTGGTAATTTTATCGTTGTACTTACCGGTTAAAATATTTGGATACTGTGCCTCTGGAAGTGCTGTTGGAGTCATCAATTCCGTGCTTGTTGCTGCAAAACTCGTGCTGGCTAGTAGTAGCCAAGCTGTAAGCTGTTTAATGGATATCATAGAACCCTCTTATTGTTGTTTTTTTAACCTGGTTAACTATAGGTGTCTCAGTGAAAAAGATAAAGATAATGTTTTTAATTGCTTACAGAATTTATATATTTCTGCAGAGTATATAAAAAATGATTTTTATAATTATTTAACCTAAAAAGATCTTCATCATGCACTATGCTTTAGCTGATATTTGACCAATGTGCAAAAACCTTTGCAACATCGGTATTTTCCCTTTAAGGGATAAGGAAATAATAATATGAAACAGTTTAAGACTCTTATGAGTTTTGCAATATCTCTATTACTACCGTTTGCGGCATTATCTGCCGAACCCAAAGAACCCGAAATGTATAGTTATGCCACTTACTTTATGTGTGAACCAGATAAAGAAGATGCGGCTGATGAACTGATCAAAACAGCTTATGCACCGGTTTATGATGCTGCCGTAAAAGATGGCACCATTACTGGATGGGGTTGGCTAGCTCACCAAACTGGTGGGGAATGGCGACGAATTCTTTATCATGCAGCGCCAAGCGTTACTGGTTTACTTAGTGCCCAAGAAAAGATGGGCGAAAAGCTTGATAAAGCGCTAGGAAAAGGTGCCGATGCTATTGCTACAGGTTGCACCAGCCATGTCGATTATATTTGGCAATTTGTTGCAGGCTCAAAACCTGCTACTGACAATTCGCCAAGAGGTAAAGCAAGTATGTCGGTTTATATGGAGTGCGATTTTACTACGGAAGACCGAGCCGATGAAATTGTAAAAACTGTATTTGCACCGGTATACAACGAATTTGTTGGCAAAGGTCAGTTAACTTCGTGGGGCTGGCTTGCTCATGTAGTTGGCGGAAAATACCGAAAATTAGCGACAATGAGTGCTGAAAATTATGATGATTTATTGAAAGCGCGAGCCGCAATACTTAACAAATTGTTTATGGAAGGCGACAAAAAAATAGGTGAAGAATTCAGTAGTATCTGTGGTTCTCATGAAGACTATTTGTGGACTATAAAACAAGAAACCTAATTCTTTAAAATGTGTCATTAGAAATGAAAAGGAGCAAATTTGCTCCTTTTTTACTCAATGGGAATGAAGGAATATCCCAGAATTAGAATTATTTTAATTGAAGTGTAATTAATGCGTAACGGAAATGTAACGGGGTTGGGGAAATAATAGTGCCCATTAAATTTTTGTGATAAAAATTACATGTAGAGTTTAATCTCCGCTAGTATGGCGATGTTGAATGGCTGCAAAAAACAATTTTAAAACGCCATTACAAGATTAAATTTATTATGAAAACTAAACTTCAATATCAGTTAGACGTTCTTAAAAAAGAACATACCGACTTAAAAGTTTTACAAAATGCTCTTTATAAATTATCCGAATCGACTTTTACCAGCGGGAGTATCGAGCATTTTTATCAACAAGTTCACCAAATAGTTAATACTTTTATTGATGCTCGAAATTTTTTTATTGCATTCACCAACGACAAAAATCAAACGCTAGATTTTAGTTATCATATTGATGAAAAAGATACTCTAACAAACTATCAAATACCACAGAGTCACTTAACTGACTCTCTTTCTAGGCTGGTTCTCACAAGAGGCCGGCCTCTTTTAATGCAGGCCAAAAAGTTTGAGCGCTTGCTAGCCAAAGGCATTATTCAAGAGCGCGGCAATATGGCTGTTGATTGGCTAGGGGTCCCGTTAATTAAAAACAATATTATTGTCGGGCTGATGGTTATTCAAAGTTATAATAATGATGTGAGATATAAAGCCATTGATAAAGAGATTATGTCTATTACTGGACAGCATATAATTTCTGCACTTTCACGGTTTGAATATAAAGAACAGTTACAGTATGACGTAAATAATCGCACTCGAGAGTTAGAAGAAAAAATTGTCGAAATTAAAAAAACAGAAGCCGCTAAACAGTCATTGTATAAAATATCAGACTTAAGTCAGGCCAATATAGATTTAGAAACATTCTATAAAGAAGTTCACAATGTAATTGGAAAATATCTGTTCGCAGACAATTTTTATATTGCTAGGGTATCTGAAAAGAGAGAGAGCTTGAACTTTGTATATTATGCTGATTCGGCAAAAAAAGAAAATGAAAATCAGTTTAGTTCCAGACCCTTCGGTAAAGGTTTCACCGAATATTTAATTAATAGTGGCCAACCACAATTATTATCAAGGCAAAATATCATTGAATTGACTAGTACTAAGACTGTCGATTTAAAGTCAGGTGAAGCCCAGTCTTGGCTAGGAGTACCGCTTTATAAACAAGGTGATGTTATCGGCGCTATGGTCGTACAAAGTTATTCTCAAACAATTAGTTATAGCAAAAAAGATGCCGATTTTTTGAATTTTGTTTCTCAACATGTATCAATTGCGTTATTTCAACGAGAATTAGCAATATTACAACAACAATCTCGGGACGAATTAGAAGTTAAGGTCAAGCAGCGTACCGAAGAACTTGTTGAAGAAATCAGCCAAAGACAACTTGCGGAACAACAATTACAGTATTCTGCGAACCATGACAGCCTAACCGAACTACCCAATCGTTCATACTTCAATGAAATCCTAGAGAAAAAAATTGCCAGTGTGAATGTACAAAAAAATTGCAAATTTGCTTTATTATTTATAGATCTTGACCGCTTTAAAACGGTTAATGATTCTTTAGGTCATCAAGCGGGCGATAAACTATTAAAGAATGTAGCAAATAAAATAAAAAAATTGATTCGCAGCAATGATATTTTAGCGCGTTTGGGGGGCGATGAGTTTGTCGTATTTTTAGACGAAATCCCTAACATAAATGTTGCCATTAGAGTGTCTGATGAAATTATTGATACTCTGTCACAGCATATATATATAAATGAAAGCATGATTAATATAGGTGCAAGTATTGGTATAGTTGCTAGTAATCAACACTATAACAATGCAGAAGATATGCTACGTGATGCTGATACCGCAATGTATAAGGCAAAAGAGTTTGGCAAAGGTCGCTATGAATTATTTAATAGTAATATGCACCATGAGCTTTTGGCCTCGATAAAATTAGAATTAGATATTAAATCAGCGATTAAACGTAAGGAATTTATTCCTTATTTTCAACCAATTTATAATTTAAACCAAAATAAAATAGTTGGCTTTGAAGCATTGGCTCGTTGGCAATCAGATGAACGAGGATTAACTTATCCTAATGAATTTATAGCCAAAGCTGAAGAGACTGGTTTAATTCATAATATTGATATAGAAATCATAGACCAATCCGCAAAAATTCTCAGGCATTGGCAGGAAAAGTTTAAAGATGAAAAATTATTTATCACTTGTAACTTATTTAGTGGTCATTTTATCAATAGTGATTTAACTGGCCATATAAGTAGGATAATTTCAAAATATCAAATTCCGAGAGATTCATTGCGCTTAGAGTTAACCGAAAGAGCATTACTTGAAAATGGTGATCTGGTTAATGAAAACATGAATCAACTGAAAAATCTTGGAGTAAAATTGTTACTTGATGATTTTGGCACCGGTTATTCATCATTAAGTTATTTGTATAAATTTCCTTTTGATACATTAAAAATAGACAGCTCATTTATCAGTAATATGCGCGAAGATAAAAAACAAGCTGTGATGATAAAAACAATTATTGATATGGCTGAACACTTAGGTATGTCTGTAGTTGCAGAAGGAATTGAGCATGAAAGTGAAGTTAATGTGTTAACTGAGATGGGCTGCCAGTCAGGACAAGGTTTTTATTACTCTAAACCATTAGCTCAAGTTGAGATTGAACAGATGATTCAATCTCATACCTAATAAGCCTTCTCTAGATGAGGTTAAATAAACGCAAAAGCATCGGCATACATATGTTCTTTAATGCCACCGTGCTCTATAAATTCATTCCGTAAAAATCCTACCATATCAAAGCGGCCAGCCATATAAATGTCGTATGGCTCAAGACTAATCACATCATGTAGTAAAGGCTCATGAACTTTACCAACACGACCTTGCCAAGTATCATCAGGGGTTTCAACCACGGGCATGAATTGACCATGAGCTAACTGATCCACCAATGCTTGTGTGGCATCTATTTGATAACACGCACTTGGATCTCTTAGCCCCCAATAAACCAACACTGGTTGCTGAGCTTTGCGACTAACTAAGTCACTAAGAATAGATTTTATGTATGAAAATCCGGTTCCCCCTGCTAATAGAATAATAGGACGCAAACTTTCTGTGCGTAGTTGTGCATGCCCGCCAGGCATTTCAATAGTTACGTTTTTGTTGTTCCGTATATGTTCAATAACTTGCATCGCCCAACTGTCGGCAGCAAAAGCACCAATTTGTAATTCTAGTAAATCACTATCAGGGCTCGAAGCAATTGAAAATGGACGTTTATCATCATCACTCATTACAAAATTTAGGTATTGACCGGCAGAAAAACTAACGCTTTGTTGTGGTTTTAACAATACTTGAAAAACGTTGTCAGTTAACGGGGTTAATGATTGCACTTGGCAATTAATGGTTTTCATTGTGTATATCTTTAATTATCTATTAATTTTGTGGTTCGTTTGTATTTGACGGTTGTTCAAAAATATTTAACTCGTCCCAAATATCGTCCACATGCTGTTTAATTTCATCGGTCATGGTAATTGGCTCACCCCATTCTCGGTTAGTTTCACCAGGCCACTTGTTCGTAGCATCCATACCCATTTTTGAACCTAGGCCTGATACTGGCGAGGCAAAATCTAGGTAATCTATTGGTGTATTCTCAATTAATACAGTATCTCGAGCAGGATCCATTCTTGTGGTCATGGCCCAGATAACATCTTTCCAATCACGAGCATTTACATCGTCATCACAAACAATGACAAATTTAGTGTACATAAACTGTCGCAAGAATGACCATACACCCATCATTACCCGTTTTGCATGACCAGGATATTGCTTCTTCATAGTCACAACAGCCATACGGTAAGAACAACCTTCTGGGGGGAGATAAAAGTCGACTATCTCAGGAAACTGTTTTTGAATAATAGGAACAAATACTTCATTCAAGGCAACGCCTAAAATAGCTGGTTCATCAGGTGGACGGCCTGTATAAGTACTGTGATATACAGGGTCTTTTCGATGAGTTATATGAGTAACAGTCATTACCGGGAAGTTATCTACTTCATTGTAATAACCAGTATGATCACCATAAGGACCTTCAGGCGCCATTTCATCAGGATCTAAATAACCTTCAAGAATAATTTCAGCTGTTGCAGGTACTTCTAGATCGTTACTGATACTTCTAACTACTTCTGTTTTGCTACCACGTAACAAACCAGCAAAAGCATATTCAGACAAAGAATCAGGAATAGGGGTTACCGCGCCAAGTGTTGTTGCTGGATCAGCACCTAAAGCTACCGAAACAGGATATTTTTCACCTGGAAATTTCTTTTTAAAGTCTTGAAAATCAAGTGCGCCACCACGGTGTGATAACCAACGCATAATAATTTTGTTAGGGCCAAGTAATTGCTGGCGATAGATGCCTAAATTTTGACGCTCTTTTTCAGGGCCTCGAGTTATGGTTAAGCCCCAAGTTATAAGTGGCGCAGCATCACCAGGCCAACATGTTTGAATTGGCAATTTAGTCAAATCAACATCTTCACCAGTGATAACAATATCCTGACAAGGCGCCTTTTTCAGACGCTTTGTCGGCATATTTAACACTTGTTTAAATACCGGCAGCTTATCAAAGGCATCTTTAAAGCCTTTAGGTGGCTCTGGCTCTTTTAGCATAGCTAAAAGTTTGCCTACATCGCGAAGCTCGCTAACATCTTTCTGTCCCATTGCTAAAGCAACACGCTCAGGCGTACCAAATAAATTAGTAAGCACTGGCATGTCGTAACCAATTGGGTTTTCAAATAACAATGCCGGACCTTCAGCGCGTAGTGTGCGATCGCTAATTTCGGTCATTGCTAAATCAGTTGAGATAGGTTGTTTTATACGTTTTAACTGGCCAATTTTTTCTAATTGAGCAATAAAATCGCGTAGATCCTTATATTTCATAATCTTATACGAGTATTTGTTTGCCAGTATTATACCTGTATGTGTGGCTAATTTGAATTATTTAACAATCAAGCTTAGGCTCAATAATATGAAACTGGAAGGAAACAATATGAAAACGACAATTATTCTTTTATTTAGCCTGCTATTTACCAGTGCTAATTTACAAGCGAAAGGGAGTTGTGATGAAGCAGAATATCAGCAATTTGATTTTTGGCTAGGTCAATGGCAAGTCACAAATCCAGAAAATAATCAGGTAAGTGAAAGTAAAATTACTAAAATATTAGGAGGTTGTGTTCTTCTAGAAGAATATAATGCACCGTCGGGCTTTCAAGGTAAAAGTTTAAATATTTATGATAAACAGCAGAAAAAGTGGCATCAATCATGGACAGATAATAGTGGTTTATTATTACAACTTAATGGTGAATTTATCGATAATTCTATGATATTAAAGGGCTCTATCGTTGATGATAAAGGCAAAGAGTTATTTCAAATGATAACTTGGAGCTTGTTGGAAAATAATAAAGTTAGACAACATTGGCAACAAAGTATTGATGCAGGAATTACTTGGGTGACTCTCTTTGATGGTACCTATACTCGTCGTCAGTAAAAGTGTTCTAAAATCTGTATCTTCAATGACTATGTCTATATATTTCTAATAATTAACGATTTTTAGGAATATTGTTAAGCTGGTTAATCAAATATTTACGATAAGTTACCATGACATTAATGGCATCCACTGCTAGAGTAAATGCGAGAATTTATAAATAAAAAAGTGAAGCTATGAAAACACTAAATAAAGCCCTGTTAACTGGTTTTAGCTTAGTCGCGGCTACTGCCTTAATTGGTTGTGGTAGCGAAGATGCGAAAAAAGCTCAGGCACCATTTGTAGAAATTAATAAAGACCCATTCCCAAGTACCTATAAGGCACTCCCAAGTGTTCCTACCATGATCACCAATGTAAATATCTATGATGGACTTGGTGGCTTATTAGAAAACACTTCCGTGCTATTAGAAAACGGTAAAATTAAAGCCATTGGTAATAACATCAAAGCACCTGCGGATGATGCCAATGTTATTGATGGAAAAGGTAAATGGATCACTCCTGGCATTATTGATGTGCACAGTCATTTAGGTGTATACGCGACGCCAGATACTGGCTCTCATGCCGATGGCAATGAAATGGTTAAGCCGGTAACTGCTGCGGTTTGGGCTGAACATTCAATTTTAGTACAAGATCCTGGTTTCCGTCGTGCTTTAGCTGGGGGTGTAACTTCAATGCAAATTCTACCGGGCTCAGGTAATTTAATTGGTGGCCGTGGGGTGACGGTGAAAAATTTACCTAACCGCGTTATTCAAGATATGAAGTTCCCAGAAGCTCCTTACGGTTTGAAAATGGCGTGTGGTGAGAATCCAAAACGTGTGTATGGCAAAAAAGGTGGGCCTATGACCCGCATGGGTAATGTTGCTGGCTACCGTCAAGCATGGGCGGATGCGCAAAACTACCAACGTTCATGGGATAAGTACAAGGCAGATTATGATGCTGGTAAAGATGCTAAAGCACCAAAACGAGATTTAAACTTAGATACTTTAGCAGGCGTGCTACGTGGTGATATTTTAGTTCACATGCATTGTTATCGTGCTGATGATATGGGCACCATGATGGATGTAATGAAAGAATTTAATTATCAAATTGCTTCTTTCCAACACGCGGTTGAAGCATACAAAATTGCTGATAAATTAGCAGAAAATAATATATGTTCTGCTATGTGGGCTGATTGGTGGGGCTTTAAAATGGAAGCCTATGACGGTATTCGTGAAAACATTCCTATGGTTGCCAACGCTAAAGCGTGTGCAATAGTACATTCAGACAGTGACCAAGGCATTCAACGTTTAAATCAAGAAGCAGCAAAAGCATTATCAGATGGTCAACGTGCAGGTATCAACTTCAGTAAAGCAGAAGCTTGGACTTGGCTAACCGCAAACCCTGCAAAATCATTGGGAATTTTTGAACAAACCGGTTCGATTGAAATTGGCAAAAATGCTGATGTAGTTATGTGGAGTGCAGAACCATTCTCAACATATTCACAAGCAGAAATGGTCTTTATTGATGGTGGTGTCGCTTTTGATCGCAACAAGTCTGAAACATGGGCAGTGAGCGATTATGAGTTAGGACAAGTTGCAGAAGGAGATCACAAATGAGCAAATTAACTTTAACAGCTATTGCAGCACTAACAACTCTTGCTTTTAATGCTCAAGCTGAAAAAATCGCCATTATTGGTGGTACAGTTCACACTATGACAGCGCAAGGTGCCATTGAAAACGCTACGGTATTAATTGAAGATGGCAAAATTAGTAAAGTGATTCCGCAAGAAGTGTCTACTGATGCAAGTTATCGAGTAATAGATGCTACAGGTAAAGTTGTAACACCGGGTTTTATTGGCGCGTATACTTCACTTGGTTTAGTGGAAGTGCCTTCATGGGCGGGTACAAATGACTCCAGTGTGGAAAAATCACAGTTGCATGCCGCTTTAGATGCCACGGTTGCAGTAAACCCTGATACAACATTAAGAAATATTTCTCGCATTGAAGGTATTACTAGCGCAGCAACATCTATAGGTTACAGTGATACCATTTATAAAGGTCGTGGAGCTATCATTACTCTAGGTGATGATGTGGATCCAGTGATGAAAAAGCGTGCTTTTATGTCGATAGATCTATCAAATAGTGGTGCTGATGTAAGTGGTGGCAGTCGTGCCGCTCTTTGGTTAGATATTCGTAATGCGTTAAATGAAGCTATTTATGCACAAAGCATTACTTTTACTCCGCAAACTGAATGGCATGGCACGGTAAGCAAAGCCAATGTACAAGCATTGATCCCAGTAATCAAAGGTGAAATGCCTTTATTAGTTAAAGTTCATCGTGCCAGTGATATTCGCCGGGTAATAAAACTCACTGAGAACTTTAAACGCTTAAACGTTACTCTGGTTGGCGCGAGCGAAGCTTGGCGAGTTGCCGATGAAATAGCTGCCGCAGGTATGTCAGTAATACTAAACCCAGAATCAAACTTGCCTTATACATTCGAGCAAAATGGCGCTACGTTAGCGAATGCTGCTCGTTTAAATGATGCTGGCGTTAATGTTGCTATTGGTATGAGTACTCATAACATTCGTCTTGCCCCTCAACATGCGGGTAATGCGGTAGCCAATGGTTTGCCTTGGCAGGCAGGTCTTGCTTCTTTAACAACGGCACCGGCAAAAATTTATGGTATTGATAACCGAGTTGGTAGTATAAAAGCAGGTATGCAAGCAGACGTTGTCATTTGGTCTGGTGACCCATTAGAAGTTATGCACGCACCAACTAACGTTATTATTAATGGTGAAGAAGTACCGTTAGAGTCACGTCAAACTAAACTTCGAGATCGTTATTTAAATATTGATAACGAGAAACCGCAGCAATACACAAGACCCTAATATCTTTTAAGTGAAATAAAAGCAAAGCCAGCATCAGCTGGCTTTTTTGTATATCCACGACAGGCATAAATGTCCTTGATAGTGGTTCTGCTTTTAATTGCTAAATTTCTTTTGTATTACTCTTCACTTGGACCTTTAGCATTAAGCTCTGCTTCAATTTGTGCCCAAGGATTTACTTTTTCATTAGGATTCACTTTGCGATGATTTTCTGGCGCTGTTTTAGTTGAACCAGCCACAGCATCATTAATTTCTTGCATCTCTTGCGCATTCAAATCGCGCCACTGACCTGGTTTTAAATTACCTATTGATATCGACATTATGCGAGAACGCGATAATTTAGTAACTTCATAACCTAAATACTCACACATACGGCGAATTTGTCGGTTTAAACCTTGTGTTAAAACAATTTTAAAAACAAATTTGCCAACCATGCTTACCTTACAAGGTTTGGTAATAGTTCCTAAAATTGGTACACCACGAGCCATGCGTTCAAGGAAACGTTCACTAATTGGTTGATCAACAGTTACCACATATTCTTTATCATGGGCATTTTCAGCGCGCAAAATTTTATTAACAATATCGCCATCGCTGGTTAAAAATATTAAGCCTTCTGATGGTTTATCTAACCGACCAATGGGGAAAATACGTTCTTTATGGCCAATAGCATCAATTATATTACCGCGCACATCAAGCTCGGTGGTACAAATAATGCCAACGGGTTTGTTGTAAGCGATATAAATACGATCAGACTTATTTTCTGGCGCCGCTGAAATTAACTTGCCTTCAACTTTTACTTCGTCGCCAGGCATTACTTTAGTGCCAAGCTCTGGTTGCTTACCGTTTATGGTCACTAGATTTTGTTCAATTAATTTATCGGCGCCACGACGTGAACAATATCCCGACTCACTAATAAATTTATTTAGGCGCTTTCCGCTTTCTGTATTCAAGGTCAATACCATTGGTTCAATTACATAGGTCAAGGGTAATTATCGCTTAAAATGAGCAGATAATCTGCAAAAATCAATTTATTTCTTTACTGAAGATAACGCTGATTAGCAGAACTTAACTTTTAATGAGGTGAAGTTTAAGATGATAAAAGCCGACCACAACGTCGGCATTGCAAGGGGAGTAGTTAGTTACAACGTTGAAACATGTTATTCAGCGGGTAAAAAATGGCGATCCAAGTTATTATCAATCATCATTTGTTTTGTTTCTTCAGATAAACCGTTCACAGAAACTATGGAAAATGCTTTTAGAATTAAAGCAATCTCATATGGTGATATATCTTCTTTTGGTTCAAAGCGTTCTGCCATAATATTGGTTATGGTGGCTTTCATTTCAACTTGTTCTGCAAGTTCATCGCGTTCTCGTAACATATCAAAAAAGCTCATATCTACCCTCTACTGTATCAAGTGGTTAAATGCCGAATCATTTTTCACGACCTTTGTTCAGTATAAAACATTTATTACGAATGTTTATTTTAATAGCAAACTAATACTACATTCGAGAGTTAGTAAAGGCTTAAAAATATAAAACCCGGCTATTGCCGGGTTAGTATAATTTCTTAATGGCTCCCAAAATAAATTTGGGATAATTCCTCATTCTTCGGAATTATTTACGCATCATTGAGCTGAAGAATTCTTTATTGGTTTTCGACATAGCTAACTTATCGATCATGAATTCCATCGCATCAATTTCGCCCATTTCATGAACAATCTTGCGTAAAATCCACATTTTTTGCAGCTCGTCTTGTTTAGTAAGTAACTCTTCACGACGAGTACCAGAGCGGTTAAAGTGGATAGCAGGGAATACACGCTTTTCAGCAATTTTACGAGAAAGGTGTAATTCCATATTACCAGTACCTTTAAATTCTTCGTAAATAACTTCGTCCATTTTAGAACCTGTATCAACAAGAGCAGTAGCGATAATTGTTAAACTACCACCTTCTTCAATATTACGTGCAGCACCAAAAAAACGCTTCGGACGGTGTAAGGCATTTGCATCAACACCACCAGTTAAAATTTTACCAGATGATGGAATTACCGTGTTGTAAGCACGTGCTAAACGAGTAATTGAATCAAGTAAGATAACTACATCTTTCTTATGCTCAGTTAAGCGTTTTGCTTTTTCAATAACCATTTCTGCTACTTGCACATGACGGCTGGCAGGCTCATCAAATGTAGATGCAATAACTTCGCCTTTAACTAAGCGTTGCATTTCGGTAACTTCTTCTGGACGCTCATCGATAAGTAATACCATTAACTCACAGTCTGGGTGGTTATGGGCAATACTTTGCGCAATATTTTGTAGTAATAATGTTTTACCGGCTTTTGGCGGAGCAACAATCAGACCACGCTGACCTTTCCCTATAGGAGACGCCAAATCTAGTACGCGGGCAGTAATATCTTCTGTACTACCATTACCACGTTCCATGGTTAAGCGTTCATTTGGGTGGATTGGAGTAAGGTTTTCAAAAAGGATTTTATTGCGAGAATTTTCAGGTCTATCAAAGTTAACTTCATTAACTTTTAATAAGGCAAAATAACGTTCGCCATCTTTTGGAGGTCTAATTTTACCAAAAACTGTATCACCGGTGCGTAGGCTAAATCGTCTAATTTGGCTTGGCGATACGTAAATATCGTCTGGACCGGCTAAGAAAGATGAATCTGCCGATCGTAAGAAGCCAAAACCATCTTGTAAAATTTCTAAAACACCACCACCAAAAATGTCTTCACCGCTTTTTGCGTGGGATTTTAATATTGCGAAAATTACGTCTTGTTTACGAGTGCGGGCTAAATGTTCTAGCTTCATAGATTCAGCGAGTTTGATTAATTCGCCAATGGATTTATCTTTGAGTTCGATTAGATTCATATTTGATGGGTCTTTGTGATGTTATTAAGTTTGTTTGCTTAAGTTTATTTTGCTATTGCTCTCGTTTAAAACAGGCTAAAGAACTTGCCTAAGTGAGAGAGTTAAGAAATTGGATTAGTATGATTAATACCAGTTTGTATAAATTAGCACTAAATCTAGAATAGGTAAAGTAACTGCTTAATAATGACTCAATTTTTATTAATAAAAACGAAAAAAGGTCAACAATCGTCGACCTTTTTAGTATTTAAGTCGCAATTATAGGTTTGCGTCTAAAAATTCTTTTAATTGATTTTTAGAAAGTGCACCAACTTTAGTATCGGCAATAGCACCATCTTTAAATAATAATAATGTTGGGATACCACGGATACCGTATTTTGGTGGGGTACCAGAATTTTGATCGATATTTAATTTAGCAACAGTAACTTTGCCATCATATTCTTCAGCAATCTCTGAAAGGATCGGTGCGATCATTTTACATGGACCACACCATTCAGCCCAAAAGTCTACTAAAACTGGGGCCGAAGCATTAATTACGTCAGCATCAAAGCTGTCATCTGTTAGCTGAACAATCTTATCGCTCATTTTACTCTCCGTTAAATTGGCATGTTGCCATAATAAGTGGTTTAGGTATTTGCCCTTTACTGTATTGGGCTATGTTTATCGATATTGGGATTATTTGCAAGAAATACAAGTCTATTTTATATAATACTAATTGTATTGCTGATACTTATTAATATAAGTAATTAAATTTAAACAAATATCAAACAGATATTAGTTAATAGATAAGGTAATTGTGTTATTCTAGCCGCTATGAAAAAAACACACTTAACTGAAACAAAGTTTTCAAGTCTTGGCCTTGCCCCGCAAGTAGTAACAGGATTGGAAACCATGGGTTTTCACTATTGTACTGAAATCCAGGAAAAATCATTACCAATTTTATTAACAGGTAAAGATATTGCTGGTCAGGCACAAACAGGTGAAGGCAAAACAATCGCTTTTCTTGCAGCGGTATTCCATCATTTACTTAAAAATGACAAACCTGCACACAATCAGCCTAGAGCTATTATTATGGCGCCTACTCGTGAGTTGGCGATTCAAATCCATAATGACGCCAAAGAGATGGCAAAAAGCTGTGGTTTACGTCTTGGCGTAGTTTATGGCGGCGAAGGCTACGAAAGTCAACGTCAACAATTAGAGCAAGGTGTTGATGTTGTTATCGGCACTTGTGGACGCTTAATTGATTATTTAAAACAAGGTATTTACCAGCTTAACAATATAGAAGCTGTCGTTCTTGATGAAGCAGATAGAATGTTTGATCTTGGCTTTATCAAAGATATTCGTTTTATGTTTAATCGTATGCCAGGTCCAAAAGAACGTTTAAATATGATGTTTTCAGCAACACTATCATTCAGAGTTAAAGAATTAGCCTTTGAACATATGAATGATCCTGAAAGCGTTGAAGTAGCGCCAGAACAAATAACTAATTTGCGTATCAGTGAAGAGTTATTCTATCCGTCAAATGACGAAAAAATGGCACTGTTACAAACTATAATCGAAGAAGAATGGCCTGATAAAGCAATAGTTTTTGCCAATACCAAGCATGTTTGTGAAAGAGTTTGGGCGCATTTACAAGCCGATAAACACCGGGTTGGCCTATTAACCGGCGATGTTGCACAAAACAAACGTATTAAAATTCTTGAGCAATTTACTAAAGGTCAATTAGATATCCTAGTGGCAACAGATGTTGCTGCGCGTGGCTTACATATTCCAAGTGTTACTCATGTATTTAATTATGACTTACCTGACGACTTCGAAGATTATGTACATCGTATCGGTCGTACTGGCCGAGCAGGCGCTAGTGGACATGCAATAAGTTTTGCTTGTGAAGATTCAGTATTCAATTTACCGGCTATAGAAGATTATATTGGACATAATTTACCAGTAAGTAAATATGATTCAGATGCACTATTAACCGAACTGCCTAAGCCTGCACCTAGACCTCGTCGTCATCAATCAAATGCCAATCGCGGCAAAGGTGGTCGCCAAGGTAATTCTAATAATCGTGGCCATCGTCGCCCTCATAACCCGAGATAGATAACTGGTGACTGCAAGCAAACCTTCTTGCTCGCAGCCGCTTTATGCGGTTATTGATTTGGGCTCAAACTCATTTCATATGCTAATTACTCGCCTGGTCGCTGATAGCGTCCAGGTGGTTGATAAAGTGAAACGTAAAGTACGTTTGGCTTCAGGCCTAGATGCAAATAATACTCTCAGTGATAAAGCCATGGCTCGTGGTTGGGAGTGTTTAAGTTTTTTTGCTGAGCGCCTACAAGACATTCCTAATCAAAATATTAAAATTGTTGCCACAGCTACCCTTCGTTTAGCTACAAACTCTGGCGCTTTTATTGCCAAAGCTGAAAGCATTCTCGGTCATAAAATTAACCTTATTTCTGGTATTGAAGAAGCTCATAGCATCTATTTAGGTGTTGCTCACACAACAAGTAGTGGCGACAA
Source organism: Thalassotalea psychrophila (assembly GCF_031583595.1). Lineage (NCBI taxonomy): Bacteria > Pseudomonadati > Pseudomonadota > Gammaproteobacteria > Alteromonadales > Colwelliaceae > Thalassotalea > Thalassotalea psychrophila. The sequence goes on from NZ_CP134145.1 coordinate 297,528, forward strand.
ACGGTTAGTCATTGATATTGGTGGCGCAAGTACCGAACTCATCGTTGGCAGTGCTTTTGAAGTTAAACAAGCCTGCTCTCTAGATATGGGCTGCGTTACTTTTAATAGTGAGTTTTTTGCTGATGGAGCACTTAGTGAGCATGCCTTTGCCCAAGCCGTTAATAAAGCTAGAAGAATTTTGGCTGAAAAGTCTAGACAATATAAAAGTATTGGGTGGGACACTGCTTTAGGGAACTCTGGTACTTTGCAAGCTGTTGCTGAAGTATTAATTGCACAGGGTAAAGTGCAAAAAATAACTTTGGAAAATTTACAGGATATAAAGCAGCAAGTCATTGCATGTAAAAATATCAACAAGCTCAATATTCAGGGCTTAGAAGTAGAGCGTAAACCCGTATTTGTATCAGGACTTGCAATATTGCACGCTATTTTTACTGAGTTTGATATAGCAGAGGTTTACCTTGCTGGCGGTGCTATTCGAGAAGGGGTGCTGTACGAGTTATTACCGAACATGCGAAATGTAAATATAAGGCAGCGTACATTATTAGGTTTGATTGAGCGTTTTAGTATAGATGAACTCCATGCTTATCGAGTGGCCGATATTGCTAATAACGCATTTGAGCAACTGCAAACACAATGGCAATTGACTAATGAGTTAGCTACCATTTTACAATCCGCCTCCGTTCTTCATGAAATAGGTTTATTACTTGAATATAAAGGTAATAAAAAGCATGCGAAATACATTTTAGAAAATACCGATTTAGCTGGATTTTCAAATTCTGAACGGAAATTATTAATTGCGCTTGTGACTAATTACAAAACAGATATTGATAATACAGTCATTGAAAAACAATATTTTACCAGTAATCAGCAAGCAATATTTCTTATTATGATTTTAAGAATTGCAGTGATCTTATCTAAACGCAGAACCGATGATGTAATGCCTAGTTTCAACATAACGGCTGAACATATGAATGTAAGCTTGAGCCTACCAGACGTTTTTCTGAGTAAACACCCATTAATTTCTGCAGAGCTAAAACAAGAATGCATCGACATATTAAGTTTAGGTTTGACTCTATCTGTAAAATCTAATTAATCAGTTCAGTAACTTGTTCTCTTCCTGCCCAATAATTTGCCAGTATAATTAATACACCGCCAACACACATTAAAATAGTTAACTGCTCATCAAGAAAAACCCAAGCCGCGGCAATGCCATATAATGGCTCTAATGTTAACGTCAAGCTGACGGTAAATGCGCTAATCAACTGTAAAGAAGACAATAATAAACTGTGAGCCAGTGCGGTGAATACTATGCCGAGTATCGCGATTAAAATTAATTCATCATTAGTCGGTAATATTTGATATAAAAATAACACAGGGAATAACCATAGGCCCGAGAATAAATTTTGCCAAAATGCGACAGTTATAGGGGCACTACTTTTGACAAACAACTTATTGAATAGGGTTAATACCGCAAAGCTAAATGCTGAAAATAAACCATACATCAACGCAGTTAAATCAGCAGTTATTAATGACTGTGTAGATACGACTAAATAAATACCTAAAATACAAAGCAGGGCTTGAATAAAAGTCGTTATTTTAAACTTTTGTAGCTTAAAGGCTACAGAAATAATTCCGACAAACAGTGGAAAACAGGCAAAGGTTAACAGGCCTAAGGTCACACTACTGATTTGAATCGTATAAAAAAAACTCCACCAATGTAATGCTAGCAATAAACCACTAGCAGCCAGTTTAAATAATAATGGTCTTGTTATACTAATAGGGATGGATGTAAAGCGGCAGAAGGTGAATAAGGCTAAGGCGGCAAATAAGCTTCTGCCAACAACTATATATAAAGCGGGCAAGGTTAGCCATTTGGCAAATAATGCGCATAAGGCGAGTAATAATACTGCCCCATGCAGAGATAAAAATGCAGCTTGGCTACTTGTTATTAGCTCTCTTTTAACCACCGAGCAACCTGTTTAGCAAAGTAGGTTAAAATACCATCTGCGCCCGCACGCTTAAAGGCTAATAAACCTTCCATAATACAAGGCTGTTCAGCTAGCCAACCATTTTGTATTGCTGCCATGTGCATCGCATATTCACCACTAACTTGATAAGCGTAAGTAGGCACTTGAAAATTGTCCTTTACTCGACGGACAATATCTAAATATGGCATACCAGGTTTTACCATCACCATATCTGCACCTTCATAAATGTCTTGGGCTATTTCTTGTAATGCTTCATCAGAATTAGCTGGATCCATTTGATATGAATATTTGTTGCCGCCTTTAATATTACTGGCTGAGCCTACTGCATCTCTAAATGGACCGTAGTAGTTTGATGCATATTTTGCTGAATAGGCTAGTATTTTGGTATTAACGTAACCTTGGTTTTCTAACTCTTCACGAATAGCGCCAACTCTGCCATCCATCATATCTGAAGGTGCGACAACATCAGCGCCGGCCCTTGCATGTGACAAAGCCTGTTTAACCAATATTTCTTTGGTTACTTCATTTAAAACATAACCTTCATCATCAATAATTCCATCTTGGCCGTGAGTGGTGAACGGATCAAGAGCAACATCGGTTATAACACCTAGCTCAGGAAATTTTTCCTTTAAGGCTCTAACGGCACGCTGTGCCAAGCCATCATCATTAAACGCTTCTTCGGCTAATAATGATTTTTTATCCATAGGAGTAACAGGGAATAAGGCAATTGCGGGTATACCTAGTTCTACTAATTCAGCCGCTTCTTCGAGTAAAAGATCAATGCTCTTTCGTTCAACGCCAGGCATAGAGACTATTTCTTCAATCTGGTTTTCACCTTCTAAAACGAACACTGGATAAATCAGATCATTAACTGTTAACTGATTTTCAGCCATCAAGCGACGTGAAAAATCATCTTTACGCATTCGACGTAAACGTCGTGCAGGGTATTGGCCAAATTGATTGTTGTTATTCATTGTTTCTCCTATCCAGCAAGTCTAAATAGTTGCATGGCATTTTTACTGGAATGTTTTATTAATTCATCTTCGTCTACTTTCATTGCCTTTGCTAAAGTGCGAACAACAAAAGGTAAATATTTAGGTTCGTTACGGCTACTTTTCGGTTTTGGTCGTATATTTCTAGGCGTTAAATAAGGTGCGTCTGTTTCAACCATAATACGTTCTAATGGGATGTATTTAGCAATATCAAATAATTCTTGGCCGCGACGCTCATCACAAATCCATCCGGTAATGCCAATATAAAGTCCCATATCCAAACAAGCCTTTAGTTCGTTTAGATCACCCGTAAAGCAATGACTCACACCACCTGGTATATGATTTAATTGTTCTTTAAGGATAGTTTGCCAAGTATTAAATGCGTCACGCTGATGTAAAAATACAGGCAAAGATAACTGTTTAGCCAGTTCTAGCTGCTCAGTAAAAACACGTTGTTGATTTTCAGGCGTTGAAAAATTTCGGTTAAAATCCAGTCCACATTCGCCAATAGCTTTAACAAAGTCATTTTGGGCTAAATTTTCTAATTCTTGTAAGTAATTATGGCCAACATTATCTGCATCATGAGGGTGAACTCCCGCAGTGCAATATAAACTGCTAAACTGTTGGCAAATATCCAATGCTTGCTGGCTTTCAAATACATTTGTGCCAGTAATTATCAGCTGTTTTATTCCCGCTGATTGTGCTTGTTGGATTACATCTTCTCGGTCTTTGTCAAATCGAGAGTTGGTAAGATTAACACCAATATCAATCATCAAAAGATAGACTACTTAATTCGCTTAACTTTAACTGAGCGATTAGAGTCTGCAATTTTTAACATAAATGAATTGAATATTCCGCGGCGGATAATAACTTCTTGCTCAGCTTTAAATCTCATTTTCTCGGAAGATATAGTCACCCATTTTTGTTCATTAGTGAAGGTTAAAGTCCACTTGCCGTGCACAGATTTTTTGGCTTTTTTTATGGTAAAAGTCAGCGATTCTGTAGCTTCTTCTTCTGTTGTTTTTTTATGTTCTAAGCCAAAGTTTTGCTTAACTTGTTGCTCTTCTTGTTGCTGTATTTGATCTTTCTTGTGTTTAACGTCTGTAGTTGGTGGCACTGCAGCACTGATTAATGCTTTACCTTCTGGTGCAGAAGTTAAAACTAAAGGTTGAGGTATTTCTGTTTTTGCTTTGTTTTCCGTTTTACTCTGCTTTGCCATAAAATTATCGAAGCATTGTAAGCGCAATTCTTTATTGTCAATATCAGTACAGGCAGCCAATTCATTTGGAATATTGGCAAAACTAGCCGCGCTGAATATGCTAAAAATTACTACTGAAATTATCTTGTTATGCATCATTAGCTTGCTCATTCTGCTCTTCGTCTTCATCGCTGTTTTTGGTGTAAAAAGAAGCAAAAATAACACCAAGTTCAAATAGTAGCCACATTGGAATTGCTAACAGCGTTTGTGAAATAATATCCGGAGGGGTTAATAGCATGCCGACAACAAATACCCCTACGACAACATATGGACGCTTTTCTCTAAGCTTTTCTGGTGTAGTGAAACCGGTCCAACACATTAAAATAATAGCTATAGGGATCTCAAATGCTGCACCAAAGGCAAAAAATAATTTTAAAACAAAATCTAGGTAGCTTGAAATATCTGTCGCAATTGTTACCCCTTCAGGAGCTACACTACTAAAAAAAGAAAATGCTAGTGGAAATACGACAAAATAGGCAAACGAAATTCCGCCATAAAACAGTAAACTAGAGCCAAATAGCAATGGTGCGACTAAACGTTTTTCATTTTGATACAAGCCCGGAGCAATAAAACTCCATATTTGATACAAAATATAAGGCATAGCTGCAAAAATAGAAACTACTAAGGTTAATTTGAACGGGGCAAAAAATGGCGAGGCAACATCTGTTGCAATCATATTGCTACCGTCGGGCATTACGTCTAATAGTGGCTGAGCTAAGTATTGATAAATATCTTGGGCAAAATAGGCGAGTGAAACGAATATCAGTAAAATACTAAGTACTATGGCGAGTAAACGACTACGTAATTCCAATAAATGGTCAAATAAAGAGGCGCCTGTACTAGCATTACTTGTCATTTTTAGCATCGCTTTCTGGTAAATTGGCAGATGTACTTTCATCTACTTCTATTTTTTTAGCATAAGGGCGAACAGCTTCTTCAGCCGCTGCTTTTAAGCTATCTACAGACTCTTGCAATTCAGGATCTAAATCTTTCAAACCTTGTTGCTCGGCTTTTTTTAAATTTTCATGTAACTCGTGAATGCGTAGCTCTTCTTTCAGTTCTGTTTGTACACTGCTGCTAAACTGTTTTATGTTCCGCATCCAGCCTCTAATAGTACGGATAGCCGTTGGTAAACGTTCAGGACCAAGAACAATCAGGCCCATAACGCCTATGACAGTCAGCTCCCAAAAACCAATATCAAACATATTTACGCCTGATCTTTTTCTTTAGTTTCAGCTTTAGTTGCAGGAGCTTCTTCATTTTTTTGTGCGGTTTCGCTCAACTTTTCAGGTTCTTTCGACTCTTCTTTTTCATCGCTAACCGCTTTTTTGAAGCCTTTAACTGCAGAGCCAAGATCACCGCCGATATTACGCAACTTTTTGGTACCAAATAATAAAATGATAATTGCAAAAACGATCAATAATTGCCAAATGCTAATGCCGCCCATGATGTATTCCTCAAATGTTTAAAGTTCTATCTTACCAATAGAGTTGGTGTTATTCATATCATAGCAAGATACTATGATTGATGCTTGTTTTCAGTAATTATTTTCACTATAAATTTGACAATTGTTATTGATTTTCATGTTATTTATTGTGATTGTTATACTTAGACTAAGTTGATTAATTAGTACGGGCTTATTTACTAATATTTTACATGTGTAGGTATTGATATTAATCAACTTCGGGTTTAGTTAAGGAAAATTATTTGCTGAAAAAAATGTTGATATTAAGTTTATTGTTAAGTACGAATTGTTTCGCTGGTGAAGACGAGCAAACTCTTGCGCCAATAGACGAAACCATGATTATACATCCTGATCCTGAGGATGACTGGTTATTTGGTTTTCATAATAGTATTAGTGATTCAGTTTTTGGCTCTGCCAAATGGTTTGACAGTTTTTTTGCCATTGATGAAGAAGAAGAAACAACACCAAAAACTTTAGCGCGGATCCGCCTAGGCTATGAGCCTAGAGCCAGAGATTTGCAAGTGTTTACCCAGAAGTTCCGATTGCGATTACAATTACCCAACCTAGAAAATAAAGTCGATATTATACTTTCTGATGAAGATGATGATGATAACTCTGCCAACCAGAATAATTCTGGAAGATCGTTAACCGGTGATCAAAATGATGACTCTTTCACTGCGGCTATCCGTCTAATTAATATTGATACGATTAGTGATTTTGTCGATTCTCGAATTGGGATATCGGGCGGTGATTTATTTGCTAAAGTTCGCGCTAAAATACAAACTGATTATTCAGAAGTACATCTATTTAAATTTCAACCTTCCATATTTTATTATTTAGACGATGGTTTTGGCAGCCGACTATTCTTTGAGTATGATTTTAACTTTGCCGAAAAAAAACAATTTCGCGCCAATTACAGTGTTAAAACTTCAGAAGCGTTTAAAGGAACACGTTGGCGAAATGGCTATTATTACCTTCATCGACTCGACCGTTTTCGGGCATCTGCCTTAGGAGTGACAATTGCCGGGGAAAATAATGCTGGCAGAGGCTTTGTTGTTGATAATTACACCTTAAGTTGGCGCTATCGGATGAATGCTTACCGGCGTTGGCTTTATTTTGAAGTTGAACCTTTTATTGAGTGGCCAGAAGATGTTAATTATAAAACAACTCCTGGCATAGCGTTACGCGTTGAGGGGTATTTCGAAGCTAATTGATCATGCCATATATTGAGGATACCTAAACCCTTTTCCTTCAGCTTAACATCTATCTTTTAAATGATAATAAGGCAAAAATTGTAGTTGGAAGCAATACTAAACCTGCGATTAGGTTTTGCTGATCAATAAAAAGGACCGTTGCAGTAATAAGCAAGGTACTAGCCAATATTGCTGATCGCAAACGCTTATGCTGCCGTTGTTGTTGTAGCTTCAACTCTTGCAATAAGGACTGTTGTGCTAATGCGCTTTCTTTTCCTGTTTTCAAATAGTCATAGACTAAATTTGGTAACTCAGGCATTTTTTCAGCCCAAAAAGGAAAACTGCTCTTGATAGCATTAAATAGGGTTTTTGGGCTCATTTGCTCTTTTACCCAGTCCTCTAAAAATGGTTTAGCTGTTTTCCATAAGTCTAACTGTGGGTATAATTGTCGTCCTAAACCTTCTATATAAAGCAAAGTCTTTTGCAGTAGTACTAGCTGCGGTTGCACTTCCATATTAAAGCGACGAGCGGTATTAAATAAGTTTACTAATACCTGGCCAAAAGATATTTCAGCTAAAGGCTTTTCAAAAATAGGCTCACACACCGTACGAATGGCAAATTCAAATTCATCAACACTCGTATTTGCAGGAACCCAGCCAGAGTCCACATGTAATTGTGCAACTTGACGATAATCACGATTAAAGAAGGCGACAAAGTTTTCCGCTAAATAACGCTTGTCATCTTTGTTCAACGTTCCTACGATGCCACAATCTATTGCTATCCAGGTAGGATCGTCAGGGTTGGTTGCATTAACAAATACATTGCCTGGGTGCATGTCGGCATGAAAAAAACTATCACGAAACACTTGTGTGAAAAACACTTCAACACCACGTTCAGCGAGCAGCTGTAGATTTACATTGTTTGCCTTTAACTGCTCAATTTCACCAACGCCAATACCGTAAATGCGTTCCATAACCATAACGTTTTTAAAGCAATACTCGCTGTGTACTTCAGGAACATATAACACTTTGTCGTTAGTAAAGTTGCGTTTGAGTTGAATCGCATTTGCTGTTTCGCGTAATAAGTCTAATTCGTCAAGAATAGTTTTCTTATACTCATTCACTACTTCTACTGGGCGAAGTCGTTTGCCTTCGCTATAAAAACGAGTAACCAACCGGGCGAACGTTTGCATGACTTCAAGGTCGGCATTAATTATTTTATCAATACCCGGTCGCAGGACTTTAATAACTACGTCTTGATGCTCTTGCGTTTTTGTATCTAAAAAGGTGGCGGTATGAACTTGAGCAATTGAAGCCGAAGCTAATGGAGTTGTATCGAAATCGCTAAAATGCTGTTGGAAATCTTGTTCACCTATCGCATCAATAATGATAGCTTTAGCTTGCTCACCATCAAAGGCAATTACCTTGTCTTGCAATAAGGCTAGTTCATTAGCTAATTCAATTGATAACAAATCACGGCGGGTAGAAAGCATTTGTCCAAATTTAATAAATACTGGCCCAAGTGTTTCAATAGCCAAGCGAAAACGACGCTCAATAGGTTCATTTTTATGCTTGTTACGTAACCAAAATAAGCTATGGCGAGCTACTTTAGCAATAAAAGGCGTTTTATCAGCAGGCAGTAATTCATCTAAACCATAGTTTAGAAATGTTTTTACTATTTTATAAAGTCGTTTACTGCGCACTCGTATTCCCTAATGTGATGAATTTATTATGAAACATTGGTTAGTATTGTTAATCTTTTGGCTAAATTATCAACTGCTTGATCAACATCTGCAACCTGTTGATTAAAATGATTTATTTCAGTTTCAGTAACCAATATTCGTTGCTCAAACAATAAGTATTCACTTGCATCTTGACTGATTTGCTCGTTCGCAAAACTTAACTTTTCCAATAGTGCTTTATTTAATTGTCCTAATTTAAACGCGGGAATATCACCAATTCTCTCTGCTATTTGCTGTTCCCAGTCAATATTTAGCAGCTCAAAGATACTGGCAAACTGTTGAGCAAGCTTAGGATCACCAATAATATCAAGTTCACCAGTTTTTATAAGTGATGTTAATAATTCTGCTTGAGTTAATTTCGGCAAGGTTTTCAGGCTAGTTTGGATTACACAGTCAGTTGATAATTTACTGGCTATAACGGTAATTTCATCCTGATGAACTTGTAAGGTGATTGGAAAACCAAGTTCAGACAATATCAAGGTTAAGCTTTTATTATTCACCTTAGCTAAGGTGCTATTTATATTGGGATCTAAGCTAAGCGCTTTGTTAATTATTATTTCTAACAAAGCGGTTAATATTTGCTTGGGTAGCAATTGCTCAATATTCATTGTTACTAAAACTTGTAGCCTTTATGCAAGGCCACAATACCACCGGTTAAGTTGTGATACGTTGTTTGCTCAAACCCTGCATCATCCATCATCGACTTCAATGTTTCTTGATCAGGGTGCATACGAATTGATTCGGCTAGGTATTGGTAACTCTCACCATCTTTTGCGACTAACTCACCCATTTTCGGTAGAATGTTAAACGAGTAGAAATCGTAGGCTTTATTTAATAAATCATGCTCAGGTTTAGAAAATTCTAACACCAATAAACGTCCGCCAGGCTTTAGGACTCGGTAAATTGAGCGTAGTGCTTTATCTTTATCGGTTACATTACGAAGGCCAAAAGCAATAGTGACAATATCAAAACTGTTATCATCAAAAGGTAGTGCTTCAGCATTTGCTTGTACGTAATCTACATTACCGACAATGCCAAGATCTCGTAATTTGTCACGACCAACATTCAGCATTGAAGAGTTGATATCAGCTAATATAACTTTGCCTTGTGGGCCGGTAAGTTTTGAGAACTTAGCCGTTAAATCGCCCGTGCCTCCGGCTAAATCTAAAATACTATTACCCGGGCGAACACCTGACGCATCAATGGTAAATCTTTTCCATAAACGATGAACACCAAACGACATCACATCATTCATTATATCGTATTGCTTAGCAACAGAATGAAATACACTGGCAACCATGGTTTCTTTATCATCGGTTTTTACGGTTTTATAACCAAAGTGAGTTGTATCTTTATCTGTTTTACTCACATCTTTATGTTCAGTGCTCATTGATTTTTGCTCGTTGGAAGTGAATCGCAATTAATAGCTTTAGTTTACTTAATAATTTGGGTCAGGTCTAAATTAAATCTGTATAAAACTAGGGTCAGAGTCTAAATATTAGGGTCAGAGTCAAGTTTATTGCGTAAAGTTGACTCTGACCCTAGTTTTTTATGCGTTAGAATACTTTTCTTTGTTGGCAAGCCAGCGCTTTATCAGAGCTTCCGCTTTTTCCGGAAATTGTCGCCATAGAAGATAAGCTTGTTGTTGTACTTCTGGGATTAGTTCGCCATCGCGAATCAGGTCGGCAATTTTTAAATCGGCTAAACCCGTTTGCTTGGTACCGAGCAATTCTCCTGGGCCGCGTATCTCTAGATCTCGTTCGGCAATTAAAAAACCATCGTTTGATTCTCGTAAAACACCAAGGCGTTTTGTTGCGGTTTTAGATAATGGATTTTTGTACATCAACACACAGTGTGAGGCGACTGACCCACGACCAACTCGGCCACGTAATTGGTGTAATTGTGCTAGCCCTAAACGCTCTGGATTTTCGATAATCATCAAGCTAGCATTAGGAACGTCGACACCAACTTCAATTACTGTTGTTGCTACCAATAAATCTATATTACCAGCTTTAAATTCGTCCATAATCGATTGTTTTTCATCGGCCTTCATGCGGCCATGAACTAAGCCGACTTTTAATCCACCAAGCTGCTCTTGTAAATAGGCAGCTGTGTCTTCTGCTGCTTGGCATTCTAGTACTTCAGATTCTTCAATTAGTGTACATACCCAATAAGCTTGGCGGTTTTCATTTAAACAATTGATTTTCACCCGTTCAATAACATCATCACGGCGAATATCGGCGACAGCAACGGTTTTTATTGGCGTTCTACCAGGTGGTAGCTCATCAATTACCGAGGTGTCTAAATCGGCATAGGCGGTCATTGCCAGTGTTCTTGGAATCGGTGTTGCAGTCATGATCAGTTGATGTGGGTAACAGTCGCCTATTTTACCTTTTTCACGTAATGATAAGCGTTGATGCACGCCAAATTTATGTTGTTCATCAATGATCAACAAGGTCATATTGTTGAATACTACCTGCTCTTGAAAAAGCGCATGCGTCCCTATAACCATTTGCATGCTGCCGTCGCTAATTGCTGCAAGGGCATGTTGTTTTATTTTCGCTTTGCTTTTACTTGCTAGCCAACCCACTTGAATTCCTAGGGGAGTAAACCAGTTGGCAAAATTTATGGCGTGTTGCTCCGCTAAAATTTCAGTAGGTGCCATTAAGGCAACTTGATAGCCTTGACCAATTGCAGTTAATGCTGCAAGCCCCGCTACTAAGGTTTTTCCTGAGCCTACATCACCTTGCACAAGACGCATCATAGGTAACTCTTTAGCCAGATCTTCTCTTAATTCTTTTACTACCCGTTGTTGAGCATTGGTTGGAGTGAACGGTAAGCTCTGTAAAAATTTTTGCTCTAAGCCTTCATCTATTACCAGAGGAATAGAAGGATGCTTATCACTAGATTGACGTAGTTTAAGCATACTCAAATTGTGCGCTAATAGTTCTTCTTTTATCAGGCGTAATTGCGCCGGATGTCTACCTTGTTCAATAAGAGTGATTGAAACATCAGGTGTTGGTCGGTGGATAAGTTTTATAGCGTCGCTAAGGCTTATAGGCTCAGCAAAAAAATTATCAGGAAGCAATTCTTCTACCTTGCCTCGCTGTAATCGTAGCAAAGCTTGATCGCATATATTACGCAGGCTGATTTGTCTTAAGCCATCGGTAGTTGGATAAACAGGCGTTAAGGTTTCTTCTACTTGTGGGATGTTAACGTTACTATCTACTGGCTTATATTCGGGATGAATAATTTCAAAACCGCGACCGCCGCGCTGAATTTCTCCAAAACAACGTACTTGTGTGCCTTTACTCAGGTTGTTTTTTTGTGCGGCAGAAAAATGAAAAAAACGTAAGGTAAGTTCGCCGCTGCCATCATTAATTTTAACTAACAATATGCGTCTTCGACCCATAGACACTTGGCTATCGACTACTTCACCGATAACACTGGTATGTAATCCTGGCATTAAGTCGCGTATACGATATACCCGAGTTCTATCTTCATACCGTAGAGGTAAGTGGAAAAGCACATCTTGTAAGGAATACAATCCAAGCTTTTCTAATTTTGTGGCGACACTTGGACCTACACCTTTAAGTACAGTCACTGGGGTGCTTGCTAGGTTATGCAATCCTTCGCGTAACGCTATGGTCATTACTGATCAAGATCCTGCCAGGCATCTTTGGTCATTTGCATCTTAGTCCACCAAGCATCATCGGCAACAATTTGACCATCATCATCAATCTCTGGGTATGGCAAGCCTTTGCGCTTACAAGCTTCTGCAAAAATAGGATGACCACCTTCAAATAGTACTTTGTTGCGTTGCTCATGAGTCAAGTCAGAGGGGGAGTCGTACATGCCCGCTGATTGACGTTGGCGTTGTGCCTCATAGAGTGTTACTGCACATGCAACTGATACATTCAACGACTGCACCATACCTACCATTGGAATAACAATATCTTGATCTGCTAAGGCGAGTGCTTCATCAGAAGCTCCGAATTTTTCTTGGCCGAGAATAATAGCCGTCGGTTTGGTGTAATCTATTTCTCTAAAGTCTACTGCGGTGTCTGATAAGTTGGTTACCAGTACCTGCATACCTTGCTCTTTTAAACGAGTTATCGCTTCTTTTGTTGATTCGTGGCTATGAATATTAACCCAGTTTTGTGAGCCCACAGAAGTACCACCACCAACACGCATTACATCGTTTTTCCAAATGGCGTGTACATCATTAACACCTATCGCGTCACAAGTTCTAACCACAGCAGCTAAGTTATGCGGTTTATGCACACCTTCCATACAAACTGTTAAGTCTACTTGGCGTTTATTTAACATTTCAAGAATGCGTTGGTGTCTTTCAGGAGTCATAATTATCCTTATGATTCAATATGAGCATTTTCTGTATTTATATGAGTGTAGATTAATTTGTATTTGGAAGTTCTACTATGCCGTCAATTTCTATATCAACACCTTTAGGTAACTGACTAACACCAATTGCGGCGCGTGCAGGGTAAGGTTGAGTGAAATACTTACTCATAATCTCATTAACTGTGGCAAAGTTAGCTAGGTCAGTCATAAAAATATTTACTTTCACCATATTATTGATGTCACCGCCAGCGGCTTCACAAACAGCACATAAGTTTTTGAATACTTGCTCAGCTTGTTCAGCAAAGTCTTGGCTAACAACTTCCATTGTTTTTGGGTCTAGTGGTATTTGACCTGATAAATATACGGTATTACTAACTTTAACTGCTTGGCTGTATGTACCGATTGCGCTTGGTGCATTGTCGGTAGAAATAATTGTTTTCATAAAAGTCTCTTCTATTTTCTTGGTCTGAACACACGTTGAACATCCGGCATAATTTTTATTTGGCGGATAATGTTGGCAATATGAATGCGATCACGACAGGTTACTTCTAAACTGATTAAGTATAAATTTGAATCTTTTTCTTCAGTTGTTAAGGTGCGAATATTTGATTCATTTTTTGTGATGACAGAGGTTAACTTAGATAATGCGCCTTGATGATTAATTATCTCAACTCTTAAGGCCGCGATAAACTCTTTATCAATATCTTTGTCCCATTTTACCGGAAAGAATTTTCCGAGCTCTTTTTCACGGCCACCAATGTTTCGACAACCATGTTGGTGCACCATTAAACCTTTACCAGAACTTATGTAAGCCGTTATCTCGTCCCCAGGAATTGGGTGACAACATTTTCCATAAGTAACCAGCATACCCTCAGAGCCTTTTATCGGCATTTTTGCTTTACCGTAGTTCGGTTCTTCTGAGTCGCTAGTGAATTCACCGGTTAAGCGGCGAGCAATACCTATGCTAAGTGCATTACCTAAACCAATATTAATCATTAATTCATCTAATGTTTCATAACCAGTTTCAACAACTACTTGTTGAATTCTGTCTGAGTCAATGTCTTCTAGTTTGGTTTGACCTAAGGCATGATTTAATAAACGATTACCTAAATTAAGCGATTCGTTTTGCTCCATTGAACGCAAATAATTGCGTATTTGCAGTCGAGCTTTGGCGGTAACAACAAAGTTTAACCATGTTGCGTTTGGACGAGCACCGGTTGAAGTAATAACTTCAATGGTTTGTCCTGACAATAACGGTTTTCTGAGAGGGTAAGGTTTGCGTTCAACTTTAGCGCCAACACAACTATTGCCAACATCTGTATGAACCGCATAAGCGAAATCTACAGCCGTTGCGCCCATTGGCAATTCGATGATTTTTCCATCAGGAGTAAATACATAGATTTCTTCAGGAAAAAGATCCGTTTTAACGTTTTCAATAAATTCAAATGAGCTACCTGCGCTTTGCTGCAGCTCCATTAAGCTCTGCATCCATTTACGCGCTCGCACTTGTGCGGCAGTGCCTGCAGAATCCTCACCCTTTTGTTTGTAAACCCAATGCGCGGCAACACCTTTGTCAGCCATTTGGTCCATTTCCCAAGTTCTTATTTGGATTTCTACAGGAATACCGTGTGGGCCAATTAATGAGGTATGCAAGGACTGATAGCCATTGGTTTTTGGTATAGCAATGTAATCTTTAAAGCGAGTTTCAATTGGTTTAAATAGGTTGTGAACGGCACCAAGAGCGCGATAGCAAGTATCAAATTCGTTGTCGACAATGATCCTAAATGCATAAATGTCCATTACTTCATTGAACATTAATTCTTTATTAAGCATTTTACGGTAAATTGAGTACAAGTGTTTTTCGCGGCCAATAACTTCAGCCTGAATGCCGGATTCAGCTAAACGCGTTTGTATTTCTTCGCGAATATTATCGATGATTTCTTTGCGGTTACCACGAGCTTGGCTTACTGCTTCTTTTAAAGCGCGCGAACGCATCGGGTATAGGCCTTCAAAACCGAGCACTTCTAATTCACTCTTTATGCCATGAATACCTAAACGGTTTGCTATTGGAGCATATATTTCCAGTGTTTCTTTGGCAATACGGCGACGTTTCTCAGGACGTAAAGAACCTAATGTGCGCATGTTATGAGTACGGTCAGCAAGTTTGATCAAGATTACGCGTATATCTTGCACCATGGCCATGATCATTTTACGGAAGTTCTCGGCCTGCATTTCTTGCTTGTCACTAAAGCTTACTTTATCAAGCTTACTCACACCTTCTACTAGTTCTGCAACGGTACTGCCAAATAACTCGGCCAATTCATCGCCGGTTACTTCGGTATCTTCAATAACATCATGTAATAAAGCAGCCATTAACGTTTCATGATCAAGGTGCATGTCGGCAAGATTACGTGCTACGGCAACAGGGTGAGTGATATAAGGATCACCACTTGAGCGCATTTGGCCATCATGGGCATCATGGGCAACGACAAAAGCCTGCTTCAGCAATTCAATTTGCTCTGCCGGTAGGTAGGTTTCAGCTTGTTTCTTTAGTGGTTCAAAAAGGTACACCCACTGCTCCAATGCTTAATGAAAATATGGTGTTGATAAGATCTTAGTTTATGGTATTAATGCTTAAATTAAAAGAAAAGCCAATGGTAAAATACCATTGGCTTTCTATATAAATCTAATTTGGTAAGATTTACCCTTAAGTTTAAGCGTGATCACCAACAATTGCAGCGACAGCTGCAAGTTCAGCAGATTCTTGTTGAACCTGTGATTGACGATCTGCGTTATCCATAATGTCATTATCGATAAGGCCTTCTTCTATTTCACGAAGTGCTAGAACGGTAGGTTTATCATTCTCAATATCAACTAATGCATCTTTACCGCCAGTGGCGATTTGACGTGCACGACGTGATGCAACTAATACTAAATCGAAACGATTTCCAACTTTTTCAACTGCATCTTCAACAGTAACACGAGCCATTAAACTACTCCAGAGAACAAAATTTTTTAAATAAGTCGCATAGTTTACTAAATGCTTAAACTTTATGCTAGCAATTTGATCAAATCAGCTAATGTTTTGATCCTTAAACGGGGAACTAGATAGCTTTACCTGCTAGCTTTGTTAATAACTCGTTATGTTTTTCTACTTGCTGAGATTGTTTTAAGCGTTGATTATTAATTATGGTATTTAAATCAGTAACCGCTGCATCAAAATCATTATTAATAACTATGTAATCAAATTCTTGAAAATGAGAACATTCAGATTCTGCTTTTTCCATACGATCGGCAATTATTTCTTCGCTGTCCTGGCCGCGATTACGTAAACGTTGTTCTAGTTCTTCTCTGCTTGGAGGGCAAATGAAAATAGTAGTTACTTGTGGCTTTTTCAGGCGTACTTGCTGTGCACCTTGCCAATCAATATCTAAAAATACATCTATACCTTGTTGAAGCTGATGATCTATGGCTGTTTCAGAGGTGCCGTAATAATTACCAAACACTTCTGCCCATTCATAAAATGCACCATCGGCGATTAATTTTTTGAATTGTTCAACACTGACGAAATGGTAATGAACACCATCAACTTCACCAGGGCGAGGTGCTCGAGTAGTATGCGACACTGAAACTTGCAGTGGGCGAGGGTTGTTTTGCTCAAGTAATCCTTTGATTAAGCTTGATTTTCCAGCTCCACTAGGTGCTGATAAAATAAATAAATTGCCGATAATAGCCACAACAGATTCCAAATGTTTAATACTTTAGATGGTATAGGCGAGCTATTCTAACTGAAAACAGACGATTTAATAAATTATTCTTTTATTATAAAACTGGATTTTAAATTTTCCGCCTACGCTTTACTAGCAATTTGATCAACTTGATATTATTCGTTTTTGGTATAACTGTTGATAATAGTAATCGTTCTCTTGGGCTAGTTGCCTTTGTTGTTCGCTAAGTTTTATCAATGGCTTTTTGTAGGGAGCAAATGAATTTGAAGCTTCGACATTCTCATACCAATGCTCAGCCCAAACACCGTCAGAAACACGTGTTCCTTTTGGCCAATTAAGCATGTTTTCATCAAAATCTATACCTAGAGTTTCACATAACTTGCTTAGAATTCCTTTCGGATTGATTAGCACATCCTTACTATCGATAATGGGAATATCTTGACCAGTAATATCAGTTATTTGTTGATATAACTGCAACTGACGTTTAATGCCAATATCGTCACTGTTTACCGATGGCATCTTTTTAACATAAGAATTGATCACACACATAGGATCACGAATTAAAAAGCAATGACTTAACTTTTTCGTCCAGGTTAAATCAATATCATCGAGCATATGATGAGTCATATGTTTTTGATAAAAAATACTCTGTTGATAATTTGTTTGGCTCAATTGCTCGCTAACTTGTTGCCAACTATTTGACTGGCTAGCTAACACTTCTTTAGCCATCGGATGATCCACTTTAGTCTGTGCTAAATAATAAGCATAGAATGGTTCGTCAACAACTTGGGTGTCCTGACGATTTTCCCATGAGCGCATCATTGCGGTAGAGATATTTCTTGGACCCGACCACATAGCAATCTTTAATGTCATGTTGCTTCCTTCGTTTTATCGTTGTTATTAACCGAAATCTGTGGCGATCATGTTTTTATAAAGTTCTTGTAAACGAGCGACCATTTCGCCTTTACCTTGCCTTTGTGGGTAGTCACCAATATCTCTGCCATCAACACATTTAACTGGCGTAACTCCAGCAAATGTTCCGGTAATAAAGGCTTCTTCGGCGCCGTACACTTCAGATAGGGTAAAGTTTTTTTGATAAACCTTAATATCATTCTCTTCGCATAATTTAATGATGTTAGAGCGAGTAATCCCTGAAAGACAGTAATCACCTGTGGATGTCCAAACTTCACCATTACGGACGATGAAAAAATGAGTCGAATTACAGGTAGCAACAAAGCCATGAGGGTCGAGCATTAACGCTTCATCTGCCCCTGCCTTGGTTGCTTGTATACAGCCAAAAATACAATTGAGTTTAGAATGACTATTTAGTTTTTGATCTTGAACGTCGGGGTAGCCTCTTCGTACATAGACGGTATAAAGGTTTAAGCCTTTATCAAGAGAGTCTTTTGATGGCATTTTATATTCAGGAATAATAACAATGGTAGCTGGCGTAATAGTTACTCTTGGATCTTGATAAGGGGTCGATTTAACCCCCCGACTTACCATTAATCTAATATGCACGTTATTTTGCATTTCATTAGCTTGGCAGGTATCAAATATTCGATTGATCAGTTCTACTTTACTAATACCTATATCCATATCTAACGCTTTAGCACCTTCATAAAGGCGTTGCATATGTTGGTTAATAAAAGGTAATTTTCCATGGTGCAACCGCAGGCCTTCCCAAACACCATCACCCAGAATAAAGCCGGAATCGAATACCGAAACTTTTGCCTGATCGCGATGAAATAATTCGCCATTAATATTTATCTGTATATCAGCATTACGAGGATCGTCATTGCTGTGGTGGCTACCAGTTGTCATAAGTTACCTTAATTTAGAATAGTGATAACTTAACTTAGCAATAAATATTTATTTAAGCCATATAAAGAAAAATGGCCACTCAAAAGAGTGGCCAAAGACAGATCTGCTGCTAATTACTTCTTAGGTTAACTTTCAGCTAATTAAAAGTTTAGCAATTGGTCAAGAGCACTTTTAACATAAAGGAATAGGGAGTAAACCTTAGGACTGGATAATAAAGCAACAATTCATGGTCAGCAATGCAGTGATGGTTGATTTTTTCTCCAATATTTATTAATTAGTTATTAATTTTATTAATAATTTATTTATAATAACTGTAATTGCTTAAATTTCAGTATGTTAGGGTATTTCAATAAAAAAGGCTTCAATGAATAGAAGCCTTTTTTCGGGTGGAAATGTTCAGTTTTCCCAATTAGATCTTACTTCTAATGTAGGATTAATGGCATTTTGTTGCTTTGTTATAAAACTTTGGCAATAGATTGAGCCAAGTATTCAACATTACTATTAGCAATGCCGGCAATGCTCATACGGCTTGAACCAACCATATAAATACTGTATTCATCTTGCAATTGCTGTACTTGCTCAGGGGTAACACCTAAGAACGAGAACATACCCTTTTGCTGAGTGATGAAATCAAAGTCACGAGTAACACCCTGTGCTTTTAAATTATCTACAAGCAATTGACGGTTGCCATTGATGCGATTACGCATAACGGCTAATTCTTCATGCCATTGGTTACGTAATTCATCAGACGCTAAAATGGTTTCAACAATTGCTGCACCATGTGCAGGAGGCATAGAGTAGATACAACGTACAACACTTAATAATACTGAATTAGCTATATCAGTGGTGGCTACGTCTTTACCGATAATTGTACACGCACCAATGCGCTCGCGGTATAAGCCAAAGTTTTTAGAACATGAACTACATAAGATCATTTCTTCAACACTAGCAGCCATTAAACGAACACCGTAAGCATCTTCTTCTAAGCCGTCACCAAAACCTTGATAAGCCATATCAATTAAAGGTGTAAAACCATTTTCTGAAGCTAAGGCACAAACCTGTTGCCATTGCTCTTGGTTTAAATCCATACCGCTTGGGTTATGACAACATGCGTGCAGTAATACCACATCTTCTTTACCTACATTGGCAAGAGTTGATAGCATTTCTTCAAACTTTAATGATTTATTGTCGTAATCGTAATAAGGGTAGGTTTTTACTGTTAAGCCTGCAGCTTGAAATAAACCGGTGTGGTTTGCCCAAGTAGGGTCGCTTACCCAAATTGTAGCGCCTGGTTTACAGGCTTTTATAAATTCAGCTGCAACACGAAGTGCGCCAGTTCCACCTGGTGTAGATACGGTACGAACTCGATTTTGTGCAATAACATCATGTTCACCAAAAGCGAGCTTGGCCATCTCATCATTAAAAGACGCTGAACCTGTAGGACCAATATATACCTTTGTATCTTCAGTATCTAAACGAAATTTTTCAGCAGTTTTTACACAATCTAAAATTGCAGTATGACCTGCTTCGTTTTTATAGACGCCAACACCTAAATCAATCTTATTTGGGTTTTGATCAATTCTATATTTTGCCAATAAACCTAAGATAGGATCGGCTGGTAGAGCTGTTAGATTACCGAACATTGTTCCTTTTACCTTTTTATGATGAGCATCCGGTTTGAATGCTTTTGTGTTAAAGGGCAAGCATATATTAGTTGGCGGTTAAAATTAAGGCAAAACTGTATAAATTTTACATCTTTCTTATAAGATTTTATTCCACAATGTGGTTTTTGGAATCGATTTTTTATGATGTGATAAATATAAGTCATAAAAAAGCCTGAATACGGAATGCAATTCAGGCTATTAAGTTAATGTTTTATAAAGATTATATTTTTATAGGTTACATTATATATGATGAAATTAAACCAATAATTCCACCAAATACACCACCCCAAACGACCAACCAACCAAGATGCTTTTTAATCATTTCTTGAATGATTTCTTTAACCAATTGTGGTGTTAGCTCTTCCAAACGCTTGTTGATGATGTCTTCGACTTTCTCTTTCATCGAACCAACAACACTTGGTTGCTCTAATTCATTACGAACAAGTTCGTTAAAATTATCGCTTTGGGTAATATCAATAATAGAAGCTTTCATCTTTTCGATAAAAGGTTCTTTTAATGGAGTAAGAGCCTCTGTGCCACCAAACATTGCCAACATACTACCAAATGAAGATTCTTCAATAGTGGTAACTAATGAGTTAAATGCAGGTTCAAGATCGACTTTTTTAATTACCGGGGCTAAATCAAAATGACTGGCCGCACCGCTTTTCTCTGATAGAAACTTATCAATATTTTCATTGGTAAAAAATTGCTTCATCATTAAGTCGCGAATACCGGCTTTAAAATCTTCAAATCGGGCAGGAATTACACCGGAGCCATATAACCCCGGTACTTTTTCAAAAAGCATATGGATAGCTACGGCATTAGTAATGGCGCCTGATACGGCAAAAATACCGACGGAAAACAGAATACTGTTACTTAACACATAGCCAGCAACTGCAATCGCAAGAGCAATTAAATTAGTGATGGTACTTTTATTCACAATAAAACCATTTTAATAATATGGGAGAAACGTTGGCGCTATGGTAACGGGTATAAGCACAATATTGAAATATTAATTACCTAAATACTTAAGGGTTTGGTTATTGACGCATTGAGTAAAGCTTTTCTGCCTTTCTGCGCGTGGTAATTTGGCTAATACGGCTTCAACTTGTTCAATGTTTTTCTGTTGCTCGCTCTCTGTTAGGTGGCTCATTTGATCACTGAAGCATGCTTTTATGCCGAAATTAAGGGCATTATCCGATGCTAAATTTTCTTCACCTAAACATTCGCTTAGTTTTGTCGCTAATAAATTTCTATCCATGTCATTAATTAAGAAATTCAATGCGTATTGTTCTTGAGGTTTATTTAAATGACAACCGTAAAACATATCAGCAACAGCAACTATAGGCATTAATTGTTGATGCATTTCAGAAAACTGTTTAACCATCTCATCTGGGTTTGCTGGTTTTGTTTGGCTAGCGGCAACTAGTAGATTACTAAATATAAGCGTGGTGAAGAATAAAAATAAACGCATAGCAAAGGTTCAATTAATAAATTTGCTTATAGTTTATCGCAGTTTATTGATATGGGGAACAACGAGAGGATTATAACTACACCGGTATCTAGTTATTATGTATTACAAACTTTTTACCATTACCCATGGCTGTTTTGGGCATGGATGCCCTATATAACGCGGATACAGGAGTATGGAGCGTATTGCATTCCATCATCCCTGAAGTAAAAAAAAAGCTCTACAGCAAAAGCGTAGAGCCTAAAGGGATATCTCAGGGAGAGAAAATGAATGAAATGTTCATTCAATAGTTGTCATTATAAAGCGCTGTAATTTTAAAGCTGTTACCAAGGTGTAATTGTTCGGGCTAGTTTGTTACTTGCTAAAATATACTATGAGAAATGGCATTTTAGATTAAATGCATCAATACTATTTACTGAGTGAAAAATTCAATGAAAACAAAGAGAATATTTTAATATGTCGGGCGAAAGTTTAGTACGAACGTTATCGCGCAGAGAAGTGTTTGTTTTAGCTGTAGGCGCCATGATCGGCTGGAGTTGGGTGATCATGACTGGCGTTTGGCTAACTTCGGCAGGCACTTTAGGGACATTACTCGCTTTCGTAGTTGGCGGCTTTGCCATATTACTTATCAGTTTAACTTACGCTGAATTAGTTTCAGCTATGCCGAAAGTTGGTGGAGAACATGTTTATACAGAGCGTGCTTTTGGCCGAACAGGTTCATTTATTTGTACTTGGGCAATTATTATGGCCTATGTCACGGTACCCACGTTTGAATCTGCCGCATTACCTGTAGCTATCGAGTATTTATTCCCTAATTTAGAATCTGGTTATTTATGGTCGGTATTTGATGCAGATGTATATATTAGTTATGCCATTATTGGTGTTATCGCCGCAATAGCAATGACAATAATTAATGTTTTAGGCATTAAATTTATGGCTGTTGTACAAACAACAGTCACAGCTGGTTTTTTATTTGTTGGTTGGATGTTTTTGATGGGGGTGGCAAGTGAGTTTAATCTAACTTACTTGACCCCGTTATTCGTTGATGACTATAAAGGTTTTTTTGCTGTTTTAGCAATGATCCCGGCATTAATGATTGGCTTTGATGTGATTCCTCAGTCGGCGGAGGAAATAAACTTAGACCCGAAAGTTATCGGTAAAGTATTGGTTTTTTCTGTAGCAATGGCAATATTGTGGTACTGCTTAATCAGTTTAGGTGTCGCTTTATCAATGACTTCAGAAGAGCTAAATAATAGCACCATGGCTACAGCCGATGCTCATGCAAATGTTTGGCACGGCCAATGGGCTGGAAATTTAACGGTACTTGGTGGTGTTGCCGGAATTATTACTAGTTGGAATGCTTTCATTTTAGGGGGCAGCCGGGCAATTTACGCGTTGGCAAAAGCAGGACAACTTCCAACAGCTTTTGCAAAGCTACATCCTAAATATAACACTCCCTATATTGCTATTATCTTTATTGGGTTATTGTGTTGTATATCGCCATTTTTTGGAAAAACAATACTGGTTTGGTTAATTAATGCTGGTAGTTTTGCTGTCGTTATTGGTTATGGCATGGTGGCATATGCATTTCTTAAATTACGTCAGATTGAACCAGACATGCCAAGGCCATTTAGGGTAAAGCATGGTCAAATCGTAGGTTGGAGCGCACTTGTGGTTAGCGTTTGTCTTGGATGGATTTATTTGCCATGGGGACCCAGTTCACTACTTTGGCCTTATGAATGGGTAATGATTATAGGTTGGTCTATTCTTGGCTTAATTTTGTTTTTAATGGCGAAAAGAAAGCAAGCATAAACATTGGTTCTTTCCACTTCATAGTCACATTTGGTAATCTCTTTCAACTTTACTGATACGAGTTATATAGTGGCTATACCATTGCTGTTTGCCTTTCGATTGGGCCACTTGATGATCTGTTTGCGCTTTCCACTGTTTAATAGCATTTAAGTCGCGCCAATATGAAACACTAATCCCGACTTCTGAACGTGCTGACTCAATACCTAAAAAACCATCCTGTTCGTTTGCCAAAGTCACCATTAAATCAGCCATTTTGTCATATTCAGGATCTTCTTCGTTTAGTGTTGAGGTAAAAATTACCGCGTAATAAGGGGGCTTCGGTGTGTTAGCAAACATTGTTCTTTTTCCATATTAAAAGTTGATTATTGGCTGGCATATTAATGTCTTTTATTAATTTTAGATCAATGCTTTCGGCGAGCCTATTTATTGATTCGAAATCTCTTATGCCACTAACAGGATCTCTATCGAGTAGCCATTGTTGAAAATTTTCATTACTTGCGCTGGTGTATTGGCCATCATATTTAAATGGACCGTAGATACACAAATAGCTATTTTCATTCAGGCACTTTGGTAAATTATTGAACAGTGCGACAACATGTTGCCAAGACATTATGTGCAGTGTATTGGCGCTAAATATTAAATCAAAAGTGTGTAGTGGCCAATCATCTTCGATAGCAACATCTAATTTTAAAGCGGCTTTTAAATTATTAATATTATGCAGTTGAATGTTTTTATTTAAAGAAGCGAGTAAGTCTAGTTGATCACTTGGCTGCCAAGTTAAATTTGGTACTAATGGGCAAATGTGTAATGCATGTTGACCCGAATAACTGCCAATTTCTAAAACAGAGCGAACCGATGATAAAAAAGGTAAAAGCTGTTCAAAAATGACATCTTTATTGCGCTCACATGATGGCGAGTAATTTAGTGTGTTTTCTACGTTTATTAGCGGCACAATATATTTTGACTGTAGTTGTTCGATAGCCAATATAGTATAAGATTAAAAATAAAGCAGCCACTAAAAAGTGGCTGTTTGTCAATTAACTAATCTTATTATGATTTGTTTTGAACCGGGATCATATGTACATCGCGTTGTGGGAATGGGATGCTAATGCCTTCACGATCAAATGCTAATTTCATCTCTTCATGAATGCCAAAATAGGCTGGCCAGTAATCATCACTTTTTACCCAAGGACGAACAAAAAAGTTAATTGAACTATCACCATGTTCAGCTAGCCAAATATCAGGTGCTGGTTTTTTAAGAACGCGTTCGTCGGCGTCGAGTACACTTTTAATAACCTCTTTTACTTTTGGTATTGAGTCGGAATAACTTACGCCAAATTTCATATCAACACGGCGTACTCTTTGGGTAAAATCATTTACTAAACAGCCATTCGATAGTAACCCGTTAGGAATAAATACTTTACGGTTATCATAGGTGATCATGATGGTGTTAAAGATTTGGATCTCATGAATTGTACCTTCAAAACCCTGTGCTTCTATTACATCACCAGCTTTAAATGGACGGAAGAATAAGATAATAATACCTCCGGCAAAGTTGGCTAAACTGCCTTGTAAGGCCAAGCCAATAGCTAAACCAGCGGCACCTAATAAGGCGATAAGAGATGCTGTTTCAATACCTATCATCGAGGCAAAGATAATAATTGAAATTGTTCTTAGGGCGATACTTATAAT
The DNA here is from genome assembly GCF_031583595.1 of Thalassotalea psychrophila. Taxonomy (NCBI): domain Bacteria; kingdom Pseudomonadati; phylum Pseudomonadota; class Gammaproteobacteria; order Alteromonadales; family Colwelliaceae; genus Thalassotalea; species Thalassotalea psychrophila. The sequence continues at coordinate 322,718 of NZ_CP134145.1, forward strand.
GCTTAATAAGAACTTATGTAAAGTAACTTCAACTTTACGAGCGGTCATTCCTATCTCTACAAGTCTAACAATACGTTTAACAATCCAAGTTGTTATCCATAAAACTAATACCGCAACCAATATTTTTGTGGTGAATGTGATGGCTAAATCGATAAAGGTATCCAAATGTTTTTGGATTACTTCCATATCAATGTTTTCTAAAACCTCGGCGGATTCAATTGCATCCATTAGCTGGCCCTTTTTATTTTTAAATCAATGAACTCATACCAACTATTGCAACTTTGGTATTACTCTATTGAATATAGTAGAAAAATAAAAAAAGTGATGAATGCTTTTGTTAATTAATGATATTTTTATTGGCTGAACTGTGGCGTTTTATCATAAATTTGAATTTAAAAGACCGTTAATCGTGATATTAACGGCCTTTAGTTTTAGCTGATTTGGTAAAAAATTTAATTAAAAAATAAAATCTTCACTATCCAATGTCATCATACTTTCGCCGCCATTTACCATACAAGCGGCATGACCTTTAGCTCTGGGTAATATACGATCAAAATAAAATTTAGCTGTTTTAAGTTTTGCCTGATAAAAGTTTGTTTCATCAGTTCCTTCGGCAAGTTTTTGTTGAGCCACTTTTGCCATTTTTACCCAGAAATAAGCTAAAGTTACATACCCCGCATACATTAAGTAATCAACCGAAGCTGCACCTACTTCATCAGGGTTTTGCATCGCTTTTACGCCAATATCTTGAGTGTGTTTTGCTAATTCTTCGGTATATTTGCCGAGGGTAATACAATAGCTTGTTAAATCTGGATTTTGGCTATTCAGATGACAGAATGTGCCAATTTCAGTGGCAAAACCTTTTAATAATTCGCCTTTTGAACCTAATATTTTACGACCTAAAAGGTCAAGCGCTTGAATACCTGTTGTGCCTTCATATAAACAGCTAATTTTAGCGTCACGCATCAATTGTTCCATGCCCCATTCTTGAACATAACCATGACCACCAAAAATTTGTACACCATGGCCTGCACATTCTAACCCTAGCTCGGTTAGAAACGCTTTACCTATTGGGGTTAATAGCGCCAAGTTAGCTTCAGCCTTTGCTATTTCTGTTTCATCTTTGCTGACATGAACAATATCCACCAATTGCGCTAAATAACCTATTAATGCTCGGCCACCCTCGCTGATCGACTTTTGGGTAAGTAACATACGACGCACATCAGGGTGAACAATGATTGGATCTGCAGGGCCATCTGGATTTTTAGGTCCAGACATAGATCGCATTTGTAAGCGATCTTTGGCATAAGCCAATGAACCTTGAAAAGCAGCATCTGCATGGGCGACACCTTCGTTTGCAACACCTAATCTTGCAGCATTCATGAAAGTAAACATGCAGTTTAAACCACGATTAACATCACCAATTAAATGGCCAGTAGCATTATCAAAATTAATGACACAAGTTGCGCTGCCGTTTATACCCATCTTATGTTCAATTGAACCACAAGTAACGCCGTTTTGATCACTCAAAGTACCATCTTCATTAACGCTAAACTTAGGCACTATAAATAGAGAAATACCACGAGTACCTTCTGGAGAACCTGGTATGCGAGCGATAACCACATGAACAATATTGTCTGATAAGTCATGCTCACCGGCGGAGATAAAAATCTTGCTGCCATTTAAACGGTAAGTGCCGTCTTCATTTAATTCAGCTTTAGTGCGTAATAATCCTAAATCAGTGCCACAATGTGCCTCAGTTAAACACATAGTTCCGGTCCAAGTGCCTTCAACCAACTTAGGAAGAAACATTTTTTGGAGTAGTTCACTACCATGGGCTTCCAGTGTCGCCATACAGCCATGACTTAACCCTGGATACATAGCAAAACTATGATTTGCTGCAGAGGTATATTCGCCGATAGCAGTGTTTAAAGAGTGAGGTAATCCTTGCCCGCCAAACTTTATAGGTTGAGATAGGGTCGGCCAACCACCTTCTACGTACTGTTGATATGCTTCTTTAAAACCATCCGCTGTGGTAACTTTTCCATCAGTCCAAGTACACCCTTGCTGGTCACCAATTTGGTTAATAGGAGCAATTACTTGCTCATTAAATTTTGCCGCTTCACTGATAATGGCATCAACCATTTCTATACTGGCATCTTCATATCCTAGACGTTGGTAATGTTCATCACAGTTTAATAATTCTTGCATGACAAATTTTGTGTCACGAATTGGTGCTTTATATTCTGGCATGGTTCACTCAAAAAAAAGTTTAGTTAATTTTATCCTTGGCCTGTTTCGGAGTAAAAAATATTAACTCTCGACTCGTCCGACCACCGACCTGTATAGCTACCATAAAACTTAGTTTTCAATAAATCAAATGAATTTGCATATTACTGCTGCTATCATTTAATTAACTAGGTGCTTACTGTTTATTTAAGGTTGTTAAGTGGATTTTATTTTAGGTTTCGTCCTGCTGTTAATATTTCAGCTATTGGGTGAAATGGTAGTTATTTTATTTGAATTACCAGTTTCAGGACCTGTCGTTGGTATAGTTCTGTTACTGACCGCTCTCATTATAAAAGGCAGTGTTGGTAAATCATTAAATACAGCGTCAACGACTCTGTTGGGGCACCTGTCAATAATGTTTGTCCCGGTCAGTGTTGGTTTGATGGCTCATTATGAATTGTTGGTGAATGAATGGTTACCAATTACTGCTACTCTGATTTTAAGTACCATTATTATGTTGGCGAGCACAGCGTTAATCATGGCTTTTACAAGTAAATTCTTGGTAAAAGAGACAAAACATGACGTTTAACGAAAAACTTTCAGCTATCTGGCTAATGATCCAAGCGTCACCATTAACAGGGATTATTTTGACATTGTTGGCCTATGTATTAGCCATGTATTTGTATAAAAAGTCGAACTACAAACCTATTTTAAGCCCTTTTATTACCTGTATGGTCGTAGTAGTCAGTGTGCTATTAATTACCGGAATTAGTTATCAGGATTATTTTGCTGGCGGAAAATTCATCCATTTTTTACTTGGGCCTGCAACTGTTGCATTAGCTGTTCCTTTGTATCACCAACTACATCGAATTAAACAGTTGTTAATTCCTATTTTGATTACCTTAATCGCTTCAGTGTTTATTGGTGCGTTAAGCGCTATTGGTATTGCAGACTTATTTGGAGCGAGCCTCGCAACTCAAATATCCTTAGCGCCTAAATCAGTGACTACTCCGGTTGCTATGGGGATATCTGAACAAATCGGTGGCATAGTTTCTTTGTCTGCTGGCTTAGCGGCTACCACAGGAGTTTTGGGTGGAGTTATTGGCTTAAAGATATTCTCATTAGTAGGAGTTAAAGACGATCGCTTTAGAGGGTTTGCTATGGGCTTAACCTCACATGGGTTAGGTACCGCAGTTGCCTTTAAAGAAAGTAATACTATGGGAGCCTTCTCTGGCTTAGGAATGGCCTTAGCTTCATTTACTACTGCATTTATGCTGCCTTGGTTGCTGAGCTTTTTGGCAATTATATAAAAGCTAAATATTCACAGCTAACAATCTTAATTACGAAACAAAGAGCTAATAGGCCAATTATTAGCTCTTTTTGTATGTGCACCAATACCATTAAACACTTCATTATTGTCATCTCAATAGCAATTGAGCATGCCTGCATTTAGCCAAATTAGTACTTTTATGCATTAGTAATCCTCATCTAAATAAAATAATCGACGTAATATTTGGCAATATGGTTATTGCAATAAAATTGCCAATATTAAAATTTAAAAAGCAACCTATAATAAGCTGATATCCACATATGCATCTGTTTTATAAGTAATTTAAATTGCATTTAACATTCAAAAAGCTAATTTTACAAACTAATTGAAGTAATTTTTGAGTAGTTCTTTTTGAATGTTTTTCAGCAAAATGTAACTATTTTGTAAAATTGACACTTGTGTCAACTTTTTAATCTGATATATTTAGATTATCGAGAATTAATCATTCACCATTTCCAAAGCTCGACAACGGAACAAATTATGACAAATAGTACAGTTCGTTTTTTATTAAACAATGACGTTGTGACCATAGAAAACATCGACCCAAATTTAACGGTCCTGCAATATTTACGCGAAATAGAATTTAATACTGGCACCAAAGAAGGTTGCGCTTCAGGTGATTGTGGTGCTTGTACCGTAGTACTTGCGGAGTTAGACAGAGAAAATGCCGATCAACTTAATTATATTTCAATTAACTCGTGTATTACCTTTGTTGGTAACTTACATGGTAAACAATTGATCACTGTTGAAGATTTGAAAGATGGGGCTAAGTTACATCACGCCCAACAAACACTAGTTGATAACCACGGTACACAATGTGGTTTCTGTACACCAGGTTTTGTTATGTCGTCTTTTGCTTTACACAAGCATAATAAAAAGCCAACTCGTGCACAGGTGCTTGAAGCTCTAGCGGGTAACTTATGTCGCTGTACAGGTTATCGTTCGATTATTGAAGCCGCGATCACTTCAAGTGAAGGTGTTGAAGAAGATTCTTTTGCCAAGCATTACCAAGAAACAGTTACAACGCTTACTGACCTACAAAAATTACCTGCTCCTACATTAACCGGCAATGGTCATAATTTTATTGCACCCAAAAATATCGATGAATTAGCTTACGAGTTAAAAAGTGAGCCTAGCTCAACTCTAGTTGCGGGCGGTACCGATTTAGCACTTTCAGTTACACAAAACTTAGCAACCATAGATAAACTTGTTTATGTTGGTAACGTTGAAGAATTAACAACTATTCAAGAAACAGAAACCGAAATCATTATCGGCTCAGCTCTTCCATACAGTAAATTTATTGATACTTTGCATCATTACTACCCTGACTTAGGTGACATGATTGAGCGCATTGGTTCAAAACAGGTTCGCAACAATGGTACCTTAGGTGGCAACATTGGCAACGCATCTCCTATTGGTGACATGCCACCAGCGCTTATTGCCCTTGGCGCAACCATGACTTTGCATGTAAATGGTGTTGAACGCACAATTTTAGTAGAAGACTATTTTGTTGACTACAAAAAGACAGTTCTCAAACCTTCAGAGTTTATCAAGTCAGTGCAAATTCCTAAACCAATTGCTGGTCAAACCTTGAAACTCTACAAAATATCTAAACGTATCGATGACGATATCTCTGCCGTACTCGCGGCAATCTTTATTGAGCAACAAGGTCAAGTGATTACTAATATTCGAATGGCTTTTGGTGGCATGGCTGCTATTCCTAAACGGGCTCCTGCAGCTGAAGCTGTTCTACAAGGTAACACCTTTACTAAAGACTCAGTTGTTCAAGCAAAAGCAGCTTTGGCTACCGATTTTCAACCTATGTCTGATGTTCGTGCCTCAGACAAATACCGTATGCGCGTTGCTCAAAACCTAATTGAAAAATGTTATTTAGAGCTGCAAAGCAAAGTGATAGAAACACGAGTGGTAAATTATGCGTAGTCTTATTGATGTAAAAAAAGCCCAAACACAAAAAATACAAACGAACACTGATAAAAGTGTTGTTAATGGACAAAAAAATGTTGGTTTAGGCGGTGTAGGTCGTTCTAAAAAACATGAAAGTTCTGATAAGCAAGTTGCAGGTGAGGCTATTTATGTTGATGACCGTCCTGCATTACGTGGTGAATTACATGCTGCTGTAGGTCAGAGTACTATTGCTCACGGCAACATTAAAAGCATAGATTTATCAGCGGTGAAAGCTGCTGAAGGTGTTGTTGCGGTCATTACCGTTGAAGATGTGCCAGGCCATACAGATATTGGCCCTGTTTTCCCCGGAGACCCAGTACTTGCTATCGGTAAAGTAGAGTTTATCGGCCAGCCAATTTTTGCCGTTGCGGCAACAAGTTACGATCTTGCCCGCAAAGCAGCAAAGCTTGCAAAAATTGAGTATCAAGAGCTTGAAGCAGTATTAACGGTAAAAGATGCGTTAACTAAACAAAGTTTCGTTCGACCACCCTTTACAATGAAACGTGGTGATTCGGCATCGGCTATTGCTTCTGCACAGCATCAATTATCAGGTGAAATCCAAGTTGGTGGTCAAGAACACATGTATCTTGAAGGTCAAGTTTCAACTGCTGAACCAACAGAAGATGGTGGCATGAGTATTTACACTTCATCACAGCATCCAAGTGAAGTACAAAAACTAGTTGCTGAAGTTTTAGATATTCCATTAAACAAAGTGCTGGTTGATATGCGCCGTATGGGTGGTGGTTTCGGTGGTAAAGAAACTCAAGCCGCACCTTGGGCATGTATTGCTGCGTTACTTGCTAACGTTACCAAACGTCCAGTTAAATTTAAATTAGGTCGTATGGACGATATGATCATGACAGGTAAGCGTCATCCATTTGAAAATAACTACACTGTTGGTTTTGACAATGAAGGTCAGATCAAAGGTATCAACATTGAAGTAAATGGTAACTGTGGTTACTCTCCTGATTTATCTGATGCCATAGTTGATCGAGCAATGTTCCATTCAGATAATGCTTATTTCTTAGACCAAGCTACCGTTACTGGTAATCGATGTAAATTAAACACAGTTTCTCACACAGCTTACCGTGGCTTTGGTGGTCCTCAAGGTATGATGACGATTGAAATGGTCATGGACGAAATAGCTCGTCATTTAGGTAAAGACCCGTTAGAAATTAGAAAGGTGAATTTATATGGTCATGAAGACCGTAACGAAACACATTATCATCAAGAAGTTGAACATAATAACTTACCTGAAATCATTGCAACATTAGAGCAAAGTTCTGATTATCAAGCCCGTCGTAAAGCAGTTACTGAATTTAATGAAAACAACAGCATACTGAAAAAAGGCATAGCTTTAACGCCGGTTAAATTTGGTATTTCATTTACTGTTCAACATTTGAACCAAGCCGGGGCGCTTGTTCATATCTATACCGATGGTACGATTCACTTAAGCCATGGTGGTAGTGAAATGGGCCAAGGCTTAAACACTAAAGTTGCGCAAATTGTCGCAGAAGAATTTCAAGTTGACGTTGATACGGTTGCCTGCTCTGCTGCGCGTACTGACAAGGTGCCAAATTCGTCACCAACGGCAGCGTCATCTGGTACCGACTTAAATGGTAAAGCCGCGGAAGCCGCTGCAAAAACCATTAAGCAACGTTTAATAGATTTTGCTTGTGAAAAATACCAAGTAAAAGCTGAACAAGTTAAATTTGAAAATAACAACATCATTGTTGGTGAGCAAACCTTTAGCTTTGCCGAGTTTTCACAAATCGCATATATGGGCCGCGTTTCTTTATCTTCTACTGGTTTCTACAAAACACCTAAGATTCATTTTGATCGCGCAACAGGTAAAGGTCGTCCGTTCTTCTACTACGCAACAGGTGCATCAGTATCTGAAGTATTAATAGATACGCTAACGGGTGAATATAAAAATTTACGTACAGACATACTGCAAGATGTTGGTCATTCAATTAACCCTGCAATTGATATTGGCCAAATTGAAGGTGCTTTCATTCAAGGTCAGGGTTGGTTAACTACTGAAGAGTTAGTTTGGAATGAGCAAGGACGCTTACTTTCAAATAACCCCGCAACGTACAAAATACCTGCAATCAATGATGCGCCAGAAGATTTTCGCGTAGCACTAGTACCAGATGCACCAAACCGTGAACATACTATTTACAACTCAAAAGCTGTTGGTGAACCACCATTTATGCTTGGTATGTCAGTTTGGTCAGCATTAAAAGATGCCGTTGCCAGCGTGTCAAATTATAAAGTAAGCCCACAACTTGATACGCCTGCAACACCTGAGCGAGTGCTTTGGGCGGTTGAATCTGTAAAAGCACAAGCTCAAGATTAAGCAAGAGTATAGGAGAAACAGATGACTACTAAAATGAACTGGAATAGCGCCTCATATCAATTAAGCAAGCAAGGCCAGGCCTATGTGTTGGTAACATTGGTTGGTGTCTCTGGTTCAACGCCAAGAAACAGTGGTACAAAAATGGTTATCACCGCTGATGACATTTTTGACACCATTGGTGGTGGTCATCTTGAACACAAAACCATAAAACATGCCAAAGCAATGCTCGCTGGTGGTAAAAATGCGCAACACTTAGAACACTTTCAATTAGGCAGTAATTTAGGCCAATGTTGCGGTGGCAACGCCACCGTTTTGTTTGAATGTTTTTCAGCGGTTGGCGTGAATATTATGCTTTTTGGTGCAGGTCATGTTGGTAAAGCTTTAGTGCCAATTTTGGCGCAATTACCTTGCCAAGTGACCTGGGTTGATAGTCGCGAAGAACAATTTCCGAGTGATGTAGAAACTTATCATAACGTTCGCAAAGTGGTTGCTGAAGAGCCTGAACTTGAAGTGAACAGTATGCCAGAAAACAGCTACTACATTGTGATGACTCATAATCATCAAATGGACTTTGAAATTTCTCAGGCAATTTTAAAGCGCAGCGACTTTTCTTACTTAGGCTTAATTGCTTCTGACACCAAAAAACGTCGTTTTGAACAACGCTTTAAACACCGTGAAATCGACCCTGTGCAAGTGGCACGTATGAACTGTCCTATTGGTCTTGAGCAAGTAGGTGGCAAGCTGCCAATGGAAGTTGCTGTATCGATTGCAGGTGAGGTTATCCACTGCTATCAACAAGCAAATAAACAAAAAGAAGCGCTGCAAAGCCAGCATCAATCTATCGCTGCCAATGATGCAAATACGAAAGTATCAAAAAAACGTCCTGTTTCGCAACAGGGTATTCATTGGCAAGAATTCAAGCAGCTTTTGACTACCGAAGAGTCAAATAGTTAGTCGCTAAACAATAGGAGAAGCAAAGTGTCTCATTTTGCCCTACAAAGTAACAATGTCATTATCGACGGTGAAATGATCGCCGCTTGTGTCGAAATAAAAGATGAACTTACCCATGCCATCCATCCACATGGTCAAGCCTTGTCATGTCCAGTACAAGATTTTGGCGACAAAGTGATCATGCCTGGTTTGGTTGACTCACATGTACATATTAATGAACCTGGCCGCACCGAATGGGAAGGATTTAATACAGCAACTCAAGCCGCAGCAGCAGGTGGTATAACTGCGCTAGTTGATATGCCGCTTAATTGTATTCCAGTCACCACCACGAAAGCGGCGTTTCAAGAAAAGCTTGACTCAGTTGACGATAAATTATGGGTTGATTGTGGTTTTTGGGGCGGGGTTATTCCACAAAATATTGACGATTTAGATGAGCTGTTATGCGCTGGTGTATTGGGTGTTAAATCATTTTTAATTGACTCTGGTATTGAAGAGTTTCCGCCTGTTGAAGCTAAAGATATGCGCGCTGCAATGCCTATTCTTGCTAAGCATGACGTACCATACTTGATTCATGCCGAATTAGATTGTGGCAGCTTCAATGATGTTGTTATTACTAAAGAATACAACTCGTTCTTAGAGTCTCGTCCAAAAAGTTGGGAAAACGATGCTATTTCACTAATGGTGGATATGGCTCGTGAGTCAAAAGAACAGGGTGACAACTGTAAAGTTCATATCGTGCATTTATCTTCAGATGAAGCATTAGACACTATTGCTCAGGCAAAGCAAGAAGGCTTACGTTTTACTGCTGAAACCTGTCCTCATTACTTAACACTTGCCTCTGAACAAATTCCTGATGGAAAAACATTATTTAAATGTTGTCCACCAATTCGTGAAAACAAAAATCGCGAACACTTATGGCAAGCAGTTACAGATGGTCGATTAGATTTCATCGTATCTGATCATTCACCTTGTACACCTGAGCTTAAGCACATTGATACCGGTGATATTGAGAAAGCTTGGGGTGGAATTTCAGCATTGCAGTTTGGCTTACCACTTATTTGGACTGAAGCGAAAGAGCGCGGTTTTACCTTAATCGACTTAGCCCGCTTAATGTCGAGTGAAACGGCTAAGTTTGCTGGATTAGACTCAGTTAAAGGCAAAATTGCCATCGGTCATCATGCCGATTTTTTAGTGTTTGATCCGACCGTGAGATACACAATTACTAATGACATGATTAAGCACCGTCACAATATAACGCCATACGCAGGTCGTCAGGTTGTAGGTCAAGTAGAGCACACTTTTGTTCGTGGCCATCATGTATATCAACAGGACGAATTCATCAATGCGCCCAAAGGGCGCCCTTTATTAAAAGGAAAGCTGTAATTCTCAGTTGCCAAAGTAGGTAGCAACAATTATTGCAAATATTGAATCATTAACAAATTTTAGATGTAGGAAAGAAAAGCTATGATGCTAGATATAGATACTCAAGAACAGAACAAGCTAGAAGGCGCTGCTCTTGAATTAGAACAAAAATTAAAAACTCATTGTGTTGATTTGGCCAATGAACGCGTAGGCGGTGAAACACTGTCTTGTAGTGATGATTTTTTTGCTGAAATGGAAAATTTAATCAAACCTGGTCGCGGCATTTTTATCGACGATAAATTTACCGATCGTGGCAAATGGATGGACGGTTGGGAATCTCGTCGTAGTTATGGTCGTGACAATGGTCGTGAATTTGACTGGTGCATCATTCGTCTAGGCATTAAAGGTGTTATTCGTGGCTTTGATATCGATACTAACTACTTCCGTGGTAACGCACCAGAGTCAGTATCTGTTGAGGCATGTGTGAGTGAAGTTGAACCTAATGCCGACACCATTTGGGAAACTGTGTTAGAGCAAGCGGGTGTTGATGCTCACAGCCAAAATATTTTTACCATCAATAATGATAAAGCTTATACCCATATTCGTTTAAACATGTTCCCAGATGGTGGTGTTGCCCGTATCCGTGTTTATGGTGAAGCCGAAGTAAATTGGAATCAATTTATAGACGGTGAGTTAATCGATTTAGCCTACATTAAAAATGGCGGTAAAGCGTTATTAGTAAGCGACATGTTCTTTAGTGATAAAAATAATTTAATTATGCCTGGTCGTGGTAAAGATATGGGAGATGGTTGGGAAACTAAGCGTCGTCGTGATCCAGGACCAGATTGGTCTATCGTTAAACTAGCCAGTCGTGGCAGCATTGAAAAAGTTATCGTAGATACTTGCCACTTTAAAGGTAATTTCCCAGACACCTTCACCTTAGAAGGTATGGTGTCCGACAGTGATGACTTCAGCGATGGTCAACAAGAAGATAAATGGCAGCCGATTATTGCGCGCACTAAACTATATGCACATCGTGAACATTTATTTATTAATGAAATTGCTGTTAATAACGAACAAAGCTTCACCCACGTGCGTTTAAATATCTTCCCTGACGGCGGTATTTCTCGTATGCGCGTCTTTGGGAAAATGCTTGGCAAAGTTAACTCATAAGTGGTGCAGATATGAATTTAGAACAATTAAATAGTTTCTCCGTTGAGCAAGCAACACATACGTTTATGCAATGCTGTACTTCATCAACTTGGGTAAACTCTATGGTTAAGGCACGTCCTTTCGTTGATGAAAGAGCAATTGCCAATCAAGCTGATTTAGCCTGGCAAGAGTTGACTGAACCAGACTACATGGAAGCTTTTGAAGGACACCCAAAAATTGGTGACGTCAGCAGTTTACGTGCTAAGTATGCCAATACAAAAGAATTAGCGGGTAACGAGCAAGGCTTAGTTAAAGAAGCGAACGAAGATGTTCTGCAAGTATTGTCTCAAGGTAATGCAGATTATGAAGAGAAGTTCGGTTTTATCTTTATCGTTTGTGCGACGGGTAAAAGTGCCAAGCAAATGTCAGACTTACTGCAAGCACGTTTACCAAATAACAAAGCACAAGAATTAATCAATGCTGCTGAAGAGCAAAGAAAAATATTTCAACTTCGCATCGATAAAGCATTAGCTGAAGGTTAGTACTAAGTGGACAATTGTTTTGTCCACTTAGTATAAAATTTAAGGCCAATTATTTTAAGGAATCTGAATGAGTCAAATTACTACTCACATACTGGACACGACGCGTGGTTTACCCGCAAAAAATGTTCCTATCACTTTGTTTGCCCAGCAGGGTGATGAATGGCAAAAAATCAATGGTGGCGTTACAAATGATGATGGCCGTTTACCAGGGTTATTAGCTGAGGATAAAAAGTTACCTGCAGGTGTTTATCGCATGCACTTTGCTACTTCTGTTTATTTTAAAGCAAACAGCGAAGAAGGTTTTTACCCATATGTTGATATCGTTTTTGAAATCGACGCGAGTGGTACGCATTATCATATTCCATTGCTATTAACTGCATATGGTTATTCAACTTACCGTGGCAGTTAACCACCTTTTAATGGGAAAGCTAATGGACACTACAATGACTGATAATATCCAAACCATTACACCAAAACCGTTAACTGCAGATGCTTTTAGTATTTTTGGTGATGTAATAGAAGCCAATACAGATGCAAAAAACTTTGCGATTAACGATGGCTTTACCCAGCGTTATCACGATTTAGCTAAGGTTGATGTTAATGATAATAATGGTCATGCCTTGATCAGTATCTTTCGCTCAACCCCATTAGTACAACCAATCGCCATTAAAATGATGGAGCGTCATCCTCATGGCAGCCAAGCATTTATTCCTATGGGGGAGAACCCGTATTTAGTGGTCGCTGCCCCTGCTGGCGAATTTGATGTGAACAACATAGAAGTGTTTATCGCCAAAGCTAGCCAAGGCATAAATTATCACAAAGGTACTTGGCACCATTTTTGTTTAGCTTTGAATAGTGAGAGTGACTTTCTAGTAGTAGATAGAGGCGGCGAGGGTGACAACTGTGACGTGCTTGAATTAGATGGTTCTTTGGTAATAGCACAAAGCTAAGAGCACACATTAAGAACACCAAATAGATGAATAGATTTAACCGATCGAAAAGAAAGCTTGTAACTAGTCAACGTTGCCAAAAAGCAAGAGTAAAAAGACAGCAAGCTCGAAACAAATTAACTTGGTTTACAGCAGTAAACTAAATTAGATACATAAAAATATCGCAACTAAAAATATAAAATAGCCGATATAAAGTAAAAGGTGAAGAACATGTTAAAAGCATATCGTGGCGAATTATTACACTTTTTGGCTGACCCAGCCAAAGTCGCTCTCGAAGACAGCTATCAATACTTAGAAGATGGTTTGTTAATTATTAAAGACGGCTTAGTTGAACAAATTGGTGATGCCTCTGAATTATTGCCAACATTAGCAGAGGGTGTTGAAGTAACTCAATATGAGAATGGCTTAATTATGCCAGGGTTTATCGATACCCATGTGCATTACCCGCAAACTGAAATGATAGCTTCTTATGGCGAGCAATTGCTTGAATGGTTAGAAAATTATACGTTTCCATTTGAACGTAAATTTTCGGATTTAGAACATGGTAAAAAGGTTGCAGAATTCTTTTTAACACAACTGCTTGATGCGGGCACTACAACCGCTTTAGTGTTTGGTACGGTACATAAAGAATCGGTTGAAGCTTTCTTTACTGTTGCTCAGCAGAAAAAACTACGAATGATTTGTGGCAAGGTATTAATGGACCAAAATTGTCCCGATTACTTGTCTGATACTGCACAAACTGGCTATGACGACAGCAAGGCCTTAATAGAAAAATGGCACAAAACTGATCGTTTACAATATGCTATTACTCCACGATTTGCCCCTACATGTTCAAGCGAACAATTAAATAAGGCAGGGCAGTTACTTGCTGAAAACCCAAGCGTTTACTTACATACTCATTTAAGTGAAAACAAAGCTGAAATTGCCTGGGTAAATGAACTTTTTCCAGATAGTGAAGGTTATCTGGATGTGTATGATCAAAGTAAATTACTTGGTCGTCGTAGTGTTTTTGCTCATGGTGTGCATTTGCATGACAGTGAGTGTCAACGGTTAGGTGAGACCGACTCTGCCATTGCTTTTTGTCCAAGCTCTAATTTGTTTTTAGGCAGTGGTTTGTTTAACTTGCAACAGGCACAAAAATTTGACGTTAATGTTGGTTACGGTACTGATATTGGCGCCGGGACAACATTTTCAATGTTGAGTACGCTAAATGAAGGCTATAAAACTCAACAACTTCGCTCAGAAAAACTCAGCCCATTCCAATCGTTTTATTTGGCCACATTAGGAGGCGCCATTGCGTTAGATCTTGAGGGCACTATCGGTAACTTCACTAAAGGTGCAGAAGCAGACTTTATCGTTCTTGACTATCATGCCACGCCGCTGATGGATAGACGTATGCAGCATTGCACCCACTTAGAAGAAAAGCTTTTTATTCTTAGTATGTTGGGTGATGAACGCCATGTTAAAGCAACTCATATCATGGGCGAGCGTGTTTAACTCAGTTAACCCCGCCCACGCAATTATAAGAATTAAGGAATTATTATGGATCCGTATATTAATGAATGGCTAAACTTAGTTATTCGCTTTGCTCATCTTATTACTGGTATCGCCTGGATCGGTGCCTCATTTTACTTTGTTTGGTTAGATAACCAGTTAGAAAATCCTCCGCAATGGAAAACCGATAAAGGCATTGGCGGTGATTTGTGGGCCATCCATGGAGGTGGTTTTTACGAAGTAGCAAAATACAAATTGGCACCAGAGAAAATGCCAACAACGTTGCATTGGTTTAAATGGGAAGCTTATACCACTTGGATCACTGGCTTCTTACTATTGTCATTAATGTTTTATGTTGGCGCTGAATCGTATTTAATCGACAAGCGCGTTGCAGATATAACACAGCTGCAAGCGATTGCTTTAGGCCTAGGTTCTATTGTTGTGGGTGTTGGTAGTTATGAATTCTTAGTTCGTACTAAATTAAAAGACCATGGTTTAATTTTAGGTGTTATTTTAATTATTGTTGCCACTGCTTTGTCTTATGGTTTAACACAAGTATTTAGTGCTCGTGGTGCTTACATGCACATGGGCGCTATCATTGGTACCATTATGGCAGGTAACGTGTTTTTTGGTATTATGCCTTCACAACGTGCGCTAGTTAATGCTGTTAAAGAGGGGACAACTCCTGATGCTAAATTTGGCTTAAATGCTAAGTTACGTTCTACTCATAACACTTACACTACTTTGCCAATCATTTTTATAATGATCTCAAATCATTACCCAATGACTTATAATCACAGTGCTAACTGGTTGGTGTTAATTGCTATTATTTTAATTACCGCTGCGGTTCGTCAGTATTTTGTACTGCGTCATTTTGGTAAACAAAAACCAATGGTTTTAGTTGGTTCAGTTGTCGCTACTATTATTCTTGCTTTTGCCATAGCACCGCGCTCAACAGAGTTAACTGCAGAGCAAAAACAACAGACAGTCGATATTGCCCAAGTGCAAAGCATCATTGATCAACGGTGTGGTAGTTGTCACGCTGATGCGCCAACGGACGATATTTTTAAAATAGCTCCTGCGGGGATTATTTTCTCAGATGAAGCTAGTATTAAACAATGGGCTCCACGTATTAAAGCTCGGGTGATTGACGCTAAAGACATGCCGTTTATGAATAAAACTCAAATGACAGAAGATGAGCGTAATACAGTTGCTATTTGGCTAGCGAGTAATAACAGTTAATTAGCACAATATCTTCACCCAATAAACACAGCAAAATAGTGGCACTATTTTGCTGAACTTGATCAAAGACTTACAGATTAAAATATGAATAAACGAGTAATGAAACACGGCTATAAAGTAGCCGAATCCCTATATAATCTAGTAGAACACGAAGTACTACCGGGCACAGGTATAGATGCTGATGGTTTTTGGCAAGCAATGGCGAATATTTTTGATGAGTTCACCCCAAAAAATCAAAAATTATTAGCAATTCGCGAACAGTTTCAAACACAAATTGACGCTTGGCACTTAGACCCAAATAACCAACCTTTTGAGCAAGAAAAATATCAACATTTTTTAATGGATATTGGTTATATCGTTGCTGAAAAACCAGACTTTTCTATTACTACCAACTACGTTGATGAAGAGGTTGCGACAGTAGCTGGACCACAACTTGTTGTGCCATTAATGAATGCTCGTTTTGCTTTAAATGCCGCTAATGCTCGTTGGGGAAGTATGTACGATGCCCTTTATGGCACAGATGTTATTAGTGATGAAGGTGGCGCAGAAGTTAACAAAACTTATAATCCGGTTCGTGGCGAAAAAGTACAAACCTATGCTCGTCAATTTTTAGACAATGTGATCCCACTTTCTGGAGGTAGTTACAAAGATGCCGTTAGTTATCAGGTTGCCAAAGGTAAGTTAATAGTCACTACTAAACTCGGCGAACAGTTAGGTTTAGTTGATGAAAACAAATTTGTCGCTTTTAATGGTGCAGAGCAAAATCCAAGTGCAATTTTATTCAAAAATAACGGTTTGCATATCGAAATTAAAATCGATCCAAGTACACCTGTTGCTAAAACTGATCCCGCATCGGTTGCTGACATCATTCTTGAATCAGCACTGAGTACCATTCAAGATTGTGAAGATTCAATTGCTGCAGTAGATGCGGAAGATAAAACGGCGGTGTATCGAAACTGGTTAGGGTTAATGAAAGGTGACTTAAAGGAAACCTTGAAAAAGAATGATGTCACTATCACTCGCCAGCTTAACGGCGATAGAGTATACACTGCTGCTGATAATCAAGAACTAACTCTGCCAGGTCGAAGTTTGTTATTTGTTCGCAATGTTGGCCATCTTATGACTAATGATGCTGTGCTAACCAATGATAACAAAGAAGTACCTGAAGGTATTTTAGATGGTTTGATCACTACCTTAATTTCATTGCATGACTTGAAAGGTAATTCTCCTTATAAGAATTCACGCCAAGGTAGTATTTACATAGTAAAACCGAAAATGCATGGCCCAGATGAAGTAGCCTTTAGTAATGAGTTATTCACCCGCATAGAGTCTTGTTTAGGGCTGGCAACTAATACCATTAAAATGGGTATTATGGATGAAGAACGCCGCACATCGGTAAATTTAAAAGAATGTATACGCGCTGCTAGAAATCGTCTGGCATTCATCAATACCGGGTTTTTAGACCGAACCGGTGATGAAATTCATACCAGTATGCAAGCAGGCGCTATGGCTCGAAAAGAGCTGATGAAAAATGAGAAATGGATCAGTGCCTATGAAAACCGCAATGTGCGAATTGGTTTGCAAGCTGGCCTTAAAGGTAAAGCACAAATAGGCAAGGGCATGTGGGCAATTCCTGATGAAATGTCAGCGATGGTTGATACTAAAGTTGCTCACCCCAAATCCGGTGCAAATTGTGCGTGGGTACCTTCACCAACAGCGGCTACCTTACATGTTATGCACTATCATCAAGTCAATGTCAGTGCTATCCAAGAAAATATGCTTAAGCAATTTGTCGCTAATGGTGACAATGATGATTTAACTGACTTATTAACCATTCCGTTGTTGAAAAATCAACATGAGCTGAGCAAGCAAGATATTCAAAATGAATTGGACAACAATGTTCAAGGGCTTTTGGGATATGTTGTGCGCTGGATCGACCAAGGCACAGGTTGTTCAAAAGTACCTGATATTAACAATGTTGGCCGTATGGAAGACAGAGCTACACTACGAATTTCAAGCCAGCACATTTGCAATTGGTTACATCATGGCATTTTAACCAAAGAGCAAGTGTTAGAATCGCTACAGCGGATGGCACAAGTGGTTGATCTACAAAACATAACTGATGCTAGTTATTTACCAATGGCCCCTGATTTTGACAATAACATTGCATTCAAAGCAGCTGTTGATTTAATTTTCAAAGGCAAAGAGCAACCAAGTGGTTATACAGAACCATTATTGCATCAGCGCCGCATTGAATTAAAAGCGGTAAATTAAAATGAAAGTAAGCTTTTTCTGGCTCGAAACATTACTAATTAATGGACTTGATATGAAGTAACTTTTATTATCTAATAATTGAAAAATCAGTGGCTTGGTCTCAAAGCACCTACACCACTGATTTTTACTATTAGTCTTGGCATTAAGCTTAGGTTAGCTATTTTCAATAGGAGTTTTTGTGGCAAAAGCTAAAGCCTCAGAAGGCAATGTTAGACAAAAAAATAAATCGTTAATCTTTAATGCAGCCAAAAAAGAGTTTGTTACCTACGGCTTTAAAGGTGCATCAATTAAGCGTATTGCCGAACGGGCGAATATTGCTCGTGCGAATATCCATTATTATTTTCAAGACAAAACCGATCTCTATCAGCAACTGCTGAGCAATATCATTGAAGTGTGGAATAGAGACTACGATACTTTAAATGCTGATCAAGAACCAAAAGCTGCTCTAAGTTCCTATATTAGAGCAAAAGTAATGCATTCAAAGAATGATCCCGACTCATCGAGAATCTTCGCCAGCGAGCTAATTCATGGCGCACCGGTATTGGAAGAATATCTCAATACCGACTTTAGAGAGTGGCTACAAAGTAAAGTTGCTGTTATTGAAGCTTGGATTGAGCAAGGACAAATTGATCAACTAAATCCACATCATCTATTATTTTTAATTTGGAGTTCGACCCAACATTACGCCGACTTTAATGTGCAAGTTGTCGCAGCTTTAAACAAAGAAGAAATGAACGATGAAGATTTTGAAGAAGTTGTAAGCTCATTAACGCAAATTATTCTAAAGGGTTGTGGCATCAACTAAATGTAACACTTTAAAATCACTGTGTTTTTTTTCCGATTTTTAAGGGCACTTTGCCGCCGTACGATAGTATAAAAAATACTCCGTCATCCCGTTATGCTTTTGAACGGGATCTCCTCCCGCGTATTGTGTATCGAGAAACTAGATTTTTTGGGATTGAATTTAATCTTTCAATTGATCAGCTTGTGCCAACAGCCGAAGTACCGGGGTAACGTACTCTCTGAGGAGTGTTATGAAATATAGAAAAAATAAGCGAACATTAATAAGGGAAATATTAATATAGAATAATGTACATTATTCGTTTCCTGGGGGGATTCATCGCCTTCTTCAAGTCTGACTAATTCTTGAAAATTTACATTTTCAATATCTAACTTATCACCAGTAAAGATAACAACATCTCGTGCACCTGCACCAAGCGCTAACTCTTTAAAAGCCCGAATCTCAATCTGACTTAAGCCACCATCAAGCTTTTCCATCGGATGCATTATGATTAAAGGTGATGCAGTTAAAAAATGCTTACCCAAAATCTTATAAACAGCATGCTGAAGCAGCTTTTCAGCTACAAAAAAATTACTTAATAGAAATCTTGGATGAGAAAAAGGGTTGATTGATTCTTCGTTGAAAGAAGTAGGATACTCAGCCTTGCTACCAAATTCCTCTATAATTTTTTCACCTTTTTCTGTTTTCTTTAATAGAACAAATGGCTTCTCATCAAAAGTGATTTTTGTTTTAGTGTCTACTACTCTAATTCTATTTTCCCAAACTTGAACGTAAATAGTATGGCTAAATTTATTTAAAAGGCTTCGGAGCATTTTTTATTCTTATTAAGTATATATACAAAGGATAATGGTGAATTATCACTCTTAAGATACAGCAGGTTTATTAATTTCTACCATCAATTTCAGGGTTACCCATAAGCTTCCCTAAAAACGCGGATAACCCGATTGTTTTTCTAATTCGTTCAGCCCAAGCGGCACCCGTAACAAACCCTAAGCCTAAACAAATAGGCAATGCTATTGAATCTAAGCTACCTAAATATAAACTTAAAAAGAAACCGACAATACCACCAACAAGAGCTGGAGACACTGCAATAGATAGCCACAATAAAGTTTGAACTAAAATAGCTGTAAATTTCATCTGATTCTCTCTTTATGCAATTACGAAACTGTTTGGTTATAGCACAATATGGCTCGTGAAAAACTTAATAATTTGTACATCAACAATACATGATGTTATTGTTTAAACACAAGTTTTTCGTAATCACAAGCTATTTTTAGATCGTTCACCAGACCTTAGTCTTAATAATTAGAGAAGATACAATGGACGTACAACTATTAAAATCTGAAACAGAATTACCTTTAATTGCAAAGGTTCTTTTACAATTGAGACCTCAATTCACAATATCATCATTAATAGAGCAAATTAAGAAACAACAAAAAATGGGCTATCAGATAGCTTACGTTACCTCAGGAGAAAATATCCTATGTGTAGCTGGGTTTGTCATAAGTGAAAAAATTGCGTGGGGTAAGCACATTTATGTTGATGATTTGGTAACGGATGAAAAATACCGCTCGACTGGTGCGGGCTCATTGCTAATTAATTGGCTTAAAGCTTATTCCTTAGAGAACGGTTGTAAACAATTACATTTAGACTCAGGAGTTCAAAGATTTCCAGCGCATAGGTTCTACCTGAGGGAGAAGTTTGAAATAGCTAGTCATCACTTTTCAATTACTGATATTGAACAGTAATAGACGATAAAAGCGATTTATAGTCCGTTGAAAACCTTTCTTATTCACTATTCAACGAGCAGCTGACAATAAAAATTAGGGACAATATTTTATGATTTGCATCTACGAAGCTTCGAGTGCTGTTGAAGCTCACATGATTAGTAATTTACTTGAACAATCGAATATTGAAGCACAAATTCACGGTGAGCACCTTCAAGGTGGCGTAGGAGAATTACAAGCTGTTGGTATTGTGCGGGTAATGGTTAATGATGAAGATGTATCTAAAGCAAAAGAAATTGTAATCGAATGGGATAGAAAGCAACCTGAATCAGATACAGAAGTGCCTGTGTTAGCAAAAACCTCTAATGGTTTGGGTAAGTTGTTTTTAGGTTTTATTGTTGGTGCTATATCGGTAGGTCTCTACTACAACACGCCTGTTAGTTATGACGGCATAGATTTCAACAATGATGGTACTCTTGATGAAAGATGGACATATAGGAACTATCGTTTAGTAAAGACCGAAATTGACCGTAATTTAGATGGCAAGATTGATACTATTCATAATTTCAATAGTAAGGGTTGGGTTAAAAAGACTGTCACGGATGAAGATTTTAATGGTTCTTTTGAAACCAAACTATCATTCGTTAAAGGCAATGTTTCACTACAGGAAACAGATATAGATGAGGACGGGTTTAATGAGTATCGGATTGAGTTTAAAGACGGAGTTTTATCTAAAGCAAAGTTCCTAAACCCTGCCACCAAAAGTGTTGTTAAAATTCAATATTTCAAACTCGGAAAGCTAGTGAGTGCTGAATACGATTCAAACAAGGACAGTATCATTGATACAGAAATTAAGTACGATGAATATGAAGAAATAGTTAGCTCTACTTCTAAATAGGGTAAGGCAACAGTTTGCACGGTTGCGATATTTGGCGTAAGTTATTGAAAATGAACGGCTCCGATGAGCGAATTGCAGTCCTACCCAATTTAAGAAAATACACACCGTCATCCTGTGCGAGCCAAAGCGAGACACGGGACCTTCTGACGCAAGCTGTGATTCGAAAAATTAATAATATCAACCTCTTGTAAGCACACTGTTACTGGAGGAGGTCCCCGATGTCGCTTGAGCTCCTCGAGGATGACGTTGTACTTTCTCTACTTCCGCTTTTGGCACAAATCAGTCCCATAGTAGATTCTAAATAAGTTCAGAATGTGGATTTTGTAGAAGATGTTATATTAGGTGGGTTCGTTAAGAGAAAGCTTATCGTTAATACCTTCCCTTAACTAGTTCTTGACTAAAAATTGATATAGCTTGCTTGGCCTTTAGCTTCTGCTAAATCTGCTGCAGCAGATGCAACAGCTAAATCTTGTAAACCAACGCCAGTTCCGTCAAATAGCGTAATTTCATCTGCAGAGCTACGTCCTGGTTTTGTGCCATTGATCACCTCACCAATAGGAGTAATGTCAGCTTCTTTTATTAACCCTTGAATAACAGCGTGTTGTGCTTCACCAATGGTAATTGATTGCGCTAGCTCATCAGTGAAAACAGTTGCTTTTTTCAATAAGTTCGCATCTACTTCTTGTTTACCCTTAGTGTCTGTACCCATACACGCAATGTGAGTACCAGGTTTTATCCAGTCAACGTTTAGTAATGGTTCAAAGGCTGAAGTGATGGTAATAATTACATCTGCTTGAGCACCTAATTCTTCTCGAGTTACTGACTCAAAAGGTAATGATAATTCAGCACAAATATCAGCTAAGTTATCAAGTTTGTCGGGGTCGATGTTCCAAGCAACTATCTTTTCAAAGTTACGTTGCTCAACAGCCGCTCTTAATTGGAATGTTGATTGATGGCCTGCGCCGACCATACCCAATACTTTTGCATCTTTTCGGGCTAAATGGGCAATAGATACCGCAGAAGAGGCTGCAGTTCTCACCGCAGTTAAATAGTTACCACCAACAAGAGATTTTAATTTTCCGGTATCGGGATCAAATAAAATAACCGTTGATTGGTGATTGGTTAGGTCTTTTTTAACATTACCTGGCCAATAGCCACCTGATTTTAAGCCTAATACCATGCCGTCACGATCAAAGCCCGATTTAAACCCATAAAGGGCATCTTCATGGCCAATGGCTTCACGGATCACAGGGAAGTTATAGGCAGTATTTTTTGCCATCGCAGCAAATACATTTTCGACGGCAGTAAAGGATTCACTTCGTCCCATTATTTGTTGGCATACTTCTTCAGATACTACGGTAACGCCTTTGTTTATATTGTTAACACTCATATTTTGTTCCTAAGGTGGAGATAAGCCCCTCAGTGAATACTAAGGGGAGGAAGAATAGTGATTAGTAAGCTTTACCACGAGCCGATACTGGCCATAGCTTTTCAACTTTACCGTTACGAACACCAACATAGTAATCATGTACGTTACATGTAGGATCGCAATGCCCTGGCACTAATTTTAATTTTTCATTAACTTTTAGTGCACCAGATGGATCAGAAATTACACCATGTTCATCAGAACATTTAACGTATTCAACATCATCACGGCCGAAAATGTATGGTAATCCACTATCTACAGATTGCGCTTTTAGGCCCGCATCACATATAGCTTTATCAGCCTTTGAATGGCTCATTACCGACGTTAAAATGAATAAAGAATTTTCAAATTCTGAAATTCTCTCGCCGTTCTCATCATGAATACGTTGGTAATCAGCATCCATAAATGCATAAGAGCCACATTGCAATTCATTGAAAACACCAGAATTACCTTCAAAGTAGTATGAACCTGTACCACCACCACCAACGATGTCACACTCAAGACCTTCAGTTTTTAGCATGTCGATTGTGCGAGCAACCATACCAATAGCAATATCTATTTTTTCTTTACGCTCTTGGTAGTTTTCCATGTGCTGCATTGCACCTTGGTAAGCTTGAATACCCGCAAATTTTAAACCTGGAGTTGCCGCAATTGCTTTAGCAATGTCTACAACCGGTTGACCTTCGCTAACACCACAACGACCAGCACCACAGTCAATTTCAACTAAACACTCAATTTCAGTACCGTGCTTTTTAACTGCGGCTGCTAATTCAGCAACGTTATCTATGTCATCAACACAACAAAGTGTACGAGCGCCTAATTTAGGCATACGCGCTAAGCGATCAATTTTTGCTGGATCACGCACTTGGTTAGACACTAAAACATCTTTAATACCACCACGTGCAAATACTTCAGCTTCTGAAACCTTTTGACAACATACACCGCAACTGTCACCCAACTGTTCTTGTAACAACGCTATATCAACAGATTTGTGCATTTTTCCATGTACACGATGACGAACGCCCATGTCTTTAGCGTATTGTCCCATGGTCTTTATATTGCGCTCTAGAGCGTCGAGATCTACCACTAAACATGGGGTTTGAATATCGGCTTCATCCATACCTGGTACTGCAGGCACGTCAAAACCCACTTCTAAATTACTTCCTCTAGCCATTTTATTCTCCAAATTTTAAATTTAAGTTTTAGTATTCGTTTTATTTGTTCATCCATGGAAGTTTGTCTAAATCAACATTACCTCCAGTAATAATTACCCCGATACGTTTACCTTTAAATACCTCAGGGTTTTTTAATATGATTGCCAAAGTGACTGCACTGCTTGGCTCTATTACTAACTTCATGCGCAACCAAATAAGTTTCATCGCCGCCACGATCTCTTCCTCTGTGGCAGTTAAAATATCGGTCACATGGTTTTTAACAAAATGCCAAGTAAGATCTTTTAATGGTACTTTTAGCCCATCAGCAATTGTGTTTGGTGCATCATCGGCAATAATATGCCCTGCCTTAAATGAGCGAGCTGCATCATCGGCATTAACAGGCTCAGCAGCATATATATTTATATTTGGTGCAATGGTCGATAGCGTTAAACATGTACCAGATATCATGCCACCGCCACCAATAGGTGCTACTACGGTATCTAAATTTGGTACTTGCTTAACCAGTTCTTTTGAACAGGTAGCTTGGCCTGCAATAACACGTGGATCATTATAAGGGTGTACAAAATCTGCCCCTGATTCAGCTACTACATCGGCAAAAACGGCTTCTCTTGAACTCGTAGAAGGTTCACATTCAACAATGCTACCGCCATAACCAATTACGGCATCTTTTTTCGCTTGTGGAGCCGTTCGTGGCATCACCACTGTTACTGGAATACCACGCTGTCCTGCCGCATACGACAACGATAAGGCGTGATTACCTGAAGAATGAGTAGCTACGCCAATTTTCGCTTCTTCATCGGTTAATCCAAACACGGCATTACAAGCGCCTCGTACTTTAAATGCTGCAGCTTTTTGCAAGTTTTCACATTTAAAAAATAATTCTGCCCCTGTTAATTCATTTAAAAAACGAGAAGTTAACACTGGTGTCTCATGAATATAGGGTTGGATGCGTTCATGGGCTACTAGCACATCATCATAAGTTGGTATGTACATAGTCGATTTGGTTGAACTGCTCATATTATCCTCTCAATATTGATCAAGGTACTGGCTTATCATGGTCAGTAGTTTTCCTTGACGATATGCTTACTATTAATTTGTTTTAAATTTCAAAATCAATTTCACCTTATGAAATGTTGCAGTGTTACTCAAACGAAGTGGATTCCACATTGTGAAATTAATGTCAGGTGATATTGCATGGATATTAAGGAAGTCATTGGATTAAAAGAGGTTTATTTGGTTTTTAACGATTCACAATATAAAATTTCACAATGTGAAATTAATAAACATCTTCCATCATATGGTTTTTTTGTGCTTTTAGATTTATATTCGAACTAAGCGCAGTCTCAACGAGTAGCAAAAAATATGAAAAAAGCCAAACCAGAATCTAGAATTCAAGTGATCGACAGAGCAGCAATGTTACTTGATGCTATATCACGCTATTCAATGCCGGTAACGCTAAAAGCGCTTAGTGCGGACACCAATTTGGCGCCTTCTACAGCATTTCGTATTTTGCATTCGTTAATTGATAACCGCTTTGTCGATAGAGATGACACAGGAAAATATCAGTTAAGTGGTCGCTTAATACGATTAAGTAATTCGCAATATATTAATATCGATTTTCGTAAAGTAGCTAAACCTTATATGGAAAAGCTACGTGATAAATTTGGTGAAACCATTAATCTCACTACTCGTGAGGGTGACGTGGTTATTTACGTAGAAAAAGCGATCCCCAATCGAATGATGCACGTTCAACAAATTATTGGTAGTCGAGCTCCTTTACATGTAACCGGAGTGGGTAAAATGATGTTGGGTATGGAAGGTAAAGATGGCATTCACGGCTATGCTCAACGTACTAATTTACCTGGTTATACGCGCAAAACGTTTTCAACAATAGACACCTTAGAGCATGAATGTATGAAATGTGTTGAACAAGGCTTTGCTTATGACAATGAGGAAGCTGAAATAGGGGTGGGCTGTATTGGTGTACTTTTGTATGACCGATACGGCGAAGTCGTTGCAGGATTATCTGTTTCTGCTCCAATTGAGCGACGCAAAGAAGAATGGATTAATGACCTAGTTGCAGCTGGAAGGTCACTATCAGCTGAACTTGGTTATGTAGAAAATCAAGTTTCAAATTAAATAACGTGCTCGTTATTTAAGATCATACAAGTAAATAATCAGACGTCTCTCCTTAAATTAACCGTCATTATGTTTAGTCTTGTTTGATCCGCAAGTTTTAAAAACTAAAGAGTGTAAATTATGTTAACAATAGATAGATTAAATCAATCGGAAGCAAAATTAATTATTGACGGAGCGGTACAAAAAGCAAGTGACCTGGGTGTACCTATGTGTATATCTGTGGTCGATGAATCAGGTAGCTTAATTGCTTTTGAACGCATGGATGGCGGAAAAATTCACAGTATCACCATTTCTCAGGATAAGGCTTTTACAGCTGCATCTGCACGCAAGGGCACACATGAATTTAATCAGGCCTGTATTCCGGGGCATGAAAATAATTTATTTGGTATTCATACGGCCTTAGGTGGGCGTATGTGTATCGTCGGTGGTGGCTTGCCAATTCTGTCTAACGGCAAAGTTGTTGGAGGTATAGGGGTGAGCTCAGGATCTCCAGAGCAGGATTTAGGTTGCGCTCAAGCCGGGGTTGATGCTTTTAGCCATCTCCTTGCAAGTTAATTGTAACAAAAACTAATCAAATTTAACGTACAGTCGCAATACTAATCTTGATTAGTGCTGTGTTTGTCGTTGTCATTTTCAATCTATAAAAACAGCAATACAGGACGCAATTATGGAATTAAATGTATATCTCTCAGGTGAAATTCATACTGATTGGCGAGAGCAAATTATTAAAGGCTGTCAAAGCTATGACTTAAATATTGTGTTTTGTTCAGCCAATACAGATCATGACACAAGTGATAGTGCCGGCGATATTCTTGGTGCTGAACAACAATCATTTTGGCGAGATCATAAATCAGCAAAAGTTAATGCTATCAGAACGAAAACATTAATTGAACGATGTGATATTGCCATCATTCGCTTTGGTGACAAGTACAAGCAATGGAATGCGGCATTTGATGCAGGCTATTGTGCAGCTCTTAGTAAGCCTTACATCACACTTCATCGTGAAGACATAGTTCATCCGCTTAAAGAGGTCGATGCAGCGGCTCACGCATGGGCTACAACACCTATGCAAGTAGTGGAAACTTTAAAATATCTAGCAAGTAAATAGTTAACTATTTACTAAGCTTAAGTTGAGTGCCAATTTATGATCACAGTAAGACTAAATGAGACTTCCTGTTAATCATTTTATCAACAGTTTCCTGCGCAGCTTTTCTCAAATTATGCTGCAAGGAAACTCTGTCACTGGCTTTTTATTCATTGTTGGCATTGGTCTAAACTCTCCAATAATGCTTCTTGGGGCAAGTATTGCAATATTGTCGAGCTTAATGATCGCTAAGCTTTTTAAATATGACTTGAACTCGACTCAAAGTGGTCTTTATGGCTTTAACTCTGCACTTGTTGGCATAGCTGTCTTTTTCATTTTACCTGCCAATGGGTTTTCATTCGTATTAATCCTCTTTATAAGTGCATTTTGCACTGTAGTTATGCACTTTATGTTGCATCGACTATCAGGTCTTCCTGCCTTTACTACGCCATTTATTGTGTCTACATGGTTGCTATTTATTTTTATTGATACTGTTGCAATCGATACCGTAGCTAATCCATTTGCAGAACAAATTAGCGGTGATTTTTACGTTGTTATGCGTGGAGTTGGGCAAGTGATGTTGCAAAATAATTGGCTATCTGGAGTCGTTTTTGTTGTTGGTATACTCGCTCATTCACACAAAAGCGCATTTTGGGCCATCATTGGTTCTGTAGGGGGAATGATTATTGCTCGTGCTTTTAACTTTTCAGAAGATGTGGTGTTTATCGGGCTCTATGGATTTAACGCTAGCCTGGTAGCAATCGCCTTAGCAGAACGATACGCTAAAAAGCAATGGTTGATATTCCTTGGCATGGCATTATCGGTTGTGATCACTAGAGCGTTCGAGCAGTTACCTATACCAGCATTAACCGCTCCTTTTGTTTTAGCTAGCTGGATAATTATTGGCTTAGTGAAAATAAATTCTAAAAGGGTATCTAACGAATCACAAATATGAACTTACTTGCCACTCAACGAAAATTAATTATCGTTGGTGCCAAGTAAGTTAAAAACGGGTTATTTTGCAAGCTTTTGCTTTAAGTAATTAAGTGCATCTAACCTTGAATCAAAAATATGTTCTGCTGAGATTTTGTCGATCAATTTTAATTTTTCAAAATCATCACGTACTCTATCACAGACACTCGATAACAATATTTCGCGTCCCTGATTTTGATAACTAACAATAATCTCTTCTATGGCAATGGTACTTGTAATACCAACAAAGCGAGCATCAGTTAAATCTATCAATAAAGCTTTATTTTGATCCGACTGTGAAACACTCTGCTTCAATCCTCTTGCAACACCAAAACCAATTGGACCTGAAATATTGAGCAAAATTACACTATCATCCATCGATTCTAATAACTGTTTTTCAGCGGCCGACAGATGCTCAGCATCTTTAGCCGTGAATAGATTAATATTGTCTAATTGAATTTCTGATAAACGGCGAATTGTCACTAAGTTGGCGATGAAAGTTCCTATCAATACCGCGGTTACTAGATCAAAAGCCACCGACATAATCATGGTTGATATCATTAAACCAACACTAAATAATGGTACTTGATGGCTGCGTTTAAGGAAGTTCCAATCAATGATACTAATACCAACATGAATTAATATAGCAGCTAGTACTGCCACCGGAATATAGGTAGTGTACTCTCCGGCCCATAGCACTATAGCCAAGATGAAAAGCGCATGAAACATGCCTGACAAAGGTGTTGTACCACCAGCTCTTAAGTTAGTTACGGTACGCATGGTTGCACCACCACCTGGCAATGCACCGAAAAAACCAGCGATAATATTACCAATGCCTTGGCCTACAAGTTCTTGATCTGAGTCATGCAATTCATTACTGATACTATCAACTGTTAGTGAGGTCATTAATGAGTCTAATGTACTTAATGTAGCAATTAATAACGCAGATTTAATCAGTTCTCCGGCTAAGTCACTTTCCCATACCGGCATATTAAATGAAGGAAGCTCACTGGCAATGGCATCAACAACGGGTATATTAACGCCGGCGAAAATATAAAATATAGTTGCGCCAATCACTGCGATGATACTAGCGGGTACCACCCGGCTATATTTTTGCGGCCATAAAAAAAGCATCAATAAACATGCAAAACCAAGTAGCGTGTTAGTGCTGGTTAATGTAGTGAATGACACTTGCAGTTCAG
Organism: Thalassotalea psychrophila; assembly: GCF_031583595.1. NCBI lineage: Bacteria > Pseudomonadati > Pseudomonadota > Gammaproteobacteria > Alteromonadales > Colwelliaceae > Thalassotalea > Thalassotalea psychrophila. The sequence goes on from NZ_CP134145.1 coordinate 351,993, forward strand.
GCAAAGTGTGGCCAAATAAAGGTTCAATTTGTGAGAGGATGATCAACACCCCAATACCCGAAGTAAAGCCAGATATAACAGGGTAAGGAACTAGGGTAAAATATTTACCTAACTTAAAAAAGCCAAAGAGCATTTGGAATAGGCCAGCCAAACTAACCACTGTAAATGCTAAGGCAATGCCGTTTTCAGGTGACTGAGCAACGAAGCTAGTTAATATTGCTACCATTGCTACAGTCAACCCTGTATTTGGCCCAGATATTTGCTGATTAGTGCCACCAAATAGTGAGGCAAACAAACCAGTAATAATGGCACAATAAATACCTGCACTGGCACCAGCACCAGATGTAACCCCAAATGCCAAGGCAAACGGTAATGCGACTATTGTTGATGTCAGTGCACCAAAAATATCGCCCTTAATGGTATGTCGATTAAAGTGTGATAAAGAAAGCATAGCTACCCAATTTTAAAAATATTGCTAGTCGCATTATTTAAATAGTAAATGCCACTAGAAAAACTCTTGTTAAATGACTGATCCCAAACGTAAGTGTGGAACGAAATATAACCAGAGGTGATGTATTTCAATATAAACCAGACACCTGAGTCGTTGACAGATTTTTCAGATTTAAAAACAAAGAAATTATGAAGAGCATCAAATAAGTTGATACTTAATTGATGTATTAATTATAATAAAAATAACGGTTAATAACTAGCCACATAGTTCTATGAAAAAGCTGGCAAGTAAAATTTGTGGACTATTCCCCCCGATTTTTCACTGATAAATTAGCATAACAAATGTGCTTAAAACATCACAAAAAACGGCACTTTTATTTTACCCAAAAGTATTGGACGATACATTTCAAAATCTAAATAGGTCCTGCTGTTCTGGGCCTTGCAGCGATTTATATTAGTTTAATATTTTAATAGCAAAAGTATTTTAGTATGTGAAATTTTATGTGTGTCATTAATCATTGCTCTTTGGTGATTGGCCTACTATATCTACTGTTGCGCATATCGTTTTCACCATGTGAAATCATAAAAAACCTTAATTTGTTAACATTGAGTTATTTTTATGCTTTATTTAATTAGCTACACAGAAACAGGGTTAAACACAGCCTCTTTCTTACAACTAGCAACAGCTGTTATTACCGGTGCAATTGGTAGTTCGGCAAATAATCAGGTCACACTTTACAATCATAAAAATAAACGACCTTATTTATCAATCAACGAGAGAAACTGTAGTTATGGAACAGGTTAACGAAACTTACGAAAACCCAGCGAAGAAAGAGGTCGGTCTGTTAGAACGTCTTTTCAAGCTATCTGAACATAATACTAATGTAAAAACTGAGGTGATGGCAGGACTTACTACCTTTGTGACCATGTCTTACATTATGTTTTTAAACCCTATTATCATGTCTAAAACGGGGATGCCTTTTGACGGGTTATTCTTGGCGACTTGTCTTGGTGCTGCTATCGCAACCATCTTAATGGGTCTTTACGCTAATTGGCCTGTAGGTCTTGCTCCTGGCATGGGATTAAATGCTTTCTTTACCTTTTCCGTTGTTGGCGCAATGGGGTATAGCTGGCAAATTGCACTAGGTGCAGTATTCCTATCAGGTGTCATCTTTGTATTAATGAGTGTCACCCGATTGCGGGAATGGATGTTAGATAGTATCCCCATGAGCTTACGACTTGCTATGACTGCAGGTGTTGGTCTCTTTCTTGGTTTTATTGGCTTACGTTTCACAGGAATCGTAGTTCCTGACCCTGATAACGTAGTTGCTATTGCAGACCTGACTCATTTTGGTTTCGGTAAATTTGGTCCTGAAGCACCTGCTCTTGGTTTTTTAAGTTTCTTACTGATTGCTGTACTTAGTTACCGTAAGGTGTTTGGTGCAGTTCTTATTGGGATAGGTGTAACAACTTTAGTTGCTTTTGTCATGACTTGGGTTTTACCTGCTGATTTCTTCGTAATTGCTGAAGAAGCTAAAGCTTGGGCACCTGCTTCTGGTTTTGTTAGTTACAACGGTCTACTAGCTGTTCCTGAATTTTCTGCTCTTGAACCAATCTTCTGGAAAGCAGATATTGCTGGCGCTTTTCAAGTAGCTTTGATCCCAGTAATTGTTACTTTCTTATTTGTTAATATTTTTGATACTGCAGGTACTTTAATGGGTGTTGCTGAACGCGCAAACCTGCAAGATAAAAATGGTAAAATTCACGGTTTAAGCAAATCGTTAAAAGCTGACTCAATTTCTTCAGTTATTGGTACTGGTTTTGGTTGTCCTCCTGTTACCTCTTACGTTGAATCTGCTGCCGGTGTTTCTGTTGGTGGTCGTACGGGCTTAACAGCAGTTACAATCGGCTTACTATTTGCTGCAGGTATGTTCTTCTTACCACTTGCGCAAATGCTACCTGGCTTTGCTGTTGACGGTGCTCTTATCTACGTAGCAATGTTGATGATGAGTTCATTAAAAAGTTTAGACTGGGAAGATTTAACTGAGTACGCACCTGCGGTATGTACAACTATTATGATGGCGTTCACTTTCTCTATCGCCAATGGTATTGCTTTCGGCTTCATCACTTACACAGTTTTAAAAGTAGGTGCGGGTAAGTCAAAGGAAATATCTGGTGGTGTTTGGGCGCTTACAGCTCTGTTCGTTGCTAAGTTTATTTTCTTAACTTAATTGACGCATTAAACTTTTGTAAAAGAGCCTTGCTTATGGGTAAGTTAATTACCTAATCTGGCCAACATTAAAACCACTAGATTATTTACTTAATCTGGTGGTTTTTTATTTCAGCATGGGTGAAGCTACGAGCTAATATATGAAGGAACACAAGGCATTTAAGCCTAAGCGGTCTATTGTTTTTTTAGTTTGATATTAAGAATCAATTGTAAATGGCACGTTTGCGTCAGTTGATAAAATAACGTAAGTTAAATCGAAAGCCTAACGACGGCTTAGAGCGATAACCAGCCCCTGAATAATATGACTGAGACTTTATATAACATCGGAAAATTTATAATATTGCTCCCATTTTTGGTGGGCTTTATATACTTCCTTGTAGGTTCAATATCGTCATTCAGCAAATCTTTAAATAGTTGCTCTTCACCAATAGCCGTTCGCACATTACCTTTCTTATTTGCCCTAAATTCTTTGTTCACAAATGAAGGTGTTCAACACAGAAATGTGGCATTTAAGAAACTGACTTTATCTATTGTTTGCTGGTTTCTTGGTGGGTGCATCCTAATAACAGTTAGTGGTGCATGGAGCGATATTTTAAGTAACTTTTAAAATTAACACTAAGCTTATAAGTTTACGTAACCACCTGAAAATTTTGATGTTTTTTTAAGATCGAACAACAGCCGCTCAAACGTTTTTAAAGAAGGCGTACTTAGTGCAGAAATTAATTGATGCTTAAGATATGTGTCTGCTAGTGTTGTTTGCGAATGAATTATTCTTTTATTGAATATTGATTTGCTTGTGATAAAGTCGTTGCTAAATCGTTAATGATAATAAGAGGGTCAAACATGATCTCATTGCAACGTATCGCTTTATTTTTATTCACATCCTTCCTGCTAACCGGCTGCCCCTCAGATAGCTCAGACCCTGAGAATTTACCACCTGAAATTCAATTGTTAACCGAAAAGCTTGAGTATCAGGAAGGTGAAATAATTTCGCTAGCTGCAGTAGTTTCTGATGAGGATGGTGATGAGCTTCAAATCTTATGGGAGGTAATTGATGCACCGTTTCAAATTACACTCGAAAAGATCAGTGATCAAGAAGTTCAACTTATTGTTGCTAAGCCACTAGAGCAGAGCGTAGTTGTGACCGTTCAGGTCACTGTGTCAGATGGTAATATTGACATTGTTCGAGAAGCTCAAGTGACGATCACACCAAATTTAGAGCCAACAATCACCTATGATTCTGACACTTATACCTTTCAGCTAGGTGAGGCGTTAAGCTTTCCTGTTACGATCATTGACAGTGATAGCGAAAATTTAGACATTTCATGGTCGATAATAGGCTCTCCTAAAGGATATGGTATTTCAAGTAGCAGCAGTTTGGTGCAACTCACAGCGCCTGATGTTATTGAAGATCCTGTTAATTTAACTGCTCAAGTTCAAGTGAGTGATGGTTATAATTCTTTGACTAAAGAGTTTGCTATTTCAATTTTACCTAAAGATATTATTCAGGTCTCATTAGTTTACCCACCCGCTAAAGCATTGACAGATGCGAGATCGACGGTAATTAGAGGTGTGAGCTCATCAGAGTTATCCAGTTTGACTGTTAATGGGCAGTCTGTCACTAGTTCAGATAATTTTCTCAGCTGGACGGTAAGCTTAGCTATCGAAGAGTTCGACACGCTAGTGATCACCCCTGACTCGACAATACAAGCCACACAAGTGGTTGAGTACAACAACTTTTCTAGAACAATCAAACATACTAAACCGTTCATTTTAGAAAATGAAAGCCTTACTGTTTCTGGTGATATGGTTTACCTTGTTAATGACAGTAGCAAGCAAATCGTTAAACAAAATTTATTAACGGATGAACGAACGATTATATTTCAGGCGACAGCCGATTTTGATTTTGAACCTGAACAGGCCATTGTTGATGAAGCTAACAACCGATTAGTTATCGCAGGCTCTTTAGATGCCGATGGCCAGAGTTATGGGCTAACGATAGTCGCATTAGACTTATCAAGTTTAACAACAACAGTGCTATTTCAAGATCTCGTTTATGAAGCCTATGAATCCATTGCGTTTAATGGAGATAATAACAAACTGCTTATTCCTGATTGGCATTCGGATGGTTCGATATTCGAAATTGACCTGACTACAGGGGTTAAATCAATGCTTTATAATGCCAAAGCTGATTTTGGTATAGTAGTAGATAGAGGTTATAAGCTTAAGTATCACAATGGTGACTTGCTTTGGGGAGATGTGGACACTCCAACACTATATAAAATTAATCAAACGACCGATCAGATGAGTGTGCTATGGCAGGAAACTGATTATCAGGCCGAGATTGATGATTTAGACCTTTCATTAAGGTTTTTTGAAGAATTTATCTATGACGAAGGGCTCAATAAACTGACTTTGATTTTAGATGAAGGGGTTATCACGTTTAACCTAACTCAATTAACCATCGAGAGTTTTGTCGACTTCAACAGCGTAATCTCACCTTTTCAGGAAGTTGAGGCGGCATATGTCTCTGGTCGAAATGTTCATATTTGGGATGACGATGGTAAGATGCTTATTACCTATAACTTAGATAGCGGAGAATATGTCTCTACAGGTAATGAAAATATCAATATTGGTTTACCAAGCCGACCAAGAAGCATTGGCCTATCAAATGATGAAAAGTCACTTTATTATACCAGTGATGACACCTCTGTTATGTATCGATTCCCGATTGATGCTGCCGATAATAGCCAGTTAGAATCGCCTTTTGATCTATCAATTAATAATGCTACCGATGGGCAGCCATATTTTCAACTTGAAGCGTATGCGCCTATAAACCCAACTGAGTCAGGGTTTTATATGAACAAGATGTATAGCGATGCAGGTGTTTATTTTTTCGAGTTCGATACATTGGCTATTACTAATATTGCTCTTTTTGAGGATATTGAGTCTCAGTTAGCTATCGATTTTGACAGTAATTTAGCTTATACGCTAACCAAAAATAGTAACTATAATGGATCAGAATGGATTACAGAAATTATTTGGAAGAGAGTTAACCTTGATAGTGGCGAGGTTACTGACTTCAGCACTAATTTAGATCACAATGATACAGAGTTTGAATATGACAGTATTGATTCATTAACCCTCACGCCAGATGGTACGACAATCATTGCCGAAGTAGATGATAACCTATTAAAAATTGCGACGAGCGATGGTGCTGTAAGTTGGTTATCTAAAGATAAGGTTATGCCAAACTTGTTATCTAACAATATTCAAAACTATATTTGGGCAAACGATGAACTTATTGCCATCAACAGTAACTCTAACTCTGGCATATATAAATTGGATCAGCTAACAGGAGAGTTTACTGAACTCTCTGGCAAATATGAAGGAAGTGGTGCCACGCCATTTGATTTTGAAAATGGTGTTTACTTAAGCGACTTACAGCAGTTCTTTATTGTCGATAATGATCTTGACGCTATTTACGCGATTGATGAAGTCACTGGTGAGCGGCTAATAATTCACAAGTAAAAACAGAAAAATGGCCGCTGTTAGCGGCCATTTAAATTTTCTAGGTATTCAGTGTTGTTAAACAGTGTAATTATCTATTCAATTTTCTGGATACGTTCGTTTGATAATATACATTTAAATATAAAATTCAAAAACTTAATTTGGTAAGTTTCTATAAATACATCATAAATAATTGCAGGCACCCACTCATAATAATTAACCTTTTTCTTTACTTTAGTCATTAAGTTTACCCTTTCATCTTTTTAATCTTAAGCCAAAAACCCTCACATAGTTTTCGATCACTGGGTGTTTGCTAATGGCACTGAACGGACCAATTGAAGGATTCAATTAAAGCTAAAAAAGCTATTTTATCGATGCACAATACGCAGGATGAGATCCCGCCCAACAGCAAGACGGTGTTTTTTCTCTATTTCCAGTTTTGTTACAGCGTTTTTTCTGATTTTGTGAGTGACTATAAGTGGCACGAAGCAGCCGGATATATACAACTTTAAACTGGAGGAGATCTCATTCAAATACATGATGAGATGAGTGGTTAATTGTTTCTGAAGATTGCCCTGGCATTCGCAGCTTTTCGTCACTGGTTGGCACTATTAGAAAAAAGCCTAAACTGAAATTCAGTTTAGGCTTTTGATTAATGCGCGAGCATTTAATATTTTTATTAAATTAAGCTTTTTTATGTTTCAAACATAAAAGCTTAATTAGGATAAACAAGACACTAAGTTTCTATAGGAACTACTTTACCAATATAGGGCAAGTGACGGTATTTTTGTGCGTAATCAATGCCAACACCTACGACAAACTCATCGGGTATTTCAAAGCCTACCCACTTAACATCTACTGTTTTTTCCCTACGTGTAGGCTTGTCCAATAAGGTGCATATTTGAATAGAGTTTGGCTCTCGTAAGCTCAAAATTTGCAACACTTTACTTAACGTATTGCCAGTATCAATGATATCTTCAACCAGCAATACATCTTTGCCTTCAATATTGTCATCCAGGTCTTTTAGGATATGAACATCACGAGAGCTTTCCATGTTATTGCCGTAGCTAGAGGCGGTCATAAAATCAACACTATGGTTAACTTTGATAGCTCTTGCTAAGTCAGCCATAAAAACAAATGAACCACGTAATAAACCAACCATTACTAAATTATCACTAGCTTTATAGTGGTCGCTTATTTGTTGTCCTAATTGTACAACTCTATCCTTAATAACTTGTTCTGAGATCATTACCTCAATGTTATGTTCCATATTAATCTCTTTATCAATTCCACATTGTGGAAGTTATTATCAGTAATTTTTCAAATAATTTGGGTTTATTGGTTTAATGCATCTTCAAGAGCGGCTAAACACAAAGCTACGTTTTCACTTCTAGCAGCGTAACCCATAAGCCCAATTCGCCATGCTTTACCTGCCAAGTCACCTAAACCAGCACCAATTTCTAGGTTGTAATGTTCAAGTAAATAGTTGCGAACTTTCGCATCATCAACGCCTTCTGGAATGTAAATAGCATTCAACTGTGGTAAGCGTTCTTCTTCTGGAACGATAAACTCAATACCTAATTTAGCTAAGCCTTTGGCTAACATTTCATACTGCGCTTTGTGGCGTGCTATACGGTTCTCAAGGCCTTCATTTTGTAGTTGTACTAATGATTCGTGTAAACCATATAGTGAATTAACTGGGGCGGTATGATGGTAGCTACGTTTGCCGGCACCCGACCAATAACTCATTACTAAAGACTGATCTAAGAACCAACTTTGAACTAACGATTTGCGATTTTTAATAACATTTACCGCTTTTTCACTAAACGAAAGAGGAGATAGTCCAGGCACACAAGATAAACATTTTTGTGAACCAGAATAAATAGCGTCAATACCCCAGTCATCTACCTTAAGTTCAATGCCACCAAGGGATGTAACGGCATCAACAATAGATAAACAGTCATGTTGTTGCGCTAAGGCACATAAGGCTTTTGCGTCAGATACTGCGCCTGTTGAGGTTTCAGCATGTACAAATGCTAAACATTTAGCATCAGGGTTAGCAATTAAAGCTTGCTCTACTTTGTCTACTTCAACTGCTCGGCCCCATGGTGAATCAACTATAATTGCTTCACCACCACTACGTATCACATTTTGGATCATACGGTCGCCAAACACGCCATTACGACACACTATTACCTTATCACCAGCCTCAACCAAGTTTACAAAACAAGCTTCCATACCTGCAGAGCCTGGCGCTGAAAGTGCGATAGTAAATTCGTTTTTAGTTTGAAAAGCATATTGAAGTAACGCTTTCATTTCATCCATCATACCGACAAATAGTGGATCTAAATGTCCAATTACTGGTCTTGATAATGCCGCTAATACTTCTGGGCTGATGTCTGATGGACCAGGGCCCATTAAGATCCTTCTTGGAGGATTAAAAGATTGAAAATTCATATTAGTTTATGCCTTTATTTAATGAAATGAGGATTGCTTTACTATTTGATAGCAAAACCTGACACTTCTGTCAAGTTTGAGGGGTGTCAGAAATATTGTACTTTCATCTCATAAACATTTTATGAAATAAATAATAGTTGACAATTGTGTCAGGATTTGTGATTTTAATTTGAGATTTAACTAAAAATTAACCAAAATTTAATGTTCACATTTATCTTTGCAGTGGTTTCTTTGAATAAATCGTTGGTCTAATACAAATGCAAATAATTATAAAAAGCAAACAAATTTAATAAAACTGAATATAAGTAAGGGTAGAATATGAAAACGAATAAAATGCTAAATGCTGTAGCAACTACAGTTATTGCTTCAACTGCATTAATAAGTGCCACAGCTTCGGCAGAAATTTGGGGCAATACAGAAGTACAACTACAAGCTTTTGGCGAGTTAGAGCGAGTTGGTACTGGCGGCACAGCTGATACAACCATTATAACTTTCCAACATGCTGGTGGCTGGGAGTATGGTGATAACTTTTTCTTCGTTGATCATTCTCGATACAGTGTGAACGATGATGCATTTTTTCCTGTTGAAGACAGCAGCGAATTTTATGGTGAGTGGTATTCTAATTTCAGCTTAGGTGCCATTACAGGCAATGATTTATCTTTCGGCCCAGTTAAAGACATTGGTATTGTTGCCGGAGCTAACTTTGCACCTGAAGTTGATAGTATGTGGGTATTGCCAGGCGTTAGATTTTCATTAGATTTACCAGGCTTCGCTTTTGCTCAAATTGATGTAACAAGTTATATACACCAAGGCGGTGGTAGTGCATCTTCACCAGTGTTTACCGTTATAGATGAAGACTCGAGTTTTATGGTTGATTTTGCCTGGGCTTACCCTTTTAAAATTGGTTCAACAAGCTGGAGTATTGAAGGTCATTTAGAATATATCGATGGTCGTCAGCAAACAAATAATTTTGGCACTACCGAGCTTGAATCATGGTTTTTATTTCAACCACAACTTCGCTTAGATTTAGGTGAAGTGTTAGGTAATAAAGCTGGCCAATTATTTGTTGGTATTGAATACCAATACTGGCAAAACAAGCTAGGTGAAGATGGTACAGATGATAATGCTGCACAATTCTTAGCTGTATGGCGATTCTAGTTCAGCCCTTTTTAAGTATCAAAACTATTACTTCTAGTTCCCAAGAGCCACTTGTTATTGCTTAGCAGGTAGCTCACCAAAACCAGCTGTACTGGACATGCAGCTGGTTTTACTTTTAGCCCTTTCTACGGGTTGATTACTGACTTATCAGACAACAAACATCTCTATTCATTTAAAGGTCACCTATGAGCGATTTAAAACAACGCGCGCTGGATTATCACGCCCAGCCAAAACCAGGCAAAATAGCCATCGAAATAACCAAGTCAGCTGAAACTAGCGAAGATTTATCGTTAGCCTATAGCCCCGGCGTTGCCGAGCCATGCAGGGAAATTGCCGACAATGTGGAAAATGTTTATAAATACACTGCTAAGGGGAATACTGTTGCAGTTATCTCTAATGGCAGTGCTGTTTTAGGTTTAGGAAATTTGGGTCCAATGGCTTCAAAGCCTGTAATGGAAGGCAAGGCGCTATTGTTTAAACGCTTTGCCAATATTGATTCTTTCGATATTGAAGTTGCACACAACACCCCAGAAGAATTTATTAATACGGTGGCAAGTATAGCCGACACGTTTGGTGGTATTAACCTTGAAGACATCAAAGCGCCAGATTGTTTTGTTATTGAAAAGGCATTACAAGAGCGTTGTAAAATTCCGGTATTTCATGACGATCAGCATGGCACTGCAATAGTTACCGCAGCAGCTATGCTTAATGCGTTAGACATACAGGATAAGGCTATTGAAGATGCAGTTATTGTTTGTTTAGGAGCTGGAGCCGCAGCAATTGCTTGCATGGAGTTGCTTATTCAATGTGGAGCGCAGCGTGAAAAAATATATATGCTTGATACCAAAGGTGTCGTGCATACTCGCCGTTCCGACTTAAACGAATACAAAACCTTATTTGCCAACAATACTGATAAACGCACCTTAGATGACGCCATTGAAGGAGCGGATGTGTTTGTTGGTGTGTCGGGGCCTAATTTGCTGTCTGAGCAGCAATTATTAAAAATGGCAGATAAACCAATTGTGTTTGCCTGCTCAAACCCTGATCCTGAGATTAAACCTGAGCTTGCTCATGCAACACGCAATGATTTGATCATGGCAACTGGTCGATCAGATTATCCTAACCAAGTAAATAACGTACTATGTTTCCCTTTTATTTTTAGAGGCGCATTAGACGTAAGAGCACGAAAAATAAACAATGAAATGAAACTGGCCGCAGTACATGCAATACGCTCACTAGCGAAAGAACCTGTGCCAGAAAGTGTACTTAAAGCCAGTGGTGAAAAGTCGTTAAGCTTTAGTCGCAACTATATTATTCCGCGCCCTATGGATCCAAGGTTGTGTAACAATGTTGCTAAAGCAGTAGCGCAAGCTGCTGTAGATTCAGGTGTAGCAGCTTTGCCTATGCCAAAACAGTATAGCTATGGTAATGAAAGTATTGAGTTTGCTTAATCAACTACAACTTTAAGTGTGCCTTTGATGTAACAAACACAAAACAACAAAAACCTGTTTATGAAGTGACTCCCAGTAGTTGGATTATCCAATTACTGGGGGCAAAATAGGTTTTGTTAATATTATCCTTTAGCTCATAAAGCGATAATAGCTGTTTTATTAATCTATTTATTAAGCTATGGTTAATTTACTGAGTATGGACAATGGAGTAGTCATGATATGAAGTATTTACTAAATTCCCCGCTTTTTAGTGCGCTATTTGCACTTATAGGTTTACTCACTTTTTCTTACAATCCCGAATATCAAAATGCACCTGCAGTTTATTTTTTCGTAACCTTATATATCTTTTTCACTTACAGTACCGCTTATTTTACTTTAAAACGGTTGAGAGCCTTTCAGGGTGAAGTTCAAGAATAACCCTTTGCCAAATTGATTTACCTATCTGGTACTTGTTTCTAAGCATGAAACTCTTTGATTTTCTGTTTTTTAATGAACATATTTTAGAATATGTAGAAGATTGCCATTTAAAGCTTCAGTGTTTTCCCTTCAAATTATGCTTTTGTATTTATATAACAAGAATTATTTTGTTTATAAAGTGTAAATACTGAGTGATAATGAATCAGTTAAAACAAAAATAATAATAAAAATAAGGATACTCCATTGAAAAAGCTTCTTTTTTTGATAGCGGTTATAGCCACATTAAGTGGTTGTCGATATGGTAATGATAAACGTTCAATCTTTTGGGATGATCAAAACCGAGTTTCTATAACACGTCAAATAGAGGCCGAGTCATCCGATAATTGGACGCTTGCCTCATGTATTGCTGTGCCATCTGCTTGGGATACTCCCCTCACGGTTAATATTAATGGCAGCTATCAAGTTGAAAACATAACCACTAAGCTTGATACCATACCTGAAACTTATTCCGATGGTGTTATCGAGATGAGTACTCATTATCCAATGCCTGGTTATGACTGGCATTGTTATATTGATGTTGCTCGTGATTTTGCTGATACAGATGAAGGGGAAATAGAATTCTCTTTTGCGCCAGAAGAAGAAGTTTCAGTGGTATATACCAGTATAGGTGTTGTTAGTGAAGAAAGGCGCAGTGAGCATTATCACGGTAATGTGGTATCGCATCAATTATTGGCCAGTGATACTTATACAGCATACTGGAAGAAGCAGTACGCCATAGCTGATTTAAGCTATTGGCAAACATTTGCAATTGGCGATGATACGTTAATTTTTGATAATACAAATTACTACACTAAAGGAACTGAGTTGTTGCCTTTATATCGTTTTAATCATGATGATGGCTTAAAGCGATTGGCGGATATGCCAAAAACCGAATTGCTCTATATGGTGAATGGTATCTATATCTCACAAAATAATTTCGACGCTGAAATTGAAGGTAATGAGCAAGCGTGGACTGATATTAGTTTCTCTACGAACTTTGAAACTTGGTCATCACCAGTTACCCTGCCACACATAGCTAAAGTTCAGTGGGATCCAAGAGATAAACAATATATAGCAATTAGCAACGATCATAATACTCCGATGGTTAACACTACATATCAATCTAAAGATCTTATAACCTGGACTGAAAATCAATGGATAGACATGCAGTCTCCAAATGTTGCTTTTTTAAATGATGGAACCGCAGTATTAGAAACCACTAATCCAAGTGACCCTTATAAAATAAGAGATCCACTAACAGATGAGTGGACTTCTTTAAATATTATGCCAACCGATGGAGTAACCGGTAGTGTCTTGTTTCTTTCCCATGGCATATTTACTCATAATAACCGTTTATATACCACCGGATTACGACGCATTGATGGCCAAAATGAAAGTGAGCTTTACGGGTATTCTGATAATGGCCAGGACTGGTTTTGGTCAGTAATTGGTCTATATGAAGATGTTGGGTTTACCTTTGATTTAATATTTCTTCCTAATGATATTATCATTCATAGTACCAGTGGCGCCTTAATGGTTAGTTCAAATAATGGTAATACTTGGCTGGAAAAAAACAAACCAACTAGTTTATTTAATGAAGATAAACTATCAGGTGTTTATCAAAATGGAACAGCAAGAAATATTACCACTTTCGAAGATGGCTACATTGGCACTACTGGTATACATTCAGGTTCACCAACAAGAACCACAGCCTTGTTTAAAACTCAAGATTTTGTAACTTATGAGTTTCTCACGTTAAGTGGCAATATCGAGCCTATTACCTCTACTAATAAATTACTGTTCTTAGAAGGCACTCTTGATGGCGTAGAAATACAAGCGTTAACGCAGCCTTCACCAGATAATGATCTTGATGGTATAAGTGACTCTGATGATATTGATGATGATAACGACGGTGTAGCTGATGACGAAGATACTTTTCCGTTAGATGAACATGAGTCAGTTGATACAGATAGCGATGGTACCGGTAATAACAGCGATTCAGATGACGACAATGACGGTGTTGCCGATGCAGATGACGCTTTCCCATTGGATGCAACTGAATCGATAGATACCGATAAAGATGGCCAAGGTAATAATAGCGATACTGATGATGACAATGACGGTGTTGCCGATGCAGATGACGCTTTCCCATTAGATGCAACTGAATCGATAGATACCGATAAAGATGGCCAAGGCAATAATAGCGATACAGATGATGATAACGATGGTGTTGCCGATGCAGATGACGCCTTTCCACTAGATGGCTCTATGTCTGCAGACGTTGAAGACAGTAAATCAAGTTCTTCGGGTGGTGCATTAAATTTTGGATTACTAATTAGTTTCTTTTTTCTAGTTGTTACTCGAAACAGTAGAATAAGAAATAGTTTCAGGTTTAAAATAAATGTTCTTTTTAAAGGAGTAACTAGGTAACAGCTTATTAGATAAAAACTCACAACTGTGAGTTTTTATCTGAACTATTACTAAGTACCCAAAAGAGGTTACATAAAGTTTATTTCTGAATAGAAAATCTATTTTTGAGAATTTATCTATCTTCAAGTAATTCGGTTAATAGGGCTACGTCATCAATTAATGATGCAACCTTCAGTTCCAACATCTCTACTCGCTCTACTAATTCTGATTGGCTTTCTCGTACCGGTTGCTCTGTTTGGCTGAATGTATTGGTGTCAATCATGACATTGTCTTCAATATCAGCAAATAAGTGTAAATAACGTGAATCACGTTTTCCGGGTTCACGTGCAAGTTTTTTAACTAACTCGACATCATTCAAGTTTTGCAATTGGAATAACGTGCTTTCTACCTCATTGACATCACTAAAGTTAGCTAAACGGTTGGTGCGGGTTCTTAATTCGCCAGGTGTTTGTGAACCTCTAAGTAACAATACACAGATAATAGCTTTTTGCTGTGGGTTAAATTGCAAGTCACTAAATTGGGTATTACAAAACCGATGCCGATATTTACTCACTCGACTTGAAGCCATTTGATCGACCATCACTAGGTTCATTTGAACCAGTTGATCAACTTCATTTTGTACATCACTTTCAGAGAGTGACATTACCGGTTCGCGATTACTTTTTTGGTTACAACCGCTGGTGAGAGCATTTAATGAAAGGGGATATTGTTCGGGCGTGGTGAGTTCTTTTTCTAACATTACACCAATAACACGACACTGTTGGGCTGATAATGAGATCATTATAAATAGTATCCTTAGGACAGTAGTACTGCATGTTATAGCAAGCAACATGAAATAATACTATGTAATTTTATTGAAAAACCTATTTAGCGATAAATACGAAAAAGCCATGTGTATGCATAGTTTTTAAAGTGAGTGAATTTAATCAAGAAAATAGCAACATCATAAGTAAAACAACTATCAAGGGAGTTGATCTTGCTAACACTTCTTCCCAAAACTTATGTTTATCAGCTCCGTCTAATTCTTCGTCACCAATTACTAATATATGGATGTTGTTAATTTCAACTTCATGCTCTAAACCAATAATTTTATCTTTAGTAACCTGTGAGACAAAGAACTGAAGAGATCGATCATCTTTAGTCATAACTTGAACATAATCTCTTTCCTTAACTTTTGATATTATTTCATGTTGATAAAGTTCTGGTGAAGAAAATTGATCACTTTCTATGATGAGATTATTGGTTGAAGTACATGAATAAATGAACATAGCTAAGACCATGACCAAAACAAATTTATTCATAAACCAATACCATTTGATTAATTTATAAGAAAGTATAGCTAATAGAAGTTACCTTAATGGTTTTGTCTGCGTACAAGCTAAAAATTTATTGAACAATAAAATAACAAAGCCCTATTTTAAAGAGCTTTGTACATGTTTTTGGATGCTATTCAATATTCTGAATTTGTATGTAGATTATAAAGCTAAATGTATTATTATTAAAGGGTTTGCGGCTAAATTATTGGGCTTTGTAGCTCTGCCTGTCATCAGGTCTGTCATCTTTTGGCTGGTTGTTTAAAAAGCTTTAATAATATTTTTCTTAAGATATTATATTATCAAGAATAAGAATAAGAATAAAAATAAATCAAAAATATGAAATCTTTAGAAGATATTGCCTCCTACTGTGGGGCTCCTGCTTTTAGTCTCTGGCTATCAAATAATCAGTATTATCAAAATAATTTAAACTTCTATGTTGATGCAGCTAACATTAATTCACAAGTTAAAGCGTGCTTACTCAACTTCGAAAGTAACTCTCATCTAATCCACGAGAACTTTGATGGTATGGTGCTAACTCATGGTCGTCTCTCAAATATACATAAAGAAGGTTTAAGAATAATTGTTGAAGCAGATTTTTGGGGATGCTTTTTAGACTTTCTAGCTGAAACTCGAACATCCTTTTTTGTAAAGCATTTTTACAGGGATGAAACTAGCTACGAAGACGGCTCTATATTAAATCAAAAGAGTTTCGAATATATAGCGTGGAAGGCAGTTCCAAAACAATCACTCGGCACTAACACTATAAAGCTGGATGAGAAAACTCTAATTGCTTTTAAATCTGATCTCTCAAAGAAAGAGCCTAAACGTAGATTAAAGGTATTGAAGGAATTAAGACAAATTGAATTTAACAGGATTAATAATAGAAAAAATTGCGGGAAATTAGGATCATTTCTAATTAAAATCGCGATGATAGATCTTTGCATTGAACAAAAAAAGTCACCCTCTGATATTAAATTTACTAGATATGCTAAAAGGGTAATTAAATTAATTTTAGAAATAGAGAAGTATCATAAGTATGGATATTTTGAAATTGATAAATCAGGTGATGGTATAACTTACACAGGGGATGGTGATTCAATTGACTTATCTGAACGTGAGATACAAACCAAGATTACTTCCTTGCAAAAGAGATCAAATTTAAGAGCTCTGATTAATGACTTTTATAAAAAAATTCTAGCATGAACTTTATTTATGATAGTAAGTCAAGCTTGAATTACTATCACATTACATAACTACTGCCGCTTTATTGCCTCAAAAGCAACAATTTAGCTGATTTAATAGCTCCTGAAGATTAATTAAATATCAGGAGATTATATGAAGCAGTTACATACCCAACATGAAACCCACAATACAACTCAACAAGAAAAGTTTTTACGCATTTCTTCAGTTGTTGATTTGGTGGGGCTCAGCCGAGCAACAATCTTACGACTAGAGAAAGACAAGAAGTTTCCCAAAGCCATACGCATAACAACTAGGTGTGTTGCATATCGACTATCTCAGATACATGACTGGATGTCTGATCCACTGAATTTTGAAGTTGGATAATACCTCTATTTAATTAGCTGAATTTTGTTTGGGTAAAAAGCAGTTTATTTAGCTGAATTCAGTCTGTACAAAAAATGCTCTTATACAGAGATATGTAAAAAACAATTAGGAAATATTATGAGTAAGTTAGTTATGAAACCTATGTTTGTTATGGGTTTAAAAGAAAAGTCAGATTTACACATCGCTACTGAAGCAGTAGTTGGTATTATTAACGGTGTAGCTGAAATTCCAGGATTATATTCACAACGAAGGTTTTTCGAATATAACAAAGGCAGTCTGCTGGAAATCGGAGATATTTTAGCAGACTACAATATGCTGATCCCTTCTCCTAAAGAAGTAACATCAGTGGGTAAAATAAGGAAAACTAGAACGAGATTTTGGCAACCATATACTCGTTTTGCTTTTAACTCCTTAAAACAATTTTCAGACATTACCGATAAAGATCTAGCTTCTGTAACATTCCAGTTAAGTGAAGAAGTATCACGGCTATTATATCGCTCTGATAATCCTACTAGGGTAATACACAATAAATTGCAGTATTACTTTAAGAAGTACTTTAATGGTCAAGCAAAAGGAGTTTTATCAATAGAGCGATCTACGGAAAGAGTTATGACAAATGTTATAAATAATCGCGGTCAGATAATCCCTGTGGCTTGTCAATTACATGTTCACATGCTGATTGCAGGAAACAATTCAGAGTTGAAACGATTCTGTGGTAAGTGTCCAGGTGAGCGCGGCATTAAAAATTTATGCAGTCCTGAAAATAATGCTGTATTAATTAAATCCTACTACAAACGCAAAACATTGGATTACACAATTGGTTCTAGAGAGTATAAAACTGTTGATTGTCCTATTGATGCTGGTGCTGCGGATTATATGACTAAAGAATTTGATCGCCCTATTGTACCGGGAAAAAGGAACTTTTCATTTTTTGGTATTGAGTCATCTGTCAAAGCAAAATGGGAACGGGCCTTTTTACTTCAACAAAGGTTACTTTCATTAATTGATGACGTGCGATATCAATTAAAATCTGAAGTAGACCGAGTTAGTGTTTTATTCTCGGTGATCAAAGTCCTAGAAAAACCAAGTTAACGCCTACGGCATGGTCATATAAGATACCATTCCTCAATATGCTTCCTTATACTAAGGGATAAATCATGGCGATTTATCCCTTTTTTGTTCAAAACTGCACTAAATTGCACCAAATTCACCTATTTATACACGGAAATAATTTTTCTCATACTTTACACCTTTTGATATGACAACGAGTAATAAAAGGTGTGTCGTATAGCTGTCGTATGTGTGGCGTATACAATGGAATAAGTATCTTCGAAAATAGCTTTACTAATTAACTGCAAAAGAGATACTTATAATGGATATGAAAATAAATATTAAATTAATTAAAAAACTACGTACGGAAAAGAGTTGGACACAAGATCAGCTTGCCATGATTGCTGGCGTCAGTTTAAGAACAATCCAAAGGCTTGAAAATAAAGGCACAACGTCTTTAGAGACCCTTAAAGCGATTGCTGTCGTATTTGGTATGGATGCTTCACAATTGAATAAAGAACAGGACGTTTCGGCAATTAGTGATGGGCAAACAAATAAGTTTTTAACCCGGATAACAAACGGAACTCAATTATCTTCGGTGCTTGATGGTTCATTAGCATTTCGTATCAATCATGATGATCCAGAAACTGCAGAGACCGCAGATTTTCTTGCAGAAGCACTATCAACTATTGAAGATTGGGGACAACTATTGTCTAGTTTAGATAGTGGTGAAAAAGTTAAAGCATCCTTTAGCCTTTCAACTTTAATAAAAAAAATTGAACTACATGGTTTCTGTGTGTTCGGTTTGAAAACTGTTGAAAAAATGGAATTATACAATGTTGATAAATGGCCGGTGGCAAACATTTCAATTGTGCGCATCCATAGTGACAAAATAATTAAAGTGGAAGGCTCGAATCAATAATCAGAATCATGATAAGAGGTGCCCCTAGCACTTGAGGTATATAATTGCTCAGGTGCTTTTAATACATATAAAAAAACAATAAGAAATAAATAGGTTGCCTTTCATCTTTGTCATTGAACTTATTCAGTTTAAATGTAAACTTAAGTCTATTATTTTTGACCAAAATGTTCATTGGAGCTTTAATGCCATCGTTAGAATTCAAGGGAAAGCAATTCGTATACTCACATCACCTCAGCGTACCATTCAGAGAGCTAAAGGTAGAAAAAGATAAATCTCTACCAATACAAGGGAATAAGGCTTCCCTAGATGACAATCTAATTATCCATGGCGATAATTTAGAAGGCCTAAAGGCTTTATTACCTACACACGCAGGAAAAGTAGATTGTATTTTTATAGATCCCCCTTATAACACCGGTAGTGAAGGCTGGTGCTACAACGATAATGTACGCTCCCCATTGATGAAAGAATGGCTTAAAAAATCAGCTAATCCTGTTGATAAGGAAGATTTGGAACGGCATGATAAATGGCTTTGTATGATGTGGCCTAGGTTACAACTTTTAAAGGAGTTACTTGCAGAAACTGGAAGTATTTGGATCACTTTGGATGACAATGAAATGCATCGTTTAAAACCAATTTTAGACGAATTGTTCGGTGAGCATAATTTCATTAGTACAATAATCTGGCAAAAAAAATATAGTGTGAAAAGTGATACCAAATATTTTTCAGAAGAGCACGATTACATGCTAGTTTATTCTAAAAATAATGGGGATTTTGAACTACATGGGTTGCCTCGGACTGAATCTCAAAACTCCGCATATAAAAATCAAGATAATGATCCTAGAGGAGATTGGACTTCAGGTGATTTATTAAGAATGGAATCTCGTGATTACGCCATATATGAAATTGTAGCTCCTAATGGTAAAAAGCATCTCCCACAAAAGGGGAGTAGTTGGCGATTTAATAAAGATAAACTAGAGCAATTAATTGCGGATAATAGAATTTGGTTTGGTGATGATGGCAATAGCAAACCTAGACTTAAGAGGTTTTTGTCGGAAGTTCAAAATACAATACCAGCTCAAACAATATGGAAATACAATGAAGTAGGAAGTAGTGACTCTGCGAAAAAGCATTTAACTGCTATGTTCAAGGATCGGGATTTGCCTTTTGCAACTCCAAAACCTTTGGGGTTAATAGAAAAAATATTAACTGTGATTGGTAACAAAGATATTACAATTTTAGACTCATTTGCTGGTTCGGGCACAACAGGCCATGCAGTCATAGCAGCAAATAAGAAAGATAAAGGAAATCGTAAATTTATTTTATTAGAGTGCGAAGACTATGCAAACGATCTTACGGCAGAGAGAATTCGTCGTTCAATAAACGGGTACTCTTTTAAAGGAACCTATAAAGAAGAGTTTTTGAAAGAAAAAATATCTTGGAGATCTTTATCTAAGAAGTTTCAACAGCTACTGGAAAAAGTTGATCATATTGAAAATGAGCAATTGGTAAATTTCGATAAAATCAAAAAAGAAATAAAAGATAATTTTATAACCGTAACTGGCGAACGAAAAGAAGAAAATACTATGGCTGGTTTAGGGGGCAGCTTCACATATTGTACCCTAGGCGACCCTATTCAAGTTGAAAGCTTATTAACCGGTAAAGGCATGCCTAGCTTCGAATCGCTTGCGAAATACGTTTTTTATACCGTTACAGGATGTTCAATCGATAAGGTTGCCAAAGCTTCAGTCGATGGTCTAATTGGAGAAACAAATTCATACCGTATTCACTTGTTTTATAAACCTGAAGTTAACTGGTTACGATCAAATGAAGCTGCATTAAATAATGAAAAAGTGGAAGCAATAAAAGCAAGTCGAACTAAAGGTAAACGTACTATAGTCTTTGCCGTTGCGAAATTTATGAGCCAAAAAGAGTTGACCAAAAATCGTATAGAATTTTGCCAGTTACCTTATGCTGTGCACAAGATTATGGGGAATTAATTATGGAATTGAAGCATTACCAAGAAGGTGTATTATTAAAACTTGAAGAATATTTAACTGTGCTTGATGACACTCAAACACAAGCTGAACTTTTTGTTCAATTTCAAAAACAACAAGGAAGAGAAGCAATAATTGGTAATTACTGTGCTGATACATGGGGAGTATTAAATCAAAATAGATCATTACCTTACTTGCAAGATAAACAAGGTAACAAAATCGTTTCACCTTACTTGTCTAGGTATGACGGCTTAGACCGAAGTATTCCTAACGTATGTTACCGGGTACCCACTGGTGGAGGTAAAACTTTATTAGCTGCAGCAAGTTTAGAGCGAATTCAAACGGATTATTTTAAACAACAAACTGGTTTAGTTCTCTGGGTGGTTCCTTCGGATTCTATCTATCGACAAACATGGAAGCAACTAGCTAATAGGGAACACCCTTATCGTCAAATGCTTGAACGAGCATCTGGAGGTCGTGTAAAGCTTTTAGAGAAAAATGATTCCTTTACAAAACAAGATGTAGATCAACAACTTTGTGTGATGATGCTAATGCTTCAGTCTTCGGCAAGAAAATCGAAAGATACATTGAGAATGTTTAGGGATAGTGGCCGATTTACGTCATTTTTCCCTATTGAAGATGATGTTTCAAAGAATGAAGAACTGCTAAACCAAGTAAAAAACCTAGATACGAATGATTTATTTGAAGAAGGTTTGTTTGGTAGTTCAACTTCAATCAAAATGAGTTTAGGGAATGTCTTAAGACTTGCACGTCCTACAATTGTTATTGATGAGGGGCACAAGGCATATAGTGATACAGCAAGAGAAACCCTGTGTGGTTTTAATCCTAAGTTTATTCTGGAGTTATCTGCTACACCAAACTCTAAAGGAAAGCATCAATCAAATGTTCTTGTAAATGTTCCCGGCAAAGATTTGAAAGATGAACAAATGATCAAACTTCCAATAAATGTCATCAATGAAGATGGTGCGGATTGGAAGCACACTCTAACAGTTGCTCATACTAAACTTAATAGTTTGCAAAACGATTCCAACCTCTTGCTAAATGAACAAGGTCGCTATATAAGGCCCATTATGCTCATAAGGGTTGAAAGAACAGGCAAAGATCAACGTGATTCATCTTTTGTGCATACAGAAGACGTCAGAGAGTATTTAATTCAAAATTTAGGTGTGACAGAAGATTCTATTAGGGAAAAAACTGCTAATGCTGACGAATTAGGCGACGAAGACTTGTTAAGTGATTTGTCTCCGGTACGTTATATCATCACCAAAGATGCGTTAAAAGAGGGCTGGGATTGTCCTTTTGCTTATGTTTTAACGATTCTCTCCAAAATGACAGCTCAAACAGCACTAACCCAAATGATAGGTCGTGTTTTAAGGCAACCAGATGCAAAAATCACAGGTATTCAATCGCTTGATGAGTGTTATGTTTACACTTTTGATCAAGATGTTAATGATGCTGTTGATGGTGTTCGCAAAGGATTAGAAGAGGAAGGATTAGGGGATTTAGCTGGATTTGTACATGGCGCTAATGATAATGGAGAATCTAAAGTAGAGTCGAAAGTAGAGAAAATTAAGATTAGACCGCGTTTCAATAATGGACAAAAGATTTTGCTCCCTAAAATCTTTCACCGAGACGTAGCTGCGACAGAAGGGTATCGTAATTTTGATTATGAACGTGATATTTTAGGCATTCTTGAATGGGATGAATTTGATTATGATAATGTGGCAAATTTTCACCTGATTGAAGATAGATTACATCGAACAATAGCTCGTATTAGCTACAAGAAAAATGGTGAAGAAGATCAACTCGGTTTAGAACTTACTCAGGAAGAGCTTGAAGATATTGCTGGAGAATGGCTTGACGAGCCATTTTTGGTGCGACAACTCATGGAAGTGATTCCAAACCCTTGGCAATGTATGAGAATCTTAGAAAGTACTTTGAGCGGCCTGAGGGCAGCTGGCGTTTCAGAAGAGCAATTATATGTTGGAAGATTAGAGCTTCTTAAAGATATGAAGAAAAATCTTAGAGCGCAGCTCATGGAACGAAGTGAGAAAGTCTTTTTAGAAAAGCTAAAAATTGGTGAACTATCCTTAAGGCTGGTAGCGCCATTAGAATCTGATTTGAACTGGGAGCTTGCACAAGAAGTTGATGTTCAAGTGTACGAAGATGATCGATTGCTGAAGCGTAAAAATGGTGAACCTCTTGAAAGGAGCTTATATGAAAAAGTATATGAGCGCGGCGTTAACAATTTGGAAAAACAAACCGCTTTGTATCTAGATGGTAAAGAGACTGTCTACTGGTGGCATCGAATTGCTGTAAATCAAAGAGACTATAGCATCCAAGGTTGGCAAAAAAATAAAGTATATCCGGACTTGTTGGTTTGTTTAGAAAAAGAAACAAAAGGGAAATTAAGCTTTTCATTATTAGAAACTAAAGGTGATCACCTTAAAGGCAATAATGATACAGAATATAAGAAACGACTATTTAATTTACTAACTGAACACATTGAAAATGCGATAAGTGTTGGAGAGCTTGAACTTGAAATGGCAGCAGGCGGCATGAGCTTTAAAATGTTGCTAGAGGATGATTGGAAACAAGAAATTCAAGAGTTCGGTATTTAATAAGTCCTAGAAAAATTTAGTTAACTGAAACGCAGTGGTCACATAAAAAGTGGCCACTTATCATTCAAACCTTATACTTAGTTATTCAGTATTGAGTGCCTCTTAAGTATAAGAATGGTATCAACTTTAATGGTTTAGCTGTTCAAAAAACTTCCTCAGAATATTTTTTCTTACCTTTGAATTGACATATTTGAACTCATCTCATTTTAACTTCATGCTCCAAATCGCACAAAAATGCACAAAAATGCAACGTTTGGTCACGTTTTTAGCCCTTAAAAAGTTTTTTTCCTTACACTTGTCGGCTTAAATTCTGTATAACTCTAGTAAGTCAGTCTTGACTTATCTAATGTAATCAATGGCTTATGTTTGTTTTTGTGTATTTTTTAACTATATTTATGTTCATGTGGTTCTCTTAAGGCATATTTGATGGAAAGTTTAGATCTCGAAGGGCAAATTTTTGGGGAGTTAACTGTAATTTGCCGAGCAGGATCTATCGATGGTAGAAGTGCTTGGCGATGCTCATGTAGTTGCGGAAAAGAAAAGATTATTATCGGTAAGAACCTTAAATCCGGAAATTCGAAAACATGTGGAGATTGTAATCCGCTAAACATCGGCGATAAAAAGGGAAGGTTAACCGTCGCTTCTGACTCATTCAGATTTGAAGGGGCTACATATATTGATTGTATTTGTGATTGTGGCATCAAGAAAAGTTATTTACTGGGTAATATCAAGAGTGGGCATACTAAGAGTTGCGGATGCCTTAAAAATACACACCCAGTTAATTGGAACGATCTTACAGGCAACGTATATGGTTTATTAACGGTTTTAGCGCCAAGTGCATCTAGAGTTACAGAAGGGGGGCATATAAAGGCTAGATTTTCTTGTGAGTGCGTTTGTGGCAAGAAGTTAATCGTGGATGCCGAGAAGCTCGTCACAGGACGTACACAAAGTTGTGGTTGTAAAGTTTTCAACCCAGAGTCGGCATACCGTAAATTGTATGGTGATTATAAATCTCAAGCCAAAAGAAATAATAACGAATTCGAGTTGAGCTATGAAGAGTTCATTTCAATCATACAGAAAAAGTGCATTTATTGTGGTGTGCAGCCGTTGCAAGTAGCTAAAGGATGGCATCAAGGTAATCAAGAGCTTTTATATAACGGAATCGATAGAGTAGATAACAATAAGGGGTATACTATCCTTAATTCTGCACCTTCGTGTTTCTGTTGTAATCAGATGAAAAGTGACCAAAAGCTAGAGTGCTTTATAAAACAAATAGGAAGAATAATCGAGAATGGCAATTTAAATGAAATGGAGTTTGTAGTAAATGATTTTGAAAATAATCAACCTGTTGTCAGTATGACTTTATGGCGTTATAAAAGAAATGCTAAAGAACGAGGAATAGAGTTCAATTTATTAGAGTCATTATTTAAGCGACTGATTTCATCTCGTTGTTATTATTGTAATACGGTGCCAAGCCAAGTTAGAAGGCACGTAAAAAAGGGCATGGCTATCAAGATAAACGGTATAGACAGAATTAATAATAACCTAGGTTACACAGAACAAAACAGTGTTCCTTGCTGTAAGACTTGTAATCGGATGAAGTCTGACATGAGTCTTAAGGGGTTTTATAAACACTTACACACAATACAAAAATATTATATTGATAAATTGAAATATTAAGACAGAGATTTTACTATTTCTATTGCGGAATAATTAGCATACCTTGAGGATACTAGTACTCTTTTTCTTGGCTTGAATAAGGACACTAGTAATGCCCAAAGATTTTGTTTCTTTTTGGGGATATGAGGCTCTTTAGTGACTCTAGAATAGAAAACTTTAGGTTTATTATAAATAGGCTTAGGCTCTGCCAACTCACAATGAGAAGTATTGAACGATCTTGCAAAGTTATAAGCATCAGCGTGGTTACCTACAAATAAAAGCTCAATTAAAGATTTATTTGCATTCCTAAAAAATATCACCCTAATGCCTTTAGATAACCTGCATGATTCCAAATCTTTATTAGACTTTAATCTTTCTACATTAAGACCTTTTGGGGGAGGGTTATGTTCCAATAAAGTAAGTGATTTCCATATGTGGTTCGAGGATTTGTTATCCACTTTTGAAACAGCTTTTAAAAATCGTTTTCCTATAATGAAGCGATACAAGTGATATCCCCATAAAAATCACAAAGTTCATAAAAGCGTAGATTAATATTACAAAAGTACAAATATGTTGCTCAAAAATCGAACGTGTAATAATGATTTTAAACATAAGTTCAAGAGGTAAATTCATAAAATAAACAGAAAAATACGGATTTCACTGTATTTTTTTCTTTTTTTATCATTAAAGTTAATTGTGGCCTTTGATTAGCGACTCTGTTTCTCAAAGATGTTCAACCCTCTGAATGGAGAAAATTTATGGGTGCCACAAACATTATTGCAAATACATACAACCGGACAATCTTAGCATCAACCATTAGAAAGAAAATCACCTCTTATGGAGAAGAAGCTCCTACATTAACTTTTCCTTCCACCAATACCGGGTTAGAGGAAACTATACTCACCAACTTCAATCGTATATTTGAGGAGTCATATCTCCTTGTTGTAGAAAGTGACTTCTTTAATGATGAATCAGATTTTAAGTACTTTCAAAAGGAGCAACTTGCACAGGCAATTTGTAGGCGAATGCTACAAGTTGAAAGTAGGAAGCTGCCTTTGAAGAAAGTAGTTAAAATATCAAAGAATATTACATCAATGCTATATGCACCCAGAGCCGCTAATGATGAATATACGAGTAGGGCAGAAAATCAAGACTTTAGTAGTTTAGAATCTAGTCTATTTAACCAAGAAAAAGTGCTTTACGCTTTACATTGCAACATTGACAAGCTGGCGTATACAATATTTCAAACGAATGAGTATTTTGATGATATTGACTGTGAAAGATATGATGTCATGGTTGAACATTACAACCATCTGTTACGACAATATGAAGACGGAATAAACAAAGCAAATGAATTGTCGGCTTCGCTTCAAAAATGTGGCTATTAATTATTTTGTGAACAAAAACCGTAAATTTGGAACAAAAATTAACAGCGAATATGTAAAAAATAACTTTCCAGAAGCAAGTGTGAAGCTCTATAAATAAGAGCTTCACTTATAAAGTAAAGGTACAAACCGCCATCAATAATAAAGTCTCTTCTGAAAAAGAATTCAAGCTCATTTACTAATGAATATATTTGTCTAATTTTGGAGGTTTTAGTTTTATATTATTCTTTTAATAAAAAATCAAAAGAATTTACTCTGCTATCTTGTTGATATTTGGTCAATAAAGTAAGCTATCATATTCTTTTGATCTGGTTGGAATTCGAATCTTACCTCCTCAAAACCATTTGTCTTCTAATAAATGTGCAAGGATAGTTAATTGATTCTTTATAAGTATCGCGGTATTCAAAATTTTAGATTCTTTGTGGATATAGTTCTTAAAAATAGACTGTATGCTGCGCCCTATTTTGACCTTAATGACCCTATGGAAGGGCGCTACTTATACCCGCCGGGGTCAAGTGGCTTGGATGAAGATATTCAGAGAATTATCAAAGGTGAAAAAGAAAAAATAAAGGTATGCTCATTATCTAAAGACCCTGAAAATGAACTGATGTGGTCACATTATTCTGAAGGCCATCGCGGGGTAGCAATAGGGGTAAAGATTGATAGCTTAAAATATAAAGTTCGGCCAATAGAGTACGATGGTTTACACAAGTTAGGTATGCACAACATGCATTCTGATGCAGCTATTGATATTTTGTCACATAAGCTTGATGTATGGGGCTATGAAAAAGAAGTAAGAGTATTTTCTAAAGGTAATAAAACTACGATAGATGTAGAAGTAAAAGAAGTTATTTTTGGCCGTAGTACCAGTAATCAAGACAAAGGATTTATCAAAGACTTAGTATCAAAAGTTAATCCAAATATAGAGTTTCGTAATGCATTTAGCTAAAACATTAAGTGTGTAATATATCAAGGTCATCAAATGATAGACACATGAATGTTTGTGTATTAGTAGTTTAGCTATTTAAAAAAGTTTTAATATTTAAAAGGGAAAAATAATGCTCGACTATATTTGGTCAACAAAGCAGCCAGGTCTAACTGTACTAACAGAAGATGAATACCGCGAAGAACTTAAATGTGATGATCCCGAAATAGCCGAGCGCGCATTTAACAAAGCTTGGGAGGCGAGGAATTTTGAAATTGAAATGTACTGGAAGAGAGCGACATATTTTTGGGCTTTCATTGCTAGTACATTTGTAGGATATTTTGCCTTGGTAGGTTCTGACAATTATCAGAAGCATGATAATTACGCGCATGTTGATGTTTACATAATCATTTGTATTGGCTTTGTACTTTCCTACGCATGGCTTTTAACTAATATTGGTAGCAAGTCGTGGCAAAGGCATTGGGAAGTTCATGTTGATTTACTTGAAGATAAATTCACGGGGCCTTTATACAAAATTGTTCACCCTAAAGAAACATATTCTGTATCAAAAATTAACGAAATAGTTAGTGCAGTATTCACTGCCGTCTGGTTATTACTTGGATTTAAATATTTGGCTGAACAAAATCTCTTAAATGTTTATTCTTCATTGAATAATATTAATTGGTTTGTAGTTGTCACATCTGTCTTATCTGTCTTAGCTGTTGTTTCTATGACAAAAGGTCACGGACGAGGAAAGTTTAGTGATAGAGTAGTTAAAATGCATAAAAGAAATGTAGTTTACGCGAGTGGATAGATAAGCAATTTAATTATTCTTCCTCAAATGTACAGTCGAAATTCTATTTGCTTCTTTGAAGACAAAGTTTTGATACTAAAACTAATCCGTATATAACACTTATCATCGCTGATTCAGTGCGACGCTTTGCAAAAAGGACAAAATTTTGAGGTACGTGCATAGCCAACTGTATTTTTATGCTTGACCTCTTACGTGCTTTGTTGGACATTTTGCAACGCACTCGGGTTTACCACTACTTCTTTTTCATGGTGATAAAGCCTTGATAAATATATTTGAGATTTATCAATTTTAGCTTCTAAAACAACACGATTCGCACTGGAGAACCAATTTTCATACTGGTAATGTTTAAAAGCGAAGTCTTTTGCTACATCTTTACTTATCGTCCATGATTGTTCAAATACTTCTTGAAACATTTCTTTTACATCACAGCCTCGGTACACAATTAAAGTGTCTGGTTTATCTTCTAGCTCAGCTTTGTCTACAACACTTGAAAGAACAATATTGGGATACCAGCACTGGTTCTCTTGCTCAAAATATAAATTTTTAATGCTGCGATTTGAAAAAGTCGTAAATGCATGCCTCATAGAGTCTAGAACTTCAAAGCTATCCTCGTTCAAATCATCACAAAAATAGTTGAATTCATTATTAATTAATTCAACTATTTTTTTACTGTCAGAGTTTTCGTTAAATAGATCTACAACACGATTTAGAAAGGATTCAATTTGAGAGCTGTGGTTATTCAGTCCTTCAGAGCCTAGCTTAATTTTGAGATCATGAATATCGATACACATATCCTTAGATAAAAATTCAATAGTGCTAGGTTTCATTATATTTCCATAAGTGCACAACGCCTTAATCGGCATTTACTAACTTTAAATTTAAACCAAACTCAAATAGGAACATTTCCAACTTATCAGAGTCAACCTTGTATGACTTAGAAATTTTGTCCATCTCTTTTAGGTAATTAGGATAATTATGAACAGCGTTATCTGTATTAATTGCATCTAGTTCAGGAAATAGGCCTTTTTCTATAATATTTACTATCCTGTTATCTAAAATTAGAGCTGATTCCCCTTCGACTTTGACATCCAAAAAGTATAGTAATTTGGTATATGTTGATAAACCTAAACCCTTAATAGGCTCTACCTTCTTATAATGTTCTATCCAGTTTTCTATACCATATTGAGCTTCTTTTAAAACTTGAACTAATTCCTTTAAATTTATTGAGATATTTGAAAAATTATTACCTCTCATTCCTGCGGGGTACCCCCATACGATAGTGGCGATGACAAACATCTTGAGGCAACTTTCTTGAGAGTATTCGAATAGATCTTTTCTTGATAATTCAATATTTCCATTCTCCTCAAACATTGCAATTAGGAGTTCAGATACTTCATTGTTTTCTACTATAAACTTATTCCATGTTTTTCTTTTAGAAGTAAAGGCCTGTTCTTGTGTCGGCATAGCATTGATTAAATTTATAAATCTCTTCATTACATATCCTTGCCTAATACGCTTGCTAAGCGCTTTGCAATTTAAGTAAAATCTCTAGCTTTTTCAAATATGATGACATAGCTGTTTCACTGCTAGTCGGTACACAACCATCATTATATAAATACACAGTATCTGAAGCTTCACCTTTATATGACAGCTTTTTCAATGTAGCAGGGCCGATCCCTTTTAATTTTATAGAAACGGGAAGTTCATCGTATTTTAAGAAGTCATCAGTATTAAACCCGACAGGCCTATAATTGCGATTTAACATCAGCCAAGAACCATCTTCTTTTTTTTGGATACAATAAGGGAAATATACAGCTCTTACATTTACAATTGACATTGAAGCTCCTAGTTTGCAGAAATTTTTAATAGCGTTTAACCGCTATTTAAGAGAAAAACTTCCATGTTTAAAAATGGGCTTCTCTTCTGTTGGATAAAAATATAACCTATTTAGTTAATAAGTTTCAACAAGGTAACTGTTTTCTTGTTTAGCCTAAGATGAAATAAATATTCTTTAACTCACTTATTTAAATGAGTTAAAAACCAGCACTATTGTCTACCTTATCAACGAATTGTTAGCTTTGTTTGTACAGCAAATTATCCTAAGAGTTAAATAAATATTTCTAACCTTGTAGATAACTTTTTTAATGCTTTCTTTCTTTCATCAAAATAATCGTACCGGTCGTAAATTCCCTCAACACCTTTGATTTTGTGATTCACACAGCGTTCAGCAATATGGCTAGGGGTACCTATTTCTGCAAGCAGTGATCTACAAGTTCTTCTTAGATCATGAATGGTGAAGTGCTCAACTGACAAATTACCTAAGTTGAATTGTTTGTTAACGGCTGCATTTAATGTGTCATGGCTCATGTGCGCACTCCTTTTAGATGCACGACGATTAGGAAACACAAACTCAGATCCAAATGCTAATACTTTCAAGGTGTTTAACCACATAACGCAATTAGAAGATAAAGGTATTGTTATTTCCGCGCCTGTTTTTGTCCTTTCTTTTGTTAAATGCCAAGTCTGCTTGTCTAAATCGAATTCTTTCCACTTAGCAGCAACTAATTCTTCTTTGCGAATACCTAATGAAAGTAACAAACAGAGTGCCAAATAATTTTGAGGAACAAATTGATCGGTGTTATCCCTTAAAATTTTAAATGTGGTTTTGATTTCGTCGAATGACAATGCACGAGAGCGACTCTTTTCTACTCCACCTGCATCGGTATAGGAAAAGGCTTCTGCCGGATTAGACTCTAATAGGCCAAGCTTAATACCGTGGCGGAACATTTGTTTAAGGTAACCCAAAGTATCATTAGCGATTGTAGGGCGATTGCTATCAACGATTAAGTTTAAGATACGTCTGACGTCCAGTGGCTTAACTGATACTAAAGCCATCTTGCCAATAATTGGGGCTATTTCTTTTCTATATACTCGTTGTGGAATTTTAGGGTGTTTTAAGCGCTTGTGGCAGTCTTTTAACCAATCCTCGGCTAAGTTGTCAATAATTTGAAAGCTGCCGTTAGATTCACGTTCACGCTCTTCTAAAGGGTCTATACCTTGGCGAACCTCGGCTGCAATTTGCAGTGACTTTAAATTCGCATCAGCCAACGAAAGTTCAGGAAAACGACCTATGCTCATTTCCCGTCTACGCTTCATAATCGTATACTTAACGGACCAAAATCCGGTTCCCTCATTACTGATCCGAAAATATAGTCCTCGGGCTACGTTGTGATGCCCTGGCTTACCTTGTTTTAATAAAGCGCGGATTTGCTTGTCATTTAGCTTGTAAGCCATTTTGTATCCCCAATTGATGACAGGTTGTGAGTTTTAATGATGCGCTTACTGCTTATGTCATCAAATCTGTCTACACTATTGTGATACTTTATGAAGCCTTGTCAAGTTATATGAAATAAAAAAGCCCTTAATTACAAGAGCTTTAGTGTGTAGTGAGTATAAGTGAATAGTTATTCGATATTCTGAATTTGCTCGCGCATTTGTTCAATTAAAGCCTCCTATTAAACTACGGAAGCAGTAATTTATGTATTGATTGATTTAGAACCAAGGGTGTTAGCTTCACGGTTAAATTCTTGCATCATGAAGTCTAAGCGACGGCCTTGTGGACCGCCTTTTTTCAAGATTTTATTGGTTTCTTTAAAGTGACGGAACATCATACCCTGACGCACATTCTCAAATAACAACTATCGAAGATTTTATCCGTTTGGTATTACCGACCATAAAATTTTAAAGTATTGAAAGAACCCTATCTTTATTAAAAATCATAATGGTAAATGTCATCGCTTAGAAAGTGTGGCTAAGTTTATTGTTAACAATGGTGATTTTCACCAATTTTTATTTGGGTATAACAGGATACTCTTCGGCGGCCAGGAAAATTTGGCTTCTTCAATTCGCCGTTTAAAATTAGGCGTGTGGTTGATATCAAAAGGGGCGCCGCAACCACAAGCAAAAACTGTTTGCATTAACTGAAACGAACCTGCGGGCTTGGCATCTAAGGCGGCAGCCAATTCATTGGCAAGTTTCACATTACCTATTGCCGCAGCTAAAACTATTGAATATCGAATATAGTTACTTGGCTTTGTTTCCCGCAATTCTTTTATATATGCAAGTCCAGTTTCACCATTACCCATCATGGCATGTAATGTGGCGAGATGGATCTTGTATAGAAGTGGACGATGCTTTAAAGACTCAATGGCACGAGTCGCCTCATCAAAATCCTTTAATTGGAAATAGGCGATTATTTTCTTTAAGGTATACCAGTCATGCCGACCGGTAAGTTGTTCGCCTTTAGCAATTAAGATTAATGCCTGTTCTGGCTGCCAATTATGCAGCTCGGTAGTTGCAACACCATAATAACCAATTGGGTTTAAAGGGTCACAATTAATGATGTATTGATATATTTTCATTAGCGTATCTTGATAACCAAAGTTAAGCAAAACAGGAAAATACAATGGTTGAAGGCAAGAGTCATAATCGGCAGCTCGGTCGGCAAAAGTAGGTAGTAAATTCCAATCATTTGAATGCAATATGTTATTTATATTTATATATAATTTAAGTAACGGATCTTTGGCAAATAATGCCGCCGATTGTAAACTTTTACTTAATTTTTTATGGGCTATTGCGAGTTGTTCATCACTTTCTGTGGCATAGAGCAATATATGACTAAATAAATCACTTTGATGAAAATAAGCCGAGGCAAATTCAGGTTCCAGTTTAATAGCAATATCAAACTGTAGATTTGCTTGCGTTAACACCTCAACTTTGTCTTTACCATGGCCATGCGCTAAGTCATATAATTGCAGGCCTTTTTGATAAGCAATAAAGGCATCGACATTACTTACACCTGAACTTTTCATTGCTTGTGTCGATTTTGCATCGAGAACAATGTTTAAAGCTTTGGCAACTTCAACTGAAATTTCATCTTGTATATCAAGCACATTTTTGAATGATCGATCATAAATTTGTGACCATAATTGAAACCCATCAGAGGCATGAATTAATTTCGCGCTTATCCTAACCATATCATCAGATTTTCGAACACTGCCTTCGAGAATATATTTAACACCTAACTTTTTACCGATAACGCGTAAATCTTCATTTGTGTCTTTGTAGAAAAAGGATGATGTTCTGGCAATTACTTTCAATTTCGGTATTTTGGCAATTTTATTTAATAACTCTTCGGTTAATCCATCTGCAAAAAATTCTTGTTCATTTTCATTACTGACATTCACAAAAGGCAAAACGGCAATGGTTTTAGGATTATTTATTAGGGAAGGGTTGCTTACAGCTTGATTGTTTTTGATTTGAGCAGGGAGGGATTTGTCATGATTAACAATGACTGCTTTGTCATAAAAAATATAAGTAACTAAAGCAGCAATAAGCAAGAGTAAAATAAAAGGTAGCTTTATTTTTTTAATTACATTCATCAAGTAATTCACTTGTAGTTGAATAATTAAACTTCATGACTTAACGACAACCCTGTGATTAATAACCTTAGTCACAAGAATAGTCTAAAAAAATTATTTTCTCTAATTGACTCTAACTTTAGTAAAGTTTCTTTTAGTTGAGAATGGAGATGATTTTTACCAGGTAGAACAATATATTGTTTATAAAATTAATGAAACAAAGCCCTAAATAGGGCTTTTTTATTGCTATGTGCCAACCTATATCAAGACTAGACATTGGTAAACTAAATTATTCTATATTCTGGATCTGCTCACGCATTTGCTCAATTAAAACCTTTAGTTCAACTGCAGCAGCGGTGATGTCAGTATTAATCGATTTAGAGCCTAATGTGTTAGCTTCACGGTTAAATTCTTGCATCATGAAATCTAAACGACGGCCTTGTGGCCCTCCTTTTTTCAAGATCTTGTTAGTTTCTTTAACGTGGCTAAATAAACGGTCGATTTCTTCATCAACATCCATTTTTTGCGCTAACATTACAAGTTCTTGTTCAAGGCGCGTTGAATCTGGATCCACACCGGCGTCTTTAAATTTTTCAATAATACGCTCACGTTGCCATAAAATTATTTCTGGCATATGGGCTTTTACATTGCTGGCTTCTTCGGTAATGCCATCTAAACGGGCTTTGATAAGCTCAGCCATATTTGCACCTTCACTGGCACGAGCGGCAATGAAATCTTTTAAGGCTTGATCAAAACCAGCTAATAGCTCGGCTGAAACAGTATCCATATCGGTTTCTTCTGCTTCCATAACTCCTGGCCATTTCATAATGTCTAGAGGATTAAGCTTACCGTCACCCGCTTTATTGATCACCCAGTTGGCGCTTTCGATAAGTTGTTCAGCGAGTTTTTGATTAATGGATAAGTTGCTTTTTGCCGCAGGGTTGGCATTGAAGCGTAAATTACATTCTACTTTACCGCGGTTTAATTGCTTGCGAAAGCGTTCGCGCAATACGGCTTCTAAACCACGAAATTGTTCTGGCATACGAAAATATGTTTCAAGAAAACGTTGGTTAACCGAGCGAATTTCCCAAACTGCGTTACCCCAGTCACCTTTCACCTCAATGCGGGCGAATGCTGTCATACTATGGATCATAAATATTCCTTTTGAAGTAGATAATTCCATACAGCACATAATAATTTGTTGTGCCAAATGGTGAACAGATTATGCACCACAGAATGAAGTTCGGCAAACCTAGCATAAAAAATACCGCTAGATCATAACAGTTAGCGGTATATTTAGAAGTGAGCAGGCTACTAAATTAACTTAACTGTAGGCGCTCTACTATTTTATCGGCAACTCTAAAAGAATTGGCATAAATAGTATAGGTGTAGGGCACACTACCCCCGGTTGGCATAAACGAACCATCGGTTACATAAAGGTTATCTACGTCATGGGCTTTACAGTTTTTATCTAAGACTGACGTTTTTGGATCGTCACCAAAACGACAACCGCCTGCTTGCAAGTTTGCCGGCGGATAAGAGCTTACAGATGAACTAATATTGGTTGCGCCCATAGCTTGAAGTAACACTTCAGCCTTCGTTGTTAGATATTCCCCAACTTTTAGGTCATGCTGATGAGCACCAATTCTTACCTTGGCAACCGGGTCTCCCCACTTGTCAGTGTTATCTTCATCGAGAGTGATAAAACAATCATCTGTTGGTAGCCAGTCGTTGAATACTTCAAAGCGTAGAGTTTTACCAAAATTAAATGCTGTTTGTAAATTAGTCTTAAGTTGTTCACCCCAAACTAAATTATCATCCTCATCCCATTTTTCTGAACTGGCTTTAGAGATCGCATTTTGATGAAAGAGAAAATCTATGGTGCCACCTTTAGCTGGCTTGCCAAAGTCTTTGTCATCAATTTTATACCAATCTTGCAAGGCGCGGTTTATAAACGGTCCAACAACTCTAAGCTGTTGCTCTTTTTCATCTGATATTTGATCAAATAAGAAATCACCTTGGCCATTACCTCCTGCTGAAAATACTACGTTCTTACCAACTTGGTCATTATTGTTAGCTAAGCCGTTCGGGTGTTTCGGTCCTGTTGAACTGAGTAACAATCGTGACGTTTCAATTGCTTGGCAGGCTATAACATAAACTTTTGCTTCAACTTTATGCTTTCTATTTGCCTTGTCGTAATACCAAATGCCGCTAACATCGCCTTGCTCATCAGATTCAATGTTAAACACTTTTGCATGTGGTTGAATTTTACAATTACCTGTTGCCACTGCGTGGTTTAAAAGGGCCGCTCTGCCGCTACCTTTAGCGCCTGACGAACAACCGTAACTTGAACAATAGCCTGAATATTCGCAACTTTGTCTGCCCATAGCGGGTTGTGATAAAACAGCCCTTGGCACTGGAAATGAATGATAACCAATATCTTTTGCTGCTTTATCTATCCAAGCTGAAATTGGATGTTCAGCGGTTGGTGGAAAAGGGTAATCAGTTTTATGCGGTTCAAGATGCGGATGTGGAACAACTTTACCCGATACACCCACCTCATTGTCTACTTTGTCATAATAAGGTTCTAAATCTTCATAACTTATGGGCCAATCTGCCACATTGGCCCCATTAATGACACCAAATTCAGTTTTAAGACGAAAGTCCATTGGCTTTAAACGATGAAAATAGCCACTCATAAAGTTGGATGAACCACCTACTAAATTACCATTCCAGAAATCCCAGCCAGATTCGCTAGTTGCTTCACCTTGCCAATAGCTATTACCCTCATCATCCTCATATTCTTCCTCTATAACATGCTGTTCATCTTTTAACTTTGGTGAGTAGGTGGTACGGCGACAGCAGGCCATTTCATCTTTATAAAAGTCTTCTTCAGTTAACCAAGGCCCTTTTTCTAGTACTAAAACTTTTGCACCTGCTTTTGCTAAGGTGTAAGCAACTGGAGAAGCACCTGCGCCACTGCCAACAATACACACATCGAATTTATTACTTTTCATTAAAGAGCTTTTCCTTGCGATTTTGTTGGCGTAACTTTGTCATCTACATTGGTGACTTTTATTGCTGCATAAGCAGACAGCTCGTAATAACGTTTACCTTGCGCTGGTAGCGGGAATCCTGGTTTATGCTTAAGCCACTGCCAACCGATGCCGTTAGGATTACCACCATAAATTGGTGGTGCAAGCATGGCTTCAAACAAATAACTCAGCAACGTACTTATCCAATTTTCACCAGCGCGAGACATGCTAATTGCTTTTAGCGAAGATTCTTTTTCTGCTTGGGTTAAATTAACAAATGATTTTTGTAATTGACCATTGGTGTAACCATTTAGCCAGCCAACACCTTTTTCAATAAAGTCTTTTTCATCTTGCTCGATTGGTTGCTGAGTGACTACGTTATATAAATAATGAATTGCTTGTAATTCTTTTGCGCCAGGACCAGATTTTGAGCTGGGCAGTAAATGCTCTAATACGGCATTTAATGTTAACCAAGGATCTTGCGATAAATCAGCAAGATTAATTTTTGCGAATGTAGACACTGGCAGTGCAGTTAAAGCTGTAGTCAATGCTGCAGATTTTATAAAATTTCTACGAGATAAACGCTGTTTTAAACATGGGGGTGTTTTGTAGCGTTTATCAAAAAATGAGTGTATGGCTATCATCTTGTGAGTCCTTAAATATCTAGCCTTGGTCTGCTGAAGTTTTTTCAACGTTATTGATTGCGTTTTGTTTGGCAACGTTTTGACTGTTGTTTGCATATTTCCACGTATCAATAAACTCTAACCATTTTTGTCTTGAATAGTTTTCCATATTTAAAAACTCGGCGGTGTCTTTTGACAAAATCACTTTTCCTTTTCCTGTAGATACATACATATGCGGGTAGCCTAAAACCGGTGGTAAGCCGCTCATAAATTCTATGTTTTCATTAGTATCGCTAACACTTACTTTAAGTAACACGAAGTTTGAATGAAGTTCTTTATAAATATCAGGATTAGCCGCAAGAAAGGCATCGATTTTATGACACCAAGTACACCAGTCGCCACCAATTTCTATTAAAACATTGCGATCAGTTTGACCTGCCAAAGTAATTGCTGCCATCGCGTCTTTAAAAGGGTCTCGTTGCTCATCATATACTTTACTGTATATCGGTAATTCGCTTTCAGTAGCGTTTGATAAAAAGCTGATAAATATGATCGCCGTAACAAAAATGGCGACTGCTTGTTGTATGGTTTTTTTCATAAATAGATAGTCTAAACTCAGAGGAACTTACTTAACATGACCTTGTAAGTATTAACTATATTTCAACAACTTCGATTTAGATAGTCATTGTGGATGAATAATCAACACTAGCACTATAAAAATTAACGATAAGTCTTTATAATGCGCGGCAGTTTATAAATTTAAATATTAGGAATTTCTATGCGTCCAAGTGGCAGAACTGCTGGCCAAATTCGTCCAGTAACCATTACCCGTCAATTTACCGCTCATGCTGAAGGTTCAGTGTTAATTGAGTTTGGTGATACCAAAGTAATTTGTACCGCTACTGCTGAAGAAGGTGTTCCTCGTTTTCTAAAAGGCCAAGGTAAAGGCTGGATCACTGCTGAATATGGCATGTTACCTCGTTCTACTCATACTCGTATGCGCAGAGAAGCAGCTTCAGGCAAGCAAAGTGGTCGTACATTAGAAATTTCTCGATTAATCGCTCGTGCCTTACGTGCCGCGGTTGATTTATCAGCACTTGGTGAAAATACCATTACTGTTGATTGTGATGTAATTCAAGCCGATGGTGGTACCCGTACTGCTTCTATCACTGGAGCATGTGTTGCTTTAGTAGATGCCTTAGATTATTTACGTGCTAAAGGCGCGTTAAAAACTAACCCGCTTAAGCATATGATTGCCGCTGTTTCTGTAGGTATTTATAAAGGTACTCCAGTATCTGATTTAGATTACCCTGAAGATTCAGCCGCTGAAACAGATATGAATGTGGTTATGACTGATACTGGCAAGTTAATTGAAATTCAAGGTACTGCCGAAGAAGAGCCGTTCAGCTTTGAAGAAATGCAAGAAATGATGCAATTAGCAAAAGCGAGCATTAGTGAATTATTTGATGCGCAAAAAGCAGCACTTAGTTAATTAGATTTACAGGATAGATAAATGAAAGATTATCAACGCGAATTTATTGAATTTGCCCTAGCAAAACAAGTATTACGTTTTGGTGAATTTACTTTAAAGTCTGGCCGAGTTAGCCCTTACTTCTTTAATGCTGGTTTATTTAATACTGGTGGTGATTTAGCTCGTTTAGGTCGCTTCTACGCTTCTGCTTTAGCAGACTCTGGCATCGATTTTGATTTGCTATTTGGTCCAGCTTATAAAGGTATCCCAATTGCGACAACTACCGCTGTTGCTTTAGCTGATCACCATAACAGAGATGTGCCATATTGCTTTAATCGTAAAGAAGCGAAAACTCATGGCGAAGGTGGTTCTCTAGTTGGCTCTGCACTAGAAGGTAAAATCATGTTAGTTGATGACGTGATAACTGCTGGTACTGCAATTCGTGAATCAATGGAAATTATTAAAGCCCATGGCGCCGAGCTTTCAGGAGTATTAATTGCTCTAGATCGTCAAGAAAAAGGCCAAGGCGAATTATCAGCTATTCAAGAAGTTGAACGCGACTTTAATACCGCAGTAATCGCGATAGTTAGCTTAGGCGATGTAGTAAATTACTTAGCCGATAAGCCAGAGATGAAAGCTCATCTTGAAAGTGTAAAAGCTTACCGAGAAAAGTACGGTATCTGATTACTAACGCGTTAAAGTATAAATTAAAGGGGTCCGTGATATTTAATAAAAACTATTAAATATCACGGACCCCTTTTTGGTCTTTCTGTTTTGCTTTTATTTTTTATCTATCTGTTTATCTGCGGCGATAAATAAATCATCACTTTGTTTAATAAACTCATCGCTTGAACTTGCCGGGGCAATAGAAAATATCGGCGTTAAAATCGTACTGTTATATATGGGGTAAGGGGTAAAGTCTGGTTTATCGCTTAATTCATTCATGTATAAACCTCCATAGATAATGATGGTTAAGCCTGCAGCAATATGAATACGTCGTTTTGACGATTGCTCAAAGGCAATATAGAAGTTAAACCAAAATAGACTAAAGGTTAGGCCTATTGATATAACTGCAAGTAGCCATTGCCAAGACCATTGGCTCGAAATATTAAAACCTAAAAATGCATCGATAAAGTCAATGATCCAGAATAAGTTTATTATCACAAAACTTACACCTAATTGACTGCCAACCCTTGGTTCGTGCTTGTTTAAAAAAGCCATCAATGAGCATAGTAATGGCCATAATGCATAACCTAAGGTTACTGAAATTACGCCAATAAAAAGCTGGCTGTAGACAATCTCTTTATCTGGGTTATTTAAATATAACAAGGCAAAATTAATCAGTCCAAATAAGGCGACCATAGCGATAATCATTGACCAACGACCAAAGTATTCAACGGCATTTTCAAGTTCACTGAATTCAACGCTTTTACTTACCGGGTGGTCTGGTAAATAAAATCGAAGCTGGGTTTTACCCAAGCGGATAATATCGCCAGATGCCAGCGCATGCCATTGAGTTAATGGCTGCTTGTTGGCGAAGACACTACCATTGAGAGACTCAAGATCTTTAATGTACCAAATACCTTCGTCACACTTTAAAGAAAGGTGCTCAGGGCAAATATGAGGGTCGGATAAAATAATATCGTTATTATAAGCGCGGCCGATATTAACAGTTGAGGTTGAAAATTTATGCCGACCAATAAGTTTTTTACCACGACTAATTTCTTCAATAATTAGTTCCATTTTACTGACTCCATAAACTTCTTATTGAATACTTGGGCAAAGTTTTTATCCACACCAGACAGCGTGAAGTGGCTTACCAATGCTTTGGCGTCTTGATCAACAGTTGCTGATAAATACATTACATCATATAAACCACGATATTTTTTGTAAGCTCGAATACATAAAATGGCTTTGTTTCGAATGCTCTCTTCATTATCTGTAGTGATGTCATGTTGGCATTCGTATTCGGTTACATCTTCTTTGCCAGCACGATTGCCAGGACCTGCTCTATTAATTTGAGTTTGGTAAATCTGATAGAAACGAGTACTACTTAGTTCTTCAGCATTAAAAAAATGAAATTCCATATTTATACTACCGGTAGTAAATGACTCCGAAATATATACGTACTCTTCCATTTGGCAGTTAGTTACGGCTTTAAAAAGTAATTCATCAGGTTTATCTGCATTAGAATTACCCCAACATCTAATATAATTAACGCCCGTATTAGGTATTGACGCATTGGCAAACGTTTTAGTTTGCCATTCGTTTAGCATCACCTCATTTAACAAGCGGGTTTGATTCGCTTTTAATTGCGCGGTAATTTGTTCATCAATGCTTTGCTCAATTTGTACATCAAAGTTGTTAATTAGATTTGCTAGTTTATCGTGTGGGATTAAAAATCCGATTTGATTTCCTGATGAAGCTACATTAATACCAACAACTTGGCCAAACTTGTTCACCACAGGTCCGCCACTCATGCCAGGATTTACTGAACCGGTAAAGTGAATACGATCATTAAATGCTTCTTTCTTTAAACCATTGTATGTACCAGGAACTACAATCATGCCAAGATCATGGGGATTGCCTAAAGAATATAGCTCCTCCCCCTTACTTGGCGTTTTTTCTGATATGTTAAAATGCTTTGTTTGCGGGTTATCATCTAAGAGAACGATGGCTAAATCATTAATAACATCAACTGTTTGCAAGTCTAGGTGACCTTTATTACCTAAGTGATCTTCATATTCAATAACATATTTTTCTGGGTATTGAGCATAACCCGAAATAACATGGTAATTGGTAGCTATATAGCCGTTTTCACTAATTTGAAAACCAGATCCTATAGACGATTTTTCTGAAGTAGCTTTATCAATTAACCTAATTTGGTAAAGAGAAGGCGCCATATCTTGAAAGATTTGCTGGGCTTGTTCTGTCGCATTAATCACAATGCTGTACAAACTGAACACCAGTACAACCAAACGTTTCATTTGTTTTCCTATAATATTTTTTTCTATTGTGCCATGTAATATCACTTGGTTAAAGAATTGTTATACGAGCAAATTTATAAACGAATTCAAAACATTAATAACACAAAGACAATTTTTTACAAAAATATTACAATTTAGATTAGATTTTAATCAAAAACTGATCTACTTTTAAAGCATAAGAAACATAGTTTGCGCTAAAAATTCATAAACCCGATCTTTGTAACACTTTTAATGGACTAAGCTTTATTGCTACGAAACAGCTTTGAATTTTATTATTAGATTTATTGTATATTTGTACAATTGATAATATGCGTGTATTTTAATCATCATAGTTTCCCGGAGACAATATGAAATACACATTAAGTTTTGGTTATATAAATCAAATATCTGCTAACATTGCAGAAATAATAATTGATAACAGCACTTTAATTACCGTTGAAATGTTTGAAGAATACAATGAATTCATCACTAAACATTTTAGCAAGCCTTATGCTGTTTTAGTTAACAGCATTAATAGCTATTCAATGACTCATGAAGCTACTTTACTTGCAGCTAAAAGCAATGCTTTAGCTGCTACGGCAACAGTAAGTTTTGGTAATGAATCAGAGCAAGTTGTTGAAAAATTCTTGAAAGATAGAGGGGCAGATAATTTAAATTTAAGAAAGTTTTCTGGTTTTGAAATGGGTCGTATTAAGGCGATTAGATGGCTTGAGCTTGAGTTAATGAAAGCTAAAGAGAATGCTTAACATGAATATTTATTTTTCTGTAAGAGGTACTCTCAATGATATTTGATTTAAGTTTTGGCACTATTGGCATCATTAGCGAAAATATTGCCGAAGTTATTGTTAACGAAGGCACCATAATGACTTTAGAAATGTGCGAAGAATATGATGCATTTCTCGAAGAGCAGTTTCCACACCCATTTGCGATATTAGTCAATAAGCTACACAACTATAGTTATACCTTTGAGGCTAAACTTCATATTGCATCCCTTGAAAACTTACGAGCTATTGCTTCAGTTACCTATAATGAACATGGTGCTCAAGAAACTAAAAAACTTGTAAAAAGAAGGGCTGCAGATAACTGGAACTTAAAAGAATTTTCAGGATTGCAAATGGGGCGTCATAAAGCCCTTGAGTGGTTAGAAACTGAATTAGTTGATTCGATGATTAAAAAATAGGTTTATAGTCTAGTTTAATGTCCGATGAAGAAGCTCAAATTTATCTTTTAAATAAACCTTTTACCACCCTTGATTACCCATTTGGTGAAGATGTAAAAGTATTTCGTGTTAAAAATAAAATGTTCGCTACTATCGCTTTAGGACAAACAGCAAAAAGTGCCAAAACATCTGATGAAGCCAAAACCTACTTTTGGATGAACCTTAAGTGCGATCCTCATGAAGCTCTTATTCTGCGTGATATTTTTCCATCGGTAATTCCCGGTTACCATATGAACAAATCGCAATGGAATTCAATTATTCTGGATGGCTCAATTCCGCAAGGAGAAATTGAACGAATGATCGATAACTCCTACAATTTGGTGGTCAGCAAAATGACCAAGAAAGATCAAGCCTCAATACTTCTTCATCTCTAACCACAAATTTAGCCCGATAGCTCATAAACATTCGTATTAGGTATTACTATGACGCTTCTGCTTCAATGTTATGAAGTAGTAGCGTTAAAGATTTTATAAATAAAGATCAGCTAAAGTGATTCAGCAACACCATGGCTTTAGCCTTCAACTTTATTAAGCTGCTTACCGATGTAAGATTTCACTTTATCAAATTTTTGTGCAACTCCACCACGAATTCTTGAAAATATAAGGTGGCTTCGTTCTTGATTTGCGACAACAGTTAATAAGTTTTTATCTGTATTAAATCGTTCAAAATCAACATTAATAAATGTTCCGCTATTATCATGGTTTGGTTGTACTGAGACTAAACCCCTCACATAATTCATTTCTAAATCGTTCATTTGACGAAAGTAAGCCAACATACTTTTTTCAGACTCTAAGTGTGATTCAAGATCAATTAACAGAGTTTTTAATTGTTGATCTTGAATAAGCCCTATATCTCCAGTGGCAATTAGTGATTTATATGTCCCCATAGATGCGCTAATCGGAGGCATTTGAAACATGCTCATTAGTGCGTTTCTAGCGCGATCAGAGGCGGAATCTATATTATCTGTTGCAACCATATCTATCACATAATCAAGCTCTTCGGCTTTGTTTTGATGAAATGTGGCCATTGAACTGATACTTTCAACATTGCTTGAAAAGTCACTATAGAGTTGCTCAAGAATAACCTTTTCTTTTTGTTTGTTTACCAGTCCATCATTCCAACTATTAACTTGTATTGCGACAAAAATTCCTGATACAACAACGATAAAGTCGATGATTGCAGCGCCCCAGTTTTGCTGCTTTAAGTGTTTGATTATATTAGATGTTAGCATCAAAGGGTTTCCATAAATTTTTGATTCAAATTTAGTATAACTTAATTGTATAAATTACATACAATAGATAACTGAAATTAAATGGATGATAGATAGTTCGTAACAGTTTGTGGTGATTAAATTATAAAGCCAAGAAGGTGGGTACAGGCGGTGAAATTACCGC
Source organism: Thalassotalea psychrophila (assembly GCF_031583595.1). Classification (NCBI taxonomy): domain Bacteria; kingdom Pseudomonadati; phylum Pseudomonadota; class Gammaproteobacteria; order Alteromonadales; family Colwelliaceae; genus Thalassotalea; species Thalassotalea psychrophila. The sequence continues at coordinate 396,557 of NZ_CP134145.1, forward strand.
CTGTATAGATTTAAAGCATCCGAATAAAGTGAAATTTATTAAAATGGTCTTGTTAGATTATTTAATTTTTATGAGAACTAATTAAATGCAATTGTGTTTGACGGCCATCAATATATCTCACTCCATCTTTATCAAAAAAAGCTTCTTCTTCTAACATGATCCTGATTTCTTTGTCCCACGATTGAAGAAATACCGCATTATTTAGCTCAATTGAATAAGCTGTATTAAAATGTAAGGGATAATCTCCGCTGCCAGCTACACCTTGTTGTGAATCCCACATACCTAAGGTTGTGCCAGCTGCATGTCCATGAAAGCCAATTGGGTGAGTATATATTGTAGGCTTAAGTCCTTGCTCAATAGCTTGCTTTCTTGATAATTTTAAAACTTCATTGCCTGTTCTACCAACTTTAAAATTGCGGGTAAAAATATCTTGTAATTGATTACCTGAATTAAAAGCCGCAATTAGATCTTCGGGTGCTGATTTTTCATTTTCTTTTAGAACATAAGCGTGTTGCTGAGTATCCGTGTTTAACCGTAAATAGGTAATACCAAAATCAACATGCAATAAATCACCTGGTTGAATAATGTTATCTTCATAACCATTAGTAAAACTATCTACATGATCAAATTTCTTGTTATCTTTACGTTGAATATCTACGGTAGGATGAAACCAAGCTTGTAGCTTTAACTCTCTTACACGTTCTCTAAACCACCAAACAAGATCGTTTGTTGACGTTTTACCTACTTCAATAACCTCATTTGAAAAGCCTTGAGCAATAATGTCATGAGCAATCGCTACAATATTTTCATACATTATCATTTCTTCGGGAATACGCTGCTCTAACCAAGCGACTCCTAATGCTTGTGCAGAAACCACCCTTTCAAGATAGCTGGTAGGTAACGTAGATAATAATTTTTCTTTTTCACTTGCTACTAAACCATCAGCATGCGCCCAGTCTTTTGATTGGTTAATGCCAATTTTATTAGGCTTCTTGTCTTTGATTAATGATAGTAAAGCCTGCCATTGATCAGGTTGTTTATTTTTATCCCAAGCTTTTTCAAAAATACTACCAACGTTATATGGGGCAATCGCATAAGAACCAACAGTATCATTATCTTCTAAAGAAAATACAAAGATAGTTGTTCTTCTTGCTGACAACCATTTTGCAGGCAATAAGGTTTTTAAGATCGGATCTTCATTATATTCACGACTAATGAGTATCCACATATCAATATTCGTTTCTTTCATCAAACGAGGCAGTAATTGCTGTACCCGCTGTTGTGTGGTTTTATCAATAAATTCAGCCCGCTGCTGCATCGATAAAATATTATGTGTGGTAACGAGTTCTTTTGCTTCAGCAGACTGAAGTATTGATAAAAATATAAAACAACAAGACAAAAAACGCATAACAAGCCTTAAATAAAGAATGATTTTGCACATGTTAACAATAAAAAAACAATGAATAAACCAGTTTAATTGGAGATTAAAACTCATGTCTGGCTGGTCAAAACTTAGCATCTTAATAAAGATTAACGGTAATATTTATTAAGATGCTATTTACTTAAAATAGCAGAGCTAATGTTTACATGATTAAAGCAAATTAGAATTAAATCTGTCTAGATGGTTCAATTACAAAAGGTGAAATTGAGCGATGATGGATAAATCGTATTTTTTAGTGGTCAATAAAATGACCAAGAAAGATCAATACTCGATTCTCATTCAGCTTTAGCTTCATAAGTGGAAATATTGCAGTGCCTACGTAGAATCATTCTTTCTTTACGTTTTTAATTTGGGTTAAGACGTCCATTACGTCATAAGAGTTAACTCTTTGTTAGTAAGCTTGGGTTTGCCAGCCACTTCCACAGACTTAAACTTGTAAGTAATATGATTACAGCTGCGGGTAAACCACCGAGATTAGAGAGCATTTTTATGCCATCAATTCCAACAAAACTCACCATCACCCATGCAACAATTCCGATAACACTGCCCCATATAATTTTTACCGACAAACTACTGGAATCTTCAGAGTCGGCAGTAAACCCCGAAGTACAAAGGTTGCCAATCGCATCTGTATTTGAATCTGCGGCTGTAACATAGGAAATAAAAGCGACAAAAACTAATAGCAATGTCATTAGTTCACTGATTGGTAGCTGTTCAAATAGAAAATAAAGTAACCGTTCAAGCCCATGTTGATTTAACGTCGTATTCATAATCTCATTTTGGCTCATATCTAAGTGTATTGCGGTTCCAGAAAAAATAGAGATCCATGCTATGGCAAATAAGCTTGGAAATATTAAATTAATTTGAATAAATTCTCGGACAGTATACCCGCGGGAAATCCGCCCTAAAAACAGCGCACTAATTGGTGCCCAAGCAAACCATACGGCCCAGTAAAACACACTCCAATCTTGAGACCAATTGTCACCAGAATCCTTGCCAGTAAAAAGACTAAGATCAACGAAGTTACTTATATAATGACCTAGACTTTCACCTCCCATTGTCAATATGAATACGGAGGGACCAAATACAAAAACAAATATGCCCAAAAATATTAACAAGAGTGCATTATAGCCAGATAATTTAGCTATACCTTTTTGTAAGCCACTCGCGGTCGATAAAATAAAGGTAATGACAATTAAAGTAATAACTACTGCTAGTGCTAAGGGGGTTGTTTTGAGATCAGTAAACGAACCCACACCACCTACTAAGGTTAACGCTCCTGTACCAAGAGATGATGCCATTCCCGTTACTAAGGCATAAAGCGCGATGGTATCGATAAATTGGCCTTGTTTTCCGATCACTTTAGTTCCCATTACTGGATAAAGCGAACTACTGATTGAAAAAGGCAACTTTAAGTTATAAAACGCTAAGGCAAACACCAAAGCTGGCACAGTGTAAATAGCGTAAGGGGTAAAGGACCAATGTAAAAACATTGCCGACATGGAAAATAAAGCTGCTTGAGGTGAGCCAGGAATCAATCCTGATGAAGAAGGGGGAATGTTTAAATGAAATATGGGTTCAGCAGTTGCCCAGAACAAAACACCAACCGCGAGTGTTGTACATAACGTAATAGAAAACCATTTGGGTTTAGACAGCAGGGGGATGCTCTTTTCACCGCCTATTTTAATTCTGCCAAGCTTAGAAAAATATACGATAATTAATAATATTAATAAATAAAAACTGCCAAAGCTAAAAAGCCAAGAAAAATGAGTTAATACCTGATTATTCATGAGTTTAGTTGTATCTAAAAAAAGCTTTAGATCAACAAAACTTAATACCACTGCAGATAGCAATACAATGAAAGTAGGCCAAAAGACGAAAGGCCTTATATTCGTGAACATTTTTCTATTTAGACCTTAATTCAATCAAAATTAACTAACCTGGATAGGTTGTTTATATAAAGTTGGTGCATTGTCATAATACAAAGCACAAGTAATTCATTGTATTACGAGTATACACGGATTACCGAACTATTTGTTGGTCAAAGTCTTTTTCAAATACACAGGTTTTTTCGATATAAGCCTGCCATTTTACCCTGATGGCATAATATTCAACGGTAGATGTCATTTCATACTGGCCTTTTAGTGATGTGATGACATCACCTTGCTCCATAGAAACATTAAAGTAAGACTTAGATTTAGCCGAGTTTGGTCTATTAGGGTGTATGCTTAATATTTGTTTAACGGTAAAATCTATTTTAGTTTCACATGACGGGTGAAAATAGCAACCATAATCAATATCCGTGGTAGTTAGTAGCGTTCCTGTCTTTTGATTGGCATCAATACTTTTAGTGGACTTTCCAGCCCGAATTTCTTCTCCGAGATATAAATCAGAACCACTAACATCAGCTAACGCTGGATTATTTGTAGGTATTAAGTGTTGTTTATTCGGTAGCATTAAACAACATTGTTCGAGTGCCAATGTTAGTTTATTCTTTATCGGAGTTGGCCAAATCAAAGGCCAATAATTATTTGAGATGGATACTCTTATTTTATGTCCTGCCGGTACTTGGTAGGCAATATGATGAAGCTGCAATTGGACATTATAATATTGACCGACAGTTATTGGTTTTGGCTGTTGATCTGCAGAATGATGTTTGAGATTTAAGACGCAATAAGTGATTAACGTACTTTGCCCATTGGGGTGAATGTCACATAACCTAGCAATGACATTTGCATCGGTTTGATCTGACGCTACCGCAAGGGTTAATAATGGTTGGCCAACGATATTAAATGCGTCGTTTAAAGTGAGAGTGTCAAAACTGGCTGAGTTATTATCATCGAGTTGTTGGTTGCCGGGAAATTCACCGCTATAGCCTATGCCGACCATGAGTTTACCAGCCATTTGTCCTGTAGAACCAGGGCTATCTATTTCAACTGTTGCTTGTTCAACTTGCGGTTTTGTCACTAACGTTGAATCTTCTAATAATAGGTGTTGATAGGAAATGGTCGACGATGGCCATTGTTGTTCGCTTTGCCAACGGCCTGTTCGATAACTATAATCTGTACATGGCTCAACAGAGTCCATCAAGTAGTAATGTAATTTTGGTTCGGCCATAATATGATTTTCAATACCTTTAAGCCATTTATCCCACCAACGAACAGACTCTTTTACATAATCTATTTTAGGCCCAGGATAAGCAATGTTAGGGTACTTGTGAGCCCATGGCCCAATTAAGCCTTTGCAGGGGCTCTGCAGGTTTTCTAATAAATCAAAAACACTATTTCGATAAGCATCAGCCCAGCCACTGATCGCATATACGGGAATTTTTATTTTGCTAAAATCTTCATTGACAGAACCGTGTCGCCAATATTGATTTTTACTCGACTCACTAAGCCACTTGTCAGCTAACAACGGCATATTATTTAAACGGTGTAACCATTGTTGTTTCCAGTTTTCGCCCACCAATCTGGGGTCTGGACATCGTGCTTGAGCATAAGCCCAAAAAAATGCAGCCCAATCTAAGTTGTCGTTTAATAAACAACCGCCAGCGTAATGAATGTCTTCGTTAAAACGATCGGTTGTTGAGCATATTGTAATAATGGTTTTCAAAGCAGGAGGTTGGCGATAGGCGAGTTGTAATGAATTAAATCCACCCCAAGAAATACCAACCATACCAACATTGCCATCACACCAAACTTGTCTGCTGAGCCAATCAATGACTAATTCACCATCGGAAAGTTCTTGTTCGCTATATTCATCATCAAACAATCCATCAGATTCGCCAGTGCCTCTAATATCAACACGGATACAGGCATAACCATGTTTTGCTGTTGCAGGCATCGTCAGTTCATCTCTAACCACGGTGCCGTCATTTTTTCGATAAGGTAGGTACTCCAATATCGCGGGAACAGGATTTTGCTCAGCATTAACCGGTAACCAAGCGCGATATGCTAACTTTATGCCATTGGATAAATTAATAAAGTCATGATGAATTTCTCTGATTTTCATATAGTTCAAACTTTAGGTTGTGAAGTTAATAGTCGACCGCATATTTCAATATAAACGAAAAGCTTGCTCTATGAACATGGTAAGTTTAATGGTCCACCATTTGTTTTACAGATCTATAATTCATATTTATTGCTGGTTAGTAAAAAGATCAAGAAAGATCATCAGTCAATTTTAACCCACTTATGAAATAAAGCTAATTTATGTAATTTCAAATAATTTAAAATAGGGTAGTGTTAAAGTTCACTAATTATCTACATAAAAGTAAAGTTTATGGTATTTACAACTTCATGTATCTAGTTTTTATATACAATAATAAATAGCAATGTTAGGTTAAATTGATTAAAAAAAGTAATAATAAAAACTACGGCATATGCTCACATAAAGGTGAGATATTTCCCTTTTCAATTAATGCTCATTGTTAGTGTTTGCATCAACAGTTAAGTTGAAAAAAATGACTAGTCAGTTTTACATGGATATATAAGTGATGAAAATGAAGCTCAATGTATTAATCAGTTTACTCATTAGTATTAGTTTAAATATTTCCAGTGTACTTGCTCTGGAAAATACTCAGGCTGCAGTTGCTATGCCTGATAGTTATAGTGCCAATGTAGCCGTTGATGTGTTGCAACGTGGTGGTAATGCAATTGATGCGGCAATAGCTGCGCAATTTGTATTAGCGGTAACGTTGCCTGAAGCAGGTAACGTAGGTGGTGGCGGTTTTATGACTATTTATAAAGATGGTCAAGCCGATTTTTTAGATTATCGTGAAGTGGCCCCATTAAAAGCACACCGAGATATGTATTTAGATGACTCCGGTAATGTCATTGAGAATAAGTCATTATATGGAATTTTATCATCAGGTGTTCCTGGAACCGTTGATGGTATGTGGCAAGCTCACAAAAAATATGGCTCTAAACCTTGGCAAGAGTTGTTGGCACCCGCAATAAAATTTGCTGAGCAAGGTTTTATTGTTCATCCTGAAATGGTCAAAAATATACAGTGGCGAATAAACAGTTTTAATAAAGAGGGGGTGAAGGTAAATTTTGCCCAGTACTTTGCTAATGCAAAAGCAGGGGAAATATTTAAGCAACCAGAACTCGCTGCAACGTTAAAACGTATTTCAGAAAAAGGTCGAGATGGTTTCTACAAAGGAGAAACGGCAAAAATAATTAGTCAATTTATGCTCAAGCATGGTGGCATAATTGGTATGCCAGATTTAGCCGAGTATAAAGCTATTTGGCGCACCCCCATCCAACAATCATGGCGTGAGTACCAAGTTATCACGGCACCACCACCAAGCTCTGGTGGTATTGCTATTTTACAATGGTTAAAAATGTATGACTTGGTAAAGCCTCAATCAACAATATTAGAGCATAATTCAGTTCAATATATGCACTTGTTAGCAGAAATTGGCAAACGAGTATTTGCCGACAGAGCTGAATATATTGGTGACCCAGATTTTGTCAGCGTCGCGCAGGCGCAACTTGTTGATGATAAATATATAGCAATGCGTGCTGAAGGGATCAGACCAAATGTGGTATCTGATTCTGAAAGCATAGAACCTGGCTTAAAAGAAAGTGAAGATACAACTCACTTTTCTATTGTTGATAAATGGGGTAACGCCGTCTCAAATACCACTACAATTAACTATACCTTTGGTAGTGGCGTTATAGTTGAGGGGGCAGGTTTTATCTTAAATGATGAAATGGATGATTTTAGCGTAAAAGCTGGTGTTGCTAATGTTTATGGCGCAATTGGTGGACAAGCTAATGAAATACAACCAAATAAACGAATGGTTTCATCAATGACACCAACCATTTTATTAAAAAATAATGAAGTGCAAGTAGTAACTGGCTCACCCGGAGGTACAACAATCATTACTTCGGTTTATCAGTCTATTTTAAATGTTGTAGAGTTTGGTATGAGTGCTGAGCAAGCGGTTAACACACCAAGATTTCACCATCAACTTTGGCCTAAAAACGAAATTCGTTATTACTCAGGAATAAATGCCAGTACATTAGCCGAGTTGCAAAAGTTAGGTTACAACTTTAAGCAAAGTAATTTTGGTGATGTTCAACTTATATCTAGAAAAAATGGTGTATTAGCAGCTGCGTCTGAAACTAACGGTAGAGGTAAATCGATAGTCATTAATTAGTGCCCTAAGTAATAATGTAGGGGGGATATTATTGCTCCGATTTTTCCTACCAACTAATCGTTACTGTTGCTGAAATTTGAATTTCATATAACCGACATTCTGAAGAAGTGATAAACTATACCTAATTAACGATTTTAGAGATAAAAAATGCCTTGGATACAATTGCGCTTAGCCGCAAATGAAGAAACCGCTGAAAAGTACAGTGATTGGTTAATGGCTTGTGGCTCACAAGCAGTAACATTTATAGATGCGCAAGACACACCTATATATGAACCTTTACCAGGTGATGAAGTGATTTATTGGAATAATACTGTAGTTATGGGGCTATTTGATGCCAGCCATGACATGGATAAGGCTATTACTTATTTAAAAAGTATCCATCCAGATAAAGAAGCGATGCAATATAAACTTGAGCAACTCGAAGATAAAGATTGGGAACGAGAATGGATGGATAATTTCCATCCGATGAAATTTGGCCAACGTTTGTGGATCTGCCCAAGCTGGCGTGATGTACCAGAGCCTGATGCTGTAAATGTAATGCTTGACCCTGGTCTAGCATTTGGTACTGGCACCCATCCAACAACAGCATTATGTTTAACTTGGCTAGATTCTTTAGATTTAACCGACAAAGTAGTTGTCGATTTTGGTTGTGGCTCAGGAATATTATCATTAGCGGCATTAAAGCTTGGTGCTAAAAAAGTTATTGGTATCGATATTGACCCACAAGCACTACAAGCAAGTTTAGCCAATGCTCAGCGTAACGGTGTTGAAGACAGGCTAGAGTTATTTTTACCTAAAGACCAACCAACATTAAAAGCTGATGTAGTGGTGGCTAATATTTTAGCTGGACCACTTAGAGAATTAGCGCCTGTTATTATGGGATATGTTGCTAAAGATGGCTTAGTGGCTTTATCTGGAATACTTGAAGAGCAGGGTAATGAGCTGCAAGGTATTTACAGCCAATGGTGCACAATGGATCCAATAACTGTACAAGAGGAATGGGTACGTTTATCTGGTGTTTGTAACAGGTAATTAGCATCTATTTAATTCGTATCAAAAAAGGCGTTGAATAATTCTTATTTAGCGCCTTTTTTTGTGCCATATGTGATTCAAAAAAAAGTCAATATAAAAAAATACGAAAAAATACAAAATTGTTCAATTTATATGCTTTTCTTTATCAGAAAAAACACGTAAACTTAGCGCCCTTTTAAGCAGTAGCTCAAAAAAGCATCACGTGAAAATAGGTTCTTATCAGTTAAACAATAATGTGATCCTTGCTCCAATGGCAGGAATTACAGACCAACCCTTCAGGCAGCTATGTTGTCAACTAGGTGCGGGTATGGCTGTGTCTGAGATGATGTCTTCCAATCCTAAGGTTTGGAATTCAGGTAAATCGAAGTTAAGACTTGAACATAGTGATGAAGCTGGTATTCGTTCGGTACAAATCGCAGGATCTGATCCAGACGAAATGGCTTTTGCAGCTAAGGTTAATGCAGAACACGGCGCTCAAATTATTGATATCAATATGGGCTGTCCTGCAAAAAAAGTAAATAAAAAGCTCGCGGGTTCGGCGTTATTAAAGGTGCCAGAGCAAGTTGAGCAAATAGTAAAATCGGTTGTCGCTGCTGTAGCGATACCGGTAACACTGAAAATTCGAACTGGTTGGTGTGAAAATACCAGAAACGGTATCGAAATAGCAAAAATCGCTGAAGCAAATGGAATTCAGGCGTTAGCTGTACATGGCCGTACTCGATGTGACTTTTATAAAGGTAATGCTGAGTACGATACAATAAAGGCAATTAAAAGTGCTGTAAATATCCCTGTTATTGCTAACGGTGATGTTAATAGCCCAGAAAAAGCTAAGCAGGTATTAGAATATACCAATGCTGATGCAATAATGATTGGCCGTGCAGCACAAGGTCGTCCATGGATTTTTAGAGAGATTAATCACTTTTTAAAAACCGGAGAGCATTTAGCACCTCCAACCGTGGCAGAGATCAGAGCTATATTAATGGCTCATGTGCAAGAACTGCACAAATTTTATGGTGAATTTATGGGCGTAAGGATTGCTCGTAAACACGTATCTTGGTACATGCAAACGCTAGACCAAGGAAAACAATTTCGTTCCATATTTAATGGTCTCGAGCAGCCTTTAGAGCAGCTTGAATCGTTAAATATATTTTTTGATAAATTAACTTAGAAAGAGTCTGAACTTTATGTTTGAACAAAATATTACTTCTCCATTTGTTATCGGTGACCTACAAACTCAGACAAAGGCATCACCTTTACGTACCCAAGCTAAAGTAGCAATTAAAAACTACTTATCACAATTAAACGGCAACGATGTTGATGACATGTATGACCTTGTATTATCAGAAATCGAAGCTCCAATGCTTGAAGAGGTAATGCAATATACTCGTGGTAATCAAACCCGAGCGGCAAACTTATTAGGTATCAATCGTGGTACATTACGTAAGAAGCTTAAAAAATACGGCATGAACTAAAAACACGCAGGTTCGCCTGCTATAAAGCACCTTCGGGTGCTTTTTTTAATTCAGGGAAGAATTAACTTAGAATTGCCATGGATGGATACAGTTTTGTTATAGGGATATAATTATACCCGACAGGCAGGACGCCTTTTAAGGGTACTTGTTTTATGGGCTTATAATTTCACCATAAAATATAACTTTAAATTAAAATTAAGCATACAAGGTAAAGAAAAACTATGGATACTCCACGCCCTATTAGACGCGCTCTACTAAGTGTTTCTGACAAAACCGGCATTGTTGAGTTCGCTCAAGCATTATCGGCACAAGGTGTAGATCTTTTATCTACCGGTGGTACAGCTAAATTATTAGCAGAAAATAACATCCCTGTTACTGAGGTTTCAGATTACACAGGTCATCCAGAAATTATGGACGGACGTGTAAAAACTCTTCACCCTAAAGTACACGGTGGCATTCTGGCTCGTCGTGATATGGATGAAGCAGTAATGGCTGAAAACAATATTCAAGCAATCGATATTGTTGTAGTTAACCTTTACCCATTTGCAAATACTGTTGCCAATGAAGATTGTTCATTAGAAGATGCGATTGAGAATATCGATATTGGCGGACCAACTATGGTTCGTGCCGCGGCAAAAAATCATAAAGATGTAACGATTGTTGTGAACGCATCAGACTATGACCGTGTTCTAGCTGAAATGGCTGATAACAACGGTTCATTAACGTATAAAACTCGTTTTGACTTAGCAATTGCTGCTTATGAACACACTGCTAGTTACGACGGTATGATCGCAAATTACTTTGGTAAAATGCTTCCGGCTTACAATGATAAAGAACAAAGCGTTAGCAAGTTCCCACGCACATTCAACAGCCAGTACATTAAAAAGCAAGATTTACGTTACGGTGAAAACTCTCATCAAGACGCTGCTTTTTATGTTGAAGCACAGCCTGAAGAAGCATCTGTTTCTACTGCTACGCAAATTCAAGGTAAAGCATTATCTTATAACAACATTGCCGATACTGACTCTGCATTAGAATGTGTTAAAGAGTTTAAGCAACCTGCCTGTGTAATCGTTAAACATGCAAACCCTTGTGGCGTTGCTTTAGGCGATAACATTTTAGGCGCTTATGAGAAAGCGTTTAAAACAGATCCTACTTCAGCGTTTGGTGGCATTATTGCTTTTAACCGTGAACTAGATGCTGATACTGCAGAAGCTATTGTTTCTCGTCAGTTCGTTGAAGTAATTATTGCACCAAGTATTTCTGCTGCTGCCGCACAAATTGTTGCCGCTAAGCCAAACGTTCGTTTATTAGAATGTGGCCAATGGTCAACCAAAACTACTGGTTTAGAACAGAAACGTGTTAACGGCGGTCTATTAGTTCAAGATCGTGACAACGGCATGGTTGGTTTAGATGACTTAACAGTTGTAACTAAGCGTCAACCTTCTGAACAAGAAATGAGTGATTTATTATTCTGTTGGAAAGTTGCTAAGTTCGTTAAGTCGAATGCCATTGTTTATGTTAAAAATGATATGACTATTGGTGTTGGCGCAGGTCAAATGAGCCGCGTATATTCTGCTAAAGTTGCAGGTATTAAAGCTGCCGATGAAGGTTTAGAGGTAGCGGGTTCAGTTATGGCATCTGATGCATTCTTCCCATTCCGTGATGGTTTAGATGCAGCTGCTGAAGCAGGTATTACAGCAGTAATCCAACCTGGTGGTTCTATGCGTGATAACGAAGTTATTGCTGCAGCTGATGAACATGGCATTGCTATGGTATTCACTGGCATGCGTCACTTCCGTCACTAATAATCCAAAACAAGAGCAAATTTATTTGCTCTTGTTTTGTTAGAAAATATTTTTACTATCCCTTAATATGATTATTTCTGCTATAACATATCTAGCAAAATAATCTTAAGGGATATAATAATGAAAAATATGAAATCTTTAATCACTACAGCAATTCTAGCTACTTCACTTTTGGCTGCAACCGCGGCTAATGCACATGCACCTACTCAATTAGAGCAAGCAATCGCTGGCGAACATCGCAGTGATAAAAATAAAGCTCGTGATATGTATCGTCACCCTGAAGAAACGCTAATCTTTTTTGGTTTTAAATCTACCATGACAGTTGTTGAAATTGCACCTGGTGGTGGTTGGTATACCGAAATTTTAGCACCGGCTTTAAAAGGTACAGGTAAGCTTTATGGGGCTCATTACCCAGATACTGGTGAAGATAACTATTACAGTAAGTCTCGTCGTAAACTGGAAGCAAAGTTAGCAACAAATGAAGTTTTTAGTGATGTCGAGTTAACTAACTTTACTCCACGCGTAGCGAGTGATATTGCTCCTGCCGGCAGTGCCGATATGGTACTCACATTTCGTAATTTGCATAATTGGAAAGTTGACGGTGTAAAGCAAATTTTTGCCGATAGTTTTAAAGCACTAAAGCCGGGTGGCGTATTAGGTGTTGTTGAACACAGAATGCCAACTGCACAAAGCTTAGAGACAAATGGCAAAAGTGGTTACTTCCCACAGCAATTAACCATTGATTTGGCAACGGCTGCAGGTTTTGAATTGGCAGCAAGCAGTGAAATAAACGCAAACCCTAAAGATACGGCTGATCACGCTAAAGGTGTGTGGACATTACCGCCAGTATTACGATTGGGTGAACAAGATAAAGCGAAATACTTGGCCATTGGCGAAAGTGATCGCATGACATTAAAATTTGTAAAGCCGGCTAAATAGCCACTTTATATTTCAGTTAGGAAAAATAAATGAACGTTTTAGTAATTGGTAGTGGCGGTCGTGAACATGCACTTGCATGGAAAGCTGCACAATCAAGTTCTGTAAGTAAGGTTTTTGTAGCACCAGGTAATGCTGGTACTGCAACTGAACCTAAATTGGAAAACATTGCTGTGTCTAGCGATGATATACAAGGTTTGATCGCTTTCGCGAAAGAAAACAGTGTAGCTCTAACAATTGTTGGTCCAGAGCAACCTTTAGTTGATGGTGTAGTTGATGCATTTCAAGCTCAAGGCCTAACTATTTTTGGTCCAAGCGCAAAGGCAGCGCAACTAGAGGGTTCTAAGTCTTTCACTAAAGATTTCTTAGCGCGCAATAATATCCCTTCGGGGAGTTATGAAAACTTTACTGAAATAGAGCCAGCGATTGCTTATGTACGTAAGCAAGGTGCGCCAATTGTTGTTAAAGCAGATGGTCTAGCTGCAGGTAAAGGTGTAATCGTTGCTTTGACTCTGCAAGAAGCCGAAGATGCAATTAAAGACATGTTGGCAGGGAATGCTTTTGGTGATGCTGGTCATCGCGTTGTTATTGAAGAGTTCTTAGAAGGCGAAGAAGCAAGCTTTATCGTAATGGTTGATGGTAAGAATGTATTGGCTATGGCGACAAGTCAAGATCATAAACGTGCATACAATAATGATGAAGGTCCTAATACTGGTGGTATGGGGGCTTATTCTCCCGCGCCAGTAGTAACTGCAGACATCCATCAAAGAATTATGAATGAAGTTATTCTTCCAACAGTTGAGGGCATGGCAAACGAAGGAGCCCCATACTCTGGTTTCTTATACGCTGGTTTAATGATCGCTGCAGATGGGACTCCAAATGTTATTGAATACAACTGTCGCTTTGGTGATCCAGAAACTCAACCAATGATGATGCGTTTACAGTCAGATTTAGTTGAACTATGTTTACTTGCTTGTAATGGCAAGCTAGATGAAGCGACTATCGACTTTGACCCACGTGCTGCCGTTGGAGTTGTATTAGCTGCGGGTGGTTACCCAGGTTCTTACGGTAAAGGTGAAGTTATTTCTGGTTTAGAATTAAATACATTAACTGATCGTAAAACTTTTCATGCTGGCACAGCTGAAAAAGACGGTAATGTTGTAACTTCAGGCGGCCGAGTACTATGTGCGACTGCTTTAGGTAAAACTGTGACTGAAGCACAAAAAGCTGCCTATGAGTTACTAAACCAAATTACCTGGAAAGATGTTCAATTTAGAACTGATATAGCTTATCGAGCTATTGCTCGTGAAAGTTAAAGGCTGATATAAGCCAACTTTAATAACATCCGTGTTAAGTTGGCATTCCATCATCCCTGATGTGAGCCAACTTTAATAACATCCATGTTAAGTTGGCATTCCATCATCCCTGATGTAAAAAAAGGGGCCATTGTTAATCAATGGCCCCTTTTTGTTTATTAAGTATATCTAGTCTTGATTTGGTTCTGGTCGTTCTTTAGCTTCACGAACTTTCAATGTACGCTGCTGAAATTCAGTATCGTTTAAAGAGTTTATTGCATTCGCCGCGTCCGCCGCTGCGATTTCTACAAATCCAAAGCCTCTTCTTTTGCCTGTTTGCTTATCTTTCATTAACCGTACTGAATGAACTAAGCCGTAGTCAGAAAATAAACTACGTATGGCTGACTCATTTGCACGATATGGAAGGTTACCAACATAGAGAGTTTTAACTTCGCCAGAAGCACTTTCGCTGCCAGACATGAGTTTAATAATTGTTGGGCATAAAATTGCACCAATAAATAAACCGACAGCTGTAGATGTTGCATCTAATTGAGCAATTTGATCTGACACTAAATAACCGACTACGGTTAAAGCGGTTGCAATAAATGCTGAAGTTAGGATAAGTGGAGATTTCATGATTAATACCTGATTTTTTTTATTGTTAATAGTTGTACGAAATTTATCTAATCAAAACCTATGTTAACTAGATTTTAACAAACTGCAATGGGCAAATATTAAAAAGTTCTGAATAACAGCCGATTAGAGCAAATTTATAGAGATTAATTACTGTTTGTTTTAAAAAAGCCGTAAATAAGGACTTTAATTTTTAACTGGCGTGTATTTAATCAAGCTCTTTAATTTTAAGTTAATGATTGAGTATTAATTGAGCGATCAAAAGTTAAATTCAATATTCTTTAAATAAATTGCAAAAAGGTGTTGACGGCAGCTCAAAAATCCCTAAAATGCGCATCCACTTCCACAGGGAATCTCGACAAGTAGCAAGATAGTTACTGACAGAGAAACCAGTGATAAGCAGTGTAGATAGTTTGTAGTGATTGACGTAGAAATTACTGAGTTACAAACGACAACAATTAAATTTAAAATTATTTAAATTAACTGTTGACTTCAACACTGAGTTGCGTAAAATGCGCATCTGCTTCAGGCAAGGCTACTAGCCGGATTGAAGCAAAGAGACTAACGAATGCGATTAGCTCTTCGTTCGAATAGAACGGTTCTTTAACAATTAGTTATCATGCAATTTGTGTGGGCACTCACATTAAGATTGATTTACAACATAGATACCTCGGTATCGAAATCACTTAATGATGAATGAACACACAAACAAATTAATTATCTTTATTTAGCGATGAAGTTAATTAGTACGTTTTAGTTTAACCAGCTTCTGGTTAGACGAAACATTCAGAATTCATTGAGTAGAAACAAGCTTGTCTTGTTTCAAATGTAACAACTTTTTAATTGAAGAGTTTGATCATGGCTCAGATTGAACGCTGGCGGCAGGCTTAACACATGCAAGTCGAGCGGAAACGAGAAGTAGCTTGCTACTTCGGCGTCGAGCGGCGGACGGGTGAGTAATGCTTGGGAATATGCCTTTGAGTGGGGGACAACAGTTGGAAACGACTGCTAATACCGCATAATGTCTACGGACCAAAGGGGGGGACGCTTCGGCACCTCTCGCTCATAGATTAGCCCAAGTGAGATTAGCTAGTTGGTAAGGTAAAGGCTTACCAAGGCGACGATCTCTAGCTGGTTTGAGAGGATGATCAGCCACACTGGGACTGAGACACGGCCCAGACTCCTACGGGAGGCAGCAGTGGGGAATATTGCACAATGGGCGAAAGCCTGATGCAGCCATGCCGCGTGTGTGAAGAAGGCCTTCGGGTTGTAAAGCACTTTCAGTTGTGAGGAAAGGTTAGTAGTTAATAACTGCTAGCTGTGACGTTAGCAACAGAAGAAGCACCGGCTAACTCCGTGCCAGCAGCCGCGGTAATACGGAGGGTGCGAGCGTTAATCGGAATTACTGGGCGTAAAGCGTGCGTAGGCGGTTTGTTAAGCAAGATGTGAAAGCCCAGGGCTCAACCTTGGAACTGCATTTTGAACTGGCAAGCTAGAGTATTGTAGAGGGTGGTGGAATTTCCAGTGTAGCGGTGAAATGCGTAGAGATTGGAAGGAACATCAGTGGCGAAGGCGGCCACCTGGACAAATACTGACGCTGAGGCACGAAAGCGTGGGGAGCAAACAGGATTAGATACCCTGGTAGTCCACGCCGTAAACGATGTCAACTAGCTGTCTGTAGACTTGATCTGTGGGTAGCGCAGCTAACGCGATAAGTTGACCGCCTGGGGAGTACGGCCGCAAGGTTAAAACTCAAATGAATTGACGGGGGCCCGCACAAGCGGTGGAGCATGTGGTTTAATTCGATGCAACGCGAAGAACCTTACCATCCCTTGACATCCAGAGAATTTTCTAGAGATAGATTAGTGCCTTCGGGAACTCTGAGACAGGTGCTGCATGGCTGTCGTCAGCTCGTGTTGTGAAATGTTGGGTTAAGTCCCGCAACGAGCGCAACCCCTATCCTTATTTGCCAGCGAGTAGTGTCGGGAACTTTAAGGAGACTGCCGGTGATAAACCGGAGGAAGGTGGGGACGACGTCAAGTCATCATGGCCCTTACGGGATGGGCTACACACGTGCTACAATGGCAAGTACAGAGGGCAGCAATACCGCGAGGTGGAGCGAATCCCACAAAGCTTGTCGTAGTCCGGATCGGAGTCTGCAACTCGACTCCGTGAAGTCGGAATCGCTAGTAATCGTGGATCAGAATGCCACGGTGAATACGTTCCCGGGCCTTGTACACACCGCCCGTCACACCATGGGAGTGGGTTGCAAAAGAAGTAGCTAGTTTAACCTTCGGGGGGACGGTTACCACTTTGTGATTCATGACTGGGGTGAAGTCGTAACAAGGTAACCCTAGGGGAACCTGGGGTTGGATCACCTCCTTACCTTAAGTAGACAACTTAATGGAAACTAACTTGTTAGTTTCGCGAGTGTTCACACAAATTGTATGATAACGAAAGATGAAGAAAATAGGTCGTAACTTAGGTTGCAGACCCATCATGATAGGTCTGTAGCTCAGCTGGTTAGAGCGCACCCCTGATAAGGGTGAGGTCGGCAGTTCAAGTCTGCCCAGACCTACCAATTTAACGTTTTTAGTGCGTTATTTCATGACTTGTGTAGGTGAACTACACGGCGTCATAAAATGCCTTCTAAAAAGAGTTAAATACCATTGGTAACACAATGGGGCTATAGCTCAGCTGGGAGAGCGCCTGCCTTGCACGCAGGAGGTCAGCAGTTCGATCCTGCTTAGCTCCACCATTTTCTTCTTAACGTAAGAAGCCAAACTTAAAACATCCCCCTTTATGATAAAGGATGATGCGTTAAGTTTGGTTTTTAACCAAAATCTGCACCGAATGCGTGTGTTGATTAACTCTTTAACAATTTGGAAAGCTGATATTAAACCCGATGATTTGTGTTTATGATCTCCAATCATAAACGTCAGCAAATCATCACGATAAACAACTTGTTGTTTATCACTGAGTTGTTTTATACAACAACTCAACATTATAACTAGCAACTCTTATCGTGTTGTTAGTTGTTCTTACTCAAGGCTCACAGTTTACTGTGGGTTTGGCAACGTAGGTTGCCAACATTCTTATTGAATGCGTGAAAATGTCAGACCTATAACTTAGTTCGGATTAGTCTCCGGACATTCTTGAAGTTGCAAGACTTTTTGGGGTTGTATGGTTAAGTGACTAAGCGTATGTGGTGGATGCCTTGGCAGTTAGAGGCGATGAAGGACGTGTTAATCTGCGAAAAGCTGTGTTAAGCCGATAAAAGGCGCTATAGACACAGATGTCCGAATGGGGGAACCCACCTGTCGTAAGGCAGGTATCGTATAGTGAATACATAGCTATGCGAGGCGAACCGGGAGAACTGAAACATCTAAGTACCCCGAGGAAAAGAAATCAACCGAGATTTCGTTAGTAGCGGCGAGCGAACGCGAATCAGCCCTTAAGCTATTTGGGCGTTAGTGGAATGTTCTGGAAAGGACAGCGATACAGGGTGATAGCCCCGTACACAAAAACAACCTAATAGTGAAATCGAGTAGGTCGGGACACGAGAAATCTTGACTGAATATGGGGGGACCATCCTCCAAGGCTAAATACTCCTAACTGACCGATAGTGAACCAGTACCGTGAGGGAAAGGCGAAAAGAACCCCTGTGAGGGGAGTGAAATAGAACCTGAAACCGCATACGTACAAGCAGTGGAAGCCGGATTTAGTCCGGTGCCTGCGTACCTTTTGTATAATGGGTCAGCGACTTATGTTCTGTAGCAAGGTTAACCGAATAGGGGAGCCGTAGCGAAAGCGAGTGTTAACTGCGCGTTTAGTTGCAGGGCATAGACCCGAAACCCGGCGATCTACCCATGGGCAGGTTGAAGGTTGAGTAACATCAACTGGAGGACCGAACACACGTATGTTGAAAAATGCGGTGATGACTTGTGGGTCGGAGTGAAAGGCTAATCAAGCCGGGAGATAGCTGGTTCTCCCCGAAATCTATTTAGGTAGAGCCTCGCACGAACACCATTGGGGGTAGAGCACTGTTAAGGCTAGGGGGTCATCCCGACTTACCAACCCTTTGCAAACTCCGAATACCAATGAGTGATATGCGGGAGACACACTACGGGTGCTAACGTCCGTTGTGGAAAGGGAAACAACCCAGACCGCCAGCTAAGGTCCCAAAGTCATAGTTAAGTGGGAAACGATGTGGAAAGGCATAGACAGCTAGGAGGTTGGCTTAGAAGCAGCCATCCTTTAAAGAAAGCGTAATAGCTCACTAGTCGAGTCGGTCTGCGCGGAAGATGTAACGGGGCTAAACTATGCACCGAAGCTGCGGATTTGAACTTAGGTTCAAGTGGTAGGGGAGCGTTCTGTAAGCCGTTGAAGGTGAATCGTAAGGTTTGCTGGAGGTATCAGAAGTGCGAATGCTGACATGAGTAACGATAAGGGGAGTGAAAAACTCCCCCGCCGAAAGACCAAGGTTTCCTGTCCCATGTTAATCAGGGCAGGGTAAGTCGGCCCCTAAGGCGAGGCGGAAACGCGTAGTCGATGGGAAACAGATTAATATTTCTGTACTTCTATATATTGCGAAGGAGGGACGGAGCAGGCTAAGCAAGCATGGCGATGGTTGTCCATGTGAAAGTATGTAGGCTGAAGAATTAGGTAAATCCGGTTCTTCTTAAGGCTGAGATACGAGACGAGACTCTACGGAGTTGAAGTTGTTGATGCCATACTTCCAGGAAAAGCTTCTAAGCTTCAGATATATAGGAACCGTACCCCAAACCGACACAGGTGGTTAGGTAGAGAATACTAAGGCGCTTGAGAGAACTCGGGTGAAGGAACTAGGCAAAATAGTACCGTAACTTCGGGAGAAGGTACGCTCTCTATTGTGAACTCTTTACGAGGTAAGCAGCGGAGAGTCGAAGTAACCAGGTGGCTGGAACTGTTTATTAAAAACACAGCACTGTGCAAAATCGAAAGATGACGTATACGGTGTGACGCCTGCCCGGTGCCGGAAGGTTAATTGATTCGGTTAGCGTAAGCGAAGCTGATGATCGAAGCCCCGGTAAACGGCGGCCGTAACTATAACGGTCCTAAGGTAGCGAAATTCCTTGTCGGGTAAGTTCCGACCTGCACGAATGGCGTAATCATGGCCACACTGTCTCCACCCGAGACTCAGTGAAATTGAATTTGCGGTTAAGATGCCGTATACCCGCGGCTAGACGGAAAGACCCCGTGAACCTTTACTATAGCTTGACAGTGAACATTGCTCCTACATGTGTAGGATAGGTGGGAGGCATTGAAACCGCGTCGCTAGATGTGGTGGAGCCAATCTTGAAATACCACCCTTGTATGCGTGATGTTCTAACCTAGGGCCCTAATCGGGCTTGGGGACACTGTCTGGTGGGTAGTTTGACTGGGGCGGTCTCCTCCCAAAGAGTAACGGAGGAGCACGAAGGTTGGCTAAGTATGGTCGGACATCATACGGTTAGTGCAATGGCATAAGCCAGCTTAACTGCGAGACAGACACGTCGAGCAGGTACGAAAGTAGGTCATAGTGATCCGGTGGTTCTGTATGGAAGGGCCATCGCTCAACGGATAAAAGGTACTCCGGGGATAACAGGCTGATACCGCCCAAGAGTTCATATCGACGGCGGTGTTTGGCACCTCGATGTCGGCTCATCACATCCTGGGGCTGAAGTCGGTCCCAAGGGTATGGCTGTTCGCCATTTAAAGTGGTACGCGAGCTGGGTTTAGAACGTCGTGAGACAGTTCGGTCCCTATCTGCCGTGGGCGTTTGAGAATTGAAGAGGGCTGCTCCTAGTACGAGAGGACCGGAGTGGACGAACCTCTGGTGTTCGGGTTGTCACGCCAGTGGCATTGCCCGGTAGCTACGTTCGGAACTGATAACCGCTGAAAGCATCTAAGCGGGAAGCAGGCTTTGAGATGAGTTCTCACTGGGACTTTAAGTCCCCTAAAGGGTCGTTGGAGACTACAACGTTGATAGGTCAGGTGTGTAAGTGCTGTGAGGCATTGAGCTAACTGATACTAATTGCCCGTGAGGCTTAACCATACAACACCCAAGCAGTTTTGCTTTGAGTGATTGTATGGTCTGATACTCTTTTAAAGAGATTCACGCATTACAAAGAATACTTGAGATACAGGTTTAATATCGATTTTTCCAAATTCGTTATTCGATACGTCGAATAACAGGTTCGAAAGAACCAACAGTTTTTGTCTGGCGACAATAGCACTGTGGCCCCACCTGATCCCATGCCGAACTCAGAAGTGAAACGCAGTTGCGCCGATGGTAGTGTGGGAGTTCCCATGTGAGAGTAGGTCATCGCCAGGCTTCTAATTTAGATTAACGTAATACGTTATATCTTTGGAGGGGTTCCCGAGTGGCCAAAGGGATCAGATTGTAAATCTGACGGCTCAGCCTTCGGTGGTTCGAATCCACCTCCCTCCACCATCATACTTAAAGCCTGCTTTCGAGCAGGCTTTTTTGTTTCTGTATTATTATTTATTCCAACCCCTGGGATAAGCACATTTCTTTATATGACGTGGTGTAAATGAACTATCAATGCACTTAGAAAAAAACACCGTCATCCCATCATGCTTTTGGATGGGACCTCCTCAATTTACAACGTGATCTTAAACAATAATGCTCTCGTGTAAATTAACGAGCATCTCTTATATTCAACAATATATAAAAACACACCGTCATCCCATCATGCTTTTGGATGCGACTTCCTCAATTTACAACGTGATCTTAAACAATAAAGCTCTCCTGTAAATTAACAAGCAGTGCTTATATTCAACAATATTCAGAATAAATACACCGTCACCGATAGAAAACTCTCATCCATGAACCTAAAGGCGTTTGTATATCCATATACGTCATCCCAATACGATCACTAGTGAGGGTGCGGCCCCTTAAATTGAAAACGTGCTTATAAAAAATCGCTCTTTAAATGCTTAAACATTAATCTAATTGAATGTCAGCCCATCACGAGTATCTACGCAATATAGGATCACTTCATTCAAATGTTCTTGTTAATAAAGTCAGTATCACATTTACTCAAATGCTCTAAGAAAAACAGCAATTAAATTAGTCCAAAAGACATTATTAATTTGAATAAGATTAAAGGTTTTGGGCGTTATAAAATAAATGCTATAATATTCGGTCATTAAAATAGTTTATATCCCTGTAATCATCAGTATTTTTAAGTTGTAAATGTATTTTATTGATAGATCTATCTTTGTTTTTTACCTGCCAAAAAGTAATCAATTGTAATGAATAGATTATGTTTTAATCGTTATTATACAAAGGCTGTAGAAAGAATAGGCAATATAGAATTAATTCAATTAATTTCAAAATAATGCTTGATCTTATTTATAAAGTGTCTAAAATGCGCTTCACTTCTTCGGGACATCCCAACGAAGTGTTTTAATAAGTTAAGTTATCCATTAGATGTCTTAACTACCGATGAAACGTTTAAAAATAAACTTTTAAATAATTCATAAAATCGGTTGACATTAAAACTGGGGCGCTTATAATGCGCATCCACTTCAAGCAAGGCTACTAGCCGGATTGAAGCAAAGAGACTAACGAATGCGATTAGCTCTTCGTTCTAATAAGAACGGTTCTTTAACAATTAGTTATCATGCAATTTGTGTGGGCACTCACATTAAGATTGATTTACAACATAGATACCTCGGTATCGAAATCACTTAATGATGAATGAACACACAAACAAATTAATTATCTTTATTTAGCGATGAAGTTAATTAGTACGTTTTAGTTTAACCAGCTTCTGGTTAGACGAAACATTCAGAATTCATTGAGTAGAAGCAAGCTTGTCTTGTTTCAAATGTAACAACTTTTTAATTGAAGAGTTTGATCATGGCTCAGATTGAACGCTGGCGGCAGGCTTAACACATGCAAGTCGAGCGGAAACGAGAAGTAGCTTGCTACTTCGGCGTCGAGCGGCGGACGGGTGAGTAATGCTTGGGAATATGCCTTTGAGTGGGGGACAACAGTTGGAAACGACTGCTAATACCGCATAATGTCTACGGACCAAAGGGGGGGATGCTTCGGCACCTCTCGCTCATAGATTAGCCCAAGTGAGATTAGCTAGTTGGTAAGGTAAAGGCTTACCAAGGCGACGATCTCTAGCTGGTTTGAGAGGATGAT
The DNA here is from genome assembly GCF_031583595.1 of Thalassotalea psychrophila. Lineage (NCBI taxonomy): Bacteria > Pseudomonadati > Pseudomonadota > Gammaproteobacteria > Alteromonadales > Colwelliaceae > Thalassotalea > Thalassotalea psychrophila. The sequence goes on from NZ_CP134145.1 coordinate 419,540, forward strand.
CAGCCACACTGGGACTGAGACACGGCCCAGACTCCTACGGGAGGCAGCAGTGGGGAATATTGCACAATGGGCGAAAGCCTGATGCAGCCATGCCGCGTGTGTGAAGAAGGCCTTCGGGTTGTAAAGCACTTTCAGTTGTGAGGAAAGGTTAGTAGTTAATAACTGCTAGCTGTGACGTTAGCAACAGAAGAAGCACCGGCTAACTCCGTGCCAGCAGCCGCGGTAATACGGAGGGTGCGAGCGTTAATCGGAATTACTGGGCGTAAAGCGTGCGTAGGCGGTTTGTTAAGCAAGATGTGAAAGCCCAGGGCTCAACCTTGGAACTGCATTTTGAACTGGCAAGCTAGAGTATTGTAGAGGGTGGTGGAATTTCCAGTGTAGCGGTGAAATGCGTAGAGATTGGAAGGAACATCAGTGGCGAAGGCGGCCACCTGGACAAATACTGACGCTGAGGCACGAAAGCGTGGGGAGCAAACAGGATTAGATACCCTGGTAGTCCACGCCGTAAACGATGTCAACTAGCTGTCTGTAGACTTGATCTGTGGGTAGCGCAGCTAACGCGATAAGTTGACCGCCTGGGGAGTACGGCCGCAAGGTTAAAACTCAAATGAATTGACGGGGGCCCGCACAAGCGGTGGAGCATGTGGTTTAATTCGATGCAACGCGAAGAACCTTACCATCCCTTGACATCCAGAGAATTTTCTAGAGATAGATTAGTGCCTTCGGGAACTCTGAGACAGGTGCTGCATGGCTGTCGTCAGCTCGTGTTGTGAAATGTTGGGTTAAGTCCCGCAACGAGCGCAACCCCTATCCTTATTTGCCAGCGAGTAGTGTCGGGAACTTTAAGGAGACTGCCGGTGATAAACCGGAGGAAGGTGGGGACGACGTCAAGTCATCATGGCCCTTACGGGATGGGCTACACACGTGCTACAATGGCAAGTACAGAGGGCAGCAATACCGCGAGGTGGAGCGAATCCCACAAAGCTTGTCGTAGTCCGGATCGGAGTCTGCAACTCGACTCCGTGAAGTCGGAATCGCTAGTAATCGTGGATCAGAATGCCACGGTGAATACGTTCCCGGGCCTTGTACACACCGCCCGTCACACCATGGGAGTGGGTTGCAAAAGAAGTAGCTAGTTTAACCTTCGGGGGGACGGTTACCACTTTGTGATTCATGACTGGGGTGAAGTCGTAACAAGGTAACCCTAGGGGAACCTGGGGTTGGATCACCTCCTTACCTTAAGTAGACAACTTAATGGAAGCTAACTTGTTAGTTTCGCGAGTGTTCACACAAATTACATGATAACTGACTGAGCGGTACGCTCTGTCATCCCGTACTTGTTGCGGGATCCAGTGTGCCGAAATAAGAAATCAAAGATAAGCGCCCTTAGCAATAAGAGCAGTTATCTTTGGTTTTTTAACCAACAATGATGCCGAATGCGCGCATTAATGTACTCTTTAACAATTTGGAAAGCTGATATTAAACCCGATGATTTGTGTTTATGATCTCCAATCATAAACGTCAGCAAATCATCACGATAAACAACTTGTTGTTTATCACTGAGTTGTTTTATACAACAACTCAACATTATTAATGGCAACTCTTATCGTGTTGTCATTAGTTCTTACTCAAGGCTCAGCAGTTTACTGTTGAGTTTGGTAGCGAAGCTACCGACATTCTTATTGAATGCGTGAAAATGTCAGACCTATAACTTAGTTCGGATTAGTCTCCGGACATTCTTGAAGTTGCAAGACTTTTTGGGGTTGTATGGTTAAGTGACTAAGCGTATGTGGTGGATGCCTTGGCAGTTAGAGGCGATGAAGGACGTGTTAATCTGCGAAAAGCTGTGTTAAGCCGATAAAAGGCGCTATAGACACAGATGTCCGAATGGGGGAACCCACCCAGCATCAGCTGGGTATCATATAGTGAATACATAGCTATATGAGGCGAACCGGGAGAACTGAAACATCTAAGTACCCCGAGGAAAAGAAATCAACCGAGATTTCGTTAGTAGCGGCGAGCGAACGCGAATCAGCCCTTAAGCTATTTGGGCGTTAGTGGAATGTTCTGGAAAGGACAGCGATACAGGGTGATAGCCCCGTACACAAAAACAACCTAATAGTGAAATCGAGTAGGTCGGGACACGAGAAATCTTGACTGAATATGGGGGGACCATCCTCCAAGGCTAAATACTCCTAACTGACCGATAGTGAACCAGTACCGTGAGGGAAAGGCGAAAAGAACCCCTGTGAGGGGAGTGAAATAGAACCTGAAACCGCATACGTACAAGCAGTGGAAGCCGGATTTAGTCCGGTGCCTGCGTACCTTTTGTATAATGGGTCAGCGACTTATGTTCTGTAGCAAGGTTAACCGAATAGGGGAGCCGTAGCGAAAGCGAGTGTTAACTGCGCGTTTAGTTGCAGGGCATAGACCCGAAACCCGGCGATCTACCCATGGGCAGGTTGAAGGTTGAGTAACATCAACTGGAGGACCGAACACACGTATGTTGAAAAATGCGGTGATGACTTGTGGGTCGGAGTGAAAGGCTAATCAAGCCGGGAGATAGCTGGTTCTCCCCGAAATCTATTTAGGTAGAGCCTCGCACGAACACCATTGGGGGTAGAGCACTGTTAAGGCTAGGGGGTCATCCCGACTTACCAACCCTTTGCAAACTCCGAATACCAATGAGTGATATGCGGGAGACACACTACGGGTGCTAACGTCCGTTGTGGAAAGGGAAACAACCCAGACCGCCAGCTAAGGTCCCAAAGTCATAGTTAAGTGGGAAACGATGTGGAAAGGCATAGACAGCTAGGAGGTTGGCTTAGAAGCAGCCATCCTTTAAAGAAAGCGTAATAGCTCACTAGTCGAGTCGGTCTGCGCGGAAGATGTAACGGGGCTAAACTATGCACCGAAGCTGCGGATTTGAACTTAGGTTCAAGTGGTAGGGGAGCGTTCTGTAAGCCGTTGAAGGTGAATCGTAAGGTTTGCTGGAGGTATCAGAAGTGCGAATGCTGACATGAGTAACGATAAGGGGAGTGAAAAACTCCCCCGCCGAAAGACCAAGGTTTCCTGTCCCATGTTAATCAGGGCAGGGTAAGTCGGCCCCTAAGGCGAGGCGGAAACGCGTAGTCGATGGGAAACAGATTAATATTTCTGTACTTCTATATATTGCGAAGGAGGGACGGAGCAGGCTAAGCAAGCATGGCGATGGTTGTCCATGTGAAAGTATGTAGGTGGGTGACTTAGGTAAATCCGGGTCGCTATTAACACTGAGATACGAGACGAGACTCTACGGAGTTGAAGTTGTTGATGCCATACTTCCAGGAAAAGCTTCTAAGCTTCAGATATATAGGAACCGTACCCCAAACCGACACAGGTGGTTAGGTAGAGAATACTAAGGCGCTTGAGAGAACTCGGGTGAAGGAACTAGGCAAAATAGTACCGTAACTTCGGGAGAAGGTACGCTCTCTAGTGTGAATCCCTTGCGGAGTAAGCACAGGAGAGTCGAAGTAACCAGGTGGCTGGAACTGTTTATTAAAAACACAGCACTGTGCAAAATCGAAAGATGACGTATACGGTGTGACGCCTGCCCGGTGCCGGAAGGTTAATTGATTCGGTTAGCGTAAGCGAAGCTGATGATCGAAGCCCCGGTAAACGGCGGCCGTAACTATAACGGTCCTAAGGTAGCGAAATTCCTTGTCGGGTAAGTTCCGACCTGCACGAATGGCGTAATCATGGCCACACTGTCTCCACCCGAGACTCAGTGAAATTGAATTTGCGGTTAAGATGCCGTATACCCGCGGCTAGACGGAAAGACCCCGTGAACCTTTACTATAGCTTGACAGTGAACATTGCTCCTACATGTGTAGGATAGGTGGGAGGCATTGAAACCGCGTCGCTAGATGTGGTGGAGCCAATCTTGAAATACCACCCTTGTATGCGTGATGTTCTAACCTAGGGCCCTTATCGGGCTTGGGGACACTGTCTGGTGGGTAGTTTGACTGGGGCGGTCTCCTCCCAAAGAGTAACGGAGGAGCACGAAGGTTGGCTAAGTATGGTCGGACATCATACGGTTAGTGCAATGGCATAAGCCAGCTTAACTGCGAGACAGACACGTCGAGCAGGTACGAAAGTAGGTCATAGTGATCCGGTGGTTCTGTATGGAAGGGCCATCGCTCAACGGATAAAAGGTACTCCGGGGATAACAGGCTGATACCGCCCAAGAGTTCATATCGACGGCGGTGTTTGGCACCTCGATGTCGGCTCATCACATCCTGGGGCTGAAGTCGGTCCCAAGGGTATGGCTGTTCGCCATTTAAAGTGGTACGCGAGCTGGGTTTAGAACGTCGTGAGACAGTTCGGTCCCTATCTGCCGTGGGCGTTTGAGAATTGAAGAGGGCTGCTCCTAGTACGAGAGGACCGGAGTGGACGAACCTCTGGTGTTCGGGTTGTCACGCCAGTGGCATTGCCCGGTAGCTACGTTCGGAACTGATAACCGCTGAAAGCATCTAAGCGGGAAGCAGGCTTTGAGATGAGTTCTCACTGGGACTTTAAGTCCCCTAAAGGGTCGTTGGAGACTACAACGTTGATAGGTCAGGTGTGTAAGTGCTGCGAGGCATTGAGCTAACTGATACTAATTGCCCGTGAGGCTTAACCATACAACACCCAAGCAGTTTTGCTTTGAGAGATTGTATGGTCTGATACTCTTTTAAAGAGATTCACGCATTACAAAGAATACTTGAGATACAGGTTTAATATCGATTTTTCCAAATTCGTTATTCGATACGTCGAATAACAGGTTCGTAAGAACCAACAGTTTTTGTCTGGCGACAATAGCACTGTGGCCCCACCTGATCCCATGCCGAACTCAGAAGTGAAACGCAGTTGCGCCGATGGTAGTGTGGGAGTTCCCATGTGAGAGTAGGTCATCGCCAGGCTTCCAATTTAGAAAAGGCCCTTCGCTTACGCGAAGGGCCTTTTTGCATTGGAAACCTGGCTCGACCTACTCCATTGCAGGCAGAGCACTGAGTATCCAATAGATGCACGCTACTTCCGAATGAGGTCCCGGACATCGCTGCTCGGCAATTGCTCCTGCATTGCTCTACCTCCTGCATCCATGCAGTCGTCTTCCGGGATGACGTGGTTAAATTAATTAGCATCGCGGTTACGCAACTATAATAAGAAAAAGTACACCGTCACCGACATAATGCGTTCATCCCTGAACCTGTCGGCATTCGTACTTCCTGTACGTCATTCCGTAATGCTTTTGTACGGAACCTCCTGACGTGTATCGTACTTTGAATATTTAAACTTTTATAACCACTGCACGCTCAATGAGGTCCCGGACATCGCTAAAGCTCTTCCGGGATGACGTGGTTTAAGTTAATTAGCATCGCGGTTACGTAACTATAATAAGAAAAAGTACACCGTCACCGACATAATGCGTTCATCCCTGAACCTGTCGGCATTCGTACTTCCTGTACGTCATTCCGTAATGCTTTTGTGCGGAACCTCTTGACGTGAATTGTGCTTTGAAAACTCACGTCTACTTCTTTGTATGCAAAACTCAACAAATATAACTAAGGTATTAAAGTTCTCGTTACTATACATTTTATAGTCTTAACGCATATTTTTATTGCCATGCTATTACAATCTTCACAAATCCGTTTATAATCAGATTATAGATAATAAATAACATGACTCGATGATTCTATCCCGTAGAAGCAAGCTATCTCTTAAAGATGCTATTCCCTTTAAAGCTGATGACTTTGAAATAATAAATTCAGCTAAACAATTCAGAACTGAATTATTAAATTTGATTAATACGGCAACTACTCGTATATACATCACTGCCTTGTATTTACAAGATGATGAAGCGGGTAGAGAAGTTTTACATGCACTTTTTGCTGCGAAACAAAAAAATCCAGATCTGGATGTATGTGTATTTGTAGACTTCCATCGGGCGCAGCGAGGTTTGATTGGAGCAGAGAAGTCTCTGGGTAATCGGCAATTATATTTAGATCTTACCGAGCAATATGAGCATGATATTAATATTTATGGTGTAGCGGTAAAGCGCAGGGAATTCTTAGGCGTATTGCATTTAAAGGGATTTGTTTTTGATGACATGCTCCTATTTAGTGGAGCCAGCATAAATGACATCTACCTCAATGTTGGAAATAAGTACCGTTGTGACAGATATCACAAATTGCATAACAGCAACCTTGCGGACAGCTTTGTTAGCTTCTTAAAAACGAACTTTGTTCGAAACGGTTGTGCTCCAAAGTTAAATCAAGATGTAGTGCCAGATAAAAAACAAATAAAGCCTTTAATAAGTAGGTTAAAGGCCTCAATTAAACGTACACCATATAAAGTAGAAGGGGCTGCTACTGCTAAAGCTGATTTATTTGTTGCTCCTATGGTTGGTTTAGGTGCACGGGGTAATCAACTTAATATAACTGCTAGAAGAGTATTTAAAGCAGCTTCACAATCTTTAGTGGTTTTTACGCCTTACTTTAACTTTCCTAAATCATTAAGTGCTGATTTACGTAGAGCACTAAAAAGAGGTGTTGAGGTAACAATTGTAGTTGGCGATAAAAAAGCGAACGATTTTTATATTTCAGAGCCAGACAAGTTTTCAACTATCGGTATTGTGCCTTACATTTATGAAATGTTGTTGAGAAACTTCATTAAACGTAATCAGCAATATATAGATAAAGGCCAACTAAATCTGCACCTTTGGCTTGATGGTGCAAACAGCTATCATCTAAAAGGCATCGTTGCTGATGATACTTATCATCTTATTACTGGTAGTAATTTAAATCCTCGGGCGTGGAGTTTAGATCTTGAAAATGGTCTATTAATTTGTGACAGAAATCAACAACTCAAAGCCGGATGGCAGCAAGAATTAGAAGGGGTTTTGGCTAATACTACTCGCGTTACTTCAATAAATAACATTGAATCGGTTCATGATTACCCTGATAAGCCAAGGGAACTATTACGAAAAATTAAACTGACTCAAATAGATCGAATATTAAAGCGATTTCTATAAAACCGCTTTAAATTCTATATCAATTAAGCACATTTACTTTACTGTTGAGTATGGCTAGCAGCTTGTTCTGTTTTAGCCTTCTTCACCAGATTACGTACATCACTTAATAAAGATTCTGCATCATAAACGATACCATCCTTTATCGTATACTTAACTCCGCCGACTCGGCTTGGTTCATTACTTTCATTAAGTCTAAAGTGCTCAGTACCGTAAAGAACCTTGAAATTCGCTAATGGATTTTCCTCAACTATAACTAAATCGGCTTTTTTACCTATGCGGATAGAGCCAATTTCATCTTCCATACCTAAAGCTTGTGCACCGTTGTATGTCGCCGATTTAACTACTTCTAATGCATTAAAGCCAGCTTCTCTAAGTAGTTCTAGTTCGCGGATGTAAGCAAACCCATAAATTTTAAAAATGTAACCTGCATCTGATCCTGTAGTAACTCTACCGCCATTGTTTTTGTAGTCGTTTAAAAAGGTCATCCACAATTGGTAATTTTTTTTCCATGCAATTTCGTTGTCTGTTGTCCAATCGAACCAATAAGAACCATGTGCATATCGACTAGGTTGAAAGAATTTCCAAAGTGTTGGTAAGGTATATTCATCATGCCATTCAGCACGCATTTCTTTCATTAAGTCTCGACTTGCTTCATAGATAGTCATGGTAGGGTTAATAGTAAAATCAAGACTGATTAATTCATCTCGGACAGAGTTCCATTTAGGGGAGTATGGTTTAGCTGCTTGCTGCCATAATTGTCCGGCTTCACCAAAACGGTGTTGTTCATTTTGATAAATGTAATTTGGCGAATAGTTTTGAATTTTTTGCTTTTCAAATAATGCTTCTGGTAGCCCATACCAATGTTCCATGGTTGTTAAGCCTAAACGCGCAGAGTCGATAACATTCATATGAGTAACATCTAATTGCGCGTGATGCATCATACTACCAAGCCCATGTTTTTTAGCTTCGCTCAATGCTGCAGACATTATCTCTGGTCGTGCACCAAAAAATTTAATCCCTTTCGCACCTTTTGCGGCAACTTCTTTAACCCAAGTTTTAGCTTGTTTAGCTGTATTAATTTGGCCTTCTTGGCCCATACCAAACCCCACATAAGGTACAATTCTCGGGGCCGCTATGGAATTTTTATCACTTCTTTTAACGTGATTCATAACCCAATCAATACCGTTAAAACTGCCAGGCTCCCTAACTGTGGTGATCCCGTGGGCCAGCCACAGCTTTAATACATATTCTGCTGGAATACCTTTTGCGCTGCCTCCAATATGTCCATGCATATCGATAAATCCAGGCAAAATGTAGCTGCCATTTAGCTCTATCTCTTTATCTTCTGGATTGGCAACAGGACGTTTTTTACTTTTAATGGGGACACCTGGGTTACCTACCACAACAATGTCACTAATTAGGTCATTTTCAATGACGATATCAACAGGCCCTTGTGCTGGAGCTCCTTCGCCATTAACCATATAGCCATTACGTAAAATTAGCCTTTTATAAGGGCCGTCACCTTGCTCTCTTTCAGGAGCTTTAGGTGGGGCTGCTATTGCATTTAACGATATAAATAAACTTAGTACTAATAATATATGTTTCATATATATTCTCTCTTTATTTGGTATAGATTTTTTCTGCAGGGTTATATAAAACCCAAGATGTTAATACGTACTTATCCGATGAAATAGGAACATTACCTCTGTGGGTATGGGTAAATCCACATGGAGCAATAACAATACTCCCTGCTTTCGGTTTTATACTTTTTTCTTGATAATAAAAGTCAGTCTCGCCGCCATCTTCAACATCGTTTAGATAAATTAAAAATAGCAAAACTCTGTGCAAAGGCTCATTACCATTTAGTTGTGGATAAATTTCAGAATGCCAATAACCATAGTTACCTTTCCCTTGTTGATACTTTTGTGCATTGACGGGCGCTAAGCGGAAAAGATAGCGCATCAAGTTCATTGCTTGGGGCTTTCCAACTTCATCAAAATTATCTGCTGTTAGTAATGTAGGAATACCTGTTTTTGGATGGTTCAGAGTAAGACTGATACCGCTTATTAAACTGAAAAAGTATTTACTCACATAATCACTTACGCATTGTGTTGTAGCTTGTAAAATAGTTTGTAATTGCTGATGAAACTCTGGATGTTCATTTAAGTAAATATCTTCACTTAACTTTTTTCTTGTGTCTACACCACTGCCTGTTCTGCCTGGATTTTTGTGCGGACTTGACTCAAATTGGTTTATAAAGTTTGAGCAAAAATCTTTGCTTAGAGCATTATTGTATACTTCGATAAAATCTGTCATAGGTAATAATTTATTAACAATCGAATAGAATAAAGCTACTATGCATTAATTCTAAAATTTAGCCTATTATTTTATTTATTTACAGGTGTTTGTATGTTTTCAGAGATTATAAAACCTAGATTTAGTGATACCGATGCACTAGGTCACATTGGCAATACTGCTATTCCTGTTTGGTTTGAAGGTGCTAGAGATCCGGTATTTAAAATGTTATCACCTACTTTGGATTTACAAAAGTGGCCAATAATTTTGGCGAAAACAGAAATAGAATTTCATGCGCAATTATTTTATGGACAAGATATTGAAGTAAGGACTTACCTTGCTAAAGTAGGTAATGCATCTTTTCACGTATACCAAGAAGTTTGGCAGCAGGAAATAAAGTGCGCATCAGGTACAGCTACAATGGTTTATTTTTGCTATGACATGCAAAAATCAAAGCCTATACCCGATGATATTCGCAATAAATTAACCGAGCATCTATATCAAGCGTAGTTTGCTCATTATCTTCATGTTAAAATAACGTGTTTTTTATTCCCCAAATGATACAAGTATGAATGTTACCGGTTTAAATAGTATTGAAAAGAAAGCCTCGTTGTCGCTAGCTACAGTTTTTGGCATGCGGATGTTAGGTTTGTTTATGATTTTACCTGTCTTTGCTGTTTATGGAGTTCAACTAGAGGGTTATAGCCCAATCTGGTTAGGCTTAGCAATTGGTGCTTACGGGTTTACCCAAGCAGTACTGCAAATTCCTATGGGCATTCTTTCTGATAAATATGGCCGCAAGCCGGTGATCATTTCTGGTTTAGTGGTATTTTGTATTGGTAGTATTGTGGCGGCAATGGCTGACACTATTTATGGCGTAGTGTTTGGTCGAGCTGTACAAGGCATGGGGGCCATTGCCAGTGCAACGCTAGCCTTAGCTGCAGATCTAAGTAGAGAAGAGCAGCGGCCTAAAGTTATGGCGACAATCGGTATGTTCATTGGCTTATCATTTGCTGTTGCTATGGTGCTAGGGCCAATAGTTGCTGATAGTTTTGGTTTAGCAGGGTTATTTTACCTTACTGCTATATTCGCAGTGGTTGGTATCTTGCTAGTCGTATATGTTGTACCAAACTCAATAAATACTGCACCGAAAGGCGATTTAGTTGCCGCACCAAACAAACTACTCAAGTTGATTAAAGAGCCACAACTATTACGCTTGAACCTTGGTGTGTTTATTCTTCATTTAGCCCTCACCGCGATGTTTGTATCATTACCGTTAATGCTTACCAAAGTTGGCTTTGTTATAAGTGACCATTGGCAATTATATTTGCCGGCATTACTTATTTCTTTTGCGTTAATGGTGCCATTTATGATTTGGGCGATTAAGAAAAACAAAGAAAAATTAGTGTTTTGTAGTGCAATTGTTTTAATGACCCTAAGCCTGCTGTTGCTTTGGCATAAACATGATGACTTTTATTTAATGTTTACCTTTGTGGTGATGTTTTTTATTGCCTTTAATTATTTAGAAGCTACTTTACCGTCAACATTGTCGCGTATTGCTCCTGCAGGAGAAAAAGGCTCGGCAATGGGCGTATATTCAAGCAGTCAGTTTTTTGGAGCATTCATCGGTGGTCTGTTTGGTGGTTTAATTCAAACTTACTTTGACCAAGCTAGTGTATTCTTATTTAGTGCGGGTTTATTATTTCTTTGGTTTATTATTGCCTTAGGAATGACCGAGGCCAAGCGTTCAAAAAGTATCAGCTACAATGTAAAATTTACCGATGAGCTACATGCTCAGCAGGTAGCTCAACAGTTAGCTAAAATGACTGGTGTATTAGAATCAACAATTGTTTATTCAGACGCTGTCGCTTACTTAAAAGTAGACGAGAAGACGATTGATTTTGAAAAGGTAAGAGCTTTACTTAATTAATCTAAATTAAAATATTTCGACAATTTCCAACTCATTTTCTTTAGGACTAGGCAGGGAAATGAAATCAAATTGAGATTTCCCTATTAATTCTTTTGCTACTGGTGCCTGAGGAGTTATTAGCATTACTTTTAAGTTATTGAGTTGTATTTTCAATCCACCGGCACTTGGACCAATAAAATAATATAGTTCAGTATTGTTAAGCGTGTTTTTAAGTTTAACTAAACTGCCAATATTGATCTCGTCATTTCGATCAAAATCTTTAGTTAGCAAATCTTGATATTGCTTTATTTGTTGTTTTATTTGCTCTGCGCGTTCAGATTGTCCATGAGCTAAATAAGATGCCTCTAGTCCCAAAGTATCGTATTGAGTTTCTGCTACGCTTTGATCATCTGTAGCGGCCTGTCTTGCCATATCTGCTGAATTAATTGCATTTATTAATTCTTGTTTAAGTTGAATGATAATGGCATCTATTAGAAGTTTTTTATCGGTCATCATTTAATTATTAAGTTTCAAACATTACTCTATAATACATTGATATTTTGATGTTTGCCCATATATCAGCACTACCTGAAGGATTGATATCCTCCATGAACATTTATTATTAAGGTACTATACATGCAGCCAGCCCTAGAAATTTTCGGTTTAAAAAAAACATATAAAGGCGGCTTTCAAGCAGTAAAAGGTCTTGATTTGCAGGTGTCTCAAGGTGATTTCTTTGCATTACTTGGACCTAACGGTGCGGGCAAGTCAACAACCATAGGTGTGATAACTTCGTTAGTAAACAAAACTGAAGGCCTAGTAAAAGTCTTTGGTCATGACATCGATAAAGAAATTGATCTGGCTAAAAGTTTCATCGGTTTAGTACCGCAAGAGTTTAATTTTAATCAGTTTGAAGCACCCTTAAAAATATTAGTAAACCAAGCTGGTTATTATGGTGTACCACGTAAGATCGCCGTTGAGCGAGCAGAGAAGTACCTTAAGCAGCTTGATCTTTGGCAAAAAAGAAATGAACCATCTCGTAACTTATCGGGCGGCATGAAGCGACGTTTAATGATCGCCAGAGCATTAATGCACGAACCAAAAATGTTAATCTTAGATGAGCCTACTGCTGGTGTAGATATCGAACTTCGTCGCCATATGTGGAACTACTTACGCGAACTAAATGCGAAAGGCATCACCATCATTTTAACCACGCATTATCTGGAAGAGGCTGAAATGCTTTGTCGTAATATTGCGATTATCGATCATGGTCGGATTGTTGAGAACACCAGCATGAAAGCATTGCTGTCAAAATTAAATGTTGAAACTTTTGTATTAGACATAAGCATTTCAGAGCAGCAGCCTAAGTTAAATTGCTATCCATATAGAATAATAGATGAACATACCTTGGAAGTTGATGTAGAAAAATCGCAATCAATTAATGAAGTATTTAGTGAACTAACCGAACAAGGGATAAGCGTTAAAAGTATGCGCAATAAATCAAATCGTCTTGAAGAATTATTTGTTACCTTAGTGGCTAACAAAGAAGAACAATCAGTAGAGGCTAGCTAATTATGATGTCTTTCAGAAACCGCATAGCCTTAACGAGCATCTTGCATAAAGAAGTACATCGTTTTTTACGGATCTGGGTGCAAACGCTTGTACCACCAGCCATTACCATTAGTTTATATTTTGTTATTTTTGGTTCATTAATTGGCTCTCGAATTGGCGAAATGGGCGGCTTTGATTATATGTCGTTTATTGTTCCAGGGCTTATTATGATGTCGGTAATTACCAACTCATATTCTAACGTAGCGTCTTCTTTTTTTAGCGCGAAATGGCAGCGCAACGTTGAAGAAATGCTAGTTGCTCCTGTACCTAATTGGGTTATTGTTGCTGGCTATGTTGGCGGTGGTATGACTCGCGGAATTTTAGTCGGCTTAATTGTAACGTTAATTTCTTTGTTATTTGTCGATATCCAAATTCATAATGTTGCGGTGATTATTATCACTGTTATGTTAACTTCTGCAGTATTTGCATTAGGTGGCTTAATTAACGCCATTTTTGCTAATAGTTTTGATGACATATCAATAATTCCTACTTTTATTTTAACGCCTTTAACTTACCTAGGCGGGGTGTTTTATTCTATATCGTTATTGCCTGAGTTTTGGCAAGGTGTATCCCAAATCAATCCAATAGTTTATATGGTTAATGCTTTTAGGTATGGATTTTTAGGGATTAGTGATGTGTCGTTAACCGTTGCATTTAGCGTTATATCGGCATTCATTATTACTCTTTATACGGTAGCGATGATATTAATTTCTAAAGGTATAGGACTGCGTAGCTAATGTCATTTGGTGATTCGAAAGCAATTATTACTAATCAGCCAGGGATACATGAAAATCTTGCAGCTATTGTAAATACGCATTTAACTACAGAATTTCAAAAGCCAATTTCAGCTCATACTAAGCAAGCATTTGACGAAGTTGATCGTTTGGTTAAGGCATTTGATGGACCAATCATTCTCGATTCTTGCTGCGGTGTTGGGCAAAGCTCACGTATAATCGCTAAGCAAAATCCTGAAGCATTGGTTATTGGCGTGGATAAATCGGATAATCGAATAACACGTAATGTTGAAGAGAAATGGCAAGTAGATAACTTTCATTTAGTGCGCGCCGATCTTAATGATTTTTATCGACTTGTACATGCGGCCAATTGGTCAGTAGAAAAGCATTACATTCTTTACCCTAACCCTTGGCCAAAAGCCAAACATGTAAAACGTCGTTGGCATGGCAGTGCTGTTTTTCCGTATATTTTCAAAATTGGAAAAGAGTTAGAATTAAGAAGCAATTGGCGTTTGTATTTAGAAGAGTTTCAAGCTGCATTAGCCATTGCTAATATAACATCCACATTAGATGAAGTAGATAGCAGTGAAGAAAGTTTAACGCCATTTGAAGCAAAGTACCAAGCCAGTGAGCAACAATGCTGGTCATTAACAGCAACACTATAAAAGTTAGTTTTTCAGGTTTTAATTATGATCCATAAAAAACGCCAAGCACAAGCGACACCTGAGTCGTTGCATCAAATATTTACTATTCCAGAAGCTCCTGATTCAACTCTTGGTCGTATAGAAGCTGAGATCTCGCAAAATTTAAATGGCTTTTTGGCTAATCATATTGTTGCCACAGAAAAGCCATTAGCTGAAATTGAAAAAGACTTTGCCGATTCTAAAATACCAGAGCAACCGCAATACGTCTCGGATCATACCCATCATTTACTTGATAAATTAATCTCTCAATCGGTTCATACTTCAGCACCAAGCTTTATCGGTCATATGACTTCTGCATTACCTTATTTTCAATTGCCACTATCAAAATTGATGACCGGTTTGAATCAGAATTTGGTAAAGATAGAAACATCGAAAGCGTTTACACCATTAGAAAGACAAGTTTTGGGTATGATGCATCGTATGGTATACCAACAGAATGATGGATTTTATCAGCAGTGGATGCACAGTGCAGAGCATTCGTTAGGGGCGTTTTGTTCAGGCGGTACAGTTGCTAACATTACTGCTCTTTGGGTAGCAAGAAATACTTTATTGAAACCTGAAGGTGAATTTACTGGAGTGGCCAAGCAAGGATTAGTGAAAGCACTTAAGCATTATGGCTATGATGATATTGCAATTTTAGTTTCTGAGCGTGGACATTACTCGTTAAAAAAAGCAGCTGATATATTAGGAATCGGTCGAGATAACGTTATTGCCGTTAAAACTGATACGAATAACCGAATAAATTTATCGGCCTTAAAAGCAGAATGTAAACGCCTAAAAGACAATAACATTAAACTAATGGCTATTGTTGGAATTGCCGGTACAACAGAAACTGGAAGTATAGATCCCCTAACTGAAATGGCAGAAATCGCCAAACAATACCAATGTCATTTTCATGTTGATGCAGCGTGGGGCGGGGCCACATTACTTTCTAATAAATATCGATCTTTACTAGCGGGAATTGAACTGGCTGATTCAGTTACTATTGATGCACATAAGCAAATGTATGTACCAATGGGTGCTGGTTTGGTTGTATTTAAAAACCCTGAGTCAGTAGCTGCAATCGAGCATCATGCAGAGTACATATTACGAAAAGGCTCAAAAGACTTGGGAAGTCATACCTTAGAAGGATCGCGACCAGGTATGGCAATGATGGTGTATGCAAGTATGCACATAATCTCACGTCCAGGTTATGAGATGTTGATTAATCAGAGCATTGATAAAGCGAAATATTTCGCCGATTTAATTGATTGTGAAGCCGATTTTGAATTAGTTTCTAAACCAGAGCTTTGCTTATTAACTTATCGATATGTTCCGCAAGTAGTACAGCAATATTTGCAAACCGCTAATTCACAACAAAGATCAGAGATTAATGATTTGCTCGATCAGTTAACTCGTTTTATTCAAAAGCGTCAGCGTGAGTCTGGAAAATCTTTCGTATCTAGAACTCGTATAGAGGTGGAAAAATATGATGGCAGTAAAGTGTCAGTATTCAGAGTTGTACTTGCTAACCCACTAACGACCAATGAAATACTAGATGAAATACTGAAGGAGCAAAAACTTCTTGCTGCAGAGAGTTTACAGTTTTTACCACAAGTTCTTTCTAAGGTATTAAAAAGCTAACCTATTAGATGCCGCTTTATATGGATTAGTATTATAAATTTACTTGGATGTTATCTATTAGCCTAGCTTTACCACAATGTGCCGCAGCTAAAATCACTAACTCTTTATCATCAGTCGTTGCTGGATTTAGTGTACGTGCATGACAGATATGAATGTAATCTGTTCTCATCCCTGAAGAATTTATAGACTTAATAGCTGTTTCAGTTAAAGCATTATAATCTTTACTAATAGGCAATTGTTTAGCTAACCAACTTAATGCTTTATGTAGATTCGCGGCTATATTTTTTTCATCAGCAGTTAGATAATTATTGCGCGAGCTCATTGCTAATCCTGTTTCTTCTCGCATGGTTTCGACAGGAATAATTTCTATTGGTAACGATAAATCTTCAACCATGGTTTGTACCACTTGCACTTGCTGATAATCTTTTAAACCAAAACAAGCAACATCAGGCTGCACTAGGTTAAATAATTTACAAACTATTGTTGATACACCACGAAAATGGCCAGGACGTGACTCCCCGCAATAGCCATCAGATACGTTAGGTACTTCTACATAGGTTTGTTTATCTAAGCCTTTTGGATAGATAATGTCTGGAGTAGGGGTAAATAACAAATCGGTTTTGGCAGCGATAAGTTTTTGCTTATCATCATCCATTGTACGAGGATAATTACCGATATCTTCATTGGCACCAAATTGCATAGGATTCACAAATATACTCGCAACTATTTTGTCGGCGTGTTTATGAGCTTCTTCTACTAAAGAAATGTGACCTGCATGTAAATTACCCATAGTAGGTACAAATGCCACTTTTAAACCATCTCTACGCCAAACGCTTATTTGCTGACGTAATTCGGTAATATCGCTAACAGTATTCATTTATTAATTAAAGCTGTGCTCAGGCCCTGGGAAAGCACCTGTGTTTACGTCATTAATATAAAGCGCTACTGCTTTTTCAATATTACCTGTTTCAGCTAAGAAATTACGCGAGAACTTAGGGATTTTACCAAAAGAGATACCAAGGGCATCATGCATAACTAGTATTTGGCCATCGGTAACATTTCCGGCGCCAATGCCTATAGTAGGAATAGAAACAGCTTCGGTTATAGCTTTAGCTAATTCTGTTGGAATACACTCTAACACCAGTAACTGAATACCAGCTTGCTCTAAGCCTTTAGCGTGCTCAATCATCTGCAGAGCTTTTTCATTATCACGGCCTTGCACTTTAAAGCCGCCAAACACATTTACTGATTGAGGAGTTAATCCTAAATGACCACAAACAGGAACACTTCTGTCAACTAAACCTCGTACGGTCTCATATAGCCATTCACCGCCCTCAAGCTTGACCATATTCGCCCCTGCTTGCATTAACTTGGCTGAATTGGCATAGGTTTGTTCAGGTGTGGCATAAGACATAAATGGTAGATCAGCAATAACTAGAGCGTTATTAACGCCGTTGCGAACGCAGCGGGTGTGGTAACAAATATCTTCAACACTTACGGGTAAAGTATCTGATTGCCCTTGTAATACCATCCCTAATGAATCGCCAATCAACATTGCATGTATTCCTGCAACATCAAATTGATGAGCAAAGCTGGCGTCATAGGCGGTAATAGTGGAAATTTTTTCTCCAGCATCTTTCATTTTTTGTAAGGTGCTAACAGTTACTCTACTCATAATATTTATCTTAAAACTGAAATATAGTTTGTGCGCTTGGCGCATACATAAATTTTTTGTAGATTGTCACAGAATTAATTTAAGTGCAACCGACGGACAACAAATAAGCCGTTATCATCTAGTTGTATCTTTAAATTAGTTACATTTGTTCCGTCAGGAAGAACTAAATTGCTGTTTAATTCAGCTAATGGGTAAATAACAAACTCTCGAACTTTCATTCCGTAATGAGGAATGGTTAGACGCTCATTATTTACTATTTTATCGCCGAATAATAAAATATCGAGATCCAGTACTCTAGCACCCCAACGTTCATCTTTGCGTACTCGCCCAAAACTTAATTCAATGTCTTGTAGCTGATCAAGTAACTCAATAGGTGAAAGTATAGTATCAATACAGGCTACTG
Organism: Thalassotalea psychrophila; assembly: GCF_031583595.1. NCBI lineage: Bacteria > Pseudomonadati > Pseudomonadota > Gammaproteobacteria > Alteromonadales > Colwelliaceae > Thalassotalea > Thalassotalea psychrophila. Next base: position 437,545 of record NZ_CP134145.1, read on the forward strand.
CATTCATATAATCAGGCTGATCCTGCGGCCCCATTGGCTTACTAGAGTATAACGAAGAAACAGCAATACATTTAGTTTTTGTTATTTGACCTAACTGAGCAACTGCTTGTTCTATCTGAACATCAGGATTATCTAAATTGCTACCAAGGCCAATATAAACAATTGTCATTATTGTATGGCTATTCTTTGTTAGCAGGTTTACGGCGTTTACGTGTAGTACGTCGTTTACTGGTTTTATTACCTTTAACACTTTTCAGCATTTGTTCTTGCGTATCAGGCGTGGCTTCTTGAAAATGTGTCCACCAATCGGCAAGCTCTGCTAAGTAACCACCTTCAACTTCGCCGCGTAATAATAAGAAATCGTAACCAGCTCTAAAGCGCTGATGTTCTAGTGCTTTAAAAGCACGAGAGCCTTCTCTACGGTCTAGTTTTTGTTGTAAAAACCAGATATCTTTCATCGGTTGTTGAAAACGTTTTGGAATAGCTATACAGCGTTGTTGCTCGCTCATGATCTCACTCATTGCCGCAAAAAATGCATCTTGGTATGCCATTGCAGAGTTATCGAGGATATCTTTAACACTGCCTTCTAATTTATACCAAATGACTGCTGCTAATAAGAATGCAGGCGTAACACGCTTGCCTTCGTTAATACGCTTGTCAGTATTTATTAATACTCGTTCTACAAATTTCAGTGCAATCGAATCAGGTTCATTTTTAACTGTTTCGCTTATGTGCGGGAAAAAGTATTGCAATAAGTCGTATTTAGCCAACATATGGAAATTTTGTTGAGCTTTACCACCAAGGAATAATTTCAAATACTCTTCAAACATACGAGCTGCAGGAATATTTGCCATTAACGGGGCAAGGGCTTTAATAGGTTGTTCCGTTTCAGCTTCAATAGTCATATCAAGCTTGGTAGCAAACCGTATGGCACGTAACATACGAACTGGATCTTCTCGATAACGAGTTTCAGGATCACCAATTAAGCGAATCACTTTATCGTTAATGTCTTGTACGCCATCAGCGAAGTCATATACTTTAAAATCTTTAATCGAATAATATAAAGCGTTAATGGTAAAGTCACGACGTTCAGCGTCTTCATCTATACTGCCATAGATATTGTCACGCAATAACATGCCATGCTCTGATTGTTTTGAAACAATTTTATCTTTGTTTGCTTTAGTATGCTCTATTTTCGGAGCATTATCGTGATGTCCCCTAAACGTTGCAACTTCGATAATATCTCGGCCAAATACGATATGGGCAAGGCGAAACCTTCTACCAATTAAACGACAATTTCTAAACAATGCTTTGATTTGCTCGGGAGTTGCGTTGGTTGCAATGTCAAAATCTTTTGGATGTTCACCCAGTAAAATATCACGTACACCACCGCCAACAAGGTAAGCGTCAAAGCCACCTTTATTTAAGCGATAAAGTACTTTTAAAGCATTCTCACTGAAATCTTTGCGAGAGATATTATGTTCTCCACGAGAGAACACAATTGGAAATTCAATATTTGAGTTTTTTGCTTTATTTTTGTTTGCTTTTTTGTCTTTAGCGAACATCGATTTAATAAGCCTAGTAAATGCGTTAATAGCAGTTTCCTTAATAATTGTAGCTAATACCAAGTCCATTAATTATCTGCTCATTTTTAATGGTTAAAATGAATAACTACTGCGTTATAAAATCTTTAAGTAACATAACTACTTACAAAATTTTATGCCTTGTATTTATCCATTTTTCCTCAATAAAAAGTAGATCAGATAATTAATGGAATTGATATAGGCGTCGAATATGGGCGCAATAATATATTAAAGCGGTTAAAAAGAGAACGAAAACCGTATCTTATCTTGCTTTAAAGCATAATTTCTCGCTGCTTGGGAATATTTCTAAGCTGCCAATGCTGTATAGCCCAATTTATGATCGTTTCTACAGGTTCTAATTCTAAATCTTTAACTGGATTTTGCCCTAAAAACTGTAATGCTTTTATGAGCGCAGGCTGGGGATTTTTATTATTTATTGCAGGCGCCGCATTTTGTTTACTTAGTTTGTAACCCTGTTCAGTAACAGCTAAAGGCACATGCACATAATTTGGAGCGGTTAACCTTAAGGTTTTAAATAGAGAGAGTTGTCTGGCTGTAGGTTCTAGTAAATCACAACCTCGAACAACTTCAGTAATACCCTGCAAAGCATCATCTACAACTACCGCAAGTTGGTAAGCAAACAGTCCATCACGGCGATGAATAATAAAATCTTCAGCGGCGAGTGCTTTATCAACCGCAACGGTTCCTTGTATGCCATCAGAAAATTCAGCAAAAGGAAACTCATTGATTAAGCGAGTTGCGCAGCCTGCAGCATCAAGGTTTAAAGTTTTGCAGGTTCCCAAATAAATGCCACCAGTTTTTTTGATTTGACCGCGGGTACATTGGCAATAATAGCTCTTATTTTGTTCGTTTAAATAGGTGAGTACATCGTAATAAAGTGATGCTTGCTGGCTTTGATAAATAACTTGCTCATCCCAATGCAAGCCGTAAGCATCTAGCGTGGTTAAAATCGCTTCACTGGCGCCAGGCATTTCTCTAGGTTTATCGATATCTTCAATACGAACAAGCCATTTACCTTGTAAACTTTTCGCTTGTAAATAACTCGCTAACGCTGCTACTAAAGAGCCGAAATGAAGTAAGCCTGAAGGGGAGGGAGCAAAACGGCCACGATAGGAACTAGGTGGCCGTTGAGAAATGGGGTTTTGCATAGAATGCATTATTGAGGAATTAACCTGCCATTTGGCGTTCTTTAATTTCTGCTAATGTTTTACATTCAATACATAAATCTGCAGTTGGGCGTGCTTCTAAACGCTTGATACCAATTTCAATACCACAGGTATTACAGAAACCAAAGTCACTCTCTTCAATAAATTGTAGAGTTTTTTCAATTTTCTTAATTAGTTTACGTTCACGATCTCGAGTACGTAATTCTAAACTGAATTCTTCTTCTTGTGCTGCACGATCAACCGGATCAGGGAAGTTTGCCGCCTCATCTTTCATATGAGTCACAGTACGATCTACTTCTTCACGAAGCTGAATGCGCCAAGCTTCAAGAATCTTCTTAAAGTGATCTTCTTGAGCTGGGTTCATGTACTCTTCACCAGCTTTTTCTACGTATGGCTTAACACCGGCTAAGGCCAGAATACCTATTGCTTGACTTGCTTTTTTCGTTGGCATGCCGAATCTCCTAAATACTACTTAATTCGAAAAGCTAAAATTTGATTGAATATCTATAACAGAATGTTTAAATGCTGGCAACGTTTGTATTACATTTACCAATTTTTTCTTCATTAAAAAATAAATATACATCCTACTAGACAGGCTATATAGGGGTTAAAATTTCAATATCAAGGTTTAATTGGAAATAAAATTCAACTTATGATCTATTTCAATACTGTTTTCATTGATTTTACAGCCATAACAGATAACTTCAACACCAACATCAATAGCTTCATTTAACAAGCTAGCATACTTTTTATCAATAAAATCAGCGACTTTAACTTCATTGATACCAGTATGCTGTACACAAAAAAATAACACAGCACGTTTTCCCTCAGAAATTAATGACATTAACTCTCTGATATGTTTTTGGCCGCGAGTAGTGACCGAATCTGGAAAATAGCCACAATCATCTATAAGCAAAGTTGTTGATTTTATCTCTACATAACAATCTGGCTTATTGTCATCACTTAAATATACATCTATGCGAGAGTTTTCTTTGCCATACTTTACTTCGGTTTTACAAAACTGGTAACCGGCAAGCTCAGTTATGACATCATTCTGTATGGCTTCCACCACTAAATGATTTGCCCGGCCAGTGTTAATACCGATTAAATGCCCATGGTTATTCTGCGCTAGTTCAAAAGTTCCTGGGTATTTTCGTTTTGGATTATCAGATAACGAAAACCACACTTTAAAACCTGACTCTGCACAGCCAGTCATAGCACCCGTATTAGGGCAATGAATGGTAGTAATGTCACCGTTAGGTAATTCGATATCAGCTAAAAAGCGTTTATACCGCTTAATTAAAGTCGCGGGATATAAGACTGGTTCAAATTTCATCGGATACATGCACTAAAGCTGAGCTGAGAAATGTCATTTTTAACTCACCATCTTGATTGGTGACAAACATTTTTTTAGTTATCACACCTTTATTGGGCTGACTTTTAGATAAACGTTTATCAATTAACTCAATCTTCAAACTTAGTGTTTCACCTGCAAATACGGGCTTGAGCATTTTTAATTCATCTATGCCTAACCCCGCAACAGCTTCAACCTTAAAGTATAGGTTGTCATGAGCGAGTTTTGTTGCAATTGCAATAGTATGTACTGAGCTGGCAAACAACTTACCTATCTGGTGTTGCTTTGCTGCTTGTATACAAATATGAAAAGGCTGTGGATCCCATTGTCGCGCAAACTCAATTAGTTCTTGCTCGCTTAAGTAATAACTTGAGCTAGATATTAAAGTTTCGCCAATTTGTAACTGATGGTAGTGCAATTTAATTCCTGAGCTATGCTATATAGAAAATTTGGCTTATCATACCTTGGAATTAATGATGACAGATAGGCAATATTTCATCATATAAAAGAATGACAGAATAAAATTTAACAGGATTAGTAATGACACAATCAGCAATTATCAAACTTACCGATAAAAAACCGAGTAACTGGCAAGCATCGTCGAATCTTAGTTTTCATGGTGATGAAATTCATATTTATGTTGAAGAATCAAAGCTTAACTTACGAAAAATTCAACAGGCTGGCCGAAAAATTGAAGGGCTAGGCGTAATCAACGCAAGCTTACAAGGCGACAGCTGGTGCGAGCATAGTCAATGGGCCTTTGCGCAGGGCTTCAGTAAAGTTGGTAAATTGGAAGCGATAGAATTTACCGGAGATGAAGCAACGGTTAAGCGCTTAAATGATAAGCAAAGTGCATATGCATGGGCTCGAGATTTAATAAACCAAACACCATCACAATTAGTACCTGAAACCTTAGCGCAAAGTGCACTAATGTATCTTAAAGATTTGGCACCTGATCATGTTAGTGGTGAAATTATCAGTGGTGATAACTTAGAGCGTGAAGGTTGGACCGGAATTTATAATGTTGGTAAAGGCAGTATCAATGATCCTGGTATGTTGATTGTTGACTACAACCCATCTGGAAACCCAGAAGAGCCTATATTTACCACCTTGGTAGGCAAAGGTATTACATTTGACTCAGGCGGTTATTCAATAAAGCCAAGTGCCGGTATGTTTTCAATGAAATGTGATATGGGCGGCGCTGCAACAGTAACAGCTGCGCTTGGTTTAGCGATTAAAAGCGGATTATCTAAACGGGTAATGTTAATTCTTTGCTGCGCTGAGAATATGATCAGCAGTTATGCTTATAAACTTGGCGATATTTTAAAATATAAAAATGGTGTGAGCGTAGAAATAGCCAATACAGATGCTGAAGGTCGTTTAGTACTCGCTGATGGCTTAATTGCTGCAAGTGAATTCGGTGGTGAAATGATTATCGACGCTGCGACATTAACCGGTGCAGCCATGGGAGCAACTGGTGGCGAATATAACGCTTTATTCGCACTAGACAACGATATAATTGCTAAAGCACAACAAGTTGCTGTCAGTGAGAATGATCCTGCTTGGCATTTACCATTAGAAACATTCCACAACGCTAAATGCCCATCTGCATTTGCCGATACTGCCAACAGTACAACTCAAAAAGGTGGCGGCATGGGCGGCGCAAGTAATGCTGCAGGTTTCTTATCTCGCTTTGTTGCCAATGAAGGTAAAGGTTGGTTACACATGGATTTATCTGCTTGTTATAACGAACATGGTAGTGGTATGTGGGCCGCAGGCGCCACAGGCTCGGGCATTGCAACAATTACCGGATTGCTTTTAGAACAATAACTTAAGCAAGTTAATCTTAACTTGTTCATTTAAAAGGCGAAACTTAGGTTTCGCCTTTTTTAATTCAAGGATGAATTAACTTAGAATTACTAAGGATGGTTTAAATTCTGTTAATTCAAGGATGAATTCTATAGTTAGATTGCAGTTTTGCATTTATACAGTTATGCAACTTTAATTAAGAAAGTGTTTAATCTTAATTGGGTTCGTTTATGCAAAAATCAGTATCAACTCTACTCTTGAAAGGGATAGTTTGTTTATGCTTTTTAATTAACGTACCTGTTGGTGCTCAGGAGCCTACCCTAAAGCAAGTAAAAGAAAGACAAGAGTTGGCTAAGCAAGCCTTAGAAAATGCCCAGTTATCACCACAGAATATAGCCAAAATAGGTAGCACGCCTTTATCTTCATTATTAGCACTTGCTGAAGCAATTAATGCTAATGATTATGTAGAAGCTTCTAAATATGTTGATTTTCGCCATGTATCAGCTGGCGTAACAGCAGAACAAAAAGAGCAACTGATAAAGCAGTTAAATATAGTTTGGTCACAACATCATTCGTTAGATATTACTACTTTAAGTGACGATCCCCTTGGCCATACAGATGATGGCTTGCCTAGCTATCGAGATTTACTTGGTGTAATTAAATCTCAAATAAAAGATATCCCAATATATTTACAGCGGGTAAAACTTGAGAATGGCAAACAAATTTGGAAAGTATCGAGTAACACCGTCGCTAAAATTCCACTCATGTGGCAAGAATTTGGCTATCACCCTTTAGCTGAGTCTGTAGGAGAGTACTTACCTGATTTTACTGTTTTTGAGATGCATAATTGGCAATTTGTGAGTTTTGTCATCATTTTTATTTCATCTTGGTATATCACGGGGCTAATTCGTTTTTTGTTGATAAAACTAGTCGCTTACTCTGAAGTTTATCGAAGAACCATGCGCCGCTTAATTCGTGTGCCTTTGCGATTATTCCTTTTCTTTATTTTGCTGCAGTGGGCGACGGGACATTTAGGATTATCGTTAAGTGCTCGAGTATGGCTAGATACCGGCACATTAAATTATATGGCGACAATTTTTCTTTCGATGGGGATTATTGAATTTTGTTTTGCCTTATATGTAAGCCGCCAGAGTCAAGAGAATAACAGTATTGCCATTTTAAAACCTATGGTTACCACGTTAAAAATTATCACTGTGATAGTGATTGGGTTAAATTGGTTTAAAGATGCTGGCTTTAATATTACCGCAATAATTACCGGCTTAGGTATCGGTAGTTTGGCAATCGCTTTAGCCGCGCAAAAGTCGCTGGAAAATGTATTTGGTGCATTTACCTTATTTATTGCCAGGCCAATAAAACCTGGAGATATGTGTAAATTTGGTAATACCCAAGGCCGGGTTGAAGAGATAGGATTAAGATCAACAAAAATCAGAAAACTCGATAGAAAGGTTGTACATGTTCCAAACTCCACCATAGCATCAATGGAACTTGAAAATATTTCAGAAATAGATAATCGTCGTTATTTAAAGCGTTTTCGCATCCGTTTAAATACACCCACGGATAAACTAAAAGCACTGGTAGAAGCGATACGAAAACTTGTTGACGAACATCCTAATACTATCGATCTTGAAAGGTACGTAAGGTTTGAAGACATTGAGGATGATGCATTTATCGTTGTCGTCAATGCCTATTCAACAGTGCCAGGAAGAGTACAATATAAGGAAATAGAGGAAAAACTTAACTTTCAAATTATGCAGGTAATTGATCAGCATGAAGTCGAACTTGCCATCCCTGAACAGCGTTTATCTATAAAGCCGTAAGAATTCAAAACTTAGGGCTATAATGCCTTGAAGCCTTGAAGCCTTGAAGCCTTGATGCCTTACAGCCTTGAAGCTTTGCAACCTTATAGCATTAAACCAATTACAAATAATATCCAAAAGGCAAAGCCCGTAAATATAATTTTGCTTATTTGAGTTTGTACAACGTCTTCTTCAGGCATATGTTTAACTGTCATAATTGAGCCAATAAATGACGGTAGGGTGAAGATAAATAACCCTGAAAACATCGGTAATTGGCCTAAGTAAATAATGCCTAAAACTGATATAAAAACTATTGCCACTATTATCAATTGAACATTCAATAATAACTTAAATGCTGGCGTTAAATTTTCACTGGTAATGGTAGGGTCCACTTTTATTTGCTGTTTGCTATTGCTGATAAACAACATGGTTAACGTTAATAAACCAGAGCAGAAAGCTAACCCGGCTATATTATAGTTGAGCTGCGAGGTATGTAAGTAATAACTAATTAATGTTGGCAAAAAACCAAGTAACAATACATGAGCCAACATAGCAGTGATCGATATTGCTTTTATATCACCTGGTTGCCTTGTTTTTATACGCAGTATCATCAACATTAAAATTGCCGACAATGTGGTTAAACCATAAGCTATAAAACTGCCATCTGTAGTCATTTTACAAAGAACTATTAACCCTATGGCAAACACTAAGAAACAACCAAGAATTAACTTTAACATTTGATGGCGTACATGCATTTGTTTTTGGCTTGACGGGCTTTGCTGTTTCAATGCTTGCGCATTAGTTATGAATGCTCGTTGGTAATCATCCGCCAAGTTCACAGTAACTTGTGCTAATACAGCAAGAGTTAATAATGAGATAAATAAAGAGCCATCAACCACACCGCTATGCGCTGATAAGCCAGCGCCTAATATAATTGCTGCACAAGGTAGGAAAAATGTAATTGGCCGAATGGCAGATAAAAATAAATTAATGGCTACAGGCATATAGTGTTAAGGGTATCTAGAAAATCAGAGCACTATATTACACAAAAATGAACCACTCAACTACCGTTTAATGGCCAAGTCTGTACAACCTTATATTGAACACCTCTGTCTGTTGAAATTGATTCATATAAGCAAAAGTTATTGAACTCAATTTCAAAATTAGGCTTCGCTAAGATATTTGGCAATGCTTTGGCTTTTCTGCATAAAGTTAAATGTGGAATATAAGGTCTTTGTTGTAGCTTAATGCCGTTGTTGATAACAATATTTGTCAGATTGTTCACTAGAATTGAAAGGGTAACAGCCACATCGTCACTCGCTAAAAACAATACTTTCGGTTTCGGCCAAAACCCAACGCTGTTTAATAAAATTGAAAACCTATTAGCGCTTATATTATTAGTTTCTGTAATGCATCGCTGAATTGTTTCTTGCTCAACCATGCCTAGAAATACCAGAGTGATATGAAAGTTTTCCGCTATTACCGACTTAGTATCATTCGGTAAATGCAACTCACGCCAATTTGTTATTTCTTGTTTAAATGCACTTGCTAAATTCAAGCCAAAAAAATATCTACCCACAGTTTCTCTCTAAAAAATATTGTCTTACTCATTTTGGCGTAAATTAACGGCAAAGCAAGCCTGCATTAGCTTAATTTAGCTGTGATTTTAGTAATGTTTAGGTCGCACTTAAAACGTGCAGAAGTTCATATAGGGTGCAATTAGAGGTTTGATATGATTTTTCATTTATCACTACTTTATTGTTTTTAATAGCTATTTTGTTGTTTTAGTAGTTGGCACTGGCTTTGCAATATTACTGTTAATTGCAGTATTAAAAACATATGGAGTTAACAATGAGTGAGCAGGCAGGTATCAAACTGTGGTCATTTACAGGGAAAATGAAAACCCTACATTTGAGCTGGATGGCTTTTTTTATCACCTTCGTCGTGTGGTTTAACCATGCCCCGTTATTGGCTGTTATTGGCAATAGTTTAGGATTAACTGCAAGTGAAATAAAAACCTTATTGATTTTGAATGTCGCATTAACCATTCCTGCGCGAGTTATCATTGGCATGCTTACCGATCGTTACGGACCAAAATTAACATACACTTGGGTGCTGGCGTTATGTAGTATCCCTTGTTTTATGTTTGCTGCAGCCAGTAATTTTGAACAAGCCGCCATAGCTCGCTTTTTACTTGGCTTTATAGGTGCTGGTTTTGTGATCGGTATCCGCATGGTTAGTGAATGGTTTCCTGTTAATGAACTTGGCACTGCAGAGGGTATTTATGGTGGTTGGGGTAACTTTGGCTCAGCTGCTGCTGCCATGTCACTACCTGCAATCGCTTTGTTATTTGGTGGCGATGATGGCTGGCGCTATGCCGTTGGCTTGTCTGGCTTACTAAGTTTGGTATTCAGCGTTATTTGGTATTTTAATGTGTCAGATACACCAAAAGGTTCAACATATTTTAAACCTAAGCAAACCGGTGCAATGGAAATTACCAGTAAAGGCGATTTTTGGTTATTACTGCTAATGAAGTTACCTATGTATGGGGCTTTATCATTACTTATTTGGAAGCTTTCGCCAAGTGGCGTAAGTTTATTGGCAGAGCAAAGTGCAATTATTGCTTATATTGGTTTAGTGCTGTTATTTATTTTTGAAGTAAAACAAACCTATAAAGTAAATGGTCACGTATTTAAACAGCCAGTTCCAGAAATTCATCAGTATAAATTTAAACAAGTAGCTGTACTTAATATCTTATATTTTGCCACCTTTGGTTCAGAATTAGCTGTTATCTCGATGTTGCCATTATTTTTTGCTGAAGTGTTTTCATTAGATATGGTGTATGCCGGTTTGTTGGCATCACTCTATGCCTTTATGAATTTAATGTCTCGTCCAGGTGGTGGCTGGATCAGTGATAAGTTTGGCCGTAAAAAAACGCTACTTATATTAACGGCTGGTTTGGCTGCAGGTTACTTAACCATGTCGACTATTGATAGTAGCTGGCCTTTAGCCTTGGCGGTATTAGCTGCAATGGCATGTTCGTTTTTCGTACAAGCTGGCGAAGGTGCGGTATTTGCTGCAGTGCCATTAATTAAACGTCGCTTAACAGGTCAAATTGCCGGTATGACGGGTGCATATGGTAACGTTGGTGCTGTTGTATATTTAACGGTATTATCAATGGTCAGTTATCAGCAATTCTTTTTAGTTATTGCGGCAACCGCTGTAGTTGGCTTTATTACTTTGTTGTTTATGGAAGAGCCAAAAGGCTCGATGACAGAAGTACGCGAAGACGGTACGATTGAACTTATTAATGTTACTTAAGTATTAGTAGAGCTATATAATGTCGGCAAATGAAGTAAGAGATATAGAGAAGAACCAAAGTGCAAATAGCCAATTGCAACTGCACTTTGGTGGTTTTTCTTGTGCCGGAAAAAAAGCTGAAAACCAGGATGCATTCGCAGCATTTATCCCCAAAGCTAGTGAACTGTCATCCAAAGGAGCTGTTGCTGCTATTGCCGATGGTGTATCAAGTGCCACCAAAGCGGCAGAAGCTGCACAGCTTGCTGTTACTCAATTTATTGAACAATATTATTCAACCCCACAAACTTGGTCTACTCAAAAATCGGCAGCGAAAGTATTAACCAGTTTGAATCAATGGCTGTATTCTCAAACCGACTCGATAAGTGGCCAGGCACAGCAATGGTTAACTACTTTTTCAGCATTAATAGTTAAGTCATCAACCGGATATCTATTTCATCTGGGTGATACACGGGTGAGTGTTTATAAAAACCAGCAATTAGAAACAATAACCTGTGATCATAATCGTAAACAAGGTGCGAACAATGCTGTACTTACCCGTGCTCTTGGAGCCGATTCAAGGCTACAAGTTGATGTTCATCAAGTGGATATTCAAAACGGTGATATTTATGCCTTAACCTGTGATGGTGTACACGATTATGTATCGGCTAAATATTTAAAACAGCAACTAGCTAGTCTACCTGAACACCCCAGTAATCTGGAACTTGAGCAGCTTAGTAAGCAAATTGTCGAACAAGCAATTGATCAGGGCAGTGATGATAATGTTAGTTGTCTTTTGGTATATATTCACGCTACTCCTAATCGACAAACTGAAGAAATTGAACGTAATTTATTGAGTCGGAGAATTCCTCCTGCCCTTAAAGTAGGTACCAAACTTGATGGCTACAAAATCGCTAAAGTTATTCATGCCAGTATTCGCTCGCACTTATATTTAGCTGAGCATGACGATGAATCTACGCCGGTAGTATTAAAAGTCCCATCGCAAAACTTTGCCGACGACACTGTTTATTTACAAGGATTTATGCGGGAAGCTTGGGTAGGAGAACGCATTAACCATAGTAATGTTATGCGAGTTAAAAGCGATCAAAAAGATAGCCGCTTCCTATATCATGTGTGCGAATATATTGAAGGCCAAACCTTAAGTGAATGGATGCATGACAATCCCAAGCCAAGCATTAATGAGGTAAGAGAGATTGTTAACCAAGTAATTGCAGCATTAAGAATGTTCAAACGCTTAGAGTTGGTGCATCGAGATCTTAAGCCCGACAACATCATGATCGACAAGTTTGGTCATGTAAAATTGATCGATTATGGCACTGCTCTTATCGCCTCTCTTGATGAGAATAACGACACATTAACTGAAACTGTACCGCAAGGGTCTTTAAATTATATTGCGCCAGAAACATTGTTAGAGTTAAGTGCTACCAATGTAAGTGATTTATTTTCATTAGGAGTTATTTGTTATGAAATGCTTTGCGGAGAGTTACCCTACAAGCCCATGCAAAATACTACAATTACCCAAACAAATTACCAACAGTGGCAATATCGCAGTATAAAGCAATTCAGACCTGAACTGCCGCTTTGGATTGACCTAAGCCTGCAGCAATGTACACAGGCTGATCCCAAGGCAAGGTATCAGGCCTTCTCTGAATTAGCCGCAGACTTAACAAAACCCAATTTAGTCGCAGTAGAAGAATATAAAAAACAGCCTATTCTACAGCGCAATCCAGTTAAGTTTTGGCAAGGGGTATCTTTATTTTTATTTGTTGCACTTATCTTGTCAATGACCAACTAACACAAGCAATTCCAACCTTTGAAATCTTGCTCAAAGCAAGTCCTTTTATTATTTTTATACTTTAAAAATGTTCTTTTTTCATTGTCTATATATTTATAGTTGAGTTCATTATTTTGCCCTTATCGGGTGACTTTGCATCATAAAGAATTATTGGTGTATATTTTATATATAAAAATACATAAAATGTATTGACCTTGATAGATGTTAATGTTTAAATAAATTTATGTTTTAAAAGCCCTCATTTTTTGCCTTTTATTGTTATGGCGATAAATAATTGGGTAAATGATTCTTATAGGTTTATTTAATAAATGATTGATCAGCGTTTTGTTTTATTAAGCAAGGAAGATAATGTTTTTGTCTGTTGTGAACAGGTAAAAACTGGTGTTGAAGTATGCTTAGAGGAAAGAGTGCTGACCATTCAGACCGACATTAATGTGGGTCATAAAATTGCCAGATTTGACTTAATTCAAGGTGATAAAGTGATCAAGTATGGTGCTCCAATTGGTTCAACAACTGAAAATATAGCGTTTGGTGAGCATATACATATGCATAATATGAAAAGCGACTATATCGCCAGTCATACTCGTCAAAATCGAGCTGGAGAATAATAATGCAAGGATATTTAAGAGCAGATGGTCGCAAAGGTATTCGTAATATAGTTTTAGTTACCTATTTAGTTGAATGCGCTCATCATGTCGCACGAGAAATTGTAAATCAAAGTGAATCAGAAGATGTGCAATTAATCGGCTTTCCAGGGTGTTACCCTAATGAGTATTCCTTAAATATTATGGAAAACCTTTGTTCTCATCCGAATGTTGCTGGCGTATTGGTTGTTTCATTAGGTTGTGAAGGGTTTAATCGAGAGCAGTTGTCACAAACAATAGCAGCCAGTGATAGACCTGTTGAAACCTTGGTCATTCAAAAATCTGGCGGTACCAAAAGTACAATAGCAGCTGGACTAGATAGAGTTAAAGACCTTGTAAGTGCAGCACAAAAATGTGAAATGGTTGCCATGGATATAAGCGAATTAATCGTTGGTACCATTTGTGGTGGCTCCGATGGCACGAGTGGTATCGGTGCAAACCCTGCCGTTGGACATTGTTTTGACCGATTAATTGAGCAAGGCTCTGCATGTATTTTTGAAGAAACAGGCGAGTTGATTGGTTGTGAACAAATCATGGCTGACCGTGCAATAACGCCAGAGCTTGGTGAAGAAATTATGAAGTCGGTTGAGAAAGCTGAAAACTACTACACCTTAATGGGCTACGGCAGTTTTGCGCCAGGTAATGCTGAAGGGGGCTTAACAACTCAAGAAGAGAAATCCATGGGCGCCTACGCTAAATCGGGTAGTTCTAAAATTCATGGATTAATTAAACCTGGCGATATCCCTAAACAGGGGGGGCTGTATTTAATGGATGTTGTACCAGATGACGCTCCGTTATTTGGTTTTCCTAATATCTCAGACAATGCAGAAATTATGGAAATGATAGCATCTGGCTCTCACCTTATTTTATTTACTACCGGCCGAGGCTCTGTTGTTGGCTCTGCTATATCACCTGTAATAAAAGTGTGTGCAAACCCTGAAACGTATGAAAATTTATCTGAAGACATGGATATTAATGCAGGTAAAGTTATTACTGGTAACGCTACTATTGCTCAAGTGGGCGATGAAATATTTGATTTAGTTGCCCAGGTTGCTGCTGGCAAGCAAACTAAGTCAGAAGAGTTAGGTCACCAAGAGTGTATTATCACCTATAAAAGGTTTGAAGCGATTGGACCTTCATGTTTGCCTACTGTCAGATAATTGAGAAATAAAAATGTTTAAAAAGAGACAAATAGGAAACACTAACTTAATGGTAACTGAGTTAGGGTTTGGTGCAGCAACATTTGGCAATTTATACCGTCCTATGGCTGATGAAGCAGCACAGCTGAGTATTAAAAAAGCCATTGACCTTGGGCTGAATCAATTTGATACCGCGCCTTTTTATGGCTTTGGTTTAAGCGAACGTCGAGTTGGCAATGCCTTAAGAGAATATGATAGCAATGATTTTGTTCTTTCCACCAAAGTTGGTCGAATATTAGAGCCTTGCGCCAAAGCCGAAGACAAATATGGCTTTTGTTCACCAATGCCTTTTGAGCCAAAATATGACTACTCATACGACGGCATTATGCGTTCATTTGAACACAGCATTCAACGACTCGGATTGTCAAAAATTGATATTTTGTACATGCATGATATTGGCCGAGTAACACATGGTGATGACCATGAACGATTATTTAAAATAGCAATGGAAGGTGGCTATAAAGCCATGGATGAGCTTCGCTCGCAAGGCTTGGTCTCTGCTATCGGTTTGGGCGTTAATGAATATGAAGTATGTGAACAGGCAATGGATCACGGTTACTTTGACTGTTTCTTACTTGCCGGTCGTTACACCTTATTAGAGCAAAAATCGATTGAAAGCTTTCTCCCACGCTGTTTGAAAGAAAATAGCTCTATTGTGCTTGGTGGACCATACAATTCAGGTATTCTTGCCACTGGCGTTAAGCATGAAGGTGTTATCCCTCATTATAATTATGAACCGGCGAGTAAAGATATTATTAATACAGTCGCCAAAATTGAAAGTATTTGCCAAGAGTATAATGTACCTCTCGCTGCCGCCGCACTACAGTTTCCTTTAGCTCACCCAAGTGTGGTCAGTGTAATTCCTGGGTTAAGCTCAGCAAACCGAGTTGAAACTACGGTTGCGCAAATGCAATATGATATCCCTAGCGATTTTTGGTCAGCGCTACAAAGTTCAGGTTTATTGTCCACTGATGTGCCAGTGCCTTCGGCTAAATAGAGTAAAAATTTATGCGTATAGATTCTCATCAACATTTTTGGCAAGTATCTCGAGGTGATTATGAGTGGCTAACACCAGAATTAGATAGCTTATACAGAGACTTTCAGCCAATCGATATTAAACCATTATTAAGTGATGCAAAGGTTAGTAAAACCATATTAGTTCAAGCGGCCGAAACAGCTGCAGAAACCGAATATTTGTTAGAACTCGCAGCTGAAAATGATTTTATCGCGGGTGTTGTCGGTTGGGTAAATATGGAAAGTGAGCAAGGCTTACTCGATTTACAACGCTTTAGTCAAAATCCTTTTTTTAAGGGAATAAGACCAATGTTGCAAGATATTGACGATGTTAACTGGATACTCAAGCCTGAGCTTGCACCTGTTTTTGACATGTTAATTGCTAAAGAATTAACTTTTGATGCCTTGGTTTTGCCTAAGCATTTAGATGTTTTGTCTATCTTACTTAAGCGATACCCAAACCTTAAAGTAGTGATAGATCACGGCGCCAAACCTTCTATAGAGAGCGGCTTAACGGCACAGTGGTATGAAAGAATAGCTAGCATTGCGAGTAACCCATCAGTTTACTGTAAATTATCAGGTTTAGTGACTGAAGCCGGACTTAATCCTGAACTTGATAAAGTCAGCCCTTATATGCAGCATCTTTTATTATGCTTTGGCGCTGAACGATTAATGTGGGGAAGTGATTGGCCCGTTGTTTACCTTAGTTCAAATTATTCAAGTTGGACAAAACAAGTAGAGACATTCGTTAAGTCATTAAGCACAGAACAACAAGAAAATATTTGGGCTGCTACGGCGCAAAAATTCTATGCAATTAAATAGTAAAGGTTTTTAGATGAGTAATAAGTTTGATGGAAAATATGCATTAATTACTGGTGCAGGTAGCGGAATTGGTCAAAGCACAGCGATAAAACTTGCTCAGCAGGGGGCATATATAATTATTGTTGATCTAGATATTGATGCTGCCAATTCAACAAAAAAAATGATTGAGGAATTTGGCGGCAACGCTAGTAGCTACCAATGCGACATCGCTAATAATACTCAAGTAAAAGACGTAATTGCCACAATATTAAAGAAAAATGCCATTGATATTCTTATTAACAATGCTGGCATTGCCCATGTTGGAAATTTAGAGAATACTAGCGAAGACGATTTAGACCGTGTTTATAATGTGAACGTGAAAGGTGCATACAATATGATGTCGGCAGTTATAGGCTCAATGAAAGAGCGCAAGTCTGGCGTTATTCTAAACCTGGCATCAATAGCAGCATCGGTTGGCATAGAAGACCGATTTGCCTATTCAATGAGTAAAGGCGCAGTGCTCACCATGACTTACTCTGTTGCCCGAGATTATATTAATGACGGTATCCGTTGTAACTGCATCTCTCCAGGTCGTGTGCATACTCCGTTTGTCGATAATTTTATCGAGAAAAATTACCCAGACAATCAAGAGGAAGTGTTTGCCAAGTTATCTAAAAGCCAGCCTATTGGCCGTATGGGAAAAGTGGAAGAAATAGCCGCTTTAATTAGCTATTTATGTTCTGATGAAGCAGCATTTATCACCGGTAGCAATTTCCCTATTGATGGCGGTTTTGTCACTCTGAATAACTAGTTGTTTAATACAAAATAAAAATAATAATAAAAATAAGGATTTATAATGACAGAGCAAGCTATACCAAGCAGCGACGGAGTTAGCAGTATTCAAGACAGTACTATTGATACAACTCCAACTGAAGTGGTACCAAAGAAGTATTTAATCTCATTTATATTAATCACCTTATGTTTTCCTCTTTGGGGGTTCGCAAATGATATTACCAACCCGTTGGTAAAGGCATTTTCAAAGGTTTTGCAAATGTCAGCGGCTGAAGGCACTTGGGTACAGGTGGCTTTCTACGGTGGTTATGGTGCTATGGCGATTCCTGCGGCTATTTTTATTAAAAAATTCTCCTATAAGGCAGGTTTAATGATGGGGCTCGGTTTTTATGCATTGGGCGCCTTGCTGTTTCTCCCAGCGGCAGGCGCGCAATCATTTACTGCATTTTTATTAGCCTTTTTTGTGATGACATGTGGCTTATCATTTTTAGAAACCAGTGCTAACCCTTATGTATTGTCTATGGGACCGGCGGCTACAGCAACACAACGTTTAAATTTGGCGCAAGCGTTTAATCCGGTAGGTTCGTTACTTGGTATGTTTGTCGCCACGCAGTTTATTATTCAAAAATTAAACCCGGCAACAGATGCTGAGCGCAGAGAGTTAGCAGCGCAAGGCTCACAAAGTGCTGTAGATCAGTTATCGCTAATAACGGCAAACGACTTAGCGGTTATTCGCGACCCTTATTTAGCAATTGGTGCAGTGGTTATTTTAATGCTGGTTATTATAGCGATTAAAAAAATGCCACGCACAGAAGAGAAATCTACAAGTTTAGATATTAAAGGAACCTTCAAACGCCTACTGGCTAATCAAAATTATCGTGAAGGTGTTGTTGCGCAAATGTTCTATGTGGGCGCACAAATAATGTGTTGGACCTTCATCATTCATTACGGTACTGAAGTGTTTATGAAACTTGGCATGAGTGAGCAAGCGGCAGAAGCTAAATCACAAATGTTTAATATTTATGCCATGATCATTTTTTGTTTAAGCCGATTTGTCTGTACGTTTTTATTAAAGTACATCAACCCAGGTAAGTTATTAATGGTCCTTGCTGCAGGTGGTATGTGCTTTACTGGCGCTACTATCTTCCTTGAAGGCATTATGGGCATGTATGCCTTAGTCGGTATTTCTGCTTGTATGTCACTAATGTTCCCAACCATTTATGGCATTGCTTTAACCGGCACTGGGGATGATGCTAAGTTAGGCGCAGCTGGGCTTATTATGGCAATTGTCGGTGGTACATTCTTACCAATGGCACAGGCAACAATTATTGATATGAACGTTGTATTCAATAGTTTTTCAGCAACTAAAGCATCGTTTATATTACCGCTACTTTGTTTTGTAGTGATCGCGATTTACGGTAAACGTTCTCAGCAACATTTACCAAATTAAATCAAATTAAGGTACTAGGTTAAATGACCAAACGACATTGTTTTGCTCTGGATCTAAAGGATGATCCAAACTTAATTGCAGAATATAAAAAGTACCATAGTGCAGAGCATATTTGGCCAGAGATAGTTGCCAGTATCAAAGGCTCAGGCATTGAATCATTAGACATATACCTCATTGGTAACCGTTTATTTATGATCATGGAAGTCAACTCAAGCTTTTCTTTTGAAGATAAACAAACAGCCGATGAAAGTAATCCTAAAGTGGTTGCCTGGGAAGACCTAATGTGGACATTTCAGCAGCAATTACCTTGGGCAAAAGGTGATGAAAAATGGCTGTTGATGGAACAAGTTTTTACGCTGTAACACTAAATTAGAGAGACTAATTTAGTATTAAATGTGAAGTATTATTGACGTTGTAAATAGGATTAAAAAATGAAATTATTACGAGTAGGTGACTTAGGTCAAGAAAAGCCTGCAATTTTAGATGATGCTGGTGTTATTCGCGATTTATCTGCTCATGTTGCTGATATTGATGGAGATTTTTTTGCAAACGGCAACCCTGAAAAAATTGCTGCGCTTGATCTGAACTCATTGCCTGTGCTTGATAATAACTTACGTAAAGGCGCAGTTATTTCCAAGGTAGGCAAGTTCATTTGTGTTGGATTAAATTACGCTGATCATGCTGCAGAGTCCGGAATGGATGTACCTTCAGAGCCGGTATTGTTTATGAAAGCGACGTCATCAATCATTGGTCCAAACGATACTGTATTAATGCCGCCAAAGTCAGAGAAATCTGATTGGGAAGTAGAGCTTGGTGTTGTTATAGGTAAAGAAACAAAATACGTATCTGAGGCTGATGCGTTAGATCATGTTGCCGGTTACTGTGTAGTGAATGATTTGTCTGAACGTGAATTTCAAATAGAAAAAGAAGGTCAATGGTGTAAAGGCAAAGGATGCGATACTTTTGGCCCAATTGGTCCTTATCTGGTAACAACAGACGAAGTAACAGATTCTAATGAATTAGATATTTGGCTAGAGCTAAATGGCGAACGTGTGCAAGATGGAAATACACGCACGATGGTTTACAAAGTACCATTCCTAGTTTCTTATATTAGTCAGTTTATGAGCTTACAACCGGGCGATATCATTAGTACCGGAACACCTCCTGGAGTTGGTTTAGGTTTTAATCCGCCTAAGTACCTTAAAGAAGGTGATGTTATGCGCCTTGGTATTGATGGACTTGGAGAGCAACAACAAAAAGTAGAGCGATACAAAGCTTAGTAATACCAATTCTTATTATTATGAGCCAATAATTATTGGACTTGGTAGAACCATTAGGAAAAGTAAAAATGATTATTTCGTCCCCTAGCGATTACCGTGCTGCTGCTAAGAAAACCCTACCACCATTTTTGTTTCATTACATTGATGGTGGATCTTATGATGAGCATACACTTCGACGTAATGTTGATGATTTAGCTGATGTTGCACTAAAACAGCGTGTGTTAAATAACATGACCGGTTTAGACTTGTCGACAGAGCTATTTGGTGAAAAACTTAACCTTCCTATCGCACTGTCTCCCGTTGGTTTAACGGGTATGTATGCTAGGCGGGGGGAAGTACAAGCAGCAAAGGCAGCTGAAAACAAAGGCATTCCGTTTACCATGTCTACTGTTTCAGTTTGTCCTATAGAAGAAGTGGCGCCAGAAATTCAAAGACCTATGTGGTTTCAGCTTTATGTGCTTAAAGACCGAGGCTTTATGAAGAACGTCTTGGAACGAGCAAAAGCTGCAGGGGTTAAAACACTTATCTTTACCGTTGATATGCCTATTCCAGGAGCGCGTTATCGTGATATGCATTCTGGCATGAGTGGCTCATTTTCTTCTGCTCGCCGCATTTTTCAGGCAATGCGACATCCAAAATGGGCATTTGATGTTGGTGTATTTGGTAAACCCCACGATTTAGGAAATGTTTCAGCTTATCGTGGAGAAGCTACAAATCTTGAAGACTATATTGGTTGGTTAGGTAATAATTTTGACCCGTCAATATCATGGAAAGATTTAGAGTGGATCAGAGAGTTCTGGGATGGCCCAATGGTGATCAAAGGGATCCTTGATGTTGAAGATGCAAAAGATGCAGTGAGGTTTGGTGCTGATGGTATTGTTGTTTCTAATCATGGTGGACGTCAATTAGACGGTGTATTGTCATCAACCAAAGCATTACCAGCCATTGCTGATGCGGTAAAAAACGACCTGAAAATTTTTGCAGACTCTGGTATTCGTTCTGGGCTAGATGTTGTGCGTATGCTTGCTTTAGGGGCAGATTGCGCCATGTTAGGTCGATCATATATCTATGCGTTAGCAGCCCAAGGGCAAGCAGGCGTTGAAAACTTACTTGACCTTTATGAGCAGGAAATGCGAGTAGCAATGACCTTAACTGGCGCGAAAAGTATTGGCGATATAAATCAAAACTCGTTAATGCAATCGCTTTAGTGCAATCGTTGTAATTGAAAATTAATTAGCGCTATAATTGGCTTTATAGCGCTATTTTTTTGTAGTTTTTCAAAGCATTTATACCAATTCCATTAATTATTACCTAGCAACTATGATCAAGCAGTTATGATAACTATTAAGAATTTTCATCATCCTAAACTAAGTATCAATCATTGGCAGGTCACTCATAATGATGCGTGGTGTGTATTGGGGCGAAATGGCTCCGGTAAACAGTATTTAAGCCAATTGTTTACGGGTGAGTTAACTGATGCAACTTCTAAGTTGTGTCAATTACCCCATTTTGACAAAGTGGCGCTAGTGTCATTTGAAACACAACAACAAATTTATGAAAATGAACTTAAAATTGATGCCACCGATTACCTTGATATTAATGATGTAGGCACCAAGGCTAAAGATTTTCTCCCAGAAGACAAACTTACAGATCCACTTATTAGTGAGCTAGGCTTATCACATTGTCTCGACAGTGGTTATCGGCAATTAAGCACTGGAGAAGGGCGCAAATTACTTATTCTGCAAGCCATATTAAATGGCGCTGAGCTTTTAGTTTGTGACAATCCTTTTGATAGCTTAGATGAAGACTCTTGCTTAGCTTTATCTACAGCTTTAAAGCGTTTATCTGCTGGCGGGATTACTGTGTTTTTGATGCTGAGTAACCGCCAAGATATCCCAGACTGGTGTAATAAGGTTGCCTTTATAGAGCGGGGACAGCTTGATGTTATCGGCAGCCTTAACAGCTCTGATACTAAACTGCAGTTAGATGCTTTATTAGCCCCTGCACTTGACGAGCTGGATTGGCCAAAATCTAGCAATCAATTATCAGACTATCAGCATCCTTATTTAGTTAAATTAACGCAGGGAAAGGTGCATTATAACGGTACTAACGTTTTTTCTGGGTTAAATGTAGCTATTAAACCTCTGCAACATACCTTGATAACCGGCGCCAACGGCAGTGGAAAATCTACCTTAATGCAATTGATTACCGGTGATTGTACCCAGTGTTACAGTAATGACATTCAAGTTCTTGGGCATAAGCGAGGCTCTGGCGAAAGTATTTGGGATCTAAAAAAACACATGGGCATTGTTAGTTCGGAATTGCACCGACAATATCGAGTAAACGGGGAGTTGTTAACCGTGGTGACCTCAGGCTTCTATGATTCAATTGGCCTTTATAAGCAACCAGAACATTATCAAATTGATATCGCGCGACAATGGTTAAACAAAGTGGGTTTACTTGATCATCAATACACTAGCTTTAAAGACTTGAGTTATGGTGAGCAACGACTTGCGCTTATCGCCAGAGCCTTGGTTAAATCACCCTATTTATTAATTTTAGATGAACCAACCCAAGGTTTAGACGAATTAAATAGGCATCGAGTGCTGAATTTTATAGAGCATTTAGCCGAGCAAAAACACAGTACTATGATTTTAGTAAGTCATCGAAAAGATGAGCATTTGTCAATATTTAAGCAACATATAAGCTTGTAGCTTATTAGAAATAAAAAAGGCAATTTTAAAAATTGCCTTTTACTCAATTCGTTTATACAAACTAGCTTTCCAAGCCATGAACACAGCGCAGCAGAGTGGTTTCAGCACTGTTTAAATGCTTTTCCATACTCATAATAGCGCCAGCATTATTATGAGTGATCAAATTATTTAATAAATCAATATGCTCATCAATGGCAACGGTAAATCGTTCTAACTCACCTGTTTTATCCCATTGGTAATGATAGTGGCAAACAAATGATACTATGTCGAAAAACTGTTTAGTAAAGCGGTTTTTTGCACAGCTTTGAATAATAAGATGAAGCGCTCTATCTAAATCAGGAAACTCCTGGGAACGATTCTCCATATCAGCCCTAACTTCTTGATGTTTAGTAAGAAGCTCTTTTAGTTCTGGCCAAACAGAATGATCTTTAGGCAGTTTTAATAGCTCAGTAATAGCTTTCATTTCAACCATTTCTCTAAATGAAATCAGCTCTCTGGCAAATTCTTCATCAAAGGTAACCATTACCCAACGGCCACGAGGAATTTTTTCGATTAAACCGTAATTTGAAAATTTTATTAAAAATTCGCGAACCGTAATGGTTGTGCAACCTGAATTTTTCGCTAGGCTTAGTTCTGAAAATCTATCGCCGGGTAATAATTGACCAGTGTTGATCAAATTTAGAAAATACTTTTCTATTTGCTCATCTTTGGTGGAGTTTTTATTTTCAATATCATAATAATCTTTCGTATTAGGCTGGCGTAAAACAACTTTATCTGCCCCATCTCTGGTTACAATACCTGAATCACATAGATGCTCAACGCATGCTCTAACCGTTGTTCGGCTAATACCTAGTAATCGAGTCAATTCAATATCGTTAGGCATAACATTTTTTCCGTCAGTAAGATCAACGATTAATTTAAGCATGCTGTTTATTGATTTTTTGAATAAATAAGTTTTACTATTCACAAATAGGTCCTTTCAATACAGATAATGACGATTAAATAACTAAGGGGTTATTATAAGTAATATTACTAGTATTTGTGCTTATAAGTATAGTTTTACAAGAAAAATATATTCTTTTGGAAAAACTAGTACAGCTGCCTGTTTAGTTTATCGTGATAAATATTTCATAATAATTATAAGTTAGCTGAAAAGAAGATCTTCCCAACAGTAAAATTTAAGCCCATTCAAAGCCTCTCCCGTTATTCTTGCTACTTAAAAATATGTTTTAGGTTTTTTTATATAAAAGTATTGCTTGTATGGCTTTTTTATCTTGATTGTAAAATTTATTGGCTGGCTTTACTTGTTGTATGTTTGTTGCAGGTTATAGTCATTTTTAAATTGATAGTCATTTTTAAATTGATAGGTGTTTTTAATTTTACGTGTATTATTAAATGTAAAGTTTTGTAATTGTTTGGGTTTTGAATTGATAAGTTATGTCAGAGATGTTTAAGTTATTTGCACAGACCAATTACTTTAACAGCTATCATTATTGAACTTTCGACTAGATTTTACCTTAGGTCTAATGAAAGATAAGTTAGGCTGACTGATCATATCAATATCGATAGGAAATTAATTTATGAAGTGCAATATTTTACAGTATCTTAGTATGTCCTTTGTATTAATAGCTAGTTTCTTTTGCTTTAATCTAATGGCAAATGCTGAACAAAATGTACAAATGGCTAATGGCATCAAAATTGGTGAAGTTACCCCAAGCTCTGCGGTAATTTGGACTCGTCTTACACAAAATGCTGAGCGAAATATCAATGGCAAGCCGTTTCCTTATAATGTAAACAGAAAAAAGAAAAAATCCCTTCATTTTGACAACCTAAATATTATGGAAGGTGCCACGCCTGGTGTTAGTGGTGAGGTGCGTATCGCTTATTGGCCTACTTCAAGCAATGACTCGAATTTAAGCAATGGCAAAAGCGAGAAAGTATGGTCAAATTGGCAGCCAGTCAATGCTCAACTAGATTATACCCATCAGTTTACTCTTTCATCTTTAGGCGTTGGAACTGATTATGCTGTTGTCGTAGAAGGGCGTCCTTTAGAAGGTAAAACTGCGACAGTTGAGGTGTTAGGTAGCTTTCATACTGCAGCAAAGTCGCAAACAGCATCAAAGGTTACCTTTGCTGTAGTCACAGGACAAGATTATCCACGTCGAGATGACAAACAAAATGGCCACAAAATTTATCCGCAAATGCAAAAGCTCGGCCTCGACTTTTTTGTTCATACCGGTGATATCGAATATTACGACAAACCGGCACCCTATGCCGATAACTTAGAACTGGCAAGGTTTAAATGGAGCCGTCTCTATGCCATGCCATTCCAACGGGATTTTCATAATCACACCGCCAGCTATTTTATGAAAGATGATCACGACACGCTGAAAAATGATGCCTGGCCGGGACAAACCTACGGTGATTTAACTTGGGACCAAGGTCTTGCGCTTTTTAAGGAGCAGGTACCGATGGGTGAAAAAACGTATCGAACAATCCGTTGGGGCAAAGATCTGCAAATATGGTTGGTAGAAGGGCGAGACTTTCGCAGCCCTAACAATATGAAAGACGGTCCTGATAAAACCATCTGGGGAACAGCACAGAAACAATGGTTTTTTGATACGGTAAAACAGTCTGATGCAACCTTTAAAATATTGATCTCGCCAACTCCCATTGTCGGTCCGGATAGAAAAAAAGGGAAAAATGATAACCACGCTAATTTAGCCTTTAAACATGAAGGAGATGAAATTCGCACATTCATCAGTCAACAAAAAAATATGTTTACTGTAGTAGGTGATCGCCACTGGCAATATGCGTCGGTTGACCCCGCCACTGGTTTGAAAGAATTCTCTTGTGGTCCTACTGCTGATGCACATGCTCAAGGATTTAGCCAGAAAGAGAAATCGAGCATGCATAATTTTTTGCGAATTAAAGGTGGATTTTTGTCAGGTGTTGTTGACCGTATAGAAGGTGTTCCCACCGTAACCATGCGCCACCATGGTGTTGATGGCACGGTTTATTACGAAGATATTATCAAAGTCGAAAATTCAACCTAATGCTTTGATTTCTTATAAAAAAGGCAGTGGAGAATTGGTTGCAGATGAAATTTAAATTTACCGAAAGGTTAGTCGCAGACGCAGAGCAGTTATAGTTTAGTGCTACTCTCGATTGTCAATTTACTCACTGATTTTCTCCTGCTTCCATTAGCCATTTATTTCTTGATTGAGTTACTTGCTTGCAGGTGAATAATGGGATAGTATTTAATAAATAACTATTTGGTTACTTAGTGTGATTTGTTAACCTTTCACACAATAACTTCAACGAAGAATAAAAAATAAAGAAGAGTCTTATGCAACTAGGTAAACTTTTAAATTTTGCTATCATCAGTGCAGCAATCGTAGGTACAAGCGGCTGTGTTGAGTCAGACAATGCCATGTCAGAAAAAGTAAAGGCTGAACTGAAACCTGAATCTAAGCCATTACAGCTAGCGTATGAGTATGTCGGTCTTGCTGTTCAGAAAAAAGATACACATGTCTGGGGCACTTCGCCGGTATTGGGCAGAGATGGCAGGGTACATCTTTATGTTGCCGAGTGGCCGCAGCCAAAAAAGAAGACCATGAGTTTTCGCGGTTATTTTAGCACGTCAGAAATAGCTCATTATGTTGGCGATACACCAGCAGGGCCTTTTGAATTTGTTCGTATGGCTGTTACCGATCAAAACGATAATTTTAACGCGCCTCATAATCCAACTATTCAGTTTATAGATGACCAATATGTATTGACCTTTATCGTTAACGAAAACGACGACCGTGGTAAACAGCGCATTATTATGTATGTCTCTGATGATCTTAATGATCAGTGGCGACCAGCAAAAGGTGCCGAGGCAGATGGCACTATTTTGCGTAAACCTTCAGATAGTAAAATTTGGAACCATACCTCAGTTAGAGGCGTGGCGAATCCGACGTTAGTAAAACATAACGGCGAATATGTCCTTTATTTTAAATCGGCTATCCCTGATCCGAAAAAAGATCTTAATGATTTTAAAAACCGAGAGTTTGGTTATGGCGTAGCAACGGCAAAATCAATAGAGGGGCCTTATACCATTCATCCTGAGCGTTTAACCTCAAAAGAAATGGAATTAGAAGATGCCTATGCATTTTCTTATAATGGCAGCATGCATATCATCAGTCGCGATATTGTTGGCACTTTAGGTGATAAAGAAGGTGGCTTGCTTTGGACATCACAAGATGGTTTTTCATTTTCAGCAGAAGATACCCAAAGATCTTTTGAATCTTTAGTAAGCTATACCGGCAAAGAGGCATTGGCGGGTGCTAACGTTTATCGTGGTAGCGATAAAGGCCAATTAGAAAGACCTCAGTTATTAATTGAGAATGGTCAACCTACTTATATGTATGTCGCCACAGGTATCAATGCTAACCAAGGATATGGCAGCAGCTCGCACGTATTTAAAATAAATGTAAAGTGATTTGAGAAATTCAACATGCTAAAGAAATTGATTCAGCTAAACAAACAGCTCAAGCTAAGCAAGATAATGATATTAGTTTTAGTACTTGTTTGTCCGACAGTATTTTCCGCTATTCACATGGAAAAACAAACGGATGGCGTGTGGATTTTAGAAGATAATCGTAAAATTTTCTTTTATCGTACCGACGGCAGTACCGGACCACTGAAAGAGGCAGGGCGTAATCATTATATTCATCCGTTAATGGCACCCGATGGTGTTACTGAGCTCACTTTGGATGCCCCTAGTGACCATCTGCATCACCGTGGATTATATTGGGGGTGGAGTGAGATTTTTGCTCATGATAAAAAAGTTGCTGATGGTTGGAAATTAAAGGATATCACTTGGCAAATTAAATCAGTTGTTTTCGAGCCTAAATCAAATACTTTAGAGATTAAAGTAAATTGGTTAACAGGCAAAACCAAAGAAGCAATCATCGCTGAGTATATGCGTATTAAGGTGTCAGATAGCAATAACGGTGAGCAGAACATTAGTTTTACTGTTGATTTAACTGCTTTAGTCGATGGCGTATCTATTGCGGGTGTTCAAAATAGCAAAGGATACGGCGGTTTTTCAGCACGTCTGATTAATACCCGAGATCTTAGTTTTGAAAGTGATGGCAAGAGCATAAAAGCGACTAAAGATCACCTTGAAGCCGGCGCATCGTTAACCTTCCAATATAGTGCCGATAGTGGACTTCCTAACTTAAAAGTAAGCTGTGCAGCTCAAGATAAGCCAGTTAACAAATGGATTTTGCGCAACAATAAAAGCATGCAAAATTGCGTATGGCCAGGACGCGAGCACTTGCCGCTGGAGAAGGGAGAGGTAACCTCGATAGCGGCAACGATAACATTATCCCAAGGATCTTATATTAATGACTAAAGTTAAATGGTTTTCACTTCTTTTATGTATTTTTTTGCTTGGCGCTTGTCAACATCATGAAGACGAAAACTCTGATGGAGAGCATGTTCATGGCGCTGGTTATGCTGATTGGATCAACGGCCCAACATCGGATCCTCTATCACCGGCAGATGCGCTAAAATCCTTTAATATTCAAAAAGGTTTAACCATTGAAACTTTTGCGGCAGAGCCTCTGGTACAAGATCCTGTCTTAATCAGCTTTGATGCAAAAGGTCGTGCCTGGGTTGCCGAAATGACCAATTTTATGCTGGATGTGGCTGGTACTGGGCAAACAAATCCCGAGGGCAATATCGTTATTGTTGAAGATACTGATGGCGATAACATTGCCGATAAGCGTACCGTATTTCTTAATAACATCGTTTTACCACGCACTATTGCCCATGTTAAAGGCGGCATATTGTTTGCTGATAATGAGTCGTTATATTTCGCGCCGAATGTAAATGATAAAGCTGGCAAGGTGGTGATGGTTGACCCAACTTTTGCCCAAGGTGGTAACGTTGAACATAAAACCAATGGCTTAGTGCTTGGGCCTGATAACTGGTTATATAACGCTGAAAGTGATAAGCGCTATCGGGTATATCCGCTATCACAAGAACTTCCTATTCACGCTAAAGAACTTTATCGTAACAAATATTGGAAAATTGCCTTAAGTAAAACCGATTATCGTGGTCAATGGGGCATTAGTACCGATGACTATGGCCGCTTATTTTACAACCGAAACTCATTCCCGATGATGACGGATAACTACCGCCCAAATATCGCCGCGAGAAATAAAAACTTCATCATAAAAGAGAAAATTCAAAGTAATGTTTCTGGTCGTGAGGTATACCCAAGTCGAGAAACTCCAGGTATTAACCGCGCTTACTATACTGGAAAGCTTGATGAAAATAACACTATGATGACGGCTGATGCTGCTAGTGGGCCGGTGATATTTAGAGGTACAGCCTTACAGGCATTATATGGACAAGCGATATTTCCTGAGCCTGCCGGACATCTGGTTAGCGCCATTCGTCTAAGCGATAGTGATGGTCAAGTAACGGGTAAGCCTTTTTATCATAAAACTGAACTGTTAACTTCTCAAGATGAACGCTTTAGACCGGTTAATACTCACACAGCGCCAGACGGTAGTCTGTTTATTGTCGATATGTATCGGGGCATAATCCAAGACAGAACCTATTTAACCCGCTATCTGTCGGAATATATTCTAAATAAAAAATTAGATGAAGGGGTTCATATGGGGCGTATCTATCGAGTACGTCAACAAGGATCAAGCTTAACCCCGATACGTGATCTCAGCGAACTTTCATCAAAAGCGCTAGTTGAAACCCTTAATGATGAAAACGGTTTCTATCGTGATACCGCAAGACGATTATTGATTGAACGCCAAGATAAAAGCATTATTACTGCTTTAGAGCAACTCGCGTTAAGCGCCGATAAAGATTATATGCAACTCGGCGCTTTATGGTCCTTAGAAGGCCTTGATGCCATTTCGGTTAATCTCTTAGCTCAACTTATTAAAGACCCATCAAATAAAGTAAAAGTGCATGCGATCCGCCACGGTGAAATGCTTAGCTCACAAGCTCAGCAAACACTGCTTACAGCTATCAAGCGTAACGGCTTATTAGAAAGTCATTCTTATGAGATTGCCGCTGAACTTATTGCTGCTTTACCTTTATATCAAACGCAAGACTCGTTACCACTTTTAGCTAGTTTAGCGGCAAAATGGCAAAAACAGCCGATGACCAATGCTATTGCTTTAAGCGGCTTAGAAGGAAAAGAGCAAGCATTTATCGCAAGTTTAACTGATATTAAAACTCAAGAAAAAATGAAGACCTTATTTGCGAAAAAGCCTAAGAAAGTAAAAGCAATGAAAACCCACTTAACAGGGACAGACCTTGATATTTATAAACGTGGTATGAAAATTTATAAATCTAAAGGTGCTTGTAATGGTTGTCATGGCACAAATGGTGAAGGTATTGCTTTTGCTGGCCCACCACTCGCAGAAAGTGAATGGGTTACCGGTTCGCCTGAGCGGCTTGCGGCTCTACTGTTAAACGGCCTGACAGGGCCAGTTCATGTTAAAGGAAAATTGTATGATCCCGGTATTGCTATGCCAGGCATTAAGGATAGCTTTGGTGTTTCACTTGCAGAAATGACCGCCTTAATGGCTTACTTACGCAATAGTTGGGGCAATAAAGGCAGCTTACTTACTATTACTGAAGTTTATAAAGTCGACGCGCAAACCAAAGACCGCAAAGGCCCTTATACTGAAGCAGAGTTAATAAGTGAGTTTGATTAATGAATTATTGCATTAACTAGCTGTTACAGGGCTGGAAAAATAATGCTTGTAACTTTACTTAAATAAAAAAAACTTATGAAATACGAAACGAAAATAATGAAACCATATTTTAGCATCAGACAGCTAGTGTCTCAGTGTTGTTTAATAGCAATTTGTACACTAATACCTAATGGACAAGTGTTTGCGCAAACCTATTATGTCTCACCATTGGGTGATAATAGTAACAGCGGTACTTCTGAGTTGCAGGCGCTACAATCTGTGCAACAAGGTATTAATAAGATGGAAGCTGGCGATAACTTAGTTGTGCTTGATGGTATTTATACTGGCACGCTCAAGCTTAAGTCGGGCATTACCATCAAGGCGAAAAATCCGAGAAAAGTTGTTTTTAGTGGCATTGAACCGCTCAATGCTCAGTTTGAGCTTTATAAGGGGAACATATACAAGACTGAGATTAACCCTCAAATTAAGGACGAGCTCAAGCAACTGTTCTATCAAGGTATGCCGATGACTTGGGCAAGATGGCCTAATGCCAGTTGGCAAGAAAACAGAATTCATGAGAAAAAATGGGCAACAGTCAAAGATGGCACTGGCCCAGGTGTGGTTAAATCTGATGAATTAGCGCAATTTGCAAATAAAAATTTAACTAATGCACAAATTTTTATTCGTTATGCTAAAGGTAATAGTAGCTATAGTCGCGCGATTAAATCGATTAAAGATGATGCGTTACTTTGGGATGATAAGAAATTTTATAGTAGCAAATTCACCGGCGAAGATGGGCGCAAGGGCTCAGTGGAAGCGCTAAAACATAAAAAGTTTAACAATAAAGATCACATCATTCATCCGAACAGAACGTTATTTTTTCTTGCTGGCTCGTTAGACTTGCTAGATGCGCCCGGTGAATGGTTTGTTAAAGACAATACTTTGTATTTTTATCCTCCTAAAACTGCTGATGGACAAGCACCTGATCTGTCTAAACTGTTTTATAAGACCACCGATTACACTTTTTCAGAGCAGCAAACCATTTCTGATTTGACGATTGAAGGGATAGATTTTTTAGCTACTTCTATTCAATTGCCATCAGAAAATAATCGCAATATAACCTTTAGGAACAGTCAGTTTAAATATATTGGTGCTGAGTTGTTATTTAAAGATCGAATGCATGTTAAAAAAGGTGCCGATAAGCCGCTTTATTTTGCCGGTACAAATATAAACTTTGATCGCTGCCTATTTGCTGGCGCACAAAATTCAGCATTGAAGTTAAGAGGCAGCGATCTAACGGTGAAAAATTCGGTTTTTATGGAAAACAACCGCCATGCTAATTTTGAAAGTAGGGCATTACTTATCGAAAATACTGGGTACTACAATATCACTCGTAATACCTTTTTTAATAACGGCTCTGACTCAATATACCTAAAATCTTGGTATGACCTAGGTAAAGAGAAAGCACCTTACTCGGAAGTATCCTATAACCATATTTTTAATGGCGGCAAATATAATACCGATGTTTCTGGCTTTTATATGCCTTCTAGATCGCAAGGCAATGCGCAAGTTCACCATAACTGGATGCACAATGTTATGTACGCCTATCGATTAGATTTGGCCGGTAAAGATTTGGCGTTACACCACAATGTGTTCTGGTCTTCTAAAAGAGGTATGAGCGTAGAGGGTTATGAAAATTTCAGTATTTATAATAATACCGCAATCCACAATCTTGAACCTAATGAAATTATCCGAAATGTGATGGATCACTCCAATATTAAAGGCAGTCAGGAGCTTGATTTTCCACCGATTGAAGACTGGAATGTGTTGAACAACCTCTTCGCACAATTCGTCGATCGAATTGGACCACGAGAAAGGATCAAGCAATTGGCACAAGGGCGAAAAGGCTTGCTTCACCCTGAACGTGCGAAGAGCTGGTTAATCCCTATTGTCGATAGAGGCGCCATGCAGGGTAATATCACTGGTTTTGATAACAGTATATTTGTTAACAGCGATTTAAATAACCTGAATTTAATGCCTAAAGCGAATGCAAATATTAATGGTGGTGTTAAGCAAAGCAAAGCACTAGCAGAGGCAGGAGTATTACAACTTAGCAGCTATCGAGGTGCATATGATATTAATGGCGAATACTGGTATCCGGGCAGTGATTGGATGCCCAATGGTTTACCTGTTATTAAAACCATGGCCGAGGCTGAGCAGTTTGCTAGAAAGTACAGCACCATTTCCATCGTGCCTGAAACAAATCTATAGGTGGCTGTCTGGAGCGGTCCACAATGTTAATAAACAAGATGTTTACTCGCTATAGCTTGGTTTTTGGATTTATGTGTTGTTTTCTGACACTGTTTTTTTTGATGTTTTAATAATAATTTAATAAATAGAAGACGTTATGAAGAATCTTAGTATTATATTTAGTATTGCCTGTCTAACAACACATATGGGGCTACAGGCAGCCGATTATTTTGTCGCCAGCGATGGACTCGATACCAATTCTGGCACCATTGAATCACCATTTCTTAGCATATCGAAAGCCACCGAGCTTGCTACAGCAGGAGATAATATTTATCTGCGTGGTGGTACCTACACACAAACCATCGATATTAGCGGGCTAACCGGCACCGCACAAGCGCCTATTACCATTAGCGCTTATCAAGATGAACAAGTACAATTTGATGGCACTAAAACAATCACTGAGCTTGGCGGAGGTACTTGGACACTAGCAACAACAGAGTTTCCTGGCACATCCAACATTTATAAAACCACACTAACAGAAGATACTTGGCAACTCTTTGTTGATAAAAAAATACAAATCCCTGCCCGTTGGCCCAATGCTAATACCCATCCAACCGACCCTATAGAGTGGCAACAAGATGGCTATGAGCAAGGAGAAGCAAGTGGCTATCTTGCCGTTGAAGGCAGCTGGTGGCATAAGCCGAGTACATGGGCTAATGCCGATGCTCCAGGTACCATAGGCGATCTTGGTGAAATAGGTTTGGGTTATAATCAGACAGAAAACAACCCAGGTACTAATGATGACCCCCATTTTGACCTTGCTGCTACCGGAAAAAGTTTTGCTGGTGGCACCTTAATATATTCTTTTCTCAGACAAGGCGGCGATGGCAACCAAGAACGACTTATTGAGACGCACGCTGCCAACACCAATATTTTAACTCACGCCGGATATACCGGGCCAGGCAAAAAGAAAGGTCACGCCGTTCAACATAAATATTTCATTATTGAGCATTTAGAAGCCCTAGATAAGGCTGGTGAATGGTATTACCTACCAGAGAGCAAAACCCTTTATTTATGGCCTGAAAATAATCAAAACCCTTCCAGCCTAAATGTTCATGGACGAGTAAAAACGCATCACCTCGTTGGTGCTGGCAAACATGTAACGATAAAAGGCCTTAATTTCTTTGCGGGCACTTTCCAACTAAGTGGTGACAACCTAAGCATACAAGATAGCCACTTTTCCTATCCGGATGCAACGAAACGTATCTTAGGCCTATATGCCGATAGAAGTGAATATGCTATGGACGATTACGGTAGTGTACTTACCTCAGGCGACCACTTCCTTTTTCAAAACAATATCTTTGAACACTCAGAAATGGGTATAGTGCTAGGAACAAATGTTGCCTTAGAAGGGCAATTTATTAACAATTTATTTCAGTATATTTCTATGTGGGGGTTTGGCAATAACGCGCTGATAGAATTTGCACCTAAATACGTTAGAAATACCGTCAGGTATAGTGGCATGCGTAGCCCATTTAAATCAACGGGCGCGGGCTTTGATGCAAGTTTGCGCGATCAAAGTTACAACCGGTTAAATCACTGGGGACTTTTGCAGGTTGATGACGGCTCGGGTTTACAAGTAGCCGGTGATTCCACCCAGCAAACGATTCGTAAGCATAACTGGTTTTTAAGAACCCCTATGTATGGTGCTCGTTGGGATGGTCAACCCGCTAATTTTGATGGGGTCAATCGTCACTCAGTCTCTATGGGCATGCGCGGTGGTTTCCAGGTGAAAGGGGATCGCCAATCCACTTACAATAATACCGCCTTTAATAGTGTCAGGGACATTGGTAAAAATATCAGTCAGCCCATAGAAATAGGCTTGTTCAAAAACGATATTATTGTTGTCTCCAATATCAATTATGGAGGTAATGACAACAGCATCACTCAGAATAATCTGGCCGATAGTATTGCCGGTGAACGTACAGGACATGTGGATGAGTACCCGATTCCGGGTACCCACAACCACAATTGGAACGGCTACCTCGAGTCTGGCTTGGTAGAAAATATGCTGGTTGACCCCGAAAATCTCGATTTTCGACCAAAAGCGGGTAGTCCAATGATAGATGCCGGCTTGATTATTCCTGGCATCACCGATGGTTATTTAGGCGCAGCGCCGGATATAGGGGCTTACGAGTACGGTAGTGATGAATATTGGATTGCTGGTTATCAAGCACCGCAAGCATCAACACCTATTCCTGGCGATGGTGCTGTAAATCAGCCGTTAACTCGTGATTTGATGTATTTACCGGGTTATGAAGCAGATGAGGTGAAAGTGTATTTTGGCACTGACATTGGTAGTTTGAGTTTGATTGCAACACGAAGCAACCCAGATAAAAATATCCTTGTTGCCGGGCAAGATTTCACCCTAAACTTTGAAGAAACTTATTATTGGCGCGTCGATACTATTTTAGCTGACAGCAGTATTATTACAGGAGATGTCTGGACATTTTCTACGTCAGGTACGCTAGCCAATGGGCTAATGCTGGCACCAGTACACGATACATTTGTTAATGGCAGTAATGGCACAGCTAACTACGGATCTGATGGCACAATGCGCATCCAAGGTGCTGGATACCTAGCTTATTTGAAATTTGACGTGTCGGGTATAGGCACTCGCACGGTAAATTCAGCGACCTTGAGACTAACCGCTAATAGCACAGATATTCCGGATACTTCAGTCTATTTGGTAACAGGTAGTTGGGATGAATCAAGCTTAAACTCGGATAACGATACATTAGTATGGGGACAAGAGTTAGACACGGTTTCATCAATCCTTGCAGATTCACCTGTTGATTTTAACGTGCTCAGCGCCATTAACGGCGATGGCACTTATTCGTTTGGTTTGAGTACCACAAGTCAAGTGAATGGATTGAAATATCTCAGTAAAGAAGGCAGTGTTTCACCTAAACTTATTATTCAATATGAAGGGATAGACAATACACCTCCTGTTTGGAACTCGACCTCTTTTTCTGTAGCAGACGGGTCAGAAAATGTGACATACAGTGGCGATATTGGAAGTGAAGTAAGTGATAATGAAGACGATGTTATCACTTATAGTAAAGTTTCTGGCCCTGCTTGGTTAGTGGTTAGTGGTAACGGTATATTAAGTGGTATGCCGGCAACATCAGACATCGGCTCAAATGTCTTTACGATTAGAGCCTCTGATTTTAATAGTGGGTCAAGTGATGTTTTGATGACGATTAACGTACTAGCCACCCCCTCATCGTTTTGGATTGCGGCGTCTTTTGTTGCAACAGACGCCACAGCAACCGAGACATACAGTGGCAATATCTCAGATCAAGCAAGCGATGAAAGAGATGATAATACTTTCAGTAAAGTTTCAGGCCCCGACTGGTTATCTGTAAATAGTGACGGTAGCTTGTTTGGTTCTCCGGCAGAGTTGGACACCGGCGCAAATAGTTTCATTGTCAGGGCCTCTGGTTTAGATGGTGCGGCAAGTGATGCATCGATGACTATTAACGTGCTAGCCAACCCCCCACCGGTTTGGAATTCGGCGTCTTTTGTTGCAGCAGACGCCACAGCAACCCAGACATACAGTGGCAATATCGGGGATCAAGCAAGTGATACCAGCAATGTTATTGCTTTCAGTAAGGTTTCAGGCCCCGACTGGTTATCTGTAGCTAGTGACGGTAGCTTATCTGGCTCTGCACAAACATCAGATACAGGCGAAAATAGTTTCATTGTTAGAGCCACTGATTTATATGGTGCGTCAAGTGATGCATCGATGACGATTAACGTAAAAAGTGTTGATGCAAGCTGTAATGCAGGTGAATGTTCTGATAATAGTTCTAGTGATAGCTCAAGCGGAGGTTCTATGGGAGTATTTGTAATAATGTTCTTAATAATACTATCTGTTCATCGTTTTTATACCAAACGGATTAATTAATCGGCCAACTTAAAGCCCCTAAGGCCGAGTACCTAATAAAAAGTAAAGGCTTATATATTGCGTTTCCCTACATGGATGTAGGGTAGGTGACAGTACAGGAGCACACTGTCTTTATTGATTTTGACAAGGTTGCCATAGGGATGTGGCTCATTAGAACAACGAATTAGTGCTAGGACGCACGTAAGTATAATAATGCAGGAGCAAATATCGGCGACGCAGTTGTCGTGAATAACCATTCTCGGCTTTGTCTCCTGAGTCGCTCTCGGCGTTTGTTCCTGACAGCACTCTACCTCCGATATCCGTATCATCGTAACTCCACCATCCATGGAGTCGTCTTCAATCAATGCCTCGTCTACATGGATGTAAGTGCTTAGGTTTAGTCTGGAACTATGAACCTGTGCCTCTAAGCCTTTTATACCAATTGAATTAAGTATGTGACCTATTTTTCGGTGAAAAAAAATGCATAAATACCAAGCTTGAAATTTTATAGGTAGTTGTTCTACCTATAAATTTTATAACGCAGTAGTTATTCATTTTAGCCAGCGAAAATGATCGGAGAATTAATTCACTTGGTACTACACCCGATCTCCGGATTATTCAGACACCTAACATGCGACGACGAACAATCAAGAGCATAGCTATCATTAACCAATAATCGAACGAGCCACCACTGGATGAATTCGAGTCATCGTCATTACTCGCTGGAACATCATTATCAATAATGGAAACATTTGCCGTTTGATTGTTGCCTAATGTGGCACTTATTGGATTAGATAAAATCACACTAAAAGTTTCAGTATTTTCATCTAAGGTATCATCAGTGATATCGATGTTAATGGTTTGACTCATTTCGCCGTTACTGAAATAAAGGGTGCCATCAGTCACTGAGTAATCATTGCCGTTGATCCCGCTGCCATTGGCCACGGCATAATCCACACTTACATCCCCATAATCACCATCGATTCGTTGAACCGTGATGGTTACACTGCCAGCACTTTCATTAACGGAATAACTTTCACCGCTAAACTGTAAAATACCTGCTGGCGGTACCGCGTCAATATCAATGATGGTGACAGTTGCTGTGGATGGATTTCCAAGTGTCGCATCACCCACTAGATTCGATAAGCTAATGTTAAAGGTTTCATCGCCTTCATAAGTTGAATCATCAACAATATTAATGATGATTTGTTTTGATATCTCACCATCAGTAAAAGTTAAAGTGCCTGCTTGATATTCATAATCTGATGTTGCTGTTGCAGTTCCGTCCTGTAATGAATAGTCAACCTTTAGCTCACCATATTCACCATCAGTTCGAGTGACAGTGATGAGTACTGAATCTTCATTTTCTGACACCAGATAGTCGATTGAGCCAAAGTTTATTTGACCTGCATCAGGTATCTCTCCCTCATTGTTGCTTTCGACTACTTTGTAGATCCATTCTGCCAAGTTCGGCATTCTTACGCCAGTATCAGTACCATCTCTTGAATCTAATTCCCAGTGGCCATCTATCCATACTTGCTCAATTTGATCATACGGGTCTTCGTAACCAATTGCTGATGGATGTTCTTTTATTGCTTTAAAAAATGTCCCTCGGCTTCCGGCCTGCCAATTAGCGCTAGCATGATCAAAAGCGTCCAGGGCACTATGGGAGTTGTCGTTTGGGTAAAGATCGGGATGGCCATGGACAACAGGTATAGCAACGTTTGCAAGAAGTTCCTGATCTTGCAGGTTCACGCTCTGGCCTTCGTTTCGGTATAAATTCCACTGCCATAACCCCTTGATACCAGCTACTTTTTGCTTATACGTAATATCATTCATTATTATGCCGCCAGCAGAGCCGCCCCCTAAAAATATCTGATCAGGGTTAATTTTGTACTTTTCTTTATTTGTTTTAAGGAACTCTAGCAGGGCAACCACATCATTTATCGCGTCAGTTATGCCTTCAGAGGTTCCACCGTGTAAGCGATAGTTTGTATCAACATAAACCACATTATCATTTTGAAGTAGCGGTCCCGAAAGAACCATTCTCCTTTTACTCCCGCCGGTAAAACCTCCACCATGAGCATAAACATATACAGGGAAGGGGCCAACGCCATCTGGAACCCAAACATCAAATAACTGATTATCACCTACGTTTGAGACACCCGAAGGCAATTTGTCGGGATCTACTAAAACCTCAGGACCATATGCTTCGTTGGGGAAGGTAGGCTCTCCGCCTTCCTGCCAAAACCAGTCTATCTGATCTGCTGTAACCCAGTCTTCCGGTTGGTGTGAAAGAGTAAACTCTAGCATAAAATCCACCAACTCCACGGCACTATACACTTCTTGGCCCCCCGCATTATGACCCGCCCCTGAATAGGACCTATAATCTACATTCTCATTCCCCAATGCCTCCAAATGGTCCGCAAAAGCTTTCACTTTTGTCGCACGCTGGGCACTGTCATTATCAGCGCTGCCTACCGCCGTCCAAATCGGTAAATTCTCAAGCATCGTCAAATCGTGGGTTTCTCTATACGAACTAAAGCCCGTAGGAGCCGCCGCCGCAAAACGATCCCCCGATTGACGGATCCAATCATAAGTACCGCCCCCGCCTCTGCTGTAGCCCATCACATACACACGATGCTTATCAATATCAGAAAAATTTTCCAACACATAATCAAGCATCTTATCAAGGGTGTCCGGCTCCCAGCCTTCGTGAATGCTAGGATCAAGAAACATGACTTCCTTATCCACAAGCTCCGCCAAATTCCAGCCCCGCGGCACATCCATCCCAAGCTGCGTTTCCAAATTCAAGTTTTGAAAACTCTCTCCTCCACCATGCAAAGAAATAATCAACGGCAGCTTCCCCGAACTTTGTCTAGGCCGCGTCACAAAAGCAAATTTATCTATTTTTCCAAGTTGATTATGTAAGTCACTAGGCCACTCAAAAAGCTCCAGCTCAACATTCGAAAGCCCCGCATTAATCCCCGCTAGCGTCTCAGCAAGTTCCGCTTCGGAGGCTTGAACAGCATGCACATTAACGCCAAACATAAGTATTCCTATAAACGCTAGCAGTTTATTTATCGTCTTGCGGCTTAACCCGCTTGTTTTAAAAATACTCATAATTATTCTCTATTGTTTATGTCGCTTAAACCCTAGCATCCAATCCACTAGTTCCACTGTACTAAACACTGCTTTGCTTCCCGAGCGATGATCTGCCCCTTCAAACTCCGTATGCTTCACGTTCATATTTCCCGCCGCGTTCAATCGCTTAACCATTTTTCTAATTCCAGCGGGGTTCTTGCCATCATCGCCGCCCGCCATGCCCCAAATCGGCAACTTGGCAAGCTTCTTCACATCGTCCTTAGCACTGCCACCTGTAAAACCAGTAGGTGCTGCCGCAGCAAAACGATCCGCCGATTGATTGATCCATCTCCAAGTCGCGCCACCCCCTGCGCTGTAGCCCATCACATACACACGATCCTTATCAATCTCTGGGAAGGTTTCCAACACATAATCAAGCATGGTATCGAGGGAATCCGCAACCCAACGTTCCGCCGTGTTAGGATCGAGCACAATCAGCCCCTTGCCCGCAAGCTCCGCCAAATCATACCCCCGCTTCATCCCCATCTCAGCCGAAATGTCAAGCTGCTGTTGAAAATTCTTGTCCCACCAACGCTGTCCTCCACCATGCAAATTAATAAGCAACGGCAGCTTGCCTTCAATCTTCTGAACAGGCCGAGTCACAATTGCAAGTTTCGTCATTTTTCCAAGTTTCGCATGTAACTCACTAGGCCATTCAAAAAGCTCCATCTCAACATTCTTAAACCGCGCATTCATGCCTGCCAGCGTCTGGTTAAGTTTCTCATCTCCAGCCTGCGTAGGTTGCGGTGCTGCGGACGGGTGCGTATTCCTCTTCCTGGATTGGCGTAACTGTTGGAGCTCTTTCGTGTCCAGTTTGCCGTCCTTATTTGTGTCCGCGTCAGGAAAGCGTTTGAGTATTTGCGCCAGTTTCTCTTCTGAGGGCTGTTGCGCTTGTGCATTCGAAAAGGGCGCCGTCGCCAATAGAGCTAGGATCACGAAGAGTAGTGTGGTGTGTTGTTTGTTCATGGTTGTATGACTCCTTATTTCAAATATTCATCAAAAAAATATATCGCTTTTTAATGTGTGTGGACTAAACGTTGCCACATGTTTGTCAAACGGTTCTGGTGTATTGGAATCGCACAAACGCTCTGAATCGAGCATTTTGAATTCACTTAATTTGTCAAATTGGTATTAGGTGTCAGTTTGAAAGTGGTTATTTGGCCTTCACTGTCAGCTCCGCCCATGTCTTCGGAATGAAAGCTAACAAAACAGTATAAGGCTCCGTCGACTTCAATAAAGTTTGAAGCACCCATGCTGGTAGGATCTGCATGAGTTAAACCATTAATGTCGCCACCACCATTTGCTGTTTTAACCGCTTGATAAATTTCAGCTGGATCAAGTGCCACATCAAAAATAACTTGGTTGTTAGCACCTCGTACCACGTCCCAATCATCCCAGTTAGCAGATGACGTATCTAACATCACTCGGTAAAGGTGGTTGTAGGGATCATCAATACCGAAAATCTTTTTAGTATCACCTCTAACCCAGAAAAACACTTCGAGTAAGCTATTAGAGCGTTGAAAAATACCAACATGATTTACTCGGTCATTTTTACCGTTTGAGCTAATGACTTTTCCCGGATGTGGGTTGTTTGGATGAGTAGCAAACTCACTGCTGGCAAACCAAGTAGCTATCGCTGAATGGTATATTTTTGCGTTTTTACGGACTTGTTTGTTATATAAATCATTGGCTTTTGTTTGGCTAACCCATTGGTGGCCAAAAGGGGCTCTTTTGTTGATTTGCCACGGAGCACTTTGCGATTTAGGCTGTTGTAATAAACCTTTTCTGCTGATTGTAAACACCTTGTCGTTGATAAAGAAAAAACGTGCATAGGGCTTCATCATATAAACGGTACGGGTTATGTCTCCATGCTGTGC
This sequence comes from Thalassotalea psychrophila, assembly GCF_031583595.1. Classification (NCBI taxonomy): domain Bacteria; kingdom Pseudomonadati; phylum Pseudomonadota; class Gammaproteobacteria; order Alteromonadales; family Colwelliaceae; genus Thalassotalea; species Thalassotalea psychrophila. Next base: position 479,243 of record NZ_CP134145.1, read on the forward strand.
TTCTATAGGGCCATAACCCTTAATACCACCGCCGGTTTCAGCATCATTAAAATTAAGGCCGTTAGGACTAAAAGCGATAGCGTTTCCATGGTAAGCTTCGGCGGTTTTCCCCTTAGATGTTAATTTTTTTTTAAGTTTGCCATGAAATGACATAATAAAACGTTGCTGCTCTTCATCAATAAAAACATCAGGGGAGGCAAGGTGTTTCCAAGTATTATCACCTTGATTACGATCAGTATCTGCAGTGAAATCCAGAACCCCTTTACGTGAATCTGAAACATTATAGGGTGTCCATGGTCCTTCAATATGCTTAGCCCATTTCATTTTGATCGCCATGCCGTGATGCTCTCCATAATATAAGTAATACTTGGCATCGGGGTGGGCTCTATTTTCTTTAGTAACCCATTGGGGTACTTTGATCACACTTGGGAAGGTTTGATCGTCTTCCCCTTCAGATTGAGACACTACCAACTTACCATCACTAACTAACTGCCACTGGTAGCCATCAGCTAAAGCTGAGGCTTCGAGCGAAGCAGCAGCTCTGCTCGCTTGAGGTTTTGATGGCTGAGAATTATCAGTGCTTACACAAGCTGATAAAACGATACTCGATAATAAGATAAGATATTTCATAACTACTGTGGTTACTCGTTATTTTCTGAAAAATGTCCACTGCACAACAGCCAACATAGCCGGCAGCATGCATCCAGTTTACGGGTTAAGGGGAAGTTCCACTCGCGTATAAGGGCTTGAAAGATAATGTTTGTAGCCGTTAACCTTGAGTCCATGATTACTGAAGAAATCAATTCGGGAAAAACCTTGCTGTAATTCAATATCAGCGGTCCAAACACCGGTCTTGGCGTCAAATTCCATCTCCATCGATTGCTCTTCAGGGATTGGCGCGTGCAAGAAGGGGGCAGAGCCTTCAGGAGCGCGGTCATACATCCACCATATACGTCCGTTTATCGGCTGAGTGCCTTGCTCAAAACGCACACTAACATTTAGCTTGTTCTGGTTGACTTTATGGCTCGACGTTGGAGGCTTCAGCAAAGACTCGCCGCCAAAGAAATGCTGCCACAGGAAAGCTTCTTTATTCTGTTCGTCTTTTTCCGAGTCGTCATGCGGCGTTTGATCATGTCCGCCATTGGGTTCGTAATAGACAGGCAACTGAGCATGGTTTTGCGCTCCCCAGAGAATATCATAGGCAACATAGTCGTGTGTTCCTGGCTGGAAAAAGATATCAACGTCGCGCTTCATCAGTTGGTCCCAATGCTTGGTTATGTACAGCTTGGATCCAAAGCAATTCTGCAAATTCTGTAATTCGTCCATGGATTTTCCCGCTTTCTGCGCCCTCTTATACATACTGCGCTTACCTGCCACCATAACGCTCTGATACCATTTCGCGCGTTTTTGCTTCAGCGCTATATCGCCGGCCTTAACAGCCTTGAAGAATGCGTTATTTGCAGCATCCACTTTATCCACTTCTTGCCTATCGCCGCTACGAGTCGGCGAAAAGTAAGCAAACGCATGGTCTGAGTGTGTCGCGGTAAAACGCTCGTCGTTGATCAAGGCGACCGCAGGCGATATGCCGTTCTTAGAGCTACCCGAACCGGCCACTTTACCTTTTTCAAAATACTCGGTTTCCGCATAAGCGGCGGTTGTGGCTCTCATTAACGTCATCGGCCAAATCCAAACCGTTGTGTATCGCGGATTAAGTTCTTTTATAAACAGACGCTCCATTTTTCCTTGCAGGCCCTTTTTACCCGGAATCGCTCTGGGGGCCTTGACATGTGTTTTAACGATACCAACGCCACCTGCCAGCAGTTTTGCCTCAAAGTCGCTAGGTTTCGAACCTTTCATCAATCCTTCATATGGATTTGCGCCTGTAATATGAAAGCCTTTAGCTTTGCCTTTAAGCGGCACTATCATGCGCACGGGGATCCGATAGTCTTGCCCTGGCGCCCATTCGGCGACATTAATTTCGATCAGCTTCTGGCGTGTTGTGCCTGTCAGCTTGTCTACGTGCCAATCTTTCAAGACCTTTATATTCAGTGTGCTTTCGTCAAGGATCTCTGCGCTATTGAACAACTCGCATTGGCCAGCAGAATTTTGTGTATCATTGGCGGCAGATACTGCGATTGTCATAAAGGCCGAGAGCAGGGCCAGTGATGCTGTTATGCCAATTCGATACTTTTTAATTTTCATGATCTTTTCCTTGCAGCACTTGATGTCACTTAGTGCATCGTTGTTATTATTTAAAGGCTAAGTAGTTAAGATATTTCAAATCATATAAACACAAGAAGTTTTGCTTAAACCACACTTTGATGACGTTCAATACAGGTTTGTAAAACGATTTCAGGATCTTTTTTCCACCAGTTATTTTCTGAAAAAATTTCTACTTCACAACAGCCATCATAACCAGCCGCTTCCATCCAGCCGCGAATTTTTTTCAATTCAACAATGCCTTCACCCATCATACCGCGATCAGTGAGCATGTCGTTGGTTGGTACCAGCCAATCACACACATGATAAGCAAGTAGTTGTTTGTTTTTACCCGCTCGAATAATTTGTTGTTCTAAATCTGGATCCCACCACAGGTGGTAAACATCGGCGGCAACGCCAGTGCCTTCGCCAAGACGGTCACAAATATCGAGTGCTTGTTTCATCGTATTGACGCACGCTCTATCGGCAGCATACATAGGATGTAACGGTTCAATGGCCAGTGGCATATTGTTTGAACGGGCATGTTCAAGTATCGCACTCATACCATCAAATACTTGATTGCGAGCACCAGCGATATCACGAGAGCCAGCTGGCATACCGCCAACGACTAGTACTAAACATTCAGCGCCAAGCACAACCGCTTCATCGATTGCTTTGCGATTGTCATCAATATTCGCTTGTAAACCTTTTGCATCGGCAGCAGGAAACATACCGCCACGACAAAGACCAGTTACTCTAAGGCCGGCACCTTTAATTCGTCTGGCCGCTTCATCTAAACCACAAGCGGCAACTTGATCGCGCCAAGGTGAGATAGCACCAATTTGATGGCGTTCACAGCCATCGATTATTTGCTTTAAGTCCCACTGCATTTTCACCGTAGCGGTGTTTAATGAAAGTAGGGCAGTGTCACTTGATAAGTCGCGCATAACTTTATTTTATCCTTGAATACCATGTGTGGCTAAAACTGCTTTCATTCGTGAAACAGCTAACGCTTGATCGGCAAACATGCCAGCTTGATCAGCAAGTTTGAACAACTCTGCTAGATGAACCAGCGAGCGTGTTGATTGCTGACCGGCGATCATAGTGAAATGATCTTGGTGACCATTTAAATAAGCCATAAAGACAACACCGGTTTTGTAAAAACGCGTTGGCGCTTTAAATATATGACGTGAAAGTGGCACTGTCGGTGCTAAAATATCATTAAAAGTGGCGTTGTCACCTCTACCTAATGCTTGTAGTGCAGCACATGCGGCAGGCGCTATGGCATCAAAAATACCCAACAGCGCATGAGAATAACCTTGCTGGTCACCTTCAATTAACTCGGCATAATTAAAATCATCACCGGTGTACATTTTTACGCTTGCTGGTAAGCGTCGACGCATAGAAATTTCTTTTTCCTTATTTAAAAGGGAAATTTTTATTCCATCAACTTTGTCAGCATGCTCTTCTATAATGCCGAGACATACATCCATAGCTGCATCATGGTCTGGCATTCCCCAGTATCCTTTAAGGGCTGGATCAAACATTTCACCAAGCCAATGCAGTATAACTGGCTCTTTAGATTGGGAGAGTATGCGACCATATACTTTGGCATAATCTTCAGGAGATTTTGCTGCCATCGTTAACGCGCGGCTTGCCATCAGAATATGTTTGCCACCCAAGCTTTCGATATATTCCATTTGCTCTTCGTAAGCACGAATTACATCATCTATGGTTACATCAGCACTAGGAACAAGATGATCTGTGCCACAGCCAACCGCAATAATGGCATCTGGATAATCCTTGGCCGCATCAAGGGAGTGACGAATAAGCTCTTGTGCGCCTGCCCAGTCGAGCCCCATACCACGTTGCGCTGTATCCATAGCTTCGGCAACACCGAGGCCAAGATCCCAAAGATAGCGACGAAAATTAATGGTGGTATCCCAATCAATCGCAGGGGTCAGCCATGGGTCAACATCCGCTAATGGATCTGCGACCACATGCACGGCAGAATAAGCGATACGTGGTAAGGCTATACCCTTTTCAATAACAAATGATTTTGCCGGTGATAAGGTATAGTTTTCAATTTTTCCGTTAACATTGGGTAACTTGATCATAGTCATTTTACTAAATCTCTACTCTATATCTGTAATCTATATTTCTAGGTCTGGAACATCTAACCACTTACGCTCAGCAGAGCTTTTATAGCCTAACTCGGCAAGTTGAACGCCTTTAGCGCCAGACGATAAATCAAATTCATAAGGAGCATCTTCCATTACATGGCGAATAAACTCTTCCCATTGCACTTTAAAGCCATTGTCATATTCTGTATTGTTTGGTAATTCTACCCAGTCTTCTTTAAATTCCATTGATTGCGGTGTATCTGGATTCCAAACAGGTTTAGGCGTATTCACTCGTGACTGAACTTTACAGCCATGGAGGCCTGCAACAGCTGATCCTAAGGTGCCATCAACATGGAAAGTAACTAGATCTTCACGATTAACACGGGTACACCAAGAACTGTTCATTTGCACCACTATGTCGCCTTCGAGCTCAAAGGTAGCGTATGCAGCGTCATCTGCATCGGCTTTATATTCAACACCTTGTTCATCAAAGCGCTTGTCGATATGAGTTACACCAAGACAGCTTACTGATTTAACTTTGGCAAATGTATAGTCGAGCACATAACGCCAGTGGCAAAGCATATCAAGGATCATGCCGCCGCCATCGCCCTTACGGTAGTTCCAGCTTGGTCGTTGCGCATCTTGCCAACCGCCTTCAAAAACCCAGTAACCAAACTCACCGCGAACTGAGAGTATTTCGCCAAAAAAGCCACTATCGCGTAATGCTTTAAGCTTCATTAAACCCGGTAAATAAAGTTTGTCGTGTACTACGCCGCTCTTAACACCTTTTTCTTTGGCATAACGTGCAAGATCGATAGCCTCATCAAGTGTCTCTGAAATAGGTTTTTCGCTATAAACATGCTTACCCGCGTCCATGGCTTTTTTAAGAAAGGTTCCGCGCATCTGCGTTGAGCCAGCGTCGAAGAAAATAGTATCATCAGGATTGGCTAAAGCGGCATCCATATCTGTCGTCCAGCGAGCAACATTATGTTTCTTAGCTAACTTTTCAATTTTCTCGGCATTACGGCCAACAATGATAGGGTCAACCACTACCACATCACCATTTGATAGTGATACTCCACCTTGCTCTCTTATCGCAAGGATAGATCGAATTAAATGTTGATTCATGCCCATACGACCAGTTACGCCGTGCATGATGATGCCAAGTCTAATTTCAGCCATTGTTGTTCCTATAATGTTATTTAAAGTGTTAGTTACTTCGAATTTTTATATTTTTGCGTGGTGATTATTGCAAACCACCTTAAGTAACTATTTAGTTATTTATTAAATGTTATCTCATTGTTAACGCGCAAGCAAGTCATTAGAGAGATAATAGTGATAGGTTAATTTTGATGGTCTATTAAGAACCTGAACATCGAGTGATGTCTTTTTGTCATTTTTGAATTTTCTATATTTACACAAAGCCACTAATTTTAGCGGTCTTCGCTATAGTCGACGTGCTTCAGGTACCATTAATTGATTATTCAATTAAAAAGATGTGGTAAAAAATCTTGGATCAAATATCCCTTACACAACTCAAACGATAGAAAAACTTTATCGAAGTAAGCTATAGCAAGTTGATGTCTATTAATAAATAATAGTGATCACTTCTCCATGAGAATAAGCAAACCAGCTTTGACTAGATTGGTTTCACAAAAGCGATATACTGGCTTTAAATTTGGTCAGACAAAATTCGAACTTTTATAGGTTAATAGGATATGACAACAGAAATACGCCTAGGCGTTATAGGTTTAGGTAACATTGCCCAGCAGCACATTAACAATGTAACTACTGGTGCAACCAAAAATTGTAAAATTACCGCATTATGTTCTCGTTCTGCTGGCCCTCAAGCTGCTGAATTAGGTGCAGATCATTTTACCCGCTACCAAAGCCTTATTGACTCAGGCTCTGTTGATACCGTATTAATTGCGACACCCACACTTTCTCACTTTGAAATTGCCAAATATGCCTTAGAAAAAGGTTTACACGTAATGCTTGAAAAACCCATTGGTTTATCAAGTTTTGAAGGTGAAACCCTGGTAAAAATAAAACCGAATAATGTTAAATTTGCTTTAATGTTAAATCAACGTACAGACCCTACCTTTAAAAAAATTAAAGCCGTGGTTGATAGTGGTGTCTTAGGTGAAATACAACGCACCCACTGGACAATGACTAACTGGTTCCGCCCTGACATTTATTTTCAAGTGAGTGACTGGCGTGCTACATGGAAAGGTGAAGGCGGTGGTTTATTGGTAAACCAATGCATTCATAACCTAGATATATTCCAATGGATTTGTGGTGTACCGAGTGAAATAACCGCCTTTTCTGAATTTGGTAAATACCACAATATTGAAGTTGAAGACGAAGTGACGGCTTACTTACGTTATAACAATAAAGCGACTGGCGTATTTGTCGGTTCAACAGGTGAAGCACCCGGTGTTAACCGTTTTGATATTATTGGCGACAAGGGTAGCTTACATTTTGATTCTGGTATTCTAATACAAAAATTAAATGACCAAAGCACGGCGACATTTTGTGCTAATACTGATGAAATGTTTGGCTTGCCTACGGTTAGCCAAAGTGACATCAGCACCACTGAAACAGTGAACCAACATGCAATTATTATGAATAATTTTATTAATGCCATTATTTCTGATGAAGCATTAATTGCACCTGCTCAAGATGGTTTAGCTTCACTTGATATGGCTAATGCGATGTTGCAATCAACATGGAACAAGCAAACAGTGACATTGCCAATGAACAGACAAGCCTATCAAGCACAGTTAAATGAAAAAGCAGCAGGTTCGCAATTACGTTCTAAATCAAGCACTAAAGCAAAAATAGATATGAATGCATCATACCGATAAGTTAATTCCGATAAAACAATGTTAAAAAGAATAATAAAGAGATAACAAATGACAGATATGAAAGACGGCGCTAATTATGCCCCCGTTGGAAAATCGGTGAAGGTGGTTGAGCCCAATGAATTTTTCTTTTCAGTTGCCTATTTAGATCATGGCCATATTAATGGCCAAACTAATGGTTTATTACAAGCGGGTGCCACCTTAAAATATGTATATGAACCTGATAAAGAGCGCTTAGCCGCTTTTTGTGAAAAACATCCACAAGCTATTGTTGCTAGTAGCTTCGAGGAAATATTATCTGACGATGAGACACAATTAATCGCTAGTGCCGCCATTCCTAATCTTCGCGCAGATATTGGTATTAAGGTGATGCAAGCCGGTAAAGATTATTTTACCGATAAATCGCCATTCACTACCCTTAATCAACTTGAACAAGTAAAAGCAGTAGTTAAAGCTACAGGCCGTATTTATGCGGTTTATTATGCTGAACGTTTACATAATGAAGCGGCTTTTCAAGCCGGTGAATTAATCAAACAAGGCGCTATCGGCCGTGTATTACAGGTAATTAACTTAGCACCGCATCGTTTAGCAAAAGCGACACGTCCGGATTGGTTTTTTGACAAAGAGCAATACGGCGGTATTTTAACCGATATTGGTTCACACCAAGTTGAGCAGTTTCTAACTTATACTGGGGCAACTGACGCTAATATTAATTTTGCTCGAGTTGAAAACTTCAATAACAGTGATAAACCTGGCTTAGAAGACTTCGGTGAAATATCATTCACCGGTGATAATGGTGCGTCATTTTATACCCGCGTTGATTGGTTTACCCCTGACGGGCAAGCCACTTGGGGGGATGGTCGCACGATAATTATTGGTACCAAAGGTAACATAGAATGCCGTAAATATAATGATGTAGCACGCCAAGCACCGGCATCAAAACTCTTTATTACTGACAGTGAAAAAGAACAAGAAATTGATTGCTTTGGACAATCAAGTTTTCCCTATTTTGGTGAATTAATATTAGATGTTATCAATCGCACAGAAATCGCGATGAGCCAAACGCACACTTTCAAAGCCGCAGAGCTAAGCATGAAAGCACAAGCTTTAGCTGAGGGTAAATAAAGGTTATTTTTCAGCGATTATTTAATCGGTATAAGTCAGCGATGAGGAGTTGGATTTTAGGAGGAAATGTAATATACCCGCTTCCAATCAAAGTGCACTTTGAAATAGGCATCTTGATTGGTGATGGGTATATATTATACCTATGAGTCAACACCTCTTGCTATTAGTGTCCCTTTTCTATTAGCAAGCTGAGGCAAATTCATCAGCATGTATAAAAAAGCTGTTATAGACCTTTGGCCACACATTTTGCCTTTCTATTTGCGGTTGTTTTTATTTTTTTAGCGTCGCCTGTTTCTTCGGCTTTTTTAATTTGTGTGTCGATTTTACTGCATGTTTTTTCTGTTGGCGCCCATTTGGCTTTCTTTTCCTTGGCTTCAACAATTGATAACGATGAAACGGATAATAACAGGGCAACTAGTGCGATATTTCTATACATATTAAATCTACTTTTATATAAGTTAATTAGGGTCTTTGCAAATTATCATATCTGCTCGTGTTTGATTATATATATATAATCAGGTAACTCCAAAATATCATGATAGACTAATACTTTCAACTTATCATTAATACGCTGTTTTATTTGTTGTTTATCACTTGGTATTTAACTTTTGGTTGGTATTGTTTATGTAAAAATACATGTTATTAAGTGTCAAAGTATTTATTTTTCGATCATACAAAGGCGTTGTGGGAAAATTGGGTGGCCCTTTAAAGGATGCACGAAAATCTTTGCCACAGCAGACACAGATTATGGTGTTGATAATGTGGTTACTATGGTTACTATGGTTACTATGGTTACTATGGTTTCATGTGTGCAAACGGTGCCAGATGATTTAGCAACATTTGTAAAGGGTTGTTTTGTTGTTCTGCATGGAAGTAGAGAAAGGTGACAGTTCAAGGGCACACTGTCTTTATTGATTTATTTAAAGTGTTATTGACCCATATTGCCCAGACCAATAACACCTATCAAATTATTTATAACTTCATAAATTTTCGTTCAACTGCATTAACTTAACTTTCTTATGTTTATTACGCATATACAATTGTCCTGCTATTGCTAATAAAACAAAGGCAATAACAAAGTATTGGCCTATAGGAAAACCACCCAACATTTTACCCCAAGCACCATAAGGCCCTAACGCGGTATAACAGGTAAATATTATCGCGCCACCCATTAATAAATTCCACATGGTACGTGATTTACCCGTGGGGGCATTTTCACCCATGGCTTTTTTAGAGTTTAGTAACATAAAAAATGCGATATAAGCGATAGGGAGAAAAATAAAGCCAATGGTGCCGGTTATTGCTGCCAGGTAGGGCGCAGAGCCCCCAGTCCAAACAACAAACCATAATAACCCGGTTGTGGCGAGTAAGGTTCCTCTTTTATGCTCTTTTCCGCCATGCTTATAACCACCCAGTTCACAGACACAAAATCCGGAAATTAGCATCAACATAACTATAGTAGAAAGTCCCATAGCCAAAACACCTAAACCAAAAACAAAATGCGCCATTTCTGGCCCCATAATCCGCTCTAATGCTTTGATGAAAGAACCCGTATCTCGTTTGATCAAATATGATGCCATTACTTTTTCTTCATCGCTTATGGCTATCTCGCTAATGGCTTGGGAGCGTTGCTTTAAGCTATTCTCCAATCCAGATATCACTTTTTGAGAGGCTTGTTGATTTACTTGATAATGCCCGTTAACCTCAATTAATGAGTCTTGAGATTGACCGTGAAAAGTAGCGGCTGAAGCAATAACAATACAGCTAGTAGCCAGTACAAAAGGAATTAACATACCCGTTGATAAATCAAATATGGCTAAGCCACGAAAATTTTTATTCCAACCTCTAGCCATTAAAGATGATGGCATCATAAAGGTCATGTTAACGCCAACAGCAAAGGCTGCTGCAGCAATTAATACGGTTTGTTGAATATTAAGTATTTGTGCTCGCCAGTAGGGTTGAACACTTGCATCGAGTTTTGCTAGCTGCTCTGCTATAGCCCCTTGTGGACTAGTAAAGTGATCGCTACTTGGCACAAATCCCGCAGCAATATCGCTAAGCGAATAAACCTCGTCAATAAATACTATTTTAAATGCAACGGCCATAAAGGTGAGTACTATTGCTGCAACCACTATCTTAACCGTTAAGTCGAAGAATTTTTGACCTTTAGAGCCTTGTCCATAGGTCATGACTATAGCGGTACAAATAGCAAATATTACTAAAGAAATAATCGCTTTTTCAGCTATTCCTCCACCTAAACTCAAACCAAGGTTTTCAGTAATGGCTGAATAAGATAAAGCATATTGAGGCATTACCCAGATCATATTTGCCAGCAGTGCGGAAATTAACCATCCCCATGCCATAACAGGGTTTATTTGATCTCGAATTAATTTATAAGGGGATTGTCCAGAGCTTAAGGTCACATAAGCAATGGCACTGAGCATAATTACACCAATGATCATGGCAAATAGCTGCACCCATAAAAAGTTTAAGCCACCAATAACACCGACAAATAAAGCGCCAGCTAACGAGCCTCCACCAAGAGTTAATGCACTTTGTAGCCAACCAGGACCAGACAATGACATATAGGCTTTTAACGTAGCTGTATGACCTTTTGCTTTAGCAGCTAAAAGTCTTTGCTCATCAGTTGGTAAGATATTTTCTTGCATTTTATTTTCTTCTTATAATTAAATACTTATACAAATTGAAATAACTATCGTTAAGTGGTGAATTTATAATTTCAATTGGTTGTATATATACAGCTAATATTTTTCCCATCTAGAGCACACCGCGATCACTTATTAGTGAACGCCAATCATTAAACGGTAAACTTAACTAACTAACTAGTTACTTATCATAACCAGAAGTCTTGTCCAATGTAAATAACAATAAAAGGCGTAAACAATAATTAAGGGCGTAAATAGCCAAGCACCACTTCTTCGCAGTGACTTAGCCTTTCATTAAGTGCTTTTTCTTCCATTAGCGACCGGCCGAAAACAGTTTCTAAGGTATAAGAATTAGAAAGATAGAAATACCCAAGCGATGCTACGGTAATATAAAATTGAGTTGGGTCCACCCCAGTTCGAAACAGCCCACTTGTACCACCACGATTTAACACATCTGTTATTTTTTCAATTAAAGGCGAACGCATAGCTAGGATTTTCTTTGACTCTTTGATATGTGCTGCTTTATGCAGGTTTTCACTATTAAGAAGATGGATAAATTCAGGGTTTTCAACGAAATAATTAAATGTAAAGCGCACCAATGTTCTCACAGCTTGCTCAGGCTCAATGTCTTCTAGATGCAGTTCATGCTCTTGGGTTCTGATCTTTGCGTAGGCTTGTTCAAGCACGGCGAGGAACAATTGATCTTTATTTCCAAAATAATGATAAATCATTCTCTTATTCGAATTGGCTCGCAGTGCAACAGCATCTACCCTAGCGCCACCAAAGCCTTTCTCGGTAAATTCATCGGTTGCCGCTTGTAGTATACGCTCGGCTGTTTTTTTCGAGTCACGTCTAATTATGGTCTCTGTCAAGAGAGCTCCTTGGCTGCTTTATTTAATCTCAAGTTACCAGTATATTCGATTTATTGGGTGGGTCGTCAAGATATAATTACCTATTTAGTTACTTAGGCGGTAATTTGTTGATAAGCTATTACTCAACTAATTAAGCCCAGTAGAGCGTAGACAATATGAATCACCTGCAAACTTCCCCGTCGTCATTACAGACGTCACTAAATACGCCAGAAGCACAACTGCTAACCAAATTTTTTTCGGCAGGCGTTAAGGCGGTAATGGGTAAGCAAGCCGTTATTCACGCTATGAGCAAAAACAAGCCTGTAACAGCTGACCTTATCGTGGCAGTTGGCAAAGCTGCGAGTAGCATGTGCTTAGGTGCGTTGCAAGAAATGGAAAAGCCATGTGAAGCGTTAGTGGTGACAAAATATCAGCATGCTAATCAAACATTACTCGATGATCCCGCAGTGACCGTGATTGAGTGTGGCCATCCTGTTCCCGATGAAAATTCTCTACAGGCTGGAGCTATGCTTTTAACCGCAATTAAGCAAATGCATCCTGCTAGCAAACTGATCTTATTGGTTTCTGGTGGTGCATCAGCCGTTGCCGAGTGTTTACCCAAAGAAATGACCTTGCAACAATGGCAAGAAATAACCAATCAAATGCTAGCGCAAGGCGCCAACATCGGACAAATTAACAGCCAACGTAAACAAACCTCTTTAATTAAAGATGGCAAACTATTAACGCATTTCAAAGGCAGTGAGGTTCAGGTGTACGCGATATCGGATGTAGAAGGGGATGATATTGCAGTTATTGGCTCTGGCATCGGTAACATTAATCGTTTGCAATCCAAAGACATCAAAGCACAAGTAAAGCTGATTGGCACTAATCAAGTTGCGCGCGATGCGGTCGCTTTATCGGTTTCTAATGCTGGCTATACCGTACAACTCAATGAAGAAACGCTATATCAAGATGTTAATGAAATTGCGCCAACAATTGCCAAACAGCTGATTGAAGGCGAAAAGGGAGTTTATATCTGGGGAGGTGAGCCTACTATTATATTACCCGAGCAGCCTGGTGAGGGCGGCCGAAATCAAAGTCTCGCGCTTATGATCGCTCAGCATCTGGCAGGCCATGATAATATTACCGTGCTGGTTGCCGGTACAGATGGCAGTGATGGACCCACAGACGCAGCGGGTGGCATTATTGACGGTAATACGGCGCTTGAAATGGACTTAGTAAAAGATGCATTAAGCAGAGCTGATGCGGGAACTTTCTTACGCCAAAGTGGCAATATATTTATTACTGGCCCGAGTAATACCAATGTTATGGATTTAGTTATTGCGATAGTGGATTAGTGCTTTGATTGGTGGAAGCAAGTTGAGCCAAGCATAATGTCGAATAAAAAACCTAATAAAAACCTAATAAAAACAACTAATAATAATTTCTAACTATGAAAACAAGTTTATCTATAAATAAAATATTTCTTATTTGCTTTTTTGTGTCTTTGGTTTATGCCGTTATTCGTTATCATGTTTACAATGATATCTCATGGCTGCAATTGCCTTTATGGACTACCAATAAAGCGTGTGGAGTTACCGCACTTATGCTTATAGGTTTATCGGTGTCATTACCGAATCATCATCCTCGTCGGAAAATTGGCTTATTCGGTGTTTATATCGCTTTGCTGCATGTATTGTTGAGTTTGATTCTTTTAAAGCCTGCTTACTACCCTAAGTTTTTTCTTATCAATGAGCAGTTCTCTCTAGTTGGTGAACTGGCCATTTTAGCCGGAATTCTTAGCTTTGCTGTGCTGATTATAGCTGTGCATAAGAGTTACCCAAAATTTAATTCAGCTGAGAACGCTAACTTAGCTGTAATTAAGCAATGTAATATTGCGTTTTTATTATTTAGCATACTTCACATGATCGCAATGGCGACAGACAGTTGGTTTTCTATCTCGAATTGGCCGGGTTACTTACCACCGATCAGCATGTTGTCGGCGCTGCTATGTTGTTACTTTCTCCTTTATCTAAGGATTAAAAAATGAGCTCAGGAGTCATAGTTCGCTAATGAAGTTCTAAGTTACTCATTTAATTAATCCGTTTAGTATTTAACCTTTCTTAGCCACTTGCTTTTAGCTAAAATTGACTCTAAAGCGAATTTACAAGCGTGCTGAGCTTTTTCGCCGGGGTATTACGTATGCTCGTTAAGTGCTTAATTAATTGTTTTTTAATGATGACGTTATTGACCAAGTCTTGTTCAAAGATTGCATCAATCGATAAAAACCCAGTCACTACTTTGGTCGTATCGTCACTTAGAATTTCAGCGGTTTGGTAAAATATATCGGCCATAGGGTCAACAATTTCTTCATTGTTTTTTACTGCCCGAGAGATAAATTCAAACCAACTTGCCAGTGAAAAGCAAAGTAATGTAGTAGAACGGTCGAGTTTAATATTATCTCGAATGATCGGTAATATTCGCATTTGTAATTTCTGTGAGCCATCCCAGGCAATTTGCGCTAATAAATGACGAATCGAAGGATTTAAAAAGCGTTGTATGATTTCATTGGCATAGATATTTACATCCAATTCTTTTGGAGGTACAAAAGAACCAATAATTTCATCAGCAGCAAGTTTGCAAATAAATTGATAAAAGCCTTCGTCACTGGTGGCTTCAAATACGGTTACAAAGCTCGCTAAAGATCCACAGTAGGCTAAAGTTGAGTGCAAGCAATTGAGTAATCTTAATTTTGCTTTTTCAAATCCTTTAACATCATCGGTAAATATTACCCCTACTTTTTCCCAGTCAGGCCGTTCACCTTGCCAGTTGTTATCGATAACCCATTGGCTGAATTCTTCTCTTTGTATTGGCCAGTTATCTTGGGCATTAATGGCTTTTGAAACAGAATCAACGGTATAACGTTCAGTTTTAGGAGTAATACTGTCAACCATCGCATTGGGGAAGGCGACGTTGTTCGCAATCCACAACTGAAGATTATGATCAAATTGCGCAGCATAATCTAATACGGCGCGACGAAGTTTATCACCATTACCAGAAACGTTATCGCAGCTTAAAACATTAAAGGCTTTTACACCGTTAAGTTTTCTTAGCTTGAGTGCTTCGACAATAAAGCCAATAGCACTGATTGGCTTCTCTGGATTGGCTAAATCATGTTTGATGTCGTCATGGTTTAAATCCAATGAGCCGTCAGCAGCTAAGCAATAGCCTTTTTCTGTAACGGTAAGGGTGACAAGTTTGGTAGTTGCTGTGGAGAGTCTAAAAATAACTTCATCACTTTGCTTATTGGCCACTAAAACTTCTTTTATTGCACCGATAACTTGATAACTGGTGCTTTTGTCTAAAATAGCCAGTGTATATAAGTAGTCTTGTTTTTTTAACACCTCTTGAGCGGTTGCACTGCGTAGTGATACGCCACAAATGCCCCAATGTCCACCAGAAAAATTCATCGCATTTTCGGTATATACTGCTTGATGAGCCCGATGAAAAGCACCTGGGCCCAGATGAACGATACCAATTTCAGTACTTTCTCTATCGTATGTTGGGATGGCGATAGCTGATGTGCGTGCTAGTTGCATCATTGTGTCTTTGGATAACTTTGTTTGAACTAATGTCATGCTGTTAAATTCATTTGTTGGTTATAGGAAAAAATCAAAGTGTCATACCAATTTTACTGTTTAGGCTTGCTTTTAATTCAGACAATTGTTTCGATTGAAGTACACCACCTTTAATCATTAATATTTTACTTGCGGCTTTAGCTGCAAAGTTTATTGCATCAATAGGATTAAGGCCTGATAAGCGTGCGCCAATATAACCACCATTAAAGGTATCACCTGCACCTGTAGTATCAACAACGTCTGTTGAAGGCGTTACCTCGACATTTTCAACGTGATCGTTATTGATTAAAATGCAATTTTCAGGACCATTTTTTATCACAACCTCATCAACCCCAGTGGTTAATAAGCGCTTAACCGCACCGTCAGGTGATGTAGAGCCAAATAGACACTCTTCTTCCTCAAATCCGGGCAAATAAATATCTACATACGCTTGTATTTCATCAGTAGCGCTAATGGCTGCTGCTTTGTTTAGCCACAATTTAGAACGATAATTGGGATCAAAAATGACTTTCCCCCCTTGAAGCCTGTAATCAAGCAAAAATTGCTGGAACATCGAACGACACGAATCGTTCATCAGTGCCAAGGTGATACCTGAAAAGTAGAGGTAACCGTGTTTTTCAACTTGTTTCAATAACGGCAATAGTAAGTTCTCATTATTCAATAAAGCTTTTGCTGCCGAATCATTGCGCCAATAATCAAAAAAACGCTCACCGGTTTCATCATTGCTGATCATATAAAGGCCAGGAGATTTATTCTTGACGGCTTGCGGCTCCAGTAAATGAACGTGTCGGTGATAGGCATGCTGACGAATAATATCTGCTGATTGCCCTTCACCTAAACTGGTGATGTAGGTGGTGCTTATCTCAAGCCCAGCGAGAGTGCAGGCTGAATTATAGGTATCACCAGAGACCCCTAAGGTAAAGTCTTTGCCAGTCAAAGGAGAAAACTCAAGCATTACTTCGCCAATAATAGCAATATCAGCCATCGGAGCGCCTATTTAGGTTGTTAACAAAGGCGATGTTTTGTTCATATCTCATCGATAATCACTTTTTAGCCGTGATGATTAAAATATATAATAAACTAAAAATAATTGGCCTTACCAGTTATTTGTTTTATTGCTTTGATATATAAAATACTCCAATACTGTTGAAATATAGAATGACCGACGATGTTGTTAATTATATGTTTTTTAATGTCTTATTGTATTTACTGGACCATTTAATAGTTCGTATCTATATATTGTACGAATTTATTGGATTTACCAATATATTTGTTAGTATGTTTTTCTTAGCTGGTATGTTTGTATTATTATCTATAAAGTTATAATTAGGGTGTTCGAGGAGAGCCTTAGTAAGTCTAAAAGTTAAACTAAGCTTTAGTGAATGGTATTAGTAGTAGGAAGACAGTGACTATGATTAAAAAATTAGTACTACATCCCGACAGATTATTTTCTAGCGATGAAAAAACTCGAGAAGTTGCTCGGGCTTTATACCACAAGGTCAAAGAGCTACCTATTATCAGTCCTCATGGCCATACCGACCCGTCGTGGTTTTCTAAAAACCTGCCTTTTAAGAATGCAACCGAGTTGCTGATAAAGCCTGACCACTATGTATTTCGTATGTTATATAGTCATGGTGTCACATTAGAAGATTTAGGCCTTTCGAGCCGGGAAGGTAACGATGTTGAAACTGATGACCGAAAAATTTGGCATATCTTAGCTGAAAAATATTATTTATTTCGTGGTACGCCATCGAGAATGTGGCTTGATACGGTATTTTCTGAAGTTTTTGGCTTTGATGTTGAGTTGTGTGCTGCTACGGCAGATCACTATTACGATACCATTAATGCAGCGTTAGCTACCGATGCCTATCGACCTAGAGCATTGTTTGAACGTTTTAATATAGAGTGCCTATCTACGACAGAATCACCTTTAAACGATCTGACTGAGCACAAAACGATTAATAACAGCAACTGGAATGGCCGTGTTATTTCAGCTTATCGACCTGATCCGGTCGTAGACCCTGAATTTGAAGGTTTTGTTAGTGCAATTAAAACTTTTGGTGAGCTCACCAGTGAAGACACCTCGACATTTTCAGGCTATTTAGCAGCCCATAGAAAGCGTCGTGCTTATTTTAAAGCAACCGGAGTCACGTCAACAGATCACGGTCACCCAAGCGCTAAAACCGCCTACCTTGAACAAAATGATATAGAAGCGTTATATGCCTTGGTTATTTCAGGTGAGGCTTCCCCTGAGCAGGCAGAGTTATTCCGTGCCCATATGTTGACCGAAATGGCCTGCATGAGTATAGAAGATGGTTTAGTGATGCAACTACACCCAGGCGTTTCTCGTAATCATAATCAAAGCGTTTTCAAGCGTTTTGGCCGAGATAAGGGCGCTGATATCCCCCTGCAAACGAGTTATGTTGAACAATTAAAGCCCTTACTTGATAAATATGGCACTGACCCTCAATTGACGTTAATTTTATTCACCTTAGATGAAACATCTTATAGCCGAGAATTGGCACCTTTAGCCGGGCATTACCCTTGTTTACGTTTAGGCCCACCGTGGTGGTTTCATGATAGCCCTGAAGGAATGCGTCGATTTCGCCAGCAAACAACTGAAACAGCAGGGTTTTATAATACCGTTGGTTTTAATGATGATACCCGAGGCTTTTTATCTATTCCTGCCCGTCATGACGTAGCCCGAAGAATGGATTGCAACTGGTTGGCTGAACTCGTTTGTGATCATCGTCTAACATTAGACGAAGCAGAAGAACTTGCGGTTGAGTTAGCGTATACGCTAGCAAAAAAAGCATATAAATTGTAATGGAAAAATTAGAAAAATGGAGGATTTATAATGCGTGAATCTTGGCGTTGGTTTGGTCCCAATGATCCCGTAACAATTGCGGATATCAGACAAACGGGTGCAACTGATATTGTCAGCGCTTTACACGCTATAGCTACGGGTGAAGTTTGGCCTGAGCAGGACATTGTTGCGCATCAGCAGTTGATTGAACAGCATAATGAGCCGAAATCATCTTTAGTATGGTCGGTCGTTGAAAGTATCCCCGTTCATGAAGATATTAAGCTCGGGCGTGACAATCATCAACGCTACGTTGATAGTTGGATAGCATCGATGGAAAATCTGGCAAAGTGTGGTATTAAAACCATTTGTTATAACTTTATGCCAGTGATTGATTGGACTCGCACTGATTTAAAATTTCAACTGCCTAATGGTGCTTATGCCCTTAGGTTTGATCAACAAAAATTTGCCGCTTTTGATTTGTTTATTTTAAAGCGTGAAAATGCCGAAGCAGATTATAGTGATGAGGAGTTGGCACAAGCAAAATCAATTTTTTCTTTAATGTCAGCAGATGATATAGCCTTATTAACTAAGAATATTATTGCGGGTTTGCCCGGAAAGATGACCGATGCTTATACCATAGATAACTTTCGCAACATGTTGGCGATGTATAAAGATATCAGCAAGGATATTTTACGTAAAAATCTATTTTCGTTTTTATCACAAGTACTACCTGTCGCTGAAAAATTAGGGGTTAAGTTAGCTATTCACCCTGATGATCCACCAAGAGATATGCTCGGTTTACCACGTATTATTTGTACCTCTGCGGATCTGGAACTTCTCTTTTCAGCACTACCGAGCCCTGCCAATGGTATTACCTTATGTGTAGGTACTTACGGTAGCCGACCTGATAATGATTTGCCGGCAATGGCTAAACAATATGGCTCACGTATTCATTTTGCCCATCTAAGGGGGGTGAGTAGGGATGAAGATGAACAACGTTCATTTTATGAAGCTGAGCACTTAGACAGCGGTGTTGATATGGTCGGGATAATATCAGCGTTATTAAAGGAAGAAAAATCGCGCGACATTAGCCAAAGTGGTGATGAAATATTCATACGGCCCGATCACGGTCATCAAATGTTGGACGATATTAATAAGTCAGCAAATCCCGGATATTCTTGCCTAGGTCGCTTAAAAGGCTTAGCAGAAATTCGTGGTGTGATTAAAGCATTGAGTGTCAATTTTTTCTAATATTTCGTGTATTTTATATGTAAATGTCTAGTTGGTGTGTTTGTCTAACATTAATGTCTTGACCAGTTTAATGGTTGTGTAAATAAACTTTAGCCATTAAACAAAATATTAAGCTTGCTATGCATTGTAGTGCGACAGGAATGAAAAAAGGCGTTGCCGATAATTCATCGCACTGTTGAATCCCTTCGACTTACTTTAAAAGATTACAGACAATAACTTTTATTGGTTGCTTGCTAATGTTTCAATAACTAAAGCCCGTGGCACTCCTTATACGCTTGGCTGTAGTAGTGAAGTGGTTAGCTAACTCCTAATAAGTCTGTCCAATCTGTAGCAATAATCACTTTAAAAAATAAACGATAAAATTAACTTAATAAAGCAGAGACTAAAATGAAAAATCAACATACCTTAGAAGCTTTGGCAATTATTTTCACTTCAACAGATCTTTTAGTGGACAAAAAACAAACATAGGGATATGTTATATGTAATAATACAGTGAAGGGCGTGTAAAAATACTGTAAAGCTATAAAGCTATAAAGCTATAAAGCTATAAAGCTATAAAAATATAAAAATATAAAGTTCTAGATGAACATCATCAATGGGGAATACAATGTCGAATAAATTTAAATATAATAAAAACCATAAGGCTAGTAAGCTTGCGGGGGCGATAACGCTGGCTTTACCACTTTCCCTGTTGTCTGTTGGCTCGGCAAATGCGGCTTTTCCGACATTTGAGGACGAAGAGAAATATTACAACCATGTTGCTTCAAGCGTGCCAGGTAAAAATTTAATTGTTAACCCGTCTCTTAGTATTGCGAATTGTGACGAATATGAAGATGCGGTTAAAGCTGCCGTTTCTGTTGCTTGTACAGGTACAGACGGAAAATTGTGGAGCTGGACGGAAGACTTAACCTCTGCATCAGGAGGAAAAGATAATGGTGAGCATTATGCTCCTCCAGGAGCAACTGTTGATATTGCTAAATTGGGTAAACTGGGTAAAAATAAAACAGCCAAACTAAGCGAAGCTATCGCTGTACAAGGTGTTAGCGAAATTTATGTTGAATTTTACTTACTTCATAATGACTTAAACGGCGACGAGGGGGCAAAGTCTGAAGTTAACTTGGTACTCGATGGTGCCGTTATTCCTATAACAGAGTATACAGTTCATAATACAAAGGACTTTACAGCATGGGCTTATACTGTTGATGCTAATGATGGACTCACATTAGTTGATGGCAAGTATACCGGTTCAGTTAACGTCGAATTTATTAATTCTAACACTAATAAAACACTTTTCGATAATGTCTTTTTAAGTACCGATGTAGTTATTCCTCCTGCATTTATTAATACTCCTCCTGTGATAAGTGGTGCAGCTAATGTTACGGTGCCTTCTTCAAGCCTTGACAGTGCTTTAATTACTGATACGAGCATCGTTGACTTTTTAGCCGCGGTGAGTGCGAGCGATGTTGATGACGGTACGCTTACCGTTACCAACGATGCCCCTGATGTTTTCCCCTTGAGTGATACAGTAGTTACCTTCACTGTTACCGATAATAATGGTAGTACGGTTACCGAGCAAGCAACCGTTACTGTTGTAGACACGGCGCCAGTAATGACCCTAAATGGTAATGCTTCTGTATTTACCCAACAAAATATCACTTATGAAGACCAAGGCGCTACCGCTGTAGATAATGTTGATGGAGATATCACCGAAAATATTGTTACTACTGGTACGGTTGATACAGCAACGCTGGGTACTTACACCATTACCTATACCGTCTCTGATGGGGTCAATCCTGATGTGGTGAAAACCCGTACAGTTAACGTTGGAGGGCTGGATACCGATGGCGATGGTGTTTCCGATGATGACGATGACTTCAAACTCGATGCCGCAGCCAGTGTAGACACGGATGGTGATGGCTTTCCAGATGCGTGGAATGAGAATAAAAGTGCCGATGATTCAACTACAGGCCTTAGCTTAGATACCGATATCGATGGTGACGGCGTATTAAATGAAAATGATGCCGATCCCTTTGTCGCTGTTGCTCAGGCAGACGATCTCGATAGAGACGGTGTCCATGATGATGTTGATACCGATGGGGTGAATATTACAGATGCTGCCACAGCGTTAGAAGCGGCTATTTTAGCCAATGGCGCGATAAGTCTTGATGCCACAGACATTGACACAGATATTATTCCAGTTGTTACCGCCTTTGTTAGCCAGGTATTAGCTGATGCGAATGTAACTGACGTCGCCATTGATGCTATTAGCGGTGATGCGATAAGACGATCAGGATCTCATGAGCTAAT
This sequence comes from Thalassotalea psychrophila, assembly GCF_031583595.1. Classification (NCBI taxonomy): domain Bacteria; kingdom Pseudomonadati; phylum Pseudomonadota; class Gammaproteobacteria; order Alteromonadales; family Colwelliaceae; genus Thalassotalea; species Thalassotalea psychrophila. The sequence goes on from NZ_CP134145.1 coordinate 501,073, forward strand.
GGTAGACCTTATTAACACCGTCGGCTCTTTGACGTCTTTTGACCTAGTATTGAACATCACGCCGAATGTGACTATTCCGCAAACTGTATGGGTAAAAGCCGATGAAGAGATTGCCATTAACCTGACTTTATCTGGTGATGCAATATCATACCCAGTAACCTTTGATTACCGATTCGAAAGAATCGTCGATGAAACTGTTGTAGAAGCTGATGAAAATGCAGAAGCTGATTTGGATGCAAATTTGATTGAAGCAGGTGCTTTATCAATTGAATCAGGTCAGGCGCATATGTTGAAGCTACCAGGACAAATGGATGGCGGTTATCAAGTGGTATTCTCTGAAGGTATTGATAGGAACGCGGCCATTGTTGGCAATGCAGTTACTGTAATTAATGCGGTAGAAAATATTGCTCCGGCATTAGATTTTGCTCTAAGAAATGATGATTCAGTGGTTACTGTACTCGACCAAACTGCAACTGATGCAGAAATTGCTATCACTATCACCGATGTTGATATGTTCACTGAGCATAACGTGGTAGTTACCCTAAATGGCGAAGAAGTGTTTACAGCCATCAATGATATTAATAACCCAGTGATCCTTGTTCCCCTTGATATAGCAACATTAGGTGCAGGTGAACACGAGTTGCAAGTTGTAATAACTGAAATTGCAACCGATGAGTTATATAGTACTCCACTAACCATTCCATTGACTATTTTAGCTGCCTTACCTGTGCTAGAAGACACCATCCAAGTTGAGCTAGAGGATGGTAGCTTTGAAGACGTAATTGTTGATACAGATGGTGATGGTATCTCGGATGCAGAAGAAGGTTTTGGTGATAGCGATAGTGACGGCATTGCCGACTACCTAGATGGCACAAATGGTGTTAATGAGCAAACTCTTTCTGTCGCTGTTGTTACTACCGATGATAATGGAGAAGAGGTAGTAACAATAGAGGAAACTAGCATCACGGTTGAAGATGGCTTAACCATTGCGATTGGTGATACCTTAAAAGCGTTGGAGTCAGGTTTATCTGCTGATATTGGTGCTGAAGTAAGCGTTGAAAACTATGCTGAAGTGTTGCAAGTAACTAATGATGCTAAAGCAGTTGTTGAAGCTTCGTTAGAGGATGTTAGAGGGTTCTTGATTCCTTTAGTTGACTTTAAAATAAAAGGTGTTGATGCGGGCGCTACGGTGAACATGAACATCAAACTACCTACTGCGCTACCGAAAAAATCTGCTTACCGTAAAGTTCAAGACGACGGAACGTTAGTCGACTTTGATACCACTAATGGTGACTCTATCATGTCGGCAATGAGTGATAATCAGGGGGACTGTCCTGCAGCTGATTCAGCTGATTGGCAAGCAGGATTAGTTAAAGGTAACGATTGCGTGAAAGTTGCCATTGCTGATGGTGGCCCTAATGATGCGGATGGTAGAGTCAACGGTGTTATTGTTGACCCGGCAGTTTTAGTTGAGGTGAAGACTGCGCCAGCAACGACAGTAAGTGCTGATTTGTCTACTATTAAATCTGGTGATTTAGTTACATTAACGGCAAGCTCAGCCAATCCCGAAGGCGACGAACTAACTTACACTTGGGTCGAAACTTCCGGTGCAGATATAACGCTTACTGGCGCTGATAGCAAAGTAGCAACCTTTACCGCCCCTAATGCTAATGCTACGTTAACGTTCGAACTTACCGTGAGTGGTCCATTTGAACCAACTACGACAAGCTTGTCAGTAGATGTTACCAAGGCTAATAACGACAGTGGTGGTAGCTTAGGTACCAGCGCGTTATTGCTCTTAGCTGGTTTGATTGGTTTGCGTAGAAGAGTAAAGCGTAGCTAAAACAAGTCAAGTTTAAGCGATTAAAAAGGAGCCTTAGGGTGGCCTGATAACAAATTAGGGACCTACAAGGTCCCTTTTTTATATTCAAATAGAAATAAACTATATGTTTCAATCAGTTAAAAACACCGAAGCACATTGCCACGTAGTGTTAGTTAACATTCTATATTTAAAACAATTAGTTAGACATATTTGACAACTATTTGAATATCATTAGGATATAGATATAGATATAGATATAGATATAGATATAGATATAGATATAGATATAGACGCGTGGTTCTACTTCAGCTTTGAGCGATTAAGCGACATACGCTGTTGAATATACACCTGCATTTTACGCAGCGAAGTAGGCGTTTCCTATTAATGAAATTGTTAGATGCTAGGGCATATGGAGAGCCAATGGAACACTCAGGTAAGTTAACACTAGGAACAAGTCCATTTATCGCAGGGGTTTGCGATGGATTAGCAAATCAATTAACGGTCGGCGTATTTTCTGTTCGATTAGTGTTTATATTATTTTCATTCTTTTTAGGAGGAGGTTTACTTGCCTACCTCTTGCTTTACATACTTATGCCGCGACATGAAAGTGTTGGTGATATTCGTAGAAAAGAGTTGAAAAAAACAACTAACAGCCTGTTGTGAGCGATTGAGAGACGTACACAATTTAAGAAAATATTCACCGTCATTGCGGCGTAGGCCGCAACCTCCAAACGCATGCTGTGGATCTAAAAAATAAATTATAAATATTGAAACCTTACACAAGCTCCTGAAACATAATTCTTTCAAGGCACGCTATATCCGAAAGGGGGTTGCGGCCTTCGCCGCAATGACGTGGTTAATTGTTTCTGAGTATGCCCTGATGCTTGAAGGTTAAACGTCTCTGATTGGCACTTTTGAGACGTTCAATAGATTCTGAAACAAGTTCAGGAAGCTGCATTTTTTAATCAACTTGGTATTACTCCAAGTTACCTTTGATAAGAAAAATACCAATCAATATAGACCAGATGGGGCCAAGAAGAATATTAGCAGTAAGGCCAAGCAGGCTTAAGGCTTCAATATTGAAAACGTTCCCAACGGTATTGAGAACCAAAAACACACCGATTGCAAAAGCGAAGTTCCCGACGCCCATGTGTTTTGAACGGAGCAGGTACCCAATACCAAGGAACCAGATTGCACCAGCTAGGTTTTGAAGGACGCCATGAAGGCCCTTTTCCGCAATAGCGTTAACCACTTGAAATTCAATTACAAGAAATTCCCTGGCTGCTGTTGAAGCGACTTCAAATTGGTCAATTAGAAAAGGCCATGTGGCTGCTAAGATCGCTGATCCGGTAGCGCCCAGGATAAGATAAATCAATCCACTGAGAGTATACAATTCTGCAAAGGAAGAATTGACCGATTTAAGCCACTGGAAAAGTAATAGAGCGAGCGGAATAAGTAGGAGATAATTGCCTAGCATATTAAACCAGTAACTCCAGCGAATAGCATTCCCTGCCGTCGAACCAGCCGCAATCAGGGAAGACGTATCTGAAAAAACCTCAAAATCATAGTTAACACCGGACAAACCAACGACCAGGCTGAGAAGGGCAAGTACACCAGCCGTAATGGCAAAAATGGCGGTTAACTTTCGAAACGAGTTATCAATATTCATTTAAGATCCTTTAAAGAGCAATTTATGCGGGACTTACGCAAATTACTGTCATCTATTCCTTTAACCATGCCTTTTGTTTAACGTTAAGTCAGTACTTTAGAATTCCTTACTTAAGCTTAAAGTCAGACTACGACCGGTGTTATTAAAGCCAACGGCTTGTTCTTTGTCATTATCCAGAATGTTTTTTGCATGTAAGCGAAACATCAAGCTGTCAGTTGGCGTCCAGGCTGCAGATAAATCAAGGTGGTTGTATCCTGGTAATTCAATCATTCCTGTTGGAACTGAACTGTCGTAATAATCATCATTTGCCACCAGACGACCAGTAAATGAAAGTTGCTCGGTAGCTTGGTAGTTAGCTGTCACACTGGCTTTTAATTCTGGTCGTCTCCTTAATACCACTCCGACTTCATCGATATCGACCTTATTATACGTAAATTGTCCAGAGAGGCTTAATTGCTCATTCGCTTGATAAGCTAAGTAGGCTTCAACACCTTCAGCGGTGACTTTAGAGCGATTGACATTGGTAAATGCAATCGGATCAAAATCGACTAGGTCGGTGAAAGTGTTTTTGTAGATGCTGAACCGAGTAGTCAAATTACCAGTGAAGAAATTACTGTCAATGCTGAGGTCATAATTTTCACTTTGTTCAGGTTTCAACTCCGGATTGCCAACAAAAGGGTGCGCTACAGCGAAAAAACTAGGAAGTTTAAATCCTTCACTATATTGTGCAGATATTGTGCTCGTTGAGCTTAGTTGATAACGACTGATCAAACGAGCGGTAGTCACATCGTTTTGCTTCGTGTTGTCATGACGAATACCTAAAGTGAAATGAAGTGATTCAAGTGGGTCAAGTCGGGCCTCAACAAAAACAGACTCGGTTTCTCTTTCCAGGGTATAGTCAGCAGGCATAGGGAAACCAAAGTCGATGATACTCTTCATATCGCCATCCTCTTTTGCATAGGCTGCTCCTAAGGCGATAACTGCGCTTTCTGATATCCCATAGCTAGCCGTTGCACTGAGATCCAAGCGTTCATAATTACTTATACTGTCTATTGCCGGAACACCGTCAAGTACGCCTGGTGCTATTCCTGGATTTGAAATATCTTCCTCACGCTTGGACCAGGCACTATTGAAATCCAACTTAATAGATTCACTGAGGCTATGTTGCACCTTAGCATTTACATTGGTTTGACTAAAATCACGTATTTCAGGATCACGGATCACGGCAAGACGATCACCGCCACTATCTTCAGGGAAAGTGGCAGCTTCGCCATCTGCATAGAAAAAGCCCAAATTCCATTGGCTATCACTGTCAGCCATTGAAGCAAGGGAGGCGATGACTTCCTGGCGCTCAAAGGCATCGCCAAAGGTGCTGTCGTCACCGTCTTGAACTGAACCAATCACGCTTAATTGGGCAATTTCAGCAAGCGCTACACCAAAGTGAACGGAGCCGCCATACATGCCATTTGAGCCAACTTTAATACTGGCTGTTCCGTTGCGCTGTTCAGAAAACTTTTTGGTTTCGATACTAATCACACCTGCTAAGGCATCACTACCATAAACGGTTGATAAACTGCCATAAAAAACATCAACCTTGTCGATTACCGTAGGATCTATGGTACCCAGATCAAAAGCGCCCCCTCGGCTGTTCGTCGGATCGTTTACCTTGACGCCATCTATCAATATCACCACAAAGTTTGGATCGCCACCACGTACAGACAAAAAAGTTAGTCCGCCCACGCCGCCTTGTTCAAAGATATCAATTCCGGGGACGCCGGCGAGTACATCGGCAAAGCTGTTGGGTGCTAATGCTGCAATTTCTTCGGCAGAGATGGTAAATTTTGGCAGACTGGCGGTATCACTAGTATCGGGAATATGGGTGCCGGTTACGGTAAATACTTCTATGCTGCTATTGTCTGTATTAATGCTTCCTGTGTTATTAGCTGTGGCACTTAGTGCGATAGGGGAGCAAGTCAATAGGAGAGTGCCGGTTAAACGGGTAAATGATAGATATTTCATGTTCTCAAAAAGATTCCTGGAAAGTTATTTAGATTTATTTATTATTGTTATTTAGATTTATTATTATTATTTAGCAGCAGTCAAAGGCTTGAAAAACTTCGCCTTAGTCTATGCGTTTATTTAATTAAACATCTAGCTTTCTAAGCCATGAACACAACGAAGTAAGGTCGTTTCAGCAGATTGTAAATGCCTTTCCATACTCATAATTGCACCTGCGGTATTGTGGGTGACGAGGTTATTTAATATTTCTATATGCTCATTGATCGCAACAGTAAATCGTTCAAGTTCACCGGTTTTATCCCATTGATAATGATAATGACAAACGAAAGAAACTATATCGTAAAATTGATTAGTGAAGCGATTTTTGGAATTCTGTTTGATTTTATAATGTAACGCTTTGTCTAAATCGGGGAATTCATGATAGCGGTTTTCAATATCATCTCTAACTTCTTCATGAGCAGTAAGTAAATCTCTCAACTCCTGCCAAACCAGATCATGTTTAGGTAATTTTAATAATTCAGTAATAGCTCGCATTTCAACCATTTGTCGAAATGAAACTAGTTCACGAGCAAAATCTTCATCAAATTTCACCATTTTCCAACGACCACGTGGTATTTTTTCAATTAAACCATTGTTCGAAAATTTGATCAGAAACTCTCGAACCGTAATCGTGGTACAGTTAGAATTTTTAGCTAGACTTAACTCAGAAAATCTATCACCAGGTAATAATTTTCCAGTATTAATAAGGCTTAGAAAATACTTTTCTATTTGAATATCTTTAGTGGAGTTTTTATCTTTAATATCAAAATAATCACCTTCAATAGGTTGGCGTAATACCACCTTATTTGCGCCATCTCTTTCTACAATGCCCTGTTCACATAAGTGTTCAACACAGGCTCTAACAGTTGTTCTACTAATACTTAACAACTTCGTTAGCTCAATATCATTTGCCATGATGTTTTGGTTCGCTGGCAAAGCAGATATATGCTGAAGCATCTGATTTATTGATTGCTTAAATAGATAGGTTTTACCACTCACACTTGCTTCCTTGTTTCTTTTTAATTTCACTTGTTTGATATACTAAAACACTTCAGATTTGAATTTGTATGATTATATATCAAAGTGTATTTTATATTAAATTCTACAGTGATTTTTCGATTAAAGCATAGGATTGTTGCAAATGCACTATATTTTTAATAAAAAAATACAGTTCAAATGTCTTGAAATTGACATAGCTTTACACTGTTAACGGTTGACTTGTTGAAATAGCTACGGTAGTGTTTATTTTTCTATATATAAATAAACACTATGCAGTTGGCTGTTAGTCATTAGAGGGTACATGAAGAATTTTAGTCGTAGAGATTTTATCCAATTAAGTGGTGCAGGCATAGCTGCAACGGCATTTCGTGAAATTGGTCGTCGTCGCGCTCAAAAAGCCTAAAGGAAGTGTGTAGGTGAATAGTTATATTAAGCTTTTTGTTCAGTGCGCTTTTCTTACCATAATAAGTTGGCCAGCATTTGCAGTTGGTACTAGCAATAATAAGCCTAATATCATCCTTATTATGGCTGATGATCTAGGTTATGGTGATACCGGTTTTACCGGTAACAACATCATTAAAACGCCAAACCTAGATCAAATGGCGAAAGAAGGCGCCATCATGACTAATTTCCATGCTGGTGCTCCAGTATGCTCTCCAACACGTGGCACTTTTCTCACCGGCCGACATCACCATAGATACGGTATTTTTTATGCCAACGTTGGTCACCTGCCAAAAGAAGAAATTACTCTTAGCGAAATTCTTAAAGAAAATGGCTATACCACCGGCCATTTTGGTAAGTGGCATTTAGGTACCCTCAGTAAAGAATTCTCACCTAAGGGCAAGAAACGAAAACCATTAGAAAATTTCTCTCCGCCAGCCTGGCATGGCTATGATACTTCCTTTGTTACAGAGTCAGCGATTGCACTATGGAACCCAGGACAAGGGCGCCGAGCTGTCAACAATCCGTTTTGGCAAGATGGTGTAGCACTTGAACCGTCCGATCCCAGTTTAAAAGGGGGCGCTAGTAAAGTAGTGATGGATAGGGTTATGCCTTTTATTAAGCAAGCAGTAACAAATGAACAACCATTTTTTACTGTTATTTGGTTTCATGCGCCGCATATGGATGTGGTTGCTGGACCTAAATATTTGGCACAATATAAAGGCTATGGTGAAGCGGCACATTATTATGGCGTGGTCACTGAAATGGATGAACAAATAGGACGTTTACGTGAAGAATTAAAGCGTTTAGGCGTTGATAAAAATACCTTAATAACTTTTACCAGTGACAATGGCCCGGAAGGTAAAAAAGCAAAAGGCAGAACCGCCGGTGTTACCGATGGTTTAAGAGGTCGAAAACGAGATTTATATGAGGGTGGTGTTCGTGTTCCAACCCTTGCTCTATGGCCTGACAATATTGCAGCGGGCAGTGTTATTACTACTGCCGCCTCTACTTTAGATTATTTGCCTACTATTAATGAAATTATCGGCTACCAAATGCCTGATGAACGGCCGATAGATGGTGAAAGTATTTTGTCATTATTGGTCGGTGATAAAGCTAACCTTGTAGGTTCATCGCCAGTACAGCAAGTGTCTAAGCGTTCTAAAGCCATTCCTTTTTATGCCAAAGGTAAATTATCACTCCTTGATGGCGACTTTAAGTTAGTCACTAGTGTTAACAATATCGATAAATCAGAGCTGTATAACTTAGCGACGGATCGCCGCGAAATCAACGAAATATCCGCTAAACACCCACAACAAGTTAGCATCATGACTCAATACCTAAAAGACTTTATCGCTTCGGTAAAAGCGAGTCATCGAGGGGAAGATTACCCTAAACAAAATTTCATACCGGTTGATAGTTGGCCAAAATATAAGAAGAGTAAAATATGAAGATGGTTCAGCTGGTTATGGTATTTATTCTGTTTGTCAGTCATTTGGCAAATGCTATTGATGGTAAAAGTGATAAGCCACTCAATGTCTTATTTATCTTAACCGATGACCAAGCAATAGATACCATTGGCGCCCATGGCAATAATCGTATTTCAACGCCTAATATAAACAGTTTAGCTAAAAAAGGAATGAGTTTTACCCATGTATTTAATCAAGGTTCATGGTCACCAGCCGTGTGTGCACCTTCTCGTCGGATGATAAATTCAGGTCGCCATATCTTTCATACCGGTATGGGGCCGAATAACCATAAGCAAGGTAATGATGCTAAAGACTTTAAAATGTTTGGCGAAACTTTTAAAGAAGCAGGCTATACCACCTTTATGTCGGGTAAATGGCATTTACCCATGCCGATTTTTGAACGAAGTTTTACCGAAGGAAAAGCAGTATTTAAAGGTGGCATGGCTCATTTAAAAAATGGTGGTCAATGGCAAGCTGACTATGTTGATTATAATGATAAAGCCAAAGGTGATGAAAAATATCATGCTTACAAAGGCGATAAACACAGTAGTGAAATGATTGCAGAAGCGGCGATGGACTTCTTATATCAGCAACAAGCAGCAAACAAAAAAGCCAATCCGTTTATGATGTATGTAGCTTTCTTAGCGCCTCATGATCCGCGTCAGTCACCTGATAGTTATGTTGCTCGTTACCCTGGCAATTCAATTAATTTACCGATCAGTTTTTTACCCGAACATCCCTTTGATCAAGGCGATCATTATATTCGTGATGAAAACTTAGCGGATTTTCCCCGCACACCGGCAGTGGTAAAAGAATTTATTGGTGAGTATTATGCGATGATAGAGCACATGGACAGCCAGATTGGTCGCGTGCTTGAAGCACTTGAAGCCTCTGGTCAGGCTGATAATACCTTAATTGTTTTTACCTCTGATCATGGTTTAGCAGTGGGTAAACATGGTTTGTTAGGTAAACAAAATCAATATGATCATAGTGTCAGAGCGCCATTTATTGTCAAAGGTCCGAATGTGCCACAAGGTAAAACGGCCAAAGGCATGTTTTATATCAGTAGTGCGTTTCCAACGGCGGTTGACATGGCAGGGCTTAAAATCCCTGAATCGGTACAAATGCCAAGTGTCGCTGCCTTAATCAGAGGCGAAAAGGTACGTGGTGACAAAGACACTATGTTCGACAGCATCTATAGTAGTTACCGTCATTTTCAGCGTATGCTCAGAACAGATGATTATAAATTGATTTATTATCCTCATCTTAAGAAAACTCAATTATTTAATATGCAAACTGATCCTAATGAATTGGTTAATTTAGCAGACAATCCTGAACATACAAAACGCATATCAGCAATGATGGTTAAGCTTGAATCATGGAAACAAATCGTTGCAGATCCCCTAGATAATAATGATATTGAGAACAGTTTTAAAGTAATGGGTGGTGTTAAAGACAAAGACCATCGTTCGAGAGATAGGAAAAATAAAGCAAATCATTAAATCGCTAAAACAGACACTTAGATGTTAAAACCGCAATACGAACTTATAAAAATAAAAACGGAAAGTATTTATGAAAATAGATAGAGCAAAATTATTAACGGTAGCAGTTTCTTTAGGACTTACTTTAGGGTTAAGTGCGTGTAGTGAATCAGCAAACTCTACTAAAGTAGCTGCGTTAGATAGTCCTACAGCAAATACGTCAGCAAAAGAGACAATTCGCCCTAATGTTATAGTAATTCTTGCTGATGATATGCAACGCGGGGTAACAGGCTTTGAAGGCCATCCCATTATCAAAACCCCGAATATAGATAAGCTGGCTAAAAACGGCACTATCTTTAATAAAGGCTTTGCCACCAGTGCTGTTTGTACCCCAAGTAGAACAACGCTGCTGACCGGGTTATATGAACGCCGTCATGGTATCAATTTTAACTCTAACTCTAGTATGACCGAAGATGCTTGGTCACAAACTTATCCAATGCTTTTGAAAGAAGATGATTACTTTGTCGGTTGGGTGGGGAAAAATCATACCCCTATTGGTAAAAATGAAGCAAAGGGCTTTGGCTATAAAAGTGGCGTAATGGATACCAGTTTTGATTATTGGTATGCCAGCCATAAACATTTAAGTTTTTATCCAAAAGATAAAAAAGCACATCGTATTTTCAAAAATGCTAAAGCGGATACCCAGATAGAAATTATCGAAGAAGGCTTAGAAAACTTCATGGAGCCTAATGAAGCGTTTCAAGCAGGTTATAACTTCCTTGATAGCCGCCCTAAAGATCAACCGTTTGCCTTAATGATCAATTTCAATGTTCCTCATGCCAATAGTACCGGTTCTATGCAAATGCGCGAGAGTGATTTAGATCTTTACAAAATCACTTACCGAGACAAGTTGAGCGAGATAACAATCCCTAAAACCTATGTTGCCGCTAAAGATATTACTACGCCGAAATTACCGTTAGCCGTGTATAACGGTGAATATATTCGTACCTATAACTATGTTAAAACACCTGATACGTTAAAAGAACGTAAAATCAGAGAGATGCAAACAATATCTGGTATCGATAAATTATTGGGTAAGTTAGTTCACAATTTAGAAAAACAGGGCATTGCTGATAATACTATTATTGTCTTTACCTCAGATCACGGTTTAATGCACGGAGAGTTTGGCCTTGGTGGCAAAGTACATCTTTACGATCCATCAGTGCGCATCCCGATGGTGGTTTATGATCCCAGAATGAAAAATAAAGCCGATCAAAGTAATGAACTGGTTGCTTTAGTTGATATTGCGCCAACCTTACTTGAGTTAACTAACACGCCTGTTCCTGTAGAAATGCAAGGCAAAAGCTTAAAACCGCTGATGCAAGAAACGCAAGCTAAAGATGTTGAATGGCGTCAAGAAATTTTCTTAGAAAATATGATGACCATTCAAAATTACCCTCGTATGGAAGGCGTTAGAACCCATCAATGGAAATACGTCCGTTATTTTGATAAGCAAAAAGATGGTCTTTATGAGCCGATGAGTGTTGCCTCTATAAATGGCGAGCAGCCAATTTACGAAGAGTTGTTCGACCTAGTCAATGATCCAGATGAAATCAATAACCTTATTAATGAACCGGCCAATCAAAAAATTGTTAAACAACTTAGAGCAAAAAATGCTGAGCTTGTAAAAGAATATCGAGGTGATAAGCCACTCAATACTCACCTTAGTGAAAAGAAAATGAAACCTATTGATATTTTGAAAGGATAATTTGGGAACAATTATGAAGTTAAGAATTTTTTCAAACAAGGTTAAACCTTTAAGTATTTTATTGGTCGGTTTGTTAGCTATTGCTGGCTGTAGTCAGCAAGAAAGTGCTAGCGAAGCCAAAGATACCAGTGCTAAGCATTCAGCCGAAAAACAGCCGCGTCCAAATATCATTTTAGTGATGACAGACGATCAAGGTTATGGCGATTTTGGTATGCATAATAATCCAATAGTGCAAACACCAATTTTAGAAGAGTTAGCTAACGAAAGTCAGCGTTTTACCAATTTCCATGTTGACCCAACGTGTTCACCAACCCGTGCAGCATTGATGAGCGGAAAATACTCATTACGCGCTGGCGTTTGGCATACAGTGATGGGCCGTCATATGCTCAACGACCAACATCATACTTTACCTGAAATATTATCTGATGCTGGCTATAACACTGCAATGATTGGTAAATGGCATTTAGGTGATAATTATCCGTTTCGTCCACAAGACCAAGGCTTTGACCATGTTTTAAATCATGGTGGTGGCGGTGTCGGTCAAGCGCCTGATTATTGGGAAAATGACCAATTTGACGATACTTATTTCCTTAATGGCAAAGAGAAAAAATATAATGGTTTTGCTACCGATGTTTGGTTTGATGAAGCGATAGACTTTATTCACCAGCAAGCCAATAAAGAAGCGCCATTTTTCTTGTATTTATCTACTAATGCACCTCATGTTCCTTGGCGCGCACCAGAGCAATATATTGAACCTTATAAAGCCTTAGGCTTGAACGATGACATGGCGAAATTTTATGGCATGATCACCAATATCGACGATAATATCGGTCGATTACGTAACGCGATGCGCAGTGATAACATTGAAGATAATACCATTTTTATTTTTATGACTGATAATGGCTCATCAATGGCACACAAAAGTAATGGCGAGCCATTAACCTGGCTTGATGACGATGTCATCGCAGCCATTGAAGCGAAAACCGGCAAAAAACTAGACAGCTTAAACAACTATATGCGCGCAGGTAAATCATCTACCTATGAAGGTGGTCATCGCGTGCCATTTTTTATTCGGTGGCCAAACGGAAGTCTGGGTCAACCGGGCGAATTTAATGACTTAACCGCGCATGTTGACGTACTTCCTACCTTACTTGATTTAGCCGGAATTGATGGCCAAAACATCGAAACCGATGGCATCTCACTGGTACCAGCGCTTAAAGAAGGCAGTGCCTTACCAGATAGAACTTTGATAGTGACTAACCAAAGGGTATTAAATCCAGATCCAGAGCGCCCATATTCTGTTATGCAAAGCAATTGGCGCTATGTTCATGCCGAGCAAACTGGCGGTGTAGAACTCTTTGATTTAACTAATGATCCCGGGCAAACCAATGATATTAGTGCTCAACATCCTGAAAAGGTAATTGAGTTAGCCCAAGCTTATGAGCAATGGTGGCTCCATGTAATAGGCAAAGGCACACCAACAACACGGCCAGTTATTGGCAGTGAACATGAAAATCCTTCAAGATTAACCGGTATGGACTGGTTATCACCTAATACTGACCAAGTACCTTGGTGGCCTGGTTTTGGCGATGACAAATGGGGTAAAGGTCATGGTTGGATTGGTAATGAAGACAAATTTATGGTGTCTCCTTGGGCGTTAAAAGTTGCCGAAAATGGCAATTACACCCTGACCCTGTATTTACACGATATTCCAGCGAAAAAAGTCATTGGTAAAAGTTTTGCTCATTTACAACTTAATGGCGAAACCATAACACAGCCTATTGCAGCAGGTGCTACATCTGTTGAGTTTAAAGTGCCATTGGTACAAGGCGATATAGATATTCGCGCTTGGTTTGATGAACAAACTGACGACAGCGCTTTAAGTACTGGCTTACCTGCCTTCTATATGTATGTAGAAAAACAAAACTAACCGAAACTTTCTGTTAGTAATTTAACCACAGAGGCTTCGCGACACAGAGAAAAGATAATGATTACATGCGTTTTCTCGGTGTAGTGCGTAGCACCTCGGTGGTAAATTTTTAAGTTTAATCAATAAAATTAATGAATGAGAATAATGATGTTAGAGAAGTTTAGAAAATCACCAATAGGTAAACAAATTATCAAGCCTTTTGTGATCAGTATTTTTGCTATGAGTACATTTTCCATATTTTTATATGCTAATGCAAACCAACATGAGAAAGATACCGTACAGTCTAGTCTTCCTAATATCATTTTAGTGATGACCGACGATCAAGGCTATGGCGATTTTGGCCATAATAACAATCCGATTGTTCAAACACCGGTTATTGATCAACTTGCTAATAAAAGTATTCGCTTTACAGATTTTCATGTCGACCCTACGTGTTCACCAACGCGAGCGGCATTAATGAGTGGTCAATATTCTTTACGCGCAGGCGTTTGGCATACCGTGATGGGTCGTCATATCTTATCTGATAAAATTAACACCTTACCTGAAGTGTTAAAAGATGCTGGCTATAAAACTGGTATGGTAGGCAAATGGCACTTAGGTGATAACTATCCTTTTCGTCCGCAAGATCAAGGTTTCGATCATGTACTGATGCATGGTGCTGGAGGCGTAGGTCAAACACCAGATTATTGGGGCAATACTCAATTTAATGATACCTATTTTCTAAACGGCACACCAAAAAAGTATAACGGCTATGCTACCGATATTTGGTTTGATGAAGCCATCGATTTTATTGATAAAAATGCCAATAAAGCGGATCCCTTTTTCTTATACCTAGTCACAAATGCGCCTCATGCGCCATTTCGTGCGCCTGAAAAATATATTCAGCCCTATCGTGATTTGGGCGTGCCGGAAACTCTGGCACTTTTTTACGGCATGATCACCAGCATAGATGACAACATGGGAAAACTACGCAAAGCGATGCAAGATAATAATATCGTTGATAATACCATCTTTATTTTTATGACAGATAATGGTTCAGTGATGGGCGTACAGTCTAAGAAGTTAGTTTCTGATGAAACTCGCTCGATCATTGAGAAAAAATTAGGCCAAAAAATACCTAGCCTTAATTATGATATGCGCGGCGCTAAGAATTCTAGCTACGAGGGTGGCCATCGAGTACCATTTTACATCTCTTGGCCAAATGGCGGCTTAATTGAACCTGGCAGCATTGATGGTTTGTCAGCACATTTTGATGTCATGCCAACCTTGTTAGATTTAATCGGCGTTGATACCAGTACACTTGATACCGACGGTATCAGTTTCAAGTCGGCGTTGAAGCAGGGGACAGAGCTTCCTGACAGAGTGCTGACGGTCACTACTCAACGGGTGTTGAACCCAGATCCTAATCGTCCTTATGCGGTAATGCAGGGTAAATGGCGTTATGTTAAGGCGAGTGGTAATAAAGATGCCCTCGAGTTATTTGACTTAAGTAAGGATCCTAGCCAAACAGAAAACGTGAAGGATAAATACCCTGAAGTTGCTAACAACATGGCCAAGCAATATCAACAGTGGTGGCAGTATACTACCGCTAAAGGTTTAGATACTACTCGAGCAATTATTGGCTCAACTCATGAAAACCCATCACGTTTAACCAGTCACGATTGGTTAGCTCCTAACACTAAACAAGTAGGGCATACTACCGGTTTTGGTGACGATAAATGGGCCAAAAAAGGCTGGTTAGGAAAAGAAGAAAATTTTCAAATATCTCCTTGGAAAGTTAAAACGGCAGCAAAAGGTTTATACCAGTTTACGGTGTTATTTCACGATAAACCTGCCAATAAAGTGATCCCAAGACAATACGCCCATTTAACCATCAATGGTCAACCATATGTTAAAAAACTAGCCAAAGGCGCAACCCGTGTTAGTTTTGAATTGCCATTAGAGAAACAAAACCTAGATATTAAAGCTTGGTTCTCGGACAGTAAAAATAATTCAGATAAATCGTTAGCCGCATTCTTTATTTATGCTAAGCGAATTTAAAAGCAAAACTAATTTTAGGTCAGGTTGTAACCTGATAAAAAGAACAATATTGAAAGATATCAGGATAACCCCCTGAGCCATATTTAAAATATTTTCATGAAACATTAAAAATAATAAACGAGAAAATTATGAATAAAAAAAATATCAGTAAAGCTATTTATGCTGCATTATTTAGCCTGCCTTTAATATCGATGTCGGCACAGGCGTCACAGGCGGAAATTGGCTGTACTAGTGAAGAACTAGCTGTACATAATGCGATGTCTGAAGGCGAAAAACAAAAGTTCTACGGCTTTGAAGGCTCAGGTATTCCTTGCTCAACCGAAATGAAAACGCTGACTAATGAATGGCAGGAGCTCAATAGCTCGGCAGCGAAACAACGAGGCCGTGATCGTTTTAGAGAAAACAAGTACGGCATGTTTATTCACTGGGGACTGTATTCAACGTTGGGCGGAGTTTACCAAGGTGAAAAAATGGAAGATGGCGGCACAGGGCCATCGGTTGCAGAATGGATAATGCGCCGTAAAGAGATCCCACGCTCAGAATACGCTAAACTTGCTAACAACTTCAATCCAGTCAAATTTGATGCTGAACAGTGGGTGGACATTGCTAAGGCAGCAGGCATGAAATATATAGTGATCACTTCAAAGCATCACGATGGGTTTGCCCTGTTTGACTCTAAAGTCAATGATTTTAACGTGGTTAAAGCCACTCCTTTTAAGCGTGATATTATCAAAGAGTTGGAGCAGGCCTGTAAAAAAGCCGGACTGGCTTTTGGCGTATATTATTCGAATGCATTGGACTGGCGTGATGGTGGCGATAGTGGCCTAAAAGATTATGGTCCGGGCCCTGGAATAAAACCAAGACGCGGCGCTTTTGTCAACAAGTTTGATCCATCTCCAGTCACTTTTGATGAGTATATTGAAAATAAATCACTGCCTCAGGTTAAAGAGTTATTGGCTAATTATGATTTAAGCCAAATTTGGTTTGATACTCCAATTTATATTCCGCCTAAGCATAGTATTGATTTTTACCGCACTGTGTATGACGCCAATCCTGAAATTTTAATTAACGCACGCATTGGTAACGGCTTTGCCGATATTGGCACTCCGGGTGATAACGTAATACCTGATAAAGCAAGTGCCAACACTTGGGAAGGCATAGCCACCACCAATCATTCATGGGGGTATAAATCGTATGATAACGACTGGAAGTCGCCTTTGGAGACCCTTTACTGGTTAATTGCTAACGTTAGTAGAGGCGGAAACTTCTTGTTGAATGTCGGCCCCATGGGCTCCGGTGAGATCCCTGCCCAGTCGGTGAGCAACTTAGTTGCTGTGGGTGATTGGTTAAAAGTTAACGGTGAGGCTATTTATGGCACTGTGCCCTGGACCTTAGATCATGAAGGTCCAACTCAGATCATCAGGAAAGGTAAAAATAAAACCGGTAATTTTGATTTCACTAACAAAGATTTTTGGTTTACCCAAAAGGGTGACAAAGTTTATGTTATATCGTTATCGCGTCCTGCGGCAAACAACATAACCGTAGCATCTCTTAAAGGTTTAGGTATCAGTTCAATACGGTTGTTAGGTCAACCGGATGTGATCACTTGGCAAGAAGGGGTTGAGGGGATTGACATTAAATTACCAACCTTAACCAATAAAGGGATCGGTTACGCACTAGAGGTTTCATTTTAATTCTCTTTCCATATAGCCCCTATTGCAGATCTTTAGGGGTATTTATAATTTTCAGTTTTTATTAGATTATTAATGCCTGTAACGATTGTTGGCAGGCATTTTTTTATTAAAATTTTATATAAAACTACATGAGAATCGTTCTTGTTACTGTATTTAAATAGGAAAGTAACACATACTGACAATATCATTTAAATATATATTTGTTGAATAATTCTATATTTATCAATCTGTTGTGTTTATTTTTGAACTATTGAAAAGTTTTCAAATGATTTGCTGGACAAAAACTGAACGGTGTTGTTATTATATGTAAAGATACACCGTATAAGGTGTACTTATTATAATAAATTCAGTGAGGATTACATGTCTATAGTTACAGGTCATAAAAGCATAGCATTCGCGAAAAATAAAATTTCAGTTGCCATATCCATCGCTCTTCTTCCGTTCATGTTCGGTACGAGTATGGCTGCAAACGCTGCAGAACCTGTAGCTCATAAAGAAGTAACAGAAGCGAGCAAAGAAACTAAAAAGGTTGAGGCTGAAAAGGTTGAGGCTGAAAAGGTTGAGGCTGAAAAGGCTCAATCTACGCTGGAAGACGAAACTGAAGTGATAGTGGTCACTGGTTTTCGTAGCAGTGCTAGTCAGCAGCGTTTCAACAAAAGAAACTCAGATAATATTTCCGATTCTATTTTCGCAGAAGACATGGGTAAAATGCCTGATGAAAATATCGCCGAAGCCATGCAACGCATTACCGGTGTCGGAATCGACCGTGTTGATGGTGAAGGTTCTACTGTTACCATTCGTGGTATTGACCCAAGTCTTAACGTGATCACCTTGAATGGTCAAGTAATGACCAATGGTGGTGATGATAATGCTATTGATTTATCCACTATGTCGGCGGATATGTTAAAGTCGATTGAAGTTATAAAAAGTCCCAGTGCCGACCATGACGAAGGCAGTTTAGGTGGTTCAATTCTCTTAAAAACTTCTCGCCCTTTACAAGCGAAAAAAAGAAAAATTAGTGCCTCAGTGCAATTACAAAGTGATGAGTTAGCCGACGAACAAGATGTCTTGGCAAAACTTGGCTTTATAGATAATTTTGATAATACCTTTGGTGTTGCCTTTTCATTATTTTATGATGAAAAATCAACTCGCCAAGATTACTTTAACAGTACCCAGTGGAATGTTTTTGATCTTACCTCAGCGCAAAGCGCCCAAACAGGTAAAGACTTAGGTAGCATTAAAAGTTATGAGCCAAAACAGTTTGATTTAGGGATCAAGTTTAAAGAGCGAGTACGCGTAGGTGGCGGCGTAACGTTTGAATATCTACCTGACGATGTTAGTTCGCTGGTGTTAGATATGTCTTTTACTAGAAAAACTGATGATTCCATTAGCCATCAAACACGTGTTCAAGGTGTACGTACTGATGCTATTTATGACGAAGTTAGCGGTTCTGCAGTGGTCGCTAGTGCTAATGCTAACGGCAATGAATTGTCTAGACAAAAAGAAGTTGAAACGGATACTACAACGATATCTTTGGCTTATGATCGCGAATTTGGTGATTGGCTATTCACCACTAAGCTAGGTTACAGTTTAACTGAAGCAACAGATGTACTAAATCGTCGAATTACCTGGAAACCCGCCAAAACAGATGTCACCACTGATTGGCTCGGTGAAAATGGCGGTTTTCATGACATTCCAACCATTCAATGGCATACCGAGTCGGGTTGGTTTGACCCCGCTCAATTGGAACTAAATTCTTTTTTTGACGATGACAGAGATGTTAAAGATGAACTCGTTTCTATCAGTTTTGATCTCGAGCATGATTTGGACTTTGGCCCGCTAACGGCGATAAAATTTGGCGCTAAATATTTTGAACGTTCCAAAGATACTGCCGATACTCAAGGCAAAATTAAATATAGTGATATTAGTGACGGCGAAAAGGTTTACTTGGCAGATCATAGCCTTGATTTCCCCGTGGATGACTATTTTGACGGTATCGTTGATAATGTGATTCCTGGCTTTGACGTGCCAAATATGGACGAAATATATGATACTTATCTTCCTGAGGGGCATGAACCGATAGTTGATCCTAATAACACCCATTTAATAGATACTGAGGCCGCCGCTGCATATGTAAAACTAAACTATGCTTGGTTTGATGATCGACTGTTAGGTGATTTCGGTGTTCGTGCGGTTAATACCAAAATTTCCGCGGAAGGGCATGGCGGTATCAACTATCCAGATGAGATCTTAAGCGCGCCTATTTACGAAGAAAACGACTATACCAATATTTTACCCAGCTTTAACGGACGCTTTATCATTAATGAAGAGATGGTGTTACGCTTTAGTGCTGCGCAAGTAATGGCGCGCCCAACTTTTACTGAAGTTAGACCGGGTTTTGTCTTTCAAGCCACCAGTAATGTTTTGCGGGGAAATCGAGGTAACCCTAAGTTAGATGCATACGAAGCCAATCAGTTTGATATTTCTTGGGAGTGGTATTATGGAGAAACAGGCATGGTTTCGGTAGCCGCTTTCTATAAAGATATTACCAGTTTTATTTATAAAACCACCACAGAGTTATCTCAAAAAGAGGTTTTTGGTGACCAATTTGGTCCCGGACCTTGCCCAGAATATCTTGATACCATACCTGAAGGTGCAGATCCTGACGCCGCTGAACTTTGTCGAAGGGTTACTGATGTACCAGTGCGGGGATCTTCTAATGGTTCTAACGGTACCGTTGAAGGTATAGAGTTAAGTTACCAACAAGACTTTACTTTTTTACCGGGCTTTTTAAGCGATTTTGGTATTGTTACCAATTATACCTATACCGACAGTGAAGCGCCTTACTCAACGGAAGAAGAAGGCAGTGATGTCTATTTTGACGGCTTTCCGTTCTTAAATACCTCAAAAGATACCTTTAATAGCACCTTGTACTGGGAGAAAAATGGCCACTCGTTACGTCTTGCCTATAACTATCGCTCACCACGTTTAACCAATGCCGTGCAGTTAGAATCTTCACAGTGGACAGATTCACGTGAATCGTTAGATTTTTCCGGTAATATCGCGCTTACTAAGCAAATTAAGTTAACTTTTGCCGCTACTAACCTAACGAATGAAAGCAATCGTATGTTCGTCACCCGCACCATTGGCAAACAAGGGGAATATAGTGATGGTACTGCTTGGAACTTGCCAGGAGAAGGTAATGCCTTAACTAGTGATGCACCAGATTGGCGTACCGCGAGTTATCAGCATAATGGTAGAACTTACCGCATAGGTATTTCGGCAAAATTCTAGAAGAGATAAGTGAGTAGTTTCATATTACCGCGTTGATATGAAACGAACCATGTGCTTAAAATAATAGTAAGCACCATAAAAGTATTTCAATGAAATATAGATTGGAGAACGAACATGACAATTAATAATAAAAACAAGAAAAAATTGAGCAAACTAGCCTTACTTGCTCTGCCTTTTACCTTAACTGCGCTAAATAGCGCACAAGCCGCAGAGTTTCCGATATTTGGCGAAGATGAATTATATTATAACCATATTTCTTCCAGTGTTCGGGGTAGTAATTTAATCGTAAACCCCTCGTTTGATATCTTATCTTGCGCTGACTATGAAGCCGCGGTGTTAGCGGCAAGTGTTGAAGAGTGTACCGACGGACAAACATGGGGCTGGACAAACGCAACTCAACAAGGACAAGGTCAAGATAATGCTAACTATGCCCCTGTGAATGATGCTGGCGAGCAAGTGAATGTGAGTGGCGGCAAAATCGGTAAAGCAAGTATAAACAAAACTGTCACCCTGAGTCAGGCTGTTACTGTCGTTGAGGCTACAGAAATTTATGTTAAATATTACCTCTTGCATAATGATGCTGATGGTGGCACTGAACCTAAATCTTCAGTTTATTTAGTGGTAGATGGTGCCGAAGGGGCAGTAGTAAAACACTTTATCGAAGAGTTAACCGAGCATAATACCAATAATGACAGTACACCATCTTTTGCTTTTGATGTCAGTGATATTGTTGGCATTGAGTTAGTTGATGGCCTGTATACCGGTTCAATTAATTTGGAATTTGTTAATACTAACACTAAGAAAACACTCTTTGATAATGTGTTTTTAGGCAGTAATGCTGTACCAGCTGACGAAGATGAGGATGGTGTTCTTGATGACAAGGATGCCTTTCCTCGAGATGCAGCAGCCAGTATTGATACAGATGAAGATGGTATGCCAGATGATTGGAATGACGATAAAACCGCAGAAGATTCAACTTCAGAACCTGCTTTGGTTATAGATCTCGACGATGATAACGATGGTGACAGCGATGTTGATGAATTAGCTGCCGGTGCCGATCCACTGAGTGTAGATAGCCACTTAGCCGATATTGATGGCGATGGCTGGTTTAATGCCAATGATAATGAAACTGAGTTTCCAAACACAGATGCTTACCCTAGATTATCTTATGTGCATCAGTCAGGCTTAACCAATGTATTAGCCCCTAATGGCATAACTGATTATTCTCCCGATGCTGAAATTGCAATACTGGTAGAAAACAAGTTGAGTGCAGCGAACAACGAATGGGAATGGTTTACTGCAAAGGACACTACGGCAGTGGTTACTCATGAAGTTGCCAATGGCATCACTGGTCATGACGGCGAACTAACCAATGCCTATAGATTATCGATAGATGCTGGCACTACCGAAGGTAAAACAATCCAATTCGCTAGCCCGATCCTCACCACAGAAAATATTAATGTCAATATAGTCCGCGTTGCTGGTTGGATGAAAGTAACCGGCCCAGAAGTTAATGACACTGTCGATGCTGTTACTGTTCAAGTAAGATCAAATAACTCTACTGATAAAGAGGTAAGTGCTAATACTTGGACCTTTAGTGCTGAATCAGCAGATACGGCAATATACAACAAAGATCTTGCTGACAACAATGGCTGGCATTACTTTGAAAATCAATATTTGCTTGCTAATGACATTGAAGACATTAGAATTCAATTGAAAATAAAAGCGGATGTTGAAGGCGTTGTCGCGTTATTTGATAATTTAGAAATTAACTTTATCAATAACGGTGATTTAGACGAAGACGGTATTTTAGATGCTATCGATCGTGATGATGACAATGATGGTATTCTAGATGGACTTGATGATATGCCATTAGGAGAGTACGCAGGAAATAGTGATGATGATTTACTATTAAATGGCTATGATGATGACTTTGATGGTGATGGTATTGCCGATGCTTTTGACGACACTTTGCCAGCAGTTACCAGTGTAGATGCACCTTATGTTTATGATAATGATGTAGTAAGCATTGAGGTAATTGCATCAGCCCTTAATATTGATGACGCAGTTCTTACCTATAGATGGACCCTTAATGGTATTCTTTTACCAGAAGAAACATCATCAACCTTGAATTATAATGTAGTTGATATTTCAGGTGAGGATATTGCCTTTGAATTAACGGCAACTGCAGGTGGTGTATCGAGTAGTCAGTCATGGAGTCTGACAACCAACACTTGGCCGACAGTGGGTATCACCTCTGATAATAGCAGCGGCGAAGGGGTAACATTTACCGCAACGCCAAACGATATAGACGGTGATACGGTAAATATCGAATGGTTTGTTGATGGACTAAATGTTCAAGTAAGTCCGGGGGCTGAAAGTTTCACCTTGTACTATGCCGATTTTAATGACGAAGTATTACCTAGCATTGATGTCTATGCGATAGTAACTGATGTAAATCGCCCCGTTCATAGTGGAACATCTGATACAGTAACCGTTTTCATTCCGCTTAAAGAACCACTTGATCAACAACCTAATAGTGGTGGCAGTACCCAACTAGGGATGTTAGCGATGTTAGTTCTTGGCTTAACCAGAAGGTTTTCAGCGCGAACTAAACTGAAATAGAAATATAGGTTTCACCATATAAAGGTGATATCTAGTTCTTAAAAGAGCCACATGTTTTAAATACAGTGGCTCTTTTTTTATGTTCACGACTGCATGACCGCTCCTAGGCATCCATGCCTTCATGCCTTCATGCCTTCATGCCTTCATGGCATTAGTGCATCCATTCACGTCGATGCAGGAGGTAGAGCACTGTCGGGAACAAGTGCCGTGAATAACGCAGGAGCAGTTATCGAGGACGCCCTAGCCGAGGATGAACGGTTATGACCGTTCTTAGGCATCCTGCCTTCACGGCATTAGTGCCTCCATGCACGACATTTTAGTTCCAGACAAATCATAAGTACCTACGTCCATGTAGGCAATATCGCGGTGCCATAAAGTCACATAGATGTGACTTATTAGGAGCACATTATTCTGAGCATATTGTCAGAAAGGAGAATGATAAAGGCAACCAACCATAACAATACCAAGCAGCGGTAATATAATTAGTATAAATGTAGATTTAACTACTACTTAGCTGACATTTCTGAAGGTTCAACTTGAGCTAAACGTCTTATTTTTATTGTGCGAAAATGCACAAGATCGCCATGATCTTGTAACAAAATAGGACCTTTTTCCCATTCGCCAAAATTTGGCTTTTTAGCATATTTACTCTTAGCAACTAACTCGCGAAACTTTTGGCTATGACGGTCAAACTCAAGGGTTTGCAAACCATTTAACCAATGCTGAACTTTACCTTTGCGAACAACAATACGCGCACGATTCCACTTACCGATACCGTTAAAACGCTTTGTAGCTCCGTTACCCTCGGTTAAGTTAGCGGCAGTGATCAGGTCGTAAAGAGAACCAAGAGTACGGTTACCAGCTGTGCCTCTTTTAGCATCTTTATGATTTTTATCGTCTAAAATTTGAAACTCTAATCCTACTGCTGAGCCTTTGCCTTTAAGTGAGCTTGGGTCAACAAAATACTTGATACCAGAATTTGCACCTTTGGTAATATTGAAATCAATTTCTAATTCAAAGTCACTAAACTCTTCTAAGGTAACAATATCACCGCCATACTTGCCAGCCCCTGCGCCACCTGAAGGTAACACGCTGAACACGCCATCTTTAATCTGCCAACCCTTGTCAGGGAAATCATTGAGCTTTGCACCACGCCAGCCTTTAGTTGTTTTACCATCCCAAAGTAATTTCCAGCCTTCGGCCTTTTGGCTCGGTGATAACTGATTCGGGATATAATTTATCTCTGCGATACGATTACTCATTGACCAAAGTTCATTAGCCAAATCATCTGTTTTGACACGAAGATTACGCCAGCGAACTTGCTTGCCTACTTTTGATTGGTTTCGTCCAATGGAGTGCACTTGTAGTGCAATGAAGCCTTTAGCCGTTTCGTCGTCAACCAGATTTGCCGTGGCAATGCCGTTAACATAAGTTCGCAAACGTGTGCCAACGGCTTCGATACGAAACTTATTCCATTGCTCTGGCAGATAAGCTTGTCGCCCTTGTTCGTTACTACCCAGGGTGTATAACCATTTTCTGCGCGCCTCATCGTAAATCCCACCGGTCCAGGCACGAGCACTGGTATCCATTTCCATTTGGTAACCATGAACACGTCCGTTCATGTAGGTCTGATTGCTTAAACTTCTAAATTGCACACCAGAATTAAGTGTATTGTCTACTTTAGCTTCAAATTCCAAAATGAAATCGCCATAGTTGATATGAGTGGCAAGGAAGCTGTTTTTAGGCGTTAACACCGAAGTTCCAACAATGACGCCATCCTCAACTTGGAAAGTAGCCTTGCCGCCAATTTGATGCCAGCCATCAAGGTTTTTGCCGTTAAATATATCCTGCCAGCCTGCTTCAGGGCTTGACTCGACAGCAAAACAGGCAGAAATACCGCCGATAATATAAAAAGCAGTAACCACAATGAATTTTTTCATTATTCTAATTTCCAATTTATTTGCCAGTAACGAGTGTATGTTTATATTTATTAAAGCATTTTAGGGTTTTTGTTTCAAGAACAGCTGAAAAATTCACGTCAATGATAGGAAATAACCCCGTAAACTATTATAAAGGTTATGAAAAATCGCCGTTATCTTGCTTAGCTATATACAATTACTTTGATAAGTATAAAAGAATTCCATCTATTGAATTAAACTAGGCCAATTTAATTGTTCAATAGAAATATATAACCAGAGTTAACGTAGTCGATGTATATTGGACTTTGCATCTTGGTCTGCTTGTGTTCCCATGTTTTAGAGGGATTTAAGCTTGGCGGTTAGAGAGTCATAAGGTATTTAACTGCCTGCCTATTACAGTTAAAAAACATTTTCCGTGGATGGTTTTCCTTGCGGTAAATTCAGTTGTTTTACTGTACTTTGGTGGTATTTTAAATATAATGGAACAGTACCTGAGGTTTAAATAAATAATAAAAAGAGAAACTCCGTATGTTAAGAGTTTTCCTGCAACTGATAAAATTTACCGAAGTGAAAAGTTGTTAATGCAAAAACATTAATCTGTTCTATAAAGGAAAAGTAAATGAAGCACTTTAAAATAATAATCCTCTTAATAACGAGTAGCTTGGTTTTATCCGCTTGTGGATTTTCTGGAAATAGCGCTGAAAACGCTGATATGTCAAGCCGAGCTATTAAAGCAATAACTTACTATGTCTCGCCCATGGGGAATAACACCAACCTTGGAACTTCACCTGAAAAGCCATTTAAAGCGGTGCAGCATGCGGTCAACCAAATGTCGTCCGGTGATACCTTGATCGTTTTAGACGGTTTATATACCGGTACCTTAACCCTTAAGTCGGGTATTACGGTTCGTGCACAAAGCCCAAGAAAAGCTATTTTTAGTGGTGTAGAGCAATTAAATGTTACTTTTGAGCACCATGCTTCAGGCGTGTATAAAGCCAAAATTGAACAAAAAGTCAGTCAACTTTTCTTTGATAACCAGCCAATGAGTTGGGCGCAGTGGCCAAATACCCAATGGTCAGAAAACTGGATTGAAGATAAAAAGTGGGCGAGTGCAACCGATGGCACCGGACCTGGAGTGCTGACCTCTGAGGAATTTGAAAGTATTAAAAGCTTAAACTTAACTGGTAGCTATGCGTTTATTCGTTACGGTAAAGGCAATAGTAACTATAGCCGTCGTATTGAATCGTTCGATGGTAAGGTTTTACATTGGAATGATGATAACTTTTACAATAAAAAATACACGGGTGAAGACGGTCGACGTGGCTCAGTACAAGCGTTAAAAACAATGTCGAAAGACCACATCTGGCACCCGAATAAATCTAAGTTTTTTCTAGCAGGTAGTTTAGACTTGCTCGATGCTCCCGGTGAGTGGGTCGTTGACGGCGATCTCTTGTATCTCTATCCACTCGACGGCAAAGATCCAAACAAGGCAAAGTTACTGAGTAAAACCCAAGACTATTGCATTAACCAAAGCAATACATTAATGGATGTGACTATTTCTGGTATTGATTTTTTTGCCTGTTCATTAAAGCTCGACAATGAAGATAATACTAATATCGCATTACGTAATACTCACTTTAGCTATATTGGTGGTGAGTTACTATTTCCTGACCGAGTGAGTTCCGCGCGTTTAAATAAACCGATTGAACTTGTTGGCAAAGATATTTTAATAGAAAAAAGCTTATTTGCAGGTGCACAAAATACCGCACTTACAATAGCTGGCGAAAACCTTACTGTACGTAATTCTGTATTTATGGAGAATAATCGTCATGCGAACTTTGAAAGTAGATCAGTGATTGTTTTGCCTACAGGCAGGTACGACATAATTAATAACACTTTTTTCAATAACCATTCTGATGCTATTTCGATAAAATCAAAAGTAAAAGGCACTCCATCAGTTAGTCCGCAAGTCTCTTATAACAATATCTTTAATAGTGGTAAATACAACAGTGATGTTTCAGGTATTTACATGCCTTTGGGATCGCAAGCTTTTGCTGATGTGCACCATAACTGGATTCATAATATTAATGGCAATGCCTTTCGCCTAGATCTTGCTGGCAGTCAACTCAATTTGCATCACAATGTGTTTTGGGCCTCTAAACGCGGTATTAATGTTGAAGGGTATGGCGAATTTAACATTTATAATAATACTGATGTACTTAATCATACTGCAAGCCTTCTCACTCGAAATGTGTTGAATCATGGCCGACAAACCAAAGCTAGCCTAGATAAAACCTTTCCCCCCATTGATGATTGGAATGTTATTAATAACCTGAGCGAAGGGCTTGACGACAGAGTAGGACCGCGAGAAAAGGCGTTATACAGGGCTCAGTTCAAAAAAGGCAAAGTCTATGCGGAAAGAACGAAGAATAGTAATATGGCAATTGTCGATAGAGGTTCAATTCAAGGTAACTTGACTGGCAAACGTCGAGAGTTATTTATTAATAGCGAGTTATCTGCTTTAGACTTAATGCCAATTGATTCCCGCGTTCAAGGTGGTGTCGTTCAAACTGATGAATTAGTTGCACAAGGTGTTACCTCTCTCGGCAGCTACCGCGGCGCTTATGATTATAAAGAGGCAGGCT
Organism: Thalassotalea psychrophila; assembly: GCF_031583595.1. Taxonomy (NCBI): domain Bacteria; kingdom Pseudomonadati; phylum Pseudomonadota; class Gammaproteobacteria; order Alteromonadales; family Colwelliaceae; genus Thalassotalea; species Thalassotalea psychrophila. The sequence continues at coordinate 528,927 of NZ_CP134145.1, forward strand.
GGACTGCCGGAAGCGATTGGATGCCTTACGGTTTAGATGTCATTAAAACAGTGGCAGCGTCAGAGCAGTTTGCTAAAAAATATAACATGGTTTCCATTGTGCCGGAAATAAATACAGTGGCTCTGGAGCAAGGGGAATTGAGTAAAAGTGTAACACCAAATAATTAATAACTATTGCATTGAACCATCCATTGGATGTGAACAGCAGAGCTAATTGCTCTGCTGAATTTATTAATCAATATCGGTGATAGTTACAGATGTTCGAGTCCAATTGGCTAAATCTTTTTTCCAACCACTCACATCCCAACCATAGTCATTCCCTAATGCTATTGCTTGGCGTATATTCTTAACGGCTAAGTCGAGTCGTCTATCTGTAGGGGAATCCTTATGGGCTACCGCACGTAAATAAAGATAATCAGGTTGTAATTCTTCACCTTCTATTTGAGCTAATAACTTCATTGCTTGTTCAAAATTATGCAGTTCTTTATTTTCTGCTAATAACCTTAACTCGGCTGCTTTCTTAATTGCAGCAATATGGTTTTGTTGAGCGGACTTTTCAAGCCATAATAGTGCTTTATTTTCATCTTTTTCTATCCAAGGGCTGCTCAGTAATAACTGGCCTAATCTATATTCGGCTTGCATTAAACCTCTACTTGCAGCTTTGCTCAGCCAATAAGTAGCTTGTCGAATATCTGTTTGTTCACGATAGAGTTTTAAACCTAATTCGTATTGTGCATTTACTTGACCACCTTTAGCCGCAAGAGTTAACAGCTTGTTGATTTGCTCGTCTTCAGCTTCTAACCATGGAAAATACATGTAAAGCAGCGCTAATTTATATTGATGGCCCGCTTGATCACTGTTTTTTAATCTACGTACTTGTAATCTAGCCATTTGATAAATGTAAGGAAATTCTTGGCGAACCCTTTTGCGATCGTATGTTGAAATGCCTTGGTAAGCTCGGTGAATAAAGTGACTAGGCTGTTGATTAAATTCGGGTGATGGCATTGGGTTGGTATGCAAATTATACATCGCGAATCTTTCATCGCCAATGGCTCTTTTGACTTCACCATGGCGAAGTGAACCGTCTTGAGCGATATCAAAGTCAGCGACTAAAGAAGAGATACTTGCTTCTTGTAATTTATTGCCAAGACTTGCAATAGCGGGATCATCACCGAAGTCATCATCACCGAATTCATCATCACCGAAATCATCGTTGTAGCCTAATTCAGCATCTGTATCGGTGGAAATATCACTAAAGGAATATGTAATATCACTTAATGATGATTGCGGGTAAATTAACTGCTGCTCACCATAACGAATGACTTCATTGACGTGATCGGTGATCAGTTTTGGGAAATGTTTTTCTTTAATTGAAGCTAAGCCAAAGCGTTGTTGAAACTGGCTAATGCTACTAAGTACCAGCGCTTTATCCTTGGCAGAAATATCGTTTAATAACTGATCGTATATTTGTTGTGCATTTTTGTGCTTATGTTCAGCAGCTAAAGAAAACCAGATAATGGCTTTAAAGTTATTTATTGATTGTCCTAAGCCTTTTAAATGAATAACGCCCAATTGATATTGTGCTTCTGCATCACCTATCTTTGCAGCTTCCATATATATATCAAACGCGGCTTGATACTTTTTATGATAAAGCAGTCCATCAGCCTGTAATGAAGTCGCGGCATTAGCAGGTAAGCAATACATTACGCCTGCTAAGCTGATTATTGTTGATAAGACAACATTTCTAATTGATATTATTTTTTTCATAAGCTTCTTTAAAAATTATTTCACACCATAAGTAAATAAATAGGCTAATCATATTGGCTGTTTATATATAGTAAGCTATAAGGTTGGTCTTTAAAAGAGCCCCGTAATACTAAAGGTATTATTCAAGATTTATTTACTGATTTGTTTTTACATTCTCTTTGTTTATGTGGTGTTAAGGTTGGTTTGTTGTGATTGTAAAGTTGAGTAAAGATAGTCTTATAAAAACCTGTTGGTTGTTATGTTATATTTAGAAATACATCGGTAGTGGTAGTGTGTTATGGTCAAAATAATAAGTTAGGAAAATAACATGAAGCTTAATATAAAATATTTGTGCGCAGTTATAACTGGAGCAATACTTGCGGTGTCTTCTGTAAACAACTTCGCCTTTGCAAGCAAACAAAATAATGTTACTAGGGACAAACCCAATATTATCTTTATTTTTGCAGATGATTGGGGCTGGGGGGATATATCTAAACACGGTCATCCTGACATTCGCACACCAAACATTGACCGTTTAGCCGAAGAAGGCTCAGAGTTTTATCAGTTTTCGGTATCAAATCCGGTATGCTCTCCAAGTCGTGCGGGAGTATTAACAGGACAATATCCCGCAAGAAATAACGTTCATCGTCACTTTTCCAGTTTTGCTCATCACGATAATATGGGCATGGCCGATTGGTTAGATCCTAATGTTGTTAATATGCCAAAGGTGATGAAATCTGCCGGTTATAAAACTGCTCACTTTGGTAAATGGCATTTAGGTAATAACGGTGGTGCACCACAAGCTGTTGAATATGGTTACGATGAGGCGAAAGTGTTTAACGGTACAGGGCCGCAGACCACCTTTGTAGGGCTATTTGATGATGCTGTCGACTTTATGGCCCGTCATAAAGACCAACCATTTTTTATTAATCTATGGATCCATGAAACCCATTTACCTCACGACCCAACTAAAGAATCTTTAGAAAAATACCAGCATTTAAGTGAGCAAGATCGCGTGTATGCCGCCGTTGTTGATGGTGCAGACCAGCGCATTGGTAAAGTATTAAAAGCATTAGATGATTTAAATCTTGCTGAAAATACCTTGGTTGTATTTTCAACCGACAATGGCCCCGAGCATACCGGTAATGATAAACAATTAAACCATGGCAATGGAAAAAGTGACTATATGCAAGGTGATTATGCCTATGGAAAATATTACAGCACAGGTTCATCAGGAGGTCTTCGTGGTGGCAAGCGAGACACTTATGAAGGGGGCTTACGCGTGCCATTTTTGGTACGTTGGCCTGCTCAAGTGCCGGCGGGTATTACCAATACACAAACCATTGTTACCGCGGTTGACTTATTACCGACTTTTGCTGAGGCCGCGGGTGCAACTTTGCCTAAAGGTTATCAATCAGATGGGCAAAGTGTATTGGAACTATTAAAAGGTGGCACCATTGAGCGTGAAAAACCTTTATTTTGGGAATGGCGTTACGGCAAAAAAAATGGCCAAGAACCGATGCTCGCGGTGCGAGAAGGCGCATGGAAACTATTTGTACACCAAGATACTAATAGCGTAGAACTTTATAACGTGATGCGCGACCGTGCAGAAACCATGGATGTCTCCAAGCAACACCCGGAAATGATTAAGCGTATGAAAAAATTGGCGTTAGAGTGGAAAGCCACACTACCAACAGCACCAGCGGCTCACACACTTTCGCCTAATCGCGAGAACAAAGCGGCAAAGACGAAAAAACCTAAAAAAAACAAGAACAAGAAAAATATTAAAGCATAAACTGCTTTTATTTATCGTCAATAACAAAAAAATAGGTTTTCGCTAGTGTTTGATAAATCATTGCAACGAAGAAGATTTTTAAAATTTGCCGGTGGCAGCATTGCTTCTGCGGCCACTTTGCCATTAGTTAGTCACGCTAATAGCAGGCAAAATTCATTGTTAATATCAACAAATCAAGCTGACTATTATGTTGCTACCAATGGTAACGATGCTTGGTCTGGTACAACAGCTGCGCCAGATAATAAGCAATCTGATGGACCTTTTGCATCTTTGGCAAAGGCCCGTGATGCAGTTAGAACATTAAAGAAAAGCCGTATAAATCAAAGGCAACCGAGTAAAAATATAACCGTATTGATCCGTGGTGGTTTGTATCAATTAGATGAAACTGTTGTTTTTGGGGTAGAAGATTCAGGTATGGCTAAAGCGACTGTTACTTATGCCGCTTATCCTAATGAAAAACCAGTGTTTAGTTCAGGCAAAAAAATAACAAACTGGCAACCGCTAAGTGACGAGCTACCCTTGTTACCACAAGCCGCAAAAGGGAAAGTTTGGCAAGCTGATATTAGTGCTGAATTTTCACAAGGATTTACCACGCTTTATGACAGCAAAGGCCGATTGCAACGGGCGCGCTCAACAGGCTTTATTCCGCTAAAGGGTGGTACAAAGGATTCTATTAATGTGCCCGATGGCATAGTTAAAAATTGGTCTAATGTTGAAGACATCGAGTTAATTGTCAGGCCGCACCATGCCTGGATTGTAAATATTTTGCCTTTAAAGTCGGTAGATGCAAACAAGGGGAAAGCAACCACCAAGGTTGTCTCAACTTACGCGATGAACCATTTGCACTTTTTAAAAGAAACCGATAATGCTTGGTTTGAAAATATCCCTGAAGCGCTGAACTCACCGGGTAACTGGGTGGTAAATAGCCAAACAGGCAAAGTGTATTTATGGCCAAGAGGCGAAAAACCGAGTGACGATATTGTCACTCCTAAACTTATTGAGTTGCTCCGTATTGAAGGTCAAGTAGATACGCACGGGCCTAAAGATAATCCGGTTAAAAATTTACATTTTGTTGGTTTAACTTTTATGCACGGCAAGCGTTATAATTTGGAAAATGATGATGCTGGTTTGCAACACGATTGGGATTATCTTGATAAATCGAATGCTTTGGTTCGGCTGCGTGGCGCTGAGCATTGTCATATAGAACATTGTCATTTCAGCAACAGCGGCAGTGGTGCCGTGCGCGTTGATTTACACGGACAATATAATCAAATTAGTAATAACCATATAGAGTACCTAGGCGGTGCGGGTGTGTTGTTGGTGGGTTATGGTCCAGGCACAAAGGATGTGAACCATCATAACAAAGTGTACAACAATCATATTCATCATATTGGTGAAATTTATTCTCACTCAGCCGGAATTTTTGTGTGGCAAAGTGGCCAAAATAAAGTGGCCAATAACCTGATACACCATACCCATTATTGCGGCATGATCATATCAGGTTGTATGAGTCATTTTTTTGACAAAACAGATCTTCGAGAATTAACACGGACAATACGCTGGCATGAAGTGCCCGGCAATGCGCCAAGTGGAAAAGTTAAAGGGAAAAGCAAACGCCGTTTCAATCGTAGCAAAGCGTTGCCGTATTTGCACAGTGTCGACAATATGATCGAAAATAACGAAATCCATCATGCGATGATGTCGATGGGTGATGGTAATGGTATTTATATTCGAGGTGCTGGCGAGGGCAATGTTATTCGTCGTAATTATGTGCATCATTTAATACAGCCCATGCAAATGCAAGCAGCTATTCGCACCGATGGCGGACAAACCAGCACATTAATCACTGAAAACATCATTTATAAATGTACCTCGCAAGGGATCATCTTAAAAGTGAATAATAAGGCGGTAAACAATATTATTGCCGATATTATCGCACCACCGCGTGGCTATTATTTATCATTGCGTGAAGGTCCATCAAATGAGGCCGCGATAAAACATAATATTTTCTATTCAAGCTCTGCTAAATGTCAGTTTATTAACGAATTGCCGCCGGATAAAGCGGGTAAGTCTGAAGACAGACGCGGCCGAAAACTGGCACGTTCAAAAGATGCAGATACCGATAAGAATATTTATTTCTGTCAAAGCACACCATCAATAGGCGAGCAGTTTTTGGCAAAACAACAAGCGAATGGTGTCGACAAAGAAAGTTTAGCAGCTGACCCTGTATTTATGGATATTGCTAATGCTGACTTTCGCCTTCATCCACTATCTCCGGCACTTAGTCTTGGATTTACGCCGATTGATATGTCAAAAATCGGTTTGCAAAAATGATAAAAACAAATAACGCTAAAGTCCGCGTTAACGATAAGTATTAAAGCAACAGTAGAGAAAGGGAATAATGTTCCTGATAAAAAGCTCTAACAAATGCTCCAGAATATGAATTAAAACAATAAACAGAAAAGAGAATAATAAATGAAAATATACATGTTAATTTTTGTAATGTTAAGCATGTTTAGCTCGGTTACTTATGCTGATTCTGTAAAGGATGCTTGGCTTGAACTTGTCGGTGATAAATTCAATACACGAGCAGAGTTTGCTTTTGTTGAAAATAATCCAGAGCTTCCTAATGTGCTTATTTACGGTGATTCTATTTCTATTCACTACACACAAGCAGTTCGCGCAGAAATTGAAAACAAAGCCAATATTTATCTCTTGTATTTAAATGGTGGCGACTCTTCTTCATTTATTACTAAGATGACTAAGATGCATACTACTATGCAAAATTCAGCTTTATCAGATCCTTGGACATTTGAATGGGATGTTATCCACTTTAACGTGGGTTTGCATGATCTTAAATACACCAAAGATAGAAAGCTTGATAAAGCCAATGGAAAGCAAGTTAGTTCGATTGCAGAATATGAAAGCAACCTTAGAAATATCGTAAAATATCTTAAAACAATAGCGCTTTCAGCCAAATTAATATTTGCAACAACAACACCAATACCATCAGGAGAACCTGGACGCATTGTAGGGGATGCAGCTAAATACAATGCAGTCGCATTAAATGTACTCAAAGATCACCCTGAGGTGATCATTAACGATTTATATCACTTTATCAAACCTAATCACCAAAAGTGGTGGGCAGGTGTTGGTAATGTCCATTACAACCAATTAGGTAGAAAGGCTCAGGGTGGCAAAGTCGCAAGTGTGATCCTTTCTCAACTACCGCTACAAATAAATACGGATTAGGGCAATAATGAAAGTATCTAGAAATAGAATCACCACCGTACTTACTAGTTTATTATTATCATCTGCAGCGCTCTCATTACCGACTGTTGCTGAAGAAACAGCGAAAGATAAACAACAAACCATGGATGAGCTATGGGGCGACAGTAGCTTAGATAAAATAAAGCATGCTAGTGCAGTGCGTGGTGCCTGGTTTTCTCAAGACAAATATTCAATGTTTATTCATTGGGGCCTATATTCAATGCCTGCAGGTGAATGGAAAGGCAAAACCTACTACGGTATTTCAGAGTGGTTAATGTCAAATCGCGTTGCTGATATTGCTGTTGATGAATACAAAAAATTAGCTGAACAATTCAACCCAACGGACTTTGATGCAAAAGCTATTGTTAAAATGGCCGTTGATGCCGGTATGAAAAATATTGTGATAACCGCAAAGCACCATGAAGGCTTTGCTATGTATCATTCTAAAAGCAGTGCATATGATATTGAAGATGCTACACCATTTAAGCGTGACCCACTTAAAGAGTTAGCTGGCGCTTGTGCTGATGCTGGAATTGGTTTGGGATTTTACTACTCGCAGATGCAAGATTGGTATGAACAAGGTGGGGCACATTTACCTTGGAATAGCTCCAAACAAACTCGCAGTTTTGATAAGTATTTTGATGAAAAAGTGGTTCCGCAAGTAACTGAGTTATTAACTGAATATGGTGATATTCGCACCGTTTGGTTTGATACTCCAGGCTCTATGACAAAGGTGCAGTCGCAAAAACTCGTTGATTTAACCAGAAGCTTGCAGCCTAAAGCCATGATCAACAGCCGTATTGGTAACGGTGTGGGTGACTTTAAAACGTTAGGCGATCATAGTCTGTCACAAGTAAATCACCCTGGCCTTTGGGAAACAATTGATACTACCAACAATAGTTGGGGTTATGCTTGGTATGATAAAAACTGGAAGTCGGGTACTGAAATACTACATCGATTAATCTCAACCGTTGGCCGCGGTGGCAACTATATGATTAACATCGGCCCGACAGGTACAGGTGAAGTTCCAAAAATGGCTGAAAAGGGGCTGCTAAGTGCTGGTAATTGGCTAAAGCAGTACGGTGACACCATATATGGTGCAAAAGGCTCACCTTGGGGCCGTGCACAGGCTTGGGGCGACATTACCACAAAAGCAAACAAGCTGTACTTACATGTATTTGATTGGCCTGCCAATGGAGAAATCCAATTATCAAATTTAAGCAACAAGATTGTTTCTGCTGAACTTTTAAATGATACAAAGCAAAAAATAGTGAGTGAAAAGCAAAGCAATGGCTGGACAAGCATTAGCGTTCCTATTAAAAAGCCAAATGGTTTAATCCCTGTAATCGCGTTAACACTTGAAGGTGAACCAAAAGTTGATGGTACCCCAGGTATCGATCCTAGTATCAAAACAACACTAAATTCAGCATTTGCTAACTGTAATATCGGTTGTACAAATAAAGAAATTCGCTGGATGCAAAAATTTGGTGATTGGAACTATGCCAATAACTTGTTGAATTGGGAAGATAACGGCAAAGGAGAATGGAAAGTAGATGTGGCACAAGCTGGCGATTACTACTTTGAAGTGTCTTATTCAGCCGATGAGGTAGTTGATTTCAGTGAGTGGATTTTCTCATTTAATGGTGAAGAAATGATGTTACAAGCGCTTGATACTGGTGAGCGTAAAAACTCAAAGCGTCAGGGTAAAGGTCGTACTTTATATCGTTATAGAACGGATGCTGTGGGTGTTGTAAACCTGAAAGCGGGTAAGCAATCAATCACTGTTATTCCTAAAGGTAAAGTTGTTGGTGGTGGCATTAATTTAAATGCGATTCATTTAACACCTGCACAACTTTAATCAGTTCAACGTAGAGCAGCATGGCAAGGTAAATTATAAGATGTTTTATTCGACCGTTATCAAATTAGTTTTAGTATCCTTGGTATTCTTATGGTCAACTGCTCCACGGCTGCAAAATAATTAACAATAGTATCTCTAAAGTGCAACCTACATAGGTCGCACTTTTTTGTTTCAGGGAATAAATAACGTAGAACTGCCAAGGCTGACTTAAGTTCTGTTATTGCTGTTATATTCTTATTTTCGCTATAAACTGTATTGATAAAACTCTAAAAAACTTAGCAAAAAATGAAATCAATTACAGGCAGAAACATTCGTTGGGGTATTATCGGGCTTGGTGGTATTGCCCATAAATTTGCAACTGATCTAATCAACGTTGATGGTGCCGAGCTATATGCCGTGGCTTCAAGAACTCAAACCAAAGCAGATGATTTTGCCGACAAATATCAAGCAAAAGTTTCTTACGATAGTTATCAAAAATTAGTCGAAGACGAACAAGTGGATGCAATTTATATCGCCACCCCGCATGCCTTACACCAAGAAAACAGCCTGTTATGTTTAGAGCATGACAAAGCGGTTTTATGTGAAAAACCTTTTGCGATGGATAGTCAGCAAGTAAATACCATGATTGCTTGTGCACAAAAAAATAACACATTGCTAATGGAAGCGCTCTGGACATTTTTTCTTCCCCATTATCAATTTGTGTTAAAAGAGCTGGCCAATAAAACCTATGGCAATATTTTAAAACTGGAAGCAAACTTTGGTTTTGTTCGTGAATTTAATGACGAGTCTCGATTATTTAATAAATCACTCGGCGGTGGCAGTCTTTTAGACATAGGTATTTACCCAATATTTGCAGCCCTTTCAACTCTTGGCAAACCGAAGTCCATAAATGCACGGGCGAGTTATTTTGCCAATGGCGCAGACTCATCTTGTGCAATGGTATTTGAGTATGATCATGCAACAGCGCTTCTTGAAAGTAGCTTGTTAGAGCAAACGTCTAATCAAGCGATATTTTATTGTGAAACAGGCGTTATTAAACTTAACAGCCCCTTTCACGGACCTACAACGGTAACGGTTATTGCTAACAATGATGAAAAGGTGTTTGATTTCGGTTATTGCACTAATGGTTACAACACTCACGGTTATAATTATGAAATTGAGCATTTTAATGAGTTATTACGACAAGGGAAAACTGAAAGCAATATTATGAGCTTTAGTTTTAGCCAACTGTTAATTAATACTCTGGATGAAGTGCGGAGCATTATTGGCTTGAACTATTAATTGCCATAAATCATCAACTAGCAACGCACTGTTTTAGGGCGTCGGCACTCTTATCGTACAGACAATCTTAAGTCATTAAGTGTAACCTATTGTTTAATCGGGTTTTTATTTTTGGTTTGAATTTTGCAACTGCACTATTAATGCAAAGCTATTCATTCTCAGGATTCATCTATGTTGTTTGGGCGTAAAAACAGAAAGCCTATTTCTATTCCTAGTAAAAAGGTTGAACAATGGAAATACACCACGTGTAACTATTGCTCTACCGGCTGTTCTATTGAGATTGGTTTAGACACCAATAAAAAAGTTGTTACGACTCGCGGCCACGCCGGCGCGGATGTAAATCGCGGTAAATTATGCATAAAGGGCATTTTAGAACATGAGCTTTTTGACAGCCCAGGTCGAGGCAGTGAACCACTTATTCGTGACAAACATTATGAAGCCTTTGAAAAAACTTCATGGGATAACGCGTTAGACGTTACCAGCGACAAAATAAAATCTATTCAAGCGCAATACGGTAAAGATTCTTTCGCCATTGTTTCAAGTGGCCAGCTTATGACTGAAGAATTCTACACCCTTGGAAAATTAGCCCGAGGTTGTATTGGCACTAATAACTATGATGGTAATACCACGCTTTGTATGGCGTCTGCGGTTAGTGGTTATAAGCGCTCATTTGGCTCTGATGGCCCACCAGGTTGTTATGATGATTTTGAGCACACTCATTGCTTTATGGCGTTTGGTTCAAACTTACCAGAGCAACATCCAATAATTTACTGGCGCTTAAAAGAGGCACTGGAAAAACGAAAGTTCCCACTCATAGTGGTTGACCCACGAGTCACTATGTTGGCGCAATTTGCTGATATTCATTTACCCATTACACCTGGTACTGACTGTGTGTTAATTAATGCCATGATGTTTGTCATTATCAATGAAGGCTTACAAGATCAAGCCTACATTGATGCTCATACCCAAGGCTTTGATGAAGTAAAAGCCTTAGTACAAGATTATGATCCTAAATCAGCTCAGCACATTTGTGGAATTGATGAAGATACCATTCGTAATGTGGCGCGTATTTATGCCAAAGCACCTGCGGCAATGAGCATTTGGACGATGGGCATTAACCAGTCTACACATGGCTCAGATGGTGTAGCGAACATCAATAATTTAAACCTGATCACTGGCAATATTGGTAAGCCGGGTGGTACAAGTTTATCGATCACTGGTCAGTGTAATGCCATGGGCACCCGTGAGTGGTCATCGTGCTCTGGTTTGCCGGGGTATCGCTACTTAGAAAATGCTGATGATAGACAAGAGATAGCAGATTTTTGGGGTATCGACCCAGAGTTCTTTCCAAAAAAGAGAGGTTTGGCAGAAACTGATATTTTCCCAGCCATTGAAACCGGCGAAATTAAAGGAATGTGGATAGTAGCAACGAATCCTATGACGTCAATGCCAAATACAGCTCGTATTCGTAAGGCACTGGAAAAGCTAGATTTTTTAGTTATTCAAGATGTTTATGAAGACGTAGAAACCAATCAGTATTCACATGTGTATTTTCCAGCGTCGGTGTGGGCTGAAAAAGAAGGCTGTCATACCAATACTGAGCGTCGGGTAAATCTAATTAGTAATGTGTTACCTCCTTATGCAAATTCAAAACCTGACTTTTGGATCTTTAACGAAATGGCAAAGCGTTTTGATAACGGCAAGGTTATCAATTTTCCAGAAACACCAGAAGGTGCGTTCAATGAAATGAAGCAATTGTCGAAAGGTAAGGGGAGAACGCTGGATATTTCTGGCATGACCTATGAAAAACTGGTTAAAGCTAAAGGGATCCAATGGCCCTACCGTGAAAGGAAGCGTGAAGAGAACTGTGAACAAGACAATGAAGCCCCGGAAAGCCTAAAAGGCGATCCGCGGTTATATACCGATGGTAAATTTCAAACCAAGTCGGGTAAAGCGAACTTATTGCCTATTAAATTCTTTAATAACAACGAACAGCCGTGCCAAGACTTTCCATTTTGGTTAAACAGTGGCCGTGTAGTTGAGCATTTTCATACCCGAACTCGTACAGGAAAAATAGGCAACTGTAATAAATTTAGCCCAACAGCCTATATGGAAATGAACCCGGATGCGGCCAATGAACTTGGCATTACTCATCAAAGTTATGTACGCCTTACCAGTCGTCGCGGTGATGCGGTAGTTATGGTGCAGCTAACTCAGCGAGTACCGCGCAATATGGTATTTATTCCGTTCCACTTTTTTGATTGTGTAAATCGCTTAACGTTAGGTTTATTAGACCCGCATTCTCGCCAGCCTGCGTTTAAGCAGTGTGCTGTGCAAATTGAAACTGTCGATCAAGTAGAAGCCGCCCGTTTAAATGTTGAACGTCGTGCATTTTAATTATTGTAGAAAGGTAAAAGACTATGAATCAATCACTTAAAAACAGTCCTGAACTGCAATCAATAGAGCCTGAACTACAAGAAACAGTACAAAGCTTTGACCCGAAAACCATGAGTGTCGAAATTAAGATCGCAGCTAGGGCAAAACCTGAAGCAGGAAAAGAGCAAGAAGGTCGTTCAAATCATTGGGAAGTTCGCACCGAAGAGCAAGACTATGCGTATTTGCCCGAGCAACCAATTAAAGATAAAAATCGCTACGGGCAATTAATTGATTGTGTCGATATTTCTGGTTTACCGAAAGATAGATCAATGTTTATCAACGAGAATCCAGAAGTTGGCAGCAACCCTAATCGTAATAAACAGCACGGTTTCTTCTTTACTGCCGACAACTGTATTGGTTGCCATGCATGTGAATCTGCGTGTTCTGAAAAAAATGATAACCCGGCGCATTTATCGTTTCGTTCGGTGGGTTATGTAGAAGGGGGTTCATACCCAGATTACAAGCGAATGAATATTTCAATGGCATGTAACCATTGTGATGATCCGGTATGTTTAAAAGGCTGTCCAACTAAGGCATACACTAAACATGCTGAATACGGCGCAGTTCTTCAAGATCCTGAAACCTGTTTTGGTTGTGGTTACTGTACTTGGGTTTGCCCATACAATGCTCCGCAACTTGACCCAGTTAAAGGTCGAGTATCAAAATGTAATATGTGTGTTGATCGTTTAGAGGTTGGCTTAAAACCTGCGTGTGTTTCTGCCTGTGTCGGTAATGCACTAGATTTTGGTGTGATAGAAAATACCCCTGAAAATCGTGAGCAATGTAAAACCAGTATTCCGGGTTTCCCTGACCCTGAGATAACTCATCCAAACATCCGTTTTCAACAAACTAAATCGATGCCGGATGAAATGAGTCGTACCGATTCAATGCCAGTAAAATACCATAAAGACAAAAATGGTGACTACAAGCCAGTGGTCGATCAAAAACATGGCAAGGCAAAACATTGGAATTTTTCTCGTTTAAACAGTAGAGAAAATCCATTGGTATTATTTACCTTATTCGCACAAGCGGCATTCGGTACATTTGTTATTCCATTTTTAGCGGCATTGTTCGGTGTTGAAGCATTCAAAGGCTTTTTAAGCTCAGATATGTTTGTGCCACTTACCCTATTAGCATTGGCTTTTACCAGCTTCGGTTTGTTTATGAGTGTGACCCATTTAGGTAAACCTATGCGCTTTTATCGTGGTTTTAACAACTTACGTTATTCACCAATGAGTCGAGAAGGGCTAGGCTTGGCATTATTCAGTGCCGGTTGTGGTTTAACTGTGCTGTTTTCTATACCAAACAATGACTGGATAACGCAGCTAGTTAATACACTTTTAGGTGTAAACTTAGTTACCTTAACTGAACAATTACCGCTTGCCTCATTACAAACCGGAGCAGGAATATTTGCTTTGTTAGCTGGCTTTACTGGCATTTATTACATGAATAAATGTTATCAAATTAAGGCGCGCCCATTTTGGAATCACTGGCAAACAGTGACTTCGTTTAGTGGTAACAGCTTATCTTTGGGCGCTTTTGTTAGTGGTGTCGTGGTGATTTCTACCATGTTGGTACAATCGGTAGACACTACACTAGTTAAGCAAGCAATAGCGGTAATTGGCGGCGTATTTTTATTAGGTATGGTTATTGAAGCTCTCGGGTTAATTCGTCATAACTATGATTTAAACCGTAATGAGAATGAAGGCGGCGCAGCGCACTATGTACAATGTACTACCTTTGGTAAAACCTACTTATTGCGCAATTATTTGCTAGGTATCAACATTGTGCTAACTAGTGCCTTATTGGCCTATTCATTATTTGCAGGCGTAACTACGCTGGTATTAGTTTTGTGGTCACTATTGGCCTTATTAAACTGTTTCACTGCGATGGTTGGTCGGGCATTATTTTATATATTAGTGATCCCTACGACTATGCCTGGAGCGTTTTTCTGGAAAAACAAAGGCTTTGAAGAACATGCTCGTGAGATAGGTTTAGCAGATAACCCAACTACTGGTGTAGCACCTTTGGCGCATTAACTATGAAAAAGATGGAATTAACTCTAGAACAAACGATAAACAAAACTTGCTTAATTGGCCTAAGCTATTTTGATGCTGCGCATAATTTACTTAAACAAAGTATGCTCGCCGGGACAGTTACTGCGATAGATAAAGAAATGGGTATTACCGTTTCTTTATTATCCACAGCTGATACTAAAGACACGCAAAAAGCAGCAAATTTTATCTTGCCGGTGAATTTAGCTTGTTGGTTTATAGCCCCTAAAGGTGATTTTCATACTAGCCAGTCTGGCGTAAAAATTACTAACCCAGATTACTTGGTTACTTGGGATATTTATCAAACTAAAGCGCAAAAGCCAGAACAAGTAAATGATGGTAAACCGGTTGATGGTGAGCAGCAATGGTGGAAATGGCTACCCAGAACAGAGCCGCCACAAATAGGTTGATAAAGACTCATTAATGTATCCATAATGAAGCTATTAGTGAACACATGGAACATATATGAAGAGTAAATCAATACTGATCACCGGCTGCTCGTCTGGTATTGGCCTAGATTCGGCAAAAACATTATTAGCAAGAGGCTATCAAGTGTTTGCCACAGCCAGAAAGCAAGCCGATGTCGACAAATTAACTGCCCAAGGTTTGCAAGCAATACGCTTAGACCTTGGTGAGCTAAGTTCTATTGAACAAGCGCTGGCGCAGGTACTTGAAGTAACCGGTGGTACCCTTGATTATTTATTTAATAATGGCGCTTATGGGCAGCCGGGTGCTGTTGAAGATCTTACCACTGATGTATTACGCCAACAATTTGAAGCTAACGTGTTTGGTTGGCATGAATTAACCATCCAAGTGCTCAAAATTATGCGCGCCCAAGGGCATGGCCGTATAGTGCAAAATAGTTCAGTATTAGGTTTTGTTTGTATGCCATATAGAGGCGCCTATAACGCTTCAAAATTTGCTATCGAAGGCTTAACCGATACGCTCAGGTTAGAATTAAAAAATACTAATATTCAAATTAGCATTTTACAACCGGGTCCTATCGACACGCACTTTAGACAAAATGCACTGCAAGCGTTTAAGCAAAATATTGATTGGCAACATAGTATTCACAGCAATAATTATCAAAAACAGATTGATCGCTTAGCAAGTACAGAACCAGCCAGCGGCTTTACTTTACAAGCAAGTGCGGTAACTCGTTGTTTAATTCATGCTTTGGAAAGTAAACGCCCAAAAATTCGATACCGCATAACGTTTCCAACTAAATTGTTCGCCATTCTCAAACGCCTATTACCCAATCGTTGGTTAGATGTATTGTTAAATAAAGGTTGAGAGGTAGAAGGTCAAGGATTAAAGGATTAAAGGAGTCAAGGAGTCAAGGGGGGCAGGAAAAATTGACCGACCTAAACTATGCTTATTATAAGCCCAATTGCCTATGGTAAGCATTATGAAAATGTCACATATACATACGGAAATTCAAGCAGGTATTCTCAACTATTTATCAATTCATCCAAATGCCTCGGCACCTGCCGAAGATATTTGTTCAAACTGGTTAGCCAATGAAAATTTCGCCCATAATATTGAGCAAGTTCAAACCGCTCTTGATAGATTGGTTGATCATGGTGAAATGCATAAAATGTCTGACAGCAATTTGTATTCATTATGAGTATGCCAAGCCATATTTACGCGTAGTCAAAAAAATCAGTATTTGGTAAATATCACTAGTTTTAGTTTTATTGCTTTTTTACCTTCGCTACAGCCCTTTGTTTATAAAGGGCTTTATTGTTGGTATATATGTTGCTTTAAGTGAATGGAATTTACAATATATACACAAGGCATTTACATGAACGAGCAACAACTCAAACAATTTCGCTTATACTTTACTGGCGCTGTAACGATAATAATTTCGGCGTTATTAGTTTGGCAGTATTTTAATGGTGGCGTGCCAATCCATCACCCTTTACATCGTGCTGATATGCCAGGAATCTCAAATTGGTGGGGCGCAGTGTTATTACCAGCTCTATCTTGGTTTCTTCTCGGGCGAATTCATCAACGTATTATTGACTCTCCTAATAATAACAACGAACAAAAGTATCCAAGAGCAGTTATTATTGGATTTACTGCTGCGTTAATTTACGGTGCCGTATTTTCAACAAGTTATGCCTACGGCTTTTCAAGTGTAACTTCAATACTGTTTCCTTGGGTTTTGGTTTTATCGTTATTTTTTAAACTTTATAAAGAAGAGTGTGTACTAGCCGTTATTCTTAGTATGTCATTTGTATTTGGCGCTGTGCTGCCTACAGTATTCGCCCTAGTTGTTGGCCTTGTATCTGCTTTGATATATCACCTTGTGAATTTTATTTACTCGCGTACTTCTATCTTAATTATGAAGACAAGATAATCATTTTATTTAAGTCTTTATTTTAACAAGCAACGGGAGTTCATAGAGAAATTAAAAAAGTTTAGTGTTTAACCTTTACACTTTGAAATATAAGCTATTCTTTAAGGTTAGATACTAATACTTTGTAATTTATTTAGGTTACTTTTTAAGTATTAACGTTAAAGGCCTAATTAAGCATGACATCTGAAGCTGTAAACCAACAAGATAAACCTGCGAAAAAGAAATTCCTCAATAGCATCAATCACTTTCGAGGTGTTGCCATTATTTTTATTGTAATGGCGCATTGTTATCGCCCGGCTGGTTGGCAAATAGAGACGCTTGCTGATAAGTTTTGGTTTAACCTGATGATGAATGGCACCGTTTTCTTCGTCTTTATTTCTGGTTTTTTATTTCATCATGTTTTTTATAATCGCTGGGATTATGAAAAATATATGAAGAGTAAAACCAAGTATGTATTTGTTCCTTATTTCTTATTATCTTTGCCTTGGATTATTTGGCATTTACTTGCTGGGCCAGAGCCATCTTTGCATGTTCTACATGCCAATATTAGTGATACCTCTACCGCAGCAACCTGGTATGTATTAACCGGTAGGGCTTTGACCGCATATTGGTATATACCAATGGGGATGATGTTGTTTGCCCTATCCCCTTGGGTGATGGGCTTAATTCAACGCAAGTCGTTGCTACAGTTTGCTATTCCTTTGGCGATACTTGCCATGTTGATGCACCGACCAATTTCTAATTTAAATGCAATTCAATCTCTGATCTACTTTCTACCGGTATATTTAATTGGTGTTTGGACCTCAGTGGCTAGAGATAAAATATTTCCTGTTATCGATAAATACTGGTTGTTAATGTTGGTCGCCGCGGTTGGTTTAGCGATTGGACAAGCATTTTTTTATGGTGCAGGGGTGTTAAATAAACATGCCTTTGAGTTTACGGTTTTAGATCTGATGTTGCCGCAAAAACTACTTCTCACTTTTGTATTACTGGCTGTTCTGAATAAGTTTGAACATATTAGTATTACCTTTTTACAAAAATTAGCTGAAGTCAGTTTTGCTATTTATTTTATCCATCCATGGATAACAACACCTTGGTGGATGATTTATAACAGCCCAGATGTCTTTAATATGAAAGGGCAAGGGAATATCTTAACCACACTATTAGTGACTATGGGGGTCATTGCCATTTCTTACGTTATTGCTAAAATTTTTAAGAAAGTTTTAAAGCAACGCAGTCGTTACATTATTGGTTGGTAAGTATGAATATTTTTAACGGAGGTTATCTGATTTGCGTATAGGTATAGTTTGCCATCCAACTATTGGAGGCTCAGGTTTAATTGCTACTCAACTTGGTATTGGATTAGCGCGTATAGGTTATGAAGTGCACTTTATATCTCATGCTCGACCTTTTAAATTAGTCGATGAAAAAGGCATTTTTTTCCATTGTGTCGAGGGCATAGATTACCCCTTATTTGATGATCCACTTTATACGTTTGCCTTAACGGCAAAAATAGTTGAAATAGCGAATACTTACGATTTAGATTTAGTGCATGCGCATTATTCTATTCCACATTCGTTATGTGCATATCTCGCTTCAGAAATTACCCATAAGAAATTTCCAACTGTAACTACAATTCATGGCACAGATGTTACCGTTGTTGGGCAAGATAAACCGCTCTATCCACTAAATAGATTCAGTATTAACAAAAGTACAGTGGTTACTACCGTTTCTAATTTCCAACGACGATATACAAAAGAGCAATTCGATATTAGAAAGTCAATTGAGGTGATTTATAACTTTATTGATCTTGATGTTTTTTCACCAAAACATGCGAGCTTAGAGCGCAGGCGTATGTTAGCCAGTGACGATGAAAAAATATTAATGCATATCTCAAACTTTCGGCCGGTAAAAAATACCGAAGCGGTAATTGAGACCTTTCATATGGTGCAAGCTAAGGTAAATGCACGTTTAGTGTTACTTGGTAATGGCCCTGATTTAAATAAAATTAAATTGCTGTGCCAGCAGCTAGGCATAGCTGAAAAGGTCACTTTTTTAGGCGATGTTATGCATGTTGAAAACATTATTCCTAATGCTGACTGTGTCTTTCAACCTAGCTATCACGAATCATTTAGTATGGTGGCTTTAGAGGCCATGGCATGTGGAGTGCCTACCGTTACCAGTAATGCGGATGGTATCCCGGAAGTAGTAGAGCAAGGCAAGAGTGGTTTTATGTCAGAGCCAAACGACATTCTTGCCATGGCTAAGGATATTATCGATGTGCTAAGCGATACCCAATTACAACAGCGAATGGGCGCTTATGGCCGTAAACGAGCTGAGCAAAATTTTTGTTGGTCAGACAAAATTGCCGAATATGTAAAGTGTTATGAAAATGCGATTTTAAAATATCAACCGAAATTAATTGAATTTCCTAAAACAAAACAACAATAGGAAAAAATATGTTTGATAAAAAAAATAAAATGAGCATGTCGACCATGGTGCTGCTTTCCTTTGCGTTAGGCATTATCTTTGGCTTGTTTTTTGGTGAAATGATAGGTTGGATGGGGATCATTGGTGATGCTTTTATTAAGTTATTACAAATGACCATTATTCCGTACATCATAGTTTCACTGATATCTAGCCTAGGTAACTTGTCCTATGATCAAGCTCGTTCGTTAGGCGTCAAAGTAGGTAAGTTGATGTTGGTGATATGGGTAATCGGTCTTCTAGTGATGTATTTAATTAAATTTACATTTCCAGAATGGCAATCGGGTTCGTTTTTCAGTTTAACCGCATTAACTGATCCTGAATCTATTGATTTACTTGATTTATACATACCGGCAAATCCATTCTATTCGTTATCAAACAGTTATATTCCTGCCATCGTTGTTTTCTGTGTTGCCACTGGTATTGCGCTTATTTCTGTAGATGAAAAAGAGTCGTTAATGAAACCTATGGAGTTATTAGGCGCCGCGTTTAATAAAGTGACTCAATATATTGTAAAAATGATGCCGATTGGTATTTTTGCGATGACAGCTGCGACTGCAGGAACGATGGACTTAGCTGAGTTTCAAAAGCTGCAGGTGTATTTTGTTGCACATATAGTAATGACCATCATCTTAACTTATTGGGTGTTGCCGGCAATTTTAGCGACGATAACCCCATTTTCCTATCGTGATATAACTGGTATCGCCAAAGATGCGATGATTACTGCGTTTGCTGCCGGTAATATATTTATCATTTTGCCGTTATTAATTGAACGTACCAAAGAGCTGTTTCATAAATATAATTTGGGTGATGAAAATACCGACAACTATTCTAATATCATTATTCCTGTAGTGTTTAGTTTTCCGAATTTAGGCAAGTTATTAACCATAGTATTCGTATTATTTGCCGCTTGGTTCTCAGGTAGAGAGCTTGATTTTTTAACCTACCTACCTATGTCTATCAATGGGCTTATTAGCTTATTTGGCAGTGTGTACTTAACCATACCAATGTTATTGGACTCATTAGAGCTGTCCTCTGATTTATTTCAATTGTTTATGGTATCCAGTTTATTTACCAGTCGTTTTACATCGCTTTTAGCGGCAATGAATATTTTCATTCTTGCCGTGGGTGGTACCGCTATGTTGGCAGGTATTGCCAAGATAAGTATGAAACGTTTGGCGGTGTACAGCGCATTAACGCCGGTGGTTTTTGTGGCTATCTTTTCACTGACAAATATGTTGTTAAGCAGTTTCGTCGACACTGAATATGTTATGGATGAAGTCGTAACAAAAATGGAAACAGCAAACGAACTTCCTGAAGAAGTTAAAACTTACCTTTGGGATGATTTAGCGCCAACCATATCACCAAGATCGATTACAGATATAAAGAAAAATGGCTATTTAAATGTTGGCTATAACCCCAGACAAGTGCCTTTCTCATATTTCAATGCTAATAAAGAGTTGGTGGGCTTTGATATTGAAATGATGAAAAAACTCGCTTCTGAATTGGATGTTAAATTGGTTTTCATACCTTACGATGACGTTAATGCTGTTAAAGCATTAAACAGAGGTCAATTTGATATTGCCATTTCGGGGCTGCAAATGACTACAAAACGTATTCAAATGTTAAACTTCACCAACCCTGCCCTGACACTGCATTATTCTATCGTGGTGAAAGATCATCGTGCTGATGAGTTTTTAAATAGTGATTATTTAAAAACGGCTGAAAAAATCACCTTAGCATCGGTAGGAGAATATTCAATATCATCGCAGCTGATCAAAATGTATCCAAACGTTGAAATACAACGAATAGAGTCAGATAAAGAATTTTTTGATGATAAAAGCGGTAAGTGGGATGGCTTAATTATTAGTTTAGAAGCGGGTCAAGCCTGGACTATTTTATACCCTGAATACGTTGCGATTTATAATCGCGATGACATTAAATCTTTCCCTATGTCTTATGCTGTTGCTCAAGACAATATTTCATTACAAACCTTTTTGAACAGTTGGTTAACCATTCAAGAATCTTCTGGTCATATTGAAAAGTTATATGGCTATTGGATTTTAGGTGAAAATGCCGTGCCAAAACAACCTCGTTGGTCAATCATAAAAGATGTTTTACATTGGGTAGATAGTGAAAAAGATGATAAATAAGTTGCCATAACTTCGGGTTATTTACTTGTTAGCGTGGTGAAGTACAAATGCTTCACCACACTAACAGGTAAATATATTAGGTTTGTTAAGGTTGTAGAACTAATCTCGTAACAAGTGTAAAAAGTGCATATGCTTCTGGTATTGATCAATAACATCGTTGATTATTGCTATTTCAGACCAACCCATAATATCGTAATCTTGTCCGCCTTCCATCAAATGTACTTCCGCCCGGTAATACATTTCATCAATGTCACTTTCGTCATCGGTAGCAAAGTCAGGTTGTGTATGCATTGTTTTGTGCACGCCATAAGCAAAGTCATGTTCAGTACCATGATTTACTAAAATTTTAATGCCGTTTTGAGATTGTTCTATTTCAGCACTAATGCCATTATTCTCAAACTGCTCTTTCAATTTGGTGAAGGCCTTTAATACTTTTCCTTCGATGTATTTAGTCGCATTTTTTTTATCAGGGTGCGAGACCAAATTGTCTAATTTTTCGCGCCATTGATCCGCGTCTTGATAATAATTGGTCGGCATTGCATTGACCAATAAACTTTCTTTTTTTGCACTTTCTATTTGTAACGCTCGCAGTAAACCAAATATGGCAAGCAGTAACACAATAGAAAACGGCAATGCGGCAGCGATGGTCATGGTTTGCAGAGCACCTAAACCTCCAGCAAGAGATAGCACTGCGGCAACTACACCAACAGTAATCGCCCAAAATAACCGTTGCCATAATGGCGTGTCATTTCGACCATTTGAACACAGCATATCGATAACCATCGCTCCAGAGTCACATGAAGTGACAAAGAAAATAACAATCATAACTACCGATAAAACGGTAAGAGCGGTGGTAAATGGGAAACTTTCAAGAAAGACAAACAAAGCTACAGAGCTATTTTCGCCCACCATTTGTGCCAAATTGGCGTTAGTACCATCGGTGACCATAGCAATAGCGGTATTGCCAAAGATAGTCATCCATAACAAAGTAAATAATGTGGGAACTAACATCACCCCTAAAATAAATTCTCTAATGGTTCGGCCACGTGAAATACGCGCAATAAATAATCCTACGAATGGTGCCCATGCAAGCCACCATCCCCAGTAAAATATTGTCCAACCGCCAATCCAATCTTTTTTATCATAAGCGAATAAGTTAAACGAGTTGTGGACTAAATCTGATAAATAAGCGCCAATATTTTGTACATATACCTTTAATAGGAAAACGCTTGGTCCAAGGATAAAGATTAACGCTAATAACGCTATAGCTAGAAGCATATTAGTTTGCGATAAAATTTTAATGCCTTTATCTAGTCCGGTAGCTACAGATATTGAAGCGAGTGCCGTAATGACGATCATAATAATAATTTGATTTTGCGTACTAACATCTATACCAAGCAAATAATTTAAACCTGAGTTAACTTGCGTCGCCCCTAGCCCTAAAGAGGTCGCGACGCCAAATACGGTACTAACAACGGCGAATATATCAACAATATGACCAGGCCAGCCATAAATTTTATTACCAATAATAGGATGCAATGCTGAACGAAGGGTTAAAGGCAATTTATGTCGATAACAAAAATATGACAAAATTAAGGCGACAATGGCATAAATAGCCCAGGCGTGTAATCCCCAATGGAAAAAGGTTATTTTCATCGCTTCTTGTGCTGCTTCTAATGTATTTTTATCTGCTGTCGGAGGCGCTAAATAATGCATAACTGGCTCAGCAACACCAAAAAACATCAATCCTATACCCATACCTGCTGCAAATAACATTGCAAGCCAGGTAGAGAAACTGTAATCAGGATTAGCGTGATCTGGTCCAAGCTTTATTGCACTGATACTTGAGAGGCTCAAATATAGAGCAAATACGAGTATTATTGTTACCGTTAAAACATAAAACCAACTGCCGTTAGTCACAATAGCGCTTTGTAAATATGAAAAATTACTGGTTGCGGTAGTAGGATCTAGGACGGTGTAAATGATTAGTGCAAGAATAAAAAGTGAAGATGCTATGAACACCGGTTTGTTTAGCTTTTCTAAATTTAGGTTCATAAACACAACTGATAGTTGAATTATAAGGTACTTTTAGTCTAGCAGTTAAAAATAATTTATCTGTAAAACAATGTATTAACTGTTGTTAAGTAGCTTTAATTGTTGAAACCTACACAGAGGTTGCATAGAGAAGAAACTATTAATAGGTTATAAAATCGTATTTAAAATATATCACCTGAAAGAGATTCTGGTTTCGAATGACGGTTTCCATAAGGGCGCACTTGTTTAGTGCGCTTAACTGTTCAAGCTAGGGCATTAATTAAATCAAATAAATGCTACTTACTATAACCTATTGTAATTATTGGTTATTTAATTTGTGGCACTGTGCTTGCTCTATCTAGTTTATATCTCGGTTATTTAACCGAAATCGCTATTAGCGATATTTTAATGAACTAGGAAATCTCATTATGAGCTCAGGTACTCAAAGTAAGCAAAACGTTGTTGTTGTCGGTAATGGCATGGTTGGTCATCATTTTGTTGAACAGCTTAGTCAAAATTCAAATTACAATATTACTGTACTGTGTGCTGAGTCTCGTTTGGCTTACGACCGAGTTCATTTGTCGGAATATTTTTCTGGTAAAACTGCAGACGACTTAGCCTTAACAACCCCTGAAAACTATCAACAACTTGGCGTTAACTTTCACCTCGATGCGAAAGTTATCACGATTGATAAAAGCCAAAAAGTAGTAACTACTGAGCAGGGTGAATCATATAGTTATGACAAGCTTGTTCTTGCAACCGGCTCATATCCATTTGTTCCGCCAATTCCAGGAAAAGAGCGTGAGCACTGTTTGGTGTATCGCACTATTGATGATTTAGATGCGATTCAATCATCAGCTAATACCGGTAAAACAGGCGTTGTTGTTGGCGGTGGTTTACTTGGCTTAGAAGCAGCAAATGCGCTAAAAGAGTTAGGTTTAGATACACATGTAGTGGAATTTGCACCACAGTTAATGGGTGTTCAACTAGATCAGGCTGGCGGTCAACAACTGCGTAAAATGATCGAAGAGCTTGGTGTTACCGTGCATACCGAAAAGGCCACTAATGTAATTGTTGACGGTGAATCAAGTGTTCATAAAATGGAATTTGCCGACGGCAGCCATCTTGAAACTGATTTGATTTTATTCTCAGCGGGCATTCGCCCATATGACAACTTAGCCCGTGAATTTGATTTAACTATTGGTGATCGCGGCGGCATAGTAGTTAACAATCAGTGTCAAACGTCAGATGAAGATATCTACGCAATCGGTGAATGTGCCTTATGGAATAACTTCATCTTCGGTTTAGTTGCCCCGGGTTATAGCATGGCAAAAGCTGCTGCAAGCCATATAACTGGTGGTGAAGAATCATTCACTGGCGCAGACATGAGTACTAAGTTAAAACTTATGGGTGTTGAAGTTGGCTCTATTGGTGATGCTCATGCTCGCACACCGGGTGCACTATCATATACATACCAAAATGAACGCGATAATGTTTATAAAAAAATGGTAGTAAGCCAAGACGGTAAAACCTTGCTAGGTGCTGTGCTTGTCGGTGATACCAGTGAATATGATTCGTTATTGCAATACGCATTAAATGGCATTGAATTACCTGAAAATCCTGATGCTTTAATTTTACCTAGCAATGGCGGTGAAAAACCTACTCTAGGTGTAGATTCATTACCTGATACTGCAACTATCTGTTCATGTTTGAATGTAACCAAAGGCGATATTGTCGCAGCTGTTGAAGCTGGCGCTACCGATGTTGGTGCAATCAAAAGCGTGACTAAAGCTAGCACCGGTTGTGGAGGATGTTCGGCGCTTCTTAAAAACGTTGCTGAAAACGAGTTTGCTAAACGCGGACTAGAAGTGAAAAAAGATATCTGTAGTCACTTTGTCTATAGCCGAACTGAATTGTTTCATATCATTAAAGCTGAAAAAATTAAAAACTTTGATACCTTAATTGCTAAACACGGTAAAGGTATGGGCTGTGAAATTTGTAAGCCGGCTGTAGGGTCAATTCTCGCCTCAGTTTATAACGATTACATCCTGCAAGATGATCACTTACACCTGCAAGATACCAACGATACTTATCTGGGCAATATGCAAAAAGATGGTACTTATTCAGTGGTACCGCGCATGCCCGGTGGTGAAGTAACACCTGAAAAACTTATTGTTATTGGTGAAGTCGCTAAAGAATATAATTTATATACCAAAGTTACCGGTGGGCAAAGAATTGATTTGTTTGGTGCTCGCGTTGATCAATTGCCCGCTATTTGGAAACGCTTAATTGATGCAGGAATGGAAACAGGGCATGCCTATGGTAAGTCACTACGTACCGTGAAGTCGTGTGTGGGAAGTACTTGGTGTCGCTACGGTGTGCAAGACAGCATGTCGATGGCTATCTTCTTAGAAGAACGTTACAAGGGGTTACGCTCTCCACATAAAATTAAATTTGCTGTATCCGGTTGTACTCGTGAGTGTGCTGAAGCACAAAGCAAAGATATTGGCGTGATTGCTACTGAAAATGGTTGGAACTTATACGTGAGTGGTAATGGCGGCATGAAACCTCGCCATGGAGATTTATTTGCTACCGATTTAGACGATGCCACATTGATTAAATACATCGACCGTTACTTAATGTTTTATGTCCGTATGGCTGACAGATTACAACGTACTTCAGTATGGTTAGAAAGCTTAGAAGGCGGGTTAGAGTACATGCAAAAGGTGGTTAAGGAGGATCATTTAGGCATTAATGAAGAACTTGAACGACAAATGGATGCTGTTGTCGCCACCTATCAATGTGAATGGAAAACAACCGTAGAAAGTCCTGAAAAATTAAAACGTTTCCGTCAGTTTGTTAACTCAGACAAGCAAGATGTAAATATTCAATTTGTCACTGAACGCGAGCAAATTCGCCCGGCAACACTTACCGAAAAAGCGGCCAAAGGTCTGCTTATTGAAACGGTTGATGTTACCGCTGTAGAGCCGGCTTAATCAGCCGCACAGTTTTTAAGAAATGGGTTTATTAGGAATAAAATAATGACTGCAATTAATAGCACCAATACGAACTGGCACACGCTGTGTCAAAAAGACGATTTAGTAAAACATTCTGGCGTTTGTGCACTGTTAGATAACGAACAGCAAGTAGCAATTTTTTTAATTGATAATGACAAAGCTTTTACCATTAGTAACTGGGATCCAGCTGGTAATGCCAATGTACTTTATCGTGGTTTAATTGGTGATGAAGAGGGTGAAATTTTTGTGGCGTCACCGTTATACAAGGAGCGCTTTGTTTTAAGTGATGGCCGTTGTTTAGACGATGAATCTCTGTCTGTGACCAGTTATGCCACGCGCATTGAACAAGGCCAAGTACAAGTATTGGTTTAAAGATTAATGCACAAGTAAAAAATTTAGGAGAGTAGTTATGAGTAGTTCAAGTTTATTTAGCCCATTTTACAGCTTTACTCGTTTTGTAAAAATGAGCCTAGGCAACTTAAACAATAGCGGTGCTGAATATAACGCTCTATCAAATAAATCTAACCGCCAAGGGCAAGTTTATTTAATTGGTGGTGGCTGTGGCGATCCTGAATTACTTACTATGAAAGCGCACCGTATTTTGCAATCAGCCGATGTGATTATGGTTGATTGGCTCGTGAATCCAGACATGTATCAATATTTTCCAAAGCAAGCAAAGGTTGAATTTGTTGGTAAAAAATGTGGCAAGCACAGTATGCATCAGGATGAAATATGTCAAACAATGTTAGCGCATGCACAAGCAGGAAACACCGTTATTCGGTTAAAAGGCGGCGACCCAAGCATTTTTGGTCGTTTAGCCGAAGAAACCGAGATTCTGACCAAGCACCAAATCCCGTTTGCGATAATTCCAGGGATAACGGCGGCTAGTGGCTGTGCTGCCTACTCAGGCATCCCGTTAACCCATCGTGATTGCGCACAATCAGTAAGGTTTGTTACCGCTTCTTTAAAAGATACTGAAGCGGAAGCTAACTGGCGTAATATTGCCAATGAAAAAGATACCTTAGTATTTTATATGGGGTTAAATAAAGTGAGCCAAATTAGCCAACGCTTAATTAAATATGGCATGAAAGAGACAATGCCAATTGCCATTATCGACCAAGGCACACTTAAAGATCAGCAAGTATGCTGCAGCGATTTAACTAATATAGCGAACGAGATGAAATTTTATGATTTCAAAGGCCCCGCGCTAATTATTGTTGGTGAAGTAGTCAATAAGCGCCAAGCAATTGCAACACCAATGTTAAGCGCCAAACAGAGTGTTGAGCTACACACACAAAGTTAGAAAAAACACACCGTTCATATTCACTATATTTAGAAAAGTGCGCCGTCACCGCTCATTGCCATCCATGGCACCGCGGCATCAGTGCTTCCATGCACGTCATCCCGCAGTGCTTTTGTGCGGGACCTCCTAAATTGACAATGTGTGTAAATTCGGGCAATTTCTTTGCTGGCATAGCCATGCGTATCCAATAAATGCACGCCACTGCCTGATGAGGTCCCCGACCTCGCTTGAGCTCGACAACTGCTCCTGCGTAGTTCTACCTAAGTGCATCCATGCACAAGTCCTCGAGGATGACGGTGTACTTTCTCTAATTATCCTTATATAAATAGATCTCATTCAGCGTATTTTTATCTTCTAGTGACCATTAATAAGCACGCCATCTTCGTCTAAGGTATCTAATGGAGAAGCTAATTCATCGTCCCATCTTAACGGCGGTACCTTACCAAAAGATGGTTCATGTTCACCAAACGTGCATATAGGACCATAAGGGTATGTATCGGTAATGTAGTAACCATAAATGCCGTTTATATCGGTAGCACCATTACATTCATCTAAATTACCCGTGTTGCCATTATCAAATTCCCAATCATCTATGTATCTGCCTAACGGCACACCAAAAGGCTGGTTGGTAAAACTGAAATCAAAATCGGTTGGTCTGTTAATAACATCCCATGGCGTTGGTGGCGTGCCATGATCTTTAAATGGGGGGGTATCAGTGTAAGGCACACGTGATTGACCAAAACCGTTGATGTCAGGATTTAATCCCCAGTTTTTTAGTACGTAACCAGATTTCGCTTTAACTAAGTTGCCTTCGGTATTCACAAACCATTGGCCATAAATTGGAAAGCCGTCTTTGGCGTAGCCTATTAAAGGTGAACCTTTTGCATCAGGTGCATGATCATGTTCTTCATCGTCTTGTAGCGGGTGTGTCATTGCGTGATAATGATAAGTACCTTCAAAGCCATGGCCGAAATATTCGTCAAAAATAGCAGCCATGTTTTCAGCTTCAGGCTCTTGTAATGTGTAAGCTGGAATTTCAAACCACACCGAACCTGGACCACAGCCTGTGGCATTACCTGCTGGGTTTACCCGAGCATGGTCAGGGTTATAACAAAAACCAGAGTCCATCGCGATACCTATACCATTAAGTAATATTCCGTCATAGTCCATAAAGTTAGTCGGGTTTCTGTCGGTATCGTCTGCTACTAATGGCTCAGATAATTTTGGATGCACAGGAATGTAAGTAATTTGCAAATCGTCATGATCGATTTCGGTTACCCAAACATTAATTTGATTAGGGGCACCTACACCCCAGCCAAAATCATGGTTAGGGATCATGTTATGAGTCATTCGACAATGCGTAGCTAATTCAGGATCTAAGGTTGGCTCTACACTTTCATAATTCCAGCCTCCTGATATATGTGGATTGTCGGGATCTTGAATGTACTCACCTTCTACAATAACTAAATCAATAAAGACTTTGCTCTTAGTATCGGTTCCTGGAAAGTAAGGCGCGCCATCGGCTTCGTTTGACTTATCAATCATACCTGCAGAACCGTAATTACCTTCATTATTATCTGAAGCGTAAACGCGGCAGTCGGGGTTTCTATTAAGCAAAACCGCATTCAGCATACCTTGTTCGGTTTCATTCAGATCAGGATTGTTGGTATAACTGTCAGGTTTAGGCTCTGGTTCAGGCTCCGGTTCTGGTTCAGGCTCCGGTTCTGGTTCAGGTTCAGGCTCTGGCTCAGGTTCAGGCTCTGGCTCAGGTTCAGGAACTGGATCAGGAGTTGGGTCTGGAACGGGGACTACAATATCTATAGGCTCTTTATCTTGTGCTGAACTACTACCTCCACAAGACATCAGTGTGCTAGTACAAACTAATATCGCGAATGGTTTGAAAATATATGACAGTGTAGTTCTATTCATTGTGAAAACCCTTAGAGCTAATTTAGCAGGTAGGCATAAGACTATCTTAGCTCTACCTTTATTAAGGTGGCATACCAAGCAGAATAAATGAATACTATGGTGCGTAAATTTTTTGTAAAGGCTATGATCATCAACTTATTACATGATATAAAGTTACGAGTAAAAAAATAATATAAAGCAGTTTGGAATTACAATAATTAAGATGAATAAGGTAAACGGAGTAATTAAATGCATAGGATTATTATCCCTAATATTGCTAACTAGCTCCTGTAGTATTCAAACTAAAGAGCTGGATGTAATCCCGGATATTGAAAACTCTTTCATTGATGAAGGTAAAGTTGAACTTGCAACAAACTGGTGGCAGTCATTTGAAGACGCTAAATTAAATGAACTTATTGCCATTGGTTTAGAAAATAATCAATCATTAGCATCAAGCTTAGCCAAAGTAAAAAGTGCAACCGCAGGTTTAACTGTAAGCCAGTCCAATAAATATCCCGATTTAAATTTAACCGCCAGTAGTCGAAGTGATTTTGACAATATGGATAAAGCAAATAGTGCATCTGTTGGTTTAACTTCTTCATGGGAACTAGATTTATGGGGGCGAATAGCCTCTCTTGAGCAAAGAGCTGTTTGGGATGTTGTGGCACGGCAAGCGCTTTACAAGGCAAGAGCTAATGCCGTTGCTGGCTCTATTGCTAATGCTTGGTTTGGCTGGATAGCTGCAACTGACAAACAAAGACTTTTTGCCGATCAATATAAACGGACCAACTCGGCCTTAAAGGTCATTAATCGCCGTTTTGCTCTGGGCAAAAATTCAATAACAGACATATGGCAACAGCAAAGGCTATTAGAATCAATTGTTACGCAACAAACTGTAAACGATGCCCGCTTAGCTATTTTTGCCAAGCAATTGGCATTGTGGCTCGGGGTGAAATCGTCACAGTTATCGCAATTAACACAAACCTCATTACCAAAGGTTCCACCATTGCCGAGTATCGGGCTGCCTTTAAGTGCTTTGCAATATCGTCCTGATATTCAACAAGCCTTTGCCGAATTGCAAGCATCCAATGCCTCAATGGCTGCTGCGGTTACCGACAGATTTCCAAGAATTACGCTAAGAGCCAGTTACTCAACTAATAAAAATAATGTCCAAGATTTATTTGATGATTGGAGTGGCTCGTTAATTTCATCATTGGTGTTACCGCTATTTGATGCAGGCGCGAAAAAAGCTGTAGTTAAACAAAAAGAATATGATCTACAAGCGAGCTTTGCCGATTATAAGCAAACCTGGTTAGAAGCAATTTATGCAGTCGAGACATCGTTAATTACTGAACAACAATTAACAAAAGTGGCAAACAATATAGACCTGCAAATGTTATTAGCTAAAAAAACTGAACGGGTCATATCGTCAAAATATTTAAATGGTAAAGCCAGTTACTTAACATTACTTAAAGCGCAAGAGACCAGTCTCAATCTTGAGCGACAAGTGGTTGATGCGCAAAAAGAATTAATAAATAACCGAGTGAGCCTGTACCGTGAATTAAGCCATGGAAACTTTACTCAAGCCAGTGATGTAGAAGAAAAAGAGACTAACTTTTCTGCTAAAACAATAATCGATGAAAATACCTAATGAATAAATTTACCTCTTTACTGAAAAAATCGATACCGTTAGTCCTTGTAATTATCAGTATTCCGTTAGCACTTTACCTTTTAGATTCTGGAAAAATGGAACAGCCTGCATGGAAAAAGGATAATAAAAAGAGGCAAAGAATAGTACGCGTTGTTGATTTAACAAAAGGTTCAGTTATACCTAAGTGGAATTCTTCAGGCTTAGTTAAAGCCAATGAATCAGTCAATATATTGGCTGAAGTTTCAGGAAAGATTGCCGAAGTTAACCCTATTGCTCGACCAGGTGCGCTTTTAGACCGTGGTGCATGGTTGGCTAAAGTTGATAACATTGATTACGCATTAGCATTGCGCACTCAACAAAGCCAATTAGTGCAGGCGCAGGCAAGTTTAGAGTTGGAACTAGCTGATCAAATACTGGCCAAAGAAGAGTTAGCCTTATTAGAAGGTGTTGACCAAAATAGTCTACAAACCACATTAGTTTTGCGTGAACCGCAGTTATTAATGGCGCAGGCAAAATTAGATATTGCTAAAACCAATGTTGAAAAAGCCGAAATTGCACTACAGCGCACTAATGTTGTTATGCCTTTTAAAGGGAAAATTGTCAGTAAATCAGTAGGGCGAGGCAGTCGAGTAGGACAAAATAGTAATTTATTTAAAATTGTAAATGTTGACACTTTCTGGGTTGAAGTAAAAATTCCCCGTACCTTCCTAGGATTATTTGATAGCAATCATGATGCCATTTTAACTCAACCTAAACTGTGGGGCGAAGACGTAACCCGTACGGCAAAGTTTGTATCGGTGTTGCCAGAATTAGATTCTCGTGACAGGCAAGTTAAAGTGTTATTGGCTATTGATAACCCTCTGTCATTAAATGCTAATAATTCGGTTGATGTAAGTAATCCTCCTATATTTATTAATGATTTTTTAAGTATTGAATTACAAGGCAATGAAATCACTGATGCCTGGGTTATTAAAAGTAATTTGTTGCAACCCGGTGATTTTATTTGGGTGGTTGATAAAGGCAATACTCTGCAGAAACGATCTGTTGATGTGTTATTCAAGGGGCGAGAGTCAATTTACATTAAAGCGGGTTTTATTGAAGGTGACAGAGCGTTAAGTGAAAAACCGGGTATTGTCAGTGTCGGTTTACCGGTTAAAGCAATAGATATAAATATGCCTCGAAAAGTAAAACCGATCTCAAAAGATGAAAATGAAGTTTTAGATAAAAAAGAGCAAAAGCGCCTGCAACGAGGCAAATTATAATGAGCTTTAACCCAATGACGTGGATGATCCGTCACGGTATTGCACCTAATTTATTAATGTTCGCTTTGCTGCTTGGTGGTCTGGTTATGTCGGTGGTTATTCGGAAAGAATATATGCCTGAAACAACCCTTGATAGCATATCCGTAACGGTTGCCTACCATGGCGCAGCGCCAAGTGAAATGGAAAATTCTATTGCCGTACCTATTGAAGACTCCCTTGATAGCTTATCGGGCATAAGAAGTATTAAAACCAGTATTTTTGCCGGATGGGTGAAGATTCGTGGTGAGCTTGAAGCTGGCGCTAATGCACAGCAAGTTTATCAAGACGCACAACAAGCGGTAAATCGTATATCATCATTTCCATCGGGCATGGAAAGACCTAGAGTTAACCTTGGCAAACGTGTTATCGATGTTATGGAAATTGTTGTGCATGCTGATCTTGATAAATTTAGCGTTAAGAGGGTAGCCGAACAAATACGCGATCGTATTTTACAATCGCCTTATATATCACAAGTGACTTTAAGAGGTATGCCTCGTGAAGAAATCCATGTTGAAATTCCGCAAAGTACGCTACAAGCCTATAATTTAACGCTAACGCAAGTCTCATCAAAAATTAAACGCGGCGTAATTGAGCAGTCAGCCGGAAAAATTAAAGCTGATAATGGTGATATTTTATTATCTATAGATGAACGTACCTATTGGGCTGATGAACTTGCTCAAATGCCCTTGTTATCATCTGAACAAGGGGATCAATTATTACTAGGCGATGTTGCGACAGTAAGTGAAGGCTTCGCTGATGAGCGTTACTTAGTTACCTATAATAAGCAGTTATCCGCGCGCTTAAATATTTACCGAGTAGGGGAGCAAAGCCCTAGTGATATAGCTGACTCAGTAAAAGGCATGTGGTCAGAACTTGAAGAAATGCTACCTCCTAATGCTGGCCTTTCTATTGTTGATGACGATGCCACAAATTATCAAAAACGTTTAGGGTTATTGCTTAATAATGCCTTTTTGGGGTTATTGCTTGTACTCATTCTAATGAGCTTGTTTTTAGAATTTAGATTGGCATTTTGGGTTGTTGCGGGTATTCCAAGTGCTTTTTTAGGTGCTATTTTATTAATGCCTAGCTTTGATGTTTCTATCAATATGGTGTCAATGTTTGGATTTATTATTGCGTTAGGAATTGTGGTTGATGACGCCATTATTGCCGGGGAAAATATTTATTCCCATATGGAAGAGGGAATGTCGTATTCTGATGCGGCCATTTTAGGGGCAAAAGAAGTTGCCAAACCGCTAACCTTTGCCATTTTAACCAACATTGTTGCTTTCTTACCTTTGTTATTATTACCCGGTTTTATGAAGTTACTCTTTGGCGCAATACCGGTAGTAGTAGTGCTTTGTTTTGTCGTTTCTTGGGTTGAAGCATTATTCATTTTACCTTCACACCTTGCCAACATAAAAGATAAAAAGCCTAATGTAGTGACTGCAAAATTTAAGGCCCTACAAAAGCAATGTGATAAAGGCTTACAAAACCTTATAACGCATTATTACACACCGTTATTAAAGAGGTGTTTAGCTTGGCCAAGTTTAACCTTAGCCATTGCGACTTTATGTTTTGTTTTAGTTATCGCTTATGCTTTTAGTGGAAAAATGGGCTTTGGGCTATATCCTAAAATGGATGGTCGTTGGGTTAAAGCTAATTTTGAAATATCTGAGAGTGAACCGTTAGAGCGAGCAATACAGCTAAGAGATATCTTAGAAAAAAGTAGTCAAAAAATGCTTCAAGAAAACAATGCTGAAGACATTTTAGTTAGTACTCGCAGCATGATCACCGATACTGGAGTGGAAGTGAGCTTACTGCTAGTTGAAAGTGAAGAGCGAGCAGTTAGTACTGAAGAAGTACGCATGTGGTGGCGAGAAAGCTCAAAAGAACTCAATAAAAAAGGCAAGTTACGCTTTAGTGGTGCACGTCGTGGCAGTAGCGCCGTAGCAGCTACTTCAGTGACCATAGAATTACGTCATAGCGATGCTGATGTGTTACTTGCCGCATCGCATGATGCGGCGTTATTTCTTGAAGGTATTGATACTGTCGTTGCCACAGTTAACTCCATGGAAGAAGGTAAACCTGAATGGAAATTAAAATTAAATGAAAACGGACGTTCATTAGGGTTAGATGCCGCTGATTTAGCTGCGCAAATGCGCGCTTCTTTATATGGTGCAAAAGCACAAAGACAGCACCGTTTGAGAAACGAAGTAACCACCTTAGTTCGCCTACCTAGGGCCGAGCGAGAAGTCGCTAACAATATAGAAAGCTTACTTATACAAACTAAAGGCGGAGGGTACGCTCCTTTAGGCAGTGTCGCTACTATTGAAAAGGTATTAGCGCCTTCACGAATAAATAGACGCAAAGGTCAACGTGTAGAAACTGTTGGCGCAGAAGTTTTACCGGAAGAGGCTATACCCGCGGTTACACAAGCGGTTAAAGGTCATTTAGTTGCCGAGTTAGAAGGTCGTTATCCTGGCTTAACGATTCATTTTGGTGGTAACCAAGAGCAAATCGCAGAAAGTGTGTCGAGTTTAGAGCTAGGCACTGGATTTGCTTTAGCCGCAATTTATATTCTATTGGCTATCGCGTTTAAGAGTTATGGCCAGCCTTTACTCATTATGGCGGTTATTCCTTTTGGCGCCGTTGGCGCAATATTAGGCCATATGTTCTTAGGGCTTAGCTTAAGTATTGTCAGTTTAATGGGAATGCTAGCACTTGCTGGTGTGGTTGTTAATGACAGTTTGATCCTTGTTGAATTTGCCAATAAAAAAACAGCCAAAGGCATTAATTCATTAGACGCAATCATTCTTGCCTGTCAACGCCGCTTCCGACCGATAATCCTAACAACGCTAACTACATTTGGTGGATTAGCGCCTATGGTGTTTGAAACCTCAAGACAAGCACAGTTTGTGGTACCTATGGCTGTTTCTTTAGGTTTTGGAATTTTATTTACTACCTTTGTTTGTTTATTGGTTTTACCTTCTTTATATATTGTGTTTAATCGGGAAAAACAGGAGGTGACACTAACAAATGAAGTTGAAAATACTACTGAGTTAGCGACGAAAACTGTGCTATAAAGACTGTATTAATAATTTACGTTTCAATAAAATATGCAAGTTTCAAATACTTGTATATTAGCCCTATATGAATACATCTATAGTTAATGCATTACCTATTCAAGCTGTAAAAGCTCCAATGCTAACAGCATTAGAAACTTACCCTGCAATTATATTATCTGCCCCGCCAGGAGCTGGTAAGTCGACGCAACTGCCTTTGTGGTTGTTGAAAGCAGAGTTATTTAAACATCAAAAAATTATTATGCTACAACCTCGCCGGATTGCCGCTAAATCAGTCGCAAATCGTTTAGCCCAACAGCTTGGTGAAAAAGTAGGTGAAACCGTTGGTTATCGCATGCGTAATGACACCAAGGTATCTAGCAATACGCGCTTAGAAGTGGTGACTGAGGGGATATTAACTCGACTAATACAAAATGATAATGAGCTAAGTGATATTGGCTTAATCATTTTTGATGAGTTTCATGAGCGCTCTATTCATGCTGATTTAGCTTTTGCTTTGGCTCTCGACATCCAACAAGGCCTGCGTGAAGACTTACAGTTATTATTAATGTCGGCCACTTTAGATAATGAATATCTTGCCAAATTTTTACCTGATGCAAAAGTACTCGGTTGTGAAGGCAGAAGCTTTCCAATTGAAGTCAGCTATCAAGCGCCAAACATTGAACGTAATTGGCGACAACATGCAATAAGTGTAATACGCCATCATACGGGTAATGAAGTCGGCTCAATTCTCGTTTTTTTA
Organism: Thalassotalea psychrophila; assembly: GCF_031583595.1. Taxonomy (NCBI): domain Bacteria; kingdom Pseudomonadati; phylum Pseudomonadota; class Gammaproteobacteria; order Alteromonadales; family Colwelliaceae; genus Thalassotalea; species Thalassotalea psychrophila. Next base: position 565,407 of record NZ_CP134145.1, read on the forward strand.
CCGGGCACTGCCGACATCCGTTTTATCTATAATGCCCTTATTGAACAACTGCCGAGTGATGTTGACTTGTTTGCCTTGTATGGCGACTTAGATATGAAGCTACAACAACGAGCGATTAATCCTGCAGTATCAGGACGACGTAAACTGGTGTTGGCCACCAATATTGCCGAAACATCGTTAACCATCGATGGTATCTCGATGGTTATTGATAGTGGTTATGAAAAGGTAGCGCGCTTTAACCATGACAGTTTAATTAATGAATTAACCATGCAAAAAATCAGCAAGGCATCAGCAATTCAACGAGCCGGCCGAGCCGGGCGAGTGCAAGCTGGCAAGTGTGTGCGCTTATATGCAAATGATGATTTTCAGCGCCGAACTGAACATGCAGCAAGCGAGATCAGCCAAGCGGATTTATTACCATTAACCATAGATGTGGCGAATTGGGGTGTAAGTAAATTTGAACAATTGAGCTTTCTAGAACTGCCTATTAACTCTCGCGAACAACAAAATTGGCAGTCTTTGCAAGCCCTCGATATAGTCGATAGCAATAATAGGTTAACCAAACATGGCCAACTAGTGGCAAATTTTCCTTGTCATCCAAGGTTTGCCCATATGATGATTAAATCGTTAGATGTAGCTGCTGATAATGTTCACGCTAAACATTGCTTATCGCTGGCATGTATTTTGGCGGCAATGCTAGAAGAACGTGATATTTTTAATCGTGACAGGGCAAATGATAACTGTGATATTCAAGCTCGCCTATATCAACTTGCCAATAGCAATAAAAGTAAAGCAACAGGCATTGAATATCGTATTATTAAACAAGCGCAAAACTTAGCCAAAAAACTTAACAGTATAAGTTCGAATAAGTTTTCATTGAGTTTAAATGATAACGATTGGCCCATGGCTTATTGTGGATTATTACTAGCATTTGCCTATCCTGAACGAATATCCATAGCGCGAAAATCCATTGGTAGCTATTTGTGTGCTAACGGTAAAGGCGCGGTGTTATCTAATAATGATAAGCTAAACGGCGAACCATACTTAGTGTGTGCAAAGCTACATAGCTATCAACAAAAATTGCAAATTACCTTAGCGTCAACTATTGAAGAAAAGCATATATATCAATATTTTAATTCGCACATTAGAGAAGTTGATGTATTAAGTTATGATGATAAAAATCAAAAAATTAACAGTGAAAAGCAAACTCGTTTATTTAAATTGATACTCAAACAAGAACCTGCAAAAGCTGCGGTAAATAGCGAAACTTTAACTACGTTATGGTGTGACTTTATCCGTCAAAAGGGGTTATCTATATTAAAGTTTAATAGCCATACTGAAAACTTTATTACCCGAGTTCGCTGGCTCAATAGCTATTGTAGTGAATTAAACTTACCTGACTTTTCAGAACAAGGCCTATTGGATAAACTAGAAGTATGGCTTGCTCCATATGTGTTTGACGTGAAGAAACTAGCGGCATTACAAAAACTGGATTTGAGCGAGATTTTAAATAATTCATTAGATTTTGAGCAGCAAAAACTAGTGAAACAGTGGGCGCCTAAAAGTTACACTAGCCCTGTTGGTAGAGAATTCACTTACCAATATAGTGAGCAACCTCAGCCAAAGTTGGCTTTACCTATGCAACAAGTGTATGGTTTAAGTAGCTCTCCCTATGTTGCTAATGGGCAAGTTGCGGTATTATTAGAATTACTTTCTCCTGCAAAAAGACCCATTCAAGTGACACAAGACTTAGCAAGGTTTTGGCAGGGCAGTTATAAAGATGTGCAAAAGGATATGAAAGCCAATTACCCAAAACATTTTTGGCCTGATGATCCTGCCAACGCAAAAGCAACAACAAAATTAAAAAAGCATCTAACCAATAAATAACTAAAGCGGCAGAATACAGACCGACAATGGCATCTAGAAAAATAATAAAAAAGAAAGAAAAGGGTTTTACTAAAGGTAAAGCTAAAAGCAATAAAGCCCCAAGTAAAGGCTTTGCTCATTGGTGTGCTATAACTTCAATAAAGCTATCAATAATTTTCATTGTAAGTATTGGCTTATACAGCATTTATTTAGATGGTAAAGTTAGGCAAACCTTTGATGGGCAACGCTGGCAAGTGCCTGCTCAAGTATTTGGACGAGTGCCAACTATATTTAATGATCAAAAAGTTAATTTTGATTTCCTCGAAGATGAATTAAAGCAACTCAATTATAAACGCGTTTCTATTGTTAGATTTCCCGGTGAATTTACCCGAAAATCTACCAAGTTAATTATTTATCGACGAGAATTTGATTTTGGCTCAGGGTTAGAGCCAGCATCATTAATTTCAATCGAGAAAAAAAGTGGTGAAGTATTTCGCTTAATTCAAGATAAGCAGCTGGTTCATCAAGTAAAACTTGAACCAATCTTAATTGACCGCATTTTGTCGGCTGAAGGCGAAGACCGAGTTGTAATTGCATTAGAGCAAATTCCTCAGCAGGTGATAGACACCTTATTACTTATTGAAGATAAAGACTTTTACCTCCATCATGGTGTCTCACCTACGGGTATTTTACGCGCCTTTTGGAAAAATTTATTAGCCGGCGAAACAGTACAAGGTGGTAGTACCTTAACCCAGCAACTAGCAAAAAATATGTATTTAACTCGTCATAAAACCTTATGGCGAAAAGTGAATGAAGCAATTATGTCTATCATTCTTGAAATACGATATTCGAAAGATCAAATTTTAGAAGCTTATTTGAATGAAGTTTATTTAGGCCAGCATTATGCCAACGGCATTCATGGTGTCGGTTTAGCTTCTCAGTTTTATTTTGGTAAGCCGATAAAGCAGCTAAATAACTCTGAAGTAGCCTTATTGATAGCGCAAATTAAAGGGCCATCGTTTTATGACCCATGGCGTAAACCTGAACGTGCAACTGAACGCCGAGATTTGGTGTTAAGAGTGATGTTTGAAAACCATAGCATTGATACCGCTGAATACAAACAAGCGCTAGCCACACCACTAAACATTCGCCCAGATCGTCGCTTTGCCAAACAAACCTATCCAGGTTATATGCAATTGGTACGCCGTGAACTGAAAAACATGGGCGCTAATAGTGCCATGCAATCTGGTATCCGTATTTTTACCGGCTTTGATTTACAGCGTCAATCACATGCCGAACAGGCCGTAATTGAACAGCTTAGCATTCTCGAAAAAGCAAAAGGTAATGACAAACTTGAAGCGTCAGTTCTGGTGAGTGACATACGCACAGGTGAGATTCAAGCTGTCGTTGGAGGTAAAGAGGTCAAGTACTCTGGTTTTAATCGTGCATTAGATGCTAAACGTCCAATAGGATCATTAATTAAACCGGTAGTTTACTTAACCGCTCTTGAGCAGTTCAACCAATATACTTTGGCATCACCGTTAAAAGATGAACCTATTTCATTAAAGAGTTCAAAAGGTAAGTTTTGGAAGCCAAAAAATTATGATGGTAAGTTCAGAGGCCAAGTATCGCTACTTGATGGTTTAGTAAATTCGTTAAACGTACCTACCGTTAACTTAGGCTTAAAGGTTGGCGTTGATAACGTTTCAGTCACTCTCGCAAATCTTGGTTTCAAAGGTAAGGTACCAAAAGTTCCAAGTATGTTACTTGGTGCTATAAACATGTCTGCCTTTGAAGTGAACCAATGGTACAACACTATTGCTAATGGCGGTTTATATAACCAGTCATTTGCCATTATCAAAGTAGTATCTTCACAAGGAGATGTACTGTGGAGCAAAGCTAACGTTGTTGATGTAAGGTTGTCACAACAAGGAGCCTATTTAATTGACTTTGCCTTAGCTAAAGTTGCACAAGAAGGCACGGCTAGATCATTAGCTTGGCGTTTTCCAGAGCAAATCCTTGCCGGTAAAACTGGTACCAGTAATGATTCACGAGATTCATGGTTTGTTGGTTATGATAGAGAAAGTGTTGTCACTACCTGGATAGGCCGAGACGATAATAAACCTACAGGTTTAACTGGCAGTAGTGGCGCTTTAACTGTATTTGCTAATTACCTTAAGAAACAAGGTAGCAATAGTCGTTTCGATTTAGTCCCTGAAGGAATTGAATTTACTACATTCGAATTAGCAACGGGTAATGCGGTAATTGGAGATTGTGCAAATGTTGCTGATTTCCCTGCAATTAGTGATGGTATTTTTTACTCAGATCAATGTTTAGAAAAACGTAAACCACCACCAAATTGGTTAGAAAAACTGTTTGGCTTAGATAGTGATTAGAAGGCCATATTAGAGTTAATTGTTGAACTTTATTTTTGTCAGTAAATGCCACTTTGGAGACAAAATAAACTAGAAAATATACACCGTCATGCCGGAGGAGCACTAGCGACATCCGGTACCTCCTCCAGTTATAGCGTGCATATAATGATTTGATTTTATTATTTTTTAGAACCACAGCATGCGTCGGGAGGTCCCGCGTCTCGCTTTGGCTCGCGCAGGATGACGGCGTATTTTTTTCATTTATAAAACCGTCTCCAAAGTGGCATTAGCTGACTCGAACAACAATTAGCGCTGATAGAGCCGATTAGAATGTGTCTGCAGGTGAACCCAAGTCACATTTTACACTTTAGCTTATGGCCTAGCATAGAGTCTCGACCACGCTGATTAGTTACCCATAGCCTTATCATAAATGGTGGGTTATGGTGTACGTGCTAGCAATCAGAATAATATGAATGAAGCTTATTCGGGATTGTCTGAGGATTAATTGTTACCTTAATTATGAGAGGTAACAATTAATCAATTGAAGTTCTGCTTTTCTTAGGGGATTCACTTTTTTTGAAATAAATTTTCTCTAGTAATGCCAAAACGTTCAGGCTCTTTCATTACATCTCTTATAGTGCTGTAATGTGGGAAACCGTGCCAACCTAAGTCTTTTTCTCCATGGCGTGTTAAATCGCAAGTAAAGCCTACTAAAAAGCACCAATCTGAAGCGCCATAATGTGCAAGCCCCCATGAAAATCCTTGTCCATCACCATTATTTAAAAACTTATCTGGTATATATGCGCCTCCTGCGGGAGGGATATCTTCAAGCGTCGTGACAACCTCAAAGTCTATGCCATTCTCAGAATATTGGATGGTACCTTTTTCAGGTCCCGCCCAATCAACGATTGCCGCCATGCCTGTTTTCCACGGAAATACCCACGTTTCATGACCACTATTAGAAACAGGATTAGCCTCATGTTTTACGTATGGCCCTTCAGGGTGAGCAGCTACAGCCAACCCCCATTTGGAATCGGTAAACATTTTTTCACCAATAGCATGTCCTTTATAATACAAATAGTATTGCCCGTTAAATTTAATAATTCCGGGATCATGAATTGCACCGCTATCCCATGAACCAAGCTCTAAAGCAGCTCCCCAGTTAGAGTCACCGTGTTCGTTAGGGTTAATAAGTTTACCATCTCGACACGGCTCTAAAATAGGCTCTGCTAATTTTGTCCATGGCCCATCAGGGCTTACAGCTGTTGCCATACCGACAACGTTTAGCGGGTCATTATTTCGTTTAGCTTGATAGCATAAATAATATTTATCATTGGCGACCAATATTTCCGTAGTAAAAACACTGTATTCATCCCACGCACCTTTTGGGCCTCTTTTAACTGCTGGCCCTTGCTCTTGCCATGCAATGCCATCATCACTTGTTGCATACCAAATATCTGCATTTAACCAGCTTGATTGTTGACACTCATTACGGGTATACCAAATAAAATATTTTCCTTTAACTTTAATAATAGTACTAGGATCGCGACGGTTTACGCCTTTTTCATACCCTAAACCTGTTACTGGTTGATAACGAAAACGGGTATATAGTTCATTTTCACTATCATCAACTTGATGACGTTGCATTGCTGCACTCATATTTTTGTCTAACTTATTCACCTAATTATTCTCCATACAACTTTAATTTTATTTCTGCGCGTTTTTCTTCATCTAGGGTGTAAAACATCATAATCATGCCTGCAACAATAAAGATAATGCCCGGTAATAAGGTACTGATAAAGTTTATACTTTCGACGACTTCAGGGGGTTGTTGAGCAATATTAGCGACATAGCCAGTTTCACCCATGATCCAAAGAGCTAATGCCCCTCCGACACCTAGTCCTACTTTTAGGGTAAATAGAAATAAGGCAAAAAACAGTCCTGACATATTTTTGCCCGTCAGCGTGACTTGATAATCAACCACATCACTCAACATACTCCAAATAAGTGGCACCATGCTTAATGATAGAAATGAAACCGCAGTACCTAATATTAATATCGATGAAAAAGCATCGCCTGGTAGCCAGTAAGGGATAGCAGTAAGTACACCACAAACAAACATTAGTACCTTGTAAGCACGTACTTTATCGAACCTTGTCCACATTAATCCTGACAATGCAGCCCCTAATGTTGCACCGACAGTTCCCCAAGTAATAAAAGTTGTCATCATATGTTCAGCGTTTATCAGAACTTCTTTTACATAATAAACAGTAGGGGTTGCCTTTAACGTTAAAATGATAAAAAAGAGAATGTTTCCTAAAAAAAGTATCACTAATTGTTGGTTGCTAAAGGCTTCTTTAATGCTGCTAATAAGGTCTTTAACTCCCATTTTTTCTTCTTTTTTCAGAGCAGGAGCAGGGTAAATTTCCTTAACGGTAAAGAAGCAATAATATAAACAACCGACTATCAATAAAGCAAAAACCATTGCTGTATAAAAGAAACCTTGTTGCTCGTTACCTTGTCCAAATAAGCCGACTAAAGATAGTGTGCTGTATGAAACAAAAACTGATGCAAGCATGCCTAGGCCAAATCGAAAAGATTGCAGCATGGTTCTTTCGTCTGAGTCACGTGTTAAAAATCCGGCCATTGCAGAAAAGGGGACATTGACTAACGTATAAGCAAGGGTAAGTAAGGAAAAACTTACATAAGCATAAACAAGCTTACCTGTTTCATCGAGATCTGGCGTATAAAATAACATGATGAAAGTTATTGCTAATGGAATAGTGCCATAAAGAATAAATGGACGACAGCTACCATGTTTAGTGCGAGTTCTATCAACCAATAAACCTACTAATGGGTCGGTTATCGCATCAAATATTCTTAGCATTAAATACATAATAGCAACATGACTTGCACTTAAACCGTAAACATCCGTATAAAAATACGCAAGCCATATCCCCATTGTATGCCAAATAATGTTATTGCCAAAATCTCCTATACCATAGTTAATTTTTGTAGTTCTTGGCAAAATATCTTTATATGAACCTGAGGGAGTAACCACTTCAGTGCATGTCGTCATTGTTTATTACCTTTGATTGAAATGTTTTTAATATTTAAGATAAATAAGAAATTAAATATTGTTAACAATTTACAAACCAATGTAACAATTGAATAACACGCTGTAAACATTTTTTATTTAAATTACTATCAATTTGATTTTAATTTGTACACCTGAATTACTGAGGGAATATTGTCTTATGTTCGTGTAAGGTAGAATTAGTTAGAGGAGCAAACCTCAGAAGCTTCCTCGCATGGAAAGCCTGCTTTGGTATATATACCCGTTATCTTTCAAGATGCAGGTTTCTGCACTTTGAATGGTAACGGGTATAGCTCAATTAACCCCCAACTTTTTAATTCAGGTATCTTCACGCTAGTGATTCCATTTTCGTAGCTGATATCTAAATGAATGACTGGTTGTCCTGCTTGAGTATAGGTGGCGCCAACAAAACCTGAAGTAACATCAGTATATAAACTGTCGTTAATAGTTACGGTTAAATTGGTTTTTGGGTTTAGGCTACTAGTTATGGCATTGTAGTCTCTGTTTACCAAATGCATAATGCGCGGTGCATTGCTCATTGTTGCATTTAAGCTTGCATTTTCTCTAGGGAACAGCGCAACCTGTGCAACATCAACGGATACCTCTTTTGTTAATAAATCAGTTATTGACGCCGTATCTGACCACTTTACAACTTTATTTCGATAAGAATTAAGCTTTGCTGTTTGTGAGGCGCTAAGTGCTGCGCCATTAAAGTCAGTTTTTACAATCACGTTAAAATTGTCCATGGCATGGCTTTGATCACTATCGGTTAAATATTTTGGCCACCAGCTATCACCAGCGACTAATAATTTATAAGGGATATTTTGTTCCATGAGATCTGAGGCTGCCAAAAATATATCTAACTCATCGTATTGAGTTTCACGGTAGGCTTGGTGACTATATACTAAGCCAACGTTAGCGACCGTTTCATAGCCATCAAACATGAAAGACTTTTCCTTTATCCAAGCATAAATATAATCGTAATCCCCTATGGCTGGATCGTAATAACGCTGTAATGCCCCCTGATAAGCCCACATATGTTCAGGTGCCATAAAAACTTGGCCATTAGCATACGCTAATGCTATCCATGTACGCACTAAATCAACCGCTTCAGGATTATCAACCATATAATTCCAATCAGGATAAGGCAGTGCGGTTAAAGCTAAAGGTTTATTAATGGCTTCTGCTAGTTTGTACATCAGCATTACGTCACCATTAATTTTCTGTTCGATGGCACGATGGTTAAATTCTTGCACATAGAAATCAAATTCATCATTAAAGGGCATTCTTATCCCATTCCAATAGGGATCAAGTATCGGTGAACTGGTGCCTACTTCAATATAGCCAACTCCTTCTTGATAGGGATAACCTTTTGCCTTGGCGACTTCATCAGTGTATTGAACTAATTCAGCTAAGTAGTTATTGTTCCAATCTTGTAAAAAATGGCGATATTCATTGTTTAACGGAATTTTATTGGGAATATTGGTGGTTTCAGCCTCATATTGAGTCGCGGTATATCCAGCAGTTTTTAAAAAGTCACCGTAGTGAAATGTTGATATATTAGTAATACCAAGTGCAATTAATTCATCATTACTAAAGTTTTTGACCAACCAATTATTAAAATTAGTCATACAATGTTCACTAAAATCCCCACCTAAATAGTATTGTGCGGGATTAGAATGTTGTGAATCAAACAAGATAGCATCGACTCTATTAATGACGTTTTCATTATCATAAAAAGCAACATCTTGAACCTGCCATTCAATATACTCGCGAAATAACGGATGATGGGTGGAAAAAAAATAATGACCTGGAAACCATTTTATTTCCAGATTTGAGCCATCGAGTCGTTTAACCATCGCTTGTTGGAAAGTTTGAGGGTATTTTGATGTCATCCCATTCCAAATAACATCCCATTCTATGCGTGAAACCCAACTAACATCAGCAAGATCATGATTAATAGTGTCAGTAACATAACTATTCATTGTTGTTGGTAAATTTGTTTGAAAGTCAAAATTAGCAAAAGAAGGAGGTAGGAACCCCCACATAGTGGCATCAACATGATAATCAGTATATTTGCCATGGTCGTGGTTTGAGATTTCATTTCGAAGCGGTTGAGTGAAAAAAATACTGGATTTTTTAATAAAAGATTCAGGTTCTATCGCGATAGTTTCTATTTTGACTGGTAACTCTTCGAGCTTATTTTTATCTTGTTCCACGCAAGCGATTAACAACCCAATAATGACAATATAACTCAGTTGTACCGCTTTCACTTTTTCACCTTACTGTTAGTTTTTTAAATACCGTCAATACTTCATCGATTTATGCCTGCATCAACTTAGCTATTTACTTTCTAGCAAAATTAATGCGAGTCATTGTTAATTTTCTTGAAGTCTTATTTTTTACATACCCAACGACCATTGTCAACAATGAACAATTGCCGCACTAAATAGGGACTTATATAAATGAAATACGAGAACAAAAAATAAACTATGTAAATTGTTGACAATTTGTAAAAAGGACGTTATAAATTAATTAAATCTAATATTGTTAACAATTAGCAATCTAATTGTTTTGTTTTGACAATGTTTAATTTGATACGTTACTATCTAAAACTAGCACTGAGTTTATGGGATGAATAAAGTTCTAGTTTGGTTTTCTAAATAACTATATAAATAACAGGCAAAGCCATGAAACAGTTCTATCGAAATAAGTTAAACCTTGCGTGTATAAACGCTATAGCTGTACTAATCCTTACTGCACCATCAGTCCTTGCGGCTGAAGAAACAAACGAAGAAAGCACCGACGAAGTCGAAGTTATTGAAGTAACCGGTCTTCGTGGTTCGTTATACGAAGCGGTTAATCGTAAACGGTTCAGCGAGGTGGTGTCTGATACTATAGTGGCTGAAGATATAGGTAAAATGCCCGATAGAAATATTGCCGAAGCATTACAACGCATTACTGGTGTGGGTATAGCTCGAGATAACGGAGAAGGAACTTCAGTAACTATACGTGGCATTGCCGACAATCTAAACCTTACTTTAATTAATGGTCAAACAGTAGCATCAGCAGGTGATGGACGAGGCATAGATTTTAGTAGTATGCCTTCCTCTATGATCTCTGCCATAGAGGTATATAAATCGCCTATGGCAAAACATATGGAAGGTAGTATCGGTGGTACGATTAATATCTTAACGGCTCGACCTCTCGATGTTGGTGAAGCTAAAGGCACGGCTTTTGTTGAAGCTGTTTATAATGAAAATAATGAAGAGACCTCTCCCGCTTTTACTTTTTCTTATATGACGCCACTAAGTGATACATTTGGTATTGCTGCCGCGGTATCACATGAACAAATAGATACTCGAACAGATTCTATGTCAAACTGGAGTTGGGAAGAATCTGAGCAAGGCTTTTACCCAACTCGTTGGGGCGTTTCTGCCCAAGGTCGTGAGCGCGAACGCAGCTCTGTTTTAGTAAACCTTCAATGGCAACCTCGTGATAATATTGATAGCTACTTAGATGTAACCTATAGCAAAGTGGAAGATGATTTTCTAACCCATTCATTTACCAGTTGGATTCCTTATGGCTATGGGGCGATTGATGCAGACTCTGTTGTTACGGATCCTAGTACCAATACCATGACTGAATTTGCCGTTGATAACTTATATATTTCTCCTGTTGATGAAAACATTGGCGCAGATATTGATACGCTAACTGTACAACTTGGTGCTGAAATGGAACTAGAAAAATGGACCCTTTCATTTGCAGCTGGTTATTCCAAAGCTGAAACCGAACAGCTGACTCAACAATTGTATAATTTTGACCATTGGTGGTTAAATGGCGATCAACATGATGCGTTATTTAAGCTTGGTTCTGACCGTCAATACTCTTATTTACCTTCGGGAACAGAATATTACGATGCCAGTAAAACAGATAACCATGCTAATGAAACATATGAACAAGATGGCTTAGTTGATTTTAACCTTAACCGTTTGAACCAAGGGCCAATTATGCGTTTACCGGTAGAAAATACCGATGAAGACATCTCATTTAAAGTAGACGCTGAATATCAATTAGATAGCAGTGAACTGTTTAGTTCTCTTGAAGTAGGTGCTCGTTGGAATAAACGCACTAAAGAAACTTTAGAAGCATCTCAACATTTAGGTCCTTGGGAAATCGCATTTGAAGATTATAATGGTGGCTGGAGCTTATGGGGCGCTGAACCTTTATTTCATGATGCGAATGCTGAGCGATTTGACCCGAAAAACTTTATGGGCGGAAATGCAAACTCTGGAGTGCCTACAGGCTGGAATTCTATCCATAATTTTGATACGGCTATCACTAGCTATACAGCTCATATGAATAAGCTTTTTGGCTTCACCGACGATGGTTCAACTCCTTATTTTACTGACTTTGATAGCGTCTTTGATACTATGGGGATGACACCTGATCGACGTGGCTCGGCAGATAATGAAGAAGAAACCATGGCATTATATCTACAAGCCAATATCGATATGATGGATGGTGACTTAACAGGTAATGTAGGTGTACGTTATGTGCAAACAGACCTTACTAGTAAAGCCTTAACTGGCGGCTACTATGAAGCAACACATGGCATGGAATTAGAACAAATTTCTTTAGAACATGATTATGACAACGTCTTGCCTAGTCTTAATTTAAGTTACAAACTTAATAGTGAAATGGTACTTAGGTTTGCAGCTGCTAAAGTGATGGCGAGACCTAACTTTAATCAAGCAAAAGCTGGGGCAAGTACCACAACTGATGGTTGGTACGATATCGACGGCATTAATGATCCAGATTGGACTGTTGCTGATGAAGATTCATTCGTTGGCGGTAATGTGAAGTTAGACCCTTATGAAGCGAATCAATTCGATCTTTCTTATGAATATTACTTCAGCGAAACAGGTATGTTTTCTGCTGGGGTATATTACAAAGATATTGAAAGCTATATTTTTAATTATGTTGAATTAGGCAAAGTACAAGTTGAAGGGTATGAAACTGAAATAGGTACCCGCGAACCATTCTATACTGAAGAAGACTTTTTAGCAGGTGAAGTTGCTTTACCTTCACCACAAGAATTTCCATTATTCTTTGAATCAGTGTCTATGCCTATTAATGGCGAAGGTGGTAAAATCAGTGGTTTAGAACTTGGTTTCCTCACTAATTTTGACTTTATCAAAGGATTCGAAAACTTTGGTATTCAAGCGAACTATACCTATGCTGATAGTGAAGCTGATTACTTTAAAGAGTCTTTTGGTGATGAGTCGGTTGATCTACCGTATCAATATCAATCTGAAGATACTTATAACATTATGGGTTTCTATGAAGATGATAACTTAATGGTTCGTATTGCTTATAATTGGCGCTCAGAATCATTAGAGAATCCAATAAATAATTTAGACGGTATGGCCATTTGGCGCGATGATTATGGTCAGTTAGATACATCTTTTAGTTATAAAATCACAGAAAATTTTGAAGTAATTGGTAGCGTAAGTAATGTGTTAGAAGAAAGTACTGAATTTTTCTCCGCTGCACGTACCGATGGTAATTTAATTAAAGGTGATGATGTACCTACAGATAGAAATTATAACCAAACATATAATGGCCGTACGCTACGCTTAGGTGTAAGAGCGGTCTTTTAATAAATAAGTTTAATTTTTATTTATACTAAACAGGCTCTCTTTATTTTTTAATGAAGAGAGCCTTATTTTTGTGCTTAGAATACTAAAGTTAAGGTTAACAAAAATGCTAGGAAAACTTCCTAAAGATAAACCTCAAGGTCTTAGTCATGCAATGCAGCGACTTTATGACGTTTGGCCTGAGCCTGATGATAGAGATAATGAATTTTTTACCAACTTTAAATACTCGTATATCTCGGGAATTGGTAAGGATGAGTTAGTTTCACGCCGTGACCCTAGTAAAGTTATTTTGGTCGGTGACACCTATTACGTTTGGTATACTCGTCGCGCCACTAAAAGTAGCCCTGTTGGCATGGATCGTTGTACTGATGAGCTTCCTGCTGTTGACTGGGATCTAGCTGATATTTGGTATGCGACCAGTAAAGACGGCTTTGATTGGCAAGAGCAAGGGGTTGCTGTATCAAGAACTGCAGCAGGACAATATGGTGATAGATCAGCTACTACACCAGATATCCTTGTTTTTGAAAATAAGTATTACTTATTTTTTCAAACCTTCACTGGAACTTTTCAGAGTGAAAAAGGTGATCATTGTGACGTGAGTATGGCTTGGGCTGATTCGGTCAACGGCCCTTGGACTCGTTGTGAGCATAGCATTCTTGATTTAGGTAGCGATGACGAGTGGGACGGTGGAGCAATCCATGATCCCTATCCACTAGTTTATCAGGGACGAATTTGGTTATTCTATAAAGGACAGCCAATTTCTAAAGAAAAAGATTGGCTTGTTAGAGCACAAGGTGTTGCTATTGCAGAAAATCCACATGGACCTTATGTCAAACCTGACATTAATCCACTATTAAATTCAGGTCATGAAACCTTTCTTTTCCCATATAAAGAAGGTATTGCAGCCATGCTGTGTGTTGATGGGCCCGAAAAAAATACCATTCAGTATGCTGCTGATGGCATTAATTTTAATATTATGGCAACGGTTACTTGCCCACCCGTTGCTGGCGGTCCATTTTGTCCCGATGCCTTCACTGATAGTAATAACGGACAAGGTGTCTCGTGGGGTTTAAGTCATATTAGTGAAAGTACTATTAATCCAAATGATGCTAGACGGGTAGTAGAAAGTAATTCATTTTTGGTGAGGTTTGATTGTGACTTGCAACAAGGTTCAAAGAATGCGTATTTTAGAAACCCAAGGGATCAAGTCGGTCGATATGATGAAGCAACATTTTTCCAGCCGACCATGGCACTAGAACCGCATGTAAAAGCAGATCTTATTACCAAAGGTCAAGCAAAGAAAAAGTAATAGCGCTTACATCAAAGGAGTTATTGCTTTGTCAAAACAAGTTTTTGGCACAATGGCGCCTTTGTGCTGAATAACACAACCTGCGACGCTAGCGGCATAAGTAACCGCGTCGGTTACCGACTTACCGCTTTGTCTGGCGCTTAAATAGCCACCATTAAAGGCATCTCCAGCTGAGGTGGTATCTACGACTTCAGTTACCGGAATAATGTCTATTTTAGTTCTCTTGCCTTCGACACTAATAAGCAGCTCCAGATCGCCATTTTTTATAATTATTTCACCTATGCCTTTCGCTTCTAGATGGCTGGCAATTTCAGCTGCACTTTCGTGATTGTATAAGCTTTTATGATCATCTACGCCAGGTAATACTACGTCTGATAAAGAGTAAGCAATTTCAAATGCATCCTTTGCATGTTTAGGTGAAGGCCATAGGGTCGGACGGTAATTAGGATCAAAAACGATTTGGCAACCATTAGAGCGACAGCGCTCAATAAATTTCCAAAAGTCCTTTAAATCATCAGGGGATAAAATCGCTATTGAAATACCGGAAAAAAATAAAGTAGTGACAGAACTGAAATCCATGTTGCCATTGTCTTGTTTAATAAGTGTCATCAGTTGTTTAGCCGCAGAATTTTCTCGCCAATAATCAAAAGTTCGTTCGCCATATTGATCGATATTAATGATATACAGGCCCATTTTATTTGATTTACAGCGATATAAATAACGACTGTCAATTTGCTCAATAGCCATTAAATTCAAAAATTGTGTGCTCATTTTATCTTCACCAATAACCGATAGAAAACTCACTTGCGCGCTGTCTTTTAAACAGCGTTTAATATAGACCCCGGTATTAAATACATCACCAGCAAAACTTTGTTTATATTCACCGAGTTCATTATTTTGAGATAACTCGATCATACACTCACCTATCATTAACAAGTGGGGCATCAGCCTATTCCTTTCATTTGGTTGTTATTGAATTCACTCTTCATTTTTCCACATTTCATATCTAGTAGGTTAGCTTTATACCAAGTCCATTAATTATCTGCTCATTTTTAATGGTTAAAATGAATAACTACTGCGTTATAAAACCTTTAAGTACGTAAGCATGGATGCTGCAGGTAGAGCGACGCAGGATGCCAAAGCCGAGAATAACTACTTATAAAATTTTATGCCTTGTATTTATCCATTTTCCCTCAGTAAAAAGTAGATCACATAATTAATGGAATTGGTATTAATAGCAATCAATGACATAACTAATATAAAGATGAAAAACTTAACTAATAAATTTTTTAGCTTTTACTTTTAGCCAGTTAATAAAAATAGAAAATTGATTATTTCTCTATATTTTTCAGGCTATGTATTGACCTTATCAGATAATTAAGTACACTGTATAGTATATTGTTAACAATTTACGATTGTCAAAGTTATGAAAAATAGTAATAGTAAAATAACAAATGTTGAAGTTGAATATTATCAAGTTCCTTTAGATGAGGTGCTCAATGATGCGATGCATGGCGACCATACTCATTTTGAATTAATTCTCTGCCGGATAACTTGTCAAGATGGTAACCAAGGTGTTGGTTATACCTATACGGGCGGAAAAGGTGGTAAAGCTATTTATTCATTACTTGAAGATGAACTGAAACCGTTTTTAATGAATGAAAATGCCAATCGTGTTGAATACCTTAATGACCAAATGGGCTGGCATTTACATTATGTTGGACGAGGTGGTTTAGTTTCATTTGCTATTTCTGCTGTTGATATTGCTTTATGGGACATTCGTTGCAAACGTTTGAATCAACCCTTGTGGTGTGTTGCTGGTGGTGCCAGCAATAAAACTAAAGCTTATGCTGGCGGCATAGATTTGAATTTTTCTAAGGAAAAATTACTTAACAATATCGGTAATTATTTAGATAAAGGCTTTAATGCTGTAAAAATAAAAGTAGGCCTACCCGATTATCGTACTGATGTAGCTCGAATTGCAGCCGTAAGGGAGTTACTCGGGAAAGATAGAAAGTTTATGATAGATGCAAATTATTCATTGTCAGTTGATCAAGCTATAAAGTTAGCGAATGCCGTAGAGAAATATGATATCACTTGGTTTGAGGAGCCTACCATACCTGACGATTATCAAGGCTACGGTCGAATTTCTGATTGTATAAATATTCCTACCGCGATGGGAGAAAATTTACATACTATTTATGAGTTTGGTTATGCCATTGCCCAGGCTAAGCTCAGTTATTTACAACCCGATGCTTCGAATATTGGCGGCATCACCGGTTGGTTAAAGGTTGCTGCTTTAGCACAAGCGAATAATTTAACGCTATGCAGTCATGGCATGCACGAATTACATGTCTCTTTGATGGCCTCTCAACCTCATGCAGGTTACCTAGAAGTACACTCTTTTCCTATTGATCAATACACTAAAAATCCATTAAAGCTAGTAGATGGATTGGCTATTGCACCACAAGATGCTGGTCATGGCGTGATTTTCGATATGGATTTATTAGCCCCTCATCGAATCAAGATATAAGAAGGTTATTTGAATGAAAACTACAAGTCAAAAAAGCACCGTGCAAGCAGCACTATATATAGGTAATAAAAATTTTGAGATTGCTGAAGCAGAAACCGTAGTACCAAAAGCCGACGAAGTACGTTTGGCTGTTGGTTATGTCGGCATTTGTGGCACTGACATGCATATTTATCATGGCGTGATGGACGAGCGCGTTGCTCCTCCGAAAGTTATTGGTCATGAAATGTCTGGAACAATCGTCGAAATGGGGAAAGATGTAAATGGCTTTTCCCTTGGCGAGGAAGTCGTCGTTAGACCTTTAGATTATTGCGGCGACTGCCCTGCATGCCATTCAGGTCATAGCCATATTTGTCACAACCTTAAATTTATGGGGATAGATAGCCCTGGTGCTTTTCAACAATATTGGACAGTAAAAGCAAGAACATTACATAAATTACCTAAGGCAGTATCACTAAAACAAGGCGCCTTAATAGAGCCGCTAGCGGTTGCTTGCCATGACGTGGCGAGATCGCGGTTAGTTGCTGGCGAAAAAGCAGTGATTATTGGCGGTGGTCCTATCGGTCAATTGGTTGCACAGGTTGCTAAAAGTACTGGTGCAGAAGTGCTTATTTCAGAAGTGAATAAATCACGATTAGATTTTGCCAAAGCTAACGGTATTCTTACGGTTAATCCAATAGAGCAAGACCTTGCAGAGTATGTATCAAGCTGGACTGAAGGCAAAGGTGCTGATGTCGTGTTTGAAGTTTCAGGCGTTAAGCAAGCCATAGAAGCCATGACAGAGATTGCAGCTGTGCGAGCTCGTATCTGTATGGTAGCAATCCACAGTGAAAAACCGGAGATAGATCTATTTCAATTTTTTTGGAAAGAGTTAGAACTATTAGGTGCACGGGTTTACGAACATCAAGACTTTGAAAAAGCGATAGAGCTAATTGCTAAAAAAGTAATTGATATTGAGCCTTATATAACATCGGTATCTGAATTGGCTGATATTACGCAAGCGTTCGCGCAAATGTCAGGTAATCCACAAGGGCTAAAAGCATTAGTCTCTTGCCAAGCAAATATTAATAATTAGCAGTAGGACATTTAAATAATGATATTAAACAAATTTAATTTAGCGGGTAAAGTTGCTCTAGTTACTGGCTGCAAACGGGGCATAGGAAAAGCTATGGCCTTAGCATTAGCAGAGGCAGGCGCTGACATTATTGGTGTCTCGGCTACATTAGAAGAAGGCTCTGAAATTTCGGCATTAGTGACTGAACTTGGCAGAAAATTTCACCCCTATAAATGTGATTTTAGTCAACGTGATGATCTTTATCATTTCATTAATAAAGTAAAAGAAAATCATCCGGTAATTGATATATTGGTAAATAATGCTGGCACTATATTAAGAGCGCCAGCGGCAGAACATAATGACGAATTGTTTGATACCGTAATGGAAGTTAACCTTAATGCTCAGTTTATTTTGAGTAGGGAAATTGGCAAAGGGATGTTGAGCCGACAAGCAGGTAAAATTATTTTTACCGCCTCTCTACTGACATATCAGGGCGGAATAACTGTCCCTGGGTATGCGGCAAGTAAAGGTGCAATTGGTCAATTAGTAATGGCTTTATCTAATGAGTGGGCATCGCAAGGAATCAATGTTAACGCGATTGCGCCTGGTTATATTGCTACCGATAATACCGAAGCTTTAAGAAATGATAGCGAACGTAGTACGTCAATATTAAGCCGTATTCCTCAAGGACGTTGGGGGAAACCAGAAGACTTTATGGGGCCAGTAGTATTTTTAGCCTCGGATGCATCAACATACATGAATGGAAGTACTGTCCTTGTGGACGGTGGCTGGATGGGAAGATAAAAATGACTCAAATAAAGAATAACCAACATTTTATTAATGGCGAATATATTGCTTCTAAGTCGGATGGAGAAATTCCAGTATACAACCCAAGTACAGGTGAGCAACTAGGGAGCATTCCTGAAGGTTGCATTGATGATGCTCAATACGCATTAGACACTGCCAATAAAGCGCAAAAGTCATGGAAAAAAGTTACTGCCCGTAATAGAGCTAAAATATTACGAAAATTTGCTGCTGGTATTCGGGCCCAAGCAAATGATCTTGCTCGACTATTAGTACAAGAACAAGGGAAACTACTTTCCGTTGCAGAAGGTGAAGTAGAAGCTACCGCGACATTTATAGAGTACGCTTGCGATAATGCCTTAACGATGGAAGGTGATATTTTAGCGTCCGATAATGAAGGTGAGAAGCTCTATATTCATAAATACCCTAAAGGAGTCGTTGTTGGTATTACCGCATGGAATTTTCCATTAGCATTGGCTGGTAGAAAAATTGGTCCTGCTTTGATCACCGGGAATAGCATTGTCATAAAACCAACTGCTGAAACACCATTAGCCACTTTAGAGCTAGGTAGAATAGCCAATGAAGCCGGCATTCCCGCAGGAGTGCTAAATATAG
Source organism: Thalassotalea psychrophila (assembly GCF_031583595.1). NCBI lineage: Bacteria > Pseudomonadati > Pseudomonadota > Gammaproteobacteria > Alteromonadales > Colwelliaceae > Thalassotalea > Thalassotalea psychrophila. The sequence continues at coordinate 584,717 of NZ_CP134145.1, forward strand.
TAAATGGTAATGGCTCTGTTATCGGCAAGTATCTTTGTGAAAGCCCTATCACGAAAATGATCACCATGACTGGTAGTACTAAAGCAGGTCAATCAATTTATCACAGCAGTGCTGAGCATCTAACCCATGTAATGCTTGAACTGGGTGGTAAAGCCCCCTTTGTTGTGATGAATGATGTGAATATTGACAATGCTGTTGAAGATTTATTTTGGGCTAGATTTGCTAATTGCGGCCAAGTTTGCACGTGTGCCGAACGACTCTATCTTCATGAAGATATTTATGATGAATTTATGCAAAAATTTATCAATCGAGTCAGTCAATTAAAAGTAGGAGATCCACTATCTCCTGACTCAGAGATGGGGCCAAAAGTTAATCAGCGAGAAGTCGACTTCATCGACGGACAAGTAAAACAAGCTGTTGAAGAAGGTGCAACGATAGCTTTTGGTGGTGCTAGAGCTGCAGTAGAAGGGTTTGAAAATGGCGCATGGTATCAACCAACAGTATTAGAAAATGTTACTCAAGAAATGACCATTATTCATGAAGAAAGCTTTGGCCCAATTTTACCTGTGGTGAAAATTAATTCGATAGAGCAAGCGATAGCTTTCAGTAATGATTGTGAGTTTGGCTTGTCTGCGTACCTTTACACTAATAATTTAGCATGGATAGAAAAATGCACAGATGAATTAGAAGTAGGTGAAATCTATGTTAACCGGAGTATTGGTGAACAACATCAAGGTTTTCATTATGGTTTAAAAATGAGTGGTTGTGGTGGTGAAGATGGTAAATATGGCTTGGAGCAATACCTTGATAAAAAGACTGTTTATCTAAATCATTGTTAACAATTTATTGTAACCTTGTTATGATGGGCATTATAACTAATAACTAGTGCCCCATAACTTTCTGTTTTTTTGGAGGATGGAATAAGTCATGCTTGACTCAACTGCAATTGTCTCTGTACGCGAACAAATAGCGCGTCAATTACGTGCCGATATCATTAACGGTGTGTTAACTGAAAAAACGAAACTAAAAGAGCAAGAACTCGCTGCCCGTTTTAATGTTTCTCGCGGCCCTGTACGCGATGTATTACTTCAGTTAACGAAAGAAGGCCTACTTATTTCCAAAAATAATTGTGGTGTAATCGTCAACAGTGCACCAAAACCAGAGTTACAACCTTTAATGGTAAATTTACGTGTGAAAATTGAATCTCATGCGATAAAGATAACTATTAATGAATTAACAGAAGAAGATTTTACTCAGCTTGATAAAATTTTGGCGACTATGATCAAAGCTTTTGAAGAAGAAAATTATTCACTCGTTACCGAAAGTGATATGGCATTTCATCGATATATCGTACACAAAGCTGGTGGTGATGACTTAGTTAATTTATGGCAACCTGTTATTTATCGTATGCGCATGAACTACAAACGTATCAGTACACCGAAAGAATGTTTTGAAGAGCATAATCAGCTACTCACTTATTTAAAAAATAAAGAATTAAAGTTGGCTTTAGCGTCGCTTAAAGAAAACGTGAAATAAACGTTTGATTTATGTTCTCATGAGAGAACATTGAGATATATTAATCGTTATCATAAGAAGTTCTTTATTGATTCAGAACATTATATTAATTTTCTATCTCGCTTTGGGGGCGCAATCGCCATAGGAAAATGCTACTAATGTCAGCTTCCTTGAAGATAGTTTACATAGAATTACTTTCCATTGTTCTATACATTTGGTCATTAAAGTCGCAAAAGTGATCATCAACTTGGGTTTATAAGAGAGCTTCCGCCATTTCTGCTTTGTGGTATTAGCTGACTAGAACACCAATTAACGCTGATAGGGCTGATTAAGATGCATCTTTAGGTACACCTAAGTCACATTTTTTGCACTTGAGCTTATAACCTAACATAGAATTTCTACCAAGCTGATTAGTTACCCATAGCCTCGCCATAAATGGTGGGTTATGCCGTACATGTTGAAAATGGCCACATTGTAGTTGGGCAACCCAGTGGTCTTCTTTATCTTGGTGATAACCAATAATGGCTTGTTCCATAATGCATATCCATCGATACTAATTTTAAATCCACACATCATTTTGGGCGGTAAGTTCGCTATCTGTAGTGCCTGTATTTACAACACCTTGTGGTTCAATAAGCATAATTTTACATTCTGATTTAGCGAAAGGCTTATGTTCAACTCCTTTTGGAATCACAAACATTTCTCCAGACTCTAATGTGACCGTGCCATCACGAAATTCAATGTGAAGTAATCCTTCAATGACAATAAATACTTCATCAGTGTCATTATGCTTATGCCAAACAAACTCACCTTCAACTTTTGCCAACTTGAATTGGTAATCGTTCATTTGGGCAATAACACGCGGCGACCAATGTTCAGTGAACTTTGTGAATTTATCTTTGAAATTAATTACTTTAGACATCATATAAATACTCTATAAAAAACACTTTCTATATAAATCGAAACTATCACAATAACCTTGAAACTAATCTATTTTTAACCCTTGTAGAGAAACAATTTTATTTTCATTGTGTGTTAATAATTCAAGCTCTGTAAACCCAAATTTTTGGTGAAATAATAAAGACGGTTCATTTGGCGGCATAACATCTATTTCAGCAAACATACTCACAGCGTTTTTCTTTGAAGCCCAATCTAAAGCATATCGATAAAGCATAGAGCCAATACCTTTGGCTCTAAATTTTTTTGAAATTACTATCCTGTCGATATATAAAAATGATGCATAATTCTGATTAAACCACTCATAATTGATACTTTCATACTGAGCACCTTGGCTAAAAGCTAATAGAAACCCTGCAATTTGATTTTCATCTTCGACAACAACAGACAATACAGACATGTTGATTAATCTGATTAACTTACTTTTATCCAATGGACTTAGAACTTTTACTGATTTTTCATTCAGCTCAAGGATCGTTTCCATATCTTTAGCTAAGATTTCCCTAATAATCATTTTTACCTCTGTAATGCAAAATGTTGTTATGTATGTAATGCGGCTTGTTTTTCAATTTTTATTGATAAATATTAAAAATGATACTTATAGCTAATTTCAACTATAGATGCATGAATAGTTTTATTGGGGTAAACATATTCAATTTCGATGGCTCCTGTATTGAATTTGTAGCCGAGCCCAACGCCTACCCCTATGTGCGAACTCTCTTCATCGCTATTATTTGTGCTTGCTTTAGGAAAGTCGGTTAGTCCTTGTTTGAACTTCAAATAATAATGCTTTGATGTATAAAGCCTTTGAGCAAAAAACATTGAATAATTTTTCGTGTCATCCGAGCCAGAAATTGAATCAGAATATTGAGCTTCAATTCCTAACGTTAAAGTTTGAAATCGGGATTCTTGAAAGTTTCGATTATAAAAGTTATATCCGGCTATAAAAGAAAGGTTAACTGAATCGGCATTATCTTGCTGTTGGTCGCTAAGACCAATACCGATGAATACATCATTATCAGCAGCGCTTGTTGCGAGGGAAACTGTACAAAGTAATAAAATTGCTATGACAACAGCTTTAACTTTAAAATTAATTATTTTTAACGCTATATTTGTATTGTTATAAACATTATTTACTAGCATTAGTAGATAACCAATTAATCTGTTCTTTATAAGCCGCTTGATTGTAATTACTTGAATGGTAATTCATAAAACCATGCAAGTAATCCACTTTGATAGCTTTTACATTCTGTTTTTTAGCAAGCTCAGCTTGTAGTGAAGCCACGCTAAAGTGTGGTTCACTTTTAGGAAAAATCAATTCGATGTCAAACAAAGGATCTACGCTTGTAAAGTTTCTAATTTGTGAACCATAAAAGCAAACTGCACGTTTGACAATGTGAGATGAAACCATTTCAGATAACCTCCAAATCGTTGAAGATCCAACACTAAATCCAATTAAAGTTATGCCAGTAAAACCAGATTCAATCACATTTATTAACTTTGCCAAATATGCGTCAAGCCCGATTGTTTCGATAAAATAAGAATACGCTTCGGCCTCGCTTTTAAACTTCATATTTGCCCCGTTATAAGGGTCAACAATCGTATTCGCATTCAACTCTTCACTTAGTTTTATTAGTTCTGCAGTTTTTCCGAAAACATCTGAAACAATAATTATACTCATACTTCAATTACCCAAATAAACAATGTTTGGTTATTTTTATCTTAACTCTTTAGTCCATTCTTCCCACGATATTCCTCTTCCAGGAAATGCAACACGAGAAAAAGGCCACTTTTCCAAAAACCAAGTAGAGATCGTTTTGTACAGTTCGCTTTCTAACGCTGTACTATCATTTCTAACCCAAAAGTATAGTTCACAATCATAGTTAGGAGACCGACTCGGATCGATATAAACAGAACCAAGGCATTTGTCTTTTGAAGCATTTAATACGGAATAGGCAAATGCTTGTCGCGATTGAAATTCTTGCTTATGAATTTTCAGACTTTCAATATTTTCTTCCAAGGTCATGTTGCTTTTAGGCCATTCAGATTTTGGACCAAAAATAGATCTCAGTCGCTGCTGACTTGACATTACTGCTTCAAAGTCTAGCTCAGCGACACTATCTTCAAGGACAACAAAATAAAATTGATCAGTCTCTAAAAAGGTTGGTGCTATGAATGAATTAGGAATAAATTGTTTATGCATAAGCATTAAAACCTACGAGTGAATAACGCCTTTTTAAAGGCTTTTTGTTGTCGAATAATATACTGGTAAGGTTCATGTTAAAGGTACATTTTTCGTTGCTGATAATCTCGCTTTGAATCTGGATCTTCAATGCATTCGATAGATAAGATTTCAGCGAGATAGTGAGAAGGTACATTTGTTTCTTTTGCACCGATGACAACGTGGTTGTGATACCAATAAAAAGGCTTTAATGATGAATCAATTTTAATGGCGTAATAGGTGAATGCTGAAAATATTTCACCAGAGCAATTTTTTACCTTAACTATTTTTTCATTATAGCCATAACCTAAGCTTTCAGCGTTATCTAAAACACTTTTTTCATCTTTATTAATTTCGAAAAGAGCACCAATGACGATATCTTTTTTGCTGTTAGTTTGAAAAGCATCACATTTTCCTGAGCCGTCTTCACCAGTGTTATGAAATCGTAATTGATGCCCCTCAAGGATGAATAAGCCAAGCTTTTCTGCGCTAGGCACTCTTTCTCTTAGTCTTACAAGTGACATATTTGAACCATAAGCAAAATACTTCACAAGAAACTCGCCAATAAAAGCAAAGCAATGATTACTGCAAACAGAAACATTGTTTTACCTAAAGTTGAATTTGCCTTTATAGTTTTTTGATGTTGTCTTTGTAATTCTATTAGTTCGGATTCATTCAGGTGAGAACAATGGTCACATTGCCCTTCTGCTTTGCTGTAGAAAAGACCGCATCGGTTACATCGTTTTTTCTTCGGTTGCATTGATCTCCATGCCGCACTCATTCCTAATGACATAATAATTCCTTTAACTCTTGTTAGCTGCCGATGCCAACTTGGTTTCGTTGCATATATTGGTGTAACTGTTGATCGTCAATATTCGACGATTTTGCTAATGCTGAGGTAACACCGATTTGATCGTTGCTATTACGATGTTGCCCCAGCTTTTCTTTACCTTGCAGTTTGCTAATAATAATTTTAAAACCAACAATGCCTTTGCTTAGTTTTACTTTATATTCTTCTGGGATAAAACCACCATTTTCGAGCAGTGATGGTTCATATTTTTCTATAGTTTCTTCTAATGTTTTTAAAGTGGTTTCATCATCAGTTAATTGTATGCTACCGACGACATGAACAGCACTATAATTCCAAGTTGGCACTGAAGGTTGTGTTTCATACCATGTTGGAGATATATACGAATGAGGCCCTGAAAATATTGCTAATACCTCAGTATTGTTTAGAGATTTCCAATGAGGGTTAGACCGAGCAAAATGGCCGTAAAGTACACCAAGCTCGCCTTCCTTTTTGGATAGAAGCAATGGAATATGTGAAGCCTCTAAATTATTTGATATCAAAGCTGCAAATCCAAATTCTGTAATGAATTGCTGAATTTTATCGATAGAACCCATGTTCCATTTTTCAGGGGTATGCATAACTTTCCTTATGTGAACGATGAATAACTTTGCCAGCTAAATGTTAGGGAGAAAACCGCCAACTCTTCCATTTACACACTTCCTTTAAACCGACGCATTAATTTGTGTTTTTTTTTAATTGTTTCTTAGGTATCACTTGCCAGAAATTCTGAGGCACTAAAATTACTCTTAAAAGTAAATGCATTGGGCGTATCACCATTATCTCTAAGAAACTCTAATTTTATTACGGCTTCTTCAATTGTAGGGATGTGACCTATAGGAATCCACCACAAAACATAGCTATCTTCTGGAATATTATGAAACCATTCCTTTTTACGACGAAGAAAATCTCGATGGTGAGTTCTGAATATAAAGTTTTTAAGCGCATCAATAGAGGCCCAAACAGACATATTTACAATGACGTTGGGATCAGAGAAAGCTTTGATATTGGTAGCATCTCCACTTTCATCTTTTAAGCGCCATACAAAGCCGTCACTTAGTTCAGCTAAGTTATTCACCGGTTCTAAATTATCAACAAACTCTTTAATTTCTGGGTCTTCTAAAGAGTATTTAGCTTTAGCTATGTTCAATTGTGCAAGATGCATGTAATACCTCCGTGATGTCTAACAACCGAATAAGGCTCCTTTACTGTTGAATAAAATGCCCACCCCCAACGGTTATACCTATTAATATTTAACTACTTTTTATTCGTTTGATGTAAATTGACCAGGGCTCATTCGTAAAGCTTGTCTGTTGCTTTTTTAAGCTCTGCTCTTGGCAAAAACTGATCTGAAATAGTTAAAATTGAATGCAGATTATTTTTTAATTGATCAAGTTCGATGTTTCCTGGCTTCATTGCCGTTTGCAGTAAATGAATAGCCATATCAGCTAATAGAATGCGTTGTTTCTCTAACCATTCATCATCACCTTTGATTGCGAAATTATTAAGGTAGCTACTTTCTACCACACTATGTAAATCCCAGCTGGTTTTAATTAAATTTCTACGTTCAATATCATTCACCGTCGACTTTCCTATCGAGTATTATTTTTATTACCAATACTCTCTAATTAAACTTATCTTGCCATTGTTTATTTCAAATAAACGCATTAAAGGCTTTGCATCTGTTTCAGTGCTGCCATCCATTACCGTTGTTGAGATAAAAGAAACTGTTACAGCTTTATCTCCAACAATTTTATTAGTTATTTTAGATGTTAGGGAATCTGCTACTCCCATGTAATTAGCTAAACCTTGAATAAATTGTTCTTTAGATAGGTCGGCGTTGTAATTTTGGTGTTGATAACGCATATCTTCTGCAAGTAACGCAGCAACTGCATCTATATCTTTTTGGGACGCTCCTTTTACTTTAGTCGCATCACTGAGCTTTATAAATTCTTCAACAAGGGGAGTTTCTGAAGCAAAAGAAAGTATGGGAATTGAAAGTAAAACTACTAGTATGAATTTACGCATGAATCATCCTTAAAAATATAATACTAAGTCCCAACTGCATCTTATGCTGCTCGAACAGTTTGCTATATGAACTATCGCTGCGCTTGGTTTTCAATTGATTCATTAAGTCTTTTTAGATCGGCTCTACATTTTTTGTTTTCTTTTGCTGAGCCACCAGCACATGCAGATTTAGGATCATTACCAATCTCATGAGAAGTGCCATAATAAACACAAGATGATAATAAAAATATACAAAGCAGACTACAAATTAATCTCATAATGTTCTCCATAACATAGATCTATTTAACAGCGTATTAAACGTTCATACCGATACTTTTAATTACCATTATTATTTTTAAGGTATTATCATCTCACTTTATCTTTTTTTATCAATAATTCAAAGAGATGAGTAAGGTTATTTCTGGGAGACTGGTAAAAGTTGTATTTTTTCGGAGAAGTGTAGGTCTAAGTTTAAGGCATAAAAAAGCTCGTGATAAACACGAGCTTTTGGTTTTGAGTAGCTTTTAATTTATAGCTTAGCGAAACAACGTTCAGCAGCTTCAATCGTTGCCTGAATATCGGCTGATGAATGGGCAGTTGATAAGAAGCCAGTTTCAAATGCAGAAGGAGCTAGGTAAATGCCTTCTTCTAACATTAAGTGGAAGAACTTGTTGAATTTAGCTGTATCACATTTCATAACTTGCGCAAACGTATTCACTTGTTCTTGCTCGGTAAAGAAAAAACCAAACATAGCGCCAACATAGTTGATTGCTAATGGAACATTTTGACGATCTGCTGCTGCTTTAAATCCTTCAGCAATTTGCTTCGTTTTTGCTGTTAGCTCTGCGTGGTAATCTTTACTACTTAACTCGTTTAATGCGGCAAGGCCTGCTGCCATTGCAATTGGATTACCAGATAAAGTACCTGCTTGGTAAACTGGGCCAACTGGAGCAATGTAGTCCATAATTTCAGCTTTACCGCCAAATGCGCCAACCGGCATACCGCCACCAATAACTTTACCTAGTGTGGTTAAGTCTGGTTTCACATTGTAATGGGCTTGTGCGCCGCCAAGGGCAACACGGAAACCAGTCATAACTTCATCGATGATAAATACTGACTTGTACTCATCACAAATGCTGCGCAAACCTTCTAAGAAACCTGCAACTGGTGGAATACAATTCATATTACCGGCAACTGGTTCAACGATGATACAGGCAATTTGGTCGCCTAATTCAGCAAAAATATCTTTAACAGATTGAATGTCGTTAAAGTTAACGGTTAGTGTGTGTTTGGCAAAATCAGCTGGAATACCAGGAGAGTTGGGAACACCTAATGTTAATGCGCCAGAACCGGCTTTAACCAAAAGTGAGTCGGCATGGCCATGGTAACAGCCTTCAAACTTTAATATTTTGTCACGGCCAGTGTAACCGCGAGCTAAACGAATCGCACTCATAGTTGCTTCTGTACCTGAGCTAACCATACGAAGTTTTTCCATTGAAGGTACTAACTCACGTACTTTTTCTGCCATAGTAATTTCAAGCTCTGTTGGTGCGCCAAAACTTAAACCTTTTTGTGCTGTTTTTACTACAGCATCTAAAATAGCTGGGTGATTATGACCTAAAATCATTGGTCCCCAAGAGCCTACATAATCGATGTATTGTTTACCATCGGCATCAAAGGTGTATGCACCTTCCGCTCGTTCAATAAAAATAGGTGTTCCACCAACGCCAGTAAATGCACGTACTGGAGAGTTAACCCCGCCTGGAATAGTTTGCTGCGCTTGTTCAAATAATTGCTGTGAATGTGACATCTGTTTGCCTTTTAATCTTTTAAAAACCAGATTTACTTATTGGTAAACCAGGTTACTTCTTTTTCGTATTGGGTAAGTTTCTCATCGACGCCTAATGTTAAGGCAAATAATGCCATACGTACTAATACGCCATTTTGGGCTTGACGGAAAATTGCTAAGTTATTGTTGTCGTTTAAATCAATATCGAGTTCATTCGCTTCTGGGCGAGCGTCTCTTGGTAGCGGGTGCATTATTACTGTGTGCTCTTTACAGTATTGTTCGTACACACTTTTGTTTAAACTAAAGTGGCCACGATACTGCTCAGCTTCAGCAAGGCTAGCAAAACGCTCTTGTTGAATGCGAGTTTGGTATACCACATCACTATTTAGGTTACCTGCCATGGTTTCAGTAACATTAACTTTATGACCTGCATTAGTTAACACATCAACTATGTAGGTTGGCATTTTTAATTCTTTTGGTGACAATAGCGTTACGGTTAAATTTTTATATAAACTTAATAATCTCGACAGTGAATGTACGGTACGACCATGCTTTAAGTCGCCCATTAATACAATATTCAAGCCATCAATGCCTTTACCATAACGGGTCATTTCTGCCTGAATAGTGAATAAATCTAATAGTGCCTGAGTCGGGTGTTCGTTCGCACCATCACCGCCATTAATTACCGGTACGGTACTGCCGGTAGAAAAATCTGCTACTGAATGCATGTCAGGGTGGCGCATAGCGATAACGTCTGAATAACCACTGATCACTCGTGCTGTATCAAATAACGACTCGCCTTTAGATAATGATGAACTTTCTTGGCCAACGGTTTCGTGTACAAAACCACCAAGAAGCTGAAATGCCGTGCCAAAGGAGATACGAGTTCGAGTACTAGGCTCAAAAAATAGATTATTTAAAATTGCTCCTTCAAGCACATGACAACGTTTTTGCCTGCTGGCATAAGGGATCATTGCCTGGGCAACTTCAAGAATACGAGATACCGAATCACGATCAAATTGTGATACCGATAAAATGTGGCTGCCTTGAAAATTCATATTAGTTAACTGCCTGATATTATTATTAAATATATTTGTTGTTTAGCTTGATAAAGAGCAAGTCTACTGCAGCTCGTTTTTACCTACTTTATTATGCGCGCAACTTTAACATAGAATGCTTATTTTGTTAATAAATGACAGGTTTAACAATTGCTAAAATAATCACTGCGAATAAGATAAATACTGGTAATTCGTTAAATATTCGGTAAAACCTGCCCGAGCGAGTGTTGTTGTCTGTTTTAAAATCTCGAAGCAATTTAAAACAATAGCCATGATAAACAAATAATAATGCTACAAGCGCTATTTTTATATGCAGCCAAGTACTGTGAATAAACCAATCACTGCCCATCATGTATATAAGTATTAGGCCAAACACTAAGGTTAAAATGGCAAATGGTGTTACAAAAAACAATAACCGACGCTCCATTATTTTTAACTGTTTATGTACATCTTTGTTGTTTGATTCAGCGTGATAAACAAACAACCGAGGTAAGTAGAAAATACCAGCAAACCAAGCAACCATAAAAGCCACATGTAAGGCTTTAATCCATAATAAACTGCTCATTTTAATCGTTACCTTGAGTTAAAATTTTTCGAATTTTTTCAAATGCTAACACGCCTATAATTTTATCTTTTGATCTGTGATAAATATACACTGCACCTTCACGTTGTTTATATAAAGCAAAATAGGCTTCAGATAATGTTGCCTGGCTGTCTATAGCTGGCATTATTGTTGATTTAATCGCTCGGTCTTCACCATCTAACGGATGAATGTTCATATCAATTTGCACTAATTTATATGTACTTTCTTCATTGTTAGGTTTAATGATCAATTGTTCACCAGGATTTTGCCCTGCGAGTAACCATTTTATTTGGTTGTTATCTGAAGTATTAAGTACTTTAAAATTGGTATCCATTTGCGACAGCACGCCATGTTTTTGTAATACGCTTTCTACTGGTGAAGTTCGATAGGGTAACTTTTGAAACTCAAGTTGTTGTAAAAATATTGAACGATTTTTTAAAAATTGGGCAGAAGTTAAATAGGCCGAGGTAATAACTACCATGGCAGGTAAGGCTAATTGTAATTGATTCGATAATTCAATTACGGTCAATAACGCGGCAAGAGGTGCATTCAAAGTAGCTGCCAACATGCCCGCCATTCCCATTAACGCATAATCACCTGCAAAGTTTACTTCTGGGTACAGCAAACTCACAAAAAAGGCCATTAATGCACCGGCAATAGCACCAATAACTAACGTTGGGCCAATTATCCCGCCGGGCACGCCTAAACCAAGCACAGCAACTGTTGCAATAAATTTTGCGACTAAAATTGATATGATGATCAGTAAGTGAAAATTTTGTTCAAGCATTGAGCCGATAACGCTTAAACTAGCCCCCATACTTTGCGGTACTAGCAAGCCGACAACGCCCATTATTAATGCCGCTAACACTAAACGGTTTGCCATGTGATACTTTGCTGAAAATTTCAATGTGGCAATTAAACTGGTATTGAATAATTTAGCTAAACAACCTAAACCAATACCAAAAATAATTAATAGAGGGTAATGCCAAAATTCGATTTTGATGTAAGCGAAAAACTCAAATTCGTGATATGGACCAAACACCGCATGGGTGATCATTGAACCAATGATAGAGGCCAGTATTACTGGAATGAATATGTGTAATTTGTATTCTCGTAAGATCACTTCCATCACAAAAATAACAGCGGCAAGAGGTGTGTTGAAACTTGCAGAAATGCCAGCAGCCACCCCACAGGCACACAAGGTTCTTATAGAGTTTTGTGGTAGTGCTAATTTACTACCTAAAAAGCTACTTGAAGCAGCGCCAATGTGTACTGCTGGCCCTTCACGACCCACTGAAAACCCACCAGCTAAAGCAAAAATACCACCAAAAAATTGGGTCAGGGTATTTTTGAATGGGATAAAACCATAATTGGCTTTCAAGCGGTGTATAACAAATGGAATGCCCATTCTTGTATACTTAAATTTTGATATCCAAGCTAAGGCTAAAATAAATAGAACGGCAATAATAGGGGTTATAAATCGATAAAAACCTGATAAAGTGGTGTAGTCATCGATATTTTCCAGATACAATAATTGTAAAGACTCAATACTTAAACGAAATAATACAATACACAGTGACGCTAAAATGCCGCCAATTAGGCCTATTAGGCATAATTGCCAGGAAGGCTCCGGCTTGGCTAGCTTGGTTCTAAACGACACTAAAGACATGTGTTACCTTTGTTACTATTATTTTTGTTAGCTTACAATTTTGTTGAACAAGTTTAACATACTTAAATTAGATAATACCTTAAAAATGAATTGGTTAAAAAAAATAACAATATTAGACCTGCATCAACGATATGGCGCATTTAAATTACTAATAACCACTGGATTAGTACTGTTTGTGGTTATCGTACTTGCTTATAAAGCCGGAAATTTTTATCAAAAACATCAGAATCGACTTATTGCCGAGCAAACTGAACGACTTGATAAGCTTTATCAAAAAAATGAGCAAGTACAAAGTGAATTAAATACTTTGCAAGTAGAACTAGAGATAGAACGTCTTGCTAATCAAAAAGCACAACAAGCGTTGAGAAGTATAGAAGATGATCACTTTTCTTTGAAAAAAGAACTCGCTTTTTATGAGAAAATAATGGCGCCTGAAAAACAGGCAAATGGCATTATTATTGATGAGGTTGAAATCACTCCAAGTGCCAGTGATAACCATTATCGAATTCGTGTTGTTTTAGTACAACAACAAAAAAGCAAGCGTTATGCTAAAGGTCGAGTTGATATAACTTTTGCCGGTAGTTTGGTTAATCGTCCGGCTACAATCAACATTACCAAAATGACCGAGCTTGATAAAAACTCATTAGCGTTTAGCTTTCAATATTTTCAAGTAATTGAAGCTGAGTTTACTTTACCGAAAGATTTTGTTCCTGAAAAAATAGATGTATCGGCAATTTTGCCTGCAGGTAAGTGGCAAAAGTACCATCGTTTAGATGAAAGCTACCCTTGGAAAACAGCTAAAACTGGTTAATAGTTCCCTGTTTAGCAATAATACTTGATTAAATTGCTCAGGTTTAAGATAATCCGCAAATACTAATCTATTCAAGATTTATTGCCGTAATTTTAAGAAGTAAACTATGTCAGATACCCAGTTACCAATTCAATTCAGTGATGCTGCTGCTAAAAAAGTAAAAGTGCTAATTAGCGAAGAAGAGAATCCGGAGTTAAAACTTCGAGTTTATGTTACTGGTGGTGGCTGTTCTGGTTTTCAATACGGTTTCACTTTCGATGAAAAAGTGAATGATGGCGATATGACTATAGTAAAAGAAGGCGTAACTATGGTGGTTGATCCGATGAGTTTGCAATACCTTGTTGGTGGTACAGTTGACTATATCGAAGGCTTAGAAGGTAGTCGCTTCTTGGTAGATAACCCAAATGCTGAAACAACTTGTGGTTGTGGCTCTTCTTTTTCTATCTAAAAAAACTGCGTACAGCATAAAAAAGTAGCAATTATGTAAATTAATTGCTGCTAAAATCCCTCACTTCGTTTTATACTAACTTCATAACATAAAAAGATTTTTTATTTTGGGGAAGGTATGCGTTTAAACAGCCAATGGCTGGCACAGCGTCCATATATTATTGCTATTGCGATTTCTTTGTTGCTGCTTATTTGGTTAGCAACCGGTATAGGCAATGGTAAAGTAAACCCTGATTTAGTCGCTGAAAAAACAGCCCCTATTGCAAAAGTGCAAGTGGAAACATTCCATGCGGTACAAGTTGCTAATACAGTATCGTTGTATGGTCGCACTGAACCCGACCGATTCGTTACGCTTCAAGCCCAGGTAAAAGGCGCTATTACCAAAGTGCATGCCCAGCGCGGTAGCTTTGTAAAAAGAGGCGATGTGATAGCAACTATTGCATTAAACGATTTACCAGCAAAATTAGAACACTTCCAACAATTACTTCGACAAAGACGTGTAGATTATTACGGCGCCAAAAAACTATTACAAGGTGGTTATCAAGGTGAGTCAGCGCTCGCACAACGATTATCTGATGTTACTGACGCGAAAGCTGAGCTTGCCCGTATAGAAACTGATATCGCTAATACCACATTGGTTGCCCCTTTTGATGGGGTATTAAACGAGCGATTTGTAGAAGTAGGTGACTACGTGGGTATTGGTGACGATATAGCCATTGTTGCCGATTTAGATCCGTTAGTAATTAGGGCCCATGTAACAGAAAATCAAGTGAGTTTAATAAAAGAAGGCCAAATTGCTGCGATTACGTTATTAGGTGAGCGTGAAATAAAAGGAAAATTACGTTATATCGCCAGTGTCGCTAATGAAAAAACCAATACCTTTAAAGCTGAAATTGCTATCGAAAATCATGATTACCGTTACTTTGCCGGTATTAGCTCTGAAGTAGAGTTACCGTTAGCTATGGTTTCAGCGATTAAAATTTCTCCGGCGTTATTAGCACTGGATGAAAAAGGCAATATTGGTGTTAAGTCTGTTGTTGACAATAAAGTGGTTTTTACCAAAATTAACATCGTAAAAAGCGATGAATCTGGTGTTTGGTTAAAAGGCCTTTCAGAACAAGAGCAAATTATTACCCTTGGACAAGGCTTTGTGCGCCCAGGTGATACTGTAAATCCTATTACAGTGGAACAATAAGCAAGTATGTTAACGCTTATCGACTCAGCCTTATACCGAACTCGTTCGGTTATGATGATATTTATTTTATTGCTAATTGCTGGCGGTATTACCTACAACAATATCCCTAAAGAGTCGAATCCTGACGTAACTATTCCGCAAATATATGTTTCTATTGTTCATGACGGTATTTCCCCTGAAGATGCAGAGCGCATGTTGGTTCGTCCAATGGAAAACGAGCTTAAATCGATTGAAGGTATAAAAGAAATGCATGCCTCGGCGAGTGAAGGTTATGCCAATATTCGCATGGAGTTTATCGCGGGTTTTGATGCCAAAGAAGCGCTGTCTTCGGTGCGCGATAAAGTCACTTTAGCAAAAGCTAAGCTTCCTGATGAATCAGAAGAGCCGGTAGTTAAACAAGTGACTATGGCAAGCGTGGAACCCGCAGTAACGGTATTTTTATCTGGACCGGTTAGTGAGCGTGGCTTAGTTACCATCGCCCGAGACTTAGAAGATAAAATTGCCAGCATGACGCAAGTACTTGAAGTGGAAATTGGCGGCGATCGTGAAGATATGGTTGAGATAATTGTCGACCCATTATTGATGGAAAGCTACGGCCTTGATCAAAACGATATTTATAACTTAGTTGAGCGTAACAACCGCTTAGTTCCTGCCGGTACAATGGATAATGGTAAAGGGCGTTTTGCCATTAAAGTACCTTCAGTATTTGAAACTGTAAAAGACTTACTTGAGTTGCCAATTAAAGTTGATGGCGACAGAGTTGTTACTTTCCAAGATGTATCTATAGTGCGTAGAGCTTACAAAGATCCTACAAGTTATGCTCGCCTTAACGGTGAACGTGCAATTTCAATTGAAGTGAAAAAACGCCCAGGACAAAACATTATTGAAACTGTTGATAATGTAAAAGCCTTGATAGAACGTGAACGCAAATTTTGGCCTGATCATATTTTGGTAAATTATACCGGTGACCAATCTAGGCATGTAAAAGATATGCTGAGTGATTTACAAAACAATGTAATCTCAGCTGTATTGCTTGTGGTAATAGTCATTGTTGCAGCCTTAGGTGCCAGAACCGCAATGTTAGTTGGCTTATCTATTCCGGGGTCATTTCTTACCGGCATTTTAGTACTTGCCATTTTTGGCTTAACAGTAAATATTGTTGTGCTGTTTGCCTTAATAATGGCGGTAGGAATGTTAGTCGATGGCGCCATAGTGGTCACTGAATTTGCCGATAGGCAAATGAGCGAAGGTATTCCAAAGCAGCAGGCTTATGCATTAGCCGCAAAACGTATGGCATGGCCAATTATTGCATCGACAGCGACAACTTTGGCAGCATTTGCGCCATTGTTATTCTGGCCTGGCATAATGGGTGAGTTTATGAAATTTATGCCTATTACCTTGATTGCCGTGCTTAGCGCATCTTTGTTCATGGCACTCATTTTTGTACCAACTATGGGCACATTATGGGGTAAAAGTAGGGTAATTACAGAGCAAGAAAAGCAACAACTTATTCAAGCAGAAGAAGGCGATATAACGAAACTGAAAGGGTTTCTAGGTAAATATATTTCAGTACTTACTGTAGCAATCACTCATCCATTGAAAGTGTTGCTGGTGACTTTAGTATTCGCTGCTGCGGTGATGGGAAATTACATTGGTTCAGGGTTAGGCAGCGAATTTTTTCCTGAGATCGAACCCGAGGGTATTAACTTAACCGTGCGCTCATATGGTGATTTGTCGATTGATGAAAAAGATTTGATCATGAAAGAAATTGAACACAGAATATTAGATTTACAAGCCATTAAATCACTTTATTCTATAACTGGCGGAAATGACTTGGTTGGCAACCTGCGCATTAATTTAACCAATTGGCAATTTAGGCCGCCTGCTAATGAGCTTGTTGCAGAGTTGCATCGTCGTTTAGACAGCTATGCCGGAGTTGAGGTAGAAGTTAGAAAAGACAAAATGGGGCCACAGCAAGGTAAAGATTTGATTTTGGAACTCTCATCAAGGTATCCAGATAAATTACAAGACGCTGTTCGCAAAGTGAGAGCAGCATTACAACTTAACCCTAAATTTACCAATGTTGAAGATGGTGGCTCAAAGCCTGGGATAGAATGGCAACTTAAAGTTAACCGAGCATTAGCGGCAACTTTCAGTGCCGATGCCACTTTAGTGGGTACCTCGGTGCAAATGGTAACTAATGGTTTAAAACTAGGTGAGTATCGCCCAGATGATGTAGACGATGAATTGGATATTCGGGTACGTTTTCCTGCTGAAAAGCGCAGTATTAGTCGTTTAGATGAATTACGCTTAAAAACTAAAGATGGTCTGGTGCCAATGACCAATTTTGTTAATAAAAATGCTGCTCAAAAAATTGATGCCATTAAACGGGTTGACTCTAAGCGAGTGATAACTATCCGGGCTGATTTGATCCCTGGTGCCCAATTATCTACAGAGTTACCTTTGTTACAAACACAAATGACAACCCTTGATATTGATTGGTTAACCGTGGCTGTAGCTGTGAAAGGGCAAAATGAAGACCAACAAGAGTCGGAAGATTTTTTAGGTAACGCCTTTGCGGTGGCACTGTTTGTTATGGCAATTATTTTAGTTACGCAATTCAATAGTTTTTATCAGGCTATGCTAATACTTTCAGCTGTACTGTTTTCAACTGTTGGCGTATTTTTAGCATTGTTGGTGGTTGGTAAACCTTTTGGTATTGTTATGTCAGGCCTAGGTGTAATTGCTTTAGCTGGTATAGTGGTAAATAATAATATCGTATTAATAGATACTTATAACGTGCTTAAAGCATCAGGATTAAATGCTAAGGAAGCGATTTTAAGAACGGGTGCGCAGCGTTTAAGACCTGTTTTGTTAACTACCATCACAACAATATTAGGTTTAATGCCGATGGTAATGCAAATGAATATTGATTTTGTTAGCAGAGAGATAAGTTTTGGCTCACCTTCCACACAATGGTGGGCACAGCTTGCAACGGCCGTAGCTGGCGGCTTGGCTTTTGCCACTGTACTTACCTTGGTACTTACCCCATGTTTATTGGCATTAAGAGACTATAAACAAGAGAAAAAATCGAAACAGCAATGGGCTGTAGCACCTGCTTACGAAGAAGTTTGATAGCAACACTCACTGAGTGTGAAAAAATTAATTAGATTTGTTATAGTCCCCTCCATCATAATACCAATCTGCGATTGCGATAACCACATTTCAAGTTTTAGGGAACCATTTTGAAAATAACATTAAAAAGTGCTTTGCTTTGCATAGCAGCTCTTTTGACATTTACTGTTCAAGCCAAGTATTTAAATGAAACAGAGCAACAACATATAAACGACCTAAAGCAAACAGCGCTACAGTCAGATCTTGCTTATCAAATAGAAGAGTCGTTAACAACTGAAGTTGGCGCAAGAATGATTGGCACAGAAGGTGATAAACGAGCCATCGCTTGGGCCGTTGATAAAATGAACACGTTAGGTTTTGACAAAGTTTGGACTGAAGAGGTTGGTCATTATCAATGGATACGTGGTGATGTTGAAGCGAAAGTCTTAGCTCCTTTTCCACAACCAATTAAAGCGATTGCTTTAGGTGAAAGTGTTGGTACAGGTGAAAAAGGTATTCAAGCTGAAGTGGTACATTTTAACACGTTGGCTGATTTACAAGCAGCTGAAATAGGAAGCTTAACCAATAAAATAGCTTTTGTTTCTTACCGTATGAAGCGTTTTAAAACCGGTAAAGGATATGGCAAAGCTGTTGGCGCACGAGTAAAGGGAGCTGCCGTTGCTGCTGAAAAAGGCGCTATTGGCTTTATTATGCGTTCAGTTGGTACCGACAATAATCGCACTCCGCACACTGGTATCACCCGTTATAAAAATGGTGTAACAAGAATACCTGCTGTTGCGCTTGCCAATCCTGATGCTGATTTATTGGTAAACCAGTTTAAACGTGAAAAGAAAGTGGAGTTTTACCTAAAAGTTACCGCCATGCGTAACGAAGTGGTAGCTGTTCGTGGAGCTAACGTTATTGGTGAAATTACTGGTAGTGAATTTCCGGAGCAAATCGTTGCTTTAGGCGCCCACCTTGATAGTTGGGATGTTGGCACCGGCGCTATTGATGATGGATTAGGTGTGTCTATGGTTATGGCGGCTACTGCCCATATTGCTAAATTACCAGAGCGTCCAAAGCGTACTATTCGAGTGATTCTATTTGCCGGCGAAGAAGTAGGTTTATTAGGCGCTAAGCAATACATAATTGATCATAAAGATAACTTGAAAAATCATTCTATCGCTGCCGAGTGGGATTTCGGTTTAGGTAAAATTTATTCAATGCAATCTGGTGTTGGTGAAAAAGCTGTGCCAGCCATAGCTGAATTAGCAACCTACCTTGAGTCTTTAGGTGTTGCTTATAACAAAGGTAATAAAGGTCGCGGTCAATCAGATATGGGCGCTGTAACAGATAAAGGTGTGCCAGCAATGAACTTTTCGCCAGATGGCACGACTTATTTTGATATTCACCATACAGAGAATGACACTTTAGATAAAGTTGATGCTAAAGACCTACAGCAAAATACCGCTGTTTATACAGTGTTTGCTTATTTCGCCGCGCAAGTAGGTGTTGATTTTAGAAAGTAAAACAATAGCTTATAGTGTATAAGATAAAGGTTAGCATTTGGCTAACCTTTTTTTTTGATTCAAGGATGAATCAATGCAAATCGCCATGGATGGCATTAGATTTGTAAAAGGATGAATCAATGCAAATCGCCATGGATGGCAATAGATTTGTAAAGGATGAATCAATGCAAATCGCCATGGACCATTCTTACGCATCCTCGGCAATTGCTCCCTGCATTGCTCTAATATACAACGTCCATGTTGAAAATGCGTTCACGGCATACGCAACTTCCATGTTGCAAACGGCAATAGATTTGTAAAGGTTGAATCAATGCAATTTTTCATTCAGTAGTCTAAGATGGTAAAAGTCAGTTGTTTAGTTTAATTAAGGAATATGCATGTCGAATTTATGGAAAATAATATCAGCGTTAACTCTGCTCTCAATTAGTTTTATTAGTGTTGCCGATGCACCTGTCTGGCAGGTCAGTAAAAATGGCGAAACTGTTTATTTTGGCGGTACTGTTCATGTACTAAGTGAAAGCGATTACCCTCTACCTAAAGAATTTGATACCGCATATGAGAAATCATCCATATTAGTTTTTGAAATGGATATGAGTCTAACCCAAACAATGGAGTTTCAGCAGAAGATGCTGCAACAAATGACCTATCAGGATGGTAGGACGTATGCTGACGATCTAAAACCTGAAACGGTTAAAAAATTAAATGCCTATATGGAAAGCAAAGGTATTCCAGTGGCTAATTTGCAAATGTTCAAACCCTCTATGCTTTCAGTTACATTAACTATGGTAGAGCTGCAGCGTTTGGGATTAGGTGGCACTGGCGTTGACGCATTTTTTAATACAAAAGGTGTTACAGATAAAAAGTCATTTAAATATTTAGAGCTACCTGAACAGCAAATTTCTTATTTGGCTAATATGGGCAAGGGCTACGAAGATGAATTAATTAACTACACCCTTGATGACATGAATAAGCTAGCAACTGTAATGCAACAAATGAAGGATGCATGGCGAGTAGGTGATAATGAAGAGCTTTATAACGTTGCCGGTAAAGAATGGCAGGAAAAATTTCCTAAGTCGTATAATCAGCTCCTTGTTGAACGCAATAATAACTGGATGCCAGCGGTTGAAGGGTATTTCAACACTAAGGAAATTGAATTTGTTTTAGTCGGTGCAATGCATTTAGTCGGCAAAGAAGGTGTATTAAGTCAACTCGAAGCAAAGGGTTATACGGTTAAGCAGCTTTAAGGCTTTAGGGCTATAAGGCTATTAGGCATGCAGCCTTGCAGCTTACAGCTTTAAGCCCCCATGCCCCAATAGTACAAACTATAAGAAATCAGTCCCCAAACTATTAACGGCATAACTGCCGATTTAAATAGTAATGACTCGCTGCTTTGCTGAGTTGTATTTTTACCCATAAGCTTTTTACCGGTAATTATGGCAGCAATTACGTTATCACCCCTGAACATATGTAAAATTCCAGCAAGAGCGTGCAGCCCAATCAATACCAACAACACATCAAATGTTTGATGATGCAGCGAGTCCATAGATTCTGTAAAGGGTTCGCTAACCATCATATACAGAGGGCCTTCTGTGAATACATCATCACTAGCAAACAAACCGGTGAAAAGTTGTAGACCAAGACAAAGTAATAATAACATCACCATATAGCCACCAACAGGGTTGTGACCGTTATGAGGCTGGGAGATGCTATTAGATTTCCATGCTTTTAATACGTCAAATGGTGTGCGAATAAAGTGACTGAATTTTGATGTGTCACTGCCGATAAAACCCCAAATAAGACGGGTAATCCATAATCCAGCGAGGGTAAAACCACAGATGAAATGCCATTCAAACTCGGCGTTTTCACCGGTATACCATAATAAAATCAGCAATATTAACTGACTAAAATGATAAACTCGGGTGAAATTATCCCAGACTCTAGTGTTTAGCGAAATGCTTGGCATTAATGCTACTCGTCACAATCCATTTTAAATGCTTTGTGACCTTTTTTGGCCGCTTTGCCTATTTTCCCTAACGCTGCTTTTTGCTCTGCGGTATTCGTGGCATTTGTTAATGAAGTAACTGCTTTTTCTAAGTTAGCAATGCCATTTTTGTAATCATTAAATTTTTGCTGTTGTTCAGCACTTAACTCTTTCTGATCGGTAATAGCAAGAGGAACGTATTGGTCGGCTTTTTGAACACTAATTAATAACTCTTTAGCTATTGAATTTATTTTTTCAAAGTCGTCAGATTTAGCTGCGCCTTTAATAGCTTTCATGCTGTCTTTCATATTGCCCATGATATTGGCAAGTTCAGTTTCACCACATTGTGGGTGAGCAGCAAATGCAGATGAAATGAAGCTGATCGATAAAATAGCGCTTAGTAATATTTTTGTCATAATTGTTCTTTATTATTAAAAGGGGATTCAGCATTGTAATGATTATTATTTGCATTTCAAGTAATACAATGTCGATATGTTAGGCGTTAGGTTAATAACTAAGATATACTCAACTTTATTAGTACTATTAATGAAACTCAGTACGCTATGATTAAATTTAGCAAGGAATAAACAGCATCAGTAAGCATAAAGATCCCCACCATCAACGTGAATCAGCCAAATACGACAACCCTGTGGCCAGTCGTGAATTTCTTTTATCTCTTATAGAGCAAAAAGGTCATCCGATGACGTTTGTACAGGTTTGTAAAGAGCTTGGTTATAAAGATGAAGATCAAAAGATTGGTGTTAAACGCCGTTTACGGGCAATGGAAAATGCCGGTCAATTGGTGTTTACCAAATTCAAACAGTATGCAATCGCCAGTAAATCGTCGGTTATTACTGGTGTTGTTATTGGTCATCGTGATGGTTTTGGTTTTTTAAAGCCTGATGAGGGCGATAAAGATTTATATATTCCTTATCATGAAATGCGCAAACTTTTTCATGGCGATGTTGTCGAAGCAAGGGTAACAGAAAGCTCTGATGCTAAAGGCCGACAAGAAGTTCGTATTTTAGATGTTCTACAACCACGTAATGATAAAATTATCGGCCGAATTTTTGTTGAAAAATCTATAATAACGGTTATTCCTGAAGATGCCCGCATTAGCCATGAAATTATTATTCCAAGTGATAAGCGCTTAGGTGCACGCCAAGGACAAATGGTTATTGTTGACATCATTCAACGACCAACAAAACGAACAACCCCGTTAGGAAAGATAACTGAAGTGCTAGGTGAGCACATGGCTCCAGGTATGGAAATACAGGTTGCCTTGCATCAACACGATTTACCCCATTCATGGTCTGAAGAATTGTTGAAAGAAATCAGTTCACTCACTCCTGAAGTCGATGAGGACGCCAAAAAAGGCCGAATAGATTTACGCGAATTACCTCTTGTTACCATTGATGGTGAGGACGCCCGTGATTTTGATGACGCAGTGTATTGTCGTCCTGAAAAAGATGGTGGTTGGCGTTTGTGGGTTGCCATAGCTGATGTTAGTTATTATGTGCGCCCAGGTACGGCTTTAGATGGTGAAGCAATAAAACGTGGTAATTCTGTTTATTTCCCTAATCAAGTAATTCCTATGCTGCCGGAAGTTTTATCAAACGGGTTATGTTCTCTTAATCCTGACGTTGACCGTTTGTGTATGGTCTCTGAGATGAGCATAAGTGCTAATGGAAAACTGCAGGATGCTAAGTTTTATCCAGCAGTAATGAACTCTCATGCACGATTTACCTACACTAAAGTGGCTGCAATTTTAGAAGGTGATGTTGAGCTTAGAGAGCAATATAAAGAACGAGTTGGCGACCTTGAAGAGTTACACCGTTTATATCATAGCTTAGTAGTAGCAAGACGTGGCCGAGGTGCTATCGAGTTTGAAACTGAAGAAGTACGCTTTATATTTAATGCCGACCGAAAAATTGATTCAGTTGAACCAGTGGTTCGTAATGATGCACACAAAATCATTGAAGAATGCATGATTTTAGCCAATGTTGCGACGGCAGAATTTGTTACTAAACATGAAAAACCAGGTTTGTATCGTGTTCACGATAAGCCTAATGAAGAAAAATATAATAATTTAGTGAAGTACCTTGCTGAGCTTGGTATCGAGCTCACGAAGAAAGATGAACCAACGTCAGCTGACTTTGGTGAAATAATATCGAAAGTTGCCGATAGACCCGATCATGAGTTGATTCAAACTATGCTGTTGCGTTCGATGAAACAAGCGGTATATCAATGTGAAAACTTGGGGCATTTCGGTTTAGCTTTACCTGCTTATTCGCACTTTACTTCGCCAATAAGACGTTACCCTGATTTAGTCATTCATCGGGTGATTAAAGCGATATTAGAAAACCAAGAAAATAATACTGTTAATGCCGGCTTCTATGAATATGACCAACAAGAAGCGTCTGAATTAGGCGAACATTGTTCAATGACTGAGCGTCGAGCTGATGATGCAACACGAGAAGTATCAGATTGGCTTAAATGTGAATTTATGCAAGACCATGTTGGTGATACGTTCACCGGTGTAATTGCTACAGTTACCAACTTTGGCTTCTTTGTACGCTTGCAAGATTTTCATATTGAAGGGTTAGTACATATTAGCTCATTAGGTAAAGATTATTACTCTCACGATGAAGTTCGTATGTGTTTGGTCGGTGAAAACTCTAAGAAAAAGTACCATGTTGGCGATCTTCTCGAAGTGCAAGTTGCTGCTGTTAATCTTGAAGAAAAGAAAATTGATCTTATTCTTGGTGGCGAAAACGCAGTTACTGACCTAAACAAGAAGCAAAAGAAGAAAGTTAAAAGTACCCAACATAAAGCAGACAATAAGACTGCTGAACGTAAGCCGTTTGAGCCAGGTAAAAGCAAAAAAAGTACGAAAGATAAAGGCAAACCTAAGGCCTGTAAAAGGCAAAAATCCAAAGGTCGCCCAGGTAAAAATGCTCGTAAAAAAGCACAATAGTAATACTTTGCCGCCTAAAGCATATAACTTGACGCCTAAGACCTGAGGTATCATTTCCTGAATTTATTTCAGGATCTCAGTCAATTTAATACTAGATCCTGAAATAAATTCAGGAAGACGAAAATGTTAAATCCAGAAATATGAGAAATTCTGGAATATATAACACCCAAAGAAGAGAACACATGGCAAAGCACGACGAATTAGTTTTTGGTATCCACGCAGTAACGGCTTTAATTAATAAAAGCCCTGAACGCTTTATTGAACTTTGGTGTTTAAAAGGGCGGGAAGACGAACGGTTGTTACCGATCATAAACTTAGCTCGTAAATACGGTGTATCTGTGCAATTAATGCATCGTAAAGCCTTGGATGACAAAAGTGAAGGCGAACAACATCAAGGCGTTATTGCTAAAGTAAAACCGGGTAAAGTGTTTACTGAACATGACTTAGAAGACATTGTTGAGAAAACAATAGCTAAAAAAGAACAACCATTCTTGTTGATTTTAGATGGCGTTACTGATCCACATAACCTTGGTGCTTGTTTACGTAATGCTGATGCAGCTGGTGTTCAGGCTATTGTGGTTCCTAAAGATAATGCCGCACGTATAACATCAACTGTACGTAAAGTAGCCGTAGGTGCCGCTGAAAGCATTCCATTAGTGCAAGTCACTAACCTCGCTCGTTCAATGAAGGCACTGCAAGAAATGGGTATTTGGATTATTGGCACTGCTGGCGAAGCAACGCAGTCATTATATGACTGTAAATTAACCGGTCCAATGGCACTTGTTATGGGCGCCGAAGGCAAAGGTATGCGCCGCTTAACTCGTGAAACGTGTGATGATTTGGTAAAGCTGCCTATGGCGGGCGAAGTTTCAAGCTTAAATGTATCGGTAGCGTCGGGTATTTGCTTGTTTGAAATTGTTCGTCAGCGACTTGTCTCCTAAACTTTAAATTAGCGTTCTATAGGGATAAGTTTATTCCTATAGAGAACTGTTGTTGTTCGTCACCTGCGATAACTTGGGCAAAGAAGTTTGACTTTTTATAGGCAATAATTGCAGATAATTCATCTTGAACTAGCTGCGTGCTCTCAATGTCTGTAGAAGCTAGAAACCCGACGCCAACATGTTGCATTTGATACTGATATTTTAGCTTTGTAAACAACCCCCATTCAGCATTAGTCAGCGCTTGTCGATGTATACCATCGATAACAGGTTGGGTGAAAAAGTACTTTTCTTCAGCGTCTATAGAGTGTAAATAAATGGCTAGCTGATGGTTCTGATGGAAAGACCTAAGCATACCTAATTTGTATTGTTGGCTTTCACGCTTATCAGATGTAGTAAATTCTGCCCCGATCATAATTGCATACTTAGCTATGGTTACATAAGCAGTTGTCGACAACCCAACTTCACTATTATTTTCACTAAAGTAAACATCCTCTCCTACTGTTGTTCCTTCAGTAAGAGTTAAAGCCATATCAAACGAATGCGCATAACTAACGCTAGAATATAGTGCTACTGTAATTAGTAATGTCGACTTAAAAGTTCTTAACATACTCTAACAATTTTTTTAGATAGTTCTATATCAGTTTAGTCGTTAAAATTGTATTTGATAACTTTACTATTAATCACTTACTTCGATTTGTGGCAATACAGGTATGTTTTCTTCTGGCATTAAGTTTAGACCTTTATCTCTTCGTTCCAGGCTCTTGTTTCTGATACTGTGATATTTCAGCTGGCTCATATAATCAGCATCACTGGCTAGACGTAAAATTGTCGGTTTGATAAACACCATTAAATTACGCTTCCTTACTGTTGTACTGGTTGAGCTGAATAGTCGACCCAAATAAGGAATATCACCTAAAAAAGGTACCTTTTGCTCTACCTCTTGCACGTCTTCATCGATTAAACCTCCAAGTACTATGGTGTCGCCATCTTCGGCTAACACTGTAGTGTTGATAGTGCGTTTATTTAAACTTACATCGACTCCTGATGTACCACTAACCGATGACACTTCTTGGGCAATAATTAACTGTACTGCTGTACCTTCGTTAATTTGTGGAGTTACCGTGAGTTTAATACCTACCTCTTGGCGTTCAACAGTTTGAAAAGGGTTAGAGTTGTTATCTCCTGCAGTCGAGCCGGTAATAATTGGGATCTCTTGACCAACTAAGAACGATGCTTCTTCATTGTCTACGGTGGTAATACTTGGCGTGGCTAAAATATTAGAATTAGTATTTACCGCTACTGCTTGTAATAGCGCGCCCCAATCATCGTTACCGATACCAACTATGGCACCTTTCGCGCCACTTAACATTTGCGTTAGAGCGTCATCTTCTGTTGTGTGTGATACTTCATCTTGATCGCTGTTTTTTGCTTGCAGTAATGAACCGATTGGGATTTGGGCATTATTAAATTGTACTAATCCTGCATTCTCGCCATACCATTGCACCCCTAAGTCCATGCCATCGGTTTCCAAAATTTCAACTATTATTGCTTCTACCAACACTTGCGCCCGACGAATATCTAATTTACGAATTACCGTTTCAAGCGCCGGAAATAACGACTGTTTGGCGGTGATAATTAAGGCATTAGTATCAGGGTGAGCATCAATATTTATGTTAGCTTTGGCTAGCTTGTCGCTGGTTGTTTGGGTGCTTGAGTTACTAACACCTTGTAAAATTTCCACAAGTTCTTCAGCGTTTGCATATTTTAGATAATAAATTCTGGTATTTCCTGCCAGTTTGAGCTTTGTATCTAACTGATTTATCAGTTTTGTAATTGCGACTCTGTTTTTCTCTGGTCCCGAAACAACGATTGCGTTACTGCGATTATCAGCGACAATCTTGGTGTTTAGCAGTGCATTGTTGCCTTTTTTACTTTGGCTCATCAATGTGGTTTCAATAATTACTACTAACTCACTAGCCGATGCGTGTGCCAACTGGATTATTTCTGTTCCAGTAACACCAAATTTATCGATGTTTTCAATTAACTTTGTTAACTGTTGAACTGAACTGGCACTACCGGTTAACACCACGACGTTTGCCGGATCATAACTTACGACATTACCGTTACCTGATTGATCGTTTAATTGTCGCAGTAACGGCGCTAACTCTCGTACTGTAATGTTTTCTACTTTTACAATTCTATGAACAATTTCATCGCCTATACCTGGACTACTGTTGTCACTGATACTAACGTTAGTTTTTTTAGCAGAATTATTCGGTAATACTTTAATAACGTCGCCTTCTGAAACCGCGGCATAGCCATAGACATTAAGCACGTTTAGAAAAAACTGATAGTACTGCTCTTTGTTTAGGCTTTGATAGCTGCGCACATTTATTAAGCCTTTCACTTTTGGGTCAATGATCATCGTTTTTTGCAAGTTTTTACCTACAACATCGATAAACTCATCGATTTCTGTACCATTAAAATTCGGCTGATAAGTGACTTCGGCATAAGCGGCAAAATTGCTGAACAATAGAATGCTGAATAGGAAGAAATTTTTAGGCGCAGCAGTGTTGCATATAAATGTAAACATAGAAAACGAAATTAGACTTTTATTGTCTATTAATCATAAGGTTATATGGTTTGTGAAGTTGTGATTATTGTCACCATGTTTGTAATTAATTGTATTTAGCAGCGGCTTTTCAGCTAAATTAAGGCTAACCAGCGAAGATGCTTGCTTTAATTGCTTATTTTCCCTACAATACGCGTCCTTAATTCAGCCTGAACTTTTTTGTTCCTTGCCTCAACTGGTGTTGGCTGAGCCAGATTATGAGGCTACAACCGTAAGGAGCTCGTAATGCGTCATTACGAAATCGTATTTATGGTTCACCCTGATCAGAGTGAACAAGTAACTGGTATGATCCAACGTTACTCAGACATGATCACTACTGCTGAAGGCAAAATCCACCGTCTAGAAGACTGGGGCCGTCGCCAATTAGCATACCCAATCAACAAACTGCACAAAGCACACTATGTTCTTTTGAACATTGAAGCGCCTCAGTCAGTTATTGATGAGTTAGAAACTTCTTTCCGTTATAACGATGTTGTTATTCGTAACATGATCATGCGCACTAAAGGCGCGGTAACTGAAGCATCACCTATGGCTGCTGCTAAAGATGACCGTCGCGATGACCGCCGCGAGAAAAGAGAAGTTACTAAAGAAGCTCCAGCTGCACCAGCACCAGTTGCTGAAGAAGCTGCAAGCGCAGAATAGTAATTTTAGTGACTGAAAATTGCCTTGAATTGGTAGGTTCGGTAGTTAAGGCTCCGGATGTATCAGTTAGCCCCGCGGGGATTGCCCATATTAAGTTTTCATTAGAGCATCGCTCTGTGCAAGCTGAAGATGGACTAAACCGCCAAGTATTCGTAAGAATGCAAGTAGTGGCAACAGGACAATGGTCACAAAAAATATCTCGTGAATTAATAGCGGGCAGTAACGTAAAAGTGAGTGGTTTTATTAACCGTCACGAAACTAGAAATGGTAATCCAATTTTAGTGTTACATGCATCGCAAATTGAAATGATTAAATAGGTGAATACATATATTAGCGCGTTTTTGTGCTAAAAAAGTAACACCATATATTAGGAGAAATCCATGTCACGTTTTTTTAGACGTCGTAAATTCTGCCGTTTTACTGCAGAGGGCGTTGCTGAGATCGATTACAAAGATATCGCAACGTTAAAAAACTATATCACTGAAAGTGGTAAAATCGTTCCTAGCCGTATCACTGGTACATCAGCTAAGTATCAACGTCAACTTGGTCGTGCGATCAAGCGTGCTCGTTACTTATCTTTGTTACCATATACTGATCTACACAAGTAACCTAAAGGGGCTATTAAAATGCAAGTAATTCTTCTTGATAAAATTGCCAAGTTAGGCGGCCTGGGTGATCAGGTAACAGTTAAGTCTGGTTATGCTCGTAACTACTTATTACCTCAAGGTAAAGCAGTTATAGCATCAAAAGCAAATGTTGAACACTTCGAAACTCGTCGTGCTGAACTAGAAGCTAAATTAGCTGGAGTTCTAGCTACTGCTGAAGCTCGTGCTGCTAAATTAGTAGAACTAGCTGAAGTTACTATTGCTTCTAAAGCTGGTGACGAAGGTAAATTGTTTGGTTCTATCGGTACTAACGATATTGCTGCTGCAATTACTGAAGCTGGTGTTGAAGTTGCTAAAGCAGAAGTTCGTCTTCCTTTAGGTTCAATCCGTGAAACTGGTACTAACGAAATCGTTATTCACCTTCACGCAGACGTAGACACAACTATCAACGTTGTTGTTATCGCTGAAGCTTAATTGTAATTTATTACAATGATCAAAAAAGCACCGCTTGCGGTGCTTTTTTTTTGATTCATGGATGAATCAATGCAAACCACCATGGATGGTTTTAGGTTTGTAAAGACATGGATGAATCAATGCAAACCACTATGGATGGTTTTAGGTTTGTAAAGACATGGATGAATCAATGCAAACCACATTTAGCTATATTTTATAAATAAAGTCACTGTCATCGAGCAAAGACACACTATCACCAACAATATCGTTGATATCTAATTTAGACATTAGCTCATAGCCTTGTTGACGTTGTTCTAAATTTAATGCGTGATATGGAACGCGGAAAATCTTATCAACTGCATTGGTCATCATTAATGCTGTGTTTATAGCTATCGGATTTGGCTCACAGAATAACCATTTCATCAAATCTTGCAATTCATTATTAAGCGCAGCATCGTTCTTATCCATTAAGGTGCGCATTAGCCCTGGAATAATATTAGAAGTCACTGAAATTACACCGTGCGAGCCAAATTGATGACGTCCATCAAAGCATTCATCATCATTACCTGACCAACAAGCAATACCTTGCTTTTCATAGAAGCTAATACGCTCATTACCGCCACACTCTTTAACGCCAATGAAGTTTTCATGGCTAGCTAAAGGTTCGATAATATCAGGCGTTAGGTCTTGGCCTGTTCTGCCGGGGACGTTATAGATAAATGCAGGACCAACGGCAAGAACACGAGTAAAGTGGTCAATAACGCCTGCTTTTGAAGTTCGGCCATAGTATGGATTGATTTGCAAAGCAGCATCCATTCCCAAAGCAAAGCCTTTCTCTGTGGCATTAACTGCTTCGCGGGTATTATTACTACCAGTGTTACCAACAATAATTAATCTGTCACTAAACTTGTTGGCACTGTGACCAATTAGCATTAGGTGCTCTTCCCAGTTAAGTAGATGACCTTCACCTGTGGTACCACCAACAACTATGCCGTCTACACCTGCTGATATTTGTTGTTCTACTAATTTATCATAAGTAGCAATATCAATATTACCGTCTTGGTTATAAGGTGTTTTTATCGCGGTAATTAAACTGGCCGACTTCAATCGTTTCATGTTATTTCTCAAATACTGATTTATTACGCTAATAGTATATAAATGTGCCTCTTTGGTCATCTTAAATTGCATAAATGGGCACTTAATAATTAAATTAATTCATTATTAATACTGCTTTGCCATTATTGTTTACAATTTATTTTATAAAAAACAGACACTTTCTTTCTCATATACTTTATTATTTAAATATTAAACATTGTCGGGAGTTTTAGTGGTTCGTTCTAAAGGGCTAATAACTATAATATTTTTATCATTGTTACTTGTTTTGACAGGTTGCAGTGCTTTAAGTACGTCGGTTAAAAAGAAAGACTTGGCGGTTGAAACTAAAATGTCATCAACAATAGTTTTAGATCCTGTAACGAAAGAAAAAAGAACAGTTTTCTTACAGCTGCGCAATACATCAGATAAACAAAGCTTAGATTATCAAACCCCTGTAGCTGAAGCTATTAAAGCTAAGGGCTATACTATTGTAGAAGATCCTGAAAAAGCTCACTTTTGGATACAAGCTAATATATTACAAGTTGGTAAATCTGACTTACGAACGATAAATGGCAAAACTGATCAAGGCTATGGTGCTGCCATTCAAGGTGCCAAAATTGGTTCTTTGTTTGGAGATGGTGATGGCGCGATAGCTGCAACCGTAGTTGGTGGGCTTATAGGTATTATTACCGATGCCATGGTAGATGATATTGTTTATGTGATGATCACCGATTTACAAATATCAGAGAAAGCTAAACTAGGCGTTGATATAACCGAAACCAATGATGCAACCCTTAAACAAGGCGATTCAGGTAAACAAACTCAAGAAAGCGTAGAAATAGTTGATAGAAAAAAATATCAAACCCGTATTACGTCTACTGCGAATCAGGTGAATTTAACGTTTGAAGAAGCTGAACAGCAGTTGCTTGAAGGTTTAATTCAATCGATGTCAGGTATATTATAAAAGAGCGGGCAGTTAGCCCACATAAGGATTGTTTATGAAAAAATTTAACAGATACTTTACCGGCTTATTTGTCGTATTTTTTACCTTGTCGCTTGTCGGCTGTGGTGCTTTACACACCTCAATTAAAAAACGTAATTTAGATGTGCAAACAAAAATGTCCTCTACTGTATGGCTTGATCCTGTTCCGCCAGAAAAACGTACAGTTTTCTTACAGTTAAGAAATACTTCAGATAAACCAGGTTTAACTTATGAAAATGAAGTAAGAGCAGCAATTGCCGCGAAAGGCTATCAAGTTATTGATAATCCAGATATAGCTCATTACTGGTTACAAGTTAATGTATTACAAGTAGGACGAACTGATTTACGCGCAGGAGACTCGTTTGGTAGTTTTGGCTCAGCAATTGCTGGTGCTGCAGCAGGTGCGCAATTTGGTGGCGGTAGTGGTCAAGTTGCCGCAGGTGTTGCCGGCGCAGGTTTAGGTGTTATTTTTGATGCTATGGTTGATGATAATTTATTTACTATGATCACTGACATTCAAATCTCTGAAAAAGTAAAAGATGGAGTCAGAGTCAATCAATCAGAAAAAGCAGTGTTAAAACAAGGTGAGTCAGGATCTAAAACTCAAACCAGTTCTGAAGTGGTTGATCGTAAGAAGTATCAAACACGAATAGTGTCACTTGCTAATAAGGCTAACTTAGAATTTGCAGAAGCAGAGCCACCACTGCGCGTTGGTTTGATTAACTCATTATCTGGAATGTTGTAGTTCAGAAATGAGGTTAATAGAAACTAAAACACTTTCTATGTAAAAGAGCACCGTCATCCCACCGTGCTTTTGGGTGGGATCTCCTAAATTCATAATGAGCCATTAATAAAACCACCTTTAAACTGGAGGAGGTTCCGCACAACAGCATTGCGGAATGACGGTGTAATTTTTCTTGTTTTGTTTTTATCTACTTCTGGTTGGAGCACGTTCTGGTACCGGCCAATCAGCGGGGCTTATTAAACCTCGTTCGGCCATGCCGCCAAGGCCTTGTAATCCTCCAGTGTGTAAAAGCATTATCTTAGCACCGGCCTCGAAATAACCTTGTTCCAATAAATCGAGTAAAGCTAAAATCATTTTACCTGAATAAACAGGCTCAAAGGGCACGCCTGTAGTTTGGCTAAATTGCAAAATTCGTGCGGCATCTTCAGCTTTGTACTTACCGTAACCACCACGATGGAATTGGTTTAATACTTGCCAATTGTTACAGCTCTTAGCTGAGTCTTTGAGTAATGTATTAACTTCTTCAGTTAAATAACCTTGTTGTTTTAAAACGGCTACTCCCAGTATTTTATGTTGGTTGTTATCGGCTTTAACTAATCCTGCAAGAGTGCCGCCACTGCCAACTGGGGTTAATAAATAATCATAAGCAATTTGATCATTTAATTCTGTGATTACTTCGCTCATACCCGCTAGAGCTAATTGATTACTTCCACCTTCAGGAACAATAAATGCATTAGGATATTGATATTGCAGCTCTTCAATAAAATCAGCATTATTGCGCTGTTTATATGTCTGTCGGTCAACAAACTCTAACTCCATCCCCCAGTGCTTTGCCCAACTTAAAGTGAAATTGTGCTGATACTGCTCTTCACCTCGAATAATACCAATGCTTTGTAAGTTATGTTGAGAGCAAGCAAAGGCTAATGCGTGAATATGATTTGAAAAAGCACCGCCAAAACTAAGGATTTGTTGATAACCTAGTTCTTTAGCCGAAAGTAAGTTGTATTTTAGTTTTCGCCATTTATTACCAGATACTATTGGATGAATTAAATCATCACGTTTAATGAAAACTTCAACCTTATGTTCATTAAAGCTCGAGTGAAAAAGTTGATTTACTGGACTTAAATTCATCTAATTGTTCCAAACATGGCAAATTACTGATTTTCTTCATATATTGATAATATAATAAATATCTTGCACCAAAGAGCAAATAGGCGATAATGGTTTAAGGCTTGGGTAGTGGTGCTTTACGCATTATGACTTCTTTGCCCTAGTAAAGGTAATAAAAATAAGATGTTAAATGGATTAAAAACACTTTTTAATAAAAAGTCTGTAGACAGTAAATTTGGTATAGCTCTAAGAAGCCAGGCAGGTTCGTACGCCTTAGATAAAGGCGAAGACACTGATATACAAGCCGGTGAATATTTTACCGAAACCAGCGAAAGTGCTGGTGATTGGCTTGATGATTTGCTTTCTAGCCATAATTTTCAAGGCTCTGGCCACCTAGTTCTTTCAGCTAGTCATTACTACAATGTGCAAATAAATAAACCTGACTTGCCAGATAATGAAATTCCTTCTGCAATAAAATGGCTTGTTAAAGATATTGTTCCAATAGATCCCGATGAAATGATCGCCGACTATTACGATTCTCCGGTAATTGTTTCTGGCACACAAAAAATTAATGTGGTGTGCAGCCATTTAACCAGTTTAAAAAAATATACGGATAGTTTTAAACGCTACCAAGTTGATCTTGAAGGAATTATTACCGATGAATTTGCATTTGCAAATCTACTATCACACAGAAAACACTCTACTTTAATTATATGCCAGCAACCGTTCGAAGAAGTTTTTCTTATTATTGTCAAAGAAGGCCAAATATACTTTTCTAGACGATTAAGAGGTTTTAGTGATGTTGGTGGTTATTCAACTGAACAACTTAGTAAAGGCATTTGCGATTCGTTAAGTTTAGAAGTACAAAAGTCGATGGATTACTTTGAACGTATACTTAAGCAAACTCCGGTTAGTGAAATTAAAGTATTACTGCCAGTGAAACATGAAAATTTTATCATTGAAAATTTAGATAAAAACACTAATGCGCAAGTTTCAAAATTAGATTTACCGTCACCGTTTGAACAAATGCGTAATTGTGCTGCTAGTGTAGGCGGTTTAATCGAGTTTGAAAGAAAAGGAGCCGAAAATGACTAAGGCTCGTATTAATTTATTAAGAGATGAATTAGTTGCAGTTCAAACGTGGTTAACATTAACTAATGTAGTACGAGTATGGGCAGTTTTCTTGCTGATATGCATACTTATAACTGCATACTTTAATGTAAATTACTCAACATTAAATCAGCAACATAGCGCTCTAAAAAAGAAAAATGTGCAATTGTCTAATCAATTGGAACAGTACGAAGACATATTAAGCTCTCGAGTAGTTGACCCTAGAAAAGTAAACCGCTTATCACGACTTAAATTTATTTTTCAAAATAAACAGGTATTACACCGACAACTTACTGACCAAACTCAAATTAGACTAAGTGGCTTTGCCGATATTATGACTGAAATAGCAGAATATCATAACCGCGAGGTTAGCTTGAAGTCAGTAAATATTATCGAAGATAGCATTAGCATGCATGGCCTTGCTCGCAATGCTGATTCAGTTCCTCTTTGGCTATCAGGGTTTAAAGACTCTGTTTTTATGGCCGGCAAACGTTTTTCTGAATTTAATTTAAATGTTAATGAAGATGGTGATACATCCTTTGCAGTCAGCTCTACTCTTGCTCAAGATATGGAGAATAAATAATGCAAAAACAATGGTTTGTATTTTCAGAAAAATTTTCTAAGTTAAGTGTACGCGAGCAATATATTATCTTACTCGCGGGTGTTGTTGTTTTCTTTTTATTATTTAATGCGTTTGCTTTTGAAAGCGCACAAAGTAAAAGCAAACGAACAAGTAACTCAATCGCCCAACTTAAAAGCCAAAATAGTAAAGTAACCCTAGAATCGGCTAAAGCACAAGTTAAATTAGCCAACGATCCTAATAAAGAACTCGATAAAAAAATAGCTCAATATCGTAGTAAATTAGACGATATAGACAATGAACTGCTCTCGTTGACTGATGAACTTATTTCACCAAGCAAAATGCGTAAGGCGTTGCAAGATATGCTTAAATTGTCACCAGGGGTTAAGTTAATTTCATTTAGCGCGATGGCGCCAGAGCCTCTGATAAAAGATGAACTTAGCACGGAAAAAGCATTACCCGAAAGTTCTTCTAAGACAATTGATTTATATCGTCATACTATTCGAATCAGTCTGCAAGGTAACTATTTTCAACTACGCGATTATTTGAAAAATGTAGAGCAACTTTCATGGTCTTTTTATTGGCATGAATTTGATTATATCGTTGACGAATATCCTTCAGCTACATTGAATATAGAAATGTACAGCTTAAGTACAAGGAAGGAGTTTATTGGTGTTTAAAATTTTCCTTTTAACTTTGCTCACTTTGTTCTCTTTAAATATTAATGCTGAACAACTTGATCCAACAAAACCATTTTCAAAATCTATTACAGATAGAGAATCTGTAAAGCAAAACTTGAAATTGTATTCGATTATAAGTTCAGGCAACTCACGCAAAGCCATTATAAACAAAAAAATTATGGTTGTAGGTGATAGCCTTGATGAATTTAAAGTTATTAAAATAGAAAAACAAAAAGTAGTATTACAAAGTTCTTCAGAAACGATAGAGCTAGTCTTGTTTACTAACGCTTTGACCAAATAAGTAGAAATAATATGAAAAAGCATTTGTTGTTAAGTTTAATCTGTACCACGGCAATAACCTTGTCGGGTTGTTCTTCCACTGCCGAACAGCCCAAAGAAAAAGTGAAGCAAGAAGAGCCCAAAGATGTACTTGATGATTCAATAAAAAGTAATAAACCGGCAACAACAAAGCCTCTTTCGCAAGTTCCGTTGGCTGTTCAACAAGATATTATGCAACAGGGGTTGGCTGCTGCTCGTGATTCATTGATGATTGAAAAACGTATGGATATCGCTGCTAATCAAATTCCGGCAAAAGACTTCTTTTCAGCAATAGTTAGTGATAGTGATTACTCAATAGCCATACACCCTGATGTTGAAGGTGAAATAACCTTAAATTTAACTGAAGTAACACTATCTGAGATTTTAGATATTGTTCAAGATATTTATGGTTTTGATATAAAGAAAACTAATAGAATAATTCAAGTATATCCAGCTGGCATGCGCACTCAAACCATTGCCCTCGATTATCTATTTTTAAAACGTTCGGGATTATCTACTACCAGTATTAACTCGGGTGGTGTTTCAAGTAACGATCCAAATTCAGGTAGCAATAGCCAAAACGGAAACAATGGTTCAAATAATAACGGCTCATCTAATAGTAACAGCTCTTCAAATGGCAACAGTCAAGGCAATAGCCAGGGCCAACGCAGCGGCATCAATATTTATACAGAAAACGAATCCGATTACTGGTTAGAGTTAGAAGAAACACTGCAAGCTTTAATCGGTACTGAAGATGGACGTACCGTAATAGTATCGCCACAAGCGGGTTTAATTACGGTAAAAGCCTTGCCTAATGAAATTAAAGCTTTAGAAAGCTTTATTGAACAGTCGCAACAGCACCTGCGCAGACAAGTTATTATTGAAGCGAAAATTTTAGAAGTTACCCTCAATGATGATTACCAACAAGGTATATCTTGGGCTGCAATTGGTGATGTTGATAGTGGTAATGTTGGTTTTACTAGCACCGGCAACATTGCTGGCAATGGTATTTCCTCTGTTATTGGTGGCGGTGGTAGTTTAGCTTTATCGGGCACCGACTTTTCAGGCTTAATAACTTTGTTGTCTACCCAAGGTAAAGTACAGGTACTGTCGAGCCCAAGAGTAACTGCAACTAATAATCAAAAAGCGGTAATCAAAGTCGGCGAAGATGAGTACTTTGTCACTGAGGTATCAAGTACAACTATTACTGGTAACGCCACAACAGTAACTCCTGAAATCGAGTTAACGCCTTTCTTTTCTGGTATTGCTTTGGACGTAACCCCACAAATTAATGAATCAGGTGAAGTGATTTTACATGTTCACCCTTCAGTAACGGTGACTACCGAGCAACTTAAGAGCTTAACCTTTAACCAAGAAGACATTTCACTACCTTTAGCAAAATCTAGGGTAAGAGAGTCTGACACTATCGTTAAGGCTAAATCTGGTGAAGTTATTGTTTTAGGTGGATTAATTGAATCGAGCAAGTCTGAGATTGAATCGAAAACACCTTATTTAGGTGATATTCCATTTTTAGGTGAGTTATTTACCAATCGTAGCGAATCAATTGTCAAAAAAGAGTTAGTGATCCTGTTGAAGCCTGTCGTGATTGGCAAAGAAACATGGCAAGATCAAATCAAAGAAGCGCGTTCATTGTTACAAAAATGGTTTCCTGAAAGCGAGTAAACAATGTATTTGTACCATTATGGCATGTCAGAGTTACCTTTTACTCTGACTCCCAACACCAATTTTTACTTAGGGCTTCAACCACATGATGAAGCCCTTGATGTTTTATTGGT
This sequence comes from Thalassotalea psychrophila, assembly GCF_031583595.1. Classification (NCBI taxonomy): domain Bacteria; kingdom Pseudomonadati; phylum Pseudomonadota; class Gammaproteobacteria; order Alteromonadales; family Colwelliaceae; genus Thalassotalea; species Thalassotalea psychrophila. The sequence continues at coordinate 623,106 of NZ_CP134145.1, forward strand.
TGCGCTAAAAAATGGTGAAGGTTTTATCAAGGTTATCGGTGAAGTTGGTACCGGGAAAACATTAATTTGTCGTAAATTATTAAATGATATACCTGAACATTTTGTAACTGCTTATATTCCCAATCCATATTTGAAACCGGATGAGTTACGACGTGCTTTAGCAACTGAATTAGGTATTAAGCAAGCTCAACGGATGAACGTAAACTTGTTGAGCGAACGCATTCAAAAAAGGCTATTAGAGCTTCATAGTAGTGGTCATTCGGTTGTGTTAATTCTTGATGAAGCACAAGCGTTACCGGAAGAAAGCTTAGAAGCATTAAGATTATTTACTAACTTAGAAACAGAAACACGTAAATTATTACAAGTAGTATTATTTGCTCAGCCTGAGTTAGACCAACGCTTAAATGAGAATAAATTTAGACAGCTTAAACAACGCATCACTTTTGCATATAAATTAAGAACAATGAGTCGTAATGAAGTACAGCATTACATCGAACATCGACTACGAGTTGCTGGTTATAAAGGACAAAGTTTGTTTTCAGAATCATTATACAAACATATTGCAAAAGTAAGCTGTGGTACGCCAAGGTTAGTGAATGTACTTTGCCATAAAATTTTGATGCTTTGTTATGGCCAAGGTAAATATGTTGCATCGGCAAAAGATGTAGCTTTAGCAATTAAAGATACTGAATCGGTACAAGAATCCCGCCGTTTTGGTTGGCCCTTATTGGTAAGTGGATCGGCAATAATTACAATGATGAGTATGGTTTATTTTGAGGTTTTATTATGAGCGTAATTAATGAAATGCTTAAAGACCTAGATAAGCGTAAGGCAGATGAGCAAGCAATTGCTAATGGGCAATATCAAAGTCGCTCGACAGCAACTGCCACGAACAAAAATTTCAATTCTATTATTATCGCAATATTAATTACTGCGAGTGTCTGTATAGCGGCTATGTATTTCTTATATGCCAATGTAAACAAAGTATCTTCAACTCCTATTTTTGTCGAAAAAACAGCAGCTGCTGAGCCGTTAAAGGTTGAACCACAAACGATTAAACCTAAGGTTGTTGTGTCTGCAACAGATAATGCTGAAATGCTGAGTCAGAAAGAAAATAATACGAGTGAAATTTCTAGCAACGAATATGTAAATGTAAAATCGACTGAGTCTGAGAAAATAGAGCCTGTTGCAAATGTTGTTTTAGCAAAATCAGAGCCTTCAGTAGTAACAGCGTTACCTGTTGATATGACTAGCTTGCCAACAGAAGATTCCTCGGTAAAGCCAGTAAATAATGCAGATAAAAAGTCATCTCTAGTGATCTCTAAAGTTGATTTAACACCAGAACAGCTAGCGATTAAAAAGTTAAATATTGCCAAACGAGCTTTACAAAATGGTCAGTTAAAAAAAGCTGAAGCATTGCTAGAGGAAGCTATTATTTTACAGCCTTACTATATTGAAGCTCGCAAAGAATTAGCCGCGTTATGGTTTGGACGTAAGACGTATAAACCGGCAAAGAACTTATTAGCACAAGGTGTATTGCTATTACCTAAGAATGAAGACTTTCGCTTAATGCTAGCGCGCATTTATTCCTTTGAAGGTAACAATGAAAAAGCATTTAAAGTATTAAGTGAGTTATCTACCAGTAAACTTTTAGAATATCAGCTGGCATTGGCATCTATGGCGTCACAAAGTGATCACCATGTAGCGGCTATTAATGCCTACAATAAACTTTTGGTAATGCGCCCTGAGCAAAGTCGTTGGTGGCTGGCGTTAGCGATATCTTATGACAGTAATGAACAATACCAACCCGCTACATCGGCTTATCAAAAAGCAATTGCTTTAGGCCTGCTTTCAAATAATTCATTACAGTTTGCTAGGCAACGACTTGCCGAGTTGGAGGGTTAATAATGGCAACACCTAAATTAAAATTACGTTTGGGCGACTTATTAGTTGAAGAGAATATCATCTCCGATGATCAACTTTCTCATGCGCTGCAACTACAAAATACCACTCATCGTAAATTGGGTGATTCATTAATTGAATTAGGTTTTATTAGTGAAAGGCAATTATTGCAATTTTTAGCTAAACAAATGAGTTTGCCGTTTATTGATATTACCCAGCGCTTTATTGCTCCTAATGTAGTTGACCTATTGCCTGAAGTGCATGCTCGTCGTCTAAGAACTTTGGTGCTTGAATATGATGACGATACAGTTTTATTAGGAATGAGCGACCCTGCGGATCTCAACGCGCTAGATCAATTAGAAATTTATCTAGCGCCAAGAGAGCTAAAACTTGCCGCTGTTGCAGAATCGCAAATATTTAGTGCCTTTGATAATTTATACAGACGTACTGCTGAAATAGAATCTTTTGCCAGTCAGCTTGAAGAAGAATATGTTGATGCCAAAGAAGTTGATTTTGGCGCAGAGAGTGAAGGCAGTGATGCAACTGTTGATAAACTTTTACAATCGGTTTTTGAAGATGCTGTGCAAATGCGAGCCTCAGACGTTCATATTGAACCAGAGAAAGATCGCTTGCGAATACGACAGCGCGTTGATGGTATTTTACAAGAAAGTATTATTAACCAAGCAAAAATAGCCAATGCTTTAGTGCTGAAGCTAAAGCTGATGGCCAGCCTAGATATTTCTGAAAAACGTTTACCACAAGATGGGCGTTTTCATTTGCGTATTAAGGGTCATGAAATAGACGTGCGTATGTCGACCATGCCGGTGCAATTTGGTGAATCCGTAGTTATGCGTTTGCTTGATCAAACCGGCGGTATTATTAGGCTGGAACAAACTGGTTTACCTGATGATTTGATTAAACGATTAAGGTTACAAATAACCCGTTCAAATGGCATGGTATTAGTTACGGGCCCTACAGGTAGTGGTAAAACCACAACTCTTTATGCAGCACTAGCCGAGTTAAACAAGCCTGAAACCAAAATTATTACCGTAGAAGATCCGGTTGAATATCGTTTGCCACGGATTAATCAGGTGCAAGTAAGCGATAAAATTGATTTGAGCTTTGCCCGAGTATTAAGAACAGCACTTCGCCAAGATCCTGATGTATTAATGGTTGGAGAAATGCGAGACTCTGAAACTGTCGATATTGGTATGCGTGGAGCGTTAACCGGTCATATGGTACTTTCCACCTTACACACTAATGATGCAATTACCTCGGCAATTCGGTTAATTGATATGGGCGCACCAGGATTTTTAGTAAGTAGTGCGCTGCGAGCAATCGTTGCACAAAGACTAGTTCGTAGAATTTGTCCAAGTTGTACCATCGAACATGAATTAGAGCCGCAGGAAAGTATCTGGCTTGAGAATTTAACTGGTAACAAGCCAAGTGTTCAATTTCACAAAGGCAGTGGGTGTCAGTCTTGTAACTATAGTGGTTATCGAGGGCGAGTTGGTGTGTTTGAACTTTTAGAGCTAGACACTCCAATGATGAACGCATTGAAAAATGAAGATACAGTAGAATTTAGCCGCGTAGCAAAACAAAGTAAAGGTTATCGTCCTTTGGCTGTAGCAGCATACGATTATGCCATGCAAGGTGTAACTACAGTAGATGAAGTTTTACGTTTAACTGAAGTGATAGATATTAATTAAACTAACCTCAACTCAGGATAATGAGTAAATAATGGCAGTATTTCATTACATTGGCCGAAGTAGTCACGGCAAGCAGGTTTCGGGCGCAATTGATGCGAGCTCGAGCACCGCTGTGGCTGAACAGTTAAGTAAGCAAAGTATTATTCCCATCACAATTAAAGCGGCAACAAATGAGTCTTCAACAACAAACATTAATTTGTCGAGTTTGTTAGTCTCAAAAAAAGTATCACCTATAGATATGATCATGTTTTGTCGGCAAATGTATGCGTTAATGCGGTCAGGCGTACCAATATTAAGCGCAATGCGGGGATTAGCTGAAACGACTAAATCTAAAGCTTTGCAGGATGTGTTATTTGCCATCCATGAGAAATTAGAAAAAGGTTTTAGTTTATCTTCATCAATGGCGAACTATCCACAGGTGTTTGGTAAGTTAATGGTGTCGGTTGTGCATGTTGGTGAAAATACAGGTCAACTTGATGAGTCATTTGCCAAACTGGCCCAATATTTAGAACGCGAAGAAGAAACCAAAAAAAATATAAAACAAGCAATGCGATATCCTAGCTTTGTTATTATCGCCATAGTTATTGCTATGTTTATTTTAAATATTTGGGTTATTCCAATTTTTGCTGACATGTTCAAGCAATTCCAAACTGAGCTACCAATAACAACACAATGGCTGATTGCCAGTTCGAATTTTTTCACCAATTATTGGTGGCTAATTTTAGCCATTCTGTTTGCAAGTATTTTCTCATTTAAGCGCTATGTGGCAACTGAAGAAGGTTTATATAGTTGGGATAAACGTAAATTAAGTATTCCTCTTGTTGGAGAAATTATTGAACGTTCTTTGCTCGCAAGATTTTCTCATAGCTTTTCAATCGTACTAAAAGCTGGGATCCCAATTACCACAGGGTTAAGCTTAAGCGCAGATGCTATAGGTAACAGCTTTATGACCGATAAGGTTAGGAAAATGCGTCAACGGGTAGAAACCGGCGACACGTTGTTGCGTACAGCTAAAGCCAGTGAGCTTTTTACTCCGTTAGTTTTGCAAATGATCTCAGTGGGTGAAGAAACCGGTAAAATAGATGAACTACTTGAAGAAGTTGCTGAGTACTATGAACGTGAAGTCGATTATGATTTAAAAACTTTAACCGACAGAATAGAACCTATTTTAATCAGTTTTATGGCCGGTTTAGTGTTAATACTTGCTCTTGGTATATTTACGCCTATGTGGGATATGTACTCTGCAGTGCAAGGGTAATTATGGCAATACGTAATGTTAGCCAGATAAAAATATTACTTATCGTGGTTATTATTTTAGTGCTGATGGCGACATTTTTAAGCTATTTTAATAAAAATGAAGAAGACTTATATAAAACCAGTATGGCGGCTTCGGCTGCGGACTTTACCAGTAAAGTACTATTAATTCATTCGCAATGGTTTATGGAAGGTAAACCTGATAGCGTTACGATTAAACAGCGATTACCCAGTTCTGACGAACAGTTTGAATCGAAGGTATTTAATTTAAATGAATTTGGCTGGCCAGATTTAGTTCTTAATCATGACGCTTGTGAACGAATTTGGCAAAGAGTTACTGGTGCTGAAATGAAAGTGTTAAATAAACCGCTATTTGCTGTTGAACTAAAGAACAATACTAAGCAAAAGGCACGTATTTGCCGTTATCAATTAACTGAGCGAATGTATATTGAATACAATAGCTCTAATGGCAAAATAACTAATAAAAATTAGCAAGTTATTGAGATTTCAGTTGATTTAAACTCAATCTCTATTACAGTTAGAATTATAAACACAGTTTGAGGGAATTATGAAAAACAACAAACTAAAATTAAATAAAGGTTTCACCTTAATCGAACTGGTTATCGTTGTGGTATTACTTGGCTTATTAGCCGTAACCGCGATACCTAAATTCATTGACTTAACTGAGCAAGCTCAACAAGCAAACATTGAAGGTATGGCTGGTGGCTTTGCTACTGGTGTGTCGCTCGCGCGTGCACAATGGGAAGCTGAAGGGCGAACCAACGATGGCCAATATAATGTTGTTAACTATGACGGAAGTGATTTAATTCTTACTACTGAAAACCAGAACAATGGCGTTCGTCCAGGTTATCCAATAGGCATTGAAAACGGAAATGACTCATTAGAGTTGGCAGATTGTGTAGATATTTGGAACAATATCTTGCAACAACCTCCATTACTTACTAGTGATCTAGGTGAATTAAATGGTGTTGATACTGATAGCTATAAATATTTCGCGACAATAAGCGGTGCTGGCCCAATGAGCTCTTGCGTATATTTTTTAAAAGGTACTCTAGCAAAAGTTGATGATGCCTATACTGCACCTGCTGATGAAAATGTTGGCAATAATTTCTCTTACCAACCAGCAACAAGCTCAGTGGTAATCAATATAAACCAAAATTAATAGAATCTAGGTAGAAAACGAGCTGTTACTCAATCGTTACAAATGGATACAACTTATTGTTTACTTTTAATTTACAATGCCAGAATCAAATTAATTAACAACGAATTTAAATATTTATCAAGGGGTTCAGAATGAACAACAATAAAGGTTTTACACTAATCGAATTAGTAATCGTAATTGTAATTTTAGGTATTCTAGCCGCAACTGCTGCACCTAAGTTTTTAGACTTGACAGGTGATGCGCGTACATCTGTTATGAAAGGTGTCCAAGGTTCAGTAAACTCTGCTGCAGATATTGTTCATGCTAAAGCTCTCATTACTGGTCAAACTGCCGATAACGACTCTACAACATATCTTGAAGGTACATCTATTTCTATTGATAATGGCTGGCCGACAGCAGATGCCGCAGGTATCGGCTCTGCCATCGACTTAAGTACTGACAGTGGAGTATCTCAATCTGCAGCTGGTTCTACTTGGGTTTTCACACATGAAGATGCTACTGAAACTTGTGAAGTAATCTATGGTGAACCACAGAATGTTCAAGATCGACCTGTTGTGACCTCTGATTTAGATAATTGTTAATTTAACAACTCAGAATATGAATCAAAAGCCTACTTCTGTAGGCTTTTTTGATCTTGTTCAGTTGCAACTTCAACTTTTTTAACTGCATCCAAGCCCCAAACCTTTCTTTCAGGATATATTTTCTCAGCATCTAATATTAATGATATTGATATTTTCTCATCAATAGGCTCTCCAATATTATGTAACGTTTGAATTGCAGTGATCATATTTTGAAAAACCTTCTCCCTTGGTGTTAGTTCTACAGACCTTCTGCCCCATTCGATATAATCAACTAGTGCTTTAGCATCTTGATTAGCAAAACCAACCTCTAATCTATGATTATAAGTCACTCGCTCAGTTAGTGCTTTCCAAGGCAGCGGATTTATTATCCTTTTAATGAAAGCTTCATCATGGGGATCAGACTTAGCGTACTCTTTTAATAAATAACCAGTATGAAATGTGGTCAGCATAAATGGGATGATGATCACTAAGTTTATAATCGCAATAAATTTAACCAAAAATGTCTGCGGTAATGGCTTTATTGAAAATGACGTTAAGCCTTGTTGGGTAAAATTAATTATCAACAGAAACACCACCCAGTGTGGAACTGAGTGATAAAATGGGTACTCGGTTTGAGTATGCAGCAATATTGGTGTGAGCAATGCAATATAAGCAAATGCTTTTCTCGCATTGGTATTGGCAAACAAATAAAAGTACCCCAAGGCGAAAACCAATAATCCTAATATCGGTAAAATTCCACCTTCGACCCCCCATAGTAATATTTCATTGTGGGGATGATCTAAATTATCTAATGGCATTTTTAAATCAGGGTTTATTTGCATAATTGCTAAGTGAAACTCTCTATAGTTTCTTTCAAAATCACCATACCCAAACCCAGTTAAAGGCCGGTCATAAATCATGTGAGTAGATACGCGATACATGTCAGATCGCGCGCCAGCATCTTTATAAACCTCGCTACCTCTGTTAGGCGTTTCAATGAACGCTGTTGATAGAAATGCTGAACTAATGCCACTGATAATAATTAATAGTGCGAGGAATGTTTTTTTCATATTTTGTTTTAATACAAATGGCAGCATTAAAGCCAACGCGATTATTGCTCCTAAAAATCCAACTCGAGACTGTAAAAGCACAAGTAATAAAGCTGCTGAAAACAAGGTGAAAAATAATAGTGGTTTGTGCCATTTTTTATGTTCGTTGTCTTCAACCGTTGTAAATAAATATAATGCTAAAAGTAATCCTGTAGCCAAAAAGCTCGCTATAACATTAGGTTGTAAGAATAAGCCTATAGGCCTAGTCGAACCCGGAGTATAACCAGGCCAAAAGTCGGGCTCACTAACAAAATAGAACTGAAATAAACTAACAGTTGCTGATATTGAGATACCAATTAGTATCAAATAGAGAATGTCATTATTTTGGCTTTTATTTAATTGAAATTGGTTTATGGAAAACAAAAATATCAATCCAGTGAGCAGACCGAGTAAGCGTGGTATTGCATAATCAGTAAAATCACCACCGTACCACATAGGGACAAGCAATAGCGTAAAGCCAATAGCCAGAAACAGATGCAATTTATGAAAATATAATGTTTTAGTTACAGTGATTTGCCAAAGCCCAACGGCAATTATAATAGATACAACTATCCAGCTCATAACATTAAAAGGTAAATATAAGCCAGAGCCACCCGGAGTGATTAAGGTGAAATGCATGGCAAAAATAAAAAATAGCAGTAATACGAATCGAAATTTAGGGTAAAGACTTAACATTTTAAATTATTTTTATTACGAATAAGCTCAGTATAGACAATAAAAAAAGTTTATTCTTTGTTATGCTATATTATTAATAACACTATATTTTTTTATAAAACTTTAAACTTACTCTAGATAGTGATTGTTGTCGTAAACAGTTAAGGTTAATCATTGAAAACAAGTAAATCCTTTGGTAGTGGTTTTACCCTAATTGAATTGGTTGTAGTCATACTGATTATCAGTATTTTGGCTATCACTGTTGTACCTAAAATGATTGGCAGTAGTGGTTTTGATTCGTTTGTTTATCGCGACCAGATGATTTCAAGTTTACGGTTAATACAGCAACAAAGCATGCAACAAACCGATAGTAACTCATGCCATCAAATTGTAATTATGAATGATGGTTATGGCGCGTCATCAAACTGCTCTACGAATACATTAATTCCCAATTGGCAAGATAAAAACACTGGTTTTGCGATCCCTATTGACTCATCGGTGAGGTTATCTGGGCCAAGTACATTAACATTTGATTCTTGGGGGAAAGTTGCTGAGTGTAGTACTGGCTGTACTATAGTACTAACCAGTGATGATAGCGCTTTATTATGTATTGAAAGCCAGGGATATATTCATGGTTGTTAATTTTAAATCATATAAATTTCAGCAGGGCTTCACTCTAATTGAACTTGTGCTTGGTATGACAGTGATAGTGGTCGTCATTGGTTTTATGATGGCAGCCATGCTACCCAAAGAAAAAGAAAGTGCCGATCAAATTCATCTGATCAGAGCCGCAGAACTTGGGCAGTCATTAATGAATGAAATTACCTCGAAAGCATTTGATCAAAATTCAGATCTCAGCGGCGGGTTATTACGTTGTAACGAAACTGGTTTTCAAGCTTGCACAACCTCTGCAAACTTAGGCAGTGAAGGTGAAACCAGAACTTTTTATAATGATGTTGATGACTTTAATGGTCTATCTAGTATTGAAGATGCTCTTGGCTCTGATATATCTGAACTTTATAATAATTTTAGCATTTTTGTCAGTGTAAACTATGACAATAATTATGACGGCATAACTGATATTTATGACGGGACTATTGATAATTCTCAACTCACAAAACGAATAACAATTACCGTAACAACACCTTTAGGTACACCAATTACCTTTGCCGTTTTTAAGGCTAACTTTGAATGAATAAGCCCATGTCTAAAAATAGAAATCTAGGTTTTACTCTTATCGAGTTGGTCTTGGTTATTGCCATTCTAAGCATCATATCTGTTGGCTTTATTGGTTTTATCAACATTGGCTCAAATGTATATCAAAACGTATCTAATCGTGATGCGCTTATATCGGATGCTCGTTTTTCTGTCGAAAGACTGAACCGAGAGTTACGTAATGCCTTGCCAAATTCAATTAGAATTATTGATGACGGAAGCACTCAATGCCTTGAGTTTGTGCCAATAATGGCAAGTAGTATTTATTTGAATATTCCGGTATTTCCAGATACAGCACGAGATACTTTAGATATTATTAAGGCAAGCGTAGATTACCAAACCAATACAAGTGACAGGGTGGTTGTATATCCGATTGATGCCAATGATGCATATGATCCTGCAACCAGTAACAAATCTGTAGATCTACAGAGTGTTGATAAAAGCGCCGGTAATCGTTGGGTGATTACGGTTGAAAGTGATATTAGCTTTGCCGCCGACTCCCCCAATGAGCGACTGTTTATTGTGTCAGAGCCTGTTAGCTATTGTGCAACTGGAAATAGTTTACATCGCCATGACAATTATGGTTTTAATGTTAACCAGGCGATTTTAGTCGGTGGTGTTTTAATGGCAGAAAATATTAATGTGAGTGATGGATTCCCATTTACGTTTGATCCTAAACTGCAAAGTGATGCGATTGTACAAGTTGATTTAAGATTCACTCGCAATAACGAAACGGTGTTCTTCAGTAATGGGGTACATATAACGAATGTGCCATAAAAAATCATTACGAAGTAAACAACGAGGTGCTAGTTTGATTATGGCGGTGTTTATGATCGTGATATTTAGCTTATTTGCAGCGGTATTAGTTAGAATGATAGGAAGTTCCAGCGAGAATATTTCCTATGAAGTTATAGGGACTCGCGCTTACGCTGCTGCCGATACTGGTAATCAGTGGGCTTTGCAGCAACTTTTTCAATTAAATACCTCAACCTCTAGTTGTGTTGATGTAACCACACCACCAGATATTTCCGCGGTTAATGGCTTAATTGGTTGTCGAGTTGCCAATCTACAATGCGATTCATTTGTTGAGTCAGGTGTAACTTACTTTACTTTAACTTCTACAGGCGTTTGTGATTCAGGCGATGTTTCAACAAGTCGTACCTTACAAGTTGATGCAAGGACTTTGTAAATGATGACTTGGTTTAACAATATCAGCAGGACATGTTTATTAAATTGCTTGCTGTTGCTTTATGTTTTGCTTACTCCATTTTCTTTTGCAGGTGAGCAACCTGACGAACCAATAAGTTGTGAAGCAATATTTCCTGGTCCAAACCCCTTCGGCGGCGATGGCACTATAGAAACACCCAACAGTTGTAATGGCGGTAACTGTAACTTTAATGATTACGAACCAGTTCCAGACCTTGAGGCTCCGGAAAATCCAGACTTTAGTGGTAATGTTTTTAATTTAGACACGGTTACAGATCATGTTTATGTGTATCAAACTTGGGACGAAATAGAGAACTATGACTTGTCATTTAGCGGGGAAGGTACAGCAGTAATTTATCTTACCGGCGACGTGTCAGTAATAAATAAAAATTCTCGGATAAATGTTAATGGTGACCCTGCCAACTTACTAATAGTGATGTTAGGCAATGAACTTAAGATAGAAGTTGATAGTAAAGTTACTGCTTTTATCTATTCGGAGGGTTTAGTTACTGTTGAAGAAAGGGCAGAATTTAATGGTGCTATTTCTGGGCCAGGTGAAATCGTCATTAAAAAAGGCAGTACATACAATTATGACCTTGATGATCTAGAAGACTTTGACCCTCATGGTTTTTGTGAAGGTGAACCAAGCGATGGAGATATCCTCCACCATTTTGAAATTATTCATGATGGTTTGGGGTCAAATTGTGCAGCAGAATTAGTCACAGTTAAAGCCTGTGCAGATCTTGCTTGTGAGCAGACGTATCAACAGCAGGTAAATGTTGATTTACAAGTTAATGGTATTAATAAATCGTCGTTGTCATTCTCTGGCGGCACTATTCTAACTAAGTTCAGTTTTGGTGATGTTGGTGTAGCATCGTTGGCAGTAAATAATTCTTCGGTAATTCCAGAGCAAGATACTGTTTGTAGCAACGGTTCATGTGATATTAGTTTTACTGATTCAGACTGTTTAAGTTGTGAGCAAGGTTGGGAAGATGGAGCGACAAGTTTTGGCTCAGATAATAAGGCAATTGAGTTTAAGAAAAATACCCAAATCATCAATAATCCAGACAATATTCTAGCGTCTACTACCGTATGGACCAACCCTGGTTCTGACCAATTAAGTTGTGAAGACTCACATTGTACAGCTTCAGGTAGCCCGGTATTTTATCCTGAATTGGGTGATTTTTTACTGAGCGAAGGTGAACAAAATCATAACATAAATGCCAACACCACATTAGGCGATGATGGTATAAATCATTTCAATGATATTACGGTCAGAGATGGCATAAACCTCACCTTTAGCAATACTTACTCAGAATACCGTATTAAAAAACTTAAATTAGAAGAAAGTGTAACGTTAGAATTGTCACCAGGGGATTATTGGATAGAATCTTTAGATACCAAAGATGGAGATTATTTAACCATTAATACGGTTGGCGAAGGGGCTGTTAGATTATTTTTAACCGGCCACATTGATTTTAGAAAGTTTAATAAAATAAATATCCAAGGTAAGCCCGAAGATTTTTGGTTGGTTTCATATAATAAATTACATATTAAAGAAGATGCAGAAATAAACGCAGTAATCTTTGCCGAAGAAGACTTTCATATTAAAGCTCGGGCTCGCTTAACCGGTTCTATCAGTGCCCAAAAGGTGCTGATAGAAGAAGAGTCAACGGTAATTTATGGCTGTGATTATGTACCTCCGGTTGAACTCCCTCTCGATATATGTACCGATTATATGGTGGACGGTATCACCACACATGCCGCTGATGGTGAAATTACGTTCTCTAACTTTTCCAGAGTAATCGAAAATCCAGACTCAGTTTTGGCAAGTTTTATTGTTAATAACCCTGATGTTATTGGCACCAACACCTGTGACACAGAACCTTGTACGGCTAGTGGTATTCCGACCGGTCTGTTTGATTTAGGCAGCTTCGAAAGCACAACAAGTACCGAAACCATTCAAATTAACGGTACTGGTCAAATTGGTGATGCGGGTATCAACGAATTTGCTAGTGTACTGATCAAAAGTGACGCTAACGCTACCTTTACCAGTAATTTTAATAGTTACAAAATTAACGAGTTGATTGTTGAGGATGGTGCCACTGTTACTCTTAGTTCCGGGGATTATTGGGTTGAAACGTTAACGTTGGGTAATGACATTACATTTGAAGTAAATGGTACCGTTAAACTCTTTATTAATAATGACGTACTATTTCCTTATGGGCTGGCAATGAATAATTTAGGCATTGCTGAAGAGTTGCTTATCTACGCCTATAGTTATATCAATATTGAAGAGCCACCAATATTTAGTCCTGAAAAAAATGTTGAAATAGATGCGCTCATATTTGCTCATGGCGATGTTCTACTTGGCCGATTTAGTGAAATTACCGGGGCAGTATCCGGACAAAATGTTATTGCTGCTATCGGTTCACTTGTTACCTATCAATGTGAAATAGGCATTGATCCACCGATTGACCCACCAGATCTACAATGTGCTGCACCATTTGTTGATGGCGCCACCAGTTTTAGTGATAAAAATGAAGATAATAAACCCAACATCAAGTTTGGTAACAACGCCGTTATTATTAATAACCCGGATACTATATTAGAAAGTACTACGGTTAACTCTAGTGATAATGATCAATCCTGTGAAGACCCAAATTTTGATCCTAACCTTACTGCACAATGTACTGCTAGTGGCAATGCTATTACTGCCTTAGATTTGGAAGAATTTTTAATTTCAGACTCATCTGAAGATATAGATAAAGACGACTATAGCAATAAGTATTTGCTGATTGGGCCTGAGCAAACTGAATTTGATAAAGTTGATGTAGATTCTGGTGACACATTAGAATTTGCAATATCCGACAAAGAATATCGCATTGCCGAATTAGATGTTGAAGAAGATGCAACGGTGATTTTTGCTCCCGGTGATTACTGGATTAAAGATCTCGAAACCAAAAATGCCGATGGTTTAGTTTTTACTACCAGTGAGCCGGGAGTGGTGAGACTGTTTGTTGATGGTCATGTTGATATCCGCAACAATAGTAAAATCAATATGAGTGGCGAAGCCCCTGGCGACTTTTTAATTATTGCTTACGATAAATTCCACATTAAGCAGAATGTTGAGGTCACTGGGCTAGTGTATGCAGTAAAAGAGTTTCATATTGAAAATGGCAGCACGTTATATGGAGCTGTATCTTCTGCGAAAGTAGATTTAAAAGATAACTCAACAATAGAGTTCGCCTGTGTTAGTGAAGAGCCTGTCGAGCAATTTTTTGAAATTATTCACGATGGTACAGGGTTAACCTGTGAACATGAAACAATTACTATAAGAGCTTGTACTGACGTTAATTGTACCGCTACAGATACCTCAGTAAATACTCAGGTGAGCCTAGTGGTAAACAATGAACTGCCGATAGTGGTTGATATAAATAATGGCATAAATACTAATGTGTCTTTTACTCATGTCGATGCAAGTACGGTTGCTGAACTATCTTTGTTAGAGAATTACACCTGTACGAACCTTGCAAACTCTTCACTTACATTTCCACTTTCCTGCCAACTAGAGTTTGCTGACGCCGGTTTTATCCTTGAGGCAACCGACAATCAATCTTGCAACAGTCAACAATTTACCTTAAAAGCGGTGAAAACCGATGAACAAACCCATCAGTGCATTGGTGCTTTGCAAGGGGAGAAATTGATTAATTTTAAGTTTTCTCACATTCTGCCTGACTCTGGAGATGTTGTACCTAGCATTAACGGGGTGGATTTGCGCAGTAACCAGGACAGTGCAATTGCACTTGATTTTAATGCCAATAGTGAGGCTGAAATTGACAGCTTGCTATATAACGATGCGGGTAGGATCTCATTATCGGTAAACTTTACCGAAACTGTTGGCGACTTCGAAGAGTTATACCTTGAAGGCGGAAAAAATATTTTACTCTATCCGGCTCAGCTCTCTGCCAGATTAAATAAATTAGACGCGGACAACACACCGATCGATGGTAACACCATAGAAAAAGCCGGCGTTATATTTGAAGTTGAGTTAAGTGCGCAATGTGCTGATGGGACGACTATCACCGAGAACTATCAGCCTGAAGACAATGATAGGATTGAGTTTAATGCTATCAAAACGGCACCAATCAGCGATACTTTAGGTGCAGATGGTTTATTGAACATAGATGGTGCCAGTATTGTGGTAGCAACTATTGCTTCTAATTGGCAAGGTGCGAATATTGCACCAACAAGTTTTGTTGATGGCGGTTACCAAAATAGTAATAGCAGTTACTCTGAAGTTGGGCTGTTTAGTTTGCAAGTTCGTGATCATAACTATGGTGGCTATACCATTGAAAGTACTGTTAATAATGTTGGTCGCTTTACTCCACACCATTTTCAGCAAACCGTAGAAAATAATGGTGAACTGGCGATGATGTGCGGTGATTCCAGTTATACAGGTGAGTTGAACTCTACCGTTTCAACCGTTGGTGCAATAAGTTATGGTCAGCATCCTGTTCTTAAAATAACCCCGTATAATGCTTTTGGTAGTGTCACTCAGAATTACATCAACGAATTTATGATGTTGGACCAACCCGGTGCTGATATTGATCGAGAATTCCCATTAACTGATTTAAATCAGCTTGGTGCAGAAGACTTATTGCTTACTACCCTGCCACATAAAATGGACGGTGAAATTGAGGCCAGCACAACTGATTCAGGTATTGTATTTTATCATTTCAGCCAAGCGGATGGTTTTTATTACGTACGAGATGAAAATTCTTTAATTGTGCCATTTGATGCGGAATTAGAATTTAACATCATTAGTGTTAATGATAGCGATGGTATTAGTAGCCAATATTTAGATGAAGACAATCAACTCATTAATGATGTTGAGAGCTTTGTCACCTCAGGGGTAGAAATAAAATTTGGTCGTTGGCGAGTAGAAGATACCTTCGGCTCTGAAATGGCTAATTTAGATCAACCCATGCACATTGAATATTATGACGGCAGTCAATTTGTTACAAATGAACAAGATATATGCACAACATTCAGTGACGATTTGATGACTCTTGTTAATATTGGTGATTTAGAACCAGCATTAACCGAAGTTATTCACTCTGATCCCACAAACAATACTTTCGAACAAGGTTATACAAATTTGCTTGAATTAAAAGCACCTGAAAGCATTGGACAAGTGGGGGTTACCTATGATGTTCCTTCTTGGTTTAAATATGATTGGTCAGGCATTATGTCTCTTGATCAAAACCCAAGTGCGGTTGCAACTTTTGGGGTGTTTGATAATACTGGCGATAGAGTTATCGGTGAAAAAGAAATAGATAAATAGTCGAATGAGCTGATCAACAGTTTGAATGATCAATGAAGCGGTGGTTGGCGAGAATAATTTATCTTACCCTTACTCAAATGTGTAATTGATGTTATAAAAACATATTAACAATAACAATGATCGTTTTTATCAAGATCACACAAGGCTAGCATTTGTTTTTTTATTCGATTAAGCAAACCAATATTTTTCAGTTCTTGCTAATTTTAATTTTTATGGCATTCGCTTTTCAGGCGGGAACAGCTGTCGCCGATGATTCCCCTTTTGATGATCAAATTGTCCTCAATGAAATTTACGAACATCAACACAACGGCTTTGTTGAGATCAAAGTTAAACAATCAGCTTTATTTGCAACACCGTTAAACTTGTATGTTGAGATATGTTCAGGGCCAACCAATAAAACTAGCTTTGGTTGTAGTGCCCAAATGGCGATTCTCAATGACGAAATCTACCCAACCATAGATGTCATAGGAAGCAATGCCTCGTTCTTAAATACTAAAGATGGTTTTGTTATCACTTTATACGACAGTAATCATCTCGTAGTAGATAGAATAATTGCTAATGGTTATAGTTATGTTGGCATGCCCGTTTATAGTGCAACAAGTCAAATCAGCACAAAAAATGGCAGTAAAGTTATTCGTCGGCTACCCGATGGCAGCAAAGATATTGGTAGTGGAATAGATGTCGATGTCGATGTCATTTCATCGAATTCTTCCGGAGAACGTACGAGAGGTTCTAGTAATGATGGTGAAGTGGCAACATATTACAAACTATTATTTAATCCGCAAAACATTACTTGTGAATCTTTAAATGTTGAAGTACGAGCTTGTGTAGGTGTTAACGATTGCAGTAGTCTTCCCCCAATAGACGTCAATGCCGTTTTGCAGGTACAAACCAGTTCAGGTAATACCTTTGACGTTACAATAGATGGTAGTGGAATTGGTAATGCACAAGTATTTCACAACTCGGTAGAGACGGTATCTTTAAGCCTGGTTAATGAAGCGTATGAATGCGATCCTGCTGATTGCAATGTTGAGTTTGTGCAATCAATATTAAAGTTAACTCCGGTAAATGAACCTAACAATTTAAATACTGCTTGTGGTCTGGTCCGTAATTTTACTTTACAGGCATTGCAAGCCGATGAATCGAATCAATGTATCAGCCAGTTTGTTGATAGTACTAAAGCATTAACGATTACCTCTTCGCTACCTAATTTACTTTTTAATGGTGCAGACATCGACCAATCACCTATAGATGTTGATTTTAATGGCAGTGGTGATGCCATTGTCACTATTGCCTATAATGATGCCGGTCAACATGATACTAATTTTTCTATTACTGAAACTTTACCTGGAGCCGGGGAATTAGTCATTTCTGGTAGTGCCCAGTTAGGCTTTTATCCTGATTATTTTGATATTACTGGTCTTCATTCAGATAATAGTGTCATAACGGATACCTCACCAGAGGTGGCAGGCAACGATTTTAACTTTAATATAGAAGCAATGTGTACTAATGACACCACCGCGACAAATTATCAAGCATCTACGGATACCGTTACTATGACATTAACGCAAGGTGTGGATGACCTTGTTTTAGGAAAATTCAGTTTGCCATCAGCAACTAACCCAACAGTAATTACAGATAGTAATCCCCAGGAAGTTTATACACCATTTATTGATGGCAAATACAGTAATACGCAAGCTCAGTATCTAGAAGTAGGGCAAATTAGTATCAAGGTTGAAGACAATTACCTTGGTCAAGATATTAGTACTAGTAAAATACTAAGTCGTTTTATTCCCGATCACTTCGAACTCGCGGTTGAACAAACTGGCTCGCTAGAGTCGGCAAGCTGTGACGCATTTACCTATACTGGCAAGCTGTTCAATAGTGCTGGTGATATTACTTACGATGAGTTACCACAAATAAAAATAAGCCCATTTAGCAAGGTAAGTGGGGGGAGCAAAAGTATTACCCAAAATTACCTATTAAAGAATCAAACCAGTAATTATTCCATTAGTACATCGGCATCGAATCAGCATACATTGGGCAGAAATGGTATGTTTTTGCAATTGGACAACCAAATTAATATCAGTACTAATTTCAGCCTAGATAATGCTAACCCAGGCGTGAACTATTATCGGTTTAATCCTGCCGATCATTTTAATTTTGTTCGTACACAAGATAGCATGATCAATACTTTTGCCGTTCACATCGAACTATTAGTAAGTAGTTTTACTGATGACGACTTAGTGGATTTTTCTCAATGTGGTGCCAGTGAAGTAAGTTGTACATGTACTTCAGGAACTTGCCAATTAACATTTGATTTAAGCGGGTTGGATAACAGTTTCGCTCGTTGGAAAATACTAGATACCTTTGGGCCTGAAACGGAAAATCTTGGTCAAATAATGAAAGTTCAGCATTATACTGAAAGCGCGTCTGGCGTTGCTGACTGGTTAATTAATGATAGTGATAGTTGCACCGAATTTTTGGATAGTAGTTTAACCGTGGTTGATATTAATGACTTAGACGTTAATTTAACCTCGGTATTAAATAGTGATGCAAGTGTGGTGACTTTCATTAATGGTGCAGTTCGAACATTATTATTATCAGCGCCAGGAGAGACCGGTAAAGTTGGCTTGAATTATGACGTGCCGAATTGGTTTAAGTATGACTGGCTGCAAAATGGTGCGCTAGATCAAAACCCATCGGCAATTGCTACCTTTGGTCGTTTTAATAAAGTATCTAAACGAGTGATTAGTCAACGGGAAATCGAAAGGAAAAATTAATTCAATTTGCGTTGTATATAGGCTAATCAACCAACTAAAGCTCAGAAAAGTAGAAAAAATGTAAGCTAAAAGCAGAATTTTCATCGCTTTATTTACAAAAGAAAGCTTTAAAATAAAAAAGTGCATTTTTTGTCTTGTTTTTAACAATTATCTAGTACATTTTTTTGTCTACTGGGTTATGATATCTTCACTAATAGATAACTGAAGTTTTTACTAGGGCACAGTGGTTAATTCAACTAATAAAGCTGAAGAAATAGTGACTAAATAACGCTGATTTCACACTCTGTAAAAATAAAAAAAGCAACACCAAGCAATAGGATCTTTCTCTCAATGTTCAAATTTTTACGTGGTATGTTCTCTAACGATTTATCAATCGACTTAGGAACAGCTAACACCCTCATTTATGTAAAAGATCAAGGTATCGTACTTGATGAACCTTCAGTTGTAGCAATTCGTCAGGATCGAGCTGGTGGCAATAAAAGCGTAGCTGCAGTAGGTACGGCGGCCAAACAAATGCTTGGCCGTACCCCCGGTAATATTGAAGCCATTCGTCCGATGAAAGATGGTGTTATTGCTAATTTCTACGTAACAGAAAAAATGTTACAACATTTTATCAAACAAATTCATTCTAATAATTTTTTACGTCCAAGCCCACGCGTATTAGTTTGTGTTCCTTGTGGTTCAACGCAAGTTGAGCGTAGAGCAATTAAAGAATCAGCAGAAGGTGCTGGTGCTCGTGATGTTCACCTTATTGATGAGCCTATGGCGGCGGCTATTGGTGCAGACTTACCTGTATCTGCGGCAACAGGTTCAATGGTTGTTGATATAGGTGGTGGTACAACTGAAGTTGGTATTATCTCGTTAAATGGCTTGGTTTACTCTTCATCAGTACGTATCGGTGGTGACAAGTTTGATGATGCAATAATCAACTACGTACGTCGTAACTTTGGTAGTTTAATTGGTGAGGCAACGGCTGAACGTATTAAACAAGAAATCGGCAGTGCATATCCAGGTGAGTCATTAGTTGAAATTGAAGTTCGTGGTCGTAATCTTGCTGAAGGTGTACCTAGAAGCTTTACTTTAAATAGCAATGAAATTTTAGAAGCATTACAAGAACCGCTCTCAGGCATTGTTAGTGCGATTATGGTTGCACTTGAACAAGCGCCGCCAGAGTTAGCATCTGATATTTCAGAGCGCGGTATGGTATTAACTGGTGGTGGTGCATTACTAAAAGATTTAGATCGTTTGTTAGCAGAAGAAACTGGTATCCCGGTAATCGTTGCTGATGATCCACTTACTTGTGTTGCTCGTGGGGGCGGTAAAGCTCTAGAGATGATTGACATGCACGGCGGCGATTTATTTGCTTACGAATAAGAATGTCTGAGCAGTTTTTAAATAACTTAAACAACAGGCAGCATAAGCTGCCTTTGCGGTTTTTATGACTCCTATTTTTTTGGAAGGATATTCCAGTCATCGGCGCATTTTGTTCGCACTCGCATTGTCTTGCGTGTTCATCTATTTCGATCATAAATTAGCAAGTTTTGAAGTTGCTAGAGGTCACTTACAATCTCTTGTTAGCCCATTGCAATATTTAGCCAATACACCGAAAAAAGTAATGGATTATGCTTCTGAAAATATAGTTTCACGCAAGCAATTAATGGTTGATAATGAGCGCTTGAAAATGAAAGAATTGCTGTTGAATGAAAAGTTATTACAACTTGATATTCTACAGCAAGAAAATGACCGGTTACGCAAATTACTTGATTCCCCACTACGAAGCGACTATAAAAAAATAGTTGCTGAGATCCTAGCCGTTGATAGTGACCCTTACTCACAACAAGTAGTCATTAATCGCGGACTATCAGATGGTATATACGAAGGCCAGCCGGTGATTGATGAAACTGGCGTTGTTGGTCAAATTCTTCATGTTGGTGTGAGTAACTCGCGAGTGTTATTAATGACCGATATTACTCATGCAATCCCGTTGAGAGTGCACCGTAATGGTATAAGGGTGATTGCTAAAGGCACTGGTAGTGTGAGCCAAATGGAAGTAAATCATATTCCAAGCTCAACCGATATTAGGGTTGGCGACTTATTAGTGACTTCTGGATTAGGTGGCAAATTTCCTGAAGGTTACCCTGTGGCTGAGGTTTCTTATGTGTCGGAAAATCCAAATAAAGAATTTGCGCGAATAAAAATATCACCATTAGTTGAAATGAATCGGTTACGTTATTTATTGTTAATTTGGCCTAATCAACAAGACAGTAATCTGCAGTCATCACCTCTTGAAAATAAGGGGACAAGTAATGAAGGCTAGAAGCAATAACTTTGTGATATTTGTCACCATTATTATTTCTTTAATGTTGACCATTATGCCAATGCCTATTGGCGCAGATGCATTTAGACCTAACTGGGCTTTATTAGTAATTGCATACTGGAGCCTGGCCTTACCAAATCGGGTGAATGTGATATTTGCCTGGCTAGTTGGTTTTATTATTGATGTATTACTTGGCTCTGTACTCGGTATTAATGCCTTTGCAACGGCATTAGTTGTTTATGTGATCGTTAATAATTTTCAAAAAATTCGTAACTTTTCTCTTTGGCAACAGTCGCTTATTATCGGTTTGTTAACCGCCTTATATCACTTAATTATTTTTTGGATTCAAAGGTTTATTTTAGATGTCGATTTTTCTATTAGCTATTTAAAACCTGTTATTACTACTGCGGTTATTTGGCCAGTGGTGTTTTTATTATTAAGAAAGGTTCGCCGTCAATTGCAGGTCCGTTAAAATGTTATATTTAGCTTCTCAATCACCACGTAGACAAGAGTTACTTCACCAAATTGCTGAACAATTTGAGCTAGTTTCGACTAACATAAATGAAATAGTTAACCCCAGTGAAACTGCGAAGCAGTTTGTGCAGCGAATGGCTATTGAGAAAGCGCAAGCCGGTTTGAAAAATGTTGTAACAATTAATTCAAATGATTGGGTGCTTGGCTCAGATACAATTGTAGTTATCAACAATAACATATTAGGTAAGCCTAAAAGCTTTGAAGACTGTCATAAAATGTTGTTGGCTTTATCAAATAAAAAGCATCAAGTAATGACCGCAGTTGCGGTTATAAATAACGACACTGTATTCTCAGAACTGGTTATTACCGATGTTATCTTTAGAGCAATTAGTGATGATGAAATTCAGCGTTACTGGCAGTCTGGTGAACCACAAGATAAAGCTGGAAGTTATGGTATTCAAGGGCTTGCTGGGAAATTCGTAAAACGAATCGAAGGCAGCTATTCTTCAGTAGTCGGTTTGCCTTTATATGAAACCGAGCAGCTTTTGTTAACTGCAAAGGCTCATTCGAAAAAATTAACTAGCGAAGGTGCTAAATGAGCGGTGAATTATTAATTAACGTTACTCCCAGTGAAACTCGTGTTGCGTTAATCGAAAATGGTACGCTACAAGAAGTTCATGTCGAACGAAATTTAAAACGTGGCATAGTTGGTAATATTTACTTAGGTAAGGTCATTCGAGTTTTACCTGGCATGCAAGCCGCCTTTGTTGATATTGGCTTGGAAAAAGCTGCGTTTTTACACGCTTCAGATATTCGCACAAAATTAATCACTAGCAATGATACTAATGAACATGAGGTTCCTGATATTCGAACCTTAGTTCATGAAGGTCAACATATTATGGTGCAAGTTGTTAAAGAGCCATTAGGGACTAAAGGGGCTCGTTTAACGACTGACTTAACTATTGCTTCGCGGTATTTAGTTATGATGCCCAACTCTAATCATGCAGGTGTTTCACAACGTATTGAAGATGAAAAAGAACGTACTCGCTTAAAGCAAATAGTGACACCATATTGCGACGAGCAAAGCGGTTTTATTGTTAGAACTGTTGCCGAGGGGGCTGGAGAAGAAGAGTTAGCCCATGACGCTGAATTTTTACGACGAGTGTGGAAAAAGGTTGTCGAGCGTAAACAACGTAAACAAACAGATCAGGCCTTATACCAAGATATATACTTAGCATGCCGCATTATTCGTGACTTTGTCGGTAGTGGGCTTGAGCGAATTAGAGTGGATTCGCGTTTATCCTTTGATGAACTTATTGAGTTTACTGAAGAATTTGTACCTGAAATTAAGCCTATAATTGAATACTACCCAGGCGAACGACCAATCTTTGATTTATTTGATGTGGAAAATGAAATTCAAAGAGCGTTAAAGCGCAAGGTTGAGCTTAAGTCGGGTGGAACTTTAATTATTGATCAAACAGAGGCAATGACCACCGTTGATATAAATACCGGCGCTTTTGTTGGTCACCGTAATTTAGAAGAAACAATATTTAATACTAATATTGAAGCCACCCAAGCAATTGCTCGTCAGTTAAGACTTAGGAACCTTGGTGGTATTATTATCGTTGATTTTATCGACATGTCTAACAGCGAACATAAAAAAAGAGTATTACATTCTTTAGATGTTGCTATGGCTAAAGATAAGGTGAAATACAGTATTAGTAATTTTTCAGCGTTAGGTTTAGTTGAAATGACTCGTAAACGTACTCGAGAATCACTTGAGCATATTCTTTGTGGAGAATGTCCTGTATGTGATGGTCGTGGTAATTTAAAAACGGTTGAAACCGTGTGTTTTGAAATCTTGCGTGAGATAGTCCGAGTGAATCGTGCCTATGATGCGGATAAGTTTATTGTTTATGCTTCACCTAAAGTAAGCGAGTCTTTGAATGATGATGAGTTGCATCACCTAGCGGAGTTAGAAGTATTTATTGGCAAACATATTAAAGTTCAAACAGAAACTATGTATAACCAAGAGCAGTTTGACGTGGTGATGATGTAGTGAAAAAAACGTTATGGGCATATTTAAATACTTGGCTAAATCGCCTCTATAAAACACTGGCTGTATTATTAGTGTTAATGGCGGTGTTACTTACCTCTGCCCGAATATTTTTGCCACATGCGCACACCTTTAAAAATAATCTTGAGGACTATATTAATAGTGCCTATCAAGGTGAAATTGAGATTGGAGAGCTTTCTGCTGGTTGGCATAAATTCGGCCCTACATTAGTGGTAAAACAGGTAATTCTATCAGATTCAGAAGCGCTGAAAGTTGAAATTGAAGAAATAGACATTGGTTTAGATTTTTGGGGGACATTAAAAGCTCAACAAATAAAAGCTAATAACTTTACTCTCGTTGGTGCCAATATAAAAATCGATCAAACAGTTATTATTGATGCTGGAACAAAACAAGGAACTTCTGAAGAGGCAGATATTGATGCATTTTCTGACCTGATACTTAATCAATTTAAACGTTTTTCAGTTCGCGATAGCAAAATTTTAATTAAGACTTTACGCCGAGAGCGCACCATTTTATTGAATAAACTGGCTTGGCACAACGATGGCAATAAACACAAAGGTATTGGCAAGTTAGAAATTGAAGGGTTTTCAAGTAACAGCGCCAAGTTACTTATTGATTTACAGGGTGACAAAAGAGAAAACCTTAAAGGGCAAATTTACATTGAAGGAAATAATATTAACCTTGCCCCTTGGTTTGATAAACACTTAAAAGATAAAGCAGATCAATTTAGTACTGAAATTAATTTTCATTCTTGGATAAACGTGGCTGGTGGGTACTTTACTGATCTTCACATTAATTTGGGCGAAAATACTTTTTCCTGGGATAGCTTTGAGCAACAGCATGTGCTTAAAATTCCTCAGGGTAATGTAAGTATCTACAGAGATGGTCAATCTTCTAATTTCAGTATGCAAACCAGTAACATTGAAGTTTTATTTAACGAAACTCCATGGACTGAATTTCAATTACAAGCGACAAGTACCCCAACGGAATCTTTGACTAACATATCTACAGTTTCGTTAGATAATTTATGGCAATTATTTCCTGTTATTAAAGATAATTTCCCAGATTTTGAAAAATATTCAAGCCTGCAACTAAGTGGTGATTTAGCGAATATTCAAATCCGCACTTCTGCTGAAAAACTACAATTAGTTTTGAACCTTGCTGATGTTGGTTGGAATGCTGCTAATGGTATTCCCGGTATCGAACAGATATCAGGGCAACTGTTATTTGATAATGATCAAGTTCAACTTGATATTACCTCACAAAATGATGACATTGATTTTGATGGAGGGTTCTCTAGACCGATCCCATTTAATGAATTAAAGGCAACGATAAAGGCCAATTGGAATGAGCGCTTTTGGAAATTGGCCGTCAGTGACATTTTCTTGTCCTCTGATGAACTTACGGTAAACGGCAATGTTCAATATTTACAGGAAGTTGATCAAAGTGGTGTGCTTAGCCTTTATGCGTATGCTGAGCAAGGCGATGCCAGTAAAGCTCAGTATTACTTACCGTTACCGATAATGAGTGAAAGCTTAGTCGATTATTTAACTGCGGCAATCTTTCATGGCGATGTTAAACAAGCGGGCGTGTTATTTAATGGTCCTGTCGCCACATTCCCATTTACAGATAATAGTGGGATTTTCATTGTTGATGCAGATATCGAGCAGGCTAAGTATCAATTTGAACAATCATGGCCAGCTATTGAAAAAGCTCATTTAAACCTAAACTTTACCAATGACTCGATGTTGATCACTGCCTATGATGGTGATTTGATGGGGATACAAACTAAAGACTTAATGGTTGGCATTGAGTCCTTAAGTGGTGAATCAATCTTAACTGTCCGTAGCCAAGTAGATACTGAAGTTAACAATGTAACAGAATTGATGGTGGCAAGCCCATTGGAACACAGTGTTGGTGAAACCTTGAGGCTTATAAATCCGCAAGGTGCAGTGACAGGAACCTTCTCGTTAGATTTGCCTTTAGCCGATACAGACAAGGTTGTTGCCAAAGGTACAATTGATTTTGCTAATAATGAGGTGTTATTACAAGCTCCTGAAATGAACTTTACTCAAGTGAATGGCCAGTTAAGTTTTAATAATGAGTTGATTAACACGAAAGATATCACCCTTAACTGGCGTGGTTTACCTATAAGTTTAGCTGTCGATGGGCGGATTGAAGATGACTTTTATCAAGTTGATATTGATTTACTGGCTAACTGGCAAAAGCAAAGTTACGATCCACAGATACCTGAAAACTTACAATCCTATGTTAATGGCGAATTAGAGTGGCAAGGTAAATTATCACTATTTATTCCTGAAAATGGTGAACTTAGTTACGACTTACATTTAGATTCTAATTTACAAAATGCTAAATTGTCTTTACCTGAGCCTTATTTTAAACCGGCTCAAAAGGAGGCTCAATTAACAGCTTCGGCAAAAGGCAATGCTAATCAATCGACCATTGAAGCGACGTTAGATGATAATTTACGTTTTTATGGTGAATTGGATCATCAAAAAGTAGCCTTCATGCGAACACAGTTGGTGTTAGGTAAAGAGAAAATATTATTACCGACAGACGGTTTTCACATTACTACAGACCTAGATACTATTGCTTATGGGCCATGGCACGAATTTATTTTTGATATTATAAACTCTATACCTGACAGTTCGAGTTCAGACAATAGTTCGCTGAACAATGAAGAAAAGCTGGCTTTTTTACAAGCACCAGAACGAATTAGAGGTAATGTTAAAAATATTGACTTTTTCGGCCAGAGTTTAACCGATGTAGATTTTAATTTATTACATAAAGAGCAGTGGTGGTTACTACAATTAAATGCTGAACAAGCACGCAGTAGAATGAAGTTCTACCATGATTTTAAGCGTGAAGGTTTAGAAATTGATGCGGACTTTATTCATTTAACCGATGCGGCCGATGCAAGCGAAGAAAATGATGAAAAGTCGAATGAGTCATCACTAACACCCGCGGATATTCCTAAAATTAAATTTAATTGTGATAGTTGTAAATATCAACAATTTGATTTTGGTAAAGTTTTGTTTGATGTGGAAAATACTAGTCCTTCATTAGTGACTTTAAGGGCCTTTTCAGCAAAACGTAAAAATGCAGAAGTTACTTTTACTGGTTCTTGGCAAAAAGATGCTAAGCAAGACAAAACTTCTATTTCAGGTATGTTGAATTTTGAAGATGTTGAAAAAGAAATCAAAAGATTTGATATGGAATCCGGTATTAAAGACAGTGGTTTAAAAAGTAGCGTCGACATTGATTGGCAAGGCGGGCCACATCAATTTAATTTAGCCAGCCTGAATGGTAAATATAAATTCACATTTGATGATGGCTATTTAGCCGATGTTAGTGACAAAGGTGCTAGGCTATTATCAATATTTAGTTTCCAGTCATTGGTTCGAAAGCTTACCTTAGATTTTAGAGATATATTTTCAAAAGGTATGTTTTACGACGATATTAAGGGCACTATCCATTTAGAAAATGGCGTCGCTTATACCGACAATACTAAAATGAACGGCGCAGCTGGTAACCTTAAAGTTAAGGGCAACACCAATTTAGTGAATAATCAGCTAGATTATAAAATGTCGTTTGCGCCGAAAGTAACCTCAAGCTTGCCAATTATTGTCGGCTGGTTGGTTAATCCGTTAATGGGCGCGGCGATTATGGTAGCTGATGAAGCTATTCAAAAAGCGGAAGTGATTTCGGTGATCAATTTTGAGCTGACAGGTACGGTAGATGAGCCAATCTTCAAAGAAGTTGACCGAAAAAGTCGTGATGTAAGTGTTGGAAAAAGTAAACCGGATCAACCTCAACCCGATAAAGCTAAGCCTGAACAAGCAAGTTTAGAGCCTAAAATCCCTGAAAATGAATCTCAGCCTAATGATCTTGAAAAAAAATCAGAGCTTGATAAAAAAGCTGTGTCTGAGAAAAAATTAGGTGATGGAAATGGCTAGGCTTACAGCAATACAGTTACAGTCTGTCCCCGATATCATTGAAAATTTAGCTTGTATAGAAACTATTCTTTCAACATTGCCTGAATCTGCTGAGCACTTAGTTGTATTACCAGAAGCGTGTTTATATTTTGGTGGAAAAGATGCGCAGCAAATTGAGTTTGCCGAGCCATTAGGCAATGGTTTTATGCAGAAAAAATTAGCGCTGTTAGCAGTGCAATATAATGTTTATTTGCTTGCTGGAACCATTCCTATTTCATCTAAGCAGGATGATAAATTTACAGCCAGTAGCTTGTTATTTTCACCTGAAGGCAAGCTACTTAATGATTACCAAAAAATTCATTTATTTGATGTCGATGTTGCTGATAACGAGAAAAGTTATCGTGAATCAACGCTAACTCAAGCAGGTGAGAAGTTATCTATTACTACTTTACCTAGTTTTAATGTTGGTATGACAGTATGTTATGACTTACGTTTTCCGGAATTATTTCGAGCTCTTACCAAGCAAGGTGCCGATGTTATTTGTGTACCAAGTGCATTTACAAAGGTGACAGGTAAAGCTCATTGGCAGGCATTATTACAAGCAAGAGCAATTGAAAACCAAGTTTACATTATTGCTGCAGACCAAGAAGGCGAACATTTAAATGGCCGTCAAACCTATGGTCATTCAATGATCATTAACCCTTGGGGGGAAATAATGACCATGAAGGCAGAAGGTGTCGGTTATGTAAGTAGTAATTTCGACCGAGAACTCATCAGTAAAATAAGAGCAGATATTCCAGTTGCTCGTCATAATAAATTTTCAGTTAAACTGAACCTAACATAGAAACAACACGGACTTTAAAATGAATCTTGTTGAACAAGAACTACTACATTCTAGCCAACTTGGCCAAGAAGAATTAAGCAAAACATTAAATCACATTTGTGCTCGAGATGTAGATTATGCCGATTTATACTTTCAATCATCCAGCCATGAATCATGGATGCTTGAAGATGGTATTGTTAAGGAAGGCTCATATAATATTGAACGTGGTGTTGGCGTAAGGGCTATTAGTGGTGAAAAAACTGGTTTTGCTTATTCTGATGACATCAATAGCAATGCGTTATTAAAAGCGGCTTCAGCTGCTCGTGGAATTGTGCAAGCAAATAAAAACCAAACAGTTAAAGTATTTACAACACAACCGACAACTTCGCTTTATAGTGAAGTTGATCCATTATCGACATTAACACAAGAGCAAAAAATAAACCTTTTACATGAGGTTGAAGCAATTGCACGAGCACAAGACAGTCGTGTTCAGCAAGTGATAGTGAGTTTGTCAGGTGTTTACGAAAAAGTGCTAGTTGCGGCAAGTGATGGTACTTATGCGACAGATATTCGTCCATTGGTACGATTAAACTGTTCAGTTCTTGTTGAAGCTAATGGTAATCGAGAACGAGGCAATTCCGGTGGTGGGGCTCGTACTGGTTACAGTTATTTCTTTGAAGTGGAAGGTACTAAACCTCGCTACCATGCTTATGCTGAAGAAGCTGTTAGACAAGCTTTGGTTAACTTGGTTGCCATAGATGCACCTGCAGGAATGTTGCCAGTAGTTTTAGGTGCTGGTTGGCCAGGTGTCTTACTACATGAAGCTGTAGGTCATGGCTTAGAAGGCGACTTTAATCGTAAAGGCTCTTCTGCATTTTCTGGTAAAGTGGGTCAAAAAGTTGCATCTGAACATTGTACAATTGTTGATGATGGTACTATTGCAGATCGCCGAGGTTCGGTTGCTATTGATGATGAAGGTACACCAGGACAATATAATGTACTAATTGAAAATGGTATTTTGAAAGGCTACATGCAAGATAAGCATAATGCTCACCTCATGGGAGTTAAGCCTACTGGTAATGGCCGCAGAGAGTCATACGCACATTTGCCATTACCCCGTATGACGAATACCTACATGCTTGCTGGTGAGCATTCACCAGAAGACATTATTAAATCAGTTAAAAAAGGCATTTATGCTCCCAACTTTGCCGGTGGCCAAGTTGATATCACCTCTGGAAAATTTGTATTTACCACTGCCGAAGCTTATTTAATTGAAAATGGTGAAATAACCTCACCAGTTAAAGGCGCAACGTTAATTGGAAGTGGTCCAGAAGCAATGCAGCAGGTAAGCATGGTTGGTAATGATTTAGCGCTAGACAGTGGTGTTGGTGTATGTGGCAAGGATGGCCAAAGTATTCCTGTAGGTGTTGGTCAACCAACCTTGAAAGTCGATGAAATGACGATTGGTGGTACGCAGTAGGTTTTAAATTAGAGGGTCAGAGTCAGGTTATTTTAGAATAACCTGACTCTGACCCTCTGTTTTTTCTAGAGGGCAATATTCTCTTTCAAATATTTAAATAATTCTTTAAAGCTTTTACCTGGCTTTTCTAGTTTTACTTCTTTTGCCGATTGTCGTACTAATTGACGCATTCGTTGACGTTCGAAACCTTCATGTTCATCTAATAATTCATCTATTCTACTATCACCTTGGGCAATTAATTGATCGCGAATTACTTCAAGTTTTGAATTGTTGATGTGTTCTATAGCGTGTTTATTATTCAACTTATCAAGTTCACCTTGAATTGCTTCATAATCACTTTCGAATAACTGTTTAGCTATAAATTGTACGTTGCGATGATAGGCGTCGTGCTTACCTTTGATTTTATCCGCGATGATCAAGGCTGCTTGAATTTCTTCATTAAGCGTTAACTTAGCTCGTTGCATACGATTGAGTTTACAAATTTGCTCACCAAGCTTTTGCATGTCTTTCATGTCATTCTTGATTTCAGTCTTGCTGACAATGAGGATGCTCTCATCAATAAATTTTTTACCGCGCTTTTTCATAAAATCGTCATAGTTAAAATAAATAATGTCTTAATTATACAACATAACGTTAAGTTAATTAATATCTGTATGTTATGCTTATTAAAATAAATTATTTATCACTAATGGCCAATTATACTAGGCAATTAGTTCTTACTGTTGATACCCTAAATGCAAAATATCGAATCTATAAATACCTCAATTTCTCAAGTTAAAAACAAAGTTGCTCAAGTTCTCGAACTAGCTAAAACTTTAGGTGCAGATAATGCAGAAGTATCAATCAGTAAGCAAGAAGGTCTAAGTGTTTCTACTCGTTTAGGGGAAGTAGATACTGTTGAATTTACCAACGATGGTGCGCTAGGAATTACTGTTTATAAAGAAGGTCGTAAAGGCTCTGCTTCTACTGCTGATTTGTCTGAATCAGCATTGCAACAATCAGTTCAAGCGGCAATCAATATTGCTAAGTACACTTCTGTGGATCCTTGTTCAGGGCTTGCTGATAAAGAGTTACTTGAATTTAACCCTCAAAATTTAGACCTATATCACCCACAAAGTTTAACCACTGAACAAGCAATTGAGATTGCCACTGAAGCTGAAATTACAGCTATGAATAGTGATAAAAAAATTACAAATTCAGATGGAGCTAACTTTGCTAGCTTCGAAGGTTTTAAGGTTTATGGTAATAGCCATGGCCAAATAGTGGGTTATCCAAGTACGCGCCACAGCTTGAGTTGTATGATGATAGCTACAGATGGCGATGATATGCAGCGTGATTACAGTTACACTGTCAGTCGTGAATTTGATAAATTGCAATCTGCCAAGGCTGTTGGCTTAGAGTCTGCACAAGCAGCCGTAGCAAGACTTAATAGCCATAAGCTTAATACCCAAAAAACACCAGTGATGTTTAGGGCCGATGTAGCCAATAGTATATTTGGTCATTTTATTGCTGCAATTAGTGGTGGTAATTTATATCGAAATTCTTCATTTTTATTAGATGCTATTGGCGAACAAGTATTTTCATCGCACTTAAATATCTCAGAGCGTCCACATATTTTGCGTGGTTTAGCCAGTAGCAGCTTTGATGCTGAAGGTATAGCTACCCAAGACAGAGAGTTTATCGTCGACGGTGTTTTACAATCATATTTACTAACAAGCTATTCAGCACGTAAGTTAGGACTTACTTCAACAGGTAATGCTGGTGGCATTCATAACTGGATGGTATCTGCCAATAATGGCGACTTTGAAGCTATGTTAAAAACATTAGGCACCGGTTTATTAGTAACTGAGCTAATGGGGCAAGGGGTCAATGTGGTTAATGGCGATTATTCACGTGGCGCTGCTGGATTTTGGGTTGAAAATGGGCAAATACAATACCCAGTGTCTGAAATTACCATTGCTGGTAACTTAAAGGATATTTTTAAAGCCGTAGTTGCAACCGGAAGCGATTATGATTTACGGGGCAGCATAAAAACTGGCTCTGTAATTATTGAAGAGATGCAGGTTTCAGGGCAGTAATAAGGGGATTAGGAAATAGGGCCTAGGAATTAGGTAAGCGGCTCTGTTTCAGTTGTACAGGTAATCGTTAAGATGACCATTTTGCCCTTGACTCCTTAACCCTTATCAGCCCTAGTACCTTTTTTTACTTACCTAAGAATAAGGTTGCTGTTCCCAAGAAGGCAAATATTCCAACAACATCGGTTATCGTAGTTAGGATAACACTACCGGCTAAAGCAGGGTCGATATTCATTTTCTTCAACACTAAAGGGGTAGCAACACCCGCGAGGCCTGCGACAGTTAAATTCATCAGCATTGCAAAAGCAATAATCCCACCTAACACGATATCTTGCTTCCAAATAGCAACAATAGACGCAATAAATAATGCCCAAATCAGGCCATTTAAAAAACCTACGGCTATTTCTTTATTTAAAATAATACGAGCGTTGTTATCACCAATGTGACCTAATGCCATACCGCGAATAACCAGAGTTAAGGTTTGATTTCCGGCAACACCGCCCATACTTGGCACTAACGTATTTAAAACTGCTAATATCGCCATCTCGGCTAATATGCCTTCAAACATGCTAGATACAGCAACAGCCATTAAGGCGGTAATTAAGTTTACACCGAGCCAAATAGAGCGCTGCTGCGTACTTTTAATTACCGGTGCGAAAGTATCTGCTTCATCATCTAAACCCGCCATGCTCATCATTGAGTGTTCTGCGTCTTCACGAATGATGTCAATCACATCATCTATGGTAATACGACCAAGTAATTGACCATTATCATCAATTACCGGTGCAGAAAGCCAATCATGGCGTTCAAATAACTTAGCAACTTCACTTTCTTCTGTTTCAACTGTGATGGCTATTGTATCGTAATCGGTAATTTCAGCGATCGCTTGTTCAGGCCGTGCGGTAACTAAATTAGCTAATGAAACAGAACCAATAAACTGATCCTTACGGTTTACTACATAGAATGAATCAGTTGCTTCAGGTAATTCACCTTTTAAGCGCAAGTAGCGCAAAATCACATCAATGGTGATATCTGGACGAAGAGTAATGGTATCGGTATTCATGATACCGCCAGCGGTATCTTCTTCATAAGAAAGTGCTTGCTCAACTCGGGTTCGATCTTGCGAGTCCATTGAGTTTAATACTTCTTTATAGACAGAGTCGGGCAGGGTTCTTAAAACCTCAGCCAAATCATCAATGTCCATACCTTCAGCAACGGCAGCAACTTTTTCAGGCTGCATGTTTCTTAAGATACCTTTACGAACCTCTTCTGAAAGCTCTTCCAGGATTTCACCCTGAAGATCAGGATCAATTAGTTGCCAAAGAACATTACGGCTGCGAGAAGTAGATGATTCGAGGAGTAAAGCAATGTCAAAAGCAGGCATATGCTGGAACATTTTTCGCACATAAACGAACATACCACTTTCTAAAGCGGTATTTATTTCTAATAAACGTTTTTGGCTAATTTCTTGCTCTGATATTTCTGGCATGAATCACCCTGTGCAAGGTTGTTGTTATTAATTCTAAATCAGTGCAAGTTTAACGTAAGCTAATGGTTTTATCAGCTTTTTTATTAAAATTAACTACCTGAAGTTATTCGGCTTCGTCAAATTTATCTAAAAACAATTGAATTACTGCGGCCATTGCTTGCTCGGCTTGAATACCTTCTGCTTTGACGTGGACTTCTTTGCCTTGACTACCCGTTAGTAACATAAGCCCCATAATCGAGTCAGCTTCAGCTGATTTTTGCTCGAGTGTTAAGGTAATTTTAGCCTGATAGTTTTTGCTTAATTTTGCTAATTTAGTAGCGGCTCTTGCATGCAACCCTAATTTATTTTCGATTAGTACACTTTGTTCAACAATTAACGACATTTTTAAATTTAACTCAACAATTACTTGGTCATTTCACGGTGACGAATCTGTATATCTTTGTGTTCTTTTTTAAATTGTTTTGCTAGTGTCTCAGCAATATAAACACTTCGGTGTTGACCGCCAGTACAACCAACAGCTATGGTTAAATACGTACGATTGTTACGCTCTAGATGAGGCAACCAAGTCATCATAAAAGAATTGATTTGCCAAATAAATTTAGTAACTATCGGTTGGCTTGCTAAAAAGTCTTGTACCGGCTGGTCTAATCCGTTGTATGCTTTTAAACCTTCTTCCCAAAAAGGATTAGGTAAAAATCTTGCATCGAAAACATAATCTGCATCAGATGGCACACCATATTTAAAACCAAACGACTCAAATACAATTACCAAATTACCTGTAGTGGAACCTAGTACTCTTTCTCGCACTAAATCGGCAAGTTGATGCGGAGTTAGTTTGGAAGTATTAATGTATAAATTTGCCCTACTTGCTACCGGGTCGAGTAATTTTTTTTCTAGCGCAATTGCTTGATCAAGAGCCATATTTTTACGGATCAAGGGATGCAAGCGTCTTGTTTCGCTATAACGACGAATGAGTTCACTATCATCGGCATCTAAATACAAGATACTTAATTCTACAGAATTAGGTAAATAATCTATGATCTCTTTAACGTCTTCAGGATTTTCTGGCAGGTTACGTACATCGAGGGATACCGCCACATTCTCATAGTCATTAATAACAGTATGAGTTAGTGCTGGTAATAGATTTACCGGAATATTATCAACACAATAATAACCAAGATCTTCTAGCACTCTTAATGCAACGGTTTTACCTGAGCCAGAACGACCACTTACAATGATTAGTTTCATTTTCTACCTAATTGTTTACAACCAATTGATGAAGTTCAGTGGAACTGTGACAACGTCTTACTTTTTTACTATTCTCTTTATTACTAAAAAATTTGGCAACACTGGCCAAAGTCTCTAAATGTTGCTGACAATGATCTTCAGGAACGAACAATGCGAAAAAAATGTCAACCGGCTTATCATCAATAGCGTCAAAAATAACTGGCTTATCTGTTGTTAATAAAACAGCCACGGGGCTTTCACTATTATTGATTTTACCGTGTGGAATAGCGATACCATTACCAATTCCAGTGCTGCTCAACTTTTCTCTTTTACTTAAACTGTCCAACAATTCTTTTGCATTTGCGCTGCTAATTTTATTCGCTGCAATTGCACTGATTTGTTGAAGTATGTTTTTTTTACTTTTACCCTGTACTGCACATATGGTGCAGTCAGGGCTTAATAGTTGCTTTAAATTCATAGTTAATGGTGAGCTAACTTAGCCTTATGTTTGAGAACTTGTCTATCTAGTTTGTCGACTAATCCGTCAATTGCCGCATACATATCTTCATGGTTGGCAGAAGCAAATATTTCACCTGCATTTACATGTAAGGTAGCTTCAGCAATTTGTTGCAATTTTTCTACTTTCAAAACCACATACACATTATTTATGTGATCAAAGTGTCGTTCGAGTTTTTGTAATTTTTCATCAACATATGAACGCATAGAATCGGTAACTTCAACATGATGACCGGATAGATTAATTTGCATAAGCTTTGTCCTTATTTTGTTGGTTTTAAAGTAAACTTTTTCTTTGATTCGATGGTGGTATACCTAACGATTCTCTATATTTAGCAATGGTTCGACGTGCTACATTAATACCTTGTTCGCTAAGCAATTCCGCCATTTTACTATCGCTTAATGGTTTTGCTGCTATCTCTGCGTCGACTAGTTTTTTAATCAGAGCACGTATTGCTGTTGATGAACATTCACCACCATTCTCAGTGCTAACATGGCTAGAAAAGAAGTATTTTAGTTCAAATATACCTCTTGGGGTGTGCATATATTTTTGTGTTGTAACTCTTGATATCGTTGATTCATGCATTTCAACAGCTTCTGCAATGTCATTTAATACCATAGGTCGCATTGCTTCTGCTCCATGCTCAAAAAAGCCTTGCTGCTGTTGAACGATACAATTAGAAACTTTAAGTAAAGTGTCGTTTCTACTCTCAAGTGATTTGATGAACCATTTTGCTTCTTGTAAATGTGAACGAATAAATTGGCTATCTTCTGATGATTTAGTTGTTTTAACCATCGACG
Source organism: Thalassotalea psychrophila (assembly GCF_031583595.1). Taxonomy (NCBI): domain Bacteria; kingdom Pseudomonadati; phylum Pseudomonadota; class Gammaproteobacteria; order Alteromonadales; family Colwelliaceae; genus Thalassotalea; species Thalassotalea psychrophila. The sequence goes on from NZ_CP134145.1 coordinate 659,263, forward strand.
CGTATTGATTATTAATACCAATTTTAGGCGCAGTATCCGGGTTCAATTCCACCACCCAACGACCATTTTTCTTGAAAACACTAACATCAGGAATAACGTATTGTTCCTCTTGTTGTACTATCGCATCGCCAGGTCTTGGATTTAACGAGTGGATTAACTGCATTACTTCTTTTAGCTGGGGCTCTTTTAACTTAGTTTTGCGCATGATTTGTCTAAAATCACGATTACCTAACAAATCGATATGCTCGCTAATCACCAATTTGGTTTCTGTTATAAAGGGAGTGTCAGGGCTAAACTGGGCAAGTTGAATTAGTAAACAGTCGGCTATTGATTTAGCCCCAGAGCCTATAGGATCAAACATATGAATGCGTTTTAACACCGCTTCAACTTCGTCTAGTTCGACTTCATCATCTCCTAAGCTAGATAAAATATCTTCGCAGGTCACCGTAAGATAGCCACTATCATCAATAGCATCAATAATAGCTATGGCAATAGTCCTATCGGTGTCGGAAAACGGAGTTAACTCCATTTGCCAAGTTAAATGATCTTGGATAGATTCAGAAGTTTCACCTTGATATACATAATCATCATTACTGACGCCGCCAAGCCCAGTGTTTGATGTACCGGCACTGAAGCTTTCTTCCCAAGTTGAATCTACGGACAACTCTTGTGGAATTTCATTTTGAGTTAAGGCTTCAGAAGTACTTATTTCGTCATGAGTCGGTTGTGCGTCCTCACTACCATCAATAGCTTCAGCAGCTGTTTGCTTACTATCTAAATGTGAATCTGAATTAGCGTTGATCTCTTCTTGATTAGCGGATTCATCAACCTCTAATAAAGGGTTGCTATCTAAAGCTTCTTGAATTTCTTGTTGCAGATCTAACGTAGAGAGTTGCAACAGTTTTATTGCCTGTTGTAACTGTGGTGTCATCGTTAAATGTTGCCCCATACGGAGCTGAAGACTAGGTCTCATTTTTTGAAAAAATTCCAAATTTACATAAGTGTAATCTTATGCAAGTTAACTACTAAATACACGAGAAACGAATAATTGCTTTAAACTAGCTTAAGCTGATTAACTTAACTATAGCTTGAATTTCTCACCTAGGTAGACATCTCGAACATGTTGATTACTTAAAACTTGTTCAGCATTACCTTCAGCGATCAATTCACCATGACTTACAATGTATGCATGCTCACATACATCAAGAGTTTCTCGTACGTTGTGGTCGGTGATTAATACCCCAATACCACGATCTTTTAACTGTAAAATAATTTTTTTAATATCGCCCACTGAAATTGGATCTACTCCAGCAAACGGTTCATCTAATAAGATAAATTTTGGGTCAGCAGCCAGTGCTCTGGCGATTTCAACACGGCGCCTTTCACCACCAGATAAACTCTGACCAGTGTTTTCAATAATGTGACCAATATTAAAATCTTCAACCAGACTTTCAAGTTTTTCCAGTTTGGCTACATCGTCGAGATCTTTGCGGGTTTGTAAAATGGCCATGATGTTATCAAAGACACTAAGTTTTCTAAAAATTGACGCTTCTTGCGGGAGATAACCTATGCCTTGACGAGCTCTTTCATGCATAGGTAATAAGGTTAAATCTTGATCATTTAACACGACAGAGCCTTCGTCACTTGGTACTAAACCAACGATCATATAAAACGAAGTGGTTTTACCTGCACCATTAGGGCCTAATAGACCTACTATTTGTCCTGAGTTAACCGTTAAGCTGACACTCTTTACTACTTTTCGGCCGCTATAGGATTTAGCAAGGTTTTGTGCTTTTAGGGTTGCCGTCATATTATTGTTCTTTATCTTGCTCTACTGAATTGTTAATTTTAGATTCAACATCTTGTGTTTCTTCTTTAACTTCTGGTTTCACTTCAGGCTTTAAAATTGTTGTTACAGTACTGGCACTTTCTGCGCTTAGTTGTTCTGTTGCTATGTTGTAAGTGATTATGTCACCTTTTACCATACTGCCTTCTTGGCTAACTGATGCATTGCCTTTTATGGTAATTGTTTGCGTGGCTGGTGAATATGAAACTTCATCTGCTTGTAATTCAATTTTTTGGCCATCATCAAGAATTTGGCTAAACCGTGCAGGTTTTCCTGTAGCCAAGTAGTTCTTAAGATCCGTACCTTCTTGATTTGTTACCTTCACCACGTCTGCTTCTATACTCAGCGTGCCCTGGGTGATTTTCACATCTTCCATGTAACTGGCAATCTTATTTTTTAAATCGCTAGATTGCTTTTTTGCAACAATCACAATCTCTTGTTTAAAATCAGCTTCTTCGGCAAGACTTGTTGCTAATGGAAATACTAATGCTATGCCAAGCAGTAATTTATGAGGCATGTTTTTTATAAATTGTTTGTACATGTTCATTCAAAGTCATTTTAGTGGAATTGATATCAACGTTTAACCCAGAGCCATACATAGTGAAATCCTTGCCTTTTAACAAGATAGTCTGCTCTGAAGTGATGATGTTATTAGTTAAATCTACATTAAGAGATTTGCCGTGTATTTCTGAAATAAAATTTGTTTTGTCTTCAGAAATCAATCGTACTCTATCATTGAGCAATAAGATATTATCTTCGCCTAAACGTCCTTGATTTGCGGATAAATGCCAAACAGCACTGCCATTTTTAGGGTACAACGTATATTTAGGCGCTTGGAAAAGTGTTTCAGTATTATTTAAATAGTGAGACATTTTCTCAGCAGAAATGGTATGAGTTAAATTGCCCATCTCGTCATATTGGCTTGAGCTTAATGCTGTTGCGATAAAGTCGGGCTCATCTTTCGGCTTTACTACTTGCACAATAGTTTCATTCGATTGTTGCCATTGCATATATCCATAAACAGATAATGAAATGATAAATATAATCGTTGAAATACTATGCAATCGATTCATATACTGCTGCCTTTAGCATTTTGTAATGTGTTTTGACTTTGCATGATCAGATCACAAAGTTCTCTGACTGCACCAAAACCGCCCTTAATAAAGGTAACATAATTTGCGCCTTGTTTAACTAACGGGTGAGCATCATTAACTGCAACTCCTAACCCGACAGCTTCGATACAAGGCAAGTCTGGAACGTCGTCACCTATATAGGCAATTTGTTCGTTAGTAAGTTCCAAGTTTTTTGCGATCTTCATTAATGCCGGTAATTTATCTTCTTCACCTTGAATAATAAATTTTACTCCTAGGGCGGTCATACGTTTTTCAACGATATTAGATTGTCTACCGGTAATTACTGCAACGTCGACTCCATTTTGACCTAAGGCTTTAATGCCAAAACCATCTTTAGTGTTAAATGCTTTTAGCTCTTCGCCATCGTTACCTAAATAAATACGTCCATCAGAAAATACACCATCCACATCACAAACTAACAACTTGATTTGTGCTGCTTGGCTAAGAATATTGCTATCTACTTGCCCATAAAGGGTGTTAGTTAAAGAGTTTGGCTGGTTCATTGAGTTAAATTACTCCCGCTTTTAAAATATCGTGCATATTCATCGCCCCAATTGGTTGGTGGTTTTGATCGACAATAATTAAGCCATTGATGCTTTTATCTTCCATAGATTTAAGAGCTTCTGCAGCTAACATTTCACTATTTGCAACAATCGGATTCTTGGTCATCACACTAGCTATATTATCTTGATGAATGTTTACCTCCTCATCAAGGATACGTCGTAAATCACCATCGGTAAATAATCCTGTTAAAATTCCGCTTGAATTTACTACGGCAGTCATACCTAAGCCTTTGCTTGAGATCTCTACCAAAGCGTCTTTTATAAGGGCTGTTTCATCAATGACAGGTAAGCGTTCGCCACTATGCATAATGTCAGACAAACGTAATAACAAGCGTTTACCTAAACTACCGCCGGGATGTGATAAGGCGAAGTCATCGGCAGTAAAGCCTTTAGCATTTAATAACGCTACTGCTAGTGCATCGCCCATTACCAATGTTGCAGTTGTACTAGATGTTGGCGCCAAACCCAATGGGCATGCTTCTTGCGGGACATCGATACAAATATGCACGTCAGCGAGTTTTGCTAATGTAGACTGGGTGTTACCTGACATAGCGATTAACTTTGCACCAATGCGTTTTATTACTGGTAGTATTGCTAATACTTCACCAGTTTCACCTGAATTGGAAATTGTCAGTACTACATCTTGGCTTGTGACCATACCTAGGTCGCCATGGCTCGCTTCACCAGGGTGGACAAAAAATGCAGGAGTTCCTGTACTTGCTAGTGTGGCAGCAATCTTTCCGCCTATGTGGCCTGATTTTCCCATACCGATGACAATGACTCTACCACTGCAATCGAACATATATTGACACGCTTTGGCAAAATGCTCATCAATATAAGTATGCAAGTTAGCAACTGCTTTTGTTTCTATATCGATAACTTGCGCGGCAAGTTCTTTAAATTTACTAGCGTGGGGCATTCATAATCTCACTTAAATAAACTGATTAAAGATTAGGTATTGATAAACAATAAAGCCAATAAACAATACCAATCCTTTTAAACGGGTAATTCTAAATTGCCCACTTAAACTAAAACATAACAAGAATACTAAAAAGGTTATTCCTAACATGTAAGGAATATCACGAGAAGCTACTTCACTATCAACAGCTCCAGGCGCAATTAGAGCGGGTAACGCTAAAACAGCTAAAATATTGAAAATATTTGAACCGATGATATTACCTAAGGCTAAATCATCCTCTTTCTTGATTAAACTCATAATGCTTGCTGCAAGTTCGGGCAAGCTGGTGCCAATTGCAATAATGGTTAAACCAATCACTAAATCGCTAATGCCGACAGATTTAGCAATGACAGTTGCCGACTCAACTAAAAAGTGGGCACTTAGTGGTAATAATATAATACCGAAGGTGAGCCAGAAAAACGCATTAGATGAACTTACATTTTCGGGGATGTCCAATTCTGCTTCGAGGACTAGGGGGTCATCCATTTTATTATTTTTACTTTGACGTAATGTGACAATCAATAGAGTGACGATAAATAACACAAAACCAGTCATTAGTACCACACCTTCAGTAAAAGTGAAGTTAAGGTCAAATAACATATAACTGGCAATAATGGTTATGACTAACAGGATTGGTATTTCACGTTTTAAGGTAAGTGAGGAAACAATCAAAGGCTTGAACATAGCCGTTAACCCTAGCACTAAGGCCACATTGGTTATGTTAGATCCAATAGCATTACCAATGGCGGTGTCAGGCGAACCCTGCATGGCAGCCGTTGCCGCTACCAACATTTCTGGTGCTGATGAGCCCATGGCTACAATAGTTAAACCGATGATCATCGGTGCGATACCATAGTTTCTTGCTATTGCTGCAGCACCAAAGACAAATTTATCGGCACTTATAACCAATGCAGCTAAGGAAATTAGAAGGATGAGGATTTCAACGTACATTTACTGCTCCAATTTTTAGGGGCTGTTGATCTCTCATCCCCTCTATTTAAATTGTCGCCCCTTATGAAGTAAATGAAAAGGCTTAAACTCAGGTTTATTGGAAAAAATTAGATTTTTATCGACATTTCTTTGATTTCAGCAGCTTTAAACTGTAAAAATTAACGTATTTGCCAAAAGTTCAATTTTTATGGTCAGTTTGTATAAGCTTTTTGTAACTTTAAGTAATCCATTAACCCAAGTAATTTACTGTATTTAAGAAACTTTTCATTTTAAAGAAAGCTGAATGATGATTTCTAATTACATTAAATAACCTTTCAATTCGAGCTGTATACAAAATAATCAGTACAATGTGCGCGATTTTACAAGCAAGTATCAATCATGACGGTACTCCCCACGGATAATACGAGAATATAATGCGTAAATTTATTATTGCACTACTGGCAACGGCAGCAATGGCTGCAACAACAGCGCAGGCTGAATATCAATATGGCTTTGCGAATGCTTATTTTGATGGCCTTTCATGGACTAACGGAACCGAAGGTTGGAACGGCGGTGATATTAGCGAAACACGAGAAGATCATATTGCTTTTGGCATAGAAGCTGGAGCAGGGTTTTCATGGGGCGAAATGTACGGTTTTTATGAAATGGAAAAACTGAATATGGATTCTGATTTACGCTCTAATGCGTTTAAAATCAGTGCTCACTATAAAATTTATGGCAATATTACTGCTTATGGTCAAGTTTATGACTATAACGACTCTGGTTTTGGTGATATTAGTGAACAAAACACAGTTATTGGTGTTGGCTATATTGGTTGGGCGACACCTGATTTTTGGTTTAAACCTTTTGTCGGTGTGCATGAAGTTAAATCAGGTCAATCTGAAGAAAGTTTTGATGATATTAATGGTATGAATGGTGTTATGGTTGGTTGGAACATGGGGATGAACTTTACCATTGCCGGTGAAAAATTCATGTTAACTAACTGGAATGAAATTGAAATTGACCGAAATGAAGATTATGCCGATTACCAATATGGTGAAACCGGCTTAAATGGTGGTATTGGTTTATGGTACGACATCACTGAGCGTGTTTACACCGGTGTTCAGTATCGCTATTTTCAAAATAAATTAGGTGTTGACGGTTACGGTGATGCAATTATTTTCCGTATCGGTGTGCACTTATAATTAAATCAATTCATCGCAATAACGTTCGAATTTATTCGGACGTTATTTCTAAAGAACGAGCGTTACTCTCGCTGAGATTACGCCTATATTAATATTATCTTTAAGAGTTTCGCACTTGATAATAAATAAGTAACCAAACAAAAAAAATTTACCTACATTTGGAACTTTTAGTTAAAACACTCGGTCGTAGTTTTACACTTTCTTTATAACAGTCCTTTTTCATCGCCTATAATCTATGCAATTACTGTGAAATTTATTTAATTATCCTAATAAATAGAACGTTTTAATGAAAAAAAATAAGTTATTAACAATTGCTTACTAATATATAATGCAGTTATGAATAAGCTCAGGTAAAATCTGAATAATAATGATACTAATTCTCAATACACACTATGTCTGAAAATCTGGTAGAAATAAAAAATTTAAGCTTTCACAGGGAAGAACGCTGTATCTATGATGATATAAGTTTATCTATTCCAAAAGGCAAAGTGATCGCAATCATGGGGCCAAGTGGTATCGGTAAAACGACACTACTTAGGCTCATAGGCGGACAACTTAAGCCAAGCAAGGGACAAATTCTTTTTGCTGGGCAAGATATCCCAAAACTTTCTCGATCAAAACTGTACGAAGCTCGCAAAAAAATGAGCATGTTGTTTCAATCAGGCGCTTTATTCACTGATATGTCCGTTTATGAAAACATTGCATTTCCTATTCGTGAACATAGCAAGCTGCCTGAAAACATCATTGAAAAAATGGTGATGATGAAACTAGAAGCCGTAGGCTTACGTGGGGCTATGCACTTACAACCGAGCGAATTGTCTGGTGGTATGGCAAGAAGGGCTGCATTAGCACGCGCTATTGCCCTAGATCCTGAATTAATTTTATACGATGAGCCATTTGCTGGCCAAGATCCTATTTCTATGGGAGTCGTTGTACGCTTAATTAAAGATTTGAATGACGCCTTGGGTTTAACATCTGTGATCGTTTCTCATGACGTGCCTGAAGTAATGAGTATTGCCGATTATATTTATATAGTTGCCGAACAAAAAATTATCGGGGAAGGTACGCCAGAGCAAATTCTTGAGCAAGAATCAGAGTTAGTACAGCAGTTTATTAAAGGTGAAGCCGATGGTCCGGTACCATTTCATTTTCCGTCAAAATCTTATAAAAGCCAGTTATTAGGAGAGCAATCTTAGTGTTGGATAAAATTCAAGCATTAGGTCATACCGCCATAAATATTATTGTTGGCTTAGGTAAAGCTATGCTGATGCTACTTTCGGCGATTATACAGGTGCCAAATCCTAAAAAAGGCTGGCCATTGTTAGCGCATCAGCTGTATTCAGTGGGTGTTTTGTCATTATTGATTATTATTGTCTCAGGTACTTTTATTGGTATGGTAATAGCTTTGCAAGGCTACACTATACTTGTTGGATATGGTGCAGAGGCTAGTTTAGGTCCTATGGTGGCACTATCCATTATACGCGAGCTTGGCCCAGTTGTTACTGCTTTACTTTTTGCCGGGCGAGCAGGCTCAGCTTTAACTGCTGAAATTGGTTTAATGAAAGCGACCGAGCAGTTAAGCAGTTTAGAGATGATGGCTGTTGATCCGTTACGTCGTGTGATCGCACCGAGGTTTTGGGCCGGTATTATCAGCATGCCACTGTTAGCCGCAATATTTTCATCTGTAGCGATTATAGGTGGTCACTTGGTTGGGGTCGACTGGCTAGGCGTAGACTCGGGAACTTATTGGTCGGTTATGCAAGCCGAAGTAGATTGGAGTGATGATGTACTTAATGGCATTATTAAATCAATTGTATTTGCTTTTGTGGTGACTTGGATTGCCGTTTATAAGGGCTATGATTGTATTCCTACCTCTGAAGGTATTAGCCGTGCTACTACTTCAACGGTTGTGCAATCGTCTTTGATTGTTTTAGGTTTAGATTTTATTTTAACAGCGTTAATGTTTGCTAATTAAACATCATTAACGAGCTATTTATTTTTAGAGTTGGTGGATTTGACATGGTGTCGAAAAAAATTGAATTATTGGTTGGTTTCTTTGTTGCGTTAGGTATTGCTGCGTTACTTATGCTGGCGTTAAAAGTTGCAGATGCAGGTATAAAAGGTAACGGTGAAACTTATCAGCTATACGCCAAGTTTGATAATATTGGTGGTTTAAAGGTACGCTCACCAATTAAGGTTGGCGGAGTTGTTGTTGGTCGAGTGGAAAGTATTAAATTGGACCCTGAAGATTATGTACCAATTGTAACTATGGATATATATACTCAGTACGACAATTTTTCCGAAGCTACTTCTATTTCTATTCTTACCGCTGGTTTGTTAGGTGAGCAATATGTAGGGCTATCACCTGGCTTTATTGATGAAGAGCTGGGCATTGGTATTTTACAACCAGGCGATTTTATTGAAGATACAAAACCTGCTATTGTACTAGAAGAATTAATTGGTCAATTCTTATTTAGTCAAGGTAGTGAAGATTAATCTCAGGAAAAAATAATGAAGCAATTATTAGTTAAGTTTTCAGTAATATTATTAGCATCAATGAGTTTATTTACCAGTGTAAATGCCGCCGAAGTAAGTAAAAAAGATCCGTACGTGATGATAGAAGAGGTATCTAAAATCACCTTTGATCGCTTTGCTCGAGAAGAGAAGGCCATAAAAGCAAACCCTGAACTACTAAAAGATATTGTTCGCGAAGAACTCATGCCTTATATATTTTTTCAATATGCGGGGCTAAAGGTCTTAGGGAATTACGCTAGACCGAAAAAAGGAGCTTCTAAGCAGGAAATTGCAAGCCATAAAGAAGATGTTCGTGCTTTTTTATTAGCGTTTCGAGAGTATTTAATTACCTCTTATGCACAAGTATTTACGCTATATGAACAACAGCGTGTTGAGTTTGAACCAGCTAAAAAAATAGACAAGCAAAAAATTGTGATGGTTGGTGTTGATATTATTGATGATAATCGTCCCGCAATTAATATCAAATTTAAAGTTAGAAAAAACTCAAAAACTAATGAGTGGCAAGCGTTCGATTTAGTTGCTGAAGGTATTAGTTTGCTGGATGCAAAGCAAAAAGAATTACGTAGTATTTTAGCCCAAAATGGTGTTGTAGAAGTTACCGAAATGCTTAAAGTTAAAAGTGCACGTAAGATTGTTTTCAAAAAAGATGAAGATGTTGATGCCAAGCTTAAAGAACAAGAGACTGGTGATTAATTGTGCCTACTCAATTTAATATAAACATTATTTCAACTGAACAATCTGCGTTAACAGGACATTTAACTCGGCAAAGCATTGCCGGAAAACAAGAGCGTGTTTTTGCAAAATTGACCAAAAATAAATTACAAGAGATTGATTTATCACAGGTAAGTAAGTTTGACACAGCAGGTTTAGCGTGGCTGCTCGCATTAATTGAATATGCAAATAAACAACAAACTGAAATTACTTATTCCCAAGTACCTATGGAATTAGTTAAACTCGCAAAACTAAGTGGGGTTCAAACCCTATTACCCATTTCAGCTTAATAGCAACAACTTAAAAATAATGGAGAAATTAAGTGGACGTTTCAGATATTGAAAACATTCTTAAAGAACAACTTACGTTGGATGATTTACACGTAACCTTTGATGGCTCTCAATGCAAAGTAATCGCGGTAGCTGATATGTTTGAAGACATGAGTCGAGTTAAAAAGCAACAAACTGTATATACACCTTTGGCTGATGCTATTAATTCAGGACAAATTCATGCAGTAACCATTAAAACGTTCACTAATGCCCAATGGCAACGTGAAAAAATGTTTAATATCCCATCATAAAATAATTAGAACGAGCAAACCTTTGGAAGCATTTCGTATAAATAGCGGTAATAAGTTACACGGTGACGTTACCATCAGCGGCGCAAAAAATGCCGCCCTGCCTATCCTTTTCGCGACAATTTTAGCTGAAACACCTTTGCAAATAAGTAATGTGCCAAAGCTCAATGATATTGAAACAACAATAAAGCTTTTAGCAGAATTAGGTGCAAAAGCTTCATGGTCTGCAGATAACACCATAGATTTTGATGCAAGTAATATTACTAATTGTTTAGCTCCGTATGATTTAGTTAAAACCATGCGAGCGTCAATTTTAGTTTTGGGGCCATTATTAGCTCGCTTTGGTCATGCTGAAGTCTCATTGCCAGGCGGTTGTGCTATCGGTGCGCGTCCAGTCGATCTACACATCCAAGGCTTGAAGTTAATGGGCGCGGATATCACCGTTGAGAATGGCTATATCGTAGCTAAGAATGATGGTCGTCTTAAAGGTGCGACTATCTTTATGGATGCGGTAAGTGTTACCGGTACAGAAAACTTGATGATGGCCGCAGCTTTGGCTGAAGGAACTACCGTCATTGAAAATGCTGCACGTGAGCCTGAAATTGTTGACTTAGCAAATTTCATTAATGCAATGGGCGGCAAAATAACAGGCGAAGGAACAGATACGCTTACTATTGAAGGTGTTGAAAGCCTAACTGGCGCTGACTACGCAGTAATGCCTGATAGAATTGAAACAGGGACTTTCTTAGTTGCTGCAGCAGTTACCGGGGGAAAGATACGTTGTCTAAATACGGATCCTAGCTCACTAGATGCTGTTCTTAGTAAATTACAAGAAGCAGGTGCTATCATAACCACGGGTGATGATTGGATTGGCTTAGAAATGAATGACAAGCCTAAAGCGGTCAATATTCGAACGGCACCGCACCCAGCATTTCCAACGGATATGCAAGCTCAGTTTGTAACTTTAAATACAATAGCTGATGGTACTGCAACAACCGTTGAGACAATATTTGAAAATCGTTTTATGCATGTGCCTGAGCTTCAACGTATGGGAGCAAATATTAAATTAGAAGGTAATACTGCAATTTCTGTTGGTGTTGAACGATTGACAGCTGCACAAGTTATGGCAACAGACTTACGTGCCTCTGCCAGTCTGGTAATTGCTGGTTTAGTCGCAAGTGGTGAAACAATTGTCGATCGTATCTATCATATCGATAGAGGGTATCAACATATTGAAGATAAGCTGCAAAAACTCGGTGCAGACATTAAACGATTTACTATTGAAAAGTAACACTCTAACTCTTCAGTATCTGCACAAAAAAAAGATTGCGTCAGCAATCTTTTTTTTGTATTTTGCCTAGTTCCTAGTTCCTAGTTCCTAGTTCCTAGTTCCTAGTTCCTAGTTCCTAGTTCTTAGCTCTATTCTTTATACTCTAATATTTTAACCGGCACTGTCATTAAATTACTTTGACGATATATAGAAAAATTAAGGATAACTCCAGGGTCTGTTTCAGCAACAATATCTAAGGCATGGTTAATACTAACGATATCTTTATCGTTAATCTTAAATACGACATCATCTTTTTGTAAGCCGGCCAAATCCGCAGGACTATTTGCTGTTAGACCTCCTATCACAAAGCCTTTTAATTGCGGATTATATTGCTGAGAACTTACTCCAAGCCAACCTCGAACAACACGACCATTACTGATTAATTCCTGCATAACTTTTGCGGCGAGTTTGTAAGGTACAGCAAAAAATATACCTTGGATGTTGGTTTGCGGATTCAGTCGTGTAAATTGTGCAGAAGTAATACCAACTAAATCGCCATTTGAATTAACAAGGGCACCACCCGAATTACCATCATTTATGGCTGCATCCATTTGTAAAAACTCTCTATAGCTTGTACTACTTAGTCCTGTACGACCTGTAGCGCTAATTATCCCCTGAGTTACTGTTTGACCTAGATTTAATGGGTTACCAATTGCTAGTACCACATCGCCAACTAAAGGCACTAAATTCTCATCAACAGAAATGACTGGCAAATTGGTTGCTTGAACTTTTAAAACTGCTAAATCGGTAAGTTCATCACTGCCGATAAGCTCTGCACTTAATTCGGTACTATCTTGCAAAACGACGGTAATAATATTGGCATTTCTAACAACGTGGTAGTTGGTTAAAATATAACCGCGTGAGCCCATTATTACGCCAGAACCTAATTTTACTCGTTGGATAGAACGGTTTTGATAACGTTTATCGTCTTCGATTGTTTCTGAATAAATATTAACTACAGCTGGTGCAGCTTTAGCTACAGCGCTAGAAAATGATATAGGTTTAGGCTTATCATTTACAGGAGAAAAGATATTGAAGGAGAGATTATTACCATCACGCAAATCAGGTACTAATATTAGTAAAACTACAGCGGTTAAAAGCCCGTAACTGGTCGCGCGTAAAATATAAGTAAGAGCAGGAATAAGTTTCAAAATGTGCGACAAAATAGAGTGATTGATGCATTAGATACTAGCACTTATTTTAAAATGAACAAAGCGAACTTTAGTTATTTATAGTTGTTGTACAGGTACAAATTTTAAGCCATCCATGGCAATTTGCCTTCCCTCATCCATGAAGTAAAAAAATAGTATTAGCGCATCATTAAATAAAGCTCGGTATTACCACGCATTACATTTAATGCAACAACTCCTTTTATATCTTCGAGAGCATCTCTTAAAGCGGCTAAATTATCAACTCGCACACGATTTACTCCGGCAATAATATCACCTTGAGTTAATCCGACTGCAGCAGCAGGGGAGTTCTCCGCAACATCACTAACAACTACGCCTGTTCCTTTTGTATTGGAACTTAGTTTTGCACCTTTAAGCATTGGGTGTAGGTTTGCTGCGGCGATGTTCGCGTCAGGTGCAGCCTTTAATGTTACTTCTACTTCTTTTTTATCACCATCACGAATTAACGCTATCTGAACCGTTTTTCCGGCACCTATTGAACCTATTTTTCCACGCAATTCATTAAATGAACGAACCGTTCGGCCGTTAACTTCAACAATGATATCACCAGCTTTAATACCCGCTTCTTCAGCGGCCGATTCTGGCGCAACTTGGCTGACAAAACCACCTTGGTTAATATCTAAATCCATAGCTTTAGCAAGCTCTGCGTTTATCGAATTACCAGTAATGCCTAATACGCCACGCCTTACTTCACCGTGCTCGATAATTTGCTCTACCAGGTTATGCATCATGCTTGAAGGGATAGCAAAACCAATACCAACATTTCCGCCGCTAGGGCCAAGAATGGCTGTATTAATACCAATGAGTTCACCGCGAAGATTCACTAATGCACCACCAGAGTTACCACTGTTAATAGCGGCATCTGTTTGAATAAAGTCTTCGAGTTGTTCTATATTTAAACCACTGCGGCCTAAGGCACTTACAATGCCGGATGTTACAGTTTGACCTAAGCCAAAAGGGCTACCAATAGCGACGGCAAAATCACCTACTCTTAAATCATCAGAATTAGAAATTTTAATTTCTTTTAAATCTTCAGCTGAAATTTGCAATAAAGCAATATCACTTTGCGCATCGCTGCCAATTTTTTTTGCTTCAAATTGACGACCATCTTTAAGGTTAACCAATATTTCATCAGCGTCATCGATTACGTGATTGTTAGTTACGATATAACCTTTTTTAGCGTCAATGATCACTCCAGAGCCTAGTCCTCTAAAAGGACGTTCTTGTGCTTGTTGGCCGCGGCGTTGACCGAAAAAGAATTTGAACGGATCTTGGCCTTGTTTAACTTCATGGGTACCAGCCACAGTAATACTAACTACTGCTGGCGTTACATGTTCAAGCATTGGTGCCAAAGAAGGCATTTCTTGTCCATCAACTTGCAATGGTAGGGCGGCGTTTGAATAAGTAGGCAAAAGGGCTAGTGCACCAACTAACAGTGCGACAGGGGTTAAAGAAAAGTTTATTTTCATTTGTTGAGACTCCAAAAATTATTTCCTAAATATTGATATAAGATCAAATATTTAAATTTCAATTTTTAAATTTAGATCAGTTTAAAAAAACTGATCTAAAGATATTAGCAAGGTTGCTATTAAAGACTCAACAGTAAAACTAAAGTTCCCAAACAGGAATTAATTAGCTTGGGCTATTTGTAACAATTTGTTTGTTATCATTAAATAGTCCGCTTGGATCACTTGAGTAATCTAAAGGAGCTTCAGTTAATTGCTCTGTTTTTCTAGAGCGTGAAGATTTCACTTTTTGCGGATTTGAACGGATTTGTGCTTCAGTCTCTTTCGAGAAAAATGGCATGGCATTAGTTTCACTATTTGCTTTGTTAAGTAATAACGTACTTTTTTCCATTTGCGTCATAGCTGTTTTACACGTTTCGTTCATCTGCGCAAGCAATTGTGCTGAGCTATCAAGATGAACAGCAACTTCTTGCTTATATTCTTCAAGTGAAGTTTTGCTTTCATTCACTTGTTGCTCTAATTTGTTGTAGTCTTGCTCAGTAGCCGATAATTTTTTACTAATAAAGAAGCCACCAATAGCACCGATAACAGCACCGATGAAAAGATAAAGAAATTCCATAATGTTTCCTTTTGAATATATTTGAAAAGGGAATGTTGAGATAAAGATGCCAAAGCCAATCTTATTCTCTTATAATAGCTGTAAATTTAACGTTTCACATCACTTAGTCGGTATTTTTTTGTAATTTTTCAATGAAATACAGCATAAATAGTAATATATAGCATGATCAAGTTAACACCTTACCAAAAATACCAACAAGATCTTGAGCAAGACGGTTTTGCTTTTGATGCAGCTCAAGAAAATGCCGTAAAACATTTACAGCGTCTGTATGATGATTTGCAAACTAAACCGTTACCAGTAAGTGGCTTTAAAAAAGTTTTAAAAGGTTGGGTTAAAACCTACGGTAAAAATAAACAGCAAGCCGTGAGAGGCATATATTTCTGGGGCGGTGTCGGCAGAGGCAAAACCTACCTGGTTGATACATTTTATGATTGCTTACCATTTGATAATAAAATGCGAGTGCATTTTCACCGTTTTATGCATAGAGTTCATGAAGAGCTGAAAGATTTAACTGGTCAGTCTGACCCATTAAAGATCATTGCGAAAAAATTTGCGGCTGAAACCTGCATCATTTGTTTCGACGAGTTCTTCGTTTCTGATATTACTGATGCAATGTTACTTGGCACTTTATTTGAAGAGCTGTTTAGCCATAATGTTACTTTAGTTGCTACTTCAAATATTATTCCTAATGACTTATATCGCAATGGTTTACAACGAGCGCGTTTTCTACCCGCAATTAATCTAATTAATGAAAACTGCGAAGTGGTGAATGTAGATAGCGGAATTGATTACCGACTAAGAACATTAGAGCAAGCCGAAATTTATCATTTCCCTCTTGATAAACAAGCCGAAGAAAATTTGCACCTGTATTTTAAACAACTTTCTGTAGAGGAAGGGCATACGGGTAAAGACGTTGAAATAAACAACCGTTTATTAACGACCATTGAAGAATCAGATGGTGTCGTTCATTTTGAATTTAATCAGTTATGCGAAACTGCCCGTAGTCAAGGCGACTATATGGAAATAAGCCGAATTTATCATACCGTTTTATTGGCAAACGTTACTCAAATGGGTCGTGACAGCGATGATAGTGCTCGTCGCTTTATTGCTATGGTTGATGAATTCTACGAACGCAATGTAAAACTGATCATATCAGCAGAGGTGACTATGGACAAACTTTATACTGATGGTGGTTTAAATTTTGAATTTAAACGTTGTTTATCAAGATTACAGGAAATGCAATCACATGATTATTTAGCGTCTGAGCATTTGCCATAGACTTTAGAAACGATAAACGAAGAGGCACAATACGCGACTGGAGGCCCCGTTCAACAGCATAACGGGATGACGGCGTATTTTTCTAATATATGTACTCACCGAAATAGAAACAGTACAACGTCACCGATAGAGAACGTTCATCCATGAACCTATCGGCATTAGTATATCCATATACGTCATTCCATCACGAGCACTAGCGAGATGTGGGACCTCCATATTTGACAGCGAGCGCAATTCTATACTCCTGAATTTCGTCTCCTACCTCTCGTTTCTAACCACTAATTATAAAAAGAATTGTATTTATTTGTTTTTCGCACAAATAAATACAATTCTTTTGCAAATATAGGTGATCTTTTATTCATTTATCTATATAATTCGCGGCTCCCAACGTTACAACGCTTGAAAAAGCATCAGGCTCGATACTCGAAGGGGTAATTGCGTAGTCTATTTAAACCGATAATCAGATAACTGATTATTAATTTATGTAACTTTATTTAAAATGGGTTTCTTTAATGAAAACTTTTACAGCTAAACCAGAAAGCGTTCAACGCGAATGGTTCGTAGTGGACGCCGAAGGTAAAACTTTAGGCCGTATCGCTACACAAATTGCTACTATTTTACGTGGCAAGCACAAACCAGAATACACTCCAAGTGTTGATGTAGGCGACTATGTTGTTGTTATCAATGCAGACAAAGTTAAAGTAACTGGTAATAAAGCGAAAGGTAAAATTTACTACTCGCACACTGGATTCGTTGGTGGCCTTAAGCAACTAAGCTTTGAACAGCTTGTTGAAAAAGCTCCTGTACGTCCTATCGAGTTTGCAGTTAAAGGCATGTTACCAAAAGGCCCTCTAGGCCGTGACATGTTCCGTAAATTAAAAGTGTATGCAGGTGCTGAGCACATGCATGCTGCACAACAACCTAAAGTTTTGGAGTTATAGACAATGGCTGATAATCAATATTACGGTACTGGTCGTCGCAAGAGCTCTGTAGCTCGTGTGTTTATGAAAGCTGGTAACGGTGCAATCACAATTAACAATCGTGACATCGAAGTTTACTTCGGTCGTCCTACTGCTCGTATGGTTGTTCGTCAACCTCTTGAGTTAGTAGAAATGGTTGAAAAATTTGACCTTAACATCACTGTAGTTGGTGGTGGTATTTCTGGTCAAGCTGGTGCAATCCGTCACGGTATCACTCGCGCATTAATGCAGTTCGACGAAACTTTACGTTCTAATCTACGTAAAGCTGGTTATGTAACTCGTGATGCTCGTAAAGTTGAACGTAAGAAAGTTGGTTTACACAAAGCACGTAAACGTCCACAATTCTCAAAACGTTAATTTTACCGTTTGTATATGCAAAAAGCCGACATTTATGTCGGCTTTTTTATTTTTGCTTAAACAATATTGTTTAAACAAAAATTAATATGCCTTTGGGAACTTTAAGCCTGAACTATTTTATACTCTCTTTCTACTATCACCTTATTTTCTCCGTTTACTCTGCATTTACATTATTATAAATAATTGGCCTTAATTCTCATTAATTAGTGAGGTTGCTATAAGGTTTTACCTTGTAATAAAAGCGCCGTTTCATTATCATAGACAAAAATTTTTTATACATTTTGTCGTATATAGTTACCTTTGAGTAAAAATTGATGAGATGTGAGCAAAACAGCTGGTTAATTTACTGATTCGGCTGATAAAAATAAAATTTAAAACTATGTCTAATAATTGGAGAAATGAAATGAGCAATGCGCCCGTGAATAACGGCCGTCGACGTTTCCTGACAGCTGCTACTTCGGTAGTTGGTGCTGTAGGCGTTGTTGGTGCAGCTGTGCCATTCATCGCTTCCTGGAATCCAAGTGCCAAAGCTAAAGCTGCCGGCGCTCCAGTTGAAGTTAATATAAGCAAAATTGCTATTGGTCAGATGATTCGTGCTGAATACCGTGGTAAACCTGTGTACGTCGTGCGTCGTAGTCAAGACATTATCGATAACTTAGGTGGCCATGAAGATCAGTTACGTGATCCAGCTTCTGCTGAAGAACAACAACCTGAATATGCTAAAAATCAATATCGCTCAATTAATCCAGAGTATTTGGTTGCTGAAGGCGTTTGTACTCACTTAGGTTGTGCTCCGACTTATCAAAAAGGTAATTTCTCAGAACAAGTTGAAGGCGTAGATTACGGTTTCTTCTGCCCATGTCACGGTTCTAAATTTGATATGGCTGGTCGAGTATTTGCCGGCGTTCCTGCACCACTTAACTTAGTGGTACCTGAGCATTCATTCCCATCAGCAGGTACCTTAATGATTGGTATCGGCAAAGGAGACGCGTAATGTTTGCAAATTTTATGGCTTGGATTGACGCACGTTTACCAGTAACAGATGCCTGGAATAAACATTTAGCTCAATACCCTGCACCGAAAAACTTTAACTTTTGGTACTTCTTTGGTTCATTAGCAATGTTAGTACTGGTTAACCAAATCGTAACAGGTATTTGGTTAACGATGAACTATGAACCATCAGGTGATGGTGCATTTGCATCAGTAGAGTACATCATGCGTGATGTAGATTACGGTTGGTTATTACGTTATATGCATTCAACGGGTGCTTCAGCATTCTTTATTGTTGTTTACTTGCATATGTACCGTGGTCTTATGTATGGCTCTTACCAAAAACCTCGTGAATTACTGTGGATTTTCGGTATGTTAATCTACTTAGTCTTGATGGCCGAAGCCTTCATGGGGTATTTATTGCCTTGGGGTAACATGAGTTACTGGGGCGCACAGGTAATTATTTCACTGTTTGGTGCAATACCTGTTATTGGAGATGAATTAACAACTTGGATCCGTGGTGACTATGTTATCTCTGGCGCTACGTTAAATCGTTTCTTTGCATTACATGTTGTAGCTTTACCATTGGTATTAGTTGTTCTTGTTTTCTTGCATATCTTAGCGTTACATGAAGTTGGCTCTAATAACCCTGATGGCACTAACATTAAGAAGAAGAAAGGTTCTGTTCCAGAAGAAGAGAAAAGCAAATTTGAATTCCACGAAGCGTACTCTGGTAAGTATGACATCGTAGATGCTATCCCATTCCACCCTTATTACTCAGTAAAAGATATTATGGGTGTTGTTGGTTTCTTATTTTTATTCTGTTGGGTTATGTTCTTTATGCCAGAAGGTGGTGGTTACTTCCTTGAGGCGCCAAACTTTACTCCAGCTAACGGCTTAAAAACACCTGAGCATATTGTGCCGGTATGGTATTTTGGTCCGTTCTACACCATTTTAAGAGTTATTCCTGACAAACTTATTGGTATGTTAGGTATGTTTGCGGCAATTGGTATGTTATTCGCTTTACCGTGGTTTGATCGTGGTATTGTTAAATCTTTCCGATTCCGTAGCAAAATTCACTTTGCCAATTTAGTACAATTCACTATCTGTTTCATTGTGTTAGGTGTGTTAGGTACTATGCCTGCATCTGAACTTGCAAACTTAATTGGTCGAATTGCAACACTTGGCTATTTTGGTTTCTTCATTGCGCTTTGGTTCTACTCAAAAGACGAGAATACTAAACCAGTACCAGAAAGGGTGACTAAATAATGAAAAAAATAATAATTGCTCTGTTTACTTTAATTCCGACATTAGCATTTGCTGCAGGTGGTGGAGCACCACTTGAACACGCAAATAATGATATTACGGATAAAGCATCATTACGTAATGGTGCAGAAACGTTTATGAACAACTGTTTAGGTTGTCACGAGTTACAATATCAACGTTACAATCGTACGTTTGCCGACTTAGAGATCGATGAACAAGAAGGCATTGACACGTTAATGTTTACTGGTGAAAAAGTTGGTGATCATATTACTAACACTATGCCTAAAAAAGAAGCTGCTGCTTGGTTTGGTACTGCGCCGCCTGACTTAACGCTTGTTACTCGTTTTAGAAGTAGCGATTGGTTATATACCTACCTTCGTTCTTTTTATAGCGATAGTGAACGTCCATTTGGCGTAAACAACACAACATTTAAAGATGTTGGTATGCCACATGTGTTTCAACAGTTACAAGGTGTACAAGAGTTAACCGCTGATGCTAAAGCTATGTTACAATTGCCTTTAGCGGAACAACGTCCTTTAGCTAATTCTGATTTAGTTCTTACTCAACCGGGTACTTTAACCCCGGCTGAATATGACGTTGTTGTTCGTGATTTAGTTAACTTTTTAGAATATACCGGTGAGCCAAGCAAAGTTGAGCGTCATCGTTTAGGTTATTGGGTACTTGGTTTCCTAGTAATTTTATTCATCTTTAGTTACTTATTGAAGAAAGAATATTGGCGCGACGTGCACTAATTGTTGTACATCAATATTAGTTCGTTAAAATAATTTTATTGGGGCTATACTATTAACGTATTTTTACGTTAAAAGTAATCAGCCCCTTTGTCGTACTTATAGCTTATATCTGTTACATCTAGGGTGTTAACGGAAAAATAGATAATAAGTACAACGTGTTATACAGTAGTAATAGCAATTAGCTTAATTGCTATTAAACTTTTTAAACATTCTTTGGAGGATATATGGCTGTAGCCGCTAATAAACGCTCTGTCATGACCCTGTTTTCACATGCCGATGATATGTACAGTCACCAGACTCGTATCGTACTTGCTGAAAAAGGTGTAGGTGTAGATATTCATTTAGTTGAAATGGACAATTTGCCAGAAGATTTAATTGACTTAAATCCATATGGAACAGTACCAACGTTAATCGATCGTGAACTAGCTTTGTATGAAGCTAAGATCATTATGGAGTACTTAGATGAGCGTTTCCCACATCCACCACTAATGCCTGTTTACCCAGTTGCCCGTGGTCGTAGCCGTTTAATGATGCACCGCATTGAAAGCGACTGGTATAGCCTTGCAAAAACTATCCTTAATGGTAGTGCCGATGAAGCTGATAAAGCTCGTAATGATTTACGTGAAAGTTTATTAAGTATTGCTCCAGTATTAAACGAAGCACCTTACTTTATGAGCGAAGAATTTAGTTTAGTAGATTGTTACTTAGCACCATTGTTATGGCGTTTACCTGCATTTGGTATTGAATTGTCAGGACAAGGCAGCAAAGAGCTGAAAAATTACATGTTGCGTGTGTTTGATCGTGAATCATTCCAAGCGTCATTAACTGAGACAGAACGTGAATTACGTTTTGGTCGTCCAGCTTAAGCTCGCATGACAGTTGAAATGACTTCGAATAAGCCCTATTTAATTAGGGCTTTTTACGATTGGATCCTTGATAACGATCTCACTCCATACATTGCAGTTGATGCCAATTATCCAAATGTAATGGTGCCTGAGCAATATATTGATGATGGCCAAATTGTACTTAATGTTGCCCCTGCTTCTGTAGGTGCCATTTCCATGACAGGTGACGTGATTGAGTTTAGTGCTCGTTTTGGCGGTAAAGTACAAAATTTATATGTACCTTTTGAGGCTGTAGGCGCCATATACGCAAGAGAAAATGGTGTTGGTTCGTCTTTTCATGTTGAATACCCTGAAGAGGGGGAGGAAGCCATTGAACAAGTTGAACCCGCTAAGCCTGAGAAGAAGGGTAAGCCTACTTTGTCGATCGTAAAGTAATAAGTTAAATAACTTTGACTAGAACACAAAAAAGCCGGTTGTATGACCGGCTTTGTTATATTCAATATAGTTAATTGCGCTACATTGTCTGAAACGCTTTATAAACGCGACTAACTCCATTCACATGGCGTACAATATCGACTGCAATATTACCTTCATTAGCTTTAACTAAACCCATCAAGAATACTTCTGAATCTTCAGTTACGACTTTAATCGCTGTGCCATCAATTTTGTCAGAAGCAAGTAGCTCAGTTTTAACTTTTGTGGTTAACCAAGAATCATTTGTACGAGTACCAAAGGTAGTCTTATTGGCGATCCTGATTTGATTATGAACTTTACGAATGCCTTGAATGCCTGAAATAATGCTGATCACTTGGGTTCTTAATGCTTTATTCGGAGATTGCCCAACGACCAAAACTGTGCCATTCAAACTCACTACTTGGACACGGGTTTGTTCTTCTAACACTTCATTTTCTGCAATTAAACTATGCGCTTTAACTTCAATTGATTGATCATCAACTTGTGAGCCTAAAGTACGGCGATCATTAATAGACGCTGCACCTGCACCAATACCTGCAACAAGAGCGATGGCACAACCTTGCAATAAGGTTAAGCTGATTATTACAATAGCGAGCTTTTTCATTGTTATTCTTCTTCTCTGTGAGTAATTAGCTTTCTGCTTGTGGGAAAAGAGTCGTATCAATAATTTCACATAAACAGTGGATTGCTAATAAATGAACTTCTTGTATACGAGCTGTTCGACCAGATGGAACACGAATTTCTACATCATTTTCACCTAGTAATCCAGCAATTTCGCCACCATCATTTCCGGTTAAGGCAACAATCTTCATATCTCTGGCAACGGCAGCTTCAATTCCTTTGATTACATTTTTAGAATTACCACTGGTCGAGATCGCTAGTAAAACATCCCCACTGTTCCCTAATGCTCTAATTTGCTTAGAAAATATTTCTTCATAACTGTAATCATTAGCGATTGATGTAATCGTTGAACTGTCAGTAGTTAGCGCAATAGCAGGTAAACTAGGGCGTTCGGTTTCATAACGGTTTAATAGCTCAGATGAAAAGTGCTGAGCATCGCCAGCCGAACCACCATTACCGCAAGTTAAAATTTTGTGGCCGCCTAATAAGCACTCCACCATTACCATTCCACCTTTCTCGATGGCGATAGGAAGTTCTTCGCTTGCCGCAATTTTTGTTTCGATACTTTCGCGAAAATTATGTTTTACACGTTCTAACATTATTCAACTCCATAAAAGGCATTTTTTAGCCAGGTAATTTCAGTGGATGTAGCGGGCCCTTTAATACTTACTACATCAAACCTACAAAAGGTATTATATTCATTCAAACCATGTTTTTGCAGATATATTTGCGCTGTTTTACAAATTTTTTTCTGTTTAGATGCAGAAACCATCTCAGAAGGCTCTCCAAAGTGAGTAGATTTACGGTATTTGACTTCAACAAATACCAGAAATTCCTTATCTTGCATAATTAAGTCAATTTCACCTAATTTACAACTGAAATTCCGCTCAATTAGATTCAGTTTCAGCGTTAACAAATAATCTAAGGCCGCTTGCTCATAAACGTCACCTTGATATTTTGTTGTTACGTTATTGCATTTCAACATTTTGTATCCGTGAAGTGCGATACTTTCCCCAGGATAAAGTTCTACTAATAATACCATTTGCATCCATCTGTAGAGTTCCTGTTTCCCCTTTATGTCTTAACATCGGGACAAGTTGCATAGCCTTTACTTTATCTACTAGTTGTAGAGCATCTATTCCCATCGCATAAATACGTTCAAGTTGACTACTTCTGTTTGGCCATATCTGTTTGGCATCAGCCGACATTAACGGGTTGACTTGTTTCATCGGTAAAAGCCACGGGATTTCAGTGAAGGTTAAACCATTAAGATCTCTGCGAGTATTTCTGTCAATATCAACATTGTAACTTCTTGAGCTAGCATACATTGGAATAGCGTTAGCAAAAGGGCTTATATTCACATCAATATAAGGTTTTAACAACCGCGCTTGATCAGGTGTGGCGAACATATAAATCATATCAACATCACGTCGATTTCTAGCTTCGGCTTTTACGTTTTCTTTTATTCTGTTACGCAATAAATAAATGCGTTCGTCTGATAGGTTTACATCTAAACCCTGTTTAACAGCCTGTTGCATTTTATTACCTGTTGGATAGTAAATAATGCTGGCGTCACTGCTCGTTTGCTTCTGCCACTGCTCAGCAAAGCTGTTCGCCATTCTTTTACCTATGGCAGTATTTTGGCTTAAAATTAACGCTGATTTAAAACCTTGTTGGCTGAGTGAAAAAGCAGCTTGACTTGCTTCATCTTCAGGTAGCATAGACAAAGCAAATTGGTTTTTACTTAAAAATGCATGTTCAGGTAAATTTAACAATAAAGTAAACCAGGAGTGTGATTCTTCTAGAGGAAAATTTTGCAAATCTTCATCAGTTACAACACTTTGTTCCGTTATAGATTCTTCAACCCCTTGGCTTATTATAAACTCGTCGTTTACTAGTTCTGTCTCAGTAATATCTGTTTGTTGCTGGTTAGTCGCTAAGTAGCTGTCTACATGCTGCTTTAATAATGGCCCAATAACAAAGTCCGGTTTGATGCTATGCAATTGATCAACAATATCAGTCATTTCATCGCTATTTGTATCGATAAATGTTAACTGTCTTTCTGGGTGTGTCTGATAAACGGCAATAATACCTGCTTGAATAGTTTTGCCTAAAGGTGCCTCTCTACCTGATAAAGGAACTAACACCGCGATATTTTTATAGCCTAATGAGTTCTCTATTTCTAATACCGAAGCAATAAGATCTGGAGTTAATAAATTGGCTGGGTGTTGCTTATTGCTTTTTTGCCATTTTTTTAGAGAAGAATTTAAATTAGCGGATTTATAGCCATTATTTGCAACTATATCAGAGTATTCTAACCAACCGTTGAGATCAGTAGCGCTACGTTTTGTAAGTGCGTGCTTTTGCCAAGGAGTTAATTTACTAAATAGTGATGATAAATAAGCTGCTTCATCTATAGATTGAACAGGGAACTGTTGGTGATAATCTAAGAAGCTAATAATGCCATCAACTAGCAAATCTTGTTGTACATTTAGGTTAGCTTGTAAAAATAATTGTCTTTTAACTGGTGAGTCGGTTTCAATTTTAGCAAGCTCAAGAGCTGCTAAATCGGTGTAACCTAATTCAAATAACGCTTCGGCAATATTTAGTTGATTATAGTTATATTGGCCTTTAGTGAGTTCTAGCTTACTTAATTCAATACTTATGTGCAGTGCTTGTTCAAGTTGTTGTTCATAAATAAATTTGGCTGAGGCCTGTAAAAGTAAAATAGTCGATTGATTATTACTTTCATTACTTGCAGCGGATAGTAGATCTAGAGCAGATAATTCGCTGTCTTCAATAACTTCTATTTCAGGTGTTACCGGTTTGGAAACCTGCTTGCCTGATGTTTTATCAGAAACGGGTGTACTACAGCCGTATAATAACGTTAGAACAGATAAGGAAAGTATTAAAGAAACGTTTTTCATTGAACTCTTTATTTTTATCACCGGCAATTGGTCCGTCTATGTAATTAGTATGATACTTGCTGTTATCCAAAATGAAGGTTTTATAGTGAATGACAACAGGTATATAATAAACCGCATGCTCACTGTTGAGCAATAGCTGTGTTCAAATGGTATCAATATATTTATGAGTCAAATCACTGTTAATTCTAGCACTTTTTATGTGGTAGCAACGCCAATCGGCAATTTACTAGATCTTAGTCAACGAGCAATAGATGTACTTAGCCAAGTAGATATTATTGCCTGTGAAGATACGCGCCATACTGGCAGGCTATTGTCAGCCTACAATATTAAAAATAAAACATTATCATTACACGATCATAACGAACGTCAACGCCAGGAATACATTGCTGATTTACTCAAGCAAGGTAAAAGCATAGCACTTGTTTCTGATGCCGGTACGCCACTTATTTCAGATCCTGGTTTTCATGTTGTAAGACACCTTAGAGAACAAAACTTACCGGTAGTTCCTGTACCAGGTGCGTGCGCAGCAATTGCTGCTCTATCGGTTGCCGGGTTACCCACCGACAGGTTCACTTTTGAAGGCTTTCTGCCGTCAAAATCGGGCGCACGTCAAGCAAAGTTAAGTGAGCTTGCCAGTGAACCAAGAACTATGGTGTTTTATGATTCACCGCGCCGGGCAATAGATACCGTCCAAGATATTAATGATGTATTAGGTGGCGAACGCCAAATTGTGATTGCCAGAGAGTTAACCAAAACCTTTGAAACCATTCATGCAGACACTGCTGAAAACATTCTCGCCTGGCTCAATGAAGACTCAAATCAATTAAAAGGTGAAATGGTACTTATTATTGAAGGCGCGCATATTGATCCTAATGATATCCCTGAAGTCGCGATAAAAACCTTAAAGCTTTTACTTGCAGAGATGAAGCCTAAAACGGCCTGTGCTATTGCTGCAGAAATACATGGTGTAAAGAAAAATGCTTTGTACCAAATCGCATTAGAGCTTAAATAAATGAAAAACCGAGGTCAGAGTCAAGTTTTTAAATAATAACTTGACTCTGACCCCGGTTTTTCAGGTACAATCCCCGCCGAGTTGGCCAGACAATCGCTGCTTAATCGTTGTATCTGATGCGCAAGTTGACGATAGACAGATTAAGGGGAGGAAAGTCCGGGCTCCAATGAGCAGGGTGCCAGGTAACGCCTGGGGGGCGCAAGCCCACGACAAGTGCAGCAGAGAGAAGACCGCCGATGGCTATTCGTAGCACAGGTAAGGCTGAAAGGGTGCGGTAAGAGCGCACCGGGCGGCTGGTAACAGTCCGCAGCAGGGTAAACTCCACCCGGAGCAAGACCAAATAGGGTTCCATTAGGCGTGGCTCGCGTTGGAACCGGGTAGGTTGCTTGAGCTATAGAGCGATTTATAGCCTAGACGAATGATTGTCGCCTTTAGTATTTATACTGTAGGTAACAGAACCCGGCTTATACGGCCAACTCACTAATTTATAGAAAGCCTGATTGACGAAAGTTGGTCAGGCTTTTTGTTTTTAAATGCTTAAACAAATACTAATAGCTAAAGATACTCATTTTTTTGTTTTATTGCGGCTTGATATACCGCTTCGGCAACTTTTTTATGAGCATTTTTATTTAAAGAGGCCGGTACTAGAGCACCATCTCTTGCTAAGTTTGATAGCGTTTCAGATACGGCAATTTTCATTTGATGGGTTATATTAATAACCCCCGCATCTAATGTACCTTTAAATAAACCGGGGAAGGCAAGCATGTTATTTACAACTTTACCGCAAGTAGCAAAGAGAGCACCATTTTCAAGGGCAACATTTGGTTCAATTTCCGGATCTGGATTTGTTAGTGCCATAATGATCTGACCTTCACGAACCATTTCAGGTTTTATTAGACCTTTAACTCCTGTTGTGGCAACAACAACATCAGCTGTTTTCATTACCTCATCAAGGCTCATAGGTGTACCGCCTAAGGATCTTAATTTTTTCTGAGCTTCTTCACTTAGATCGCAGCCAACTACTTGCTTAACTCCATACTCAGAAAGTAAATTGCAAATTCCCATACCGGCAGCGCCTAGGCCTATTTGACCAAAGACTTTATCTTTTAAATCTACATCGATTTGTTTAGTTGCCGATAATAAAGCCGCCAATACGACCATTGCGGTGCCGTGTTGATCGTCATGAAATACTGGTTTAGGTACTCGGTTTATTAGCTCGTCTTCAATGGTGAAACACTCTGGAGCTTTAATATCTTCCAGTAATATTGCACCAAAAGATGGAGAAATCGCTTCAACAACCTCGATAATTTTAAGCGGATCTTTTTCTTTAATTAAAATTGGTACGCCGGATAGACCAACTATTTCAGCTAGTATTGCAGCCTTACCTTCCATTACCGGCAAACCTGCTTCTGGTCCTATGTCACCAAGCCCTAAAATTGCAGTGCCATTGGTAACTATTGCGACAGTATTTTGGATATTGGTAAATTCTTTTATTTTACTCGGTGTATGTTGTATTGCTTGGCAAACTCTAGCAACACCTGGTGTATATACATCACGGAGAATTTCCAATGAGTCGATGCTAATGCGTGATACTGTTTGTATTTTTCCTTGCTTATGGCGGTTAAATACACGATCTGACTTACCTGTAATAAAGGTATCTGGTAATAAATTGATTTGCTCAAATAATGACTCGATGCTTAATGAATCATCATATTCGACAGTGACTTCCCAAATAGTATCTTTATCCAGTCGCCGAACTGCGTTTAAGCCTTCAACGGTTGCGCCAAACTCACCAATTACACCTAATACCTTTGCCATATAACCAGGCTTGTGTGGAGCTTCAACTAATAATATTTCTACAATGCGCATCGGAAAACCTCGTACCACTTACTAATAAATATTTAAGAAAACAACATATCAGGTATGGCTAGCTTAGGCGAGTTAAAACAATGCAATTATTAAAGAACATTATTATAAGAAAATATATAGTACTTTGGTCATAGATAAAGATCAGTAAAAGGCTGTCGTGTCTTCTGTATAGTTAGTTACTTCTCGATCTTCTGATTAACCAAATTGCTTGCTTGATCATAATCATACCCTTCGATAGCTAAACGTAATGACTTGAACCAACCATTGGAATCAATTGTTCTTAAACTCGCTTCTTGCTCATTGATAAAGTCGACTGTTTCAGTGTCATAATCGATGAGCATAATGGCAAGCTTTCTTAAAATAGGTTGTACGTCTATGTCTGTTTTTGTTGTCTGCATAGGTTGTTTAGGTTGTTTATGTTGGTTTGCTTCGATTATCGGCATTAATTCAGCTAAAACTTGGTCGAGCTTATTTTCAACATCTTGAACGCTTCTACTCGTTACTTGTTTAGTTGCTGATTGAGCCTCTAGTAATTCAGCAGCTTCAAGTAGCTGTTTAGCACCAATATTACCAGCTAGGCCTTTCAATGTGTGTGCTAAACGAGTTGTTAACTCTGTATCATTTTCGTCTAAAGCACTATTGAATTGTTCTATAAAGTTTTGTTGTCCCTCGCTAAATTTGACTAACAGTTTTAGATAAAGCTTTTTATCAGCCATTGTTCTTGTTAAACCATCATCTATATCAATGCTTTGCAATGAATCAGGCAAAGAAATAGTTATTTTCTGTATTGGAGCATCTAAATTTTCTACTTGTTGATTTAAAGGCTTAATCCAATTGGCCATAATTTGAAACATAGAAGCGACGTTAATTGGTTTTGGAATATGATCATTCATCCCGGCAGATAATGCTTTTTCTCTATCTCCCGCCATAGCATTTGCGGTCATCGCAATAATTGGCAAATTAGAAAATTTAGGATTTTCTCTAAGTTTTTGGGTTGCCGTATAACCATCCATTACTGGCATTTGGCAATCCATTAATACACCATCAAAAAATTGTTTTTCAATCATTTGGATTGCTTCTAAGCCATTGTTAGCAATACTACAGTTAATGCCATTATTGGTTAACAATCCCACAATCAATTCTTGATTAACTTCATTGTCTTCAACGGCTAAAATTTCTGCGCCTTGCAATAAACTAATGGCATCTTTAGATTTATCTCGGCGAGAGTTAATAATTTTGCTATCCGAATGTATAGCACCCAAAGAATCTACAATTGCATCATTTAACGACGAAGTAGTCACCGGTTTAGTTAAAATGGTTGCTACATTCAACCCGTCTGTTTGCATCTTCAATTCTTCACGGCCATAAGCTGTCACCATGAAAATAGTCGGAGGATGTTTTAAATTGAGTTTATTTTCAATTATCGTGATGGCTTCAACGCCATCCATAGTTGGCATTTGCCAGTCCATCAATACCAATTCGAATGGTTTATGCAAGTCAGAATCTTTAAGTCGTTCGAGGCCCTTAGCTGCATTTTCCGCAGTTACAACTTCATAACCTAACGATGCTACCATTTTAGAAAATATCTCCCTAGCGTGAGCGTTATCATCAACAACTAACACTCGATTAACTTGCTTCGCTGGGATCAGTTCCTTTATAGTACTTTCTTGTTGACGATTGAATGTTATCGCAAATGAAAATGTACTACCTTTGCCAATCTCACTTGCAAGTGAAATTTTACCACCCATTAAGCGAACTAGCTTTTTAGAAATGGCTAGACCTAAACCTGTACCACCATGCTTTCTTGTTGTTGAGGCATCAGCTTGGGTGAATGGTTGAAATAACTTGGATTGTTGCTCTTCGGTCATACCTATACCGGTGTCCTCAACGGAAAACTTCAATTCAACGTATTGTTCATTAACAAACTGATTAGTGATATTAAGAACAACTTCCCCTTCAGATGTGAATTTAACTGCATTATTCGCAAGGTTGATTAAAATTTGAGTTAAGCGCAACGGGTCACCTTTAAGGTTCATAGGCAAGCCCGCTTCAATATCAAATAATAATTCTAACTGTTTTTCTTCTGCTTTAATGCTGACAAAGTTAGTGAGGTTTTCAAGTACATCCCCTAAATTAAAATTGATGTTCTCAATATCTAATTTTCCGGCTTCTATTTTAGAAAAATCTAAGATGTCATTAATAATACCCAGCAATGATTCAGCACTGCGGTGCACCTTATCAATATAATTACGTTGTTTTCTATCGAGTTCTGTTTCTAAAGCAAGATGGGACATGCCGATGATGGCATTCATTGGTGTACGAATTTCGTGAGACATATTAGCTAAAAAGTCAGATTTAGCCTTGTTGGCATCCTCGGCAATTTGTTTTGCTTGCTCATAATCAAGTTCTAATCTCTTACGTTCAGTAATATCAATATGTACACCAGAAATGCGGGTTGGAACGCCCTGTTCGTTAGTTTCTGTAGTACGACCAATATCCAATATCCACTTATATTGACCATCTTTACAGCGAATGCGGAGTTCATGCTTGAATTCTTGGTTATCAGAGGTAATATATTCTCGCATGTATTGCTCTGCTTTTTCACGGTCATCAGGATGAACAAGCTCTCGCCAGGTTTTTAAGCCGCCTTTAACGAACGACCATTTTTTATCCTCTTCCATGATTTCATTAGGCGCATAACCTAGCATGGTAGCCCACATAGTATTAACTCGAGCATTAACTTTTTCCGGGAAAAACTCCCATAAACCGATGCGAGCACCGTAAGTTGCAGCATCTAATCGTTCTTCACTTTCTTTTAATAGTTGTTCTTGTTGATGGCGTTCGGTAATGTCTCGAATAACTCCAATAAAAACTTTTTGTTCGCCTAAAATTCCGGCTTTAACAGATAAATCCATTGGGAAAATTTCACCATTTTTGCGCTTGCCGTTAACCTCTCGTATTTGATCAACAACAGTTGATGATTTTTTCGCATTATAACCTTGAAGAATATCATCATGTTTTATGGCAATATTTTCGGGCTGCAGCATGTTGATGTTTTGGCCAATAACTTCATTCACTTGATAGCCAAATATGCGTTCAGCTGCAGGGCTGAACTCTTGCACAATTCCTTCTTGGTCAATAACTATAATGCCATCACCAACACTTTCTAGAATTGTTTTGAATCGAATTTCACTGTCTTTTAATTCGGCTTTAAGTTGCTCTTGTTCTGTTATATCTACAATTGAGCCATCAAAGTAACTTCTATTTGCCTTAACATCTGTAAGAGTTGTAGCGCGAAGTTGAACAATATGGACGTTTTTATGATTATCATAAAGCCTGAATGTTGTAGAAAACGGTTTACCACTGTTAATTGATGACTCTATCTGTTTATCTACTTCAAGCCAGTCTTCTGGATGTGAGATTGAGCTTATAGCTCTGGTTGGATTGTCTCCTAAGAAATCATCAGGATCAAAGCCAGTGATCACCTTTATTTTATCGGTAATATATAATAACGGGCTGTGCTCTCGCCAATTTTCAAAAAGTTCATAACGAAATACCGCGCCGGCCAAGTTAGATACCATAGAGCGAAATTGGTTTTCATTTTCAGATATTTTAATTAATGCTTCCTCTCGTTCAGTAACATCTACTAGAGAAAACCGAACTTCTTCATTATTAGTATCTGGTACGGCAGAGGCGGCAATCTTTAATTCTTTGCCTTCGGCGTTAATTATGGTGATATTTACGTCGTTACCAGTAGTGCCATCACAACCGGCTTGAAAAATGTTTAATCCTTCTTTAGCGCCATCATCTGCAGGCAACAAGTCTTGCCAATGTAATTCATCAAATTGCTCTTTTCTGTAACCGGTTAATTTTGCAAATACTTTGTTGTGTTTGCTGAACTTGCCATTGTGCAGTACGGTGGCATGGGCAACAGGAGAATTTTGATATAAATCCCATAAACGACTTTCTCGATCAGACAATTCTTTGGTGCGCTCTATTACTCGGCCTTCAAGGTCTGAATTAGCTTTAATTAAACGATTGTTTATGCGTTTTACAATGTTGGCTGCAATATTAGCCAACAATAACGTTAAAACAATTATTGTGAGTAACACTGCCGCAATGGTATAGCGCAGCTCGTTATACCCCGCTTGTACTTCCGCAAGATCTATTTCTGAAATAATGCCAAAGCCTAGACCTTCATTCCATTGCCAAGCTCCCATAACATCTTGACCTCGGTAATCTCGATAGCCAGCACTATTTTGCCCTTGCTGTTTACTGATAACTTGTTCAGCACTTAATGTTAACGGCCTTGTGCTAGTATCATTTGAATAGGGTGAATCTATAGTGAGTTTGTAACCAGGATCTCGTAGTTCTATACTCAAAATACTTGACTGACCACCTTTTAATAAACCTATTTTAGCCAGTTGTTTTTCAAAGCGGCTGGCAGAAACTAATAACCCCTGATCATTTACAAAATAGGTTTCACCAGATTTTCCTACTCGGCCACTTGCTGCAATTCTAAATAATTCTTTATATGGGTTAATTCGTATGGCAAAGACCGAAAATACTTCACCTTGCTTATTTATTAGTGGGCCAACAATAAACATTGTAGTGTTATGTGAGCCTAAACCTTTTTGTAGTTTGTGTAATGAAATATCACTAATGATTGGTGGAATAACAACCGTTTCGCCACTAAATGCTTTTGCTAAAAGGTCGGGCTTTTGTTGGTAGATTAGATTTAATTCGCCTAAGTTTTTATCTCTTGATGAGCCGAAATTTGCAAAATCTTTGGAAATAATAAAGAAGCCAACGTGTTTATATTCTTCCGGCAAAGCATTGTAATTATCTCGTAATTTATCTAAATGCGGATTGTCTTTTAAAGTTGCTTTTGGAGAGTTAATAAGTTTTTCGGCAAGAGTGATATTTTCTTCGTTCTCGGTAAATACATGTAGTGCAGCGATGTGGCCTTCATGCCATGCATCTAGCGATGAATTTGTAGTTACAACAACTGTTTCGAGAGAAGCAACAGCTTGTTCCTTAATTTGCTGGTTAATTTTATCTAGACCATAAACAACAATGACTGAAATGATCAGTAAAAAAATCCCTACAGCACCTACCACTAATTGTTTTGACTTCTTGTTGCCTAGTAAGTCTGCTATGTCTTGTTGTGTTTGTGAACGTATTTTTTTTATAACAAAAACAAGCAGTGCAATAAGCAATATAATGGAAGCAATGAGCGATTGGCTAAACATAAAGAATAACTTCTAATTTAAATAAAATTAACTAATTAAGTTAATCATAGCAGCAACTTAAATAAATTAATCAGAAATGTATTTTATTTTTCAAAGCCATAAAAATAAAGAAGCACAGTATTGTATCTGTGCTTATTTAATATTTCCGGAATGATTATTTTTTAGCTTTGATAACTTTATAATAATTAATAAGTTCACGAGTTGAACTATCATGATTGGCTACTAAACTTTCAGCTTTTATTTCATCATAAATACGGTTCGCTAAGCCTTTGCCTAATTCAACACCCCATTGATCAAATGAACAAATTTCTAAGATTATACCTTGGCTAAATATTTTATTTTCGTACAAAGCAATCAAGCTACCTAATGATTTAGGTTCAATTCTATCTAATAAAATAGTGTTGGTAGGACGGTTTCCCTTATGCACCTTATGT
This sequence comes from Thalassotalea psychrophila, assembly GCF_031583595.1. Taxonomy (NCBI): domain Bacteria; kingdom Pseudomonadati; phylum Pseudomonadota; class Gammaproteobacteria; order Alteromonadales; family Colwelliaceae; genus Thalassotalea; species Thalassotalea psychrophila. The sequence continues at coordinate 693,383 of NZ_CP134145.1, forward strand.
GGAGCCACTTTATCTATGTATTCTTGCGTACGACCTTTAGCTTTTAAATCTTCACGTACTTGTTGTTCATTAACACCGCTCATCAGCGCTTCAGTTTGTGCAAAAAAGTTAGCCATTAATGTATCGTGATGGCCTTGTACAGGAGTTACCGATTCAACTGAGCCAATAAAATCAGCGGGTACTACATTATTGCTCTGGTGTAAGTACTGATAAAAAGCATGTTGGCCATTAATACCAATTTCGCCCCAAATAGACGGTACAGTAGCGTAGTCTACCTCTTGGCCTTGCCAGTTTACGGACTTACCATTGCTTTCCATCTCTGCTTGTTGCAAATACGCGGTGAGTTTATGCAGCGGTTGGTCATAAGGTAAAATTGCTTGTGATTGAGAGCCTAAAAATGTGCAATTCCACACACTTAATAGTGCCATAATCACTGGCGCGTTTTGCTCTAATGGTGCATTTTTAAAATGCATATCCATTTCATGAGCGCCTTCAAGTAGTTCAATAAACTTGTCAAAGCCAAGGTCGATTGCAATAGGTAAACCAATTGCTGACCATAAAGAAAAGCGGCCGCCAACCCAATCCCACATATCAAAGATATTTTCTGCTTTAATACCGAATTCACACGCGTTTACTTTGTTTGAAGAAACAGCGACAAAGTGTTTACCAATGGCCGATTCATCAAACGCTGAAGTAACTAACCATTTCATCGCGGTTTGGGCATTAGTCATGGTTTCAGTGGTAGTAAAGGTTTTACTTGAAACAATAAATAAAGTATTTTCAGGGTCTAACGGTCTTAATATATCGGCGATTTGAGTGCCATCAACATTAGATACATAATGCACTCGAACACTATTATCGCTGTAGTGCTTAAGTGCTTCAGTGACCATTTGTGGACCAAGGTTTGAACCACCAACGCCAATATTCACTACATCTTTAATACGCTTACCTGAATAGCCTTTCCATTGTCCGGTACGTACTTTTTCAGAGAAAATATTAATTTGCTCAAGAGCTTTATTTACTTTCTCGGTTAAGTTTTCACCATCAACAATTAACGGTGTACCGGAACGATCCCTTAAAGCCACATGCAAAACACTGCGATCTTCGGTGCTATTAATACGATCGCCTTTGAACATTTTTTCACGCCATTGCTCAAGATCACAATCTCTTGCTAAGGTGAATAAACCGGCCATTGTTTCTTTAGTAATCAGGTTTTTTGAATAGTCGAACAAAAATGCCGGCAACTTCAAGTTGAAATCATTAAAGCGATAATCACTATTTTGAAACAGATCTTTCATGTGATGTTGTTTCATGCTTATCGCATGCTCTTTTAAAAACTTCCAACTAGGTAAATTGGTTCTTGCCGACATTTATTGAAGTCCTATTTGTTCAAAAGTGATAACGTTGTATTTACTATGTTGTCGCTAGTAAAGCCAAAGTGTTCAAGTAATACATTACCTGGCGCAGATTCACCGAACGTGTCCATGCCAATTACGGCACCTTTACGGCCAACATATTTATACCAAAAATCTTTATGAGCCGCTTCTACCGCAACAATATTGTCAACAGAGCCTGGTAATACTGATTCTTGATAATCATCATCTTGAGCATCAAAAATATTGGTACTTGGCATAGAAACAACACGTATCTTATGGCCTTGTTCTGTTAGCTTGTTAGCGGCAGCAATTGTAATAGCCATTTCAGAGCCAGTTGCGATTAAAATTGCATCCGGTGTGCCAACACAATCTTGTAAGATGTAACCACCTTTAGAAATGTTTTCAACTTGCTCAGGGCTGCGCACTTGATGTGTTAAACCTTGGCGAGAGAAAACTAATGCAGAAGGAGCATCCTGATTCATGATTGCAGCTTTCCAAGCAACGGCACTTTCAGTGGCATCACATGGGCGCCATGTCGTCATATTAGGCGTTAGGCGTAAATTAGGTACTTGCTCAATTGGTTGATGGGTTGGACCATCTTCACCTTGACCAATTGAATCATGTGTATAAACAAAAATGTTTTGAATGCCCATAAGCGCAGACATACGAACCGCATTACGTGCATATTCCATAAACATTAAGAAAGTAGCGCCGTAGTTAATGAAGCCATCATGTAATGAGATACCATTCATTATGCCACTCATACCAAATTCACGAACACCATAAAATAAGTAGTTACCCGATGCATCGTCGCTACTAATACCTTTTGAACCTGACCACAAGGTTAAGTTAGAACCGGCTAAATCGGCAGAGCCACCTAATAACTCTGGTAGTAAAGGCGCGAATGCTTCAATCGAATTTTGCGACGCTTTACGTGAGGCAATATTCGCCATGCTTGCTTGGCTGGCTTGTATAAATTCATCGGCTTTTTCAGCAAAGTTAGCTGGTAATTCTTTAGTAATTACACGGCGTTCAAATTCACTAGCTAGTTCAGGATGTGCATTTTTATATTCAACAAATGCTTCTTCCCATTGAGCTTGGCGATCAACACCTTGTTGTTTTTTATCCCAACCTGCATAAACTTCATCAGGAACAACAAATGATTCTTTTTCTTCCCAGTTTAAAAATTCTCGAACTGCGGCGACTTCATCATGACCAAGTGGTGCGCCGTGACAATCGTGGCTACCTGATTTGTTTGGAGAGCCAAAACCAATTACTGTTTTACAACAAATCATCGTTGGTTTACTTGTTTCAGCTTGTGCTGCTTTTATAGCATTACTAATGGCAACTGGATCGTGACCATCTACATCACTAATCACATGCCAGCCGTAGGCTTCAAAACGGGCAGGGGTGTTATCAGTAAACCAACCTTCAACTTTGCCATCTATTGAAATACCATTATCATCCCAAAAGGCAATCAACTTGCCTAAGCCTAAAGTACCGGCTAATGAGCTTGCTTCATGAGAGATGCCTTCCATTAAACAACCATCGCCTAAAAAGCAATAAGTGAAATGATCGACAATATCATGACCAGGTTTATTGAATTGTGCGGCTAAAGTTTTTTCAGCTATTGCCATTCCGACAGCATTTGAAATGCCTGCGCCTAAAGGACCTGTAGTCGTTTCAACACCAGGTGTATAACCGTATTCAGGATGGCCAGGTGTTTTTGAATGTAATTGGCGGAAGTTTTTAATTTCTTCAATAGGTAATTCATAACCAGATAAATGCAATAAAGAATAGATCAACATAGAGCCATGACCGTTCGATAAAATAAATCGGTCTCGGTCAGGCCAATTAGGATTTTCTGGATTATGTTTTAAAAAATCATTCCATAACACCTCGGCAATATCTGCCATACCCATTGGTGCCCCAGGATGACCTGAGTTTGCTTGTTGAACGGCGTCCATAGATAAAACGCGAATAGCGTTAGCTAATTGTTTACGAGTGGTCATGTTTATACCTAATCTTTTTGTATTACTGAAAAGTGATTTAATTGAGCTTATTATTGTTGTAATTATACATACTTACAATAACTCTTTGATAGGTTTTTGTTATGGCTTAGACAGTAATTAGCGAAAATTAAAACAAAAAATCCACTTCGCCACAGTTATTCGACATTTTTGTCGTTATTTATCCCCGTTTTAATTTAATTATTGGGATATATTTACCCATAGGTTCCACAAAGTTCCACATAATAAGCAACTTAGCGCTATCCCTTATTTTTTATAGATCTCTGGCCGCATTTTATTGCCATTTCTTTACTTGACAACCGTTGACTGTTATCACTAAACTGTATAGAAGTGGGAAAAAGTGGAGAAATGTGGATCTTTAGGCTATTGTTTAAAAAATGCACAGCTTAATAACAAGATCCAGATAGAAGCAAATATTATGTTTAGAGGCGCAAGCAACATAACCTTAGACAGCAAGAATCGTATCACGATACCAACCAAGTATCGTGAGACTTTGTATGCTGATTTCGACGGTAAAATGATCTGCACTCTGCATACAGAAAATCGTTGCTTACTACTTTACCCTTTGCCCGAATGGGAAGAATTAGAGCTGAAATTAAGCCGTTTATCAGACATGAATAAAAGTGAACGAGCCATTAAACGAATTTTACTTGGTAACGCTACCGAATGTGAGCTCGACAAAAATGGTCGTTTATTGTTAAACGGCGTACTTCGTCAACATGCCAATTTAGACAAGAATGTAATGTTGGTTGGTTTATTTAATAAGTTTGAAATTTGGAATGAAGCTGATTGGCAAACAGAAATGCAAACTGGCATTGATGATATTCAATCTGGTGCATTGGAATTAACTGAACGATTACAAGATTTTTCATTATAAGAAAACATATGACGACAGAATTTTCACACATTTCAGTTTTATTACAAGAGTCCGTTGATGGTTTAGCTATAAAACCAGACGGTACTTATATTGACTGTACCTTTGGCCGGGGCGGTCATTCAGGTTTGATCCTGAACACCTTAGGTGATAATGGCCGATTGATAGCGGTCGACAGGGATCCGTCAGCAATAGAGTCTGCGCAAAGATTTGCTGACGACCCCCGCTTTTCAATAGTGCATAACGGTTTTTCTAATTTAGCTGATATTGCAAACGACTTAGATATAACCGATAAAGTCGACGGTATTTTATTAGATTTAGGTGTGTCATCGCCGCAACTTGATGATGCCAGCCGTGGCTTTAGTTTTATGAAAGACGGTCCTTTAGATATGCGTATGGATACCACTAAAGGTCAAACGGCTAGCGAGTGGTTAATGCATGCTGATGTTGAAGATATTACCTGGGTGTTAAGAACTTTCGGTGAAGAAAAGCACGCTTGGCGTATTGCCAATGCCATTGTAGATGCCCGTGAAGAAGAAGAATTAACTACCACCAGCCAGTTAGCAAAGATTATTAAAGTAGCCGCGCCGCAACGTGAAATTAAAAAACACCCCGCAACTCGCAGTTTTCAAGCTATTCGTATGTATATCAATTCAGAGCTTGAACAAATTGAAAACGTATTAGTTGCCGCGTTAGATGTATTACAAGAAGGTGGTCGCTTAGTGGTCATTAGTTTTCACTCGCTAGAAGACCGATTAGTAAAGCAATTTATGAAAAAGCACAGCACAGGTAAAAAAGTACCTCGTGGTATGCCAATTCCAGAAGTAGAAATTCAAAAAGGCAAAAAACTTGCCTTGGTAGGTAAAAAGCTTAAACCAAGTAAAACTGAAGTCAGCGATAATGTACGTTCGCGCAGTTCAGTTTTGCGAGTAGCGGTACGTTTGGCCAAGGAATAAAAATGGCGTTGGGTAAATTTGTTTTAACCCAAGAAATTTGGCAAGACATACGTCGATTTGGCGGTACCTATAGCTTAGTGTTGTTGGTGCTGCTTTCTGCGTTTTCGGTGATCTATTTAACTCATTTAAATAGGCAAACAACGATTGCAGTAGAACGACTTTATACCGAAAGAGATGAGTTAGATATTGAATGGCGTAACCTGCAATTAGAGCAAAACTCTTTAGCAGAACATAGTGAAATTGAATACAAGGCCGACAAAATGCTGCATATGCATCGGCCGAAACCAACAAATGAAATAATAATAAAGATACCATGACGGTTAAAAAAGCTAAACGCAATCAAGATAACTACAAACCGACCACCATCGCGTGGCGGTTTTATGTTGTCTTGGGTTTGATTTGTTTAGTGTATACCGGTTTGGTTGCCCGCGCGGCTTACATTCAAGTTATCGAGCCAGGCTCGTTAATTGCAAAAGGCGATAATCGCATCCATCGTAACATGCTTAATGATACCCATCGCGGTGCTATTGTTGACCGAAATGGTATTGAACTAGCTATTTCTGTACCTGTGCAAACTATTTACGCCGATCCTAAAATTGTGATTGAACAGAACGGTTTAGACATGAACCGTCGCTGGAAAGCGCTTGCCCAAGTACTTAATAAAGATGTAGACAAATTAAAATCTCGTATTGGAACTAACCCTAAAAGGCGTTTTGTTTACCTCGCTAGGCAAGTATCGCCATCAATGGCGGGCTATGTACGCGAACTGAAAATACCGGGTATTTATTTAAGAAAAGAATCGAAACGTTTTTACCCTGCCGGTGAAATCAGTGCACATTTGGTTGGTTTTACCAATGTTGATGACAAAGGTATTGAAGGTTTAGAACGTTTATATAACGATCGCTTAACTGGTGAAGCAGGCAAGAAAAAATATATAAAAGATGCGAAAGGCAGAAAAATTGAAATTCTTGAAAATTTGGACGCGACTGACCCACAAAATGTCGTATTGTCTATCGACCAAAGAATTCAAGCGTTAGCATATCGTGAGTTAAAATCGGCAGTGAAATCGTTTAAAGCGACTTCCGGTTCGGTAGTGGTGGTTGATGTTAAAACCGGCGAAATTTTAGCTATGGTGAATGGTCCTTCGTATAACCCAAATAATCGCAAGGGCACCGCTACACATCGCTTTCGTAACCGCGCTATAACCGATATTTTTGAACCAGGCTCTACAATGAAACCGTTAACTGTATTAACGGCATTAGAGTTCGGTTCAGCAGAGGCTGACACAGTAATTAATACGTCTCCAGGTTCAATGCGTATCGGTGGTCGTAGAGTTTCAGATCCACGTAACTATGGCAAATTAACTCTGACCGAAATCCTTAAAAAATCATCAAACATGGGCACAACAAAGCTGGCTCTTGATGTACCGAAAGACTTCCTATTAGGCAAGTTTTTTGAAATGGGTTTCTCTGAAGATACAGGTACAGGGCTTGTTGGTGAAAGCTCTGGCATGTTATCTGACCGAAGCCGTTGGTCAAAATTTGAATTGGCAACATTGTCTTGGGGTTACGGTTTAGCGATTACGCCTTTGCAGTTAGTTAGATTTTATTCTGCTATAGGCAATGGCGGTATGAAAATGCCATTAACAGTTTTAAAAGACCCTAGCTTTAATGAAGGTGAACAAGTACTTGATGCGATAAATACCAAAGCTGTTTTAGAAATGCTTGAAAAAGTAGTCACCGAAGGTGGTGGTAAAAAAGCTAAAGTTGAAGGTTACCGAGTTGCCGGGAAAACTGGTACCGCGATAAAAGCAGCTGCCGGCGGTGGTTATGGAAATGACTATGTAGGTTTATTTGCCGGGGTTGCGCCAGTATCTGATCCTCGCCTTGCCATTGTTGTGGTTATCAATGAACCTGGCGGTGATTTGTACCATGGCGGTGAAGTTGCTGCGCCGGTATTCTCAAGAATTATGGCTGGTTCATTACAGTATTTAAACATTGCTCCTGATGACGAAACGCAAATTAGTCGTTGGAGTAAGACATTTAGTGATAAACAAAAAGGAGCAAATGATGCTTGATTTTTCAGCTAACCATTTTGCTACTTTTTCAATTGCTAAAGCGTTAGCTGAATTTGATATCACTATTGATAATATCGAAACTAAGCATCTGGTTAATGACTCTAGGTTTGTTGAACCAGGTGACATTTTTGCGGCAGTAACAGGTACTCTTTCTGCTGGTAACGAGTATATAAATTCAGCAGTAGCAAAAGGCGCCTGTTTAGTAATTGCTCAATGTCAGAACAGTAGTGAACACGGCACTTTAAATAGTGTAACCGAGCAGGGCAATACGGCTACAGTTGTTAACTTTTTTGAGTTTGATAAACAACTCTCCTTGGTTAGCGCTTACTACTACGATAAGCCGTTTAAAAATATGAGTTTAATTGGTGTTACCGGCACTAATGGTAAAACTAGCTGTTGTCAGTTGCTCGCACAATTGTTCACAAAAAACAATCATAAATCAGCTATTATTGGCACCTTAGGTGCAGGTACATTAGATAGCTTAGAAAAAATAAATAATACCACCCCTGGGCCAACTAAATTACAGCAGTTATTAGCGAAATTCAGTTTTAATAAAATTGAAAATGTTGCAATGGAAGTGTCGTCACATGCCTTAAGTCAGAACCGTGTTGATGCCAATATGGTTGATATTGCAGTGTTCACTAATTTAAGTCGAGATCATCTTGATTACCACGGTGACATGGGCACTTATGCCGATGTAAAAAAACGATTGTTTCTAGGCTCAGCAGAGCAGGTGTTGGTATTGAATGTTGATGACCAATACTGTCAGTCATGGCTTGGCGAGTTACCGGATGAAAATCGACAGGTAATGTATAGCGTTAATGAAGCAAATAAGCACTTATTAGAAAATAATGAGTTTTTATTAGCTACTAACATTGTTTGTCATAACCAAGGCGTCAGCTTTAAATTAACGTCTAGCTGGGGCAACTGTGAAATAAACAGTGCGCTATTAGGCGAGTTTAATGTTGCCAATTTATTAGCGGCAATGGCGGTATTGTTAGTAAAAGGTATCGAACTTACCGATATTACTAAATGCACCGAGCATCTTGTGCCAGTAACCGGGCGAATGGAAACATACGGGGCAACAGGAAAAGCGACAGCTGTAGTTGATTATGCTCATACGCCTGATGGTTTAGAAAAAGCATTAGAATCGGCTAAAGCACATTGTCAGGGCGAACTTTGGTTGGTTTTTGGCTGTGGTGGTGACAGAGATAAAGGCAAACGGCCAATGATGGGAAGTATTGCCGAGCAATACGCGGATCATATTGTATTGACTAATGATAACCCTAGAAGTGAAGAGCCGTCGCAAATTGCTGCTGATATTAAACAGGGCATCAAAGCCATTAACAAAGTAGACGTTATTATTGATAGACAACAAGCGGTTATTTCTGCATTAAGCCGTGCTAAAGAAAACGACATGGTTCTATGTGCAGGTAAAGGCCATGAAGACTATTTAATTATTGGCGATGAAACTATTGCATACCATGAACGGGAAGTTGTACGCCAATTCTACCAAGGAAGGGCAAAATCATGATCCCATTATCCTTAACTGAAATAGCTAGCGTAGTTGACGGTAAAATAGTTAATAATCACGATAAAATCATCGTTGAAAGTGTCTGTTCTGATTCAAGACAATTGCAGCAAGGCGATTTGTTTATCGCCTTAAAAGGTCCTAATTTTGACGGTCATCGTTTTGTTGAGCAAGCCGCATCTATAGGTTGTGTTGCCGCGTTAGTGGTAGAAAAGCAAGATGTAGCTCTACCACAAATTGTTGTTAGCGATTGTTATAAAGCTCTAGGTGAACTAGCTGCATATGTAAAAGCCCAAGTTGCACCTAAAACTGTTGCTATAACTGGTAGTAGCGGAAAAACCACTGTAAAAGAAATGGTTGCGGCAATTCTATCTCGCTTAGGCACGGTACTTGCGACCAATGGGAATTTCAATAATGAAATTGGCGTGCCATTAACTTTATTACGCTTAGAGACGCAACATGAATATGCCGTTATCGAACTTGGCGCTAATCATATTGGTGAAATAGCCTATACCACAGGGTTAACTAAACCTGATGTTGCGGTCATTAATAACATTGCCGCTGCCCACTTAGAAGGCTTTGGCGATTTGTGTGGTGTAGCCCGGGCAAAAGGCGAAATTTTTGAAGGTTTAGGTGAACAAGGCGTTGCTTTGTATAACCAAGATACTCCATACGCGCATAAATGGCAGTGGCGTTTAGAAGGCAAAAATGTTCGTAAATTTTCGTGCATTAGCCCAGCTGATGCGTACTGTACTGATATTCGAATGAATACCAAGGGTTGTACTAGTTTCACCTTAAATACACATAAGGGAAATATCGATATAGAAGTACCAGTGCCAGGTAGACATAATGTTTGTAATGCTGTTGCTGCTGCTACCGTAGCACTGGAGTTTGGCGCTACGCTTACAGATATAAAACTTGGCTTACGTGATATGGCGCCAGTAAAAGGTCGGTTAAATTTAATCAACTTACCTGATGATTTCACCCTAATTGACGATACCTATAACGCTAACGTTGAATCGACAAAAGCGGCAGTAGAGTTATTAGCGAGTTACTCTGGAAGAAGTATTTTGGTCTTGGGTGATATGGCCGAACTTGGTGAAGATGCACGTACTTATCATCAAGAAATAGGTGAGCATGCTTTAGAGCAGCACATCGACAATATTTTAACTTTAGGTGTACTAAGTCAAAGTACATCTTCTGTATTTGAACAAGATGGTCGACACTTTTCATCGAGAGAATTGTTAGTTGAACATTTAGCAAATTTATTAGCACAGGAAGATCAGGCAATTACCGTATTAGTTAAAGGGTCACGTAGTGCCCGCATGGAATTAGTGGTTAAAGACATAAAAGATTGGCGCGAAAAGTCAACGAAAAATGAGGTTTCACCATGTTAGTTTGGTTAGGTCAGTATCTTACTGAGTTTTATTCTGGGTTTAATGTATTTCAATATTTAACCTTTAGAGCTATTTGTGCCACGTTAACCGCGCTGATTGCGTCGTTATATTTAGGGCCGAAGTTAATTCGCTATTTGCAAAAAATGCTAATCGGCCAAACTGTCCGTGACGATGGTCCTGAAAGCCATTTATCAAAATCTGGCACGCCAACAATGGGCGGGATTCTGATTTTAGGAACGATTTTATTAAGTATTTTATTATGGACCGACTTAACCAATAGTTATGTGCAAATAATTATATTTGTGACCGTAAGCTTTGGCTTAATAGGCTTTGTTGATGACTACCGTAAAGTGGTTCGAAAAGATGCTAATGGCTTAATTGCCCGCTGGAAGTACTTTTGGCAAACCGTAGCCGGTTTAGGTACCGCTATTTACCTATATTCTCTTTCTGCACCGGCGGATACCACCTTGCTAATTCCTTTTGTGAAAGAAGTGATGCCGCAACTTGGTTTGTTTTATATCGTATTTACCTATTTCGTAATTGTTGGTACTTCAAATGCGGTTAACTTAACCGATGGGTTAGATGGCTTAGCAATTGTGCCAACGATTTTAGTAGCTGGAGCATTTGCAGTATTTGCTTACGTTACCGGTAACATAAACTTTTCTGCCTATTTGAATTTACCGCACATTCGTGAAGTGAGTGAAATCGTTGTGGTGTGTACTTCAATCGTTGGTGCAGGATTAGGCTTCTTGTGGTTTAACACCTACCCAGCGCAAGTATTTATGGGCGATGTTGGCTCGTTGGCTTTAGGCGCATTACTTGGTGTTATTGCAGTATTAGTAAAACAAGAATTAGTGTTGTTTATTATGGGGGGCATTTTCGTAGTAGAAACTCTGTCGGTAATTTTACAAGTAGGCTCATATAAATTAAGAGCAAAACGAATCTTTAGAATGGCGCCTATTCATCATCATTATGAATTAAAGGGTTGGCCGGAGCCGCGGGTAATTGTACGTTTTTGGATCATATCCGTCGTATTAGTGTTAATTGGTTTAGCAACACTGAAGTTAAGATAACAATGACTAAAAAAATAAAAGGTTTTAACCGTTAAATGACAACATTGGCGTTACTGCAAGATAAAAACATATTAGTGCTTGGCTTAGGCGCCACAGGGTTATCTTGTGCGCGTTTTTTGACATCACAAAATGTTGATTTTGTTGTTAACGATTCTCGTCAAAAACCACCCGGTGTAGCAAGGTTAAAGCAATTAAATAACAAGATACAACTGATTAGTGGTTGTTGGGATGTTGATGCAATTGCTAATGCCGATTTAATTATCGCCAGCCCCGGTGTTGATATTAACTTGCCTGAAATAGTGAACAACCGTAAAGCGGGAAGCGAATTAATTGGCGATGTTGAGTTGTTTTGTCAGTTAAGTAACTGCAAGGTTATTGCTGTTACAGGCTCAAACGGAAAATCAACCGTTGTTTCAATACTTGCCCATTTAGCTGAGTATTGTGAACTAGATGCCGCTCTTGCCGGTAATATCGGCTTGCCGGTACTAGATGTGGTAAATGAAGCGAAAGATTTTGTCATTCTGGAATTGTCTAGTTTTCAACTTGAAACTATGACTTCAATGCAGGCAGTCGCTGCAACAATTTTAAATATCAGCGATGACCATTTAGACAGACATCAAACCATTGAAAATTATGCACAAATCAAGCATAAAATTTTCAGTCAAAGTAAACGTAGAGTAATAACACGCGAGCAAGATTTATCGCAACCTATAACTCAATTTACAACGGATGTTAGTTTTGGATTAGATAATCCTGATGAAGGGCACTTTGGTATTGCTGATGTTGCAGGTATTCGCTATTTGTGTTTTGGCGATACAAGTTTAGTCGCTTGTAATCAGCTACCAATAGTTGGTAAACACAACGAGTTAAATTGTCTAGCAGCATTAGCATTAGGTTACTGTGCTGGTTGGCCTATAGATAAAATGGTTAAAGGTTTAGCCTCTTTTGAAGGACTAGATCACCGTTGCAAACAAGTCGACAGTGGTGATGACATCGTTTGGGTTAATGACTCGAAAGCAACCAATATTGGTGCAACTTTAGCGGCTATCGATGGCCTGGCGAGTAGCCACCATAAATTAATTCTTATTGCTGGTGGTGATGGCAAAGGTGCTAACTTTAATGAATTAAAACCTGCACTTGCTCATGTAGACCATCTAGTAACTTTAGGCAAAGATGGTCCGCAAATAGCGGCATTAAAAGCTGATAGTATTCAAGTCGCTACATTACAAGAAGCTGTCACAGCGAGTCGTAAACTGGCAAATACGGGTGATATGGTTTTACTGTCGCCAGCATGTGCCAGCATAGACATGTTTAACAATTATATGCAGCGCGGCGATATGTTTATTGAAGCAATCAGGGAGGCAAGCTAATGGCTATTTCAATGCCTTCGGTTAGGCTTCCTGAGTTACCTTCTTGGCTTTTTGAAAGTCAAACAGCAAAAAACCAAGTAACCTTTGATCGTGGTTTTATCGTTATTGCACTAGCTATGTACCTGATTGGATTGATCATGGTCGCAAGTTCTTCAATGCCAATTGGTGAAAAGTTATTTAATAATCCTTTCCACTTTGTTATTCGCCATGCCATTTACATTGTGATGAGCTTATTTATTGCTGCTATAGCACTTAGAGTGGAAATGCATCATTGGCAAAAATCGAGCTGGGTTTTATTGCTGTTAGCGATGTTTTTGTTGGTCGCAGTTCTCATCATTGGTCGTACGGTAAATGGTTCCACACGTTGGATCATGGTGGGGCCAATTAACATTCAAGCCGCTGAGCCAGCCAAGCTTTTCTTCTTCTGTTATTTGTCAGCTTACCTAGTAAGGCGTCGAGATGAAGTGATGGATAACTTTAAAGGCTTTTTTAAACCATTATTAGTGTTATTTTTGCTAGCAGTTTTGTTATTATTAGAGCCTGATCTAGGCACGGTAATTGTAATGGGGGCAACGGCCCTTGGTTTACTATTTTTAGCCGGTGCAAAGTTATGGCAATTTTTTGCTATTGTTGCTGTAGTTTTGAGCGCATTTGTAATGTTGGTTATCTTTGAACCGTACCGTTTACGCAGGGTTACGTCGTTTTTAGATCCTTGGCAGGATGAATTTGGTAGTGGTTATCAATTAACACAATCGTTAATGGCGTATAGCCGTGGCGAATTTTTTGGTCAAGGTTTAGGTAACAGCGTACAAAAACTCGATTATTTACCAGAGGCTCATACGGATTTTGTTATGGCGGTTGTTGGTGAAGAATTTGGTTTTATTGGTATTGTGTTTTTATTAGGCCTTTGTTTAACCCTTGTGATCAAAGCATTGTTGTTAGGCAAAAGAGCATTAGAAAAAGAAAAGTATTTCGAAGGTTTCTTCGCTTATGCCATTGGTATTTGGATGAGCTTTCAAGCGGCAGTTAATGTTGGTGCAAGTGCGGGAATATTCCCGACTAAAGGATTAACCATGCCGTTGATTAGTTATGGTGGAAGTTCAATGATTGTCATGACGTTGGCGATAGTGGTATTAATTCGCATTGATCATGAATTACGGTTGCAGTCAATCCAAGCAACCGCAAAAGGAGGGCGTAAGTAGTGTCTAAACGTCCAACGATATTAGTAATGGCGGGTGGCGATTGGGTAGGTCATATCTTTCCTGCGCTTTTTGTCGCCGAAAATTTACAAGTCTTTAATGGAGGGCGTAAGTAGTGTCTAAACGTCCTACTATTTTAGTGATGGCAGGTGGAACAGGGGGGCATATCTTTCCTGGGCTTGCTGTTGCTGAAAATTTACAAGCACAAGGTTGGCATGTGCATTGGCTTGGTACGAGTGATCGTATGGAAGCACAAGTGATCCCGGCTAATGGTATTGATATTTCATTTATTAATATTGCTGGTTTACGCGGCAAAGGTATTAAGTCTTGGTTAACTATGCCGTTTAAAGTGCTGCAATCGGTTTTTCAATCATTAAAAGTACTTAAACAAGTGCAACCTGATGTGGTTTTAGGTATGGGCGGCTATGCAAGTGCTCCAGGTGGATTAGCTGCTTGGTTAAAACGTGTTCCGCTAGTTTTACATGAACAAAATGCGGTTGCAGGTATGTCGAATCGCTATTTGGCAAAAATTGCCACGAAAGTGTTAAGTGCGTTTCCAAACGCATTTGCGTTGCCTGTTACTAGTACTGTCGTTGGTAACCCTGTGCGTAGTGATATTAGTAAATTAAATACTAGCGAAGAACGAGAAATCACTAAAAAAGTATTGGTAGTTGGCGGCAGTTTAGGGGCAAAAATTTTGAACGATACCGTGCCGCAAGCAATAAGCCAAATTAAGCTACAAGACATTGATGTTTGGCATCAAACTGGTAGTGGTAATAGCGCAGCAATTACAGCTTCATACGAAGACTACGGCGTAAATAAAGATAAAGTAAAAGTAACTGATTTTATCGATGAAATGTCGGTTGCTTATGATTGGGCTGATTTGGTCATTTGTCGTGCTGGTGCATTGACTGTTTCGGAGCTTGCGATGGCAGGCAAGCCGGCTATATTTGTTCCACTACCGCATGCTGTGGATGATCATCAAACAAAAAATGCTGAGTACCTGGTAAAACAAGGTGGCGCGAAGTTAATGCCACAAGATAAGTTTAACGCTACTGTGCTGGCGCAAAAATTAAATTTATTGTTTAGCTCAGATATGGCGCTACGCAATATGGCGAAAGCGAGTAAATCCGCTTCTACTCCCAATGCTACCCAAGTGGTTGCTGATATTTGTAAGGCATTGGTGAAATAATGAATGAATTAACTATGAAAATTCCAGAAATGCGTCGTGTAAAAGTTATCCATTTTGTTGGCATCGGTGGTGCTGGTATGGGTGGTATTGCTGAAGTTTTATTAAATGAAGGTTACAACGTAACCGGTTCAGACATCAGTGTTAACCCTGTTGTTAATCGACTGACTAAACTTGGCGCTAACATTACTATCGGCCATAAACCTGAAAATATTCAAGGCGCAAGTGTAATTGTTGTATCTACTGCAATTAACAAGAAAAATGTTGAGTTAATAACCGCACAAGAGCGACGAATTCCAGTGGTACGTCGCGCTGAGATGTTAGCTGAGCTTATGCGCTTTAGACACGGTATCGCGATTGCAGGTACTCATGGCAAAACTACTACGACGAGCTTAATCGCCAGCATTATGGCTGAAGGTGATCTTGACCCTACTTTTGTTATTGGTGGTTTGTTAAATAGCGCTGGTACTAATGCTCGTTTAGGTAAAAGTCGTTATTTAGTCGCTGAAGCAGATGAAAGTGATGCGTCATTTTTGCATCTGCAACCGATGGTGTCAGTAGTAACCAATATCGATGCTGATCATATGGAAACTTATGACGGCGATTTTGAAAAGTTAAAAGATACCTATATCGAATTTTTACATAACCTGCCATTTTATGGTTTAGCCGTTATGTGTATTGATAATCCTGTAGTTCGTGAATTACTACCAAAAATTGGTCGCCAAATTACTACCTACGGCTTCAGCCAAGACGCAGATGTTAGAGGAATTGATTATCAACAAAGCGGTGAAGTAAGTAAATTTATTGTGCAACGCGCAAATAAAGACGACTTAGCTATCACCTTGAACTTGCCTGGCTTGCATAATGTTGCTAATGCCTTAGCAGCTATAACTGTGGCTACTGATGAAGGTGTAAGTGATACCGCGATTGTTGCTGCACTTGCTAAATTTGAAGGAATAGGTCGTCGTTTTGAGCATTTAACCACGTTAACACCACAACAGGGAGATATTACCGTAATTGATGATTATGGTCATCACCCAAGTGAAGTGGCAGCAACCATTAAAGCTATGCGTACTGGTTGGCCAGAACGTCGTTTAGTGATGATGTTTCAACCACATCGTTATTCACGTACCCGTGATTTATATGAAGACTTTGTTGAAGTGCTAAGCGAAGTAGACTCATTAGTTCTTCTTGATGTGTATTCTGCTGGCGAAGACCCTATAACAAATGCCGACTCGAAAGCATTAGCTCGAAGCATACGCTTACGTGGCAGTGTTGAGCCAATTTACGTGAGCTCTACTGAGCAACTTCCTGAAATTATGGAATCAATCCTGAACGACGGTGACATGTTAATTACTCAAGGTGCCGGTAATATTGGTGCAATTGCAAGAGAGTTAATAACCGCGAAAAGATTGAATTTAAGAAAAGGAGCTATTAATGACTGATCAATTAATTGATCTAGCTTCTTTAAAGCAAGAAACCATAGCAGTGTTATTTGGTGGTGACAGTGCCGAGCGTGAAGTATCACTAAGCTCTGGAACTGCAATTACAGAAGGTTTAATAAACGCAGGCTTTAAGGTAAAAGCTATCGATACTCAAGGTTTCGACTTAGCTAACTTGAAAACCGAAAACATAGACCGAGTGTTTATCGCTTTACATGGCCGCGGTGGTGAAGACGGTTGTATTCAAGGAGCACTTGAATACTTAAGTATCCCTTATACCGGCTCAGGTGTTTTGGGCTCAGCATTATCAATGGATAAAGTTAGAAGCAAGCAAGTTTTCAAAGCAATGAATTTGCCAACTGCTGATTTTGCCGTAGTTAACGAAGAAGACTTTAATGCCAATACTGCTGAGATGGTTTTAAACCAACTTGGTAACAAGGTAATGGTTAAACCAGCTAACGAAGGCTCAAGCATTGGTATGGCTATTGCCAACGATGTTGATGAATTAAACGCGGCGTTATTAGATGCCTTTAAATATGATCAGCAAATACTTGTTGAAGCTTGGTTAAGCGGTGCGGAATTTACTGTTGCCATTTTAGGCGATGAAGCGCTGCCGGCAATTTCAATGGTTACTCCACATGAGTTTTATGATTACCAAGCAAAGTATCAAAGTCATAGTACTCAGTATTTATGTCCTTGCGGCTTAGATGCTGACCTTGAAAATGAATTAAAAGTCATTTCGTTAAAAGCATTTAAAGCAACGGGCGCAAAAGGTTGGGGCCGAGTGGATTTAATGCAAGATGACCAGGGCAACTTCAACTTATTAGAAGTTAATACGGTACCAGGTATGACCGTGACATCTTTAGTACCCAAAGCAGCGAAAGTTGCTGGCTTAAGCTTCGAGCAATTAGTAACTCGGGTATTACAACTTAGTGACACTAACAAGGGTTAATTGGTAAATATAAAAGATGAATAAGCAAACACAACTTGATTTAAAAAACGCACCCTGGACCTTTTGGTCTGGGTTTAGTTTTTTTATTCTAGTTTGTTTGTTTATCATGATTGGTAGCTATTACCTGTTCGATTCAATGCTTGAAGATGAAGCTGCGCCAGTTTCATCACTGGTAATTAAAGGGAATATTCCCTACACCAAAAATGAAGAGATTGTCGCGGTGTTAAAGCAAAATACGCTTGGCAATTTTTTTCAGTTAGATGTTAATAATATCCAACAAAACTTAGAAAGTTTACCTTGGGTTTATTCTGCGTCAGTACGTAAACAATGGCCTAATGAAGTTCGCGTTTATGTAATAGACCAAACACCAGTTGCACAATGGAATGATGATTTTTTTATTAATGAACATGGCGTTATTTTTCAAGCAGATAAAAGTAGAGTGCAAAATAAATTGCCAAAATTATTTGGCCCTGAAGGCAGTGAAGTACTGGCTTTACAAAAT
This sequence comes from Thalassotalea psychrophila, assembly GCF_031583595.1. Taxonomy (NCBI): domain Bacteria; kingdom Pseudomonadati; phylum Pseudomonadota; class Gammaproteobacteria; order Alteromonadales; family Colwelliaceae; genus Thalassotalea; species Thalassotalea psychrophila. The sequence goes on from NZ_CP134145.1 coordinate 711,351, forward strand.
TATAGAAATTTGAATAATTTGTTAACTTACATTCAAGTTGGCATTGATGAATTAGTACTAACAGAGCGTCATGCTTGGCAATTAACGTTAGCTGATGGCGTCTTTCTTGATTTAGGTCGAGAAGATAGAGTGACAAGAGTGCAGCGCTTTATGGAAGCTTACGAGCAGATAAAAGCGTATGCAAAAAAAGATATGCAAGTTGACTATGTTGACTTGCGCTATGACACCGGAATGGCTGTAGGCTGGAAACCAGTGTTGGTTGATGATTTAAAACAATTACAAGAGCAAAAAACAAATGCCTAAAGCCATAGAAAGAAATTTAGTTGTTGGCCTAGATATAGGAACATCGAAAATCGTTGCCGTAGTCGGTGAAGTAACGCCTGATGATGAATTAAGTATTATCGGTGTAGGTCATCATGCAGCACGAGGTATGGATAAAGGCGGAGTTAACGATCTTAATTTGGTAATTCAGTCTATCCAACGAGCGGTAAATGAAGCTGAATTGATGGCTGATTGCCGTATTGGCTCTGTCTATTTGGGTATATCGGGTAAGCATGTTAGCTGTCAAAACGAAAATGGCATGGTGCCAATTAACGACCATGAAGTGATGCAAGAGGACGTTGATAATGTAATACATACAGCTCGTTCAGTGCCTATGTCAGCAGAGCGACGTATGTTGCATGTGTTACCGCAAGAATACAGTGTCGACGTGCAAGAAGGTATTAAGAGTCCTATTGGTATGTCTGGTGTGCGTATGGAAGCTAAAGTTCATATCGTAACGTGTGCTAACGACATGGCTAAAAACATTGTTAAATGTGTAGAGCGCTGTGATTTAACTGCTGATCAATTAATTTTCTCAGCATTAGCGTCAAGCTATTCAATATTAACTGATGATGAAAAAGAATTAGGTGTATGTGTAGTAGACATGGGCGCCGGCACAATGGATATTTCTATCTTTACAGGTGGAGCATTGCGTCATAGTGCCGTTATCCCTGTTGGTGGTAATCAGGTAACTAACGATATTGCGAAAATATTTAGAACACCACTTAGCCATGCTGAAGACATTAAAGTGCAATATGCATGCGCTCTTCGACAAATGGTAAGTATGGAAGAAAATATTGAAGTGCCAAGTGTTGGTGGTCGCCCTGCAAGAAGCATGTCACGTCATACTTTAGCTGAAGTAGTAGAGCCACGTTATCACGAGTTATTTGAGTTGATCCAAGAAGAGATTAAAGATAGCGGCTTAGAAGATCAAATTGCTGCGGGCATCGTACTAACCGGTGGTACAGCAAAAATGGAAGGCGTTACTGAGTTTGCAGAAGAAGTTTTCCAAATGCCAGTGCGCATAGGTAGCCCATTGGATATTCAAGGTTTAAGTGATTATGTAAACGATCCAAGCTACAGCACGGTTATAGGTTTATTGAAATACGGCATTGAAGCAAGTGCTGAAGGTACAACAAATTCAACAGCGGGTGAGGGCGTAGTGAGCGCACTTACTCGGATGAAAAACTGGTTTAAGGGACAATTTTAGCATTTAGCTAAAACTTAAAAATAAAAACAATTTTTTTTGGTGGAACAAAAAATACAATAGAACGGAGAGAAAATTATGTTTGAATTAATGGAAGACCACAACGAAGAAGCGGTGATTAAAGTCATCGGAGTTGGCGGTGGTGGCGGTAACGCAGTAGAACACATGGTGTCACAAACCATAGAAGGTGTTGAGTTTATTACAGCCAATACTGACTCACAGGCACTACGTAACTCATCTGCTAACGTAACGTTGCAAATGGGCTGTGACGTGACTAAAGGTTTAGGTGCTGGCGCCAACCCTGAAATTGGTCGCAAAAGTGCTGAAGAAGATAGAGAGACAATTCGTCAAACTCTTCAAGGCTCTGACATGATCTTTATCGCAGCTGGTATGGGCGGTGGTACAGGTACTGGTGCTGCACCCGTAGTTGCTGAAATTGCCAAAGAAATGGGTATTTTAACGGTTGCAGTAGTAACCAAACCTTTCCCATTTGAAGGAAAAAAACGGATGAACTATGCCGACCAAGGCATTGAGTTCTTACAAAATAATGTTGATTCATTAATTACTATTCCTAACGAAAAACTGTTAAAAGTATTAGGCCCTGGTACTAGTTTATTAGATGCGTTTAAAGCAGCTAATAATGTTTTACTTGGTGCGGTACAAGGTATTGCTGAGTTAATTACTCGTCCAGGTTTAATCAATGTCGATTTCGCCGATGTACGTACAGTAATGTCTGAAATGGGTACTGCAATGATGGGATCTGGCCAAGCATCTGGTGAAGATCGTGCTGAAGAAGCGGCAGAAGCTGCTATTTCTAGTCCACTACTTGAAGATGTAGATTTAGCTGGTGCTCGTGGTATCTTAGTAAACATAACTGCTGGTATGGATATCTCAATTGATGAGTTTGAAACAGTAGGTAATGCAGTCAAAGCATTTGCATCAGAAAATGCTACCGTGGTAGTAGGTGCAGTAATTGACCCTGAAATGACTGAAGAGTTGCGCGTAACTGTTGTTGCAACAGGTATTGGCCAACAAAACAAACCTGAAATTTCAATTGTACCACCAATGCAAAAGCCTGAGCCTATGGTAGTAAACGCAAGCTACGCGCCATCTCCTGAGCCTGAAATTGCTAATAACACGTACAATGAAACTAACACTGCGCCGCAAACGGCACCTGCAGTAGAAACTGATTACCTAGATATTCCTGCATTTTTACGAAAGCAGGCTGACTAGAATCTTTAGGAACTAGGAACTAGGAACTAAGGGCTAAGAGCAAAAACTGATCAATCGTTCCTTCACTCTTTCCTGAATTTACTTCAGGTTCTATGTAAGGTCTGTTCAGCTGTTGTTCAGGTTTAAAGTGGTAAGTTAATTGAAGGTTTTAAGTTTAATAATTGCTGTTTAATTACAACTAGTTACAAGTGGTAATAAGTTGTTAGCAAATTTTAGGCCAAAACCGTTATCTTTTGACTACAAAGGCAAATTTTGCTATATTACGCGTCCACTAAATTAACAAATTGTTAATTGTGTCGGTTGGAACGCAAGATTTAAGGCGAATTATGATTAAACAACGTACTCTCAAACAAAGCGTAAATGCTACTGGTGTTGGTTTACATAAAGGTGAAAAGGTGCAGATTACTCTCCGTCCTGCGCCTGCAAACACGGGAATAGTATTCCGTCGTGTTGACCTAGAACCTATGGTAGATATTCAGGCTACACCTGAAGCTGTGGGCGAAACTACGTTGTGTACATGTTTAGTGAATGAGCAAGGTGTTCAAGTATCCACCGTTGAACACCTGTTAGCCGCAGTAGCTGGCTTAGGTATTGATAACTTAGTCGTAGAAGTAGATTCTCCTGAGATCCCAATTATGGATGGTAGTGCCTTACCATTCGTATATTTGATCCAATCAGTTGGAATTGAAGAGCAAAACGTCGCTAAGAAATTTTTACGCATAACTAAAAAAATTCGTGTTGAAGAAGGTGATAAGTGGGCTGAATTATGTCCACATGAAGGTTTCAAAGTTAACTTTGCTATCGACTTCGAACATCCGGTAATTGCTAATACTACACAGAATATGAGCATGGATTTATCTGCTAACTCTTTTATCAAAGAAATTAGCCGCGCTCGTACCTTTGGTTTCATGAAAGACATTGAGTTTTTACGTTCACATAACCTAGCACTAGGCGGTAGCTTAGAAAACGCTATCGTACTTGATGAATATCGTATGCTTAATAGTGAAGAGCTTCGCTATGATGATGAATTTGTTAAGCATAAAATATTAGATGCAATCGGCGACCTTTATATGGGCGGTGTTAGTATCTTAGGTGAGCTAAACTCATATAAATCAGGCCATGGCTTAAACAACATGTTGTTACGCGAAGTATTCAAACAAGTTGAAAGTTGGGAATGGGTAACGTATGAAGACGAACGCCCTTCACCGATAGCTTATCAAGATGCTGTTGTAGCGTAAGCGATAAAGAAATTAAATTCATAGAAAGCAGAACTTAGTTCTGCTTTTTTTTTACTTCAAGGATGATGGAATGCAAACTGCCATGGATGGCTTTAAGTTTGTAGATAATTTACAAACGAGAAACGAGAAACGAGAAACGAGAAGTTGAGTAAGCATCAGTTCCATGGTTGGTCCGAATTTATTCGGACGTAATCCCTAAAGGGCTAATTTATTATGACTTACTTTTTCCCATGCTTAGCCAACCGCAATAAAACTTCTTTTAAACCAGGAGGTGCATTCTCGGCAACTTCATAAATATGCTCAGCAGTTTCTTTTGACATACTTTTATTTGGTTTTACTGGCTCTTTCACTATTTCACGTCTATTGCCGTGCGGATTTATCTTTATTTCTATGCGTCGAAAAATTCCTTGGGTTTGCAATGCCAGTTGTTGTGATATATTGTTACGCTCGAACTGTAGACGTTGTCCCCAAACCGGAGATTTTGCTTCTATTACGACTAGATCTTGTCGGCAATTGGCTATTTGCCAAGCATTCTCTGGTAGATCAGGGCATATTTGTCGTATAATGTCGTCCAGGATTTTAAAAGATTGCGCTTTAGTAGAGAAATCAGCCATTGTACCACTGGCTTTTTCAAGCAAGCTGTTTAAGTCTTGAGGGGCTTTTACAATGCGTTTCATTAACCGGTTTACCTTGAGCGATTATCATTTCTAAACAGAAATAAGTATTTAAATGAGTTTAACACTATTATACCGCGGACAAAATGTCCGTTTTTCATTAAAGCTAAGTAAACCAAGATGGCTCGCCATTGTTGGTGGCTTTGCTGTGGTGTCAGGCTTTATTATTCATGCGGTTATGAAATCTGAAGATGTACCTGAACACTTGATGTCGGCTACGCAGCCGGTACAGCCGGTACCTAATACGACTAATGACAAACAAATTGTAGCTTTAAGTGCAAAAATTGCCGAGTTGCAATCGCATGTATTACGCCTAAATGCTTTGGGAGAACGCTTAGCTGAAGAAGCTGATATTCCTAAAGAAGAATTTAATATGGTGGCACTGCCTTCTTCGGGTGGGCCGTTACATCAAGAAGTGTTAACCAGTGATTTTTCAATGACTGACTTGACAAATCAGCTGAATAATTTGAATCACAGTCTAATTCAAAAAGAAAATCAGCTTAACCTACTTGAATCTTTAGCATTGGGTCACCATATCGAAAATATGAGTTACTTATCCGGACGTCCAATTGGCAAAGGCTGGTTGTCGTCATATTACGGAGTTCGTAAAGACCCATTCACTGGTAAACCTACAAAACATAAAGGTGTAGACTTTGCTGGTAAAGAAAATGCTGAAATTTATGCCACCGGCTCAGGCGTTGTTAGTTATGCTGGCGAACGTTGGGGCTATGGAAACTTGGTAGAAATTGATCACGGCACTGGTTATAAAACTAGATATGCACACAATAAGTCGCATCTAGTAAAAATTGGTGATGTGGTGAGTAAAGGGCAAGCAATTGCTAAAATGGGTAGTACAGGTCGTTCAACTGGCCCGCACGTTCATTACGAAATCCTGCGTAACGATAAACAAATAAATCCAACTAAATACGTTTATCGCAAGCCTAAAACTTAAGTAAATAACTCTCGTAATTCTTTGATTCAGTCTCTGACTGATTTTTTTTTATCGCCTAAAATATAATTGGCAAAATTGGTTTAAATAAAATGTTTGTAAATATAATGAGAAAGCTGTTTGGTAGTCGTAATGACCGACTTCTAAAGCAAATGAACAAAGAAGTATTAAAAATTAACGCCCTAGAAGAAACAACAAAAGCGTTAAGTGATGATGATTTAAAAGCCAAAACAACTGAGTTTAAAGAGCGAGTTGCCAATGGCGAAACGTTAAACAACATTTTACCTGAAGCATTTGCAGTAGTACGTGAAGCCAGTGTTCGTGTATTTGGCATGCGTCACTTCGATGTACAAATGATCGGTGGCATGGTGTTACATCACGGTAAAATTGCCGAGATGCGTACCGGTGAAGGTAAAACTTTAACCGCAACATTACCAAGCTACTTAAACGGCCTTACCGATAAAGGTGTTCACGTAATTACCGTGAATGATTACCTAGCCACACGTGATGCTGACTGGGCCCGTCCATTATTTGAATTCTTAGGTATGACTGTTGGTTGTAACATTCCAAATATGGCACCTGAAGAAAAGCAAGCGGCATATAATTGCGATGTAACTTACGGTACCAATAACGAATTTGGTTTCGATTATCTACGTGACAACATGGCGTTCTCTCCACAGCAACGTGCGCAACGTCCATTACATTTTGCGGTAATCGATGAGGTGGATTCAATTCTGATTGATGAAGCACGTACACCACTTGTTATTTCAGGACAAGCCGAAGACAGCTCCGAGCTATATCGTTTAATCGACTCTATGGTGCCGATGCTTGAACAACAAGAAGCAGAAGATGAAGAAGGTGTCGAAAGTACCGGTGATTTCACCATTGATGAAAAGTCAAAGCAAGTATACCTAACTGAGCGTGGTCAAGTTCGCGTAGAAGAAATCTTAAAAGAACGTGGCATGCTAGACGAGCACGATTCTTTATATGGTGCATCAAGTATCGCTTTATTACACCATGTTATGGCGGCGCTTCGCGCACATAAATTATTCCAAAAAGACGTTGACTATATCGTTAAAGAAGGCGAAATAGTTATTGTTGATGAACACACCGGCCGTACTATGGAAGGTCGTCGTTGGTCTGAAGGTTTACATCAAGCAGTAGAAGCTAAAGAAAATGTAAACATTCAAAACGAAAACCAAACACTTGCTTCTATCACATTCCAGAATTTCTTCCGTTTATACGAGAAGTTATCAGGTATGACAGGTACAGCTGATACAGAAGCATTCGAATTTAATCATATTTATGGCTTAGAAACAGTTGTTATCCCGACGAACCGCCCTATGGTTCGTAAAGATATGGCTGACTTAATCTACTTAACACAAGAAGAAAAATACGAAGCCGTAATTACCGATATTAAAGATTGTGTAGAACGTGGCCAGCCAACACTTGTTGGTACAATCAGTATAGAAACCTCTGAATTTTTATCAGACATTCTTCGTAAAGCAAAAATTAAGCATAAAGTACTTAATGCTAAATTTCATGCTGAGGAAGCCGAAATTGTTGCTAATGCCGGTAAACTCGGCGCGGTAACTATCGCAACTAACATGGCCGGTCGTGGTACCGATATCGTCTTAGGTGGTAACTTAGGCGCAGATCTTGCTAAATTGCAAAATCCGTCAGAAGATCAAATTGCTAAAGCTACAGCCGAGTGGCAAGAAAACCATGAACAAGTTGTTGCGGCAGGTGGTTTACACATTGTTGCTACCGAGCGTCATGAATCTCGTCGTATCGATAACCAATTACGTGGTCGTTCAGGGCGTCAAGGTGACCCAGGCTCAACACGTTTCTACTTATCTATGGAAGATGGCTTGATGCGTATCTTCGCCTCAGAGCGTATTGCTAACATGATGCGTAAATTAGGTATGGAACACGGTGAAGCGATTGAACACCCTTGGGTAACTAAATCGATCGAAAACGCCCAACGTAAAGTTGAAGGTCGTAACTTTGACGTTCGTAAGCAATTGCTTGAATACGATGATGTTGCCAACGATCAACGTAAAGTAATTTACGAACAACGTAACGAACTTTTAGATGAAGGTGATATTGGCGATACTATTGCTGCAGTACGTGGCGACGTGATCAACGGTATGATTGATGCGCATATTCCACAACAATCACTTGAAGAAATGTGGGATGTTCCAGCTCTTGAAGAACAACTTAAAGGTGAGTTAACTTTAGATCTTCCGCTAGTTAAATGGTTAGAAGATGACGATAAGTTAAACGAAGACTCATTGCGTGAACGTATTTTAGCGGAAGTTGAAACTGCCTACGCTGAAAAAGAAGCACAAGTTGGCCCAGACGTTTTACGTCAGTTTGAAAAAGCAATTATGCTACAAACACTTGATGGTTTATGGAAAGAGCACTTAGCGGCGATGGATCATTTACGTCAAGGTATTCATTTACGCGGTTACGCACAAAAGAACCCGAAACAAGAATACAAAAAAGAGTCATTCGAGTTATTCTCAAACATGCTTGATAACTTAAAATATGACGTAGTAAGCGTTTTATCTAAAGTTCGCATTCAACAAGAATCAGATGTTGAAGCGGTAGAAGAGCAAACGCGTAAAAACGAAGATGCACCTAAGCAATACACGCATGAATCAAGTGGCCAAGCAACACAAGAAAACGAAGTTGCACGTGTTGGCCGCAACGAGCCATGCCCATGTGGCTCAGGTAAAAAATACAAACAATGTCACGGTAAATTAAGCTAAGAAGTTTAGCTGAATGGATATTGATAAAGCCCTAATTGATGAAGTCAATTAGGGCTTTTTTGATTGAAGGATGAATTAACTTAGAATTGCCAGGGATGGCTTAAATTCTGTTATCATTGACGAGAAATGAAGAGCGTGACGTAACTCTGATCCATTAAACATCATTGCGGCGCAGGTCGTAATCTTATATTCTTCCATCAATATAAAAATCTAGAAACACAACAATGACAAAAAGAGTCCACGTCGCCGTAGGCGTAATATACAAAGACCAAAAATTCTTCCTCACAAAACGCCTTGAACACACCCATCAAGGTGGTAAATGGGAATTCCCTGGTGGTAAGGTGGAAAATAATGAAACTGTGCATGAAGCGCTGCACAGAGAGCTTAAAGAAGAAATCGCAATTGATACTCTCGCGATGCAACCACTCATTGAAATAAGCCATGACTACAGCGATAAGCAGGTATTACTCGAAGTGTTTTTAGTTGACCAATTTTTAGGAGAGCCAACAGCTCAAGAAGGACAACAACAAGGCTGGTTTAAAAAAGAAGAACTAATAAGCATCGACTTCCCAAAAGCCAATACGCCAATAGTAGAAAAATTGATGTTATTGAATTTAGCCAAAATTTAAATGTATGGTTGGCTCGAATTTATTCGAGCGTTATCGCGATAGCGACATTTAAAGGCAAACTTAGTCAAACTTTCCTGCGGAAATAACGTCCTAATAATTTAGGACCAACAAAACTGCAGACCTTCACTGTTAGTTATGATTCCCCTGAATTCGAAGGTGACGCCCTTAGTCCTTGACCCCTAAACCCCTTATTCCTATTTCCTTAATTGTAAGTAAGCCCAACATATTTCAAATACCCATCCGGATGTTGTCCATTAGGATCTTTATGGGTCCAATGCACCACACCACCTTTATCATTCCATTCATACACCCCATAAAAGCCAATATCGTCACCTTCACGTAAAGAATTTACTCTTGAGCCGATATCAATATTATGAGCGACTAATACTGTTTGATTATTTTTAAGCCGTACAATAAAGCGCTGATGACGAGAGCCTTCATTATCATCGGGTAACATTCTTACCACACGACCAGAACCACGTACCTGAACGTTTGATAATTGATTGTCAGACAAATGTGTAATCTTTTCGAGGTCGGTTAGCTTAGATAAATCAACATCACGCTTAAATTCCATGTTTTGATCAAATGCATTAGCGAGCATATCGTCTGTAGATTCTAAAACGATTGGTTGTATATTAGATAGATTTGGATCTTCAGCTTTAGGAAAAAGCACATTGAAATAAACGTATACACCAACAAAGGCTAAAAGAATAATGGTAAGTAAGTTTTTCATAATCCGTGAAATTATTATTTTGTCCAAGATAAAATAATTATGCCCTATTTATAATGGCCATTTCAAGTGATTGAAAAATAGGATTTTAAGAAGGACAAAATAAAATGAGAAAACAAATTTAATTATTCAGATTCAACAAAAAACTTATTGTTTTGTAAAAACTCATCTTCAAGCGCATCCAACATTTCTTCAGATAAAGGCTGTGCACCTTGCGCTGGCTGAGAAATCTTATGACCTTCACTTGCCCACTCACCTAAGTCAATTAGCTGACAACGTTTAGAACAAAATGGACGAAATTCAGACTCATTGCACCAAACAACTTCACTTTGGCAATTAGGGCATTTAACTTTTGTAGTCATTTATTTTCCAGTAACTAATATATTTAAGGTATTATCAATAAAAATAATTATAACAACAATTCGAGTCTTAGTTTGCAATTTAATTTTCATAAAGCATATCAATTAACACTATTATTTTTCACTATTATTGGTATGCATGTAGTTACCTTTATGCCAAGAGGCAGTGGATTATACGTTTCTTCAAATATGATTGGTTGGGGGGTAGTTTCTTTATTAATCTCTTATGGCTTTTGGTATGTATATAAAAATAAAGCGATTACTTACTCAAAACTGTCTTTGTATGTTGTCTCTGGTGTTCTACTTTTAATTTTACCTGTTACTTATTCTAATTCATCTCTAGATAACTTTTTACCTAGATTGATTGCTCTGATTGCAGGAGTCTTATTTTTATTTAGCCTTTATCAATGTAAATTTGGTTTAACAGATAGAGTAAAAATACTGAATATATTTTTAATTGGAATTCTTATAGAGGGTATCTTAGGTTTTTTACAGTTCTTTGTGTTTAACTTTTTAGAGTGGGATTTTGGTTATTATGACTTATTAAACTTACGTCCTTCGGGAGTATTTAGGCAGCCCAATATTATGGCTAGCTTTATGGCTTCGGGTATAGTTATTTCTTTGTTCTTACTTTATAAGGAAATTAATAATTTAAATAAAAAAATTCTTTATATTTATTATTCTGTTTTATTTATCTGTTCTACGATTCTCTTAATTTTACAATCTAAAACTGGCTATTTAGGTTTGTTGCTTTCCTTACTTCTGTTAATTCCTGTTATATTCAAACACTTTAATAGAGTAAAGGTAGGTATCATTTTTATTCTTCTAGGTCTTATTTGGGGTATTATTTCTTTAAATATTATCAAAGGAGTAGAACGAGGAGAAAAGCTTTATACTGATGGCGGTATTAGACTAGATATAATTAATGTTGGATTTGATATATTTGAAAAAAGTCCTTTGCTAGGGCATGGATACGGTAACTTTGAAAGAGTATATAGAAGTGCTCATATTAAAAAAATGAAAACAGAGGAGTCACTTGGTGAGCCTCTTGAAAATCTTCATCATCCCCATAATGAAATTTTATTTTGGGGAATAGAAGGGGGAATCGTAGCTTTATTCGGACTTTTAATTTTAATCATTGGTTTCATACAGATATTTCCCCGAAATATGCTAAGAGAAAATTCCGCTCTTTTAAGCCTATTAGTCCCAATTTTATTGCATACTCAATTCGAGTACCCTTTCTATACTTCATTGATTCATTTACTACTATTTATTACTTTAATTTGGTATATCGATGAGTCACTAAACAATTCGAGGGAGAAAAATATTGGAAAAAATGAAGCTACTAAATATATAGGAATATTGATTCCTATATTAGTAATTCCATTTATGGTTTCAGGTTTGCATACGATGAAATCAATGTCAGATTTTCATGAAAGCAAATACAAAGATGTCCAATACTTGTTGAATGTAAAAAATGACCTCATTTGGCATGACTACATAAGTAGAATTTATCAAAATATATATTTCAATAAAGGAATGAAAACGGGTGATGTTGACTCATTGACTTCCTACATAGTCTGGGGACTTAATTATGTTGAAACTAAACCAAGAGTAAAAATTTACGATAACATGATCAAGTCCATACAGTTAATTGAAAGCAAAGGTAATGAATATAATTATGAAACAAAAGTGAAAATTTTTACAGATGCTAAGTTAATGTACCCTAAAGTTTTTACATATAAAATTGTTAAAGGTTAGACTAACATTTAGCCAAGTTGAAATGCACAGTGTCAGTGATATATTGCTGGCCTTTACTTTCACACAGCTCCATAAAACGTATTGAATATCGGTATCTATTGCCACTTACCGATGGGAAATAATCTACTCCATCGGGTAATTTAATACGTAACAATAATAGCCCTTCACCGTTATCTTGGTAAAAGCTGTTACTGGCTTCAATTTCTAAAAAACTAGATTTTTGACGGATGAATTTTAAAATCATTAGCAACGCTTGTTCGACTTTACCTAACGCACCTAACCATCTATCAACATCTTGTTGAATAAAAATAGGTGGTTGATTTAGCCAATATACAAGAGCAGGTAAATCAAAACCACAATAAGCCCCTTGGAGGGTAAAACGCTTACGCATGCCGTCCAAAAATTTATCATCTTTCAAACTCGACCATAAAGGCTGTTTAGAACGAAGGCTTGTCGTTAACGACTTAGTTTGTTCAAGGTTCAGTTGTAATGCTTTTGAATTTACATCAGGTGATTTTGACCAAACAATTAAATTCTGTTCAAGCTTTTCCAAATCCTTAATAACATCACCGCGTAAATCGGTTCTATCTAATGTATCTAAAATGGCAAATAAAGCATTAAAAAATAAGGTATGACTTGACGAAAATTCTTGGGCCAGACACGAACGTGCCTGAACAAATAATTGCTCAAGTTTCAAATAGTTACGAATCCGTTCGTTTAGAGGGTGTTCATAAAGAATTTCAGTCATGTTTTTATAATTTTTGTTCTGATCTTTCTATACTAACCAGAGATTTAGCGAAAGGCTATTATTTTTTTTGAGTATGATTGGCGAGACATCAGTCTTTTGTTTTTAGCGTGCTAGCCAACAACTAATTTTAAAAACTCTCTATGCAGCAATTCTATCTGCTCTTTTAATTCATCAATAGAGCAATCATCATTATTAATCACATAATTTGCATGGGCTAGTCTTTCATCACGAGATATTTGCGCTTCTAGAATTTTTTGAGCCTGTTCAGCAGTATTATTATCTCGATTTACTGTTCTAGTAATTTGAGTTTCTGGCTTAACATCGACTACCAACACTTTATCAACAGTATTATTAATACCATTTTCTATGAGCAAAGGGGCAACAAGAAAGCAATAAGGACTTTTAGCAAGGCTGCATTGCTCTGTCATAGTATTTCGAATAAGGGGGTGTAAAAGGGCATTTAGCCAGGTTTTATCAGCTTCATTAGCAAATACTCTATGTCGTAACTTGCTTCTGTCTAAATGGCCATCAGCAAGAATAAAATCAGGGCCAAAATGTTCTGCAATTTTGACTAGTGCAGGAGTACCAGGTTCAACAGCTTCGCGAGCAACTAAATCGGCATCAATAATATCGATACCGTATTCTGCAAATATATCTGCGACAGTAGTTTTACCACTACCAATACCGCCGGTTAAACCTATTACTAACTTTGACATTCGACTTCCGTCATTCCTCTTTTTCTCGTCATCACCGCGGAGACTGAGATCTAAAAAACTAGACACTTCCTAAACTCGTTTCAGGATCTCATCAATTGGGCAAATCACTGGATATTCTTTAACGTCCGATTAAAATCGGACCAACCAGCGCTACGATAAATTTTTACGCGAGCATCCCCAAATACCAAACCCATATACCTTCACCCCATAATGCTGTGATCCAACCGGCGATAGCCAAATATGGGCCAAAAGGGATCGGTTTAGAGCTTTCATGATTTCTAAATACCATCAAGCTTATGCCAATAATTGCACCAACCAAAGAAGCCATAAGTATTAATAATGGAAGTAATTGCCATCCAAACCAAGCACCGAATACAGCAAATAGTTTAAAGTCGCCATACCCCATTCCTTCCTTGCCTGTAATTAGTTTAAACAACCAGAATATGCACCATAAACTCATGTAGCCAACAATGGCACCAATAACTGCTTGGTCAATAGACACAAACACATCATTCAAACCAAGAATCAAGCCAAGCCAGACAAGAGGTAAAGTAATTTGATCAGGCAATATCATCTTATCAACATCAATCATAGTTAATGCAATAAGTGCCCAAGTCAATATCAGCATAAACAATGCTTGCCAAGTAACATCAAAATACACACCGATAACTAACGAGGTAATTCCAGTAACCGTTTCAATTATGGGATAGCGTGCAGATATAGGGTTGGTACACGAAGAGCATTTGCCCTTTAAAAATAACCAAGAAAGAACAGGGATATTTTCCCAAACTTTAATTTTATGGCCACATTTAGGGCAGGTAGAAGCCGGTTTAGATAGTGTTAGTTCTTCAAGCTTTGCTAACTCTTTGGCCGGCTTTAATTCATCGTCTAAAAATTCACGGCATTCACATCGCCATTCGTTTTCAAGCATTTTAGGTAAACGATAAATTACTACATTTAAAAAACTACCAATCACCAAACCTAAAATGGTAATAGTTACATAAAATATTATTGGGAAGTGCTCAAATAGAGCGATTACGTCTGAAAACACAGATAGACCTTATTATTATTTTATTTTTTGTGATAACAAAGCTAACAAGTCACACTCATTAGCTTATAATTAATAGTTCCTAGTTCCTAGTTCCTAGTTCCTAGTTCCTAGTTCCTAGTTCCTAGTTCCTAGCCTAAATAATTGAACCCATAGCGAATATTGGTAAGTACATGGCAATAATTAACCCTCCAATAACTACACCTAACACCGCCATAATTAAAGGTTCTAATAAAGCCGTTAAGTTATCAACAGCATCATCAACTTCTTGTTCATAAATTGTAGCTACTTTAGCTAGCATATCATCAAGAGCTCCTGACTCTTCGCCGATAGCGACCATTTGTATAACCATATCGGGGAAAGTTGGCACGTTACGCATAGCTAAATTCATCTGCATACCAGAGGTGACTTCGGCACGAATTTCATTAATGCCATCTCGATAAACAGCATTTCCTGATGCTCCTGCAGCTGAGGCTAAAGCATCTATTAAAGGAACACCTGCAGCAAAGGTTGTAGATAAAGTTCTTGCAAAACGAGCAATTGCCGCTTTATCTAGAATTGCACCCACAACAGGTAATTTTAATATGATTCTATCAACTTTATCTCTATAGTCTTGGCTTTTTAGGTGAGTCTGTTTGTGAAGGTAACCTGTAGCAAATAATGCCGCTAATGCCACCCACCAATAGGCAACCATAAAATCAGATATTCCAAGTACGAATAAGGTAAACCCAGGTAATTCTGCGCCAAACCCTTCAAAAATTTCAGCAAATGTTGGTACAACAAAAATTAACAATATAGAAGTAACGATTGAAGCTATAACTAAAATTGCAATAGGATAAGTCATTGCTTTCTTAATTTTGGATTTAAGAATTTCGGCTTTTTCTTTATAAATAGCAATACGATCGAAAATTGTTTCTAAGGCACCTGACTGCTCGCCTGACTCAACTAAATCACAATATAAGTCATCAAAATATTTTCGATGCTCTCTTAAGCACTCTGATAATGGCAAGCCTGATTGAACTTTATTTCCTATATCCCCAAGCAATTTTCTTATATTGCCGTTTGGATTCCCTTTACCTATCATTTCAATGCTTTGTACCAGAGGTACACCAGCACCAAGCATTGTTGCTATCTGTCTAGTAATAACAGCAATATCCATAGGCTTTATAGCTTTATCACCACTCATTCCAAGGAAGGGTTTAGGCTTTTTCTTAGTTTTTAGGGGAGTTATGCCTTGTTTTCTGAGCTGTGCTTTCAGCTCCATTAAGTTTGTTGCTGATAGTTCACCCTTAATTTTTTTACCCTTACGGTTCATTCCTTCCCAAAGAAACACTTCAACGGGTTTTGGTTTAACTACCTTATGTTGAGCACTTGCAATAGCCATAGGTTTTCCTATCTTTTTGTTATTTTAATTTTTCTGCCTAAGCAGTAACTCGATTTACTTCAGATAAACTAGTAACACCAGATTTTGCTTTTAATAAAGCTGATTGCCTTAAGTTATTATAGCCTTCACTTTGTGCCTGGTTGGCGATATCTAATGAATTTCCACCTTCCATTATGATGCTGGCAGTTTCTTCACTTATCTTCATAACTTCGTAAATACCAACACGGCCTTTATAGCCCTTAGTGCACTCTTCACAACCTACCGGCTTAAATATTTTTAGCCCGGACACTTCTGTCGACTCAAAGCCAAATTCTATTAATGCGTGTTCGGTAATATCATCCTCAACTTTACAATGATTACATAAACGACGAGCAAGACGTTGAGCAATAATTAATGTTACAGAACTAGCAACGTTGTATGAAGGAACGCCCATGTTTAATAAACGTGTAAGGGTTTCTGCTGCAGAGTTGGTATGTAATGTAGATAAAACCAAGTGACCCGTTTGCGCGGCTTTAATCGCAATTTCAGCAGTTTCTAAATCTCGTATTTCACCAACCATAACAATATCTGGATCTTGACGTAAAAAGGATTTTAGTGCACTAGAAAAGTCTAACCCTGCTCGGTTATTAATTTGTACCTGGTTTACCCCTTCAAGGTTAATTTCTACAGGGTCTTCTGCGGTAGATATATTTCGTTCTTCGGTATTTAAAATATTTAAACCGGTATAAAGTGATACCGTTTTACCTGAACCTGTTGGGCCAGTAACTAAAATCATACCTTGAGGTTTAGATAAAGCATCCATATAAAGCGCTTTCTGTTCATCCTCGTAACCGAGTATATCAATGCCTAATTTGGCACTAGATGAATCAAGGATACGCATAACTACTTTCTCACCCCACATAGTCGGTAGGGTAGATACACGAAAATCAATTGATTTTTTCTTAGAAACAGCAAGCTTAATACGCCCATCTTGTGGCACTCGTCTTTCAGCAATATCAAGTTTAGACATAACTTTTAAACGGGCAGTCATTCTGCTTGCAAGGTTCACCGGAGGCGTAGCAACTTCAGTTAAAATTCCATCGACGCGAAAACGGATTCTAAATTTATGTTCAAAAGGTTCAAAGTGGAGATCTGAAGCGCCTTTTTTAATCGCATCTAAGAGAATTTTATTAATATAGACAACAATTGGGGCATCATTTGAACCGTCAGAATCGTCTTCTTCTTTTTTATCTTCTGCGACGTCAAGGTCGCCTAATTCTTCTTGATCAAGATCAGTAATATCTAAAGCAGAATTTTCATCTTCTAATAATTGCTCGATTGTAGCATGGAGGTTTTTTTCATCAGATAATACCATCTCAGTATTAAAACCTGTATTGAACTGAAATTCTTCTAAAGCATCTATATTGGTAGGATCTGATACAGCAATAAATAATATTCCGCCTCTAAGGTATAAGGGCAAAGCATTATGTTTTTGAATTAATTTTTCATTTCGTAAGCCGTCAGGAATAGCATTTAAATCGATCTTTTTAAGATCTATTAATGAATAACCAAAACTCTTAGAAAGAACCTTTGATAAATGTATCGGGCAGACATCAGTTTTGTTTACTAAATAGCTAATAATTGATTGTTTTTGTTTTTGGCTAACAGAAAATACATCAGCCGCTTTTTCTTTCGTGATAACTTCATTACGAACTAAAGCAGATAATAGGCTAGATTGTCTATGGATCCCTTTCATACATTATTTCTATTTATTATTTTAAATTTATATTGCCAGTTTACCCTTTTAAAATAATTTTTAAAGGCATTAAATTACATATACAAAAAAAGCTAGCAATAAAATTGCTAGCTTTTTAGCTATTAACAAATAAATGCTTATTTATTAATAATCACAACCTTTAACTTGTACAGTTGAAGGTGAGTGAGAACAAGCCCATGTGATTTGGTTTGAGCTGGTAGTTGGCGCTAATAAAACAGTCTCGCCATCATATACGCTTGATATAGTACCACCAGAACAACTCACTCCAGTAGCATCTGAAGGTACACCAGCACAAGATAAAGAGCCATCCACTGAAAAGCTTTCAGTTACAACCATTTTGTATCCTGCGGCGGAAGCAATAGCGTTAGTGATTTTAGCTTTATCTGTGTAATCTTTGTACGCAGGTAACGCGATAGCTGCAAGAATACCGATGATCGCAACAACGATCATTAATTCGATTAGGGTAAAACCCTGGCTTGATTTCATGTTTTTCATAGTATTAATTCCATTAATTAATTAATTGTTATTATGGGGGCTAAAGTAAATATGTAACACATAGTTACAAAAGTAAAATGTTTTTTGCTTAAAATAGGCTGTTTTCGGCAATTATTTGCCTGTTTGTGCAGTTTTTCGGCGATTGTTTGCCGGAGAGGGTGCTAATGGATTCCCGAACGAGCCGGGAATGACATTGAATGGGGGGTACTTAATTACGCAAAACGCATCGATAAATCAATTGCTTGTACATGCTTGGTTAATGCACCTACTGAAATAAAATCTACTTTAGCTGCTGTGTATTCTTTTAGTATTTCAATGGTCATGTTGCCAGAGACTTCTAGTTTGGCTTTGCCTCTTGTAAGACTTACTGCAGTTTCAATCATCTCTGTGCTGAAGTTATCTAGCATGATGATGTCTGCACCTGCTTCTAGGGCTTGAGTTAGCTCATCTAAGCTTTCGACTTCAACTTCTACAGTTTTACCAGGGTGGTTTTGTTTTGCCGTTGTTACTGCATTATTAATACCGCCACAAGCGTTTACGTGGTTTTCTTTTATTAAGAACGCATCAAAAAGGCCAATTCTGTGGTTGTGACCACCACCGCAAGTTACTGCATATTTTTGCGCGCTGCGCATACCGGGAATAGTTTTTCGGGTATCTAGTAGTTTCGTTTCGCTACCTTCTAACTCTTTTACGTATTGGCTAGTAAGCGTTGCTGTGCCTGATAAGCTTTGTAAAAAATTAAGTGCTGTACGTTCACCTGTTAATAATAAACGTGCATTACCGTTTAATTCAAAAAGGGTGGTATTAGCTTTAACAGTTTGCCCGTCATTAACAAACCAGGTGATTTCGGTGTGTTCATTTGCTGAGGAATCTAACTGTTTAAATACTTCATTTACCCAAGCAACACCTGAAATAACACAGTCTTCTCTACAAATTACTGTCGCTATGGCTTTATGATTAGCTGGAATTAAACATGCAGTAATATCGTCTTCTGCTTTTGGTTGAACACCAGGTGCGGCACCTAAATCTTCAGCCAGTGCCCACGTTACAGTAGATTTAATGTCATTTTGTAGTTCAGGGCTAATTTGAAGATCAAGATTGTGCATTAGTATTCTCTTTGTTCAGTTAAATAAAGGTATTGTCCAGATTGACGAAATTCTACTTGTTTTAAGGCGCTCATGCCTAATAATATTTCGTTTGTATTCATACCTGGATTTATATTTGCCGCGACATTATACAGAATAATATTACCAATACTCAATTGATCTATTTGAGTTTGATATACCTTTACTCGCCCATTGGCGGTTTGCACATAATGATTACCTAAATTAGGCAGGTTGAGTTTATCGGCTAACTTTGCTGGAATTGAAACATTGGTCGCGCCTGTATCTAGCAGAAACACAACACCTTCATTATTGATTGTACCTGCCGAAACATAGTGGCCGTATTTGTTTCTTTTAAGAGTAACTTCTGCTAACCCATCACTGGTTAGTCCAACTTGTGGAACTGCATTCGGGTTTTGTTGTTTGTCTAAAAAACCTTGGAAGGCCCATACTAAAAGTGCAAAAAATATGATCCAGGCAATCCACATCATGCCTTTGCCCATTTTTACGGTGTCGTCTGTTTTGTGCATGCTGTTAGTTTGCTCTTTTAAATAGATTGCGGCCTGCGCCACAATGACGTTAATGTAAGTATAGCCACAGTTTAATGCTGTTCGTCTTTCTGACGGAGGTCAGAATCTTCTTTAGATTGCGGCCTCGGTTCGGGCATCCATGCTTCGCTCTCGGCACTTGTTCCCGACAGTGCTCTACCTCCGATATCCATATCGTCGTACCTCCTATATTCATATAGTCGTTCGCCACAAAGACAAAAAGAAGATTGCGGACTTCGCCACAAAGACGTTAATCTTATAATGAAGATTAGTTAACGACAGAGAATAAAAGGTATATAACAGTAGTATGGAGACAAACTTTACAATCGACAATGGTTGGATAGAAATATCTGATGGAAAACCTTTCGCTGTTGCACATTTTGAGTCACCTCATTGTGATGAAAGAGAATGTGATGATGTTAGTTTATTGGTGATCCACAATATATCTTTACCACCAGGTAAGTTTGGTTCAAACCACATAACCGATTTTTTTCTTGGTAAGCTAAACCCTAATGATGATGAATATTTTAAAAGTATTTATGAAATAAGAGTTTCTGCCCATTGTTTAATTCGCCGTGACGGCTCTGTCGTACAATACGTGCCATTTAATAAACGGGCTTGGCATGCTGGTGTTTCTTGTTTTGAGCAAAGAGAAAAATGTAATGACTTTTCAATTGGCATTGAAATGGAAGGTACCGATGAGTTGCCATATACCAATGAACAATATGAATCGCTACAGCACTTAACCACAGCTATCACTCATAATTATCCAGCTATAAATAACGAAAGAATAACTGGCCATTGTGATATTGCTCCGGGTCGAAAAACTGATCCAGGAGAAAGTTTTGACTGGCAAAAGTATAAAAATGGCTTAATTGATTAGCAGTTTATGCGATTAAGTATTTTATTTTCTGGCAATCCTAGAATTGTAAGAGTAAAATTTTATATATAGAAAATATTTGAATATAAATAAGAACAACAGGAACTTAAATGACTCTTATTAGCTTATTAATCGCTTTAGCCGCTGAGCGAGTTTTGCTATCTAAACATTGGTGCTTTAATTTTTATTATGGCCACTATCTAAAATTTGTCCGTGGTTTTGTTTCTAAAGGCGAGATCAGCAAAAACAGTTTTAACGTCTTCGTTTTTGCATTATTTCCGGCTGTCTTAGTTGGTGGCTTACTCGCGTTCATCGATAGTACTCTGCTTACTTTTATAGTATCGATAGTAATACTTATGGTTTGTTTGGGTTGTACTGAAGCGCGTGAGTCGTATAAAGGCTTTTTAAATGCTGCAATGCGCGGTGATGAAGTTGCTGTTTCTCATCATCAAATGGAACTGCAACAAAACCAAGAGTTTGAAGGTGAAAGTTTTGGTCAAACCTTAGTTTGGATAAACTACCAATACTATATGGCCGTTATGCTGGTATTCATTTTCTTTGGTATTGGCGGCGTTATTTTTTATCGCGTACTAGTGGCTGTTGGTAATAATATTAAAAATGCAGAAGGTGAAGCTTATTTACCTGAAGCTGCAGTTGAACATGGTCGTGGTTTATTATTCGCGATAGATATTATTCCATCAAGGTTTGTCGCTTTTGGTTATATGCTCGTAGGGCACTTTTCTAAAGCGTCCACTATTTGGCTTGAAGGTCTATTAAACTTTCATGTGTCATCTCGTCGATATTTATGTACTGTGGCAAAAACCTCCGAAGAATATAAGATTCAAGATGATGATTTAACTGCAGAGCCATCTTTGTTGGTACGCTTAGCTAAGCGTAATGTTTTATTATTACTTGCTGCAGCTGCCTTTATGACACTAGCTGGTGTACTGAGCTAAGCTTATTTGAGTTAAACCTATTTAAGTTAATTCCTATTACGCGCGGCCTAAGTCGCGCTAATTTCCTTTATTCCTCCATTTCTTTTATTTTCTTCATTCCTTGAGCTACCTAATACTATTCTTTTTTATTGGTCTTACCAATGCGGTTTAAGCTCAAAATTCAATCAAACTGTAACTTGAATAATAAATGTAATAATTTTACATTTTGATCTAAGTCTGTTACTTTATGTTGAATTAAATAAATATTGGTAAGACCAATTTACCAATAATCTTAAGTTAAATTCAACCAGTGGCGTGATATTAAGATGACCTTTAAAAAGATTCGACAGCCGAAACTATCTGACGTGATACTTACTCAGTTAGAAGATATGATTTTAGAAGGGAGCTTATTGCCCGGACAAAAACTACCTCCCGAGCGTGAGCTTGCTGAGCAGTTTTCAGTATCTAGGCCATCATTACGTGAAGCTATACAAAAGTTAGAAACTAAAGGTTTAGTTTACCGTCGCCAAGGTGGTGGTACTTTTGTTAAAGAAAACTTATTAGAAGGTATGTCAGATCCATTATTTGATTTGATGGCTAATAAAGGTGAAGCGCAACTTGATTTATTAGAGTTTCGCCATGGTATTCAAGGTATGGCGTCTTACTACGCAGCAATGCGTGGTACGAAACAAGACTTTAAGAATATTGAAGAAAAGTATGAAGCAATTACTGTTGCTCAAATTGAAAATACACAAATTAGTGAAAATTTTCGCGGCGAAGCCGAAACAGTATTTGAATTTTACTTAGCTATTTGTCAAGCATCGCATAATGCGGTGATTCTACATTTAGCCAGAGCCATGGGCTCGTTATTAATCGATAACATTGAAAAGAATTTACAAGTGCTTGCTAAGCGGCCTGAAGTACCTGGACGAATTGCTCATTATAGACAGCGATTAATGGAAAGCATTATAAGTGGTGAACCAAATAAAGCTTGGGGCGCAAGTCATAAAAACCTAGCTTATATAGAAGAAGTTATGCTCAAACTTGGTAAAGAAGAAAGCCGAGTAACTCGTTCACTAAGACGCTTCCAAACAGGCTAAAGCTGAGTAAGAAGTATAAAGAGCCACAAACGCCGGGTAAATAACGGCACTAATTACTAAAGGTTGTTCGAAATTTGAACTATCTTTATATGCAAATTAAAAAATTAATTTATAAACAATAATCGTTTATCAGAACCGGAGTTAAAAAATCGTTATGACTGAATTACTCAATCACGATATTGATCCTCAAGAAACACAAGAATGGCTAGATTCAATGGAAGCTGTGCTTGAACAAGAAGGTCCAGCACGTGCTCATCAATTACTTGAGTCTTTAATTGAACGCGCTCGTCGCGGTGGTACACATTTACCATTTGAAGCAAAAACTGCTTACGTAAACACTATCCCTGTAAATCAAGAACCACATATGCCGGCTGATCAAACTATTGAGTCGCGCATTCGTGCTGCTATTCGTTGGAACGCATTAGTTTTAGTATTACGTGCTTCTAAGAAAGATTTAGAGCTTGGTGGTCACATTGGTTCATTCGCCTCTTCTGCAATGCTTTATGATGTTGGTTTTAACCACTTCTTTAAAGGTGCGTCAGAAAAAGGCAGTGGCGATTTTATTTTTTCACAAGGTCATATTTCTCCTGGTATCTATTCACGTGCGTTCTTAGAAGGGCGTTTAACCGAAGACCAAATGAATAACTTCCGTCAAGAAGTTGATGGTAATGGTTTATCTTCATACCCACATCCACACTTAATGCCAGACTTTTGGCAGTTCCCTACGGTATCTATGGGCTTAGGTCCATTACAAGCAATTTACACTGCTCGTTTCTTAAAATATCTAACCGATCGTGGAATTAAAGATTGTTCAGGCCAACGTGTGTACTGTTACTTAGGTGACGGTGAAACTGATGAGCCAGAATCATTAGGAGCTATCGGTTTAGCCTCTCGTGAAGGTTTAGATAACTTAACATTCGTGATCAACTGTAACTTACAGCGTCTTGATGGTCCGGTACGTGGTAACGGCAAAATTATTCAAGAACTTGAAGGCACATTCCGCGGCGCAGGCTGGGAAGTAGTTAAAGTTATCTGGGGTTCATACTGGGATGCATTAATCGCTCGTGATACATCAGGTAAACTTTTACAGCTTATGAATGAAACAGTAGATGGCGAATACCAAAACTGTAAAGCCAAAGGTGGTAAATACACTCGCGAAAACTTCTTCAACAAGTATCCTGAAACTGCAGCATTAGTAGCGAACATGTCAGATGAAGACATTTACCGCTTAAACCGTGGTGGTCATGATCCAATTAAAGTTTATGCAGCTTACAAAAAAGCGATGGAAACTAAAGGCCGCCCAACAGTAATTCTTGCCAAAACAGTTAAAGGTTTCGGTTTAGGTGCTTCTGGTGAAGCATTGAACATTGCTCACAACGTTAAGAAAATGGACGTTGAGTCAATTAAGCATTACCGCGATCGTTTCAATATTCCGGTAGCGGATGAAGATATTGCAGACTTACCGTTCTACAAATTCCCTGAAGATAGTGCTGAATACAAATACATGATGAGTCGCCGTGAAGCATTAGGTGGTTCATTACCTGCACGTTTAGAGCAACCCGAAGAAGCATTAGAAGTTCCTCAGCTGAAAATATTTGATGCGGTATTAAAAGGCTCGGGTGAGCGAGAAGTATCTTCAACAATGCAATTTGTTCGTATCCTTAATAACTTATTAAAAGATAAGAAAATAGGTAAGCGCATTGTACCAATCATTCCTGATGAAGCTCGTACTTTTGGCATGGAAGGTTTATTCCGTCAGGTTGGTATTTACGCTAACGAAGGTCAAAAATATGTTCCACAAGATGCTGACCAAGTGGCTTACTATCGTGAAGATAAAAAGGGTCAAGTACTGCAAGAAGGTATTAACGAATTAGGTGCAATGGCGTCATGGGTTGCCTCAGGTACGTCTTACTCTACATGTAATGCTACAACTATCCCATTCTACATTTACTACTCAATGTTTGGCTTCCAACGTGTTGGTGATTTAGCATGGGCAGCAGCAGACAGCCAAGCACGCGGTTTCTTATTAGGTGCTACTGCTGGTCGTACAACGTTGAATGGTGAAGGTTTACAACATCAAGATGGTCATTCACATGTGCAAGCTGGATTAATTCCAAACTGTGTTACTTATGATCCTACATACGGTTATGAAGTTGCAGTTGTCGTACGTGAAGGTTTACGTAGAATGTATGAAGAGAATGAAAACATTTTCTTCTACCTAACGTTAATGAATGAAAACTACAAACACCCTGAAATGCCAAAAGATGCCGAAGATGACATCATTAAAGGTATTTACAAGTTAGAAACCGTTAAGCCTAGCAAAAAAGCAAAAGCTAATGTCCAACTTATGGGGTCAGGTACTATCTTGTTACAAGTGCGCGAAGCGGCGCAAATTCTTGCGAATGATTTTGGTATTTCATCTGATGTTTATTCAGTGACTTCATACAATGAACTAGCTCGTGAAGGTCAAGAAGCGACTCGTTACAACATGCTTCACCCAGAAGCTGAGCAGAAAGTGCCATTTATTAGCCAAGTAATTACTAGTGAAAATGGTCCGGCAATATCTGCAACTGATTACGTTAAAGCGTATTCTGATCAAGTACGCGCATACATCAATACCGATTACCGTGTATTGGGTACTGACGGTTTTGGTCGCAGTGATTCACGTGCAAACTTACGTCGTCATTTTGAAGTTGATCACAACTACATTGTTGTTGCTTCACTATATGAACTAGCTCAACGTGGCGAAATTAAAATGGCAGTTGTTACTAAAGCAATAAAAGACTTTGGTATTAATGCTGACAAAATTAACCCGCTATACGCATAATTGACTAGGAAAGGAAAATACAGATGTCTGATATTAAACAAGTTCTAGTCCCTGATGTTGGTGGTGATGAAGTTGAAATTATTGAGTTATGTGTTGCCGTAGGCGATACAGTTGAAGCTGAAGATGCACTAGTTAGTGTTGAAACTGACAAAGCTTCAATGGATATTCCTGCACCATTTGCAGGTACTATCACTGAAATTAAAGTTGCCGTTGGTGACAAAATTAATGAAGGTGATTTAGTAGTAATGATTGAAGTGGCAGGCGCTGATGCGCCCGCGGCTAGTGTTGAAGCTCCTGCTGCACCTGTTGCGGCAGAGCCAACTCCTGTTGTAGAAACTACTCCTGTTGCCGCTCCTGCAGCTCCTGCTGCAAGTGCCGTAATTGAAGTTGTTGTACCTGATATTGGCGAAGACGGTGAAGTTGACGTTATCGAAGTATTAGTTGCTGCCGGCGATGTTATCGAAGCTGAAGATGGTTTAATTACTCTTGAAACAGATAAAGCGACAATGGACGTGCCATCTCCTGAAGCGGGCACGGTAGTTGAAGTTAAAGTTGCTACTGGCGATAAAGTTAAGCAAGGCAGCTTAGTGATTATGCTTGAAACATCTTCTAGCGTAGCAGCGCCTGCACCAGTTGCAACAACAGCGCCTGTAAAAGAGACGACAGTTGTTGCTCCAGCAGCCCCAGCCGCACCAAAGGCAGCGCCAGTACCACATCATCCAAGTGCGGGTACGAAGCAAAGCCAAGGTCATATTTATGCATCACCTTCAATTCGCCGTATTGGCCGTGAATTTGGTGTCGATTTAACGCAAGTTAAAGGTACAGGTAATAAAGGTCGTATTTTAAAAGAAGATGTTCAATCTTATGTTAAGTACGAATTATCACGCCCTAAAGCTACTGCAAACACTTCTGTTTCAGGTGGTGCTGGTGGATTACAAGTTATTGGTGCCAAATCTATCGATTTCTCTAAATTTGGTGAAATTGAAACTAAACCACTATCTCGTATTCAAAAAATATCTGGTCCATTTTTACATCGTAGCTGGGTAACTGTTCCGCATGTTACTCAATTTGATGAAGCAGATATCACCAACGTTGAAGCGTTCCGTAAAGAACAAAACGTTATCGCTGAGAAGAAAAAGCTTGGCTTTAAAATTACGCCACTTGTTTTCATTTTAAAAGCCGTTGCTGATGCATTAAGTGAATTTCCGGTATTTAACTCAAGCTTGAGTGAAGACGGTGAAAGTTTGATCTTGAAAAAATACATCAACATTGGTGTAGCTGTAGATACGCCTAATGGATTAGTTGTACCAGTTGTACGTGATGTTGACCAAAAAGGCATTCATCAGTTATCTAAAGAGTTATTAGAAATTAGTCTTAAAGCCCGTGACGGTAAGCTGAAAGCTACCGACATGCAAGGTGGCTGTTTTACTATTTCTAGCCTTGGCGGTATAGGTGGTACAGCGTTTACTCCTATTATTAATGGCCAAGAAGTCGGCATTTTAGGTGTTTCTAAGTCTGAAATGAAACCTAAGTGGAACGGAAAAGACTTTGAGCCAAAATTAATGTTGCCATTATCTCTGTCGTACGATCACCGTGTAATTGATGGTGCGTTAGCTGCACGCTTTACCGTGCATTTATCGTCAGTAATGAGTGATATTCGTCAACTAATTTTATAATTGATAAGCGGTGTAATAATAAAGTTATTACACCGTTACTTTAAGTCGATTTGAAGTGACCGTTTATCTGCTGAATAACAAAATTGTTGTACTGGATGAAAGTTTTTACGAAAAGCAGAGACTTAAGTCTAATTTATTACAGTTTTGTTGGCGATTTTTTGTCACACAATGTAAACTTGCGGGCGAAAATGCTTAGTCATAAAAAATTGTGAACTAAGGCATTAAATTGCAGTAACAAAGCACCCGCTTTTGTTACCTGTAAACACAGAATTCATACCTTCGGGTATAGTACCAGTTGCATGAGTGGTTGGTATCAGCTTGGCTGACATGAGTTGGTCAATAAATATAAGTAATTTTTGAGGTTAACATGAGTAACGATATTAAAACTCAAGTCGTTGTTTTAGGCGCTGGCCCTGGTGGCTATTCTGCAGCATTTCGTGCTGCTGATCTTGGTTTAGATGTAGTATTAGTAGAAAGCCGCGCTACACTTGGTGGTGTTTGTTTAAACGTAGGTTGTATCCCTTCTAAAGCATTACTTCATGTTGCTAAAGTAATAGATGATGCTGCTGCAATGGCATCTCACGGTGTTACTTTTGGCACTCCAAAAATTGATTTAGACAAAATTCGCAGCTGGAAAGAAGACGTAATCGGTCAACTTACTGGCGGTTTAGGCGGAATGGCTAAAGCGCGTAAAGTTAAAACTGTTACTGGTTTTGGTAAATTTACCGGCAGCAACACTATCGCTGTTGAAGCAAACGACGGAACAGTAACCAACATCTCTTTTGATAATGCAATTATCGCTGCTGGTTCTTCAGTGGTCGATTTGCCATTTATCCCTAAAGATGACCCACGTGTTATCGACTCAACTGGCGCTCTTGAATTACAAGATGTTCCAGCTGAAATGTTAGTTCTAGGTGGTGGTATCATCGGTTTAGAAATGGGTACAGTTTATAACGCCTTAGGCTCAAACGTATCTGTTGTTGAGTTCGCCGATCAATTAGTACCAGCTGCAGATAAAGACATTGTTAAAGTTTACAACAACTACAACAAGAAAAAATTCAACATCATGGTATCAACTAAAGTTGTAGCCGTTGAAGCTAAAAAAGATGGTTTATACGTAACATTTGAAGGCAAAAATGCGCCGGCAGAACAAGTTCGTTACGACAAAATCTTAGTTGCTGTTGGTCGTAAACCAAATGGTCACTTAGTTGCAGCTGATAAAGCTGGTGTTAATGTTGACGAGCGTGGTTTCATTAACGTTACTAACGAATTACGTACTAACGTTAACCACATCTTCGCTATTGGTGATGTTGTTGGTCAACCTATGCTTGCTCATAAAGCTGTTCATGAAGCACATTGTGCTGCTGAAGTTATCTCAGGTAAGAAACACGTATTCGACCCACGTTGTATTCCTTCTATTGCTTATACTGATCCAGAAATGGCTTGGGTTGGTGTTACTGAACGTGAAGCAAAAGAGCAAGGCTTAAACATTGAAGTTGCTAACTTCCCATGGGCTGCTTCTGGTCGTGCAATCGCTTCAGCTCGTACTGAAGGTAAAACTAAGATGATCTTCGAAAAAGACACTGGCCGTGTATTAGGTGGTGCTATCGTAGGTATCAATGCTGGTGAAATGCTTGGCGAAATTTGTTTAGCTGTAGAAATGGGCGCTGATGCAGAAGATATTGGTTTAACTATCCATGCTCACCCAACGTTAAACGAGTCTATTGGTTTAGCTGCAGAAATTTTTGAAGGTTCAATTACAGATCTTCCAAATGCAAAAGCCGTTAAAAAGAAAAAGTAATTTCGCTTTAACTTAGATTATAAAAAACGCCAGCATTAGCTGGCGTTTTTGCACATGGAAGTGCTTATCCTCTCGTACCAAGGATGGGGGAAAGAGAGGGCTTGCACATGGAAGTGCTTATCCTCTCGTACCAAGGATGGGGGAAAGAGAGGGCTTGCACATGGAAGTGCTTATCCTCTCGTACCAAGGATGGGGGAAGAGAGGAATTAAATTAAAATGGTCGTATTATGGCAATGCCAACCACTGTTGTTGTTTCACTGCCGACAAAATCAAAAGCAATTGTTGGGGCAATTTCAAAATCACCTACAGGTATGTCCCAATTAGCCGAAACACGAGTCAAGTCTTCTTCATGACTTGGGTGGCCATGGCTACCGTTTACTTTTTCCTCACCTACACCAACACCCAAACGCAAATGTTCGATAGGATGAAAGTATACAGAAGCTAGTCTAACCTCAATTCCTGCACCTTCATGGGCATTGTCAGTATTTTCCATCACAACCCCAGCGCCCCATTTATCGGCAAATTTGTACTCATATTCCAACCCATATGAGAAGTCAGTTTGACTTTCAATAGTGGTTGCGCCAATGAATATACCTGGAAAGTGTTTTTTATCTGATGCGTGTGCGATGTTCGAAATAGATGCTATCGCAATTAATCCATTACAAAAAAGTGGAAGTTTTTTCAACATTTTGATTACCTTAAGTTAAACAGGTGAATGGTTAAATTCAACATATAATAGTTTTGCCATCCGCCAAGTAAGCAAATGCCAATGTTTAATCTTAAAAGTATGTTTCAAGTATGAAATTAGTGCAGTGAATTCATATTCTTGAAGTCATGAACATGCTTTTAAACAAATTTAGATAGGTTTTTATGCCGCGAGTCTAGCGTACCGAATAATAGTATTGCTAGACGAGATTTGTTGAGTCTTGTAGTAAATTGTAATTTTCTAGCTAACATCAACTCGGAAAATAGAAATGTTAAATAAGGCTGCTGCCTGGAGGGAGGTTAGTTACAACCTGCCGAATTTAAGCACAGTTCATCACCACCAGCAGGCACTTTACCCTCTTTATTTATCATGCCGTTAAGCTTAATATTTAAATAGCTCGGCGTTTTATCTTTTAAAGCAACCCACATAATATGATCCATATTAATGCCTGATTGAGCATTCATTTCTCCACCTGTAGTCGCTAGCTGAATGTAATCTTTTCCTAAGCGTTCAGTATGTTCATACGAATGTACGTGACCATTAAAAACCGTATAATCACTCTCCGATAATGCTTGTTCAATTTGTTTAAAGTGTTGCTCTTTTTTATCTTGCCAAACAGGCTTATGCATAAACAAAAATGTCCAACGAACATCTTGATTTTCTTTAATGGCATTAACCATATATTCTTTTTGTTCAGCGCTTATTTCGCCAAATTTACGTTCATCCATTTGCGCATACTCAGTGTAAGCGAAATCTCTGGGGTCTTTCTTATACACTTTTATCGCATCATTTCGTTTGGTTTTTAGCTCTTCAAAAAAAACATCAGTAAAGTCTTCACTATCCAATACCAAAAATAACGCATTTTTATAAACAAAATGATAATAACGAGGGCCTACCTTCTCTTCATACCATTGGCGCATTACATTGTTTGATATATCGTGATTTCCAACTGTTGGATAAAATTCCAGATCTCGGTTGTTCAAATTTTTGTTAAACGTTGACCATTCTTTGTCCATTTTGGCTATGTCTTCAGTGCCGCCTTCAATTAAATCGCCAATACTCATAATAAAGTCTGGTTTCATTGCATATATGCTTTGCGCACCTACATTAAAAACACCAGAGCGTTCACCACCCGTAAGGTCGCCTATTATGGCAAACCTGACAAGTTGTTCATCAGCAGTAGGCGAGCTGAAATTAGTTTTCTGAGACTGAATAGATTCAGTATTTATTTCAGGACTAATATCAGAACTTAGATCAGGGTTAATATCAGTGCTTGCATCTTCAGTGGCACAAGATATCAGTAAAGTTATAGAGCAGAAAACACATACTAGATTTTTCATTATATGGATCCCTTTGAAATGATGAAACGTTTAAGTTTTAGCTTTGTAAGCCGACTTTATTTGAGTTAATAATGGAGTAGTCAGGTAAGTAGCAAAAATGATGTATCCACAAGCTGCACCAATTTGTAATATACGAATATAAAACTTCCCTCCAGCGCCGGCATCACCAGAACTTCCTGAAGATATTAGAATAATCATCGTAGTGAGCGCCATGGCAAATAATGGTGCAAGGGGGTTATCTGAAAAAATCAACTTAGCAAAGTAAATATTTACCACAGCAAAAAGCAATACTAGCGCTGTAAATGTGGGAGCAATAAGTAGTAACTTATAAACAGCAATAGCTGCTAATCCTCCGATGGTATTGC
This sequence comes from Thalassotalea psychrophila, assembly GCF_031583595.1. NCBI lineage: Bacteria > Pseudomonadati > Pseudomonadota > Gammaproteobacteria > Alteromonadales > Colwelliaceae > Thalassotalea > Thalassotalea psychrophila. The sequence goes on from NZ_CP134145.1 coordinate 742,654, forward strand.
CTAATAGTAATGCTTTACTGCCTTTCATTCCCATCAATAAATCTGGTTTTTGCGCTAAAATAGCAATAAACACTAAAATAAGAAGTGAACTGGTTAAGCCAAAAAACATGAAAAATACGATGGCTGGCATGATAATTATTGTACTTAGCAAGGCTAATTGAAAACGAGTTGATTTCAATTTTAAGCCTTGTTTTTCTACTTTATCTTCGTATTCAGTATTTGGATTATCAGGGATTATTTCATGCATTATCATGGTAATGAGTAATGCAATTAAGCAAGAAAATAAGAATCCGATAGTTACCACGCTTGCGACTTCTTGTTTAAATAAACCTAGCATAGGCACTAATGTAAAGCCCACTAACAGCATGGTTATGACAAAATCGTTACCACCAGAATAGCCCCAATATGAAACTAAAAATATCAGTAAGGTCATGATCAAAATAAAAACAATAGGGAATGGTAGTAAAAATCGCGTCACTAATATACCTGCACAAAATGCAGTAATACTAACGATAAGGATGCCAAACAGTGCTTTAAATGGCAGTTTAGGCGAGTTGTTTCCTAAAAAATTTGCCGTAAAAACTGCCGCAATAAACGCTAATGGCCAATCAAATCCGAAAGCAATGGCGATCGCTAGTGTTACACCAATCGTAAAACGAATAATCCTTATTCGCTCTGGAGTTTGCTTGTGTAGTTGAGTATTTAAAACCGCAATCATAAACTAGTAAAGATACGTTAAGAAGCTAGTGATTCTAACCCAAATCTTACCCAAACTATTGAAGATAAAACTATCGCCAGTATAGGCTATAACATCTGCTTGCCCACCTTCACGTAATAAGCGTTTATCAGGCTCATCAGTAAATTTAATTATGGTGGTAAAACGTTGTGGATCTCGCATCCAACCTTGAGGCTTCTCAGGAGTTGGCAGTTCACCTGGTTTGCTTTGATCGAAACTAACACCGAATCCTATGGTCATCACTTCGCCAGAAAAAACTTGCCCAGGAGCAGAATCTAAAACAATATCTACAGGATCTCCCGATTTAAGATTACCTAAACTATTCTCCCTAAAACCAGCTTCAATCCACACCATTTCATTTGAAATAAAGGTCATTATTTTTTGCCCTGCCGCGGCATAGTAACCCACATTAACTTTTGCATAAGATACTACTCCATCACTTGGTGCTCGAAGTTGGGTACGATCTAAATTTAACCGAGCTGTTGACACTTCAGCTAATGCACTAAGTAATTTCGGGTTGTTTTCACCTTGTTTTCCTAGTTTTTGTTGAGCCTCTTCATAAGATGCTTGGGCATTGACAACTTCAAGCTCGGCTTGCGTTAATACGCCTCGAGCTCTGTCTCCATCGAACCCGGAAATGATACCTTGTTTTTCAAGTTCGAAGACACGATTAGAGTTGATGCGTTTTACGATTAAATCGGCATTAGCTTGGTCTAAACTTGCTTTAGCAGAGCCTACCATTGCCGTATCAGCACCAATTTCTTGACCGGTTAACTCCAAACTTGCTTTAGCTTTATCAAGCGCAAATTTAAAATCACGATTATCTATTTCAAATAATAACTCGCCCTTTTTAACGATTTTATCACCACCCACATATATATCGGTAATTTGACCTGATACTTGTGGCACTATAGGGATCACAAATGCTCTTACCCTAGCTTGATCAGAAATAGGGGTCAGCCTGTCACCAATGACATACCAAAGAAAATAAAATAGCGCTAAGCCTAGTATTATTTTACTTAGTCGCTGAGCTAAATCAGGCTTGTCCGTTTCATTAACGTTTTCATTAGTTTCTTTTTCTACAACATTGGTGTCAGTCATTACTATTCAGCTTTATCTGTTGGAGTTTCTATTGCGCCTTGCTCAGATTGATTTAACCACATCATCATTAACTGATAACCTAAAGCTAAAATAACCGCGCCGGTAAACAAACCAATAATGCCAGAAACTATCATGCCGCCAATGGCACCTAGTAAAATCACTAACATAGGAATGTCTGTACCACGCCCTAAGAACAGCGGTTTTAATACAGCGTCACTACTACTAACCACTATTGAGTAAACCAAAAATATAACAGCAGGAGTCGTATCCGCTACAGAGAAATAATAAGCTGCAATAGGGCCTAAAATAAGAATTGGAGGTAACTGTACAATAGCAAGCATTAGTACTACTAACACCCAAAGACCTGCTGCTGGAATATCAGCTATTACTAATCCTATGCCTGACAATACTGCTTGAGTAAATGCAATACCTAAAATACCGGTTGCTACACTTCGAATGGTAGCAATAGAGTTTTTAACAACAGTTTCACCACTTTCACCCATTAGGCGAGCGAAGAAAGACTGACAACCCTTAGTACATGATTCAGAGTTCGCTAAAAACATCGAGGCAATAATTACCGATAAGATAAATTGTAAAATTACTCCGCCGACGCTAGCCGCTGCTGATAATACTTTTGAAAAAGTATCTTTAATCTGTTCTGAATATTGTCCTGCAAATTTTTCTAGATTATCTGAGGCTGCAAGCCAAGCTGGATAAACTTTATCGCCGATTAAAGGCCAATCTTTTACTTTCTCTGCCGGTGGTGGAATATCAAGCGTCCCTTCTTTAAGGCCTTCAGAAACCTGCGTAATAGAATCTATTGTAGATGTCGAAAAGGCAATCGTCGGTATTACCAATATGGCAATACCGATAATGGCAAACACGCCCGCAGCCAAGCCTTTTTTATTGGCGCACCACTTTACTAATTTCTGATAAAATGGAAATAATGCAATCGCTAAAATTGCCCCCCAAGCCATGGGCATAACAAATGGTCTCAGTATGTCGAAACACCATGTACCAATAAGCATAATGGCAATTATTTTGATTGCGGCATCAATCATGTTGGCAGAAAATATTTTACTCTCTGCAGAGTTCGTCGAGTTATTCATGGTTTGCCTCTGTGTTTTCATTTAAATGTTTTTGACTAGAATTAGAGATTTTAGAGCCGACTAAACTCGCCACTAAAATCGCTAAGTAAAATTGTCCAACTATGGCCTCAAGATACACCAAAAACCTAGTGACGGGCATAGAAGGAGATATATCACCAAAACCAAGTGTGGTTAAAGTAACAAAAGAGAAATAAACAAAATCGGGCATGGTTTCATACCAAAGTTTACTATCTGGCATGCCGTTAAATGCTTGTACTGACATCAAATGGACTAAAGTGTAAATTAACGCCCAGATCAAACCCAATAAAATATAAAGACAAATAGCACCAAGTATTTTATTACCGTCGATTTCACCGGTAAAAATTACCTGTTTAGCTGTTTGGTATGCAGTAATGATAAAAAATACCAATAGCAGCAATAAATGCGCATAATTTAAATCTAAATTATCCAGATAATAACTAAACAATGAAGTGAGAATAATTGCGACAGGAAAAATAAAGCCTTTTCTAAATATATATTGCTCATCTTTCACTCCCCAAACAGCCACTAATAATGTAACTACAGTAGCCGATTGCATTAGTCGTTGTACTGATGGATCAAAGAATTGTTGCGCTAAGGCCATGCCCAAAAGTAATAAAATTAGAGAGTAAGTGAGATAGATAAAATTATCGTTTTGCGTCATTTTAGACATTGTGTATTAAACCATGCGATTTTTATTGTTTTTCTTTATTTAAATCTAGCTTAAAAACTAGCAAAATCAATATTTTAATGAATTTTAATGAATTATTTTGATAACTAAAGTTACTAGATTCTAAACTCGCATGCAAATGTTTCAATAATGAAACAGTTGATCGTAGAAAATGACCTTCAAGGTATACTTAATATTAACGGTCAAATCTTATATAAATATTATGAATACCAGATATAAATAGTATTTCTGGTTGATTTGTTCAGTTTTACACTTGGATCGCGTATAATCGCCGCGATAAATTTTAATAATGATAGTGACTATACAGTAGTTATTCATTTTCTAGATAGAGAGGAAAGCGTTGTGCTTCAAGAATATCGCAAACACGTTGAAGAACGTGCCGCTGAAGGTATCGTACCTAAGCCATTAGATGCTGAGCAAGTAGCTCAGTTAGTTGAACTAGTTAAAAATCCACCAGCGGGTGAAGAAGAAGTATTATTAGACCTTCTTGTAAACCGTGTTCCTCCTGGTGTTGATGACGCAGCATACGTTAAAGCTGGTTTCTTAGCCGCTATCACTAAAGGCGAAGCTACTTCACCTATTCTTGATGCTGAACGTGCAACTGAATTACTAGGTACAATGTTAGGTGGTTACAATATCCAACCTATGATTGACCTTTTAGAGTGTGACAAGTTAGGCGCAACTGCTGCTACAGGTCTTTCTAAAACTTTATTAATGTTTGATGCATTCCATGACGTTAAAGAAAAAGCTGAAGCGGGTAACGCACAAGCTAAAACTGTTATGGATTCTTGGGCTGCTGGTGAGTGGTTTACAAATCGTGATGCTGTAGCGGAAAAAATTACTGTTAAAGTATTTAAAGTTACTGGTGAAACTAACACTGATGACTTATCTCCGGCACCTGATGCATGGTCTCGTCCTGATATCCCATTACACGCAAAAGCGATGATCAAAATTGGTCGTGATGGCATCACTCCTGATGAAGAAGGTGTTATTGGTCCAATTACTCAAATTGAAGACCTACAGAAAGACGGTATTCCTCTAGCATACGTTGGTGATGTTGTTGGTACAGGTTCTTCACGTAAGTCTGCTACAAACTCTGTTTTATGGTTTATGGGTGATGATATCCCTTATATCCCTAACAAGCGTGGTGGCGGTGTATGTTTAGGTGGTAAAATCGCTCCTATCTTCTATAACACAATGGAAGATTCAGGCGCATTACCAATTGAACTAGACGTACAAGCAATGAACATGGGCGACGTAATTGATATCTTCCCTTACGAAGGTGTTGTTAAACGTTCAGGTACTGACGAAGTTATTTCTACGTTTGAATTAAGCCCGGTACTTCTTGATGAAGTTCGTGCTGGTGGTCGTATTCCACTTATCATTGGTCGTGGTTTAACTGGTCGTGCTCGTGAAGCATTAGGTCTAGCTGAAACTGATTTATTCAAAAAACCAGTAGATGTTGCTGCTTCTAGCAAAGGTTACACTTTAGCTCAGAAAATGGTTGGTAAAGCATGTGGTACTGACGGTGTTCGCGCTGGTCAATACTGTGAGCCTAAAATGACAACTGTTGGTTCGCAAGATACTACCGGTCCTATGACTCGTGATGAGTTAAAAGATTTAGCTTGTTTAGGTTTCTCTGCAGACTTAACAATGCAATCTTTCTGTCACACATCAGCTTACCCAAAACCAGTTGATGTTATCACTCATCACACATTACCAGATTTTATTATGAACCGTGGTGGTGTATCACTTCGTCCAGGTGACGGTGTAATTCACTCTTGGTTAAACCGTATGTTATTACCAGATACTGTAGGTACTGGTGGTGATTCTCATACTCGTTTCCCTCTAGGTATTTCATTCCCTGCAGGTTCTGGTTTAGTAGCATTTGCTGCAGCAACAGGTGTTATGCCTCTTGATATGCCTGAGTCTGTATTGGTACGTTTTAAAGGTGAAATGCAACCAGGTATCACATTGCGTGATCTTGTACATGCAATCCCTTACTACGGTATCAAGCAAGGTTTATTAACTGTTGAAAAAGCCGGTAAAATCAATGAGTTCTCTGGTCGTGTATTAGAGATTGAAGGTCTTAAAGGTTTAACCGTTGAGCAAGCATTCGAATTATCTGATGCATCTGCTGAACGTTCTGCTGCTGGTTGTTCAATTAAACTTGAAGAAGACGCAGTTGCTGAATACCTAGAGTCTAACATTGTTATGCTTAAGTGGATGATCAGTGAAGGTTACGGCGACGTACGTACTATTGAACGTCGTATTCTTGCCATGCAAGAGTGGTTAGCTAACCCTGAGCTTATGTCTGCTGACTCTGATGCTGAATACGCACACGTAATCGAAATCGATTTAAATGAAGTTAAAGAGCCAATCGTTTGTTGTCCAAATGACCCTGATGATGCCAAACTTCTTTCTGATGTTGCTGGCGTAAGCGTTGATGAAGTATTCATTGGTTCTTGTATGACTAACATTGGTCACTTCCGTGCTGCTGGTAAATTACTAGAAGATTTCGGTGGCGTTCTTAATACTCGTATGTGGGTTGCTCCGCCAACTAAGATGGACCGTGACCAACTTACTGCTGAAGGTTATTACTTTACTTACGGCAAAGCTGGCGTTCGTATTGAAACACCAGGTTGTTCATTATGTATGGGTAACCAAGCACGTGTTGCAGAGAAGTCTACTGTACTTTCTACATCAACTCGTAACTTCCCGAACCGCTTAGGTAATGGCGCCAATGTTTACTTAACATCAGCTGAACTTGCTGCTGTTGGCGCAATCGTTGGTCACTTACCAACAGTTGCAGAATACATGGAATACTCAGCTAAGTTAGACACAACTGCAGCTGATACATACCGTTACTTAAACTTCCATACTATGGATAGTTACACGAAGAAAGCTAAAGAAGTTGTTATCGCACAAAGCGTAGCGTAACCGACACCCTAGTGTCGTCCCGTACTTGATACGGGATCTTAGATAACTTAATTGATAAAGGCTGCATTTTGCAGCCTTTATTTTTTTAGAAACGAGAAACGAGAAACGCAGAGCGAGAGTGTCAACCACAACAGTACCTTACACTCTCTTAATCGACGCACTAGCGTCGTCCCGTTGAAGAACGGGATCTACTTATTTTTAAATCGACTCATCTTTTTAGCCATAAACTCCCGAAAATACTTTTCTTCATCACTTTCTCCACAATCACTAAATGAAGTCACAGAACCTAAATTATCATCAATAAAGCTTAAATCTGTAGTTTGCATACAAACACCATTTTGTTTTACAAAAGTTTCATTACCAATTTGAGTTGTAGCTTCTGCTTTTCGTTGTAATTCTGATTTATGAAATACACTGTGCGGTACAGATTTGGGCAATATCTGCATTGCCGAAAAACCTTGGTTTAACTGCTCCTCTTTAAAATCACTCATCATTTCCTGGTTAAGCTGCTGTTTAAATGAGTTTATGCTGTTATAAGGGTTAAATTTAGGTGGTACTTTTGTTGCCGGTGCTTTTATAGGTTGTTTATTGACTGTTACAATTTTAGAAACATTTACTGGTTCATTTTCCTTAGTTTTATTCACTAACTCGCGTACAATCTCTTTCGATTTAATAACTGATTTGTTAACAGTTTCCAGAGGCTGCTTATTTTCTATTATTGGTTTGGCTATAACTTGAGGTGCTTGGTAAATATAACTTCTTATCGGCGTATTCTGTTTTACTACCAGCTTCTTTATATTTTTTGGAGCCGGTATTGGTGTAAATAAAAAGCCCCAAATTAATAAAGCATGTATTACTAAAGAGATAACTAACGCTGTAAATAAACTTCGAGTCACCGCTTAACTGCCATGTTAAAATAATGTTAACTATAAGAGGGTGAAATGATTAAAAAGTTTCATCAACTTAAATATTAATAAACTTTACATCAACTTCTATAATTGCTTCTAGCAGGTAAAATAATGAGAAACTATGGAATACACATTCAAAATTGACTTCATTACTGGCCTTCCTATAGCTGAGTTTAGCTATGGACATGAAGCGTTCGCCCCATGGTTAGAGCAAGAAGTAAGTAAAGATTTGGTAAAGTTGCAACGGGTTATTGAATTTGTTTCTGATGTAAATGTCCAAACCGAGATTCTTGTAGGTAAAGAATACACTTTAACTATTGAAAATGGTGAAGTTGAAGTTAAAGCAAATGTTCAAAATATAGAAAGTGAACTACCCGAAAACCTAGTAGATGATGTCGATGGTTTCGAACATGATTCAATGGCAATATGTGGCATTGAAGACTTGTTAATTATGCTCGAAAGCTGGCGACATTTTATTAAAAAATGACTAGAAATGACACCGAAGTAAATTAGTTTGAAAAACAATTTGCTAAATCGCATAGCTCGGTGATTATTTTATAATTACTATTTATCAGTAAATTAATTAATACTTTATTAAACTTTCGAAGATTAAAGTTTACTAAAAACTTTCCACTGTATGGGATCAAAATGACACAATTAGATGTAAATACTACCCAAAAGAAAAAATCTAAAATTAAGTTAATCTTAATGCCTTTTCTAATTATATTAGTTGGCGTGTTGGGAAGCGGTGCGATGAAATTAATGGCTACTAAGCCCGATAAAAAAGACATGGAGGTAAAGCCCCCATTAGTTAATGTGATCGATATTCAGGCAGGTGATGTAACTTTTTCTATCGCCAGTCAAGGCTCTGTAGTACCCAGAACTGAAACTATTTTAATTTCAGAAGTTTCCGGCCAAATAATAAATGTTTCACCTAAATTACGAGTTGGTGGTTATTTTGCTAAAGGTGAAATGATGCTAGAGATAGACCCGATAACTTATGATGTGAATGTATTACAAGCTGAATCGCGTTTAGAGTCTATGCAGGCGGCATTAATTCAAGAGCAAGCACAAGCAGAACAAGCAAAACAAGAATGGGGTATGACGGGGAAACCACTTGAACAAGCACCATTGTTAGCACTTAGAATACCGCAATTACATAAAGCACAGGCCGATGTTAAGGCAGCAGAAGCTGATTTGAAAGAAGCGCAAATTAAACTTAAGCGCACAAAAATTACCGCTCCGTATGATGCGTTACTCACTGAAAAGTATGTAGATATTGGCCAATATGTTTCAACAAATGGTCAGTTAGCAAAAACCTTAGCTATTGATTTTGCCGAAGTACGTTTACCTATTAAACAAACAGATATCGCCTATTTAGATTTGCCTAAGTTAAACGAAATGGGTGATAAAAGCCGAAAACTTACAATTTCATCTTCGCAAGCGGGTAAGCAATTGCACTGGGATTCTTTTATCACCAGGTATGAAGGAGTGGTTAACAGCCAGTCGCGTGTGCACTATATTGTTGCGCAAATTGATGATCCTTATAACTTGGTTAATGATGAAAGTGATATTGAATTGCGCATTGGCATGTTCGTTAATGCCAATATTCAAGGAAAAACTGCCAAGGATATTGTTGTCTTGCCAAGAGAAACATTACATGGCGCAAATACAGTGTACTTGGCAAAAGCTGATAATACCTTAAGTTTGCATAATGTGAATATTGTAAGAACCGATGCAGAAAATGTTTATGTTGAGAATAACTTTTCAACAACTGATCGGGTGATCTTAACTGGTTTGAGAACCCCTGTAGAAGGAATGCCGATACGAGTGGCAGAAGATTTATCAGGAAACGAGCAAAGTGTATCTACCAACATTGAAACAACAGCGAAATAACTGCGATGACAGAAATTAAAGAAAATTTAACCGGTTTGATTGCATGGTTTGCTCGAAATAGTGTAGCGGCCAATTTATTGATGGTATTTATTTTAGTGATGGGAACTTATTCTTATCAAAATATTACCAAAAAAATGTTCCCTGAGTTTAGCCCTAATAGTATTTTAGTTACGGTGACTCATTTAGGTGCATCGCCTGCAGATGTTGAACAATCTGTTGTGTTGCGTATTGAAGAAAAACTGGAAAATATACAAGGCTTAAAGCGCATAACTTCAGAAGCAACCGAGGGTTTGGCCACGGTTACAATTGAAGTAAATTCAGGTTATTCGTTGGAAGAAAAGCTTGATGAAGTTCAAATGCAAATTGATACCATTACAACATTCCCTGCCCAAATAGAACGTCCCTTGGTTATGAAACAAGAGTTTCAAATGGATGTTATGTGGATAGCGGTTAGTGGCGATATGGACAGGCGCACCAGACAAGAGCTCGCCCAAGATATCCGTGATGACATCATTGCATTGCCAGATGTCAATATTGCCGAAGCTGTAGGTATTAGAGATTATGAAATTTCGGTAGAAATATCAGAGCTGCAACTTATTGAATATGGCCTGACATTTGATGAAATAAGTCAAGCAATCAAGCGTTCATCATTAGATTTACCTGGTGGTACAATTAAGTCTAAAGGCGGTTATATTCAAATCCGAACTGAAGGACAAGCCTATACAGGCCAAGAGTTTTCCAATTTAGTACTCGCCATTAATGAAGATGGCACCCGCTTAACTCTTGGTGATATTGCTACCGTTAAAGATAGTTTTGTTGAAGATGAAGGTTATGCACAATTTGATGGTAAGAATACGACCAGTATTAGGGTTAGGTCGACAAGTGATCAAAACGACTTAGAAATAGCAAAGCAAGTAAGGGAATACGCAGCAGAAAAACAAAAAACCTTGCCAGTTGGGGCTAATATAGATGTTTTTGGTGATTCGTCATATTACCTTGATGAACGCTTGGATATGATGATTTCCAATATGTTGCTAGGGGCCTTGTTAGTATTTATTATCTTAACTTTGTTCTTACGAGTACGTGTTGCACTTTGGGTGATGGTGGGCATACCAATCTCTTTCTTCGGTGCATTTATGATGATGCCATTACTGGGCGAATGGTCAGTAACGGTTAACATGCTCAGTTTGTTTGCCTTTATCATGGTACTGGGGATAGTAGTGGATGATGCTATTGTAATAGGTGAAAGCGTTTACACCGAAGTGCAACGTAAAGGTCATTCGGTAGATAATGTTATTCGAGGTGCGCACCGAGTTGCGATGCCTGCAACCTTTGGCGTGTTAACAACAATTGCAGCATTTGTGCCTTTATTGTTTATTGATACCTCTTTTTCCGGCTTCTTTAGAGCAATTGCGCTGGTAGTTACCTTGTGTTTAATCTTTTCAATAATTGAATCTAAATGGATATTGCCTTCGCATTTAGCCCATATGAAATATAAGGAAATAGATCCAGATAATGCTCACATTGTTCATCGCATACAGTTAAGGTTTAAAGCTTGGCTTGATAATTTTATCGCCAAAAAATACCAACCGCTACTGCGTAAAGCAATAGAGTATCGTTACAACACTATGGCTAGCTTTATTTGTATTCTATTGCTATCTGTGGGATTAATCGCCGGCTCTTTTGTTAAAGTTGAAGTGTTCCCTAATGTGCCAAGTGATTTTGTTCAAGGGCAAGTCATTATGGTTGATGGTACTTCGCCGCAGCAGCGTAATAAAGCACTAGAGTACGTTATCGACTCTGGCTATAAAATGGCAGACAAACATACCTATAATGGCGAGAGTTTTATTCAACACACTATGGTGTTCACCAGAGGCGACCTGCAAGGTGGCTTCATGATGGAGTTGAATAAAGCAGAGTTTCGCGAATTAGATGCTTTTCAGATAGAAAAATTATGGCGTGAAGAGGTTGGTGAAATTCCTGGAGTACGAGAGTTAAGGTTGTTTGCCGGTACTAATGCAGGAGGTGGCTCTGCTCTAGAGTTTCAACTAAATGGTAAGAACGAGATTGAACTCGAGCAAGCAGCCATTGAAGTGCAAAACAAATTAAAGGAATACGATGGCGTATTCGATATTCGTAACTCTTTCAGTCGCGGCAGCAGTGAAGTGAAATTATCTATGCGCCCTGAAGCGGAAGTTTTAGGGCTCACTTTGTCAGATCTTGCTAAGCAAGTACGCCAAGCTTTTTATGGTGATGAAGCACAGCGCATTCAACGTGGCCGAGATGAAGTTAAAGTAATGGTGCGCTACCCCAAGGCTGAGCGTCGTTCAATTTCTGATTTAGAAAATATGTGGGTTCGAACGCCAAGTGGCGATGAAGTGCCATTCTTTCAGGTTGCAGATATAGAATTAACTCAGGGTTTTTCTAAAATCACCCGTATCAACCAAAAGAGAACCATTAAAGTTGCAGCAGAAATTGATAGTGAAAAAGTTGAATCAAGAAAAATTTTATCAGAATTTAATAAAGATATTATTCCAACTATCTTAAAAAAATACCCAAGTGTTAAATATGGCATGGAAGGGGCAAGTAAAGATCAAGAAGACTTTATTGAGCAATTAAAATTTGCAGCCATTACGGCACTATTTTTAATCTATGGTCTTATTGCCATACCAACTAAGTCTTACACGCAACCACTCGTGATAATGACAGTGATCCCGTTTGGTATTATTGGTGCAATATTCGGTCATTGGGTTCTAAACACTACAATTAATATGATGTCGATGTATGGTTTTATCGCTTTATCTGGTGTTGTGGTTAATGACTCATTGATATTGGTTGATTTTATCAACAAGGCAAAAAATACCGGAATGCGAATGCGTGACATAGTTGTCGAATCGGGGATGTTGCGTTTTAGGGCAATATTACTTACTTCATTAACTACATTCTTTGGTATTTTACCTTTGTATTTTGAAACTAGTTTACAAGCCCAGTTTATTATACCTATGGCTATATCATTAGGTTTTGGTATTATGTTTGCTACAGTAATTACTTTATTTTTGATCCCGTCTTTGTATATGATCAGAGAAGATATCAGGGACAAAATCAAAGGTCCAAGCAAAAAAACAAACCTGTTTGTAAACTAATAAGTTAAAACCCAAGGCGCTAATAATGAAAATAATTCTATTACATGGACTGTTTATGAATAAAATCATTATGGCGCCGCTGGCCAATCGTTTAAAAACGCTTGGTTACCAGGTTGAAAATATTTCCTACCCAAGCACCAAGGCTGATAAAGCCAGGTTATTCAAAACTGTAGATAGGCTGGTTGGTGAAGGTCCGGTAATTTTGCTCGGCCACTCTCTTGGCGGTCTGGTGATCACCGAGTATTTATTTACTCAACAAGTATCTATCGAACAAGTACCTTTAGTTATTACCATTGGAACCCCGCATCAAGGCGCAAGAATTGCTAAAGATATGGAAAAATTCAAAATGGATAAACTGCTCGGTTCTTCTGTACAATTTGGCTTACTGCCGAAAAATTTTCAAAAATCATGGTCTGTTCCACAACAGTTAGTTTCTATCGCAGGTAATGTAAAACTAGGTGCAAGGCCTTTGCTTGATCGTGTTTGGGGGGAAGAAGTAGAAGAATCTGATGGTACGGTTAGCATCGCAGAAACAAAAATCCCCGGAATGACCGAACATATCGTTGTAAAACAATCTCATACCTCAATGGTTTATTCACGTGAAGTGGTAAAAATCATCCATCAAAAAGCTTCTCGTTACTCAAAATAATTTACTTACTCTCTAATGCACTCATCTAGTGATTATTGGCACTATTTCAGTGCACTATAATAGTGCTTTAAAACTTTTATTTTCATAAGGTACTGTTTTTAATGGTAATTCAAAGTTGGTACATAACTTGTAACCCTATAATCAGCTTATAAATAGGGGGCGAAATGAAAATAATTAACGCAATAATAAAACCATTCAAACTAGATGACGTTAGAGAAGCAATATCTGAAGTTGGCGTAGAAGGCTTAACCGTATCAGAAGTACGCGGTTTTGGACGTCAAAAAGGTCATACCGAATTATACCGTGGTGCTGAGTACCAAGTAGACTTCTTACCAAAAGTGAAATTAGAAATAGCAGTGAAAGCGGAAGATGCCGAGCGCATTATTGAAGCTATCAGCAAGTCAGCTCATACCGGGAAAATTGGTGACGGCAAAATTTTTGTATACGACCTTGAGTCAGCAGTACGTATTCGTACTGGTGAACTTGATGTTGCAGCACTTTAATAGGGGATTGAACAATGGAAGAATTAGCAACATTAACAACAACAGTCTCTGAATTGAGATTTGCATTAGATACATTTTACTTTTTAATTTCAGGTGCATTAGTAATGTGGATGGCAGCAGGTTTTGCCATGTTAGAAGCAGGCTTGGTTCGCTCTAAAAATACCACAGAAATTTTAACTAAAAACATCACATTATATTCGATTGCATGTGTCATGTTTTTATTAGTAGGTTATAACATCATGTATGTTGATAACGTAGAGGGCGGAATTTTACCAAGTATTGCTGGTTTAATTGGTACACAAGCAGAAGGCGCTGATCATTCTTTAGAATCAGATTTCTTCTTCCAGGTTGTTTTCGTTGCAACAGCAATGTCAATTGTTTCTGGTGCGGTTGCTGAGCGTATGAAACTTTGGGCTTTCTTAGTATTCACAGTTGTATTAACTGGCTTTATTTACCCTGTAGAAGGTTACTGGACTTGGGGCGGTGGTTTCTTATCAGAAGCTGGTTTCTCTGACTTTGCCGGTTCAGGTATTGTACATATGGCAGGTGCTGCAGCAGCATTAGCAGGTGTATTATTACTAGGTGCTCGTAAAGGTAAGTACGGTAAAAACGGTGAAATTTACCCAATTCCTGGTTCAAACATGCCACTTGCTACATTAGGTACATTTATTTTATGGATGGGTTGGTTCGGCTTTAACGGTGGCTCTCAATTACTTCTATCTGATGCTGAAAATGCAACAGCTGTAGGTCAAATTTTCTTGAATACTAATGCCGCAGCTGCAGCTGGTGCAGTAGCTGCATTACTATTAAACAAAGCTATTTGGGGTAAAGCAGATTTAACTATGATTTTAAATGGTGCATTAGCAGGTCTTGTAACAATTACTGCAGACCCTCTATCTCCATCTCCTATATTTGCTAGTTTAATTGGTGCATTAGGTGGAATATTAGTCGTGTTCTCAATCACTTCTTTAGATAAGTTAAAAATCGATGATCCAGTAGGTGCTATCTCTGTTCACGGTGTGGTTGGTTTCTTTGCTCTTATGGTAGTGCCATTTAGCAACGCTGATGCAACATTTGGATCTCAACTGTACGGTGCATTTATTATCTTTGCTTGGGTATTCACAGCTAGCTTAGTTGTTTGGTTTGCATTGAAGAAAACAATGGGTATCCGTGTAAGTGATGAAGATGAATACAACGGTGTAGATAAAGTAGACTGTGGTATTGAAGCTTATCCAGAGTTCGTTTCTCTGAAAAGTTAATCAACAGAACTTAATTTTAAGTTTTAATATAAAGGAGCCGAATGGCTCCTTTATTGTTTTAGAGACGAGAAACGAGAAACGAGAAACGAGAAATCGACACACTAGTGTCGTCCCGTACTTGATACGGGATCTGTTTCAGGAACTCTTGATTTGTTTAAGGCTAAACCACACCTAATTCACGTAACCGTTCCATCAAATAACTGTGCTGGGTATGACGTTCAGACAGTTTTACTTCACTTCTAGGGTGAAGAAATAGTGGTAATGAAATTCGTGATTTGCTCGCATCACTCCCTTCTGGGTTAATTACTCTATGGCTCGTTGATGGAAAATAACCAGCAGATGCTTCTTGCAGCATGTCACCTATATTAATAATTAAGTTACCGAAATCTGAAGGTACATCCAACCATTCACCTGATTGTAATTGTACTTGCAAGCCGGGTTCATTGGCTGCAGGCAGAATGGTCAGTAAATTAATGTCTTCATGTGCAGCAGCTCTAATTGCACCAAGCTCCTCATTACCAGCAAGTGGCGGATAATGTAATACTCTTAGTAAAGTATTCGGAGTATCCATGATCATATTTGATAATGGTTCAGAGTACAGTTTTGCAACCTCTGGAGGACTGTATTTTTCAACCCAATCTAACAACTCGCCAGCAAGGCTTGATGCCAATTTATAGTAATGTAATATTTCAGTTTTTAACTCCTCGGGAATTCGCCCCCAAGGATAGACATGGTAATATTCTTTAATATCTTTTTGTTGATGGCCCTTTGCTGTTTCTGAAATATCAGTACTAAAAAAACCATCTTGTTTAGCAGGGTCAAAAGCATATTGCTCTTTATCACCAAATGAAAAAAATCTCTGCCAGTTACTGTATATAGATTCAACTAATTCTTTCTTAATTGGATGGTTTACTAGTACACCAAATCCTGTTTCTCTTAATGAGGCAACAAACTTTTCGCCGGCATCTTCTGCTTGGTAATCGACAACTTCCATAGTTTTTTCCTGTAATAATTCACTGATTGAATTGTAGCTTACTTTTATTGAACTTATCTTGTTTTTAAATTGCCCCACATCTATGTAAATGCTATGTTAGCCACAAGTTTACATTTCTTCTATTACCTTTGAGGTCTTTCATGAAACCAATAACAATTGCCTTTATTACAACCACATTATTATCACAAGCTGGTTGCGCTTTTTTTGAAGATGATCCATGTGAAGACATTACCTTTAGCTCTGAACAACAAGCTGACTGTGCTCAATTGCAACGTAGAATTGTGAATGCCAAAGGAAACCCTATTAAGCGTACCGAGTTAGAACGTCGCTATGAACAAGACTGTGTTAACTTACGTTATTACCGCGATGATCAAACGCAAAAGCGTTGCGAAAATCAAGCAAGTGTTGATAAATGGATAAAAGAAGAAAAAGCTGAAATGGCTCGTAACCCCGAGCATGGCTTAGAGACTAAAGACGTTACTGAGCCAGTAGAAACTCCGGAAGCTACAAAAACCTTATAACTGAGGAAAGCCTTTTATGTTCAAACTAAATATAAAACGTTTAAGTCGAATTTCTTTAACTGTATTGTGTTTGCTCATAAGTGTCGGCTCACATGCACAAGAAAGTTCAAACTCAGTTAGCAGTAAAGCGCAATTACAGCAATTGCTTGATGCAAATAAAGGCAAAGTTATTTATCTAGATTTTTGGGCTTCATGGTGTATTCCTTGTCGAAAATCTTTCCCATGGATGAATGCCATGGAAGCTAAATATGCAAAGCAAGGCTTTAAAGTAATTACAGTGAATGTCGATGTTGAAAAGACACTAGCCGATGACTTTTTACAAGAAAACCCTGCCAATTTCAGTGTGATTTATGATCCTAAAGGCGCCGTTGCCAAAGAGTTTAAACTAAAAGGTATGCCAAGCAGTTACATGATTAATAAATTAGGTAAACCTGTTTCAGCGCATGTTGGCTTTTATAATGACAAAAAAGATGAATATGAAGCTGAGATTATCAAGTTACTAGAGAACTAGAAACTAGGAATTAGATACAAAAAAAGCCGTAACTGCTGACGCAGTTACGGCTTTTTAATTCATGGAAGAATTAACTTAGAATTGCCATGGATGGCTTAAATTCTGTTTATGTATTACCTTCTAATCTTCCAATTCCATTGTCATTAATGAGGCATTACCACCAGCGGCAGTAGTATCAATTGAAATAGTTTTTTCAGTAACTAATCGTTGAAACAACTTCGCATGGGTTTGCGCAGTAATTATTGGCAATATAGCACCACTTCTAGCGGCTAATCGCTCACCAATTAATTGCTTCAAACGACTTGAACTATCAACAACAGCACCAGTTAAATGGTTATGCTCAAGCACTGTTGGTAAGTGGTTTAATGAAATTGCTTGAAAAATACCAGACACTAAACCAATCTCGCTTAATACTTTTTCACAAGCCATGGCTTCTTCCAAGAAAGTATTACTTACAAGTGCAATAACGTTGTTACCTGCAGCTAATGCAGTTACTACTGAAATTAACCAAAATTCAAAACTAGTATCTTGATCGCCTAGTACTGCAACAATTCCTCTAGATTCCAAATACAGCTTATTTGATTCACCAGTAGGCCCTGGTAATGTAATAGGGTTTGCTAGTTTCTTTTCAATCATTGAAAGCTGTGTACGAGCGGCAATTAATGTTTCTTCTAAATTATCTTGTTGTGAAACGAATAACTTATGAGAAGCAATTTGCGCCAGTAATTGACGAGCTATTGATACACGCACTGTGATCTCAGTGTCACGCCATTTTAGTTCATCATTTTTAGCATTTTGGAGTTTAGCTCCAATTTTCCAAGCTTCAGCTGAATGTTCGGCAAATTGGTTTTCAATGATTTGTTTTTCATCTCTGCTAAGTAAATTGTCTTCACTAAGTTGTGGCTCTTTAACTAAACGCGTTAAATACATTGGCCCACCAGCTTTAGGTCCGGTACCAGATAAGCCTCTACCACCAAATGGTTGTACGCCAACAACGGCACCAATCATATTACGGTTTACATATACGTTACCTGCACGAGAGCGTTTCGCTAAATATGCACTTTTTTCTTCAATACGAGTATGAATACCCATAGTTAAGCCAAAGCCGGTACCGTTTATTTGATCAATAACATTATCAATTTCACTCGCTTTAAAGCGAATAACATGAACACATGGGCCAAATACTTCTTTAGTGAGTACCGATAAGTCACTAATCTCATATAAACGTGGAACGAAGAAATAATTGCCTACATCCCCCATATCTGGGCCTTTGCATTCATAATGTAACGTTGCTTTATCTTTCAAATAATCAACATGATTGTTTAGTGCGGTAAACGCTTTTTCATCAATTACAGGACCAACATCAGTGCTAAAGTAGGCTGGATCGCCAACATGAAGCTCTGCCATTGCCCCCGAAAGCATATTAATTACTTTATCGGCAATGTCTTCTTGCAAGAATAACACTCGTAACGCTGAACAGCGCTGACCAGCAGATTGAAAACCGGAGGTAACAACATCATCAACTACTTGCTCTGGTAAAGCAGTAGAGTCAACAATCATACAGTTTTGACCACCAGTTTCTGCAATTAAAGGCACAGGGTCGCCATCACGCTCAGCAAGTTTTTGTGAAATCCAAGTACCTGTTTCGGTAGAGCCAGTAAACATTATTGCTTGTACACGTTCATCAGGAACAATATGTGCACCTACCTTGCTACCACGAGCAATAACTGGCATTACTACGCCTTGTGGTAACCCACATTCAGTCATTAACTCAATCGTTCGTAAGGCAACTAAACTTGTTTGTTCAGCAGGTTTTGCTACTACGGTATTACCGGTAACTATCGCTGCCGCAACTTGACCTAAGAAAATTGCTAGTGGGAAGTTCCATGGGCTAATACAAAGTACAACACCACGTGACTGCAAGTTTGAATCCGTTAACATCTCTTGTGCGCGTGCTGCATAATAACGACAAAAATCTACTGCTTCTCTAATTTCGCTAACACCATCCATAGGTATTTTACCGGCTTCTTTAATACACAGAGCAATAAGTTCATCACGGTTGGCTTCAAGAGCATCAGCGGTTTTTAATAAAATTTCGGCACGAACATTTACATCTGTTGTTGACCAAGTAGCGAATGCACTATGGGCAGTGGCTAAAATATCTTGCATTCCTTGCTCATCAGCATGGTTAATATAACCAATAACTTCATTGTGATTTGCAGGATTAGTTACAGGTTCGCCGCCGTTAACGTTTTCAGTTGAAATCGCTTTGGCAAACCAGTTATCCAAATTTGCACGCATTGGTGTAACTTGGTCTATATCGGTTAAATCAATACCTTTTGAATTGTCACGCTCAACGCCATACATAGCAATAGACTGTGGGATTTGTGGGTTATAAACATCTTGCCAGCTTTGAACAACTTCAACAGGGTCGCTTAGTAGTGATTCTACCGGGATATTCTCATCAACAATGTTGTTTACAAATGAGCTATTAGCCCCGTTCTCAAGTAAGCGACGTACTAAATAAGCAAGTAAGTCTTCATGTTCACCTACAGGCGCATAAACACGACAAGAAATACGTTCGCCAGTAACCACTTGATCATATAAAGACTCACCCATACCGTGTAAACGTTGAAATTCAAAGCCTTCATGGTTGTCAGTCATTTCAATAATAGTGGCAACTGTATAAGCATTGTGGGTAGCAAACTGTGGATAGATACTATCGCGATAGCTTAATAAAAGTTTTGCACAGGCGTGGTATGAAACATCGGTAGCCGGTTTACGTGAAAATACCGGAAAGTCTTCATAGCCTTCCACTTGGCTAATTTTAATTTCAGCATCCCAATAAGCGCCTTTTACTAGGCGTACCATCATTTGACGATTAGCTTTTAAGGTTTGTTCACGCACCCATTCAACTACGTACAGAGCACGTTTCTGGTAAGCTTGTAATGCAATACCAAAACCATTCCAACCATCAAGATCTTTATCTAAAAATACTGCGCCAATTACATCTAAAGAAATGTCTAAACGGTCAGCTTCTTCTGCATCAACAGTAAAGCCGATATTGTGTGCTTTAGCTCTTAATGCTAAATCTTTTAATCGTGGAACTAACTCTTCAATAACACGGTCACGGTGTGAAAATTCATATCTCGGGTGAATCGCAGAAAGCTTAATTGATATACCAGGGCTTTTTTGTGGACCTTTGCCTTGTGCTGCTTTGCCAATTACTTCAATTGCATTTACGTAGCTAGCAAAGTAACGGTCAGCATCTTTCATGGTGCGAGCACCTTCACCTAACATATCGTATGAATAGGTATAGCCTTTATCTTCAGTTTTAATGGCACGTTCAACGGCTGAATTTATAGTACGACCCATAACAAATTGGGTGCCCATAATCTTCATTGCATAACGAACTGCTTTACGAATTACTGGTTCACCTAAACGACCAATAGTTTTTTTCAATAAACCAAACTGTTGTTTTTTATTTTCATCAGAGTAGGTCACTAATTTGCCGGTAAGTAATAACCCCCATGAAGAAGCATTTACAAAAATTGAGTCACTATTACCAATGTGCGAGCTCCAATCACCTTCGGCTAATTTATCGCGTATTAAGCTATCTGCTGTAGCTTTGTCAGGAACACGAAGTAATGCTTCGGCAAGACACATTAAAACTACGCCTTCTTCACTAGAAAGAGAGAATTCATTTAATAGTGCGTCAACGCCACCTTTGCCGGTTTGATCCTTTCGAATTTGAACAACTAATTGACGAGCACGTTCCCAAGCGCGAGAGCGAGCATTAGCGCCAATTTCAGCTAACGGTAATAAAGTATTTAATACATCGTTTTCATTTGCACGATAGTGATCGCGTATTTGCTGACGAATAGGGTCGGTTGTCGTTAAAGTACCGTTAAAAAGCATAGTATCTACCTATATATATGAATCAGATTTGTTTAGAAGGGTGAGTTCATAAACAAAATAAATTATGTAATTCTAGTTTTTGAATAGCTAAGTATTCAGCGTAAAATAATTTTTGAATTTTAATGAAATAACAACAGAATGTGTTGGTGAAATTCGCTTTAATTCAGTGTATTATTTGGAAATTGTAAATAAATGCACTATAAAATACTAAATGAGTTACAAAAGTAGAACACTTGACCGTATAGATTTAACGATATTAGACACTTTGCAACGACAAGGGCGTATTTCTAATGTTGAACTTGCTAAGCAAGTTAATCTTAGTCCAAGCCCTTGCTTAGATCGAGTAAAGCGATTAGAAACTGAAGGGTTTATTAAACGTTATGGCGCCGTGCTTGATGCACAATTGTTAAATATTGGCATGTCAGCATTTATTCAAGTGACGTTAGATAGAACCACTGCCGATGTATTTAATCAGTTTCGTGATGAAGTAGTTAACATTAAAGAAGTGGCAGAGTGTCATATGGTGGCTGGTGGTTTTGATTATTTATTAAAACTTAGAGTAATTGATATGAATAATTATCGTGATGTTCTAGGAATGATTGTTGAGTTGCCCGGCGTTTCACAAACCCATACTTATGTAGTGATCGAAAACGTTAAAGAAGATTTAGGTCTACCAATCCTAGATAATTAACTAATACCATTAATAATTTAGACAAAAAAATTAGCAAACCATTAAAAAGTAACAATAAAAATCTGTTTTTTTTAATATTTATGCCATACTGATTTAGAATACTAATTGTATTCTCAGTTAAATTACTATGAAAATTGGAGTCAAAGGATGAATAACAAATTAATCACTCTTTCAGGAGTTATATTAGCACTAGGGTTAACTGGTTGTGCTAATAATGATGAACTTAATCAAAGCATTGCTGATTTAAACACTAAAGTTGATAGCCTTTCTGCACAAGTAGAAAGTTTAACTGGTGATCATGCAGGAATGAAAGCTGCTCATGCAGAAAATGCAGCTGAAGCGCAAGCAGCTAAAGAAATGGCAGCAGAGGCTGCTGCTGAAGCAGCAAAAGCGAACGAGCGTGTAGACAACGTAGTTAGCTCTTATAAAAAGTAAACCCTAAAGTTCGTTGGTCCGAATTTATTCGGACGTAATCCCCTAAGGGCGAAATTACTCGGACTTTTTTTTGATTATAAATTCCCAACTGGATTCTCTCCGCTTGGGAATTTTTGTTTCTATAACTCCACTGGGATCCCTTTCGGCTGAGATATTAATTCTTTTAATAACTCCAGATCATCCT
Organism: Thalassotalea psychrophila; assembly: GCF_031583595.1. Taxonomy (NCBI): domain Bacteria; kingdom Pseudomonadati; phylum Pseudomonadota; class Gammaproteobacteria; order Alteromonadales; family Colwelliaceae; genus Thalassotalea; species Thalassotalea psychrophila. Next base: position 764,861 of record NZ_CP134145.1, read on the forward strand.
CAGCAGAACCAATAAATGTCTTCACCCCTTTGGAAACAGGCAATAGGCTTGGTACATTCCCTTGATTATCTGACAGTGGAGAATGAATTTCGATAAGTCGTTTATCCGGTGCTACATAAGCCATTTTTATTGGTGCATTAATAATTTTTACTTTTGTGCCTGGCGCAGATTGCTTAAATAGCCATTCAATATCTTCAGGGTTCATCCTAATACAGCCTGAACTTGCGCGCATGCCTATACCGAACCGTTGATTAGTGCCATGAATCAAATAAGCACTAGTGCCAATACGCATAGCATAATCACCTAATGGGTTGTTAGGACCCGCTTTAACCATTTTTGCCATTTCAACCCCATGCTTATTAAAGTAATCTCTACGAGTGTCGGCAGTTGGAAACCAGTTTGGATTGGTCCGCTTCTCTGTTATTTCGCTAATTAAAGTTGGAGTAGAGTGACCAATTTTACCAATGCCAACAGGAAAAACATGAACAGAATTGTTCTTGTTATTAAAAAAATAAAGACGCAGTTCTGACAAATTAATAACAATACCGTTATGCTTACCGAAAGGCAGTATAAGTTGTGTTGGTATAATTAATTCTGTACCCGGTTCAGGTCGTAGAGGGTCAACACCAGGGTTAGCTTCCATTAACGCTAAAAATCCGACGTTAAATTTTTGCGCTAATTGCTGAAAATAATCGCCTTTTACAACAGTGTAATTGGTGATTTCACCAACTAATCTACTGTTATCTTTGGGAAGTTTATATTCAATTGCGTTTGCGCTGTTGCTCACAGAGCTAATAATGCAGATAGATATAATAGTTGAGAATACTTTATTCAACATTCATTGGTTCCAAGGGTATAATTTTACTAAGGATAAGTTTACTCTGCTGTAACAATGATTACTAGTATACGAAAATGTATACTACCTTTAATTTTAAACAAAACCTAAGGCGATTAAGTTGTTTGATTTACCCGAAAGAAACCTAAAAAGTAAAGTAAGTGACAGTGAATGGCAAACCAGGTTAGATTTAGCTGCATGTTATCGGTTAGTTGCGCATTTTGGCTGGGATGATTTAATTTATACTCATATTTCAGCACAAATTCCTAACACTGCACATTACCTTATTAATGCTTTTGGCGTTGCTTTTGATGAAGTAACGGCTTCAAACTTAGTCAAAATAGATATTGACGGTAATATTCTTGACGGTGGTGAATTTGACATTAACCCCGCCGGTTTTACCATTCATAGCGCTATCCATGAAGTTCGTCATGATAGCCAATGCGTTATGCATTTACATACCAATTCGACCATAGCAGTTGCATCACAAAAACAAGGTTTATTGCCTTTAAGCCAATATTCAATGTTTTCTATGGCTTCAATGAGTTATCACGATTATGAAGGCTTGGCGGTAAACCCTGAAGAAAAGTTGCGTTTACAGCAAAATTTAGGCACCAATAATCATTTGTTATTAAGAAATCATGGCGGTTTAACGCTTGGTGCTACAATTGGTGATGCTTTTATGCGTATGTACGATCTTAACCGTGCTTGTGAAATTCAACTAATGTTACAAGCAAGTGGCGAAGAGCTAATCATGGTTGACCAACCTATTGTTGATAATATTATTAAACAAGCAAACATAGTACATACAGGATCAACTGGCGGGCAAAAGTCATGGCCAGCGATGATGCGCAAAGCGTATCGATTAGATCCTGGTTTTGCAAAGTAGAAGACTAGAAACGAGATTAAAAGAAACGTGAAACTAAGAGCAAGAGCGGTTGATGGAATATAGTTCTCGTCAACAACTTATATCGGGGCTATATTTAGTTCCTAGTTCCTAGTTCCTAGTTCCTAGTTCCTAGTTCCTAGTTCCTTCTATAATAAGTACCGAATATTAACGTTAAACCGTAAAAATTTATTTAACCCATAAAATCCTCAATGGAGACTCCATGAAAATCACCCGCGTAGAAATTTTTGATATTGAATGCCCAGACCGAGCAGGTTGGAACCCTGTATTTATTCGTATTCATACCGATGAGGGCATTACTGGAGTTGGCGAGGCAGGATTAGCTTACGACTGGGGACATAGTGCTGCTGCTGCGATGATTAAAGAAATAAGCGAGGCGGTATTAATTGGTTTTAATCCATTTAATACTGAGCTGTTGTGGTCGCGTATGCTCAGAGAAAGTTTTTGGGGGTTAGGCGGCGGGCCTGTTCTTTATTCTGCAATGAGTGCTATCGATACAGCTCTTTGGGATATCAAAGGTAAAGCATTAGGTGTTCCGGTTTATCAACTTTTAGGCGGTAAAGTGAATGATAAGTTACGTACTTATGCTAGCCAATTACAGTTTGATTGGGATAAAGAATGCAAAAAGCTTATCCAACCTGAAGAGTATGCAGAAGCGGCATTAAAAGCGATGAGCGAAGGCTATGATGCGGTAAAAGTTGATCCTATCGTATATAACCACGATGGCAGTTCTTCGTTTGATCGTACTAAGTTATTTACTAATCCACAAATGCGTTTATTTGGTGATCGTTTAAGAGCCATTCGTGATGCTGTTGGTGACGATGTAGATATTATTTTTGAATCGCATTCACTAATGGGTGCTGCATCAGCAATTCAAATGGGCAGAATAGTCGAAGAAGTCGGTTGTATGATGTACGAAGAGCCGGTGAATTATTTAAATTCTGCGGTTCATAAAAAAGTCTCTGATAATGTCAATGTGCCTATCGCCGGAGGTGAACGTTTGTATCATCGCTGGGATGTAAGACCGTATTTTGAAGATCAAAGTATTGATGTTCTACAGCCAGATGTTGGCTTGTGCGGCGGTTTTACTGAAGCTAAAAAAGTATGTGATTATGCTGACGTTTACGATATCCGTATTCAAGCTCATGTTTGTGGCGGCCCTGTGGCAACTGCGGCATCATTGCATCTAGAAACAGCTATACCAAACTTTTTAATTCACGAGCATCATACTTATGCGATTAAAGCATGGAACCGCGAATTATGTATCCAAGATCCTCAACCTGTAGATGGCTTCTTCCAAGTTTCTGAAGAGCCCGGTATTGGTATTGAGCTTAACGATGAAGTGGTGATGCGTTCACCTAGAGTGGAAGTTAAGTAACCTGAATTTTGCAAGGTGAGTTCAAGTTAAGTAAAAAGCTTATAAACTTTAGCGGCATTGGAAAAACACAGTGCCTCTAGGGTTTGGCTAGAGAAACCATCAAGCTGTGTATAGTGCTGCCATAATTGCGAATAGCTAAAACTAAACAGACACACCGGAAAGTTACTGGCTAACATCACTCGGTGTTCACTAAAAATAGTAATTACAGAGCTTACAAGCGGCGCTAGTATCTCTATCTGCCAATTATTATCTCGCATTTCCCAACCGGAACACTTAATAAAACAACGTTTATGCTTGGCAAGAGCTGTTAAGCCACTATGTAATTGCTCATTTAGAATATTCTCGCTCGTTGTCCCACAGTGATTAATGATTATGGTTAAATTAGGCAATACAGATAGGTGAGTTGAAAGTTGTTTGACTATAGCCAAATTTGAACAATCACATTGTAATTCAAAAATCAGATCTAATGATTCCAAAAGCTTTAAATTGGCAAGTGTTTTGGGATGAGTAAGAATTGTTTCTGCTTGCTCGTCTAGAATATGGCGAATACCAATAAACGAAGTGTATTGCAGTAATGTTTGTATTTGGCTATGAAAATCAGCCGAGCAAATATTTGCAAAAGCGATGCTTTTAAATGGTTTAGTACAGTGTTGTTCAAGCCAAGCTAATTCTCGCTCTGGTTTGTCGTTATCGAAGCCGGCTTCAACATGAACAAATCCTGCTAACTCTGAGTGACTTTTTATGACTAAATCATTTTCACCAAAGTCACGATTAATTAGCTGCTTGTTCGGCCAAAAAGGTGGATTACTTGCTTCTAGCCAATGATAATCGCCTTGTTCTAAGTTGAACAGATGCAGATGTGGATCAATGAATTTATTCATAATTATTGAGTTTTTAGCTTAGAGCTAGCCTGTCGTATAACCGCCATCAATTAGTTGTAAGCTACCAGTTATAAATGGAGCTTTCTCGCTTGCTAAAAATAAAGCGTATTCAGCCACTTCTTCTGGCTGACCCAATCGATTCAACGGTTGTAATGCTGCTTCTTCAGCATGAACGTCAGCTTTATTTGCTCCGCTTTCATTACAGTATTTATCAATGGCATTGTGATAAAGCGGAGTTTCAATAGTCCCCGGGCAGATAGCATTAGCACGGATGTTGTATTTGGCATAATCAAGCGCTGTAGTTTTTGCCATAGACGCTAATGCATGTTTTGATAAGTTGTAGGCAAAAGAGTTTGTTTTAGCAATAATTGCTTGATCGGATGCGATATAAATAATGCTACCTAGTCCTTGTTTTTTCATCAATGGTATAACCGCTTTAGTAACCGCATAAGCGCCTTTAACATTTAAGGAAAATACTTCATCTAACAACTGTTCTGAAGTATTCTCAATATTGGCTGAACGGTGAATGCCGGCGTTAGAAATTAAAACATCAATCTGCTTTTCTTTGCTTATAACTTGTGTAATGGCTTGATGTACTTGTTCCACATCACTCATATCGCATTGAATAAAATGGCCAAGACTACTGTGCTGAATATCTAAATTATATACAGTATAATCACTGTTTATAAATGTCTTCACAATTGCCAAGCCTATCCCTGAAGAGCCGCCGGTAACAATACAAATTTTATTCATGTTTTTCACTTTTTATTGATATTCATCTTATTGATGCGCGAGGGCAAATTGTTTTATATTAAATATGTCGGCGTTGTTTGTATAACTTTGTTCATAAAAATCAATGCTGCCACTTTGATGTTTTAATATTACCGCGGTAGAACGTGTGCCATATTCGTTCGATTTTATAAAGATACTCGACAGTTTTCGTTCCCATTCCAAACCAACACCTGTTGTTGGCAGCAGTTCATCAGGTGCTTGTGTAGGGTCTTGCATAATGGCAAATAAATGCTCGCTATGTAACTCTTGTTGTTCACTAATTAATTGCTCTAATAGTACTTCACCTTTAGCCATTTTAGGCCAAACATCGTCCATTGCACCATTACATATTGCATGAAAACCATCGTTCAATAATGTATGTTGCAAAGTGCTGCTGTTAAAGCAATACAAACTATTATCCTGCGTATAAACTAGATTAAACGGATTATAGTTCTGACTATGTTGTAGTAACCATTGCTGATTAATTAAGTCAGGTTGTTGCAGCGCCATTTGTACTAATTCGCCCCGTGATTTAGCCTCGGCTTTAAGAGTTAAGCCACTTCTTATATTAGTTAAGGCAGAAAAATCACCCTGGCTATTTAAGCCGAGCCAAGTCCCGTTTGCTTGCAAGTCTTGTCCTGCTAAAATTTCAGGTTGCGAAGGCCAAAAATAAGCCGACTTTGTTGGACGCTGATGAAACTCATCACGATTAGCCGTGATGATTAACGGGTAATCTTTATGTTGGTTAATGGCGATGAATAATATACACATAGTTAATTTAAATACTTAAAGTGAGCTTCGTGGCCGCACGGCTACATTGGCAAAAATAAGGCCCGCGACAAGCGACATGAAAATTAAAAACGTTTGTGAGCCTAAATGATCAGCCTGTACAATTTGGCTGCCAGTTACCATAGAGTTTAACCCTATATATACTTTTGAACCCGGTACTAACACAACGAGCCCTTGTAGCATAACTACAGTTGCAGGAGCTTTTAAGAATCGAGCAAAAAGGTTTGAATATGCTCCAACGGCAAAAGAACCAACAAATGCACTTAGGGCAATACCTACATAATTAGCTGCCCAAACACTTGAACCAAATGCAATGAATCCAGATAAAATCCCCCAGAAAGCATGACGAGGTCTTGCTTTAAAAATTATCACCAAAGACATCGAAAGAGTTAATACTGCAAGCCATTGAGTCCACAAAGGAACAAGTTCAACGTCGACTTTTTCAACGCCACCCCATAATAAGCTTCCTAACGTTAAGCCTAAAATAGCACCAAAATAAAGCTTAAACATCGTCATTAATGCATCCATTATCTTAGCGGTACCAGATATTAAATTACGTTCAGCAATTTCACTTAATCCCGTAGTAAGGGTTAGGCCGGGAATAAACACAATAATACTGGATAGGATCACTAATGGTGCATTTACTGCCGGGTCAATTAATGTAATCGCGCTGGCGCCTACTGCTGCAACAATACTTGCTAAAGGCTCAAGCATATTGCTAACACTTTTAGATTTTTCTGACCAGAGCACTAAAAGAAAAACAATAAAACCAAGTAGTGTTGACCAAAGTACATCATTCCAAGAGGTATGCATGAGCATGGCAAATGCCCCCGAAGACGCACCAAAACCTAGAAAGGTAAGAAATGGAGAATAGGGTGAGGGCTTGTTAGGGATTTCGTTTAAGCGTTCAATGGCTTCAGATAGTGTTCGTTGGCCCGAGTCTAGTTCGTTAACCAGTTCATTTGCTCTAGATAAAGCGCCCAAATCAATACCACCAGGGCTTACTCTAACGATAAAATTATGTTCTTGCTGGTCTTCAACATTAAATAGTACAAACGTTAATGAAGTAGGGGTGATAACAAATGACGCTTGTACTTCTAATAAGCGTGATACATTTTTTAAATGATTTTCTAAACGATAAGCAGTCGCGCCAAACTTATGTAAAAGCTTGCCAAGGGTAATGATGAAATGACGTTTTTGCGTAAACGAATCTGGTTTCACTAAAGATGATCCTATGTAATTGTTACTTTTAGCTTTATGCCGTTAATTTTACTACTTAAATTTAATTTTGGTTAACTTTATTTAAAAAAAATAAATAGGGCCTGTAGAACTGGAAAGTTCTACAGGCCCTAAAGTTTCAGGTAGACCTTTGATACTGAAGCCAGTTGTTTATTTGCTTTACTCGGACAGCATCATTTGACGAATGATTGGCACCGGTGAGCTACCATAACTTAAGAACTGGTTATGAAAATTGGCTAAGTCAAAGTCATCTCCTAGTTTTTCTTTTAAATCTTCTCTTAAGTCATAAATTTCAGAGTAACCGGTAAAATAGCTGGTTAGTTGCACTTGCGAAAGAGTTGCTCTGCGCCATTTACCTTCAGCTTCTGCCTGCTGTTGAAAAGCTTCATTGATCATCATATCTAACGCTGCTTCTTCACTTAAGTTATTTACTTGAATAGAGTAATCGATGATTGAGTTCATGATTGTGCGTAAATTCCACTTGTAATACATCAACCAAAGTTCCGGTTCAAACTCGCCGTAGCCTTCTTCTAACATCATTCGTTCAGTATAAACTGCCCAACCTTCAACCATGGCACCATTACCAAAGATAGATTTAACTAATGACTTTGATTTATTGCTGTGTACTAATTGGGTGTAATGTCCAGGGACAGCCTCATGAATATTTAGTATTTGCAGTAACCAGTGATTGTATTCTTTTAGATAACTTTCAGCCTGTTCAGCATTGAAGTTATCTAATGGCGTAACATTATAATAAGTATTGGCATTTGCATCATATGGGCCAGGTGCATTAATAGATGCGCCAGCAAATCCGCGCTGATAGACTGGAGTTTCACGTACGACTAGAGGTTTATCTGCATCCATCGCTAGTAATTTGTTATCGATGACAAATTTTTCAAGCTCTGGAATTTGCGCGCGAATGCTCTCAACAAAGTTTTCACGCTCAACATGGTTAACTGAAATATGATCAATCACTTGTTTGATTGCCACTAATTTATCAACAGGCATTGCAGTGTCGGCAAAATATTTTGGCCAAAGCTTATCGGCAATCTTTTCCATTTCGCCGAGCACACGGCTTTTTTCCTTTACTGCTTTATCAAAAAGTTGCTTTGCAGTTAAGCTTGAATAGATATCTAAAGCAAACTTCTTCTCATATAATGCTTCGCCAATACGAAAATCTTTGGCGGTACCGTTAGCTTTTAGCTCTTCTAATTTATCTTCGCACCATTTTATGTATTTATTTATTGCTGAAGCACTTTTAGCCAAACGAAAATTAAAATCTGCTTTTTCTGTGTCACTTAAACCTGATTCAATCATGGCTGCATGAATTGTGTCAGTAAATAATCCTACTGCACCTTTGTTTTGCTGAATTGCTAATTCTGTATGAGGAATAGTTGGAATGGTGATATTTGCTTTTGCTGCTTCATAATAAGCCGGTATATTTTCCATACGGCGGAAAATTGCTCTTAAGCGATCATCCTTTGCTTTGTAATCAGTATTTAAAATAACGCCAAATACACCTGCTACATTGTAGTTAGCAGGGTTCCACTGATGGGACTTAAATTCTTCAACAGTAAACAGTTGCGATTCCATTTGGTTTTTTAAAATGTAGTAATCGCTGGCATTAGCCGCACTAAGTTTACTTACATCAAAGGCCGTTAATGTAGCTAATCTGTCTTTAGTAAAAGCGACCTCTTCGTTAATTCGTTTTTCATCAACAATCGGTAGTTGATCATCATATTTATAGTAACCCACATAGACTGCGTATCCAGGGTTGTATTGCCAAAATTCTTCAATTAGGGCACTGGTAAATTGTTCAAATTCTGCATTAAGCTTTGGGTCGACATTACTTATTTTTTCCGAAGGTCCTTTAACAGCTTCTCCCTGCTTAATTTCTGTCAGTTTTTCAACCTCACTTGGTTGAGATGTTTTTTCTGCTGGAGAGCAACCTGTCAAGGCTGCAAAAATTGCAGCAGAGAGTAAATATTTGTTCATGACTAACCTTAAAAATTATATTCAGGAATTTGTATATTTATTAGATTGCCAACAAGTTTAGTGTATAGCAAATTAATTACATAAAAATCTGCGGTTTAGATTATAATGTGTTCATTATATTTATTAGGAGAAACCATGAGAGTTTGTGGTGTAGAAATCAAAGCCGATGAAGCTGTAATTTGTTTAGTCGCATTAGAAGATAATTTGTATGACATTCCTCATTTGCGTGTGCCAAAAATTGCACTGCAAAAGGGTGCCGATGCTGAGCATATTCAGAAATTTCAATTTGCATTTAAAAAGTTAGTTGAAGATTACAAAATTGATGCCGTTGTTATCAAAGAACGCGCCACTAAAGGTAAGTTTGCTGGTGGCTCACAAGGCTTTAAAATTGAAGCTGCTATTCAGTTAATTGAAGACTTACAAGTAGATCTTGTACGTACTAATATTATCAAAGAAAAGTTGAATAAAGCACAAGTGAAAATAGACTTTAGAGATACTGGTTTAAAGCAATTCCAAGAAACTGCTTTTGAAGCTGCGTTTAGCTCGTTTAATCCATAAAAATAAAGCAATAAATTTAAAAGGGGTCAGTACCCTTTACTATTTATAATAGTAAAGGGTACTGACCCCTTTTTTCTATTTTAAAATAACCTGACTCTGACCCTAGTTTTTGGAGTCTGAGCCTAATTGTTATTTAACTAATTCAACAAAATATTGATGTACAGTATCGTTGGTTTTATCCATTTGTTGACTAACATCTGCATGGCCAAGATTAGTGTAGTAGTTTATGTATTCTTGGTAGTTATCAAAACTATGATGTCTTAATAAGTTCACTCGGGTTACATCTATATCAGTATCGCCATCAACAATATCTTCAAAACCAGGCAATAAAGTATTCATTGGTAGTTGCCCTTCGATTGGGCCGTAAGATGTCCACAGAACTGGCATATCAAGTTCTGTATCAGGATTTTTTGCATCAAAGATATAACTGATCACTGCCATTTTGTGTTTACTAACCTTAGAGTAATCATAAGCGCCAGATGCTTCAATTTCAGCCCAAGTAATGTAATCGATGTTCTCATCATCTTCACTTGGTTTAACAGCGAGAGATTCATTATAATCTTGGCTAAATACGGTTTCTCTACTTTTTAAGCTAACTGAACCAAATGGTGAAGATTCTTCTTTAAAGATAAAATCTGCACTAGCGCTATACAATGTTTCGCCAGAAAATTTATGATTCTCAAAGATAATAGTTTCATTCGTTTCAGCTAGTGCTGTTTTAGTAAAGTGACGAGTTTGATTAAATATTTGCGAGGTAGTCATATTCATATCTTTACGATTAAAACTAACTGCTATACCACTGCCATTATCAAACACCTGCCAAGAACCGTTATCTGTGGCTGAAAAGTCTTGATGAAACCCAACAAACCCTTCTTCAAGGTCATAAACAGCAAATGAATGTTCTGCCCATTCTTGGCCTTTGACTTTACAAGACTCAACTTGTTTAAACGTGGTTGTAACGCCATCAACTAGCTCATAGCTTTCAAATTCTGCAGAGCTTATCGCATTTTGAATATTGTTTGAGTTTATGTGGGATAAAACTACATCTTGAGTTATACACTCACAGGTTGAGTTATCTAACTTATCAGCATGTGTCGCGTAGTAAGTCGCTTTTATATCAGTGTCTACTTGGTAGTAAGATACAGCCTGATATGACTCAATACCGTTATCACCTTTATAAGCAGCTAATATTGTAAAGTTGATTTTATCGTTTGTTGAATTTATTTCAACAAGCCCTTCGTTATCTACTGGATGTTCACTGATAACTTGCCAATTTTCGTCTTGTAAAAATACTTGGGCATCAGCATAGGCAGATGTTTCACCGCATGAATTTTTAATCAGTGACTGCACCGTAAACGAGTAACTTGCAGGAGGCTTATTATCTTCATCATCACCACCGCCACCACCACTGCCACAAGCAGTAAGAAGGATCAGGCTCGTTAAAGAAGATAATCGAATAAATTTAGACATAACTATTCCATAGTATTTTTATTATTGGTAAGCATGCTTAAGGCTTACATAGCGCTTATGCTTAATATACCTTCTCTAGGGCTGAGATAAAACAGCTCAAAGGTTATTTTTTATAGTGTTTTAACTGCGATTCAATTAACGAATCGTCAGATTTGTTGTAAGGGTATCTAGAGTGGCCATAACGAATGATAAAAATAGCCAATGCGATAATGGCAATTACACCGGATATTGCTAGCATTCTCATTGTATCAAGGTTTTTCATATCTAAAATTAAATATCGAGCTAACGCTACTATGGCAATGTAAAGCGGCATCCGCACAGGAAGTTTTCCCGATTCAAGATACATGGCAACCATAGCTAACACTTCTAAATAGATAAACAGTAATAATAAATCGGCCAGAGTTACTTCTAAGCGAGCATACATAGAGTGCATTTCAATCCCCATTGCCATAATAGTGCATAGGGCAATTATTAATAATCCAATGTCTTGCACTAGGGTAAGGGGAGCTTTACTTTTGTCGCGAATTATACTCATAAACTTTACTTATTATCGCCTCTTTAGATATCTAGTCTAAAGCAGAAATAAAAAAGGTATGTAGTAATTTGTAATCAGATAAAAAATGGCAATTAGATAATCACCATTTTTACTTCAGGGACGAAGTAATGCTAATCTAACAGGGATGTTATAAGGTTGGCTCACTTCAGGGACGAAGTAATGCCAACCTAACAGGGATGTTAAAAGGTTTGCTCACCTTTAGCTGTGTAATAAAAATATCTACAACTGTTCATCTACCCAAGATTGAATCTTTCGCTCTAAAATTGGCATAGGTAATGCGCCATCAATTAGCACTTGCGTATGAAACTTTTTAACATCAAACTTATCGCCTAATTGGGTTTCAGCATTATTACGCATTTCACGAATAGCTCGTTGACCAGTTTTATAAGCCAATGCTTGCCCTGGAATTGAAATATAACGCTCAACCTCTGCAGTAATGTCACTTAATGCCAGCGATGAGTTATCTACCATAAATTGTATCGCTTGTTCACGAGTCCAACCAAACGCATGCAAACCAGTATCTACCACCAAACGCATCGCTCTAAGTTGTTCATCTGATAGACGACCATACCATTGGTATGGGTCAGTAAACATGCCCATTTCTTTACCTAAACTTTCAGCATACAGTGCCCACCCTTCAGCAAATACAGTGTAACCACCGAACTTTCTAAACATAGGTAAGCTTTGTACTTCTTGTTGAATGCTTATTTGAAAATGATGCCCTGGGGATGCTTCATGAATGCTCAATGTTTCAAGGATAAATTTAGGCTGTGCTTTTAAGTTGTGAGTGTTTATATAAAAAACACCTGGGCGAGAGCCATCAGGGGCAGGGCTTTGATAACTGGCGCCGGCACTTGATGCCGCCCTAAATGCTTCAACTGCTCTTACTTCATAATCAGCTCGAGGGAATACTTCAAACAAAGCCGGTAAACGTGAGTTAATGTCATTTTTAACGTCGGTATATGCTTTTACAACTTCAGCTTCGTTTTTCCAATAAAACTGTGGGTCTTCTTGTAAAAACTGAAAGAACGCTTTTAGATCGCCAGAAAAACCAACTTGCTGTTTCACTTGTTTCATTTCAGCCAAAATTCGAGCAACTTCTTGTTGGCCAAACTTATGTATTTCGTCTGCAGATAAAGGCAGAGTCGTATTCTTCTCTATTTGATATTCATACCATGCTTTACCATTAGGCAGCTCTGACAAACCAACCGTTGCTCGTCCATTTGCTAAGTACCCGTTTAAGATGAAATCATGAAATTTTGCGTAAGCAGGTGATAACGTACCTAATATCAACTCTTCGTATTGAGCCGTAATTGTTACTTTATCATCAGCACTAATTTTATCATTATCAGCCAACATAGTTACTGGACCATAAAACACGCTGTCTTTTGCTTCTTTAACTATATGTACTGATAATTGCGGCAATATTTTTTCTATAATGGCTGTTGGTAAAACATAGCCATTTTTAATGCCTTCGCGCATAGATACAATTACGCTGTCCATATACAACACGAAACCTTGGCTACGTTCGATAAAGTTTTGGTAGTCCAGAACCGTATTAAAAGGTTGAGCACTCTTGCCTGAGCCTAAAGTCGCAAAAGAATTATGAATACCATACATTTGATTTAAAGGCATAAAATGACTATTAAATTCATAGCTCTTAATGCCCAGTTTGCGATCACGCAAAAATATCTCATAACTAAGTAAATCTTGACCTTCTAACTTAGATTTATCAATTGCTTCAATTTGACTCAAATAAGCTTGTTCGTGTTCAAGTTCATTTTTAATGCTTTCTGCTGAAATTGGAGCACTGAATTTATTGTTGTATTCATTTAAGCCAACATAAGTACCAGAGATTGGTGATAGTTCGATACTGTCGGTGAAATAATTGTCGAATAATGTTGCCAGCTTTTCTGACTCTTGCTGCACAGCTGTAACAACTTCAGCCTTGCTATTGCTTGTTTCATCTGTAGCCGAAGTACAGCCGGTTATTGCCGTCATTAACGCGAAAACTAATAATGATTTTTTCATAGAGTTCATACCAATTTTATGTATATAGATTTATGCTTAAGAGGGTAAATGATTTTTTAATAAAAGAAAGGCCTTTGAAACATTAATTTACTATTTAATGGCTGAATGGGCTCACTTCATTGCTGAACTTAACAAATTGATACTTTATTTATATTACGTATAAGTATAATGCAAATGAGAATTATTGTTATTTAGAGTGTGGTGCTCTAAATATTAACTGCTAGTAGGCGAAAATATGTTAAACAAAATCAGTTGGATTAAAGCAACATCGATAGCCACTTTTACTTTACTTTTGACCAGTGTTTCGGCAAATACCCTGGCGAATGAAGTGAACATTTATACATATCGTCAGACATTTTTAATTGAACCTATCTTAGAAAAGTTTACCGCCCAAACGGGCATAAAAACCAATATTGTCTTTGCTAAAGATGGTTTAATTGAGCGTCTTAAAAAAGATGGTAGGTATTCACCGGCTGATGTGGTGTTAACTTCAGACTTTGCACGGTTAATGCAAATTAGTGATGAAGGATTAAGTCAACCGGTTAGCAGTGACATTTTAGCGACTAATATCCCTAGTCAGTTTCGAGATGATAACAACCATTGGTTTGCTTTAACTAAACGGGTTCGTAATGTTTATGCCTCTAAAGATCGTATGGCAAGTCTTTCTGGAGTAAGTTACGAAGAATTAGCTGATTCAAAATATAAAAACAAAGTATGTATGCGTAGCTCTAAGCACCCTTACAATATTGCTTTAGTTGCCTCAATGATTGCTCATCATGGGACTGCAGAAACTAAAACATGGTTACAAGGTTTAAAAGCCAACTTAGCTCGAAAACCACAAGGCAATGATCGGGGCCAAGTAAAAGCAGTTAAAGAAGGAGAATGTGATTTAGCCTTAGGTAACAGTTATTATTTTGGCGTGATGCAACAAAACCCAGAGCAAAAAGTTTGGGCAGATGCGGTAAATATTTTATTCCCGAACCAAAATAATCGTGGCGCCCACATTAACGTAAGTGGTATCGCGATGACAAAATATGCTCCCAATAAAGCCTCCGCTAAAAAATTAATGGAATTTTTATCTTCAGCACAAGCACAACAAGTATACGCTTCAGTGAATATGGAATATCCAGTCAACCCTGCGGTTAAGCCGTCGAGCATTGTTGCTTCTTGGGGATCCTTTAAAGAAGATGAGTTAGCAATGACGAAAATTGCTGAAAACCGTCAAGCGGCAATTAAGTTGTTAGATGAAGTTAAATTTGACTTATAATTAATATTATTCTTATTTATTAGGTAGATAACCTCAATTGATAGCACCAAAGTGGTATTCATCATGGAGTCTTTCTAGTTGGACTGTTGCGGCAATATTAATATTGCCGTTAATATTTCTCATCAATGAATCTTTAGTTCCAGATAAAGAGGTTTTTGAGCACCTGTTAAATACAGTATTAACTGATTATGTGATTAATACTGTGGTTTTGATATTGGCTGTGGTTGTCATTTCTTTGCTTATTGGGGTTCCGTTAGCGTATCTGTTAGCAAATTTTAGTTTTCCGGGGGCTAAGTTTTTCAACTGGGGTTTATTGCTACCACTTGCAATGCCGTCTTATTTAATGGCCTACATTTATACCGATTGGTTAGAGTATGCTGGCCCCGTGCAAAGAATGCTGCGGACAGCGTTTTCATGGCAGAGCAAAAGCGATTACTATTTTTTTGATATTCGTTCACTTGCTGGCGCAGCAGTTGTACTTTCTTTCGTGTTATTTCCTTATGTATTTTTAATTGTAAAAACTGCTTTTAAAGAGCAATCAATTAGCTTTTTACAAGCAGGAAAAATGCTTGGAAAAACTCCTTGGCAAGTATTTTCAAAAATATCCTTACCTTTAGCTCGCCCAGCTTTAGCAATTGCAGCATCTCTGGTAGCTATGGAAACTCTGGCCGATTTTGCCGCAGTCAAATATTTTGCAGTAAATACCCTTACCACAGCGGTGTATGATACATGGTTAGGTTATGGCAGCTTAACTGCTGCAGCAAAAATTTCAGTGATCATGCTACTAATGATCTTCTTGTTTATCTCTTTAGAAAGAATAAGTCGCCGTAAACAAAGAACCTTTTCAGCTAGTTCGTCAACAGAAATACAAACAGTTAAGTTACAGGGTAAAAAAGCCTGGTTTGCCTTTAGTGCCAGCTTTATTGTGTTGTTTTTTGCCTTTATTTTACCGGTAATATATTTAGCTAATATGGCTTGGAAATACCGAGAGCAAGCAATTAATAGTGACTTTTTTAGCTATGGATTTAACAGTTTAACCTTGGCAATAAGCGTTTCCTTTATTTGTTTGATGCTAGGTTTAGTTATCGTAGTGTTTAAGCGATTTCATCAAGGCATGTTAGCAAGTTTACCACTAAAAATTAGCAGTTCTGGTTATGCCATGCCGGGTACTGTTCTAGCAATAGCGGTGTTACTTCCTTTGACTTTTATTGATCATGGGTTAAACGATTTTCTGATTGCTCAAGGTAAAGCGCCAATAGGGCTAATTTTGACTGGTACTTTGTTCGCAATAAGTTTTGCCTATGTTATTCGCTTTGTCGCTGTCGCAATTGGTGCGTTAGAGTCAAGTTATGAACGTATTTCCCCATCAATTGATAACGCCTCAATTATGTTAGGAAATAATCGCTTAATTACCTTAATAAAAGTTCATTTGCCACTTATTAAAAGGGGCGGATTAACCGCTATGTTGTTGGTATTTATTGAATCGATGAAAGAGTTACCGGCAGCATTGTTACTAAGACCGTTTAACTATGAAACATTGGCAACTTATGTTTTTCAGTATGTATCAGATGAACAATTGGAGCTCGCATCCATGGCGGCTATTTCAATTGTATTAGCAGGTTTAATCCCTATTATTTTATTAAATAGAACAATGGAATCGAAGTAGCAATATGAGTCTTTTAGCAATTAATAATTTAACTTGTCGCTATGGGAATAATACCATATTAAATGATCTGTCATTAACGGTAAGTGACGGTGAAATAATGTGTTTATTGGGTCCTTCAGGGTGTGGAAAAACAACGCTACTTAAGGCCATTGCTGGATTAATTGCTACTTCATCAGGCGAAATAAACTTAGAAAATACAGTTTTACTGGCAGACAATGTTAATGATAAAAGTATCAATGTTGACGCCAACAAGCGTGATCTAGGAATGATCTTTCAAGATTATGCATTATTTCCGCATTTAACTATACACGCTAATATTGCCTTCGGTATTACCCATTTAAGTAAAACCGCACAGCAAAATAAGATCTCTGAGTTATTAACTTTAGTGAACTTAGATGATTTAGGTGATAGATATCCCCATGAACTCTCTGGTGGGCAGCAACAGCGGGTTGCCATTGCAAGAGCGCTTGCCCGAGAGCCAAAAGTATTACTGTTAGATGAACCCTTTTCAAATATTGATGCTCAACTTAGATTGCCATTAATTAAAGATATAAAAGCAATTCTTAAACAAAGAAATATGGCCGCTATTTTTGTTACCCATGCCAAAGAAGAAGCCTTCGCTTTAGCTGATACTATGGCGCTATTAAATAATGGCAACATTGTACAATGCGGTTCACCGCAATATTTATACAATTATCCTGCGGAAAAATTTGTTGCTGAATTTTTAGGACATGGTTCAATTTTAACAGCACAAGTACTTAACAAAGAGAAGGTGCGTTGTGTATTAGGTGACATTACATGCACAACGAATAAAACTTTAATCACTAACGAAACCGTAGAGTTATTCGTCAGGCCGCATCAATTTAGTGTTATTGCCGATGAAACAGGTAATGGCGTGATCACTGAATACCAATTTAGAGATGATGGTTACCGGGCACAAGTGAAGGTTGCCGAGCAAAACATTGAAGTTTGGTTACCTGGGTATTTTGATGTCGAATCAACAAAAGTTGTAAATGTTAGCTTAACCCCGCAGCAACTTGTTGCTTTTTAGGCTTTTTAGGCTTTTTATCAAATAACGATAGTTTAAAAATTATATTACCTAAATCACAACTTTTGTGAAGCCTGAAACTTAATCTCATTTGAGCTTATCCTTGTATTTAATTCCTTTTGATTAAGTTTTTAGTTATTTATTTTACAAATTAGTTTATATTGTTGATATCGATGTCAATGCCGATGGCTGAGTATCTATTAAAAATTGTTTTAGTAGTTAAATTGATATTCAAAACTTGGAAAGCTAATTAGATGCATATTGCAAATTACCTAATAAGAAAAATTTTACCAGTATTATTAATGAGTTCATCCATTGGATTTTTTAATAGCTTTACTGTGCTTGCCGTAGAAAACATAAATATTAATATCGGTATACCTCATCAAGTACCACCAACGATGATCGGTGCTAATACGGTAACTCGACAACATTTACCGCATCATCAACCTTGGTATGATTCACTATCAATAGAAACAATCACAAAGACCAATTTTAATTTGTTACGTTACCCTGGCGGCTCTTTAGGTAATAAATTTGATTGGACTTTAGGTGTACAAAAACAATATGCCTCACAAGTCGCTACCCGACAATATTTACCCGAGCATACCAAAGTGGCAACAGATGCCACCGATGGAAAAACCGTTTGGATGTTAAATGTTTATGATGAAACCTTAACTGATACCATTAACGCGTTAAAAGTAGCCCGCGATAAAGGTACTGAAATAAAATACATAGAATTAGGCAATGAATTTTATTTTAGTGATATTTCTGGTTTAGATTACCTTACCCGTTTCCCCACAGGAACCGAGTACGGCTTAGAAATGAACACTTGGATCACCGCATTAAAAGCTGAATTTCCTGATGCGGTTTTTGCTGTTCCATTTACTCGTTCGCCAAATAATGATGCAACAACCAGAAAATCTACTTGGAATAAAAACGTTAATGATGCCCTACTAGAATATGATGCTTATACCATTCACGTTTATGTCGATATCAGCCCTTATAAAACAGGGCTTTATGCTGGTTATAATCACCAAACAATTGATCCTATAGAGCAACAAGCACAATGGGATCACTTTACCCAAGATACAAACGCTGTTCAGTCTATTTTAGGTTCTGCACGTTCAAAATATGAAGAGCTATTAGCTCACCCGAACTTATGGCTACCTGAAAATAAGCCTATATGGTTTACTGAGTTTGGCATGCGTTATTACCCCCATCCTTTAAAAGGCACGTGGGTTGAAGCGTTAGCTGATTTTACTTTATACACAACACTTCTATCACAACCCAATGCCGTAATGGCGACAGAACAGCAATTTATAGATTTAGCCCATGGTAGCACCACAAGTTATGCCAACCTTGCAATTAATGTTGAACAAGACTTAACTACAACTATAGGTGCACTCACAGCCGAAGGTCATGCGGTAAAGGCGATAAGTGCCATGTCACGAGATAAAGAATTAATATCTACACTTTCTTTCCCACAAGCCAGCGTAATTCATCCTTCCACTATTGCGCCATACTCTGCGTTATCCGGTTTAATATTTAGTGATAGTAATAGCTCAAATGCAATAATTGCGAACTTATCAGGGCAAATAGAAAATATTGATACCACTAGTATCGGTCCGCAAGGTGCTTTTGTAACCGTTATTAAAGCAGCAAGCTTTTATACCTTTATTACCGATGACCGTGATGTAACTTATACGTCTGCAATTATGGGGGCAACCTTAGATATACCTCCATATTCAATTGTGACTATTGAAAACATTAATAGTAGTTTAGACCCACAAGATGGCAGCATAAATTACACGCCTAAATATACCAACGCTCGCATTTTTGAAGCCGCGTCAGACAGCTTAGCGCACTCCTTTGATGTTAGCCGTTATGTAACGGATTTAAACCAAACAGATACACTACGCTTTAGCCTTGTCGGGGTTAACCCAAACTGGGCAAGCATTAATGGCTCAGGTCATCTTGAATTTAACGCCAGTGGCCAAACTATTGGTACAACTCATGAAGTTTATGTGCGGGTTGACGATGGTAAAGGTGCAACCGATTACGTTACATTCGATGTTGAAATTGTTGATGGTGCAATCGATAGTGATGATGATGGCTTAATTAACAATGATGAATTTTCGCAAGGTTTGAATGCACTAAACAAGGATACTGATGGAGATAATGTATTTGATAATTTAGATTTATTTCCGCTGGATCCCAATCAAAGCCTACCACCAATAATAGAACCAGAACCAGAACCAGAACCAGAACCAGAACCAGAACCAGAACTAAACACACCTCCACAGTGGAGTAGTACACAAATAGATTTAATCGATGCACTTGAGGGTGAAAAATACAATGTTTCTTTAACTGAATTCGTTAGTGACAATGAAAATGACACCCTCAGCTATAGCTTAACTTCAGCTCACAATTGGTTAATTATATCTTCGGATGGAATCTTAACCGGTATACCAACAGCAAGTGATGTCGGGGTAAATAGTGTAGAAATCGGCGTTAACGATAGTAGTAATACTGTAGTTAGAGTAATCGTAAACATTGGGGTTATTGCTAAAGATACCCCTCAGCCCATAGTAGAGGACATAGCAGATTCGAGTTCCTCTAGTGGCGGTTCAAGTAGTATTCTTGTTACCATTTTATTATTTACACTCAGCTTTAGACGCAAATACCCTTAAGAGCTAAGTAATAGAAAAGGCCTTTAAATTAGATAATAGTTTTTGATACTATTTGTCATCTTTAGAGGCCTTGATGTTTGTTGCACTTGTCAAAAATTATTCTGAATATAGTTAATATGTAGCCGTTACTTCATATGAGGTAAACTTGCGCATATTAATTACGCCAGTATCAAAATACAAATACTGGCCCTTAATGCCCATTAATGTGCCAGATACTTCTGCGGTTTTATCAAAATTAAATGAGCTTATCTTAGTTGGGTACTCTAATACTGGGAAATCAATTTCAACGACGTCTTCATCTAAACGCTGAACAGCATCCTCACCATATTTTAATTTAATGTCGGCTAAACGAGCTTCAATTTGTGGAATTAATTCTGCGGCTCTGGCTTTTAAATCAATACTGTCGGCTTTACCTTTTAGCATATTACGCCAATTGGTTTTATCAGAAATAAATTCAGCTAGTGCTGTTTCTACTAAGCCAGATTGCAAGCGAGTACTCACTTTAAAGATTGGTAGAGCTTGGTTTGCACCTTGGTCAATCCAACGTGTAGGTATTTGGGTATGGCGAGTTATACCAACTTTTATTGCAGTTGTGTTTGCTAAGTAAACATAATGCGGTACGAAGCAATTTTCTTCACCCCACTGTGGCTCTCTACAGGTGCCTTGATCAAAGTGACAGGTTTCAGGTTTCATAATACACATGTCACACTTTGCCAGTTTGATCATACAAGGATAACAAAATCCTTGTGAGTAACTCTTCTTAGTTTTCTTTCCACATTCCTGACAATTAATATTGCCGTTATGAGTTAGTGACAAATGCTTACCGATTAATTCATTAAGTGGTAATGAATGTTCACCTAATGGCAGTTGGTATTCAACTTGGCCATCAATTAATTTGGAAGTCATTTTACGTACGTGGCCAGTTAGGCTGTTTGTGCTCATGTTGTTATTTTGCTCATTTAATTTCGAAAGTTAATTAATAGAATTGGTATTATATTCTGATTTTCGCACGGTTAGATTTAACTTGGCCACGCTTATTTTTACTGTCCATACGTCTTTTTTGCGAGCCTTTAGTGGGTTTTGTTGCCCGCCTAACTTTTTGAATAACCGTTACTGGAGTCAAAAATTCAATTAAGCGTTCAATTGCAGCGGCTCTGTTTTTTTCTTGAGTGCGAAAAGTTTGCGCTTTAATTATGATCACGCCATCTTTATTTATTCTGCTATCACGAATGGCTAAAATTTTTTCTTTAAAATAGTCATCGATTGAAGATGCCTTTACGTCGAAACGTAAATGGATTGCGCTAGATACTTTATTGACGTTTTGTCCTCCAGCTCCTTGTGAGCGTATGGCATTTAACTCAATTTCTTGCTCGTTTATCTGTAATCGATTTGATATAACTATCATAATTGGGAAACCCTGTTGTAATAATACCAAGTCCATTTTTTAATGGATTTGGTATACTCCTTATACTAGCGAGATTGAGAACAATAATAAATGGCTAATCCTTGGTTTGTTTACCTTTTACGATGTAATGACGACAGTTTATACGCAGGAATTACTACTGATGTACAACGCAGACTTTCAGAACATAATGAAGGTGGGCCTAAATCAGCGAAATATACCCGTAATCGTCGCCCTGTTAAGCTTGTTCATAAAGAAGTGTGTAAAGATCGATCTTCTGCAACAAAACGAGAAATGGCAATTAAGAAACTCACAAGAAAGCAGAAACTAGAACTAATCTCCGACTAACCGCAGCATATTATTTATCCAGCCTCAATTGGCCTTTTGTGGTCTGCTTAGTATATAAACCTTCGATTTACATAGCATTCACTGTTAAACTACGCTCCGCAATTTGTTTTGGGCCAGGAAAATTTTAAACAATGTTTATTGAACAATATTATAGTGAAGAAAATCAAAAGGTTAACTTTACTCGTCAACAAGCGAGTGATTTTGCCAAGGAAATAGCGGACGATTTTAATCCTATCCATGGCGTAGATGCCAAGCGTTTTTGTGTACCTGGCGATTTATTATTTTCAATAATTTTACAAAAGTCTGGTTTGAACAAAAAAATGACCTTTAACTTTTCAGGCATGGTGACTGAAAAAGTTGTGTTGAATTTTCCAAATAATGTGACTGACAGTGCACAAGTACTAGATGATAACGATAAAGAGTACTTAAATTACCAAGTGTCTGGCGAACACACCACCTGCCCAACGTTAATTGAAACACTAATTCGTTCTTACGTAGAGTTTTCTGGCCATACTTTCCCACATATTTTAGGGGATTTAATGGAAAAGAATAACGTAATGATCAACCCGGCAAGACCAATGATCATGTATGAAAGCATGGAAATTGCTTTAGACACTCTAGACTTAGCAGATGTTTCTTTAGAGTTAAATACTGAAGAAACAGTATTAAAGGTTGATGGTAAACGTGGTCAAGCAAAGCTTAAATTTGACCTATTAAGTAATGGTGAAGTTGTAGGACATGGTGTTAAGTATATGGTTTTAAGTGGTTTACGTGAGTACTGCAAAGAGGCTATGGAAGAATTAAATACTCGTTTTTATGCAATGAAAGATGAGTATTACGCTAATAAAAAATAGCTAATATAAAATATAAGAAATACATGATCAAAAAGGCTTACTACATTTAGTAAGCCTTTTTACTTTATGGACGAAGGAATATCAATTTGCTGTGTATGGCTTGAAATTGATCGTTTAAGTCACTCAAAGTATTAGGCACGCTTTAGTTTGCGCACCATGCCATCCATTTTTGTAGCCGCTTTACTTGAGTAGCGTTGATATTTTCGGAGCCACCTTTTAGCTGTAGGATATTCAAAGCTAAGCATAGCAAGACCAATTGGAATGAATAATATTGCCGGTCCGGGCAATATTATAAAAATTAAGCCAATTAATAAAGAAAATAACCCAATAATCGATACTGCTTTTGTTTTTAATGTTTGCATTTTTGTTCTCTAATTTTTTATATTATTAAAGTACGTGCAAAACTCACACCAGAAATATAATTAGATAAAAAACAAATGCTTACTTCGTAGTTGTCGATGTTTATTAAATAGTTTTAGTCATTTTTGCCACTTTTTTGTTTCTTTAATCGTTTATTCAGTTTTTTCTGTTCCATATTTGATAGTTTATTGGTTTTGCATTGCCACCATAGCTTTTTTGCTTTTTTCTCTTTAATTTTTAATTTCTCACCTTGTTTAGCGCTATAACCTGAGCGTAACTGACTTCGTACCTTTTTAAGGTCGTCCTGCAATGGACTACAGTTTGGTTTAGCTGCAGCAATAGGTGAAAGCATTAATAGTGAAAGGGCAATCATTGAAGATTTGAACATAAAAACACTCCTTGTTTTTATACCAAATTCACTAATTTACTGTTCATTTTTATTGGCTAAAAAGAATAACTACAGCGTTATAATATTTATAAGTAGAATAACTACTCACTAAATTTCATGCCTTGTATTTATCCATTTTATCTCAATAAAAAGTAGATCACTTAATTAATGAAATTGGTATTAGTCAAAATTATAGTCCAAATTAACAACTATACTTAAACCAAGTCCATTAATTCAACACAACTGTTCAACTAGAAAAAGGATTTTCTATGAAAACTAAACACATCTTTTGCCTCTTTTTTTTAATTTCTATGTTTAACTCGTCTTTGCTTAGCGCTAAGCCCAAGTTGCAACTAGCGAAAACTTACCATGATAATATTGATGTTGCTCAGTATTACGTTAGTGAAAAACTTGATGGCGTAAGAGGGCACTGGGATGGTGAACACTTGTTATCTAAAAACGGTAATGTGTTTTTTGCGCCTAGCTGGTTTATCGATAAATTTCCTAATACACCCTTAGATGGTGAACTGTGGATCAGTCGAGGGAAATTTCAGCAAACAGTTAGCACGGTCAGTAAGAACACACCCGATGATAGTTGGAAAAACATTAAGTTTATGATTTTTGATATACCGAACAGCCCTTTGTCATTTGAGCAAAGACTTGAGCAAATTCAACATCTTGTTGAAACGTCTAACAGTCCGTATTTGAAATTCATCGAACAACTATCCTTTACAGATAACCAACAATTGCAGCATTATTTTGATCGTATAGTTGCTGTGGGTGGCGAGGGTGTAATGTTACATAAAAAGGTTGCCTATTATCAAATTGGCAGAACTAATAACATCTTGAAGTTAAAAGCCTTTCAAGATGCTGAAGCGACAGTGATAGGTTACGCACAAGGCAAAGGTAAGTTCCAAGGAATGTTAGGCGCGCTCATCGTTAAAACTGACTCAGGTAAAACCTTTAAAGTGGGCACTGGCTTCACCACGGCACAAAGAAAAAATCCGCCCGCTGTCGGCACAATCATTACCTATAAATATTGGGGTTTTACTAATAAAGGTATACCTAGATTTGCCTCATTTTTACGAGTAAGAAAAACATTATGAGTATTCCTCAAAATGTGCTTAGATAGGTTTTTTCTTATAAAGAGCTATTCGTTAAATGGTATTAGAATTGTGGTTATCTTTAGTTTTAATTTGCGTGTTAGGGGCTATGTCTCCTGGGCCATCATTAGCATTGGTTGTACGCAATACTCTACTAGGTGGGCAACGCTCTGGTTTGGTAACGGCTATTAGCCATGGTATAGCCATTGGCCTTTATGCTGCCATTGTACTTACAGGAATAGGGGTGATTATTGTCCAATCGCCGATAATTTTTCAGGTCGTTCAATATAGTGGCGCGGCATTTTTACTGTTTCTGGCTTATAAAGCTTTAACAAGTAAAGCTAGCAACGTAGATCTAACTACTGGAGAAACAACTGCCGCAGAAAATATTAATGCTTGGCGAGACGGTTTTTTAATTGCATTTTTGAATCCGAAAATTGCAATGTTTTTCTTAGCATTATTCAGTCAATTTATTGATGCAAACGCTAGCTTTGAACAGCAACTTATCATGGTATTAACCGTTGGCGGTATTGATACCATTTGGTATTGCCTTGTAGCTTTTGGCTTGTCTAGAGGTCCTGTATTGCAGCGCTTAAGATCCAAAACCTACATTATCGACAAAGTAACAGGTGTCGTACTAATCCTATTGGCCATTCGGGTTGTTGTTTAGCTTTATACCAAGTCCATTAATTATCTGCTCATTTTTACTGGTTAAAATGAATAACTACTGCGTTATAAAATCTTTAAGTACGAAAGCATGGATGCTGCAGGTAGAGCGACGCAGGATGCCAAAGCCGAGAATAACTACTTATAAAATTTTATGCCTTGTATTTACCCATTTTTCCTCACTATAAAGTAGATCACATAATTAATAGAATTGGTATTACTCGATAAATAGGCGGACTTGTTAAGCGTGGTATTTAAATATAAGCACTTTTAAGCCTTTACCCGGCATTGCTTCTTTGAAAACACTTGGCGGTTGTATGCTCTCAATGTATTCACATTGTGGGCATTCTGTTGCTATCATGTCATGAATAAATTGCTCGCTTAAGTCTGGTGAATTTAAACACAGCATAACTAAGCCATTATCATTCATTAACTGCGGTAAACGTCGAATGATTTTTGGGTAATCGCGTTTTATATCTACGCTACCTTTTTGAAAAGAAGGTGGATCAGAAATAAGTAAATCATACGGGCCATGCTTTTTTAAGCGGCCATAAGATTTAAATATATCTACGCCTTCAAATTTAACATTTCCCAAATCTTGTTTATTCGCTCGGTGATTGTCACGGCCTTTGGCAAGAGGTGCCTTGCTGATATCCACATTAACTACTTTATTCGCACCACCGTTTAGAGCGGCGACTGAAAATGCACAGGTGTAGGCAAAAAGGTTTAATACATTCTTATTTTGGCTGTTTTCCATAACCCACTTACGGCCGTTACTCATGTCTAAAAACAAGCCATTATTTTGAGCATTACCAAGCTGTAATTGATACTTTAAGCCATGTTCAATTACTGTTAAATGTGATTTTTCTTCACCTAATAACAACTGATATGGGCCTTTAGGGCGACATCTGAATTGCACCATTACTGATGTGCAGCCGTCTATATTAGCAAAAAGCTGCTCTGCTTTATCTTCTAACCACTGTTCGCTTTCCTCTTGATATAAAGCAATTATTGCGACAGGCGGTAACCAATCAACATTCACATGTTCTAAACCTTGAAAGGCATGGCCACGCCCATGAAACAAACGTTGACATTCAATAGTGTCTACTGCTGAAAAGTTAATATGTTCAATCATAATGGTTAAAAGTTACTAAGAATAATAGGGCGGAGTTTAGACTAAATAGTGGATTATGGAAATAACAGAATTTTAGACATCCTTGGCAATTCTAAGTAATTTCATCCCTGAAATAATAAACCCAGCAAAAGCTGGGTTTATTGAATAAAATTAATGTAATTCTTGTTTAACTAAATACATCATAACCAAAATAGATTTTTGCTACAGTATTAATAAATATTGCCGCAAGAATAAATGGAATAAATGTACCTAATGAAAAATCTACATATTTTGCTAAAAAGGTATTTGCAAAACCTTCATTGCCTTGGCTCAATTCTTTATTTAAGTTATGTTTTTTCCAACGATAACTTACAAATAAACAAATTAATAAACCGTTCAATGGCAAAATTGTGTCATAAAACATATCGTAAATAACATCGAATAGGCCTTTATTACCGCCGCCGTAAGTGGTCAAGTTTGTTAATGAATCAACCATTCCAAATGACAATGTTGCCAGTGCTGCAATCAAGCCGCCCCATAAAAATATAGAGCCTAAGGCTTGTTTTCTAGTTTTACATTTTTCATCGATCAAGTAAGAAACTGGTACTTCAATAATTGATACTAACGAGGTAATTGCCGCAAAAAATACCAATAAGAAGAATATTGCCGCAATGCTACTAGCAATAAAGTAACCAGTGGTTGCTTGTAAAGCTAAAAATATTTTAGGCAAGTAAACAAAAATCATTGATACTGAGCTAGAGCTTAAATCATCTGGGTTAACTTCAGGGTTTAGAGCGAATATTGCTGGTAATACCATTAAACCGGCAATAAAAGCGACAGACGTATCACAAATCGCAACCAGTTTGGCAGAGCCTGCAATATCAGTTTTGTTGGAGATATAAGAGCCGTAAGTAACTAAAATACCCATACCAAGCGATAATGAGAAAAATGCTTGCGACATTGCACCACTGATCACCGATGGGTTAATTTTATCTAAATCTGGAATAATGTAAAACTGCACGCCGGCCATGGCGTTATCTAATGTTAATACAAAAATAACTAATAGCACTAACATCACAAATAGAGCTGGCATCATTATTTTTGCCGCTCGTTCAATACCATCTTTTACACCAGCTTTTAAGATAAAGGCAACTAATCCACCTACACCAACCATTGAAACAAATAACCATGGGCTATTAATAATTTCGCCAAAACCATCGGCGCTGGCTAAATAATCTAACTGACCACCTACTGTTAATACCAAATATATAAGTATCCAAATAGTTAGTACGGTATAAAACACGGCAATCATAAACGGGGTGATAATGCCTAACAAACCAGCTAATCGCCATTTTGAGTTCTCACCAGCTAAAGCGCCATAGGCACCAACTGGGTTTTTAGCTGTTTTACGGCCAACAGACATCTCGGCCATCATTACAGGTAAGCAAATAACAACAACAAAAATGGCATACATTAATAAAAATGCGCCACCACCATTTTTAGCAGCATTTACCGGGAAGCCAACGATATTACCTATACCAACGGCAGAGCCTGCCGCGGCGAGGATAAAACCAAGTTTAGAGCTGAAATGCTCGCGTGATGCAGTCATATTTATGTCCTGTATAAAACTTTGTTAGTTTTTTAATTATTATGATAGAAATTTAAAATATTATTTTCAATTTAAGAAAATAATCATGCTCTGATGCTACCAAGGATTATAGGTGATGTCTTGTAGGATGTAAGGAATGTTATTCAAAATGTGTATTATTTACTTCACATCCTTTAGAAATTCTTGAACTTTTATAGCCAAAAGCTGATAAACAATATCATTAAGTTTGAACATTCAAACTTTGTTAACTATTCTGGCGTCTTGTTTTTACTTTCTTTTTTCACTGCTGAATCTTTCTCTGAAACCTTTGCTTCATCAAGTTTTTCTGGATGCCATTTGTATATTCTCATAATGGTACAGCTGTCATGTCGATCCATATCAGCATCAGTGATAATTTTATCACCTCTTGATAAACAACTTGATGCACCACGACTAACTGTGGCTATACGCATCATTGCCCATTGTGGGTCACAAGTGCCAATTAAATCTAATTTATAAGGTTTATTTCTACTGTCATAAACTAAAAGTGCCTTGTTTTCGCCTTCTAATGCACTCCAACTATCCATAGTACGATTGAAGCAAATTTGATTTACCTCTTCGCCTTGTCTTGGATCTATTTTTTTTGGCTCATTATTTAACTCATTATTTAACTCATTATTAGTACATGCAGCCAGAGCAAATATAAATAAGCTACTAGTTAAGATTTTCATAATTACCACCATCAGATTAATTGCATTAAGTATAGAAGATTAGCAATTAATAATTGTATAGACAAAAGTAATCAGGATGATATGCTTAGTTGCGGGTTGATAACGTTGTCAACCGATCGTTTGGAACAACAATTGAAAATATAACTATGAAATTGATGAAGAGCCGGAAGTTAATTAGCAGAAATAAATTTATTTTAGTCATATCTACTCTTATGGTATTACACAGTCATGCGGTATTGGCTAATGCGTTAGATAAACCAAATATACTATTTATCGCCATAGATGATTTAAAACCACTGGCTACCAGTTTTGGTGATTTGGACGCTATAACTCCGAACATTGATGTATTAGCCAGTCAGGGCGTAGTATTTCAGCGAGCCTATAGTCAGTACCCTGTATGTGGCCCATCAAGAATGAACCTGTTAACAGGATTACGCCCTGAATCAAATGGCATTTTGAATCTGTCTGATACAATTCGGGACGTTAATCCGAATGTTGTAACCTTACCGCAAAAATTGATTTCAGCAGGCTATGTTACTGCAGCAGCAGGGAAAATTTTTGACCCTAGAAATGTAGATGATAGTTACGATGCACAATCTTGGACGATACCTTATAGCAAAGTGTTTGGTGATGTAGATAAGAAAACTGCAGACAAGTTAGCGGTGAAAGCCATTGATGCTACAGAAAGTGGTTTTGTAGATGGGAAAATTGCCGAGCAAGGAATAAATTTACTGACTCAGTTTGCAGAGCAAGAACAGCCGTTCTTTCTCGCCGTTGGTTTTAAAAGGCCACATCTGCCATTTTTTGCGCCACAACAATATTTTGATTTGTATAACCAAGCTGAATTTGATTTAGAAGAATTTCAACAGCTGCCGTTAAACAGCAATGGCAGTTATATTGATAGTAAAAGTAATGAACTGATTAAAAGTTACAATCCAGCAGTTGGACAAACATATGAAGTTGGCAATATTACTCCTTCGCAACAGCGAGATTTAATTCATGGTTATTACGCCAGTACCAGCTTTGTTGATGCACAAGTTGGTAAGTTATTGGCAAAAATTGCTGATTTAAATCTTGCCGATAATACCGTTATAGTTTTATGGGGAGATCATGGTTTTCATTTAGGCGATCATGGCTTATGGGGCAAACATACCGTATTAGAACAGGCGAACCAGATACCATTAATCATTAAAGTTCCAAATAACGCCGCGCATAGCACCTACGCATTAGTCGAAAGTACCGATCTTTATCCAACCATATTAGATTTGGCTAATGTTGAAATAGACGAGTATTTACAAGGTGTTAGCCAATTACCGGTTATAGAACAAAGCGAAACGGCAGTAAGAAATGGTGCTATAAGCCAGTATAAGAGAAATGGCGCATACGGGTATTCTTTACGAACACAAAGTTATCGTTATACCGAATGGTGGAATTCTAATGGCAGTGGCTTGGCTTACACTGAGCTATATAATTTAGCTAATGACATTAACGAAACCGAAAATATTTTTGATCCAGAATCGGATCTAGAGTTGCAGCAACAACTATATAACTTGCTTAGAATTAACGGCCAAGGCTTAAATTTATTACAAGGTGAACTAAAAGATGTGGAGCTGTTGGTTGAAGAAGTTTATATCAAAGTAGAGCCACCTGTTGAGGAAGAACCACCTGTTGTTGAAGAACCACCTGTTGAGGAAGAACCACCTGTTGTTGAAGAACCACCTGTTGAGGAAGAACCACCTGTTGAGGAAGAACCACCTGTTGTTGAAGAACCACCTGTTGTTGAAGAACCACCTGTTGAGGAAGAACCTCCTGTTGAGGAAGAACCTCCTGTTGAGGAAGAACCACCTGTTGAGGAAGAAGTTCCTGTTGTCGAAGAAACCCCTGTTGAGGACGAAGCCTTCGTTGTCGAAGAACAACCAGAAGAACAAGAGCCTATTATTGAAGAGGATGAACCTAGCTCTGGCGGTAGTTTATCTTGGCAAATTTTACTGCTGATTTTATTTACAGTTATAGTCAAAAATAAATCAATATTGAATAAGTTTGAAGGGTAGAAAATGAAAAATTTAAACTTTATTATTGTGATTTTATCTGTTTCGAGCTTTCTATTCTCTTGTGGCGGCAGTGGCAATTCCGAAAAGCCAGAGTTTGAAGTAATACCTCCGGTTGAAAACAACGATCCAGCAGAAACTCCAGAAGAGACTCCAGACGAGACTCCAGAAGAGACTCCAGAAGAGACTCCAGAAGAGACTCCAGAAGAGACTCCAGAAGAGACTCCAGAAGAGACTCCAGAAGAGACTCCAGAAGAGACTCCAGAAGAGACTCCAGAAGAGACTCCAGAAGAGACTCCAGACGAAACTCCAGAAGAGACTCCAGAAGAGACTCCAGATGAGACTCCAGACGAAACTCCAGATGAGACTCCAGACGAAACTCCAGATGAGACTCCAGACGAAACTCCAGATGAGAGTAACTATACCTTATCTGGCAACATCAATGGTCTAAGCTCTGGCCAAGTCAGCCTTCAGATAAACAATTTAGAAGAGATCACAATAGTACAAAACGGTACTTTTTCATTTAATACTATTTTTACTGCTAACCAACAAGTAACTGTAAGTATAACTAGTCAGCCAGAAGCCCATATGTGCCAGGTAATCAATTCTGAAAGTCAGTTTACAGAGGTCAACGTTGATGATGTTATTGTATTTTGCCAAAAGGCAAAACAACAGTGTGAAAAAACAACGGCTGCATCTCAAGGGGATGCAGATCTGTCTGGTAACAACATCTCGGGTATTGAACTTTTAGTTAATGATATTGAATGTGGCACTGAGCAATGGCGAAAAGATGCCAATGCTCGCATTGAACAACATAGAAAGACCTCTGGGGAAATTAACCTTGTAGATAAAAATGGTAAACCAGTTAAAAATGCTAAGGTTAATTTTGCCTTGCAGCGCCATCACTTTAATTTTGGCGGCGTTGTACAAGCTAAGATGTGGCATGGTGAGCAAGGCGTAACTAAGCAGCTTTATCAAGAGACCTACCAAAGCTTTGGTTTTAATAAAGCAGGCTTTCAAAATGCTCTGAAATATAAGCTTCGTGGTGGTCATCAAGATTTGGTGCCAGAAATCATGACTTGGTTACATGATCAAGATATTCCAGTACGAGGTCATACTTTAATTTGGCCAGGCTGGAGCAATATGGAATCTTCTATAAGTACAGAAGACGCTCTGCTCATGAACATAGCTTCTGGCCCGACTAATGAATTAACAAATGCTGACTTAAAAGTTTATGTTGATACTATTATCAGCAATTGGGCGAAAAAGTGGGACGTTGATGAGTGGGATGTTGCCAATGAAATTAGAGGCAAACAGGATGTTCAAGAAAAGCTTGGCTATCAAGAAGAAGCACATTGGTTTAAGTTAGCCAAACAGCATGTAAAAAATCCAACAGCCACCCTGTACTTGAATGATAATCGAGTTGTTTCAGATACCGCACTGGGCTCAAAAACTGAAAGAATGGAAATATTCGAATCCGATATGCTTTCTATTCTTGATAATGATGGGCCACTTGAAGCTCTTGGTTTTCAAAGCCGATTTGGTACATTAAGTGATGGCACTTTATTAGATGCGGAAACAATGTACCAGCGTCTACAGTATTTTGATAAATACCAATTACCGATTGCCGCAACAGAATTTGAAATGAAAGCGGGCGGTGAAAATCTTGGCATTACAACTGAGTTAGATCGGGCTTTGATGACAGAGCGAGTGATGAGTGTATATTTTAGTAAGGAAAATGTGACAGATATCCTAGTTTGGACGTTTTTCAAGAAGGGCGATGATACTCAGCGTCATATTGTTGAAATAGATGGCACACCAAATCTTAGAGGACAGACTTGGCTTTATATGGTTAAAAAGCATTGGCATACAAATGAAACAACTTACTTTAATCGTGATTCAAAAGCGTACTTCAGTGGGTTTAAAGGTAAGTATCAAGCAACAGTTTCAATTGATGATTTTTCAGATGAGACTATTGAATTTGATTGGATTGAAGGCAGTTCAGGCGTAACTTTACAGCTATCTAATTATGCCAATTAGCCGTAAAAAGGGTAAAGTTTTTAAGATGAAAATACCTGCAATTGTTTATTTATTGTCAGCCATTATTACTGTTTACAGTTCATTGGTAACAGCGCAAGAAGCGCTACGTCAAATCAAAGTACTCGATGAACAATCGAAAATTATCGCGCTGACTTTTGATGATGGACCTATTCTGGGCGTTACTCAACCAATGCTGTCCTTGCTCGATAAATATCAGGCGAAAGCAACATTTTTCAATATTGGTAAAAAGATAAAGCAAAACCCACAACTAACTCATTTGGTTATTGCTAGCGGGCATGAGATCGGAAATCATTCCTGGTCACATAAAAAACTTACTGAGTTAAACTCCGAGCAACAGCAACTAGAAATACATCAGTTTCAACAGCAGGCAAAATTGGTTGGCCTTAAACCTACTTTATTTCGAGCGCCATTTCTGAAAACAAACCAATCGATTGAACAATTATTAATAGACGAGCAACTCCTGCTCGTTAGTGCATCAGTTATGGCTAAAGATGCCAAAAAAAATGTAGCTGTTAACAATATAGTAAAAAAATTATCTGAAGGTATTAAGAGCGGCGATATCATCTTAATGCATGAGAGGGAACATACCTTGCAAGCATTAAAGATATTATTACCTTTGTGGAAACAAGAAGGATATCAGTTTGTTACTGTATCCCAGTTGATAGCCTTGTCTGTCGTTACAGAAGATTAAAGTATAAGTTAATACATAGAGTATTTTTATAGATGTTCGATCAATTGCTTTACCGTCGATTTATGCTTTGAAATATGTGGGTTGTAGCAATAGTTTAACGGTTATGTTGACAGGTTATGCTAATTAGCAGATTGCACAATATTTAAAAAACGATATCTATTAACTACGAACTTAAACTAACCAGGACTCAGTATGACCAATTCATATCCGACTCGATGGCTACACTTCGCATTTCTGATCATTGCTAGCAGTAGCCTTAATGTTCACGCGAAAAATAAATATAGCATCCCACCACCAATCACTTACGAAAATGTCTCTTACGGCAATCATTCTAACCAGATATTTGATTTTTGGAAATCAGATGTGGAAGGGGCCGCGCCGTTGGTTATTTATATTCATGGAGGTGGTTTTACATCGGGATCTCACGATAAAGTATACGGTGACAAGGTTCAACAATTCCTTAAAGGCGGTGTTCATCATGCCTCGATAGAATATCGTTTCCGACAGCATGCAGAATTGCCGGCAGCGCATGAAGACGTGATTCGCGCCCTGCAGTTTATCCGCAATAAGGCAGATGAGTGGGGCATAGATAAAGACCGCATCGCCGCCTATGGCGGATCAGCTGGTGGCCAACTGGTGTCCTACCTGGCCTGGCATGACGATTTCGCCGATGCGCAAAGCGATGACCCAATAGCTCGCGAATCATCTCGACTAACCGCAGTTGCTCCCAGAGGCGTTCAGTCGACCATGGATAAGGAGTGGTGGGTTGAAAACATCCCTGGCTATAAAAAATCATTCTACAAAGCCCCCGATCTTTCGAAGCCTGTAGTCCGTGACCTAATCAAAGAACTCTCCATTATCACTCACATCAGCGCAGATGATCCTCCCACTTTCATGAGCTACGGCATGAACCCGGACACGCCAATACCTCGAAATAAGAAATCGGTGAAAGGTTGGGCTACACACCACGTCAATTTTGGCATCGCTCTAAAAGAACAGCTCAAACGCAACAGTGTAGAAGTGCATCTGATGTATCCTAAAAACCAGACGAACTTCAAAGATGACGTGGCATTTCTACTACATCACCTGAAGGCTGCGTCGGATGAATAACTATAAATAAGAATAAAGAACTGCCGAAAATACTGAAGGTATTCGTATATGTTTATAATACTTATACCTGTCAAGTTTAGCGACTGATATGGTAGAATAAATGTCTCATTTATTTGACGTCGTCTCTTTAAAGTTTGGATTAATGATTTCTTGATGAGCCGAGATATTAATTTTCCAATCTTTTAATTCTTGCTGTAGGTGAGTCGTTAATTCGGCCGCACTTGAA
Organism: Thalassotalea psychrophila; assembly: GCF_031583595.1. Taxonomy (NCBI): domain Bacteria; kingdom Pseudomonadati; phylum Pseudomonadota; class Gammaproteobacteria; order Alteromonadales; family Colwelliaceae; genus Thalassotalea; species Thalassotalea psychrophila. Next base: position 799,632 of record NZ_CP134145.1, read on the forward strand.
GAAATGTCCTGCTGTTCGAACGGGTCGTTTTCTAAATCGTATACCTCAACCTGATCAAGATCTGGATACTCTATTAGTTTATAACGCCCATTGTTTATGACATTACGCCAAGAGTTATACCATTTGCCTGTTTTTTCTTGGTAACGTTCCCATTTGGGAAAGAACCAAAATAATGATCGCGGTGGATTTACTTTTGTATTGCCTGTTAGTAATGGCATAAAGTCAACACCATCAAGTGCCTGCTGAGGCGCTTTTGCTTTAGCAAAACTAATCAATGTTGGATATATATCAATGCCCATAATCATTTCATTACTGCGCTGATTATTGGCGATTACTGTTGGGAATTTGAAAATATATGGCACTCGTAAACCACCTTCATAGATTTCGCCTTTGTAGCCCCGCAATTTTCCATTGAGCACATTACCTGGCATTTTATAGCCGCCATTATCAGAGGTGAAAACTACTAAGGTATTATCGCTGATACCAAGCTTTTCAAGGTGTTCGTTCACTCTACCAACATTATCATCTAGTGCTTTTGTCATGGCAGCAACAGACTTAGTAGTAGCATCATATTTGTTGCCCCATTTTTTATCAAAATAAGCTAAATCATCGGCTTTTGCTTGCCAAGGCTTGTGGATAAGGTAGTAAGGGATATATGCAAAAAAAGGTTTTTTGTTATTCGTTGCATTGTCAATAAACTCTAATGCTTTATCTGTCATAAAATCGCCAATATAAACATCATTTGGCAAGTTTTTATCCATGTTTATTTGAGCGCCAAAGTGAACTTTATGGCTTTCATAAGAGACATCAAAACCTTGAGTGTCAGGCAGGTAACTCTTATATTTCTCTAAATGCCATTTACCAAAATGTCCGGTTTGATATCCTGCCGCCTTTAAGGATTCAGCTAAGGTGATGTTATCTAAAGCCAAGTGAGTTGCATTAGGTGGCACTTTAAATTTTATGTAATCATCTTTACCTTTATGGCGATCAACTACTCGATAAATCTCAGTACGTGGTGCATATTGGCCACTAATTATCGCTGCTCTTGACGGTTTACAGGTTGCCGCATTGGCATAACCTCGACTAAAACTCATTCCAGCTGCGGCTAACTTATCAAGGTGTGGCGTTTCCATTATTGGGTTGCCATCAGAGCTTAATGTATGAGCACCCAGATCATCAGCTAAAATAAACACGATATTAGGCTGATTCGCCAGCACAGGTAAAGTATGAAAAATAATGAATAAAGGGAACATCACTTTAATAAACATGTCGACTCCTATAATGCCGAATAGGCAATAATTTCATTAACATTAAGTTGTTTTCCGCTGTTAAATTCAATTCTGATATCTGTCGCTTGGTAGGTCTTTTCAAAAGCAATGCCATTAGTAATTTTTAATTGTTCTGTTTGATACACCTGCTGCCATTGGCCATCAATTTTAAGCATAACTATAAAACCTAACCCCTCAGTAATTAACTTACCGTAGGATTGTGAACCGATACTGAGATAATCAATGGCTTGTTTGCCGTGCAAATTCAACTCAATCCATGGCTTTTTATCAATATGATTAGGTGACCAGCTATCGCGGATATTAATGCCTTCGGAAAAGTTCGTTGCACTACCTGATACCATAGCCGAAGCACTGAATTTTGGACTTTTATCCGAAGAAGATTTTGCGCTTGCTGTTAAGCTAACTGAGTTCTTTATGGTGGCAATTACCGGTAAGTGACTTACGTCCGCACTTACTTCTAGCTTCACCACCGTGCCGGTTGTTACCTGCTTGGCTAAGGTTAAAGTAAGCTTCTTATTTACTTGGCTAACTTCGACTTTACCTCCCGCCAGTAAAGTTGCTGAAGTTACTTTTATCGGTAAATCAGGTAATGATAGCTCGCTACCGACATCGCCATACAAATGCAGATAAATAATATTACCCTTACGAGTAGAGCCACCCCAAGGACCGTCGATATACGGTCCGCCACGAGTGCCATAAATGCTTTCGCCATTGACCTTTAGCCACTGACCCATCTCAAAAAAGCGTTGTGCATGAGTTGGGTTTATTTCACCTAGTGCCGTTGGCCCGGTATTTAATAATAAGTTACCGCCCCTGCTGGCAGTAATTGAGATAAGATCTATTGTGTCGTTAAATGCCATAGGGGGCTTATCACCCATCCATCCCCAGCCTCCGCCAATAATGGTACAGGTTTCCCATGGACGATTAATTTGAAAACGACCAATTTTTCGTTCTGGACCATCGTAATCACCAAAGCGCCACGAAGGGTTTCCCCAGCGATGATTTACTATTAAATGTGGTTGTAATTTCCGCATCATAGTTATCAACTCTGGACCATACCAAGTATCGATACCCTTACCTAAACCATCAAACCACATACCATCAATTTTGCCATATTGGGTTAATAATTCTCTGATTTGTGGAAACAAAAAATTTCGATTAAATTCATCTTTATTTTTTGCATCACGGTACAATTTTTCATACCAGTCGGGTTGAGAATAATAGAAGTGAAATTTAATACCGCGTTTATGTGCCTCTGCCACCAACTCCTTGGTGACATCTTTACCATAAGGAGTATTCATAATATTAAAGTCGGAAACTTTAGTATCCCACATCGAAAATCCAGCATGATGCTTTGCGGTAAAAACCACATACTTGGCTCCGGCACTCTCGATGATGTCCATCCATTTACGGGCATTAAAATTTTTGGGGTTGAAGGTTTTTGCTAAATCATTATATTCTAACTCGGGCACCCCTTTAGTTACCTTACCATCACTCGAGTGGTGTGGCCTGGCACCTTTTCTACCCCAACTCATACTCACCGGAACCTGTGATGAGTGATCCCAATGTATAAATACGCCAAAGCGGTCATCTTGCCATGCATTTATCATCTCTGATTGTGCTTGCATGTAAGGCAAATATTGCGGATCAACTTTCTTTAAATAGTTGATCTGATTTTTTGGGGCAGTGTAAGGAAAGCTAATGCCATCATCATGTGTCCTTTTGATTAAATGATGATCAACTGCTGACTTTGCTATATTGCTAAAGCCGGAGCACAGAAAGAAAAGGCAGGTTAGATAGTAAGTTGTCTTATTCATTTATCGCTCTATTTTTATTATTAATTTTAAATAGCGTTGCTATTTCATCTGGCATATAAATTTATTTAAGGCATATGTAGCCAGTGTTAGTTAGCTGTGTTTATTACTTTAATATGTTCGACCAATTGCTCTGCCATTAATTTATGCTTTGAAACATGCGGATGATAATGCCCGCCAATCTCACTTTTTCCTTTATAGGAAGTAAAAATAAGGGAGCTGGTGTTTTCATTATTTGCTGTAAGTTCAGGTAGCCATTGCGAAATTGAACCGCTTTTCATTGGCCCTATTGCAAATATTAAATGTGCATTTGGAAAGTCATCGCGCAGGGTGTTGATGAAGTTTTGGTAAGCAGCTAAATATAAAGTTTTATTAAGTTCACCTTTAATTTTTCCATTGGCATTATCATTGGTGCCCAAATTTATTAGGATATGTTCGGGAGAATATTCAGCAGGATTCCACTGCTCTTGTGGTTCATTAGGTAAGTAATAATTATATAATTGCGGTAATAAGCCGATATCTTCGTTGTTTATACTTCTATTTCTAGACATCCCTCTGCCAGACCAACACACAATCATGACTTCAGCCTGAAGCTTTCTTGCGGCAATTGCTGAATAGGTTTGGTAGCCATTTTGATTGGCTAAGGTGTTGCCTTCGTTATTTTTTTTTGCTTCATTACCATAACCACAGGTTATCGAATCACCAATGGCCAGTACTTGGCTTTTAAACGTTGGGGCAGGGTGTAATGCATGAGTTGGTTCTATCTCTAAATTCGTTAATTGCACCGTACTTTTGGCCGCTTCATTGCGCTTTAAAATGCTGATGGTGTGTTCACCGTTCGGTAAATTACTGGCGATCAAATATTTGTGTTCACCATTTTTTAAAATTAACGCATGTTCAGTACCATTGATAACAATGTTCAGCGCTGCTTTGTTTTTTTCTTTTATATAAAAACTTGCCCAAACATTACCACCAGACAGGTTAAATGCAAGGCCTGAACCAGTTAAAGAAAACTGCTTACCTTTGGTTACACGGCCGATATATTTTATCTGAGCATCGACTAAGTTTATTGATTGAGTTGTATTGGAGTTAGCCGTAATCGGTTGAATTGGAGAGTTAGCTAGAACATGATTATTAACACTTAAGATGCCAATGCACAGTAGCGCAAATGAATGTAATATAGCTTTGCGATTTACAGTTTTTATCATAATCATTTCTTTAAGTTTGCTCAACAGGATAGAGATAACAGAATTTATACCGACCATGGCAATCCTAAGTTAATTCATCCTTGAATTAACAGAATTTAAACCATCCCTGGCAATTCTAAGTTAATTCATCCTTGAATTAACAGAATTTAAACCATCCCTGGCAATTCTAAGTTAATTCATCCTTGAATTAACAGAATTTAAGCCATCCCTGGCAATCCTAAGTTAATTCATCCTTGAATTAACAGAATTTAAGCCATCCCTGGCAATCCTAAGTTAATTCATCCTTGAATTAAAACGAAGTGTAGTTCTACACTTCGTTTTTATCTTTCAGGTTAATTTACTTTTATATTTACTACGTTCGAATTGGTAAGCTCAACAACTTGATTGATGGTTTTACCATTGGCCAGTTGAATTTTTAAATTGTATTTACCTTTAAAACCATTGAATGATACTTGACCCTGTTTATTAGTGCTTAATGCTACCTTTGTATGCCAAGTTTCATGGATAAGTTTGTCATAAACTTGACCACTTAAATTTAACTCGCCGTTTTCATCATATAAATCGCTTAAGTTCCAATGGATGAAGCCATCAGTATTGGGGTGGGCGAAAAACATGGTGATAAAATCTTTGGTAAATTGTGCTTTTAACTCTTCGTCGATTTCAAAAAAATCAAATTCAGTCAGCACAATTGGTAAATCAAATTCAGCAAAACGATCTAAACGCTGCTTTATTTCACTAATGGGCATAGGCCCTTGAAAATGACCCTGAACACATACTCTATCAATTGCATTGTTATCATTAAAATACTTCAGCCAATCGTAGTATGCATCTTGGTGCCAAGTGTCATAACGAGAAATTATCGCATAATCATTGGCACAAAGGCTGGCGTTAGGACTTGTTTGCTTTGCCGCTTTGAACCATTCCAACGTTGCTTCTTTACCTAAAATATCAACGAAATTTTTCTCCGGAGCAGGTTCATTAATTACATCCCACTCGGTAATTTGTTCAGGATATAGTGCGGCAAACTCTTTTATGTGTTTTAGCAATTCTTGTTGAAATTCTTCAGGGTGTTGTTTGTAATAGTCTTGCTTCTTTTCAATATCTTTATGAGCACTGCGGAAACGGCCCCAAATTAACGCATGACCACGAACTTTTATATCGCGATCCTTTAACCAGGCCATAGCTTTTTCAACACGGTCAGTATTAAAGTGACGCCATTTTAATGAGTTATTAATGGTAACCATATTACACATTTTCTCAGTTTGGGCTAAGCGTTGCTGTTTTTCTTCGGCAGGAATTTTATTGTCACTAAACAATTGTGCAGCATTAAGTCCACAGCCAAAGTTATAATCATGACTAGTTAGCTCAATGTCTAAAGATGCATTTAATATAGGCTGATTTTTATCATCAAGCAGATTTACAGAAAAGTCAGACTTTCTATGTTTTTCAATTTGTTGCTTTGCTTCATCACGCCACTGGGCATCATTTTCAGAACCAAAATATTTCATTTTGGTCATTGGTAATTGCGCAACATCAACTTTATCTTGGTAATTAACTAACTCTAACTCTGCTATTTGAATATGCTGCTTTGGTAAACCACCAAGTAAAAATGCTAACTGCATATTTGGGGTGCTTGGACCGCGATAAACATTTTGAGGAATATAAAATGTTTGCCATTCTTGGCTAAGCATTAAGCGTTTAATAACTACTGGTTTTCCACGACGAGTGTATTTGAAAAACAAATCCATTTGACCAACGCTACCATCGGCAATACTTGAACTTACTGAGCGAGCTACAACTTTAAATAGTATATTATCTCCAATTTCAACCTTGGCATTTTCAAACTTAAAAGGAACTTGCACACCCCATATTTTAGGCGACTGTTTATTCACTTTAATATCAAGTACATCTGTATATTGGCTATCTTTTATTGTCGTCTTTTTAATTTCAGAAAACTCATTAATTTTCTTTAATTTAGTAAGCGCGGGCTGGTATGAAACTATGCTTCCACCTTCAGGTACTTGCTGTTTAGCATTAACTGTCGAAGTGAACAGTAGCGGTGCTATTAATGCGATTGATATTATTTTTATAGATTTTAACATTAGCTAGATTTAACCTTTATTTCTTTTTTTAGATCCCATTTCATTTTCTTACCTGGCTTTCTGTATTGTGCGTTCGCATCTTTTAACCAAGCATTTAATAGTTTTTTCAACTCTTTCACTTTCTCAGGTTGTTGTTTCGCTAAGTTAGTGGTTTCACCTTTGTCTTCTTCTAAATTAAATAACTCGACAAAGCCATCATTGTACCAATCAATTAACTTCCATTTGCCATCAATAATAGCTGAACTTATTCTATCGCCAGTAGAGTTAGGACGAGATATCGGAGAGTGCCAAAACATCGGTGCTCTGGTATAGGTTTCGCCTTTGGAAGCTTTTAAATAACTGACTCCATCAAGATGATCGCTTGGACTCGAATTTAACCCTGCCATTTCAAGTATTGCAGGGTAATGGTCGGTACCAGTTACCTGGACATCAGATGTTGAACCGGCTTTTATCGCTGCTGGCCATTTTACAATGTGAGGAACCCTTATGCCGCCATCATATAACCAGCCTTTTCCGTGCTTATATGGTAAGTTCGATGTGGCCAGTTCCCTATTTTTAGGGCCCCTAGAAGACAGACCGCCATGATCCGAAGTGAAGATAATAATAGTATTGTCGTTAATACCTAATTGCTTTAACTTTGCATTAAGTTGGCCAACACTATCATCAACTGCTTTAACCATTGCAGCATATGTTGGATGATTTTGAATTGTCTTATATTTTGAAATGCCTGTGCCATCACTTTTTATATCGTATTGTTTGCCACCCTTTACTGATTCTATTCCCATACTATTGAGTTTATTGGTAAAGTATTTGGTGTCGTCAGTTAAAGACTGAATAGGCGTATGTACAGCATAGTGTGATAATACCAATAGGAATGGGGCTTTTTTATTTCGTTCAATAAAACCTAAAGCTTCTTTAGTCATTCTATGGGTTAAATATTCCCCTTTTTCACCTTTTGCTTTACCAAAGGTTTCCTTACCTTTTTTTGATTTTGCTCCCCAAGGGAAAAAGTAACTGTCGGGTGCACCCGCAGATCCTGCAAGAATGCTTTCATCAAAGCCTTGCTGTTTTGGCCAACCACTACCTTCTTTACCTAAGTGCCACTTTCCGATAAATCCGGTGTTATAGCCGGCTTTCTGTAGATGCTCAGCAAAAGTCACCTTTTCTACAGGTAAGGAGTTTTTTTTATTATGTACTAAGCTGCTGCCGGTTCTTGTTGGGGACTGGCCACTCATAAAACCAATTCTAGATGGTACACAACGGGGATGTGCAACGTAAGTGTTATTAAAAGTGACGCCCTCAGTAGCAAGTTGATCTAAGTTCGGTGTTTCATGAAATTTACTACCGTATAATGCAACATCTTGTCGGCCCATATCATCAGCGATGATAAAAACAATATTAGGGGAGGATGGTGTATTATTTTTGTCCGCTTCTGCTTGAGTATTCATACCAATGAGCGCAATAGATGCGATGATGAGCTTTAATAATTTATTATTCATGTAAACAGCCGTAAATATTATTTGAGTTTAAACTATCAGTATCTGACAACGTTATCAATAGGTTGTTTCAAATTTACATTAAATTTACTTTTTTAGTTCGAAAGTTAAAAATATCAGTGTAAAGATATGTAAAACCAATGGTGAATGATAATTTTATTGTTAATGTTATGTTGAATAAATACATTTAACAGTGGTTATTATTATGAGTACTACAAATAGCAAAGCAACTATTGCAGCAAATCGATTTGGCCTAGGTGCTAAACCCGGTGAGTTAGAGCTAGCCAAACAAAACCCTAAAAAATGGTTAGCTGCGCAATTAACTCCTGTAGTGTTTGATCAAAACTTGCCTTCATCCAATGACGTATTTTTGCAGCTCAGTAAATATCAAGCGATCAAAAGACAAAACAAAAAAAATAAAGTCAGTGAAGAACAAGATAAAAAAGACAATAAAGTCAGACAAAAATTTATCCAAACAACCTACCGGAAACTTGCTAGTGATACTTTTGTGCAAAGTATTAACAGTGATAATAGTTTAGCTTGGCGGTTACTCGACTTTTTCTCAAATCATTTCAGTGTCTCGGCAAACGGAAATGTAATGACCGCTATTGCTGCCACTCTTGAAAGGGAGGCTATTGCAGCCAACTTATTTAATAACTTTGAAGATATGTTGCTAGCCGTGAGTAAACATCCTGCAATGCTGACTTACTTAAATAATGAACGTTCATTTGGTCCAAACTCTAAATTAGCGACAAAATCTAAAAAAGCGAAGAAAGGCGTTGGCCTTAATGAGAACTTAGCTCGCGAAATATTAGAGTTACACACTTTAGGTGTGAAGGGGGGCTATAGTCAGGCTGATGTTATTGAACTTGCTAAAGGCATAACAGGCTGGAGTGTAGCCAATTCGCATAAAGAAGATGCAACCGGCTTTATATACAGGGCGTGGGGTAAAGAACCTGGAAATAGAGTGTTATTGGGTAAAACTTACAAGCAAAAGGGAATTAAGCAAGGTGAGGCAATGTTAAAGGGTTTGGCCAACCATCCTAACACCGCAAAATTTATTTGCCATAAACTGGTAAAGCATTTCATTAGTGACAACCCTGACTCACAGTTGGTAGATATTTTAGTTAAACGCTGGCAAGAAACTGGCGGTAATATAAAAGAAGTAATGCTAGCGTTAATTAACTCTGAACAGGCATGGCATGTTGAGCAAGAAAAGTTCAAAACGCCACGAGAGTTTTTACAATCTACCTATCGAGCACTGCCGCAAAATACTATCAAATTTAAACAATTGTTTTTTACATTAAATACATTTGGTCAACAACCTTTTCAAGCCGGTTCACCAGCAGGTTTTAGCGATGAGCAACAAGATTGGGATGGCGGTAATGCGTTAATGTCGAAAATTGATTGGACAACCTTATATGCAAGTAGGATAAGATCAAATGCAGAAAATATTATGAATAATACTTTAGCATTAGCTTCATCACACAATACCTACAAGGCAGTTGTTAGAGCCGAAAGTAGAAAACAAGCATTAGTAATGTTGCTAATGAGTCCTGAATTTTTACGTAGATAATGGGGAGTATAATTATGAAAAGACGTCAATTTATTAAAACCCTTGGAGCTTCTGCGTCATTAGTTTTATTGCAAACACCAGCGTTAGCCGCTGTAAATAAATTAGTTTCTAAGCCGAAGAAAATTGTATGGGTTGTACTGCGAGGAGCAATGGATTCTTTGCATACAATAGTCCCTATTACTGATAAAAATTATCATGTCTTAAGACCTAAGTTAGCGCCTTCAATAGCCAACGATTTATTACCTTTATCAACTGATTTTGCTTTTCACCCAGCACTAAAACACATGCATGGTTTATACAAAAGTAAGCAATTATTACCTATTGTTGCCGTTGGCTCTGGTTATCCAAGACGTTCTCATTTTGATGGACAGGATTATTTAGAAAGTGGCTTGTCGTCATTGGATCATGATACTGGTTGGCTAGGTCGAGCTTTAAATGAGATGACAGCAAATACGAAAGCATTAGCTGTCGCTAATTCTGTTCCTATTAGTATGCGTAGCAGCAGTAAAGTAAGTACTTGGTATCCTTCTCGTTTAAAAGATGCAGATGAAAATATCTATGAAGCTTTAATGAACTTATATCAAAATGATGAAATGCTATCGTCGCGTTTGCAAGAGGGCTTGAATACTCAAGAAATGGCAGGCAATACTTCGACCAAAAAGAAAGGTAAGTTTGTTGATTTAGCTAAATCTTGCGGAAAACTTCTGGCAAATAATGATGGTGTTGATTGCGCTATGTTAGAAGTTGGTGGTTGGGATACTCATAATAACCAGACGGTTAGGTTAAATCGACAACTTGAAGGACTTGATCAAGGGATTGCTGCACTACAAGCAGAATTGGGTGAATATTGGCAAGACACCGTTGTAATTGTTGCAACTGAGTTTGGCCGAACTGCCAAAGAAAACGGTACTGGCGGTACTGATCATGGCACCGGTAGTGCCATGTTTATTGCTGGTGGTGCAGTGCAAGGTGGTAAAGTGTTAGGAGATTGGCCTGGTTTGGCAAAAGAACAACTCTTTAATAACAGAGATTTAATGCCAACAACCAGTACATTTTCATGGATTGGCGCCGTGTTACAACAACATTGGCAGCTAGATTCAAAAACAATTGCCAATGTTTTTCCGGATAATCCGGCATACACCACACAACTAATAAGTTAGCATCAGATTATTTGAACTCAGATCAATTAGAGCATGATTTTATCATGCTCTAATTTCTTTCATTATTTTAACAAACGGTATAATCTTTACGTCAGTTAGCATAACAAAAATAAAATATAGGCTTTTTGTGCATTTTTCAAACTCATTTTTTCAACTTTTCTTTTTCATTCTAACTCTAGCAAGTATTTGGCTTTCGCCGACTTTATCTGCAAACGAGAACAATAATGCTTGTATTAGCTGTCATCAAGATCAAACAACCCAATGGCAAAAATCTGATCATGCAAAGTCTATGGCTATTGCTGATAAGAGCAGTGTGGTTGGAAATTTTGATAAGCAAACGGCAGAGCATTATGGACAAAAAGCTTACTTTTATCATCAACAAGGTAAGTATTTTGTCGATATTTCTTATGATGAAAAAACTGAAACTCTACCAATAACTTATACCTTTGGCCATTACCCTCTGCAGCAGTATCTAGTAGAAACCGAAAAAGGTCGATTTCAAGTTTTACCATTTGCATGGGACGCTCGCTCAACTGAAGAAGGCGGACAACGTTGGTACCATAATTATCAAAATGAAGAAATTAAGCCAGCAGACAGACTTCATTGGCGTCAACCACTACAAAATTGGAATGGCATGTGCGCCGACTGTCATTCAGATGGTTTGAAACGAAACTATGACAGCAATAACAACCAATTTGATTCAAGCTTTACTGGTATCAATGTTGGTTGTGTGTCATGTCATGCAAACATGCAAGGCCATGAAGACAAAAAGCAATCTAGTGAAATTAAACAAGGTGGTTGGCAACGAACCTCTGGTGAAAGTACCGCTCATTGGGTAGGTGATAAACGTGATAATAGCTTTATGGACCAGTGTTTTTCGTGTCATGCGTTACGCGCACCACTAACGGATGGTATCGACCCGAGTAAAAAATTCTTAGATCAATTTGCACCACAATTTATCCAAGCTCCTAACTATCATGTTGATGGTCAAATTAAAGAAGAAGTGTATGTTTATGGCTCATTTTTACAAAGTAAGATGTATGCCAATGGCGTAAACTGTATTGATTGTCATGATCAGCACACAATGAAAATTAAAATTCCAGATAATGGTTTATGTTTGCAATGTCATGCCAGTGAAGTATTTGACAAACCTGAGCATCATCACCATGAAAAAGGCAGCGAAGGGGCACAGTGTGTAAGTTGTCATATGCCTGAAAATACTTATATGGGCGTTGATGATAGACGTGATCATAGCTTTAAAATCCCTCGTCCAGATTTATCAGAAAAATTCGCTAGTCCAAATGCTTGTACAACATGTCATGAGCAGCAAGATAATAAATGGGCGGTAAGCTTGTTAAAATCTTGGAAAGTTAAACCAAGGGTTGATAGTGAAACTAGACAAAATTTTTGGCGTTTACAGCATGGTCAAAGTATTACTTTAGAGCAACATCTAGCGATAGTTAACGATGACGCAATTGATATTATCTCAAGAGCAACAGCATTACAGATGTTGGCATTTAGTACTGAACCGCTAAGTCATCAACTGTTAAAACCATTCGTTAACAATGATGAAAACTTACTTCGCCTTGCAGCCGCAGGCACAGCTTCAATAATAAACGCTGGTTTTAGAGCCGAGTTATTAAGCCCATTACTTATTGATGATTTAGCCGCTATTCGTGTTGCAGCTGCTCGCTCGTTATTGGATGTGTATATTCCAGACAGTGACAAGGCAAGTTTTAAAAGTGCCTTAAATGAGCTTATCTTTGCCAATAGGCAAAGTGGTTGGCGTGGTGAAGGGCGGTTAAACCAAGGTATGGTTGATATGGCTAAAGAAGATATGCAGGCTGCTGAAAAATCTTATTTGAAAGCCATTTCTGTTGATCCTTACTTTGATTCTGCCTATTCAAATTTGGCCGAATTGTATCGTACTCAAGGTAAAACTAATCAAGTAGTTGCGGTATATAACAAAGCGTTAAAAAATATCCCTATTTCAGCGATATTGCATTATGGCTACGGACTGCATTTTGTTCGCCAACAGCAACTCAACAAAGCGATTCCTTTATTTAAAAAATCAATGGCATTATCTCCACAAGATCAACAATATGCCTATATTTATGCCCTTGCTATTGATGGTAGTGGAGATACTAATAGAGCTATTGGATTATTAAAAGAAATGGTAAACGTATATGCGCAAAATCAGCAGTTGGTAGAATTAGGTTTGTCATTGTCACAAAAAGCAAATAGCAGATCTGACTTTGATTATTTTATGAAATTAAGGTAAGAGGCATTTAGGTAAAAGCTATAAAGTATTAACCTGTTTGTCGATACCTTGAGTGAAGTATTTTTACTCGGTCGACATAGACTAATGTTTCCCCATATGGTGGTACGCCACCATATTTTTTCACCGCACCTTCACCGGCATTATAAGCTGCGGCGACTAATTTTATGTTGCCTCGATATTTTTTTAATAGCTTGGCTAAATGTTTAACTCCGCCTTGAATATTATCTTCAGCATTTAAAGAGTTTTTCACGCCCAGTTCTTTTGCTGTTGCAGGCATTAACTGCATTAAACCCTGAGCTCCTACCTTAGATATCGCGTTTTCTTTAAAGTGAGATTCGGCATGAATAATTGCTCGGATTAATGCGGGGTCGACATTATGTAAAAACGCATTTTTGAGAATTAAATCGCTATAGGCACTAGTATTTAATGGTGTTTTATACCAGTTAACCATAGATCCAACATTACAGGCGAAACAGCCTACTTGGACTATTTTATAATTTACATTTTGTGGTTCTATATCTGAAAAAGAAGGAATACCTCGCTTTGATTTATATTTATAAACCAACGGGGTTTCAGCTAAGCTTTTTGGGATCAATAAAACGCCACTTAACGCGAGTACTGCTAGCCAGACCTGAATTTTTGATGAGTTAAATCGCAATTTATTATTCTTTTTAATTTTTTATTTTGTTGATATTCGTTTAAATTTTCAATATTGAGCTTTTAATTATAGCTTGATATTGAACTATTGTGAAAACTAAGAGGTAGAAGTACTTGTGTTATTAGTCTTACTTTCAAAATCTTGAGTTACGATAGACAAGGCTTTTAGCACTGTTTCATTATCCAATTCATGTTCTTCTAGTATCTGAATAATATCGACCGCCAATTGAATATATGCCGGAGCATTTTTAAGTGTCATGTTATTTCTCTTATTATAACTAATTGTTTTGTATTAAAAATACACAAAATATACTAGCGGCTTTAGTTGTGTTTTTTTCTATTAATTACTCTCCCCCCTTACTTTTAAAAGGAATCGAGTTAATTTGTCAATTGAGTGTAAAGCTTTCGTACAACTTATTACAGTTAATAAAATAACATTTTGCTCAATATGTCTTAAAATTAAAGGACCAATTTCAATTATTTTCAAAAGTTATCAATATGTTCAAAAACATAATGTTAGCAATTTCAATTATTGCTCTCTCCGGTTGTGTAGCAACAGAAAACTCAACTGCTACTTCCAATGCTCAATTAGAACAAGTAAATAGTAGTATCACTAACCTTGAACAATCTCTCTCAAAACAAATTGTTGAGAGTTGTAATCAGGATAATCAGCAACTTATTGCAGAATTGAAAGCTGCGATTAATACCAACGAAAATGGTAATTCATTACCTGCAGATAAAGAGGTGGTATATGTGGAGCGATGCTCAGTTAAAAACAAGCAAGCGAACCCGTCAGGCATGATATTGATAGGGGAAGTTGAAAATATATTTTTAGTCAAAGAAAAAACAACTTTTGCCGCAAGAATAGATACTGGTGCCGACACCTCTTCTTTAGGTGTTTACAATATTACTAAATTTGAACGTGATGGAAAAAAATGGGTGAAGTTTTCTTTGCAAGGTGACAAAGACTCTAAAATATTTGAATACGCAATTTATGACACCGTTAAAATTAAGCAGCAAAGTAATATGAAAGCTGAAGAACGCATAGAGATAAAGCTTGCGATTAAAGTAGGCAAAAAAGAATATCGCGGCCAAATATTTAATCTTGCCGATCGAAGTCATTTAGAGTTTCAAGTCTTAATTGGCCGCAATTTTTTAAAAGATATTGCCTTGGTTGATGTCAGTAAAAAACATTTACTAGGTGGAGAATAATTTTGACCTCTAGAACACCTTTTTTAATAATTGTTTTTGCCCTTATCGTTGCCGGAATTAGTAGTATTTATTATCGCCATGTTGAAATGGGGGTGCCATTAACTGCTGGCGAACAAATAGATATTTGGCAAATTGAAGCCGAAATAGAATTCACCGGAAAAAATGAACCTGTAAATGCCAAACTAACCTTGCCCAAAGATCCTAAATTCGAACTTGTCGATGAATTTACCGCTTCGCCAGCCTATGGCGTGCATGTTTTTAGAGAAGAAGATAAGTCAGAAGTTGTGTGGAGTAAACGACAAGTTCAAGGTAAACAAACTTTGTACTATCAAGCCTCGTACAAACACACGTTAAACCCAGAGAAAGAACTTGCCCCTATTGAGGATGTTGTTGCAGAAACATGGTCTGAGCCTTATCAGAGTTCAGCACAAACCTTATTAAATAATGCAATGGAAAAATCCGGTAACCAACAGTTTCTGGTGTTACAAATTTTAAATGTAATAAAATCTGATGATCAAAATGTCGCTCTGCTGTTATCAAGGTATTCAAAAACTGAAATTTTTGTTCAGCTTATGCAAATGGCAAAGATACCGGCGATGATGGTACGGGGTTTAGTGCTTGAAGATAGCCGTCGTAATCAGCAATTAATCCCATTATTAAAAGTGTATATCAATAACGATTGGCAAATGTTTGATGTAGAAAATGGTGAATTAGGCAATGAATTGCCTATTTTAGTGTGGCAACAGGATTCGCCATCATTACTCGATGTGGTTGGCGGTAGAAATTCTAAGATTGTCTTTTCAATCAGCCACAGTACACAAAGCGCATTACAAGAAGCAAACAGCTCTGCCACTGAAGGTGACTTTTTCGACTTTGGCTTATATCACTTACCAATTGATGAACAAAACCTATTTAAGGGCATTCTGTTATTACCAATAGGTGCTTTAGTGGTGGTGTTTTTACGAGTGCTTATCGGCCTAAAATGCAGTGGTACTTTTATGCCTATATTAATTGCTACCTCGTTTATTCAAACTGAATTAGTCAATGGTGTGGTTGGCTTCTTATTAATTGTTTCTATCGGTCTTATAATTCGATCTTATCTGTCGCACTTGAATTTGCTGCTGGTGTCACGGATCTCGGCCGTGGTCATAGTTGTTATTGGCATTATCGTATTATTTACTGTTATCGCTTTTAGAATGGGCTTAACCGAAGCGTTAACCATTACATTTTTCCCAATGATTATTATGGCTTGGACTATAGAGCGGATGTCTATTTTATGGGAAGAAGAAGGCGGTAAAGAAGTACTTATCCAAGGCGGTGGTAGCTTAATTGTTGCTGTTATCGCGTATTTAATGATGGATAACTATTTAATTCGTCATTGGGCATTTAACTTCTTAGGCGTACATGCCTTGATTATGGCAGCCATTTTGTTAATGGGCCAATATACTGGTTACCGCTTATTAGAGCTTCGTCGATTTAAACCATTAGCAGAAGATTAAGGGGGTAACATGTTTGATTTTGTTAGCCCATTTAAGTTACGTGAACGCGGTATTATGGGAATGAACCAACGCAATTTTTCCTATATTGGTCGCTATAACGATAGAGCGTTATATCCTAATGTTGACGACAAATTAAAAACCAAAAAATTGGCTATTGAAAGCGGCATTTCGGTGCCTGATTTACTCGGTGTGGTTCACTTTCAATATGAAGTAAATAGGGTATTTGATATTCTCAAAGATCATGACGGATTTTGCATAAAGCCAGCGAAAGGAAGTGGTGGTAAAGGCATTCTAGTTATATTAAAAACCGATGAAAATGGCTATATGAAAGCCAGCGGTGAATATGTGCCTAGAGAAGAGGTTGTTCGCCATATCACTAATATCCTTGCCGGTCTTTTCAGCTTAGGCGGAGCAGCCGATGTGGCTGTAATTGAAGCACTAATTCAATTTGATCCAACCTTTAAAGGTTTAAGTCATGAAGGTGTGCCAGACATTCGTATTATTATTTTTCAAGGCTATCCGATGATGGCGATGCTGCGTTTAGCAACTCACGCAAGTGACGGCAAAGCGAACCTGCATCAAGGCGCTGTTGGTGTGGGTATAGACATTGCCACTGGAAAAGCTAAACGAGCGGTGCAATTTGATCGGCCAATTACTCATCATCCGGATACTGATAAAAGTTTTGCTGATGTTGCTATTGGCAACTGGGACCGCATGCTTACCCTTGCGGCAGGATGTTATGAGATGTCAGGTCTGAAATATTTAGGTGCAGATATAGTTCTGGATAAAGAAAAGGGCCCATTAGTACTAGAACTTAACGCTCGACCGGGATTAGCTATTCAAATAGCCAATGGCATGGGGATGTTGCCAAGACTGAAGCATATAGAGTCTATGGATCACCGCCGCACGGCAAGTATTGAGGATAGAGTGAATTATGCAAAAACTCATTTTAACGATTAGCCTGCTTTTTTCGATTTTAACGACAGTAAGCTTCGCTTCTAGCGTGAAACCAAGCGCTGCTTTTGGCGCTGATATTCAGCAGCGTTGTGTACAAATGACTACAAGCTTAACTATGCCAAAAGGATTTACTGAACAGGCCGATTTTTATGGCAATATTCAACAGTTGGAAAGTGTGTTAATTCCGGCTAATAATTTGTTGTTTGAAAGCTACCTATACGCCAATGTTTCCCCTGATAAATCGATCATAACTACAGCTGAGCAGTGCCAGTTAACTACGAGTGCCAACATAGATAACTTTATCGGTTCAGCTCAAGTCAGTGCATTATTAAAGAAAACAAATTCACTTGCGAAATCTGCATTAGAAAAACGAGTACAAGATAAGTACCAACGCTTAAATCAACAGCTCTCAAATAAGTATTACGCTAAGCTAAAAGCCGACGGCAAAGCAATTGCTGCTGAATTTCGCAAAGGCGTTAGTGTAAAGGTTACCGACACCTTTGTATTACCAGGTGAATGCGCCGAGGGCCTAGATAAAAAATATCAAAAACGTTATTTAAAAGATGGTCAAATGGTTGCTGAATTGAAGGGCAGTCATTATGCAACATTTGTTAAAAGGTTACCTGAAGAAGCATGTCGCAAACTTGCATACAGTCAGTATCAAGGTCGACATGAAAAAACTAATAAAGACAATTTGTTAGCGTTATTATCCGCACGTAATAATAGTGCTAAGAGCTTAGGTTACAGCAATTTTGCCGAGTTATCTTTTCAAGATACCATGATAGATAATATTTCTGATGTTGATGCGTTTTTATCAAATATTGCTAAAGCTCAACCTGCAACCTATGCACCTTGGGATTACCGCTATATCCCTTATGCAAAAACAACTGATAAAAAAAGTTCTCCTACATTAACTCCTGTTGAGGCTCATCAAGGATTATTTACATTATTAGAATCTGAATTTGGCTTAACCGTAGTTAAATTAGATGAAGCAGCATGGCACAGCAGTGTTGCTGTTTATATGTTAAAAGAAGGCAGTGAGAACATTGGTAAGTTTTATTTAGACTTGTATCCTCGTGCTAATAAATATACAAAGAATCGTCATCGAGCAATTAAACGTGGGGTTACAGGTGTACAAGCACCTAGTAGCGCACTTATCTTGAACTTACCAAAGAAAGAGTGGAAACAAACTCATGTTAAGTCATTTTTCCATGAGTTTGGCCATCTAATTCATAACTTAGTAGCGACGCAAAAATACCATATTGTTGCCGGAATAAGCATTGAAAGTGACTTAGGTGAAATGCCAGCAAAATGGTTTGAGTGGTTAAGCTTCGATCCTAAAATGCAACAACGCATGTTTGGCAAGGTTGTGCTTGCTGGTGAAGCGCCTGATTCTGGTACTACCTTTAATTTACGACTTTATCGTGCAGGAATGGCATTAGCGTATTTTTCTCAAGATGTAACCAGCAAAAATATAGAACAGATTAATGCTGAACTGGCATTAAAATATCTCGGACATCCTTATGCTAAAGGCTCATCAAGCCAGTACAGCTTTAGTCACTTAGGCACTTATGGACCAAGATATTATAGCTATATTTGGTCAGAGGTTGTCGCTCGTCGTTTACTCGAAGATTATTTTGCTGGACGCTTTAGTGGACGTGATTATTTAACTTCTTTATTTGAGCAGGGCGGTAGTATTGCCATGACTGAAATGTTTGCCAAACTGTATAAAAAGCCGCTTACCTTACAAGATATTATTAAATGGGTGTCGTATGAAAAAACTCTTTAACGCACTAATCACTTCGCTGTTCCTGTTCACCTCGGTATGTAGCGCTGATAGCAGTGAGGAGGTTACAAAATTGAGTTACCAAGACGTATCTCAGCGCATACAAACGACCTTTGAAAGTAATTTATACCAATTACCACCAAGGACTCAGGGCCATTATGGAATTCGCTTGTATAGAATGACAGGTGATAAAAAATACCTACCAACGGCATTGTATGATTACTATGTGGTGAGTGACAGAATGCATACCATAGTGCCGTACTTAAATGATGATGGGTACATTGAAAAAAGCTCGAAACGATTAACCGATGCAATGAGTAAAGGTACGCGAGGTAAGGCGCGTAGAAAAGCGTTAAAGAAATTTCCTGAATTTATATTTTATGCAGATGAATTACTTCGCTATAGTTCACGGCTAGATGCCTTTGGTGTTGAATTACCCGATACAGTTTTGAATACTCTTAAAGAATATGATTTTTTACCTGGGCTAACCGACAAAACTATGATCAGAGCTTGGGCGGCACAGTTGGCAAATTATGTGTATTGGTTAAAGCAGTTAGGCATTGCTGATTATTCGAAACAATATAAAAAGGCTTTTCTAGAGGCTTATCCTGACAGTGAAGATGGTCAGTTAAGTAAATGGCATTTTAGAAACAAGCTGTATGGCCTAACGCACTTCATTTTTGCTGCATCGGGTTACTACCAACATTATGTATCAACCGATGAATTTGGCTGGATATTAAATTACTTTGAAGCGAATCAAGCGCGTGTTTTAAAGGATGCAACTGATGATATAACCGCAGAAGTTGGTATTAGTTATTTACTGATGGAGAAAAAGGATCATCCACTAGTAACAGAAACTAAAGATAGATTAGTTCAAGCGTTTAATGCGGACGCTGGTATGGTGCCATCGGTTTCTGGGAAAATAGATTTAGCGTCTGGTGAACACCGAAACGTGCTGACATTTATGTTATTTACCTGGCCTGAAAAGATGACAGAAGGACCTTATTTCCATGAGATACATTCGGTAAAAAAATACTTACCTACCAATGAATTTGAAGATTATGAAGATGAAACCGATGGTGATCATTAATGAAAAATTTTAAAGTTATTTTATCTAAGCCAATACTTGTCGCTGGATTTGTTCTTTCTAGTTGTTTTTTGCTGCCATTGACAGCCTCTGCAGCTGAAGAAAAACAAGCGATACCAAGTTTAACCGAACAATATTTAGCAACCGCTAATCGTATACGTACCAATTATGATAATAATTTTGTAAAACTCAGCGGTAATGCGCAAAATCATTATGCAGTGCGCATGTACCGATTAACCGGCGAAAAATATTATGCTCAGCAATCTGGCTCTGAAGTATATCAAATTACCGATAGACTAAATTTTTATCTACAGAACCTAGATTCAGAAGGCTGGCGTGATGGCCAAGCGCAAGCAATGATCGATGCTTTACCAAATACCCGTCGTGGTAAATTAAGACAAAAGGCATTAAAGGACACAGGGGATAGACGCTTTGCTTTATATCTTGTTTATCAAATGGCAAAGTTGGATGAATATGGTATTAAGCATCCCGGCCATGAAAAGTTTGTCGCTTATTTAAAACAGGCTGACTTGCATGATTTATTAATGTCAGCAGATTTTATTCATGCCTATGCGGCGCAGGTTGCTAACTATGTATATTGGTTAAAATATACAGATGTTGTAGATTGGACTGCCGATTTAAAGCCAGCATTTGAACAAGCCTATCCAGATAAAAAGGATGACGAGTTAAGTAAAAACGAATTTAATAATAAACTTTATGGTTTAACTCATATTGTTTTAGCTGATAGTAACTATTATCAACAATCGGTGAGCTTAGATGAACATTCATGGATTCTAGATTATTTTAAATTACGACAAGATAGAATTGTTGAAAAAAGTAAGGAAGATATCCAAGCTGAAATTGGATTATGTTTTGTACTTGCAGGAGTTAATGAACATCCAACCTTGAATGCAATGAAGCAGGTTATCAATGATGCAGTACACCCAGATAAGAACATGGTGCTATCAATTAGTGGTAGTGATAATTTAAGTTCAGGTGAGCATCGAAATGTATTAGCATATGCATTGCTTAATTGGCCTGAAAAACTACATCAAGGCCCTTATTTAATGAAAGATAAAAAAATGAAAGCCAATCTGCCATTAGTGTATCAACAATAATTTATTAGGTAGTTAGGTAGTTAGGTAGTTAGGTAGTTAGGTAATTAGGAAATTAGGTTGTTAGGTGAGTCATGAATAGAAAAAAGAAAGTAAAATCAACATTGAAAGCACAGTTAAAACGCTCAAAAGCCAAGTTGCAAAAATCGAGCAAACCTAAGTATATTTCTAAAGCTGAACGAGCAAAACTAGAGCTCGAACAGCAGGGGAACAATGAAAACAACACAAATGACGAATAATTTGAGATGTTTATTAATTTAAACCACGTCATCCTGTGTGAGCCTAAGCGAGGCACGGGACCTCCTTAATTGACAGTGTGCTTTTAAAATAACGCTGTTTTTCTTTCATCATTGCGATAATAATCGCAATCTGTCAGTTAATAGTTTGCCTTCACTACATCAATAAATTGCTGAATATCATCTGCATCATTATATATATGAGCCGACACTCGCATACCTAAATGACGCGCATCAACGCTGATATTAGCGTCAGCTAGAGCGTCCATAATTTTTTCTTGTTTATCAGAAAAATCTAAAATAACTGTTCCACTGCGGATCGCTTTATCTAGTGGAGATTTTAGTTCGCTATCAAACTCGCTCACAATCAAATCAACCATACTTTGATTATGGGCTCTGATGTTTTCTGAGCCTAATTGAGCAAAGTACTCAATCGAGTGACTTGCTAAAGCAAAAGGTGTTATAGATGGCGTACCACCCCAAAATTTCATTGCCGATTGATTATAATTAAAATTGTGAATATCGAACTCAAATGGATTTTCATGTGAAAACCAGCCAACATCTTTTGGTTGGCATTGTTCAATAATATCTGGATTTACCCATAAATAGCCTGCACCAGGTCCGCCACATAGCCATTTAACACTAGAGCCAATCATAAAGTCTGGTCTTACACTTTGTAAATTTAACGGAATCACACCAGCAGATTGAGCAATATCTAACACTGATATTATGCCAAGCTCTTTTGCAAGTGATATCACTTCAGCAACTGGTGCCAACTGGCCTGTGTTTGAATAGGCATTTGAGATAAATACTAAATCAATATCTTTTGATAAATGTTGTTGCCAAACATTGGTATTAGTAATGTCTAATGTTTTATCAATAAAGCGAATTTCTGCACCTTGTGGTAGTGCTTTTTGCAACGCAAAACCCATACTTGGAAAATCAATTTCGCTCATCAAAATAACTGTATTTGTTTTCTCTAAAGAGGCTAATGACATTACAATTTTTGTTAAACTACTCGACAAGTTCACTTGAGGGCAAAATTGTTCAATTGGAGCATTAAACATAGCGCTTAATGCCGATTGAAAGTTATTGACCACCTCTAACCAACTGCCCCAAGGCTCTCTGCCTGAGTTTTGCCAAGGTGATAAAAAACTGTCTTTGAAGGCTTGCTCAACAGTGGCTAAAGGCCGACCTACTGAGTGATTTAATAGGTAGTTACTATTAGCTAATAAGAAATCTTTTTTAAACTGGCTCATGTTAAAAGGCTACTTTTTAGAGTTTGAATATCTGCGTAACGAGTACGAATGTCATCACGTTTGTGCGCTGCACGTCTGTCACGTAGTTTTTCTAATGAATCTAGTAATACGTGTAATGGTGGTCCACTGGCAGTAACTTTATCCATATGTTTATCTGCCATCCCCGTTGAAGGTTTAGAAATGTATTTACCTACTAGTTGGTTATGATGTTGAATAGCTGTGGTGCCATGCAGTTTACATACATCTAAAAATAAGCTTAAGTTTTCTTGATACCATGATTGCTTATGGCAAGCACTGACATTTAAAAAATCATCCATAATACTGCTTCTGCGCATCGTATCACGCAAGATCAATTGATCTTCTGGCATCATATATAAAAACTTATCTACTAGCATTTGTGAATAAGAAGGTTCATTAGCAAAGCATAAGCCAAGCTGTAAATCGATAACGTTAATACCTGCAAAATCACCAGCATTTGCGCCTCGATAGACTTCTTTACCAACACGATATGGTTTGTAATATGGACGTACACAATTAAAGAATCTGTCAGTATCGAGCTTCTCAAACAGCAATTTATTAGAATCTATAACATCTTTTAGCCCCTGCTTTGCAACGTTTAATAAGTCAGCGGTAATAGGATGAGAAATACCCAATGGTTGAATTTTAATTATTGCATCAGCAGCACGTTTATAAGCCAAAATAGCTTTGGTGTTGTAATCAATAAATACCTTTTCATCTTCTAAATGAGTAAAGCGCTTGTAGTTACCATTAAATGCTTTGTTGTGAGTAGTTAAATGTGCAGTGGCAAAACGTGGCGTAACACCAATAGAAGCACCAATATGCATAGCAAGGGCAGATGCTTCAATTAAAGGAGATGATCGCTCTCTTGATGGTTCAGTAATTTCGTGGCGACGACAAGCAGCCATATAAAGCCCAACATTGCCTAATAAATCAAAAGCATTATCAAAACCGTTGTCGGTATTACCTTCATCGAGTAGCGGCAGTATTAATGCGCGACCTTCAGCTTCAAGTTGCTGCTTAAGATCTTCACCAATATTCACCACATTGGCTTTATCATCTTGTTGCCAATATAGATGTTCTAATTCTGTGTTTAAATCACAAAAGCTGGTTCTGATCCATTGATCAAATGCTCGGGAATTTGCGGTCACGTTCTTATCCTGTATTGCATGACTAAATTAATAGAATTTGTAAAAGCTCATGCTAGCAGAATGATAAAACAGTAATTCGCTAAAATCTCGCTCTAAAACTTATCTTTGTAGTGGAAATAATCAAAAACTGCTATTGTGTTAATGTATTTAACTAAATAATCTTAGGCTTTGTAGTGATTTTAGATAAAAAAGATAAAATGATAGTTGAAAAACTACAACGTAATGGTCGTATTTCTATGTCGGAGCTTGCGCAAGAGGTGAGTTTGTCTGATACCCCTTGCTTAAGAAGAGTAAAAAAACTTGAACAAGGAGGCGTGATAGAAGGTTATCAAGCAATCCTAAATAGGCAAGCGTTTAACTTAAACGTATTGGTATATGCTTTTGTGCGGTTAAGTGCTAATTCAGATAATTTGGCTAACCAGTTTGAACAAACAGTTGCCGGATTAGAGCAAGTGTTAGAGTGCTCTGTAGTTACTGGTGCTTATGATTATCTGTTGAAGATTATTGCCGAAGATCTAGAAGACTATGAAAGCTTTGTTAAAAAATCATTAGGAAGAATGGATTACATTGCCACTATTGAATCAACAGTGGTACTTAAACAAACTTTTTCTAGAAATACCTTACCAATTAAGCCGTTTTAGCGAGCTTCTTTTTGCGGTTAAAACGCTTCTTTTTAAAACCATTTGTTGGTTTACCTTTTGGCAGCTTACTGAATGATAAATTACTGGCCTGAATAACCATACTTTCTATTACTGATACTAAAGGTGACATGAAGCTTTGATAATTACTTTGTTGCTCACATATTGCATTTAACGTAGCTTCCCATTGTGCCGTCATATCGGGACTAGTGGCCATTATAGGTAACGCATCGATTAAAGACTTCCCGACTAATGTCGCTTTTATTTGCTTACCTTGGCGTTCTAAAAAACCACGCTTAAATAATAATTCGATAATGCCTGCACGAGTAGCTTCTGTGCCTAAGCCGTCCGTATCTTTAAGGATTTTCTTTATGTCATTGTCGGTAACATAGCGAGCGATACCTGTCATCGCTTGTAGTAGTGTTGCATCGGTAAAACTTTGTGGAGGTTGGGTGTTTTTTTCAATAAGCTCACCTGCTTGGCAGTGTAAAATGTCACCTTTGATTAATGCGGGTAAGTTTTGTACATCATGGTCGGTTGAGTTATGTTGTTTTGAATTAGCCGAGCTAACTGATTTTTTGAATAATACCTTCCAGCCTTGTTGCAGTGGATTTTTGCAATTAACCTTAAATTCACCACCACTAATGTTTAATAGCAGCTTGGTCTGCTCATAAGTAAAAGCCGGAAAAAATTGTGCTAAATATTGGCGTACAATGAGCTGATAAATATTCTTTTCAAAAGAATTTAAATTAATATTGTTGGCTGATTTTTCAGTTGGAATAATGGCATGATGAGCGGTTACTTTTTTATCATTCCAGGCTTTACTAACTATGTTTTTATCTGCGCTTTTGGCATGCTCTGCAAAAGGTAAAGCCGACTGTGCTAGCATATTAATAATTTGTTGCGCTTGTTTTAACTGATCTTTAGGTAAGTATCTACTGTCAGAGCGAGGGTAAGTAATAAGTTTGTGCTTTTCATATAACCCCTGACAAATATCGAGTACCAATTTTGCGTTCATCGAGAATGCTTTTGCTGCATCTATTTGTAGGGAAGATAAGTTATAAGGCAGCGGTGCGAATTGTTTCTTATGTTCCGTTTTTATATCACTTACCAAGGCTTGCTTGTTGTTAATTCTAGCAACAACATTTTCAGCTAAGGCTTTCACCAGTACTCTATTTTCATCATCCATATAAGGCTGACATGCCGCACTTGGTTGCCATTTTGCTTTAAATGTATCACCGCTTTTTGTTTCAATATGGGCTAATACGTCATAAAAAGGTTTACTAACAAAGTTATCAATCTCATTATCGCGAGCTACTACTAGTCCTAATATTGGTGTTTGTACTCGGCCAACAGATAAAACTCCTTGATAACCTGATTTTTGCCCTTGTATAGTGAAAGCTCTGGTTAAATTGATACCGTAAAGCCAGTCGGCTCTTGAACGAGCTAGGGCTGAAATAGATAGAGGAATAAAGTCTTTATTTGGTTTCAAGGTATTTAATGCGCGTTTTACTGCAGCTAGATTTAAATCACTGATTAACAAGCGTTGAATATTGGCTTTTTTAGTTTTACTCACTTTTAAGTAATCGATTACTTCATCAACCAGTAATTGACCTTCTCGGTCGGGATCGCCGGCGTGTACTATAGCATCGCATCGTTTTACTAGCTTTCTAAGAACGGTAAGTTGTGATCGAGTTTGAGTTTTAGGCTTTAACTGCCAAACTTCAGGGATAATAGGTAAGTGCTGCATATCCCATTTTTTGTATTTTTCATCATAAGCATCGGGATCTACTTGCTCAAGAATATGACCAATACACCAACTAACTACATCGCCATTACCTGCCTCAATATAGCCTTGTTGCTTTTTATGCGGTTTTGGTAAAGCATCGGCAATGGCTCTACCAAGGCTTGGCTTTTCGGCAATGTATAGTTTCATCAAAATTCCATTATGCAAATGACATTTTTGACAATAACATTTAACTGTTTATTTATACAGTTAAATATTCAGACTAGAAAGCTTGGAGCTTAAAGTTTAGGGCTGGTTGAGTTTCTTAACACCAATTTACATTTAAATTGACTTTGAACTTCATCAAAATCTTGCTTCTTGATATGACGGATCAGCTTTTGCACTGCATGTTTGGCAATATCAAAAATAGGTTGTTTAACCGTAGTTAATGATGGCCAAATTTGCTGAGATACTGGAGCATCATCATAACCAACAACTGATAAATTAGCTGGAATATTAATATGCATTTGAGCAGCTACTTTTAACACCGCTGCTGCCATATAGTCATTACTAGCAAATATAGCCGTAGGCTTGTGAACTTGGGTAAGGAGTTGTCTTGCACAGGTTTCGCCTGATTCAAAGGTGAATTGACCCTGTTTAATTAATTCATCATCCACGCGTACATTCATCTCGTCCATTGCTTGTAAATAGCCTTCATACCGCTTATGCGTTGCACCAAAATCAGGATGGCCTTTAATCATTGCAATATCAGTATGGCCAAGCGAAATCAAATATTTGGTAATTTCGTAAGCTGCTTGCTTATCATCGGATACAACATAAGGAGATGAATGTTCTTGATGAAATGGCGAAATTCTAACGAAAGGTATTTCATTTTTATCTAATAATGCGATGATTTCTTCATTGTCACATAAAGGATGAGTTAACAAGAAACCATCCTGGCTTGAGTGAGTTATAATTGATTCAATATTATTGATTAAATTTTCATTAGTATGATCACAAGGCAATATTTGTAAATTGTAACCATCACTATTGGCCTGTTCAATGGCACCATTTTGCAGTTCTAATACATAACTTGGGTTTGGATTTGAATAAAGCAACGTAAGAATAAAAGAGTTTTGGCCGCGTAAACCTCGTGCTAAAGGGTTTCTTTTAAAGTTTAATTCAGCAACTGCTTTATTAACTTTATCTTGCATAGCAGGGCGAACATTAGGCTCATTATTAATAACCCTGGAAACAGTTTTTACCGAAACACCAGCTAAACTAGCAACATCTTTAATTGTAGCTTTCATTTTTACTCACATATTTATTATTGTAAAATTAATGCATTGAAGTTTTTTTAATTCCATCAATCTGTATCGGGAAAACAGGGAAATACCCACCTTATTAATCTTTTCTAGTCAATAGCACTTCAGTTTTATTATATATCTTTAATTGTAATATTATCAATTGATAACGATGCTATTATAAAATAATAAAAAGGCCTGCAAAAATACAGACCTTTGATGCTGGGGAGCTTTTAAATTAAATTATTCTGCTTTTATTTTCTTTTTATCGTGTTTCATGAAAGAACGTAATCCATCATCGGTTTCACTTTTTTCCCATTGCTCTGGGAATTCAGCCGCTTTTGAACGAGAGCCTTCACGATAAACTGCGCCGGAGCTAAACTTTTCGGTAAATGGCACCGTATGCTCACCTTGATTGTTTGCTAAGCGATCAAATAATTTTTTACGCATTTCAACAACTACCGCTAAGTATTTTTCATCGTTAATTAAGTTTTTCATTTCACGAGGGTCGTTTTCTAAATCATATAATTCTTCAGTATCCCAAATTCCGTGATATTGAATTAATTTAAAGTTATCAGAGCGTAGTGCAAATGTTGTTGGTGTTGAAGGGTAATTAAACTCCCAGTAATACTCATATAGGAAATCATTACGCCACTTTCCATCAGCTTCACCTTGGGTAAGATTTAAGAAACTTTTGCCATCGAAATGATCTGGTGCTTTAACGCCGGCCATTGCCAATAATGTTGGCGCAATATCAATGTTAGCCACCATTTCTTCTACTACTTTCCCTGCTTCTAAATAACCTGGAGCATAAGCAAGTAGTGGTACTCGCATAGATTCTTCATAAGCATTGCGCTTATCAATTAAACCATGTTCACCAAACATAAATCCGTTGTCACCCATAAGGATAACGGTGGTATTTTCAGTTAAATCGTTTTCTTCTAACCAAGATAATATACGGCCAACACTGTCATCTACAGCCGAAATTGCGCGGTGATATTGTTTCTTATATGACTGTACATCCAATGAACTATGATATGGAAAATCTACACCATGCCAACTGTTACGTTGGTTTTGCACCCACATAGGTTTACCTTTACGGTTCTCTTTTGTGTCTGCTTGACTTGCCGGTACTGGTAACTTTACAGCGTCATAAAGGTTTTCATGGCGCTTTGCTGGTGCAAAATTAGAATGCACAGCCTTATGAGAAAGATATAGCATAAACGGCTTATTATCATTGCGATCAGTTAGCCAATTAATTGAATAATCAGTCAACTCGTCAGTAATGTAACCTGTTTGCGGTACTCGTTTACCGTTAACATTAAACGTATATGGTTTGCCATTTGGCTTCTTTTTTGGGTAATAGATACCTTGCCCGGGGAAACTTAACCAATAATCAAAACCAGGTTGTGGCGCATCATTTGCGCCGTGTCCCGCATCTTCGCCCATGTGCCACTTACCAATGAAGGCTGTTTGATAGCCAGCGTCTTGTAAATAACTTGGGAAAAATACTGTACCTGGCCTTGGTGGTTTATTATTGTCAACAACACCGTGGTTATGCATGTATTGACCTGTAAGAATTGAAGCTCTACTCGGAGAACAAAGGGCTGTAGTTACGAATGCATTTTTAAAGTGAACCCCTTCATTAGCTAACTTATCCATATTGGGAGTATTCAGAATAGGGTTTAAAATACCCAGTTCATCATAACGTTGATCATCAGTAAGGATGTAGATAATGTTGCGCTTTGGGGCTACTGATTTTTCTACAGCTTGCACTGAATATGTTTGGCTACAAAGCGCAATTAGCGTGCTAAGTCCAATAATTAAGCTTCTGTGTGTACTGACTGAAGTCTTTGCTAATATTTTTTTCAACGTTTTACTCCTACAACAAGGCTTAAATTCCATGTAACCTACTAAGCCTGTACTTTATTTTATCCATGAATAGCTGTTGAATATTTATTTTCAATGCTCTCGGGTATTTGACAACTTAATCATTAAATACGCTCTTGACACCGTTGTCAAGAGCGTATTTAATAACTAAAAATTATTTATAAAAAGAATCGACATAATGAAAACTAAATTTTCAATCTCTATCTTGTCATTAGCGGCTTTGTATAGCGCCTCTGTGTATGCCAGTACAGAAACTTTATTACCTTACAAAAACTCTAACTTGAGTGCCGAACAACGTGTTGATGACTTAATTTCACGTATGACACTGACCGAAAAAGCCGGTCAAATGAGTCAGTACGTTGGACTTGAGCATATTACTGCATCAGAAAAACAGCTAACTGAAGAGCAATTAAACAGTTCAGATGCTCATGGTTTTTACCCAGGGTTAAGTATTGAAGATCTGAAAATGATGATTGAAAATGGCGAAATCGGTTCTTTTTTACATGTTGTAAATGTAAAAGAAGCGAATACATTGCAGCAACATGCAATGAAATCTCGTTTAGGTATTCCGCTAATTATTGGTATAGATGCAATTCACGGTAATGCATTAGTCCGTGGTGCAACCGTTTACCCTTCACCGATAAGTGCCGCGAGTTCTTTTAATCTTGATTTGGTAAAAAAATCGTCGACAGAAACGGCCAAAGAAATGCGCGCTAATGGCTCACATTGGACCTTTACCCCGAACGTAGATATTGTTCGAGATCCTCGTTGGGGAAGAGTAGGTGAGACATTCGGCGAAGATCCATATCTGGTCGCTAAAATGGGCGTTGCCACTGTTGAAGGGTTACAACAAGACGACTTCAAAGGTCATGACAAGGTTATTGCTAATGCTAAACACTTTGTTGGTGGTGGCGATTCTATTAATGGTTTGAACCTTGCCCCTCTCGATGTTTCTGAACGCACTTTAAGACAAGACTATTTTCCTCCATTTAAAGAGGTCGTTGATGCCGGCGTTTTTACCATTATGGCTGCTCATAACGAAGTAAACGGTGTGCCCTCGCATGGCAATAAATTTATATTGGATCAGGTACTTCGTGAAGAATGGGGTTTTTCAGGCTTTGTAGTTAGTGATTGGTTGGACGTTGACCGTTTAAAAACCTTGCATAGAGTTGTTCCAACCCATAAAGAAGCTGTTCATTTAACCATTGACTCTGGCATGGATATGAATATGCATGGTCCAAATTTTGCGCCGCCAATTATTGAGTTAGTCAATGAGGACCGTTTAACCGAAAAGCGCATTGATGAGTCTGTAAAACCAATTCTATTAGCGAAATTTCGCTTAGGTTTGTTCGACACTCCTTATGTTGATGAAGCGTTAAGAGATAAAGTTAACTTTCATCCTGAGCATCAAAAAACATCACTTGCTATGGCCCGTGAGTCTATTGTTTTGTTAAAAAATGATAATAATATTTTACCTTTTAAAGCGCCTAAAAATATTTTTATTACTGGCCCAAATGCTGATGCGCACACCATTTTAGGTGATTGGTCTTTACCTCAACCAGAAGAAAACGTGACAACTGTTCTTGAAGGCTTGCAACAAGTAAGCTCAAAGCAAGTTAATATTGATTATTTAGATGTAGGCAAACAAGTAAAAACGCTAACAGATAAACAAATTAGCGAAGCAGCTAAACGAGCAAAATCTGCTGATGTTAGTATTGTTGTTGTTGGTGAGAACCCACTTCGTTTTGACAATGAAGGCAAAACTTCAGGTGAAAACGTTGCTCGTGCAGAGCTAGATTTATATGGTAAACAATTAGAGCTAATAAAAGCTGTTCATAGTGCAGGCAAACCTGTGATTGTTGTATTAGTTAACGGTCGCCCTATTTCGGAACCTTGGTTAGTAGAGAACGTTGATGCCATAGTTGAAGCATGGGAGCCAGGTAGCTTTGGGGGCCAAGCGGTTGCTGAAGTTTTATATGGCCAGGTAAACCCAAGTGCAAAAATGCCAATTTCTGTGCCATACAGTGCTGGCCATATCCAATCAATTTATAATCATAAGCCATCAACTTACTTTAAAAACTATGTCGACTTGCCAACTAAAAATTTGTATGAATTTGGTTTTGGCTTAAGTTACAGCACATTTGAATACTCAAATTTGACTCTTGATAAAACACAAATTAACAAAGACGGTAGTGCAACAGCTACAGTAAGTGTTACTAATACCAGTGATGTTGCTGGTGATGAGATTGTACAATTATATATTCGTGACAATTACAGCCAAGTAACTCGTCCGGTGAAAGAACTGAAAGGTTTTAAGCGTATACATGTTCCGGCTAATTCAGCTGTCGATGTGAGTTTCAAAATCAATCCAGACATGTTGGCATATTACAATTTGGCGATGCAATGGGGGGTTGAAGCCGGTGATTTTACTTTAATGCTAGGTTCATCTTCAAAAGATACTGATCTTCAAACGATTACTCTTAATGTGAAAAAATAGGAATAAAAATGCATTTTTCGAAACTCATTACAACAATAGCAATTACATTAAGTTGTGTATCAATTACGGCTTTTGCTGCAGCTGAGAAAAAACCACTTAATGTGTTATTTATCGCAGTGGACGATTTAAAACCATTAATAGGAGCTTATGGTAATGATAAAATTATCACTCCTAACATTGATGCTATTGCGGCACAAGGAACGCTATTTAACAACGCGTATTCTCAATGGCCAGTTTGTGGACCTTCTAGAATGAGTTTACTTACTGGTTTGCGTCCTGAAGTTAATGGCATTATGAATTTAAAAGATAAAATTCGTGACGTAAACCCTAGTGTGGTGACCTTACCGCAATTGTTTATAGAACATGGCTATGAGACTGCTGCTGTGGGTAAAATATTTGATCCACGAAATGTTGATAGTCGCAAAACAGATGATCCTGCATCATGGTCAATTGCCTATAAACCACCTACTTCTTTTATGAAAGGTAAGCAAAAATTAGCGGTAGAATCGTTAGAAGGGCCAATAGAAAAATTTGTAGATGGCAACATCAACAAACGCAGCATTAAACTATTAAAACAAATGGCTGACAGCAACAAACCATTCTTTTTAGCGGTAGGTTATAAACGCCCACATTTACCGTTTACTGCACCTAAACAATTTTTTGATTTATACGATCCTGCAACATTCACTTTAGCGCCGTTTCAGCAAG
This sequence comes from Thalassotalea psychrophila, assembly GCF_031583595.1. Lineage (NCBI taxonomy): Bacteria > Pseudomonadati > Pseudomonadota > Gammaproteobacteria > Alteromonadales > Colwelliaceae > Thalassotalea > Thalassotalea psychrophila. The sequence continues at coordinate 832,298 of NZ_CP134145.1, forward strand.
CTCCTAAAAACAGTAATGCCAAATATATTTTAAATAATAATGGTGAAATGTTGACCTACAAACCTACACCAAAAGCCGGTGAAAAGGTGAAACCCTACCCTAAAGGACCATTTTCTGAAGCCCATCAACGAGAACTTATCCACGGTTACTACGCCGCGGTGAGTTTTGTCGATCATTTAGTGGGTGAATTAACCGCTGAACTTGAAGCGACGGGGCAAGCGGATAACACAGCTATTGTGTTTTGGGGTGATCATGGCTTTCACTTAGGTGATCACGGTATGTGGGGTAAGCATACCACTATGGAGCAAGCCAACCATGTCCCATTAATTATTAAAATGCCAGGACAAAAAGCCAGTGTTTATAAAAAGCCGGTTGGCTTAATGGATATTTATCCAACGTTAGCTGAGCTGAGTAAGTTGAAATTACCTTATGAATTAAATGGTGACTCGTTAGTGCCTGCAATGAAAGGCCAAAAAGAAAGCAAGCAGCCTGTGGCAATAAGCCAATATAAACGCGTTGGAGCATTTGGTTATTCGTTACGCACAGAAAAGTACCGTTACACTGAATGGTTAAGTAAAAATAAAAAAGTTGTCTATCGTGATTTGTACGATATGGAGCATGATAGTGGTGAAACCAATAACGTAATAAATGATCCTAAATACCAAGATGTTGCCGATACTCTGGCTAAATTGTTACGTGAAAATAACAAGGGATTGAAACGTCTATAACGGTTAATACAAAAGCTTTAATGCTTAGCGTAGCATCAAAATAAAACGGTTGATAACGTTATCAATTGCTGTATGCTAATAAAAGATTCATACAATTTACCAGTTCGATTTGCAAACATAGTTAACGATAATATGATGTGTGATGTACTGGTAGATTGTAAAAATAAAACTATAAAAATTTAACAAAGCAATTTATATCGGAAATATTATGGCATCACTTGCAAGTACCAATGAACAAACTATTGTTGCACCTAATGAAAATCTTAATAACAACGTCAGCTTAGTTATTCTAACTTCACTGTTTTTTCTTTGGGGGTTTATCACTTGTTTAAATGATATTTTGATCCCTCATTTAAAGGGCGTATTTTCTTTAAACTACACGCAGGCGATGCTAATTCAATTTTGCTTTTTTAGTGCTTACGCCATTATGTCTATGCCTTCGGCCAGCTTAATCAAAAGAGTTGGTTTCAAAATGGGAATAGTGTCAGGATTAGTTATTGCAGGCATTGGCTGCTTAATGTTCTATCCTGCAGCTTCAAGTCAATCTTATCCTATGTTTTTAGCTGCATTATTTGTACTTGCATCAGGAATTACTTGTTTGCAAGTATCTGCTAACCCTTACGTAACAGCGTTAGGTGAAGCCAAAACTGCATCAAGTCGTTTAATAATGACGCAAGCGTTTAACGCTTTAGGTACTACTGTAGCGCCATTTTTTGGTGGTTTATTAATTCTTTCTGGCGTTGCTATTGGTGTTGAAGAACTAAGCTTAATGTCTGCTGCTGAACAAGCACAATATAAAATTGCTGAAGCTCAATCGGTACAAATCCCTTATGTTGGATTAGCAGTGGTTTTATTTATTCTAGCTGCTATTTTTGTATGGTTAAAACTACCAACAATTTCTAGTATTGATGGTGATGAATCAACAACAGCAAGTGAGAAGGTTAAATCGGCATGGACATTTCCGCATTTAACTTTAGGTGCTGTGGCCATTTTCGTTTATGTAGGCGCAGAAGTTTCAATTGGTAGTTTCTTAATTAACTTTATTAGTGAAGAGAATATCTTAGGTTTAGCTGAAGCTGAAGCTGCTCATTACATTGCCTATTATTGGGGCGGGGCGATGGTTGGTCGATTTATTGGTGCTGTTCTTACGCGCTACATTGCTGCAAACAGAATATTAGTATTCAACTCTATTGCATCGGTTAGTTTGATTTTCGTTGCGATGTTTACCAATGGCTATGTTGCAATGGTTGCTATTTTAGCGGTAGGTTTATGTAACTCTATTATGTTCCCAACTATCTTTTCATTGGCAGTAACCGACCTTGGTAAGGCGACTAGCCAAGGCTCAGGTATTTTATGTTTAGCAATTGTTGGTGGAGCAATTATTCCTCTATTTCAAGGCGTTTTAGCCGATACAATTGGTATTCAATTAGGATTTATATTACCTGCAGTATGTTATATATTTATTGCATACTACGGCTATAAAGGTGCGTTGATTCGCAAATAAAAACCATTAAATAAAACTATAACTATAAAATTAATAGGAAGTATTATGAAAAAAATTTATACAACAGTAGCAGTGGCAGCATTAATGCTTGGTTCTATTAGCAGTGCAAATGCTATTAGTGAACAATATTTTGCTAAGCTTGATATAAACAACGACGGCTCATTAGATGTAAGTGAGTTCTCAAAAAATTTAGATAAATATTTTGAGAAAAAAAATATTACTGATCCAGAAGATAAAAAGAAAAAAGCCAAAAATGGTTTTAATAAAAAAGACTTAAATGGCGATGGTAAACTTACTTTTGAAGAAATGAATACTGAACCAAAAAAATAACGTTAGTATTATTATTTAAATAAAGCCCTAAGTAAAAATTTTACTTAGGGCTTTTTTTATTCATAAATGACTGAACTAAGAATTGTATTAGACAAGTCTAGTACTGTTTATTTATGCCGAACTGGTTAAGTTGGTTGTTATGTAAGTGATTGATTTTTTGATTTATTTTTACTTTGTTTTAGTTTTTTTGTGAAGCAACATTTCATTAATAAAAGTCATTTGTTAAATAATTTATACTATTTTGTAAAGTTGTGTAAGTTTATGCTTTGACATCGTTATCATTTGATGTATGCTAATTGTACTAAAAAATTAATAATAAGTGTTTTTAATTGCTTTCTAAAGATAGCAACTAGTGAAAATTATAACTCAGGGGAAGGAAATGCTAGACAACTCTAAAAAGTCATTGTTGGCTCTTAGTATCTTAGCTATTTTACACGGCACTGCATGGGCTCAAGAAGAAAGCACAGCAACGGCTAAAGTAGAAGCTGATAAAGTTACCACAGAACAAGCTGACAGTGATGTACCAAAAAAAGATATTGAAGATATCGAAGTTATTGAGGTACAAGGTACTCGTGGCAGTTTAAAGCGCTCTATGAATGCTAAACGCTATGCTGACCAGGTTATGGATGGTATTTCTGCTGAAGACATTGGTAAGCTGCCTGATAATAATATTGCTGAAGCGCTTTCTCGGGTTGTTGGTGTTTCTTTAAGTCGTGAAGATGGTGAAGGTCAATACATAAGTATTCGAGGTATGGACCCTTCACTGAGTACTGTTACGGTAAATGGGCAAACTATGGGCTCTACTGCAAATGGTAGTGCCGAAACTAGTGGCTCTCGCAGTGTGAACTTAAATAATGTAGATAGCTCTATGGTTTCTGCTATCGAAGTATTTAAAAGCCCTACGGCTAATATGATTGAAGGTTCAATTGGCGGTACTGTTAATCTTAAGTCACGCGATCCTATTGCGACTGGGGATAGAGGTTCAATTGGTATTAAAGGTGAGTACAATGAAATTTCTGAAGAATATGGTAATGCTTTAAACTTGCTACTTAATACCGCAAACGAAGCTGAAACCTTTGGTGCAAATCTTACTGTAAGTACGTACAACCGTACCACCCAACGTAATTCATTTGAATCAAAAGGTTGGCGTAAACAAGCTAAGACTGAAGGTCTGGAATTAGAATATGCTGATATACCAGGTGAACTATATAAAATCGAAGATATTCGCTCTAAAAATGTAGTAGAAGATCGTGACCGTATTAACGTCGGCTTGAAGCTACAATGGTTACCAACCGATTCTTTAGATGCTAAGTTAAATATCCTCTACGGTAAGCAAGATATAAGTCAAGAAAGTCTACGTAGTATTTATATTTTTAGACATGAAAAACGATTAATTGACGCAGATAGTATTGAGATTGATTATGAAGACGCTGATTCAAGTGAACGTACTCTTGTTGATTATGGTGAAGATCCACTTGCCAATAGCAGCGGCAATGTAATTCAAGAAATTTCTAGTTGGAATCCAGCGTCGGCCAGTCAAAATAATTATGAATCTGAAGCCTATTTTTCTGAAGCGGAAAAAGAAATTTATAATGTAAGTTTAAGCGTTGATATTGATGTATCAGAAAATTTAACCATTACACCTATAATAGGCATGAGTTCAGCTGAAGATAAAACCGAATGGGTTACCCCAGCGTTTGCAGCTAATGCTGACAATATTGGTTTTAGGCTAGAAAACGGCACTTGGGACCCTGAAATAATTTATTCTGATGATCCCGCTGATTTGCATGCACTTGAACCTGAAAATATGTACCTTAAGCGTTTGAGTTTTGCTGAACGTAGTTTAACGGATGATCAAACTTTTCAACAAGTTGACTTTAATTATCAGTTAGACAGTGAATACTTCAGAGGTATTGAATTTGGTCTACGCCATTCTGATAATGAAAAGGATTGGGATCCAAAACGAAGTGATCCAACAGGTACTGTCGAAGATGTTGAATCAGCTATTGGCGAGCAAGTCATGTTTGCTGATTATGCAAAATTAAGAACTATCAATAATCAAACAAAATATGCTCCACAAGATAGCTGGTTTGCCCCGATTGAAGACAAAATTGTTAAAAACTTTAAGCAGTACGCTATTATCGAATCTACGCCAACAGAACCATATAATATTAAAGAAGAAGTATTTGCTGGATATGTGCAAGTAAATATTGATGCAACATTATTTGATATTCCTGTTCGTGGTAATGCAGGTGTTCGTTATGTTGAAACTAAAGTTGAAGCAAGTGCCAATCGTAATGAATCCCTAAATGGGCAAGAATGGGTTTGGACCACGTTTGAAAATGATTATGAAGACGTATTACCAAGCGTTAACTTAGCTTTTATTTTAACTGAAGACTTTATTTTACGTGCTGCTGGCGCTAGCGTTATGGCGAGACCTAATCATCGTCAGCTTGCTCCGGGTTTTAGATACGTTGACGATGGTAAAGAAGATCCTCATTACAACTTTGGTAATCCGTATCTTTCTCCATACCGTGCTAATCAATATGATTTAAGTGCCGAATGGTATTTTAATGCTGAAAGTTTAGTGTCAGTAGGTTTGTTTTATAAAGATATTGACAACTTTATAGTTACGATCAACGAAGAACGAACTATTCCTGAATATAATAATGGCTTTCCAATTATTGTTAAGCAGCCTATTAATGGTGAAGAAGCAGAAGTATCTGGTGTAGAGTTTAGTTATCAACAGGCTTTTGTAAATTTACCTTCGCCATTTGATGGACTTGGTACTGCGATTAATTACACCTATAACGACACAAATGCTGAATTACCAAATGATGTAAACAATGCAGTAAGCAGCTTACCTGGCTTCTCAAAAGATACCTTTAATACCACAGTTTATTGGGAAAAATACGGAGCAAATATTAGGCTTGCGTATAACTTCCGTAGCGAGTATTTCAAAAATTATGCATTTACCGGCGAAACAGTCCATGTTGATGACTTTGAGCAGTTAGATTTAAGTGCCGGATATCGTTTCAATAAGACTATGTCTGTGTCATTTGTAGCCCGTAATATTTTAGGTGAAGAAACATTCGAATACGTAAACATACCTTCGCAGGCATTTTCCGCTAAAGATAACGGTAGAACATATAGCCTAGGCTTTAAATATAACTTTTAATTTAATAATAAAAACGAAAACAATTAAATTAAACAAACTAGGGGAACTAGTATGAACAAAAAATCATTATTGGTATCGTCATTGACCGCTCTGGCTTTAATGGGCTGTGATGGATCGTCTGATGAAGGTACTGAACCAGTATTTAAAGCTTTTATGGAAGCGATTGAATTTACAGATGCTAATTTAAAAGCATGTGTAGAGCAAACTATTGAAGATCAGGATATAAACCAATCAGCACAATTAACGCATTTAGATTGTGAACAACCAATTGTTGATGCTTCTGGCTTAGAAAATTTTTATAGTCTAGAGTCTATCAACCTTGCAACTGCTGGTATGTCATGTGAAGAGTATGATCAAGTACAAAAGCAGTTGAATTTGCCTGGATTTCAATATGGCCGCAATGAGCCAATTGATGTACAACAAACTGACGAGTGTTTTTATAATGAATTAGAGTTTGCCGATGCACATTTAAGAGAGTGTGTTGTAAACGAATATAACCTAAATGGCTGGGCATCGACTGACGATTTAACTGTGCTTAGCTGTACTAATAGTGCAATTAAATCTATTGCAGGCTTGGAGGTTTTTACCGAGTTAATGTCATTAGATATTACAGAAACTTCAGTAAACTGTGCAGAAGCGTTTGATTTTGATGAAAGTAACCCGAACACAACGGTAGCTAACCCGAGCGTTTGTAATATTTCTAATATTGATTTTTCAGCACCGGTTGAGCAATGTGTTACTGCTAACACACCTGAAAGTGGGCTTGTTATTCATTTAGAGGCGCTTACTTGTGCAGATGAGAACATCATAGATTTAACCGGTTTAGATTTATTAACCTCATTAAAAACATTAGATATTTATGAAACAGGCACTGATTGTCAAAGCATTACTTTGTTAAAACAGGACTTACCTGAAACAGAGATGTTCGTTCCTGAACAATGTGTTTTAAATGCAGACATGCTATTAACAAATTTACCGCGTCCATACCCGGTATTAGATGAAGCGGGTGAAATTGCTTATGTTACTTTCCCTGATCCTAAAACGCGCATGTGTTATGAAAGACTGACTGAAAATAAAACTAAACTAGGTCAAGTGACGCAATTAAAGTGTGGTTGGAATAATGAAGATGAGAGAGGGCTGGGTTCGTTTGAAGGTGCCGAATACCTTTTATTTGTTAAAGAAGTAGCTGGTTCACATAGTGTGGTACAAGATTTATCGCCACTTTATAATTTACCAGCATTAACCCATATAGATATCGCTTATAACCTAGTAATTACTACCGAGCAATATGCTGAACTTGGTGAGCATCAAGGTGCCAACATTACTCATTTGCGTGCTATGGGTATGAGCTTTGTAAATTTAGATGCATTAGAGCAATTCACTGCTGCAATAGAGTTAAACTTAAGTTCAAGTAATTTGAGGTTTGATCCTGAAGCGTCAGATTGGGGAGCTATTCCAAAAATGACAAGCTTGAAAACATTACTTTTAAAGAAAAATAAAATACAATCATTACAGCACCTGCATGTTATGACTGCTCTAGAGGAAATTAATATTCAAGAGCAAGCTGATAATGGTATTTTAACATTACCATGTACAGAGGTTGATGCTCTGCAAGCTGCACTTCCTGACCTGAATATCATTCAAGATGCAAAAACTTGCTTTGAGTAAATATTAACATTAACTAAATAAAAACCAGTTCACTTTGAGCTGGTTTTTTTTTCGTTTTGTATAGCAATTCACTTTACATTTTGAACCGATATATTCATCTTATAAAAATGTTTATTAAGCCTGCTTGAAAGGCTAGACAACTCTGAATTACTGTTAAATTATTTTCTACCTCATAGCCTATACCCATTTATATTTCTTATTGTAGCTCTATCTAGGCATTAATAAACTAGCAAGCATTCTTGCATTAAAGATTACATCTAAAGCACTGTTTAAACATACACATTAACTGATAGCTTTGTTGATATATTTGTTAGCCAATTTGACCTAATATTTCTAAGGGATTATCGTTGCTTAATTGATTTTTTAGGCGACGTCATTGATGCACTAGCTTGAGCGACACAGGATGCCAAAGCTGATAACGACCGTTTATGCTGTATTCTCCTCAATGCCTTGCTTACAAGCCTTTAAGTTCTCACAGAGTAGAGTAGGAAGTAACTTATTCAGCTTGGTATGTAATCCTCTAAAACTAAGTATATAGAGTAATTATTTCCTGTCATAGACAAAGCCTTAGAGCTCTTAATTTTATAAGAACCGATACCAGCATCGCTACCTATTCAAATGGATTATGTGACTGTTTAGCGCTAACACAAAGTGGTTTTGCAGATGTTGAAATTACAATTCTGGTGGGCTGTGTAGTAAATAAAAGAGACTAAGTGGCAATGGAAAAGCGTATATCCGCAGTAAAAAAAAGTCCCTCGTAATAACGAGGGACTTTCTATGAGTGCTAGCTAGTGGTTAGCTGCAAAAGGTCTCAAAGATATAAACCCTACTATTTAGTTCTTCTAGCGAAGAAGCCAAACGATAATAACATCATTAACCAATATGCTGCGCCACCACCACTACCTTCTGGGTAAAGTTCATCTGCAGAGTGTTCTGCTTCAGGTAAGGTAACTTGCAATGTTTTCTCTGTGATTGAAAGGCCATCGGTAATTGTCACAACAATTTCTACAGTAGCACCTACACGGTAATCATAGTGATTAAGCTTATAGTTTAAGCCCGTAACATGTTCGCCATTAGAGTTTGTAGCAGGGTAACCATCAACCATCCAAGAAACTTCTAACTCATCTCCATCAATGTCTGCTGCTTCAAGTAAAATTTCAGTAGTGCGCTCTTCATCGTTAGTAATAGTTTCACCTTCAATGAAGCTGAATGTTGGCGCGCTATTTAACTGTACTAATTTAGTATACGTTACAGTATCTTTCTGATCTGATACTTCCACAGCAACTTCAACTACCTCACCAGCAGAGAAATCCGCAAAGTTAACTGTAAATGTAAGTTCGTTATAGTCTGTTACTTCAACACCATTTACAAACCACTTGAAGGTAATAGCATCGGCATCTTCAGGGTCATAATCAGTCATAGCAGCCGTTACAACGAAATCACCATTGCCAACATCTGTTAACTCTTCAAATATAACCACAGGTGCACTATTTTGTTTCTCACCAGGAATTGTAATTCGAGTATTCGTTGGCATAGACGCTAACTCACCACTTACAGCTACTACCTCGATAGAGAACGTACGACCAGAGTATTCTATTGATAAATTATCAAAGCTAATCGAATCAGTTGTTGCGTCTTGTACTACACCGTTTATTTTCCACTCATATTCAATTGCTGCTGAGTTATCAATGTAACCAACCGCCGTTAACGTGGTTGTATCGTTTGCGTCGGTAACGTTTAATGCTGCAATTACTGGGTTAAATGTGTCGTCAAATACGTTATGAACACCGTCATTATCTAAATCGTCATCATAAACGTCAATAACCATATCGCCATCTAAGTCGACAGCATTTCCGCCAACAGGTGTTAAATCTTCACCATCGAGCTCTAAATCACCATCATCATTGTTGCTTACCGCGTTTAAAATACCATCACCATCTGAATCAATGTCGTTGATAACATTTAGCTCTAAATCGTCAAACCAAACTTTTACTCCTGGATCTTGATTCATTACTATTTGTACTCGCAAAAGATCCGCAGGACTTCCTTCTCCATCTACATCAATTTGCGCATCAAATTCAAAATAAGTCCAATCAGTTGTACTGGTAAACATCTCATGAAGTTTAAGTGCGTTTGTTTTAGTCTTATCTATAGTGGTGTTTTTAGCCCAGGCTTGCACTTCTAATCTTGTTAAAGCAGAGCTTTCTGGTATTTCGATTTTAACCCAACCAGCAATTCTAACATGATTGATTTTTTCGCCTGTTACTGCTGTTAGTTCTGGGGACCTCAACTGAAAAATGTCAGTTGCAGGCGTTGTTGCACCTGGTTGCAACAAAAATGCATTAAGGGCATTTTTACCAGCCGTTTCATCTACATTTGCCGTAAAGTCAGGATTACCTTTGAACCAGGTAAACCATTTCATACCGTCTTTTCCTGCTGGAATATCATAATTAATATTCGCATTTCCACCAATAGCGGCTAATACGTTTGTTGCCGGCTGACTAAATAATGGTGAAGTTGGGTAACTATCATAAACATTATCCCACCCATCAAAATCTAGGTCGCTTAGGTTACTTTCTGGATCTAATGGATCTGTACCTGCAGATTCTTCTTCTTCATTACTATAACCATCACCATCTATATCAACTGGAGTTGAATCTGGGTTAGTTGGAGAACTACCTGCGTCTTCTTCTTGTTCATTTGTATAGCCATCTTCATCAATATCGACATTGTCCATAACAACTACCCATTCTTGGGTGTTGGCGTTACCATGAACATCGGTAGCTGTTATTGAAAGAGTAACTTCTTCATCTTCAGTATAATCAGCATATAATAAGGTCATGGTAGTTTCTGTGCTGTCTAATTGTTCACCATTTAACGTCCAATAAAATGTGAACTCATCGCCATCATCATCTATTATGCTTACATCAAAAATGCGGTCTGATGCTAACGTTGTTCCCATCGTATGGCCGAACCTTGGTGCTGCATTTTTTATGTCGCCAAGCATTTGAATCGTTTTACTAATTACAGCTGAAGGTTCATCGCCGCTGGTGGCTTGTACTGTGACAACAAATTCTCTACCGGAAGTATCATCAGTATTGACAAAAACTAATTGATTTCCAGTTTCAGCGTCAACTGTACCATTGATAGTCCAAACATAAGTTATGTCATCATCTAAATCGAATGCAACGGCAGTTAATGTACTTTCTGTTGCTGTTGTAATTTCGGTTAAATCTGGATTAATAAACAGATTGAAATCACTGTCAAAAGGATTGGCAACTCCATCGTTATCGTAGTCGTCATCGTAGTCATCTGGAATAGCGTCACTATCGCTATTTGGGGCATCATCACCTAAAGGTGTATCGTCTTCGCCATCAAGTAATGTTGGGGTCTCATCTGCAAGTTCAGCAACACTGTCATCATTGTTGTCTGACGCGTTAGAAATGCCATCGCCATCTGAATCAATGTCGTTAATTACATTTAGTTCTAAATCGTCAAACCAAACTTTTACGCCAGGAGCTTGATTCATTGCTAAATCAAAACGCAACGAGTTTGTTCCGGCAGGTAGCTCGTAATCCATTTCAAAATAAGTCCAGTCAATTGTACTGTTATATTTTTCATGTAAACTTATTTGCGGGTTATAGTAGTTCCCCGATGGTGACTTACTAAAAAGAGATGGTTTCAATAGAGTTAATTCTGCGTTGTCTTCCATTTCTATTTTAACCCAGCCAGCAAGTCGAACATGAGTTATCTGTTGACCTTCAACAGTGGTTAACGTTGGACTTCTTAATGCAAACTTTTGAGGATCTGCTGTAGTTTCACTTGTTTCTAATAAAAAGGCATTGGGTGCATTATGTCCTTCATTTTCATCAATTGTGACTGAGTATGAAGTTACATTCTTATGTTTCCACGTAAACCATACCGTACCGTCACCAGCGCTTGTACCTAAAGTGCCAATATCATTTGCATCTGCGCCAATGCCTGTTAATACGTTTGTTGCAGGCTGGCTAAATAGTGGTAGTGCTTCAAACTCATCAACATCATTATTCCAGCCATCACCGTCAATATCTGTTGAATTACTGTTAGCATCTTTCGGGTCGGTGCCCGCAACTAATTCATCTGCATTTAAATCACCATCACCATCGATATCATCATCGATGTTCAATGTGCGACCAGTTGTTGGGTCAACACAACTTAATAAGGTGGTGTCTGGGTTAATTGCTGCATCATTACAGTCAGCGGTTAAGAATCTATCAACCATATCTGCGGTTGCAGCTGTATAACCTTCATGAGTAGGATTGCTATCACCGTCTTGATCATGGGCTGCAATACTTTCATCAGGAAACGCATCAATCGGATTTGAGCTTTCTAATGCTGCTAAACAAAACTCATTACATGGGTCATTATAATAATCTGGATACTCATCACCATCGCTATCAACAGATGCTGCGGCGTTAAATGGCAGGTCATCATCGCCATCGGCAATACCATCTTCATCTACATCACCTGGGAAGTCTAAAGCATCATTTGGATCTGTTCCTAATAATCCTTCTTCTGTATTACTGTAACCATCTTCATCATTATCATAATCTACAGGAATTGTGCCACACATTTCATTTGGTGCTACACCTGTTAATGGGATAGTACATTGATCGGCCAAGTCATTACCCGTTAAGTCGGTAAAAGCGCCTATTTCATCTGGAAATGCGTCAATAGTATTTGTAGTTGTTAGTTTGTCTGCTTCACAAAATTCGTTACAAGGATCGTTGTAAGCATTAGGGTAGGTATCACCATCAGTATCAACTGAGAAGGCTGCATCGTTTTCAAAAGCGTCTTCGTCATTTAATATGCCGTCATCATCTAAGTCGTCATCAGTAACTGGTGGGTTAATAATTACTTCTGTTGACAAAAATATATCATCAAAAGCTATTTTATCGAGCCTATCTACACCACCAGAAACAATATGTATATTTACATTTCCAGTATATGGCTCTGAAAACTCATGAATGTATTTACCAATGACCCAAGCATTACTATTGTCATCAGGTAAAGTTTCAACTATTACTTCACCGGAATCTAATATTAATTTTATTTGGTTATCACTTGGGTATACAGCTGTTTTGCTCGTTGTTTGATACACATATGATAAGTAAAGTTTGCTAGAGTTTTCTATAGCAATAGGGGCTCTTAATTCAGCTGTTTTCCCCTCGCGAGCAACATACTTCTGTGTGCCTGCTTTATCATCAGCTCGCGTATATCCCGGAGGATTATAGTATGACAATTCAGGGTAATATCCAGTTCCACCTTTTATGCCATTTTTCCAAGACCATGTGACGTCTTTTGTGCAATCGCCTTTTAAACCATTTAGTTCGGAGCTAATTAATACATAGACAGCAGCTTCTAACAATGTATTACACAGGTCGAAAGATGGATTTACAACAAGGTTTTTACCTGCTGTCGTAGAGTTTATATGATTTAAGTAATTACCACCTAAATCGACCTCAGATGGAAAGTTTTCATCAATAGCTGCATTAGCCCCTACAGGTAAAAGCAAAGCTAACCCGAATGCTTTGCTGAACATTGTAAGTTTAGTCTTATTGGTTTTGCCGTAACTCATCTCTTTCCCCTGAATTTTTAATTCGTATTCGCATATTAGTTATTTTTATCGCGAGTATTAATATTTGTACATAACTTAATCTACCATATTTGACATCGTTATCAAGTTTATTCTTTACAAATCTTTACAGAATTACTTTTGCATAACAAAAAGCCAATAAATGATTAACATTTACTGGCTTTTATTAACGCTGTGTTGATGTTTTAGTGTCTTATTTAAGCACTGGAATTAAAATAGTATTTTCTATTTTACTGATACATAAAGCTGGTATTTAATTTAATATCAGTATGTGAAGCACCTATTAGAATATCAAATTGTCCTGCTTCAGCTAGCCAATCATTAGTGTTTACATCCCAAAACGATAAATCGCGCTGCTTTAATGTCATAGCTACTGTTTTAGTTTCACCTGGCTCTAACCAAACCTTAGAAAAACCTTTTAATTCTTTAGCGGGACGGTCTACACTTGCTTCAACGTCATTTAGGTATAATTGTACAATTTCACTACCGGCTACTTTACCTGTATTTGTTACCTTAACTTTAATTTCCACTTCTTCACCTGAAGAAATGTTTGCAGAAGAAAGTTCTACGTTATCATAACTAAACGTAGTGTAAGACAAGCCATGACCAAATGGGAAGATAGGCTTAATATTTTGCTGTTCAAACCAACGATAACCTATAAATACACCTTCTTTATAGAAAGATTCTTTTGAGTTGTAGTCGTTCAGTGCAATTGCAGCGGTATCTTCTAAAGCAACGGGTAGGGTGATTGGCATTTTACCGCTAGGATTAACATCACCAAATAGCGCATCAGCATAAGCGTGACCGCCTTCCATACCGCCGTACCAGCCCCACATAATTGCTTTGGCATTGTTTACCCATGGCATTTCAACGGCTGAACCTGCATTTAAAAATACCACTGTGTCAGAGTTTGCCGCTAATAAATTTGCAATAACTGTGTCTTGGCCGTTAGGTAGTTTCATATCTACACGGTCTTGCGACTCACGATCATCAGCATGGCTTAAGCCGCCAAAGTAAATAACTGCATCAGCTGCTTTTGCCGCTGCAATGTATTCTTCTTTGCTAGCAAATAAGCTGCTTGGGGCATCCCAACCTAAAACAAAGTTTTGGTTACCATCGTATTGAAGTTCAAACTTGTATTCTTTATCAATACTTAGTTCAAGAGGGTAGTTAAACTCCTTACCATCTTCACTTGAATGCGTTAATATTTTTTTGCCATTAACTTTTAACCTAAAGTCACCAATAGCACTTAGTTTCAAGGTATGAACACCTGATTCTAAAGGCTTAATCGTGGTCTTCATGGTGACATGTTCCATGCTTGAATCCGCAGGAGCGGTGTAAGCTGAATCGGGCACCCATGACCAATGTTTCCAATTTTTACGTGCTTTCTCTTTCCAATTAGATACTTGCCACGCTGGTGTGCCTGTACCAGGGTTACTCCTAATGATGTAATCGCCAGCAATTGCAGGAATACCAGTATCAGAGCGGGTGCGTAAAAAAGTAATATTTACATCGTCGCCAAGCTTAGTTTTTAAACCTTCTAGAGGGCTGATTTCGTAAAGTGATTTAACTTGTGAAGAGCCGCCGCCTTTACCGTGCTCTTTGTCAGTATTTGGACCAAGTACTAAGATGTTTTGAAGTTCATCTTTTACTAATGGTAATACACCGTCGTTTTTCAGTAATACAATACCTTCTTCGGCAATTTTACGAGCAGCCTCTCTGTGTTCAGGAATGTTACGCTGACCAGATAAACGGTTTTTATCCATCATGCCAATACGTAATTGCACGCGTAAAATACGACGAATTTTGTCGTCTAAAACGGCTACCGGAATTTTTCCTTCTTTCAGCATTTTCAAAAATGGTTTAGCTAATTTGTAATCATCAAAGCTTTCAGCGCGAGTACCCATTTCGATATCCAGACCGTTCATGGCAGCGTCATAGGTATTAATGTTTACGTCCCAGTCGGTAAGTAATACACCGTCAAAGCCCCATTCACCTTTTAGAATATCGTTAACCAAGTACTTACTTTGGTTGGCATTGGTACCACGGAAACTATTGTAAGCACCCATGATAGTGTAAACTCCGGCCTCTTTAACGCCGGCTTCAAATACTGGCAGGTACACTTCACGTAAGGCTCGTTCACCAGGAATAGCATCAACTTTTTGACGATTCAACTCTTGCGTATTTAGGGCGTAATGCTTTAAGTTTGCAGCAACGTCGTTGGCTTGAATTGCTTTGATTTCTGGAATAACCATAACTGACGCTAAATACGGGTCTTCACCAAAGTATTCAAAGTTACGGCCATAAGTTGGTAAGCGCGCTAAGTTAACACCGGGTCCTAAAATAACATCTTTACGACGATGTCTAGCTTCCGCACCCAATACATTACCATGCAGTTGTGCCATTTCTGGGTTCCAACTTGCGGCAACGGTAGTTAATGGTGGCAAGTAAGTTGACTGATCATCGGTCCAACCGGCAGATTTCCAGCTGTCCCTAGATACTTCTTTACGTACGCCATGCGGTCCGTCACTCATCCACATTTCGTGAATACCTAAGCGCTCAACAGATGCTATGGCAAATTTACTATTGGCATGAACAAGAGATACCTTTTCTTCTAATGTAAGCTGTGCAAGTAGGCTTTCAACTTTTTGCTCTACTCCCGCAAGCCTGTTTTGTAGCGGAGTAGCTTGTACTGTGCTGTTTGAATTTGTTTGTACGTCGGTACATGCAATTGTGCCGGTGCTTAATAAGGCTGCGGCAATTAATTTTAGTTTATAGTTCATTGATACTTTCCAGAAACGGTATAAATTATGATTTATTTGCGATGTGGATTTGTTGCTGTAATTGCACACTTAGATTTTCTACATCGTTTTGATATTTTTTATGTTCAGCAACGTTAACCAACTCTTCTGGATCATTGTCATGATCAAAAAGCATACGAGCGATTACTTTATCTTGCTTATTGCGCCATTCTGTATAATGAAAGCGGTTGGTTCTGATCGAATCTGAGTTTTTCCAACGAGTGAAAATCTCGTTTTTGCCTTTACTGTTTTTTGTGGTTAATTGCGGCACTAAGCTTACGCCATCTACTTGTTGTACTTTAGGAAGGTTAGCGAGTTCAACTAATGTTGGATAAATATCAACAGACTCAACAATGCCTTCAACTTTGTTGTCAGTTAAAAGCGCAGGGCCATTGAATATTAATGGTATTTGATTGGCTACACTGTAGGCAGAGTGTTTCGCCCATAAGCCATGTTCACCTAAACTCCAACCATGATCTCCCCAAAGTACGATTATCGTATTTTCATCTAACTCTAGTTCACTTAACGTATCTACTATTAGGCCAACTAAAGCGTCTGAATAGCTTGTTGCAGCAAAATAACCATGAACTAATTGTTTAGCTAAATCGGCAGGCATAGCACCTTTTTTAGGCATACCGTAGTAACTACGAAGCTCTCCCCAAGAATGGCTAGAGTTTTTAGGAGCATCTTTGGCGAGTGAATTGCTAGTAGCTACAGGTAACTCATCGTGGTTATACATATCCCAATATTTCTGCGGAGAATTGAAAGGTAAATGTGGCTTTTTTAAACCGACAGCCATAAAGAATGGTTGTTTATTTTTCTTAAATGTCTCAAGTTCTTGTGTAGCACGCTTTGCAATTTGACCATTGAAATATTGGAAGTCATCAACGTTAGCTATTTCAAAAGCTGGACCTTTTTTATTGTCATCAAATACCTTGTTAGCTTCAGCCGTTTGATAATTCATGCGAATTTTAAGGTTAGCCTTTTGGTTATTTTTACCTTTCAGTTTTAGAGCTTCATCTGGGCGCCAATTTGTATGCCAACCGTCTTTTTTATCATTTTGATTATTAAATACTTTACCTAAACTTACCGTAGTATATCCGTTACTTTTAAAGTGTTGAGCAAGGCTAATTGCATCAGGAGTATCAACGTCGGCAGGGCTAAAAGCTAAAAACCTGTCTTTGCTACCACGTATGCCAGTCATCAGGCTTGCTCGCGATGCACCACAAACTGGAATATTGCTGTAAGCTCTATTAAATGCCACGCCCGTGTTAGCAAGTTTATCTATATTAGGAGTTTTAGGACCTTGCTTTGCGTATGGGCCATAAGTGACGCGCATATCATCTATCATGATAAACAATACATTCGGTTTTTCTTGGGCAACAGGTTGTTCTATTGCGAAAACAGGCATCGTTATACTTATTGCTAAAACGGTTAATATGGTCAAACCTAAGTTAGATAAAATTTTTAGAGATCGCATTGTGCCTCAGTAAGTTTAAAATTATTATTAATAGTTAAATAGAATACAGATTCTGACAACGGTGTCAATTGATGTTGTATATTACCGTGTAAAGATTTTGTAAAAGAGCTTATGGCTGATAAATTCGTTAATGAACTTACCAGCTTAATTGCTAGTTACTTTATCAGCTTAGTTAATTCTTCTGCCAACATACGAGCGCCATTAACGCCTAAATGGACTGGATCTTTAGGATTATCTTCGCGTAAGTTTTTCGCTGAAGTAATTTCATCACCCTCAATTACAGTAATATTAATGTCGCCAGATAGTTGTTTTGCTTTCACGACATCAATTACGGCTTGACGGTAAGCTTGTATTGGTTGGTCTATATGCTTGGCTTTTTGAGTTTTTGTAAATAACGGTGTTATACAATAAATTTGTGTTTCAGGGTGATATTTACGGATGATGCTTAGTATTTCATCAATGTTGCTTTGGTATTGTTTTACATCTGCTTTTGGTGAGTTCCAATCATTGTAGCCAATTAGTAAGGTGATCAGCTTAATGTCATCAAAATCTTTTAACATTTCAGCAGTTGGAATAGATGTTTTACCCCCTCCTACAGCTATATTATATAGTTCTAAATCAAGAGCTTGTGAAACAATGTATGGGTAAGTCAAATGCGTGGCAGAACCTTGTCCAACACCATGAGTAATAGAGTCACCTATAGCTACGTATTTTGCTTTTCTAGGTGTTTTAATTGCTAATATTTCACTGTCATCATCTAACGTAATCGATTGTAGTGCAACATTAGACCAGCTTGGCAGTGTTAAACGGTACTCTTTGTATTGCGAGTTATCGCTTTTGTAATTGAGCAAAAATTTCTTATCTTTACGCTTAAATTTAAACGTTTTTACTAGGGTATCATTTTCATACAATGCAAATTCTGAACCTCTGTTCTCTTTGGGAAGAGGAATAAATTCAAAATTAATTTCTTGGCTTTTAGTGGCTAAGTTGACAACAATGCCAGATGTGGTTTGCGCTTTTTCAGGGTTAAAAGCTAGCTTCATTTTTGGAACTGCCAAAGTTCCTTTGTTATGGCGAGAAAAGCTAACTTGCTTGTTTTGATGATATACGTAGTTTGTACCTAAATAACGAATATTGTCATTTGCTAAGTCAACTGTTTTAGCCGCCATTGCCGGGGTAATAGCTGCGAAGGCAATTAAAGCCGTTGTAATAAAAAGGTGTTTTAAATTCATCATTGCTTTTCTACTTACTTAATTTTTTATTGATTTCTTGGCTTTCTTGCCAGCCATAACGTATCGCCTTTGCTGTTACCGTATCACCACTTTTAACGGCAAAAGGTTGATTGTAAACACGCCACTTTCCTCTATTTATTTGATAACCAAGTGATGCGCCATTATTGCTATTTGCTAGTACAACTAAACCTTCATTATTGATACTAATTGTTGGCTCAGGAGTAAGAGGTTGCTTACCTTGTGGCCAAAATAGATTTGCTTGGTCAATTTCTTTTAATTTACTGTAGTCTTTTACTTTGTGCTGCCAAGTAGTGAGTGCAGCACGCATTTTAGCTAATTGCTGCTGATGTGCAGGATCTTTAGCAAGATTATTTACTTCATCTGGATCGCTTTTTATGTTGTACAATTCTTCTTTGGGTCTTGGCAAAAACCAAGCTTTTTGAGCTGCGTTCATTTCACCGTTTTCAAACGTGCGCCATAACTCGCCCATAATAGGTAACTGCTCGCGATAGGCTAATTTTGTACCTCCGGGTTTATTCGGTAAATAGTTACGAATGTACTTAAATTCACTACTTCGAACGGCGCGTTCATAAAAATATTGTTCATCAAGTCTATCTTTTGAAGCAAATACATATTCACGTTTAGCTAGTGCATTATCTGCTAATAAGGCTGAACCTTGAATGTAACTAGGTACATCTACATTAGCCATGGCTAAAATTGAAGGTGCTAAATCGACAAAACTGATTAATTGCTGATTTACGGTATTTTCACTGATACCTTCAGGTTGGTATTTTTCAGGCCAATGTACAACTAGAGGAACTTTTATACCACTGTCGTAAATCTCACGTTTGCCTCGAGGTAAGCCATCACCGTGATCGGTAGTCCAAATTATTATTGTATTGTCGGCCAAGCCTTCAGCTTTTAATCTGTCTAAAATGGCACCAACTTGCCTATCCATTGCTGATACATTGTTATAAATTTGCGCTAACGCTTCACGAACAATTTTGGTGTCAGGGTAATAAGCAGGAACACTCACTTCTTTAGGCTTTATAATTTGTTTAACAATGCCTTTGGCAACATTCTTGGCAACTTTTTCAGGAAACAAGGCACTTTCATGGCTGATGTTAAAATGATACATTCCAAAAAATGGTTGATCTTGCTCTCTGCCTTTCCAGTCAGGTTTGCTACCTTCGTAATCCCAAACCGTGAAAGGTCCAGAATGAGCGGTTATTTCACTAAACTGATAATCTAATTTAGAAGACACATAAGTGTAATAACCATTCTTTCGTAATAGCTCTGGAAATGCTTTTATTTCTTCATTTGGCACTGCGCGATAAAGTGATTCTTTATAATCGCGAGTGCGCATATGTTGACCACCAATACTTGCTTGATGAACACCAGTAATTAATCCTGTTCTACTTGGCGCACAAACACCGGCAGTAGTGAAAGAGTTTGGATACATGATGCTTTTAGCTGCTAATGCGTCAATATTTGGTGTGATCGCTATGTCATCACCAAATGCTTTCACATGAGAGCTCATATCTTCAGCAACTAATAATAAGATGTTTGGCCGCGTATTTTTTGTAATATTGTCGCCTGAGGCAGAAGTATTGAAACTAATCAGAATAACTAGCGTTGTTAGAGCACGATTAAAGAATGTTGACTGTAAACTCATTATTTTTCCAATGGATGTTAGTTATTGATAATACGTTAATTTTTGCAAATGCTTGAGGAGTCTCTGATAACTAACTCACATTCAAATATCGACTTTATTTCGTCCCAAGTATTTTGCTTTATTTTACAAATAAGCTTTTGTGTTGCTATCTGGCCAAGTAAATGAATTGGTTGTTTTACTGTGGTAATTGCAGGCCATACTTGCTGTGATACTGAGGTATCATCATAACCTGCAATGGTAAGGTCTGCGGGGACGGCTAAGTTAAGCTGTTTGGATACTTTTAATACCCCTGCTGCCATGCAATCGTTGCTAGCAAAAATTGCAGAAGGTTTATGTTCTTGTGCAAGTAGTTGCCTTGCGCAATCTTCACCTGATTCAAAAGTAAAAAGCCCCTGCTTAATCAATTGTTCGTTTAGGTAGATATTATATTCTTTAAGAGCTTGCTTATAGCCAGCATATCTTTTATCGGTATCAGAGTGATCAGGATGACCCTTAATAAAACCGATATCTGTATGACCTAAAGATATCAAGTATTTAGTCATATCATATGCTGCTTTTTGATCATCACTACCTACAAATGGTGAATTATGTTCACTGTGAAGTGGTGAAATCCGCGTATATGGAATGTCTTTATTTTCTAGAAGTTCAATTAATTGATGATTGTCACTAAGCGGCAAGGTTAGAATTACACCATCTTGTGGTGAAGCATCTAGAAATGTTCTTATAGTTTCAATTATGTTTTCATCTTTATGGTCACAAGGAAATATCTGTAAATTATATCCTTCCGCATTTCCTTGCGCCATGGCCCCATTTTGTATTTCGAGTATATAATCAGGATTAGGGTTAGAATATAGCAAGGTGAGTATAAAGGTTTTGTTGCCTCTTAAACCTCTGGCCTGAGGGTTCGGTTTAAAGTTTAACTGGGCAACTGCAGAGTTAACCTTATCTTGCATAATAGGTCTAACATTAGGCTCTTTATTCAGCACCCTAGATACAGTTTTTACTGACACACCAGCCAAAGCGGCGACTTCTCTAATTGTAACTTTACTATTCAATTTTATCGTCCTAATAAAAATCATTAAGCATTTGCCAATGACTCAATAATTTTTTAATTCTTCTTTAGTGAACTATGCAGTAAAATAGATAACGTTGTCAATAAGGCGTGTCATATTATAAATTTATATTGATTTACACAAAAAAATTCCGCTATAGTGCTACAGCTAAATTATTTATCCGTGTTAGTTGTGTTCACTAAATTGAGTTCTTGATAGGAAATGTAAAATGATAAAACCTTTAATACCAATTCAATATGACTATATCTAAAAAAGGTTCTCTATGTCTGACTTGAATGCTAAGAGTCAATTAAGTAACAAAAATAATGTTGAACAAGGCTTAAGCTATAATTTTACGTTAGTTATTTTAACATCTTTGTTTTTTATGTGGGGCTTTGTTGCTTGCTTAAATGACATACTCATTCCACATTTAAAAAATGTATTTGATTTAAATTACACGCAAGCAATGTTGGTGCAATTTTGTTTTTTTAGTGCTTATTTTCTGGTATCAATTCCAGCTGGGAATATTGTAAAGAAAATAGGCTATAAATCGGGGATCGTTACTGGGTTGTTCATTGCTGGGCTAGGCTGCCTCACTTTTTACCCTGCTGCATCAACACAATCTTATCCTGTGTTTTTATTAGCCTTGTTTGTATTGGCTTCCGGAATTACTTTTTTACAAGTTTCTGCAAACCCCTATGTAACTTTACTCGGCCCCGTTAAAACTGCATCGAGTAGGTTAACATTAACCCAAGCATTTAATTCACTAGGTACAACGATAGCACCATTAGTAGGTGGTGCCTTTATTTTGGCATCAGTAGCACTTGGCGTTGAAGAAATTGCCCAATTACCTTTAGCAGAGCAAGCCATGGTAAAGACCGAACAGGCAAATTCTGTCAAATATCCTTACTTAGTCGTTGCCAGTATTTTATTCAGTTTAGCAATTATTTTTATCGCACTGAAACTGCCAAATTTACATCGAAATGAAGTTGATAACCCGCAGCATAGCTTAGAAAGAAAAATCTCAATTTGGAAAACCCCACACCTGTTATTGGGCGCTGGGGGGATATTTGTTTATGTTGGTGCTGAAGTTGCAATTGGGAGCTTGATTATTAACTTTTTAGGCGAAGATCATATCGCTGGAATTTCTCAATCTCAGGCTGCAAATTACGTTGCCTACTACTGGGGCGGCGCTATGGTTGGTCGCTTTGTTGGCGCTGCTTTAATGCGCTACATTGCAGCAAATAAAATTCTAACGTTTAATGCGCTGGCAGCCATGTGCCTAGTATTAACTGCAGTACTAGGAGAGGGGACACTTGCAATGTGGGCTATTTTATCAGTTGGCTTATGTAACTCAATTATGTTCCCTACTATTTTTAGTTTAGGGATTCAAGATTTAGGGAAGTCTACAAGTCAAGGCTCAGGAATTATGTGTTTGGCAATTGCTGGTGGAGCAATTGTGCCAATGATTCAGGGGATTTTGGCAGATTTAATTGGCATTCAATTAGCATTTATTGTGCCTGTTTTTTGTTATCTATATATTGTATTTTATGGTGTAAAAGGAGCGAGCATTAGGCTCGATAAGTAAATGAGCAAAGCGTTATCAATGAAAAGTTTTAAAGCCGTATTATTTACTAGTTTGTTATTAGGCGGTATGCCTTCGCAAGCTGAAAGTTCGCCTGCTGAGAATAATATAAAGCCAGCAGATGGTAGACGTTATAAAGATATAGTGGCTGATAAGTATCCTGAAAATGTATATATCGGTGGCACCATTCAATATGGTGAATTGTTTGGCCCGAAAGGGCAGTTACTAAACGATGAATTTAGCTATATAACTCCAGCCAATATTTATAAGCAGTCGCACATTCACTCAGCTCCAGGTAAATGGCAATGGCAGAAACCAGATCACTGGATTGCTGTTGCTAAACAAAATAATCAGTTGGTGCGTATACATGGACCAATAAGTCCACAAGTTTCCAAATGGGCAAAAAATGATAAAAGAACGGCTGTAGAGCTAGAGACTAACCTAATTGAATTTATGGGCGCATTGGCAGCACGTTATAATAACGAACCCCATGTAAAGTGGCTGGATGTAGTTAACGAAACGATCACCGAAGAAGGTACATGGTTTGGCCCTAAGCCAGGTGTTACCGAGTGGGAAAATCCATGGACAACTATGGGGTTCATTACTGATATTCCTGAGCAATTCCCTTTATTAAAAAAACTTGGTGTACCTAAATATATTGTAAGATCATTTATTGAAGCGAATAAATACGCGCCAAATTTAAAAATGGTAATTAATCAACATCGGATGACAACGCCAGAATCAATAGCATTAATGAAAGAGTTAGTGATCTACTTAAGAACTTTAGGTTTAAGGGTTGATGCCATTGGCTGGCAGGCACACTTTCGCGCAGAGTATACCGAATTTTCAGACATTAATAGTGAAGCGATTAATACATTTGATCAGTTGATTAAATGGTCACATGCCAACAATTTTGAATTTCATGTGACAGAAAACAACATTCACTTGAATAAAAATGAAGCATATCAAGCTGAACTCGTAGGTAAGGCTTATGCCAATATTGTGCAAACACTGTTGAACAATCGTAAAACAGGTGTGGTGTCATGGAATGCTTGGACGATAACTGACGGCCCACATTTTCGTAATCAAAAGACTACAACTACTGGTATTTGGAATGAGAATTATCAACCGCAAAAAGCATATTATGATATTCAAAAAGTTTTAGAGCAGAGTAAGTAGTCTAAACACAGAATAATAATTAGGATTACAGATGTTAAATAATAAGATGATCTTGTTAGTTAAGCTACCAATTTTAATCGTGACAGCTTATCTGTCAAATGTGAGTTATGCTGCTGAGGTAACTAGCGCAACCACGATAATAAAATCTGATCATTACTCGCTAACCAACAACCTTTTCAATGATGGTAGTGTGATGACTTATGATGAAAATTCAGTGGAGGTTAATGGCGCTGCCTTTTCACTTAGCTATATCGACCAAGGTGGCTCTGGCATGGATTCTTATGTTCAGGGCACTGTTGGCGGTGTTAAAGCTAGTGGTAGCTGGAAACCTGGTAGTGTTGCCTTAACAGGCATGCCGGTACAAATAGCAAATTTAGATGATAGCTTAAGGTTACAATGGAAAACTTTTCAACAAAACTCTAATGACAGTGATGATAAATGGTGGGCGACCATTAATGTAATTTTTGATGCCGGAAATGAAAATTTAGAGCCTGTTGATGCTGACCGTGACTATGATCTAGTGATTAAATTAGAGAGCTATAAACAAGATAGTTTTGAAGATAAAGAAAAAGCCGATAATAACTCTTATTGGTGGTTTGCGAGAAATGCTGACAGCTCTTTACACCCATTTTCGCTTACTATTGATAATGTTGAATATCAGTGGGCGGTGCGTTACAAGTTTTTCCAAAATAGTGGTACTAAAGACAATAAAGTTCATATCAAATTTATTCCGATAGATAATAACAACGTAGCACCATATTTAGATCATTCATTAAAGCTTTTCGTTGATGTAACTAAAGAATATTTAAACTATATTGAATTACCGGTAAGTGAACAAAAGCTTGCCACAGAAAAAGTGGCCGCTTCGAACTTATGGGTTAAGTCTGTTCGTGCGGGTTATGAGTTATATACGGGGCAAGGTACCTATGGCAATGAATACTTTAAAACTGTAGTAGATACATTAGCTCCTAGCAGACCAGAAAATTTTGTTTTGACCGTAATTGACAACGATATCGAATTGGCTTGGCATCAAGATTTAACTGATTCAATTGAAGAATATCGCTTATATCGTTCAAAAAATGGAGAGGAGTTTCAACTGCTAGCAAGCAACCTATATGCAAGTGAATATCTGGATGAATCTGTAGAAGCAGATCTTAGTTATGAATATTATGTAGTAGCAATAGATAGATC
Source organism: Thalassotalea psychrophila (assembly GCF_031583595.1). Taxonomy (NCBI): domain Bacteria; kingdom Pseudomonadati; phylum Pseudomonadota; class Gammaproteobacteria; order Alteromonadales; family Colwelliaceae; genus Thalassotalea; species Thalassotalea psychrophila. Next base: position 857,536 of record NZ_CP134145.1, read on the forward strand.
TTTTAATGAATCTGCGAGCTCTGATATCACTTCAGTTAATGTTGACGAATCGACTCCAGTTGAAACGGATCCGGTTGAAACGGATCCGGTTGAAACGGATCCAGTTGAAACGGATCCAGTTGAAACGGATCCAGTTGAAACGGATCCAGTTGAAACTGAGCCAGTTGAAACAACACCAGTTGAAACAACACCAGTTGAAACAACACCAGTTGAAACAACACCAGTTGAAACTGAGCCAGTTGAAACTGAACCTGTAGAAGAGGAAAAAAGTAGCAGTGGTGGTTCTATATACTTTTTATTATTAACTTCAGTTATGCTTTTAAGTCAAAAATACAACTCTAATTCGCCAAAAATTGTAATGTTACTGAGGGCCAACTGCTAATTCTGGCTGCTGCCATACACCAGAGAACACAAATGGGCCATGAATATAGTGAATGTTATCGCCATCGATGACACTGCGACCATTAGAGTAATAGTAAGGATAGCTACGCTCTTGGTTGCGTTGTTCAGCTTTGATCACGCCTGTATTACTAATCGGGTTTTGCTCATTTTTTAAATCAAGATCAAAAAGGTACAAGCCAGTATGATCCCAATTACTATAGCCGACACTACTGTCTGAAAGGTTTACTTCCACAGGAAAGGCTAAGCGATATTTGCTTGCTTCCGTATTTAATATTGAAATTGCATGATGCTCATAAAGTGCTTGGCTCCAACTGTATCTATCGCCAATAACTGTACTTGCCAATTGCTTGGGTTGATCTAGTTGCGAAATATCAAACAAGCCTAATTTTACGCCGTCACGACCATCACCTTCTTGGCCAATACCAAATAAATAATTTTCTCCAAGTGGATGTAAATAGGTAGAAAATCCAGGGATTTCCAATTCACCAGCAATAAGCGGATCGTCAGGATTGGATAAGTCAATTACATAAAGGGGATCTGTACGTTCAAAGGTCACAACATATACACGATCTTGAAAGAATCGTACCGCAAAAATATCTTCATTGGCTTTACCTATTTCTTTAGAACGGCTGTTATTAGGTAACTGACCAATAGCTTCTAGCTGGTTATTTTCATCATTTGTTTGCAATAAAAACAGTTGATGATCAAGCCTATCATTTTCGTCATCAACTCTTTTAGTTGTGACAATGCGCACTAAGCCATTGTTTTCATTTATTCTAAATTTTGCACCTTGCCCTAAGTAACCTGGCACAATACCGGTTGAACGGTAGTCTACGCCATTTTCGTTAAGTTGCATTTGCTGAATAACCGTATTGCTTTCGTTATGCTCTTCAGACCAAATAGTAGAGGTAAGGTAAATAGCGTTCTCAGACATGTAAAAATCGTGGTAGTAGCCATTAATACAAGTTGAACTGTATTGTTCTGGGGCCGTTAAATCAAAAACACTGATATTTATGATATTTCCATTTACTGAGTTACTAGTGTTATCTGCAGGTATATAACAGTCTTCAGGTTGATTGAGTAGTTTTACATCTTGATTGTCAAAACGGATCATTGGCAATAAGTGCTCTGTGGGTAATGCTGCTAATTGCTCTTCATTTGCCTTATATTCATCATCAGTTTCCGGTGCAGGAAAAGTTAGTTCAGGCTGGTTTGGGTTGTAAGAACTGATTACATAGAGTTTATTATCAATGCGGCGGCTTTGTAATAAATAACCTTCAATTTCAATGGACTTTGTTAACGTTGGAATTGCTGGAACGCTTGTATCGTAGGTAAAAATATGCAGGCTTTCTCTAGATTGGTAGTTGCTTATTCCCCAATCATCAGTAACCTCATTGTAATGATAATCATTAGCAAAAACAGTGAGTTGCTTATCATTTAAATACAACGATTGAAAATTATAATTGTCAGTAGACTCAATACGGCTGATCTCAATAGTTTGATTATTTTCATTAGCTTCCATTATTCGAATATAGGATTTTTCAGAATACCAGGAAGTATTGTCTACAGGCTCTGCTATTGATACATCATCACCACCAACTGTACCAACATGAGCATAACCATAACCTTGTTCGGCTAAAATATATAGATTATCACCATCGTACTTTACCCTGTCGGCTTCATCTACACCTGCTTCTATCAAATTGGTTTTTGAAAAATTAGATCCTGAATCGTCTGTAGAGCTAGTTGGTGCAGACTCGGCTGCAACCACCTCAGGATTGATGTCAGATGCACCATTAAAGTAGAAATAATTTGCTGAGTAGAGCATATTATTACGAATTGTAGATAACGTTTCATCTGCATTGTTTGCTTTACGAAAGCCTTCAGTTGATGCTGCCGGCGTATCTAATTCTATAATTTTATATGCTTGGTCTTTGTCATTACTGTTATTGGAAGAATCGCTGCCACAACTTGCCAGCAAAAAAATTAATGCAAGATAGTTGAGTGATTTTATTATATTCATCTAGATTTCCATGCGTTAATAACGTTATGAAGAGCTTGTTATTTATACTAAATTTAACTGAGACTTAAAACTTTGTCACCTAATAAATAAATTGAAAATTAACCAGATTCCATTGCTAAAATTGAATTAATATCTAATGTATCTATATATTGAATAAAGCCTAACTGTTTTTTCTTTCTCGCCAATACTGCCATGCGATCGGAAAGCTCATTGCCCTCAATGTTGGCATGACCTTTTACATGCTTAATTATCAAGTTAGTTTTTAGTTGCTCATATAAAGAAAAACCCTCTTTAATGATTTCAAGGTTTTTAATTTCTTCATTTTTACCGCGAGTCCAGCCTTTAGCCTGCCACCCTTTTGCCCACTTAGTAATGCAATCAATTGAGTATTTTGAATCTGATAGTACTTGTACCGTTTTCCCTTTAGCAATATGTGGGGCAGCATAACGAAATGCTTCTAGCATGCCATTTAACTCCGCGGTATTGTTAGTGCCCATAACTTGATGCAACCCATACCAAAGCTCAATTAATGTGTCTTTTTCATAAACAGCCATACCTGTTCCTGACTTGCCTGGATTGGGTGAGCATGCACCATCACAATAAATATTAAGATCTGCAACCTTCGCAGGCGAAGTCGCTTTAAGTTTACTTACCGGTTTTGATGTAGTGGTTGGGGGCGAAGATTGATTAGGCGTTTTTGTTAAAGAGCGCTTCATCAATGCTTTGCTATAGGTAGATTGAAAGGCTTGTTGTGCTTCATCTTTTGATGGAAAGCCCATAAACTGTGCATCAGCTCTTCCAGATGTTAATGATTGCACTGTTGACCAGTCATTAAAGACGCCTGTTTTTTCGCCTTTCCAAACTACGTAATATTTTTTAGCCATTAATTTTTCTTCGTTATCATTATGTTGCTCTTAATAGAGATAATAAAGTGGCTATATCTACTTTGCTACTTTATTTTTAGTCTTGTTATAGTTTATAGGATAAAACTATCTAATTAGGCTAACTGAATTTATAATCAGTTATTAGAATTGGTATTACGTAATTAACAAGTTCATCAGGAATTTTAATGAGTACAGTTGCAGAACAACAAAATAATCCGTTACATGGTTTAAAGCTTGATGTGTTAGTTAATGAATTAGTCGATCATTATGGCTTTGAAATTTTAGCTGCGTATACCAATATCAATTGTTTTAAAACCAACCCAAGTATCACTTCAAGTTTAAAATTCTTAAAGAAAACTGAATGGGCTCGAGAAAAACTCGAAGACTTTTATTTGTATAAATTTAAAAGAATGCCAAAGCCTGACGACAAAGAGTTTGAAATGCCACCAAGAGCTAGAGGGTTCAGAGACGGATTAGAGGCAAGAGAGCCACTTGCGTTAACACTTGAGCATGCAGAAGAAGTTAGAGTGAAAAAAGCAGAAAAAACACGTGAACGTAATGCTGGAAAATTTGATCCTTGGGCGAAACACAAGTAGTTGCATTACAACTTCATTTATACCCAAACAGGCATTAAAGAAATATTTTTAAAACTATTTTTAAAAATAAACTAGAATTACTCTCTAAACAAAACAACATTATGATAATGTTGAATAATAAATAAGTTTTAGATTGTTAATACGGAGCTTTGTTTGGTAAATGTTGCTAAGGGATTAAAAGCCACATTAAGTAGTTTGCTCATCATCGCAGCTGTTTTTTTGGGAGTAATGGAAACCCAACAGTACTGGCTTGCCAAAATTTCAATTTTTGAACAATCTTTATATGGGTTGTTTATTATCACCATTTTGTTTTCTTCTTATTTTAGTCACAGTAGCATTGCCTTTCTTAGCGCAATTTTAGGACTTTTTTATCTCACTATTAATGCCAACATGGCATGGTCACCTTGGCTTTTCGACAATAAGAATTGGCTAGTTGTAAATGGATTTTTAGTCTGTGGTTTTTTAGGGCTGATTAAAGATCGCGGTGTATTCTCAATCCATGGTTTTTACCGAATAATTTTACTCGGGCTGTGTGGCTTTATTGCCTATTTGTGGCTATTTACTTCTGATGTATTTTCTATGTATTTAAATGCCAATCAGTACCCGGAAAATTGGGGGACATATTTACCCATCGAAGTGCCATTATTTAGTGTTGTTTTACTGCTGCTCTGGCGAAGTATAAGCACCGCAAGTTTATCAGTTGTGGCGCTCTTGGTAAGTACACTTGTTTGGGGGTTTGAGCATTATCAATTAATAAACCTGCCATGGAGTATTATCCTGACGATATTGGTTAGTTACTATATCCTTGTTGTGGTTATCGACTCTTATTCCTTAGCTTATCGTGATGAATTAACTGGTTTGCCATCTAGGCGTGCACTAAAACAATTATCACTTTCGTTAGGCAACTCATATAGCGTCTCTATGGTAGATATTGATCATTTTAAAAAGTTTAATGATAAATATGGTCATGATATTGGCGATCAAGTATTAAAGCTGGTTGCCAGTAAATTAACCGAAGTAAAAAAAGGCGGTAAAGTTTTTCGTTATGGCGGCGAAGAGTTCACTATTGTATTTCCTAGAAAATCGCTTGAGCAAAGCAAACAAGAATTAGAGCGCATTCGTAAATTAATTGCTAACTATAAAATGGTTATTAGAGATCCTAAAAGACAAACTAAAGATGAGCGAACTCATAACAAAACGAGTAATAAAAAGGTAAGTGTAACCATTTCAATTGGTGTCGCTAAAAGAACTCAAAAACAAGATTTTGAGCAAACACTGAAGGTTGCCGACCAGGCTTTGTATAAAGCTAAAAAATCAGGACGTAATAACGTAAGTACTTAACTCGACTGATCACTTTAAATTAAAGAACTAATAGCAATACTACAAGCAATGGCACAACAATAAATACCGTATAAAGAAACACATTATCTGACCACTTAGTTTGCGTCTTTGCTTCTTTATGTTTTGTTGGTTTTTTCTTAGGTTGTCTTTTTTTTGTTGTCATAGGGCATCCCTTATTATTATTTTTCTATTTAATTCATTATGCACAAAAAAACAGAAAATGGAAAAATCAAAAAGATATATTTTATCAAGATACTGTTTTTTAATAGATAGTTACAGTGCGTGGCTGATCTAATAATGCTTTGAGGAATAAGACATTTACTGGATGGTTATAATTATTGTTTTTTATGGGATAGTAATGCACACATTAAAAAAAATAGAGCCATTTGATGATACCTAACATTGACACCGTTGAACCACATTCATCATTACTGACTGAGTATTTAGCAGAGGTCAAAAAGCTCAGTACAGAACTTTCTGTACTCGATTTGGCTTGTGGCAGTGGTCGAAATGGTCTGTACTTGGCTAGTAATGATATATCGGTTACTTTTGCAGATAGAAATAAAATGTCGTTAGACAAAATTTCAGATACAAGTGTAAATTCAGTGCCTTCTGGAAAAACTGAGCTATGGCAAGTGGACTTTGAAGATGAAAATACCAGTCCTTTATCTGATAAATGCTTTTCTGCAGTTATTGTATACCGCTATTTACATCGCCCCTTGTTCGAAAGCATCAAAACATCAATACAACCTGGTGGTTTGGTTATCTATGAAACCTTTACTACAGAACACCCTCAATTTGGACGACCTAAAAACCCAAACTTTTTATTGAAACACAATGAATTATTGCAGCAGTTTTCGGGTTGGGAAGTGTTGCACTACTTTGAAGGCATTGTGAGTAAAGGCGAAGGACAAGGCTCACAAGCGATAGCACAAATTGTAGCTCGGAAACCTTAGACTAGTGATCTTATAGATATAATTTTTCTTTGTCAGTTAATAGCTTACGCTAATATAGCGCCTTTTTGTTAATAATGGTGATAGTCAGATTTTGTACTAAAATGGTATTAATTATCTTCGTACCTTGTATTTTGTTTTAGGGATAGTTCATTGGCAAAGATAATAATTCAATAAGAATAACTATTTAGGAATTAATTATGCTCACCGATAATGAAATTGCCAAACAATGTCAGACTAAAGATATAACAGAAATAACCAAATCGTTGAATATCGACGAGCAGTTTTTAATCCCCTTCGGCCGTGACATTACTAAAATTAATATCGATGCACTGAAGCAAGAATCGAAACAAAAAAACAGTAAGTTAATCTTAGTTTCTGCTACCACACCAACACCTGCCGGTGAAGGTAAAACCACAACAACCATTGGTCTTGGCCAAGCTTTTACCCAGTTAGGTGATTCTGTTTGCCTAGCATTGCGCGAGCCCTCTTTAGGCCCTTGTATGGGGATGAAAGGTGGTGCTACTGGTGGAGGCTACTCACAAGTGCTGCCAGTAGAACGTATCAATCTTCATTTTACCGGTGATTTTCATGCCATAACCAGCGCCAATAATATGATCTCTGCCACTATTGATAATCATGTGTTTCATGGCAATGCACTTAATATCGATCCGCGTCAAATAGTCTGGCGCCGAGTCATGGACATGAATGACAGAAGCCTGAGAAATATAGTGCTTGGCCTTGGGGGTAAGATGCAGGGCATTCCAAGGGAAGGGGGCTTTGATATCACCGCCGCTTCTGAAATTATGGCGATTTTATGCTTAACAAAAGGTTTCAAAGATTTAGAACGTCGCTTAAATAATACTCTTATCGGTTACAGTTATTCTGATCAACCTGTGTTTGTAAGAGCACTAGGTATTACCGGTGCTTTATTGGCATTGTTAAGAGACGCATTACATCCTAACTTAGTACAGACCCTGGAGGGTACACCAACCTTTATTCACGGAGGACCATTTGCTAATATCGCCCATGGTTGTAATAGTATTTTGGCGACTAAAATGGCAATGCATCATGCCGAGTGGGCAGTTACAGAAGCTGGCTTTGGTTTTGATTTAGGCGCTGAAAAATTCTTTGATATAAAATGTAGAATCGCTGAACTTGATCCTGCTGCTGTGGTGTTAGTGACCACAGTTAGGGCGTTAAAAATGCACGGAGGCATGGATAAACGCCATCTAACCACAGTGAATTTAGAATTTGTTGAACAAGGATTGGATAATCTTGATAAGCACATTGAAAGTGTTGAATTATTCAATAAAGAACCAGTTGTTGCTTTAAATCGATTTGCCGATGACAGCGATGAAGAAATCGCCATTATTAGAAAGCACGTTGAAGCAAAAGGTATTTTGTTTGCTGAAAGCAATCACTTTACCGAAGGGGGTAAAGGCTCTATCGAATTGGCTGAAAAAGTTAAACTTGCCGCGGCTAAGTCGAAACCTTTTACACCTATGTATGAACTGGATGATTCAGTGTTTGATAAAATTAGTAAGGTTTGTAAGGCTATGTATGGAGCGAAAGATATTGCCTTGACTAAAGCAGCTGAAAAAGACTTACATCATGTGCAGCATTTACAACTTGAACATTTACCTATTTGTATTGCCAAAGCGCCAAGCTCACTTTCCGATGATCCGCTTTTACACGGTCGACCCAGAGATTTTCAGGTTACGGTGAGAAATATTCAAGTTAATGCCGGAGCAGGGTTTTTAGTCGTGCTAACGGGTAATATCATGCGCATGCCAGGATTACCAAAAGAGCCCGCGGCTACCAAAGTAAAACTGTTGGAAAATGGTGAAATCATTGGGGTTAGTTAACATGAAACTTAATTCTATGAGTAAAAGGCAGTTCGTCGGACCATTTATCTTAAATTTTTAGAATCTTTATAAGTGTTGTTTAAGGCCTTCCCTGAGCAGGGAAAGGGACCTGCAGTATCATAATCGTGATGGCTGCTAAAACGTTGGGAACTTTTTAGGTATATAAATTTAAGTGCTTAACTTGAGCAAGTGACAGCCAAAATGATGTTTTATAAAAATTATGATTTAATAATGTCTAAGTAAAGCAACAAAATAATGTTATTTGAAGAAAGCCTTTATTAATAAAATAAAGGCTTTTAAATTTTGTGTAGGTTTTATAAGGTTAAAATATAGAACGAAATGATGATCCACCACCACGACGAGAAGAACGACGGTTTCTCATTCGTGAGTGCAATTCACGACGTTTAGCATCTAGCCATTCATCTCTGGTAATCGTTTCATCACCAGATCTGTCTTGTTCACGAATACGGTACGCACAAAATTCATCAAACGCCTCAATATCGTCTTTTAAATCTTCGGCCACCAATTCAATCATAATAGCGTCATCTAAAAAGCCAAGTACAGGAATATGATCAGGTACTAAATCTTCAGGATCACTGAAATAAGCTAGAGCACTTAATACATCGCCGCGTTCTTCTTCTGGAATTTTCCATTCACTGTCTTCGATCATCGCGATAAGGGTTTCTAATTTTTCAATTCGTTCGCTGACAAAAGCTGGAACATTCCCTTCTACATCTTTGATTAGCTTTTTCGCATTGGCTAAAATCACCTGCTCGGTTAATTGTTTTGCGCCTGCTTGGGCTTTGCGCATAACACCGCGAAAATGTTCTAAGTCTGATTCTTTTAACTCGAAAGTCACTTCAAACGCCATTGTATTTCTCCTTATTATGGATGTCGTTTTATAATATTTTGATAAAATGTAACTATTTAAATTTAACAGAGAATTTACAATTAACCAGATAGTGATGCATATATTTCAGTTTAATTGTGTAAAAGTATGAATATAGTCGTTTTTATTCAATAATAAAGTCAATAAAATTAATTAAATTATTGTAATTACTCATTTATGTTCTCAATGTTGTTCGTTTAGAGGACATATCTAAATAGAGCATTTAGTTATTATGACCAACACAGATATTCAACATACGCAGTTAAGTTCAACCGATATAGGGGGTGATAACAAACCTAGTTGTAGTAATTGTCACTCGCCCCTCACCGGCCCTTTTTGTGCTCAATGTGGGCAAGGAACAGATTCGACAATTAAATATTTTTGGTTAGTAATATTACACCTACTCGACGATATATTTAGTTTTGATTCTCGGGCAAGTCGTACAGTGTGGCCATTAATAACCCGTCCAGGTTTTCTTACTAATGAATATATACTTGGCCGAAGAGTCCATTATGTACCACCACTTAGACTGTATCTATTTATCAGTATCGTCTTTTTTATCACCTTGAAGTTTTTTGCCGCCAGCGAAAACAATGGCGTGATTAACATTAAAAGTGATGAAACTGCATTGGTGAAAGTGACGAATCACATCGGTGAATTAGAGCAGCAACGTGCTGTATTGTTAACTTCTCAGCCCGAAGAGTCGCAAGCCCAAATAGAAGAGTTGCAACGACTGAACCTAGCATTGGATAAGTTCAATAACTATCAAACCGATCTGGCTAACCAGGACGATAAAATTCTAAAAGCCATTGCTGGCGAACTGGTTGCTTTGGAATTTCGACAATTAAAGTCAGGTAAACCATTAATACCCAAAGATCAAAAACAATATACTAATTTGATCAAGCAGATTACCAAAGTAAGAAATGGCGAGAAAGTTAATTTGCTGAGTATTGGTAACAGTGGTGATGGCACCATTACATTGCCATTCTTATCCGTTCAAGAGAATGAAAAACTTAACGGTTTTGCCAGCCAGTTAGAAAAGAAAGCTTCAAAGGCATTGCAATCAGATACGGGACCTTTACTGCAGCAAATTATAAGTAAATTACCGCAATTAATGTTTGTGTTATTACCTTTATTTGCTGCGTTACTGAAAATTATGTATTTGTTCTCCAAGCGCTTCTATATGGAACATTTAACGGTAGCCCTACATAGCCACAGCTTTGTGTTTTTCATTATATTTTTGCTTGAAGTTATTGATATGTTGCAAGACCAACTGCCTGCTTCTTTGTTTTGGCTTGATGCAACATTTAATATGTTAGCAACAGGACTATTGATTTGGATACCTATTTACTTATTCATTATGCAAAAACGAGTTTATAAACAAGGCTATATCATCACCACAATTAAGTATTGTATGGTCGGTATGGCTTATACTGGTTTAATTAGTATTACCGGTATGATCGCTTTTATTTGGGGATTAACGAACCTTTGATTAAAGCGTCCTAATAATGGAGTTTATTAGGATTAACTGCCCAATTCATCAGATACTTTAATGGAGAACTTGCCGATTTTGAGGCTTGAATGGGATAGCCTGCTGATAATGAAAACTTGTGATGTTTGGTCTTCGCGGAGGCTTGTACGTGAAGGAAAGCGAGTTAGGTGCAAATCCGCCTAACTATTTACACCTGAAATATTGGGTACTAAAATTATTCCTATATAGGAGTAGGAGAAATACTATGAAAAAACCATTAGCACTAATACTAATTATGCTATTAGCATCGTGCTCAAACACAACTGTAGAACCAAAAACAGTATCAGCAACTGATGGATTAGCTACAGTAAGACTGGTTAATCCTCATGATTTTACTGACATAGAAACCGGTAATTTTGGTATACAGTCTGATTTCGAGCAGAGTGTAGCTAACAAGTTGGCTGAGGCATTAGCAGACCACTTTAAAGAAACTGATGGAACTATTGATATTACATTCACTAATATTGATTTAGCAGGCGAAACTAGGTTCAATACGCAGGAAATACGTGTATTAAAAGATTTATATATCCCACGCATGTCGTTCGAGTATGTATTCAAAGATGTAGCAGGTAACGTTATGCTAGCTGATACCGTTGATATTAAAGATATGGGCTATCTATCCAAAAGACTAACGGGTAGAGAAGCTAATGACTCGATAGGATACGACACGCGTATGCTAATAGAATACTTTGAGGAAGTCTTAAAAAAGGTTAACAAAACATAGGCTATGTATTTAATAGTATTTTAACCCAGAATTACAGCATACTTGTTAGGTCAGGTTATGTGCTTGCTTCGCACGAATAACATGATCATAACCACATCCATGATATCGCATTAGCATTTTGATTTATGATAATGAAACTTACTTATGTAAAATAATTTATTCGTCAAACAAACAATTCATTAGTATAAATGACTAATAATCAATAAATTATGCGCGCTTAACATTGTCTTTGCATTTATCTAATTGTTTTTTAACGTTTTTATTTTTGGCGCGTTACTTGCTATATATCTTTCAATAAATATACGAAATTTAAGTTAGATAATTGTATCAAGGATATAAAATGACCCAAGCAGCAACAACAACCGGTAACGATTTATTTGCCCACTCATCTAGTAATAATTGGTTAAGTCACAGCGCTAAAATGTGGTTTTTAGTGACGGTGCTCGGCCAATGGATGTTTGCATTTTATGTCGCGATGTTTTACGGCGGAGTTTCCTTAGATGGTGACTTTGCCCAATGGAATAAAGTAATGCCTCATGGCTATATAGCTGGCGATACCATCGGTAATATTGCCGTCGGAGTGCATCTGCTTCTTGCCTTAGTCGTTTTAATTGGTGGGCCATTACAGCTTATCCCTCAAATTAGAAAATTAGCGCCAAGGTTTCACCGCGTAAATGGCCGAATTTATATATTAACAGCACTGATTTTAAGTGTTGGCGGGCTATTTATGGTATGGACTCGCGGGGTAGCAGGTGGTGATATTGGCAAATATAGCATTAGCTTAAACGCGATTTTAATCATTGTATTTGCAAGCTTAGCTGTTTATTTCGCAATAAAGCGGGATATAAAAACACACCGCCGTTGGGCAATTAGACTTTTTATTGTTATGGGAGGAGTGTGGTTTTTTCGCATTGGTTTAATGTTGTGGTTAATGATTCATCAAGCACCAGTAGGGTTTGATCCTAAAACATTTGAAGGCCCATTTTTAACATTCTTAGGCTTTGCACAATACCTTATCCCGTTAGCAGTTACGCAGTTATACTTTAAAGCTGCTGAAAGCAATAACAGCCAGAATAAGATAATAATGTCTGTTGCTCTTATCGTATTAACTTTAGCAATGGCTGGTGGTATTTTTTCTGCGACAATGGGAATGTGGTTACCACGAATTTAGTTTATTTATCACTGATATAATTACGTGAATATATTTGTGGCGTTTGTTGGTTTGGACTTAGTCTTAATATTTGGTGAACCTGCTTGAAAGTTAACTTTGAAGAGGCTGGCGGTAAGCTACCGCCCAGTCTATTGATTAGTATGTGCTAATAGATTTTCTCGTATTCTTAGATCTAGATTCTATATTTAACTATTAACTATTAACTATTCACTATTCACTATTGTATTTTCTTTGATAATGTTTACCAATAAAAAATGCCAATATGAGCATAAGTAAAGTCAAGAACAGGTTCAGAAATAGAAATTTTTTCGGCAAAATATTTAACAGATTCAAACCTATAAACACAGTGGCAGCTTGCAATAAATCGCCAATTCGCCAACAGACAGTATCAATAACGGCCCTAGCTTCATACTGTTGCCTACGTGTCGTTGGTAAGAAAAGTATCTGCAAAGTCGTTTTCTGCAATGAATAATTTAGGCCATTTTCGGATATTTTTATGACTTTAAATAGCGTAACTAAAGGAAAGAATGCTAGTAGACCATAGCCCATAAATATCAATAAAGGTGTAACTATAAAAGCGATATTAAACCCTGCCCATTTGATCAACCGTGAAACGATAAAAAACTGTATAAATAAACCAATTAAATTTACCCAAAAATAAAATTCGCTGTAAAACTTACCAATATAACTTTCTTTTGAGTCGACCATGTTACCCATCTCTATCCCTTGCTGATAGAACGTTTCAACCAATACCGCCATTAAGTATTCTCCAATGCTACTGCACCAGTTCATTAAAATTACAAAAATAGCAATCAGCAGTAAGTAGCGGCTTTTGATTACCAGTGAAAAACCGCTTAACAGAGAAGGCTGTTGCCTAGTTGGAGTTGGTGCAACATTAAAACCTGTTGTGTTGTATATCTTTACATTTGCGGCCAAAAATGCAGAAACTAGTAATGGAATAATACTTATCAAAAGCATATGGAAACTGTCAAAGTAATCCATTAACATCCTCGATATTGCTGAGCCTACCCAAGCACCTAAACTGGCACCTACGGCAACAAGAGCAAACAATCTTTCTCCAGACTTTTTGTTATAAACTTGAGAAGTAAAAGCCCAGAATTGTGACACCATGAGCACCCCAAAAGCACCAAGCCAAAGAAAGAAAGGAATCGAAAGTTTGTATCCTGCTTGTCCTAAGATATAAAATAATAAAAGGTTGCATGAAAAGAACACTGCAATGCAAATCATGAAAGTACGACTGCTGAATTGACGTGAAAATACTCCGTAAATGGGAAGTAAAATAACAAGGACTATTACTTGTAGAGCAACAGCATAACTACGCGCTTCTGCGCCGCCTTCCACTAAAATCAGAGTATCCCGTACAGGCTTTAATAGATAAGCTGTGAGTAGTAAAAAAAACAACGACCCCATCAACAATATAATATTCCAACCTTCACCTGGCTTAATATCAGCACCATTTGCTAACAATCGTTCAATCCAAGTTAATGGTTTATAGTTATTATGTGATTGTGAGTTATTGGGTTTATCCATTAACTACATACCCTATAATTATCACCATTTAAGGACTGGTAGCGGTTGATAATATTAAGTCTCTGCGCTTTAAAATCGCTTTGATTTGTGAGCTGCTTAGTAAGTCATCAAGCACTTTGTTTAATTTTTCATAGGTTAGGCTTGTTAATTTTTTTCTAAACAATGACGACAGTTTCAGGGTTGTTTTCTTATACATATCTGGTGGGTGTTGGGATATACCAAAGGCGATAGAATGATCGATAAGGTATAGCATAAAGTCTTTTCTAGAGAAGTTTAAATTAGTTTGATTTCTATCATCGTTATATATCAAAACATCGAAGATATAACGAGTGATATATTGTTCTAGCCGTGGGCAATAACTATCGAAGACAATGCCTTGTTCTTCTCTTTCTTTTTCGCTGATCAAGTCATTAACCCAATATTGCAACAATCCATATTTCCCGTCGATTTTTCTACGCACTGCTACAGGAACCAGATTTAAGTCGAGCATACGGTCAATACGAAATGCGGCTATTTCATAATGGTATCTGTCTGCTACATACCTTTGATTTGGATATCGACCGTTGTCCAATCTAGGGTCTGAGTCGTGGGTTTTAAACAGTGCCCTGATCTGTTTACCATCTTTTGTTAAAGATAATATGTTGGATTTGGTTATGCCCACACCTATTGGCTCTGAATTGATGACTTTAGCGGTTAACAAAAAGTCTTTAATTTGTTCATCTGTCATCGAACTAGAGCCGACGCTGAAGCGATTAGTTTCGCTTATTATTGGCTGTAAGCTATTTGACTCTAACGTTTGAACTTTTATCATATCGCCATCGATAACAACCGCTCTGGCGTTGCCTTTATAAACATTTTTTAACATGCCGGTGTCGGCGAGAATGACTTGTCCAGATAAACGACTATTCACCTCTTTGTATAACGGAGTGTGTCCCACTACTATGCGTTTAGCTCCGAGTTTTTTGAGTATGCGTTCAGTGTTGAAGGATTCACTATAAGGATGGCAATAGGCATTACCTCTATACCACATTGGACTCTTATCGGAAAACGCAAAGCTACTTTGCAATTCGTGTAAACGAATTAAATCCTTGTACCATTTAGGTATTTTATTTCTAGAGTTTTTTTTATTTTTATCAATATAGGGCTGTATTGCTTTGTTAAGGTAATCAATTCGATTCCAAAAATCAGCAGTTTCAGCAAGTATACCTTTTGCTTGTAAAGCGGCGACAATCTCCTGATATTCCCAAACAGGCTCAATTATTTTGTTTATCTCTGTCAAATCCATGTCATGCAGATCTGATGATAAGCCGCCATGAACAAAAACAGAATCATTGATCTTGATAACTGGTCTAGCTGAACGAAGCCAGCGTCCATACTTTCCGTTCGGTAAAAAAGCCGCAACAAAAGCACTGAACCCTGGTGGATGTTGCGAGGTAAAATTTGCTGCCAAAACATCTTCACTTAAGTTAGGATGGTTGGCATTAAACTGAGTCTGTAAATTTACTCTTTGCTGCTTAGTTTCTTCTGGTATAAACGCGGAAAACTCTTCCTTTGATACATATCTAAGATCACCAGTTGTCACCATTAGTTCGTGATTACCTAGCACCTGCAATACCATTCCGCCACTTTTCGGGGCTTGTTGTTGCAGTTTGATCAATAGATCCATAACTTTGCGCGAATCTGCCCCTCGATCAAGCAAATCGCCTAAGCTAATTAAATATGTATTACCGCCAATCCAATCAGCATTATCATTAATCAGTTTAAGTTTTGTTAAAAGAGCATGAAATTCTGGATAAGCACCATGAATATCGCCGATAGCAATAACTTTATTCGCGGTTTTATAAGTAGCTGAAAAATTAGTTTTCGCTGATACGGTGCTTATAAAAAAGCCGAGTATAACCAATTGCACGCATATGACTTTCTTTAGCGGTAATTTATTCAACAAAATATTCAAAGCCCTATACATTATTCTTTACTTCAAAGCTTAGACAAAGATATAAGGCGTTGCAAACAGGTAATGTTTTTTGGGCCGTTTGGGCTTTTGTGGGGCTTATTTAATATTAAATTGGTGATATAAAAATAGACGGTTTAGGGCGTCATTATTGTTTCTAAATGTTGCCCCCTTGACTTGGATAGGGGAGCTGCCGATTATGAGGGATACAGCTAACAAAAAATTGAAATGTATATTGATTTCAGTATGAGAATAAAACCACTTTTCAGGCATAAAAAAGCACCACGCAGTAACTACGTAGTGCTTTGAACTCTTAGTGGGTTAATCGTTTTGTATATTAACTAAGGTACGTTTAAATACACTACCGTCACTATGGGTAATAACCCCTAGATATTTTTTAGCATCTAATCCTTCCCATTCTACTGTTATAGTTTCTGTTGTACCTAACACAGCTGATGTAGGTGCTGTAACAGTCATATTATCCTCATCTGCTGCGGGGGCCCAGCTAAATAAACTGTAGTTAGCCTCAACACCATCGGTTTGCCATCCGTGCACGGCAACCAGATAAAAGGGACTACCAGCTCCTGCAATATCAACTTGTTCGGCACTGGTACCATTACCTGAACTACCAACAAATTTCTCCTCAGCATCCCAAACGTATAAATCAAGATCATCTACGCCATCAGTGTATTCATCAAATAATGAAATACGAACCATATCAGCGTCGACTGAAGCTAATACTACATGCCAAGTAATACCTGTACAGACAAATGGGAAGCCTCCATCAAAATCGCATGTTTGTATTGCTACATTGAAGTCGTTTGAAGGATCATCTTCAACATTGCCATCGATAGTTGCCGCAGGTACTAAGCCAAGGGGCATAGCAGAATAGTTACCACTATAACCAAAAGTAATATCGAAACTTAGAGAACCTTCGGCACCATCGCTAAACACTTCAGCAGGGGCCGCTAATTTTACTGGTTTAATAGCAACCGGACTGCGCACAATTTGTGTACCATCTACCCATGAAATACCACCTGTTGCATAGGTATCAATAGCAGCATCAACATTACTAAAGGTAACTTCATAGGTGACACTTTCTCCAGGAAGAATTTTAATAACTTTAGGATCAAAACTTACCATTATGCCCTCAAGACCATCAACGACAGGAGTGTAAACTGCATAAGCATCAGACACACTTGTAACTGTTCGAGTTACGGTTTGATTACCAGCCAATGAGCCAATCGCTATCGACGGGTAGTTCATGTTACTTGGATCTGGCGAGCCTGGGGGACAAATGGTTGGGATTGCCCCTGTACCACACAAAAACCAGAACCAATCATTCCAACCAGCATCATAAACTAAGCCTGGGTTTACCGCCTTATTAGGTTGTACTGCACCTGCACCATAGGCAAATGGAGTACCTGGAATAAGGTTACCTTCATTAGTCGTTTGGGTTGCAGTCGTCATAAAGGCTGATTTAATCGCCGCAGGTGACCAAGTAGGGTGTGCTTGTTTCATTAAAGCCGCTAAACCGGCCATATGCGGACTAGACATAGAAGTACCACTATAAGCAGAGAAACTTTCACCACCATTTCCTGGTGGAGAAACTGCTGCAATAACATCAACGCCTGGTGCCATAATATCAGGCTTTAATAAATCACCAGAGCCTGCAAGTGCAGGGCCTCTTGATGAAAATTCAGCAACCATTGGTGCTTCATTAGTGACTGCTGAGCCAGCGCTTAAGCTACCACCATCTGTACCATTATTGATGGCATACGCTCTTAGTATATTGCCAGTATCAACATCTACATGAATACTAGGAACTGAATGAAAATCTGCATTAAGTGAACTCGGTGAAACGTTAGCCAATACCATGCCAATACCGCCGGCCATAGCTACCGCCTTACTTTTATCAACTCGAGCAATTGAACCACGATCACAAACAACAATTTTTCCTGCAACAATTTCCGCATCTAATGTACCAGGGAAACATTCTCGCACCTGCTCTAGATCTTTTCCGTCAGCAGCAGCTTTAAGAGAATAAACCATTTCAGCAGGACCTACACCATCGCCTAATGATACACCTTCATGCTCTACGCCATCGCCATTGGTAGTAATAATAGCTCCCCAACCACGGTCGTGTGTACTGGCTGCCACAGTTGTTAACCATGGGCTATTGTGTGCAACGGTACTCGCATCAGGTCCGCTGTTACCTGCTGAAGCGGCAACAAATATACCTGCGTCAGCAGCAAATAAAAATGCAATTTCTACCTGATCCATAAAGCTAGTACTTGAACCACTAATTGAAAAGTTAAGCACATCCACACCATCGGCAACCGCCTGATCTATTGCAGCTACGCTGTCGCTACCAAAACAACCACCTTCGCCTGAGTAGCCCCAGCAGACCTTGTATGCAGCGACTCTTGCGCGAGGTGCCATACCTGTTGCAACACCGATATTAGTGCCATTTATTGATACTTCTACTTCACTATTACCTGCGGCGGTACTCATTGTGTGTGAACCGTGTCCTGCAGCATCGCGCGCTGAAGCATATTCATATGGCAATTGAGATTTTACTAATTTGTCGCCGCCAAAGCCTGAATTAAACCACTGCGCACCAATGAGTTTTTGATTACAACTAGATGCAGGAAATGACTCTCCAGGAGTACATTTTCCGTGCCAACCAGGTATTTGCTGATAACTTAATTTATTTGATTTATTGTTTTTATTAGTTCCTGTGCGGTCTGAAAAACTCTCTGACTCAGGCCATACACCGGAATCAATAATACCGACAATAATATCTTCACCTGCGAAGTCTTTACCTCCGAGGTGCTCCCACAAACCATCACTATTGATACCATCAAGTTGCAAAAATGAGGCTGTAGATACTGTATCTGGTTTAAGTTTCTCATCTGCGACTACGCTTAAAACATCTGAATTAGAGTTCAATTTAGCGACTTGGCTTGAAGTTAACACTGCAGAAAAACCGTTATAAGCATACTTATAACTGTAAATTTTCTTGGGTGAACCAAGTTCTTTTAATAACGTATCATGTTGATTCGTTAGGTAATCACCATAAGCGATAACATGTTTACTGTTTGGATTGAACTTTTTATTTGGTTTAGGTTTTGTCGCTTTTAATCCCTTTATACCGCCGTTATAAGCCGCAATAGGATTACCTTTTAAGCGAATTAGATATACACCATTTTCGGGGCTTTTTTTAACTGATGAGATGCTTTTTATGAGCGAGTCGGCATCAATTGCTGGTATGTTTTCAGCTAATGCTGAACTACTTATTAAGCACGATATGGTGAGTACAAAAGCAAAACTTATTTGATATATTTGAGGTACAAATTTAATACTGGTTTTATTTAAATGCTTGAAGAAAATATTCATATATTTATCCTAAACTTTATAATTTGTATTTTTTACATGCAAAGACATAAAAAACATACACTATAAAACCGTTGATTTTTCAAACCGGATTGCGTGACGTTGCAACTAAAATAGTTTTAAAATCAATACATCAGTGAAATATGTAAAGCACTATTTTGCGGAATTGTTAAATGAGAGTTTATGCTGAAGCCATTTAATCCCTAAATTTGTTAATTAGCTTAGACGGTAATATGACTTTTGCAATAAACATGCAAATAAACATATTCTCTAATGATTAAGTCGATTAGTTTTCAATGGTAAATTAAGTGGGCAACATGAGAAAACTAAATGAATAGCTGAAATTTTCTCGAACAAAATGAATAGAAAAATTTGGTTCTTAGGCTATATATACCTAATTTATATGGAGAGAGATATGGTAATAGATACGAGTCTGACCAAAACCGAATAGCACGGATGGTCTGAGATAAATCGAAGAAATGTAAGATGAAAATGGTGGTCCTCCCTGACTTGAACTGGGGACTTGCCGATTATGAGGCCAACGGAATTGCCTTTTTACGTGTCGTAAGTGTAGGAAAAATAACGTTTTTCACCATCCGGAAATGCAAGGCCAGTCGGCACCGAAACCCTACCGAGCCTCGGTCACTTGGTCCGACGAAAGCGATATGCTAACACGAAGAATTTTATGCGTTTTTATCGACCGAACACCTAACTTTTACCGAACGCTGGAGCTTGTGTGAGGACGAGTGAAGCGTTGAAGAGTGCTCGACACTCAGCCAATTTTAGGCAAACGGTCAGTCGTCGTGGCTGATATTGTAGGTTAGGCTTTGTTTTTTAGGATTAGGTACTTTGCCACATTGGGCTTTCTTGATGATGTTGAAGCTCATAGGTTCCTCTCTGGGTATCTTCATATAAGATACCCAGAGAGGAGTACTTTTTTATCATTGTTTATTCAACCAATATCTCGAATAATTTCTTTCGCCGCATTATGCCCTGGCGCACCAGTAACTCCTCCTCCGGGATGAGTTCCAGCACCACACATATATAATCCTTTAATCGGTGCACGATAATCTCCATGACCTAACATCGGACGAGCACTGAACATTTGATCGAGACTCAAAGCACCGTGCATAATATCGCCTTTGACCAAACCGAATTTTCTTTCTAAATCGAGCGGACTTAAAACCTGCTTGCCAAGCACACTTGATTTAAAGCCCGGCGCATAGACTTCTATCGTGTCGATAATTAGTTCAGCAGCTTCATCTCTGTGTTGATCCCAATCAATATCAGGATCAAACTGTTGACAAAACAAACTGGCTACATGCTGTCCCGGTGGCGCTAAGCTGTCATCCAACGTAGAGGGGATTAACATTTCAATCAATGGTACTTTAGACCAACCGTATTCTCTCGAGTCGCGATAGGACTGGTCTAAAAACTTAACTGTGGGGCCAAGAACAATGCCACCAGTTAGATGATCGTTACTTGCTCTCGGTTGATTTTTAAGACAGGTAAATTGTGGTAATTCTGATAGCGCCACGTTCATTCGAAAAGTGCCGGAACCATTTTTATAATGTTTAATGCGTCGTGCGAAATCTTCTGGTAAATGTTGTTCGTCTACCATCTTATTAAATAACAAACTTGGGTTTACATTGGCTGCTACAACTTTAGCATGAATCGTTTTTCCGTCTGTTAACTCCACCCCAATAGCTTTTCCATTTTCGACAATTACACGTTTTACCGATTGATTCACTTCTATGGTTACGCCTTTTTCTAAAGCAGAAGCAGCCATAGCCTGTGTAATTGCACCCATACCACCTACGGCATGACCCCAAAGACCTTTTTTGCCATTGACCTCACCAAACGCATGGTGCATTAAAACGTAAGCCGAACCTGGTGTATACGGGCTAGCGTAGTTGCCAACTAAGCCATCGAAGGCAAAAGCGCCTTTAACATATTCATTCTCGAAATATAAATTCAGAAAATCATCGACACTCTTGGTGAAAATATCCATGACAACACGATTTTCTTCAACTCTAAGTTTTCTAGCACGATTGCCTAGCGTGAGAGCTTTTAAAAGATCCCGGATCCCACCGCCGACATTCGGAGGCGTTTGCAAAAGGAAATCACGGATTAAATCGGCAACTAATTCTATATCACGCAAATATAAATCGAGTGACTTAGCGTCATTTTCTGAATAACGAGCGATCTCCTTTTTAAGGTTTTCACTTCCTACAGTAAACGCTAAAAAGTCGCCTTCAGGATTCGGCCAGAAATTATTAACTTTTCGTTCTAATATTTTTAAGCCATGACGGTGCAATTCAAGATCATTAATAACTTTGGGATTAAGAAGACTAACCGTATAAGAAGCAACAGAGTTTTTAAAACCAGGATGAAATTCTTCTGTAATCGCAGCGCCACCTACGATTGGATTACGCTCCAAAATAGTAACTTGCAAACCCGACTTGGCCAAATAGTTTGCACAAACCAAACCGTTGTGTCCGCCGCCAATTATTAGTACATCAGTCATATTTTAATTCTCATTGTTGTTGTGCTAAAAACGCAATATTTCATTGCTTTTAATCTTTTATTTAACCAATAGAAGTATTATTTATCCATAACAATACCATTTAAATATCAACACTTTACACTGTAATAATCAATTAAAATTGAAAAGATATCAAGCCACTTTTTTCAGATCATTATATTTCTGGCGTGGTGTACTTGTAGGGTAAAAATGGCTTTTCAGCTTCCTGGGCCGCCGCGAGGAAGCCTGAGTTGTTGGCACTCTTGGACTCAAACAGTTCGGTGAATATATTGGCATTAAACGTACTACGGTTTTTGACTGTCTGGACTATCGACGACAGTGCTATCCATTCATGTGAAAAGAAGCCGCCGTTGTTGTAGGTCAGGGTAGGTTTATCGGGGCTTGATATTTTGCCGCATTGGGATTTATTGAAGATAGCTTAGATGTCTTCACATTTGATGCGCGCGAAAGCGTAGATACCGATGATGACGGTGATGGCTATAAAGATGCCGATGAAAAAAAACAGGTACCGATCCACTCGATAGTACTAGTAATCCAAGTCAAAACACTGATAATGGCGAACTTGATGAGAATAGCATCAATGAAAGGTCAGGTGGTTCGTTTCATTATCTATATCTACTACTTCTGGCTGTTTTATTGGTAAAGAGAAAAGAGTGGATTTGCATACATTCTGCAGACTAAAAATCTATTATTAGCCAACTTAGACTAACATTAGGTGTAAAGCTCAGAACCGAACTGACAGTTACCAACTTTTCATTGGGTAACTGTCAGTTTTAATTCGAGGTAGATCCTTTTCTGCCCACATCGTTTTCCTTCAATGACTGCTTCAAATAGCGTTATGTCAAACCAAATTTCTTCCTTGATGAGTTATAACAACTTTCCTGACTTGAATAAAACCCACGAAGTAGTTAAGTGGGCATTATATTTTTCAAAAGACTTTATTTAATCATGATATTTGTAAATGAGAAGTAACCATTGTCAGCTTGATAGATTAGTCCTTTCTGAGGAACATCATAATCAATTTGAACATAAGTCGCTAGGCCATTAAATTTACCATCGTAACGATTTCCACAAGAGCTTATCGTAAAATTAATTACATACACATTAAGTGTGTTATCAGGGTGTGTTATTTCACCATTATACTGGCAGCCATTTGCATCAGAACCACTGATAAAACCTTCAGAGTCAATTGCTATTGATGAGTTGTAATCTAGTGTAGTGAAATTTCCAGACAAATCGCTTAAGGTTGTCACATCATTGCTTGATTCAGATTTAAAAAATTCGAACGAACTTGTGTTCACATTATCAAAATAAGCTTTACCTTGGATTTCGCTATCAGAATGACCTCCTTGAATATAACCTTCACCATAAAAATTACCAAAAACATCAAACGCAGTTCCATCAGCGGTATAATTCTCGTCATTTAATGATATTTGATATTTATCTTGCTCACCTGTTTCTAAGATAAATCTCGCCTCGCCAGTCGATGAAATTATACCTAAAGCAGCTATTGGTCGTTCACCAGTATATGTAACCTCTCCCTCCCATAACCCTGATGGCATTTTAGCTGCTGGAGGAGTTGGGGTTGGAGTTGGGTTAGATTCTTTATTAGAGCCACCGCCTCCACCGCCACAAGCAACAGTTAATAAACTCAATAATACAATTATGAATTTTTTCATTTAATTTCCTAATCTTACTCAGCGATTTTTACTTGGCTTTCTTCAGCTTCGCAAATTGGTGAAACGGTATATATAGTTGGGTATGCTTTCCATGCTGCTCCACTTATAAGATCTACAGGGATTGATATAACTCCCCAGTCAAGCAAGATCCCTAACAATGATGTAGCATCAAATTTATCGCCAGTTTCAATAATCACTGGTTCACAACCTTTTTTTACAACTTTTATAGTATGAGTTTCCCCTCGATCTATTTGAACTAAAGCATCATCAATGCCGCGCTTAACACCATCGACGTAGATTCTTGTTCCTGGCTCCACTGATGTAATTGTAATATTGTCACTCGTACCATTAATAATTCCCGCACAACCAGACAAGAACAAAGACGCAGTTAATGCGCAAACTAATTTTTTCATTTCAAACTCTCATATACTTAAATGGACAATCCATTACATTCGCTAAACATTTGATTACATATTTACACAATATTACAGTTTGAAATATGAACTGTTACAATTCAAAAAAGGCTGTGAAAAGTAAGTTAACAGGATGAATGTAATGACATTTTTTTATATCTAAATGACTAGTTTATGAAGTGTTTGGTAACAATTATTTAATGTGTGACTTTGTAATAGCTTATTAAAAATAAGCTATTTAAATAATAATTCTTGAAAATAAAAATGATTCGGAATGCTATGAGCTGGCAAATAAAGTTAAATAAATTATAGAGAGAGTCAAACAGCACTACAAACGATACTATAAAGTCTATTTTACATATGATGTTAGTGTGTATTTACTGTGAAGTCTTTTAGAAAGTGATGCCCTCCCTGACTTGAACAGGGGACCTGCCGATTATGAGCGCCTATATTATCCTAGTTAGTGATAAAACGTGAAATAAATAAGGAATTAAGAAGCTATTAAAAGCCGACTAATAGGGTAATACCCAATTAGCCGGGTTTATATTTTTCTGCCATTCTACTCTTGCCAAGTAAAGCTAATAGATGAAGTGTTTTGCCATGTTGAATTAAATAAATTGGCTTTAAATCGGTCGGGCTCAGCTTCAAGGAACTCTTGGTATCCATTTAAGTCATTGAAACTGGTTAAATTTAACTGGTACTGGAAATTATCAAGTAATTCGAATTCTTTTACTGAGATAAAATCGAATACATCAAAATTATCTTGATTTGGTACTTTGCCTGTTACCGGTGCGTAGATGTTCCAATCGATCAATTTATCTTGGACTGTACTCATTTTTATATTGAACCAAAATACATCTATTGAAGCGTATGATCTAAAGTCATAATCTAAATTATCACTCTGCACAAAATCCAACAGGTCTTGCGCTGACTCTAAAGGCAGTTTTATATCAATTGTATTTTGAGGCTGATCAGTAAACTGACGACTGTATCTTTGTATCATCGGGTTAGTCATCCCTATTATCGCTTGATGCTCTATGCTTAGTGTTTCAATTTTATAAAATGATGTAGTTAGATCTGGAAAATAAAAAACATCACTAGTCATATCTATGCTTGGCCATGGAACAATTAGTTGGCGCAGCTGTTGATTACCTTCGATATCACCTGTAGCAACTTTTAATACATTTAAATTTTCATCATTAATTGTTATTGAAAATGCAGTACCGGGCTTATCTAAAATTAAATCCTGATTTGGAACATAGTCTGCGATATAGGTAGCATAGGCTTGATCGTTTACACTAAAACTAGCGGTCGCTGAAACTGCAGGCCAGTTTTCATTTTCATCACGGCAAATTTCATAATCTGTCATTAATGTTTCACCACCAAGTATACCTAGGAATGACGGTCCATCGCCTTGGATGAAACCTGTTAGCATTATAAATCCTGTATTAATCATATCACTGGCCATATCAGGTACTTTTACAGAAAAATTTGTAAGCTCGCATACGCAGCCTTGCGTGGTGTCACTTTGATGATAAAGTATTTTCATATCAGTCATTGGTTGATTCATGAATGTTTTGGCAATAAGCTTGGATGCATTTGGGTCATCCCCCTCGGAGAATAGTATCGAAATGTCGGCGTGCGTTTGAGCCGTATAATATTCGATTAATCCCTGCTCATTAATCTGAACTTTAGTTTTGGTAGAAAAATTGGCATTGTGCACAATAAGTTGGGCATCATCTGCAAATATTTCAGCGCCGCATTTAGTTACAATGATAGGGGTTATAGATAATAGGTAATTAACCATAATATCAAGGCAATGTTTTATAGAGCTTTGTTCGCTATCGGTAACGGTTAAACATACATTATAGCTACCGCCATTGATGTATTGATGCATTGGGTTTTGCTGGTCAGACGTTGTTTCATCGCCGAAGTCCCAAGACCAACTTGCGATACTACCATCATCGGTACTGGTATCGGTAAAGATGACCAGTTGTTTGTTTTGTTCATTTGTAAAATTTGCTACAGGAGGTGTATTTATTGATGAACGGGTATTGTCTAAAGGGAAGTCATCTTCAGTGTCAGGTACACCATCGTTATCATCATCCGTATCAGCATTATTGCCAATACCGTCGTTATCGGTATCTACAGTCTCAGTACTATCAAGCGGAAATGCATCTTCAGCATCCTCTACACCATCATTGTCATCATCAGTGTCAATATTGTCAGGCGTACCGTCAGAGTCGGTATCAATTGTTTGAGTTTGATTTGTAGTTGACGATTTACTTCCGCTACTTCCACCGCATCCAAATAAGAAAAGAACTACTAGAACTAAGATTAGGTTTTTAAACATGCTCTATTCCCACATAAAAGTTGTGGAAATAAGTATAGGTTAATATTTATTATTTGAAAGTTTGTACAATTTACTCTGGAAAAAGCCAGATAAATATTTAGGAAAAATGATTGTTCAGGAGAGTTTTGTAGTAAAAAATGGTGGCCCCTCCCTGACTTGAACAGGGGACCTGCCGATTATGAGTCGGATGCTCTAACCAACTGAGCTAAGGGGCCATCTAGATGTGCTGCTTGATTTGTTATTAGTGATAATAACCAAAAGCGGCGGCAAGTATAAGCATTTTTTATTTTATTGTCACCACTTGTTGTTTAAAAAGTTTTAGTTTTTGTTTGTTTGTTGCTTTTATGAGCAAGTTGTTGCTTTTCTTTTACAAATTGCTGCGGCGATAAGCAATAATCCATAATAGTAACTGCCACCACCGGAGCTTGGTAACTCGGGCGTTATGATAATTGTTTCTATTTCTACAGTTACACTCACAGAATCACTTGCACTTAAACCTGTGGCGTCTGTTGCGGTGAAAGCAAAAGTTAAAATGTCGTTTGTTTGCGGAGCAGTAAAGTTTGCCTGTAATTGATCGCTATTGTTAATACTAACTGATGCACCTGACAATTGTTGCCATTGATAGGTTAATGCATCGTTGTCTAGGTCGCTGGCACTGGCAATTAAGTTTACGTTGTTGCCGGCTTGTGCATTTTTGTTTGTGCCTGCATTAACTTGTGGTGTATTTTCCCCGTCGGTTGCCGATATTGTTATTGCTGCCAAGTTCGGTTGGCTTAGTGTCGCACCATTTTTAGGATCGAAAAGTCGGATGAAAAATATTTCGTTTGGCTCTGCCAGGTTATCGGTGGTAATTTCTATATTAATGCTTTTGTCTGTACTATCTTGATCTTCCCAAGCTAGAGTGCCATTAGCCAAAGTAAAATCATCAATGTTTGCCGAGCCTGTCACTAACTCCCAGTTAACCTCTATATTGTCTTGTGCTTGATCATTTCTGCGAATATTTACTTGTATGGTTTGGCCTTCGCTGGTTGAGTAATTTTGATTGGTAAAACTTAAACTTCCTTGGTCAACATCTAAAGTATTGTCTTTTAAAATGTATAAACCACTGTTGATATCACTGGCTAATATGTTGCCACTAGGCAGAAATGGATACACTCCCCAGGCACCATGAAATGAGGGATTGTTTGAAATAGGGTAGGTATCAAAAAAGCCGGCTTCAACAGGCTGGGTAGGATCGGTTATATCAATGACCGTAATGCCACGCTCATAATTAGACATATAGTATCGATTGCCACGTACATAGCCATTATGGTCAATTGCCTGAGTGTCTCCTGTCCAGGTAGATAATAAACTTGGTGCGGTTAAGTCAGTGATATCAAATAATCTTAACGTGGTATTTAAGTTAAAGTCTTGTTCATCAAGTTCATCATGAACGAGCATTAATAGTTTATCTTCAGTGTACCAGCCGGAGTGTACATATGAGGCATTGCTATAACTGGTGGTGCTTAGTTTTGTAGGGGCACTATTTAGGGTTTTATCCCATAATTGGAAATCGTTCTCATTAAAGTCGAACATTATTTCGCAATGCTCGGTGCCATTAACGCATTGGCTGTCTTTCCGCTCATCATTAATCACCATAGAGGAAGCGTCGTGGCTATATTGACTGCGATTGTTTGCTGGTTTGTAAACGCTGACCAAACTGGTTGGGTCTTCAAGGCTATAGGTATTAAAACCGCCACCATTTTGATTCGAACCTGCTATGTGCAGGTAGGGTTTCATCCCTGTAATTGTAACTCCTGTAGAGTAATCGACATTACTTAAATACACATTATGAGCACTTAAATCTGTTTTATCGCTAGCTTTGATAGTAACGGTATTAGGTAATTGACTTAAATCTAAAATTAACAAACCTACATCAGCATTATCGGCTGTTACATAAGCATAGCTTTGCCATTTATTAATAGTAATATCGAAATATTGATAAACTTTGATATCACGCCAAATTGTTTGTTCGCTTGCTATCGTGGTTATAACAACGGGGGCTGAAGGTGCTGTAACATCAACAATACCAATACCATTACTTAAGCCTATTAACGCGTATTCTTTATTATCATTAAGATCGTAATGGCCCCAAATATCATTGCCTTCAGCGGGGTTTGTTGAAAACTGGTTAAGCGGAATATGAGCTAATAAATCTAATTTATTACAAGCGTGATCTCCAGCATAGCCATTACTACAAATAGTATTAACTTGCTTTTCTTGTAAACGATTAAAAGTCGCAAGTTTGGCTTTGATTATATTTTTTGTTGTGCTGCTCTCTGCTGATTTTTTATCAGCTATTACAGTGAAACCTTTGTCAGTTAGAGTTTGGACATAATCATAAGGTACACCAGTAAGGTAGGTGATATTACTAGTTTGTTTGTGGCTGAAATTGTCTTCGGTTCGATAATTACCGCGAATGGGCACTAAATCGCTTAATAAATAAAACAGCGTATCAACGTTTTCTATATGATAACTGCCTTTGCTTAGTAATATTTGATCGCCTTTGTTGGCGTGTTGGGCAGCATAATTTATTGTTTTGCACGGTGTTGTTACTATGTCACAACGGCCAGAATCAATACCATTAGAGGCTACATACCTCGCTTTATCGTGCTCGGCATGACTTAGGGCCTTATCATTATGAGTTGCTGTGATAAGTACCAATAAAAATACGCTTAGTTTAAATATATTATGCATATTTATAGTTTAGGTTAGTTGCTTCTATACTCCTAGCTTATGGCAAATAAGTACTGTGCAGTTAAAATCGGTAAGTTACCCCTGCTGTAAATTCACCTTGCAACCACATGTTACTGTTGGTTCTCATCACACAGCCTTTATTACCTGAACAGAATAGGTAACCATCACTATCGAAGAATGTGGCATAGCCTCTAGCGTCTACTCTAAGGGAAATACTTTCATTGAAAATAAACTTTGCCCCTATACCAAGGTTTGCTGATGGTCGAGTTTCAGAGTCTAAAGTTTTATCTCCGGGTTCAAGATGGACAGCACCTAGGCCACCACCGATATAAATGGGAACTTTGCCTTCGCCAGTTGTTACAGTTCCACCAATATGTAGGTAAGTAATACTTATTTCCATGTCATCTAGCTGAACATCACCGTCGAACTCAGTGCTTGAATGGCTTAAAAGTAACTCTCCGGTGCGATTATAGTCAAATTCCCATCCAAGGATGATGCCAGCACTAGCATCGTTGAGAAAATCAACTTCGAATGCTTCTTCACCTTCTTCTAAGTCTTCATCATCTTCAAGGTTATCTGAAGTTCTTTGACCAGCAAAAATGGTGATATCCCAATAGTCATCAGAATTGCTTTGTGCAAATGAATATGGAGAAAAAAGCACACAGGTAAGTAAGGCAAGTAAGTATCTTTTCATTAGCTTTATTTTTGTTGTTGAAGTTATTGATATGGTATGACTTTATGATATGCAGGGATTAGCATTGTCGCAAGTATATTGTTGATAAAGTTCCAAGTATCCAGTTAAAGATGCTGCCTCTACCTTTTATTTTAGTGATGTTTTATGCGATTTTTTTGAGGCAATAATTATCAGAGCAATACAAAGCTAAGAGCAATGACAAACTGGTATTTAAGAACTACAAGCGAATGGTTAAGTGTTGTTGCTTAATTTATAATCACCCCTTGACAGTTAAATATTGCTAAGTAAATATAAAATAAAACGAACATATGAGGTTTACATGGATATTTTTCATAGAGTGATCGTAACAATACTGGTCTGTAGCGTATTTCCCGCCTTGGCTGAAAGTAATGATATTGACAAATTGATTCATGCAATGAAAAATCAAACACCTATTATTGAAGACTTACAACAGTTAACTGATGAGATAGGCCCAAGACTTACGGGTACAAAAGCAAATGAACAATCACTCGATTGGGCAATCAAAAAATTTAAACAAGCGGGAATTCAAGCACAAAAAGAGTCTTTTGAAATGCCAAAATCATGGAGTGAGCAGAGCGCTTCAGCAATAATTTCTGGTAAAAACATTCATTTCTCCGCTCGTGTGGCAGCTATGCCTTTTACAAAAGGCACTTCAAGTAGTGGATTAACGGCCGCTATTGTAGATATTGGCAAAGGTGATCTTGCTGCATTTAAACAGTCACACAGCTTAAAAGATAAATGGTTACTTGTTGAAACCGCAATACTTGACGATAAAGCAGGTATCCATGGATTATTTCAAGAGTATGTAGATTCAGTCGGCATTGAGCAGCGCGCTATAGATGCACAAGCCGCAGGGTTAATCTATATGTCGTCTCGCCCGAAAAACCTACTGTACCGACATCTTCCAAGCAAAGGAGCAGATAGCAAACTAACCATAGTGGTTATGGAGCGGGAGCAAGCTTTAAAGGTTAAGCGCTTATTAAGTAAACACCAGCCTTTAGTCTTGAATGCAAAACTTGATATTACCAGTGAAAATACTTATCAAACACATAATGTTATCGCAGAAATAAAAGGCTCCACTCATGCAGATGAAATTGTCTTAATTGGTGCGCATATTGATTCTTTTGATTTGGGCACAGGCGCTCTAGATAATGGTTCAAATGTCGCATTAGTTATTGATATAGCAAGGCAAATTAAAAAATTAAATATTGCTCCAAAGCGTACGATTCGATTCGCCCTTTACAACGGAGAGGAACAAGGAATATACGGTTCATGGGGGTATACTAAAACTCATATTGAAGAATTAAATAAACACGTTATGACCGCAACCATTGATATTGGTACAGGAAAAATCAGCGGCTTCTTCACCAACGGTAGGGCAGATATTATTCCCGCACTGAATAAGGTACTGCAACCTGTTGTAGAGCTTGGCCCGTTTGAGCAAATCAATGTACATGTAGTAGGAACAGATAATTATGACTTTATGATGAATGGTGTAGCAAATATTGTTGCCAACCAACAAGATGCCAATTATGCTTCAAATTATCATGCCCAATCAGATACATTTGATAAAGTTGATCAAAAACAGTTAAAGCTTAATGCGGCTATTATGGCTGCGATGACATTAGGTTTTGCCAACTTAGAAAGTATAACTTGGAAACAACAAACAACTGAACAAGTCGAAGCAATGGTTCAATTGCTTGATATTGAGGCATCGATGAAAACGTTTGGTTTATATAAAAGTTGGAAAAATAAAACTCGCCCGGTTAGATAACCCTAATCATTAAGGCATTTGATTCGTTCCATGAATTACAAATCTAAAGCCATGATTTATACGATGTAATGAATGCCGTGAACACAGGGATGTGAAGGAACGGTCCATGGCGATTTGCATTCCATCATCCCTGAAGCAAACAGAATTTAAACCATCCATGGCAATTCAAAGTTAATTCGTTCCATGAATTAAAAAAGCCTGCAGAAGCAGGCTTTAATTAAATTTTGAATTACTTCTCGACTTACTCGCCGTCTAAGAAACTCTTAAGTTGCTCAGAACGAGAAGGGTGGCGAAGCTTACGTAATGCTTTAGCTTCGATTTGACGAATACGTTCACGTGTAACGTCAAATTGCTTACCAACTTCTTCTAATGTGTGGTCGGTATTCATATCGATACCAAAACGCATTCTAAGAACTTTAGCTTCGCGGGCTGTTAGGCCAGCTAACACTTCGTGAGTAGCATTTTTAAGGTTTTCAGTGGTTGCAGCATCAACTGGCAATTCACCGCTACCATCTTCAATAAAGTCACCTAAGTGCGAATCTTCGTCATCACCAATTGGTGTTTCCATTGAGATTGGCTCTTTAGCAATTTTTAAGACCTTACGAATTTTATCTTCAGGCATAACCATACGTTCTGCTAATTCTTCAGGAGTAGGCTCGCGACCCATTTCTTGAAGCATTTGACGTGAAATACGGTTTAGCTTGTTGATCGTTTCAATCATATGTACCGGGATACGAATAGTACGTGCCTGATCGGCAATTGAACGAGTAATTGCTTGCCTGATCCACCATGTAGCATAAGTTGAGAACTTATAACCACGACGGTATTCAAACTTATCAACGGCTTTCATCAAACCAATGTTACCTTCTTGGATTAAATCTAAGAATTGTAAACCACGGTTGGTGTATTTTTTAGCAATTGAAATAACAAGACGTAAGTTAGCTTCAACCATTTCTTTTTTCGCTCGGCGAGCTTTCGCTTCACCAATTGACATACGACGGTTGATGTCTTTAATGCTTTGTACGCTTAAAAACGTTTCTTCTTCAAGGTGCGTAAGTTTGTAAACACAACGCTCAATGTCGAAAGAAACCATTTTTAATTTTTCTGAATATGAGTGACCGGCTGCTATTTCAGCTTCTAACCATTCGGTTTCGGTTTCATGACCAGGGAATATTTTAATGAAATGAGTTTTTGGCATACCAGCGCCAACAACACAGTGCTTCATTATTAAACGTTCTTGAACACGTACTCGGTCCATTACATCACGCATGCTTTTAACTAAGCGATCAAATAATTTTGGAATTAAACGAAATTCTTTAAAACATTCTGATATTTCATTAATTGCTGCAACCGAATCTTGATGATTGCGACCTTTAGCTTCAATTTCTTTATTGGCAGCTTCGTAGCGTTTACGTAATTCGGTGAAGTGTTCACGAGCTAGTTCAGGATCTGGCCCTGTATCTTCCTCTTCTTCATCTTCATCATCATCTTCATCATTAAGCTCTTCTTTTGAAAGCTCAGAGCCAACGTGAGTTGCTGTTGGTGCAACCTCATCTGGTGCATCTGGGTCTAAGAAACCAATGATGATGTCAGTTAAACGTAACTCTTCAGCTTCAAAATTATCCCATTGCTCTAACAAATAGTTAATTGCAGGTGGATATTCAGAAACACTACGTTGTACTTCTCTGATCCCTTCTTCGATACGTTTGGCGATAACAATTTCGCCCTTACGAGTAAGAAGTTCTACAGTACCCATTTCTCGCATATACATACGGACAGGGTCAGTTGTGCGACCAATTTCACTTTCTACAGTGGCTAATGCTTGTGCTGCAGCTTCGGCTGCATCTTCATCAGTATTGGCTTCGGCCATCATTAATTCATCGGCATCAGGTGCGTTTTCAAACACTTGAATACCCATGTCGTTAATCATGCGAATAATATCTTCAACTTGATCAGAATCTATTATGTCTTGAGGGAGGTGATCATTCACCTCAGCAAAAGTTAAGTACCCTTGCTCCTTACCTTTAGTGATAAGTTCTTTTAGTCTAGATTGTGGGGCTTGAACCATTGACGAAAGTCCACCTATTTGGCTATCAAAATACGAACAGTAAAGGACGAAATTATAGCAAGTCGAATAAAGAAACGCCAGTTTAGATAACTAAAACAATTTATAAAATTGTTTAAAATCGTATATTTAGCTCTGTGCGTTAAGCAAAGACTGAAGTTCTTGTTTTTCCAACGAGTTTAATTGTCCCAAACGGGCTTTTTGTAACAGTAATTCTGTACGATTTTCTACAAATGTGTTAATTATTTTTTCTAAAATATCACTAAACACATCTTCAGCAGCGTTACTATCGATATGATGTTCCCATACGAGTAGCTTCGCTAATATCTTTCCTTGCTCAGTACCGCGCCAACTTTCGATTATTTGGCTGCTAGTGATGCCTTTCCTGGCTTTGCATTGCTGCATAAGCTCTTTAAATAAATTTATACCAGGTAACTCTATCGGCTCTAAAATCGATAAGTCTGGTAGAACTTCTACTAAATGGGGATGCTCAAGCAATAATGCAATAGCTAATCGAATAGGAGTTACTTTTGTTTTTGATTTACTTGCTTGTTTCTGTGCAGGTGATTGATTTTTATTTAGTTTTGCAAGCTGCTGTTCAGAGCCTGTACCGAATTTATTTGCTAATTCATTTAAAATAGAATCTTTTAAGGTACTGTCTGGCAATTTTTGTAAGTATGGTTGAAAAGACTCAAGCAACGCAGCTTTACCTTCGAGTGAACCTACATTAACTTGGCTAAGAAGATGTTCAAATAAAAACTGCGATAGTGGTTTGGCTTCATCTAGAATTTTCTCAAACTCTTGCTGACCTTTTTTGCGCACTAACGTGTCAGGGTCTTCGCCGTCGGGAACAAATACAAATTTTAAAGAAATGCCATCTCGTATTAGTGGCAGGGCATTATCCATAGCGCGCCATGCGGCCTCTCTGCCTGCTCTGTCACCATCGTAGCAACAGATAACTTCTTTTACCGTGCGGAACATGGTTTGAAGCTGTTCTTCAGTTGTTGATGTGCCAAGTGAAGCAACCGCATAATTGATACCATGCTGGGCTAAAGCGACTACATCCATATAACCTTCAACAACTACTAGCCGATTAAGGTTTTTACAATGCTGCCTTGCTTCATAGAGGCCATATAATTCCTGACCTTTATGATATATTCGAGTTTCGGGAGAGTTTAAATATTTTGGCGTACCATCGCTTAATACTCGGCCGCCAAAACCAATAACACGCCCGCGCTTATCTTTAATAGGGAACATAACCCGACCGCGAAAGCGATCGTATGGACGATTTTTATCACCCTGTATTGCCATACCTAAATCGACGAGTTGCTTTGAGTTTTGGCTAGAGTTACCAAACACATTCATCATGTCGTCCCAGCTATCGGCACAGTAACCAATGCCAAATTGTTTTACTATTTCGCCGGTAAGTCCACGGCCTTTTAAGTAATCGATTACCGTTTTAGAATCAGCATGAGTCTTGAGGTTTTTTTGATAAAACTGGCTTATTTTTCCCAGTAATTCATAGTCGTCTTGTTTTTGTTTATGAGCTATTTGCTGGCGTTTTTGTTCTGCCGGTGATTGGGTGTTTTGTTCTCGTTCAACTTCTATACCGTTATGACTGGCAAGCTCTTCAATGGCATCGACAAATTCTAATCGGTCGTATTCCATGATAAAACTAATTGCATTGCCATGAGCACCACAACCAAAGCAATGGTAAAACTGCTTATCTCTGCTTACCGTAAATGATGGGCTTTTTTCACCATGAAAAGGGCAACATGCCTGATAATTTTTACCTGCTTTTTTTAATGGTACTTTGCCATCAACAAGATCAACAATATCAGTACGAGCTAATAAATCGTCGATAAAAGTACGTGGGATCATACCGGCCATATAAAAGGATATTGTCCAAGAAGGTTAATAAAATGAGTTCTGAATTAACTATATCAAATAGCAGTTTAAATGATATAAAAAAACCGCAATAACTAAGTTACTACGGTTTTAAATTTGCTATGTCGAAACTGATTATGCGTTTAAGGTAGCTCTTACTTGACCACTAACTTGGCCTAAGTCTGCTTTTCCTTGCATTTGCGGTTTTAATATTGCCATTACCTTACCCATGTCAGCCATAGAAGCTGCACCGGTTTGAGTAATAGCAGTTGAAATTAGCTGAGCTATTTCATCCGCACTTAGTGCTTGTGGAAGAAATTCTTCCAACACTACAATTTCGGCTTCTTCACTAGCTGCTAATTCGTCACGCCCACCTTGGGTGAACATGGTTACAGATTCTTTGCGTTGCTTGATCATTTTAGTGATTAGCGCAAGGATCTCTGTTTCAGACATATCTTTTTGATTGTCAATTTTAGCGAGCTTAATAGAAGACAATGCCATACGTATAACGCCAAGACGAGGTTTGTCTTTGGCACGCATGGCAGTTTTCATCTCTTCGTTGAGTTGGCTTTGCAAACCCATAACTAAATCTTATTACCTAAGATTTAGTATAAACGAACGCGACGAGCGTTTTCGCGAGAAACTTTTTTAGCGTGACGCTTAACAGCTGCTGCTTTCTTACGCTTACGTTCCCAAGTTGGTTTTTCGAAAGATTCGCGACGACGAACTTCAGAAAGGATACCTGCTTTTTCACATGAACGTTTAAAACGACGTAGTGCTACGTCAAACGGTTCGTTTTCTCTTACTTTAATTACTGGCATTTGTGCCCTCACCTCTAGTGAATACTGCGACGCTTGGAAATATTTAACCAAGCCGATTAAAATTGGTGCAGCATTTTAATCCGAACCTTGAGTAGATGTAAAGTTTTAAATGGCTTTTTTATTTAAAACGGTGGTTAAATTTTGATTTGAACGCTATGATCCGCATAATTTCCTTATTAATGTAATTTTTTGGTTAACACTTTATGCGAATTTTAGGTATAGAAACCTCATGTGATGAAACTGGCATTGCAATTTTTGATGATGAAAAGGGCATTTTAGCACATCGTCTTTATTCTCAAATTGCCGTGCATGCAGATTATGGTGGAGTAGTGCCTGAATTAGCCTCACGCGATCATGTAAGAAAAACTATTCCTTTAATAGAAGAAGCATTAAGTGAAGCCGGTTTAACACCACAAGATCTAGATGGCGTTGCTTATACTGCCGGTCCTGGTTTAGTTGGCGCATTATTAGTTGGCTGCTCTATCGGGCGATCTTTAGCTTATGGCTGGGATTTACCTGCTGTGCCTGTGCATCACATGGAAGGGCACTTGTTAGCACCCATGCTAGAAGATGATGTTCCTGAGTTTCCATTTGTTGCCCTTTTAGTTTCCGGCGGTCATACCATGTTAGTACGTGTTGATGGCATCGGTGAGTATGAGCTACTAGGCGAATCAGTGGATGATGCGGCCGGTGAAGCATTTGATAAAACGGCAAAACTTTTAGGCTTAGATTACCCCGGTGGTCCAGTGTTAGCTAAAATGGCAGAGCAGGGTACACCTGGCCGGTTTAATTTTCCACGACCAATGACTAATAAGCCGGGTTTAAATTTTAGTTTTTCAGGACTTAAAACGGCTGCTAGCCTAACCATTCGTGCAGAGGATGATAGCGATCAAACTAAAGCTGACATAGCTTATGCTTTTCAAGAAGCTGTAATTGATACCTTAGCGATTAAATGTAAACGAGCATTGAAACAATGTGGTTTAAAACGCTTAGTTATTGCAGGTGGTGTAAGTGCTAATACTTCATTGCGTGAGCAGTTAGCTGTATTAACTAATAAGCTTGGTGGCCAAGTTTACTATCCTCGCCCTGAGTATTGTACTGATAACGGAGCAATGATTGCTTATGCGGGAATGCAACGTTTAAAGTCTGGAGTTACTTCTGATTTAACTTTTAAAGCAAATCCGCGCTGGCCGTTAGATACCTTGCCGCCTGTATGAGCATAATACCAAGTTAGTAAAAATACACCGTCATTCCGTGATGTTGTTGCACGGAACCTCCATGCTTGACAGTGAGCAGCCGCAACGGGATGACGTAGTTAATTGTTTCAGATATTGGTTGGTCTGAACTTGGTTGGTCTGAATTTATTCGGACGTTATTCTCGAAGAGCGGACGTAATCCCCGAAGGGGAATCATTCAGCTGGATAGTTTATCTTCGGTGCCTTTTATTAATCGTACTATATTGCTGTGATGTTTAATTAATATTAAAATTGAAAGCATCGTTACTGAGTTGGTATACAAAGGTTTTAATACCCAAGTATAAAGAGGAGCTAATGAAACGGTTACTATTGCTGCTAGTGATGAATACCTAGTGGTTTTAGCGACAAATACCCACGTAACTATTAATGCTAAAGCAAATCCCCAACTTATTGGTGCTAACGCCCCAAAAGCAGTAGCTACTGCTTTACCGCCTTTAAAATTAAAAAATATTGGATGCATATGTCCTAAGCAAGCTGAAATAGCAATAAAACCTAGATATATAGGTTCTACTCCTAGTTTGAATGCACCATAAACAGGAATTGCTCCTTTTAACACATCAAAAATTAATACTGCTAAAGCGGTTGGCTTGTCACTCATTCTTAAAACATTAGTTGCACCAGGGTTTTTAGAGCCTTGAGTTCGAGGGTCGGGTAACCCTCTTAATTTGCAAATTAAAATAGCGCTGGAAATTGAACCGAAAAAATAAGCCGCAATGAATATACAAAGTGCTAAAAATAACATCATAATTGCTCCTTATTTATAAAATTATATGGTTAAAAAATCGTCATCTGCTTTATTCTGCCATTCTAACAATCTATTTAGTAGTTTTTCTACCGTACAATGAGGTAAAATTTAGACTTATTTGTTTTAATATAAAAATTTCGGTGATTTTTAGTATGGATATAGTGTTTATTGAAGGTTTGCAAGTACAAACTACCATTGGTTATTACGAATGGGAAAAGAAGATCAAGCAACTTTTAGTGTTTGATTTGCAAATGGGCACTGATATAAGAAAAGCCGCTGAAGGTGATGAGTTAGCAAAAACCTTAGATTATGCTGAGATCTCGACATTAATTGATAAATTCGCTAATGCCAATGCAGTTGATCTAATTGAAACATTAGCGGAACGTTTAGCTACTCATTTAATGACAGAGTACGGCATTAAGTGGTTAAGGTTAAAGATATCTAAACCAACAGCGGTTAAAGAGGCTAGTGCCGTGGGTGTTATTATTGAGCGTGGCAGTAGATCAAGTAATGGTTGTTGTGCGTAATGGCTGTTGTTTATATTTCAATTGGCAGTAATATTGACCGCGATGCACAAATTGTTATTGCTGTTAATTCCTTGAAAGCTGAATTTGATCAAGTAGAATTATCGTCAGTATATGAATGTGCACCTGTTGGTTTTATCGGCGATAATTTTTACAATTTGGTTGCTAAAGTTGAAACCGATAATTCACCAGCTGATATTGGCGAGTTGTTAAAGCAACTAGAAAAACAACAAGGCAGAGTCGACTTTTCTAAAAAATTTAGTGCGCGAAAAATGGATTTGGATATTTTACTTTATGATGATTTGATCATGGACAGTCCTGTGCAAATCCCGCGAGACGAAATACCTAAAAATGCTTATGTATTAGAGCCTCTTGCTGAATTAGCTCCTAATATAACCCATCCGGTATTAAAAATTACTTATCAAGAAATGTGGAAAAGCTTTAATAAGAGTCTACAGTTTTTAAAAAAAGTACCATTTAAATGGCCGGCTTAAATGAAGGTCATCAAGAAATAGAGCAATAAAATGTCAACGATAGAAATTATTATCTTAGCGTTAATTCAAGGCTTAACTGAATTTTTACCAATCTCGAGCTCGGCTCACTTAATTTTACCTTCACAATTACTGGGTTGGGCTGACCAAGGATTAGCGTTTGATGTTGCTGTACATGTAGGTACATTACTTGCCGTTATTCTTTATTTTCGCAAAGATGTTAGCGCAATGTTTTTTGCTTGGACCAACTCTATCGTTAAAAAAGAACATAATGGTGAAAGTGCATTAGCCTGGTGGATTCTATTTGCGACTATCCCTGCAGGCTTGTTTGGGCTATTTGGTAAAGATTTTATTGAAGATCATTTGCGCTCAGCAGCCGTGATTGCAATTACTACAATAGTTTTTGGTTTATTACTTGGTTATGTAGATATTAAAGGTAAGCAAACCAAAGAAATTAAAAGCTTAGGAATAAAAGGGGCAATGTACATAGGCTTAGCTCAAGCGGTAGCCTTAATTCCAGGAACATCTCGCTCAGGTATCACAATGACTATGGGGTTGATGTTAGGTTTAACTCGAGATGCTGCTGCTCGATTTTCATTTTTATTATCAATTCCAGCTATTGCAATGGCAGGTAGCTATTTAACCTTGAAATTAGTACTAGAAGCTAACGGTGTTGATTGGCAAGCAATTGCTTTTGGATCGGTAGTTGCGTTTTTTAGTGCTTACGCCTGTATTCATTATTTCTTAATTTTATTGGATAAGCTTGGCATGATGCCATTTGTGATTTATCGATTGCTACTAGGTGCGTTTTTGATTTGGTTTGTTATTTAAAAACGAGAAACGAGAAACTAGTCGATAAATAAACACAGTCTAGTCATCCCAGGCTACGTCATGCCCGACTTGTTCGGGTATCCATTATGGATTCCCGTCTCGGCTCTGGCATCCTGCTTCGCACTACCTTCTCCATCCGTGGAGTCGTTCACGGGAATGGCAGCGTCATCG
This sequence comes from Thalassotalea psychrophila, assembly GCF_031583595.1. NCBI lineage: Bacteria > Pseudomonadati > Pseudomonadota > Gammaproteobacteria > Alteromonadales > Colwelliaceae > Thalassotalea > Thalassotalea psychrophila. The sequence continues at coordinate 897,822 of NZ_CP134145.1, forward strand.
TTTCAGTTTACATCTTCTGCTTCTTCACTAATGTAATTGCCTCTACTTTGGCTTTATCAATGGCATCTTTAATGTCTTTACCCTTTAATCCTTGTTCAACAAACTGTTTAGGGCTTATTTGTTTGCAGGCTTTAAATGTTTCTCGTAAGTAGTTTGCTTGCGGATAATCTGAATTTTCTTGTCCTAACCGGCCAGAGCTGTCTGCTTCACAACTCAATAAAAAGAGTTCAAAATCATCAGGCTTTCGCCAAACATCAAGCTTATTGAACATAGCTAAAATTGTATCTGGTCTAAGCTCAAACGCTCTATGACAATGCAAATGGTATTCACATACTATTAAACTTATTCGTTTAACCTGATTGGGTACTTTTAGTTTTCTACATATATTTTCAACTAAGGGTAAACCAGATTTTTCATGCCCATGATGAGTTGGCCATTTTGATTGTGGCGTCAATCCTTTGCCTAAATCATGAGTAAGCGCCGCAAACCGCACGCCTATATCTTGGCTCAATTTAACGGCTTGTTGTAAAACCATTAACGTATGAATGCCAGTATCTATTTCACCATGATGGGCCTCTGGGTTTGGTATACCCCAAAGTTTATCCAAGTCAGGCCAAAGTGCTTTTAAAGCCCCTGTTTTACGAAGGACTTCAATGAATACTTCTGGATTATCTTCGCCCAAACTGCGAGAAAATTCCTTCCAGACTCTGTCAGCTGTTAAGTTTTCAAGTTCACCTTCAACAACCATTTCTTGCATTAACGTAATGGTTTCGTCGGCAACGGTAAAGCCAAGGTAGTGATACCTTGCGGCGAAACGAGCTACTCGCAAGACTCTAAGTGGATCTTCTGAAAATGCGGTTGAAACATGGCGAAGGAGCTTTGATTTTAGATCTTGTTGGCCATTAAAAGGGTCAATGATTTTGCCGCTATTATCTAGCGCCATTGCGTTTACGGTGAGGTCTCTTCGTCGTAAATCTTCTTCAATGGTAACATCTGGCTGGGCATAACAGACAAAGCCCGTATAGCCTTTTCCTTGTTTGCGTTCAGTACGGGCAAGGGCATATTCTTCTTTCGTTTCAGGGTGTAAAAAAACAGGAAAATCTTTACCAACCTGCATAAATCCAAGGGATAACATTTTGTCTACACTTGCGCCAACGACTAAGTAATCGCGTTCAACAATCTTTCTGCCGAGTAGTTGATCTCGTACCGCACCACCGACTAGGTAGGTATCCAATGTAGATGTGTTTTCTTGATTCATTTTTAAATAAAAACAGCCATTTGTTTATAGTTTGTAAGTTTATCGTATAAACTGGTGTTTAAACAGCGTCTAATTTTGACTTATGCATATACACAAGGTAATTTCTTTAGTGTGTTCATTAAAATAGTTTTTCTTTATGTATAACGGCTACACAGGTTATTTTGGCCTGAACGATATCCCATTCTCAATTGCTCCTAATCCACATTATTTATTTATGAGTGGCCGTCACCAAGAAGCACTTACTCATTTAACCTATGGGTTAGGTGACGCTGGTGGTTTTGTTTTGCTAACTGGCGAAGTAGGTACTGGCAAAACAACCGTATCAAAATGCTTATTAGAACAGCTTCCTGAAAATACCCAAGCAGCATTTATTTTAAACCCTACATTGTCAGCTAAAGAATTATTGGCAACTGTCTGTGATGAGTTATCGATAGACTACGATAGTGGTAATGCTACATTGAAAACATTTACTGATATTATTTTACAGCAGCTACTTAATAATCATCAGCAAGGTAAAAATACGTTATTAATAATCGATGAAGCTCAGCACTTACAACCTGAAGTATTAGAACAATTAAGATTACTAACAAACCTAGAAACTCATACTAAAAAATTATTACAAGTTATTCTAATTGGGCAACCTGAATTACAAGAACTTTTAAAACGTCGAGATTTACGACAACTTGCGCAACGTATTACCGCTAGATATCATTTATTACCGTTGAACCAAAAAGAAGTTTCTCTATATATTAAGCACAGATTAAGTATTGCAGGATGTACTAATCCACTTTTTAAACCGTCAGCCATAGCGCTAATTCATAAAATAACAGGCGGAGTCCCTCGGTTAGTTAACTTGATATGTGATCGGGCATTATTAGGTGCGTATTCACAAGAAAAACAACAAGTTGATAAGTCTATAGTCAAGCAATCGGCAAAAGAAACCTTAGGTTTAGATACAAAAACATTAAGTTTTTGGCATAAACCGATGGTGAAGAATCTATTGGTAACAGCTTCTATGGTGATTTTTGCGTTTACAGGGTTTAGTGTCGCTAAGCAGCAAAGTGATAATATTGCACAAGTGCAATTGGCTCATCAACAAAGTATTGAATTAAATAATCAAAAAACCATAGAAAAACAGTTAAATTCTATTGAGAATACTCTAATTAATACTAGCCGAAACCTTGATGACGCATTTGCGCATTTATTTTATAACTGGCAAATTCAAACGTTTAACCAAGAGAGTAGCTCGGCCCCTAATGGGACTACTGCTTGTGAACGTGCATTAACCTATGAGTTGCAATGTTATTGGTATCAAGGCGAATTAAAGCGTTTATTAACTCTTGGTTATCCGGCAACATTACAGTTGTTTGATGAAAACGGTGATGCTTATTATGCCACTGTCACCCAACAGCAAAATGACAAAGTTTTGCTTAAATTTAATAAAAACTCTAAATGGTTGAGCACAGCTTTTATTGAACGGCATTATCAAGGAAGCGCTGTTCTACTTTGGCGCAGTCCACAAGGTTTTATTGACCGTATAGATGAAAGTAGTGAAATACACTTAGTGCAATGGTTAGAAGGTAAACTGAGTATTCAGCAGCAGCGCCCTACAAGACATATTAAACAGTTTGATGCTTTACTTACTAACCAATTAGGGCAGTTTCAACAAACCCGTGGTTTAGCGGTTAACAACTTAGCTGATACCGAAACGGTTATGGCCTTGCTTACAAATGCAAAGGAGAGTAATTAATGTCTTATTTACTCGATGCACTTAAAAAGGCAACCTCTGTCAATTCAACCGAACCTAAATTGAATAACGATGATTTACATAAACAGCTAACCTCAAGCGATTCAGAACAACCTAGTGGCAAAAATTTACCTAAAGCTTTAGCGAGTTATGCATTACTAGCTTTCGCTTTTGCTATTGGAGGCTTTGTGCTTGGTGATGGGGCAGAAATTATTGTGAATTATCAAAATGACTCAAACGTCAATAAAATTGAAACGGCAAAACCGATACCTGATGAAACTTTGATCCCTTTTTATGGCGCTACACATGATAGTGCAAAATATTTCGCTACGCCTAATGAATATAATCAGCAATTAATATCGTTGAAAACAGCACAAGCAGAGCAGCTAAAAAAAGAAATTCTTGCTCAACAAAAAGCTGATGAAAAAGCCAAGAAGCAATTAATGGAACAACAAATTCAAAGTTTGCTTAGTCAACAAAACATCCAACAAGCAATCGTTGCTAATAAAGCGACTAAAACACCAACTGAAAAAGTGTCATCTACTAATGCAAATGGCCCAGTGAAGCTTAGCCTTAATAGAGATGAACTTGGCGATGTATCTCCTGAGCTGTTAAAAGCATTTGAAAACGCAATAGATGATACTAATAACTCTTCAGTTAATGACGTTGTAGAAGAGCCCGAGATCGATTTAAGCAAGCACTTTGCTGAACCAGAGATTGAAGTTGATTTGCGCAATCGCCAATTGATACCAGCGAAACCATTAGCACAGATGCCACAATGGTTACAAAATGAAGTACCAAGTTTGCACTTCTCATTGCATATGTATACATCAGAAGTTGCGAGTAGCTGGGTAAGGCTAAATGGCCAAGATTATTATACGGGTGGAATGACTAAAGATGGTGTAATCATTGAAGAAATACAGCCGCAAACGGTTATTTTGCAATTCCAAGGGCAGCGTTTTAGTTTAAAAGCTTTGTCGAGTTGGTGATGTTTAAGTCTTTTTTACTCATTATTCCATAACTTTATTAAGGCTCTAGTACTTTTCTAGAACTTAATAAAAAAGGGTGCCTTTTGCACCCTTACTCAGAAAGGCTTACTTATTAACAGTATTCTTGATTTTTTCAGATTGTTCTAAATACCATAAACCGGCATATTTATTAAAAGACGATTGAGAAAACACTATCGCCATCATTAATCCTCTACTTCCATCTAAAAATCCTAATCTGAATATATAAATTAACAAGAATGTATACAGGGCTCTAAACACCGCAAGAGGTATACCATAGCTTGGTTTTTTATTATTAAAGTATTTTACTGACGTTTCCCAAGAGTATAGGCGCATTTTAGTCATTAAATGATCGAAGCCTCTTAATGAGTTATGCATTAAAAAACCTTTTTTTAAAACACCAACCTTCCCTTTAGTAGGGACTGAGCCGTGAACTTTTACTTTTGTATAAGCAGCGCCTTCTCTTAAGAATAAGCGTTTAATCGCACGAGATGAACGTCCATATTTAAGTTGTTTGTTGAGAATTACGTTACCCCACGCTAACTTAAAAGCTTGTTCTTTAATTGTTTCTTGAGATAAAACAGCTCTTATCTCATCTTTCATATTTTCATCAAGCCATTCATCGGCATCGATATTTAATACCCATTCGCATTGTGCTTTCTCAAGAGCTCTTTGCTTTTGAAAACCATCGCCTGGCCAGTCTTCGGTTATCCAAACCTTATCCGTGTATTTCCTTACAATTTCAACTGTTTTATCTGTACTACTCGAATCAAAAACAATAATTTCATCAGCAAAATCTTTAACTGATTCTAAACAGGGGGTGATTCGATCTTCTTCATCTTTTGATATTATAATTACAGATAAAGTTCGCATTATTTTTTACCACAAATAAAATTAAAAACTCATAAATAGTCTAATAGTTTATGAGTCGATAATCAAAGCATAATTAATGCTTAGTCTATTGCCAAGCGGGAAGTTTATCTTCAAAGCTATTAATTTTATCGGCAATTTCTAATGTCCAACCAACAGCATCGACACCATTTTCTAAACAGTATTTTTGAAATTCAGTAAGCGTAAATGGATATTGTTTGTCACCATTAGTTACAACCATTTTTACAATATCTACTGTCAGTTCTAATTGACCTTGAGCTGCTTGATTAAATAAATCATCAATAACTGATTCTTCTAATACAACCGGTAACATGCCTATATTTATGCAATTACCATAAAATATGTCAGCAAAGCTTGATGCCATAACCACTTGAAAACCAAATTCCTGAATAGCCCAAGGTGCATGCTCACGACTTGAGCCACAACCAAAGTTTTCACGCGCGAGTAAAATACTTACGCCTTGATATTCAGGTTTATTTAAAATAAAACTTGGATCAGGCTGTAAACCATCATCATCTAAAAAGCGCCAGTCGTGGAATAAATGCTGGGCAAAACCAGTGCGAGTTGTTTTTTGTAAAAACTGCTTTGGTATTATTTGGTCGGTATCTATGTTGGCGCGATCAAAAGGGACAACAGTACCTGTATGTTGGTTAAATTTTTCCATGAGTTTCTCCTTATGCGTTCACGTCAGTAAAATGACCAGCTATTGCTGCGGCTGCTGCCATTGCTGGGCTTACTAAATGAGTCCTGCTTCCACGGCCTTGTCTACCTTCAAAATTACGATTACTGGTTGAGGCACAGCGATCACCTTCTTTTAATTTGTCATCGTTCATACCTAAACACATTGAACAACCGGGTAAGCGCCATTCAAAACCAGCCTCGGTAAAGATTGCAGCTAAACCTTCAGCTTCAGCTTGCTCTCTTACTCGGTAAGAGCCAGGAACAACAATAGCAGTAACTGAGTTAGAAACTTTTTTACCTTTAACAACTGATGCAGCCACACGTAAGTCTTCAATACGAGAGTTAGTACATGAACCGATAAATACGTTGTTTATTTCAATATCAGAGATTTTAGTGCCAGGGGCTAAATCCATGTATTTAAGGGCGTTGACACAAGATTCACGTTCTACCGGATCGCTGAAATCTTCAGGTGCTGGTACTACTGAATCGATACTTATTACTTGTCCAGGGTTTGTACCCCAAGTAACTTGAGGTTTAATTTCTGTTGCATCAATAACTACGGTTGTATCAAACTGAGCAGTGCTATCTGTTTGCAATGTTTTCCAATCAGCTATGGCTTGCTCAAAAATTTCACCTTGCGGAGCATTTTCTTTATCTTTTAAGTAATCAAATGTTGTTTGATCTGGGGCAATAATGCCTGCCTTAGCACCAAATTCGATACTCATATTACACACAGTCATACGCTCTTCCATGGTTAAATTACGGATAGCTTGACCGGTATATTCAATTACATAGCCAGTAGCACCAGAGTGACCAACTTTGCCAATAATCGCTAAAATAATATCTTTCGCGCTGATGCCAATATTAGCTTTCCCTTCAACTGATATATTCATGGTTTTAGCTTTATTTTGGCGCAATGTTTGTGTTGCTAATACATGTTCAACTTCAGACGTACCAATACCAAATGCTAGTGCGCCAAATGCGCCATGAGTGGCAGTATGAGAATCGCCACATACAATTGTTTGACCCGGCAAGGTAAAACCAAGCTCAGGTCCCATAACATGAACAATACCCTGATTTTTATGGCCCATACCGTATAATTTAACGCCAAAATCGTCACAATTTTGTTCAAGAGTTTTTAATTGATTTGCGCCATTTGCTCCTGCAGCATCGATATCACACTTTTTAGTTGAGATATTATGATCCATCGTCGCGATAGTACGATTAGGGCTATGAACGGGGCGATCATGAAACTTCAAATTCGCAAATGCTTGTGGTGAAGTAACTTCATGCACAAGGTGGCGATCAATAAAAATCAATGGCGTTTCACCTGATTTATCTTCTACTAAGTGTCGTTGCCATAATTTTTCATATAAAGTGGAAGACATGTTACATTTCCTTAATTTTTTGACAAATATAATCACCAACTTCGCTGGTGGTTTTTGCGTTACTTCTTTGCTCTGCGGCCAATAAGTCGCCAGTTAGCATGCCGTCATCTAAAGCACTGGCGACAGCGTCTTCAATTGCTTTTGCTGCATTATCTTTATTCAAGCTATAACGAAGCATTAATGCCGCTGATAAAATTTGAGCTATTGGGTTGGCAATACCAAGGCCTGCGATATCTGGCGCTGAACCACCTGCCGGCTCGTACATACCAAAACCTGATTCATTTAAGCTAGCTGAAGGTAACATGCCCATAGAGCCAGTGATCATTGCACAAATATCAGAAAGGATATCACCGAATAGATTAGGACATAAAAGTACATCAAATTGGTTTGGATCGCGTACCAATTGCATTGCTGCGTTATCAACATACATATGCTCGAAGCTAACGTCAGGATATTCAACGGCAACTTCCTCAACAACTTGGCGCCACAATTGACTGGTTGCAAGAACATTGGCTTTATCTACAGAGGTAACCTTGTTATCACGCTTTTGCGCAGCTTGAAAAGCAAGATGAGCAATACGTTTAATTTCACGGCGGGAATAAAACATTGAGTCAAAACCTGTTTCTTCTTCGCCTTCACCTTTACGGCCTTTTGGCTCGCCAAAGTAAATGTCACCAGTTAGTTCGCGAATCACCAATACGTCAAAGCCTTGCTCAGAAATATCGCTACGTAATGTCGATAGTGAAGACATTGCCGGTTGTAATTGCGCTGGGCGCATATTACAGAACAAACCAAACTTTCCACGTAAGCCTAATAATGCACAACGTTCAGGCTGCTCAGTAGGTGGTAAGTTAGACCATTTAGGGCCGCCAACAGAGCCAAACAATATAGCATCAGCCTGTTCACAACCTTGCATTGTTTCATCAGGTAAAGCGTTACCATGTAGGTCAATGGCAGCGCCACCGACATCATATTCTTTCGTGCTAATTTCAAAATCAAACTTTTCAGCAACAGCGTTTAATACTTTTACTGCTTCAACCATTACTTCTGGGCCAATACCGTCGCCGGCTAATACTGCTATGTTCGCCATTACTTTAAATTCCTTGAATTTTTTTGTCTAAATTTGTGTTCGCTGCTTGTTGCTTTAGTTGAGCAACTTTTTGCGCTCTCTGAATACTGTTTAGCGCATTAATTAATGCTTTACCTGATGCTTCAATTACATCTGTTTCGATGCCATAACCATGAAAGTTTCTGCCCTGCCAACTTACCACTAAATCGGTTTGGCCAAGGCCATCTTCACCTTCACCTTTGTTTGATATCTTGTAATCAGTAACTTCAAAATCTATATCTACTGCTTGTTTAATTGCTCGATAAAGCGCATCAACTGGGCCATTACCTGTAGCAGACTGAATTTGTACATCATCACCACAAGCAAGTTTAATACTCGCAGTAGAAAATTCACCACTACCAGAATGTACACTTAAATACTCAATACGAAAGCTATCGGCATCGGCTTGTTGTTGATTCTTAAATAACAACGCTTCTAAATCGTCATCAAATACTTGGCCTTTCTTATCGGCTAAAGTTAAAAAGTCTTGGTATAACTCTTCTAGATTGAAATCACTTTCTTGGTAACCCAACTCGCCCATACGATGCTTAATTACATGACGACCACTGCGAGAAGTTAGGTTTAATTTTGTTTTACTAATACCGACACTTTCAGGTGTCATAATTTCATAGGTATTTGCGCTTTTTAACATACCATCTTGATGGATTCCGGATGAATGACTAAAGGCATTTGCACCAACAATTGCTTTATTGGCTTGTACTGGCATATTACATATTTGGCTAACCATTTTTGACGTACGGGCAATCTCTTTATGATTAATGTTAGTGGTTAGCCCTAAAATGTCAGCACGGGTTTTCATTATCATTGCCACTTCTTCTAATGAACAGTTACCTGCACGCTCACCAATACCGTTTACGGTACATTCAATTTGACGGGCGCCAGCATTAACCGCCGCAATTGAATTAGCAACACTTAAACCAAGATCGTTATGACAATGCACAGAGATAACCGCTTGGTCGATGTTTGGCACACGATTAAATAAATCGGTAATAATACCGCCAAACTCATGGGGAAGGGTATAGCCTACAGTGTCGGGTATATTGATTGTGGTAGCACCTGCTTTTATTGCAGACTCTACCATGCGACATAAATTATCTTTAGGAGTACGGCCAGCATCTTCACAAGAAAACTCAACATCGTCAGTAAATTTTCGAGCAAATTTAACCGCATCTACCGCCATATTTAATACATCATCAAAGCCACGTTTTAACTTTTGTTCAACGTGTACATCTGAAGTTGAAATAAAGGTGTGGATACGAAATGCTTCGGCAACGTTCATTGCATCGGCACAAGACTGAATATCACCCTTTACCGCTCGAGATAAACCACAAACGCGGCTTGTTTTTAATGTACGAGCAATAGTTTGTACTGACTCAAAGTCGCCTGGTGACGAAACTGGAAAACCAACTTCCATAATATCAACACCGAGGCGTTCAATGGCTAGGGCAATTTGTAATTTTTCATGCACAGATAAACTGGCAATTAATGCCTGTTCACCATCTCGTAATGTGGTATCGAAAATAGTTACATTGTTATTCATCGTTTTGGCCTTTATTTAAGCTAATTCATGCTTTGTGTTGATATTGTTTTTTCTAACTATTGATCACATTCAAGTAACAAATCTATTTCCATCCATGGTGATTTGCATTCCTTCTTCCTTGAAGTAAAAAAAAACCCGCAATGTGATTTGCGGGTTTTTGTTATTCGATTAATTTATTTTAAACAATAGAAAAACGCCCGCTATTTGAATCTAGCAGGAGGTTAAGTAAAATGCGTTGTTTAAAATATTTATTCATTTTATTGAATTTTTATTCGTTAGAGTAATTATCCTAACAATAAGATTTTTGAATTCCACTGTCAATAGCTAGTTTATAAAAAACTTAATAATTAAACTTGTCATAATCTTCTTTATATCTTTTTAATACTTTTTCTTTTAATTTACTGTCTATTTCACGAGTCGGTTTACTTTTGGACTCATTTTCTTGTTTCATTTCAATATTGAACCCTTTGCTATTTAAATCTTCAAACAGTTGATTTATTTTTTCTAGCTTATAAATTTTTGGATTGCAATTATGATGCTTATAAATCCAAAAGTTCTGAGGGACAATATGAACATTTAGCATTCTATTTGGTATGTTTTTGATTGTATCGATCAGCTCTAATGCAGACATATCAAGCTTAAATATCCCGTTTAAATGCTTTTTGAATTCGAAACCTTGTTTAGAGATTTTAGAATGATCTTTAAATTTGTTATAATGTGCAGATATAAATCTGTCGGTTGGCTCTCGAACAACTGAAAATAAGAAGTATTCATTCCATTTATTATCCCATTTTTTACGAGAGTAATGCTTAAGGGATTTCTTTCCATGAACTAAATAAGGATTGCTAGGATCATTGAATTCAGATTCAGGGATACCTTCAGCCCTAAGAATCATTTGTTTTATTGACGTATTTCCTGCTTTAGCTACTGGCACATAAACTAATTTCAATTTGTCAGATACGAAATACTGCTTGCCGTGAATGCTTGAACGAAGATGTAGAAATGTAGCAACTTCTCTGAAACGGTAATTGAATGGAGACCATCGATTGAAAAAGTTTATAGCGTGTCTGATGAACATATACTGACTCTTGTAATAATTAAATATATTTTAGGCTGCATCTTTGTAATAGAGGCGGCGTACAATTATAAAGCCGTTTTAAATTAAGCGTAATATATATTATTTAAAATTTGGTGGCTAATTTTAAGTACTACCAAAATTAAACGTTTTAATTGTCATCTAAGTGGGCTTGTCTACATTAAATTTAAGTTCAATTACATCATGAAGTCTTCTTTCATGTTCTTCGGGTATCCTCATATAGTCACCATATTTATTTTCTAAATAATGTTCAATATTATTGGGGACACATATTTGAATGTCCTCAAAAGGCAATGTTTGAATTGGATAAAGGTTCTCAAAATCAAAACTGTCATTAGCTTGAATTGAAACAAATTTGTTTGTATTAGCGGATGTGTTGCGCTTAATTAATGATTCTAATTGAGCGAATGCTTGGGTCGGATTGATAAATCCATACGCCATCCAATACAACCATTTTTTAGGTGAGTTTTTTACCAGTCTCCTAAATTTGTTTTCTTGTTTGTTGACCTTTTCACTTATTTTATCATTTAAGTTAATTTGATCAAGCGGGAAAATGTCTATAAAAATACCCTGATGCATATCTTGATTTTTAAATCTTCTTTCAACAAACTTAGTGTTATCCAGGCGCACTTTACTGAAATATAACGGATAGTGTTTATCGGTATTATAGTTTTGGATAAACAAATTATCCGGTAATTCATTTTGTAGAGTTAAAAAGGTGTCGTAATCTTTTCGTGGCATGGCAATATCTATATCATCATCCCATGGTATAAACGCATTGTGACGAAAAGCGCCCAGTGCAGTACCTCCTACTGCGATGTAGTTAAGACCATACTTTTCAATAACGCTAATTACTTCTTTTAAAATTGAAAGTTGAAATTGTTGGATTTTTTTTATATCAGACAAAATTTAGGTTCTTCTAAAGTTTATGCATTAGTAGTGAGTTTACCCTTAATTATATTTGTAAAAAAGTTATAATTAAATTTGATAGGATATAATCATATCTTAATACATTAAAACAAGTTAAAGGATGCGTGTTGATTGAACTTGATAATACATTATTGGTTGGGAAGGGCGCTTTTCGAGAATGTTACCGCCACCCAGACAATAACGGCTTGTGTGTAAAAGTATTATTCCGACAGGATATTTACCAAAAAGCAATAAGAAGAGAAATTGAATATTACGAGCGTTTAATAAAACGAAACGTCGATTTTTCTATGCTGTCCCGTTATTACTCGGCAACTGAAACAAATATTGGTCGAGCACATGTATACGAACTCATCTGTGATTCAGATGGACAAGTTTCACAGTCTTTAGAATATTATTTACAGTCTGAAGAGTTATCAAAAAAGTATTTTGAAATAATTTTAATGTGTTTGAAAAACCTAAAAGAATATTTAATCAAACAGAAAATTTTGACTCTAACCTTATACCCAAGAAACTTAGTTTTGCAATTAGTTGATGAACCAAAATTGGTTATAATTGATGATATTGGCAATACTGAATTTATTAGGTTTTCTGAATTTATTTCATACTTAGCTATTAAAAAAGTAAATCGTAAATGGGGACGTTTTGTTGAATTTCTACAAATAAACTATCCTAACAACCCATTAATTGACAAAATTGAAGACTAATTTAAAAGGGCACTTATGCGAATTATAACTTTTGGTACTTTTGATGTGTTTCATGTTGGTCATGTCAATATTCTTGAGCGTGCGAAATTGCATGGAAGCCATCTTATTGTTGGTGTTTCATCTGATGCATTAAACATGTCTAAAAAACAGCGTTACCCTGTTTATACTGAAAACGACAGAACACATATCATCCGCTCTTTACGTTGTGTTGATGAGGTGTTTTTGGAAGAGTCACTTGAATTAAAAGCAGAATATATTAAACATTATAATGCTGACATTTTGATTATGGGCGATGATTGGGAAGGTAAGTTTGATCATCTAAAAGACATATGTGAAGTAGTTTATTTACCAAGAACACCATCAGTGTCGACTACTGAGATCATTGAAATTGTTAAAACTCATAGAGTTAGCTAATGTTGGATTATAAGTTTCTATTTTATATAGAACAGAACTACTCTTTTGAAATATTACGCCCGTTACAAAGTGTTATGAAAGCTCATGGCTATTCTGTTGCATGGTTGGCTATTGGTAATGAAGTAAATATAAACTTATTTCATGCTGACGAAGAGGTGCTTAATGATATTCAATCTGCAATTGAATTTCAGCCCGATGCCTGTTTTGTTCCAGGGAATATAATTCCTAATTTCATCTCGGGTTTAAAGGTGCAAGTTTTTCATGGTCTGGAATGGAAGAAGAAAGGTCACTTTGTGATTCGTGGCTGTTTTGATTTGTATTGTACTCATGGACCTGCGACTACTGAAAGATTTAACCAGTTAGCGAATGAACACGGTTATTTTGATGTGGTTGAAACAGGTTGGCCAAAACTTGATCCTTTATTTACTACTGAGCCGTTTAAGCTTGATGTAAAAAATAAGCCGGTAATTTTATTCGCTCCGACATTTTCACCAAAACTTACTTGTGCTGGTGTTTTATTTGAACAAATAAAAAACTTAGTGAATAAACAAGACTGGCTTTGGCTTGCAAAATTTCATCCTAAAATGAACCCTGAACTAGTGCAATTATATCAAAGCATCGAATCTGATAATTTTAAAGTCATTGATACGTCTGATATAGCCTCTTTATTGCAAGTAGCAGAAGTTATGGTTTCGGATACTTCATCAGTAATTGGTGAATTTGCATTATTGAACAAACCTATTGTTAGCTTTAAAAACTCTGAACCAGGTAACTACCTGATTGATATTGATGATCCTGTGTTATTAGAGGGTTCTATTGTAAATGCATTAACGCCTGCAGACGATCTTAAAGGTTATATTGCTGATTACGCAAGAGAACTTCATCCTTTAATCGATGGGTTAGCATCTGAGCGGATATTAGCTGATGTTGTAGATAAATTGAATCATGGTATTCAAGCCAAACGGGACAAGCCACTGAACTTGTTTAGAAATTTAAAACTTCGAAAGCAATTACATTATTGGAAATGTTAATTAGGAATTATTATGAGTCAAAAATTATCAGTATGTATTATTTGTAAAAATGAAGAAGATAAAATAGAGCGATGTTTATCATCTTTAACATTTGCAGATGAAATTGTACTGCTAGACTCGGGCAGTAGCGATAAAACTTTAACCATAGCAAAAAAGTATACCGATAAAATATATGTTCGTGAAGATTGGTTGGGCTTTGGAGAGCAGCGCAGACGAGCAGAAGAATTGGCGACTAATGATTGGATTTTAGCCATTGATGCTGATGAAGTTGTTCCTGAAGCTTTGCAAATAGAAATTAAAACTTATATGCAATCAATTAATGCTAATGAAGTGTTGGTACTCAATCGATTAACAAGTTTCTGCGGAAAGTTTGTCCATCATAGTGGCTGGTACCCTGATCCTATCGTGCGCATCTATAATCGGACAAAATATCGATATAACGGAAACCTAGTCCATGAATCGGTAAGTTGTAAAGGCTCGAAAAAGATCCAATTAAAAGCAAACCTTATGCACTACACCTTTGATAATTTAAAAGACTATCTGGTCAAACGTTGTGGGTATGCCGAAGCATGGGCTGAAGAAAGATACAATAAGGGAAAAAAATCATCATCGATTAAAGCTGTGGCAGCTGGCCTATTTGCATTCATTCGACATTATGTTTTTTATCGCGGATTTTTAGACGGTAGAACAGGCTTTTTAATTTCAGTAATTCAAATGCAATATACGTTTAATAAATACATGTTACTTGTATTGAAAAATGACCAAAATAGATAACCCATTAATTGAGGTACCTGTACATAGGGTTGCTTAATTAATTGAATGCGGAGATATTAATATCTAAATGCAAGACTTGCTCGCAAGAACTGATCCCCTAAAATATCTTTACCTATATGCAGTTTACTCGTGTAAAAATAGCTTTTATACGCATTATTCAATGTGAATTCTAGCTCATGTGAACGTTTGTAACTATTCTTAGGTGGTAGAAAATTATTCTCAGCTGTTTCTATATCGGCTGTTCGATACATAATTTGTAATTGCGATTTCTGATCAATATTATAATCGATTCGTAAACTCCAAGATGTACCACCGTTTTCTTCATCTGCTGGCTTTATATCACCCCACCAATGGCCCATTCTAGTGCCATCGTTTGTATAGCCATCATTATAAATAAAGTGGGTATACCATTTATGCATAAAGTTTGCGTGTTCAACATTTAAAGATATAGTTTCAGTTAAATAAGGAAAAAATAAACCGTAATTTAAAGCTATGTTGCCTAAGGCTGTATTTTTATGTTGTTTTGTATCTTCCCCTGCATATTCATGATAAAAACTCATTGGCATTTCAAATAACCTAAAATCAAATTTATTGGTAATAGAAGCCATTTGATTGCCAACTTCGGAGTCTCGATCACAATTACTCTGTCCTTCGCCACAGTTATCGCTACTAGCTGGATCTTTGATAGCATTCCATACATCATCAAATGAAATGCTTCTATCACCACCGCCGAACATTAATGTTCGATTAAAGCCAATAGTCCAAAAATCAAGTGGCTGTAAACTACCATGCATGGTAATAAAACCTACCTCGCCACTGGTAAAACCATCGTCAAATAAGATATTTTCTGTATCATCAAGTAAGCCTACTGACATTTCATAGCGAATATTCATCCAATCGAAAGGGGTTGGGTTACTAATGGTAACATTAATAGGTGGCTTAGCTTGAGTAGACAGTAATAACGCACCGTCTTGATGCGGTGACAACCAGTGCTCTTTATAGCCAACATCAACTTGCAACCAATCAAAGCCGAAGCTTAAATAGCTATGGTTTGGAATAAAGTCACCATCTTCATAAAAAGTACCGCCAACGTTAGCAATTATATACTTATTTACTTGCCAAAATGCAGCAGCAGAAACTTGATAATGACTGTCTATTTGCTGTCCACGAGCATTTGCTAATGTCTGATTTTCTTCAAAAGAGTTCGCGCCAGAAAAATTAAAGTGTGTGATTGATGCCTGCTTTTTATATCTTTTTAAATAACTATTGATCCTATAGTGTAAAACTGGATGAGATTCTTCTATCTTAGATAGGTATTCTAATACTGTTGCCGCATGATATGGCTTATTCAATACCGGCATTTTGGCCAAACTTGCCAACCGCTCTATTTCTAGCTCTATTAGGGGATCTGTTTTTAGTGGTAAATAGGGAGAAACGCCGCCTGCAAAAACAGATGCGCTAAAAAACGAGCATGTGAAAATAATTTTTTTTAGTAATTTGAAAAGTATCAAGTACGGAACTCCAGAATCGCTTATATAATTTTTTGCTTGATAAGTTAACAATTATAGTGAGTTATTTTTATAAAGTACTGTTTTTTTGGTTATTTATTCTATTATTTTATGTTCGCATTAGGAGTTTGTTTGCATTTATATTATATTGGGAGACTGTTGCTAGGTATTCAGTAAAAATATTTATTATGTTAATTATCGATAAAGAACTATTTGTTGGGAAAGGGTTTCATCGAGAGTGTTATCAGCACCCACAGGACCATACAAAATGTCTCAAAATAACTTTCAAGCAACCAAAGAAAGGAGGGAAAAAAGGAGTTGCGAAAGCACTAAAGAGAGAAGTGGACCAGTATAAAATTTTAAATAAAAGAATTACTGATTGGAGTATGCTTTCTAATTATTATGGCGAACAAGAAACTAACTTAGGCAAGTGTAGTGTGTTTGAATTAATTAGAGATGATAACGGTCAAGTATCTAGAAGTTTAGAGCAGTATTTACTAGAGCCAAACCTAACTGAAACCGAACTAATTCAAATTAAACAATGTATCCCATTACTTAAAGCTTACCTTATTAAAAATAACATTATTACGCAAAAAATTCTTGCTAGAAATATTGTTTTTCAACGTTCCAATACACCTTTTCTGGTAATAATTGACGATATTGGTAACTCAGATTTTCTTCCTTTAGCTAACTATGTAAAAACCGTTGGGGAGAAAAAAATAAACAGAATATTCTCCCGTTTTATTAAGCATTTAAAAAATACCTATATTACAGAGCGATCTCCCAAGAAAGTTAATGAAATGCTACGCTCATTGTAGTTTTTTTCCATTAAAGTCATTTAGATAATCAACAACTCTTTTGCTTGCTTTACCATCAGTACTGCCAACGAATTTTTCACAAAAATCATTTTTTATATTTATGTCAGAGCCTGCTAGGGATAATTTTTTATCAATGGCAGTTTTTAGGTGTTTAAAATGTAATACTGGCTCTGAAATCTGTTCGTAGAATAAGAAATCATCGCTCATTCTTTTAAAGTATCTGTACTTCAATGGGCCTCTATAATTCCATTTTAGTTTTAAAAATTTACATAAAATTATTGGTTTATTTAGAGATAAAAACTCTAAAATTGTCGAAGAGGTGTCACTTACTAATATATCACTACTCTTCATGAATGGAATAATATTAAACTCTATTTCTTGTGACAGATAAACATTGTCAAATTGAGACCAAGTTAATAATTTATCCTTGTGTTTTTTATATTTTTCTTGGCTTAAAGAAAACTGATGAGGCTTGATTAATATATTATAGTCACTAAATACACTCGGCCAGTTATCAGGAAACTTTTCCAGGCTACTAGGATTAAATGTGGGAGCATAAAGTATTGTTTTTTTATTTGGATCTAAACCTAATTTTATTAAATCTAGTCCTTGCTCGGTATGATTAAAAAGAGGATCTAATTTACTGTAACCCACATCAACAAAATGATCCTTAGGGAACAAGCTTTCTAGTTTTTTTAATCTAAACTGTCCTTCAACAAACCTAACTGTCATTGAAGTGTTTGATATACCGTAATAGGCTCTTTTAGGACCAATACCATGACCAAGTTGCGCTGATTTTGTGAATTTGTGCAATACTTTTAAGAATTTATATCGATTTCCAAAAATAACCCAATCAATAGTCTTATCCTTATAAATATCTAAAGCCTTTTCACTCGACTCAACCCAAGTGGTCGTCAGGTTATATTGATCAATAATCTTATTTTGTAAATCATCATTATTACTAAAATAGAATACAAAAGTCACTTCGTGACCTTTTTGTATCAACTCTTGATAAACAGGTAAATAACCAGGCAGATAATATAAGTGTCTTACATCAAAAATGACTTTCATAATATTTTAAGCACTTATCCCCAAGAAGAGTAGTTGCTCTTCCGGCTAGCAAATCTAGGTAATATTAACCCAAGGATTAACCCCAGAACTAAAACTCCTGCACCATAAGTAAACCAAGTAAGCTTTATATCTAAATCTTTTTCATCTAACTCGCTGCTTACTTGCTCAAACTTTTGGGTGGTTTCTTTATTTTCTTTTGTTATTTGTAAGTTCTGCTGCTTTAAAGTATTGAGTTGTTTGTTGGTTTCACTCATTTTGCTTTGTAGGTTACCAAGTTGTGCTGTTTTGTCGGCTAATTCTTCATTGAGCTCGGCTAATACAACTCGTAATCCTGGTGTGGCAGATATATATTTAGCATCTACCCAGCCTTTGCGATTCTGCACATCTTGTACTTGTTGGTACTCATTTTCGACAGCACCTAACAATTGTACTTCTTCACCAGCGTTAATGCTGCCTAGAATACGGTACTGAGTGCCAGGCCCTGAATGAAAGTAGATAAATAAATCATCACTAATAAATGCTGTTTTATTTTCAAGACTTTCTTGTGCTATTGCTGAGCAAGAAATTGTAAGGATCAATAGGCTAATTATTTTTTGAATAGTGTTCATTACTGACTTCTAAATGATGGTAAAAAATACGGTAATTATTAACTTTAAATATTAGGTGTTTGTGCAAGGGATAGCAAGATTAACTCACTGCATCGGTGCTTATTTTTTGATTTAATTAGTAATTATATTGGTGTAATTGAAAAATTGTTCAATTTTTGATTGAAAGGCTTATCAAGCTTTTGTATGGTTAACAATTGACTAACTATATTATGAGAATGTAAACACACTTTAATGGACACTGAAATAGAACTGAAATATTTAGTTTTAGGTGACAATATACCTGCTGTTATTACTAACCTTTTAACCCAATTAAAACATCCGTTTTCTTGCGAAACTAAAACTCTTGCTAACTGTTATTTTGACACCCCAGACTTAGCGCTCAGAAAGGCTGACATTGGCTTGCGTATTCGCCAAAATAATAAAGGTGAAATTGAGCAAACAATTAAAACTGCAGGAGTTACTGTTGGTGGATTGCATCAGCGACCCGAATATAATATTACTTTAGAGTCTGCCGATGTTAATTTAACTTTATTTAACCAAGAAATATGGCCAACTGGTTTTGATGTTAAATCAGTGCAAGAACAACTCTCGCCATTGTTTGAAACTAACTTTAAGCGTATGACTTGGTTAATCACTATGCCTGATAACAGTCAAATCGAGCTAGCATTTGATCAAGGTGAAGTTCGCTCAAGTCAGAGTAGCGAGGCTATTAATGAAATAGAGTTAGAGTTAGTTAGTGGCAATGAAAATTCAATTTTTACTCTTGCTCATTCGCTAATATCTGTAATTGAAATACGACCTGGTACTTTAAGTAAAGCGGCAAGGGGATACGGTTTAGTGTTTGGCCGAACGGAATCTCATATTAGTAGTGGTAGTACAGTGTTAGTCATTGAAAATGGCATGACTATATCTGAGTCATTTAAAGCCGGATTTAGTGAATGTTTAACACAACTACAGCAGTTGGTGAGTCAATTTGTTACTAAACAAAACTTACAAGTATTGAAAGAAATATCAGATACTTTGGCTCTAGCTAGACATGGACTCTGGTTATATAAAGATTATTTACCAAGCGATAAATCTGATTCGATCCGTAAGCAAATTAAAGCCGTTTTAGCTGAATTAGTTTGGGTTGAACCAGCATTACAAATCCGAGAATTAACCACTAAGAAAGGCAATTACAGGAAAAAAATTGAGTACAGTAAAAGTCTTTTAGCCGAGCTTAAAAATGAAAAGCATCAATTGATAGACTTTCAACAAATGCTTAAATTACTTCATGCCGAAGCGTTCAATAAATTACAATTAAGTATGTTGGAGTTTATTTTGAATGACCTAGACGAAGTGCATTCAACTGAGCTTTTAGATTTAGCGCCCAGTTGGCTTTCGTTAAATTTAGATACATTAGATAAAGCTATTCATCGAGATAAACCATTAACGTCTGCTGAATATATTGAAAATCACCATTTAATTATTAGAAGTTTATTAACCGGTAGTTGGTTTGGTGGTTTATACAGTGTTGATAAACGAATGGACTTTAGAGGGCCTTGGTTAGACATTCATTTAGGTATAGATGAGCTTGAAACATTGACTTTATTAAAGGGGCATCTGCAACAAAGTAGTGAAGATATTCCACAAAAACTTGTATGCTGGTTAGATGATAAAGTTGAAAATTTGCTATGTGCCTTAGAGCACTGTAAGGCGGCAGCGTTAAACTTACAGCCTTACTGGTTAAAATAGTTTAAAGCGTCATTTACATAGAAAATCTGGATCAACCTGCTATTAAATCAGCTAAAAATTTAGCTGATTTTTTCTAAAACTTTTACTAAAGAATCTACTTTTCTTTCAAGCATTTTATTGCGCTCGATTATCTCCGCGTTTTGTTTACGCAGCTCACGATTTCGAACATCTGTATTTGAAAATCCAATGAATGAACCTAGCACTTTAGTAACAATAAAACCCACTAAACCAAAGCCGATATAAAACATTAAAGTAGCAATGATTTTTCCGCCTGTAGATACAGGATGGAAATCACCGTAGCCAATAGTGCTAGCGGTCATTTGTAAGGTCCAAAAAGCTTCATAAAACGTGGTTATGTTGGCATCGACATGAGCACTTTCAAAATGTAACAAGGCGCCAGAGAACAGGAACATTATTACGTATAAAATGGCAAAGGCCATGCCGATAAGGTAACTGTTATGATAATTTTTAACGCCGAATTCATCGACTTTATAAAAACGTGCTTTGCGGATAATAACTAGCATAAAAATTGACACTCTTTAAACTGACTAATACCTGCTTATTCTACCTTTATAAGTTGAAAAATGTAGTAACGAGTTGTAATCAATTAACGATAGGTTTAATTTTCATTAACATATTCGATTAACTCATCCATTAATTTGCGCTTAATCTCTAGCTGCTTTGTAGGTGGTATGCCGTACTTTTCCCCTAGTACTTGATAGTCTTCACTACTCAAGGATACGGTTAAGCGTGGACGCTTTGGTTTTTTATGTACAGCTAAACCTAATATCATTCTGATTTGATCTGAGGGGCTAAGGCTAGCTTCTACCGCTGCTTTTCGAATTTCTTTTTGTACTTTCTCATCCATATCAAAAGCAACTTGTACAGCTTTTACAGCCTTAATATTAGACTGCCACTTTTCAGGTACCTTTCTAATCGTCATCTTAGCTCCCTGGATAATATTCTTTAATATCAGATGTTGGGCGATATAAATTCAAAAATACGTCGGTGTCACCATCTTGCCAAATTTGAATGTCAATTGAATATTGATCATCAACACCACGCAAACTATATAACTCAAATGCTTCGCCAGAATCTTCACCTTCAAACTCCGATGGTTTATTAGAACGATGATCTTGACGATGAAAATAACCCATTTGAGCAAAGGTAGTTTGCTGATATTGCTCACTTGTCCAACCCGCTGTTTGTGAGGAATCAACAAGTTTTGTTAATAATGCATTGCCTGGCTCATCGAATATTTCGGAGAATTCATCAAGATTAAACAGTTCTTCAATACAGCTATCAGCAACTTTTATTGTTAGCTTTAAGTATTGTTGTTGCCCTTGTTCAAGGCTTAAGTAAATTCGTTGATTTGCTGAGCCATCGAGTTGCCATTCGGTAATTTGATTATGTTCAAATTCATGGGTATTTATATTGGCTACTTGGAACTGTGTGTTGCGCAGGTTTTCGGGTAAAGCGAAGCTGTCAGAAAAAATAATGATATCTTTAATCATTAAATCTTTAGGTTGGGTTAATTGACGTTGTTTGTTGCTGTCTTTATTAAACAGCTTTTTGAAAAAGCTCATCTGTTACCATTAAATTCAGAATGATTAATCAGGCATTAGTAAACTAATGCCTTTTCAGTATATTTTATTACTTTTGCTTCGCTTTAATGCGTTCAAGTACTGAGTTTGCGCTATTATCTTGGCTACCGATACCAGCAGCTTTAAGTTGTGCTTCTAAAGAGCTATCAGAGTCTTCTGCATCTAGTACTTCAGCTGCTTTTAATTGATCATCAAATTTTTGCTGTTTAGCTTTAATGCGCTCAAGTGAATCTTTTGCGTTTAGCAATTTAGAGCTACTAGATGAAAAGTTATCGGTAATTGCCGATGTAGCTTTTTGCACGCTATCGGTGGTTTTAACCATAGAAAGCTGGCGTTTATATTCAGCTACTTGGCGTTCACCTTTTTTGACTAGATCTTTCAATCTATCAGCATTGGTACTAAAACTATCTAACGCTTGTTGACCTGTGCTTAACTCATTTTCTAAACTGGCAATTTTTTCTGCAACTTGTAGAGCTAGTGCTTCATTATTTTTTTCTAACGCTTGCGTGACAAAGCCTTCATGCTCGGCAATGTCGCGTTTCACTTTATCAACATCGCGGCTTGATGCCATTTGCTGCGCCATTACTGAAGTTAAATCACGCTTTGCTTTGGTTAGATGATTTTCAGCATCTCGAATTTCTTGTTCAAAAATACGGGTAGCATTAGCGTCTACTATGCCTTCGCCCATTTCAGTTGCGCCACCGCGAATGGCGGTCATAATCTTTTTAAAAATACTCATAAGTACTCCATTAATTCTTTACTAGATAGTGATAGTTTGTTGTTTATCGCATTTTGCTTTTAAACTAAAAACTCATCCATATCGTCTATTACTTCAATAGCATTATTACTAAGCACGGCTAATTCATGTTCAATATCATCAAATGAAGAACCAATTGAAAGTGCACCGAAAATGACATATTTATCGCCTATTTTCGAGAATGATGACAGTGGCATTGGAATATTCATTTCAAGCATTGCTTCTAACATTTCTACACGTTTTTCGCTTTCTACTTCTTCTTCACCCCATAGGTAGGTGATGCAAAGAATTTGATCATCGGTAACCGAGACAAATATTGGTAACTCTTCACGATCGGTGATAGTTATTTGTAAAACATCAACGTCACCTGATATTGGTTGGCAATCAAACGTTAGTCCTGTTGCCGACTGGTCAGCTAATACATTTAGATGATCAGCTATTTTATGAATGTTCATGGTTATCCTTTTCTAAATAAATCTGCTTCGCATTTTTATAAGTACCACGTCGTGGCGTTAAAAGTTAAAAGAGTGAAGCACTGGCATGACATAATATGTCGCGCTAAGTTGAATTTAGCACAATGACATAATATGTCAAACTTTAATTGTTAGGGCTGTAACGCTTTAAGGCCGCAAAGCTGCAGCGCCTTGACTCCTTACTGCCTTATAGCCTTGAAACCTTAAAGCATTAACGCTGTTAAGATTAATGCGATAGAAATGCTTACTGCCATTTCAACACAGGCAACACCAACATTATGTTGTTGGTCTACTTCTTCTGCCATGTTAATCCCCCATAAAACTATGCGCTTAGCAATAGACGTTAACACTGATACAACAACAGTCATTATCAGGCCAAATACTAGCCAGCCCATTAAGTTTTCTACAATAGTTTCTGGAGTATAAATTAGAAAATAACTCGCTGCGGTAACAGCAAGTGATGTTGAAATGATCTGACCACTATAACGAATCGCCAAAGCCACTTGCCCGCGGGTTAACGCTTCTTGCATACAGTCTTTTTGATTGTTTTTAGCGAAATGTACCTCGCGAATACGAGTGACTAGCACCAGTATTATTTGCGAAACCACAAAGCCACTACCTATGGCTACAAAGGTATAAACGTCTAATCCATCAACCCAGATTAAAACCGCACGAATCACTATAGCAGTAGCTATTACGCTCGCAGCATCAACAATGCCTACAGAAATATTTCGCTTTTTAATTTCGGCCATTTTGTCTAGCTGGTGTAGTGCAAATTTATCGTGAATTAAGCGTCCTAGCTTGATCAATATCAAGCCAAATAAGCCATATGAAAACATGCCTATAGCTTCAACTTCATAACTTGCCGAATGTTCACCAGTAATTGCACCAGTCATTACAATACCTAAGGCGGCGACAGAGCCTGCCACACTTACACCAAAGGCAAAATTGTCCTCTTTGGCTAGTTCGTCAGTAGTATTTACTTTAGCTGATAGGCCGGCAATAAAACGCATTGCAGACAATAGCAAAATTGCGATGCCTATATCGATGGCTAGTATGATAAGAATGTGCTGATCAATGGCAGCAAAATTTAATAAGTTATCCATAATTTTTCCTATTATCTTCTGCGTCTAAAGCCGCGAGATATGAATGATTTTCTTTTTTGACGAAAGCGCGGTTTAGTGGCTTGTTTTGAGTATCTTGATTTATTACTAAATTTAGATTTATTTGAGCCATTACTTCGAAATCTACTTGCCGTTTTTTGTGCATTTTGGCTTTGTTTTGATAAGCCAGATGAACCTTTACGGTTTTTGCTGTAAGTGCTAGTAAATTTTTGACCTTTGCTCTCAAATGACTTGCGGGTTCTAGTTTCTACTTGTGATTGCTTGCGCATATCCCTAGGGGAGGTATATCGGCTTCGACCATAATCATTATAATAACTGTAGCCTCTATTTTGTCCCCAGCTACCGTAATGTATGCGGTTGCCCCCAAACATGTTGCCCATCATTGAGTACATGCCATACCAAGCCCAAAAAGATGTACCTGAACTGCCAGTTTGCCAGCTACCATAGGAGGGATTGCCAACTAACTGGGAGCCAACACCAAAATCTTGAGCGTTATTATCAAGTAAACCTTGTTCTTTACTTACAGAGTTTATTCTAGGTAAGGCGCCATCAGACATATCAGCTAATACGTTTAATGGATCGCTTAATGCATCAGAGTATAAAACCGGATCGGCAGCCTGATAAATATTAAGCAATTCTTGATAAATCGCTTTATTACTCTCAAACATTTGCGGTTGATTTTGTACTGTATTAATTCGGTCTAATAATGCCAGGTACATCGGGCCCTTAACTGTTGCATCTTTTTTAAATTCAGCAACAAGGGGCTCCATGTCGGGTTTTATCGATAGAATTTTTTCTGCGTATTGACTAATCAAGTTTGCATTGCGAACTTGACCACTTTCTAAGGCATTACCAAGTTGAGCAATACGTTGCTCGGTAATTGGCGTTTGGCCTTTTATTTGCTGTATATATGGATCGCTACAACCCGTTAAGGTTACGGCTATCATTAGCAATATAATTTTTATTGATTGCATTCCTGCTCTCTTTCCTTCAAAAATGCTAAGGTTATGGTGTAAGCGTATTAATACCACTAACGACATAATATGTCTATTTTCAATTGTTTCAATTTGTTTGCTAAAATTTATCATTAATGGAATTCGACAGTGCAAGATATAAGTTCAACTAGTATGCAAGACATACTGCTGCAGCAACAAAACTCTCACTTTTCACGTTTTGCTGAAAATGCCCCTGAAGTACTACAAACACTTACTGCGAAGCAGATATCATTATTAAAACATGCCTTTGCAATGAGTGATTTTGTCGCCGAAGGGCTAATCAGTAAACCACATTGGGTGGTTGATATTATTGGTCAGAGCTCATTCAATTTTTCTGAAATTATTAATGTTAAAACTTATATTTTTGAACAAATTGATCATTGCAAAAGCGAAGATGAACTACACCAAACCTTAAGGAAAATACGCAATAAGTTTTTAATTGCTATGGCAATAGCCGACCTTTGCCAAAATTGTGCATTGAAAGTGTCATTGGCTAACTTATCTCACCTTGCCGATACCCTTATTGAAGGAGCATTAAGTTGGCTCTCAAAGTATTGCCAATCACTTTGGGGCCAGCCACAAAATGCAGATGGCGTTGAGCAGCCTTTATTAGTTTATGGTATGGGAAAACTTGGTGGTAAAGAATTAAATTTTTCCTCTGACATAGATCTGATTTTTGTATATCCACAAAGCGGTGAAACGAAGGGCGCAAGACGTAGCATCGATAACCAGCAATATTTTACTAGGCTTGGGCAAAAACTTATTGCCGCTCTTGATCAAGTAACCAAAGATGGTTTTGTGTATCGAGTAGATATGCGCTTGAGACCTTTTGGTGACAGTGGTCCTTTAGTATTAAGTTTTGCTGCTATAGAAAATTATTACCAAGATCAAGGCCGAGATTGGGAACGATATGCCATGTTAAAAGCTAGAATAATTGGTGAATCCCCTTATAAACAACAGCTTAGCAATTTACTTAAACCTTTTATATATCGTCGATATATCGATTTTAGTGTGATTGAAAGTTTCCGAAAAATGAAATTTATGATTGCCCAAGAAGCCCGTAGGCGGCAATTACAGCACAACATTAAATTGGGCGAAGGTGGTATTAGAGAAATTGAGTTTATTGCGCAAGTATTTCAGCTTATCCGCGGTGGCAGAGTCCCTGAATTACAACAACGAAGTTTATTAATAGCATTAAATTTATTGGTAGAATATGACTGTATTGAAAAGTCATCTAAGCAAGTATTACTCAAAGCCTATTATTTTTTACGACGCAGTGAAAATGCTATTCAAGCGTTTAATGATCAACAAACTCAGCAATTACCCGAGGATGAAAAAAACCAAGCTCGCCTTTGTCATTTATTAGGGTTTGAGCAATGGGGTGAATACTTAACTCAATGTCAGCAACATATGCAGGCAGTGAATCACGAATTTAGTATGCTGATCGGCGAAGATAATGAAAAAACTAATAGTGTAAATCAACATTGGGTAACTCTGTGGTTAGCAAACTGGGAGGCCGAAGAGTCAATAAGTTGGATTTTAAAATTACAACCTGATTGGCCCGCAGAGCAGATTAATAAACAATTATTTCATTTTAAAGCAGAGGTACAAAAACGCAGTATTGGTAATCGCGGACGATTAGTTATTGATAAATTAATGCCGGTAATTATTGAGCAATTAACCGAAGAGCCAAAGCCGGCAATTACATTAGAGAGAACCTTACAAGTTTTAGCTAAGGTGGTTACAAGAACCGCTTATTTAGAATTACTTTATGAAAATCCACCTGCGTTTAAGCAGCTATTAAAGTTATGTCGTGCCAGTGCATGGATTAGCGAGTATTTATCAAAATTCCCAATTTTGTTAGATGAATTGATTGATCCAAAAATATTATATTCAATACCTTCACTCAGTGATTATAAAATTAAATTAACTGAGCATATGATGCGTATTCCTGAAGATGATCTTGAAGCGCAAATGGAAGGATTAAGACAGTTTAAGCAATCTAAACAATTAAAAATTGCTGCCGCTGACATTACTGGCATTTTACCCGTGATGGAAGTCAGTGATCACTTAACAGCGCTAGCCGAAGCGATCATCAACGAAGTAGTAAATATGGCATGGCAACAAATGGTTCATAGATATGGTCAGCCAAATTCTACATTGGGCACTAATGATAAAGGCTTTGCTGTTATAGGTTACGGCAAGTTAGGCGGTTTTGAATTAGGTTATGGCTCTGATCTTGATTTAGTGTTTGTTCATAACCGAGATAAAAGTGATGAAACCAGTGGGGTGAAATCTATTAGCGCTAGTCATTTTTATTTAAAAATGGCGCAAAGAATTTTGCATTTATTTAATACGCGTACCGCTAACGGAACTCTGTACGAAGCTGATATGCGTTTACGGCCTTCTGGTAATTCTGGGTTGATGGCCGTTCATATTGATACGTTTGAACATTATCAA
Source organism: Thalassotalea psychrophila (assembly GCF_031583595.1). Classification (NCBI taxonomy): domain Bacteria; kingdom Pseudomonadati; phylum Pseudomonadota; class Gammaproteobacteria; order Alteromonadales; family Colwelliaceae; genus Thalassotalea; species Thalassotalea psychrophila. The sequence continues at coordinate 925,564 of NZ_CP134145.1, forward strand.
AAAACAGACGCTTGGACATGGGAACATCAAGCACTAGTGCGAGCAAGAGTTGTTTATGGTGAGGAGAACCTTACCGGTAGTTTTGCTGAAATTAGGCATGCTATATTGACCAATAAACGTAATTCCGACTCACTTCGAGAAGATATAATAAAAATGCGAACACGCATGCGAGATCATTTAGACAGCAGTTCTAGTGACGTTATTGATATCAAGCAAAGTATAGGTGGCTTGGCTGATATTGAGTTTTTAGCGCAGTTTTTTGTATTAAATAACAGTCATAAATATCCACAGTTAACTACTTTTTCAGATAATGTAAGAATATTTGAATTACTGCAACAACATCAATTGCTAAGCGTTGAAGAAGAAACACAGTTAGTGGCCAGTTATTGTGAATTAAGAGATACAGGTCATGCGTTAGTATTGCAAAATTTGCCCACACAAATGGATGATGAACAATTGCTTAAAGAGCGAGAGCAGGTAAGCGAAATTTGGAATAAATACCTTGGGAATAGGGAATAGGGAATAGGGAATAGGGAATAGGGAATAGGGAACAGGTTTAAGGGCTAAGGTATTAGGTTATTTCGTAACTCCGAATACGCTGCGCTTCGGATACGTTGCACTTCGAATACGCTGTGCTTCGATAACTGTTTCGTGATTCGTGACCAAGTAAATCTAGTTAACTAAAAGGGCGCTTATTCAAAAGGGCAGTCTGCATCAAATTCAATTCGTTCACCGGTTCTAGGGTGAAAAATAGCGTAAAACTGCGAGTGTAAACTCATCCGCTTTCTGCCTTTCGTTGCCTCTTTGGGGGCGTATAACCGGTCACCCATTATTGGATGACCAAGTTCACGCATATGTACCCTTAGTTGGTGAGTTCTACCGGTTACTGGCTTTAACTTTACTAAGGTCGTATGTTTATCTTGGCTTAGCACTTGATAATGAGTTTGTGCCTGTTTACCACGTTCATAACACACCATTTGTATTGGTCTATTGGGCCAATCACAAATTAACGGTAGGGTAATTTCACCTATTGGCTCTTTAATATGACCAAGTACTCTGGCGATATAATACTTTTCAGTTTGACGCTGTTCAAACTGTCTACTTATCGAAACATGACTTGGTTTATTAAGTGCCATAATAATAATACCCGAAGTGGCCATATCTAGGCGGTGTACTATGGTTGCTGTTGGAAATACTCGGCAAACTCTGGTTTGTAAGCAATCTTGGTGTTCGGGCAAGCGGCCAGTCACAGACAATAAACCACTTTGTTTATTCAGCACCACAATGTCCTCATCCTGATAAATAATTTCAAGATAAGGATCCATAGGTGGCTCATAAACAAATGCTGGGTTAGCACTCATGTTTTGATACTTCTAATGACTTACTACAATTAAGCGAATCGCTTCAAATTTTAACTGCGCATTACTAATAAAGTGAGTTAACTCTGTTTGCTGATGACGAATAAAATCGAGCTCTGATTGACGAATATTAGGATTTATTTTTGCTAATGCAGTCAGTCTTTGGTGTTCATCATCTAAGGCAACATTCATTGATGCTAATGCTTTTTGCTGAATATCATTAATTTTAAGTTGGCTAAAGCCTTCAGCTTTTTCAACAAGGCTTGGTATTTGCCCTTTGAGAGCTTTGACTAATTGTAAACCAGTTTGCTTTTTCACCGGTGACAATTGATTGTCAAAAACACTTTCACCAACTTTATCAGACAAGTTGTTGCCGTTTTTATCTAATAGAATACGAACCGGCGTTGTTGGTAAATAACGACCCAACTGCAATTGACTTGGTGCCATAGCCTCTAGGGTGAAAATGTTTTCAATGAAGAATGTACCAATCGGAATAGCCGGGTTTTTCAAAATACCAATACTGGCATTACCTATTTCATCACTTAAAATCAAATCCATAGCGCCACGCACCATAGGGTGATCCCAAGTTAGCATTTGATAATCTTCATTGCTAAGTGCAGATTGACGATCAAACGTAATAGTTGCACCATCCTCAGGTAAGCAAGGGAAGTTTGCGCTAAGCATGTGTTCACTTGGTTGTAAGGCTATAGCATTATCGGCCTTATCATCTTGCTCTAAACCAAATACGTCAAACACTGAGAACATGTATTGTGCTAATTCGTGTTGGTTATCTAGAGTGTCTATATCATTAACGAGTTGCTCGGCTTTACCTTGGCCTGAAGAGTTAAGCTCTAACAATTTGTCGCGACCTGATTCTAAATCGGCTTTGATTTTTAAATGCAATTCATGCGAAGCGCTCACGATGTTACTAATGGCATCGTCTTGCCACAAACCTTGCAAAGCTGTTTGCATCATCGCAGTACCAAATTCATCATATACTGCTCTTGCGGTTACACAGGTGTGTTCAAACGCGTTTAGGCCTTTATGATACCAATTAAGTAACAAGGCTTGTGGAGAGTTAGCAAAGTAGGGTACGTGCAAACAAATCGTTTCTGTTTGACCAATTCGGTCTAAGCGACCAATACGTTGTTCTAATAAATCTGGGTTACGCGGTAAATCAAATAACACTAAGTGATGAGCAAATTGGAAGTTTCGTCCTTCCGAGCCAATTTCAGAACATAACAGTACTTGCGCGCTATCTTCTTCTTGGGCGAAGTAAGCGGCAGCTTTATCGCGTTCAAAAATACTCATCCCTTCATGGAATACAGCGGCGCGAATGCCTTCCTTAACACGTAGGGCTTGTTCTAAATCTTTTGCTGTTTGCGCATGGGCACAAATAACTAGTACTTTTTGTTGACGATTTTCATTGAGCAAATTAATTAAAAAATCTACTCTAGGATCAAAATCTACCCACTCTTGCTCTTGGTGATTTAAGTGAAATAAGGCTTCAGGGGTGAAGATATTTTTACTTACCGCACTTTCTACTAAGTTCTCATCATCGTCACTACAAATATATTCTTGTAAACTTTGATGGTACTGCTCTGGCAGAGCTAGCTCTGTGGCAAACAACTTTCTTTCCGGGAAGCCTTTAATGGTGTTACGTGAGTTTCTAAATAAAATACGGCCAGTACCGTGGCGATCAAGTAATTGAGAAAGTAACTGTTTGCGTGCTGGTTTTTTAATCTCATCATCTAAATCATTACTTAGCGTATTAATGGCGCTACTAACATCAGATTCACTTAATAGAGTAGTCAGCGTTTGTTGCTGAGCTTTATTTAAATTCGTACCAGATAAAATAGAGTTGGCTGCATCGGCAACTGCACCATATTGTTCTTCTTCTTTAATAAACTCACTGTAGTTATAAAAGCGATTAGGATCGAGTAAACGCAAGCGAGCAAAGTGACTTTCATGACCAAGTTGATCTGGAGTAGCAGTTAACAATAAAACTCCAGGAATACTCTCAGCTAAAATTTCAATACACTGATATTCAATTGATGGGTTGTCTTGTGACCAAGTTAAATGATGTGCTTCATCAACAATCATTAAATCCCAATCTTCATTGGCGATATTTTCAAATTGATCTGGGTTGTTTGCTAAAAAGTCTAAATTAACTAATACCAGTTGTTCGCTGCTGAAAGGGTTTTCGCCTTCTTCATACTGTTGGCAGCGCTCGGCATCAAAAATACTAAATTTCAAATTAAAGCGGCGTAACATTTCAACCAACCATTGATGCATTAATGATTCGGGCACAACAATTAATGCTCGCTTAGAACGACCTGATACAAGTTGTTGATGCAGTATTAAGCCAGCTTCAATGGTTTTACCTAATCCCACTTCATCAGCAAGCAATACTCTAGGGGCGAAACGTTTGCCGACTTCTTCTGCAATATATAACTGATGTGGGATTAAACTAACACGGCCGCCAACTAAGCCTGTTAATTCAGATTGCTGTTGTTGGTATTGAATATTTAGCGATGTTTTTCTTAGCTGATACCAATCTAAACGATCGAATTGCCCATTCAGTAAACGGTCATGAGGTTTATTAAATTTAATGAAATGATCAAGCATCATTTCTTTTAAATCGATTAATTCATTATTATCAACACGGTGACCAATATAAGTATATAAATTATTATTCTCTACCACTTCGGTAATGGTAATTGAAAACCCTTCATGTGAAGGCACAACATCACCTTCGTTAAATACTACGCGAGTTAATGGTGCATCTTTTATGGCATATTGGCGAGACTCACCGGTAGCGGTGAACAAAATAGTGACAAATCTCCCAGCTAAATCAACAACGGTACCCAATCCTTGATCTGATTCTGTATCGCTGATCCAACGTTGACCTAGAAAAAATGACATAAATATACTCCAAATGAAAATACTAACCCAAAAGTAAAAAGCTGGATTGGAAAAGGGCGCTATGGTAACGATTTCTCATTGCTATTTCATCAATTAATTGTTCCATTTATCTGTATTTATTGAATAAGTTAAACAGAGCTAAGTAGTGTCAAAAAAGAACCCTGCATATAAGGATAGGATAAATGAAAAAAAATTCATAAATCAGTGTTGAAACAATGTAAATAATCTGCGAAAGTGGTTTTAAGGATATGTTGTTAAAGGAGTAAAGTTACAGACGCGCAACAATAAATTTAGCGAACAATGCTATGTGTAAGTTATTGAATAATATCAAACTAACGCAACAATGTTCAGTTGAAACAATAGCCAGCTGTAGGACAAATTATGAATGACGAAAGCACTATCTATGTTTTAGACACCAATATTCTTCTCCACGAACCCTTTGCATTTTTATCGTTCCAAGAACACGAAGTGGTTATCCCAATGACCGTCTTGGAAGAGCTCGATAGCATTAAAGACAGAAATAAAGATGTAAGCCGCGATGCTCGAGTTGCCATTAGGGCACTTGAGGATACTTTAAGGGATGCTAGTCCTGAAGATGTATTAGCCGGTGTTCCACTACCCAATCAAATTGAAACCCAATCCGAACCCGGCACTTTAGCCATTTTTAATGATTTTAATTTAGAACAAAAAGCCGGTTCTTTATCTGATAACGAAAATGATAATCGCATTATTAATACTGCGTTGTATTTACAAGAAAATCGAACAGATATGCGTGTTGTCTTAGTAACTAAAGACATTAATATGCGTTTAAAAGCAAAAGGTGCAGGCCTTGCTTTTGTTGAAGATTACCGCACAGATCAACTCGTTGATGATATTAAATTTTTAACCAAGGGCTACCATAAATTTTCCGGTGACTTTTGGAAGCAAGTGACTAATTGTGATAGTGAAACTGATGGTCGCTATACTCAGCATATGATGGATAAGTCGTTAATTCCTGCCGCCTACATCAATGAATATCTTATTGATGAAGACAAAACTTTCGCCGGTAAAATTATTGGTGTTGAAGAAGACAAAATGGCGGTGATGGACTTAGGCTATGAGCGCTTAATGGGTCGCAATGCCTGGGGGATTCATCCGAAAAACATTTATCAGGGTATGGCGATGGATGCTCTATTAGATCCTGATATAGATTTGGTTATTTTAACCGGTCCAGCAGGTTGTGGTAAAACATTATTGGCTCTTGCTTCAGCTCTTGAGATGGTGGTTGAACGTGGTGTTTATGATAAAATCATTGTGACTCGCTCTACGCCTGAAATTGCTGAGTCAATCGGCTTTTTACCCGGTACCGAAGAAGAAAAAATGGCACCATGGTTAGCGGCTATTACTGATTCACTTGAAGTATTGCATAAGCAAGACGAGAGTATGAGTGGCAGTATGAATTACATCATTGAAAAAGCCAATATTCAGTTTAAATCAGTAAACTTTATGCGCGGTCGTAGTATTCAAAATGCCATTGTTTTACTCGACGAATGTCAAAACTTAACTGCAGCTCAACTTAAAACTATTATTACTCGTTGTGGTGAAGGTACTAAACTAGTGTGCTCGGGTAACTTAGCTCAAATTGATAGCAACTATCTAACCGCACTTACCTCTGGTTTAACCTATATAGTTGAGCGCTTTAAAGATTTTCCTGGCAGTACAACGGTTAATCTAAATGGCGTAGTTCGCAGTAAGTTAGCAAGATTTGCCGAAGAAAATTTGTAATTTTTAACCGTTCTTTCACAATCATTAAGCGAGTCTATCGGCTCGTTTAATGATTGATAATCACCCCTTATTAAGCTTTTCAATTAATTCTGACTTTTCACCTTCGTTTACATACTAAATTCAAGTTAACTGAACGAAAAGATAACTATAATTCTCTTATTGCCTATTTTTAAACTTTACAATTTTGTATTTATATTGCATTATTCAAACAAGTGTTTTAATTGTTAGTTTGAATTGGCTGTATAAAAACCTGATTCTTCCCAATGATGCTAGCAATAACCAACTAAATTATACCGGAGACCAACGTGGCTGAATATAAAGTACCGTTAAGAGATATGAACTTTGTTTTGTTTGATGTGTTCAAAGCCGAACAATTGTGGCAAGACATTCCTGCATTAGCAGAATCTGTAGATAAAGAAACTGCAGATGCAATTTTACAAGAATGTGCAAAAATTGCAGAGCAAGTTATTGCACCTTTATCTCGTGAAGGTGATGAAGTTGGCGTTAGTTTTGACAATGGTGTGGTAACAACTGCCCCTGGTTATAAAGAAGCCTTTAAAACATATGCTGAAGGCGGATGGACTGCGTTGGGTGGTGATCCTGAATATGGCGGAATGGGCATGCCAAAAATGCTGACAGCATTACATGAAGAAATGTTATGTGCTGGAGATATTTCATTTTCGTTATACCCTGGTTTAACTGCCGGTGCTGGTTTGTCGTTAGTTAAACACGGCAGCGAAGAATTAAAGCAGCGTTACCTAACTCGTATGTATTCAGGCGAGTGGGCAGGCTCTATGTGTTTAACAGAAGCACATGCAGGTACAGATCTTGGTATTATTCGCACCAAAGCAATCCCTAATGACAATGGTTCTTATAATATTACTGGTAGTAAAATATTTATTACCGGCGGAGAACATGATCTCACCGAAAATATTGTGCATTTAGTTTTAGCTAAATTACCTGATGCACCTGCTGGTGCGCGTGGTATTTCATTATTCGTAGTGCCTAAAATTAAAGTAAATGATGACGAATCGCTAGGTGAAGCGAATAATGTAACTTGTGGCTCAATCGAACATAAAATGGGCATACATGCTTCATCAACTTGTGTAATCAATTTTGATGGCGCAGAAGGTTACTTAGTTGGTGAAATCAATAAAGGCCTAGCGTGCATGTTCACTATGATGAACTATGAGCGTATTGGTGTAGGCATCCAAGGCTTAGGTGCTGGCGAACGCTCTTATCAAAATGCTCTTGAGTATGCTAAAGATCGTATTCAAGGTCGTGCTGCAACTGGTGTTAAAAATCCAGAAAAAGCCGCCGATTCTATCATGGTACATGCTGATGTTCGTCGTATGTTACTTAACATGAAGGCATTAAATGAAGGCAATAGAGCACTTGCTACTTATATTTCTATGCAGTTAGATTTAAGTAAGTTTGCAACAGGTGAAAGCCAACAAAAAGGTGAAATATTAACAGCATTAATGACGCCGTTAGCTAAGGCTTTCTTTACCGATATAGGTTTAGAAAATACTATTGCTGGTCAGCAAGTGTTTGGTGGGCATGGCTTTATTCGTGAATGGGGACAAGAGCAGTTAGTTCGAGATACTCGTATTGCTCAAATTTATGAAGGGACTAATGGCATCCAAGCGATGGATTTGATAGGTCGCAAAGTTGCGGCTAATAATGGCCAATTCATGAATGTTTTCGTTGAAGAAGTACGTGAGTATATTACTGCCACATCATCAGTATCTATGGCAGAGTTTATTACCCCATTAACGGCTGCAATTGACGATTTAGAAAAATTAACCGCAGGTGTATTAGCGGCAGCGGCTAATGATAAAAATGAATTAGGCTCTGCAGCAACTGACTATTTACATGTATTTGGTTACACGGCTCTTGCATATATGTGGGCCAAAATGGCTGAAGCTTCATTGGAAAAATCTGCTAGTGATGATTTCTATAAGAGTAAAGTATTAACTGCGCGTCATTATTTCGCCCGTTTATTACCTCGTCGCATTTCATTAGCCGCAACGGCCTTAAGTGGTGCAGAGCATCTTTACAATATCGAAGATGATTTATTTTAAATAATAATAGTTTAAAACTTCTTTCAAAAAGCACCTTCGGGTGCTTTTTTTGCTCATGGAAGAGCTATATGCAGAAAAGCCATGGATGGCACATTTTCTGTTTTGCACATGGAAGTGCTTATCCTCCCGGGGCAGGGATGGCGAATAGGGAGGGTTACTTCAGAGCAATATTCAGAAACAATTAGCCACGTCATTCCATCACGAGCACTAGCGAGATGTGGGACCTCCTCAATTCATAACGAGCCTATAACGAAACGATTTATTTACTATATTAAGCCACCGTGCGCTCAATGAGGTTCCTGATGTCGCTAGTGCTCGACAATTGCTCCATGCATTGTTCTAACTACGTGCATCCATGCACTAGTCCTCAGGAATGACGGTATATTTTTAATCGTTAGTTATTGGAGTAATATGAGGTCTATAGTTCGCTCAATATAGTATTATTTCACTATTAACATTCAGGTTACAATTAAGAACAGTATTTTTTAATAAATTCTATTACCATCTGGTCTACCATTGTAATAGGTTAATTATTAACCTGCGCATCTTTTGTTTATCAGGCCGAACATTTATTTATGAATAATGCAGCAAACACCGTTAGTGAATTTTCAACAATTATGATTGTTGAAGATGATAAAGTTTTATCATCTTTACTAAAGTCATACTTAGAAAAATCTGCATATGTTGTTCATCAAGTTTTTAGAGGCGATCATGCTGCTAGAAGCCAAATAAAAATTCAACCAGACTTAATTATTCTTGATGTTGCCTTACCTGGCAAGGATGGCTACAAAGTTTGTCATGAACTGCGTGCCACGTATAGCGGACCAATTCTATTTTTAACCTCTAATAGTAGTGAGGCTGAGCATTTAGCCGCATTTAATGTTGGTGGTGATGCTTTTATTGTAAAACCGGCTAGCCCACAACTTATTTCTGCAAACATTGATGCTCTGCTTAGAAGAACGAAAGATCGTAAGCAAAGTAGCAGTCGTCAAAAACTTACTGTCGGTGAAATTACCGTGACACCAAGCGAGCAAAAGTGTGAAGTAAACGGTGATGAAATTTCATTGAGTGTATTTGAGTTTGAACTATTGTCACTGTTGATGTTTAACGCTGGCAAAGTGTTGACTCGCGATGATATTTATAAATTATTATTGGGTCGTGAATATGATGGCTCAGAGCGTTCGGTCGATGTTAGATTATCACGACTACGGGACAAATTAATTAGTCAGGGTGTAGAACGAACAGAAGTTAAAACTATTTGGGGAAAAGGTTATTTATTGTCATCTAATGACTGATCTAGCCATATATTTAATTAAATATTCTTACTCGCTTCATTATCTAAAGTAATGAGGATCAGCAAACTAATAATCAAAGAAATAATACTTGCCATACTATAGCTTAGTAATGTTTGTGTTATGAATAGCACTTCACAAATAGTCCAAGTACATACGGTTAAACCAAACAGCATCAAAAATAAAGATATAGCATAAGAATAGGGGGAGCTATTAAAGCGCTTACTTTCTTCCTGTTTAATCTTTTTAAAAAATATCATTGTTATAGTCTTGGTTTAAGTGAAAAATAAAGCGATGGCCGAAACCATCGCTTAAGTCTTATTGCTTATTTACAATTAGAACTTGTAAGCAGTACTTACGAAGAACGTACGGCCAACAACATCATATACACTTGGTACTGTGCCCATATCATTACCACCTAGAACCTCTTCTGGTTCAGTATCAAGGATGTTTTTTACGCCACCATTTACTGACCAGCTGTCGTTTAAGTAGTAAGACGCAGAAGCATTATGGTAAATTACGTCGTCAGTAGTAAAGGCTTCACCGTAGTATTCACCTTCCATACCTTGAATAAATTGAGCAGTATATTGCATGCTAAAATCTTCAGTAAAGTCTACGCCAACTGTTAGCGTTGATTTAATTTCAGAGTAGCCACCAATGTTTCCATCAATTTTACCTGTGTAGTCTATATCATCTTGCGTAAAGTCTAGTAAGAAGGTTGTATCTAACATAACTCTGAAGATGTCTTGATTGAAGCTGATGTTCCAATCTATACCAGAGGTTTCCTGGCTACCGATGTTTGTTAGTGGCGAAGACAAGGTATCTAAGTCGTTTAAGCTACCGTCACCAGAGATGTTAATTGCATCACACGCTGCCATATCGCCAGCAGCACATTCATCTAATTTAGCTTGAACATCAACTCGGCTAATCGCATCAGTAATATCAAACTGCCAGTAATCAACTGTTGTTGAAACACCATCTGAAATTTCCCAAACCGCACCAAATGTGAATGATTCGCTTTCTTCAGGAGATAAGTTTTCATCACCTGTGTAGTTAACAAGAATTTGAGAGTCTTGTGCATTTTCCCACGGATCTGCTAAATAATCGAATGAGCCAGAGTTACCTGCATATAATTCACTTACACTTGGAGCACGGAAGCCTGTTGCTGCAACTGAGCGGATCATAAAAGTATCAGTGAAGCTGTATGTAGCACCTAATTTCCAAGTTGTAGCGCCGCCAAAGGTAGAATAACGGTCATAACGAGTGGCAGCTTCTACTGCTAGTTTTTCTGTTACTGGTACAGAAATTTCAGCGTAAACAGAATTTACAGTGTAATCACCTTCAGTTGGATCTTGCTGTGCAGCAGTACTTTCACCTGCTTGAGTTACTTCATCAGGAGTGTAGTAACCACTTTCAAAACGACTTTCAACCCCCATTGCATAACCAATGTCATTTTCAGTCATTCCTGAATAGCCAGCTGCTAAAGTAAATTGCTCGTTACCACCTTCGTTATTTTCAGTGTAAATAACACCTTCATCAACTAAGAAGTCTCTATTCATCTCATCACCGCTGAACCATAAATCTTGGTTAGCGTATATGCTCGTTTCCATATTACCGGCGTGAATTGAGTTATCTACAGAGTCTTTAGACTCATTACGACCAAATGTAGCAGAAACATCCCACATATCGTCATTATCTAAGTAGCCCTTTAAGCCTGCTGATAATCTATATGTGTCAGTTTCTTGATTATAGATACGAGGACCAGCATCAACCATACGACGTCTGTAGTTTAGTGTCTCAATCGGGTTGCCATCTTTATCAATTTTGTCAAATTGATCATTGTATTTATCATCAAGTTGACCTCTATCTAAATCAATGTTGGCAGGCTGTGGAGCCATTTGTTGATGCGATTCACGACGTGTGTACATAGCATCTAGAGAAAGCTCGGTATCTGACGCTATTTCTTTGTTGAAACTAGTGAATAAGCTATATAACTCATTTGGTGTTTGCGCATAGCTTGACGTTGTGTAGTCGTATCCGTGGTCACGAGGCTCGAAACCACCATTGCCATCAGGAGTCTTGCCGCCTAACGAACCTTCAGGAACGAAAGAAGAGTTTCCAGGTTCGACAAAATCACGATCTGATTGAATTACTTCACCACGCTCTGAGTATTGGAAACCAACAACTAAGTTACCACCGGCAATTTCACGACCATGTAAAATGCTAAAGCCACCTGATTCGCCATCACCTTTATCGGTAGAGCTTAAATCCGCGCTTATTTCAGTGCCTTCATAATCTTTTTTAGTAATGATATTCACAACACCAGCAATTGCGTCAGAGCCATAAACTGCTGATGCGCCATCTTTTAAAATTTCAATTGATTTGATCATTGAAACAGGGATTGTGTTTAAATCTACTGACGCATCTGCACCAGTACCTGAAGCAACCATACGACGACCGTTTAGTAAAACAAGTGTTCTTTGAACGCCCATACCACGAAGGTTAACTGTTGCTTTACCACCAGAACCATTGTTTGATGAAGCACCTAGGCTCATGCCTGCTGCAGTTGGTTGTGCATTTAGAACTTCTTGAACTGATGTGTAACCATTTTTTGCGATATTGTCAGCTGAGATAACAGTTACTGGTGATGCTGTTTCCATATCAGTACGGTTAATGCGTGAACCGGTAACTTCAATTCTTTCAACATTATCGTCTGCTACAACTTCTTCTGCAGCATTTGCATTTACTGTTACAAAAGCAGTTGCTGCTGTTGCGCTAAACATGATCGCGGTTGCGATTGAATTCTTCTTAAACATAATAACTCCTGGGAAAGTTTTCTTTAATTTAGTTTTTATCTGTGCTCGTTACGAGTTGGATACATCTTATGGTGAAAGTGTTATCGAAGAGAATGGGGCGTAACAGTTGCGCAAGATCTGTTAACCTTTTGTTAAAGGTGTTTGTTTTTATTTCTAAGTATCTGTTTTAATGTGTTTTTTATTTTTTATAAAAGAGGTTGCCGTTACAGTTTATCTAGATTATTTATTAAGCTTAAACAATCTGTTACAAATCGCCATTTAAGCATACTTCTTAAAAAATCAATAAATACAATAGATTATGTTTGTTTGAGAATGGTGCGGAGGATGTTTCTGTTTGTAATGTAATAGTAGAGCTGTTGCAAACTTGCAACACTTTATCAGGAATGTTTAACACTTATTCTCAGGCCAAACCCTCCCTTTGTACCATCCGTGGCCAAAAAAAAGCCCGTAAACCTAAGTTTTACGGGCTTTTATATGCGAACTCTCAAATTTAGTTTTTATCGTAAGTTGGTTTACTATGGTTTTTACCAACAGCTTCGGCAATTTCTTTTGGCATGTATTCTTCATCATGCTTTGCTAAAACTTCGCTGGCTTCTAATGTAGTAGGTGTGGTTAAAATACCTTGAGCAACTATGCCTTGGCCTTCACGGAATAAGTCTGGCAAGATTCCGTCATAAGTTACAGTGATCATTGGCCCTGTATCAACAAGCTTAAATTCAACGTGTAAACTTTCAGTATCACGTTCTACAGTGCCAGCTACTACCAAGCCGCCAACACGAATGCGTTGGCCAACAACAGGTTTAATACCGCTGTCTTCTTTACCATTTACAATTTCAGATGGTGTGAAAAATAAATCAATATTTTGACTGAGAGCATAAAGTGTAAATCCTGCAACAATTGCTACACCGGCAACTATGCTCGAAACTATGGTGAGTCTTTTCTTACGACGAGGGTTCATACTACATTTCTTCCTTACGGCGTTGGGCTGCTTGCTTTAATTTTGCTTCCCGTTTTATTCGCTGTTTAATTTGTTTAATAATTTGGGTTTCCATTTTCACGCTATTAATAGTTAATATTATCAATAACACTGCGGTAAACCCGTAAGATAGCCATACATAGAATGCATAGCCTCCCATATTTAAGAATTCGGCAAAAGAATTAAAAGCCATTATTTACTGTCTCCATTAACCAAAGCTTTTACCCATGGACGCATAGAATTGCGAGTAATTATTTCGGCTCTAAACCTAATACATACTAATGTTGCCACTAAAAATGCAAATCCAAAGAAGCTGATCGCAAATGGAATTAGCATATCGGTAGACATAGAAGGCTTTTCAAATTTAGATACTGTTGCACCTTGGTGTAACGTATTCCACCATTCTACTGAATAGTGAATAATAGGTAAGTTTATTACACCCACTATCGCTAATACACTGGCCGCTTTGCCAGCTAAAGATTTATCTTCAAAGGCATTTTGTAAAGCAATAACACCAAGATATAAAAATAGTAAAATTAACTCAGATGTTAATCTAGCATCCCAAATCCACCATGTGCCCCACATAGGTTTTCCCCATGCCGCTCCTGTAAATAATGCGATTGCTGTAAACGTAGCGCCAATTGGTGCTAAAGCCGCAATTGAAGTTTCAGCAAGCTTTAACTGCCAAACTAATGCACAAAGAGCAGCTATGGCCATGCCTAAATAAATTCCCATAGATAACATTGCTGCTGGAACATGCAAATAAAAGATACGAACACTTTCACCTTGCTGGTAATCTGCTGGTGAGAATGCCAAGCCTATGGTCATACCGATAACCAGCAGTAAACCACTAATAACCGCAAACCACGGGATTAGTTTACCGCTGAAGTGATAAGATATTTCAGGATTTGCATATGGGTGAAGCCATTTCCACATTTAATTCGTACTCACTTTTAAGGCTGATCCTACAGCGAAAGGGGCCAAGGTTAATGACCCAAAAAACAACGCAGCTATTATAGCAAGTTGTCCGTTATAAGGTAAATTCATACTCGCAGCATCAATTGCGCTGGTCGCAAAAATTAAAACAGGAATATATAAAGGTAGCACTAATAAACTCAGTAAAACGCCACCTTTTTTTAAGCCAACGGTTAAAGCAACACCAATAGCACCTAATAAACTTAACACCGGAGTACCTAGTAACAACGTTAACATCAGCGCTACATAGCTTTCTTGATGTAGGTTAAGTAATACCCCTAAAAATGGCGCGATGATGATCAGTGGCAAACCGGTTATCAACCAATGTGCGGTGATTTTAGCCAACACTAAAATAAATGTTGGGCATGGACTTAATAACATTTGCTCTAAAGAACCATCACTGTGATCATTTTTAAACAGGCGCTCGAGCGATAATAAAGTCGATAATAAGGCAGCGACCCAAATTACACCTGGTGCTATTTTCATTAAAGTGTTGCTTGCTGGTCCAATTCCCAATGGAAAAAGAGAAACAACAATGACAAAAAACAATAATGGGTTAACTATGTCATCGCGGTGGCGAAATGCAATGAGCAAATCACGCTTTAAAATGGTTAAAAATGTTTGTCTGTATGAAATTGGCATTTAAATTTAAGCACTCTAAAAAAACTGATGTTCAAGAATGATTTTTTTATAATCACTGCTGTTGATAGATAAATCTTGGTGGGTTGTTAATATAACCACGCCACCGTTTTGCGCATGCTTTATAAATAGCTGTTCAAGTTTTAGTACTCCGGCTTTATCTATTGCGGTAAATGGTTCATCTAAAATCCATATTTTAGCATTAGTTTGCCACAACCTTGCTAGCGCGATACGACGATGCTGACCTGCACTTAAATGTGAAGCTAGGGCATCTTCAAAACCAAGCAGATTCACTTCATGCAGAGTTTGTTCGGCTAAATCAGGCTCTAAACCGTGCAGCTTAAAGTAAAACTCAAGGTTTTCTTCGCTAGTCATTTCACCCTTTACACCAGGTAGATGACCTAAAAACAATAAATCTCCATTAAAATCTTCTTGGCATTGGCCAATTTTTTGGGATTTATACAGTACATCACCACTATAGGGCTGTGATAAACCGGCGAGTATACGTAACAAGCTTGTTTTACCGGTACCATTAGCACCTTCTACTTGGAGAATATCACCCGGTATAACATCGAATGATAATTCATCAAATAATAAGCGGTCTTCTCTAATACAGGTTAACTGCTGAGCTGTTAAAAGGGGGAGCTGCTCGCTTGTCAAAGTTGCGCCTAACTTAATTTTTATAATAAATTTATTCTACTTGTTTGTTGGTCGAAGTAGAAGATGCTTATAAAAATAAATTACGTTTTGAAATATTAGGTTACAGATTATTAATCTGGGTCAAGTTTTGTCATAAAATGTCGCTTTTTTATTTTGACATTAAAGGTATAATCACTGTGAATTAAATTAAATAGCTTTCCTATTAAAGTAGGAGCGGAGTTTTAAATGATCCCTGAAATTGGACACTTTGCACTAATTGTATCAATGGCTTTTGCCATTTGTCTGTCTATAGTGCCATTAATTGGTGTGTACCAAAAAAACCAACGCTTAATAACTTTTGCTAAACCGCTTACATTTGGCATGTTTGCTTTTACCACCTTAAGTATCGTGCTGTTAGGTTACAGCTTTGTTGTTGATGACTTTTCTGTAGCTTATGTTGCTGGACATTCAAATTCGCACTTACCGTATTACTTTAAAATTAGCGCGGTATGGGGCGGTCATGAAGGCTCTCTTCTGTTGTGGGTATTTTCATTAACAGCTTGGACTATGGCTGTTGCCTCGTTTAGTAAGCATGTAGATCAAGCATTTGTGTCACGTGTTCTTGCAATTATGGGGATGATTGCAGTTGGTTTTATGGCATTTACATTATTAACCTCTAATCCATTTGATCGCTTATTGCCTAATATTCCTATGGAAGGTCGAGATTTAAATCCGTTACTTCAAGACATAGGCTTAATTATTCATCCGCCAATGCTCTATATGGGCTATGTCGGTTTTTCTGTTGCCTTTGCTTTTGCTATTGCTGCATTAATGTGTGGCAAAATGGATGCCGCTTGGGCTCGTTGGTCACGTCCATGGACGATAGGCGCATGGGTGTTTTTAACATTAGGTATTTCACTAGGTAGCTGGTGGGCTTACTATGAACTTGGTTGGGGTGGTTGGTGGTTTTGGGATCCTGTAGAAAACGCATCATTTATGCCTTGGCTAGTTGGTACTGCTTTAATTCATTCTTTAGCGGTCACTGAAAAACGTGGCGCCTTTAGAAACTGGACTGTGCTATTGGCTATTTTCACCTTTAGTTTAAGTCTATTGGGCACATTCTTAGTACGCTCTGGTGTTTTAACATCTGTACATTCATTTGCCGCTGACCCAACTCGTGGTGCATTTATATTAGTACTATTAGCAATTGCTGTAGGTTGTTCATTATTACTTTATGCTATACGGGGTTCTAATGTGGGTAGCTTTTCACGCTTTAATTTGGTGTCGAGAGAAACTGCGATATTAATTTCAAATGTTATTTTAGTTGCCGCTGCCGTTACTGTGTTATTAGGTACCTTGTACCCGCTGTTAGTAGATGCCTTAGGTATGGGTAAAATTTCAGTAGGGCCTCCGTATTTTAATGCGGTCTTTGTTCCTATTATGAGTATTTTGTTTGTATTTATGGGAATAGGGCCACTTATTCGTTGGAAAAAAGCGAAAAAAGGTGAGTTAAGCAAACAGCTTAATATGATCACTGTCTCAGCAATAACCTTTGGTTTAGCATTTCCTTTGCTATACGCTGGAGAGTTTGATGGATTAGTCGCTTTTGGTATGGCTCTCGCAGCCTGGGTTGCATTAGTCGCAGCAAAAGACGTTAAAAATCAAATTCATTTACCCAAAGGCGGCTGGCAGTTGTCGCGCTTAAGTTTAAGTCATTTAGGTATGGCTGTTGCTCATACAGGTATAGCAATTACAATCGTTGGTGTAACGTTAGTTTCGACTTATGAGTCAGAAACTAATGTAAAAATGTCGCCAGGAACCATTGTTGAAATTGCCGGTTATAACATTGAATTTAATGGTGTTAAACATGTAAAAGGGCCTAACTACTCTGCCGAGCAAGGCCAGTTAAATCTATTTAAAAATGACAGCTTAATTGCATTATTACAACCTGAACGTCGTACTTATCGAGTGCAAACTATGGGGATGACCGAAGCTGCTATTGATCCTGGCTTGTTCCGCGATATGTATGTTGCTTTAGGCGATCCATTAGGTAATGGTGCCTGGGCTGTTCGTGTGCATTACAAACCGTTTGTTCGTTGGATTTGGTTAGGTTCTATTTTTATGGGCTTAGGTGGGTTATTTGCCATGTTAGATAAACGCTATCGTCGACGTAAAAAAGCTGTAGAGCCAAATAAAGCAAATGACTTAGCATCAATTCCTGCTGTACCAAATGCTGTTGAGGCATAATTGATGAAAATATTAATTCGCTTAATACCACTTGTGTTGTTTATTTTGTTAGGGATATTGTTATATCGCGGTTTATTTTTAAACCCTCAGGCTATGCCATCGGCGCTCGTTGGTAAACCATTTCCTGAATTTAACCTAACCCGCCTAGGCGGTCAGCAGCAAACATTAACTAAGACTGATTTTAAACCTGGTATAAAGCTTGTAAATGTTTGGGCAACTTGGTGTCCCTCTTGTAAGGTTGAACACCCATTTTTAGTGAAACTAAGCAAAGATAATCGGTTTAGCTTGTATGGCATCAATTACAAAGATAATCGTAAAGATGCTAAAAAATGGCTTAAGTATTATAAAGACCCGTACCAATTTTCAATTTATGATGACATTGGACGGTTAGGGTTAAACCTTGGCGTTTATGGAGCTCCTGAAACATTTGTTGTTGATCATAAAGGCGTAATTCGAAAACGTTTTGCAGGCGTACTTGAACCTAGAGTGTGGCAACGCGAATTTTTACCATTAATTAATACCATTGAAACAGAAATGGCAGAGGGTAAATAGTATGTCAAAATTTATACATTTTTTTGCAACTATAGCGGTATCATTTTCGTTGGCTTTTTCTGTATTAGCTGGTCCGATTGATACCTATACATTTCCAGATGAAGTAACCAAAAAGCGTTTTGCCGAGCTAACTTATGAACTTAGATGTCCAAAGTGTCAAAATCAAAATTTAGCTGATTCAAACTCTCCAATAGCGCAAGACCTTCGTAAAGAAGTCTATGACATGCTAATTGATGGTCGCTCAGATGGTGAAATTATGACGTTTATGGTTGAGCGTTATGGTGAGTTTGTATTGTATCGTCCAAGAGTAAGCTCATTAACTTATGCTTTATGGTTTGGACCAATTGTGTTCATTTTAATCGGTGGTTTTGTAGTATTCATGTTTGTTCGCAGAAAAGACGACAAGCCTGAACATTTATCAGAAGATCAAAAACAACAACTAAAATCAATTTTAAAAGATTAATATCTCAGGAAAGTAAAAGCTATTATGACGACACTCTGGATTATTACAGTATTGATACTTATTGCTGCAGCAGCAATTATTTGGCAGCACTTTTTAAAAAGTTCATTGTATAGTGCTAATCAAAGCAATATGCGCGGTCAAACTAATAAAGACCTTTACCATGAACATTTAGCAGAGCTTGAAAAAGATTTGGCTGAAGGTGGTATAGATCAGGAGAATTTTGATTATTTAAAAGAAGAACTTGATCACAGTTTGTTGTTAGATATGAATGCAACAGCAAAAGAAGAGCAAGCAAAAGATAAAGCAACATCATTCATTTGGCCTGCAGTTATAACTGTATTCATAGTTGCTTTCTCTGCGATATATTATCAACAGCATGGCGCTTATGCTGCTGTTGAAATAGGTGCAAGTCAACCAGCCGCTCACTCTCAAGATGAAGAGTCGCAGGCTGAAGCTGTTATCGCACAACTTAAAAAATTGCATAAAGAAGTACAAGATAACCCTAAAAATTCAGATGCCTGGTTTCAAATGGGGCAAATACTAACTCAAGTGGGCGAGTTTGATAGTGCTTTTGTTGCTTTTGGTAAAGTAAATGAAATTGAAGGTGAGCAGGCAGATGTTTTAGCGTTACAAGCTCAGTCGATGTATTACAAAAACAAACAACAACGTAATGAACAAATAGACGAACTGCTTGAAAGAGCACTAATGATTGACCCTTTTGATGCAACGACATTAATGCTAATTGGTATGGATCACTATTTAAATGAGCGCTTCGAACAAGCAGCAGTTTCATGGCAAAAAATCATTGATAATGGTGGTGCTGGAGCAAATACCCAACCATTGCTCGATGCCATTAATGAAGCAAATAACAAAGCTGGAACAAATTCACATGATGGTCATGATCATCCTGAAATAGTTCAGTCGACAGAAAGTCCTGAGCAACAAACAAGTACATCTGTTGAGGGGCCAAGCTTTAGACTAAATGTAAGTTTTTCTTCAAATATTTTCGATGAAGTAAGCAAAGGTGCCGATAAAACGGTATTCATTTATGCGACAGCAGCAAACGGCTCAAGAATGCCTCTGGCGGCAGTAAAATTAAAAGCTAGTGATTTACCTATATCTGTTACTTTAGACAACAGTAAAGCGATGAGTCCACAAGCGAATTTATCATCAACAGATGTTGTTAATGTTTATGCTGTAGTGTCACATTCAGGTACGCCTGGAATGAAGCCTGGCGACTTTAAAGGTGAAATTAGTAATGTGTTGTTAAAGTCTGCAGTAGAGATGAATATAGTAATCGATACAATAGTACAGTAACGTATCGATTATAATTTTCAACTGAGATGATAAATGAATAAATTTATTACATTAATAATAGTAACTACCTTAAGTTTTAATGTACTTGCGCAGCAAGTTATTGCTAGTTCTGAAAGTACAGAAAACACTGGGAAGCAGCAGTTGATTGCTACTCAGTGTCCTGGTTTTTTAAATCATACAATTCGTAAACTTAATTCAAAGCAAACTATCGATATTTGCCAGAAGTTTCAGGGTAAAACTTTTTTGATTGTTAATACTGCAAGTAATTGTGGTTTTACCCCGCAATTTAAAGCGCTTGAAGCTTTATACCAAGAGTATAAAGACCAAGGTTTAGTTATTTTAGGCTTCCCGTCTGATAATTTTTTTCAAGAAGAAGATCTTGAAAAGGACACCGCTAAAGTTTGCTTTGTTAATTATGGTGTAACTTTCCCTATGTTTAATACCATTGAGGTACGTGGTAGTGATGCCCACCCTATATTTGCCCATTTAGGTGAACAAACGGCTTCACCATATTGGAACTTTTATAAATACTTAGTTAGTGCTGACGGCAAAAATATCCAACGTTTTAACTCTAAGACAGAGCCGAAATCAGAACATTTAATAAAAGCAATTGAAGCTCAATTAGCTGTTAATAGTTCATCATAAAGAGAAATTTAATGTCGCGTTTTTCTGCCAACAATAAAAAAATACATCAGAGCAATATCAAAAAAGGGCCTGCAAATACAGGTTCGGTTAAAACTGGAGTTTTACTCTGTAACCTTGGAACGCCGGATGCGCCAACTGCAAGTGCATTGCGCATTTATTTGCGTGAGTTTTTATCAGATCCACGCGTAGTTGAAATACCAAAATTTATTTGGATGATAATTTTGCACGGAATTATTTTAAGAATTCGCCCGGCAAAATCTGCAAAACTATATGAGAGCATATGGACCGAAGAGGGTTCACCTCTATTAAATATAAGCAAAGCACAACAAGTTAAAGTAGCCGAGAAAATTGCACAACAATACGGTGATGAAGTCGAAGTCGTTATTGCTATGCGTTATGGCAATCCTGGCATTACTCAGGCATTACAGGCGATGCAGGCGAAAGGCATAAGCAAAATTATAGCTTTACCTTTATATCCGCAATATGCTGGACCAACTACAGGCTCTACGTTTGATGCTATTACGAAAGAAATTCAGCACTGGCGCTGGGTACCATCATTACACTTTATTTCTAGTTACCATGATCATCCGGGTTATATTGATGCACTTACCAACAGCATTAGTGAACACATTGAGCAACATGGCAAGCCAGAGAAACTAGTCTTTTCATATCACGGCATGCCAAAATTATTTCATACTAATGGTGATCCTTATTTTTGTTATTGTCATAAAACCACACGTTTAGTTGTTGATAAATTAGGTTTAGCAGAATCAGATTACCTGCTAACGTTTCAGTCTAGGTTTGGTAAGGCAGAATGGTTAAAGCCATATACTGATAATTGTTTGAGTGATTTTGCCACACAAGGAATTAAAAAAGTCGCTGTCATCAGTCCTGCATTTAGCGTTGATTGTTTAGAAACATTAGAAGAGTTAGAAGTAGAAAGCCGAAAAGTATTTATTGATGCTGGCGGAGAACAATTTAACTACATAAATGCTTTAAACGACCGAGATGATCATATTTCAGCGATAGTTGATTTGATCAAGGCTCACCTATAAACACAACCTAGTAAGTTTTCCTCTCAGCGAGAATTGGTATAAATCGATTTTAAAGGATTTATTGCTCATTTCTTGCTGTTTTATTGACAAAATCGTCATTAATCTTTAACATCTCGCCACTATTTTTTGAGTAAAAACTTTAATATTGATATTTTTAACTTTCTTTTAAAGAACAATGTTTTACTCAAGTTTTCTGTTTTAGGGCTATATTTATGGTCTTAATACCTACTTTCACAACCGTGAGTTTATAATGTTTGAATTACATGCAAGTAAAGTAACTAGCCTGAAAAATGATGTTTTGTCAGGTTTAACCGTTGCTTTAGCACTCGTACCAGAAGCCGTGGCATTTGCCTTTGTCGCTGGTGTTGACCCTTTAGTGGGACTATACGCCGCCTTTATGGTTGGTTTAATTACCTCTGCCTTTGGTGGGCGTCCGGGTATGATTTCTGGTGCAACAGGTGCAATGGCCGTAGTAATGGTGTCATTGGTAGCATTGCATGGGGTGCAATATTTATTTGCCGCCGTGGTGCTCACCGGTATTTTCCAAATATTTTTTGGGGTATTTAAACTAGGTAAATTTATTCGCCTTGTGCCACATCCGGTGATGCTTGGTTTTGTAAACGGCTTGGCGATTGTAATTTTTCTTGCCCAACTTGGTCAGTTTAAAGTAACAAATGCCGCAGGTGAGCTAGAGTGGATGACAGGTTCTGCTATGTACACTATGGTGGGTTTAATCGCTTTAACTATGGCAATCATTCATTTTTTACCTAAGATAACTAAAGCGGTTCCATCGTCTTTAGTGGCAATTATCGTTGTTACTGCAATTGTATTATTTACGGATATAGATTCTCGTACGGTTATTGATTATGTACGTGATATGACGGGTGATTCAGCTAGTACCTTAGCAGGCGGTTTACCTAGTTTTGCTATTCCATCAGTACCTTTTAATTTTGAAACGTTAATGATTATTTTACCATTTGCTTTAGTGTTGGCGGCGATTGGCTTAATTGAATCATTATTAACTCTTACTTTAATTGATGAACTTACAGAAACACATGGTCAAGCGAACCGTGAATGTGTTGCACAGGGTGCAGCAAATACGGTTAATGGCTTCTTTGGTGGTATGGGCGGTTGTGCAATGATTGGCCAGTCAATGATCAACGTAAACTCTGGTGGGCGAGGTCGTGCTTCTGGTATTACTGCTGCATTAGCATTATTAGGCTTTATATTATTTGCCTCTGGTCTAATTGAAATAATCCCACTTGCCGCATTGGTAGGAGTTATGTTTATTGTTGTTATTGGTACTTTTGAATGGTCTAGTTTACGTATTATGGGCAAAATCCCAAAAGCTGATGCGTTCGTTATTATTTTAGTATCGGGTGTTACAGTAATATCCGATTTAGCTATAGCGGTTATTGTTGGTGTTATAGTTTCTGCTTTAGTGTTTGCATGGCAACATGCAAAACACGTTATTGTAAATCGCTCTATCGACGAGAATGGCTCAACCATTTATGAAGTTAATGGTCCTATCTTCTTTGGTGCGATAACTAGCTTTTTAGAGCAATTTGAACCTCAAAATGATAGCCAAGATGTCATCGTTGAATTTAAGAATTCTCGTGTTGCTGATCATTCTGCTCTTGAAGCTATAGATACTTTAGCTGAACGTTATAAGAGCCGCGGCAAAACGCTACATCTTCGCCATTTAAGCCCTGAATGTCGCACTTTATTGACTAAAGCAGGTGACTTGGTAGAAGTTAACTATATTGAAGATCCAAGCTACCATGTAGCCTCAGACAAGCTTGATTAAAGCTTGTTGTTGACTGAGTTTGAACAATCTTAAAGGGGCTATTATTGCCCCTTTTTTTACATCAGGGAAGATGGAATGTCGACTTGCCATGGATGGCAATAAAGTCGACTCATATCAGGGAAGATGGAATGTCGACTTGCCATGGATGGCAATAAAGTCGACTCATATCAGGGAAGATGGAATGTCGACTTGCTATGGATGGCAATAAAGTCGACTCATATCAGGGAAGATGGAATGTCGACTTGCCATGGACCCCTCCATCACATCCTTGTGAATTATGGCTTAAAATTGATTCGTTTCGGGGAATGCTATAATATTTAACGTACACTTATTAAGAGTGCTGTAAATAGTAAGCTTGTTTAAATGAATTAGCAGTAAAGGTTATTAATGCAAGATCTGCAACTCGATTTTTTTGACGTACCAAGCCCATGTCGTGGCGTTTGCAAATCTGATGATAAAGGATATTGTCAGGGGTGCTTTCGTTCAAGAGAAGAGCGCTTTGGTTGGAAAGAATTGAATAATTCAGAAAAACAACGAGTGATAAAATTATGCATACAAAGGGAAAAACGTCGCACAGCACCGGCAAAAGTTAAAGTTGAAGAGCCAGTTCCACTTATTGTACAACCCTCCTTATTAGATCCTCAGCCAGATAACAGAATTTGCAGTGCAATTGATGAAGATGATTTTGGCGATTTCGAATTATAGTCTTAAAGTAGATCAATATAACAACGCTTCGTTTGAATAATAAGCAAGCGCAAATTATTATCTAAAAATTAGTTGATAAGCTGCTAAATGCGCTATATCATACGCGCTCTTTCAGGAAAAACATTTAATTTTTCATTGAAAGCCCCGATAGCTCAGTTGGTAGAGCAGCGGATTGAAAATCCGCGTGTCCCTGGTTCAAATCCGGGTCGGGGCACCATATTTCGAAAGCCCAATCTTATGATTGGGCTTTTTTCGTTTAAACAGTTTACAACACAACAAAACTTTCCTAACTTTAAATGTAATTGGTATTATTACTAAAAGGTATTTGTTTGCTGTTTACTAAAATACGCTATGGTTTATTGGTCTTCTTATTATTCATGTTGGGCTTATATTTATCTATATACAATGCCATTTTTGTTCTTTTAAGCATTCCTTTTATTTATCAACTCTACTATGTGCCATTAAATTATCTTCATTATAAGTGCTTCAAACGTGAATTAATTATACCAATACCATCTAGACAGGTTAAATATTATGCTTGGTATCAATATTTTGGTTTTATTGGTTTTGTGGTGTATTGGTTTTATATGTGGCAAGGTTTAGGTGAGGTAGCGAATTGTTTATCGGGATTTCCACATTGGTATAGTCGTTATTCATTCTGTGGTAATGAGTAAAGCCAATAGAGACCTATTGGCTATGTATTTTTCTGATGAGTTCTTATAACGCTAAATCTATGAGCATTTCGATTAATTCATCTTTAGAAATTGAATTATCGTGATTCTTATCAAACTTGTGGAATATAGTTTCGCACATGCGAATACCTTTTTCTTTTAACAGACAGTCAATTAATTCAACAAACTCAGAGCGATTAATTACACCGTCTTTATCTTCATCGAATACTTCAAATAATTCATCTGCCCAGTCTTTAATTTGCATGTTTTATCCTTGCAATGGTGCTTTTTTGTTAATGTATAATGATTCATTATAAATTGAAATAGCCATTATGTAACAAATTTCGTTATTTCGACTAAATCCTCATTTTATATATATACTTGGCTCTTCGTTTTCAATCCAATATTTAAATAATGCATCTATGGTTTTGCTACGTTTTTTCATCGCTATCCAATGACTAATAAATCGTTCAAAAGCCAAATCACCAGTGGCAACAGGAAAAGCGATGTCAATGGCAGGAGCAATAGGCTTAGGCATAACAACAGCATAATCTGGATATAACAAGGTCCAGGCTGAAGCCCCTGCAGCACCATACATCATTGCATCAATGCTTTCTCCTTGTTCTTTGAACATCAGCCTTGGAGTCGACAACTCCCAAACTTTGTTATTAGGCATATTTTTTTGAATTGATTGTTCATAGAAGTAAGCTTCAGGAATACCTATTGTTAACGTCTTATTATCAATAATATCTCGCCAAAAGGTAAATTTTCGTCTATCTGTATCTCTAACTAAGAATGAAAAGGGCTCAGCTGTATACGGAGAGGTTAAGCTATATTCTAATAAACTTTCGGGCGTGACCGGAATTCCAGAGACAATATCTAAATAGCCATTAGATAATAATTGCTTAGTTTGATTACGATAAATAAGAACAAACTCTATGCTAACTCCAAGTTCTTGTGCCAATAAATGGCCTAGCTCTATGTCCAAACCGACTAACTTACCGTCTTTATTTTGAAAAGCGTAAGGGAGTGAATCACGGTAATAGCCCATGCGAATAATGCCAAGTTGCTTAATTTTATCAAGCGTTTGAGAGCGTTTTCCGAAAGGGCCTGAAATAACTGCAGGCTCTTTTAAATATCTAGATTCAGCCGCAGGTAATAAAAGATCTCGATTGATGAATTTTTCGTAGCCTTGATACGGGTGACTAATTGAATTAAAGGTTACGCTTAGTAATAAAAAAATTAACGCTGTAGCAATGGGCGTAGCTGCGGCTAAAATAGCGAATGGTTTAATATAAAATTTGACCTTATTCATCACTAGTAAGGTAACCAATAAACTCATAACAGTAATAAACATCACAGATAACAGCGCCCCTAAACGGGAAATAACTAACTGCTCTGCAACTATAAACAAGTCAAACATACTTGCCGATATATTAACGCTGTCGAGTAGATTAGGCACCGCTATCATACTTGAACCAAATAGTTGCATAACCGCGAAAATCATCAAACCAGGGTAGTCTGTTACATGTACCGACTCGCCAGAAAACCATCCCGCAAATAAGACAAATAAAATAGCCAGTAATTTACCGCCAATGGGTAGACTAAAAGAAATGGGGACGATAACTGAAGGTATACGCTTTGCATCATTATGCATTTTAGCGTAATCAAATAGTTGTCTTTTCACGCTTTGTGCAATTAATGGCAATACGATAAAAATGCTGCCCGTAGCGAAGGCGGTTATAAGAGCATCTTTTGCGGTCAAAACCACTTGTTTGTATGTTAATGGCGTAATGATGGCAACTAATAATGGCAATACGACAAAGCTAAGGAGTAAAACAACACATGCAGAGGTAGCTATATAAATCATCAACCCGTCTAATTCATCGGGTTTTATTGTAGCAGACGCTTGTAGAGCAATAGCAAAAACGCCTATTGGAGCAAACTTCATTACGAAGTTAGTGACCAATGTTAGAGCTTCTCGTAAGTCTTTAAATATATATAATGTACGTCTTTTGTTTTCTAATCCGATAAACCCAAGACCAATGAATATACTAAATATCACTACCGCAGGAATTATTGCTTGCGCATAAGCATTAAAAGGGTTTGCCGGCAGAAATAGTTCTAGGATGTTTTGTTCACTTATTGAAACTTGATTAGAAGCACTATAAAAAGCAGCTGCACTCCAATCTGGAAAAGCTAAGGGTGATAAACCAATAAAGAGCAGCACGATACTTGATAAAATAAGTAATGTTGAACCGCCAAATTTAACTAACTGTTTTCCTTGTTTGCGACTCATACTGCCAATGCCATATATTAAAGATACAGAAATATAGGGTAATGCAGTCATCTGCATTAACATCACAAATCCTTGCCCGGTTAAGTCAACTATGGGTAAAGTGAATTGTGTGGTAAAGCCTATAAGAAGGCCAAGAAACATTGCTATTATTATTTTATTAGCCAATTATTTTCCTTTTATTTTCAGTATAAATGCATATTAACGTGATTCGAACGTAACTTTCTTATTATAAACAATTAATTATAGTTTATGAGTAGTTGAAAAATATAAATTTTAATAACAACTAAAATCCCGCACTTTCAGTGGTTACGGGTGTTTAACAACCATTATTTTTCTGCTATGTTATTAATTAATGTGTAAATCATTGAAAATAAATAGAATAATAAAACAAAAAAAATGCTGAATACCTCATTTAAATACTTTAAAGAGCAATTTAAACCATTACTATGCGTTTTGGTTATTTCTGCTGTTGGTTTTTTGCTAAATTTATATCCCATCCCATTATTCTCAAATATCCATTTAATTTTAGGTAATGTAGCCTTTGTTATCATTGCTATGCGATTTGGGGTTCTATATAGCTTATTGTCGGCAATGATAGTTGCGACCGCATTTGTTATTTCTTTTGCGCATCCGTTTGGTTACATAATTTATGGTTTCGAAGCAGTATTTATAGCTCTATTGAGAAAGCGCGGCTGGTATGTACTTTATGCAGATCTATTATATTGGATAGTAATAGGTATGCCATTAACTGCTTTAGTGTTAAATCAGCTTAGCGACATGCCTGAACAATTATTTTTGTTAACCATCACAAAGCAAGCATTCAACGGCTTGGTTTATACGTGTTTGGCTGGGTTAATTGTATATTTTTTTCCTAAGACGTTTGCTTTTAAATACAGACAACAGCCTAGAGTTTTACGCTCTTTTAAAGCGCAATTAGTATATGCAACAACTCTTATTATTACATTCTCTATTATGGCGACTTCAATTTTTGTTACTCATAGTGTGATCAATAGCCAACACGAGATACTCGAAAAAAGTATTGGAGAACATAAGCAATATTTAAAATTATCTGCTAATAGATTTATTGAAAAATATGAACAAGTGATTGAAAATGCCGCAAACAACTTATCCTTGCAACACAAGGATAATGCTGTGCAACAACACTTTTTATCGGAATATCATGATTTATATCCAGAGTTTCGAACTATGTTTATTAGCAATAACGAAGGTAATGTTACTGCTATGTCACCATTAACTATGCTAGCGCAGTTAAAAGATCAAAATAAAATACCTAACGTGAACTTTCGCAAATATTTTCAAGTAAGTATTGGAACTGATGATGTTTATGTTTCAGAAGCAATAGAAGGAAAGGGGTTTGGCCAAGATACAATTGTTTCTATCAGCAAATCGTTTTACTTTCAAAATGAAGAATCTAAAAGTGGCATTGTTCAAGGATCACTTAACTTAACAAAGTTTGAACGCATCATTCCCGATAATTTAGTTAATGAAATATCTTATGTGATAACCGGGCAAAATAATCATATTATTTATGCATCTTCTAAGCTAAACCTTGATGTTAAAAAGCCATTTAACTATCAAGATAAAAGGGATTTAACCTTTAAAAATACCGGCTTAGTCGAATTGTTCAATCAAAACACAGAAGAACATTTAGATTACTTTTTAACGCAAGATTTGCTTAAAAATGGTTGGAACATTTATGTGTTACTTGATTCAAACAAAGTCATCAATACTGTTGAACGTGAGTATTTATTGATATTTAATTTACTCTTTCTCGCATTTTTAATTTCAATTAGTTTAGCGCAGAGAATAGGTGAGCAAATTACCAAACCATTAAACTTTATTATTAAACAATTGCAGAGTTTTGAAGTAGACAATGGTTTTATATTCCGACCTTTATATTCAAATTCAGCGAAGGAAATTGTCATTCTGTATGATGAACTGCAGCGTAATAAAAATGAAATTAATAACTACCAGAACAAATTGGAAAAAGAAGTCGAACAACGTACTAATGAATTACAAGTTGCTAATGAAAAACTTACTCAACTTGCTCAAAAAGATGGTTTGACGCAGATATATAATCGCCGCTATTTTGATGAACATTTTGGTTTATTTCAAAAAATGGCATTGCGAAGTAATAATAACTTAGCAGTCGTGATACTGGATATAGATAAGTTTAAGAAGGTGAATGATATTCATGGCCATTTAATTGGTGATGAATGTTTGAAAATACTTGCTTCAATTTTAATGAAAGAATTTTCTAGAAGTACTGATCTAATTGCTCGCTATGGCGGCGAAGAATTCATACTTGTAATTAATCAAATTTCTGAGAAAAATCTCGACTATAAACTCGAGAAACTACGAAAAACAATTGCCAGCACCATTATGTATAACCAAAAACATGAAGGTTTTAAATTAACAGCAAGTTTTGGAGCAATTATAGCACCAGCTACTTTTAGCGAAGAGGTCAAAGATTGGATAAAGGTCGCAGACTTATGTCTATATAAAGCGAAAAATTCCGGTCGAAACAACGTCAAAATAGAAAGTTTCTTGGGGTTATTCTAAACATTCGATCATAACTGACTTGGGTTTTGTTGTTTTAGACTTAAGTTTCAACTGGTCTAATGCTGCGCAAATTGTTAATTTATCACTTGCACCAATTCGATTAAATTTATTCCCTCTGAGTAGCAGTTAACTTAATCGATTTGCTATTTAACAATCAAAACGTGTATTAATTACGCAATTATTTAGGAGTTGAAAATGAACATTGATGGTAAACAAGCCGCGGCTGATCTTAGAGTCAAGTTAACAAAAGAAGTCGAAAGTCTTAAAGCTGAAAGAGGCATTACTCCAGGCTTAACGGTTGTTTTAGTTGGTGATGATCCTGCTAGCCAAGTTTATGTTCGTAACAAAGTAAAACAAACCCGTGAAGTAGGCATGATTTCAGATGAGATCCGCCTTGATGAGGACACTACTGAAGAAGCTCTGTTAGCAACTCTTGCCAAGCTTAACAACGATGAGAATGTACATGGCATTTTAGTGCAGTTGCCTCTGCCAAAGCATATTAATGAAGAAAAGATTATTGCAACAATCAAGCCTGAAAAAGATGTTGATGGCTTTCATGCGATGAATTCTGGCCGTTTATTAAATGGTGAAAAAGGTGCGTTAGTACCATGCACTCCTCAGGGGTGTGTTATTTTAGCCAAACGCCATTTAGGTGATGATTTATCAGGTAAGCATGCGGTAATTATTGGCCGTTCAAATATAGTTGGTAAACCGGTAAGTATTTTATTTTTACAAGAAAACTGTACGGTAACTATTGCTCACTCTCGTACGCAAAATCTACCTAGCATGTGCCGTCAGGCAGACATATTAGTTGCTGCTGTTGGTCGCCCTGAAAT
The DNA here is from genome assembly GCF_031583595.1 of Thalassotalea psychrophila. Taxonomy (NCBI): domain Bacteria; kingdom Pseudomonadati; phylum Pseudomonadota; class Gammaproteobacteria; order Alteromonadales; family Colwelliaceae; genus Thalassotalea; species Thalassotalea psychrophila. The sequence goes on from NZ_CP134145.1 coordinate 956,212, forward strand.
GGTGAAAGCTGATTGGGTCAAACCTGGTGCCACTGTGATTGATGTGGGCATTAACCGTATTGAACGTGATGGTAAAAATAAATTGGTTGGTGATGTTGATTTTGATGACGTTTCAGCAGTTGCTGGCGGCATCACACCCGTACCTGGTGGAGTAGGCCCAATGACTATTGCTTGTTTATTAAAAAATACAATAGAAGCAGCAAAGATTTACGGATGAAACAATAGCTTCAAGGTTAAAAGAATTCAAGAATTCAAGAATTCAAGGATTCAAGGATTCAAGGATGTAAGGCATAAGGTTTGAATTGTGCAGCTTTACAGCCATACAGCTTTAATGCTTAGATCAAAAACGCCGCAAATAATGCGGCGTTTTTTACTTCAAGGATGAAGGAATGCAAATCGCCATGGACAGTTCTTTCACATCCATGTGAACACTGCATTCATTACATCGTGTAAATCATGGCAGTAGATTTGTAATTCAATCTTTAAAGTTATTAAAGGCTGATAGTTGTATGAACTTTTTCACCTTCAACGTGATCCGGTTCAAACCAGCGAGCAGTTACTGATTTAGTTTGTGTCCAAAATTGAATTACCTGCTTTCCGTTAGGACCTAAATCACCTAACTTTGATGCACGAGAACCAGTGAAAGAGAAAAATGCTACTGGTACAGGAATTGGTACATTGATACCAATTTGGCCAACATCAATATCATTTTCATATTTACGTGCAACATAACCTGAAGACGTAAATATTGAAGTTCCGTTACCATTAGGATTGGCATTAATAATTGCGATAGCTTCGTCTAATGTTTCAACCTCTAAAACACATAAAGCCGGACCAAATATTTCTTGTGTATAAATGTCCATATCAGTAGTTACGCCAGAAAACATAGTTGGACCAACAAAGTTACCATTTTCATAACCCGGTACAACAACATTACGACCATCAACTAATAGATTAGCGCCTTGTTCAACACCAGAATCAAGTAGCTTGATAATGCGTTGTTTTGCTTGTGGTGAAACAACAGGACCTAAATCAGCTTCACGGTTTGTACCCGCATCAATTACCATAGTTTTAGCACGTTCAGCAATTTCAGGTAACCAGTTGCGAGCTTCACCAACTAAAATCGTTACCGGGTTAGCCATACAACGTTGACCGGCTGCACCAAAGGCTGAACCTAGTAAATCGTTAATTGCACGGTCTTTATTTGCATCTGGCATGATAACCATATGGTTTTTAGCGCCCATCATACATTGTGCACGTTTACCATGCTTACTCGCGTGGTTATAAACATGAGTACCAACACCGGTAGAACCAATAAATGAAACCGCTTTAACAGCATCATGTTCGATAATGCGGTTAACAACATCAGGTCCACCGTGAACAACGTTAAGAACGCCCGCTGGGACACCCGCTTCTAGTGCAAGCTCAACCATTAACATAGTTGAAGAAGGATCTTGCTCTGAAGGCTTTAATACAAATGTGTTACCACAAGCAATTGCTGCAGGAAACATAAAGGCAGGTAACATTACCGGGAAATTAAATGCGGTTATGCCAGCACCAACACCCAGCGGTTTGTTTATTGTATAAACATCAACACCAGTTGCAGCATTGTTAGCCATTTCACCAAGTTGCAAACGAGTAATTGAACAGGCATTTTCGACAGCTTCTAAAGCACGACCAACTTCACCTTCGGCATCAGGTAATGTTTTACCATGCTCAAGAGTGATTAATTTTGCAATTTCAACGGTATTAGCTTCAAGCAACTGTTGGTACTTAAGCATAATGCGCATACGTTTTGTTATTGAAACCTTGCTCCAAGTTTTAAATGCTTGTTCAGCACTTTCAATAGCAGCATCCACTTCTTCAAGTGTTGCCATTGGCACTTGTGCTACAACTTCTTGTGTTGCTGGGTTTAATACATCTAGCCACTGTTCAGATTGTGAAGTAACTTTTTCACCACCAATAATTAGTGGAATTTGACGAATTGACATTGCTCGCTTCCTTTTACCGTATGTGTTAACTGCCATTGCTCTTATGCCTTGGCTTTATAATTGTGCTTAGGATAGACGCTTACCTAAACGTTAACAAGGCTATAGATGCAAGGTCTTGTTGCAAATATGCAAGACGATAGGTTTTTGCTTTGTTACACTGTTATAGTAAAAACTTAACCGGATTGATATTTAATGAATTGGGACGATATAAAAGTATTCTTACAAGTTGCCCGAACTGGCAAGCTTGCATTGGCTGCTAGAAACCTAAAAGTAGACTCATCAACAGTCTCCAGACGCTTGCATTATCTAGAAAAATCACTAGAAGTAAGCTTATTTGAGCGAGGGGCAGAAGGCCATTTATTAACTGTTGAAGGTCAACAATTAATGCAAACTGCCAAGCGTATGGAGCAAAACCTGCAATCTTCGGTTGCATCATTGCAAGGTATCAATAAAGGCGATTCGGGTAATGTTCGCCTTGGTACTACGGAAGCTTTTGGGAGTTTTTTTCTGGCGACTAAAATGCGAGAATTTGCCAATTTAGCACCAAAAATCAATGTCGATATTCTTACCTTTTCCAGGCAGGTGAACCTTACTCGTTATGAAGCTGACATTGCAATTAATGTTGGTAAACCAGATAAAACCTCTATGGTAGTAACTAAACTCTGTGATTATCGTTTAAAGCTATATGCCAGCAATATTTATTTAAGAAATAACCCGATCACTAAAAAATCAGATTTGAATCAGCAAAGCTGGATAGCTTACGTTGAGCATCTTGATTTTAGTGATCAAGTATCGCATGTTAAAGATTTAGCCCCTGATGTTGTGCCAATACTAAAAAGCTCTAGTGTTATCAGTCAGTACTTAGCGGTAAAAAGTGGTTTAGGTATTGCGGTATTACCGTGTTTTATGGCGGATTTGGATCCTGAATTAAAACCACTGCTGGACGATGAAATTGATATTGTACGGCAGTTTTATTTGATGGCGCAAGCGGACAGAAAACGGATTGCGCGAGTAGAAATGTTATGGGATTTTATTAAAAAAACAGCAAAGGCTAACCAACTGCTTTTGATGGGAAGTAAGCGGGTATAATTTTAATGCTTCTTCCTAAAATACGTTATAAAAAGCCGGCGATGAGCCGGCTTGTTTACTTCAAGGAAGAAGGAAAGAAAATCGCCACGGACGGCGATAGATTTGTAACTTGTCCCTTTAAACCTTGTTAACCAAGATTAACGACATCTAGGTCCATTACCTTTACACGGCTCTGGTTCTGGCTCTGGCTCTGGATCTGGAGTAGTACCACAACCATTCGTTGTTAAATACGCGTCAGCAGCAGCGGCTTTAACGATACCATGACCAAAGTAAACGTCCTTTCCTGTAGCGCCAGCATCTTCAGCCGTTGCTTTAAGAGCATTACGAATATCAGTACCAGAACACTCGCTATGGTTTGACCAAACTAACGCAGCAAGGCCAGATACTGCAGGAGTGGCCATCGAAGTACCGCTCATATAACCATAATTACTTGTGCCAATAGATATGTCAGCAGAGTTGGCTGCTAATAAAGCTGTTCTGTCTTCATATGCGGCCCCAATTGCTGGAATTGTTGTTGCATTGGTATCACCTAATGTGCCGTATAACATACCAGCTTCATTATTAATGATTATTGCACCAATACCACCAGAGTTTTCGCAGTTTAGCACTTTGTCATGGAATGAAATCGCACCGCGATCAATCATACAAATATTACCGTTAGCGCCACCATCAGTAGCTTCACCAGTTCCCATATAATATGTATTACCAGCGGCTGAACCAGAGTTCTCCATTGCTGAAGATGCAAAAGAAGCGTCATCGGCTGTAAGGTTTGCACTAGTTGCCATGCCAGCAGGGTAAGTAGATAAAGTATCTACACCGCCAGCAGTAACTTCGACACAAATGTTTTCATTGCTTGTCGCTTTTTTACCGCGTCCAGAAGTACAGCTAGGAAATTGTGAGAAATCTGCAATTTGGTTATCGGCATCATTCGCACCAATCATCATTACTGATTCATAGCCAGCAGGATATGAACGCACGTTATTACCATCATTACCTGCTGCGGCAACGACTAAACCACCGTTAGTAACAAAATTGGCAAAAGCGTTTGATTCGGTATTATTTGAACCGCCACCACCTAAACTCATTGAGATGATGTTAGCACCTGCACCTGCACATAAGTTTGCCGCTTGCGCTAAATCTGATGAATAACCCCAACCATCTGCATTAAACACTTTGATGATGTGCAAATCGACACCTGGAGCCATACCAACAACACCCACATTATTATCGGCAGCGGCAACAGTTCCCGCAACATGTGTACCATGTGGACCACCATTTTCATCCCAATTACCTGTACCGCTATCGTTATCACCAGTGATGTTACCCCAAACAAAATCCTGGTTTGAGCGATCCAATCCTGAATCAATAATACAAACTTTCATACCTGCTTGGCTATTAAAGGTCACTTGATTTGCTTGTGATTGGTACACAGCATATGGTGTAAGTTGCTCTGTCATCGCGTTACCACCATCGTCAGCATAAGCTGATAAAGGCATACGACGTTGATCTTCTTCAACCAATTTAACGTGCGGATTATTTAATAATCCCTTTACACTGGCCAAATCTTTACCTTTAAATGATGCGGCAATAAAGCCATTTGCATCTACATGTAATTCACCACCAAGTTTTTTAGCAAGTGCTTTCACCACACCTTTTTTGTTGTTGTCTACTTGAATGATGTATCGGTCGTCAGCTGCATGTGCAGTAAAAGCTGTTGCTACAGAAATAGCGATAGCTGAGGTTAAGAAATTAGATAATTTCAATGTGTTACTCCCAATTAATTATAATTTTTATAAGTGATATATCTGAAAATATATCTATCCCGTTTATTGTTAAAGTTTTGTTAACGGAATTTTTGAACCATTTCAGTGTAGGGCCAAAAAAAATAAATATTAGGGGCTAAGGTAGAACAAAAAGTTTCTGCTTATAACTAATTGTAATATGCTGATTTTACGTAGTTTTATTAGGTATTCATAAGGCGAAAGTTGCACTTTTTAGCAATTAAGTTTGCACTGTTTTGTTTTATATAGATTTTGTTTTTATAGTTGTTTTTTTGTACAAAGACGCGTAGCCATCTATACGGAAATAGTTACGCAAAATAACTAAATTTATATTCAACTAAAAAGTTGGGCGAAAATGATTTTTTAATATAAAAAGTTAAAAATAATTTTAAATTTTTATTTTTGACTAATGATTTTATGTTGAGTTATTTCAAATTTAGCTTCTAAAATTGAAAAAGCTGAGTCAATAATTCGAGAGTTACTGTAAAAACTTGTTTACACGTAAATTAGGCTGAACTCTACAGGTTAGGGAGTTTTTTTCAAGTAAAAGCTGTTTCTATTGATAAACAGAAATGTAACAAGAGATGTTAATAAGTTGTAAATATCAAATTGTAGAGTATACCTATATATGTAGCTTTAATTAATATAATTAAAGCAAGTAGTTACAAAATATAAATAAAATATAAAAATAACTATACAACAGGGAAAAATATTATGTCTTATAAGTTTAATTTAGGAAGCTTAGGGATAGCTGTATCTATCGCACTAAGTAGCCAAGCTGCAATAGCAGCCGAAGAAGTAACCGCAGAAGAAGAAGACGTTGAACGAATTACCGTAACCGGTTCCCGCCTTAAAAAAGCCGAATTTTCAGATGCCGCTCCCATTCATGTTATTAAAGGTGAAGATGCCTTAAAATCTGGCGTGCGTACGGTAGCTGAATTATTGCAAAATACTTCTATGGTGAATGGTAAACAATTCGATAGTTCCTTTAACTCTAACTCAGGTAACTCAAATGCTTCTGAGCCACCGCCAAGTGGTGGTGTCGGTTCTTCGAACATTGGTTTGCGCGGTTTAGGACCAGAGCGAACGTTAATATTAATTAATGGCCGTCGTCTTGGTTCTTCTGGTGTGCGTGGTGCACCTTCGCAACCTGATTTAAGTTTAATCCCTGTTAATATGGTCGACCGGGTAGAGGTCATCACCGAAGGTGCTTCTTCTATTTATGGTGCAGATGCAGTTGCTGGTGTTATTAACGTTATATTAAAAGAAAGCTTTGATGGCTTTGAAGTCTCAGGTAGTGTTTCAGATACCGCTGATGGTGGTGGTGAAGAGAAAGATTTCTCTTTTATCACTGGTTTTGAAGGTAAAAAGGCCAAGTTTGCCTTTTCTGCATCTTATTATGAGCGTGAACGTGTCGCAGTAAAAGATCGGACTAACTGTATTAAAAAAATATTTAGACATGACGATGGTCAAAAAACCTCAGTCTGTTCCAGTCGTTTCTGGGATAATACCATGTTAGATCTTACTGGTAATATTACTGCAGGTTTAACTGATGATATTGCTATTTTCTATACACCAGGAATGACAGATATTGGTGTGCCTGGCTTTAGTTCCGCACTAAACTTACCTATTCCTTCTGATCCAAATGTGGCAATTACCAGTGCCAATCAACGTAACCGCCGCATATTTTCTGATCAACACCATGATGGTGTCGATCGCATGGAAGCCGACTTAATATCACCAATGACCCGATTTTCGGTTGCCGTTAATGGTTCATATTCGCCAGATTTATGGGGCGGAGAAGAAGAAATTTTCTATGAAAGTTATTTTTTCCATCGTCATTTAACCAGTCTCGCTTCAACCGAGCAAATATTTCCGGGCGTCGCTCCAACGATCCCGCAGGAAGACGCCAATGGCAATATCATTGTCGATGGTACTGGTGCGCCGATACTCGTAGATAACCCGTTAAGCCCATTCTCAGAAGAAGTGTCTAACATTTTAACGTTAGAAGATTTGCCTCAAGAGCGTGATGTTGAGTTGAACCATTTCCGTTTTGTTACCGGTTTGCGCGGTGAATTTACCAGTGACTGGCTAGAAAAAAATGGTTGGTCTTATGAAATGTTTGTTTCTTACGACCGTGGTGTTGGTAAACAAGATCAACCAGTCATGAATGAATCTAACTTGGCGTTAACGTTAGGTACTTTGCGTTTAGATGTTGATGGTAACCCAATTTGTGGTGTTAGCGCACCCGCTGGTCTTGGCTTTATTACTGCGAATGAATGTGTGCCGGTTAACTTTTTTGCCGACTCGATTTTTACCGGGGGTGAATATGGTGGTGGTACCTTTGCTACTCAAGCAGAGAAAGATTTCCTTATTGGCACGCGAATGAACTCTACCACAGTTGAACAATCAATGGCTTCGGCATTTGCTACAGGTGAATTGTTTGATTTTGATTCAGGTGGAGCAACAACAATCGCTTTAGGTTTTGAAGTTAGGAAAGATAGAATTCAATCTGAAGGTGATATGCTTGGTTCTACCGGCTTAGTTGCTGCAGAGAACCCGTTAACTGAAGGACCAACAGTAGGTTCTCGTACGGTTACCGATGTATTCGCTGAAGTTTCAATGCCAATTATTACCAATGCAAATTGGGCAGAATTGTTAGAAGTAGAAGCGGCTGTACGATATACCGACGAGTCTAACTTTGGCAATGAAACTACCTATCGTGGTCGTGTTACCTATATGCCAACAGAAGCGTGGTTGGTATCGGGTTCATATGGTACATCATTTAGAGCACCTAATTTACGAGAACAATTTTTAGCGGATCAATTTGGCGGTGTATCCGGTAGTGCCGATCCATGTGCTGTGACTGAAGACATGCAAACCAATAGTGCCTACGATCCAAGCAAAGAAAATCGCTCTGCGACCATCTTAGCCAATTGTGATGCGCAAGGTGCCGACTGGACGCAAATCGGTTTAAGTGGTGTACCAACCATTCCAACCTCAGCCAGTGGTAATGCACAAGATCTAAAACCAGAAACGTCTGAGAATATTACCGCGTCATTAAAATGGACGCCAGATTTTGATGGTTTTGATCTAAACATAGGTGTGACTTACTGGAGTTTAGAAGTTGAAGATACTATTCGTACAATAGATGCTGCAACAATCCTGAAACGTTGTTTTGATGCAGAAAATATGGACAGTCCTTTCTGTCCGCGAATTGAACGTGAGCAAGGCAGCAAACCTGCTGCATTAAATTTCCCAACACTTGTCGATAATTCGTTCTTAAATATTGGTGAAGAAACGTCAAAAGGTGTTGATGTTAATACGCAATTTGGCACGACATTAGGTGATGTATTTGGCTCTGCAGTTGAGTTTTCCTGGAGTAACCAATATACGCTACAAACAGAACGTGAGTTAACCATCTTTAAAGGCGAAGAGGCTATAGATCTACTTGAAACTTTTGGTACCCCTGAACATCGTTTAGTGTCTACCTTTAATTTTACAAGTGGTGCTTGGAACTGGTTGATAATTGCTAACTACATGTCGAGCACAGGAGCTGAAGAATCTGTACGTGAAACAGCCAACTGTGATTTGTTTATAACCAACGAAGAACTCGTAGGCAAACCGCAAACAGTCCCTGTATGTGATGCCGATAGTGCGGTGTATTTTGATACTTCATTAACCTATAGTGGCGAAGATTTTGCCGTTACCTTAGGTATGAATAATGTTATGGATACAGAGCCTGAATTGGTCGATATTTCTGCCGGTTCTAACCGCGGTAACATGGTGACTTCATCAGGATATGACTTACTAGGTCGCTCTTACTTCTTAAATGCAACATACCGCTTTTAAAGGTTAAAAATATAGTCGCTTAAAAAGCAAAGTTGAAAGCCAGTTGTAAATTGCAACTGGCTTTTTTTTTCTAATTCAGGGAATAATTAACTTAGAATTGCCATGGGTAATGGCTTAAGTTTTGTTATTAATTTGTTGAAAACGAAATTCCATATAGTCTTGAGTGATCCTTTGTTCTAATGATACTGCTTGTTCTGTTGGGCAAAATAAAATGATCGTAAAATTAAAGTTGCCCTGTTCTGTAGTGGTAATTCGAATATATGGTTCTTCACCGGGTAAATCTACACCAAGGCGTTTTTCAATTACATTATTGTAACGTCTGCCAATCTCTAAAAAATCTTGGCTATATTCATTCATTTTGGTAAATATATGTTCACGTGCAGCGAATGCATTAATTGTTGGGTCTGTGGTTATAGAAAAGGTGTGATAGACATAGCGTTTCATAAAATTCATGTTTTTAACTGTTTCAGTTAAAAATTGACTGTTAGGTATCGTGACAGTTTTGCCTGTGTAATTATAATTGTTATTGGCAAAGTCTATTTCTTGTATCACGGTAGATAAAATGTTGTGTTCGATTACTTCCCCATAATTATCACCCGCTCTGATCCAATCACCAATAACGAAAGCATTTGATGTAGCTCTTAATATAGAACCACTAAGACACAATATTAATTCTTTTGAGGCAATTACAATTGCTACTGCAACTGCGGCGATAGATAAAGCGAATTTTTCCAATTCTACCCACCATAAACTAAGCAACATCACCGCAATGATCATCACCGTCATATTTTTTGTACGTGAAATCCAAGTTCTATGGCGCTCATTTAAAAAGTCATTACCACGGCGGATAAAGTTCACAATTTGATGGGATACAAATTGCATACCTATAACGACACATACCGATAAGAATATTTTATTGGTTATTAAAACGGAAAATTGCTGCAAAACTTCTGGCATGAGAGTTTCTTTGTTTAGGTAAGATAACTAGATGATAGCTTACAAAATATCTCTAAGTGTAATAAATAGTTACAAAGATAGAGCTAATTTATTGATAAGTGTGAAATGGTTAAATAGATATTAATATGTACTGAATAACTATTATCGACATTGCTAGTTTATTTGTCACAAAAGTCAAAAATATACGTTAATGGCTTGTAAACAGTTGCTAGGTCATATATAAAAGGTCGTCGGTCAAATAAAATAAAATAAAATTGACCAAATAAAAATAATATTAAAAGATCACTTAGGGAGTGAACAAATGTCTAGGAATTTTCCTGTAAAAACCTTAGCTTTAGCTATAGGTATGGCTTTAGTAGGTACGTCTGCATATGCAGCCGAAGAAGGCGAAGCAATAGCCGAAGAAAACATTGAGCAAATCGTTGTAGTAGGTAGCCGTGCGGCACCTCGTTCTGTAGCTGATTCAGCTGTACCAATTGATGTTGTTGGTGGCGATGAATTAGGTAAATCTGGCGCTACTGACATGTTAGATATGTTAGCAAGTGCGGTACCTTCATTTGCTGCACGTGCTCAACCTATCTCTGATGCAGCATCACTTATCCGCCCAGTTAACCTGCGTGGTTTGCCATCAGATTCAACTCTTGTACTTGTTAACGGCAAACGTCGTCACCGTGCATCTGTAATTGCCTTCCAAGGTGGTGGTGTTAACGATGGTGCACAAGGTCCAGATATCTCTGTAATTCCTTCTGTTGCATTGAAGCAAGTAGAAGTACTTCGTGACGGTGCTGCTGCACAATATGGTTCAGATGCTATTGCTGGTGTAATGAACTTTGTTTTAAAAGATGATGCAGACGGTGGTTCTATCTCTGTTAAAACAGGTGAATTTTCTGAAGGCGATGGCGCGGCAACTATTATAGACGGTAACGTTGGTTTACCATTTACCGATGATGGTTTTGTTAACATTAGTTTCCAATTGAAAAATGCTGATGCGACAAGCCGAAGTATACAGCGTCCAGACGCTCAAGGTTTAATTGATGCTGGTAACACAGATGTAATTAGCCCTGCACAAATTTGGGGTAATCCTGAAATTGAAGACGATATTACTATTTTTGCGAATGTTGGCTTAGATTTAGGCGATGACAAAGAATTTTACATGTTTGGTAATTACTCTGAGCGTGATGTAACCGGTGGTTTCTACTATCGTAACCCACACTCTCGCGGTAACGTATACTCAATCGATGAAGGTGAAACGTTATTAGTCGGTGATGTTGGTTTAGCTGAAACAGGTGTTCCAAGTTGTTCATTTTCAAATGCAACAGCCGCTGTACCACTTGCACCTTCGAATGTTCCAGCTAACGTAGGAAATGTACTTAATACGCAGCCATATATGGATATGATTGCCGATCCGAACTGTTTCTCGATGAACCAAGTTAGACCAGGTGGTTACACCCCTGCGTTTGGTGGTAATATTACTGATACCTCATTAACTATCGGTACTAAAGGTGATATTAAATCTGGTTTCCTAACCGATTGGATGTACGATTTAAGCGGCTCGGTTGGTCGTAACGAATCATCATTTAATTTATCAAACACATTAAACCCATCTTTAGGTTTAAGTACTCCAACAACGTTTGAAACAGGTAAGTACATTCAATTAGAAAAAACCTTTAATGCCGATTTAGTTCGTGGTATCGATATTGGTTTATATGAAGATTTAAACTTTGCTGCTGGTATTGAATGGCGTGAAGAATCTTTTGAAATCGTAGCCGGTGAAGAATCATCATGGAAAGCAGGTCCTTATGCTGACCAAGGTTTTAACATTGGTTCACATGGTTTCAAAGGCTTTGGTCCAGAAACTGCAGGCACAAACGTACGACGTAATATTGCAGCTTATGTTGATGTTGAAGCATACATTACTGAAAGCTTAATGTTAGGTGCAGCTGTGCGTCATGAAGATTTCAACACCTTTGGTACGACTACTGATTACAAATTAACTGCACAATTTGCACTAACTGATGATTTATCATTACGTGCTTCACACAGTACTGGTTTCCGTGCTCCTACAGTTGGTCAAGCAAACGTTGTAAATACGCAAACATCAATTGTAGAGGGTAACTTAATTCAAACATTTTTAGCGCCAGCTACTGATCCGCTTGCTGCGTTTTACGGTGCTAGTGAATTAACACCTGAAGAATCGACCAGTTTTGCTGGTGGTATGGTTTATCAAAATGGCGATTTCTTCTTAACGGTTGATGCTTACTCAATTGAAGTAACTGATCGTTTAGCACAATCAAGCCAAGTTGATGTGTTAGCAGAAGATTATGATGACTTAAGATTACTTGGTGTACAAAATCCTGAATTAATTTCTGGTGTTACTTTTTTCACTAATGATTTTGATACAACAACTTCTGGTTTAGATATCGTGTCAAACTATTCAATGTCATTATTTGGCGGCGAAACTGGTTTAGCAATGGCGTACAACTTCAACCAAACTGAAGTTGACTCATTCAATCCTGATACAACGTCTGATGGTAAAGTTCGTCGTTTAGAAGAAGGTATGCCAGAGCACCGTGGTACGTTCACAGTATCTCAATCTTGGGATTCAATGAGCATGTTCTTACGTGCTAACTACTTTGGTGAGTACTGGGCTGTTCATGCTGATGATACATCAGACTGGGGTGCTGAAACTGCAGACTCTGCTGTAACGTTTGATGCAGAAGCAAGTTACTTCCTTAACGACAGCATTACCTTAACTGCTGGTGCTAACAACATTCTTGATCAAGAAGCTCAAGAGCTGAAGCCTGGTACTAAAGGTGCTGTTGGTGGTGTTTATTACGAAAGTGGTCCATTTGATTACAATGGTGCTTACTACTACGTAAAAGCAACATACAGCTTCTAATTACTTAGTTAGAACTTGAAAACTAAAGCCACATCACTTGATGTGGCTTTTTAATTCAGGGATGAATTAACTTAGAATTACTAGGGATGGTTCAAATTCTGTTACTTGCATCAAAATACAAATTCATTCATTATTTATTTCATAATACCTCTAATAAATTTTTTCCCGTTTATGTCATCGATTATTTTAGCCAATCAATATTTTTCGCAAGGTCAGTTTAAAAAAGCAGAGCAGGTGTATAAACAATTACTTGGCGAAAATAAAACCGATATAAATGCATTGTTTGGTCTTGGAAAAGTTGCACTGCAATTAAATAGTTTTCAACAAGCCTATAATTTATTTGTACGTTGTTTATCAGTCAGCACCAATCAGCCGGCTATTTATTTGGCACTAGCAACAGCTTGTAAAAAGTTAATGCAAATTGAAAAAGCAGAACAAGCGCTACTAGCTGCTTATCGATTGAACGAAACTCTAGTGAATACTCTTGCTGAATTAGCTGTACTTTATTGTGAAATCGGAAGTTTTGATAAAAGTGAGAGATACATAACTGAGTTGCAAAAGGTTGAACCTGAAAATATTCAGGCGTTCTCTTTGTTAGTACGAATGCAGAAAATTTCTTTTAACGACAGTTCATATAAACAATTAATAACAAAGATGATAGATATTCTTTCATCAAACTCTCAACAGTTATCAAATAAAGACAAAGCAAATTTAAGTTATAGTTTTGCTGAGCTTTATCATAGAAATAAACAATTTGATCAAGCGTTTAAATATTTTAATAAAGCGAATGAAATCCAACTGGCTGAAATCAATTTTCGAGTTGAAGACATGAAGCCTTTTTTTAATAGTATAGTTAATGTGTTTGATCGTACGCTGTTAAACACTCCATCGACTGATATTAAGATTGAAGAATTTAAAGATAAAGTTACGCCAATATTTATTGTTGGCCAACCGCGGTCAGGCTCAACTTTATTAGAGCAGTTATTAACAAACCATACTGAAATCTGTACCGGCGGTGAATTATCGTTCATGGCTGAAGATATTGCTAATGGTATGTACCAAATAACAGGTAAAGAGTTTCCACACGCCTGCCAACAAATTAATGATAAACACAAATCATTACTTGGCGAACATTATCTCAAACAAATACGGAGTATTGCTCCACAAGCAAAGAATATCATTGATAAAATGCCGAGTAATTATCAATCGATTGGTTTGATCAAACAACTTATGCCACATGCCAAAGTCATCCATATTACTCGTAATAAAACAGATGTCGGTTGGTCAATATTCCGCAACAATTTTGAAGCACTTGAGCCTTACTTTTGTTCACTCAGTGAAATTGCTGAATATCAAAAGCAATACCAAATAATTATGGAACATTGGCAAACAATTATGCCTGAATTTATCCATAATATTGCCTATGAAGATTTAGTAGAAAACCCGGAAACTGCAATAAAGAATATTCTTGAATTTTGTCAGCTTGATTTGCAAAAACAATGCTATGAGTTAAAAAATGAATCTGCTTTTATCTCAACACTAAGTGATGTGCAATTAAGACAGGGCATTAAAAAGAAAGGGAACAGCAGTTGGCAGAGTTATAAGAAGTATTTAAAGCCGATTTTGTCATAAGAACGAAGCCGGCTTTAAATATTAAATAAGCAGCAGAAAATCTAATGCTTAGCCATATAATCCATGGTTAATCCAACCATAGCTTTAATGCCCGTTTGCATTCCACTTTCATCAACAAAAAATTCAGGAGTGTGATGAGCTGGAGCATCACTTTTTTTCACATCTAGTGGTTTACCACCAACGCCTAAAAATAACCCTGGAACTTGTTCTTGGTAAAATGAAAAGTCTTCAGCACCCGTTTGTGCTTTTGCTTGTACAACATTTTCAGACCCTAGTGCTGCTTGTAGACCCGGTAGCATTTCACGCATCAACTCAGGTTTGTTATACGTTACAGGGTAATTAGCGCCAAAAGGCACGGTTACTTCAACTGTTGCGTTCATACTGGCGGCAATTGATGTAGCTTTTCGTGTAACTGCCTCGCGAATTTGATCGCGCATTTGTGGGTTTAAAGAGCGTAATGTACCAATGATCTCGACTTCGTTAGGAATAATATTGCTGCGTACGCCACCATGAATACTACCAACGGTAACAACTCCAGCATCTTCAATAAGTTCGAGTTCGCGCGATACTATGGTTTGTAAACCCATGATAATTTGCGCAGAGGTAACAATAGGGTCGACACTCTTCCAAGGATAGGCGCCGTGAGCTTGTTTACCTTTCACTAATATTTTAAAGGTATCTACCGCGGCTAATGTGCCGCCTTCGCGGTAATCAATTTTTCCAACATCTAAGTCTGACCATATATGCAGACCAAAAATAACATCAACATCTGGTGATTTCATTACCCCTTCTTTAACCATTAACTCTGCTCCGCCTTCCTCTCCAACTGGAGCACCTTCTTCAGCTGGTTGGAAAATGAATTTAACTTTACCGGTTAATTTATCTTTGTTTTCTGCAAGAATTTTAGCTGTACCTAATAGCATAGCAATGTGCGTATCGTGTCCACAGGCGTGCATTACACCTGTTTGAGCACCGTTATAGTCTGTAGTTGCTTTAGAGGCAAAAGGTAGACTTGATGTTTCGGTAACAGGTAAGCCATCAATATCAGCACGCAAGGCAACCACAGGGCCAGGTTTGCCTGAATCTAAGATAGCAACAACGCCAGTATGAGCAATGCCGGTTTGAACATCCAAGCCTAATTTGTTTAGCTCTGTTGCTATAGTTTTAGCTGTTTCAAACTCTCTGTTTGACAGTTCAGGGTGTTGATGAAAGTGCCTACGCCACTTTATTACATCTTGCTCTACATCTTCTACCCAAGAATCTAAAGGAGCAGCATACGTAACGTTTGAAATGACCAATAAAGGTAATAATAGTTTTTTAATCATGATATTCACTTTTATTATTGTTAGTAAATAACAGACTAAGACAAATTGTAAAAATTGGAAAGGTTTTTAGAGGTATTGAAGAGTGTACTTCAGAGTTAGAGGGAGCTTTATAGCTCCCACTCATCTTCATCAAGCAATTCTTTTAATCGTTTTTTCTCAAGTAACTCATCTATACGTTTACGGGTAACGGCGTTATTTGCTTTACCTAAATCTTTATCTGCATTGGCAGAAATATTTTCTTGATAGCCATCATCGCCAATATTAGCTTCGGCATTTTCAATAATTTTACTTCCGGTCATTATTGCTTCCTAATTCGCACTAAACTTTAGTGCTGTAATCTCATCACCTATTTTGAAAAATAGGCAAATTTTTATCATTCGTCAAACAAAAAATTAATAAAAAAGTTCAACTGCTTAGAATTTGTTCGAGCCAGTGTTTATATGTATTTTGTAAGTTATTGTAGTGTTTTACTTTTGTGAACTATTTGACTAAAGACCGATAAAATTCGAATATGATATAAATAATTGTGAATATTTAAAAATAAGAAGAAACATGCAAAGACAAAATATTATTATCACCGGCGCAAGTTCAGGTTTGGGCTATACAATGGCGCAACAATTCGCCAAATTAGGGCGAAACTTAATATTGTGTGCCAGACGAATAGAAAGTCTAAAACAATTAAAAGTTGAGCTAGAAGAAATAAACTCTTCAATTGAAATATTGATTGTTGAACTTGACGTAAATGACCATGAACAAGTCTTTAAGGTTTTCAAAGAAGCTAAAGATAAGTTTGGAAGTATAGATCGAGTGATCGTTAATGCCGGCATTGGCAAAGGAGCGTCACTAGGGACAGGTTATTTTAAAGCGAATAAAGAAACCGCTATGACAAACTTTGTTGCTGCACTAGCTCAATGTGAAGCCGCATTAGAGATATTTAGAGAGCAAAACTTTGGCCACTTGGTAACTATTTCATCGGTGAGCTCACAAAAAGGTTTTAGAGGAGCATTTAACGTTTACGCTGCTACTAAGGCTGCTATTGCTTCTCTTACAGAAGGTATACGCATTGATTTGCTAAATACTCCAATTAAAGTCACAACCATTCATCCTGGTTATATTCGAACTGAAATTTCTCATGCGACAAAGAAACAGCCATTTACAGTTGATGTTGAAACTGGTTGTAAAACAATTGTAAAAGCTATTGAGAAAGAAGTTAATGTAGCATTTGTACCAACTTGGCCTTGGGCAATGATGCGTTATGTTTTACCTATGCTACCACTGTCTGTCATGCGCAAATTTAGCTGATGCTACTATTATAAAGTAAAGCTTAAAAATGAAACAGCCAGCACCTTAAGGGGGAAGGTACTGACTGTTTGAAACGAAGGTAATACTTTAAATGTAGAATTAGAAGTTAACCGCATATACTTGTGCTATATCTACAATTGAGCTATCACCAAGACGTTTCTCTAAATGATTAGCTGTTTTATCTGCACCGCTGTTTTCGGCAAAACTGATAATATCCTCGCCATTACATACAACTTTTAACGCGACTGTTTTTTCTGATAAACGATGGCTTTTAATGGTTTTACGCATATCTAATAAATTATTGCTTTGCGCTGATTTACATACGCTAATTAATGCTGATTCCATATAAGGGCTCATTGGTGCTGCACTGGTAGTGAATGCAGTTAATAAAGTTACTGAAGTTAAACCTGCTAATGCTAATGTAGTTAAAGTTTTCATTATGTTGCTCCGGCTGATGGCTATTATTTATTGGCTAAAATTATTAATGTTGTTAATTGCTGCTGCCCTTTAATAGTTGCCTATTTTTCAGTAAAAGTTGTTAATGAAAAATTGCTAGGTGTAACTGATTTATTCAGAGCTGTTTCTTACAAAAAGCAAAAATTGCTGTTAATTCAGTACCATTAACTAAACTTCTTAGTTTTTAAAATGTGTAGCTTGAAATATTCATTTACATTCATGCATAAATATTCAGTTAAATTAAATTTTGTTGCACGTTAAGTGGTAGGTTTGATGCGACGAAATTTTAACTATTTTTAAGTTTCTCTTGCCAGTAGTTGAATTTAACTGATAAAGTACTGGATAAATATCCATTAGTTGCTATTTTGAAGCTGGGTATACATAAAAAATAAATGCTAATATCACTAACATTAGTCACAAATAAAAGGGATCACAATGGCAGTAGAAAGTCGTTTTGTAGTCATTCGCAACGGGGTGGAGGTAGAAACATTTATGGATAAGAAAGCTGCAGATGAGTATGACAAAATGCTCGATATGGCAGATAGCCTGTCCGATTTGTTTGACCAATCGTCATTACAACTTGCTGAAAAAGAAGTTGAAGAAATTAGCGTGTTTATCGCCAAACATCGCGAAGATGTACTTGTAGCGTTACAAGCTAAAAAGCCAAAACCAAAGCCAATAGTACCTGCAGCAAAGGTTGATGAGGTTATTGAAGAAGCTACTGTTAAACCAGTAAAAGCAAAAGCTAAGGCAAAAAGTGTTAAAACTAAAAGTGCAGAAAAAGAGTAGATTTATTTTTGTCTGTACTTGAATATCAACTCGTTCGTAGTAGTAAGCGTAAAACTGTGAGCTTACAAGTTAAAGCCGGTAAGGTTAGGGTACTTGCACCTATGAAGCTTGCCGAGCAGTACATTAATGATATAGTTCGTGAAAAATCTCCGTGGTTACAGTTAAAAATAACAGAGCAACTTAACCATTTTGAAAATCAGTATGTAAGAGAATACCAGGCTGGTGAGATTTATTATTATCAAGGTAAGCGCTATACATTATTGATTGAACGAGCTGAAACAACCGGTGTTTTAATTGTTGATAACACTATAGTTATCAGTTTGAAAAATTTAGATATTCATAAAGTAGAGCTTGGCCATCAGGTTAAGAAAGTCCTTCACGCTTGGTATGTTAATGAGGCAAAACAATTACTTAGTAACCGGTTTGAGGTTCAATGCAACCATACTAAACTTAATGCTTCATCTTTAAAAATTCGTTATTATAAAAGCCGATGGGGCAGTTGTGATGCAAAACAGCGAATAAATCTTAATTGGCTGTTAGTAATGGCACCCATTGAAGTTATTGATTATGTGATTATTCATGAGCTGTGCCATACCATTCACCTCAATCATTCAAGTAAGTACTGGCAGCTGGTCTCTGAGTTATATCCAAATTTCAAACAAGCAAAAGCCTGGCTTAAGCAACATCAACAGCACCTTTACTGGCAAAATTAGCAAAACAACCACAGTTGAAATTCACCAGTTGCTATATGTTATTCTAAAATATTGTCTATAACGTAATGTTTTATGCACATTTACATCCAATTACCTGTTGACAGTTTTTCTAGCCTAAGGCAGAGTAGGGGCATGAACATAATTATGCACAAAATCATTATTCTAACCACCACCATTCGAATTCGAATTGGGGTCATTGGCTAGCGTGTAAAATAAAATATTTTCGAAGCCCGTGACCTGAAAAGTTCACGGGCTTATTTGTTTTAAGAGTTGCAAAAAAATCAGTTTTAAATTTTCTAAGGAAGTAAGTAAATGAGAGTACTTAAATTTGGTGGTTCATCATTAGCGAATGCCGATCGTTTTATCAAAGTATGTGACATTATCAAAGATAAAAGCCAGCAATCACCAGTATCTGTGGTGGTATCGGCACCAAAAGGGATCACCAACCACTTGGTTGCACTTACCGAAAACCTTAATGAAGGCGAAGAGTTAGAACAAAGTCTTGCGCACTTACATCAAGCAGTAGAAAATATTTTTGATGGCTTAGCTCAGTCAGATGTTAATTTTAATCGCCAACATGCGGAACAAGCCCTACTCAGATGGAGCAATCAATTGAAGCGCTGGTTAGAGGGGGCAGCAATGCTAAGCTTTTGCCCTGATCATATTCGTGCTTGTGTAATAAGCCTTGGTGAAAGACTCAGTGTTGCCATTCTTGAAGCGTTGCTTACCAGTGAAGAACAAGCTCTTACAATATTGGAGCCAGAGCAATTTTTGAAAACCAATGAATCGTCATTAAACGCGGTTGCTGATTTAGTACTAGCCAGACAATTGTTTGTTGAACAGTATCCTAATCAGCAACGTATATCGTTAATGCCAGGCTTTATTGGTGTGGCACCTTCTGGACAAGTAACAACACTTGGGCGCAATGGTTCAGATTATTCTGCTGCAGTACTTTCTGTTTGTGCTAATGCTGAATGCTGTGAAATTTGGACCGATGTTGATGGTGTCTATAATGCCGATCCTCGTTTAATCAAAGATGCTAAATTACTTGATCATCTTTCTTATCAAGAAGCAATGGAGTTGTCATACTTTGGAGCAAAAGTACTGCATCCAAAAACAATCGGTCCTATCGCTCAGTATCACATCCCTTGTTTGATCAAGAACACCACTAACCCGGAAGCTAAGGGCACACTTATTTCTGCTGAAGATAAAGGCGAAAAACAAGTTAAAGCAATCTCAAACCTTGATGAACTCACTATGGTGAATGTTTCTGGTCCAGGAATGAAAGGCATGGTCGGTATGGCAAGTAGAGTGTTCGCTTGTATGAGTCAAGCAAATATTTCTCTGGTAATGATCAGTCAATCATCGTCAGAATACTGCATCAGTTTTTGTATTTATTCACAAGATGCCTATCGTGCACAACAATGCTTACAACAAGAGTTTGAATTAGAGCTATTGAATCAATTATTAGAACCAATAGAGTTACAATCACACTTATCAATTGTTTCTTTGGTTGGTGATGGTATGCATCAACAACGTGGTGTTGCCGGTAAATTATTTAGCTCACTTGCGCAAGCTCGAGTAAATGTAATTGCTATTGCTCAAGATTCTTCAGAACGCAGTATTTCAGTGGTAATTGAACAGCGAAAATGTACTGATGCATTAAAAGTTTGTCATCAAAACTTTTTCTCTCATCGTCAATCTATTGATGCTTTTATCGTTGGTTGTGGTGTTGTAGGCAGTGAATTGTTACAACAAATTGGCAGGCAGCAAGCTCATTTAAAGGCGAATGGCGTAGATTTAAAAGTTTACGGTATCGCAAATAGTAAAGGTATGGGTTTTAAGGTTAATGGTTTAGACATGGCTAACTGGCATGAAGAAATGCAAAGCGATGTTAAGCCTTTATCAGTAGATTCAGTTAAAAACTTTGCTCGTAACAATCACCTTATTAACCCTGTCTTAGTCGATTGTACATCGAATGAAGATTTAGCCCTCACTTATGCTGATTACCTAGCTGAAGGTTTTCATGTTGTTACACCAAACAAAAAAGCTAATACAGATAGTTGGGCATATTATTTAAAACTTAGAGAATGTGCCAAAAAGACTAATCGCTTATTCTTATATGAAACTAATGTAGGCGCTGGCTTGCCGGTAATTGATACACTACAAAACTTGTTTAAAGCCGGTGATGAGTTAGTTCAATTTGAAGGGGTTTTATCAGGTTCATTGTCGTATATCTTTGGTAAGTTGGATGAAGGTATGTCACTTTCAGAAGCTACTGAAATAGCGAAAAGTAACGGCTTTACCGAACCGGACCCTCGTGAAGATTTAAGCGGTATGGATGTTGCGCGCAAGTTACTGATCATGGCACGTGAAGCTGGTATGCCACTGGAATTACACAATATTAAAGTTGAACCTGTACTACCAGAAAGCTTTGATGACTCGGGTAGCATTGATGAATTTATGGCGCGTTTACCTGAACTTAATTCTGAGTTTGCGGATAAAGTTTCACAAGCAGCAAGTGATGGTAAAGTCTTACGTTATGTAGGCTCTATAAATAATGGCGAATGCCAAGTATCAATTGAAGCGGTAGATGCAAGCCATCCAATGTATGCAATTAAAGATGGTGAGAATGCATTATCTATTCTAAGTAAATACTATCAGCCAATTCCTTTAGTACTACGTGGATACGGTGCTGGTGCTGCAGTAACTGCTGCGGGAATATTCTCTGATGTACTTAGAACTCAGGCTTGGAAGCAGGAATTATAATGACTATAAAAGTTTTTGCTCCAGCATCTATCGGTAATGTAAGCGTTGGCTTTGATGTTCTTGGTATGGCGGTAACTCCTGTAGGCGATGAGCTGTTAGGGGACATCGTTGAAATTTCTGCGGCGCTAGCTAATGAAAATACACTAAGTTTATCTGGTGAGTTTGCCAGCAAACTCCCTGGTGACCCTAAAGACAATATTGTTTGGCATTGCTTAGAGTTGTTTAATAAAGAATTAATTAACAGCACTAAACCAGTACAATATGTAGATTTAGTTTTAGAGAAAAAAATGCCGGTTGGTAGTGGTCTAGGCTCTAGTGCTTGCTCAGTAGTTGCCGCATTAGTTGCTTTAAATGAATATTATCAAAAGCCGTTTAATGACTCTGAATTATTATTTATGATGGGTAAAATGGAGGCACAAATAAGTGGTAGCCTTCATTACGATAATGTTGCTCCTTGTTTTCTTGGCGGCTTGCAACTTATGGTAACAGACCCACAAGTTATAACACGATCTTTGCCTACGTTTGATGATTATTATTGGATTATGGCTTATCCAGGTATTGAAATGTCTACTAAAGAAGCTAGAGACGCACTACCAAAGCAATACTCAAGACAGGATGTGATTTCCTATGGACAAACATTAGCAACATTTATTGATGCTTGTCACCGCAATGACGCCAAGCAAGCTTTTGCTAATGTTGTTGATGTTGTGGCTGAACCATACCGTCAATTTTTATTACCTAAATTTATTGAAACAAAGCAGTACTTATTAGCCAATGGTGCGAGTGCTGCTGGAATTTCAGGCTCTGGGCCAACAGTATTCGTTGCCTGTGAAAACCAAGAGATAGCAGAGAAGTTAAGCAATTACTTAACAGAAAATTATTTACAATCACCGACCGGGTTTGTGCATATTTGCAAAGCAGATACGCAAGGCGCTAGGCTAGTAAGCTAAGTTGGTATAGAGGATTATTGATGAAATTTTACAATTTAAAACACCCTGAACAAGAAGTTAGTTTTTCGCAAGCTGTACGTCAAGGGTTGGGGAAAAATCAAGGCTTATTCTTCCCTAAAGAATTGCCCAAATATGATGATATTGAAAGCTTGCTGTCTATGCCATTAGTTGAGCGTAGCGTTAAAATTCTTTACCCGTTTGTTGCTGACGATTTAACCGAAGAGCAGTTCACCGGAATTATCACTCGCGCTTTCAATTTCCCCGCTCAAGTGCAACCAATTGATGAAAACAATTCGGTACTTGAGTTATTTCACGGGCCAACACTTGCGTTTAAAGATTTTGGTGGCCGTTTTATGGCGCAGTGCCTGCAATCATTTACTCAAGGTAATAGTGATAAAATAACTATTTTGACCGCAACATCAGGTGATACTGGCGCGGCTGTTGCCCATGCTTTTTACGGACTTGAAAACATCAAGGTTGTGATCTTATATCCAAAAGGCAAAATTAGTTTATTACAAGAGAAAATGTTTACTACTTTAGGTGGTAACATTTCTACTATCGCGGTTGATGGCAGCTTTGATGATTGTCAGGAATTGGTAAAACGTTCTTTCGATGATTTAGACCTTGCCAAAGCAATCGGTTTAAACTCAGCTAATTCGATTAATATTAGTCGTTTATTGGCGCAAATCAGTTATTACTTTGAAGCTGCGGCGCAACTTTATCGTCAGCGTGGAAAAATTGATGATTTGGTATTTTCTATCCCTAGTGGTAATTTTGGTAATCTTACTGCCGGTATGCTTGCTAAAGCCATGGGGTTACCTATTAAGCGTTTTATCGCGGCAACAAATGCCAACGATACTGTACCAAGGTATTTAAAAACTGGTGAATGGTTACCAAATGAAACCGTTGCCACTATGTCGAACGCTATGGACGTATCTAAGCCGAACAACTGGCCAAGAGTTGAACATATGCTTAAGTCAGGTATATTGCCTGAAAACTGTTTAAGTTCAGTGGCGATTGATGAAGAGCAAACGCAAATTGCCATGCACTTATTAAATGGTTTAGGTTACATTAGTGAGCCTCATGCAAGTGTTGCCTATCAAGCACTTAAATATAATCTCAATGACGATGAATTTGGTGTGTTTTTAGGTACAGCTCATCCAGCTAAATTTAAAGAGACAGTAGAAAGCACGCTAGGCCGACCTTTAGGTTTGCCAAAAGAATTAGCCGATTGCTCTGGTGAAAGTATACTTTCTTCAGAAATGAACGCTGATTTTTCTGATTTGCATTCATACTTAATGGCTCATGCATCTTAATTAAACAGTCAGACTTGTTATAATAAAAACATCCTAGCCTCGCTTGGATGTTTTTTTAATTCAGGGACAAATTAACTTAGGATCACCATGGACAATTTCATTCACATCCATGTGAAAATTTCATATATCATATCGTGTGAACAATGGTTTAAATTCTGTAAATTCAGTGTAGAGAGATAGTGGCAAGATATGAACTGGAATAATCTGTTAAAAGCAGAACAGCAGCAAGATTACTTTCAAACGATGTTAAAAAGCATTGCCGATGAAAGAGCGCAGGGTATAAATATTTTCCCCTGTGATGATGAAATATTTACCGCATTTTCTCTCACCCCTTTTGAGCAAGTTAAAGTAGTCATTTTAGGGCAAGATCCATATCACGGAGATGGCCAAGCACATGGTTTATCATTCTCAGTTAAACCTGGAATTAAAGTTCCTCCATCATTAGCTAATATGTATAAAGAGTTAGCAACAGATATTGATGACTTCAAGCTGCCAAACCATGGTTGTTTAACGCCATGGGCTAAGCAAGGTGTATTGTTATTAAATACAGTACTGACGGTGCGAAAAGCGAATGCTCACTCACATTCTAAGTTAGGGTGGGAACGTTATACAGATAAAGTCATTGAATTACTCAATGAACATTCTAGTGGATTAGTTTTTATGCT
This sequence comes from Thalassotalea psychrophila, assembly GCF_031583595.1. NCBI lineage: Bacteria > Pseudomonadati > Pseudomonadota > Gammaproteobacteria > Alteromonadales > Colwelliaceae > Thalassotalea > Thalassotalea psychrophila. The sequence goes on from NZ_CP134145.1 coordinate 980,698, forward strand.
TTGGGGCAGTCATGCTCAGAAGAAAGGTAAGTTTATCGATACAGATAAACATTGTGTACTAACTAGTGTGCATCCATCCCCTTTATCAGCCTATCGAGGATTTTTGGGGTGTAAGCACTTTTCTAAAGCTAATGACTATTTAATTAAGCATAAGAAAAATGCAATACATTGGCCATTGGATAATATCGAGAATACTGATCAAATATCACTTCTTTAACCTTTGTTACAAAACACCAAGAGTTATAATCTTTAATTGTGCTAAGTTTATAGAGCCAATTCTTACTAAGAATAATTATGATCAACCAATTTAAATTACTTTTCATTGTACTGTTAAGCTTTAGCGCGTTTAGTTACGCCAATTCCAGCACTTTACTTACTGAACCACATCGTAGTGAACAGGATAAAATTCGTGATAAAACCAGTAAGCCAATAGACATTATTGAATTTTCAGGGATAAAACCTGAAATGCATGTTTTAGATTTATTTGCAGGAGCTGGTTATTACTCAGAAATTCTTTCGCATGCAGTTGGGCCGCAGGGCAAAGTGTTTTTACATAATAATAAAGCGTATTTGTCATATGTAGGTCAAGAATTACAAAAACGTATGAGTGATGGCAATCTCACTAACGTTGTTCAATATGTTCATGAAGCAGACGACTTGCTGTTACAGGATGACGTACTAGACAGTATCTATTTTGTTATGGGCTATCATGATTTACACCATATCACTGAAGGTTGGGATATTGATCAAGACAATCTGTTAAAACAGCTCTATAAAGCATTGAAGCCTGGAGGTACGTTATTGATCATCGATCATAGTGCGCCAATTGGAACAGGAACAGAATACAGCCAAGAGAAGCATCGTATAGCACCAGAGTATGTGGTTAAAGAATTAAAAAATTATGGCTTTCACTTTGTAAAACAAACTGACGTTTTGGCTAATCCTAAAGATAATTATGAATTAAGTCCTTTTGATCCTGAAGTGTATCGTAAAACTGATCGATTCGTTTTATTGTTCAGGAAATAAATACTTAGAGACGAGAAACGAAGAGCGATAAAAGCTCTTCGATATGAGCTGGATAATAAGTTTAATCGAAGTAAATGATCATTTCAGCTGCTACGCAGTGGCAGTCATGTTTACATATGGCACATTTATAGCCTTCAATACTATCTTGATACCATTTGTCGGGATGGTCTTTAACCAATACTCCACCACACTTAGTGAAATATTTCACTGCACTGTTACCTGGGCTCTGGCGCCAAAGGTGACTTACTCCTGCTTTAGCCCCTTGTTGCTTTAGCACCTGTACAGATAGATTCAGTAACTTTGAGCCAATACCAAAACCTCTGTAGTTTTCATCTACGGTGTTACATTTAAAATAAGCGGTGTCGGCTATGTCAGTTTGCCAAAGGTGTGGTGAATACCATTGATCAGTTAAATAATTACCTGGGCTGTAACTAACTCGAAAGCCAACAATCTTGTTACCATCGTAAGCCACAAAATTAGAGTTTAACTGATCTTTTAAGCCCTTCTTGAACCAAGTGATAATATTTTCATCACTCATGTAGCCGTCACCATGAACAAAATTTCCTAATGCAATAACATTGTCAAAATCAATTTCATTCATTGGTCTATAAATAATTTGTTTTTCGTCACTCATAGTTAAATTAAATCTTATTTATCACTTTAAAATATGACATTATATTAACTCAAATTAATGCACCTGACATGATTAAATTGTTATGCCAGTTTCATTAAGTTTGTGATCTTGTTGTGCACAGGAAAAATAAATTATGGCAAGGCGATCGATTGACTAATAGCTGGCTATTAGGAGTGAGAGCAACGCAGTCATGTAGTATTTTAACTAGCACAAGTGAGCAATAATTTAATAAAATTGGTATTAGTACCAAGATGAGAACTAATATGTACGATCCTCTTCATGATTCAACCCCTGGCACCAATCTTGATTACCCTGAAAGCTATTGGGCTAGTGTCAGTGGCGAAGCTCCACCAGATAATGGTCAATTGACTGAAGATATTGACGCAGATGTGGTTATTATTGGTAGTGGTTATACTGGTTTGTCTTGTGCTTTGCATTTAGCTCGTGAGCATAATATTAAAGCCGTGGTATTAGAGGCTAATAAGACAGCTTGGGGTTGTAGTGGTCGTAATGCTGGCTTTATCTTAAAGTCTACGGGTCGTAAACCCTGGACGGCAATGACTAAAAGCTGGGGCGAGGAAGTTATGCGTGGCATATATTCTGAAGTATGCGAAGGCGTTGATACAGTCAATTCGTTAATAAAAGAAGGAATTGATTGTGAACAACAAACTAATGGTTATATAAAAGTTGCTCATAAACCATCAATGTTTTCAGGTTTAGTCAGCCAAGCAAAATTATTGCAAAATATGTTTTCCTATGACGTTGATATTATCAGTCGAGATGAGTTGCATCAAAATTATATGGCTGATCAAAATGCTCATGGTGCAATAAGGTTTAATGATGGTTTCGGTATTAACCCATTAAAATTAGCATGGGGTTATCAAAAATTAGCTCAAGCTGCAGGTGTAAAAATACATACTGGCTCTCCAGTTATAGAATTAACAGAAAAAAATGGTAAACAAGTAATAACAACGCCTAATGCAACAGTAACTGCGCAAAAAGTTGTATTAGCAACTAATGGTTACACCCCGAAAGATTTCCACTTGTCGGTTGCGAATAAAACCTTACCTGTCTTATCACAAATTATTGTTACTGAGCCGTTAACTGAAGAGCAATTACAAGCATGTAATTTTTTAACATCTAACGTGATTATGGACACTAGGGCGTTAAAGTATTATTACCGTAAACTCCCTGATAATCGAATTCTATTTGGCGGCCGTGGTGCTATTACCGGCAAATCTGCCGAGGACCCATATTATGCCAATCGACTATTAGCGGTTCTTAAACAAAGTTTTCCTGCCTTGCAAAGTGTTAACTATCAGCACGCATGGTCGGGGTGGATTTGTATGTCACTAGACGATATCCCGCACATCAACCAAGCAGAAGATAATGAAAATGTATTCTATGCTATGGGGTATTGTGGTAATGGAGTGTCTTTTGCTGTGCAAGCAGGAAAGCGCTTGGCAGACAAAGTTTCGGGCAAAGAATTACCCGATTTGCCTTTATACAACAAACAGTTGCCAAAGTTTCCAATGCCGGCACTGCGGCGAGTAGGGCAGTGGGGCTATTTTCATTATGGCAAAATAAAAGACACATACTTTTAGCCTCATATTGAAGAACGTGAATATCTGCTCCGATCAGTACTTGTGTGCAAAATAAGTACTTGATCTATTTGCTAGGTTTGTTAGTTTAAATACAGCATTTGGAAGGATTCTAATTATCAGTAGAATTTTCTATTGGTTAATAACCGAATGGAACTCATAAAAATAATAAATAAAAAAGAGTTCGAAATTAATGCAAGATCTTATCAGAAAGTGTGTGACAGTGATTTATTATGACGTAAATACACTGGAACTAAATCATTATGTTGGCGATTTCCCTGTGCAGCAAGAAGGCCGGGTAGTTATTCCAAAATCGTTCAAATTAAATAAATCTATTGTTGCAGTTTGCGAAGGGGAACATATTCCTTTAGAACTTGAATATGCGAACTAATTAGGAATAGATGTTTAATATGAATCAGCAAAGTAGTAAAACAGTAACAGTGATTTTTTATGATAATAATTCACTAGAGCTTCAACACCAAGTTGGAAACTTTCCTTATAATCAAAACGGTAGGGTAATTATTCCTACGGAGTTTAAAAAAGCTAAATCAATTATTGCTGTGTGTGAAGGCGTCGTAAATGTCTTAAATAAAATTGGCGAGCGTATATTGCCGTTAGAAAACGTAGCTTAATAATTTCAATCAGCCAAACTCTAAACAATTCTATTTAAGTTAATCCCTTGTTGAAAGCTTTCAATATTTTTAGCAAGGCTATTTACTAACCTTTGCTGTGATTGCAAACTTCCCCAGGCAACATGAGCTGTTATATATAAATTATCTAATTTTGCATTAAGAAGCGGATGATCCTCAGCAGGAGGCTCTGTTTCTAAAACATCTAAAATTGCTGCACCAATCTTCTTTGACTTTAAGCCAGTTAATAAGTCTTCATTATTGATTAACCCACCTCTTGCAGTGTTAACAATAACTACTCCGTTTTGCATTTGAGCAACGCTTTCTTTATTTATTAAATGTTCAGTATCAGTGGTTAGTGGTGCATGCAAGCTAATAATATCTGCTTGTTGTATGGCATGGTCAAAACTTACTCTGCCGGGCCTTATTGTTGTCTGCCCTTGACGCTCTGCAATCATCACATTCATTGAAAAGGCGCTCGCTATGGTTGCAACGGCTTGACCAATAGTCCCGTTACCTATTATGGCAATACTTTTGTTAGCAAGCTCGTTAATGGGTAAACCAAAGTGACAAAAAACTTGGCTTTTCTGCCAGTGTCCTTGCCGAGTATTGCTAATATAATGCGCCGTGTTTTGAAAGTGCTCTAACAACATGGCGAAAACATATTGAGATACTGCAGATGTTGAATAACCACTTACGTTACAAACCGCAATGTTGGCGCGCTTGGCTGCTTCTAAATCAACATTGTTGGTACCTGTAGCACAAATGCAAATGAGTTTTAATTTAGGTAATTGCGCAATCGTTTCTGCATTAATCACAACTTTATTAGTTAAAATTATTTCAGCAAATTTAGCTCTAAAAACGACTTTTTCTGCTTTTGTATGCTCAAAGTAACTAATGTTTGTTACTTGCGATTCAATTGGTGACAAATCTATGTCTTCACTGACGCTGCTTCTATCTAAAAATACTGCGCGCATATTTTATTTTTTCTCGTTGATATTTAATTGAGTTAAACGGGGTTATCCCGGGCGTCCATCTTCGCGTGGTTTTAATAGCATTGGTCCATACTTTATGATGAATATTCCATAAGCAGCAAGCCAACAAATAACACTAATATTAATGAATGTGCTGTAGTTCTCTGGCATAAACCAAGGTCCAAAAACTCTTATAACTGCAGCAAGTAAAATTAATACAAAAGCAAAGCTCATTACTTTCGGTGGCTGTAATGGTCTACCAGTATGACCTAGGGTAACCCGAGAGATCATTGCTAAAATTAATCCTCCCATGCCGCCAATAGTAAGTAAATGCCAAATGTGATTTAACGGCAAATTAGTATTTAAATGGCCTATTCCTAATACTATTAAGCCAAACCAGATAAAAAACAAGGCACTGTGTAATGACCATAATAAAGGAACATTAAGGGTTATCCATGGTTTCCAACGCAACCAACGCCACATTTGTGTGATGCCTGCTATTAAAAACAATACTGCCTTTATAGAATTAGATATTTCAATGATAGGGTGAATAAAATAACTTAATACTAAAGCCAATAAACAGCCAGTAATCGTTTTCTCTAGTAATGGTATTGGAGCAACTTTATCAGTTTGTGTACCGTTGGCGGTAAACATTGGTGTTACTCTGCCAGCCATGATCGACATTAACAAGGTAACCAGCATAACTGAAATGTAAGCTGACGATTGAAGGCTGCTTATGTCACTCTCATTTACAGACAAGTGCATCAATATGTTCGCTAAGGTGAATAACGCTAACAAAGGGACAAAAAATAAATTACGATTTTGCTTAACTTTTAAAATTGGCTTGGCAAGGTAAAACGCAGCCGCTGGTAGAAATGCAATATCAATTAATGCGCTGAGTTGGCTACCAAACAAGCTTGGAAATAGCATTACGACTCGTCCCAGCAGCCATAATGCAATAAGAAAAACGAGAGGGCGACCGTACAAACCTCTTTGACCAGTCCAGTTTTGCACCGCGGTAAGTAAAAAACCAACAACAATAGCGCAAACAAAGCCAAACACCATTTCATGCGTGTGCCAAAAAAGTCCACCACCATATAAATTTACGGATAATTTACCACTTAAAAACAGCGCCCAAATTAGCAAAGACACAACACTGAATGATGCCCCTAAAAGAAAAAATGGGCGAAACCCTAAACGGAAAAAAGGCGTTATTTTTTGTTCTTGCGAAAGATCGGTTATTTGCATCAGATAGCTCTTGGCAGACACTTCAGTGATTATTATTTTAGCTTAAAGACTATCATATGTTTAGTTTTGTTAATCATATATATCTAAAAAAACCTCGTTTTTACAAGTTGTTAGCAATATCTGTAACAACTTTATGGTTAGTTTCAATGATTGTGTTCTTGAGTGTATTAAGTTGTAAAACGCTCTATTTTTACTCAAATTGCCCTGTTATAAATTCAAACATCAATAACACAAATAAATTATTAATTATTGTTCATAAATAAATTTAATGAGTCAGTACATACAACTAAGGGTTAAATATGAAACTTAAACTTATCGCAACTTCAACGGCTATTGCACTAGCTTCACCATCAATATCAGCTATGGAACTATTCAAAGATGATAAAAATAGCCTCGAGTTAGGTGGTTTTTTTGGCGCTAACTATGTAATGGCAGATGGTACAGATGAAATAAGCAATGGCAACTCTCGCATCAACTTTACTTTTACTCATCAGTTAAACAATGGTTGGTCTGCGTTTGCTAAAGCAGAATGGGCTGTAAGTCTTGTAAGTAACAACTCTGACTTAGTGTTAAATGGTGACTCTAACTTAGCCCAAGGTGAAGCGTCAGATACTCTATCAAGTCGTTTAGGTTTTGTTGGTATGGCTCATGACACGTGGGGTTCAATCACCATGGGTAAGCAATGGGGTTCAATTTATAACGTAACAGGTGTAACGGATAACTTTTATGTATTTGGTGGCGATGGCGCTGGTTCATTTGCTTTAGGTGACGGTGGTTACACTGGTGCAGGTCGTGCAGAACAAGCGATCCAATACAACAACAGCTTTGGTAATTTAGCAGTTAGCGTACAAATGCAAGGTACTGAAGAAGTAGTAGCTCTTGATGAGTTATTACCAAGCATTCCAGATAATGATTTAGAGCTTACATATGATAACTCTTACGGTGTTGCTTTAACGTATGCATTACCATTTAACTTAAGTGTTGGTGTAGGTTATAACGAAGCGTCAGTAGAAATGACAGGTTTAAACTCTGCTATTTCAGAAGAGTTGGATGACACATTAACTGCTGTTAACGTTACCTACGGTTCGCTTGGCCAACCTGGCTTATATGCCGCTGTTGTAGCCACTGAAGGTGAAAACCATGAGTTTAACGACGAAGGTAATATGATTGCTGAGACAACGGGTGTTGAAGCTATGGTTACGTATCGTTTTGCAAACAATTTAGAAGTGTTAGGTGGTTATAACTCGGTTAAATCTGATGACGGTGATGACTATGAAAAAGCTTACATGGTTGCTGGTGTTGCATACCACTTCTCAGATCAATTCCGTATCCATTCAGAATATAAGTTAGATGAGTCAACGAACTTCGACGGCTCAGAAAATGATGATGATATATTAGCAGTTGGGGCACGCTTTAGTTTCTAATTAGAAATAACATTAGTAGAAATTTAAAGGCATTGTTGCAAGCAACAATGCCTTTACTGTATGCGATGTCATGACATGGAAAAGTTTTACAAATTAACTCTCACACCTAAAGCTAGGTCGGTATCATCGTTTCCTGAACTACCATTTGCATTGGTATTATCATTTACTTTGGCTTCTAAAAAGATAAACCCTACGCCATTCATAAATTGATAATCTGTACCAACATAAGTGTAAGCCATTTCATAGTCATTGCCAGATTGGTCTGATTCAAGCATATTGAAACCACCATAAAAACTAAAGCCAGAATCTAGAGAATATTTGGCAATAAATTCACTACCATTGGCATCAATATAATTACCCTCGTTATCAAGTTCATGGAATTCCGATGTCGCTACTGCTGCAGCAACGTAAATTCCATCGCCATTTGTACCCCAAGTGGCGGCAAGAGCCGTAATAGTATCGTCGACAGTACCAGAGAAACCGAGTATACCGGCATTATCATTTGCTTCGATTTCTGTTGTGTTATTTGAAACACCGAACCAGAGGTTATCAAATTTATATGAAAGTGCGATACCATATCCGTTTCCTACGGTACCTAAATCAAGACCGTCGATAGCCTTACAAAAGTCATCCTCAGGAGTATCTTCTTCAACGTCATCACATGCTTCAACGTTTAAAATAACGTCTTCATCTTGAGCTTGAAATTGTAAACCTAGATTAAAGTTACCGAAAGATTTACGCCAAGTAAGCGCTTGCTCAGCACGGCCAGTGCCAGACAAGCCGCCATCGCCGCCTAGATTATAAACACCAGTAGCATTACCACCATAATAGGCTAATATATCAGTGACACCAACAATGTCATAATATACGCCCCATTGTTTACCTACACCAAAACTTCCCCATTTGTCATGAGTAAAATGTACGTAACCAAGGCGAGATGATAGTGCATCACCGGCATCTCCCGCAGCCAAACTAGAGTCACCGCCATTGGTATTAAGTGAGAAGTTTTTGTTTTTTTCAAAGCTCATAGCCCATTCGGTAGTGACACCGGCGGTCCAGTCGCCTTGAATTTTACGAGTAAAATCTAAACCCCAGCGAGACCCGCCATCAGTAAATTCGTCGCTATTTTCGGTACTTTCAAATGTTAATCGTAAATACCCACGAGTACCTACTGTTGTCTCATCATCTTTATATAATTCTAGAGCAGTGACACTTTGACTAAGAACTAATCCCAATGTAGCTGCAATGGTTGATATTTTAAGTTTGTGTTGCATACCTGAAATCCTTATGACTCTAATGATTTAGTTTTAATAATCTGTTTAAGTATATGCAAAGATTGAAATTTTTCTTGGAATTTACGAATTGATTTACTGACAAGCAACTATAAATATTAGATGTTGTAATTTTCTTGTGAGGAAATAACGATAAAATAGCTTAAAAATTGACTAAATTAACAATTTTTTACGCTCTTATAACCTAGTGTTATTAGTTATAAGTTAGTAGAATAGTCGCCATTATTAGTAATAGCAGAATATTAAGATGTTAAATTTAACTGATATCCAACCTCAAAAGAATGAAGTGTATTTGGATAACAACGCAACAACGCCAGTGTTACCACAAGCCGCTGAAGCGGCAATTCATACGATGAACTTATGCTACGGTAACCCTAGCTCAAGTCATATGACCGGTATTCGAGCTAAATATATTCTTGATTCAACTCGTACTTTAGCTCGCCATGTAACAGGTGCAACAGACGGTAAAATTATTTTTACCAGTGGCGCAACTGAAGGCATTCAAACCTCTATAATCTCTGCATTAAACGCAGCCCGTGAAACGGGTCACAATATTGCCAAACCAGTATTATTATATGGTGCAACTGAGCATAAAGCGGTTCCTGAAACGCTTAAACACTGGAACCAAATGTTAAACATTGGTGCTGAAGTTGTTGCTATTCCTGTTGATGAAAACGGCATTTTAGATTTTGATTTTATTGCTGCTAATGTTGGCAATGCCTTAATGATCTGTACCATGATCGCCAACAATGAAACTGGTGTTTTCCAAGATTTAGCCGGCTTAGAAACAGTTATTCGTGCAAATAATAGCGATGTATTATGGATGGTTGATTGTGTACAGGGCTTAGGTAAAATTTCATTAGCGTTATCAAGTACGACTATCGATTATGCCCCGTTCAGTGGACATAAGTTATATGGCCCTAAAGGTATTGGTTTTTTATATGTTCGTGAAATAGCGCCTTACACACCAATAATTGCTGGCGGTGGACAAGAGGGCGGTTTACGCTCAGGCACAGAAAACTTGCCCGGTATTGCTTCTTTAAATGCTATTTTCAAATTGTTAGCTGATGATAATGACGATACGTTTAAATCTCATGAGGTATTAGTAGCTTATCGTGCACAATTAGCAAACACATTAGCTGAAGTGTTCCCTACAATCGTTTATAACCATGATTTTAACTATTCATTACCTACAACGTTAAATTTTTCTGTAGAAGGTTTATCAAGTAAAGACATTATGAACTTGTTCGATGCTGCACGTATTCGTGTTAGTGCCGGCTCTGCTTGTAGTTCTAAAGTAACAGGCAGCTTCGTTCTTGATGCTATGGGTAAATCTACTTGGCAAAGCGAAGGTGCTATTCGTATGTCGTTTGGTCCAGCTTCAACTCAAGAAGAAATTGATCAAGCTTGTCTTGCTATTAAAAATGCGGTTGCAGCAATGCGTCACAGTTGTCTGATTTTATCTGATGCTGATGAAACAATTGATTCAAAAGCTAATGGTTTACAGCAGTGGATTTATGATCAGCAATGTACTTGGTGTTACATCGATCAAGCGGCGAAAGAAGTTGTTTTGATTGATCCGGTTCCTGAGTTAGTTGCTAAGTTTGATACCTTAGTTTCTTGTCAAAATTATACAATTAAGGCGATATTAGCTACTCATAAACATGATGAGCAAGCAGATACTCCTGCAATTCTACGTGAATTGTTAGGCGATAAAATTCCTGTTGGTAATTTTGACCAATTGGGCTGGAATGATGCTAGCACGACACAAATTACCCTTGCCAATGGCAACTCTGCACCTGCAATTACGATAGGTGAAAAAGTGCTAGTGAAGGTAGCATTACCTGGTCATACAACAAACAGTGTCGTTTACCTTTTAGGTACTGCAGTCGCTGGTAAGTTAGTAGCTTCTGCTATTGATTATGTTTTCTCTGGTGATACTATTCAAATTGGTGGTATTGGTCGTAGTGATTTTAATGTTAGCGATAGCGCTGCTCTTTATTCATCGATCAAAGATTTATCAACTGTAATTAACGAAGATACCTTAATTTGTCCTGCTCACGATTATAAGCAACTATTCAACACAACCTTAGCGCTCGAATCTGCAAATACTCCATTGTTAGCTAAAGTGATAGCTGGCGATATTGATAGTGCAGGTTTTGTTACTGAAAAAGCGGAGATTGATAAAGAAATAATCGCAAGTGATGAACCAACTTATTGTGGAAGCATTAAAGAATCTATTGACCCTTCAATTGATGTAACACCTGAGCAATTAACGTCTTTCTTAATGGATAATGAAAATGTAATGGTACTTGATGTTCGTGAACCTCATGAATTTGAAGCCTACAGTGAAGCAAACATCGCTGAACAACAATTAGTAAATGTTCCTCTGACGCAACTTACTGACTTTGTTCATACATTCCACGAGCAAAAACAACATTCAGCTTTTGTTTGTATTTGTCGTAGTGGTAGTCGTAGTGATGTTGCTGCTAAAACATTAAAGCGTATGGGCTTTGAAAATGTATACCACGTACCTGGTGGATTCGCTTTGTATAGTTAATTGATAACGAGTTCAATTATCAACAAAAAAGCGTCTTAGGGCGCTTTTTTCGTTCAAGGGAAGGTAAACTGCAAATTTATGGTATAGACTTTTATTCAATTTATTATAAAAAGTTTGGAATTAATATGAGCATAAAATGGATTGATTCACTCGAAATTGCTTTAGATTTAATTGAAGAACACCCTGATGTTGATCCGACTAAACTGCATTTTACAGAACTTCGACAATGGGTGTTAGATCTTGAACGATTTGATGACGATCCTAACCACTGTGGTGAAAGGGTGCTTGAAGCTATTCAATTGGCATGGATAGATGAAGCTGATTGAGCATTAGTAAAATGTTTCACAATGTGAAATGTCAAATTGAATTTCTTTATGATGTTCATACTTACATGAATAGATAAATCCTTAAAAACTCAGTACAATGGCGCGCCTGATGAATTTGCACCATTTTTGTGCGTGTATTTGTCATACTTTTCTTAAGTTAATCAATCAATGTGTGGATCTATGAGTAAAAAACAACAGCCAAAACATCCGTTATATATACCTTATGCGGGCCCAGCATTACTTGAAACTCCTTTATTAAATAAAGGCAGTGCCTTTACTAGTGGTGAGCGAGTAAGCTTCAACTTAACTGGTTTAATACCGCCACGCTTTGAAACGATCGACGAACAAGTTGAACGTGCTTATATGCAATATTCTAGTTTTCACACACCTTTGAACAAGCATATTTACTTAAGAAATATTCAAGATAAAAATGAAACCTTATTCCATGCTTTAGTGCAGTCGCACTTGGATGAAATGCTGCCAATTATTTATACGCCAACGGTTGGTGATGCTTGTGAACGATTCTCCGATATTTATCGTAGTAACCGTGGCTTATTTATTTCTTATGCAGAAAGACATCAAATTGATGACATTCTTCACAATGCAACCAAGCATAAAGTAAAAGTGATTGTTGTTACCGATGGTGAACGTATTCTTGGGCTGGGCGACCAAGGTATTGGCGGCATGGGTATTCCAATTGGGAAGCTTTCTTTATATACCTCATGTGGTGGCATTAGTCCTGCTTATACTATGCCTATTATGCTTGATGTTGGCACAAATAATGAAAAATTGTTAAACGATCCTATGTATATGGGGGCTCGTCACAAACGTATTAGCCAAGAAGAATACAACGATTTTGTCGATTTATTTATCAAAGCGATTGGCCGTAGATGGCCAAATGTTTTATTGCAATTTGAAGACTTTGCCCAACCAAATGCTATGCCGTTGTTAGAGCGTTATCGAAATGAGATCTGCTGTTTTAATGATGACATTCAAGGCACAGCTTCTGTAACAGTGGGCACATTGCTAGCCGCTTGTCGCATTAAAGGAAAACCACTTTCACAGCAAAAAGTAGCTTTTGTTGGTGCTGGTTCAGCAGGTTGTGGTATTGCAGAACAAATAATTGCGCAAATGTGCTCAGAAGGGTTAACTGATGAACAAGCTCGCAAGCAAGTATTCATGGTTGATAGATATGGTTTATTAACTGATGGCATGACTGAATTACGTGACTTCCAACAGAAGCTAGTTCAGCAACCTAGTGCTGTTTCTTCTTGGAAATTTTCTGGAGAATATGCCGCGTTGTTAGATGTTATGCATTGTGCAAAACCTGACATATTAATTGGAGTTTCAGGCCAAGCAGGACTATTTACTGAGCAAGTGGTTAAGGCTATGGCAGCAGGAACCGATAAACCAATTATTTTTCCGTTATCTAACCCTTCAAAGCAAGTGGAAGCAACACCAGAGCAGGTAATTAACTGGACTGATGGTAATGTTGTTATTGCTACCGGTAGCCCATTTGCTCCGGTTGAATATAAGGGAGAAATATTTAATATCGCTCAGTGTAATAATTCTTATATATTCCCAGGTATAGGTTTAGGTGTTTTATCTGCAAATATTAAATTTATTAGTGATGAAATGTTAATGCTTGCTAGTGAAACACTTGCAGATGCATCTCCACTTGCAAATACTGGCAAGGGCGAATTATTACCACCATTAACTGAAATTGCTAGCATAAGTAAAAGCATTGCCTTTGCAATTGGCAAACTTGCTCAGCAGCAAGGTTTAGCATTAGAGATAAGCGATGAGCAATTGTTAGCTAATATTGAAGCTAACTTCTGGAAGCCAGAATATCGAGCGTATAAACGTTCAACAATGTAAATGAAAAGAGGCTGATAACATAAAGTTATCAGCCTCTTTATTATTTACAAAACAAAGCTTAATCACTTACTGTGATTAAATTAAAGCTATTCATCTCATCAATACTATTCGATAATTCGCTTTCAAGTTGATCTAAACTTTTAAGGTTATGACATAACTGCTCTGCTTGTTCACCTAACCCTTCAGCTTTACCTTCAACTGCTGCTTCTATGTCTCTACCCATGTTTTCCATGCGTTCGCCAAAGGCTTCCATTTTCTGTTCAAAGTTTCCTTCTTCACTATTCATTGCTGTGCCAACGGCAATTAATAAGTCACCCACTGAGTCAGCAATAAGCTCTTCAATTTCGTCTTCTAATTCATCTTCCATAAATTGATCGAATTCATCAAAATCTTGTTCGGCAATAAAGTAATTACCATCCTTTTCATTAAAGCGTTTTTCAACTTCGGCGTTAATTTTAGTAAAAATGTTGTCGACACGAGCTTTACTTTCTTCGTTATCGCCACTAATTTCAATCACTACATGGCTTACTGCTTGAAAGGCAATTTCAATAGCGTCTGTTGCAAGGTTTACCACTGCTGGTACTTGTTGGTTTATTTGTTCAGAATACTCAGAGACTAACGCTTGTTGACGGTCAGTTAAGTTTACTAATTTACCTTCAACAAACAACTGTTGATTGTTGTTGATCTGTACATATGTTTCGTCTTTATTGATAAAGCGAATGCTATCTTCTGAAACTGCAACTCCATAGTTAACATCGATTGAACATTCGTCACTATTAAACGAGTAACTGCCATAGTTTGAATCTGAGCCATGGTTATTTTCGTGGGCAATTGTCGCCGTACTTAACAGTGCAGTACTAAGTAATAGGCTTGCGCTTAAATTTGTTATTAGTGATTTTTTCATGAGTCGTTCCGTAATTTTATTGTGCTTAGTTACTATTAAAGCAATAAGCTAGCCAAAATAAATTTACCTATAAAATTCAATTGGTTATGGTTTTTAATAGCCATCTTTTAACCCTGTATGTTAATTTGACTAATGATTGTTAGTCAAATTAACTAAAAGTTAACAATGTAGGGGCTGTGTTACTAAGCATTTGGTTTTAATTGTCGTTCAACAAAATAACGTGGTTGATCAGCATGGCCTAAAATTAATCGACGAATTAAATCCAAGCCAGTATTGGCGATATAGTTTTGAAAATGAATTCGATGTGACGGAAAGTACAATGTTTTAGTGTATACCTGATTTATATCTCCCCAAGCAATACAAACAGTACCTACAGGTTTGTCATCAGTGCCACCATCAGGACCTGCTATGCCAGACACTGATACCACATAATCTGCATCACTCACCGCCAAAGATCCTTCTGCCATTTCTTTAACTACCTGCTCACTTACTGCGCCAAATTGTTCTAAGGTTTGTTGATTAACATTAACTAATTTGGTTTTCATTCTATTAGAGTATGTTACAAAGCCAGCTTCAAAAACATTCGATGAACCGGCTATACCAGTAAGCTGCGCGGCTATCATTCCGCCAGTGCAAGATTCTGCTGTAGTAATAGTTTTCCCTTGCTGATTCAATAGTTCAACAACAGTAGCAGCAATAGAATTGCCATTTTCACTAACAATATGTTGGCCGAGTAGTCCCTTAATGTTGCTATAACATTCATCTCTTAGGATTGAGGAAGTATGGCTCCTGCTGGTCAACTTTACTTCTAAAAGTGGCATGGTCGCACGAAAGCCAAGTTCAATTTCTTCTGGCCAATCAGGGTAGGTTTCATTAACCATTTTTTGCAAACCAGACTCTCCAATACCAAAAACCTTAAGTTTTTGAGTTACGGTTTGCAGTTCTTCGGGTAACTGCTTAGCAATGTTAGGTAAGATTTCATCACGTAGCATTGCTTTTAATTCAACCGGAACACCAGGGGTACAAATTATCTGGCAGTTGTTATGGGTTATAGAAAAGCCAGGCGCACTGCCAATTGGATTATTAACGATCTCACATCCAGAAGGCAATAAAGCTTGTTTCAAATTTGGGCCCGTTAAACGATAACTACGCTTAACGCACCACGCTTTTACTTGTTCTAATGCTGTAGGATGCAAAGTGAGAGCATTTTTTGTCGTTTCCGATAATGCTTGTGCGGTCATATCATCAACGGTTGGACCTAAACCACCATTGATAATCAATATATCGGCGTCAACGCTTAACTGTTCCATTTGTTCAGTAAGCAATTGCATATTATCACCAACAGTAACTTTGCGTGTAAGTTCAATACCAAGGTTTTTAAATTCCCGGGCGATAAATACCGAGTTAGTATCAACGATGTCGCCACTCATTAATTCATTGCCAGTAAGCAATAACTGAACATTTAACATATATATTGTCTTTCATTTTTATTAGGCTAGTTATAAGGTAATGTATCACTTTGACTAAACTAAAAATATTTTTAAATGCGTTTAAACCTTTTTATTAAGCAGTGCATCTTAATTAACAGAGATTGAAAATATTTAAAAATAATTTAAGGATTTAATATGAACACGCTAAATAAATTATCACTAGTTCCTGTAATGGCATTAACCACTATGCTTGCTTTTGGCGCACAAGCCAGCGTTGAAGATACTGTCGAAAAAACATTTGAACTAAGCGGCAAAGGGCAGCTTGTTCTTGATAATGTTAACGGCGATGTAGCAATAGAAGCTTGGCAACAAACATC
Organism: Thalassotalea psychrophila; assembly: GCF_031583595.1. Lineage (NCBI taxonomy): Bacteria > Pseudomonadati > Pseudomonadota > Gammaproteobacteria > Alteromonadales > Colwelliaceae > Thalassotalea > Thalassotalea psychrophila. The sequence goes on from NZ_CP134145.1 coordinate 997,001, forward strand.
AGTACAAGTAACCGCTGAAATTACGGCCTCTAATCAAAAAGCTCGCGATCGTATCGATATTATAATGAAACAAAATGGTGATCGAATTACGGTTGAAACAGACTATCTCGAGCAAGATGGTAATTGGGGTAATAATAGTAATGGCGGTAGTGTTAATTATACCGTTATGGTGCCGGTAAATATTGATTTGCGCAATATCGAATTAGTAAATGGCTCTCTAACTATAAGCAATGTTTCTGGTGAGCTTAATGCCGATGTTGTAAATGGCTCTGTAGAAGCTACAGGCGTAGCGTCTAATGTTGAAATCGACTCAGTTAATGGCGGCGTAGAATTAACCTTTGCTGATAATGCGAAAAATATCGAAATTGAAGTTGAAACAGTAAATGGTGGCATTCGCTTATATGTACCTGAAAACTTTGGTGCAAATGTTGAAGCTAGTACTGGTAATGGCGCCATTAAAACCGACTTTGGCTTAGCTGGCATAAAAGGCAAATATTACGGTAACGATCTAGAAGGTAGCTTTGGTGATGCGAGCAGTGATATTGAAGTAGAAAGTGTTAATGGTTCTATTAGAATTCTAAAGAAATAAAATTAAGTTTATTTAAGCACACTATTGCTGGAGGAGGTCCCCGATGTCGCTTGAGCTCCTCGAGGATGACGGTGTCCTTTTTTACTTCTGCGAGTGTTGATAGAGTGTATTAATAGCATAGTGTTGTAGTTGGATTTTGCTGATATAATGCCGCTAACGTTAACTTAGTAGAAAGATAGATGACTTATTTAAATTGTGTTGAAGTTGAACCAAAAACAGCTGCTACTGCAAGTGTTATTTGGTTACATGGTTTAGGTGCAGATGGCCATGATTTTGAGCCGATTGTGCCAGTATTAAATTTACCAGAATCATTACCGATTCGATTCGTATTTCCACATTCACCAAAAATAGCCGTTACTATAAACGGCGGCATGGTAATGCCTGCTTGGTACGATATTTTAGATATGAGTATTGATCGTAAAGTTGATAGTGAGCAATTGAACGCCTCAGCTAAATCTGTACAAAATCTCATTGAACGTGAAATTTCTCGTGGTATTCCGGCTAACCGAATCGTTATCGCTGGTTTCTCACAAGGTGGAGCGGTAGGTTATCAAGCCGCATTAACATTTGATAAGCCTCTTGCTGGTTTAATGGCAATGTCGACTTATTTTGCCACAAAAGATGATATTGAAATATCATCTGCCAACAAAGAAATCGATATTGCAGTAATGCATGGCACACAAGATCCTGTGGTTAGCCCGGTATTAGGCGAACAAGCTGTTAGTGCGCTTAAAGGTAAAGGCTTTAATCCAAGTTATCAAACGTATCCTATGCCTCATGCTGTCTGCCAAGAGCAAATAGCCGATGTGTCTGCTTGGTTACAGCAAAAATTAAACTAAGAAGGTATTAAAATTTATGGCTAGACAAGTTACTTACGTTTTTAAAGGTAAGCGTAAGACTATACCTTTTTCATTCAGTTTGTTTCACGATATGTATGAAGCTGCAGCTGCCGCTGAAAATGTCGATATAAAAAGCTTTCTTGCAATGGAGCAACAACTCGCATTAACGTCGAGAGGGCAAGGGATTTCTAAAAATTTTCGTCAAAAAGAGTTTGTCCGTATGGGGTTTACAGAAATTAAGTTTGTTCGCGACGAAGAAGCTTAGTACTAAAAAACACAGAAATTAAAGGGGCTATTAGCCCCTTTAATTTTACGAAAGAATTTCTTATTTTGTTGATGAAAGCTAATTAGCGTTCACCTGATAATACACTTCATTAATACCACCTAAAGGACCTTTATGTAGTTCGGTTTTCAGATAAACCATGCCAAGCTTTTTCATGATGTTAATAGAGCCAATGTTACCTTCATCAGCACTAGCGGTAAAAAATTCAGCCTTACCTCGTTGTGCTAATGCAATTTTTACCTGCTGTGCAGCTTCAAAACCATAACCTTTGCCCCAAGAAGTTTGCTTAAAGCGCCAGCCCAATTCTAGGTTGTTCCATAATGGTTTTTTATTAAAAAAGTCAACCGGCCTTACTAATACCCAACCAATAAATTCACCGGTTTCAGAAATGTTTACTTGCCATAAACCCCAACCGTCGCTGGGTTTACGATAAGCATTTATACGAGGGATAAACCTGTTGTTAATATCATCCCAAGTAGAAGGCTTACCACCATTTATAAACTGCATTACTTGTGGATCTTGATCCAATTCAAACAGTAATTCACCATCGTTTTCATCCATAAGACGAAAGCTTAAGCGCGCAGAGCTTTCAACATTCATTATTTTCTCTCTCGGTAAGCTTCACCTTCAACCATCCATTTAGCAGCTGGAGCACCTTTTAAGTAGTGGTCAAAATACTGTTTCATTTTAATGGTATAGTCGACTTTATTGGGGTACTTTTTCAGGTGGTGGGGTTCCCCTTCATACTGCAATAAAATTACGTTCTTTTCAAGGCGGCGCATTGCCATATACATTTCCACACCTTGTTGCCATGGAACAGCATCATCAATATCGCCAAACTGCATTAATAATGGTGTTGTAATTCGGTCAGCAAAAAATACTGGTGAGTTTTCAATGTATAAATCTCTACGTTCAAACAAGCTGGCGCCAATTCGACTTTGACCTTGCTCATATTGGAACTGTCTTGCTAAACCTGTACCTAAGCGAATGCCTGAGTACGCACTGGTCATGTTTGATACTGGCGCACCTGATACTGCTGCGGCAAAAATATCGGTTTCAGTGATGGCGTGCAATGTTTGGTAACCACTCCAACTGTGGCCATGTAAGCCAATTGCCTTAGGATCGGCAACACCCATGTCGATGATTTTTTGCAAGCCTGGCAAAATAGATTTGTTGGTAGAATGTCCTGGTGTGCCCACTTCAAAATGTACATCAGGTAAGAACACTGCATAACCATTTGAGGTATAAAATGGGAAATTAGGTCTATGATTAACTTTCATCGCATTAAATTCATACATGCGTTGAGAGAAACGTCGGTAGTAATAAACAACAACAGGGTATTGCATACCTTCAACGTAGTTAGCTGGCTTAATCAATACACCTTGATGCTTCACTCCCATGTTTGAACGCCATTCTACTAATTCAGACTGGCCCCATAAAAACTCATCTTTTTGCGGGTTAACATTAGTAAGCTTTTTAGTGTTAGCTAAATTTAAGTCAGCTACCCAAACGTCAGGGAATTCATTAAAATCTTCTTGTGTATATAATAATTTATCAGCCTTTTTTGCCTTTGCGATAAATTTGAATTTTTTATTCTCTTCTAATAGTTTTGTTAACTTAGAGTTTTCTAAATTAAGCCGATAAAAACCAAAGTTTTTCATTTCATCAGAATAGCTAGTTAACAGTAAACGTTGATCATCCTTAAAGTAGTCTTGTTCATCATCAAGCTTGTTAATTCTAAATTGTAATGAGTTAGGGCGACCCATTTCACAAGTTAAGCATTTAGCATCGTCACCATCAGTTTGTAATAACCAAATATCAAATTTGTCATACACTAAAATACCATCATCATCTTTTAACCAGCCGGCAATGCCGTAACCTGGTACTTTACTTGGGTAGTCATGATCTTCATCAGCAAAACTAACAGGCAAACCTTTAGTGATATTACGCTTTTTGTTTTTACTTCGGTCATAAACCCAAACGTTTTCATTCTCATAAAACGCTGCAAAGCGACCAGACTCACTCAACTTTACATCGGTATAGCTGCTTAGTTTATTAGCAACTAATGATTTTTTACCGTTGTCTAAATCAACAATGTAGATATCGCTAAAAAAGCCTTCCCAGGTTCTTAATTTACGATAATTTAAATCAGTCTTAGCAATTACCGCGTGCTCATTATTGCTAGCCTTTACAGAGATCAGTTTTTGATCAGCCAAGCGCACAAGCTTATTATCATCTACATGGTAAACCGCAGTGAAGAATGATTTTTTATCTTTACCCAATTGATACTTTTCATTGGTTTTGATCAATGGATCTTCACCATGCCAAATTTGTAAGTTACGACCTTCTGTTAGCTTTTCAATATTGTATAAGTCATCAATCGATTCTGGTTTGGTATCAATTTTGGCTAACTTCTCAACCACAGGCTTAAAACCAAAAAATAAACGTTCATCGTCAAGCGACCAAGTTAATTTGTTGGTTTGTGGAACGTACCAACTAGCTGCTTGCTTATCGTTAGTTTTGATAGTTTTTATTTTGTTGTTATTACTTTGCCATATTTTCACCGTATGGGTGCGTTCATCTTTCTCTTGGCTAAAGTCACCTTGTAAAAAAGCAACTTTATTACTTTCTTCATTCCAACTAAAGCCATTAAAGCTTGTGTTAGCTTTGCTTACTAAATTACTTGCTTTGTTGGTTTTTACATTTAACGCTTTTAGTGAGTTTTCAACGCCGTCTTGGGTTGAAATGCTATAAACTAAACTAGGTGTTTTCTTCGAGAAAGAAAAACCATCAACATTTTCGATTACTTGTTGTTCGCCAGTCTCAAGATTTACTAAGGTTAAACTTTTATTGATGCGCTTAGCATTAAATAATTTTGTTTCGTCTTTTTCGTCTATTTCATCACTTTTATCAGTGTCAGTTGTTATTTCAGTTTCGTCTTTATCTTCTGCTTTTGGCATTTCAGATAAAAATGCAACATAACCAAATCTATCACTTAACTGAAATGCTTCAACGTTATTAAACGTAACTCTGGCACCACTGGCTAAGGTGATAATTTCCAGATTATTTTTAAGTTTCTTTTTTGCTTTTTTATCGGCTTGCTCTTTAGCCATCAAAGTTGGGGTGATGGTGATAGCGGCAAATCGACCATCGACTGAAATAACACCTTTTGAGCCATGTTCAATTTGGTACTCTGTGGCACTAGTGGTTGCTTTCAGGTGAAAGCTATTTTCACCTCTATCGGGCTGAGCGCTGTAAGCAAGCCATTTTCCATCGTCACTTAGTTGTGGCTTAACAATCTGCTTAAATTTCATTATGTCCGTAACTTCTAATGGACGTTGTTCAGCATTTAGGTTTGGTATTATTGCAAAGGCAAATGACAGCACAAGTGCTGTTTTGCTCAGTGTTTTAGTAAGCGATAAATTCATAGTATTTTTATATGTATCCAATTTGTAATGATTATCACTGTATTTACTCAACTAAATCAATAGTTAGTTAGTCCGGTAGCCATTTTTAAGCGGTAAAGAGCAGTAATGCAGGATTAATTTAGTTAAACTATACAAAGCGACACCTTCTTCCCGTACTTGTTGCGGGATCTGATGAAAAGTTAAAATAAAAAGGTCAGTGTTATGTTTAATCGCACACAATTAATTGGTAATTGGCACCGTAGTGAAAAGAATGATGAGGAAAGCTTTAGCGAGTTTGCTCAGCTTTTTGCCGATGGAACTTTTGTCTTTACTTTTTATACTTATAACATCGATGGTACGTTACTTGAAGAAGTAAGTGAGCAAGGCGATTGGGGCTTGGTTGGTGATATTCACTTTACCATTACCAAGGCTGAAATCTTAAATAAACAGCAATATCCTGCCAATATGGAAGACGAAGATAATTACCAAGTTTATCAAATCAATCAAATAAATGACGATTCATTTACTTATCAACATATCTTAACTGGTGAAAGCTTTACTCTGTCTAGGGTACAGGAAAGTACTAACTAAATTAAAAAAAGCTGCTAAACTTTTATATAGATACCGGATATATGTGGTTCCAGTTAATGACTATAAAAAGGTAGTTAAATGATGGATAGAACCGATAAAGTTCATAGTGTTGAGCGAGATGTAGCTAAATTTCCAACCGACCCTAATGGCAATATGTTATGGCATATGGCGCAAGAAGGTGATGACTTAAATAGGCCAAGAGAAATTCAATTTTCGGTGATTTTCTTAACGCAAGAATTGGCTTTGAAATTTGGTCGTACACTATTGGCTAACAATCAAAAACTATCATTTTGCCCATATTTAGGAAATCCTGAGTATCCTTGGGAGGTTACCGCTTATCCAGAAATGGAGGCGAGTTATAGTAATATAATCAGTTATCAAATGCTGCTGGAAACTGAAGCTCGAAAATATGATGGTATTTATGACGGTTGGTATTGTTTACCGCAAGCGAATAAATTAAGTTAGGTAATATATACATTTATAATTTCACAGAAGAAATCATGTCAGAAGTAGATTTTTCCAAACTTAATAAAATTACCGCCAAATCATTTAATGATCAAAAAGCCATTATTAAAAAAGTTATGCTAGGCCGAGAGGTTAAATGTAAAGTTTGCCAAAAAGCCCTAATCTTAGTACCTCCTACTAGTAGTAAATCATCTGCAAAAGCAACACCTCAATCTGGTATATATTGTCCAAATGGCTGTACCGACATCGAACTTGATATGATCTAAATTTTTAAATTACAGATAAATATTTCAATATGCTTATTACCATTAGAACTGCACACATTAACGACGCCGATCCTGCAATAAATTATATACTTAGCTCGGGTCCTTTAGCTTTTAATTATGTGTTTAATCAACCGTTGAAATTTTTAAATGAAAGCTTTTTGCGTGGCCGGAGTCAATTCGGCTTTCAAAATCATCATGTTGCCATACTTAATGAACAGGTAGTCGGCAGCATTGCCTGCTTTGATCGTAATGAAGCACAAAGTATGGAAATTGGCTGTATTCTAGATATGCTTAAGTATTATCGCTGGCGATTTCCAGCTGCTGCAATTAGAGGTTTACGCTTCGAACGAATAGTACCTAAACCAGTAAAGCATAGTTTGTACATTGCCCATTTGGGCGTAGATGAGCATTGTCGCGGTCAAGGGGTTGGTAAACAACTAATCTCATGGGCTATAGATAAAGCACGTAAACAGGGTTATCAATCTGTATCACTTGATGTTGCTAAATCTAATCCAAAAGCCGAGAAATTATATTTATCGTTAGGGTTTCAGCAAATTGCTTATCGAAAATCATCAATTACTGGAATTTCTGATCACGCAACCCTCTTGTACAACTTGAGATAACCTTGAATTATTTAGCTCACCTTTACTTTGCCAAACCGAATAAATACTCATTGGCAGGCAATTTAATGGGGGATTTTACCAAAGGTGTAGATTTAAGTTTATTACCTGAGTCTGTTCTAAATGGTATTCATAACCACAGAGTCATTGATAAATATACCGATAATCACCAGAGCGTAAGAGCACTTAAGACCTTGTTAACAGCTGAACGAAAGAGATTTTCTGCAGTGATTTCAGATGTGGTCTTCGATCATTTTCTTGCCCGTCACTGGGATAAATTTAGTCAGCAATCATTTGCTCAATTTAGACAAAGCAGTTATCAACAACTTTCATTAGTTACAAACATAATGCCAGAACGAATGCGCTTTACCGTTGAAAAAATGATAGCTCAGGATTGGCTCCGTTCGTATCAAAATATCAACCATACTGGCAAGGCGATAGATTCAATTTCTCGGCGAATAAGGTTTGAAAATAATTTATCAGGCGCAATTGATGAAGTGAAAATGCATTACGGAGAATATGAATCGGCTTTTTTAGAGTTTTTCCCTCAGCTGCAATCCTATATGTTAAGCAACAGCAAAGAATAAAAAGCATCAAATAGACCGATTAACTAAAACCTAAGCAGAGATTTTAGTTCAACGACTTTGTTAAAGTATCATTTTAATCGCCAGAAAATAGTATTGTATGTGTGCTAAGAACTTCAATTTAGAACAATTTATTGCTGATGCCCGAAAAGCTGCCATTAGCGAAAACCCGATCAATGCAGCAGAGACGTTGATGCAAACTACTGTTGCTGATTGTAAAGGTGTTATTGCTAATATGCCGGCAATTGCAGAATGTGAAAGAATGTTGTTTGAAGATGAAACGGTATCTATATGGTATTGCCGCTTTGAGCCAAATTTGATTGTTCCTGCTCATGATCATCAAATGCATGTTGTTGTCGGCGTGTATCAAGGTATTGAAGAACACAGTTTTTTTGATAACAGTAATGGTGAATATAAAGAAGTTAAGTCGTTGAACATAGGTGCAGCACAGGTAACTAAGCTGAGCCCTAATCAAATACATACTGTTACTGCCACTAAAACTGCAAGTCACGCTTTACACATTTACCTTGGTAAATTATCTACTGTTGAACGCTCTTTATTCGAATTTGAGAGTGGTAATGAAATTCCATTTTCAGTAGAAAATTACGAGAAGCTGGCACAAGTAAACTAGTTAATATTTAATCCAAAAAGCTAATAGTGAATACACATAGTGTATTTTTTGAAATTGTTTTATATACTTGAGCGATTCAAAAAATTAAGAAAAATATTATGAAAGCATTTACTAAGAAAATTGGCTATGTATACGCATTTGCCATTGGCGCTTTAATTATTGGCACTTTAGTTGATAATGATCCTGCGTTGAAATCTATCGACACATTTATTACCGAGCAAAACATCGATAAGTCGGTGCCTAAATGGAAGGAGCAATTACCTAAGCCTCCACAGGTTAACTTCGCAGAAAATAAAACTTATTTTTGGGAACTGGTAACTAATAAAGGGCCGGTGACTATAGAGTTATTTCCACAATATGCACCTATGCATGTTTCAAGTACGATTTACTTAACCCAATTAGGGTTTTACGATGACTTAAAATTTCATCGAGTTATCCCAGGTTTTATGGCGCAAGGTGGCGATCCAAAAGGTACTGGCCGCGGTAACCCTGGTTTTAAGTACCAAGGCGAATTCCATGACGACGCAAGCCACTCTAAACCGGGTATGTTATCAATGGCAAATGCAGGGCCAAATACTGATGGTTCGCAATTTTTTATTACCTTTAAGGAAACTCGTTTCCTAGATGGACGTCATACCGTATTTGGTCAAGTTGTTGATGGTATGGATACGTTACAAGAGTTTGAAAAACTAGGCAGTCAAAGTGGACGTCCAAGTGAAGAATTGTTGATAATGACGGCTGCTATTGCCGTAAAATAAAGTTACTGTAATCACCAAATATACTCGTTGTTTACTTTAATTAGTATTAAGCAACGAGTATTTTTTACTTCAAGGAAGAAGGAATGCAAATAGCCAAGGGGGCAATAGATTTGTAATGTCTTTTAATAGATATTACATAAATGTTGCGATGTCATCAAATGGCTTTTTAACTTGTGCATGTTTAGGCACTGTTGCATCAATATCTGGATAGCCGGCAATTAATAACATATAAGCTCTGTCATTATCGCCACGCTGACAAATTTTATTTAAAAATGACATAGGTTTTGGCGTATGAGTAAGTGTTGCCAAACCAGAGTTATGCAGTGCATTAATTAAAAAGCCCGTAGCAATACCAACTGATTCATGCACATAGTAATTAGTATTTCTATCTTCCGCATCTAAACCACCACGCTTTTGACTAAATATTGCAATTAACCATGGCGCTTTTTCTAGGTATGGTTTGCTAGCATCTGTGCCCAGTGGTTTTAATGCGTCAAGCCATTCTTCGCCGGCTCTACCATCATAAAAACCTTGCTCATGCAGTTCAGCTTGTTCTCTAATTTGCTGTTTAATTTCACTCGAATGTATGGCAACAAAATGCCATGGCTGATGGTTTGCTCCACTTGGAGCTGTTGCTGCAGCTTTGATGCAGTTTTCAATAACAGCTCTATCGACATTGCGTTCACTAAACTTACGAACAGAATGACGACGTTTAATATCGTTATAAAATAGCTCCGAGCGCTTTAGCATTTCATTTTCTGGATATTCTATATAGTCACTTAACGGTGAGCAGTCATGATCTTTCATACACTATTCTCATATTATCTAGTTACATTTAGTCTTAGCATAGCGGTCGGTATCGTTATCAATCAAGTAAAAAATTTGTTAATCTACGCATTAATTACCACTCTGAAGTTATAAGCATTTATGTCAGTGCAATCTCAAATTCATCATCCCTGGAAAACACCGTTTGTGTTTTTAGTTTTATCGTCCGTGGTAATGACCCTGGCGTTTTCTGGTTGGATGGCGATGTTGAATAATTTCACCATTGAAGTGGCCAACTTTAGTGGTGCAGAAATAGGCATGCTGCAGTCCTTTCGTGAAATTCCCGGCTTTCTCGCTTTCACCGCTATTTTTTTATTGTTAATAATGAAAGAGCAAACCTTTGCGCTAGCTTCGCTGTGTTTATTAACTATTGGAGTCTCGGTAACTGGTTATTTCCCGTCGGAATATGGCTTATATGCGACAACGGTGATTATGTCGATAGGGTTTCATTATTACGAAACAGTAAACCAATCATTAAGCTTGCAGTGGTTTTCTAAAGAAGAAGCGCCAGAAAAACTCGGCAAACTTATTTCAATAAAATCTATAGCAGCATTAGTTGTATACGGTTTTATTTGGTTAGCGTTTAGTTACTTCTCCATGGAATTTAAAAATGCTTATGTCATTCTTGGCGGTTTAGGCTTAGGTATAACGTTATGGATGTGGATGTTTATGCCGCATTTTCCTGAAAAAGTAACTCAGCATAAAAAAATAATTCTTCGAAAACGTTATTCATTATATTACTTGCTAACTTTTTTAAGTGGCGCACGCCGACAAATTTTTGTTGTATTTGCTGGTTTTATGATGGTTGAAAAGTTCGGCTATTCAGTGGCCGATATTACTCTTTTGTACATGCTCAATCATTTACTTAATATTTATATCGCGCCAAAAATAGGTGCATGGATCGGCCGTGTTGGTGAACGTAAAGCATTAACATTCGAGTACATTGGTTTAATTCTAGTTTTTAGCGGTTATGCGCTAGTTGAAAATGCCAACATTGCTGCCGGCTTGTATGTGATTGATCATGTATTTTTTGCCATGGCTATTGCCATTAAAACTTATTTTCAAAAGATAGCAGATCCTAAAGATATCGCCTCGAACGCTGGGGTGAGTTTTTCAATAAACCACATTGCTGCAGTAGTGATCCCGGCAAGCTTTGGTTTGTTGTGGTTATATAGTCCGAGCTTAGTGTTTTATGCTGGTGCTGGACTTGCTGCCTGTTCATTAATTGCCAGTCAGTGGGTGAATACTAATGCAGAGAAAAAGCCTCTGGAAGTGGTTTCATAGTTTTTGTCTAGGACGTAAATGCCTGTTGTTACTTGAAATAACGGTTTTTATGTCCATAATCTATAAATTACAATACCTGTCACTGTAATTTCATTAGGTGAAAATATGTTGTCAGCAAGATGTTTATCACACCATTTAATTTCTTTTTCACTGCTGCTGAGTTGCACTGGTTGTCTACTTGCTTCCTGTTTTAGCTATTGTGCAGAAATGGATTTACAGAGCTTCAGTATTCGTGCTCGCGTTTCTGAGGATACAATGCTGGGTAAAGATGCGCCGGAAGATTTTGAAGCGTACGATGTATCTTTGAACTTCGACCTACCTTGGAAAAACTATTCAATGTCGGGCTGGGGTATAGGCACGAATTTGATGGCAAGCAGTGGAATTTTGCGGGGAGCGGGTAAAAATGCTCTCGTTGTTTCTCTCACCCCTGAATTGATCTTGGGGACTGAAGACAGGCGATTTATTGTGGACTTGGGGGCAGGTGGAGCACTGTTCAGCAGACATCGCTTTGGGACGCAGGATTATGGCGGGCCTTTCCAGTTTGTCCTTACGGTGGGCGTCGCTGTTCCGCTCTACAAAAAACTGAGGCTGGGTTATCGATTTTTACACTATTCCGATGCCGGCGTTAATGGTTCAGATACTATAGGGGCAGATTTTCACATGATCATGTTCATTTATAGATTTTGATCATCAACGGCTCTCTCCGTCATGGTTGGGTAAAAGCCAGTACTAAATTCGGCCTGTTATTGAAGAGATTAATTTATTTTTAAGTATCAATATATCTGGAGGGGGTCCCTCATCTCGCTCTGCTCGACAATTGCTCCTGCATTGTTCTAACTACGTGCATCCATGCACTAGTCGTGGGGGATGACGTTGTATTTTTTCTATCAATATATGAGTATCAAAAAAGGCGCCATCAAGGCGCCTTCTGTATTCCGATAAATTCGTTGTTTAACCAACAAACTTACGAGCGTTACGGAACATTCTCACCCATGGAGAATCTTCTAGCCATTCGTCCTAGGTTCAGCGCCAAGAGTTAGCTTTTGTTAATGGCATAAAAAAAGCCAGAGATGTTAATCACTGGCTTTCTAAAATTTTTCTATGTATTACTATTAACCAACAAACTTACGAGCGTTACGGAACATTCTCACCCATGGAGAATCTTCTAGCCATTCGTCCTAGGTTCAGCGCCAAGAGTTAGCTTTTGTTAATGGCATAAAAAAGCCAGAGATGTTAATCACTGGCTTTCTAAAATTTTCCTATGTATTACTATTAACCAACAAACTTACGAGCGTTACGGAACATTCTCACCCATGGAGAATCTTCTAGCCATTCGTCAGGATGCCAAGAGTTAGCAACCGTTCTAAATACACGCTCAGGATGTGGCATCATAATCGTTACTCGACCATCGGTAGTTGTTAGTGAAGTAATACCATCTGGCGAACCGTTAGGGTTTGATGGGTATGTTTCAGTAACTTGACCGTAGTTATCAACATAACGTACAGATACAGTACCAGAATCGTTGGCAGCACCAATTGCTTCTTCAGATTTAAATTCAGCATGACCTTCACCGTGTGACACAGCAATTGGCATACGTGAACCTTCCATACCTTTAAAGAAGATAGATGGAGATTCTTGAATTTCAACTAAAGAGAAACGTGCTTCAAAACGCTCTGATTTGTTTTGTACAAAGTGTGGCCATAAATCTGCACCAGGAATGATTTCTTTTAAGTTAGAAAGCATCTGACAACCATTACACACACCTAATGAGAACGTGTCTTCACGATGGAAGAAGGTACGGAACATTTCGCGAACATCATCATGGAACAATATTGATTTAGCCCAGCCTTCACCAGCGCCTAATACATCACCGTAAGAGAAACCACCACAAGCAACTAGTCCTTTAAAGTCAGCTAAGTCTACACGACCAGCTAAAACGTCAGACATATGAACATCAATAGTTAAGAAGCCAGCACGGTCAAATGACGCTGCCATTTCAACGTGTGAGTTAACACCTTGCTCACGTAAAATTGCAACTTTCGGATTAGATTCATTTATTGCATCTTTTGCTATATGCTCTGCAACAATATCTTCATTTAAATCGAAAGTTAGTTCCGTGTTTAAACCAGGATCTTCTGTATCAAATTTGAGTGCATGTTCTTGTTCTGCACAATCTGGGTTGTCACGTAAAGACTGCATTTTAAATGTTGTTTCTGCCCAAACCGTACGATAGTAAGTACGAGAATTAGCTAATACTTCTGTCCCATCTCGGCTGAAACGAATAAAGTCTTCATTATTGATGCGGCCAATATCAGTGAAACAATCCTGAATACCAAACTCTTCAATAATTGCGTGGATTGCATCAACATCGTCTTCACGAATTTGAATAACCGCACCCAGCTCTTCATTAAACAATACGCTTAAATCATCACCGGCAAGTTTTGAAATATCAATATCAACACCAGTGTGGCCAGCAAATGCCATTTCAACAACGGTAGTAAATAAACCGCCGTCACTGCGGTCATGGTAAGCAAGAAGCTTTTCTTCGCTTACTAAGCGCTGCATTGCGTTAAAGAAATTCTTTAATACTTCAGGGCTATCTACGTCTGGCGTAGTTTGACCTAATTGTTTGTAAACCTGCGCGATACATGAACCACCTAAACGATTCTTACCTTTTGATAAATCAATAGCAACAATGCGACTATCGCCTTTATCTGTACGTAGCTCTGGTGTAACCGTTTTGCGAATATCTTCTACACGACCAAAGGCAGTGATTACCAAAGACATTGGTGAGGTAACTGATTTATCTTCACCGTTTTCATTCCACTTGGTTTTCATACTCATTGAGTCTTTACCAACCGGAATAGTTAAACCTAACGCCGGACAAAGCTCTTCACCAATTGCATGAACCGCTTCATATAAACCAGCATCTTCACCAGGGTGACCTGCGGCCGACATCCAGTTAGCAGATAACTTAATGCGATTTAAATCGCCAATGTCAGTACCGGCAATATTTGTTAACGACTCTGCTACTGCTAAACGAGCAGATGCGCCAAAGTTCAATAATGCCACAGGTGTTCTTTCACCAAGTGCCATTGCTTCACCGTGGTAAGTGTCTAATGCTGCAGCAGTAACACCACAATCGGCAACAGGAACCTGCCAAGGGCCAACCATTTGGTCACGGTTAACCATACCCGTAACAGTACGATCACCAATAGTGATTAAGAATGTTTTCTCTGCAACAGTCGGTAGACGTAAAATACGATCAGCGGCATCTTCTAGCTTAATATCATTTAACTTAAGCTCAGCGCCAGTTTCAGTTAAACGCTCTACATCACGATGAAGCTTCGGTGTTTTACCTAATAAAAGATCAAGCGATAAATCGATAGGGCTGTTATCAAAATGGCTATCAGTAACGGTTAAGTGCTCTTCTTCAGTAGCATAACCCACAACAGCAAATGGCGCTCGTTCACGTTCACAAATTGCTCTGAACTCATCCATGCGTTCTGGTGCTATTGCCATAACATAACGTTCTTGTGACTCGTTACACCAAATTTCAAGTGGCGACATGCTGCGTTCATCGTTTGGTACATTACGAAGTTCAAAGTTACCACCACGGCCACCATCAGAAACTAGTTCTGGGAATGCGTTTGATAAACCACCAGCACCAACATCGTGAATGAATAAAATTGGGTTGTCATCGCCAAGTTGCCAACAACGGTCAATAACTTCCTGACAACGTCGTTCCATTTCAGGGTTTTCACGCTGAACAGAGGCAAAGTCTAAGTTTTCAGCAGACTGACCAGAAGCCATACTTGAGGCTGCTGAACCACCAAGACCAATGTTCATTGCCGGACCACCTAAAGCAACTAAGTTAGCGCCAACAACAATCTCGCCTTTTTGTACGTGTTCGTCACGAATGTTACCTAAACCACCGGCAATCATGATTGGTTTGTGATAACCACGAACTTCCAAACCATTAAATGATTGTACTTGTTCTTCATAAGTACGGAAGTAACCTAAAATTGCCGGACGACCAAATTCATTGTTAAATGCTGCGCCGCCTAATGGGCCTTCCATCATAATGTCAAAAGCAGTAACGATGCGCTCAGGTTTACCAAAGTTTGTTTCCCATGGTTGTTCAAAACCTGGAATACGTAGATTTGAAACACTGAAACCAACTAAGCCAGCTTTTGGTTTAGAACCAATACCAGTAGCACCCTCATCTCGAATTTCACCACCAGAACCTGTAGCGGCGCCAGGGTAAGGAGAAATAGCAGTAGGGTGATTATGCGTTTCAACTTTCATTAATATTTGAATGTCTTCTTGCGTGTACTCATAAGCTTTAGTTTCTGGGTTAGCAAAAAAACGTCCTGCTTCAGAGCCGACCATAACTGCAGCGTTATCAGAATATGCACTTAAAACGTAATCACCATTTAATTCATGAGTGTTACGGATCATTTTAAATAATGATTTTGGCTGTTTTTGGCCATCAATGGTCCAGTCAGCATTAAATATTTTATGACGACAATGCTCAGAGTTCGCTTGTGCGAACATGTATAATTCGATATCGGTCGGGTTACGGCCTAAACTGGTGAAGTTTTCTAATAAGTAATCAATTTCATCGCTAGAAATTGCTAAACCTAACTCTACGTTAGCTGTTTCTAATGCCTCTCGGCCACCAGCGAGTAAATCAACTGTTGTGTATTCAGTCGGTTCAGCAGTTGCAAATAACGTGTTAGCGTCATTAATATCAGTAAAAATCACTTCCATCATGCGGTCATGAATTAAGTTAGCAAGTTGTGCTGTTTGCTCTGCTGTTAACTCACTACTGGTTTGAATGTAGTAAGCCATACCACGCTCTAAACGGATGATGTTTGTTAAACCACAATTGTGAGCAATATCAGTAGACTTTGAAGACCAAGGTGAAATAGTACCTGGGCGTGGTGTTACTAATAGAAACGTACCTGCTGGCTCATGCTCTTCGATACTTGGGCCATAGGTTAATAATTTTTCCAGCTTGTTTAGTTCATCACTGCTTAATGCTTCACTGTTGTGTGAAAAATGCATAAATTCAGCGTAAACGTCTGTTACAGGAAGATTTAATTGCTCACATTGTGAAAGCAATTTACTAATTCTGAAATCGGAAAGCGCAGGTGCGCCGCGTAAGATTTCCATAGAGGTAGTCACCATAGTTATATTAATATCAATTCCATTAAATTTCTGAACTTACAAAGGGTTAAGAAATGCAATGGAATTGTTACTTTAAAACGATTGTTTTTCGTACATATTTTATTGGTTTTTCGCGCGCATTATAAAAGAATTAGCACCATTTAGTAAGTGCAAAACAGATTGTTTATAAACTAAATTAAAAAAAGACTGTAAAAAATGTACAAATGACTTCACAATGAAATTGATATGAAAAAAATACTCTATAAATTTAAAAACATAGCGTCGTCTTTAACAAGTTTATTAGTTGTTACAGTTTTTCTGTTAACTGCTTGTTCAAATGATAATGAGCCAACTGATTTACAGCAAATTGTTAAACGCGGAACGTTAAAAGTAGGGACATTATTTGGTCCTAACAGTTACTACCTAGGTGCTACCGGACCACGTGGGTTTGAATTTGAATTAGCACAAGCTTATGCAGATTATTTGGGAGTAGAGTTAGAAATAGTACCAAGTTATACCTTAAATGAATTATTCCCTAAGATAGACAATGGTGATGTTGATATCCTTGCTGCCGGTTTATCAGTGACTCCAGAGCGTCTTACTAAATATCGATTCACCCCAAGTTACGCTGACGTCAGTCAAAAGTTAGTATTCAAACAGGGGCGCGAATGGCCACGTAAAATAGAAGATTTTTCTGGTAGTTTGAAAGTCGCTGAACATTCTAGTCATGCCGAAAATTTACAAACACTAAAAGTCGAACACCCTAATTTATCCTGGACTGTAACCGACGAATTTGATTCAGATGAGTTGCTGCTAGAAGTGCTGGAAGACCGTTTAGATTTTACCATTGCTGACAGTAATTCCTTGGCCATTAATCGTCGCTATTATCCTGAAATTAGTGTCGCTTTTACCATTCAACAACCAAAACCCATTGCCTGGGTTCTAAGTAAGGAAGGTGACGATGCTTTGCTTGCCTCTCTGGTCGAATTTTTTGGTGAAGCTCACCATGATGGCACTATTTTAACACTTGAAGATAAGTACTATGGTCACATTCAAGAATTTAATTATGTTGATACTCGTACCTTTATTGCAGCAGTAGAAAGTAAACTGCCGAAATATCGTCCTATATTTGAACGTCATGGTGTAGAAATGGACTGGCGATTTTTGGCTGCAATTAGTTATCAAGAATCTCATTGGGACCCCCATGCTCGCTCTTATACGGGGGTTCGAGGTATGATGATGTTAACGTTGCCAACGGCTAAACAAATGGGTGTTAAAAGCAGGCTTGATGCCGAACAAAGCATACAAGGCGGGGCAAAATATTTCTTGCAGTTAATCAACCGCATTCCAGCACGCATTAAAAACCCTGATCGCAAATGGTTTGCTTTAGCTGCATATAATGTTGGTTGGGGGCATATGGAAGATGCAAGAGTGATCACTGAACGCCGCGGCGGCGATCCTGATCGCTGGGTTGACGTTAAAGAATCTTTACCCTTGTTAAAACAACGAAAATATTATAAAAATACTAAGTACGGTTATGCCCGTGGTGATGAACCGGTACGTTACGTAGAAAATATTCGTGCTTACTACGACACGCTTTTATTTTTAGAAAAAGATGAAAGTGCGCCAGATGAGCCCGAACCCGTTGTAGAAGAAAGCAATACTGATGCTAGTTAAAGCCAATTTGATTAATTTGGTATAAGACCGGTGTTTAATAATAATAATAAGTAGATAACCGACATAAAATTTTTATTTATGACCGGTATATTTACAGCAAAATATAGTGAAAGTATAAATTATGCGTCCTAGATCTTGTAAAAACAACCAACGTCGTCGCCAATTAAAAGCCTGTAATCGTAAAGTTAATGCTCGTTATCGAGTATTTTTCAGAGCAGTTCTGTTGAACTCGGAACCAATAAAATAAAGAATTAAAGTAAGCCTAATTTATTAGTCGCTTTAGCTGCTTTTTTCTCTTTACGTCTGCGTTTAAAAAAAGCAGACAGCATAGTGCTGCACTCTTCTTGCAATATCCCTGAAGTTACTGCAACTTGATGGTTTAATTTTTCATTATTAGTTAAGTTGAACACACTACCACAAGAGCCTGTTTTTAAATCGCTGGCTGCAAATACCAAGCGATTTATTCGGCTATGTACCAACAAACCTGCGCACATCGGGCAGGGCTCTAAAGTGACATATAAAGTACAATCCAGCATCCGGTAGTTTTCCATATTTGGACCGGCTGCTCGTATGGCCTGCATCTCGGCGTGAGCTGAAGGATCATGTAACTGTATCGATTGATTCCAACCTTTAGCGATCACTTCACCATTACAGACTAAAACAGCACCGACAGGGATCTCTCCTTCTGACTCAGCTTTTTCAGCAAGCAATATGGCTTGGCGCATATAGGCTTGATCAATTTCTAATTGTGACACTGTGCTTTCTTCTATACTGCTCATATCATTCATGGGTAATGTTAAAGGAAAATACTCAGTAAATCATTTAAGTAACGATGACCTTGGTGGCTTACTTGCCAATAACCATTGCTTTCTTCAACTAATTGTTTATTTTTTGCTGTTTGTAACCCGTCAATTACGGTCTCTCGTGATAACCCCGTAGCCGCTTCATAATCCTCTAAACTAAAAGGCTTAAACAAACGTAATCGGTTCATCAGATATTCAAAAGGACGTTCAGCATCGGGCACAGTATGTATTTGATCAAGGTGCTCTCGTTCATCATCCATATATCCTTTTGGATGTTTTACTTTAACCGTTCGATATATCTCATTCTCTGCTGACATCGAAATTTTGCCATGGGCACCACAACCAATACCTAAGTAATCACCATTTTGCCAGTAGTTAAGATTATGCTGACATTGATATTCATCGCCTTTACTAAATGCCGATATTTCATATTGCTTATAGCCCGCGTTAGCTAAAAGCTCAAAACCTTGCTCTTGAATATCCCATAGTACATCATCATCAGGCAATGTTGGCGGTTTTGAATAGAACGAGGTATTCGGCTCTATGGTTAATTGATACCAAGATAAATGCTTTGGCTCTAACGCAATTGCTTGCCTTAAATCATCTAAAGCACCTTCGATAGATTGCTGCTCAAGGCCGTGCATTAAATCTAAATTAAAGCTGTTAATACCACAACCTTGGGCAATCTGCGCTGCGCGCACGGCTTGTTCACTGTCATGAATACGGCCTAGCTTGATTAACTTATCTGAAGAAAAACTTTGCACGCCAATGGAAATTCTATTCACTCCTGCTTGATAAAAGCCTTCAAACTTTCCTGCTTCAACGGTGCCCGGGTTTGCCTCTAAAGTAACTTCAACTTGAAAACTAGGGTCAGAGTCAGGTTTAAAGCGTTTAAATACTTCTTTGAGTAATTGCTCAATCGCGTCGCTACTAAACAAGCTTGGCGTGCCTCCACCAATAAAAATAGAGTGCAAAGGACGGTCAATATTAAACCGGGAAATATCAGCATCCAAGTCGGCAAGTAAGTGACGAATGTAAGCTTGTTCGTCGATATCTGCCTTAAGTGCATGTGAATTAAAATCACAATAAGGGCATTTTTGCACACACCAAGGGATGTGAATATAGAGTGATAATGGTGGTGATATCAACAAAGCTTTAATCTCAACAATCGAATTTCATTATATATTAAAGCTTTGCAGCAACTTAGCTAACGCTTTACCACGATGGCTTAGTTGGTTTTTAAGCTCTCTTGGTAATTGTGCTGATGTCATGTCATGATCTTTTAGCCAAAATAAAGGATCATAGCCAAAACCATGTTCCCCATGTTTTTCTGTGATTATTTCACCTTCCCAACTGCCTTGGCAAATAATTGGTGTTGGGTCGTCGCTATGACGCATATATACAATTACACACTGGAAGCGCGCGGTACGTAGTGATGTTTCAACACCATCTAAAGCGGCTAATAATTTAGTGTTATTAGCTTTGTCATTACCGTTTTCACCTGCATAGCGAGATGAATAAATACCAGGAGCACCTTTTAAGAAATCAACCTCTAAGCCTGAGTCGTCGGCAATTGCCGGTAAACCGGTGATCTTTGCTGCATGACGAGCTTTGATTATGGCATTTTCAACAAAAGTTGTACCTGTTTCAGCAACTTCAGGTACGTTAAAATCACTTTGTGGCACAATTTCAATTTCATGCTCACTTAGTATTTCAGAGAATTCTTTTACTTTGCCTTTGTTACCTGTGGCTAAAACGATTTTGTTCATTAATGGCTACCGTGAATATTGAAAAACTGTAGAGTTTTAGGTATTAAAAAAGCGGCATTATACCGCTTTTTTGATGATCCTGATAAAAGATTTTAGAATATCAACTTGATATCATTGCTTCACATAAAATTTTTGCTGAAACTGCAAACGATGTTCTTTGCCATTATTGTTAATTAAAATATCAAAACGATAGGTCTCATCATTGGGATATTTAACTGTAGTGATGTAGTAAATGGCACTACCTTCTTTAATTTCATCAAACTCTAATGTCATTGGTTGACCAATTAAGTTTGTTGCTTTGCCTGAAATACCAACCTTAAGGGCAGGGTTACCTTCTTGGCCAGTATCAAGTACTGATATATTGACAAAACCACGATAGCTACTGCGCTCAATACCATAGGTTTTAGCAATGTCAGGTTGTAATATTGTCGTTGGCAGGCCAATGTAATGAACTTCTAAGTCATCAAATTTTTTCATATTTTCAGCAATAGCAAAGCTGCTAAAACCTAGAAGTACAAAAATCAGTAATATATTTTTAGTAATAAATTTAAACATAAGCCCTCTCTTGATAGGGGTGTGTTACAAACAGCAATACTGTTAATTATAGTCGCTCTATAAAAATAGACCGTATATATAAATAAGTGCTTACAGCGGCTTATTTAAATTTACAAGTAATGCCAAATAGGGAGCAGACTGCCGATAAAAATATTAATCACATTTAGTGCTAAAAATGCCACTAAAACAGATAAATCAATACCACCTAAGTCAGGTAAAATTTTACGAATAGGTCGTAAAAATGGCTCGGTAAGTTGATGAAATACCATTTGTGCAGGGCTACGACTTTGTACAACCCAGCTCATTAATGCCATAACCAACATGATCACAAACAATAACGTACCACTTTGCTTAATTAAAAATAGAAAGCTAATAAACAGTAATGACACTATTTCGATAGCTTGACCGCCAATTAAGGCTAAAACAGAATATTTTGTACAGCTAATAATAAAAGCGACCAATAGTGTCGCCATATCTATGCCTGCTAGGCCAGGCACAATCTTTCTAAATGGGATAACAACAGGGTTAGTTGCTTTCACCACAAATTGACTAAATGGGTTATAAAAATCGGCTCGTGCCGCTTGTAGCCAAACTCTTAACACCAAAATCATTAAATAGGCGTCAAAAACAAAATTCAGCAAATATACTAACGCTTCCATGAATACTCCAAATAAAAGCTCAAACTGTGAAAAATAAATTAATCATATACTAAGAATAACTTCTTTGTATTACTATCAACTAAACTAATTGTTACTGGTTGTTATTTCAATGGAACGCTGCTTTGCCGCGTCCATTGCATTATCAACTAAATCATCAAGGTTACCCACTTTAAATACATTCAATGCTGCTTGCGTAGTGCCACCTTTTGATGTTACGTTTTCTCGTAATGTCGCTATTGAATCTGTATTTTGGATAACCATTTGCGCTGCGCCAACTGCTGTTTGTTGTACCAGTTCACGGGCAATTTTTTCACTAAAACCAAATTCCATGGCTTTGTTTTGCATGGCTTCCATAAAGGCGAAGAAATATGCCGGACCTGAGGCAGAAACAGCCAGCAAGTCATCAATTTCTGCTTCGCTTTGTAGCCATAAGACTTTACCAATACCGTTTAGTAATGAATTGGTAAATTCCTCATCATCAGAATTTATCGCGCTATTGGCAAACACTCCAGTCATTCCTATACCAAGCTGAGAAGGGGTATTTGGCATACAGCGGATAATAGCCGTGCTATCACCTAACTCAGATTGCATTTGTTGCAGACTAATGCCTGCGGCCACCGAAATAAAACATTTATTGGATAAATCAACGTGTGCGGCGATCTCACGACAAACCTGTTTAATAAAGTGAGGTTTTACTCCTAACACAATAACATCAGCAAAATTGGCGGCTTTAATATTGTCTTCGCTTTGCTGTATGCCATATTGC
Organism: Thalassotalea psychrophila; assembly: GCF_031583595.1. Lineage (NCBI taxonomy): Bacteria > Pseudomonadati > Pseudomonadota > Gammaproteobacteria > Alteromonadales > Colwelliaceae > Thalassotalea > Thalassotalea psychrophila. Next base: position 1,019,544 of record NZ_CP134145.1, read on the forward strand.
TGAGCTAACGCTTCACGTTTTGGCGCACTAGGGTTACTCACCATAATGTCATTAGCAGAGAAACCTTGGTTGACCATGCCAATTAAGATACTGCTGTTCATATTACCAGCGCCAATAAATGCGACTTTTTTCATTATACTTCCTGATCGTTAAACAATTAATCTGTAAAATTTATAGTTCCTAGTTCCTAGTTCCTAGTTCCTAGTTCCTAGCCCCAAATATCGCCGTACCAACGCGTATCATCGTACTACCGCAGTTAATGGCAATATTCATATCATTACTCATCCCCATCGACAGGGTATCTACACTTGGATATTGGTGCTGCAATTCATTAAACAAGGTTTGCATCTTAATAAAGCTTTGCTTGGTTACTTCATCATCGCCTTTAGCTGGTATTGCCATTAAGCCTCGCAGGGTTAAATTAGCACAATTGTTGATAAATTCAGCTAACTCGGCAACGTCATTAATCACGGCCCCTGATTTACTTTCTTCACCGCTAATATTCACTTGTAAACAAACGTTTAACGGGATAATGTTACTATCACGTTGTTCATTAAGGCGTTTTGCTGTTTTCATCCGGTCTATAGAATGGACCCAAGCAACATTTTCAGCAATTTGTCGGGTTTTATTGCTCTGAATAGGGCCAATAAAATGCCAGGTGATATCAGTTAAATGGGCAAGTTGCTGTACTTTTTCAACAGTCTCTTGCACGTAATTCTCACCAAAGTGGCGCTGCCCGGCATCATACGCCTGTTGAATTAAATTTATAGGTTTCGTTTTACTAACAGCCAACAAGCTCACAGCATCAGATGAGCGATTGGCATTTTTGCTGGCGTTAATAATATCTTGGTGTATTGCCTGGAGTTTGTCAGCGATATTGGTCATTTTTTTATTTCTATAACAATTATAAATTAGGGATTTTATGGATATTACCGAACTTTTAGCATTTAGTGTCGAACACAATGCTTCCGATTTACATTTATCTACTGGTATGCCACCTGCCATTCGCGTTGATGGTGACGTACGTAAGGTTAACATCCCACCGCTAGAAGACAAAGACGTTAATGGTTTAGTGTATGACATTATGACCGATCGTCAACGTAAAGAGTACGAAGAAAATCTAGAAGTGGATTTCTCTTTTGAAGTACCTAACTTAGCTCGTTTTCGTGTTAACGCATTTAACCAAAACCGTGGTCCTGCTGCAGTATTTCGTACCATCCCAAGTAAAATTTTGTCTTTAGATGAACTTGGCTGTCCTGATATTTTTAGACAAATCTCAGAAAACCCTCGTGGTTTAGTACTTGTTACCGGCCCAACAGGCTCTGGTAAATCAACAACTCTAGCGGCTATGGTTGATTATATTAATGAAACTAAACGCGATCACATCTTAACTATTGAAGATCCTATCGAATTCGTTCATGACAACAAACAATGTTTAATTAACCAACGTGAAGTACATCGCGATACGTTAAGCTTTAACAATGCTCTGCGCTCAGCTCTGCGTGAAGATCCTGATGTAATACTTGTAGGTGAGATGCGTGATTTAGAAACAATCCGCTTAGCAATGACCGCAGCAGAAACCGGTCATTTAGTATTTGGTACGCTCCATACTACCTCTGCACCAAAAACCATTGACCGTATTGTTGATGTATTTCCAGGTGAAGAAAAAAGTATGGTGCGTTCTATGTTATCTGAATCACTTCGTGCGGTTATCTCGCAAACATTAATCAAAAAAGTTGGTGGTGGTCGTGTTGCTGCCCATGAAATTATGATTGGTGTACCTGCCATTCGTAACTTAATTCGTGAAGATAAAATTGCACAAATGTATTCAGCAATTCAAACCGGTATGTCACATGGCATGCAAACCATGGATCAATGTTTACAAAACTTATTAAGCCGTGGTCTTATTACCCGTGAAGATGCTATGCATAAAGCGGCGGATAAAAACCAGTTTAAGGTTTACTAAGGGAATTTAGATGTATTTACACCAATTACTAAAAGCCATGGTGAAGCAAGATGCTTCTGATCTATTTGTTACAGTTAACCTTTCAGCAAGTGCCAAAATAAATGGCGAATTACAGCCTGTAGATGAAAAGATATTAAACTTTGATGATTGTTTAGAGCTGGTTCATAGCTCAATGACTGAAAAGCAAATTACTGAATTTACCGAAACAAAAGAATGTAACTATGCTATTGCTATTGAAGACATTGGCCGTTTTCGTATTTCTGCATTTTGGCAACGTGAAATGCCAGGTATGGTTGTACGTCGAATTGTTACAGATATCCCCGATACCGAGGCACTTGGTTTACCACCCGTTTTAAAAGAACTGGTGATGTCTAAACGTGGCTTATTGTTGTTCGTTGGTGGTACAGGTACTGGTAAATCAACATCGATGGCATCATTGATCGGTTATCGTAACCGTAATGCTCGTGGTCATATATTGACCATTGAAGATCCGGTAGAGTTTGTCCACGAACACGGTAAATCGATGATCACTCAACGAGAAGTTGGCATGGATACCGAGTCTTTTGATGCGGCACTTAAAAGCTCATTACGCCAAGCTCCAGATGTTATCTTAATTGGTGAAATTCGCTCACAAGATATTATGGAGCACGCATTAAGCTTTGCTGAAACTGGTCACTTATGTATTGCTACCTTACATGCCAATAATGCCAACCAAGCAATTGACCGTATCATGCATTTAGTACCGCCAGAGCAACATGAAAAGCTGCAGTTCGATTTAGCTTTGAATCTACGTGGTATTGTTGCCCAACAGCTAGTACCAACTCGTGATGGTTTAGGCCGAAAAGCAGCTATTGAAATTTTACTGAACTCACCGTACATTTCTGAGCTCATTAAAAAAGGTGCTGTTGGAGACATCAAAGAAGTTATGGCGAAATCGCGCGAACTAGGCATGCAAACCTTCGATCAGGCGTTATTTGATCTATACGAAGCAGGGGAGATAAGTTACACCGATGCCCTGCATAATGCTGATTCACCAAATGATTTGCGCTTAATGATCAAACTTCGTAGTAATGATCAAACTGGAGTTGGTGGCCTCAAAGGTATGACCTTAGATGGTGATTAAATACTAAACAGCTAAAAAGCTGGAAGCTTATAGCTTTCCAGCTTTTAGCTTCTTATTTTTAAGATCAATCAACGCTTCAACATTATTTAATGATGCTAGGATGTCAGTCATTAATTGTACATAACCTAAACGTTCAAATTCTTGTTGCGCAGTAGCTGGGACTCGAACCAATACTTCTTTATTTATGGTATATAACCCCTGCAGGCTAATATCTTCTCCACTTTCTAAGGTAATATCTAAATTAACTGGCTCTAATAAGTTTTGCTCTAACAGTGCCTTTATAAACTCATTATTAAAACGAGTTCCTTCAACAAACTGGGCTAATAAATTAGCTTTATCTTGCAGATATGTTGTGGCCTTTCCTTGCTTAAATACAGCTTCCCCTTGCGTTGTTTGAACACGACTATTGTTAACATCAATTGCAAGTGCGGGTTTAGAAACTAATTTTCCGTCCACTTCTTGCTCGTCTTCAATTAGAAAGAAAGGTTCGGTTTGTAAATTTAATGGTAAATAACCTCCTTGCCACTTACCTTCATTAATGAATAAATTTTCATTAATGCGTAAACCTAACAAAGTGATAATACTAAACTGTCCGGTTTCTTCATTTTTGGCAAAGAAAATAGGGTAATGTTGAGCTATGTTTTTAAACTCTTGTGGCACCGTATGTACCAAGTGCGCATTAAAGCTGTGTGTAACATCAGTAAAAGCTAACACTTTAGTATTTATATGAGTATTGCTATCTAATTTTTCTAATTTCATTATCTTATTTCCAAGCAGCTAAACTTTATTAAAACCAAATTGACGAACTTTGTTAATCAACTCTCGGTTGGTTGGTAGTGCTTCAACATATCTTTTGGTCAGCTTGTCATTTTCGACGAACATTCTTTGTGCTTTTATTTGTACATCATCGCTAATAAAACCCTCTACAGCGGCATTGTTATAATCCATACCATAAAGTACATATTGATAACTGGCAGCCGAGAACATTTCACGTTTACGTTGAAAGTCGTATTCTGATGGTGATCGGTGTTGCCATAGGGCCATTAATTCTTGCAAACTTTCAGGGATAGTTTCTGGGTCACGGTTATCACGCCAAAAAGCAGTATCATCACGTTTACTTGCGGTATAATGCAATTTAAGAAAATCGATAACGCGATCCCAGTTATATTGAAATTTATCATTATATGATTTAGCAACAATATCCATAGTTTCACGATTTGCAGGTAATTGTTCACTAATACTGGCACAAGCAAGTTCGATCATAACTAGGGCAGAGGCTTCAAGTGGCTCTAAAAAACCTGCAGACATACCAACTGCAACACAATTATTAACCCAAAATTTCTCCCTAACGCCAGGGTTAATATCTATTTTCCTAAAGCTTAAGTCTTTAGCTTTATCACCAATAGACTCGGCTAAATAGTCTCTTAACAATTGTTCAGAGCGTTCTCGGCTGGTGTGTTTACTTGAATAAACATGACCAACACCGCGACGTGTCGGTAAACCTATATCCCAAATCCAGCCCGCTTCTTGCGCCGTTGAAATGGTATGAGATGCGATAGGGCTATCTTCACTTTCGTAGGGGATTTGTACTGCTAAAGCGGTATCGATAAACAAAATATCTTTTTTGCAAACTTTTGCTACCTTGTAATGCTTACCAATAAGCAGCGATGAAAAGCCAGTACAGTCAATAAATAAATCACCTTTGATATCACCATTATTAACACTGCTAACTGAAGCGATATCACCATTGTCAGCCGAATTTACTTTACTGACATGATCAAGGATATGAGTAACGCCTAAGTTTTTGGTACAGTGATTTTTTAAAAACTCGGCAAACTTTCCTGCATCTAAATGATAAGAGTAATTGGCTACTGCGGCATATTCTGGCGTAGAAATTAGTTTAGGGGCTAAATTATGTTCACACAATTGTTCTTGATAACATACTGCATTAGAGAATGAGCTATTCGATTTAGACGTTTTCCATGGCTTAAACAAATCTATTTCAAAATAGCCTTGTGGTAATACTAACGGGTGGTAGTAAAAGTCATCATCGGCACCTGTTACCCATTTGGCAAACTTTGCGCCTTGTTTAAAACTGGCGTCACATTCACGCATAAAATCAGTTTCAGATACCCCCATGTTTCTTAGCGTGTTACGCATGGTTGGCCAAGTGCCTTCGCCAACACCAACAGAGTTAACATCAGGTGATTCAATCAAGGTTACTTTTATGCCACCAGGTTTATTTGCATGGTGTGCCGCAGCAAGTGTACCCGCAGCTATCCAACCGGCGCTACCACCACCAACAATTACTATGTGTTTTAGTTCATTGCTCATAACTTTACTCGTCTTAATTTTTTCGGGATCTTCACCGGCCCAACAAAGGGCTCTTTGGTATCGTTAGTGACTAAAGTTTTTACTTTATAACCTAGTACAGCACACGTTATGCCAACAATTGGTGTTAACCAATTGAAAAAACAAAATACAGCGTATTCAAGTGGGTTAACTAACAAAACTGACTGCATATAAGCGCCACAAGTATTCCACGGGACTAAAGGAGAGGTAACAGTACCGCCATCTTCCAGTGCTCGAGATAAATTTTCAGGGGCTAAATTGCGCTTGTTGTATTCTTCTTTAAACATACGTCCAGGCATTACAATTGCGATGTATTGATCTGCAGCGATACAGTTAGTGCCAAAGGCGGTAATGATGGTTGTGGTTATCAAAGAGCTGGCGCGCTGTGAAAAACGGATCAAGGTCTCTACTATTTTTTTCAATAAACCTACACCTTCCATAATCGCACCAAAGGTCATCGCACAAATGATTAACCAAATAGTATTTAGCATCGAACCCATGCCGCCGCCACTTAATAAGTCGTTCATTACCGCGTTGTCAGTATTTAACTTCAAGCCTTCATGCATGACTTGCCAAACGACAGTGATATTTGCGCTGACATTGCCTAGCTCAGTGTTAGCATAAGAGAGGATTAAGTCCTGTTGAAATAACATTGCCCAAATTGCGCCGGTTATTGCTCCTATGCCAATGGCAGGAAACGCCGGAACTTTCTTAACAGCCAAAGTCAAAGTTACCACCAAAGGTAGTAATAAATACCAATCGATGAAATAAACGTCTTGCAAGCTTGTTAACAAACCATCTAACTGACCATCAGCAACTTTTACATCATGATTAAAACCGAGAATAAGAAAAATAAATAACGCAATAACAAAGCTTGGGATTGTGCTCCAAGTCATGTGTTTAATGTGAGTAAATAGTTCAGTACCAGCGATGGCAGGAGCTAGGTTCGTCGTATCAGATAATGGTGATAGTTTATCGCCAAAATATGCGCCGCTGATAATTGCGCCAGCGGTAATTGGTGCTGAAATATTTAAACCGTTAGCGACGCCCATCAAGGCAACACCGATAGTTGCTGCTACGGTCCAACTACTACCAATACTAATTGCCACGATGGCACAGATAATACTGCAGCTAACAAAAAAGTAATCTGGATTTAGAATTTGTAAGCCAAAATAAATCATCGTTGGCACGGTACCCGCTAATAGCCATGTACCTATTAATGTGCCAACAGCGAGCAAAATTAGAATAGCACCAAGAGTGAGGCTAATGCCTTTTACGATGCTTTTTTCAATGTGTTTACGTTGGTGGCCATTTTTTAAGCCAACCAAAGTAGCAATACCCGCACAAATCATTAGGGCTATTTGATTGGGCCCTGAGGATGAATTGTCACCAAAGTAAAAAACCGCCAACGACAATAAGACTAGTAGAAAAAAGATGGGAATTAATGCATCAAATAAACTGGGTTCACGTGTTGTAGATTTCATTTTTATTGGCCTCTTGATTCTCTTGAGATGTTTTTTAGTTATATTTTTAGGTTATCTCTTAACGTTTGATTTTGGGCTTAACCGGTTCTACTCGCAAGTTAATTAGTATTGAAGTACATTAATTAACTTGCTTTTAGAGTTAATTAATATGATTACGACAACTAATATTTTCTCCAAGTTCAACTAACTTGTTTAACCAGTCTTGTACTTGCTCAGCCTGATGAGGAGCCGCGCTTACGCCTGGGTTAATTTCTTTATTAAGTACCGCTAAAATGGCAAATGCAACAGGAATTGATACTAGTCTTGCCATTGCTTGACCAGATTTATTCCCGGAAGAGTCTAGTAAATAGCTTTGATGCCAAACTTTACCTTCAGCATTTTTAGCTTCTAGTTCAACGCATAGCACAACTCGATCAGCTTCATCTTTATCGTATGAATATTTTTGCTCTAACTCTTGGCTTATAGCTGTTAGGCGCTGTTCACTTTCACCCGCTGATAGTTGACCTATTTCATCAAAAAGGTATTGCCAAGCTGTTGACCAGCCACTTAGCCTAAGCGTACCGCGAACAAACTCTTTTACGTTCCAGTCATCAAGAAGTTGGTATTGCTCAATGAATGGTGTCGAATCACGGTTTGGATATGCCTGAAAAGTTTCTTGCGTATTACCAGAATCAATTTGGTAATCTCGCAACGCTTCCCATGGCGCTTTTGATGTAGCAATTTCACCGTTATTAATCCATTTAGCCGGTGATTTAAGCGCTTTTAATACACCTAACGGCGACCAACTAAATTTATATTTAAAGTCGTTGGCAACTTTTGGAAAACCACCACAATAAGAGCGAAAGTAAAGTTCATTATTTTTATCAAATTGTTCGCTGTTGCGATACTTATCAACTAAATCGTGCGCTAATAAATGATCAATGCCAGGGTCTAAACCAACTTCATTGACAAAACACAAGTTTTTGTCTTCTGCCTTGGCATTTAACGCGGCCATCTCTGGTGAGATATAACTACTTGAAACAAAATGGGCTTGTTTTTCAATACAAAGGTTTGCAACTTGCAGATGCTTCGTCGCCGGTAACATTGATACCACAACATCACCTGGGTTGATGTTAGCCGCTAACACTTGCCAGTCGAGTTGTTTTATCGATAGTTTACTACTGATATCTGCGAGTGTTGTTTGCGCTTTCTCAAGGCTACGGTTCCAAACAATAAACGGATTTTCGCTATTTGCCAGTAATTCAATACCAGGTTTAGAAGATAAGCCTGCGCCAAGCCAGTGGATAGTATGTTTCATAGGTGACCTTATATAGAGTCTATCTTTTGCTGATAAAGGTTTAGGGCCTTTGGCCACACACCTTGAGTTTTATCATCAAGAGTTAATAAATGGGTTAATAATTGTTGTCCATAATCTTCACTGCTTTCTTTTGGTAACAGTGATGGTAAATGATCAATCGCGATAAGGCTTAATGGTTTACTGCCAGCTGAAATTTCAATACAAGGTTGTTTAAACGTTGTGCATTGTTGATAAATAGGTAAAGGGTTATAACTGCCATATGGATCACAGCTTACATCGACAATAATCGTTAATTTACGATCGTCGGTGTTTAGCATCTCTTTGGTGATAAAAGGTGGTAAATCTTGATTAACCAGAACGCAGTTAACTAATATATCCATGTCATTAATTTCTGTGAATGGGCCACCTTTTTTCGTTTCAGCCATATCCCATTCAACCACCGTTAAGTTCAATGCTTTAGCTAAATCAACAGCGCCGCTGCCACTGCGACCTTTTGCGCCTATCACTAAAATACGAGGTTTCTCGCTTGATGTTGCTAGACCATTTGCCAAGTCTTTAAGTAAATCTTCTTTATTCGCATATGAGCTTACCTCACTTAATGCTGGTGTTGTGCCTTGATGTTGATTAACCCAAGCTTGCACAGATAAAGCAGCTCCGGCAAAACCGGCCCAGTAACCAAATGCCGCAATGCGTCGATTATTTTCATCTACTAAAAACTCAAGATCATAAAGCTTACCGTTACCAACTTTAAAACGATTTAGTAATGCTTGCCAACCCAGTTGATCTTTATAAGCATGGGCGAAGTAAATGTGCTGATGAATAATTGGGAAACTATCTTCAGGCAGTTCTTTTAAACCTAGAATAATGGCATTTTTTGGCGCATCTACCCAACTACCAGCGGAAACTATATTACAACCAATTTTTTCATATTCATAATTATCAAAAATACTTTGCTGTGATTGTTCAATACTAACTTGAAAACCAGCGCTAATAAGTTGTTGAGCGCCAGCAGGCGGCAAAGCGTTTCTTTGTTCATCCTGTTTGGTTTCGGCACGTAACCAGATATGGGGTTTGTTCATAATAAGTTTCTTATAAATAATAATTTGAGGAATATACCCAAGCCACCTCTGCGCTTAGAAACTACTATTTCAAAGTAGCTTGGGTATATAATACCAATCCGTATAATGAACACATCATTACGCGAACTGGCATAAATAAAGGGCTAATGATAGCCCTTTATTTTATTTAGCTAAACTAATCTATTAATTTTAGACTAGAAGTTAGCTCGAACACCAACAGAATAACGCGCACCTGTTTCAGCAATCGAAATTGTGTGGTTAGGTAATAAACCACGTTTTCTCGTTACTTCGTTAGTCACGTTAATACCTTCAACAAATATAGTGAAGTTATCGTTAATGTCGTAACTACTGCTCACATCAACTTGAGAATAATCATCAACATAGATTGGATCGCCACCAGCCCAGTTAGATGTTGACTGCATAAACTCATCACGGTTGTTATAAGCAACACGGAATTGAAAGCTATCTTGCTCATAGAAAACAACTAAGTTTTGTGAATCGCCTAGACCTGGAAGAGGCAATGGCTTTTCTGCTGTATCAGCATCTGATTCACTATCAACAAACGTCATGTTAGCCATGATACCAAAACCATTAAATGGTGCAGGTAAGTAAGTTAGCGTATGTTGAAATGCAATTTCTAACCCATCAATTTCTGTTGAATTAAGGTTTTCAGGACCACTTACATTGTAAACAAAATCACCACTAGGTACAGAAACTGTTTCATTATAGTTGCCACCATCAATAAAGTTGTCAATATCTTTAGTGTAGTAAGCTGCAGATGCATAGCTTGCATCATCAAAGTACCATTCAAGACTTAAATCAAAGTTAGTTGACTCATATGGTTCTAGGTAAGGGTTACCACCGGAAGCGTTTAAGCTATCAATTTTACCTTCGCCGTAAGAAAGGGCAGGAGACAGTTCTGTTAACGTTGGACGAGTAATACTTTCAGAAAACGCAGTACGGATAAATACGTCTTCAACAACTTCGATATTAGCATTGATGCTTGGTAACACATGATCATATTCACTGGTTACGCTTAGAGCTTCAATATCAGCAGATAATACTGGTACGTATTTACCGGTAGCGTCAGGACCACTCATATCAAGTAATGCTTCACCATAGCCTGATGATTTAGTCGTTGTTTCAACGTAACGAACACCAGCAACTATTTGCCAAGGCATTTCACCAATTTCACCTTGCAAGTAAGCATCAAAATATACTGCCGTGGTTTCTTCGTTTACTTCATATGATTGACCTTTAACATTAAGAGCTGTGTGGCCGTTGTACATGTCTAGGTTATCTTTCATCGCTGCAGCATCTGCAGGATCCAATTGACCGTAACCTGCTTCGCTTTCTAAAAATGCCATGTATTCGTATGAATCAAAAATTAACCAATCATTAGTTGGGCTACCGCTTTCTGCTGATAAGAAACCATCAGCATTAAAATCTGTAAACAAGCTTGCTGGTAATTGCACACCATAGCCACCCCAACCGTTACGAATATCGGTATGTGTGTTGGTTGGCATAGTTGATAAAGTACGATCAGAAAAAGCAGTACCAAAGTTAACTTTACTTAACACACCTTGATCTACTACCCATTCAGCATCAAGACGAATTTCTGAAATTTCATCTTCAATATCATCACCAAAAATACTTGCCCAGTTCGCACCTAAGATATTTTTATCTAAGTTTTCAGCAAAATCTAAGGTTGGTACGCCGCCTTGTGAATTGTCAAAGGTGTAACCATTAAAGAAACCGGCTACGGTATCAGTAGTACCATTGCCACCGTTTGATTCAGCTTTCGAATAAGAAATATCAGCAGCTAAATTAAAGTCGCTGGTAATTTGCCAGTCAGCATTAAAACCAAAAGCAGATGTTTCTGTTGTTGTTACCGATAAACGGTTTAAGTAATCGGTGGCGCTGTTATTACCTGACGTTAAACGTACTACAGTACGGTTTTCGTCAAGTTCTGCGGCAACGGTATTACCAACTTCAAACCAATGAGCAAGAATATCTTCGCGGTAGCTTACGTCATACTCTGAATAAAGAGCATCAGCCGTGATCACTAAATCATCAGAAGGCTGATATTGAAATACTAATGTACCACTGGTACGTTCACGGTTTTCAGTCTTTACGATTTGATCGTAGTTTTGTGGCATGTAAACATTTTCAAGAACTTCACCACTTGCAAGGCTATCTAATGTTGTATCGCCATAATAACCGTAGGTTAAAGAATTATCAGTGCGAGTATCACGATCGCTATAACTGAATGATGCTAAAACACCAAACTTATCATCAGCAAAGGTATTACTAATTAAGCCAGAGAAAGTAGGGTTGCTTTCTTCTGACATTTCGTCATAAGTGCTTTTAACACTAGCAACTGCTTTAAAACCATTAAGATCTAATGGACGATGGGTAGTAATGTTAACTGTTGCACCAATACTACCGTCTTGTAATTTAGCAGTTTGAGTTTTGTTAACTTCAGCGCCATTAATTAATTCTGCTGCTAAAGTATCAAAGCTAAATGCACGACCACCACTTACTGAGGCCATAGTACGGCCATTAACTAGTACCGCATTGAATTCAGGGCCTAAACCACGAACACTTATCTTTTGACCTTCACCGCCATCTCGATCAATTGCTACACCAGAAATACGTTGTAATGACTCGGCAACGTTTTGATCTGGAAATTTACCAATGTCTTCTGCTGATATAGCATCAACAATACCATCAGATGATTTTTTCAAATCCATAGCACGTACTAAAGAGCCACGAATACCGGTAACGGTAATTGTTTCAACATCATCGTTTAAGCCTTCAGCTTGTTCTTCTGCTGCATATGAATTACTGGTGGCACCTAAACTAAGCATAATTGCCATTGATAGATAACTAAGTTTTGGTTTTGCTAGTTGCATTTTTATCCCTCCCCAGGGTGTTTTTTTGCATCAGTAAATTTAAGCTTTCAGATTGTTTTTTTACTTAAACTTACAACTTTTTACAGTTTGTTGTATTTGATACTACAAGTGAAAAACATCTTTTGCAATATTTATCATACAAATAGTATAGTATTAACTATCCTACTAAAGTGTTTAAGTGTGGTTAATTATTTGTTAATCTTATGTTAATCGTTAAGTAATAAGGGCTTAAGTGGAGGTGTAATGAATTTTATTGCATTTAATCGTTATAAATATTTTTATGAAAAATAATCAAATAGAATGGAAATTGAGCAATGAATCTAATTTTTAACTCATTATCAGTAAAAAAAATAGCCTTAATAACGCTTATATTAAGCATAATTTCGTGTTCAGAAAATAATGCTGTGGTTGTAACCTCACAATCCACTGGTGCACAAGCTGAAAACTCCGCAGTATATAAATTTAATGATGTTATCGATAGGGCAGGAACGCCAACTAAGCACAAAGATTATGATAGTTATCAAAATCAAAAATTTAACCCGTTTTTTGATTTAGGCGCCTGGCATGGTTTTTTACTACCAGAAAGTGAGAGTAATTATGGCTCTTTCCCCGGGCCATTAATTATTGCAGAAGAATACAGCTTATATATAGCAGAAAAATTAGAACTGTTAACGATTAAGGATGCCATTTCAAAACAAAGCTATGACTTTAATAAAGCCGAGAAGAGTATTCACTCCAGACCGGGCTCGTTATCTCAAACTTATCAGTTTGATGATTTAAGCGTAGAACTAACATTACAATATGCCAATAATAGAACCGCGTTAGTTAAAACATCCATTAGTAATAAATCAAGCAGTAGTAAAAAACTCAGCTTGCTTTGGCAAGGGCGGTTATTGCAGCAGTGGGATGATAAACACACAGTAGAGCAGGCATTACCAAATTGGCAACGCAATATCAGTGCTGATCAATATAGCGTTGCAATCAGCTTCTCCAAGCAACGAAATATTTGGGATATTCTTACCAGCGGTAGCTCTGAGTATCAAATAAAACGCTCAATTGCTGCAAATACTACCATTGATAGCAAGGCTCACACTTACCAAAGTGAAAGCCAGTTAGAGCTGGCCTCTGCTGAAAAACAGGTGTTATTTACTACTCATAGTTATGTTCATAATCAACAAGAAGCTCTACAGCAGCAAGATCTCAGTAATCAAATATTGGCTGACTCAGAGCGTTATATCCAAGAGGCTGAGCAGCGTTGGCAGTCTTATTTGTCTCTTGGTTTAAAACAAAGTAACGCAGCTATTGAACAACAAAAGATTGCCGTTAAAGCTATAGAAACATTATCAGCCAATTGGCGTAGCTCTGCCGGCGCACTATTGCATGATAGTGTCACACCTTCAGTAACCGCGCGTTGGTTTAACGGCACCTGGGCATGGGATAGCTGGAAGCATGCCTATGCACTGGCGCATTTCAATAATGACCTAGCCAAAGATAATGTGCGGGCAATGTTTGATTATCAGGTGGATAAAACCGACTCTGTTCGCCCGCAAGATGACGGTATGGTGATTGACGCAATATTTTATAATAAGGATACAGCTCGCAATGGTGATGGTGGTAATTGGAATGAACGTAATACCAAACCGCCATTAGCGTCTTGGGCGGTATGGGAAATATATCAAGCCAGTAATGACATTGAGTTCATTAAAGAAATGTTTCCTAAACTGCAACGCTATCACCAATGGTGGTATAAAAACCGTGATCATAATAACAATGGTTTAATTGAATACGGTGGTAACAAACATAGATTCCATAATGATGCTGCCGGCAATATCAGTTTTTCAGTAAAATTTGTTGATAACAAAGTAGCAGACTTTGCTGTTAATCATTGTCAGGCTGAGCAAGAGCAATGGTTTAATTGCAGCGGCATGCAGGTTTATAAGCAATTGCTGGAGAATGGTAATTACACAGAGCTAGATATTGGTGCACAACATGGTGCTGGCTGGGAATCTGGCATGGATAACGCCGCTCGTTTTGGTTTTATCAATGCCGAGCAGTTACAAACATATGCTAACGATAAATACCAAGGCGATGTAGAGCTTGCCCGTAAAGATTGGCAGGTAATGTTTTTTGAGAATAAATCAGCACAAGGGGCGCTATTGGGTTTTTCAATTAACCAAGAATCTGTTGAATTAAATGCCTACTTAGCCAATGAGAAAAGCTTACTTGCTAATATGGCCAAATTACTTGGCTTAACGCGAGTCGCCGAGCAATATCAACAAGAGTCTTTGCGGTTAGCAGCACGAGTAAATCAATGTTTTTTCGATCAACAAAGCGGCTTTTATTACGATCGTAAAATTAGCGATACAGATAAAGCCGATCAACATGGCTGTTTAGGTGAGATACTCGTTTCTCGAGGACGAGGGCCTGAAGGTTGGAGCCCGCTGTGGGCCGGAATTGCCGATAAAGAAAAGGCTGAACAAGTTAAAAATGTCATGTTAAACCCTGATGAATTTAATTCTTTGGTGCCACTTGGTACCGCTTCTCAAAGCAACCCAGCCTTTGATGCCGATATCTATTGGCGCGGACGTGTTTGGTTAGACCAAGTCTATTTTGGTCTTATAGCATTAAATAATTATGGTTATGAGCAAGAGGCTACGATGCTTGCTAATAAGCTTTTTAATAATGCCCAAGGATTATCGGCAAATGGCTCTATTCGAGAAAACTATAATCCGATAACCGGAGCGGTGCAGGGCGCTAGTAACTTTAGTTGGAGTGCAGCTCATTTATTAATGCTATATCGAGAATTTGTAGTACCAAATAGCAAGTCTAATGGTGAAATAGAAATAACCAAACCGGCTAACTAGCACTACTATGTTTTACCACCAGTTGTTTTAGTTTATTAATCACTTTAGTAGGTTGTTGATAAGCTAGAACAATTTCACGTTTAAGCTGTAAGTCCTGTATCGGTCGAAATACGATTTCTGAATTAGTTAATATTTCTGGATGTGCTGGTACTAAAGCACAACCTAGACCTGCGCTAACTAACCCCAGTGCATAATCGATAGTTTTGATTTTAGCGCGAATATCAACGCTGATACCTTCTAGGGTTAATACATCTTGTAATGATTGCCATGCGCTGCAGGGAGATCGTTGAATAAAGGCCAAATTATCAAAATCTGTTAAAGTAATGTGCTCTTGCAGTGATAAAACATGATTATAGGGCAGGGCAAGTAAGTAATTTTCTTGCCAAAAAGACACATATTGCTCATTTTCAGAGAGCTCTTCCTTAATAATTACCCGCGCATCACAAGGTTCATTATGCGCCACTAAGGTAAGCTCCATTGACGCTACTGAAGCGGTAAAGTCTTTTAATAAAGCACTCATTCTTCCTACCCCTAGGCCCTTGGTAACACCTAAAAAGAATGGCACTTTATTGTCTTGTTCATCAAATAATGTTTTTATTGCCTTTGCTTGTCCTAATAACTTTTTAGCTAAAGGGTAGAGTTTGCTTCCTGCATCAGTAGGCGTTACGCCGCGCGCATGTCTGATAAATAATTTACAACTAAGGGTTTGCTCTAATTGAGCAACAGCCGCAGATATAGAAGGTTGCGCAACATAACTGCGTTTAGCTGCAGCACTAAAACTGTCTTCTTCAAACACTGCAACATAGTACTGTAAACTTCTTAGATCCATAGTGGTATCCGATATTGATGATTTTTATAATACATTTTACTTATAGGTTTTGCCTATACCAAGCAAAGGAAATGTATATTTTAACTTTGCCTTAGTTTTGTTTATTATTAAAAAATAAGCAATATTTTATTAACTTTTTTGAGGTTTTATCATGTCTACTTCTACCAATCGTCCAACGTTTAATTGGCAAGATCCATTATTACTTGATTCGTTATTATCTGAGGAAGAGCGCATGATCCGCGATGCCGCTCATCAGTATTGCCAAGACAAGCTAATGCCGAGAATATTAGAAGCTAACAGACATGAAAAGTTTGATGTTGAGATCATGAAAGAACTCGGCGAACTTGGTTTACTTGGCGCCACCATCCCTGAAAAATATGGCTGCGCCGGTGCTAATTATGTAACTTACGGCTTAGTTGCCAGAGAGGTGGAACGTGTAGACAGTGGTTATCGTAGTGCCATGAGTGTGCAATCGTCTTTAGTTATGCACCCAATTTATGCCTATGGTAGTGAAGAGCAAAAAATGAAGTACTTGCCAAAACTGGCAACGGCAGAGTTGATAGGCTGTTTCGGTTTAACCGAGCCAAATTCTGGCTCCGATCCAGCAAGTATGCTCACTCGCGCCGACGCGGTAGATGGCGGTTTTAAATTAACCGGTAATAAGATGTGGATCACTAACTCACCAATTGCCGATATCTTTATTGTTTGGGCGAAACTCGATGGTGTTATTCGCGGCTTCATTCTAGAAAAAGGCATGCCTGGCTTAAGTGCACCTAAAATTGAAGGTAAATTTTCACTTAGAGCATCTATTACCGGCGAAATCGTCATGGATGAAGTGTTTGTACCAAGCGAAAATATGCTACCAAATGCCAAGGGTTTATCAGGCCCATTTGGCTGTTTAAATAAAGCCAGATATGGAATTTCTTGGGGCGCATTAGGTGCCGCAGAGTTTTGTTGGCATGGTGCTCGTCAATATACACTAGACCGTGAGCAATTCGGTAAGCCTTTGGCTGCCACGCAACTCATTCAAAAGAAGCTTGCCGATATGCAAACTGAAATTACCACCGGTTTATTTGCCTGTTTACAAGTAGGCCGTTTGATGGATGCTGGCACATTATCGCCAGAGGCGATATCACTGGTAAAGCGTAATTCATGTGGTAAGGCGTTAGACATAGCGCGTATGGCGCGTGATATGCACGGTGGTAACGGCATCAGCGATGAATTCCATATTATTAGACACGTGATGAATCTTGAAGCGGTAAACACTTACGAAGGTACCCATGATGTACACGCCTTAATTTTAGGTCGAGCACAAACCGGTATTCAAGCGTTTTTCTAAGCTTACCCTTTAATAAAATCAGCTCATTATGAACGTGGAATAAAAATGGTAGATCGCAATAAATTAGTGAATGAAAATTTTGTCAACTTTGTTGAAACTGAAAATTTTCCCAAGACAGATAATAAGCTCACACCTAGTGAAGTAGGCTTAAGTGCTAGTGATGTTATCGATATTTTTGAAAGCCAAGTGCTGAGCCGTCATTTAGACCTGCAATCTCGGGTAATGCAAAAACAAGGACAAAGCTTTTATACTATTGGTAGTGCAGGCCATGAAGGTAATGCTGCTTATGCGAAAGCTTTTCGCCCGAGCGATATGGCATTCTTGCATTATCGCAGTGGTGCGTTTGTCATTCAGCGGGCGAAACAGATACCTGGGCAAACCGCGCTTTACGATATGTTGCTTTCGTTTGCTGCCTCTAAAGATGATCCTATATCAGGTGGACGTCATAAAGTACTAGGCAGTAAAGCATTATCTATTCCTCCACAAACCAGTACTATTGCCTCGCATTTACCCAAAGCCATGGGTACAGCTTTTAGTATCCCTTTGGCTAAGCGTCTAAACTTTGCTGGCGACTTACCTAATGACAGCGTAGTAATTTGTAATTTTGGCGATGCATCAAGTAATCACTCAACGGCACAAGGTGCATTTAATTGTACTGCTTGGGCGGCTTACCAATCTATACCTATGCCAATTGTGTTTGTTTGCGAAGACAATGGTATTGGTATTTCAACCTCCACGCCAGATGGCTGGATCGCGGCGAATTATAAAGATCGAGCAGGATTACATTACATTTACTGCGATGGTTTAGATATTGTTGATACCTACCATAAAGCTAAACAAGCGGAACGAATTGCCAGAGAATTACGCAAACCAGTATTTTTACACGTTAGAACAGTACGTTTACTTGGTCATGCAGGCTCTGATGCTGAATTTGTTTATCGCAGTATTGCGGAGATCGAGGCGAATGAACATCAAGATCCTTTATTACATAGTGCCCGTATTTTAGTTGAGAACAATATATTATCAGCTGAACAAATTGTAAAAATTTATCAAGATAGTGCCAAACGAATCGCCAATATTGCCGAGCATGCAGCCAGTAAATCAAAGCTAGAAAGTGCCGAACAAGTTGAGGCAAGTATTGTTCCGCCTAAACGTGAAAATATTCACCAAAAAGTTGTCAGCGCCGAACAACGCCAGCAACTATTTGCTCATGAAAAGCATAACCTCAATAAAAAGCAGCATTTGGCCAAGTTATTGAACTGGACCTTGATGGACTTAATGGCTGAGCATGAAAACATTGTCATGTGTGGTGAAGACATAGGTAAAAAAGGTGGGGTTTATAACGTTACCAGCAAGTTATTTGACCGCTTTGGTCATAACCGAGTGATTAATACCTTACTCGATGAGCAGTCAATTTTAGGTGGCGCCATAGGCTTTGCTCATAATGGATTATTACCGATAGCTGAAATTCAATTTCTCGCTTATGTGCACAATGCCGAAGATCAAATTCGAGGTGAGGCTGCCACCTTGCCGTTTTTCTCAAATGGCCAATTTACTAACCCAATGGTGATCCGTATTGCCGGGCTTGCCTATCAAAAAGGTTTTGGTGGTCATTTTCATAATGATAACTCCTTCGCTGTATTTCGCGATATTCCCGGATTAATAATTGCTTGTCCATCAAATGGTAATGACGCCATTGAAATGATGCGCAGCTGCGTAAAACTTGCGCAAGAGCAACAACGAATAGTGGTTTTTCTTGAACCGATAGCGTTGTATATGACCAAAGATTTACACGCAGAAGGCGATGGTTTATGGACCTCTAACTATGTACTGCCTGAACGTGCGAGCACTGAAGTTAATCAGCAAATCAGCGTTTATGGTGAAGGCGACGATATCTGTATTTTATCCTACGGTAATGGTTATTTCCTGTCACGCCAAGCTGAACAAATATTAGCTGAACAAGGTATTCGTTGTCGGGTTATCGATTTACGTTGGTTAGCACCACTTGATGAGCAAGGCATTATCGAACAGGTGAAACAATGTAAACATGTACTTATTGTTGATGAGTGCCGCAAAACCGGCTCTATCAGTGAAGCGCTAGTAACCTTAATTCATGAGCAGCAAGCAGTGCCGAAAGCTACCAATGAGTTGCAGCGAATAACTGCCAATGATTGCTTCATTCCATTAGGAACGGCAGCTTATCATGTACTCCCCGCCACTGATGATATTGTTGCTGCGGCAACGTCAATAATGAATAATAACAAGGCGAAAGCGTATCTATGAGCACAATTAACAGTAACAAACAGAAAAAAACTGCCGTAGTAATTTGCCCTGGTCGTGGTACATACAATAAAGAAGAGCTTGGCTATTTAAAGCGTTTACATGCAGATAAACCCGAACTCATTAAAGTGATTGATGACTATCGACAACAACTTGGGCAAGACCGTATTAGCGACCTAGATGCAATGACAAAATACAGTATGCGCAAACATACTGCTGGCGAGAATGCCTCGGCGCTTATCTATGCCTGTGCGATGGCAGATTATCAAAGCATTAATCAAGACGAATACGATATTGTTGCGGTTACCGGAAACTCTATGGGCTGGTATATTGCTTTGGCGGTTGCTGGTGCATTAAAACCTGAGGCCGCGATTGAATTGATTAATACCATGGGCTCAATGATGACCGATGGGGTGATTGGAGGTCAGTTAATTTACCCTATTAGTGATGAAGATTGGCAAGAAGACCGCGCTGTAGTTAAGCAAATTAATCATTGGTTAGAAGAAGTTAATCAAAGTGCTAATAATGAAGTTCATATCTCTATTCACCTTGGTGGTTATCTAGTTTTTGGCGGTAATAAATCAGGCTTAGCGGCTTTAGAAGCCAAATTACCTGTTGTGCAAGAACGATATCCAATGAATCTATTTAACCACGCGGCATTTCATACACCACTGTTAAAAGGTACATCTACCAAAGCAAAATCATTACTTGCGAATAGTTTAATTTCTAAGCCTGACATTGCACTTATCGATGGCTTAGGACAAATTTGGCAGCCTTATAGCACTGATACTGACAAGCTTTATGATTATACGTTAGACACACAAGTCGTTGCGCCTTATAATTTTAGTAAAGCCATTGAAGTTGCCGTTAAAGAATTTGCTCCGGATAAATTAATTATCTTAGGACCTGGTTCAACGTTAGGTGGGGCTGTTGCACAAAGCTTGATTAAGCAGCAATGGCTAGAGTTAACCTGTAAAAGTGATTTTATAAGTCTGCAAAAATCCAATCCTTTTATCTTAGCGATGGGATTAGCAGATCAACGAAAACAGGTTATAAACTAATTAATTTAAAATCGAATTGAGATCATGACCAGCAGCAGAAATAGCAAAGAACAAAGTTTCCTTATCGCATTTAAAAAGTTGCTGAAAGAGCAGTGTTATGGCTCGCAAGGCGAACTAGCAACTGCGCTGGTAAAATACGGTTTTGAAAATATTACTCAGGCGAAAATTTCACGTACCTTGACTAAGCTTGGCGCAGTTAAAAAACGTAATGTCAGAAATGATATAGTTTACTTACTGCAAGATGAATTATCAGCACCGCGAACCAAGCAAGCTATTCATACTGTGGTGTTAAGTATCAAGCATAATAATATGCAAATAATTATAAAAACCGGCATAGGCGGAGCGCCACTTATTGCCAGAATGTTAGATTTGCAAGGGGAGTCTGTTGGGGTGTTAGGCACTTTGGCAGGCGATGATACTATTTTTATCGCCCCGGTAGATGTAGATCAAATTGAAAATATTGCTCAATCAATCAGCATCATGTTAGATTTTAATCAGTAAAAATGAGCAGATAATTAATGGACTTGGTATAACCCGCTATTTTTGTTCCATTTCAGCAATGGCATCATCAACTAAACCTAAGGTGATTTTTTGCGTTTCTAGTGAAGCATCATGTGCGGCTTGCGGGTTTCTTTTAGCAATATTATCAAAAATATCAAAATGCGCTTTATACTCGTCAATGGTTATCGCTTTAAAGCGATTAGTAAAACGTAAGTTAACTTTCAATGCGGTTTCAGTAAACGTTTTTAACTGAATGAAAAATGGATTGTTACTCGCCGATAAAATACTTGCATGAAATTCTATATCAGCCTCAAGAGTGTCATCGTAACCATCTTCGGCATTTTTCATCCGCAATAAAGCATCTTCTATAACTTTAATATCACTCTCTGAAGCGTATTGCGCAGCCAAATAGGCAGCCTCAGGTTCTATAGATAACCTAAGTTGAAGAAAATGACGCAGCATATATAAATCAGGCTTGCCAATCAAAATCCAATTTAGCACTTCAACATCAAACAAATTCCAATGTTTAGAATCTAATACTTTAATGCCTTGTCTTGGGCGTGAACTGATCAATCCTTTCGCGGTAAGCATTTTAACTGCTTCACGGGTTGCAGTGCGACTTATATTGTATTGCAAACATAACTCTGCTTCAGAAGGTAGTTTACTACCAATACTGAACTTTCCTTGCAGTATGTCTTTGCCTAACTCGTGTACTAATTGCTGAGTTAAATTGCGATGCGCTGAAACCATAATAAGTAACTAATCCTTGAAGTGTTATTTGTATGATAAATGAGAAACAGTTAATTAACTAGCTTATTTTAAAAACAATTTACCTGAATGTAACAATTGCTTGTAATCCCCATAATTACTGGCAAAAAATTTATTTGTAATTTACTCTTGATAAAATTATTTTTAATTGTATTATAAATAATATATTTTGAGTTGAGTGTGATTGTAAAATGAAATTACTAACGTCTAAACTTGCTTTGTTAGCAATGTTTTGTTCTTTATCTGCCTGTGCTGAAGAACGTCAACCGTACGAAGACCATACAGTTTTCGCCATTAATAAAATTGATGGCCATGCAACCTTGTTTCCGTTTCAATCAGTCAGTGCAGCATTAAATTCTGACAAAGAGCAAAGCAGTAATTTTATCTTGCTTAATGGCTTGTGGCAGTTCGATTGGCAAAAATCACCTAAAAATAAACCACAGGGTTTTGAGCAATTAAGTTTTGATGATTCGACTTGGGGGCAAATTCCTGTTCCTGGTAACTGGGAAACTGAAGGTTATGGTTACCCTATATATTTAGATGAACGTTTCCCGTTTACCACCACTTGGCCAGATGCGCCAACAGACTACAACCCAATAGGCTCGTATCGTAAACCATTTGAATTGCCAAAAGCTTGGCAAAATAAGCAAGTGTTTCTTCATATTGGTGCAGCAAAATCTTCATTGGATGTGTGGCTAAACGGTGAAAAAGTCGGTTTTAGTCAAGGCTCAAAAACGCCGGCTGAATTTGATTTAACCCCATACTTAACGAATGACAATAATCTATTAGCATTGCAAATTCGTCGTTGGTCTGATGCCAGTTATTTAGAAAGCCAAGATATGTTGCGTATTTCAGGTATTGAACGCGATGTTTATTTATACGCAACCGACAAACAGCAAATCTTTGACTTTCATGCCAAGCCAACATTGAATAAAGACTTTAGCCAAGTTGACTTTGCCCTTGACGTTACCCTAAAGAATCACTTGCAACATGTAGCGGCTGAGCAAACAGTAGAGTATCAACTACTGGACCCTAGTAATGATATGAATATAGTTATGTCAGGTACTAGCAAGCTTGATCAACAAGCAGCTGCTACTGACAAAGTTTCATTGTATGGCAAACTAGCCAATCCTAAATTATGGACAGCAGAAACGCCAAATCTTTATACCTTACTTATTACCCTTAAAGATAAGCAAGGCAAGCACTTAGAAACTATTCGTGATGAAATTGGCTTTCGTCATATTGAAATAGTGAATAGTCAACTTACCGTAAATGGTAAAGTAATCACTATTCGCGGTGTCGATCGTCATGAAACTGACCCGCTACACGGTCATGTGGTGACTAAAGAGTCGATGGAAAAAGACATTAAATTAATGAAGCAATTTAATATTAATGCCGTGCGCTCTAGCCATTATCCAAATAATCCATATTGGTATGACCTAACCGATAAATACGGCATGTACGTAATTGATGAAGCAAATATTGAATCTCATCCGTTAGCCATTGATGAAAAAACTCAACTCGGTAATGAAATGAGTTGGTTACCGGCACATCTTGACCGTACTCAACGAATGTTTGCTCGTGATAAAAACCACCCTTCAATTATTATTTGGTCATTAGGTAACGAAGCAGGCGAAGGTAAAGTATTTGAAGCCACCTATAAATGGTTAAAAGATAACGACGGCACTCGCCCGGTACAATACGAGCCGGCAGGTGAAGAGCATTACACCGATATTTTTGCGCCTATGTATCCATCAATTGAACGCTTGGTTGAATACGCAGAATCAAAGCCTACTCGCCCAGGTATTATGATCGAATATGCCCATGCTATGGGTAATTCAGTAGGTAATTTAAAAGATTACTGGCAAGTAATTGAGAAGTACGATGTATTACAAGGTGGTTTTATTTGGGACTGGGTTGATCAGTCGCTTGAATACACTAATGAAGAT
This sequence comes from Thalassotalea psychrophila, assembly GCF_031583595.1. Lineage (NCBI taxonomy): Bacteria > Pseudomonadati > Pseudomonadota > Gammaproteobacteria > Alteromonadales > Colwelliaceae > Thalassotalea > Thalassotalea psychrophila. The sequence continues at coordinate 1,043,351 of NZ_CP134145.1, forward strand.
GGGGTGAAGTATTGGGCCTATGGTAAAGACTTTCATCCTGATTTACCTAGTGATGGTAACTTCTTAAACAATGGTTTAATGAATGCCAACCGAGAGCCACACCCACACGCATTTGAAGTAAAAAAAGTCTATCAGGCTATCCGTTTTTTTGATAAAGATTTGCTCGCTGGTAAATTCAACGTCGAAAACCGTTTCGATTTTATAAATCTTCAACAATTCGATTTACATTGGATTATTGAAGCCGATGGTAAATCTGTTGCCCAAGGTACTCAATCCTTAGCAAACGTTTTGCCTGGCGAGACGGCCCCCTTTAATGTCAGCTTACCTAAGTTGCCAGAAACCAGCGCAGAGGAGTACTTTATTACCCTAAGCGCAATCATAAGAGAGCCGCAGCCATTACTTGCTGCCGGCCATGAACTTGCTTTTGCACAATTTAAACTGCCAATTGCACAAACTAACGAAACAGTGCAAAGCAGCAATAGTGCCGAATTAGTTAAGCACAGCGATGCTAAGCAACTTAACTTAAGCAACTCAAATGTAAATGTCAGCTTTGATAGTAAAACCGGCTGGTTAAGTCAGTATCAATACCAAGGTCAACAACTGTTAACTGCACCGTTAATGGCTAATTTTTGGCGCGCACCAACAGATAATGACTTAGGCAATGGTATGCAAAACTGGGCGTCAATTTGGCAAACTGCAGCAGCTAATCTAACCTTAACGTCATTACAGTCAACGCCGGCTGAACGCGGCGTAAAAGTAAGCGCCGTATATAGCAGTAATGTATTTAAAGGCGATTATCAAGTGCACTACACAATAGCTAATAATGGCCAAGTGCATGTGCAAAGCCAGCTTAATATCGAATCAGGACAAACATTAGCAAACTTACCTCGTATGGGGATGCAGTTAACTATGCCTGGCGATTATCAACGTATGTCTTGGTTTGGTCGCGGTCCACATGAAAGCTACGCCGATCGTCAAGACTCGGCTAAAATATCAGTATATAAAGCCTTAGTTAAAGAACAAATTCATCACTATGTGCGCCCACAAGAAAATGCTAATAAAACTGACGTACGTTGGTTAGCATTGAAAAATGCACAAGGTAATGGTTTGTTAGCTGTCGCCGACAAATTAATTAGTGCCAGCGCATGGCCATACCGTCAAAGTGATATCGACTTTATTGTTGGTAAAGATGGCGAAGAGTCTGCTTCAGGTTTAGTTCCGGTTACTAGTAAACATGGTGCAGAAATACCTATGGCTGATTTAGTAACTGTAAATATTGACCATAAACAAATGGGCGTTGGCGGCGATACTTCTTGGGGCCGTTTAGTGCACCCACAATACACTATCCCTGCACAAAATTACCAATATGGTTTTACTTTAATTCCACTGCACGAAAAAGCCGCTGACTTAGCTGAGCTGGCTCGTCGTTTTAAAGAGAAATAATTATGACAAATGCCGTTACCACTCAATTTACTGAAAGCGATGTTGCAAAGTTTTTACAACAACATTATCAGTTAACTGGCACGTTGAAATCGTTACCTGGTTACTGTGATCAAAATCTCACCTTAACCACAGATTCTGGCGAGCAATATATAGTTAAAATTGCCAATAGCGGCGAGTCTAAATTAGAGCTCGACATGCAAAATGCAGCAATGGCGCATTTAACCGAGCAAGCAATTGCAGTACCGCATGCTATTGCGAATAATGCTGAGCAGCTGATCACTGAGATTGAAAATGCCAATCAAGACAGGTTCTTTCTGCGCGTATTAACGTATTTACCGGGTGTATTTTATGTAGATGCCAACAGTACTACTCATGGCACCGAATTATGGGCGAGTCTGGGGCAGTTTGTTGGTAAAGTAGATAATGCATTGGCTGATTTTAATCATCAAGGTGCGTATCGCTATCTTGACTGGGATTTAGCCCAAGGCTTAGGCATTTGTCAGACGAAAAAGTATTGCTTAGCAGCAGAACAACGTGAATTGGTTGATTATTTTCTTAATCTGTATCAAACGCAAACCTTGCCGGTGTTATCACAATTGCCACAGGGCGTTATTCATAATGATGCCAACGACTACAACGTGTTAGTTGATGATGTAAACCAGCCAAAAAGTATTGCCGGTTTGATTGATTTTGGTGACTTGGTGCACAGCCATGTGGTTAATGAATTAGCTATTGCCAGTGCCTATGCGTTAATGGGACAACAACAGCCATTAACGGCATTAAAAACCATCGTGGCTGGTTATCACCAGGTTAGAAACCTTAACGATGTAGAACTAGAGGTATTGTTTTCTTTAGTCGCATTAAGACTCTGTACTACTGTGTGTAATTCAACACTTGACTATCAGCAACAGCCAGAAAACGATTATCTTTTGGTCTCGGTAAAACCCGCTTGGGCTTTACTCAAGCAATTACGTAACCTAAACCCATTTTCGGTTTATTGCCAATTAAAACAGGCTTGTGAATTGCCGGTTGATAATGGAAAAAGCAAAGCCGATATCACCAGCTTTAGACAAAAGCATTTAGGTAAAACCCTGAGTTTAAGTTATCAACAACCATTAAAAATTGTTCGCGGCCAAGGCGCTTATTTATATGACGAGCAAGGTACGCCGTATTTAGATATGGTAAACAATGTTTGTCATGTTGGTCATTGTCACCCAAAAGTTGTTGCAGCAGGCCAAGCGCAATTAGCCAAATTAAATACCAACACCCGCTATTTACACGACAACCTGGTGAACTATGCCGATAAATTATTGGCCACCATGCCTGATGAATTATCAGTGTGCATGTTTGTTAACTCTGGCAGCGAGGCTAACGAACTAGCATTTCGCTTGGCACGTTGTTACACAAAATCAAAAGAGTTGTTAGTTGTTGATGGTGCTTATCATGGTAATACCAACGCCTGTATTGAAGCCAGCCCTTATAAATTTGATGGTCCGGGCGGTGAAGGTGCACAACCTTATGTTCATAAAGTAAGTTTGCCAGATCCTTACCGTGGTGCGTACCTTGGCGATACTAGTGAGTCGGCTTTAGCTTATGCCGACAGCGTAAAAACTGAAATTGCTAAATTAGCCGCACAAGGCAAACATCCTAGCGCTTATATTTGCGAATCATTACAAGGTGTGGCCGGGCAAATTATTATGCCACAGGGCTATTTAACTGAGGTTTACGCACAAGTAAGAGCCGCAGGTGGCGTTTGTATAGCTGACGAAGTACAAGTTGGTTTTGGCCGCGTTGGTACTCATATGTGGGCATTTGAAACGCAAAACGTAACACCAGATATTGTCACCTTAGGTAAACCTATTGGTAACGGTCATCCTATGGCTGCAGTGATCACCACCCAAGCTATTGCCGATGCCTTTGTAACTGGTATGGAATATTTCAATACCTTTGGTGGTAACCCAGTTTCTTGCGCTATTGGTATGGCCGTGCTTGATGTAATTAAAGATGAAAAATTACAGCAACATGCATTAGAGACAGGTAATTATTTTCAACAGCAATTAAAGCAATTGCAGCAAGAATTTCAATTAATAGGTGATGTGCGTGGTCTTGGCTTATTTATTGGGGTTGAACTGGTTGAGAACCGAGACAGCAAACAACCAGCCACCGATAAAACCTCATGGTTAGTTGAGTACTTTAAGCAAAACCATATTTTGTTAAGTACTGAAGGCCCATTTTACAACATCTTAAAAATTAAACCGCCATTAGCCTTTAGCTGTGCTGATGCCGATAAGTTTGTTCGCGTTTTAAAAGCCGGTTTAACAGAACTTTTATAAATTTTACCCTTAGGAATTTTCATGGATTTTTTAAATACATTAGGCATTAAAGCAAATAATTTTGGTGCAGCTACAGGCCTACAATGGTTAACGACACAAGACCAAGGTCAATTTGATATTTCATCGCCAGTAGATGGCAAGGCAATTGCCAGTGTTTATCAATGTTCAACACAAGATTATCAACAGGTAGTTGAAACTGCAGAGTCTGCATTTAAAATTTGGCGTAAAGTGCCTGCGCCGTTGCGTGGTGAAGTTGTCCGCCAAATTGGTAATAAATTACGTGATTTCAAACAACCATTGGGTGAGTTAGTCGCTTACGAAATGGGTAAGTCTTTGCAAGAAGGTTTAGGCGAAGTACAGGAAATGATCGATATTTGTGATTTTGCTGTTGGTTTATCTCGCCAACTAAATGGTTCAACTTTACATTCTGAACGGCCGTTGCATCGTATGTACGATCAATATCATCCATTAGGCATTGTTGGCGTTATTTCAGCGTTTAATTTTCCTGTCGCTGTATGGTCATGGAATGCGATGATCGCCGCAATTTGCGGAAACGTGACTATTTGGAAGCCATCTGAAAAAACACCATTAACAGCCATTGCTTGTCAAAATATTATCAAAGACGTATTAGCCGAAAATGACGTACCAGAAGGTGTGTTTTCTCTGGTCATTGGTCAAGGTAACGTGATTGGCGAAGGTATGCTAAATGACAAAAGATTACCGCTATTGTCAGTAACCGGCTCTACTCGTGTAGGTCGTCATGCCGGTACTGTTGTTGCTTCTCGTTTTGGTAAATCAATTTTAGAACTTGGCGGTAATAATGCCATTATTGTTAGCCAAGATGCCGATTTGAATATTGCTATTCCAGGTATTGTATTTGGCGCTGTTGGAACTGCCGGTCAACGTTGTACTACGACTCGCCGGGTGATTATTCATGAATCGTTATACGATCAAGTTAAAGGCATTTTAGTAAACGCCTATAAAGGCTTGCGCATTGGCTCTCCATTGGATGAAAATAATCATGTCGGCCCATTAATTGATACTCAAGCCGTAAACATGTTTAGCCAAGCCATCGAAAAAGTACAAGCCGAAGGTGGTAACTTACTTTGTGGTGGTGAAGTGCTATCAGGCCCTGGTTATGAATCAGGTTGTTATGTTAATCCTGCGATTGTTGAAGCCGATAACAGTTTTCAAATGGTGCAGGAAGAAACATTTGCGCCAATTGTATATTTAATTAAATACTCTGGTGATTTAGATGATGCTCTAGCCATTCAAAATGATGTGGTGCAAGGGTTGTCGTCAGCAATATTTACCAACAATTTACGAGAAGCGGAAAACTTCCTTTCTCATTGGGGCTCAGATTGTGGTATTGCCAATGTAAATATTGGCACCTCTGGCGCTGAAATTGGCGGTGCTTTTGGCGGTGAAAAAGAAACTGGTGGTGGCCGTGAGTCTGGCTCAGATGCATGGAAGGCGTACATGCGCCGCCAAACCAATACCATTAACTATTCTACTGAATTGCCGTTAGCACAAGGGATCAAATTTGATATCTAATTAATCGTTTTTAGTTTTACTTGCGGGCCGCTCATTTGCTAGTGGTTCGCTTTTTTCGCTCTTCGTTTCTAGTCTTTCATCGCTCGATTCTTGTTTTACTTTATCTCGTTTAGCCATCTAGACGTAAAAAGGTAGATTTATTTTTAAAAGCAATGTAGAATTCGCTTCATTGTAAATAAATAGATTTTATTTGATCCATTTCACTTTTCGCTAATTGAATTTTTAGCATAATCTATTTACGTGTTATTTAAAGATTAAGAGACATTATGACTAAACATTACTTCACTTCAGAGTCTGTATCTGAAGGCCATCCAGATAAAATTGCCGATCAAATTTCTGATGCGGTGCTTGATGCCATTATTGCTAAAGACAAGCATGCCCGTGTTGCTTGTGAAACTATGGTTAAAACCGGTGTTGCTATAATATCTGGTGAAGTAACGACCTCAGCTTGGGTTGATCTTGAAACCATTACCCGTAAAGTAATTTCTGATATTGGTTACACTTCTTCTGATGTCGGTTTTGATGGCGCAACATGTGGCATCATGAATTTAATTGGTCAGCAATCGCCAGAAATAGCTCAAGGTGTAGATCGTAGCAAACCTGAAGAACAAGGTGCTGGCGACCAAGGTTTAATGTTTGGTTATGCAACTAATGAAACTCCATCATTAATGCCTGCACCGTTATATTACTCGCACCGCTTAGTTGAACGTCAAGCTGAAATGCGTAAATCTGGGGTACTACCTTGGTTACGTCCTGATGCTAAGTCACAAGTTACTTTTATTTATGAAGATGACAAGCCGGTAGCTATTGATGCCGTGGTACTGTCTACCCAGCATAACCCTGATATTTCACAAGATGATTTACATGCAGCAGTAATGGAAAACATTATCAAGCACACCTTGCCAGAAGAATTACTGACTAAGGACACTAAGTATTTCATTAATCCAACCGGTCGTTTTGTTATTGGTGGTCCGGTAGGTGATTGTGGTTTAACTGGTCGTAAAATTATTGTTGATACCTACGGTGGCATGGCTCGTCACGGTGGTGGTGCTTTTTCTGGTAAAGATCCATCAAAAGTTGACCGCAGTGCAGCATACGCAGCTCGTTATGTAGCTAAAAACATTGTTGCAGCTGGCCTTGCTGATCGCTGTGAACTGCAAGTGTCTTATGCTATTGGAGTTGCCGAGCCAACGTCAATTTCTGTAGAAACATTTGGTACTAGCAAAGTAGACAATGAAACACTGATTAAGTTAATCCGTGAAAACTTCGACTTACGTCCGTACGGCATAAGTAAGATGTTAGACTTATTGCACCCAATGTATCAACAAACTGCTGCTTATGGTCACTTTGGTCGTGACCCGTTTGAAATGACGGTAGGTGACGATACCTTTACCGCATTTAGCTGGGAAAAAACTGACAAAGCCGAAACTCTTAAGGCTGCTGTTGGGTTATAAGTAAACTTAACCAACTGTTTTAATATTTTTGCCAGGCTTGTCCTGGCATAATTGTTTAAAGGACTAAGGACTAAGGACTAAGGACTAAGGACTAAGGAGTCAAGGCTCAAACTTACTATACTTTATTTAATTTTATTGGTTGGCGTGAATTTATTCGCGCGTTATGGCGTAGCCATTTTTAAGTCTTATGCGGCATTATTTAATTTTCCCCTGCTATTGTTTATTCCCATCTTAGCCCTTATCTTTAAAGTAATGATTTATACGAGTAATTTTTCACTTTTATGAGTAACCCTAGAATTTTTCAACCAATAGAATTTACGGTCGGTAGCACCATTGCGTTATCAGATGATGCCTTTGGCCATGTTGTGCGTGTGCTCAGGTTAAAAGCTGGCGATGAAGTGACTTTTTTTAATGGCGATGGCCATGACTATCAAGCTGAGCTTAGTGAAGTAAGTAAAAAACAGGGCAATGCTAATATTATTGGTAAAGTTGCCCGTAAAAATGAATCACCACTGAACATTCATTTAGGGCAAGGCATATCTCGCGGCGATCGAATGGACTTTACCTTACAAAAATCCGTTGAGCTTGGCGTTAATACTATTACGCCTCTATTTACAGAGCGTTGTGGGGTAAAACTAAACGCAGAACGGTTAGAGAAAAAACGTCAACAGTGGCAAAAAATAGTCATTAGCGCCTGTGAGCAAAGTGGTAGGGCAGTAGTGCCACAAGTACTTGCGCCAGTATCACTAAGTGAATGGTTAGGCCAAGCAACGCAAGCGTTAAAAATCAACTTGCACCCAAGAGCAGAGCATTCAATCATGGCTTTGCCAATGAGCGCAAGTCGAGTACGGTTATTAATAGGCCCAGAAGGCGGATTAACCGATGAAGAAATCGAACAAGCCAGTAATGCCAACTATACTGAAGTTCTGTTAGGGCCAAGAGTGCTACGAACTGAAACGGCAGCTCTTACAGCAATTACAGCTTTACAATGTAAATTTGGCGATTTGAGTTAATTCAAATTGCAGTTTACCGAATCAAATAAACAAGGTTAGGAACACAAAAATGACAATTAAACTTGGCATAGTAATGGATCCAATTTCTACCGTTAAGGTAGCAAAAGATTCCAGCATGGCAATGATGCTTGAAGCGCAAAAGCGTGGTTATGAAATTTACTATATGGAAATGCAAGACTTGTATTTAGACCAAGGAGTTTGTCGTGCCAATGCTGCCAAAGTCACTGTATTTGATGATGCAGAAAAATGGTATGAACTAGAACCTGCGCAAGATATTGAGGTTGCTAGTTTAGATGCAGTGTTAATGCGTAAAGATCCACCATTTGATACCGAATACATTTACGCAACTTATATGCTTGAACGTGCAGAAGAGCAAGGCACATTAATGGTTAATAAGCCGCAAAGCTTACGTGATTGTAACGAAAAACTATTTACCGCCTGGTTTGCTGATTTAACGCCAAGAACTCTGGTTACACGATCATCTGCAAAAATTCGTGAATTTCATCAAGAGCACAGTGATGTGATCATCAAACCACTTGATGGCATGGGTGGTTCATCCATATTTAGAATGAGCCCAAATGAAGCCAATGTTGGCGTTATAATTGAAACATTAACCAACCATGGCAGTATGTATGCCATGGTACAAGAATATATGCCAGAAATTTTAGATGGCGATAAGCGTATCTTAATTGTTAATGGTGAGCCAATGCCGTATTGCTTAGCACGTATTCCTGCGCAAGGGGAAACACGTGGTAATTTAGCCGCCGGAGGCCGTGGTGAAGCAAGGCCGTTATCGGCAAGTGATTTACTAATTGCTGAAACCATCGCACCAGAGCTGAAAAAGCGTGGTTTATACTTTGTTGGCCTTGACGTGATTGGTAATAAAGTGACCGAAATTAATGTTACCAGCCCAACCTGTATTCGTGAAATTGAAGCGGCTTATCCAATTAATATTAGTGGTAAATTGATGGATGCCATTGAAGAACAAGTTGAACTGAACAACAAATAGTCGTAATAATATTGAATAAAATAAGATTTAACTGGTCTACATAAAGAATGAATAGTTATAAAGTGATTAACTTTTACAGTGGTAAATAATGGAATACTCTATGGAAAGTCTAGAAAACCAATTGCTTATCGCCATGCCGAGCTTAAAGGATCCGTATTTTCATAAAACGGTAACCTATATTTGTGAGCACAACGAAGATGGCGCTATGGGGTTAGTGATCAATATTCCGGTAAGAATCACCTTAAATGAGTTACTTTCTCAAATTGATGCTGACAACATAGAAGTTGATAAGCTGAACCAGCGCGTACTTGCAGGTGGGCCAGTTTCAACCGATAGAGGATTTGTACTACATAATACTCAACAAGGGTGGAGCAGTTCACTCGAACTTGGCAACGATATTATGATCACTACCAGCAAAGATATTCTAGAAGCGTTAGGCACAGATAAATCACCAGAAAAATTTATCGTAACTTTAGGTTATGCTGGTTGGGGATCTGGTCAGCTAGAAAAAGAATTACAAGAAAATTCATGGCTAACAACCCCTGCCGATAAAGAGATTTTATTCGATACCCCGATTGAGCTCCGTTGGCAAAAAGCGGCGGAAAAGCTTGGTATTGACCTGGGGCATTTATCAAGTGATGTAGGGCATGCTTAGGCAAGAAACTAGGAACTAGGAACTAGGAACGAAGAGCAGATCCTGAAACGAGTTCAGGAAATAGCTGGCACTTCCTGTGACACCGTCATACCCGGCTAAGTCGTGCCCGGCTACGTCATGCCCGGCTTGTTCGGGTATCGGGTATTCATAATGGACTCCCGTCTTCACGGGAGTGACGACTTGACGTTAATAGCGAGCTAGTTAAACCAAAACAATAACAAAGGAACATTCATGGCAAAGTCAGTAAAACCACAGGGGCAGCGCACCTTGTTAGGGTTTGATTTTGGAACTAAATACATTGGCATTGCTGTTGGTCAAGAGATCACTTGCAGTGCATCGCCGGTTAAATCAATTAAAGCTAAAGATGGCATTCCTAATTGGGATGATATGGCTAAAATTGTCAAAGAATGGCAACCAGACTTATTGGTGGTTGGCTTACCTCTGAATATGGACGGCACTGAACAACCGTTAACTCTACGTGCCAAAAAGTTTGCTAAACGTTTATCCGGACGTTTTGGTCTTGAAGTTAACTTGCAAGACGAGCGCTTAACCACAGCCGATGCGAAAGCGCATTTATTTGAGCAAGGCGGCTATCGAAATTTGCAAAAAGATAATGTCGATTGCCAATCAGCGGTGATCATACTAGAAAGCTTTATGGGCTATTAATACCAAGTCCAATAATTACCTGCTCATTTTTATTGGTTAAAATGAATAACTACTGCGTTATAAAACCTTTAAGGAGAATAACTACTTATCAAATTTTATGCCTTGTATTTATCCATTTTTCCTCACTAAAAAGTAGACCATATAATTATCGGAATTGGTATAATCAACCAGATGTACTGACCTCTGCCGCTAAATAGATCCCGTATCAAGTACAAGACGACGCTAGTGCGTCGACTTCTTGCCTAGGCCTGCCTTCAAAACCGCAAGTACAATTTTTACATTCATCTTTTGCTTGTTTTAGTGCTTGCTCAGTGTCACTTAATAAATTCATCATGCTATAGCCACTTATTTCTGTGTCACTTATACCAAAACTTGCGGTTACATCAAATTGATAACAAATTTGTTTAGTATCTAAAAAATTTGTTTCTAAGCGATATTGTTCACATAATTCTATTGCTCGTTTTATTGAACTGTCTTTTAGTAAAAATACAAATTCATCACCACCTAAGCGACCCACTAAGGTGTTTTGATCAAAAATATTCTTGTGTATATTCAGCATTAGGTTGATTAATCGATCAGTTCTATCATTACCTTGTATTTCATTTACTTCTCGTAAGTTATCAATATTCATGATCGCTAAACTATAAGGTTTGCCATTTTTCTTGGCATGCTCTAATAATTGCTCTGCCTGAAGTAAAAATGCATGCCGGTGTAAGCAATCAGTCGCTTTATCAATAACAAGGTTAGAGATTATTTGCTTCTTTAGTTTTAAATTAATAAAAACCGATCGGATCAACCAAATTATAAATCCCGCTAATATCAATTGAATCAGTCGATTACTGATCAAAAAGTTGGCGAAAACACTGTTGTTGGCGATGTTAATTTTTTCTTGTTTTAATTCATTATTTATTCTTGTTTGATAGCCTAAAAGTTCACCTTCTAACTCATCTAAATCATACCTTAAACTATTTAGTGCTAAAGATTTGTCTTTAGTTTCTAGTGCTAGTTCATGCTGTAATTTAATTTTATTCTGCAAGCTGGTAAATTCAGCTTGGTTATCTTTATTAAATTTGGCCACTTCATATTTAACTTTATTGACGATCATTAATGTTGGGTGGTTAGGATACTCATCAGCAAGCGTTAAGGTTTTGTCGGCAAATTCATTGGCTTTACTAACGTTATTTAATTGCAGGTGAGCTTTGGCCAAATAACTGTTAAAGCGCAGGTAATTTTGTGGATAATTTTGGTCGATGACGTTTTGATAATTTTCCTGCAGTAGCTGTATAGCCTGCTCTGGTTTATTAATCTCAAGTAGCGAAAATGCATGAGTAGCAACAATTTCATCAGCAATTAAACGTTCATTTATTTTACTGCAGATATTATAATATTGGTCAATGATGCTTACATTGCTTAGTAATTTATTTAAACCTTGTAAAGCATAGATATGTTGCACACCTAAAAAACATTGTTCTCTGTCGGTTATATGCATATTGTCATTAACTAATATGTGCTCTACGTACTCTAAAGCCTGCTGTGGATCATGTAACTGATTATAGAAATACGCTAACGTGGTGTAGGTTTTAATTAATGTATCGGTATCTATTTGCTTGGCTTTTAACTGGGTTGAAATCGGTTTTATATTATCTGCTGCAGCTGAATATTGGCCAATTAAAACATTTAAAAAAAGAATGTTATTGTAAGCTCTAAGTCTATAATTAATGTTTCTGGAATCTTTATTTGCTCCACTAAGATCAATCGCTTGTTGATAATTACCTAAAATAATTTGTTCATAAGCAACTAAATATTGATATTGATCTTGTTGTTGCCAAGTCATGTTATAACGGCGTGATTTTAACTCTTTTATAATATTTTGACTAAATTCTATATCACTACTTTTTATCTTTATTGCTTGGGCAATTAACTCGTCAGTAGATAAGTTTTGAATGATTAATGAATTTTCTTCGGCTTGCGCCACTGCACTAAATTGCGGGATAAGCAGCAACAAAAATAGCATTGCACGTGTAACTTTGCTAAATGCTTTACCTTGTTTAAGCCAAAAACAGTTAAGTTTGGTCATGTTAGTGTTTATCCATATTAGTGCTTATCTATATTAGAGCCAATTTATTCATTATTCAAAAATGTACTTTAAGCCGTTATCTTCAATTTTATATTTTTCACGATCAGTCATTGTAGCTTCAAAACAGCAAGTTTTATTACCACCAGCAGCTTTAGCTTTGCGCAATGCTTTTGAGCTATCGCACAGTAAATATTTTAATGAGTATTCACTTAACTCACCATCACTAATACCTATACTGGCGCTTATTGTTTCATCTTGACAGTGTAATTCATTGCTAAGTTGGGCTATTTCAAGGTGAATATTTTCTGCAATTTGCACTGCTTGCTTAGCATTTAACTTTGGTAACAATAAACTAAATTCAGCTGCACCGCTGCGAGCAATATGTTCAGGCTGGTGCACGTAATTGTGCAATATTTCTGTAGTAAGCTTTAATAATTTATCACCATTGTCATAGCCATTTTTTTGATTGAAACCTCTAAAACCATCAATGTTAACCACTAATAAACTTAAGGTGACTTGCCATTTTTTATGCTGATAAACAGTAGTTGCGGCTAAGTCAATAAAGCGATTGCGGTTAAATAAATTGGTTAATGGGTCGTGGCGGTTTTTGTCGTTTTCAGTTATTTGTAAATGACGAATACCCAATATAGCGGCGCCGAGCAGTAATATGGTAAATATTTGTACGGCAAATAACACTCGCCCAGCTTCAAACTTGCTTATATACCCTAACATTTCACTAAACGCATCGTTGTGTTTTTGTTCGGCTTGTTGCTTTTCTTCAAATAACTTTTCTTTAAATTGTACTTTATTCAAATAGGCATGATCTATTTGTGCCCGGGCAAAGGCTTTTTGCTGGTCAATAGAGTTAACGCTTACTTGAATTTTTTCATAGCGCTGTAAATACTCTACTCCTTGCGCAAAGTCGCCCTGCTGATTGGCAATTTCGGCGAGTATTTTAAACGTTTGCAGCGCCCACTTTGACTTATCATCCGCGTTTATTTGTGCCAATGCTTTTTCGCCGTATTGGCTGGCAAGGGCAAGCTGGTTAAGGCCAAGATAAGCTCTGGATAATTGGCTAAATAACATTAGGTAGTGAGGAGTATATGTTGTCGCTAATATTTGTGCCTGCTGCGCGGTTAATACCTCAACCGCTTTTGCGTATTTTTGCTCTTGATTTAAATACCTCGCTTGCTCTAACAGCAAACTATTGCCTTGGATAAATTCATTATTGTTATAGCAAAAATTAGCGAGTTTAGAAATGGCTGAGTCATCGGCGGTTATTTTCTTTAATCCTAATAAACTCAATAATTTATTATGTTGCAGGTAACATATACTACGATTCGATAGTGTACTTTCATCAATTAAATGAAAGTAATTTAATGCCAGTTGATATTCTTCTATATGGTTATAATAAAAAGAGATAATTTGTAATGAATCGTTTTTCAATGAGATGTTTGTTATGTTAATTAGTTCAGTTAATAGCGTATCGGTTAAGCGATTGCTTTCATCAAAATTATTTAACATAAATTGCAGGTTTAACTGGGTTTTTAAGCTTCTGACACGTACATTTATATTTTTTGAATTTTCTACTTTCTTATTAATAAGAATAGATTGAGCATAATTTCCTTCAATAGCTAACTTATAGGCCTGTAAATACAGATAATCTTCGTGTTGCGCTGTGCTAAGTCGCGCTTTTTGTTGCGATAGTAGCGCAAGGTTTTGGTTAAATTGTTTGCTATCACTAGAGCGAATAGCGCTAGATTGTGCAATTAATGTATCAATTTCAGCAGTTGTTAAGTTATTTTCTTGTATTGGTAGGTTAGTCGTTTGTGTCGTTGGGCTACTTGCCTGTGCGTTCAGGCTAATAAGGCTTAGGCTGGTAAAAGCAAGACCGAGGAGCATAAAAAAGCAAAAACCAAAACCTTGCGCAATTTTTTTTAAAGCTGCAATGTTTCGGATTTTGCTCATAGTCTGGCTTTATAATGCTTTTTTACTGAACATTAAATTGCTTGTTGTATTTTATCATCTTTTGCTGGAGAGTCTTCTTGATCGGGGACATCTTTTGGATCGTGTACACCTTGGCATACGACTTTAGGGGTATTAAACAATTGTTCAAGTGCATTGGTGTCGCCCGCTAACAGTAAATTAATCTGTGCTGTATTTAGGCCGTGCGCTTTTGCAAGCGCAGTTAATTGCGTCTCGTTTAGGTTGGCTAATTCTGCCTGGCTGCCCAGTTTGTTTAGTAAGCTAATGATTGTTGTCATAATATCCTCTATCTTGTTATTTATTTTTATTTGGTTTTATCCCTGTTTTCAAAAATAAGGATAAAATGTAAGCCTAGTAACATCCTAATACCTAGCTGTAGTTATCATGGTCAGTTTTTATGGTAATTTCAATAAAAACTTGAATCTAAACAATATTTTTATTGATTAGAGCTGTTGATTATATTTATTGAGCTAAATATTAATTCTATTTACCTAAAACTGCTTAGTAAAATCAAACACTACTAAGCGCTGGCGCATTACGCTGTTTTTCCAGCTCGGCCAATTTTGCTTGAATGCGTTTATTCACTTTAAGCTTAGCACTTGGCGGAATGATCATGGTGGTTATTTGTTTCACCTCGGCATCAATAAAATCTTGCAACGGCATTTTATCAATGCGCGGTTGCTCAAGTGCCGTGCTGGCGGCTTCATATAAAATAATTTCATGATCGACAGGGTAGTGTTGGTTGAGTACCTCAACCAATATTGCCCGGTATTGCTCGCCCGTTGAAAACTGGGTAAGGGTAGTATCACCCACAAAACCGACTTGCCAGAGTATTAAATGCGCACTGTTATCGATTTGTCGCTGAAAGTTAATAAACTGACTGGCTTCAAAGTTGGCACAGCCGACTCGGCCAGGGTCTATTCCGCAATCAGAAATTAAACAATCTTCAGCGCTTATGCCCGCTTCCATTTTGGCAAAATATCCTTCAGCTTGCGCCTGTTTAATCGCTTTATGGGTTGGGGTAACAAACATCCCCGGGTGGCCATAAAAGGCGCCAACTACTTTTTTTCCTTGGCGCATCGCGTTGAGCATTTCGTCCATCATTTGCTGATAGGTACGGCTTCGGGGTTTACCTTCTTGGTAATACTGCTGTAAATCGTGCACGTTCGGGTTTAGCTCAGTTAGCCACATTTGCATAAAACCGGTGTTACCGGTAATAAACACAATGTCGGCCTGTTCAATATGGCTTTTGGCGATAGGGGTAATGTGCGCGCCTAGGGTAATGCCGGTGCCTACGCAGACTAAACTGCCTTGTTTTTGTTGTATGTCAGTCATAGTGCTCTTGTTATTGTTGTTCGCTTTCATTTGCAGCTTGAAGCTTGAAGCTTGAAGCCAATAGCTTGCAGCTTAAGCAGGCTTATCAATATACCAATAATAATCATCATCGGTGTACATTATTTTGCTATCAGCGCTTATCCTGTCAGCATTTATTTGCTCAGTGGTTATTTTATCTGTGGGGTAGCGAAAGCGTTCAATGGTTTTTATCATCGCGCTGTTATTAACATTGGTGCGGATCATTAACCGCTCAATGCCTACTTTGCTAAAGGCAACAGTTAATAACTCGGCCAATACTTCTTTTGCGATGCCTTTGCCGATATATTCGCTTTTTAACATGATGCCAACCTCAACCGTAGGCAGCGTTTTACTCCACACCAACATACAAAAACCCTGCGGATGTTTGTCGCATGTATCTTTGCTTTTACCCTTAGCTTTACCTGTAATGGTAAAGGTCAGCAAGGTGTTTTGTGTGTTGCGCTTTAAACAAAACTCAAAGCGCGCAAACGCTTGCTCTTTAGTGAATACCCCACCAGTATATTTGCAGGTGGTTGGGTCTTGATACAGGCCAGTAAAAAACTCTTGATCATCAGCGTGCAGTAATTGCATGGCATAATTGTTTGTTTCAAATTGCATTAAATCGTCTTACTTATTCAAAAATATACTTTAATTCGCTGTCGTCTACTTTATATTTATCACGGTCGGTCATTGTTGTTTCAAAACAGCAGGTTTTATTACCACCATCGGCTTTGGCTTTGCGTAATGCTGTTGAGCTATCAGAAAGTAAATATTTTAACGAATACTCGCTTAACTCAGCGTCAGAAATACCTATGCTAACGTTAATTATTTCGTCTAGATGCATTTTATCGCTAAGTTGCGCTACTTCGAGGTGAATTTTTTCGGCAATATGCAATGCTTGCTTAGCATCGCACTTGGGCAAAAATAAACTAAATTCGTCAGCACCACTGCGCGCTATATGTTCATTTTTGTATACGTAATTATGTAAAAGTTGCGCGATAAGCTTTAACGATTGATCGCCTTTTTCAATGCCATGTTTATGATTAAAACTTCTAAAACCATCAATATTAACCACTAATAAGCTCAAGTTAAGCTGCCACTTTTTATGTTGATAAATAGTGGTTGCGGCTAAGTCGATAAAACGATTGCGGTTAAATAACTGAGTTAAAGGATCGTGGCGGTTTTTATCATTTTCAGTTATTTGTAAATGACGAATGTACAATATAATGGCGCCGAGCAGTAAAATGGTAAATATTTGCAAGGCAAATAACATCCGCCCAGCTCTAAACTTGTCCATATACGTTAACATTTCACTAAACGCATCATTATGCTTCTGTTCGGCTTGCTGTTTTTCTAAGACAAGTTTGTCTCTTATGCGATACTGCCCGTACACCTGATGATCAATTTGTGCACTGGCCAATTGTTTTTGCTGCTCTATATCTAAACTTACTGCCATTTTTTGTTGGTAAATATATAAATATTCCAATGCTTTATCAATATTACCAAGCTTATTATGCAGCTCTGCCAAGGTTGAGTATAAGTCGCTATAGGCTTTGTGGTACTTCAATAACATAGGCACGTTTTCAGCTTTTTGGGCAAACTCTAATGCCTTAGTAAAATCATTTAAATGAAAATACGCTGTTGCTATATAACTATAAAAGTTAAGCGATAAGTTGCTATATTTTATTGTTTCAACTTGGCTCAATTTAGGTAATAACAAATTAAGTGCAAGTTGATATTTCTTTTGGTCAATTAAGTGTTTGGCAATGTCAGTCCGAGTAATGTTTGCTGAGAGATGCTCACCCGCTAGCTCACAGGCCTTTATGGTGCTATCAATATAGCTTTTCTCTGCTAAATAACCGGTAAGTTGTAGTTTTGCATCTGTGTAGTGGTTGTGATGATAACAATGATCTCGAGCAGAATAATTATCGGTATTTATAGCCTTTAAAAATGTAAGCGCCGTTTGTGGTTGATTTAATTCATTATAATAATAAGCAATGACTTCATATACATCGCCTTTTATATTTTTATCGGTTAACGATTCACTATCTTGCAATAGTTGCGGGATTAATTTTGTTCCGGCAATAAAATTTTGCTCAACTAAATACAGGTTTAATAACGTGCTACTCGCGCGCGTTCGATGTTTTATTAATTTTGAATTTTGCATACTTTTATGCAGAGCTACCGACTTATGTCTATTACCCATTAAGTAAGCGTTATAGGCGGTTAAATAGGTTAATTCACCTTGTTGGCGGTAATTTAATTGCGATTGTATGGCGGTTAATTTCTTGATAATGCGCGCCGACTCTTCTTTATTAGAACTTTTAACGTTTAGTGCCTGTGCTAATAAAGCATCAATTTCGCTAAAAGTAAGAGTGTTTGCACTGTGCTTTTCTGTCGTTGCAGTAGGCGGCGTTTGAAATACCGCAAAGCTGTTAGGCGAATATAAAAACGCAAGTAGAGGTAAAAAGAATGGCACTAAAAACCAGGTGTTTGTTGTTAAACAAGCATTAGGCTTTGTTGCTGAATAATGTAAATAACTAATGAACATGATTCATTATTATTTGTTTAAATTGTGATTACAAGCTCCGAATTAATGGAGTTAAACAAAAAACCGACTGTGGCGTTAGCACGACAGTCGGTTTGATATTTACTTGTATGTATAAATTAACTAGCAAACTAGTTAGTGAGCCAATTAATGAGCCAATTAGTGAGCCAATTAGTGAATTAGGCGTGCTCTAATTGTGCCATCAATGGCTTTTAATTCTTTTAATGCGGTTTCAGCGTGATGTGTTTCAACATCGATAACTACATAACCAATTTTATCGTCGGTTTGTAAATACTGAGCTGCAATGTTGATATCACGTTCGGCAAACGCTTTGTTAATTTGCGTTAATACACCTGGTTGGTTGTGATGTATATGAAATAAGCGTGAACGATCGGTATGAGCAGGTAGTGATACCTCAGGGAAGTTAACCGCAGATAGCGTTGAGCCATTGTCTGAGTATTTAACAATTTTACCTGATACTTCACGACCAATGTTTTCTTGCGCTTCTTTAGTGCTACCACCAATATGCGGCGTTAAAATAACATTATCAAAGGCACGTAATGGAGATACAAATTCTTCATCATTTGAACCGGGCTCTACTGGGAATACATCAATGGCTGCGCCGCCAAGCTTTTTAGATTCAATCGCTTCTGCAAGGGCGTCAATATCAACCACAGTACCACGGGCGGCATTAATGAAAATGGCACCTTGTTTCATCGCATCAAATTCTGCAACGCCCATCATATTTTGCGTAGAGGCAGTTTCTGGTACATGTAAGGTAATAACATCGGCAGTATTTAATAGCTCGGTCATGCTGTCTACTTGGCTGGCATTACCTAATGGCAATTTAGTTTCAATGTCGTAAAACTTAACTCGCATGCCAACATGCTCGGCTAAAATGCCTAATTGTGTACCAATATGGCCGTAACCAATAATACCTAATGTTTTACCACGAGCTTCAACTGAGCCAACGGCTGTCTTTTGCCAAACTCCGCGATGGGCTAGAGCGCTCTTTTCAGGAATACCACGAAGTAATAATAAGGTTTCACCAAGTACTAATTCGGCTACCGAACGTGTATTTGAAAACGGCGCGTTAAATACTGGAATACCGCGAATTTGTGCTGCTTCAATATTTACTTGATTAGTACCGATACAAAAACAACCAATAGCCGCTAACTTATTGGCATGCGCTATTACATCGTCAGTTAACTGAGTGCGCGAGCGAATACCTACAAAATGTACATCGCTAATTTTTTGCTTTAGCTCTTCATCATCTAATGCGCTTTTCACGTATTCAATGTTGCTATAACCGTTCGACTTTAATACCTCTAAAGCTGATTGGTGTACGCCTTCAAGAAGAAGAATTTTAATTTTGTCTTTGTGCAAAGATTTTATGGTCATAGCTGATTAACTCTTTATGTACTGCCACTGAATATTATTCAGGATGCGTATTAAATAACAAATTGGGTCGTTTGAATCTAACTGTTTTAGATGGCTAGATATCTGAATGAAGGTATAAACTAACATATAGAGTTAAAACTCGAAAGAACTATTTTAGTGCATTTATATCTATTTTATAACATAGCAAAGTTGCGTATTGACTGGTGTTTATTTAAATCGGAAATTTTACTTACGAGTGATTTTAATACTGTGATACTTGTTTGTGTTGAATATTATTCGGTGTGTGCTTGCTGTCTAAGCTTTTTGTTGTAAAAATTTATAAGTTTTAATTATTGATCATTAATAAAAATGCAGGCAGTAAAGACTGCCTGTTTACGTGGGGTGTTATTTAGTTATCTCTTTAAGAGATAACTTTGCTGCCGTTCGGTGTGCCAAGTACCAACACATCTGCGCCGCGATTTGCAAATAAACCGTTGGTTACTACGCCAACTAAGGCGTTAATGTTAGTTTCCATTTCTATCGGATTTAAAATTTGCATGTTATATACATCTAAAATTACATTGCCGTTGTCGGTAACAACTCCTTCACGGTAAACAGGATCGCCGCCAAGTTTTACTAGTTCACGTGCCACATAGCTGCGCGCCATTGGAATTACTTCAACCGGTAATGGAAAATTACCTAATACCCCAACTTGCTTGCTTTCATCACAGATACAAACGAATTTTTTAGCAACTGCCGCAACAATTTTTTCACGGGTAAGGGCAGCACCACCACCTTTGATCATATGCATGTGTTCGGTGATTTCATCGGCGCCGTCTACATATACCGCTAAATCGTCAACTGAGTTTAAATCGAAAACTTCAATGCCGTAGTCTTTTAAGCGCTCGGTAGAAGCTTCTGAACTAGATACTGCTCCAACAATCGTATGCTTAATTGTTGCTAGAGCGTCGATAAAATGATTTACCGTAGAGCCTGTTCCCACACCAACTATGCTGTCTTGCTCAACAAATTCTAATGCTTTTATTGCTGCGGCTTTTTTCATTTCATCTTGGGTCATATTCGATCCTGTTTTGTATTTAATACTTGGTATTAGTTAATTGCGCAGATTATAACCTCGTAGGCGTTAAGGTTAAATGTTTTATTTATCGATGAGGGATCAATTTATGGCGATTTACTTGTTATTCTGGGCTAAGTATTTCAGCTAACGGAATATCCCAATGCTCAACAGGTACTTCGGCTATTTTTTGGCAAGTATGAGCAACACCAAGTGGGAACGGCTTGATCTGTTTAGAATGTTGTTTATTGCTTTGTTTGGGTTGTTGGATGAATAGCTTATGCCAAGTGGCTAACGTTCTATCGTAAAAACCACCACCCATGCCAATACGGTTACCTGTAGAGTCAAACGCTACTAGAGGGGTAATTAATACGTCTAATTGCGCAACGGGTAATACATTACCTACATTTAATTTTGGTTCGCTAATACCATATTTATTGTTTACCAAAGGTGTGCTTGGCAAATAATGCAAAAATAGTAAATTGCCTTTACAAAACGGGTGTATTACCGGCAGGTATACTTGCTTATTTTGTTGCCAGCACCACTGAATAAAATCAACCAAATCTAACTCACCATCATTGGCAAGGTATACCGCAATACTGTCTGCTGCCACTACTTGTGGATGCAGGCTTAGTTTAGCGCTAATAGCAGCACTTGCTTGTTGTTGTTCAAGTTTAGTGAGTTGTTGGCGTAGACGACGAATATCCGCACGAATTTGTGCTCGTGATTTATTGGGAGTAGAGGATGAGTGCGCTATTGGCTGATTAGAAGTCATACACAGAAGGTAAAAATAACTAGGGTCAGAGTCAAGTTAATTCTAAACACCGAACTCAAAAAATAACTAGGGTCAGAGTAAGTTAAATCAAAATAACGTGACTCTGACCCTAGTTATTTTAAAAAGAAAAGCAGTTCCCCAAAATGCCATTATTAACACCAGTCCTCGAACAACCGTGTGTTCAAGGCGGAGATCGCACAATTACCGTAGGCTTCCCAAACAAGTTGGGCCTGCTCAATAGCAACCGATAGACCCCCTTAGGTAAAACTTATCGGCTCAGGGACATAGTTAATAACCGAACACCCCAGGGAACTTATGTTAATTATAACCCAGAAAGGCAGTATAAATGTATTAAAATGTAGAAAATTTATGAATAACTTATCCCTAATCAAATATATATTAAATAATAACCAGTTAGCGCTATATTAATGAGCACTCTACCTATAAAAACTGGTCGAATTCGCCTTTGAGTGTTAGGATTACAAGATAATTTTATACAAAGAATATAAGCAGATGAGTGAACAAACGTCTTTAAGTTTTGCTAGCGTGCAAGCAGCCCTAGGTGGTGAGAATTTTCAAGGCAGTGCCTCAGAAATTCATGGTTTATTAACCGGTGTTATTAGTTCGGGTTTTGCCTTTGAAGATGACAGCTACTTGTCTCTTATTAGTGACTTTTTCAATAATGGTGAAGGTTTAGGTAAAAACCTAAAAGATTTACTAAAGCAACTATATGGTGATATTTGGCAAGCAGTGCTTGATGACAATTTTAGTTTTCAGTTGTTGTTGCCTGATGATGAAGAAGCTATGGTTGAACGTGGACCTGCGCTGAGCTTATGGGTACAAGGCTTTAACTTGGGTTTTGGCTTACAACAAAAAGACAAAACTAAATTCTCTGAAGACGTTGCTGAAATCATTAAAGACTTTGGCGACATTGCCAACCTTTCTAGTGAATTAGAAGAAGATGAAGAAACCGAAAATGCCTATTATGAAATTTTAGAGTATGTTCGCATTTCCGCACTATTATGTTTTGCTGAATTAGGTGCTAAGCCTGACGCAAATAACGCCGAAAACACATTACATTAATCGAATACAATATTTATGAAACATACCAAAATTGACGTGAGCGAATTTGTTGCTCGCCGTGAAAAACTGCTTGCTGCAATGCCTGAAAATTCAGTGGCATTAATACCTGCCAATAAAGAAGTGACTCGCTCACGTGATACCGAATTTTTATTTTGCCAAGACAAAGACTTTTACTACTTAACTGGGTTTCATGAGCCTGATGCATTATTAGTGTTGGTTAAAGGCGATGAGTTTGAGTCGGTATTATTTTGCCGTGATAAAGATCCTGAGCAAGAAGTATGGCATGGTCGTAGAGTTGGCGCTGAAAAAGCTCAATCTGATTACGCATTTGATTTAACTTATACCTTAGATGAGTTAGAACAAGTACTGCCGATGTACATTAATGCCAAACAAACTTTATTGTTTGCCCAAGGCGCACAAGATGAGTTTGACCGTTTAGTGTTTGCTTGTTTAGATGTATTGCGCGGCGGAGTAAAACAAGGCCTAACTGCGCCAAATACCATTATCGATCTTCGTGAAACTATTCATGAAATGCGCTTAATAAAATCTGACGCTGAAATTCAAGTGATGCGTGAAGCTAATGTAATTTCTGGTAATGCTCACAAGCGCGCGATGGAGTTTACCAAACAAGGCGTATTTGAATATCAAGTTGAAGCAGAAATACTGCATGAATTTGCCTCAAACGGTGCCCGTACTGCAGCTTATGGTTCAATTGTTGGCGGTGGAGAAAACGCCACTATTTTACATTATACCGACAATGACGAAGTGTTAATTGATGATGACTTATTATTAATTGATGCGGGTGCTGAGTTAGCCGGATACGCCGCTGATATCACCCGTACCTTCCCAGTAAATGGTAAATTTAATGAAGAGCAAGCCGCACTTTATAATTTAGTATTAAAATCGCAAATGGCTGCTATTGAGGCAATAAAGCCCGGAGCTAACTTTGCCGAGTTAAATGACATTGTAAATGCTGTATTAGCAGAAGGCTTATTAGAGCTTGGCTTATTAGAAGGTGACTTAGATTCGCTTATTGAAGAAAAAGCCTGTAAAAAATATTTCATTCATGGCTTAGGCCATTGGCTGGGTTTAGATGTGCATGATGTCGGTGATTACCACATGGATGAAAACCGCAAACAATTACGCAGCTTTGAACCAGGTATGGTAATGACCATTGAACCCGGTTTATATATAGATGCCGAAGCCTCTGTTGATGACAAATGGCAAGGTTTAGGTGTGCGAATTGAAGATAATATTTTAGTAACTAAAAATGGCTATGAGAACTTAACCGTTAATGCGCCTAAAACTATCAGCGACATTGAAGCTGTGATGAATAAGTAATAGCGAATAATGACAACACCAATTAACTTTGACGTGATCATATCTGGCGCTGGCTTAGCTGGCGCAAGTATGGCGTTAGCCTTGTCTAAACTTAGTAAAGCCGATGGTACAAAGCTGTCTATTGCGGTTGTTGAAGCGTTTGCAATTAAAGACAATTTACCTAAAAGTTATGATGCGCGGGTGATTGCCTTATCGCATGGTACGGCT
Source organism: Thalassotalea psychrophila (assembly GCF_031583595.1). NCBI lineage: Bacteria > Pseudomonadati > Pseudomonadota > Gammaproteobacteria > Alteromonadales > Colwelliaceae > Thalassotalea > Thalassotalea psychrophila. The sequence goes on from NZ_CP134145.1 coordinate 1,067,303, forward strand.
ACTTACCTGCAAGAACTTGGTGTTTGGCAAGCGTTAAAACCTGATGCCATGGCAATTGCCAATATTCATATTTCTGATCGCGGTTATTACGGCAAAGCACGAATGAATGCCACTGATTATGGTGTATCTGCGTTAGGCTTTGTCAGTGAAATGCAGGCCATTGGTAATTGTTTAATAACCCCGTTAAAGCAATGCGCTAATGTGCACTTTATTGAAGGGCAAAGTATTACCAATATTAAATGGCAAAAAAATGAAGTCACTGTCGTTTTAGCCAATGGTAATTCTCTAAGTGCTAATTTATTGCTCGGCTGCGATGGTGGCCAATCGGTATGTCGACAGCAAGCTAAAATTTCAAGCCAAGAGTCTGATTACCAACAAGTGGCCATCATTGCCAACGTAACTCCAAGTAAAGCACACAAAGGCAGAGCGTTTGAACGCTTTACCGAATATGGGCCATTGGCTATGTTACCTATGACTGATGATAGATGTTCGTTAGTGTGGACGGTAACACCCGAGCAAGTCACACCACTTTTAGCGTTATCAGATGATGAATTTTCCCAACAACTTGAAAACGCTTTTGGTAGTTGGCTTGGCAGTTTTCGCCATGTAGGTAAACGCTTTAGCTACCCGTTAAAATTAATTCAGGCCGATGAGCAAATTCATCACCGTATGGCGCTTGTTGGTAATGCATCGCATACATTGCACCCTATTGCGGGACAAGGATTTAACCTTGGCATGCGCGACGTTAAACAAATGGCGCAAACCATAGCACAAGCACTCGCTGAAAATGCAGACATTGGTAGCCATAAACATTTAAGACATTACGCTGATAATCGTGCAGAAGATCATAATCAAGTTATCGCTTTAACTGACTCGTTAGTGCATTTATTTTCTAATAAGCATTTACCACTAGTAGTTGGCAGGGGCGTTGGTTTGAAAGTATTGAATTATTTAGCGCCATTAAAGAAAGCGTTGGCTGAGAAAACAATGGGGCATACTCGTTGAAGCTTGAAGCTTGAAGCTAGAAGCAGATCCTGAAACGAGTTCAGGAAGTTATAAGTAGTTCCCGGTATACACCAGGATGAATAGCACGTAGGAAAGTAGAATAAATGCAAAGTTACGATATCGTTATTGTTGGTGGTGGCATGGTGGGTTTAACCGCAGCTTTAGCTATTTGTAAACAAACGCCATTAAAAGTAGCCATTATTGATAGCCAGCCGTTAAACCCTATTAGCGATACTCCTCATTTAAGGGTAAGCGCGATTAATGATGCCAGTAAGCAACTATTTACTAACTTAGGTGTGTGGTCAGATATTACCCGAGTTCGCAGCCAAGCGTATACTAATATGCATGTATGGGATAAGGACGGTTTTGGCCATTTAGATTTTGACTTAAATGATTTACCAAACTCCTCCAATAATGATGACTGCTTAGGCACTATTATTGAAAATGACGTTATTCGTAATGCCCTTTACCAAGCCGCAGATCAGCATGACAACATAACCGTGATTCAACAAACGCTCACCAGTATTGGTACTGGCGAAAGTGAAGTGTTTTTAAGCTTTAGCGATCATACGCCGATAATTGCAAAACTAGTGGTTGGCGCTGATGGTGCAAATTCGTGGGTACGTAAACAACTTGATATGCCAATAACTTTTCGTGATTACGATCATCACGCCGTAGTCGCAAGTGTTGCATGTAGCCAAGGCCATCAAAAGACCGCATGGCAAGTATTTTTAAATACCGGTCCATTAGCGTTTTTACCGCTTTACCAACAAAACACTTGTTCAATAGTATGGTCATTACCTCCCGAAGAGGCTGCGCGAGTAAAAGCACTTTCTGCAGAAGAGTTTAACAAAGAAATAACCGCAGCAAGCGATGGCAAACTTGGCCAAGTTAGCGTACAAAGTGAACGGGTAAGTTTTCCATTAACCATGCGTATAGTACGGGAGTTTGTAAAAGACCGAGTCGTACTTATTGGCGATGCCGCGCATACTATTCATCCACTTGCTGGCCAAGGAGTTAACTTAGGTTTAGTTGATGCCGCAGCATTAGCGCAAACTATTGTTAGCGCGTTAAGCGATGATAAAGAGCTGGCTGATGGTAAATTACTGGGGCATTTTAGTCGTTGGCGAAAAAATGATGCTACTGAAATGATTACCGCAATGGAGTCAATTAAACAAGGCTTTAGCCTGCAGCAAGTATTGCCTAAATTTGTTCGTGGCATGGGCATGGCATTATTAAATAATATCTCGCCGTTAAAACAACTATTGATCAAACAAGCCATGGGTCAAACCGCAAATTTACCTGAACTTTCTAAAGTAAAAGATCCGCTCTAATATCCGTTGCCATTCAAAACGCATTTGAAACTTGCATCTTGAATGGTATCGCCTATATAACCTTCTGATATAAAAAATGGAATTGTCTTAATATTATCGTTTTTTAAATTTCATCATGCGAAATTAAATTCGGATAATTTGGTGGTTTTAGAATTATATGCTGAATGAATCAAATTGACGGTTTATTGTTTTAAATATGACTATTTTGAATTGATCGGAGGTAAACTCCGACGTATAATCTTCGGCAAATTTTCGTAACGAATTATTAGCTTTTTCGGTTACTAATTCGACAAAGCGTTAGGTTTCAGCTAAATAGACTGAACTAACCCAAAGTTAAAAGTGAAAACATATGACTAATAAAACGGTATTACACGCTAAGCACTTAGAATGTGGCGCAAAAATGGTTGATTTTTACGGCTGGGAAATGCCAATTAACTATGGCTCACAAATAGAAGAACATCATGCTGTTCGCACCAACGCTGGTATGTTTGATGTATCGCACATGACTATTGTTGATATACAAGGAAGCGATGCAAAAGCTTTCTTACGTCGTTTAGTGATTAACGATGTGGCAAAGTTGGAAGTTGCTGGTAAAGCTCTTTATACCGGTATGTGTAATGAAGAAGGTGGCGTAATTGATGATTTGATCGTTTATTTCTACACTGACACTGAATACCGTTTAGTTGTTAATTCGGCAACTCGCGAAAAAGATTTAGCTTGGATCAACAAACAAGCCGCGGATTACTCCGTAACAATTACTGAACGTCCTGAATTTGCAATGATTGCTATTCAGGGTCCACAAGCAAAAGCAAAAGTTGCTACCTTACTAACTGCAGAACAAACTGCTGCGGTTGATGGTATGAAGCCATTCTTTAGTGTTCAAGCGGGCGATTTATTTATTGCTACTACTGGTTACACTGGTGAAAACGGTTACGAAATTGCATTACCTGCAGATATGGCTGCCGATTTCTGGCAACAACTTGTTGATGCTGGTGTTACGCCATGTGGCTTAGGTGCTCGTGACACCTTACGTTTAGAAGCAGGTATGAACCTTTACGGTTTAGATATGGACGAAACTGTATCGCCACTTGCTGCTAACATGGCATGGACTATTGCTTGGGATGACGCAGATCGCAACTTTATCGGTCGTGACGTATTAACTGCACAACGCGCCGCCGGCGATCAACATAAACTTGTTGGTTTAGTGATGGAAGCGAAAGGTGTTTTACGCACTGGTTTAAAAGTTATTACTGAACATGGCGAAGGCGTTATTACTTCAGGTACCTTTTCACCTACATTAGGTTACTCAATTGCGATGGCAAGAGTACCTCGTGCGGTTAAGTTAGAAGACACAGTACAAGTAGAAATGCGTAAGAAGTCGGTTGATGTAAAAGTTATCAAACCAAGCTTCGTAAGAAACGGTAAAAAAGTATGTTAATTCGCTTTAAATAACATTTTAGCGAAAATAGTATAAAAACTAATTCCAAAATGAAATTGTTTGGCTAGAATATAAGCAACTTAGCTAAATGCTAACAGTTTATTTGAGTAAACAATTTCATAGTTTATTAACAGATTTAAATTTAAAATTATTAGGAAACAAAAAAATGAGCAACATTCCTTCTGAGTTAAAATATGCAACATCTCACGAGTGGGTACGTAACGAAGGCGACGGTACAGTAACAATCGGTATTACTGAGCACGCACAAGGCCTTTTAGGTGACATGGTATTTGTTGAATTACCAGATGTTGGTGATGAAATAAGTACTGGTGACGACGTAGCCGTAGCTGAGTCTGTTAAAGCCGCTTCTGATATTTACGCACCTGTTTCTGGTGAAGTTATCGAAGTAAACGAAGACCTTGAAGATTCACCTGAGTTAGTTAACTCTGACGCATTTGGTGACGGTTGGTTATTCAAAGTTAAATTAGATGACGCCGCTGAACTTGACGCATTATTAGATGCTGAAGGTTACGCAAACTCAATTGATGACGAATAAGTCTAATTAATCAATTAGTTATAAACCCTGAGCAATTGCTTGGGGTTTATTGTTTTACGTAAGTAAATAAATTCAAATTTTTTATTAAGTAAGTGATGTTATGTCTACTCAAACTTTATCTCAGTTAGAACAAACCCAAGATTTCATTCGTCGTCATATAGGCCCGAATAGCGAACAAACTAAAGCCATGTTAAATGACATTGGCGCGGACTCTGTTGATGCCTTAATCGATGAAATTGTACCGGCCAATATTCGTTTAACCGAATTACCAGCCATTGGTGAAAGCAAAACTGAAGTTAAAGCGTTAAGCGACTTAAAAGCGGTTGCTAGCCTTAACGTAGTAAATCAATCAAACATTGGTTTAGGGTATTACCCAACGCATACTCCGGGCGTAATTTTGCGCAACGTGCTTGAAAACCCAGGTTGGTACACGGCTTATACGCCATACCAGCCAGAAATTGCTCAAGGCCGTTTAGAGTCGTTATTAAACTACCAACAAATGTGTTTAGACTTAACCGGTTTAGACTTAGCATCGGCATCACTTCTTGATGAAGGTACCGCAGCAGCTGAAGCTATGGCTTTAGCAAAACGTGTATCTAAAAACAAAAAATCAAACTTGTTCTTTATTGCTGATAGCGTTTTTCCACAAACTATTGACGTTGTTAAGCAACGTGCAGACATGTTTGGTTTTGATCTTGTTTTTGGCCCAGCCGAAGATGTGGTTAACCACAATGTATTTGGTGCGTTATTACAATACCCAACAGCATCGGGTGAAGTGTCTGACATTACCCCGCTTATTGAAGCGGTTCATGCGAACAAAGGTATTGTTGCAGTAGCTGCCGATATTATGAGTTTAGTGTTACTTAAAGCGCCAGGCGAGTTAGGCGCTGACGTAGTAATTGGTTCAAGCCAACGTTTTGGTGTACCAATGGGTTACGGCGGACCACATGCTGCGTTTTTCACTACTTCTGATAAGTACAAACGTTCATTACCGGGTCGTATTATTGGTGTATCTAAAGATACTCGCGGGAAAGATGCGCTGCGTATGGCAATGCAAACTCGTGAGCAACATATTCGCCGCGAAAAAGCCAACTCAAACATTTGTACCGCACAAGTATTATTAGCCAATATGGCAGCGTTTTACGCGGTTTATCATGGGCCTAAAGGTTTAAAAGTAATTGCACAGCGTATGCACCGTTTTGCTGATATTTTATGTTTAGGTACAGCGCAACAAGGCTTAACCGCAATTCATCAAAATTACTTTGATACGTTAACGTTTGCTGTCGACAACAAAGAAGAAATTGTTGCTCGTGCTTTAGCAAACGGCGTTAACTTGCGTGTTGATGTAGACGGTCAAGTTGGTGTTGCTCTAGATGAAACAACAACTCGTGAAAATTTAATCACATTATTTGATGTGTTACTTGGTGAAGGCCATGGTTTAGATGTTGCAGAATTAGATGCCGCTATCGTGTCATGTGGTCATTCTTCAATTCCTGCTGCACTTGTACGTGAGTCTGCTATTTTAACTCATCCAGTATTTAACTCGTACCACTCAGAAACTGAGATGTTACGTTACATCAAAAAACTGGAAAACAAAGATTTAGCGCTTAACCATTCAATGATTTCATTAGGTTCATGTACGATGAAACTTAATGCGACTGCGCAGATGATCCCAGTATCATGGCCTGAATTTGCTAATATGCACCCGTTTGCACCAATCGATCAAGCGCAAGGTTACAAGCATATGATTGATGAGTTAGGTGATTGGTTAGTTGAACTTACCGGTTACGATAACATCTCTATGCAACCAAACTCGGGTGCTCAAGGTGAGTATGCAGGTTTGATCGCTATTCACAAATACCATGAAAGCCGCGGCGACAGCCATCGTAACATTTGTTTAATCCCATCATCTGCGCACGGTACTAACCCTGCCTCTGCACAAATGGTTGGCATGAAAATCGTAGTTACCGCCTGTGATAAAGACGGTAACGTTGATATGGCTGATTTAAAAGCAAAAGCCGAAGAGTATTCTGAAAACCTTGCTTGTATCATGATCACCTATCCATCTACGCACGGTATATACGAAACAACAATCAAAGAGATTTGTGAAATCATTCACGCTAATGGCGGTCAAGTGTACCTTGATGGCGCTAACATGAATGCTCAGGTTGGTATTACTTCTCCTGGTTTTATTGGTGCAGATGTTTCGCACTTAAACTTACACAAAACCTTTGCTATTCCACACGGTGGCGGTGGCCCAGGTATGGGACCAATTGGTGTTAAAGCTCACCTTGCGCCATTCTTACCTGATCACGCAATAGTTACTGTTAATGAATCAAATAAAGGCAACGGCGCGGTATCGGCGGCACCATTTGGCTCTGCAGGTATTTTATGTATTTCTTATATGTACGTTGCCATGCTGGGCAAACAAGGTGTAACCGATTCAACTAAATACGCAATTACCAACGCAAACTACCTCGCGCACAAGTTAAGCGAACATTTCCCTATTTTATATACGGGCAACAACGGCCGCGTAGCACATGAGTGTATTGTTGATTTACGTCCACTTAAAGAAGCTTCAGGCATTACTGAAATGGATGTGGCAAAACGTTTAATGGACTACGGTTTCCATGCGCCAACAATGTCATTCCCAGTAGCGGGTACATTAATGATTGAGCCAACTGAGTCGGAAGCGAAAGTTGAACTTGACCGTTTTGTTGAAGCAATGGCGAGTATTCGCAACGAGATTGCCAAAGTTGAAAATGGTGAATGGACCCTTGAAGATAATCCTCTTCATAATGCTCCACACACATTAGCAGACATTACTGATGCATCTTGGGAACGTGGCTATTCTATCCAAGAAGCAGTATTCCCTGTTGCAGCAGCAGCGGCGAATAAGTTCTGGCCAACGGTTAATCGTATCGATGACGTATTCGGCGACCGTAACTTAATTTGTTCTTGTCCTGCAGTTTCGACTTACGAAGACTAGTATTTAATGATGAGTTGTAATTAAGTTTGTAACTCAGATTTGACTAAAAGGTGAGCTAAATGCTCACCTTTTTTGTATCTCCTAATCTTTAAAAACTAGCAAACAATGCAATTTTTTGAAAATAATTGAAATAATACGTTCGAATAGGCCCATTTAAACGACAACACCACTAAATTTTGGCATTTTTCATATCAAAACCAACTAATTATTTAATTAAGGATTTATATGAAAGTTTTTGAATGGGATGGCAATCGTAGGAACCTATTACCTTTTCTTTGGATTTATCTAACAGCGAATTATATCTATTGCGATGTGTTTACTTTACATCTTGCCAAATATTTAGAGGCATTTTTATCTGGTGATGTAGGTGGCATGAAGATCACAGAAGAATTTTTATTAGTATTTGCCGTAATAATGCAAATTCCTGTGATCATGATTGTTTTGTCTAAGTTCTTAACGTTCAAACTAAACAAATATTTTAATATTGTTGCGGGTATCATTACTACGTCCATACAAGCCTTTACGGTGACAATGGGCGGCACACTTCACTATATGTTCTTTAGTTTTTTTGAGATTTTTACCGGCTTATTCATTATTTATTTAGCAGTCACTTGGAAACAAGAAAAAGTGGAAATTTAACTTTAACATCAACTGTTCAGTAAAAGTGTTTGATCTTTTTGTAGAATATAAATCGACTTTTTGACGATATGTGGATTCAGGTACAGTTTAACTTTATAATTACAGGACGTTATAAAAATTCTTATCTTTGGTAATCAAATGGTCAACCTTTTTCCCACAGTTATATACTCCTGCATGATGGGAATGACAACAATCGCTTTATTAGAGGTTTTTAATAGGCCAAAGGAAAGACAAAATGTTTTCCTTAAAGGTTTGCTTTTGTTATTGCTGATACATTTGGCAGGTGAGCTTTTTATATATTCAGGCGCATATGTTTATGCGCCAGCACTAGCTGGTGCACAATTTCCATTCAGAGTTTTGCTTGGGCCAGCCCTCTACTTTTATGCGCATGCAACTATGTCACCAGACAAAGCAATAGATAAACGGTTGTGGGCATTGGCAATATCTGGACCTATTTTAGTTGTGCTGGTAATGGTTCCTTTTATTTTTATGATTAGCCCAGCAGAGAAACTGGCTTTAGCTAACCCCGTTACAAGAGACCCTGAGCTTTGGAAAATAGCCGTATTTACTTGTTTATCCGCGACCTTTGTATTTATCTTTTTCACTGTTTTATTCTTAGTAATGGCCTTAAAGCTCCACAACTCACACCGTCAACAACTTATGGAACGCTTTTCTGAAATTGAGCAACGTTCATTAGGTTGGTTTAGAACTGTACTGCTAATTTGGGGAGCTGTATGGTTAATGTATGCTATTGAATTTTCTCTAAGTGCGTTGGGCTGGTTTTGGTTTGGCTCAGGCAAATTACTGCCAATTTTAGAGGTTTTTGCGCTGGCTATTTTTATCCAGAAGGCATTAAACCAAAAAATTCTTAATCAATCAGATAAAGGCATACCTCGTGCCAGCCAGACTAGAACCGCTTTACTTAGTTCTGAAAGAATGCAATTGATTGCATCAAAACTGGAACGGACTATGATCGATGACAAGTTGTTTTTGCAAGATAACTTATCGCTAAACAAGCTATCTGAATCTATCTCTGAAACTGAAAACCACATTTCAGAAACGCTCTCTCAATTTTTACAGACCAAATTTTTCCAATTTGTTAATGGCTTTCGAGTTGAAGAAGCGAAAAAAGCTTTACAGGATAGAGACAAATTAATCACTAGTATTGCCTATGACGTTGGTTTTAATTCTAAATCGACATTCAATACCGCGTTTAAAAAAATAGTTGGTTATAGTCCATCAGCATATCGAAATTTACTACTCGAAAATAAGCAGTAAACACTTTGAACTAATACGTTCTTGTGGGGCTATTTACAAGACAAATCCCTAGGTATCTTAACTGGGTAGTTTAAATAACAAACAGTAAAGGCGAGCCATACAGAAATGTGTGTCTCGCCTTTTTTATGGAACGACTTCTATTTCTCTTTGGCCGTATAGAGTAATAGATTTTATCTAATATTTAAGCCTAAATATTTTGTTTAGGCGCTATCAGGTTTCACCTTTATTTCACATCAAGACTAATATCATAAAGTTTTAATATCTCCAGAGGTAAAATATGAAGAAGAGTTGCTTATTACTGTTCTGCTTTGGTGCTGCGTTTTACGTCACCGCAGCAGAAAATACTACCAAGGAATTAATAGTGCTCAAGGATACTGTGAATCGCGCTATTATAAAATTTGAGCATACGGAAAGAGAGCTGTGGTCTTATACAATTTCTCGCTATGAAGACGAAGAGGGTGACATAACAAGCAGTATTGAACAATATTCACCACAAGCAAGTCAACCATGGCTGCTTAAACAAATTAATGGCCAACAACCGACAAAAAAACAAATTGAGAAGTTTGCGATAAATAAAAATAAACAAGAACAAGAGGGCAATATCCAACTCAAATTACGCAAGCTAATTGATCTTGAAAGCCTGTCTTTAGTATCTACCGACGATAAAAATATTGTTGTGGGGTTTAACGTTTACTTAAAGAAACTGGGAGAAGATGCGGCTGGTAAACTTCAGGGAGAGTTAACCTATCAAAAAGAAGCACAATTTATTGAAAAAATATCTATATGGAACAGCGCAGAATTTTCTCCCATGTTTACTGCCAACATTACCGACTTAGCGATAACGTTTACTTTTACCAATATTGATGGAGCAGTACTAACCAAGCAAACTGAAATGAAGATGAAAGGAAGCTTTGCTTACTTCACCGAAATTAACGAAACCTCTCAGGATGTTTTTTCAGAACATCAATATCAAGGTAAGACAGTAAATTCAACACAATAGAAAGATGAATTTGTGTCTAAAAAGGTAAAGCTGAATATACGTTTAAAAGCCAATCAATTGATTGGCTTTTAACGAGTTATTATTTCAACGTGATAGAAATTTTAGTTCCTTGCTCACTTGAAAACGTTAACAACCATCCCTGATGTTCACATAAACGTTTTACAATGGATAAACCGAAACCGTACCCCGTGCTTTGGCTACCTTTAACTGCTGGGTCGGTTACTTTATCTGAAATGCTTGCTTCAATACCAGGACCTGTATCAGTAACAATAAGTGTTTTATTTTGCATCTCAATGGTAACTCGGCCTTGTTGAGTATATTGAAAAGCATTACCAATTAAATTATCTAATAATACCGTTAACATACCTGACTGCGCATAGACCTCTACATCACAATTGTCGTTTACTTCAACTTGGATTGGTTTGTTATTAATGAGGTGATTCTGGTCAATAATAGATTGTTCAATTAATGGCAGCATTTTTATATTGTTTTTGTCTGCCTCAGTATGCTCTCCCCTTGCTAGGGTTAGCAGTGTGGTAACTGTTTGCTCCATTTGTGTACTTGCTTGAGATATGCGATCGATAATGGGCTTATTTTCATCTGCCGTTTGTTGATTACGGTACACTTCTACGGCATTTTTAATAATAGCGACAGGGGTTCTTAGTTCATGACTGACGTCACGAGTAAAGCATTTCTCTCTAAGTAAACTTTGGTTAATTCTCGCCATGGTGCTTTCTAAAGTTTGCGCTAAAATTCCTATTTCATTATTTGGAAATTGTTTAGCAAACTTATCTGGAATATTTTCAGGAGCAACGCCATTAACTAAATCGGCAAGCTGCTTTAATGGTACCGCGGTTTTTCTACCCAGCTGCCACGCGATTATAAAGGCGAGTAACACTAATATTAAGCCTGAAATTATCATTACTTTTAGTATGTTTTCAGTGATAGGGCGAACTAACAACATTTCACTGACTTCTGCGACAAGGTAAATGTTTTCTGATTTTGGTAGAGCTAATAAATGGTAATGACGACCGTTTTTTCCTGAAAATTCTTTTCTGTTTGGTTCGTCAATATATCGCTGCTTGATATCATCAGGTAAGGTGTTTTTTGAGAAGTATAACGCCATATAACTGACGCGAGGAGAAGACCACTGCTGATTTTTTTCATAGTCTTGTTGTAAATACTGAGCTTCTAACCTGATCTCTCGTTCAATAAAATCATCTTCAATAATGTACATTAGGGTGAAACACAGCATGCCCCATACCGTAGATATTAATAGAGTAAATAAGCAGAATTGGCTGACAATTTTTCTGCTTAAACTGTGAAATTTTATTGAAGGCTTTTGTTTTTTTACATCGCTATTTGTCATCGTTTTTTACTTCGCTATTTGTCATCGTTTTTTACTTCGCTTTTTACATTACTTTCAACATTTAAAAGGAAGCCAATACCATGCATGGTTTTTATCATCGGGTAATCAAAAGGCTTATCTAATATATTTCGTAACTGATAGATGTGAGATCTAAGCGCATCTGATTCAGTTGGCTCATCTCCCCATAGTTTTTGGGATAGCTTTGAACGACTAACCACTTGCGGATAGGTTTCTGCTAAAATTGTCAGAATGCGGTAGCCCATACTATGCAATTCAAGGTTTTTACCTGCACGGGTTACTTGCTGTGTTTTTCTATCGATAACCAGCTGATCAAACGTTAAGGTATGATCGGTTTGTAATAAATAACGCCTTGATAAAGCGAGGCAACGCACTTCCAACTCTTCTAAAGAAAACGGTTTGGTTAAATAATCATCTGCACCTAGTGTAAAACCGGAAATTTTATCGTCGATGCTGTCTCTTGCAGTAAGCATGATAACCGGTACGTGATGGCTAGCTTGTTTACGTATTTGTTGGCAAACTTCTAGCCCATCCATTACCGGTAAATTTAAGTCGAGAATGACTAAATCATAATGGTTAGTTAACGCCAGCTCCAAGCCTTGATCACCTTGGGTGGCAAAATCTAATACGTGACCTTTTTCTTCCATGTAGTCAGCAATATTTTGGGCAATACTTTGCTGATCTTCAACGACTAGAATATATAAAGATTGGTTATTCATAGCATTTCCCGAATTTGAACGTCCTTAACGATTTATTTAAAGCTATCGTTAAGGACAGGTTATTTTTGTAATTATCTTATAACGTTTTTAACATGTCTTGTGCTGGTTTGAAATCAGGTTTTGCAGTAATTAACTGATTCAATGTGGCTTTTGCATTTGCGGTTTGCCCTAATTTTGACTGTGTTTTTGCTATTTGCATATCAAGGTTAGGACTATTTATCGCTTTTTGTGCCACTAACATTAAAGCTAATGATTGCTCAAAATCGAGCGTTGTATCCGCTACTTTTAGAAAATAGAAACCGTACATACCAACTAAAGGGATATGGTATTGCTCTTGGCTCTTCGCAAGTGTATCAAGGGCTGATTGGTCACCCGCTATAAATTTAGCGATTACTGCCATGGTTTTATCTTCTAATTCTACTTCAGCTTTAACAGGCGTTAACCCTAAACTTTTAACTAACGCTGTCGCCACGTCTACTGTTGAGGTCGGGTTTTGGCCCGTAATTAAACGTCCGTCAACTGCAACATGGCTTAGCATAATTTCGCTTGATTGAAACTTAGCACCGCGTTCTGTCAATTTATCTTCAAGCATGAAATCAAAATCGTTTATCCACTTTTGACCAAACAGTTTTTCTTCTTGGTTGGTAAAGCTGTTTATCGCTTTATTAGCAACTAAATAACTGCCATCTTTTAGTTTTACATTAACTAATGCCGCTGGGCCATGACAAACTGCAGCGACACTGCCTTGCTGTTGATATATTTGGGCAATAACATTTTGTAATGCCGTATCTTTAGGTAAATCAAACATTGCACCTTTACCACCAACAACAAAAACAGCATCGTAAGCTTTTGCATCTACTGAACCAGTTGCAAGGGTTTTATTCAGTTTTGCCATAATAGTTTGATCATCTAATACTTTCGCATTATAGGATTTACTTGGGTCGTATTTATCCGCTTCTACGTGACCACCTTTTGGGCTGGCGATATCAACAGCAACCCCGTTATCATTGAATACTGTATAGGCTTTTGAAAACTCATCAAATTCATAACCAGGTTGTTTCTCACCTTGGCCATTACCACTGACGATCATTAATACTTTCTTGGTACTTGTTTCGGCCTGCACTTGAAATGTTGCAATTAATAACGTGATTAATACTAATGCCTGTTGTTTTATAATATTCATTTATCTCACTCCTATGTTAAGTATGAAACAAGTGTGTCAAAGCATGCGTGAAACATATGTGAAACTGTTTTGATTAAAAACATAATATTAAACATCGGCCATTAATTGTTTAACTGAACTCTTTAAACTGTGTCGGCTAGCGTATACACCTAGTAACGTTACTGTGCTTAAAATAATGGCTAATGTAATGAATAATATGAATAAATTTGGCTGATAAGTCAGTGAAAATTGCGATTGATAAATTAACATGCCGGTAATGTACGTACCTACTATCGCACCCGTTGCGATGATTAATGCAGTAATTAACCATTCAATAATGTTTAGCTGCAAGCACGTTTTCTTTAAAAAGCCGAAGCTCATAATGACACTGTTTTTTTTCTTTTCTTTACTTGCAAGCGCATTAATTGAGGACAAAATGACAATAATGGCGAGTAAAATAATCATCAAAGCAAAACCACTAATAACTTTGGTGATCATTGCTAAAATATCATCAAATTGTTTTGTCAGCTCCTGTAGAGAGATCATTCTTATGCTTGGATGAGCTTGCCATAATTGGCTAAGTAGTGGCCAGTGATCATCGTTAAGTTCTAAACTTGCCATATTGTATTGAGGCGCGTTGATATGTTGGATGGCTGATGGAGGCATTTGTACCCAGAAGGTAATTGAACCCGCCCCCGGTTTATAAACATGACTTGCAGTTATCGTGAAGGTAAAGCTTTGTTGATGAATAATAAAAGTAAGCTCATCGCCAAGATTCAAACCTAAATCGGTCATGACCTCTTCTTCAATCGATATTTGCTGCCAGTTTTTAGTGTCTTTCTTCCACCATAGCCCTTGAACCAAACGGTTTGTATTTGGAATAGTTTCGCTCCAATGTAACCTAATAGAACGTGATAACGTTGCTAAACTGTCACTGGGATTTTGGGTAAATTTATTGAGTGCCTGGTCATTAATTTTTACTACTTTGGCATACAAATAAGGAGCAGTTTGACGGAGACTAATTCCGTGTTGTTTAGACCATTTATCTATTGCCTGCATTTGTGGTTGACTGGCTTGTGAAACCATAACATTACCATCATGGGTTCTTTGATATGAAGTCATGGTGTCGCCTATGTCTTTTAAAAGCATTAGCGTAAACAATAATAAAAATGTGCTTAATCCAATCCCAAGAATTTGGGTGCTTTTACTTAATAAACGCTGTTTCATCATAAATAGGGTAAAAGGGATCAGCCCTGAAAGTTGTTGACTGGCTTTTTCGCCTAAGGTTAAAACCGTCCAACTAATAGCCGCCATCAATATGATGGTGACGGCTATACTGCCGACTAACATCACGGTTAATAAACCATTATCAGAGTAGTTCACTGCCACCAAAACCAGCACAACTAAGGCACATAGTTTAATTAAGCCTAAAGAAATACTTTTTTGATTTTGATGAAACAATTTAGCAACTGATGTTTGGCACAATGTTAACCAAACGGGAGAATGAAAGACCGCAAAAAGCAATACACAGCTTGCTATCGTTTTAGTCATAAGCCAAACATCTAATTGCCAATGGATTTGTGAAAATGTTTCAGCTAACCAGTCGACAATCAACCAATGAAATACAGCAGATAAAATTGCGACTACAGGTAATAACAGCAATATATTAATTAGCCATTTAAATAGTGATAACTGTAAACCAGTCGCTTTTGAAGCACCTAAGCTCATGCAAATGGCGGAAAAGTACTGTTCCTTTTTTATGTGAACTTGCGCGATTTGTTCAATGGCGATGGCGGCCATAAAAAATAAAACTATGGAGGCTAAACCTAAAAAATTTTCAGTGCGTTGCCAAAATAAAGCGAGCGGATGAGCGCCTTGTTTATGGTGAATTTGTGCTGCTGGAAGTTGCTCTTGTTGCCAATTAATAAGCTGCTGTATTTGTGATTTTGATGCAGAAACAAGGTATCGATGTTGAATAAGAGCTGTTGGAAAAGCTAACTTTTCCATATCAATGATATTCACCATGGCTCTCATAGAAACATTATGTCCTTCCATCAATCTATCTGGCTCGTGAACCAACACTCTGGATACAAAAAATGCTTGCTCACCTATGTTGATAGAGTCACCAATTGATAGCGTTAAACTGGCGAATAGTCGGCTGTCTAACCATATATTGCCAGCTGTAGGACCACCGTTTGTGGCTACTGCAGGGCTTTGCAGTGACGTTGAAGTGAGTAATTGGCCTTGTAAGGGGTAATCACTGCCTACTGCTTTTAGTTTTGAACGCTGCCATTTTCCATCAAATGTTAACGTTGCATTAATTTGTAATGTACTGACCACTTTGTCACTAAAATTGGTTAATGAAGTGAATTGATTAGTGGTTAATTTATCTTTTTGAGTTAATACCGCATCTGCGCCTAGCAGGTTTTGCAAGTTACTCTGCAAGTAATGTTGAATAGTGCTACTTGATAACGTCAAGGTGACAATAAAAACCATTAAAGTGGCTTGCACCCAGCGCAGTAGTTTTTGATGAGGTTGGCGGTATTCTTGCACAGAATAGTGCCAAGCGAGTTGCGTATGATGTTTTAACATGATGGCACCTGTCTTTCGTCGGTAGATAGGTTTTTAGTGATGTGTTGTGCTGTATGTTTTGTACTTTGTTTATCAACGATGCTAATCGATGATGTTTTAGTTAGCTCGCCATTAGCAAGTGAGTAAATGTTTTGCGCCTTACTTGCAAGCACGTTGCTGTGCGTAACAATGACTAAACCAGCGTTATTCTCTTGGCAGCAAGCAAATAAAATATCAGAAATTTCATTGGCATTGTGTTGGTCTAGATTGCCCGTCGGTTCATCGGCAAAAATAAATTTAGGTGAAAATACTAACGCACGAGCGATTGCGACTCGCTGTTGTTCGCCACCACTTAACTGTGATGGTTTATGATGGGCTCTATCTGACAATCCGACCTTTTCTAACCAATGTTCAGCTTTTTTAATCGCTTGTTTATCACCGCGTAATTTCAACGGCAAAGCAATATTGTGTAAAGCGGTTAACTCAGGCAATAAATGAAACTGCTGAAAAATAAAGCCTATTTCTGCGCGTAAGTTATCAAGAGTTGATAGGTGATTATTATTGATGAAATTGCCTTGACCTGAAGTTGGTTTTTCTAATCCAGAAAGCAGCATAAGTAAACTCGACTTACCTGCACCTGAAGGACCTGTTATGGCATAGGATTGCCCTTGGCTTATTGATAAATCAAGGTTTTCGAATAACGTAATAGTCGAACCAATGTTTCCAAAAGATTGAGCAACGTTTTTTAATTCAATTGAACAAGGCATAAATTTGCACCACAGTAATATTTAGTGATGGTATCTTAGGTAACTTGTTGTGAAAGGGATGTGAAATTTAAAAGAAAGAAAAATATAATGATTTAATTTAAGTTAAAGAGTATAAAGCATACCCTTTAATATTTTCATAACGGTTTACCACAGTAGTTACCACTAGATGAACAAAGGATAATGATGAATATAATCAATAGAAGGTATGCTAGTTAATGGTAGATAATCTAAGTCAATTGACCGCTAAAAAATTACATAGTAATTATGATGAACAAGGTTACTTTGTAATTCGAGACTATTTTAGTGCGCCTGAAATATCCTCCCTCAAGAAAGTAATATTAAAATTCCATGAATTATGGAAGCAAGATAATCTTGAATTTTATCAAGAAGAAGCGTTCAACTCTTCGTTAATTACTGGTAGTGAATACTTAGGTTTCGACGATAGAGTAGAGCTATTTAACTTTATTAGTTCAACAAAGATAATGACTGTGGTCGAATCACTAATGCCGAATAATCCAGCGTTTATGAATACGCAATTATTTTTTAACCCGGTTAATCCTCAGCAAAAAGATTTTTGGCATCGAGACTGTCAATATGACTATGACGTAGAAGATCAAAAGCAAGTCATTGATGAAACACAAGTAGTACATCTGCGTGTGCCTTTATTTGACGAACTCGGCATTGAGCTAGTGCCCGGCACGCATAAGCGCTGGGATAATGATGAAGAGTTTGATGTGCGACAAGAAGAAAAGGGCAGAACCAGCTGCGAAAGTCTTTCTGGAGGCAAAAAAATTAAGCTCGCTGCGGGGGATTTATTAGTTTTTTCAGCAGATATGATCCATCGTGGTCTGTACGGATTAGATCGGTTAGCGTTGGATATATTAGTGTTTGATTCTTCAGCCAATTATGTAGACTATGTTGATGACGATTGTTTGCCAGAGAGTTCAATGCTGGATAAAATTGCCGATCCACGGTTATATATGAATACTTTTGAGTTAAAGTCCATCCAATTAAAGTCAAAGTAAGTGCCATTTGAGAGAGTTTAAAACATGAAAATGAGCAAAATCGTCCAGCGATTGAACGTAAAGTTATTAGCCGTATTAGCCTTAGTAAATGAAGAGGCAAAGCAAGTTGATGGCTTTAGTCATTTAAGTCACACGGTTCAGTTCGATCTATTCCCTAGCAGTTTATTAGTGCTCTGCCACTTTAGTGACGAGCAGAAATTTCGTGATGCACAGGGCAGCCATGTTGAAACCAAATTACAAAAGCAATTGCATAAATTACTTTTAAAAAAAGGTATCGTGTTAAAAAATCCTAAGATGAATTTAAAGTTGCAAGGCCCTGCTGAAAAATCATCATAAAGTACAATATTACTATTGAACCATTGCAAGTGATCTAGCTTGCGAATAAATAAAGGTTAAACAAACTGTGTCTGAAAAAGTTATTAAATTTGAAATTGAAAAGCAAAATAAAAACAGTATTCGATATAAAGAAGTACCTGAAGACGGTATGCCACCGGTGTTAGGATCTATCTACGTGCAAAAATGGTTTGCCGGCGATAGCAAAAATATTGAAGTGACTATTAAGACTGAAGACTAAGATAAAAGACTAAAACGAAATGAGCCAAGTGAATCAAGCTAAAAGTAAGCCCTATGCTATTGCTCAATTAGGCCATGCGGTATTAAGAAAACGAGCGGTTGCGGTTAACGATATACTTGGCGATGAATGCCAGAAATTAATTAAGCAAATGATGTTAGCTGTACAAGAAGCTGGTGGAGTAGGAATTGCCGCACCACAAATTCATCATAGTGTACGTATTTTTATCATGTGTTCTAAACCCAATGCTCGATATCCAGACGCACCATTAATGGCGCCGACAGCAATTATTAATCCTGAAATATTGCATTATTCTGCTGAGAAAGTGAAAGATTGGGAAGGATGCTTAAGCGTGCCTAGTATGCGTGGTTTAGTGCCAAGGCATAGTCAGATCACGGTACGTTACTTTGACCAACAAGGTAATGAACAACAAAAAGAGCTATCTGGCTTTATCGCTCGTATTTTCCAGCATGAATTAGACCATTTGAACGGCTTAACGTTTATTGATCAATTAGCGTCGACGCAAGATTTGATCAGTGAAGTCGAATGGTATCAGCAGTTCTCTAAGTGAGCTAATTACAAAAGCAATCTAGGGTAGATTACTAAAGTAAATTGTTAACCATCGCTTTTATATGATCAGGTCCCATCCGACAACACCCGCCGATGATATCGGCACCACTGTTTGACCATGATTTTGCGGCAATGGCGCATTCAATCGGATCTGCAGTCCCATGCCATGTTTTGGTATCGGCATGAAAGCATTCACCTGAATTTGGATAAACAACGATGTGTTTAGTTGTGACACTTTTAAGTTCTAGTATTAACGACTCGACAAATTGTGGAGATGTGCAGTTTATTCCGACGGCGATAATATTTTGATTACTCTGTAATTTACCAGCTACATCTTTGAGTAAACTACCACTGCTAATATTCTTTTCATCACGACACGAAAAAGTCATCCAAGCAGGCTTTCTTTGCGAGGTAATTAAATCGCTTAATATTAGAGCTTCTTGCTCATTAGGTATAGTTTCGCAAGCCAATATGTCGGCGCTTGTTGATGCCAGAAGGTTTAGACGTCGTTGATGAAATTGGAAAAGATCGTTATCTGAAATTTGATAATCACCCGTATACTCCGATCCGTCAGCAAGATATGCCCCATATGGGCCGATACTGGCGGCGACGATAGGTTTAAAGTGAGTTGGATTGAGTTTCATGTATTTATCTACGGCTTGGCGAGCTAATTCAACAGAACTTTTTATAGTATTTTCAGCTTCTGCTAATGTTAATCCAAGATCAATAAATCCTTGTATAGAAGCCTGATAGCTAGCACTGATAATGCATTTTGCACCGGCATTTAAATAAGCTAAATGTGCTTCAACAATTGCTTGTGGATTTTCTAATAGAAGTTTAGCAGACCATAAATGGTTATTTAAATTGAAACCGCTAGATTCGAGCTGGGTGGCTAAACCGCCGTCAATAATAAACGGGAAGCGATCAAAAATAGGATTTTGTTGGCGTTCTTTCATTCGTTATTTCCTACACCCGTTACATAAAAGCCTAGCATTAGCAGTAAACGTTATATTAAAAAAATTCGAAGCACAAGAAATCTACTTATTTCCAATTATTGCTTAAAAGGTTTTGTATTTTATTGCGATTAATACGTAACATTTACGCTGCATTTTGTTTACCTTTAGTGGTTGGTGAAAAAATAACCATAAAAAGTCATTATTAGGTAGGGGAAAAGCCTTTATTCCTGTATACTGCGCGACCTTATGATTTTGACGTTCTAAGTGCTTTCACTATGAATAATCAATAACTGTTAGCACATTTTAGGAATATCCACTTGATCACTACATCGAACATTACAATGCAATTTGGCGCTGAGCCTTTGTTTGAAAACATCTCTGCTAAATTTGGCAATGGTAACCGTTACGGTTTAATTGGCGCAAATGGTTGTGGCAAGTCTACATTCATGAAAATCCTTAGTGGTGATTTAGTGCCGAGCTCAGGCAATGTCTCTGTCAGTACGGGTAACAAAGTAAGTACCTTGGGCCAAGACCAATTCGCATTTGAGCAGTACAGTGTTATTGATACTGTGATCATGGGTGATATGGCGCTATGGAAAGTAAAGCAAGAAAAAGATGCCATTTACGCAAAAGCTGAAATGACTGAAGCCGATGGCATGCGTGCCGGTGACTTAGAAAGCGAATTTGCTGAAATGGACGGTTACACCGCAGAAAGTCGTGCGGGTGAAATTTTATTAGAAGCCGGTATTGAAGAGTCTTTTCACTACGGTTCAATGCAACAAGTTGCACCAGGTTGGAAGCTACGTGTACTACTTGCGCAAGCATTGTTTGCTAACCCTGATATTTTATTACTCGATGAGCCTACCAACAACTTGGATATTCATACTATCAGTTGGTTAGAAGGTGAGTTGAATAAACGTAAATGCACCATGATTATCATCTCCCATGATAGACACTTTCTTAACTCTGTTTGTACTCATATGGCCGACATTGATTACGGTGAATTGCGTATTTACCCAGGTAACTATGAGTTTTTCCTCCAGCAATCTGCTTTATTACGTGAACAGTTATTATCGGGTAATGTTAAAAAGGCTGAAGAAATTGCCGAGTTACAAGACTTTGTAAACCGTTTTGGCGCTAATGCGTCAAAAGCCAAACAAGCCAGCTCTCGTGCTAAAAAGATGGATAAAATTAAACTTGATGATGTTAAATCTTCAAGTCGCATTACACCTAAAATTGCCTTTGCACCAGGTAAGAAAATGCATCGTCAAGCGTTAGAACTTGAACAACTTGGTCATGGATTTGATGGCGAAGTGTTATTTAAAAACGGCGATTTATTGCTAGAAGCTGGTGCTAAGTTAGCGATTATTGGGGAAAACGGCGTGGGTAAAACTACATTACTACGCTGTTTAATGAGTGAGTTAGAGCACGCTGAAGGTGTGGTTAAATGGTCTGAAAATGCTTCTGTAGGTTATTGCCCACAAGATAGCGGTTCATTTTTTGACAATGACTTAACATTGATGGATTGGATGTCGCAATGGCGTAGACCTTGTCATAACGACTTAAGTGTTCGTGGTATGTTAGGACGTTTATTGTTTACTGATGACGATGCAAACAAAAAAGCACGTAACTGTTCAGGTGGTGAGAAAAACCGTTTGTTATTTGGCATGTTAATGATGGGCGATATTAATGTATTGATTATGGACGAACCAACTAACCACATGGATATCGAAGCGATTGATGCATTGAACAATGCCCTTAAAGCTTTTGAAGGCACGTTAATTTTTGTCAGCCATGACCGTGAGTTTGTCTCAAGCTTGGCAACACGCATTATCGATATTAAAGATAAAGCATTGATTAACTTCCAAGGTACTTTAGATGAATACCTTGATAGCCAAAACACTGTAAAAAAAGTGGCGTAAACAACGTCTTACAAGACGGTCTGAAAACGCCGAATTGTATGCTTAAATCCTACGTAAACATTAACAATGGTACAACGCCAATAATGTCTGCGTAGGCTATACTTCTAGCGCATGACGCAAACATATTCACCTAAACCTCTGGGCCTATAAATGATAAATAATGATATTCTTCGTCGCTTAAGCAAAATTTTTGATTTTAATGATGAAAAAATACAAGCTGTTTTTGCGTTAAATCAATGTGACATAACATCTGAGCAATTAACATGTATGTTCAAAGAAAAAGATGACGCTGCTTATCAAGAATTATCTGATGTTGAATTCGCAAGTTTTTTAAATGGTTTGATTGTTGAAAAACGCGGCAAACAAGATGGTCCAGACCGTCAAGCTGAAGTTGAATTATCAAATAACATTATTTTTAATAAAATCAAAATAGCTTTAGCCTTAAAAGCTGATGACGTAATTGCAGTGCTTGAGCTTGCTGGGCTTGTTTTAGGTAAGTATGAATTAAGTGCCTATTTCAGAAATGTTAATAATAAGCATTATAAGCGCTGTACCGACGATGTTTTATCGTCATTTTTAAGTGGTTTAAAAATCAAATTTAGCGATTAACCTTAAACTTTTGTATACAGTAACTTTGTCATGTAATTTATTGTTACAAAGTTGCTTGGTGACTTCTTAGAACACCTGTTGTACATTACCGCCATATATTTTAAAGAGTGTTTACAGTGATAAAACAGCTTGTTGTTTGTATTTGGTTAATGGCGGCGATTGTTGTGCAATCGTTTGTAGCTGTTGCTGACTCATCAAATGACTTAAATATCGCTTTAACTCACCTTAAAATTGAACAACAACAACCGTATCTACAAGTACATGAAGATCATGGGCAACATCGAATACAACATCACAGCGACAAGATGAACAAAAGTTTGTCATTATTTGCAGATACTTATGTAGACCAAGATTTGAATAGTGCACAGGATGCGCTTTTAAGCGATTCTCCGTTATCTGACTCTCAACAAGAGCATAGTGACTGTCATCATTGTGGTCATTGCAGTACACCGCATGTTATTTGGGATTTAAGCGACGACTTACTCGCGCAATTTAATAGCACTGAAAATAATTACTTAACCAAAAGCTTTGCCCCACAAAGCAATATTGATAATACCCATCGCCCTCCAATTGGCTAACTATTACAGCAAACTTCTAGCTAAGTAATAGTATCAAGCTTAACAAATAGTTTAGAATTCGATAATTAATAGAATTGCTATAGCGCCCGTTATTATGGCCGCTTATTATCTAATTTTTAGCTCTTTACCTTACCGTGTTTAAGCTCTCATATTCGTCAAAACTGTACCTAACTTATGAACGATCGATATGTGCTCCTACTTATTACTTAGCGTTATCCTTAATTTAAAATATGGAGGGTATGCAATGCATATTCGACTAAGTAAACTATTTAATATAATTGAAAAACAATGGCGTATATCTGCTTTGTTAAAAGTGGCTTCTAAGCGCTTTTATCTACTGATTACGTTGTTTGTTTCTACGTCAAGTTTGGCGCAGCAACCGCAATTACAACAGTCATTAACACTGCAACAAGCGATTGTAAAATCATTACAGCAACACCCCGACCTTAAGGTCTATTCATATCAATCTGAAGCTGCACAAGGTGCGATAAAACAGGCTGGAGTGGGCTCACCTATGAGCTTAAATGTAAAAGTTGAAGATGTACTTAGCTCTGGTGAGTATTCTGAATTTTCGTCAATGCAAACCAGTATTTCAATTGCTTGGTTACTTGAAGGCGATCGTATAAACGCCAAGGTGAATTACGCCAAACAACAAGCGACAGTTACCGAGCT
This sequence comes from Thalassotalea psychrophila, assembly GCF_031583595.1. Taxonomy (NCBI): domain Bacteria; kingdom Pseudomonadati; phylum Pseudomonadota; class Gammaproteobacteria; order Alteromonadales; family Colwelliaceae; genus Thalassotalea; species Thalassotalea psychrophila. The sequence goes on from NZ_CP134145.1 coordinate 1,091,051, forward strand.
CAATAAGCAAAGTAAAGCGTTGGATGTGGCCGCAGATACCGCCAAACTCTACATTACCTTATTGGCACAAAATGAGCAGTTGAAGCTTGCTAAGATTGCCCTTAAACAATCGCAAGATGCGTTTAGGCAAGTGGAACAACGTGTAATTGCCGGTAAATCTCTCCTTGTTGATAAGCTACGAGCAAAGGCGAGCGTCGCTAAAAAAGAGTTGGTTGTTGAAGATCTTAACCATGAAATAGAGGCAAGCCGCGCCAGCCTTGCTGCACAATGGCAAGGGGATAGTAACTTTACCGTGACTGGCTCACTAGGTGATATTCCATCTTTAACCACAGTTGATAACGCGTATAACAAACTTAAAAACCATCCTAAATTTAAGCAACTCGCAGCACAAAAGCGTATTAGCGAATCTGCTATTGCGGTTGCCAAAGCGAATGAAAACCCAGCTTGGCAATTTAGTGCAGGTGTTAAACATGATGAGTTAAGTGGCGATGCGTCGCTTACTGCTGGTGTATCAATTCCATTTGGCGGTGAAAACCGTAATCTTGGACAAATTATAGAGTTACAGGCAAAGCAAGGTGGCAAGCAAGCTGAACTAGATGCTTGGTATAAAAACATATCAACAGAGTTGTTGTTGACCACTCATAAGCTGAAACACAATCGTCATGTAATAGAAGGGTTAGGTGAAGAAATTATTCCCGCATTAGAAGGTGCTAACAGCAGCGCTGAAGATGCCTACCGTGTTGGACGTTATAGCTACAGCGAATGGTATAACGTACAACAAGAGCTTATTGACGCGCAATTTGAATTGATTGATGCGTACAGCAATGTTCATTATTTGAATATTGAATTAGAGCGATTAACCGGTACAGCCACAAACCTATAAGCCATTTTATTTGAGAACATTTATGAATATTAAAACAATTTTAATGGCTGTTATGGCCAACATTAGTTTATTAACTAGCACAGTAGTTTTCGCCAGTGGCGATCACAGCGAAAAATCAGAGCAACATCAACAAGGTGAAGAGCAACACCAAGAAGCACAAAAAGGGCCAAACAATGGCCGTTTATTAATTGATGGCGATTTTAGTTTAGAGTTGGTGTTATTTGAAGGCGGCTCTAAACCTGAGTATCGAGTATTCGCTAATAATAACCATCAACAACTGGACCCAAAAACTGTCGCCGTTGATATTACTTTAACGCGACTTGGCGACATCAAAGATACGGTGAACTTTTCACCCAAAAACAATTACTTAAAAGGCGATGTTGTTATTTATGAACCGCATTCTTTTATTGTTAACGTTAATGCAAGTTATACAGGTAAAAACTACAGTTGGCATTTTGAAAGCTTAGAGGGACGTACCCAAATAAGCCATGAGATGGCTGTGGATATGGGCGTGGAAACATCAATCGTTGCTGCAAAAATGTTAACTGCGACTGTACCTGTATTTGGCCAACTCACTTTAACTCCAAATAGTCAGCGCTTTATCAGTGCTCGTTACCCTGGCGAAGTGGTGCAACTCAATGTTGAGCTTGGCCAAGTGGTTAAAAAAGGTCAACATTTGCTGACAATACGAAGTAATGAGAGCTTGCAGTCATATAAAGTTTACGCACCTATTTCAGGTGTGGTTAGCCGCCAAAATACCGGTATTGGCCAACAAACCAATAGTGATGTTTTATTAGCAATTATCAATACTAATGCTCTTATGGCTGAACTTAATGTTTATCCAAGCGAGCAGCCTAAGGTAAAAATTGGAGCTGAAGTTGAGTTATCGATCACTGGTGTTGAGCAAACGATAAGCGGTCAAATTATGGATTCATTGACGATGGTGAATGCACAACAAGCAAAAATATATCGCGTTAAAGTAGACAACAGCCAAGGCCATTTTACCGTTGGGCAATTTGTTGAGGCCGATATTGCTGTGAGTAGTTTTCAAGCTGACATGGCGGTAAATGCAGATGCGTTGCAAAGCTTTAGAGATTTTACTGTTGTTTATGAAAAAGTAGGCGATGAATACGAAGTTCGCATGCTTAAACTTGGCCGAAAAGCCGGAAATTGGGTTGAAGTTATTTCGGGAATTAAAGCCGGTAGTGAATATGTTTCAGGTAACAGTTATTTAATCAAAGCTGATATTGATAAAGCAGGTGCTTCTCATGACCACTAATCCCTATATTTCATTGAAATTAATGTCCGTTTTTGTGGGAGTAAAATAGCTATGTTGGAATCTATTTTAAAATTTGCGATTGAGCGAAGTCGCTTAATATTGGTGATGGTGTTAACCGTTGCCGCATTAGGTGCTTACAACTTTACCAAACTGCCAATTGATGCCGTGCCAGATATCACCAACGTACAAGTTGTTGTCAATACAGAGGTTGCGGGTTATACGCCGTTAGAAGTTGAGCAACGAGTAACGTACCCATTAGAAACCGCACTTGCAGGTGTACCAAATTTGCAGAGTACACGTTCGGTATCTCGTTATGGATTATCGCAAGTCGTGGCAATTTTTAGTGACGATACTGATATTTATTTTGCTCGCCAACTTATAAGTGAGCGTTTAAATAGTGTTAAATCGCAATTACCAAATGGTGCAGTTCCAGAGCTTGGCCCAGTTTCTACCGGGCTTGGTGAAATATTTATGTTCACTGTTGATGCCTTGCCAAATGCAACCAACAAAGACGGTAGTGCAATAACCGCGACTGATCTGCGTACCGTGCATGACTGGACAATAAAGCCGCAATTAATGCAAGTTGATGGCGTTGTTGAAGTAAACCCAAGTGGTGGTTTCAAACGAGAAATTTTAATTGCCTTTGAACCGGCAAAGCTATTGTCATTTGGTTTGAGTCAAAGTGATGTAACCAACGCTATTATGGCGCATAACCAAAACCAAGGGGCAGGCTTTATTGAAAAAAGTGGTGCTCAGTGGTTAGTGCGTATGACTGGTCAGTTAACCGATTTAGAACAGTTGGCCAATATTACAATTCGCACTAATAGCGGACAAATGTTGAAAGTGAGCGATGTTGCCAACGTTACCGAAGGCAAAGAGTTACGCTCTGGCGCGGCCACTCAAAATGGTCACGAAGTTGTATTAAGTACTGTGTTTATGTTGATTGGCGAAAATAGCCAAACGGTTGCCAAAGCAGTGGCAGAAAAGTTAGCTGAAGTTAATAAAAGTTTGCCGCAAGGCATCGTTGCTAATGCTGTTTATGACCGTACAACCTTAGTGAATAAAACCTTAGATACGGTTAAAGCCAACTTAGTTGAAGGTGCTATTTTAGTCATTGTTATTTTATTTTTGCTGCTAGGTAATGTGCGCGCTGCTTTATTAACCGCTGCCGTGATCCCATTTGCGATGTTAATGACAGTAACGGGGATGGTGCAAGCGGGTGTTAGTGCCAATTTAATGAGCCTTGGCGCGCTAGATTTTGGCCTGTTGGTTGATGGCGCTATTATCATTGTTGAAAACTGCTTACGCCGATTAAGCCAAGCAAGTACTTTAGCCAAGGCGCAAGGCAGAGATACAATTTTGCCAGTTAAAGAGCGTTTAGTTTTAGTGTTTGATGCGACGAAAGAAGTGATCCGTCCTGCATTATTTGGGGTGTTTATTATCACCGCGGTATATTTACCAATATTTGCCTTAGAAGGTGTTGAAGGCAAAATGTTCCACCCAATGGCGATAACAGTTGTAATTGCCCTGGTAAGTGCAATGATTTTGTCGATCACGTTTGTGCCTGCAGCAATTGCCATTTTGTTTAAGCGACCTGTAATAGAAAAACCTAATTTGATCATTAATACGTGTGAACGTTTATACAAGCCTATACTTACTTTTGTTATAAAAGGCCGTTGGTTTATTGTCGCTTGTGCGTTTGCATTAGTGGTTAGCGCGGTTTCTATGGGCAGTAAGTTGGGCCAAGAATTTGTACCTAATTTAGATGAAGGTGATATTGCCATGCATGCTATGCGCATACCTGGTACATCACTTTCGCAATCGGTAGAGATGCAAACATTACTTGAAACTTACATCGCTCAAATGCCTGAAGTGGAACGTGTTTATTCAAAAATAGGCACACCAGATGTTGCCACCGATCCTATGCCGCCAAGCGTTGCCGATACGTTTATCATTTTAAAACCTCGCGATCTTTGGGCAGATCCTAACAAAACTAAAAACCAGTTAGTAAGTGAACTCGAAACCATCGTGCGCCAAGTTCCTGGCAATAATTACGAATTTTCGCAGCCAATTCAAATGCGTTTTAATGAGTTAATTGCCGGTGTTCGTGCTGAATTAGCCATTAAAATATTTGGTGATGATTTTGATACCTTAGCAGCAACAGGTCAAAATATTGCTGCTGCTATAGCTAATGTAGAAGGCATTAAAGATGTCGCAGTTGAGCAAACCACAGGCTTACCGGTATTAACGTTAATTCCTAAAACTCAGCAACTTGGTCAATATGCGATTACTTTAGCAGAGCTGCAACAACAAGTTGCAACCGCTATTGGTGGTACGCAAGCGGGCAACTATTATCAAGGTGATAAACGCTTTGATATTGTAGTGCGTCTGCCTGAGCAAAAACGTAACGACCTTGACTACTTAACGCATTTACCTATTACCTTGCCAAGTGGGGGATATGTACCTTTAAAAGAGCTAGCTAGCATAGAGCTTATAAGTGGGGCTAATCAGGTAAATCGTGAAAACGGTAAACGACGAGTAGTGGTAACTGCAAACGTTCGAGAGCGCGACTTAGGAAGTTTTGTTGAAGATGTAAAACAAGCGATTAATGACAATGCCGAAATACCTGCTGGCTATTGGCTTGAGTACGGCGGTACGTATCAAAAACTGCAATCGGCAACTAAACGATTATTGGTGGTTGTGCCGGTAACCTTAGTGTTAATTATTGCCCTGTTAATGTTAGCGCTCGGCTCATTTAAAGATTCGATGATTATTTTTAGTGGTGTACCCTTAGCCCTTACTGGTGGCATATTTGCATTAGTGTTGCGCGATATTCCATTTTCAATATCGGCGGCAGTAGGCTTTATTGCATTGTCTGGTATTGCGATATTGAATGGTTTGGTCATGGTGTCGTTTATTCGCGAATTAAGGCGTAACAATTTGGCCTTAGAGCTTGCGATTATTAAAGGTGCAATTACTCGTTTACGACCGGTAATTACTACCGCACTTGTAGCATCTCTTGGCTTTATACCAATGGCGTTAAATACTGGTATTGGCTCTGAGGTGCAACGACCTTTAGCGACCGTTGTTATTGGCGGGATTATCTCTTCTACGTTATTAACCTTATTTGTATTGCCTGCGCTGTATCGGCTGCTTCATAAGGACAAAAATAAAACAATGGACTAATGACTTAAAAGCAGGTAGCTAAATAGCACCTGCTTTTGTAACTAAATCTACTGATGAAAAATACACTTTTTGACATTTGTTAATATCTTGTTATTCTAATTTTATTGCATAGATGTGCAATATTACTAGGATAATACTAATAAAGTAGAGAATGTTATGGAAAATAAAAAATTAATTTGTTCATTGTTCACAGCTGTTTTATTGACTGGTTGTGGCGGTGGCGGTGGCGGTGGTTCTTCAGATTCAACTAAGGTTGATACAAATACCGCACCTGTTGCTGTAGCTGATACCGGAACTGCGCAAAATAATAATTCAGTGACGGTGAATGTTTTAGAAAATGACACTGATGCGGAACAAAATAGCCTTTCAATTACAAATATTACTACCGCTCCTGGAAATGGTAGCGCCGAAATATCGGGTAGTTCAATTGTTTATACGCCAAATACTGACTTTGCCGGCTCTGATTCATTAACTTATGCAGTTTCTGATGGTGAATTTACAGCAACAGCAGAGTTACAACTTGCAGTTAATCACACCTTAACTATTGCAGGACAAGTAACAGATAGCCCAATAGCTAATGCAGAAGTGACATTTGAAAGTAATGGTCAGGTATATTCAACAACAGCAGATGCAGAAGGTAACTATTCACTAGATATTGTTATTGATGACATGTTTGCCAACCTTATATTGACTGCTACCGGTAGCTCTGAGCTAGGCCAAGAGAATGTGCAGCTAATTTTGTTTGTAGGTGAAGCTAAATCTTTATTACAAAATATAGATGAAAGTCGTGAATTAGTCAGCGATCCAAACGCAACTAACATTACTCATGTTTCAACTGCAATGTATTTGTTAGCCAAAGATTTAAATGACGATAAAGAGTTTACCACGATACAAGAGTACCTTGATGCTGCAAGTCAAATCTCAGTTGAAGAGCTTATCGAAACGGCAACTTTTATTAAATTAATGATCGATAATGAAAATTTCAACTTACCAAGTGGTGAAACAATCATTACCTTCCTCGATAATACTAATGGGGGAACTGCATCAACAGTGGAAGCTATAAATGTATATTTAGAGATAAACGACTTAGTTGATGAAAATGGTTTTGAGACTATTGAATACAGTAATGCATTTGAAGCGGCGAAAACTGAAACGGTTAATGATCCAAATGTTGTGTTGCAGTTTACTGAAGATATGCTAATTGGTGAAAGCTTAGTTGAACTTAACGATACGCAAGAAGGCTGGTTAGATTTTTCAGCAAATGTTACAAAGCTCAATGCTAATGGTTTAGCAACTAATTACGGCTCTACGTATAGATCAACTCCTACAGTAAATGGTATAACTTGGTCTGTCGAGAGCGGCAAGTTAATCTATAGTTATGATCAATTAAATTCTGTAATGATTCGAGAGTTTTCTAACTCTTTTGAAGAGCTTGTTAATGATTTTGGCTTTGATCAAAGTGTTCAAAATGAACTCTTACAAGCTCAAAATCAAGGGATAATTCCGTCTGGGATTCCACTTGAAATTCGCCATGGATTTATTAATAAAACAATTACGTTGTTAGCTAAAAGTGAAGATACTTACAAAGTAGAAGAACAAACAGAGTATGGCTATGAATTAGTGATGCCGAGCGAGATGAACTGGCAAGCTGATAACCCTTTAAGCTTTTGGCACGAACAAAATACTGTTACTTACGTGAAGCCTAATACCAGTGTATTAAAGGATGCAGTGTTAGCTGACTTGATTGGCGATTGGGTTATGTCATTAGATTACACTATTGATAAAGATTATTGGAGCCTTCAACCTGTTGATGTTGCAGGTAGCGATGTTGTAAGTATTAATGAAACAACAGCTAGCTCACGTTTATCAAGTCATCAATTTAGTGTTGCTTTTGAAAATGGCACAATCACGTTAAAAGAGGGAGCTGTCACTTACCGAATTACACCGTTTCAACAAACTGGTAAAAATTATTTAGCTTATACAGAAAAACTAGTAAACAATACATTCGACAAAGCTTACGTTTGGCAAATGAGTAAGTTTGATACTACTTATCCTAAACTTACCAATAATCTTGCTACAGAATTACCAGAGTTCCAACTTGCGAATATTAATGGCTATTTTAAAGAGCACTGGGAAGGTGATAAATTAAAATTAGCAGAAATATGGGGATACCAATTTAAAGCCGATGGAACATTGCGCCGAGGCATTTACGGCGAGCCGGCAAACTCTGGTGCTGAAATTGAAGTTGAACATTTTTATTTAGGTGATGAACGCTGGACATGGGATACCGCTAGCAATGTGGTTAATTTAAGGTTTTCTGATTACTATTCAGACCGTCACCGAACTTGGGAAGTGATAAATGTTGATGACAATGGTCGAGCGCTAGTGTTCGAATATTCGACATGGGGAATGGATAAAAACGAAGACGGTGTAGTTACTGCCGATGAAACTGGGCAATTCATATATCCAAGAATTAATACTGTTTCAAAAGAAGATATGAGTGACTGGGCTGAAGCTTGGAAAAATACGCAAGACTATGGTTTAGTTAACTAGTCATTATATTGACCGCTTAATAAACTGAAGGCGAACCACGAGGTTTGCCTTTTTTACATCAAGGATGATGGAATATTAATTTGGCATGGACTGTTCCTACGCACCCTCGGCAATTGCTCCCTCGATAACTGAACCTGAGTTATTCTCGGCACTTGTTCCCGACAGTGCTCTACCTCCGATATCCATATCGTCGTATTTACATACATGTTGAAAACGGCATGAAATTGATTATATATCAAAGGCTCGAATGATAAAATATTCGGGCCATATCTCTTTAACTTGTGTTTCCCACTCTTTATTTACTTTATCTTCAGCGTCTAGTTTAAACCAGAACTTAGCCCATTTTCGTACGACTTTTCCTGATTTACTTAATTTGAGTGGGGTAAAGCGACGCTCATATTTACACTTCTTATATTCAACTATATCGCGATTCTTTGTTTTTTTATGCAATAGGTCTAATTGCTCAGTAACGGCTTCTGTATTGGAAAAAGGGATAACTTTATTATTTTTTAAATAGCGAAGTATTGCCGCTTTTTTTACGCTGACGACGTTATAGGCATCGATATGTGGTGTGTAAACCATCCCCGATAAACCAAAAATTGACTTTAACTCTCTATCGGCCAATATTTTTAAAGGCTCTATTTCTTCATTGATGTTGTTTAAGTCAGTAAGTTCATACATTGAATTTTTAATTTCTTTAATGGTCGTAATAGTCAATTGATTACCTGACATACTACCATTAGAGTGTTTATTAAGGTGAGTTTTACTTTATCTATTTATTCTACGCTTTGATGTTTGCTGCTATACTTGTGCTCTTTATTATTTCTACCCACGCGCTTTTTGCCTGAGGCACTTAATGTCATTTTCAACTCTTGGTTTATCTGATCCTATCTTAACCGCTGTATCTGATTTAGGTTATAGCACGCCAACAGATATTCAGAAAAAAGCTATACCTGTTATTTTATCTGGTAAAGATTTAGTTGCTGCCGCACAAACGGGCACAGGAAAAACAGCCAGCTTTGTCTTGCCAATATTAGAAATGTTTAACAAAGATAGAAAGCTGCGTGGTAAGCGAATTCGTGCGCTTATTCTTACGCCTACGCGCGAGTTAGCCGTGCAAGTTGAAGCAAGTATTAGCCAGTATGCGAAGAATTTAGAGCTTAGCTCTATGGCAATGTATGGCGGCGTTGATAGTGATGCGCAAAAACAACGTTTAATTTGGGGCGTTGATATTATTGTTGCTACTCCGGGACGATTGTTAGATTTAGCCCACCAACGTGCGCTCCATTTTGATGAGCTTGAAGTGTTGGTATTAGACGAAGCCGATAGAATGCTGGATATGGGCTTTAGTGAAGACATTCATAAAATTGTTGAACGCTTACCAAGCCAGCGTCAAAGTTTATTGTTTTCAGCGACTATTTCAAACGACATTCGCTATTTAGCCAAGCGAGTAATTAACGATGCGGTTGAAATAGCCATATCTCCAAAGAAAGCTACTGTTGATAAAATACAACAGTGGCTAGTCACTGTTGATAAAACTAATAAGTCGGCGTTATTAAGCCACTTAATTAAAGAGCAGCAATGGGACCAGGCATTAATTTTTATTGAAACCCAGCACGGTGCAGCCAAATTAGTTAGTCAGCTAGAAAAACGCGGCATTAAGGCCGAGTCAATTCATGGCGGCAGAGCTCAAGCGGTTCGTGAAAAAATATTAGCTGACTTTAAAACCGGTAATATTCAGTTTTTAATTGCCACAGGCATTGCCGCACGAGGCCTTGATATTGGTGAACTAACTAGGGTTGTAAATTATGATTTACCTGCACAAGTCGATGATTACATTCACCGTATAGGACGAACTGGTAGAGCTGGCGCTAGTGGTGAAGCAATCTCGTTGGTATCTAAAGATAACTTTAGAGAGCTTTGTGCCATAGAAAGTCGTTTAGGGCATACCATTGAACGCAAAGAGTTTGCTGAATTTCCTGTTAAAAAGACAGTGCCTGTATCTATATTGAATTACGTACCTAAAAATAGGCGTAGCTAGAAACATGTACGACTATATAACCCGTTTTTTTGCTAAAGATTAACTTATCGAATAAATGTCTATAGCAAAAAAGCCAAAACAGGCAGATACTTAAGTTACCATTAAAACTATTGTTGATTACCCTAGGAGTAAAGTAAAACATTGAAAAAAATCACCCTTACTCAGGATGAAAACTTATCATTTAGAATAAGCCAACAATTACACCCGCAAGAATTTCAAAGCCTAGATTTGTATTTTTCTATTCCGGATGAAATGGGTATAGGCCCAAGTACCCTCACGGAAGAAAATTACTTTCACAGTAGTATAAAAAGTTACAGTGCCTACTTTTCCGAACAAGTTCATTTGCCACTTGTGCGCAGTCGCTTTATCAGTCAAACCAAAGGCGAACAAACTGATTATCGTAGTAACTTAAATTTATTTTCGTTTCAGTTTAGAATCGCCCTAGAAAGAGATATTAAACAAGCATTAAAAATTGAGGCTACAGATGAGTTTTATCAGCATGTAAGTGAACTTGCTGAACAAACCAAAAATTTATTAAAAAAGCTGCGTCGTTATACTCCCCCTGATCAAAAATTAAGTTCTTACTTTGAAAATGTAGATAATTATTTAAGCTGGAAGACCGAGCAAGCGTTTTTAAATTTACTCGCCAGTGGTCCTAAAAGTAGCGAACAGGCTGAACAACGCGAAGCGTTATTTGCGCTATGTAAAGAAGAAAATCAGTATCGAGAAGACAATCAATATAATTCAAAAATAACCTTGGCAGATCCAAATAGGATCACCAATAAAATGCGCTTATTGCAACGTTTAGGCGAAGTAGGAGTAGTATTTAAACGGCGAACTAATAATTTGAACGCTAATTTAAAGCGTTTAGTACGAGGTACTATTACAGCGGTTATAATGGCATTTGTGATGTCGATTGTATTAAGCGCACGTTCAGCGTTTACTGAAGTGAGCTTAGTTCTAATTGCTTTTTTAGGTTTAATTTACGGTATTCGCGAAACCTTTAAAGAAGATATAACCAGTTATATTTGGCGTAAAATTCAACATGGTCGGCCTAAGTGGCAACATTTGTTTAGCAATAGCCTGACCAAAAATAAACTTTCATCGCAAACCATTTGGCTAGAATACATTGCTAATAAACACTTGCCTGATTATGTTGATAAGCTATTACAAAAACGTCGCCGCCAAAATAAGCAAGATGCACAGCTATTACATTTCAGGTGTGACGCAAAAGTTATTGCTAAAGATTTTATGCCTGGCTTTGAAGAGATTAAAAACCAATACATATTTAACTTAACGCCTTTTACTCGCTATTTGAAAAAAGGGGAAGGACGGTTGTATACGGTCGATGGCAGTAAAATATCGAACCAAGGCGTAGAGCGGCGCTATCAATTAAACTTAGTATTAGTACAGCGCAATAAACTTAATCAGCAGTATATGCAGCGTTTTAAAATAACCATGAATAGGTCAAAAATTATTAATATAGAGCCGATGCGTTCGAAGCAAAATTTTTACGATTCAGAAGAAAAGTAGTGCATATAAATTACTGCTATCATTAACGCTATATTGTTATAGCGATACACACATACTGGTTGAATTTTTATGTTTAAACGTTTTGAATCTTGGGTGAATGCCTTACCTGACAAGCCTGTAGAACGACCTCCAACGAGTCTGTTTGCTTTTTGTCGGCATTACACCAAAGGCTTCGAATTACCGTTAATATTAATGTCTTTGCTTACTGCAACCTTGGCTATTTTAGAAGTTTCGCTCTTTGGTTTTATGGGAGAGTTAGTTGATATTCTTGCCAGCAGTTCGCCACAAACACTTTGGCAAGACCATGGTCAGCAGTTGATTCTTATGTCAGTGCTAATTCTGGTTGTTATTCCATTATTTGTTTTATTGCATGCGCTGGTTATTTATCAAGGTTTATTAGGAAATTACCCTATGTCGATTCGCTGGCTAGCGCATCGATATTTACTCAAACAAAGCGTGTCTTTTTATCAAAATGATTTCGCCGGTAGGGTAGCAACAAAAGTTATGCAGACTTCATTAGCCGTAAGGGAAACAGTTACTAAAACATTGGATGTTTTGGTCTATATCTTTGTGTACTTTTCAACAATGCTAGTCATGATCGCTCAATCTGATATCCGGCTGCTTTGGCCAATGTTAGTGTGGCTTGTGCTTTATATATTAATACAATGGAAGTTTTTGCCAAACCTTAAAAAGGTATCGACAGAGCAAGCTGATGCTCGTTCACTAATGACTGGACGCATCGTTGACAGTTATACCAACATAGCCACGGTAAAATTATTTGCCCACACCGAACAAGAAGCACTATACGCTAAGCAGAGCATGCAAGGATTTTTGCAAACAGTGTATAAACAAATGCGCTTGGTTACCGGTATTAATGTGAGTGTTCAGTTTGTTAATTATTTGCTTATTTTTGCTATCTCCGCCATGGCAATTTGGCTTTGGACTCAAAGTGCAATCACCACAGGAGCAATTGCCGTAGCGATTGCTCTAGTTTTAAGATTAAGTAGTATGTCGCAGTGGATAATGTGGGAAGTTAGCTCTTTATTTGAAAATATAGGTACTGTTGCCGATGGTATGAATACGTTATCTAAGCCAATTGCAATTAAGGATAAAGACAATGCTAGAGTGATCAATGTTGATTATGGTGCAATAGACTTTAACAATGTTAGTTTTCACTACGGTGAAAATATTGGCGTAATCGATCATTTACAATTAAATATCAAAGCCGGTGAAAAGATTGGTTTGGTTGGCCGGTCTGGTGCAGGTAAGTCAACGTTAGTTAATTTACTAATGCGCTTTTATGATGTTGAGCAAGGTCAAATTTTAATAGATAACCAATGCATTAGTGATGTATTACAAGATTCATTACGAGCCCATATAGGCATGGTTACCCAAGATACATCGCTTTTACATCGCTCAATTCGAGAGAATATTTTATATGGTAAACCCGATGCTAACGAAGATGAGTTATTAAAGGCTATAGGAGATGCTCAAGCCACTGAATTTATTGCCACTCTTACCGACCCGTTTGGCAATAAAGGCTTAGATGCTCAAGTGGGTGAGCGTGGTGTTAAACTCTCTGGAGGTCAAAGGCAGCGTATTGCTATTGCCCGTGTATTATTAAAAAATGCCCCTATTTTATTACTTGATGAAGCAACGTCAGCCCTAGATTCTGAAGTTGAGGCTGCCATCCAAGAGAGTTTATACACTTTAATGGAAGGTAAAACTGTAATCGCTATTGCGCATCGATTATCGACTATTGCAGCAATGGACCGTTTAATTGTTTTAGATAAAGGGAAAATTGTCGAGCAGGGTAGTCATCAGCAGTTAATTAATCAAAAAGGCATTTATGCACAGTTATGGTCACATCAAACTGGCGGATTTTTAGGAATAGATTAGTTGCATATTACGCTAAGCGGTGCAAATATAGCGTTTTAATTTTTTGCTATATTTGCAGGTACTTAAATGACAACTCAACTTAATAATGATCAATATCCTATTGGCACTCCTGGACAAAAGTGGGGCGATGCTGAAAAAGCCCAATGGTTAGCTATGCAAACCATTAAGCGCTCATATCAGCAAGAAGTGGTTAGTAAAATTGATGCTTTAAAAGCTAATTTTGATGTTGAGCAATATGGTGAGCTTGATTATGCCGCCAATACCTATCCTTTGTATGTAATAAAAACTCGTAATTTTGATGCAAGTAAAGCAACCATATTAGTTACCGGTGGCGTACATGGTTATGAAACTAGCGGTGTACAAGGTGCTATTCGCTTTATAGAAACTAAAGCACAGCAATACTCTGATAATTTTAATATTGTAGTGGCTCCTTGTGTTAGCCCTTGGGGTTATGAAACCATTAACCGCTGGAATGTTGATGCTATTGATCCTAACCGCTCGTTTTATGCTAATAGTCCTGCGCAAGAGTCAGCATTGTTGATGCAATGTATAAACGGTTTAGGAATTGAAATTTTTGCTCATTTTGACTTGCACGAAACCACCGATACAGACAACAGTGAGTTTAGACCTGCACTTGCTGCTCGTGATGCTAATGTGCAAAAAAATTGGAACATACCTGATGGCTTTTATGGTGTTGGCGATACCCTTAGACCAGAAGCTGATTTTCAATCAGCAATTATTAAATCGGTGCAACAGGTAACACATATCGCGCCTAGCGATGATGACGGAAAATTAATAGGCGTAACTCTAGAGCAGTTTGGTGTTATTAATTACCCTTGCAAAGAGCTTAGTTTATGTGCTGGTTTAAGTAACGCAACGTACTGTACTACAACCGAAGTGTACCCGGATAGCCCGAAAGTGGACGGTGAAAACTGTATTGTTGCACAAGTTGCGGCAATTACCGGTGGCCTTGATTATATTCTTAGCCTTTAAAGCCTTTTAGACTTTGCCAAGTACCTAGTACCAAGGTTACCTTACTGGTAGCCTTGGTAATGCTCTTCAATACCGAATTTTACTAATTTGTCTGCAGCACTGATATTAATATTTAATGTCTGTAGTGCGATTAAAATATCATCTCTTAATTGGTCTGTTTGCTTGGTTAACGTCGCTTGATTTAACGCTTGTTGATCTTCAAAAACACAAATAACCTGCAAGCTGGTCATTCTGCTTTTATTATCCAGCGTATGAGTTAGCCAATTAAAGCCATGGGTTATAAATTTATGTTGTTCACAAATATCGGTTAATAATCTGACTAATTGTTTTTCAGTGTTCTTAGTCAGGCTAGAGCTAGTGTTTTTGTTATTTGGTTTCATATTTTAAACTTTTATAGGCTTGAATAATTTTTTCAGCATCAATGTTTGTATTTTTCTGCATTTTTGAATAATGGTTTACCCTTTGTGCAAAGTATTGTTGGTGCTCATTATTGTCAAAATTCCACATGGTTGAACCGACACTTGAAATTGGCAATGCTGACTCTTGATATTCGCTGGTGGTTACGTGGATAATTTCATAAAAGCGATTGTTTTCTTTTACGATGCATTCATTAACTAAGCTGCAGTTTAAATCAATGAGTGCTGTTCTAACTTTATAGTTGTGATGTACAGGGCATAAAATAAATTCTAATGTGGTGTTTGGGTTTTTATTGCAAATACTTTGCACTAACTCAATTAATAAGTCGCCACCAACCCCGGCAATGATGATCAATTGTTCAGCTTTGCTTTGTTTAGCTTTATTGTGATTACAAGGGGTACCCGCACGCACAGGGATTTTAGCTACATCAATAGTATGAACTTGCCAAAGATTAAGATAATCATCACTACTGAAAAACTGTCGTAATACCAGTTCTAATTTATCGATAAGTGGTGCAGAAATATCAGCAAAGTGAATGGTGCTTGCTGCTTTGCGTTTTAGCAGCTCAATACCTAACAAACCATGATCACAACAACAATCCCAAATATCTTGGTAATTGTCGGTGATCATTGCGTTTATTTGACTTAATCGTTTTCCTGTTCGCATTACTTTACTGCTCAACTCTTTATTGACTGTTGTGATTGAAATGAGTGTGGCCATAGTTGCTGATTGTTTTGGTTATTAACTTTTGTACACCCCGCTCTAAAGCCCAACTATGCCAATAAAGTGGCATTGGTAAGCGCTTATCTGGCGCTAACTCAATTAGTGCGCCACTGGCTAAATGTTCACTCGCTTGTGTAGTGGGGATCAAAGCATAGGCAAGACCTGCAAGTGCCATGGTTACCACTACCTCTGAAGAACGAATACGATGGCATGGATAAATAGCTTGTTCTATGGAGAAATATTTTTTTAAATAATCACTGTGCATTTTATCTCTTTGGTCATAATCAACGCAGGGTGCTTTATTTAAATTTTCAATGCTCAAACCGTCTTTAAAGTACTTATTTATATAGTCACTATTGGCACAAAGTATATAATCTATAGTGCCAATGTACTCAACTTTTACTCCAGCAAAACTGCTTTTTTGTGAACTTATAGCCGCTAATACCTCGCCTTTTTTTAATAATTTTTGCGTATCAGCCTCATTGGTTACTTGAATATTTAACTCTATCGAATGGCTGTTCAATAGTGGTGTTAACGCCGGAATAAACCAGCTGGCTAAGGTATCGGCATTTACTGCAATTGATATTGGAATAGAGTCTGGTGCGTTATCGGGCATGATGTCACCAGCTAGATCATATTCTAATTGGCGAACCTTGCGAAAATGAGCCAACAGCTTTTGCCCCGCAGTAGTTGCTTGTAAAGGCTGGCTGCGAATTAAAACCGGTTTTGCAACTAACTGCTCAAGTTGTTTTATTCGTTGTGAAATAGCAGATTGAGTGATGTTTAACACCAGTGCGGCACTTTCAAAACTTTGCTCGGTAATGACCGTATCAAGGGCATGAATAAGTTTGTAATCAAGTGGGCGCATTAGTTTCTCAGTCTAATATTTATATTTGTATCTATTGTATAAGTAAAACTAATAATAGTTAAGTTTATTTAATTTTACTTAAATGGTTGTTTTACTTAATCTAGCTGCATTAATAATGGCTTTAGTTTTGAGGAACGCCAATGTCTACTATATCTTTACTACCTATGTTGAAAGGCTTCGTTATTGGCGCCGGTTTAATTATCCCAATTGGCGTACAAAACTCATACGTTTTAAGTCAAAGTATTAAGCGCAATCACCATTTAATGGCCGCGACTATTTGTATTGTGTGTGACTTTATTTTGATGTCCCTAGGTGTGTTTGGCGGTGGTGCGTTAATAAATAGTAGCAGCATGTTGGCTGAAATAATCACTTGGGCTGGTATTATCTTTTTAACTGTTTATGGCTTAATTTTCTTTAAGAATTTTTATTTTGCCAGTAAAGATGACATGCTCAAACAAGTAAAACCGAGTACCCGTAAAGCGGTTATTTTTACCACTTTAGCAGTAACCTTATTAAACCCGCATGCTTATTTAGATACGGTAGTGATCATTGGTAGTATCAGTGGTAAATTTGCCGATGCTGATAAAATGGCGTTTCTGATTGGCACTTTGTTGGCTTCGATAACTTGGTTTTACGCATTGTCGTTAGCGGCAGCTAAAATGTCTCCTTGGTTGAGTCAAACAAAGGTACAACGAGGCATTAACTTGTTGGTTGCGTTACTTATGTGGGTTATTGCTTACTCGTTGTTTATTACGCTTTAGTAAAAATACGATAAGTCGTTATAATTAATAGAATATTGAATAGTTTAGGAGTAAATATGCGCTTTTTATCTCGTCGATTGGTGATGCCCAATGACTTAAATTATGCCAATTCGTTATTTGGTGGTCGAGCTCTTGAATGGATTGATGAAGAAGCGGCCATATATGCAATTTGTCAGTTGGAAACTACCTGTTTGGTGACTAAGCATATAAGTGAAATAAGCTTTCAGTCACCAGCTATGCAAGGGGATATTGTTGAATTTGGTTTGAAAACAAAATCAGTTGGTCGCAGCTCTATTACTGTAACCTGCGTAGTGCGTAATAAAGCCACTAAAAAGACAATTTGTTTAGCTGATAGTATTGTTTTTGTTGCACTAGATCCTGTTACAAGGTTACCTATGCCACATGGTAAAAATCTTGAGAGTTTAGAGAAGCAAACTCTTGAAGAGATACGTTCATTAAATATGGAAAAGCCAGATATAAGTAATTTATAGTTATTCGCCAAATCTTTTAATAGTACCTATAATGTATTGAATTATAACAATACATCTTAGGTACTATGGCAGCTGCAACTCCTGATTCGACAAATTCAACATCTAATACTTTTAACCCTACTGATTTAATTAAAGAAGAACTTGATTTAGTTAATCAGTTTTATGAAGTAGCAATTGAATTTTTTGCAAATTACACCTTTCAGTTAATCGGGGCTTTCCTAATTTTCTTAATCGGTTATTTCATTGCCGGTAAAATTTCTAATTGGGTGTTAAAACTATGTGATCGCCATAAACTCGATGTTACCTTAAGTAGTTTCCTTGCAAGCGCGACTAAAATGATCTTGGTATTACTAATTACCATAGTTGCTTTGGGTAAATTAGGTATAAGTATTACGCCATTTATTGCTACGCTTGGTGCTTTATCGTTAGGTGTTGGTTTGGCGCTACAAGGATTGTTAGCAAATTATGCCGCCGGTTTTAATATCATCATCGTTCGGCCTTTTGTTGTTGGTGATACCATTAAAGTGCAAGGTGTTAGTGGAATTGTTAAAGAGGTATTGCTGGCTTATACCATTTTGGAAAATGAGGATGGAGTTGAAATAACTATTCCAAATAAACACATAGTTGGTGAAGTTTTACATAACTCAGCCCATGACTCGTTAATGGAGTTATCTGTTGGTATAGCTTATCAACATAATCCATTAGAAGTCATTAACATGCTAGCGCCTTTAATTGAAAATATAGACGCATGTAGTGAGCATAAAAAACCGCAAGTTGGCATCGATGAATTTGGCGATAACTCGATAGTAATAGGCATACGTTTATGGGTACCAACAAAAAGCTATCACGCCTCAAAATATCAGGCTAATGCTGTTATTTATGAAGCGTTAGATGCCGCTAATATTAAAATACCGTACCCACAACGAGATATTCATATGGTTAGTGCAGCAAGTTAAAATCAATAAAATGATTAAAGTTTTGCTACTACTGAACTTAATTCTTGATGTAATTCTTGGTTAATAAACTGATTATTTTGCAGATCAAAATTGTCATAAAAACTTGGTACTTTAAAACTACCTTTAACATCGCCAGCAAAGAATGGAGCTGAGCCTGTAGCTGCTGCCAATACACTACCAGCACCGCCTGGGCCAGGTGAAGTAGACAATAATATCATTGGTTTATTTTGAAAAACTTTTTGATCTATGCGTGAAGCCCAGTCAAAAATGTTTTTGTAGGCAGCAGTATAACTACCGTTGTGCTCTGCAAAAGAGATCATTATTACATCACCGCTACCTAATTTGTCAAAGAATGCTTTAGCTAATTCAGGTTGGCCTAATTCAGCTTCTTTATCTTCACTAAACAATGGCAGTTCATAATCATTTAAATCCAATACTTCAACTTCGCTGTTTTCAACTAAATTAGCGGCATAAGAAACTAATGTTTTGTTTATCGACTTTGAACTTGATGTGGCGGCTAGGGCAATAATTTTCATTTAATACTCTCTTCATTTATCTATTTAACTGAATACCAAGTCCGATAATTTATTGACCATTTAGCGAGAATTAAAAGGTTTATATACAAGGCATTGATTGCAGAGAATGGTGTTCCCTTGTCAAATTCAATAACGCAGTATATAAATTTTTTAAACTCGCCCTTCGGGAGCTTGAAAGAGGCGAGATAACCACCCCAAATTTATTTTATATAGAATGACTATATCAAAACATATTTCGGTTGTTCTCCCTCCTCTTTCACAGCTCTAAATTGGCCAATAAATTATCGGAGTTGGTATAGGCTTGAATTAATAATGCAGTAAATTATTGTTTAATAAAAGCGGATAAAATAGTTTAAATGATCCTATTTTTTCGTTTGTTCTACGAAAAGCTGTGGTTATACTAGCTCTTTAGTACAAATATGAACAACGAGAACCCAATGCCTTTATCGACTTTTTTACAGCAACTAAAAACCTCACCAAAGACAATTGAATTTAATGATGTGATGAACATTATTAATGAGTGCTACATTTATACACCAGTGACCTTTACTAATGGTGAGTTGATTAATAGTGCAGGAACGAATGAAGGCTCTTGTAAAATTTTTTCCTTTGCTTTACTAAACAATTTAAATGAAAAACAAACCTTAGCTTGCTTTGGTAAATTCTATCGAGAAGATGTATTACTTTATCCAAATGCTGATGATCATGGCAATATTCGAACATTTATAAAGTTAGGGTGGGAAGGCATTTCATTTTCTAGTGCTGCGCTTATTCTGCGTTAATGCAACGCTAATAAAGTAAACCCTTAATTATTGCACCAATAAACTATAACAATCAGAGCTGTAATCATTGATGAAATACTTTCAATTAAAGATCACAACATTTGTATGTGCATTTATTTTGATGATCAATGCCCACGCTAATCAAGGTGGTGCATTAAGTGTCGACACAACTGCCGGCAAACCTGTTTGGGAAGTTGGTGTATTTTCTGCGGCGTTTCGTGGGCCCATTTATCCTGCTGCTACTGATTACCAAAATAAATTTTTACCTTTGCCTTTTGTTATTTATCGTGGCGAAAAAATTCGCATTGGTGATGAGTCATTAATTAAAGCGATAGCTGTAGAAAAAGAGCGTTTTAAACTTGATGTATCATTAGGCGCAGCATTTAATGCCGACTCTGAAGATTCTAAAATAAGAGAGGGTATGCCTGATCTTGATTTTATGTTTGAAATTGGCCCTGAAGCGAGCTTTTTATTACACGATAGCAAGGTAAGCGACACTTGGTTAAATTTACAGTTTCGTTCAGTATTTTCAACTGACTTCAGTGATGTCCATCACCGTGGTTATGTATTTCAACCGGAAGTGTCATACAGGAGTGATAATTTGTTGTTTGACAATTCTCGTTTTTATTTTAGTGTTTCGCCGACTTTTGCCAGTGCTAAAACCCATCAATATTTTTATGATGTTGATGCGAAATACGTAAATAGTGAGCGTGATTACTATCAATCGTTAGGTGGTTACTTAGGTACTAAGATGTCAATTGCTAATCGTTTTCAACTGACTAAAAGTTTAATGGTATTTGTTGGTACTCAGCTAGGTTTTTGGCAAGGTGCTAAAAATGATGACAGCGACCTTTATCAAGAAAAATTCACTTATGCCGTTGCTCTTGGGGTGAAGTGGACTGTTTTTCAAAGTACAGAACATATTAACTAAGCTTGCACTTGTAAAAATAACCTCGTATATTGTCTGGTCATACCAGATTGCGAGTTAATAAATACAGCCATGCAGCAAGAGTCAGTTTTTATTGAAGACCAAGGTCACCAATTACATCTAAGGCATATCTATAAGAACACCGGTGGTGCACCAATATTAATGGTGCATGGTGCGATAGAAAATGGTCGTATATTTTATAACGAACAAGGCAAAGGTTTAGGCTGTTATTTAGCTGAACAAGGATTTGATGTGTATGTCATGGATTTACGTGGCAGAGGATTAAGCACTCCACTAATTAACGCTGAATCCGATTATGGCCAATATGAGGCAATTACTCACGATATTCCGTTACTAATTGATTATGTGTTTAATCAAACCGGCCAAACGATGCATTTGGTTTCGCACTCATGGGGCGGCGTACTAGTGGCCAGTGTGTTAGCTAGGCATAGTGAAAACCTTGCGAAAGTTCGCAGTAATTTGTGTTTTGGAACTAAACGCTCTATCACCATTGGTGGTTTTGAAAAACTGCTTAAAGTTGATTTGTTTTATAATCGCATTGCACCTAAATTAGCCAAACGAAAAGGCTTTTTAGATGCGATAAAGTATAATATTGGTGCCGATAATGAAACCAAGAAATCATTAGCTCACAGCATTCGTTGGGTTAATAAAGGCCCATGGCATGACCCTTTAGATGGTTTTGATTACCAATCTGCAGCTAGTGATATAATTTGGCCGCCAACATGGCACCTTACCGGTATTAACGACTCGATATTAGGCAATCAAATTGATGTTAAATACTTTATTGAAGAGACAAAAAATAGCAATGCCAAGTTTTCATTGTTAGCAAAGCGCAACGGTAATGCTATTGACTATGGACATATCGATATTTTGACTAGCCCAAAAGCGATAAAAGATCACTTTCCGATAATAACCGATTGGTTACAGCAACATTAACCTCAAACTAATACCAGTTCGCGTAATGATCAGATCGTTATACGGATTGGTATATTAGTTAAAAGTGTTCAGCGCACCAATCTTGCTGTTGCAGGGGGGATAAAAAATTCCAGGCAATAAAGCGGCTTATCTTATTGCCTTGTGCCATTTTAATTACCTTTACTTGCTTAGCCTTTGATTTACTTAAGGCTAATTTCAATGGTTTAATATTATCGCTTTTAGATACTAAACAGCTAAACCAAAGTACTTGTTGTTGGTATTGTTTACTCTCGATGATCATTTTGCGAATAAATTTAAGTTCACCGCCATCACACCATAGCTCTGCTTTTTGACCACCAAAGTTTAAGTTAACAGATTTAGTTTCATCGACTTTATTTAGGTTTTGCCATTTCTGCTCACTGCCTTTTGTTGCGTCGCTTAACGATTTATGAAAAGGCGGGTTACACAGTGTTAGGGCAAAGGACTCATTCTCTTGAATGATGTTAGCAAAGATATTATCGCTATTTTCCTGTAGTCGACATTCTATAGAGCCTATTAAACTTTCATTGTTGGCTATATTTTTATTGGCTGTTGCTATAGATGTTGGGTCAATATCACTGCCGACAAATTGCCAGCCATTTTGCCGTTGACCAAGTATTGGGTAAATACAGCTTGCGCCAGTGCCTATGTCTAGTACCTTAACTTTATTGCCATGGGGTATTTTGTTGTTATTGGTAGCTTTGAGTAAATCACCCAGATAATGAATGTAGTCTACTCTGCCTGGAATTGGTGGGCATAAATACCCCGCAGGAATATCCCAGCTTTGGATTTGGTAGTGATGCGCAAGTAATGCGGAATTTAATGCTTTTACCGCATTGCTGTTGGCAAAATCGATAGTTAAATTTTGATATTTATTGGTATGTACAAAGGCTTTAAGTTTAGGGTAAGTTTTAACTAACTCATTAAAGTCGTAACCGTCGTTATGGCGGTTACGCTGATGCATATTGGTTTTCTTACTTGTGGCCAATTTTGAACGTTCCATCAGATAAAAATTGCACAACTTCAGAGCGTTTTTTACCGATAAGTATCGGTCCATCGTCCATCATTAAAAAGTTTTTCCAACAGCGCTTAAATACAACCCAAGTAGTTTCTAATACTTGTTTTTTGCTGTTGCAGTAGTACACGGTGGTATTGTTTTGCCAATCTAAATGGTCGGTAATTAACTCTGGTAGGTTTGGATTTTCACCTTCCCAAGCTTGTTCCCACATGGCCTTATCTGTCCAACTTGCATCATTAAATGGCCAGTCTCCTTCTTTGAAAAAGTCGGGATGATCAACCTGTTTACTGATAAACTGTGCCCATAATGCACTAGAACGAGTCGGTGACATGGCTTTAATGTGTTTTAAATCTTGATCGCTAATAGGCAAGTTTTTAAAGCGAAACACCCAAGCGTGTTTAATATCGTCTAGTGGTATGTAGGTCATGTATTTGTTCAGGTAATTATTACTGTTGGTAAAGTGATTATATCAACGATATTATTCTAAACATACAAAATAAATAAAGAGAGAAGTATGTCTTCAGATAGATTTGGTACCAGTGCTAATTATAAAAGTAAAGAGCAGGGGTATCGTGACCGTGCGTTAAAGCTATTTCCATGGGTGTGTGGGCGTTGTGCGCGTGAGTTTGAATATTCAAACATTCGAGAATTAACCGTACATCATGTAGATCATGATCATACAAATAACCCTAATGATGGTAGTAACTGGGAGCTATTGTGTATTTATTGTCATGATAATGAGCATGCTAAATATACTGACCAAGATCAATACACACGTGAAGTAAAAGCTGGTGACAATAATCAAGATACTGCAACCTACAATCCGTTTGCAGATTTAAAGTCGATGTTAAAGAAGTAGCTCTTTGACAATAAGCTTCAGTAAAAACGTTTCTCGTTCTATCGACATGCCTTTTTTATCACTATTAGCCATTGTATGTTCATTATGTTCGATGGCTTTATGAATATTCATCCACATTGGTTTCATGCCATTTTGAATTTCATGGGCTTCAAATTGAGTTGCACCCAGCACTTCATCAATGTTGCAGATATAACAAAATGATTCCATATGCATTAGATCAAAATTGTCTTTATACCAAGGTCGAAACTCTTCATAGCGGCCAAAAGCCTTAATGTCACGAATGTTCGCCGCGCCAGTTTCTTCCATTAATTCGCGTATTAAGCCTTGTTCAAGATTTTCACCTTCATCAACGCCACCACCAGGTAAGGTATAGTCATGATAACGCTCGGTATAAAGCAATAAAATATTTTCACCGTTTAAGATTATCCCTCGTGCGGCTTGGCGATGAAAACTACGACCACACAAATTATTAATGTCTGGGTGTGTGGTTGTTCTTAATAGACGCATAGTTGTAACACCAAAAATAATGATAAAGATTGAGAAAGGCGCGCAGTATACTGAATTTATATCACTGAGGAAAATGTAAACCTTGAGTAACAGTTGAAATTACATTTTTATAACATTAAATTTGCTGTGAAATGATCAATAAAAGCGTAGAATAGCGGGCATTATGGGATTGATATATTTCCCCAAGCAAATTTAACAGTTTTTTGTAAGGTTGATCATGGCAAAGAGTCAAAAATATAGCGTTAATGTTGTCGAGCAAAGTGATAATACTTGGTGTGCGAAAATAGAACGTCAAATCACGTCAAAGAAAAAAGTGGTTTCTAAGCAACAAGATGGCTTTACTAGCGAATCTGAAGCGACCACTTGGGCAGAGCAAGAGCTTGCATCTTTTATTAGTGCACAGCAAACCAGTAACAAACGCCATGGTGAACAACGTTCTATTCGTGATGAGAAAGCAGACATTCTTGCAGATAAGCAAGAAACTGCTAAATTTGAACGCAAAGAAAAAGCACGAGCTAGAGCTTTAGGCCTAGAGATGCCAATGTTTGATGACAGCGATGAAGCTGAGCAAGAATAGGAATTTTCATGAGTAAAGCGCCAAAATATACATTTAGAGTTGTTGAAAAACGCAATAAGACTTGGACCGCTGAAATTCAGCGTCAAGCTACGTCTAAAAAGAAAGTTGTGTCTAAACGTCAAACTGGTTTTGCCAGCGAAGCTGAAGGTGTTGTTTGGGCTGAAAATGAACTTAAACAAGTGTTAGCAAATCATGTGGCACGTAATAAGCGTCATGATGATGACCGCGCAGAGCAATATAAAGATAAATTGAAAAAAGCCGAGCTGGCCGCCGCTAAAGCTTCTTTAGAAGCAGACGAGCAAGCAGAGGAGACTGTCGAAAGCGAACAGTCGTTTACGTTAAGCGAAGCCGAGCAAGAAAAAGCGATTAGCGATTTACAAGAGCTAGAGCAGTTAGAAACTGATGATGCTGAAGAAGAGTTGGCTAGCAAGTCAGATAAACTAAAATTTGACTTCGAACTTGTTCTTGAAGAAGAAGAGCTGGCTGCCAAAGAAGCTTCAAGCAAAGTAAAGACTAAATCTGAAACTAAGGTTAAAACTAGTATCGAAGATAGCTCTGTTGAAGAAGTTGATGAATCAGAAACTGCTGATGGTGCAGAAGTGAACTCTATTTATTTGCAAAATAAATAAGCTTGGCGAAAAAATACGCGTTATGAACCCAAAAAGCCGAACTTTGCAGTTCGGCTTTTCATTAGAATATTTTAACTGTTACTTTCAAAGTCTTTCATCATAGCAATCGCCATTGCTTCCGCAATTTTAATACCATCAATACCTGCAGATAATATACCACCTGCATAACCTGCACCTTCACCCGCTGGATAAAGGCCTTTAGTATTAAGGCTTGTTAGCAGTTCTTTATCGCGAGTTATTTGCACGGGTGATGATGTACGCGTTTCAACTGCTGTAAGGGTTGCATCGTTCATAGAGAAGCCCTTAATTTTACGCTCAAAGGCTGGAATGGCCTCTCTAATGGCATCAATAGCGTACTGTGGTAAAGTCTCACTTAAATCACAATAAGTAACGCCTGGTTTATAAGACGGTACAACATCGCCATGCTCACCACTTGCGCGGCCCGCTAAAAAGTCACCAACCAATTGCGCTGGCGCATCATAATTTGAGCCACCAAGTTTGAATGATGTTTCTTCTAAACGGCGTTGAAACTCAATACCTGCTAACACATCTCCAGGATAGTCTTCAGGTGAAATACCAACAACAATTGCGCTATTGGCATTTCGTTCATGACGAGAATACTGGCTCATGCCATTGGTGACTAAACGACCTTCTTCAGATGCAGCTGCTACTACCGTACCGCCAGGGCACATACAAAAGCTGTATACCGAGCGGCCATTTTTACAATGATGTACAAGTTTATAATCGGCAGAGCCCAATATAGGGTGACCTGCATTTTTCCCAAAGCGAGCATCGTCGATCACGGTTTGTTCGTGTTCTATTCGAAAGCCAACAGAAAACGGTTTTGCTTTAATGTATACGCCTTTATCAAACAACATTTTAAATGTGTCACGGGCACTATGCCCAATTGCTAAGGCAATATAGTTAGTTTCTATTTTTTCACCGGTAGCAAGGGTTAAGCTTTGAACCTGTTCATTAACGATTTCGATATCGTCAACACGTTGAGAAAAACGCACTTCGCCGCCAAGCTCGAAAATTTTAGCGCGCATTTGCTCAACCATAGTCACCAGCTTAAACGTACCTATATGCGGCTTACTTACGTATAAAATTTCTTCTGGTGCACCGGCATCAACAAACTCGTGTAATACTTTGCGCGAATAGTGCTTAGGATCTTTTACCTGGCTATAAAGTTTACCGTCTGAAAACGTACCTGCACCGCCTTCACCAAACTGTACGTTTGATTCAGTATTAAGTATTTTTTTACGCCAGAAACCAAAGGTGTCTTTAGTACGTTCACGTACTTCTTTACCACGTTCTAAAATAATTGGCTTAAAGCCCATTTGTGCTAATACTAAACCGACAAACAATCCACATGGTCCCATACCAATAACGACAGGGCGTTGTGGCAAGTTTTCGGGTGCTTGCGCGACATATTTATAGCTAGTGTCTGGCGTTTCTTTAACGTTGCTTACGTTAGAGAATTTTGCTAATAATTCAGTGTTTATCTTAGTGTCTACATCTAAGGTATACATTAAGATTATTTTGTTTTTTCTACGGGCGTCATAGCCACGCTTAAACATTGAAAAATTTACAAGTTGATCTTCGCTGATCTGTAAACGCTCAAGAATGGCATCTTGTAGTTCGTGGGCTTGATGATTTAAATCTAATTTTATGTCGGTAAGGCGGATCATTAATGATTATTCCAGATAAAGGCTAAAACTAGTTGAATTTGTATTATAGCTATTATTTTACCTTAAGCTGACCTCCTTACAAACAAGATATTGAAATTGTTGCAAAGCAAGGTATGATCAAGCCAATTAAGCGTTAACCTATTTATTTTAGAGAACTCTATGGCTTTTGTTGTTACCGACAATTGTATTAAATGCAAATACACCGACTGCGTAGCGGTATGTCCAGCGGATGCTTTTTTTGAAGGGCCAAACTTTTTAGTCATAAGCCCTGATGATTGTATTGATTGTGACTTGTGTCCGGTTGAATGTCCTGCAGGCGCAATATTTCAAGAAGATGAAGTACCGGCAGATCAACAAGAGTTTATTAAGCTAAATGCAGAGCTTGCAGAAATTTGGCCAAGGATCACTGAAGTAAAAGCGCCGCCAAGTGACGCAAAAGAATGGGATGGGGTAAAAAATAAAATTAGCCATCTCATTATTGAGGAATAGGGCATCAAGGGATTAAGGCTTTTAGGCGAAAAGGCTATAGGGCTTCAAGGCTACAACTTGCAGCTTAGTTCTCTAATTATAAATAGGACCAATAAACTCTATTTGGGTTAAGTATAAGCGCAGTTCAAATTCTAACTGGTGATAATTCGGGAGCATATGCTGACATAGCTTATAAAATGCCTTGTTGTGCTCTTTTTCTTTTAAATGCGCCAATTCATGCACGACGATCATTGATAAAAACTCTACCGGCGTTTTCTTAAAAAGCGCTGCAATTTTAATTTCGTTCTTCGATTTTAATTTTCCACCTTGTACACGAGTGACATAACTGTGCAAACCTAGGGCGTTATTGATCACATGGATTTTATTATCGAAGGTAATTTTACTTAGCGGTGCTGATTTTTTTAGATATTGATTTTTTAAGTCTTGAACAAATTCTCTAAGCTGATTATCGTTAGCGATACCGTGTGTTTTAGGGTACTTTTTTAACAGGAACTTCTCTAAGCGTTTTTCAGTAAGCAAAGTTTTTACTTGTGCCTGTACATCTGGTGAATAGGCCGAAAGGTATTTTAATTGCTTGCTCATAAGTCATTTCATTTGGGTGAAGGAACTGGGGTATTTTACGTTGTTGAAAGCTTATTACCAAACGAATTAATTATTAAGGAAGTATTGTGGCGATAAGCCGAAGTCGGTTAGACAAATTGTTGAGTGACAAACTTAATATCAAACGTAAAGATGTGCGGCTTTTGTTAGCGCAAAAACGCGTCTTTGTTGATGGTAGTTTAGCCTTAGACATAGACTTAATAGTTGATAGTTTTTCACTGATAACAGTAGATGGTGACATAGTACAAGCGAACCAAGCCAAGTATGTAATGTTACACAAGCCTGTCGGCGTGGTGAGTGCGACTAAAGATGAACTTCATAAAACCGTAATCGATTTACTCGACGTTCCTTATAAAAGCTCATTACACATTGCTGGCCGATTAGATTTGAATTCGTCTGGTTTGTTATTACTGACCAATGACAGTCGCTGGTCAGAGAGGCTTTCAAAGCCGGACAGTAAAGTAGCTAAAAGTTATCAAGTAACACTTGCGAATAAGCTGACCGAGGATATGATCCCGGCGTTTTTAAACGGTATGTATTTTGAGTTTGAAAACATTACTACCAAACCGGCAAAGTTAGAGGTTTTGTCTGACTATGTTGCTAAGGTTGAGTTAGTTGAAGGCAAGTATCATCAGATCAAACGCATGTTTGGCCGCTTTAGAAACCCAGTAGTGAAATTGCATCGGCAATCGATAGGTAATTTACAATTGGATGTAACTCTAAAGCCTGGTGAAAGCAGAGAGTTACATCCTGTTGAAGTGCAAAGTATTTTTTAAGCTCTGTATTTATCCGAAAATAGTGCGCATTAATCCAATTGCTTGCTCAACGCTTTTACCATCTTTTACACTGTTTACAATAGTGCTGCGCATGTCGAGTAAGTACTCAGGAATATCATCACCTTCTAATGCTTTATCTACTAGCATTTCAGCGGACTCTTTACTGCGCTTCATCGCTTTTACCACACCTGATGTAGTTTTTTTAGGCTTGTCACGCAGCTTAATGTAGTTTGAATTTTGTGCTTGTGAGTCGTCAGCAAATAAGAATAAATCAACCAATATCGCTCTGATGTTCCACAATTGTAATTCTTGCTCATCTGTAGGCGCTGCTTGGTTATGCCAATGAAAACAGTGCAGAGACAACACCATATCATTGTAATAGCTGTCAAAGTCTTGGTTGTTAAACTTAGCAATATTTAAGCCTTGGCAAAGCACGCTTAAATTATTATTAGTAATGTTAATGAAAACGTCAGGGCGACGCATAGCTAATAAACGAGTTGCTACGACTAACGGAGCCTTTTCGTTATCGGTACGGCGACTGAAAATAGCTTTATAGTCTTTCACAAACGCTTGATATTGATCTTTGCTTACTGCGCCCTCTAAAGGGATATTAGCTAGAGCTAAATCGAAGTCTTGCGGGTGACTTTGCAATAAGTTATGGAACGTTTTGGCGCCTTTAGTGCTACCAAACCATTCAACGTCAAATTGGAAAATACTTGGGTCATGTTTTACTGTATGTTTGCCAGAAAAAACTAACCTGTCTTCTTCAATCATTTGCTCTAATGATTGGTTGCGTAATTGGGCAACATAATCCATTAACGTAACTCGTTCAGTTAATGATTGTAATTCGGCTTGCTCTTTAACTATGCTATAAAATATTGGCCAAGGCGCAATACGAACCATTTTTAACTGAGTTAATGATATACCTAGTTCAAGAGTGTCTTGCAGTTTTTTAAGTGGTGCCAATTGCTTGTCATCAAGCAAGTCCATGTTTAAATCATGCTTACATATGTGGTGTAATTCTTTACACCAACCGAGGAAATCTTCTGGGTGGTTGGTTACTTTTACAGCCATTAAATTTAGCGATAAATCTGCTATGTATTTTAACGCTGTTTGAAAAATATTGTTCTCGCTATCACTAAGCGATAATTGTGCAGGGGATGTAAGCAATTTTCTCATGAAACTAAGGAGACTCCAGAAATAGGTATTAGGAAACAGATATTACAATTGGAGGGCGATTGTACTTATATTTAGCGGCTTAGCAAGGTAAAAACTGTGGTTTTTTGTTAAGTAAATTGTAAATGGTTGGTTTTCTTAATGTTATAGAAAAGATATAAAAAAGTCAGAGCCGTTTGGCTCTGACTTGATGATTTTTTTTATGAATATGGGGATTAAATAGTAAACGTTAATCTACTGTAATACGTTGCCAATCATCATTTTCACTAATACGAACAGAGCGAGACTTTTTACTCTTCGCTTTAATATCGCTGTGCTCAACATTAATTTGATTAATTTGCCCCGGCCATACATCTTGCAACGCCGCCATTTTTACATACACCGCTGTTAATACTGTCGGTTGCTTTATTTCTTGGTATACCCAAAAAAACTTACCTTCAATTTCAAAACCAACACTGCCTAATGGTAATAATTGCTTGTTGTCATCAAGTAAGCGAAATTTATTTTGAATGTATTCGGCAAATTCTTGCTGAGTGTCATCTGAACCAATTAAATCAGCATGTTTATTAAGTAACTTAACTAACGCATGTTCGGCATCATGAATATAAAAACGATGCGACACTTCAATGTTTTGCGTACGGTCGTTAAATAAAATGGTGCTGTAAGCTTCTTTTTGCTGATGAGCAGCAGCTAAACCGCTCATCAATAACGTTACTACAGTAAGTAAAATAGCAACGAGTTGCTGATTAAATTTGTACAATGTCATTACTATTTACCTTATCTAGTTATAAATCGAGCTATTTACTTTTTGTAAACTTTAGCTTTTGGCTCTTTTAGTTCTATTTTGCTGTCGTGCATAATGTCGCGATATTCCATTTTTTTCGACTTCTCTTTTTTGAATGCTTCAATACGAGACTCGATAATGCGACGTGGGAAATGGTTATTGTCTGGGTTTACATCGGCCGTTTCCCAATGAGGATCAACGGTAACAGACACTAAGTTTTTACCTTTTTCAGTAACAATTAACTTGCTTACATTTTTAGGTGCACGGCGCCAGATCTCAGCAGGAATATGCATAGACTCTGTGCTGCCATCTTCATAAGTTAAGTCTAGTAAAATAGGCATCACTAAACCACCTAAGTTAGAGAAGTTAATCACGTAGTAATTTTTGTCTTCTTTAACCGCGCGTTCAAACGCTTTGCGCTCCCAAGGTTCAAGTTTGTTCAGCGTTTCTTTATATTTGTTACGTTCTTTGTTGGTTACCGTCCAACGGTCATTGTCATCATGAAAATCACTAATATCTTCATTAAGCTCTAACCAAGTTTTTACTTTTGCTGCAGTGTTTCGGTCAACATGCAAAGAAGATGGTTTTTCATTGAATTCTTGGCGGCGACGATCATAATCGATGTCAGGGTTTTTAGTGTCCAAACGAAGCTTATAAACACTGTCTACTGAGATATCAACGTGATCTGTAGTATAGAACCAACCGTACCAGAACCAGTCTAAATCAATACCTGAAGCTTCTTCCATGGTGCGGAAAAAGTCAGACGGCGTAGGACGTTTGTTTTTCCAACGAACGGCGTACTCTTGAAAAGCGAAATCAAATAACTCACGACCCATAATAACTTCGCGTAATATATTTAACGCAGCAGCGGGTTTTGTATAAGCATTTGGACCAAGGTTTAATACGCTGTCTGATTGCGTCATAACAGGTACTTGTACATCAGATTTCATGTAACCAATAATATCGCGAGGTTCAACACCCCATGGAATTGTATGGTCCCATTCACGACCGGCAACACCATCTAAAAAGCTGTTTAGACCTTCATCCATCCAAGTCCATTGACGCTCATCAGAGTTTACGATCATTGGGAAATAGTTGTGACCCACTTCATGGATAACAACACCAATTAAAAAGCGTTTTTCTGCCAATGTATATGTACGAGTGCCATCTTCATGCCATTTAGTACGTGGGCCATTAAAGCTGATCATAGGATATTCCATGCCGCCAACTGGACCATTTACACTGATAGCAACTGGGTATGGGTAATCAAATGTATAACGTGAGTATACATCCATAGTATGAATTACAGATTCAGTAGAGTACTTCTTCCATAAGTCACCACCTTCTTTTGGAAAGTATGACATTGCCATAACGTGCTCTTGCTCATCACCACCTTGGGCGTAGCCTTTGGCATCCCAAATGAATTTACGTGATGAAGACCAAGCAAAGTCACGTACGTTTTCAGCTTTAAAGTGCCATGTTTTAGATTTGTTTGTGCCCGCTTTTTCGTTTTCTAGCGCTTCTTCTTCGCTAACAATAAATACTGGGCGTTTAGCTGTTTTAGCTTGTTCTAAACGTTGACGTTGCTGTTTAGTTAATACTTTACTTTCGTTTTGCAAAACACCAGTAGAGGCAACAATGTGATCAGCAGGTACGGTCATTTCTACATCGTAGTTACCAAACTCTAATGTGAATTCACCACGGCCTAAAAATTCTTTGTTGTGCCATGCTTCATAATCTGAAAATGCCGCCAAACGAGGGAACCATTGGGCTAATAAGAAAATATCATTACCGCCTTCACGAGCATCATCAGGGAAGTGCTCGTACCCAGCTCGCGCTGAAACTGCATTTTCTTCTAAGATATTAAAGGCGAAATCGATATTAAAAGTAATGTCGTCACCAGCATCAAGCGCTTCATTTAAATCGATACGTGCTTGGCTACCCACTAACGTTACTTTTAATGCTTTACCACGCTTATCGGTAACATTAAATACATCGTAACCAAGGGTATTATCGGCATAAAACTGTTGCTTACGCAGCTCGGCAAAACTGATTTTTGCCGGCTTGCTACCGCTAGGTTTGCTAGTTGCAGGGCCGCGACGACCAATACCACCAAAATCACCGGTTAATTCAGACATTGAGTCTGCTTTGAAGCGGTTTTGCTCAAGCTGTAACCATAAATATTTTAAACGGTACGGCGAGTTGTTGTGATAGGTTACTGTTTGCTTGGCAGATAAACGACGGTTTGCTTCATCAAGTTGTACTTTGATTTTATAATCAACTTGCTGTTGCCAGTATTCTTTACCAGGCTCACCTGCGGCGTTACGGTAATCGTTTGGTGTTGGCAGAATTTCTTCTAACTGGCGAAATTTATCTTCAAAATCGCCTTTGCTTTGTTTTACCACGGTTGCTTGCGCAGGTGATACGAACAATGCAGTGAATGACGCTGCAATGAATAGACTTCTTAAGTTCATTGAATATCCCAAAATGTTGTGAATGATATTTACGAAATTATTTTAATTGAATAAATAGGTATTTTATTAAGCGGTACATCATATATAGCGGCATTGAATAGTCAACAACTGATGGGATAAAATGCAATTATTTGCGTTAAGTTGTAATTAAGTGTGTAGGTAGTTGATTCTTGTAGGCAAAACCGTACTATTTTTCTGTCATTTATTGGAATAGGGGAACTATAATAACGAATGCCATTTAACTCTTACCTAGATAAAATAAACCATTTTTTATGTCATTAAGCGAAAAATACCAGCAATTGATTAATGAAGGTCAATTAAATTTTGATGATGCGCAAAGCAATGCCATAAAGGCCTTAGAGTTATTAACTCAGCATTTAAGTGCGCAGCCTAAAACGAAATTAAAGTCACGACTTAGTAAGCGTTCTTGGTTTAAACGGTTTTCTCAACAGCAGCCATTAAAAGGTATTTACCTGTGGGGCAAAGTCGGGCGTGGTAAAACCATGATGATGGATTTATTTTACCAAAACCTTATGACATCAAAAAAACAGCGCATGCACTTTCATCATTTTATGGCGCAAACTCATCAACAATTAGCCGAACTTGTTGGTCAAGTGAATCCGTTATCCGTTATTGCTAAAAACTTAGCGGTTGATATCGATGTACTGTGTTTTGATGAGTTTTTTGTTTCTGATATAGGTGATGCGATGATATTGGCTGGATTATTCGCTGAATTATTTAACCAAGGTGTAGTGTTAGTGACAACTTCTAATTGCCAGCCTGAGCAATTGTATAGAAATGGTTTACAACGACAGCGATTTTTACCAACTATCGATTTACTTAATAAATATTGTCAGGTTGTCAGTGTGAATGGTGAAAAAGATCACCGTTTGCATCAGCAAAAATACGCTCGTTATATCTATCCATTAGAATCCTCGAAGAACTTTTTAGAAGAACAGTTTTATCAGCGAACTAATAAAGGTTTGCAATCTGGCGTTCTTGAAGTGAACTCTAGAGAGTTAACGTACTTGGCTAGGGAAAATAATATCATCTATTTTAATTTCTCAATGTTGTGCAAAGGTGCCCGCAGTCAACTTGATTACATCGCTTTAGCCAAACAGTTTAAGACCGTATTTGTCGCCAATGTTCCACAGTTTTCAGGAAAAGTACTCGACCATGTGGCCTCAGGGACTGAAGAAGGTTATCAACGCAGCGAAAATATATTTACTGGTATGCATTCAAAAGATGACGAAGCAAGGCGGTTTATTGCCTTAGTGGATGAATTTTATGATCAAAATATAGAGCTAATTATTAGCAGTGAAGTTGATATTCTAAATCTTTATTATGGCGAAAAACTGAGTTTTGAATTTGCCCGCTGTGAATCAAGATTAATAGAGATGCAAAGTGATCAATATCCGCAACTTATTTAAAGTTAAAGATAAATGTAAAAATAAAGTAACATTACATAACAAAAGCTTACTTGCTTTAAGAGTAATGACTATGGTTTTATACTGATATGAATAGTTTAACTTGTTAGTTTAATCTATTAACCGATAAATTTATCCAAGGTGGTAAGTACGTGTCTGACATTATCGATATTTGTGATTTAAAATTTGCTTGGCATGAACAGGCCGACTTTGAATTTAACATCGAAAAATTTACCGTACATAAAGGTGAAAAACTGTTTTTACGTGGCCCCAGTGGCAGTGGTAAAACTACTTTATTGAGCCTGTTATGTGGTGTTATTTCAGCTGATTCTGGCGAGTTAACAATGTTGGGTAAAAACCTAACTCAAATGTCGCCAACGAAACGCGACCAATTTAGAGCGGATCACATTGGCGTTATTTTCCAAATGTTTAATTTGATCCCATACCTTACTACCATCGAAAACGTATTGTTATCGTGTAACTTCTCGCCGCTGCGTAAATCTCGCGCCCTAAAAAATTCACAAACCTTAGAAGCTGAAGCATTAAGATTGCTTTCGCATTTAGATATGGGCGATGAAAACTTATTACATAAGCCGGTAAATGAATTGAGTATTGGTCAACAACAGCGTGTTGCAGCTGCTCGTGCATTGATGGGGGCGCCAGAGATTATTATTGCTGATGAGCCAACATCATCTTTAGACGCCGACCGGTGTCATAGTTTTTTAGAGTTATTATTTAAAGAATGTAAAATTGCTGGCTCAACGTTAATTTTTGTTAGTCACGACACGCGCTTAAAGGAAGATTTTGACCGTACGGTGACATTGAACCGTGCAGTATTAAAAAATCAAAAAGATATTGTTACTATTTCAACTGAAGGAGCGATGTAATGGCGATTGCAAATTTAGCTTTGAAAAGTTTTCGAAACCGTAAAGTTACCGTATTTCTCACCATATTTTCCATTGCACTGAGTGTATCGCTATTAATTGCCATTGAAAAAGTGCGCGTCCAAGCAAAAGATAGTTTTACCAATACCATATCAGGGACCGACTTAATTGTTGGCGCTAGAACCAGTTCGGTAAACTTATTGCTGTCGTCTGTGTTTCAAATGGGCACTGCAACCAATGGTATTAAATATGAATCTTATGAAGAAATAGCAAGCAATAATACCGTAAATTGGTCAATTCCATTCTCTTTAGGTGATTCTCATAAAGGCTATAAGGTAATGGGTACGACTAATGATTTTTATAATCATTATAAATACGGCAGCAAGCAATCACTGTCGACGTTACAAGGTGTTTGGTTCAAAGAGATAACCGATGTAGTTATAGGTAATGAAGTTGCTAAGCAGCTGCAATATAAGATTGGTGACGAAATTATAATTGCTCATGGCGGCGCAGATAGTTATATACATCATGACAAACAACCGTTTGTTATATCCGGTATTCTAGCACCTACTGCAACACCTGTAGATAGAACTGTGTTTATCAGCCTTGAAGGTATTGATTCATTACATAGTGATCAAAAAAGCATGGCAGTAGGTCATGATCCTTTTTTAACTTTAGGCTTACCTGATAAAACCAATACTACTAAAAAGCAAGTTACAGATTCCCATCATTCCCATGATGAACATGAACATGAACATGAACATGACACGCAGGGACATGATTCAGAAGGGCATGATTTGCACGAAGATGTTTCGCATGATCATGGCATCGATATTCATAGCGACAGTTTTGTTGCAGATAACCACCACGATCATAACCATAGTGCCGATACTATAACGGGCTTTTACTTAGGGTTAAATGAACGCCCGCAAGCGTTAACCATGATGCAAGTTGTTAATAAGTATAACAGTGAGCCATTAATGGCAATTATGCCCGGTGTTGCTTTATTAGAACTTTGGTCAGTGCTGTCTATCGTTGAGAAAACCTTATTCGCAGTATCACTGATGGTGGTGATCATCAGCTTAGCAACTATGCTTATTATTTTATTAAACAGTTTAAACCAGCGCCGTAGAGAAATGGCTATACTTAGAGCTATAGGTGCTCGTCCAGGTCACATTTTCTCGTTAATGATGGGGGAAGCTTTAGCAATTATATTATCTGGTTTAGCGTTAGGTATTGGCTGCTTATATGCTATTTTATTTTTTATAAAACCTTTTATTCTCAACAGCTTTGGTATTTACTTAGAGTTAGGAATGCCATCAGCCCAAGAATGGGGATTACTTGCGCTTGTTGGAGGTGCAGGTTTAATCATAAGTTTATTCCCAAGTATGCAAATTTATCGATATGCGCTATCTGATGGCATGTCAATTCGAAGTTAATCTCAAAATTTTTTAATAAAGGTTTTAAAATGAAAAATATTCTTTCCCTATTTTCTATTGTAGCCGTACTTTTTAGTACTGTGGCATTCGCTACAGATGTGACTTCAAATGAGAGCAAACAAATAGATTGGTCTACATTGAATGAACATGTTCAAGTCAAAGAAATAGCTAACCCATTCGAAAATTTAGAGATTGAGCAAATCCGTATGTTACAACAAGTTGCGATTGTTGATGACATTACTGCCAGCGGCCAAGAAATTGATGCTGAATCTAAAAAACTCGCTGATACAGCTCGTAAAACCTTGGCCGATCAAGGCATTGATATTAAATCTATGTTTAAAATTAGAGAAGAAATTATTACTCAACGTGAGCAGGAATTTCAATCAACTAACCCTGCTTTAGATAACCAGAATATTGAAATGTCTGGATTCTTATTACCTTTAGAGTTTGAAGGTAAGAAGATCAAAGAATTTTTATTAGTACCATACGTAGGCGCTTGTATTCATGAGCCGCCACCAGCGCCAAATCAAATTGTATATGCAAAATTAAAAACTCCGGTAGAGCCGCCTTCGTTAAGTATGTTCACTGCGATTAAAGTTAATGGTTTGATGAAAAGTGAATTAGTGTCGCCAGAATTAAACTTAGTGGATGGCGCTAAGCAAATTCCAACCAGTTATACGTTAACTGTGGATAGTGTTGAATTTATTGAACCAAATAAATAGTCTCGATAAAATTTCTTATACTTTTATAAATGCCGCTTTAGATTACGTTTAAAGCGGCTTTTACTTCATGGATGATGGAATGCAAACCACCATGGACCGTTCATTCACATCCTGTGAACTCGGCATATACAACTTCCATGTTGAAAACGGTATTAGTTTTGTAGCTATTCATAATCTACATAACAGCAATACACGGATACAGTAATCAACTTGGTATAACTATAAAAAATATGAAGCTTTTAGAAACAACTCACTTACTTATTAGGCGCATTCGTGCAGATGATGCAGCATTTATTTTAGTGTTACTCAATGAAGCCAGTTTCATTGAGAATATAGGCGACAAACAAGTTCGAACATTAGCTGATGCGCTAAACTATATAAAAACCGGCCCGCAACAAATGTATAAAGATTTTGGTTTTGCTCTACACATTGTTTGTTTGAAAAACTCGAATAAACCGATTGGCATGTGTGGCCTATTAAAAAGGGATACATTACCTGAGCCGGATATTGGTTTTGCTTTTCTTGAACAATACAGTGGCAAAGGTTACGGCTATGAATCGGCAAAAGCAGTGTTAGACTATGAAGTACAAGATAAACAGCTTAAAACCGTGCTAGCTATAACTGCTATCAATAATCCAGCATCTAGGGCGTTATTATTCAAGCTGGGCTTTGTCTTTGATAAGCAAGTGCAATTAGCAGGTATGGAAAAGGACAGTAATTTATATCAATATTGTAACTAAATAATTGTAGAGGGTATCAAATTGAAAACGTCTAAATATCTAAATATGTTCTTAGGCAGCATTGTTTCGCTATCTTTTATCTTTGCCTCTGCTGTGCATGCAGATCAAAAAGCGATTGATGAAGCCAACAAAACAGCCACAATAACCTTATCCGAACAAGATGTAGAAGCTTTAAAGCTTGGCAAACAAATCCTGGCCATACAAGAGGCTTTAAATAACCCAACCGATCCAAATTCTATTCATCAAGTTACAGCACTGGGCTGGGATCAAAGATACTATGTAATGGTTAGAGGTTGGTTAGTTCTAAGGCTACAAGCTGATCAAAGCGCTTATACGGGTAGCCAAGCACAAAGCCATTTAGGCGAACGCATTGAGTTTCTAAAACTTGCGATTCGTACTATCGATTTAGAATAGAGCTTTTTATGG
Organism: Thalassotalea psychrophila; assembly: GCF_031583595.1. NCBI lineage: Bacteria > Pseudomonadati > Pseudomonadota > Gammaproteobacteria > Alteromonadales > Colwelliaceae > Thalassotalea > Thalassotalea psychrophila. The sequence continues at coordinate 1,130,073 of NZ_CP134145.1, forward strand.
ATTGTATATTAATGAAGTAATAACAACAGCTGAATATAATTATTCCCACTACCAATAAGTTAACTCCCATTGCCGCAAATAAATCTGGTGCTTTCATAAAAGTACTCATTAACGATTCCTGATAATAAAAGAACCATTGATGATTATCGGGAAATACCGCAGTGTGTAAATAATAGAAGATCTTCTTAAATCCGAATATTGCAAAGCTCGAAATAACCACTACAACACTTACAATTAGTGCTGTAACTTTTAGTTTAGTACTTGGCATATGTAGCTTTTTCTGCATGTACAACAAACTTAGCAATATTAAAGGAAGCAAATTTACTAGCCATACTAGTCTAAGTGTATCTACTAAGTTACTTACATCCTGAAGATGTATTACTTCGCTTTGAGTAAATAATAATTGTTGTTTGTTTTTACTATGATATGCAATTTTATCGAGATTTTTACCATGGTTATTTATTGCTATCACTACCTGCTCAAATAATTTAACGTGTTGATCTTTATCTGTAAAAACAAAATCTTGTTTATTATATTTATTTTGCGGGGCATATTTGCTTATATGAGCATCAATATCTAAAACCTGATACCACACTGGGTAGGTAAAATTTACGCTTTTATTTATTTGCCAGCTTAGCCCAAAAGAGAACAGTAGTATTGAAATACAAAATACCAGCCAGAAAGATGTAACTAAACTTTTCATATAAAAATATTTAAACCACGATGTAAAATATGAATATCTTATTTATTAATATGTTAGCAAAGAATATCAAAAATTAGGCTATTTATCTGTATTTATTAACCGCTTAAAAGATAGGGTTATTTTCTCAACAAATTTGACAGATCCGTTTATCACTCCTAGATTAATTATTAAGCAATAGAGATTTGCTGTAATAGCCTAAGGGATGTAAAGGGATTATTTATGGTGTTTAATAAAAATAAAAAAGCAGCCGTATTGCTTTTAGTTTCATTTGACCAAGTGTTAGGAAAACACTGCAAGGAAGAGTTGAGCCCATTTTGTGAGTTAGATACTGTTAGCTCTATGGATGGGTTAGAGCAATATTCAAGTCTACCTAGCGCGATCATATATTTAATGGATTACACCAGTGCAACTCATTTGCACAACGTAGAATATATAAGAAATCAATACAGCAACAGCTTACTTTTTGTGGTGACAACTGCTGTATCTATTCCTTTATTACATCAATCATTACACCTTGGAGTTGATGATTTATTTCTTTTTCCATTCTCTGAGCAAGATAAGCATAGTTTAGTTTGTACGCTGAAAAATAAAACAGAGATCAACTGTTTTACTGAAAAGCTAGAAAGTCAGCAAAACCTGCCCTGTGCTGAAGTTAGTAGAGAAAATCCAATATCTTCTTTGCTCAATATCATTGAGAGAGACTTTGCCAAAGGACCATCTTTGCAAGATTTGTCTCACGACATTCACTTAAGCCCAAGCCGATTGTGTCATATGTTCAAAGATTTATGCGGCCTAACCTATAGTCATTATCTTTTATGTCGAAAACTTGAAGAAAGTGAACGTTTGCTTACCGATAGTGAAAGCTCTGTTACTACGATTTCTTATCAAATGGGTTTTTCAAACCCTTCGCATTTTTGTAGGAGCTTTAAAGAGCATTTTAATATAACACCAAATTCTTACGCGCAAGGTAACAGAGAGTTAAAACAAAGCCCAACTTATATTAGATACCAACGGTTACGGTCTGAATTAATCCCTAATATGGGATCTGTCATGCAAGGTAATTTTAACACTTTAGAAGGAAGAGAAAGTGTTGGCTAAATTAGACTTTACCCATCCCTACTTCCTAACATTATTAAAGTCAGCCTTGCTGACTCTTTTGCCTTTATCGATAACTGTTTACGCAAATACCCAGGTAGTTGAATCTTTAGATGATAACCATACTGTAGCTATTCAGGCTATAGAGCTATCAAAGGGACAAAGCCCATACCAATATCTAATCAAACAAAGCAACAAGCAGTTGCTATGGTTTGATAAAAAAGGATTAACTCTGTCAGGCCTTTCATTGCATCGGCTATTAGCCGATTTAGGTTGGCATAGCCTTATCAAGATTAACGCCCTTAAAAGTAATCAATTTGAACAACATGATAGGGTGTTAACAAAAGGTTTTTTACAGCTAATTCAAGTTTCGACAAATAATTATAAGCAACAAATTAATGCCAAATATGAATTACTAAATGCTATTAATGAAGATGCTTCTGATGAACTATTACTGTCTTTAATTCCTGCATACGATCAAATATCACATATACGAAAAGCTATTTCAGAATACCGATTTTTAAGTCAACATTCTTGGCCTTCTTTAGACTCTAGCTTTAAACCTAGGCTCGGCCAAAGCCATAAACAAGTTAAAGGCATTAGACAAATCTTGACGTTACTTGGAGATTTACCTAGGAAAGCTCAAACAAAAACTCGTTTAGATGTTTTTGACTCTGTTGTGGTTGCAGCGTTAAAAGAGTTTCAAAGTCGTCATGGCTTAGAGGCTGATGGCAAACTTGGCCCGAATACTTATGCAGCTTTAAAAGTAAAACCTGAAAAAAGAATTAAACAATTACAAGTTAACCTGTGGCGTTGGTTCACCTTGCCTAAAATGCCGCCAGAGAAATATTTATTGGTAAATATACCTGGCTATCAGCTGTCAGTTATTGAAGATGGTGAGCAAACTGTACAAATGAAAGTGATAGTGGGTGATGTAGAAAACCAAACCCCACAAATGGTCACTGAAATTAATCGAGTTACGCTTAACCCTACATGGACACCAACTCGAAATATTATTAACAACGAACTTATTCCTGAATACCAACAGGACTTTCTATCGTTAAAACGGAAAAACTTTCAATTAGTAAAAGGTTATTGGAAAAATATTGTAACCAAAGAGATTGATGACCCAGGCCTAAACCTAAGTAAGTTGTTGCAATCTTACCGGTTAGTGCAAGCTGCTGGTGCAAACAATGCATTGGGTTATTACCGATTTAATATTCCAAATAACTATTCAGTGTACCTTCATGACACGCCTGTAAAGTCGTTATTTAGACAAAGTAACAGGGCTTTAAGCCATGGATGTATAAGGTTGGAAGATGCGAGCTTACTGGCTAAATACCTGCTTAAAGCTGATAAATCATCACACCTTAATAAAATGCATAAGGTTATTGAGTCTGGTAAAACAACAAACCTTCCACTTAAAACCCCACTACCTGTTTACATTACTTATCAAACCGCCTGGATAAATGAGAAAGGAAAATTACGTTTGTCACCAGACATTTACGACCTTGATCATAAAAATTCATATCTAACGCAATTTCATGCAACAGATAGCAATCCTGTGATAACCCTTTCACAAAATAACTTCTAATCTTTTAATTCGTTCCTAAATAAATACATATTTTGTAAGGTTTTAGAAACAAGTCTGGCAAGGAGCAGCAACAATCGGCTCTCCTAGCTGAATTAAATAAAAATGGAGTCATTTCAGATGAGAAATTTAAAAAATTTATTTCAAGAATTTATTGAAGACGAAGAAGGGTTGACTGCGGTTGAGTACGCAATTGCTGGTAGTTTAGTCGTTGGCGGCTTAGTTACAGCCTTTTCGACTTTAGGCCTTTCAGTGGATTCGCAAATAAAGGTGTTATGTGGCCATGCTGGCGTAAGTGGCACCTCTGATTGTGGTTAAAAGTAAGCATTGAAGAATTTTGAATGTAATAGAATAGGAAGACTAAAATATGAATATCTTACAAAGATTTATTGAAGACGAAAGCGGTTTAACCGCTGTTGAGTATGCTGTTGCTGGTAGTTTGGTGGCAGGTGTAGCTGCTGGAGCTTTCACTTTATTAGGGGATGCCGCTGAAGATAGTATCACCTGTCTTAATGGAGCTGTAAACGGGGTAGCAAACCCTTGTTAGTGATTAAGTTGTGATTTTGGATACGCAACATACGCAACTTATATTATTAGGGATTATTGCTTTAGCATTTTTCCTAGCACTGTATTTTGATCTTCGTATTCAAAAAATCCCAAATATACTTTGTTTGTATGTTGTCGCCATCGGTTTTACCGTTCAGTTTATGTTTTTCGGTTGGGCCGGTGGTTTAAATGGATTGTTAGGTTTACTGACAGCATTTATCATTTTGTTTCCTGCCTTTTATTTTAAAGTGTTAGGCGCAGGAGATGTAAAGTTAATGATGGCGGTAGGTGTTATCACCGGCCCTGAGTTAATTGCTTGGTCAGTTGCATACGCGACTATCGCTGGAGGGGTAACTAGTCTAGTTTTAGTTTTATACAAAACCGGTTGGCAGGGCGTTAAGGCTACTTTAGTGCGTTATTACCAGTGTTTTTATGTTAAGAAGTATTTCAAGCCTAGTGCTGGTGAAGCAGCAGCTCTTCGAGTACCTTATGCTCCAGCGTTAGCAATAGGTTGGCTTTGGGCATGTAGCCAAAATGAAGAAATACTATTTGCAATTTCAACGTTTAGATATCAGTTTTTCTCTTAGTGCATATTTAAGGTATCGTCATGAATTTATTTAAATTTAATAAAAAACCGTCAGAGAGTGAAAGTAACGAAGTTACTAAAGTTGATGATTTAACTGAAGGTTCTAATAATAAAATAAACTTCGATGCTGAGGAAGGTAGTAAGGTTGAAGATGGCTCTATTGATTTTCCACTAAAAGATGCAGTCGAAACTAGAAGTGTTGCAGAAAATGTAAGCAGTGAAAAAGTTCATTTCAGTAAAGAACTTGACTTTCTAGATATAGCACCAACTCCTCAAACAGTTTTAGAAACTGGCTTATCAACAACATTAGTAATTGAATTAATGTTAAAGCATCTGCAAAACGCGGGTATTTTAACATTAAAAGAATTATCAACAAAGCTGTGTATTAGTGGTTCAATTATTCAAGAGCTTATTGATATATGTAAGGCTAAGTCTTGGGTTGAAAACGTATCACAAAGTGCAAGTGAACAAATGCGTTTTACTTTAAGTTCAATAGGTGACTTACAAGCAGACAAAGCGCTGTTAAAAAATGGCTACCTTGGTCCTGCTCCTATTCCTTTAGATCAATACACTGAAATTTGCTTAAAACAAACTAGCCGCGATCAGGTGGTCACCAATGATGATATTAATTCTATTTTTGCAGATTTAACCTTTTCAAATGAACTGATTGAAAAAATCGGACCATCATTAAATTCTATTAAACCAATATTAATATATGGTGCTGCAGGTACCGGTAAAAGTTTCTTTTGCCGTCATTTAAATTTAGTGTTTGGTGGTGAAGTTTTGATACCACATGCAATCGAAGTAAATAATGAAATTGTGCAAGTGTTTGACCCAGAAATTCATCAACTATCTGAGCAGCCAATACAAGAAAATGTATTAAAAATAGCTTCTGGTTTTGATCCTCGTTGGTTGTTATGTAAACGCCCTTTAGTGGTTAGCGGCGGTGAACTATCGGCAGATATGCTTGAAGTTCGCTATGATAAAGCCTCAAAAATTTACCGAGCACCTCTACAGCTTAAAGCTAACAACGGCATATTATTGTTGGATGATTTAGGTCGTCAAAAAATCACCCCGAAAGAGCTGTTTAACCGTTGGATTATTCCTTTAGAAGAGCGTAGAGATTTTCTTTCTCTGCAATCAGGCCTTCATTTTGAATTACCGTTTGAGCTACTTTTATTATTTTCAACTAACTTAACACCGACTGATTTAGTTGATGAAGCATTTTTGAGAAGGCTTGGTTATAAAGTTGAGTTTGAACAATTAACTAAAGAGTTATATCAAGAAATTTGGTTTAAAGAATGCATTGAATATAACTTGTTATGCGAGATGGCAGTGTTTGATTATTTAGTAGAGCACATGCATCAAATGCATAACCGTAAATTCCTTCCTTGTTATCCTCGAGATTTGATTTCTATTGTCAGCGATCAAATTAAATTTAAGCAATTAGAGTCGACGATAACTAAAGAATTATTAGACTTTGCCTGGCATAGTTATTTCGTTAAGTAAGCGGTACGGATTAATAATGTTTAGCGAATAAGGAGATTTTGTGAACAAGAATGTAGCTGTATTTATATTACTTTCAATCGTTTTTGGTTTAGGAGCTGTATTCCTTGCTAAGAATTGGCTTGATAAAAATCAATCACAAACCGTTGAAGTCGGTCAGGCACAAGTGATAACGGTCAATGCTGCGTTGCAAACAGGAAGCATTATTGAAGCAAAGCATTTAACCGTTAAAACAATTCCAGAATCAATGGTCCCAGAAGGAGCCGTAACTAGGCTTGAAGATGCAACGGGCATGATTGCTAAAAGCAAATTATATAATGGCGATATACTTCATACCAAACGTATCGCTAAAAAAGGTGAAGGAAGCTCACTAGCAAGTTTGATAAGTCCGCATATGCGTGCTGTTTCGATAAGAGTAAATGATGTTGTTGGAGTGTCAGGGTTTATATTACCTGGCAATACCGTTGACATTTTAATTACTTATCGGGGTAAAAGCGCAGCTAATACAGAAGTTGTATTGTCAAACATAAAAATATTAGCAGTAGATCAAAGAGCTTCAAATGATGAAAACAAACCGCAGATCGTACGGGCTGTAACTCTAGAAGTCACGCTTGAACAGGCAGAAACATTAATGAGTGCGCAAAATAAAGGCAGCTTACAACTCGCTTTAAGAAACCCTAATGATAAAGCAGAAGTAGCACTTTTTGATCCCGAACAAGATGAGAAAGCATTCGAACAAGCAGCAAAAGAGGCGAGTTCAGAAACTCAAACTGTTGCAGTTAATTCATTAACAGGTCGAAACAAAGTTGAAATTATTCGCGGTATTGAAAAAGAATCTGTACAAGTTTCAAATAATTAGACAAGGACTACAACAATGAAAAATTATAATGTAGGACTCTTATTTGTATTAACGTTAACTATTTTTATAAATAGTGCAATAAACAATAATGCAGTTGCTGGTGGTCCAACGGAAAAAGAAGCAAATGCAATAAAGGTTCCTATTTTTAAATCTAGAAATTTAAAAATGAAGCATCCTATTCATCGCATTTCAATTGGTAACCCGGATATAGCCGATATTTTAGTATTACGCCAAGACGAACTTTATGTTGTAGGTAAAACGTTAGGTCATACTAACGTGATCATATGGGATGAAAACGACAAGGTTGTTGATTTATTTAATCTTGAAGTATCCCATGATTTGAACGGCCTAAGAGAGCGTTTTTATCACTACCTACCAAAAGAAAAAATTGGTGTTGAAAGCTCACAGGGTCAACTAGTACTAAGTGGCCAATCTTCATCATTAACTAAAATGAATATGGCCATGGAGCTCGCGAGGGCATATGCAGAAGCAGCGAGCGGCGGTTCAGCAAAGAGTGAAGTGTTAAATATGCTAAGTGTGGGTGGTGGCCAACAAGTAATGTTGGAGGTCACTGTTGCTGAGGTTCAAAGTGAAGTTGCCCGTAGGTTAGATTCAAAAATGTTATTGCGTTTTGATGGAACAGACGGCTCTGGTGGGATTGTTTCTGGTGGAGATTTGTTTGATGCCATTGGCGTTAGCCCGACCATTTCAAGAGGTTTTTTCGGTTCATATTTAGATGGCGATATGTTGTTAAATTTTGCCTTTGATGTAGCAAAACAGCATGGGTTGGCAAAAATATTAGCAGAGCCTAATATTACCGCATTAAGTGGCCAAAAAGCAGATTTCTTATCAGGTGGTGAAGTACCAATCCCTACCGCAGGGGGAAGCAGCTCAGGCACAGGCGTTCAATATAGAGATTTTGGTGTAGGCGTAAGTTTTGTTCCTACAATTCTCGACTCAGGAAAAATAAACTTAAGTTTAAATGTGTTAGTCAGCGAGCTAAGTAATTCAAATTCACTAACTATTAGACCTGACGGCTCAGGTAGTGCTTTTGTTGTCCCTTCAATTATTAAACGAACTACATCAACAACAGTTGAGCTTGGCGATGGGCAAACAATTGCCATCGGCGGTTTAATAAGTGACACACTACGTGAAAGCGTCGATAAAATCCCAGGTCTTGGGGACATTCCAATTTTAGGGCAGTTATTTCGTAGCCAGGAGTTTGTTAAGGGCCAGTCAGAATTAGTCATTATGGTTACACCAAGGTTAGTTCGTCCATTTAATAAAAAAGGGATGGAACTACCAACCGATAATTTTGTACCGGTATCAGATATGGAGTTTTACTTAATGGGTAAAATGACGCCAAGAGAAAGACCTGAGGATGAACCAAACTCACCAAATCAAATTGAGGATAGTAATGAAGAGATGCTACCCGATAATGGCGGTACTCAGCAAAAATACGGTCATGAATTAACTACTGGTGAAGAGGGATAAAACCATGAAAAATCTAATAAAAACATTTTCGCTTCTATTAATCATTTCTGGATGTTCTTCTAACGACCCTTATCCAATTACAGAATCGATTGCTAAAATTAATGAAAAACAAATTTTAGATCCTATGGCTCCAGAAAATAATGAGGGCATAGTTAATGATTTAGATGGTAAATATGGTGAAAAAGTTGTTACTAGCTATCAAGGCTCTAGTGTTGCTCCATCAGAGGGACAAACAAGTACCAATGCTCAACACCTTATAAAATCGGGGTCAGGTGGGTCAGGCAACTAATTGTTAGTTAGAGGTTTTTATGAAAACTCAAAGTATGTTTAATCAACAAGGCAGTATTTTAGTGATGTTTACTATTGGCCTTTTTTCTCTTTTTGCTATGGCTGCATTAGCGTTAGATGGTGGGCATTTACTTTTAAATAAAACCAGATTACAAAATATTGTAGATACAGCAGCATTAAATGCAGCTAAAGATTTAGTTGATGGTGGAACTCATAATTCGGCAATAATTGCAGCGAAAGCAATCACAGCCTTAAATTTAGGGTATGCAGATTATCATGAACTGAACTCATCAATAACTACTATGGATTCAGTAATAGTAGAGTTTTCAGAAAAACCAGAGCCTTTTACCGCTGTTGGTATAGGTGTAAACGAAGATATTAACCGTTATGTAAAAGTAACCATATCTGGTGTTGAACTTAATAATTTTTTGGCGCAAATTTTTAGTTTTAATAAAGAAGTTTCAGCAACCGCGTTAGCTGGACCTAGTACCGCATTAGTTGACTGTTATAGCGACTTAGTACCAATGATGGTTTGTTCAAAACCAATTGATTACTCAGCTACCCCTCTAGAATATCCGACAGATTCTTTTTTTGGCTACAACCTCAATGAATTGACTGTAATGAAAATTGGTTCTGGCGAAGAAAGTGCAGTTGGCTCTGGTAACTTCCAATTATTAAACTTAGCCGATAATCATGGAGGAGCCGATATTCGGACGGCTATGGCTGGAGCTGGTTTGTCAAATGGTGAAGTTTGCTTGAATGTTGATGAGGGACTTACCACGGCTCCTGGTAATAAGGTCGGACCTTCTTTACAAGGACTTAATACACGATTTGGTACTTCAACCGTACCTGGCGACAAAGATGGTATTTATCCTCCAGATATTAATACCTGCCAAGGAGCGAGATTAGATTTAGAAGATGGAAAATTAGTTGATTCAGATAACAATCCTGTTTTTGAATATGATGATAATGGTGTGCCCATCTTTGAATATGATTCTTTTGGAGATCTTATTTTTCCGACAGGAGTTTATAGTTATAACCAATATTTAGATGCAAGTTTGCTAAGTGGAGAACAATGCTCCTCTCCTAATACAGGTTCAACAATTGAACCGGGAGGCGCAGATGAACGAAGAATTTTAAATGTTGTTATCGCAGAGTGCGATGGAACTGCAAATGGTCTCGAAGTTCCTAAATATGTTGGCTCTGGTTGTTTCTTTTTAACCCAAGATCTTGATAATGGAGGGCAGCAAAGTTTTATTATTGGTGAATTTACCAAGGAGTGTACCGCTGTAGGGATTCCTGTAGTTGACTCTATAAATAGCCCAGGTCCTTACACTATTGTTTTATATCATGTTCCTAGTAGTAGTGATTCATAATGATGTCATTTATAAAAACTACACCTAATAGGCAAAAAGGATTAGCAGCTATTGAGCTAACATTAATTTTGCCAATTTTACTATTTTTAGTGTTTGTAATAGTTGAATTTTCTCGCCTTTTATATCAGTACAATACGTTAAATCAGGTTGTAAGGGACACATCAAGGTACCTTATTAACAATGCAAGACCCATAAGCAATAACATTTATATAAATGATGATATAGCCTTAAATGCTAATGCTATTCTAACTGGGGGGGACTTTAATGGTTCGCATAGCATTTTACCTTCATTATCAAATTCAGGTGCGGTGCTAGACACCACAACAGCAGGGAAAAATATAACTTATAGAATTGATGATGTTTATAGTTTTAATATTCTTGTCAATGATACAACTGAATATATTACTGTATCAGTTACTTATTTTTGGGAGCCTATATATTCCGATTTATTACCATCATTTGTAACAAGTAAAAGTTTTAATTTAAATTTTCCGCTTACTGTTCATTATAGTATGAGAGCATTATGAGCAACTTTTTTAGAAATCATAAAAAGCCAAAAAATACTGGTGTATACACTGTAGAGTTTGCAATTGTAGGTAGTTTATTCTTTTTACTTTTTTTTAGTGTGATTGAAGTTGCGAGATTAATGTTAACTTGGAATATTTTAACTGAGGTGTCTCGCCGTGGTGCAAGATTGGCCGTTGTTTGCCCTGTGGTTATGAATAGTGTACTTGATAGCAATGTAGCTAATTCAGCAAGTTTTTCAGAAAAATTTTTACATAATTTAACTATGGATAATGTTGAAATAAAATATATGGACTTTTCTGGTTCTATATTAGATTTGGAGGGAAGCCCTGATGCCAACCCACCAGTTTTTCCACAGAACACCCCAAATCAAATCAGGTTAGTCAAAGTTTCAATTACAGGTTATCAACACCAACTATTGATCCCAGGATTGTTTTTAACTTTAAATTCCCCAAGTTTTACGACTGTATTACCCAGAGAAAGCCTTGGAGCTACAAGGTGGGGAGATTCAGATTGTTCGTAATTAAACATATACTTAGAGTAAGAGGGTTCCATTATGGAAGATAAAATTGAACTTAACTCGATTAAATCGTATTCAAATGTTCATAGTAATAATGAAAACAAAAATGAAAGGCGCTCAATGTCATTACCATTCCTAATTAAGTTATTATTGGTTTGTGACGATCCTCAGGTAGAATCTGCCACTCAAGAACTGTTATTACCTGTAAAAAATCTAGATTTAATTATAGAAAAGAAGGTCACATTTATTACGGAAGATTTTCAGGTAGCTGTAGTTGTTTATACTGGTGATGAGCTACAAACAATTAGCAACCTGGAGAAAATTAGTAATGCAGGAATTAACATTTTAATAGTCGGTGATAACCTACCACAAAAACTGTTAAGAAAATCTATTCAACTATCTATCAAAGATATTGTGCCTTTATCTACTGCGGAAGTTGAGCTTGTCCCTGCTATATCAGAAGTCGCATCACAGTTAAAAACAGAAGTAAATTTAGCCCCCGTAGTTTCTATTATTAATGGCAAAGGTGGCTCTGGTGCAAGCTTTATTGCCAGCTCTGTTGGGCAAATTATTAGTAACCATAGCAAAGATGAGCTGGTGATGATCGATGCAGATTTACAACACGGCACGTTAGCAGATAGTTTAAATTTGCAACCTGATTATTATTTAGATGATGCGTTAGCTGATATTAAAGAATTAGATGCTACCGCTATACAAAGCATGATGAGTAAAAAAGAAAATTTAAGTTTATTGCCAGTAAAAGCTTATTCACAGATAAATCGCTTAGCTCATATCGATCAAAATAAAATAAGCCAACTATTCTCCAAGGTTAGAGCAAACTTCAAGTTACTTATTGCAGATTTATCAAGAGGAATAGACTCACTTTCAATTCCCATTCTTGAATCATCAGAGCATATTATGGTGGTTGTTCAACAAAACATTTCTAGTATTCGAGAAGCGAAAGCACTGGTTGAGCAACTTCATAATATTATGGGAATCGCACCGGAAAAAATTAGCATTATCGTTAATAGGTATTCTACTAAATTTAGCACTATCACCCCCGATGATATTAAAAATACTGTTGGTGTAGAATCGGTCTTTACAATTTCAAACGATTATCAATTAGCTAGTGCCTGTACCGATTTAGGCAAAAGTATTGACGAATTATCAGAATTTAAGCAATTAGAAAAAGAATTTTTAATCATTGCTCAGCAAATAAATGCTAGCAATATTGATATATTGCCTAAAACAAAAAGTTTGTGGTCTAGGTTAACGGGTAAATCATAATGGAATTATTAAAAAAACAAGATGACTCTCAATATGACTTTTTAAATCCACAGGATTTAGAAATAAAGCAGCAAATATTTGGCAAACTGTTAAAAATGCTAGATCTTGCTGTGCTTGAAACTATGGATGACAATCAAGCCAAAGAACAAATCAGTGAAATAACAAATCAGTTATTAAATGAAGTTTCAAAGCCACTAAATTTAGTCGTTAGACAAAAAATAATTAAACTTGTTATTGATGAAATTTTGGGCTTAGGTCCATTAGAAACCCTATTTTGTGATCCGACAATATCCGATATATTGGTGAATAGGTTTGACAGTATTTTTATTGAACGTTTCGGTAAATTAGAAAAAGTGCCGGTACAATTTTATGATAATAGTCACTTACTTAATATTATCGATAGGATCGTATCTGGTGTTGGACGTCGCATTGATGAATCTTCACCTATGGTCGATGCCAGACTAAAAGATGGCTCTCGTGTAAATGCTGTTATCCCTCCTTTAGCGCTAGATGGCCCAACATTATCTATTCGTAGATTTACCGTTGAAAAACTAAAAGCAGAGCAATTAATTGAATTAGGCTCAATGAGTGAAGAAATTGGCCAGCTGATTGAGGCGGTGGTACTTGGCAAGATGAATGTGCTTATTTCAGGTGGTACTGGTAGCGGTAAAACAACGCTACTAAACATACTTTCTGGTTATATTCCTGAGTATGAACGAATTATTACCATTGAAGATTCTGCTGAATTACAACTTCAACAACCTCACACTGTTCGTTTAGAAACTCGCATAGCCAATATTGAGGGCGCAGGGGAGGTTACTCAACGTGATTTAGTTCGAAATACCCTTCGTATGAGGCCTGATAGAATTGTTATCGGTGAGGTTAGGGGCGCTGAAGCGGTTGATATGCTTACCGCAATGAATACCGGTCATGAGGGCTCTCTAACGACACTACATGCCAATAATCCAAGAGATGCACTTGGGCGTTTAGAAAATATGGTATGTATGGCTGGTTTTGATATGCCGGTAAAAAATATTCGCTCTCAAATAGCTTCTGCGATTGATTTAGTGGTGCAATTACAAAGACATGAAGATGGTCACCGTAGGATCACCAGTGTTCAAGAAATTAATGGCATGGAAGGAGACATTATTACCATGTCTGAAATTTTTACCTTTGAAAGACAGGGTAAAGATGAAGATGGCAATATTTTAGGTGAGTTTAAACCTACGGGGGTCGTACCAAACTTTAATACAACTCTCAAAGCTAAAGGGATTGTTCTACCTAATTCTATTTATGGCCTTGATAAAAATATGATGAACTTTTAGGAGAGAAATATGAGTAATGAATTAACCTTTCTTCTTTTAGTTTTCGGAGCTGTTCTGTTTATGTCGCAGACTCTATTTGTATCAGTATATAACCCCCAGCGCTCTAAAACTAAGCAACTTAAAAAACATTTAGAAGAGTTAGCAATTAAAGATCCTCATCAGGTAGATTTAGTCTTAAATCAACGATTGTCTAAATTAAATCCAATATTTATTGAAATAGAAAAAATAGGTTTTGTTGAAGGGTTATCCTATAAACTAGAAATGTCAGGCTCTAAGCTATTTGGTCACCAGTATATTTTATTAATGGTGCTGGTTTCGGTAATTGTTGCACCTTTAGTTTGGAATTTGACTTTAGATCCGTTCTTTATTCTTATTTCAGTGTTTTTAGTTATTGGCGTGTTTCAATTAAAATTAAAAAGAGACATTGCTAATCGACTAGAAAAAATTGAAACACAATTCCCAGAGTCGTTAGATGTTTTAAAAAGAGGCTTACAAGCGGGTTATGCATTTTCAGAAGCATTAAAGCTTGTCTGTGAAGAAACCGAAGGCGAACTTGCCGTCGAATTTGATTTAATGTTTAAACAAATTAATTTTGGTAATGATATTAAAACCGCGTTATTAACTTTCGTGCATAGAGTACCGACGACTTCTGCTATGGCATTTGCCAGTGCAGTAAGTATTCAAAAAGAAACTGGTGGTAACTTAGCTGAAAAAATAGAAACCCTTTCTAGAGTTATACGTCAACGATTTAAATTTCAGCGTCGTGTAAAAACACTTTCTGCGGAAGGTAGGTTATCTGCCTGGGTATTAGTATTAACTCCCTTCGCTTTATTTGCTTTTTTATACATGAGTTCTCCTGATTATGTGAGTGAATTATTTACAAGTCCTGAAGGAATTTCACTATTAAAGTGGGGCGGCCTAGGTATGGTTGTTGGTACAATTTGGATCAGCAAACTCATTAACATAGAGTATTAATTATGGATTATTTATTAGGACTAGTTAATAGCTTCATCGAAGATCCTGTACAGGCTAAATGGGCTATTTACTTAATAGCCGGTATTGCAGGTCTAACTCTTTCTGTAGCTTTAAGTTTAATGTTTTCAGGAGCTTACTCTCCTATACGGCAGCAATTGCAAAAGCTGCAACATGGCAATAAAGGCGGTTCCAGTATTGCTGAGGATTTTTCTCATTCGCTTGAACATTCATTAGAAAAAATGCCCTTTTTACAGCGAACTTTCGCTGGCGATGATAAAACTAAGCGTTTATTAATTCATTCTGGTTTTCACTCCGACCATGCTTTAAAAGTTTATAACGCGTTAAAATTGCTCTTACTTTTATTAGGTGGTGTAATTGCAATTTTTGCGATGCAAGCATTTCCTGATTTGTCGCCATTTATGACTATATATTTAGTGGCAATTATTCTAGGTGGTTTTTATTTACTGCCAGGGTTTATTTTAACCTATTTAGCAAAAAGACGGATGAAGAGTCTTAGAAAATTTTTTCCTGATGCATTAGATTTATTAGTCGTTTGTTCAGAATCTGGCCTAGGCTTATTAGAAGCGATTCAAAGAGTTAGCCGAGAGTTAGAATATGCACATCCAGCATTGGCGCATGAATTGGCTTTAGTTTGTTCGAAAGTTAGAGTCGGATTTTCTATGCAGGAAGCTTTGCATGAATTCTCTGAGCGCACAGGGTTAGAGGATATTCGCGGTTTAAATTCAGTGATTGTACAAAGTCTAAGGCTTGGTACTGGTATCGCTGATACTTTGAGGATTTACTCTGAAGAATATCGCGATAAACGTTTACAAGAAGCCGAAGAAAAAGCAGCTAAGGTTGGGGTGAAAATGGTCTTTCCTATGATGGTTTGTATCTGGCCTTCATTTTTTATAGTCGCAATAGGGCCTGCAGTACTTAAAGTTATGGCGGTATGGGATCAAGCATTTTAGGAAACATTATGAAAATTAATAAAAAAATAACAATAATTTCAACCCTGTTCACTATTCTGTTTTTGTTTGGGTGTGAAACTACACCTGAAACAGATGAGAACTTAGAAAACTATGCTCGTAATGATTTGTTTGGCGAAAAAGGCCAAACCTCAGGAATTACCAATAAAACAATGGAAGAAGCCTTTCAAAAGGCAATGGAGTCTGAGCAGCGTGGTGATAATGACAAGGCGTTGTATTACTACATTCAGTGTTTAGAGTTTGAACCTAATAATGCCAAAGTATTGTATAGAATTGCTAGAATTCATGACAAACAAGGCAATAATACCATTGCTACTCGTGCTTATACCGAAGCGTTACAGAACGATAATTCATTGATCCTTGCTCACCAGGCTCTTGGTGTTATAGAAATGGAAAATCGTCAGTATCAAAAAGCCCAAGGTCATTTGCAAAAAGCAATTTTATTAGACCAAAAACGTTTAACTGAATTGGGTACTGAAAAGTTTAACAATTATCATACGCTTGATAAAGAGTCACCGATTAATTCTTATAACGTATCAGGCATAATTGAAGATATGCACCAAAACTTCGATTTAGCTCGTATTTACTACAAATTAGCTCTTACCTATAACGAAAATTCCGCTAATATTTTATCTAATTTAGGTTATTCATATTATCTGACTGGAGATTTAACTCTAGCCGAAAGAGAGTATCGTCGAGCTATTAATCTTGATTCAACGCTTAAAAGGGCCTGGAGTAATTTAGGCTTAATTTATGCTCGCAAAGGGCAATACAATCGTGCAATAAAAACCTTTAAGCAGGTAATGAGTGAGTATGATGCATATAACGATTTAGGCTATTTTGTTATGCTCGAAGGCCGCTTAGATGAGGCAGAGTACTTTTTCCAAAAAGCGATAGACATGTCTCCTAGCTACTTTAAAAAAGCTTATGCTAATTTAGAACAAGTGGAGATGAAAAAGCGTGAACTTTGGTTGCAAAAACAAGAAGCTCAAGGATTGGAAGATCCTGAAGTGCTTTCTGAAACGAAAGCTGAAAGCGATGAACCTATAAAATCTTCTAAAATTGCACAAGATAAGTTGGCACATGAAAAATCTATTCAAGATGAACTAGCACTAGTAAAAACCGCTCAAGAAAAATTAGCGAAAGATAAGTTGGCTCAAGAAGAATCTGCTCAAGCTGAGTTAGCTCAAGTCAAAGCAGCTCAAGATAAGTTAATGCAAGATAAGCTTGACCAAGAAAAATCTGCTCAAGCTGAGTTAGCTCAAGTCAAAGCAGCTCAAGATAAATTAATGCAAGATAAGCTTGCCCAAGAAAAATCTGTTCAAGCTGAGTTGGCCCAAGTAAAAGCCGCTCAAGATAAGTTGATACAAGATAAGCTTGCCCAAGAAAAATCTGTGCAAGAAGAACTTGCGCAAGTAAAAGCTGCTCAAGACAAATTAGCGCAAGATAAGCTGACACAAGAAAAAATTGTTCAAGACAAATTGACGCAAGATAAGCTGACACAAGAAAAAACTGTCCAAGATCAACTCGCACAAGTAAAAGCTGCTGAAGATAAACTAGCACAAGATAAACTGGCACAAGAAAAGGCAACTCAAGAGAAACTAGCATTAGTAAAAGCTGCACAAGAGAAATTAGCACATGATAAGTTGGCTCTAGAAAAAACAGCTCAAGAGAAACTCGCCCATGAAAAAGCTGCGCAAGAAACACTCGCGCAAATAAAAGCAGCTCAAGAGAAATTTGAGCAAGATAAGTTGGCACAAGAAAAATCAGCTCAAGTTAAGTTAGCATTAGTAAAAGTCGCTCAAGAGAAGTTAGTACAAGATAAGTTGGCACAAGAAAAGGCAACTCAAGAGAAACTAGCTCAAGTTAAAGCTACTCAAGAAAAATTGGCCCAAGATATGTTGGTTCAAGAAAAAGCAGCGCAAGAAAAATTAGATCAAGATAGGTTGGCACAAGAAAAGGCAACTCAAGAGAAACTAGCTCAAGAAAAAGCAGCTCAAGATAAATCGGCACAGGTTAAGCTAGCCTTAGTAAAAGTCGCTCAAGAGAAATTAGCACAAGATAAGCTAGCACAAGAAAAAGCTGTGCAAGAGCAACTTGCGCAAGTAAAAGCAGCACAAGACAAATTGGCGCAAGATAAGTTGCTTCAAGAGCAAGCTGTACAAGATAAACTAGCACAAGTATCAGCCGCACAAGAGAAGTTAGCGCGAGATACACTGACCCAAGAAAAAGCTGTTCAGGAAAAACTAGCACAAGAAAAAGCTGCTCAAGAAAAAACAGCTCATGAGAAACTTGTACAAGTTAAGCTTGAACAAAAAGAATTAGCAGAAGTAAAGGCTGCTCAAGAAAAGTTGGCGCAGGAGAAAGCAAAGCATCAATTTGAATTGTTTAAAGCTGAGCCAACAGTTAAACTTAATGAATTAGAACTCACATCTTCTGAAGATGTACAAATGGTACAACTTCAGGCATCTTCGGCAAAAACAGCAGCCAATGAATCTAATGGTCAATTAGACCCAAATAAAGAATAGATAAATATATCCCTAATGGATTTTCTAGGATAAAAACTTGTTACCAATTGAAGTGAATACAACAGAGTTCAACACCCTTATCAAAAATAAATATGGGGAAGTTGTTGAATCAAAACTAAGCGACAACTTTTCAGAGTTATTACTTACCCACGATCTTTTCTCCGCACGTTTAACTTTACATGGTGGCCATGTATTAAGTTGGCAGCCGAAAGGTCATGATGAAGTGTTTTGGGTAAGTAAAAAGGCTCAATATCAAGATGGTACGGCAATCCGTGGTGGTGTTCCTATTTGTTGGCCTTGGTTTGGGCCATACAAAAATGCAGGCAACCATGGTTTTGCACGAACAAGTGTTTGGCAATTAGGCGATATAGATATTAATTCTGCAGGGATCAAAGTCGAACTGATTCTTGAAGGAGAAAGCAAATCCTCATCATGGCCATATAAATTCACAATGAAGCAAGTTTTAATGTTTTCTACAACATTTAGTCAACAATTAATAATTGAAAACTTGAGTCATAAGGATTTTCAATTTTCTAGCGCTTTACATAGCTATTTCAGTGTAAGCAACCCTGCAAACATTGCAATTCCTGATTTAAATTCAGCTTGCTTTGATGACAAAATAAAGCAAATTCAAGGTTGTGCTCCTGCCGATGTATTTAATTGTACTGGCCCTATTGATAAAATTTACTATCACAATTCAACAATGACCATGTTTGATAAAGGTTGGAAACGTGCCATTGAAATTAAAAAATCAAATTCTGCACAATGGGTATTGTGGAATCCAGGAATAGATATCGCCGCAGGAATGGCTGATATTCATCAGCAGGGTGAAGATGAATTTGTATGCTTAGAAGCAGCAAATACCAATTGGATAACCGTACCTAACCGTGAAAAAGTGGCATTAAGCCAAGAAATTCAAGTGTATAAACTCTAATTAATTACTTAATGAACTGGCTAAATACACTATTTTAAATGGTTCGTGCCCTCTATGCCTTTTCCTAATAATAGTGCCTTCCACGCTTTTCGTTTCTCCAGTGATAAGCTGCGTAGCAGCGAATAAACGTTCTCGTACCTTGTTTCTATATTATCAATTTACTCGTAAATGATTATTCAGCAACATTTGCGTAAATGGAATTTTTAAATAAAACCCTCTTGGTAGAGTTTGAAAAGGCCTTCCTTGCGAATCAAACGCTTGGGTTTTCACGCTAGAGTTTGCCGCTTTGGGTCTTAGTTGCAGAACTTGTCCGTATTTTGCATTAATTTGTTCAACTCGCCCAAGTGCTATCATGTCTGTTAGCTCTTGCCAGTCTTGTGCTAATAATTGTTCTTCTTGTTGATCTGGTTGCCATAAAAATGGCGTGCAAACTACGCGCTCATGAATAGGGATATCACGCTCTGAGATCACCGGTACCCATAAAACTTTTGATAGTTTATTTTTAAGGTGACATTTTTCCCAAGTCATTCCGGTAATGCCTTTTAATGGCGCAACACAAACAAATGTGGTTTCTAACGGTTTACCTGCTCTATTAATTGGCAGCGTTTTAAGTTCAATACCTAAATCTGGAAAATCGGGCATAGGTAGTGAACCAGCACTAGCTCCTAGTATTTTTTCAAGTAATAAACCTATCCAGCCTTTTTCTCTATTCAAATTTTCGGGCACAATAACGCCTGCTTGTGCAGCCAGTTCACCTAAGGTTAAACCAGCAATACTTTGTGCATGCTTTATAAGTTGTAGTTCTGTCTCTGGGCGGTAATTGGTCAATAGCTTGAGCTTGTTATCTTTGTTTATCAATATTATGCGCAAAAACTACTGAGAATAAAATTAATTTCAGTGTTTATTTGCTCGTAGCGCAAGTTTGTGGAACAATCATTTTATAGTAAAAAATTGAACGGGAGTTCATGTGATTGATGCCGAAGGCTATAGAGCCAACGTCGGCATAGTGATTACAAACGGTAAAGGTCAGGTTTTTTGGGCTAGGCGATATGGCCAACATTCTTGGCAGTATCCACAAGGTGGTGTTGACGAAGGTGAAACAACCGAGCAAACCATGTTTCGTGAACTGCATGAAGAAGTTGGTTTAAAACCACATCAAGTGGAAATTATCGCAAGTACAAAGCATTGGCTTAGGTATCGTCTACCTAAACGGTTAATTCGACATGAGAGTAAACCCATGTGTATTGGCCAAAAGCAAAAGTGGTTTTTATTAAAACTCACTTGTGCTGATGATGAAGTAGATCTATTACATTCAGGTCACCCTGAGTTTGATGATTGGCGTTGGGTAAGTTATTGGTACCCTGTGCGTCAGGTGGTTTCATTTAAACGCGATGTATATCGCAGAGTAATGAAAGAGTTTGCTCCTATTGCTTTAGCACCATTTAAAGCAGAAGGTAATGAGCGTAAACCAAATAAACATCGCCGTGGATCTCATCACCGTCGAGATAATAGAAGACGTACTGGGTAGTGATCATTATGTAAATTAAGTTAGTAACATAACTTATTAAATAAAACCGTATGACGTAAGTTATACGGTTTTATTGTTTTTTAGAGCCGTATAATTCTTTTGGCTGCATTTAATTGGCCATTTTAAGATAATCAAAAAGTAGGGTATACTGATTAATCTTTAGAAAAAACTTCAACTAAAATAAACGTTTAATAGTATTCAACGAGCAAAGGAGCTTATGTTAACCACGTTACGTAGAATTGTTTTAGCATTCGGGCAAGAACCCGAACTTGATACCGCCTTGCAGAATATGGTTGGACAAGTAAAAGCTGCAATGGCTGCTGAATGTTGCTCGGTTTATTTAGCAGACTACGAACAAGAACATTTCCTGTTAATGGCTTCTGATGGTTTAGCTAAGGATTCATTAGGCCGAGTTTCAGTCGGTTTTTCTGAAGGTTTAGTTGGTCTAGTTGGTCAACGAGAAGAGCCTATTAACATCGCAAATGCTCAACAACATCCTCGTTTTAAAGAAGCCCCAGAAGTGCAAGAAGAAGACTTTAATGCCTTTTTAGGTACCCCCATTATTCATCAACGACGTGTGTTAGGCATATTATCTGTTCAACAAAAACAAGCACGTGAATTCAATGAAAATGAAGAAGCTTTTCTTGTTACTATTGCCGCCCAATTGGCCATTGCCATCGCCAATGCTGAAACGAAGGGCATTTTAAGTAGGAATACCAAACAACAAAATCGTCAATATGTTCAGGGGATTCCTGGCTCTCCAGGTTTAGCTATTGGTAATTTTTATGTCAGTTATCCTAAAGCACAGTTAAGCAGTGTTAGTTTAACCAAAGTATATCAATCGAGCTCTCAAACAAAATTTTTTCAGCATGCTGTAATTAAAACAAAACGCGACCTCAGACAAATGAGTAGCCGTATGCAAGGTGCCATACCTGAAGATGCCCTTGATATTTTTGAAATGTATGAGCATATGCTAGAAAGCACCAGCCTACGCGATGAAATTCTCGAAAAAATAAATTCAGGTTGGGATGCTCAAAGTGCTTTAAAGTTGGTCATTGATCAATACGTCATGCAATTTGAGTCAGTAGAAGATCTCTATATTCGCGAACGAGCTACTGACATAAAAGATCTTGGTAATCGAGTATTATTTCATTTACAACAGGAAGATAGTAATAAGCCCGACTTCCCCGAAAATATGATTTTAGTGGCTCAAGAGGTCACCGCTTCATTATTGGCTGAGTATCAGCATAAAGGCTTAAAAGCGATTGTTTCATTATCAGGATCTACTAACTCTCATGCTGTGATTTTGGCTAGAGCTCTAGGCATTCCTGCCATTATGGGCGTGGGTAGTATTCCTTTAGCAAGCTTTTGGCATAAACACGCTATTGTTGATGGTTATTCGGGTGAAATTTTCTTATCGCCAGATACTGCTACTTTGACCGAATATCAACACTTAGTGCGCGAAGAAGATGAACTACAAGAAATTGTAAAACAGGTCATTAATCTTCCTGCAATTACCAAAGATGGAAAATCTATCGAGCTGTTATTAAATGCAGGCTTAGGGGCTGAATTTGATAATTCGATGAAAAATGGCGCTATAGGTATTGGTTTATATCGTACAGAAATTCCATTTATGGAGCGTAGTTGTTTTCCATCGGAGTTAGAACAAGTTGTATTGTACAAAAAAGTATTGAACTCATTTCCAAGACAGCCTGTTGTTATGCGTACGTTAGATGTCGGTGGTGATAAAGCTTTACCGTACTTTCCTATAAGTGAAGATAACCCATTTTTAGGTTGGCGTGGCATTCGTATTACTCTCGATCATCCTGAAATTTTTCTGGTGCAAGTGCGTGCAATGCTTAAGGCAAATATTGGTTTAGGCAATTTAGAAATAATGTTGCCTATGGTCTCTGGTACAACAGAAGTCGATGATGCTATCCGGTTGATTAATCAAGCGTACTTTGAAGTAAGCAACGAAAGTGAAGTACCGGTGGCTAAACCTAAGGTTGGAATAATGCTTGAAGTTCCTTCCGTTATTTTTCAGTTGTCAGAGCTTGCTAAAAAAGTAGACTTCTTTTCTGTGGGCAGTAATGACTTAACCCAGTATCTTCTGGCTGTAGATAGAAACAACTCTAGAGTTGCGCCTTTATTCGACTCATATCATCCTGCAGTGCTTAGAGCGTTAAATCAAATTGCCGAACAAGCGCAAATTGAATTAATTGAGTTAAGTTTATGTGGTGAGCTTGCCAGTGAACCTGGCGGTGCGCTGTTATTACTTGCTATGGGGTATGATAAATTAAGTATGAATGCTCATAATATTCCCAGAATTAAATGGGTTTTGCGTCATTTGGATTATAAACAAGCACAATTAATACTATCCCATTGTCTAATGTTAACGACACCCAAACAGGTGCATAATTACCTTAATGAGCAATTAGAATTGCTTGGTTTAGGTGGATTTGTACGAGCAGGTAAGTAATAAATACCAATTCTATTAAATTAATAAGTATTTTCATCTATTTAGGGTTAAAATTAATACTCTAACTAAATAGAGTCTCTAATGTTTTTATCAGTTTTTCTAATATGTATGTTACTAGGTACCTTGGTCGGCTTTTTAGCTGGTTTGTTAGGTATTGGTGGCGGCTTGGTGATTGTTCCTGTTTTGATCATAATTTTGCCTACACTAGGCATACATGCTGATATTGTTATGCCAATTGCGTTGGCATCGTCTCTTGCCTCAATTGTTGTAACTTCCAGCAGTGCCGCATTTAATCATCATAAATCGGGTAATATACCTTGGAAAATGACTAAAAAATTATTGGTGTTTGTCGCAGTAGGCGCTGTTGTTGGTGCTAATCTTGCTGATTTATTACCAACCAGTACACTTACTGCTATCTTTGCCACTTTTGTTATTTCTTTAGCCACATACATGCTGTTTTCTATACGCCAAACCGTGCATAGAGATTTGCCTTCAGATAACGTTTTAAAAGCGGTTGCCAGCGGAACCGGAGTTATTGCTAGTTTGATGGGGATCAGTGGCGGGGCGGTTCTAATACCGTTTTTAACCTACTGTGGAGTAAATTTATTACATGCCATAGGTGTTTCTACAGCATGTGGCATGATTGTCTCGCTTTTTGGCACAATGGCGTTTATGATTGCTGGTCTTGGTAATCCAAATCTTCCCGAGTGGAGTTTAGGTTATATTTACTGGCCGGCAGTGTTAGGTATCGCCTCTACGTCAACAATCTTGGCGCGTTACGGGGTGAAGCTCGCCAACAAACTACCGGTTAAAACAATAAAAAAAGTTTTTGCTGCTTTCTTAATTTTAGTAGCATTAAAAATGATGATTTAACACTGGATCGTTTATGACCCTTGCTGCAATTCAATTTCCGATTATTGACCCTATTATATTTTCAATCGGACCTATCGCCCTTCGATGGTATGGCTTCATGTATTTAATCGGTTTTATTTTAGCAATGGTAATTGCTAATAAAGCTGCCGATAAAAGTAATGGCCTATGGACTCGAGACCAAGTAAGTGACTTACTGTTTTATGGTTTTTTAGGTGTGATATTAGGTGGCCGAATTGGCTATGTATTATTCTATAACTTCGATTATTTCCTCAGCGATCCTCTTTATCTATTTAAAATATGGACCGGCGGAATGTCATTCCATGGTGGTTTGCTTGGGGTTGTTACCGCAATTGCATTTTTTGCTCGCAAAGAAAAGAAAAGCTTTTTACAAGTTGGCGATTTTGTCGCGCCTTTAGTGCCGCTCGGTTTAGGGGCTGGCCGAATAGGCAACTTCATTAACGCTGAATTATGGGGACGTCAAACGGATGTTCCATGGGCAATGGTATTTCCAACTGACAGACTTGGCTTAGCACGTCATCCATCACAGTTATATGAATTCTTTTTAGAAGGTGTAGTGCTGTTTCTTATTATTTACTTTGTTGGTAAAAAGACTAAAGCAGCAGGTGTTGCTAGTGGCTTGTTCTTGGCCGGTTATGGCTTGTTTAGAATGATAATTGAATTTTTCCGTGAGCCAGACGCTCATTTAGGATTTTATTTCAGTTTCATTTCAATGGGGCAGATGCTTTCATTGCCTATGGTGATAATTGGAGTCGGAATGATTGTTTGGGGATTAAACAATAGTCAGCAGATTGTTAATAATACGAAAAAGAATAAGAGCAGTGCAAAATGAAACAATATTTAGATTTATGTCAACGTATTATCGATGACGGTACATGGGTAAGTAATGAGCGCACAGGTAAGCGCTGTCTAACCCTGATCAATGCCGATTTAGAATACCAAGTTGGTAAGAATGAACTTCCTATCATTACAACTCGTAAAAGCTTTTATAAAGCCGCTATTGCAGAGTTGCTTGGTTACATCAAAGGTTATGATAATGCTGCTGATTTTCGTGAATTAGGTACACCTACTTGGAATGCCAATGCCAATGAGAACGAAGCTTGGTTGAATAATCCTCATCGTAAAGGTGAAGATGACATGGGCCGTGTTTATGGAGTACAGGGCAGAGCATGGGCTAAACCAGATGGTGGCCATGTTGATCAAGTTAAAAAGGTTGTTGATAATTTAAGTAAAGGAATTGATGATAGAGGCGAGATCATCAGCTTTTATAATCCAGGTGAGTTTCATATGGGGTGCTTACGTCCATGTATGTTCCAGCATCAATTCTCACTACTTGACGGAACTTTATATTTAAATAGTTACCAACGCAGTTGTGATGTGCCGTTAGGTCTTAATTTTAATCAAATTCAAGTCTTTGCATTCTTAGCGATTATGGCGCAAATCACCGGTAATAAAGCTGGCGTTGCTTATCACAAAATTGTTAATGCCCATATTTACGAAGATCAGTTAGATTTAATGGAAAACGTACAGTTAAAACGCGAACCATTTGCATCACCTCAGCTTCGTATTAATCCAAAGATTAAGTCATTAGAAGATTTAGAAACTTGGGTAACTATGGATGACTTTGAGGTGATAGGGTACGAACACCACGACCCTATCAAATATCCGTTTTCGGTTTAATAATTTATTAAATCTTAAATACAAAAATGGCGCTATTAAGCGCCATTTTTATTGTCTGGTTGGTCTGAATTTATTCGGACGTAACGATGGTCATTAACGCGCGAATACAGAATTTAGACCATCCATGGCAATTCTAAGTTAAATCATCCATGATTTAAAATTCACGCCAACCTAATTTTCTGGTTGGTCCGAATTTATTCGGACGTTAAAAACAAATAGCTCCATGCGTCCTACATCCGCTAAATACTGTACATCCATGTACAAAAAAACCGGCAGAAGCCGGTTTTTAAAATGTAAAATTTAAGTTCTAATTAAAGAGCTTTAATTTTAGCATTTAAGCGGCTCTTAACACGGGCAGCTTTGTTTGCGTGAATTAAACCTTTACTTGCGTAACGGTCTAAAATTGGAGAAGCAATAGAGAACTCTTTAGTTGCTTCTTCTTTGTTACCAGCTTCAATAGCAGCGATAACTTTTTTCAAGTAAGTGCGCATCATTGAGCGACGACTTGCATTGTGTTGGCGACGCTTCTCTGATTGAACAGCGCGCTTCTTAGCAGACTTTGAGTTAGCCAAGGTGGACTCCTAAAAATAAAATAATATAGCCATAATTTAAGGCGACGAAATATGCCTTTTTTTCCGGTTGATGTCAAACTATTTATCGAATTATTACTCAATAATTAAATTTTTAACAAAAAATGCGGTTTTTCGAGGGCATTCAAAGAAGAAGATGATAACATTAATAATGGCTGAGGACTAAGGTTCTCAGTGATTATTTGCTAAAAACTAATAAAAATAACAATGGAGTATCATTTTTGAGTAAGAAATTGCTTAAATCAGGGCTTATCGTCAGCTTTATGACGCTTATCTCTAGAGTTTTAGGTCTTGTTCGTGATGTTGTAATCGCTGACAAAATTGGAACTGGAGTAGGTGCTGATGTTTTCTTCTTTGCCAATAAAATTCCTAATTTTCTCCGTCGTCTTTTTGCTGAAGGGGCATTTGCACAAGCATTTGTACCTGTGCTTAGTGAGTACCAAGAGCTTGATGAAAAAAATGGTACCAATGAAACCCGAGAACTGATCTCTAAAGTAAGTGGAACGTTAGGTGTATTGGTTTCTATTGTCACACTCGTTGGCATGATAGCTACTCCGATGTTTGTTGCACTATTTGGTTTTGGCTGGTTTCTTGACTGGTTATATGATGGTCCTAATGCCGAAAAATTTGATTTAGCATCATCATTACTCACCATTACCTTTCCTTACTTATGGTTTATTAGTTTTACCGCACTTTCTGGCGCAATATTAAATACGTTAGGTAAGTTTGCCGCGGCGGCATTTACGCCTGTATTGCTTAATGTTTGTATTATTGGCGCAGCAATATATTTATCGCCAATGTTTGAACGGCCTGCTTTTGCGCTCGCTTGGGGCGTGTTTTTAGGTGGTTTAACTCAGTTCTTGTTTCAAATACCGTTTTTGATAAAAGCTGGCGTTTTAGTTAAACCAACATGGGGCTGGAATCATGGTGGCGTAAAAAAAATTCGCAAGCTTATTGTACCTGCTCTATTTGGTGTTTCGGTTACGCAAATAAATTTATTACTTGATACCTTAATTGCCAGCTTTTTAATCACTGGCTCTATTAGTTGGCTCTATTACGCCGATAGGTTATTAGAGTTCCCGTTAGGGTTGTTTGGTATAGGCATTGCTACGGTAATTTTGCCTAGTTTGGCAAGGTTGCATGCCAAGCAAAATCCACAAGAATTTTCATCAACAATTGATTGGGCACTAAAAGTTGTAAGCTTATTGGGCTGGCCTGCTATGGCTGGTTTAATGGTGCTGGCGCAACCAATAATTATGGTGCTATTCATGCGCGGAGAATTTTCTGAGCATGATGTTATGCAAGTATCGTTTGCACTTTATGCGTATTTAAGTGGTCTATTAAGCTTTATGTTTATTAAAGTATTAGCGCCGGGTTACTACGCTCGCCAAGATACTAAAACGCCAGTAATTATCGGCATAAAGGCCATGGCTGCAAATATGGTATTTAATTTAATATTAGCGCCATTTTATGGTTATGTCGGTTTAGCAATCGCCACTGCGTTATCTGCTACGTTAAATGGATTTCTACTTTATCGTGGTTTAAGTAACCGCGGCATTTACCACATAGATAAAAGCACGCTATTTGTAATCTTACGTTTAATTTTTTCAGCGTTAGTTATGGCCGGGACTATTTACTTTTTATCGCCTGGTTTTGACGCATGGCTTACTTTATCGTTCAGTGCACAAGTATTTAAATTAGTTTATTTAATTACCGTAGGGGCGATAACTTACTTTTCTTGTGGCGCCATTCTAGGAATAAGGCTAAAGCACTTCGTCAGTAAAACATCTTAAATTTAAGTTTAAATGTTAGCTTTTGGTCAGGGAAACTTACCCAAAAGTTAACAAATTTAACCTTCTCGTAAAAAAGTTTAGAAAAATAACCATTAATTCCTAACTATCTTTACCTTAAGTGCTGATTATTAACTCACACTGAGATATAATTCGTCAGTTTTTCAATAAGCAAATAAACTCTTTTTTGAGTAATGGACTAATACAATAAATGCAACTAGTTAGAGGTATACACAATATTCGCGACGCGCATAATGGTTGTGTATTAACAATTGGTAATTTTGATGGCGTGCATTTAGGGCATCAAAGAGTGGTTAAAGCTCTCGTTGAAAAAGCGCAGCAGCTAAATTTGATCCCTGCGGTATTAGTATTTGAGCCACAACCACAAGAGTTATTTAATCCACAAATGGCGCCTGCCAGGCTTAGCCGTTTACGTGATAAATATACGCTACTGAAAACGTTAGGTGTACAGCGGTTAATTTGTGTCAACTTCAATCATGAATTTGCCAGTCAAAGTGCCGAACAGTTTATTGAAGATTTATTGGTTAATAAACTTGGCGTAAAGCATTTAATTATCGGCGATGATTTTCGGTTTGGTAAAAATCGTTTAGGCGATTTCTCTATGCTTAAAAGCGCTGGTGTAAAGTTTGGCTTTGATGTAACTGACACCAAAAGTTATAAAATGTTGGAGTGTCGAATTTCTAGTACTGAAATTCGCCGAGCACTACAGCAAGATGAATTACATGACGCCGAGCTTATGCTTGGCCGAGAATATAGTATTATTGGCCGTGTAGTACATGGCGATAAACAAGGTAGGAACCTTGGTTTTCCTACCGCAAACGTATTATTAAAACGCTGTGTATCACCAGTTGCTGGTGTATATGTAGTGAAAGCAAAAGCTTTAGGTAAAAGTGTTTATGGCGTTGCCAATATTGGTTCAAGACCAACGGTTAACGGTATAAGACAACAACTTGAAGTTCATATTTTCGATTTTAACAACGACTTGTATGGTCAACAAATTGAAGTGGCATTATTAAAGAAATTACGCGCCGAACAGCGCTTTGCCTCTTTAGATGAGTTAACTGCGCAAATTGCCAAAGATAGTGAACAGGCTCGCAATTATATTGCTAACCTGAATAAGTAATATTAACGGATAAAGATTTTAATGAGTGATTATAAACATACTTTAAATTTACCAGAAACTGCGTTTCCAATGCGTGGTGGTTTACCTCAACGTGAACCAAAAATGCTAAAAGAATGGGCCGATAAAGATTTATACGGTCAAATTCGCGCGGCAAAGAAAGGCAAAAAATCATTTATTTTGCATGATGGCCCTCCGTATGCAAACGGTAATATTCATTTAGGTCACGCAGTAAATAAAATTTTAAAAGACGTTATTGTTAAAGCTAAAACGCTATCTGATTTTAACTCACCTTATATTCCTGGTTGGGATTGTCATGGTTTACCAATTGAATTAGTGGTAGAAAAAAAATGGGGTAAGCCAGGTAAGAAACTTAACTCAGCTGAATTTCGTCAAAAATGTCGTGAATATGCACAAAAGCAAGTTGACGGCCAACGCGAAGATTTTAAACGTTTGGGTGTGTTTGCTGATTGGGATAATCCTTATTTAACCATGGATTTTAAAACTGAAGCTAATATCATTCGCGCTTTAGGTAAGATTACTGAAAACGGTCATTTACATCAGGGCTTTAAACCTGTGCATTGGTGTACAGATTGTGCATCTGCGCTTGCTGAAGCTGAAGTTGAATACCAAGATAAGTTCTCTCCTGCTATTGATGTTAAATTTACTGCACAAGATAGCGTTGCTGATTTATTTTCACACCCTGAAGGGCACAAAGGTGAAGGACAAATTTCAATTGTTATTTGGACTACTACTCCTTGGACATTACCAGCCAACCGTGCGGTATCAGTTCACCCTGAATTACAATACACCCTTGTACAAGTTGAAAGTGAGCATGGTCCACAACGTTTGATCTTAGGAACAGACTTAGTTGCGGATTGTATGGATCGTTTTGGTATTGATAAATACCATGCACTAGGCTTTTGTGATGGTAGTGCATTAGAAAATATTCAAGTAAATCATCCGTTTTATGATTTTACTGTGCCAGTTATTTTAGGCGATCATGTTACTACTGATTCTGGTACTGGTTGTGTACATACTGCACCTGGTCATGGTGTAGACGATTTCAATGTTGGTCGTACTTATAATTTAGAGGTTGCTAACCCTGTTGGTGCAAATGGTGTTTACTTACCTGATACTCCATTACTTGCTGGTCAGCATGTGTTTAAAGCCAACGACAGTGTTGTAGAAATATTAAAAGAGCACGGCTCTTTAATGCATCATCATGCTTACGAGCACTCTTACCCACATTGCTGGAGACACAAAACACCTATTATTTTCCGTGCTACACCGCAGTGGTTTATCAGCATGGATCAAAAAGGTTTACGTGAAGAGTCGTTAAAAGAAATTGAGAAAACTAAATGGATCCCAGATTGGGGCCAAAGCCGTATTCAGAAAATGGTGGAAGGTCGTCCAGACTGGTGTATATCTCGTCAACGTACTTGGGGCGTACCAATTGCTTTATTTGTTCATAAAGACACAGGTGCTTTACATCCAAAAGCTATTGAATTACTTGAGCAAGTTGCCTTAAAAGTTGAACAAGAGGGCATTCAAGCTTGGTTTGATTTAGACGCACACGAATTAATTGGTGATGACGCAGAAGAGTACGTTAAAGTTCCTGATACATTAGATGTATGGTTTGACTCAGGCGTTTCACACTACTCAGTTGTTAATGCCCGTGAAGAATTTGATGCCTCTGCCGACTTATACCTAGAAGGCAGTGATCAACATCGTGGTTGGTTCATGTCATCGATGATATCTTCGGTTGCTATGAATGGTAAAGCGCCATACAACGAGGTATTAACGCACGGTTTTACCGTTGATGTTAAAGGCCATAAAATGTCTAAGTCTTTAGGCAACGTGGTAATGCCAAAAGAGATCACTGGTAAGCTTGGTGCTGACATCTTACGTTTATGGGTTGCTTCAGTTAACTACACTCAAGAAATCACTGTATCTGATGAAATTTTTAAGCGTCAAGCAGATGCTTATCGTCGTATTCGTAATACTTCTCGTTTCTTATTGTCAAATATCAATGGTTTTGAACCAAGTAAGCATTCAGTTGCTCTAGAAGATATGGTGGCATTAGATCGTTGGGTTGTTGGTAAAGCTGCCGACTTACAAGAAGAAATCATCGCTGCTTACGATAACTATGAATTCCACACTGTAGTTCAAAAAATCATGAATTTCTGTATTTCTGAGTTAGGCGGTTTTTACTTAGATATAATTAAAGACAGACAGTACACCGCGAAAAGCGATGGTATTGCTCGTCGCTCATGTCAAACTGCTTTATACCTTATTGCAGAAGCTATGGTTCGCTGGATGGCGCCTATCTTGTCATTTACCGCACAAGAAATTTGGGCAACCCTACCTGGTGAACGTGATGAATTCGTGTTTACCGGTGCTTGGTTTGAAGGGTTAACAAAACTTGCCGAAGATGCACCATTAAACAACGACTACTGGTCTAGTTTATTAGATGTTCGTACTGAAGTTAACAAAGCGTTAGAGCAAGCTCGTCGAGACGAAATTGTTGGTGCAACGTTGCAAGCAAACGTTACTTTATTTGCTACGCAAGAGTTGGCTGATAAGTTATTGACTGTTGGTGATGAATTGCGCTTTGCTTTAATCACATCAGCTGCGAACGTTGTAGTTGCTGCTGAACAACCAGAAGGTAGCGTAGCTACAGAAGTTAATGGTTTATGGGTAGCGATTACCGCGTCGTCAGGCACTAAATGTGAGCGTTGTTGGCATTACACTCTTGATGTTGGGCAAAACGAAACACACAGTGATTTGTGTGGTCGTTGTATTACTAATATTGACGGTGAAGGCGAAACACGCCAGTTTGCTTAATAATTAATTTACTGCGGGCTTTTATAGGCGCCATTAATTTTGGCGTATAAATAGCGCGCAGTTGTTTAAGGTTTTAAAGTTGTATGTCTGCAAAATTATTATTTACTAATACTGGCTTGCGTTGGCTATGGTTAGCTCTGATCATGTTAATTATCGATCAAGTAACCAAACAATCTGTCGTTGCTTTGATGGACTATCGTGAATCGATCAAAGTTATGCCGTTTTTTAACTTAACTTATGTCCATAATCCTGGCGCTGCGTTTAGCTTTTTAGCTGATCAAGGTGGCTGGCAACGATGGTTCTTTACTGCAATTGCTGGCGTGGTAAGTATATTCCTTGTTGTATGGATGGCTAAAACCCCAAAACAAGACAAACTTATCGCGATTTCATTTGCGTTAATTTTAAGTGGCGCAGTGGGTAACTTAATTGACCGAATGATGTTTGGTTATGTTATCGATTTTCTAGATTTTTATGTAGGTAATAAGCACTGGCCTGCTTTTAATGTTGCTGACTCAGCCATATTTGTTGGTGCTGGTCTAATGATATTAGATGCCTTTCGCGATAGCGCAAACAGTGCCAAACAAAGTGACACAAAACAAGAGTCTAAAACTAAAGATTCTGGAGTAAAGTAGTATGTCAGATGAGAAAAAAAGCATGTCAACAATTGTAGCTGATTCAAGCATTTTAATGCATATCACCATGAAACTTTCAGACGGTTCAGCTGCTGATAGCACTAAAGTTAACAATAAACCTGCTAAAGTTAATATGGGGGATCAAAGTTTATCTCCTGCATTTGAACAGCAATTAATTGGCCTGAGCCAAGGTGATTCAAAAGAATTCACCTTAGCAGCAAAAGATGCTTTTGGTGATGTTAACCCTGAAAATATTCATTATTTAGATCGTCAAAAATTTAATAGTGATACACCTGCTGAAGTTGGTAGTATTGTAACTTTTACCCAGCCCGGAGGTGAGATACCTGGCATCATTCGTGAAGTGAATGATTTATCGGTAACGGTAGACTTTAATCATCCATTAGCTGGCCAAGAAATTACCTTTGCTGTTGATGTTGTCGACATTTTATAAACATTTAAGAAATATCTGATGGAAATTATATTAGCAAACCCTCGCGGCTTTTGTGCTGGCGTTGATAGAGCAATTAGTATTGTTGATAGAGCGCTTGATTTATTTGATGCGCCTATTTATGTTCGCCATGAAGTAGTGCATAACAAGTTTGTTGTTGACGGTTTAAAAAATCGTGGTGCTGTATTTGTAGAGTCACTTAACGAAGTGCCAGATGATATGACGGTTATATTTTCTGCCCATGGTGTGTCAAAAGCTGTACGTCAAAATGCTAAAGACCGTGGTTTAAAAGTATTTGATGCCACTTGCCCGTTAGTAACCAAAGTTCATATGGAAGTTACTCGAGCTTCTCGTAAAAACCATGAATGTATTTTAATTGGCCATGCTGGACATCCTGAAGTAGAAGGCACTATGGGCCAATACGAATCTGAGGTTGGCGGTATTTATTTAGTTGAGTCTGTTGAAGACGTAACTAATCTAGAAGTTAAAAATTCTGATGTTTTATTTTATTGCTCGCAAACTACGTTATCTGTAGATGATACATCTGAAGTAGTTGATGCCCTTCGTGCAAAGTTTCCTAATATTGCCGGCCCACGTAAAGACGATATTTGTTATGCAACGCAAAACCGTCAAGACGCAGTGCGTTCTATGGCAAATAAAGCTGAGTTGCTATTAGTGGTTGGTGCGAAGAATAGTTCAAATTCAAATCGTTTACGAGAACTATCAGAAAAATTAGGCACTACCTCATACCTAATAGATGGCGCTGACGATATTGAAGAAAACTGGCTAACAGGCATAGAAAAAATCGGAGTAACTGCTGGAGCATCAGCACCAGAAGTACTTGTTGCTCAGGTTGTTGAAAAGCTGAAAGCTTTCGGTGGTAAAGTGGTTATTGAAAACCCTGGTCGAGAAGAAACAACAGTATTTGCTGTACCTGCCGAACTTAGATGACCGAAGCCAGAGCGTAGTCCCAAACCGAAGCCAGAGCGCAGTCCCAAACCGAAGCCAGAGCGCAGTCCTGAACTCATTTCAGGATCTATCCAGGCTCTATTCAGGATCTCTGTTTCGCATACAATTATATCTATTAAAACATAACAACGTACGGTATCTGCACTATACTTAATTAATCATTAAAGCAAGGAGGCTAATATGATTAATATCTCATCGCACGTTCACTATTTACATCGCAAAAAAAACGGTTTTTCTCTTATCGAACTTATGGTCACTATTGCGATCATGTCATCATTATTTACCATCGGTATGCCCAGCTACAACGACTTAATACAGCGCTACCATATAAAAACAGAGGTAGATAAATGGTTACTTGTATTAAACCATGCTCGGCAAGCAGCAATTACTAGTGGCAATATTATAACGCTTTGTCCAAGTGGTAATGGCTTTAGCTGTGGAAAATATTGGCATGAAGGTGCGATACTCTTTATCGACAATAATAGGGACCATCGCAAAGATAATAATGAAGTGATATTAGAAGTTGTCGAAGCGTCTAACAAACAACAAGTACTTACCTGGCGTGCATTTCAAAATAGAAATTATATCCAATTTCAGCAGAATGGCTTTACCTGGAATCAAAATGGTACGTTAAGAGTTTGCTCTGATGATCCATCGTTAAAATATAATAGGGCACTTATTGTTACTCGCTCAGGTCGTATTCGGCTTTCAACCGACAGCGACGGAAATGGTATTCATGAAGATGCTGCCGGTGATGAGGTAAGTTGCTAGTTAACTCAATTAATTAACAGCCAATTAAAAGCCTCGTAAATATTTACCAACATGCATTATTTTCAACACCTTGGTTATTCATAGCTTTACGCTCTGTTAAGTTGTTTAGTGCAAAGCTCATGCAATCTTCATCTTTGGCTTGGCTGTTTATTGCTTTTGCCGTTAAAACAAAGCTATCTTGGCCATCATCTACATAAGTTTTTATTTCAACGCTCAACTGATAAAAGCCTTCACTGCTTAAAGATGATTGATGATTCAGCCCTGTTGCTGAGCTTATATCTGTAGAGTAATGCATGTGTTGGTTATAAAACTTTTCTTGAGCAATTGCCAACTTCATTAATGTTTCAGTGGCATCAATTCGTCTTGCTTTGAGCACATAACTTTTAAAGCTTGCATGAGCAATGCTAGTTAAAATTCCAATAATAGCTAATGTGATCATTAGTTCCAGTAAAGTGAAACCAAGCCCTTGCTTGCAGTAACTTTTCATTAAATGTCCTTATTCTGAGGTTGAGGCAGAGGCAACTGGAATTGCAATAAATCGGTGTAGCTCATATTCAGAGCCGTAGTTTAACTGGCTATAAATAAGAACTTTAAATAAGTGATGGTCTACCCCCTGGCTTGGTTGGGTTAACTTGGCTTGTATGCCCAAATAAATCACCACAAATTTACTGTTATTTGCACTGGCCAAAACACTGTTGGTATCTTGCCAATTAATGTCACTATTAAATAAGGCAATATCAGTCGCGTAATAGCCTTTACTGTTTAGATTTAATTCAGTATTTGTATCGAGCAAATTTTTAATATGAAGCTTGGCATCAACTACTACTTGTTCAGCGTTATTTTTAATGAGTAATTGGCGCTGATAATGGTTTGCCATTTTGCTTTGATTGAGGGCATTTTTAAATAACGTGGTCGCAATTAAAGTCACTAGCAGCAGCATAAGTAAATTTGTTGCTAGCACTAAACCTTGGCATTTAGGGAGTAAATGAATATGTATGTTCATTAATAATTCCTTTTACTAATGTTGAATTTAATCAGCGATAATTAAACGTATATTGATATTGTTGTCGATAGAAATGATCATTTACTTGATAACTAACATCAGCGAGTTGGTAAGTTTTATTATCTAAATGGCTAGCGTCAGGACAATCACTCCTAACTAATAAATCAACTTTCACACTATGTACCAACTGCCAGTTAGTTATTTGATCAGGGTTTACATACTTGTCCGCTTTGCCATCAATATCTGCATCGATTGTAAATTGAATTTGTAGGTGTTCAACTCCCGCTAATAACTCTTCTTTCTGTGGGCGGCCGTTTACTAGGGTTTGCCAAAACAGTGCCGGGATCAATTTACCTTTGCAGGTGCGAGAGCTATCTGCGATAAAAAAACTATGAGCAATAATTAACTGGCTTATTGGTGAAGGTAAATCGTTGTTCATTGCTAAGCCTCTATCTTTGCCAATAAATAATCTATGCTGGTTGCTTAAGCTTCTTACATAAATTTGTTCATTATCATAGCTGGAAAGTGGCTGAGTATTGGCATATCTAAGGGTTAATATATCTCCTTGCAAGTAGCTATCATTATTGACACATGCATAAGTATTCGCCGAGTTATTTACGGCAAAAATAGTTTGTTTTAATTGTCGTCCCCAAGAAGTACCTCCCTCTAAACAACTCGTGTTGTTGATATCGGTTAATGATGCACTGCCAGTAAAGTTGGAAAACGCTAATGCATTTGCCCAGTAGCGACTTTGCTTAATATCATTTTCAAGTAATGCAAAAGTAAAGCGCGCGGTTTCTTGCATTCGTGAACTGCTTTTAATCAAAGCAAAGCTCTTGTTCATTGCGATTAAACTTTGCATACTCAACGTTAATAAGAACAGCCCTAAGGTTAGAGAAATCATTACTTCGATGAGAGTAAACCCACGATATTTATAAAAGTGATAAATACCCATAGTTCATCTAATAGTGCGGGTTAATGTTGCGCATTCTAAATCGCTACTGCTTTTCTGCGGGCAATTTAAACCTGTAGAGCCATTACGATTTTGATCCCAACGAACAATAACTTTTGCCTGATTTTCACTTATCACAACCTCTGCTTGTCCTGATGGTAATGATTTAGCAATATTAACTTGCCACAAGCTAATATCGTGCTTGGCCAATTGTGAGCTTGTACAGCTATTTGACCGACAATCAGTGAGTACAGTAATTTGTTGATTGGAAGAAAGTTGATAACTATTTAAAGCACTTGGGTTTGCAGCAATCATTTCTGTCATTTGCTGAGCAAAGCTAGCGGCTTTATTTGCATAGCTAGCGCTTTGTACTTCTACCATGGCATTGAGTTGCAATTTTGCTAAACCTAACATCCCAAATGAAATAATAATCATACTGATCAATACTTCCATCAATGAAAAACCATTGTTCTTGGCTATAGGTAAAAAAGGCATAGGGCATTTAAAAAATGAAAGGTTTTTTACGGCTGAGTTTGTAGAGTTCGTCATTTAATCACATCCTTGTTTTTAAATTCACTAATAATTAATAGTAGATAATCTTCATTTTATCTAATTTTTCTTTACGATTGCTTACTTTTAACGCGGCTTTCAGCTATTTAGAAACGCTAAAAAACTAAAAAGGATTAATAATTTATGGCTAAAAAATAGTAGTTTTGCGCATTTAGTGCTAAATTTAGTTATAAGTACAAAAAGGTTATCAAATTTAGATAAACTAAAATGGATGATGATTTTTTAAGATACAAGCAATTACATTAAAAAAATAACAAAGCACATTATAGGATATTACGTTGCGATACAAAGGAAGCGCTACCAAAGCTAAATGCTTTGGCAGGGGTATTGAAACAATGAAAAAAATAAGCGGTTTAACATTAATAGAAATTCTTATCACCATACTCATTTTGAGTATTCTAGCTGGCGTGGCTGGTCCTAGCTTTTTAGACTCTTTTGACAAACGCAAACTGATCAGTGCCACAGAGCAACTTTATTCATCCCTGCAACAAGCTCGTAGTGAATCTTTAAGTCGATCAAAAACAATTTATTGGAAAGCTACCACATTACGTTCAAAAAATTGGGCTTTTGGCATGAGTGAAGATGCTTTTTGCAACCCTTTAATTACAGTAAATACCGATGCTAACGCTTGTGTGTTGACCGTCGATGATGGCGATGGTGATTATAATGCCGAAGATGATGCCGTGATGCATCGAATATCAGGCCTCGACTTTGATGAAATCAGCATTAAGAGATCATATAGCGGTTCTACTACTGACGAAATAAAATTTGACCCTACCAGAGGCACAACAGATGTAGGTGGCTACCGCTATTACACATTAACGTCTGAATTGGGCAAGGATGTACAAATAAGACTTTCTATAATTGGCACGATAAAGATTTGCTCTGACGATATTAGTGATTATGAGGGATGCAGCTAATGTTTAAAAATATTAAACCGTTATCATCTAGCAAAGGTTTTACCTTAATTGAATTATTATTAAGTATGGTCTTTGGCTTAATTGTACTCTCTGGAGTTATTTACGTTTATCTGGCAGTTATTGTCAGCTCATCTGAAACATTAAAATCAACCAAATTAAACACTCAATTAATGACCATGATGTCGATAATGGTAAATGATGTACGCAGAGCTGGTTTTTGGGGTAACCCCGATGCTTTGCCTTCTGCAGATAATCCATTCAATGTTGATAATGATACATTGCTTACTATTTTTTCCAATGCCACTGCTAGTGTTGATGAAAATACTAATACTGATGGCTATTGCCTGTTATTTTCTTATGATAAAAATGGTGATGGTAGTGTCGATGCTGCTGGCGACGTAGAATATTTTGGCTTTCGATTTAGCCGAAGTGACGGTACTGTTGAGATGGCGGTTAATTCGGCGCAAGTTCCAGCGATTACTTGCTCGGGTGGGACTTGGTTTCCATTGAGCGATCCCGATTTAATCGAAATAACCTCCTTAACCTTTAATCCTGCAGAGTCTGCTTGTGTTAATTCATCTGAGCCTGATGGTTTTGACTCAGCTTCTGATGCTGATTCCACTGTTGATGATGTTGGTGAAAAAGATTGTTATACAGTTGCCCCTACTGCCGGTCATATAACGGTTGAAACCCGGGAAATACTGATTACTTTAACGGGGCGATTAAAAAGTGACTCTGAAGTGACGGCAAAAATTAAACAAACTGTACGAGTAAGAAATGACGTAGTGAGGGTGAGAGCATGAGTATCCTTCATAAAAACAGTATAAATCAGAAAAGCTTGAAAAAACAACAAGGCATGGCTGTGCTGATCACTTCGATAATCTTGTTAATTTTAATTACTTTGGTTTCTTTATATCTTGCACGATCAATTTTGTTGGAACAAAAGCTGGTGAATAATGATATTAGAGCAAAATATGCGTTTGAATCAGCAGAGTCGGCATTAAATATTGCTTTTACCGAGCTTGGTAGCGGCGATTACTTTCAAGAAGATGGTACCGTTGGCGGTATTACCGATACCAATAATGATGGTGTTAATGATTCAAATGAAGTTGAATTTACTAATGGTTTTGCCGTGGTGGATGTTGAAATAACTGTAGTGAATGATTTAAATCATTACAAAGTGACATCTATTGGAACTGCTACTGATGGTAGTGCGAGCCGAACGGTTATCTCTGAAATGCAGTTTATCAGCCCTATTGTAAACACCCCTGATAACCCGATAAGTGCAAAAGGTAATGTCTACTTTGACGGCTCTGGAACTGTGCATAATTTAGAGGGGCACAGTACCATTTGGAGTGGCAGTGATGTGCAGCTTAAATCGTCTGGCGCAAAAAAAACCTATATCGCCAACCCTAACGATCCTAATTACCCTGGTTGTATGGATACTCAAGATACTAACCCTTGCAGCCAAGTGTTATCTTCTGATGGTTCAAAAGTTGGCCTTGATGTTATTGAGCATGATACTGATTTAGCCAATTTAACGGCTGATGAAATGTTTATTAACTTTTTTGGCTTAACACCTGAAGCTTATAAAGAAACAATGGTTTCTAAAGAGTGTAATGATGCAAATTGGGGATCATGTGCAGATGGCTCAGAAGGTGAAGTTATTTGGATAGATGGTGATGTCACAGCCAATGGAGGTACGATTGGTTCAGTTGACGATCCTTGTATTCTTATTGTCGATGGCAATGCTACGTTTAAAGGGAACCCTGACTTTTATGGATTAGTGTTTGTAATGGGTAATATGGAGGCGACAGGTAACGCAGCATATTATGGGGCAGTAGTGGTCAACGGTTCTGCATCAGAAACTGGCAGTTTAGATATTTGGTACAATTCTGGTCTTTTACAAGATTTAACTGAACTTGGTCCTGCAGTTGTTACCGCTGGTAGCTGGATTGATTTTGACACGGAGTTATAAAATGAATAATAAAAACATGAAAGGCTTTGGCTTAATTGAGGTGTTAGTTGCTTTAGCAATTATGGCCGTGGGTTTATTAGCGGTTGCTTCTTTACAAAGCAGTTTAGTAAATGATAGCAATGAAAATAAATTAAAAGCAGAGGCTATGGCTTTAGCGCAAGAACGAATTGAGCAATTGCGAAACTATACTGATGATGGTTTAACTGAAAGTGATTTTAATACAATTTTTGCGGTCGGCACAGATAAGAACTCTACTGCTATTGTTGGTAACAATGCCTCATTTACTCGTGCAGAAACCATCGCCGATATTAACGAACGGAAGAGTATAACGGTAAATGTAAGTTGGATCGATGCTCAAGGCGTCGCGCAAATAGTTTCATTGGATACGCAGTTATCTTGGGTTTCACCAAGCCTTTCTGGTGATATAGAGACGATAAAAGAAAGTGAGAGTTATGTTCGTTCAGCAACCGGACGAGCTAAACTAGGTGAAGGGCAAGTAACCGATGATGAATATGATTCAGATACAACTATAAAATATACCAATGGCGATGGTACTGGTTTGCTAGATAGAGGAGACGGAGACTTACGTTTAACTTCGGGTAAAGACGTTGTGCTGACACTTGAGGATGCTTGCGAAATTGTTAATAACGAACGTACCGGTACGGCTTGTACAGGTTTTGCTGAAATCTCTGGACGTATTTATGTTGATCAAAATAATACAAGCTTTGACATTAAAGATATTTTTGTAATCGCCTCCGATGCCGCTTATTGCCAACGTTATTATATCGATTCATCAACTAAAGAAGTTAAAGCTGTTACGAATGATACTACGAAAGCACTATTTACCGAGTCTAATAAAACTTTTGAATATTACGAGTATACCTGTTACTTAGGTGGGGGCTGGCATGGTAATGTTGGTTTGTTGCAAGCTCAAAGTAATGAAAATAAAACCGCAATTCTAGATGGTTGTATGGGTGACCCTTATGAAACTGATCCTAATTTAACACCCAAGGTCGCAGTTAGAAGAGTGTACCGTGGTATGGCTTTTGTTGAGGGGAAAAGTGGTAAGCCAACAGAAGACAGCGATGGTTTTCCTATCTACTATTCAATCGGCATAAACGATGCGTTAATACTTCCTGAAGAGGGTGAACCGGGCCATGATTTTGTCATTACCGCGGTTTCAAACTCTAACGAACAAGATTGTATTACCGCTATGCGAGTATCTGACGCAGATATTGACGGTGTTACTGGCGCTCGTTTTGACGGAATGCCAACCGATTTCTTTTGTTTAAATCAAAACTCAACATATTTGGACCTAACTAAAATAGATTCTTTTGGTTACAAATATGACGATTATTGTCCTTACGATCCTAGTGATCCACCGCTAAAAATATATGAGTTAAGCGGTGATATAACGGTTAAAGGGATAGATTTAATTGAAGAAGACTTGCTTGCAGGAATATTTATAAATACCTCAGACAGTACTGGTAACTGTACTCTTGCTTATGAAAGTGTTGCAGACACAACTCATACCTTAAACTTCAGTTGTAATGTGTTTGACTGGGGCGATGGTTGGGAAGGAGCGATCAACCTTTCTTCAATTATTACTGATTTTGAATGTCTTGATTATCAACAAAACTTCCCTACTGGTAGTGAGGTATTTGCCGACCAAGTGATTAATAACTTCACCTGTCGTATTGG
The DNA here is from genome assembly GCF_031583595.1 of Thalassotalea psychrophila. NCBI lineage: Bacteria > Pseudomonadati > Pseudomonadota > Gammaproteobacteria > Alteromonadales > Colwelliaceae > Thalassotalea > Thalassotalea psychrophila. The sequence goes on from NZ_CP134145.1 coordinate 1,172,090, forward strand.
TGCAGAAGTTGATCCGCCTGTTGTTGAACCTGTAGATGTTACTGTAGGTGGTTCGGTATATGGAGAAACCGGCAAGCTTTCTACTGTTACTTTTACTGTCACTAACGGTACCAGTGTCACTTGTGATAAAAATATTTATAGCTGTATCGCAACGGCTAATGGCACTCCATGGTCAGGCGTTTTGTATGTAAATAGTTCGCATAAAAATAATACACCGTGTATTGGTATTCCTGATGGTATTGAGGCTGCTAATTACTCAATAATACGTGCGTCTAGCAAAGGCACGGTCGCTTCAATTTCGTTTACCAATATCACCAATGAATTGATTAGTTTGAATATTGCTATCACAAAGAATAATGAGGCTTGTAGTGTTTATTTATAATAAAAATAACGGTTTTACCTTAATTGAATTAATGATAGTGGTTGCAATTATCGGCATTATCGCCGGTATTGCTTATCCTTCGTTTAGTGACTCTATGATGAAAGCGAGACGGTCTGATGCGAAAAGTGCAATGCTTGGTCTGGTTTTGTCTCAAAGCAAATTAAGGGGCAGTTGTGCAACATTTGGCGGTACAATTGGAGCTGCTAATAACTGCGGATCCAGTACGGTAAAAGGTATTGCTACTAGTGAAAATGGCTATTATACATTGGCTATTAGTGGCGCCGGCGGTAACGCTTATACAATTACAGCGACAGCACAAGGAGTGCAAGCTAAGGATACTGGTTGTACGTCGTTAACACTTGCCGTTAGTGCTTCAAATCCAAAAGGCTTAAAGGGACCTTCGTCTTGTTGGTAATAATTAATTATTATTTTGAAACCGTAACAGACTAAAAACAAAAAACTGCTAATAAGCAGTTTTTTATTTTTCAGAGCATGTAAATATCAATCATAAATAGTTGGAATAGGTTTACGCTTATGCTGAGTATTGTTGAAAATGGTCACTAACTTAATTGCAACTTCTTCTCTAACTTCTCTACCTTCTAAAAAGTTATCAATGTCATCATAACTTACACCAAGTGCTGCTTCGTCTTCTTTACCTGGATCTAGTTCTTCTAAATCTGCAGTAGGGGCTTTTACTATAAGCTTTTCAGGTGCGCCCATCGTTCTAGCAAGTAAACGAACTTGTCGTTTACTTAAACCAAATAATGGTGCCATGTCACAAGCGCCATCGCCCCATTTAGTATAGAAGCCAGTAATGTTCTCTGCGCTGTGGTCTGTACCGATAACTAAACCACCTAATATGCCAGCTAAATGATATTGCATCACCATGCGAGTGCGAGCTTTTACATTGCCTTTAGAAAAATCTAAGCGATGTGCATTCGCAGCTAATAAACCACTATCTTCTAATATCTTTACTGCTTCTTGATGTATGCCATCGACACCTGCCATAACATTGGTGGAGATACATTGGCTTGGCTGAATGAATTTCACCGCTAATTGCGCATCATCTTCGTCTGCCTGAACGTTATATGGTAAACGCACTGCGATAAATTTGAACCCTTCACCATGTTCTTCATTTAGTTCATCAACAGCAAGTTGAGCTAAGCGACCGCATGTTGATGAGTCAACACCACCACTTATGCCTAAAATTAAATGTTTTAAACCAGAATTAACTAACTGCTGCTTAATAAAATTGACTCGACGAGTAATTTCAAATTTAGCATCAATTTCTGCTAATACTTTCATTTCGCTAATGATAGCTTGGCGGTTCATATGGGGCCCTTACAGCACAATTCAAAAAATCATTTTATCAATGATATTCATGGCTTGCTATGTTGTAAATTAAAATATGTAAACTTATCTTATATTTTCTGTCTTTATTTACTTTAAAAACTATTTATATTGTATAAATATTGGTTAGAATGGGGTGTATACCAAGTTCACAAATTAACTGCTCATTTTTAATGGCTAAAATGAATAACTACAGCGTTATAAAATTTATTAGTAAGAATAACTACTAACTAAATTTTTGATTCAAGGATGAATTAACTTAGAATTATCATGGATGATATAAATTCTGCATGCCTTGTATTTATCCATTTTCCCTCATGAAAAAGTAGAACACTTTATTAATGAAATTGGTATTAATAATTTTTGTTTGCATAGGAACAGTAGAATAATGAAAAAAATCGAAGCCATTATTAAGCCATTTAAAATGGATGATGTACGAGAAGCTTTAGCTGAAGAAAATATTACCGGCATGACCGTATCTGAAGTGAAAGGTTTTGGTCGTCAAAAAGGACATACTGAACTTTATCGCGGCGCTGAGTATATGGTAGATTTTTTACCTAAAGTAAAACTTGAGATTGTGGTTAGCGATGAAGATGTTGAACGCTGTGTAAATACAATTATTGAGACTGCACAAACAGGAAAAATTGGTGACGGGAAGATTTTTGTTACTAATGTCGAGCGAGTTGTTCGTATTCGTACAGGTGAAGAAGACCAACAAGCTATTTAAAATAGTCTTCTCAGCATAAAAAAAAACGGCGTTCAATTGAACGCCGTTTTTTTAGAGATAAATAAACTAGAGGATTTTATAGTCAGTCTTTAGTTCTTAGTCCTTTACCCTTACAGTCCATTCACCGCTGGATTATTAGGGTAATTTAAAGCTAACACTTGACGAGCATTACGTTTCAAATCATCCAAGCCTAAGATACCGTAGCACTCAATCATGATCACTAACGCTTCTTCAACCTGCTCACTTGGCCCAAAGAATTCAACTATGTAACGACCGCGATTTGCGGCGGCCGCATAAGCTTTACGCTCTATAAAGAATCGTGCTGCAGCTAATTCATAGTCTGCTAAGCGACTTTTAATAGCAATCATACGTTTGCGCGAATCTGAAGCATATTTACTGTCAGGGTAAACCGTTAATATCGTTCTAAAGTCATCAAAAGCCGAACGAGCATGTTTAGGATCTCGATCACTTCGGTCAATACCAGCCATTTCTTGGAATAAATTCTCTTCTAAAGAAAGATTAATTAAGGCGCGCATGTAATAAACATAATCGACATTTTTATGGCTAGGGTTTAAGCGTAAGAAACGTTCTACTAGCGCCGTACCTTGCGCAGCGTCTCCTGCTTTATAGTAAGCGTAAATTAGATCTAACTGTACTTGATGAGAAATAGCACCAAATGGGTAGCGTGAATCTATTGCTGATAAAATTGGAATTGCTTTTTGGTATAAACCATTATCAAGCGCATTTCTAGCGTCTAGATATAAAGCTTGAGCAGATTTATCTGGTACTTTTTCAATATCTTCAGGTGATGATGAACACCCAGCTAAAGTTAAAAATAAAGATAATGTAACGATTTTTAATGTAAACTTGTTCATATAAATAGGATGTCTGTTGCGACCCTTTAAAAATAATTATGAAAGCCCTGCTTAAAGCAGGTAAAATACTTAAATTAAGTATTAAAAATAATGTGTAAGCATTCTAACCTAGCTTTCGTGCATTGCACAGTGCTAATTAACGCAGTGCTAATTAATAGAGACTTTAATGGCTGAAAAAATTCAACACCAAGACGTAGTACCTGATTCATGTTTAGGTAAACGTCTAGACCAAACAATTGCCCAAATGTTCCCCGATTATTCAAGATCTCGTTTAAAAGACTGGATTTTGGATGGTAGTGTTCAAGTAGATGGCGAAGTTATCAGTAAAGCTCGTATCAAAATGGCGGGTGGTGAAACCATCACTTTAAACGCCGAACTTGAAACTGAAGTGCATCATGAAGCGCAAGCTATTGCTCTAAATATCGTCTACGAAGATGATGATATTCTTGTAATCAACAAACCTGCAGGTTTAGTGGTGCATCCTGGTGCTGGAAACCATGATGGCACCGTATTAAATGCTTTGTTGCATCATTGTCCTGGACAAGAATTGCTACCTCGCGCAGGTATTGTTCATCGTTTAGATAAAGATACAACTGGATTAATGGTTGTTGCTAAAACAATTGCAGCTCAAACAAATTTGGTTGAAGCTTTGCAAGCTCGAGAAATAACTCGTGAATACGAAGCCATCGCCAACGGCATCATGACCGCTGGTGGCATAGTAGATGAGCCAATTGGACGTCACTCTACTAAACGCACTGCTATGGCAGTAACTATTTCAGGTCGTCCGTCGGTAACTCATTATCGAGTGATGGAAAAATATCGACTACATACTCGTTTACGTTTGCGATTAGAAACTGGTCGTACGCATCAAATCCGTGTTCATATGTCATTTATAGGTCACCCACTGGTTGGCGATCCTGTTTATGGCGGCCGCCCTAGACCACCTAAAGCTGCAAGTAGTGAATTCTTAGATGAGCTTCGTGGTTTCAAACGCCAAGCACTTCACGCCACCATGCTGTCTTTATATCATCCTATAAATGGAGAATTAATGACATGGCATGCTGAAATTCCAGAGGATATGGTGAGTATGAATGCGGCGTTAAAAGAAGATCTTCGTTTAAACCCTGTCGAAGAATTTTAGTAATTGCCTACCTTGTCTGATTCGTCAGTAAAAAGTGCAATACTAAATATAGATTTGCCAACACATGAAAATGTGTTGGCAATAACTACAACTCGTAATAATGGTTTCAGCTCAGTTCCTTTTGATAGTTTTAATCTTGGCGATCATGTTAGCGACAATGAACAATGTGTGATATTAAATCGCAAAAAACTATCTCATTCTCTCCCTAAAAACTGCAATATCCAATGGTTAAATCAAGTTCATGGCAGTAATGTTATTGATGTTAAGAGCTATTCATCAACACCTTTAACTGCAGATGCTTCCTATACCGATAAATGCAACCTTGCTTTGGCAATACTCACCGCAGACTGTTTGCCTATTTTATTAGTTAACAATAGCTGCTCTGAAATAGCGGCTATTCACGGTGGTTGGCGACCTGTGGCAGATAATATTATCGCCAATACCGTTAAATTATTTAAAGACTGCCCCGAAAATATTACTGCCTGGTTAGGTCCTTGCATAGGTGAACAAGCTTTTGAAGTTGGCAGTGAGGTAAAGCAAAAATTTGAAAAATTGTCGCCTTTATTTTCTAAAGCTTTTGTTAAGCAAAGTAATGAAAAATTTTTTGCTAAACTGCATTTAATTGCCACGCTACAATTGCAGCAATTAGGTATCAAAAACGTCACTGGTTTAGGGGAATGTACCTATTCAAATCCAGATAAATACTTTTCTTATCGTCGAGATGGGCAGACAGGTCGTATGGCCTCGATTATTTGTATAACACCATAAAATATTAAGTTTAGATTTAACATTAATTTCTTCTCCAGCATTGAAAATCAGCAACTCCGTGCATATTTAAATAATAGAACCAATTAAAAATTTTATTCTATTTATTGCCATAAGTCGGAGTATTTTCATGCGTTTAGATAAACTCACTCAAAAATTTCAACAAGCCTTAGCTGATGCTCAATCATTAGCGTTGGGTAAAGATCATCAATTTATTGAGCCGGCCCACTTAATGTTAGCTTTGCTGAATCAGTCTGATGGCTCAGTATTACCAATTTTAAAAAACTGCGGCGTTGATGTAAGCGGTTTTCGCAATAAACTAACCCAAATTTTAGAGCAGATATCACAAGTAGAAGGTGTTGGCGGAGAAATTCAAGTTTCCAATCAACTCGGCACTTTATTAAATCTGTGTGATAAGTTATCGCAAAAACAAAACGACAAATTTATCTCTTCAGAAATCTTTCTATTAGCAGCCTTGCAGGACAAAGGCCGACTAGGGGAATTGTTAAAGCAACTATCTTTAAAAGATAAACAAATCAAATCTGCTATAGAAAAGGCGCGTGGCGGCCAAACTGTTGACGACCCAAACGCAGAAGATACTCGCCAAGCACTTGATAAGTACACCATTAACTTAACTGACTTAGCTGAGCAAGGTAAATTAGACCCTGTAATTGGCCGTGATGAAGAGATCCGACGTACAGTTCAAGTATTACAGCGTAGAACTAAAAATAATCCGGTATTAATTGGTCAACCAGGTGTTGGTAAAACTGCGATTGTTGAAGGTTTGGCTCAGCGTATTGTTAATGGTGAAGTATCTGAAGGGTTGAAAAACAAACAAGTATTGTCTTTAGATATGGGCGCCCTTATTGCCGGAGCAAAATATAGAGGTGAATTTGAAGAACGTTTAAAAGCAGTGTTAAATGAACTTGCAAAAGAAGAAGGCCAGGTTATTTTATTCATTGATGAGCTTCATACTATGGTCGGCGCGGGTAAAAGTGATGGCGCGATGGATGCTAGTAACATGCTAAAACCCGCCCTTGCTCGTGGTGACCTACATTGTGTTGGCGCGACTACATTAGATGAGTATCGACAATATATTGAAAAAGATGCGGCACTTGAGCGTCGTTTTCAAAAAGTATTAGTTGAAGAGCCTAGTGTTGAAGACACTATTGCTATATTACGGGGATTAAAAGAACGGTACGAATTACATCATAGTGTAGACATAACAGATCCCGCCATTGTTTCTGCAGCCACTTTGTCACATCGCTATATAAGTGATCGTCAATTACCAGATAAAGCGATCGATTTAATCGATGAGGCAGCATCAAGTATAAGAATGCAAATGGATTCTAAGCCAGAAGATTTAGACCGTATTGAACGTCGTCTTATTCAATTAAAACTTGAGCAAAAAGCCATAGAAAAAGAAAGTGATGCGGCATCAATTAAACGCTTACAGTTAATGGAAGAAGAAATAAGCGTTAATCAAAAACGTTTTGATCAACTAGAGCAAGTTTGGAAAAATGAAAAAGCTTCGGTTTATGGTACTCAAACCATTAAAGCTGATCTTGAGCAAGCTAGGTTGGATTTAGAAGTTGCTCAGCGAAGCAGTGACTTAAATCGTATGTCTGAATTACAGTATGGTCGTATCCCTGAGTTAGAAAAACAATTAGAACATTCGGCAGGTGCAGATGAAATTGAACTAACCCTATTAAAAAATAAAGTAACAGATATAGAGATAGCAGAAGTACTCTCAAAAGCTACCGGGATCCCGGTAGCAAAAATGCTCGAAGGTGAGCGTGATAAGCTATTACAAATGGAGCAACAGTTACAGAAAAAAGTGATAGGACAAAGCGAAGCGCTAACAGCAGTTTCTAATGCAATTCGTCGTTCGCGAGCGGGGCTTTCAGATCCAAACCAACCGATTGGCTCATTTATGTTTTTAGGTCCAACAGGCGTAGGCAAAACTGAACTTACCAAAGCATTGGCGAATTTTTTATTTGATAGTGAAGATGCGCTGATCAGAATTGACATGTCTGAGTTTATGGAAAAGCACTCGGTAGCGCGTTTAATCGGTGCTCCCCCTGGCTATGTTGGTTACGAAGAGGGGGGGTATATAACTGAGGCAGTTCGTCGGAAACCTTATTCAGTGATATTGCTTGATGAAATTGAAAAGGCTCACCCAGATGTATTTAATATCTTACTACAGGTATTAGATGATGGTCGTTTAACTGATGGTCAAGGACGTACTGTTGATTTTCGAAATACAGTTATTATCATGACCTCAAATATGGGCTCCGATCTGATCCAAGAATTAGCCACTGAAAGTTCTTATGATGATTTACGCAATACTGTTATGGGTGTTGTTGGCCAACACTTCAAACCAGAATTCATAAACCGTATTGATGAATCAGTTGTATTCCACCCGTTAAATGCTGAGCAAATTAAGCAAATTGCTAACATTCAAATTAAACAATTAGCAGGGCGTTTAGCTGAAAAACAATTGGCTTTAGAAATAAGTGATGATGCATTGGCTAAAGTTGCAGAAGTTGGTTTCGATCCTGTATATGGTGCAAGGCCACTTAAACGAGCTATACAGCAATATATTGAAAACCCACTGGCACAAGAAATATTAGCCGGAAGATATTGCCCGGAAGAAGTAATCGCTATTGATGTGGATACTGAGGGCAAGTTGATAATACATTAACGTCTTTGGAAGGGGGAATTGTATGTGAAGATGAAGCTAACTTATTTACAGTAAGCTTCAACTTCTTTTTCACTTTGACTAATACGTTGGATTCTTTCAACATCTGTAAGTAAACGTGATTTACCATTTTCTTCGGTGACTTCAATTTTTGCAAAGTCATTTAACGTCCTAAGGTTCGCTTCCGCGTTTTTACATTTTATATTTGAGGCCCTGGCAACTTGGCTGTTTAATAGCTTTTGTTTTGCTTCGGCAGAAACATTTTCTTTTAATGGGGCCTGTACAGGAGAATAGGTAGTTTCGACGGTGATCTCAGAAAAATCATCTTCAAGCGGTTCATGTTGACCATAATGTACAACATTGTTTTCGTCTACCCAACGGTACACGGTAACGTTTTTTGCTTGTACTAATGTAGTTAGCAACGTTGCAGTTGCACTTAACAGTAGTATTATTGAGAATTTCCTATTCATACCCTTCCTTTGAGTAAAGCATCTTTAGCATTAACAGTGATGAAATTAATTTATATCAGCTGTTTAATAATTAAACAACTTTTAACTTTCCTTCTATATGTAAAGTATAATGCAAAAATTGCTTTAATAAGTAGCATAGTTTCAAAAAATCATAAGAATTGATAAATAAAGCACATTTTTTATTGCTATAGTTACTAACTAGCTAGTGGTTTGTTTATTAAATATACGAAAAAGCACTTATTTCAATTTATTTGCAAAAAGGTGTTGACGGCAGCTCAAAAATCCCTAAAATGCGCATCCACTTCCACAGGGAATCTCGCAGTACTACTGAGAGAGGAACCAGCGGTAAGTCGTGTAGATAGTTTGTAGTGATTAAGGTAGAAATTACCGAGTTACAAACGACAACAATTAAATTCTAAATTACTGAAATTAACTGTTGACATCAACACTGGATGACGTACAATGCGCATCCACTTCAAGCAAGGCTACTAGCCGGATTGAAGCAAAGAGACTAACGAATGCGATTAGCTCTTCGTTCTAATAAGAACGGTTCTTTAACAATTAGTTATCATGCAATTTGTGTGGGCACTCACATTAAGATTGATTTACAACATAGATACCTCGGTATCGAAATCACTTAATGATGATGAACACACAAACAAATTAATTATCTTTATTTAGCGATGAAGTTAATTAGTACGTTTTAGTTTAACCAGCTTCTGGTTAGACGAAACATTCAGAATTCATTGAGTAGAAACAAGCTTGTCTTGTTTCAAATGTAACAACTTTTTAATTGAAGAGTTTGATCATGGCTCAGATTGAACGCTGGCGGCAGGCTTAACACATGCAAGTCGAGCGGAAACGAGAGGTAGCTTGCTACTTCGGCGTCGAGCGGCGGACGGGTGAGTAATGCTTGGGAATATGCCTTTGAGTGGGGGACAACAGTTGGAAACGACTGCTAATACCGCATAATGTCTACGGACCAAAGGGGGGGACGCTTCGGCACCTCTCGCTCATAGATTAGCCCAAGTGAGATTAGCTAGTTGGTAAGGTAAAGGCTTACCAAGGCGACGATCTCTAGCTGGTTTGAGAGGATGATCAGCCACACTGGGACTGAGACACGGCCCAGACTCCTACGGGAGGCAGCAGTGGGGAATATTGCACAATGGGCGAAAGCCTGATGCAGCCATGCCGCGTGTGTGAAGAAGGCCTTCGGGTTGTAAAGCACTTTCAGTTGTGAGGAAAGGTTAGTAGTTAATAACTGCTAGCTGTGACGTTAGCAACAGAAGAAGCACCGGCTAACTCCGTGCCAGCAGCCGCGGTAATACGGAGGGTGCGAGCGTTAATCGGAATTACTGGGCGTAAAGCGTGCGTAGGCGGTTTGTTAAGCAAGATGTGAAAGCCCAGGGCTCAACCTTGGAACTGCATTTTGAACTGGCAAGCTAGAGTATTGTAGAGGGTGGTGGAATTTCCAGTGTAGCGGTGAAATGCGTAGAGATTGGAAGGAACATCAGTGGCGAAGGCGGCCACCTGGACAAATACTGACGCTGAGGCACGAAAGCGTGGGGAGCAAACAGGATTAGATACCCTGGTAGTCCACGCCGTAAACGATGTCAACTAGCTGTCTGTAGACTTGATCTGTGGGTAGCGCAGCTAACGCGATAAGTTGACCGCCTGGGGAGTACGGCCGCAAGGTTAAAACTCAAATGAATTGACGGGGGCCCGCACAAGCGGTGGAGCATGTGGTTTAATTCGATGCAACGCGAAGAACCTTACCATCCCTTGACATCCAGAGAATTTTCTAGAGATAGATTAGTGCCTTCGGGAACTCTGAGACAGGTGCTGCATGGCTGTCGTCAGCTCGTGTTGTGAAATGTTGGGTTAAGTCCCGCAACGAGCGCAACCCCTATCCTTATTTGCCAGCGAGTAGTGTCGGGAACTTTAAGGAGACTGCCGGTGATAAACCGGAGGAAGGTGGGGACGACGTCAAGTCATCATGGCCCTTACGGGATGGGCTACACACGTGCTACAATGGCAAGTACAGAGGGCAGCAATACCGCGAGGTGGAGCGAATCCCACAAAGCTTGTCGTAGTCCGGATCGGAGTCTGCAACTCGACTCCGTGAAGTCGGAATCGCTAGTAATCGTGGATCAGAATGCCACGGTGAATACGTTCCCGGGCCTTGTACACACCGCCCGTCACACCATGGGAGTGGGTTGCAAAAGAAGTAGCTAGTTTAACCTTCGGGGGGACGGTTACCACTTTGTGATTCATGACTGGGGTGAAGTCGTAACAAGGTAACCCTAGGGGAACCTGGGGTTGGATCACCTCCTTACCTTAAGTAGACAACTTAATGGAAGCTAACTTGTTAGTTTCGCGAGTGTTCACACAAATTACATGATAACTGACTGAGCGGTACGCTCTGTCATCCCGTACTTGTTGCGGGAGCCAGTGTACCGAAATAAGAAATCAAAGATAAGCGCCCTTAGCAATAAGAGCAGTTATCTTTGGTTTTTTAACCAACAATGATGCCGAATGCGCGCATTAATGTACTCTTTAACAATTTGGAAAGCTGATATTAAACCCGATGATTTGTGTTTATGATCTCCAATCATAAACGTCAGCAAATCATCACGATAAACAACTTGTTGTTTATCACTGAGTTGTTTTATACAACAACTCAACATTATAACTAGCAACTCTTATCGTGTTGTTAGTTGTTCTTACTCAAGGCTCACAATTTATTGTGGGTTTGGCAACGTAGGTTGCCAACATTCTTATTGAATGCGTGAAAATGTCAGACCTATAACTTAGTTCGGATTAGTCTCCGAGCATTCTTGAAGTTGCAAGACTTTTTGGGGTTGTATGGTTAAGTGACTAAGCGTATGTGGTGGATGCCTTGGCAGTTAGAGGCGATGAAGGACGTGTTAATCTGCGAAAAGCTGTGTTAAGCCGATAAAAGGCGCTATAGACACAGATGTCCGAATGGGGGAACCCACCTGTCGTAAGGCAGGTATCGTATAGTGAATACATAGCTATGCGAGGCGAACCGGGAGAACTGAAACATCTAAGTACCCCGAGGAAAAGAAATCAACCGAGATTTCGTTAGTAGCGGCGAGCGAACGCGAATCAGCCCTTAAGCTATTTGGGCGTTAGTGGAATGTTCTGGAAAGGACAGCGATACAGGGTGATAGCCCCGTACACAAAAACAACCTAATAGTGAAATCGAGTAGGTCGGGACACGAGAAATCTTGACTGAATATGGGGGGACCATCCTCCAAGGCTAAATACTCCTAACTGACCGATAGTGAACCAGTACCGTGAGGGAAAGGCGAAAAGAACCCCTGTGAGGGGAGTGAAATAGAACCTGAAACCGCATACGTACAAGCAGTGGAAGCCGGATTTAGTCCGGTGCCTGCGTACCTTTTGTATAATGGGTCAGCGACTTATGTTCTGTAGCAAGGTTAACCGAATAGGGGAGCCGTAGCGAAAGCGAGTGTTAACTGCGCGTTTAGTTGCAGGGCATAGACCCGAAACCCGGCGATCTACCCATGGGCAGGTTGAAGGTTGAGTAACATCAACTGGAGGACCGAACACACGTATGTTGAAAAATGCGGTGATGACTTGTGGGTCGGAGTGAAAGGCTAATCAAGCCGGGAGATAGCTGGTTCTCCCCGAAATCTATTTAGGTAGAGCCTCGCACGAACACCATTGGGGGTAGAGCACTGTTAAGGCTAGGGGGTCATCCCGACTTACCAACCCTTTGCAAACTCCGAATACCAATGAGTGATATGCGGGAGACACACTACGGGTGCTAACGTCCGTTGTGGAAAGGGAAACAACCCAGACCGCCAGCTAAGGTCCCAAAGTCATAGTTAAGTGGGAAACGATGTGGAAAGGCATAGACAGCTAGGAGGTTGGCTTAGAAGCAGCCATCCTTTAAAGAAAGCGTAATAGCTCACTAGTCGAGTCGGTCTGCGCGGAAGATGTAACGGGGCTAAACTATGCACCGAAGCTGCGGATTTGAACTTAGGTTCAAGTGGTAGGGGAGCGTTCTGTAAGCCGTTGAAGGTGAATCGTAAGGTTTGCTGGAGGTATCAGAAGTGCGAATGCTGACATGAGTAACGATAAGGGGAGTGAAAAACTCCCCCGCCGAAAGACCAAGGTTTCCTGTCCCATGTTAATCAGGGCAGGGTAAGTCGGCCCCTAAGGCGAGGCGGAAACGCGTAGTCGATGGGAAACAGATTAATATTTCTGTACTTCTATATATTGCGAAGGAGGGACGGAGCAGGCTAAGCAAGCATGGCGATGGTTGTCCATGTGAAAGTATGTAGGCTGAAGAATTAGGTAAATCCGGTTCTTCTTAAGGCTGAGATACGAGACGAGACTCTACGGAGTTGAAGTTGTTGATGCCATACTTCCAGGAAAAGCTTCTAAGCTTCAGATATATAGGAACCGTACCCCAAACCGACACAGGTGGTTAGGTAGAGAATACTAAGGCGCTTGAGAGAACTCGGGTGAAGGAACTAGGCAAAATAGTACCGTAACTTCGGGAGAAGGTACGCTCTCTATTGTGAACTCTTTACGAGGTAAGCAGAGGAGAGTCGAAGTAACCAGGTGGCTGGAACTGTTTATTAAAAACACAGCACTGTGCAAAATCGAAAGATGACGTATACGGTGTGACGCCTGCCCGGTGCCGGAAGGTTAATTGATTCGGTTAGCGTAAGCGAAGCTGATGATCGAAGCCCCGGTAAACGGCGGCCGTAACTATAACGGTCCTAAGGTAGCGAAATTCCTTGTCGGGTAAGTTCCGACCTGCACGAATGGCGTAATCATGGCCACACTGTCTCCACCCGAGACTCAGTGAAATTGAATTTGCGGTTAAGATGCCGTATACCCGCGGCTAGACGGAAAGACCCCGTGAACCTTTACTATAGCTTGACAGTGAACATTGCTCCTACATGTGTAGGATAGGTGGGAGGCATTGAAACCGCGTCGCTAGATGTGGTGGAGCCAATCTTGAAATACCACCCTTGTATGCGTGATGTTCTAACCTAGGGCCCTAATCGGGCTTGGGGACACTGTCTGGTGGGTAGTTTGACTGGGGCGGTCTCCTCCCAAAGAGTAACGGAGGAGCACGAAGGTTGGCTAAGTATGGTCGGACATCATACGGTTAGTGCAATGGCATAAGCCAGCTTAACTGCGAGACAGACACGTCGAGCAGGTACGAAAGTAGGTCATAGTGATCCGGTGGTTCTGTATGGAAGGGCCATCGCTCAACGGATAAAAGGTACTCCGGGGATAACAGGCTGATACCGCCCAAGAGTTCATATCGACGGCGGTGTTTGGCACCTCGATGTCGGCTCATCACATCCTGGGGCTGAAGTCGGTCCCAAGGGTATGGCTGTTCGCCATTTAAAGTGGTACGCGAGCTGGGTTTAGAACGTCGTGAGACAGTTCGGTCCCTATCTGCCGTGGGCGTTTGAGAATTGAAGAGGGCTGCTCCTAGTACGAGAGGACCGGAGTGGACGAACCTCTGGTGTTCGGGTTGTCACGCCAGTGGCATTGCCCGGTAGCTACGTTCGGAACTGATAACCGCTGAAAGCATCTAAGCGGGAAGCAGGCTTTGAGATGAGTTCTCACTGGGACTTTAAGTCCCCTAAAGGGTCGTTGGAGACTACAACGTTGATAGGTCAGGTGTGTAAGTGCTGTGAGGCATTGAGCTAACTGATACTAATTGCCCGTGAGGCTTAACCATACAACACCCAAGCAGTTTTGCTTTGAGTGATTGTATGGTCTGATACTCTTTTAAAGAGATTCACGCATTACAAAGAATACTTGAGACATGGTTTAATATCGATTTTTCCAAATTCGTTATTCGATACGTCGAATAACAGGTTCGAAAGAACCAACAGTTTTTGTCTGGCGACAATAGCACTGTGGCCCCACCTGATCCCATGCCGAACTCAGAAGTGAAACGCAGTTGCGCCGATGGTAGTGTGGGAGTTCCCATGTGAGAGTAGGTCATCGCCAGGCTCCTAATTCCGAAAAGCCCTCTGCTAATGCAGAGGGCTTTTTTCGTTTAGGATCCTGGCGTGACCTACTTCTTTGTAGGCATAGCTTTGCGTATCCAACTCAAGCACACTTCAACCGTATGAGGTCCCGGACATCGCTAAAGCTCTTCCGGGATGACGTGGTTTAAATTAATTAGCATCGCGGTTACGCAACTATAATAAGAAAAAGTACTCCGTCATTCCGCAGTGCTTTTGTGCGGAACCTCCTGCCGCGTATCGTGTTTTGAATATTTATGCTTTATAACCACAGCAAGCTGAAGGAGATCCCGGATGTCGCTGCTCGGCAATTGCTCCTGCATTGCTCTACCTCCTGCATCCATGCAGTCGTCTTCCGGGATGACGTGGTGTAAGTTAATTAGCATCGCGGTTATTCAGCTATAATAAGAAAAAGTACTCCGTCACCGACATAATGCGTTCATCCCTGAACCTGTCGGCATTCGTACTTCCTGTACGTCATTCCGCAGTGTTTTTGTACGGAACCTCCTTCCGCGAATTGTGCGTTGACTATTTCTACTCCAACTTCTTTTATATAACATGCTTTTAAGTTAATTAGATCGCTGACATTCAAATACATTTAAAAAATACGCCGTAATATCAAATATTGGAACGAGGTTTGGGACTTTTTTATCGTGTATATATCTAGAAGTTAATACAGCAATTAGTAAATTTTTTATTAATTCACCTTAAAACTTAAATCCATAATGGTAAGACCAATTGCCCAAAATAATTATTTTTTATAACTGGATTAGAATAATTACTCAAAAAAGTCTAAAATATACCATTTTTTTGCTTTTTTTGACTATTGACAAAATTTATTTACAAGCAATTGACATTTGATCATTGCTAAAAATAATTGGAGTGATTATTCTATTTCTTTTAACTGAAGAGTCAGGTTATGGAAAATTTATCTGAAACATTTATGGAAGCGGCTGTTCTTATGCTCGTCGGCATGGGATTTGTATTCGCTTTTTTAGGTTTATTAATTATTGCTATTGGTTTATTAGCGAAGTTTGCGAGCCAATTTCCTGAAACTGCTCCAGCTACCAATAAGATAAACACTGGTAAGGCTGCAAATAATCAGATCCCAGCCGGTGTTGTTGCTGCTATAACCTCAGCAGTTACTCAATATCGCAAAAATAATGTAAAGAATTAGGAGCAAGGTATGTCAAGTCCATTAGGAATTACTGAAGTTGTACTAAGAGATGGTCATCAATCATTATTGGCCACTCGTTTTCGTTTGGAAGATATGTTGCCAATCGCAAGTAAATTAGATGATATTGGCTATTGGTCAATTGAGTCATGGGGTGGTGCCACCTTCGATTCTTGTATTCGTTATTTAGGTGAAGATCCGTGGGAGCGTATCCGCAAATTAAAAGCGGCAATGCCTAAGACTAAACAACAAATGCTATTTCGTGGGCAAAACATTCTTGGCTACCGTCATTACGCTGACGATGTAGTAGAAAAATTTGTTGAACGTGCTCATGTTAATGGTATTGATGTTTTCCGTATCTTTGATGCGATGAATGATCCTCGCAACCTTGAAACTGCAATAAAAGCGGCCGTTAAGGTTGGTGCTCACGCACAAGGTACTCTTTCTTATACTGAAAGCCCAGTTCATACTTTGCAGGGTTGGTTAGATATGGCCAAGCAGCTTGAAGATATGGGCGCGCACTCTTTATGTATAAAAGATATGTCTGGTTTATTAAACCCATACGATGCAGAAGAATTAATTACTAAATTAAAAGACACGGTAGAATTACCACTTGCACTTCATTGTCATGCAACTACAGGTTTGAGCATGGCTACGCATATGAAATCAATTGATGCTGGTATCGATGTTATCGACACATCTATTTCATCAATGAGCATGACTTACGGTCACTCGCCGACAGAAGCTGTCGTTTCTACCGTACAAGGGCGTGATCGTGATACCGGTTTAGATTTAACTAAGCTTGCCGAAGTTGCTGCGTATTTCCGTGATGTAAGAGAAAAATACGGAAAATTTGAAGGTAGCCTTAAAGGTGTTGACGCTAGAATTCTATTAGCACAAGTTCCTGGTGGCATGTTAACAAACATGGAAGGCCAGTTAAAAGAACAGGGTGCTTCAGATAAATTTGACGAAGTATTACAAGAAATACCTCGTGTTCGTAAAGAGTTAGGTTACATTCCTTTGGTAACACCAACTTCACAAATTGTTGGCACTCAATCAGTGTTAAACGTGTTAACTGGTGAGCGTTATAAATCTATCACTAAAGAAACTGCTGGTGTTTTAAAAGGTGAATACGGTGCAACACCTGCTGAAGTTGACACTGCTTTACAGCAGAAAGTTCTAGATGGTGCTGAGGTTATTACTTGTCGTCCTGCTGATTTGTTAACTCCTGAAATAGATAAGTTAACAGATGAGCTTGCAGAATTAGCAAAAGAGAAGAATATCGAACTTGCTGATGAAGTAATTGATGACGTATTAACTTACGCATTATTCCCACAGATTGGGCTTAAGTTCTTAGAGAACCGAAACAATCCAGATGCATTTGAACCTGTACCAAGTAAAGATGATGTGAAACTTGCTGCAGCTAACGATGGTAAGCCTGAAAGCTATGCCGTACAGGTTGATGGCAAGGTTTATGATGTTATTGTAGCTCCTGGTGGCAGTATTGAAAATATTGCTCCTGCTGGTCAATCGGCTCCTATAACTGCAGCTGCCGCGGCACCTGCTGCCTCTAGTGGTGAAACTTTAAATGCGCCACTTGCAGGTAATATCTTCAAAATTTTGGCTAAAGAAGGTGATTCGGTAAATGAAGGCGATGTTGTTGTCATCATGGAAGCGATGAAAATGGAAACTGAAATTCGCGCTACCGCCTCAGGCACTATCAGCATGGTTAACATTAAAGAAGGTGATGCGGTCGCAGTTGGCGATGCATTACTAACGTTATAAAAGGATAACTCATGGAGTCTCTATACACCCTTTGGTTATCTACCGGCTTAGCTAATTTTGAGTTGGGCCAAGTGATCATGATGTTGGTAGGTTTAGGTTTACTATATTTAGCCATTGCTAAGGGATTTGAACCATTATTGCTTCTACCTATTGGTTTTGGCGCAATTTTAACAAATATTCCTGTTGCCGGTTTCAGTGAAGTTGGCGGCTTGCTGCATTACATCTACTATGCTGGGATTGATACTGGGATATTCCCATTACTGATCTTTATGGGTGTAGGTGCAATGACAGACTTTGGCGCATTAATTGCGAACCCAAGAATGTTGTTTTTAGGTGCAGCCGCTCAGTTTGGTATTTTTGCTACTTTATTTGGTGCCATTGCTTTAAATGCTATCCCTGGCTTTGACTTTAGCCTTAAGGATGCCTCAGCTATCGCCATTATTGGTGGTGCAGATGGTCCTACAGCTATATTCTTAGCATCAAAGCTTGCCCCTGAATTGTTAGGTGCAATTGCGGTTGCAGCTTATTCGTACATGGCGCTGGTACCGATTATCCAGCCGCCAATCATGAAGGCGTTAACCACACCTGAAGAACGTAAAATTGAAATGAAGCAATTACGCCATGTGACTAAGATTGAAAAAATGATCTTTCCACTAGCGGTACTGTTAGCAACCATATTTTTCTTACCCGCAGCAACACCACTTGTAGGTATGTTCTGTTTAGGTAACTTAATGCGTGAATGTGGCGTTGTAGATCGTTTAAGTTCCACAGCACAAAATGAATTAATCAACATTGTGACTATTTTCTTAGGTTTAGGTGTTGGTTCAAAGTTAAGCGCTGAAGCATTCTTAAATGTTGAAACCTTAGGTATCCTAGCGTTAGGTGCTGTTGCATTCTCTATCGGTACAGCAGCAGGTGTTTTAATGGCTAAACTATTAGGTAAGCTATCAAAAGACCCAATTAACCCGTTAGTTGGCGCAGCAGGTGTTTCTGCTGTTCCTATGGCTGCTCGTGTAGTTAACAAGGTTGGACTCGAAGCTAATCCGCATAATTTCTTATTAATGCATGCTATGGGACCAAACGTTGCTGGTGTACTTGGTTCAGCTGTTGCAGCCGGTGTGTTATTGGCATTGGTTGGTTAATCGCTTGAATACAGGCTGGAAGCTGTAAGTTAAAACTAATAGCTGTTGCTATCATAACTAGGCCGGAGTAAATTATTTAGATAATTTACTCCGGCCTTTTTTATGGATAACTTTTAATTATGTACTTAAAAACAATAACTAAGCTTACCGTCATTAGTTGTTTACTATTACATCTATTTGCTTGTAATAATGATGAGCAAGCCAATAGCAGTAATAAAGAAATAGTTACTGAAACCTTCATTGATAAGCAAACCAACAATGAACCTTGGCACAAAATTGAACAACAGAATCTACTTTATCTTCAGCTAGACACCGGTACTGTAACTATTTTACTCGCTGACTTTTTCGCGCCTAAACATGCTAAATACATTCAAGACTTAGTGAACGAAGGCTTTTATGATGGTCTACCGTTATACCGAGTAATTGAAAACTTTGTGGTACAAGGTGGGGATATTAGTGAGCAGAAAGCAAGTAGTGTTAAACGTACTATGAAAGCAGAATTTGAACGCACGATACATGCACAAACGCCATTTAGCCTAGTACAACAAAATGATTTATTGGCAGAGCAAACTGGATTTATTAATGGCTTTGCCGTAGGCCGTTCAGTTAGCGAGGGTAAAGAATGGTTGATTCATTGTCCTGGAGCGATTAACTTAGCCAGAGGTAATCACCCAAATTCAGGCACAACCGATTTTGCTATTATGTTTGGCACAGCGCCAAGGCACCTTGATAGAAACATGAGCATATTTGGCCGTATTATTGCCGGTTGGGATCACTTTTATCAAGTCAAGCGAGGGCCAAAAGAAAAAGGTGGTGTAATTAGTGATACGAGTAAAGCAAGCTTTATAGTAAAAGCCTATCTTGGCTCTAGCCTTGCAGTAGATGAACAACAAACTGTTTATCTTGAAAATACCGCAACGCCTGAGTTTGAACAAAGAATAATAAAACGACGCAAGTTAGATAATGATTTTTATCAATACAAAGGTAATGGCAATATGGACGTGTGTTATTTTCCGATTAAAATCAAGTTTGATTAGTCGCGGGCCAAAGCGAAAATTTAATATTTGTTTATCTAAAGAGGATTAGTGCATGGATAGTCATGAAAAAATTAATTATTTAGAGCTACCAGCAAAAGACCTAATGGCCATTAAACGTTTTTACCAAAACACGTTTGATTGGAAATTTGTTGACTACGGCGATGAATATTGTGCCTTTAATGACGGTGTGATTAATGGCGGTTTTTATCAAGCAGATATTAGAAGTAGCTATGAAAGGGGTGGGGCTTTAATTGTACTATACAGTAAACACCTTGAAGAGACTGCTGCGAAGGTGCTAAATAATAAAGGCATTATTGTGAAGCCCATATTTGCTTTTCCAGGTGGGCGTCGTTTTCACTTTACCGACCCAAATGGAAATGAATTAGCCGTTTGGTCAGATAAATAACTAAAAACCAGGGTCAGAGTCAGGTTATTATTAAATAACCTGACTCTGACCCTAGTTTATTAAATTTTTATCCTTCAGTTCTTCTGCCTCTATTACCACCACTTGGTTTAGAGCCACCTGCTGGTTTAGAACGACGATTTCCCGATGGTTTACCATTACCACCGCTAGTGTTTTTAGCATAAGGGTTATCACGTTGAGTATGTCGTTTATTTTTACCCGCCGGCTTATGCCCTCTAGCATTGTCGCCACTACGCTGACCGTCTTGATGTTCTGCTTTTGGCTTTTTCGGTTGTTTCGCTTTAAAGGGGCGAATATCTTTTGAAACAGGTACAACGTTAGCTGCTTGAAATCCGTCGACTTCGGCACGTTCTATTAATTTTTGAGTTAAGCGCTCAATGTCGACAAGCAATTTAAATTCGTCGGCGCACACTAATGAGATAGCATGACCGGTACTGCCAGCACGTCCTGTACGACCAATACGATGCACATAATCTTCTGAAACATGTGGTAATTCAAAATTTACTACTTGTGGTAATTGGTCGATATCGATGCCACGAGCAGCAATATCGGTTGCCACTAATACTCTAATATTACCCGCTTTAAATTCAGCCAATGCTTTGGTTCTTGCGCCTTGGCTTTTATTACCATGAATGGCCATTGCTTTAATGCCGTCTGCTTCAAGGTGTTTGGTAAGCTTATTCGCACCATGTTTAGTTTTGGTAAACACTAATACTTGTTGCCAATTATTATGGCCAACTAAATAAGACAGTAAACGAGCTTTTTTGTTTTTGTCAGTGGTGTAAACTAATTGTTCAACTGTAGGTGCAGTTGCATTTCGTGGTGTTACTGATATTTCAACTGGGTTATTAACTAAGCCTTTAGCAAGGTCTCTAATTTCGTCAGAGAACGTTGCTGAGAATAATAGGTTTTGACGTTTTTTCGGCAACAGCGCAATAATTTTTTTAATGTCGCGAATAAAGCCCATATCCAGCATTCTGTCGGCTTCATCTAAAACTAAAATTTCTACTTGATTAAACTTAACTGCATTTTGTTGGTACAAATCCATTAAACGCCCTGGGGTGGCGACTAAAATATCAATGCCCCCGCGTAGGCGCATCATTTGTGGATTGGCTTTTACACCACCAAAAATAATATAAGAGCTTAAGCCTAAATTCTTACCATAGGTTGCTACGCTATCACCGACTTGGGCGGCAAGTTCACGTGTTGGTGTTAGTATCAAGGTTCTAATATGATTAGGCTTTACCTTTTCACCTTTTGATAATTTTTCTAAAATAGGCAGGGTGAAACCAGCAGTTTTACCTGTACCTGTTTGCGCTGCAGCCATAACATCTTTACCCGCAAGAACCGCAGGAATTGCTTGTTCTTGGATCGGAGAAGGAGTGTCGTAACCTTGTTCGGCAACTGCAGATAAAATCGGGGCTGATAAGCCCAAAGAGTCAAAGCTCATAGAAAAATCTCTTGGTTAAATAGAAAAAGTGATTACAGACTGTTCAAGCTGCAAGCCGGCGCAGCTTACAGTATAGTCTTTGTTGATGCAAACGAGGGCGTTTTATTATTTTGCTAGGGTTAATAAATCACTGAGTAAGGTGAATCATTAAGGTAAAGAAGCCTACAATAATCAAATTGAAAGCAATTATATAGGCAAAACCTATCAGGCCTTGCTTCAACGTATAGTTGTGCTTTTTTAGGTACCATAACCAAATTAAGCTCATGATTATTGGGATTAAGAAAAACAATCGGATCATATTTTAAAAAGCCTTAACTAGTTGTTATTTATATAATAGCGTAAATATCTTAATGTTGTTTAATTTTGATTTCTTGCTTTGGATTCCATGGTGCTACTTTAAATAACATCAACATTCCAGGGACCGCTAATGCAGTACATAAAAAGAAAAATGATGTCCAGCCAACTTGCTCAACAATAAATCCTGTTGACGCATTGGCGAAGGTTCTTGGCAACGCTGTGAGTGCAGTGAATAACGCAAATTGAGTTGCTGCGAACGTAGGATTGGTCGTTTTAGCGATAAACGCGGTAAATGCAGCTGTGCCTAAACCGACACCTAAATATTCAAATCCCATAGCAAAAGCTAAGGCATATGTGTTGTGACCAATTTCAGCTAATGCTGCAAAACCAAGTATTGAAATAATTTGTACAAAACCAAAAATCCAAAGGGCACGATTAATACTAAGCTTGATCATAATGACGCCGCCAACAGCTAAACCTATGGTCATAGCGATTAGAGAAGCTGTTTTTGCAACCACGCCTATTTCAGTATTAGTAAAACCTAAATCGATAAAGAAAGGCGTTTGCAGCGCCGTAGCCATGTTATCACCAAGCTTATATAAAAATAAGAATGATAAAATCATCAATGCAGATTTAACACCCTCTCTATTGATGAAGTCTTTAAAAGGTAAAACTATTGCTTGTTTCAATGTTTGCGGAGCATTCGCTTCTCTTCTTGCTTCGCTCACGCATAGGGTCATGATAATACCTGCTAGCATAAATGCTGCAACGACAATAAATACGATTTGCCAAGGCATATGATCAGCTAAAATAAAACCTAAAGAACCCGGAACTAGGCCCGACAATCGATATGCTTGAACATGTATAGAATTGCCTATACCTAGTTCATGATCTGGCAATAACTCTCTTCGATAAGCATCAAGCACAATATCTTGACTGGCACTGAAAAATGCAACCGCAGCGGCCAAGTAAGCAACGGTCCAAATAGACATAGTTGGGTTTATATAACCAAAACTCGCAATGGAGAGTAATAAACATACCTGAGTAAATAGCATCCAGCCTCGGCGTCGTCCCAAAAATGGAAATGAATACCTGTCCATTGCTGGTGACCACAAAAACTTCCATACGTAAGGAATGCCAATGAGGGAAAATAAGCCAATTTCTGCAAGACTTACACCTTCGCTACGCAACCATCCTGGTATTAGTTGATAAAGAAAGAAAAGAGGTAAACCTGAACTGAAACCCGTAAATATACAAATAAGCATACGCTTATTTAAAATAGCGTCTTTAATTGTGGGCGTATTAACTGTAGGCGTAGAGAAAGACATTGATGAAAGCCTAAATGATTTTTATTAATAGATTTAGTATTGCTAAGGTAAGGCTAACAAATGCTTGATAAAAAAAGAAGTAAAGAATAGATATACAATTGTAATTAGTTATTTAATCTACAGGTCTCCAGCCTACGCAGTGGATTGGGTAAGCGCCATGACCTTTTAAAAACTCTAGGCAAGTTGTAATCTCTTCAATTAGATCTTTATCGTCATCTAAATTGCTAATAGCACCTAATTTTAATTCATGGATGAGGTGCCAAAAAACTCGTTCTCTTGTACAACCAGGAGTTTCGTCGGTGACATTTAATTGACCCCACTCTTCAAAACAGTCCCAAATAAAGTTTTCAACTTCAGTGTGATGAACCGAATTTTTGAGCAAAGCCTCAAGGAAATACATTAACCTTGATATTTTATCATTTATGAAAATTTCGATATGCAAATTACCCACCTAAATTAAACACCTAAACAACTCAAGTTTGTGAGTTACCATAAAGCCTAGATGAGAAGTTTTTATATTGCGAATATATAAATGTTAAAAGCTGTTAAATAATCTTCAAATAATGTTTGAAATATTATCTTGTTCGGATAAGTGTTTGAATTTGTGCCTGATTATGTGTTTTATGGGGTTTCTTGATGGATATAATCTTCAGGTAGTAAAGTTGCCTTTATTAATACAATTGGCTCTAGTGGTACGTCTGGCCAACCTTGCCCTTCGTGAAAGTCAGTTTCACTTGCAGCCATCTTTTCTAACACTTCTTCACCGAAGGTTACCGAGCCAAAAACCGTATATCCCCATGAACGACCCGGATCTAAGCTAGTATTCTCACCAACGTTAAAATAGAACTGTCTAATCGAACTGTGTGGATCATATTGGCGTGCCATAGCAATAGAGCCAAAGGTATTTTTTAGGCCGTTACCTGACTCATTAAAAATAGTGTCATGTTCTCTTTTTGGAATGAAGTTAGCGTCATAGCCACCGCCTTGCACAACAAAATCACTAATAACTCGGTGGAAAATAGTATTGTTATACTCCCCTGAAATCACATAAAACAGAAAGTTGTTTACTGCGATAGGAGCTTTAACTCTGTCTAGTTCAACAATGATCAACCCATGAGAGGTTTCCATTTTTATTTGCGGATAGAGATTATTAGCATCAATAATTTTTTGTTTACCTGCCGCTTGACTAAATAAAGAAACAAAACAGAAAGACAAGATGGCTAATAAACGCATTATGATTATCCCTTAATAAAGTTTTGTAATTGTTGATCTTCTAATACTTGTAAAATCAGTTTAGCAAGCTGAATATTAAAATCACGTTGTAATTCGTCAATGTCAGCTGTTAAAGCACCGCGTGTAGTTGCTCTCAATGTGAACGTTTTTGATAACGTTTGTGCTGGATTTTCAACTTTAACTTTTAATTTAATGATGGTGTTGGCACGGTAATCTAAAACATCTTGGTTTACATATGTACGGGCTCGTTCAACATTAAACTCAACTTGTAGATCAGAGTTGTCAGCCACATTTAAACCTTGTGAAGTCAATTCACTAGCAAATTTTGCCACCAGCACATCTTTTAAAGAGCTTGTGGTACCAATTAATGTAGAAGGATCTTCAGCACTTAATAGCTCAACGATATGGACGGTTGAACGTAGGTCGTTGACCGAAACTTTAGCACTTAAATTTTTATAAACTTGACCTGTAGCATTGGTCACGGTTGGGTTCAAGGTAATAGCTGTTGGCTCACTAGCACAACCTGCAATCAATAAAATAGATAAAACAACAGGGATAAATTTCAATTTCTTTACTTCTTCGCTGATAAAATGACAAACTTCGAATTACTAGCAATTGTCTCACAATTTCCAAATAAACGTTGTAACTTAATGTGATATGCAAGTTGCCTGTTGCCTATTATCCTTAATTCGCCACCTTTTTTCAAAGCATTATAACTTTGTTTAAACATTTGCCAGGCAATATGGTCGGTTACAGCAGCCTGTTGATGAAAAGGAGGATTACATAAGACTAAATCTAAGCTACTTGATTCAACATCAGTTAAACAATCATTTACGTAAAAATAACATTGCGCTTCTTTGTCGGGTAAGTTGTTGATAATATTGTCTTTGGTAGATTGAATTGCCATGTAAGATTCATCATAAAAATGCATGTTTATATCTGGGTTTTTGGCCA
The DNA here is from genome assembly GCF_031583595.1 of Thalassotalea psychrophila. Classification (NCBI taxonomy): domain Bacteria; kingdom Pseudomonadati; phylum Pseudomonadota; class Gammaproteobacteria; order Alteromonadales; family Colwelliaceae; genus Thalassotalea; species Thalassotalea psychrophila. The sequence goes on from NZ_CP134145.1 coordinate 1,197,375, forward strand.
GCATGGCAAGACCAATTACACCGTTTCCACAGCCTAAATCGGCTACGTCAATATTGCCATTAATACTTGGCAAATTTTCAAGTAAATTGCGACCACCAATGTCTAGGTTGTCACGAGAAAAGACATTAGCCAAATTTGAAATTGTAAAATCAGTTTTTTCTAATGGCCAAATCTTTGCCTTTGGTAATTCTGTTTTTTTATTTGTATCAAGTTTTGAAAATATCAATCGAGATTTTTTTACTGCTAAAGATGTCTTTGTTTCACCAATATGTTTTTCAAATAGGTTCAACGTTGATGTATGAATATCTTTAGCGCGGGCAGCAGCAATGATCAAAGTATCTGTATTTGCACATTGTTGTATTTGCTGTAATTGATACTCTAAATAAGCCTTACCTTTAGGAAGTTTTAAAATAACAATATCTACTGGAGTCGTTATTGCCGATAAACTATCTAAAAAGTTAATGTTATCCATATCAATATAATTCGTATCAAGATTGTATTTAACACCTTGTTGTGAAATATAAGAGTCATGAATTAGTTGTAGATTATGGTGATATAAATTAACTGTTAATGCGCCAAAGCTATCATTGAAAATGACAATGTTTGTAGTCTCATTTAAAAAGTTGTTTTCTTCTAGATAATCAATAATATATTCATCAGCAGAATCCCATGCTTGTAAGCTACGATTTACTTGTGCAACAGGGAAACGTTCTAAATGAATAGGTTGGTCGTTTTTAAAGAAAGGGCTTAACATAAATTATTTTCAACAGTTATAAGTGCCGCTATTATACCTATAATTTAGTGGTAATAGATAAGTTTTTAAAAGGTTGATGAAATTGTCAAACATGTTGAATTTTCCGGTAGAAAGTTATTGCCAAGGAGAACTGTTATATTGGCCAAGTTTTTATTCAAACCAACAGGCCAGTGAATTATATGTATCTTGTGTTGAACAATTACAGTGGCGGCAAGAGCAAATTAAAATGTTTGGCAAGCTGGTCACTATTCCAAGATTACAAGCCTGGTATGGGGATAAAGAGGCTGAGTATAAATATTCAGGTTTGCCATTAGTTCCTTTACCATGGCATAAAACACTATTAACTATTAAAGAGCATTGCCAACAGCAATTAAATACTCATTTTAATTCTGTTCTGGCAAACTATTACCGAGACAATAACGACTCTATGGGCTGGCATAGTGATAATGAAAAGCAACTTGGTATTCAACCAACAATTGCCTCGGTATCACTTGGCCAAGAACGAAAGTTTTGTTTAAAACATAAATCCTCTGGAGAAAAGCTTAATTTAACTCTACAATCGGGGAGCTTATTGGTAATGCAGGGCAATCTCCAGCAATACTGGCAACACGCTTTACCAAAATCAGCAAAGCCATTACAAGGGCGAGTGAACCTAACCTTTCGAAATATTCAGAATTTGGAATCATCATGACTATAGCCGCTACCATAGAGCAAAAATTATTAGCCACATTTACCCCTATCTACCTTGAAGTAAATAATGAAAGCTTTATGCATAATGTGCCTGAAGGTAGTGAATCACACTTTAAGGTTGTTATTGTCAGTGAAAAGTTTGATGGACAACGTTTAATTGGCCGACATCGTCAAGTTAACACTGTCTTAGCTGATGAATTAGAAAACCATATCCATGCGCTGGCTATGCACACCTACACCCCAGAACAATGGAAAACCATGAACAATGGTGAAATACCAAAATCGCCAAACTGTATGGGGGGAGGTAAATAACATTAATTAATGAATAAACCTCTTATTTAGCACTATTTGATATTTCCTCAATGTTAATTTTCTGTTATTTATAAACAATAATAAAAAATAATTTCTTTGAGAATAAAATGTACACCTCCTTTTTACGTCGGTTTATCTCAATAGCCGACGGTATTACCGAAGTTTTAGGTAAGGCTATTGCTTGGTTAACTCTATTGGTTGTATTACTTACTTTTGCGGTAGTAATGCTTCGATATGGTTTTAATCTTGGTTGGATAGCCATGCAAGAATCTGTGCTATACGCGCATGGCGCTGTGTTTATGTTAGGCGCATCTTATACCTTAAAGCATGATGGCCATGTTCGTGTTGATATTTTTTACCAAAAATTTACAACTAAGCAAAAAGCTGTGGTTAATTTATTTGGCACACTTTTATTACTTCTACCTGTATGTATCTTCACATTTTATATTAGCTATGACTATGTTGCTTTATCTTGGGATATTCTTGAAAAGTCAAAAGAGCCCGGGGGGCTTCCTGCTGTATATCTTAATAAGTCACTTATTTTATTGTTAGTGGTGACTTTGGTGATACAAGGTCTGGCAGAGATATTTCGTAATGTTCTCATACTAAATGATAATCGCGATATTAATGGGGGCGAAGAGTAATGGAATATCTTGCTCTATTGATGTTTGTTTGTGTTTGTTTGGTATTACTACTTGGTTACCCTGTAGCTTTCTCGCTTGCCGGAACTTCGTTAGCGTTTGCTGGAATTGCAACGGCGATGGGATATTTTGACAGTTCATATCTATCGGCACTACCTTCTCGTTATTATGGAATTTTAAGTAATCAAACACTACTTGCCGTTCCGCTATTTATATTTATGGGCGGGGTTCTCGAACGCGCCAAAATAGCCGAAGATTTATTAACAACCATGGCGCAATTGTTTGGACGAGTACGTGGCGGATTGGCTATTTCTGTAACCATTGTAGGTATGTTATTGGCTGCAAGTACCGGTATTGTTGGCGCTACAGTTGTCACTATGGGCATGCTTTCATTACCTACGATGATCAAGCGAGGCTATGATGCATCGTTTTCAACAGGGATCATATGTGCAACAGGTACGCTTGGACAAATCATTCCGCCATCAATCGCGTTAGTCTTACTCGGTGATGTTTTATCAAATTCTTATCAGCTGGCACAATTGAAAATGGGCAATTTTAGTCCTGACACTATCAGTGTCGGCGATTTGTTTGCTGGTGCTGTAGTTCCTGGTCTTATTCTTGTTATTTTATATATTGCTTATTCAATATTTATGGCGGTATTCCATCCTGATAAGGTTCCTCCTGCAGCAGAAGAAGATCAAGTGCAGATCAGCTGGGCGTTACTGGTAAAGTCTTTATTTCCACCATTATTATTAATGGCGGTTGTTTTAGGCTCTATATTGGGAGGGTTTGCAACACCTACTGAGGCTGCTGGAGTTGGTGCTTTTGGAGCCTTAATTTTAGCACAGTTGAATGGTCAATTAAGCAAAGCCAACTTAACGTCAGTGATGCAAAACACTGTTAAAATAACCTCAATGGTGTTCTTGATTTTACTTGGTGCTAGTTTATTCTCGCTGGTGTTTAGAGGCTTAGGCGGAGAAGAAATTATTTTGAATTTCTTTGAACAATTACCTGGCGGTGCAATTACAGCAACAATTATTGTAATGTTGGTGATCTTTTTACTTGGTTTTATTTTAGATTTTATTGAGATCACATTTGTTGTGGTACCAATTGTTGCACCAATATTACTAATGATGGATATTAATCCAATATGGTTAGGCATAATGATTGCGGTTAACCTACAAACATCATTTTTAACTCCGCCATTTGGTTTTGCCTTGTTTTATTTAAGGGGGGTTGCCGATAAAGCAATTAAAACCTCGCAAATTTACAAAGGCGTTGTACCATTTATAATCATACAATTGTTACTTTTGGTGGCATTATCTATGTGGCCTGAGTTGGTAACTTGGCTGCCGAATAAAGTTTATGGTTAAATACAAAGTTCAAAACACAATAAAAAATAATTTATAACAATAGTTCGGATAAATAAAAAAATATGAATGCACTGAAAAAGTCAGCGGTTATTGCAATAAGCTTAATGAGTTTGTTATCAGCCTGTGGTGAAAAACAGCAACAAGAAAGTGGCGAGGTTGCACAGCAAAAAACTTACAAATGGAAACTTGTTACTACTTGGCCGAAAAACTTTCCAGGCCTAGGTATGGGGCCGGAAAAATTTGCTAAACACGTTAACGAATTAAGTAATGGCAGGTTAACGGTACAAGTATTTGGCTCTGGGCAATTAGTTCCAGGGTTTGAAGTGTTTGATACAGTAAAAAATGGCACTGCACAAATGGGGCATGGCGCAGCATACTATTGGACGGGAAAAATGGAAGCCTCATCATTTTTCACCGCAGTGCCTTTTGGTATGAATGTGACAGAAACTAATGCCTGGCTTTATTATGGTGGCGGTTTAGAACTATGGCAAAAACTTTATAAACCATTTGGCATTCTTCCTTTTCCTGGCGGTAACACTGGTGGCCAGTTTGCAGGTTGGTTTAACAAAGAAATTAATTCAATTGACGATTTAAATGGCTTGAAAATGCGCATCGGTGGTATTGGCGGAAAAGTATTTAAAGAAGCGGGCGGTTTGCCAGTTCAAATTGCTGGAGGGGAAATATTTTCTTCATTACAAAGCGGTGTAATTGATGCGACCGAGTGGGTTGGCCCATATAACGACTTGGCTTTTGGCTTTTATAAAACCAGTAAATATTATTATTCAACTGTTTGGCAAGAGCCAAGTGCTACGCTAGAGTTCATTATAAACGAACAGGCATACAATGAATTGCCTAAAGATTTACAAGCTATGGTTACTGTTGCAATGCGTGCTGTTAATGATGACATGCTAAATGAATATACTGCACGCAGCGCCAACGCCCTTAAAGTTTTACAAGAAAAGCACGGTGTGCAAGTGAAAGTATTCCCGCCTGAGGTCATTAATAAATTACGTGATACAACGGATAAAGTGATTAAGGATATGGCTGCTGAAAATGAAAACGTTGCCGAGATATGGTCATCATACAAAGCTTTTTATGATGATGTGAAAGCCTATCATGGAATAACTGAACAAGCGTACTTTGAAAATAGACAATAGTCGGTTGTAAACACGATAGTTAAAAAAATATTGAAATAACTGGCTGCTCTGACCTCATAGCTGGCAAAAGTTGTTACAATAGCGACAATTAACATTTCAAAACGATCTCTGTAGTCATTAATTTAGCTGTAGAGGGTCGAAAATATAAATTAAAATAATTAAGGTTTTATTATGGTTATCAAGCCAAAAGTACGTGGTTTTATTTGTACAAATGCTCACCCTGTAGGTTGTGCACAACACGTTAATGAACAAATTGCCTACGTGCAGTCGCAACCACAAGCCGATGCTAAACCAAAAAATGTATTAGTAATTGGTGCCTCAACTGGTTACGGCCTAGCGTCTCGAATTACAGCTACTTTCGGTAACGGTGCTAGTACATTAGGTGTGTTTTTTGAAAAAGAACCTTCAGAAAAACGTACGGGCTCTGCCGGTTGGTATAATACTGCGGCATTTCAAAAGGCTGCTGATGACGCTGGTGTATATTCAAAGAATATTAATGGCGATGCTTTTTCAAATGAAATCAAAGCACAAGCCATCGAAACCATTAAAGCTGATTTAGGTCAGATTGACTTAGTTGTTTACTCTCTTGCATCACCGCGTCGTACTGATCCAAATACCGGTGAAGTATACTCTTCAGCACTTAAACCAATTGGTAGTGGTTTTACTACTAAGAGTCTTAACACTTCTAAACGTGTTATTGAAGAAGTAGCGGTAGAGCCTGCTTCTGATGAAGAAATTGCCGGCACAATTAAAGTAATGGGCGGTGAAGATTGGGAGCTTTGGATGAATGCTCTGAATGACGCTGGCGTATTAGCCGATAATGTTAAAACGGTTGCTTACACTTACATTGGTAAGCAATTAACTTGGCCATTATACGGTAAAGCAACTATTGGTCGTGCTAAAGAAGATTTAGACAGAGCGGCTACAGAAATTCGCAGCGTAACTAGCCACCTAAATGGCGAGGCGTTTGTAACATCATTAAATGCAGTTGTTACGCAAGCAAGTTCTGCTATTCCAATTATGCCTCTTTATATTTCTAGCTTATTTAAAGTAATGAAAGCAGATGGCACACAAGAAAACCCGATTCATCAAATTCAAGGTTTGTTCCGCGATAACCTATACAGCACCGAACGTTCAATCGGTGAACACAACCGTTTGATGCAAAACTTGAAAGAATTGGAAGATGACGTGCAAGACAGAGTACAAACTATCTGGGATAGTGTTGATACAGATACTATTGATGAACTTACCGATTACACTGGTTACCATCATGAATTCTTAAAGTTATTTGGTTTTGAAGTTGACGGCGTAGATTACGATGCTGATGTAAGCCCATTAGCCGAAATAAATAATTTAGGTTAATAAGTATTAAACCATATTAAACTTTAGTCTAACCCCTGTAATATCAGGGGTTATTTTTATCAATCATCCCCTAAAAACATATTTTTATGTTGTCATTTAAAAAGATTTAGTCGCTGTTTTTATTCAATATTTTAAACTTACACCTACACTTTTAAGTATTTTTCACTAAATTGTTATTAAATGTGTTCCTGTCCATAGAAATCATAGGGCTATATATGTTAAAATCCGCGCCAGAAAATTTAACTTAGAGCTCTTGTTTGTAAACAGCTGATGTTTTAGTTGCTTACCATTCAAGAAACACTGGATTAGTAACCGCTTATAATTAGGGCTATTAATTTTAAATACTCCCGTCAAAAAGTAGTGCATGTGTTTATGATTACAATCAAAAAAGGTCTGGATATTCCTGTTACAGGTGTTCCCCAGCAAGTAATCCATGATGGTTCGACCATCAATACTGTTGCAACATTAGGTGAAGAGTTTGTGGGAATGCGCCCAACCATGTTTGTAAAAACAGGTGACAGCGTTAAAAAAGGTCAGTTTCTTTTTGAAGATAAAAAGAATCCTGGCGTTAAATTCACAGCCTCTGCAGCCGGTGTTGTAAAAGAAATCAACCGTGGTGAAAAGCGTGTTTTACAGTCTGTTGTTATTGAATTAAATGGCAACGAAGAAGAAACTTTCAACGCTTACTCAGCTGACCAAATCTCATCTTTATCACGTGAAGATGTAGAAACAAACCTAGTTAATTCTGGTTTATGGACAGCGTTACGTACTCGCCCATTCAGCAAAGTTCCTGCATTAGGTAGCGAAGCTAGAGACATTTTTGTTAGTGCTATGGATACTAATCCATTATCTGCTAACCCAGAAGTTATTATTAATGAGCAAACTGAAGCGTTTACTAACGGTTTAGCTGTATTGGCTCAATTAACTTCAGGTAAAGTTTTTGTTTCTAAAGCGCCAGGTGCAAATATTCCAACAGGTAACGCAACAGTAAATGAATTTGCTGGTAAACATCCTGCTGGTTTAGTTGGTACTCACATCCACTTCTTATCTCCAGTTTCTGCAGATAAAGTTGTATGGCATGTTGGTTACCAAGATGTTATTGCTTTTGGTACGTTATTTACTACCGGTAAATTAGACACTAATCGTGTTGTTTCACTAGCTGGTCCTGCTGTTAAGCAACCTCGTTTAGTTCGAACATTACTTGGTGCTAGTACAACTGACTTAACTGCTGGCGAAATCGCAAGTGGTGAAATTCGTGTTATAGCCGGCTCTCCTCTACAAGGTGCTAAAGCACAAGGCGTACATGCTTATCTTGGTCGTTACCAAGTGCAAGTAACTGCTTTGCAAGAAGGCCGAGAGAAAGAGTTTATCGGTTACATGTACCCAGGTCCGAATATGTTTTCTGTTACACGCGCCTATATGTCGCATTTTTTCCGTAACAAATTATTCAACATGACTACAACGACTAATGGTAGTAGCCGCGCTATGGTTCCAATTGGAAACTATGAGCGCATTATGCCGTTAGATATTTTACCTACCTTGTTATTACGTGATTTAGCTTCTGGCGACACCGATGGTGCTCAGCAGTTAGGTGCATTAGAGCTAGACGAAGAAGATTTAGCACTATGTACATTCGTATGTCCTGGTAAAACTGATTATGGCGTTATCCTTCGTGATTGCCTAACCACTATTGAAAAGGAAGGTTAGACATGGGCTTGAAAAAGTTTATTGAAGATATCGAGCCGCATTTTGAAAAAGGCGGCAAGCACGAGAAATGGTTCGCATTATACGAAGCCGTTGCTACGGGCTTATTTACTCCTGGTTATGTAACTAAGGGTAAAACGCATATCCGTGACAGTATTGATCTTAAACGTATTATGATCACTGTTTGGTTAGCCGTATTTCCAGCTATGTTCTGGGGTATGTACAACATTGGTTTTCAAGCAAACGAAGCACTAGCTGCTGGTTTTGCTGTTCCAGATGTTTGGCAGGCTAACTTATTTACCATGCTTGGTGGTAGCTTAGGCGAAGGTGCGAGCATCTTTATGCAGATGTTCTACGGCGCAATGTTCTTCATACCGATTTATGCCGTAACATTTATTGTTGGTGGTTTTTGGGAAGTTTTATTTGCTGCGGTACGTAAACATGAAGTGAACGAAGGCTTCTTCGTTTCATCTGTTTTATTTGCACTTATCCTGCCAGCATCAATTCCTTTATGGCAAGTTGCTATCGGTATTACCTTTGGTATTGTCATTGCAAAAGAAATTTTTGGTGGTACTGGTAAGAACTTCTTAAACCCTGCATTAGCGGGTCGTGCGTTCTTATTCTTTGCTTATCCTGCAGAAATTTCAGGTGACGCAGTTTGGGTTGCTGTTGACGGTTTCTCGGGTGCTACGCCTTTAAGTGCCGCATTAGCTGGTACTGTAGATTACTCAATCAATACTGATTGGTGGAATGCATTCTGGGGCTTTATCCCAGGTTCTGTTGGTGAAGTATCAACATTCGCTATTCTACTTGGTGGTGCATATATCCTTTATAAAGGCATTGCTTCATGGCGCATCGTATTAGGTGTGTTCGGTGGTATGGTTGCAACGGCATTCTTATTTAACGCTATTGGCAGTGACTCAAACGCTATGTTTGCTATGCCTTGGTACTGGCATTTAGTTGTTGGTGGTTTTGCGTTCGGTATGATGTTTATGGCAACTGACCCAGTATCTGCATCATTTACAAACACTGGTAAGTACTTCTTTGGTGCCTTAGTTGGGATTATGGTTGTACTAGTACGAGTTGTGAACCCAGCTTTCCCTGAAGGCATGATGTTAGCTATTTTATTTGCTAACTTGTTTGCACCATTATTTGACCACTTTGTAGTTCAGTCAAACATCAAACGGAGGATTGCTCGTAATGTCTAGTAATAAAGAAACTTTCGGCAAAACTCTTGGCTTCGTAGTTGTAGTTTGTTTAGTATGTGCGGCTCTTGTATCTGTTTCTGCAGTTAAACTTAAGCCTTTACAAACAGCAAACAAATTACTTGACCAACAAACAAAGATCTTAGAAGCAGCTGGCTTATTAGAGCTTGGTACTAAAGACGGCATTGTTGCTACTTACGAAAAATTCGTTGTCGCTAAAATGATCGACTTAGACACAGGTAAGTTCATTGAAGGCGATGCAGCGTCATTTGACGAACGTCGTGATGCTCGTGATGTAACTAAATCAATTAAACCAGCAAATGATATTGCCGGTATTAACCGCCGCGCGAACAGCTCGGTAGTGTACTTAGTACGCAACGGCGCAGGTACCATTGATTCGGTTATTTTACCAATTGTTGGTTCAGGTCTTTGGGATCTTATGTATGGCTTTATTGGTTTAGAAGTTGACTTAAACACAGTTAAATCGGTTGTTTATTCTGACCACAAGGAAACTCCAGGCCTAGGTGCTGAAGTATTGAACCCTAAGTGGAAAGCATTATGGCCAGGCAAAAAAATGTTTGACCAGCAAAATGCAATTGCCATTAAAATTGTTAAAGGCGGCGCTAAAAAAGACGACATCCATGGTGTTGACGCTTTATCTGGTGCAACGTTAACAAGTGTTGGTGTAGAAAAAACATTACATTTTTGGTTAGGTGAAGAAGGCTACGGTCCATTCATCAATAACTTCCGTGACGGAGGCTTAAATTAATGAGCGATTCAGATACTAAAAAGGTGCTTATATCACCTATCGTTGACAACAACCCAATTGCATTACAAGTACTAGGTATTTGTTCTGCGCTTGCGGTAACAAGTTCAATGGCAAACGCGTTAGTGATGACCTTAGCTGTTGTATTAGTTACAGCGTTTTCAAACTTATTTATTTCGATTATTCGTAATCATATACCTTCTAGTGTACGTATTATCGTGCAAATGGCGATTATCGCGTCTTTAGTTATCGTGGTTGACCAAGTGTTAAAAGCTTTTTCATACCAGTTATCTAAAGAGCTTTCGGTATTCGTTGGCTTAATCATTACTAACTGTATTGTAATGGGTCGAGCAGAAGCATTTGCGATGAAAGAAAAGCCAGTAGTAAGCTTTATGGATGGTATTGGTAACGGTTTAGGTTACGGTGCTATCTTAATGGTTGTTGCATTCTTCCGTGAGTTATTTGGTTTTGGTACTTTCTTCGGCATTGAAGTTTTACCATTAGTACAAAACGATGGTTGGTATCAAGCCAACGGTCTACTAGTATTGCCATTTAGTTCATTCTTCATTATCGGTTTAGTTATCTGGGCAATTCGCCAGTGGAAACCAGAACAAGTTGAAAAGGATTAGGAACTCATGGAACATTATTTAAGTTTATTTATTAAAACGATCTTCATTGAGAATATCGCCCTAAGCTTTTTCCTTGGTATGTGTACATTCCTTGCTGTATCTAAAAAAGTTAGTACAGCAATGGGACTTGGTGTAGCGGTAATTGTAGTACTTGGTATTGCCGTACCAGCTAACCAAATCATTTACCAATCAATTTTGGCTCCTGGCGCATTAGATAGCGTCATGGGCATTACAGACCCGAAAGAATCTATCGATCTTAGCTTCCTTTCTTTTATTACCTTTATCGGCGTTATTGCGGCACTGGTACAAATATTAGAAATGGTTCTAGATAAATTCTTCCCTGCCTTATACCAAGCGTTAGGTATCTTCTTACCGCTTATTACTGTTAACTGTGCAATTTTTGGTGCCGTGTCTTTCATGGTAGCTAAAAACCTTACGCTAGGTGAGTCAGTTGTTTACGGTATTGGTTCAGGCGTTGGTTGGGCGTTAGCTATTGTTTTACTTGCGGGTATCCGTGAGAAAATGAAGTATTCAGACGTTCCAGATGGTTTGAAAGGTTTAGGTATTACGTTTATTACCGCAGGTTTGATGGCTTTTGGCTTTCTTTCTTTCGGTGGTATCTCGTTATAAGGTTAATGCAGTTTAAAAGGCTGAATAAGTCTTTTAAACTCGAAGTACAAAGGAAAATACTATGCAAGAAATAATTCTCGGCGTAGGCATGTTTACCGCTATCGTTGTTGCTTTAGTGTTAGTGATTTTATTTGCTAAGTCTAAATTAGTAGCCGAAGGTGATGTAACTATTTCGATTAATGGCGACCCTGAAAAAGCAGTAACAACTGCTGCGGGTGGCAAACTTCTTGGCGCATTAGCTGACCAAGGTATTTTTGTACCGTCTGCCTGTGGTGGCGGTGGTACTTGTGGCCAGTGTCGTGTTGACGTACATTCTGGTGGTGGCGATATTCTTCCTACGGAAGAAGGTCACATTACCAAGCGTGAAGCTAAAGCAGGCTGTCGTTTAGCATGTCAAGTTGCGGTAAAACAAGACATGGAAATTGAACTTGAAGATGAAATCTTCGGCGTTCAACAATGGGAATGTGAAGTTATCTCTAACGATAACAAAGCAACGTTCATTAAAGAACTTAAGCTGCAAATTCCTAATGGCGAGTCTGTACCGTTCCGTGCTGGTGGTTATATTCAAATTGAAGCACCTGCGCATCACGTTAAATACTCAGATTTTGATATTGATGAACAGTACCGTGGCGACTGGAACCATTTTGGTTTCTTCGATGTAGAGTCAAAAGTTGAAGACGACACCTTGCGTGCTTACTCAATGGCGAACTACCCAGAAGAAGAAGGCATTATTATGCTGAACGTGCGTATTGCTACGCCGCCTCCAGGACGTTTACATTTACCTGCAGGTAAAATGTCTTCATTTATCTTTAGCTTAAAAGCTGGCGATAAGGTAACTATTTCGGGGCCATTTGGTGAGTTCTTCGCTAAAGACACTGACAACGAAATGGTATTTATCGGTGGTGGCGCAGGTATGGCGCCAATGCGTTCACACATTTTTGACCAACTTAAGCGTCTTCAATCAAAGCGTAAGATGAGCTTCTGGTATGGTGCACGTTCTAAGCGTGAAATGTTCTATGAAGACGATTACAACGGCTTAGCCGCTGAAAACGATAACTTCGACTGGCATGTGGCGCTTTCAGATCCACAACCAGAAGATAACTGGGATGGTATGACAGGTTTCATTCATAACGTACTTTATGAAAACTACTTGAAAGACCACGAAGCGCCAGAAGATTGTGAGTACTACATGTGTGGTCCTCCAATGATGAACGCGGCAGTTGTCGGTATGCTTAAAGACTTAGGCGTAGAAGATGAGAACATATTACTCGACGACTTCGGTGGTTAATATTGCTTCTTGATAGTTTTTAAGCTGTTGCTCTGCGTTAGAAGTGCTCACCTAGTAAACTAGGCTCCGCGCTTCTGCCTTGATTAACAAACTTAAATCCAAATCAATAAACTAATATTAATGATATGTAGATTTTAAAAGACGACTTAGGTCGTCTTTTTTGATTGCGAGAATAAATTCTCGCCAACCGAAAAACTAGCAGGTGCAGATACGCGGGGTCAGACCAAAACCTATTAATTTTAATAGGGTTTTGCTCTGACCCCACTTCGATGAACCGGAACGAGTTAGAAGTAAGTTGATACAAATATTTTAGAATATATTAATCCAACCCTCATTAGTTTATAATTCACGCAAATTATCTATCTGTTATTACCTATGTTTTTATCAAAAATATCTAATACCGTTGTCGTTTTATTACTGTTGTTAATTACTGCATGTTCTGAGCCTGTTGAAAATGTTGAAACCGATCTACAAGAGCTTCAGTTAACCGGCTATACCATGGGACCTATTGTATATAGCGTTAAGTTAATAGGTAAAAAGCAACATGTTGAAGAAATTCAGTTAGCAGAAAAAGTTGATAACTTATTAAAAAAAATCAACGCGCAAATGTCTACCTATGACAAAAATTCTGAGCTGTCTAAATTCAATCAATATCAAGGTAATGATGCACGCCAAATATCAGTAGAGTTAAACCAAGTACTGAGTGAATCAATACGCTTAGCTCATCTTACTAATGGCACATTAGACGTAACTGTTGGCCCGTTAGTCAACCTTTGGAGTTTTGGCCCTGATAAGCGTGCTGAGAAGGTTCCTTCAACAGAATTAATAGCATCAACAAAACTACATATTGGTATTGATAAATTAAATCTAAAAAACCGACTATTATCAAAAAATGATGCAAACGTTTATGTCGATTTATCTGCTATAGCGAAAGGTTTTGCTGTAGACAAAGTTGCTGAGTTACTCGAGCTGTATGATATTAACGATTATATTGTTGATATTGGCGGTGAAATGCGAGTTAAAGGTGTAAAAGCCAACAAACAAGCTTGGCGTATTGCTGTTGAGAAGCCAATTTCTGGGACAAGAGCAGTACAACAGGTTATAATGCCCGGCGATAATGCAGTGGCCACATCTGGTGATTATCGAAATTATTTTGAAGAAGACGGTATCCGTTATTCTCACACTATAGACCCTGATACAGGTTGGCCTATTAACCATAAGCTTGTTTCAGTTACTGTAGTGCACCCATCATCAATGACAGCCGATGGCTTAGCAACGGCGATTGAAGTAATGGGACCTGAAAAAGGCTTTGAGTTTGCAAAAGCAAATAATCTGGCTGTGTATTTAATTAGTAAAACTGAAGATGGTTTTAGTGAACAAACTACCGAGCAATTTCTACGGTTAGTTGCTAAATAATTAAGCGACTATCGTCCTCTCTGTGAGGTGGGACCACGTAGTAAGCGACTATTTCGTCCCCGCGAGATGGGGGCCATGTAGTAAGCGACTCTTGTCGTCCTTGCTAAGGCGGGGATCCATGTAGTAAAAAGAAAGAGATTTAAATGAATATATTTTTATTAACGTTTGGTTTTTTCATTGTTATGTTTTTAGCAATGGCTATTGGTTATATTATCCAACAAAAAACATTGGCTGGTAGTTGTGGTGGTTTAGGCAGTATTGGTATCGATAAGGCTTGTAACTGCGATAACCCTTGTGAAAAACGCAAAGAGCGTGAACGTAAAGCAGCATTGAATGAACAGTCTATTGATGTGAGAAATATTTAGTTGCTAGCAAATTATCAACCATAGAAAAGGGAGCTTAGTAGCTCCCTTTTTACTTCATGGATGAAGGAATGCAAACTGCCATGGATGGCAATTAGTTTGTACATTCAGCGAATAATTAACTTAAAATTATCTATCTCTATGTAATGTTTCTACCTGTTGGCTGTATCTGCTAAAGCCTATACCTTTGCGAATTTTTTCTGCCGAGTAGATACCATGTGTAGTACCCGCTAATAAGCTGACAGCAATAACAATATTATTTGATTCACCCAAGTAGGCACATATTAAGGCTGCGCATAATGACGCTACAAATAGTGATGAAAATACTATTCTCGCCCATAGAGCTAAGTTTTTTAAGGATGCTAAATTAATCTCAATATTTGCCACAGTCATAAACCACCAGTTCAATAAACAATAATAACGCTATTACTAATGTTTATAATAATAAACCTTATTTGGAGCTAAGGTTATATCAATTGGTTATATGATTTTACTAAATGCATGACAGTGAAATCAGCGCTGAGATTATTTTTTTGGAGGATAATTTGCCAATACTTTAGCGACAACCTCATTAATACCTTTTTGCTTATCCTCAGGACTGATATCTTGCTCTGCTTCAAAGCCATCAAAGCCTCGCCAAACCAGTTTTCCTTGATGATGCATGTCTATGGTGATTTGAATGTAAGTATTAAAATCTGAATCTAAAGGTATTGTTGTACCAAGGCCTACACCGGTAGCCGAATTGCTACTACGGTTTGAACCGCCTATTCCTATACTAAACGACGATTTCTTTTCTCGTTGCTCTAATGTGGTGAAATAATTAACTTGTAGATCGCCATCTTTTTCAACCAAAGATAAAGATTTACCTGATAATTGAGTAATAATTGCTTCTTTAATACGCTCACTGGTTATTTCGTCACTTGGCGCTGAAGTATCTTTCGTTGTGTCGGTCAGCTGATAAAAGCTAAATTGGCCAAAGTTTGTGTCAGTGTCATAATCGACCGTTGATGGGGTGCTTTTACAACCTAACAGCAAAGCTAATGTAAAAGCAGAAACAATGAATATTTTAATAGATGTTAGTTGGCGCATTTTTGATACCACATTTTAATTAGTTACTACTATATATAGACTGATTATAGTCAAACATCCATTTAGAACTAAGTTTTACTCAAAAAAAACAGCGACCTAAGTCGCTGTTTTAATGTTATAAAATAAGTTAAAACTACTTGATTGTGTTCTTGTAAATAACACCGTCTTTCATAATAACGTTCAGAGTGTCAATTTGCTTGTACTCTGGATCAGCGTCAAACCACTTGTCAGTTGCGCCGATAACACTTAAGTCTTTAAGCGGGTTACCATCCACTAATATTAAATCAGCAGCTGCGCCAACTTCAACAACACCTAGTTTACCAGCATCTAAATAAGGGTTACGAGGACCTGACATAGCCATTAACTCACCAGCAGTTGAAGTCATTTGTTTTAACACTTCAAAGTTGTTGCCAAAAGATTGACCACGCCACCAGATTTCATAACGACGAGCACGTTCTGCATCTTCATGAACACCAACGTAGTCTGAGGCGAATACTACTTTTACATCATTTTCGATTAAGCGCTGACCGTAATCACCAAACTTTTCTTGAAGAACTGCAACCATAGGCAGTTTTTCTTTAGGCATTAACGGGTTTTTCGCTAAATCTGGAGATAATCCCCACATTTGTGGAACAACATAAACACCTTCTTTTGAAATACGTTTCATTGTTTCATCATTCATAAAGAAGCCATGTTCAAATGATTTAACGCCACAGTCCATTAAACGATCCATCGCGCGGTCTGTAAATACGTGTGCAGCAACGTAAGTGTTCCAATCTTTCGCCGTTTCAACAATGGCACAGGTTTCTTCTTGAGAAAATTGCGTAGTATCCATCGGATCAAAACGTGATGAACCACCACCACCAGCCATCATTTTAATTTGAGTAGCACCGTTACGTAAATTTGTACGTGTCGCTTTTAATACTTCAGTTTTACCATCTGCTACAGCACCAATGCCCATTCTTTCGAAGTTTGAAAGGTCACCAGTTGTTGATGGTGAAAACCCAGCATCATTACGGTCACGAAAATCACCGTGGCCAGATGTTTGCGAAATGAAAGTACCAGATGGGAAGATACGAGGACCAATAACATGGCCATCATTAATGTTACGCATTAAACCAAACGCTGGACCACCCATATCACGAACCGTAGTGAAACCGTCCATTAAGAAACGCTCAGTAACGATTGTTGCACGGTAAGCCATGTCGGTTAAGTCCATGTTCTTCTCAACGCTGTCAAAATGAGCATTGATCATAATATGGGCGTGACCGTCGATAAGACCAGGCATTAACGTTTTACCTTCACCGTCAATAACTACAGTATTTTTGCCCGCTTTAATGTCTTTTTCAGTTATAGCGACAACTTTGTTACCTTCAACTAAAACATTTAAGTTTTTATATAGCTTGTTGTCAGTACCGTTAAATACATTAACGTTAGTAAATAAGGTGTTGCCGGCTTCAGCTTTCAAGCTAATTGCAGGAGCAGCGCTACCTCCGCCTGCTGCCATAGCTGCAGGGATCATTGCTGTTGTTGATAATAGTGCCGCTGATACTAGAGCCGCTAATTTACTTACATTTCTTACTTTCATCGCTAGTTCCTTTTAAAACTAATTTTCTAAAGTATGCCAATGTTGTACAACGCAGTAGAAAATAGCTGTTGAAAAACATTGAGTTGTGTTTTGATGGAGCTATTATTAAACAAGTTACGATCGAGTTATGTTCCCATGAGGACATTTCTGTTTGTTAAATTAATGTTTATTGTTTGAGAGTGTAATTAATTGTCTATATCTAATGTAAAAGTTGCAGAATTACTAAAAGAAGTGCGTTGGCCATGCGATTTAAGTGAAGAATTTAAACAAACTGTTGTGCAAACAGGGATGATACTTACGCGTCAGCAAGGGTATTATCATTTAACGTCTGATTTGACTAATGATGGACTGTTTTATTTACTAGAAGGCAGTGTGATCATTTCAATTCGCACCTCAGATTTTGATCATTTCACTTATAAATTACTTGGCAAGGGCGATTTTCTTTATTATGGCAAGCTGATGGATTATCGCTTACAAGAATCAATAAATGCAGAATTTTTACAGGACTCTACTTTTTTAAAAGTAACAGATTCAAACTTTGTTGATCTGACAAAGACACAACCAGAGATATATAAATTGATGTTCTCTGTGTTAAAGCAAAATACTTTACCTCTTGTGCAAAAAGGGGTATTGAACCAAAAATTTTCAATTCCAATAAAAGTTGCTTTTGCCTTATTAGATGTTGCTTCAAAACAAGTGGATATTAATGGTGCTATGCCAATGCTTACAATAACCCAGCAGCAACTTGCAAACTTAGCTGATATAACTAGGCCGAGAGTTAATGCAGCATTAAAAGAGTTTGAAAGCCAAGGCTTGGTTGAGATCGTGCGTGGAAAAATTTATTTATTAAATGTACCGGGTATTAACGATATATTAGTTAGTGCTAATTTAACCTTTTACTCACCTTCTATAAGATAATAGCATGTTCATATTAGCCATCTACCTTTACGCTTAAATGTAATTGATCATTACCAGAAAAAACTTGGTGTTCATTACCTTCTGAAAATATACCTACCGCACAAGGTAAAACACATGGCTTTTTAAAATCGAATTTCACTTTATTAGCTGCAATGTTTTTTTCAATAAGTACCAAGTGGCCTAAATAGCCCCCGTGCATAATGGCATTGGGTAAACCAAACAGATTAGCTAGTTTGTTATTCAGATGGATGGGATTAAAATCATTACTTACCTTAGCGTATGCAAGTGCTTTTGCTAGATTTAAGATGAAATTTGTATCGCCAATAAATGCTTGTTGTTTACCTATTCGTTCACGTTTATTTGAATTCAACTTCTTCAAAAAAGTATTCTTGTTTACCAGGCAGCAACGCTCGTTTTGAAAAAACTGTGTTTCTATCACAATTACTTTACCCATAGGGTGGCGGCGATCTTGCCTGACTTTGTTGATAACTTTAAAGTCATGTCGAAAGTCTAGCTCAAATGTTTTTTCAAATTCACTTTTTAAATGTATTAAGCCTAACGGCGAAAAAGCGAAATACTTATGAGAAAAGGTTTTTAACAATGAATTAAAGCCGGCAATAAATGCATAGCTGATCGGTAAATCTTTGCTTTGATCAAGGTTATAAAGCTCTCTGAACTTGGTAATTTTCTTAGCTCGAATAGCCCTTTGGTCAAACTCAACACTGAATTCGTTGAAAAAGGTACGCTGTGGTCGCTTTATTAGTAACTTTATATATTGGTACATCATCATCTAAGGCATTTAATTTAAGGGTTAAAGCTTAACAGAATATTTATTGCATAGGTAAGTAACTTTGAGTAAACTGTATTTATATACAGTGTTTGGTGGGGCGATAACTTATGCGTAAAATTATTCATGTCGACATGGATTGTTTTTTTGCTGCCGTTGAAATGCGAGACAACCCAGCATTGGCTAATATTCCTATCGCAATAGCTGGTAAAGGCCCACGTAGCGTAACTGCGACATGTAACTACCTTGCCCGTGATTATGGTGTTCGCTCAGCTATGCCTGTGGGTAGGGCATTACAATTATGTCCGCATCTTGAACTTGTACCAGGTCGAATGTCAGCTTATAAAGAAGCATCAACTCACATTAGAGAAATCTTCTCTCGTTATACCGATAAAATTGAACCACTGTCATTGGATGAAGCCTACCTTGATGTTACTGATTGCACGGAGTGTAATGGCAGTGCCACTTTAATCGCTGAAAAAATTAGAGCTGAAATTTACCAAGAGCTTAACTTAACCGCGTCGGCTGGGGTGGCACCAAATAAGTTCATTGCCAAAATAGCTTCTGATGAAAACAAACCCAATGGTCAATGTGTAGTTCCTCCGGAAAAAATAATTGAATTTGTTGAAACTTTAGATTTAAAAAAAATACCGGGAGTAGGGCCAAAAACTCTCGAAAAATTAAATGCGTATGGTTTATTTACTTGTGCCGATGTAAGAGCAAGTGATGCAAGTGCTATGGAAAAAATAATGGGAAAATTTGGTCCTGTTATTTTTAAGCGTGCTTTTGGTATTGATAACAGAGATGTTGAAACAAGTAGAATAAGAAAATCATTAGCAATTGAAACGACACTCAATGAAGATATTCAACAAGTACATGGCTGCATGAACGTTGTTGAAGAGTTATTGCCAAAGTTTTTAACAAGGCTAGAAAAAGTTGAAAACCTAGATATTATTAAGCAAGGTATTAAAGTAAAATTTGCTGATTTTACCCAAACAACAGTAGAGCAAAGCCAGAGTAGTTTAGATATCAACCTTTTTAAACCTTTACTTGAAGAAGCAATAGCTAGAGGTAATGGTAAAAAAGTCAGACTAATAGGCTTAACAGTGGGCTTTGCGCCTGAACAGGCCAAAAATATTTATACTCCACAATTAAGCCTTCCATTGTAACGATAATCATTATTAAGTTATTATTTTTCTTTGATTTTTTCTAATAATAAGACCATATTTATAAGGTCATTTAATATTACAAAGATAAAACTATGAAAAAAACATCCTTCTTACTACTCTTTATTTTAAGCATAGCTATACCTTCGCATGCCGCTCAAGACTTTTCAAAAATTGAAATCAAAGCCCAAGTTGTAGCAGAAGGTGTTTATATGCTCGCCGGTTCCGGTGGCAATATTGGTGTGTTAGCAACAGATGAAGGGTTAGTACTTATTGACGATCAATTTGCCCCGTTAGCAGACAAAATTGAAGCAGCTATGAAAAGTATTAAAGCAGTTCCACTAAAGTACATCGTCAACACTCACTATCACGGTGACCACACAGGCTCTAATGGCCACTTTGGTAAACAAGCACCTATCTTTGCTCATAGTAATGTTCGTAAACGAGTGATAGAAGATAACAAAAAATCAGGTGTTGATTTACCTGTAGTGACTTATGAACATGGTGTGACTATATATTTAGACGATGAAGAAATTCAAGTGATGCATTTCCCTAATGGCCATACAGACGGTGATTCTATCGTGTATTTCAAAAAGGCCAATGTTCTGCACATGGGCGACTTATTTTTTCAAGGCCGTTTCCCTTATATAGATTTAAACGCAGGTGGTTCAGTTAAAGGCTATCTAGCGAATATTAAAAAAATAAGTAACCAGTTTCCGCCTGATGTGAAAATAATTCCTGGTCATGGCTCTTTAACTGATATGAAGGGCTTATTAGAGTTCGTCGAAATGGTAGAATATTCAGTTAATAAAGTTGATGCGGCAGTACATGAAGGTGCCGACAGCGGCGAAATAATGGCCAATGGCATTGGTGATAAATACAAAGGCTGGGCTTGGCAGTTTATTACTGAAGAACGTTGGTTGAAAACCTTGATTACTGACTTGAAAAAGAGTGAATAGAAACGAGATTACTAGAAACGAGATTACTAGAAACGGGAGACGAAGAGCAATAAACACTCTCTTTCCCTTTCCTGAACTCGTTTCAGGATCTATTATTTTAACTGTAGACCCTGAAACTAGTTCAGGGAAAGGCTAGGAGAAAATTCAGTAACATTCCCTGCTCTTTGCTTTTCGATTCTATTTTTCTCGTTTCTAGTTTCTAGTTTCTAGTTTCTAGTTTCTCGTTTCTCGCCGTTCGCTTTTACTTCTTCAACTTACGATCAAAGAAGTTCATTATTGAATAATTCAGATGAGTTTTTACTTTCTTACCACGCATGCTATGTTTGCTTCCAGGATAAGTCATTAACTCAAATATTTTGTTCTCGTCTTGCATGGTTTTTATGAGCTTGGTGGTATTGGTGAACAATACGTTATCGTCGGCCATTCCGTGATATAAGAACAATGAATTATTCTTGTCATCGAACTGTTTCACATATGGAAAAACAGAGCTAGCTTCATAACCTTCCTTGTTAGTTTCAGGATGACTCAAATAACGTTCAGTATAGTGAGTATCGTATAGCATCCAGTCAGTAACAGGTGCTCCACTTACCCCGGCAGTAAAGTAATCACCAGCTTTAAACATTGCCATTAGCGCCATATAGCCACCGTAACTATGACCAAAAATGCCTATACGATCTTTATCTACAAATGGTAGTGTGTGTAAGTAGTTAACCCCACTAATTTGGTCGTCTAATTCAACCTTGCCAAGCTCTTTATAAATAGCAAACTCGAAGGCAGTACCACGATAGTTGGAACCACGATTATCCAGCTGAAATACAATGTAGCCATTATCTACCATGTATTGAGTCATGTTGGCGCCGCCCCAGGTATTAGTTACCTTTTGTGCATGAGGGCCACCATAAACATTAACAATAACGGGGTAACGTTTACCAGGTGCTAAATTTTTCGGAGTATATAATTTGTAATATAAGTCAGTTTTGCCGTCATTTGCTTTAATTGAACCAAATTTTGGTTGCGCTAAGTTCTGTTTAAATGGAGCAAACGGATGAGTATCATCGAGTTTGTTTTCCATCAAATACGTTACTCTCTGCCCATTGGCTTTATGTAAACTAAGCTGCGGCGGGGTGGCTATATTTGAAAAATTATCTAGGTAAGTTTGTTTATCATTAGCAAATGCGATTTTATGAAAACCACTACGCTTAGATATACGAGTCACATGCTCTGGTGATTTACCATTTAAAGTAACTTTATATAAATGCTTTTCTATTGGTGTGTCTGCTCTGCCAGTGAAGTACAACCAATTCTGTTTTTCATCAACAGTAATTAATCTATCGACTACCCAATCACCTTTAGTTAATTGGCTAATTAACTCACCTTTATAATTGTACAAATATAAATGTTTAAAACCGTCTCTTTCTGAAGCCCAAATAAATTGCTTAGAGTTTTTCAAAAAACGTAAATCGTTGTTTAAATTGAGCCAATGATTTGATGTTTCTTCAATAACCGTACGAGCTCGACGGGAGTTTAGTCCTTGAAAGTTTAACTTTAGTATTTGCTGAGAGCGATTCTGCCATTGATAACTTATTGTTTTTGAATCTGGCAACCAATCTACTCGAGCAATGTATAGATCTTTATCATCACCTAAATTATAAGTGGTAACTTTTTCTGTATTTAGCTTTATGCTGCGCAGAGATACTTCAACATTACTAGTGCCCGTTGCAGGATATCGTTGTTCAAAGATTTTTACTTCTTCAGCATAAATTTCATTACGAAGAGCTGTTTCTACATTTTTTTCATCAATGCGCAAAAAGGCGATGTGCTTTTCATTAGGTGACCACCAATAGCCAGTCATCCTGTCCATTTCTTCTTGTGCAACAAACTCAGCCATACCATTTTTTACAGTACCACCACCATCTTCAGTTAGCTGAGTTTGGGTGTTATTGTTTAAATCAATAATATGAATATTTTGTTGTTTGATAAATGAAACGTAACGATCTTTAGGAGAGAATTTGATATCAGTTTCATATGCTTGATCTAGTGTTAAGCGTCGAGACTTTTTAGTCTCTAAAGTGAATAAATAAAGATCGCCATTTATTGGAAATAAGATGTTCTTGCCGTCATTAGACAAAACGTACTCAATAATACCGCTGCCATAAACTCGTTGGCGTTCACGGCGAGCTTTTTCTTCGTCACTTAATTCTTCTTTTCCAGAAAATATACTGTCTGAATCGACTAATAATTCATGCTGATTATTAGCGATATTATATTGCCAAAGATCGAAACGATTATTATCTGTTTCTTTCGCTTTTAAATAGGTAACGGTTGTGCCGTCAGGAGAATATTTTAGTTGTTTAGATGTTGGTCCTTTTAATGATGGAGCTGAAAATATTCTTTCTATTGTCAACGGCTCAGCTTGCGTCTCTTTAAAAGGAACTTGTGCTGCTGCGCTAAAACTCGTAATTAGCAACAAGGAAGAAATCAATAAATATATAGATTTCAAAGGATTAGGTTTTATCAGTGATTTTAGCATTGGGGCGTTGTTTTTTTTCTTTAATAAATTGCCAGTATACTACCTGTCACGGTGCTTTCTGTCGAAGGGAACTTGAGGTTTTTAGCCACTTTTTAGCAGTAAATTGTAAGATTTTATTGATAGTAAGTTAATTGTTTAAATACTAATTCAAATGCTTAGCAATATAATCGACTAAAAATCGTATCTTAGGTGATAATTGTCGGTTATGCGGATATACCGCCCAGATGGGTTGCTCTGATTCACGATAGTTATCGAGTAGGGTGATTAATTTGCCTGTTTTCAAATGATGTTGCACATAATAATCAGGTAACTGAACTATTCCTAAGCCCTTTAATGCTGCGTCCATTAAGCTAAATCCAGAATTACAATGTAGTGGTCCACTAACTCGAACATTTTTTTCTTTGCCATTTTCAAGAAAACGCCAATAATCCAATGTACCTACTAAACACCTATGTTGTTCAAGTTCAGACAATGTATGCGGACTACCATACTGTTCTATATATTTTGGCGAAGCGCAAACATAATTGACTCTGCTGGTAAGCTTTTTAGCCATCATAGTTGAGTCGCTTAATTTACCTACTCGAATGGCTAAATCAAAACCTTCATCGATAATGTCTACTTGTTTATTGGTTAAATAAGCGGAAACTTCAACGTCTGCATAACGCTGCACAAAATTATTTACCAAAGGCATAATTTGTTGTTCGCCATAGGTTGTCGGTGCGGTAAGCTTAATTTTTCCTTGTGGTTTACTTTGCAAGTTTGTAACCGCTCGCTCGGCTTCATCTAGGCTATCGAGTACGCCACGACAGTGCTGATAAAATAGCTGTCCTTCTTCAGTGAGAGATACTTTACGAGTAGTTCGATAGAACAATTTTACATTAAGACGTTGCTCTAAGGCACTTACTTGTCGACTTACCTGTGCTGTTGATATCGACAATCTTTTTGCCGCCTGAGTAAAGCTTTCTGTTTCTGCAACTTGCACAAACTCGCTGATCCCTTCCCAATTCATCTTTATTGTCCAACTAGTGATTGTTACGAGTGTGTAAAAGTCATTTGTAATATTGCTATATTATCATTTTATCAGAAACAAATATAATAGCAGCCATAAACAAACAAAACCGCAGTAATTTAAAAGGGGTAGATATGAGTTGGTTATTTTTGCTGTTTGGTGTCGTTGCAGAAGCTCTTTCGCATGTTGCGTTAAAAGAAACCGATGGCTTTAGCAAGCCAATACCTAGCTTATTAGTGATATTGGGCCACCTTGCTGCCTTTATGTTTTTAGGGCAAGCAATGAAAGATATGCCTGTTGGTATAGTGCATGCGTTATGGGCCGGACTTGCAGTGATGACAGTAACCATATTATCAACGTTAATTTATCGCCAACACATAGAGCCTACGACTTGGTTTGGTATGGCCTTTGTTGCCATTGGTGTTGCTTTAATCAATTTGTCTCAAGGACACAGCCATTAATTAATAAATAACCTAAAGTTATAACAATTACCCGCTATAATTTTTAAACAAAATGAATTTGCAAAATGAAAACTATTATGAATGAATACATATACCTATGCACAGAATTTAATAGATAACTAAATTTAACAATTTTCACATTTAACAGCCAAGAGAGAATCAATATGTCAGATCAATTTATTAAGTCAAAAGCCGCCATCGCTTGGGGCCCAAAACAGCCATTATCTATCGAGGAAGTCGATGTAATGCTACCTCGAAAAGGTGAAGTGTTAGTTAAGGTTATTGCATCAGGCGTATGTCATACCGATGCTTTTACCTTATCAGGGGATGATCCTGAAGGCATTTTTCCGGTTATTTTAGGCCATGAAGGTGGTGGTATTGTCGAGCAAGTAGGTGAAGGTGTAACAAGTGTTAGCGTTGGTGACCATGTTATCCCACTATACACCCCGGAATGTGGAGAATGTAAATTCTGTCTATCGGGTAAAACTAATTTGTGTCAGAAGATTCGTGAAACTCAAGGTAAAGGCTTAATGCCAGACGGTACCACGCGTTTTTATAAAGACGGTAAGCCAATTTTCCATTACATGGGTTGCTCAACGTTTTCTGAATACACCGTATTACCAGAAATTTCTTTAGCGAAAGTAAATAAAGAAGCGCCATTAGAAGAAGTTTGTCTACTTGGTTGTGGTGTTACAACTGGTATGGGCGCAGTAATGAACACTGCAAAAGTTGAAGAAGGCGCTACCGTTGCTATCTTCGGTCTTGGTGGCATTGGTTTATCAGCCGTTATTGGTGCAACTATGGCAAAAGCAGGCCGTATTATTGCTATAGATATTAACGAAAGCAAGTTTGAATTAGCGAGAAAATTAGGTGCTACTGATTGCATTAATCCAAAAGATTACGACAAACCAATTCAAGATGTCATCGTAGAGTTAACAGACGGCGGTGTTGATTATTCGTTTGAATGTGTGGGTAACGTGAACTTAATGCGTTCAGCATTAGAGTGTTGTCACAAAGGTTGGGGCGAATCAGTGGTTATTGGTGTCGCAGGTGCTGGACAAGAGATTTCAACTCGTCCATTCCAATTAGTAACTGGGCGTGTATGGCGTGGTTCAGCTTTTGGAGGTGTTAAAGGCCGCACCGAATTACCAGATTATGTAGAACGTTACTTACAAGGTGAATTCAAATTAAGTGACTTTATTACTCACACTATGGGACTGGAAGACATTAATGAATCGTTTGAATTGATGCATAAAGGCGAAAGTATCCGCACAGTGATTCACTTCGATAAATAATATCTATTGTAATGCTATGGCTAGCTTCTTTGAACTAGCCATAAATATTTAGATCCCAAGGATTAAAGATGAGTTTAGAAAATATATCTGCCAACAAAAGCTTTGGTGGTTGGCATAAGCAATATAGCCATGATTCAAAAGCATTAAATTGCAGTATGCGTTTTGCTATTTACCTGCCACCACAAGCCAGTGAAAGCAATAAAGTTCCGGTGTTGTACTGGCTTTCAGGATTAACCTGCACTGATGAAAACTTTATGCAAAAAGCTGGCGCACAACGCATTGCAAATGAATTAGGAATTGCTATAGTCGCGCCAGATACCAGCCCAAGAGGTGAAGACGTTGCAGATGATGAAGGTTATGATTTGGGCAAGGGCGCTGGTTTTTATGTGAATGCCACGCAAGCACCCTGGAATCGTCATTATCGGATGTATGATTATGTGGTAAACGAATTACCGGAATTAATTGAACTAACATTTCCGGTAACTACTAAACGATCAATTTCTGGTCACTCTATGGGCGGTCATGGCGCATTAACTATTGCTATGCTAAATCCTGATCGTTATCAGTCGATGTCGGCATTCAGCCCCATCGCGAACCCGATAAATTGTCCATGGGGTGTAAAAGCTTTTAGTGCGTATTTAGGCGAAGATAAAAGTACTTGGCTAAAACATGATGCCAGTGTGTTAATGAGTAAGGCTACACAATTTGTTCCTGCATTAATTGACCAAGGACAGGGTGATGATTTTCTGGTTGAGCAATTAAAGCCCGAAGCATTATCAAACGCTGCAGAGCAAAGTGGCTATCCACTTACGTTGAATATGCAACAGGGATATGATCACAGTTATTATTTTATCTCTAGCTTTATTGAGTCGCATTTGCATTTTCATGCTAAACATTTGAATATGTAAAAGTAGGGTCAGAGTCAGGTTATTTAACCAGACTCTGACCTTTTAATTTATTACTTTATTAACTCAATTAACTCGTGGATTGTTTTCAATGGAAAGATTTTTGCTCCTAAACCTTCCATTGATTTATGATAATTGCGATAAGGGATGAAAATCTCACTAAAGCCGTGCTGCGCTGCTTCCTTAACTCTAGGGACACCACTATCGATAGGGCGAACATCGCCATTTAAGCTTAATTCACCCATAATACATGTTGTACGTGGTACAACAAAATCGTTTAGACTGCTTAATAAAGCGGTCACTAAAGCCAAGTCTATACAGGTTTCAGATTCATCAATTTTTAAACCGCCAACAATATTAAAAAATGTATCATGATAGATTTTTGTTTTGGTATGTTTTCGTAAGATCCCCGTTAGCATCTTAATTCGATTCATGTTTAAACCAACACATACCCTTTGCGGAAACTCGGCTTCAGTCTCAGTAGTAAGGCATTGTATCTCTAGCAGTAAGTTGCGGTTACCTTTACGAATACAGGTTATTGATGATCCCGGTGATTCAGTCGAGGATCCCGATAAAAATATTTCGCTAGGATTATCAACACTAAGCATACCGCGTTCACACATTTTAAAAATACCAACGGTATCAATATCACCAAAGCGATTTTTATTGGCTCTTAAGGTGCGTATTTGCCCATCGTTGGTGTCAATGTGTAATAGCGCATCAACGATGTGTACTAGAGTTTGTGGACCTGCTATTTCATTATTCTTGTTCACATGGGCGATAATGAACATGGTCACGTTATTTTGTTTACAGTATTGTGTTAACGATTGCGCCGCCGTTTTAACTTGCGAAGGAGAGCCTGGACTGCCATTGGCGTTATCAGTAACAACAGCTTGAATAGAGTCGATAACGGCAAACTTTATTTGCTTTACTTCCAACTCTTCAATAATTGCTTCAACACTGGTTTCAGACAGTAAGTAAAGATTATCTTCGTTATAATCTAGCTTTAAGCGATGTACTCTATTTTTGAACTGTGACAGTGATTCTTCTGCCGTACAGTAAAGAGACGCGGTAGTTTGTGACATTCGAGCAACTAAATCTGATAGCAGCGTGGTTTTACCTGCCCCTGGATCTCCCGATATTATATTAACTGATCCGTTTGTTACACCGCCGCATAATACTCTGTCTAGCTCACCAATTCCGGTGAGTTGTTTTTCAGCTTCAGTGGCTTGTACTTCATTGATCTTTTTTGAACCACCACCACTAACCCCAGCGTAACCAGAGGTAGAAGAGCGTTTGCTACTGGCACTTTTGGTTTTACTGGTAGATATTTTGATTTCGGCGAGAGTGTTCCAGGCTTTACATTCTGAGCATTGCCCCATCCACCGATGAAAATCGGCACCACAGTCGTTACAAACAAATGCTGTTTTGGTTTTAGCTACTGCCATCTTTTAAGTTAATTGTAATGTATGTATGGATATACAGTATATTGGTAAGTTCAAATTCTGGCAAGGGATTCTTAGCCAGAATTTTAATTTTGCGGGAGATTGGTTATTTTAACCAATGTAATAAGCAGTCTAATCCAGAAAAATTGATACTAGTTTTCGCTTGTTGTAAAACTACCGGTTTTGCTTCAAATGCGACACCTAAATTGGCTGCACTCATCATCACCAAATCATTGGCACCATCACCCATGGCTACGGTTTGCTTGTCATCAATACCATACTCTTTTGCTAAACGAGTAAGGGTGTCAGCTTTGACTTGTGCGTCAGTAATGTCACCTAATACCTTGCCTGTTAGCTTTCCGTCTACAATTTCTAAAACGTTTGCTTGGGTGGCATCAAGGTTCAGTTGAACTTTTAATATTTCGGTGAAATAAGTAAAGCCACCGGAAGCTACTGCAATTTTCCAATTATGTTGATGTAGCGTTTTTATTAATACCTCTAAACCATGCATTAAAGGTAAGTTTTTACCAACCTCAGCCAATATGCTTTCAGAAGATCCGGCTAACGTACCAACACGTTCGCGTAAACTTTCAGCAAAGTCTAATTCACCCAACATGGCACGTTCAGTTACCGCACTCACATGCTCGCCAACACCAGCAAGTTTGGCTATTTCATCAATACACTCAATTTTAATGGTGGTTGAATCCATATCCATAACCAGTAAACCTGGAGCAGCCAAACTCGGAGCATTGCTAAATAAGGCCACTTCAAAGTTATTTGCTAGCGCGTATTCATTAACTGCTGCTTTAGAAAATAAACAGTCACTGTGTATGTTAAAGCGATAACTGATTTTACCGGCACGTTCATTAATTGCAGTTAGCGTGCAACTTGATTGCATGGTTAACGCGAGTACCTTAATGAAATGTTCCATACAAAGATCATTAAACACCACTAATTCAATTGTATTATCACCTAGTTCATCACTGTTACTGGCTAATAATTTAGAGCTTTGCAGGTCAAGTTTGAGCGGAAGCTGACTCGTTAAACCAGAGATTACTTCTGATAATTGTTGAGAAAGTGTGCAAGTTGTTAATTCGATTGAGGTTGGCAAAGTCATGATCTACTACTTGAGTGCTTTTAAGGTGAAGAAATTGATTCTATAATCGCAAATAACCCACTATAGTGTATATAGATTTCTACTATTTCTTAGACCTTTTTTAAAGATGACAGACCTAAACGAAATAATATATCCGAAAGTAACATCTATTTATAATAAGCTACTGCAAATTGGCGTAGCAATCATACTGTTATTGATGATTTTAAATTTGTCGATAATGGGCATGGATGATTCAGAAAAAATACTTGAAAACCATTTCAATACAGTTGCAAAGCAATACCTTGATCAGTCTGTAAGTACAAGTAAAGTACTGCTTGTTAATAAAAACAAAAAACAATTACAAGCATTTGTACAATCACTTAGTGACTCTGATTTAGTTACCGAGGCAAGGCTAT
Organism: Thalassotalea psychrophila; assembly: GCF_031583595.1. Classification (NCBI taxonomy): domain Bacteria; kingdom Pseudomonadati; phylum Pseudomonadota; class Gammaproteobacteria; order Alteromonadales; family Colwelliaceae; genus Thalassotalea; species Thalassotalea psychrophila. Next base: position 1,227,328 of record NZ_CP134145.1, read on the forward strand.
ATGATGCGCAAGGACAAACTATTGCAGAGTCTGAACTTAGCTCGTCTATTAATACCTTAGTTGGTATTGAGCAGGGTACTATTGATAATAGCGAATTATATGTCCCTTTCATCAAAGAGATCCGCACCGATAAGCTTATTGGTTATATTCGTTTAAATTTAGTGAAAGACCAGGTGATTGATACTATGCAGGAGCAAATATACTCTCAATTTGAACTGTTTAGAATTATGCTAATTATTGCCGTGTTTGCCGGTTTCTTGTTAACACGAGGATTCAATCGATTTTCACGACAAGGCCTGCGAATAAGTAAACACAGAACTCCGACAACAATTTCACCACATAAATAATTTTTTATACTATCGATGATAAAACTAAAGAAATCCTTTTATAAATATTTTTTACTCTTAGTGTGCTTAACAACATCGGCTTTTGCTAATGAACAGACCCTAGCAGAGCTAGATACTGCATGGATTAAAATGGAAAATGCCGTAATGGCAGGAGATTTTAATGCTTATCAAGCGGCGTATCATGATGATGCGATACTAGTCAGTGGTTTTTCAAATACTAGTTACCCAATTGCTACCGCGATGAAACGTTGGAAACAAGGCTTTGATGATACCAAAGCTGGAAAAGTAAAAGTATCACTGCAATTCAAATTATCAAAAAGATTCCATGATGAAACAACTGCCCACGAAACAGGAATGTTCCGTTATGCAACAATAGATGCTGATGGCAAAGAAGATGTTTTTATAGCTCACATGAATGCATTGTTAGTAAAGAAGTCGGGCAAGTGGCTAATGATGATGGAATTTCAAAAGTCTAAGGCAACCCAAGCAGAGTGGGACGCAGTAAAGTAACTCTGGGGGATTTAACGATTTTCCATGATCAAATTTTTATCAAAATAATCTTCAACCTTACTTAACCGTATTGAATTGCATAACACTTATCGAGGTAATATGAAAACAATTGGCTTGTTGGGCGGCATGAGTTGGGAAAGCTCTGCTGGTTATTATCGAATGATTAATGAAGGTGTTAAAGAAGCGCTTGGAGGTCTACACTCAGCCAAAATAGCAATGTACAGTGTTGACTTTAGTCCCATTGAAAAGTTGCAGCATAGCGGTGATTGGCAAGGCACAGCAGAAATACTTATCAAAGCTGCGGTAAATGTTGAATCTGCTGGGGCTGATGTTTTACTTATTTGTACAAACACCATGCACAAAGTCGCGGCGCAAGTCGAAGCTGCCATAAACATACCTCTTTTACATATAGCCGATGCCACCGCAGAGTTGCTTGTTCAACAAAATATTAAAACGGTAGGGCTAATTGGAACTGCTTTTACAATGGAACAGGATTTTTATAAAGGCAGATTGAGTGAGCGTTATGGATTAACTGTTCTTACCCCTAACTCAGACGATCGAGCAATCATTCACAATGTTATTTATAAAGAGCTTGTATTAGGTAAAACACTTCCTGCTTCTAAAGAGCATTATTTGCGGGTTATCGAGTCATTAGCACAGCAGGGTGCTGAAGCGGTAATTCTTGGTTGTACAGAAGTTGGAATGTTAATAACACAAAAAGATACCGAAGTAACACTACTTGATACGACGCACATTCATGCACAAAAAGCTGTTGAGTTTGCAATATAAACAGCACGTCATTAAATCGGAAAATTTGGCTGTTCGTTAACATGATAATATCAAAACATCGAAATACAGTGAAAATAACAAGCTATAATTAAAGCTTTAAATATGCTGTTTGCTAGCCAAAAAACGTGTATGAAATAATAATGTTCTTAACAGGTATATTGTTCTTCGAGCGCTTTGAAATTGATATTTTATCAGGTAAAAAAACGATTACAATCCGCGATGAAACAGAAAAGAACTTTATACCAAATACAATTGTTCAAGTTTCAACTTATGAAACAGGGCGTTGGTTCTGCGAAATACTTATCAAAGATGTACAGCCTATTACTTATGATGAGCTATCTGAATTTCACGCGAAGCAAGAAAATATGACTCTCGAAGAGTTAAAAGCAGTGATAGAAGAAATTTATCCAGGTGTGCGAGATTTATATGTAATTACCTATGAGTTGCTAGTTGGTTGAGTAAAAATACGAATAGTATCTAATTAGCAGAGAGTCTCACCAATGTTGATTTTAATCATTAACACTAAATATTAATCCTGTGTTGTCTTTAAAATGTATGACCAAAGAACATTTGCAGTTCACCTCCTTCGTCTGAGCCTGCGGCATCAACTCTTATTATTAGCCCTGAAACAGACACTCTGATCCCAGCACCCAAAGACACCTTCATTTTATGATGCAAGTCTGATATTGACCAATTATCAGCAACGGAGCCAACTTCCGTAAAAGCGACTATTTGCCAAAAAGGAATATGGAGTTTTTTAATTAAAGGCATATCAACAAAAGGGTTGCTAACTGGAGTGTAGCGATATTCTACGCTGTAATTAATCGCTGAGCGATCATGAAATCGATTGGAGGGAAATCCGCGTTGACGGTCAATTCCACCCAAAGTAGAGCCTTCAAATAACGGCGCTGTATGGAAAATTTTATTATTACCTTTTAGGTGATAAGAATCTGATGTAGGCACATCACTGGTCCAAACATTAAACCCTAGCGTTCTTTGTCTAGCATCATCATTTTCACCAAAAGATATGAACTTGCTGTATTCAAATTGAATAGACGTCCAAGTAGAAGACTCTTCCTCTGCGCCCCAGTCGCGTGCCACTGATAGTGACATAATACTGCCTTTCGTCGGGTTGACATACCAATCAGAGTTGTCATATTCAAGCTCAAATTTTATGCCTGAAGTAATGTTATAAAATTCATTATTGTTATCATCTTCAAAATCTTGTTCACGATAAAACGGTTGAACAATAAATGTAGTCCTGCCTGAAGTCAAAGGATTCCAGTGATCTCCACCTGCTTCATAGCCTGGAACCAACAAACCTCTGTCGGTTCTAAACTGATGAATTGCGGTGTTTTTACCATGACCAATAGGTAATAAATATTTAAAGGTTAAGCGCAGAAAATTATCATCACCATTGGCGACAATAAAGTTATCTTTATCTGAGCCAATAGAACCCGCTATTTCATCTGGAAATGCAGGGTTACCCGCTTGGTAGCTATCTAACTCTCCCCAGCTTGAAACTAACAAGGTTGTATCAACAAACAAGCGGTCAAAGGAGGTTACTTGAAAGTCTTTGAGAGCACCAAACACCGAATAGGTAGAGTTAGTCCCGGCAAAGACATTAAATAAGGTCACAGCTTGCGGTTGAAAATAGCCACTATTAATGAACACCATCGCTGCTGCAACTTCTGTACTGTCATTATAAAAACCATAAGGGATGATTAATGATTGGCTCTCAATATCGCCTTTCGCAGAAATATCTCTAGCTAAATTATTACCGTAAGCCAGCGTTGATATTAATGTAAACACAAGCAAGAGCAGCTTGAAGTTAATCATGTAAAGTCTCATTAAAAGTGAACATAGTTTGCCATAGAGATAATGAAAATTAATAAACTAGGGATCCCTATATGATCATAGATCAAAAATCACCAATAAGGTTTAGTTGATTAAAAACCATTCAAAAAAAGTGGGAGAGCATCAATCAATTAGACAAATACAAAGGATCGTACAGGTTAGCTATAAGAAATTAAAATTAACTGTGAGTTTAATTACCGCTAATTAGCTGTAAGCTTATTCGAGATTAAATACCTGTAATAGGTTTTGTTCGATAGCTTGCTGCACTTTTTCTGGGCTCTCGGTTCTTATACTACAGAGCTGCTGAAACACATCTGTGATTTTTTCAGGAGAGTTTATTTCTCCTTGAAAGCCATTAAGGGGCATAGCTGGCGCATCGGTTTCTAATAAAATGCTATCCAAGGGTAATTTTTTCACGGTTTTAATAGTTTTAATTGCTCTAGGGTAGGTGATAGTGCCGCCAATACCTAATTTAAAACCTAAGTCAATATAGGCTTTAGCTTGTTGATAACTGCCTGAAAATGCGTGAATGATACCGCTCTTTGGTAAGCTTATTTTTTTAAGTTCAGATACTATTAATTGGTGGCTTTTTCGGTGGTGAACAACAATGGGTAAGTCATATTTTTTAGCGATATGTAGTTGTTTAACAAAGTACTCAGTTTGTTTATCAATATCTTCAATTACACCATCTATACCAATTTCGCCAACAGCAACGATGTCATTTTTCCTGATCATTTGGTCAAGCACAATCAAATCGTTATCAGTGGCTTTTGCAATCCACCAAGGGTGTAATCCTAAACATGGCCAAGCGTTTTGGTATTTTTGACAAAGCTCTAGTACTCGCGGCCACCGTTTAGCGGTAATACCAGGTACGATAAAGCGATTAATATTTAACTGTGCGCAACGTTTAATAAGCTCATCGCGGTCGGCGTCAAACTCGGTAAAATCTAAATGGCAGTGGCTGTCAGTAAACATGGTATTACTTTACCTTTATGGCAATAAGCGAGTAAACCTTAAGTTTAAACTTTAGCAAAATAATTAATTTCATGTAATCTGTATGCCCCTCTATTACCTGATTATGAAGAGGCATATAATAGCAATGGCTATAATGATTTACTCATATAGAATTGTTATAAAGTACAGCAATAGAGGTTAATTTGGCGCGACCTAAGAAAAAAATTGTTCAAAGACTGTGGTGGAAATTACTGCTGGTTGCGGCCGTTAGCTTTTCGGTAATATTGGTTTATCTCGATTTTGCTATTCGTTCAACATTTTCTGATAAAAAGTGGTCCGTGCCTTCTACTGTTTATGCACGTCCATTAGAGCTATATACAGGTGCTATGTTAGGTGTTGATGATTTAACTATTGAACTAAAGCAATTAGGCTATCAATTTGTAAACAGCATTAGCCAGCCTGGGCAAGCAATGATCAACGGGAGTCGAGTTCATCTATACACTCCCGGATTTCAGTTTAGTGATTATCTTGAGCCTGAGCGTCAAATTGAAATGACTTTGAAAAACGGCTATGTTTCGCATTTAATAAGTAGTGATGGCGCTGATTTAGTGCGTTTAGAGCCAGTGGTCATTGGTGGAATTTATCCCGCTCATAATGAAGACAGGTTATTAGTAAAACTTTCTGAAGTGCCAATGTCATTGCAAAACATGCTAGTGGCCGTTGAAGATGATAATTTTTATCAACATTTTGGTATATCTCCTCGCGGTATTGCTCGTGCTGCGCTTGCAAACATTAAAGGTGGTGGTATTTCTCAAGGGGCATCCACGCTAACCCAGCAATTAATTAAAAACTTCTATTTAAGTTCAGAGCGTACTTTTTCACGTAAAGCGCAAGAAGCGTTAATGGCATTGTTGCTTGAACTGCACTTTAGTAAAAGCGAGATTTTAGAAGGCTATATTAATGAAATTTACCTAGGACAGGATGGTCCTCGAGCGATACATGGATTTGGTTTAGCAAGTCAGTATTATTTCAGGCGGCCCTTGGTAGAGTTGTCTCTTGAGCAACAAGCAATGCTAGTCGCTTTGGTGCGCGGTGCTAATTATTATAATCCATGGCGCAATCCTAAGCGTGCCTTAAATCGTAGAAATTTAGTGCTGGATATTGCCGTTCGTGAACAATATCTGGATGTTAAACTTGCTGAGCGTGCGAAAAAGCAACCGTTAACCATGGGCGAAAGAGGTGACTCAAACATAAAGCGCTATCCTGCCTATCTTGATTTAGTAAGAAGACAACTGCAACGAGATTATAAAACTGAAGATCTAAGCTCCAATGGTTTATCAATATTTACCCACTTTGATCCGTTAATTCAATCCAGTGCTGAACAGAGTTTAAATACAGCCATCGCCAAACATGAATCTAGTGGTCAAAGTAAAAATCTTGAAGGCGCAGTTGTTATCACTAGACCAAATACCGGAGCGGTGATAGCAATTGTTGGTGGTAGAGATGCACGCTATGCGGGGTTTAATCGCGCAATAGATGCTCGCCGGCAAGTAGGCTCGCTGCTTAAACCAGCGCTGTATTTAACCGCTATCGAACAACCCGATAAATATAACCTTGCTTCTCTCATTAATGATGAAGAATATTCGCTGCAGTTACCAAATCGAACTCAATGGACTCCTAAGAATTACGATCAAACAAGCCATGGCGAAGTGCTGTTATATCGGGCATTAGCTAACTCATACAATCAAGCAACGGCGCGTCTAGGTAATCAAATTGGCTTAGAACCCATACTCAAGACTATTAATCGTTTAGGGATTGAGCAACAATTACCTGCATTACCCTCAATTACATTAGGCGCTGTGGGAATGGCGCCAATTGAAGTAGGGCAAATGTTTCAAACCTTGTCGGCTGACGGATTTTATACGCCGCTGCTGGCGATAAATGCGGTTATAGAGCCGGGTGGGAAGATATTAAATAGTTACCCTCTGGCAGTTGAACAACGATTTGACTCCGCTTCAATTTATATACTGCGCCATGCCTTGCAAGCAGCAACGCATGAAGGCACCGGAAAAGCACTTGATTGGTTATTACCCAAGTTTTCAGTAGCAGGTAAAACTGGCACAACTAATGACTTACGCGACAGCTGGTTTGCCGGATTTTCAGGTGATATGATGGCTGTTGTTTGGCTTGGCCGAGATGATAATGCCAGTACCGGCTTAACCGGTGCAAGTGGTGCACTGAGAGTGTGGGCCGATATCTTCAGTCAACGGTCGGTAGTTCCAATTCAGAACTTACCTCCAGAAAATGTAGAAATAGTATGGGTTGATAATGATACCGGGCAAGGTAGCCAAGAGTCTTGTTCTAACGCTATTGCGTTGCCTTTTGTGGCTGGTTATGAACCAGATGAAGAAATACGTTGCCGTAAGGGACTGGAAAGAGTTATCGATTGGTTTCGTGACTTAATAGATAATTGAGAGAATGTTGAAATTGTATAGAAAAATAGCTTTATTGTGTTTAACTTTGGCTTTAGCTGCATGTTCAACTACGCCTGTAACTGAAGAGAAAACTCAGCCAATACCAACAGTAAAGGCCAAACCCGCGCCAGTAGATGATGCCGCACAAGCTCCTGCAGCTGTTATTACTTTACTTGATAAGGCCGAACAACAACAGAATAATGGTGATGATTTAGCCGCGATAGTATCTTTAGAACGCGCGATTCGAATCGCTCCTCGTTATCCTGAAAGCTATTACCGATTGGGTAAACTTCGTTTTTCCCAATCTCGTTATGAACAGGCACGTGCTTTGGCACAAAAAGCAATCAGTCTTGGTGCTAGCGGTTGGTTACGTTGGCAGGCAGAAAAGTTAGTAGAATCATCTAGCAACCAATAGATTGCTATTAGTACGTCGAGTTCCTTGCCCTGAGTTACTTTTCCAGCGAATAACAAGATCACAAACTTAATAAAATTGGTATGAGATCAAAGAATAAACAATTTTATCCATTATTATAACGGTATATTAATATTGGAATTTGTTTATATGCTTCATTTATATCTTGGCTATTTTGTTGTTCAATTTATTCCTCTGATCGAACGGCTGTTTTTTTCAAACATTTCAATTTTAGCGATGATTTTTTCCATTGTGGTATTTTTTCTTTGGTCATTTATTCCGATGTTGGGATATCTTTTGGCTAAATTACTCAAAGCAAAAGGTAACTTGAATAGATACTTTTTACTAATCTTTGGTGCAGGCGCTGGCTTGATTGAAAATGGATTATATTACTTCGATATTTTAACGTACGATGAAAACGTAATCGTGACATTATTAGTGTGTTTGCTCTTTTTTATCTGTGCTTTTATTACTTTAGATAAAAGAAAATTCCGATTAGTAAAAGCAAGCTGAAGTGAGCCGACTCCATTGCCATCCATGGCAAGTCGGCATTCCATCGTCCCTGATGTAAAAAAAGGTCTGCAATAGCAGACCTTTATTGTTTAAGCTGAAAGCGTTAAAGTTACATTCTTTCCATTACTTCAATACCGAGAAGATCCAAACCTTGTTCTAAGGTTCGGGCAATAACATTACATAAACGTAAACGTGAAAGTTTAATGTCTTCAGTAATATCATCTTTAAGGATTGGACAAGCTTCGTAAAAGCTCATGTACAAGCTTGCTAACTCGTATAAGTAGTTACATAACAAGTTAGGTGTACATTCACTAATTACCGCATCTAATACTTCTTCAAATTGCAATAATTTAACCGCTAATGCTTTTTCTTGTGGCTCGGCAATAATCATATCAGCTGTGATAGAGTTTGCTTCAACACCGGCTTTTCTGAAAATACTTTGCACACGCGTAAATGCGTATTGTAAGTATGGTGCTGTTGCACCTTCAAAGCTGAGCATGGTTTTCCAATTGAAGATGTAATCTGAGGTACGATTTTTCGATAAATCTGCATATTTAACTGCACCAATACCTACTTTACGAGCTATCTCACTACGTTCCTCTACTGAGAAGTCAGCAATTTTTTCAGCCATTAAATCTGTAGCTCGAGCAACGGCTTCTTCAAGCAATTCGGCAAGTTTTATGGTTCCGCCAGTACGAGTTTTAAATGGCTTGCCATCATCACCCATCATCATGCCAAACGGACAATGATCGTATCCAGTAGTTTCTGGTAGGAATCCTGCATTTCGCGCGGTAACTTCTACTTGCTTAAAGTGATGAGCTTGACGTGCATCGGTAAAAATAATAATTCTGTCTGCACCCAAGTCGCCACTACGGTATCTACATGCAGATAAATCAGTAGTTGCGTATAAGTAACCACCACCCGATTTTTGCACGATAAATACTGAAGGCTCGCCGTCTTTGTTAGCCATTTCTTTGATGAAAACAACTTTTGCACCTTGATCTTCAACAGCTATACCGCTTTCCATCAGCTCGTTAATCACGTTTGGTAAGTCTGGATTATAGGCACTTTCGCCCATAATGTCGTCACGGGTTAAGGTAACGTTCAATGTGTTATAAATTTCTTCAGAGTGGTGGATAGAAATATCAATGAACTGCTTCCATAACACTAAACAGTCGCTATCACCGCTTTGCAATTTCACTACAAAATCGCGAGCACGGTCTGCAAAACCTTCTTCTTCGTCAAAGCGAATTTTTGCTTCACGATAAAAGTTTTCTAAATCAGCAAGAGCAGTTTCAGCCACTTCGTTACTACTAAGCTTGTCGCTTAAATGCGCAAGTAGCATACCAAATTGTGTGCCCCAATCACCCATGTGATTTTGACGGATAACTTTTTCGCCGCGAAACTCTAATGCACGAACAACAGCATCACCAATAATGGTTGAGCGTAAATGACCAACGTGCATTTCTTTGGCAAGATTAGGTGCAGAGTAATCTACTACAACGGTTTTTGGAGTAGCATTCTGGCTAACGTTTAAGTGTTCGTCACTTGCCGCAATAGCTAATTGCTTGGCTAACCAAGCTTTGTTTAAATGAATGTTGATAAAACCCGGACCGGCAAGTTCTAGTTTTTCAGCAATATCGCTGATATCTAAATTGTCTAATACTTTTTGCGCTAACTCTCTAGGGTTAGTTTTTAACTTTTTCGCTGCGCCCATGACACCATTAGCTTGATAATCACCAAATTGTGGTCGAGATGAAGCACTTACCGCTGGGTTAGTATCTTCTGGTAGGCCAGCTGCAACCATTGCAGCTCTTACTTTATCATTTAAAAGTTGACGAATATTCATATTATCTTCTGTCTAAATCTTTAATTAATGTTCACGGGTTTTATGGAAACTTACTTCAGGGTAACGTTCCTGATTTAAGTTTAAATTAACCATAGTTGGGGCTATATAAGTTAAATTGTCGCCACCATCTAAGGCTAAATAATCGTATGCTTTTTTCTCAAATGTTGCCATTACTTTAACATCGTCACAACTTACCCAACGGGCAGTTGCTACTGCTATTGGCTCGTATAATGCGTCTACGTTGTATTCATTTTTAAGGCGATGAACAACAACTTCAAACTGCAATACACCTACGGCGCCAACAATCATATCGTTGTTACTCATAGGTCTGAATACTTGCACTGCACCTTCTTCTGAAAGCTGGATTAAGCCTTTTTGTAATTGTTTCGCTTTCAACGGATCGCGCAAACGAATACGACGGAACATTTCAGGGGCGAAGTTTGGAATACCGCTAAACTTCATTTCTTCACCAGCGGTAAAGGTATCACCAATTTGAATTGAACCATGGTTATGCAAACCAATAATGTCACCGGCAAACGCTTCATCAACGTTAGTACGATCGCCTGCCATGAACGTTACCGCATCAGCAATTTTAACGTCTTTACCAATACGCACCTGGCGCATTTTCATACCTTTGGTATAGCTACCTGAACAAATACGCATAAATGCAATGCGATCTCGATGCTTTGGATCCATGTTGGCTTGAATTTTAAATACAAAGCCTGAGAATTTTTCTTCTTCAGCATTAACTTCACGCTTATCTGTTACACGAGGTTGTGGCGTAGGAGCCCACTCTGTTAAGCCATCTAACATGTGGTCTACACCAAAGTTACCTAATGCAGTACCAAAGTATACTGGCGTTAACTCACCGGCTAAGAACTCTTCAAGGTTAAACTCATGACAAGCGCCTAATACTAATTCTAATTCTTCACGTAAATCATCAGCAAACGCACCAACGGCAACGTCAAGTTCAGGGTTATCTAAGCCCTTAATAACTACCTTGTCTTGAATTGTATGACCTTGGCCAGTTTTGTATAAGATGGCTTCATTGGTTAAAAGGTTATATACACCTTTAAACTCTTTACCCATGCCAATTGGCCAAGTAATAGGAGCACATTTAATCTTTAGAACTTCTTCAACTTCATCCATTACTTCAACTGGATCACGTACATCTCGATCCATTTTATTCATAAAAGTAATGATTGGGGTATCACGCAATCGGGTTACTTCCATTAATTTAACGGTACGATCCTCTACACCTTTGGCGGTGTCGATTACCATCAAACAAGAATCAACTGCGGTAAGTGTACGATATGTATCTTCTGAGAAATCTTCATGACCAGGAGTATCTAATAAGTTTACTAAGCAATCTTGATAAGGAAACTGCATCACCGAGGTAGTAATTGAGATACCACGGTCTTTTTCCATTTCCATCCAGTCTGACTTGGCATGTTGGCCAGACTTTTTACCTTTAACGGTGCCTGCTTTTTGTAAAGCTTGACCAAAAAGTAATACTTTTTCAGTAATGGTTGTCTTACCCGCATCGGGGTGACTGATGATGGCGAAAGTTCTACGTTTGCTAACTTCCTGCTGTTGAATTGTCATGTTTTACAATTACTCGCTACTTAATAAATATCTATTGTACCTGTGCTTGAAAAGTATACAGGCATAAAAGCGCGTTATTATACAGAAATAGAAGCGCTTAAGCAGTAATTATGAATGATTTAATAGGAAAAATTGTAATTAAGGCAGAAAATAAAAAATGAACATTGCTATTTGCAGTTATTCTTTGAACAAGGCAGGAAATTTAAAGTGATAAACTCATTACCAACGCATCTTCATAACCAATTGCGGCAGGGTAGTATCCTGTACGTCGATGCACTTGGATAAAGCCATTTTTCATATAAAGCATTTGCGCGGCAATATTTTTTGAACGCACTTCTAAATGACACTTAACGACTTGATTTTCTTTTGCCTTACCTAGAAAGTCAGTCAGCAGAAGTTGGCCGTAGCCTTTACCTTGAAAGTCGGGGTGTACGCAAATTTCCATTAGCGTAAATTCATCGATAACTAAGTCACCGACGTAAAAGCCGACCACAATATTATCAACAGTTAATTGTCTGGTTTTGTATCTACCGCCAATACAACTAAGCAGCGTTTTTTTAGTCCATGGAAATGGGTTACTTGCAGTTTCAATGGCATAAATAATTTCAACATCACTGTTATTGAAGTTGTTAATTGTTGGCTTGGTCATACTGGATTGGTTGCTCTGTTATGAATTTAATTATTACAGTTATTGATATGACTGCAAAGACAAGCCCAAAGTGCTGATTTAAGCTGATTGCTTTTCGATAAGTTAATTAGGTTTGGAGTCGTTAATGTTTGTTCTTTGTAACTGCATTTGTCATCACTGCTAAATTGCCATAACAAGGTATCAAGTTGTACACCTGCTGTAGTCAATAAAACGTTAGATTTATCACAGTTTAAAGCGATTAATATATCGATGCTCAAAGGCTGAGAAAAAAATTGTTCAATGTTGTCGAAGCTATGCATTATTGCACTTTCTTGTTGAACATCTTCTTCAATTGTTTTCACAGTCTTGGTAGTGACAACTTCAGGTTCAGTCGCACTTTGTTCTACATCTGATGATGGCAAGTTATTTTGAAAGAATTGAGGACGACTTTGCCATAGGCTTACGCCCATAGTCTGCAAATATTGAAATTGTCGCTCATTTATATTCATAACTTTACTTTAAAAACTAAAACGTTATCTCACTGTAATGATGACAGAATCGATAATTTCACACAATAAAATATTGTTGGATGAATAAAATAAAAAAAGAGGTTAACTAATAACCAATAGTTACAAACGGTTGCGATTCATTACGTTATTGGTCTTATTTATTGTAATGCTAAAACTCATACTGAAAGGGAAATAAAAATCTTACGGACCATAAATGTTGAAAAATCTAATTAAAAAAAATCTCATTGCACCAATAACAGCACTTTCACTCTTAACGTTATCAGCACCATCTTTAGCGAATATTTATATTGGCGCCGGCGCTTATAAATCTGAAACGGAAGGGGTACCAGCAAACGATGACGAAGAAGTATCAGCTTTCTTTTTAGGATATAACATAGTTGATAGCAATATTTTCATGTTTTCTGTTGAAGGAGGTTATTATGATTTAGGCAGCTTTAAAGGAACTGCCAACGGTGATGATTATAAGTCTGAAGCAGAAGCATACACAATTGCTGGTGTTGCTTACCTCCCTGTAGGCCCTTTTATTGAACTCTATGGAAAAGTTGGTATTGCTATGGTTGAAGGTGAAACCGTGATTAATGGAGATAAATATAGCGATGACGGCGAAGAAGCTTTTGGTGGTTTAGGAATGTCGATTGATATTCTTGATACCGTAGACATTTATGCAGAATATTTAGTCTTTGATAATGAAATAGAGTCAGAAATGGCTGGCGTAGGTGTACGCTTAGCTTTCTAAGCAAAGTATTATGCTACATCTATTTAGGCCAGCTTAATAACCAAGGTTGGCCTATCTCTTCTAGCTTATTTTTAAATTCTTCAGTTTGAAATAAAACACCTGTAGTAGGCAACTGCGTAAATTCAAACTGTTCAGCATACAATTCAAACTTTAACGCATAAGCATGTAAGTAACCCCGATCAGAACGGTCACTGGGATTATAAATGGGATCGCCGGCTATGCTGCTGCCAATACTATTTAACGCCACTCTTATTTGATGAGTTTTGCCGCTTAATGGCCGCACGATATACAATCTAACTTTTGGTAATAACGCATAAGAAAAAAATTGAGTTAACGCTGGATTGATCATGGTTCTTGCTAAACGCCAACTGCTACGCCTGCTTTTTTCCATATCACCTTTTATCCAACCTTGTTTCTTCTTAGGCTTGTCTTTACTGATTGCTAGATAAAATTTTTGAATTTTATGTTGTTCAAATAACTTACCTAGTTCTGTCGCGGTTAATTTGTTTTTTGCAAATAACACTATGCCAGAAGTCATTTTATCAAGACGATGAACTGGATATAGCTCTTTATAGTTTTGTGCCTGTTTAACAACATTAAACAGGCCGCTTCCTAGGTCGTCTTCATCATGAAAATTGAAGTTTTGTGCTTTGTTGACGACAACAAAGTCGTCATTTTCAAAAACAATTGCATAAGGTCGGGTGCTCATAGCTAAACAGAAGCACCAACTATCAAGAAACCGATAATAGTTAATGTTGCAGCAAACAATGAATATGGTAGTTGAGTTTTTACATGCTCAAAATGATCACAGCCACTAGCAATTGACGCGACAACGGTAGAATCTGAAATTGGTGATGCATGGTCGCCAAATACGCCGCCACTTAATACCGCAGCGACTAAAAATGGCACTGGTAAACCTGTATCTAAAGCGATAGGAACAGCAATTGGTATTAACAAGGCAAATGTTCCCCAAGAGGTTCCTGTTGAAAATGCCATAATACCAGCAGCTAAGAATATGAGTGGTGCAATCAAAATGAGAGGAAAGTCAGCAGTTATTAAACTACTCACATAAGTACCCGTTCCAAGTGCTTTAATCGCATCGCCAAAGGCAAAAGACAAGACTAAAATGATAACGGCGGGTAGCATATTTTTTATGCCTGTAGTAAAACCGTTAGCAAGCTCTTTTACGGTTAACAATTTATAAGCAAAGATCATTACTATTAATAATGCCAATGCTGAAACTATGGCGACAAATACTGAAAATGAACCTGAGCCACGACGAATATCGCCATCTCCAGTTATCCATAATAACACTAATGTTAATACCAATAGACTGATCATTGGTATCCACATTACTCGAGCTTTTGCCGGTTTAATGTATTGAGTATCAGTTGGTGCTTCAGCTAGGCTTTCACATTTTGCCATTGGTCCATAAACTTTGCCGCTGTACGCTGTATAATAAGCAAGAAGCACGGCAATAATCGCATAGAAGTTATAGGTTAACGTACCAAGTAATACGCTTATTGGATCTTCCAAGTTATAGCCATCTAACAAACCCAATAAGTATGCACCCCAGCCATTAATTAGAAATAACACACTAATTGGCGAACAAGTTGAATCAAGAAGGTAGGCTAATTTGGCTCGGCTAATACCATGTTGGTCAAAAAGTTTTTGCGACGCCATACCACCAGAAAACATACTTAAATTTGTATCGGTGAATATCGTAGTACCTACTATGGTTGGTAATAAGGTTGCTTGTCGTTTAGTTTTTACCAAGCTTAGGTTCGCCAAATTATCAATAAAACCCTGCACTGCACCTGAGCGGTTCATTAATTCAACTAAGGCGCCAATTAATAAACTAAAAGCAATAATTTGAGCGTTGCCGGTAGAACTAAATACATTGCCAATTTCAGCGAGCGTATCAATACCTGCAGTTAACGGGTTCCAGCTGTCTAATAAGAGAAAACATAAAAACAGGCCACTAATTAACGCTAAAATGGCATTTTTTCGCCAAATAGCAATAACAATAGCTAAAGCGGGGGGGAGTAAAGTAAAAGCTGAATCTTGCATAAACCTAGGTACTTAAAAAATTAAACAGTACTCACTGTACATGGCAAACTTAACTTGTTCAAAGAAATGTTTAAGATTACATGCCGTTAGTTACATTTAAAAACTCTTGTTTAAATATTGTGCTATAGACGTTAGCCTTATGTAAACCGGTAATAAATAATGGTTATTTGTTATAAGCTATTTGTCTGATTAAGCAGAAAAAAGGCTTGGAAGGTATTGAAAAATAATATACTTACCCCACATTTATTACTTAATGACTATAATAAGCAAATTGATGCATTTACTATGCAATTCATAATAAAATCAATTTGTTTTCAGGGGTGACTTTGACTTTCTCTATTTTAGATTTAACTAAAGCTTTTTCAGAAAAGCATTTATCTGCAATCGCCGGCGCACAGCGTGGTATCGAACGTGAAACGCTAAGAATAAGGCCTAATGGTAAATTATCAAGCCAAGGACATAATAAGGCATTAGGCTCGGCGCTAACTCATGAATACATCACAACTGATTATTCTGAAAGCTTATTAGAGTTTATTACCCCAGTATCACCTTCAATTGATGAAACGTTGAATCAATTAAAAGATATTCAAAAATTTACTTTAGACAACATAGAAGGCGATAATTTTTGGCCTATGAGTATGCCATGTGCAGTCGTTGAACAAGACGAAGTAATGCTTGCACAATACGGCTCGTCAAATATTGGAAAAATGAAAACAATTTATCGACAGGGTCTAAAGAATCGTTACGGCAGTATGATGCAGGTTATAGCCGGCATACATTTTAATTTTTCATTTTCATCTGAATTTTTTGAAAGCCTGCAAACAATAACCGGTGATACTCAACAAAAACAGGACTTCATTTCAGATCGTTATTTTTCATTAATCAGAAACTATAAACGCTATGGATGGTTAATTCCTTATTTATTCGGTAGTTCACCGGCGTTATGCCCGTCATTTTTACAAGGCAAACCGCAAAGTTTACCGTTTAAAAAAGCACCCGCAGGCTGTTTGTATCTAGAACACGCTACGTCACTTAGAATGAGCGACTTAGGCTATACAAATTCATCTCAGTCAGAGCTTCATATTTGTAATAACCATATCGACGACTATGTTGAAGGTGTTCAAAAAGCGATTAATTTACCTTCTGCAGAGTTTGCTAAAATTGGCGTGAAAGTTGATGGTGAATATCAACAATTAAATAGCAATATTTTACAAATTGAAAATGAACTTTACGCGCCTATTAGACCTAAACGAGTTGCTAAATCGGGACAAAAACCTTCAGATGCACTAAAAGAAGGTGGAGTTGAATACATAGAAGTTCGTGCAATGGATATTAATCCGTTTGTAAGCACCGGTATTAGTAAAGAGCAAATGTATTTCTTAGATGTATTTATTACCCTTTGTATGCTCAAAGATAGTCCAACAGTTTCGCCTGAGCAAAAGCAGGTATTCACTGATAATACAAACCTCGTTATTTTAGAGGGCCGTAAGCCGCAGCTAACGTTAATTGATGCTGGACAAGAAAAAACGATACCGCAGTGGGGTAATGAAATTTTTGCTGAGATGAAATTAATTGCAGATTTATATGATAAAGCCTACGAGACTACTCAATATAGTACGGTTGTTGAAGCCGAACTAAATAAAATTAATGATCCAACTTTAACTCCATCGGCTCGAATCATTGATGAGTTATTAACTACCGGTAAGGGTATTGTTACTTGGTCAATGGATTATGTGAAACAATATAATAAAGAAGCAAAAGAATATGATTACCAAGTGTTCAATGAAGATTTGTTTATTGAGTTAGCAAAAAAATCATTAGTAAAACAGCAAAATATTGAGACTGCAGACACCAAAAGTTTTGATGAGTTTTTAGCGGAATACTTTGAAAAATAAATTATTTTCAAAAATATATAAATATTTTTGAACTAAATAGCAAAGTACTACTCATACAAAAGGTAAGACATTTTATTTCCTTATGAATGACATTTTAAACGCATATTTTTATGCGTTTTTTTTTGTTTTTTTATCTATAACGCGCGAATACAGAATTTATACCATCCATGGTAATTCTAAGTTAAATCATCCATGATTTAAATTTTACGCCAACCATTGTTTGATTTTTGAACGATGTTAACTGCGGTTGGTCCGAATTTATTCGGACGTTAAAGAGTATTGATAGTGGGGCTAAAAAGTGTAGTTCAAGACAATTAAAATAAAACAAATTTATTTTGAACTTAATCAAATAAACATCGTCTTACCTATTGAAAGCAATTTTTCCCTGGACTGCTTTTGACTCTATAAGCGCGTAATTTGATGTAACGCGCTTTTTTTTATGTGAAATTCCTTGGTTTAACTCGCCCTTTTTCTATGACGCGATAAAACCTTTAGCTTTAGCTAATATGCCTTGTGCGTCTAATTCAAGCTCACTATGTATCTCATCTTGTGTACCATGTTTAATAAACTCATCAGGTATACCAATATTTAGCAATTTAGTGCCTAATTGATTAGCTAGAACATATTCATTCACTGCAGAGCCAGCGCCACCTGCAATAGCGTTATCTTCGACAGTAATAAAATGACTGTGAGTACTTGCCAATTTTGATATTAATGCTTGATCTAGTGGCTTAACGAAACGCATATCAACTAAAGTAGCATCAAGTTCATCTGCTGTTTTTTGTGCCGCAGCTAACATGGTACCAAATGATAAAATAGCTAGATTTTTACCTTCTCGTAATACTAAACCTTTACCAATTTCGATTGTTTCATTTATATCGGGTAATTCAACACCAATGGCAGTGCCACGAGGATATCTAACCGCAGCTGGGCCGTTATACCTATGGCCGGTACTAAGCATTAATCGACACTCAGCTTCGTTAGCTGGACACATAATTACAAGGTTTGGTATACAGCGCATAAACGATAAATCGAACGCTCCTTGATGAGTTGCTCCATCTGCGCCAACAATACCTGCACGGTCAATTGCAAATAAAACCGGTAAGTTTTGAATTGCCACATCGTGGATCAGTTGATCATAAGCGCGTTGTAAAAAGCTTGAATATATGGCAACAACAGGATTGTTTCCGCCAATTGCTAAACCTGCAGCAAAGGTGACCGCATGCTGTTCGGCAATGGCAACATCAAAATACTTATCAGGAAAGCGTTGGCTGAATTCAACCATACCAGAGCCTTCGCGCATGGCAGGAGTAACAGCAACAAGCTTGTTATCAACTTCTGCAGTTTCACATAACCAATCACCGAATATTTTTGAATAACTAGGTAGACTTGGAGCGCTTTTAGGCAAACTTTCACTCTCAGGATCAAATTTAGGTACCGCGTGATACTTGATCGGGTCTTGTTCTGCTTGCTCGTAACCTTTCCCTTTGGTGGTGATTACATGCAATATTTGTGGGCCTTTCAAGCCTTTCATATTACGAATGGTATCAACCATGCCATTTACATCGTGACCATCGATTGGTCCAATGTAATTAAAACCAAGCTCTTCAAAAAATGTTGAAGGTACAACCATACCTTTTAAATGCTCTTCAGCTTTTGAGGCTAATTCTTTAATTGGTGGAATCGAACCTAAGATACGCTTTGAGCTTTCTCTAAGGCCAGTATAAAGGCTACCTGATAATAACTTAGCTAAATGGTTATTCAATGCGCCAACGTTTTCTGAAATACTCATTTCATTATCGTTCAACACAATAAGCATGTCTTTGTGTATATCACCGCCATGATTTAATGCTTCAAATGCCATGCCAGCAGTCATCGCACCATCGCCAATTACGGCAACCGTTTTACGATTTTTGTTTTCTTTCTCAGCTGCAACAGCCATGCCTAACGCTGCAGAAATAGAGGTACTAGAATGACCGACACTTAATACATCATATTCACTTTCTTCGCGCCAAGGGAATGGGTGTAACCCATCTTTTTGGCGAATAGAATGCAGTTGATCACGACGACCGGTCAAAATTTTGTGTGGATAGGCCTGATGGCCAACATCCCAAATTAAATTATCAAACGGCGTGTTATATACATAATGTAGGGCAACGGTTAATTCTATTGCGCCTAGGCCTGAGGCAAAATGACCACTACTTTTACTTACTGAATTTAGCAAGTAGCTACGTAATTCATCACTAATTTGTTGAAGCTTTTCCTGAGAAAAGTCACGCAACTGCTCTGGCTTATCAATTTGCGCTAGTAATGGGTAATGAGACAAGTCTGTAGTCATATAAAATTAGTATTTCTTAATGTGCACGTTTAATAATAAACGTAGAAAAATTAGATAAGTTGCGTGTATTGTAGGGCAAAGCTTCTAAAGCTGAAAGTGCTTGTTGAAATAACTGTTGTTCTTTTTCTATTGCACCTTCTAAGCCTAACAACGCAGGATAAGTCGATTTATTGGCATCTAAGTCAGAGCCTGCCGGTTTACCAAGAGTTTCTTCATTACTGGTAATATCAATAATATCGTCATGTACTTGATATGCCAAACCAATTTGCTGTGCAAATTGTTGTAAGCCTATAAAGGTTTGTTCAGGTAAGTCTTCACGACAACGCGCAGGCATTAAAATGGCAGCTTGTAATAAAGCCCCTGTTTTTAAACGATGAATGGTTTGTAAATGTTCAAGAGCTACTTTTTTATCTGTAGCAGCTAAATCCATTGCTTGGCCGCCACACATGCCTTGATACCCTGCAGCTGAACTTAACATTTGAATCAGTTTAATATGAGTGGCAGCACTAATATTTTTAAATTGATGATTTGAAATAATTTCAAACGCTAAAGTTTGCAAACTATCACCAGCAAGTATCGCGGTAGCCTCGTCAAATTTAACATGACACGTTGGTTGACCACGGCGTAAATCATCATCATCCATTGCGGGTAAATCATCATGCAATAATGAATAAGCATGGATACACTCTAAGGCGGCAGCAATAGGATCAATGTCTTCTAAATCTAAATCTAACATTTCTGCTGTAACATAGGCTAAGTATGGACGCATGCGTTTACCACCTATGAGTAAACCATAATTCATGGCATCAAACAGGCGTTGATCATTAATACTGATCTCAGCAAGTTTTTGCTTCAAAAAGTTATCTATACGATTTTGGAATAATGATAAATTATCTAACTGGGACACTAATCTTGACTCTCGTTATCCGTAAATGGTTGCAATTGCTCTTCACCATTATTGTTTAACAAAATTTGAATTTTTTGTTCTGCTTTACTTAATTTGCTTTGGCTAGCTTGGCTTAAAGATAAGCCTCGTTCAAATAACTTCATCGAATCTTCTAAAGATAAATCACCTTGCTCAAGATCATCGACAATAGTTTCAAGCTCATTCATAGACTCTTCAAAGCTTTGATTTTCAGGTTTTTTCACGCTCGACTACCTTCAGTAACGTTGACATCTTTGATTGTTTAACAGCAAAGATAAAGCAAATTTAATTATTACAGTTATTTTACCTTGTATTTTACTTAATTGGTATAAACTTAAACCCCGCAAATTGCATTACTTCATACATTTGTTGGTGTATAATGCGCCCGTTTTTAATTAATTGGTTTTTATAATGAAATTTATCATTAAATTGCAGGCAGAAATTGCCATGAAGTCGCGCCCTGTACGTAAGCGTTTTACTAAACTGTTAAATGGCAGCATTAAAAATGTATTGCGCCGTTTAGATGAAGACGTACGTACTCAATTGAACTGGGACAATATCGAAGTTACCAGTAAAAATATTTCGCCTGAAAACCGTTTGCAGTTAATTGAAGCATTACAATGTATCCCTGGAATTGCTCACTTTTTAGAAGTTCAGCAATTTGAATTTACCGACAAGCACGATATTTTTGAAAAAACTCTAGCCGTTCATGGCAAAAATATTGAAAACAAAAGTTTTTGTGTACGGGCTAAACGTTTAGGTGAACATGATTTCTCATCATTAGAATTAGAACAATATGTTGGTGGTGGCTTAAATCAAAATGTTGAGTCAGCTCGTGTGCAACTTAAAAAACCAGACGTAACTGTTCGCATTGAAGTTAAAAACGATAAATTATTAATAGTAACCAATCGTCATGACGGCCTTGGCGGTTTTCCAATTGCTACTCAAGAAGACGTATTATCTTTAATGTCAGGTGGTTTTGACTCGGGTGTTGCCAGTTATCAAATGATTAAAAAAGGCACTAGAACGCATTATTGTTTCTTTAATTTAGGCGGCTCTGCGCACGAAGTTGGCGTTAAACAAGTTAGCTATTACTTATGGAATAAATTTGGCTCTTCACATAAAGTTAAATTTTTTGCCGTAGATTTTGAACCTGTCGTTGCTGAGATCCTTGAAAAAGTTGAAAACGGTCAAATGGGCGTTATCTTAAAACGTATGATGATGCGAGCAGCAGCACAAATTGCTGAAAAAACTGGTATTCAAGCGTTAATTACTGGTGAAGCATTAGGTCAGGTTTCTAGTCAAACATTAACCAACTTAAATGTTATCGACAGAGTTACCGAAACTTTGATCCTTCGTCCATTAGCAGCCTATGATAAGCAAGATATTATCGATATAGCGCGCAAAATTGGCACTGAAGATTTTGCTAAAACTATACCTGAATATTGTGGCGTGATTTCACAAAAGCCAACAGTTAAAGCTATTCTGTCAAAAATTGAAGCTGAAGAAGCTAACTTTGATATGAGCATACTTGATCAAGTTGTTGCTGATACTCGTATGCAGGATATTCGTGATATCGCTACCGAGACAGAAGCAGAAGTGAATACTGTTTCACAAATTGAAACCGTTGATAGTGCTGGTCATGACAATGTGATTGTTGATATTCGTAGCCCTGAAGAAGAAGACGCTAACCCACTAGATTTTGATGGAATTGATGTTAAACACATTCCATTTTACAAATTAGCTACTCAATTTGGTGACTTGCCAAAAGATAAAACCTATCTGTTATATTGTGACCGAGGCGTAATGAGTAAGCTGCAAGCTTTATACCTACACGATAATGGCTTTAATAACGTAAAAGTTTATCGTCCTTAAATAAACAAAATTTTAATATAATAAAGCCCTAAGTAAACAATTGCTTAGGGCTTTTTTGTTGCTTTTATTAGGTTCTGCTGAAGAAAGTTTTTAATTATCAACTAAAATATATGTACTTTCTTAATTAAGTAGGTGACTTATGTTTAATAACAAAATTAGTTACGCTGCTCTCATGTTGTCTGTAGGTGTAGGCCTCTACAGTTGTGGTGGTGATTCTAGCAATGAACCAACTGTATCAGTTCCATTTTCGCTTGGGGTATCCGATGCTTTTGTTGATGATGCTGAAGAAGTTAATATTGAAATTGATAAAATTACCATAACTTCAAGTGATGGTGATGTAGATGAAATTGATATGTTTTATGATGCAGAGTCAGACTCCCAAGTTGATACCATTAAAATTAACTTGTTAGATTACCAAGGTGATGATCAGGTAACTATTGTTAATGAATCAGCGGGTATAGAGTTAGCAGTTGGAACTAGCACTATGGAACTAACTGTTATTGATTCTGGCTCTTATGTTGTACTAGACGAATATGCTGATGATTTTCCTGATGAGGATAAAGTTAAGTACGATATAAAGGTACCTAGCTCTAGGCTAAGATTAGGGGGATTTGACGTTGTCTTAGGAGCAACTCAAACTGAGGATACACCAGGGTTTACTATTGAATTTGATCTAACTAAATCTTTAGTTTTAAGAGGTAATGATCCTGCTAAAAATGGTTTTATTATCAAACCTCATGGAGTAAGAATTATCAATAGTGCAAGTAATGGTACTATCTCAGGTGTCGTAAACCTTTTAGATGAAGCGATGTTAGGTTGCGAAGGTGATATTCATACTGTCTATTTATATAAAGGTGAAAAATCTGCGATTGAAAATTCATTTTTAGCTGATAATTTTGATCCTGACTTTGTTGATAATGCTGCACCTCCTGAAGCTGAAGAGCCATTTACAAGTACAATGGTTATGAAAGATGAAGAGGGTGAGCTGAGTTATGAAATTGGCTTTATTCCGAACGGAGATACTTTTGGCGGCGGCGTTCCTGAAGATTCTTTTTATCGAATTGCCTTTGCATGTAATGTTGGGGATGTAAATTTAGATCCTGCTTGGGAAGATGAATCAGAAATATTTAATGATTTGATGATCCCTAATCCAGATACACAATTAACAGTAGTGGAAGTACTAACTGGACAAACTGTTACTGTGGATTTTCCTGTTCCAAAACCTTAATTATTAATTAAGGTTTAAAAAAATAAAAACAGCGCTCCATTAGCGCTGTTTTTTTTGTTGAAAATTTTCAACTAATTTAAAGATCTAAAACCATCTTGCCTTGCTTAAAGACAATATCTACAGGAATACTCGCCGCTTCAAGTTTGGCTAGATCGGCAGCTAAATCTTCTCTAATAATTCCCATGTCAGCAACTAATTTACCAACACCATCATAATCGCCATTGCCTTGTAGGTTTAAAATTAATTCAGACAATGAATCTATGGCTTGTGTCATTTTATCCATATCAACTTTGTAGAAACCCATGTCATCTTTGGCAAATGCACCGTTATCACTAAAGTAATTAAAGCGCACCATATTGGCTTTACCATGAGCACTTGATGCGCCAAAGCGAACTGAACGGAAAATGCCGGCCATAAATGTGGTGTAGTAATCTTTTAATTCACCTTCACTTATTGCGCCTTTCGCTAACAATTGGCGAATCATGTACAAGCCAAGAATATCGGCTTTACCTTCTTCTAATGCCGAAGAATGTTCTTTCAGAGCCTGGCGTACAGTACCTTTATTGTTAATGGTGTTTTTAATGCCTAAGCCATGCGCGACTTCATGAAACATAGTGTTGGCAAAAAAAGCAGTAAAGGTTACATGTTTTCTGTCTTCCTCACTCACTAACTGATCTGCAATCGGTAGCATAATAGCGTCGAACTTAGCACGCATGGCATTTTTAAGTTGTAAGCGACGAGTACCTTTTTCAAGTTGTACTTGTTCATCATTTGGCAAGTTAATGGCAATAGTTTTAGAACCAGCATTTGAATGTCCTGCATAATAAACTACGTCATAAGCATTTAAATCTGCATCTGAACCAGGAACTTCCGCTTTATATTTTTTGCTTACTGGTAGGCCTTTTTGTAATTCAGGTAAAAAGGCTGCATATTTCGCTAAGCGTTCACTCCAGCTTAAATCTTTAATCAATACATATGATTCGAAACCTGCTCGATAACCATAAAGTAAATCTTCATATGTTTCGATAGGCCCAATTACTACATCAATAGGATTATTCTTCATATCCATCCAAGCAAAATCTGACGCTTGATATTCATCTGTTCTAAATGCTTCAGCTCGCATGGTTAAGTAATTAGCAAATTCTTTATCATCGGCAAAACTTGCTGCTTTTTCTAAGATTGCTGCCGCACGCTCTAGTTGTTTACTAAAGGCTTCAGAGTACGGAATAGAAAACAATTGACCTTTCTCGTTTCGTTTTACCACTGAATATAAAGATTTATTGCCTTTAAAGTCTGATTGTTCAAACTCTTCTTTAGTCATATCATCAGGGTAAAACTGGGCGCCTAAAGACTTTTTATTAATGTTAGTTAACAGTGGTTTATCACCATTTAATCTATCCCATGGGCCATAGTTAATTTCTATAAAACGACGGGTGGCAGGATCTTTAATACCAGCTAGAAATTCTTTTTTATTATCGCCAAATGCTTGTTGCCAAAATAGATTGTCGATAATTTTTGAAGCATCAATTAATAACGAAATAACCTGTTTTTGGTTACTGCTTAAGTGACTTAAATCGGCATCTAAGGTAACTTCTTTATAAATATTTAGTCTAGATTGAGCATCAGCTAACAATACATGTTCTGTTGAATTGTTATTGTTGTTATCTGAGCAGCCTGACAATAAACCTGCAGTTAAACCGCAACCTAATAATAATGTTGCCGCTATTTTGTTAAGTTTCATCTTATTCTCTTTGTTATCTTTGTTTTTAACTTGCTTAATTAACTTTATTAAGCTGTATTTATAAACTAAGACTAAAAAATAACAGTGCTTATAGCAACCTTATATAAAAAATATATAAAATTCTTTGCGTAAATAAATAGGCTCTGTTATTAATTAATTGAATTCATTAAAAAGTATTAGTTTTTTCACAATTTATTTGTTCTTAAGGGGATGATTTATGAGACATGTTGTAATTTCTTTTTTAGGTAAAGATCGCCCTGGCATCGTAGATAACATAGCTTCTATTGTTAAACAGTATAATGGAAACTGGCAAACCAGTAGTTTACGTCATTTATCAGGTTTCTTTTGCGGCATTATTGAAGTACTCGTAAGTGAAGAAAATGCTGAAAATTTGGCGTGTGATGTTCAAAAGGTTGAAGGTTTAAAGGTGAATGTAGAGGTAACTCAACCGTCTCAATATAACGAAAATACAATTTCACTCGAGCTTACTGCAAATGATAGGCAAGGTATTGTTGGTGAAATCTCTGCAGTAATTCATAAACAGCATGGCAACCTAGTCAAGTTGGTAAGTAGCCAAGGAAGTGCACCAGATTTTGGCCACCCGATCTTTAAAGCATCAGCAATTATTGCCATTAACGGAGAAGATAAAGTAGATAATTTAGTGGATGCTTTAGAAAGTATTTCCGACGATTTAATGGTAGATATTAACGTCTAAATAAATCTGCTGCGTATTTTTATACTTGCCACTGCGTGGGGCAAAAAATTAAGGTAGATATTTGATAAAAAACGCCCCTACATGAAATATGTAGAGGCGTTTTTATTTGATAAATTAATTACTGATTAAAAATTGAATCTACAAACTAAGACCTAATTTCTTAAGTTCTTTATTAACTACTGATGAAGGAAGTGGAATATAACCATCTTTTTCAACAATTTTTTGACCAGACTTCGATAACACCATTTTTAAGAATTCAGCCTCTTTAGGAGCTAATGGCTTGTTTGGGTGTTTATTTACATATACGTATAAGTAACGAGAAAGAGGGTAATCGCCAGAAATCGCATTAGCCATGTTAGCTTCAACGAAATTGTTACCTTTTTTACTTAATGGTAAAGCACGTACGCCAGATGTTTTGTAGCCAATTCCCGAGTAACCAATACCATTTAATGATGCAGAAACTGATTGCACAACCGACGCTGATCCAGGTTGCTCATTTACAGTGTTTTTAAAGTCACCTTTACAAAGAGCTTTCTCTTTAAAGTAACCGTAAGTACCTGATACAGAGTTGCGACCATATAATTGTATATCTTTACCTGTCCAGTCACCTTCTAAATCTAAAGCACCCCAACGGTCAACATCAATTTCGCCTCGACATTTACGATTGCTAGAAAATATCGCATCTACTTGCTGAATGCTTAACCCCTGTATTGGGTTATCTTTGTGAACAAACACTGCTAGAGCATCAATGGCAACACGAACCGGTGTAGGTTTATAGCCGAATTTTTTTTCAAAAGACTGAATTTCTTTCGATTTCATTTTACGGCTCATTGGCCCTAAACCTGATGTAGATTCAGTTAATGCTGGCGGAGCCGTTGAAGACCCTGCTGCTTGAATTTGAATGTTTACACTTGGATAAGTACGTTTAAATTCTTCTGCCCAAAACGTCATCATGTTTGCTAATGTGTCAGAACCTACAGAAGACAAGTTACCTGATATACCACTCGTCTTTTTATATACTGGTAAGTCACTGTCTATTGCTAAAGCGTTTTGGCTTGTTAGCGTTGCGACTGCAATACTTACACCAGTTAATATGCTTTTAAGTTTCATCTATCTCTCCAAAGAGTTTTAGTTATTAAAGTTAAGGTTTAAATTTGATGAAGCCATCTTAAAAGAGCTATGTGACGTTTTTATGACATTGCTGGAATTAATTAAATTTAAAGATTATTACAATGTGTAATAAAAGTGTAATATTCAACTGCCATTATAGCCACAATTACAAAACTTAATGATATTTAAACAGGGTAAACCTATGAACTTAGTTAAAACTACAATGGCTTTAACAATAGCCGCTACATTTACTGCACCAGTAATGGCTTCTGACGAAATTAACTTTTATGGTAAAGCGAACGTTGGTTTGCAGTATTCAGACGAAGGTGGTGAATCTCAAACAGAAGTTAAATCAAATGCTTCTCGTTTAGGTGTAACTGGTGATCTTAAAGTCAACGACTCGTTATCGGTTGTTTATAAAGCCGAAGTTCAAATTGAAATGGCAGACGACTCTGATGATACAGATAACATCAAAGGCCGTAACCAGTACATTGGTTTAAAAGGCAACTTTGGTACTGTTTTACTCGGTCGTAACGACACTATGTTGAAGCAATCACAGGGTAAAATTGATTTGTTCAGTGACTACGAAGGCGATATTAAAAACCTTTGGAAAGGTGAAAACCGTATGGGTGAGTCAGTAAGTTATGTTTCTCCAAAATTTGGTGATTTCTCTGCCGGTGTTACTTATGTCGCTGAAGGTGACGATGACCAGGGTGGTGAAGCCGGTATATCAACTGCAGTATTTTACGGTGACTCAGGACTGAAAAAATCAAATTGGTTTGCTTCTGTTGCACTCGACAGTGAAGTAGATGGTGAAGATGCAATGCGCTTTAATGTTGCAACCAAATTGGGGGCATTCAAGCTTGGTTTTATTGCTCACTCTCAAGAAGTTGTTGCAACAGGTGAAGAAACTACTGGTTTCATGTTTTCTGCAGCGTACAAACTAAACAAAGACTTCACTTTAAAAGGTCAGGTACAGACAGCAGAAGAAGATTTTGGTGATAAAGCAGAAAAAACAGCATTTACTGCTGGTGTTGATTATGCGCTGGCTAAAAACGCTAAGCTTTATGCATTTTACACTGCATTTGATTTAGATGAAGATGTAACTGGTGATGAAGATCAAAGTTATTTATCAACAGGTATTGAATATAAATTTTAATATCAAAACCTCATACTAATAAAGCCACTTAATTGTGGCTTTTTACTTCATAGATGATGGAATGCCAACTTGCCAATGACCGCTGCTACGCATCCCCGCGTCCTCGGCATTCATAACATCCTGTAAATCATGGAAATAAAGTTACTTTAGCTAAGATTTTTTATTTGCTTACAAACCTTTACTAAACTTCTATAATTGAAATCGTATCAACAGTTATATAAATATTAACACTGTCATAAAACTGTCATCTAAGTAGGGCATGATAGTTTACAAGTTATTTAACATTTGTCAGGAAACGCTATGAGCCGACAAATTTTGGTAGTAGAAGACGAAACCGCAATTAGAGAAATGATCACATTTGTGCTTGATCAAAATGGTTTTAATGCCATTGAAGCTGCAGATTACGAGCAAGCAAAAGCGCTGTTGGTTGACCCGTTGCCGGATTTAGTTTTATTAGATTGGATGCTGCCGGGTGGCAGTGGTCTTAAAATTGCGCGCGAAATAAAGCTGCAAGAATATACAAAAAAAATACCTATCATAATGCTCACCGCACGCTCTGATGAAGACGATAAGGTAAGAGGATTTGAAGTAGGTGTAGATGATTATGTTACTAAACCTTTCTCACCTAAAGAGTTAATTGCTCGCATTAAAGCGGTTATTCGCCGTGTTGCACCAACTTCATTAGAAGAAGTTATAGAGTTTAAAGGTTTAACTTTAGATCCTGTTTCTCATCGAGTAAAAATTAATGGAAATCCGATAGATTTAGGCCCAACTGAATTTAAAATGTTACATTTTTTTATGGCCCACCCCGAAAGAGTCTATTCTAGAGAACAATTACTTGATAATGTATGGGGCACAAATGTTTATGTTGAAGATAGAACCGTAGATGTTCATATTAGACGCCTTAGAAAATCCATTACAGGGCAAGGTCATGAAGAGTTTGTACAAACGGTTCGTGGTGCTGGTTATCGATTTTCAAGTAAAGTAAGTTAATTAGGTAAAGCACCTTTATGATCTATCGCTTTTCTACAAAGCAATTTATTTTTAAGCAGGTTTTATATATTTTAGCCAGTATCTTCGTCGGTTACTGGCTTAATAGTATTTGGCTGTGCTTATGGATTTATATCGCAGGTTCTCTACTATGGAATTACCAGCATTTAATTAATCTTATCGATTGGTTATGGCAAAAAAACTTACTCCATCCTCCTGAGTCAAAAGGGATTTGGGGCCATGTTTATGACGGTATTTATCGGCGTATCAAAACATACCGACAAAAACAAAAGCAATTAAATGCGCGGATACGCCAATTTCTTGATGGTGCTGAAGCTCTGCCAGATGCCGCAATTGTTTTAGGCTTAGATTATTCTATTCGCTGGGCAAATAAAAAGGCTACTCGACTACTCGGCATTAAATGGCCTGCGGATTCTGGTCAACGAATAAATAACCTTGTGCGTTCTCCAATACTTACCAAATATTTGAAAAAGTCAGATTTTTCAGAGCCCTGTAGCATATTATCACCTGACGATGATAATCAACAACTTGAGTTAAGATTTATGACCTACGGTGACGACCAGTACTTATTACTGGCTCGTGATGTTAGTCAATTAAAACGCTTAGAAATGATGCGACGTGATTTTGTCGCCAATGTTTCACATGAGCTCAAAACACCGTTAACGGTTATGCGCGGCTATGTAGAAATGGTACAAGAAGATGATGATATTCCGGCCCATTGGGGTAAATCATTCGCCACTATTGAACAGCAAGTCACTCGTATGGATAGGTTGGTGCAGCAATTATTATTACTGTCGCGTGTTGAAGTACATACCGACGAAGATATCCGCGGGCAAGTGAATATGCCAAAGATCATAGAACAGTTAGTGGAAGATATAAACTGGTTAAATAAGAAAAAACAGCACACTATAAATATTGAAATAGATCCTAAACTTGGTATTTTAGGCATAGAATCTGAGCTAAAAAGTGCTTGTTCTAACCTTATGGTTAATGCGATGAATTACACTCCTGAAGGCGGTAACATTAATGTGAGTTGGACTCTCGTAGATGACTCTTGTTTATTTAGTGTTACAGATAATGGTTGTGGAATTGAAAGCAAAGATATTGGCCGATTGAGTGAACGCTTTTATCGAGTTGATAAGTCACGTTCACGTGATACCGGCGGTACTGGGCTAGGTTTAGCTATCGTGAAGCATGTTGCTAATCATCATAATGCTCGACTCTCTATTGAAAGTGAAATAAACAAAGGCAGTACATTCACTCTTAAATTTAAAGTCGAAGACAGCTTTACTATACGTTGCTGAAAATATAAACCATTCCTTCCTGAACTCGTTTCAGGATCTCCTCGAAACAATAATTAAATCAGCCAATTCAACAATAAATTAATTGCAGAAATAATTAGTGAGGCAATAAAGGTTGTTTTGAGATCTTTGATCTCAAAATCGTCAACAATCTGGTCGGTTAACCACAATAAAATAGCGTTAAGTACAAACACAAATAAGCCAAAAGTTAATATGATCAATGGCATAGAAAAGAACACCATCAACCACCACAATAATAGGTCAGCTACACTATAAACCACAGCAACGATAATCGCAGTTACAAAGCTTTTTAAACGTATTCCCTCCATCATTCTAGAAACTAAAAAAATAGATATACTTAGTAGTAATAGTTTGGTTATCATGCCTGTCCAATAATTAAAATTCTCAATATCAATCTCCCATTTTAAACTTTTGGGAAAGGAAATACATCCATGTGGTTTAAAAATTTATACATTTTCGCTTTTACCAAACCGTTTACACATAGTGAAGAAGACTTAGAAAAAGCATTGCATGAGCATGTGTTTGCTCGTTGTGGTTCAACCGAGTTATCTCGTTTTGGTTGGTCCAATGCCTTAGGTAAACATGGTGAGAGCTTATTACATTACACCAATGGCTGTTTCTTTTTAAATGCTCGTAAAGAAGAAAAAATGCTTCCAGCATCTGTTATTAAAGAAAAGCTAGAAGAAAAAGTTGAAGCACTGCAACACGAGCACAGTCGTAAAGCGACTAAAAAAGAAAAAGAACAATTTAAAGAAGATATCACCTTTGAATTACTGCCTCGTGCTTTTTCTCGTATCAGCGATACTCAAGGTTACGTTTGCCCTGAAAAAAATATTATAGTGATAAATAGTAGCTCTCGCGGTAAAGCCGAAGACTTTTTAGCTTTACTACGTAAATGCTTAGGCTCATTACCAGTAACCAGTTTTGTACCGGAAGCTGGCGCAGAAACTACGATGACGAGTTGGTTATTAGAACAAACTTTACCAGAGCGTTTCACTATTGGCTTTGAAGGTGAATTAAAAGCAATGGGCGATGACGGCGCAGTACTTCGTTGTAAAAACCAAGACTTATTATCAGATGAAATTTTAGCCCACTTAGGTGAAAACGGTGAAAAGCAAGTTGTTAAAATCGCTTTCGATTGGGATCAAACTTTGTCATGTGTATTAGCGGATGATTTAAGTGTTAAACGTGTTAAGTTCCACGACAGTGTTTACGAGCAAAATGAAGACATTCCAACCGACGACATGATAGTAAAAATTGATGCCGACCTTACTTTGATGACTGGCGAAGTAAATCGCTTTATTGAAGATATGTTAGCGCAGTTTGAATTAGCGACTAACTCTTACCTAGAAGATTAGCCGCAAACCCATTACTTTGATTGATCTAAATTAAGGTTCGTACATTTAATAACAGTTGTTAACTGAATGTGTATTGAACCTTTTGCCCTCTGCGATTAAAATACCGACCTTTTTAATGTCCTTATCTACATAGGACAGAACCAAATAGGGTTGGTACTTACATGTTTACACCAGAATTATTATCTCCTGCTGGCAGTCTTAAAAACATGCGTTATGCATTCGCCTATGGCGCTGATGCGGTTTATGCTGGCCAACCTCGTTATAGTTTACGTGTTCGTAATAATGAATTTAATTTAGCTAATCTTGAAATTGGTATAAACGAAGCTCATGCACTTGGTAAAAAGTTGTATGTGGTAAGTAATATATCTCCGCATAATTCAAAGCTAAAAACCTATTTAAAAGATATTGAGCCAGTAATTGCAATGAAACCTGATGCACTTATTATGAGTGATCCTGGCTTAATTATGATGATCCGTGAAGCTTATCCTGATATGTCTATTCATTTATCAGTGCAAGCTAATGCAGTTAACTGGGCAACTGTTAAGTTTTGGCACCAACAAGGTGTGGAGCGAGTGATATTATCTCGTGAATTATCGCTTGATGAAATTGAAGAAATTCGCATGCGCGTACCTGAAATGGAAATTGAAGTTTTTGTTCACGGTGCATTATGTATGGCTTACTCTGGTCGCTGTTTATTATCAGGTTATATTAATAAACGAGATCCTAATCAAGGTGCTTGTACTAATTCTTGCCGATGGTCTTACAATGCCCATGAAGCGAAAGAAGATGAACATGGCGAAATTATTGCCGTAGCGCCGCAAGCTGAAATAATAGCACCACAGCAATCTATTGTTGGTAGTGAAGAGCCTGAACTTTGGATACCAGAACAAGCTAAAGTTGACCAACCACCAACGGATGAAGTGTTCTTATTACAAGAGCAAGGTCGTCCTGGCGAATATATGCCAGCGTTTGAAGATGAACACGGCACTTATATCATGAACTCTAAAGATCTACGTGCTATTGAGCATGTAGAGCGTTTAGTGAAAATGGGCGTGCATTCATTAAAAATTGAAGGCAGAACTAAATCTTTCTATTATTGTGCTCGTACAGCGCAAATATACAAGCAAGCAATGAACGATGCTGTTGCTGGCAAGAGTTTCAATGAAGACTTAAAAGGCAACCTAGAACATTTGGCTAGTCGCGGCTATACCGAAGGTTTCTTGGCTCGTCATCGCCATGATCATTTGCAAAATTATGAATACGGTTACTCAAAATCTGATAGCCAACAATTTGTTGGTGAAGTGTTAGGCCGAACCGAAGACGGTTTAATTGAAATTGATGTTAAGAATAAGTTTTTAACTGGCGACTCAATTGAGTTAATGACACCACAAGGTAACATTAGCTTTGTTTTAGAGTATATGCAAAACCGTAAAGGTGAAGAAGTAACCGATGCTAAAGGCTCTGGTCACTTCGTGCAAATTAAACTCGAAACTGAGTTTGATTTAGAATACGGCATAATTATGCGTTATTTAAATGAAGGCGAAAATACTCGCCATCCTTTTGCACAAAATCAAGCAAAGGCTTAAAGGTAATTTAATAACAATGGCGTTACTCATATTAGATACTTGCATAAACTGTGACATGTGCGATCCCGAATGTCCGAACGAAGCTATTACGCTTGGAGAGGAAATTTATGAAATTGATCCAGATAAGTGCACCGAATGTGTGGGACACTATGAAAAAGCGCAATGTGTTATTGCCTGTCCAATAGACTGTATTAAGCCTGATCCTAACCATGTTGAATCAGAAGAAGATTTATTGGTTAAATGCTATGAAATGCATGGGATACCAGAATAATCCAATGTGAATTACCAATTCAAACCCACTGAATATCTGTTCTTTAATAGCAATGGGTATAGGTGGGTTTGTTGTTTATTCATAGCTTGGTATACTCAACGTTAAATTTACTAATAACCTTTAATTAAGAGACTGAATCTTTGCCTGCAGTACACCATATCTTATTGCCATCTTTTCTACGTCGTGCCATGCGAGCGTTTGAATTAAAGGCACTAGTAAGACAATCTGGTTGTGAATTAAATCGTATTGGACGCTCTCGTAATTGGCGACTCACCGCTGATCGTGAGCAAATGACGACAATAATTAAACTTGTTCGTGAATCAGAAGAAGAGACGTGGCAATGGTTAGTAAAGTTAATTGAAAAAGAGCGGGGTAGTTTTACTCATGCTGAAATATTAAATTTAGTTAAGCGCAATCCTGGCATAAGTGTTACCGAATTAGTTATTCTAGCTAATTGCACTATTGCCGAAGCACGTACAGCTATTGATGAATTTGAATGGTCTGAAGAATAGCCAATGCAATAATCGAATAAAAATTGTAAATTGAATTTTACAAAAGGTAATATGTAGTAATTACCAATAGCAAAAGAATGTAAAATGTCATTACCTCAATTAACTGATTGCACCTTATCATCCAATAACAACATAGTTACTCTCACCTTTAATCGTCACGATGTTCGAAATGCGTTAACCAGTACTCATATTGCTGACGATATCGTAGATACCATTACTTGGATCAATAAAACCGCTGATATTGCTGTACTTATCATCACCGGTGACGGCTCTGCATTTTCATCTGGCGGTAATATTAAAGATATGGCTAATCGTAGCGGTGACTTTGCTGGCGATGTAAGTGAACTTGAAAATAGATATCGTCAAGGCATACAGCGAATTCCTTTGGCTATTCAAAAGTGTGAAGTACCAGTTATTGCCGCTATTAATGGCCCTGCTATTGGTGCAGGTTTTGATATTTGTAATATGTGCGATTTACGTATTGCTTCAACTAAAGCTAAATTTGGTGAAACCTTTGTAAATTTAGGAATTATTCCAGGAGATGGTGGTGCATGGTTTATGCAGCGAGTTATAGGCTATCAAAAAGCTGCTGAGCTTACTTTTACCGGCAAAGTAATTGATGCAGTTGAAGCGAAAGAAATTGGTTTATTATTAGATGTTGTCGAACCAGAGCAATTATTAATTAAAGCAAACGAATTAGCCGCTGAAATTGCCAGCAAACCAACTGCGTCGTTGCGTTTAACCAAACGGTTGATGAAAATGGCACAACGTACGGAATTACCCGACTTTTTAGATATTTGTGCGGTAATGCAGGGCATGTGTCACAACAACCCTGAACATTTAGATGCAGTAAATGAATTAATGGCAAAGTTGGCGAAATAAAAAAATACCGTTGTCATCAATGGCAACGGTACTTATGATTTTCCTAGTTCCTATTTTTTACGCTGTAATACGCTTGTACTTAATACGGTGTGGCTCAGTGGCTTGTGGACCAAGAGTTTTCTTCAACCACTCTTCGTAATCAGTAAAGTTACCTTCGTAGAAATTCACTTGCCCTTCATCACGATAATCGATGATGTGAGTAGCAATTCTGTCTAAGAACCAACGATCATGAGAAATAACCAGCGCACAACCAGGGAATTCTAAAATTGCTTCTTCAAGTGCACGTAAAGTTTCAATATCTAAGTCATTGGTTGGCTCATCGAGAAGTAGTACATTGCCACCAGTTTTAACTAGTTTTGCTAAATGTACACGGTTACGTTCACCACCAGATAATTGACCAATAATTTTTTGTTGATCTGTGCCTTTAAAATTAAAGCGGCTTACATAAGCTCTAGCTGGAATTTCATAAGTGCCAATTTGAATGATTTCATTGCCTTCAGATATTTCTTGATAGACTGTTTTAGAGTCATCCATATCATCACGGAATTGATCAACGCTGGCAAGTTGCACTGAATCACCAACAGTAACAGCACCTGAGTCAGGTGTTTCTGCACCCGAAAGCAATTTAAATAACGTAGATTTACCAGCACCGTTTGGTCCAATAATACCAACGATTGCACCTTTAGGAATTGAGAAGCTTAAACCGTCAATTAATACACGCTCACCGTATGACTTAGTAATGTTCTCAACATCGATAACTTTGTCACCTAAACGTGGTCCTGGTGGAATATATAGCTCGTTAGTTTCGTTACGTTTTTGGTTTTCATTACTTGATAACTCTTCAAATCTAGCCATACGTGCTTTTGATTTAGCTTGGCGACCTTTCGGATTTGAACGAACCCAATCAAGCTCATGCTTAATGGTTTTTGCTAGTGCATTTTCGGTACGTTTTTCTTGTTCAAGTCGAGCATCTTTTTGCTCAAGCCAATTGGTATAGTTACCTTCATATGGAATACCATGGCCACGGTCTAACTCTAAGATCCAACCGGCAACATTATCTAAGAAATATCTATCATGAGTAATGGCTACAACGGTACCAGGGTAGTCATGTAAGAAACGTTCTAACCAAGCAACAGATTCTGCATCCAAATGGTTAGTTGGTTCATCAAGCAATAACATGTCAGGTTTTTCAAGTAATAAACGACATAAAGCAACACGGCGACGTTCACCACCTGACAATACTTTAACTTTTTGATCCCATTCAGGTAAACGAAGGGCATCAGCAGCGCGTTCAAGTACATTATCAATATTATGACCGTCTTGTGTTTCGATGATTGCTTCTAGCTCACCTTGTTCTTTTGCAAGGGCGTCAAAATCTGCGCCTTCTTCAGCGTATTCCATGTACACAGCATCTAAACGTGCTAAGGCATTTTTAACCTCAGAAACTGCTTGTTCAACAATTTCGCGTACTGTTGCTTCTTCATCGAGTTGTGGCTCTTGTTCTAAGTAACCAACTTTAGTACCAGAAAGTAACTTAGCTTCACCTTCAAATTCAGTATCAACACCAGCCATTATACGAAGTAGGGTAGATTTACCTGAACCATTTAAACCCAAAACACCAATTTTAGCGCCAGGGAAAAATGAAATAGAAATGTCTTTTAATATTGTACGTTTTGGTGCAACTATTTTGGAAACACGGTTCATCGACATGATGAATTTGTCTGGTAGCGGCTGAGCCATGAAGAGACCTTTTCAGTTATGGAAAATTATATAAGCAGTATTTTAGTTTAAGAACGAGTCTATTATCAACCGGTATAGTAAATTGGATCGTGAAAAGGTTAATTTAAAAGTTAACCACAGGCATTACTTTGAGAAAATAACCAAGGTTGAATTGTTTTCATATTAAGCTATAACTTACATATATATTAATAAGAAATTAGTATTATCTTAAAGCAGAACAGTTCTAGCTAATATGATAAAACTAGCAGTGTTTATTTGGATGGATTCAAAATGTCAAAATTATCACACCATAACCATAACCATAACCAATTCCAATTTATCAACTTCTTCAGTATTTTATTTTTGTGCTCTCTGTTATCTGCATGTGGCGGCGGCGGGGGAGGTTCAAAAGATGATACGCCTTTGCCATCAGCTAACATTGATAGTAGCAATGCACTGCAAGTACTTGCAGAAGTTAGCGAAGTTGTATTAGGAACAAATGAATTAGGCAGTGCTGTCGATTTTTCAAATCAAAATGTTGAAGTACCAAGGAACATGAGTACACCTACTGCAATGTCTGGTGCTACATTAGTAAGTCAAAATACGTTAACTGGGGTTCTTATAAATAACACGCCAATTGGACCTGAAACTATAGATTGTTCCGTTAGTGGTACGCAAAAGTTATGGGGAGACCTTGCCGATTTAAATACTCTAAGCGTTGGTGATACTATAAACATTGAGTCTAATATGTGCGATGACGGTTACGGTGAGGTTGTTGATGGTTTATTAGAAATGACCATCACCAGTATTGAAGGAGATTTAGATTATTTAGAGTCTCTGTTAGAAGTCGACGTAAAATTTACTGACTTTATGACAACCGCAGAAGGTGAGAGCATAACCTTTGATGGTGATATAAGTATGCTGATGGATACACTCTCACCACCACTTGAGGTTCTTGGAGTTTCAGGTAAAAGTTTTTCAATTGATTCTCAAGGTAAGACTGTAACTATGAGAAATTTTTCAGATACTTTTAGCGTTGACACGAGTACCTTTCCTATTGAGTGGCAACAGAGTGCAAATGGGAGCCTCACCAGTAGTGAGTTTGTCGGCTCTGTTAATTATGAAACATCTGTAACCTTGATGGGGTCAGGTGAAGGCTACCCAAATACCGGTGAACTATTTGTTAGTGATACAAGCGGTGCCAGTTTAAGGCTTATAGTTATTGATGCCGAAAATGTTCAGATTGATGCCGATTACGATGGTGATAAAGTGGTTGATGAAACTTTTTATTTAACCTGGATTGAGTTTGAAGAATATAGCTAATCTGAATCAATAAACTAGGTTATATATAGAAGTATAAATACCTATGTTTCGCTGAGTGTATCACTCAGCGATAGATAAAAATCAAACAAAATACACGCTAATATCCTACTAAGGTATAGCATATTAGCGCTTAAACTTATTTGGTTCGCATATCTAGAATGGGCATGTTTTGCCCACCAAGCATTGTTGCTGGTAGTTTGCCATCCCAATTTTGTGCTTCAGTTAATTTTACAATTAAAGGGTTATCGCCAAGGGCTTTAGCTTTTGCCGTTATGGCTTCAGCTTCAGCTAGACCTTTAAGTTTTATTGCTTTGGCCTCTGCTATTGCAACAAGCTCTATACCATCAGCTTGTGCTTTAGATGTATTAACAGCGCGTTGAGCTTCAAGGTTTTGTCGAGCTAATTTATGTTCTTCAGCTGCGGCTAAGTTTTTCTCGGTTTGTTTTGTTTCAATCGAAGTTAGGTACTTAGCAGGAAGTTGGATATTTTCAATTTGAATATTATCAACACTAACTGGAAAATCTTTCATTTCTTCAATAAAGTTCGCTTCTATACCTTGTATTGCACTGGCTCTATCTTGTATGAGTTGTTCAGCGTTATATTTTGGAATAACATCTTTTGTTGCTGATCTAAATCTAGGATCTAGAATTCTTGATTCAAATTGCGATAAACCACCATATTGACGAAATAAATCTAACGCAGCAGATTTATCCACAGTCCAGTTTACTGATACTATAATTGTTACCGGCATTTGCTCTTTAGTACTCGATAACATTTTTTCTTCATTTTTACGCGTTCTAACTTCGATTTCTTCAACACTGTCAATAAGAGGCACTTTAAAGTGCAATCCTGGGTTTACTTGCTCTTTCGCTTCACTGAAACGTTTCACTATGCCTATGTGTCCTTCATTTACTGTATATACTGAGCCGAATAAAGCAATGGCCGCAACTACAGCGCCTGCAACACTTTTTAATGGGATATTGAATTTTTTTACTTCTTTCATGGTTTAACCTTATTGTAGTTAACCTCAGCTCGGGAATGAGTGCTTGAGGTTATTTGTAACTTTCCAATGTTATTTTTCCGCATTAGCTTAACATGCTGAATAAAGTAATTTACATCCCGGCAACCATTTATTTTCATCTGTAGTTTTTTTAAACGCCATTAAATGTTATAACAGTCCTCTACCGCATTATTATGCTGAAAATAATAACAAATAAGCTCATAATTTTAGGTTACTCATGAACAGTAAGTCGCTTTTATCCTCATTGCTTTTTTTATTTATTGTAATGGTTATCAAACCAGCACAAGCAGATATTGCCGATTTCAATATATTTATTGAAAACGTAAAAAAAATTGAAGATAAAAAACAAGCAAATCTAAAGTTACAAAACGCTCTTTCAACATTAACCGCATCTTCTAAGCAATCCATAAGCCTATATACAGAAATCGCTTTTAATCATTTCTCATTAGGTGATTTAAATAGTTCGATTAGCACTATCAATATTGCAAAAGTCGTTGCCGTAGAAAATAACTTGCCGCAAGCAATTGCTGATGCAGATAAACTTGTTGGCGTATTCAATTATTACAAAGGAGACTTTCCCAAAGCACTTTCGGCTTATCAACAGTCCTTAGAGTTTTATTTAGGCACTGATGAGTTAATTAAGCAGGCACATTTATACAACAATATTGGCTTAGTGCAAAATAGCACTGGGGATACCCGCGGTGCATTAAAGTCATATCGATTAGCCGAAGCAATTTATCAAGAACATGGCAGTAGGGTAGATAAGATTGACATTCGCTTTAATATTTCAGGCTTATTTATAGCATTAAGGCGCTTTGATAAAGCGATTGAAATTCTGCCTCAAATTATAAAAGAACGTAGCGAATTAGATGATCAAGCAGGGTTAGCACTTGCTTATAGTGACTTAGGGGTAGTTTATAAAGGAGCAGGAAAGTTTGAATTGGCTGAGCAAAATACATTAAAAGCTTTAGCATATTACGAGCGCCAAAATGAAGGCTATCATATTGCCACACAGCACAATAACCTCGCAGATTTATACAATCGAACGGGTAGGATAGATAAGGCTATTAAGTTTGGTAAATCATGTGTGCAATTAAGTGAAAAATTTGGACACCAAAAATCCCTTGGCAATTGCTACTATGAATTATCAAGGGGATATTTTTATAAAGGTGATTATCAACAATCCTTAGCCTTTAATGATTTATCAAACTATATCGCAGTATCTGTCCAACAAAAGGTATTAATGAATGATAATTTGGCCATGTATGCATTAATTCATGCCGCAAAAAATAAACCTAGAGAAGCAATTAATACGTACCAACAATTTCAAAATGAAAAAGATAAGGATGCTAATCAAGCGCTCAACGAAGAGCTCGCTATATTTGAGTCTAAACAATTAGCTCAACAAGTTAAGCAACTACAGCAAGCAAAAGAGCTACACCTTTTACAAAGCTCACAAAACGAGTTGACCCGAAACTTTATCATTGTTGCTTTTTTGCTCATGCTAGGTATTGTGTTTTTCTTCTATCGTCGTAAAAAAGAGTTAAGCACCAAAAAGCTATTAGCTACACAAGTTAAAGAACGCACCTTTGAACTTGAGCAGACTACAAAGCAACTCAAGCTAGCAAATAAAATTAAAAGCCAGTTTTTGGCTAATATGAGCCATGAAATTCGCACACCTTTAACCGCTGTACTAGGACAATCGGATGCCATTATCAATGGGGAGGTCGAACCGGTTGATTTAAGCCAAGAAATAAAGATCATCCAGTCTAACAGCCTGCACCTTTTACAAATCGTTAATGACATTCTCGATATTAGTAAAATTGAAGCTGAGAAGTTGGAACTAGATATAAATGCGCATGATATTAGTGAGCTTTGTAATGGTTTAACGAACATGTTTACTGAACAAGCTAAAAAGAAACAATTAAAGTTTAAAGTTACCAATAACTTACCTATGCCATGCGCGGTTAATGTAGATTATTTACGCTTGAATCAAATTTTAATAAACCTTTGTTCTAATGCCATTAAATTTACTCAGCAAGG
Organism: Thalassotalea psychrophila; assembly: GCF_031583595.1. Taxonomy (NCBI): domain Bacteria; kingdom Pseudomonadati; phylum Pseudomonadota; class Gammaproteobacteria; order Alteromonadales; family Colwelliaceae; genus Thalassotalea; species Thalassotalea psychrophila. Next base: position 1,268,636 of record NZ_CP134145.1, read on the forward strand.
TGACATTCTTGTCGATATTAGCTTGGCAAATAATAGCCTAATATTTACCGTTTCAGACACTGGTATTGGCATGAATAAACAACAGTTAACCAAAGTGTTTGATAGTTTTGTTCAAGGTGATAACAGCATTAATAGACGTTTTGGCGGTACAGGGCTCGGGTTATTTTTATCTGGTCAATTAGCGTCTATGATGAAAGGTGAAATTAGCGTACAAAGTGCATATAAAAAAGGTAGTACTTTCACTTTTACTCTGCCATATTCGCCTGCGGATATAGCTTTTGTAAAACAAAAACAACAACCAATAGAAACAAATACAAAGCTTAAAGGTAAAATTTTATTAGCGGAAGATCATGCTGATAACCTAAAGTTAATTACTCGTTTGCTATCTCATCTTGGATTAGATGTTATTACCGCAGAAAATGGGCTTCAAGCTATAGAACAATACTTTATTCATCAGCCAGAGCTTATATTGTTAGATATTCAAATGCCTGAAATGGATGGGATCGAAGCGTTAAATAAGTTGCGACAGCAGGGGTGTGAAGTACCTATTCTTGCTTTAACCGCTAATGCTATGGCCCATGAAATAAGAGAATATTTACAACAAGGTTTTGATGGCCACCTTAAAAAACCGATAGAGCGTGATGTGTTCATAAGTACTGTTAGTCATTACTTTAACAGTGATATAAATGCTCAGGAATTTGAAAACACCTTTAATGACGTTGATATTTCTGACCTTGTTACAGCGTTTAAAGCCGATTTAAGTAAAGATAAAACATCACTCATTAAATATCATCAAGAACATGACTTTAAACAATTTTTGCATCTGGTACATAGACTTGCAGGCGCCGCTGCTATGTTTGGTTTTCAAAAAGTATCTGACATTGCGGTTGAATTAGAAACTCAGTTAATCGCAGAAGATAGTGAAAAAATAGATTCATTATTAAAACGAATTATTTTTGAAATTGAGCAAGTTGACTAACTAAAAACCTTCTTGTTTATAAATATTAAACAAGAATATTTTATCCTCCATGCAATTAATTACTTCATAAAATTGCATAATATATCATCAGATTGCGTTTTTAACTGATTTGTAAAAGTTAATCTTTAATTCAACTAAGCTAAAGGACTACAAAAAAAATATCTGTAGCAAAGGGCTGTAGCTTACAGAATGATATTAAGGAATAATTTAATGAACTACACCATCAAAGTGTTAACTTCTTTATTTGTGATCTTGTTTCTGTTGGCTGGTTGTGAAGGTGATGAACCTACACCTGAAAACATAGCCGCCCATCTTAACGGTACAGAAGCCCCCTCTGCTAACGAAACCTCTACTACAGAAGACCCCGTTATAACGACGGTAGAAGAAGTCATTAGTTTCGACGTTGCTATAGCTGATAGTGAGGGTGTTGAAACTTTAAATGTAGTAACTGGTAGTCCTGTTGTTGTAAGTGCAACCTTACTTATTGATGAACAGCCGCAAGCTGGGGTATTAGTTGCTTTTTCCATGCAATATAATCTCGGTGTATTAGACCCTGTTATAGGTACAGTGTTAACCAACGAAAATGGTGTAGCAGCTATTATACTCAGTGCGGGTGACCAAGCCGGTGCAGATACAATAACAGCCACAGGTGGTGGCTTATCGGCGAATATGAATTTTTCAGTTAGCGCTGAAACAACTAACGTATCAATGTCTGCAGCCACTGCTTCACCTGTATCTATTAGCGCCACAGGTACCTCAACGGTTAATGTAACGATCAATGATGTTGATAATGCAACATCATATAACGAACCAGTCGCTGTCAATTTTACTTCTGTTTGTGTGCAAGCTGGACTCGCGACAATTGAATCACCAGTTGTTAGTGTTAATGGCACGGTAACTTCAACGTATAAAGATATTGCTTGTGGACAAGCAGATACTGTAGAAGTAAATACCAAAGTTGGTAGTCAACTGCTTAGTTCTAGCGTGGTTATTGATGTTCAAGATGCCACTGCTGGCAGCATCAACTTTATTGGTGCATCTAACGAATTTATTGCCTTACAAGGTACCGGTGGTAGTGGTGGTGGAGTCACTCGCAGCGAAACTTCAGTACTAACTTTTCAAGTACTCGATGTAACGGGTAATCCTGCAGCTTACGAAGAGGTGATGTTCGAATTATCATCGCAAGTAGGTAATATTTCTTTAAATTATGAAAGCGCACAAACCAATGGTGATGGGTTTGTCGATATTATTGTGCAATCTGGACATGTGGCTTCAACCATAAGAGTTATTGCCACATTAGCGTCTAATACTGATTTATCGACAGTTTCAGATTTACTGGTTATTTCATCTGGTGTTGCAGATCAAAATAGTTTTAGTTTATCTGTTTCTAACTTTAACCCAGAAGGCTGGACCATTGATGGTTTAAAAGTAGCTGTTAATGCCTATGCTGCGGATCATTTTAATAATCCCGTTCCTGATGGCACTGCAATTGCGTTTACTACCGAGTTTGGTCAAATAGAACCTGCTTGTACAACCGTAAATGGTAGCTGTTCGGTTAATTGGACAAGCTCTAATCCAAGAACGCCAATACCTGAATTTAGAGACGATACTACTGTAACTCGCTGGCTAGGTGATGGTACTGCATGTTTGTCAGGTTTAGGTGTAGATACAGGATTTAATAGCCCGTTATTTGCGTTCCCATGTTTTTATAGTAATGCCACTGCCGCAACTGTTAATACCGCCACGAATCCTGGCGGACTTGGACAAGTTTATGGAAATAGAATATCTATACTTGCTCACTTAATGGGGGAAGAAAGTTTTGCTGATAGTAATGGTAATGGAGTATTTGATGCTGGCGAGGCATATAATGATATTGCCGCGGAAGCATTTAGAGACGATAACGAAGATGGCGTATTTGCTGGTCGCAGTGCTGATGGCGAGTTAGCCGCTGGTGCGCAAACAGCTATTGATGCTTGCGAATCGGCCTCTGGAGTTACATGTTTACAAGCTGGTGGTGATAACGAAGAATACGTTGACTTTAATAATGACGGCGTTTATCAAAGTTCAGGTAACCAATTATTAAATAGTGTACTTTGTCAGGATGAGGGCAATGGTTGTACTAAACAATTACTGCCTATATGGCAAAACATTACCATTTTACAAGCAGGATCGTTTGCCCATATCAGTGTTATCGAGTCAACTTTAGATCACAATGATAGAGCGGATTATTTTAATACCGTAAGTTTAACTTCAGGTACAAAATCGGTAACGGCCTATGTTGCAGATTTACATAACGGCCGCATGCCTTCGGGTACTCAAATAAGCTTTACCACTTCAGGTGCAGGCACCATTGTTGGCCCAAGCTCTTGTACAGTTTTAAACACAAGCGCTTACGGCTTTGAAGGGTGTTCAGTCGCTATCAAAGAAGATCCTGAAAATGAAGATGCTGTAAATGGTCCTTTGATTATTAAAGTTGTCACCCCTGGAGGCTTTATTACTGAGACTTCAATAATGATCACTGATGACGCAGATCCTGATGCTCCACCAGCACCATAATTGCAGAATATCGTTACTATAAAAATGCCCGCTAATTGCGGGCATTATTACTTCAGGGAAGAAGGAAAGCCAATCTAACGTGAAGTAATAAGGTTGCGTCTTCTTCGAGGATGGCGTCCGAATGAATTCGGACCAACCAGGTAGCTTTCATGGTTGGCGTGAATTTATTCGCGCGTTATGGCGTAGCCACTTCTTTCGAAAGTGCGTCATTTTCACCGGTGAATGAAAGCAAATAGCAACAATACATTTATGTATGTTGCTAGATCTTATTTGTATGGTTCATTAACATAAATAATTCATACATCAATAAAAGTACTGATAAATCAGTGCGTTAGGTTTTGTGCATGTTTGGAATAGATTTTGCTTTTATACAAAGACCACTGTGGTGAATTGAACATACCACTGTAATCTTTGAATGAAGGAGGCTGTACTCATGAGCATCATAAATGTCTTAATGCTACTAACTTTAGCGGTAATTATTATTCTAGGTGGTTATCAAGTGTATTTTTTTCCACAAAATCATCCTATTAGAAAAGCACTTGTTTATCCAAATAGGTTTGATGATTTAATTCCATTTAAACCGCACTTTATTTGGATTTATTCTTTTATTTATTATCCATTTATTGTTTCAATTGTATTGGCCGTAAACACTGTAAGTGAGTTTGTTTATGTCAGTATCAGTTTTCTAATTCTAATTTTTGTTCATGTGATCTTTTTCTTTTTATTTCCGGTAAGTACGCCAATAAACTGGCGGAACTACGACAAAGATAAAAATTTGAGTACTAAGTTTTTAAATTTTGTTCAAGGCTATGACAAAGCATCGAATTGTTTTCCAAGTATGCATGTAGCAATAGCAACATTATCGGCGGCGCATTTAACTTATCTATTGCCCCTGTACGGAATATACTTTTATTCAATTCCGCTGTTAATTACATTGAGTTGTTTATTCACCAAGCAGCATTACATATTGGATACTCTAGGAGGAGCAGTAACAGGCAAAGTGGCTTTCTCTTTATATCTGTTAGTGCAAGCAAGTTAAGATCGGCCGTTACGCTCTATTGTTTTCGATGTAGGTTGTGGGTGCTGTAAAGTAACAATGTAAAATATTCTTTCCAAATCGTTGAATGAATTGAAAAGTGTCTAAACGCTATTGTTTAACTTATTGATGCAGCGCAATCTTACAAATTTATTATCAACGAAACTACCCCCTGACGTTTAACATTTTGTGATCAAAATAATAACAATAAACGTTCACTAACTTAGGGGGAAACATGACTGATTTAAATAGACATTACCAAAATAATTTTGGCGAGCAGTACGCCAAATCTTTACCACAATTAGGAGATGCACTTGTTGAAGTGTTGCAGTTTTTTGGTTGCGATCAATTGTATGGAGTTGGTGGTGATTTTGCCGCAAATCTAATTGGCGCTCTAACTCCTGGCATTACTCTTTCGCCATCAAGTAACGAGATGCATGCTGGCTTCAATGCCTGTGGACATGCTGAAATTAATGGCATTGGCGCTGCACTCACCACCTATACGGTAGGAAGCTTGCCATGTACTAGTGCTGCGGCTTTAGCGATAACTGAAAAGTTACCAGTAATATTTATTTCAGGGGCGCCGGGCGAAAGTGAGATCTCAAACCATACAATACATCATACCGTAGCTTCTTCTTCAACTTGGCGGGCAAATTACGATTGTGCATTAGAGTCATTTCGAGCGCTAGGAATGAAAGCTGAACGTTTGCAAGGCTCTCGCTCAGCGGGGCAACCCAATATGGCCGCAGAACGTTTTTTTCAGCTAGTGACGCATGCCTATTTAAATAAAGAGCCTGTGTTTATTGAAATTCCAAGAGATTTGGTTGCTCAAAAAACGCAAGCCATTACCCTACCTGAAAACTTAACGCAGCTAAATTGTAATAATTTCGTTTTACAAGGTGAAGCTCTTATTGCCAACCATATACTGGAAAAGTTAAATGCAGCTAAAAATCCATTAGTGTTTATTGGCGAAAATGTAAAACTTAATAAACAACTGCGTTCACAATTAATGGAATTTTGTCATAAATATAATATTCCTTATGCGACTACCTGGTTAGCAAAAGGTTTATTTGATGAATTCGACCCTTTATCGCTTGGCACATACAACGGCGTATTCAGTTTGCCTGAAAACCGACATTATATCGAACATCAGGCTGATTATATTATTGAAGTAGATACCAGTATTCATGCTCAAGATACTAACTCAGCGTTTAATACCGGAACCCATCAAATAGACTCATTTGAAAACAAAACCACTATCAAAGGCACAGTACAAAACCAGCAAGAAATAATTAATATTTTTACTAATTTATTAACGGCAAATATTAAAAAGTTCGATATAAAACTGCCAGCAAAAGCAATAAAAGAATTTGATGAATCAGCAAAGTTTGATTTTCATAATCTTTCAGCAGTACTAAATAACATTCAAAGCAAAACTGATGAATCATTCGTTTACATTCCTGAAATTGGCAACTCATACTTTGCTTCTTATGGGCTAATTACTAAGCAAGCAGATATTGGTAGGAGTTGGGTTACTAATCCTTGGTATGCGGCCATGGGCACCAGCTTGCCTTATGCTAGATCGATTTGTAAGGAAATAAAGAAACAAGGTTCAGATGATGTTGCGGTGCTAATCACCGGTGATGGTGGCTTTCATTTTCAACTGAATGAGCTAATTCACTTGCAAAAAGACCAATCAAACTTAATTATAATTTACATGAGAAATGATATTTATCATCTTGGCAAAAGTGGTGAAGGAGAAATTTATCACTGTTCAACGCCTGACTTTGATGTGATCAAACTTGTTAGTGCCTATGGCGGCAGAGGCTATCATTGTGAAACTGTAGGTGAATTTACCCAAACATTTGAACAGGCAGTAAATGGAAATAAAGGTATAACTTTAATTGAAGTGCCTGCAGATACAGATCCTAAATATCAATGCCATGAAATCAAAATGTTAAATTTATATATTCAGGCAAAAAATGGTGTTCCTGCGGCAATGGAGCAATGGCAACAAATAAAACGTTAAGTAAGGCGTATCGTTACTACATTAAAATTTAACCAGTAAAACCAAATAAACACAGAGCTCAACTATTGGACTCTGTGTTTATTTGGTTTTTCATTATTCGCCAGTCACATGTTTTTTTACCGTTCGTCTGTCTAAGTTGGTCTTTAAAGCGACGGCTTCGTATGTATGAAGTTGTTCATATAAAATCTGACAATAGCGCTTGGTTAACTCTTTTAAGTCGGTATTAGAATCCGCCATAAGTTGCATAATATTGTCAACTTGGTTGTTCGATTGAACTCGAAGCGTATCGCCATGATAACTGCCTCTGAGGATAATTCTGCGAATGGCTTGTTCAAGCTCACGTACGTTACCTGGCCAATGATAATCTTTGCTTACGTGTTTGTTTAATGACTCTATAACTAATGAAACAATGTTTTCATCATCTTGATGACAAATACGTTTTACTAATTCTCTGGTTAATATAACCAACTCATTTGGAGACTCAGCCAAACGCTGTCTCAAGGTGGGGATTTCAATGATGTCTGAGCACAGGCGGTAATAAAAATCGTCTCTTAATTTATTATTTTGGCGAAGCTCTTGTAGAGGCTGGTTTGCCGCCGCAATTATTCTGCCATGAAACACTTCTGTTTTATGACTCCCCACAGGGGTAAACACACGCTCCTGCAGTACCTTTAATAGCTTTATTTGAATGTTCTCGCTAATGTCGCCAATTTCATCTAAAAACAACGAACCGTTAAGCTTACATTGGCTAAATAGCCCTTGGTATTGTTCAAATGCCCCAGTAAACGCACCTTTTTTATGACCGAATAACTCTGATTCAATTAAATTTTCTGAATATTGCGACAGGTTTGCTTCAACATAAATATCTTGAAAGTTATCTCGAAAACAACCCGTGCTTTTATCATATAAAATATGCCCAGATAACCCTATAGCTCTGGCAGCGGCACCTTTACCTGTACCGGTTTCACCTAATAAAAATAGTGAAAAGTCTTCCATTTGATTCCACAAACTTTGATGATAATTAGGTACATCAAAGGTGAATAGGTTATTCCATAACTCTACTCTTAGCTTGGCCATACTTGGGCTTTGTCCAACAAGGCCGTCGTTTATAAACAAATAGGCTCGCCTGAACTGGTAATAAAGCTCAAGCAAGCGCAATGATTCTTTTGCTGAAAAGCCACGTCGCTCCAATTGCACCAATATCTCTTGGCCTTTGGGGAAAGCTAGGCTGGCGTTTTCATTATCTGATTGATGATTTATAAATTCATCAAAGTCATCTACAAAGTTTAAATAGATGGCAACGATGTATGAAAAATAAATAAGCCTATTTTCCATCCCTTTAAAATCACTTAATTGTTTAAAGCCGCGCTTGTCGAGCTTATCAATGTTTTCATTAAGCAAAGGTTGCAGTTTTTTAAAAAAGTGAACCTTAGAGTCTTTTTCGGGAAAGTAATTTTTAGAAATAAGATCGCTTAAAATTTTCCGTTCATCAGTAAACGGGTTTGATAACACCGCACGGATGAATTTTGAAAAAAACGTATACTCTTCAGAAGTTAAATTTTGCATAGTTTCAACCAGACACTAAAATTAGACTAACAGGTAAAAGTGTAGTTTATATGTACAATTTTGTATGTTCGTATAATTTCATATATGCAATTAATATTTTAGGCGAATAAATTCAATGGGTTACATTAATGCATTTAATGGCATAAATACTGCTGTTTATATAGATATAGTTATTAACAGTCATTATTTTAAGGTTGGTTATGAATAAAAAGTATCTAATATTATCTATTTTCGCACTGGCAATATATTTATTAGTTGTGCCGCCTTTAGCACAAGATCTTCAGTATCATCAATTTGCTGATCAGCAAACACTATTGTTTATTCCAAATGCGCTTAATGTACTTTCAAATGCAGCATTTTTTATTGTCGGCTTAATTGGTATCACAGCACTATTAAATCAACCTGATAAATACTGCGACAAGAAAGTGTTGCCAAGTTATCAATTATTCTTCGTTGGCCTTATGCTGACATCACTGGGTTCAGGTTATTATCATTTAGAGCCAAACAACTTTACCTTGGTATTTGACCGATTAGCCATTGCCATAAGTTTTATGGCATTATTTACGGCGTTATTTGGTGAGCTAATATCTTTAAAACTAGCCAACAAAATGCTGATGCCATTAGTCGCTTTGGGAACTTTAGGCGTAGTTTATTGGGCTGTTTCTGAACAATATATGTATGGCGATATGCGTTTGTATCTATTAACTCAGTACCTGCCATTAGCGCTATTACCCTTCATGCTTATCAAATACAAATGGAGATATAGTCATCAATATTCATGTATATTTATTTTGTTGTTTTACGTACTTGCCAAGTTTACTGAGGTTTATGATCAACCTATTATGGAATTAACCGGTGGAATTAGTGGCCATACAATTAAGCATTTATTGGCAGCATTGTCAGGTTATTGGGTGTATTGGTTGTTGAAAAATAGGAAGGTAAAAAATTAATACAACAAAAAAGCCCGCTAACGATGTTAGCGGGCCCGTTTTATTTCAAAAGTAAATCTTATTTACTTTCTGGTACTAAACCACGACGTTCAAGTAAATATTGAGGATTTGGCTCTTTACCTCTAAAGCGTTTGTACATAGTCATTGGATCTTCAGTACCACCACTTTGTAGTACGTTTACACGGTAACCAGTAGCCGCGTCTTGATTGAAAATACCTTTGTCTTTAAATACTTCCCAAGTATCGGCGTCAAAAATGTTCGACCATATGTAGCCGTAGTAACCTGAAGAGTAACCACCAGCGAAGATGTGTGAAAAGTAAGTTGAACGATAACGCGGCGCGATTTCGTTAATTAAACCTAACTCTTCTAACGTATCAGCTTCAAACTTATCAGCATCTTGTAGTTCGGCAGTTTCAAGAGTGTGCCATTTTAAATCAAGTAGTGCCGCTGCCATGTACTCTGTAGTGGCAAAACCTTGGTTGAACTTACCTGACGCTTGAATTTTCTCCACAAGTTCAGCTGGAATAACTTCACCTGTTTTGTAATGTTTCGCAAAGTTGTTTAACACTTGTGGCTCGGTCATCCAGTTTTCCATCACTTGTGATGGGTATTCAACGTAATCACGTGGTAAAGATGTACCAGTTAATGAACGGTAGTAACCGTCAGATAATAAACCTTGAATCGCATGACCAAATTCGTGGAATAACGTAGATGCTTGATCAAACGTTAATAGTACTGGCTCACCATTTACTGGAGCAGGGTAGTTTAATACGTTGTAAATAATAGGCTTAACGTCTTCACCGTACATTTTGAATTGTTTACGGAATGAGCTCATCCAAGCACCACCACGTTTAGATTCACGTACGTAGAAATCTGTCATGTAAATACCAATTGAAGAACCGTCTTTATCAAACACTTCATAAGTAGTTACGTCAGGGTGATACTTTGGTAAGTCATCACGCTTTTTAAACTCTACGCCCCATAATTGGTTAGCCGTGTAGAACACGCCTTGCATAGTGTTATTAAGCTCAAAATAAGGCTTAGTTATTGACTCGTCTAAAGCATATTTCATCTTTTTAACTTTTTCTGAGTAGTACCACCAATCCCATGCTTCTAATTTAAAGTCTGCACCTTGCGACTCAGCAAACTCTTGCATATCTACAACTTCTTGCTTAGCGCGTTTAAGTGATGCTGGCCATACTTTATCTAATAAGCCATAAGCGTTTTCAGGTGTTTTAGCCATGTTGTTTTCAAGCACATAATGAGCATGAGTTTTATAACCTAGAACTTGTGCACGTTGATAACGAAGTGATGCCATTTCTGAAGCAATTGCTTTGTTATCGTTGGCGTTGTCATTATCGCCACGGTGCGTATATGCATAAAATAATTGTTCACGTAACTTACGGTTAGTTGAGTAAGTTAAGAAAGGGTAAAAGCTTGGACGATGAGTAGTAAATACCCACTTACCTTCATGGCCACGAGCTGTTGCAGTAGCAGCGGCTGCAGCTACAATGCTTTCAGGTAAGCCATCTAGTTCTTTTTCATTTTCAATAACTAATTCAAAGCCATTAGTTTCATTTAATAGGTTTTCACCAAACTGAATGCTTAATGATGAAATTTGTTGGTTTAAACCACGTAACGTTTCTTTGTCTGCTTCGTTTAAGTTTGCACCGGCGCGAACAAAACCTTTATAAGACTTTTCTAATAATGTTTTTTGTTCAGTATTAAGTGTTAACGAATCTTTTTGATCAAATACGGCTTTAACTCGTTGGAATAACTTATCGTTTAAGTTTATGTCGTCACTCATTGCTGAAAATTTTGGTGACATTTCTTTTGAAATTGCCTGCATTTCAGGAGTAGACATAGATCCGACTAAACCGTAAAAAGTATTGGTTACTTTATCAAGTAAGTCGCCACCTTTTTCCATTGCTTCAATGGTGTTTTCAAATGTTGGTGCGTCAGGGTTATTAGTAATTGCTGCAATCTCAGCTTCTACTTCTGCGATACCTTTTTCCATTGCTGGTTTGTAATGCGCCATTTTGATTTTTTCAAATGGAGGAATACCAAACGGTGTATCGTATTCTTGATAAAAAGGATTAGATGCTTCAACGTTTACAGTTTGTTGAGCTACTTCGGTGTTAGCTGCCGTTTCAGTAGTTGCTGAATTACAACCAGCAAGAGCAATGGCTAACGCAATTGGCGTTAAAATACGTGCTTTCATTTAAGGTATTCCCCAGTAATGCTTACAATTACCTAAGTTAAATTTTATTACTTAGGCTAAAAATTATTATTCGACATTGTTTTTATAACAAAGTCGTTGTGTTGTAAAACTTTTAGATATAAGAATGATACTAAAATTGTAACGAAATAATACGCATCTGTTACGAAATGATTACATAGCAATATTTAGCTATATGAAATATGTTGAAGATGAGGCTATTGCGGGGCTGCTAACTCATTCAAAATAATAGAAAACGAACGATAGCTTTGTGCGCCAATTATCAGCTGTGGCTCAACTAAAACGTTATTTTCCACTTTGCCAACGATGAAAGCCGGTGTACCTGTAACTCCTAATGATTTTCCTAGTGCCACATCCGTTTGTATTTTGGCTAAATGAGTAGTTTCACTTAGACATTGTTCAAATAATGGTTTATCTAATTGTAATTCTTGAGAAAGTTGCAAGTAATAGCTATCTTCTAGCTTGTTCATATTGTTAAATAAGTTATCTCTAAAGGGCCAGTAACTGCCTTGTTGTTGAGCACAAATACCTGCAATAGCTGCACCTTGAGCTTTAGGGTGAAAACTTAAAGGAAAGTCACGGATTAAATATTTAACTTTTCCTTGTTCAATATAGTTTTTACTAAGTAATGGAAATGTTTGATCTAAATATCTTTTACAATATGGGCATTGGAAGTCTGAAAATTCAATGATTGCAATATCGGCTGTATCATCACCTAAACTTGGCAGAGTACCATCTGCATCGAAATTAACTTGATTAGGAAGTTTTCTCGATTTTGGTTTTTGTGAAGCAACAGCTATTTCATGAATGTCATTCACTTGCTTTTGAATTAACTCAACTTGGCTATTTAATTTTGCTATTTCAGCTTTTAATTCATCTATGTTCTTTTCTTTTTCTTGCGATGAACCTTGTGGCCCACACGCAACACTAGTAAACATTAGTATGCCGATTAAAAGTGCTCTTATATGAAAATTTAGCCTCACTTTTGTATCCTAAATGTTGTCGTTAATATTAAAGTTTAATGTTGCACTTTTTTACTAGCCGATAGAATGTCGTTCGAGAAATATTTAGCTCTCTAGCTGCGGCTGTAATATTGTGGTTGTTGTGCTCAATAGCGGCCAGTAGGGTTTCGGTGTCTATATGTTTTGTTTGGTTACTTACATATAAAGCATTGGCTTTAATTTTTTGAGAATTTAAGCCCAAATCTGATATATTTAACTCAGAGTCATCCGCCATTACCGCAGCTCTTTGTAATCTATTTTTAAGCTCTCTTACATTGCCAGGCCACTCATAAATAAGCATTGCTTCTAATGTTTCATCGGTAAGTATTAATTTACGAGCTCTTTCTTCACTAAGGAAGGTTTTAGCAAGTAATTCAATATCTTCTTTATGGCTTCTTAATTCCGGTAATTTTATGTTAATTATATTTAATCGGTGAAATAAATCTTCTCTAAATTTACCTTCTTCAATTGCATGTTCTAGATCAATATGGGTTGCGGCAATTATCCGGCAATTAACTTTTATCTTATTGCAACTGCCAAGTCTTTCTATGGTGTGATCTTCAAGAAAATGCAACAAATTCACTTGTAAATTTAACGGTAAATCGCCAATCTCATCTAATAATAAAGTGCCATTATTTGCTTGTTCTATATGGCCGATGTATTTATTGATTGCCCCGGTAAAAGCGCCTTTTTCATGACCGAAAAGTTCAGAATGAATCAGGTGCTCGGGCAGAGCTCCACAATTAATACTGATAAAAGGCCCATCTGCGCGGTTTGATTTTTGATGTATTATTGCCGCACATAAATCTTTACCAACACCTGTTTCTCCGGTCAATAATACTGAATTATCCACTTGCGAAACTTTTTCGATTTTCTCCTTTAAACCTTGTATAAGCTTCGATTTACCTATTAATGTTTCTTTGTCTGACTGCTTTGAATTACCAACCTTATTCGTGTTTATTCCTGCCATACCATGAGCGTGACCAAGACAATTTGAGAGTTGCGTGTAGTTAATAGGAAAGTGAAAAAAATCGACAAAGTAGGAAGTGAATAGCGGATCTAATTGAGTTTTTTTAGCATCATAATCAGTTAAAACTGCTATCCAGTTCAAACGTTTAAAATACGATTTTAGTTTATCAATTAATTTGTAGGTTTTACTTTGTTCAGTTATTGAAAAAATGACGATTGCGATTTTTATTTCAAGTTTATTAATAAGCTCTTTGCTATTACAGTTTTTACTCACAGACAAGCCGTGCCAGTTATACCGTTTTAATTCGGTATTAACGTAATCGGCTTGCTCATTATCACCGACCACTAAAACGTTGCGGTTTAGCACCTGCTTTGTCTGTTCATATTTATCCATAATAGTCCTTGAACATAAAAGCTTTAACTACAAAATAAAGCTGCAATCTAGACTGAAAGTGTAGGTAGTGAAAGGCCTTTAGGCAAGGTAGGTACTTATAAAAATAAGATTGAAAAATGCACAGAACATATGAAAATGGAAATTCAATTTAACTAAAGAATTTTTATTCTTTCTTTCTATTTGATATTTAACGTAATTTTTACAATTGTATAAAAAATGATCAAATAGTGTTTGAGTTTGTATTGATGATTTTGCTAGAATGCTTTTCGTACATTGTTATTTTGTAGCGCCTTCAAGGTTTGTGTTTACTAACTTGTGGTGTTTTTGATAACGTTTAGTTTTAACAAAATCAACGATATAAGTTGAATTAACAATATTCGAATACTCATCAAGGCATTTTGCTGAAAAGAGGTTTTAGCGATTTGTCGTCATTAGAATAAATTCGAAATTGTGTTTTATTCGGGGAATAAGTTTTGAACATTTTTAATGTCTTTTCGGCAAGGTTTTTTGCCGCAGCCAAGCTATGTGTTTTTTCTTTTGTCTTGGTTAATTTACCATTTTCGGTAAATGCTCAATCTGCAGATTTACATAACCATTCTAGCAATTATTCAAGTGATATTTTAGAAGCTAAAAAAGAAGAAGCACATAAAAAGCGACGACGACTTGAGCAACTAACATTAACGTTAGCCAAACAAATTAAACAACATAAAAATAATAACAACTCAATTAATTCCAACCAATTAAATGACCTTATTGAAACTGCCCAATCCCGCCAAACCCTAATATCAGAATTACTCGAGCTTTCTCCAAATGCAGTAAAACGATCTAAGCTGCCAAACAAAATTTCAAAACATGCTCCTGATGAAATCAAACAATACCTTTTACAAAGCCAAGAGCTAGAAGGTGAGTTAGAAATATTCTACGAAGATTACGAACAAGTAGAACTTAGCCGTTTACGCCATGTGTTAAACACTAAAGCTGGCCGAGTTGAATTGCATTTTGTAAATACTAAAGCATTATCAAAGTTAAAACATGGTGCAACAGTAAAAGCCAAAGGTTTATTTACCAAAAGCACTGATTCTGAAAACTCTGCTGCAGCTCTTATTGAAAGTCAAACTGAAGTTGCACTATTAGCAGATGATGGCAGTACAGTGACAACTGCCAGCGTTTCACCTGCACAATTAGAAAATACTCTAGGTGAGCAAAAAACTTTAGTACTATTAGTAAACTTTCAAGATAATCCAAGTGAACAGCCTTGGACAATCGAGCAAGTGCAAGCAATGGTGTTTGGTACAGTGAATGACTACTACCAAGAAGCTTCTTATGGGCAGACATGGTTAGCTGGTGATGTGATGGGGTATTATACATTGCCGGTTAATGCTGTGTGTGACACAAGTGTTATATACCCTGCAGTAATTCAAGCTGCCGCGGATAATGGTATTGAAATTAATAATTATGACCGTGTGCTTTATGCATTCCCCAAGATTGCTAATTGTGGTTGGACAGGAAAAGGAAGCGTGGGGGGGAACCCTTCACGGGCATTTATTAACGGTGATCTTACATTGAGAACAATTGGTCATGAACTTGGTCATAATCTAGGCCTTCATCATGCAAAAAAATTAGAGTGTGGCACTGATATACTTAGTGGCGATTGCTACACCATTGAATATGGAGATAGCTTAGATATTATGGGGGCACCGGGTTTTACCGGACATTTCAATGCATTTAATAAAGATCAATTGGGGTGGTTAGATTCGAGCATAGTAACAATAGAAAGTGCCGATTCGAATGGGAATTACACATTGGCTCCATTTGAATCAGATGTGATTGATACGATCAAGGGGATTAAAGTTCTACGAGGGTTTGATACATCAACGGGCTTCAAACAATGGTACTACCTAGAATATCGTCAAGCACAAGGTTTCGATAGTTATTTACATAATTATCCGGCGTTAACGGACAGTGTTACTTTTCATTTAGGTACTGAATCGGATATGCGAAGCGGGCAACTCATCGACATGACTCCCGCTAGTTCTAGTGCAGATTGGATTGATTCTGTATTACCAGTTGGTAGTAGTTACACTGATGCGGATGCCAGAATGACCATTACTGCAGACTGGAGTAATGAATCAGGCGCCAATATCAATATTAGTTACTTTGGTCAAAACTGTATAAAAGCCAGCCCTGGTTTATCTTTATCGCCAAATGAAAGTCAATGGGTTGTTGCTGGTACATTGTTAACTTATCAAGCTACAGTAACTAATAATGATTCTGATGAATGTTCGGCTAATATTTATGATGTATCCGCATCAGCTCCAAATGGTTGGATTACTACTAGTGATCATTTAAGTTTAAGTCCAGGGGAAAGTGGTACTGTATATCTGCAAGTTAAATCAGTGGATATAGCTATAGATGGTTTTTATGATATTTCAATAACCGCAGCTAATAGTAATGAAAATATCTATTTTAGAAGCGGTATCGTTAGCTATGTTATAGATACACCTATTGAAGAATGTATTCTAGCCAACCCTAAATTGATTTTAGCTGTTGATGACAGCGGTCAAGTTGAGCCTGGAACTATAATAACTTACCAAGGTACTGTGACAAACCAAGATAGCGGTAGCTGTTCAAATGCCAATTTTGATGTGATTGCTAATGTACCGGAGGGGTGGATTACTGAGCAGGTTACAGCCAATTTAGCTCCTGGGGAAAGTACTAATGTTAGTCTAAATGTCGCTTCAACGATGACTGCGAATTACGGTGTTTATGATTTCGACATAAGTGCTGCAAATGTTAGTGATAATTTACATTCAGCAAATGATTCTGCACGATATATTGTGTCAGCGCCTACTTGTGTTTTAGCTGATCCCACAATAGAGGTCTTAAGTTCAGTTAATGAAGAAGTTTCTGCAGGTACATTGGTTAATTATAGTTTAACCATTACAAATCAAGATAGCGATGCTTGCTCTGAATCTAGCTTTAATGTAATTGCTAATGTTTCAACTGGCTGGAACTCAAACAATAGTACGGTTAATTTATTGCCTGGGGCTAGCGCCGTAGTGAGTATTGGGTTAATTTCAGATTCGGTTACCCCACATGGTGTGTATAGCATTACTTTAAGTGTACAAAATGCAAGTGATACTAATTATCAATCGAATACCAATGTGAGTTACTCTGTTTTAGCTACAGATAACATGCCTCCTGTAGCTGTTAATGACAGTGTTACTTTATCGGAAAAGATAGCAATTACTATCGATGTATTAGCTAATGACTGGGATCCTGAAAACAATGAACTTGTTATTACATCAGTGAATCAAGGTGCTAAAGGTAGAGTAGAAATCACTTCTAATGGCAAAGTTTTATATACTCCTGCTAAAAGCTTTAAAAGTAGCGATAGTTTTAGTTATACAATTAGTGATGGCGATAAAACGACGACCGCGACAGTTAGTCTCACCCTAAATAGTTCAGAAGGAAGTAATGGTAATAACAAAAAAGGCAAGGGTAAGAACTAAATAGTTCTTTAAACAGAAACAGCATCTTAGGAAGATGCTGTTTCAATCGTTGAAACTAATTTCAACGATTTTGATTGTACTCCTCTTTTATTAAGGATTTGGAATCAATTGCGCCTTAACATTAACGGAGTGTTCAATGCCAGTAGTACCATCATCGTCACTAACACTAATTAGCATATTAGCACCAGCAGATGTAACACTAAATTGATTTGCAGAACCAAGATCTAATAGTTCAACAGTAAAAGTACAATTCAAAGTAGCACTTGGACCTGATGAACCTGAAGGGCCTAACTCATACGGTGAAGTGCCAAGATCTTCTGGACAATCATTATTTGAAATAATGAATTTGTTAGTTATACCTTCACCATTCTCCACGTTAACACTTGCTACCTTTAATACGTCTACAAATGCAGACTCATAAGTTGAACCGTTGCTAATAGTTAAGAAGAATTTTAAATCCATATCTACAGATAAAGATACATTAGGAACTTCATTCTCAAATTCAACAGTCGCTGTATCACTTGCCATCACTTCTTCATCACAACTTAATAATGGACTAGTACATGGGCAAATAAGTGGCGCTGGGAAATCTTCACAGTAAAGGGTATCTTCAGTGATCCCTTTTACGGTCGCAGTATTGTAGTGTTGATTATCGACAAATGGATCGATTCCATTTGGCTCACCAGATAAAAATTCAGTTATTTGACATGAAGTTGAAGCACCTTTTGCTAGATCAACATTGTAAAGGTCACAAGTTCCTTGATAACCATTTACATCAAATAAGGTACCAAAATCAGTATCAGTCATCTCTTTTAAAGTTATTGTATCAACAGGTGAAGTGTTAGTTATTAACAGAGTAAAAGTAACATTTTCACCAGATTCAGCGACTAATGTAAGGTTAGGTGTTTTAGTTAATGCGATCATACCTGGGCTATTGGTAACTACAACATCTTCTGAACTTGTATTAGAACCAGTGTCATTTTCATTATCCTTAACGGTAACAGATGCGGTATTTGAAATTGTATCGCCAGGCTGTCCATTTAACGTTCGGGTATAAGTAAATGTACATGATGCTGTACCTGTTTTGGTAAGCATTGTGTTTATGTCACAATCTGCATCGCCAGATATATCGGCAGCAGGCGCTCCGTCAAATGCATCCTGTATAGCGGAGATCCATACATCATTATCAACAGGAGATGTGTTAGTAACCGTTACATTGTAGGTTACTGTTGTTCCAGATATGGTTTCTTGGATCTCGTCTGGCGTTGCTGTTTTTAAAACTGTAATTGTTGGTGAAACATTGGTTAGAGTTACCATTATTTCATTACTACAATTTGGATTAGGAAGCGTTGTTGTACTTGGAACTGTACAAGTGTTATCGCCAACTGGATCACCATTTTCATCTACAATAGTTGCACGAATATAATTTTCAAATTTTTCAGGTGCAGGAATATCCGGAAGATCACTATCATTAATCTGAATTTGGTAAGTACAGGTTATGCCCAGAGATATAGGTGTGATCTCATATGGTAAAGGAACTAAATCACAGCCATCTGGTGCACCTGTGCTTAATAACGTGTATTTGGAAATCGTACTACCGATATCATTGGGACCATCTTTATCATTTAGTACAAAGGTTGCAGATGCTCCATCGGTGCTAGATGAAAGTACATCCACGATTTTGTTAACAAACACAGAGTTTCCCGTACTTGGGTCGGGTTCTATAACCACGGTATAAGTAAAAGTCTGTCCAGGTTCTGTGCCCGTAAGTGGAGTTACAGATTTTGTAATTGATGGCGGATCAGGTTGGATAAAAATTGGAATATTAAAATCATCGTCACAATTACATTTTGATGGTGCACCAGGAAAGGCATCTGTTGCGTCATCACATTGCTCGTTTGCTCCCGGTTGACGCCAACTAACGCAGTTGGGTAGGTTAAGTTGTCCGTCGTCGTCTGTATCAATACATTGGGTGGTGAGAACTACAGCTTTGACAATTTCTGCATCTTGTTCAGCATCCCAACAAGTATCTGCATCTAAATCATTGGCAAACATAGTGTCGCCGGCCGAAGTTAATATATAACTAGTACAGGCGTCACTATCACCTTGTCGCGCGTCAGCTCCGCCTTCGTTGTTAAAATACAAGCCGATATCATAACGTTCACTTGCTGTTGACACTACGTTGAAATGGGCGCTGAAAGTAACATCTCTTCCTGAAACACAGGTGTCCGTAGATCCTGGTCCACCTGGTAAAGGAACACCATCAATGTGGGTAATTTCTATGTTTGAGGCACTAGCAATGTTAATGTCGTTTGCGGTACAGTTTAGGTGTTTTACTTTACTCCCAGGCGTAGTTGTGGCTCTATCTTCCATACAAAGACTTTCCAAGCCTGAATCAGCAAAAGCTGATTGCCCGTACAGGGCTGCGAAGCTTATAAGAACAATACAGGTTGTTCTGACAAGCCGTTTTAGTTTAAATAGTAATATTTTCATAGTATTTACCATCCTATTACATCGTTAATTAAAAATTATTTACGTAATTGTTGGCGGTAATATTTAACCGTCGATTTCGGCATCTGCCGAATTAACTTTCGCTTCCTTGGAAAATATGGCCGAAACCGAACACCAGAAAGCACTCTATTGAGTGGTGTACATAAAGCAATGTTTAAGCCAGTTCTGTAAGTTATTGTTATTGATGGTTAAAGTTGTTTTGTGAGAGGGTGGTTTTGCTGATTTAAACACAAAGTAGGAACACTTTCGTAGATGACTGAAATTAACCTTATGAATATTAAGGTTATTTAATAAGTAGGTGAAGTGTTACAGGTGTTACACTCTAAACACTAAGAGTTTATTTCTGCATTATTAGTTTAAACTTACTGTTGTATTAAGCTAAATTTACTCTGTAATCATTGATGTTGAGAATAAAATGAATTTAAATTTAGACCGTAGCCTTGCTTTGGCAATAAACACCACAGATATGGCTTGGGAAGAATCCCCTAGTAAAGGTGTGTTTCGTAAAAAATTAGAACGTGAAGGTGCTGAATCTGGCTTAACGACTAGTGTGGTTAAATATAGGCAGGGCACCAGTTTTTCAGCACATCAACATCCTAGTGGTGAAGAAATTTTTGTACTCGAAGGTGTTTTTGAAGATGAACATGGCAAATTTCCAAAAGGCACTTATTTTAGAAACCCTCCTGGCAGCTCTCATTCGCCGAAAAGCCCTGAAGGTTGTGAGCTATTTGTAAAATTGAATCAGTTTCAGGCTGGCGATAGTGAGTTTGTAAAAATTGAAACCGCAGAACAAGAATGGTTGCCAGGTTTAGTGGATGGTTTGTCGGTAATGCCATTACATTCTTTTGGCACCGAACATACGGCACTGGTGCGTTGGCAACCGGGTACTCATTTTCAACCACATGTGCATGCTGGCGGTGAAGAAATATTTGTTCTTGATGGGGTGTTTGAAGATGAACATGGCACTTATCCAAAAGGTACTTGGTTGCGCTCTCCTAATTATTCCAAACATAATCCATTTAGTGAGCAGGGATGCATTATTTTAGTTAAAACGGGGTATATGCTGTAGAAAGCTGTTTCTCACTTTAAGCTAAAGCGCAAAGTTAATATTTACACCTATACTTTATTTTTAACTGTTTATCTTAAAATTAATAATTATTAATACCGGTAAAGGATTAAGTATTAATGGCTGTGCCTGAAGATACTAAACAATCACAACAAAAAAATTTTGGCTTTGCTAACTTTTGGCATGAGCTTAGGCGTCGGCATGTTGTTAGAATAGCAACAGTTTATTTAATTGTTGCTTGGCTTGTTATTCAAGTTGCGAGCACTACATTTTCAAGTTTTGGTATTCCTACCTGGGCTTTTAGAATGGTGGTGCTAATGGTTGCTTTAGGATTTCCTATTTCTTTGATTGTCGCTTGGGCATTTGAACTAACCCCTGAGGGATTAAAAACCACTAAATCTGCGCAAGCTAATATAGAACAATATCAAGTTGCCAAAAATACAGCCTTTCATAAAAAACGTAGTAAATTATCCATTATTTTTGCAGCCGTTATACCTTCTACCATTTTCGGATCATTGGCTATATATTTCTATTTATCAGGAAATACGTCGCAACAAGCCTCTAAAGTTGACAATGTTGTGATGCAATCTATCGCTGTTTTACCTTTTATCAATATGAGTGCGATAAGTGAGAATGCATTTTTTGCCAGTGGTGTACATGAAGATGTATTAACAAACTTATCGCATATAGAAAATTTGCATGTTACCTCCAGAACTTCTGCTACGCGCTATATAGATACCAAATTAACCATGCCTGAAATTGGCAAGGAATTAAGGGTTAGGTATATTTTAGAGGGTTCAGTACGTCGTATTGATAATTATGTTCGAGTAACTGTACAACTTATTGATACGTTAACCGATACTCATTTATGGGCCAATAACTATGACAGAGAGCTTGTTGATGTGTTCGCAGTACAAAGTGCTATAGCTAAAGACATTAGTAATGCTCTGCATCTTGAGTTACAGCCTGATACCGTTAAAGTGCAGCAAGGCTTACCAACTCGTAGCATTAAAGCATACGACTATTTCATCAAAGCACAAAGCATTGAACGTAGCATCCCTGAAACAGAAGATACCTTATTACAACAGTATGAATTATTAGTGAAAGCTACAGAGGAAGATCCAAGTTATGTACAAGCCTGGGGCTTTTTAAATGAAGTATGCGATCATTTAATTCGTAACATCAATCAGTTGGCATGGTTTGCAAACGATAATCAACAACTACGTCATAAAACATTCACCCGACAAGCAAAAGTAGCATTGGATAAAGCGATTAGTTTAGAGCCTAATAATGTTGAAACCTTATTAGCCATGGCCAGTGATTCGGTTGCAGAATTAAAACCCGAGTTTAGGTTAGAACGTAAAAAGACTATAGACAAAGCCTTGGCTCTATATCCTGAAAACGCCATGGTTTGGTATGTATTGGGGTGGTGGCATAATTTAGGAGGTAATATTGCTGAAGCTGATGCCGCGTTTATAAAGGCACTAGAGTTTGATCCTATACATGCAAGAATTTTAAATGGTGCCTTGATCCATTTTCAAGGCAATAGTGATGCAAAAATTGCTAGCATGTTATTTGAACGTCTCGATAAAACCTTAAATAAAGCCGATGATTTTGCCAAACTGGCTAACATTTATCTGCAATTATTAGGCACTGCCGATGAAAGTTTGATCGCACAAATTTATCAACCTTCAGTTGAAATTAATGCTTATGATTCGCTGATGAGTTTTTGGTTATTTAACAATAACTATGAACAAGCTTTGCAGGTTGGCAATAATGCAACTATTGCTGAAGGTGTTTCATTAATGCCAAGCTTTGAGTATTTTCAGGTAAAAGCAAGAACACTTAATTTATACCAATTTTTAGGAGATGAAACTCAAGCAAACCGCATCGCAACAGAAATTTTGGATGCTCAGCAATACTTACCAGAAATTATTGTCATTTCTAAAAGTGGATTTGATGCTATTTTAGCCCAAGCGTATTATCAATTAGGAAACACAGAAAAATATCAGCAATTAGCGACTAAAATTTTAAATAATAACAACACCAATTATGATACCTACCATTACAATAAATTTTTATTACTAAACGCTACAGATACTAATGCTGCAGCCAAATTAATTATTAGTCACAAAGATAGTAAGCTGTTCTATTCTAGTATTAATAATGTAGCTTTAAACCATATTTATTTTAGAAAACTGTTATTGCACCCCGATATTGAAAAGTATTTAGTAGAACAAAATAAATGGCTAAAATATTTATCCACACGTGTACCAGAGTATGAAAAGTATAAAAACAATTAGGTTTAAAAATTTAAGAGTGTTTTACAAGGTATGCTTTCCACTGATTTGTGTAATGGATAAATGACAGTGATAGTTGTAAGTCGGTATAAAAATTAGTGTTGTAGTTTAATTTTTTAAATTTATTGTACTAATGTTTAGTTTTGCTATTCCATAGTGACTTCATTCAATGCTAACTTAGCAATAGTTATAAGTACAAACGAGCTAATTTGGCTCACCAAATGTAATGAGTAAATAAGCATTGCTGCAACACCTTAATAAATTAATATTAGATATCTATCAAAAATCATTTTATCACGACTTAATTTCTTTTCGTGATGAAGTGTGTGCGTTACTTTGTGAAAAACTGTCCTTTGATACCATAAGCTGGAATTACATAGATAATGAAGGCAATAAACTTGGCGCTATCTGTGTGCCAAATTTAATTGGCGACGATAAAAAAATAGTATCAATAGAATCTTCAAAAGGTTTTTCCGAACAACTGCTATTAGATAAGAAACAAAAAGTGGTACATACAAGCTTGGTGAGCATTGAGCAAAATGGTCATTATTTAATTGCTACTGTAAAGGCTAATCAATATAAACGAGGTCATCAAATAGCGCTAATTCGTAATTCTTCAATGCCAACTTTTAATGAAGAAGACAAAAAATTATTTGAATTAATGTTTCCCCATTTAGTTGAAGGGTTATCAATTTCATTATTGAACAGCGTGCAGCACCAACATAGTCGGCGCAGCATCGCTTTGTTAGATAAAAATAATAACATTATTGAAGCGTCTGCAGCCTTTATCGACATTTTTTCATCGAAAATAAAAAATAACCAAGTATTGTCAAACCTTAATATAGCTAAACAAGAAAAACTGACTATTGATGGCAAGCACTTAACCGTAGAAGTTAAGCCATTATCTGAATTTTACTTAGTGGAAATCAGTTTTGATAAAACATTGAGTTTAACGGCGCAAGAGGGAAAAATTATGCAGCTTTTAATTACCGGGGCCAGCAATAAGACGATGGCTGATGCGCTACAAATTTCCCCATCTACCATTAATAACCATATTACCAATATATTTAATAAATTAGACGTAAATAGTCGCATTGAAGCCGTAAAAGAATGGAACAAGTATGCAAAATCATGAACTAAGCGATCAACTTAACCATCAAGAGCAATTAGAGCTTTCTCGTTATGTTGCCACCATTTATAGACAGGCTCAGCAATTAGAAATAAACGAATTTCGCAATTACTGCCTTGATAGTTTGCAAGAATTCATCAACTTTCAAGGTGCTATTTGGTTTAACCGCAGAGAGCAAGAATTAAAGTTTACCGACTTAGAAACCTTTCTTTATCAATTGCCGGAAAACTTTATGGAAAACTATAATGAGTATATTTCTAAAGCTTATTTAAATGAAGATCCTCTTGGTAAGTACGGCCTTGAACGTCCTAATGTAGTATTTACTTTGGAAGATGTATATCCAGATCGTGAAGAATTCATTAAATCGGATCTAAATAAAAACCATTGTCAAAAATTTGAACAGTCGGATACTTTAACTGGCTTATATACAACAGGGTTAGACGACAAAATACAGGTTGTTGCTTTATATAAATTTAGGAATCAGCAAACATTTAATAGTAAAGACAAAGCGATTAAAAAAATTATAGATCCTCATTTTGCTGAAGCTATGTCGATGAATATACTTGCTAACTTCAACCGTCAATGCCATTCCAGTGATATGTGTAGAGCAATTGCAGATATCCATGGCAATATTTTGGAAGCGGAGGATGCATTTACACAAAGCTTAATTGAACATAATAATGCGACTACTACAAAAGTAGATTTGCCGGACCTTAAAGCGAATCTAGCAATAGAGGGCTTTTTAGCTGATGGCACTCCGGTTAAATGTTTACTCAAAGATACCTTAGTGCTTATTGAAATTAAAAAAGAGGTTAAAGCTTTAATTAATCTTACTAATAAGCAACTAGAAGTGTGTGATTTACTCAAAGATGGACTAAGCGATAAAGCCATAGCTGCTAAATTGAATATTAGCGCAAATACCGTAAGTAACCATTTGAAGGCAATTTACAAACGTTTAGATACTAAAAACCGTGTTGGTACGTTAGCTTATATTTCACAGCACAGTTAATGTTATAACGTACAGAGCATTTCTGGTGAATATACACTTTAATACGTACACATAGCTAAAATAACCCATAGTCAGATTATTCTTTATCGTTGATCATAAGAGCAAATAAGAAGTAACGCTTATACCAAGTTCATTACTCATTTGCTTTATTGATCATAAAATTTAAGGTTTAATCATGCTTAAAATCAACTTTCCTATGTCATTGCTCGAAACATGGATGGAGCTCGTTAATAATACAAACTTTCCGGATGTACAAAAAACAGTGTTGCACAATATCACTTCTGTTTTCGGCAGCGTAAATGCCGCTGAACTCTTTCTTGAACAACAAAAACTGAAATAGAATAACTCAACCTATAATAAAGTAATAAACCTAACTAAGTTAGGTTTATTACTAGTTTGGTTAACGTTTAAGCCACCTCTATGGGCATGGTGCAGCTAAGAAATGATCACCGTTGGTAAACTGACAACCAAAGTCATCAGCAGCTACATTGTTAGCATCTAAGTAGTCATCACCTGCAGGCTTATTGCCGTTTTCAACCCAGTCAACTAAGTCTAAAAATGAAGATACCATTTCTTCTGCAGTGAAATCACAGTGCATCACACCTTTATAAGCGCGACTTACTAGTAAGTCATCTTTACCTTGTTGTTTTACTTTTGTTGCATAGGCAATTTCATTATTAATAGCTGCGTATAAATCGCCGATGTTGTGCATAGTTAAAACTGGAATAGACAGGTTGCCGTTGATCACAGGCACTTGTGATAAGCCATTTGGGTTTTTGCTTTGTGGTGCTAAAGCAACTCTAAATACAGAATCATTAAATGCTTGTTCTTCAGGGCTAAGCTCCGGATTGGTATCAAACTGATACACAACATCGATATTTTCAACGGTGCTGCCAGGGTTTCTTGGCATTACCCCATCACTTAAACCCAGATCAAATAGGAAGTTGCCAGGTCCAGTGACAATATTTCGATACGTATTCCAGTAATACCAAGAACTGTCAAAGTTTGGACGATCACCACCAGAACGCATCATGACTAAATTTTTTAAGTTTTCACCGTCTTGATTCAATTCATCAGGCCATGAGCCTGGAGATGATTCTAAGTTGGCTTTAATACTTGGTACTGTTAATCCTGCATAAATCATCGGCTCAACTGGGAATATTGAAGTGCCAGTACCTAATTGCTGCGCGGCTAAATTGAAATCTAAAATAAAATCAAATGACTCATAATCACCTACAGCGCCACAAATAGGCATAGCACCTGCAAATAATGTTGGGAACTGCTCAATAATAACTGCAGTAATATGACCACCCATTGATAATCCGGTCATATAAATTTTATCTGGCTTTGCTACAAGTCCATTGAATCTTTTGATCAAGGCGTGGGTATCTTGCACTGCGGTGGTTACATCGTAATTATTTCTACTGTACGACGATGCTGCCCAGGCATATCCCTTTGAAATTAAAAAGTATCGTAATGGGTGATCATCAACAGTAAGCTCGTTTTCACTAAAGCCTCTGAACCCATGTGCCCAAACTACCAGCTCTCCATTCCAGTCATCAGGTACTTCAATGTGATAACCGGCATTGGTGTGTACGCCCCAATAAGCTGTTGCCCCCGGAGCTGCGGTGAATGGCAATTTAGCTTGATCAATAAAGTAGCTAGTAGCCGCTTTTGTTGTAGCAGTAAAACTGATAAAAGCTACTGCAATTAATAACATTAAAGTTTTCATTAGTGTTGTCTCCAGTTAGTTATCCGAGGTTTACACGTCGGAATTGTTAGAAAGCAAAACATCAAATTTTCAACTACTATTTATTGATCAAATCACCTTCTTAGCTACTTAGTTTTTGTAAGGCTTACAAAATACATTTTCACTAGTAATACCTAGGAGCAAGAACTGAACCGATTTTACAAAGCCGTTTAACTGTTTGTTTTATAGATATATTAAATATTTAATAAGCATTACGTGAAGAATTAAGGTTGTACATAATTGCTATGTTGTTATGCAAATTTGTATGCTTAAAGGTGCTTGGATTAATTTGTACTGGCGAGTGTACTGATAGTCTTTAGCCGCGGTAATAACGACTATTTGCGATTAAAAGTACATTTATGTGCTAAAAAGTACACAAATGTACGTGATGTTCACATTGCTTGCTAATGTAAATCTAGAACATTACTTTAAAAACAATAACTTACTGAACTATGTTTATGTGGCACAAAATCTGCAGTCTAATACTGAATATTGATTAAAGGAGATTAAATTTTGACTAAGAAATTTGATCTCTATCGAACTTTCAAAATGGGCATGGGCTTATTAGGAGAAGGTGAAATCATGAAAACAGCATTATTGGTAGATAAACTAGAGCAGTACTCGCAATCAGAATTTAAAGTTGATGTTGCTGCTACTTTGCAAGCAAAGGCAAATGAATTTTCCACACAAATGGCTTTATCAGGTCATTTGCTAGGTGGAGAGCTGAACGTTGATGATCAATTCACCTATGCCGAACTGGCTGATGAGGTGAAGCAGTTTTCTAAGTTATTGCTTGCTAAAGGCATACGCAGAGGCAGTCGAGTAGCACTATTAAGTGAAGCACGTCCACATTGGGCAATCGCATTTTTAGCCATCCTTTCTTGTGGCGCAATTGTGGTACCAATCGATCCGCAGTTAACCGAAGTCGAGCTGCTGCTAATTTTAACTGATGCCAAACCGAAAGCGCTTATAGCCTCTAGCAAAATGCTAAGCACAGGTTTAACACTGCAAAAGCAAATGAGCGCAATTAATTTCGTAATTGAACTTGAATGTTATAAAAGCCAGTTAACATCACTCGAACCTTCTATTACTTCGTTAAGCAAATATCAACAACGAGTTAAATTAAACAGTAAAGCCGTGATCTGTTACACATCAGGCACTACTGGTAAGTTTAAAGGCGTAGAGATCACTTATAGAAACATTGTTGGTCAGGTTGAAAATTTAAATCGACTGATGAAAACCGACGGTGCCGAAGTGTGTGTGTCTATATTACCATTGCATCATTTATTAGAACTGTCTGCCGGGCTGTTAGGCGTTTTGTGGGGGGGAGGGCAAATTTGCTATTTAAATAGCTTAATTCCTGACGATCTTTTGAAAACAATGCGCACTCAAAACGCCACGTTTTTAATTGCGGTACCGCTGTTTTTATCGTTGATGAAAAAGTCGATTTTGCAACAAGTTGCTAAACAATCGCAAGCAAAACAACTGCTGTTCAAGTCGTTGTTAAAGATCAGTAAATACCTTCCCTTAGTACTAAGAAAAAAACTGTTTCACCAGGTGCATAAAAAGTTTGGCGACAAGTTTAAACATTTTGTCTGTGGCGGCGCGCCATTAGATAAAGCCACGTTAAGGTTTTTTACTGATCTTGGTTTTACCGTATATCAAGGCTATGGCATGACCGAAACCAGCCCTGTTATTAGCGCCAACACGCCTTATAAAAACCGTTATGGCTCGGTTGGTAAACCTATCCCAGGTTGCCAAGTTAAAATAGACAAAAAAAACCAATTAGATACTTATGCTATTGGTGAAATTCTTACTCGTGGTCATCATGTAATGGCAGGGTATTTTGGCGATCAAGCATTAACGGCCAAAACGATTGATCAACAAGGCTGGTTGCACACCGGCGATCTTGGTTATATCGACAAAAAAGGTTTTCTTTATGTTACCGGTAGAAAGAAGAACACCATTGTTTTAGCCGATGGTCAAAATTTACAACCAGAGCAAATTGAGCCTCAGCTGTTTTCTCATCCTGATATTAAAGAGGGTTGCGTTGTAGCGCTAAAAGCAAATGAAGGGATAAACAAAGGTAGGTTACAAGTATGTGCCGTGCTGGTTGCCAGCGAACAACTAAGCGAACAGTTCAAACAAGACCAACATGCTTTGCAGCAAAAACTGCAGCAGGTTATCAAGCAGCGCAGTGAAGACTTGGTGAGTTGGAAGCGGCCAACTAAAGTCATTGTGCTTGCTCAAAATTTACCACGTTCAACTACTCGAAAAATTAAGCGCTTGCAGGTTGAGCAAATTATTCAACAACAACAACAAGGGAGCTAATTATGAGTAACGTATCTTTTGTTATGGTAATGATCAATTTCATTTTAATTGCCAGCTTGCCGTTTATCATATTTCGCCGTGATGGTTCATTTAACCTTAGATGGTGTATTACAGCACTACCATTTTTGGTTGCGGTATTGGTGTTAATCTTTGGTTTTGTTGAGGTATTAACAAGCTTAAGTGTAAGTTCATTAAAGTTGTTTGAATTAACTCAAATAAGCGCGGCAATATTGAGTATTGCATCAATAGGTCTTATCGCCAGCACTATACACGTCCATAAGTTTAAGCCAGCGTTATGGCATCAAGTAAATGACCAACCACAAGAATTGGTTACTTGGGGACCATATAAAAACATACGGCATCCGTTTTACTCTGCGTTTATCTTAGCTTTTTGCGCAAGTTTATGCTTATTTCCGCATTATTTGCTATTAGGATGCTTTGTATACAGCAGTCTTGTTTTAACGTTTACGGCTAAACGTGAAGAAACACGGTTAACACAAGTGTTTGGTCGCCAATATCAGTGCTATATGAGTACAACTGGCCGCTTTATTCCTAAAAGATTGTTATAGGAGATAACTATGTCTGATAGCTATTTACAACAATTGGGTTACTCATTAGGCAGTGAACGTCGTTCAATAGAACAAGCTGAACAAGCAGGTGTTTTACTTTCAACTATTCAAGCGCTTAAAGAATCAGGTTTTGAGCAACATTTTATTTGTGCTGAGAGTGAAACTGCTTATCAATTAGCATGTAATGCACTTGTTGATAGTCAAATAGATACGGCTGAGATTGATTGTATTATTTACGCAAATTGCTTACCGCTAAATGCTAATCATCATCAAAATGATGCGTTTGAAAGCAGCCGAGATGTGAAAGATTTGATGGTGTTTCCTGCCAGTAAATTGCAAGTTGAGTTTGGTATGGAAAACGCATTTGTTATTGGCCTTACCCAGCAAGCGTGCACTTGTATGCTCGGTAGTATTCGTATTGCCAACAACTTTATAACTGCAGAGGAAAATATCAATAATATTTTATGTATTAGTGCCGATAACTTCCCTGAAAATGCTTATTACGAGCAAGCGTATAATTTAATTTCAGACGGCGGTGCGGCTTGTTTAGTTTCAAGAAAACCACAGGGTTTTCTAATTTTAACGGTTAAGCATATTACTAATGGTGCACAGGTACTTGCCAGTGATGATGAAACCGTGGGTAGTTACTTCTCTTATTTACACCAGTTAATTAGCGAAACCCTACTACAAATAAATAAAACAGTTGCCGACATTGACTGGGTGGTACCACAAAATACCAATGCTAAAGCTTGGTCTATTCTTGCCAGCCTTTTAGGTATTGATGAGCAAAAAGCTTGGTTTGAATCATTAGCTGAAGTGGGCCATGTGATCAGTAGCGATAATATTATTAACTTAGCGCGTCTTGATCACAGCGGGAAAATAAATAAAGGTGATCTGGTACTAGTTTTTATGGCAGGTTTTGGCAGTAATTGGCAATGTATGGTGGTAGAAAAAGTATGAATTGCGCAAAGTTTACTACCCAACTTAAAAAGTTAACGCAAATGTCTGAGCAGCAATTTCTAACGCCTGATGCGCTTAATTGGCCTGAGGTGCTACCTAAGAATCAATGGTGTTTTTCACCTGAGTTAATCTCAATATTTGGCTCTGAGCAATGGCATGAATTAACTGAACAACAGCAAATGAGTTTAAGCTTTTATGAAGCGATAAATTTTTTCAGTTTAAATGTGCACGGTGAAAAATATTTGATTAACGCGGTGAGCAGTCATTTATTTAATTATCCATCATTAGAAATGTCAGAGTATTTATTGCATTTTATTGAAGAAGAAGCGAAACACATGATGTACTTCTCTCGTTTTTGTTCTCAGTATGCCAATAAAATTTATCCGTTGCGTGCTCTAGAAGTAGGGACTCCAGGTGAGGGGGAAATAGAACTGTTATTACTGTTTGCCAGAATTTATATTTTTGAAAGCATTGTTGATGAGTATAACCGCCAAATTGCTAGCGATAGTAGTGTTATTGGTATTGTTAGCGATATTAACCGATTACATCATTTAGAAGAATCTCGCCATTTAGCCTTCGGCTTAGGCTTTTTAAAATATTGGCTGCAGGAGCTACAAGATAGTATTGATGAGCAACAGTTACTGAAAATAAGCCAACACTTGAATGGCTTTTTACATAATACCTGGAAGCAATTTTATTGCCCTGATGCGTATTTTGACGCCGGCTTAAGCGATTGTGCTGGTTTAAGCATGGCCGTGTTTAATAGCGAACCTGCTCAACAGCACAGAGATAAAATCCAACATAAAAGACTGGCATGGCTTTATCAACAACAATTACTTGGAGATGTGGCATGAATAAAACAGCAGCAGAAAAATTAGTACGTGAATGTTTGCAGCGTGTTAATCCAAGTCAAGATTTTACTAGCATTAGTAATGCCACGCCTTTACTTGAAAATCGATTGATAACATCTTTTCAAGTGCTTGACCTATTACTATTACTTGAACAAAGCAGTGGTAACAGAATTACTATTGAGCAGCTAATGCCAGGTTGTTTTAAAACTATTGCGATAATAGCCAATACATTTTATACCTTGGAGGCCTGTGATGTGTGCTGAAATGGGGATGGGTATTAATAGTGCTGAACAATTAGATGAGCAGCACAGGCATGATCTGCAACAGCGTGATCTGCAATGCCATGATCTGCAATGGAACAGGGATGGCTATGCGGCACTGTCTGGTAATTTATTGAAATGCTTGAACCTATTAGATGAGCGTATTTTACAATGGGCAGAGGATCTTAATGCCACGCAATTTTTATTTCCAAATTTCATTTCAGTGCAAGATCTTGCACCAACAGGTTACTGTGAGTCATTCCCTCATCTTGCAACATTTGCGCACACACCTGAACTACAAAGCAATAATCTACATAAGTTTAAGCTGTCTTCAACAAGTGCAAGCCAAAAAGAAAGTACAGTAAATGAGAGTGTTGATTGGCAAGCAACTAAGCAGGTATTAACGCCGGCTGCGTGTTATCACTTTTATCCTCGTTTTAAAGATCAAAATCTTGATAAAACCACATACTTAACTACCAAATGTATGTGTCACCGCCGTGAAGAATACTATGCGCCATTACAGCGTCAATGGAACTTTAATATGCGAGAAATTGTTTGCTTTTCAGACTCTGCAGGTATTGAAAATTTTCTCGCAAGTGCAAAAGCGTTTATTCACTCTTTCGTTAACGAGCTAGAACTTAAAGTAACTTGGCAACAGGCTACCGACCCATTTTTTGACCCTTGTCATGATACTAAAGCGATAAGCCAACTTGTTGAACCTGTAAAGCAAGAGTTGTGTTTAGACAACGGGCTGGCAATTGCATCTACAAATAATCATCGCAGTTTTTTTGCGGACTGTTACAACATTACTTTAGCTGATAAACCGGCTAAATCTGCCTGCGTTGCGTTTGGATTAGAGCGGTGGTTATTTGCATTGCTTCAACAGCATGGAAAGGATGTATCAGTTTGGCCTTTGGGAGCAAGTCATGAGTAAGAAGGTGAGTAAAGGTATGATTTTAATTACTGGCGCTGATGGCTATCTTGGTCATGCAATTGCCACCTACCTGCTGGCTAATAGTAATATGCAATTGTGTTTGTGGGTTAAAGCATCATCTGTACAGTCTATAGCTGTTAAAAAACAGCGATTAGCATCTCTATTAGAGGATTCACGCTGTAAATTTGTTTATGGCGACCTTACTGATGAGAAAGTATTTTCTGATATTAATCCAACAGTTATTACTCATATTATCCATAGTGCAGCAGTGACTAATTTTGCCGTAGAAAAGAATGATGCTTATCAAGTAAATGTTTTAGGAACACGTAAACTTTTAAAGTTTGCACAACGATGTAATAGCTTGAAATGTATTTCATTAATTAGCACTTTATATGCTGCCGGATTAGATACTCAAGTTATTGATGAGTTGCCTATTCAGCCAACGCCACAATTTGCCAATCATTATGAATGGTCAAAATATAACGCTGAAGTATTACTCATTGAAGAGTTCACTTCTTTGCCTTGGCAAATTGTGCGTGTGGCCACCATAGTTGCCGATAATGAGTTAGGCGAAGTGAATCAATATAACGTATTTCATCAAACTTTACGGCTGTTGTTTTATGGTTTATTAGCAGTGATGCCTGGAGAAGAGTCGACAAAAGTTTATTTAACAACAAGAGATCAATCAGCTCAATTGTGTGGCCAATTATTACTGAATGAAAGCCGAGGATTTTTTCATTCGTCAATAGATGATGATCACGCCTTGGCATTAGGCACCTTGATTGATGAGGTGTATTCACAGTTCAATTTATATGATGAATTTGTGAAAAAACGAATTTTAAAGCCTCGTTTTGCCAGTTGGTTTGCATTTAAAAAGCTAATTGACGGTACGCAATCATTAGGTAGTATTTTAGGCCAAGCGCTTACCGTTATGGCTCCTTTTAGCCAACAATTATACGCAAACAAAGTGGTTAAAAATGAAAGAACTCGCGCGTCATCTAATGTGAGTGTTAATTTTAGCGTAAAAAAAATTCTCCCTAAAGTTTGCTCTTATTTAATCGAGAATAAATGGGGCAGAACAACGACTAACAAACACTCATCTAAAGTTACCAAGCAAGGAATGAAAACGCATGGATAAAATGTTGAGTCAATGGTCAGGCAAAAAGGTGTTAGTTGAAATGTGCAAGCAGCAATTGCCTTTAGCACAATTAAGCATTAATGAGCGCAAACACTATGATTCTTTCACCACGCAGTCGCGTAAAGCCGAGTGGTTAAAGGGCCGTAACGCGTTAAAAGTATTGCTACATAAAAACAACGAAAGCTTGGATACAGAGCAAATAAGCTTTCCTAATAAATCATATTCACTTACTCATAACGACGGTTTAGCAATAGCAATTGCCATGGATGATGTTACTGGCGTGGGAGTAGATTTTGAAGTCTGGCATGACGTTAAGCCTACAATGGTTGAATGGTTTTTAAATAATGCTGAAAAGTTATGGTTATCTACGTTAAGCGGTCAAAAATTTGAACAAGAGTTCGTTCGCCTCTGGACGGTTAAAGAAGCGTTATTTAAAGCCACAATGAACAATGAAGAGTTAGGTTTAATTGATTTTAAAATAGACGAGCCAAGTGCAATTTCTGGTCTGGCTACCGTTGTCAATCATCCTTATTGGCAATTGCGCTATAAGTGTATTGTTAATAATGCAGGCGCATTATGTGTGGCCTTTTGTCAAAGGAGTTCAATATGAATATAAATGAAAATATTCGTTGGTTATTGAGTTTTTATCGAACATCTGAAATATCAGGTGCGTTATTTTTTGGTCAACTAGCGCGTAGTATGAAACCAGGTATTATCCAACATAACATGACCCAACAATTTGCCGATGAAGCACAGCATTCAAGATATTGGGCCGATTGTTTACAACAGCTGGATATGAAGCCAATCAAACTTGAACGCAGTTACCAAGATTATTATTTAAAAGCTGCAGGCTTACCATCTAATTTAATGGAAGTACTAGCCATTACCCACGTATTTGAACTAAGGGTGTTTGAACAGTATTCACATCATAAAAAAATAATTACCCAACCCAAAATTGTACTTCAAACATTAGATACTATTATTGGTGAAGAAGTATGGCACTTAAAATGGGTACGAAAAGCACTTAAAGACATGGAAGCTGAATATGGCGTTAATGAAGTACAATCAACAATTAAGCGCTTTATGCAGGCTGACAGAGATGCATACCTTAAAGTAACAGATGAATATCAAGATAGAATTGATTCAATGATGCTTACAGCTTAGGATATTATACCAACTCCATTAATTATGTGATCTACTTTTAAGTGAGGAAAAAGGGATAAATACAAGGCATAAAATTTTATAAGTAGTTACTCTACTTAAAGATTTTATAACGCAGTAGTTATTCATTTTAACCAGTAAAAATGAGCAGACAATTAATGGACTTGGTATTGAACTGAGTATTAGTGAAAGGAGACGAAAAATGGTAGATGAAAAACAGTTTTTTTCAGACATGGCTAATATTTTAGCTTGCCCTGCAGAACAAATTAATGCAAAAACTAAGATGCTTGATCTAGTCGATAATTCCTTCACCTTAGTTGAATTAATTATTGAGATGCAAGAATTGTACGGGATCAGTTTTGGCCAAATAGAATTGAAAACTGTTGAAAATGTTGGTCAATTGCAGGAACTTTTTAACATAGATTAATTTGAGTATGGATTTCTCTACAAAGGTTCATAAAAATTATCTAAATCTTCAAAAATTGGTTGGTAAAAATCAGTCTTTAATCATGCTGTCTTTTTTTATTCTTTGGTTAGCAATAAGCCTGGGGATTTTTCAACTTCGTTACGACTTTTCATTTAAACCATTTTTCCTTACGCAAAGTTCGCAGTATCAAATAACCCAGAAATTTGAACAAACCTTTGGTCAGAATTCTGGTAGTTATGTCATTTTCATTTTGCATGAACAAAATATTCTACAGCCTCCTTTTGTATCAACATTAAACAAATTATCACTACAAATTAAAGGCGTTAACGGTGTTTCACAAGTACTTAGTTTAACTACTTTAGAGAGCTTAGTTAACGTTCCATCGCAAAATAATTCGTCAGCGTTAAAAATAATTCCTCTGTTCTCCCCTGAAATTTTTAATAATGAGGTTGAATTGCAAAAACGTTTGCAGCAAATCTCTAATAATGCTGATGAATATCGTTTGCTGTTATCAAAAGACCAAAAACATACCTTATTAGCGGTTAAGCTTATTCCGCCGTTAAGTGACTTGCAGCAACGGCAATTAATTATTGAAAACATAGAAAGTCAAATTAATAGCCACTTATCTGAAAACACTCAAGTATATAAATCAGGTGTTTCTGTTGTTGAAGCAACTTATGCCGAGCAGATATTAATTGATCAATTAATTGCAACAACATTAACTACATTATTTGTCGCGTTGCTAATTTATATAGTGCTAAAACAATGGCGGGTATTATTGATTGTACTTACGCCAGTGTTTCTGGTGATTGTTTCCTGTATTGGTGTTATGGGCTGGTTAAATATTCCGATAACCATAATCAATAGTGTGGTTCCGGCCATAATTCTGGTTATAGGTGTTGCCGATGCTATTCATATGATTCTGGCTTTTCTACGCAACTACTCACAAGACAATGGTACCGAAGTGGCCATTGAAAAAATGTTATTTAGTACATCACCAGCTTGTTTTTACACTTCAATTTCTACTGCTGCCGGTTTCTTCTCTTTGCTTATGGCAAAGCTAGTTATTATTCAAAATTTTGGTCTAATAGTTGCTATTGCTGTTATTCAGCTTTGGCTTGCTAACCAAATATTAATTCCATTTTTACTGCGACACATTGCTTTAAAACCTAAGGTTATAGACAATTATTTTAGCAATAAGGTGGTTACCTTAATGTATACATTAGCTAATTTTGCGTTGATGAAACCGTATAGGATCTTATGCTGTACAGGCGGCGCTGTGGTTATTTGTTTGCTTAGTTTTAACTATATAAACATAGAACAAAAATTTAACGAAGAGCTAGCAAAACAGCACTCTGTACGCGTTGCACAAACATTATTAGAGCAAAAGTTCAGCGGTTTTTTAGGGCCAGATATTAGCATCACAAGAGTTGATGGTGAGGACGTATTTACTAATAATTCAGTTAAAAAAATCCGCACATTTATAACTGCAATTAAAGCGTTAGAGCATACCGATTCAATCCGTTCTATTTTTAATTTTTTACCGCATAAAAATGATGAACTTCAATATCAACATTTTATCAAGCAACTGAGAAGCTTGCCCGCAGAGCAGATAAACCTTACTGAATTGATTAATGCAGATAATACCGTTGCGGCCTTGCAGGTTCGCATTTCTGATATTGGTTCTAAACAAGCAATGTTGTACACAAAACAAATACAAGACCTGGCTGAACAGCATTTAGGCAGCGAGTTTAAGGTCAATATAGTAGGGCAGTGGTGGCTTGCCCAGCAAGGAATGAATCAAATATTGATAGATATGATCATAACTTTATGTACGGCATTTGTGATCATAATCCCTATTATTATTGTCGCTTTGAAAGAAAAACGTTTAATAATAATTGCCGTGCTTATAAATTTTTTGCCCATTTTGATCCCACTAGCTTATATGGCATTTACGGGCATAAAAGTAAGAATTGGCACCGCAGTTGTATTAGCTATTGCTATTGGTATTGTGGTTGATAATAGCTTTCATTTACTGACAAAATTGAGGCTTTTAGCCAAACAAGGGTTGTCTGTGCAAGCTCAAATCCAAACTATGTTAGATCATGCCGGTAAAGGTGTTATGTATACTACATTGGCATTAGTCGCTGGATTTTTATCTATGCTAAGTAATCAACTTATTGCAATTAATGATATGGGAGTTATTGCTAGTGTTACATTTGTCGCAGCGTTACTAGCCGATATTTTACTGCTACCTGCGTTGTATTCTTTATCTTTAAAGAACCTAAATAAAAAAGGGGCGACGCTTAACATTGCGTGACGCCCCCTTACTACGCTTTTCTCATAGAGCTGCTACTTATTCGTAACGTAGTGCCGTTATTGGGTTTTGCCTTGCCACTTTAAATGCGTGTAACGCAATGACAACCCAAGCTAAGCCTACAGCAACAATTCCAGACATTATAATGATAGGGATTTGCATATCGATGCGCTCTGCAAAAAATTGTAAATACATGTTTGAGGCAAAGTACGCTAACGGCAGGGCAAAAATAATGGCCCACATTACCGGCTTAGAAAATTGCCATAATAACAATTTAACTATTTGAGGTAGTGAAGCACCCATAACTTTGCGAATGCCTATCTCTTTGGTACGAGAGCGTGCCATAAATGCAGCCAAGCCAAATAATCCTATTAATGCTAGCAGTAACGCTAGACCAGCAAAGCCAGCTAACACGCCATTCATAGTTTTATAAATTTGATAAATTTGATTAAATAAACCATCTAAAAATTTATGTTGAATAGGGTAGTCAGGTAATACTCTTTTCCATGCTTCTTCAATCTCTGAAATAATGTTTGCTGATGCACCTTTACGAATACGAATTGCGCCATAGCGATGTGGATATGGGTTGTTAATAAAAATCCACGCTTTCATTTTATTATGCAGACCTAACAAGTTTTGATCTTCCATTACGCCGACAATGTCGTATTGAAATGCTTCTTTTTCGCCTGGCTCACCCCAAAATGTTTGTCCAACAGCATCTTCGGGACTAGTAAAACCGAGTTTCTTAGTTAATAACACGTTGACGATGACATTGGCTCTACGGTTTTCAACATCGCGTCGTTCATCGCCAAGAACATCTCTTGAAAAATCTCTACCCGCAACTAAAGGTACGTCAAAGGTTTTCAAAAAATCATGATCTACTTCATTT
Source organism: Thalassotalea psychrophila (assembly GCF_031583595.1). Classification (NCBI taxonomy): domain Bacteria; kingdom Pseudomonadati; phylum Pseudomonadota; class Gammaproteobacteria; order Alteromonadales; family Colwelliaceae; genus Thalassotalea; species Thalassotalea psychrophila. Next base: position 1,307,469 of record NZ_CP134145.1, read on the forward strand.
ATATTTGCTTGTACATCACTGTTCTCATCGCCTTTAACTCTACTCACTTCACGTTGACTGTTGCTTTGTTCAAATGGCACTTGTGCCGCAAACGTTACACTGCTTACATCATCTAATTGCAGTAATTCATTGCGTAGTGTATTTTCTCTTTTACGAATCGACTCTACCGATGTTTTTTCAAGCACTAACACTTCATCTTTGGGGTAAATATCACTGCTTTGTTGAACCTTTTCATTTTGAAAAAATACTATCATTACCAGAGCAAGCATAAAAATAGACAACATAAATTGCGTGCCGATCATTATTGAACGGAAAAGGTTACCTTTTGCGCCCTTTCCATTTACATCCCGTAATGCATCAATAGGCGTGGTTTTGGTTATTAAGTAACTTGGATAAGCACCTGCGATAAGGCCAACAATAACAGTTGTGGCTAATAACCAAGGCAGTAAAGCAACATATTCTATGACTACAACTTTATCGGTTGCATTATTAAACAGTGGCACTAGTAGCTCTAAAAACACAATCGCTAAAATCATAGATATAAAGGCTATGGTCATGCTTTCTGTTAAAAATTGCGTCATTAACTGGCCTCGACCAGCCCCTAATGTTTTGCGTAAACCGACTTCTTTGGCACGGCCTATGCTTTGCGCTGTGGCAAGATTAGTGTAATTAACAATGGCGATTATGAGTACTAACACACCCAATATTTGAATGCTCTCAATTACCGGCATGCCAACCATGTCCCAAAATGCAGCATTGGTATCTTTAAGTTGGCGGGCATTTAATGACGTCATAAACTTTTCTTTCATCTCTGGTTCAACGTGACGGTCAAATATTGCATTTAATTTACGGTTTAAATCTGTAAGTGGCATAACTTCTTTAGTCATTACATAAACTTGATTACCGCCGCTAATGTTGTTCCAATTGCCAGCCAAATCCCAATCATCTATTCGGTTCAGTGCTTCTAATGGAGCAAACATTGTTACTGAACCACTGATAAGAGATGAATTAAAGTGACTATTTTGTGGTACTTCTTCAATAACCGCCGTTACGTGTAAGTCGAACTCGTGATTAAGCATAACTGTTTCACCAACAACATCCGTTCGACCAAAAAATTTCATTGCTGTATCACGAGTTAATACTAAGCCTTTAGGATCAGCCAATGCACTGGAATCACCTGAAAGATAATTAAAATCAAAAATGGTTAATAGCTCTTTGTCAGCAAACTTTACCGTTTCATGAAAATGATCATCGCCAATTGTTAATAAATAACCACGTCTTATAGTGCGGGCAAACGCTTCAAGTTCTTCAAGTTCAGCGCCAATTAGAGGCCCCATTGCCGAGTAAGTGTTGTCGAGTTGGCTAACACCAATATTTGCCGTAGGAGACATAATAGAGCCGACGGTATAAATGCGCTCATGGTTTTTATACATAGTGTCATGATTACGTTCATATTCGGCAATAATGCCACCGAATAAATATACGGTTATGCCAATGGCTAAGCCGATTATATTTATCGCCGCATAAAGTTTATTTTTAGCTAATGCGCGAAGTGCTATTTTTATATAATTTTGAAACATAGGTGTTCCTTTAATGTATCTGTAACTATTTAATTTTTATTCAATTTGTTATTTAAGTGCTAAGCGTTTTTATTCGTAATGTAACGCTTTAATCGGATTTGAACGGGCTACCTTTGCCGCATTTCCGCCGACAGTTAACCAAGCAATTAATAACGCACCACCGCCTGCGGCTAAGCAAATAGGCAATAGCCAAAATGTATTTATTCGATAAGGGAAAGCTTCCAACCATTGCAGCATTAAATAAGCTGATATTGGCCAGGCTACCAGCATTGCGATGATAACTGGTTTAGAGAACTGCCAAATAAGCAGTGAAACTATGTCTCTTACCCTTGCGCCCATTACTTTTCGTATGCCAATTTCTTTTGTTCTACGCTCTGCAGTAAAAGCGGCTAGACCATATAGCCCTAAACAGGCTACCAAAATTGCCAATATTGAGAAGGCTGAAAATAACTTTGCTTGTGCCATTTCTTGGGCATATTGCGCGTTCATCATTTCACTTAAAAATTGCATATCAACTGGCTGCATAGGCACGTTAGCTTTCCATATTGTTTCTATTTTTGGTAGCAGACTCGATACATCTCTAGTATTAAACGATAAGCTTGCCATACGAAAACGTTCTGGGTTGAGCATATAGGCACTAGCTCTTACACCAAACTTTATGGAACGAAAATAAATATCAGGGATAACGCCAATAATCGTTAGGTGGTATTTACCCGCTCTAAACACGTCAGATTCAAGAGTTTTGCCAATGGCTTGCTGTGGGCTTGTAAAACCAAACTTTTTAACTGCTGTTTCATTTAGTATCACATTGGCATTGCCAATACGGTCATCACCATTTGCTATAGGTTTTATTTCATCAGTCGTATGTGCCTGATCAAATAACCGACCAGCAATAGGTTTAATATCATAAGCCTCAAAAAATCCGTAGCCCATGTTATGATAATTTAGTAACTCGCCTTGGCTATTCGATCCATCTTGATCTTGTTCTAATAACTTGAATCCATTGTTATTTTCATTATCCTGAGTTGGTGATTCAGATGAAAACACCACTGAGCTTAGCTCGGGTAAATTTAACAGTTCTTGTTTCAAACTTTCTAAATTCTCAGCGCTTCTAATATTTAATATCAGTTTGTTTTCAGTTTCATAGCCAACATCCATTGAGTTGGCATACACTGTTTGTCCGTAAACTACTGCCGTGCTTATGATGAGTGATATTGATGTGACGAATTGAAATACAACTAAAGCAGTACGAAGGGTTGATGAGCTGCTTGATTCTGCACCTTTGCTTGATTTTAATATGTGAACTGGTAAATAGCGTGACAAATAAAGTGCAGGGTAAATTCCTGCGCCCAAGCCAACTAAAAGAGAAGTGCCAAGTAATGATAAAATTAAGTCCGCATCTTCAAATAAACGTAATTCAAGCTCACGACTTAAAGCCGAATTATATAAAGGTAATACAGCCTCAACTGCAACCAAAGCAAATAACAGGGAAATGAACACCAGGGCAATTGCTTCGCCTAAAAATTGCGTTGCCACTTGTCTACGGCTTGCGCCCATCACCTTGCGCATGGCTACTTCTTTCGCACGTTGACTTGCTCTTGCGGTAGCTAAGTTCATAAAGTTTATACAAGCAATTAGCAGTATTAAAGCCGCAACGATGATAAAAGTGTATATCATTTTTAAATCGCCCATAGGAGTGACATCTCCCATGCTTCCGGCATGCTCTTTTGCTTGTAAATGCAAATCTGGAACGGCCATTACGCGATGTTTTACCATATCAGTGAGTTTAGAGTCGCTAGGTAGCTCACCCATGTTTTCTTTAAACATTTGCACAAAAGGGCTTTCATTATTAATCCAATACTCAATACGCTCTTGCAATTGAGCAACGCTCACTCCTTGGTGCATTTTAAAATAGGTCATGACATTGACACTATTCCAGGTATCCAAAATATTAGGTTGGTCGGCAAAAAGCGATGGCTGTAGGTAAACCATCATGTTCAAATCTAAGTGGGTGGCACCGGGTAAATCTTTTAACACCCCGGTAATTGATAATGTAGTCGGATCGTCAGCGAAACAACATAGCGTGATCGTTTCACCAACAACGTCTGTTTTACCAAAATACTTTAACGCCACTTCTTCAGTAATGACCAAATCATAAGGTTTTTTAAATGAGCTTTCTTTAGAACCATGCTTAAATGGCAAATCAAAAATATCAAAAAAACTACCGTCTACTAGGTTTATCCTTTCTGAGTATGCATCATTGTTCTGTCTAACCGTTGTACCAAAATTAAGTACTCTTACACCGTTTTCAATCTCACCTTTAGCATAATCTCGTAGCGCCTCCATCATTTTACCAGCTGAGTTAACTGTTAAAAATGGTGGCCTGTCAGGCATAACATATGCAGTATGTAATCTAACTAAACGATCGCTGTCTTTAATCCATTGATCATAGCCCGTTTCTTCACGTACAAATAACATGATCAAAATACAACTCATTAAACCAATGGCTAAGCCAAAGATGTTAATGAATGAAAACATGCCATTTTTGACTATGTTGCGCCATGCTGTAATTAGGTAATTACGAAACATTAGAGTGTCCTTGTTGATACATTTATTAGTTCTGCTTTTATTTACTGACTAAGCTGCACGCACGTTTTCAGTCACCACATGACCATCAAATAAATTGATAGTACGACGCGCGTAATCTGCATGTGCTGGGCTATGCGTTACCATAACTATTGTGGTGCCTTCTTGGTTCAGCTGTTGCAGCATTTCCATTACTTCTTGGCCATGGGCACTGTCTAAATTACCTGTTGGCTCATCGGCAAGGATCATTGCTTGATCGCCAACTACAGCACGGGCAACTGCAACACGTTGTTGTTGACCTCCAGATAATTGACTTGGCATATGCTTAGCTCGATGAGCAATGCCTACTTTATCCATCACTTTAGCCACACGTTCTTTACGTTCAGCAGCAGGAATGTTGTGATAAAGCAACGCCAGTTCAATGTTTTCTTGTACTGATAATTCTTCAATTAAATTGAAGTTTTGAAAAATAAAGCCGATATTTTGTTTACGGATGTTAGCTAATTGAGCTTCGCTATAACCTGAAATGTCTTCGTCCATAAACATATACTGACCATCGGATGGATTATCTAACATGCCAACAATGTTTAATAAGGTTGATTTTCCACAACCCGAAGGCCCCATAATGGCAACAAATTCACCTTGTTCTATTTCAATGTTGACGCTGTTTAATGCGGCAGTTTCAACTTCGTCTGTTTGGTATACTCGTGAAAGATTGTGTAGCTTTAACATAATTAATATTCCTATTTAGTTCGTTGTTATTCGTTTAAAATTTAGCTTGTATCCATTGTTATCTGTTTTAATTGCTAAGGTTCAGTCGGTCCATGTCTTGATAACTGCTATATGGGCTAGTCACCACTTGCTCGCCTTCTTCTAGCCCATCCAGTACTTCAATAAAGCGACTGTTCCTGCGACCTAATCGCACGGTGCGTTTAACTGCTTGGCTTTGATCCGCGGTGACAACGAAAATCCAGTTGCCGCCAGTGTCTTGAAAAAATGCACCGTTAGGAATTAGCAGGGCTTTAGTTTCATCTCCTAAGGTTAATTTGGTTTGAATAGTTTGACCGCGACGAATGCCGCTAGGTTGCTCTCCGATAAATTTGAAATCGACTTCAAACTGACCATTTTGTACTTGTGGATATATCTTTGAGATCACTAATTGGTAGTTATCAAATTGAGCCTTTTGGCCCAAGTCGACTCGACCCAAATAAAATTCATCAATATTTGCAGTAAGTTTATAATCGTTTGGAGTGTCTATTTGACCAAGGCGTTCGCCACGACCAATACTTTGACCTACTTCAACATTGAAACCTGATAATTTGCCATTTACTGGTGCGCGCACATTCATATTTTCTAGGTTTTTACGAGAGATCTCTAAGTTACCCTCTAAGCGTTTGCTTGTTTCTTTTAAAAACACCAACTGCTCACTTTGCATACGGGTATCTGAAGCTTGGCTCTCCAAAGTTATGGTTAAGCGATTCTTGTACCATTGCAGAGTGTCGCTGGTATCATCAAACTTGGTTTGCGCAACTGAGCCGGTAGTTACCAATTGTTGTTCACGTTGCAATTGACGGGTAAGCATTTTTATTTGGTAGTTAATGTCTACTAAGTTGCTTTTATGTTGTAAACGATTTTGTTCAAGTGATAGCTCAATAGAACGCATGTTGTTTAACTGCTCTGCAACTCTGGCCTCGTTACCCAAAACGTTAAGTTGTAATGAGGCATTCGATAACTCAACTATCAAATCACCACTGCTTAAATCCGCACCATCTTCAACTAAAATGCGTTCAACCCGGCCACCTTCAATGGCATCTAAATATACGGTTTTTGCAGGCGTTACTCGACCTCTAACTGGAATGAAGTCTTCAAAAGTACCACTGGTTACTTTTGAAACCACAATTCGATTTTGATCAACACTTAATGATCTACCACTAGGTGATGTAATGAATTGGTAGCCCAAATAAACAATAGCTAATGCGATGATCACAACCCCTGACCATTTTTTTAACGGGTTTTGTTTACGTGTAACCTTGCGGTCCATGCCAGCACCAGACACTGCTTTAGAAGTGCTGTTTGCTTTCTTAGTTGGCATTTTGATTTCTTTCTTGCCTTTAGATGTTTGTTCCATTGGTGTAATTGTGCCCATAACTTAACTGTCCTCATTAAGCTAAATTGTCCGGCTTTTAATTGGCCATGATAATTTGCTTTGCTCTACCCTTGATTTTGCAAGTACTGTGCCATTGTTTAAGTTGTTGTAATTACTAGTGTTATTTGTAAGATGTTCGATATTGAACATTCCCTACTGTACGAATACGAACAGTTGGTGTACGATAATGAACAGTTATAAAGTTGTTAATGGTTTGTGTGGGGGTAATGTGAAACAAGATGGTGTAATACTTATCGTTGATGATGACGAAGATATATTGGTTGCAGGTAAGTTGTTGCTTAAAAGACATTTTTCTAGTGTGCAAATATGCAACCAACCTGAGAACATTCCCCGTTTATTGAGTGAACAAAAATTTGATGCCATTTTATTGGATATGAACTTTGGACCTGGTGAAAGCAGTGGTGCACAAGGATATTTGTGGCTTGAAAAAATTCTAGAAATTGATCCACAAGCAGTAGTGATCATGATCACTGCCCATGGTGGGGTTGATGTTGCCGTTGACGCAATGAAGCTTGGTGCTACCGATTTTATTGCAAAGCCTTGGCAAAATGAAAAGGTTGTCGCAACGCTTTCGTCGGCAGTACAGTTAGGACGAACAAGAACAGAGGCGAAAGTTCTTAGAAATACTAATAAAATGTTGGCAGAAGTCAGTGGAGCAAACTCAGGGCAAACATTGTTAGGTAATTCAACGGCAATGAAAACTGTATTTTCATTGATTGAACGCACTGCACCAACCGATGCTAATGTTTTGATATTAGGCGAAAATGGTACTGGTAAGGAACTTATTGCTCGTGAAATCCATGCTCAAAGTTTACGTTCGAATAAAGTATTTATGTCTGTCGACTTAGGATCCCTATCTGAATCGTTATTTGAAAGTGAATTATTTGGTCATAAAAAAGGTGCCTTTACCGGAGCCAAAGAGGACCGAGTAGGGCGGTTACAAGCAGCTAATGGTGGCAGCTTATTTTTAGACGAAATTGGTAACTTGCCATTGCATTTACAAGCTAAATTATTAACCGTGCTCGAGCAACGCATGGTTACGCCTATAGGGGCTAATTTAGCTGTGCCAATTGATGTAAGAGTAATAACCGCAACGAATGTAAGTAAACAAGACTTAAGTTTAGAGTCTAAATTTAGGCAAGATTTGCTGTTTCGCTTAAATACCGTAGAAATAGATCTACCGCCGCTGAGAAAGCGCTGTAATGATATTGAAGTTATCGCTAATCACTATATTAAATTGTATGCTAAAAAATACCAAAAGTCCGATAAATCACTCTCTGCAAGTGCGTTAGCTGCCATAGAAAGTTATCCTTGGCCGGGCAATGTCAGGGCATTAAGGCATGCTATTGAAAGAGCAATTATCCTGTCGCAAGGTCACGAGTTAGAGCCCATAGATTTTCAATTAGATCCCACTCCCAATCAAGCCGGTGATGTAGTTGCCCCAGCACCAATTAGTTTGTCGAATAACGCTGTAGATAACGATGATTTAAATCTTGATAGGTTAGAAAAAAGTGCTATTAAACAGGCACTGCAAAAGCATCATTACAACATTAGTCATGCAGCCAAAGATTTAGGTTTAACCCGTGCGGCACTTTATAGAAGGATGGAGAAACATGGGTTTTAAAAAATTCTCTTTAATGGTCGCTTTACGCACCGTTATGATAATGCTGACACTGATATTGCTGACATTTTTAATAACTACTCCGGGTTATCATGCGGCAACATTATTAACGTCGCTGTTTTTAATTGTACAATGCATTATGGTGTTTCGTTTTATTACCAAAACCAATGCTGAATTGGCTCGATTTCTAGACGCTGCCCGCTATGCTGATTTCTCGCAACGGTTTGAGCTGAAAAGTTTAGGGGCCGGTTTTGGTGAATTAGGCAATGCCTTTACCGATATTCTCAAACGTTTTCAAGCGGTACGTACCAGCCAAGAAGAAGAACTTAGGCATTTAAAAGCTATGGTTGAACATGTGCCTGTGCCTTTGATGAGTGTGCACTCTGATGGTGTTTTAACATTATGGAATAATAGCGCTCGCCGTTTATTTGGCTCAAATCATGTTACTAAGGTTGACGATTTACGTCAGTTTGGCGAAGACTTTGCAAGCCATATACAATCAGTTCAACCCGGAGAGCGCCGCTTAGTCACCTTTGAAGTTGATGGCATGGAGCAACAACTCACTATTTTATCTACTCAAATAATTACTGCTGGTAAACAAGAAAAGTTACTGAGTATGCAAGACATTCAAAGCGAACTAGATGTGGTGCAATTGCAAGCTTGGCAAGATTTAGTGCGAGTATTAACGCATGAAATTATGAATAGTATAACGCCAGTAGCATCATTATCGAAAACCGCAGTCGACTTATTAGACGATGCAAAAGCTAAAATAATTGATCGCCCAGATCTGGTTGAGTCATTGGCTGATGTGTCTGATGCCATACAAACTGTTGCCCGTAGAAGCGATGGCTTAACTAAGTTTGTTGGCAGTTATCGTCGCCTAACTCGTTTACCGCCGCCAAACAAAAAAATGGTTAAACTCAGTGATATATTCAGCCAGGTTACTTTGCTGGGCACCCAACAATGGTTAGAGAAAGACATAAGTTTTAGCTCAAATATAGAACCCGCTGAATTAGATATTAATGTAGATAAAGATATGATTGAACAGCTGCTGATAAACCTATTACAAAATGCAGAACAAGCACTAACAAAAGTATCAAACCCAGTGGTAACAATGAATGCATACTTAAATAAACGTGGTCATGCCGTTATAGATTTATCCGACAATGGCGCAGGCGTGGCAGATGAAATAGCTAAAAAGGTATTTGTGCCATTTTTTACTACTAAAAAAGAAGGCTCTGGTGTTGGTTTAGCATTAACTCGCCAAGTTATGGTAGCTCATGGTGGTAATGTAAAACTGGAACAAAGCGCATTGGGCGGCGCTCTGTTCAGGTTAACCTTTTAGCCAGAACTTGGATTAGAAATGAACAAACCTACTTTATATTATGTATATGATCCGATGTGCAGTTGGTGTTGGGGATATAGGCCTGCTTGGCAGACGTTACAAGAACAGCTGCAACCACTGGTAAACATACAATACAAGGTTGGTGGTTTGGCGCCAGACAGTAATGTTCCAATGCCGACTGATATGCAGAGTTTTTTGCAACAAACCTGGCATAAAATAGCGACGCATTTAGGCACCGAATTCAATCATGATTTTTGGACGTCTTGTCAGCCAAGACGCTCAACTTATCCCGCGTGTCGTGCGATGTTAATTGCTCGACAGCATAACCTTGAACAAGAAATGTATTTAGCGGTTCAGCAAGCGTATTACTTAAACGCAAAGAACCCATCTAATATTGATACACTCGTTAGCATTGCGGCTGAGTTAGGCCTTGATGAGGTGATGTTTGAACAGAAAATGCTAAGTGCCGAGGTACAGCAGCAATTAATTGATGAAATAGATTTTGTGAGTAATATGCCGATACGAGGGTTTCCCTCTTTAGTATTATCAATTAATGGTGAGTTAAAGGCGATACCAATTGATTATCAACATTGGCTGGCTAGCTACGAAGCGGTAACTGCTCACAATTTGTAGATGTCATTCTCGCGAAGGCGAGAATCCAAGAATCGTTTGCTTTTTGCCAGAAGCATTTCCTATTTGATTGTCTTGTTATGTTCACTTTGCGACTTGCCAATACCCCAAATAGCTAAACCGAATAAAAAGTAAAATAACTTTTGACTTGATAATTCAATAGAAACAGATGCATCTTGTACGTGTTGAGATAACACTGAAGCTATAAATATATCAGCTAAACTTTGCAATATTGGAAAAGATATTAAAGAAATTGCAGCGACTTTAGCAAAACCATAAGAACCAGGCTTTGATATGAACTTAGTTAAAAAAATAAGAGCGATTGCTATAGCAGAATTAGGTATTAAAAGAATTAGTGATGATTTCAACACTTGTTCATCATTTGCACCTTTAGCAAATGGAAACGTTTCAATTAGCTCATTTAAATATGAGGCAGGTTCAACAATTCCCCAAAAAGGATACAGCATAATTAAAATTGCTGTGAAAAATAAAATACCTTTAACTATTATCACCCAACACCTCCTATAAATATAACGACCTGTTAAATGGCTTTATAATAGGTTGCCAAAGCTTGTGATGTGATATGGTCATTCTAAGGAGTCATTTCAAAGTTGTTTTTCTTGAGGTATGACTCTATTTCGAGTATTAGAGAATCTAGGGTTTTCCCATAGTTGCCCAGAGCATCGAGATACCACAAGTTCCAACCGATATGAATGTAGCGAAATTGATTTCGAACAGTAGCAAGCTCGCGAACATCAGTCGTCAGCAGTCGAGCATTACCCGAATCCCAAACTTTGGGGACTGAATTGCGTCCCAAATCATTTAGCCCTTCGTCGAAATCATTGCCGTTATCGATAATCCGTGCTGTTCTGCTCTCGTAAAAATTACCAAGACGTGCCACCAAGTCAGGCGCATCTAGCTTGCTCAATTGCCCCGCGGCAACCATTGTGGCCCACGCAGAACGTCGTGGATATAATGTTCGATTTTCAAGAAATATTGCGTCAATTGCTTCTTTCATTGAGTCCAAAGGTATAGAGTCGGGGCTCGAAAACCACTTTTCCAAAGCTTGATATTGTTTATCTCTCACGAATTGCTCTGCACGGATTTCGTTAACGTCGGCTCGATCTTCTCGCATTTCCTCTAGCATCTGAGCCAGTGCTGTATGAGCTGACTGCCTCGCTACACGGTCTTGTGAAATACCTTCTAAGAATATCGCTAAGTACACGGCTACGATAATCAGGGCGCCTTCGCCGATTATCTTGTTCCAAGGGAGTATCGGTAGATTCATTGCTTGGCCTTTGATTAATTCATATTGTTTTAATCTTAGTCTACATAAGATTGTGCGATTTTGACACATCCATAAACTGTTTTTTGTCCTTGTTAAACAGCTTGTTATGTTTAGTTATGACGTTTTTTTTGGCTAACGCGTAACAACCAACGCAATAACGAATCCAATCCAGTAAACATCATTATTTTAAGACTAAGACTACACTCTATACACCAACTACAGTCCCTATTCCGTAAAGTGTAAAAGCATAAAATACCCCTTTTCCCTTTCCAAAAAGCATTGATAAGGAAATCAAAAATAAAGGAATGCCCGCAACCAAGCTCATATAAACTAAAATTTCATCATGTGATAGCATTGACAAAATGAATGCGCCAACTTACATTAATATCTATAAAAATCATGCGATTAAAATGAAAAATGTTTATTGTGAAAATAAACAATGAAATAAAAGTGTGGTTTAGAAACGTGAATTAAAGGGCAATATTACTTATTGCCCCTTGTATAAGTGTATTGCTCAATTTACTTTGAACATTACCTCTGGGCTTACCATAGTTTTCATTTCAAGAACATTGCCGTTAGGATCTTCAATAAAAAAGGTTTCTTGTTCATATTCAGTACCGACAAAACGACGATAAGGCTCGTCTAAATAAGGAACACCAGCCTTTTTAATGCGTTCTTTTAGCGCTTGAAACTCGCTTTCTGGTAAATGTATACCAAAATGGGGGACTGCTACAGCCCCCATGTCAACGTTATGTCGTACGGTTGGCAACTGTTCTTCACTCTGGTGAATGGTTAATTCATTGCCCCAAAAATCAATATCTATCCAGCGACCTTCTTCTCGGTTACCCGTTTTACAACCTAGTACGTCGCAATAAAATGTTATCGCTGTATTTAGATCGCCCGCAGGAATGGCAAGGTGTAAGCAGTTGGACATAAATCCTCCTTGAGATTTAACGTGATGAGATACAGTTATTGTTTTTTATATAATAAAACTGAAATTAATACGATAGTAATGGCTTTGGTCAGCAAGTGCTATTTACGAGCTGAATTATGCTTTTAGTATATGAACGTTAAGGAAAATAATGTTTACACTAAGGTTGCTACCAATGACCGCGATTTGTTATATGTCTTGCTTGGTGGGGGAAGATTGAACGACTAAATATCGACTATTCCTTTGTTGTAATAAAACTGTCACATAACTGTCTTATAATCTCTAGTGTCGAATAAAGAACACTTATTTTAAGGTTGTATAGTGACAATTTCTGCAAAATCTTTTGAGCCAAGGCAAGTTAAAAATACACTGGCTAAGTGGCTTATTTCTGTTGGCGGTGTAAGTGTATTATTTACACTGGTACTGATATTTGCTTACCTTGTTTGGGTAGTAAAACCGGTGTTTGAGTCTGCCAGTATTGAACCATTAACAAATATTGAAACTCAAACCGCAACTAATTTGGCTGTCGGTGTTGATGAGTTAAAAGAAATAACATTCAATATTAATACCAATGGTGAGATTAATTTCTACCAATTAAAAGCCAATGATACTCACCAAACCGGTGATTTATTGCTTTCTGAAAAACTCATCCCTGAACAAGTTACATTACTTGATGTATTTACAACAAATACCAATCAATATGTATTGTTAACTTCAGATGGCTTAATTAGAGTTATCCAGCCTAAATTCAAAGCTAACTTTGTTGCTGATATACGAACAATTAGCCCAAGCGTTGGTTATCCATTGGGTGAAGAGCCTATTGTGATTGATGAAGATGCCACATCAGGTTCTTCCTTGGCTTCATCAATTTTCGCCTTTGCAATGACCGAAGAACGCGCGGTTGTTGTTGCCTTAACCAATGATAATCGGCTGCTCAAAACATCTCTCATCGCAGAAGATGATTTTAATTATGACCCTGAGTATTCAACTGAATTTCAGCTAATTAAAGATGATGTAGAAAGCCTAGATTTTGTAGAGATAACCCCTGATTTATCAATGGCAATTGCCGTTGAAAATAACGCTGTTACTATTTTTGATTTAAGCGATGAATACGATGTCCCTGTTAAAACCGTATTTAATCCTGTTTATGAATCTGCTGCAGACATTACTTCTTTGGCATTACTTTCTGGGAGCAGTTCTGTGCTGTTTGGTACGAGTGATGGCAAAGTACACCAGTACTTTGAAGTTGCGGGCGAGAACGGTCGAAGCTTTCAATTAATTCGCTCGTTTGATGTTAGCGCTAATGAAACTGTTGCTGCTATATATCCAGAAACCTATCGTAAAAGTTTTTATACTGTAACACCTACAGGTAATGTAGGTGTTTACTATACAACGTCCGAAGCTAAACTCTGGCAAGGTAAGTTACTAGATAATGCCGAGCAACCTTTTGCTATCGCTCCACGTGCAAACGGAATAGTTATTGGTAGTGGTCAATCAGTAGAGCTTTTTAGCGTTCATAATGAGCACCCTGAAGTTACTTGGTCAGCTTTGTGGCAAGAAGTTTGGTATGAAGGATATCCAGAGCCTGACTACATTTGGCAATCAACATCTGGCTCAGATGATTTTGAGGCAAAGTTTTCATTAGTGCCAATCTCTTTTGGTACAATGAAGGCAGCTCTATATGCGATGTTATTTGCTGTGCCAATAGCAATTTCTGCAGCTATATATACCGCTTATTTCATGCCTCCTGTTATGCGTAAAACTGTTAAGCCTACCATCGAATTAATGGAAGCATTGCCTACTGTGATATTAGGTTTCTTAGCCGGGTTGTGGTTAGCACCACTTATTGAAGAGTTCCTACCTGCAGTATTTTTACTCTCTATACTGTTACCGTTTGCCACATTTGTAACGGCATTCGCATGGTACAAAGTGCCTAAAAAAATTAAACTTATTTTACCTGAAGCATTTGCTCCAATTATTTTATTACCGGTGTTAATCCTAGCTGGTTTGTTAGCATTTGAAGCATCGCCATTTATTGAAGATGCAATGTTTGGCGGTGATATGCGCCAATACATTACGAACGATTTAGGTATCAATTTTGACCAACGTAATGCACTTGTCGTTGGTATTGCTATGGGCTTTGCAGTTATTCCTACTATCTTTTCGATGGCAGAAGATGCAATTTTCTCAGTACCAAAACATTTAACCTCAGGCTCACTAGCTTTAGGCGCAACACAATGGCAAACCTTAGCTAAAGTGGTATTACTCACTGCAAGTCCTGGGATTTTCTCCGCCGTTATGATGGGCTTGGGGCGCGCAGTTGGTGAAACTATGATTGTGTTAATGGCTACCGGTAATACTCCTGTAATTGACTGGAGTGTATTCCAGGGGATGCGAACCTTATCAGCAAATATAGCGGTAGAAATGCCTGAATCTGAAGTGGGCAGCTCACACTATCGAATTTTATTCTTAGCAGCCTTTGTGTTGTTTGTATTCACCTTTATTTTTAACACGCTCGCTGAATTTGTCCGTCAGCGTTTGCGTGAAAAATATAGCTCGCTGTAAGAATTTTAGGAATTATAGACATGAATAAATGGTTTAAATCAGGCTCTCCTTGGGTTTGGCTAAGTGCAGCAGGTGTATCAATTAGTTTGATTTCAGTTGTTGGTTTATTGTGGTTAATTGCATCGCGTGGTCTAACGTACTTTTGGCCTGCACAAATTCATCAATTTGAAATGGTCGATCCAAGCGGCATTACCTCCACTGTAATTGGAGAGGTATATGATGTTGAGCGTATTCCTGTAGAACAATTAGCGCATACAAATATTGATACCAAAGATGCAGTTACTATTGAACGCTTTTTAATTAAAACCGGTAACCGTGAATTAGTTAGCTTAGATTTTCGTTGGATTGTTGAACCATTAATAACTAAGCAAAGCCAACCTAAAAATGTGGCCGTTATTGAACGTCGTACTAATGGTAACTTTTATGGCTTTATCGAACAGGTCTTCATGGATGGCAAACAAGTTTCTATTACAGAACTTGATAGATTTTTAGATCGAGTAAACAATTTACAAGATGAAATAGCCGAACTGCAAAAAACAGATATAGGTGCAATTAATTATAGTCTTGAGAGTATTCGGTTAAAAGAGCGCAAAGCTGAAATTGATGGCAAGTTAACGAGTAAGTTAAAAGCTGAACTTGCAGAGAATAGAAAATCACTTAATGATGAGTACCTTGCTTTAGAAGAAAAATTGAATGAATTGCGCAGCGCTGTACAACGCGACAAAATTGTTGTGCGAGCAATGGGCGGTGAATTTGTAGATATTAATCTTGAACAGGTTATGCAAGTTAGCTTTAACAACCAGCTAGGTGTATTAGAAAAAGTTGGAAAATTCTTCAGTCATATAAGCAGCTTTCTAGTTGACGACCCAAGAGAAGCAAATACTGAAGGTGGAGTATTTCCAGCCATATTCGGTACAGTTTTAATGGTTTTGCTAATGACCGTTATTGTCGCGCCTTTAGGTGTTGTTGCTGCTATTTATTTACATGAATATGCAGGCAATAATGGTTTTACTAAACTACTACGTATTGCAGTAATTAATTTAGCTGGTGTTCCATCAATTGTTTACGGCGTATTTGGTTTAGGTTTTTTTGTGTATATGGTGGGCGGATCGCTTGACCAAATATTTTATCCGGAATCGTTACCAAATCCAACGTTTGGCTCGCCAGGAGTACTTTGGTCAGCTCTTACTTTGGCTATATTAACTTTACCCGTAGTAATTGTTTCTACTGAAGAAGGATTAGCGCGCATTCCATCAAGTATGCGTCATGGTTCACTAGCCTTAGGCGCTACTAAAGCTGAAACGTTATGGCGAATTATTTTGCCAATCGCAAGTCCTGCAATTATGACCGGAATTATATTAGCAATTGCTCGTGCAGCCGGTGAGGTGGCACCGTTAATGTTAGTTGGTGTGGTGAAAATGGCTCCGACATTACCCGTTGATGGTAATTTCCCATTCTTGCATTTAGAGCGCAAGTTCATGCATTTGGGTTTTCATATATATGATGTAGGTTTTCAAAGTCCTAATGTTGAAGCTGCGAGGCCGTTAGTGTATGCCACAGCATTTTTATTGGTCTCCATTATTGTTGGCCTGAATATGACTGCAGTGTCTATTCGAAACAAATTACGTGAAAAATATCGTTCATTAGAACATTAGCGCTGCAAGGCTGTAAGGCCTTACAGCATTTTAGCCGAATGATATTTAGCAAAACAAATTCAGAAATTTAAAGTTTGAACAGAGTAAAATTACGATGATTAATGTAACTCCAGAAGTATTAATGCAAAACCAGCAAACGGTGGATGTCAATAATTTACCTGCTGAGCAAGTTGCACTAGAAATTAAAGGCTTAAATCTTCACTATGGTGATAAGCAAGCGTTAAATAATATTTCGATGAAGATCCCAAAAGGTAAAGTAACTGCTTTTATCGGCCCAAGTGGTTGTGGTAAGTCGACGTTATTACGTTGTATTAACCGCATGAATGACTTGGTTGATATCTGTAAGATTGAAGGTGAAATTGATCTACACGGTGAAAATATTTACGGCAAACATGTCGATGTTGCACAGCTTCGTCGTAAAGTCGGTATGGTGTTTCAACGACCGAACCCATTTCCTAAATCAATTTACGAAAATGTAGTTTATGGCTTGCGCTTAATTGGTCAAAAGAATCGTCGGGTTTTAGATGAAGCGTGTGAAAAATCACTTCGAGCTGCCGCATTATGGGATGAAGTAAAAGATAGAATTCATGATAGTGCATTAGGTTTATCTGGTGGTCAGCAACAACGCTTAGTAATTGCAAGAGCTATAGCAATTGAACCTGAAGTACTATTATTAGATGAGCCAACATCGGCACTTGATCCAATTTCTACTTTAGTGATTGAAGAGTTAATCACTGAGCTTAAAGAAAAATACACGGTAGTTATTGTAACCCACAACATGCAACAAGCTGCACGAGTATCAGATCACACTGCATTTATGTATATGGGGGATTTAATAGAGTACAGCGATACTAATACTTTATTTACGACACCTGCAAAGAAAAAAACTGAAGATTATATTACAGGCCGTTACGGTTAATTAAGGAGAAATAAAAATGGAAACTTTTGATACAGGTCGTCATATTTCTGGCCAGTTTAACCAAGAGCTTGATGCCGTACGTAATAATGTAATGAATATGGGCGGCATGGTAGAGCAGCAACTTAAAAATGCATTAACAGCGGTCAGTGAAAACAACGAAGAGCTCGCTCGAAAAGTATTATCTAGTGATTACAAAATAAATTTAATGGAAGTGACCATTGATGAAGAATGTACTCGTATTATTGCCAAACGCCAACCTGCGGCCAGTGATTTACGTCTAGTGATGGCAATAATAAAAACGATTGCTGATTTAGAGCGTATTGCTGATGAAGCTGAAAAAATAGCTAGAGTTGCCTTAGAACAGTTTAGCGCTAAACAACAAGATTTATTATTAAACTTAGACAACCTAGGTCGTTTAGTATTAACCACATTACATGATACTTTGGATGCTTTTACACGCATGGATTTTGATGCAGCATTAAAAGTACACCAAAGTGACAGTCGTATTGACCGTGAATACGAAGCATTAATGCGCCAGCTAATGACGTACATGATGGAAGACCCTCGTTCGATACCATCAATTATGTCGGTAATTTGGTCTGCCCGAGCGTTAGAGCGTATCGGTGATAGGTGCCAAAATGTTTGTGAATACATTATTTATTTTGTTAAAGGCAAGGTTATACGCCATATATCTGAAGAGGATGTACCTGGAATTTTTTAATTATTTAAGTAAATTTGAATAGTTTAAAACAACTTTTAAATTATTCGTTTTGTAATAAGTGAGCTAAACTTGTTGCAAAGTTAAGCCGTTTTAAAACAAGTTGTGTTTTTTTTATACATATTGGGTTATGTTAGAAAAAATAGCATGTTTTTCATAAGTTAAACTTTTAAATTATCTGGCAAATAGGGTATATTTGCCAAGATTTTAACAAGCAACACTATATATAGTTGCAGGATAAAAAATATGAGTGGAAATACAATCCTTGGCGTTTTTGCAAAATCGCCGTTAAAGCCGTTAGAACAACATATTCGTAAAGTAAATGAATGTGCTGATCTACTTCCTTCTTTCTTTGTTGCTTGTACCGCCGGTGACTGGGATAAAGCTGAAAAAATTCGTAAAGACATTTCTTCGCTTGAAAAAGCTGCCGATACAATGAAGCGCGACATTCGAAATGAATTGCCGGGTGGGATTTTTATGCCTGTGCAGCGTACCGACGTTCTAGAACTGGTAAGTCAACAAGATAAAATTGCTAATAAAGCAAAAGACATCTCAGGACGAATTTTAGGTCGTCAATTAGTTATTCCAGCAGCATTATCAGATGACTTTAATAGTTATTTAACTCGTTGTATAGATGCGATAAAACAAGCCGCAGATGCAATTAATGAATTAGATGATTTACTAGAAACTGGTTTTCGTGGCCGTGAAGTGAAACTAGTAGAAAAAATGATAATTGAATTAGCTTCTATCGAAGACGATACAGACTTTATGCAAATTAAGCTTCGTAGAGCTTTAATGGCTATTGAAGAAGGTATGAACCCTGTTGATGTAATGTTTTTATATCAAATTATTGAATGGGTTGGTGATTTAGCAGATCTAGCTGAGCGTGTAGGTGCTCGACTAGAAATTATGTTAGCAAGATAAGGTAGATTCTAATGGATATTATAGCTAATTACGGTTCTACCCTAGTTATTTTTGCCGCCATTGTTGGTTTTGTTATGGCTTGGGGTATTGGGGCAAATGATGTTGCCAATGCCATGGGTACATCAGTAGGCTCGAAAGCATTAACAATTAAACAAGCAATAATTATTGCAATGATTTTTGAATTTGCCGGTGCATATTTAGCCGGTGGTGAAGTTACCTCTACTATTCGTAAAGGAATAATAGATTCAAGCTTCTATATAGATACACCTGAGCTCTTAGTGTTTGGTATGATCTCAGCACTCCTTGCCGCAGGTACATGGTTACTTATCGCATCATATATGGGCTGGCCAGTATCGACTACACATTCAATTATTGGTGCGATTGTTGGCTTCTCAGCAATTGGTGTCGGAATACATACTGTTGATTGGGCCTCTGTTGGTGGTATTGTTGGTAGTTGGATAATAACACCGCTGATTTCCGGGGTGTTCGCTTTTGTGATATTTAACAGTGCACAAAAACTTATTTTTAATGACGATAATCCTTTAGCCGCAGCTAAAAAATGGGTTCCGCTATATATGTTTTTAGCTGGTTTTGTATTGTCATTAGTGACAATCAAAAAAGGCTTAAAGCACATAGGTTTAGATATTGGCTCCGTTGAAGGGTACATGTATGCAATAGCTGTTGCTGTTGGTGTAGCAATTATTGGTAAGTTCTTTATTTCAAGATTGAAGTTTAAAGAGTCTAAAAACCGCAGAGCTAATTATATTAACGTTGAAAAAGTATTTGCAGTACTAATGGTCATTACGGCCTGTGGTATGGCTTTTGCTCACGGTTCAAATGATGTTGCTAATGCTATTGGCCCATTAGCTGCCGTAGTTTCAATTGTAGGTAGTAACGGTGAAATAGCCTCTACATCAGCCCTTGCATGGTGGATATTGCCTCTTGGTGGTATTGGTATTGTTGCTGGCCTTGCTTTATTTGGTCATAAGGTAATTGCCACCATTGGTAAAGGTATTACTCACTTAACGCCAAGCCGTGGTTTTGCTGCTGAACTTGCTGCAGCATGTACCGTAGTTGTAGCTTCTGGTACTGGTTTACCAATTTCAACAACACAAACACTGGTTGGTGCTGTGCTAGGTGTAGGTATGGCCCGCGGTATTGCGGCAATAAACTTAGGTGTTGTGCGTAACATCGTAGTTTCTTGGGTTGTTACCTTACCGGTAGGTGCTGGATTATCAATCATGTTTTACTGGATGATTAAAGGCGCGTTCATGTAAACGCTCAATCATTATCGAATAAGAAGGCGAAGCACATCGCTTGGCCTTTTTTTTTACATCAGGGAAGATGGAATGTCGACTTGCCATGGATGGCAATAAAGTCGACTCACATCAAGGATGTGCTTATCCTCCCGCAACTAGGATGATGGAATGTTGATTTGAGTACTTTGATTGGCGTGAACTTGTTCGCGCGTTAAAGCTTTAGCAATGGAGGAATGCAAAACCATGGAAGGGAAAGTGCTGTTAACATTAAAGTAACAAAGTACTAACAAACTATTGCAGTATTACTTTTTGAGGTTGTTATTATATCCGCAGTCAACTTACTTAAGGAATCATCCATGAAAAAACTTATTATATTAATTACCAGTGCATTATTATTCTCAGTATCTGCACAAGCAGAAATTAAAGATTGTGATGATTTAAAAGATGAAATACATACAAAAATATCGAATAACGGTGTAGAAAGTTTTGATTTGATTGTTGTTGAAAACGACGATGTTGAAGACCATGATGGCTATAAAGTTGTTGGTAGCTGTGAATCTGGCTCTCAAAAAGTGTTATATAAGAATTTATACAAAGCGTAAATTCTTATATAAACCTTAAAGAATCTAATTCAATTAAAGAGCTCATCGGATCCGATGGGCTTTTTTTTTGCTTAGCGCTGCATATACAATATCCCTATTGAAAACAGCTTATTTAATGTTTTACATCATGTGAAATTGAATGAAATCACTATAGACGGATCTAGGTTTGTAAATTTTTTATTGGCAAAAAATCTATTTTTAGATTAAATTTATTAACTTACTATTGTAAATTTGATTGAAAATATCGATGAATACTCATTTACCCAACTTAAAACATCTGCAATATCTACTCGCATTAAACGAGCATCAACACTTCCATCGAGCAGCGGATGCATGTTTTGTAAGTCAGTCAACTCTTAGTAGTGCTGTTATAAAACTTGAACAACTTTTAGATTGTCAGCTTATAGAGCGAGATCATAAAAGCTTTGTCTTTACTGCGCATGGCAAAGCAGTAGTAAAAATGGCTGAACAGTTAATTCATAGCGCCACTGATTTAGTCGAATTCTCAATGTCACAGGGCTTAACTAGCAAAGGCCATATATATTTAGGCTGTATACCAACTATCGCACCATTTTTATTAACTGATGTGATATCTGCCACTTCAGAATTATTGCCTGATATTGAATTATTTATTAAAGAAGCGCCAACAGATGAATTGCTCAAGCAATTAGCTAATGGTGACATTGATATTGCCATTCTAGCTTTGCCGATTGATAACAAACATAATCACAACTTTAAACAAACCCACTTGGGCAACGATGAGTTCTATTTAGCCGGTAACGAAGAGTTAGTAAAACAAGTAATAAGCGATGAAGATTATCAAAATATACCTGACGAAAGTGTATTTTTATTATCAGAGGAACATTGTTTAACTGACCACGCTTTATCAGCTTGTAAATTAGTGAACAAATCTAAAATAAATCCTTTTGCTGCCACTTCATTAGCGACCCTTTTACAAATGACGATTCATCATAATGGTTTGACCTTTTTACCTGAAATGGCAATAAATAAAGGCATTGCAGGCCATGCTTATTTGACCGTACAAAAGCTTAATAAGCATCCCTACAGAGAAATAGCCATGCTTGAACGTAATGGCAGTCTTCGCTCTGAAACCTTCAGTTTACTGGCAAATGTAATTACTGATTTGTTTGAGCAAAACCGTTAAAAATATAAAGTTGAAAAAAAATTTAAAATTTTCAAACTATTTTCTCAATCCTTCCTACATATATAGTAAATCGATATTAATAAAGAAAATAATAATGACAAACCTTCTAGGTATATATTTTGTTTGAACGCAGCGATGAAACATTAATAAGCCTTGCTTTAAAGGGGAAAAAATCTGCTTGGATGACGTTATTAAAGCGTTATGAAAAGCCGATTTATAATTACACTTTACGTATGGTTAGTAACCCTGATGATGCTTTGGACTTATTACAAGATATCTTCATGGCGGTTTTTAAGAATTTAGCCTCGTTTCGTGGTGACAGTAAATTTAACAGTTGGTTATTTAGAATTGCACATTATCGATGTATTGAGTATTACCGGCGCAAGAAACCTCATCAATCTCTAGATGATGAACCAGAGCAAGAAGCCGATATTAGCGATAGTTGTCCTGAAAATAATATAAAACAGTCTCAACAATCGGAAGCGTTAGCTACGGCGATGAAAATTTTACCAATAAACCAGCGTACCGTTATTGAGCTAAAGTTTTTCCAGCACTTTACCTTCGATGAAATAGCCGGTCAGCTTGGTATATCAAGTAATACAGTGAAATCTCGTTTATATAGTGCGTTAGATAAATTAAAAGGCGTTTTGGAGGTAGATTATGTCTAATTCAGAAAATCATAAAGACCATGAATTTAAGTTATGGTTAGATGGCAAGCTAAGCCCTGAGCAAAGTATGCAGTTTGAACAGGATATTGCCGATGATGAAGCTATGCAGCAACGCCTTGCTACTGCACGCTTTATTGAACAACAAGTACATTGTTATGAAGAACAAGCGACACCTACTTGGGATCGGGAAAGTACTTTTCTTGCTGATTCAAAGCCTTGGTGGCAATGGCAAGGGCTGCCAGCATTGTCTATGGCATTTTCGATATTTGCTATTTGTTTAGTGATTTTTAAAGTCGAACTAGTTATGCAAGACAGTGGACTTTTGGTTAACTTTGGTGGAAAAAGTGTTCAACAAAACCCAGTGAATGTTGACCAACTTATAAATCAACGTCTAAAAGAATTTGCCGCTGAACAGCAGGTCGTTATGGCAAATTATGCTGCAGATATGAAAGATGACCAACAAGATAATAATTTAAAACTTGCCACTTATTTAATGAGTGCCTCCAGACAAGAACGTAAAGAAGATATTTCAAGTTTTGTTAAGTTTGTAAATGAGCAACGAGACGAAGATGCAATTGATCAAAAGTTACGCTTTCAAAAGCTTGAGTATGCTTTACAGTCGCAATCAATTGAAAACACATTAAATTCACCAATGCTTAAAAAAGCAAATTATGAACAACCTATGCAGGAGAAATAAAAATGAAAAATATTAATAAGGCGGCTTTACCTCTCGCATTGGCATCAGTACTGTTTAGCAGTCATGCGAGTGCAATTGATTATGACAAATTGCATCAGCAACTAGATATTATGAGTGACATTATTAAGAGCTCTGTTAAAAAGCAAAGTGATAATAAAGGACCGCAGCTTGCAAGAATAGAAAGTCACTATTTAGCTGGTCAAGGTGTTGTTTTTAATTTGAACGTTGCCAGGGTTCTATATTATGGTCACAACAGCAATATAAATACTCCAGTGATGCCGCTTATGCCTGTTGTACCTCGCCCGCCACGTAATTCTGAAGGGCACGAAGGAGCAGAGCTCTTTGGTGAAAACTATGAAATAGTCATTGAAGAGGCTATGGAAGAAGCTGCGATAGCTATTGAAATGATAAATGAAAACATTCGTTTTGATGCTGAAGATCAACGGGAGTTAAGAGAGCAAGAGCGAGAGCTTGCCTATGAGTTAAGAGATTTAGCACGCGAAGAACGCGATTTAAACTATGAAAAACTGCATTTAGACGACGATGAAAAAGCTGAGTATCAAAAAGAATTAGTTGAAATAAAGAAACGTAAAGAAGTTATTGAGCAAGCCAAAGTAAAAGTTAAAAAACGTGCTAAGGAATACAAAGCTAAAGTACAAAAAGTACAGGATGAAAAAGCAAAACAACAACAACTATTTTATTCACAGCTTGAATCAAATATAACCGATGTACTGTGCAGTTATGGTGGAGGCTTGAAAGAGTTACCTGATTCAGAATATATCTCAATGATTATTAATGGAGCAGGAAATACCATTGATGGACGAACTAAAGATAAAGTATTGGTATTTAATAAGTTAGACGTTAAAAATTGTGTACTTGAACGCATTGATGCTGCAGCTTTACTCAGTAAAGCTAATGGCTACCAGTTTTAGGTAGAGGGAAATAAGCGAGCAATAATAAGAAAGCCCTGTATTTAACAATACAGGGCTTTAATGCTTTTAGAGCTTATTAGGTTTTGTATTACTGATCCATAGGTACGTGAAAGTTTTCACCTACTTCAAAGTCACCTTCTGCTTTGGTTAGTAAATCGCCATCAAAGCTTAAAACCAACTTTTTACGTTTATTAAAAGCTTCATCTTTACCAGATAAGAACTCATAAACGTAATACCAAGTATCATTATTGAAGCTGTCTTTTATTACTGGGTTACCAAGTACATATTTTACTTGCTCTTTGGTCATACCTACTTGTAATTTATTAATTTGTTTTTGTTCTAGGTAATTACCCTGAGGCACGTCTATTTTGTATACACAGCCCGAAACTAAGCATAATGCTAAGCTTAAAATTATTGCGCGAGATAACATCTATTATTTATTCCTATCTATCCTGAGCAAGGATAATAACCAAGCCAGTTAAGAGATTAAAGGTTTTTGTCATTTATTTGCAAAATTTATTATTATTGCTGTCTATATTGAGTAACTAACTAGCTAAAAGTTCCTTCGCATTTGCTAAACTTGTTTTTGTTATTTCATCTCCAGCTAATAACCGAGCTATTTCATTTTCTCTGGCATCAAGGCTGAGTTCAGTCACACTAGTTTGTGTATTTTTTCCATCAGTGAGTTTTGCCACAAATAGTTGCTGATGCCCTTTACTTGCAACTTGTGGTAAATGAGTGACACAAATAACTTGCGTAGACTCACCAAGCTTATTCAATTGTTGTCCTACCTTTGCTGCTGTTGGACCACTGATACCAACATCCACTTCATCAAAGATAAGAGTAGGTGTAACAACCTTTTCAGCAAGGATCACTTGTATTGCTAGACTTATTCTTGATAACTCACCACCTGACGCAACTTTTGCTAAAGGTTCAACTGGTTGGCCTGGGTTCATGCTTACTAAAAATTCGATATTATCTGTGCCATTTGTAGTTGGCTCTGTGATCTCTTTTTCTGCTATAGCTAATTTGAAAATTGCCTCTGGCATATTCAATTGGCGAATGGACTTCGTTATTGCTTTTTCGAGCTTAGTTGCAGCTTTTATCCTGCTTACTCTAAGTTTACAAGAAAGCTCTTTATATTCGAGTAGGCAACTCTCCATTTCATCATGTATGTGTTCAAGTCGTGAATCATCTGAAGCAATAGCATGCAACTCTTTACAAATGTCACGGTGAAAACTATCCAAATTTTCAGGTGCTACTTTATGTTTTCTCGCTAAATCAACAGCGGTAGAATAGCGTTCTTCGATTAATGCGAAAGTTTGTGGATCTAAGTCGATACTTTGTTGATATTCTATAAGGTCATGGCTTGCTTCTTCAAATTGGATCCTAGCTTCATTTACTAATGTTGCGATTGCTTTAACGCTGGGGTCGAGTTCTGCCAGTTGATTTAGGTTTTCGGTAGATTTTTGTAGTTGGCTAAGAAGATTGAACTGCTCATCGTTTGCTATTTCTTGTACGCATTGTTCCGATAACTGCATTAATTGTTGAGAATTACTATTTCGCTTAAAATCTGCTTCTAGTTGTGTAAATTCATTTACTTGCAGGGAAAATTCATCAAGCTCTTTTACTTGATATTGCAATAATTGTTGTTGTGCCAAGCGTTGCTGTTTACTTTGTTGAAGAATTTGTAACTCACTCTTGAGTGCTCGCCACTGGTTTTGGTAATGTTTTAGCTCTGATAACATCTCTTGATGGTTGGCATAATCATCTAATAATCGGCATTGCTCTTGGTTTTTCATTAACAGTTGATGGTCGTGTTGGCCATGAATATTTAATAAGTATTGACCAAGATCTTTTAATTGCGCTAAAGGGACAGGGCTACCATTTATGTATGCTTTCGAGCGGCCTTCTGCGCTTATTACTCGTCTTACAATACACTCACCATCTTGTTGTAGATCATGGGTAGCAAGCCACTTTAATGCTTTAGGTGTATCTGTTATTTCAAAAGTTGCAGTAAGCTCAGCTTTGGTGCTGCCTGGTCTAACAGTATTCGCTAACGCCCTACTACCTAAACATAAACCTAAAGCATCTATGGCAATCGATTTACCAGCACCTGTTTCGCCTGTGATGGTGGTCATGCCTTTTTGCCAGTCGATTTCTACAAAGCTGACAATGGCGAAGTTTCTTATGGCTAAATTTAATAACATAGTCGCACTCAATTAATTATTTATTTACCAAAAGGTAAAAAATAAACACTGTTGATTTATACAGTAAAGTTAACAGTGATTTTTTTTGAATGCAAGTTTTATTTCCATTCAGGGAAGAAGGTATGCCGAGCTACCATGGATGGTAAAGGATCGGCGACATTCAGGGAAGAAGGTATGCCGAGCTGCCATGGATGGTAAAAGGTCGGCGACATTCAGGGAAGAAGGTATGCCGAGCTACCATGGATGGTAAAGGATCGGCGACATTCAGGGAAGAAGGTATGCCGAGCTGCCATGGATGGTAAAAGGTCGGCGACATTCAGGGAAGAAGGTATGCCGAGCTACCATGGCTGGTAAAAGGTCGGCGACATTCAGGGAAGAAGGTATGTCGAGCTACCATGGCTGGTAAAAGCTCGGCGCGTTTTCAATTAGGGCTTTGTCGAATTAGTTTTTGACGATTGGTATTTAAAGCTTACTTATGGTTTTAATAAACTTTATTACCCCAACTCAGTTTTGTTCGTAATACATTAAAATAATCATGATCAAGAGGGTGTACTAAACGAAGTGTGTATTTACATTTTTTGATACGTATTTCATCTCCTGGCATAACCGCTAAGATCACGTGACCATCACAACTTACTTGTAATTCTTCATGGTTATTCGTGGCAACAACAAGCTTAATCTCACTGTCTCCATCAACCACAATAGGACGAGAACTTAATGTATGTGGAAACATTGGCACTAATGACAAGGCATTTAACGTTGGTGTCATAATAGGTCCGCCGGCCGACATTGAATAGGCAGTGGAACCTGTAGGCGTAGACACGATAATTCCGTCAGAGCGTTGTGAAAACATGAATGTATCATCTAAATAAACAGCAAACTCCATCATACTGGCAACTTTGCCTGGGTGAAGTACAGCCTCGTTCATCGCGCTATTAGAACTTTTTAATTTACCATGCCGATAAACTTCGGCCTGAATTAAAAATCGTTGTTCGGTTTTAGAACGGCCATCAAGAATTGCTTCAAGCGGTTCAATTAGGTTGTCCGGTGATAAATCGGTTAGAAACCCTAAGTTGCCGCGATTAACACCAAGTACAGCAATGTCATAACTTGATAATACCCGAGCTGCACCTAACATATAGCCATCTCCACCAACCACAATTGCCAAATCAGCTTGTTCTCCAATATCAACAATATCAAAGGTATGGATATCTGCTTTATTTAATTTGTTGGCAACAGATGTTTCTATCATTACGTTGTAATTATTACCTTCTAGGTAATGATGAAGCGCGGCGATAGTCGCTAATGCACCTTCATGTTCGGGTTTGCCGATAAGGCCTATCGTTTTATACATTTTACTCATTCAAATAGCGCTAATATATTGTTTATTATGGCAGTTTTACCGACATTTTTCCTATTGTAAAGAGGGCATTTAATAAATAGTTAAAAAATCTCCTTGAAACCTTTGATAAAGCCCCCATAATTACCACAATTATGAATTAATAAGTCTTGTTTAAGACTAAATGATACTGTGGAGTTATCGATGACTACTGAGTCAACCAATACTGATAAAGAAGTTTCAGCAACTGAAGCTGAAGTTAATGCAACTGAAGAGCAAGTAGTTGAGCAAAACGATGTAGAGCAAACTGAAGCTACAACCGAAGTTGTTGAAGAAGAAGTTGTTGTTGAATTGACTGCCGAGCAACAAAAAATTGCAGAGCTTGAACAAGCTTTAGCAGCAGCTCAATTTACAGTTGCTGACCAAAAAGATTCAGTAATTAGAGCTAAAGCAGAAGTTGACAACATGCGCCGCCGTAGTGCTCAAGAAGTTGATAAAGCGAAAAAATTTGCTTTAGAAAAATTTGCCGGTGAAATGTTAAGTGTTGTTGATAACTTAGAACGTGGTTTAGCAACAATTGATGCTGAAGCAGAAGAACAAAAAGCAATATTTGAAGGCGTTAACTTAACCCTACAAGGCTTGTCTGCAGGCTTAGAGAAATTTGGTGTAAAAGCTGTAGATCCAAAAGATCAACCTTTTAACCCTGAATTGCACCAAGCAATGTCAATGCAACAAGTTGAAGGTGTGGAACCAAACACTGTAATTGCTGTAATGCAAAAAGGTTATGAGTTAAATGGACGCTTAATTCGTCCAGCTATGGTTATGGTTTCTAAAGCATAACCAGCTAAATATATTTAAAATATTAAAAGAGCGAGAAAGTTATCTTTCTAGCTCTTTTTTTTTGTTTCAAGGATGAAGCAATGCAAATCGCCATGGACCGTGCCTTCACATCCTCGGCAACTGCTTCCTCGATAACGCTCCTGAGCTATTCTACTTACATACGTCCCTATATTAATGCATGGCTCTACCTCCTGCACCCCTGCAGTGGTCCTTGAAGGTGACGTGGTTAATTGTTTCTGATTAAGTTATCTATTTGCCATTGCATGGCATGGTGTTGCAAAATTAGCTGGCAATGAGTTTTAACCCTTGCTGACAAAATTTCAGGGATAACTGGCTTTGTTATGTAGTCTACGGCACCAAATTCAAATCCTTTAATTACGTCATTTACCTCAGACAAGGCAGTTGTAAAAATGACTCTAATGTTCTGGGTCAGAGGATTGCGCTTTAACTGTTTACAAAAGGTTAAGCCATCAATATCAGGCATCATGATATCAAGTAATATTATATCTGGGGGAGTGTTTGACAAACAAACCGTCATTGCTGAACTGGCGTTGTTTGCTGCTTTCACTTTATATTGCGGTTTTAAAATACCAACAATTATTTCAATATTCATAGCTACGTCATCAACCACTAGAATTTGAATTTCTTTGAGTGTAGTTTTTGCAGCAAAGCGTCTATTTTTCAATTTGTTAGGAATATCTTGAGGTTGATTTCTGATGGGAAAGTTAATTGCATGCAGTAAACGCTCAGTCAATATAGTCTGATTAAAAGGTGGGACAATATATTCGGTAACACCATGTTTAATAAGTTTATCAATGAGTACAGGGTCGATAATATCAGAAATAACAATAAAAGGGATTTTGTAAATGTCTTCATTATTTCTAACAAAACTCAACAACTCAAAAACACTTGCATCGTCTAGGTTCTGCCAAAAACAAATAATTAAATCGAACTTTTTAATTTGCAGGTAACTCTTACTTTGTTCAATAGATGCGGCAACGTTTTTACTGAAGTTGTAAGCGTCAAAGCGGGAATCGAAGTTAAGATCATTTTGTGAGCTGAAGTTAACTATAAGAACCGATTTTTTCTGCAATAACGCTAATGCATTTTGTGGCATGTTTGTTCTCTTCATTCAAACTTAAAAAAGTCGCAATTTCTCATTCTCTTTATATACTAGAATAAAAGCTGAAAAAATTAACTATTAATGAACTACTTAAATAAATTAATTACTCTCTTAGTCACAATTATCTCCTTATTGTGTTGCTTTACAATATCAGCAAACGAATTGTCTCCTGAATTGCAAGCCTGGGCAAAAGCAAATCCGAAAGTAGCAGTAGGTATAGATTCTGAGTTAGCTCCTTTAGATCACGTAGATGAAAATGGAATCGCAATAGGCATAGGGGCAGCTTATCGCGAACAGTTAAATAAAGTTTTACCGGTTCAGTTAATGGTTAAATCGGCAACAACATTTGCAAAAGAATATAGCGCAGTACAACAGCATAAGCTTGACGCGCTATCACTTTGTGCTCGCAGTGATAATCGCAAAGGACAAGTTTTATTTACAACTCCAATAGTCACACGAAAATCAATTTTAGTCGTATCAACACTTTCAGGCATCACATCAATTTCGGATATACAAGCAACTACAAAGATTGGTGTGGTTAAAGCATATTCAAATTTTGAGCATGCGAAGGCTTTAGTCGGAGATAAAAATGTCATTCAAGTAAGTGACTTAGTCACTGGTTTAGAGCAAATGAATCTTGGTCAATTAGATGGTTTTGTCACCACATCATTAAACCTTATTTACGCAGAAAGGGAACAAGACGAAAGCCGTTTTCGTTCAATTGCTTTAGATGGTTTTGCACCATTTGAATTAGGTTTTTGCGTCGATACTGAAAAACCAGAATTGGTAGAAATATTAAATTGGGGTATTGAGCAACTTGGAGAAGAAGCCTGGCAAGAACTTCAGTTAGATTGGAGCGAATCGTTTCGCAAGAGTCAACCCGAAATGGATATAACAAAAATAAACTATCCGCTTTATTTATCTATCCTTGTAGCGCTAATTTTTGTTTCTTTGGTTATTTTAAAAAGTCGTAAGTATGCCGATGAAATAGCAAATAAGTTTGGCACTGAGCGGTTTAAAGCGATTTACATCATGATTATTGTCTTGATTTTGACGATTGTGAGTGTAGCCACCACTGTTTTTTTAAAAGACTTTAAGAAGGAATCGCTTGAAAAAATTGAAGGGGTCTTAGAATTAAATCAAGAAATAATTAATGATGATTTATTAAATTGGTATAACTCTAGAGAACAACTTGTAAAAGGCATAAGCAGGTTAGGGAAGTTTAAAAGGTTAGTAATACAACTAAATACATCAATAACAAATAATGATTTAAAAAATGAGCAGCTAGCCAGAGATTCATTGCATGATTTTTTTGCAGCAAGGCCATCAACAACAATAAACTCTCGTGATTTTAATATTATCTCTGCAGGTGGTATAAACCTGTTTAATAATGTTGAAAAATTAACGGGTGATATAAGTGTACTAATAGCTGAGCGACCAGGGATATTTAATCTGGTACTTGGCGGAAAAACGATGTTTTTCCCTGCAATTAGAGAAACTGACGCTAGAAAGCAAACCAAGGCATTACTCTATATAGCTGCACCTATTTTGGATGACACTGGCAAAGTTATTGCTGTTTTCGCCTTAAATTTTGATCCTAATAAAAGTTTTACCAGCATATTTACCCGTGCTAAGTATGGTAAAACGTTCGATGCTTATGCAATTGACGGTAGCGGCTATTTAGTCTCAGGCAGTCGCTTTACTAAGCAGCTTATCAGTTTGGGTAAACTATCGAAAAACCAATCAAGTATTCTTAACGTTTCTCTACCAAATATAGAGCAAAATTCTATTGTACAAAGTACCTTACTCGGTTCTTCCGGACAAAATTTAACAGGGTATATTGATTATCGAGATCACTATGTCGTAGGCATATGGCAATGGAATGAGAAGTTTAGTTTGTCTACTGTGGTTGAAATAGATTTTGACGAGTCGCAACAAGAGTATCTGCAATTACGAGATTTGTTGATCAGCATACTCGTTGCAACTGCGTTAATTATTATCGCGCTTTCAGCGTTTATGTTTATTATTTCTCGCAGAGCAAATGAAATTAATAATCGATCAAAAGATGAGTTAGAAGCTATTGTAAATGAAAGAACTAAAGCATTAGCACGTTCAGAGAGTAAGAACCGCACTGTTTTAAGCTCTGTAGCCGATGGCATTTTTGGCATTGATAAAAACGGCCGATGTGTATTATTTAATGAATCAGCAAGTCAGTTACTCGGTTACAGCGAAAAAGAAGCCATTGGTCAACCGCATCTAACATTATTTCATCATACCAATGAAGATGGCAGCAAACATCAGACAAGTGAAAGTCCTATATTTAATGCCTTGCTAACTCAAAAAGTAGTGCATGTCCCTAACAATTTCTTTTGGCATAAAGATGGCCATAAGGTTTTTGTTGAATATAGTGTCGCGCCAATTACTTCTGCGGGAGATGAACTTGCAGCGGTGATCGCGTTTAAAGATATTAGTGAACGGTTGAAAGAAAGAGAGCGGTTAGACCGAATATTAGAATCTGCGCCGATAACAATGCTGGTGGTGAACAAAAATGATGTCATTGAACAAGCCAACGCAACCGCCGAAAGAATGTTGGGGTTTGAAGTTGAACAGTTAATCGGTAAGCCTTTAGCCACAATTGTGCCTGAACACCGCCGAGATGAGCATCACGCTTTTACTAACGAGTACTGGCAAGATCCAATTATCCATCGCAGTGGTATAGATGACGGTACATTGGATATGCTCACTAAGAGTGGACAAACCATTGAGGTTGAATCTGTTTATACCCCGGTATCTTTACGCGGAGAAGAACTACTTATTATTTCTATTCGTGATATAACCCAAGAAAACATGGCTAAAAAAGCCTTATTTGAAGCCAAAACGTTAGCTGATGATGCCAGTAAAGCCAAATCAGATTTTTTAGCGAACATGAGCCATGAAATTCGCACCCCCATGAATGCAATTATTGGTATGTCACATTTGGCCCTTGAATACGACTTGGAAAATAAACCGCGCAATTATATTCAGAAAGTGAATAAAGCCGCGGAGTCATTGTTAGGCATAATTAACGATATTCTTGATTTTTCAAAAATTGAAGCGGGTAAACTTGAGTTGGAAAATGTTGATTTTCATCTTGAGGATGTCATGCATGATCTCTCAAATATTATTGGTATACAAACTCACGAAAAAGGCTTGGAGTTACTGTTTAATATTTCAACCAATGTGCCAGTTTTTGTAAAAGGTGATCCACTTCGATTACATCAAATACTTGTTAACCTTGCAAGTAACGCAAGCAAGTTCACTCATCAGGGCCAAATTGTTATCTCGATTAAACTCGTTAGCTCTGCAGATGAAAGAGTTAAATTACGTTTTGCAGTACAAGATTCGGGTATAGGCATGAGTGATGAACAACAGAAAAAACTGTTTAAATCTTTCTCACAAGCTGATTCATCAACAACACGTAAATATGGCGGCACAGGACTAGGCCTTACTATCTGTAAAAATCTTGTTGAGATAATGGATGGAGATATATGGGTTGAAAGTGAGATTGGTAAAGGCAGTTGTTTCTTTTTTGATATCTACCTGAATTTACCTGAAGGTAAACTAGAGCAAAAATTTAGCAATGCACAAATGCAGATGCTGACCGATAAAAATGTATTAATCGTAGATGATAATGCTATGGCTCTTGATGTATTAAGTAATATTATGAGCTCATTCAAATGTAATGTAACAACGGCTAGTAATGGCTTGGAGGCCATTGCGGTTGCGCAAGCTTATGAAGGTGAATTTGACTTTGCCATGATTGATTGGAAAATGCCGGGGCTTGATGGCATTGAAACAATTAATAAACTTAAAGATTTGGTTTCTGATAAAACCAAAAACTTTATTATGGTTACCGCTCATGGAGAGCAAGAGATAAAACAGCATGTAGATTCTATTGGTGAAAAATCAATAGACAGTTTTTTAGCAAAACCGGTAACCGCATCATCAGTGTTTGATGAAATGATGCGCTTGATGGGACAATCTTATATTGCTACGACACGTAAAATTAAGAAAACAGATGAAATCAGAAAATATCAGCAAGCGTTAGCTGGCTGTAAAATATTGCTGGTTGAAGATAATGAACTTAATCAAGAGTTGGCAATAGAGTTGTTGAAACAGGCTAACATCATGGTAGAACTTGCGCAAAATGGCGAGCAAGCAGTAGAAATGGTAAACACTCATCTTTACGACGGAGTGTTAATGGATTTACAGATGCCAATTATGGATGGATATACTGCAACGGGTATAATTCGCCAAGATCACCCCAACTTAGCTATTATCGCCATGACTGCCAATGCAATGGCTGGTGATAAAGAAAAAGTTATTGATGCTGGCATGAATGATCATATTGCCAAGCCTATTCATCTTGGAGAAATGTTTTCAACCATGCATCGCTGGTTTAAACCCTCAGGTTTATCCGCCAGTGAAAAACGAGCCGTTGAAGAGACCACTACTAACATAAACCACTCTAACAAAGCCATTAACGATATAGCTTCTGCTAATTTTTGTCATATAAATATAGAGGCTGGGCTTGCTATAAGTGGTGAAAACTCTGATCTCTATGTTCGTTTATTGAAAAAGTTTATGAGCAGCCAAAGTGATTTTTACATTAACTTTGGCGAAGTTTGGGCAGAAGGGCAACTTAAAGATGCGGTATTAATCGCCCACACCTTAAGAGGTACTGCAGGAAATATTGGTGCCACAGCTTTGCAACATCAAGCTGGGATCTTGGAAACTGCTTGCGCCAATCAAGCCGAAACTGAAGTTATTAGCACCGAGTTTCAGTTGTGCAGCCAAAAATTACAAAGTGTGATGTCTGAACTCATACAGTTTTTTGAACATCAAAATGTTGAAACACCTTCCAGTCTAGCTCGTTCACCTGTTGAAGAAGTATCCCTAGACAAATTGCAACCCAAGCTAATTGAATTACTTTCTATGGTGAATGAATTTGATACAGATGCAAACGAGTTGGCTGAAAAAATTGCAGATGTCATATTTGATGTAATAATTAAAAAGCAGTTTGAAAAAATTATAACAAGCATTGAAAGTTATGATTTTGACTTGGCGGCAGAGCAATTACGAGATTTTTTAAACACTCACGATATGGAAATTTAAATGAGCGAACAAGCAACAGTGCTAGTGGTAGATGATAACTCCGACAATATAGACGTATTGAATGGAATTTTACGACCATTTTATAAAATTAAAGCAGCCCTAAATGGTGAACTAGCGTTAAAGATTGCCAACGGAAAACAAAAGCCCGATCTTATTTTATTAGATGTGATGATGCCAGGTATGGATGGCCATGAAGTTTGTCGTCGCTTAAAGGCAAGCCCTGTCACTTCTAATATTCCGGTTATTTTTGTGACGGCGAAAACTGAGATTGCCGATGAAGAAAGTGGCTTCGCTTTAGGGGCTGTTGATTATATTACCAAGCCGGTAAGCGTGCCTATTGTACAAGCTCGAGTGAAAACCCAATTGGCGTTATATAACCAACAACGTGAATTAGAGAAAAAAGTTAAAGAAAGAACCAAAGCATTGGAAAATACCCGTGCTCAAATCATTAGAAGATTAGGCCGTGCTGCAGAGTTTAAAGATAATGAAACTGGCATGCATGTCATTCGGATGAGTTACTATTCAAAATTTTTGGCCGATGAAATCAACGCCAACAGTGATTGGGCAGAATTGCTGTTTGATGCAGCACCTATGCATGATATTGGCAAAATAGGGATAGCTGATAATATTATATTAAAACCGAGTAAACTCAATGATGACGAATGGAAAGAAATGCAACGACATGTTGAATATGGCGCTGAAATCCTCGGTAATGATGATTCACCTTTACTGTCGTTAGCCGTTGAAGTTTGTTTATATCACCATGAAAAATTTGATGGCAGCGGTTATCCGCATCAACTTAAAGGCAAGAATATTCCATTAAGTGCTCGCATTGTCGCAATTGCTGATGTGTTTGATGCCTTAACATCAGAGCGACCCTACAAAGAAGCCTGGAGTATTGAGCAAGCTTTTACCTATATAACCGAACAGTCTGGAAAGCACTTTGATCCTGATTTAATTGAACCATTTAAAAATTGCTTAGAGAGGATCAAAGAAGTTATGGTTAAATATGCCGATGAGCATGAACGTGCCACCTTCGGGAATATGTAGTAAAGCTAGCTAGAAATATAAGGATTTGTGGAAAATAAACGCCGTTTCTTCAGGGTTTTCATCAAAAGTTCATTTTTTTTTAATTTATTTTAACTTTTCTATTGAAAAATAATTCAGCCCACCCCACTTATTGAATATCAAAGAATTATCTGAAATATTTTAAGTGGAGATCCTCAAATGGGCAAAATTATTGGTATTGACCTTGGGACAACAAACTCATGTGTTGCTGTATTAGACGGCGATAGCGTACGTGTTATTGAAAATGCTGAAGGGGATCGTACAACTCCTTCAATTATCGCATACACCGCAGAAGGCGAAACGTTAGTTGGTCAACCAGCAAAACGTCAATCAGTAACGAACCCTGAAAACACTTTATACGCAATTAAGCGTTTAATTGGTCGTCGTTTCGAAGATAAAGAAGTTCAACGTGATATCTCAATTATGCCATTTGGCATTGTTAAAGCTGACAATGGTGATGCTTGGGTTACAGCACGTGATAAAAACGTTGCTCCACCACAAGTTTCTGCTGAAGTTTTAGCAAAAATGAAAAAAACTGCAGAAGACTACTTAGGTGAATCAGTAACTGAAGCTGTTATCACTGTTCCTGCATATTTCAACGATTCACAACGTCAAGCAACTAAAGATGCTGGTCGTATCGCTGGTCTTGATGTTAAACGTATTATCAACGAACCAACTGCTGCTGCACTTGCGTACGGTATGGACAAGCAAGAAGGCGATCGCGTAGTTGCTGTATATGACTTAGGTGGTGGTACATTCGATATCTCAATTATTGAAATTGATGAAGTTGAAGGTGAACACACATTTGAAGTACTTGCGACAAACGGTGATACACACTTAGGTGGTGAAGATTTCGATAACCGTTTAATCAACTACCTAGTAGCTGAATTCAAAAAAGACCAAGGTATGGACTTAACAACTGATCCACTAGCTATGCAACGCTTAAAAGAAGCTGCTGAAAAAGCTAAGTGTGAACTATCTTCTGCACAACAAACTGATGTTAACTTACCTTACATCACTGCAGATGCCTCAGGTCCTAAGCACATGAACATTAAAGTTACTCGTGCGAAATTAGAATCTCTTGTTGAAGATATGGTTAAAGCTACTTTAGAGCCGTTAAAAACTGCTTTAGCAGATGCTGACTTATCTACATCTGATATCACTGATGTGATCATGGTTGGTGGTCAAACACGTATGCCTATGGTTCAAGAAGCTGTTACTAACTTCTTCGGTAAAGAACCTCGTAAAGACGTAAACCCTGATGAAGCTGTAGCTTCTGGTGCAGCGGTACAAGCTGGTGTTTTATCTGGTGATGTAACAGACGTTCTTCTTCTTGACGTTACTCCTTTATCTCTTGGTATTGAGACAATGGGCGGCGTGATGACTAAAGTTATCGATAAGAACACTACTATCCCAACTAAGCAGTCACAAACGTTCTCAACAGCTGAAGATAACCAATCTGCTGTAACCGTGCATGTTGTGCAAGGTGAGCGTAAGCAAGCATCTTTAAACAAGTCTTTAGGTCAATTTAACCTTGAAGGTATCGATGCTGCACCACGTGGTACACCGCAAATCGAAGTAACTTTTGATATTGATGCTGACGGTATCTTGCACGTAACTGCGAAAGATAAAAATACTGGTAAAGAGCAAAAAATTACCATTAAAGCTTCTTCTGGTTTATCTGATGATGAAGTAGAGCAAATGGTACGTGATGCAGAAGTTAACGCTGATGCTGATGCTAAATTTGAAGAGCTAGTTACTGCACGTAACCAAGCTGATGGTATGGTTCACGCAACTCGTACACAAATTACTGAAGCTGGTGATGATTTACCAACTGAAGATAAAGAGAAAATTGAAGCAGCTTTAACTGAACTTGAAGAGTCTCTTAAAGGCGATGACAAAGAAGCTATTGATGCCAAATCTCAAGCCGTAATTGAAGCGTCTGCAAAACTTATGGAAATTGCTCAAGCGAAAGCACAAGCTCAAGGCGGCGAAGCTCCTGAAGGTCAAGAGCAACAAGCTCAACCTGCAGACGACGTTGTA
This sequence comes from Thalassotalea psychrophila, assembly GCF_031583595.1. Classification (NCBI taxonomy): domain Bacteria; kingdom Pseudomonadati; phylum Pseudomonadota; class Gammaproteobacteria; order Alteromonadales; family Colwelliaceae; genus Thalassotalea; species Thalassotalea psychrophila. The sequence goes on from NZ_CP134145.1 coordinate 1,345,498, forward strand.
GATGCTGAGTTTGAAGAAGTAAAAGACGATAAAAAATAATAGCTAACTAAGCACCGCTTAGATTAGATATTGAATAGAGCGCTGCTACCTAAAAGGTTAGTCAGCGCTTTATTGTTTGTAACAGACACCATTTAAAGTAAAGATAACTATGTCAAAACGCGATTATTATGAAGTTCTAGGTTTGTCGAAAGACGCTGGTGAACGTGAAATTAAAAAAGCCTATAAGCGCTTAGCAATGAAATTCCATCCTGACCGTACCAAAGGTGATAAGGATAAGGAAGAGCAATTTAAAGAAGTTAAAGAAGCTTACGAAATTTTAAATGATGATCAAAAGCGCGCCGCTTATGATCAATATGGCCATGCAGCTTTTGAACAAGGTGGTCACGGCGGTGGCGGTGGTGGATTCGGCGGTGGTGGCTTTGGTGACCAATTCGGCGATATCTTTGGTGATATTTTTGGTGGCGGCGGTGGTCGAGGTGGTCAATCTCGAAATCGACGTGGTTCAGACTTACGCTATAACTTAGACATGAGCCTTGAAGAAGCTGTTAAAGGTAAAACTGTAGAGCTTAAAGTACCTACTTATGTAAACTGTGATCCTTGTAAGGGCAGCGGAGCTAAAAAAGGTACTTCAGCGAGTACTTGTTCAACTTGTCATGGTCATGGTCAAGTACAAATGCGTCAAGGTTTATTTGCTGTACAGCAAACCTGTCCTACTTGTTCTGGTCGCGGTAAAGTGATCAAAGAGCCATGTACATCATGTCGTGGTCAAGGACGAGTAGAGAAAACCAAAACATTATCTGCTAAAGTTCCTGCAGGTGTTGATACTGGCGATAGAATTCGTTTATCTGGTGAAGGAGAAGCCGGTGAAATGGGCGCTCCAGCAGGTGATTTATACGTACAAGTTAATGTACGTGATCATGACATATTTGTACGTGATGAAAATAATTTGTATTGTGAAGTACCAATTAGCTTTACTACGGCGGGTCTTGGCGGTGATATTGAAGTACCGACACTAGATGGTAAAGTTAAACTTAAAATACCAAGCGAAACTCAAACGGGAAAAATGTTCCGTATGCGTGGCAAAGGTGTTAAATCAGTGCGCAGTTCTATTACCGGTGATTTAATGTGTAAAGTTGTCATTGAAACGCCAGTAAACTTGAAGACTGAACAGAAAGAATTACTAGAGCAATTACAAGCTAGTATGGGTGAAGGTAAAGCCGCTGCTCATTTCCGTCCAAAAGAACAAGGTTTCTTTGATGGAGTTAAAAAATTCTTTGATGGTTTGAAATAATACCTCGATTTGAATTGATATATAAAAAAGGCTGCATTTGCAGCCTTTTTTTTGTTTAGAAACAAGAAACAAGAAACGAGAAACGAGAGAGAAAGTGCAGTTCAGGTTGGCTCGAATATGTTCTGACGTAAATTCCATATGGAGTTTTCCACATGTAAGCATAAAAGCAGATTCTGAAACAAGTTCAAAAAGATCAGTAAGTTCTGAGTGCTCTTCGTTTCTCGTTTCTAGCCTCTCGTTTTTTAACTTATCTTTTCTAAAATAATATACCGTTATATTAGTAATTTAGACTATAATGAAAACACCAATTATTAGGAGTTAACCGAATGTTTTCTAATAAAAAATTCTTAGTATTAATATTCTTAATGGCAGCAGCAAATCCTGCATACTCTGGCTATGACGAAGCTTTAGATATGATCAATAAAGGTGACTTTATTGAAGCCATAGAAGAATTAAAACCACTCGTTGAGTTAGGTTATCCACCGGCGTTATACCAACAAGCTACTCTTTATGAAAATGGCCAAGGAGTACAAAGGGATCAGAGCAAGGCTTTTGAATTATACCAACGTGCTGCCGGTCGTGGCATCGCTGAAGCTCAGTTTGCTATTGCTCAAATGTACCTAGAAGGAAGAGGTTGTACCAAAGATACAACGCAAGGGTTCGAGTATACTCGCCGAGCCGCAGATAAGGGCCTAGCTGCAGCGCAGTATAATTTAGCATTGATGTATCAAAAGGGCGAAGTTATTACCCAAAGTTATCGAAATGCGGCAATTTGGTATGAAGATGCCGCTATGCAAAATTTTGCCTTAGCACAGTTTAATTTAGCATTACTATATTTTGATGGGTTGGGTGTTACTAAAGATATAGAAAAGTCTTATATTTGGAATCGGGTTGCGGCATTTAATGGTTATGATCCTGCTGAAAAAAGCATGAATATGGACTCGAAAAGCCTATCACGTGAGCAAATTAAAAGTGCGCGTGAACGTGCCGATGAACTATATTTAAAAATTAGTCCTGACGAGCAAAATTATAAACCGTTTAGCTTTGAAGGTTAAACCGTAAGGGGCAAAAAAAACTAGGGTCAGAGTCAAGTTATTGAAGAATAACTTGACTCTGACCCTAGTTTTTTGCTCTGAATTTTCTTAACTGAAATTAGGTATTGCTGAGCTTCTTGAATGCTCAAAAACTAATGCTGTTTCCACATTTGTAACCTCGTCACGAGAAGTGATCGCTTCAAACACAAAACGTCGTAAATGCTCGGTGTCTTTAACCGACATGTGAATATAAAAATCAAATGCTCCGCCCATATGAAACATACTGACAATTTCAGGCAAAGGCAAAAGCTCATCGCGTAATAAATTTACGATCTGTTCTGAATAGGGCTGCACTTGGATGGCTGCCATTGCCTGTATATTGCCACCTATGGTGTTGTAATTTACGTCAATAAAAGAACCTTTAATTACTCCTGATGATTTTAAGCGTTTAACTCGCTCTAAACAGGTTGAAGGGGCTATGCCTATTGCTGCAGCAAGATCTTTGTTGGTGATGTCAGCATCTTTGAATAACAAGGTTAATATTTGCAAGTCGACATCATCAAGCTTCTTCATCGTTGGTTCTCTGTAAGTTGTTTTAATTAAGCTAACTATATCGTAAAGTTTGAAAAGGTTATACCAATTCCATTAATTATGTGATCTACTTTTTAGTGAGGGGGAATGGATAAATACAAGGCATAAATTTTTCTAAGTAGTTATTCTACTTAAAGATTTTATAACGCAGTAGTTATTTATTTTAACAAGTAAAATGAGCAGATAATTAATGGACTTGGTATTTAATCACAATTAATTGTACTGATTTACCCGGTACTGTTTTATTGCTAAAATGCGAGCAATTATCGTTCATTAGCTATTTTCATGAAGCACAACTACCAAGATTTAATTCATATCTTTGCCGAACAGTTTTCACTTACTGACAATACTCGCTTAGTAAAAGGTGATGACGAGCCGATCTACCTGCCAGCAGATGAACGCTATAGCTATCATCGGATTATTTTTGCTCATGGCTTTTATGCCAGTGCATTTCATGAAATTTCACATTGGTGCATAGCCGGAAAAAATCGACGTTTACTCGAAGATTTTGGTTATTGGTACGCCCCTGACGGTCGCGATGCAAAACAACAAGAAAATTTTGAACAAGTTGAAATTAAACCACAAGCCATAGAATGGGCATTTTGTATTGCGAGTGGCTTCAACTTTAACGTTTCTGCCGACAACCTGTCTGGCATTGAAGTTGATAGGTTTGGCTTTCAATGTAAAGTATTTGAGCAAGTTATAAATTACTTAGAGTATGGTTTTCCCAAAAGCGCAAAGTTATTCATTGACGCGCTTATTGCTTTTTATCAGCCTGGTTTGATATTAAATGCTGAAATGTTTGAGTTTAATAATCCCTTACACTTCACCAATACAACTGAAACTGTGTTGATGGAAGGTGTTATTTAATATGACTAGCATGACACAATTTAAATTAGGATTTTTAGTTAATCCTATTGCAGGTATAGGTGGAAGTGTCGCGCTAAAAGGAAGTGATGGCAAAGATACTGCTGAAACAGCGTTGCGCTTAGGAGCAGAACCCAAAGCTAACCTTAGAGCCAAACTCGCTTTAGAAGTGCTACTTCCATATAAAGACAAAATAATCATTTATACCGCTAATGACGATATGGGAGGAACTACAGCCAAAGAGTTAGGCTTTAATGTTGAGATCATATATCACTATGAAGACCCTCATTCGACACCTGCTGATACTGAGCAGCTAGTAAAAGCACTACAACTTAACGGTGTTGATTTGTTGTTATTTGCTGGTGGCGATGGTACAGCTCGCAATGTCTGTCATCAAGTTGATAGTTATTTCCCCGTTTTAGGTATTCCTGCAGGCTGTAAAATTCATTCTGGTGTATATGCTTTAACACCTAGTGCAGCGGGCAGAGTTGTTGAACTCATGGTAAATAATGAATTAGTTTCATTTACCGATGCCGATGTTATGGATATTGATGAAGCTGCATTTCGCACCGGTACTGTAAAAGCTAGGCGCTATGGTGAAATGCAAATTCCAAGCGAGTTACAGTATATCCAAGCAGTAAAATCCGGTGGCAAAGAGACCGATGAAATGGTACTGATGGACATTGCAGCTCATGTTATTGAACTTATGGATGAAGAGTTATTTGTTATCGGATCCGGTTCAACTGTTGCCGCTGTTATGGAAGAACTTGCCATCGATAATACCTTACTAGGTGTTGATTTATTGCAAGAGCAAGAGTTGTTACACAGCGATGTTATTGAAAGTGAGTTATATCAAGTCGTGATAGACTCAGAATTACCGGTGAAATTAGTAATAACTGTTATTGGTGGCCAAGGTCATATTTTTGGTCGGGGTAATCAACAGTTAAGTCCTCGGGTTATCCGCGCCATTGGTAAAGATAATATTATCGTCGTAGCCACCAAAAGCAAACTACAAGCGCTTAATCATAGGCCTCTAATTGTTGATACAGGAGAGCCGCAATTAGATAAAGAATTATCTGGCTTTATACCGGTAGTTACCGGTTTTCATGATCAAGTATTATACCCAGTTGCAAGCCCAGGTTTAGAATAAAGCAGATGCAGAGATTGTAAGCTATCTCACTCGCATCGATTAGAAGTTTAAAATATTAGTTTAGAAATACAAAATGAATTTAGATAAAGTAGATAACCTTGAGCAATTATTTGGCTATTTTGATGGTTTAATTGAATTAGATTGTGATGACCAATTGTTTGCTGCAAGTTACTTGCGTGGTTTTATAGAAGTTGCCGCTGTTGAATATGGTGAGCTAGACCAACTTCTAGTGTTCCCGCTTTACACCAAAGTTGATCAACAGGTCATCGCGGCTCAAAGCGAATTGTCTGAACAAGATCAAGTTATTGTCAGTGCATTCTGGCAATCTATCAAGCCGCGTTTTAAAGCATATTAGCTTTTTGATTTGATCAAGTCGCGAATGATGAAACGATTTGGGGATAAATTAAATAGCATTTCTTCATCAACCGGGTAATCGTCATTGCAGATTTCAGCGGCAAGAATATCGGCTAGTAATGGGGCTGAACATAACCCCCTAGCACCTAATCCAGTTAAGACATATAGGCCATTTTTTAATGGCGCCACCTGTTGATAATGCCAGTTTTTATCTTTACTTAAATGCGCATAGTATTGTTTGTGTAAATCAATATTTGGTATGCGGCCAACAATTGGTAAATGATCCGGCGTGCAGCAGCGTAATCTCGCTTTACTCGCTTTTACGTCTTCACTCGTCCATTGGCCTATGTCACCCAAACAACGCTCTAACATTTCAATATTATAAGAATCATCGATTGATCGAGATGATAGGTCGCTGTCATCTTTATCGAAGGTTGCGCCGATGCAATGCACATTATTATTTTCTGGCGTTAAATAGCCTTTATGACAAAGTACTGTTTTCAAATTATTGATCTTGGCATTGGTTTTCATTTGGCTAACTTGACCGCGCACGATAGACAATGGCATGTCATTTAAAGCATCAATTTTCAGGCTGTCAGCACCAGTACATATAATCAGATTTTGTACTTGTTTTTGTTCTTGCTTTTGACCTTTTTGAGTTGTAATTAGCCAGCGATCATTTTTTAAAGCTTTAACTGCTAATAATGTTCGCTTGTTTTTTACTTTCACTTTTCCTGTGTCTATTGCGGCTTGGATGATTGCATTAACCAGCTCCGGAGGGCAAACCCATCCGGCCCTAGGCATATATAAACCGGGGTGATTTACCTCAACACCGCTGATAGCATTGACTTGTTTAGCACTAATTGCTTGGATTAAGTTTTCTGGCCAGGCTTGTTTTTGCGCAAATACTGTTTGCCTTTTTACTAACGCATCTTTATACGACACCTCAATCAGACCATTAAAGCCATGACTAAAGTTGTAACCTAGCCCTAATAGTTCTTGGTATAAAGCCATTGAACGTTCGAAACCTTGCTGATAAAAATCACTTATGGGATCTTTATTTTGATGAAGTAACGGGTAAATGGCACCAATAGCATTGCTTGATGCGCCTTGAGCTAGATGTTCATCCTGGCACAGCAATGTTACTTTAATGCCTTTTTTAGCCAAGGCAAAAGCTGCACAGGCACTAGCTAATCCACCGCCAATAATGGTGGCATGTTTCGAACTTTCAACTTTCTCTCTAACTTTGAAACCTGTCAATGGTTTACCTTTACGCAGGCCAACATAAGTGGCTATTAAAGATTGTGACTTTTCTGCTCGGCTTTCACTATTTTCTACTTCAGCTTTATCATGATCGAGTTTACTCACTTTAAAACCAACTTCTTCAAGTCCCCGTCTTACTATGCCCGCTACAGTAAAAGTTGCCAAAGTCGCATTTGTTTTTGCAATTCTAGCGAGTTGTAAAAACAAACCTTTATTCCACATCTCAGGATTTTTAACAGGAGAAAAACCATCAAGGTAAAAACAATCTACTATGCCTTGTTTAGGTACCTCTATACTCGCTAATGCTTTAGTTGAGTCAGAAAATAAAATTGTCAAGGTTACAGCACTATCTGCAAATAAAAATGTTTGCTGTTGTTCATGTAATTCATATTGTTTGAGCAATTCATTGCTGTACTCGGCATACTCTGGCCATAAGGCTAGGGCACTAGTAAGGTCATTCTTACTTAAAGGAAATTTTTCAGTGCTGATAAACTGGAGTTTCAGGGGGGAATCAGTTTGTTGTTTGAATTTAATAAAACGGTCTAAAGTAAGTAAAAAGTTTAATCCTGTGCCAAAACCGGTTTCAACAATAACAAAGGTATCTTCACTGTGTTCATGCCAAACTTGCGGAATATTATTTGCTTCAATGAACACTTGTACACTTTGTGAGCAGCCTTGATTGCTATCAAAGTAAATATCGTCAAATTCTTGCGAAAATGGTGCACCATTTTCATTAAAACTTACATTTGCTGTTTTTATTTGTACCACGAAGCAGAAACCTTGTTATTTAATTTGAACGAAAAATAGTGCATTAACCCGCTAATTTTGTTAAATTTTACTCCTTAGTCGAGCGATTATCTACTAAAGTCTATGGCAAATCAGCGTACAAGTGTACACTGGACAGACCAGATAGAGTTTTTTTCGTAGTATGATACGCACAATTAAATCAATTAACGATGGTTAAATATATGAAACGTGTAGTTATTACAGGTCTTGGTATTGTGTCTAGTATAGGTAACAATGCAAACGAAGTACTAGATTCTTTACAAAATGGTCGCTCTGGCATCAGCCGTGCAGAAAGTTTTGCTGAAAATGGTTTAAAAAGCCAAGTTTGGGGACAACCTAACATTACTCCAAGCGAGCATATAGATCGTAAAGTTATGCGCTTTATGGGCGATGCCGCAGGTTATGCTTACATTGCTATGCAAGAAGCAATTGACGATGCAAAATTAACAGATGAGCAAGTATCTAATGTTCGTACTGGTTTAGTTGCAGGGTCAGGTGGTGCTTCTTCAATGAACGTAATTAATTCAAATGATACTCTTCGTGCAAAAGGTATTCGTCGTGTTGGTCCTTATGCGGTACCAAAAACAATGTCGAGTACTTGTTCTGCCTGTTTAGCAACACCATATAAAATTTTAGGCGTTAACTATTCTATCAGTTCTGCCTGTGCTACATCAGCTCACTGTATTGGTCATGCTGCAGAGTTAATTCAATTAGGTAAACAAGATGTTGTATTTGCTGGTGGTGGTGAAGAAGTAGATTACTCATTAGCTATGATGTTTGACGGTATGGGTGCACTATCAACTAAAATGAATGACAATCCTGAACTTGCTTCACGTACTTACGATGCAAACCGCGATGGTTTTGTTATCTCTGGCGGCGGCGGTATGGTTGTTGTTGAAGAACTAGAACACGCTCTTGCTCGTGGCGCGCACATTTATGCAGAAATCGTAGGTTACGGTGCAACTTCTGACGGTTACGATATGGTAGCTCCGAGTGGTGAAGGTGCTGTACGTTGTATGCAACAAGCTATGCACGGTGTTGAAGGTAAAGTTGATTACTTAAACACTCATGGTACATCTACACCAGTTGGTGATGTTAAAGAACTTGGCGCAATTCAAGAAGTATTTGGTCATGATTCTCCAATGATCTCTGCGACTAAAGCGATGACTGGTCATGCTTTAGGTGCTGCAGGCGTTCATGAAGCTATATACACAATGTTAATGATGGAAAACGACTTTGTTGCTCCTTCAATTAACGTTGATGAGTTAGATGAAAAAGCTGCAGGCTTGAACATTATTACTGAAAAACTTGATACTGAAATTAACCTAGCTATGTCAAACAGCTTCGGTTTTGGCGGTACTAACGCTACGCTAGTAATGGCAAAATATAAATAAACGATATTTATATATTTAAAGTTTGTTAAAAACCAGGTGCGTCCTGGTTTTTTTGTGCTTAAAATATGAGAAGCTAGGAGCTAGGAGCTAGGAGCTAGGAGCTAGGAGCTAGGAGCTAGGAGCTAGGAGTGGTCCTAGTTGGTCCTAATTCATTAGGACGTTTTTCCTAAATAGATAAATTACTAATATCGAGTGAACTAGTTTGAAAATTTTTTACGATGAAAACATCCCTTATGCTAAAGAGTTCTTCAGTGACTTTGGCGAACTTGTACCCTTTGCCGGCAGAGAGTTAAGTGCTGAACAAATCAAAGAGGCTGATGTTTTATTAGTGCGTTCAATTACTAAAGTAAACGAACAATTATTACATTTAAACACCTCATTAAAATTTGTTGGCACAGCAACAATTGGTTTTGACCATGTCGACCAAAATTATTTAAAGCAAAGAGGCGTTGTTTTCACCAATGCTCCAGGTTGTAATGCCATATCAGTTGCCGAATATGTTCTAAGCGCTCTAATGGTTATGGTTGAACGTTTAGATTTTGATTTAAAGACTAAAACAATTGGAATTGTCGGCGCTGGTAATACCGGCACACGGTTGTCTGAAAAGTTAGATGCATTTGGGATTAACTATTTATTATGCGATCCGCTACTAGAAAAAGCAGGTGATAGTCGAACATTTAGCTCGTTGAAAGAGATTCTAGGTTGTGACATTATCTCCTTGCACGTGCCAATAACTCAAAAAGGCGATCACAGAACTTTTCATATGTTTGATGATTTGCTGTTGTCTGAGTTATCTAATCAACAAATATTAATCAATAGCTGCCGCGGTGAAGTTATTAATAATCAAGCGCTGTTGCAATTGAAAAAAAGCCAAAAAGGCCCCCATATTATTTTAGATGTTTGGGAAAATGAACCTAATGTTTTAACTGAATTAATTCCTTATTGTGAAATAACCACTGCACACATTGCTGGTTATAGCTTAGAAGGAAAAGCTCGTGGTACAGAGATGCTATATCAGGCATTATCTAAACTTGTAAATAAACCAATCGAAAAACAGCTAGAGCAATTTTTACCGAAAGCCGAAATTGAGTATGGAAATCAACATTCTCAAAACGAGTTATTTTCTGTAAAACAAAGAGTTTTTGATGTTTATGATGTAAGACGGGATGATAAAATATTCCGGGAACAGCTAAATATTAAATCTTTTGACTATTTACGTAAAAATTACCCTGTTAGAAGAGAGTTTAGTGCGTTAGAATTATCGGTCCAGCAATGCTGGCCAGATACGTTAAAAAACCTTGGCTTTAACGTTAAAGATTAGAAAATAAATTATACCAATTCCATTAATTATTTTAACCAGTAAAAATGAGCAGATAATTAACGGACTTGGTATTAATACCATAACTTAAATTAATCCAGTAAATTGAGTAGAGAAAGAAAATGGCGCAAAAATTTGATGTAGTTGTATTAGGTGCAACGGGCCTAGTGGGTAAGCACATGATGGAAATTCTTGAACAACGAAAGTTTCCAATAAATACCCTTTATCCATTAGCAAGTAGCCGTAGTGCTGGCGAGATTATTGAGTTTAACGGCCAAAGTGTTGAAGTACTTGATGCTGACACATTTGATTTCACCCAAGCTCAAATCGGATTTTTCTCTGCGGGTGGCGCAACGTCTGCTAAATTTGCGCCTATTGCTGCTGATGCAGGCTGTATTGTTATTGATAATACCTCTGAGTATCGCTATGACCCAGAAATCCCTTTAGTGGTTCCAGAAGTTAACCCTGAAGCATTAGCTGATTACCGCAACCGCAACATTATTGCTAACCCTAACTGTTCAACAATTCAAATGATGGTTGCACTTAAACCTATATATGACGCCGTAGGTATTGACCGTATTAATGTAAGTACTTACCAATCTGTTTCTGGTGCAGGTAAAGTAGCAATTGAAGAGTTAGCAAAACAATGTGCTGATTTATTATCTGGCAAGCCAGTAAAGGTAGAAGCGTTTTCTCGTCAAATAGCGTTTAACTCTATTCCACAAATTGATTCGTTTGAAGATAACGGTTATACCCGTGAAGAAATGAAGATGGTCTGGGAAACTAAAAAAATACTTGGCGATGAAAGCATTTTAGTTAACCCGACTGCGGTTCGAGTTCCTTCGTTCTATGGACATGGTGAAGCGTTGCATATAGAAACTACGCAGCAAACATCTGCCGAAGAAGTTAAAGAGTTACTTGCACAAGCTCCTGGTATTGTACTTGCAGCTAAGGATGAAGACTTCCCAACTCAAGTGAGTGATGCTAGCGGCAATGATGAAGTATTTATTGGCCGTGTACGTGAAGATATTTCACATCCCAATGGTATTAACATGTGGATTGTTGCTGATAATGTTCGTAAAGGCGCTGCAACAAACAGTATTCAAATTGCTGAGCTATTAATTAAAGATTACTTATAAGCTATATAATTTTTATACCAATAAACTGCTTTAAATAAACCAGAAATTGACTCGGAAAATATTAATAGGATCCGCGTTATTTCTGGTTTATAGTATCTTATTAAGTTACTAAAAAATATAAGCAAAAGAGATTCTAGACCCTCTTTGCTGTCATATATAAAATTGCCGCAGAATAGGACGGATCTTTTCATGGCTGATAATAACAATAAGTCGTTATTTAAAACGATAAAACAATCAATTAGTGTTGCGCTCATTTTAGTAACATCTTTTCATGCTGTAGCTCAAGATGAAGCATCATCTGTGGCGGAAACTAATCAAACAGTATTGAACAAACCCATCGATAATGACGTTTCAACTTCTAGCTCAACTATCACTGGTAGTGAAATTACTAGCTCTATAAGCCCAAGCTTCGATGAAGATAATAAAGCCTCATATGGGCCAATTATTAACACTGATACATTATGGAAAATTGCTGTTGCACATCGTCCGGATAGTACAGTATCTAATTACCAAGTGATGATGGCATTATTTAATACCAACCCTAATGCCTTTTTACGTAATGATATTAATACTTTGGTTGCAGGACAGTTTCTACGTATTCCGACTCTTGAAGAAATTCGCCAAGTTGCGCCATACCCTTATGGTAATACTAAAACTGTAGAAACCGTTGATACCACGGATACTGAATTAGCTTCAGCAGCTTCTACTGAATCGCCTATAGAGGTTGCTAATGAAGCAGTTACTGCTAGCGAACAAGTTGTTAAAAATATTACTGTTGAAGAAAACACTGTCTCTAATGATATTGAGGTAGTTTCTGTAAGCACAGTTACGAGTTTTGAAATTATTGAAGAAGAAGCCGTTGAAACATTAAAAGCAGAAAATAGTGAGCTTAAAGAAAGTTTAAATGCCGTTGATGATCAACTGTCTTATTTACAATATGAGGTTGCTAAAGCAACTGAAATGCAAGCGCAAATGGATGCTAAACTAGCAGAGCAAAATGCGCTGTTAAAAGAAGCAAAAATGCGAGAGCAGAAGCTATTAACCCAACAACGTGAATTGACAGAACATCAACAAGGATTCTTTAATAATCCAATAACATATTGGTCAATTAACGGCTTGTTAGCAATATTAGTGATTATTTTGTTTGTGTTAGTGTCTCGTCGCAAAAAAATGGAAGAAACAGTAAACAATACTGTTGATGACAAAGCTAATAACGAATCTAAAGCAGTAGAAAAATCAGCTGTTAGCGTAGAAGAAAGTATAAAAGAGCCAATTGATGAAAATGCCGAAGTTACAACTGTCGGTATTGAAGAGTTTGAACAAATTGATGTCTCACAACCAAGTACTAATCTTCATATTGTTGAAACAATTGAACCACCTTCTGAAAATGAACATGTTGTTACTGCTTTTTCTGAGATAGAATTAACTCCTGAAAAACATGATCATGAACTTGAAATTTTAGATGATAAAGATTTATTGGCTAAGCTTGTACCCGGTGGAGTACAAGACAATCGTGATGAAGATAATGTAAAAATTCAAGCTACTGAAGATGATTTAGATATTGAACAAATCATAGACGACATGCTCGATGAAGAATCAAAACCCGCAAAACTTCGTTCAGCCAGAGCGCCGTTAGAAGAGCTTGTTACTTCAGATGAGCTTAATGAAGAAGACTTAGAAATAAATCGCTCAGAAGTGCATGAAATAAACGACTTTGATGATATAGAGTTTGATAAGCTATTAGCTGAAATTTCAGCTGAATCAGAGCATATAAAGCCGCCGAGCAATGTTACACAATTGCGAAGAACCACTGAAATTAAAGCGCATGCAATACAAGATGTTGTTGAATCAGTTAAACCAGAGAAAATAGATCAAGACTTTATTGGTGTTGATGCATTACTTGAAGAATCTGCGTTAGCTGAGGAATTAGATGAAAGCATTTTTGACCAGCATAAAATTGATGTAGGGTTAGATGAATTTCCAGAATTTACCTCACAAGTAAATCACGTTAATGTGGATGATGATAAGCATGGTGTTAATGCTAAATTAGATTTAGCTCAGGTTTATATCGAAATAGGTGACTTAGATAATGCTGCTGTCATTTTAAAAAGTGTGATGAAACTTGGTAATTCCGGACAACAACAGCAAGCACAAGACTTATTGTATTCAATAAAATAAGAGCAATATTTCTCTAACGATGAATACCGGCAATTGCCGGTATTTTTACATCAGGGACGATGGAATGCCGGCTTGCCAAGGATGGCAGTGAAGTTGGCTCACATCAGGGACGATGGAATGCCGGCTTGCCAAGGATGGCAATGAAGTCGGCTCATATCAGGGACGATGGAATGCCGGCTTGCCAAGGATGGCAGTGAAGTCGGCTCACATCAGGGACGATGGAATGTCGGCTTGCCAGGGACGGCAATGAAGTTGGCTCACATCAGGGATGGTGAAACATCAATTTGCCATGGATACAAATGAAGTAACTCCTCTTCTAGATTGCTATTAGCTTTGCCGTACAAAATAGACGATAATAGCGAAAATTTTACATAGGCTTACTTAAGTGAGTTAAAAGGTTAGCAATAGATGCGAATCGCATTAGGCATTGAATATGATGGTAGCAATTATTGTGGTTGGCAACGCCAAAACCATGTTGCAAGTGTTCAAGAAAAATTAGAAAAAGCAATATCTGTAGTTGTTAATCAACCAACTGAGATTGTTTGTGCTGGTCGCACCGATACCGGCGTACATGGAACAGGGCAGGTGGTACATTTTGACTCTCCTGTTGATCGAGGAGATCGTGCCTGGACGTTAGGGGTGAACACAAATTTACCAAAAGATATTTCAGTAAAGTGGAGTCAAAGTGTTACTGAAGACTTTCACGCTAGATTTAGTGCTACAGCAAGGCGTTATAAATACATAATTTATAATGGCACAAAACGGCCAGCTATTTTTCATAAAGGTTTAAGCCATTGTCATGATCATTTAGACGCAACTTTGATGCACCAAGCTGCCCAACACTTAGTTGGCAAACATGACTTTACCTCGTACCGTACTGTGCATTGTCAATCTCATTCTCCAGTCAGAACTATTATCCATTGTAATGTATTTCGCCAAGGTGAATATGTTGTTATCGATATAAAGGCCAATGCATTTTTACATCATATGGTAAGAAATATTGCAGGCAGTTTAATGCGTGTAGGCCGAAAAATTGAAACTGTTGAGTGGATTGATGAAGTACTGGCACATAAAAATAGATGTAAAGCTGGTATGACTGCACCATCGGGTGGCTTGTATTTTATTGAAGTTGATTATCCTGAGCAGTTTAATATTCCACAGACTGAAAACGGTCCATTATTTTTATAAATTACTTGGCTATTGCCTAAAAGTTAGGCAAAAGTCTGGATTTTAAGGTAAAATACGACAAGACAGACCAGTTTTTACTATAAATCAATAGGTGATTTATGGTTAAATTGGCGCTAATTTATTTTATAAGTTTATTGATCTGATAATTTCATGTTTGATAAACAAAAAAGTTAATATTTCAGTGGCAAAATGAGTTCATTTTAGCGGCTGAAAATAATTACCAATATAAAGGTATACTCAAATTATGAGCTGGATTGAAAAGATTCTACCAAAACCGAAAACATCGTCTTCTAGTAAGCGTAATATCCCTGAAGGTGTTTGGAGTAAATGTAATTCTTGTGGAGCTGTTTTATATACGGCTGAGTTAGAACGCCAATTAGGTGTTTGTCCTAAATGTGACCATCATATGCGTCTTACTGCGCGTAAACGTTTAGAGTCATTCTTAGATCAAGGCGAAAAAACCGAATTAGGTAAAGAATTAGAGCCACAAGATAAACTTAAATTCAAAGATTCAAAACGTTATAAAGACCGTCTAGCTGCTGCGCAAAAAGCAACTGGTGAAAAAGATGCTTTAGTTGCACTTCGTGGTGAACTTGCTGGTATGCCGGTTGTTACTGTAGCATTTGAGTTTTCTTTCTTAGGTGGTTCAATGGCATCTGTTGTGGGTGCTAGGTTTGTTAAAGCTGCGGAAGAATGTTTAAAACATGACTTACCTTTAATATGTTTCTCAGCCAGTGGTGGCGCTCGTATGCAAGAAGCCCTAATTTCTTTAATGCAAATGGCAAAAACCAGTGCAGCATTAGCAAAAATGAGCGAAAAAGGCTTACCTTTTGTTTCTGTATTAACTGACCCTACAATGGGCGGTGTATCGGCTAGTTTAGCTATGTTGGGTGATATTAACGTTGGCGAGCCAAAGGCACTAATTGGTTTTGCTGGTCCTCGAGTTATTGAACAAACTGTTCGCGAAACATTACCGGAAGGGTTCCAACGCTCTGAATTCTTACTCGATCATGGTGCTATCGATATGATTGTCGATCGTCGTCAAATGCGTTCTACCCTGGCTAGAATGATCGCCAAATTTATGGGTCATCCCGAACCAACTATTTAATTTATAAGATTTTTTATGAATCTACAAAACAGCCACTTGAAGCTAGCCAGCCTAGATGAGTGGCTTTTTTATTTGGAGTCTATTCATCCAACTGAAATAGATATGGGCTTAACCCGTATTAGGAAAGTTGTTCAACGATTGAATATTTCTTTGAGTGCATCAAAAATAATTACCGTTTCAGGTACTAATGGCAAAGGTACAACTTGTGCTTTTATAGAAAATGCACTGCAAAGTGAAGGGCACAGCGTTGCTGTATACAGCTCGCCCCATATTGAAAAATTTAATGAGCGCTTACGCATCAATAACGTTCTTGTTGATGATAAAAGTTTAATAGCAGCATTTAATCGAATAGAACAAACTCGTCAAGAAATATCATTAACCTATTATGAATACACCACACTTGCTGCACTTTTAATTGCTGAACAAGTAAAACCGGAATACTTAATTTTAGAAGTCGGCTTAGGAGGTAGACTTGATGCTACTAATGTTATTGATACCGATGTAGCGGTGATAACCAGCATAGATTTAGATCATCAAGCGTTCTTAGGAGACACCAGAGAAGCCATAGGCTATGAAAAAGTCGGTATAGCCAGAGGTAATACCCCACTTGTTATTGGCGATTTAGACATACCTTTGAGTGTCAAAAATTATTGTAACGAAATAGGGTGTTTAACAAAAATTCGAAATAAAGACTTTCATCTATTTAGTGAAGGTTTAGCCAATGCGTGGCAGTGGCAATCTGAAGATACTTTGCTCAAAAATTTACCTGTGCCATTTATCCCCCGTGACAATGTTGCTACCGCTTTAATGGTGCTATCTGAATTAGGTATTGATCTTAACTCAAAGCAAGTTTCTCACTGGATTAATACGACAAAACTTGCAGGCAGAACTGAGATTGTAAAATCAGAACCTTTAGTTGTATTAGATGTTGGTCACAATCCACATGCAGCTCGCTATTTAAATAAATTTGTTAAAGCAAATCAACAGGGTAAAGTCCATGCCATAACTGCTATGTTAAACGATAAAGACATTCAAGGTACCTTGTCTGAAATGTTTGATTGTGTTGATTTTTGGTACGTATCTAGTTTGTCGGTTCCTAGAGGTGCAAAGCAAGAAAAATTGAGTCAAATCCTTAAAGATGCCAATATTAATTGTAATAGCTTTGACAATGTTGTTGATGCCTATAGAATAGCGTTAGCTAATGCGAATAATAATGACATGATTCTAATTTTTGGTTCGTTTTTTACTGTAGCCAAAATTAAAAAATCAGAGTTTTAAATAAGATTTAAGGAGCCGTTTTGTCGACGCCGTTTCAAAACCGAATTGTAGGGACTATCATAATTGCCGCCGCTGCAATCATATTTTTACCAGATGTGTTTGATGGAGAAAAACAAGCTTATCAAGCGCAGTTTGAAGCTGTACCTGAAGGAGCTAAACCGGTTAAAAAAATTGACATTAAAGCATTTCCTGATGAATCGTTTTCAGCATTGAATAAAACTCAGCCATTAGCTAAGGATACCGCTCTTGATGATAGCCTTAAGCAGGCAAATGATAACGAGCAAAAAACATCTAGCTCAGCAGATGAACTACAAATAAAAGCGCCGATAAAACAAGCAAGTACCACGGTTGCAGCTAAACCTTTGGATAAACCAAAGAGCAAAACTGAAACTGCTGCAACTGGTAAACCTAAGGTTATTAACGTTACTCCCCCAACAGTTAAAAAGACACAGGCCTATGTTATTCAGCTTGGTAGCTTTAAACACAAGAAAAATGTTGCGCAATTAGTTAAAAAGCTAAAATCTGCCGGATATACGGTATTTACTAAACCAATTAAAACCTCAGCTGGTAATTTAACTAAAGTATTTATCGGCCCAGAGATTAATAAAGCATCATTACAAGCTAAGTTACCGAAACTTAAACAGTTAAGTGGTGTACAAGGACGAATTGCAGTTTATCAACCGATCGACAAGTAATGTCTATTGTTAGATAAAGCAATAAATCAGTAGTAACTAAAGCGGTGATTCTGATAGAATGCGCCGCAACAAAAGTAGGAAAACTTGCATATGATTTGGATCGATTATGCCATCCTAATAATAATAGGCATATCAACACTGATCAGTTTAATCAGGGGCTTTGTAAAAGAGGCCGTGTCATTAATTGTTTGGGTGTCTGCTTTTTTTGTAGCGAGTACTTTTTATCAAGACTTAGCTGCATATTTAACGAATATAAACGACCCGATGTTTAGAAATGCAGCGGCAATCGCAATATTATTCGTAATAACTTTAATTTTAGGTGCGGTGATCAATTATTTGATTGGGCAACTAGTAACAAAAACTGGATTGTCTGGTACTGACCGAGTTCTTGGATTGGCATTTGGAGCATTAAGAGGGGCCTTAGTTGTAAGTGCCGTACTCTTTTTCATGGATGTATTTACTCCAGCACCAGAAAGTACTTGGTGGCAACAGGCAGTTTTAATCCCCGAATTTAGGGTAGTAATTGAGTGGTTTTTTGATTACATCAAAACTACGTCAAGCTTTCTAACTTAATTCAATATTTCTTGCGGAGAGAAGATTCATGTGCGGTATTGTTGGCATAGTAGGTACATCACCGGTAAGTCAAGCTCTATATGATGGTTTAACTGTAATTCAACATCGTGGCCAAGACGCCGCTGGTATTGTTACAATCAGTGATAACAAATTTAGATTAAGAAAAGGCAATGGTCTTGTAAAAGATGTTTTTCATACAAGGCATATGGTAAGACTTCAAGGCGATATAGGTATAGGGCATGTCCGCTATCCTACCGCTGGAACATCTAGCTCTTCTGAAGCTCAACCATTTTTTTCAAACTCTCCTTACGGTATTTCTTTAGCCCATAATGGTAACTTGACCAATGCTGAAGAACTAGCTGACTGGTTATACAATAATGCACGCCGTCACGTAAATACAACATCAGATTCAGAGTTGTTGCTCAATGTATTCGCTCACGAATTGCAAAAATCTGACAGTTTAGACCTTACTCCTGATGATATATTCAAAGCGGTAAGTAATGTACATCGTCATGTACGTGGCGCATACGCAACCGTTGCATTGATCGTTGGTCATGGCTTAGTTGCATTTCGTGACCCTCATGGTATTCGTCCATTGGCTTTTGGCAAACGTGAAACTGAAAAAGGCACTGAATATATGGTGGCGTCAGAATCTGTGGCATTAGATGCTTGTGATTTTGAATTTATTCGCGATGTTGCACCGGGTGAGGCTATTTACATTACAGAAGATGGTCAATTATTCAGCCAACAGTGTGCGCAAAACCCTGCTTATAACCCGTGTTTATTTGAATTTGTATACTTTGCACGCCCTGATTCTACAATGGATAAAATGTCTGTTTACGGCTCTCGTGTTGAAATGGGTACTGCTTTAGGTAAGAAAATATCTCGTGAGTGGGAAGATTATCAAATTGATGTTGTTATTCCAATTCCTGAAACGTCATGTGATATCGCTTTACAAATTGCTCATGAGCTAAATATTCCATATCGCCAAGGCTTTGTAAAAAACAGATATGTTGGTCGTACGTTTATTATGCCTGGTCAAGCTGAGCGTAAAAAATCAGTTAGACGTAAATTAAATGCCATTGGCGCCGAGTTTAAAGGTAAAAATGTTCTACTGGTTGATGACTCAATTGTACGTGGAACTACTTCAGAGCAAATTATAGATATGGCTCGTAAAGCAGGTGCAAAGAAAGTTTATTTTGCCTCAGCTGCGCCAGAAGTACGTTTCCCTAACGTATATGGTATTGATATGCCAAGTGCAAATGAACTTATTGCTCACGGCCGTGAAAATGAAGACATCTGTGAATTAATTGGTGCTGATAAGCTAATCTTCCAAGATTTAGAAGACTTGATCAGTGCCGTTGGCAAAGGTAATAAAGACATTAAAGAATTTGAAGCATCTGTTTTTAGTGGCCATTATATTACCAAAGATATTGATCATGATTATCTTGAACAGCTTGATGCTATGCGTAACAATGAAAATAAAGAAGGATCAGATAAAGAAGCTGATTCTATTTTAGATCTGCATAACGAAGGTGCTGAGTAGCTTATCACTTCAGATTAAAGGTTTATAAAGGCTGCTTCTGCAGCCTTTTTTACGTTTGGTTGGACTTAACTTGGTTGGCGTGAATTTATTCGCGCGTTATGGCGCAGCCACTTCCTCTTCGAGGATAACGTCCGAATAAATTCGGACCAACCAGAACTGGGGTCAGAGCAAAACCTTATTCAAACATAATAGGTTTTGGTCTGACCCCGTGTATCTGCACTTGCTAGCTCTATATGGTTGGCGGGACTTTAATCTCGCAAAAACAAAAAATTGCTCCTGCATTTTTGTCATATGGGCCATCCATGGCCCAAAAAAAGGCGCTAAAAAGCGCCTTTTGTTGTAATTATATAAAGGTTAAAGTTAACCCATAAACTCAGGTCCAAAGCCTAAAGTCCAGAACATCGCTGTAGCGACTAAGATAGATACAAGTAAAACTAATCCTACCGTTACAACTGAACTTGCATAGATAAAGCCTTTCTCTTCAGGAATATGCATCATAATTGGTACACCTGAATACAGCAGGTAAACCGAATAAGCTATTGCTACCATACCGGCTAAAGCAACAAACCATAATACAGGGTACAAAGCGGCCAAACCGACCATTAACACTGGTGTTGCAGCGTATGCCGCTAACTCTAATGCTTGAGTAAAGTTTGGTGTGGCATCAAATGTTTTCGCCATCCATTGAATTAAATACGCTAATAAGAATACTCCAGCGATAATCGCTGCGTACATACCACTAGCTAACATTAAAGCACTAGATTCGGTGATTTTAACTGGATCGCCTGCGCCAATACTCCAACCGATATGTGCTGCGGCATAATAGCCACAAATAGATGGAATTAAAGCTACGAGAAGGACATGAGTTAATCCGTAAAGCATATTTTCATGCTTGGTATCAATATCATTCCATTCTTCTTTTGGATGGGTATATAAGCCCCAAATGTGATTTAATATCATTTATAACTTCCTCTTTGGCTATCCCCATATTCAAGAAAATGTCATTATTCTTACATTTCTTGAACAACTTCTGAGCAGATACTCTTTGTTTATATTGTAATTTTATTCATCTGCTTATATTAGTTATGTAGTATGTTGAACAATTCGTCAAGACCTGATTGATAAACAACCATAAAAAAGAGCAAATTTGTGATAAATAACTGATTTTGGTTGTCCTGAATTCATTTCAGGATCATTATTTAGGTGTGAATGACTTTTGTACGAAATAGATACTTTTGACTATCCTGAATTTATTCTCGTGTATTGGTAATGTAGTTTCGAATACGCGTTGCTCTGGATATGTAGCTTCGCTACTTCGAATACGCTACGCTTCGATAACTACTTCGTGATTCGGAATGGAATGTATTCGTAATTCGTTACTTAGTTAAGAGTTAACTTTGTTTCAATCTCACAACTTTCATTGTTTCAAACTCTAATCCCGCAATGATATTTATCTCACGATAATAGGTTAGATTAACTTGTGTGTCTTTTAGCGACTTATATGGCTGCTTGCGTTTATATTTAAATGGCACATCTATGCCTTCAAGCATCAAAGTATTTATGTACCAATCATCTTCTTTGCGTTGTACATGAGATAGAACTTTTAAGCCTTCGCTATGTATTAAATCTTCATGATTTGCCAATAGTTTCTTTACATCTTTACTCATGATCATCTTAGTATTGAAATGTGAAAACCTAATTATAGCAAAGGCAAGTTATAGTGTTGCTATAACTTGCCTTTAATTGGGATGAATAGATACTGATATCAAATCAGGTTAAATCATTATCTAGGTATTGCTTATCTAATTTTGCGTAATAGTTTAAATTTCAAATTAGTATAAGGAGCAAAGCGTACCGGAAGGTCTTTTAAAAATGGGCGCTTAAGTACTGACTTTAAATGACTAAAATTATCAAAACCACTTTTACCGCTGTATTGACCCATGCCACTTGGACCTGTACCACCAAATGGTAAGTCAGGTACTGCATTAAACATAATTACATCATTCACACATTGGCTGCCAGAGCTAATGGTATTAACCCAATCTTTTTGCTGAGTTTTGTCTTTTGTAAAAATATAAGCCGCGAGAGGTTTTTCTCTAGCTACTACTAATTCCTTGGCAGCAAGATAATTATCAATGGTAATAATTGGGAAGATAGGTCCAAATATTTCTTCGGACATCAATTTTGAATCTAACTCTGGGTTAACTACAATTGTTGGCTCAAAATATTTCTTTTCGATATCAAAGCTCCCACCATGGACTACTTCGCCACTATCAAGATAAGTTGAAAGTCTTTCAGTATGACGTTGATTAACAATGCGTCCGTAGCTGTCACTAGTTGCTGGGTCTTGAGAAAACATTTCGCTAATTTGATCTTTTAATGCATTAACTAATGGCTCAACAAGTTCCTTGCTGGTAAGGATATAATCAGGTGCAATACAGGTTTGACCCGCATTCATCCATTTGCCCCAAGCGAGTCGCTGAGCAGCAATATTCATATCTGCGCTTTTATCAAAATAAACAGGGCTTTTGCCACCAAGTTCTAAAGTCACGGGGGTTAAATGCTTAGCCGCGGCCGTCATTACTATTCGTGCAACTGCGCCATTACCGGTATACATAATATGATCAAAAGGTAATTCTAATAGAGCTGTGGTTTCTGGAATTGCTCCTTCTACGACCGAAAAAGCATTTGTATCTAAATATTTAGGAACTAATTCTGCTATTACAGCTGATACCGCAGGGGCCAGATCTGAAGGTTTAATAACTGCACAATTACCGGCAGCAATAACCGCAACCAATGGCGCAAAAATTAATTGCACAGGATAATTCCAAGCCCCCATTACCAATACTGAGCCTAAAGGCTCTGGTTGAATAAATGATTTACCTGGAAATGCCACAATTGGGGTTTTAACTTTGCGAGGTTTTGACCATTTTTTAAGATGTTTTAACACGTGATCGACATCACCGGTTATGTACGATAACTCGGTAGTCCAAGCTTCTTGAGCAGGTTTGTTTAGATCAGCTTCTAATGCGTTTAATAAGGCGGTTTCGTTTTCAATAACAAGTTGTTTAACTTGTTTTAACTGCTCAACTCGCCAAGAAATATCTCGGGTTGCATTACTATTGAAAAATTCTTTTTGTTGTTTTAATAAATTTTTATAATCCAAAACGTTCTCTATATTATCTCAAAGCTTTATTGTTATTATGTACTAATTTATTGCCGCTTTAAACCCATTACCCAGCTAATTTGACGTCTTATAAGCTTATGTAATTCATCAAAATCGACATCAGCCTTAGGTGTGGCTAAATACTTATATTGCAGACGAGTAATAGCTATAAGCATTAATTCGCCGTCTATTTCAGGGTCTACTTTATTAAAAAAAGAAGCAAATTTTGTAAATGGTATTAACAAAGCGCTTATGTGCTCATCGGCTAAATCTTTCAACTCTTCTGAATAAAGCATTTCAGTAAAAAACACCTGTTCAACGGCCAATGTTGTTGGATTACTAATGATATTTCTATACATGTGATCGGCTGCAACTATGCTTAATTCTTTGCAAACTGCTTCTTTAACTGAAACTTTACGTAAAGTTACTGCATCGAAACTTTTTAACAGAGTAAACACTTGGCGCCATTCATCTTGGGTAGAATTTAGAATGATATCAGAGCTCAAGGTTATAGCTTCTCTAACTAATTCTTTTATGTCTTTAAAATAATAAGTCGTTAAAGATAGTTGTGTGTTTGCTTTAGCTGCAACAGCTCTATGCGTGGTACCTTTAATACCAGATTCAGCAATTATTTCTATAGCCGCGTGCAATATTTTTAAGCGGGTCTTTTCACCTTTAGATCTTCGATTTACTTGTACTGTTGACATATAATCCTAGCTTTAATTTATCGCTTTGTGTGGGGGGAAAAGCTTAATGAAAATTATGCCATTAACTTAAATGCTACAGATCAAATAAGCAAATTTTTTTTGAATATAATTATTTCAATAAATTTCCTCGTTTCTCTATCATTCCAATATGATAAACTGCGCAAAACAGAAATAGAGATTAAACATGCACTCAAAATTATTGGCTCCAATACACTCTTTTTTACAGTGCGAAACCCCCCAAGTGTGGATCGAAAAAGCTAAACAACCTGAAAACTTACAACTACTGTTAACCGATCATTTAATTTGTGAGTTAAAAGCTGCGCAAACCGCTATGTGGTTAATCCGCAAGTATGCGGTCGATAAAGAAAGTGGTGCTGCTTTACTCGCTTGGCTTGCTCCATTTGAGCAATATATCTATAAAAAAACAGGCAGTCTGGCTGAGTTAGCTAAAGCCAATAAACTGTCTAAAACTATTGTTGCTAAAAGTAATTCTAATTACGGCCAAGATTTAATTGATAAAATGGTGTTGTTAATTAAAGAAGAAATTCATCACTTTTATCAAGTGCTAGAAATAATGACCAACCGTAACATTCCTTATAACAATATAAGTGCAGGTCGTTATGCGAAAGGCATGATGAAACATGTTAAAACCCATGAGCCAGAAACATTAATTGATAAATTAATCTGTGGAGCCTACATTGAAGCGCGTTCTTGTGAGCGTTTTGCCAAACTTGCGCCGCATTTAGATGATGAACTTAATAAGTTTTATGTGTCTCTCCTTCGCTCAGAAGCTCGCCATTATCAAGACTACCTTGCTTTAGCTGAGCAAATTGCAGGTAAGGATATTTCCGAGCGGGTCAAATATTTTGGAGAAGTTGAAGCGAAGTTAATCGCATCAGAAGATGAAGATTTTAAATTTCATAGTGGCGCTCCTATATAATAACTTTTATGTAAAGTTAGATATTAAGCATAAGATGTAAATGAAATGTTACATCTTATTGATGCACACTTGTTGCTTTATCTAATAACCTGTCTATTATTTTTAAGTGTTTTTGCCTTTCTGGCAGTCATAATAATAAAAATAGTAGGGAAGTTAACCAATGAAAAAATTTATTCCATTACTTGGGATCACCGTTCTCTTAGGTGCATGCCAACCCACCTCAACTTCAGTTGAAGCCGAATCAACCACAACTAGTGTCGCTCAAGTAGAGAAAAATCAACAAACAGAAACTGAACGCTTAAACGATTGGTTTGCTGCAAAGTATGAAGAACAATTACAAATGAGTCCTATTTGGATGACTTTTTTGGGTCGCAAAGAAAAATATGACCAAATTGACGACATGAGTGAAGCTGAAGAAAAACGCCAATTAGAATGGCAGGGTGGCAATGTTGCCGAATTAAAGAAAAGTTTTGATTACAATTTACTTACTGATGAAGCAAAACTTTCATACGACATTTGGGTTTACCAATATGAGCGAGACTTAGAAGGCGAAAAGTTTAGAGACAATGGTTATGTGTTTACTCAAATGCAAGGTATTCAGGCTTTTGCTGCACAGTTTTTGATAAGCTTTCATAAAGTTGATAGCGAAGCTGATATGCATGCTTACAATAAGCGTATAGCTGGCATTTCTACGGCTATTAGCACTTTGCTAGTAAGAGCTCAACAACGTGCTGAAAAAGGCGTTAGACCACCAAGGTTTGCTTATGAAGGTGTGATCGAACAAGCTCAAAATCTAATTAGCGGCGCGCCATTTGATAAGCAAAACCAGGACTCAGCTCTTTGGGCTGACGCTAATCGAAAAGTAACCGCCTTATTAGACGCAAAAACGATTGATCAAGCGACAGCTGATACATTATTAGCTGATAGTAAACAAGCTCTGCTTGATAACTTCTTGCCAAGTTATCAAGCATTAGTTGCTTGGTTTAAAGAAGATATTAGCAACACAGATGAAATTGCTACTGGTGTTGGTAAACAGCCAAATGGTGAAGCGTTTTATAATTTCCGTTTAAAATCGAATACCACTACAGCATTAACGGCTGATGAAATACATCAAATTGGTTTATCTGAAGTTGCCCGTTTAACCGCTGAAATGGAAACGATTAAAACTAAAGTTGGCTTTACTGGCAGTTTACAAGAATTTTTCAAGCATGTAGATAAGGGCGATCAGTTTTACTACCCTAATACCGACGAAGGTAGACAAGGTTACATTACTGATACCGAAACTTATTTAGCATTTATTAATGAGCAATTGCCTAAATATTTCGGAATTTTACCAAAAGCCGACCTTGTGGTTAAACGCGTAGAAGCTTTTAGAGAACAAGACGGTGCTGCACAACATTATAATGCCGGTACACCTGATGGCTCTCGTCCGGGCGTTTATTACGCGCATTTATCTGATATGAGTGCAATGCCAAAAAATGAGATGGAGGCTATTGCATATCACGAAGGTAATCCTGGACATCATATGCAAATATCTATTGCCCAAGAGCTGACTTCAGTTCCTGAGTTTAGAACTCAAGCTGGCTTTACTGCATACAGCGAAGGGTGGGGGTTATACTCTGAACTATTGGCTAAAGAAATGGGTGCTTATCAAGATGATTATTCTGACTTTGGTCGCTTAGTTACTGAAATATGGCGAGCGGTACGTTTAGTTGTTGATACTGGTTTGCATTCTAAAGGTTGGACCGAAGATGAAGCTATTGCTTACTTTAAATCTAAAACTCCAGTACCAGAAGAAGCGGTAGTATCAGAAGTTCGACGCTACATTGTTTGGCCTGGCCAAGCGACTGCTTATAAAATTGGTATGCTGAAAATTCTAGAACTTAGAAAAAGTGCCAAAACAGAACTAGGTGACAAGTTTGATATTCGCGGTTTCCACGACACTGTTTTAGGTGGTGGTGCTATGCCTCTCGATTTATTAGAGCGTAGAGTGAATACTTGGATAGCAAGTCAAAAATGACATAGTTATCTCTTACTACGTCATGCCCGGCTCGTTCGGGTATACGGCAATTTAGATATTAACACTCAAAAAGAGCGGCATTAGCCGCTCTTTTTTCCGTTATTATGTTCCACCATGAAATAGGCTTACACTTTTAGAATTTATTCGAACGTTTGATTTAACAATTCAAATCCATTTTCGGTCACTTTTAAGTATGAGCCTTGCTCGTACCAATCACCAAGAACAATGCGCTGGGCATCTTTACCGTTGGCACTGAGTTGGTGTACGTCTGGGCGATGAGTATGACCATGGATCATTAACTGAGAGTTATACTGTTCTAAGGTTTTAACCACCTCAATAGGAGTAACATCCATGATCTCTTGTGGTTTATGATTTTCAGGGCGCATTGCAACTTTTGCTCGATATTTTCGAGCCATGTTTTTACGCGTTGATAACGGTAAACACCGCACGATGGTTTGCCACCACCATGAACGAGATTTTTTTCTAAATTTCATATATTCAAGGTCATTAGTGCAAAGCGAGTCGCCATGCATAATCACGGCTTTTGTGCCGTATAAATCGATAACCTGAATATCGGGTAATAACGTCATTCCGGCCTTTTTCGCGTATTTTTTACCTAGTAAGAAGTCGCGATTACCAACAATGAAAAATAGGTCTGTGCCGTTAGCGCTTAATACTTTTAATTGCGCAGCAATATCAAGGACAAATTTGTCGTCATCGTCATCACCAACCCAAAACTCAAAAAAGTCGCCTAGAATATAAAGCTTTTCAGCTTTTGGTGCCTCATTACGCAAAAAACTCAGAAAGCAATCGGTTATATCCTCTCGCTCCTGAGTTAAATGTAAATCAGCAATAAAGTAAGTGAGCAATTATGCTACCTCAACAGACTCTATAATAATGTCTTCTACAGGTACGTCATCGTGGTGACCATTTCGACCTGTTGCCGCTAAAGTCATTTTATCAACAACATCCATACCATCAACAACATTAGCAAATACACAGTATCCCCAACCTTGAACAGACTCGTTTTTAAAGTCTAAGAACGTGTTATCAACTAAGTTAATAAAAAACTGTGCTGACGCTGAATGAGGGTCTTGAGTACGAGCCATTGCTAAAGAACCACGAGAGTTACTTAAGCCATTATTTGCTTCGTTATCAATAGCACCACGAGTTGATTTTTCACTCATGCCAGATTCAAAACCACCACCTTGCGCCATAAAACCTTTAATTACGCGATGAAAAATAGTGCCATTGTAAAAACCATCTTCACAGTATTGTTTAAAGTTAGCGGCAGTTTTAGGAGCATTATCAAAGTCTAATTCGATTTTAATATCGCCTAAATTTGTTTTAAATGTGATCATCTCTTGTTTCCTATGTTAGTTGCCATTTGGCATTTATGCCCTGAATTGTAACCCAGTGAGAAATTCTGTAAAGGACAAAAGAATGAAGAATCAATAAACTAGCGCTAAAAATAGAACATATGCAGTAAATAATGAAAATATCAGTGCTTTTAGCGCCGAGTTTCTAGTTTCTAGTTTCTAGTTCGGGTACAATTGCGCGAAATTCATATTTAATTTTTCACATCATAAATGAGAGAACCAATGTTACAGATATACAATACGTTAACCCGTCAAAAGGAAGAGTTTAAACCAATTAATCCTGGAAAAGTGGGTATGTATGTTTGTGGGATCACCACTTATGATCTGTGTCATATCGGTCACGCACGTACTTACGTCGCTTTTGATGTGATCTCACGATATATTCGTCACATTGGTTATGAGCTAACTCACGTACGAAACATTACCGATGTTGATGATAAAATAATCAAACGTGCAAGCGAGAATAATGAATCATTTGAACAGTTAACTGAACGAATGATTACAGAAATGTATGCCGATCTTGATGCGTTAAATATTGCTCGTCCAGATATTGATCCACGTGTTTCAACACATATGCCAGAAATTATTGAGATGATTGAAAAAATCATTACTAATGGTCACGCATATGTCGCGAGCAATGGTGATGTGATGTTTGATGTGCCTTCTTATGAAAATTACGGCAAGTTAAGCATGCAAAATCTTGATATGTTGAAAGCAGGTTCACGTGTTGATGTAGACGAAGCGAAACGCAGTCCTATGGACTTTGTTCTGTGGAAAATGGCAAAACCAGGTGAACCTTCTTGGTCATCACCATGGGGCGAGGGCAGACCTGGCTGGCATATCGAATGTTCAGCGATGAACTCAAAACATTTAGGCGAGCACTTTGATATTCATGGTGGCGGTAGCGACTTACAATTCCCACATCATGAAAATGAAATAGCACAATCTTGTTGTGCCTCGAAAACCCAGTATGTAAATTACTGGCTGCACGGTGGCATGGTACAAATTAATAAAGAGAAGATGTCTAAATCATTAAACAACTTCTTTACGCTGCGCAGTGTACTTGAAACTTACGATGCAGAATCGGTACGGTACTTCTTAGTTTCTAGCCATTATCGTAGTCAGTTAAATTACTCTCAGGAAAATCTTGATCAAGCGCGCTCATCAATTGAACGAATTTATACATCGTTACGTGATGTTACGCCTGTTGAAGTTGCGCTTACTGGTAATGAATATGTAGAGCGCTTTGAAAAAGCGATGAACGATGACTTTAATACACCAGAAGCATTACCGGTTATTTTTGAATTATCAAAAGAAGTAAACCGTTTAAAAACTGAAGCTCCGGTAAAGGCGGGTGAACTAGCGTTTATTTTGAAGAAACTTGGCGCGGTAATTGGTATTGCTCAAACTGAGCCGGAAGAGTTCTTTAAAGCGGGCAGTGATGATGACGCTGAATTAATTGAACAATTAATTTTACAACGAAATACTGCCCGTGCGAATAAAGATTGGGCAATGGCAGATGATGCTCGTGATAAATTAAAAGCGATGAATGTTATTCTAGAAGATAGTGCTGGAAAAACTACTTGGCGCAAAGGCTAATAAAAACGTTAGTAACAAAAAAGGCGCTTCAGCGCCTTTTTTTATGGTTTATTCTTAGTAGTTCCTAGTTCCTAGTTCCTAGTTCCTAGTTCCTAAGCCTTTAACTATGAAAGTCTTCACAGGCAATCAGTGTATTCTCAATTAGGCTTGCTACTGTCATTGGTCCAACACCACCTGGTACAGGGGTAATAAACGCAGCTTTTTCTTTAGCTACATTAAATTCTACATCACCAACCAATTTTCCAGTGTCTAAACGATTAATACCAACATCTATCACTATTGCACCTTCTTTAATCCAATCACCAGGAATGAATTCAGGCTTACCGACAGCAACTACTACTAAGTCTGCTTGGCGAATACGATCTTCAAGGTTTTTAGTAAATCTATGTGTAGTAGTGGTTGTACAACCTGCAAGTAATAACTCTAGCGTCATTGGGCGACCAACAATATTTGATGCACCAACTACAACAGCTTCTAGACCGTGTGGCTTAACGCCGGTTGATTCAATAAGGGTCATTATACCTTTGGGAGTACAAGGGCGCAGGCCTGGTTGGCGTAAACATAACTTACCTACATTAGCTGGATGAAAACCGTCTACATCTTTATCAGGGTGAATATGTTCGATGATTAAATTGGCATTTAATCCTTCAGGTAAAGGAAGTTGGACTAATATACCATCAATGTCTTTATCGTTATTTAACTGATCAATTAAATTAAATAATTCTTCTTGAGTTGTTGTTGCTGCTAAATCGAATGACTTAGAAATAAAACCAACTTCTTCACAAGCTCTGCGTTTACTGCCAACATAAACTTCTGACGCTGGATCGCTACCAACAAGAACAACGGCTAAACCAGGAGCTCTTTTTCCTTCTTCTAAACGTTTTTGTACTTTCTGTTTTACTGAAAGTCTAATTTGTTTGGCAATTTCCTTACCGTCAATAAGTTGTGCTGTCATAGTCTCAGAATGTTATTGTAAAAATTGGCGCTATTTTCGCATAAAATCATTAATCCTGATAGCTAATTGACAGCTAATAGTTAATTTTAAGTTCTAAATATGATTGGTAAACCAATACATTTTTAATTAATTTATTACCTGAAAAAGCTCATATCTGTATTTTTGTGTTAAATGTTGTCGGTTTTTGCACAAAACGGTGTAAAAACAACCGAACAAACATTTTTTTATAAAAAGTGTTTGACGCCAAACTGTCAGCTAGGTAATATGCGCATCCGTTGACACAGTGATGTGTTAACTAGAAAATATGTCGGTGATTAGCGCAGCTTGGTAGCGCACTTGGTTTGGGTCCAAGGGGTCGCAAGTTCGAATCTTGCATCACCGACCACTTTTCTAATTTATTAATTTGAAAACCATTCATATTAATATACCCTGTAAAGGTTGTTTTGCGCCCTTAGCTCAGCTGGATAGAGCAACGCCCTTCTAAGGCGTGGGTCGCAGGTTCGAATCCTGCAGGGCGCGCCATTTATTAATGGCAAAAGTAATACAGTGGTGGCTATAGCTCAGTTGGTAGAGCCCCGGATTGTGATTCCGGTTGTCGTGGGTTCAAATCCCATTAGCCACCCCATTTCTTCTCCCTAGAAGAATGAGAAATATGTATCGGTGATTAGCGCAGCTTGGTAGCGCACTTGGTTTGGGTCCAAGGGGTCGCAAGTTCGAATCTTGCATCACCGACCACTTTCTTTTTAATTCCCTGTTTATTTGATGTCAAAGACCAAAACCAACGTTTGGGTACTTTCGAACTAATGGGTCAAATGTTCGAATCTTGCATCACCGACCACTTTCTTTTTAATTATTCAAAAAATTTCACTTCGAAATTTAACAAAGAACATCCAAATTAATTCCATCAACCTTCTATGCGCTAATGACTGAGTAATCAGAAAAATTTTTACAATACTCTCATTTCTCGTTCCATTTTCCCTCTTGGTTACAAAATAATTCAATTTTCTACTTTTTACTGTTGTTTTTTGGTTATATGCCCATATATAAACGCTTAACGTGACGTTTTGCTATGCTAAGTCGTTGTTAGTAAAAAGAACAATAACTTTACTTATAGTGCGCTCTACAGGCCATGGCTTGGTGTAAACGCAAATAAAATTCAATTGTATTTGCATTGAAGCACATTAGTTACTAACTCAGCTATTTACACCTGCGGTTAGCATCGCTATAATTCCGCGTCACATTTTAATCAAGTCTATGTTGTATAGACGATAGAACATCTTTTTTACGAGAGGTTATAGATTAATCTTTCGACTTATCATTCACTATAAGAGTGGGTGATAAACAGGCAGTAAGCGCTTAGTTTGCTGGTAAATATATAGAGATGCATTAATAGGCGTTATAAACGTCAGAATTTGAGGTAAAAAAATGCAAGTTTCAGTTGAAACCACTCAAGGCTTAGAACGTAAAGTATCAATTTCTGTTCCTGCCGAGACAGTAGATGTAGAAGTAAAGAACCGTTTGCGTCAAATCGCAAAAACTCAAAAAATCAACGGTTTCCGTCCTGGTAAAGTGCCACCTTCTGTAATCCAGAAGCGTTACGGCCAATCAGTACGTCAAGAAGTTGCTGGTGAATTAATGCAACGTCACTTCGTAGAAGCAATCGTAGCTGAAAAATTAAACCCTGCTGGTCGTCCTGCATTCGTAGCTAAAAGCAACGAAGAAGGTAAAGAGCTAGAGTTTGATGCAACATTTGAAATCTACCCTGAAGTAGAACTTGCTGGTTTAGAAACTATTAAAGTTGAAAAGCCTGCTGTAGAAGTAACAGAAGCAGATCTTGATGAAATGTTTGTTACTCTACAAAACCAACACAAAACTTGGAAAGAAAACAAGCGTAAAACTAAGAAAGGCGACAAGCTTACTTTAGATTTTAACGGCCGTGTTGATGGCGAAGAATTTGAAGGCGGCAAAGCCGAAGCTTTCGAACTTGAATTAGGCGCTGGTCGCATGATCCCAGGTTTTGAAAAAGAAGTTACTGGTATGAAAGTTGGCGAAGAGAAAACAATCTCTGTAACTTTCCCTGAAGATTACCATGCAGAAAACCTTAAAGGTAAAGATGCTGAGTTTGATATCGTAGTTCACAAAACTGAAGGCCCTGTGCTTCCAAAAATTGATGAAGAGTTTGCGACATTATTTGGTGTAGAAGAAGGTGGTATTGAAGCCCTTCGCGCTGAAGTTCAAAAGAACATGGAGCGTGAATTAACTCAAGCTGTTAAAGCTAAAGTTAAAGAGCAAGTACTTGAAGGTTTAGTTTCTGCAAACGAAATTGATACGCCAAAAGCATTAGTTACTCAAGAAATTGACGTATTGCGTCAACAAGCTATGCAAAAATTTGGTGGTCAAATGGACCCTAAGAACATGCCACAGCTTCCAGCTGAAATGTTCCAAGAACAAGCTGAACGTCGTGTTAAAGTTGGTTTATTACTAGGTGAAGTAATTAAAACTAACGAATTAAAAGTAAATGATGACAAGGTTAAAGAGTTAATCGAGTCAGCTGCATCTGCTTACGAAGATCCGAAAGAAGTTGTAGATTACTACATGGGCAACCAAGAACTTCTTCAACAAATGCAACACGTAGCTTTAGAAGAGCAAGCGGTTGAATTGATCCTAGAAAAAGCAGCTGTAAAAAACAAAAAAACAGCTTTTAAAGACATCATGAACCCACAAGCTAACGCATAAGCGTTAAATAATAGGTTTAATCGTCTTTTGCATTGACATTGTCTCTAGCAATAGCTTAAATGGCTTATATGGATTTCATATAAGCCATTTTTATTTTTTTAAGGATATTTTTTTTGTTTACTTCCAATAATAATTCAACGCAAATCGAAAATGCATTAGTACCTATGGTTGTTGAGCAAACACCTAAGGGTGAGCGTTCATACGATATTTATTCTCGTTTATTAAAAGAGCGTGTTATTTTTCTTTGTGGTCAAGTTGAAGAACACATGGCTAATCTTGTAGTTGCACAACTATTGTTTCTTGAGTCTGAAAGCCCTGAGAAAGATATTTTCTTATACATAAATTCACCTGGTGGCTCAGTAACTGCTGGTATGGCTATTTATGATACAATGCAATTTATTAAGCCAAATGTTAGTACTGTATGTATGGGACAAGCGGCAAGTATGGGCGCGTTTTTATTAACCGCGGGTGAAAAGGGTAAGCGCTTTTGTTTACCAAATGCACGAGTAATGATTCATCAACCTTTAGGTGGTTTCCAAGGCCAGGCATCTGACTTTGAAATACATGCTAAAGAGATCCTGTCTATTAAAGAGAAGCTAAATCGTTTAATGTCTGAACATACCGGTCAAAAATATGACAAGGTAGCCAAGGATACTGACAGAGATAACTTCTTAAGTGCACAAGAAGCAGTTGATTATGGATTAGTAGACTCCATATTAACTAAGAGATAACCCAAATAAATTGGGCGTTAAAGTATGTTCACATTGTTAAAACTGCATTTTGTGAACATACTTAACAGTGAAACTAGAATTTTTTGTCCCTGAAAAGGGCGCTATCAATATCGAAATTATTGATAGGTTATGTTTAGATTGAGGTAAAAACCGTATGACCGACGAGATTAAAGGTAGCGGTGATAACGAAAAGTTATTGTATTGTTCTTTTTGTGGCAAAAGCCAACATGAAGTAAGAAAGCTTATTGCAGGGCCTTCAGTATTTGTTTGTGATGAATGTGTAGAACTTTGCAACGACATTATTCGTGAAGAAATTAAAGATATTTCTCCTAAGACTGAGTCAGATAAATTACCAACTCCACAAGAGATCAGAGCAAATCTTGATGATTATGTTATCGGTCAGTCACATGCTAAAAAAGTATTGTCTGTAGCGGTTTACAATCATTATAAACGTTTACGTAATGGCGATAAGCATAATGGTGTTGAATTAGGTAAGTCTAATATTTTATTAATTGGTCCTACCGGCTCTGGTAAAACATTACTTGCTGAAACCTTAGCACGTATGTTGGATGTACCGTTTACTATGGCTGATGCTACTACATTAACCGAAGCTGGTTATGTTGGTGAAGACGTCGAAAACATCATTCAAAAACTTTTACAAAAATGTGAGTACGATGTTGAGAAAGCTCAACGTGGTATTGTTTATATTGATGAAATCGATAAAATTTCACGTAAGTCTGACAACCCGTCAATTACTAGAGACGTTTCAGGTGAAGGCGTTCAGCAAGCATTATTAAAACTTGTTGAAGGTACTATTGCCGCAGTTCCACCACAAGGTGGACGCAAACACCCCCAACAAGAATTCTTACAAGTAGATACTTCTAAGATCTTATTTATTTGTGGTGGTGCATTTTCTGGTCTTGATAAGGTTGTTGAACAACGTCTAATAACCGGAACCGGTATTGGCTTTGGTGCTAAAGTTAAAGACAGTGATTCTAAAAAAACTCTGACTGAAAGCTTTCAAAATGTCGAACCTGAAGATTTAGTGAAATATGGTTTAATTCCTGAGTTTATTGGTCGTCTACCTGTTGTTGCTACATTAACTGAGCTTGATGAGCATGCATTAATTCAAATTCTACAAGAACCTAAAAATGCCCTAACTAAACAGTTTACCGCTTTGTTTGATTTGGAAGGTGTTGAGTTAGAGTTTAGAGAAGATGCGCTTAAAGCTATTGCTAATAAAGCTATGGTACGTAAAACAGGTGCTCGTGGTCTTCGCTCTATAGTTGAAGGTGTATTGCTTGATACTATGTATGAATTACCATCATTGAACGACGCATGTAAAGTTGTGGTTGATGAAACAGTGATTAAAGGCGAAACAAAACCAATCATCATGTTTGAAGCTCCAGAAGAGAAGCAAGCTAACGAGTAAAACATAAAAGTTTTATATATCATTAAAAACCAGTCAATAGTGACTGGTTTTTTTATGCTTATTAGAAACGAGAAACGAGAAACGAGAAACGAGAAACGAGAAATGAGAAACGAAGAGCGGTGGTCGTAATCCCCAAAAAGGAAGTACCTTCACCATTACATGCTCAGATAACTAATCATGAATACATTTTATTTCAAATTACGAAGTAGCTCTCTAAGTGCACCGTATTCGCAATAATAAAATATAGACAGATCAGTTTCTCCTAATACATTCGAACGGTACCTAATTAAGGACTATTTCTAATTTTTTGGTTTTAGTTATTGAAACATTTATCCCTATCCCCATATACTTAAATAGAGCGTAAAAAAAGCTGCCAACTATTTTATCCAAAGAACAAGAACAACAGAGATAAAAAGTTATACCAGTTCGCGTAATAATGTAGCAATTGAGCATATTATATGAATTGGTATTTGGTAAAAACATCACTTTTCCAAGAGAATTTCCCATGACTACAGAGCATTCAGGACAAATAGAAACCCCGGTATTAGCCTTACGTGATGTCGTTGTCTATCCACAAATGGTTATTCCATTGTTTGTAGGCCGTGAAAAATCAATTCGTTGTTTAGACCGAGCAATGGAAAACGATAAAAGAGTTTTCCTAGTTGCGCAAAAAGATGCCAGTGTAGATGACCCGCAAGCCGAAGATTTATTTCAGGTAGGTACGGTCGCTACTATTTTACAAATGCTTAAATTACCAGATGGCACAGTAAAAGTTTTAGTCGAAGGTATGCAACGTGGCAGTATCAAAGAATTTACTGAAACTGAAGAATACTTCATTGCTGATGTTGACTTTTTAGAGGTTGAGCAAAGCGATATTGATAATCATGAAGTATTGGTACGCAGCGCAGTTTCGCAGTTTGAAGGCTACGTAAAACTAAACAAGAAAATTCCTCCTGAAGTGTTAACTTCTGTATCTGGTATTGATAGTGCCGAGCAACTTGCCGACACTATGGCTGCTCATATGCCGCTTAAATTGCAAGATAAACAGCATGTTTTAGAGATTATTAATGTTGGCGAACGTCTAGAATATTTAATGGGGCTAATGGAAGGAGAAATTGATCTTCTACAGGTAGAAAAGAAAATACGTGGCCGCGTTAAGAAACAAATGGAAAAAAGCCAGCGTGAATACTATTTGAATGAGCAAATGAAGGCCATTCAAAAAGAACTTGGTGATATGGATGATGTGCCCGATGAAGCTGAACAACTAGCTAAAAAAATCGAAGAAGCACAAATGCCTAAAGAAGCAAAAGAAAAAACATTAGCTGAATTGCAAAAACTAAAAATGATGTCTCCTATGTCAGCTGAAGCTACTGTAGTTCGCAGTTACATTGACTGGATGATTTCAGTTCCATGGAAAAAACGCAGTAAACTAAAACGTAACCTTAAACTGGCTGAAGATGTATTAAACAAAGATCATTACGGCTTAGAAGAAGTAAAAGAGCGTATTATTGAATATCTAGCCGTGCAACAGCGTGTAACACAGCTTAAGGGGCCTATTTTATGTCTTGTTGGCCCTCCAGGGGTTGGTAAAACATCGTTAGGTCAATCAATTGCAAAATCTACAGGCCGTAAATATGTCCGCATGGCGTTAGGTGGGGTAAGAGATGAAGCTGAAATTCGTGGTCATCGCCGTACTTATATAGGTTCAATGCCGGGTAAGCTCATTCAAAAGATGGCAAAAGCGGAAGTTAAAAACCCATTATTTCTATTAGATGAAATTGATAAAATGGCCTCTGATATGCGCGGCGATCCAGCTTCTGCATTACTAGAAGTTTTAGATCCTGAGCAAAATAATAATTTTAACGACCATTATCTGGAAGTTGATTATGATTTATCTGATGTTATGTTTGTTGCAACCTCAAATAGCATGAACATACCTGGTCCGTTACTAGATCGGATGGAAGTTATTCGTTTATCGGGTTACACAGAAGACGAAAAGCTTAATATCGCTCGTAATCATTTATTGATGAAACAGATTAAACGAAACGGTTTAAAAGAGAATGAAATTGAAATTGAAGATAGTGCCATTATCGGCATCATTCGCTACTACACTCGCGAAGCTGGCGTACGTAGTTTAGAACGAGAGATTTCGAAGTTATGTCGTAAAGCTGTGAAAAAAATACTACTTAATAAAGATGTTAAAAAAGTAGTTATTAATCAAGAGAACTTAGAAGACTTCTTAGGCGTGCAACGTTGTGACTATGGTAAAGCTGAAGATGAAAATCGCATTGGCCAAGTAACAGGTCTTGCCTGGACTGAAGTTGGTGGTGAATTATTGACCATAGAAGCCGCCTCTGTTCCTGGCAAAGGTAAGTTACAATTTACCGGCTCACTTGGTGAAGTAATGCAAGAGTCAATTCAAGCAGCATTAACAGTAGTTAGAAGCCGAACTGAAGGCTTAAGAATTAACGCTGATTTTAATGAGAAACGTGACATTCATGTTCATGTACCAGAAGGCGCTACACCAAAAGATGGTCCAAGCGCAGGTATTGGAATGTGTACTGCATTAGTATCAAGCTTAACTGGTAATCCTGTTAAAGCAGACGTTGCAATGACTGGTGAAATTACCCTTAGAGGAGAAGTTTTAGCTATCGGTGGTTTAAAAGAGAAACTACTAGCAGCTCATCGAGGTGGTATTAAAACCGTAATCATACCAAAAGATAATGAACGTGATTTAAAAGATATTCCGGACAATGTAAAAGCAGACTTAGCAATTCACCCAGTAAAATGGATTGACGATGTGCTAGATCTTGCCTTAGCTGAGTCGCCTGATAAATGGTCCGTAGCAAGCTAATTAGGCTTTTTACTCTATTGCTGTTTGAAAAGTAACCGTTTTTTAAGAAAAAGTACTAAAAACTTTAAATTAGCCCTTTTCAAACAGTTTATCTGTGTTAATCTGATTGTCGAATTAAGCTTTAGTCTGCTCTACAAGGTAGTAATAGCAAGGCTCTGGCCGATATTAATTAAGTTTAATATAAATATTATTTTAAATAGTTGGAACTTGCAGTAGCTAAAAATGCCTGATATAAAATGTGCAAGTATTTTTTTAGTTCCAAATAATAACAATTAAGGGGAAGACAAAATGAACAAGTCTCAATTAATCGAGAAAATCGCAGCTGGTGCAGACATTTCTAAAGCAGCGGCTGGCCGCGCACTAGATTCTTTTATCGATGCCGTTTCAAATGAATTAAAATCAGGTGAGCAAGTAGCTCTAGTTGGTTTTGGTACATTCTCAGTTCGTGACCGTGCAGCTCGTCAAGGCCGTAACCCACAAACTGGTGCTACAATCGAAATTGCAGCAGCTAAAATTCCAGCATTTAAAGCCGGTAAAGCGCTTAAAGATGCGGTAAACTAAAATTTAATTTTAGTTCTCCCTCATTACCATCCTTGGTTAGGGGAGATAAGCACATTCATGTGCAAATAAAAGCTGGCTTGGCCGGCTTTTTTTATACCAAAAATAAATCCATATTTCGTGTATTAGTACTTCAAGCTAGCGACCGGGTTTGATACAATCGTGAATTGAATTTTTTTGCCCGATGTTAAAGAGACACACATGTTAGAAAGAATAAGAGAAGGCTCTTCAGGAATTACAGCCAAAGTTATTTTAGGTTTAGTAATTGCAACGTTTGTATTTGCCGGTGTTGGTAGTTATACCAATTCTGTTGATACATCAGCAGCCACTGTAAATGGTGAAAAAATAAGCCAACAAAAATTTGACCAAGCTTATCAAAATCAACGTAACCGCATGGAACAGCAATACGGTGAAATGTTTGCACAGTTAGCAGGTAACGATATGTACATGCAATCTATGCGCAGTAATGTACTAGAGAACTTGATCAATGAAGAACTGCTTGATCAAAATGCTCGCGAACTAAATATTCGTATAAGCGATCAACAAATTAAAGAATCTATCCTGGCAATGCAGGAGTTTCAAGTTGATGGTGTATTTAATAATGACCGTTACTTGATGGTGATTAACCAAGCTGGTTTCTACCAACCTTCTGCATTTAGAGATTACTTACGTGTAGATATGGCTCGTCGCCAATTAATGCAGAGTATAATGGCAACAGAATTTAGCATGCCATACCAACAAGACTTGGCTGTAAAGTTAACAAATCAAACTCGTAGCATTCGCTATGCAACTATAATCGCTGAGCAATTTAAAGCGACTGCAGAAGTGACTGATGAAGAAATTAATCAGTATTATCAAGAAAACCAACCTCGTTTTGCTACTCAAGAGCAAGTGAAAGTTGAATACATCAGTCTTGATATGGACAACCTGAAAAAAGACGTAGTTGTTGAAGATAGTGAAGTGCAAGCTTATTATGATGATAACCTTTCATCTTATTCGACAATTGAGCGTCGTCGTGCATCGCACATTTTAATTGAATTTGGTGATGATGATGGTGCTGCTGAACAACAAGCTAACGATATCCTTGCTAAAGTTAATGCCGGTGATGATTTTGCTGCGCTTGCCAAAGAATTTTCTGCAGATACATTCTCGGGTGAGAATGGTGGTGATTTAGATTGGTTTGAACAGGGTGCAATGGATGTTGAATTTGATAAAGCGGTTTTCGCATTAACTAAAGAAAATAACCTTAGTGAAGTTGTGAAATCTGATTTTGGTTTTCACATCATCAAGCTAACTGACATTGAAGAAATTTCAACGAAAGCCTTTGCAGATGTTAAAGCTGAAATTTTAGAGCAATTAACTAATGATCAAGCGTTAGAAGTTTATTACGATTTACAAACTCAAATGGCTGAAGTTGCTTTTGAATCTCCTGACTCTCTTGAAGAAGCAGCAGCAGTAATAAATGCTGAAATTAAAACCAGTAACTGGTTAACTCGTGGTAATAATGCTGCACCATTTAATAGTGATGTTGTTGAAGTTGCTTTCTCTGATGTTGTATTGCTTGATAATATGAACTCAGATGTTGTTGAAGTTGCTCCTGATCAACTAGCAATGGTGGTTCGTCTTAGCGAACATCAAGATGCAACAACGAAACCTTTAACTGAAGTTTCTGGTCAAATTAAAGTTCAACTTGTTAACAACAAAGCAAGTTTAGCTGCACAACAAGCAAGCGAAGAATTACTTACTAAAGTTCTAGCAGGGGATGACGTTACTGCAGAACTTGCGGCTACAGGTTCTAGTTTTGTTGCTGCAGATAATATTACTCGCAACGGCGCTGAAGTTAGCACTAATGTTGCCAAGCAAGCGTTTACATTAGCTCATCCAACTGAAGGCCAAGTATCAGCTGCAAGCTCGGTTATGCTTTCAGGTGATTATGCAGTAGTTGAACTGTTAAGTGTAACAGAAGGCGTTGCCGGTGATGCAGATGCTAACGTTGAACAACAACAAGCTATGGCAGTATCACAAGCGGTGTTTGAAGGTTATATTGCTAATCTTAAAGAAAAGGCAGAGATCACTCGCAGCTTGCCAACAAATGCTTCTCCGTTACTTTAATAAATCCGCTACGCGTTTTTATAAGGTCACTGCGTGACGTAAAATAACAAGGCCGCATATATATGCGGCCTTTTTGTTTGTGGTTTAAGCTCGAAGATCGAAAGCTTGCAGTTGAGTAATACCTCTTCCTGAACTCGATGCGTTAGCATTGCCCTGAACTCGTTTCAGGGTCTTATTTAGCTCGTAGTTTTCTAGCCTATAGCTTATCTATATATTGATTTTTCTTTGTGACAATATTAGCTTGCGAGTAAATTTATCTTTTGGATTGGCTAAGACATCACTAGTATTTCCGTACTCCACTACTTTACCTTCCCGTAGCACCATTAATTTATCACTAAAATGTTCAACCACATCAATATCATGAGATATCAATAAATAAGCAAGCCCCATTTGTTGTTGTAACTCAAGCAATAAATTAATCATTTGCGCGCGTAATGATAAATCTAGAGAGGCTAAGGCTTCATCTAAGATAACAAGTTGCGGCTGTAATATAATTGCCCTAGCAAGCGAAATACGCTGTTTTTGACCACCTGAGAACATATGAGGGTAGAAGTGCATATGATCGGCTAATAGGCCTACTTTCTGTAATGTGGCTCTTATCATTGTTTTTCGTTCGTTCTCATTCAAACGAGTATTTAACAGCAAAGGTTCTTCAAGTTGTTGCCTGATGGTTAAACTTGGATTTAGGGTATCACCAGCATTTTGAAATATCATTCTCACATGTTGGCAACGTTGCTTAAAATTACCCGTTTGCAGGTGTTGACCATTCAAGCTAATTTCGCCAGTTGTTGGTCTTGCTGCGCCCACTAATAATTTTGCAAGAGTAGATTTTCCTGAGCCAATTTCGCCAATAACTGCAAGAGTCTCTTTAGCTTCTAACTTAAACGAAATTGGCTGTAAAACGGTAACCGATTTTTTTTTGAACCAGTTAGATTTGATCTTATATCGCTTACTTAAATTTTTAACTTCAATTAAACTTGTCAAAATCAATAATCCTTGCGATGAGAGAAATGACAACTGACTTGGTGGCCATGATATGACTCAATCAAAGGAGCTTGAACACATTTTTTTTGAGCGTTTGGACAACGAGGGCCCAATCGACAGCCAATTGGCAAATGTTGCAAACCGGGAATGCTACCTGGCATGGCATGCAAACGAGATTTCTTTTCTATATTACTTTTAGCTCTAGGAGTACTGGCAATAAGTGCCTTTGTGTATGGATGAAAAGGTGTATTAAATATTTGATCTGTCGTACCGGCTTCTACAAACTGGCCGGAATACATTACGGTTAAATAATCGGTCCAGTGACTAATTTTTTCTAATTCATGGCTTATTAATAAAATCGACATGTTTTTAAGTTGATTAAGGCTAGCTAATAAACGGAAAATTTGCGCCTGATTGCTTGCTTCCATTGAGGCTGTCGGCTCATCAGCAATTAGTAGTTTAGGCCTTTTTGCCAGAGCTATTGCAATCATAACTCGTTGACATAAAGCATTGGTAAGTTGATGAGGGTAACTTTTAGCACAGACTTGATGGTTTTTAATACCAACTTTATGTAGAAGTTTTGCGGCCGCGGCTTTCCTTTGTTGTGCTTTTTGCCAAAAGAAACCTGAAAATTGTTTACTGTCTAACGACTCTTCTATTTGCTCGCCGATGCTATTGGTAGGATCCAAGCAACTCATCGGCTCCTGAAATATCATTGCTACATCTTTAGTGATAATTTGTTTTCGCTCTTCCACTGGTAAACGCAATAAATCAATGCCTTGCCAATGGAACCTATCAGCTTCTACATGCCATTTATCATCAAGAACGCCAATTATTGCCTGCGCAAGTATCGACTTGCCAGAACCAGATTCGCCTACTAGACCTCTTATTTCACCATCTTTTAATGCTAGCGATACTCTATCAACGGCCAATATGTTTTCACCATGGCTGGTTAATTCAATACTTAAATTTTTTATATCGAGTAAATTCATTAATTATCTTTTTGTATTTTTAAAGAATGACGAAGACCTTCACCAACCAAGTTAGTAACTATTACTGTAAATAAAATAGCCAGTCCTGGCAAATAAGATGTCCATGGAGCTATATAAAATAAATCTAAAGAATTTTTCAACATAGATCCCCACTCAGGCATAGGCACTGGAGCACCTAAGCCAAGAAAACCTAGGGCTGCAATATCTAAAATAGCAGCTGATTGCGCCAATGTTGCTTGAATTATAATTTTATCAATAATGTTAGGGTATATGGAGGTGATTAGTACTCTCGTTTCTGACGCGCCATCAAGGATTGGGGTTAACACATAACCTTTTTTTTGTTCTTCTTTTATCGC
This sequence comes from Thalassotalea psychrophila, assembly GCF_031583595.1. Lineage (NCBI taxonomy): Bacteria > Pseudomonadati > Pseudomonadota > Gammaproteobacteria > Alteromonadales > Colwelliaceae > Thalassotalea > Thalassotalea psychrophila. Next base: position 1,388,772 of record NZ_CP134145.1, read on the forward strand.
ATTACGGGTTACATGAATAAACTGTGGGATAGATACTAAAGCGATAGCCCAAAGCACGTTTTCAAGGCCTTGCCCTAAAATTGCGACAATAATTATGGCGAGTAAAAGTGACGGTGTTGACAATATCACATCGAGAAAGTGCGTCAAAAAACTTGATTTAACACCTCTAGTTATTGCCGATATTGAGCCAATGATTACACCTATAGTCATTGCAAAAATAACGACAACAAAACTTAAACCAAATGTTAGAGATGTACCATGAATAAGCCTAGAAAGCATATCCCGACCTAAATCATCAGTACCTAGTAAATAACTAATATTGCCATCATCGCTCCAAGCAGGCGGCACTAATAATTGATCTAAGTTATTCTCAAGCACATCATGAGGCGTAATAAAACTGCCAAAAACAGCAGTAAAAACTAAAAATAAATAGCAACTAAAGCCAATCATTGCCACCGGGGTATTACGAAAGGTATACCATAGCTGCCTTATTGGTGATGGAAATTCTTCCTCAGAATAAATATGCTCACGAGCCATGTTTTTTATGCCTTTCTAATGGATTAAGCGTAGCGTATATAAAATCTGATAAAATATTGATGAAAAACGTAAACGTTGCTAACGCAATTAATCCCCCTTGAATTGCGGTATAATCACGTTCAGATATACTCTGAATGAGCCAGCTTCCAGCTCCTTGCCAATCAAATATAACTTCAGCAATCATCGCTATAGTTACCAAGTTAGCAAAATTTAAACCTATTTGTCTCACAATGCCGACTAAAGAGTTACGAATACCATGATGGTAAATAATGCTTGTTTGTGACAAACCTTTTGCTTTCGCTGCTTTAATATAATTAGACTCCAAAACATCTAACATTGAGGTGCGTGCCAAGCGAATAAACATCGTCATTGGTGCCATAGCAACTGCAAATGCGGGCATTATAATGTGCATAAAAGCATCTTTTAATGCTTGCCATGTATAAGGGCTATCACTGAGTAAAATATCAATAAACTTGAACCCTGTGACTTGCTCAATTTCAAATAATAAATTTAATTGTCCAGAAGATGGAAACCAAGATAACGTTATTGAAAATACTAGTATTAATATTAATGCTAGCCAGAATACTGGAATGGAGTAGCCAATCATGGCGAAGGTTAAAATTATTTTATCAATAGCTTTGTTATGAAATACCGCTGATAAAAAGCCTAATGGTACGCCAAATAATAATGCAATAAACAAAGCTGCTAAGCATAATTCAATCGTTGCTGGTAAAAAAGTAACCAACTCAACGCTGATAGGGGTTTGACTAGACATTGATATGCCGAAATTCCCTTCAAATATTTGACCAATATACGCAAAATATTGATGAAAAATACTTTTATCCATTTGATACACCTGAGCAAGTTCTGCGAGTTGTTGCTCATCGGCACTTACTTGACCAGATAAATTTATTAACGCATCACCTGGAAATAAATAACTTAAACTAAATGAAATAATAGAAAGCATTAGCAATGTGAAAAACAATAAATTTAAGCGCCGTAATGTAAAAGTTAGCATAGTTAATCAGTTCCTTTTTTACTGACATCTTCAAAACTAATGCCACCAAATGGAGTGAGTATATTGCCTTCTATTCCTTTAACTTTAGCTTGTCCGCGTTTTGCATGTGCAATAGGAAACACAGGTAAATGTTCTTGCAGTAATTGTTGAGCCTGAAGGTAGAGTTTTTTACGTTTACTTGTATTGTTGGTTAACAGTGATGCTTGCAATAGTTGGTCAAATTCTTCATTACACCACATTGCTCTATTACCACCGGTATTAACTGACGCACAACTGAGTAAAGGAGAGAAAAAATTATCAGGATCAGGATGATCTGCTGACCAACCGATAAGCACTGATTGATGCTCACCTTTAGCAAGCTTCTTCAAGAAAGTAGCCCATTCAAAAGTAATAATATTAACTTCAATACCAATATCAGCCAGGTCAGACTTGATCAACTTTGCCATTTTTCTAGCATCAGGGTTATAAGCTCTATGAACTGGAACAGCCCAAACATCAATACTAAAGCCATCAGATAGGCCAGCATCACTGAGCAACTTAATTGCTAAATCTTTTGAATATGTTATTTCTTCTACTTTGTCTGAATAAGCCCAAGAAGCTTTTGGCAACAGAGATTGTGCTACTTCAGCTTGTTCATAATAAACAGCACTGACAATGGCATCTTTATCTATCGCATGGGCTACAGCTTTGCGAACAAGCGGGTTATCAAACGGGGGGACTTTAGTATTAAAAGCAAGAAATGCAACATTAAAAGAGGTTACATGTTCTAAGGCTAAGTCAGGCCTTGATGCTATTTCTTGAGTTGCAATTGGATATGATATTACATCGCACTCATGGGTGAGAAGCTTAGTTAACCGAATAGTATTATCTGGGCTAATGTTATAGAGCAATTTTTCAATACTAACCTTTCTCCGCCAATAATCTTCATGACGTTCAAAGCGAATTAAAGAGCCGTTTCTATAGTCTTTATATTTAAATGGACCTGTTCCTATCGGCAAATTGTCTAATAAAGTTAGATCTTTTTTCTGTTCAATCAAATGATCCGCATATTCTTTTGACAATATAACTGAAAATGGTGCGGCGATATTTGCTAAAAAAGAACTTTGTGGATGGTTTAACCTAAAGCGAACAGTATAGTCGTCAATTTTTTCAACATCTTGAACTAGTTCATTAAACTTCACACTTTGAAAAAATGGAAATTTACCATCTGCTGATTTATAAAATGGTTGTTTTTCATCTAATATTCTTTTGAAACTAAAAATGACATCATCGGCATTCATATTTCTGCTAGGAGTGAAATAGTTTGTTTGATGAAATTTCACATCTTTACGCAAATAAAAAGTGACTAATTTATTATTTTTAGTGACATGCCATGACTTTGCTAGGGCAGGTATTTTGTCAAAATTACTTGGATCAAAACCGAGCAGTCGATTATAGATTTGCTTTGAAGTTGCATCAATTGTAGTGCCAGTAGTAACCAATTGCGGATTAAATGAGGTGGGTGAGCCTTCTGAGCAATACACGATACTTTCAGATAAAATTGAATCGGAGCTGACCTTTCCGCAACTACTTATTATTAAACTAAGTAATGCAGCCGCAATTACTTGCAGAGTTTTCTTAATTGGTAACCAAGAGTTAACTTTCATCAGCGTCACTACTTTCCAATAGATTATATTTTTTTAAATAACCTCTTAGTTGATGGTAGGTTAGTTTTAGCGCTTCTGCTGTTTTCTTTTGGTTAAATTGGCATGATGCTAATGCGTCTTTTAATAGTGTTATCTCGTAATCGTTAGATAAGTCTTTTAAAGAAACCGGATATGATAATGGACTTAATGAATTAGCTGCTTTAGAAGTAGCCGTTTCAGCATTTGCCTCTGAGGTAAGGTCTGTATTTGTATTTTCAGTTGGAGCTTGTCTATCAGCTGTTTTAGTACGGTTGTTCGGCCTAAAAGGCGACTCAAAAGGATCTATAACTAACTGATTTACTGGTATATGTGGATTGTTATGGCGATATACACTGCGTTCAACAACGTTTTTAAGTTCTCGAATATTCCCGGGCCATCGATAGGCAAGCATGGACTTTTTCACTTTTTCAGTGAAACCACTAAACAATTCAAACTCGAGCTCTCTTGCCATATTAATAGCAAAATGCTCAGCAAGAATTAAAATATCATCAATACGCTCTCTTAAGGGCGGTAGAGTAATAACATCAAATGCTAGTCGATCAAGTAAATCAGCCCTAAACTCGCCTTTATCGGCAAGCATTGGCAAATCTTCGTTAGTCGCTGCAATTAAACGTACATCCGATTTTACCGTGCGAGAACCACCTACACGTTCAAATTCACCATATTCCACAACACGGAGAAGTTTTTCTTGAATTAGTCCTGAAGTATTAGCGAGTTCATCAAGAAATAGTGAGCCGCCATTCGCTCGTTCAAAACGACCTTCATGACGTTTACTTGCACCGGTAAATGCACCGCCCTCATGACCGAAAAGTTCGCTATCTAAAAGGTTTTCATTTAATGCTGCACAATTGAGTTTTATATAACTTTGATCCCACCGCTTAGATAGGTAATGCAAACGAGCTGCGACAAGCTCTTTACCAGTTCCTCGCTCTCCAATAATTAATACTGGCTTAGCAAGGGGAGCTACTTGTGAGATATGTTCCAGCACTTCTAAAAAACTATTAGACTGGCCGATCAAATTATCTTGTTGTTTAAAGCGGGTCATAGGTGACCTAATTATTGGTTTTTTTCACTAACAAATAGTGTATTTCATTAACGATGATCTGAAAAGTCTTTTTTATGTTTAATTAATACCTTTATAAACAATAGGTTACTGATGTTTTAAAACTTGGCATCAAAAATGAATGTATTAGCATAGGTATAAAATTACAAATTAATAAAATTTAATGATACGAGGAAGTTATTATGGGTATTTTTTCAAGGTTTACAGACATCATCAATTCGAACATCAACAGCATTTTAGACAAGGCTGAAGACCCAGAGAAAATGGTGCGTTTAATTATTCAAGAGATGGAAGATACTTTAGTCGAAGTACGTTCATCTTCAGCCCGAACACTGGCAGATAAAAAAGAATTAACTCGCCAGATAACACGATTAGAAAGTGATACTCAAACTTGGCAACAAAAAGCAGAATTAGCGTTAAGTAAAGGTCGTGATGACTTAGCGAGAGCAGCATTAGTTGAAAAAAATAAATGTGAAGAAGCTTCTCAGTCAATGAGTGATGAGTTAGCTAACTTTGATGATAATATTGAAAAATTACAAGGTGAAATTTCACAACTACAAGAAAAATTAGCAGATGCTAAAGCTCGTCAAAAAGCTATCGTTATGCGTGGTAAAACAGCTAGCACTCGATTAAAAGTGAAAAGTAAACTTGATAGTGGCAAAGTAGAGGATGCATTAACTCGTTTTGATCGTTATGAACGAAAAATTGACGATTTAGAAGCGCAAGTTGATTCGTATGACCTAGGTAAAAAATCTTTAGCAGACGAAATTTCCGATTTAGAAACTGATGATAGTATCGATAATGAGCTTGAAGCCCTAAAGGCTAAAATGCAAAAACCAAAGAAAGCAGCAGCTACAAAAACTAGCAAAGCTAAAAAATAAAAAACGTTTATCATTTATAAGCTCAATCGTTAAGGAGAATTACGATGGAACCAGGTCTTTTAATGGCACCAATTATTATATTTATGGTTATTGTTGCACCAATTTGGTTAATTTTACATTACCGTTCAAAACGTCAAATAAGCCAAGGTTTAAGTGAAGATGAATACAGACAATTGTCAGATTTATCTGAAGCAGCAGATCAAATGGCTGAAAGAATACAAACCCTTGAAGCTATTCTAGATGCTGAAACTCCAGACTGGAGAAAGAAAGTATGAAAAAATCTAGAGGAGAGTTATTTCGGGACCCTACCAAAGGGAAAATTGCCGGTGTATGTGCAGGTTTAGCCGAGTATTTTGGTTGGGAAGCATGGTTAGTAAGGATACTGGTTGTTTCAGGTGTTTTACTAGGCATGGGGTGGTTTGTTATTTTATACATAGCAGGTTGGTTTATTTTAGATAAAAAAACTAGTCGCTTTTCACCTAAACAAGTTGCCAAAAATGTTAAAGAGAAACTTCATGAAGAAGAAATTTTTAATGAATCAATTAAAGTGAAAGCAAAAATTTGGCAGTCAGGTGAATTACCTAAACAAGCCGTTCGCGATATCAGTCTTAAGTTTAAATCTTTAGAGCATGAGTTACGCAGTATGGAACGCTACGTAACATCGCCAGAGTTTACCGTTTCGAGAGAAATAAATAAGTTATAAAGTTTGACTTATTCTTATTAAAGGTCGCAATAGCGACCTTTTTTACGTCAGGGATGATTTTAGATTCATTCCTTTAGATATGAAAACGGTACTTCTTAACATCGAATATGCTTACGCTTCTGATAAGTTGTCCATGGATAACTGCTTCGTGATTCTAAATACAATGTATTCGATATTCGTAACTTTTGTTATGAATACGCTAAGCTTATGATATTCTGACGCTTTGAATGCGTTTCACTGCGAAAACTGGGTGGTTCGAATACGTAGCTGCTTCGTAAATCACAATGCAATGTATTCACAACTCGTTACTATAATGGAAATATATGAAATATTTAGTCACAGGAGCCGCAGGTTTTATTGGCCACTTCGTCAGTGAACGTTTATGTGACATGGGTCATGATGTTGTTGGTATAGATAATCTAAACGATTACTATGACGTTAATTTAAAATTAGCACGCTTGAACAAGCTCGAAAAATATTCAGCCAACGCTGTAATGGATAAAATGGTTGTTGGCTCAGATATTCTGCCTAGTGATAGCTGTAATGGCACATTTACTTTTATAAAAATGGATTTAGCTGACCGGGAAGGCATTGCCGCTTTGTTTGCTGATGAAAAATTTGATCGGGTAATTCATTTAGGTGCGCAAGCCGGCGTTCGTTACTCTATAGAAAACCCGCTAGCGTATGCAGATTCAAATTTAATTGGTCACTTAACCATATTAGAAGGGTGCAGACATAACAATGTGCAACACCTTGTATATGCATCATCTAGTTCTGTTTATGGTTTAAACTCTAAAGTTCCTTTTGCAACCAGTGATAGTGTTGATCATCCTGTGTCTTTATACGCCGCCAGCAAAAAATCGAATGAGCTAATGGCACATACCTACTCACACCTTTACGGTGTACCGACAACAGGACTGCGTTTTTTTACCGTATATGGTCCTTGGGGTCGTCCAGATATGGCGCCAATACTTTTTGCCGATGCCATTACCAAAGGCAAAGCCATTAAAGTATTTAACCATGGTGATATGCGTCGCGACTTTACTTATATTGATGATATTGTTGAAGGTATTATTCGCATTCAAGATGTTGTACCACAACCAAGAACCGACTGGACAGTGGAAACTGGATCTGCTGCTAATAGCTCGGCTCCTTATTCAATTTATAATATTGGTAATGGCAATCCGGTTAAATTATTAGATTTTATTGAAGCAATGGAAAATTCATTAGGTATTAAAGCTGAAAAGAACTTTATGGATATGCAACCAGGCGATGTATACCAAACTTATGCTGAGGTTGAAGACTTGTTTGAAGTAACGGGTCATAAACCTGCGGTTAGTGTTGCTGAAGGGGTAGATAAATTTGTTAAATGGTATAAGTCATTCTATGACTAAATAACTAGATTCGAATACGTAGCTTCGCTACTCCGAATACGGCGCTTTGCGCCTTCGAAGCCTACTTCGAAATTCGCAATGTAACGTATTCGTAATTCGTTACTTTAGCTAAGCAGGAATAGTTAATACATCAGTTTTAAGAAGCGTTAATATGCTTTCTGCTGTGTTACCTAGAAGCTTTTGCTCTAAACCTGCTCTAGCCACAGTGCCAACGACTACAACGCTCGCTTTGCAGTCTGCTGCAACAGAGGTGATAACTTTATCCACTTGACCGGCTTTAATGTGAATATGATCAGGATTAATTCCGTAACTTCGGGCTAATATGACTAACTTTTCTTGTAACTCTGCTTTATGCTCATTTTCTAACTTGTCTTTATTAATTATCCCCAGCTTTCTTAATAGTGGTGAAAACGGCACGGTATAACAAATGTGTAATTCAGCATTTATCTGTTTGGCTATAATGCTTGCGTTTTTAAGCACCTGTTCATTTAGCTGTTTCTTGTCTTGCAGTTCGGTTTCTAAATCTACCGTTGCTAATACATTTCGAGCTTTATGCCACTTTTTATCTGCGGCTATTAATACTGGAGCATGGCATTCTCTAATAATATGCCAATCAGTAGGGGTATAAAACAAGGCTTCAGTGCGATGGCCTGTTTTAACAATCATGTAAGGTTTATGCTCTTTTACATAGTTATTCACCCAAATATGAATATTCTTTTCCCATACTGTTTCAAAGTTATATTCCACGATACCTTGTAAAGTATTTACCAATTTATGAGCATTAAGTTCATGAAGATTATGTACAATCAGATCTTGAGCATCTTCTATATCGACTACACCACGTAACTTTTCATAGCAAAAATTCACAATATGCAGTTTGCAGTTATACGCTTTTGCGAGTTCTGCTGCTTGTAATATAGCTGTGTAATTTTGCTCTTGGTGATCTGAAATCACTAATATGCTGTTTTTCATAATAATATTTCTACTGTTCAGTCTTAATATTTAGTGTTTTGATTCTTATGGTTTTAACGCTAAAACATCAGTTTTTAAAAAGCTTAGAATGTTTTCAGCAGTATTTCCCAATAACCTTTGGCTAATACCTTTTCTACCTACCGTTCCAATAACGACTATACCAGCATGATATTTAGCCGCCATAGAGGGGATCACTAGTTCAGGTTTTCCTGCATGAATATGAAAATTTTCGACAGGTACTTGATATTGTTCACTGAGTTGCAAAATGTTGGCGCTCAAATCGTGTCTTGCTTGCGCTTCAACCTCATCTTTATATTGTAGGCCAAAATCTCGTAAAACCGCTGAAAATAGAGGTGTATAGCAAACATGTACCTGCACATTTAGTTTACTTGCTAGCATTGACGCTGTTTCTAGAATTTTATGATTTAACTTTTGTTTATCAGGAAGTTGAGTTTGTAAGTCTACTGACGCTAGTATATCCGGTGTTTTGCTCCACTTATCCTGTGCAACAATTAATACAGGTGCGGGGCATTCCCTGATTAAATGCCAATCGGTTGGAGTATAAAACATGGTTTCACTGCGATTACCGGTTTTTACAACCATTACAGGCTGTTCATTTTCGGCGTAGTGATTTACCCAAGTATGGATGTGCTTTTGCCAAATTATTTCATAGGTATGGTGGTTATTTCCACACAGTTCAGCCAGTTGATCGTTTGCTTTATCATCCATGCGAGCTATGAGACTTTCTTTGAATGCTTCGCCTTTATCATCTAAACCATGCAAATCTTCATAATAAAAATATACAACATGGAGTTTTGCGTTATAGAGCAGGCTAAGTTTTTCAGCTTGCTTAATAGCAACTGATTTTTCAAAATTTGGATCCGCAATGACTAAAATAGTTTTCATGATGTGCCTCATTATCCTGGAAAATTTACCTTTCATCTCAATTAAGCTTAAAACTTTCTTCATTTGAAACTTTTGATTTGAATCAGAAAAAATCATCTTTGTTTTATTATAAACTTAGTATTAACTAAATTATTTATCTAGGAAGTGTTAGTGAACTTATTTCGATAATTGAATTATTAATGTCTAATCAGACTTAAAATTCTAGTCTATTTGGAATATACTTACCTGCTAGACGATATAGTTTTATCGCAATAATAAACGAAAGGAAAACCCGTTTTGCCATTATCAAAAAATTCAGCTATCAAAAAAGCCGTTATTCCAGTTGCTGGCCTAGGCACTCGCATGTTGCCTGCTACAAAGGCTATTCCTAAAGAGATGCTGCCAGTGGTTGATAAACCGTTAATTCAATACATAGTAAACGAGTGTATTGCTGCAGGTATAAAAGAAATTGTATTAGTTACTCATTCTTCTAAAAATGCTATTGAGAACCATTTTGATAAGTCTTATGAGCTAGAGTCAACTCTAGAGAAAAGGGTAAAACGGCAGTTACTTGATGAAATACAGGCTATTTGTCCTAGAGGTGTCACTATTATGCATGTGCGCCAAGGTGAAGCTAAAGGTCTAGGCCATGCCGTATTAAAAGCAAAGCCAATCATCGGTGACGACCCGTTCGTAGTGGTATTGCCTGATGTATTAATTGATGATGCCGCAGCTGACCTTAAAACTGAAAACCTTTCAGCTATGCTTACTCGTTATGAAGAATCTAATGCAAGCCAAATTATGGTAGAGCCTGTACCTATGGAGCTGGTAAGTAGTTATGGGGTAGTGGATTGTGGCGGTAAAGCTGTTTTACCAGGTGAATCTTGCCCGATGACGGCAATAGTTGAAAAACCACCACAAGAAGAAGCTCCATCTAACTTGGCCGTTGTGGGTCGTTACGTTTTATCAAACAAAATTTGGGCGTTACTTGAACAAACCATGCCGGGTGCTGGTGACGAAATTCAATTAACCGATGCGATCGCTAAACTGATGGATGTTGAAGCCGTCGAAGCGTTTCATATGACCGGAAAGTCTCACGATTGTGGTACTAAAATCGGTTACTTAAAAGCAAACGTAGAGTACGGCATGCGTCACCCTGAATTGGCTGATGAGTTTAAAGCGTATTTAAAAAGCTTGTAAAAGTTATTAAACATCTTTAAATCCCAATACCTACTGCGCAATAATTAAGAAGGATCTGCTTGTCAGATCCTTTTTTGATCACGGAAGAGCTATATGCAGAAATGCCATGGGCCATTCTTTAACAAAATATGACCGGAAGCATTAGTTTCACAGGTTTTGAAGGCCGACCTAGTTTCATTCTGTTAAATTTAATGTGGTGCAATGCCTCAATGTGCTCAATAAAAAACTCATCGCCAATAGGAAAATTGTGCATCAAGCGTTCAATGATCAAGGTGTCTAAGTACTGCTGGCTGCTATGTAAAAACAATTTTTGGTAATTGCTTTTCCGACTTACTAAATTCGGACCCAAATGCAAGTATTGACGATGTTGATTAACAACCACTAGTGAGGTTGATACTTGTTGGTGAACAGCATTTTGTGTGTAACTAGAGTATGGATATTGTGCAAGATGAGAAACAATACCTTTACTTACCGGATCAGATTCAATAAATCTCATACATGCTAATAAATAATTGTCGGCATCAACAATGCTAGCTTTATGCCTGCCCTGAAATAAAGAACCGCTGCGTTGATATTTTCTATTAATATATCTGACATAACTACTTGAGATATATTGGATAAGGCTAGCTATACCTTTGCTGCAACTTGGTGTTAATAATAATTGAATATGATTTTCCATCAATACATAAGCGTGTAAAAGTACCTCATATTTGACTAGCCCTTTACTGAGCAATAATGAGTAATATTGATAATCGGCAGTACAGTAAAAGCAACGTTGCTGATTATTACCACATAAGTAAATATGAGCTGTTTGATCTGCTTGGTAAGCCCGTGGTTTTCTAGACATTTGCAATTCCTTTGCTTGTTCAATTAGTGATTTGTTTCCAGTGAAACTCAAAAGGTGGAAGATAAGTAAAAGGCACCACATAAACAACACTCTATTTAGTATAAATCATCTCACTCCTGTTAAAATAATTTGTCTGCTGTATATGTGTAAAACGCCCCTTAAATCTCCCTTGATAGCTTTGATCCTTCAAGGCTATCAAGTATTAAAATATTTCGTCATCCTTGACTAGAACTGCACTACCACAACGTCTAAGCGTTTGTGCTGGCCTACTCGAACAAAGCTGTGCCCACTTTTGCTCCGCGATTCCGTTAATTGGCCGTCCTTGGCCATAGTCTTCCGTATGCATCCTGCAAAATCCAACTCCATTGGATTGTCCTTTTTAAAAGTTAATCCTTTAACTTTTTTCGAGACAACTAGTTGCTTAATTGGCACAAACAGCTAGTTGTTTGACGAAACTGATATTCCAAACTGATTAATCGTATTTTAAAAGCGTTTTTTTACTGTGTTTAACTTGTTAATAGCGTTATTTTTGTGACCTATATTAAGAGAAATAAACCAAATAAACGTCAGTTAAAATTATTTTGGGCCGGAGCCAATATTAAATACTTATTGTCTCCGGAGAGATTTATAAGCATTTAAAAAATGTTGCAGTTTTAGCCAGTAAGTTGACTGTTGCAATAATGCTCAGGGATTTTTGGTTTGTAGGTAAAAAGGCAAGTTAACAGTAAGCTGGGTGACAGCGGGTTCAATTGTGTTAAAAAGAAAGTGATTATCTGATTTTTGTATGTGACATTTAACAATAGGAATGTGCTGATACTTTCCATGAGTCTATCCTTAGCTAATTTACTGTTAATGTGAACATTCATGCAAAAAATTATATTTAAATCAATAGTTTTACATTTAATGTAATGTTATCTGAATTTCCTTAACCCTTGATAACACTAGTTTGCATGATGTTATAAATTTACCGTCCTGCAAATTTATAACTAAATGTTAGTAAAGATTTTGCAGCTTGCAAAAATTATTTTGCTATAAAAAAACATTTTATAGAATAAAAAATAATTAACACTTTTGTGAAAATGAACTATCACGTACGGATATTAAAAGTGCTGCTATTTTATTGCTGACAATTGAAATAATTGGGCCGGAGTAAAGAATGAAATTTTAAAATGTCCGGAGTAAATTTATTTGAAAAATAAAATTCTTCTAATTCAAAAGTTTGTCATTTGATTTTGTCTGAAATAGCATGTTTTAAATATTTGTGGTTTGACAAAACACCCTCTTTGTCTTTTACTTTTAGAATGTTCATTGGTAATGAATATAGTCTCAATTAAAAGGAGTTTTAGAGATTTCCCTTGCTTATAAATTCCCGACCAAATGAGATGACTCTGGCAGTGTTATAAAACGTGTCCAAGGAAATTATCTAATAATGCGGACATTAGTTGTATGGAGCACTAACGTTAGACTAACACTGCCGTTATTTTTAACTGGTTAGCAATTAAAAATTCAGAACTTTAATTAACATAATAAAAACAACAAATTGTTTAGAAATATAAGTTACTTATGAGGATTTAATTACAATGTTGTTTTCTACTTTTACTCAGAAAAAAATTCAGTTCAGTTTAGCATTTTGTTTTGTGGTGTTAATCGCATTCAGTACTTATTTAACCTTGCTTGAACCTTCGGTGTTTAATACCTTTTATATGACAATTTCTAGTACTTTGTTTTTAGCGATTGTTCTATATAAACGAAATTAAATAAATCCTTATATTACCTGTTTACAGTATTTGTAATACTTTATTACTCTTTGTTTTTATTAAAAACTTGCTAAATTCATGAACTAGTGAAATTATTTAATTGTATCCTTGGTCTGTATCATCGATACCAAGTCGGTTAAGTTTTTTTATTTTGTGTTTGTGATAGATAATTAATAAAACTTAATCGAATTGGTAACGCCTTAGACTGAGTGTTTACGGTAACTCTAATAAAACATAGGAAGATAATTATGAAAGTATTTAAGAACTATTTATTAACAGCAGCCTTAAGCGCTCTGATGTTAACATTATTTGCTAGCTTACCTGCTAAAGCTGAAGCGAATCCTTTTGAAGCTCAAAATGTTGTAGCTTCTGCTGATTTTGAAGCTGAAGAAGCTAAAAAAGAAGGCAAGTGTGGTGAAGGTAAATGTGGTGAAGGCAAAGCTAAAGCCAAAGGTAAATGCGGCGAAGGAAAATGCGGTGAAGGCAAAGCCAAAGGTAAATGCGGCGAAGGCAAATGCGGTGAAGGCAAAGCTAAAGCCAAAGGTAAATGCGGCGAAGGAAAATGTGGCGAAGGCAAAGCTAAAGGCAAGTGCGGTGAAGGTAAAGCTAAATCAAAAGAAAGCAAGTGCGGTGAATAATTAACTGAAGCTTTATTCTTTAAAGAAGTCAGTAACTGCTGGCTTCTTCTAATCTAAAAAAAAACTCCTGAAGTTAAAATTTTTATTCTTACTTCTGACCGTTCATTAATTATAAATTATTAAATATACACGCTATAAATATAGTATCGAAAAAGCTCTTTTTTAATCTTAAACAGCCACCAAATGTTAATGAGTAGTTAATTGTCTGCTTTAAAATGGTCATTTTTTGCAAATAGATTGTTAAGTGATGAATTATTTAATTTGATCTATATCAAACAATAGTCTGTTCGTGTATTATTCGCGCTGATTTTTTCAACGGTAGTAATTATAATGTCAGTAGATAATTCATTTAAAGAAAGCACCTCAAAACGTCACTTGTTTTTAGCCCTAACAGTTATGGTAGCAATGCCATTATTACCTATGTTAATGGGTTGGTATAACTACGCTTAAATTAGCTGGCATACGCAGTTAAATTCATCGAAATGCAAACGTTTATCGTTATTAAAGGAATATTTAATGTCTGAGAGTGTCTTATTGGTTGAAGATAACGCTTTAGTTTTGGCGCAGCTTAATCAAACTCTAACCACGGCAGGTTATCAGGTAACAACAGCGGTTAATGGATTAGATGGTTATAACAAAGCACAACAGCACCGCTTTGATTTATGTATTGTTGACCATCTAATGCCGCTGATGAACGGCCCTCAATTAGTTAAAAACTTAATTGCGTTAGGTGATCATGCTCCGAGCAGTATCATATTTTTAACTACTCAAGATCTCAAATTAGTTAATCAAATTTCAGAAGTACACCTGGCTGATAAAGTATTAACCAAACCAATTTCTAATACAGAATTTTTAGCCGAAGTTAGTAAGTTAAAAGAGTACAGTAGCGAAGTTGCATAAACTTCAACTTATTAACTTAATAGTTGAAAATGTGACTATAAAAACTCACTAAGATCCATTATCCTGTTATTAAACCTTTTTCGATTAGAAATATGATGACAGAGCAAGATAGCCAATACCTTAAAAGCGTAATTTACGATGTGCCTGATTATCCCATTCCTGGCATAATGTTTCGCGACATTACCGGCATTCTCGATCAACCCCAAGCCTTTCAATTATGCATTGATCGTTTAACCGAACGGTATAAAAATACCGGTATTACCAAAGTTGCTGGCACTGAAGCTCGAGGTTTTTTATTTGCTGCACCACTAGCTTTAGCGTTAGGCATAGGCTTTGTTCCTGTTCGAAAACCCAAAAAATTACCCCGTGCAACATTTTCACAAAGCTACGATTTAGAATATGGTCAAGATACATTAGAAATTCATCAAGATGCATTACAAAGTGATGATATAGTACTTATGGTAGATGACTTATTAGCTACTGGTGGTACCATTGAAGCTACAACTAAATTAATTCGCTCAACTGGCGCTACTGTAAAAGAGGCCGCATTTGTGATCGGATTACCCGATTTACAAGGTGATAAGCGATTAGAAAAGCTCGGTATAGATGTTTACACTATGGTTGATTACCTAGGCGATTAATACCGAATCAGATTGAACGCGTTAGAAATAATAATTAAAACAACTTAGCTTCAGGATTAAACAATATATGAGTTATCAAGTACTTGCTCGTAAATGGCGACCAAAAGATTTTTCTCAATTAATGGGACAAGAGCACGTGGTTACCGTATTGGTTAATGCATTAATGCAAGAGCGTTTGCATCATGCCTATTTATTTACCGGTACTCGCGGTGTAGGTAAAACTACCATAGCGCGAATATTCGCAAAAAGCTTAAACTGTGAAGAAGGTATTACTGCTAATCCATGTGGCAAATGTGATGTTTGTATTGATGTTGATGCTGGCCGTTTTGTTGATTTACTTGAGATAGATGCAGCCTCGCGCACAAAAGTAGATGATACACGTGAAATTTTAGATAACGTTCAATATGCACCAACACGCGGTCGCTTTAAGGTTTACCTTATCGATGAAGTACACATGTTATCTAAGCACAGTTTCAATGCTTTACTTAAAACTCTCGAAGAGCCACCACCGCACGTTAAATTTATTCTCGCAACAACCGATCCGCAGAAGTTGCCGGTAACTGTTTTATCACGTTGTTTACAGTTTCATTTAAAAGCGCTAACGCCTCTGCAAATTGAAACTAAATTAAATGAAATTCTAACCGCAGAAGAGGTTACCTTTGAAGATGGTGCTTTAGCTATGCTAGCCAAAGCCGCTCGCGGTAGTATGCGTGATTCATTAAGCTTAACTGATCAAGCCATTGCTCAAGGCCAAGGCCATATTGAAGTAGCCAATGTCCAGCAAATGCTCGGCGGAGTTGACCAAAATTGGGTTTACAAAATATTAATTGCACTAATTAAACAGGACGCGAAAGGGTTATTAGAGCTAAGTAAAAATATTGCTAGCTTTGCACCTAGTTACCATCGCTTGTTAGCTGAATTATTGCAGCTTTTACATCAAGTTGCACTTTGGCAGTTAGTACCAAACTCCGTTGATGTCGATAATCAACGCGCAACGTTGTTAACTAAGTTTGCCTCCGCAATGTCGCCAGAAGACGTACAACTGTATTACCAAATTGTGTTAAATGGTCGTAAGGACTTATCCTATAGCAGTGATGAACAAGCTGGTTTTGATATGGTTGTGCTACGTATGTTGGCCTTTAAACCTGCGACCTTAGCTGATACTAAAACTGCTCCAGCTGCGGTTACGGCTGATTTTAATGATTTAGATATAGCCGAATCTATTCCTAAAGTTGAAGGGAAAGTAGCAAAACCTGAAGCAATTCAAGATCCTGTGGTGACAACAATTGACGTTAAAACAGAAGAAAAAGAAGAAGTAAAAACTGAAGTTGATCCGCAAGCTGTGCTCGAAACAGAAGATGCAGCTATTGAACCTCAAGAACAAGTGTTAGCTGAACAGCAATTACCTGAAACGTTAACAATTGATAGGAATGCAGATAAATCAATAGATGGTTTAAATGCCGAGCAACAACAGCTTGAAGTGCAGGCTCAACAACAGTTGTCTGATGTGCAACAGATGCCTACAGCACAGAATACTATGCAAGCCGAAATGGTTGAAACAGATACTTCTGTTGATGAAGTTTTGCAACCACAAGCTTCTACAGTTGGAGCTGTTGAAACAGCTGAACCGGTTGAACAAAGCAATGCGGGAAGCGACGTTGAAAAAATGTTGGCTACACGTAATATGTTACGTAGCCGTAAAAAAGCCGCGGAGGGCGAGGGCGCAAAAAAGTCTGAAGCCAAGCTTAAGGTCCGCACTAATGTTGGGCCTAAAAACCCTGATTTAGTAGCCCCTCAAGCTGATGATACAATCGTTACAGCTAACGTTGAATCGAAAACGGTAGATGCTATTGATTTACCTTGGGAAGAAAATGCCCCAATAAACGCAGTTGACTCAGAAGTACAAGCAACAAATAACCAACAAGCTGAAGTAGCAATTAATGATGTAGAACAGGCATTACCTGACATTAACAGCATTGCCTGTGGTAGCTTTGATCAGTCAGTTATTGATCCTGCTGTTATAAGAGATGCAAATCAGATTGATGCTTGGGCAAATACTATAGATGCAATGGGTTTAACCGGACGAGTAAGACAACTAGCTTTAAATGCTAATATGGGCGAAGAAAGCTCAGATAATTTATTAGTAATTAATTTAGACAAGAAATTTGAACATTTAAATTCAGGTGCTGCTTTAACTCAAATAATCGATTGTTACTCAACCTTGAAAAAGCAAGAATCAACTGTACAAATTAATGCAGTAGATGATGCCGGCGCAACGCCTTTTTTCATTCAAAATTGTATTAATGTCAAGCGATTAGATTACGCTAAAAATGTAATTGCTACTGACGATTTTGTGCAAGCGTTAGAGCAACAATTTAGTGCTTTTGTTGATCAAAATTCAATTGAAGCATTGTAAAAACTGATTTAGACGCCATTAATACCTTAAGCAGTTACATTTAATTTAAATAATGCTTTCAGCAAACACTTAACGTTAACGCGTGCTATTGGTATAATACCCACACTTATCTATGTTTGCCGATGTAAGCAAACAATTTTGGAGACTATTATGATGAAAGGCGGCATGGGCAACTTAATGAAGCAAGCCCAACAAATGCAAGCAAAAATGGCGAAAGCTCAAGAAGAGATCGCTAAAATGGAAGTGACTGGCGAAGCCGGTGCCGGCATGGTTAAAGTAACTATGACGGGTAATCATAATGTACGTCGTGTTGAAATTGACGAAAGTCTAATGGAAGACGACAAAGACATGATTGAAGACTTAGTTGCTGCAGCATTTAATGATGCTGTACGAAGAGTTGAAGAAACCAATAAAGAAAAAATGGGCGCCCTAACTGGCGGCATGCAAATGCCTCCAGGGATGAAAATGCCATTCTAATTGTGCTGTTTGTATAACTAATTTAAACTGGGGTCAGAGTCACATTTATTAATGTGACTCTGACCCCAATTTTTTTGTGAGAATTAAAAGATAAATCAATATGAAATTAAGCCCATTAGTGCAAGAGCTTATAGATAGCTTAAAATGTTTACCCGGTGTTGGTCCTAAATCTGCACAACGTATGGCGTTTCAGCTTTTAGAGCGTAATCGCATAGGTGGGCAAAAATTAGCGACTACTTTAGCTACCGCTATGGAAGATGTAGGTTACTGCAAAGGTTGTCGTACGTTTACCGAGCTTGATTTTTGTGAAATTTGTCAAAGCCCAAAACGTCAGTTAAAACGTATGTTATGTGTGGTTGAATCACCTGCTGATATTTTAGCTATTGAGCAAACTGGCGAATTCACAGGCCGTTATTTTGTATTAATGGGACACTTATCGCCTATTGATGGCATCGGTCCTGACGAGTTAGGCCTTGATAAACTTGCAGCGCTATTAGCCAGTGATGAGTTTGATGAAATGATCTTAGCCACCAACCCTACTGTTGAAGGCGAAGCTACTGCACATTTTATTGCCGATATTGCAAAAAAATATAATGTTAGCAGCACACGTATAGCTCACGGGGTGCCTGTTGGTGGTGAACTTGAATTTGTAGATGGTAATACGCTGTCACATGCCTTTTCTGGCCGAAAAAGCTTTAACTAACCTTCATCCATATTATTTATAAAACAGGTGACTTTGGTCACCTGTTTTGCTTTTTACTATTAAATAACTGTTACCAGGGTAACTTTTTCATTTTTTATTAACTGCAAGCCTTTAAAACCAATTTTATACCCCCACATATTTTTCAGACACAAATTCCAACGAATAGATATTTTGTTGGTATGAATGAATTTTATTAAGAAGAGGTATTTTATGTCTGATACAGGCCATAAAGAAGTTCACGGTTTTCAAACTGAAGTTAAGCAACTATTACAATTAATGATCCATTCTTTATATTCAAATAAAGAAATTTTCCTACGTGAATTAGTATCTAACTCTGCCGATGCGGCTGACAAATTACGTTTTAAAGCGTTATCAAATGGCGATTTATACGATGGTGATGCAAACCTTCGTGTACGAGTTAAAGCAGACAAAGACGCAAACACAATTACCATTTCAGATAACGGCATTGGTATGACTCGCGATGATGTTATTGCACATTTAGGTACTATTGCTAAGTCTGGTACTGCTGACTTCTTCTCTCGTTTATCTGGCGACCAAGCCTCAGATTCACAATTAATAGGTCAATTTGGTGTTGGTTTTTACTCGGCATTTATTGTTGCCGATAAAGTTGTTGTGCGTACTCGTGCTGCAGGCACAGAAGTTTCCGATGGCGTAGAATGGACCTCTGCTGGCGAAGGCGATTTCTCTGTAGAAAATATTGAAAAATCTACTCGCGGTACCGACATTATTCTTTTCTTAAAAGAAGAAGAAAAAGAATTTTTAGATGATTATCGTTTAAAGTCAATTGTGACTAAATACTCAGATCACATCTCTATTCCTGTAGAAATGATGAGCGAAGAGGTTGCAGAAGTACCAGCAAGTGAAGGTCCTGACGGTGAAGAAATTCCAGCAGTAGCCGCGATCCCTGCAGAGTGGGAAGGCGTTAATAAAGCTGAAGCACTTTGGACTCGTGAAAAATCTGATGTGTCAGACGATGAATATAAAGAATTTTATAAGCATGTATCACACGATTACGGCGACCCGTTATTGTGGGCACACAACAAAGTTGAAGGTACTACTGAATATACTTCACTGCTTTATGTACCTGAAAAAGCACCTTTCGATATGTATAACCGTGAACGTCAACACGGCTTAAAGTTATATGTACAACGTGTATTCATTATGGATGATGCTGAACAGTTCATGCCAACTTACTTACGTTTTGTAAAAGGTTTGCTTGATTCAAACGATTTACCATTAAACGTGTCACGTGAAATATTACAAGACAACAAAGTTACTCAAGCGATGCGTAAAGGTTGTACTAAACGTGTTATCACTATGCTTGACAAACTTGGTAAAAAAGACGCTGAAAAATATCAAACATTCTGGGACGAATTTGGTCAAGTGCTTAAAGAAGGCCCGGCTGAAGACATGGCAAACAAAGAAGCTATTGCTAAATTGTTACGCTTTGCCTCAACTGAAAATGATAACGCTGTGCAAAATGTATCATTAAATGATTACATTGAGCGCATGAAAGAAGGCCAAGATAAAATATACTATGTTGTAGCTGACAGCTTCGAAGCAGCTAAAAATAGCCCGCATCTAGAAGTATTCCGCAAAAAAGGCATTGAAGTATTATTATTGAGTGACCGCATTGATGAGTGGTTAATGAGCCATTTAACCGACTTTAATGAAAAACAGTTAGCTTCAGTAACACGTGGAGATTTAGATCTAGGTGATATGGATGATGCTGAAACGAAAGAAGCTCAAGAAAAAATTGAGAAAGAATTCGACTCAGTAGTAAGCCGCTTAAAAGAATCGTTAGGTGATAAAGTTAAAGATGTTCGAATTACTCATCGTTTAACTGACTCTCCTGCATGTATTGTAACTGATGATCAGGACATGAGCTCACAAATGATGAAGCTCATGCAATCTGTTGGTCAAGAAGTACCAGAGAGTAAGCCTATTTTTGAAATTAATGCTGAACACGACTTAGTACAGCATGTATCAAATGAGCAAGATGAAGCTAAGTTTGGTCAATGGGCTGAAGTATTGTTTGAACAAGCGATGTTAGCTGAACGTGGTAGCTTGAAAGATCCTGCATCATTTGTAGCTCGTCTAAATACGTTAATGCTTAGTCTTACTAAGTAACATACTTAGTAACGAATCACGAATACGTTGCACTTCGAATTACGAAGTAGTTATCAAAGTGCAGCGTATTGTGAATAGCAAAGCTATGTATTCGAAGCAATGCGAACTCGAAATTACAATGCAATTGCGACTAATGTCTAGTCGATATCTTTAACAATTTAAGTAATCTTAACATTCACACAAAAAATTGCTTCTGAACACTTGTTTGAAAACTTTCGAGCAAGTATCATGACGTTTTTACAAATATAATTTCGACGACATTTTAGGGTCTTTCTATATGCGCATTATTTTATTAGGTGCACCGGGTGCTGGTAAAGGTACTCAAGCTCAGTTTTTAATGGCTAAATTTGGCATTCCACAAATTTCAACTGGTGACATGTTACGTGCAGCAATTAAAGCGGGCACTGAACTTGGCAAACAAGCTAAACAAGTAATGGATGCTGGTCAGCTTGTGTCTGATGAGTTAATTATTGGTTTGG
Source organism: Thalassotalea psychrophila (assembly GCF_031583595.1). NCBI lineage: Bacteria > Pseudomonadati > Pseudomonadota > Gammaproteobacteria > Alteromonadales > Colwelliaceae > Thalassotalea > Thalassotalea psychrophila. Next base: position 1,410,119 of record NZ_CP134145.1, read on the forward strand.
TAAAAGAGCGTATTGCTCAAGACGATTGTAAAAGTGGCTTCCTGCTTGACGGTTTCCCTCGTACAATTCCACAAGCCGATGCAATGAAAGAAAATGGCGTAAGCGTTGATTCAGTAATTGAATTTGATGTTGCTGATGAGGTGATTGTTGACCGTATGGCTGGTCGTCGTGTTCACTCTGGTTCTGGTCGTGTTTATCATTTAGTTTACAATCCACCAAAAGTGGCAGGTAAAGATGATGAAACAGGCGAAGATTTATCAATTCGTCCTGATGATGAAGAGTCTACTGTGCGTAAACGTTTAGGCATTTATCATGAGCAAACTAAACCATTAGTTGATTACTACCAAGCAGAAGCAACTGCTGGTAACTGTAAGTACATCACTATGGATGGTACACAAGCAGTAGAAGCTGTAAGTGCACAACTTGCTGAGCAATTAGCGTAAGCTAAACCCAGCTAAACAAATATTTATAAGCCTAGGCATTGCCTAGGCTTTATTTTTTGCACAAAGAGAAACTATGCCAAACACCAATGCCAATTCTATCGTTGTACTCGATTTTGAAACCACAGGTCTTTCTCCACAACAAGGCGACAGGGCAATAGAAATAGGCGCGGTTAAAATTGTTGATGGTATTGTGGTTGATTCATTTCAAGAGTTAATGAATCCAGGGCGACCGGTAAGCACTTTTATTGCCGAATATACTGGTATTACTAATGCTATGCTGCGCACTGCGGCACCATGTGATGAAGTGATGGACAGTTTCGCTGATTTTATAGGTGATGAAAATTTACTTGCTCATAACGCGTCTTTCGATAAAAAGTTTTTAGATGCAGAGTTTGCTCGCATAAATCATAACTATGTTGGTGAGTTTGCCTGTACGTTATTAACCTCAAGACGAATTTATCAAGATGCGCCAAACCATAAACTTGGCACATTAGTGAATTATAAAAATCTCGCTGAAGATGGAACTTTCCATAGAGCGTTATTTGATGCTGAAATGACCGCAAAATTATGGCTTAAAATTCTAGAAGATATATCAGAAGAATATTTTCTAGATAATATCGATTTTAAACTCATCCAGAAACTATCACTTTTGCCAAAAGCAAAAGTGGCCAAGTTTTTACAAACTTACCGCTAAAGCCTCGCACTAAATTTAAGTACTGTTCACAAAGTATACAAGCTGATTTTAGCGGTGCATTTTAGTAGTCAATGGACTATAGTAAGGCAACCGTTAATCGTACTTATTCTAATTTTATACGATTAATATCTCATCTTTATAATAAAAATAATACCTTAGGTATAAATCAAAAGAGATCAACATGAATCAACAATCTACGGAATTTTTAGGCCATCCTAAAGGCCTATTTTTGCTGTTTGGAACAGAAATGTGGGAACGTTTCAGTTACTACGGTATGCGTGCCATTTTAGTATTATATTTAGTTGCAACAGTACAAGACGGTGGCTTTGGCTGGACTAACTCTGAAGCGTTAGCCTTATACGGTTGGTTTACAATGGCGGTTTATTTAACACCTGTGTTAGGTGGTTGGATAGCTGATAACGTATTAGGGCAGCGAAAAAGTATCATAATTGGTGGTTTATTAATGGCCGCTGGTCATTTTACTCTAGGTACACCACAGGCGATGCTAGGTGGCGGTGCTGAAAACGCATTCTATTTAGGCTTGATTTTACTTTGTTGTGGTAACGGCCTCTTTAAGCCAAACATTTCAACATTAGTTGGTGACTTATACGAGCAAGGTGACACCCGTCGTGACGGTGCTTTTACTATATTCTATATGGGTATCAACATTGGTGCTTTTGTTGCTCCACTAGTAATAGGTTACGTTGGCGAAAAAATTGATTGGCAACTTGGATTTATTTTTGCCGGCGTTGGTATGCTTATTTCAGTTGCGATGCAATTGCTAATGGCTAAGAAATATCTTGGCGAAATTGGCGTTAAACCTTCGGCGCATCATGTAGCTATTGAAGGCGAAATATCGGCTAAAGATAAACCATTAACTGCAGAAGAAAGAGATCGCGTTAAAGTTATCATTATCATGTCAGTGATATCCATTGTATTTTGGGTTGGTTATGAGCAAGGTGGTGGTTTACTAAACATTTACGCTAAAGACTTCACTGATTTGAATGTATTTGGTTGGGAAATGCCAGCCTCATGGTTACAAGCCGTAAGTGCATTATTTGTTATCGTATTTGCACCGGTGTTTGCTAGCCTTTGGATTAAACTAGGTGATAAACAACCACCATCACCGAAGAAATTCGCCTATGCATTAATGTTTGTTGGCTTTGGTTTCTTATTTATGATGGCTGCTACATTACAACAAGGTGGTGATATTAACGCTAAAGTAAGCGTTCTTTATCTAATTATGACGTATTTATTCTTAGTCTTTGGTGAACTTTGTATCTCACCAATTGGATTATCGTTAGTCTCTAAAATCGCACCAATTAAATTCTTATCGTTATTGATGGGGGTTTGGTTTGCTTGTTCTGCAATTGCTAACAAAGTCGCCGGTATTGTTGGCGGTATGATAGGTGAAGGTCAAGAGCAAATAGATAATGCCTTTGGTATCTTCGCAGGTCTTACAGTGAGTGGTTTTCTTGCTGGTATTATCGTTTTCTTCATGGCTGATAAGTTAGTTGAATGGATGCACGGTGCAGAAGACAAATCATTAGCTGAACCTAAAACTGAACACAGTGAACTTGACCAAGATCCTGTTTAACCTTTTAGTTATATACTAGCTTGAATATGATAGGCCGAAACATTCAGTTTCGGCCTTTTTGTATATGCCTTTCTACAGTCATTGCTGTGACGGCAGGAATTCACTCTTTATGGTTTCCACTTTAATAGATATAAATTAAAGTATCAGCTCTGCCAATTCTTTAATTGAATGAACAATCGCTTTTGGGTTGCAATCACTCAAGCTATCGATGCAACCAGCCCCATGGGTGATACCTATGCTATCAACGCCAGCATGCTCTGCCATTTTTAAGTCGTAACGACTATCGCCAATCATCAGTGCGTTTTCTGGTTTTATATCGAGCTCAACTAATATTTGCTCAAGCATATCGGGATGTGGCTTAGATTTAGCATCGTCAGAGCTTTTGGTTAAATGAAAAAAATGTTTGGTATTTGATACTGCTAATACTCGCTCTAACCCTTGTCGGCCCTTTCCTGTAGCAACCGCTAATAGTTTTTCCTTAGCATGCAGTGTTAATAGTAACTGTTCTGCATCATCGTACAAAGGTGATGGCGTGACATTAATATCAAGATATTGTTGTTTATAATGTTTGATTAATTCATCAATTTTAACTTGTTCAATACCTGGGTAAAGAATTTTAGAGGCTTCAGTTAAACTTGCACCAATGATCCCTTTTGATGCTCTGTCATCAGGTATTGGCAGATTAGATGCTCTAGCGGCTGCTTGTAATGAATGTACAATTTTATTAATTGAATTCATTAACGTGCCATCCCAATCAAAGATGTACAGTTGATATTGGTTCATGGTGACGTTCTATATGGAAATTAGAAAATGCTAAATTACCAAATTGAGTCAGGTGTTGTCTATAACTCAATTACGAATACAGCGCTTTGCGCTTTCGAATAACGAAGTAGGGGAGTGTGAGACTAAAGTGTATTTGTGGCTTATTCCTAAAGTGAACCGACTCTTTTGCTATCCATGGCAAGTCGGCATTCCATCATCCCTGATGTAAAAAAAAAGCACTCGCGTTAACGAGTGCTTTAAACAACAGATTGGGAGTAAACCGTAAGGTTTTACTGTAAGCATTAATATAACTAATGATTATTTACCGGTCTGTTAACAAATGTTAAATATATGAATACGCTATCGATCCGAATACGTTTCACCTCGAATACGTAGCTCCTCTCCTTCGGGGACGCTTTGCTTCGATAACTGCTTCGTAATTCGTTGTGTAACGTATTCGAAGGTGCAGAGCGCCGTATTCGTAACTTAAGATAAAAAATAAGCAATAATAAGCTGTTTTACCGGCAATTAAGCAATTCTTAATGACTAACTATTTACACATAACCCTGTGAGTCATAAGATGGCTTTAATACAATAATAAAGGCTTAAACAAATTCTATGTCTGGCTTAAAACGGATCATTTTAATCGACACTCATTTACCTGGTTTAGTGGAACTAAAAGTAGATGGGCACACTAATATTTGTGGTACTAATGCCTCAGGTAAAACTACCCTGCAACGTTTACTTCCAGTTTTTTATGGTGAATCGCCCAATAAAGTTGTGCCAGCAACTCGTGACAACTTCCAAACTTGGTACTTACCCAGAGAATCAAGCTTTATTATTTACGAGTACCAACGCTTAGATGGCGTTATGTGTATGGCAATATTAACGTCGTCAAACACTGGTGTATTGTATCGCTTTGTTGAAAAAGGTTTTACTGTTGAAGATTTTATTGGTGAAGACATCGCCGGAAGATGTTCTATAGCGGTTAGTGAAATAATTCGTAATATGCGCCGTAACAATATCATCCACACAAAGGCATTAAATACGAAAGAATTTAGAGCTGTTATTCAAAATGACAGGGCGGTGATGGCGCTAAGCAGTAATAAGCGTGATTTATTAACCGCGTCTCGTTATTTTAGTTTGTGTGAAAGCGACGCACGTTTACGCCATATAGAAAAACTGATCAAAGCCGTGCATTCCAAAGAAGGTAAAATGGAAACGATCAAAGCGATGATCGCCGCCATTCTAGAAGAAGATGGTGTTGAAACCCCAAGTAATAAAATATCAAAAGCGCAAGTTGAGGATTGGATCAAAGAATGCTCACTAATAAAACAATTTGATGAGCTGATGCCGCAATATCATAAACTTCAAAAAGTGAATGCACAGTTAGATCATACTGAAGCTCGCCTAAGCCAATTAAAACATCAATTGTCAGTCGATTTATCGCTATTGAGCGATTCAATTGTTACTGCCGAGCACAATCATCAGGCCTACAAATCTCAACTTAACGAGTTAAATACATCTTTTGAGCAACAAAGAGATGAGCTAAACCGTGATATATCGCTTACCAAAGCAGAAGTGAATAGCTCTGAGCAGCACCTTGATCAAATTGAAGATGAGTTTAACGCATGGCAATACAAGAGTATTGAAACTCATCAGGCCAATTTAGATAAAATTCCTTCTTGGCAATCACAATTACAATCAAAAACTGAACAACATTCACTGCTTACTGAAGAGCATCAAGATATTGAAGCTGCTTATCATAAGCGCTTAGCTGAAATAGAAAAAAAGCAATCGAAAGAGCTAGCACAACTTAACGATCAAAAAGATCAAAGCCGCGACGATTTACGCGATAAACAGATGGCTGAACAAAAAGCCCTGCAGCAATTACAAGCTAGCCAAGATGATAGGTTTAGTGGCATTAAGAATGATTTTGAACGACAAATAAACGAAGGCACGCTTAATTTACAAACAGTAAAAGTACAAATAGAGACAAGTGGACCAACAGTTACTGAACAAGACGCGATGGCGCTAATTGATGCCTCGGTAGAGCAAGCGCAATTTGAAGAAGATCAAATACGTGGCGATTTATCGAAGTTACAAGATGATATCCAGCAGCTTAAGTACCAACAAATTGGCAGTAATGAAAAGCTCAATAAAGCCAGAAGTAATGTTGTTACTTGCAATAAGCGATTAACCGCAATTGAAGTGCTCCTTTACCCTGGTGAGAACACGTTATTAGAATTTTTACGTAAAGAGCACAATGGTTGGGAAGCTCATCTGGGTAAAGTATTAAATCCAGAGTTGTTAACGCGCACTGATTTAGCACCATCATTAATCGACAACAATACTGACTTATCCAGTGTGTATGGAGTATTACTAGATACTGATGCGATAGTTGATAATGAAACGACTCAAACTGAAGCGCAGCTGCAAAAACAGTATGATGTAGCAGGGCAAGATTTAAAAGCTGCTAAAAATTTACAAATTGAATGTGAAGTCGAACTGGAAGGCTTGAACAAAAAGGTTCGTGAAAAAGAACAGCAACTTACCACGATTCATTCACAGTGCCAATTTAAAGAGCAAAGTCGTAAACGTGTGCAAGATGAGCGTGGGCAATTAAAGTCTGAACAAAAACAAGCGTTAAATGAGCGTAAGTTGAAACAGCAAAAAAGTTTACAACAACTGCAAAAGTCTTTAGAAAAACTGATTGCTAATCAACAACAGGCATATGAAGGACATAAAGAGCAGTGCCATGATGAAAAAATGGAGCATGAGCTGCATTGGCAACAACTTGTTGGTGATATAGAGCAAAAGCTAAATCAAATTAAAAACCAAATAGACGATGCAAATGAGCAACATAAAGCTGGTATAAAAGCTTGTAAAAAGTGGTATAAGGATGAACTTACCAGTCGTGAAGTTGATGTTGAACAAATTGCTTCATTAAAACAAGACATTGCCAAACTGCAAGACGATATAATTATTACCAATAAACACCGTGATAGTGTAAGCGAGTATATGCGTTGGTATGAGTTAGTCTTCACAAAACAAAAGGCAAGCTACTTAGCTGGCTTATCAAAAGCCAAAGATAGTAATGCAAAAGCGATGCGCTTATTAGCAGAGAAAAGCGCAATGCATCACCAACAAAGACAGCAATTGCAAGACCAATTACAACAACTTGAAAAAGCCTTAGCAGAACAAAAAGAGCTCGCTTCAGGTATTAATGGCTTAAAACCACAGTTTACCCTTTTACAACTACCTACAACTGAGCCTGTTACCGAGCAAGCTACACCTTCAGCGAGACTAGTAGAAGGGCGCGAATTATTAGACCAACAGCGTCGTGCCACTCAAGACATCACCAGTTATGTTAATTATTTTGATAATGCCATAGGCCAAAAGTCAGGTATAAGCTTAACCGAAACTTGGGAACATGCACGCCGTGATTGTTTAATAACTAATACACAAGGACTTCAAGTATTAGACTCTCGTAAAATGGTAAATGAATTAGAAACATTGCTAACCGTATTGGTACCTCAGCATTTAGAAGGTGTACGCAACAATGGTTTAAATTTCGGCAATGATTTAACTCAGTATTATAACATTTTAGCGGATATTGATACGCGGATCTCATCGCAATCTCGTCGTATATCAAAAGAAGTTGATCAAGAACTATTCCTTGATGGTGTTTCAGAATCGTCAGTGAAAATTCGCTCTAAAATTTCAGAATTTGATTTTTGGCCAAAACTGGCACGCTTTAATAAACTGCATCACTCTTGGCTTAATGATGAAAAGTCGTCATTGCCTGATGAAGAATATACACAAACTATACGTGAAGTACTCGAAGTGCTAGGTAAAGCAACAATGACCGGTGGTATAAGTCAGTTGTTAGACATTGAGCTGCACTTAAAAGAAGGTAATTCAGAATTAGTCATTCGTACCGACAGGCAACTAAATGAATCATCAAGTCATGGTATGGCCTACCTTATTTTATGTAAGTTTTTACTCGCATTCACTCGCTTACTACGTGGCCACTCAAAGGTTGTTATACATTGGCCTATCGACGAAATTGGCACTTTAGCGAACAAGAATGTAAAGAAAATTTTTGATGCCTGTAAAGCTAACCAAATTACCGTGCTTGGAGCATTTCCTAATCCAGAGTCGGATGTTTTGCACTTTTTTGAAAATCGCTACTTAATTGATAAAAGTGCACAACAGCAAAAACTAAGAATGGTACAACCGAAAGTAAACCCTATTACAGAGCGTTTAAAGCAACGTCAACAAGCAGATGAACTTGGGCAAGTGGAGGAAGCACTATGATCAGTTTAAAAGGTCAAGTAATGGAAACATTACTAAGCGGCGGGTTTATTTGTAAAACCAGCGATGAGCTTGCATTTGGTTTTTTACAAAATACCGAAAATTTTGCCAGTGTTGAACAGCAACTTAACTTAATGAACCGTACCATTGCTAATGCCAATGATGGCGAGGTGCTATTTTGTGCTTACCAAGCCATAGGTGATGATGAACGTAAAGTGGTAAGCAGCCAATTTAGAGAAATCACCGCATCATTACTGCCACTTATTGAGTGGTTGGTTTTAGTGCAAGAAGCGAAAGGCGACAACTCGCCATTGTCTGAAGGTAAAGTTATACGCTTAAATGAACTGCAATCTATTATTGAAGACACTCCTGCATTTAGTGAGCAGCTAACTAAAATATCACGATATAGCTTATTTAATTCATCAAGCTCTGCGGTAGATGCCCAGTTAAAGCTGATATTTAAACGTTTGGTTGATTTAGGCTATTTATTAAAGCCCAACCCTGATAATCAAATTTACCTTGCCACAGGTAAAGTCGATTACTTGTTTGAAGTGATCCGCTTTATTGATGAAAGTGAAAACTTAAACTTGGCGGAACAAGCAGAAGAAGCCATTCAGCAAGGGGACTTATTGTGAGCCAGCCCTTGCAAACTGCAGGCATAAAATTTTTAAAAGCTCTGGCCAATCATTCAGACGTGATCATGAAGGCGTATTTGTCTGGCCGAGTAAATGAGCTTGAGTTTGACGCAAAAGTACTGGAAAAATTAATTGAACACGGTGTACTTTGGCGACCAGAGCCTGGTGAAGATTTACGCTTAAGAAGTTCAATTAGAGGCTTGTTAGAAAACAACCTTAGGGATGAGCGCAACCGTCAGCTAGATGCCAATATAGGCACTAAGCTAGAATTAATTAAAACTGTAACGTCACATTATAAAGAAGCATTACATCATCAAAATTATGCTGAAGCAGAAGTGTATATTGAAGATTTAACCGAGCAGGTATATGGCTTGGTGGATAGCTTAAAATCAAACGTGCGTAATTTATGGCGCCGCATCCATAACGAGTTTGGTTATGTGGCGTCGATTAATGCCAAAATTAGAGAAAATGAGCTAGCCCAAAGCCAGCTAACTGAAATGCGTAAACAACTGGAAATGTTTCACTTTGATGAGTTAGCTGCTATTGCTGGTACCTCAAGAGAGTTGCGCCGCTTATTAGTGGTGCAATTACAGCGAAGTTACAGTGAAATAAGCCAAGAGTTAAGTATTGCTCAAAGTAAGTTAATTGACTTATTGGGTAAATTTAGACAATACCTGCACCGCTCGCAGTTATTAAAAGGTTTTGTCTTGCATGCGCAGCAAAAGCCTGATTATCAAGTTAAAGACTATTCTGCAAAACATAATGTGCCGAATTTGTTTAACCAAGCAAAAGCAATAATAAAACCAGCCCAAATAGATGTGAACAACATTGAACACGAGCGCTTATTTGCTGAAGTTGTTAGTCATATTAAAGAAGTTCGCCATGCTAATTTAGGCGTTAAAGATAAACGCCAAGCGCAAGGCTTTGAAATAAATGACATTGAACAAATAGATATTGAAAGCGATTTAATAAAGAAAAACGTTGAAAGTTACTTTTGTCAGGTCATTGACTCCGGACATCGTATGTCGGCGCTTGAATATCATCAACAAAACCAATTAGATTTAGATCAAGAAGTTTGGGTGTACGGAGTTATTAATGGCTATCAAGGGTTAAGCAGCGAAGAGCAAGATTTTTTTGAAATAGGCACAGAAGGGCATGTGCATCCGCAGTTTAATGGTAACTATATTATTGAAGATGTTGAATTAGGGCTGCGTTAAGGAAAATAAATGTTTCAAATTACCTTATTTAATCAGCATGCCAGAAAGCCGGATTTCTACTAAATATAAAACTGAGAAAGGCGCATTAAAAGCAACTCATCAATGGTTTGTTAGTAACCAATAAGACAAGTCAGCTCATGCGCTATTTATATCTCCTGAAAAAGGCACCATTAATTATCAACACACCCGCATTTAGCTCTGGACATTAACAACTTACAAATTTTCTGTAAGGCTTGTCGATTTTTGAAAATCGAACAAGCACAGCGATGATTGGTGCTAATTGTCGTTTTTACCGTTAATTTTCTTGCTTTTGCTCAATCACTGGCATTTGGCTGTTGATCTCATTGCTTTGTCGCTCTACTGTCAGATCGATATCTTCTTCACTATTTAATGCTTGATTGTAACCGGCTGCATCCCAGCCACCACCCAACGTTTTATAAAGCCCGACAAATGATGTTTGTAAGCTTTCGGCCGCAGCCGAAAAATCTTGTTGTGATTTGGCTTGGTTACGCTGAGCATCTAGTACGTCGATATAGCTGATAACACCATTGCTATAACGTAAATTGGCGAGGCGTAAATATTCATCTGTTGCAGCGAGTAATTCGCGTTTTAAATAATATTCAGTACGGTTTTTATCAACATTTTCAATGGCTTCAGCCGACTCTCTAAAAGCTACAAAAATAACTTTACGATAATTAAGAATGGTTTCACGATATTCAGATTTTACTTTGTCAACATTAGCCGTTGTTGCCCCCCAATTAAATAAGGGCATAGAAATATCGGCACCTATTTCCCAATACTCGGCATTATCGAGTAGGTCATCTACTTCTAAACTTTTTGCACCAAAGTTACCCACTAAGCTTATATTGGGAAAATAGTCAGCCTTTGCTACGCCAATTGCGGCGGTTGCCGCATGAAGCTTACGTTCTTGCGAGATAACATCAGGTCGACGTTTTAATAACTCTGATGGTAACCCCATAGGTAGCGACTCTCGATCTAAGTTGTTTGGATTTCGATCTGGAATTTTTAGTTTTTTAGGTGATTGATCCAGTAATATAGACAATTGATACATGCTTGAACTGAGCGAGTTATGTAGTGCTGGCAATTTCAATTTTTCTTGCATTAACTCCACATTACTTTGACTCACATCTAGTCCTGAGATAATACCTTGCTTGTGTCTTAATTCAGTAATTCGTTTAGACTTTTCACGAGCGACAATATTATTATTAGTTAATTGTATCTGATTTTGAGCATCTTGAATTTTATAATACAGCTCGGCAACTTGCGCAATTAGCGATATTCTTGAACCGTAAAACTCTGCTTGGGTAGCCTGTAAATTGGCAATGTCGGCTTCATTGCTGCGGCGCAATTTACCCCATAAATCAAGCTCCCAAGATACATTAGCCGTCCATTTAAATTCATTGTCTATTTTCGGATCTGTTGTTAACGCTTTGCTGGTTCTCTCACGATCGGCGTCAAAGGTCATATCAAAATTTGGTAAAAAACGGCTGTCACTTTCTACTAAACCAATTTGCGAGCGATACACCCGCTCGCTGGCAATTTTTAAGTCAATGTTATTATCCAGAGCTTGTTGAATGTACTCTTGGAGTGCCGGGTCTTGATAAAATGATCGCCAGTCTAATGTGGCTACTGAAGCACCTGTTTGATTTGTTTCATCGTTGAATTGCCATGTAGGCAATTCTTCCGCTGCTACTTCAGGAGCTTTTTGATAATCAGGGCCAATAGCACACCCAGATAATAAAGTAATTGCCAGCACTAAGTAGTTTGGCTTTAACAATGGGTTACTCATACTTAAGCCTCCTTATCTGCAGAGCTGAACTTTTGTTTCATCTTTTCAGCGAAACTGACAAAAATAACAAAAAATAATGGTACTAAAACAATCCCAACAGTCGTTGCTGCAACCATGCCACCCAGTGTCCCCGTTGATATTGACTGCCTTGCTTGAGCACCAGGTCCCATTGACAGAACTAACGGTAATATACCTAATATGAACGATACAGATGTCATTATTATAGGGCGAAAGCGTTGCTCTGCTGCTTCAATTGCCGCTTGTTTAATGGTTCGACCATGCTCTTGATGCAGGCTTTTGGCAAATTCAACAATTAGAATAGAGTTTTTAGCGGAAAAACCTACCAAGGCTACTGCCGATATTTGAAAGAAAAGGTTATTTTCAATGCCAACCAGCCAGGCAATAATTGCCGCGCCAGCCAAAGCAATAGGCACTATTAATAATACAGGAATAGGGATCACCCAGCTTTCATACAATGCGGCAAGGAATAAATAGATAAATACCACAGCAAGTAACATTGCAGAGCCTGCTTGACCACTGGCACTTTTTTCTTGATATGACATACCTGTCCACTCATAAGCAAAACCATCAGGCAATTCTTCTTTGGCTAATCGCTCTATTGCGTCCATTGCCTGGCCTGAACTATAGCCTTGGGCCGGTGTACCGCCAATACTTGCACTGGTGAATAAGTTGTGACGACTGATATTACCTGCACCTGCTGCGTATTCAATTTTAGCCAACATGGATAAAGGTATTAATGCACCCGTTCCCGACTTGATATAAAAACGGGAAAGATCTTCAGGACGACGTCTAAACTCAGCTTCAGCTTGTACTTTTACTTTGTAAGTACGACCAAACATATTAAAGTCACTTGCTGATGTTGAACCGGTTAACTGCTTTAACAAAGTATTTAAATCAGCTAAATTGACGCCATAAGTTTTTACCATTTCACGATCAACAATGAGTTTTAGCATCGGTATATCACCACTTAGGGTGCTACTTATATTGCCTATTTCAGGTAAAAACTGTGCTTTTTGAATGAATGACTTTGCAATTTCAACTAAACCTTCAGAATTAGCGCCACTACGGTCTTGCAATTCAAATGAAAAACCACTGCGCTCGCCCATACCCGCAATGGCGGGAGGTTGAAATACCTTGTAGGTGAGCTCTGGATAGCCGGCAATTATTTCACCAACTTCGCTCATGGTTTTTTCCATGGTGTAGTCTGATCTGTCATCCCAGGGTTTCAACATTATTTGAAAGTAAGCGTTTTCTTCGCCAGAGCCATTACTAAGGTTTTCACCTGTTAAGGTAATGATTTGGTCAATTGCTGGGTGGGCAGTTAATTCTTTTTCAACTTTAAATGTTGTTTTTGCCGTGCGTGCTACCGACGTGCCGGGTTGTAATTGTATATCGGCATAGAACATGCCGGTATCTTCAAGTGGCATAAAACCGGAAGGCATTTGTTTGAAAATAACTATACCGACAGTAAATATTGCCACAAATAAAACTACCGAACGCGCTGTACGTTTTATTGCCGCAGCAACGTAACTGCTATATTTACTGGTAAGCGCATCAACTTTTTTATTAAACCAAGTGAATATTCGCGATGTTTTTTTCTCAGGTTTCATCAACAGTGCGCATAATGCTGGGCTTAGGGTGAGGGCAACAATGGTTGATATGAGAACGGCAACCGTTAGTGTAACCGCGAATTCTTTATAAAGTTCACCAGATATTCCCCCTAAGAACGCAACAGGTAAAAACACCGCTGCCAGAACTAGTGAAGTTGCGATCAGTGCGCCAGTTAATTCTTTCATCGCTATTGCTGTTGCTTGCGCGGCGTTTATGGCTTTTTCCTGCATGATCCGTTCGACGTTTTCGACTACTACAATCGCATCATCAACCACTAATCCAATCGCTAACACCATTGCTAATAAACTGATGGTATTAATTGAAAACCCAAAAGCGGCTAAAAAGGTGAAGGTACCAATAATTGATACTGGCGCCGCTAACATGGGGATTATAGTTGTGCGCCAATCTTGTAAAAATAAAAACACCACGGCAGATACTAATAATAATGCCTCGATTAAGGTGATAACCACTTCACTAATCGCAGCTTCAATAAACACGGAAGTATCGTAAGCAATTTCATAGCTGATCCCGCTAGGAAATTGGCCAGATAATTCAGCCATTGTGGTTCTAACTTGTTCAGCAACTTCCAGTGCATTTGCACCCGGTAATAACAGCAAAGCAGCAATGGCTGCACTTTGTCCATTATGTTGTGATATCAGTTTATAAGCACTGGCGCCAAGCTCTACTCTGGCTACATCTCGAAGTCTAATCAATGCGCCATTGTCGGTAGCTTGGATTATGATGTTACCAAAAGACTCCGCATCTTTTAATTTTCCTGAAGCGTTTATAGTAAGAGATAAATTAATATCTCCATCGGCTGGTTGGCTACCTAATGAGCCAGCTGCGGCATTGGCGTTTTGTTCTTTGATAGCGTCAACCACATCACTTGGGGTTAAACCATAAGACGCAAGATCATCTGGTCGTAACCAAACTCGCATTGAATAAGTACGAGCACCGACATTTCTTACCTTGGCAACACCAGGGATGCGTTTTAATGCCTGTTGAATTTGCAAGGTTACAAAATTACTTAAGTATAAATCGTCGAATCGTGCTTCACTTGAGCGTAAAATCAAGGTCATTAGTGGCACGGTTGAGGTTTTTTCAACGGTGACTCCATCAGTAATAACATCACCAGGTAAATCACCTTCCGCTTGTTTTACCTTATTTTGTACATCTATTGCAGCAAAGTCTGGGTTGGTACCTACATCAAAAGTGATTTTTATTTTAGAACTACCACCGTTATTGCTGCTGGAGGTCATATACAGCATATTTGGTACGCCGTTAATTTTTTGCTCTAACGGGATAGAAACTGATTCAGCGGTTATTGCGGCAGTAGCGCCACTGTAACTACCTGAAATAGTCACTTGTGGGGGAGATATGTTTGGGTACTGATCAATGGGCATTTTAAAAATAGAAACAATACCAACCAGTAAAATTATTATTGATAATACCGAAGCAAAAACAGGGCGTTTAATACAATATTGTGAAATCACTAAAATTCTCCCTTATTTTTCTTTGGCTTTAGCTGGCTTTTCAGCCGCTTTTTTCTGGGATTTGTTTTCAGATTCCTGGGCTTTTTTAGCCGCCTCTTTTATGTCTTTTGCCATAATGGCAATTACATGGCTACCATGTTGCACTTTGTGAGTCCCTTCTAACACTACTTTTTCACCATTACTTAAGCCGCTTTGTACTAGAAAGCTTCCGCCGACATTGCGACCTAAGACAACAAAGCGACGCTCTATGGTGTTTTGCGGTAATACCACATAAACAAAGGAGCCACTTTGTTCAAACTTTACCGCCTGCTCTGGCAGTAATAAACTATTGTCAAGTTCATCAAGCTGTATACGTGCTTTCGTATATTGTCCCGGTAGCAGTTCTCTGTCAGGGTTGATAATTTCAGCTCTGGCGGTAAATGTTGCAGTTTCTTGATTTGCTTTTGGCGCAGTGAATTTCATTTGTCCTAAGTGTGGGTATTCGCTGCCATCGGGTAATGTAATTGTTACTAAACCTTCAACTGAGGTACCCTCAATATCTGCTTTATATTTTTCATAGTAACTTTTTAACCGGCGTCTGGCTTGCAAGTAATCTAATGTTGTCATTTGAAATTCGATGAACAACGGATCTACTTTTTGTACATTGGTGAGTAATGAAATGCCTGAACCGCCAACTAATGCACCAATGTCGGCATTTGAAGCACTGACAACGCCTGATATGGGAGCACGAATTTGAGTATAGCTTAGCTCTAATTCCGATTGTTGCAAGGATGCTTCCGCTGATTTTAAACTGGCTTGCGCGCTGTCTAAATCGGCAAAAGCATTATCTAAGTCAAGCTGACTGGAAGCGTCTTGCTCATAAAGTGGCTTAATTCTTTTTACATCTCTATTGGCTTTTGCTAAAGCATTTTTCGCCTGAATATGACTGGCTTGAGCACTGGCCAGTGCGGCTTGGTACGGACCATCATCAATAGAGTAGAGCAGTTGATCTTTAATCACGAAACTGCCTTCTAAAAAATGTTGTTGTTCAAGGTAACCCTCTACTCGGGCTCGAACTTCAACATCAAGGGAAGCTTGGGTATTAGCAATATAGTGACCATACAAAGGAATATTTTTTTGGCTTAGCTGCGTAACGATCACTTCAACTTTTTCAGGAGCGATTACTTGTGGTTCATTACAAGCACTTAAAATAAATAAAGAAAGTATGCAGGGAAAAAGTTTTGCCGTGTTCATGAAAGTTGCTCCAGCTTATATTGTTTTTTTAATTTTAGTTAAATTATAGGTCGATTAAGTGCAAAATTGTAAGGCTTATTTTAAATAGTTTTGTAAGTTCATGTACAGCCTGTTATTCAAGCCGTTAAAAATGATTAATTATTGTTAAATCAGGGGTATACATAGTGTTATTTAATGAAATTGGTGTTGTTCATAAAATAGAAAGTTGTAGATAAATTAACCAATTCCTTTTATGGTAGTTCTGGTATAAAAAGATCACTCTGGAATAAAATACTAATAACAAGGAACCAAAATGAAGTTAATAAGCTATTTACCTCTCGTCCCTTTCGCTTTAGGGATTACCGCCTGTTCTGAACAAGCTCAAAATTCAACTGAAAGTCACACTACAGCTAAAGTAGAAGCTGCTGTTACCAGTAAAACTTACAGTGCAGAACAGTTTTTTCAAACTACAACTGTGTTTGGTTCATCTATAAATCATGATGGTAGCGCAGTGTTAGTTTCCAGCGATGCCACAGGTGTGTTTAATGCGTATCGATATCCAACAGATGGCTCTGCTCCAACACAATTAAGTATGTCAGATAAAGATACTATATATGGTGTTAGTTGGTTTCCAAGTGACGATCGTTTTTTATATAGCGCCGATCAAGGTGGTAATGAACTGAACCATTTATACGTACAAGAGCAGGACGGTACGGTAAAAGATCTAACACCGGGGGATAATTTAAAAGCATCATTTATGGGCTGGCTTGATGATGGCTCATTTTATGTTAAAACCAATGAGCGTGATGCAAAAGCTATGGATGTATACCATTACAATAGTAGCGACTATTCGCGTGAACTAGTTTTTACAAATGAGCAAATGCTAAGTGTTGATGATCATAGTAACAACGGCCAATATATTGCTTTGGTAAAAGCGGTTTCTGGCTCTGATTCTGATATGTATTTAGTCGATTTAACCAGTGATGATAAAACTCCGCAATTGTTAAGTGCCTCTGCTGGACCAATAGAGGAGGGGGTATATACCTTTACAACAGATTCAACGTCATTAATTTATGGCACCAATGAGTTTGGTGAATACAATCAGGCTTGGTCCTATAATATTGCGACTCAGCAGCGTAGTTTGTATTACAAAAGTGATTGGGATGTGAGCTTTGTCGATTTTTCAAAAGATGGCAAGTACGCCACTGTTGGTATTAATAATGATGCGCAAACGCAATTAACTATTAGTAACGTTGCAACGGGTGAAGCTGTTGTCTTGCCTAAACTCCCTGCGGGCGATTTACGTAGAGTTAATTTCTCCAGTGATTCATCAAAAATGGTTTTTTATATAAATTCAGATATTTCACCTTCTAATTTATTCACTTATACATTGGGCGGTAGCAGTGCCAAACAATTAACCAATACCTTAAATTCAGAGATGCAAGCCTCTGATCTTGTTGCCAGTGAAGTAGTTCGTTTTAAAAGTTTTGATGGTTTAGTGGTCCCAGGTTTACTTTATAAACCTAAAATGGCATCGGCTGACAATAAGGTTCCAGCCTTAGTATGGGTTCATGGCGGCCCTGGAGGTCAGTCTCGTAAGGGGTACCGAGCGGCTATTCAACATTTGGTCAATCAAGGTTACGCTATTTTTGCGGTTAATAATCGCGGTTCATCTGGTTATGGCAAAACCTTTTATCATTTAGATGATAAAAATCATGGTGAAAATGATCTGCAAGATATTGTTTATGGTAAAAAACATTTGCAGACTTTAGATTGGGTGGCAACTGATAAAATTGGCGTTATTGGCGGCAGTTATGGCGGTTATATGACTATGGCCGCTATGGCATTTACCGATGAATTTGAAGTTGGTATCAATATATTTGGTGTAACGAACTGGTTGCGGACGCTAGAAAGTATTCCGCCATGGTGGGAAGCATTTAAAATCGCACTTTATGATGAAATGGGTGACCCTGCTACAGATGAAGAACGCTTACGTCGTATTTCGCCATTGTTTCATGCGAAAAATATCACTAATCCTGTATTAGTTGTGCAAGGTGCCAATGACCCTCGGGTATTGCAAGTAGAAAGCGATGAGATGGTCGCAGGGATCCGAGCAAACAAGGTGCCGGTTGAATATGTGTTATTTGATGATGAAGGCCATGGTTTTCGGAAAAAGGTGAATCGCATAACAGCATCTAAAGCTTATATTGAATTTTTAAAGAAATATTTATAAAACAGCTTCCTATTAACGCCGTTCAGCACATACTGAACGGCGATAGCTTTGCCGATGGTATCAGTTCTATGAGCGAACAAGTTATGGCGCAGTTAACTGGTATTGGCGCAACATTGATATATACCGCGATAGTAACTTAAGCTTTACTCAAGCTCGTTGGTTTATTTACTGGTGGTTTACGAGTATCCAAAGAGCAAGGTTTAGATCAAGTAGAACACGACGATTCAGGGTATAGCTTGTAAACCTGCAACTTAATAGAATTGGTATATACTCATATTAATGCCTACGATGATTTGTTTGTTCATTGTAGGCTTTTTAATTTATGGAAGAGTCACCATTCTAGTAAGGGTTGATATTGAAGTATTTAATCATAGTACTGATGTTGTTTTCATTAACTGCAAACGCCTATATAACCGAACCAGTGTACGACGTAATAACCGATTTTAAATCAACAGACGATTATGATAAGGGCGCATTTATTGGCTTTTCAGAAGGCAATAATAATGAAAAAGCCTATACCATTGGCTTTAGTGTACGAGACGATAATTTTATAACTAAATTTAGCATAATGGTTATTGATGAGGAATTGAGTGAAAGCGCGGAATGGGATTTTACTTTCGACTATTACTTTATGCCAGACCGGTTTTTTACTCCGTATATTGGCGCCGGCGTTGGTGCTCGATACTTCCAAGATTGTTACCATTATCCTTCTGAGCACTCTTTAGAGTATGATTGCGATGAAAATAATAGCGTATTGTCTGTATTCCCAGAAGCTGGGGTTAGCCTCAAGCTTCATAACAATTTTACCCTAGCGGTTAATTATCGCTACCATTACCATGCATTTAGCTCTATTCAAGACTTTTCAGCTATTGGACTTAATGTACTTACCTATTTTTAGGTAGAAGCTATAAGCTTGTAACTTGAACTAGTCGCGTTAAGCTTTCTGAATATATTCAGACGCTTTCATTTTATGATAAGTCACATATTCGTAGGGTAACTCGATAGGATCAGGGTCGACGATTTCAATAGGTATTCTATTATTTATGCCTGAACGCAGGGCCATTTGGGTAATGTTTACACTGAAAGATGTGCCAATGAACACCATTTTATCTGCAGCCATCATCCGCTCTTGCGCTTCGGTTATTCGATATAAGTCGGTGTAGTATTCATCAAAAAGCAATACATAAGGCTTAAACGATTGATTTAATTTCGGTCGTTTAGTTTGTTGGTCAATATTGAATATTGCCAATAATGACGACACTAAATCACTCTCATCTACATCTTCCCAAGGGGTAGCTATGTAAGCTACATCATCACCTTGCTGATGATAATGTGTCATTTGATCTAAGCGGCCATGTATAGCAATGTAATCTTTATTTCCAGCTTTACCATCTAAGCCATCAATATTTTGGGTAATAAGGTTCTTATCGCTTAACCAATGATGAACCTCATTAGGACCATGGTTTCGGTAGGTAGCAAAACGATGGTAATACCAAGATAAAAACTCAACAGGGTTGTTTTCATACATAGCGCGTGTGGCCATTTCCATCGGTGTATAGTTTTTACTGCCGATAGTCCAAAAACCATCTTCGCCACGAAACGTGGGGATGCCGCTCTCTGAAGACACGCCTGCACCGGTTATATATAAAGTGTTAGTCATAATTTATCTTCTAAATGTGTTAATGCCGTATCTTTCTCTCTACTAACACTTGCACCGGTTATGTATAAGGTATTTGTCATAATTTACTTGTTCATTAATTTTAAGCTGATTTTACTATAACCACACAACAAACGTGTGTAAAATAGCGCGCAAAATCTGATGAAATAGCAAGAATACACACATGTTTGAATTAAAATACCACACTCCAGTTGAATGGGCTCATGTTGCCGTTGCAGACTTTGATACCTTTTTACAAGATCATGCCGCTGCTGAGAAAAAAGCGTCTGGTATGGCGATGTCGATGTTATCTCATTACCAAGACAAAAAAAGCCTAGTAAAAGCGATGATAGATTTAGCTTTAGAAGAGTTAATTCATTTCAAACAAGTGTTGAAGCTAATGACTCGTCGTGGTGTTATCTTAGCCAATGATGAAAAAGACCCTTACATTAATGCTATTCGCAAAATGTTTCGACATAGCCGCCCTGAAAAATTTCTTGATAGAATGCTGGTTGCTGGCGTCATTGAAGCACGTGGCCATGAGCGCTTTTCACTGATTGCGCAAGTGTTACCGGAAGGCAAAGATAAAAAGTTTTATGATGATATTGCCAAATCAGAAGAAAAGCACAAAAACTTGTTTGTTGAGTTAGCGCTTGAGTATTTTCCTGAAGATGTAGTGTATCCACGTTTAGAAGAAATACTGATTGAAGAAGCACGTATTTGTTCAGCATTACCGTTCAGAGCCGCGTTGCACTAATAACTCAGTAACCAATACGTTTCACTTCGAATACGGTACTGCGTACCTTCGAATACATTTCACTCCGAATATGCTCTGCTTCGTTTACCTCTTCGTGATCTGGAGTGAAACGTATTCGTATCTAGTTCAGTCATTATTTATCATAATTGGTCCTAGCATTGTCACTTTATAAAAAGAGGATTGGCATAAGCTGTATTTAATTACTTAACTTTAGGGATACACTTATGCAGTTAGAAAAAATGTTGGTTGAGCTAAGAAAAATTAAAGGTACCAATTTTACTGAGTCACTAGTCAGTTTATGTGATTATTCAAATGAGCAGGTATGTCGACAAGCACTAGCAGGAAACAAGGAATTTATAGTTGAATTATTACGCAGGGGTGAAATAGCCGAGATAGAAGGTGATTACCTCATAGCTAGTGAGTTATATAAAACTTTTACAAAAGGAATGATTTAAAAAACAATTTTTTTTATTTTAATGGTTATACTCAAGACATAACAAAATAACGTATACCTTGGGATAATTAATGCGCAACAATTTAAAACTGATTTCTCTTTCTTTTTTAGCCTCATCATTATTGTTAAGTGCTTGTTCAGAGCCTGATAAAACTAAAGTTATCGATGAAAAGTTCGTTATCGAGGCAATGAAAAATCCAATTGATGTAGAAATACATTCTTTAGATGAGCTGATGGCTTTGTTTAAAAAGCATCAATACGACAGCGAAAGTTGGGCTAAAGGGAGCAGAGAAGTACCGCGCTTAAGCTTTGAAAAAGTTAGTGAAGAGTGGAAGCATACCTCAAACGACATTCCTGTACAGCTCAAAAAAGAAGTATTCTTTCGGTTAATGGCGCCATTGGTGCTTATTTCAAATGAGCGGATATTGCTTGAACGCCAAGAAATTAAAAGCGCTAGTCTTGATAACCAAACATTGAAGGCATTGGCAGTAAAATACTCAGTATTAGACAATGAACAACAGACTATGACCGAAGAGTTACGCAGCGAGTTATTAGTTAAAGTTGATATTATGCCGCCGTCATTAGCGCTTGCTCAAGCCGCAGAAGAAAGCGGTTGGGGAACATCTCGATTTGCTGAAGAAGGCAATGCATTTTTCGGGCAGTGGGACTTCTCCGGCAAAGGCATGGCACCGAAGCAGCAACGTAAAGAGTTGGGCGATTATGGTTTAGCTAGATTTGATAGCCCATTAGGATCGGTAGAAGGCTATATGTTTAATATAAACACCACTACGGCTTACGCTAAACTGCGAACCTTAAGAGCACAGCTTAGAGAGAGTGGTGATGCGATAACCGGCATGGAACTGGCGGGTACTTTAGATAAATACTCGGAGCGCGGCCAAGCTTATATTGATAGTATTCGTGAGATGATCTCTTACAACAAACTGCAAGATGTAGATGAAGCTTATTTATCTAAAGATAAATTAATCCATTTGACCGGCAATTAATTTTGCTGATAGATGAACATTTTAGGATGATATCGATACTTTTTTGATATTTTAATTTAAACAAAAAACACTAAAATAAGGCCTATTAAACATACATTAATAGGTCTTTTTTTATGAACACTAAAGAATTACAATATTCTACTCCTGGCATTCCAGCAAGTGATGGTGCTGGCGTTAACATGACTCGTATTATTGGTTCGCCCGAGCTAAACATGCTTGATCCATTTCTTTTACTTGATGCGTTCGGTAGTGATAAGCCTAACGACTACCTTGCTGGCTTTCCTGAACATCCCCATCGTGGTTTTGAAACCGTAACTTATATGCTTGCGGGCAAAATGCGTCATAAAGACAATGCCGGCAATGAAGGCGTTATCGAACAACATGGCGTGCAATGGATGACTGCTGGCAAAGGGATTTTACATTCTGAAATGCCAGAGCAAGAAGAAGGGCTGTTAGCTGGTTTTCAACTTTGGGTAAATTTACCTAAATCTAATAAAATGTCAGAACCGAAATATCAAGAGTTCAAAGCGGCAGATATCCCGGTTGAACGTCATGATAATGGCAGTTTTATTCGAGTCATTGCAGGTAAAACTGAGTTAGGTACTCAAGGTGTTATTAACAATGAGTTCGTTAATCCAACTTATCTAGATGTCACCTTAAAACAAGGTGAAACATTTAATCAAACGGTATCTGGTTTAGATAACAGCATGATATATATGATCACCGGAAATGCTGAAATAGGCAGTAACTTAGCACCATTAACTGAAAAGCAATTAGGTATTTTAACCTCGGGTTCGCAAGTAACTATCAAAACTAAGGCACAGGATATTCGCTTTTTGTTTATATCAGCAAAACCTTTAAACGAACCAGTAGCTCGTGGAGGTCCGTTTGTAATGAATACTCAAGCAGAAATTGTACAAGCGTTTGATGATTATAAGGCGAATAAATTTTAACTATTATCTAGCCATGTAGGATTGCACTATTTAATTAAGTGACCCATAAGGTAACTAAATCGATATGTAGCTGTTAACTGTTCGTTAATTGAGCGGTTTTGTGGCTTTTAGCACCATATTTTTGATTGTATTGATTACGCACTTTAACACTTTATTACATATTATAGCTTTGTCTGTTAACACTGTAAGGTGCTAACTGATCCATTTAATCTAAGTTATTTTAGAGCTTATGGTTTCTTATAGCAATTTGAAATGGAAGGTGTGATATGAAAATAATTATTAGCACAATTTTAGCTTTAGCTTGTATGCTAGGTGCAGTATTTCAAGAAAATGCTGATATTTATCGACCTGGGTTTAACGTTCTCGCTGACATTTATAGACCTGGCGTAACCTTACTGGCCGACCTTTATCGTCCTAGCATTGAATCATCTATTGTCGTTTAAGTCCTATTTAACCATTACATTGGAGTAGCTGAGTTTAGGGTTTTATCCTGGGGGATTACCTAAAGCTCAGCTAAAGAATACCTAATCAGGTGCTTTTTTTGTTCCCCTCTTTGTTATTTTTACCTACAAACAACCATTAAATCGCCGCTTTTTCTCGTAAAGTGTTAATGTTTTTTACAAATTTGTATTTAATTGTTATTACTAAATTGCTAAAGTTTGTATTAATAACAATAAATTATCCTTAGTTCTTATTATTAATACTTAATAATCAGCGATGGATGCGCACTGAGTAGTAAAACATGAATGGTTTAAAACGCATTTCTTTAAGAACGTCACTCCTTTGTTTACCTATGTTGCCATTTTTATCTGTGCAAGCAGAAGATAATGTTGAGCAATTAGTAAAACAAGAAGAAACAGCCCCACAAACGGTTGAGCAAGCAGCACAAGACCCTAAAACTCTGGCTTGTTTGATTGACAAGTTAAACAAGGCTGGTGGTCAAGAGCTTGTTTCAAAACTTCGCAAAGAATGTGAAGTTGAAATTAACGGCCCTAAAGATAATTCGACAAAGGGGGCTATTTCAAAACGATTCATAAGTGAGAGTGAAACCAAGTTTGACCCTTATGTGATCACCCCGCATAAAATGAATTATATCCTGCCAGTATCAATCTCAGACAGTATGAACCGTAAAACTTATGCGGCACAAGCACCAGATTCTGGTTGGGCCGAAAATATTGAAGATTATGAAGCTAAATATCAATTAAGTATTAAAGTACCGTTAAATTATGGCGATCTTTTTAGAGAAGGAGATTCATTATATTTTGGTATAACAATCCAATCATGGTGGCAGTTATATTCTGAAGGAATATCGAAGCCATTTCGTGAAACCAATTACCAACCAGAAGTGTTTTATTTGACTGGTTTAGACTGGAAACCGTTTGATGGAAATACTGGCTTTATGGTAGGTCTTGAACATCAGTCCAATGGTCGTTCAACGTCTATTTCTCGCAGTTGGAACCGCGTATATTTAGATCTATTATGGGAGAAAGGCAATTTTGCTCTGTCATTCAAGCCTTGGTATCGTTTGCCTGAAGACGACAAAGAAGTTATGGAAGATGGCAGTTTAGATCCAGACGGTGATGATAACCCTGATATTAATGAATATATGGGGTATTTCAGCTTAGGCGCTGTTTATAAGTATAACAATTTAGAGTTCAGCCTTGGTGTTCGTGAAAACTTTGCGACACATAAAGGTGGTGCTGAAGTTGGTATGACGTTCCCGTTGTGGGGTAAGTTAAGAGGCTATGTACAAGGGTTTACTGGTTATGGCGAGTCGTTAATAGATTACAACCATAAGCAAAACCGAATTGGTGTGGGAATCGCGCTTACAAACATTCTTTAACTCAGGCACGAATCTCGAATACGTTACACTCCGAATTACGAAGTAGTTATCGAAGTGAAACGTATTCGAAGCAGAGCGCATTCGAAGTAGCAAGCTACGTATTCGTACCTAAAGAAAATTTATCGCGTCATCTTCTTAACAAATACCACCACGAACAATGCAATTGTAAAACTTCCGGTAAATGCTTCTGTTGCGGCAATAAGCCGAGATACTCCAATAGGGGTTATGTCTCCATATCCGAGCGTAGTGAAAGTTACCACTGAATAATACACGCATGAGAAAAAGTGGTTCAGGTTTGTAGTAAAAGGCAAGCTGGTATCGAAGTAATATTGTTGGCCTTCAAAGTTAATACCAGTGAAGAAGTATAATATTGCGCAAAACAAAATCAGTGCGATAGAGAAGTTAACTACTTTCAGCGGCTCTTCACCATAACCACAAAATAAGTCGACCATTTTAGATATTAAACGGGCAAAAGAGGGCTTCTTCATTTGATAGCGGCGCATGGTCAACTCTTTTTGAATAAATCGGCCAGAGAGCTTAAACATACCTGCGCGTTCAGCATGTTTACGCAAGTCTCGGTATATTTCTTCAGATTGTTCAAATAAGTCTAAAGCGAGCACTAAGTCATAGGCACCTTGCGCTTTTCTGGCTTGAATTTCCTGGGTTAACTCATCACCAATTTCAATATTTTTAATTTTAGTACTTTGCCACTTTATCCCTAGCAAATTGCAATGTTTTAGGTTGGCATTATGCAAATTTGCCTCGGTTAAGTCTGCTTTCATTAGGCTGGCGTATTCAAGATTGGTATTAAACATATGGGCATTGGATAAATCTGCGCGATAAAAATCGGCATGGCTCAAATCAAAACCCTGTTTATGATGATGGTTGACTAAGTCGATACCAGATAAGTTTGCGTGTTTTAAGCTAATACCACGCAGCATTCCACCATTGCGAGCATATTCTTGCAGTTTTTCTTTGTCGGTAGGGTGGTCCTTGATAATTTTAGAATCATGCCAATAGCACCAACCTGAATCATTAGACTCTTGGTCGCAAGTAAAACCTTGTTCGTCAGAATAACGACAAAGGTGTGAGTGTGCTGAATCGGTCATTTGTTATTATTAAAAGTCTTATTTAGTTAGACTTTTATTGTAGGAGGGAAAGTAAGAGTTTGCGAATTTGTAGTTGGAGCTAATAAAATGAGCGCGTTTATTAGCGCTCGTTATAACCAGCAGGAGGTCCCGGATATCGCTACGCTCTTCCGGAATGACGTCATATTTTTTCGAAATTACGTTCGTATACACGATGCAAATTAACTTACACCACGTCATCCCGACGCAGGTCGGGACCTCCTACAGTCACAGTGAGCCTCGATTATACTCGCTCAATCAACGCAGCAATACCTTGACCACCACCAATACACATAGTGATCACAGCATATTTACCTTGAATACGTTCCAGCTCATGAATTGCTTTAACTGTTATTAACGCACCTGTTGCGCCAATAGGGTGACCAAGTGAAATACCAGATCCGTTAGGGTTAACTTTATCCATATCTAGTTCTAAATCACGACAAACTGCTAGTGCTTGCGCAGCAAACGCTTCGTTAATTTCCCAAACGTCGATATCGTTTTTGTTAATACCAGTTTTCTCTAACAGTTTGTTTACCGCAGGAACTGGACCAATACCCATTACTTCGGGTGCAACACCGGCAAACGCATAACCAACCAGCTTAGCAAGTGGTTTTAAACCATTTGCTGCAGCAAACTCACTATCAGCCATAACAAGCGCAGCAGCAGCATCGTTAATACCTGAAGCGTTACCCGCTGTTACTGTCCCGTCTTTTTTAAATACCGGGCGAAGTTTGGCCATATCTGCTGATGTACAATCATAACGAACATGCTCATCGGTGGTATACGATACAACACCTTTACGTGATTTAAGTTCAACCGGAACAATTTGAGAGTCAAAACGATTTTCTTCAATAGCTTTTTGCGCACGACGATGAGATTCAGCAGCGGCTTCATCTTGATCTTCACGGCTAACATTCCATTGCTCGGCAACGTTCTCAGCAGTAATGCCCATATGTGTATCACCAATTGGACAAGTTAAAGCACCAACCATAGGATCTACTAATTGTGCGTCGCCCATTTTGCTACCAAAACGAGTAGATGGTGACCAGTAAGGAACACGAGACATAGACTCGGCGCCACCGGCAACTGCTACATCACAATCGTCTAATAAAACTAATTGCGCAGCTGAAATTACTGCTTGTAAACCTGAACCGCACAAACGGTTAACCGTTAATGCAGGAGTAGACTCTGGTAAACCACCTTTAAGCGCTGCAACGCGGCTCATGTACATGTCGCGACGATCTGAATGAGTAACATTACCAATAACACAATGCCCCACGTCATCGCTGTTAACACCAGAACGTTTAACTGCCTCGCTAACCATTTGGCCTGCAAGATCTGTTGGTGCAATATTTTTTAACGAACCACCAAAGTCAGCAATAGCACTACGCACACCACTTAAAAAAACTACTTCACGTTTACTCATTTTCTTTCCTATTAATTTTTATTTCGCTTATGCCATCATGATAGACGCTATTTAAGTATAACTTCGTATCATTTTAGGCAAAAATCCCTGCTAGAGCAGGGATAATGAATACTTTTAAAACAAACAATTATTTAAAATTGCATTTCAGGCACATGATCTGGGATCACTAATTCACCTTCAGTTAATTTAACTATTTCTTCAACACTAACACCTGGCGCACGCTCAAGTAGGTGGAACTTACTGTCTTTAATTTCAATAAAAGCTAAGTCGGTTAATACTTTTTTAATACAGCCTCTACCGGTAAGTGGCAAAGTACAGTTAGACAGTAACTTTGAAACACCATGCTTAGATGCGTGAGTCATGGTCACTATAATGTTATCTGCACCAGCAACTAAATCCATTGCGCCGCCCATGCCTTTAATAAGCTTGCCAGGGATCATGTAAGAGGCAATGTTACCATTTACATCAACTTCAAAAGCGCCAAGTACGGTTAAGTCAACATGGCCACCGCGGATCATCGCAAATGATTCTGCGCTATCAAA
Organism: Thalassotalea psychrophila; assembly: GCF_031583595.1. Classification (NCBI taxonomy): domain Bacteria; kingdom Pseudomonadati; phylum Pseudomonadota; class Gammaproteobacteria; order Alteromonadales; family Colwelliaceae; genus Thalassotalea; species Thalassotalea psychrophila. The sequence continues at coordinate 1,437,930 of NZ_CP134145.1, forward strand.
TAATGATGCGCCTGTAGCCATAGTCACGGTTTGTTTACCTGCATTAATTAAATCAGCATCTATTTCATCTTCGGTAGGGAAAGGACCCATACCCAATAAACCATTTTCTGATTGCAGCATTACTTCCATATTGTCAGGAACGTAGTTTGCAACCAAAGTAGGGATACCTATACCAAGGTTCACGTAGTAACCATCTTGTAATTCTTGTGCAACACGTTGTGCTAATTGTTCACGAGATAAAGCCATTTTTAATTCTCCAATTATGAACGCACAGTGCGTTGTTCGATAACTTTCTTAAAGGTACCTTTAATAAGGCGGTTTACATAAATACCCGGTACGTGAATGTGATCTGGATCTAATTCACCTGGCTCTACAATTTCTTCAACTTCTACTACTGTAATTTTACCGGCTGTTGCAGCTAATGGATTGAAGTTACGAGCTGTTTTACGAAATACTAGATTACCAAACGTATCGGCTTTCCAAGCTTTAACTATGGCAAATTCACCAGTAATAGACTCTTCTAAAATATAATCTCGGCCGTTAATGTTACGCTCTTCTTTACCTTCGGCAACTGGTGTACCAACGCCTGTTGCAGTAAAGAATGCAGGAATACCAGCTCCGCCTGCACGCATTTTTTCAGCTAAAGTCCCTTGTGGAGTTAATTCTACTTCTAACTCGCCGCTCATCATCTGAGCTTCAAAAATATCATTCTCACCAACGTATGAGGCAACCATTTTTTTGATCTGCCTATCAACAAGTAACATACCAAGACCTTGATCATGGGTACCACAGTTGTTTGAAACAACCGTTAAACCTGTTGTGCCTTTGCGCTTGATTTCTGCGATTAGGTTTTCTGGAATACCACATAAACCAAAACCACCTGCGATAACAGTCATGTTATCTTCAAGGCCAGCCATTGCCTCTTCGTAAGAATTTACTACTTTATTAAAACCAGCCATTTCAGCTCCTAGTTATTGCCTGAACATGTTTATCAAGCTTTATTAATTCGTTTTTAAAGTGTTTACACTAATTTTTAATTGCACCTACTTTAACAAAAAGTGAGCTGAACTCAATCAAATCTCAATTTTTATATACAATGATTTGGAATTAAACATGGACACTTTCAGCACAGACTACATTTTTACTGGGTTAGCACGAGTTATTCCCCTTTAGTAGTATAGGTAAAGGCCTAGCAAATCATAATTAAAATAGTGAAATATCACTTTAACAACTCTTCATTTTGTGCAAATAAGTTCATCTCAGTAAAATACGAACCGGTCAAGCTAAAACAATGTTGAAATCCTTAAAGCATAATGCTAGTGTTTTGTTGAGTGTGACTCATTATGTGTTTTTCGGCTTCTGAGTAAATAATAAATATGCTTGCAAAGCAATGGCTCTTTAAAAAAGAAGTTTCATTGTTTGCACAGCTCCCGAAAAGTCATTCTAATTGAAAGAGAAAACTATGGGCAAAATTGCAATTATCGGTTACCACGAAGTACCGACACAAATTAATCCTGAGCGTACGCGTTGGGATATCGCTGAAGAAGTAATCATAGGTGCCGTAAAAAATGCCGGTATCGATAAAGATGATGTTCAAGGCTTCATTAATGTTGCGCCACAGGCACAACCAGATCTAATTTCACAAACTGCTTTTGGTCTTTTACCAGAGCATTTTGGTTTTAAAAACGTAAAAGATAACGTTATATGTAATGCCGGCGGAGCATCCACTACTAACTGTGTGCGCATGGCTGAGCAGTGGATCACATCAGGTATGTGTGAAGTGGTTTTAGTTCCTCATATTACGGTGCAATCAGATATACCAGCGGAAGACTTGATTACATTCTTTGCGAAAGCGCCAATGCATCAAGAATGGGAATTCCCATTTGGTATGACATTCAATGGTGCTATGGCGTTAATTACACAACGTTATATGCATGAAACTAATTCTACAGAAGAAGAAGTTGCATCAATTACTCACGCATTACGCGATTGGGGAGCTCGTGACCCGTATTCTTTATTCCACAATAAACCTAAATCTACAGAAGACGTTATGGGCGCTCGCATGATCTCAACTCCGTTGAAGTCAGTTGAATGTAACATGCTTGCTGATGGTGGTGGTTGTTTAGTTATCGCCTCAGAAGAATATGCTAAAAAGCATTGTAAGAACCCAGTTTGGAAATTAGGCCATGGCTCTGACTTTTTAGGTGGAACACCAATCGTTCGTGAAGATATCTTTTGGCGTGAAGGGTACCGTAAATCTTGTGGTGAAGCATTGGCGCAAGCGAACTTATCTGTTGAAGATATTGATATTCATGAAATCTATGGTGCATACCCATTTACGCAAGCGAGTTACCTAGAAGCAAACGGTATTTGTGAACCTGGTGAAGGTGCTCGTTATCATGCTGCAGGACACACTAAACTTGGTGGTAAAACGCCATGTACGACTATCGGTGATGCAACCGGACGTGGTCATACCGGCTCAGGTGTTTCGATGGCATTTTATTGTCAAGTAGCCCGTCAATTACGTGGCGAAGCTGGTGAAAACCAGGTTGAAGGCGCTGAAAAAGTGATGATGGTAACGTCAGGTGGTTCAGGCATGAACACGTTAGCAACAATTTGGGGGAAATAGACAATGAGCGATATGAAAAGACCATTACCAGCAATAAGCCCTGAAAGTAAGCCTTTTTGGGATGCGGTACAACAAGATAAGTTACTTGTGCAACATTGTAATAGCTGTGATACCAATATTTTCTACCCACGTAGAATTTGTCCTGAGTGTTGGTCAAAAGATTTAGGCTGGGTTGAAGCTAAAGGTACAGGTACGATTTATTCAATTACTACTACATACCTAGGTACAACGTCAGAATTTACTAAAGAATTACCTATACACGTTGCATACATTGATTTAGATGAAGGTATTCGTATGGCAAGTAACGTTGTTGGCGTTGGCGCAGAAAGCGCTAAAATTGGCGACCGTGTTGAAGTTGAATTTGTTAAAGCCAATGGCGATTTTAAACTGCCGTTATTTCACTTGATTGAGGAATAACTGATGGCCTCAGATAAACCAAGCTGGGGCATGCAAGGTACTTGGGAACAAACACTATCTTACGTAGGTAAGGTTGTAGGCGTTTCCCAAGGTGCTGATGCTGTGGATGCTTCAAGTGTACGCCGTTGGTTAGAGCCAAAAGAATTTGCATGTCCATTATATACTGATGAGCAAGTGGCAATTGATGCAGGCTATGACGGTAAAATTGCGCCAAGCACTATGGCTATCACTTATGGCCAACCTACGCATTGGCAAGCAGGTGATAAACGTTTTGAACATGGCGATGAGCCAATTCAAATACCAATCCCGGTGATTTTTGAAGTACCAGCACCATTTTCATTAAGCTTTGCCACATCAATGGAAATGGAGTTCTTTAAGCCGTTATACCATGGTGATGAAGTGACGATTACTCATGAGCTAGTTTCCTTAGTTGAAAAAGAACTTCGCGTAGGTAAAGGTGCGTTCTTTAAGCAAAAGGATACCTACCGAAATCAAAATGATGAAATTGTTGCTATTGGCATTTTAGATATCTTCCGCTTTAATCCCGTTAGCAAAGGAGATAGTTAATGACTGACAATACTAATCAAACAATTGACTGGTCTTTGCAAAAAACAATGCAAGATATCACCGTTGGTGAAGAATTATCACCAATTTATATTGATATTACTTTGCAGCGTTTGGTGATGGAGGCCGCAGCAAATCGCGACTTATCATTAATACATCATGATGCTTCTATGGCAAAAGCTACAGGCGCAAACGATGCGTATGCTAATACGTTTTTCTTGTATGGCATGATTGAGCGTTTAGCACTTGAGTGGGGCGGGTTAAAAACCTTCATTCGCAAAATTGGGCCACTTAGAATGCTTTCTTTTAACTGTACTGGTGACAAGTTAGCGTTTCATGGCAAAGTCAGTGAAATCATCATTAACGAAGATACCGTTATCCTTGATGTTTGGGTAGATAACTCAGGTAAAGTCAGCGCGACTTCACAAGTTAAAGTTATTTTGCCGAAGTAAATAAAACTCAGAAACAATTAACCACGTCATTCCGTTGTGCTGTTGAACGGAACCTCCTTTCGGTTATAGCGAGCACCTCTTTAAGCCTCTATATGCTTTAGGAGGTATCTCATCTCGCTCCGCTCGTGGGAGATGACATGGTTTATTGTTTCTAAATTCTCGGTGCTCACTTATTTAGAAAAAGTACCACGTCATTCCTGTATGTTGTTGAACGGACCCTCCTTGCTTCACCATGTGCTTTAAACAATACCGTATAACTATCACCATTTTTTTTCACTATTAACTCTCTAGTTAACAATTTTTCACGTCTAGTAAACATCTCTACATGATATAAAAATTCGCCGAATTTTATTTTTATGCAATCGGCAAATATAACTAAAAATAATCAATATCAGTTCAGGTAGTCGATATGAATGTACCAATGAATACCCTAACGCAAAGCATACGATACTCTTTATTCGTATCTGCATTGGCAATGCCAATGAGCGCTTATGCTTTTCAAGATGAAAATGTAGAAGTTAAACAAGAGCAATCTCAGCAAGAAGAAAGTGATGACGAAGAAATAGAAGTATTTCAAGTAACTGGCTCTCGTATTAGTCAAACGTCATTTGAAGGGCCCAGTCCAGTTACTGTTATTACTAGCGATGACATGCTTAAAAAAGGCCAGTTAACGCTATTTGATGCCTTGCAAGATTTATCTCAAAACACAGGTACAGTAGATACTGCTGAAGTTGGCGCAAGTGGTTTTACCCCAAATGCTAATGTTGTGAATTTACGAGGTTTTGGTCCGCAATATACGCTAACACTTATTAATGGTCGCCGTTTAGCTAATTACCCTGCGGCTTATCAATCAAACTCATCTGTTGTAAATATAGGTACTATTCCTGCCGCTGCAATTGAACGTGTAGAAATTCTAACTACTGGTGCGTCTGCCATATATGGCTCTGATGCGGTATCTGGTGTGATTAACGTTATTTTGAAAAAAGATCTAGATGGCACCGACGTAGCTCTCACCTATGGTACGGGTGAAGAACATGGTAAAGGTACAACTCGAATACAGCTTACCCACGGTATTGATTTCGATAAAGGCAATTTAACCCTTGTTGCTGAATATCAGGATGTAGAATTCATTAAAGGTGGAGACATAGATGATATTGATTCTGCATATGACTTTCCCTTTGGCGATCCTGTTATGGCTCGTGGTGCAGTACTTATCGATAACTGGGCAGCTTATGATTACTTATTAAATCCAACTGGTGAGCCTACTTACTTAGATCCTGGTGAAAATGGTTGCAACGATTTGCCTTGGACAAGTTATGAAGACCGCAAGCAATTACCAGAAGCAATTGCTGCTGGGCAAACAGGTGGCTCTTGGGGTAACTATTGTGGCTTTGATAGCGCACAGTATAGAACGTTGCGACCAGAGTCTGAGAAATTTTCATTTATGGCATCCGGTAATTATGACTTAGGCGATGATATTACCGGCTTCATGGATTTGTTATACACGCAAAACACATCAACAACCGACCACGGTTATATTGCCGTAAATGGTGGCACAATAGAGCTAGAAACCGGCGAAAACCAGTTAAAAGTAAAAGGGCCGGATGGCCAATTTTTAGTGATGCCTGATTGGTACACGATGGGTCGTATATTACCTTCAGAGGAAATAGGCGATACCGGTTATCATTTTGATGAGCAATCGTTAAGTATTACTCTTGGCGCGAAAGGTTTCATTGGCGAACATGCCTGGGAAGTGTACTTTACCGACTCTCGTTATGAACTTGAAAATGACCAACGCGCATTAAGATATCAAGAAACCGAAGAAATGTTTTTTGGTGAGTACATTAAAGATCAGCTTGGCGTCAAAGTGTATGACGGCACAGGTACTCACAATATTTACGACCCATTAAGTACTGACGAAGTACGCCGTTTAGTTGGTACAACAACATCAAACAATAAAACCGAAGCGCAAACGATAAGTGCAGTGCTAAATGGTGATTTATTTGAAATGCCAGCGGGTCCTGCTCAATATGCATTTGTTGCTGAATACGTAAATGAAACCTTTGAATACGTACCAGATGATTTAATGACTGAGCCTGAAGGAGAAGGCTGGTGGGGACTGGCTGGTTTTGGTGGTTTTGGCGAACGTTCTCGCTCATCTACCGGCATAGAAACTAAATTTCCGGTTGCGGACAGTATAAGTGTTGGTATGGCACTGCGTTACGATCAATACGATAACGGCTCAACGGCAAATTCTGGCGATTTTACTCCAGCTTACAATGTTGAATTTAGACCAAACGATGAATGGTTGTTCAGAGCGAGTTATTCACGTTCATTTAAAGCACCAGATATGCAAGCAATCTTTACTCGTTCTCGAGCATTTTCTTATGGTACCGATTATGTGTCCTGTTATGAAAATAGCTTTGCCGGCTCAATTACCCCGCACGAGTTCATTCAAGATGAAAAATACTACAGTGCTTGTATGGGAACGCAGTTTAATGCTGAGCAATTACCCAACAAAGACTTGAAAAACGAAGAAGGAACGTCAATTGGTTTAGGCTTTGTATACTCGCCAATGGCAGAGCTTACCTTAAGCTTTGATTATTACGATGTAGAAATTAGAAACCAGGTACAGCGCGGTAATATTTCTTCAATTCTATTGGAAGATTTCCATTGTCGTTACGGCACGTCAGATTCTGCGCCAATTTTTGGTTGTGACGTGGTAAGTGGCACCGATGAAAAGCCTGGTTTGGTCATACGTGAACCGATCCAAAACCCGGATGATATTTTTTCTCAAGGTGGTTTAGAAACGGTTAATACGACCGCTTTCAACCTAGCGTCTTATCGTCAAACCGGTATTGATACCAGTGTTGATTATTTCTGGCAATTAAACTCTTGGGGCGCGTTAAATCTTTCGGCTAATCATACCGGTATTTTAACCACCGAATATGACGCAATTGAAGGCGATGACGAAATGCCATTTGGTTTTAGTGACAACATCAATAACCGAGAGCCACAAGATGTTATCACCGCATCAATGACGTATATCTACGAAAGCTTTTCAGCAACGTTATCGGGTCGTTATATGAGTGGTTTGGCGCCGCACCGAATTCAACTGAAAAAAGATGACAACGGCGACATTATTTTCTTCGATAAATATGGTGACCCGCTTAATTATGAAATTACTGACGACAGAGAGTACTTAGTTACCGACGGTTATTACCAAGGTGAAGATGCTCGCAGCGTTGGTGAAGCTAAGCAATCGCAAAAACGTTTAGATCCATATGTAACCGCAAACCTAGTACTTGCTTATCGCATGAATGAAGGCGATACCAATGTTTCACTAACGGTTAAAAACGTATTTGATGCCAACTCTCCTGATGATGACTCATTTATGGCCACAGAGTGGCCGTGGTATGACATTTATAATTATTCCGGATCGGCCCTGGGAAGAGAGTTTTACTTGAACGTAAATCATCATTTTTAATCGGCTTATATACGCTTAGTTATATAGATAAATATTGAAGTGCAGCCAAGGATGGTTGCAATATAAAAGAGATAAAGGGTTATTTATGAACACCAAAAAATTACTGTTAGCAGGTTTTAGTGCGCTTTATATGAGCGGCGCCGTATCTGCAGCTGAATTATGGAACGCGGATAAAACCGAGCTTCCAGCACATTTAATTAAATCGAATCTTCGCCAACAAGTTGATATTCCTGCTAATGCGGTATCGAGTACAGTTAATGCCGTCAAAATTGATCGCTTAACAGGTATGCCAGAAAGCACTAATGTTGTTAATCGTCAACTTACTCGCCGTGATAAATTTGTTAGTGATCCTGAAATTACTGGAACACACGACTTTTTCATCATTATGGAGCAAGCACCAGTGGCATTATACACTGGTGGCATTAATGGCTTAGCAGCAACGCATCTAAAAACGTATGCCAAAGAACAACAAACAGGTTTGATGTCTACTGATGCAACGACCAATAAAGTTAGCCATGGTCAATTAAAGCGATTACAAAAAAATACCAATTATTTATCGCGAGTTAGTGCTTATCAACAATACTTGCAGCAATCTCACCAGCAACTAGTAAACAGTGCTGCACAACTGGGCATGCAGTTACAGATCAAACATCAATATACCAACGCACTCAATGCCTTTACCGTAACTATGAACCAAAGTCAGGCGGCTGAGCTTGCTAATTTGAGCTCAATTCGCGCCATTACTCCGGTCAAAACATATTTAACTGAAGGTATTGAAGATGCTAGTTTCCCCAGTTCTCATCAAGTAACTAATGCCAATAAAGTTTGGCAACTTGATGGCGGTTATAAAGGCGAAGGTATGATCATCGGTGTTGCCGATACTGGTATTAACCCGGCAAGTCGATCATTTAGTGAAGTGGGTGATGATGGCTATGTGCACCAGAATCCTTTAGGGGATGGAACCTTTTTAGGTGACTGTGCGAGCAGTGAATGGCGTAGCTTGTGTAACAACAAATTAATCGGGGTTTACTCATACCCACAAGTGACCTCTTGGTATCGTAGTCAATTGGCCAGAGACGTAGTAGAAAAACGTGGTGAAGAAGTAGATCTTTCCAGCAATGGCATGATGCGCCCGGACAATGGTATTGACTATGTTGGTCATGGTAGCCATACCTCTGGTATCGCCGGTGGCAATGTAGTTTATGATGTTGATTATTTATATCGCCAATTTAGAGCCGGCCCAGGTGTTGTTGGTGGTGAAGAAAAGCTGGGAACGGTAACTGGTGTAGCACCACACGCCAATATCATTTCTTATCAAGTGTGTTTACCCGGTGGTGGCGGTGACCCTATGGCTGGCTGTTTGTCAGATGTGATGGTTGCGGCAATTGACCAAGCGCTTACTGATGGCGTAGATGTACTTAACTGGTCCATTGGTGGTGGTTCACGCGACCCATGGGGCGACCCTATTTTATTAGGCTTCTTATCGTTAAAAGAGCAGGGTATTCATGTCACTGCTGCGGCCGGAAATACTGGCGGCTATCAGCAAGTATCAAACGTAACGCCATGGTCGTTATCAGTGGCGGCTACAGAGCTTGGCCGAAAACAAGAAAATGTTGGCTCTGCTACATTGCAGTTCAGCACCGACGGTATTGATTTTAATCGGGTTGATTTAGGCAATGATTTAGCGCGTAGTATTTCTGGTGAAGTGACTGCTCCTGCATTTTTAGCCGCAGATATGGGCGAATGTATCAATGATGATTGTAGTCCTGCACCTGTTTGTGAAGATGACTACGACATGATTAATGACATGTGTCATCTGCAATGTACCGATATACAAGAAAGAAACACAGAAACATTGGTATGTGAATTAAAAGATTCTCAATTAGGCGCAGATGGCAATAAATGCTTAGTGGGTGAGAAGCTGGATGGTTTTGGGACGTGTGTTGATGATCATAGTCATGGTTTTAACGGTGTGACTTGGGAAAGCATCTGTGCAGGTGGAGAAACGGTAATTTATCCGCAATTTGAGGGTATAGGTATCGATCCAAATGTGGAAATAAATGATAGTTACGCCCAACAGGGGTTTGCATGTCCAACCTACAATATAGAGCAATGCCCAGAAAATCATCAAGGTTTTAGCGGCGCCTCTGCAGGTAAATGTTGTGCTTATGGCGTAATAGATGATGATAGCTTAGTAGATAGACAAATTTGGCCTGGTCATCCATTTAATATAACCGACAGTTTCCATGGTGCCTGCCATGGTCCAACAGGACCGATGAACTTATCAAATGGTAAAACCTTAGATGAACTAGCAACATTATCATCTTATGCTTATAGCAATCAGTTAATGGTAGAAGATAAGCCAATTGCCACTGTTCAAATGCTCGCGCCAATTGCCCCGTTATTGAAAGTTTTCGATGGTGACCCACATTGTCTTGATTTTGAGCGTTGGAAAGATCCGCTTGATCCTAGCCTTGATTTTGATTTTAACGACAAAATTATTGTTTGTGCCCGAGGCGATGACACGGTTGAAAATAATATACCGCGTTTACACAAAGCCGAAAATGCTGGCGCACTTGGCGCTGCCGGTATGGTTATGTACAACGATAATAAAGACTATGGCTACAACTCTCGTATTTCTCTTGCAGTAAACATAAAGCATGAGGATGTTGAATCAGGTGAAACCAGCTATACGCCATTCCCTTATATTCATGTTGGTAATAGCACTTGGAAAAAAGGTTTGGGCCGTGAAACGCTCCGTCAAAATTTTTTAGATAATGAGTCAATTTATTTGACCATCAACTCGGTGAAACAGCGGGTTGATTATGATCCTAAACAGATCAAAGATTTGGCTGGCTTTTCATCAAAAGGTCCAAATAGACATTACCCTAGCTTAATGGGGCCTTCAATTGCCGCACCTGGCGTTAATATTTACGCACCATTTACTAATGACGGCGCATTCCAGAATAAATCCAACTCTGCCGATTATGCGTTTGAAACTGGTACCTCAATGGCTTCACCACATTTAGCTGGTGTTATGGCGCTGATGACGCAAGTTCGACCTGAGTGGTCAGCGGCAGAGCGTGAGTCGGCGGTTATGTTAAGCGCTGGTCAAGTTACTGGTGGCTCGTGGAAGCGTATTAACTGTTCAGGTTTAGATATTGAAAATAATATTGATAACACCGATTATTCTAATGGTAATGATAGTGAGCTTTGTCCGGAATATGATGAAGATAATATTTTCCATCAGAAATTTATCTATGAAGCTCCTGTCATTGACCCTGAAACGGGGGATTTCCTTAAGGACGATGAAGATGAAGTGATCGAAAAAACATATTTCAGTTATTTCAAACGTCAAAAAACAAAATCTTATGAAGCCGGATCTGGCTTGGTTGATGTACAAGCGGCGATTAACAGCGCTTTGTTAATGGATGAAAGCCATACTAATTTCTTAAATGCCGACCCTAAAAAAGGTGGTGATTTACGTCAGTTAAATTTACCTTACTTGTTTGATGGTGAATGTGCAGGCACATGTCGTTGGACTCGTACTTTTACTGCCAATGCATCGGGTACAAACACTTGGAATATCGACATAGAAACGGCAGAAACGTCACTACAAATAGAAGCGTCGCCGAGTAACTTTACCTTGCAGAAAGGACAGTCGGTTACAGTTTTATTTACCGCGACCATGCAACGTGCTACCAGTGCCAATAGTTTTGGTACCGGTATGGTTTCTGGTGAAGTGCATCTGATCCCTGAGAATACGATACTTGCAAGTTCAAAGCTGCCAGTTGGCGTTGCCTTGGTTGAGTCTCGTTTGCCGTTAATTGCCAGCGGTGTTGCCAGTGAAAACATCGGTCAATTCCCAATCAACAATATTGCTCCTTGGGGATCAGCCGACGATCTAACGGCAAAAGTTTATCAATCTGGCGCAGTCACATACTTAGCAACAAACCCTATTGATGCGAATAAAGTGGCGATACAAGGGGCTGGAGAGGTCACACTTTCTGATATTGGCAGTGGTGGCACCTGGGTTGGGCAAGTAGACTTGCCAACGGATGATACGCCAACTAACTGGGATTGGGAGAATGCTGCTAATGATGAATCAGTGCGCTTACTTTGGGTAGATATACCGGTTAATACCAAACTATTCGGTGTTGATGTTTTGGAACGAATAGCCACAACATCTACTGAAAGTGGTAACCCAGGGGAGTTTTGGCTTGCCGGTGATTTATTCATCGCTATAGGTAGAGATAATAACGGCAATGGCGAAATTGAATTTGAACAAGAGGGAATTTGTTTATCAACGTCGGATATCATGAATAACAATTGTATGCTGACCAACCCTGTATCAGGCCGTTACTGGGTTTACTTACAAAATGTAGGTGATAAAGGTTCGAAGGGTATTTTTGAATACTTGCGAGATACTTATCAATACGCGGTTACTGTGGTAACCGATCATGAATCAGATGTATTCAATGTTGTAGCGCCACAAAGCTATGATGGCACATCACCGATGTCTTTAGATTTAGTGTACGATGTGGAACTCAACCAAGGCGATGCCTTATACGGTATGGTGGAACTTGGTACCTCTGAGCATAATTTATCAAATTTAGGTGCTATGCCAATTCGCTTAAATCGCAGTGAAGATGCCTTTTCGATGCAAGTCTCGAACACCGAAATTAAAGCCGGTAACTACATCAAAGTGGATGTAAATTACGCGAAAAACCATAGCGGTTATGCGCGTAGTTTTGAACTTGATTTTGAAGTTCCGAAAGGGCTAACTTACATTCCATACAGTACTGGCGGTGATCCACGTTTTGTCACTGCATATAGTGATGGTGCTGAAGGCATAACAATTTCAGGTAATCAGCCAAATAGCTATAACTTGCTGCCATTTTATCAAATGACGACTAATGTTAATCCTAATGTAGAAGAGTTTGAAAACCACCCTTTAGCGCAGAAGTACTCTGCAATGTGTGCAACACCTCCAATGGGTAACTACTTCGATGGCAGTAGCCCTAATGGTGGTTATGTCGATATGGCTAGATTAAATCCGCGTGCAGCAACCCCACCATATGGCTCAGAAAACCCTGATCGTATGGGCTCATGGAAAGATGCTTTACGGATTGATGTGAAACAGTTATTTGGCTTCGATCAAGAAACAGATTTCAATCTTTATGATGCGCCGAATAAATACAATGAACTGCGTGTTAGCCCAATGGGGTATATTGATTCTGGTACCGATTACCCATTATTTGGTATTCCTTATGGCGACCCTTTCTCATTAATGTATGGCTTACCTGATATCCGTTTAGGACCGTTGATGATCGGCTCTCATTCAATGCAATTAACCACGGGTAAAGAGGCTCCAGCAGATTCTTTGGATGCCTTTGATGCCCAAGGCATTACCTTAGGAGCATTTATGAGCGAAACCAATAAAAACATTCTAATCGAATGGGATAATGCCTACACCATTGAAGGTCAACGTTATAGTTATGGTTCAACCGGGGTTAACCAAAATGACAGTTATGATTTTCAAGCCATTCTTGATTTAGAATACAGCTACGAAATCGGCAGCTATGAAATTATTTATGCCTATGACAACTTGAATATGACGCATAGTAAAGGTTCAATTGGTTTCCATGGAATGGCAGGCGTCCGTGGTGTTTTTGGCCCTGCGGGCGGTTTTAGAAATAACAGTGTTGCTTACGATAATCTAGAAGATATTCTCCATGACGATTTGGTCATTTGTTTTGACTTTATTGGTGAAGATTATTCGAAAACCAACTTTAGTTTTTGGTTAAAGGTTGATGAAGATTATGCGGGGCAAGAAATTGATTTAACCGTTAAAACCAAATTGAATCGCATTACTAAGTCACTGACTGAAACATTGACTGTGCCAGGTAATATTTCTGTTAACGAAATCGCTGGTTTGGTCATTAACCAAGGCGATGTAATTACGGTACCAGTAATTTATAATGATTTGCAAAACAGCGTTAATGTTATTACTGCCACTAGTGATGGTTTAGTTGCCACTGTAGATGGTAATGAGCCAGGCGCTATGTTAACAATTGATGCAAGTTGTGATTTTTCAGGTTCAACATCTGTTGAAGTGATGGTTGCTGATGCAGACAATGCTAATGATTTTGCAACAACAATAGTTGAAGTTGTTGTGCAAGAAACGTCAGGTTTTACGCCAACTGCAACTTGTAATAATGAAGAAGATGATACCAGCCTTAAAGTTGCTGGAAGTGATGATGGTAGCTCTGGTGGTAGTATGGCATATATGATGTTATCTCTACTTTTCTTATTAAGATTGGTCAGATTTAAGCTTGTAAAATAACGCTAATACCAGTTTCAATAAGTTTGTGATCTTGTTGTGCGAAGGAAAAATAAATCAGGGCAAGGCGCTCGATTGACCAATAGCTGGCTATTGGGATTGAGAGCAACGCCACCATGGAGTATTTTAACCAGCACAAGTGGGCAATAATTTAATGAAATTGGTATAACTAAAGATTGACTCCACAAACTTAAACATCCCGAAGAGCGCAAGCCTTCGGGATTCTTTTTAATAACAGATATTTGCATTATTTAAATGTCTCATTCCTTATATTTATCGATGTTTTTAATAACTTTTAACATTTATTTGATTGCCATTAAGATAAAATTACGGGCAATAAAATTAGGCATAGCTAAAAGGTTGAAAACGTATTTTGGCTTCCTGTTATGTCACTAAATATAAATTATACAAAGGTTAACTAATGAAATTTCTTAAACCAACGTTAATTGGTATGTCCGTTACTTTGGCACTAGGCCTATCGGCATGTACAACAACAGATTTTGCAGTCAATGCTCAGTCACAACAAATACAAAATGTAAGCAATGAGCTTACTTTTGTAAGAAGTGTTGAAGGTATTGAAGAGTACAGCCTTGAAAATGGCATGACGGTGTTACTTTATCCAGATGCCTCGCAACCAAAAACATTAGTCAATGTAACCTACCGTGTTGGTTCTGTGCATGAGTACTATGGTGAAACTGGTATGGCGCATTTACTTGAACATATGTTATTTAAAGGCTCGACCAATTACCAAAATATTGACAAAGAATTTAAAAAGCGCGGTATGGGTAAAAACGCCTCTACTTGGTTAGACCGTACCAATTACTTTGAAACATTCGATGCCAATGAAGAAAGTCTGGAATGGGCTATCGGTATGGAAGCAGATCGTATGGTTAATGCTACGTTTACCGAAGAGCAGTTACAAAGCGAAATGACCGTTGTGCGTAACGAAATGGAAAAGGGCGAAAATGACCCGTTCAGAATGTTGCTTGGCCGTATGTCATCAATGGCATTTTTATGGCACAACTATGGTAATTCAACTATAGGTGCGCGTAGTGACGTAGAAAATTTCCCATTCTCACGTTTACGTGAATTTTATACTAAACATTATCGCCCAGATAACGCGGTATTAACCATAGCTGGTCGTTTTGATAATAAAAAAACTAAAGCGTTAATTGAACAAAGTTTTGGTGCAATTGCCAAGCGTGTAACACCAATTGAACCGTTATACACAGTAGAGCCTACCCAAGATGGTGAACGTACAGTAAATATTCGCCGCGTTGGTGATTTACCTGTAGTTGGCTTGTCGTACCATACTCCTTCGGCTGTGCACGATGACGCTGCCGCGTTAAATATTCTAACCGATATTTTAAGTGATCGATCCCGTGGTCGCTTACAAAAAAACTTGGTTGAAAAAGGTGTTGCCACTATGGCAACCAACTTTATGTTTAACCTAAAAGACAGCTCACAATTTTTGTTAATGGCACAAGGTAATAAAGGCCAGGACTTAGCCGATTTAGAGTCGAAATTAATTGCCATTGTAGAACAGTTAAAATCACAACCTATTACAGAAGAAGAGCTTAAGTTAGCTCAGGCAAAATTAGCTCGCCAAGCAGAGCAATCAATGCGAGACGTTACCGGTGTTGGCATGGAGTTATCAGAATATATTGCTATGGGTGATTACCGTCATATCTTTTATTCTCGCGACTTAATCGCCCAAACAACTGTTGAGCAAGTACAGACTGCAGCTGAAAAATACTTAATTCAATCAAATCGTACCGTTGCCCGTTTTATCCCAACAGAAAAACCCGTTCGTGCTGAAATTCCGGTAGCAGCTGATTTAAAAGATGTGCTTAAAGACTATAAAGGCAAAGAAGTTGTTGCAGCTGGTGAGGTATATGATAATACCGTTGCTAATATTAAAAATCGTTTAGTCAAAATCGATTGGGAAGAGGGCACTAAAGTCAATGTTTATCCGAAAAAACTTCGTGGTGAGCAAGTTATTATTAGCATGCATTTTCCAAGCGGTAATGCTGAGAATTTAGCGGGTAAAGGCAATGCTATTGGGTTTGTTGGTGCTATGTTAAAAGAAGGTAATGCCAAGTACTCTAAACAAGAAATTGCCAGTAAGCTTGATCAATTAAAAAGCTCAATTTCAATCTCAACCTCAGCAGGTTCAACTGATATTTCAATTAACACCGACAAAACTAACTTAGATGCAACGGTGAAGCTTTTCGGTGAATTGATGGCTGCGCCAACGTTCCCTGAAAATGAATTGGATGTGATGAAGCGTAGCTCTGTTGCCAGTATTGAGAAACAACGTAATGATCCGGGCGCTATTGCTAGTAATACGTTTAGAGAGTCTTTAAGCAACTACCCTAAAGGACATCCAAAATCATACCTTGCTTTAGATGAAAAAATTGCTGCCGTTAATGCGGTAACTGTTAATGAACTTGCAAGTTTGTATAACAGTCACACCAATATTAACAATGGCCATATCAGTGTAGTAGGGGATGTAGACGCAACAAGCATTTCAACGCAGTTACATGCGCAGTTATCTAGTTTTGTTAATGATACTGCTTATGAGCACATGCCTGTTAGCTTTAAAGATAAAGGTGGCTTAGTGGTTAGTACCGAAACACCTGATAAAGCAAATGCACAATTATATGTTATCAACCCAATGATGATGGACATTAAACACGAAGATTACTTAGCGTTAAGGGTTGCTAACACCATTTTTGGTGGTGATTCATTCTCATCTCGTATTGGTGCTCGTATTCGTGTTAAAGAAGGCTACAGCTATTCTGTTGGCTCTGGTATGCAGGTAAGTACGCTTGATAAACAAGGTATGTATTACGCGTATGCTATTGCTGCCCCTGAAAATATGGAAGGTGTAATTGCTGCCTATAAAGAAGAAGTGGCGCGTGTTGTCGCTGATGGCTTTACTGCTACTGAATTAGATGAAGCAGTAAAAGGCTTTGTAAGTAGCCGTAACCGTGCTTGGGCAAGCGATGCACAAATTGCTGGCGTAATACTTGGCGCAAGTAAGAAGCAAGAAGACTTAGCGTTCTATGATGAGCAAATTGCTGATGTACAGCAACTAACCGTTGAAGATGTTAATACGGCATTTAATAAATATATTGGTGCTTTTGATATCAATATATTTAAAGCAGGTGATTTTGCTAAAGCAGCAAACTCTGCTAAATAACAGTTTATAAATTTAGTGATAAAAACCGCCTCTTGGCGGTTTTTTTGTTTCTAAAGGCTGGTTAAGTAATCTAATTAGATGCTGAAACTAGTTCAGCAAGTGGTGATTAAGACCCTGCAACTGCTACAGGACGATCGAGTTTAGCAAGTGGTAGAGTAGAACCAGTAATCGGTACAGGGTGATAGTAGCGCATCGAGTTCAGCAAATGGTTATAGAAGAGATCATTCCCTGAATTCGCCAACATACTATTCCCTGAATTTATTTCAGGGTCTTTTATAAATATCTAAAAATCAACTAGGGACTATCTGAATCAACAGGCCAGGTAAATATCACTTTCGCACCTTTTAAGCTATTCGACGATTCAAAACTGATTTTACCGCCATACCAAGAGGCAATTAACTTAACAATAGACAATCCTAAGCCATAGCCGTCAGTTTTTGAGTTTTCTTGATAGTAGGGCTTATCAATAAGCTCTGAGTCAGAAAAACCATTACCGTCATCACTTACCCATAAGGTATAAATACCTTTGTTTTCGGTTAAATGAATAACCACTTCATCATTAGCATGCTTTAATGCATTGGTAACAAGGTTTTGCATTAAACGTTTAAAGGTTTTGTTTTCAACCGGAGCCAGTAAGTTTTTATCTACATCAACCTTTATGTTTATGCGAGAGGCTCTTTGAAGTTTGTTAACCAGCTCTTCAATTGGAGCGTAAACATTCTGTTTGGTTAGCACAATATCTTTAGAGTCAAACTCAAGTTTGGTTATTTGTAAGAACTCTTCTGTTAAATCTTCTATTTCTTGTAAATCTTCTTCAATAGACAGGATTTCTTCCATGGTAGGATCGTACTTTAAACTCGCAATTGAAAAGCCGGTACGAGCCAAAGGTGTACGAATTTCATGACCAACCATGCGAGAAAGGTTTTTCTGTAAATCTATTAGCTGTTCGATGCGCTCAGCCATCTTATTGATGGTATGAGCTGCGGGAAATGCTATAGAAGTAGGTCTTAAATCAAGCGTGTGCCATTTTGCCGTTTCTGAGAAGTTTTTTACATGAACAGAGAGCTTTCTTAAGTCCATAAAGGCCGGTCTAAACCATAGTAATAATAATGCGGCAAAACCGAGATAAAATACTATGGCAATAATGTCATCAATATTACTGGCTTCATGAATATCAATTATTGGCCCAAGTACCAATACTTGTTGTTGGTGCAACTTATAGTAATAAGAATGATCTTCATTATCATCAAGTCGTATGATTTCCCCTGATGTTAATTGAGCAAGTAATTCATCAGGCAACGAGATATTATTAAGGGGTTGAATGGTAAAAATTTGACCATTTTCTTCGATGGCAGAATGATAAAAATCATCTGCCGATATAATGGTTTCTTGGGGGACAAACTCTTCCCAAATTACTTCCAGGCTGATCGCCAGAATTATCAATGATGTAACCACATATAAGGTTAATCGTAAAAATTGCTTATTCATCGATTGTTAGCTATTAACTGCTAGCTTCAAGGTTTTTTAATACGTAACCTTTACCCCACAAAGTATTAATTTGGTAAGGGTTACCGGTTATGTCATTAAATTTCTTTCTTAGCTTGCTTACATAAACATCTACAGAACGGTCAAAACCATCGTATTCACGATTCATCACAATTTTAGAGATAACTTCACGTGTCACTTTATAGTTGAAGTTACGGGCGAATAAATACAGTATTTTAAATTCTTGTTGGGTTAAGGTAAGTAAGGTATCACTTACCTTAACTTGTAGCTGTGCCGGGATAATAGAAAGCCCAGGTAAGCTGATAGGGCTTTCTTCATCAGACTCTTGAGATACTTTACCAAGTTTTCGAGTTGCAGCTTTTATGCGAGCAAGTAATACATCAGGCACAAATGGTTTAACAATAAAGTCATCGGCGCCCATTTCAAGACCTTCGATTTGACAATCTGAGTCGGTAAACGCGGTTATAAAAATAAATACACCGTTAAATTTATCGCGCCACTGATGACAAATATCAAAGCCCGACATATCAGGTAAATCAATATCGCAAAGAATAACGTCAAAGGCATTCACCTTGGCGTCAACACCTAATAATGAGCCACCATTCAGCCACTCAACTTCATATTTATGTTGTTCTAAAAATCGTTTTATTTTTAAACCAAGCTTATGATCATCTTCAATTAATAGTATTTTATTTAAAGTATTTTCTTGCATTACAATATTCGCCAAGGCAGTTTACGTCGTTTGATCGAATTTTTACCTAAATATAAGATGTTAAACTTAAAGTTAGACAGTTCGATCAATGAGTTCATTGATACAAGTTTGAAGATGGTTGATTTTTGGCTATCTATATTAATTGTGTGCGAATTCGATGTTGAGTTTTTCTCACAATGAATTATTTCAGCGCCTTTTAAAATACAAATATCCTGCGGGCTATCTAATTCCCATGAGAGTGTTAGAGCAGCTTTGCAACTGTCTGTTTTTTTATTAACTACACACTGTTTAGGGATACCCATAAGTAGGTTTTTCGGCGCAGCAAATGCCTTGTCGGTTAATGTAACCAACAATGAGCAAAATATAATGAAAACAGTACTGCGCATTTAAATAATAGCCTACAAATTAATTGACCAGCTGATCCCTAAAAACATACTCGTTAAATCCTTTTTATCAGTTACCTGAGAACTGATGATTTTGCTGGAAAGTCTTTCAAACTTATAATTGAAGACTAATAATAACCCGTCAGTTAGGGTATAGGCGGCATCAATTTGAGAATAGTAATTGACATTGTCACCAACCAGGGGCGAGCCGTAGTAATATTCAAGCAGTTGATCCGATTTATACTGCGCGCCTATTTCAAGTGCTAGTTTAAATTCGTTGTTGTATAGAAGGTGCATCCAACTGAGTTCAATCTGTTCACCATGGTGCACATTTGAAATATCGGTGTATGCGCCAAACTCAACTCTTTCTTTGCCAAAGTATTTTTTAACTTCAATGCCACCAAGGTAGCTTAAGTGGGCATTTTTAGAAGGGTAATTGAACGGAGGTAAGAATGGAGACACCGAAAATTGTGCTGCTTTATCATCACCATGATAGTAAACGCCATCAAAGTTATGTTTACCAACAACATCAACAAATGTTTTGTCATCTAAATAGATGTTTGCCCCTATCTTGGTTCTTTCAATAAAGAACACGTCTTTATAATAAAATGTCCAATTAGGTAAAAAGTTAAGCTCAATATCTTTTTTATCGCTTAAAGGAGAGTCGTAATGGAAATCACCTGCAGAGAATTTAAGTACAAAAAATGTATCATCAATTTCTTGTTGCACAGTTTCAGCTTCAGTGTCTTCTTCTTGTGCATACAGAGGCATACTCAATAAAAGTAAGGCTGAAATTATCATCAGGTTTAAGTTTTTGGAAAATATTTTTGGTAAAAGCAACATCGAACCATCTATAGTGTTTAGTTAATTAATTATTTTTTATTCAAATTTATATCATCAGGCTGCAAGTTTAGCGGGCCTATGAGCATTAAAAATTGTAACTTTATTATTTATTAAGGTATACAAATGTTATTTCAGCGCACTATTTAAATGCCGAAAATAACAAGTTTTATTCACTTCATAATAGAGTCTAACGACTAAAAGTAAATGCCGATGTAAAAAAGTGTAAATTATTGGTTAATTGTTTCGCTAGCCGTTCAGATAGGTAAATCAACTGATGATATTTATTTCGCTTGAATGTGCTAGCTTGCTGAGTTTTATATGTGAAAGCCTGACATTTATAATAGGGATTTTTAATAAAAATATAGTGCCTTGTTTGAATCTAATCTATTTTTAACAGTTTTTAACGAATTTTGTTTGATTGATGGAGTAGTTTGCTAGTTAAGAAAAATTTATCGAACGCATTGATAAACATAAAAACAAGAGAGCGAACAATGACGAATTCATTAAAGTTAAATAAAATAGCTGTATTAGTTGCTGGGGTATTAGCACTGACGGCTTGTGGTGGCGGTGGCGGCGGTAGTGATAAACCGACCCCTACACCAACCCCTACACCAACCCCGACTCCGACTCCAACTCCAACTCCTACCCCTACAACTAATACAGCTCCGAGCATTTCAGGAAGTCCGGTAATTAGCATTAATGAATTACAAGAATATGTGTTTACCCCTACTTTAAGTGACAGCGATGGCGATATTTTAACAGTAACGGCCAGAAATTTACCTACGTGGTTAACACTTAATAGTATTACAGGTGAACTATCTGGAACCCCAACTATTGAAGATGCTAATACTTATAGCAATATTATCTTAAGTGTGTCTGATGGTAGCGATAGTGCGTCTTTAACTGCCTTTGATTTAGTTGTTGAAGACAGTTATTTAGTCACAGGTGTGGTAATAGATGGTTATATAAAAGGTGCTCTTGTTTATTTAGATAGTAATTTAAATATGTTACACGACAGTAATGAGCCTTCGTCTATTACTGATGTATCAGGCTATTATGAATTATTAATCACAGGTGAACATAAGCCAAAGTCTTCAATGGTGCCGATAAGGGCTTATTTAGGTGAAGGCGCTGACGATATTGATCGCACTACAGATAATTTTTCTGATATGCCTGTGACAATTTCGTCATGGCCATTTAAAGCTTTAAATGCAGATAAAGCAGTAACTCAGGTCATATCACCTTTCACCAACCTTGTAGCGCAAGAAATCGAAGGTGTAATGCATCAGCTAGCAAGTGATGAAATTAGTTATGAGGATTTAGTAGGTGAAATTAATTTCTTAAAAAACGCAATTGCTGAATCCTACCAGATCAGCACAAATGGTTTGTTTGGAAACTTTCTAGCGGATGATGCTCCTATAACGGCAGACATGAAAATTCAGTTGATCAGTAGAGCTGAAGTTATTTTAACCGAGCAACAACATATACAAAGTAGTACTACTGACTTAGATTCTGATGGCACTGTTAATTCGTTAGATGATGATATAGATGGTGACGGCGTTGCTAATATTGAAGATTTGTTCCCAACAGATAACACTGAATCGACTGATTTAGATGGCGATTTTATCGGCGACAATAGTGATGATGATATTGATGGTGATGGCTATGCTAACAACGCTGATATCTTTCCCGCGGATCCTTTAGAGTGGTTAGATAGCGATAGTGATGGTACGGGTGACAACACAGACCAATTTCCAGAAGATGCCAGCGAATGGATAGATACCGACGGTGATGGTTTTGGCGATAATATTGATGCGTTCCCTGATAATAAACTTGAATGGTCTGATGTTGATGGTGATGGGGCTGGTACTGATGGAAATGGGTTCGGCGATAATAGCGATCCAGACATTGATGGTGATGGACTATTAAACGAAGAAGATAGTTCGCCAAACGATTACAACTTTAAGGTATCTGAGCTTACATTCTCTGACTCTGCCATTGAAAATTGTTTGTCTGTATACGCCAATGACTATGCCTCGGCAATAAGCTCAATTACATGTAACGATATTGCTATTGATAATCTAAGTGATCTGACCTTTTTTGAAAATCTTAATTATTTGAATTTACCTGGTGTTATCGCAAATAATTGGCTGACAATATCTGAATTAACACAGCTTAAACGTGTAGAGTTAGCCAACTCTAATTTTTCCGATGTAAGCGTATTTACCAATTACACAGCCCTTGAGCATGTTGGTTTATCGCAAACAGCGGTCACCGATGTATCTTCATTAGGTGATCTTACAAGTTTATTAACCGTGAATTTATATGGGGTTGCTCTTGCTGATTCACAATATGTTTCTCTTCTAGAAAACAGTAAAGAAATACAGGGTGATGGTTTTTCACAAGCAGACGTTGCCGGATTTTATTCATTTAATGGTGAGTATTTAGAATTTTTATCTAATAACAGTGGCAATCATTATATAATTGACGCGACTGAGCACTTTACTTGGGCAGGTAAAGGTTCCGGTACACTTGAAATAAAGCAGACAACAACCAGTCACTTCATTTTAGTTGATGGCACGTTCGACAGCGGTAAAGCTATATGGTATTCAATCGAGAATAATTCGGTCACTTTAGAGTCATTTGATTTTGAAGCCATTGATCGCCCAACAGAAGACTATACATTTTCACCGGTGCCAAATGTAAACCCAAGCTCATATTCAGTGTGTGTTGGCATTAATGAAACAAACCAAATAGGTTGTTCAAACTATGCTATTGCGGGACAACTTGAAATACTTACCATTGACGTTGATGGCCTAGACGTTGCGTTACCTAAAGATGCTGTAGTTCAAGCTGGTGGTTCTATCGCGATGACCACATATGGTAGCTGTGCATTGTTTGATAATGATGTTCGTTGTTTTGGTGGGGTTTTTCCTGCAAATCCAGATGTTACCGATCCATTAATTCTAGCTGTGGGGAATTCACATTTTTGTGTTGTCGAGGTAGATAATGACGTGCACTGTTTTGGTGATGCGCTAGCAACTGCTGCTCCGACGATGACAAATGTGACGGCGTTAGTCTCTGGTTCAGAATTTAGCTGCGCCATTGATAACTCTGTTGTTAAGTGTTGGGGCAGTAATACCCTTGGGATATTAGATATTCCAGAAGTGATAAATTCAGCACAATCACTTTACTCAACCAACACCAATGTTTGTGCCATTCATACTGATGGTACTACGTGCTGGGGAGATAATGAGAAAAAAATCAATGATGTACCAGTGCTAACCAATGCCAGTGAATATTTACGTATGTTGCCAGGTTCAGTGTGTTCCTATTCAAATCAGTCAATAACTTGTTGGGGACAAACAAAGGTTGAAGAATATGATGAACTTCTTCAAGAAGTTATCATTATTGGCTGGGATGATAATGCCGTAGTGCCAAGCTTTTCAAGTTCGCCACAATCTTTATCGTTAGGCATGGGACGCGAGTATTGTGCATTGCAAGCTGACAATCAGGTTGCTTGTTTTGGCAAAAGCACTAATCAAGATTATCAACCTTCACAATTTACAATTGAAGGTATCACCTGGATACAATCGGGTAACGCAGGTCTTTGTGCCGGAAATGCGATTAATGTTGAATGTAAAATTCGCTCTTTTAGTGGCTCTGACATGTATCAAGACGGAGTTTATGTATATAAACCTATTACTTTTAATTAATTGAAATGTAAATCAGTAGAAACCTAATAAAAACCAGCTAGATATGAGCTGGTTTTTTTCGCTTGAGCAACTGTTTTAAAAATTTTTAAACAAATCAATAAAGTTAAATTACTTATTTTCAATAACTGCACAAAAGTACTTAATAGTTAGTTTATTTTGCCGATAAAGTTTCTTTTTTGCGCATATATAACTAAATAGAAAGAAATTAAAACTCTCCTTTAATTAACTCTATCTGTATGTTTATTAATGCTTTTTTATATCGGTGTTAACCAATATTTAACAGTTGTTATAATAATTAACATTTTTTAACAAACATCAGCATGAGCCTAGATTACATTGGTTGGGCGTAAGTGTTTATAAGTAAAATAAAATCGTTAACTAAGTGTTAATGGCTTGATAATAATATCTATAAGCACTGTGACTAATATAAAAATATCTGGGAAGAAATATGTCCAATACTATTAAATTTAATAAATCGCTTATTGCTACTATGGTAGCAACTAGCCTGTTAACTGCCTGTGGCGGTGACGATGTATCTGTAAAGCCTGTAGAAACTGTTGTTGAAACAGTTGAAGTACCTACACCTGTTCCAGGTCCTGTACAAGAAGTTGAAAAAATCGTAGAAGTTGAAGTAGAAGTTCCAGTAGAAGTTGAAAAAATCGTAGAAGTAGAAGTTCCTGTAGAAGCAGTTAGTTCGGCATACGGTTCAATTGTTGACGGTTCATCAATGTCTCCTCTACTTGGGGCAATGGTTGAAATCCATATTGCCGGCGGAGTTTTTAACGCAGATGTTACTGGTAGCAGTTTTACAGCTGAAGGTTTACCAACAAATTCTGATTTTATCGCTGTAGTATCTGCAGCTGGTAAAGCAACAGCTTACACAATGGGGTCAACTACTGACGGTGCAATTAATATTGACTCAGTAGAATTGTTTGACGTGGTTACTTCATCAGTGACTGTTACAGACATGATGGGTGCTAATGTATCAGGTTTATCATTGTTTATCCCTGCTGCTGGTAATACCTCTCCTATGTCGTCAAATCAAGCTGTTGATGCTGAAGAATACATGTCAAGTATCCCTAACAATTTCGCAACTGAATCTAACGGCGTATACACATTTAAGCTACCTGCAAACGGTATGTCTTACGACATCGAAGTTGCTGGTGATTTTTCTGAACTAACAGTTGTTGGCGGTACTTTAGCGGTAACTTCTGGTCAAAGCCCAACTGTTTATGTTGACAATGCTGACGAAGCAACGACATTCTCTGTAAGCTTTGGTTTAACATTTGCTGACGGTTCTGCTGTTACATCTGGTCCTGAAACATTATCGTTAAACAATGGCGATGTTACTGCTTCTTGGGATGCAGGTTCAGCTGAATACGTAATTGAAGGCTTATCTTTTACGGACATCATGTCGCCATTAGCATTAGATATGGTAACAATCGACGGTGTTATGTTTGCCGCTACAGATGTAGCTGCTGCTGGTTTAGATTCTTTCTCTGATGCAACAGCTTCTTCTTCAATTGCTTTAGCAATGAACACTGATACTGACAACGGTGAAGCTCTTCCAATTGAATACGTAGTTGCTCATTCAACAGCAACAGCGGCAACGTCTGCTACTATGACTGTAGTATTTAACCAACCTGTTGAATTAGTTGGCGATATTGAAGCTGAAACAGATCTCAGTGTAGTAAATAATTGGGATGCTAACTTAAGTACTTATAATTACTTTAAGTGGAAAGATGCGGATGGCGTTGAATGTACTACGTGTTCAAGTATTAAAACCCTTCAAAACCAAAATTACGCTTACATGCGTTTTAATGACATTACTTTAGAAGATGAAACGCCATTTAGACAAGCGTATTTACGTTACTTAAAAGATACAGCTGTTGACTCGTCAGATTACTCATACGTACTTGCAGAGCCAGATAGCTTTTTTGGTTACTTCGGTTACAGTAAAAAGGCGTTTGTTGGCGCATTTGGTATTTCAACTGAACTTTCAACTAAAGGCAAAATTAAGTCATTAATGGCTGACGGCGCTGGCGCAGAGTTTAGCTGGAATGAAGCAAGAACTGTTTTAACAATTTCGTTAAATGCTGATGTTTACGATGTAGATGCCGAAGTTCCTGTGTTACCTACAGGCTTTGCTGAAGCATCTGAACTGGGCAACGGTTATTTCAATGCTACGGATATTCAAGCAGGTAAGAGCATTGACCTAGCGTTGTTAGTTAAACCAACAAGTGGTCAAGCCGTTGCATCTGATTTAGAACTATCTATCAATGTACCAGCTATGGCAATGGAAAAAACAACTGCAGATAATTTAGTTCTTTCAGCTGCGATTGGTGCCTCTGCAGCAGATTCAGAAGTAACAGGCTACAATGGTCTTGGTGGCTTTAACGTAACTTGGTCTAGCTATGAAGGTCAAGCGAACTGGGAAACTGAAGAGTTTAATAACATCGATATGGAAGGTGCTTCTTCGTTTGCGCCGGCTACCCCTGATTACATACGTATTTTCTGGGGTGATAAATTCCCTGTAGACTATATTTACCCTGAAATGCAAGGTCAATGGTGTAATGCAGATGTTGAATATACCTTCCCTGATAGAGATATAACATTTTCGTGGGATGATAACTCTTGTACTGTTGGTTCACCAGAAGCGCTATACTTCCCATATGTTAAGCTAGCAAGTGTACCTACATCAAATGCTGATGTTGTATCGAAACTTCATAGTAATACTGATGGTAAAATTGCGACAGTTTACTTAGTTTCTAAAGAGCAATTACACGGTAACGTTGAAATTGTATCGGCAATGGATAACTTTATGGGTACCGATGAAGATGGTTTGCCAGGACCTGTAACTGAGTCAGTAGAAGTGAACGAGATAGTTGGTTTATCTTTAGATGGTGAACAGTCTTACAATACGTATTCTGGTACACAATACTACATGGCTAATACTTGGGAAAATGCTTACTTTAAAAAGCAGTATCAATCAAATGCTGAAGGTACTACGTTTGGTGCGCCAATCGTAACTGGCTTCCCGGCATCTGTTGAAGGTATGCATTACGTTTATCCAATTACCATGAACGCTAATCGTTTAAGTAATGCTAAAGGTATGATTAAAGAGATGACATTGAACTTAAACTTAACCACAGAATCTGGTGAAGTTATATCAGTTCAAAACAAAGTTATGTCTGTACAGTAAAAATAACCAATAGCTTTTATAGCTAAGTTAATAAAGCCAGTGATAATCTCACTGGCTTTTTTTTACTTCAGGGATGATGGAATGTCAATTTGCCATGGATGGCGAAAATTTGACTCACTTCAGGGATGATGGACCATTCTTTCACATCAAAGTGATGATGGCATATACAACTTCCTTGTTGAAAAGGGCGAAAAATAGACTCACTTCAGGGATAAGGAATGCCAAGCTTATAGGGATGCATTAAGATCGGCTCACTTAAATTTTTAAACGTATTGATTTCTAGCCATTCATTTCATCACCGTAAATTGTAGTTGCCAGCAAATGCGACTCTTCAGCAAATTTGGCAGGCTACCTGTCGTTTTAAGTAAGTGTTTCCTCATTACAACACACAACGTGTTTTAACCCGCTATATCAACGATGTACATTGAATATTAATAACTCGTAAGAATGGCTTTCATACAATTTTGTGTGCTGTCAAAATAACCTGTTATGTATATGTTCTCTGCGAGAACAGGCAAACTAAAACTGAAAGGCCTAGCGCTACGATACTTATCTAAATTTATTGCTGTAGTCGTTAAAAAGGGCTGAGGCTTGGTTGAATATATCAATTGGGCCCAGTTTGTTTTAAATTCTCTTCTGATAATAGCGTTTTTATGATGGTAACTTTATGGCACAGGCGATTTAACTTTATGTTTAATAATACGAATAATAATAGCAACTAACGCTTAATGTTAGTGGCAAACTATTAATTTAAATGTGTGATTAAAGAAGTGAATTGGCGTTACTGAAAGTATTCTTAAGGCTTTAGATTAGCAAGTTTCAACCTGATTTTTAATATAAAAAACCAGGCTAAATTAGCCTGGTTTTTAATTTTGAGTTTAAACTGATAATTTAGTCATGAACAAATTTAACCGAGAATGCTCCCGATTTAGCACCGTGTGATATATAGCCTAAATCGGTAGTCATACCAAATACTGACTCACCAGTAGAGTCAAAATTATAAGGGGTAGAGCTAATATAGGTTTTCTCAATTGTTATAGAAGGAAATGCTACAATATTAGCGGCAGGTCGATTACAACGCTCTTCAATAATGCTGCCTAACTCTTTAATGTTTGGTACTCGCCATTCATTCTTATTACTGGCGCTATAGATTAACGCTTTCTCATGAGCAACTTGCCAGTCAACTAGAAGTGCAGAGCCTTGACATTGTTGAGTCTCGTTGTCCCAAACCTGTCCAAGATCACATCGTGACCACGTTAAGTTTGTTTTCAAATCTTTTACGCTAGCGCCATCTTCGCTGATCTCAAATCGGCTGTTAGGAGCAGTTTGAGGTACGTTATACATGCAGCTGTATGTTATATCAGCTTCACCACGTTGTGCGAATGCTACCGAGCTAATAAGTGCAGGGATAGCTAAAGTAAATATATTTTTAAGTTTCATTGAATTTTCCTTTAAATTCCGTGCTAATTATTTTCTAACTAATCTAATTGGTAAGCGTGAATCTGTTACTTTATAGGTGGAATTCCACAGTACTAATTGGCCATCTATGAAACTTACTACCCATAATTTACGGCTTTCGTATAAATCTTCTGTTCGCTTTTCACCGGCACGTGAAGAGGTCATATAGTGTTCTACAACAGTATTTGGAAAGAATCGTTCGTCAATTCTAGGCTTTCCGTTTTTACTTGCCCCACCAGAATAATCAACTAGTGAGTGAAGTTCCATTCGAGTCGGTAATCGCCAGTCAGAGTAACCACATAATGATTGTGGTTGCACATTTACTGCTTCTACATAAGATTCGCTGTTGTAGCACACTTCGGACTCTTCGCAATGATCACTTTGCTCTATGCCCGGCATACCTGCATTTGTTGCTTCATCAGAATTAAATTGAGTGAAAACCATGTACTTATTTTGTAATGATTCTATTGTGTTTTTCTTTTCCCACATTAAGCCGGTAACATTATCAACAACACACGACCATTGCATGGCATCATGCTCTAGTTCGCTACCATCAGCCGCAATTTTTGTAAAACTAAAACCAGCATTTCCATCTATATATGAGTTTTGGTTTGCATCGCGACCAACCATGGCGTCTTGTCTTTCGGGTAAAGGCAATAAATTATCATTGTCTGAACAGTCAATTTCATTATCATGCCCGGCAGTATTCAAACTTCCAAATGCATAGTTAGCACATTTTGTTACGCCAGTATCATTTAATTCAAAACTACCTACATTCACTTGTTTAGTTACGTAAATATCAACAGGTGTAGTAATAGTTTGGTCACCAGAGTCAGTTACACTTAGCTCAAATGTAAGAGCTATAACTTGATCTTCTGTATTTGGTGCGACAAAGGTAGGGGATATTGCATTTTCATCTGATAAGGTAACTGTTGGGCCAGATATTTGTGTCCAACTATGTGCTATGTTACAAGAAAAGTCTTCGCCATCAGATACAACAGCTGCTAAATCGACAGTATCGCCAGAAGATACGATCATATCTTGTATTTGTTCAATCGCTGGAGTGGTGTTTTCAGGTTCTGGTGCTGGATCTACAACAACCGTTAACGATTTAGTTTCTGAAAAATTACCACTGTTTACAGTTACTGAAACAAAGATAAAATCTTTCTCTAAAACCGCAGGGGCTTTAAATGATATGGCATTAGTGTTTAAGCCATTACAGCCTTGTTCAATACTTCCGTTTGGATAAGTTATTGTCCATGAGTAATCTAAGCCGTTTAATATTAACTGATCTGCATTATCCCCCAAAAAGTTTGCCTGTGCTTCTATGTCGACAATTTCGTATGAGTTTACTAACACACCAGCTTCTGTGGTTAATTCTAAACGAGTTTCATTACTCATAATGAACTGCTCGGTGATCATATCAATGTTTGCTCTAGAGCCGTTTAAGAAATCCATAACAGCATTAACCCAGCTAACAGTACCACTACCATTATCTATGGCAGTTTCTATAGCATTAAAATTTATGCCTGCGGGTATCTGTTCTACTAGAAAAGGATCAGAGGTAAGTTCAAAATTAAGATGCTGTTCAACAATAGGTAAGGCATCTGCAACTTTGATTGAACCTGTTAATCGGCCGGTCTTTGAAATTACAGTGGTAAACGGTGTGGCATTACAGTTATATTTTCTTTCAATATCACAAATTGCCTCAATATCGTTCACATAATAGGCTTCTAATATTGGCGCACCATCTTCGGTAAATGCTTTTAACGCTTCTTCGGAAAATTCATCATAAACTACTTCACCATCTTCATTTTTGATTAATTTTTGACGATAGTTACGATGGCTTGATTTAATATAAAAACCATTCGTAAGATCACCATTCACTTCCACATTAAAATTTGCACCCTCTAATGAAACTGCTTGGCCTAACGGGCTGTTATTGATATCAAATACGTCAACTCTATATGGTAATAAATCGTCTTCTACCACAACTGCTGTTTTTGGATTAGATAAACTAGCCGTTAAAATAGCCTGGGCAGAATTAACAGCAACTGGTCGATAATTAAGTTCACCTTGAACAATAGGGTTTACTGTAACAGTGATACTTTGAACTGCCTCAGTTCCTTCATTATCTGTTGCGTCAACAGTAAAAACAAAGTCTGTTGACTTAGTAACAACGGGAGCTTGGAAAGTAGCATTTTGGGAATTACTGTTTGTAATATCAATGTTGTTTGCAACATCAGTACTCCATTGATAATTCACAATCTCACCATCAGCATCCTTTGCAAAGGCGGTTAGGGCGACTAGTTTACCTTCACCAATACTTTGGTCGTGATTAATGTTGAAAAATGGTGCCGCGTTTACTGCTTCAACCATTACCGCAATTGATTGTTTAACTGAGGCGTTACTATCATCAGTGGCTGTAATTTCAAACGACAATTCTTTTTGAATGTCGCTCATGCTCACGACAGGTGCAGTAAACGTTGCTGTTTGCGAGCTTGCATCTAACGTTAGGGCTACTGAAGGTCCATCTGTCTGTTGCCAGTTTATGTTGCTGATCAAACCATCAGAGTCGCTGGCGTTAGCAGTTACAGTAACTACAGATAATTCTTGTACCGAAGTAGGCGAACTAACACTTAATGAAGGCGCAATATTATCTCCAGGCGTCGGCGTTGGCGTCGGTGTTGGCGTCGGCGTTGGCGTTGGCGTCGGTGTTGGAGTCGGAGTCGGCGTTGGAGTCGGAGTCGGAGTAGGAGTTGGCGTCGGTGTAGGCGTTGGAGTTTTATCTCCGCCACCACCGCCACCACCACCACAAGCCGCTAGTAGTGATAAACTGCACAGTGCAATTGCTAATTGTTTCATTCGGTTTTCTTCCTAATAATGATTAGTTATTTTTATTGTTATTAAAGGTTGGTTAAAATTAACATCTCAAATTCAACTTATCATTTATCAATCGTTTACGTATTTAACGTGAAATTTACTACATCACAGAATTTAACAAATAAAAATCACCTGTAATGGTTAAATACTAGTAATAACAATTACTTACTGTTTTAATCTTGCTTTCATTTAACAGTCGTAAATAGTCTTGAACGGTTTATTTTATTAACAATTTTTAACAAAATGAAACGAACGTTAATGGTGCGTTAAGTAAACTTGGGTGATTTAAAGCTTCATTAACATTTTTTAACGAATCCCGATCTTCTCTTCACAGATAATCATGAACTAAATTATATTCACCCTAAAAGCTATTAAAATAAAAGGGGGCTATTTTGACCTTTAAAAAGCTTATATCAGGTTCATTAGTTGCTGTATATTCGTCCGCTGTTGCGGCCACGATTATGCCAGGGAATAATGATGTTAAACTCGTTTCTATTACCGCTCAGGCAGTTGTTTCTCATAAAGAAAGAATAAATACTGATTTTCAGAATGTTAGTGGTAGAGTCAATTCTCATACCCATAGTACAACTACATTTGAATTTGACTATGAGCCGGATTTAGTTGGTACGCATAGTTATATTGTTCAATTAAATGACAAACCATTAACCTCATTTGATGATAATAATTCTTATTTAAATGCTAATCCTAAATTTTCTAAGGTGAGCAATTTAAGTTCGCCAAGTGCTTTATTTTCATCAAAATTGGATTATCACAATCATCTTTTACAAAACCAACACTCGGTTATAAGTTCCTTAAATGCTAAAGGGGTGAATGTTGACGTAAATTATCAACTTACCAACGCTTTGAATGGGTTTACTATCAAAGCTGAGCAAGATGTTGCTCAACAGATTGCCCAACTTTCAGAGGTGAAATCAGTAACGAAACTGGGATTCTCTAAGTTACAATCCTACAGTTTAGCTAATGATATAGGTGCAAAAAACATTTGGCAGGGAAAAAGCCTAGTTAATACTGGCGAATACAAAGGTGAAGGCATCACCATTGCAATCTTAGATACAGGTATCAATTCAGATCATATTTCATTTGTTGATCAACCTATTGATGAATCAAGTAAAAATGTACACGAATTTCCGAAAGTTAATACCTTTTATGGGTTATGTAATACCGGAGATGAACGTTGTAATAATAAACTTATTGGCATCCGTTCTTATAGTGAAGTGTTTGATACTGTTCATGGTGGAGTAGAAATTGATGAAGGTGTTATAACGTCACCATTGCCTATTTATAATAATGCCGTGGCAGAAGGCTTTGTGTATCGCCCTGGTGAAGATTACCATAGTCATGGTAGCCATGTCGCCAGTGTAATTGCCGGTAATATAATTGATGATGTAAATCTTCATTATCCTAAGTATCAATACTGGAACTCGAGCGGCATCCCATTAAAAGCGAGCAGCTATCAAGTATCAGGTATTGCACCTAACGCTCAAATAATTTCATACCAGGTCTGTGATCCGCTAGCTAATGCTGTTAGCTGTTCTGACGAAGCCGTGTTAAAGGCGATAGACGATGCAATTTCAGATGACGTCGATGTTATAAACTTTTCTATCGCTAAAAGTGGTGGTGCAGAAGTTAATCCGTATGTCGATCCTGTCGAAATGGCATTTTTAAACGCCCATGCTGCTGACATAATTGTTGTTACTGCCGTGGGTAATGAATATCTAATGGGACAAGGCGATCATGCATCTCCTTGGTTAATAAACGTCGGCTCTGCCTATAAAAGTGATTCCTACCTGGTATCAACAACAGTTAATGAAATATCTGGTGGCGATCCTGAAACATTTCCTAAAGAAGAAACTTTTGAAGGTAACGTTGCTATTACTGAATACTCTGCCCGTACAGGTTATGTTGGTGACGCATTTACCGGTAACCCTATCGTTGCAGAAGCTAAATTAGACACATCGATGTATTCAGACGACGACAAACAAAAACTTAGATATTGTATTGAACTACCTGAAAATACTTTTGAAAAATCAGAAATTGCGTTATGTCTTGCTACTACCAATGGCAATAGTTCTTTATTGTCTGGTTTGAATATTTATGAAGCATACCAACATATGGCTGAGCAAGCAGAAAAAGCTGGTGCTGGAGGTATGATAATTGTTGGCGTGTACGGTACGCCGAATGTAACTGTAAATTATATTAATCCTGATTTTCCCGCCACATTTTTAGGAGGGGGATCAGGATTTTTCTACGACTGGGTAGTTACTTCTGCAGATAAAGGTTTGTTAGTAAACGCAACTATTAACCCATTAACCGAATACTTTTATCCTACAGTACTCGGAATGATGAACACAGTTAACACTTCTATGGGACCTGGTGAAGGTATCAATGGTGAATATTTATTACCAAGCGTTGTTGCGCCTTCAGTTAATGTTTTAGCCGCAGCTGCAGATGAAACCCCATATAACGAAGATGGTAATAGCTCTGATTGGGATAAGTTTTCTGGTAGTTCGACCGCGTCTGCGGTAGTAGCAGGTGCCGCAGCCTTAGTAAAACAAGCACATCCAGATTGGTCGCCGTCAGAAGTTATTTCTGCGTTAACTCTAACAGCAAAGTCAGCAATTCATGTTAACAACAGCGATAAAGGTGGTTTGCCTGATGCTTACACTATGGGAGCTGGATTAGTTAATGTTGAAAATGCCATTAATACAGGTCTTGTCATGCATGAAACTGTTGACAACTTTCGCTCTGCAGATCCAGATTTACATAATATTTCAGCCTTAAACATTCCTGCTGCGATAGAGACTGCCTGTTTTGGTACATGTTCATTAACCCGAACATTTAAAGCGACCCGCGATGGTAGCTGGCGTTCACAAGTATTTATGGACTATGCGTCTGCAAGTACTACTGTATCCCCTGCAGAATTTACTCTAGTAAAAGGTGAAACAATTGAACTAACCATCGATATTGTCATCGTTGACGAATCATTAAGATTGGGATGGGATTTCGATAAATGGCAAGGTCAATATAGCGATGAATCAAGCGATATAATAAACAACGACGGTAACTTAACCGGTGGTGATATTGTATTTATTCCTGATGATAGAAGTATTCCAGAAGTACATTTACCAGTTGTTGTAGGAAGTCGCCTAGATGTTGTTAACGATATGCATCGCATTGATATCGAGTTAAATAAAGGTTCAAAAGTGTTGCCTTTATTCACTACCGATGATGTAGATACGGCCGAATTTGTCGTTTATGAACCGGTTATTTCGACAGCAAAAGAAACACTTGTACATGCAGTCAATGTTAGAGATGACATGAGTTGTTACCTTTACCATGAGGATGCCTGTGTAAATCCTTTATTTGATATCGAAAAGCATGTTGCTGACAAAACTGCTCATGTTGAATGGATTCGTGCGCCAGAAGGTAGTAAGCGTATTTTCGCAGAGGCAAGTGAAGTTGGCGTGCGTAATTTAATCGACAACCGTCGAAAAAATTCAATTAAAGTAGCAATTGGCCGTGATTTAAATAGAAATTCTCGGGTTGAATTCAAAGAAGAAATATTATGTATATCAGATTTTACCTCTGCATTTTCAACTAATGATAGCTCCGTCGGCTCTAATAATTTTTGTAGCCTAACCGATCCTATTGCCGGTGACTATTGGGTAATGTATCAATGGGCAAGTGGTTTTGATCAGCAGTACAGTGAATTTTATAAAGATGAATTAAGTACTGTAATAAAAACCCACACCGGAATTATAAATAGCGATGTATCTAAAAATATTCATATCTCCGGCGATACTTTTACTAAAGAAGTTACAGTCATTTGGGATTTAGAAACAGAGCCTAATCAAACCGTATTTGCTGCCTTTAACGCCATCGATAATGTTAAGACCATCAATTTGAATTTAAAACGTGCAAACGATGTTGCTGTGTTGACAACTAATGCCAAGCAAAATGATATTTTGCCGGGTTCCATAATCGATATGGAAATAGATATTCGTGAAAACTTAAGTCACGAAACTCAATACTTAGATTTAAGTGTTCAGTTACCTGAAGGATCTCAGCTAGTGGGTAATATTTTGCCTGACAATAACTCACACCTGCAACTTACTACTCAGGCAATTAGTAACGGTTTTAAGGTGGTTGGTACTATTAATAGTGCTGCTAGCCTAGACAGAGATTATGTTATTAGTACAAATAGCGACAACGAAATGTGCCGCACACCTTTGGTAGAACAACAAGATCACGGTAAGTATATAGATTTAGGGCTAACGCCAATTACTGGCAGTGCCATGAGACTAAATGAAGGCAGTGAAGAGTTTTATTTATTATCTGATGCAGCACAAGAGATCGTGTCAAACCCAAGAAGATTGAAAGCCGATGGTGAACCTGAGACCAACAAGGAATGGGCAAAGCGCGTACACTACGATCAAAACGGACCATTTAATTGGATGGCGACAACCGATGATAGTGGTCAACAGTATATTGACCGTGAACATATTGTTGTTGATTTACAAGAAGTATTCTCAAAAAGTGATGTAGAAACGCCATGGATTTCATTCTATGAAAATGGTGATTTTGCTAAAGGCCGATTTATGTATGTATTTGGTAATGGCTTTATAGATTTCCAAAACTTTGCCTCTCCTAACCCATTAGGTACACAAACGCCGAATAATAATGCACCAGAAGGCAACAGCGCTACAGTTCATATTGATTTTTCATACAGCGGACCGTTTAGTGGTTCAAACTTGTCAAATAGTATTGCTCCTTTATGGCGGGCGGCAGGACATGATGAACAATTTATTGTGCCATTTAGACCGGTTCAAAATGAACAAGGAGACATCTCTGGTATCAGTGTTGGTCATGTAGGTAGCAAGCTGGTTGTTGATTACAATAATGTTAAAACAGGATGGAAAACAACTTGTGTTAATAAACAATTAATTGAACTGGCCGATGGATCTATTGCAACACAGTGTTTATTAAACACCGGAGAGCTGGATTATCAAAGCAATTCAGAAAAAAAATCTATACATTCCTCTTTAATGGAATTCTACGGTAATGATAATTATGACTTCCAAGTATTTATGGAAACTGGTGAGTCTAAAAATCAACCTGGTGAGTATGAAGTGGTCATCGCCTATGGCGATATTACTCGTACAATATTTACCGATGAAAGTTTAAAAAATGAAGATGAATTACTTAATAATGCCCAATATAACGGAGTAGTTGGAGTATTAGGGCACGAAGGTTATAAGAATAGCTATGGCGGTATTTATCACGCCGATGAATATTACTCATCACACAATGTCACTGAGCGTACCGAAATAGTTAACGCGATCAAACCAGGCAAAGTTGTTTGTTTTGATTATCAAGGGCCGGGATCAAAAGCTGGAAAAATTAAATTTAAAGTGCAATTACCAAATGACTTGGTTGCCGGTGATGAATTAGTATTTGGCTTATCCAACTCTGGCCAAAATACTATTTTTGCTAACCAAGCGAAGATTGTGGTTAATTCATCTTTAGCTGTTTCTCAACTCTCTAATATCGTTATGGCCGAAGATAGTGCGACCAAGCAAATTGCCGCTTCTCTTTCTGATGCTAATGTGGAGGTAGAGCTAACCTCAACTGATCGTTTTATTAAAGTCACCTCACAAATTAATGGTTCACTATTGAATATCAGTATAGATAGCGAAGCAGATTATTTTACCTCTGAACCAGCAACCATTACTTTAACGGTAACCTCTAAAGACAATTCAAATCAACAGGTTAAAGCAAGCTTTAATGTTGAAGTTACTCCTGTAAATGACGCACCAGTATTGCTTTATGAACAAGATTCTTTTGATGTACTTAGTACTGATTTTGTTGAGTTAATTGCCTTAGCAACAGATGTAGATAATGACAAACTGAGTTACTTATGGACCGGGGGGCATATCGACGAAGATCAAAAGCTTAATGGTTCAATGAGCGTATCAAACTTACCTGCGGGTAGTCATCAATTTGATCTTATGGTGACTGACGGTCAAGTTGAAGTAAATAAAGCGTTCACTGTAAACGTTACACAAGCAGAAGAAGAGTCATCATTTGAGCGTAAAGAGCCTAATGGTGCTGCATTTATCTGGCTTTCACTTTTCACCCTTCTTACTTTGGTTGGACGTCGCACTCTGATTAATCGCCGCTAATTTGAATTGGCTCGCAGTAGCGAGCCTTGCAGAGATGCTCGAAGCTAAGAAAAGAATTTTGGAAAAGACTATGAAAACAAAAATATTATCAATTACCCTAGCCATTAGCAGCGCTATTGCTGTTAATGCCACTGCGGCAACCATGGCCCACAATTTTGCAAAAACAGCTAAATTTTCTGGTCAAGCCGGCGGTGTTGCAAAGCCACATCAAATAAACAGTCAATTTGATCAACAAAAACGAACGACTTTTCAGTGGTTCGACGATACTACATCAAAAAGTGAATTGAATTTTGTAGCTAGCAGAACTCAGCAAGTGCAGCAAGCTGCAAATCGTCAATTCGCTACTATCGCTAGTAAGCATGGTTTTACTGACAATGACGCAAGTCAGGCAGTCAGTATACCGGTTCATAATACCGGCACAGGCCCAATCATTATGCGCTATCAACAACTGGTAAATGGTGTTGATGTATTTGGTTCGCAAATCAATGTTGTACTCAATCAAAACTTAACTGCTATTGCTAGCAGTGGAGTGTTTGCACCAATATACGGAGATGCCCAAACCCAAAGTATATTGTCGCCAGATTCAGCTTTAAATTCAGTGGTAGCAGCTTATCGTGATTCTGGGGTGAGCTTGAATAGTGAAAATATTAGTGCTCTTGGCAGAAAAGGCAAGTTCGATGAATTTCAAGTTTCGAATCAGTCTAATGATACTGACGGTAAAGCTTGGGCACTTGGTAAATCTGCGGCACAATTTATTTACTATCCTTCTGCCAAAGGTGTTGAGCCGGCCTACATGATTAACTTGCAAACAGTTGTCGCTAATGAAAGCCGCAGCGAAATGCAAGGGTATATCGTATCAGCAGTTAATCAACGTATATTACATAAAGGTAAATTAGAAGCCGATCATAGTTATCGCTATCGTTTGTATGCAGGATCTGAGTCACCATTTAAGCCTTTTGATTCACCAACAACGATTGAGGTGTCACCTTACCCAACCGGTCTTGATCCTGAAAGTTATGGTCCATACCAAGATCATTTGCATGAATCAAACTTAGTCAGTATCAGCCATGCTGGAATTAGCACCAATGATCCGTGGCTGGCTACAAATAACAATTATGCGCAGGGTAACAATGTTTGGGCCTTTGTTGATAAAGTGCCGCCAGAAGGGTTTAATCCAGTTGAAGATTTAGAAAAACAGCGTGTTGAAAATGGTGATTATTACCTAGAGGCTTCATCTGCCGGAACGTTTAGTTATCCATATAATTATCGAGCTCCAGCTAATGATGATACCAATGTTAAAGCGGCATTAACGTCAGTATTTTACATTAATAACTTCTTACATGACTGGTTTTATGATTCAGGTTTCGATGAAAAATCCGGCAATGCACAGTTAGATAATTATGGGCGTGGCGGCATTGAACGCGATCCAATTGATGCTCGTATCGATTTTAACTCGCAAAACAATGCCTCAATGGCGACGCCACCGGATGGGCAATCACCGGTAATGCGTATGTACCCGTGGGGCTTATATGAACTTGGTTTTGAAGTTCGAGGTATGTTGCCAGAATTTTATAGCGAAGATGACGCTATTGATGAAGACGGCGAGCA
Source organism: Thalassotalea psychrophila (assembly GCF_031583595.1). Taxonomy (NCBI): domain Bacteria; kingdom Pseudomonadati; phylum Pseudomonadota; class Gammaproteobacteria; order Alteromonadales; family Colwelliaceae; genus Thalassotalea; species Thalassotalea psychrophila. Next base: position 1,477,541 of record NZ_CP134145.1, read on the forward strand.
GTTTTTTTGGGTGCCGCGATTTGGTCGAAGTGTATTTGGTCCTGCTACGTTCACTTTAGAAGATGACAAAGAAACGGCTGATATTTTAGAAAACGAATTAGTGATCGCCCATGATGGTGAAGGCGTAGATTCACAAGACTTATGTGAGCCAGTTATTAACGCTGATGAAATTCGCGGTAAAATAGCGCTAATTAGACGTGGTAATTGTAATTTCTTCCAAAAGGCATTGTATGCGCAAGCAGCCGGTGCGGTAGGTTACTTAATAACCAACCATGTTAAAGAAGGTGAAGTGAATGCTGCTGGAAATGTTGGTGGCAATCTGAATATGGCTTTAGGACCAAATGATGATGATTCTGATATGAAAATATCGGGTGTATTCTTGTCTTATGAGCATGCAGAACCTATCTACAAGTCAATGGAGCAAGGGCAAGTTGTTCGTATTGATGTCGAAGTTGAAACCGATCAAGCACATTCCGCTTTTGACACCGGTATTGTTTCTCATGAATGGGCACACTATTTAACCAACCGATTAATTCATAACGGTTGGGGGTTAATGCAATTTCAAGCGGCTGCTATGGGCGAAGGCTGGGCTGATTTTGTCGCTTTGATGCTGCAAATGAGAGAGTCAGACCGTAATATTATTGGTAATGAATTATTCAATGGTTCTTTCCCTATGTCATCGTTTGCTGGCCGTAATTTAGTTGGCAATATAGCGTTTTCTGAAGGCATCCGTCGTTATCCATACTCTACAGATATGAATGTGAATGGTTTAACGTTGGGTCATATTGCCTTTAGCGCCGAGTTACCTAACTCGAAAGTCGGTGAATTTCAGGGTGAATATCCTATTCCTAACAATGAAGTGCACAGTGCAGGTGAAGTGTGGGCTACTGTATTATGGGATGTTTATGTGGCACTGCATAATGAACGCAGTGACTTGTCTTTTGACATGGTTGAAAAACGCATGCGCGAATATCTGGTTGCTAGTTTGAAGGTAACACCTTATTGGCCAACATTTACTGAAGCACGTGATGCATTACTTGCCGTTACTGCTGCAACGGATACACGTGATTTTGAAATTATGTTAAAGGCATTTGCTAAGCGTGGTTTCGGTTTAGATGCTATATCGCCGCTACGTACAGATGCCTTATTTGAAAACGTTAAACAAGGCTTCGCTACACAATACCCATCTTTTGTTGTTGAGAATGTCAGCGCTGATTATAACTATATCGGTAATTCTGGTGCCTATTGTGATATTGATGAGTCACTTGACGTTGGCGAGACCATGCAAGTATCAATGCATTTAAAAAATATAAGCAACATGCCGTTATCTGGGATTAATGCCGTTATAAATACGATTTCAGACGTTACCATTATGGTTGATGGTGAAGAACTTGTTGATAACCGCATGCCAATTGTTTTTTCAGAAAACAATTATGGTGAACTCATCGAGTTCCCGTTTGAGGTAACACTACACAGTGGCGAAAATTTATCGACCGTACGTTTTGATATTAGTTTTGAAAGTGACAACCCAGAAGCGATTATCCCTCCTGTAGGTACGGCTTGGACGCACGCGCAAACCGATATTATTAAATATGATCATAGCTTCAGCAGGTTTGAAGAAAATATCGCGACGGAGTCTGATTGGACTTCATTTGCCCAAGATGTATCAACAGCTGCCTATGGTAATGCAGTATATCCTTGGGTATTAGATGCCGGATTTGGTTCAAATAACTTAAGTATGCGCCAGGGACAAATGTGGTGGGGCGCTGCGAGTCCTACCAGACAGCTAACTGCCCTTGAGTCACCAGAAGTAATTGTTAATGAAAGTGGAGATTTTAGTTTTGAATTTTTCCATGTTTATGAATTTGAGATGGCCGAGTACCGTTTAGAAGGTGCAGCAGATGATGCACCGTGGACGCTTGAGTATTGGGATGGTGGTGTTATTGAAATTAGTGTTGATGGCGGTGAGTGGCAAGATGTGCTTGAATTTAATGCCCTGATGTCTGATCCATATGACGCGGTGATCCATGGCACATTTGCACAAAAAATTGCAACAACAAACAATCCTCTAGGCCATCGCTTGGGCTATACCGGAAATATGCCTGGCGGACAAGACGTTGTAATTAGCATCCCAGAGGGTGAATTAAACGGTAAAAGGGTACAAGTACGCTTTGCTATTGGCACCGATGAACAAGCGGCAACAGCCGGTTGGTTTATTGATGACTTTAGGTTTAATAATGTGGTTAACCCGGCATTTTCACTTGCCGTTGGTGAACAATTTGAAGCCTGTGGTAATCGTATGCCTTATATAACTGTTGATAAACGCATAACCCACAGTGAACATGGCAATGGTGAACAATCAATGATCACGCTATCTGCCGATGTATTTGATTACGATGGTGATGATGTGAGTGTGCATTGGCAGCAATTATCGGGCCCTGACGCAGAGTTAATCGATAGCGATAAATCTCAAATGAGCTTTGTTGCGCCAATCATAAATCGAAATGAAGAGCTTATTTTTGAAGTAACAGCAACTGACAGCCAAGGACAATCTCGATCACAAGAAGTCGTTGTTACGTTATTGGACGTAAATATAGCACCAACTGTAGATGGTCAAAGCATCACGGTTACTGAAGGCGATTTTGTTAACGTGACTATTGTCGCAAATGATGCCGATAACGATGCCTTATTGTACAAGTGGCAGCAGTTATCAGGTGATTTGGTTCGCATGCAGGGTGCTAGAACCGCAACATTAAACTTTAATGCTCCAAACGTTGAAGAAATTCAAACATTTGAATTCTCAATCACGGTTACCGATGGTTCAGCTAGCGATGAAGCTATGGTTAGCGTAATCGTTGAGCCGAGAAAATCAAACGTTTCATCAGGTGGTAGTTTAGCCTGGATATCAATTATGTTTTTAGCATTTGCAGCGCGTTTACGCGCAGCATCGGCTGTAACCAACAAACGTTAATTTGCGAGTAGATAAAGAGAAGTATTATGAAACATATAATAAAAACAGCGCCATTTAAGCGCACCTTAATCGCCGCAACATTAATGTCGGCGTTAGCGGCTACTGAAGTTATGGCGGATGCAACAACTGGCCATATTGCCGGGCAAACAATTTCCTATAGTGACCAACCGGTACAAGGGGTTGAAATCAGCATTGTTAATATTAATACCGGTTATAGCAGAACCATCAGCTCTGATAAAGACGGTAAGTACCGTTTTCCATTATTACCGTCTGGTACATACAACATCTATGCTGTTAAAGATGGGTTTATGGTTACCGAACAAGAAAATGTGGCCGTTGGGGTTGGTGGTAAAACACTGATTAATTTGGCTATGAATGAAGAAGGAATTGAAACCATCGAAGTTCGAGCTTCGCAAATTATTGCCATAGATACCACAAAAACAGAGTCTGGTTTGGTTATTTCTAAAGACGAGTTAGAATTATTGCCGGTACCTCGTGATATTAATTCCGTAGCTTTGCTTGCCGCCGGTAACAACAAAGGCGATGACGCATTTGGCAACTTAGTATCATTTGGTGGTTCATCTGTAGCTGAAAACGCCTATTACATTGATGGTATTAACATAACTGATGTTCGAACCGGGCTTGGTCAAAGTCAATTGCCTTGGGAAATGTACGAAAGCTTTGAAGTTAAAACTGGTGGGTTCTCAGCTGAGTATGGTCGAGCAGTAGGTATTATTAGTGCCACAACTAAAAGTGGTAGTAATGAATTTCATGGTGGTGTAAATGCTCGCTACATTCCAGACTCTCTTCGTGAAAACAGACCTGACGTTAAACGGACTGATATAGGCTCTGAGCTATACGGTACAGAATATTTTTCCATTAACCATGGCCGTACTTACGAAAAAGTGGATTTAGATATTTGGGCAAGTGGATATATTGTTGAAGATAAATTATTTTTCTACGCAATTTATAACCCGCTATTTGAAACTCGCGAAAATGCAAGTCTTTGGAGGTATACCGAAACAGACAGTAATGATGCTATTTGGGCAACCAAATTTAACTGGAATATTAGCGATGATCATCGTTTAGATTTGACCTACTTTAACGATGAACGTGATTATGAAATAAGTACTGACCCATATGATCTAACCAACAAAATCATTGGTAGCTACTACTTTATTCCTAGTTTAAATGGCGAAGATCGTAATCACGGCAGGGTAGTAACACCTGTTGTTGGTAACAATCATACGTCTTATGAACAAAAGCAAGGTGGTGAAAACTATTCGTTAAAATATACTGGTTATTTGACTGATGATTTTACCATGACGGCAATGCTTGGTCACAATGAAACACAAACCAGTAATCGTTCATTAAATAATGAAGGTCAATCTCGCATTGTTGATAGTAATACAGGCATTATTTTACATGGCCCATCAATTTCATCGTATGGTACTTCGCGTGATACTCGCGACCAATATCGTGTCGATTTTGATTATTATTGGCAAGATCACACGTTCCGTTTTGGGGTCGACATTGAAAATATGGAAGCCTATGAGAATAGAGATGCCTATGGACAAGGTTCATATACATTTGCCATTGGTAATGACAATTTAATCGATTTCCTTGAAGGTAATACTGATGTTGTCTACCAACAAGACAGCAAAGTAGTTCAATCAGTTGATTTTAATAACAATGGTACCTACGAAACCGAAAACTTTGCTTTGTATGTTCAAGATGAATGGCAGATCACCGATAATATCGTATTAAACCTTGGTTTACGTTATGACGAATTTACCAATAAAAACATCAATGGCGATGAATTCATTGAGATGGATGGTCAAATTGCCCCTCGCTTAGCGTTATCGTGGGATGTATTTGGTGATGGTGAAAGTAAGTTTACTGCCTCATATGGCCGCTTCTATTTACCTGTTGCTACTAATACCAATATTCGTCTAGCGGGTGAAGAGCGTTATGTTATCTCTCGAGATTTACAACTTGATGCAATTCCGGCTTCTGAATTTGAAAACATTGCTGATATTTTAGGTTCTAGTGAAATGGACTTAATAGCTGCCGATGGTACGTTAAAAGATACTCGCCGCTTAGTCGATGAAAATATTGAACCTATGTATCAAGACGAGTTTATGTTGTCATATGAACAATCTATTGAGGGCTTTGTTTGGGGCATTCGCGGCACGTATCGTGAGTTGGGTGAGTCTATTGAGGATGTTACCGCACAGCACGGCCTTAGCGATTATCTTAAAGAGGAGTTTGGAGAAGATTGTGCTGCTTGTGCAGGTGATCAAGCTGCTATGTATGTATTAACCAATCCAGGATCTGATTTAAGTATTTGGGTTGATACCGATGATTATATCGACGGGGATGGCAACCTAGTTGAAGGTCCATTGGATGCTCGTAAATTCAATATTCCTAATGAGTATATGGGCTATCCTGAAGCAGAGCGTAAATACTTAGCTTGGGATTTAAAGTTTGAGCGTAGATGGGCTGACGATTACACGTTTTCGGCTAAATATACCTGGGCGCATTCATGGGGTAATACCGAAGGTTTAGTTGACTCAGATATTGGTCAATCAGATTCAGGTGCTACACAAAGTTTCGATTACGCTGGTGTAATGGATCATGCCTATGGTGATTTACCGAATGATCGCCGCCATACATTCAAACTAACCGGGGCTTACGCAATCACTGATGATTGGATCGTTGGTTTAAATGCCACCTGGCAAACGGGTCGTCCAAACAATTGTTTTGGCTATCATCCAACGCCGGGCGCGGTTCCTGCGATTTACGGTCCAACGTCTTTTTACTGTGAAGAAGAAGTGATAGATCCTGATAGCGATCCAGAAAACCCTGAATACATAGCAGAGTCGCAACCAAGCCCTCGTGGTTCAAAAGGCCGTACGCCAAATACATTTGTACTGGATTTAAGCTTAACTTACCGGACTGAGATATATGGCTATGAAACCTCAGCGCAGCTGCAAGTGCAAAATTTGTTTAATGAAATAACCGCGACACGTTATTTTGAGACGGGCGAAGTCAATGACTTAGTATTACCTAAGTTAAAAGAGCTTAACCCTGACATGGTTGCTAACACTCATCCAGACTATGGATTGGTGACGCAAACAACTCAGCCTCGTTATGTAGAGTTTTCAGTATCAGCGAAGTTCTAATTATTTAGAACAAATAAAATACAAACCCCATAGAGCTACGCTTTATGGGGTTTTATTTTGTTTGATTTATAGTTTCAAAAGAGCCTGTTTTGAATAAATTGCTACTATCTAGCAGATGATTTATCTCAACCCCTGAAATAGGTGGCAATATTTAATGAAAGCACAAGAAATATAACCGTGATTTTAAAAGCGATAATTTTGATGTTCCGTTTATCACGACATTAAATATAACATAGCATTAAGTGTTTTTAGCGAGCTACAACTCAGGTTTACCTTCAATGTATACAACCGGTGATGCAGGGTAAGCGAAAGACGTAGAATCAAAGCTTTGAGGGGATTTGTATCCTCATTCTGGCACAAATAAGCTAAAGCACACTTCATGCTCTTAACTAAACTTAATTGTCAATGTAACTAGCCGAAGTAGTTGAATTAGAATGTAAACCGTAACAAATAAAAAACCACTAGATTAAATTATCAATCTAGTGGTTTTATTTATATCAACAAATTGTACCTAAAGGTTTGGTTTTAGGTTTAGGATTTACCATTATATATAAATGTACAATTTAGTGTGATACAGCAAGAACCTGCAATATTATCGCCATTATGCATTATCCCTGGAGCTGCTTCTGGGTAGGCACCAAATGCACAACATTTATTATCAGAAGCACCTTCGCTGCCTTGATGAGAGTCTACACATAGCCCAGCAGGTATGCTTTCGCCTTCTGTGCTTGTACAAGCAAATAGATTCTTGAAATTGTAGTCTGGGTCTCTTAAAAATACTTCTTGATCAACACCTGATGCGGCACAGATATTAAAGCCATCACCAATCAATGGATTTGGTATACACAAACCAGAATCAGCATCTTCCACTTCACCAACTTTACAATTGCCAGCAAGCAACCAAGGTGTCATCGACACAATATTGTTTAGAGCGTATTCGCTGCTACCTGTCTCAACCAGTAAATCAGCACCAGTGGTTAAGCCGCCACCACCAATCCAAGTATAGCGCGTAGGTAAATCAGAGTTACCTGATTCAGTTACCAATAAGCGACCTTGTTCATCAAGGTCCCAGGTTGTATTGGTACTACCGTTATTCTCAATTACACCCGACTTGTCAGCGTAAAAATAGCTTTCGTACGTCGATAACCCTGCGTCAACAATATATTTTTTATCATTGTTAATATGCTCTAATAGTATTGCTTCTGATAAAAAATCAATACCAACATCTAACATCGTTTGATAATCTGAAACGATTAAACCTGCATCCCAAGCATTTAAAAAGATCAATTTTGGCATGTTAAAAATAGGACTAAGATCAACAGCTGGGTTTTCAATCGATGTTGTTTCTGACAAATCAGAACCTGCAATGGATAGAGTCTCAAGATTAGTTAAGCCATTAATGCCTTGGATCAAATCAATATTTTGATAACTAATATCAAGCTCGAGTAAATGGCTAAAACTGTATAAAATCTCAAAATCTACATTTTTACTTCCTGCCACATTTAATGAGGTTATTTGACTGAGCTCTTTCAACAATGTCCAGTCAGTCTGAGGAGCAAAAAACGTATCAGTAAAACTAACTTTTGTAAGGTTAGTAAAGTGAACTAAATCTTCAAAACCAATAATTTCTAAATTTGAACATGCGATTTCAGTTACAGCAGCCGCTTGTGTGTTTTCAGGGTATGCTGTAGTGAGACATTGTTTTAATTCTTCATTAGAGAATGATACTTCATCTAAATACGCCGTAGTAAAATCAGCAATACCGTCAAAGTTAGCATCAGCATATGAATGCTTACTTAAAGGAAATGCATCGACATCGTCTTCGACACCATCATTGTCTGAGTCAGTTTCTTCGTTATTCATCGTGCCATCAAAATCACTATCAATAGACGAACTATTAGTATCAATGATGTCTTGTAAGTAAACGGTTAACCTTTCTGCTCGGGTGGTTGCCATTGCTAATTCTGATTTTGATAAATCCGCAGCAATAAAATCACCAAGTAATATGCTTTCGCTGATATCTAAGTAATTCGCTATGTTTGTAAAATATTCTGCTTTGCCATTCGCTTTTAAGGTCGAATATGGTGAAACAAAAGCACTTACACTGTTTGTTGTTGCATCAAAATTAACGTTGCCTGCAGAAAAAGTTACAGGACGAGTTTCAAAATCATCGTTTGTGCGAGATAGATCGTTGGCACCCGCACCTAAGAAAGCTAAAATATTAGCATTGGTATTAGCGTCTATATTTTCTTGCGTTACCAATATTTCAAAAAATCCAGCGCCGTCTGTAGTATCGTTTAACTCGTTGTCATCGAGCACTCCATTGTTATTTGCATCTAAAAATACATTCGCGCCACTCACGTAGCCATCTATTACTTTACCGCTGATGTGTACAACGTTATTTACGGTCAGATCAAATGTCGTTAAATCAACCGTTTCGGTGCCGTCACTTACGGTAATAATAATACCCGCCGTCGTACCTGAGTCACTTAACGTTGTCGTACCAGAAAGGGTACCTGTAGTAGAGTCGAAAGTAGCCCAAGTCGGCTGTTTATTAATACTAAAAGAAAGTGTGTCGTCATCGCTATCAGTTGCACTTGGTGTAAATGAAAACTCTTCCAATTCATTAAGTGTTGACACTGGAACACCTGAAATAGATGGAGCACTATTCGTCGGTGTCGGTGTCGGTGTAGGAGTCGGAGTCGGTGTCGGCGTCGGAGTCGGAGTCGGCGTCGGAGTCGGCGTCGGCGTCGGAGTCGGAGTCGGAGTCGGAGTCGGAGTCGGCGTCGGAGTCGGCGTCGGAGTTGGTTTGTCACTACCGCCGCCACCGCCACAGGCCGATAAACCTAGAGTAGCTGTGACAAGTAGAGCGATGCATGACTTATTCATTTTCTTACCCATGTTGAAGTTTTCCTACTTGAATGTAATTGCTGTATACACGCATTTTTGTTGCGTTTAAACACCAGTTGTTAATTTATCTCAGTATCAAGAGTAAGCCATCAAATCGCTATAAGATGTTAAAAACTGTTAATGCCAATTTTAATTGTTAATGAGGGGTAAATAGGTGGTGTTTTTTAAGTGAGGTGCATCGATTTTAAATGCATTTTTCCTATAGAAACAATTCGTTAGTGTTATCTTTTTGTTTCTATTTTGTTGCTTGAGAGTTGATGGTTTTATAATCAACCGATCAATCTTCAAAAGCCTGTGAACTTGTTAACCTTTTTTCACATATTTCTACAACAAATTACATTAGATTAAGGCTGAAAATTTATTTTCTGCAGCTTTAATTAGCTCAAACCCCGTTAATCAAGGGGCTGCAGGACAAAAGTTAAATATTATAACTATTACTGTATAGGCTAACATTATGAATTTAAGCTTAAATAAGTTAACCAAGGCTATAAGCCTGTCGTTGTTAACTTCCTCACTGCTACTGAGCCAGGTTGCCAGAGCAGAAGCTGAACAAAGCGTTAATGAGCAAGAAGAGCAGGTTGAAGTCGATCAGGTTGAATCAAACCTAGTCGATGAGTCATCAAAAGATGAAGACATTGAAGTATTTCAAGTCACTGGTTCTCGTATTAACCAAACCACCCTAGAAGGTCCTTTACCGGTTGAAGTGATCAGCGCTGAAGATATGCTGAAAGCGGGTAACATGTCTGTTTACGATGCTTTACAAAACTTATCGCAAAATACTGGTTCGGTTACAGGCGACGAAAACTCTAATGGCTTTACCCCAAATGCCAAAGTACTAAATTTTCGTGGTTTAGGGCCACAGTACACTTTGGTATTAATTAACGGTCGCCGTATTGCTAACTACCCAGCGGCTTATAATTCTAATGCCACTGTAGTAAACGTTAATTCTGTGCCAATGTCTGCAGTTGAACGCATTGAAGTTGTATCAACAGGTGCCTCTGCTATTTATGGTTCAGATGCAGCTGCGGCAGTAATTAACGTTATTCTTAAAAAAGATTTTGCCGGTTTATCAATGGGTGGAACCTACGGTACGCCTGATAATGTTGATGGTGACTCAGGCCGTTTTAATATTGTAAAAGGCTTTGATTTTGACAATGGTAATGTTACCGCTGTTTTAGAGTATTCAGACTCCGATACTATTACTGGTCCATCAGATATGGATTACCCATTTGGTACGCCGGTAATGAGCCGAGGCTCAGCCAAAGTTAATTCGCTAGCCGCACAAGGTTATGACGCATTTTATAATAACTTACCTGATAATTTACGACCAGACACTTATGTTGACCCAGGTAAAGATGTATGTGACTCATTATTAGGGCAAGAATACTCATATCGCGAACAAGACGAAGAAAGCTCAATTCCGGGCTCTTATGGTAGTTACTGTGGTTTCGATATTGGTAAGCGAAGTACGATTCGAAATGGCCAGGAAAAAATATCGGCCATGGTATCAAGTAACTTTGACCTAGATTCTGATATTACAGTTTTCGCCGATTTAATTTTTACCCAAATTGATGCTGAAAATGATCGTGGCTATATCAATGTTCAAGGTGTGGTTGAAGATCCAAACTCTTCAGCGCCAATTTTTGAATTTGGCGATGGTAACAATAGTATTTTGCTACCTGGTAATATGTTCGGCTACGAACACAACTTACAAACCCATTTACGCTTAATGGGCTCAGAAGAAATTGGTAATACTGCAACACAGTTTGATGAAACAGCGTATAGCTTCTCTGTTGGTGCTAAAGGTTATGTACTTGATGACTATGAATGGGAAGTAAGCTACACACAAAGCCAATATCAAATGGACACCGAGCGTACTCTTGCTGATCATAAAATGGTGGAGCAATACTTTTTAGGCGAAAAAGTGCTAAATCCAGATGGTGGTGATCTAACTTATTTTGGTAATCCAGTTTACGATGGAAATTCATCTCATGATGTATTTTTACCACTGGACCAAACGGCAATAAATGATATTTTTGGTCGTGCAAAAGAGCAAAATGAAACATATTCAAATATGCTAACAGGTGTACTATCCGGTGACTTATTTGACGTGCCAGCTGGTACTGTTCAGTTCGCCGCAGTACTTGAATACATGCACGAAGGTTTTGATTATAAAGCCGATGACAAAATGCTTGCTCAACCTGGTGAAGGTTGGTGGAATTTTGCAGGTTTTGGCGGTGAAGGTGACCGAGATCGTTATTCAACTGGTTTAGAAGTTAAAGTTCCACTTTTAGATGGTTTAAGTTTAACTGGAGCTGTTCGGTATGATGAATACCATTATATCGGCAAAAGTAATGGCGATATCACGCCCGCGATTAGCCTAGAATATCGTCCATTAGATGATTTATTAATCCGCGCTTCGTATTCTGGTATTTTTCGTGCTCCAGATTTACAAGCCGTATTTACCGAAAGTTCATTCTACAGTGGTGGTACCGATTGGTTAGGTTGTTACGATCAAACATGGGCGCCTAAAGGGGTTACTCCAGAAGAGTTTTCTAACGGTCCTGATGCTGGTATATATCAAGCGGCTTGTCGCTCGTTCTCTTCAACATTTAAAGCAAATAAATTGCCTGCAACCGATTTAGAAAATGAAACTGGTGATTCATACGGCATTGGTTTTGTTTGGGAGCCAGTTGAAAACTTTTCTATCCAGTTTGATTACTACGAAACTGAAATTAACGATCAAATTCAGCAAGCAAGTCTAAACGGTATTTTATACGATGAGTTTGTTTGTGCATATCAAGATGAAGTTTCTGACTCTGTTACGTTTGGTTGTGAAAAAGTTAACCAATTAATTATTCGCAAAGACTCTGAAGATTCAGAATTTTCTCAAAGCAGTCTAGAAAGCGTAAACACCACGCCGTTTAACTTGGCAATGCATCGTCAAACTGGTACCGACACTAAAATCAAATACTCTTTTGATACCAGTGACTTTGGCAGCTTTAACTTCGGATTAAGCCATACCGGCATCATTAGTACTCAACGCGATACGATTGAAGGCGACGGCACACCACCAAGAGAATTACATGACTTGTTAGGCAACCCGGAAGCAATCGATACCGTTATCGGCAGTGTTGGTTGGTATAAGGATGGTTTATCGGCATCGATGAATGTGCGTTATAAAAGTGGTTTAGGCCCGCGTCGTCCACAACCTGTGCAAAACGCCGATGGTAATGATGCGCTATTTGATAAAGACACCGGCAAAGAGATTGATTATGTACTTGATGAAGATGAAAACCCAGTAGATAGCGAAGGAGAGCCAATTGAGAATGCTGAAAAGAAAACGTCACAAAAACGTTTAGATCCTTATGTTACTGCCAATTTGGTACTAGGTTATGCCTTCAATGAAGGAGACACTCGAGTCAATTTTACGGTAAATAACGTATTCGATGAAAAGTCTCCTAAAGATGACACCTTCTTAGCTCACGAATGGCCTTGGTACAACATTGGTGCCTACGCAGGCTCAGCAATTGGTCGTGAATTTTACTTAGGTTTTGAACACAATTTTTAATGGTTAGTTAAGTCGTTAAATCAATCACATAAATTTTATTACGAGCGGCCAAAAGGCGGCTCTTGAAAGAGAGGTCAATAAGGTGAAAATTAAGCAAATAGCTATTGCAATGTTCTCTACTCTATATATGGGTAGTGCAGCAGCTGCAGCGGTAACCTTACCCACGGTAGAGAACACTGTTGCTCTACCTAACATTCAAGATTCTGGCTTGCCTGCAAATTTAAAGCAGCAACCAGCGTTTGAAACGTTTGAATTAAATGGTACTTCAGAATCAAAAACTGCACAGGTTAACCGTGTAAACGGTTTACCGACAACGCAGGGCGTTAACCAAAAATTTAATCAGATCGTTAAATTTACCCCAGAAGACGGGATTGAAGGTATTCAGGAATACTTCGTTGTGTTACACGACGAGCCAGTAGCGCAATACACTGGTGGCATTCCTGGTTTGCCCGCAACGCATTTGCGCACTGTTGCCAATGAGCAACATGGTAGTTCTATTAATTCTAGCGAAGCCGTTGAAGTAAACTTAAAAACGTTAAAGTCATCGAGTGATTATCAACATCGTGTTGCTAAATATGAAGATTACTTAACTACGAAACAACAAGCTTTTATTCAACAAGCCAATGGTTTTGGCTTTAATATTCAAGCGAATACTCAATACGGTGTGGCGGTAAATGCATTTACCACGTCAATTACTCAAGATAATGCAGCAGAGCTTGCTGAATTAACCTCGGTTAAAAGCATTCATCGTGTAACTGCTCATCAAATCCAAACGTTAGTGGATGCGGTCAATGGTGTTCGTGGTGTACACGATATCATTGGTACTCAACATTACTGGGATTTAGGGGCTAAAGGTGAAGGTATTATTGTTGGTGTAGCCGATACCGGTATTAATACTGACCATCCTTCTTTTATGGACTTTGGCGGCGGTAAGTTTTATACCGACGACAGCGGTATTACCTGGGAAACAGCAGATCCATATGACCATATCAACCCTTGGGGTGACGGTAACTATGTTGGCGATTGTTTGACATATGGTTTCGAACATATGTGTAACGATAAGCTTATCGGTGTTCGTTCTTACGAACGGTTAACTAACCAATATAAAGAACGTGCGTTAATTGATCATGTGATGGATCAGCACGAGCTGGAATATGGCGACTTGTATATGCAAGATCGTACTTACTATGCGGTACCACCTGTTGGTGAAGATCACGCTGGTCATGGCTCTCATACTGCTGGTACAGCTGCTGGTAACGCGATTAAAAACGTGATGCATTTAAACCGTGAAATTAACGGTCCAGGTCTTCCTGCGTCAAGAGGCCCTATTGGTGATGTTTCAGGTATTGCACCGCGCGCCAATGTTATTGCTTATCAAGTATGTATCTCAGCTAACGCTAACTCAGGTTATGCAGGTTGTTTAGCTGACGTTATGGTTTTAGCGTTAGAAGATGCAATCAAAGATGGTGTAGACGTTCTTAACTGGTCACTAGGTGGTAACCCTTATGATTCATGGGAACACCCAATAGGTCAGGCGTTCTTATCGGCCCGCGAATCTGGTATGCACATTGCTGTTGCAGCAGGTAACTCAGGTTATCAAGGTACTGTTAAGCATGCTGCTCCTTGGATCTTAACTGTGGGTGCGACACAAACTAACCGTCGTGAAATGGCCGTTAACTCAGAAGAAATGAAAAGTGGCGCTGACATTATCGCCAGTATTGACGACATCCCTTTTGACATTTCTTTGACTAAACGTTGGTACAATATTTCCGGTGAACACGAAAACGGTAAAGCGATACTTGCCGAATTTATGGGCGCGTGTGTAAACGATGATTGTTCTGAAGGTCTGGTGTGTAAGCAAGGTTATGAATTACTTGAAGATGACTTATGTTATTTAGAGTGTACTGACGATGAATTTCGTGACCCAGACACCAAACAGTGTGATAGTTTTGGCAACGTTGATATTGGCGACCAGCATAACCCTGCCAATTGTTTAATTGGTACCGAGTGGGTGGGTCAAGATGAAGTGTCATCAGGCCAGGATTGGGGTTGTCTTGATATTAACCGTGATGTACCAACAAACTATACAACGCGTGAATCTATTTGTTTGTCAGATGATGATGCGGTATTCCCTTCATTAACTGATGAAGGCTCTCCATATAGACAATATTCTAGCCAGCGCTTTTACTGTCCAGAAATTGACGTTGATGATGCTCACCCTAACTACCGTGGTCGTTTAGGTGGCTCTAAAGGTATCGTTTGTGCCTACGGTGTTGAAACGTACATGGAAACAGAGTTTAGTAATGGTCTAGTCTGGAATAATAAACAATCTATCATCTATCATGACGGTGACACCTGTGAAGATTCTGAAGAAGAAAACTGTGTACCAGAAGATAGAGATGGTGATGGTGAAAACTCAACGATTGATCAACCAACTATTGGTCAGTGTCGTGTACGTGCGCCAGCGGATAGAGATTATGAAAACTACGAACGTTACGAAAATAGCACTGGTCCAGTATCTGAAATTCAAGGCTTTGGTGTAATAAGTTCTCGTCCAATTGTTACTAACTATAAAGTTGATGCGCCATTAACTGCATTAACGCAATCTCAACAATCAGCATCTGTGCAAGCAAATGCGGTTGGTAAGACACCTGAAATGAGAGTGTTTGAAGGTGATAAGTATTGTGAAAATTTAAGCGAGTGGCGTAACCCTGCAAATCCTGTAGCAGAAGCCTATGATTTTGATGACGCTGTAGTATTTTGTGCACGTGGTAATGGCGACAATATTTCGTTAAAAGCAAAATCTGATAATGTTATTGCTGCGGCAAAAGAAACCGCACTACTTAAAAAACGTAACGAAGACGATTATCAAGCATCTGTTGTGCTATACAATGACTATTTGTTGTATAACAGTATGTACCGTTTCCCAAGTAAAATTCCATATGTACATGTTAATAGAGATTCATGGGTAGATGATTTTGCACCTTTCTTTAAAGGCAACGCAGACGCAGGTAGTCTTAACGATTTAATGCGTGACCGTCGTATCACACTACACAGCGAATATTTTGATATTGAACGAATCGAAGAAGATGACGATCGGATCGATAATGTATTAGCAAACTTTACCTCAAAAGGCCCTCATTATTACTTTAAAGATCTAATGCCGGTACAAGTTATGGCCCCTGGTGTGCATGTTTTTGCTGCTTGGAGTGATAATACGTTACTAGATAAAGGTTGGAATTCAGCTGATTTTGGTTTTAGTAATGGTACGTCTATGGCGGCGCCTGTCGTTACAGGTAGTATGGCGATATTTAAACAGTTACGTCCAAATTGGACTGAGCATGAGCGCGAATCTGCATTGACTATGACGGCGAGCGAAGTGGCTTACCGTACAATTTACATTGATGAAGATCAATACGATGAGAATAATCCAGATCATTCACGTTCAGTGTTATTACAAGCTAAGCTCGATGAAAATGGTGAGCTTATTTATGATGAAGATAACAACATTGTGATGGAAGAAGTCGTAATGTATTTAGCTAAAATCAATGTTAGCTCTTGGCATGTAGGTACTGGTCTTATTGATTTAAAAGCAGCGACTAACACTGGTCTTGTGCTAGACGAAACGTTAGCAAATATGAAAGCAGCTAACCCGAATGCTGGAGGCGATGCGCGTCAATTGAATATGCCTTATTTATTCGATGGAAGTTGTCCTGAAACCTGTACCTGGTTACGTACCTTCACTGCAAAACGTGCAGGTAGTTGGAAAGTAGAGATTGATAAATTGGAATCTGCAGTACAAATTGAAGCATCTTTAGATAGCTTTGATGTGGAAGCAGGGGATAAAGTTACTATCATGTTTACTGCTAAAATTGACCGAAGCATTTCAAAGGCTCAATATGACAGCATCATCAACGGTGTTGGTTACACAGGCGGTGAGGTACGTTTAATAGCAACTGATTCAACTATTCCAGAGTTAAGAATACCAGTTGGTGTTTCTTTAGATGTAGATCGTTTACCTGCGCTTGTACGTGCACAAGCTAGTGCAGATGTGGGCAAATTCCCTATTGATTTAAGCATGCCAGCGATGGCGACTGATACCATGATCACTAAGCTATATCATCAAGATAACGTGAGCTACATTAACAGTGATTCAAACGGTGAGTTAGCAACATCTAGCTTTGGCGAAATTGAATTACAAACGTCACCGGGTTTAGGTCAAACTTGGATCGGCCGAGTGGAATTAGCACTTGATGAAACTAAACTAAATTTTGACTATAAGTCTGCTCATAATAATAAGTCAGCTAAGTTAATTTGGGTTGATGTACCAGAAGGCACAAAAATGTTGGGCATTGATACTTTACGTAAAGTGTCGACTAATGCTGCAACTACCCCTGAGTTAAACCGTTTGTCAGGTACATTAATGATGGTTGTTGGCCGTGATATCGTCGAACCAGGTATTGTTAATGGTACTCATGAAATTACTTGTGCATCGTTTGCGCAAAACTTAGATAACTTCTGTTATGTAATAGACCCACAACCAGGTAAGTACTGGATATTAATGCAAAACGTAAATGACTTGGCTCCAAGGGAATCTACTTGGATCAGGGATACGTTTGATTATGCTGTATCCATTGTGTCAGAAGATATGTCAACGAACATGTTGTTACAAGCACCTACTGAAGTAAACCCTGCACAGGGCGTTCTACAGATGGACTTAACCTATAGCCTACCAATGAAATCTGATCACGCAAGTTATGCTGTTGCTGAAATATATTCTAATGAACATGCGACAGCGGCTGATATGGGCACTGTACCAATTCGTTTATATCGTAAAGAACAACCGGTATCGTTAAACTTTCACCGTACTAAACAATTAGATTCAGACGATGGTCATATTTTTGCAGGCCCTGGTAGCTACGTTAAAGTTAATCTAAATGTTGCTGAAAACTTGTCGGGTTACGATCGCCCTGTTAGCGTAAAACTTGATCTGCCTGAAGGTGTAAGCTACGTGCGTAATGCGATCAGCGGAGATCCGCGATTTGTGACGGGCTACAGTGAAACTGAAGATGCAGCAGGATTAGAGTTAAACTTATATCAACCTAATACTCATCGTTTAGGTAAAGGATATGTAATGACCACCAACATTAATCCGGAAGATCCTAACAATGCGAATCATCCGTACGTAATTGATGGCAGTCATAACTATAACCCACAATGTCGTACCCCGGGTGTTGGTCCTTACACTGATGGTACACACAGCAATGGTGGCTACTTAGACATAGTTAAGTTAAACCCTGGTTTTGCTCGTACGATGAAAGATGAAGACACCTACGTTGATTTGGAACAATTGTTTTACTTTGATAGTCGTGGCTACGACATATCATTGTATGACGGTCCTCGTCGTCATACTGAGTTTAAAATGTCACCAAAAGGTTTTATTAGTGCTGGCATGGGTATTGATCGTGATCCATTAGGTTTTGGACCCGGATTATGGCCTCAAAATGAAATCTTTATGGCGCCAATGTGGCGTAAAGGATTGAAATACAATCAAACGGTCAAGAAAAAAGATCTAATTATCGGTGAAAATGTAAACTCGGTAGAAGGTATGACCATGGCGCTTTTCGCTGATGGTATCGAATATAAAGTGCTGGTTGAGTGGGACAATGCGTTTACTCAAAACGCTGACGTTCGCTACAACGACAGCATGGACTTCCAAGCATGGTTTGACTTAGAACATAGCTATCGACCAGGTGCATATGAAATTATGTATGCCTACGATAACTTAAATATGCTTCCGGCTGATGATGGCTTTAATCGCAATGATACCGTTGGTTTACAAGGTCTTGAATCAGATGTGCATTTCTTTGGCCTGATTAAAGCACCACGCAGAGAGTTCTTCGCTTACAACAACCTTGAAGAAGTGTTATTTGATGACTTAGTAATTTGTTATGACTATTACGGCCCTGACTATAGTGCCAGTGACTTTACTTTCTGGTTACGTATTGATGAACAAAGTGCCGGACAAGACTTAGAGTTAAGCTTAAAGCACACGGTTGATTCTGTTCATAAAGAAGAAACATACATTATTAGTGTTCCTAGTCAAATTACCATTGCTGACTTTAACAACATTGTTGTTCAGCAGGGGAGTGAGATTAAAGTACCGGTGTTTTATGCTGACTCCAATTTAACAGCGAATACTGTTGCTGCTTTCAGTGATAATTTAAATGTGTATGTTGACGGTAATGAGTCAGGCGCATTATTAACAATTAATGCGGAATGTAGTTTTAGAGGTGATACCACTGTATCTGTCGAAGTGGCTGATATGAACAATGAAAATGATATTGTTATTAAAGATATCAATGTTCATGTTGTGGCTAAAGCAAATTACGACGGCAACAGTTGTAGTACTACTAAAGATGAGAAGTCAACAGACTCAGATGAGCTAGTTGAAGAGCAGGGCGAAAGCGATGATTCTTCAGGTGGTAGTTTTGGCTTCTTGATGATGCTTGCTATTGTAGCAGGTTTTAGATTTCGCAAAGTAAACGGTTAAAGCATTTGGGCAGCGTAAGGCGTTGCCCAATTCTGGAGAAAAATATGAAATTAATAAAATTATCTGGTATCGCTTTATCGGTAGCGTTAGCAACTCATTCTGCGCAAGCACTTGATCAAACAGCACAAGATGATGCTGGAACAATAATCGATACCAGTTATCCCGATAGTGCGCTGGTAATGTCTGATGATATGGGCATTACTTTAGGCACTGAAATTGAAGCTGGTGAGGCTGAAGGCAGTGACTTTGATTTACTCGACTTAGCCCATGAGTTTTTCAATGAGTACGTAGCATCTGGTTCATCAACTTTAGCATTTAGTGTTGATGATATTGACTTTGAATTCACCACTCACATCGAATACAAATATGGCTTATTGCACCTTTACGGTACTAATAGCAATGGAAATATTTTGCGCTTAATTCGAGGTGATGAAAATGGTTGGTTTGGCGATGTAAGTAACGGTACTGAATCATTTAGTATTATTGATACATACTCTTTGGGCGGTTCTGCATGGTTTTTACATGGTTATAAAATTCCAAATGTTGGCGAAATATTGGTTAATGATAAGTTACCAGTTCCTGCTACTAAAGATGGTAGTACCAACGTAGATGTAGGATATACCACAACACCATATATGGAATTTGTATATGGCAATAAGTCGATAAGAGCGTCAATTTTATGGTTCCATTACCAATCTCAAGATATTTTAGATAACAGTGGTGTCGATTATTATTTGAACCCATTATTTATCGAACGCCAAGATAGTCGCTTTCTTAACGATGAAGATAAACAAGAAGTTAGCAATCGCCAACTCTTGCATGGTGCTGAATACATGTTTGGTGACGCTTTAGGGGCAGAAACATTGCGTGACTATATTAAAGACTTCGGTGTTGATTATGTCTCGGCAGTTACTCCCGCTGGCGGTTTTACCTGTGGAATACGACGCAATGAGTATAAATTAGACGATTTAGGTGGCCCTACTTTTGTTTACAAAGAAGAAACAGATAGAGCTGAAATTGTTTATGGCACCATCTTAGGTGGAATGCGCCATCAATGTCGTAATAGGCATATTGCTCGACACTTTTTCTTTCACAACTTTGCGCAAGTAAATCGTTCTTACTATGAGAATCATCCACTATTACCGGCTAACAAAAGAACCGATTATGGCGGAAAAAGCGATTACGCCTATGGCAGTAAATGTAATGGTCAAGTAACGGTGATGAACTTAGACTTTAATCAAGACTCTTTACCAATTCCAGTGTTATCTTCACCAAACGTTACCTATAAAGGTCAAACGTGTGGTGATGAAAGTAATAATAACGCTAGAGCGGTTACTGAGTCATTGCCTTCTATGGCGAACAATGGTGTAAAACCTGAACAAAGCGCCGATGTAAGCTTTAAATCGTCTGTGTTTTTAGCGTTAGAGGGCACATCACATGCCAATGTGACGCTAGTTCGTGATGGTGACTTAAGCGAAAGTGCGAGCGTTGAAGTAGCCTTTACATCAACGGATAATGAATTTTCAGCGCTTGAGAATGTTGACTTTAAAGCAAAATTTGTTCGCGCCGAGTTTGCTCCAGGTGAAAGTGAGACAAGTGTTGATGTTCGTATTATTGATAACGATCAATATCGTGAAAATGCCGACATTCAAGCGGAACTATTTTTTGCTAAAAGGTTGAACATGCCAGCAAGCGCTAAAGCGCAGGTGATTATTCAAGACAATGATTCAGCCAAACCTGGTTCATTTAGCTTTGAAGCCAACACCCTTAATGTCAATGAAAACGAGCAAACAGCTAGCATCAAAATTATCCGTAGTGGTGATTTTGAAGGTGGCCAGTCGATTAATTACAGCTTTGTAGATGGCTCAGCAAAAATCGGTAGTCATTATAATGCGGAAAATGGTCAAGTATATTTCGCCGAAGGTGAGGTAGAGCAGACTATTGAAGTTGAATTACTTGCTAACGATTATCAAAATGTTGGAGTAAGTCAATTCCAAGTTATGATTGAAACCGATGTTTCAGGTGATATTAAAACTATGGATATAGTCATCAACGACGATGAATTAGCCTCGGGAACTATTGCGCTTGCAACTGAAACTATTGATGTAGATTACTACGCCTCACAAGCAACAATTACACTAACACGTAATGATGCAACGACTGGTGAAATTCAAGTGCACTATAAAACAGTTGACGGCAGTGCCGTTGCGGGCACTCATTTTGTTGAGAGCTTTGGCAATGTAACATTTGCTGCGGGTGAAACTGAAAAAACCATCCACATTAAAAAGTTAAATGTAACCGATGCGACTGAGCAAACCCAGTTTACCGTTGTTATGGCAAGCCCACAGTTATCTGGTGCTAAAATAGTAACCGTTAACCTAATGACCGAGCCTGAACGCGAAAGCGACTCAGACGGTGGCTCGTTAGGCTGGTTGGCATTATCAGCGCTAGCGTTAACAGGCTTAAGACGAAAAATTGGTTAATTAACAAATGCTAGTTAACTAGCAAGTAAATAACCTTAACAAAATCCGCAGTAATTTTTACTGCGGATTTTTTTCGTTCAGGGATGAGCGAATGCAAAACACCATGGATGGTATCAGTTTTGTAAAGATTCAGGGATGAGCGAATGCAAAACACCATGGGTATCATAGATGCAATACCCAGACTATAATCCGTCATTCTCGCGCTAGCGGGAATCCATCTTTTTAGCCTGTTTGTACTTTCTTCTTGCTGTTCACATTTATTTTCTTTAAAACAATATAAAACCTATAATTGGACCGATTAAAAGTCTTTAAAAAGGTTTCTAAATGACTGCTCGAATATTAACAGAAATAGCTACAAGCATAACTGAACTAAAATCCAACCCTATGAAAGTGGTATCTAGTGCCCACGGAGATCCTATTGCAGTGCTTAATAGGAATGAACCAGCTTTCTATTGCGTTCCCGCGAAAGCTTATGAGCTATTGATGGAGAAGCTTGAAGATCTCGAGCTGTTGGCATTAGTAGAAGAACGTAAAAATGAAGCTTCAATATCGGTTAGCATTGATGACTTATAAGCTTGAGTTTAAAAAATCAGCTTTTAAGGAGTGGAAGAAATTAGGAGCTACGCTCCAAGCTCAATTCAAAAAGATACTTATAGAACGCCTAACCAATCCTTATGTTCAACCTGACAAACTTTCAGGAGCAGACAACCTATACAAAATTAAGCTTCGCCAAGCAGGTTATAGATTAGTTTATAAATTTGAAGATGACGTTTTGACAATAACAGTGATTGCGGTAGGTAAAAGAGAACATGGTAAAGTATATGAGCAAGCATTCAAGAGATTAAATTAGTCTCATTGCTACCATTATGATGCATTAACGTCTTCGATGGTTTTATCTAAAATAGAGTAATTGATTGGAGTTGGCTCTTTAAGTTTTCACAGTTATATTTAAACCATAAAAAAACCAGTTCAAAATGAACTGGTTTTTAAAGTTAGCCAGAAGGCTATTTTATTGTTAGTACTAAGGTTTCACTTCACCTTCAAAACCAGTTCCTGTACATTGTGCGTCCAAAGAGCCTATTGCACAAACACCATTAGGACCTGATGTTAGTGTTCTAGCATCAAACTCTAAATCAAGTTCAAATGTTTTATCGCTACAACCCCAAACATGTTCTTCTAGTTCATTTAACGAGAAGCCACAAGAGCGAACAATACTACAACTCACTTGCCCTTCATTGATAGTACAAACATTTTTGTCTGCGATATAAATTGAATTAGCTACCGCGTTTTCAGCAAATGTTACAGCATCTAATAAAACGGTATTTTGGTGAACGCCTTCAATATAAGGAGTTAGAGTTTCTTCCATTGGTGCAACATAGTCACCTTCGGCAACAATTAGTACGTTGTTTTCATCATAAATATCTGCAGGGGCCGATGGGAGTGAGTTGACTTGATCGCTCTGACCGTAACAAATAGGCGTTCCATCATCAATCAAACATACACGCTTGTTATTCATTTGTAGGTTACTAATGGTTGTCGATGCATGGTTTATACTGTTATGCGTATAATCTGGGTTACCCCAACATTGCAGGCCGTTGTCGTCAATTACACAAACCGAGGTTTCTGAAGCGAATAATTCTTGCGGGTTGACAAATTCTGGCATTACTGTGGTAATTTCATACTCATCACCACCCCAACATTTAACTACAGTAGACGTAACAGTGTCGATAGTTTCGTCGCCTAGTGCGCAAGATGCACGTGCTGTTGCCACTAGGTTTTGAACGTTAGTTAAATCGGGTGTATCATTTATAACCGATGCGTCAGGCGCAGAAAAACAGTTAATGCCGCTTTCATCTGCATAACACATATGATAAAAACCCATCACCATATGTGTTGGATTGTTGGTTAAAAATTGTTCTCCTGCCCATACTTTGATTTGACCATCTAAACAGAAAATTTCTTTAGTGCCGGCGTCATCAACCATTACACAAGTGCCGACTGATGCGGCTTTATCACCGCTTTGAATGATTGCATCAGCGGTAAAGTTTAACGAGTATCCTTTTAGGCTCGTCGGCTTAGACCATTTGTAGTCTTTTAAACACAGCAAACTGTTATCAGTTTTTAGACCTAGACACATATCATAGCCAGGTATGTTCGCATGAGCTGCAACATCAAATACCGCTAGACCTTCTGCTTCATAGGGTTTCGGATCTGCATCATTTAAAATACCATCGTTGTCGCTATCACCATCTTCGTCAGTACATGATGTAACAGAATCTGCTTTTGTAGCACAATCGCCTAGACCATCTTTATCAATATCGCTGATGAAGTCAGCATTATTGGGTAAATCATCATTGGCATCAACAACACCATCGTTGTCGGTGTCATTGGTATTTGCCTGCTCCCTTTCAACCAACACTTGGGCAAGAGCGGCAAGATCTGTTTTGGTTGATAACGGTACATCTGTGGCAAAAAAGTCTACTGTTAACCACTTATTATCGACTGCATATTTTGTTGATACACTTTTTAGTGCTTCAGTTTTAAAATCAGCATAAATACTGTCGTTAATTGCAGCAAGATTATTACCTACAGAAGCTAATATTTGCTGGTGCACTAAGTGAGTGAAAGGTGAAATAACGGCAGTGTAATCGCCATCTTCGTTTACCGCATCAGTAACAGGGAAGCTGTAGAGTTTAAACGGCATTGCTGCAAAATCATCGTCACGACGAGAAATGTCGTCGGCGCCTTCGCCAATATTAGCTACCAAAGTACTACGTTTGATTTGTTCAATTAAATCGCCTGTGACAGTAAGGGTAAAGTCACCTTCATCAGCAGATACCGTTACTGGTTCACCTTCATCTAAGGTAAAGTTATTGTTTAAATCTAAGAATACGCTAGCACCATTAATGTAACCATCAACTACTTTACCAATAATGTTAACACTCGCTGGTGTTACGCTTAACATAACTGTGTGCGTTTGTGATGTTGTCGTAGTAGATGCGGTAATTACTATAGTATATGTACCTACATCAGCAGCCGTTGGGTTTGCAGTAAAGCTACCCGTTGTTGTATCAAAACTAAAACCAGCCCAAGAAGGTGCACCTGACACTGAATATGTAACGTTTGCGGCTTCGGCATCATTTAGGGTCGGTGTGAAAACTACTTCATCATCGGCAACAACAGTTAACGATGATTGACCTATAAGTGAGAATATGTCATTTACCGTTAACGTAAACGGTGCTAACGCTGTTGAATCTGTGCCATCGGTTGCTGAAATTGTAATGTTTTCATAAATACCGGCTTGGCCTTGAGCTGGTGTACCTGAAAGGGTACCTGTATCTGCGTCAAATGCTGCCCATTCAGGTTTTTCACTGATTGTAAAAGTAACTGTGTCACCAGCATCTGAGTCAGTTGCTGTTGGGGTAAAACTATAAGCAGCGCCTTCATCAACATAAGTATCTGCTGTTCCGGTGATCACTGGAGCACTGTTGGTTGTATTATTGTTATTGCCTGGATCTGGCGTACCTGAGCCGCTACCGCCACCACCACAGGCTGTTAAACCTAAAGTTGCAGCAACTAACAAAGCTAAGGAAGATTTATTTAAATTTTTGTTCATAGTTTCTCTCGTTGATGATAGTAATGAACAAGCCAGTTATTATTGTTTTAGGGGCTTACTCTTAAAAATTAGTCACCACTGAGAGTATGATATTGAAGCGTAGCTAGTTGTTAAAAAGTGTAAAGCACAAAGTCACGTCATTTTTGTTTGATATATTACATAAAAATCAAATGGTTAATTTTATTAAAAAAATTTGTTAAATGATTAGATACTATAAAATTTTACGTCTAACTGCTGTAACTAACATCATACAAGCCACTAACAACCAATTAACAGAACCGCCACTTGAAGTGCTCGATTTTACCTGAGTAATATTAATTGTTGCGGTAGCAATGGTAGATTCTCGGTCATCAACTTTAACTATCAGATCAAAGGTTACTTGGCTATCGGCTTCAACAGATGGCAGCATGAATGTTATGTCACTTTGTGACATACCATTAACTGAAATAGCAGGACCAGAGCGCTGTTGCCAAGTGTATTCAATGATCCTTGTAGTCGTAGGATTAATACTTTGCTTACCCGACAGACTAATCGATTCATTTTCGAATGCAGATATTTGCACGGTTTCTTGACCGTTAATTTTTGCAACAGGTAATCCCTTGAAGTGCACATCATTAAATCTTTTTTCAGGCAATAATTGATTGTTTACACTATGTCTCAAATCGAGTGTTAGTGTTTGATCAAGAACTAAACCTTGCGTATCTAAGTTAATAATTATTTCAATGTTTTTACTCGCCACACTTTGCTCAAGATCGATAGTTAATACGTTATTGCTTATTGAGTAGATTTCTGAAGCCGTAAGAACTTCGATACCTTCAGGGATAGGGATTTCGAGGAAGTGGTTTAACAGTTGTTCACTGTGGTTAGCATCGATAAATATCTTTAATTGTAATTGCTCATCAGCGTTAACTGTTGCTGGAGCATATAAAGCTGTATTGTTTGCAGTTCGGCTGATACGAACAGGAATAAAGCCAACATCTTCTTGCTTATCAATAGTAGAAGATAATCCAACAGCGGTTATGTATTGCTCATTGCTTAACATATTGGCATTCCAAGATATGTTTAAACCAATATCAGTATTATTGTCAATTTGCGAATTAGTCGAGGCGATCAATGAACCGTCGTCTTCATTAATCGTTAAAACTTCAAACTCAATCATGTCGGCGATATTACTTGGGTTTACTTTGTCGCCGTAGTTGTGAATTAGTACATAATAATTCGCATTCGCTGGGTCATCAATTTGGCACCTTTCCATAGCCGATGGCGAGACACTTTCACACACTAAACTGGTCATTTCATGTTCAGTATCTACTTTGCCATTAAAATTCCAATCGTAGCCTATATATAAATCTAAATCTGGAGAGGTTGTAGATAAAATATTAACTTCGATATAACGGGTTCCCAAATGGGTGCTTAATGGAATAGCAAAAAAGGTTTCATCGTCGTTATAAATATTGTAAGGGAAAACGGTTGTGTCGAAATCGTCCCGATTTAACTCAATTTGGTATTTATCTATCTTTGCAATGCTATAAGGTGTTGTGTAAATCTCATCAACCGCTGTGGTAACGACATTATCAATATTAACTTGTCCAATGTTAGCGTGGGCATTGATGGTAATGTTGTTGGGGTATTTGCCTTTTTGGAATGTAGCAATTAACGGCAGGATTGCACGAGCTAAACCTTCGCTGTTATCAATGACTATATCGGCACTAACGTATTCGCTGGGGTAGTCGCTATTAATTTTGCCTCGAAACTCGATACTAATTACTTCATTGGCGTTCAATGAAAATTTTTCAATTGAGGTACTGATCTCAATACCAGTTGATTGGTTGGCGATTGAAACTTGAAAATCACCAGCGGCCGTCGCTTTAAATGTACGAGTCCAAACACACTCAATCATACATTTATTACCCACAAGAGCAGGTAGGTTTAATGATTGAATATTACCTTGCAAGCTTGGGTCGGCATTATAAAAATTTTGGCTTGTTTCATTCATAACCAATGAGGATTGGATTGCACGATCAATGAGAATGTTGCCGGTGCCTCTTTCAAATAAACCTGCAGGCTCTAAGTCTGCTTTATAAACTGCTTTATTCGCGGTAAGCATTAACGCTGATTGTGCTTCAGATGGTGTCCAGTTAGGTTTTAAACCTGCTATTAATGCTAGCGCACCAGCTACATGCGGACTCGCCATTGAAGTACCATCTAAAAATGCGTATGGAGGCTGTTCATCTTTACTATAAAATGGTTGGTTATCTGCATTTGCCGCATAGATGGCAACACCTGGCGCGGAAACATGAGGAACAAGGTACTCACTAAAAATAGGCTCCGGACCACGAGAGCTAAAATCAGCAATTATATTGCTTTTACTTTTATCATTGATTTGTTCACTGTCAGATATCGTGACAGTAGCATCAGTATTAGTAGCCGCAAAATTGATCAAATATTGCCCTGATTGGTAATCAATATGAATACTCGGTAATACGTGAAAGTCGGTATTTAATTGTTCACCTTCTTTTACTGTATTAATTAGTACCATACCTGCAGCGTTACCTGCTAATGCATTGCGGCCTTTTTCAACACGTGGTGTAGAACCACGTCGGCAAATAACAATTTTATCGGTTAAAGAGCCTTCGCTAAATGGACGTAAACAGTCACCATTATTAAATTCGTCACCATCGATTATTGTAGCTGTTACACCACTTGTTGCGGCATAGCCATAAACAGTCTCAAAGTCGTTGTTAGAACCATCTATGGTTAATGATTTTTGTGAATACGCTCTGCTATGACTTACAGCTGCAACAGATGTTAGCCAAGGTGCATTGCCTGGGCTCATTAGAGATTTTTCACCTGAGCCCATATTACCAGCTGAGGTAGCAACATGAATACCTGCTTCTCTGGCACTTAACATCGCCAGAGCGTCAAGACTGTACCAAGGACTAATGGCTTCACCACCAATAGAATAGTTAATCACTTGTATACCGTTGGCAATCGCATGTTCAACCGCTAAAGCAGCAACATCAGGCCAGCAACCATCGAGATCACAGACTTGATAAGAGACAATGTTAGCATGTGGTGCCACACCACTTATCTGGTTAAAGCTTTGTTCAGTTTTATCACCTACTACATTATAAATTGGAACATTCTTCACCACATTTCCTGCTACTGTACTCGCTACATGACTGCCGTGCCCCTGCACATCTAAGCCAATAGGGTCATCACCAGTAAATGTTGCATAATCGGTAATGTAAGGGTGGCTCCATATGCCGATTAACTTGTCATTACAATAGTGTTGGTATTCAGGTATTGCGCAATCTCCCAGATATATTCCATCACCCAATGGGTTTATATGTTGATAGTTATCGGCCCCCACGGCAGCAAAAGAAGGGTGGTTAGCTGATACACCAGTATCAAGAATACCAACGATAACACCTTCACCTTTAAACGCACCATGGCCAGTTGAACCTTGCCAGACTTGCGGCGCATTAATATGCTGAGGGCCGGCGTTGGTAGATAATTTGTGCGGCTTTATTTTTTGTACAATTTTTACTTTTGCAGATGCTCTAAGCATGTCTAAATCAGCTTTTTCTAGGCGAGCAGTAAAACCATTAACGGCTAATTGGAAAGAGTGCTCAGCTGTTAGCTGGGAACGTCGCTGTTGGTTAAGGTGAGCCAATAGTTGCTGTTGATGTGAAATTAATTTATTTCGATATTCTTGGTTTACTTTACTGCTTATATTGAGTTTTTTATTATCTGACTTATTTGCCATTAATTGCGCGGAGTCTTTACCTGTACTGTTGCTTGCATTAAATGTAGCAACAGATGGCTCAGTTAAAATCACTACGTACAAGTTGTCGGTATTTCTTGATTGTTTAACTTTATTGGCTTTCACTTTTTTAGGAGAAAAACTAAGATTAAGAGGTTCTTTAACTGCAATCGATGAGAAAGGTATTGCTATTAACCCTAACATTAATAATGAAACGCTATAAAATTTAAGATTCTTTAAAATCACTACAACCTCAACAACCATGGATTTACTAACAACGATATTGAAAAAAGTCTATTTTTATTAATTTAAAAAAATAATCACCGATAGTACTTTAATTCAACAAATTTAACTGGTTATTTTAAGCAAACTGGCCCTCCTTATATGTTAAATAACGTTAACTGATATTAACCGTTTTAATTGATGATTTAGATGATTTTGTAGCCTCCTGTAACAAGTTGTTTTCAGTGAATTTTATTACCCAAATTAACCATTAAAAAAACATCCTCATGACTAAAATAGCGAAAATTTAGCTGTTCGGTGGTTGATAAGCATGTTTATCTCCTGCCATTGACTATCGAGCAGCGCTTTCTTTAGATACGGACTATTTATGCATTGTATGGTTCGTTAACAAGGTATTACTTATGTCAGTTAAAATGAAAAGTGCTGTTGCACTCGCAATCTCATTAGCAATTAGCCCGTTAACATTTGCCAAAGATGGTCAAAAAGTTGGTTCACCAGACTCTACCGAGCATGTTATTGAAGATAACAAACATGCACCGCGTATCTCAATAAAAGAGCGTCTTGAAGAAGATTATGGATTAAGCTTATCTGCCGATTATATCGCCTTTGGTACTGCCTCAGACGATACTATGGAAGGTACTGATGATTCGGCTGCATCAGGCGTTTTTCGTCTTATGGGCTCATGGGCTGCGACTGAAAGCGGTTCATTAAACTTTAAAATTGAACATCGCCACGCTTACACTGACGAAGCGCCTAAGATGTATGGTATTAATAATATCGGTATGGCGAGCTTGTCTGGAGCAGCATTTAACGATCAAGGTGCTCGTGTAACCAACCTTTACTGGCGTCAAAATTTTAATGACGGCAATACCGTAGTTTGGGCAGGTTTTATGGATATTACCGATTACCTTGATGCCTATGCTCAAGCATCACCATGGACCGATTTTTCTAACTTAGTATTCTCAACCGGTAGCGGCACAATGGCACTACCAGATGATGCGGCATTTGGTATGGCTGCAGCGCATATGATCACCGACAACATATATGTACTAGGTGGTATTGCAGACGCGTCAGGTATGTCTGATTTAGAAGAGATGAGCGATAACGTTGATAAATTTCTAAATGATGAAAAACATCATAAATCAATTGAACTAGGTTATACCGGCGCAGGAAAAAGCCGTATTTACTTAGATAATGTGCACGTTACTTATTGGCATCAAGATGGCGGTACTCGTCATGATAACAATGCCTCTGGTGATGATAGTGAAGGTGTTAACTTTTCAGCAAGTTTCATGATGGGTAAATGGATGCCATTTATTCGTGGTGGTGTAGCAGAAGGTAGCGCGCCAATGCTAGAGCAGTCTTTATCTATTGGTACCGGTTATTATGGTTTGCTTAAAGAGGGTGACACGTTAGGCGTTGCCGCGAACTGGGGCAAAGTAAATAAAGAAGCCTTTGGTACCGATCAAAATCAATACATCGGCCAGGTTTACTACAAAATACCAGTGACAGATTACTTAGAGTTAATCCCTGATGTACAGTACGTACGGAATGGCGCAATTAGTAATGAAGAAGATCAAGTGATCTTCGGTTTACGCGCACGCATAATTTTATAGTTTGGCATAGCTGATTATCAATATATTGATAATCGATAAATAGATTTAGGTCATTACTTTACCCGTTTTGACCTTTTTTTTTGCGCAAAATACCATACAATACTAACAAACATAAATACTAGGGTCAGAGTCAGGTTTACTCACTAAATTAACTTGACTCTGACCCTCGTTTAAAAATAAATGGAAAGACTATGAACATCTCTTTAACCGAAGAACAAATGATGATTCAGGATATGGTAAAGAAATTTGCTGAATCTGAATTAGCACCTAATGCTGCGCACTTGGATGAAACAGGCGACCAAGAATCCTTTAAAAAGAATATAAGCCAGTTAGCAGAGCTTGGTTTGATGGGATTAAATATTAAAGCCGAGTATGGCGGCGTTGAAGCGGGTGTTGTAGCCTTTTCTTTAGCGATTACTGAAATTGCTAGAGCGTGTGCGTCAACTGCGGTTACAACGTCAGTAACCAATATGGTTGCCGAGGTTATTCAAGCGGTTGGTAACGAAGAGCAAAAGCAAAAATATCTTCCTAAAATTTGTTCAGGTGAATATTTAGCTGGTGGTTTTTGTTTAACAGAAACAAGTGCAGGCTCTGATCCCGCAGGTATGAAAACCACAGCAGTTAAAGATGGTGATGACTACA
Source organism: Thalassotalea psychrophila (assembly GCF_031583595.1). Lineage (NCBI taxonomy): Bacteria > Pseudomonadati > Pseudomonadota > Gammaproteobacteria > Alteromonadales > Colwelliaceae > Thalassotalea > Thalassotalea psychrophila. The sequence goes on from NZ_CP134145.1 coordinate 1,509,097, forward strand.
TTTTAAATGGTTCAAAACTGTTTATTACCAGCGGTGAATTTGCCGGTGTATTTGTAGTTTGGGCCGTTACTGATAGTGAAGCTCGAAAAGGTAGGGGTATCTCATGCTTTATCGTAGAAGCTGGTACGCCTGGCATGACCATTGGTAAATGTGAAGATAAAATGGGCCAAAAAGCGTCTCCTACCAATGAAGTAAATTTTGATAATTGTCGAGTACCGGCAAGTGCATTAATGGGCACCGAAAATAAAGGTTTTGGTGTTGCTGTTGGTGAATTAGCTGGCGGTCGTATTGGTATTGGCTCATTAGCCTTAGGTATTGGTTTAGCCGCACTAGATTACGCTAAAGAGTACACCAAAGAGCGTAAGCAATTTGATCAACCAATTAGTAACTTCCAAGGTTTACAATGGATGCTTGCTGAAAACTATACCAATATGGAAGCGGCTCGTTTATTACTTATGCAAGCTGCACACATTAAAGAGCAAGGTGGTGCATTTGGTACTGCAGCTTCTATGGCAAAACTGTTTGCTGCAGAAAAAGCCAACAAAGCTTGTTATGACGCACTGCAATTAATGGGCGGTGCAGGTTATATTAAAGAATATCCGCTAGAGCGAATGGCAAGGGATGTTCGTATAACCTCAATTTATGAAGGTACTAGTGAAATTCAGAAAGTGATCATTGCCCGAGATCTTTTAAGCTAATTTGGCAATAGTCTTTTTAAAGGGGTCAGTACCCATTACTATATTAAATAGTAAAGGGTACTGACCCCTTTTTGTTGATATAGAAACAGTTTTGCTGTTATCGATAATATAAATCATTAACATATTAAGTATGGTTTCAATCATAATGATAAATAAAGTATTCCAAGGTAGAGAAGATGACAACCGAAACCCAAGCTGAGCAGGCAGGTTTGCTTAGCAACTTTCTGACAACATGTAAGTCCCACTATTCTGGTGTGGCGATCAGTGTCATCATCGCAATTGCATCTGGGGCGTTAGCTACTCGTTATGATGCCCCTGTAATGTTATTCGCGTTATTGCTGGGTTTGGCATTACATTTTTTATACGAATCTCCCAAGCATCAAGCAGGCGTTAATTTTTCATCGCGGGCCGTTTTACGTTTTGCTGTTGCCTTGTTAGGTGTACGCATTGCATTTTCAGATATCGTGTCGTTAGGCATTACACCACCGATGATCGTAATGGTGTCTATGGCAATAATGATAGCGTTCGGCGTTATGTTTTCTCGAGTGCTTGGTTTGTCGAAAGTATTTGGTGTTCTGTCAGCTGGCTCTGTTGCGGTATGTGGCGTTTCAGCTGCCGCAGCTATTTCTACGGTATTACCGAAAAAAGAATACGAAGAAAAATTCTTTGCCTTAACTGTTATTGGCGTTACCACCCTTAGTACAATAGCTATGGTGGTTTATCCGCTAATTGTTTCTTACTTGGGCTTACCCGATGATTTAGCCGGGGTGTTTATCGGCGGCTCTATTCATGATGTAGCACAAGTTGTAGGGGCAGGTTATTCGATATCACCTGAGGCCGGAGATATTGCCACTTACATTAAACTATTACGAGTTGCGCTATTACTACCTATTGTAATGATCATCTTTTTTGCTTTTAAAGAGCGAGATAGCAAGATGGAAGGTGGTGTATCTACATTTATTCCAACGTTCTTAATTGGCTTTTTCGTGCTGGCGTTATTAAATAATATTGGTTTAATTCCGGTAGAGGTGGCATCAGTAATAAAAACACTGTCTAGTTGGTGCTTGGTGGTATCTATTGCCGCTATTGGGGTGAAAACATCGTTAAAACAGATTGTCTCTGTTGGTTGGAAGCCCGTTGTATTGATAACCGCTGAAACGGTTTTATTTGCGGTATTAATATTAGTGGGTATACATTTATTCGCATAATTTAAAGCTATCATCCCCACTCTTTAAGCCTGAATATACGCTAATATTCAGGCTTTTTTGCTTCAAAAGGCTAAACTTAATTAAGAGACATTATTAAAAATTAATTCAATTCCACAATAAAAATAAGGTTTCATTCATATTTGTGATACCTCTTACGCCTAAAATGACAAGTTGAAAATGCTTATCTATCAAAAAATAATGACAATAAAAACAAATAATGTTTAATAAAAACAATGGTTAATGATTGTTTTTAGAGTTGAGTCATATAATTATTATCAATGGTAAAAGTGTTCGAAATAAGTGTGAATGGCTGCTAATTTTATAGCCATGAAGTTTGATTAGAAGTAATTAAACGAAAACCAAGATAATAAATATCCTTATAAATTGGAGCAACAGATGGAATCAACAGTTATTCGACCAATGGCAAAACCAGAAATGGTTGCCGATGATCCTGCTGAACAAGCATTACTTGATAGAATCAAGTCGGGTGAATTAATTGAAAATATTGATGAGCTTACACCTCGTTACCGTAAAGTATTAGAAAATACCCTAGAGATAGCTGCAGCAGGCGAAGTAACTGTACTTACCTGGGCACAAACGGGTTATGTAAATGCTCCTGATTTAGGCGCTAAAATGGCAATTTCTGGCTCTATTCAAGATGAAGTTGGCCATGCACATCAGCAAGGTATGTTGTGGGAGCGTTTCGGTGTAGATATGCACAAAGAAGCATTTGAGCGTCCACCTGAGAAGTTCTGGTCAATGCCTGTTCTTGAGTTTGAAATCAAAAACTACATCTATTTTGTTGTAGCGCAAGCTTTCCTAGATAGAGCGGGTCGTTACACTACATGGGACATCGAATTACATTGTTCATTCGCCCCATATCGTCGTGCCTTGAAAAAAGTAAACTTTGAAGAAGCATTCCACATGCGTCACGGCTCTTACTGGATGGAGTTCTATTGGAACTACAACGAAGAAACTCGTGCCATGGTACAAGAAGCTGTTGATTGGGTATTCCCACACGGTGTTTTTTGGTACGGCCGTCCGGATGCAATGAAAGGTAAAATGGACCAATTAATTTACGGTGTGCGTAAATGGTCAAACGATGAAATGCGCGATAAATGGTTACAATCTGCTTGTAACTTAGCAAAACGTATTGGTTGTGAAGTACCTGCTCACTTTGATGAAGATGAAGGTAAATACATATTAGATTTACCATACCCAATGACTTGGGATCGTGAAACTGGCGATTGGATTTGGGAAAAATGTGAATGGTCAGATGTTGTTGGCAACATGAAAAAAGGTGGTCGCATGCGTCCAGCTATTTATGAACGTTTACAACGTGAAGAATGGGGTGCGTCATTTTGGTAAACGAACAATTACAACAAATTAATGCTGCTTTGAAGGAAGTTATTGACCCACACATGGGTGTCAACATTCTTGATATGGGAATGGTTAAGCGTGTAGAAGCTACCGTTGATAAAGGCATTTATGTTGGATTGGTTTTACCTTGTATCGGTTGTCCAGCATTAGAGTTGATGATGGCTGATATACGCAAGCGTGTTGGTGACTTAGACGGTGTTGATACAGTAAAAGTAAAAGTTGAGTGGGGCCATCAATGGGATCGCACTCACATCACCGAAGAAGCTCGCGAGCGTGCAGCCCGTCACGGATACGTGATTTAAAAATTATTAGTTATTGCTTTGCGATAACTCTAACAGAGAAGATTTAATTATGAGCAAGCTTGATCATAAAGCCGATGCTAGTGTTTACGAAGTATTCGGTCGTGAAAAAATAGATAAAGAACTGAGCCACTTAGGCTGTATCTACGCGCTGAATGAAGATTTAGCCAGAGCACAAGCCTACATGACCTATTCAGAAAAACCTTGGGTAGAATTATGTTGTGTTCGTCAAGATCACATTCTTGGCATTATTGGTAAAGAAGATACGCCAATCGGTTTTGCATAATGACTACTGATAAACAACCAAAACAAAAGCATGATTCGAAAATCTTTAAAGATGAATACGATCAAACTGTAGCGTGTCCATGGTGTAAATCTGAAGACACACAGGTAGCAAGCCCTTTTGGTGGAACGGTTTCGGAAATTTTATTCAAGTGTAATGGTTGTAAACAAACCTTCGGTTGGATGAAGTGGCAACATAAGATGCCCGAGTAACGTTTAAAATTATCATAAATGAAATAAAAATTTATATATCTGCTCGTTTGGCTTATTAAAACCATGGGCAGGAAGAGCAGATAACATAGGTGAAAGAAATGACTATAGAAAAGAATTTAATGGCTGAATTACTTTGTATCGCAGATACAGAGTGGGTATTAGGTCACTGGTATACACGCAGCTTAATGAACAGCCGCAACCTTCAAGATGCAACTGCACTAGGTGCAATGTCGCAAGATACTTGGGGCCATACCCGCGCATTATTTCGTTATTTAGAAGAAGAAAATAACTTACCAGATTTTCAAATAGAATTTGGTCGTAAAGCCGTAGAAGTTCATAATATGGATATGCTAGATAATCCACCGCAAAGCTACGGTGATTATATTCTAACAACATACATAGCAGAACTTGCCGTTTGGCGTTTAATGGCCACGTTTAAAGATGGCTCACATTCAGACATTGCACCAATGATGACTGCGTTTGGTAAAGAATGTTATTTCCACCGTCTTAATTCTGATGGTTGGTTTACTTTATTTACTGACGAAGAAAAGCAAGAAGCTATTGGCGCAATCGCTCACCGATTAGGTGCAGCCATTGCATGGTTTGGTACTGAGAAAGCTTCATCTGAGTGTGAATTATTAGCATCAGGCGTTCGTAGCCAATCAGTGTGGGATGCACGTGAAATGTTCGTTAAAGAAGCATCATCAAAGCTTGCTAAAGTATTAGATATTACTGAGCAAAAAATTGAAGCTCTTATCGACAGTGTTAACCCATCTGAGCGTAACAATATGCGTCGTCGTCCAGAGGGCACTGAAATGCCAGCACCATTATGGGAATATGTTGTACCTACAAACGAAGGCGCAATTTTAGCACGTCGTCCATTATCAGTTTCTGTTCAAGATGAAATTGATTTATGGGACAAGCCTGAAACGATTGCTTTTGATTACGATTAATTAAATCGATACTTGAGCACTAAAAAAATCCTAGCCTTGCTAGGATTTTTTGCTTTATAAACCATACTAATTCCTGAACTTGTTTCAGGATCTAATAGATAACATCAACCATTACTACATACATAGCAATCGCTATGCTCATTTTGATAAACCAATGTCAGCCATAGGCGTTATTATCATTTGTATTCTAAAATACTGATCACTATAGAAAACAAGTTTATAGCCAATAGGTCAGTGATAAACAAATGAGGCCACAATGGATTTTTCATTAGACGAAATGCAAACTATCGCCGTAGATAGTTTTAAAAAGTTCTTACAAGCAGAAATTAAACCTATTGCTGATGAATATCGCGACAAATACATTCCAACACAATTAGCTAAAGAAATTCAAGCAAAGCTAGCCCCATTTGGCGTAGTAAATGGTTTCTTACCAGAAGAGCTTGGTGGCTTTGATATGGACGCTGTTACGCTTGGTTTAATGATGCATGAATTAGCCAAAGTTTCGCCTGATATCGCCATTACTACATTAATTTATTTTGCCTCAGGTAAAATGGTGTCAGGTACGCCTGAGCCACTGCGCAGTAAATACCTTGAAGGCTTCATTAATTGTGAATTGATTGCTTCGGTTGCTATCTCTGAACCAGGCACTGGCTCTGATATTTCTTCTGCTACTTGTCGTGCTAAACCAGATGGTGATGATCACTTTATTATCAACGGCGAAAAAATGTGGATATCAAGCGGTGATTACTCAGACTTTATGTATGTGTTGGTTAACGTTACCGAAGGCGATGAAACCGGCCTCGCAGTATTTTTAGTTGACCGTGAAGAGCATGGCTATGAAACTACTAACATTGATAAAACTGCGCTAAACAGCCAATCAACTGCACAAGTGTTTTTTGATAATTGTCGTGTGCCAAAAGAAAACATGGTTGCAGCACCAGGTCAAGGCTTGAAAATGTTGTTAACCCTATTGCAATCGTCTCGTCCAATTGTTGGCTTAATGGCGATGGGCATTGCGCAAGCAGCTTTTGATGAAGCAGTGCAGTACGCACTAGATAGAGTACAATTTGGTAAGCCTATTGCAGCAAAACAAATCGTGCAAGATAAGCTAGCAACTATGTATACAAAAATCGAAGCCGGTAAATTAATGGCGTATAAAGCGCTAAGTTCAATTGATCAGAAAAAACGTGCTGATATCGATTCTGCGATGGCAAAATGGTTTTGTACTGATTTAGCTTGCGAAATTGTTGATGAAGCCACAAAAATTCATGGCGGTAATGGTGTTACCCGTGAATTCCCTGTTGAATATATGGCACGTGCAGCAAAAGTTTTCCGTGTTACCGAAGGCACCAATGAAATCCAAAGACTGATGATTGGCCGTGCCATCACTGGTTTAAATGCCTTTTAGGTTAAATGGGAAAATATTATGAATTTTGATTTAACTATGGAACAGCAAATGATCGCCGATATGGCCGCTGATCTTGCTAAAAAATATGACCCAGAATATTGGCGTGAAAAAGACGAAAACAAAGCATACCCGCAAGAGTTTATGGACGAAATTGGTTCATTAGGCTTCTTCGGTTTGCCACTTGCTGAAAAGTGGGGCGGTGCCGATGCTGGTCTAACCGATGTTGCTTTAGCGATGGAAGCGTTATGTCGTGGCGGCGGTGGTGGCGGTCCTGCATTGGGTTATTTATTTGGTCTACTTGGTAACTTGTCTGTTGCTCATCATGCCAACGACAGTCAAAAAGAAAAATATTTACCTGCATTTGCTGCTGGCGAAAAAACCTGTGCATTTGCTTTATCTGAGCCGAATGCCGGAACTAATTCATTAAACATTGAAACCTTTGCCAAAAAAGACGGTGATGATTACATCATTAACGGTGGTAAGTGGTTTATTACTAATATCGACAATACCGATGCTGTTCTTATTGTTGCTCGTACAACTAAGAAAGAAGACGTAAAAAATAAAGCTGCCGGTATTTCTTTATTTTTAGTCGACCTGCCTGCGGAAGGTATTAGCTACACACCTATTGATAAGCACGGTTACCATTACTACAAATCGTTCCAGGTATTCTTTGATAACGTTCGCGTATCAAAAGATTGCCTGTTAGGCGAAGAAGGTAAGGGCTTTTATCAATTACTAGGTACACTTAATCCTGAACGTATTTTAATTGCATCAGGCGCATGTGGTACGGCAAAGCTTGCTCTTGAACATGCTATTGAGTATGCCAAAGAGCGTAATGTGTTTGGCCAGCCAATAGGTGCTCATCAAGCAGTACAACATCCATTAGCAGCGGCATATGCAAAAGTTGAAGCTGCGTGGGGGCAAGTATTAAAAGCGGCTACTCTATACGATGATGGTAAGTCAGATAAAGAAGTTGGGGATGTTGCCAATATGGCGAAATGGCTTGCCGCAGAATCTGCGTTAGAAGCTACTCATCATGCAATGCAAACGTTAGGTGGTTGTGGTTTTGCCCGCGAATATCACGTTGAACGTTGGTTTAGAGAATGTCAGTTATTCCGCTTAGCACCGGTAACTCAGCAGATGACTCTAAACTATTTGGGTGAACATGTGTTGGGGTTACCTAAGTCATATTAATAAAATGCCTTAACTATTGAAAACACATAACAACATTTAGTTGTCTAAAAGCACTTGATTATGCAATTAATCAAGTGCTTTTTTTATGTTTAATCTTAACTTGAAAGTTCTACAGCTGTGTCGATAAATATCCCCTGTATGTCATAGGCTTCTCTTTCTGTTTGCCCTCCATGTTTAAGAAATGCAGTTATATGTGTTTGAGTTTTCTCTTCTTTTGCTCGTTCTAGAAAGTAACGCAATTCAAGTTCAGAGCCCACATCCTCGTCTATTATAGAAGCCGTTATAATTTCCTTGTACATCACAATGTCACGAATTTCCCAACCAGCGACAATTGCAAAAAATTGTGCTAAAAATGCATCAAGATCTGCTTTAGGAATAAACTGAGTAATGATATTTAATTTTTCGGCCTGTTGTGCGCTAAAGTCAGCACCAGATAGTAATGCCTGAAGTGCTTTACCTTTTCCTAAACGTCGAGCAAACTGAACTGCACCTTGTCCTCCTGTTGGAATGTTGATGTATAACTCTGGCTGGGCGAAAGCTGAATTTTCAGTCCCGTATGCTAAATCACATGCCATAACAAATTCATTACCACCACCACGCGCCACACCATCAACGACAGCAATAGATAGCTGTTTCATTGCTTTAATGTTGGCTATCATATGGTTGAATTCAATTGAGGCAGCTTGTCCGCCTTGAGTGCCGTTAATAATATTAAGATCTAAGTGAGCTATAAAAAAAGCTTCATGGAACGATTTAAAAACAACAGCTTTAGTTTCTCGGTTATCCTTTAATGAAAGAATAAATGCGTTTAACTCATTAATTAAGTCAATAGTCAAAATATTCACTGGAGGGTTTTTAATTAGAACTGTAGCCACGCCAGCTTCTTGGGTTATCGTTAGTTTTTTCATCATAATGTTCCTTTTAAGGTAGTCAGGACAGAGACAACATTTGTCTCTCTTCGAATTTAAGAAACTATATTAAGCGTAAATAAGGTGTCTAAAAACAAGCTAAAATGAACTATACTGTTTCCAAATAGGAAACAATGAGGTGTTTATGGACCTTGCAAGTCGATTACTACTTTTACTTGAAGTCTCTGAGTTAGGTAGTTTTACAAAGGTGTCGGAGCATAGAAATGTCAATAGATCTGCTATTTCTAAACAAATAGGTAAGCTTGAACAAGAGCTTAGCGTTCATTTATTGAATCGAACTACACGCTCACTATCATTAACTGCAGCTGGCGTTGAAATGGTTAATCAAGCAAAACAATTACGAAATTTGCTCAATAAATCAAAACGATTGGCAGAAAACTATCACAATGAACCTAGAGGGGATCTCAAAATCTCCAGCTCTACATTTTTTGGTCGTCAGTATGTGCAACATGCTATTTTAAAGTTTCAGGCACGGTATCCTGATATTCGTGTTGAGCTACTTCTGGAAGACAGAGTTGTCGATTTAGTTGGTGAAGGCTTTGATATAGGTTTTCGTATTGGTGAACCGGAAGAGTCCAACCTAATTGCCAAACAAATAGCCAGAAACCGACTATTAATCGTTGCTGCACCTGCATTTATAGATAAATATGGGAAACCCAATACAATACCAAAACTAGAAAGCCTACCTGCGGTTGTATATTCTGCTCAAGGGTTATTGATTGATAAAATCAAGTACCGTGACAACGCAGGAAACGAAGCATTTATACAGCTAAATCCAATTTATAAAGTTAATGAAGTTGAAATGCTAATCAATACTGTTTTAGCTGGAAGAATGTTTGCTGTAACTACAGCACAGATGATTGAAAATGAGGTTCTAGAAGGCAAGCTTGTACCTATTATGACACATATAAACTTAACTAATTACGGGACATTTTATGCGGTATACCCTCATAGGGATTCACCACTGAAAACAAGACTATTTATCGAAACACTAAAAGAAGTAATTGGTGATAAAACACCTATTTGGGAAACTCGAATTCCTGGTTTTCAGAAAATGTATGGTAATGGTTAGTTCGCCGAATAATTATCAAGACACAAGAAATTATTTATCTCATTGATTTATTTATTAAATACTTTCAAAAAACATCTCTCTCCAACTACCTATTTTAATTATCTCTGCTATACATAAAGTAATAAAAATAGTTACTAATAAGAATTATCGTTCCTGGAGAAAATTATATGCCTCAATCTTTTCAACGCAAAAGTGTGACTAAGCTTGCGCTCGCTTTACTTGCTTCAATGTCATTTTCAGCACTGTCTGCTGAAGAAAATGCCGCAGATAAAGCCGCAAAAGAATTAGCCAATCCAAATACTGCCTTTGCTTCGTTAAATTTTAAATTTCAACACAGAACCTATGAGGGAGATATTCCAGGTGCTGATGACCAAGATGGGCAAATGATATTGTTTCAACCATCACTACCTTTTCCGCGTGAAGATGGTACCAAGATAATATGGAGGCCAGCTGTTCCTATTCATATTTCTACACCTTGGCAAGAAGAGTCAGGTTTAGGGGATATATCCATGGATGTAGCTTATGCTTTCGCGCCACCTAAAGATAACCCTGGAGAGCTTATGGCTGTTGGGGTATTTACTTCCTTACCAACAGGGGATGAAAAGGTTGGGGGCGGCGAAGCTACAACTTTGGGACCAGAGTTTTTATGGGGACAAATATCAGCCGACGGTATTATTGGCATGTTTCCAAACCATCAATGGGATGTGGCAGGCGACATTGATATTAGCATTACATCATCGCAATTTTTTTATGTTAAATTACCTGGCGGTGGTTGGAACTACGGTACCTCACCAACACTTAGCTATGATCATAAAGCCGAGGAGTGGACTATTCCGCTAAACTTCTCATTTGGTAAAACCGTTATGTTTGGTACTAGGCCTTGGAAACTTGGTATGGAAATTAACTATTATGTTGAAAAGCCAGATGACTTTGGCCCTGAATGGATGATCAGCTTTAATGTATCGCCTGTGGTTGAAAACGTTATGGCTAACTGGTTTAGATAAACGATTAAATAATTCATTGTTAATAAAAAAACGCTAATTTTAGCGTTTTTTTTGATTCAGGAAATAATCAATGCAAATCCCCATGGAACGTTCATTCATATCCTTATGAACACATCATATACAACTTTCATGTTGAAAACGGGAATAGATTTGTAGTATTAAAACTTTAAATTATTAATCCGTTCCATATATGACTTTCTATAATCTGCCGGTGAGTTTCCAGTCCATCGATTATAAGCTTTGTTAAATGAGCTCGAACTCGTGTAACCCAATTTAAACGCTATCTGCTTAATTTGAACGCCTGGTTGCTGTAATAAATGTCTTGCTAATACCGGCAGTACTTTGTTTTTAATCGTATTTAGATCTGTTTTCTGCTCATTTAACTTTAAAGTAATGAACTCTAAATTTAAACCTAAGTCTTTGCTGATATCTGCGTTGTCTATGTTGTTACTTAATACTGTATCTATAAACCAAGAACGGACTTTTAACACCATATTGTCAGGAGCTATATCAACGAGCCGCTTGGAAGCGAGTTGATAATAAGCCAAGTTACAATGGCTATCGCCAGCGGGAAGGAGAGTAAATAAACGATCCTTTTTAATAAGTATCTGCCCCTTGTTTTCTGGCGTAGTTTCGACAACGCAACCGGCAAGTTTTGCAAGCTTGTCTTGGGTTTTTTTCTCAATGCCTTCTGGCACAATAATTTTGTCGGGACTAAAGTCTTTATGGGCAACAGTGCGTAAATTAGATAAGCTGGCTGAAATTCCACCTTGGATAGTTTGATAATGAATATTATCTTCAATTACATCGTTATCAGGAATAAAAGTTAACACGCCGTATTCATCAGTTTCTTCAAACGATGCAGTGTTAAAAATAAATAAAATACGAGAGAACTCTGCCCAAAATTCAAAAAAACAACGTAAAGTCGTCGCCGAACTTACCGCTAAGCCAAAAACACCAAATAAAGCAGGGTTAATAGGTTTGGCAAAATTTAATTGAATCGGAAACTGTAGGTTTGTTTCGCCCCACTTTTGGATGATACTTTTTATATATCTGCGGCCACTGACACTTAAATCATCGGCCTCAATGTAATTATCTAATAATGAAGAGATGTCATCATTTAAGTTTATTTGTTCAGAATATATCTTTTTAAACGCTTCTAAAATAAAAAGATAACGTTTTGTATGGCCAGCAACTTCAAGTTTCATATATTATATCTTTTCAATTAAATGTTTTTGAATAATAATTAAATATTAGCTAATTAAATATTAGCAGATAAAAATTAATAGATTCAGCATTTTATGCTGACTCATATAAGGAAGGCAAGGTGGAAATACTCGACTATCAACATTCAGTGATCCGTTCATTGTTGCATATGCTTATTCAAACATTAGAAGATGCAGGAGAAAGTGTTGATTCTTTACGACAATATATGGAAATTATTGATAGCCAAGATTTGCTTGCCCAATGTGGTCGAGTTAAAGGCAGTTCGTTTCTTCCTATTTTAGCCTTATTGTTAAATAACGATAAAAAGCCTTTTTTAGTATTAAACATGGTCAATAACTACCGACCAGTTACGTTTAATGCATTAGGGCCACTATGCTACTCTTGCGAAACTGTACGAGAAAATATCGAATTATTAATAAAGCACTACTCAATGATCAGCACAGGCGCAGAAGTCTATTTAAAAAAGACGGATGATAGTTGGTTTGTTGGCGCAAGATCTCGTCACCATAAACTTAATGAATCTAAAATGCAGCTTGCTTGGGTGTGTAACATGTATGCCCATTTGAAATTCAGTGTCAGTAATGAATTTATTTTTCACAAAGTCTGTCTAAGTATTCCTAGACCTGAACAAAAGTATGTTGAAGAAATAAATGCTGTATTTAACACCGAAGTAGAATTTGACTGTGAAGATAGTGGTTTTTATTTAACCACAGGTCAATTAGATATTGAACAGGTCGGTTTCGATCCGCAAATTTACGCTTTGAATCAGAAGTTAGTTGATGAATATGAACAACGCTTTGAATACTTTGAATTACCAACTCGTATATATTCTAATATATTAGAGTTAATGAAAAAGGGCGTGTTTTCAAAAGAAGCAATCGCGAGAGAATTAGGTATGAGCACACGCAGCTTAAGCCAAAAAATAAAACAGTTTGGATTAAATTATCGTGATATTTCTGAGAATGCACGAATGACATTAGCGAAAGAGTATTTATCTAACTTAGACCTTAAGTTGGTTGAAGTGGCAGAGAAACTTTGTTTTTCTGAAAACAGCAACTTTACTCGTTCTTTTAAGGCGCATAGTGGACAAACCCCTCGAGAATTTAGAGCGAAGTTAAAAGTTACATAGCGGAAGAAACTTAGCTAATGTCAGCCGCGTTAATTTTCAAAAAATAACGCGGCTTTTTTTTAGTATTTATTTGAAAAATCTCATCTTTTTTCTATCCTTATAGATAATTACTGTGAAATCACCAATTAAAAGGTGAAGTTTAAACATAGAAAGTAAACGTCAAAGGGAATCTCATGATAAATACCGTAAAACTATTACAACTAAGTGCGTTAACAATAGCTTTACTCGCCTCTCCATACTCTTTAGCAAAAGATGCGTCGACAAAAGAAAAGCCATATGACGATGATGAAGGTTACGGTGCGCCAGGTGAGTCTTCTGCACAATTAGAAGAAGATAATAAAGACAAATACCCACTTATTCGTATGCCTATTTTAGATCAAACAACCGAAGATCTACGCGCATGGAAATCTCAGCTGTATAAAGACACTGGTTTTCAGTTTGGTATCGCTTATACGAGTATGATGCAAGAAGTCGTAGATCCAGATATTAATGCCAATACTGCGGGCTCTGGTATTTTAAGGTTTACCGGTAAATGGGAACTTGTAGATCGAGGCGGTAAAAATCCTGGGGCTTTAGTTATTGGCCTTGATCATAGACACAAATATGGCGACACAGCACCAGCTTCACTCGGTGGTGAGTTTGGTTATTTAAGCCAAACAGCTATGTTATTTAGTGATACTGATGATTTAATTGGCGATTTGAAGTGGACACAAGCATTATTTGATGGCAATGGTGGTATGGTTATTGGTCGCTATGATCCAAATGATTACCATAATGTATTAGGTTACGCATCACCTTGGACAGGTTTTTCGAACCTGGATAACCTGATTAATATGACCATTGCAGCGCCAGACTGGAGTTGGGGAGTTGGTTTTGGTGGCTGGTTAAATGACTCTTATTATGCTTTAGGTGGTGTCAATGATGCCAATGGCTTTGCAACAGATGATTTAGAGTTTTTTGAAGAGGGCATGGATGAGCTTTATAAATATGCTGAATTTGGCTGGTCACCCACTCGAGATGAGCGATACTTTAAAAACTTTCACATAACACTATGGCAAGTCGATGAGCGTAAAGTAAAAGGTGAAGACTCTGATTCTTACGGTGTGGTATTTGGCTTTAATTGGACGTGGAACATGGAGTGGATGATATTTAGCCAGCTAGGCTTCTCTGATGCAGATTCCGCAAATGATGTGCAATTGTATGAGCAAGAGGTAAATGTTGGCTTTATTAAGTACTTTGAAGATCGCTCTGACTTATTTGGTATGGCGGTAAATCACGGTAAAATCATCGAGCCGTTATACGATGTAGGTTTTGCTACTAATGAATATACCACGACCTTTGAAACTTTTTACCGTTTTCAGTTGGCTGAAACAGTACAAATAACACCAAACTTTCAGTACATTATTGATCCACACACTAACGCCGAAGATGACAGTGCGTTTGTCGCAAGTGTAAGGTTTCGTATTACGCTTTAATCTAACTAGGTATGACACTGAGTTAAATGCCGGTTTTTATAACCGGCATTAATCGATTATTTTTTTACCCGTCCCGTAAATCATAAACACTAACGCACCACTTATACTGATCACAGCTGCCAGTATAAACGCTGAATTATAACTATTGGTCACATCAACTATCCAGCCGGTAACTGCAACGGCCAATATGCCAGGTAAGGTAGCTGCGGTATTAACCACCCCAAACAGTGATTCTGAGTGTTTTGGAGCAATGTCCATGGGATTAACTGTATATCCCGAATAACAAAAGGATAATGCTCCTAAGGCACCGCAGGTACAAAGTACCGCCATTATGGGGGCTGTTACATATAACGCGATAAACAAGAATAGAGCAGAGCCCAGTAAACCGATACTTTGAACTAGCTTGCGCGTAAAACCAACTGACTTCCCTGATTTAATGAGTTTGTCAGAGACGATACCTGCGACATTCATCATTATTATCATGGTTAACCAAGGTGCTGCTGACGAAAGGCCTGCCTGGGTAATGCTAAAACCATGAACATCGGCAAAATAGCTTGGTAACCAAGCAAGAAACAAATATAGCGTCCATTGTGTGGTAAATGCGGTATAAAATAATGCCCAAACAGGAGCTTTGTTGAAAAATTGTTTCCACGGCACTGCCTGGTGTTGCTTAATTTCTTCTTTTTCTGAGTATATTAACGCGAGTTCTTCTTGGCAAATATTAGGATCATCCTTGGGTTTTGAGTAGGCGAATAATAGCCAAAATATAATCCAGATAAAGCCCAATGAACCAAATATATAAAACACCATGGTCCAGTCATAATGGTTAATGATCCAACCAGAAGCGATAAGACCTACAATAGTGCCTAATGGCGCACCACTAGAGAAGATAGTTATTGTTCTCGCTTGTTCAGATTTTGGTACCCAATGTTTAAATAAAGAATATGCTGACGGTACGCTGGCGCCTTCTCCTAATCCAAGCAATATGCGACCTAGTATTAGCATAGGCAGTGACGCCATTGCTAAAATCGGAGTTAATATCGTGAATATTGACCAAAATATAACGGCGCTGCCTAAAACTATTTTGCCGCCAAACTTACTGGCTAACACTCCCCCAACAATTTGCATCAGCATATAGCCAATAAAAAATGAGGCTAAAACCATGCCTTTTACCGTATCACTCCAACCAAACTCAGCTTGCATTGGCAAGATAGCAACAGAAATATTCACCCTGTCGATAAAACAAATAAATAACGCAAACGTACACAAAATTGTAATGTTGTAACGCTGTTGCCAGTGGGTAAATAAAGAAAAGTTAAACATAAAGCAATGATCTTGGTTTGGTAAATGAAGTGATAATTAGGTGCTTATTTAGAAGCACTTTAATCTAATAACAATACTTTCATTGTTGCTGAAATTAATAGTTTGTCAGAACTATCAGTCATTTGGCCTTCTAAATATGCTAGATGACCTTTTAATTTTGTTTTATGCTCGATGAGGGTTGTTGTCCACGTGATCGTTAACTGCTCATTAGGTAGTACAGCCTTATGAAATCTATAACTACAATCTAGCCCCATAAATGGTCCCGAATGTTGAAATTTTTGGGTAAGGGCACCGCCACACAAACCAGATGTATGAGCACCACTTGCGATTATTCCTGCATAACCTGCTTTAATTGCTTCATCATGGTTGAAGTGAATAGGGTTAGTATCACCCAGCGCACTTGCACCATTGGCAATATCTTCTATCGTTAGACGTAACTGCTTGATAATAGTATCGCCAATATAAGTTTTGGTAGTCATAATTTACTGAACTCTCGATCCTTTGCTATAAAAGCGCATTAATGAGCTTAACTCAATAGTATCTTGTTTTGTAAACTATGCAAGTAAATAAAGTAATAGGATTGTTAAAGTCTACATAGGCTGTCGTTGTGTGGGGTGGCGTATAGTTGTGATGAATACTTAATTTAGGTTTTTGTTGATTAAGTTTCTTTAGTGAGTTAGGCTCAGTTGGTGTTTGGGGTAGCTGTTATAACAAATATAAAAATAAATTCAGCTTATCTTATAGAGTGAACAATAAAGAAGTTAAACGAGGTCATAGTGTCAAAATCTTTTTTCGTAAGAGTTATGCTAATCCCTGCTGCTGTTTGGTTGTCGGTATTTTTTGGCGGTTCGATGGGATCAGGTATAGAGTTGATTCAATACGTAACTATTAATGGGCCTATTGGCGGGTTAATTGCAATAGCAACAATCGCAGTTGTTGTTGGTTTTGTTATGTATTTGTGTTTTGAAATAGCTAGACAAAATAAAGCTTACGATTATCGTGAATTTAGTAAGATCATTTTAGGTAAGGGGTGGTGGTTATATGAAATCGTCATTTTGATTTCTATGATCATTGTTATTGCAATTTCTTCGACAGCAGCAGGCACTGTCATTGGTAAACACCTCGATGCAAATATATATATCGGTCAAACTATCTTGCTCGCAGTTGTTATTTTTTTCACCTATAAAGGGCGTGAATTTATTGAAAAGAGTATGGCTGTAGCTTCAGTAAGCTTACTTGTAGTGTTGAGTATTGTTGTTGGATATGTATTTTTTAATTTAGGTGACGTTACCGCCGCCAATTTTTCTAAAGATAACGTATCAGTTGCACCCGTTGGCGTCGCTTTCCAATACGCATTAGTAAACATTTCATTTTTTCCTTTGTTATTATTTGGCGCACGTCAGTTAGCTACAAGTAAAGAATCATTAGTTGCCTCTATCAGTGCCGCTGTGGTTGGAGTGTTACCGTTATTAGCCTTACATTATGCATTTGTGTCACATTACCCTGAAATAATCAGTAATGGTGCTGATGTGCCAGTGTACTGGTTATTAGAAACCTTAAATTCAGCTTGGTTAATTGATGTATATGTCGTTATTTTATTTGTTCTTATCACGCAAACAGGTGTTGGCATGATGCAGGGGTTTGTAGAACGTTTAGATAGTTATATGCAAAAATCGAAAGGTAAAAAAATGACACCGCTGCAGCATTCAGCAAGTGCTGGTTTTATGGTAGTGTTAAGTTTAATTTTGTCTAGTATGGGCATTGTAGCTTTAATACTTGCAGGTTATTCATTTTTGTTTATGAGCTTTATTGCTGTATTTTTTATTCCTTTAATCACTGTAGGTGTATATAAGTTAGTAAAAGGTAAATCAACTACTGTAGTAAATGAGTTTTAATTTTAAGAAAATATTATGTCAGAAAAAATTCAACTAAACGGTATCGGGTCTTTATCCGCCTATGAAGGTAAAGAGCTATTTACCTCAAAGCCATTGCATGTAACCGCCACTATGATTCAAGATTTTTGTCGTAGTGTTAATCAAATGGACTGGTTTCATTTTGATGAAGAGCGTTGTAAGGCTTCACCGTTCGGAGCCGTTGTTGCGCCGGGCATGTACACTATGTCATTGCTGCATTCGGTTTACTTTGACCATGTAGAACTTCATAACATGAAGGCACTGTTTTTAGGCACCGATAGGTTTCGCATTCTAAAGCCGGTAAAAGCTGGTGATTCAATTGTGCTTAAATTTAATGTCGATAAAATTGAACAGCGTAAAGAAGGCATTGCCGTACATTATGATTTTACCTGGACCGTAGCAGGAGATGAACAACCTGTGACGCTGGGTAATTTCATTGTTCGTTACTGGCCTTTATAAAATAAATCTCTATTCATATTATCGAATAAAACAGGCATCTATTGATGCCTGTTTCTATTTTAGTTACCAAACATCCATACTTATCCTTAGTCTTCAACTATTTATCACCTTAAGATAAGTTATTTAACCGTTAATGAACGTAGTATGGTTTTTACAATAATTTAATATATTAAGCTCATCATGTCAGCCAAAAAGCGCAATAGTTCAACACCAACATCGTTAACACCTACCTGTTCGCATTGGGGCAACTACTTAGTTGAGTCAGATGGCGAACAAATACTTTCAATAAAAAATTATGCTGTAGATAAAGAGCCTACGCCAATAGGTCAATCATTGAATGATGCGTTAGATAACGGCGCTCGAATTCCACAACCTATGGTACGTGAAGGATATTTAAAGCATGGTGTTAACAGTGATGGCAGTGGCCGAGGTAAAGAAAAATTTGTACCTGTTAGCTGGGAAGTAGCGTTAGATTTAGCGGCAAAAGCCATCGATGACACCAAAACTAATTATGGAAAAGATGCAATTTATGGCAGCTCTTATGGCTGGGCCAGTGCAGGGCGGTTCCATCATGCACAAAGTCAAATTCATCGATTTTTAGCAAAATGCGGAGGCTATGTAGATTCATTAAATACTTACTCATCTGCAGCCGCTGAAGTGATCATGAATCACATTACTGGTATTCCATTTCTATTATTGGTGCGTGAAGCGCCAAGTCCACAAGAAATTGCCAAGCATTCTAAAAACTTTGTGCTTTTTGGCGGCGCCGCAATTAAAAACTCTCAAGTTAATGCCGGCGGCATTGGTGCGCACAGCGCCGTTGAACAGTTAAAACAACTCAAAGACGCTGACGTTAACGTGGTTAATATTAGCCCAATTCGTGATGATGTTATTGATGAGGTTGGGGCTAAATGGCTGGCATTACGACCAAACACCGATGTTGCGTTAATGCTTGGGCTGGCTCATACCATAGCAGTAAACAATTTACATGATACGGAGTTTTTAGATAAATATACCGTTGGTTTTGAACAGTTTTTGCCGTATTTACTTGGTGACAGTGATGGCCAAGCTAAAGATGCGGCTTGGGCGGCAAATATTTGTGATGTTAATGAGCAAGAAATTATTAACTTAGCTTTAGAACTTGGTAATGCACCAAGTGTGTTAAGCATAAGTTGGTCATTACAACGGCAAGAATTTGGTGAGCAAACTTATTGGATGTTTACCACCCTTGCGGCCATGCTTGGCCATATTGGTAAGGTTGGAGCCGGCGTTGGTTATGGCTATGGTTGTATTCATAATATGGGCTTTGGTGGTCGTAAAGTACCAACCTATAAAATGGGCGCATTTGGCATGGAAATCGGCGAACGTCCAGCGTTAGGTGATAAAAAATTTATACCCGTCGCTCGCCATACCGACATGCTGAATAACCCGGGAGGTAAGTATCAATATAATGGCATGGATTTAACTTATCCTGACATTAAATTGATATATTGGGCGGGCGGTAATCCATTTCATCACCACCAAGATCTTGATGAACTAGCTAAAGCCTGGTCAAAACCCGACACCATAATAGTTAATGAAGCATTTTGGACGGCAACAGCAAGGCATGCAGATATTGTATTTCCATGTACCACAATGTTAGAACGAAATGATCTCGGTGGTAGCAGTTACGATGCGTTTATTTCCCCTATGCGTCAAGCCGTTAAGCCCTATCAGCAGTCGCGTTCAGACTTTGATATCTTTTCAGACTTAGCTCAGCGCTTGGGCTTTGAAGATGAGTTTACCGGTGGTAAAACTGAAATGCAGTGGGTAGAGCAGCTATACAATACTACCCGTGAAAATGCTGCGAAAATTGATGTGAAATTGCCTGAATTTAATGATTTTTGGCAAGGTGAACAGTTTTATGTGGGCGACCAACTCGATGATATAGAATTCACCCTTGAGCGGTTTCGACGAGATCCTAATAAATATAAGCTCAGAACCCCATCGGGCAAAATTGAATTATTTTCAGAAAAAATTGCCAGCTTTAATTATGATGATTGCCATGGTCATGCCAAATGGTATCAGCATGTTGAATGGTTAGGCGGCGAACGCGCGGCTAAATACCCATTGCATCTTGTATCTAATCAACCGAAAACTCGTTTGCACAGTCAATTTGATCACGCACGAACAAGTCGTGAAAATAAGATAAAAAACCGTGAACGTGCACGTATGAATAGCGCAGAAGCCAATAAACGAAATATTCAAGATGGCGATATTATTCGCTTGTTTAACGACCGAGGCGCATGTTTAGCGGGTATTGAAATATCAAATGATATTCGTGATGGGGTAATCGAGTTACCAACTGGCGCGTGGTACGACCCACAAACGGTGGATGGTAAAAAGCTTGAAGCTCATGGCAACCCTAATGTGTTGACCAAAGATACAGGTACATCAACACTGGCGCAGGGGTGTAGCGCGCACAGCTGTTTAGTTGAGGTTGAAAAATATCAAGGTGAATTGCCAGAAGTTATCGTATTTAAACAACCTCAATAGGGTTTAGGTTTTGTGAAAATGTCTAGCTTGGACAATATCAAGCTAGACATTGCAGCGGTTAAGTTTAATATTAGGTTTAAATACTAAAGAAAAAATTCAAATGTCCTTAAATCAATTAGCAACAGATAGCATCTCAAATTCAATGTCGTGGCCTTGTGATTTAAGTAACGATTTTAAGCAGCAGTTATTACTTGGCTCAGTAAATAAAAGTAGGCTAAAAACAGCAAGCTTTCATATTCTTGAAGCTGAAAGTTATGGGATGTTTTACATCAAAAAAGGCTGTTTGATGATGACTTCAACCATATATGGAGAGCATATCCCATTAACTAATTTATATGGCCCCGGTGACTGGTTATGTTATTCGCCTGTTATGGATGGGCAAAGTAGCTCTTTAATAGAACTAGAGCCACTCGAGTCATTAGAATATGTTTCTATATCCAAGCCGCATTTAAAGGCACTTTTTAAAGATTGTGCCGAATTATATAAGCTTTTGTTTCATATAAAATCGAAACGTTCAGATTCATTACTGCTCAACGCTATATTCCGCAACTCTTTGCCAATAACCGAAAATATTTTGTACGTATTAAGTAAAGTGTTATACATACAAAAACATCAACAGCTACACATAAATCAAAACCAGCTAGCTAAATTAACAGGTTTTACCCGTCCTAGAATAAACGAAGCTTTGCAAAAACTAGTCAATGATAATGTAATAAGCATTAGTAGAGGCACGGTAACAATTCAAGATATCGAATTTTTAGAAGAAAAAGTTGCTGAGTTAGGCGAGCCTAAAAATAATTAAAATCATTTTATTCACACTTTTGTTCACTAATGTTCTGCAAGGAACTTTTCTTTAATTTCAATAATAGATAATAGCAACAAGTTGGTTGATGCAAGTGAGTATTAACCTTTAATTCTGCTGAAGGAAATATTATGAAATTTAAGACTTTATTGCTAAGTGCTGCTATCTCTATTGGTTGCTTAAATACTGCTGTTGCAGCTGACTTATCTAAAGATTGGCCATCATCTAAAAAAGCAGATGATTTTGTAAAAAGCTCAATTGTACTTGATTTTTTTGCCGCGCCTTACGGTTTAGGATGGACTGAACCTGAAGAGATGCACACTTACCTAGAGCGTGCTCATCAAGCGGGTATTACTGGTGTGTCAGCTACATTGTCGGCTTCTACCCAAGATTGGGAATACTTTCAAAAAGAGCATGCCTTATGGCGAGACAATCTGTTAGATACAAAAGATAGATACATTTTTGTTAAGCATGTTGAAGATATTGAGCGTGCCCACAAAGAAGGCAAATATGCATTTATTTGGAACTCGCAAACATCAACTATCATTGATGGCGATCTGTCTAAAATAGCTACGTTACGAGAAATGGGCTTAGCGAGTATGCAGCTTGTTTATAACTCGGTAAATAAAGCTGGTACTGGAGTTATAAGTGCGATTAAAAATGATGATGGTTTAACCGACTGGGGTAAACAGATCATTGATGAAATGGTAAAACAAGGCATTGTAGTTGATTTAAGCCATACGGGATTACAAACTACCGAAGGTGTAATTGCTTATATGAGTAAAAAGCATCCGGGCGTACCTGTGCTGTACACTCACTCAACACCTGCAGGCTTATATAATTGTCACCCACAAAAAATAATGACAGAAGGTCGCTTAGCACCTTGTTATCGAAATATTACCGATCAACAAGCTGTAGCTGCTGCCAAAACCGGCGGTGTAGTTAGCCCTACATTTACCGAGTGGATGATGGATGGTGTTTTCCCTGATGATATCGCACCTTATCAAGCGGCTGACATGATTGATTATTATGTGAAACTCGTTGGCGTAGATCACGTTGGTATCGCAACTGATGACCAATTTGTGATGAAATATGTTATGTCTTTTGCTAAGAAAAACGCGCATGTATATCAAGACAATGGCTATATGTTTGATGCATTTGACCGTGGAGCAGCAGGAAGCGCAGAGCTGGCAAAAATATTACCAGCCGTAGTTGATGTTTTATGGGAGCGAGGCTATACCAATGATGACTTACAAAAGATTTTTGGCGGTAATGTAATGCGAGTTTACAAGCAAGTCTGGAAGTAAATTTTAATCTCTTTTTGAAATTAACTTGCTGCATCCTGCCTTCAGCCCTCAGGTCTGAAGGCAGAAATAAATTTTGCCAGACAATTGATTTAGGACGTTATCAAGCTTTCTATACATTCCTGAAGTAGAGCTCATTTGTTGTATATATGAGTTACTCAATGAACAGAACATTATACCGATTGGTGTAAATCACCAGCACAGCATTCATCTTGCAAAAAGTCGATGACTTGTAAAAACTGATCATACTCAACGACGCAATACAGCACTCGCCCTTCACGGCGTTGGGTAATTAACCCTGCAGAAGCTAAGCTCGAAATATGATGAGATAACGTTGAACCGGGAATATTCAATTCCTCTTGAACGACACCAACCGCAACGCCCTGATACCCTGATTTAACCAGTCTTTTAAATATAGCGAGCCTTGTCGGATGACCAAGTTCTTTGAGTGCCTTGGCAATAACTTCAATGTTCATAGATAACCCTTTTATTTATATATTTCGATATTACTAGAAATATATTGACTTACGCAAGTTGTTTTTGTATATTTCGAACAATCTAGAAATATCGAAGGTTTTTCAAATGACGATTACTACCCAAATGCTCATGGACTCGCTTAATATGTTTGCGTTTCTTGCTGTAGAGCTTACTTTATTATTTTTGCTGATCAGCTACTTTGTTGGAGTATTACAGGAATATATTCCCGCAAGTAAAATCCAAAGTATCTTATCCAGTAAAAATGGCAAAGGCTACATTATTGCTGGATTCCTTGGTGCGATCACACCATTTTGCTCTTGCTCAACCATTCCTTTTCTAAAAGGACTGCTACGGGCTAGAGCCGGTTTTGGAACCATGATGGTATTTTTATTTGCCAGTCCGTTATTGAACCCGATTATTATCGGGTTGTTTGCCGTAACCTTTGGTTTCAAAGTAACAGTTTTCTATTTTATAATCGCAATGGGGGTGTCCGTTGTTGCTGGCTATACCTTAGAAAAGCTAGGCTTTGAAAAATACATAAAACCTCAAGCGTATGCAGTTCCTGAAAGTAAAGGCTGTGGAAGTAGTTGTAACATCACAGCCAAACAGCACAATAAATGGCTGCGTATTTGGTACAGCACATGGAAAGATTTTAAAAAAGTTTTACCTTATTTGATTGGCGGTATCGCGCTTGGTTCTATGATCTATGGTTTTATGCCTGCTGAATTTGTCGCCAGTGTTGCCAGTGATTCCAATCCGTTCGCTGTGCCAATTGCAGCTGTAATTGGTATTCCATTATATATCCGCGCAGAAGCGGTAATTCCATTAAGTGCAGCGTTAGCGGCAAAAGGTATGAGCCTTGGCGCAGTAATGGCATTAATCATTGGTAGTGCAGGAGCAAGTCTGACTGAGGTGATTTTATTAAAATCTATATTTAAAAATCAAATGATAGCAGCATTTTTAGTGGTGATTATTACTATGGCAGTTTCTGCGGGTTACCTATACAGCTTAATGTTTTAACAGGCTGTGATAGAGGGGAAGTTCAACTTGTTTAATTGATAAGTTGAACTTTTACGATTGTTTATTGGCAGCAAGGCGCTTCTAAAAAACGGCCAATTTCATTACACAAGTCAACCTGCTTAATGGTTTTAAACAAATCGACAGTGTCGGTTGCTTCACGTTCGACTATGCCGAGTTGTTCCAAAAACTGAATATGGGCGAGTAGTTCGCTGACAAACATGACATAAATATTATCTTTAACTTCACGTTTATAGATAGGCTTTATCGCCTGACTCACTGTTTTTTCATCATCTAAACAATCGATGAGCTTATTTAATAACTTACAATGATTTTCTATAATTTCGTCGATGCGTTTATGCAAGCCAATAAATGGTTTTGAATGTGATGGTAAAACTAAGGTATCGCTGGGCAATTGCTTTAAACCATTTAAGGCATTCAGCCAGCGTCCTAATGGATTTTGCTTACGATGATCTTTAAATTTAGGGTTCTTCGGATACAAGGTCACCATAGATGGGATCTCTGGAATCACTTGATCACCAGAGAATAATAAATTCAGCTGTTTAGAGTATAAACTTGCATGAGCAGGTGAGTGGCCGCTGCCAACAATGATCTCAAATTGGTGTTTGCCAACTTCAATGACATCACCATGGCGAATAAACTGACATTTTCGCGGTAAACCATCTACGGCCTTATCAAAACCATCGTCACGTTCTTGCTCTACTTTTCCGGTAAACTCAGGTGACATGCCCGCGCGCAGTAAAAAATCTAGGTAGTATTTAGGTGGCGTACTGCCGCTAATACTAAATAAATATGCCATCATGTCATATTCACGCTGAGTGATTAGCACCGGGCAGTCATACTTTTGTTGTAACCAACTGGCCAGGCCAACGTGATCTGGATGATTATGAGTGATTATTATTTTATTAACCGGCTTATCTTCAAGCGCGCTTTCAAACAACGTTTGCCAAAACTGTTTTGAATAGTTTGTACCCATGCCGGTATCAACTAAACACCAACCATCGCCATCTTTAATTAAGTACAAGTTAATGTGATCAAGCTTAAAAGGCAGTGGTACTCTAAACCAATAAATATCGTCACAAATTAATTGTTTTTGATATTGCTCAGGTATTGGAAATGGATAATTTAAAATTGAATCATGGTCATTTATTTGACAAGAATTTCCGTGCTCATCATCTTTTTTATAATCTTCAATGGTCATCAATCAACTCCGTCGCTAAATTATGGGCTAGCTAATACTCTCCTCATATTAGCACTATACTGTTGTAAGCAAAGAGGATTTGAACTGATATTAAGCTATTTGCTTGTTTTGACTTATTTATCATTTTTAGATGATTGAGCATATTCAATGCTAATTTTTGCGAAAAACTTATCTTTTTTGGCAGTTTTTCAATTGCAATTCCTAAACAGATAAGTGCTGTTATAAACAAATGTGTAAAGTAAGACTCAGTATAAATATAATAAACTAGGTGTAAATAAATGAGCCATTCCGAGCATAAGGTTCCTAACGCGTTAAAGCATTGTTTAAATATAAACGATGTACGCAGTGCTGCTCATAAAGCATTACCATTAGCTATTAGGGAATACATTGATGGTGGTGGCGATGATGAAAAAACGCTGAAAGAAAACACCCGTACCTTCGATGATGTAACGTTAATGCCAAATTATGGCACGGGCTTAGAAGCGGCAGATTTAACCACCACTATATTAGGTCAAACATCTGCATCGCCTGTTTTGTTATCGCCTTGGGGCGCGCATAAGGTGATGCATACCGATGGTGAAATAGGCACAGCTCAAGCTGCTGCTAACACTGGTTGTATTTATTCGATGTCGAATTTTGCTACCACGTCTATGGAAGCTGTAGCGGTGACAACAGATGCGCCGAAGTTCTTCCAGCTACAACCTGCTCGTGATAAATCTATCATGAAAAATATGCTTGAGCGGGCCAAAGCCAGTGGCTATAAAGCTATAATTGTGACTATCGATAACCCTGTTCATGGTAATCGAGAGCGTGACGCCAGAACCGGCTTTGGAATTCCGCCAACATTTCCTTTAAGAAGCATACTGTCATTGCTAGCCCATCCTAAGTGGGTGTTAGGGTATATGAAAAGCAAACCTGAATTTGCCAATTTTCAAAACTTTTTTGACCAAGGCAAAGACCAAAACTGGCTGTTTCATAACTTGGTTTGCCCGGTAACATGGGACACTCTGGCTTGGATCCGTGATAACTGGGAAGGACCAATGGCAATAAAAGGCATTATGTCAGCAGATAATGCTAAAAAATCCGTTGAAATAGGCGCTGATGGCGTGTTTGTGTCAAACCAGGGGGCACGAAATTATGATGCAATTCCATCAACATTTTCAGCATTACCTGAAGTTGTTGATGCAATAGCTGGCAAAGCTGAAATTATCCTCGACGGTGGCATTCGCCGTGGTACCGATGTTGTTAAAGCGTTAGCTATGGGAGCGACAGCTTGTTCTACAGCAAGGCCATTTGTATATGGTTTATCTGCTGCTGGCAGCCCAGGGATAGAGTTTGTTATTAATATGCTCAAAACTGAAATTGAGCGAGCAATGATAGTTTCTGGTGCAAAAGATATTGCCAGTATTAGCAGCGATATTCTGCGCTTCAAATAGTCGGAATATAAAAATACACAATAGTGGTAAGGTTTAAGATAAACTTTACCACTCCCTCATAGATAAACACTTCTGCTTAATAAGAACAGTTTTAGCCGCTGTTAAAATCTTCTGGCAATGCCTTTGCCGATTCTGACAATTTTTTTAGTAACCTGCGTGCTACTTTTAAATCATCAAACTAATACAAAACTATAATTACAATAAATATAGTACTAACAGCACGTTCGCTGTTACTGCAAAAGAGAGAACATTATGTCAGACAACAAAACTCCAGAACAACGCATGCAAGAGCTTGGCTATACCATTACCGGTGAGCTGCAACTTCCTCCTGGCTTTGAAGTGTTACTTTCAATGGTAAAAGTAATTGATAAGAGAGTCATTGTTTCTGGCCACGGTGCACTTAATCCTGATGGCACTATTGCTACACATCTGATGGGACAAGTAGGCGATACTATTTCTTTGGAACAAGCACAAGAAGCGGCGAAGTTAACGGCGTTAGCTATGGTTGGCACACTTAAACGTGAATTAGGTGAGTTATCTAACATTAAGTCATGGGTAAAAGTATTAGGCATGGTAAATACTGCACCTGGCTTTACTGGTCAAACACCTGTTATTGATGGTTTCTCGCGAACAATTATTGATATTTTTGGTAAAGAATGTGGCATGGCATGTCGTAGCGCAGTTGGTATGGCTGCATTGCCGATGAACCTTAGCGTTGAAGTTGAAGCCGAATTAGAACTTCATTAATTGCTAGGTAGCTTACATATGACAAACTCAGAAATAAAATTACAAGATAAGTACGAACGCAATAACGACAACGCCTATATGACTGGCTCGCAAGCGCTTGTTCGTGCATTGTTAGAACAACGTTGGTTAGATGAAAAAAATGGTTTAAATACAGCTGGTTTTATATCAGGGTATCGTGGCTCACCTATGACCGCGATGGATGTGCAGTTATGGCGTGAAGAAAAACGTTTAACAGATAATCACATTAAATTTATACCGGGCATTAATGAAAACCTAGCGATGACCTCTGTTTGGGGAACTCAGCAAATAGAATACTTTGGTGACGGAAAATACGACGGTGTATTTTCAATGTGGTACGGAAAAGGCCCCGGCCTTGATCAAACCCTGGATGGCCTGCGACAAGGCAACTGGCATGGTAGCTCGAAACACGGCGGCGCGTTAATACTTGCCGGTGACGATCCAAATATGGCATCAACTATTAATAACTATCATTCAGAAGTATTGTTTGAAGATTTATTAATGCCAGTTTTATTCCCTGCGGATATTCAAGAAGTACTCGACCTGGCCTTAATGGGCGTCGCGTTATCTCGCTTTAGTGGTGCTTGGGTTGGTTATAAACTTTTACCTGAAACAATTGAAACCTCAGCACGGGTTAACATTGCTGAAAACCGTTTTGATATTAAATACCCAGAGTTTGATTTTCCAGAAGGCGGGGTTAACTCGCGTAAAGTCGACTCACCTTATGCACAAGAACAAAGAATTAAAGAGCACAAGTTACGTGCAGCATTAGCATTTTCTCGCGCCAATAATCTGAATAAACTGAGTTTTAACAGTTCAAATGCCAAAATTGGTATTGTCGCCATGGGTAAAATTTGGCGCGATACCATGCAGTCTTTAAAAGATCTTGGTCTTGAAGAATCAGATTTAGAAAACTTAGGCGTTCGTATTTTAAAAGTGTCAATGCCGTTTCCTGCTGATTTAGAAACGTATCGTGAATTTGCCCAAGGGTTAGAACAAGTTATTGTTATTGAAGATAAGCGTGAGATCATTGAAAAAGCAATGGTACAAGCTTGTTACGACTTACCTGAAGCGCAGCGTCCACAAATATTGGGGCGTCATGATGAACACGGTAATATTTTATTAAGTAACTCAGGTAACATCACCACAGATGACATCACTAGAGCGTTAGCAAAGCGTTTATTAGATATAACACCAAATGATAGTGTTGCAACAAATCTGGCAACACTTGAAAACTCAGGTTGTAAGCTTGGTAATTTACCAACACTAGATATGGCACGCTTGCCTTATTTTTGTTCTGGCTGTCCGCATAACACCTCAACAATAACGCCTGATGGTAGTCGAAGCTTTGGTGGTGTAGGTTGTCATTTTATGGCGAACTGGATGGAGCGTGATGTCGATCTATATACGCATATGGGCGGCGAAGGTGGCACTTGGATTGGTTTATCCAACTTTGTAAATACCAAGCATATGTTCCAAAATTTAGGTGACGGCACCTATTATCATTCTGGTTCTTTAGCAGTACGTGCGGCCATTGCTGCCAACGTTAATATCACTTATAAAATTTTATATAACGATGCAGTAGCTATGACTGGTGGCCAACCGGTTGATGGGCCTATTTCAGTTAACAGTATTGCTGATCAAATGCGCGCAGAAGGTATCGAGCGTATTGCTGTGGTAACTGATGAACCTGAAAAGTATAAAACCTATCGTGCATTTCCAAAAGGAACAACGATTAACCATCGTGATGAGCTCGATTTAGTACAAAGAGAGTTACGTGAAATTCCAGGTGTAACCATCTTAATTTACGATCAAACCTGTGCTTCAGAGAAACGCCGTCGTCGTAAGCGTGGTAAGTTTCCAGATCCGGCAAAGCGTATGTTCATTAACGACCGAGTGTGTGAAGGTTGTGGTGACTGTGGCGAAAAATCTAATTGTTTGTCGGTTGAACCTAAATCAACTGAGTTTGGCCGTAAACGTGCAGTAAACCAATCAACTTGTAACAAAGACTACCGCTGTAATGATGGCTTTTGTCCAAGCTTTGTAACGGTTCTAGGTGGCAAAGTACGCAAAGGTAAGGGCGCGGCTTCTAGCATTGCTGACTTACCGCACATACCGGATGCAACCCCGTATGAGTTACAAGGTGATACTACGTTTAATATCATCATAACTGGCGTTGGCGGTACAGGCGTTATTACGGTTGGTCAAATCCTTGGTATGGCTGCACACGTTGATAACAAAGGTGTGTCTGTTGTAGAGCAACTTGGTTTTGCTCAAAAAGGTGGTCCGGTAAAATCACACGTTAAAATTGGCAACAATGCTAATGCGATTAAAGGTGTTCGTATTACTGCAGGTCAGGCTGATTTATTATTAGGCTGTGACATGTTGGCAGGTAGTGACAATGAAACCTTGTCTATGGTTAAAGAAGGTAAGACATTTGCTGTCGTAAATAATCATCAAGCAATTACCGGAGAGTTTACTCGTGATGGCGACTTACAATACCCAATTGATGCTGTTAAAGCTCGACTAGAAGGCAGTTTAGGTAACAATTTAGAGTTCATTGAAGCCAATAAAGTGGCAACACAATTAATGGGTGACTCTATTGCCTCTAACTTCTTTGTTGTCGGCTATGCATGGCAAAATGGACAAATTCCATTAACTGAACACAGTATATTAAAAGCGATTGAATTAAATGGCGTTGCTATTGAATTTAACCAACAAGCATTTATGTGGGGCAGAATTTTCGCTAACGACCAATCCGCGGTATTAAGGTTAATTGAAGGTGGCGAAAATAATGATGCAGAAATTAAATCTCTTGCTGAGCGAATTGAACTTCGCGTTAAAGATTTAACCGAATATCAAAATGCCGATTATGCTGCTCGCTATAAAGCATTGCTAGAAAAAGTAAGTGCTAGCGAACAAACTCTCGATATCACCGATAATTCATTAACCCAAGCAGTTGCTTTATACGCTTATAAATTAATGGCTTATAAAGATGAATATGAAGTGGCAAGACAGTACGCAAGTTCTGACTTTTTAGATAAGTTAAATACACAATTTGAGGGCGACTTTAAGTTAGAATTTAACCTTGCTCCGCCGATGATAGCACCTAAAGATAAAGTTACAGGTCTTCCGAAGAAAATTCGCCTTGGTGGCTGGATGTTAAAGGCATTTGGTATTCTTGCTAAATTTAAGGGTTTACGAGGTACAGCATTTGATATCTTTGGTAAAACAGCAGAGCGCAAAATGGAACGCCAGCTAATTGAAGATTACTTTGACATGATTGAAAACGTTTTAGTAAATCTTGAAGCAAAAAACTATTCAATAGCTGTTGAAATAGCAGAGCTTCCAGACTTAGTACGTGGTTTTGGCCATGTAAAAGAGGCCAACTTTGAAAAATATGAAAGCGAAAAAGAAAAGCTTGTTAATATTTTCAAGCATGGTGACTTGGCTGCTGAGGCAGAAATTAAAGTTGTGAATTTATAACAATTCGATAAGCTAAACATATAAAAATTAAAAGCCCAGATTAGTTCTGGGCTTTTGTCAATTTAGGAAGTGATTCATGAATAACAACAATCAAAAATCTGGCCCATTAACTGGTTTTACCTTCATTGAAATTGAAGGCATTGGCCCTGGTCCATTCGCCGGCATGATGCTATCGGATATGGGCGCTGAAGTTATTGTCGTTGAGCGCGCTATGGGCAAAGCAGATGCCTCAACAGATTTTGGCAGTACCGACATTTTAAAACGCGGTAAGCGCTCTATTGCTGTTGATCTAAAGTCAGCAGAAGGGAAAGAGTTGGTATTAAAGCTTGTAGCCAAAGCTGATGGCTTAATTGAAGGTATGCGCCCTGGTGTTATGGAACGTCTTGGATTGGGACCTGATGAGTGTTTAAAAGCAAACCCTGCACTAATTTATGGCCGCATGACTGGTTGGGGGCAAACTGGTCCAATGAGCCAAGCTGCAGGTCATGATCTTAACTACATAGGTTTATCTGGTGCACTTTGGTACGCTGGCCGTCCAGGTGATGCACCTGTTGCTCCTCCTACACTTGCCGGTGATATTGGCGGTGGCGCCACATACTTGGTTATTGGTTTATTAGCCGGTGTATTAAATGCTAAAAATACCGGAGTAGGGCAAGTGGTTGATGCCAACATTGTCGATGGCTCTGCCAATATGATGAACCTTATTTTAACTATGGTGGCATCAAAGTCGGCCACTTATACGCGTGGGCAAAGCCTACTAGATGGACCGCATTGGTTTGACAGTTATAAAACCAGTGATGATAAAGCCATTACCTTTGGCCCACTTGAAGTTAAGTTTTATAAAATCATGTTGGAAGCTTTAGGGTTACAAGATGATGAAGACTTTAAAGAGCAGTACAAGCCAAAACTATGGCCAATGCAAAAAGAAAAGTTGGCCGCTATTATTGCTAACAATACGCAAGAGCATTGGAATCAAGTATTTGATGGCTTAGATGCTTGCTATGCACCAGTATTATCACCAGAAGATGCGGCAAAACATGCTCATAACGAAGCTCGTGGCTACTACTTTGAAAAAGATGGTATGTTACAAGCCTCTGCCGCGCCAAGGTTTGAACAAACGCCATCGAACGATAAAGGTGATATTGTTAGTCGTGGAGCTAATACACAAAACATCTTATCTGAATTGAATTTAAGCGATGGCGAAATAGACCGGTTGTTTAAATCAGGCATTGTTATTTAAACGATTACCACAAAATTACTAAGTCAGTTAGCCGCTAACTGACTTTGGTTTTACCTAAACTTGCTTGATATGCCGTAGGGCTAATGCCTGACCAACGTTTGAAGGCTCTGACAAAGTTTGGCGTGTATTGGTATCCAAGTTCTTTGGCAATTTTATCATTATTTATTTTCGCTTTTTTTAGTAACGCTTTTGCTTGACTAAAGCGCACCTCGTCAATGACTTCTCTGAGTGTTGTATTATAGGATGCTAGCTTTCTTTTTAATGTACTTACACTCATATTTAAGCCGCTGGCAATAACAATCGCAGACCACTCGTCGCCAAAATAATGTTGCTTTAATAAGCGCTTTAATGAGGTAACAAAGCTGTCAGGTATATTCTGAGCTTTAGTGGTTATCGCTAGAGCGGTTATTAAAGGTTTTTTAGTTAGGTATTTTAACTCAACAGGAATTGAGCTAAATTTTTGCCCAGGCAAGATAACGGTATCTTTAAAGAAATCAAATTGATCAATACCAGTATCAACAATTGATTGAATGCCTATTCGGGTGGGCGACCATTTAGGGCCAATAAAAGCGCGTATTAGTTTTACAATTAAACTCATAACATGCTGTTCTACTTGCCAAGCGCCTCTGGTTAATAGGGGAGTGCCAGGGCGACAAATCCAGAAATAGCCTTTATGCTCTGATAGCCAATAGGTTAAGCAATTAGATTGCATATTCATATGCTTGACAAAATAATTGAGCATAGTTTTTAAGTTTTTTTGATTGAGTAATTCGTCAAAAAAAGTACCGTAATCACTTAAAGGCGTGGTTTGTGTGGTGATAAAACCAAGGTTTTCCATACCTTCATATTCACTTGCCAGAGCAATTAATTCCCACACCTTACTTTCAAAAATGAGGTTTTCATCATCATCTAAGTTTTTACGGCTAAGACCGGCTCGATGTAATAACTCTTCAACTGGCAACTCATGGCTTTCCATTACCTTAATAAACGGAGTTAAATGGCTCGCTTTTAGTAAATACATTGATGGTTTCATAGGCCAATACTACTGTTAAATTAAAATACAAAAAATTACAATTCAATTATCATTATAGCTCACGCTCCCTGCTCGGTCACTGACTATTCTAACGCTTATTAATTATGAGCTAATATGATAAAAAAATGTGCTAATGTTCTTTAATAGTTTTCTATTTACGCTAACATTATGCACAGATAAGTAATTAATTGACGGCAAAGCCTGTTTTTAAGTTGTTGTTTTCAAATTTATTTATATTTGTTTAGATGAAATAAAAGGTAGTAAAAATGAATTTTAAATTAAAGAAATACGCCTGTGCGACCTTAGCAGCATTAGCGCTGATAAGTGCCCCTGTTTTTGCCGAAGAAGCGGTGCCGCAAGTTACCATTTTTAAAAATGTTAATATTTTTGATGGTACAAGTACTAAGTTAATTAAAGGCAAAGATGTTTTAATCGAAGGTAATTTGATTAAAGTTATTGGCGTAGATCTTGACGTTAAAGGTGCAACCGTTATTGACGGTGGTGGTCGCACAATAACTCCAGGTTTGCACGATATGCATACGCATGTTGCTTTATTTCGAAACGTAACTAATTCACGTAATAACTTAGACATGGCCTATACTGGGGCGCTTGCCGCAGCACGCCTTGAAGGTATGCTAATGAATGGTTTTACCACTGTGATGGATGTTGGTGGACCAGCTAAGTTTGCGCAAAAGTTAGTGGATGAAGGTATCTATAAAGGTCCAAGAATCTACCCTTCAGAAGCACTTATAACTCAAACTTCAGGTCATGGTGACTTTAGAAACCCAAATGAGGTACACCCAAACTTATCAGGTAGTAGCACTCATCCATGGGATAGCCAATTTTCCTGTATTGCCGATGGGGAAACCGAAATACGCCGTTGTGTTCGCCAAAATTTACGCCGTGGTGCGACTCAAGTAAAAATTATGGCAGGTGGTGGTGTATCGAGCCAATTTGATCCGCTACACTCAAAACAGTCATCTCCAGCTGAAACGAGAGCTGCTGTAGAAGCTGCTGAATCTTGGGGCACATTTGTTGCTGCCCATGCTTATACTGATAAGGCTGTAAAAGAAGCGGTAGAAAATGGGGTCAAGTATATTCTTCATGCGCCAATGATCTCTGAAGATACCGCAGAATTAATGGCAGATAAAAACGTTTATATGGGCGCGACCTTAGCACCAGTTTTTTCTGTTCCTATTGAATCTTTAAAAACCATGCTTTCGCCAACTAGTTTTAAGAAGTTTCTGCAAGTATATGAAACTTACCCTAATGCGATGAGAGCAGCCATAAAAGAAGGCGTTACCATGGTATTTGGTTCCGATATTTTATCGACGCCAGAAAAAACTATTCAAATGGATGATAGTGCAAATTTAGAATTTCTGCAGTTAGTTAAATATATGTCAAATGCTGAAGCACTAATATCAGCAACTGGTAATGCCAATAAACTTATTGGTGAAATGGGTCCTAATAATCCGTATGCGGATGGTCCAACAGGCGTTATTAAAGAAGGTGCGTATGCTGATCTTTTACTTGTTGATGGTGATCCAATTGCAGATATCAAAGTAATGACAACGCCAGATGAAACCTTTGATGTGATCATGAAAGATGGCGTAATCTACAAAAACGAATTGTAATTTAACGCTTATTAAACCCAAAGGGCTGGCTTAGACCAGCCCTTGTTTTATCTAGTTTTTATTTATAAGGAATTATCATGAAACACTTAATCGCCTTGTTCACCTCTGCAGCTCTTATGTTATCTACAGGGGCTAGTGCAGAAGACAACCTTAAATACTTTATGGTTAAAGGTAAATTAAAACCTGAAATTGCAAAAATGTTAGTCGACCACCCGATGGACCCAACAGCTGGCGCGAAAAAACTGGTTGCCAGTATTAAAGGTGCAAAGTTAGTGTCTTATTATTTAGAAGCGGGCACTGCCGCCAATATTGCCATAATTGCCGTGCCTGACAGCGATTACGCCTCTGCTATTGTGTATCAGCGTATGTCAACTGGCGCATTAATAGATATTGAAGTGCGCGAAATTATTCCTGCGGCTAAATTTGAACAAGTAATGCAGCTTGCCAATGATATGAATAAAGCAGAAGCAAAAAAATAATCGTTCAGTAGTCGTGTACAGTACAGGATAAAATATAAGGCTCTGCGGAGCCTTTTTATCATTTTGGCTCATATTTGAGCACTCTATTGGTGATAAACGGCAATTTACTTGTCATTGCTATTGCAGTTGTATGCGGTCGTTATAGTATCAAGAGATTAACAAAGCCAAGTGATAGCTAAAGAACAATAGATGAATTCGATAAAAAAACTACAAAAATGTAATTCTATAGCCGATGTCAAAGCATTGTTTGAAAAGTGTATGCCATTACCTATTCGAGATTTTGTTATTGGCGGCGCCGATGATGAAATTTGTATAAAAGATAATGAGAGCGTCTTTGACCGTTATTACTTTGCCCCCAAGTTTTGCCAAAATATTCAGTCAACTGATACCAGCGTTGAGGTGATGGGGGTTAAATCGGCCTCGCCGGTGATCTGTTCGCCATTTGGTGGCCATAAATTAGTGCACAGCGCTGGCGAGCTTGCTACCGGCAAGGCATTTAGTAATGCCAAAATTCCGTTTTCACTGTCGACTTATGCAAGTGTTGATATGGAAACAATTGCTGGAAAAGTATCGGGGCATAAGTTTTTTCAGTTACAGGCCACTACTAATCGTAAGATGATGCAAGCTTTGATTGAACGTGCGAAAACGCTAGCGTTTGATGGTTTGATAGTTACAGTAGACAATCCTATTCACGGAAATCGAGAGCGCGATAAACGTGCCGGTTTTGGCTTTCCAACCAAACTCTCGATTAGATCTGTCACTTCTATGCTTGCCCATCCAAAATGGTTATATGGATTTGTCACACAAGGTTTTAAATTTGAAAATTTTCGAGCCGAATTTGAACAAGGCAAGTCATTAAAGGAAATCATTGAAAACTTTAGCTGTTCGGTAAGTTGGGAAGATATTAAGTTTATCCGCGAACAATGGCCTGGCAAACTTGCGATAAAAGGGATATTACACCCAGATGATGCATCGCAAGCGGTAGCCATTGGCGCTGATGCCATTTATATATCGAATCAAGGTGCTAGGCAGTACGATTTTACTACCCCGTCATTTTATGCGCTTGAAGAGGTAGTTTCGGCTGTTGGCGGAAAAATCGAAATTATTATGGATGGTGGAATTCGCCGAGGTAGTGATGTGGTAAAAGCATTAGCCTTGGGGGCAACAGCCTGTTCAACAGCTAGGCCATTTGCTTATGGCTTAGGTGCTGCTGGGCAACAAGGCGTAGAATTTGTTATCAATCAGTTCCAAGAAGAAATAACCAGAGCAATGATGATATGCGGTGCAAAAACAGTGAGTGATTTAAGTAAAGATATCTTACGTAAACGCTACTAATACTAAGACCGATAATTTATATTTTGATAAATAATGCAAATAATGCAAATAATGCAAAAAAAGAGCAGTATCTTGCCATTTTTGCTAATTACATAAGTGAGGTTTTCAAGTAAAGTTACTTATAACTGGTGGGAACCAGGCTTTCATTTCAAATAGCGCCTGCTATTTCGATTTGGAAATACTTATGTAATTGAAAGGCCCCCTTATTGGATTTGGGGGCTTTTTTTACTTCATGGATGAAGGAATGCCAACTGAACAGGGATGTTTATAATGTTGGCCTACTTTTACCTCATAAGCTTCACTTCTAATTCGCCCAAATGTTCTAGAAAATGTA
This sequence comes from Thalassotalea psychrophila, assembly GCF_031583595.1. Lineage (NCBI taxonomy): Bacteria > Pseudomonadati > Pseudomonadota > Gammaproteobacteria > Alteromonadales > Colwelliaceae > Thalassotalea > Thalassotalea psychrophila. The sequence goes on from NZ_CP134145.1 coordinate 1,546,362, forward strand.
CTCCGTCATCCTCGAGGAGCTCAAGCGACATCGGGGACCTCCTCCAGTAATAGTGTGCTTATAAAGTTTGATTGGTACAGTCCCTAAAAGTGTGTCTTTCTTAATTTAATTTCTTTTAGAACCACAGTATGCGTCAGGAGATTCCTGACATCGCTAGTACTCTTCAGGAATGACGGCGTAAATATACTAATTTGAAGGATATGTTCTAGAAACACTAAACTTCATACTGACTAGGCGGCACGCCATGCCAACGCTTAAACGCTCTTGAAAAACTACTTGAGTCTGCAAATCCAAGTAAATAGGTTAATTCACTAAAAGGAATATCCATTTCTTTCAAGTATTTATCGGCAAGTTGTTGACGTGTGTGATCTAAAATCTGTTGATAAGACGTATTTTCTTTTTTTAATTTATCATGAAATGTTCTAGGGCTCATGTGAAGATTTTTCGCAATTTTTTCTCGATCAAACTCTCCTGATGGCAATAACGTGATCAATAATTCTGCAACCTTAGTGGCTAAACTGCTTTTCTCTATGGTTTCTAAATACTTTATCACCAGTAAATCTAGCTGGCGGGTCAAATCTGTATTTGCTGCCGGTAAACTTAAATCCAACTCTTCACTGTCTACATAAATGATTGTGCTTTGTGCATTTAAGGTAACTTCACATCCAAAGTAATTTTCATAAAGAATTTTGGTCGCAGGAGCTACAGCACCGACTAAAGAAACTCTTACTGGTGAATAGTTCGGCTGATACATTTGCCTGATCAATTTGATTAAAACTGCAACGGTAACGGCTGAATGAAAATGTATTGTCGTAGAAGGGTGAACTACTAAGGGCTTAAACTCTATGCATGCGGGTTTCGTATCTAAGTGCAGTTCAACAGATTTAATTGTGGTCATTAACGAAAAGAATCGTGCAAGGCGAAGCCAAAACGAGCGCAATGTACTGCTACTTAGCAATGACATCCCTAGCGCATGGTAAGTTGTTGGGTGTACATAGTTGGCAAAGTTAATGGGAAACATAACATCATCAGTTTTCTCTAATGCGAGGGTAATGAGCTGATCAAATTGTTCTGCTTGCATACGGATATTTTTACTGCGTAGTTTTGAAATATCTATATTCAATTCATTTGCTAGTTGTTCAACATCAACATCGTAGGATTTTAATATCTCAAATAAAGAGATGATATTGCCATGATATGTGGTGAAGTTTTTATTTAACATTGAGTCTACTTTTATGGGTAAATATTAATCCCTGCAAATATAAATATACGATATCAATTTTTGGGTGATAATTTAACCTAAATATAAAGGATTACTCGTCAAAACTGGCAAATTAAATGATTTTATATGCAATATTTAATAACGCAAGTTGTGGATTAAAAAACTACAATCACAATAACTAAATATTATGGAAAGTTATTATGAGTGAAAAGCAGATAATTGGTGGTGAAATTACCTGGAAGGGGCATACAGTTCCTATTTCTTGGGCCGTAAAAGCAGGGGACTTTGTCTTTGTATCAGGCATGGTTTCAATTACTAAAGATTTGGTACCGCAGTTTGAAGGTGACATTACTGAGCAAACACGAAATTCTTTAGAGTTTATGAAAGATATATTAGCGCAGGCCGATTGCACTCTTAGTGATGCAGTTAAAGTACAAGTGTTCTTAAAAAATGTCGAAGACTTTCCTGCATTTAATGCTGAATATGCGAAGCATTTTCCTGAAATGCCACCTGCACGCTTTACCATTAAAACTGGTTTTATGGATGAAGCTTGCTTGGTGGAACTTGATTGCACAGCTTACAAGCCACAGTAACTAACAAAGCAACTTTAAAAATTTAAATTTTTCTTATTGAGCAACTCCGCAATCAAAGTGTTTTTTGTATTATTTTTACGAAAAATAAAAATAAATCAGCCATTTTAAATTTTTATACTAAAGTTATAAGTAACTGAAAATGTTGTAGTATTCCAAACAATCTGAAAGGAAGGTAAAATGAAAAATCTGAGCAACTTGTCTCGTCGTGATATGCTAGCTTTAAGCATGAAGGCATCTCTTGCCACCGTTGCCGCAACACAAATGCCATTCGCCTTTGCCAATGAAAAAATGCCTTATGGGTCTGCTTATAGTTATAATCCAGACTTTAAATACTTAAGAAATCCAGCAACAGTATTTGACTTTGGTTTGACGCCTGATCAAGAAGAGCACGCAAAAGAGTTACATAAAAGCATTGTCGTATACGATGCCTTAATGGAATGTAGTTATTACGAAGATTTGGTAAAACTGTCAAAATTAGGTGGGTTAACAGCCGGTCACATGTCATTAGGGATCACAGGGCTTAATAATTTCCGCCCTGATCAGTTACCTGCACCTGATGACTGGTGGAGCTGGGAAAACCTAGTAAGGGATATGGCATTTATCCAAAATGAAATACGAGGTCGTAAAGATGCGATGATTTGTACAAGTCATGCCGATATTATGCAAGCACATAAAACGGGGCAAGTTGGCTTTATTCCTACCACACAAAACATTCAATTTATGGGCCGTGATACCAGTAAAATTAATGAAGCTTATGCGATGGGATTACGTGCTATTCAATTAACCTATAACCCAAGTAACATGGTGGGCTCTGGTAGTTTAGAATTACCTGAACGTCGTTTTGGTTTATCTGAGTTAGGCCATCGCGCGGTCGGTACCATGAATGATTTAGGGATGATTGTTGATACCGGGCATTGTTCGCCTGAAACTATGATCGCGGCTGCTAATGCATCCTCTGATCCTATTATTATTTCTCATGCTGGCATGCAGTCTAAAATTAAGCAATTTAGAGCAACCACAGATGAAGCATTAAGAGTTGTTGCTGATAAAGGTGGTGTTGCTGGTGTAATAAGTGTTCCAGCAGCTATTGCTGGTAGTGACAAATGTACCGTCAATGACTACCTTGACAATATTGAACATGCGATTAATGTTGCTGGTATTGATCACGTTGGTTTTGGCTCTGACTTTATTATTGCTGCTACATTTGAAGCTATTTTAAGTGCGCCATCATGGGATCCTGCGGTTGTTGCTCAAATTGGTAGCTTTGAAGTATGGCCATGGTCAGATGGTCATGTCGGTTATGAAAACACCTCTGCATACCCTAATTTAACTCGTGGTTTAATCGCCCGAGGTTACTCAGATGAAGACATTGCTAAAGTGATGGGCGGAAACTTCTTACGTGTATTCAAAGAAGTTGTCGGTTAAGCGAGCGGTTACATTTTAATTAAGGGTTGTGATGAATTCATCACAACCCTTTTCTTAAGCTCTTATACATTATACTCATAGAGTGTATATGCAATTATTGGTAATATTTAAATGAAGTATGTTTATCAAATAATTCTTCTGTCAACGATTTTACTCTCTGTTGAAAGTGCGGCAATCGATACCTTTGCAAAAATTAAACAACATCGACCTGAAAATTTAAATTTAGCAAACCCAACCAAATCAGCTTCGGGTCAGTTAATTGCTAAATATTCATTAGCCACCAGTAATATTCCACTAAATGAAATTCACAGTTGGACACTGACATTAACTAAAAAAAATGGTCAAACCATCACTGGCGCTTTAGTCGAGATCAGCGCAGATATGCCAGAGCATCTACATGGCATGACGACAAAACCTAAAGTATTAGAAACCGAAACATCCGGTGAATATTTAATTAAAGGTATGAACTTTCATATGCCTGGTTGGTGGAAAATAACTTTAGATATTTCTGGTTATGGTAGCCGTGATTTAATACGTATTAATGCTATTGTTGGTGAAGATAATGCTGATGTGGATCATACTCAGCATCAGAATAAAACCCATAAGCACCATTAAGAGTTATTGTAGTATGCCGTTTATTTCTAAATTAGGTTTTATCTTAATTTGCACCGCTTTATACTCATTTAATTTATGTGCAGAAGGTGGTATTGAGCAAGATGATGTTCAATGGACTAAGAAAGAGTTCGCATTAATTAACTCATTACGCTTGGCGAAACTTCCGAACAACAAACCTTCACTATCAAACAAATTTGCCGATAATTTAAACGCTATTGAATTAGGTCGAAAAATTTTTCATGATTCTCGCTTTAGTCAAAATAACAACATTAGCTGCTCTACCTGCCATAAAGCGGATTATAACTTTACTGACAATTTAGCCTTAGCGAAAGGACTTAAAAAAACCACACGCCGCTCAATGCCTATTGTTGGCATGGAACATCAAACGTGGTTTTTTTGGGATGGCCGTAAAGATTCATTGTGGTCACAAGCGTTAGGCCCTTTAGAAAATGAGCGTGAACATGGTATTAGCCGTACAGAAGTATTAAAACTAATTAGGCAATACTATAAAGATGACTATATAGCGATATTCGGCGAACTTCCTGCAGTTAAACCGCAATATGTCCAACAAATCGCTTACCCAAGCAGCGATAATACGTTGGCTAATACCACTTGGCAGACAATTCCGACAGCTCAACAACAAGACATTACGCAAGCTTTCGTAAATATCGGCAAGAGTATTGCGGCTTTTGTGCGAACCATTAAACCACAAAACACCCGTTTTGATGTTTTTGCCGATTCACTAAAAGAAGAAAAATTAAACAACACCATATTGACGAAGCAAGAACAGCTTGGGCTTAAATTGTTTATTGGCAAAGCGAATTGTATCAACTGCCATAATGGCCCGTTATTTAGTAATGGTGAATTTCATCATGCTGGTGTTATTGATAATAAAGAAATTGATCATGGAAGGGGCGCTGTTATTGACACTATTTTAGATGAGGAGTTTAACTGCTACAGTCAATGGAGTGATGCCAACGCTGCAACAGAATGTCCGCATTTAGATTATCTTGCAATTGACCAGGTTAAATATCAACAAACCTTTAAAACACCCTCGTTAAGAAACGTCGCTATTCGTTCCCCTTATATGCATGCAGGCCAATTTAATAGCCTGCAAGAAGTGTTAAGGAATTACCGTGATAACGATGGTTCATTACTAAGTGATGAATTACAACACAGCAATTTGAATGATAATGAATTAGATCAGTTAGAGGCTTTTTTACAGACTTTAACCGAGCTAAATTAGCATGTGTAATTAGCAACAAACAAACATTGATCAATTATCGATCAAGTCGGTAAGGTGTAGCATCAATTTCAGGTTGTTTACCAATAATAATATCGCCTAACATGCTAGCCGCGCCCATGCCTTGGATCCAACCTAAATGTCCTAACCCTGAATTTACATACAGACTGTTAACCTTGGTTGGCCCAATAAACGGGTTGCCATCAAATGACGATGAGCGAAAACCGACCCATGTTTTTTGTTGATCGCGTTTAAGGTGCGGCACAAGATGAGGCATTGCTTTCTCAACCGTAGCATAAGCTTGATCTTCATAGCTTTTCTTAAAACTATTATCTAAACCAGCGAACTCAGCACCGCCGCCAATCCGCAACGTGTTGTTATGGTGAATGGGGATTATGCCCATATGTAAACCAATATCAAGCAATACTGATTTTGGTAACTCAGCATCAACAGGGATTGAAATTGTATAGCCTTTAACAGGACGTACAGGTAAGTTAATTCCTGCTTTTGCTAATATGGCTGGGGCATTGTTACCCAACGCGACAATAATACGATCAGCTTTGATCACTCCTTGGCTCGTTTGTACCCCAGTAGCACAACCATTCTCAACAATTATTTTTTCTACTTTTACGTTAGTGGTTATTTTAGCACCGCGTGATGTGAGTAAGTCGGCAAGTTGTTGACAAAATAAAGGGCATTCTCCGCGAGCGCCATCTGTATATTGGATAACACCAACCAAATCATCAGAGCTATGCTCTAGGTGTGGCTCTTTGATTAGTGCCTCTGCTTTATTTAATACTTCGTATTGTAGATCAAATTCTTTTGCAAACTGTTCATGCATCGCAATGCAATGATCAAACATTGCTTGATCTCTAAAGACCTGCATAATGCCATTATTTTGAAATTTAATATCAAAGTTATTGTCATTTATAACCTGTCGGGTTTTATTTTGTGAGTAGGCTGAAAGGCGGTAATTTCCAGCAGCAGACTGAAGAAAGCGTTGATTAGTAGAGCTTCGTAAAAACTTAAGCCCCCAGCAGATAAGTGAAGGTAGGGCTTTAGGAAAGATGCGTAGCATAGAGCCTTTTTTACCAAGTAAAGCAGGGATCATGAGCTTTGAAACACCTGGTTGATTGAAAGGTTCGCATAATTGTGGCGACATTAATCCGCCATTGCCAAAGCTAGTCTCTAAAGCAACGCCGTTACCAGCTTCAAGTATTTCAACGTCGTCACCTTGATCTTGTTGAACCATTGCACTTGAAAGGCCAGCGATACCAGCCCCGAGAATAAGAGTTTTCATTATAATAATCGCTTATTGAGTATGTGAACTATTACCACCCATCAAAAGAAAGTAGTTCTTTGTGGGTATGATAGTTACATTTTGTAATTATTTTTATATCCTGTATGAATTAACAAAATTTTAGTTGTCCTCAACTGAAATTTATTTGACTAAACAGGTAATGCTGCAAGTATTGAATAAATAATATTATTATTAGTTGGTAACTATCAGTGTTTTTTGTAAAATTTAACTAATCAAACTAACTCTCTAATGGATAAGTAAATAGCGATGAATGGTCTTCCTACAACATCACGCGGTAATGTAATGGCACTTTACCAAGCGCTTGAAAGTTACGGTGTAAACCCTGAAGCTATCATTAAAGAAGTTGGTATAGAATTGCCGGAACTCAGCGACAACAATAGAGTTGTAACAGCTGAAATGATGGATAAATTGCTGTACTTGGCTGTACGATCTACTGGTGATGAGGCCTTTGGTCTGCGCTTTGCCGACTTTATTAAGCCCACGTCTTATCATGCACTTGGTATGGCATTGCTTTACAGTCCTACATTACGTTCATTTTGCCAGCGCTTAGAGCGGTATTTTGCGATGATCACAACATTGGATATTGTCACCTTTACTGAGAGCAAACAAGGCTGTTATTTGTCTACTACTGCAGCGAGTGAATATAGTGATATCACTAAACGCTGCCATTCAGATGCGTGGTCTGCCTGGATAGTTAATCTAATTCGATTGATCTATAGTCAAAATTATTTTCCATCTAAAGTTAGCTTGTTCGCTAATTCTGAGTCTCAACAAGAACGTTATCAACAATTATTTGGTGACCAAATAACATTTTCAGCCTCTGAGACTCGTATTTATTTTGAACCGAAAACGTTAGATATGCCCCTGCCAACATCTAATGCTGAACTAGCCCGAGCTAATGACAAAGTAGTGATACAGTTTTTATCTCAACTTAATGAAGCCGATATCGCTGTACAAGTGCAAGCTAAACTAATTGAGCAACTACCATCAGGACAATGTAGTAAAGAAAATATTGCAGAACAACTGCATTTAACCGAACGTACTCTCCACAATAAACTTAATGGGGCAGGTACTAGTTACCATAAATTGCTGCTACAAACACGACAGTCTTTAGCGCAAGAATATATTAAGAGTAATGAAGTATCGCTTAGTGAAATTGCCTATTTACTGGGTTTTACCAGCATTAGCAGTTTTTCTCGAGCATTTAAACAGTGGACAGGTATATCCCCGCGCAAATATCAAAAACAAGTATTAACTGAGTTTTAATCGGTTCTATTTCGTATTCTTTGTTTATATTAATACTGCTGTAATTGTGTTTTCTTTTTAAGCTTTGTAATAACACTTAAACGTTACCTATAACTCAAAAGTTCAGTTTACATCTTTATATTTACATCTTAATAAGTTCAACTCAGTAATGTTTGCGGTAGTCATTGCGATCGCTTTATGTTTATATGTTTTGCGGTGTTCGTTGGTGAGTCTGGCTCATCATTTTTCAATTATTGCAGTTTAAAAGGTTGGTTTTGCTAAATATGCTACTATGAATTATGTGTGAATGATTTAGTTTTATATCGTCCAATTAAATAAAACAAAATAAAACAAAATAAAACAATAATAAAAACTAAACCATACATAAGGGTGAGAGATGAAACTAAAGTTAAATACAATTACACGCTGTTTAGGTGCCATGTCGCTTACGGTGGCGTTAAGTTATCCAGTACAAGCTGCAGAAGTCGCTAGTGAAGAAAATGCAGGTTTAGAGCATATTACGGTGACCTCTACCAAGCGTACTCAATCAATTAAAGACATTCCTATGTCTATTCATGCAATTTCGGGTGATGATTTAAAAAACGAATCAATTTCAGGTTTGGCTGATTTGTCTGGTTCTGTTCCAAACCTGATCATTACTGAAACGTTGGGTACTACCAATGTTAATATTCGTGGTATGGGAACGGGTAACGATGCATCCTTTGAACAATCAACGAGTTTGTTTATTGATGGTATTTATATGCCTCGTTCACGTCAATACCGTGCACCATTTATGGATGTTGAGCGTGTAGAAGTATTACGTGGCACGCAAGCAGTATTATTTGGTTTAAACTCAACTGCAGGTGCTATTAGTGTTGTGTCTAAAACTTCAGCACCTGAAGATGATTTTGAAGCAAGTTTATCGGTTGATCACGAGTTTGAATATGGTGAAACAACAACTGGTCTAACTATTGGATCTGGTGTAACTGACACGTTAGGCTTACGTTTAGCTGTGCAAAATGTTACTTCAGATGGTATGGGTGTAAACACTTATACAGGCAAAGACATCAATGAAAAAGATGAAACTGTTGTCCGTTTAACTTCTGTTTGGCAACCAACTGATGACTTAACAATTACGGCAAAAGTTGATCAAGCTGAATTCGACATTACGGGGAATTTACATAGAACGTTTACTGAGAAAGGTGACTATACTTACGATGTTGACTTTGATGCTAGTACTTTACCGCTGTTAACGCCAAATGAATTATCTAAACTCAAGCATCAAGGTGATGAACCCGGAATCGATCATGAGTCAACTAATGTAGCCATTGATATCTCTTATGATCTGAATGACTATACATTATCAGCGATATTTGGCTACTCTGAATTTGATAATGTTCAGCAATTAGATCTTGATGGCTCATCAAGTTGGATTATTGGGCCGTTGTTAGGTTTGCCAGCCGATCCTGGCACGGCTTCTATTGACAACTTAGTAAGTGAAGACTATGAACAAACAAGTTTTGAATTACGTCTTGCTTCCCCTGTATCTGATAGCTTTAACTATATTGTTGGCCTGTACTATCAAGATTCTACCTTAGATCGTCGCAGTGCTAACATAGTAAATACTCATTACCTATATCCTGTATTTACTGGCGGTGCAGTTAATGCTTCTCATGAATGGACAGAAATTAATTTAGATCAAAACACTGAGGCGATGTCTGCTTTTGCAAACGCGACTTGGTCGTTTACTGATGATATGCGACTTACTTTTGGAGCTCGTTACATCACTGAAGATAAAGACCAATTACGTGAAGCGCAAAACATGATAAAAATGGGCGATGTTTGGGTTCCAGTTCCAGGACTTTTACTGTTCACTGCCACGTTTGACGGTTTAGAGCAAGATAGAACTTCTGATAACATTATGCCAGAAGCAATGTTTCAGTGGGATGCAAACGATGACACTATGTTTTATGCTAAAGCAGGCACCAGTGCTAAAAGTGGTGGTTTTGCAGCGTCATTACAAATTGTAGACCCTGATGTACTTGAATACGATGATGAAGAAGCATTTGGTTTAGAAGCAGGTGTTAAAGGTAGTTTTTCCGAAAACATGGGCGATTACACTATTGCTTTATTTAGAACTGAATATGATGATTTACAAGTAAATACGTATGATGAAGCGGGTCAATCTACTATTCAAAATGCGGCTACATCAATTTCACAAGGTCTTGAAGCGGAAGTTCGCTTTATGATGAATGATTACATCATGGTAGGTGGTTCATTTGCTTATTTAAGTGCTGAATATGATGAGTTTACTACTGGCCCATGTAATGAACAAGAAACAATCGCTTCTGGTGGTACATGTACATCGTCAGATAAGTCTGGTGAGACTATGCCATATGCGCCAGAGCTTTCAGCAAAAGTTTACGCCGATATAGTGTACCCAATGTTTGATAGTCTTGATTTTACCGCAGGTGTGAGTCTTCAATACAGTGATGAATTTTATACAGAAGGTTCATTAGATGAAATGGGGTTACAAGAGTCGTTTCATAAAATCAATGCTCGAATTGGTGTTAAATCGACTGATGATGTATGGGATGTACAATTAATAGGTAAAAACTTAAATGATGAAATGACTTTAGGTAGCTACCAGTTCTTTGCAGGTCAACGAATTGCAACTTACGCAAACCCTATGACTGTTAACTTACAAGCAACTTACCGCTTTGGTGGTTAATTGCTAATAAGTAAATAACTAGAAAAATCCAGGTAGAGAAGCAATGTGTTTCTCTGCCTTTTTTATTACCTAGAATTTTTCAAAGAAGGTTATTTTAGTTAAGTTATTTTATCTATTTTTATTGAAGTAAGATAACTTACCTAAGATGACATTTATTTTTCAATCATTCTTATAAATTAATGTAGATAGAAAACAATAAAAGAGTAAATTATGCACGTAGTAGTTATCGGCGCTGGTGTTCAAGGGATTAACACCGCATATTATTTAAATCAGTTAGGTGCAGAAGTTATAGTTGTTGATAGTGCTTCTGGTCCTGCTATGCAATGTAGCTTTGGCAATGGTGGTGGTATAACGCCATCGGCTGTTGATCCTTGGAATGCTCCTGGTCTTGTTCAAATGCTGCTTAAATATATCGGCCGAAAAGACTCACCATTATTATTTCGTTTAAAAGCATTACCAGGGCTGACAACTTGGGGACTAAAATTTTTAAAATATGCGACCATGGAAAAATATATCAAGTCGAATCAAATAAATGGTCAATTAGCTAATTACTCCGTAGATTTATTAAATGATATTCGTCAAGACACTGAAATTGATTATGGCTTCAATAATAATGGCACCATAAAAATTTTTCGTGATCAACAATCTTTTGATCAGCACGTTGAATTATCACAAACGTTAAAAGAATTAGGCAATGCCGACTTTGAAAGTCTTGATGTTAAACAGACTATTCAATTAGAGCCTGCACTTGCTGGCATTTCAGATAAAATTAGTGGCGGCATTTATTATAATTCTGACGAAGCTGGTAACTCACACATTTATTGTCAGCAAATGAAAGCAGTTCTTGAACAACGTGGCGTTAACTTTTTATTTAATACGCCAGTAAAATCACTGCAAAAATCAAATCAACATTTCTTCGTTAGTGTTGCTAACAAGCAAGCTATAAAGGCTGATAAAGTTGTTATATGTGCAGGGGCAAAGTCACCAAGTTTAGTAAAACCTTTCGGCATTAATTTGCCTGTTAAGCCAGCTAAAGGCTATTCATTATCTATCCCTATGAACGGTTGGAATAATAAACCAACGCATTTAATTGCTGACATGAGCCTTCATGCTGGTATTAACCCTTTAAATAATATTTTAAGAGTTGCTGGTACCGCTGAATTTGCTGGCTTTAATGGTGAGATTTCAGCCGATAGAATTGATAACTTAATTGGTTTAGTTGACTCTGTTTATCCGGAATTTGCAGCAACAATGGATAGGACTAATTTGAACCCTTGGGCAGGTTTTAGACCTATGAGCTGTGACGGAAAAGCAATTCTTGGTAAAACAAAAGTTGATGGATTATATTTAAATACTGGTCAAGGCCAAATAGGGTGGACCACATCTACCGCATCTTCGCAATTAGTTGCAAATGAGATATTTGATCTGCAAAATAAAATAGATATTAACCAGTATTCAATCAATCGATTTAATTAAGCGTTGCCACCAATTTTGACTGCATTAATTTGCTTAAATACATCTTGTGCTTGTTTAGTTGTCATAATTGGCACAAATTGAATATCTTCCATTACACCTTGCATAGTACGGGTAAATACAATGCGAGCAACATCAGTATGCTTAGGAAATGCGACAATTGCGTAGTTTTTTGATTCAGTAACGCCAAGGTAAAAACCTATAAATTTACCACCCATGGCTTCAATACCAGCCTTGCCTGCAGGGCCCATGTCTATTTCATTTTGGATGATAGGAGTCCAACCTTGAGTGTTGGGCTTACCGATCATTAAATAATATTGCAAGTTATCCTGTTTTTCTTCTGTAGTATTCGCTTGTACCGCAAAAGTCATAGAAATCATGATAGTTAAAACTAAAGATACACGAGTAAATAATTTATTGAACATAATAACACCTCAAAAATATAAAAAGTTGTCTAACGCTAAAATCAAATAAGCCGTTAATAGGAGGTAATTATGCATCATTGAAAAAAGTGTTATGTGCCTTGCAGCACATAAGACAGTAATTATGGCGTCTATTAACTTATAGTATTCATGCGAGTATAATTTTAGTAATACCACATAAGTTAATATTCATCATTTTAATCACGTACTTATACTCGTCACTTTGTTATACCATTAACTAATTTTTTTGAATTGTTTAGGTGTTTGTCCACACTGCAGCTTAAATGCCCGGTAAAAATTAGCGACATTGCTATAGCCCAAATGTTTGCTGATTTCTTCATTGCTAAATATTGATTTTTTCAGCATTGTTTTTGCCAAAGAATGTTTGTGCTCATTAATTAAATAGTTGAGGGTAGTGCTATATTGCTTCAGTCGACGTTGTAATTTTCGCTCTGGTATATTTAATACTTTTGCAATTGTTGTTGCGTTTAAATCTTCATCAAAATAGCCTTGCTTCATTAATACTTCAATAATATTGATAAAGCCATGTGGTATGACTTTTTCTAATTTATCGACTGTACTCGTTTCTATTTTTTGGAAACTTGGTTTGGCCGTAAGTAGTGCCTTTTCAACAGCAATGACAGTATAAGGTTGATTGGTTTTTAGTGTCGACTTTGTTAACCCTGTTGCGTATTCCAGACCTTCGGCCAATTTGTCTTGAATGTGCAGGTGTTGTGGGTACCATTTATCTCCAGTATAAATTTTTATTATTTCAATGATGAATCCGATTATATGTTGCTCTACCTGCCACTTACCAAACTCAATGCCAGGTGTTCCTTGCCGGCAAACCCAAATAAAATTATCGTCTTGTTCTAACCAATAATTTAGGTAGTTGGTGTGGGTATTAATATTCTTTATGAATGTATTTAAAGCTAGTTGTAGATTTTCTGCATGACATAAATGTGCGCCAAATACACCATATTTATCAAGGCTTAGTTGTTCGCTAATATAAAAACCTAAATGCGGCATAGCTAACTCTTTTGCTGCTATCTCCAACAGTTTCCATACTGGCGCTTCCAATACAAGTTTGTGTTCTGATTCTATTTTATTCTGGTTTAAGCCGACTTGTTGTAAAAGCTTATTGGTATCTATTTTTAATTTCTCTAGAATTTTAATTATTGGCTTTATATGGGCGGCGCGAACGACAAATATATTTGCTTGCATAAATCATCTTTATAATCGTGTTTGAATTTTGAACACTTAACTCAGAGTTATAATTATAGTGTCGTAAATTGATAGTTTATCAGGTTTTTTAATATTTTAACTACTATAGTTGTTACAACCAATTTAAAAGTAAATTGTAAATATAAGAAACTGATTATTATGGAGAAACTATGAAAAAGTTATTTGTTGCAGTAAGCGTATCTTTTGCTCTTACCGCTTGTAGTCAAATGGCTGGTGATGATGCCGGCTCAACCGCAGATACCAGTCAAAAATTTGATGTGGTAATTAATAATGGTCGCGTGATGGACCCTGAAACTAATTTTGATGGCGTACGTAACGTCGGTATTAAATACGGCCGCATTGTTGCCATTACAGAGGATTCTATATCAGGTGCTGAAACAATTGATGCGACAGGTCATGTTGTTGCTGCCGGTTTTATAGACTACGAACAGCACGGCTTAGGACCGTGGGGGATAAAAGTGAACCTCCGCGATGGTGTTACCACGCAAATGGATTTTGAAGTGGGCGCTGCAAGTATTCCACAATGGTATGCAAAACGCGAAGGCACTACCCAAGCTAACTTTGGTACGGTTGCAGGTCAAGAGTATGCACGCATGAAGGTTCATGATCCAGAGATGGACTTAACTGGTCCTGATATTTCGATGCCATATACTTTAAGTGATCATCGCGGTGCTTCAGGTAAAGACGGCCATGAAGGGTGGGCAAATGATAAATCCAATCTTGCTCAAATGAATGAAGTGCATAAAATTTTAGATGAAGAATTACGTCAAGGTGCTTTAGGTGTCGGCTCTCTTCTAGGTTACGCTGGTAAAGCAATAAAAAGCTATGAGATGTACACCACGCAAAAATTAGCGGGTGCTTATGGGCGTGTAACAGCCGTTCATCATCGTTTCCATCCAAGTGCAACACCTCCTACAGAACAGCCTATTGGGGTGAAAGAAATTCTTGCCAATGCAATGTCATTAAACGCACCATTACAAATCCATCATGATAATGATTATGGCTGGTGGGAAAATCAAAAGATGTTAAGTGATGCGCGTAAACAAGGCTTTAATGTTTGGGCAACTTATTACCCATGGATTGCCGGAGCTGGTAACTATGGCGCAGCCATTGTTAATCCACCTATTTGGCAAGATCTTATGGGCTATAAGTACGAAGAAACGATATATGATCCGCAATTGGATAAATTTGTGACCAAAGAAGAGTTCTTAAAATTTTCTAAAGAAGAACCTGGTCGAACACTAGTCGCTTATAGTCCGCCACGTAAACAGTGGTTACCAGAATGGACCAAAGTTGAAGGTTTTATTGTTGCTGGTGATGGTATGCCAGGTTTAGGAAGTGATGGTAAATTACTCGCTTGGGACGCAGATTTTAAAGATTATGCCGGTCATCCCCGTACAGCAGGTACCCATGCCGTGGTTTTACGAGTTGCACGTGAAAATGGTGTGCCGCTGATGCATACGTTATCACAACTAAGTTATTGGCCAGCTAAATTCATTGGTGATACAGGGCTTAAAGCAATGCAAGAGCGTGGCCGTATGCAAGAAGGTATGGTCGCGGATATTGTGGTTTTTAATGCTGAAAATGTTACTGAACATGCTGACTTTAAGGCTGGGACAAATGGTTTAGCTTCCACAGGAATTCCATACGTTTTAGTAAACGGCACAACCGTTGTTAAAGATTCAAAGGTACTTAAAGTTTATCCAGGTCAAGCGATGCGCTTCCCTGTAGAAGAGAAAGGTCGTTTTGAGACAATGTCACCTGAGTCATGGATGAAAGCGAACTTAGTTGAAACCTCTAAACCGACTTTATATAAGGCTAAAGAAAACCCAGAAAATATCATGTAGTTTATCTTTTCGATAATGAGAACAAAGCCAGATTAACTTCTGGCTTTAAGTTTGTACTTAGAGGTAAAAGAAATAGTGTATTTGTTTTTAGCTGCTTACTAGTTATGATTAAAGAAGGTTCTATCCTGAAAAATATTATAAGTGAAAGCCTTTGCCATTAAATCAACAACAAATTAGTAATTACAACAGCACAATTGACTGGCCTTGTGAGCTTAGTAACGACTTTAAAGAACGTTTTTTATCTGGTGCGATTAAAAAGACGCATATCAGTGGTAGCGAATTTAATCTGCACAATCAAGACCAATACGGCATTTATTATTTGCTCAAGGGTAGTCTAATGATGAGTGCTCCATTGCTAACCGATGGCTTTAGCTTAAGTAAACTCTACGGCCCAACAGATTGGATGTGCTATGCACCAATTATGAACTTTAAATTTCCCAGTGGTATGGCTGGTGAGTTTCTACAAAATATTGAATACTTAAAAATTCCAATTTCACACCTAAATTATTTAATGAGTCAATCAGATGAACTATTTAAATTATTGTTCTTCATAAAATCTATGCGCTCCGACACCATGTTTGAAAAGTGCTTGGTGAGTTTAGCGACACCATCAATTGTTAAAGTGTCCTATACATTGTTGGATATATGCCGAGTGCAAAACAGTCATTATCATTTATTTGTCGAATCTCCAAATGATGCCACGCCAATTAAAATTAAAATCACCCAACAACAAATTGCCTGTCTTGCAGGGCTGAACCGCTCTAATACCAGTACCATAATTAATGAGTTTGCCATACAAGGTATTGTTGAACAATATCGTGGTGGATTGTATGTTAATGATTTAAAAGAATTAAAATCCTTTCTTAATGACGTTAACTTGCTTGAATCGAGTAAGTTAAGCTAACTTTACATTCTTTTACCCTTATCTGTTGTCCAGCCAACACAAGCATAACTTTTCTTTTGTCATAATAGCTCCAAGTTAAATAAATCAATCGCCTAGATTAGCAATCAACGACTTAGCCAAGTACTAAAGGAGCTAGAAATGAAATTATCAAATAAAATGAAGTGTCTCATTGCCACAGCTGTATCAGTTTGTTTCTTAAATACAGCCTCTGCATCTATTGAAACGAAAGACTGGCACAACATAGCATCACCAAAAGCCCAACAATTCATGCAAGATAATATGGCGGTAGATTTTTACGCCGCGCCATTTGGTACTGGTTGGGATCAAAACCGCGAAGTAACTAATTACATTGATCTTGCTCACTCTCGAGGTATTTCTGGTGCATCTATTACACTAGGCTCGCCGGCAACTCCGAACTGGGCTAAATACAAAGCTGAGCTTGCTAAATGGACTGAAGCTGTTCAGGAGTCAAATGCAAAAATTCGTTTTGTAAAAGAGCCAGAAGATTTTGTAAAAGCACAACAAAATGGTGAATACGCGGTCATGTGGAACTCACAAACTACCATGATGCTTGAAGGCGACGTAAGTCGTGTTAAAGAGATGGCCGATGATGGTATAAAAGTAATGCAACTTGTATACAACGGTGTAGAGCTAACAGGTGTTGGTGGAGTATCAGCTCTTACTGGGGATAAATCAGGTCTTACTCAATATGGTAAAGAAGTAATCGATGAAATGGTAAAACATGGTATCACGGTAGATATGTCACACCATGGTTATCAAACAACTGTAGATATTACAGATTACATGAAAGATAAGCATCCGGGCGTTCCGGCAATTTATTCTCACTCGCCATTAGCGTCAACATACGGTTGTGAGCCACACGAGACATTAACTGAAACTGAAAAGCGTATGGCAGAGAAAGGTTACAAGAAAGGCGACCCGTTCTACCGTCTATCTGCTTGTTACCGCCTGATCTCTGACGAGCAAGCACTTACCGTTAAAGAAATGGGGGGCATGATATCTATCACTGCAACTGAATGGATGATGGATGGCGTATGGCCAGAAGATATTACACCTAAGCAATTTGCCGAAATGATAGACGGTGCGGTGAAAGTTGTAGGAATTGAACACGTAGGTATTGGTACAGACGACATGATGACAACGTCTAAAGTTGTTGGCTTTGCTAAAGCAAATGCTGATGTATATACAGACAATGGTTACATGATTGATGCATTTAATCGCGGCGCAACAGGTTGTGCTGAAATGTCTAAGCACTTAGCCGCCGTTATTGATGAGCTATGGAAGATGGGTTACTCAAACGAAGATATGCGTAAAATAATGGGTGAAAACTTAGTGCGAGTATACAAAAAATCTTGGAAATAATTTAATTATTAGTTTTAAATTAAGTAAAAACTTAAAGGGCTAACCATGTGGTTAGCCCTTTATCTATTTAAATGGTGAAGGTTTTAAGTGATGAAGTTTTAGCCTTTACAGTTTAGTTTATTAATTTTCGATTCTAAGTTAGCTAACTTGCTTAGTATTAACGTATTATCACTTTGGTTAGTTACAACTTCTTCAACGCCAGTTTTCAACAACGACTTATATACAAAATGGGATATTTTGTCGGCAATGTTATCTACATCCAAGCGTTTACTTCGACCTGACACATAACGCCAAGAGTGGTATTCAACCCCGCCATAAACCATGTCACGTACAAGCGCGATAGGGGCATCTTCAACAAAGATACCTTCAGCAATGCCTTCTTTAATTATTTTATCAACAGCGCTTGAGTATGATTTATTGAGTTGGAAAATTTTTGTCGTTTCGTAATCATCGCTGGCACGAACATGCTGAACAATCAGATCACATAACACCGGATCGGCTTGCAACACCTTTAAGTGATGCCAGATCATAAAGTGCATTCGATTTTTAACGCCAGTAATACCTGCTAAGTTTTGTTCATAATCGGCGAGGGCCTTTTCGTACCACTTTTCTAAGACCACCAATAAAACATCTTTTTTGGTCTTGAAATAACGATAAATAGTACCTTCTACAATGCCAATCTCTTTGGCTACTTCAGCCATAGACGTAGCTTCATAGCCATTTTCTACAAACATTTGATGCGAGATTTTAATTATCTCAGCTAAGCGTTCTTCAGGTTTTTGTCTTACTCTTTTTTTCTTAGCTGTTTGTGGCATTAGTACATTCTCTTATTGTTGTTATTTCTGGGGCTGTTGAGCTTTGCAGGGCATTTTTGTACAGAAAAGGTCAACAAACCCTAGGGTACATAAGTTAAAAAGACATGTCATCAATTGTTAGCAGAACAAACGAAATATCACAGTTCTACTGCTGTTACAGAATACTTTTTACTTATGTTCCTATTTTAATTTTACCAATTATTTATATTTATAGCGCTTTAATGAAACTACCTATGTTATGCATTTCTTTAAAATACATTTCTTATTATAGTATTTCAATTTATTAATGTAAATATGAGGTAAACTCATTACGTAGTGTTAACTTGATTTTTTGTTGCTAATAAAGCTTTGATAACCAGTATGTTAAAAATTGTTAATTCCAAAGTGTTACTTAGTTTTGCTTTTGGTTAGTTATTGTTTTGTAACGTAATTGTGTGAATGTGTTAGATGTTGCAATAAAAAGTTAATGAATAAGACTCATTAAGTGTTGACATTTACACTTTGGTTGCATATTTTAAATACAGATTTAAGAGTTTACCTATCCAGTTAACTTTTAATTACTTCTCTATCCAAGAAGTAAAAAACGGTTTCTCCATCCAAGAAACCAACTGCTGAAACGCAGTAAATTATAAAAATAATAATTAATAAAATAACTTACATAAGTATTCCAAAGAGATAAATATTATGAATCCATCATTTAATAAAGTTACAAAGGGCTTATTCCTAGCTTGTGGTATTAGTTGTGCTGCAATGCCTGCAGCATATGCAGAAGAAGTAGCAACAGACGAAGACATTGAAGTAATTCAGGTTCGAGCTACCAAACGTGCAGAAAATGCTAAAGATGTGCCAATGGCTATTAATGTTACTTCAGGAGAGGACATCTCACGTCAAGGTATTACTCACCTAGAAGATTTGTCAGCATCAATTCCTAACTTTACTATTGGTGATAGTTTAACAACCAATAACGTTTACATGCGCGGTATGGGCTCTGGTGCTGATCGTGGTTTTGAACAATCTGTTAGTATGTACGTTAATGGCGTATATATGCCTCGTTCACGTCAAACACGTGCTTCATTCTTTGATGTTGGTCACATTGAAGTATTACGTGGTCCTCAATCAGTATTGTTTGGCTTGAACTCTACAGCCGGTGCTATCAGCATTCATAATAATAAAACTAATCCAGGTGATGACTTTCACGCTACCGTATTAGCTGAGTATGAAACTGAATATGAAGGTGTTAAAACGGATCTAATTCTTGGTGGTTCATTAACTGATGATTTAGCCGTACGTGTTGCACTTCGCGAATCTGATTCTGATGGTTGGTTTACTACTTACAACCCTATGACTGATGAAAGTGAAACTGTTGGTGGTCGTGATGAAAGTGTTGCCCGTGTATCAATGGTTTGGCAAGCAACTGATGATTTAAAAGTTGAAGCAAGCTATGAAAATTCAGATTTCTTTGTTTCAGGATCAATAGGTGAAATTTATAATAAAAGTGCAGCTTTCATAGAATCAAGTGATGCGCACCCTTTATGGGCTGCAGAAGCAGATGGTGACCTTAATTGGCAGAACTCAGCAGATACTTCTTTAGCACTTATGGCTAATGGATTAACTGCTGACAATGACGGTAAACCTGGAGTTCAACAAGAAAGCGATAATGCATCAATGAATTTAACTTATACGTTAGGTGCAGGCTCTGAAATTCAAGCCAACCTTGGTTATTCAGATTATAACTATGGTGCCGTTGTTGATGTTGATACAACATACTTACCAATGTGGGATGCTTATAACTATGAAGAGTATGAGCAAACAAGTGCAGAACTAGTTTACTTATCTCCTACTGATGGTGATTTTAGCTATATTGTTGGTGCTTACTACCAGACCAGTGATTTCTATACCACTCAGCCAAATGTTGTTAACTTAGCTGCGTTTGGTTTAGCTCCGTTCTTGCCTGCTTTTGGCCAGCCAGAATCTGTAAGCTTCTTTGAAAGAGGTGATAACCCATTAACTGTTGACCAAACAATGATGTCGGTATTTTTCTCTGCAGATTATAACATCACTGACGATTTAACCGTGATTGCTGGTGCGCGTTGGACTAACGATGAAAAAGATTTTGATCGTGGCGCCGAGTGTCAATGGAAAACAGATAATCATGACTGGACTGATACAAAAGCGTTAATTGGCGCGCAAATGGGCTTAGTAGTTTGTTCTCCTGCAGGTTATGAAGGCAATTCAGACACTATTGAATCTGATAATGTAATGCCTGAAATTACTGTTAAGTATACAATTAATGACAATATGTCGATGTATGCTAAAGCTGGCCAAAGTGTTAAATCTGGTGGTGTAGCAACTGCCGGTACTATTGACCCTAGCAGCCTAATTTTTGATGATGAAACCGTTACTGGTTTAGAGTTAGGTTTCAAATCATCTTTCTGGGATGATTCTGCAACAGCTAATATTACCGTTTTCCAATCAACATTTGATGATTTGCAAGTTAAAAGCTCTGTTATTGACCCGGTTACAAATGCGGTTAAATCTATCGCATCAAACGCCGGTGAATCGACAACTCAAGGTGTTGAGTTAGATTTTTCTTTACAAGCAACAAATTGGTTAACAGTAGGTGCTAACGTGGCTTACTTGGAAGCTGAATATGATACATTCCGTAACGGTCCTTGTAACATTGGTATGTCTAACCCTGCTGATACTGTACCTGATACGTGTAATTTAAATGGCGCTACTATGCCATTTGCGCCTGAAATGTCAGGCAACGTGTACGCAAACTTTGAATTTGATTTAGGTGCAAGCTTAGTTCTTCAAGGTGGTGCAAACTACAGCTATAGCGATGAATACTTTACTGAAGGTTCATTGGACGAGAACGTTGTACAAGATTCTTGGACTAAAGTGAATGCTCGTATTGGTGTTGCTCACGTAGATGGTACTTGGGAAGTTAACCTAATGGGTAACAACATTACCGATGAAAAAGTTCTAGGTGGTAGCCAACCATTTGGTGGTTCGTATGACCTAGGTTATTTAGGTGCTCCACGTACTGTGTCAGTACAAGGTGTATACCGTTTCGGTGGTTAATCGCTAATTAAATTTCAAAAAGCCTATCATCAGATAGGCTTTTTTTTTATCATTAAAATATCGAGTTCTCAATCAATAAATAAAAATGACAATAGAAATTATAAAAGCAGATTACAACAACGAATCACACTGCCAAGATTTAATGTTGCTACTTAATGCCTATGCCGAAGATCCTATGGGCGGCGGGGCACCTTTATCAGCTTACTCTAACCAAAATTTATGTAATGAATTAAGAAAGCGCAACAACGTGTTTAGCTTACTTTGCTATGTCGATGGTAAGCCTGCGGCAATATGTAATTGTGTTGAAGGTTTCTCTACCTTTAAAGCTAAACCATTGATGAACATCCATGATATGGGCGTTATAAGTGAGTTTCGTGGTTTAGGGTTAAGTCAGAAATTGATGGATGAAGTTGAACAAATTTCTGTTGAAATGGGCTGTTGTAAGATCACTTTAGAAGTTCTTGAAGGTAATCAAGTAGCCAAAAATAGTTATATTAAATTTGGCTTTGAAGGCTATGAACTTGACCCTGAAATGGGTAAAGCTATGTTTTGGGAAAAGGTACTTTAATTAGTACCTCTCAATGTATTTAAAACGAAATAGATTTGCGGCCTGTTCGAGAGTTATTTGAACTTGGTTTTTTCTCAGCCTTTTGACTTTTGTTCTTAGGGCTGTTTTTCGTTTTAGAGTTAGGTTTTTTTGATGAACTATTTTTAGAGGAGTTATTCGCTTTCTTTACCGCCGGTTTTGGTTCGGGCGCTGGTTTTGGTTCATCGCTTAAAATTGGCATTATTGCTTCATCGTTAAATTGAACGATATCTTCAAAATAAACCTTTTTACGCTTCTGGTATTCAACTTCACCATTAAGATAAACGTAGCCTTCTGTGATCACCATTTTAGCTTCACCACCGCCGCCAACAAGGTTAGCAATTTTTAAAAGCTTACAAAGCTCTATAGGCTCTTCATATAATTCAATGGCTAAAACTTCAATTTCCAAAACGGTTTCCTGTTCAATAACTGCATACATAGCTAAGTTTAACATGGTACTGGCGACTTTGATAAACTCAACTTAGTAAAAATCGTTTAATCTCGTTTTCTAAAATAAGGGTAAATAAAGAGATAAAGCCCAGTTAACCATAATAACAACAGAATAATGGCCGAAGGCAGCATTAACCATAGGTTGGCTTTGTCTTGAAAAAATGTAGCGTCGTGAAGTGTTTCAATAAAATCAGAACGCCGGTAGGCAACTTGCAATATTTCAGCGTTGCTCGAATCAATTTGGATTTCCCATTGATTTTTACTACGTATCTTGATTATGCCTTTATTTGGTCGAACATCTAATCGGTCAATATCTTGCCAGGTTGAAATATTCGCCTGCTCAACTGTTTGTGCTTGATTCAATACTTCATTAAAGCTAATGGTTGGAATTCTTTCAATGCCTTTCATACTCGCCGGTTGAATATAAGAGATTTCTTTTTTTAATAGTAATAGTGTACCTGTTGCTATGGTGAGCAAGATAGGCAGGGCGATAAGGATACTAGCCCATTTATGGATTGTTCTGTTAGTTTTTGAAAAGCTCATAGGATTTGTTGAATATTCTTTTTATCTTTGTATTTTATACAATTACAACTGTTATTAATACTTTAAAATCGCCATTTAGTAGATAAAGTAATGTTTCGTTCAGGTTGCAGTGGCGCTTTGTCATCAGCATTTGCATGATACTTTTCATCAGAAAGATTGTTAATCGAAATCGTTAATGTTTGCTGATTGGTAACTTGATAATCACCACCAATATTCCATAAAACATAACTTCCTCGTGGCAATTCATCTGGTGATACTTCGTCAAGCGAAGGTTGAAATATTAATTGGTTAAAAACACTAAAATTGTTGAAGTCCAGTCTAGTATTTAAACGTAGTTGTATCGGAATTAAGTCAGCTAATGTTTGATTGCTTTGGGTTTCGCCTTTTTGCTGTTGATAACTCAGACTGTGGTCAACATAATCATTTTGTTGCCATTTAATTTGAGTTTCAAAGCCGAAAATTGTCGCACGCTCTATATTTCGATAACTTGTTAATAGCTCATTTACGTTATAGCGTTCAATGTAATCATCCAACTGATAATAATAACTACTGAACTCTAATGTTAATTGCGATGTTAATAAAACGCTAGTGCCTAATTGTGCACCAACACTTTTTTCAGGTGTCAGGTCTTCGTTGCCTTGAGTGCGGCCTCTTGGCGTTTCGCCAGTAAAATATAATTCAGATAATGTTGGAAAGCGAAATCCTGTCGCTAACTCGACAGTAGTTTGTATCGTATCATTCCATTCACTGCTAATTGACATTGACGCATTTAACTTTTCGTTTTGTACGCTAGCAAAACCCTGGTTTGATTGAGTGATCCAGTCATATCGCAGTCCAAAATTTATAAGGCTATTGGCAATTTTCCAGTTGTTATCAGCAAATACTGCAAGATTGTCTTGCTCACCGTTAACTATAGTATTAGCAAATTTTTCATTATTTGAATCAAGCTCAAGTTGATCATTAATTTTTACACCTTTTCGAGCAACCCATTCAAAACCAATCCTGCCGCCGTCAGCCATAAAATTATGAGTGAGTAGTGCTAAAGTACCTAAAGTGTGGCTCTGATAACTAGTGACATTGTTGTAGCTGTTAGCACGATCTATTTTTGTGTCCCAGTTTTGATAATGGTGGTAAAACTTTGCTAGCCATGAATCTGATGATTTTAATTGGATTTGTGCAAGACTGTGCTTTTCTGTCGGGTAGGTTGCAGTTTCTTGATCTGGATAAGATATATTGCTTTTGCCTATATCACTGCCAATGCTTGGCATCCAACTAACGTTTGTTGTTATATCTCCAATGGCCCCTTGATAGCGAAGTAACCCTGAAACCTGTTCGAATTCCGTGTTTAAAGGGGCGTTATTAGCGGCATGGTGATTATTCGCTTTTCGATAAGCAAAAGCACTCGAAATATTGTCAGTTTTATTTTTATAACTAAAATTCATTCCATCATTTGGTGTTTTATAGCCTAAATTTATTTCCGTACCTTGAGCGAATTCGCTGCTCAAATTTACAACACCTCCAAGAGCTTGTGAACCATATAAGCTAGAGCTAGGCCCTTTTATGATATTAGCGTTGGAGAGTAATTCTGGTGCTATAAAAGATATAGAGTTACCGGCTCTGCGGTCGGTAAATATTGGAATACCATCTACTTCAGTTCGAACTCTTGAACGGCTAAAACCTCGAATATTATAACTTTGAAATAAACCGCCTTGACCACTGTAGCTGACTCCTGGTAACTCTGCCAACCAGTCGGCAATGCCGTAGTATTGTGAGGCTAATAGTGATTTTTCTATATCATTAATACTTGTGTGTGATTTATTGGAATAAGAAAACATATCCCGAGGAGATATAACTTCGATAGTTTCAATTTTATTTGTACTTTCAACTTCATTCGCTATGCAACAACCAATAAAGGCATAAGCGAAGAGACAACATATATAGCGCATTAAATTTGTAATAATTTGAATTTTATACCTTTAAATAAATAATCAAATCAATGAAAAAGCAAGTTTTATTAATTAATTATAGTGTTTTATAGAAACACGCGCACATAAACATATTTCTTTAAAATTAACGCTGCTCAAAAAATCAAACCAAAGGAATTTTAACGCCTAAAAAGATAATTGCATTGGCACTCAATCCTTTAAAACTCAATGGTATAGGTTAAAGATAATCTGTAAAAAAATTGTTAATTTTCAATTGTTAAACTACTTTTATAACAAGGAATTAATATGGATTGTAAAAATTCGGAACATTTTAAATTTCGTGATTTTTAATTAGTAGAAATTACATAAGTAAAAAATAAATATCCAAAAGGTTTAATGAGGAATAATTGATGAAAAAACTTATTGCGTTATTAAGTGCAAGCGCCGTATTTATGATTGGTGTTACTGCATGTAGCAATATTACCGGTGGTGATGGGGCTACCGCTTCTAATGAAAGTAGCAGCCAAATACCAAGAGTGGCTAAACCAGAAAAACTTGCCGCTAATACAGACGCGTTACAGTGGCGTTTTATTGGTCCGATGACGGGGAATCGTGGTTCAGCCGTGGTTGGCCACCCGGTTGATAAAAACGTATTTTTTCATGCCGCTTCAAATGGTTTGTGGAAAACAATTGATGCAGGCCAGTATTGGATACCTGTTGGAGACGATCAGTTTAACGAAGGTTCTATCGGCGCGGTAGAAATTTCTGAATCACATCCGGATGTAATGTGGGTTGGTACTGGTGAACCGCAAATGCGTAATAACGTAACTTGGGGCGATGGCGTCTATAAATCAGTTGATGGTGGTGATACCTGGACTCATATGGGTTTAAAAGACACCAAACATATCTCGCAAGTAAGAATCCATCCGACTAATCCTGATATTGTTTATGTCGGTGCATATGGTCATGCTTATGGTCCAAACAAAGAGCGTGGCGTATATAAAACTGTTGATGGCGGTAATACCTGGAAGCAAGTGTTATTTAAAAGTGAAAAAGCCGGGGTTATTGATTTAATAGTAAGTCACGCTAACCCTGATCATATCTTTGCTGCTATGTGGGAGTTTGAGCGTAAAGCTTGGGGCCCCAAAACGGCAGGCCCTGATACTGGTTTGTGGAAAAGTACCGATGGCGGCGAAACTTGGAACGATATATCTAGAAATCCTGGTTTGCCACAAGATGGTGGCTATGGCCGGATAGGTGTAACTATGTCGGCAGCCGATGGTAATCGAGTTTATGCATTAATTGATTCAGAAACCAAAGCAGGGGTTTACCGCTCTTACGATTTAGGTGAAACATGGGAATTAGCTTCTGACTATTTTCAGATAACCGGTCGTCCGTTTTATTACTCACATATTTATGCCAACCCGAGCAATGCTGATGAAATATGGTCACCTAATAACCGTACGTTTTCATCTACAGATGCCGGCACAACTTGGATAGTAGAACCAGGTACTAAAGATGACCAGCATGATGTTTGGATTGATAAAAATGATGCCAACAGGATGATCATTACCCATGATGGTGGTGTGCAAGTTTCATTAAATGGCGGTATGACATGGTCACAACAGTTCACCCAAAAGTTAGGGCAATTTTATCGCGTTGATACCGATAATGATTTTCCTTACAACGTCTATGGCTCAATGCAAGATACTAATGCGTGGAAAGTAGCAAGTGCCTCTAAGTGGGGGCCAATATCAATTACCTATAATACCATTCTAGGCGATGGCGAAACGGGTTCCGTTTTCCCAGATCCAAATGATTTAGATATTGTTTATGCTATAGGTCAAGCGTCGACGATTGGTGGTACGGGATCATTTTCCGTCAACAATTTAAAAACTGGTGAGAATGAGCATAGAGGCTTATACCCAGAGCCAATCTTTGGTTTGAATGCCCATGAGCTTGATTATCGTTTTAATTGGAATTCACCACTTTTTATTTCAAAACATGATAACAAAACCCTTTATATAGCTGGTAATGTCGTTTTTAAATCAATGGACCAAGGCATGTCATGGGACGTTATCAGTGACGATTTAACCAATGATTATAAAGATAAGCAACTTATTACTGGCTCAGGTTGGTTACCAGAATATTTTGGTCAAGAAATATATAGCACCATTAATCGCATGGTTGAATCACCATTAAAACAAGGCTTGATTTGGACCGGCTCAGATGACGGCAAAGTATTTATTACTCAAGATGGCGGTAAAAAATGGGCTGATGTGACTATTCCAGGCTTGCCTAAATATTCAAAAATATATGAAGTAGAAGCATCGCCTCACGCTGCAGGTACCGCTTATGTTGGTATCAGTAACTACAAAACCAATGACGATTACAAGCCGTACTTATATAAAACTACCGATTACGGTAAAACCTGGACTAACTTAAGTGCTAACTTGCCACAAGATAATATCGTTCGTACTGTTCGAGAAGATATCACCAAACAAGGTCTGTTATATGTTGGTACTGGCAATGGTATTTTAGCGTCTATGGATGACGGTAAAAGCTGGGTTGATATTAGTGAAAATATGCCAGCGGTAATGGTAACGGATATTAAAGTTAGAGCAGATGATTTAGTTGTTTCTACCATGGGCCGAGGTTTCTGGGTACTCGATAATATTTCGCCCTTACGTGAACATAACGCTGATCTAGGTAACCATCTTTATGATATCTATGATTACACCCGTTTTGCCCATAAGTGGTGGATGGACTATGCTCCAGGTGGCGACCCTGGTGGCATGAAAAAATACTTTATTCAAAACCTACACCCAGGCCAAACGTTTTTTGAGTTGGGCGTAATCAATGGTGAGAAAAAACGTATCTATGTCGATGCCGGTGATGCCGAGCATTGGGGCGCATTAGTGTATTTTAAACTTAGTGCTGCAGCTAAAGATAAAGATATTAGTATTAGTATTTTAGACAGTCATGACAATGTAATTGTGACTCACCCTAAAGAGTCCTTAGTGCTAACCTACACAGATAGTGCGAGTGAGTCATTAAACTCTGGCTTAAACCGTTTTGTCTGGAATATGCGCTATCCTATGGTAAGTTCTATTCCTATGCGTCCGCCAACGTCTATCCGTCCAATTGCAACCCCGGGAAAATATAAAGTTAAATTAACCGTTGGCAGTGATTCTATGGTTGAGGAGTTTAGTCTTAATGCTCACCCTGATTCACCAACAACGAAAGATGATCAGCAGGAAAAAGCTAAATTTTGGATGGGCTTATATGCGAAAGCTGAAAGTTCAACACAAAGGATTTTAGCGGCATTAAAAGTTAAAGCGGATACATTAGCTAAGGTCGAAGAAATGCAATCCGCGGGTGCTGCCAATGCAGTTGATGCTGAAAAACTTGCCGCAGAAATTACTCGTATTGTTGATGAGTATGAAGCGACGTACGTGCCAACGGGACGTACGATGGCAGAAGTAATTAACTTACCGGCAAAGATTTTCACTAAACTCATTCAGTTAAGTGCATCAATGGAAGTTACAGAAAACAGACCAACTCAAGCGATGAAAAATGTCTATGGCAAACTTGAAAAGTTGATGGCTGAAGCAGATGCAGCATATGATGCTGAAATTAAAGTTGCGCAAGCAAACTTTGATAATGCAGTTAACTGAGACTGGAAAAAAATAATGTTGTATTAATATTGTGTTAGTACAATAGTTTTTCAAAAATTAAAAACCTCATCATTGATGAGGTTTTTTTATGGCTACTCATAAAATAGATTTCATTAGAAACAAAAAGCGCCTTATTATAAGTAAAGCGCTTTTATTAAACAGGAATTACAATTGATTGACAGAAACATTTCCATCCATGGTGTTTCCGCAAATATAACATCCTTGAGAAAAACAGATCAGATCCAATTCCAGGAAGTTTGTTCTAACTCAATATAGATATTACTCAGGGCTTGTAATAAAGCTAACTTCATAAGTAACAAGTTCAATTGCAGCTAAGTCTGTAATGCTTGCTGAGCCGATGCTTTCTGCCATATGGTCTGCCGTTTTATTAGCTCCATGGTTTTGTGCAAAAGTAATAATATCTTCACCATTACAAACAACGCCTAGGGCTACTGTTTTTTCACTTAAACGATAAGCTTTTAATGTTTTTGATAAACGAAGTGTTTTATTACTTGCTGCTGCTTTACATGTTTCAACTAATGCGTCTTCCATATATGAACTCATAGGGGCTGCTGAGCTGTTGAAACTTACAAGGCTTGCGCCAGCTAATAAAAGGGTAGTGGTTACTGTAGTTAATGTTTTCATGATTCTCTTCCTAGTTGGTTCGAATTTATTCGGACGTTATCTCCGAAGGACTAATTCATTCGGACGTTATTAATTAAAATTTACTGCCATTATTGATGTTCTAATTATATAGACGGGATGAAAGTCACTTTTGGTTGCATTAATTTTTCATAAGGGTGTAACAAAGTATGTCGGCGACATATTTGAATCTTAACTAAGTCGATACTGTTAAATGTTGAATTAATGAGGATTAGTGACGAATTAAAGTTGAATATTTGTTGTTAACAAAAAATAAACATTTACATTCAGCGGTAATATTAATTATTCTTTAGCATTATTTTTTGAACCTTTTACTCAAATATGCAAATTAATGAAGGATGTTTTGCTGAGTAGGTAAACAATTTGTACTAAAAAACAGCATTTAAACAAATAATCACAAAATAATGGCAACTTAGTGTTGACAGTTTTTTAGCTATCCCTATAATACGCAACCACAAAGACTGGACGATTAGCTCAGTTGGGAGAGCATCGCCCTTACAAGGCGAGGGTCACTGGTTCGAGCCCAGTATCGTCCACCATTCTTTGTAATTTGATTTGAAATTGTTTGGACGATTAGCTCAGTTGGGAGAGCATCGCCCTTACAAGGCGAGGGTCACTGGTTCGAGCCCAGTATCGTCCACCATTCAATTTTAATTCAAAACTTTTACTTGATGGACGATTAGCTCAGTTGGGAGAGCATCGCCCTTACAAGGCGAGGGTCACTGGTTCGAGCCCAGTATCGTCCACCATCAAGTAAAATGTCAGAAGACCCCGGACGATTAGCTCAGTTGGGAGAGCATCGCCCTTACAAGGCGAGGGTCACTGGTTCGAGCCCAGTATCGTCCACCATTTCTTATTTCTACCATCATCTTATTTTTCAAGTTATTCGATATTATTCGGATTTTTTTGCATGTCTGAAATTTACTTTACAAGTTGGGAGAGCATCGCCCGCTAATACAAGTGCACAAGGGTCACTGGTTCGAGCCCACAGCACAAGAGCCGTCCACCATTTCTTAGTTTTACCATCATCTTATTTTTCAAGTTGTTCGATATTATTCGGATTTTTTTGCATGTCTGAAATTTACTTTACAAGTTGGGAGAGCATCGCCCGCTAATACAAGTGCACAAGGGTCACTGGTTCGAGCCCACAGCACAAGAGCCGTCCACCATTTCTTAGTTTTACCATCATCTTATTTTTCAAGTTATTCGATATTATTCGGATTTTTTTGCGTGTCTGAAATTTAACTTTACAAGTTGGCAGAGCATCGCCCGCTAATCTTCAGACACAAAAAAGGCACCCAAAAGATGCCTAAAGTTTTTCGCTGCTTTTATTATTATAATTATTCTTTCATTAATTGATTCTAATTATCTTGTACGATAACTATCATGCCATCCAAATCATCTTTCATTCTAACCTGACAGCCTAAACGTGAATTTGGTTGATGATTATCCATTGATTGCAACATGAAGTATTCATCTTCACTCATCTCGGGGAGTTTATTTAGCCACTCATCTTCAACCGTACAATGACATGTTGCACACACAGCATCGCCGCCACACGCTCCAGGCATACCTGGAATGTTATTTTTTATTGCGCCGTCTAGAAGAGTGTTGCCTTTGGCTATTTCAACTTCGTGTACTGTGCCACAGGTTTCGATAAACGTTACATGACCCATAAAAGTCTCCAATCTAATATATATACAGGCATTATAAGTAATTAAAATTTTCATTACTGGTTAAAAGCTGCAGAACAATTTGCAAGCATAATATAGGGCGTATTCAGTTAATAAATAGCAGGTGTTTTTAACCGCTTAAGCTGTTAAAATACGCGACAATTTTTTATGTACTTATTTGTTCGATTTTATTTTCTACTTCAGTAATACAATCAAACACTTTTTAGCGAGAATACTATGACATTAACGACCCGTTTTGCGCCGAGTCCAACTGGCTACCTTCATGTAGGTGGTGCCCGTACAGCCCTTTATAGCTGGTTATACGCCAAGAAAAATGGTGGTGACTTTGTGCTTCGTATAGAAGACACTGATTTAGAGCGTTCTACGCAAGAATCGGTAGATGCAATTATGGACGGCATGAACTGGTTAAACCTAGACTGGAATCGTGGTCCGTTTTTTCAAACTCATTGTTTTGATCGTTACAAAGAAGTTATTCAACAATTACTTGATACTGGTCATGCTTATCGTTGTTACTGTACAGCTGAAGAAGTAGATGTAATGCGCGAAGAGCTTAAAGCTGCTGGCGAAAAACCTCGCTACAATGGTTTATGGCGTGACCGTACCGATTACCCTGAAGATAAGCCGTACGTTATTCGTTTTAGAAACCCGCTGGAAGGTTCAGTAATAATTAAAGATATCGTAAAAGGCGATATCGAAATATCTAACAGTGAGCTAGATGATTTAATTATTGCTCGCTCAGACGGTTCACCAACGTATAACTTAACTGTTGTTGTTGATGACTGGGATATGAAAATTACTCATGTTGTACGTGGTGATGACCATGTAAACAATACTCCGCGTCAAATTAATATTTTAAATGCTTTAGGTGCTCCGTTACCTGAATATGCACACATTCCTATGATCTTGGGGGATGATGGCAAACGTTTATCAAAACGTCATGGCGCAGTTGGTGTAATGCAATACCGCGATGATGGTTACTTACCTGAAGCACTATTAAACTATTTAGTGCGTTTAGGTTGGTCACATGGCGACCAAGAAATTTTCTCTCGTGAAGAAATGATCGAGTTGTTTGATTTAACCGGTTGTAACCGTGCACCGTCAGCGTTTAATACTGACAAGTTAATTTGGGTAAACCAACATTACATGAAGTCTTTAGACCCAGAGTATGTTGCAGAGCACTTAACTTGGCACATGAATGAGCAGGGCATTAATACTGACAATGGTCCAGCATTAAGCGAAATTGTTAAAGTACAAGCGGACCGTGTTAAAACCTTAAAAGAAATGGCGCAAATATCACGTTATTTCTATGAAGAGTATTCAGAATTTGATGAAAAAGCGGCAAAGAAACATTTACGTGGTGTAGCAAAAGACCCTCTTGTACTTGTGCAAAGTAAATTAGCAGGTTTAACTGATTGGACTGCCGAAGCAATTCATAACGCGATTAACGCTACTGCTGAAGAGCTTGAAGTTGGCATGGGGAAAGTTGGTATGCCACTACGCGTTGCTGCTACTGGTGCTGGTAACTCACCATCGCTAGACGAAACGTTAGCGTTATTACAGCAAGATCAGGTTGTTGTACGTATTGATAAAGCAATTGCATTTATTGATGAGCGTGTAGCTAATTCGTAAACAGCTTGAAGCTAGAAAGATAGAAAGCTTGAAGCTAGAAGCTAGAAGCTAGAAGCTTACAGCTTGTTTATTAAGCTACACTTAATCGTGTAGCTTTATTTTTACAAAATTTTGGAGAAACATTTTTGGCATTTGCACAATTTAATCTAGACAGTCGTTTATTAAGAGCGGTTGAACATATGGGCTTTGAAAAGCCTACCGATATTCAACAGCAAGCGATCCCTGCAGCAATGACAGGACAAGATATTATTGCATCGTCAAAAACTGGCTCGGGTAAAACCTTAGCGTTTTTATTACCTGCTTTGCAGCGTTTAATTAAAAACCGTGCCTTATCTAAAAAAGATCCCCGAGTATTAATTCTTACGCCAACGCGCGAATTAGCCAAGCAAGTGTTTGCTCACTTAAAGGCGGTTTCAGCAAGTACGCAATATAACTGTGCACTTATACTTGGTGGCGAAAATTTTAATGACCAAGTTAAAGTGTTAGATAAAAATCCTGATTTTATTGTAGCGACTCCCGGTCGGTTAGCAGATCATTTATCAAAAGGTTTATTTTATTTAAATGGTTTAGAGCTATTAATACTTGATGAAGCTGATCGTATGCTTGATTTAGGCTTTGCCCCGCAACTAAAGCAAATTAATGAAGCGGCAAATCACCGTAAACGCCAAACATTAATGTTTTCAGCAACATTAGAACATGGACAAGTAGAAGAATTTGCCAAAGACTTATTGAAGAAGCCTAAGCGAATTGCCATTGGTGCCATCACCAGTGAGCACAAAGACATTACTCAACGTTTTTATTTATCAGATCATTTAGATCATAAACAAGCGTTACTTGAAAGTTTCATTGCTAACGAAGATTATCAACAAATGATCATCTTTACCGCAACCAGAGTTGACACAGAACGATTGGCAAAAGAGTTAAATGATAAGCAATTAAACGCTGTAGCTTTAAGTGGCGATTTAGCACAGAGTGAACGTAACCGTGTTATGGAAGCATTCTCGAAAGGGCAAAATAAAATACTGGTAACAACTGATTTAGCTTCACGTGGTTTAGATTTAGTTAATGTTTCGCACGTTATTAACTTTGATTTACCTAAACATGCAGAAGAATATATTCACCGTGTTGGCCGTACTGGTAGAGCCGGCTCTAAAGGTAATGCAATGTCGTTTGTTGGACCTAAAGATTGGCAAAGTTATTTAAATATTAAAGCGTTATTACAACAAGATATTGAGTTTTCTATTGTTGAAGGCTTAGCGGCTAAATTTAAAGGCTTAAAACCTAAAGTGAAGGCTAAAGCAAAAGCTGACAATAAAACGAAAGCTAATAAAGCTAAAAAGAAAGTGTCTCAACCGAAAGTGAAGAAGAAAATTGTCTTTACTGATGAAGACTTTGGCGATATGCCTATGGTACGTAAAAAGCCTGGAAGCTATGTTGAAAGCGATGACTAATACCAACTCCATTAAATAATTATAAACAAAAAATCCCTTGAAGTTGTTTCTAACTCAAGGGATTTTTTTTACCTAATTTAGTATTAAGATTTAAACCAAGCTAATAATTTGTTTTCTACCACCGGTGTAATACTAAAACCAATCATCCATTCTGGTGCAAAGTAATCATCTTTTTCAACGTAGTAAGAGGGGCAATTATAAATTTGCCCCTCTTATTTTACTTATTGTTTTTAAAGATTATTTTTATAAACATAACCATCTTTCATCACAACGTTAATAGTAGTAATGTCTTTATATACAGGATCGGCACCAAACCACTTATCAGTTGCACCAATCACTGAAACATCTTCTAGTGGGTTCCCATCAACTAGTAATAAATCAGCTGCAGCGCCTACTTCAACAACACCTAACTTACCTGCCGCTGCATAAGGGTTGCGAGGACCCGAAAGCGCCATTAGTTCACCTGCTGTAGAAGTCATTTGTTTTAACACTTCAAAATTACTGCCAAACGCTTGTGTACGCCACCAAATCTCATAACGGCGTGCACGCTCTGCATCCATATGAACGCCAACATAATCGGAAGCAAATACAACCTTTACGTTATTTTTCAATAAGCGCTCACCGTAATCACCAAACATTTCTTGCAGCTTTGCAACCATAGGCAATTTATCTGCTGGCATTAATGGGTTTTTCGCCAAATCAGGTGATAATCCCCACATTTGTGGAACCACATAAACACCTTCTTTTGATATGCGTTGCATAGTTTCGTCATTCATAAAGAAGCCATGTTCGAAAGATTTAACACCACAATCCATTAATCGATTCATTGCTCTGTCATTAAATACATGAGCCCCAACATAGGTATTCCAATCTTTTGCCGCTTCAACAATTGCACAGGTTTCTTCTTTAGAAAATTGAACTGTATCAATAGGGTCAAAACGTGATGAACCACCACCACCAGCCATAATTTTTATTTGCGTAGCGCCATTTCTTAAATTTGTACGGGCTGCTTTTAATGCCTCTGGCACACCATCAGCAACTGCACCTATGCCCATACGTTCAAAATTAGATAAATCTCCAGCAGTTGAAGGTGAGAACCCTGCATCATTTCGATCTCTAAAATCGCCGTGACCTGATGTTTGCGAAATAAATGTACCTGAAGGGAAAATACGAGGACCGATCACATGACCATCGTTAATGTTGCGCATTAAACCCATTGCAGGGCCGCCCATATCTCTCACAGTTGTAAAACCGTCCATTAACGCACGTTTAGATACTAAAGTAGCTCGGTAAGCCATATCAGTTAAATCCATATCCTTTTCTACACTGTTGAAATGAGCACTAATCATTAAGTGAGCATGCCCATCGATTAAGCCTGGCATTAAGGTTTTGCCATTGCCTTCAATAACAGTTGCTCCATCAGAGGTAATATTATCTGCAGTGATTTTAGTTACTTTATTACCTTCGACTAATACGTTCAGCCCTTCATATAGTTTATTCTCGGTGCCATTGAATACATTTACATTAGTAAATAATGTATTTGTACGCTCGGGAAACAAACTAGGCTCTGCAGCACTGCTACCACCACCGGCAGCAATAGCTGAGGTCATACTTACAGCGCTTAAAAGAGCGATTGCCGACATTTTAAATTTGATTACGTGTTTTTTCATAATAAAGTTCTTCCTGATCACTTCAAATGGGATAGTTAATATTTAGAATTAACTCTAAACTAGTTGATTTATATAAAATTTAAATTATTTCTTAAATCTAAGGTAATTGTAGTAGAGTATTATTTTTTTGTTGATGAAATTGTCATAATACGACGTAAAAAAGAAAGTTTTTAAATATTAAATGTTTATAGGTTATTGAATGAACAACAAATTATTTGCAGCGAAGGCGGTTTACCTAAAAGTTATAATTGAAACCTTAGATAGCCTAAATGCGCCAACTAACATTTTGTTATCTCAAGTTGGATTAAACAGAGGGCAATGCCTTAAAGATGACTTTATTATTTTGGAGTATCCTTTATGGCAATTAATGGCTTTGTCCGCAGAAGAGTTAAACCTAAGCAATTTCGGCGAGTTGGTTGCAGATACCTTTAACAAAAATTATTTTTCTAAAATAGACGTAGGTTTTTTCAATCAAAGTGATATTTACCAAGGCTTACAGTATTATTTAGGCTCAGTTAACAAACATTCGAATATGCCTGCATTTTGGTTAAAGCATGATGAACAGTACTCATGGCTTTGTCGTAGTGGCACCCCTGGAATTGAAACAGGCGACTGGCAAATGGAGAAATTTGTTTTATGCTTTTTGATTTATTTATTAAAACGTTACTTAGGAACAGAGTGGGCTCCTAAAAAGATAAAGCTAAAAACGTCTAGTGCTGAAATTTCGACTTGTTTTTTATCAAGTTTAGACTGTGAATATTTATTTAATAATAAATACTCAGCAATTGCCATCGAAAACAAATTTCTAGCTAAGATTGATGTTTGGCCATCAAAACTGGTTACTATAACAAAGGGGAAAGTTGTTCCTAAAAAGCATACTTTGTTATTAAAACAATTATTAAAGCAAAACTATTTTGGTATTAACCCTAGTGCAGTAATTATTGCTCAAACCGTGCGAATGAATTTGCGTACATTGCAACGAGTATTAGCTGAAGAAAATACACAGTTAAAAAAACTGATTAATGAAGATAAAAACAATAAAGCTAATCAGTTGCTAGAGGGATCAGATAAATCGGTAAGTGATATAGCGCTAATACTGGGTTATCAAGATGATGGTAATTTTTGCCGAGCGTATAAGAGTTGGCAAGGGCAAACACCGTTGCAATTTCGTAAGGCTGATAAATACTAATTAATCATTAGTTCTGTTATGTTTAAACCAATAAGAGCTCATACGAGCTCTTATTGGTTTAGGTAAAGTAGAATAGAATTACTTTCTGGGGAGAGATCTTCTATTCTACATATGTTTGGTTAAGCGTTAGCCACCAACTCTGATTGCTTCACATTAAATTTATTGTGCAGATTAGCCTTTAAAACACCTTTTCGGTGTTGAAGGGCTGCTTCCATCTTTTTAACTGAATTGCCTATGGCAACATACATGTCATCATCGGTAGCAGACACTGCTACTTTTTGATTTTCATAGTTGGTATTGATTTCAATTTTGTGGGCGTTTTTGTCTACGGTTAGTATTGCGTCAAGGGACATTAAACTAGGGAAATGATTTGCGATTTTTTCATATTTGCTATTAATAACATCTACAATTGCGTCGGTAATCTCTACATGATGACCAGAAATATTTATTTTCATATATACGTCTCCAAATTGTTATTGAAAAGGATACTCAAACTGCATCCTTAATATAAGCATGGGGCTAACTTTGAATTCTTACAAGTGCAATTACAAAAAAAATTGATTTAAAATAAATTATTTTTTATTTCTCTTTTATTTTCAATATATTAGTTGTTCACTAATATTTGTTCAAAACTTAAATGGAAAATATTTATTGTATAATTACTAATCATCTTTATAGATATGGTCCCATAAAGTATTCACCGGTAAGCTGTCAGGGTTACTTTTTTCTGCCCCTGGTCCTAAAGGTTGACCGTAGCTAAATTCTACAAAGTTTCCGTCTGGATCTTT
The DNA here is from genome assembly GCF_031583595.1 of Thalassotalea psychrophila. Lineage (NCBI taxonomy): Bacteria > Pseudomonadati > Pseudomonadota > Gammaproteobacteria > Alteromonadales > Colwelliaceae > Thalassotalea > Thalassotalea psychrophila. Next base: position 1,584,195 of record NZ_CP134145.1, read on the forward strand.
AATGCCACAATAGTAACCAACTGGAAAGGGCTCTTGTTTACAAGGCCAAGCAAGAATACCCTCATTTATTGCTCTTAAGGCAATATCGTCAACATCATCTTTAGTTTCTAAGGCAAAACCTAAGTGGGAAAAATCATTGTCTTGTTGGTTTCTGCCAGGGCCTTCTGGCAATATGATCAGAATAAAGGTTTCTTCTCTGCCTTCTTCGGCTAGCCAGACAATACGTTTTCCATCGGGTCCATTGGGACGACGATCTCTGACAATTTTTAAATCAGCATACTTTTGATAAAACGCTACGCAGGCATCTAAGTCTTTTACGTGTAAAGCAATATGGGTGAGTGTGATAGCCATTGCGTTTTTGCCGTTAGTTAATCAAATTGGAATATCTTTAAATTGATTTGATGAAGGATCGTATTGATAACCTAGTAAAGCCATTTTATGGTTCAGTGATCCTTCTTCCAATTCATAGCGAGAAAGCAATTGTTGGTAACTGTTACATTCAATGCGTAATCGTTCATTAATAATTCCAAGTACAATCGCACTTTCAATGGTTAATAAATTATTTATTTCCATAAGCCACCACTAGATGAGGACAGTGTTAATTTAATTATAGTACAAAGAGTGGGGAGGTGAATTAACGTGCGAATACAGAATTTATTCGGACGTTAAAATGAAAAAAGCGCAAACCTTACGGCCTACGCTTTATTAATTAGTCTTAACTTTTAACTAGTTATTAAAAACCACATTGACGGTCTTGGTTTTTCTCGTCAAGCCATACTTTAAGTGGTGCAAAGTAATCTAAAACCGCACTTGCGTCCATTTGCTCAGTGCCGGTAAGTACTTTATGAGCTTCTTGCCATGTTTGGCTTGCACCCATTTCTAATACTTGGTTTAGCTTGGCTCCGGCTTCTTTATTGTTGTAAATTGAACAACGATTAATTGAACCTTCGTTACCAGCTACTTCACATAACGATTTGTGGAATTCAAATTGTAGTATGTGTGCTAAAAAGTAACGTGAATAAGGTACATTGCCAGGTACATGATATTTTGAACCTGGGTCAAAGTCAGTAGCCGAGCGGGCAATAGGCGCTTTAACACCTTGGTATTTTTCTCTTAATTCCCACCAAGCAGTATTGTAGTTTTCAGGAGTGATTTCACCGTTAAATACTTTCCAACGCCATTGATCAACTAATAATCCAAATGGAATAAAGGCAATTTTTTCTAATGCCATTTTCATTAATAAACCAATATCTTTCGATTCATCAGGAATGGTATCAATTAAGCCGATTTCTTTCAGGTAAGCTGGCGTTACAGACAAGGCTATAGTATCGCCAATTGCTTCATGGAAACCATCGTTAGCGCTGTTTTGGAAAAACACTGACTGGTCTTTATACGCGCGTTGGTAGAAGTTATGTCCTAACTCATGGTGAATAGTAGAGAACTCTTCACCGGTTTTTTGAATACACATTTTAATACGAATATCGTCTTGTGAATCAAGGTTCCAAGCTGAAGCATGACAAACCACATCGCGATCTTCTGGCTTGGTGAATAATGAACGCTCCCAGAATGTTTCTGGTAATTCTTCAAAACCTAATGAAGTGAAGAAGTTTTCAGCGCCTTTAACCATATCAATTTCGCTATATTCATGCTTAATTAACTGGTCTGTTACTGAATAGCCAGGATCGGCATTTTCAGGTGCAACTAAGTCGTATACATTGCCCCAACTTTGCGCCCACATATTACCAAGAAGGTGTGCAGGAATAGCTTCATCTTGTGGTACTTTGTCTTCACCATAATGCTCACCAAGCTCTGCACGTACATGACAATGTAAAGCATCATATAAGGGCTTTACTTGTTCCCATAAACGATCTAATTCGTTGGCAAATTCATCAGCAGGCATATCGTAATTTGAACGCCACATTGCACCTAAATCAGGGTAACCTAAACCTTGTGCACCTTCGTTGGCGAGTTCTACTTCTCGAACAAATAATGGCTTCATTTCTGGACTAATTGTACGCCAGCCTTGCCAGGCTTCTAATAATTCGCTGTAGTCTCGAGATTCAGCCATTACAGCCGACAGTTGACCTAAACTTTGCTTTTCACCTTTAGCATTAGTGTAAGTGCCTTTACCGTACATACCACCTAAGTCTGCGGCAATTTTAGCAAGCTCGGCGCTTTTGGCTGAATCTTGTGGTGCCGGTAATACCAAGGCTTGTTTTAAAATGTTTAATTTACGGCGTTGCTCAGGGCTTACTTCAACATTATCAAATTTAGCTGCTTGTAGGGCGAAGCGAACACCAGCTTCAGAATATTCTTGCGCGGCTGCAGCTGATAGTGCTGCGGTATCGTCGGTAATAAAGTTTTGGTAAATCCATTCAACTTTTGAACCTTCATTAATTAATTGATCAAGTTCTTCAGCTGTTGCTGTAAGGAATTTATTTACGTCAGCAACGGTATATGTTGCCTTAACCGGCGCTGCCGTGGTGGTGCTAGTATTTTGTTCGCAACCTGTTGTTGCAATTGCTGCAGCTACTATTAGTGCTGCACTGGTAAGTTTAAATGATTTCATAGGGACTCTATTATTTTCTAATTATTTTATGTTGTTTAGTATAGTGAAGTAGCGAGTATATTAGAAACGAGCGGGAAGAACAAAAAAAGAGACCCACAGCCAATTGACAGATCGAACTTATGGGTCCAGGGAGAACTTTTATATAAGTTAATTATGGTAGAAAACATCAAAATAGCTCGTTTTTTAAACGATATTTTTATATTAATTTTGAATTTATAAATCGATATACTTAATCCTGTTTTATTTCTCTATAAGTGAGTTGTTACTTGACACTTTTATTGCTTCCTGTCATTTTAAACGAACGTTTAAATAGTAATGAAAACTATAATAAAAAATTACCAACGGCACCCGTTATGAACACAAAAACAAAGATTTTAAATGCTGCGGAGCTGCTTTTCGCTGAAAAGGGCTTCGCGACCACTTCGCTTAGAGAAATTACTAGCGATGCTGAGGTGAATTTAGCTGCGGTTAATTACCATTTTGGCTCTAAAAAAGAATTAATTAAAGCGCTTATGAAACGCTACCTTGATCAATTATCACCAATATTGGTTAGTGCGTTAACCAAGGTAAATGAACAAGCTGAACAGCCAACGTTAGAGCAGGTATTTACCGCTTTTATTGAACCATTACTTACTCTTAATGATTTTAGAGAAAATGGTACCAGTACTTTCTTACAATTATTAGGGCGCAGTTATACCGATAGCCAAGGTTTTTTACGTTGGTTTATTACTACTACTTACCCTGATATTTTGGATAACTTTGTTGCTGCAGTGCATAGAGCTTATCCAGAATTATCTACAGAAGATATATTTTGGCGCCTACATTTTACTATGGGCACGGCGGTATTCACTATGTCTTCAACTGGCGCTCTTATCGATATTGCTCAGAATGATTTTGATGAAGAAGTGGATGTTGCGGGTGTGATCCGCCGCATTATTCCTTATGTTGCTGCGGGTGTTGGCGCACCAATCAGTAAAGCATAATTTATGTCATCATTAATGATAGATGTGCATGGCACATCGTTAACTGCTGACGATAGAGACGTTATTGCCCATCCCAAAGTAGGTGGATTAATTTTATTTAGTCGCAACTTTGAATCTATTGAGCAACTCATTGCGCTCAATAAAAGCATAAAATCAGTTAACCCTAACCTTTTGATTGCAGTTGATCATGAAGGCGGGCGAGTGCAACGCTTCAGAGAAGGCTTTTCTAAAATTCCAGCAATGGGCAAAATCTACCAACATGCGAATACTATTGCGTCTAATGAAAATGTAATATCAGTTGCGTCAAACATAGCACTACATATGGGCTATTTAATGGCAGTTGAAGTGCAAAGTGTTGGTATTGATATAAGTTTTGCGCCAGTGTTAGATATTGATGATATTAGCGATGTTATTGGTGATAGGGGCTTTCATAAAGATCCGGATGTTGTTACTAGTTTAGCAAATGAATTTATCAAAGGGATGAAACTTGCAGGCATGAAAGCGACAGGGAAGCACTTTCCTGGCCATGGCAGTGTTAAGGAAGATTCTCATATTGCCATGCCTGTTGATAACCGGGCGAAACAAGATATTTTTTCCCACGATATGCTTGTATTTAAAAATCTTATTCAACACAACCAAGTTGATGCGTTAATGCCTGCTCATGTTATTTATCCTCAAGTTGACGCTTTGCCTGTAGGCTTTTCACCTTTCTGGCTGCAAACAGTTTTAAGAGAACAGTTAGGTTTTGAAGGTGTCATTTTTAGTGATGACTTATCAATGCAGGGAGCTACAACAGCAGGGGGGTATGCAGAGCGTTGTGAAGCTGCCTATGAGGCTGGGTGTGACATGCTACTTGTTTGTAATGATAGAAATGGTGCTATTGAAGCGATTGATAAAGCAAACATTCCAAACCGTGCAATAAGCATTGCTCGCGTACAATCAATGTTAAATCAATCGAAGTATAATTTTGCACAGCTCAAGCTTGACCCTGAGTGGCAAAAAAGTCAGCAATATCTGTTTTAATCCAAATACATAAAGTATCTAAAAGAATAAGAGAGCAATATTTAATGAGAAGACAGCATTTTATCTATCTTGCCCCAATTATGGCTGTGCTTTTTCATTATTTACTACTGTCTTTAGGTTTTGAGCCTAAAGCGGCAATTACTGGTGGCATAACCTTGCTGACTGTTATTTTTTGGGTTACTGAAGCTATCCCAATCCCAGCAACGTCTATTATTCCGTTTGCGTTACTACCTTTGTTCAATATTGTTGATCATAAAACGGTTGCATCATCATTAGGATCTCACGTAATTTTGTTGTTAATGGGCGCTTTTATGTTATCTAAGGCACTAGAGAAAAGTAATGCTCATGAACGTTTAGCGGTTTACATGGTGAAGCTCGTTGGTGTTTCAAGCGGCAGACGTTTAGTGTTTGGCTTTATGCTTGCCGCTGCTATGTTGAGTATGTGGATCTCTAACACCGCTACGGTATTAATCATGCTACCAATGGCGTTAGCAATTTTAACTCATGTAGATAACCCTAAACTAAAGGTCGCGCTTATATTGGGTATTGCTTATGCATCAAGCGTGGGCGGTATAGGGACATTAATTGGCACGCCACCTAATGTTATTTTTATGGGCATCTATGAAGAGCAAACGGGCAGTGAGTTTGGCTTTGTAGAGTGGATGAAAATTGGTGTTCCAGTTGTACTTGTTGCTATACCTATTATGGCGTTATGGTTAACCCGTAATGTACATTTAGAGCAAAAAATTGTATTACCTGAGTTAGGTCCTTGGCGTAGTGAAGAACGTAGAACACTGTTTGTATTTGCGTTAACCGCACTTGCATGGATCACCCGTAAAGAACCTTTTGGTGGGTGGAGCTCATTGTTTGAAATTCCAATGGTAGGCGACAGCACCGTAGCACTTACTGCTGCTGTGTTAATGTTTGCTATTTCTAATGGCAAAGGAGGGCGATTGCTTGATTGGGATACCGCTAAAACAATTCCTTGGGGAATGTTGCTACTATTTGCCGGTGGTATCGCTTTAGCGAAAGGTTTTGTTGCTTCAGGGTTAAGTGACATGCTTGGGCAATGGTTAACTTCACTGGCTAATTTACCGCTATTTTTAATGTTACTTACCATATGTTTAGTAGTGACTTATTTAACTGAAATCACCAGTAATACTGCAACGGCAACACTATTAATGCCTATTCTTGCGGTAGCTGCCATATCTTCAGGTTATGATGCAAAAATGTTTATGATCCCCGCTGCAATGTGTGCCAGTTGTGCGTTTATGTTACCTGTGGCAACGGCGCCTAATGCAATTGCCTATGGCACGGGAGAAATAGAGATCAAACAAATGGTGACCGAAGGCGCTATTTTAAGTGTATTGATAGCTAGTGTGGTGGCTGTGATGTGTTACTTATTGCTTGGTTAGAGATATTTATTAAGTCTTTCATCTACCTAATTATAAAAATAACATCATCATTCCCCACAAGCCAAAGCGAGATGAGGAATCTCCTGAAGCGTACTGTGGCTTAAAGATAGTCTATTAATTAATAGATGTAATGCTAATTTTTAAAGCAATATCATACGTCAGGAGGCCCCTGATTTACTTAATCCAAGACTTTTGACTAGCCATTTGACTTAACCAGACCAAATAAATAGCAACAACAATTACCATAACCGGCATTATTGCCCCTCCGGGACCAAACACTTCCCATGCATTACTAATGAAGTAAGCATGAAACATTTGCACCAACACTGAGGCAAGCGAAATGATCAGAATAATTTTTGCTAATGCCCGCTTTAAAATCAATAACAAACATCCTAATGCACCGCCAAAAACCGCAAAAGCGAAGGCCATTGTTACCCAGATTGGTGTAGCTGGAGTTGTGCCAGATTCCTGAAGGTATGCCATTACCCCCATCAAGTTCCAGAGCAGTGCGAGCACAGCGACAACAGTAAACCATTTAGGTATGTTTGTACTTGTCATGATGACCTCTCGTTATTTTAGTTTTTAGTTTTCATCAAGTTAACTATACGAGAGCTAAAGAATATTGCAAATAACGCCGTATAAACGCCATAAACGACAATCATCCATTGCGGCATTGAATACCCTAAGAATGACCAGGAAATTTCACCACAATCACCAGTGGCTTCAAAAAGTGCTGGAAACCATTCATGTAAAGGCATCCACTTAGGGAAGTTAGGGATAAGATCACAGGTATAAAATAATGAACCGGCGTTAGATTGAATATCAACATGCTCTATAGCAATTAACAGGCCCCAAATTGCACCAACAGCCCATAATGAAAATCCTATAAGCCTACTAGTAAGTAGATTGTTACCAATAGCGCCAATAACGCCTCCTGCCATAATCGCCAGAATTGCCACTCGTTGGTAAATACACATAATGCATGGCTCAAGTCCTAAGCCATATTGAAAAAATAGAGCACTAAACTCTAAACACAAAGCCGAAGCGGCAAGTAGCCACCATGAACGTGGGTTTAAAACAAACTCATTTAAGGTTTTTAGCATTTAAAATATACCTGCTGCTGTACTGAAGTTTTTATTTGAAATAATGATAACTACTTTATTAAATTAATTCTATTCATCGAGGTAGAAAATAGCTTTTCATGAAGTTACAAATCTATTGCCATCCCTGGCGATTTGCATTCCTTCTTCCATGAAGTAAAAAAAAGCGCCAAAAGGCGCTTATTTAAAATACTTTTAACAAAGCATTAGTGGCCCGAAGCTCCTGCACCTTCAACAATATTATGGTGACCGATGATACCCATCTCATAAAATGTGTTGGTATATTCAACCAGTAAGCCAGAGTAAATGGTTAGCAACCCTACAATAGTTAATACAACAGTGTAAGGCAGAGCCATATAAACCATGCGTCCGTAAGACAAACGAATTAGTGGAGCAAGAGCTGAGGTAAGTAAGAATAAGAACGCTGCTTGGCCATTAGGTGTCGCAACTGAAGGTAGGTTAGTACCGGTATTAATTGCAACCGCTAACATGTCAAATTGATCGCGGGTGATCTGGCCAGCAAGTAGCGCTTTTTTCACTTCGGTGATGTAAACAGTACCAACAAACACATTGTCACTTACCATTGAAAGGAAACCATTAGCTAGATAGAACATCACTAATTGCATATCGCCTTCATAGGTTAGTACCCAGGTAATTACCGGAGTAAATAATTGCTGATCGATGATAACTGCAACTACGGCAAAGAAAACAGCAAGTAATGCAGTAAAAGGCAACGCTTCTTCAAACGCATGACCAATTTGATGTTCTTCGGTGATGCCAGTAAAAGCAGTTGCTAAAATGATCACTGTTAAACCAATTAAGCCGACAGAGGCTAAATGCAAGGCAAGACCAACAATTAACCAAATAGCAATTAAGCCTTGAGCAAATAGTTTAGCTTTATCAGCTTTAGAACGCTGGCTTGATTCTTCTTCATCAAATTCAACCAATATTTTGCGAACATTATCGGGAAGGGCAACACCGTAATTAAATATTTTAAACTTTTCAACTAAGAAACAGGTAATTAAACCACAAATTAATACCGGAATAGTTACAGGTGACATGCGTATTGCAAATTCAACAAAACTCCATCCGGCTTGTTCACCAATAATTAAGTTTTGTGGCTCACCTACTATAGTCATTACACCACCTAGAGCGGTACCTACACCAGCATGCATTAATAGGTTCCGTAGGTAGGCACGAAATTGTTGTAAATCGTCACGTGAATAATCAGGTAAGTCATTATCTGAAGTATGATCATGACTGTTGTTGCTTTGTTTACCTGAGGCAACTTTGTGATAAACCGAATAGAAACCGATGGCAACACTGATGATCACAGCGATTACTGTTAGCGCGTCTAAAAAGGCCGATAAAAAAGCACTGGCGAAACAGAATAATAAAGAAACAACGATTTTTGATTTTACTTTAGTAATTATCTTTGTGAACAAAAATAACAATAAGTTTTTCATGAAGTAGATACCGGCAACCATGAATATAAGCAGTAATACTACCTCTAGGTTTACGGTTATTTCATGCAACACTTGTTTGGGAGAGCTCATTCCTATAGCAATTGCTTGAATAGCAAGTAAGCCGCCAGGTTGCAAAGGGTAACATTTCAACGCCATTGCCAGAGTAAATATAAACTCTAAAACAAGCGCCCAGCCAGCAACGTATGGTGAAATAAAGAAGAAAATAATAGGGTTCAATATAAGAAAGCTTATTATTGTTAACTTGTACCACTGAGGCGCTTGACCTAAAAAGTTTCGGTAAAAGGCCTGCAAATATGTTTGCTCCATGAAATTCCCTTAGAAATGTTAATTATTTATTATGAAATTTTGATTGGCACTATATTAAGCTTTTAATATAACGGGGTAAATAGCCATTTTGTCGAAAACTAAGAATGATATTGTCTAATATCAACAATAAAGCAATAAATTAGCTTGACAGAATCTGGTACAATCAGTTTATATTAACAGATAGCACGCATTTATGACTCCATAGTCATAATTTTAGGATAATAATGATAATAAAAGCGCACAGTCCAGCAGGGTTTGCTGAACAATATATTGTAGAATCTATCTGGAACGGTGGATTTCCTCCGGGATCAATTTTACCTGCTGAAAGAGAACTTTCAGAATTAATTGGAGTAACCCGAACAACCTTACGTGAAGTTTTACAACGTTTATCCCGCGATGGCTGGCTAACGATTCAGCACGGTAAGCCAACAAAAGTAAATAATTTCTGGGAAACCTGTGGTTTAAATATTCTCAGTAAACTCGCAGAGCTTGATCAAGCTGGCGTTCCTGATTTAGTTGAAAACTTACTATCTGCTCGTACTAATATTAGCGCCATTTATGTTAGAGCTGCACTAAAATCAAATCCTGAAAAAGTGATCGAATTACTGACTAATTGCTTGGAAAAGAGTAATGATGTTGAAAAGTTTGCACAAAATGACTATCAACTCCATCATGATTTAGCCCTTGCCTCAAGTAATCCAATATATGTATTAGTATTAAATGGGTTTAAAAATTTATATTCTCGTCTTGGTGGGGTGTACTTTGCTAATGATGAAGCGCGATCATTAACCATAAACTTTTATCACTCATTAATAGTCTTAGCTCAGCAAGGTAAATTTGATGAGGGGATTTTAGCTGTTCGTGAATATGGCCTAGCTTCAGCGAAAGTCTGGTCTGAATTAAAAGAAGATATTTTAAAAGAACTTGTACAGTAACCCCTTGAAGAGTGCGGTTAATAAAAGTCGTACTCTTTAATAAATCTGCAATTTCCCCATAAATCTATTGTTCTTCCCCCTAAAAACCAAGTAAACTAGTCGGACTTTATTTAGGTACCAATTTAGACTTGGTATAGCCATCATTTTAATAATTTTTGCAAGTTATTGCATGTAGAGGAATCTATGGAAACTATCGACAAAATCAAACAACAAATTTCTGAAAACCCAATCCTTTTATTTATGAAAGGCTCTCCTAAGTTACCAAGTTGTGGTTTTTCTTCACAAGCTTCACAAGCATTAATGTCTTGTGGTGAAAAATTTGCATTTGTTGATATTTTACAAAACCCTGACATTCGTGCAGAGTTACCTAAATTTGCAAACTGGCCTACCTTCCCACAATTATGGGTAGATGGTGAGTTAGTAGGCGGTTGTGACATTATTATTGAAATGTTCCAACAAGGCGAATTACAAACCCTTATTAAAGAAACTGCTGAAAAGTTTCCAGCAGCTGAATAAAAATCCATTATTACACTTGTATTTATAAAAAATAGAGCCATATTTATTTCAACATTAAGTGTAATATCTACTACAAAAAAATAATTGGAGAAACCCATGAGTGTATTAGTTGGTCGCCCAGCGCCAGACTTTACTGCAGCTGCCGTATTAGGTAGCGGAGAAATTGTTGATAACTTTAACTTAAGTGAAGCAATTAAAGGTAAAAAAGCGGTAGTATTTTTCTACCCTTTAGATTTTACTTTCGTATGTCCTTCAGAGCTTATTGCTTTTGATCACCGTATGGATGATTTTAAAAGCCGTGGTGTTGAAGTTATTGGTGTTTCAATTGATTCTCAATTTACTCACAATGCATGGCGTAACACGCCAGTAAACGATGGTGGTATTGGTCAAGTTCAATACGCATTAGTTGCTGACGTTAAACATGAAATTTGTAAAGCATATGATGTAGAGCACCCAGGAGCTGGTGTTGCATTCCGTGGTTCATTCTTAATTGATGAAGAAGGCAATGTACGCCATCAAGTAGTTAACGACCTTCCTCTTGGTCGTAACGTTGATGAAATGTTACGAATGATTGATGCATTACAATTCCACCAAGAGCACGGTGAAGTTTGTCCTGCTGGTTGGAATAAAGGCGACAAAGGTATGACTGCGTCTACTGAAGGTGTTGCTTCTTACTTAGCGGATAACGCTGACAACTTATAATAGGTATAAAATACTTATCTACAAAAAGCTGCTATTTGCAGCTTTTTTTTTGCACAGAATGTGCTGAACCTCCCGAACTATGGGGGGCTGATAGGAGGGGGCAGGGATGAATCAACTTAGAATTGCCATGCATGCTCAGTCGGTATATACCAATGAACATGGAAAAACGTTGTTACATTATAGAAAATAAATAATTATGAAAGGTAGGCTTTTTGAAAGAAAATTTTAAAATTTGCACTACACTGAAAATAAGATGATAATGAATCCGTTAATATTCTCTCAGTGTTGTTCGAGGGAATGGGACTAATAACAACGAATCACGGATTGAGATTTATGAGACTAAGCAAACCTGTGTATGAAAAACTTCCTTTCATATATTTTATAGTAGCACTGTATTTATTCTTTAATTATGACCTGACCCTAACAAACGTGTCGGCAGCATTACTGTATGTTGTATCTGCATTAGTGTGGGTCAAACGCTCTGATTATCGTCGTCAAACTCGTATCAGCAAAACTGTAAGCGGTATTCGTTTACCTCAAATTGTTTATGAATATTACCCATTCGTATTTTTAGCGGCTTCGTTAGCTATTCTGAAATATTTCCCACAACCAATAGCATTAGCAGCAGCATTATTAATGAGTTTAGTTGCGTTAAAAAATATTATAATTCGCAGGCAATCAAGAAGAGCTAATCCGCTTAAGTTTGGCGCAAAACAAAAACTGCGTTAATTAATTGAATTGGCATTATGGTTTCAGGTATCTATTCAGATACCTTTTTATCATCAGCTTTTTCAATTGCATCTTCATTTTCATCAGCTTCAATGGCTAATGGCCAACCGCCTAATTCTTGCCATTTGTTCACAATAAAGCAAAATAATTCAGCTGTTTTTTCAGTATCATACAATGCTGAATGCGCCTCACTGTTGTTAAAGTCTATTTTTGCACTAGCACAAGCTTTTGCTAGAACAGTTTGCCCTAACACTAATCCAGATAGAGTTGCAGTATCGAAACTAACAAAAGGATGAAATGGACTACGCTTAATATTACAGCGCTCAGTTGCTGCATTGACAAAACCTAAATCAAAGGCCGCATTATGCGCAACCATAACAGCTCTTTGACAACCGTAGGCTTTCATTGCTTTGCGGATTTTTTTGAACATATCTTTTAACGCTTCATCTTCGCTTACTGCACCACGTAATGGGTTTGTCGGATCGATGCCGGTAAATTCTAGTGCTGCAGGTTCAAGATTTGCACCTTCAAAAGGCTCAATATTGAAACAAAAAGTTTCTTTGATAGATAATAAACCAGTGGCTTCATCCATATGTAATATGCTGGCGGCTAACTCTAATAACGCATCAGTTTTAGCATTAAAGCCTGCAGTTTCTACATCAATAACCACCGGAAAGTAACCGCGGAAACGTTGAGCGAATAAGGATTTTTTTTCTTCAGCCATGTCATTCTTTAAAAAGAGTTGTTTATGGCGAGATTATCGCAGATATTTAACACGATACCAATTGTATTATTACGTACTGTGTGTAATTTAAATAAAAGCTATGACTAAGCTTGTTAAATATTTTTTGCTCGGTACACTGAGCGGTTATGTGCTCATTGGACAATGAGCTGATAAAATTCCACTCTAGTATAAAGAGAATCCTATGTTTAAAAAAATGGGCCAATTAATAGCCTCATTAATGTTAATCAGTTTTACTGCCAGTGCTGCGGTAAATGATGACTTAACCTATGCCAACTATGACCAAGTTAGAATCAATCATGTATACCTTGATTTAACAGTAGATTTTGAAGAGAAAGCGTTAAAAGGTTTTGTTGATATTGATCTTAAATGGTCAGACAAAAACGCAACTGCTATCTATTTAGATACTCGTGATTTAAAAATATTTAAAATTTTGGCAAAAACGGCTAACAATACTTGGTTAGCTAGTGATTTTAATCTGGCTGAACGTGATGATGTTATGGGCTCTAAGCTAAGCATAGAACCAGGTTTTCAAACCGATAAAATTCGAGTTTATTACCAATCTACCGAAGTAGCTTCAGGACTGCAATGGCTTAGCCCTGAGCAAACTGCCGGTAAGAAACATCCATTCATGTTTAGTCAAAATCAAGCTATTCATGCACGTAGTTGGATCCCAATTCAAGATACACCAGCAGTACGTTTAACTTATACTGCTCGTATTCGTACCAGCTCTGATTTGCTCGCAGTTATGAGCGCTAATAATGAACCCACAACGAAAAAAGATGGCGATTACTTTTTTGAAATGCCTCAAGCTATACCTCCATATCTAATTGCTATTGGTGTTGGTGATTTAGAGTTTAAAGCAATGAGCAAGCAAACTGGTGTTTATGCCGAAAGCTACATTCTAGAAGCATCGGCTACTGAGTTTAACGATACCCAAGCTATGATCACTGCTTCTGAAGCTTTGTACGGCTCTTATCGTTGGGGTCGTTACGATTTATTAATGTTACCACCAAGCTTTCCTTTTGGTGGCATGGAAAACCCGCGCTTATCATTTATCACGCCTACCGTTGTTGCTGGAGATAAAAGTTTAGTCAGTTTAATCGCTCACGAACTGGCACATTCTTGGTCGGGTAATCTGGTTACTAATGAAAGCTGGCGCGATTTATGGTTGAACGAAGGCTTCACATCTTATGTTGAAAACCGCATTATGGAAGTTGTATTTGGTAAAGAACGTGCGGTAATGGAGCAAGCGTTAGGTGTTGCCGATTTACATACTGATATTGCTGACTTACCTGAAAATGATTCAATTTTATATTTAGACCTTCAAGGCAGAGATCCTGATGCTGCGTTTAGTGATGTACCTTACGTAAAAGGGCAGTTATTTTTAATGTTCTTAGAGCAACGCTTTGGCCGCGAACGTTTTGACCCATTTGTGTTGTCATATTTTAACAACTTTAGTTTTCAAAGTATTGGCACCAAAGATTTCTTAAAATATTTAGATGCTAATTTAATTAGTAAATATCCAGGTATTGTAAGCGAAGCAGAAGTACAAGAGTGGGTATTTGGAAAGGGCTTACCTAGTACAGTTCCTACACCTAAGTCAGATGCATTCACTAACGTAAGTTCGTTAACTTCAGCTTGGCTAAGCGGTGATAAGTCGTTATCAGATTTACCAACCTCAACCTGGACTGTACATGAGTGGTTATATTTTATTAATGGCTTACCGCGTGATTTAGCTAACGACAAAATGGTTGAGTTAGATAGCGAATATAATTTAACTAAAAGCTCGAATGCTGAAATTGCACATGCTTGGTATTTATTAGCACTTAACTCTGGTTATGATGTGGTTAAACCGCAATTAGAGCAATACTTAATAAATATTGGTCGCAGAAAATTGATTGTGCCGCTTTATAAGAAACTTGCTGAAACTGATGCAGGGTTAACTTGGGTCAAAGCTGTGTACGTTAAGGCTCGTCCTGGCTATCATCCTTTAGCACAAGGTACAGTTGATGATGTTTTAAATAAATAAACATCACTTGATAGAAATTAATAAGCCAGCTACAAAGCTGGCTTATTTATATTTGATTAAATGATTTTCGACAATTTCAGTTACTTGTTTTCTTCAACAAGCACATCAACTTCACGATGATTTTTTTGTTTGGCAACAATAACTCTAATGGTTTGTTGCATATGATCAAACTTAAGCTCTAATCGACCGTATACCGTTTGCTCTGAAATTGGTGAACCAAACTGTTCACTATAAAAGCTGGTGATCTCAGTAAAGGAGTTTTTGGTGAAGTAATTCACCATCGCTGGGTATTTATCATTAAATTTAGAAAATACTTGTGCATCCGTCACCATAGGAATCTCGATACTAATCGTTTCAGCTTCCGTACTTTCTTCTGCGATTGCTCCTGTTGCGATTAATCCTAAACCTAAGCTAAGTGCAAGAAGCGATTTTTTTATTGTCATAGTCTTTATCTGCTATTTAAGTAAATATGCCCTTTATCATTCAAGATGCAGGTTTCAGTCCCGTAGCTTGAATGGTTACGGTTATAGGTTAATTTAAGGTTTTTTATGGTGTTACGTCAAGTTAAAGGATGAATTATACCAAGTCCGATAATTTATTGGCTATTTAGCGAGAATTAACAGGCTTATTTACAAGGCATTGATTGCAAAGAAGGGTTGTTCCCTTGTTAAAATCAATAACGCAGTATATAGGTCTGTTAAACTCGCCCTTCGGGAGATTGAAAGAGTCGAGATAACTGCTCAAAATTTATTTTATATAGAATGACTATACCAAAACAAATTTCGATTGTTCTCCCACCTCTTTCAAGCTCTAAATGACCAATAAAATATCGGAATTGGTATTAACTAAAAACTCTTGTAAACTCTTCGCTAAATAAATTACTTGAATTTGGAGCCTGTATTGAAACATTGCGCTATTTTGACCATGGATTGTTTAGACGACTTTGAAGCCTATGATCATTTACTTGATCAACCCTTACTTGCTTTAGGTTGGAAAACACAATTAGTATCATGGAAGCAAGAGCAGATTAACTGGAATGAATTCGATGTGGTATTGATCAGAACACCATGGGATTACCAAGAAGATGCGCCTCGGTTTTTGCAAGTACTTAATGATATAGAAGCTTCCTCTGCAATTTTAGAAAATAATATTGATATTGTTCGTTGGAATATTAACAAGAAATACCTGCAAGAATTACAACAAAAGCAAGTGACTATTGTGCCTACTATTTGGCAAGAAACGTTTAACTTTAATGACGTTGCTAGTTACTTTACAAAATTTTGCACTGATCAAATTGTCATAAAACCTTGTGTAAGTGCCAATGCCGATAATACATTTTGGCTAACTAAAACCAATGTGGCATCGCATAAAGAGCAACTAGAGATAGCTTTTACTAATCGTGACTTTATGGCGCAACCATTCATGCAGAGTGTGATTGAAGAGGGTGAGTTTTCATGTTTTTATTTCGACGGAAAATATAGCCATTGCATACTGAAAACACCGAAAGAAAATGACTTTAGAGTACAAGAAGAATTCGGCAGTCGATTACAGCTTGTTGAACCAGAAGCTAAGCTTATAATGCAAGCTGAACATGCAATAGCCCAATTATCAACAACGCCAATGTACGCCAGAGTTGATTTTGTCCGCCACGGGAATGAGTTTGCCATGATGGAAGCTGAGCTTATTGAGCCATCATTGTATTTTAATATGGATGAAAAGTCGGTGCCATTGTTTGCAAAACTGTTTGTCGAGCGCATGCAAAGAGAGCACCAGTTATAATCAAAAGGTTGACAGCGTAAAGATTTACGCTGACACTGCCAGTTCATTTTCTTTTTATCAATTTCCCATTTATCGGAGTAGGCGTGCAATTTACTTATATTCAAGATCAACAGAGCTTATTAGACTATTGCTCTGCGGTTAAAGATGCTGATTTACTTGCCGTTGATACAGAATTTGTACGTACTCGTACCTTGTACCCCAATTTAGGTTTAATTCAAGCCTATGATGGCAATGAATTGGCATTAATAGATCCTGTTGCTATTGATGATTTAGAGCCTTTTTGGCAATTACTTAAAGATGAGTCGTTGTTAAAAATTATCCATTCTTGCTCAGAAGATTTAGAAGTGTTTTTACACTCGGGCAACTGCAAACCTGTTAATATGATTGACTCGCAAGTTATCATGTCCTTTTTAGGCCATGGCTTATCGATGGGTTATGCGGGGATGATCAAGCATTATTTAGATATAGATGTAGATAAAAGTGAATCACGTACTGACTGGATGAAACGCCCTTTAAGCGATAAGCAATTAGATTACGCAGCTGCAGATGTATTACACCTTCATCAGATAAGTGGCAAATTGTTTGCTGACATTGAAGCGTCTGGTTTTTTAAAGGCAGCAAAGCAAGAATCACAACAACAAATAGACAAAAAATTTACCCCTATAGATGCCGACAAACTCTATGTTGAGAACAAACAAGCATGGAAGTTAGACCCGCAGCAATTATTATTGTTACAGCACTTACTTTCATGGCGATATGAACAGGCAGTAAAACGTAATTTACCATTAAGTTTTGTTGCCAAAGATCATACTTTGATGATGCTAGCACAACGGAACCCACAAAGTGTTGGTGCCATGGCTAGCTATGATGGTATTGAAATTTTAGATGTTCGTCATAAAGGCAAGGCTATGCTTAATGTGCTGCGCGCAGCAAATCAACAGCCAGAAGAAGCTTATCCTAAAGCTATTACTCGCTTAGATGCTTACCCTTCATATAAACAAGTATTCAAATCAGTTAAAAATAAAATAACTCAGTTAGCACAAGAGCAAGGACTTGATACACAAGTTGTTGCGGGTAAAAAGCAGATTAATCAATTTTTATCCTGGCATTGGCAGTTAAATGAACAGCAACTAGATAAAGTTGAATTGTTAAAAGGTTGGCGTGGTGAGTTATTTGCTGAACCATTAAGCCAATTTGCTGACTCTGGTTTTTAAGCAGAACTACAGAAACGAGTAACGAGAAATTAGAAACGAAAAGCATAACTGTAAATTTTTATCGCCTTTTTGTTTCTTCTCGCAACCAATCACATTTATTCTTGTCAAAACCTTATTCAACAAGTAATTTCACTTTCAGCTCATCAGCCTTAATGGTATATTTTGCATAATATTAAATTACAGTGAAATTGCTATGTTGTGTGCGGTTTATAAAAGCTCGAGAAAACTTGAAACTTACTTATATGTGTTAAAACGTGATGACTTTTCATCGGTACCAGAGGCGTTAATGAAAACCTTTGGTACACCACAATTGGTAACCTTGATTAACCTAGCCAATCGTGACAAATTAGCAATAGCTGATATGGAAAAGTTAAAAGCAAATTTAACCAACAAGGGTTTTTATTTGCAATTACCACCACCTACAGAAGACCTATTAAAACAACATCGCATTGATAGTGGTGTTGAAGACGAATAATTTCGGAGTAGTACATGAAAATTAAACACAGCTTGGCCGCCTTCATCCTTGCCAGCTCAACAATGCTTTCTATATCTTCAACAGCACAAGTTGCTGCTGAGCCTCATCCTGAGCCAACCATTAGTTTTGAAAGTTATGTAGAACAACTAAAGCAGCAAGCGCTGGAAAAAGGCTTTTCAGCAGCTTTAGTTGAACAAAGCTTTGCTAATGTTGTTTACCATAAACGTGCCGTTAAAGCCGATAGAAATCAGCCAGAGCACGTTGAAACCCTGGAAACATATTTGCCTAAACGTGTGCCTGACTGGAAGGTTAATAAAGCCCGGGAAATGCTGAGTAAGCATAAAACTGAACTTGCTAAAATAGGTAAGCAATTTGGAGTGCAACCTCGGTTTATTGTGTCTTTATGGGCATTAGAGTCTAATTTTGGCAAAATTACCGGTAATTTTAGCGTAGTTTCAGCTTTAGCGACTATGGCATATGACGGACGTAGAGAGAGTTTCTTTAAAGGCCAGTTATTTGACGCCTTAACTATTTTAGAACAAGGTCATATAGAAATAACAGATATGAAAGGCTCTTGGGCCGGAGCTATGGGTCATAATCAGTTTATGCCAAGTTCATTTTTAGCTTATGCTGCTGATGGTGACGGCGATGGCAAAAAAGATATTTGGAATAATACTTCAGATGTATTTGCCTCTATTGCCAACTATTTGAAAAAAGTAGGTTGGGATAATGATATTACCTGGGCTAGACAAGTACAACTGCCAGAAAACTTTGATTATAAATTGGCTATTCCGCAAAATACTGGCGGACGTAAACCATGGTTGAAACAGTGGGCGTTAACTGAGATGTCATTAAGTGATTGGCAGGCTGCTGGCGTGCGTAAATACAACGGTAGAGATTTACCTCATGTAGATATAACCGCGGCTCTTGTTTTTCCTGATGGCGAAGAAGGGCGCGCTTATTTAGCTTATGACAACTATAAGTCATTAATGCACTGGAATTTATCCTATTACTTTGTCACGAGTGTGGGCCATTTAGCCGATAGAATTAAGTTTGATCAATAGTCTTATCAGTATCAAAAACAACAAACAAGCACAGGATATGGTAATACCAATTCCATTAATTGGGTGGTCTACTTTTTAGTGAGGGAAAATGGATAAATACAAGGCATAAAATGTTATAAGTAGTTATTCTCGGCTTTGGCATCCTGCGTCGCTCTACCTGCAGCATCCATGCTTTCGTACTTAAATGTTTTATAACGCAGTAGTTATTCATTTAAACCAGTAAAAATCAGCAGATAATTAATGGACTTGGTATGATATCCTCTTTGAGGTTTATGTGAGTAAGAAAACGAATAAAGTAAAATCTTCAGCCAAAACGCTCATTGAGCCATTTTGGCAAACCAAAAGCTTGAGCGAAATGAGCGAAAGTGAATGGGAATCATTGTGTGACGGTTGTGGTAAATGTTGTCTGCATAAATTTATTGATGACGAAGATGAACTTGAAGTTGATCATGATATTAGCGACGAAGAGTTAGCGTTATTACAACATGCGCCAACTGATTTTATTCGTGAGGGCGAAGAATTACTTTATACCAATATCGTTTGCCATTTGCTTAATGATAAAACCTGCAACTGTAGTAAATATTCAGAGCGAACTCGTCTTGTACCCGATTGTGTAAAACTTACCCAAGAAAATTTAGAAGATATTTTCTTTATGCCAGAAAGCTGTACCTATCGACGTTTACATGAAGGTCGTGGTGTACCAACTTGGCATCCGCTACTACATAAAGGCAAAAAGTCAGCCATGCATAAAGCGGGCATGTCAGTGCGCGGTAAAGTAGTAAAAGACAACGAAGTAGATACTAACGATTATGAAAATCATATTGTTACTTGGCCGTTAGCCGATTTAGATTAGTAAAATTTTAATAAGTTAATTATGCACGCAGTTCAAAAGTTATATTTGTATCGTAAAAGTCTAAGTACTACTGAATTTAAAGCTCGTGGCTGGAAAGTTAAGCGTTGTGAGGTTTGTCGTTTAGACCAAGAGTTTTGTATTTGCAATATGGTAAAGCAAGGCGATAGTGACTACGCTTTTTTATTGTTGATGTATGATAACGAAGTGCTTAAACCTAGTAACACTGGCCGTTTAATTGCAGATATTGTTAAAGATACCTACGCTTTTCTTTGGAAAAGAACTGAGCCTAATACTGAATTATTAGATCTGCTTAATAGTGATAAATATCAACCTTATTTAATTTTCCCAAAAGATTATGCAAACGAGGGGCAAGTTGTTTTTGAGCACAAGCCCGAACAAGTTCACACTGACTTTAGCAATAATAAGAAACCGCTTTTTATTTTAATTGATGCGACTTGGCGCCAAGCTAAAAAAATCTTTCGTAAGAGTCCTTATTTAAGTCAATTACCCATTATATCAATTCCTCTGCCAAGCCCTGAAGAGCAAGAAGCAAAGGTTAAAATACCGGGTAACTTCGATTCTAGATATCAAGTAAGAAAAGCGGCAAAAGCAGGGGAGTTAGCTACCGCCGAAGTCGCAGCTAAAGTGTTAGCACTTATGGGCGATGACAAAAATGCTCTGCATTTAGACTTATGGTTTGATGTGTTTACCTATCAATATCAACGTTCGGTAAAACAACGCAGTTTAGCCGATCCAGAGTCACTGCCTCGCTATGATAAATTTATTATAGATAATAAAATCACTTGACTAAAATTAGCTTTAACCTGACAGTTAATGAAGCAATAATAATTGGCGTATAGCAATGAAATTTAATTACCTTGATACAAAACCTAATCTCTTTAAGAACTTTTTAGCTATATTTGCCTTTAGCGCTTTTAGCACTGTTGTAGTTGCTGAAGATGAAGTTTATATCGCTGAAATTAAAGGTGATAAGGTAGTTTCAGTAACGAATGTTAGCCAACGACAAGGTTATGACAACCAACCCCACTTTACTGCAGACAGTAAGTCTTTATTATACACCGCCATGTATGAAGTCACTAATTCTGATGGTAAAGCGAGCCAACAAACTGACAGCCTACATTTTGATTTAACCAGTAAAAAAATCTCAAATATTACCTCTACAGCAGCAAGTGAATATTCTCCAACAATCACCCCTGATGGTGAGCACTTTTCAGTGATAAGAGTAGGGGATGATGGTCGCCAATTACTATGGCAATATCCTTATACCGTGCAAGAGACAAACAAGGAGCTTGTTGGTAAACCGTTAATTCCAACGGTATTTGATGTTGGTTATCATGTTTGGCTGAATTCTGATGAGCTTTTATTATTTGT
The DNA here is from genome assembly GCF_031583595.1 of Thalassotalea psychrophila. Taxonomy (NCBI): domain Bacteria; kingdom Pseudomonadati; phylum Pseudomonadota; class Gammaproteobacteria; order Alteromonadales; family Colwelliaceae; genus Thalassotalea; species Thalassotalea psychrophila. Next base: position 1,605,511 of record NZ_CP134145.1, read on the forward strand.
ATTAGGTCAGCCAATGACGTTACAACGCGTGCAGCTAAGTACTGCAAAAAGTCAGCAAGTAGATACTAATATCGGTCGAACGCTACGTAAACTTCCTAATGAAAACCTATATAGTTATACGAAAGCTGTTATTGATGAGTGGCAACTAAAGCTTTATAACCCAGAAGATAAAACTGTAAAATCATCTGTAATTTTACCTGCTAAAAATATGTATTATGCTTGGCATCAAAGTGGCGACTTGTTATCAGCAGATAAAGCTCTAGTGATGCGACATAATTTAGAGCAAGGGTCAAAATGGAAATCGTTTTTTGATTTTTCAAATGATTGTAAAGGTGACATCACCCGTATGGTGATGTCTAATGACAGCAAGTATTTGGCTTTTGTTTGCGCCACTAAATAAAGTATTTTGCTGCGAATAACGATTTCTATTCTGTGGCTAAGGGGTTAGGATCTTTCCTTTTTCATTATATCGCTTACCATTTTCAACATAATGTTCGGCGCCATGAGCGATCATTTTTCGATGTTCGTCAGAAAGCTGCTTTACTATTTTTCCAGGACTACCTAACACCATTGAACCATCAGGAATTTGCATGTTTTCTGGGACTAAAGTATTCGCACCAATAAGGCATTCTTTGCCAATATTTGCACCATTTAAAACCACAGCATTCATGCCAACTAAACTGCCATCGCCAATAGTACAACCATGCAACATGACCTTATGGCCAATGGTAACATTACATCCTATATTCAACGGAACATCGGTATCAACATGCAAAATGCTACCATCTTGGATATTAGAGTTTTCACCAATAGTTATGGTGTCATTATCAGCTCTAATAACCACATTAAACCAAATGCTGACATTATCCGACAGCACCACATCACCAATTAAAACAGCATTTGGAGCTATAAAGTGCTCCCCCTTGATTGTTGGCTTTTTATCTGCGATTTGGTATAGCATATGAGGTCCTTTTTATGATGTTTAATCGTTAAATCTAACATTTTATTTGCAGTAAATTTGTATTTTTTTTATATTTGTTGTTATATTGAATGTATCAAGTTGAAAGTAAGCCCGCTAAATTTTGCATTTGGCATAGGGGTGCTTGCCTTATTTCAAGGGAATAAAATAATAATGAATGAAACTAACTTAGATGAATTAGAAAACATTGAACGTCGTCAAAATTTCCGCATAGATATGGAACGAGAACTGGTAAATATTTCTTGGCATGATAATGAAGGCCAAGCTCATAAATTACAATGTTCTTGTGAAGATTTCTCTAAAGGTGGCTTACGAATAGAACATGACTATGCCATAGCCGTTGATACTATAGTCGAATTCAAATTCCAAGCTGATCACCCTGAAAGTCGATATATACCTGCTAAAGTAGTTCGTTGTATTGAATTAAAAAACGGTAAGTTTAGTTTAGGTTTTAAAATGGCATGAAATGTAGCATGTGATGAAATACTGTTACGTTTGAATAAGAATAATAACCAAGGAAGTGAACCATGATATTATTGGTAGGTGGAGAAAAGGGCGGTAGTGGTAAAAGCTGTTTAGCTCAAAATATAGGCGTGTTTTTTGCCAAAGAAAAAAATGCCAGTGTATTAATTGCCGATTGTGACCCTCAGCGCACAACCTCTGATTGGATCCAAGCACGAAATAATGATCCCAAGCTAGCGACAATTAACTGTATTCAATTATACGGTAAGATTCGTAACGACTTACTCAGTTTAAATGAACATTATGATTATGTGATTGTTGATTGTGGTGGTCAAGATAACCTTGCTCTAAGGGCATCAATGTCAGTTGCCGATCATGTACTTATCCCTATGCGTCCTAAGCGTAGAGATATCAAAACTGCTCCTCATATGGAAGACATGCTAAGTACTTGTAAAATGGTTAATCCTAAAATGATAGCGTCATTTGTTATAACACAATGTCCATCATTGCCAAACCAAGCGCCTCGTATTATGGAAGCAAAAGAGGTTTGTGCATCCTTTGGTATTAATGTACTTGAGTCAATTACTTACGCTCGTAATATATACGATGACAGTGAAGAGAAAGGTACCTCGGTATTTGAAACTGAACCGGATGGCAAAGCTGCAGATGAGATCAGAAGTATAGCTACAGAAATGATGTCAATTAAGCAGGAGCTTAGCTATGAGTTTAGCTGATCTGAAAAAGCAATCATCGAATAAAGTTCAGCGCAGTTTTACTGTAGATGAATTTATTGATGATTCAACTAACTATTCAATTGGCAACCCGCAAATTGTTAGTGCAGATATTCAGGCGCAAACACAATTGCTTAGCCAAAAAATTGCTGACTCTATTAAGCCCGCTATAGAGCCTGAAGCAGATAAACCGTTTAAACATGCAACGTTCACTTTAAGTGAAGATATTATTGAGCAACTTAATGAATTAGCTAGTAAAACTAGTATTCCTAAGTCTAGATTATTGCGAATTTTGGTTAATAACTTTTACTTTCAAGATAATCCTAACAATTTATTGTTATCAAAAGTGAAATAGCAGTAGAAGCTAAATAGAAAAATTTATTTCTAAATGAAAGGCAAGTTTATCCATACTCTATAAAGTATGTGATAAAATTGCCTTTTTTAATGGGTTAAATTTGGCATAAAAGTTAAGCATGAGATTAGATAAGTTTATTTGTCGTTGTACTGAGTTATCACGCAGTGACGCTAAAAAGTATTTGAAACGCGGTGTTATTAAAGTAGCAGATGAAATTATCAAAGATCCTGGCTTTCAAGTTTATCCAGAATCTCTCGTCACCTTAAACGGAAACCTACTAAGCTTTGCTACTGCTCGATACATCATGCTGCATAAACCTGCTGATTGTATTTGCTCTAATGTCGATGAACTTTATCCATCGGTATTACATTTAGTTGAAGTAGACCGTGCCTTTGATTTACACATTGCCGGGCGTTTAGATGCCGATACAACTGGTTTAGTATTAATTACTGATGACGGGCAATGGTCACATAAAATAACCTCACCTAAAAAAGAATGCCAAAAGCGTTATCGCGTGCAACTTTCAAAGCCAATACCTGAAAACGCCGTACAGCGCTTTAAAGAAGGTGTACAACTACAAAATGAACCTAAGCTAACAAAGCCTGCTTTGCTTGAAGTATTAGCTGAAAAGGAAGCTTTGTTAACGATTTCTGAAGGAAAGTACCATCAAGTAAAAAGAATGTTCGCTGCGATCGGTAATCGAGTGATCGGCTTACACCGTGAACAAATTGGTGACATTGAACTGGATCCAGAGCTTTCTTTAGGTGAATGGCGCTATTTAACTGAAGAAGAGGTTAATTCAATAAACTAAACTTTGAATGTTCGCGTCAATAATTGATAACCGAATGATTAGTATTGACAGTGCCAGCAGCGGAAGTTGATGAAATGAGCCATCATCCCCCACGAGTGGAACGAGATGAGGTAGCTCTTTAAGTGACACTGTGGGTCTTATAAGAGCCATTAGCTGAAGTAGAAAAACACTGTCATTCCCACGCAGGTGGGAATCCATGATATAGGCTGCTTTGTGCCATTTGTAAACCATTAGTAATCTCTAATATAAACTACAAATGGTTAAGAACTTTTAAACTTAGAATAGAAAAGTTGTGCACAGATAAAAACTACGCTGAGTATTACGGCAAGTGGCCAATATGCCATCCGCTGTATTGGAGGACCTGAAGGGGCTAGATGTAACAAACCACAAACTAGCAATTATTAACAATGCGAGTGTCATACCAAGCCCTTGCATGCACGCTTCTTTTTGAAACGTTTAGAAACCAACTAAATATAGCAAGTAAAAAGAATGGAGCACTGTAAAACAACCCTCCATAAACTAGCAACCCAAAAAAGTTAGCTTGATTATGTTTACCTGTAATCATTAAAAAACAGGCAATTAATAGGCTGAAAAATATAGGAATTGATAGATACTTAGCCATAAGGTTCATTGTTGCTTTAAATCCCTTCCCTGAATGCCGTTCAATGACCTGGGCACAAAGGTTAAAGCGGGTATTCACATAGACATTAAAACCTATATAGCTTGCCAGAGACAGGTAAGAGACATCTGCTGTATTGAAGATCCTGTGGTCATCAAAAAGCATTAAAGGCTTAATGAATAAGCCTTAGGGATAAGCATTTAATTCAACTTAAAGTTGAATTCACCATGTTACTTTTACAAAATCACTTTGAGCACTTAAAGACTCAACTAAAAGCAATTTACTTTTGTTTGGATGTAAATCAAAACCAACTCTAAATTTATTATTGCCTATTGATACTTTTGTCATCCCTTTATTTTTCTCGGGGTTTGTATTGAAGTTAACGTTAATTAAAAACGACTCTCTGCCCTGCCTTGATGTAAAATATAAACCCGTTTTATCTATTGCCCACCGATGCAGATTAGCTGATTCTACTTTTGCTAAATTTAGCTTTTTAATAACTTTCTTATTATCAATAAAAACTAACCAAGCTATTTTGTTCTTATCAATAACAACTGCGTTATACCCTTTAAACCCATAATAAGGTCGATATGCTATATAGTCGTTAATAACATGAGTATACTTTTTATCCTTTAAACTGAAGCGTTTAATATTAGGTTTTCCATTTTCATAAACAGTTATATACAAAAATTCGTTTTCATCATGCCATACAGGATCGGCTACTTTTTTTAATGAATCAGTTATATAAACAGGCTGTGTGTGTGAAGTTAAATTACATTCAGAAAGTGTTTTAATTGGCTCAATAACTAATCTTTGATTTACGATTACCGCAAAGTGCTTTTCATTTGGGCTGATCTCTAAGTTTGATATTATCACATCGCTAGGCCAACAAGCCTTTATAGATAAATTTCCACCGCTTTCTTGTTTATGGATCATTAAAGATTCAGCAGTTAAAGTTGCAAAATAAATCGCTGAGCCGGACTGGTTATAACGCGGTAAATCCTGTGCTCCTGACAAGGCGATAATGTCACTTGCTGAAATTAAAGGCGTGTTATTTTCCGTCTTATGAGATAGCAATGAATTAGGCTCTTCTTTTATATCTAAATAATTACCATTATGCTGGCGCATTAAATAACAATTTTTTCCACACTCAGCAAAAATATCATTAGTATAAGCAGGGAACTCAGGCAAATTTCTTAAGCTATTTTTAGCAATATCAAATGAGGCAGCAGCACCATTAAACGCGCTTAAAGTTAATGTATTATTATCTTGATGCCATACTATTCGATTCACAAACATAGGAACAATGCGATTCGCGATTAAGGTGCCAGACCCCGTTTCAAGTACTAATAATGAAAACTCTCCCGTGGCAACTTCCCTGATGATCGCTAAATATTTGCCATCAAATGATTCTGAAGCTAAATAATCACCTGAACCTGTCACTTGAGGCGATGTTACGCTTATTAATTCTTGGGTAGTTAAATCAAATTTATAAATGCTACGGTTATTTGAGATATGCGCTTCTTGTGCTAGATAAAGTGCATTATCTCTATGCCAACCAACAACATACTTACCTTTGAGTTTTAGGTGTTTTAATTCATTTACATCAACTACATCACCTGATTTATTAAATTCTGTAATGATATTACTAGATAATCCTTTATTACTTCTGCCAAACGCGAGTTTATTGCCTCCCCTTGACCAATAAGCACCAGAATAATGTGCACCATCCCAGCTTATTTTTTGCAGTCTATTGTTTTTCAAGTTTTTAATAAGGATTTGTTGGGGAGCATCACTTTTACTACGGTGTGTAAATGAAATTGTTTGCGTATTATGATTAAAACTACCATAAGTTTCTGAGCCTGCTAGCGCTGTAATTCTACTGACTTCAAACTTTGGGGGGATTGATAAATCATTATCAGTAGTGTTTTTTGAATAGGAAATATAAAAAAAGCCAACGAACAAACAAAGCAATACAATAATAAAATAAGGGTTTAAATGGTTGAATTTAAATTTGTTATTTAAAAGTTTGTTATTTGATATATCGGTTTTTAAAGCCCTTTCAACTGGCGCTATAAATTTATAACCTTGGCGTGGCACTGTTTTTATAAATATTGGAGATTTAGCATCATCCCCGAGTATTTTTCGTAACTTCTTAAATGCAGCCCTGATCGCTTCATCACTGACATGTCGTCCAGCCCAAACATCATTTTGAATTCTCTCTCTACTCACCACATTAGGTGACTCTAAAACCAATAAAGCCAAACAAGAAAAGAGCTGAGGCTCTAGTTTTATTTCTTCATTATTTTTATAAATACGCTCTTTAGACAAATTAATTTTAAATTCGTCAAAAATAAAAACTTCCTGAGTACTCAGCCTTATACCAGCCATAAAAAAACCTAATAATACCTGTGACCTTTTGTGAACACTGTATTATTACACGAGTTCACAACAGTTAACAAAAGGTTGTTTGCCTAAAACCCCCCTTTTAATTAATTATAATAAAACACTTTGTCCAACTAGATTCAAGTGACTTAATCAGTATTAACTTAAAGCTTTACATTAATCCTACATTAACTTTACATTGAAAATAATATATTCATTAAGAGGTACTATGAAATTTTTATCCATACCATTCATCATCTATTGCTTTTTACAACTAGCTATTTCAAATATTGCTAATGCCAATTCAGAGCTAGCAAAAGCACAAACATTAACTCAATTAAATAACAATATTTCAAAACTCATGGGGGAAAGTACACTTCCTTCTTTGGCTTACACATTAGTCAAAAAGGAAAGTATTGAAGAAATAAAAACACTTGGCTTTGCTGATTTAGACACACAAAAAAAAGCTAATAAAAACACCTTATACCGTATAGGCTCAGTATCCAAAATGTTCACCTCTATTGCGATATTAAAATTGATAGAACAAGGTCGATTACATCTAGACGATGAAATTAAGACCTTAGTTCCCGAAATTGAATTCTTTAACCCTTGGCATGACTCACATCCAATTAGAGTAGTTCATTTACTTGAACATACCACTGGCTGGGATGAGATCGCTTTAACTGAATATGCAAAAAAAAATAATCCTGAACAAACTTTAATTGAGAGTTTAAATTATTACCCTGAATCTCGGACATCTCGTTGGCCTGCAGGAACACGATCATCATATTCAAACTCAGGCTCAGCTGTGGCAGCTTACATAATTGAAAAAATCACAGAAAAAAGCTTTGAATCTTATATTCAAGAAACCATTTTTAATCCGCTTAAAATGCACAACACAACTTATTTATATAATGAGCAAGTGAAGCAGTTTGGTGCGACCTCTTATATGAAAAATAAAGCACAAGCTTATAAACATCTTATATATCGCCCTGTAGGTTCGATAAATTCAACCATAGAAGATATGGCTAAGTTTACAAGAATGCTCCTAAATAATGGCAAACCAATATTAACAGCTGAATCTATCAAGCGTATGCGAAACAGTGAATCAACTAATACACAGGAAATTGCTAATGCATATGGATTAAACAACATCCCTATTTTATTAAATAACTTCTTATATCACGGACATGATGGAGGTGTTAATGGTGCTTTAGCTGATCTTAGGTACTTACCTAGTGGCAATGCTGGATTTGTCATTTTAACTAATAGTTCAAACCCAAGTAAATTAAAACAAATTAGAGAGCAGATTGTCAGTTTTCAAACTCAGGGGTTGAATAAACCTGAAGTATTTTCTGAAGCAAACCAAAATAAAATATCAACACAACTTAGCGGATACTATTACACTGTAAACCCTAGATTTGAATTAGCACATTTTCTCAATAGGTTAGTGGCTGTTTATAAAGTAACTGCCACAGAGCAAGCATTATTATTCGGTGGCTTGATATTTAATTCTAAACCTAAAAAGTTTTTACCTGCTTCTGAAACTTCATTTAAATCTATCGAGAATGGACTCGTGACTTTAGCGGTCGCTGATGATCCTATTGACGGACAAGTGATACATTACGGTGATAAAGTACTGAAAAGAACTTCTGCTTTTGCAGTTTATAGCCAACTAGTTATTGGGATACTTTGGATATTAAGCATCATCTTATTTATTATTACTTTATTAATTAGTGGCATTAATAAAATTCGAAGAAAAAAACTATCAGAAATTCATAAAAAGCTAAGAACTTATCCATTATTAGCATCGTTTACAGCATTAGTGATGATCACAGTTCTTATACTAGGAATGCAAAACCCTTATCTAAACTTCGGAAAAATCGGTGTTTTTTCATTAATGCTAATGCTAGGGACTATTTGCTATGCCGTTTTTACATTGCTCGCCGTATATAACCTATTTAAAACTTCCCCTAATCAATTAAGTAAATTAACCTATAGCTACCATGCTGTTTGCTCTATTATTCACTTATGTACTTTTAGTTACTTGCTATATTTTGGCGTGATAGGTATTAGGGTTTGGGCGTAAATTAAGTATTTCAACGAAAAACCAGGCTCATAAATAGGCGTGGTTTTAATAATTAATCATTTAATTCAATACTTGCCATGTCGAATAATCACAATTACCACAAATGTTTACAGCTTTTACTCTGGCATATTGCGTACCAGATAAATTTAGATTGTAATTTGTATTCGTTGTATTGCCGAGATCTGTCCTACACCCGTCCAATATTGAACATCATAACGTGCTGCACCAGATACTGTTTGGCAATTAATTCTTTGGCTTTTTTTATTTAGGCCTGTAGAAATGCTAGGATCAGCGTTACAGGTATCATTTTGAAGTATTACTTTTACTTTATAACCAGCACGCCATAGCTAGCCTGCCGTAGTTAAATCATTATGACCCGTGCCAATAATAACGACATCATATTCTGCATTATTTGTTGTCATATATGGCTCAAAAAATCAATGGGAATATACTCAGTGTATGCTTAGAAAATGCAAAAAACTTCCCTGCGTATCAGCAGCAATAAAATTTTCAGAGAAAGATTAAAAGCGCTATTGAAGAACGCACCTTAGCAGAATAGTAGCACCGTAACTGATAGAAAACGTTTATCCCGAACCTATCGGCATTAGTGCTGCTATGCACGTCATTCCACCGTTCTTTTGGGTTAACTTCTCCAGTTTTACGGTGACTCTGAACGGTAAGTTTGTGCCATGAACTGCCATACGATATTAGAAAAAATATACCGTCATCCCACCGTGCTTTTGGGTGGGAGCTTCTCCAGTTTCAAGATGACTTAATCAGGCTGGTTTGTGCCATTAGCGGAAGTAGCTTAATCAATGATTCAGTTCAAGTTTTGCCACACTGAAGACATTAGTATCTGAGAATTTATATTAAAAACTTTTGTATGTTCTGATCTACAGCGAACATGGTTGAATAAAACCATTACTCTAGCAGCTGCCTGATAGCGGTCATTTTTCCATAGATAAAAATAAGTGGGTTTGATGTAAATAACCCAATCGATTTTAAGCTCATTGACTGGCAAAAACATCGCCTGTTGCATAGTGCAAGCTTATGATTTATTTTACCTATTCGGGTCTATAATCAAGATTCTATCGATTGCTCTTAATAACGCCTAATAACAAAGTAATATCTTGCTGGAGATTTATATGAAAATTCTTTTATCCATCGCCTTTTTAGTTGCACTATCGTCCCTCACTTTACATGCTGCTGAAAAAGACCAAGACGGTCTAATGAACGATAAATTGTTTGCAAGCATGAAATTGCGCAACATTGGCCCTGCTTATATGTCAGGGCGTATTGCAGATATTGAAGTGGACTCAGAAAATCCATCCACTTGGTATGTAGCAGTAGGATCTGGTGGGGTATGGAAGACAGACAACGGCGGTATTACTTTCAAACCAATATTTGACTCTGAAGCTGTTTATTCAACCGGCGATGTCACCATAGACCCAAGTAACTCAAATATTATTTGGGTGGGTACGGGTGAAAATAATGGTGGTAGACACTTGAGCTTTGGCGATGGTGTTTATCGTTCCCTTGATGCCGGTAAAACATGGAAAAACATGGGTTTGAAAGAGTCTGAGCATATTTCTGATATTATTATTCACCCAACCGACTCCAATACTGTTTGGGTGTCTTCCCAAGGGCCCTTATGGTCTAAGGGCGGTCAGCGAGGGCTATTTAAAACGACTAACGGCGGTCAGACATGGGAAAATGTGTTAAAAATAGACGAATGGACAGGTGTCACTTCTTTAGTCATTGATTCAAGTAATCCAGACAAACTTTATGCAGCCACTTGGCAACGTCAAAGAACCTTACCAGCTTTTGTTGGCACGGGCAAAGGCTCAGCCATTCATACCACTGACGATGGCGGTAAAACATGGCGCAAGCTAAGTGAGGGGTTACCCACTACTGATATCGGTAAAATTGGTTTGGCTATTTCAGCCATTAATCCTGATGTTGTGTACGCAGGCATTGAATTAAATCAACGCAAAGGCGGTTTCTATCGCTCAGCCGACCAAGGTGCAAGTTGGACAAAAATGTCTGATGCCGTAGCAGGCGGAACAGGCCCCCATTATTACCAAGAAATTTTTGCTGACCCCCATCGTTTCGATCGTGTCTACATGGCGAGCAATTATACTCAATACAGTGACAATGGCGGCAAAACGTGGACGCCTATGAATGTTAAGAACAAACATGTTGATGATCATGCTATCGCATTTCATCCTACCAACAAAGACTTCCTGTTAGTAGGCAGCGACGGCGGTATTTATGAGACTCAAGACGGTATGGACAAATGGCGTTTTCTAGCCAATATGCCAATAACACAGTTTTATAAAATAGCGGTGGATGATAGCAAGCCGTTTTACTACGTATATGGCGGTACTCAAGATAATTCTTCACAGGGCGGGCCATCGCGCACAACAAAAACTCATGGAATAAAAAATAATGACTGGTTTTTAATTCTTGATTGGGATGGACATCAACCGGCAACTGAGCCAGGAAACCCAGACGTTGTTTACGGTCAGCGTCAGCAAGGTAACCTAGCGCGTTTTCATCGAAAAACAGGTGAGTATGTGTCTATTCAACCTCAAGAAAAACCGGGTGAACCAGCCGAACGCTATAACTGGGATGCGCCCATTTTAGTATCTAGTCACAATCCTCAACGTTTATATCATGCTTCTCAACGAGTATGGCGTTCTGATGATCGCGGAAATAGTTGGCAGGCTATTTCGGGTGATTTAACTAAAAATCAAAACAGAATGCATATGCCAGTGATGGATCGAACTTGGTCGGTTAACTCTGGCCTTGATTTATTAGCCATGTCTAACTTTAATACCATCGCCAACATTGCTGAGTCACCCCTAGATGAAAACATTTTGTATGCAGGCACTGACGACGGCTTGATTCAAGTAACCTCTGATGGCGGTAAAAAATGGACGACTTATGAAATTGACGATATACGAGGTATACCATCAACCGCTTATATAAATGATATCCGTGCTGATTTATTTGACAAAGATACCGTGTATGCAGCACTTGATAATCATAAGTTCGGTGACTATAAGCCTTACTTGATCAAAAGCACTAATCGCGGAAAATCCTGGAAATCAATCGCTTCAAACTTACCTGATAAGCACTTGGTTTGGCGCATAGTTCAAGATCATGTGAATAAAGATTTACTCTTCATTGGCACCGAGTTTGGTTTGTTTTTTACTGTTGATGGCGGTAACCAATGGATTGAACTAACAGGAGACGTGCCCACCATATCATTTAGAGATGTGCAAATTCAGCGCAGGGAAAATGATCTTGTGGCAGGTAGTTTCGGTCGCGGAATTTATATACTAGATGACTACTCTCCACTGCGAACAATTAGCAAAAAGAGTTTACAAAAAGAAGCGTTATTATTTACCTCTCGTGACGCGCTTTGGTACATTCCAGAAAGTTTGCATACCGACTCACATGGCGATTTTGAATATCGTGCTGAAAACCCAGAATTTGGCGCTACATTCACTTACTACCTGCGCGATGGTATTAAATCGTTAAAAGAACTTAGAGAAGAAAAAGAGGAACAGGCACAAGAAAAAGACAAGTTCCCCCTTTATCCTGCATGGGAAACTGTTGAAATTGAATTAAGAGAATCTGAACCCAGTGTGTATGTGATCATAAAAGATGCTAAGGGGAAAATTGTACGGAAGGTACATGCGGAAGCTAAAAAAGGACTTCATAGAGTAACTTGGGACTTACGGATGCCGTCAGCTAATGCGCTTGGCACTGGCCCTAGCTTCTTCGGTGATGTTGGGCCACTAGTCGCCCCAGGTACGTATACGGCGTTTTTATATACCACAGCAAATGGCACAACACGCGAATTGGCAGAATCAGTCAACTTTAATGTCAAACCACTGTTTGATGAAACAGTACCTGGCGGCGTTTCACCGCAGCAGCGCACGGCCTCATTGCTAGAGGTTGAGAGCCTTAGGCGCAAAGTATCAATGGCAAGAGGACAAGTCGATGACTTAAAATCTAAGTTAGGGTCGTTCCGGATAGCCCTCGACCGTTCCTTTGCGCCTACTACTGAACTAGAAACAAGCTATGAAGAACTTCGACAAGCGGTGTTTGCCGCGCAAGAAGCTCTTAATGGAAAAACAGCAAGTAGTGGTATGGGGGCAACACCAGCGACAATTTCGAGTAGGTTATTTATGATTGAACTTGCCCGAGCAAACACATGGGGCCTTACAGCAACTCAAAAAGAACAGATGCTTATTGTGCAAGATGCGCTTAATGTATTGTTGCCAAGATTAAACAATCTACGGGAACAAACATTTCCTGCTTTCAAGCAATCTTTACTTGATGCCGGTGCGCCTTGGATGCCAGAAGGCTTAATGAAAGAAATGTCAGATGAGCCTGTTGAAATAGACTAATCGACATGTTCGAGTAGTGTGAATAAGAAAAATAATTAGAATGAGTACGCAAATGCTGTTTAGGAAGGTTACCACTGGGGTGCCTTCTTAATTGCCCTTCCTTTGATTATCATGATAGGTACGGGCGTTTTGTTAATGCTTAAAAAGGAAGTTGAATGGATTCAACCTTCCAGTCAAAAAGGCGTTGAGCAAAACATTTTACCGATGGCCTCTATGGGGGGGACGGCCGCATTAAACGTTGAGTAAGCAGGCTTCAAAAGGTCTGGTACTTTGCAGCCGGTTACGGCTATATTAAAACAGATCCTGAAACAAGTTATTGAAGTTGTTTTACTCTAGTCAAAGCACGCTACTTAATAATTTTGATGATCTGCTTAAATTCTTTACTTTCGGCATCACCAATAAGCTCAAATAGAGCCATTTCAGTGCTGCTGAGTGTTAGCCCTTTGCTTTGCATTTTTAACAACGCGATTTGTTTGTTTGATTGTGTTCTTGAAGAAACGGCATCAGAAATTATTTCTACCTCAAAATTTTGCTGATGCAAATCCATTGCCGTTTGGTATACACAAACATGTGATTCAATCCCTGCAACTAATACTTGTTTTCTATCAGTCTTTTTTAGAGCCGTCATAAATTCATCATTTTTAGCGGCACTGAAAGTCGTTTTACTAATTGGTGTTAGATTAGTAAGTAAACTGGATATTTGGACAATAGTTTCGCCAATAGCACTAGGTGTTTGCTCCACCCAAATTATAGGTACATTAAGTATCTGCAGACTTTTTATAAGCTTTTGCATGTTGCTAAATAACGCTTGTTTATCATGAACTAAGCCGGCAAGGTTACCTTGCACATCAACTAATACAAATACTGTATCTTCTTTATTTAGCATACAAATTTATTCTTATTATTTTTTATTGGGTATTTAATCTATTACTTTTTTGACAATTGTTCAAATTTTGCCAGTTGTTCAGCAGTTGCAGGAAGTTGATGTTTATCTTTCCATTCGCTGTAAGGCATGCCGTACACTTGTTCTCTAGCTGTATCAATATCTATTGTTTCACCTAGTTTTTCAGCCTCAGTAACAGTCCATTTTGAAAAGCAATTGCGACAAAACCCGGCAAGATTCATTAGTTCTATATTTTGCACATCTTTGCGTGAATCTAAATGGGCTAATAAACGGCGAAATACCGCGGCTTCAATTTGCGTTTGTTTATCTATTGACATAAATTTTATACTTCTATTAGTTAAATGGTTAATGATGCATGCAAGCTTTCAGTTCCTAGTTCCTATCACTATTAATGTCTAATTCTTCAGAATCGATCACTTCTTTTGGTGCATCTTCATCGATCACATCTGGTTTTTCATGACGGCGAATTTGTACAATCATTCCCATATAAGGATGATCAAAATAATGAATTTCACCGCTGATCACCCTGCGGTTTTGTTTAAACGGGACCAATGCCTCAATAACTTTTTCATTATTATTTTTAGATTTGGCAATGACATTAAACTGGCTATTTATATATAGATAGTGATCTAAATGTACATTAAAGAAGCCATCAATTTGCCAATTTTGTTGGTGTTGTTTGGTATTGTTTTCTGCTGTCGTTAAACTTTCAACATCGAATAATGGTTGTATTTGCTGATTTTTAATCTGTTCAGTTAAAACATCTATTTGAATATCGTTTTGTTCAATATCGTTGATAATTTGTGCTAAGTGCTTTGTAACAATATCTTGTTTTTCTGCATCACTTAATTGTAAGTTTTCATCAAGTTCAATCACTTCAGTATTTTTTACTTTAGTTAATGCTTGGTTTTCTCCGGCCAAAAGCCGAACTGCTTTGGCAGCACGTCTATCTAACACTGCCTGGCGCCAGCCCATGTGCAATACCGGTTTAAAATGTTTAGAGTTACTGAGTGATTTTTTTATATGAGTCAGTTTTAAGCTGTTTTTGTTAAGTAGATAAGGCACATTGGCATACAAATCTTCATTAGCTGAAATAGTTTTTGGTATTTGATAAAACTCTTTGTCGATAGCATTTTCAAAAATATTAACGTCATTTTTTTTACACGCTAATGAAAGGTTTGCTAACTTTTTCTCAACTTCAGCTAAAGTTGTTTTGTTTTTTGTTTGCTCTGTAGCTTGGAAGCCTTCTTGCTCGAGATTATCAATGCTGTTGTTAACCGCAATAGTTTTAGGCGTGTTACACACATCTAACTGTTGCTCAAAATTTACTATGTTTTGTAAATAGTTGTTGAGTAAAGAAACATTGTTAGACGCTTTATCATTATTCAAGGCAACTTGCTGTTTAAAGTCTTCTTTATAAGATGATTTGTCGATAAGTTGCTCTAATAAAATTACCTCTATTTCGAACCATCGCTCAGCAGGCTTTTCAGTAGCATCAGTGTTTTTTAACTCTTTTGCTGGTTGTGCTATTGCATTATGACCGACTAAGCTGAACAACATTGAACTTAGCAATGCCAACTTGGCCAGTTTTGTAAATTTATGCTTTGTGATGCTGCTGTTTGTTCTAACTGTTGTCATTGCATTGTTTACTTGCATATTGGTCATTATTCCTTAGGCAATACTTTTGTTTAAACTGTCTATCATCTTGCTGATTAAGGTAAAGCGCGCTTGATTGTCTTCTGTTTTGATCGCAAATTTTAGTTTATTAGCGCCATCCATTTTGTATATTGATGGTTGTTGTTGGATCAAGCCTATTATAAGCATAGGATCAATTTTAGTGTTGCTATTAAATTCTATCGAACCACCATTTATACCTGCATCGACTCTAGCGATACCAATATCTTCTGCGCTTAAACGAAGTTTCGCAATGAAAAAAATGTGTTTGGTAGCTTGTGGTAACAGTCCAAAACGATCAATTAACTCAATTTGAATTTCATCTAATTCATGATTGTCCTTACAACTGGCTATACGTTTATAAAACGATAAACGCATACTGACATCATAGATGTAATCATCTGGGATTAATGCAGGCACTCGCAACTCAATTTCAGTCTGCTTAGCGGTTAAATCTTCTAATGATGGCTGTTTGCCTTCTTTTAACGCCGCAACTGCTTGATCTAGCATCTCCATGTATAAGCTAAAGCCAATACTTGCCATTTGCCCTGATTGATCTTCACCTAAAAGTTCACCTGCGCCACGAATTTCTAAATCATGGGTCGCTAACGCAAAACCTGCGCCTAAATCTTCTAACTGTGAAATAGCATCCAGTCGCTTAGCAGCATCTTTAGTCATGCGTTTAGGATGTGGTGTTAGTAAATAAGCATAAGCCTGATGGTGCGATCGACCTACACGGCCGCGTAATTGATGTAATTGCGCCAAACCTAAATGATCGGCTCTATCCATTATTATGGTGTTTGCTGTTGGAATATCTATACCGGTTTCAATAATGGTAGTACACACTAAAACATTATATCGTTGGTGATAGAAATCACTCATGATGCGCTCTAATTCACGTTCTCGCATTTGACCATGGGCAACAATAATTTTAGCTTCTGGCAGCAAGTCTTGAAGTTCTTGCGCCGTTTTTTCAATAGTTTGTACATTATTATGCAAGAAGTAAACTTGACCACCACGTAAAACTTCACGTAAAACTGATTCTCTGATCAATGCACTTTCACGTTCACGTACAAAGGTTTTAACAGCTAACCGTTTTGCTGGAGGTGTAGCAATTATTGATAAATCGCGCATTCCACCCATGGCCATATTCAATGTTCTTGGAATAGGGGTAGCGGTAAGGGTTAAAATATCAACATTAGAACGTAGTTTTTTAATTTTTTCTTTTTGTTTAACCCCAAAGCGGTGCTCTTCATCAACAATAAGTAAGCCTAAATCTTTAAACTTAATATCATCAGACAATAACTTATGAGTACCGATCAAAATGTCAATTTGGCCGGTAGCGATATTGGCAATAACTTCTTTTTGCTGTTTCGCGGTTTTAAAGCGAGAAAGTACTTCAATATTTACTGGCCAGTTAACAAACCTGTCTTTAAAGTTTTCATAATGTTGCTGAGCAAGTAAGGTTGTTGGTACTAATATAACAACTTGTTTTGAATCATTTGCAGCAATAAATGCTGCGCGCATAGCTACTTCTGTTTTACCAAAACCAACATCACCACAAACCAATCGATCCATGGTTTTGTGATCCAGCATGTCGGCAATAACATTGGTAATTGCATTTTGTTGATCTAATGTTTCTTCAAAGCCAAAGCTTTCGGCAAAACTTATATAATCTTCTTTATTTCGTTTAAAAGCATAACCATGACTTTGTGCTCGTTTAGCATAAATATCGAGTAAATCGGCGGCCACATCTTTAATTTTTTCAGCGGCTTTTTTCTTCGCTTTTGACCAAGAGTCTGTACCCAGCCTATGGATAGGGGTAGTGTCACTGTTGGAGCCCGAATAGCGAGAAATTAAATGTAATGAGGCAACAGGCACATAAAGTTTGGCATCATTAGCGTAACTGAGCATTAAAAACTCAGTGTTAATCCCCTGGTTTTCAAAAGTCTGTAAGCCTTGATAGCGACCGATACCGTGTTCGATATGCACTACAGGTTGATTTATTGACAGTTCAGTGAGGTTTTTAAATATCGCTTCGCTGTTGGTTTCTTGTTTTTTAGTTCTACGCCTTGCTTGCTTTACTCTGTCGGTGAATAAATCATCTTCAGTAATAATTGCAAAGTTTAGAGCTGCCTTGCTGTCTGCCTGAGAAACAATAAAACCGTGATTTAACGCATTAACTGTAATTGCAATTTGCAGCTCAGATGAAATAAAACTGCTTATATCATCAACGTTTTTAGGAGCTATTTTTTCACGGGAAAGTAATTCTAACAGTGTTTCTCTTCGGCCTTGGCTTTCGGCAACAAATAGTACTTGCTGGTTGTGTTCAGCAGCATCTTCTAAAAACTGACAAACCGCTTGCAAAGGCTTTTTAAGCTGATGATTAACAGCCACCTCTGGTAAAGCAGCTGTTGCATAATTAACATTACCCGCTTTGTCATTAAGCTTAATTGCTTGGCTTTCTTTATCCGCTACTTTTATATTAACTCGGTCGTGATGCTTTAACGTTGAAAACAATTGTTCTCGAGTCAAAAATAACTTTTCTGGTGGCAGTAAAGGCCTTAATGGATCGTAGCGTCTGTCTTCATAACGGTATTGCGCATCTAAATTGAATTGCTCAAGGTTTTTATCGATGTCACCATGAATTAATACTTGCGTATTTAGTGGTAAATAATCAAACAAGGTTTCAGTTTGCTCAAAAAATAGCGGTAAATAATATTCGATACCAGCGGGTAAAATATTTTTACTGACCTGATGATATACAGAGTCTTTATCGTTGTTTGCTTTTAAAATTTCACGGTATTGGTTTCTAAATAATTCTATTGCCGCTTTATCTGTTGGGAACTCATGAGCAGGTAATAACTCAATACTGGCAATGGTGTCTTTTGAGCGTTGATCTTCAACATCAAAGGTGCGAATACTGTCGATTTCATCATCGAAAAAATCTAACCGATATGGCGTGTTATTGCCCATTGGATATAGATCTAAAATAGCACCTCGGGCACTAAATTCGCCATGTTCAAGCACTTGTTCTACTGCTCGATAACCACTTGCTTCAAGCTCTGCACGCATTTTATGAAGATCTTTTTTATCTCCAGTTTTAATTAGTAAGCTGTTTGCCTCAATATATTGTTTAGGCGCTATGCGGTGTACTAATGTGTGGGCCGGAACAATGACAATGCCTTTGTTCATTCGTGATAAGCGATAAAGGGTTTGCAGCCTTTGCGAGATAATATCTTGATGTGGCGAAAAGCTATCGTATGGCAGAGTCTCCCAATCAGGGAATAAGCATATATCTAAATCTTGATCATTAATGCTGAGTAATTCATGTTCAAGTTTAAGCGCTGTTGCGGTATCTTCGGTAACTAATAACGTAAGACTTTTGGAGTTAGCCGCAGCAAAGTAAATTGCAATACTGGCACTTGAACCATGCAAGTTAGCCCACTGCTTTTTGTCTTTTAAATTGGCATCAACTTTACTTAAAGCTAATAAAGGCGAAAATATACTACTGGTTTGGCTCATTGTTTAGATATCGTTGTTGTTGGCTTGAATTACAAATACTGATTAACATCAGTTAGCGATTGATTTTAGACGTTTATACAGCCATTGTCATACTAAATTACATATTATTATCGTGTTCTACTTGTACTAAACTGTGCAAGCTTTTATCATTTACAGACATCTTCAAAAAAAATTATAAATATAAATGTTTCAACCGGTTAGTCTTTTTATCGGATACCGCTACAGTCGCAGTCAAAACCGTTCTGGTTTTGTATCTTTTATCACCTTTTTTTCTATCGCCGGTATTTTATTAGGCGTGGCAGCGTTGATCTCTGTAGCTTCAGTAATGAATGGCTTTGAAGGGCAATTAAAACAACGTATTTTAGGGTTAGTACCTCATGTAGTTGTACAGGCCAAACAGCAAAGTATTAATGATTGGCACGAACTTATTACAAAGCTTGAAGCACAGCCATTGGTAAAAGGCGCAACGCCTTATTTAGAAAGTGAATCATTTATTCAATCGCCAAGTAAATTACAAGGCGTTTTAATGCAGGGTATTTACCCCGAATATGAACAAAAATATTCTTTATTAGCTGAAAAAATGCAAGTAGGGCAGTTAACTGACTTGGTTCCTGGAAAGTACCAAATGGTCATGGGCGTCTCATTAGCTCGCAAGTTAGGTATTCGTATTGGTGATAAAATCAGGCTAGCTCTACCTAATAAAACTATTTTTACTCCGATGGGCAGGGTGCCGGTGCAACGCAAGTTTACCTTGGTTGGGGTCTTTCATGTTGGCTCGCAAGTTGATGATCATATGGTCATTATTCACGGTCAAGATGCCGCTCGTTTATTAAGAAAAGATAAAGACAGTGTTGATAACATCCGTTTATATCTTAATGATGCATTTGATGCTCAACCGCTAGCCAAAAAGCTAATGTTAAATAATGAGTTTGAGCACTTAAACTTTACTACCTGGGATAAAACTCAAGGTAATTTATTCGCAGCGGTGCGCATAGAAAAAAACATGATGTGGTTAATGTTGAGCTTAATTGTCGCTGTTGCCGCATTTAATATTGTTTCAGCACTGGTAATGGTAGTTATCGACAAGCAAGGTGAAATCGGTATATTGCAAACCTTGGGCTTAAAGCCGAAACAGGTATTACAAATATTTATCACCCAAGGCATGGTGAATGGTTTATGGGGCGTTACCCTAGGCTCTATCATTGGCGTAATCTTTACCTTAAACATAAACTCTGTATTGTCATTGTTTGGCGTTAATGTTTTAGGCTCAGGCTTTGTCATGCAAACCTTACCCATCGATTTACAATATCAACAAGTATTAATAATTATTCTATCGGCATTGGTGATGAGCTTCACTGCAACCTTATATCCGGCTTATAGAGCATCTAAAACACAACCCGCTGAGGTTTTACGAAATGAATAATGTGTTAGTGTGCCAGCAACTGGTTAAAGAATATCAGCAAGGGCCACAAACTACAGCAGTATTAACAGGTTTAGACTTAACCGTTAAAAAAGGCGAACTACTGGCTATAGTTGGTAGCTCAGGCTGCGGTAAAAGTACCTTCCTGCATTTGGCTGGAGCATTAGATACACCAACCTCTGGTAGTGTTGAAATTGATAATATTGATATCTATGGTTTGTCGGACTCAAAAAGAGCTGAGTTTAGAAATAAGCATTTAGGTTTTATTTATCAATTTCACCATTTAATGATGGAGTTTAGCGCCGAAGAAAATGTAGCTATGCCATTACTTATCCGTGGAGATAAACCCAAAGCCGCTCTGGCCGAAGCAAAAAATATGCTGGCGAAAGTAGGGCTTAGCCATAGAACGCATCATCGTCCATCAGAACTCTCTGGAGGTGAACGCCAACGTGTAGCTATTGCTCGAGCTTTGGTTACCAAACCTTCTTTAGTTTTAGCTGATGAGCCAACAGGTAATTTAGATTTTGATACTGCAGAACAAATATTTCAGTTAATTAAAGAGCTAAATCGCTCAGAAAATACTAGCTTTGTTGTTGTGACCCATGATTTGACCTTAGCTGGACGTATGGACAGACAATTAAAATTAGACCATGGAAAGTTACTTGATGTTTAAACCATTAAGTATTTTTATCGGCTTACGCTACGTTCGCTCTAATCGAACCAAAGGTTTTGCCTCATTTATATCCGCATCTTCGACCATAGGCATTGGCTTAGGTGTGATGGTGCTTATATTAGTGCTGTCTGCAATGAATGGCTTTGAACGTGAATTGGCTAAGCGTTTGTTATCGGTTGTTCCTCATGGTGAGTATATTGCGGTTACTAAACCTATCGACAACTGGCAACAACGAGTTACTCATTTAGAGTCGTTTGAACATGTACTTGGCGCTGCACCGGTAATTAAATTAGGTGGTTTATTACAAAAGGGTGAGCAACTTAAAGCGTTAGAAGTTCGAGCCGTAGATGTTGAACTTGAAACTAAAGTTTCAAAAATAACTGATTTTATCAGCGCTGGAAAATGGACCGATTTAACCGGGCAATCTTTAGTGATAGGTAAAGGTATTGCTAAAAAATTAAAGGTTAACGTTGGCGATACCGTACAACTTATTTTGCCGAGGCTTAATGGCGAACAAAGTAACAGTCAATTTGCTGCGCCGAAAAAACGTAATATGACTATCGCTGCTATTTTTGATTTTGGCGGCGCCATCGATGAAACCCTGGCATACATGCCGTTAAAGGTTGGTAGCGAAATCGCAGGTCTAGGGGATAATGTCCACGGCTTAAGAATAGCCGTAGATGATGTATTTCAGGCTCCTGTCATTGTGAGAGATATTGGTCAACAGCTTGATATTTATGTGTACATGAATGATTGGACGCGTACCCAAGGGCATGTTTTTAATGATATTCAGCTACTGCGTACGGTCATGTTTGTGGTGATGTTAATGGTTATTGCCGTCGCTAGTTTTAATATCGTCTCGAGTTTATTTATGGCGGTAAATGATAAAAAAGGTGATATTGCCATTTTAAAAACCATGGGTGCTAAGCCTAAAACTATTATGTTGAGCTTTGTTTATCAAGGTTTGGTAAATGGCGTTCTTGGCGCAGTAATAGGTGCGTTATTTGGTGTGTATTTATCACTAAACTTGACCGAAATCATTCGTAGTATTGAATCGATGTTGAATACCAAGTTTTTATCTGGCGATGTTTATTTTATCGACTTTTTGCCAACTGAGTTAGATATACGAGACGTTATTTTTACCGTTGTAGCGGCGTTAATATTAAGTTTGATTGCAACCTTGTATCCTGCTTGGCGTGCAACGAAAATAGATCCTGCACAGGTGTTAGGGCAGGGAGGGTAGGGAGTATAGGTATTAGGAACTAGGAATTAGGGGCTAGAAACTAGAAAGCTCCTGAAACTCATCACTCCCCGTATATCTGCACCTGCTTTTCTAGCTTAATGCTTATCTATGCTTACGTTTTTTCCAATTGCTTGCTACTGAGTAACGCCAAATGCCATTAATGGTAAAGTAACCAACTATAGAGAAAAATACTGCACAAACGGCACAACCTAATAGGAAAGGGCCAGCTACTGCTGACAAGCTAGTTGTTAGCCATTCTACACTTAACTCAAAAGCGAAATCTTGCGGCGGCACATTCATTATTACTGTGCCTAGTTTATAACATGCATAAAAAATTGGTGGGATCGTAATTGGGTTGCTAAGCCAAACCAGAGCAACCGAAAGTGGCAAGTTTGCATGAACCAATATTGCCATTCCTGCCGCCAACATCATTTGAAAAGGAACTGGAACAAAAGCAAAGAATAATCCAACAGCAAATGCTTTAGATACTGAACGACGATTAAGGTGCCATAAATTGGCATCATGCAACACATCACCAAATATTTGTAGGTGTTTATTGGTTTTGATGGTGTGATGATCGGGTAACCATCGTTTGATCATTTTCTTTGGCATAAGTTAAGTTAATCTTCTTGCTTATTTTTGTGCATGATATTTATATCAGTATAGGAAATTTAATAGCGACTATACTTGTTGTATTCAAATTACAGCGTTAATTATGGACAATTCACTATGGAACGGTGGTTGCTGTTATTTTTTATTGGTGCTTGCTGCGCGTTACTACTTGAGCAAGTACCGGCGTTATACTATCTATTATTGTTAGCGTTGTCTTGTTTTTGTGTCGCTATTCTTACCTGTTTTTATAAAAAGCTACTCCCAGTACTTGCTTGGCTTTTTGGCTTTGCTTATATCTTGTTCGCTGCAAGTGCTCATTTTTCATGGAGTGATAATAATAAATTAGATGCGAAGACCTTACATTTAAGCGAATTATTGATACAAGGCACAGTACAAACCTTGATCGTAGGTGGCAATGAAGATCTTCGTTTTAATGTTGAAATACAATCAATAAATTCACAACTGTTAAAACAGCCTTTTGGGGCTAGGATCACTTTTAAACAGGCAAACATAGTCCTTTCTCAAGGAGATATTGTGCAGTTGTTGGTTAAAGTAAAACCAGCCCATGGCTTTGCTAATCAAGGAAGCTTTTCTTATCAAAAATGGTTATTACAAAACCACCTTGTTGTTACTGGATATGTAAAAAAATCTTCCCTGAATATGGTGCTAGAAAAGTCAACAAGTGTGAGGCAAGCTCTTTACAATCAATTAAATAAAAATCTTAAACAAACGTTGAAGCCGTTAATTCTAGCCTTATCATTAGGTGATAAATCTCAAATTGATAACCCTATGTGGCAGGTGTTACAAACCACAGGTACTCAGCATTTAATGGCAATATCCGGTTTGCATTTGGGGCTTATAGCAGGGTTTGGTTTCACCTTGGCGAAGCTTATTATTTGGCTCTTGCCCAAACCATTACTATCACAACGTTATTTATACCTTTATCCGATGATTGTTAGTTTAGTTTTTGCCTGTATCTATTCATATCTGGCTGGATTTTCAATGCCAACAATTAGGGCATTAATTATGCTGCTATGGTTTTATGGACTAAGAATTTTTTGTATTAAGGTTACTATTATCAAGTGGCTGTTATTAAGTTTATGCACCATTATTTTAATAGACCCTTTTGCTATTTTCGATGCAAGTTTGTACTTATCTTTTAGCGCGGTATTGGTTATTTTATTTAGCTTTTGGCGTTGGGGGTATTTATTCGTAAACAGGCCTAAGTGGCAAAAAATGTTTTTGTCTTTATTGTTATTACAAATTGCTATCAGTTTATTGTTAATGCCACTGACATTATTGTTGTTTAATAAAGTTTCTATTGTTGCTCCTCTTGCTAACATTATCGTTGTACCTTGGTTGTCGTTCACCGCTATTCCTACTATTTTAATAGCGACGCTTACATTACCTATTATGCCTTCACTGGCTCTATGGTTATTTGATATTGCCAATTACTGTCTTGAACTTGGCATGGATTATCTTAGTTGGCTTGCTGCGTTCGAGTATTCTACCGTTTCATTTTCAACTCCTGTTCTCGTTATTATCTGTTTAACTCCCTTGACCATATTTTTGCAAACCTTGCGATTAATCCATCCCAAATGGGTGTTTATCTCATTATTGCCTACTTTGGTGAGTATAATTGGGGTTGAAATTGGTGTTCAGTATTGGCAAAAAAGTAATAAATACTGGTTGATGACGATATTTGATGTTGGCCATGGGGTAGCCGTGTTAATTGAAAGAAATGGCGAAGCCATTTTGTACGATACCGGTGCAGCTTATCCTAGTGGCTTTAATTTTGTTGAAGCTGTAATTAAGCCGTATTTACTAACGAACCGAATAGATAAAATTGATTTAGCTATTATAAGTCATCGTGATAATGATCATGCTGGCGGTTTACCTTTCTTGCAAAAATATAACCTAGTTAAATCTTTTTCGGTAAACTTTTCAGATTTAGAAAATAATATTCCTTGTACAGCCGGCAAGTTTATAAACTGGCAAGGGTTAACGTTAAAGGTGCTATCGCCTAATAATAAAGTAGGGACTCATAATGATGAGTCTTGTGTAATCGAGATAACCGATGGTAAATATAAAGTGCTATTGCCAGGAGATATATCTAATAAGGTCGAGTTGCAGCTGCTGCATAATGAACTATTGAGCAAGGTCGATGTGCTATTAGCGCCGCATCATGGTTCTAAAAGCTCTTCAAGTTTCAGCTTTGTACAATTTGTTCAGCCTAAATATGTGCTTTATAGCAGTGGTTTTTTAAATCGCTGGGATATGCCAGTCAAAGAGGTTGTTGAACGCTACCAACAAATTAGTGCTATAGAATTAAATACAAGTATTGTAGGAATGGTGCAATTTACGTTTACTAAACAGGGAATTACCTATAAAACTTATCGAGATAATTTGTTACCTTTTTGGCCTTGGCAATAATTTTTCGAATTAATAGGCTATTATAGTTGTATATCAGTGAATTAGCCTTATATATCAGGTAGAATACTTTCATAATAATTTAAAAATATGCAGCATATTTTGCATTAATTAAGAGACTTACATGCAAGAGCAAAAGGATGCCACTACCTGGCAGAATTTTAAACGACTTTTTAGTTATACCAAAGGTTTACGCTTCGGCTTGGCTGCCGCTATTGTAGGCATGTTAGGTTATGCTGGCATTGACACTTTAGTGTTTTCACAACTTCAGCCTCTCATTGATGACGGCTTAACAAATTCAAATCCCGATATCCTAAAGTATGCACCTATATTTGTTATTGTTGCCTTTGTAATTCGTGGTACCTCTCATTTTGTCGCAACATATTGCTTAGCTTGGATGGGTAATCATGTGGTGATGCGCTTAAGACAAAAACTATTTGAGCACATTGTTGCAATGCCGGTACCATTTCATGATAAAGAATCCACTGGTACATTAATTTCAAAAATTACCTACGATACTGAACAGTTATTAAAAGCAATCTCAAAAGCATTATTAACCTTAATTCGCGAAGGTGCATTTGTTATTGGCTTGATCGGTTTGATGTTTTATAACAGTTGGCAATTATCTTCAATTTTCTTACTTATAATCCCAATTGTGGCTTGCATTGTCGTTGTTGTTTCTAAACGTTTTAGAGCCGTAAGTAAACGCATTCAAAAGATGATGGGAATAGTTACTAGTGCAACGGAGCAAACTTTTAATGGCCACAAAGTTGTTCTGTCATTTGGTGGGCAAGAACGCGAATTTGAACGATTTGCGAAAATAAATAATCAAAATCGCCAGCAACGAATGAAAATGGTTGCAGCTAAAGCAACCAGTGTTCCTGTTATTCAAATCATTGCCTCATTTGCACTTGCTTTTGTGTTATATGCGGCTAGCCGAGAAGATTTTGTTGGTGAGTTATCACCGGGTACGTTTACCACAGTCGTCACGAGTATGATCATGATGCTAAGGCCGCTTAAACTATTAACAACAGTAAATAGCGAATTTCAACGAGGTATGGCTGCTGCGCAAAGTGTTTTTGATGTATTAGATCAAAAAGTAGAGCAAGACACCGGCACACTTGGGCTTGAAACTGCACAAGGTATAATTGAATTTGATGATGTTACTTTTAACTATCCAGGCAGTGAAAAACCCGCACTTAAAAATGTCAGTTTTAAGTTAGAACCTGGAAAAACGTTAGCCCTAGTTGGTCGCTCAGGTAGCGGTAAATCAACCCTTAGCTCTTTGTTGTTACGTTTTTACAATAGTAATCATGGCCAAGTGTTGATTGACGGTGAAAATATTCGTGATTACAAACTGAAAGACTTAAGAAATCAATTCGCATTTGTTTCCCAGCAGGTTGTGCTTTTTAACGATAGTGTGGCCAATAATATCGCTTACGGAAACCCACAAGCGAGTAGAGATGAAATCATTGCGGCAGCCAAAGCAGCCCATGTGATGGAATTTGTAGAAAACTTACCCGATGGTTTAGACACTAATATTGGTGATAATGGCTCTATGCTCAGTGGCGGACAACGTCAGCGCTTAGCTATTGCTCGAGCCTTATTATGCGATGCTCCTTTTTTAATACTCGACGAAGCTACCAGTGCTTTAGATACTGAATCTGAGCGTCACATACAAGATGCATTGAATGTTTTACAACAAAATCGAACTTGTGTTGTAATTGCCCATCGTTTATCCACCATAGAAAATGCCGATTCTATAATCGTAATGGACCAAGGGTGCTTGCTAGAGCAGGGCAATCATCAAGAATTGCTAGATAAAAACGGTGCCTACGCACAATTGCATGCATTTCAATTTGGTGAATAGGGGCTAATAAGTGCGTTTAATTGAACAGGCTTGGTATCACAATCACCCAATTAAATGGCTATTGCTGCCATTTAATGTGTTATTTTATTTGTTATCAGCCTTACGGCGCATTCTTTTTAATTTAGGCATTTTAAAGCAGCCATCACTGGATATTCCTGTTGTTATTGTTGGCAACATTGGTGTTGGCGGCAATGGTAAAACGCCAGTGGTTATTTACCTTATTGAACAACTAAAACAGCGCGGTTTAAAGGTTGGTGTCATTAGTAGAGGCTATGGCGGTGAAAAAAGAAATTCACCGTTGCTGTTAACCAATGAAACCACGGCAGAACAAGCCGGTGATGAACCCGTACTTATTTTTAAACGTTGCCAAGTACCTGTGGTAGTGAGTAGTGATAGAGTAGCCGCTGTTAACCTTTTAATTAGTCAAGGTTGTAATATGGTGATCAGCGATGACGGCTTGCAACATTATCGTTTAAAGCGTGATGTTGAGTTGGTGATCGTAGATGGTAAACGTCGCTTTGGTAATGGTTGGTTATTACCTGCTGGACCATTAAGAGAGGGGGTCTGGAGATTAAAAACCGTTGATAAAGTCATTATCAACAGCGGTCTTGCCGATGTAAATGAACAACATATGTCTTTAAAAGGCAATAAATTGGTTAATGTGCACGATGGTAGTGTTGTAGCCGTTGCTGATTTTATTGACCAACATGGTAAAGACAATGTTGTAAATGCCATGGCTGGAATTGGTAACCCTGAACGCTTTTTTATTAGCTTGCATGAGCTTGGATTCAGTCTTGGCCAAAAAATACCATTTGTTGATCATCATCACTTTTGCGAAACTGATTTTGGGCAATTTAGCTCAAATGCGCCGTTATTGATGACTGAAAAAGATGCAGTAAAGTGTTCGGGAATAGCCCCACAAAATAGCTGGTATTTACCAGTAGAAGCTCACTTTGATGATAATCAAGGTGAACAATTAATTGATTTAATAATAACGAGATGTAAAAACTATGGCTTTTGATAGTAACCTTATTGGCATTCTTGCCTGTCCTGTATGTAAAGGCAAACTTGATATTAATAAAGACAAATCTGAATTGATTTGTAAGTTTGACCATTTAGCCTATCCAATTGAAAAAGATATTCCTGTTTTGTTAGAAACTGAAGCTAGAAAATTATCTGAAGAAGAGCGTAGCTAATGAAATTTACCGTAGTAATACCGGCCCGTTTCCAATCAACACGACTGCCGGGGAAGGTCTTGGCTGACATTGATGGAAAACCAATGATCCAATGGGTTGCTGAAAAAGCATTAGCCTCTGGTGCTGAGCGGGTTATTATTGCTACTGACAATGATGAAGTAGAAACTGCTGTAAAAGCTTTTGGTGGTGAAGTATGTAAAACCCGAAGCGATCATCAATCAGGTACTGAACGATTAGCTGAAGTTGTCCAGCAGTATCAATTTAATGATGACGAAATCATTGTTAATGTTCAAGGTGATGAACCATTTATTCCAAGTCAAAACATTGCCCAAGTTGCCGCTAACTTAGCTGGACAAAATAAAGCTCGTATGTCGACTCTGGCTGTTAATATTGACTCAGTTGCAGAAGCACTAAATCCTAATGCTGTTAAAGTGTTATGTGATAAAGATGGTTATGCATTGTATTTTTCACGAGCGACCATTCCCTATGATCGTCAGCGCTTTTTAAATAATGATGATATTAAAGAAGTAGGGGACTTTTATTTGCGACACATTGGCATTTATGCCTACCGCGCTGGGTTTATTAAAGACTACGTACAATGGCCAACAAGTGCTTTAGAGAATATTGAGGCGCTGGAGCAACTGCGAGTGCTTTGGCAAGGTGAAAAAATCCACGTAGAAGTTGCACAGTCGCGCTTGCCCGTTGAAGGGGTTGATACGCCAGAAGACTTAGAAAAAGCACGCAGTTATGCAGCAAGCTTGTAAAATTAACAAATTATTTTCGGGATATCACGCCATTTACTGGTAAAGCTTGGCGATAAGAATTCACGTCGCATGTGCCACTTTTCTGCCCGACCTTCTGCAGCAAGTTTCACGGTGTCATTGCCATAACGATTATTAATACCATCATAACAATTCATTAGTTCAGGGTTGTTACCACTGATTGAAAACATATCATGTTGAGTAAACTCACTGCTAGTGAGTTCTATCGCGCCAACCCCACATCGGTAAAAATGAACATTTGGCATATAGATTTGATTAAATACCTGAGTAATAGCCAATGCAATGTTGATGGTATTGTCAGTTGCTACGGGAAAATCATATACAACAGATTTTTTGTAGTAATTATCGTCGTGTGGTGAACTTGCTGCGAAAATAAGTAAGCGTTTCACTAATGAATGCTGCTGCCTAACTTTACGTCCTACAATAGCGCCGTGAGTAATTAAAGCGGTTTTTAATGAATGGAATTCAGTTACTCGTTGACCAAAGCTTCGAGTAGAGTATATTTCCTTTTTGGGTTGCCTGACATCATCCCATGTTAAGCACGCCACACCGTTTAATTCGTTAATGGTACGCTCAACCATGACACTAAATTGTTGTCGCATTGTTTTAGGTGATCGGCTGGCTAGTTCCCAAGCAGTGTTAATACCAAGTACATTTAACCTTTTACCTAATCGTGAACCGATCCCCCATACATCAGTTACTGACATTCTTGATAATATTTCTTTACGTGATTTATCATCATTAATAACTGCAACTCCATTAAAGCCGGGTAATTTTTTAGCTGCATGATTAGCCGCCTTTGCTAAGGTTGGTGTTGTACCAAACCCCACACCAACGGGGAGACGTGTTTCCTGCCAGACGGTACGTCTTATTTCATCGCCGTATTGATGCCAATCTTTAATCAGGCTATTGTAATTTTTAAATTGTAGGAATGACTCATCGATAGAATAGACGTATTGGTTATCACAAAATCGTGCAATTACACTCATCATTTTGTCACTAAGATCAGCGTACAATTCATAGTTAGAAGAACGTATAACGACTTGGTGCTTAGCTAAAAAATGTTTGATTTGAAAGTAAGGTTTAAACTTTGGTACACCGAGTCTTCTGGCAATGGGGCAAACCGCACAAATGCAGCCGTCGTTATTGGTTAGTACTACAACAGGCTTATTTCTTATCGATGGGTCGAATACCTTTTCTGCTGAGGCGTAGTAAGAAACAGCATCAACTAAAGCATACATGAAGCTAGCTCTCGTACTTGCCGATGAAGCCGTATTGAGCGAGTTACAACCCCTTCAATTTGAAAATCATCATCTGGGTTTATTTGCACAGGTCTATGTAATTTAGATGCAGATAATAAACGTGCATTTGTTTTGTCTATGAACTTACAAGTAAAGCAACCGTTGTAATTGGCGACAATGACGTCTCCATCTTGAGGTGCCTCGGCGCGATCAACTAAAAGTAAATCACCATCAAAGATACCTGCTTCTATCATCGATTGACCTTTGGCTAAGCCAATAAAGGTTGCATCAGGGTTAGATATTAATAACTGATCTAAAGATAACCCTAGTTCTTTATACTCAGCCGCAGGAGATTCAAATCCTGAAATACCGGCTTCAATATAAATGGGAATAATTTTCATGAATACATACCAATGAAACTATACTGTTAATTTATACAGTATAGTTTCATTGGTAAATATTAGATAGATGGAAGGGGATAAAACTTATCATCTTTTTTGTTTATCACAAATATCACCTAGCATTTGTGACAAAAGCTAAGTTTAATTAGTTACTTCACCATAACTTAGGACACAAAAGGGGGGCTTAGCGTTTTGAGCCACTTTGCTTTTTCATCCTGATCACTTTTCGCGCAATGGCTAGTAACTCAGGTGAGATATCATCTGCGCCGTCTCTTATTAACTTACTAACATCACCAGATGAGAATAAAGAACCCCGCTCAGATTTTACGTCTAACGATCGAACAAAATCTTTTGTTTTTCCTGTGCTGCCAGTATCAATATACTTAAAAATAATTTGTTCGTTAATGCTTTGTGGCTCTTGCTTTAAGATGACTACTTCTTCGGCAAGTGCTTTTATATTTGCTTCTAATTGTTCAATTAGTTCGGCAATGTTGGTGTATGATTTCATTAAGTTCTAACTCTTGTAAGGGGAACTGGTATTACATCTATTGTAACGCTAATAAAGCAAAAAAGGAGCTAATTAGCTCCTTTTTATGTTCTAAAGTTCTTCGGCTATTTAATCGATAGAACGGAGAAGATCGTTTAGGCCAGTTTTACCTAATGTTTTAGCATCAACTTTTTTAACGATAATTGCTGCGTATAAGCTGTAAGTTCCACACTTAGACGGTAAGTTACCTGGAACAACTACAGAGCCAGCAGGAACACGACCATAGTGTACTTCGCCAGTTTCACGATCAAAAATCTTAGTAGATTGACCAATGAATACACCCATAGAAAGCACACATCCATCTTCAACAATTACACCTTCAACTACTTCAGAGCGTGCACCAATAAAACAGTTGTCGCCAATAATTGTTGGACCAGCTTGTAATGGCTCTAAAACACCACCAATGCCAACACCACCAGATAAGTGTACGTTTTTACCAATTTGTGCACATGAACCAACCGTTGCCCATGTATCAACCATAGTACCTTCATCAATGAAAGCGCCAATGTTTACAAATGATGGCATTACTACAACGTCTTTGCCAATGTAACTACCAGTACGAACTGATGCACCAGGAACAACACGAACGCCTTCTTTGGCAAAGCGAGCGGTGTCATAGTTTTTGTATTTCATTGGAACTTTATCGAAAAACTTACCATTACCAGCGCCGTCTTCAATAACTTCGTTTTCTAAAATGCGGAAAGATAATAAAACGGCTTTTTTAAGCCATTCGTTCACTACCCAGTCACCATTTACTTTTTCAGCAACACGGGCTTCACCAATGTTTAATAAGTGCAGAGCTGCAAAAACAGAGTTTTTAACTTCATCACTAACAGTACTTGGCGTAATGTCGGCACGGTTTTCAAATGCTAATTCAATGATTTCTTTTAACGTACTCATGGGTATTCCTAAAATGTTTTTATAAATATACCAAAATCACTTCAGCTCCAGTTCAATCCTGCATATTGAAGTGGCTTGGGTATATCGCTTGCATTAAGCTTTATTAGCTTATATTACAGAGCAGTGATTCTAACTGATTTTGTTCGGTTGATGAAAGAGGTAAATGATCTTTATTTGATACAATAAAGACATCTTCAGCTCGTTCACCAAACGTGGTTACTTTTGCCATGTGAACATTAAGCCCACATTGTTGAAATACATTGCCTATTTCAGCTAATAAACCAGGTCTATCAATAGCAACGATTTCGAGAGAGGTAATGTTTTTATTGTTATGCTCAATAAAGCCGACTCTTGTTGGAAAGGTAAATTGTTTAAATTTTTTCGGCAATGGAATTTTACGATATTCGATATTCTCATCTTGAGTAAGGTGATGGGTTATCGATGATTTGATGTTGTCAGCTAAATAGCTATCTTTTATCGGGTGACCTTTGCTATCAAGAATAACAAAAGTATTTAAAGTGAAGCCATCTTTTGAACTCAAAATTTTTGCATCATGAATTGACAGCTTTTTTAAGCCTAATAAAGAAACAATTGTGGAGAATATTTTACTCTTATCTTTTGTATAAACAAAAACCTCTGTACCACCTCGATAAGCTTTTTCGCTAATAAGTACTAGAGGTTTCGTTTTATCATGACTGATAATATGTCGGCAATGCCAGGCAATTTGTTGTGGCGAATAACGTAAAAAATAATCTGGTTTGAACGTTTTCCACAATGGTTTTATTACATCTTCGCTAATATCATTGGCATTAAGTAACTCTAGCGCTTCATGTTGGTTTTCTCTGATTTTGGTTCTGAGTTCAACCGGTTTTTCTAAGCCGCGCCTAAATGCTGCTTTAGTGGCAAAATAGAGTTCTTGTAAAAGGTTGGCTTTCCAACTATTCCACAAACTTTCATTTGTGGCTCGCATGTCGGCAACAGTTAAACAGTATAGATAATCAAGCTGAGCTTCATCGCGAACAATTTCACCAAATTCTTTTATTACCTCAGGATCAGAAATATCCTTGCGCTGAGCGGTAACTGACATAAGTAAATGTTGCTTAACTAACCAAGAAACTAAACGAGAATCATGATCTGAAAGTTGATGCAATTTACCAAACGCTAATGCATCAACAGCGCCTAAATCACTGTGACGACCACCTCTTCCTTTGGCAATATCGTGGAATATACCGGCAAGGTAGAGTAACTCAGGTTTACGAATTTGTTGTACTATTTTACTGCATAGCGGAAATTCATGATTATGTTCAGGTAAACTAAACCGGTATAAATTCTTAATGAGTCTATAGCTGTGTTCATCAACAGAATAAGCATGAAATAAATCAAACTGCATTTGTCCAACGATGCTTTGCCATTCAGGTAAATAACTGCCTAGTATTTCATGGCGATGCATTAAGTTAAACGCACGACCCATACCGTTTGGGTGTTTGATAAACTCCATAAATATACGACGACATTCTGCATAATCGTTTAAACCACCAATTAAGCGACGACGTGAATTACGTAATAAACGAATAGAGTCTGAGTGTATGCCTTTTACCTCAGGGTGTTTTGCTATCATTAAAAATAACATCATCATGGTTTTAGGACGCATGAACTTACGTTTGTTTTTAACTCTAATTAAATTACCAACTAGTGAAAAATGATCATCAAGTTCTATAATTTTATCAGTATCTTTAGCGCCAAGTATCCCTAGTTTAAAATGCTGCAATAACATTTCATTTACTTCATTTACTGAGTTTATAATTCGGAAGAAACGCTTCATCATTCGTTCTACAGCGGGCTTACCATCTTCACCAAAGCCCATCATTTGAGCAACAGCACCTTGATGATCGAACAGTAATCGGTTTTCACTACGGTTAGCAACTAGGTGTAAACAAAAACGCATTCGCCATAAGTAATCCTGACACTCGTCTAATTCAGAAAACTCATTTTCAGAAAGATACTTAAGAGAAACTAATTGTTCTAAGCTATCGGCTAAAAAATGCCGTTTGGCCACCCAGCTAATGGTTTGTATATCTCGTAAACCACCAGGGTTTGCTTTTAAATTTGGTTCAAGAGTATAAGCGGCGCCTTTATACTGCTGATGACGTTTTTTTTGTTCATCTCGTTTAGCTACGAAAAATTTATCTGAAGGCCAAAACTTTGCATTTTGTATATGTGGCTTTAATTGTTCTTCAAGTTGCGGGTTGCCACAAATTCGACGTGACTCTAATAAATTTGTAGCAATAGTAACATCAGCATTTGCCTGCTTTACACATTCTTGAACACTGCGCACACTATGGCCTATATCTAAACGGATATCCCAAAGTTCAGTAATAAACTTACCAATAAATTCTTCAACTTCAGTAGTGATTTTTTCTTTAGTTAGAATTAGAATGTCAACATCTGAATGAGGGTGTAGCTCTCCTCGGCCATAGCCACCAACGGCTATCAGAGTAATTTGATGCTCGTCTAAATGATGCTGGCACCAAACTTTCTGTAATACTTGATCAACAAAGTCAGCACGAGCGTGCACAAGTTCTGTTACTTCAATGATGGCAAATGAGTCAGTTAACCATTGATAAAATTGACTGCCTAAATCAACTAGCTCAGCTGTTGTAAGCATTGCAGCAGCAGGGGCTAATTTGCTAGTTAAGTGCGTTGGTATTATTGGATTATTTAACAATGCAGGTCTTCTTAATTTTTACTTTGTTGGTTTTAATGTCAGCAAAAGAATTGTGTCTGCTATTCCTGAAAAACGAAACGGCCAATAGTGGCCGTTTTATGTTTTACTAGTTATTCAATATTCTAGTGATATCTTTTTCTTCATCACGATGAGTTAATACTTCACAACCCGTTTTGGTTACTAGTATTGTATGTTCCCATTGAGCTGAGTTCTTTTCATCAGCGGTGTAAGCCGTCCAGCCATCATCAGGATCAAGCTTGGTGCCGCCTTTACCTGAATTGATCATTGGTTCGATAGTAAAAATCATGCCGGCTTGCATTTTACGGTTATCGGCATTTTTATAATGCAATATTTGCGGCTCTTCATGAAATACGTAACCAATACCATGGCCACAGAAATCTTTAACTATGCCATAACGACCCGATTTTTTGATGTACTTCTGGATTGTTGCGCCAATTTCTGAAAACTTTGTCCCAGGCTTAACTTTACGCATTGACGCATAAAGACTTTCTTGAGTGATTCGACACAAACGTCGATTTTCAGGGGTTACATCACCAATTAAAAACATTTTAGAAGTGTCGCCATGGTAATACTTTTTATCGGCTTCAGGTGTATCTTCAGGGTCTAAGCAAATTTTACAAGTGATATCAATATTGATGATATCGCCATTTTTTAAAGTTTGCTCTGAGGGAATACCGTGACACACTACGTGATTTACAGAAGTACAAATAGATTTGGGAAAACCACCGTCGCCATTTTGATCTGCACCATAATTTAAAGGCGCTGCCAAGGCACCGTTTTCAGCAGTAAATTTGGCGCAAATAGCATCAAGTTCATCGGTAGTAACACCTGCTTTTACAAATGGCTCTATCATATCAAGTGTGCGGGCTGCTAATTTTCCTGCAACACGCATTTTTTCAATTTCGTCCTGAGTTTTTATGGCAATACTCATTGTTTTCCTTAAAGGGCTGAAAGCGTTTATTTTTATTACGCTTATTTGCTATTTAATAATGGGGCAAATAATAACTTAAATTAAGAGCTTATGCTATATAGGATGTTAATGGAGCCACGATATAAGCAAGGAGGTCCCGACCTGCGTCGGGATGACGGCATATTTTTTCTCAGAGTGCACGCATAATTTATTAACTTACACCGCGTCACCCCGTTATGTAGTTGAACGGGACCTCCTGAAACGTATAGTGCATTATTACCGTATTTTCTCGTTTGAAGCGCACTTTTTACTTCCTTTTCTCCCGCAAAAGTGGTATAAAACGCCGCTCACTGAAAAAGTCATTTTACTTTGATGTGAAAAACGCTAAATTTTTAGCAATTTTGTAGCGAAATTATTCGCACAATTTAATATTAAACTCACATACATTCGGCAAACATATTCCGGGGTGCCTGTTACCAGCTTGATGGTAGCGATAGGTCGGAAATATGGAATGTATGAACGCTTAACCCCAGAGGAATTCAAAATGCCAAACGTATCAATGCGCGACATGCTTAAAGCCGGTGTTCACTTCGGTCACAAAACTCGTTACTGGAACCCAAAAATGAAATCATACATTTTTGGTGCTCGTGACAAAGTTCATATCATCAACTTAGAACAAACTGTTCCAATGTTTAACGAAGCGTTAAGCTTTTTAGAAGGTGTTTCTTCTAAAAAAGGTAAAGTTTTATTTGTTGGTACTAAGCGTGCTGCTAGCGATGCAGTTAAAGAAGCTGCACTTAAATCTGATCAATTCTACGTTAACCACAGATGGTTAGGTGGTATGTTGACTAACTGGAAAACAGTACGTCAATCTATCAAACGTCTTAAAGATTTAGAAAGCCAAAGCCAAGACGGTACTTTTGATGCTCTTACTAAGAAAGAAGCATTAATGCGTACTCGTGAAATGGAAAAGCTTGAGAAAAGCCTTGGTGGTATCAAAAACATGGGCGGTCTTCCTGATGCATTATTCATCATCGATGCTGATCATGAACACATTGCTATCAAAGAAGCTAACAACTTAGGTATCCCTGTAATTTCTGTTGTTGATACAAACTCAAACCCTGACGGTGTTGATTTTATCGTTCCTGGTAACGATGATGCAATCCGCGCAGTAAGCTTATACTTAGATTCAGCTGCTAACGCTGTAATCGAAGGTCGCGAAACTAACATCGCTGTAGCTGCTGAAAAAGACGGTTTTGTTGAAGCTGAATAATTAAATCTTTCGATTTAATATTTTCTTCTAAAGAGGTTCATTTGAGCCTCTTTCTAATTTATTACAGATATTTAAGGAATTAACTCATGGCAATTACTGCTAAACAAGTTAAAGAACTTCGTGATCGCACTGGCGCGGGCATGATGGATTGTAAAAAAGCTTTACAAGAAACTGATGGTGACATCGAACTTGCAATTGACAACATGCGTAAGTCTGGTCAAGCAAAAGCTGCTAAAAAAGCTGGTAACATTGCAGCTGAAGGCGCAATCATCATTAAAGATAACAATGGTGTTGCAGCATTAGTTGAAGTTAACTGTCAAACAGACTTCGTAGCTAAAGACGGTAACTTCTTAGCATTTGCTAACGAAGTAGCTGACGCAGCTGCAGCTAATAACGTTACTATCGAAGAGCTACAAGCTCAATTCGAAGAGAAGCGTATTGCTCTTGTAACTAAAATTGGTGAAAACATCAACGTTCGTCGTGTATCTTATGTTGAAGGTGCGAGCGCATCTTACATTCACGGTGGCACTATTGGTGTTGTTGTTGCAGGTACTGGTGACGCTGAGTCGTTAAAGCACATTGCAATGCACGTTGCTGCTTCTAAGCCTGAATACATCAATGCTGAAGATGTATCTGCTGAAGTTATTGCAAAAGAAAAAGACATTCAACTTGAAATCTTAAAAGCTGAAAATGAAGCTCTTGATGAAAAGAAGAAAAAGCCAATTGATTTACTTGAAAAAATAATCATTGGTCGTATGAAGAAATTTACTGGTGAAATTTCTTTAACTGGTCAAGCCTTTATCATGGAGCCAAAGAAAAATGTTGGCGCTATTTTAAAAGAGAAAGGTCTAACTGTTTCTGCATTTGTTCGTCTAGAAGTAGGTGAAGGTATTGCTAAGAAAGAAGAAGATTTTGCTGCTGAAGTTGAAGCACAAATCGCTGCTGCTAAGGCTGCTAACTAATTTATAGGTTTACCTTTAAACTACTAAGCAAGTTTTGCAACCAGTTACAAAGCTCTGTCATGAAAATGACAGAGCTTTGTTGTTTATAGCCTTTACTAAACCTCGTCTTGTATTGGAGTCGCTCAAGCACTCAAAACGTATTTTGAACCTGCATCTTGAATGATAACGGGTATATATGAGCTAAAAAATCTCCTAATAGATTTCTGCCGTTATTTATCAGTAGATAAAAAATTCAATTGGTATTAAAATAGCCCGATTCGATTAGGCATTGAATTACGGTTATTTTTTGGCCTAACACCCCATTTATCACAGGATTGTTTATTTTATGAGCGTCAACCCAAAAACAACATATCGTCGTATTTTATTAAAACTTAGTGGTGAAGCCTTAATGGGGGAGGAAGGCTTTGGAATTGATCCTAAAGTTCTTGATCGTATGGCTCAAGAAATCAAAGAACTGATTGAAATGGGCATACAAGTAGGCTTAGTTATCGGTGGCGGTAATTTATTCCGTGGTGCTGGTTTGGCTGAAGCAGGTATGAATCGTGTTGTGGGCGATCAAATGGGTATGCTTGCTACCGTTATGAATGGTTTAGCTATGCGTGATGCACTTCATCGTGCCTTTGTAAATGCACGTTTAATGTCAGCCATTGATTTAACCGGTGTTTGTGACAGCTATAACTGGGCAGAAGCAATTAGCTTATTAAAATCTGGTCGAGTTGTGATTTTCTCTGCTGGTACTGGTAACCCTTTCTTTACTACTGATTCTGCCGCATGTTTACGTGGTATTGAAATTGATGCTGATGCAGTATTTAAAGGTACTAAAGTAGATGGTATATACTCTGCTGATCCTGTTACAAATCCTGATGCAGAACTATACTCTCACTTAACTTATGACGAGATTTTAGATAAAGAATTAAAAGTGATGGATTTAGCTGCATTTACTCTAGCTCGCGATCACTCTATGCCAATTCGTGTATTTAACATGAATAAAGAAGGTGCTTTAAAATCAATTATTATGGGCGGCACTGAAGGTACAGTGATTGATCATAGAGAAAATTTTAGTAAATAATTAGGGGCTGTTGAAAGATCATCAGACCGTAGAATAAAAATTTATTTATAGAGCGCAATATAAAAAACTAATTGCTTTCTATAGCAAAAACTTAAAGTAAAAAGGAACTACATTTTGATTAACGAAATTAAACAAGATGCTAAAACTCGTATGGGTAAAAGTGTTGAAGCATTAAAAGGCCAATTAAATAAAATTAGAACAGGTCGTGCTCATACTTCATTATTAGATAATATTACTGTTGAGTATTACGGTGTTGACTCTCCGTTAAGTCAAGTAGGTAGTGTTTCTACTCCTGATGCTCGTACTATTGCCATTTCAGTGTTTGATAAAACAATGATTGGTGCAGTTGAAAAGGCTATTTTAAAGTCTGACTTAGGTTTAAACCCATCATCACAAGGCACGCTAATTCGTATCCCATTACCTCCGCTTACTGAAGAACGTCGTCGTGATTTAGTGAAAGTTGTTGGTGGTGAAATTGAAGGTGGTAAAGTTGCTATTCGTAACATCCGTCGTGATGCAAATTCAGACATTAAATCTTTAAATAAAGAAAAAGAAATCAGTGATGACGAGTCACGTCAAGCTGAAGATGATATTCAAAAAATTACTAATGAATATATCAAGCAAGCCGATGACTTAGCTGCAGCTAAAGAAAAAGAATTAATGGAAATTTAATTCATAAACAATTAAATTATCTATTATTAAAGCCGTAACTCTATATGTTCTTTTAGAATATTTACCGTTTACGGCATTTTTATAAAATGGAACTTATGTGACTACTATTGAGCATAAAAATAATAGTGAACAAATGCCTTTGCCACAACATGTGGCAATTATCATGGATGGCAATGGTCGCTGGGCTCAGTTACAAGGTAAAGGCCGGGTGACAGGGCACCGCGCTGGAGTACAATCGGTACGTGATTGCGTGAGTGGCGCTAGAGAACTAGGTGTAAAAGCACTAACCCTTTTTGCTTTTAGCAGTGAAAATTGGCTAAGACCTCAAGAGGAAGTTAGTGTATTAATGGACTTGTTTATGTTTGTTTTAACCCGAGAGGTGAAAAAACTGCATAAAAACAATATTCGTTTTCAAATGATTGGCGATAAATCTCGTTTTTCAAAAAAATTACAACAAAAAATAGTTGATGCAGAGCAGCTAACTAAAAATAATGATGCACTGGTTTTATCTGTCGCCGCTAATTATGGTGGACGCTGGGATATTAGCCAAGCAACACAAAAAATCGCTCAACTCGCTGTTAATGGCGACATCAATGTAGCTGATATTGATGAGCATATGCTTAATCAATATATAAATTTATCGCATTTACCTGATCTTGATTTATTGATCAGAACCGGTGGAGATTATCGTATCAGTAACTTCTTGCTTTGGCAGGCGGCTTA
This sequence comes from Thalassotalea psychrophila, assembly GCF_031583595.1. Taxonomy (NCBI): domain Bacteria; kingdom Pseudomonadati; phylum Pseudomonadota; class Gammaproteobacteria; order Alteromonadales; family Colwelliaceae; genus Thalassotalea; species Thalassotalea psychrophila. The sequence continues at coordinate 1,646,136 of NZ_CP134145.1, forward strand.
CAGCGAATTTTTCTTTACTGATATGTTATGGCCCGACTTTAACAAGGAAGCGTTTAAAGACGCGCTAGCGTCGTTTTCAAATAGAGAGCGACGTTTTGGAAAAACCGGTGAACAGGTAAAAGCACAATAATATCGATATTATCAATAACTCTTTGTTAATTTAGCGTCAGCTATTTGATTAAATCGATATCAGATTAAAAGGATTCACGTTTGTTAAAACAACGTATTTTAACGGCTTTAATTTTGGTTCCGTTAGCCATTGCCGCAATCTTCTTTTTGTCACTGCCAAACTTGGCAGCTGCCTTACTTGTTGTGCTATCTATTGGTGCATGGGAGTGGGGGCCTTTAATGGGCTTTGATACTAAAACTCGTCGCACTGCTTTTGTTAGTGCCGTAGCGTTATGTATTATTGGTTTATGGGTAGTGATACCACCACAAGAGTTATGGACACTTGATGGCAGGATTAATCCTATGGCGTTAAACGTATTATACGTTTCAGCTGTTTGGTGGTTATTGACTATCTTTATGATCTTTAAATATCCACGTTACTCTTCTTTTTGGACTTCTCATCGCAGCATTCGCGGTTTGTTTGGCATATTAACGCTTGCCCCTACTTGGTTGGCTTTTTTAATACTTAGATCAAATGGCCAGCTTATGGATGAATTTCATGGCACATATTTACTGTTGTTGTTGTTCGCATTTGTTTGGTGTGCCGATATAGGCGCATACTTTGCCGGAAAACGATTTGGTAAAAATAAACTTATGCCCAATGTTAGTCCTGGTAAAACCATTGAAGGGGTTGTGGGTGGTAATATTGCTGCGGCTTTGGTTGCGCTAATAACAGGACTTATCTTTTCTTGGACAAGCCAACAAATTATGTTGGCGATTGCCTTAGCGCTATTGATCAGCGTTGTTTCTGTTGTGGGCGATTTAACTGAAAGCATGTTGAAACGACAAGCTGGTGTTAAAGATAGCGGTTCTATATTGCCTGGACACGGCGGTATTTTAGACAGGATTGATAGTTTAACGGCAACGGCTCCTGTGTTTGCTTTATGTTTCGTTTTATTCGGCTGGTAGGCAATTATTAACATGCAAAACTTATGTGTGTTGGGGGCAACGGGCTCGATAGGTCTTAGTACCTTAGACGTTGTTAAAAGACATCCAGATAAATACAACGTAGTTAGCTTAAGTGCGAATACTCGTGTTGATGAAATGCATATGCTATGTGTTGAATTTAAACCAACAACTGTCGTTATGGTTGATGAATTATCTGCCGAGCAATTAAAGCTTAAGTTACTGCAAGATGATATTCATAGTATTGAAGTTTTAACTGGTCATAATGCCTTGTCTGATCTTGCCAGTAGCGCGAGTATTGATGTGGTTATGGCTGCAATTGTTGGTGCAAGTGGCCTGTTGCCCACATTAGCTGCTGTTAAAGCCGATAAAAAAGTTTTGCTTGCCAATAAAGAAGCACTGGTAACCTCTGGTCAGATATTCATCGATGCTCTGAAGAGCTCTAACGCTCAGTTATTGCCAATTGATAGCGAACACAATGCTATCTTTCAATGTTTACCAATCAATATACAAAATAATATTGGCATGGCAGAAATAGCCGACTCTGGTATCAGCAAAATTTTGCTCACCGGCTCTGGCGGTCCTTTTAGAACTCTTCCCCTTGAAAAATTTTCTAATATCACTCCACAGCAAGCTTGTGCCCATCCAAACTGGGATATGGGCCGTAAAATATCAGTAGATTCTGCCACTATGATGAACAAAGGTTTAGAATTTATTGAAGCTAAATGGTTGTTTAATCTTGAGCCTGAAGACATTCAGGTTGTATTACATCCACAAAGTACAATTCATTCAATGGTGCAATACAAAGATGGTAGTGTACTTGCTCAAATGGGCAATCCTGATATGCGCACTCCAATTGCTCATGCGTTAGCATTTCCACAAAGAATTGAATCAGGTGTAGAACCTTTTGATTTTTTTAACTGTAAAAGTTTTGAATTTGAGCAAGCTGACTTTGAACGTTATCCAAATCTAAAGCTCGCAATAAATGCATGTAAAGCAGGACAAGGCGCTTGTACAGCGTTGAATGCTGCGAATGAAGTTGCTGTTGATGCATTTTTAAATAATGATATTACTTTTAATGATATTGCTAGTGTAAATAAAACGGTGATGGATAAGTTTATTGATACAAAAATTCAAACTATTGATGATGTCATTGAATTAGATAATAAAGCTCGAACTGCAGCATACCAACAAGTGATAAACCTTAAGGGAAATAGTTAATATGTTTGAGTTTTTATGGAACTTAGGTTCATTCATTGTTGCTTTAGGTTTGTTAGTAACTGTTCATGAATACGGCCATTTTTGGGTGGCACGTAAATGTGGCGTACGCGTTGAAAAGTTTTCTATTGGTTTTGGTAAAACACTATGGCGAAAATTTGATAAGCAAGGTACAGAATATGTCATTGCCCTAATACCTCTGGGCGGTTATGTAAAAATGCTAGATGAACGAATCGATGATGTAAGCGAAGAAGACAAGCAGTTTGCTTTCAATCAAAAAAGTGTTTACCAGCGCATAGCAATCGTTGCTGCGGGGCCAATAGCTAACTTTTTATTTGCTATCGTTGCCTTTTATTTGATGTTTTTAATAGGAATGACATCGCTCAAACCTATTATTGGCGATATTACCCAGGGCTCTATCGCGGAGCAGGGAGAGGTAAAAGCAAATACCCAAATAATGGCAATCAACGGTCAGGAAACCCCAGATTGGCAAGCCGTTAATATGGCACTTGTTGGCAAAATTGGCGAGGCTGAGATCAATCTTTCAACTCGTGCTCTAGATTCAACTTATGTTAGTAATCAAAAGCTTAATACAGTTGATTGGCAATTTGAGCCTAGTAAAACATCAGCAATGCACAGTCTTGGTATCGAGCCGTTTTTACCTAAAACGTCAACAATAGTTGCATTACTTGCTGAAGGTGAAGCCGGTGAAAAATCGGGGCTAATTATTGGTGATGAAATTATCTCAGCAAATGACGTTGATTTGTATGGTAATTGGCAGGCTTTTGTTGATATTATTCAACAAAATTCGAACCGCTTGGTTACACTCATCGTTGTTCGAAGTGGAGATTTGAAAAAAATTGATATGCTGGTGGGAACTCGTCAGCATACTGATGGTCGTAATGTTGGGTATATTGGTGTTTCACCAAAAGTTGACCCTTGGCCAGAGAGTCATAAATTGGAAATCTCATATGGCCCAATTGCGGCCATGGGGAAAGCTGTAGACAGTACATGGAATTTAATTGTCTTAAGTTTTGACATGATAGGTAAGTTAATTACTGGTCATGTAAGTGTAGATAATTTGAGTGGGCCGATCTCTATAGCTCAAGGGGCAGGAAGTAGTGCTGGTATTGGACTTGTTTACTTTTTAAGCTTTTTAGCCTTAATTAGTATTAATTTGGGCATAATTAATCTTTTACCACTACCAATACTTGATGGCGGACACTTACTTTATTATGTTATAGAGCTTTTAACCGGAAAGCCTGTATCAGAAAAAATACAAGAAGTTGGATTTAAAATTGGAGCACTGATTTTATTATCGTTAATGAGCATAGCAATTATTAACGATTTTTCCCGGCTCTAAATAAGCGACAACAACAATGATTGTTGCAAAAAATATTAGAAAAGTTGACTAACCACATGATAATAAAAAAACTTGCCTTAGCAGTGTTATTAGGCAGCATCGGAATCAATGCGCAAGCAGCCGATGAGTTTGTAGTAGATGATATTCAAATAAAAGGTCTTCAGCGTGTTGCACTTGGTGCTGCACTGACTCATATCCCTATTAGTGTGGGTGATGAATTGACAGATTTTCGAATTTCTCAATCAATAAAGTCGCTATACGCATCTGGTCACTTTCATAACATCAAAGCCTTTCGTGATGGTAATAAACTGCTTTTTCGCGTTAAAGAACGTGAAACTATCAGTGATATTACCTTCGAAGGTAACGATGATATTAAAGACGAGCAATTACAGGAAAGCCTTGATGGCAGTAATATCCGTATTGGTGAAACACTAGATCGCTCAGTTCTTACGGGAATAGAGTCGGGTTTAGAAGACTTTTATCATGGTGTAGGTAAGTATAATGCACAAGTAAACACTAAAATCACCCATTTACCACGTAATCGAATTAACCTTACTTTTGAGTTTGAAGAAGGTGATGCTGCAGCTATTGAGCAAATTAATATAGTTGGTAATGAAATATTTAGTGATGCGCTATTATTAGATAAAGTAGAATTGACCTTTGATTCGCCATGGTGGGATTTTATGGCACAAGATCGTTACCAGAAACAAACCCTGCAAGGGGATATGGAAACGATTGAGAGTCATTATCTTGACCGAGGTTACTTAAGATATAACGTTGATTCTACGCAAGTGTCAATGACGCCAAATAAAGAAGGCGTATATATTACTTTGAACGTGACTGAAGGTGAGCAATACACCGTTAGCGAAGTTGAATTTATTGGTGATATGGCCGGTTATGAAAAAACCATTGAAGCAATATCTCCGTTAAGAACTGAAGAGCTTTATAACGGTGCTGAAGTTACATACACAGAAGACTTAATTAGTAAGTTTTTAGGAAGATTTGGTTACGCTTACCCGAAAGTAAAAACAATTCCTGAAATTAACGATGAAGATAAAACTGTTAAGCTTATTGTTTCTGTAGATCCTGGTAAACGTGTTTATGTAAATCGCTTAAACTTTGCCGGTAATGATGTTACTTCTGAAGAAGTTCTACGACGTGAAATGCGTCAAATGGAAGGTGCTTGGTTATCAAATAACTGGTTAGAAGCTTCAAAAATGCGTGTTCAACGTTTACCATACTTTGAAACCGTAGAGTTTGAAACGACTCAGCTTCCAGGTGAAGAAGATCTTGTTGATGTCGACTTTACTGTTAAAGAGCAACCTTCAGGTTCATTTACTGCGGGTGTAGGTTATGGCTCATATTCTGGTTTAAGCTTAAATGCCGGTATCCAACAGAATAACTTCTTAGGTACAGGCAACCGTTTAGCATTTCAAGTAAATACGATGAAGTATTCACAAAGTGCTAATTTATCTTACACTAATCCATATTTTACTATTGATGCAATCTCGCTTGGTGGTAATGTTTTCTACAGTGAATTTGATGCAGGTAAAGCAAACTTAGTTAACTATAACAATACCACCTATGGTGTTGGTATAAACATGGGCTTTCCAATTAACGAATATGTGCGTTTGAATCTTGGTGTTGGCTACAAAAACTCTGATATTTCTAATTTACAAACTTACGAGCAAATTAAAGAGTTTTATGAAGTGTTCAAGGATCCGAACGATCCGGATAAAAAGTTAAACTTTGAAACTTACGACATTAACGCGACGTTATCTAGAGTAACTTTAAACCGTGGTACATTCCCTACCTCTGGTTCATCACAAATATTGTCAGGTAAGATCACAACGCCAGAGTCATCAGACGTACAATTTTTCAAAATTAAATATGATTCCAAGTATTACTTCCCGTTAACTCGAGATCATAAGTGGTCTTTATTAACTCGTTTTGAAGCCGGTTATGGTAATGGTTATGGAGATATCCGCGGTAATGATCAATTATTACCATTTTGGGAAAACTTTAGAGCGGGTGGTTCAGATACCTTACGTGGTTTTGAAAACAACACCGTAGGCCCTCGTGCAATTTACCGTTATCCTAGTCAAAGTCCTGGTATTCCAGGGGATAACCCAGAGGTTAGCCCTCCAGATCAAGACGCAATTGTCGTCTCTGACAGATCTGTTGGTGGTAATGCAATTGCAATTGCCGGTGTTGAACTAATTGTACCTACACCATTTTTAGACGAAAGTTATAGTAACAGCGTACGAACAAGTTTGTTTGTTGATGCTGGTAATGTGTGGGATACTGAATTTAGTCGTTCAGATTATTCAGCACTGAACCCTATAGAGTTTGAAAAAATAGAAGATTACTCAGACCCGATGCGTATTCGTACCTCGGCAGGTTTATCTATTCAATGGCTATCACCGATGGGACCAATGGTATTTAACTTTGCCAAACGTCTTGAAAGTGAAGATGGCGATGACACCGAATTCTTTAGTTTTAATATTGGTAAAACCTTTTAAAGCTATTGTTTTAATATACTAACAATTAAAAGGCGGATAAAACGCCTAAGAAAAGATTTTCATTTAGGAGAAAAAAAATTGAAAACATTAATTAAATCAGTTGCTTTTACAGCGGCAGCAGCGAGCATGTTATTTGCTGGTACTTCTTTAGCAGCAGATCAGAAAATTGCTACTGTAAACGTACAGCAAGTAATTGGTCAATTACCACAAATGGCTGATATCCAACAAAAGATCACTGCTGAATTTAAAGAGCAGATTGACGGTCTTAAAAAAATGGAAGGCGACATCAAATATAAAATTGAAAAACGTCAACGTGATGAAGCAATTTTAAGCAAGAAAGAGATAGAAGCATTAGAAGCAGAAATTACTGCTTTGCGCCAAGAATACGCTGGTAAAGCACAACCTTTACAACAAGCACTTAAACGTCGTGAACAAGAAGAGCAACAAAAAATCTTATTGTTAGTTAAAGACGCAGTAGATTCTGTTGCTGAAAAAGAAGGTTACGACCTTGTTATTCAACAGTCGGCTGTAGCATTTGCTAAGCCAGATTTTGATATTTCAGCTAAAGTTGTAGAACAAGCATCAAAAACTAAGTAATTGTTATTATGATCACATTAGGCGAATTGGCTGATAAACTAGGTGGGGTAGTAAAAGGTGATGACAATTGTCAAATTTCATCACTATCAACACTTACTGAAGCCGGAAGTGGGCAAATTGCTTTTTTAGCTAATGCCAAATACCGCCCTCATTTAGAAACAACTAAAGCAAGCGCTGTAATTCTTTCTGAAGCTAACGCTAAATATTGTCAAACCAATGCTCTCGTGCTGAGTAACCCTTATTTGGGGTTCGCTCTGGTTGCGCAGCTACTTGATACTACGCCAAAAGCTGCAAACGAAATTGCTAAATCTGCGGATATATCTGCAGATGCAACTTTGGGCGAAGGTGTCTGTATCGGCGCTAATGCGGTTATTGAAAGCGGTGTAACGTTAGGTGATAACGTTATAATTGGTGCCAATTGTTTTATCGGTAAAGATGTAATTATAAAAAGTGGCAGCCAGCTTTGGTCTAATGTCAGTATTTATCATCGTGTTGAAATTGGCCATAACTGTTTAATTCAAGCTAATACCGTTATCGGTAGTGATGGTTTTGGATATGCAAACGATCAAGGTCGATGGGTTAAAATACCTCAGTTAGGCTCTGTTATTGTTGGTGACAATGTAGAAATTGGTGCATGTACTACAATTGATCGTGGTGCGCTAGAAAATACCATTATTGAAGCAAATGTTATTCTTGATAACCAAATCCAAATTGCCCATAACGTGCAAATAGGATCGGGTACTGCTATGGCTGCTTGCAGTGTTATTGCAGGCAGTACAATTATAGGTAAAAACTGTACTATCGCTGGTTTAGTGGGAATAAACGGTCATATAACAGTAGCCGATGGCTGTGTTTTCACTGGCATGACCATGGTTACCAAATCGGTTAAAGAGGGTGGTGTTTATTCTTCAGGCATACCATCATTACCAAATAAAGAATGGCGTAAAAATGCCTCTCGTTATAAACACTTAGATGACATGTATAAAAAAATGGCTGAACTTGAAAAAGCCATTATTGATCTAAATAATAAATAAAAGTAATCGTTCATAATTAATTACGATTTACTTAATAATGAGTGCAATGCACTCATTGTTCATTTAAAGGAAATAGCTTTGGACAACACGAACAACGTAATTTCGGTTGAAGAAATTCAAACATTAATCCCACATCGTTATCCATTTTTATTAATTGATCGCGTTCTTGATTTTGTCCCAGGTAAATCTATTCATGCGATAAAAAATGTATCAGTTAACGAGCCTGTTTTTCAAGGCCACTTCCCCGACTTTAAAATTTTTCCTGGCGTAATGATCCTAGAAGCTATGGCACAAGCAGGTGGAGTCTTAGGGTTTAAATCCGTTGAAGGTAAAGATGGCGAAATGTTTTTATACGCTTCTGTAGATAATGCGAGATTTAAAAGCCCTGTAACGCCAGGCGATACTATGCATATACATGTAGAACTTGTTAAAGAGCGTCGTGGTATGTGGAAATTTTCGGCGCGTGCAGAAGTCGACGGCAAAGTTGTTTGTAGTGCCGATTTAATGTGTGCGAGAAAAGGTGTATAACAACGTGATTCATCCTCAAGCGATAATAGAACCCGGTGCCAAATTAGGCAGAAATGTGCGAGTAGGTCCATGGACTTACATTGGCAATGATGTTGAAATTGGTGATGACTGTATTATTTATTCACATGTAGTTATTAAAGGGCCGACTAAAATTGGCTCAGGAAATAATATTTTTCAATACTCTTCTATTGGTGAAGACTGTCAAGATAAAAAATATGCGGGTGAGCCAACTCGTTTAGAAATTGGCAATAATAACGTTTTTCGTGAGAGCTGTACGATTCATCGCGGCACTATCCAGGATGAGTCTGTAACAATTATTGGTGACGATAATTTATTTATGGCTGGTGCTCACGTTGCTCATGATTGTGTTATTGGTAGCCATGGTATCTTTGCTAACCAAGTGTGTTTAGCTGGGCACTGTCATGTTGGCGATTGGGTTATTTTTGGTGGCATGTCAGGAGCTCATCAATTTAGTCATATCGGCTCACATTGCTTCGTTGGTGGCGGCGGTATCGTGATTAAAGATATTCCTCCATATGTGATGGTTGCCGGTCATCCAGCATCTGTATTTGGTTTAAACAGTGAAGGTTTAAAACGTCGTGGCTTTGACAAAGACGTTATTTTGCAAGTGAAAAGAGCCTATAAAGAAGTGTATCGCAAGAATAAAACTATTAGCGAAGCAACCTCTGCTTTAGCTGAGTCTGCTAGCACTTGCCAAGAAGTTAAAGACTTTGTCGATTTTATCAATAACTCTAGCCGTGGCATTATTCGCTAGGGATACCTTTAGGGATGCCCTTGAATAAACAAGCACCTACCTTTGCAATTATTGTTGGCGAGCACTCTGGGGATACCTTAGGTGCTGGCTTAATTAGCGAATTAAAAAAACATTACCCTGATGCCAAGTTTATTGGTATTGGCGGTCCTAAAATGCTCAAACTCGGCTTTGAAAGCTTATATGCTATGGAAGAGCTCGCGGTTATGGGCATTGTTGAAGTTCTTGGCCGGTTGCGCCGCTTACTACATGTTAGAAAATCTATTGTTAATTATTTTGGCGAGCATAAGCCAGATGTTTTTATTGGCATAGATGCCCCCGATTTTAATTTAACCGTTGAACAACGATTAAAAGCTCAAGGTATAAAAACCGTACATTATGTCAGCCCATCTGTTTGGGCATGGCGAGAGAAGCGTATATTCAAAATTGATAAAGCCACCGATATGGTGTTGTCTTTATTACCTTTTGAAAAAGACTTTTATGATAAGCACAATGTTGCTTGTACTTTTGTTGGTCATCCATTAGCCGATGACATTCCAATGCACAGTGATAAACTTAGCGCTAGAGAAAAGCTTGGCTTAACAACAGATGAAAAATATTTAGCGATAATGCCGGGCTCGCGCGGCAGTGAATTATCGATCTTATTACCCGACTTTTTAGCAACTGCAAAACTCATCAAACAACAGCACAATGATTTGCAATTTATTGCACCTGTGATTAATGACATTCGTGAGCAGCAGTTTAAACAAATACAACAAGAGCATGCACCAGAGCTTGATATCAAAATCATAAATAACGACACTCAAACAGTAATGGCGAGTGCTGATTGTTTACTGACTGCGTCTGGCACTGTCACTTTAGAAGCAGCATTAATTAAGAGGCCTATGGTAGTTGCTTATAAGTTTAACTGGCTAACTGCCGTTATTGGTCGCATTATGGTTAAAATTAAATGGTTTTCATTGCCTAATTTACTCGCCAATAAAACATTGATACCCGAATTGTTACAAGAACAAGTAACACCTGAAAATTTAGCCCAGCATGTTGAGCCATTATTATATCAAGATCAAAGCCAGTTGCTTAGCGAGTTTACTAATATTCATAATGTACTAAAACAAAATGCCAGTGAAAAAGCCGCGGCAGCGGTAATGGCATTACTAAAGTAATTGTACGGCTAAATAAAAAGAAAAATAACAGGCTGGAAATGCCGGAGAAATAACAGAATGACTGATGATTTTATAAGGCCTGTGGCAAACTTTATTGCCGGCGTCGATGAAGTAGGCAGAGGACCACTTGTTGGCGCAGTTGTAACCGCCGCTGTTATTCTAGACCCGAATAATCCTATTGTTGGTTTAACTGATTCTAAAAAACTTTCCGACAAAAAACGCCAAGCGTTGTCCATCGAAATAAAAGAAAAAGCACTAGCATGGTGCTTAGGCCGAAGTGAACCTGAAGAAATTGATCAAATTAATATTTTACAAGCGACTATGGTTGCCATGCAACGTGCAGTCGCGGGTCTTAATGTGCAAGCAGACTATGTATTGGTTGATGGTAATCGCTGTCCAGATTTTGGTCTACCTTGCCAAGCTGTGATTAAAGGTGATTTAAAAGTGGCAGAAATTAGTGCGGCTTCAATTATTGCCAAAGTTGCTCGTGATGACGAAATGTTAGCACTCGATAAGCTTTATCCAGAATACGGTTTTGCCAGCCATAAAGGTTATCCAACCAAAGCTCATCTTGAAAAAATTAATGCATTAGGTGTACTAAACAACTACCGTAAAAGTTTCAAGCCAGTAGCCAAAATTTTAGCGGAGCAAAATTAATCAGATGACCGATCCTAAATTTGTTCACTTGCGCGTACACAGTGATTTTTCAATGTCTGATGGCTTAAATAAAGTTAAGCCAATTATTGCAAGAGCTGAAGAACTAAAAATGCCAGCGGTTGCGTTAACTGATCAAACAAATATTTGTGGTTTAGTTAAATATTACCATGCAGCTCATGGCGCAGGCATGAAACCTATTATAGGTACAGATTTTTGGGTGAAAAGTGACGAGCTTGAAGATGAGCTTTTTCGTTTAGTTGTTATAGCGTCTGATAACAAAGGTTATAAAAACCTTACTGAACTTATTTCAAATGCTTATTTACGTGGCCATATTCAAGGTCGCGCTGTTCTGGATAAACAATGGCTTGTAGAATATAGCGAAGGGCTTATTTTACTCTCTGGTGGTCGGGAAGGTGACATAGGTAAAGCACTATTAAAAGGCAAGGTTGAACTTGTTGATCAAATGGTGAACTTTTATCAACAATACTTTGCAGATAGATTCTATCTCGAACTTATTCGAACTGGTCGAGAAGATGAAGAAGCATATCTGCACTTAGCCGTTGAACTTGCACAGCAAAAACAACTTCCTGTTGTAGCTACCAATGAAGTTGTTTTCTTATCTTCAGAATTATTTGACGCCCATGAAATTCGTGTTGCGATCCATGATGGGTTTACACTAGATGATAAAAGACGTCCAAAGAAATATAGCCCTGAACAATACTTGCGCAGTGAGCAAGAGATGCTTGAGCTATTTAGCGATATTCCTGAGGCTCTGGCTAACTCAGTTGAAATAGCAAAGCGCTGTAATGTTACTGTTACATTAGGTGAGTATGTTCTACCTGACTTTCCCACTGAAGGGCTATCTATTGAAGACTTCTTGGTTAAAGTTTCTGAAGAGGGCTTGCAAGAACGCTTAGAGTTTCTATTTGATAAAGACTCGCCTGAATTTGAAGAGTTACGTAAGCCATATGACGAACGTTTAAAAATTGAGCTTGAAGTAATTAATAACATGGGTTTCCCAGGTTACTTCCTAATTGTTATGGAATTTATTCAATGGAGTAAAGATAACAATATTCCTGTTGGCCCTGGACGTGGTTCAGGTGCAGGTTCATTAGTGGCTTATGCACAAAAAATCACGGACCTTGACCCACTAGAATATGACTTACTTTTTGAGCGCTTTCTTAACCCCGAACGTGTTTCAATGCCTGATTTCGATGTCGATTTTTGTATGGATAGACGAGATGAAGTAATTGATCATACTGCTGAGTTGTATGGCCGTGATGCGGTTTCGCAAATTATAACCTTTGGTACAATGGCGGCAAAAGCGGTTATACGTGATGTTGGTCGTGTACTTGGGCACCCTTATGGTTTTGTTGACAGAATTTCAAAACTGATCCCGCCGACACCTGGCATGACCTTAGCTAAAGCATTCGAAGAAGAGCCTAAATTACCAGAAGTTTACGCGCAAGATAATGAGGTTAAAGATCTTATCGATATGTGTCGTATTCTTGAAGGTACAACACGAAATGCCGGTAAGCATGCTGGTGGTGTTGTTATCTCGCCGACAACGATCACCGATTTTGCACCGCTTTATTGTGATGATGAAGGCAATAACCCGGTTACACAATTTGATAAAAATGATGTTGAAGATGCCGGCTTAGTTAAATTTGACTTCCTAGGTTTACGTACTTTAACTATTTTGCAATGGGCTATTGAAATGGCCGATGAAAAATTGCTCAAGTTGGGTAAAGAACCTATCGATATTGCCGCGATCCCATTAGATGATAGAGCATCATTCAATACGTTGCTTGCTGCGAAAACCACAGCAGTATTCCAGCTTGAATCATCGGGCATGAAATCGCTGATTGAAAAGCTAAAACCAGATACCTTTGAAGATATTATCGCATTAGTGGCCTTATTTAGACCCGGGCCACTTGATTCAGGCATGGTTGATAACTTTATCGAGCGTAAGCATGGTCGTGAAGAAGTTTCATACCCAGATGCAAAATGGCAGCACGAATCATTAAAAGAAATTCTTGAACCAACCTATGGGATTATTTTATATCAAGAGCAGGTAATGCAAATTGCCCAGGTACTTGCGGGTTATTCATTAGGTGGCGCTGATATGTTACGTCGTGCCATGGGTAAGAAAAAGCCAGAAGAAATGGCAAAACAGCGTTCAACCTTTGAAAAAGGAGCAATTGATAACGGTGTTGATGGTGAGTTAGCGATGAAAATCTTTGACTTGGTGGAAAAGTTCGCCGGTTATGGTTTTAACAAATCTCACTCAGCTGCCTATGCGCTTGTTTCGTATCAAACGTTATGGATGAAGGCGCATTTTCCTGCACCGTTTATGGCGGCGGTAATGTCGGCTGATATGGATAACACAGAGAAAATAGTTACCCTTGTAGATGAGTGTAGCAATATGGAATTAACGCTACTTCCTCCTGACGTTAACTCTGGTTTATATAAATTTACCGTTAATGAAAATAATGAAATTGTATATGGTATCGGTGCGGTAAAAGGGGTTGGTGAAGGCCCAATTGAAGCAATTATTGCAGCCAGAGAAGAGGGCGGTCCTTTCATTGATTTGTTTGATTTTTGTGCGCGCTTAGATTTAAAGAAAACCAACAAACGCGTGCTTGAGCGATTAATTAAATCTGGAGCTATGGATAACTTAGGTCCTCATCGCGCAGCGATGTTTGCATCATTACCAGAAGCGATTAAAGCGGCAGATCAACATGCGAAAGCTCAAGCCATTGGCCAAGATGACTTATTTGGCTTAATAAACGTTGAAGAAGAAGAAACCAGGCAAACGTATAAGGAAATAGCACCTTGGAGAGAGGAGGTTTGGCTTGACGGTGAGCGTGAAACTCTAGGTTTATACTTAACCGGTCATCCTATTGATAGATATTTGGATGAAATTAAAAAATATGGCTCTACCCGGTTAGTTAATTTACAGCCCGGAGCGAAAGATAAAATATCGACAGCTACCGGTTTAGTACTTGGTGTGCGAGTTTTGGTAAATAAACGGAACCGCCGCTGGGCACTTGTGACCTTAGATGATAAAAGTGCTCGTATTGATGCGCGATTGTTCCCTGACGACTATGATCGCTTCGAAGAAATACTGCAAAAAGATGAAATTTTAGTCTGTAAAGGACAGGTCAGCTTTGATGATTACTCCGGAGGGCTTACAATGACCGCCCGGGAAATCATGACGATTAGTGAAGCTCGTGAAAACAACATTAAATCTTTAGATCTAAATGTGTTAAGAAGCCAGTTGACCCCGCAATTCATGACAGATTTTACTAAGATACTTACCCCTTATAAGGAAGGTATCTGCCCGGTTAAAATGTTTTACCAGCGCGATGAAGCTAAGGCTACTATCGAGTTAGGAACACAATGGCGAGTGTCACCCGACGATACATTAATACATGAATTAAAAGTGTTATTAGGTGAAGAAAACATCTCGTTAGAGTTTTAAATTATTCAATGGACTTTGTATAAAGTATCCGAAAAACTTTATACAGACTAAGATATATAGTAACATTGCCGTTTTTCGAGCCTTGTTACTTGCTAAAAAAATTAGCATTACAATTATTAGGTAGATTATATGTCACTCAATTTTTTAGATTTTGAGCAACCAATTGCAGAATTAGAAGCAAAAATTGAAGAACTTCAATTGGTTAACCAAGGTCAAGATTTAAACTTAGACTTAGAAGCTGAAATTGCTCAACTTCGTACTAAAAGTGAAGAGAAAACTAAAAAGGTTTTTTCTGATTTAGACCCATGGCAAGTTTGTCGTATTGCCCGTCATCCTGGTCGTCCTTATACACAAGACTATATAGATCTTATGTTTACTGACTTTAACGAACTAGCAGGCGATAGAGCTTATGCAAATGATGAAGCACTTATTTGTGGTACAGCGCGTTTAGATGGTAAGCCAGTAGTTGTTATTGGTCATCAAAAAGGCCGCGGTACGAAAGAAAAAGTTCGTCGAAACTTCGCTATGCCACGTCCTGAAGGTTACCGTAAAGCTTTACGTATAATGGAAATGGCTGAGCGTTTTAACATGCCAATCATTACATTCATTGACACCCCAGGTGCATACCCGGGTATAGGTGCTGAAGAGCGTGGTCAATCTGAAGCTATCGCTCGTAACCTAAAAGTAATGGCGCGTTTAACTGTTCCTATTGTTTGTACCGTAATTGGTGAAGGTGGATCAGGCGGTGCATTAGCAATTGGTGTTGGTGATAAAGTTAATATGCTTGAATACTCGACATATTCTGTAATTTCTCCTGAAGGTTGTGCATCAATTTTATGGAAAACAGCTGAAAAAGCATCTACTGCAGCAGAGGCAATGGGTGTAACAGCACCACGTATTAAAGAGTTAGGTTTAATTGATGATATCGTTAATGAACCGCTAGGCGGAGCTCATCGTGACTTTGACATGATGGCAAATAGCTTAAAGCAAAAAATTAAAGCAGATCTGGTTAGCCTCGAAGGCCAAAAAGGTGATGAGTTAATTGAAAGCCGCTACCAGCGTTTAATGACTTTCGGTTATTGTTAATAGATCTGCTACGCATTTCTATATAAAAAAGAGTGATTAATCACTCTTTTTTTTTACTATAAAAAGAAATAAGTTCAGGAAATAGGATTAGCTCTCGGATTTGAAACGATCTAAAATCCCGATTGTTCAACAACACAAGGTCTTCGTGTCTCGTTTTTAGTCTCTCGATTTTCTCGTTTCTCGCTTCTAAGATTTATGATATCGTTACCACATGACTGACACACCGTTAAATCCACTTTGCCAACAAGTACTTAGCTTTTTATCTAAAGATGAATTTGCTAATAAACCTGTGGTTCTTGCCTATAGTGGCGGAGTAGATTCACAGGTTTTATTACATTGCTTAACGCAAATTAAAGAATTTTTAATTGCACCTGTACACGCAGTGCATGTGAATCACGGTTTAAGTGAAAATGCTACTGCATGGCAGGAGTTTACCAAGCAGCAAGCAGAGCAGTTAGGTGTACCATATGTAGCTGTTGAAGTTGTGATTAATAAACAAAACCAGCAAAGCCTAGAAGCATTAGCCCGAGATGTTCGTTATCAGGCAATTACCGATAACAGTGCTATTAATAGCATAGTATTAACAGCTCATCATCAAGACGACCAATTAGAAACATTGCTGCTTGCATTAAAGCGCGGCTCAGGTATTCAAGGCCTATCTGCAATGCAAGATGTTCGCTCCTTCAGTGGCAACCGAGTAATCGCTCGGCCATTTCTCTCGATAAGCAGAAAGCAAATTGAACAATATGCAGATGCCTTTAATTTAAAATGGATCGAAGATGAATCGAATATAAACCAAGAGTTCGACCGTAACTTTTTAAGGCAAAGTGTCATTCCTTTGCTTGAACAACGTTGGCCGCAAATAAAAAAAACCGCCAGTCGGAGTGCAAAACACTGCCAACAGGCACAAGTATTAGTTGAACAAATGGCTGAGACAGATATAAAGCATTGTCAAACAGCAGCAGATTCATTAAATATCGATTTACTAAAGGAATTAAGTAAACAAAGATTAATTAATGTTTTACGATTTTTTATCAAATTAAACAACAAATTAGCACCTTCAGAAAAACAAATTGAAGAAGTAATAAAAACTTGTTTTAGCGCAAAGGAAGATAAAAACCCTGAAGTTAGAGTAGGGAACTATTATTTACGTCGCTTTAAACAAGAATTATTTATTACTGAAGTTTTCAGTGATATTTCAGCGTGGCAAAAACAATTTACTATCGCTGAATTATTAAAAGAAAAAGTTGTCTCACTACCAGATAATTTAGGTAGGCTATACTTTAGTTCAAATAATCAGCATGAAAATAGCCAAAAAAACCGATTCTTCTTGGCTTATAGCGATGGAGAAGAGAAACTAAAGGTAGCGTTTAAACATAGTAACCCTAAGTGTTTTCCGGATTTTAGACAGCAACGTCGAGAATTAAAGAAAGTACTTCAAGAACTAAACGTGCCAACATGGCAAAGAAAACGATTACCATTAATTTATATTAACGAACAACTCGCAGCCGTATTACCTTTGTTTATCGATAAAGATTTTACCGCTAATACTAAGAAAAAATGCTTAAGTATTACTTGGCATAAAGATAAATAGAGAAGGTTGATAGTGAGCACATCATTATTTCAAAAAATCCAAAAAGTAAGTCTAGTAAATCAAATTATCGTGGCGATCATACTCGGTTGTATTTTAGCTGTTTTAGCGCCTGATACAGCCAAATCATTTTCGTTATTAGGTAGCTTGTTTGTCAATGGTTTAAAAGCCGTAGCACCTATCTTAGTGTTTGTGTTGGTCGTGTCATCAATTGCTAATCAAAAGATGGACAGTGATGCCGAATTAAAACCTATTATTGGCCTTTATCTTGTAGGTACCTTAAGTGCTGCTTTTGTTGCAGTAACAATGAGCTTTCTCTTTCCTACCTCGCTAACCCTCGATCTAGCTGGAGCTGTTGCAACACCGCCACAAGGGTTAAATGAAGTTCTTACTACATTAGCTTTTAAAATTGTAGATAATCCAATTAATGCCATTGCAACGGGTAACTTTATTGGTATTTTAGCCTGGGGTTTAGGTTTAGGTTTTGCATTAAAACGAGTCAATGATTCAACTAAATTGATGGTTCACGACATTGCTGAAGGCGTTTCAGCGATTGTCCGCGTAGTTATCAGACTAGCACCGTTAGGGATCTTTGGTTTAGTTGCCAATACTATTGCAACTACAGGTTTTACTGCGCTTGCTGAATACTCACAATTATTATTGGTATTGATTGGCTCAATGCTAATTATGGCATTAGTAGTTAATCCAATAATTGTTTTTGCAGTTACTCGTAAAAATCCGTATCCCCTTGTTTTTACTTGTTTACGTGGTTCAGGTATTACCGCTTTTTTCACCCGTAGTTCGGCGGCTAATATCCCTGTAAATATGCGCCTATGTAAGCAACTTGATTTGCATGAAGATACTTATTCGGTATCAATTCCTTTAGGTGCGACCATAAATATGGCCGGTGCTGCAATAACCATTACAGTATTAAGCTTAGCGGCGGCTCATACCTTAGGTATTGAGATAGACTTAGCTAGTGCTTTATTACTTAGCGTAGTAGCCTCCGTATCTGCTTGTGGTGCATCTGGTGTGGCCGGTGGCTCTTTATTACTAATTCCACTAGCTTGTGGCTTATTTGGCATAAATAATGACGTGGCCATGCAGGTGGTTGCAATAGGTTTTATTATTGGTGTTATTCAAGACTCTGCTGAAACAGCACTAAATAGCTCAACCGACGTAGTGTTTACTGCAGCGGCTTCGCACCACATTACCAAAAATTTATAATTATTTAATCCTAGAGGCGAAAAGTAACTATGCTTTTCGTTTCTAGCTTCTCGCTTCTTATTGAGTTATCCACTCAGCTTGTGGATAACTTTGTGCATTACCGTTATATAAAAGATCCCATCCCAATTAAACCGTGATCTGACAATCGCTGGTCAATTAATAAACATTATAGATAGCTGTATAAAAAGCCACTTTAAAAGGCATAAAAATCACACCGCTGAGTATTAAGAATGACTGTTTTGAAGAGCTTACAAAGCCTGTTAAATATGTTATTCTAGCGCCAATTTTTTTATGCTTTGAAACCCATAAGGGTTCTATCTATACAATGAAACATCTACATATGCTTCTTGCTGCCATTAGTGTGGCGCTTTTTACTTTTCGTTTTGCCCTATTGATGACCAATCCTGAAAAGCTAAAGAGTAAGTGGTTGAAAATAAGCCCGCATGTTATCGACACATTTCTTTTTGTATTTGGGATAATTATGATGATTCAATACTCCTTATACCCTGGACAGGTAGATTGGATGACTGAAAAGTTAGTTGCTGTTGCAGCTTACATCTTTACTGGCTATTACACTTTAAAGTTAGCTCGTAATAAAACTATGCAAGTTATTGGTTATCTTGGTGCTATGGGGTGGGTGGTATTAATTGCTCGAATAGCGATGACTAAACAAAACTTTTTATTTTAATTCGATTGTAACGATCCTAATTTTAACTGCTTAACAGATAATCGTTGGGCATGAGTAATATTTAAACTTGATGAAAGATTTATTATTGTCTGAGTTAAACTCAGACCACATTAACGCAATGCAAGCCATTAACCTTATTGAAAAAAGCTTATTGGCTTTAGATGAAACTGCTATTGCAACAAATATGGCAGATATAAATGAGTTCGTTCAACTTTTTCAATCAGAGATTGAAAATATAGACGATGCATTAGACCGAGCTGAGCATTTGCTGAACCTAATTTTTGTTGAGCAGCTATTTGTTGATCATTCACGTCCTCATTGGCCTATTAACACTCATCAGCTTAATGAAGGAATGGCTTTTCGTTCGATGGCACCAGCGTTAAAAAATTTACTGCTGCTACATATTATTCGTTGCTGTGGCTTTCAAATTGATGCGGTTTATGTACCCAATGATGTCATGTTGCGTATTGTTTGTGATGAAGACTATGCCATAATATTTAATTGTTTAGATGGCACACCAATTAACTGGTATGAGCTTGATCAACGATTGAATAATGACGAAAATCCAAATGAACATGTCACGTTAGAAGCCATTAGTGATAAAAATTTAATTGTTCAATACTTAATATCTTTGAAAAATTCATTAATTAGAGAGCAAAAATTTTCTGAAGCATTACAATGTGTTGAGTTAATATTAGCTTTGAATCCAAATGATCCGTATCATCGACGTGATAGAGGTTTTTTATTGCAACAACTTGATTGCTTTAAAGTTGCATTTGATGACTATCAATACTTTGTTGAGCGTTGTCCTAAAGATCCACAAGCTAAAATATTACAAATGCAATTAGACATGTTCAGCAGTGTAGATACTGTTATTCATTAAAAAACGACCAGAGGTTGTCCTGAATTCAATGCGTTAGTATTGCCCTAAATTTATTTCAGGGTCTAATCAGGATCTAGCCGTTGTTTTGATTGCTAACAAAAACAACCCTCAGTAGAAGGGTTACTATAATTTTCATTTTCGGAGAAGATATGCATAATCAAGCGTTAATCACTAACGATGCTTCAGTCCTTGGTTTATTGGCCATTTTACTTGGTTTAGTTTTTTATACTGCTAATAGTAGCAATCCTAAATGGCAACGATTCTATACCTACGTTCCAGCGGTTTTATTATGTTATTTTTTACCTTCTTTACTAAATACCTTCGGCGTTATTAGTGGTGAAGAGTCAAATTTATATTTTGTTGCATCACGTTACTTATTGCCAACCTGTTTAGTGTTACTTACGTTAAGTGTTGATTTAAAAGCTATTTCAGGCTTAGGTAAAAAAGCAGTAATCATGTTCTTTACCGGTACTTTAGGTATTGTGCTAGGTGGTCCGATAGCATTATTGATAGTGGCGAGTTTTGCTCCAGATGTATTAGGTGTTGATGGCCCTGAAGCGGTATGGCGTGGTTTAACTACTGTCGCAGGTAGTTGGATTGGCGGCGGTGCTAACCAAGCTGCAATGAAGGAAATTTACGGCGCTGGTGATAAAATTTTCTCAGCTATGATCACTGTAGATGTCATTGTTGCAAATATTTGGATGGCAGTTTTATTAGTGATGGCCTCTAATGCAAAACAAATTGA
Organism: Thalassotalea psychrophila; assembly: GCF_031583595.1. Taxonomy (NCBI): domain Bacteria; kingdom Pseudomonadati; phylum Pseudomonadota; class Gammaproteobacteria; order Alteromonadales; family Colwelliaceae; genus Thalassotalea; species Thalassotalea psychrophila. Next base: position 1,666,768 of record NZ_CP134145.1, read on the forward strand.
TGAAAAAGCAGGCGCAGACACGTCAGCGATTACACGTTTAAAAGAGCGCGTAGAAAATTTTCATGCCGAGCACTCTCGTAATCCTGCTCTTCATGATTTAATGATTATTTTAGCAATAGGCTTCGGTGTAACAGGTTTCGCTCATATCTTTGCTGATGCCATTACGCCTTATATGGTTACTAACTTTCCAGAACTAGACAAATTATCATTCCACAGTAAATTTTTCTGGATGATAGTATTTGCTACTACCGTTGGCATTATTTTATCTTTTACCCGTTTACGTAAACTCGAAGGCGTAGGTGCCAGTAAAGTGGGCTCGGTCATGTTATATATCCTAATTGCCTCAATTGGTATGAAAATGGACGTTACCATGATTGTTGAAGCACCGATTTATTTCGTTATAGGTGCTATTTGGATGATAATACATGCTAGTTTGATGTTATTTGTGGCTAAACTGATAAAAGCACCACTGTTTTATATGGCCGTAGGTAGTCAGGCTAACGTTGGTGGCGCCGCATCTGCTCCTATTGTTGCATCAGCTTTCCATCCTTCTTTAGCTCCGGTAGGTGTTTTATTAGCTGTTTTAGGCTATACAGTAGGTACATACATGGCTTGGTTATGTGGCCAAATTTTACAAGTTGTTTCTTAATAAGGATTTCTCATGGGTTTACAAACGATAGATTTTGCCAACGTAAGTGTTGCTAACGACAAGCCATTTGTATTGTTTGGCGGTATGAATGTACTGGAATCACGAGATATGGCAATGAAAATTGCTGAGCACTATGTTGAAGTAACGACTAAGCTCGGTATTCCTTATGTATTTAAGGCCTCTTTTGATAAAGCAAACCGCTCGTCAGTTAATTCTTATCGAGGTCCTGGCATGGATGCTGGTTTAAAGATTTTTGAAGAGATCAAGTCTACCTTCAATGTGCCAATTATTACTGATGTGCATGAAACCTACCAAGCACAACCTGTAGCTGAAGTAGTCGATGTTATTCAGCTTCCTGCATTTTTAGCTCGTCAAACTGACTTAGTCGTTGCTATGGCAAAAACCGGTGCTGTAGTAAATGTTAAAAAACCACAGTTCTTAGCCGCTCATGAAATGCGCCATATCATCAATAAGTTCAGCGAAGCAGGTAATGAAAACGTAATCTTATGTGAGCGCGGTAGTTGCTATGGTTATAACAACTTAGTTGTTGATATGCTCGCAATGGATGAGATGACAAAAATGGCCCCTGTTATTTTTGATGCAACCCATGCATTACAAAAACCCGGCGGCCGAAGTGATTCTGCTGATGGCCGTCGCGCTCAAGCTGCACAGTTAGCTCGTAGTGGTATGGCATTAGGTATTGCCGGCTTGTTCATCGAAGCGCATGAAGACCCTGACAAAGCGCTTTGTGATGGTCCTTGTGCATTACCACTTCATGCATTAGAAAATTATTTATTACAAATGAAAGCCGTTGATGATTTAGTGAAATCTTTTCCTCCCTTAATCATTGATTAGTATTATTTTAATTAGGCAGCGTAGCTGCCTAATTAAAATAAATGTTTACTTTATAAACAAATACCTATAAAGTTGCGTCGTTAACTATTCCCATCTTGTTTATTTAACCAATTATCATTTGATAATTATTGTTATGCCTTTCCCTTTCACAGTCAGTCATCACGCAAAACACAAAGCTTAATCGTTGTCTGAGTTATCGATCCTATAATACCAAGTTGGTATAAATCGATACATACTGTTGGTTATACATTTTATAAATTATAATCGTCGTTTTTTATAGCAAATTTTTAGCTATAACAATTACTACCAAGTTCAAACAATAAAAAGCTTTTTATACTAATGCGCAATTACTCCGAAAAGTAGTGCGCAAAATTAAAAGAGTTTTATTATGTCATATACATATAATGGTACGATTTATTCAATTAAATCACCGATACAATCAATTTCTGTCAATAAACACAACATTGTGGTGACAGATCAAAAGAGTTCGCAGTTATTGAAGTTTAATAATGTGGATGATACAAAATGTTTTTTGGCGTGGGTTATTCGCGCTTAATTAATGCTTTTAGTTAAAGAGTACCTTCTTTGGAAGGTTTCTCTGAACTGAAAGAACAAAAAAGCGCCGATATAAGGCGCTTTTTTTTTAATTCATGGAAGAATTAACTTAGAATTGCCATGGATGGCTCGAATTCTGTAATTCATGGAAGAATTAACTTAGAATTGCCATGGGTGGCTTAAATTCTGTACTAGTCTATACCGAATTAATCAGCAATCAACTCTTGATACTCTTCGTTATTATCAAGTTCGTGTTCAACTTCAAGATCAATTTGCTCTTCGTTAAGTTGAGTCATTGCAGCTATTTCAACATTTTGCTCTTCGTTCATCTCTAAACGCATTGCTTCTAAGTTGTCTTCTACGCTAATTGCAGCGATTCGAATTTGTTGTGCCTGAGCGTGACTAACAGCACTATCTTCATTGGCAGCAGCGGCATTAAAAGCAAAAAATGGTAATAAAGCAGCAGTTGCGATAGCGATAATTGTATTTGTGTTCTTTTTCATGACTTAAGCCTCGTGATTAATATGGTGCTATTTAACCAGTGCAACATAAATTTAACAAGTAATGGATTGTTTACTAATGTAATAGTTTGTAACCTATGGATAAATATAGATTTATTTTATGTGTAAGTTAGAGTTAATTGCATTTTAGCTGATGGCTTAACTAGCGAAACTTTATTGGCTGATTTATAATCGCATTAGAAAATGTAATGAATAATAAGATAGCTTAACTTATGCCTAATCGACTTCCCCCCCTTAACGCTCTTAAAGCTTTTGAAGCATCGGCGCGACTATTAAGCTTTACCAAAGCATCCACTGAATTATTTGTTACTCAAGCAGCCGTTTCTCACCAAATAAAATCTTTAGAGTCGCATCTTGGGTTAAAATTATTTATGCGTAAAAATAGATCTTTGTTGCTTACAGAGGAAGGTCAATCTTACTTTTTAGACATAAAAGATATCTTTGTCTCCCTACACGAAGCCACACAAAAATTATTGGCAAAAAGTGAGAAGGGCGCAATCACAGTTTCCATTCAACCAAGTTTGGCAATTCAATGGTTAGTTCCACGCTTAACTGATTTTAATAAACATAATCCTGATATTGATGTTCGAATAAAAGCCGTTGATAACGATGATAATACTCTAACCAATGATGTTGATATTGCATTTTATTATGGTCGAGGTTCGTGGCCTAATGTGGTGGCTGATAAAATATTAACTGAATATTTAATTCCGGTATGTTCGCCAACACTATTAACTAGTGATAAGCCAATCATCAAAGCAGTAGATTTGAAAAATCATACTTTATTACATGATTCATCGAGAAAAGATTGGAAGCGTTGGTTTAAAAGTATAAATACTCAAACCAGCAACCTTAATCAAGGACCTATCTTTAGCCACTCAGCATTGGTTATGCAAGCTGCAATTCATGGCCAGGGTGTTGCGTTAATGAATAATATTTTGGCAAAACCTGATATTGAGGCTGGGCGTTTAGTTGCCCCGTTTTCCCAAGTGTTGGTGAATCAAGATGCCTTTTATATTGTTTGTAGAGATGAACAGCTTGATATTGGCAGAATCAGTCAATTTCGTCAGTGGGTGTTAAACACAATTGCAGTTGAAGAAGATGATATTAATAGCGGAGAGTTAAATTGATGGCAATAACAGATGATTTATCAATCCAACAAAATTTTGTTGATGGCGCTATCGCAACCTTGATATTTGCTCATGGTGCAGGGGCAAATATGGATAGCGTTTTTATGACTGAATTTACTCAGTTGTTAAACGAACGACATATAAACGTAATTCGTTTTAACTTTCCTTATATGCAACAGCGCTTAATAGATGGTAAACGTCGACCACCAAGTAAAATGGATGTTTTAAAGGAAAGTTATATTAATCGTATTAAGCAGCACTCACCTGAATTGCCTTTGTTTATTGGCGGGAAATCTATGGGTTCAAGAGTGGCCGCTATGGTTGCCGATGAAGATAAAGTGAGTGGTGTTATTTGTATTGGTTATCCTTTTCATCCGCAAAAAAAACCTGAAAAATTGCGCCTGGAACCTCTACAAAATACCGACAGACCAGTAGTGATTGTGCAAGGTGACCGAGATGCATTAGGTAATAAAACCGAAATTAATGATTATGGCTTGGCGAACAATATTCATGTTTATTTTGTTGAAGATGGCGATCATGATTTAAAACCTCGGGTTAAGTCTGGTTTTACGCACTTACAACATAAAATAACCGCGGCCAATCTAATTAAATCCTTTATTGAGGAACAAAGTAAATGTTAATGAGTATTTTATCGACGTTTTCTGGCATAATAGCCGCCGCTTGTGTTTTGATGGCCGCTTGGTTGTCTCATTCTGGGGATAAGCTATCCTTACAGCAAGTAAGCAATTTAGAAACAGCATTACTTTTTGCATTTATTCACAGCATTGCAATTTTTATTGCTGTGCTTTTATTTAACCAAACTAAACATAAACTTTGCCAATATGCGGCATGTTTGTTTGGTTTTGGTTTATTAAGCTTTTGTGGCTTAATTATTTTAAAAACATTTTTACCTATAGGCATGCTATCTAAATTGACCCCGATGGGCGGGATCGCATTTGCTTTAGGTTGGATAGTACTTGGTTTTGCTGGCTCAAAATGTCGTACTTCATCATAGGAAATAAAAATTAATGACTGTAATAGTCCTTTATTGTCGACCAGGTTTTGAGAAAGAATGTGGCGCTGAAATTCAAGAAAAAGCTGCATGGAATGAAGTTTATGGATACATCAAAGTATGCAAAAACCAAGGCTTGGTTTATTTCCATCTACATGAGAGTGCAGATGCTGACAAGTTGATTCAAAAGCTGCCATTAGCTCGTTTGATTTTTGCTCGCCAATGGTTTGCTACGCTTGGTGAAGAAATAGAATTACCAGCATTTAATCGCGTTGAAGCAATAAGTGAAGCATTAGGAACAGACTTTCATTATGAAGAAATTCGAATGGAAACACCTGATACTAATGATGGCAAAGAGTTGTCTAAATTTATCCGAAAACTATCGGTGCCACTTAGACAAAATCTACGTAAATCAGGTTTGCTTGCTGCAAAAGAGCAGGGCAATGACTCACGCGGCGCAGCAATTTTACACGCATTGTTTATGTCAGGACAGCAAGTGCAATTGGGTTATTCCTACGTATCAAACTCGTCAGAGCATGTGATGGGTATACATAGATTAAAATTTCCAGGTGCATCACCAAGTCGCTCTACATTAAAACTTGATGAAGCATTTTTATATTTTATTCCTAAAGAAGATCATGAAACACGTCTCGCTGGAGGCTTAAATGCCGTTGATTTAGGCTCTGCGCCTGGTGGCTGGACGTATCAACTGGTTCGTCGTGGCATGATGGTTAAAGCTATCGATAACGGGCCTATGGATGATGACTTAATGCAAACAGGGCAGGTTAAGCATTATCAGCAAGATGGTTTTAAATGGCGCCCACGTAAAAAGAATAATTACTGGTTAGTGTGTGACATGATTGAAAATCCAACAAAGGTAGCTAAATTAATGGCTGATTGGGTTGTTGAAGGTGACTGTAAAGAAGCAATGTTCAATTTGAAATTACCGCCATCTGCAGGTCGTTACCAGCTAGTAATGAAAAACCTACAGATCATTAAAGACAAGTTATCTGAAAATAGTATCTACTACGAAATGTACGCCAAGCACTTATATTATGACCGTGAAGAAGTGACAGTGCATTTAAGAGTTCTAGGTAATAAGTAAAACTAGAGACGAGATTAATAGATACGAGAGACGAAGAGTTTTTTATCGGTATTGTTATTCAGCATCGTTTATAACAATACTGGCTCTTAGTTTCTCGTTTCTAAAATAGGAGCCGTTGGCTCCTTTTTTATAACCTCTCTAACAACGCTTCGGTGAAGTCCGTAGTGCCATGTTCGCCGCCTAAGTCGCGAGTTGTACGATCGCCAGACTCAATCACATCAGTAATAGCATTTCTAATGGCTGTTGCCTTATCATTCATGCCCATGTATTCAAGCATTTGAATTGCAGCTAATATTACTGATGTTGGGTTAGCTAAGTTTTTGCCTGCAATGTCTGGAGCGCTGCCGTGAACCGCTTCAAAAATGGCACAGTCTTTGCCAATGTTCGCACCTGGCGCCATCCCTAAACCACCAACTAAACCTGCACATAAGTCAGATATAATATCACCGAACAAGTTAGTTGTTACAATGACGTCAAATTGTTCAGGATTCATGACAAGCTGCATACAACAGTTATCTACAATCATTTCTGTTGATTCAATTTCAGGATACCGAGCGGCAACTTCACGAGCTACTTTTAAAAATAAGCCTGAGGTAGACTTCAATATGTTCGCTTTATGAACGGCAGTAACCTTTTTGCGACCTTCTTTAATGGCTGTTTGATACGCAAACTCAACTATTCGTTCAGCGCCCTCACGAGTAACTAAACTCATTGCTTCTGCTGTTTCACCATCTGCTGATACCGTTTGACCAAGGCCCGAATACATACCTTCGGTATTTTCTCGTATTGTTAAAATATCAATGTGATCATAACGCGCACGAGTACCTTTGAATGAAATGACAGGGCGAAGGTTAGCGTATAATTTGAATTTTTTACGAAGAGTAACGTTAATTGATGTGAAGCCTTCACCAACAGGAGTTGTAAGAGGGCCTTTTAAGCTAATTTTATTTTTTTCAATAAGGCGTAATGTCTCTGTCGGAACTAGTTCACCGTGCTTTTCAAAAGCCGCTAAACCAGCATCAGCAAACTCGTAATTAAAGTTACAACCAGCTTTATCTAATACTTTAATGCATGAGTCGATAATACTTGGGCCGATGCCATCGCCAGGAATAACGGTGATCGTTTGCTTAGTCATGAAGGTTGCCTATTAATAATATGTGTTCTAAATAGTGTTTAATTAAACTATGAACATAAAAAAAACGCCATTAAAGTGTGGCGTTTTTATATCATGGCTCTACTTTCATATCTAGTTGCTTTACTTGTAATAGTCGTTATTTCGGCTAATTTAAAGTCAAACTAGACTAAAGTATGAGGGGGTACGACGAAATTTTAAATTTAAACAGTTAGATTTAAAATTTCAAATGACAATTACTCAATCGCTTTTAACTGTTTATAATCTGAATATGCACTGTCGCCGATGCCTACCAAAATATCATCTTTAAATAGAAGCGGGGTGCATTCATCTTGAGTCGTTATGCCATCAGAATGTTTATGTTGGGTTCGAAAAAACATGACTTGGTAATTGCCGGTGCTAACTTTTTTCGCTTCAGTTAAATCTGGGCTACCAATATCAATAATTATTTTATCAAGGTTGGCACTATCTAGTTTTAATTTAGCGATATACTGGCGGTTGAAGCCCTCGCGTTCATCCCACTCCATTTTTACCGGAGTATCTTTATAAAAGTGCATTACCGCAGCTGAAAAAATAGCATAAATAATAACTGCAATAACAATGCGAGAGACAACTTTGGTGTTCATAACAATCCTTGAAAGATATAGATTATATATATTTTTTTAATTATAAAAATGTGATTATAAAGTATCTATAAGATACATGGTTAAAAAATTGTAACAAATTTTTAATTAATACCAATCGGTATAAGTACGTGGTTTATTTCTGAGTGAGGAAAAATGGATAAATACAAGGCATGAAATTTTATAAGTAGTTATCCTACATAAAAATTTTATAACGCAGTAGTTATTCGTTTTAACCATTCAAAATGATCAGGTATTTATGCCGGTTGGTATAACCTCTTCATGTAAGCGAATATCTTTAAGGTTAAAGCCTAAAGGTATATCTTTTTTCAAATTAAGCAGTTGTTGGCTTAATTCAAATTGCAATTGAGTATCAGCAAATTTTTTGGCAACCGATTTTTTCAAATCAGTAGCGGCAAGTATAGCTTTTAAAGAGCCGTAAGTATTTAACAGCTCTGATGCGGTAACTTGTCCTATACCCGCTACTCCAGGGATCTTATTCGTGGTATCCCCAGTTAACGTCCAAAAGTCGATAAGTTGTGCGGTTTTTACATTGAATTTTTGTTGTACATATTCATCATCAAAATAACGTTTTTTGAAGTAATCATAAACTTGTACGTGGTGTCCAAGTAAGGGCAAAAAGCCTTTATCAGTTGATATTATGGTTGTGTTTTGGCCATTAAGTGCCATTTTTACCGCTAAAGTTGCAATTAAGTCATCAGCTTCATCATGCTCTGACTCCAATGAATCAACACCTAATGCTAAAAACCCATCCTGCATATCGGACAAGCTTTCAGCTAGGTGCTCAGGCATTTTCTTTCGACCCTTTTTATAATCGGGAAATATTTTATAACGCCAGCACAAACCTTGACAGTCAAATACAGCTAAAGCATGACTTGGCTCATGCTCTTGAATGATTTTTTGTAACGCTTTAGTTGCCGCTGTTTTGGTGTTGTGGATGATTTGTTGTTTGGTTTTATCTGACAAGTCGCCATTTAACGGGTACAACCGTTCTTGAGCCGCGTATATTCTGCGGATCAAATTCATGGCATCAATAAGAACTAAGTGAGCTTGCATCGTCTATATTTATTATTTTAGTTATATTTATTCGGAAACGATTTTATAACAAGGCGTATATTTACCTTGTAACTTCATCCGTCCCTGTTTAACAAAAGATGATAGCAGGTTATCCATGTGAGTCATAATCTCTTTATCGCCAGATATCTCATATGGACCATTTTTTCGAATGCTTTTAACCCATTCAGGTTTCACATTGCCAGCGACAATACCTGAAAATATTTTACGTAAATTTGCTGCTAACTCATTTACCGGTAAATCCTTATTTAGATTAATTTGAGCCATATTTTTATGACTGGGCTCAAAAGGCTGTTGAAATTGAGCTTCGATTTCTAGGGTCCAGTTATAGTGATAGGCATCGCCAACCGCTTTACGATAACTAATTACCGAACTTATATGTTCTTTTAAGTATTTAGCTACCGCTTCGGTATCATCAATGATTATGGTATAGAGTTGTTGCGCCTCTGCTCCTAAAATTTCACCAATAAATGTATCTAATGCTTTAAAATATTGCTCCGCGTCTTTGGGACCGGTGAGAACTATAGGGAGTTTTTGCAGTTTATTTTCCGGATGTAATAATATTCCTATTACAAATAGTAATTCTTCAGCGGTTCCTGCACCACCTGGAAATATTATTAAACCATGGCTTAAACGAACGAACGCTTCTAAGCGTTTTTCAATATCAGGCATGATCACCAATTCATTTACTATGGTATTTGGCGGCTCGGCAGCAATAATACTGGGTTCAGTTAAACCAATATAACGGCCAATGCCACTACGCTGCTTTGCATGACCAAATGTTGCGCCTTTCATTGGTCCCTTCATCGCACCCGGGCCACAACCTGTACATATGTTGATATTACGTAAACCTAGCTGGTAACCTGTTTCTTTAGTGTATTTGTATTCTTCATGTTTAATCGAGTGGCCGCCCCAGCAGGTTATAACTCCTGGTTCACTATCTAACTTTATCGCACCTGCATTGCGAATAATATCAAAAACTATATGGGTAATAAGTCCAGCAGGACGTGGTGGTGGGCTACTTAAATATCGACTTGAGATAAACAAAATATCTCGTAAAACAGCTGATAGTTGCTCTTGAATACCTTTAATTATTTTCCCGTCAACAAAAGCATGAGCAGGAGGGTTGATCAACCGTAACTTTACTCCTCTTTCACGTTTTAATACTTGGATATTAAAATCTTTGTAAGTTTCATAAATTGCTTCTGCATCATCTGTGGTACTCCCTACATTTAATACAGCAAGTGAGCAGTTACGGTAAAGTTGATAAAGTTCACTATTAGCTGAGTGTTGAAGTTGATCAACCTCAAGAGGGGAAAGTAGGCACATGTTGCCTACAGGGTTTAATTCAATTTGCATAAGCCACCTCGAAAATGAATACAGATAATTAAAATTTTTATAAGGAAAATAACAACTTAGACCAGGATTCGATATCTATAGTTTGAGTGTAGTCTATAAAAGAGCAGATAAAAAGGTGAGCTGGGAGAAACGAAGAACAATAGACGAGAAACAAGCCCGCTGTTCGTTTCTCGAAGTTATATAAACGAAGAATGAGTTTATATAACTGTTCTAGTTTCTAGTTTCTAGCATTATTGTCTTAGTGTTCTATTTTGTGGCGCAAAAATATCTTCACTGCTTCTAAAAGGATTAATATCTAGTCCTCCTCTTCGCGTATAACGAGCAAATACAGTAAGTGATTCAGGTTGGCAAAATTCCATAATGTCAGTGAATATACGCTCTACACATTGTTCATGAAACTCATTATGCTGGCGAAATGAAATTAAATATTTAAGCAATAACGCATGATCAATTTGTTTACCAGTATAAGTAATATAAACACTACCCCAATCAGGTTGGTTGGTAATTAAGCAATTAGATTTTAATAAATGGCTTACTAAATATTCGCTCACGTCCTTACCTGCAGTAATTGCTGCCGCTTGCGATAAAATAGTTCGATCAAATTCATAGCTATCAATGCTAATGTCTATATCATCAATTTTTACTGCGTCGATATTACTAATAGCAAGGGCAGGGCAGTTATCAACCGCAAATAATGTAACCTTTACTGGAGCTTTAGCCGTTTCAGATAAATCTTTAATAAGGGCATTTTCAACATCTTGCCATGAATCAAAACAAGTTTGATTGAAACTATTCAAGTACAACTTGAATGATTTTGATTCAACTAAATTTTCACTTGTACAAGGCACACGAAACTCAGCCACCGCAACTACTGGCTTACCATTAGGCTCAAGCCAAGAAAGTTCATAACCATACCAGACATCTTCACCATAAAAGGGCAAAGAGTCTTGCAGGTTTAAATCATCTCTATTTAATGATCTTGGTACACCTTGTAAAAGATCTGGTGCATATATACTTTTGTACTCAGTACTTTTTCCAAGTAACAAAGACTTTAATTCTGATGCATTGTTGTAGTGAGTCATATTCTCTTTTTACTTACTTTCCAATATACTGTAGCAGTATAAGTATTATTTAAATTTAAGGCGTATTTTACCTGATGAATACCACAGCGCAAAGCATTGACTTAGCTATTAACCAGTTTACAGAACAGTACAAGCAACATTGCATTAAACAAACAGGTAAATTACCTAGTGTTGAGCATGATGATAGCTGGCCATCTCCTTGTGAAACAGGTGCTATTGATGCTGACGGTTTTGTTAATTGGCAACCGGTAGCTATTGATGAAACCCTTGATTTCAACAATGTTGAGCAGGCACTTGGTTTTACTATTCACCAAGACGTACATACTTATTTTAGTCAAATATATTCTGAAGCAATCCCTGCAAGCTGCAGTGAAGGTAACTTAGAGTTATTATTTGCTTGGAATAAAGAAGATTATGAACGTTTACAGCAAAATATTATTGGTCATGTGATGATGAAGCAAAAATTAAAGCAAGAAGTGACCATATTTTTTGCTGTAACCGATGAAGATGACATTAATTTAGTCATTAAAAACAATAATGGCGAAGTTTGGGTAGAGCCCGTAGGCTGCGAACCATCTAAGTTTATTGCGGCGAGTTTAACTGAGTTTATTAATGGTTTAAGTTTTCAAAGTTAATACCAATTTCGTTCAATAATTGCTCACTTGTGCTGGTTTAAATACTCCATGACTGCGTTGCTCTCAATTCCGATAGCCTGCTATCGGTAAATCGAGAGTCTTGCCCTGATTTATTCACTTAATTTAGCTTTCAGCAGTTCTATCTCTGCCTGTAGTGGTGCAATCGCTTGTTTAATTAACAATTCAACGTCTGTTAATGTAAATGGCTTCTCATTGCTGTTTTTTTGAATTTTAATTTCTGGTTTACTTGTTTCTGCAATTTTTGGATTGTTTTGCCAAGTCTGTAAGCCTTTAATAACTCTAGCTAATGGTAAGCTTTGGCTTAACCTTGCTTTAATTAAGGCAACAGTTGGAGTTTTATTTTCTGCAGCTAGTTGCGCGGCTATTTGGTAAATTTCGTGATCAGAGCTCATTTTTTGCACATATGTTGTTAAATTGCGTAAATAGTAGCGAAATTAACTAATTAAGTCATCATGTATTTTGAATGTTTTGAATAAAACCTATATATAACAATTAGTTATAAAGTTGGCAACGTATTTGCTTTATAACGTATAGCTTTTATCAAGTAATAAAATTAACTAATAATTTAAAATAACTAACTTTAAAAAGGGAATCCCATGAAAAAATCTTTAGCAACCTTACTGCTTCTTGCCCCACTTACCTTAGGTTTAACCGGTTGTATTATTGTTGCAGACGGTAATGGCGAGCATGGTAGTTTTGTCACTGATCATGAAGATCGTGAATTTGAAAACCGTAAAAAAATTGCCCGCTTAGAAAGTGGCATGGCTTATTTGGCTGCACAAGATCACTTAGGTGTACCTGACTTTAATGAAAGCTATGATAAAGATGGTGAGACGATTCAAGTATTGTTTTATCGTACTAACAGAGTTCACTCAGACAGCATGACTACCAAAGATGAATGTACACCACTTATATTTAAAGCTGGAAAGTTAACTAGCTGGGGCGAAAGCGCTTATAAAGAGCTTTAATAAAACGTTCTAATTATATTGGCTAATATTGGTTTCTCCCCTAATATTAGCCAATTGTCTATTTATTTCTAGCAAAGTTATTAGCGAAGTAAAGCATCCAACACATCTACTATTTCACTCCAATCAGAATCCAATTTAATTGCATCAGATAAAAAGCTACCCTGTGATTGATTCCAAAAACTTGCATCTGCTAACTTAGTGTTTGCATCTAAACCTTTATTGATAGCAATAAAATCTTTTATGCCATTATCTGTTGTATCTAAACCAAGTTGGGCAAACAAGCCTTCTAGGTTATGTAATGATAAGTCCAAAGTAATAATTCCCAAAAAATTCGTCCGTTATTTCAGTATAGCTACATTATTTGTTTAGCGTAATTTAGAATAAAAAACCAACAACTTTAATTGACTTAAATTCAAATTAATTGATATGGTGGTTTTCCAGCGAAAAAAGTACCTAAAAAACAAGCCTCAAAATAGTGGTATTGGTACATCAATAATAACAACTAATATGCTGGAAATATTAAAGACAAAAGTTTAAAAAAGGGCGAGTTATGAATGATGTAAAAATCGCTACTGATTGTGAGATCAGAGCTGCTTATTTAACTGCACCAGAGCTAAAACTTGCTGCGTCACTTATTTACCAGGCTTATCATGATGACCCTGTATTCATCGATATTTTTTCTGGTTCAGGTGATTATGAGCAAAAACTCAGAGCTTCTATTAGAGAAGAGTTAGCGGCTTTTTGGCAGGCCAAACAACCAATTTTAGGTATATACCTTGGGGAAGCATTGGTTGGTGTTGCATGCTTACACAGTCCTGCTGAAGGTTTTGGCTCAAATCGTTTCTGGCATTGGCGTTTGAAAATGATGTTAAGTGCTGGTTATGTTAGCACTAAGCAAATGATCCAAAAAGAAGAGCAAATTATTGAAGCTGTACCAATGGACTGCTTCCATATTCTATCTTTTATTGCGATTCATCCACTGCATCAGCACCATGGTTTTGGTCACTACTTAATGGCTGCGGTTAATGCTGTGTTTGAAGATGAGACTGAAAGTGAAGGTGTCGCTATTTACGTAACTTCCGATAAATATAAAGAATTTTTCAAAGAATGTGATTACGACATAATTAAAGAAATTACAGTGGGAAATGTTACGGGCCCATTAATGGTTCACTATAAAGATTCTTAAATAACCTAGTTTAGAAATTATGAAAGAAAAACAATTTAAGTCATTTAAAGAGTTTTACCCATTTTATTTAAGCCAGCACAATAATACTGTCTGTCGTAACTTACATTACATTGGCAGTATTTTAGTGTTGGTTATGCTTTCATACAGCCTACTATCTCAACAATATATACTACTGTGGAGTTTACCTTTAATTGGTTATAGCTTTGCTTGGATAGGGCACTTCTTTTTTGAAAAAAATAAACCTGCTACCTTTATCTACCCTTGGTATAGCTTTGTTGGTGACTGGGTGATGTTGTTCGATTTTTTACGCGGTAAAAAACATTCCTAAAGTAAACGAAGCTAAAGTCAGCACGAATTCTCTGATCAATTAAATTACTTGATCTAAATTAACTTTATTCTATCTATTCCCAATTAAGTTTGAATTTCCATTCTTAAAGATGTATTTTAAATGCATCTTTATTTCTTCGCTCGTGGTCAATATAAATGCACATAACTAGATACACAGATTATTCATTGCGAGTATTAATATATTTAGCGATAAACACTGAGCACCTAGCCACAATTAATGAGATTGCTAAAAGTTACAATATTTCTAAAAACCACTTAATGAAAATTGTTCAGCAACTTAACTTAAAAGGCTATTTGCTAGCCATACGTGGCAAAAATGGTGGTATTAAATTAAACAAATCCCCAGAGCTAATAAACATCGGTATGTTGGTGCGAGAATTGGAAGACTCAAACAAACTCGTGGAGTGCTTTGGTGATAACAATCAATGTGTAATTACTTCAAGCTGCAAGCTAAAACAGGTTTTTGCACAAGCGCAACAAAGCTTTTATCAAACATTGGATAAATTTACTTTAGCCGATTTGGTAGGTAGCGATGAACAGAGCCAATTAGGCAACATACTTGCGTTGAAGGCTGTATAAACTTCCAATTGCAAATTACTTTCCTTTAACAGGACTATAACTATGATTAACATAGACAACGCTAAAAATTCTTCATCTGCAAATAAAGGCGAACCTACAGCTTTTCTCGAATTGGCATTTCGTCCATTTTTTTTATGTGCTTCACTTTTTAGCATGATCAGTTTGCTTATTTGGGGGGCAATACTTAATGGCAGTGTAACCATTGATGTATATGGTGGGGCACTTTGGTGGCATAAACATGAAATGATGTTTGGTTTTGTTACAGCAATCATCGTGGGCTTTTTATTAACCGCAGTGCAAAATTGGACTGGTGTACGTAGTATCAATGGTAAAAGTTTGTTAGCACTATTCATACTCTGGTTGCTAGGAAGAGTGTTATTTTTAATGCCGGGTATCATTTCTCCATGGTTTGTTGCCCTTGTTGATATTGCCTTTTTACCCATTGCTGCTGCCGCTCTTGCTTACCCTATAATTCAAGTGAAGTTGTGGCGAAACCTAATGTTTATCCCAATTTTGCTAGTGATGACATTAATCAATATTGCAACGCATTACTCTTTAGCTGCCGAGTCGCCGCAGTTAATGACAGTAGCAAGTACAAATATGGTGCTACTAATCACCTTGATAATGACCATTATGGGTGGGCGAGTATTTCCTATGTTTACTGCTAACGGCACTCAAACTCAGCGTGTTAATGCTATTCCTTGGCTAGAAAAGCTTGTGATTGTTTCAACCCTGTTGGCATTAGTTATTAGTTTCAACATAATTGAATTATCGGTTGCGGCAAAAGCTGGTATCTTTTTTATCGCGGCATTGGCGCACGCCATTCGAGCATTTCGTTGGAAAATATGGGTAACAATCAAAACCCCTCTAGTGTGGTCATTGCATTGCAGTTATTGGAGTATAGCCATAGGATTGTTCTTATTTGGTGTAGCAGAAACTAGTGCATGGGTAAGTCAATCACAAGCAGTTCATTTACTTACTGTTGGTGCTATGGGAACTATGATTTTGTCGATGATATCACGCGTATCCTTAGGACATACAGGTAGAGCGATAGTTGCAAGTAAGGTGATGACGTTTGCTTTTATAGCAATTATTTTAGCCACCATTATTAGAGTGTTTGGTAGTTACTTTCTTGTAGATTACAGTCTGGTTCTCAACTCGGCAATTGTGTTGTGGCTGCTTGCTTATGGTTGCTTTGTTGCCATTTATTTCCCAATACTGACCAAAGTAAAAGCAGGTTGATATGACTTCTGTAGAGCAAAACAATTCATTGGCTATTTTCCCAAAAAGGATGAGTGAGCAAGAAGCTGGCAGAGTACCCGGCAATATTCCTATCTGGGTGGGTATTCTTTCAGAGTTAACTGAGTTTGGTATATTTTTTATTGCCTACTTCATTGCTAAGTTCAACTACCCTGAAGCTTTTGCCAGTGGACCACTCAGCTTGAATACACCTATTGGCGTGTGTAACACCGTCATTTTATTGACTAGCAGTTACTTTATGGCGAAAGCGATGAGTAATGTTCGTAAAGATAACCTGAAAAAGTGTGAGCGTTACCTGTGGTACACATTTATCTGTGCATGCATGTATTTATCTTTAAAAAGCTATGAATTTCATTGGAATGACCTGCAAGGATTCAGCACCAAAACCAATGAGTTTTTTACTGTTTACTATTACATGACATTTAATCATTTTTTACATGTAGGTTGGGCTGCTTGCGCCATTTTATGGGTTATTTTTAGATTACGTAATGGCGCATATTCGGCTAAAGAAAATTCTGGTTTAGAAGCCTTGGCTGTTTATTGGCACATGATCGATTTGATGTGGATTTTGATTTTTCCACTGTTATACGTATTACATTAGGAGTGATTCGATGAGACGTTTTGGCAAACTTGAATATTACTGGGTCGCGTTAATAGCGATAACGTTCAGTAACACTATTTTAGGGGAAGGCTTTGACTCCACCGTGTTTATAACTACTTTCATTGCATTAACGGTAATGTATAAAGGGTTGGTTGTTATTGATCATTTTATGGAATTAAAAGACGCTAATAAATATCTAAGATTAATGATGCGTACCTATTTTTTCATTTTTCCTTCGTTGATTATTGTCTCTGGTTTCTTTTAATTTTAAGTAATAGCAAAAGTTGTAGGATTAAATTTAATCATTATGACTTTTGCTAATATTTATTGTGCGGTGTTAGCGCATGGAAAATGCCATGATTTATATATTATTTCCCCCGCTAAAAGCATCTATTTCTTCAATTTGTGTAATTAACTCAAGACTATTGCCGCGAAAACAACGATAATTCCCGCAATTAAGATCAATTCGCTAATTGTTAGCTTTTTAACCTCCTGTATGAACAGGGTTAAAAAGCTTCCTTTTACAGCGCACAACTGTGGAATACATTTAATGGAAATCAAAGTTAATTTTCTCGACAACCTTCGACTTGAAGCTAAATTTGATGACTTTACGGTCATTGCTGATCAGCCTATTCGCTACAAAGGTGATGGCTCAGCACCTAGCCCTTTTGATTACTTCCTAGCTTCTTCAGCTCTTTGTGCTGCCTACTTTGTAAAGGTGTATTGTAAGGCTCGAGACATTCCTACTGAAAATATTAGGTTGTCACAGAACAATATTGTTGATCCGCAAGATCGCTACAATCAAATTTTTCAAATTGATGTAGAGCTACCAGAAAGTATTTCTGATAAAGATAGACAAGGTATCTTAAGATCGATTGATCGCTGTACTGTTAAAAAAGTTGTGCAAACAGGGCCCGAGTTTAAAATTGAACACGTAGAAAATCTCGACGAAGATGCACAAGCCATGATTATGGGGCAGCCGGATGGTGATTCCTCAACTTTCATCTTAGGTAAAGACTTACCACTTGAACAAACTATCAAGAATATGACTGGTATATTGGCAGATCTTGGCATGAAGATAGAGATTTCTTCATGGCGCAATATCGTTCCTAATGTGTGGTCTTTACATATTCGTGATGCAGCTTCGCCTATGTGTTTTACTAATGGTAAAGGTTCAACCAAAGAAAGTGCACTTTGTTCTGCATTAGGTGAGTTTATTGAGCGACTTAACTGTAATTTCTTTTATAACGATCAATTTCTAGGCGAAGATATTGCCAATAGCGACTTTGTTCATTACCCAAATGAAAAGTGGTTTAAACCTGGGGCAAATGATGAACTGCCATCAGGAATTTTGGATGAATATTGTTTAGATATTTATAATCCAGACGACGAACTTCAAGGTTCACACCTGATTGATACCAACTCAGGAATGAAAGAACGCGGAATATGCTCTATACCATATGTACGCCAGTCTGATGGTGAAACCGTATATTTTCCATCTAATTTAATTGAGAATTTATTCTTAAGCAACGGTATGAGTGCGGGCAATAACTTGCATGAAGCCGAGGTGCAATGTTTATCTGAGATTTTCGAACGTGCGGTTAAGAGACAGATCATAGAACAAGAAATTATTTTGCCAGACGTTCCACAACACGTAATAGAAAAGTATCCAAGCATATTAGCGGGTATTAAAGGCTTAGAAGAACAAGGTTTTCCTGTAGTAGTTAAAGATGCGTCATTAGGAGGTCAATTCCCTGTGATGTGTGTCACGTTAATGAACCCAAGAACAGGAGGTGTTTTTGCATCATTTGGGGCTCACCCAAGCTTTGAAGTAGCGTTAGAGCGCAGCCTTACAGAACTATTACAAGGTCGAAGCTTCGAAGGATTAAATGACGTACCTAAGCCAACTTTTGACAGTTTAGCTGTGTCAGAGCCAGAAAACTTTGTCGAGCATTTTATTGATTCAACAGGTGTTATTTCTTGGAAATTCTTTAGCAGCAATCATGATTATGAATTCTGCGAATGGGATTTCTCTGGCAGCAATGAAGAAGAAAATAATAGCTTAATGGCTATTCTAGAAGATCTTGGTAAAGAAGCTTATATCGCTGTTTTTGATGGTCATGGAGCCACTGCTTGTCGTATCTTGGTACCTGATTATTCAGAAGTATATCCGGTTGAAGATCTTATTTGGGACAATACCAATAAGGCGCTTAATTACCGCGAAGATATACTAAATCTTCATGCTTTGAGTGATGATGAGCTTGCAGGTTTATTAGAGCGTTTAGAGGAAAGTCAGCTAGATATCTATATTGATATCAGAACTTTGATCGGTATAGAGTTCGATGAAAATACTGTTTGGGGTCAACTAACCATTCTTGAACTTAAATTACTTATTTATTTAGCCCTAGGTGCTCTTGAAGAAGCACAAGAGTTAGTTGGCGAGTTCTTGCAGTATAACGACAATACAGTACAACGAGGCTTGTTTTATCAAGCAGTTAATACCGTACTAGAGATTGCTTTAGATGACGATTTAGAATTTGAGCATTATATTGCTAATTTAAATAGAATGTTTGGCGAAGAAACCATGGAAAACGTGATCGGTTCGATCAACGGTAATGTGAGGTTCTTTGGTTTAACCAAAACTAGCATGCAGCTAGAAGGATTAGACAAACACCAAAGATTAATTGAAAGCTATAAAAAGCTTCATCAAGCCCGTGCGTTGAAAGCGGCAAATTAAACACTACGCTGTACAAAAAAAAGCTATCTTCTGATTTCAGTAGATAGCTTTTTTTACTTCCGGGAAATGAAAGAAAATTCTCAAGAGTCATTAGCTTCTGGGAATCTACTTCCTGGGATATATCATTGCTTAAGAGAATCTCTTTCATCCAAATGTCAGGAGGGGGAGGGAGTATAAATTTTCTAGAAATTTTTTGCTGTCTTTGGATATGAGATTTTGCTGCATTTATTTCCTTACTAAAGAGGCTAGAAGAACTAGCCCCGATAGTAATCGTTTCATAATGTAACGTTATTTAGCTTTTTGAATGTCCGGTAAGAGCCAAGTACGGTCTTGAACTTCTTGTTTAGGAGAGTAGAAGCGGAAGTATGGGAACCAAGCTTTATCATCCATAGTTTTAACCCAATTGGCAGCGTTCACACCATCTGGTTTAACAGGTGAGAAGTACATGTCAACAGAACCATCGTCGTTGTATGTTAAGTTCATACGACCATCGATACCTACTTTGTCAGTGCCGTTAAGAATCAAGCAGCGTTGTTCGACATCATAGATAGAGATAGACCAAAATGTATCAACAGGTGGCGGTGTATCAAGATGTAACACATAAGCATTCTTACCATTTAAGTAATCACCATCAGTATCAGTGTAAGTAGATAGGTAAGCTTGACCCCAACCAGTAGTCATAGCATGCATTGCAGTATCAGCAGTGATTGCTTCATAGAACCAAGCAGCACGACCATCTAGCGCATCACTGTTCTCAAAGCGTTGGTCAGATGGGCTAGTAGTAGCAATCTCCCATTGAGAACCATCAGAGTAATGAGCTAGTTCTAAGCGATCTGTACCTGCAAAGTCCAAAGCTTTAGCCATTGACTCTCCAACTATTGAAGCATCTTCAAGCATAGCTTTTTGCTCTTTGGTAGGGTTATAAGTGAGACCACGACCAATACCAAAAGTACGAAGACCATCAACAATCAAGCGGTCACGTTCATGGATTTCTCCACCATTATTTAAGCCTTTAGCAAGTAAGCGGAAGAAGTCTTCACCATGAGGACTATGACCCTCCCAATTTTCAGTAGGGATAACTAGTGGCTTCATAGTAGGGTTAAGGTGGTCAGTGACAGAGTAGAACTTAATTGAAGCTAAAGTCTTCTTCTGTTCTTCCATGTCAGGAGCCATTACACGAATGATAACTAGAGCTCGGTTAGTGTCAGACTCCATAACAGTTACATCAGTCATGTCGAAGTCAGCAGGGATAGTACCACCTTTAGGCATAAGCAAGTATTTACCTGCCTCAGTTAATTGACCTAAACCAATTTGCCACATGCTATGAGCAGCACCACGAACACCATCAGGAATCTCAATAACCATTGGAGAATCAGTAAGGTCGACAGTAGTAACAGCGTAAGGTGTTGTATGGTTAGCTGTTAAACCACCAGAACGAGCCACCCTATCAGGCATGTAAAGCAATTGCCCATCAGTCATACCTTGAGCTTGCATACCCTCTTCAAAAGCTAAGAAACTAACGTAAGGTATAGCCCAAAGGTAAGCTTGAGTAGCACGTTGTCTGTCCATGTCTTTGAACAGTTTCTCAGCAGTAGCAGCAGTAGGATAACCTGCTTCGAATGAGTGAGTGAATTCGAGTTTACCAACAGAAGTATCGATAGTGTCAGCCATTACAGTAGTTGAAAGTAAAGCCGTAGTAGCTAGAGCAAGTAATGTTTTAGTGAATGCTTTCATAATAAGTTCTCTTTAGTAAGTAGGTCTTAATTAAATTGTAGTAGCTCAGACCTGATCTGACAGTTACCAACTTTTCATAAGATATCTGTCAGTTTAATTTTGAGCCAAATTCTTTTCAGCCCAAATCGTTTTTCCATCAAGTAATGTTTGCGGCGCTGAAGCAAATTCTGTCTGGCTGCCAACAACTGCAATTGCCAATAATGTTTTAATAAATTTACCTTTCATCATAATGTTTACTCGTACTTGATTTAAGTTAACGCAAGCTTATCTGAAACATTCAGGCTAGGTAATGGCAGAGCCGAATAGTGTTTATATCAAAAATGAATAATGACTTTAAACAGACTTAAAGATTTACAGCTACAGTTAATACAACTGGTATAAGTATTTACGGAGGCTATGTGTCGACAAGAGATTTTGATTTAAATTTATTAAAAGTGCTTATTGCCTTATTACAAGAAAAAAATACGTCTCGGGCAGCTGAGGTACTTGATACTAGCCAGCCTTCGGTGAGCCGAGCTCTGGCAAAATTGAGAACACAGCTCAATGATCCTTTGTTTTACCGAGACAAGCAGGGCTTAAAGTTGTCTCCCAGAGCACAGTCGCTTGCTGAATCCTTACCTGCCAGTTATCAAAGCCTGTTAGATACTTTTGAAGAAAGTATTTTTCAGCCTGAAAACTATAACGGTAAAATAAAAATTGCCATGAATGCTTATATATCAGAAATATTTGGTTCAAAAATCTATTTACAGCTTAAAAAAACAATGCCTAAGCTGACTATTGAAATATTAAGCTGGAATGAACGTTCCACCCAGCAAATTTTAGAAGATCAGGTTGATATGGCAATCAGTTTTTTGCCGATGAATTTATTAAAAGGTATCTATGAAAAACACATTACAACATTAAATTTTGGTTTTATCGTAAATAAACGTTTGTTTGGTGATTTATCTTCTATTGATATCACCGAGGCCGTCACGCATCCATTATGCACAGTTCTGATCCCTGAATATAATACCCAATCCTTACGCTTTGAAAATCAAGCAAAAACGAAATTAGGTAAGCTCAATATTATTTTAAAATGCCATAGCATTACCCCTATTCTAGATTTAGTGGAAAAGTCAGACGCTTTATTTGTTGCGCCTAAAAAATTATTTAAGCTTATCGATCAAAATCTGTTTCATTATATCGACATCGATAATTTAAATGCCAACGTCACCAACGCAAATATTGGTTTAATGTACCATGCAAAAAAACGGACTTCACCGGTGTTTAAATGGTTTGAACAAGAGATCACAACGTCTCTTCAAGAGGAAAATAAAGAATAACATACTGAATAGGATCTCTGTGTGGGGCTGGCGAAATGAGGGCAGATTATGTCGTTACTGTTTTGCTTATTAGCCTTGTAAACAGTGATAGTCGAATCCATCAAATCAGGCTGGCACTAGATATCACGTCTATTTATTTTTCAATGTTGGCCAAACAAAGGGAGCGGGCCTGGTGGAAGTCGTTTCTGCTGCTACTGCTGTTTTCTGAGCGAGTATCGACCTGATTAATTTCCCCGTTGCCTTATGCTTACTACAAAATGTTTTAAGGTATAAAATTTCAACTCTACTGCGTGCCCAAGGGGTTGTACGCAGAAATTTTAAACTGGATTTAAGACGCGGTTTATTGGTGAAGCAACGAATATTAAGTAACTCACCCATCTTCTCCCAACCAATTTTCTTCTCAAGTTCGATTAGAATCTGTTCAAGTTTCACGCCGTGTAGCGGCTCATTACTATTATTCATAGGTTCCTTAAAATCAAAAATAGCATTGTAACAAGTTTCCTAAATATTAACAGACTTATAGGTTAACTCAGGTAAAGCCATAGGAGTGCTTATAGATGTTTGTTTTGTTAAGTTTGGCAGATACAAAATATAATCTGAACCACAATCTCAACTCAATTACTTAATGTCTCGAATGTGGCATTAGTTAAAACTAGCTAATGCCACAAACCATCATTACGCCTTTAACCTTTTATCTTCATTCTCCTAAAAATATTTCGAATGAAAGAGATTCTCTTCCCGAGTGACATATCCCATACCATTTTAGTGTTGTAGCTAAATGCCTCAAGGTATGTGCGACATATCTCACAATGTTGTGGGATAATCCCATTAGTTTTATCTTCTATTTCCTACACATAATCATAAGCCCTTATAAAACAAGGCATTCGAAGGAACTCAACATAATTCAATATTATTGCGATTAAATTATTTAACTTTATGGGTTATGAAATGTAACCAGTTTGTTAATATTTGTCTTGTCAGGAGACATCAGGTTTAGGATGAACCGGCAAGGATGCAATTATTTTTGTTAATACCATAGATGGTAATAACTTTATGGACAGCTCGCTATACAATATGGATATTGTTTTACATTAAATTGGACTTTAATGTGACATAGCTTAAAGCTCACAGGACTGAGTATTTCAGGATGAAAGCAAGGAGCAAAGGGAAATAAGGACTTTAAATCGCGTGGGGCGGTGATAAATGGATTATTTTAGGACCCAACTCAAGCTGGAAGCTTAAAGTTATTTTATAAATGAGACACTATGGTGTCTCATTTTTTTTTGCACAAGGATGCGCTTATCCTCCCAGGCCATGGATGGCGAATAGGGAGGGTTGTCAAGGTTTCAACCTCGCACTAAATTCTCACCTACCTGATTATTGAAATTGAAATTGAAAGAATGTTCAATAATTTTGGGTCTAAATTTGATCTATAGAATATATAAGCCATAATTTTATTTAAGGAATGAACGAGTAACTTTAGAGGGATTTTATGCAGAGGCACTTTTATCTTTGCGACGATATAGCTGATTTGAAGCTTATATCTTCAGAGCTTGAAAATAATGGCTTTTCAAAGCCACAGATACACCTTATCTCAAAAACTCAAGGTATTCAGCACCTTGATACCTTTATGCCAATTTCGGATGAAATTTTTAAGTCATTACTATTAGGTAACTATAACCTTTATTTTTCGGTATTCATTGCGGTGTTAATTACCATAATTTCTTATTTTTATGGATTTATTCTTTTTGGCCTTGTTTGGTTTTCATTAGCTGTTGTTGTGTTATTTTTTACTTTCTTTACCAATCAAACTCATAATTTATTTATAAATACTAACAATACTGTTGACCCTGACATGATTAAAAGTGAAATTGAGTCTGGTCGTTTTGCTTTATTAGTTGAACTAAGCCCTCGCCAAGAGCCACAACTTAGAAGCATAATAACCAAACACCCCGAACTTAAAGTAGCCGGAAATCATGAAGTGTTTCTTAATTGAATACTTCAGTCAAACAGCATAAAAAGCCTACCTTTTTTATTTAGTTTTTCTATATTGCTTTAAGTAATTGTTGAGCTTTTTCAAAATCATAATCACTTACTGCTGTTGCGATTAGCTTAAGTTGTTCAGTTATTGGATCAGCTAGTTGAAACGTTTGTAACTCAGTAAGTAAATCTTGAGCTTTAGTGTCACAGTTATCTAATAACTCATCTAATTCAACAAAACGTTTGTTTAATTCTTTATCTGTAATGTTAATTAAATTACTCGTTTGGTTCGGTGCAATTATTGGAAGTTGTTCAAGACTTTCTAATACTGGCAGTAGTTGTTCCATTAAATACTCTAAATGAGATTTTATGATGGCTTCATTTTCGTTATTCAAACAAGATATTTCTAATGTTTCAGCCGCCGATTGTACCTTTGTTGCGCCAACATTACCGGCAACTCCTTTTAAAGTATGTGCACAACGAGTTGCTTCGTCATCGTTATTGTTTGAAAGCAAATCTATTTGAGAAAAACGTGCCTCAAAGTCGAGGTTGGTGTCTCTAAATTTCACCAACAGGCTATGGTATAACTTAGTATTACCTTGTGTAATTGACAGGCCTTGTTGAATGTTTATACCGAATAATGAATCAGGAATTAACGATTGTGCTGAATCAATCTCATCGGAGCTAGTGTGTGTAATTTCTTTTTTCGGGGTGTTATTTTTAGGGGATATCCACTTCGCCATAGTAGTGAACATATCGCGTATATTAATAGGTTTTGAAATATGATCATTCATTCCTGCTGCGATAACTTTTTCTTTATCACCAGCCATAGCATTAGCTGTCATCGCTAATATTGGCAAATTTTTAAATCTTTCTTCTGCTCGAAGATTTCGAGTGGCTTGATAGCCGTCAAGAACTGGCATTTGGCAATCCATTAATACGCCATCAAATACTTGCTCTTGTAAAATATCAATTGCTTCTTGGCCATTATTTGCTACAACAACACTCATGCCATTGGTCGTAAGTATTTCAACAGCTAATTCTTGGTTTATTTCATTATCTTCAACCAAAAGCAGGTGAGCACCTTTTAAGTGTTCTAGCACTTTATTTGAAACTTCAGCCCGGCTTTGTTGCGATCTTTTTTTAATTTCATGACCTAGAGAAAGCATGATTGCTTCATATAAACTTGAAGCGGTAACTGGCTTTGACAGTACATTGTCGATATTTGCTTGCTCTGCTGCAATAATTGCTTCCTCTTTACCATAAGAGGTAGCCATAATAAAGCTTGGTTGATTACTGATGCCTTTATGGTTTTGTATTGCTTGTATTGCCGAAACGCCATCCATTCTAGGCATTTTCCAGTCCATAACGACTAATTGATAAGGGATGCTATCATTTGCATCTACTATTGCATTTATTGCTTTATTGCCACTATTAACACTGTCAACGATGAAACCAAAACTGCTTAGCATCGAAGACAATATTTCTCGGGCAGAGCTGTTATCATCAACCACCAAAACTTTTAAAGCTTCCAACTCTACTGTTGTATCTATTTGCTGATTTTGTTGCACCTGTTGTTTTGCAAAAACGGCGGTAAAGTGGAAAGTACTACCATGGCCTTCAATAGAATCAACACCTATTTCACCTTGCATTAATTCCGTTAACTTTTTACTTATGGCTAAGCCTAATCCTGTCCCGCCAAACTTGCGGGTAGTAGAGCTGTCTGCTTGTGAGAATGATTGGAAAAGCTTTTTCTGTTGCTGCTTATTAATACCTACGCCGGTATCGCTAATGGCAAAGCGTAACATCACTTTATTTTCATCTTCTTCGATAATACGCACACTAAAAATAACTTCACCTTCTTCGGTGAATTTAACGGCATTGTTACCAATGTTTACCAAAACTTGACCAAGTCTTAGTGGATCACCAATTAGCGCGGTTGGAATATCCGTTGGGATATCAAACAATAACTCCAAGCCTCTATCTTCGGCATTAAATCCGACTAAATTTGCGAGATTATCAAATACATCTTCTAATCGGAACTCAATTTTTTCCATATCAAGTTTGCCAGCTTCAATTTTAGAAAAATCTAGGATGTCATTAATAATGCCAAGTAATGATTCTGATGAACGATGCACTTTCTCAATATAGTTTCTTTGCTTATTATTAAGCTCTGTTTTTAACGCCAATTGCGACATACCAATAATGGCATTCATTGGTGTTCGTATTTCATGTGACATATTGGCAAGAAAATCACTCTTAGAAGCACTAGCTTGCTCAGCTAATAGCATAGCCTGTTCTAATTTATCTTTTGTTGTCTCAATTACTTGTTTTTGATTTTCAAGATCTTCTGCTTGTAATTGAGTTTTTTGTAATAAATTTTCTGTGTGGCTACGATGACGAGCACTGACTACTGCAATTGCTATGTTCTCATCTACAAGATCTAATAATTCTTTATGTTGTTCTGTAATTGGCGTTAAAGAAACAAGTTCGATAACAGCCAGTAACTTACTGTCGTAAATTAAAGGAAAAAGTATTAAATGATTAGCGTCAATATTGCCAGTTAAAGAAGCAACATTAAAATATTGTTCTGGTAAATCATTGACGATTAAAGTTTGTTTGTCGGCAAGAACTTGCCCAGCTAACCCTTGATTTTTTTCAACGACTTCATACTCACTAGCAGTTTTATTTAATGCATAGCCAGTTAAAAACTCAAGAGTATCGTTTGCGGTGTTATGACTATAATAAACACCGCCTCGCATGTTCATATGCTGACAAAGAGCACTTATAATGCTATTGGATAATTGCTCTTCCGAAAGGTTTCCCCGTGCCTCATCATTTACAATACTTTGGCCTGTTTTTAGCCAGTGTTCCATTGCTGATTTTTCAACGTTTTCTTGCAAAATTCTTGTCATTCGCGCTAGAGATTGCATGAGAATATCTTTATTCGAGCGAGGTATTATTTCTACATCATAATTACCACTGGCAATGATGTCGGCCTTTTCAGCAATTTCTCTCATATCGATGATCATTTTGTTCAGCATTAATGATAATTCATCTTCATCTGACTCAGCTTCAACATTAAAATCTACACTACCTAAACTGATTTCTTTTAACGCTTTTTCTTTACTTAATAAACTTTTAAGCATCATTTGGAAAGACTGGCCTAAAGAGTCCTTAGCTGATAATAATGATACTTTGGTTGATAAATTACCACGGGCAACATTTTTGGCTACTTCAGCTTTTACATCTAGGCTTTTTAAAAATCGATTAAAGGCATCAGAAATTAATCCAACTTCATCTTTATTATTATTTTCAAAACGTAACGATAAATCCCCGGTTTTTTGAACATTTTCTACTACTTTTACTAAGCCCTTAATCGGCTTAGTTATGGCGCGAATAATAATCCACCCCATGATAATTGTAAGTATTAATACAATTGAAGAAGTGAAAATAACCGTAACCACGCTTTCATCATTACGCTTTTGAACTTGCGGGCCTAAAGTATCTTGAGCTTTTTTTAAGGAAAGTTTAATTTTCTCTGATATTTCTGCAATTTTTTGATCATGAGGTAACATCTCTTGTGAGACCAATTCGTTACGAGAATAAATTATTTCTACCATTTGCTCAAAAGATTCAAGATAAAAAAGACGAGCATCAATAAATTCAGCTAGCAATAACTTGCGCTTAGGGTTATCAATATTGTCTATTATATCTTGCAGTGTTTCTTCAAAGCCTTTACCTAATTCACTTCGAACACGGTCCACATTAGCTTTTTTATTTTTGTCTAAGAACTTTAAAACGTAAAGGCGGCCAAGCAGTACACCTTCTAACGCTTTACCTGCATGATAGGATGCGGTTGCATCTTGATCCGCAAAGGCTGATATCATAATTGATTCAATATTTTTACGCATTTTGATCCCTTGTGGATCTAAGCGTTGAGTTAAAATGATGTCACGCTGGCGAAGAAGTTTGAATACTTGCAGTGAAGCGCTGCGATATTGGTCAATACTGTTTACTAAATCGATACTGAGTGCTTTACGGGTATCATCATTTAATACGTCTTGCTGTTCAACGGCGAAACGCTTTGCTTGTGCTATGCGATTTTGAAAAACATCATAATAATTCTCATCACGTGTTTTGAGAAAATTTCCTGCAGCTCTTGAGGCCATCAACATATTGGCCTGCACTCGACCTGAGAGCACACTTTTACGGGCAAAATCACGGTAAGACTTAAAATCTGCGCTACTCATTTGCAGGTCTTTTATCGATAGACCAACACTAAATAACATTATGATAAAAACTGTGGAGAAAACTAGCGTCATTTTTGCGCCAATATTTAATCTAGAAAGCATTGAGTATTACCTGAGACTGGAATACTTAAAAGATATACCCTTTTAACAAATTTATAAAGTTTGTAACGCATTGTTTTCGATAATGATTAAAATACGAAGAGAGTTTTATTTATAAAGACAAATTAACAGCTCAAGATTTTTGTCAATGCTTCGTTTTGAATTTAGGTGTACCTGACTGTACAAGGGGGATAAAGAGTAAGTTTTGTTGTGATGATTTTTGATGTCAGATATTCGTTTGGTATCAAAAATACGATTAATGATGCAGTGTATCATTAATCGTATATGGAAAAATAATTAGTCCCTTCGGTATTTTGTTGACGATGATTTACGTCTCATAATGCTACTATTTTATTTCTCTAACTTTAACGGAAAGTTCCTCTAATAAATTCTTAAGTGTGTTTATGGATTCAATGAAACTATTTTCATTTCTTTCATAATAAGATTTTTCGACCTCTGTACAGCAATTAAAAATAAATGTAAGGCATAAATTTCCAGATGTGCCTTTAATAGAATGAATATGTTCGTAGCAAGTGGTCCAATCTATGGGAATTGAAAATAACTTAGGATCAACACTAGGGTAAGCATCACAAAAGCCATTCAACAGGTCGAAGTAAAAATCAACATCATCTGTCATATCTATTGCTGCGGCCAAGTCAATTCCAGATAACGATGCCAGTTTTGTTTCTAATGATGTATGGGGCTTATCTGAAACTTCCTCACTTGTTGAGAGAGATAAATGATTAATATTGTTGTCTGTAATAATCCACTTTGCCATAGTTTCAAACATAACAGGTATATCAATGGGCTTATTAATAATATCATTCATTCCTACAGAGATGACTTTCTCTTTTTCGCCGACCATTGCATTAGCGGTCATGGCAATAATAGGAAGTTGTGAAAATTCTGGTTGTTCTCTGATAATTTTAGTTGCTTGATAACCATCCAGAACAGGCATCTGACAATCCATTAATACCCCGTCATAAATTTTCTCTTTGATCATGTTCACAGCCTCAATACCATTATTGGCAATATCAACATTTATCCGATGACGCTGTAATATATCTTTTGCAAGTTCTTGGTTAAGTAGATTATCTTCTACCAATAAAATATTAGCATTTAGCAGTTTATCCACCGCGGCTTTATTATTTTTTTCTGTTGACTCTTTTGATAACGAAATTCGTTTAAAATCGGTCTCTGATATTAAGCTTTTCTTTAGCTGTAAAGTGAACGTAAAGGTTGAACCGTGATTTACGGTGCTAGACACCGAAACATCTCCCCCCATAAGTTCGACGAGTCGTTTAGAGATAGCAAGACCCAGTCCAGTGCCACCATAGCGACGAGTTGTAGACATATCAGCTTGGGAGAACGATTGAAATAATTTGTTTAATTGTTGGGCACTCATACCAATGCCATTATCTACAATGTTAAACTCGAGTTCGACGTTATCTTCAGTTTGATGAGATAAGTTAATATTAATTGCAACTTCTCCCTGTTCACTAAATTTGATGGCATTACTGCTCAAGTTTAATAATATTTGCTTTAATCGTAATGGATCACCAATTAACTGTTGAGGTACGTTATTTTCAACACTAATCTTTAATTCGATCCCTTTTTCTTCTGTATCAATTTTCACTAGGTTAGCGACATCATCTAGTACTTGAGTTAATGAAAAGTCGATAGATTCTATTTTTATTTTATCTGCTTCTATTTTTGAAAAATCTAAAATGTCATTGATAATATTTAAAAGAGATTTCGCTGAATAGTTGACCTTGGTTATATAATTGCGTTGTTGCTTATCAAGCCCACTGTCTAACGCTAAATGGCTCATACCTATTATGGCGTTCATTGGTGTTCTAATTTCATGACTCATATTCGCTAGAAATTGTGATTTTGCTTGATTAGCCTTTTGTGCTTCGGTATGCGCTTGACTTGAAATCGATGTTAAATGAATTAATGCTAGCTGTGATTTACGTATTAAAAATATTAATAGTGTTATAGCGATAAAAAATAGAATTCCAGCGTACATCATATAATTTGCTACTCTTCTTTCTTCTGCCATCTCTTCAAATCGCTGCCCTCTGATTTCAAGCAAAGTATTACCTGCGTTTTCTGCAGATTTAACCATATTAGAAGCAATATCATCTAATTCAGATACAACAGCAACAACTGTATTAAAGTTTTCTAAGTAAGATTTTACATTGGTGTATACGGATAAAAATATTTGTTTTTCATCGTCTTCAATTAACATACTTTGAATTTTTTGAATATCTAAAAGTGAAGTGTTCAATGCTAGTTTTACTTGTACAGCGTAAGACTTTTTAACCTCCAAAGTTGGGGCTAGTGCAAAGTCACGATCTAGTTGTCGAGCAAAGCTTATTGTTTGTGAAAAGCCGGTTACTTCTTCAGACAAAGCTAATCGTTTCGCCATTAACTCTTCAATATCACTGACTTGTTGTTGAATACTTTCTAGCACTAACATTTCGTTATTACGTAAATCAAAAGATAATTGTGTTAGGGCGTCGGCCTTCTTAGATAAATTAAGGACAATGGGGTGTTCGGCAAATATTTCTTTTTCATTTTTTAACGCAAGTAAGTCTTGTAAAGATAGGCGGTATTTCTCTTTGGCTTTTTGTAAACGAGTTAGTAGACTTAAACTTCTTTCGTTTTTAATACTGCTAGATAACTTTAATATATTACTGTTTAATTTTCCTAATTCGACAATTAACTGTTCATAGTTACTTTGATTTCTAAATAGTAAATATTCTTTGCCATAATTTTTAATCGCACTAATTGATAAAGATAATTCATAAGACAGCGATGCATTTTTAGTGATTTCTTTCATTTTTTTGCGGTTTATTGATATTGAATCTTTATCTAAATTTATGTATTTAGACTGTAAATTCTGAATCGATTCAGCGCTTAGAGAGGCTTTTCTGGCTTGTTCAACCATCATTTCTCTGCTATGAGTTTTATTCTTATTAAGGGCTACATAACTTTCGAAGCCTTTTTGATATTGTTCTATCCAATTAACTAGTTTTGCCGTTTCATCACCATAAGCAAGGTCTTGAACATGAAAATCATTAACTAATCGTAGAGACTGGTTAATTGTTTCTCTTGATTTTTCTGCTTCGATAGAGGAGTTATCTCGGGTAAAGGTTAATTCGTGTAATCGAGCTTGGTCGAGGGTGATTAGAAGTTGTCCCGCTTTTGCATAACGATCAATTGATGTAAATAAATTACTTAAACTCCACCAAGCAACAAAACCAATGCAAAATAAAAATAGGGTAACGACTACAAAACCTTGCATAATGTTTTTAGATTTTTTCTGTGTGTTGTATTCGGTATTATTTTGAATATTATTCATAAGCTTTAAGGGTAGACTTAAATATATAAATCGAGAATACATTTTTTAAAATAAGCCAACAAGCCAAATACAATACGACTTAATATTGATAACTGGTTTTGAACTCAATGCTTTATAATTTATGATAAATATCAATAAGTAACAGGTGAGTTTAAGTATGCGTATTTTTGTAATTTAAATGTAACATATGTGCTATTTCGCTATTGTTTGTAAACCTGTAACTTCGTTTACACAGCCTTGAGTGACTTTTGCGAACATAAAACCATAAAAAGAATTCGACATTGAGAAGTTGCACTAAATTATTTGTTTGATTGAACACTCATGTAAATCCCTTTGGAAGATGGACTTCAAGTTAAGTCTCAATTTTTCCTGAAAAACGATATTCACAATGCCTTTCGACATCTGTGGTTTCAATATCAAGTTTTCTGCAATTATTTTCCTCTGCGGAGTTAGCTTACTGGTGAAACTTTACAGTAGTTGTTTGAATAATTTTAAGTGGGTACATATAAAATATTGCTCATATTAATCTAAGGGTAAAGAAACGGTGAAAACCGTGCCTTTATTTACATCACTATCGACTGATATGGTGCCTCCATGTTTTTCAACAATGCTTTGAGAAATAGATAATCCCAAACCGATGCCTTTGCCAATTTCTTTAGATGTATAAAATGGATCGAATATCTTCAATATATCGTCTTCAGTAATACCTAAGCCTGTATCCGCAACGCTTATATTAATTGCCATATCGGTTATTTCACTTGTTAAACTCACTTCACCTTTAACGCCTATCGCGTGACCAGCATTAAGCAAAAGGTTCATGATAACTTGCCCTAATTCACCAGGACGACACTTATACTTTGGCAATGGAGCCAATGATTTGTTCAACTTACATTTGTACTTCAACTCGCTCCACACTATACGAAGTGCAGTTTCTATTACTTCTTCATTCAAATCGACCCATTTTAGTCCCGTATCATCAACCCGGGAAAATTGTTTAAGATCCATCACTATTTTTTGAATTCGGACAGTGCCATTAATAGAATCATCTAGCAACTTGGGTATATCCGACAATATATAATCCAGATGCTGTTGCTGCTTTATTTCCAAAACATTATTTAATAATTCACCTATCTCTGACTCATTTAGTATTTCCTGATGTAGCATAAGCGCTTGTTCTAATTCGGAGTACACTTGAAAAACGGCGTTAATGCTGTTTTTGTAATCGGCTAATGCTTCTAAATTACTTTTAACAAATCCGTTAGGGTTATTAATTTCATGCGCCACACCCGCGGCTAACAGACCAACAGAAGCTAATTTTTCGGAATGCACCAGTTGCCTTTGCTTGTCTTTTAATTTTTGATGAGCTTTGATTAATTCGGCTTCATAGGTTTTACGTTCGGTTACATCCTCAACAATCGTAAGAATTCTCTGCCAAGTATCCTCATCACCACTGACAAGACGGGTGATCAGACGTACATCAAATATAGAACCATCCATGCGACTTTCTTTGAGTTCTTGATAGTTAATCTTATTAGTACTGGCGAGAGCTGAAATCTCAGATGCGTAAAGATTTTCCCATTCTTCATCCCACCAACCTTCAGCATTTTCCTCCGCCTTAAGAAATTCAGCCTCGGAATTCGCACCGTATATTTTCAGAATACTATCATTAACACAGTTAATTTTGATTGAATCTACTAGGCTGCGTAAAAAAAGTGGGTTATTTTTAAAATACAGAGGTAAATTTTCAATTTCTTCAGCATTTAATTTATCAATTTTCTTTTTAATCATTGACCAATCTTGCTCAATAACTCCAAGCGGCAATTCAGAAAACAGAGAATGGTGACGTTGTTCTCTTTTACTGATTAATTTACCTGATTCATTGTCACTCATATCATGGTTCTCCTATAGACATGATAGCAACGCCATATTTAATGGAAAATGTCACTCGTTTATTACAACCTCTAGTAGTAGCATCATATTTAATACTTATAACTCAATATAGCACACACAAAATATATACTTATGTTACCGCAGAGTTAAAAATAAACAATTTCAAGGCGGTACTGCTGACTTATAAGACATATTGAGGCTTGTTCAAATTTAAGAATAAGTTTTTTACTAATCGATAAATTCATTTACCCTAGGTAAAATTAGTACTCTAGCTAGGGCTTGTTGTAAATGGTTCCGACTCGGCTTTGGCATCCTGCGTCGCTCTACCTCCTGCATCCATGCAGTCGTGCCTAGGGATTGAGTCGAACTGCCGCTCTTATACTGGCTACTGATTCAATCAGTAGGCCTGTTCATATAATTATTTTAGACAAATAAAAAAGCCTCAACATTTCTGTTGAGGCTTGGTTATGAATGGTGATGAGTGCCTGGGGATTGAGCCGAACTATTTTTGTTCGACTTTATTGCAGACGAAAAAAAACCTTAGCGTTTAAACTAAGGTTTCTTAATGAATGGTGATGAGTGCCTGGGGATTGAAC
Organism: Thalassotalea psychrophila; assembly: GCF_031583595.1. Classification (NCBI taxonomy): domain Bacteria; kingdom Pseudomonadati; phylum Pseudomonadota; class Gammaproteobacteria; order Alteromonadales; family Colwelliaceae; genus Thalassotalea; species Thalassotalea psychrophila. Next base: position 1,701,462 of record NZ_CP134145.1, read on the forward strand.
CGAACTATTTTTGTTCGACTTTATTGCAGACGAAAAAAAACCTTAGCGTTTAAACTAAGGTTTCTTAATGAATGGTGCCGACTGCCGGAGTCGAACTGCCGCTCTTATACTGGATACTGATTCAATCAGTAGGCCTGTTCATATAATTATTTTAGACAAATAAAAAAGCCCTAGCAAATGTTAGGGCTTTGATATGAATGGTGCCGACTGCCGGAGTCGAACTGCCGCTCTTATACTGGATACTGATTCAATCAGTAGGCCTGTTCATATAATTATTTTAGACAAATAAAAAAGCCCTAACAAATGTTAGGGCTTTGATATGAATGGTGCCGACTGCCGGAGTCGAACTGGCGACCTACTGATTACAAGTCAGTTGCTCTACCAACTGAGCTAAGTCGGCACACAAAACTGTGTGCGATATTCAAACCAAATCTAAAACTTGAGTTATCGTATCTTGGCACCGAAACAACAATAAATCATTGTCTCTGAAATTAATGGTGCCCCGACCCGGATTTGAACCAGGGACACGCGGATTTTCAATCCGCTGCTCTACCAACTGAGCTATCGGGGCGCTTCGTTGACTAAGCTTTTGGCTTTGCCTTGAAGACGGGCGCTATTAGACTGTTTTTCTGTTATTCAGTCAACTACTTTTTTCAAATAAATGTTTGTTTGGCTATTTTTAATTCAATCTAGTGGTTTATTGACCAAAATAAGACGATTAATTAGCGTTTTTTTTACAAAGCTTATTTTTTCTCTGGAGTATAACCTTCAATCTCTGGCTCTTTACCTTCAAATAAATAGGCAACCATAGTTGTTTCTAAAAAACTTCTATCTTCAGGATTCATCATTGATAGCTTATGTTCATTAATCAGCATGGTTTGTTTCTTTTGCCACAATCCCCAAGCTTCTTTACCAATGTTATCGAAAATGTTTTTTCCAATATCACCTGGGTAAAATTGAAAATCTAAACCATCATCTTCTTTATTGAAATGCTGACAGAATACTTTACGGCTCATAATTGCTTCTCTTTGATTGATTGTTCAATAATACTTTCATTGATTAATGATAATAACGTTTTACTTGATGCGGCTAATCCTACATTTGCTCCGCGTTGCAGATGGTACCAAAGCTGTTGATCATTTTCATTAATAATTATGTTATTTGCATTGTCATTAATATTCCCAATTACCACTTTTAGAGGCTTAATATCTAAGTGAAAATGGGAAAAGGTATGCCTAAAACCATTTAGTTCAGTTTGGCTGGTTATGCTAAAGCCTAGTTCAGTTGTAAGATCGGCTAATTGATTGATGTCTTGTATTTCAAAAAAGCTCCATAAACCACCCCAAATACCGGTTGGTGGGCGTTTATACATTAATACCGAATCTTCATTGGTAAATATCACCATGATTGTTTGCTTAACTGGCTTTTCTTTTTTAGGTTTTTTACCCGGAAATTCAGCTTGTTTTTCATGGAAAAATGCTTGGCAGTTTGCTTTTAGTGGGCATTCAGTGCAACTTGGTCTGCTGCGTGTACAGCGCATAGCGCCTAAATCCATCATTGCTTGATTAAAATTAGCAACGCCTTGCTCCGGAGTCAGTTTTTCTGATAACAGCCACAGCTGCTTATCAAAGGAACTTTGCCCAGGGTATCCGGATACCATATGGTAGCGAGCTAATACTCGTTTAACATTACCATCAAGAATAGGGTGGTGCTGATTAAGCGCCAGAGATAATATTGCGCCAGCGGTGCTTCTGCCAATTCCAGGTAAGGCAATAACGTCATCAATGTTATCAGGGAATATACCATTATAATCATCACGAATTATTTTTGCTGCTTTATGTAGGTTACGAGCTCGTGCGTAATAACCAAGTCCTGTCCAGTGGTGCAATACCAAGTCTTCATCAGCATTGGCTAGATCTGAAATAGCAGGAAAACTACTCATAAATCGTTGGTAAAAGGGGATAACAGTAGCCACTTGAGTTTGTTGGAGCATTACTTCTGAAATCCAAACACTATAAGGAGTTTTACTTTGCTGCCAAGGTAAGTGTTTGCGGCCTTGGCTTGCAAACCAAGTTAATACGTTTTCGCTAAAAGACATGATGATCATTATTGTTATTATATTGCTCTAACCGCGAGTGTAGCGCTTTTACATGCGTTGATCCACGACAAATATATTTGCAAATGTGACTAATAATACTTGGCAATTTATTCATTTAGCACTATTCTTCGCCCCATACAGTACATTATTCCTATTATTTAATTTGAAATAAGGAATTACTGAATTTTATTTCTACATTTATTAAGGTTTATCATGACAGAGAAAGTAAGTAATCGTAGCCGTCGTTTACGTAAAAAAATGCGAGTTGATGAGTTTCAAGAGTTAGGCTTTGACTTAGCTTGGCAATTTGCTGAAGGCACTACTGATGAAACGATTGATGAATTTATGGATAAATTCTTTGACGAAGTTATTGAGCCAAACGGTTTAGGTTTTGGTGGCGAAGGTGATTTAATTTGGCATGGCTTGGTATGTACTCAAAAGCTTGGTAAGTGTACTGAAGAAAATCGCAAAGCCGTTGAAGCATGGTTAACTAATGCTGGCGCTAAATCAGTAACAGTATCTGAACTATATGATGTTTGGTGGGCCTAGTTTCCATTAAGTATTAAAAAGGACTTTTATAAGTCCTTTTTTTTCCTCTACGATTCCATAGCTAGAATTGCTAAGCAATTAATGAACGTGGTATTATCCGCGACCTTATCTTCGGTATGAAGCATTTTTCGACCAAACTAAACGATTTTATGAGTAACTCTATGAGCAACGATACGCCAAACGACAACCAGCCTAAACAACAGCACAAAACCATTGAGCAAGCAGAAGCGGAAGGTAAATACATTCGTAAAGTGCGCAGTTTTGTTAAGCGTGAAGGTCGATTAACGAAAGCCCAAGCTCGTGCATTAGACACTCTGTGGGATACTATGGGCTTAAACCATAGCGACGGCATAATAGATGTTGAAACATTATTTGGTAATAATAATCCTATTACCTTGGAAATTGGCTTTGGTATGGGCAAGTCTTTAGTTGCCATGGCCAAAGCAGCACCAGAGCAAAACTTTATTGGAATTGAAGTACATCGTCCAGGTGTTGGTGCGTGTATAGCCGAAGCCGAGGCTGAAGGCGTAACAAACTTAAAAGTGTATGAGCATGATGCAATCGAAATATTAGCCGAGTGTATTCCAAAAGGCATTGTTGATACAGTGCAATTATTTTTCCCGGATCCTTGGCATAAAGCTAAGCATCATAAACGCCGCATTGTAAAACCTGAGTTTATTGAAAGCATTCGTGGTGCGTTAAAAGTTGACGGTGTATTCCATATGGCAACAGATTGGGAGAACTACGCTGAATGTATGTTAGAAGACATGAAAACGGCTCCTGGGTTTAATAACTTGTCTGACACTCAAGATTATGTGCCACGCCCTGATTCACGCCCATTAACTAAATTTGAAAATCGCGGTCAAAATTTAGGTCACGGTGTTTGGGATTTACAGTTTAATAAAATAGACTAGCCGTTCGAAAATGTCACAAATATAAAAAAGGCAGAGTTAATAACTATTTAACTCTGCCTTTTTTTACTTCAGGGATGAAGGAATGTCAATTTGCCATGGATGGCTGGTAATTGACTCACTTCAGCTGATTAAGTTTGTAATAACCATACAAGTTTAATTATGTATCCAGGTGTTAATTACGTTTTCAACAACTGGCGTGATTGAAAACGTGATCATGTAATCAGGAGTGTAAAGATCATTCTTTTCTACATAATAATCAAAGTCCATACCAAACTTCCAAGCACGACCACCTAAAATCGTGGTTTTACTGACCGTAAAGTTAACTGGTAATGTTAATTTGTCATCTTCAATCTCGTGATTATATTCAACTTTTGGTGCAGAGCCCCAAGTCCAACCACCTTGCTCAATGTTTATCCACATTAATTGTGAAGATGTTACGCTCATTTTACCGGCGTTACCTAACTCACCTTCATCGATACTTTCAAGGTGAGACGTATATGCACCGATTAAGCCCGTACCATCTGCTTTAAATTTACCTAAAAATAATGCAGGACCAACAGCTGTTACTTCACCACCACCAACATCAGAGCTGCCTGTTGGTAAAGAACCAACCATACCGAAAGCCATTAGAGACGTTGGGTCTTCTTGCTTTGGAGCGAACACTAAATCGAAACCAATATCACCAATTCCAGATTCATCAGAACGATTATCATGAATAATTGGAACTGCAGGCCGAAAAATAACTTTATCGCCACTGTCCATTGTAAACGGTAAAGACGGTTGGAATAACGTCAGTTTAACTTCGCTGCCATCATCATAGGATTTATATTGATTTTTAAATGTCATACTTGCCATTGCAGTATTTGGGTTAGCGAGCTCTTTTGCCGCTTCATCAGCACTTACTTCTTTAGCAATTGTATTGCCACTGGCAATTAAAGCAACCAATGTTGCTGCAGTTAATAGTTTGTTCATTTGCATAGGGGTTACCTGTAAACTTATCTAATTTATTAATTGGGCGTATCTTAGTTGTAAAAATAGACAAGTTCCATATCATTTTACGCCAAGACAATTTTTTACAGGTTGTTGATTTATATGTTAAATAATTGTAATTTTATGTTTTCAGGCTTGAGTGTGGTTAGAGTAGAGTTAACTAGTTTTAATATATTTAAACAAATAAACCAAAATTTAAAAGCGTTTTATTACATGGTAATACATGGAAAAGGGACGAACATCGTCCCTTTGTAAATCTATAAACATTTCAGGTATAGAACAATAATTAAAACCAATTATTAATTACATTTTCTACAACCGGGCCTACGGTAAATTCAATCATCCAATCTGGGCCAAACTCTTCGTTGTGTTCAACATAGTAGTTGATACCAACGCTGAATTTCCAAGCGCGATCGTTCAGCATTACGGTTTTACCTACAGAAAGGTTCACTGGAATTGTCCATTGGTCTGCTACGTGATCATAGGCAATATCAGGACTTGTACCAATATTGTAACCACCTCCAGGAAGGTAGACAGCAATCACCTTGGTATTCGTGCGACTTACATCGATATCACCACTTACATCCCATACGTGCGAAGAGTGAACACCCAAAACAGACGTTTTACCTAGTTGAGCTACAATAAACTCAGGACCGAAAGCTGTGGTTTCTCCCATACCTAAATCTTTATCACCAGTGGGCAATGAGGTAAGCGCACCTGCCCCCCAAATCATGCCTGTTTTAGTTGCACCGCCGTACATTAAATCGAAACTTATGTCACCAATACCAGTTTCAGATTGCCAGTTGCCATTACCATCAAGGCCTGTATGCAGGTCAACCATTAATGGGATTGCCGGACGGAAAAACATCATATCGCCGTTATCTAATGTAAATGGCATAGATGGTTGGAAAACAATAGTTTGATTTGCTTGCCCTGTTTTCATTTCCTGATATTGGTATTTAAAGTTTAATGTTGCATTTGGGTTGTTTGGATTAGCTAACTCTTTTGCCATTTCATCAGCTGATTTTTCATCAGAAGCCAATGCCGGTATTGAAGTTAAAGCCGCTACTAATGCGATTGCAGTAATTTTATTTACAAGTTTCATCTTTATTTCCTTGGAACATGTCTGCTAGACAAATTAATTGCAGGGATTATAGAGATATGAAATTGTAAATGTATATCATTTAACGCCATTACATGCGATTGCATACCATAACATTCTTTAATATCAAATCGTTGAAAATGCAGGTCATTTTGTTGTGTGTGGGCTAAATGGAGTGAGAAAGCAACCTGTTAATTAGAATTTAGCTATGCTGTTTTCTATATTGGCTTGGTGACATTGAGGTTGCAGCGCGAAAGGCACGGCTAAAATTATTATAGTGGCTATAATGCAAGTTCTCGGCAATCATTGAAATTGTATAGCGGCTTTCTTTAAGCAGTTGCTTCGCCATGTTTATACGTAATAACTCAATTAATTTTCGGTATGTAAGTCCTCTATCATGTAAATAGCGTTGTAAGCTGCGCTCACTTACACCTGTGATCAATGCCGCTTGTGGCAGGGTAGGTATAAAGTCCTGTAAGTATGGGGTTAAGACCAGGGTAAGCTCGCCAATAATATCATCGCGATAAACAGGTAAATCAGAACGCTTTATACCTGTCGCATTAGGAGCCTTGTTTAATACATCTTGTTCTACAAGTATCCGGTTACTGCTGTGATTTAAATACAACTGTGCCTTGCTAACATAGTCATGCTTAAGCAAACTAGGAATGTCTGAGGTTAGTCCAACCTCTTTTGGAAGCCATTCACTGGCAGTATAATAACGAACAATTTCGATGAAGGTTGCGATAAACATTTGTTCAAATGTATGAAATTGGGTATCAGAATATTGACGTTGACTAAAACAAAACCAAAGACCAGATGGAGACTTTTCATAATACATTTCAGCGTTATTGGCTGAATCGTTATTAAGTTCAATAAAACCTTTTAACGCATCTTCAACCGTAGCACTGCTGGCTGCAATATAGTTTAGATAATGGCTAATGTGATGGATTTTAACTTTAGTTATTAAGTCAAAACCAAAATCAACAATGCCAATTTCTTCTTCAATAATTCTAAACATTCGGCGAATACAAGCCCAACTGATCACAGCATCATCTTTTGATATGGCTGATTTGGGAAACATAGCTTTGTCAAATGTCTGTTTAATATCTATCTGATGCTCTTGCAGTAGATTTCTTACTGGCTTTAAAACCCAAGAGGACATAAAAAATACATTTTTCATGGAAAATACCTAGCGAGTTGTTAATTACTATAGTTATTAGAAAAATCTTCAACCATTTGCCAAACCCTAAATACATTGCCTGAAAGGATTTTTTCTATATCCTTCTCACTGTAACCTCGTTTTAATAAACCATCTATCAGGTTAGGGTAGCTAGATACATCTTTTAAACCAGTTGGTAAGCTGTCCCCAACACCGTCGTAATCTGAGCCAATCCCTACATGATCAATACCGATAAGGTTAACTACATGGTCAAAATGGTCGAGAACATCATCAGTTGAAGCAAATGGAAAGGGCGTGTTAACTAGGTATTCTTGTCTAAATGCTTTTACTTCATCGCTGTTAGGTGTAACCGTATTTTGCGCCATAAACTCATTCAACTTTAATTTATAAGCGTCTTTGTGCTCTATGGCCGCTTGCGAAATAAATGAAGAGCCAAAGTTTATTTGAATTACACCACCGTTTTCTTTTAACTTCAGCAACATATCATCACTCATATTTCGTTCAAAACCAGGAGTGAATTTTCGCGCAGAGGAATGAGATGCAATAACAGGAGCTTTAGATATACTCATGACTTGATAAAATGCATCATCAGAGATATGTGATACATCTATCATCATACCAATGTAGTTCATCTCTTTTACTAAACTTTTTCCAAAGTTAGTAAGGCCGCTCGCTGGGCGTAGGGGATCATATGATGAATCTGATATATGGTTCGTTTTTGAATGGGTCAAGGTTATGTAGCGCACACCACGGTCATAGAAATGTTTTAAATTTTCAATTTTACCTTCTATTGGGCTGCCGTTTTCCATACCCATAGGCAGTGATATTAAGCCTTGCTGAAAGTGTTTTTTTACATCGCTTACGCTGGTAGCTATTGCAAATTTTTCAGGTGCACTGTTTACAATAGACTCAACCGAATCAATTAATTTGTCGGCGACTTGTTTAGATCCACCACTAAGTTCAAAAGCAGGCGGAATATAAATAGACATAAATGGCGCGTTTAAGCCGCCGGATTTTGCTCTTGGGTAATCAAAATCTCCGCCATCAGTGGCTTTAGTAACATCAGCCCATTGCTCTTCCAGTCGGTAGGGGACGTCAATATGACCATCTATAATTATATACTTTTGCGCGATTTGTGCTCCATCCAGAACCATTTTTGTTTCATTTTTTGTCGGTTCGGAACACGCTAGTAAGCTAGATAGGCTGAAAGCTAGCGCGGATATTTTAAAAGCAAAATTTGTCAAAATAATTTCCAAGGTTCAAGAGTTAAATTTATAAATTTACATTACTACATTAACGGTAAAAAAGCCTATAACAGTAGAAAATAAAAACCTATTTACGTCTAGTGTACAGATTTCAAGGCACGCTTTGTTGTGTTAATTTATCAAAATAATGCAAATTTAGCGCCAAATTTGTTAGCATGCGCTCGAATTCTTAATAAACGGTAAAGTATGTACGATTATATTGTGGTAGGTGGTAGCCAAGCAGGGTTAGCTATGGGTTATCAATTAAAAAAACTAGATGTTAGTTTTTTAATTGTCGACAGTGGTAACGAAATTGGCAGCGCTTGGTTAAATCGTTGGGATTCTTTAACGTTATTTACGCCAAAGCAGTATAACGGTCTTCCAGGTCTTCCTTATCAAGGCCCTAATGAATATCCAACGAAAGTTGATGTTGCCGCTTATTTAACTAATTATGTATCAAAGTTTAAGCTACCTATACAGCTTAAAACGACCGTTCAAGCATTACATAAAAATAACCAAACCTATACTCTAGATACTTCTATGGGCGAGCTGCATTGTAAAAATGTAGTTGTCGCTACAGGTCCATTTCATACGCCTTTTATTCCTGATTGTGCAGCTAATATCGACGCTGGTATTACCCAATTACATAGTTCAGCCTACAAGGGCCCTAAGCAATTACAACAAGGGGACACGTTAGTTGTGGGAGGCGGAGACTCTGCTGTACAAATTTTAGCTGAAATTTCTGAGACTGATCGTACTTGCTACAGCTCTGGCATAAATAGCTTAGCGTCATTGCCACAGTCATTTTTAGGCAAAACGTTATGGTGGTGGCTTAAAAATATCGGTGTTTTATCTTTGTCGAAATACTCATATTTAGGCAAACAAATTGCTAAACGCATGCAACCAGTTATTGGCACAAATGTTAAAAAACTACTCAAAAAAAGTAATATTAAGCAAGTTGGCCGAACCGTTGCTGCTACGTCTAATTCAATCACGTTTAGTGATACAGAAGTGCACAGTATAAAAAACATTGTTTGGGCAACAGGGTACAAGCCAGATTTTTCTTGGTTAGGTAATGTAAAGCTTGATGAGCAAGGTTACCCTGAAAATTATCGCGGCGTATCTGCCGTGCAAGGATTATATTTTATCGGTTTACCTTGGATGCATACTCGAGGTTCTGCGACTCTAGGTGGAGTAGGGAAAGATTCTGAATACTTGCATCAGTACATTACTAACTTAACAGCAACTCCTGACAATGTTCCTGCTGGAAATTTTGCTTAAGCTATTCACCTTTGGCTTCGCCATTACGCGCGAATAAATTCACGCCAACCAGCGTTTATATCCGGTTAATTTCCATGGTTGGTCCGAATTCATTCGGACGTAAAAAAGGCTATAGATATCATCTATAGCCTTTTTAAAATGAGCCTGTTGAATGTGCTACTAGTAACTTTCGTTATGCACCGCTTGTACAGCACGGCCAGAAGGATCAGCCATATTTTTAAAGCTTTCATCCCAAGCAAGCGCTGTTTCAGTCGAACAAGCCACTGATTTACCACCTGGTACACATTCAGCAGCAGATGCTAGAGGAAAGTGTTCTTCAAAAATAGTGCGGTAGAAGTATGCCTCTTTTGTATCTGGTGTGTTGTGTGGAAATTTAAACTCTGCATTAGCCAATTGCTTATCAGATACTTGTTCTTCAACATGTTCTTTTAAACTATCAATCCAAGAGTAACCAACACCATCAGAGAATTGCTCTTTTTGACGCCATAAAATCTCTTCTGGTAAATAACCTTCAAACGCTTCACGCAGGACGTGCTTTTCGATCTTGCCATCTTTACACATTTTGTCTTCTGGATTAATGCGCATCGCAACATCCATGAACTCTTTATCTAAAAATGGTACTCGAGCTTCAATACCCCAAGCCGACATAGACTTGTTGGCACGTAAACAGTCAAACATATGTAGTTTATCTAATTTGCGAACTAATTCTTCATGGAATTCTTGTGCATTTGGTGCTTTATGGAAGTATAAGTAACCACCAAAGATCTCGTCGGCGCCTTCACCTGACAACACCATTTTAATGCCCATTGCTTTTATTTTACGCGCCATTAAGCACATAGGTGTTGATGCGCGAATTGTGGTTACGTCGTAGGTTTCAATGTGATAAATCACTTCTTTTAACGCATCAATACCATCTTGTACGGTAAAAGTAATACTATGATGAATAGTACCAATTGAATCTGCTACTTTTTGTGCAGCAATTAAATCAGGGCTACCTTCTAAACCACATGCAAATGAATGAACCTTTGGCCACCATGCTTCAGAAAGGTCATTTTCTTCAATACGTCGAGCGGCAAATTTTTGTGTAATTGATGATATTAATGAAGAATCTAAACCACCTGACAATAATACACCGTAAGGTACGTCTGTCATTAAATGAGCTTTAACAGAGTCTTCTAACGATGTTCTTAATTCAGCAATATCAGTGGTGTTATCTTTGATTGCATCAAATTCAGTCCAGTCACGTTTGTAGTACTGTTTGATTTCACCATCATTGCTGTCTAAGTAGTGCCCCGGAGGAAACTCACTTACTGTTTTACAAATAGGCATCAACGCTTTCATTTCTGACGCTACAACAAAGTTACCATGTTCATCATGGCCCATGTACAAAGGAATAATTCCCATATGATCACGAGCAATTAAGTAGCTATTACTCGTTTCATTGTATAAACAAAAAGCAAACATACCTTGTAGTTTATCAATGAAATTAACACCGAATTCTTCGTATAAAGGTAAAATCACTTCACAATCTGATTTAGTTTGAAATGCGTAATCAACATTTAAGTTAGCTTCAAGGTTCTTATGATTGTAGATCTCGCCATTAACAGCTAACACATTATTTCGATTTTGATTGTATAAAGGTTGTGCGCCATTTTCGGTATCAACAATCGCTAAGCGCTCGTGCACTAAAATAGCATTGTCATTTGAATAAACTCCAGACCAATCGGGTCCTCGGTGTCTTAATAAACGAGAATGCTCTATGGCTTGTCCTCGTAACGCGCTGGCATCTGACTTGATGTCCAGAATACAAAAAATTGAACACATAAAATATGCTTCCTTAAATAATCAAAATCGAAATAATAAACCTTTATAAAAACTTCAAGGCGACAACAATAGCTTATACGGGCTTAGTTGAGCATTAGTATAAATAAAAGGCCGCAGTGATTTTCACACAGCGGCCCCTGAGAATCTAATATTTGTTGATAAAAATCAATAGCAATTTCGTCTAAATTAGAATATTTATTCAAATTTTTACTTTTGCATTACCTACGGTCACCTATTTACGTTGAAATTCACTGTTTTTAGACCATTGCGGCCAATCTTTTGAGTCTGCAACTTGATAAAGTACATCAAAGGTAACTTGTAGATCTTGTCTTGCGCCAGAGAAATCCCACTCAGGATTATATTCATCACACAATTGGTGATAACAACTGCGCATTTTTGGTAATGTTTTCTTACGATATTCTGCAGTTTTTGCGTCTACTGGATTACCGCCGCCACCTGCGTATAACGAAGGTACACCCACTTTAGCAAAATTGAAATGATCTGAACGGTAATAACTACCCGCTGCTGGATTGGTTTCTTTTACTAACACTCTATTTTGCTTTTTAGCTGCAACTTTAAGGTAATTTTCCATTTCTGATTTACCTAAGCCATTGACCACTAAATCTTTGGTTTTACCTAAAATATTCAAGCTATCTAAGTTTAGTACGCCAACTGTTTTTGCTAATGGGTAAACTGGGTTTTCAGCATAATATTTAGAGCCTAATAATCCTTGCTCTTCAGCTGTTGTCGCTATTACGGTAACTGAGCGTCTTGGCGCTTTATCTAAACTGCCAAGAGCTCTTGCTATTTCAATGATACCGGCAATACCTGTAGCGTTATCATGAGCACCATTGTATACCTTGTCGCCTGCTAAATTGTCATCACTACCCATATGGTCCCAATGGCCGGTTAATAGTAATTGCTCATCTGGAGTTTCACTACCCGGTAACGTTGCAATAAAGTTATGTGATGTAGAGCGCTTAATAGTACTTTTTACTGAAGCTGTCGCGGTTAAACCTAATGATTTGTTAATTGGTCCAAGCATGGCTTTATTTTTATAGGTGTTAAAATCTAAACCTGCTTGGCTAAATAATTCTTTAGTACTTTGGGTGGTTAACCAACCTTCAATTTGCACTCTACTTTTATTGCCATCTTCGGCAAATAATTTATATTGCGGACCAGACCAGCCATTTTTCACTACAGACCAACCGTAAGACGCAGGCGCGGTTTCATGAATAATAATGGCTGCTGCAGCACCTTGTCGGCTTGCTTCTTCATATTTATAAGTCCAACGACCATAGTATGTCATTGCCGAACCAGTAAATAGGCTTGGAATTTCTGACGCAAAGCCAGGATCGTTAACCAGCATTACTACTGTTTTTCCTTTTACATCAACGCCTTCATAATCATTCCACTTATACTCAGGAGCATTGATACCATAACCGACAAAAACAATTTCTGAATCTGTAATAGTTTCTAACTCACTAACACGAGATGTGCCTAATACCATTTCGGTTAAATAATTTAACTCATTGGTTTTTCCCTGACCCTTTATTGAAAGGGTTGTGTCATCACCAGCCGTTATTTCAGATAGCTCAACGGCTTGTAAAAAACTGCCGTTATTACCAGGTTGCCAACCGCTATTTTTAAACTGTGTAGTTAGGTAGTCGAGAACCTTCTTCTCACCGTTAGTAGTAGGTAAGCGGCCTTCAAATTCATCAGAAGCGATAACCTTTACATGTTGATGTAATTTCTCTGCAGAAATATTGTGATATGCCTGTTCGAACGTTTCAGCGCTTACTGCACTGGTAACTGTCACAGTCAATGCACTGAAAAGGCTAATTAATTTAGATTTTGTATTCATAAGGATATAACTCTTATTATATTAAGATGATGTAATCTACCCGTTGTTAAGGCCAAAATAAAGAAGTTGTTACAAAGAGTTAATTTATGTTGCTCAATTTATGTTTGTTTTATTGCTTTGTCATAAATGACCGTTACACTTAATGAAAAACTCTATTCTCCATTTCTGTCAATCCAAAGGGATTTAAATGATATCAGTTGAAAATCTGAGTAAAGCATTTCCAATAAAAGCTCATAAAAAAAAATCAAATAGCCACAAACAAGATCCCCGAGAGCAAGGTAGTCAGTTTCACGCATTAAGAGATGTTAGTTTTCATTGTGACAAAGGAGAAGTATTAGGCTTATTAGGACCAAATGGCGCGGGTAAAACAACTGCCTTAAGGATCTTGTCTACGGCACTAAAACCGGATTCTGGCGCTATTATTGTCAATGATGTAGATGTGGTTAAATCACCAAAGGTCGCTAAACAAAAAATTGGCTTTTTATCTGGTAAAACAGGCTTGTACGGACGCCTAACTGCTAGAGAAAATATCGAGTTTTTTGCAAGGCTGCATGGTGTAACAGACGAATTTTTGAAAAATGAAGCTGATGAAATTTATCAAAGCTTGGCCATAACCAGTTATTTAGACCGAAGGGTTGAGCACCTATCTACTGGTATGCAGCAAAAGGTGTCTATTGCTCGAGCCGTTATTCATAAACCAGAAGTACTTGTACTTGATGAGCCAACCACCGGCCTCGACATAATGGCCACAGAAACAATTATGGAATTTGTGCAATTAACCAAAGAGCAGGGCACAGCTGTTATTTTTTCAACCCATCATTTAGATGAAGTCGCGTTACTTGCCGATAGGGTTTCTGTAATTTATCAGGGGATTAGTTGTTTTGATGGCAGTGTTGGTGATTTTCAACAGCAATCTCGCGAGCTTGATTTACGTAAAGCCTTTATGAATGTATTAAAGGGAGCACAATAATATGTGGCAAGTGTTTATAAAAGAATTAATCGAGTTGTTACGAGATAAAAAAACGCTATTTTTTATCATCGCGTTGCCTATGGTTATTTTCCCCGTTGTCTTTGGTGTCATGGGCTTTTTAGGTACGAAGGCGGCAATTACTGAACAAGAAAAAGTCATTCGCTATGTATTAGTTAATGAGAGTGTTGCACCAGAGTTTGCCACATCTTTGTTTTATCATAATGATTTCAAATCAATGAAAATTGAAGTTGAAAATGAAGAAGACATTATTAACAAAATAAAAGCTGATGAGTTAGATCTAGTTATTGTGCTAAACAAAGACTTTAGAGCACAACTCACTAATTCAGAGCCTTCTGTATGGAAAATTTACTTCAATGGCTCCAACCTCATTGGCGGAACTAAACGTAAAGTTGAAGAAGCGCTAGCTACTTTTAGTGAAACTTTGCAAAAAGAAATGTTGGTTAACTTAGGTTTTGATGAGTCACAATTTGAGGTATTCAAAAAACCGATAGAAATTGAAGAAATTGATACTGCCGATGAACGTGAAAGCTTTGGCGAACAGTTAGGTGGTTTTATTCCTTATTTACTTATTCCATTATGCCTTACTGGTGCAATGTATCCGGCTATTGATTTAGGCGCAGGTGAAAAAGAACGGGGCACAATAGAGACACTATTGCTAACTCCGGTGTCAAGGTTTGCACTGGTGATAGGTAAGTTTTTATGTATTTTTACTACCGCGATTATGACGGCAATGATCACCATTTTTAGTATGGTATTCTGGACTTTTATTGTAGGGCAAGTTTTTGATGTAAAAGAAGTTTCTGAAATATTGTCATCGGTAGGGTGGTTTGAATATTCCTTGATTGTACTCTTGTTGGCTCCTGTTGCCGCAATATTTTCCGCCACGTTATTGGCAATATCAATTTATGCTAGCAGTTATAAAGAAGCACAAAATTATATGGGACCCATGTCAATATTTGTGATCTTTCCGGTCATTGTTGGTATGACCCCGGGCATTAGTCTAAATGCAACTTGGGCATTAGTGCCAATATCTAATGTAGCGTTAGCTATTAAGGAGTTACTCAAAGGCACTCTGGAATATAGTTTGCTAATTCCAATATTTGCCTCAACCGGAGTTTTCGCGTTTATTTCAATACTTTTTTGTGTTTATTGGTTTAATAAAGAGTCGGTTTTATTTAGATGATAGGGCTCAGGCATAAAAAACGTAAAAAATAACAAAAAAATGCTTATTTTTTCTATGTTAGCGGTAATTTTCGTGTAAAATTACCGCTTTTCTATTTTAGGACATTTGTGTCCACAACTAATACTCAACAGCGATAAATAACTCGCGCGAGGGAACATGAATTTAGATGACATTATCTTGCAGGCAGAACAAGCCGTAGCAAGCGCAGCAGATCCAGTTGCACTTGACCAAATTAGGGTTGAGTTTTTAGGTAAAAAAGGCAAGTTAACTGAGCAATTAAAAGGCTTAGGTAAATTAAGTGCCGAAGAACGTCCTAAAGCGGGTCAGTTAATTAACGTGGCTAAACAGCAAGTACAAAAAGCTATTCACTTAAAAGGTGAGCAGTTACGCGCTGAACAAATCAAACAAAAACTAGCTGCGGAATCTATTGATGTTACTCTTCCTGGTAATACTATCGAACACGGTGGCTTACATCCGGTAACGCGCACAATCGAACGTATTGAAAGCTTTTTTGGTGAGTTAGGTTTTGAAGTTAAAGCCGGTCCTGAAATTGAAGATGACTTCCATAACTTTGATTCGTTAAATATTCCAGATCATCACCCCGCGCGTGCTGATCACGATACGTTTTATTTTAACCCTAAGTTAGTGTTACGTACACAAACTTCAGGTGTACAAATTCGTACGATGGAAACTGAAAAGCCACCATTACGAATTATCTCTCCAGGTCGTGTATACCGAAATGATTATGACCAAACGCACACGCCAATGTTCCACCAAGTGGAAGGTTTAATGGTTGATAAAGACGTTAGCTTTACTCATTTAAAGGGTATTTTGCATGACTTCTTACATAACTTCTTTGAAGAAGATCTTGAAATACGTTTCCGTCCATCATATTTCCCATTCACAGAGCCTTCAGCTGAAGTTGATGTTATGGGAAAAAACGGTAAATGGTTAGAAGTATTAGGTTGTGGCATGGTTCACCCTAATGTTTTACGCAGTGTTGGAATAGACCCTGAAGTTTATACCGGTTTTGCTTTTGGTATGGGAGTTGAGCGATTAAGCATGCTACGTTACGGCGTTAATGACTTACGTTCATTCTTTGAAAATGATCTTCGCTTCTTAAAACAGTTCAAGTAGGAAAGCCATAAAATGAAATTTAGTGAATCTTGGTTACGTGAGTGGGTAAATCCTGCGATATCTGTCGATGAGTTAACTCATCAAATCACCATGGCTGGTCTAGAAGTAGACGGCGTAGATCCTGTTGCGGGTGAATTTACCAATGTTGTTGTTGGTGAAGTGATCGAATGCGGGCAACATCCAGATGCCGACAAACTACAAGTAACCAAAGTAAATGTTGGTGATGAAGTTGTTGATATCGTCTGTGGTGCTAAAAACTGTCGTTTGGGCCTTAAAGTAGCTGTTGCAAAAGTTGGTGCAGTACTTCCTGGTAACTTTAAAATTAAAAAAGCTAAATTACGCGGCGCGCCATCATACGGCATGCTTTGTAGTGAGTCAGAAATTGGTTTAGCAGAAAGTTCAGAGGGTATTCTTGAATTACCAACTGATGCGCCAATTGGTACTTGTATTCGTGAATACTTGAACTTAAACGATGTAACTATCGATGTAGATTTAACCGCTAACCGTGGTGACTGTTTAGGCATTAAAGGTATTGCTCGCGAAGTAGGCGTATTGAACAATATTGCCGTTACTGAAGTTGAAATTACTGAACAACCAGCAACAATTACCGATGCATTAGAAGTAAACATTGTAGCAGGGCAAGCATGTCCACGTTACTTAGCTCGTGTTATTAAAAATATTGATGCACAAGCAACAACACCACTTTGGATGATTGAAAAATTACGTCGTTGTGGCGTGCGTTCTATTGATCCTGTGGTTGATGTAACCAACTTTGTTTTGTTAGAGCTTGGTCATCCTATGCACGCATTTGATTTAGCTAAAATAGACGGCGCAATTAATGTTCGTTTTGCTAATGAAAATGAAGAGTTAACACTTTTAGATGGCAACGACGTTAAGCTATCAAAAGAAACACTGGTCATTGCCGATAACTCTAAAGCGTTAGCAATGGCTGGTATTTTTGGTGGTCAAGATTCAGGTGTAACTGAAACAACGACTGATATCTTATTAGAAAGTGCGTTCTTTGCGCCGCTAGCAATTTTAGGCAAAGCGCGTCAATACGGCTTACACACAGATGCTTCTCATCGTTATGAACGTGGTGTTGACCCACAGTTGCAACGTCAAGCTATTGAACGTGCAACAGCATTATTATTAGATATTGTTGGTGGTGCCGCCGGTCCTGTTGTTGAAGGTATCAGCGAAGAGCATATTCCAGCACCGCGCGTGGTTACTTTACGCCGTAATAAGTTAGATTCTCGAATTGGTATTCACATTGAAACTGAGCAAGTTACTGAAATTTTAACTCGTTTAGGTTTAACAGTTGAATTTAATGATGGTGTTTGGACAGCTACTGTACCAGCGTATCGTTTTGATATTTCAATTGAAGAAGATTTAACCGAAGAAGTTGCCCGCGTATACGGTTACAACAATATTCCGAATGTATCTCCTAAGGCTAAGCTTACAATGCGTAGCCATAAAGAAGCTAAGCTGAATATTGCTAAATTCCGTAATACCTTAGTAACTCGTGGTTACCAAGAAGCAATTACTTATTCATTTGTTGATCCAAAGGTACAATCGTTATTGCACCCTGAAGAAGAGGTCATGGTGTTACCGCATCCTATTTCTTCTGAAATGTCGGTAATGCGTTTAAGTTTATGGACTGGTTTAATTCAATCAGTTGTAAACAACCAAAACCGTCAACAAAGTCGTGTACGTTTATTTGAATGTGGTTTACGTTTTGTTCCAGACTCTGATGCTGAAAATGGAGTTCGTCAAGAAGCAATGATTTCAGGTGTAATTACCGGTCTTAAAACTGGCGAACATTGGAACCTTGAAAAAGCAGCAGTAGATTTCTTTGATGCAAAAGGTGATGTTGAAGCGTTGCTTTCTTTAACTGCTAATGCCAAGGCATATGAGTTTAAAACAGCTGACATTCCAGCATTACATCCAGGACAAACTGCGGCAATATACCGTGGTGATGTTCTAGTTGGTTATGTTGGAACTATTCATCCAGAGCTTGAACGTAAGCTTGGGCTAAATAGTCGTACATTAGCTTTTGAATTATTACAAAGTGAAATTTTGGAGCAAAAAATACCGCAAGCAGGTGCTATTTCTAAGTTCCCTGCGAACCGCCGAGACATAGCTGTAGTGGTTAAAAATGAAATAAATGCAAAAAAAGTGCTACAACTCATTGAAAAGGTTGGCACAAATCATTTAGTTAGCCTAGAATTATTTGATGTATACCAAGGTAAAGGTATCGAACCCGGTTTTAAGAGCCTTGCAATAGCATTAACATTGCAAGATAACGAGAGAACACTTGAAGACAAGGATATCTCTGAAGTCGTAAATACTGTGGTCGATGCATTAAAAAGCGAACTTGACGCATCACTAAGAGACTAACAACATGGCGCTAACCAAAGCAGAAGTATCAGAACACTTATATGAAGAACTCGGTTTAAGTAAACGAGATGCCAAAACATTGGTAGAAGAGTTTTTTGAAGAGATCAGAGGAAGTTTAGAAAGTGGCGAACAGGTTAAATTATCAGGTTTTGGTAATTTTGATTTGCGCGTTAAAAATGAACGACCAGGACGAAACCCAAAAACGGGTGAAGATATTCCTATTTCTGCACGTAAAGTTGTAACTTTTAGACCGGGGCAAAAATTAAAGAACCGCGTTGAAGAAGCTAACAACGGTTAGGGGATATAGTTATTTCATTGAAAAGGCTGCATTTTGCAGCCTTTTTTGTTTTTTACGTCCGAATAAATTCGGACCAATCTTATTTTCTAAGTTGGTTGGCGTGAATTTTAAATCATGGATGATTTAACTTAGAATTGCCACGGATGGTATAAATTCTGTATTCGCGCGTTATGGCGTAGCCACTTCTTTCATCTAGCTGGTTTTTATGGGTTAACTAGTTCCGGTTACATGGAACTGGGGTCAGAGCAAAACCCTATCTAAAAATAATAGGTTTTGGTCTGACCCCGTGTATCTGCACCTGCTAGTTCTTCGTGATTCGTTACCAAACAGAAGACCTGAGCCTTGCAGTTTTGAGTGATTACCGCTAGGTTAAATAAACAACGATAAAATAATTAAGGCTTCCCTGTGTCTAATCAAGATAAACCCTTAGGTTTTTGGACTACCACATCTTTAGTTACTGGTAATATGATCGGCAGCGGTATTTTCTTATTACCGGCATCGTTAGCATTATATGGTGGCGTAAGCATTTGGGGCTGGGTATTTTCAGCGTTGGGTTCACTAGCGCTTGCCTATATGTTTGCAAATTTAGCTCGAAAGATAAAAGGATCAGGCGGTCCCTATAATTATACCCGAGCTGAGTTTGGTGACTTTATGGGGTATTTAGTTGCTTGGGGCTACTGGGTTTGTATGTTTACGGCCAATGCCGCGATCGCTATTGCGTTGGTCAGTTATTTATCGGTATTTATACCTGAGCTGAAGCAGCAAGGGATATTTACTTTGTGCGTGACTTTGGGGACTGTTTGGTTTTTAGTATTTATAAATCTGCGAGGCGTTAAAGAAGCAGGGCGAGTGCAGTTAATTACTACTTTGCTGAAAGTTTTTCCACTACTGATCATTGCCGTAGTTGGCTTGTTTTATCTACAACCATCACATTTTCAGCCATGGAATTTGTCGGAACAATCTGATTTTTCAGCAATCGCCTCCACTGCTGTGTTGACATTATGGGCATTTCTTGGGTTAGAGTCGGCAAGTATTCCTGCGGATGAAGTTGAAAACCCCGAGAAAAATGTACCTCGAGCAGCGGTTTTAGGAACGCTTATTTCAGCCTGCATATATATACCCGGAACGGTTGCTGTAATGGGGTTAATCGAACCCAGTGTGTTAGCGCAATCCAATGCGCCATTTGCTGATGCTGCAGCTTTGTTGTTTGGTGATTGGGCGTATTATTTAGTCGGAGGTGTTGCTGTAGTGTCGTGCTTTGGTGCGCTAAATGGCTGGACTTTATGTGTTGGTCAAGTACCGATGTCGGCGGCGAAAGATGGCTTGTTTCCACAAGTGTTTGCCGAGCAATCAAGTAAAGGAGTTCCGGTTAAAGGTATTGTAATATCGTCAATATTAGTTTCTCTGCTAGTTCTAATGAACTTTGAACAAAGGTTGGTCGATCAGTTTACCTTTATTATATTGCTATCAACCTTAACTTCAGTTTTGCCATATTTAGTATGTGCAGTGGTGAATTTCAGAATGCTCATGCGTGACTCCAAATCTGCTAAGTCTAAGCCTTCAACAATAACACTACTATTAGCTGTAATAGCTATATTATTCTCAATTTGGATCATTGTGAATATGGGAATAACCACAATTATTTGGGGTTTTGTTTTACTTGCTGCTGCAATACCATTTTATTTTATAATGAAAAGAAGCCCTCAATCAGTACCGGCCGCAGATAAGTCTTGATGTAATAACTGATGGAATAAATGTTCACCAGCTTCTTTAGATACTGATAAACGACCGGTATCATAACCTTTAGAAGCTAATCCTCGTTGTACCGACTCGCATACATAAGAGTCTTCACCTTGCACTTTATTAGCAATTGTTACGCTGTTGTCTTTAAACTCCAGAGTGTTTTTGGGGTTGCTACCATCAAAGAAGTAATCAAAAATCACTCGGCACGAATCAACATTGATAGGTTCAACAATCATTATTCCCATTATGCCATCGTATAAATTAAACATAACATTAGGGTATTGCCAAAAATAACGGGCTGTACCGGTACGTACAGCTGAGAAGTCATTATCTCTTTGTTTGGTTGGGCAAGATTGTAAGCAATATTTGTCTTTGATTTCAATTTTATAAAATTTTCCATCAAGGGCACTGTTTAAGCCTTTGTGTAATATTGGTACGTGATAGCCGCCATCTAAATAATTATCAACATACACTTTCCAATTACAATTCATCTCGTAACTAACACGTTTATGAAAACTCATTTTTGCGCTGTTCAATGGTTTAAATTGATTGGTTAAATCACCTAAAAATTCAAGCAACGGTGGCGCGTTTTCATTTAAACAAATAAAAACCCATTGCTGCCATATTTCAGCTCTAACTTCTTTTAAACCATTTTTACTTTTATCAAAATCGCACACACCTTCAAATTTTGGTGTTGTTGCCAATGACCCATCAAGTTTATAACTCCAGGCATGATAAGGGCAGGTTAGAGCTCTTGCGCAACCAGAGCCTGTCTCCATAACTTGCGCCGCATGATGACGGCAAACATTATAAAAAGCTTTAATTGTTTCAGAACGAACGATAACAATGGGCTGACCGGCTATTTCAGTCGCCACATAATTACCTCGTTGTTGCAGTTGCTCAACACGAGCGGCAATGAGCCAATTATTAGCAAATACGGTGTCTTGTTCTAAATTAGCTATTTCAGCATTTGTATACCAGGCACTTGGTGGGGTCGAAGCTTGTTCAAGTGGAATTGAGCTGTTGTAATTGTTAATAATATCTTTGATATTCATTCACTATCTCTTTTTATTCTTATTAGCAATAAGTTGCAATAAAAACAGTATAGTAAATTTTAAAGGAGTCAGTACCCTTCAAACCCTATTTAGGCTTGGCGTTGTTTTTTCGCTAGATATTTAGTCATTGCTTTACTTACAGCAAAAAAAGCAAAGCTAGCGGTAACATGTGTTGCTGCGCCAAAACCGCCACTGCAATCTAAACGCATTCCGCCATCATTACTTTGTTTAGCATGACAAACACCACCTTCGCTAGTTGGGTACATTAACTGCTCAGTGGAGAATACCGCATCAATACTAAATTTTCGTTTTACATTTTTAGGAAAATTAAAATCACGACGTAATTGATTTTTAACTTTCGCTAAAAGTGGGTCTTGATAGGTTTTACTTAAATCTGTAATTTCTATTTTAGTAGGGTCTATTTGACCGCCAGCTCCACCGACAGTAATCATAGGTATTTTTTGACGTTTACAATGAGCAATTAGCGAAGTTTTTACTTTAACCGAATCAATGGCATCTATAACGTAATCGAATTTATTGGTGATTAATTCAAATAAATTCTCTTGGGTGATAAAATCTTCAACTTCATTAACGACACATTCAGGGTTGATTTGTTTTATGCGCTCAGCCATTACCTCAACTTTGCCTTCACCTATAGTGTCAGCTAACGCATGAATTTGGCGGTTCGTATTGGTGATACAAATATCATCTAAGTCGATTAAGGTAATTTGGCCGATACCATTTCGAGCAAGCGCCTCAGCGGCCCATGAGCCAACCCCACCTATGCCGATTACGCAAAAGTGTGCTTGTTGGATATGCTTAGCGCCATCAACGCCATATAAGCGTTCAATACCACCAAAACGTAATTGATAATCAGACATTTAAAACCACTGTAATAATTGATAAATAAAATCCGCGCTATTATACCGAAAAAACTAGGGTCAGAGTCAAGTTAGATCCTGAAACAAGTTCAGGAAAGGTAAAGGGAGTTAGGGAAACAACAGGATAAAAAAGAGGGTGGCAATAAAAGGCCGCGATATTTTATTTGCATAAAATATCACTGCCCTTTAACTTGACTCTGACCCTAGTTTTAACTTATTTGTCTAGGCTTTGATCACTTTGCTGATGATGTTTTTGGAATTGCCAATTAATTTTGAGGTATAGGCTTTTAAGCGCAGCAGTAAAACATAAGCAAGAGGTACTAGATATAAACTGGTGACAGTTGAAAACGTAAGGCCGCCAATTATTGCAATTGCCATTGGTGCATATGTTGGACCATCACCGCCAACTTGCGTGTTGCCAAGTGCTAATGGGATCAAGCCTAAAATGGTGGTTGATACAGTCATCAAAATAGGGCGTAATCTGTCCTTACAGCCTTGCATTACTGCCGCTTCTATTTCTTGCCCATTTTCAATTAATTGATTGATCCTATCGACTAACACAATACCATTGTTAACGACGATTCCCATCAGAATTAGCATGCCAATCATACCCATTACCGACATCGTACTACCGGTTATTAAAAACGCCCAGAATACTCCAACAAAAGAGAATAACAAAGAGGTGATAACCGCGGTTGGTAATAGCAAGCTTTCAAATAAAGCTGCCATAACAATGTAAATCATACAGACGGCAAGTAACATGTTTAGACCCATGACATCTTCAGTTTCATCTTGGCGAACAAAGCTGCCATCTAGGTTGTAATTGTAACCCGATGGGAGAGCAATGGTAGATAACATTGCTTCAAGCTTTTCTTTTGCATCATCTAAAGTCATATCATCTAAATTTGCTTGTATGGTGATTGCTGTTTGGCGATTGTAACGACGGATTTCACTTAATCTTGGTTTAATGTTCATAGTCGCAACGTTATCTAGCGTAATGATTTTTCCGTCGTGTTCTATTACCGGAAGTTTTTTTAATTCATCGATAGATTTTTTTACTTTTAGATCATAATTAAGCCAGATATCTAATTCACCACTATCACCATGACGATAGGTTCTAAGTGGCTGTCCACGTAGCGCTAAGGCAATTGCACTAGAAACGTCTTGAGTACTTAGACCATGGCGAAATGCAGCCGTTCTATCGACAGTAATTTGCATTTCTTTTTTCTCACCACGGATGTCAGAAGTAACATCGGTAATGCCGTCAATATGCTCAATTAATGGTATAAGGTTATTTTTTAACTCTATTAAAACGTCAGTAGATATACCGGTTAAGTTAATTTGGACGCCGCCACCATTACCTTGATCAAAACCAAAGCGAGGAGTAGCTCGAACAAATTTAGGCAAATTTTCACGGATCTTTTCTTTTAACTCATTCATTGATATTGGTAACTCACCATCATGCAAAATCAATGTTGTTTGTAGGCTGTGAGCAGCGTAATAGCTATAAACAGAATCAATTAAAAACTCTTCTTTATTGCTATACAGGTAGTCTTCCATTTTGCTTATTATTTTTTCTGATGTGTCGAAATTGAACTGGTCATTTATTTCCCAGCTAATAAACAGACGATTATCATTAAAATTTTGCTCTTCATCACCGGTAACGAACTGCAACGGAATCGCAATACTGAATAAAATTAATAGGGCAATAATTGATGTCGCTATTTTATGATGATGAGTCCAACGTAAACTTTTTAAATAAAAGTTCTCAAGTCGATTGGCTTTGGCTTGGTTCTGACTTGGCTTTATTTGCGATTTGATTTTACTTGTTAGTAAAGGGATTAACGTTTGGGCAATCAATAGTGACGCAAATAATGATATACAAATAGCAATGGCGACGTGTTCTAAGAAAATGGTGATGTCTATTTTTTTACCGACAATATTTGGCAAGAACACAATCATGGTAGTTGCTGTACCTGCGATCACCGCAAGGGAAACTTTATTTACGCCTTTTTTAGTCGCTTCAACAATATCGTCAGTTTTTTGCTTTTCTTGAAATATTGATTCAGTTATCACTACTGAATTATCAACCAACATACCTACAGCCAACAATAAGCCCATCATTGATAAAATATTTAAACTATAACCGGCAAAGTACATAACCCCTAAGGTAATACAAATTGAAATAGGCACTGATAGCACCACAATCATGGTGGTAACAAAATGACGTAAAAATATATACAGCATACCTACGGATAAAAGAGCTCCTAGCATGCCTGCGTTTAATAAATCAGACAAAGAATCGGTTACGCCTTTTGCCGTATCATCCATAACGTAAAGGTTTATGCCATTAAACTGCGGGTTATCATTAACTTCTTCAATAACTTTTAATACGCGCTTTGAAACATCAACCAAGTTGGCATTTGACTCTTTCAGAATGTTCATGCCTATGGCGTAGGTTTGATCTAAATGTCTTCCTTCCCAGGGAATAGGTAGCGTCATTTCAACACTGGCAATATCTTTTAAAAGGATATTATCTTGTACGATCAAATTTTTAATTTCATCAATGCTGCGATACTCGCCCACTGGATTAACCATTACTTTTTTGCCGTTGTCATAAAAATGACCGGCTGCCATTGAGAAATTATTCTCATTTAGGTTTTTGACTAGCAGCGCTCTATCAATATGTAAAGCCACTAATTTGTCCGGGTCTAAGCGAATGCTTATTTGACGTTTATCAACGCCATATAGCTCTACTTTACTTACCCCTTGTACTCGTTCTAATGGGCGCTTTAAGTTTCTATCAAGTAAGTCATAGGCCATTGATAAATCTTGTTCTGATGAGATCCTAAGTTGAAAAATGGGGAAGTCATTGGTGTTAAATTGGTAAACTAGAACTCGTTCAACATCACGGGGTAGCAAATGGCGAATTGCATCTACGTTTTCACGAGCTTCAATACTTTTTGCATTGATATTATCATCCCACTCAAACTCTAATTGTATGTCTGCGCCGCCTTCATGAGAAGTCGAACGCATGCGTTTTATACCTGATATGGTTGCTAATGACTCTTCAATTGGGCGAGTTATCAAGCGCTCTACTTCTGCTGGTGATGCATCGGGGTAGGGAACATTAATCCAAAGTTGTGGAATGTCGATACCTGGAAACTTTTCCAGCGGTAGTAAACGACTAGAAATAATGCCGGTCAGTAATAAAGACAAAAATATCATGATCACGGTAACGGGGCGTTTTAAAGCAAAAGTCGCGAGTGTTGCACCAAGTGTTTCTTTCTTCTCGCTCGCAGTAAGATTAGATTGCATTTTAGAACTAGGCATTTGCTTCTCCAAAACGCTTGCGGTCAAAAACGCTGTATAGAACAGGGATGAAAAATAGCGTTAAAAGCGTGGCAAATAACAAGCCAAAAATTACCGTAATAGCCATTGGTGCTCTGATTTCAGCGCCGTCACCAGAACTTATTGCTAATGGTAGTAAGCCTAGGGTTGTGGTCAACGTTGTCATTACAATAGGGCGTAAACGAGATGTCGCTGATGCCATAATAGCATCACCTTTAGCCATACCTGACTCGCGAAGTTGGTTAATGCGATCAACTAATACAATGGCGTTATTAACCACTATACCGGCTAGCATGATCAGCCCGATAAAAACAATGACACTCAGTGACGTTTGGGTAATATACAGGCCATAAATTGACCCTGCAGCAGCTAATGGCACGGTAAACAATATGAGTAACGGATGCAGTAAAGATTCAAATTGCGAGGCCATCACTAAATACACAAGAAAAACCGCAAGTAGCAAGGCATACATAAGCGAGGTAAACGACACATCCATTTCTTCATTTTGGCCGGTAATGTTGGCACTAACGTTTAAAGGAATATTTAATTCATCAATAATGCTTTGTACCTCTTGTACAGCGGCATTGATATCACCAAAAGCAAAATTAGCCGAAATAACCGCTGCTCGTTGTTGTCCGATGCGAGTAATTTCACTAGGTCCAACTGAAAGCTTTACCTCGGCTACCGCTGAAAGAGGGATAGCTTTATCACTTTGTGGATTAATAATAATTTGTTTTATATCGTTAACCGAATCTCTACTTGCTTCATCGGCGCGCACTAAAATATCAACCTTCTTATCTTTTATCGAATATTGACTGGCAATTGTGCCACCAACTTTGGTTGATAATAATTTTGCCACTTGCGGCGCCGTTAAACCAAGTTGTGCTAAACGTTGATGATCGAAAAATACTTTTATTTCAGGATGACCATTTTGCAAAGAAGTTTTTACATCAATAAAGCGTTTATTATCATTAAGTTTGTTAGTGATCACATCGCTATAGTGTTTAAGTAAATCTAAATCAAAAGCCGAAAGTTCAATTTCAATTGGTGGCTTAAAGCTAAATAGTTCAGGGCTTGAAAATTTCATTTGAATCCCTGGAATTGTTTGCAAATACTTGCGCAAGTGCATCATAACCAATTGTTCATCGGCTTTCGTGCTACCTTCTTTTAGTACCACATTTAATCGACCCCAATAATCACCACCTTGAGCTGGTGATGCGTTCATTAAGCTACCTGTTCCGGCTAAAGCATAGCTTCTATCAACTTGTGTTAACGTTGCTGCTTCGTTAGAAAGTTTGGCCAAAGTACTATCGGTTTGTTCTAAAGGCGTACCGGGTTGTTGGCTAATTTCTACATAAAACTCACCTTGTGCTAAAGACGGGATCGCTTCGACATTTAATTGTTTAACTAATGGAATAGCCGATGTGCTCATAGCAATGATAATAATAAGTACAGCAACTCGTTGGTTTAAGGCAATAGCCAAAAGGTTTTGATATAAGCTAGCTAAGCGATTATAAACTTTATCGAATATCCACAACAGTGGCGTAAAAACTTTGCTTAACAGTAGTTTTAAACCCCTAAACGTAAAGGTAATCACCATAGAAATAAGTAATGGTAGGTAATAAAATAATCCTCTAAACAACCAAATAAACGGTGTAGCTAAGTGATATTTTACTTTTTGAAATTTACTAGCATTAATGGTTAATTGGCGCTTACTGGTGATGTCTTCATCAACACTTGATTGCTTAAACTCACGTGATGACAACATTGGAATAAGGGTCAAAGCAACGATAAGCGAAGCTAATAAGGCAAAAGTAACCGTTAACGCCTGATCTCTAAATAATTGTCCTGCGATACCTTCGACAAACACCAACGGAAAGAAAACCGCCATAGTGGTTAATGTCGAGGCCATAATTGCCGTAGATACTTCTTTTGTGCCTATTACGGCTGCATTTTTATTGGCAGCGCTTTCTGAGCCATCTAATAATTCTTTTTGGCGAGCGATGTTTTCTAATACTACAATAGAATTATCTACTAATAAGCCTACCGCTAACGCAATTCCACCTAAGCTCATGATATTCAGACTAATATCATTACCATACATTAAATTAAATGTGGCAATTACCGACACTGGAATTGAAATAGATATTATTGCAGTTGCCCAAATGTTTTTTAAGAAAAAGAATAAAATCAGCATAGATAATAAGCCACCAATAATTGCGGCGTTTTTTACTTCACTAATGGCGTTAGCGATAAACTTTGATTGGTCATAAACTTTAACAAGCTCTAAACCTTCGGGCAGTTCCTCGGTTAATTGTTCCACTCGAAAATCCACACTTTTGGCAACTTTAACAGTATTTGCATCACCTTCTTTATATAAAGCGATTTCTACTGCTTCAGCACCGTTAACACGGGTAATTGACGTACGCTCTTTGTGTGAATCAATAACTTTGGCAATATCAGACAAGCGAATGTGTTTACCATCTACACTGGTAATATAGACATTGCGCATGTCATTTAAGCTTTTGAATTGGTTTAAGGTGCGTACTAGATATTCTTGTGTGCCATCTTCTACACGACCGCCCGATTGGTTGATATTTTCTTGCTGTAATCGTTCAACAATAAGCTGGCTGTCAATACCAAGTTGGCTAACTTTATGTTGGTCAATTAAAATTTGAATTTCTTTTTCGAAGCCGCCGCCCAATTTTACTGACGCAACGCCACTGACCGATTCAAGCTTTCTTTTTAACTCTTCGTCGGCATAGTCTCTTATTGATTTAAGTTTTTGTTCATCAAAGTTTTCACTACTTTGTTTTGTTTTCAAAGCAAAACGAATAATAGGATCTAAATTAGGGTTAAACCGTAATAACAGAGGTTTTTTTACGTCTAGGGGGAGGCGGATAACATCGAGCTTTTCTCGAACTTCAAGGCTGGCGAAGTCCATCTCTGTTCCCCATTCAAATTCAAGCAATACATCTGACTGACCTGCTTTTGAGATTGACTGTATATTGCGCACACCTTTAACAATACCAACAGCTTCCTCAATAGGTTTTGTAACAAGCTGTTCAACTTCTCCTGGTGCTGCACCTATATAATCGGTACGAATTGTTAGAGTAGGGTAAGATAATTCTGGTAATAAATTAACCGATAACTTTGATAGACTCACCATACCAAATAACAGCACAGCAAACGTAAACATCCATACAGTTACCGGCCTTTTAACCGCAACATTAACCACGTTCATAGTAATTTCCTTGAATTTTTATTTTTATTATATTACTTAAATAGCTTCAATTACTTGAATTACGGCTTGATCTTTTAAATTGTTTTGACCTGTAGTTACCACCATGGCATCTAAGTCTAAGCCACCAATAATTTCGACAAATGATTCATCTTCGTAGCCAAGAGTTACTACAGTTTTATGGGCTTTATTGTCATCAATGGTAAACACTGTATGTTTGTTATCCATTGATATAAGAGCTTTTTTAGGCAAAAGTTTAGTGTTGTTATGTACGTCATAAACCAGTTTAACTTGCGCAAACATACCTGCTTTAAGTTTATTGTCAGGATTTTCAACTCTAAGTTTTACGCTAAATGTACCGGTATCTGAGTCAACAACAGGGCTTATACGTTCAACATGAGCGATCACATGTTCGTTTGGAAATGCAGTAAAACTAAGCTTAGCTGGTTGGTTTAAGCGCAACTTACTTAATTCTTGTTCAGGTAAATTTACTGTGCTTTCTAATACTTGCATTTTAACGATATGAAAAAGTTTTTGGCTTTGATATTGCTCAACCAGGTTACCTTCCTTAACGTAACGCTTTGAAATATACCCTGAAATTGGTGCCAGTATTTTTGTTTCTTTTAAATCTAGCTCAGCAATTTTTACATTAGATTTAGCAATTTCATATTGCCACTTTAATTTATCAAACGTATCAGTACTCACTAGTTTTTGACTATGAACTTTATTAATTCTGTCTAATTCTATTTTTAAACTTGAAAGTTCAGCTTGTGCTTTTTCAGCTCTTAATTGAAATCGTTCTGGTTCTATTTCAGCAAGTAACTCGCCGGCCTCAACGAATTGGCCCTCTTCTACGTAAAGCTTTTCTAAAATACCTGATGCTTTTGAAATAACTTCCGCTTCTTCTTTTGGTTCTAACACCGTAGTTGAAACATAGTTAGAACTGATGTCACCACTTTGTACTAAGGCAACTTCTACAGGGATGGCAATTACTTCAGCGGGTTTGTCTTCAGCTACGGCTTCTGCATTATTACAACCCGTTATGAATATTGAAGAAGAAAGCATTGTTGATACTAGCAGCACAGATTTTAAATTGAATTTAGGAGATTTCATCACTTTTTACCTTATATATTGTCAGCCCGTATTAAGTACGGGATAACAAAAGTCGTATTATCTAGACCTAACGTTGCATTGACTGTGCCAACTGTAATAAAAATATTTTTAATGTTAATTTTCAGTAGGTTAGGCGTTTGAAGTATTTAAGGATATTTTAGATGTTTTGCGATATTAGTTAAATTTACAAAATGTTAGCAAATATAACTAAATGTTAATGAAATGTTAAAAATTGATACTTTTCATGGAGTTATAATGTGCAGGGAGAGTGTAAGAATTTGTGTATTGGAGAACTCAATAAGCAGGAAATCGACTCTCGTCGTCCCGTACTTGTTACGGGATCTACTAGTTAGCGGTTATTTTTGCGGTGCTCACGTTGTTGTTCAATTTCTTCTTTTCGTTTTACGCCTGCTCTAGGTAGAGTTTCTTGTAAATCGTTTAGGCTGTTTTTACGAATAGGTTTTGCACTTTTTTGCAACATTGATAAATTACCAATAAGTGTGGCAACAACTGCAATTATGATGGCGATAATTACCCAAGAGTCCATATTAAGGTGTTCCTACATTAATAATGTATTGATTATAGATAATATCTAACATGGCTAAAAGGTCAGTTTTATTTGATATCTCACTTGTCGCTAAACAATCTCTAAGCAAATCTAGTGTAAGTTTCGAACTGTACATACTCGCCAATGGGTGATACGAAATATGCCAAGGCTCAGCCGCAACCCCACCACGATATAAATCATAAGGACGGTAAAAGCCAAAATCTTTCATATTTTCATCGAGCCATTTGGTTAACGGTGCTTGTGGACCCGTTGCTTCATACTCCCAAGATTCAAGCTGCAATGGTTTATCATTGAGGAGATCAGGGTCGTATACATCAATATCTGTGCCCCAATGGTGCCGACTCGCACCAGGCAAGGCAGAAAAGAGTAAAATGCTTGTGATCTTTTCTTGGATTTTTAAATCTGCAAGATTTAACTTTTGATTATTAATATCTAACACATTCCGCTGACCAGACAACTTGCCATTAAATATGGCAAGCTGTTGGTCAAAAGAGCGATAACCACTGGCTATTTTTAGATTAAAGCCTGCTGCTAAAGCCGCTTGTTGTAATTTTAAAAATGCATCAACCATTGCCTTATGCACACCAACTCTGTCATTGAGGTAGTGAATATGTGCATCAGTGCAACCAGTAATACTGGCTTTCGATATCGCTGTTGGCATAGGTTGAATAAAGATCCTAATCAGTTAAAAGTTTTTTCATGATCAAATAATACATTTCTACCAAATCTTCTAAGTCTTGACAATTTACACTTTCATTAACTTTATGAATGGTTGCATTAGTAGGTCCAAGTTCGACAACTTGCGCTCCTGTTGGGGCGATAAAACGACCATCTGAAGTTCCACCTGCAGTAGACGGTGTACAATCTACGCCATTGGCTTCTTTAACTGAATCAACCACCGCGGAAAGTAACTTACCTTCACCTGTAATGAACGGTTTGCCATTAAAGGTCCATTTTAATTCATAATCGAGTTGATGTTTATCGAGAATATCGGTGACTCGAGTAATGATAATGTCATCATTAATTTCAGTGCTGTAACGCAAATTGAAAATAGCGTGTAGTTCACCTGGCACAACATTAGTTGCACCAGTACCTGAATTTACATTAGATAATTGAAAGCTGGTTGGCGGAAAATATTGATTACCGTCATCCCAATGTTCTGTACTTAATTCTGTTAAAGCAGGAGTTGCCAGGTGGATAGGGTTTTTGACTAAATGCGGATAGGCAACATGACCTTGCACACCATGAATAGTTAAGTCGCCAGTAATTGAACCTCTGCGGCCATTTTTAACAATATCGCCAGCTTTATCTGTACTTGATGGCTCACCAACAATACACCAATCAATTTTTTCATTGCGAGCTTCTAAAGTGTCAATAACTCGAGTGGTGCCATTAATAAATGGGCCTTCCTCATCAGAAGTAATTAAATAAGCAATGGAACCCTTATGATCTGGGTAGTCTTTTACAAAACGCTCGGTAGCAACGATCATCGCAGCAAGAGAGCCTTTCATATCGGCAGCGCCGCGACCATAAAGCCAGCCATCTTTAATGGTAGGTTCAAAAGCAGGGGTATGCCATTTTGAATCAGGCCCAGCAGGCACTACATCGGTATGACCGGCAAAACAAAACACCGGATGCTCAGTGCCGCGTCTTGCCCACATGTTGGTAGTATCTTCAAAAACCATAGATTCATTATTAAAACCAGCAGCAATAAGTCTGTTGGCCATTAATTCTTGGCAGCCCTCATCTAATGGTGTTACTGATTTTCTAGATATTAAGTCTTTAGTTAGTTCAATTACTGCGGATTGGTTAGTCATGGCTAAAAATCTCTTCATATTGAGCTGGCTTAAAGCCTAAATGCAATTGTGCATTAATTTCTAATAGAGGGCGCTTTAACAAGGTTGGTTGCTCTAAAACAGTTTGCTTGGCGATATCTGCTGTTAAATTATTTTTAACCTCATCGCTTAAACTACGAAACGTTGTGCTTCGTTTATTTATTAATAAATCCCAACTTGATTTAGCAACAATGCTGTCTAACAAGCTGTCATTCAATCCATCTTTTCTTAAGTCATGAAATTTATAGTTTATATTATTTTTTTCTAACCATGATTTGGCTTTTTTAACAGTATCGCAATTATGGATACCATAAAGAATAGTCATTAATTTTCTCTAATTTTATATTTATTTGTTCTTAATTTTATGATTAATAGGTTAATCATTAATTATAAGATAATGGTTTGCTCTTAAACAATTTACTGCCTTTTTTAAAGTATCTTGTTTTACGAGAATGTAATCTGTATCAAAAGTAGATATAGCGAAAATACTTATTTTTTTTTCGGCTAGAACTCCAGCAATATTTGATAAAATGCCAGTTAATGAAAAACCCAGAGGGCCCAAAACTTCAAGTGCGCGCCAATTTGACTCGCTT
This sequence comes from Thalassotalea psychrophila, assembly GCF_031583595.1. Classification (NCBI taxonomy): domain Bacteria; kingdom Pseudomonadati; phylum Pseudomonadota; class Gammaproteobacteria; order Alteromonadales; family Colwelliaceae; genus Thalassotalea; species Thalassotalea psychrophila. Next base: position 1,734,894 of record NZ_CP134145.1, read on the forward strand.
TCTAAACTGTCTAAATGAATACCTTCAGGCACAACAATTGATAACTCATCATAAGTTTTACTAATAAAATATACTTTGGCAGAAAAGACCGCGCTAGGTACTTCAGTTTCAGGTGTGAAGCTGTGAATGGTAAATAATTCATCTAATATTTGCAGAGTTTGCTTGGTCATTAAAGTCTCATCAGTGCTTTTATTGATTCACCTAACTATACCGTACAGAACATGCTAATGGTATAGAAAGTAAAGTGATAATAAATAAAATTTAGCTATATAACCTAATTTTAGTGATGTTTATTAGATAACTTGCAAAAACTAAAGCTTAAATGACATTAATCGCGATACTTTATTTATTTATCTAAAATTCATTATCCACAAAAGATGTGGGTAATTATGTGCATAAGCTTTTACTATAGTTGTAAGTTACTGTATTTAAAAGAATAAAATGAACCGCTTGAAAAGTGAGCTATGCTAGCTGTTGTTTGTATTTTGAACAGCTTGTTGTATAATCAGTTAGCACTTAAAATATGTCTTTAATGGCTATAAATACATATTAACTCTTATTAATATGACACGGTTAGCTTGATAAAAGGATCCTTTTATAGATCTAAATTAGTGATTTTTGATCTATAAAAGTCCAAATATTATGCATTCAGATAAATTTTGTAACGTTTTGAGCCCATATATTTTCAAATTATTTTCCTAATATGTGTTATCTTTATAGTGTTAATCATACAGAATAGAAATCATGCAGCAATCTTTATTAGAGCAAGTAAAACAAGGTCGCCATTACGTAAATCTTTGGCCACAACGACCAGAACTCATTCAATATTTTTCTGAATACAGAGCTGTTATCGTTAGTCGTTTTGTACTTAAATATGGTGGGGCGTTAGCGCTATTAGCTTTTTTAATGCCAATACTATTTATTGGCATCGAGCAGTTGAAACAATCTTTAGTGTACTCATTATTTATAGGATCTTTACCTGTACAAGCACTGTTTTTAATGAACAATAAGTCAAAAGAAAAGTTACCACCTTCATTGGCAAACTGGTATCGAAGTGGTGTAGAAAAACTAAAAGCTAAAAACGATGAAGGCGAGTTGATTATAAACAAGCCCACGTTTCTAGACTTAGCTAAGTTATTGAATATTTCTTATTCGCAGAAGTAATACCAGTTTCATTAAGTTTGTGATCTTGTTGTGCGCAGGAAAAATAAATCAAGGAAAGACGCTCGATTGACCAATAGCTGGCTATTGGGATTGAGAGCAACGCCGCCTTGAAGGATTTTAACCAGCACAAGTGAGCAGTAATTTAATGAAATTGGTATATCCATTCCTAAACTTTAGACCCTGAAATAAATTCAGGGAATAACATTGTGGCAGAGCCACTCATTACTCCTCTAAGAAATACAAGCGTCAACTTCCTGAACTACTACCAAGTTCTATTCTTATGACCTCCTGAATTTATTTCAGGATCTCCTATGCCTTTTTATAAATCCGCACCATGAAATCTACCTGACAGGTAAAGTTTATCGCTTGTCTAAGTGCGGTAACAAGTTGCTCTGATGATTTAAATGCAAAAGGAGTCATTGCCAATAATGTTAACGCTTGTTCCCCACGTTCAAAATTCATTTGATAATTAATATTTTCTTCAGCAACAAGTTCAAAACCATCAAGTTGCTGTTTATCAATATTATGATATTTAGGTGTTTGATAAATCATTTGTTTTAATTCCCACAAATGCTTTTCACCGGGTGTGACCGTAAGTAAGTAACCTTCATTTTTTAGTAAACGACTGAATTCTTCGGTTTTAATTGGCGCATAAATAGAGAATAGCCAATCAAAAAATTCGTCTGCAAACGGTAGTTGCGCAATTGAGCCAACACTAAAATGACACTGTTTATATTTTTTTGCGGCAATTTTAACGGCATTCTTGGCAATATCTACACCGTATACTTGATGTTGTTCAGATTCGTGGGCATTAGTGTAATAGCCTTCACCACACCCCGCGTCTAGAATATTTCCTGCAACAGCATAGCGGTTTTTGAGCTCAACCAAACGATCTTGCAATGGTTGATAAAAACCGGATTCTAAAAAGGATCGACGAGCATTAACCATTTCTTTGTTATCACCAGGATCCTTTGAGTGCTTATGTTGCACAGGCAATAAGTTTACGTAGCCTTCTTTGGCTTGATCAAAACTGTGATTATTAGTACAGCTAAAACTCTTATTATTAAGAGTTAAAGCTTGCTGGCAAATAGGGCAAATGTATTGGCTAGTTTTCATCATCAATTATTTAAATGTTGACCAAATAGGAGCGTGATCAGACGGCTTTTCAATGCCACGCAGTTCATAATCAATATCAGATTCAATACACGTTGCGGCAAGTTCATGAGTGGCCAATACCACATCAATACGCAGACCTCGGTTATCATCAAAGCCACGAGAACGATAGTCAAACCAAGAGTATTTTTCGGTTGTGTCTGGGTGTAGCTCTCTAAAGGTATCTTTAAAGCCCCAGTTTAATAGGGTAGATAACCATTCTCGCTCTTCAGGCTGAAAACTACATTTCCCGGTTTTTAACCAGCGCTTCTGATTTGGTTCACCAATACCAATATCTAAATCAATTGGCGATATATTGATATCTCCCATCACAATAATATTTTCATCGGGAGTGTGGTTATCATTTAAATAACCCATTAAGTCTTTATAAAATTGACGTTTATATGGATATTTAGTTTCATGAGAAATGTTATCACCTTGCGGAAAGTAACCATTTAATACTGTAACTTCTTCACCTTTGTCATTAGTGGTTTTCACCATAATCATACGCTTTTGCATATCTTCATTATCAGTTGGGAAGCCTTTTTGTACTGAAACAGGTTCTTTTTTACAAAGCATGGCTACGCCGTAATGGGCTTTTTGACCGTGAAAATACACGTGGTAGCCCATAGCTTCTACGTCTGCTAAAGGGAAAGCTTCATCATGAACTTTAATTTCTTGTAGACCAATAATATCTGGTTGATGTTTATCGATAATAGCTTGTAATTGATGCAAACGTGCGCGAAGGCCGTTTATGTTAAATGAGATTGTTTTCATTAAATAAGTCTTTAATTTTATTTTAAATAATAACCTATGCTAACAGAATTTAGCCTAGGCTTGTATGTCGTTTAGGGCGAACGATGGATTTTATTTAGGTGGCTCTGAGTTTTCATTAATCTCGATGAAATGCAAAATTGAAATAGCAATGAGCATAAGAAAACCACCAAACATAATAGAATAAACGCTGCCGTATAATGAAATAATACTGCCGATTATTGCCATAAGCACGTTTGATAAACTGAATGTTGTAGTGATCAGTCCCATTAATTTTCCTTGGCTAACATCTGAAAACTGCTCTGAGGCAAAAATAGGTAGCATGGCATTATAAATGGCAATTGCTACACCAATAAATACATAGGCAAACCAACTACTCGTCTCTGTTAAAAGTGCATGGGCAAACATCATCAAGGCAAAGCACAACATTGAAATTTTAGAAGCTTTAACTAAGCCATATTTCGCTTTAACAATAGGCAACAGATAAATGCTACTTATGATCATCGCTGTGGTTAATATAGCCGTTATAAAGCCTATATTCGGCCCCGAAAAATTAAAACTCTCAACTAACCACAATGGGTAAAACTCATAATATGCATTAGTGGCTAGGGTTGAAAATAAGAATACGTAAAATAGACGCCTAATTGGTTTATGCTTTAATAAGGTAAATGAGTTATTTTGATAAAGTACTCGTCGAATCGACAAATGAGCATGTTCCTGACACATTTTACTACGGTTACTCTCTCCTAAATAGAAGTACACAACAACAATGGCAAATAACATAGCAACGGCTGCAACTAAAAAAGCTAGATAGGCACCATGGGGTTGTAACAGTCCGCCGACAACTGGTCCTAATAACCAACCTGCATAGGTAGTCGCACTAACTAATGAATAATTCCGAGTTTTATCCAACGGTGGAGATAGGTCAATAGCAATTGCTTTAGCTATGGCAATGTTTCCTTCGCTAATGCCGGTAATAAAACGAGTAAGGGCAAATAATAAATAGTTTTCACTCAATAAAGCCCAAACTGACAGTAAATATCCAACAGCGCTAAAAATTAAAGTGATGACTAACACTTTTCGTCTACCATAAATATCTGAAGCTGCGCCAATAAAAGAACTACCGATCAATAATCCAAGTGGATAAACCGCTAATAAAAAACCAAGCAATAATTTAGGCTCGATACCGGCAAAATTAGTGAAGCTATTTACTTCATTTAGGAATAAAGGCGCTAAAATAGGATATGGCAAGGCAATGCCGGCACAACTTAGCAAAACAATTAGGAGTAGAGTGTATAAAGATTTTTTTGCTTGTTGTTCAGTCATAGTAGGCTTTGTAGCTATTATTTGACAGTATTCTAACCTTGAAAATTGCAGTGATACAGAAAAAAAACAAAAAAAATCACTTTTTAATTTAGTCTTTATAAATCAATTAACTAAAATGTAACCAAGAACAAATTTTATTCACTGTGAAGGCGTATTTTTAGCCACTTACGGTTACCTTTGTAATTCGATTGTAAACAGGGGTATTGATTTGTTATCAGAAAACGTAAAAAAAACGTTAAATAATGCAATTAAGTTATTGTTATATATGGGTTTAAGATGTAAATTTAATGTGAAGGGCTTTGTAAAATAACATTATTAACTGTCAAATTATTTTGTTATAACTATAAGCAGATGTACGAGAAGAGAACTTTTCTACTAAACGATTACAAAAAGAATAAGTTCGTTGTTAATAAATGGAGCGATATTTAATGTCAGAAAATAAACCGAGTTTGAAAAAAATACTATTGGTTGAAGATGATCGTCAGTTATCTGATTTGATTAAAGACTTTCTTGTTAGTGAAGGTTTTCACGTTAAGCAAGAATTCAGAGGTGATACGGTTTCTAAAACAGTAGAAAATTTTTCACCAGATTTAATTGTATTAGACGTAATGTTACCGGGTAAAGATGGTTTTACAGTATGTCGTGATCTTCGTCCTGCATTTAGCAATCCAATTCTAATGTTAACAGCAAAAAGTACCGATTTTGATCAAGTACTTGGCTTAGAAATTGGCGCCGACGATTATGTTGCCAAACCAGTTGAACCACGTGTATTACTTGCTCGTATTAATGCGCTTCTACGTCGCGGTCAATTACCAAAAGGCGGCAGTGAAAAAGCTGAAATTACTTGTGGTGGTTTGCATGTAAACCGTAACTCACGTCAAGTTACACTTGCTGGTGAGAATATTGAATTAACTAGCCAAGAATTTGATCTGTTATGGTTGTTAGCAACACGTGCAGGTGAAGTGCAAAACCGTGATTATATCTACAAAGCAGTGGTTGGTCGCGAATATGACGGGATGGACCGAAGCGTTGATGTACGTATTTCTCGTTTACGTAAAAAATTGCACGATAGCAACGAAACGCCGTTTAGAATCAAAACTATTTGGGGACAAGGTTACTTATTCGTACCAGATGCTTGGGAATAAGTAATGAATCTAGGTCGCTCCTTTTTTAGCCTGTATTTTTTAATTGTTGCGTGTTTTGGTGCTTTAAGTTGGTTATTAGACGAATTTTGGAGCATGAATGTACAGCAAGATGTTGAGTCATATACAGGCTATAAAACCGTCCTTATCGCATTATCTGACAGACTCGTAAGCTTTCCTGTAGCCGATTGGCAAGGGAGAGTTGAATCTGCCAATAAGCGCTATGATTTACCAATTCAAATTGTGTCTGATGATAGTATAGAAAAGCTATTACCAGATCTTCAGTATGTGAAAGATGAACGAGTTACCGTTTATTACGACGATAATTATATAACCTTATTTCACCCTATAGCTAATCAAAACAAAGTATTAATTTTAGGTCCTGTACAATCTCCCACAAGACCAAGAGATGCTGCCCTTATACGGGTTATAAGTGTCTTGTTATTAGGTGTGGTGATATTTTTCTGGGTTTGGCCTATTTCAAAAGATTTAGATAAGCTTGCCAAATCGGCAAAAGATTTTGGTTATGGTGATTTTAAAATAAAAGTTGATCGAGCTGACTCTGTTTTAGTTCAACCTATGATGAACACATTTAATATGATGGCATCAAGGATCAACAATTTAATTGAAGCTCATAAAGAATTAACCAACGCAGTATCTCATGAATTACGAACGCCTTTAGCGCGCAGTAAATTTGCATTACAAGTGTTACGTGGTGCTAAAGATGATGAAACTCGTGAAAAATATATCGATAAAATTACTACTGACGTAGAAGAGCTCGAATCATTAGTTAATGAACTATTGGTCTATGCAGCATTTGAAAGTGAACAGCCCAACATAAATTTCACCAATAGTGATGTTAAACAGTTAGTTGATTTTCAAGTAGCAAGTTTTGCCAGTAATGATTTTGATATTAACTTTATTTGTGAACAAGATTGTGTGATGGCTGAATACGACGCTCATTTTATTAACCGGGCATTTAGCAACTTATTAACCAATGCAGTCAAGTATGGGCAAGGAAAATTACAAGTTTCGTTATTGAGTGATGGCCAGCAATGCTCACTAATTGTTGAAGATAATGGACCAGGTATTGATGATGATTTTAAAGAAATAATCTTCGATGCATTTTCAAGATACGATAAAAGCCGAGGTAAAGACACTGGAGGTTTTGGCTTAGGCTTAGCCATAGTGAGTAAAGTTATGCTTTGGCACAATGGCAGCGCAACTGTAGAAAATAGTGATCTTGGCGGTGCAAAATTTATTCTTTCTTGGCCTGTTGACCATATAACGGGTTAACCAATTCTGATTAGTTCCGAATCACGAATACGTTGCACTGCGAATCTCGAAGTAGTTATCGTAGTGCAACGTATTCGAAGCGCTAGCGTATCCGAAGTAGCGAAGCTACGTATTCGAAACTAATTTCTCATACAACAGCGTTTGAATTTTCTTTTACTTAGGCATGGGCAGTCTTCATTTCTAGATACTTTTTTAATTAACTTATGAGCGCGTACATCACCATCTAAATAACGCCACGTTTCTTGTTCTTGGACAAATCTCGATTTTTCATGCATTTGCCAAACTTCATTTTCTACCAGATATTTAGCAACAAACTCAACGAAATGATATCTATTATCAGAGTAATCTGTAGACACGACTTCTAATGATAACCAAGTTGTTTGCTCAGCCCATTCTTTAATGTCGTCAATGCTATTTTCAGCTTGCTTAATAGATGCATAGGTTTGTGCAATATATTTCGAATTTTTCAGTACATAGGCGCTATAACGTGAACGCATTAACTGTTCAGCAGTTAAAGGTAATTGAGTTTGGTTGATATGGTTTTCACAGCAAAGTGAGAATGATTTATCAGAGCCGCAAGGGCAAAGTTCAGTCAAAGTGTTCACTAAATTAAAAGTATATTTGTTTGTCACTATAGCAGATCAAAAAGCGGTAAAGAATACAAAACAGGACGCTGGTGGAACAACTGGAGTTTTATATCAATCATTAGTATAGATTGGTATTGTTTTGTGCTCTTTACCAAAATTGGTGGTATTTAACTCTAATGCAGGCTACTTAACTAAATTAATGTAATTGGTTCTGTTTCTTATTTACTACAATGCATTCGGTATTACCTTGTTTGGCACAACTCTGTAGCATCATTAATTGACGCTCGCTAAAGTCATGATCACAAAGGATAACTGTTGAACAATTTCCTTTTAACAAAGTACGGGCTATTTTATCAAACGCTATAGGTTGATGTTGGCCATTAACACGTAAAATTTTAGATTTATCTACAGTGTCAGCAAGAGTTTGCAAACTTGATTCATCACTATCGACACATAAAATCCAACGTTTTTGTTGTTGGTTTTTAGCACACACTTCAGCTAAGTCATTGCTGAAAAATTGCTCATTATCTACATGTTTAATTTTAAACCATGATTGGTTTAACCCTATGTTTGCATTTAAGTTGCTGTTTTTTATAGTGATTGACTTGTTCATTTGCTAGCTCCAGCTAATCCATATAACTACTGTATAAAACAACAGTATATGTAAATCTTATGTAATGCAAGAACTTTTACTGAGTTTTTATACAGAGCCCTGTTTTTGAATATTGATTTCATAAAATACAATTTTTAAACATAAACTGCTAACCTACAGAAAAGATATCTCAATTAGATAGTATGATGAATGGATAATGCATTGCAGCCAAGTGCGGGCCTTGGGCATCAACATGCCAAGTTAAAAGTGTATATTGATAAGCGACCACCACTAGAGCAATACCAACAACTCGCAACAATTGAGCCGGTACAAGAAGGTGAAATTTTAGAAATAGGGCGCTTGACTGGTAATCATTGGCGAAAAATATTTAATGTGTATGCAAAGCTTTGTTTTGAATTAAATCCTAATAATTTTAGTTCTTGGCAGAAGTTGCGAGATCAACAACTTCTCCAAAAAAGTAGTGAACAAGCATTAATTTTTAATCAGGCAGGTTTTCAAAAGTATATTAAACAAGGTTCAAAAGATGCAATTCATATAATTATGGGCAGAACCTTTGCCAGTTCATTAATTAATAACAATCAGTTCAGCACCGATCTTTTATGGCTAAATGCAGAGTTTGCTATAAATAAAAAATCTAAAATTGTTGTTTGCCCATATTTTGATTACCGTCAGCTTTCTAACATCAAAATTAGCTATTTGGCTAAATTATTAAATTCCTTAAAATAATTGAGTTATTGGTAATTTATACCGTTAAAAAAATGTAAACTAATTTGTTTTTATTGAATTAAATCAACTCTATTCGCCATTTAACACTATACTATTCACTATTGTTAAATCTATTGGCTAACAACATGATTAAAAATGCAGTATTAGTAATTAATTGCGGTAGTTCTTCTCTGAAATTTTCTCTTATTGAACCCACTTCTGGTAACATCTTAGCCGCAGGCGTTGCTGAGCGTTTATTATCAAAACATGGTTTTATTAAAATTAATTATCAAGGCAATAAAGAAAGCACGCCACTTGCCGTACCTTTTGATCATCAAGTAGCGGTTAATTTTATTGTTGAATTTTTACGCCAACATGATTTAGTTGATTGTTTATCTGCTGTAGGACATCGTTTAGTTCATGGTGGAGAAGAATACTCGACACCAACATTAATAGACGATGTGGTTAAGTACTCGATTAAAAAACTCTCAAAATTGGCACCATTACATAATCCTGTAAATTTAATTGGCGTAAATGCAGCGCAACAAGCATTCCCACATTTACCGCAAGTAGCCGTATTCGATACAGCTTTTCATCAAAGTATGCCAACTAAAGCCTATATATATGGCTTACCCTATAACTTGTATAAAGACCATGGTATTCGTCGTTATGGTTTTCATGGTACCAGCCACTATTATGTTGGTAAGCAAGCCGCTAAACTGCTAGGTAAACCATTTGCTCAAACCAGTGTTATAACTGCTCATTTAGGCAATGGCTGTAGTATTACAGCAATAGATAACGGGAAGAGTGTCGATACATCTATGGGACTAACTCCGCTCGAGGGTGTAGTTATGGGTACCCGCAGTGGTGATTTAGACCCAGGTATCATTTTTCATTTAATTGAACAATTAAATTACACACCTGAACAAGTATCAAACTTGTTAAATAAGGATAGCGGTTTATTAGGTATCTCAGAAATGAGTAATGATTGCCGCACTATTGAAGAAGCCATCATTAATGAGCAAGATCAACGTGCTAATTTAACCATGGACATTTTTTGCTATCGCATTGCTAAAACAATAGCCTCTTATATGGCAAGCTTATCTCATTTTGATGGTTTAGTTTTTACCGGGGGCATTGGTGAAAATTCAGATCTAGTCCGTACTCGCATTGTTAATTCATTACACTTATTAAATATTCAACTAGATGAGACTCAAAATATCGAAGTTAGATTTGGTAAAAGTGGTTTGATTTCAACCGCAACTAGCCAAAACTGTTGGGTAATACCAACTAATGAAGAGCAAGTAATTGCTGAACAAACCTATCAATTAATTGCTGGAGGTAAATAACATGCCACGTCGCATTATGCTTGTACCTATTGGCTTTGAAGTAGGCTTAACTAGTGCCTCTTTTGGCTTGTTCCACAAGCTACAACAGTTGGGAATTGATGTTGGTTATTTTAAACCAATCAGCCAGCCATCACGAAATATCTTAACCAATGATCAAAACTCACCCGCCGAGTTTAGTCATATGGATGTCGGTTCAATTCCCATCAGCTATGTTGAAGATAAGGTTGGAGATGATTTACTTGATGTGGTGCTTGAAGAGATTGTCGGTAATTTTGAAAGTATTAATAAAGAAATCATCATTATTGAAGGTTTAGTGCAAACCACACGTCAACCTTATGCGGCAAAAATTAACAGTGAAGTAGCACAAGCGTTATCGGCCGATATTATTTTTGTCGCCACCCCTGACAATGATGAACCTGAGCAATTCGAAGATCGGCTAGAAATGAGTGCTAAAACCTTTGGTGGTGTTAAAAACAGTCGTATTCTAGGTTGCATCATTAATAAAATTAATTCACCCGATAAAGATGTATTCGGTTTGTTGCCTAGTGAAACTGAATTTCAACAAGAAGTAGACTTAACCCCTTGGCAACAACTGAGTATTTTTAAGAAGGGCAATTTTCATTTAGTTGGCGCAGTGCCATGGGAAATGGATTTGGTGGCTCCAAGGGTTACTGAAATTAAAAGTTATTTAAATGCCAAGGTTATAAATGAAGGTGATATGGAACATCGGCGGGTGCGGAGCATAAGTTTTTGCGCTCGCAGTGTGGCCAATTTAAAAAGTCATTTAGTACCTGGACGATTAATTGTAACCCCAGGGGACAGAACCGACATTATTATTGCTACCTGTTTATCAGCCTTAAATGGTACCAAAGTAGGAGCATTAATATTAACTAATGGCTATGTCCCTAATGAGAGTGTGATGGAATTGTGCCAACAAGCATTTAAAACCGGTCTGCCTGTATTATCGGTGCCATGGGATACTTGGGAAACGTCACGACACTTGCTAAGTTTCAGCCCTGAAATACCTGAAGAAGATATGCAACGTCAAGACCGAGTTAAGCAATTTGTTGCCGATTGTTTAAACCAAGACTTATTAGACAAATACCTTGATGCTAAAGTTCGAGGGCAACTGCTATCTCCACCAGCGTTTAGACACAAACTTACCGATTTGGCCAGACGCGCCAATAAACTTATTGTTTTGCCTGAAGGTAATGATATCCGCACTATTAAAGCTGCGGCTATATGTGCCGAACGCGGTATTGCCCGTTGCCAGTTGCTTGGCAATAAAGAGGAAATTTTATTAATTGCTGAACAACAAGGTATTAATTTACCCAGTGGCTTATTAATTACCGAGCCAGCAAGTATTGTTGAAAACTATGTAAGCCCATTGATGAAACTTAGAGAACATAAGGGTTTAACTGAAATTGTCGCTCGTGAAGAGTTAAAAGACAATGTGGTGTTAGGCACAATGATGTTACAGCTTGGTCAAGTTGATGGCTTAGTGTCAGGTGCGGTGCATACCACAGCCAATACAATTCGCCCTGCATTGCAGTTAATTAAAACATCCCCAGGAAACTCTTTAGTATCATCAGTGTTCTTTATGTTATTACCTGATCAAGTTTTTGTTTATGGTGATTGTGCGATAAACCCTGATCCTAATGCTGAACAACTCGCTGACATTGCTATTCAATCAGCCGATTCTGCAAGAGCGTTTGGTATTGAACCTAAAGTGGCAATGATCAGTTACTCTACCGGTAGTTCAGGCACAGGCCAAGATGTTGAAAAGGTCGCGTTAGCAACTCAAATTGCCCAAACGAAACGACCTGACTTATTAATTGATGGTCCATTACAATATGATGCTGCGGTGATGGAGAATGTAGCGAAGAAAAAAGCACCAGATTCTAAGGTTGCAGGTCAAGCTACAGTATTTATTTTCCCAGATTTAAACACTGGTAATACAACCTATAAAGCAGTACAGCGCTCTGCAAATTTAGTGAGTATAGGGCCAATGTTACAAGGGATGAATAAACCGGTAAATGACTTATCTAGAGGGGCACTCGTTGACGACATTATTTACACTATTGCGTTAACAGCTATACAAGCAACTCAGTAGGGGGGGGATATCGCCTATCAGCCGTCTTCCCAATATACACCGTCTTCCCGATGAAAATCGGGATCTCCCTGCTCGACAGTGAGCGGGCATGACGAAAGAATCAAAACTGTTTTTGCAGCTCACTGTGACTAAATAAGGTCCCTGATGTCGCTTATGCTCCTCAAGGATGACGCGTTATTGTCTCTATAACGCGTATATCGCCCTGCTCGACAGTGAGCGGTACTCTCTACTCTTCTATTACTTTAACTTTTCAATACCCGAAATAGGCGTTTTGAAAAAATACTGGCTATCATCATCAGCTACAGGCATATCACCCGCTTGAATATTACACTGTAATGACGGAAAGATAAGCTTAGGGTTTGCTAATGTAGAATCACGTGCCTCACGTACTTGTACATAATCCGTTTCACTTACACCACTCGATATTTGAATGTTTTCGGCTTTCTGCTCAGCAACGGTTGTTATGTATTTTAATTCACGGCCACCTGGTTGATAGTCATGACACATAAATAATTTAGTATCATCACCTAACTCATAAATTTTGTGGATTGAGCTATACAAAAGCGCGGCGTCGCCACCTGGGAAATCACAACGAGCTGAGCCTGAATCAGGCATAAACAAAGTGTCACCAATAAATGCGTTACCATCAATAACATAAGTAACACTGTCAGGTGTGTGGCCGGGAGTAGCTAATACATCTATTTCGAAGCTACCTAATGTCAGTTTATCACCATCAGTTAATAGCAAATCAAACTGTACGCCGTCTGTATTAAAATCTTTTGCTAGATTAAATACGGTTTTAAAGGTTTTTTGAATGCCTTTAATACCTCCTCCAATAGCAATTTTACCGCCAAGCTGTTGTTTTAAATAAAACGCACAAGATATATGATCCGCATGTGCGTGAGTTTCTAAAATATAATTAACCGTTAAGTCGTTATCTTTTACAAAGGCAATTAATTGTTTTGCATACACGGTATCTACGCTACTTGCTACAACATCATAATCTAGTGCTGGGTCGATAATTGCACAGTCCTTACTTATATCATCAAAAATAATGTAGGTAAGAGTGAAAGATGCTTTATGAAAAAACTGTTCTATTTGTAACGCCATGGAAATTCCTAGTGTTGTTAAATTTTTTGCTTTAGATGTTTATTATTACTATTTTACTGATTTATTCAGGTCAATAATGGGCAATATAAAGTACTTTTAATTACTTATTGCACATAGCCAGTGTCAGCAAGTAAATCGGTACCTTCTGCGGCTGTTCTGGCTAAATCGTCACAACGTTCATTGTCTGGGTGACCAGAGTGACCTTTAACCCATTGCCAGTCAATATCGTGTCTATTGTTTTGCTCGTAAAGGGCTTTCCATAAATCGACGTTTTTAACGGGTTGTTTGCTTGCAGTACGCCAGTTATTTTTAACCCAATTATTAACCCAGCCAGTAATGCCTTGTCTTACATATTGACTGTCGGTTGTTACGGTAACCTTACAAGGTTCTTTTAATATTTCTAACGCTTTAATTGTTGCTAGCATTTCCATACGGTTATTAGTGGTTAATTGATAACCTTGAGCAAGCTCTTTAACATGTCCTTGATATTTTAAAACTGCGCCATAGCCGCCTGGACCAGGGTTGCATATACCCGTCGCCACTCAAGATGCAGGTTTCAGAGCGATTGAGCGATTCCAATACAAGGCGTACTTATACAGTAATGGTTATTCCCTTGCAAATAGGTACAACGAAGTAGTGGGGTTGCTCAAGCGCTTCTTCGATGGGTTTAAAAGTAATTTATGCCGCGTTATTAAATTGAACAATGGAACAACCATTCTCTAAATGTAATGCCTAGCCTAAATTACTTTTAACTCCCACTGAAATCCCGCACTTTGAATGGCGACGGGTATAGACACGAACCATCAGTAAATATTTCTAATTGTTTTATTGTTTTAGTCATTATTAATAATGTTGAAGCGTTTTGCGCAAGTTTATCAGCTTAAACTAACACGCCATAGTTAAAGAATGTCAAAAGCTGGTATTTTTGATTTACATCATAGGGTAGAATTTGTTTATATATATTTACGACAGCAGTATTAAGGCTAATTAGTGTGCAAAGCAGCGAACAACAAGTAACAGAAAAACCAGAGCGTATTATAGTTCTTGATACTGAAACAACCGGTATCGACCCTAAGCAAGGGCACCGAATTGTTGAAATTGGCTGTGTTGAACTTATCGACCGTAGGTTTACTGGGCGCAGTTATCATGTGTATATAAACCCGCAAATGCACATGGAACAAGAAGTTATTAATATTCACGGCTTAAGTAACGAGTTTTTGTTGGATAAAAAGCTATTTAATCAAGTCGCAGATGAGTTTATTGAGTTTATTCGCGGTGCTGAACTGGTTATCCATAACTCACGATTCGATGTTGGTTTTATGGACCATGAATTTGCCATGACCCGTCGAGGTTTACCTAAAACCCTTGATATATGCACCGTAACTGACACATTGAAAACATCTCGTGATCAATTTGGCTCACCAAAAACCTTAGATTTTTTAGCCCGTCATTACCGCGTTGAAAAGCTAGTAGATCGTACCTATCACGGCGCCTTAATTGATGCGCAGTTACTGGCTTACGTTTACATTGAAATGACCCGTTATCAAAAACACCTTAAATTGAATGAAGGTGATGGTAAAGGCAACACAAAAGGTGTTCGTAGGGTGGAGCAAAATAGACCAGCGTTAAACGTTGTATTAGCAACTGATGATGAATTATCAGCACATGATGAACGTATGTCTATTGTTGAGGGAAAAGCAGGAAAAAGCATTTGGCGTGGCCCAGTTGTCGACTAGCATTTTTATTGGCTATTACAGCCAAAAAAGGTAACTTTTTGTGCTTATTGTATGACATTTGTGCAGTCGAACATTTTTATTCAAAAAAGTAGTTGACTCGTATAGTTCATATCCGTATTATTCGCTCCGCATTCAACGACATGTTGTTGCAGATGACTTATGTAGCGGAGTGGTAGTTCAGTTGGTTAGAATACCGGCCTGTCACGCCGGGGGTCGCGGGTTCGAGTCCCGTCCACTCCGCCAAATAAGCAGATACGTTAATTGAATATCTAAGATTTTCGATTCACATATCAGTTTAATTAAATCATCAGTTTATATCCTAAGTGGAGTGGTAGTTCAGTTGGTTAGAATACCGGCCTGTCACGCCGGGGGTCGCGGGTTCGAGTCCCGTCCACTCCGCCAACGATATAAACAAATCAAAATCTCTGCGGAGTGGTAGTTCAGTTGGTTAGAATACCGGCCTGTCACGCCGGGGGTCGCGGGTTCGAGTCCCGTCCACTCCGCCAGTTTTGATTAAACAGTTAATGTCGTTACACAATGCAAACATACGCGCGGAGTGGTAGTTCAGTTGGTTAGAATACCGGCCTGTCACGCCGGGGGTCGCGGGTTCGAGTCCCGTCCACTCCGCCAATATGTTTTCTGAATAAAATTTCTGATTTAAATTTCCAAAATATTACCTATAAAAATTCAACAGTTCATGCTGTTCATTTCTCGTTCCTATTATTCTCGTTTTTGTCATGTAGTTCAGTTGGTTAGGCTCTTCGCCATTCGATTCAATTTATGGATACCCGAACGAGTCGAGTATGACGCTTATGTAGTACAGTCAATCACACATAGAGCAGTTTTACCTACTAGTATTCGTCATTGCCGCGAATGCGGTAATCCATGCTTTTCGTCTCTCGTTTCTAGCATCCTCGTTTCTATCATGTAGTTCATTCAGATAGACTCTGTGTCCTTTACTTAAACATCGAATATTTCAAAATAAACCTGAATTTAACCTATAGTTATTATCAAACTAAATAAAAGGTATTAAAATGAAAAAACTATTATTAACAACAGCGTTTGTTTTTTCTTCAACAGTAGTTGCAGGAGGAGATGTTCATTGGGGCTATAGTGGAGAAGTTGGGGCCGATAATTGGGGTAAACTTTCACCTGATAACTATCAATGCTCAGGTAATAATCAATCACCAATTAATTTAGCTGGCTTTATTGAAGCAGACTTAGCGCCGATTAAGTTTAATTATAGTGCTATGGCAAAAGAAATCTTAAATAACGGTCATACCGTACAGGTTAATTTAAATTCAGGAAGTAGCATAGAACTTGATGGTATTTCATTTGATTTATTACAGTTTCATTTCCATGCGCCAAGTGAAAATCACATAAACGGACAATCATACCCACTAGAAGCGCACTTTGTGCACAGTGATAAAAGTGGCAATTTAGCCGTTGTCGCAGTTATGTTTAAAGAGGGAAGTGCAAGCAAAGGGTTAATGCCTGCTTGGCAGCAAATGCCTAAGCATGAAGGAGATACACATTCACTAAAAGCTAAATTTAACGGTATGGAAATATTACCTGATAGTAAAGATTATTACCGTTTCAATGGTTCATTAACCACACCGCCATGTTCTGAAGGTGTGCGTTGGTTAGTGATGAAAACTGCTGTTCAAGCATCAAAGCAGCAAATAAGTGCTTTTAGTAGCGTATTACACGAGCCTAATAACCGTACGATTCAAGCAACTAATGCACGAATGATCTTACAATAATCTAGTTACATTTAGGCCTGTTGCTTATTGACGACAAATGAAATGGCGTTAAAGAAATTAATGCCGTTTTCTTTAAGCCAGTTTTAACGCTAAAAACTCTGCCGCTATTTGTTTATCGTGCACCAGCGCCAATAATTGGCTTCGTATTACTTCATTAATATGTTGATGCTTATAATCATTTTCTGAAACTTTTAACGCAATCGGGATTGCAACGGAAACGGCTTGACCGATCAGAATTGATAAGAACACATTCACGATAAAAATCTGCCAATTTACCTCAACCCAAACAACGTCTTGATCATCACCTTTGATAAACTCAACTGTTTGCATTAGGCGTTTACCAAAGTTTTGATAAAACATGCTGTTGGCACTGTGTAATTCACGGTTCATCATCTCTTGAATGGCAATACTGGTAAAGTACTGTTGAGTTGAGCCCCACTGTTGCAGAGTGTGGCAAAACTGGTAAAAGCGCTCAAGGGCAGGGGCGTCTTCATGTTGTGCAACCAAATCATTTATCATATTGGCAAAATTTTGTTCTAAATGTTCTGTTACCGCTAAATATAATCCTTGTTTAGATTTAAAATGATAAACAATGGTAGAATTTTTTACGTCAACTTTTTCTCTAATTTTACTTAGCGATGCACCTTCAAAACCAAGTTTTGAAAATTGCTCAGCTGCAGCATTAATTAGCTGTTGCTTAGTCCAGTCGACGTTTCCTTTGCCGTGTTCTTGCTTTACTGGTCTGGTCATAATATTCACTACTAAATCGGTAATTATGCGGGCTAAAATAGCATGCTTTAATCGTTCCAACATTAATTAAATGAGCACATTGTAGTAATGTTACAAATAAATAACCCTACTAGCATCTCCTTATTGGAGTACAAGCAAGTTTTTACTGCAAGTGCTCTAATTAAAATTAATAATCTGGTAGTTCAATCATTCCGCCTGCCGAACGAGATACACAAGGCGTGAAGAGCTTAACTCGATTTTTTTCATCATCACTTAGCACCATATCACGATGTTCTATTTCTCCATTGACTTTACATCGACAAGTGCCGCAGACGCCATTTTCACAAGAAATAGGAATGAAAATATTCTTTTCAGTTAAAGCCTGCACAATAGATTTATCTGCGTGCACTTCAATTTCTTGCTTTGACTTTAATAATTTGACGGTAAAGCTTTTATTTTCTGAAACGCCAAGCTCACCACCAGCTTTAAAGCTTTCCTTATTAAACTGCTCTTGGCTAAAGCCTGCATCCATCACTGTTTTTTCGATATAGTCCATAAAGCCGCCTGGGCCACATACATAAATGTCAGCATTATCATGACCTTCTAATTCGATTTTAGCATTGAATTTATGGCTCGAATCGTCATCTAAGTACACTGAGGTATTCGCTAAAAACGGTAAATCATTCCAATGATCTTTAAACGCCCATTTACTTGAGCTTGCAGTACAGTAATGTAAATGAAAAGGAATTTTCTGACGGTGTAATGTCCATGCCATAGCCAGCATTGGTGTAATGCCAATGCCGCCCGCGAATAAGATAACTTCGGAGGCTTTTTTCAATTCGAATAAATTTCTCGGCTTACTGATCTTTATATTATCACCAACCTTGAATTTCTCATGTAGTGTTCTTGACCCGCCGCGTCCGTCATTTTCGCATTGAACGGCAATTTCATAGCGATTTTTTTGATCTGAAGCGTTACATAAGGAATATTGGCGTATTAAACCGGGCTCAATAATTACATCTACATGAGCACCCGCTTTAAAGGTTGGAAAATCCTCACCTCCTTTAGCAGGAGCAAAGCTATAGTGATTAATACCGTCAGCAACCGTAGTTACACTTTTAATGGTGACATCCATGAATTGGTGATTGGTGGAATTTTGTAGCCCATTTTGACGGCTGATTTCTTCAAAATGTTCTGAATTAATCCCAACATTCACTAATTCTTGCTGTTCAAAAATATCCTTACCCAACTGCCATGCTTTCCAGTTACGGTAAATTGGCATATTAGGATAAAGATGATGAATTAAATGACGGTTTTGACCAAAATAAACTGAGGCAAACGCACTATCAAAACCACGAATAACGACCGTTGTTTTAAAAGGATTATGCTCTTTAGCACTACATTTTTCTGGCGGATGCTGAACATATGCAAACATATAAATAGCGACAAAAAATCCAATGCGCTGCGGCAAAACATACAGCATAACAAATTCGTACCAGTAGGCAGAACTTAAGCCAACAGCCAAAATGCTTATATAGATAGCCATGCCTGATAAACTTGCCCATTGGGTTACTACTGTAGCTGTATTCCGATGACGAAAACTCCAGTAAGCCCAGTAAAAATCTTGCGTGGCAACTTTAAACATGTTTACCAGAAGCGAACCTTTATATAAACGTTCGTCAGGATCGTCTTCGCCACAGGTGTCTCGATGGTGAGTTAAATGCTGATGACGCCATTGTAGGATTGGCAATTGCGGGAAAGGAATAATCGTTAACACAGTAGCTAGCCAATCATTAATTTTAAGGTTTCGCGCCATACTTAAATGTGCTGCTTCATGCCCTGTTAGTAAAAATATAAAAAAGGTATAGGTACTCAATACTACGAGCCAAATAGCTGAAAGTTCACCAGCTAACCAAAGCTGACTAACATAAGCCCATGCCGCCAAGCAAAAGCTACAAGCGAAAAATAACACCCAGTTAACTTGTGGCACATCAAGTAATTTTTTAAATTCAGGACGTTGTGATAATAATAACAAATCGGCCATTGCTTTATCGGGAATCTGGCCTTTTGTTGACGCTGGTATATTCATATAAATTAAATTTCTATTTTATGTATCGGTTGGTACATAAGGTAGCAGTTGGTAAAAAAAAATTCAACGATTATTGAAGTTATTTTTAATAATTCCGTGTAAAAACAAAGGTTTATTTTGTTTTTGAAGATCGAAAAAATATTACCGGGGAGTAATTTCTTAAAGAGAATGATATTTTTGTTCCTTTGCCTTGTGAACAAGGTATTTGTAGAACTTGTATTCACAGTCAAATAAGGTGAAGTGGAAAATAAAAACTTAGAGTTAAATAGCCGTTTAGTCCTTGTGTTAGTCGAGCTATAAAATACTAGGGGCAGAGTCAGGTCCTAATAACCTGATTCTGACCCTAGTTTATTTAATTTTATTGTTTTTTATAAAAAGGTCGTATTTTTTATAAAAAGTGACTATTTGCTGTTTTCGGTGATCACCAAGTGTGATACTCAAACGCTTACTTAAAATAACGATAAAAAAAGTCTCGGGAGTTCATAATGAATACCAATAGTTTAAAACTGTGCGCCTGGACAGGGCCGATATTTGTCATCATGTTTTTATTCGGCTTTGTTGCTCTCGCTGGTTTTCTACCGCCGCCATCGCCGTCGTTAAATGCCGATGAAATTGCCAGTTTATACAGCCAGAATAGTCTTATGATCCGTTCAGGATTAGTGATTATGATGATCGCTTTAGCCTTATTAATACCGTTTTTAGCTGCTATAGCTGCTCGTATGCGCCATATGAATAACCATAGTCCAGTTTTGATAATTACCTTTTTATTATCTGCTGCCGCAACAACTGCACTTTTATATATCATTGTTTGTGCGTGGGGAGTAGCAAGTTTTCGGCCAGAACGTTTAGCAGATGTTACCCAAGCATTTAATGACTTTGCCTTTATTATGCTAATTTGGCCGGTATCGTTAATACCGGTGAGTTATATTGCATTAGGCATTTCCATATTAAACGATAATCGCCAACAGCCTGTGTTTCCTCGCTGGTTTGGTTTTTTTAATTTTTGGATGGCTTTACTTGCCTATGGTGGCGCGTTGTTGATTTTTTTCACCCATGGACCATTTGCTTGGAACGGCTTAATTGCATTTTGGATCCCTGCATTTGCGTTTTTTGGTTGGTATATTGTTGCTGCAATAGTTCTTATTCAGTCAGTAAATTGTGAGATACGAAATAACAAAATAGCGGAACGCAATTAATGAATCAGTATCGGTCAATAAAAACTGATCAACTTGCAGGTTATGCTGGCATTAGCTATGAGAAAAAGAAAATACCGGCAGAACTTGGTGTTTGGCTGTTTATCATTGGTGATATGTTAGTTTTTACCGCTCTTTTTGTCAGCTATGCCATGCAACGTTCTGACCAAGTAACGTTGTTTACCCACTCTCAAACAATGCTTAACCAATCATTTGGGGTGATTAATACGTTGTTATTACTTACCGGGTCGTTATTTGTTGTTCTCGCACTACATAGTGCCAGAAATGGTTATAAACGAGCGCTAACACGGTTTTTGCTGTTGGCAATAAGCACAGGCTTATTGTTTTTTATTGTTAAAATTTTTGAATACAGTGAAAAAATTAGTCAGGGCTATAACTTACTTAGCAATGATTTTTTTATGTACTATTTCATGTTGACCGGCATTCATTTGTTGCACGTATGTGTGGCTATTGGAGTATTAATATTTCTGCTGTGTCGTTATCACCATGGTGATAACGATATTCGTAATTTAGAAAGTGGCGGTGTTATTTGGCACATGGTGGATCTATTATGGATTGTCTTATTTCCGCTCATTTATTTGATTAAATAGTATGATAAATTTTACTAAATTTTCAGACAGAAACGTTCGGCAGAGCATGTTGATATGGGTAGTTTTAATTACGCTGACATTACTATCGTTTTATTTAGGCCATAGCTCAGAGCATGTTTCGCACACGACAATAACGATGGCGATATTGCTGCTCTCATTTTTCAAAGTGCGCATGGTCATTGTATATTTTATGGAAGTTAAAGATACACCGCTGCTATTACGATGCTTCTTTGAGCTTTGGTGCATAACTGTATGTGCTGCGTTGATCGTTATCTTGTAGACATAAACATCATCAACTATAAACGCATTTTTTTTCTGAGTTGTGCCGGTGTCATTTGGTAGAATTTAGCAAATTGTGTGGTTAAATGACTTTGACTACTAAACCCCAATGATTCGGCTATTTGACAAATCGACAGGCTGGAGTGGATCAATAGTTCTCTGGTTCTGTTGAGCCTGGTTTGTAAAATAAACTGATGTACAGACTGACCCGTAACGGCAGTAAAAATTCGTCTAAAATAAGACTCGCTCACTGATAGCACATCGGCTAAATGATGGACCGATAAATTCTTACCTAAGTTCAGTTGAATATACTCTATAGTGCTGCGAATTCGAAACAATTGTAATGAGTTAGATGCAAACGCTGTGGTATGTTGTTTTGATAACACTCGTTCACTATGCAATAAAACCGTTTCTGTTAACGCGTCAATATAATTAATATCATCACTATTTTGCTCACTGGATATTTGCAACAACTGCCGAATTAGAGCATCGAGTACAGGATCGCCAACCATAACCACTGATACCAATGACTTTGCCATGCGATATAATTTTTCGGTTAATTGGTTTTGTTTAGGGTCAATGATCATTAACGCAAAGTCCACTTCACCTAGCATATCAAAGCGAGTTTTTTGATCTGCGGGAAAAATTGTTACCACACTTGATGATGAATGGTCTGTATTTCCCTGTATGCCCGAGGTTTTAATGCGAGCCCCAGAAAATTGCACGCCAATTAGAATCGATTTCAACGGTGGCACTGTACCGGTTATTTCCGAGCACACATAGCGCTCCAAACGAAAACTAACTTTCTCACCCTGTTTATAACTGGCGATAGGTTTGCGGTTAAGTAAATTTTCGATAGTTTGTCGGCTGACTTCAACGTTTTTGGCACTAGTCACATTGTTCATATCTCGCCTTAGGTTTCTGGCTAGTTAGCAATAATTATTTAAACAATAAGTTTTGCTTAATAATAATCGGTTTTTATAAAAAACACACTCTTTTTATAAAAGACAGCACTTATTTGTCAAGGTAAAGTTTACAGCATAATAATTAAATTAGAGTTAAACATGACATTACATAACGTTAAATTAGTCTTTAGTGACAATGAAGAAGTCGAACTAGAACTATCGAGTGAAGAAAATTTATTGGACAAAGCCGAGCAGCAGGGTATATATCTGGCCAATGATTGTCGTGAAGGGGTTTGTGGTGTTTGCAGTGGTAAATGCAAAACGGGTAACTATACCTTAACCGACGATACCGCATTAAGTGAACATGAAAAAGACAAAGGTATGGTTTTACCTTGTACCATGCAAGTACAAAGTGATACTGAGTTGCATTTTGATTATCCCAAAAGCCAGTGTAAGCCAAGTTCAAATACCATAATTTCAGCCACGATCAGTAATATTGAAACCATTGCAGAAAATACGGCAAGTATCACGGTTACAGCAAGTGAACAAACACAGCAGTTAAATTACTATCCTGGGCAATTTACTTCAATAAATATCCCTGAAACAGATGACTGGCGTGCCTATTCATTTGCTAACACTAGTAACAAGGTCAATGAGTGGCAGTTTATCATCAGACTGCTTGAAGACGGTAAAATGAGTAATTACCTGCGCGATCAGGCGAAAGTAGGCGATAACATTGATATAAAGTCTCCAAATGGTCATTTCTACCTTAGAGATATTACTCGTCCAACACTATTTTTTGCTGGTGGCACTGGCATATCGGCAATTATTGTGATGTTAAAATCGATAGCTGAAAACCTATCTAGTTACTCAAGCATTCCGCCCTTAGTTTTGTATTACGGGGTTAACAATGCAACCGAATTTTGCTGTGCAGATGAGCTTAAACAGCTAGAAAAAACACTGCCACAACTTATCGTAAAACGAATTGCGATGACAGTTGAAAAAAATAATGTAGAAGATTTCGCTATAGAAACTGGCTTAATTACGCAGTTATTGTCAGAGCAAAGTGTATTTAACGGTAATGCCGATTGCTATATGTGTGGTCCGCCGCCGATGCTTGCAGCCATTGAGCAATGGTTTGAGCAAGCACCAATGTCGGGATATAAATTCTATAGTGAAAAGTTTGTTGCCAGTAAAGGGCAAGGTAGCACAATTCAAAGTACTGAAATGTCGGTTTCTTGCGTAGCCGATTTAAGTAAACCCTATAAACGCGCGGTTGTGGTTGGTGGCAGTATTAGCGGTATTATCAATGCAAGAGTGTTAAGCGATTATTTTCAAGAAGTCATTATTGTTGAACGCGATGATCCCCATCATATAGATCAAGTAAAAAAATCAACTCCGCAAGCACATCATGCTCATCACTTACTGCAAAAAGGCCAGCGCGAGCTTGCTAAACTATTTCCTGAACTTCTTGAGAACTTAGTCGCAGCAGGCACGCAAGCCTATGACTCTTCTAAAGATTATCGTATATTTCAAAATGGTAATTGGAAGCACGTGTTTAACTCTGACATAACCATTATGGCCGGCCCAAGAAGAATTTTTGAAACGGTATTAAGACGACAATTATACCATTATGCCAATATTGGTTATCGCTATAATGCCAATGTTGATAAATTGCTGCTCAATGATGACAGTAGCGTTATCGAAGGTGTAGGGCTGAGTAACGGCGAGAAAATTAATGCCGACTTTATCGTTGATGCGAGTGGCAAAAACAGCTCTTTTCCTAAAATGCTTAACCAGCATGGTTACCCTTTACCCAAAGAAACCAGCCAGGAGCTTAATATATATTACTCAACCTATATTTTTGAGCTAACTGCACAGCAGGTACCTGAATGGGGGATGATGTTACTTTATGGTACGCGTCCAATTGATAAAGATTTTGGTTATGCAGCACTATATGGCAAAAATAAGCAATCGTTGTTAGTTACCCTTTGCTCCTACGGCTGTGAAAAGCCGATACGAAATCACGATGAATTTATTAGCCATGCTAAATCGATTGTGCGCAAAGAAATTTTTGAGATGATCAAAAATTTAACTCCGGTTACCGAGTTGAGAACTTTTAAATATCCAAAAATGTTTCGTCGTCACTTTGAGCAGCAAAGCAAGTTACCACAGGGGTTTATTGCCAGTGGTGATGCATTAGGAAGCGCTGATCCTATATCTGGTGCAGGGATGACAAAAGCGGTATTAGAAGCACAAGCGCTAAATAACATTTTAGCTAAAAATCCAAAACACTTAACCAAGGTCCCGAATCAATTTTATCAACAGGCAGCGAAATTATTCGATTACATCTGGTTTGTTATTAGCGAGCAAAATTTCCGTTTCCCATGGGTAAAAGGCAAACGACCATTTTATCAAAAAATAATGAAATGGTACGTCGACCAAGTGCTGGATTTAGCCCATTATGATGAACAGGCGTTTAGAAGCTATTTGATGGTGATGCATTTGAATGATCATGTTTTATCATTAATGAAACCTAAAATGTTGCTCAAAGTGTGCAATAAGGTGTTATTTAAACGTAATAAAACAGAGCAGATAAACACTATAGTATCGAATAAGATCAATTAAATACTAGGGTCAGAGTAGGTTTAATAACCTGACTCTGACCCTGAGGTATCCCCACAAAATATAGAGATAAATTAATAATTTAATGAACTTTCATGGTGTTTGGTGATCTGTTTAATCGCCAAAAAAAATAAATCAGGAAACACCATGAAAGTCATCGATATTTTGAACAATACCTTAGCCAATGTCACTAAAAATATGCATTCCACAAGAAAAAAGTCCCTCTTTTCTTGTATCGAGAGTGCTTTAAGTGGTGCTAGTTCAACGGTAACCAGTATTGGCCGGGGTATTCGCTCTAATGCCTATGAAAAACATAATATTAAAAGAGCTGACCGCTTACTATCTAATAAGAATCTCAATTCTGATTCTATAACCATCTATAAATCAATCGCTAAGACATTAATTGCTCCAGGTAGTAGACCAATTATTCTTGTCGATTGGTCTGATTTAGATCCTTATAAATGCAACTTTTTAATTCGAGCAACGCTCGCGATGAATGGTCGAGGGTTAACAGTTTATGAAGAGGTTCACTGTATAAAGCACAAAGAAAAGCCTCAAACACATAAACGATTTTTGCAATCATTAGCAAAGGTCATCGACGCGTCATGTGAGCCTGTTATCGTTACGGATGCTGGATTCAAAGTACCTTGGTTTAAGCAAGTACAGGCTGTTGGATGGGATTTTGTTGGTCGTACTCGCCTACCAAATACTTATTCTTTGGATGGCCTGAATTGGCCAAGCATTAAGTCGCTTTATGAGAAAGCCACAACGCAACCAAAGAGCTTTTCTGGTTTTATTACCAAAAGTAATCCATTAGCCGTAAATCTATCTCTGTATAAAGAAAACCTAAAGGCAGAAAAAACTTAACTCGTTGTGGGAAAGTGAGAAAAAGTGCCGTGTCTTTAAAGCATGCGAAAGGTGCTGAAGACCCTTGGTTAATATCAACATCATTAAAGATGAAAGGTAACTTAGGAAAAAGCCTTGTAGGGATTTATAAAACACGAATGCAAATAGAAGAAGGCTTTCGAGATATGAAAAGTCACCGGTATGGTTTAGGACTAGGTCTACACCAAAGCTATAAAACTGAGAGGCTTGCAAATCTAGTATTAATAACCACATTAGCTAATTTTGTCGTGTTCTTGACGGGAACTGTCGCGATAATGACGAATCGGCATCGACGATACCAAGCCAATACAGTGAAGAATAAAATGATATTGTCGAGAGTGTTTATCGGTTTAAGAGTGTTATCGGATAAGAAAATGAGATTAACAAAAAGGCATCTTAACGATGCCTTAGATAAAATCACTATCGATATGAAAGAACTCTATGAGGGGTTCCAATAAATTTGTGGGGATCCCTCAGACTCTGACCCCGGTTTTTATAGGTGAGAGTATATCCATTTACGGTTTTTGTACAAATAAGTCATCAACTTAGTGAATTTTTCCGGCATCCAACGTTTAATCGCCCACACCCAGCGAGCATCAGCTTGCGGCATGACATACAATTTATTTTTCAATATCCCTTCAAAGGTTTTATCTGCAACCATTTCTGGAGTAAATTTTGACTCATTAATTTGCTGGGCAATATTTTTTTCAAAAGCGGTTTCGCCCTTCAACGATTCGCTGATATTAGTTTTTAGCACGGTAGGGCAAACAACCGTTACACCAATATTATCAGTAGATAATTCAACATTTAGCGTTTCAGATAAGGCAACTACACCAGATTTAGCTACGTTGTAGCCAGCCATTTCGGCTAAGCATAACGTGCCAGCACTTGATGCCGTATTGATTATGTGACCACCACCATTCTTTTTAAGTAACGGAGCAAAAATACGACAGCCGTGAATCACACTCCATAAGTCGATATTTATTACTCGGTGCCATTCTTCATCATCATGCTCGTTTAATTTACCGCAACTGCCAATGCCAGCATTATTAAACACTAAATCTACACCGCCCCAGGCTTGTTCGAGTTGATCTGCAGCACCTTGTTGTTGCTCTTTGCTCGTTACATCAACCACCATAGTGATAATAATGCCACCTAGCTCTTCAAGCTCTTGCTTCGCAGCAGCTAGTCTTTGTTCATTAATATCGGCAATTGCAATTCGCCATTTATTGGCGGCTAATTTTTTTGCATAGGCTAAACCTAAACCACTGGCGCCACCGGTAATAAAGGCGCGTTTTTCTGGGAAACGTTTGTTTAACATGTAATGTCCTGCATATTTTTAAGTTTATAAATGTCTGCTCTATATTTACCGTAGCAATACATTATAAACCTCACCCGTTCGGATGATATTTATGAGTTTTTTGCAAGCTGTTATGCTGTTATCAAGCTTTATATAAATTCCCGACTGACTAATTCATATGTTATATCTTTAAGTAGTTTCAATAAGCAGGTGATATGCGTATTGCTATAACATTAAACTTGCATTATCGATGATAAAGATCATAGTTAATTTATAAGAACAATTTATTAATAAACTTTGGTAACGATTTGCATGGGTACGAACAATGATCACTTTGCCTTACAGTCAATATAAGCTTGGCAGATTCACCATCAACTGTCATGAGCTTACGATTGCTTATGGGGGCGAGTCGATCAAATTACCAAAGAAATTGTTCAATTTACTGATGCTCTTTATCAGCAATAGTGAGAATACAGTCAATACGCAACAGGCCATAGATATTGTTTGGCAAGGAAACGAAGGGGTTGGCAAAACTGGATTTCCCCAAGCAATGTGGCATTTGCGCAAAGCATTTTCAGACTTAGGTGCAGAAAATGAAGAGGTTTTTAAAACCGTACACAAGGTTGGTTACGCGCTTATTATCAACCCTGAGCCTATTAGAAAAGAATATGAGCTACAGAAACGCAGCAAAGTCTCAAGGTTACAAACGTTTATAGCGGCGGTCATAGCATTATTGATATTAGTTGCTATGAGTTATCATCTGGTCGTGCAAACAGATAAAACAAAAGTAAATTCTGCAAGGCTAATAAGTCACACTGATCTCCCCGGCATTGAAAGGCAACCAGCAATATCTCCTAACGGACGCTACCTAGCATACATTTGGAATCAGCAGGATTTAGTAGAGCAAATATATGTTCAGGATTTGAACAATCCGAATGTTGCAGCGAAAGCGATAACCGATAATCTAGCGCAAAAAACATCCCCAGCCTGGTCAGCTGACAATGAGTCTCTGGCTTATTTGCTTCGTTCCTCAGATAAAGCGTGTGAGTTAAAGGTAAGGCAACTGGTCAGCAAAGTGCTCAAGGTTTTAGATAACGGCTGTGCGTTTTCAGCAACGCAGAGCCGATTGAGCTGGAGTGTTGATGGCAATCATATACTTTATCCAAAACAACTTAACGAAAAAATAGGTCTATTTAGTTACGATCTTGAGCGCAACAAACCTGCGCAAGTGACGTTTCCTGCCGTAGGTGAACGGGACTTGATGGGAATATACTCGAAAAATAACAAAAAAATTATTTTTGTCAGAAAGTCTGACCAACAATCTGTGTTAATGCAGCTAAAGGATGGTAAAGAAACGGCTTTACACATTCAACAAGGAAAAATACTTGGCATTAACTGGCATTATAACTTTAATAAAATCTACATGACGGTGCTAATTAATGGCCACCATATAAGCCAATCTTATAATATCAATGATAACAGCATTAAGGTACTTGACTACGTTCATTCGCTGTCTCGGTTAAGCATTGATCAGCAACAAAATTCGCTATATTTTAGCCGAGTTCTTAATAAACCCTTTATTCTACAAAGTTCGTTAATTGATGACAGGGCGGTTACCCGGGTAAAAAGCGATGATAAAAACTATTATGGTCGGTATCTGGCAAATTCTTCAGATGTGTTGTTTATTTCAGATCGTTCTGGCGACAAGGATTTATGGTTAAAATACCCGAGTGGTACGCGCAATCTCACTCAAAATTCTGGCAAAGTGTTAGTTTCAGCAGTGTCACTTGATAGCAAGCACTTTGTGGTCAACTTAAAAAATCCAATGAAATACAAATATCAGTTATATTTAGCAAAATTACCTGGTGCCCAATTGACTCTGCTTAACACAGGTGACCTAGAGCCTATCAACCCATCATGGAGTCGTGACAATCAGGGCATTTATTTTTCAGCAACCAGCGAAGCAGGAACCGGTTTGTTTCTCTTAAATATCGCCAGTGGCGAGGTTCGCCAAGTTACTTTCAAAAATGAGGTGTATGCCATGGAAGGTGCTGACGGTATGCTCTATGTTAGTCGTAAAGGGGCTAAGGGTATATGGCAGGTAGACCCTAAAAGTCTGAGCGAAAAGCTCGTCATTAGCAACTTGGCCGAACAAGATTTCGGTAATTATTTTTGGGAAAATAATAGCATTTATTATCTGCTGCGCAGCAAGAAATACGATTACATAATGCAATGGCGACCTGATCAAAAAGATCTGATTATCAAGCAATTCCCTGCACAAAGTATCGTTGAATATTTTGGTATTTCAGCTGCTGATGCACATACATTTTTAGTAACCATACAACGCGCCAATAATGCCAACATTTACTCTACCAGTTTAAAAAACCAACCATAATCGACTCTATTCTACGTTTGACTTTCTCATATAACTTTAAAGTTTAGCTTTTTATATATTTGTAACACGCTGAATACAAAGGTTTAAATTGATCAAAAACAAATCAAAAAATAATCAAAAACAAATAACAGGAGGTAACCTTAACTCTTGCCATTATTGCAGATAAGATGCCGAGCTTAAAATTCTAGAGTTTAGAGTTTGCCGAGTTTGGTTTCCAATATTATTTGATGGTTTTGCATGACATTATACAGTTCACTATATAAATACAGTTTACTTTGGCTGGGGTGCTTTGCTTGCCTTAGCCTTTCATGTTTGGTTAAAGCCGATATTAATGAGACCTTATGGCAAGATGTCCCAATAGTAATGTCTGTTAATAGTAGTGTGACAGAGTCATTGAACGCATTTTCAAACAACACACCTTCAAACATAGTACCAGCAAGCCAGTATCGCTTAGTCGATTTGAATCGCGAATTGTTAAAACAAAAACTACAGCAACACCGACAAATTATTTCGCTACCATTACCTAACGGCGAGTTAATTGATATCGAGCTTAGCGAAAACAGTGTGCTGCCCAATGCATTACAGGCAAAATATCCAAGCATAAAAACCTATACCGGGGTACAAGTTGGCCACCCTGAACATGTTGGCCGCTTTGAATATACTGAGCAGGGTTTTCATGGTGTTTTGCATTATCAAAATGACACTATATATATTGATCCACAACAGTCTGGCAACCAGCAACAATACCTGAGCTACTATAAAAAACATGCGCTTGCACAAACCATTGCAGTAGAAACCTCAGTATTAGCGCTACCGAAAGTAGCCTCAATCCGAGCCATGGGAAACACTAATGTTTCGTCCGTCAATAAAATCTATCGTATCGCCTTTGCCGCCACAGGAGAATACAGTCAATTTCATGGTGGTACTAAGGCTGCAACTATTTCAGCGATTGCGACACTTGTTAATCGGCTCAATCAGGTATTTTCGGTCGAGCTGGGTCTTACTCTGCAACTGGCTGAAAATAATGATGCGGTAATATATCTTGACCCTGATACCGACCCGTTTGATAACGATGATTTTGACGTTTACAACAACCCCGAGGTATTACGCACGCAGCTTGGAAGCGAAAATTTTGATCTTGGTCATGTGTTAACCACTGGAGCTGGTGGCATAGCCTTGGTAGCGGGTGCCTGCGATAACGATGCCTATGAAGAAGGTGAGCAAAGTTTTTATCCGTTAAAAGCAATGGGCGTAACCGGGCGTGAAGCTCCAGTAACCGACAGTTTCTACATCGACTTTGTCGCCCATGAACTCGGTCATCAACTTGGCGCAGAGCATAGTTTTAATTCTGAAAGCGAGTATTGCAACTTTAATCGAGATTGGAATTCGGCTTACGAGCCGGGCAGTGGTTCAACCATTATGGGGTACGCTGGGATTTGTGCGCCGGAAAACGTACAATCCAACTCCGATGCCTATTTTCATGCCCATTCGATTGCTCAAATCCACGATTATTTAACCGCAGACCCTTACTATATTGGCCAAAATTGTGGGCAAACAGTGGCGTCAGACAATAATGCTCCGCAAATTACCTTGTCGAAAGTATTAACTGAAAATGTCACCATTCCAGCAAAAACGCCGTTTCAATTAACCGCCAGTGCCAGCGATAGTGATCAAGATAGGTTAACGTATAACTGGGAACAGTTTGACCTTGGCTCAGCAACTAGCAGTGCTGCTATGATGCAAAAAGACGATGGTATACGGCCATTATTTCGTTCTTTTAAGCCTACGGACGATGGCAAGCGAGTATTACCAACACTTGCCAGTATTTTAAGCGGTGACCTGGTGGCCGGTGAAACTTATGCCACGACAACAAGGGCATTGAACTTTAAGTTATCGGTGCGCGACCAAAAAGGCGCGGTGACTATGCAACAAGTTACGTTGCAAGTTGACGGCAGTGCCGGCCCATTTTCCGTGAGTGCGCCATCTCAGTCTACCTATTGGGCCGCAACCACAACCAATACTATTCATTGGGACGTTGCCAATACTAATGTTGCGCCAATAAATTGTCAGTACGTCAACATTGACTTGTCATTAGACGATGGTGGCCATTTTAGCCAACGCCTGGTAAGCAATGCAGACAATAGCGGCAGCGCAGACGTTAGTACGCCTCAGGGAGTACATAAACAAGCACGATTAAAAGTAAGCTGTAGCGATAATATTTTTTTCGCCATCTCTGCAAAGTTTGAAATTTTTAATAGTACAGCGGCTAATGTTGCGCCAAAAATTACGGCTGTGGTTGAGCAATTATCCACGTTAGAAGATACGCCGCTAGACCTTAATGCCGCGCAATTCAACATTATTGACCCTGATACGCGCTATCCCGAAGGCATTAGTTTATCCATACAACCAGGTCCGCATTATCAGGTTAATGGTAATAAGGTGATCCCTGAGGCTAATTTTTATGGTCAATTACAGCTGCAGGTGATTGCCAACGATGGCACTGATAGCAGTGAACCATTGGCATTAACAGTCGAGGTTATCGCCGTTAATGACCCACCAACAGCAACTGATGATAATTTTAAAACAACGTCCGAAACAATAATCGACTTAGATGTTTTAGCTAATGATAGCGACCTAGAAGGACAAGCCTTAACACTTGCTTCGTTTAATTACCAAGGTAACGGCTTGCTGAGTCTGCACAATAATAAAATTCGTTACCAAAGTGCGCCAGACTTTATCGGTGACGAGCAACTGAGTTATCGAGTCATTGACAGCGCAGGCGCAATATCGAACGCCAACATAGTCATAACGGTTTCGGCTAAACCCAATAATAGCTCTTCTGGCGGCAGCTTATGGCCATTGAGTTTTATTTTTTTGTTGGTGTGCCAATTTTTCCGTTGTTTAAACCTGTCATATAGCATTCAAATTTTACGAAAATTCGGCACTGAACTTAATTCAGCTTGCTGTCATTCAACACTTTTAAACATTTTTAAGCACAATTTAAAAATGTATTTACACCTTAAATAAGAGGACATTATGGTTTTCAAATCAACCTCAGTCGCATTGCTCGTTGGCAGTTTACTGTCACCAGAAGCAGGCGCCTTAGATGCCAATGCTGCTAGTTCAACTAGCCAGCTACCACAGGGCAGTGTGTTTACCGAACAAGTCAGCGGCTCTTACTTGCTGACACTAACAGGGTCGGGTGCATTAGATCGACAACACTGGCAACAGGGTAGTGATCGTCAAGCTATTTTAGCCCAAATTAGCCAACAACAAAGCAGTGTCCTTGCTAGTGTTAAAGCGATTCAAGCGGATGCTCAGCTCATTAGCCAAACACGATTGTTGGCCAATCAGCTGTTCCTAACCATGACCGCAGATACCGCTGAACAAATAAAACATAACGATCAGTTGGCGAGTGTGCAATTTGTTACCAATGCCGCGGCTACCAATGTGACAACACTAGCGGCTAAAGTTACGGCTGAAGACGATGATTCAACCTCTCCCAATGTTGGTCACCCGTACCCATTTTTAAAAGTCAACGATGCTGGCGATAATATTACTGTCGCCATTATTGGCCCAGGAGTCGATTACACTCATGTGGCGTTAGGTGGCAATGGCGAAGAGAACTCTTACGCGGAAGCGTATTTTAACCGTGCCAATGCCTGGGGCGGATTCCCCAATAATGTCGTTATTGGTGGTTACGATTTTAATTCTGAATCAGTAATGCAAGATTACAATCCACTCGAGTATCATACGAATATTACCGATACCCGCGATGACTCGTTAGAGTATATTGCAGGCCGCGGGACTATGGCCGCTTATACCATAGTTAACTCAGTACCGGATGCCAAAATACTGTCTTACAAAACCGAAGGCATTACCGACGGTGCAGATGTTATTGGCGAGAAGGGTACCCATGTTAAATTAATGGCTGCGCTTGAGATGGCCGTCGATCCTAACCTCGATGGCGATATGTCTGATCGCGCTGACATTATTTTAATTGCTAATACCTTAGCCTCGGGCTTAGGTTATTACGATGAGCGGGAAACATTTCACTCGTTTGGTAGCCTGATCACCAATTTTGTTCGTGCGGCCAGTGCTACCGGTGCGCTCGTGGTAATTTCTGCGGGTGATCGTGGTCATTTTGAAAGTTACTATAATATCGCCGCTCGCGCGCTTGATCCGGCGGCATTGTCTGTTGGCTCTTCAGTAAGAGCAAAGGCCGATGGTGAAGAAGTTTATCGTTATAAAG
Source organism: Thalassotalea psychrophila (assembly GCF_031583595.1). NCBI lineage: Bacteria > Pseudomonadati > Pseudomonadota > Gammaproteobacteria > Alteromonadales > Colwelliaceae > Thalassotalea > Thalassotalea psychrophila. Next base: position 1,768,987 of record NZ_CP134145.1, read on the forward strand.
TGGCGGCAGAATCTCCTATCGGGCCAACGCGTGGTCCGGTTTCTGTATTAAAGCCCGATATTTTGGCATTAAACAGCAAACTTACTGGCGCTCTCGCGGGCTATATTGATGGCTATGGCGATATTGATGGTGGTAACTTCTTTGCTGCCACCCGTGCCGCTGCTGCTGCTGCCAGTATTATGTCAGAACATCCACAACTTAGCGCCGCTGAGGTAAAAGCATTAATTGTTAATACCGGTATGCTTAGTCTTGAAAACAGTATCGGCGTTGCTCAAATTGGTGGCGGCTCACTTAATCCGCTTGCTGCAACCAATGCTTATGCGCTGATCTATCAAAAAGAAAATCACCAACCCAGTGTTAATTTTGGTCAGGTAAAAGTTGCCGGCAAATCGAGTTTTAGCCGCGACCTAGTGATTAAGAATATCACTGATCAAAGCCAACATTATCAGGCTGCGGTAATTGTTAATGGTGAAAAACATAATAATAATGCATTAACCATTTCTTTCCCTGAGTCTGTACTTATCCCGGCTAACAGCGAAGTGGTGGTGCCGTTAACGCTTACGCTAGATAGCGCCTTGATGGCAGAGTTCCCCATTCAGCGCGGCTCCGATTACAGCTTAGCGCAATGGGAGAAACTTGCTCTGCATGGTTATATCCAATTGAATCATCAAACCAGCCCTGGCGCCGCTATTCATTTACCGTGGCTAATCATGCCAATGAACAATAGCTCGCTGGTGGTTAACCATGGCAGTGATTTAGCGCAATGGCAGGAAGTATTGACGAGCACACCGGTTGAAGATAGGTTTACACCGCCACACGATGCCAACTGGCCATTTATTGGCGGCTTTGTTGCCGGTGTTTCTTATAACCAAGTAGAGCTAGAAAATAGTTCAAACCAAGAGCGCACTTTGTACGCTTTACCAAGCATTTATCATAGCGAACGACCTGCTGCTCATCTTGCTGATGTTCGCGGTCATATTATCAAGTCGATTGCCGGCGACGTACTACCAGAGTCGCAATGTTTATCAGGCAAAAAATTAACCTTAGCAGTTACTATGTTTGAACCACTTGCGCTCCCTGCTGCCCGACATAAAGATAAACAAGGTGTTGGCTCGGCTGTGGTCGCAATTAAATTACATAATCAGAAAAATATAGAACTTGCCAATTATGATCCGCGTGTGCTTGATGCATTAGCACGTGAAGTGGGGCACTTAAGCACGTTAAAAGTTACTTATAACACTGATGCCGAGTTAGTCACTCAATGGTACGATTTAAGTATTCCATTTAACTATGCCACCAATAATCAGCGTTGGAAAACTACCGAACTAGAGACTATTTCTAGTCCGAATAGTGACACTATCGTGACTAATATATGTACCGACAAACTGTTTCATGGCGAAATTAGTGAAGCAACGTTTAACGACAAAATTGGTTTTCAATTTATCACCGATCGCCATGTGCTACCTACAGTCGGCGAACGCGTAATTACCCATAATTTTTCTGTTGGCGGACACGTAGTTTTGCCGTTTGGCGACGAAATGCCAGCCGATACCGAGTTGCAGTGTGAGCCCGATTTTGTAAAAGATCACGCCGGTAACTGTATATATGGTTTTAGTGAGCCAACAGCCGACGTCGACCTGAATGAATACTTTAACTTTTTAGAAGCATTTTCAGCTGAGCCACAACTGAATTATCTTTGTACTATTGCAAGTAATAAGGTGTTTTATAGCTGTACGATAAACCATTCACGCGTCAACGAATTCACATTTTATTCACCAAACACAAACCCTGGTGCCATTTTATGTGATTTTGAAGTTGAAAATGCCCAAGGTCAAATTATGGCAACTTGTGAACAAGAAAATTTGATAGCCGACAGTGGCGATCATATCACTCCTGGTATTTTTGCCTGGCAACCAATAGATATGAAAACCTTCCTCAATGCACCGTTAACGAATACTAACTCGGCATTTTTATCTGGTGTTGCTATTAAAATGGCAAAATCAGCAGAGTTATCAGCCGATGCACCTAACTGGCGTAATATCATTACCTTGCAACCTGGTGAACGTGCGGTTGTATCATACCTACGTGATCTTTCTTGTGGTGTACAAGTGGGTACCGAAGTCGGTTCAGCTGATACTAGCTGCTCCGCTGGTGGGTATGTCTTTGAGCCACTAACCGGTTTTAGCAAGTTAGCAGTTAACGCGGCAAACGCTCCAGTGATTGCAAAAGGTCAAACCTTCAGTGTTGCAGAAGATGCCAATATTGGTGATGTCTTAGGTACGGTTCGTACTTACAGCCCATACCTTAAAGAAGCGTATGCGCTCTACCCAGGGCAGGTTAAAATTAAATTGCTCAGTGCCGGCACCGGTGGCCCATTTCAACTAAGCGCTGCGGGCGAACTGTCAGTGCGAGATCCACAATACATTGATTTTGAAAAGCAAGCTCATTACCAATTAAGCGCATTTATTCAGCGTGGTAACGATACCTCTGAAGCTGAGTTGATCACTATATCTATACGTAATAGTAACGATAACGCACCGCTGCAACTTGCCGATATTGAACCATTAGCATTAACGCAAAATATGGCAATGACACCGTTTGCCTTGGCGGGCTATTTTGCTGATATCGATGGCATTGGCACAACCTTTACTGCCACCGACTTACCAGACGGCCTTACCATAGATAAAAGTGGGGTGATTTCAGGAACGCCAACACAAGGTGGCGAGTTTAGTGCCACGGTTCATATCTTTGATGGTAGTAACGAATATATTACCGACGTCGAAATATCGGTTTCCTACGATCTCGCTGCCGTAGGTTCGCCTAAAGGCGAGCGCTCATCGGGCAGTTTTGGTTATTTACTGGTCCTAGTACTAGTGTTTTGTCGCCGCCGTCTTATTTAGACTATTTAGCAAGGTGCTGTGCACCTTACGTAAAGACTTTATTGTGAGAAATAATATGAAAAACGTTATCACTAAGATGACATTACTAGCTGCAAGTATAGCCGTTAGTGCCATAACCTGGGCCGAGTCAAATAATGACGGGCCTAAGTTACCATTTGCCACGAGCACACATGCCGAGCGCCAAACGACTGATATTGCCAGCATTAGTCGCACTAAGCAGTCTTTGACTAATGAATATTTTGTTATTCTTAAACAGCCACCACTGGCTCTATATGACGGTGGCATTGATGGCTTAGCGCCAACCAGTCGTTTAGGCAGTAAACATAGCAATACCACAGCGAAAGGCCTACTTAATACTAAAAGTCTCGCTTCTAAAAGATACAGAAAACACCTTGCCAATAAGCAACTTGAAGCGCAAAACCATATAGAGTCAAGATTGAAGCGCAAAGTCACCATTAACCGCCGTTATGATACGGTGTTAAATGGTTTTGTTGCTGAGTTGAGCGACAATGAAACCCGTTTATTGCAACAGCACGACGCCATTAAATTTATTGAAAAGGTCGGCTTTGATCAAATCGATACCGATTCTGGTCCTTCATATTCGGGCGCCGATAAAGTTTGGTCAGGCACTGCCGAACATGGCACTGCCGGCAACATGGGTGAAGGCATTGTAGTTGGGATCTTAGATAGTGGCATTGCCTCGTTTTTAGAACCGGTAGATGACATTTTCGACACCGAAAATTTACCGCCGTTTCACCCTTCGTTCACCGATATTGGTGGCGACGGCTTTGATCATACCAACCCGAAAGGTAAAGGTGTTTATATTGGTGATTGTGCTTACACTCCCGCCACCGAAAATGAACCTGAACGTGTGGCCGAGCCTAACTGGTGTAATGATAAGCTGATTGGTATTGTCCCAATTGGGGTTTATGCCAAAGATATTATTAATGGCGATAATAACGAATCCCGCAACCGAACCGGACAGGATATTAATGGTCACGGCACGCACACTGCGTCTACTGCAGCCGGTAATGTTGTAAAAAATGTTAAAACCGAATCGCAATTAGGCAAGGGCCTGCGCCATTTGTATCAGGAAGATTTTACATATGAGCAAATTAGCGGTGTAGCACCACACGCCAACATTATCGCCTATCAGGTATGTTCACCGTTGGGCTCTTGTAATCAAAGTTATGCCCTTGAAGCAATTGAACGTGCCGCTGATGATGGTGTCGATGTAATTAATTACTCCATTTCAGGGGTTGCCACCTCACCTTGGTATCATGCACAGGCATTAGGATTTCTTGCGGCGCGCAAGGCCGGACTAAATATTTCGGCCTCGGCAGGTAACTCGGGTGCAGAAGGGGCGTCCTCTATTCGTACCCCAGGTAACGCACCTTGGGTTACTGGTGTTGGCGCCAACTCACATAACCGTGGCTTTAACGATAAGGTCTTAACGCTTGTTGGCGGTCCGGCAGATTTTGCCGAAACTGAATATATTGGTAAAGGTGCTACCTCAGCATTACCGGCAACTGAGGTGGTTTTTGCCAGTGACGTTGAATTTACTGGGGAAGGAACTCATAGTCATACTCATATACATAGTATTCTTGATGAAGAAAAATATTATCATGAAAGCGATGACGCACATTCTTATCCAGCCTCTACACTAGATAATCCAGTTGCCTATGAACATACTCATGTTCATAACAATATGGATGCTTATGATGTTTATGGTATTCAGGGCGCGTGTGGCGAAGATTCTATATCAGCCGAGGCGGTGGCCGGCAAAGTCGTAATTTGTAATCGTGGTGGCCGCGACACTGAAGGTACGCTTAGTCGCTTGATCAAAGGTTATGCCATGCATCAGCTTGGCGCTAGTGGCTTGATTTTAATCAATACCCTAGACTCATCTGAAACCCTAAATAATGATCATCATACTCTTCCTGCAATCCATCTTAACCGCAAGGATGGCCGTAAACTATTGGCTTGGTTAGATCAAGGTGCAGATCATAAAGTGGCGATCAATGCCTCTAATTTGGTTGCTGATGATGAAATAGCCGGGGTAATGGGCGGTTTCTCTGCACAGGGCCCAGACTCGTTTAGCCTTGATTATTTAATACCTGCTATTTCGGCGCCGGGTGTCGGTATATTAGCTGCCGGTATCGGTAAGGGCATGAAAGATTATCGCATTAGCAAAGCGGCTCAAAGTGACATAGATTTCCTTTATATGGATGGTACCTCAATGTCTACGCCACATGTCACCGGAATGTATGCATTGCTCAAAGCTGCTCAGCCAGAGTGGACGCCAGCACAGGCGCAATCAGCGCTAATGCTAACCGCGGCAAGTGGTTTGAAGGTTATCGATGACTATGTTGACGGTGAATATATTTATAAAGATGCCAACTTTCATTTAACCGGCTCAGGATTAGCCCGCGTTGACCGTGCAGTTGCGTCAGGACTAATTTTGACTGAAACCTTCGATGGTTATATGGCGGCAGATCCATTTGGAGATGTTCCTGGTATGGCCATTGTTGATACTGACGGTACGACACCGGCAGATCCTAACCTACGTGAAGAAAAAACACGTGTGCCGGCTGCTGGATGGCATGGTAAACCTGAACGTATGAATTTAGCCAGCCTGTCAAAAGGTGCATGTGATTACCAATGTAGCTGGACTCGAACCTTTACAGCGACCAAAGATGCTACTTGGAATGTATCGTTTAGTTATTTAACCGAAGGTATGGAACTCACTACCAATATCGAGCAAATTAGTGTTCGTGCAGGTGAAGATTTTACCTTAGATGTTAGCGCGAATTTAGTTGGCGAATTAAAATCTGTGTGGAGCTTTGGTCGCGTACATTTAACCGCTACTGATAGCGATATTCCAGTAGCATCATTGCCTGTTGCGGTTGAGTTCGTTGCCGGTAGTACGCCAAAAGACGTAAACATTAGCGCGCATCGTGATGTTGGCACTGTTGTTGTTGAAGATGTTATTACCGTTGGTACAGAAGACTTAACTTTTACTAAGTCGGGCTTGTTTAAGTCTGAAGTATTTGTTGGCGAAGTTCAACGGGCGGCAAACCCAACCAATCTATACCTGGATTATACTAAAAATGACGGCTTAGGCTTTCACGTAATTCCGTTAGCTATTCCTGCTCTTGCTGGCCGTTTAGTGGTTGAAGTGCTTGAAACCAGTTCACCGGATCTTGATATATATATTGGTGTTGACCCTGATGGTGATGGCCAAATGCATCCAAACGAAATGACCGACATACGTTTTTGGAGTATTAAACCTGGTGCTAATGAATTTCTTGACTATGAACAACCAAGAATTGGTCAATATTGGATTTTAGTACACAATTTTGGCGACCGTTTCAATGACTTCCAAGATGACGCGTTTGATCCTGCCAATCTGATTATCGATGATTTTAAACTAGCGGTTAGTGTTATCACCGAAGACAACGACAGCTTAACCGTTACTGCGCCAAAGGAAGTGTCCCGAGAAGCCGAAGTGGCAATGAAGATAAACTGGGAACTCGACATGGATGAAGGTGATAAAGCCTACGGTATTATAAAAGTGAGTACCGCAGAAGCTATCTTAGATAACGTTGGTACAATCAACGTTAACTTAACCAGAGCCAGCGACGATGTACAACTATCACTTGCCAGCAATGAAACAGAGCAGACATTAGCAGGCTTTAATATCCGCTTTGCTGAAAATAACACAGGCCAAGACCGCCAGTATCAAATGTCAGTTGACTTAGTTGCAGGCAGCAGCGTTGAATTGCTCGCTTTTAATGCCAGTAACAATGGTCAAGCAACGAATGCTGATCTACAAGATGTTGAATTTAGCCAGCAGGGCGATACATTGACCTGGTCATATAATCACCCCAGTGGTAGCGCCGCCAAAACCGCCTTATTGATGGTCAATTATGCCGATGTACAAGGCTATATCGACCTGACACCAACGGTATACTCTGTACTTGATAACGCCGACAAAGGTGAAATTTCTGGTATTGCCGAGCCGGTAATGGTTTATGCTCGACCAGTATTTGTACTTGCTGCCACTGAGCAACTCGTTGATCCAGGTAGCACCGTCACCATAGTTGCAAGCGTTGAAGATGCAGTTATTGATAATGCCCAGATCCGTTACCAATGGTCTCAGTTACAAGGGCCTAAGGTGGCTTTTAGCAAAGATCAAAACAGCATTACCTTTACTGTACCTGACAATGCCGATGGTAAACATTTTGAATTTTCGCTTATTGGCTCAAATGGTGTACTAGAATCGAAAATCACGACGATAAATATCAGTGTAACCGGTGAAGATGTAAATGCCGGTAGTTCAAGTTTGTCTATGTTGTTTTTCACCATAATAGCTTGTTGCAGTCGACGCAAGTTAATGCCAATCGCTAAGAATAATAATCAGTAACAAAAAATAACATAAAATCCAGAAATATTGAGCACTTACATGGCTAAGTGTCGGTGCTCAATAGGTCGAGAAATCGATATTTCTGTGGGAGAAAATTTTGAAAAAATTAAGTTTTATTACTGTTAGCATACGAACCGGACTGGTTATTGGTATGGTTGGCAGTGCAAGTATTTATGCGGCGCAGCAGCCATTAGCTGCAATTGAAGTAACCGCAGTAAAAACGAATACAACTGCTCAACTAGATAACACCAATCAAGATGAAGCAGACACTGCTGACGAGCAAGAAATTGAACGCGTAGAAGTAACTGGCTCACGCATTAAAGCAGTTGATCTTGAAGGAGTAAGCCCGGTTGTTGTGATCAATGCCGAAGAACTTGCGGCGAAAGGTTTTTCTACCGCATTTGATGCATTAAAAGATTTAACCCAAAACACCGGGGTAACCCAAGGTGCAGAATCGGCGGCAATGGGCGGTTTCACCCCCAATGCGCAAACGGTAAGTTTACGCGGTTTAGGCAATAATCAAACTTTAGTGTTAGTTAATGGTCGTCGCATGGCCGATTACCCGTCGCCTTATAATGGTGCCTCTAACTTTGTTAACTTATCTGGCATCCCTATGGCCGCAATTGCGCGCATTGAAGTGGTAACTGCCGGTGCCTCAGCGGTATATGGCTCAGATGCCGTTGCTGGGGTGATGAACATTATCACCAAAAAAGATGTTGAAGATACCACCTTGAGTGTGAAAGCGGGTACGACCACGGAAGGTGGTGGTGATGAAGCCAGAATTCAACTGGTAACCGGTTTTTCAGGTGACCGCTTTAGCCTGACTACCGCGATAGAATATCAACACCAACAGCCAATTTATTCAGCCGACCGTTCATTTATGGACTCGGTTGATGATGGCCCTGCAGGGCATCAATATTTAGACCGTGGTATTGTGGTTGTCGATGAAATGGTGCGTTTAGGTTTTTATCAAGATGATGAAGATACTGAAGACATTAACGAAGGCCGTACGCTTTATCGTGATCCTGGCGAGCAAAACTGTACAAACTCGGCCTCGGGTTACGAGTATAGCCAGCGGGTTATTGATGAAGGTACAGATGATGAATATGACTATGGTTTTTACTGTGGTGTAGACTTGTCGGGTACTCGCAGTATACGAAATGAGCGTGATACGGTATCAGCATATGTCAGTGGCATTTATGAACTAACTGATGACACCGAATTGTTTGCCGACGTAATGTACACCCAACAAGATGCGTTTATTCGCAGTGGCTTTCATTATATTAACTCTCCTATTATTGAGTACCGCCCTAATGGCGATGGTAATATGGCTGCGTTGGCTGACGATGATAGCAAATACGAAGGCGCCGAGTTCTACGATTACCATACCGAGCAGCGCTTATTTGCTGAACACGAATTAGGCTTTAGAGACAGCGAGGTTGAAGACACCTCGTTAATGATGAATGTGGGTGTTAAAGGTTTATTGTTTGATCAATATGACTGGGATATCACCTTCAGTCGCAGTGAAAATGAAAACAGCCAATCATCAAGCCAAATGAAAGAAGAATTGGTTCGTAACCTATTTTTAGGGGACGTTGGTGAGTTTTGGGCAGTAGATTACTCAGATGGCAAGGGCAGTGTTGGTATATTTGATCCGATCACCGCAAATACTCGTGAACAACTTATTGGCCGCCAACTAACGACTGCCGATTCTTATTCTAACTCAGTAACGGCGGTAATTTCTGGTGAAGCCTTTGAACTGCCAGCGGGCGATGCCTATTTTGCCTTAGTGGCCGAGTGGAATAAGCAAGGGTATGACATCAATTTAGATGATCGCATGTTAAATGATAGTGGCATGGGCTGGTGGAATCTCACCGGTACCGAAGGTGGTGGTGACCGCTCTCGCTATGCCGTAGGTGTCGAGCTTGAAGCGCCGTTAATGGCTGCAATGAGCTTAAAACTTGCGGGTCGTTACGATCAATATGATGATGATACCAGTGAGGTTGGCGGACGTTTTTCACCGCAACTTGGTTTAACCTATCAGCCATTAGACAATGTGTTGCTACGGGCAAGTTGGAGTAAGAGTTTCAGAGCGCCAGATATGCATCGGGTGTTTGCCAGCGATGGTGGATATTACACCGTTGCCGTAGATTTATCGGCCTGTGAGGATCAGTATTACCAAGCAGAACGTGATGAAAACGGTGATTTTCCTGACGATCTCGAAGCCTTTGACCCACAGCAAGCTCGTTGTCCAACTCAGTCGGTAAAAGGCAACAGTAAAGGCTCTAAAACCTTGAAAGAGGAAGAAGGTACTAACTACGGCCTTGGCGTTGTTTGGGATATCAGCGATAACTTAAATATGAGTTTTGACTGGTATACCATTGAGCTTGAGCAAGTGGTGGTTGGTGAAAGTGTTAGCAGTATTTTACAGACCGAATATTACTGTAAAGATCGCAGCAATGCCGATCCTGAAAATCCAGACTATCCATTTCCGGTAACTGAACGTCCAGACATTGTGCCGGGCAGTGCCCAATGTATCGAAAATGATGCAAAAATCAGCCGCTCAGACAGTGGTTTTGCCGGCGAACAAATCGATGCGGTTGCTACCTCGCACTTAAATGCAGCAAAACAGACCACCGAAGGTGTTGATGCTAAAATTCGCTACTTTACCAGTACCGATTTTGGAGACTGGACAATGCAACTTGCCTGGACTCATACCCTAGATACCAGTTCACAATTTGATCAGGAAAGTGAAGAAATTCACAGCCGTGATTTATGGTGGAATTTCGATGCGCGTTCAACTATGAATGGCCATATTACCTGGATGCAAGAAGAGTTAGCATTAACACTTAGTGGCCGCCGTGTTGGTTCAATTCCTATTTGGAATCAGCCAGAAGAGTTCAGTGACGAAGACAGCTATCATTTTGAGCAAGTACAAAGGTTAGACCCTTATTACACCTTCAATTTTACCGCTGCGTATCGGGTGACTGAGGGCTTATCGATGACTGCACAAGTGGTGAACATCTTTAACCCTAGACCGCCAAAAGATGAATCACATACCGCATGGCCTTACTACAATGGTGGCATATACGGCGGTGCTTCGATAGGTCGTACGGTTAGCGCCGAGATCATTTATGTATTTTAATTACTAATTTAATCGCAATGGCCATATTTAACCTGTGGCCATTATTTACACTGTTTGCATAATATTATCGTGTTTATCGATACAAATAGCGTAGCTTAGCTAAAAGATATTTGTACTTGTGTACATAAATGTTGTGTGATGAAAATATTTAATACCCACGCTTTACCACAGTTAACTTTAACTTTTGGTACGCGTTGTAAACGTTAATAGAGGAAAATATGACGTCTCATATATCACTAAAAAGAATGATACGCGCTAGTTTGTTGACTAGTTGCGCCATCCTCACCGGTTGTGGTGGCAGTAGTGCAGGAGGTGGTACATCACCAAATATTGAGCCACCGGCAAATGTTGCACCTAGCGTTATTATTGACGGCACTAATCGTGCCCAAGAACGCTCAACTATCACCTTGCTGGCAGTCGCATCCGATGTCGATGGCACTATCGCCAGCTATAATTGGCAAGTGAGTGGTGCAAACGTAGAGCTTATTGGACAAGACTCTTCGGCACTTACTCTTACTTTACCTAGCGTAGATCAAGACACTGCTTTTAATGTTACCGTTGAGGTGACTGATAATGATGATCAAAGCGCTTCCCAAACTTTGGTGGTAACCAGCGAAGCGATTTACGATACTATATCAATTCATGGCTTGGTGACCGATGAAGTCATTTCTTATGCCGACGTGCTATTAGAGGTCGGCGATCAGCAATTTACCACCCAAGCCGATAGTTTTGGCCATTATTTTTTTGAAGATATTGAAGTTAATGAGCGTAACTATAACGCACTGGTGAAGCTTAGTGCCTTTGGTAACAATAACTATAGCCCTGGTCCAGGGGTAGAATTCGTTTCATTACTGGCAAGTTTTAATCACTTGAAGCAAGCTGCTGGGCGTGACGGTATTTTAGAGATGCATGAGCTGCTCGGTGTTAATATTACTAACTATAGTACTGCCCAGTTTGTGCTAGCTGAGCAAATCCATCTGCAGAGTATTGCTGAAGCGGCTTCAAATGACGGCTATAGTATTATTACTACCGACGTTGAACTTGAGCAAGCCGTTGCGGCAATAAATGCCGAACAGCTTGTTGACTTAGCCGCGGTGATTAAAGTCATTGTCGATAATGAAGAATTTAGCTTACCGCAAGGTGTTAACAGCACGTTAGAGTTGGCAGCAGATGCTGAGCTTGTTAGCCAAAGCAAAAGCGCAATGCTGTTAAGCCAGCCAGATATCATCGAACAAACCATTTTAGTGATTGAAGCCGATGAAAATTTAGTTGAAAACCCCGATTTTGACAACGACGGCATTCCTGACCGTGAAGATGATGATATTGACAACGATGGCGTTTTAAACGACGACGATTTTTTCCCGCGTGATTTTGATCAGTATGCGCCGCTACTCGGTATGATCAAAGATCAATTTCAGACAAATCCAAACGGGGTAGCACCGCTATACACTTGTATTAATATAGCCAGCCATGATGTTGAAGCTGGAGTACCTACGGCTGATATTTCGGTATTAGAAATTCATACGCTTAAGTGTGCAATCATTAGTGCTGCAGCTGAGCCGGTATTAAAATACTTTACTAATCTTAAACATTTAAACCTAACGGGTAGTGCGGTGTCACCAAATGCGCTGAATGATATTAGTGCAATTGCCGGTTTAACCAAGCTCGAGTCACTTAACCTTGGCTTTACTCAGGTTAGCGATTTCTCTGTTGTGGCCAATTTAACCAATTTAGTCGAGCTTGAGCTAAATAACACCACTGGTTTCACTACAACTGTGCTTGCTAATTTAAGTCAGCTTGAGCGTTTAAACCTAAGTAATACCGGTATTTCAGTTCTTACCGGTATAGACAATGCGACCAGCCTAAACGAATTAGAGCTCTCAAATAATGAGCTGACAGACGCTGGCTCATTAGCAGCTCTACCTGCGCTTACCTCTTTACAACTAAATGATAACCAGCTTAGCGTAATGCCAGTGTTAAGTGCGAGCGATTCGTTAACCAGCCTTAATTTAGCCAATAACACCCTTAACGATACAGTCAACTTAAGTGGATTAACGGCGCTGCAAGCCTTAAATTTAAACTATAACCAGGCAAATAATGCTCAGGGTTTAAATATTAATGGCTTGGTGTCATTAACTGAGCTGCGCACGTTAGAATTAATTGCCAACAATATCACTGATGTGAGTGCTTTAGCCGGCCTGACGGCATTGACTGGTTTAGAGTTAGCCAATAATACCATTGTTAACGCCAGTCCTTTGGCGTCGTTACAGCAGTTAACTCAGTTAGGCCTGAATAACAACCACATTAGCCAAATTGGCGATGAGCAAGGCTCGCTTGTTGATTTGACTAAGTTAACGGTATTCAATTTAAGCAATAATCAACTCAGTGACATGCCGATATTAGCCGGCTTTACGCATTTGACAGAAATCAAACTTGCCAATAATCAAATCGGAGATTTAACCGGGATTGTTGAATTAGCTAGCGTATCGGAATTAGACTTAACTAATAATAACTTAACATCCGTTACGCCATTATTGTCATGGAGCTCACTACCAGCTCAATTACTGTTATCAGATAATGACATTTCATGTGGTGACGGTAGTGCCCAGCAAATCATCAGCAAAGCAGAACAGCATCAAATCAGTTTGTTTTTAGATGACTGTCAGCCAAAGTTAACGCTGCTCGATGATGTCTCAGGACTAATCTGGAAGCTTGATATCTTTGGCTTACCATCGACAGGAGGCACGGGCGGTAGCTCAGCACCAACGGGGCGAACCATTTCTAATGACGGTATTTTGTGGAAAGAGAGAAACAATTGTGTGTTTGTTCAGCAATATATGGATGCTCCTGTTTGTTGGACTCACGTAATGTATTCCCTTGATTGTGTTGGCTCGGCTGGCGATACAATGCTGGAATGTAGAAATAATGCTCTTCCTGCGGGTCACTACCCACCTATGCAACTGGATGTAGATTACGGCCGTAAAGCAGACAATATCTTTGTTAATGATTTTAGCGCTCGTTCAATATTATCGGTGCTTGGTGTTTATCATAAAGAGGCAACAGTAACCTGTAGTGAGCTCGATGAAAATAGCCTGGCAAGTTGTACTTTAACCAGTGACTTATTATCAGGGGATGCAATAACCTGGCAACAAAACCACACGTTTACCACAATGCCAAACTGTAACGGTAAAGAAGGCGAAAGCGTGGCCATGTGTATACCTACTGCAGCAACAATAGGCCAAGACGTATACGACCCTGCGCAAAGTGAGTTTAGTTTTGAACTAGATTTAACCACCAGACCGATACAGTCTCGGGAAGAATCAGAGACTTGCGATCCGAATACTCCAGGATCCTGTTAAGCTAGTTACCGCTTAGCGGCCTTAAGCCATAAGTTAAAACCCGGATATATGCAGATATACCCGGGTTTTTTACTTCAGGGATGAAGGAATGGCAATCTAACATGGATGTTACAAGATTGGCTCAATTCAGGGATGAATTAACTTAGAATTGCCAGGGATGGTATAAATTCTGTTACTTCAGGGATGGAATGTCAATCTGACATGGAAGTTATAAGATTGGCTCAATTCATGGATGAATTAACTTAGAATTGCCAGGGACAGTTTTATTCACATGCCTCGGAAATTACTCCTCGATAATCTCCTGCATTATTCTACCTACCTACGTACGTCCTGTACTAGTGTATGGCTCTAATAAATGACATCCATGTCGAAATGTGATCAGGGCATACCATATACAACATCCTTGCTAAAATGTGATCTCGGCATATATAACTTCCATATTGAAAACCACTCATTCAGCCCCTCGAAAAATCCGCCTAATAATTGCGTCCATTCGCAAGTACATAAAGGCACACTCAGTTATAAACAAAGTTGATTTTAGATAAGTCATAGCCGAGATAAGCGAGAATTAAGCTGGGCTGCCGTAATCATTAATAACAACACCTACAAGTTCAAAAACTATTCCACTCACCAGTAAAGTTAAAACATAATCGCAACGTTATTTAATTTTCCTTTTTTTGCTAAGTTATTGTTTTTTATGTAAATAGAAAACAAATAAAAAATTTATTATTAATAAAACGAAGGCTGGGCTGTTGTTTTTTATCACTGTTTTTCATATTTATAACTCAGCAGTTTGTAAACCAATAAACTTAAATAACTGTACCTAGATTTGAGCTCATTCTCTTTTATAGCAATGACTTCAATCTGAGCATGGTCATAAATAAAAATTAAGGTTTACTCACTGAATTTAAGTTAAAACAATAGGAAATTTCATGTCTAAGACAGTAAAATATAATAAAAGTACTCTAGCGGTAGTGATTTCATCAGCATTGCTTAGCGCCTGTGGCGGTGATGATACTACAGTAGAGCCAGCAGCAGTAACTGCACCCGTTGAAGTAACTGCACCAGTTGAAGTAACTGCACCAGTTGAAGTAGCTGCGCCAAATGTTGTTATCGAAGCGCCAGTTGCCGTAATGGCTTCTGTTTCAGGCAGTGTTATCAATGGTAAAACTCGTGCTGCTGTAGCAGAGCTTGCTATTGACTTGCACATTAATGGTCAGACTCTTTCTACAACATCTGCCGAAACCGGTAGTTTTTTCTTCGCCGACTTAGCCCCTGAAAGTGACTACATGTTAGTAGTTAGTTCAAGCGACGGTACTATGGCTCCAGCTTATTACCAAGGTAAAACATCAGCGACTGGCCAAATTGTTCAACCAATCAGCGTATTTAATGCACGAACAGCAAGTGTTACTTTAAACGATGTTAATGGCGGCAAAGTTGAAGGCATGCAATTATTCATCGAAGGTAACCATTTCTTAGCTGACGATGTTTCAGCATTATCGGCCAAAGGTTACATGGTTGCGGTAAACGATGTTGTGGCAACAGAAGCAAACGGCGTTTATACTTTTAGCTTGCCAGATAATGGCCAAGCATTCCCAATTACTTCGGTAGGCATGGATAGCATTGAACTTGCTGACGGCACATTAGATGATATCTCTGCCGGTGACAATGTGGTTGAGCACAGCTTTGCCAAAGCTGATATGGATGCAATGCAATATACCCTTAACTTTAATTTAACCGATGAAAATGGCGAAGCCACTTTTGCCGGCGAAATGTTAGAGGTTGTTATCGCAGGTGATACTTATTCTGCAATGAAAACGGCAGACGGTGCTTATAGTGTTACTCTTGGTGTTGCGGCATTAGATGCTAAAACTATCACAGTATTAGCAACAGGCGAGAAATTAACGCTTTCAGTAGATGCTCTAATTGCAGACCCAACAGTTTCTTTCGACGTTACTATAACAACAGCAGATCAAGAAATAATTGATACTGAAGTACCTGACTTTGGCTATGAAGTGGTTTCTAGCAGTTTACTTGCTAACAGTGAGTACCAGGTAGTGATCAAGTTTACTCACCCGGCAGAGATTGTTAATGAGCCAGTGTCATCTCATCATGATTTTGAATTAGTTGCTTCGACCTGGGATATGGGGCAAAGCATGTCAAGATATCAGTCATTTGAAACGATTGATGGCCAAAGGGTTTACCACTTTGCTGGTCAAGGCTGGTATGCTGATAACAAAGTATTAACGGATGCAGAGCAAGCATTAACGGATGCAGAGCAAGTATTTACTGATGCTGAGCAAGTAATAACGGATGCTGAACAAGCTATAGCGGCTGCAGAGCAAGCATTAACAGATGCTACCGATGCATTACCTAATGCACAGCAAGCATTAATAGATGCTAACGAAGCTTCAACAGCTGCTAGTGAAGCATTAACAGCTGCTACCGATGCATTAACGGATGCAGAGCAAGCATCAACAGCTGCTGACGATGCATTAATAGCTGCAGACGATACATTAACGGCTAATTACGCGACATTAACAGCTGCTAATCGAGCTGTGCCTGTTGTTGAAGAAGATGTTGCTGCTGCATTAGCTGCTGCAACTGCTGCAACTGCGGCTGTTGAAGCAGCTGAAACAGTTGCTTCCGATGCTGCTGCTGCTGTTACTGAAGCTGAAGCTGAAGAAGATGCGGCTAATACTGCTGTTACTGATGCTGTGACTGCAGTAGCTGCTGCTGAGACTGCTGTTACTGATGCTACTAATGGTGAAGCCGAAGCTATCGCTGCTGCTCAACTAGAAATTACAGACGCTGAAGAAGCTTTTACTGTTAAGCAAGTAGCTTTTGCTATTGAGAAAGTAGCTGCTGAAAGCGCTATTGTTGATGCTGAAGCAGGTGTTACAGCTGCTGAAACCGCCATTGCTGCTGCTGCAGGTAGTGTAATAGCTGATTTCAGTTATGAGATACCAATGGCAAATAATGGTCAAAATGCGTCAGCTAACCCATTAAACAAGTCAAACTGGCATGAAAACAACTTCCCATCTTCTTATTCAGGTACTACGTCTCCACAAGAGGGAAAATATTACAAAACCTCTAGTTATTATATGAGTAAAAGTCAATACGCCGGTTTCGCGTTTATAAACTCTGGTTTATTAAATGGGATGGCCAAATATAACTCTTGGCGCACACCTTATGCCAATGTTCACCCAGATCACATAGAAGGTGATGAAACGTCGCCAATGTATGATTTTGTAACTGAAAATAAAAATAGTTGGAACAAAGACCTACATACAGTGAAATTTGTGGCGGTAGATGGTGAACTGACTGATAAAATTAGCTATTACCAAAATGATGCTACTGAGCCAACAACTATGGTGCAAGAGTTAGTTACCAACCAAGGTTTGATTTCTGGTTACTATGATGCAACTAGCAATACAGTTGAGCAAACATTAACCTATAGTTGGAATGCAGACAAAACGGTACTAACCATGACGGGCGATGTTAGCACGGTTAAAGATGGTATGACTTATAGCCTAACTGCGACAGCATTAAGCTTGCACGATAACTCAAATCTTGATGTAGTTAACGTATCTACAGCGGCTAATAAAGCCGAGTATACCTTAGCTGATATCAGTGCTGATGATGGCGATCAAACAGATAACCAAACGGCCACGGGCTACTATGATGGTAACCAATATGTAGCAAGCATTACTGCTGATAGCCATTATTCGGCTAATACTGATATTAGTGACCTACAAAAAGTTTCTTTACCTGGTTCAACAGTCGGCTACATCGGTAGAACTCCGTCTTATGACAACTATTACTACCAAGGTGGCTATACAGCTAAAAGTACGCTACCGGGTTATAATGAGAAATTTGGTGCTTATAATAAGAAACCGAATGTGTCGAGTGCGCCAATATCAATAATTTCACCAGTGGCTCTAGACGGATTTATGAAAATAACTTCAGTTGAGATTATGTATGCTGAAATTGGACAAGTTGAATGTCCAGAAGGGAGTGTCTGTAATGGCGGTGATGTGCCACTTTGGGATAACCCATTAGAAGGCACAATTGAAATTGATGGCTTGATGGTACAATTTGGCGACACCCAATTATCAGGTGGGCAAACTGTTACCCCGACTATTAATGTAGGTACTGACAGGAGTGCTACTTTCTTCATGACTGACGAAGGTCAACAGAGCGTAGCTGCCGCTTATGGTGAAGAAGTGTCTTTAGCTGTAGGTTATAACCCAGCTGTTGCGGGGAAAGTGTTCTACTCTTACCCAATCCCATCAATTGTAAATTCTATTGCATGGTCACAACCTGAAGGTAAAAAAGGTGTGTATGTTAAGTCAGTGACTGCTGAGCTTAATATTACTATCGACGGTAAGTCGTATAAAGAAGAGAAAACATTCTTAGTACACTAATCGGTTAATATAACTCGTTAATTTAAAAGCTCCTTCGGGAGCTTTTTTTTATTCAGGGAATAATCAACGCAAATCACCTCGAATGGTATTAAATTTGTTTGCCCTGTGAAGCTGGAAAACCCGGCAAACCCGGCAGACCAAAAGAAGTCATAGGAAGTTAGAAGTGCACAACTAAGTACATGCTATTTATGTAATATTGGAGGGCAAATGTGCGCAACATCGCCAAGCTATATACTTGATCAGAGCAATGGATTAATTGAGTGCAATTGTTTAGCAGGAAGTCAGTGCAATAACGAAAAGTCTTGGCATCGTATCCAAGCAAAATAATTAGACATTATATTCAAATCCATATTCTGCGCGAGATGGCAGATGCGCATGTAGTTATAATTGCGGCTAGAGCTTTAAGCCGAATAGGTGCGACTAAACCAGATTAAGCCAGGCTAACTCGATGAAAGCCGACAGAGCCAACTAATCTGTCTATGCCAATTAAATTCAACTAAACCTGCCAACAGACTACACCTGTAACGTCCAACATTGTCTGGCTTACACATCGTCATTTGTGGAATAAATTATCAAAGTAAGCCTGTTATCAATAAGCGGCTAAGTTAGTCCCACTAGCTTTAACAATGCGCTGCTTGAATTGTAAGGTTAAGTGTCAACCCACTTGCTTACAACCTTACGGGAGCCATTCTTGGTTTTTCCGTTGGTTCAGGTCGTAAGTTATAGGGCGCCGTAACTACAATGACACTGTTAACGTTGTTTATTGCGCGAAAGTGTTGTCTTAGATTTAACAATTTATTTATAGCAGTTAACAATAAGTATACTTTTATATTACACATGAATAATTTTTAACGTGCTGTAATGTAACGACTTATACCTTTAATAGATAACTTTAATAAAAATATTTATAGGTGTTATAAGCCCTATCAAATTGCTTGTTATAGTGCCTGCCCGTATTTTAATGCCCTTTAAAGTAACCTTTGTTTAACAAAGGTTACAAAAAAATAAGAATAAATAATAAGAGCACAATACACTGAAGGGGAATATGTGCATGATTTTTCAAAAATCTACACTAGCAATATGTGCAGTAGGGTTGCTGGTCGCGAGCGTAAATAGCGCGAGCGCAAACACCGCAAACCTGGCAACAACAATTGGCCAGCAAAATGAATCCGAGTTCATTGCTATCTATGAACAAGTAGGCAGTGGTTCTCATACCTATTTAATTACACTGTCTAACGATGGTGCACTTGCTCAAGCAATGCAAAATCAAAATATCTCACGCGAGCAAGCAAGCTTAAATATCAACACCGAGCAACAACAGCTTATTGACGATATTTCACTCTTAGATCAAAATGCCGTTGTCGGTCGACGTTTTCGAATCGTTGGCAATATGCTGTATGTTAAAATGGCAGAGGCGGCGGCAAAGCAGCTGCAACAAAACTCGTTGGTAACCAGCATTAACGTAGTTGATGCCAGCGATGCCGAATTTATTGAAGCTGAGCAAAGTCCATATACCAAACTTAAAGTTAATGATGACGGTGGCCATACTGTGGTCGCATTAATTGGCTCGGGTGTTGATTACACTCATGCCTCTTTAGGCGGCGAAGGCACAGTAGCTGACTTTAGTAAAGGCTATGCCAATGCCACCAATTATTGGGGCGGATTTCCTAATGATGTGGTGATTGGCGGTTTCGATTTATCTTCAGAGGAAGGTTTATACGATTATAACCCTATAGAATATCCGGTAGATTACACTCCCCCTTATGCTTCGTGGCAACATTATACTGGTGGCATAGGTACTATGGCAGCCTCGCTTGTGAGACAAGCGGCTAGTGACGCCAAAATATTGGCCTATAAAACATCTGGCATCTCATTTAGAAATTATGTGCGATACGAAAGCCGTGGCAACTTTGCGCTTGCCCTTGAAATGGCAATGGATCCTAACCAAGATGGTGATATGTCAGACAGTGCCGATATCTTATTGATTGATTATGCCAATAGTATCAGTGCTTACTATCAGGAACTGGAAACTGGAGGTTCACATTATCCCACTCAAATGGGCTTGATTCGCGCCGTGGCCGCTACCGGGTCGTTGGTAGTTGTCCCTGCGGGAGATGATGATCACTACAAGTATCATAACTATTATTCGTTAAGTTATCGTGGTGGCGTAAAAGAAGCTCTTACTGTTGGCTATTCTGAGCATGAAGCTGACAATTACACCGTTGCCGACAATAGCCCATTAGGGCCAACACGCGGTGAGTCAATTTTAAAACCAGATATTTTAGCATTAAAACGCGATGTTACCGGCGCCGCGGCCGCAACCGGCTCAGGTTTTCATAAAATAACAGCCACACCGTATTTAATTGCGGCTAAAGTAGCCGGTACAGCCGCGAGTATCATGGAATCGAACCCCGAATTAACCAATAGCGAAGTTAAAGCGCTTATTGTTAACACCGGTATTCTGGATATTGAACAGCATTGGGGCGTTGCACAAATAGGCGGCGGCTCATTAAACCCGCTTGCAGCGATGAAATCCTACGCGCTGATGATGGATCAGACTACGCTGTTACCAAGCATTAATCTTGGTCAGCAAAGTGTGTTTAATAAATCCGGGTTTAGCCGTAACATCATCGTTAAAAATTTGACCGACAAAAGCCAAACTTATCGCGCCGAAATTATTATTAATGGTGACACGCCAAACAATCAGGCGATTGATGTCGTGTTACCTGAGTATATCGTATTAGCCCCTAATGAAGTAAAAACCATTGCCGTGGCGTTCAATATTGACGCTGATAAATTAGCTCCGCCACCTATAACTGAGGGTAAAGACTTTAGCCTTGAAAATTGGGACAAATTGGCGATTAATGGTTTTATTCAGTTAAACCACGAGCGCAATCCTGGTGCCAGTATTCATATGCCTTGGATGATAATGCCACAGCTTGCCTCGTCTTTTGTCGTCGATGCCGAGAGTGTTGATTACACGCCTATTTACAATGATGAATATTACCTTGATAAAGATAAAGAGCGACCAGTGGTGCCGCATAGTAGTGACTGGGTCGATAAGGCAACATACCCGATCCGTTGGGCTCACCATGAAGCAGAGCTCAGCAATAACTCTGCAATGGAACAAGATTTATATGCGATGACGCTCTTTTATAATGCCGAAAATAAACCAGTTGGCAGAGAGGATAACCACGGCCGATACATTAAATCACTTGCTGGCGGAATATTCCCGCAGGAGCAATGTAGTTCGGGTAAACAAATGAGTCTTGCGGTCAGAATGTTTGAAAAAATGGACCTGCCAATGGCGAATCACTTTGATCGTTTAGGCAGTACACTGCTGTATGTAAAAATGTACAACCAAAAGAGTGTAGAACTGGCCGATGGCAGTAATGAGTTGCTAGAAAAAAGCCTTCGTGAAAAAGGTATGCTAACCAGTTTAGCCATTGGCTTTGATCAAAATGGCGCCTTTAGAAGTACTTATCGTGATTTATCAATGGAGCAAGACCGTTCTAAGCCGCTGGCTAGACTCAAAGATACTGGGTTGCCACTTATAATTAGCCCCGGTGGTGATTCATTAATTATCAATATATGTACCGATAAAATGTACCATGGTGAGATCAATCACACCACATTTGAGCAGCCTATTGCTTTACAGTTTTCAACTGACCGACAATCACTGCCGGGCGTTGACGATCCTATTATGCAGCACAATTTCAGCACTAACGGTGAGATCATCGATGTTATCGTCGAAGATGAAAATGCAGATGAAGATGCCGATAACTGTCGTGATGGTTATATAACCGACAATGTTGGCAACTGTATACGTACCTTTACTAGCCCAATAACCATGTCGATAATCGATTACTTCTATGACGGTTATTATTATGATGTTAATGAACAAGCAAAGTTTGAGCGTCGTGACTATGACTATGCTTGTGCTGAAGCCGAATTTGGCAACAAGTCTTGTCAGCTTACTCATCCGCGTTTTAATAAAGTATTAACGTTCACAATGCCTGAAACCATTGAGTTTAACAATGATATTGATTGTACTTTTGCAGCCAATGAAACCTTAGCATCATGTTTTCCTGCTGAGTTAAGCGCTAGCGATAATATTGACGTAACTGCATTTATCACCGAAGTCGATTTTAGTGACCTATTGCAAGAGCCTGAGTTGTTGGCTGGTGCAGCATATTCATTTCATACCGGCAGCGTGATTAAAATTGCTAACCAGACAGAGTCTGAATCGTTAATTTGGAAAAACCACATAGTGGTACCCGCCAATGGTAAAGTCAGAGTGTCGTATTTAAGTGATAACGTTTGCCAATCGTTATTTAAAGTAGAAGAATGTTTGCCCGGTGCCGTAGTGTTTAGCCCGAAAACGTCTTACTTTGCTATTGCCGACGGCACAGCCGAGGTGTTAAATATCCAAACCGGGCAAAGTTTCATCGTGCCAGAAAATGCACAAAATGGCCAAATTATTGGTTATGTACAACGCGAATCAAACAATATCACAAAACTTCAGAACCAGCGCTTATTTTTAGTGGATGGTGATGAAGGCGCACCTTTCCAACTCTCAGAGCAAGGGGTGTTGTCGGTACGAGACGCCACGCAGTTAGACTTTGAGCGCAGTAAAAGCTACCGACTTGTGGTTGCAGCAAACTGGGGTAAAGTTTGGGGTAAATCATTACCAATTACCGTTGGTGTTGCCAATGTCAATGATAATGCACCGCAACAACTAACCAGCATCGCGCACATTCAGGCGCAACAACAACAACCGCTTAACACCGTAGATCTTAGCCAAAACTTTACCGATGACGATAATCAAGGAATGATTTTTATCGCCAATAACTTACCGCTAGGGTTAACCATGGATAAAGCCGGAAGGTTATCCGGAACGCCGGCTAAGCATGGCGAATTTAGCGCTACGATCATCGTCAGTGATGGTGCCACTCAGCTAAGCGCAGAAATTAATTTCGAAATAGCCAAAGCCAATGATAGCGGCCAACCAGAAGAACAACAGTCTTCTGCCGGCGCTATGCACTTTGGAATTTTTATGTTGCTGATGACACTGCGTCGTCGTTACCGTTAATTATGCAAAGAGAGCTCTAAGGAGCTCTCTTAAAAGGAATCTATTGTGAAAATTAAACTTCGAATATTATGTTCGGTTTTACCCATTGCATTAGCTTGCCAGCAATTAAGTGCTCCTGCATTTGCCGCAAGCAATTATGTGCCCGCCGACCATGAAGGTGAGTCAAGCATACTGCGCAGCCAAGAAAATAAATCTGGCTATCATTTGATAAATAACCCATTTAAGGAAAAATATCGCAGTCAAGAGAGTGAATACTTAGTGGTATTAGTGGATAAACCGCTTGCCACTTATGCCGGTAATATTCAGGGCCTACAAGCCACTAATATGCTGGCGAGCAAGCACACTAATAGCACTGAAAAAGGTAAGTTAAACACCAAAAGTTTAGCGTCAAAACGCTACTTAAATTACCTTGCTAGTAAGCAGCAAGAGCAGCAGTTGTTTATCAACTTGCGATTACAGCGAACCGTTGTTACTGACACCAGTTTTAATACCGCGATTAACGGTTTTTCGGCTAAAATAAGTGCCAGTGAAGCAAAAATCATTGCCCAATTACCAGAGGTTATTGCGGTCAATAAGTTTCAAATCTCACATATTACGACCGATCGAGGACCACAATTTTCCGGTGCGGATAAAGTTTGGGCGGGCAGTCCGAACGTAGAAGGCTTTAAGGGCGAGGGCGTTGTAGTTGGTATTATCGACTCCGGTATTGCTTCATTTTTGCAGCCGGTTGAAGAAATAACCGACCTTGACAACTTACCGCCATTTAATCCTTCGTTCAAAGATAAAGTAGACGAAGATGGTGACGGAATTATTGATTATGATCATACAAATCCTTACGGCGAAGGCGTATATTTTGGCGATTGCGCAATAAAGCCTGGTTGGTGTAATGATAAATTAGTTGGTGTTGTTGCTTTTGGTATATACAGTCGCGACTTAGTAAACAGCTCTTTACAAGATAAACGTAGTGCAACTGGCCAAGATACTAACGGCCATGGCACACATACGGCCTCCACTGCGGCTGGCAATGTCGTGCGCAATGTGATCTCCGAAACTATTATTGGCTCACCATTAGAGGCACAATTTCCGCAAGACTTTAGCTATGAACAAATTAGTGGTGTGGCACCACATGCAAACATTATTTCTTACCAAGTATGTAATAAATTTGGTAGCTGTACCGGAAAAGAGACGTTACAAGCAATAGAGCACGCGATGAATAATAACGTCGATGTACTTAATTACTCTGTTGGGATGCCTGCGACTATACCTTGGTATGATCATACTTCTATTGCCTTTTTAGCGGCGCGAGAAGCTGGTATCCATGTTGCAGTTTCGGCAGGTAATCTAGGCTTTGGTGGTCGCGGTACAATAAAAACGCCGGGCAATGCACCTTGGTTGCTTTCTGCGGCAGCAGTGACTCATGATCGCGCCTTTAATGATAAAACATTAACGTTAACCGGTGGTGATGATGCTTTTGAAATGGAAAGTAATATCCTAGTTGGTGCTGGTGCAACACAAGGTTTAGCGGCCAGTAACGTTGTGCTGGCTGAAAATGTTGAATATCAAAATGACCTAGAGCATGAGCATGAACATACCCATATAAATGAAGCTGGCTTTACTTTTGCCGACCAACACACAAATCCAACTAACTCCGCCGATTACCACAACGAAATGCAAGATCACCGCGGTAAGTACACACATACGCATAAACACCAGCATTTTAATGCTGTTGAGCGCTATGGCATAGCTGGCTCTTGTGGTTTAGGCAGTCTAGACCCGGAACAAGTTGCCGGTCGAGTTGTCGTTTGTAATCGTGGTGGTACCTTTAATAATGTCGGCTTAAGTCGTGTATCTAAAGGGTTTGCGGTAAAGGCTGCCGGTGGTGCTGGCATGATTTTAATCAATACCAATGATAGCCCTGACAACATCGCAGCTGATATGCACAGTGTACCAGCCATTCACCTTGAAGAAAAACAGGGTGAAATATTATTAGACTGGTTAGCCCGGGGAGATAATCACCAGGTAACTTTGAGTGCATCGGAGGTGATCAGTAGCACATCATTCGCTAGCGAAGATGATTTTTCAGGGGTTGTTGGCGGATTCTCTTCACAAGGCCCTGATCCGTTCACTAAGGACTACCTAGTGCCGAGTATTTCTGCGCCAGGCGTAGATATTTTAGCATCAGGTTTAGGCTACGACATGCAAGAATTTGATACCCCCGAGGCGTACCGAAGCCGTACCGAACAGGTGTATCAATCGGGTACCTCAATGGCATCCCCTCATATTGCCGGCATGTTAGCCTTAATGAAAGGCTTGCAACCAAACTGGAACCCCGCGCAGGTACAGTCAGCACTAATGCTAACAGCAGGTACAGGTCTTAAGTTTACCGGGCCTGTGGTTAAAAATAAGCTCAGCTTGGTTCCTGCGGAACTACATTCTACTGGGGCAGGCTTGGCCAATGTTAGTCGAGCAGCCATGTCGGGCTTACTGATGAGTGAGTCGGAACAAGGTTATATGGCAGCCGATCCTTTTGGTGATGTGGTGTTTATCCAATTACCCTTATTAGAAGGTGAAACTGCAGAGCCAGTTGAAAGTATCCGTGATTTGGTCAAAGAATTGCCAGAAGGTTGGCATGGTGAGCCAGCGCGAATGAATTTGCCAAGTTTATCAAAGGGCGACTGTTTAGGCTCTTGTACCTGGACTCGTACGTTTACCGCAACCAAAGATGCAACCTGGAATATTTCGTACAGCTATACGACTAAAGGCATGGAGCTTTCGAGCGATAAAGATGGCCAGCAAATTACACTCAAAGCGGATGAAAAATTTAGCTTGTCTATCACTGCAAGTGTCACCAGCGAATTAGACAGTATATGGTCTGACGGTCGAGTTCACTTAAGTACAACTGATGAAAGCATCCCTGATGTGAGTTTACCAGTTACTGTTCAATTTAAAGCGGGTAAAGCGCCTTCAGAAATTAATATTGTTGCCCATCGTAATGAAGGTAGCGCACCGTTAAAAGGCGTATCGTCGATAGGCTCTGATAAATTTATCAGCACAGCTTCAGCATTATCGAAAGCGACTATTTATGACGCTAAGATTAAACGCTCTAAATACACTGAATATTATGGTGACGACAAAGAGTCGATTTATGTAGTGCCACTAAGCATACCGGCCAACTCAGATCGTTTAATTATTGAAATATTAGAGACCACATCGCCTGATCTGGACTTGTTTGTTGGCTATGATTATAACCTTGACGGTGAAGCGGGACCATTTGAAATCAGAGGAGCGCAAGCGTTCAGCATCGCCAGCAATAAAGCCTTGGAAGTGCTAGATAGTGCTAATCCGGTCAATGGTGACTTTTGGTTGCTAGTACATAATTACGGTAATCAATTCAACCATATTGACGATGAAGATTACGATATGGCGACTGAGCAGACCTATGATGATGTTAAGTTTGCTATCACCGTGGTGAGTGACGATCTTGAGGTTCAAGGTGAAGACGAATTAAAAGTTAAGGCACAACGTAAAAACCAAGCCAATTCAGCCGTGCCGATAGATATTTTCTGGCAGGAAGATATGCAAGAAGATGATCGCTTTTATGGCATTATCGGTCTTGGTACTAAGAAAGAGTTGGGCACAAATATTGGCACAGTAAATGTTAATATTAGCCGTGGTATTGATGATGTGGCGTTGTCATTAATTGACAACGATAAAGGCAATACTTTAGCGACTTATGAAATTAGCTTTATGGCTAACGACAGCGCTATGGACAAAGTTTATCAGCTGTCTGTTGACCTTGAAAGCGGCTCAATATTAGAAACTATTACTATAGCCAACGTGATTAACGGCGCTGCCAACACTCCTCAACCGTTAGACGTTGAACAAGATGGCGAGTCTATCTCTTTCACTTATAACCACCCGGCAAACTCAACAGCCAGTGCCGTTGAAATAGTATTTAACTATCAAAATGTATCTGGTACCACCGATATTACCCCTTATGTAACGTCAATACTTGATGATAGTGAGCAACCGCAAACTGCCCGCACCAAGCAAGCCGAAATGGTAAAGGGCAGACCGTTATTTACCGTAGCCGCGACGAATACGTTAGTTATAGCCGATGACACTGTTACTTTAAGTGCTGTCGTTGTTGATGCCGTCATTGACAATGCTGAAATTAGTTACCAATGGCAACAAATCAGTGGCCCAAAAGTGGTCACCAATATCAATAGCTCACAGCTAAGCTTTTTGGTGCCTAAATATAACCACGATCAAGAACTAAGCTTCGAATTTATCGGCAGTAACTCTGCGCGCAAATCTAATCCTATTGTAACTACTATTTATGTTACCGGAGAAGATAACGGCAATGGTGGCAGTTTAGGCTTTCTATGGTTAGCTCTAGGCTTTTCAATGTTTGCGCTGCGTCGTAAAACTAACATCAATTCAAAATAATAATTAATGCAAGCAACAGCTGAAGATAAGCGCAAGCTTTCTTCAGCTGCTGGTTGAGTATCAGGGAATTAATTGTGATTAAAAAGAACAAACTTGCCAGTAGTATTCAAACCGCAATACTACTAGGCACAATTGCAAGCACACAGGTGTATGCATTCGAACAAGGCTTAACTGAGCAAGAGGTTAAAAAGTCCGATAAGCAGCAACAAGAAAACATGGACGATGTCGACAATGAGATAACCGATAATGAAGAAATTGAAATTGTTGAGGTCACTGGCTCAAGAATTAAAGCCAACGTGTTGGAAGGCGTCAGCCCAGTTACGGTTATCACCTCAGATGATATGATTAAGAAAGGCTTTGCTACTGCCTATGATGCGCTGAAAGATTTAACCCAAAACACTGGTGTCACCCAAGGCGCTGAAATTGGCGCGCAAGGCGGTTTTACCCCTAATGCGCAAACAGTAAGTTTACGTGGTTTAGGTAGTAATCAGGTGCTGGTATTAGTGAATGGCCGTAGGGTTGCCGATTATCCTGCGCCGTACAATGGCGCTTCAAACTTTGTGAATTTATCATCGATTCCTGCCGCAGCAATCTCAAATATTCAGATCCTTACTTCCGGGGCCTCGGCAATTTATGGCTCAGATGCTGTTGCTGGTGTAATGAATATTATTACCAAAAAAGATGTTGAAGATACCAGCTTTAGCGCAAAATTTGGGACCACAACTGAGGGGGGAGGCGACGAAGCTCGACTGCAATTAGTTACCGGTACCTCAGGTGATGATTACACCGTAACTATGGCACTTGAGTATCAAAAACAAGATCCTATCTTTTCTAAAGACCGTGACTTTATGGACTCGGTAGAAGACGGTCCTGCCGGCCATAATTACTTGGACCGCGGTATTCTTATTGTTGATGAAATGGTTAAATTAGGCTTTTATCAAGACGATGAAAACGTCGATGAAGACTGGACTGCACATCATGGTGCTAAGGATGAAGAGTTTG
Organism: Thalassotalea psychrophila; assembly: GCF_031583595.1. Classification (NCBI taxonomy): domain Bacteria; kingdom Pseudomonadati; phylum Pseudomonadota; class Gammaproteobacteria; order Alteromonadales; family Colwelliaceae; genus Thalassotalea; species Thalassotalea psychrophila. Next base: position 1,797,787 of record NZ_CP134145.1, read on the forward strand.
ACGAGAGCTGGACATTGTATCGCGATCCAGGTGAGCAACTGTGTTTAGATTCAGGCTCAGGTTACGAGCATAGCCAGCGCATTATGAACCTAGGTGAAGAAGACGAAAATAACTATGGTTATTACTGTGGTGTCGACCTGTCAGGCACCAAAACCATTCGTAATGAACGTGAAACAGTCTCAGTCTATGTAAGCAGTGAATATGACCTAAACGACGATACTGTAGTTTACGCAGATGTGATGTATGCAAAACAAGATGCGTTTTTACGCGGTAGCTTCCATTATATAAATGCCCCAATTATTGAATATCGACCAGAAGCCGATGGTAATATGAAAGCGTTGCAAGATATAGGCGATAAATATGCCGGTGCTGAGTATTGGGATTATCGTACCGAGCAGCGCTTGTTTGCTGAGCATGAGTTAGGGTTCAGAGATTCTAATATTGAAGATCAGTCTTTACAGATTAATATGGGGCTTCAGGGCATCATTCTTGATGATTTCGACTGGGATATTGGCTTTAGTCGCAGTGAAAATAGTAATGACAAATACTCTAGTTTATTAAAAGAAGAACAAGTCTATAACACCTACTTAGGTGAAAAAGGTGATTACTGGGATGTCGAATATTATGATGGTTTAGGCTCCACCGATCTTTATCAGCCAATAAGCGCCGAACTAAAAGATGCCTTAGTTGGCACGCAAGCGACAATTGCCGACTCCTATTCAAATACCGTTTCTGCCTTAATTACTGGGCCATTATTGGAACTGCCGGCAGGGGATATGTATTTTGCCTTAACTGCTGAATGGAATCAGCAAGGCTATGACATTGAACTCGACGATCGCACCTTAAACAAAGATGGCTTTGGCTGGTATGGTGTTACCGGTACAGAAGGTGGCGGTGATCGAGAGCGTTATGCTGTAGGGTTAGAATTACAATTTCCCATTACTGATTCACTTAATGCGCAAATTGCCGGCCGCTATGATCAATATGACGATGATAGCACAGACGTAGGTGGTCGCTTCTCACCGCAGGTGGGGCTTGAATACCGACCTACAGAAGATCTTCTGCTGCGAGCCAATTGGGGTAAGAGCTTTAGGGCACCTGATATGCATCGCGTATTTGCCACTGAAGGCGGCTACTACTCTTCTGGGGCAGATATTTCAACTTGTGAAGATTTGTATTATAACAATCAGCGTGATGACATAACAGGTGAATTACCTAGCGATGTTAAACCGTTCGATCCGAGTGAGCATTGTTCAGTACAGTCGATTAAAGGTAATAGTTCTGGCTCTAAAATACTCAAAGAAGAAGAAGGAACTAATTACGGAATTGGTTTTGTCTGGGATGTGAGTGACGATTTAAATCTGACCTTCGACTGGTATCAAATTGAAATTGAAAACTTGGTCCAAGGTGAATCAATTCAGGGTATTTTAGAAACAGATTACTATTGTAAAGTTCGTGATACTGAAAATGAAGATGCCGACAACTATTATCCTTACCCGGTTACTGAACGACCGGACATAGTGCCTGGCAGCCAGCAATGTTTAGAGAACTCAGAAAAGATCAACCGCGAGCAAACTGGCTTTGCTGGCGAAATGGTCGAGTCGGTAAGTACTACACATGTTAATGTTGCGAAACAAACTACCGAAGGGATTGATGCCAAAGCAGCCTATCACTATGCAAGCAGCATCGGTGATTGGTACTTCAATATCGCCTGGACCCACACTTTAGATTCTACTTATCAAGTTAACGGTGAAAGCGACGAAATACATACCCGAGATTTATGGTTTAATAAAACTGCAAGGTCTGTGGTAAATGGCTCATTCACTTGGATGGCAGAATATTTATCTATTACATTCAGTGGCCGTCGTACCGGTTCAATCCCAATTTGGAATCCACCACAAGAATTTGGTGATGAAAACAGCCATTACTTTGAAAAATATGACCGTTTAGATGCTTATTATACGTTTAATCTAACCTCATCTTATAGAATGAGTGATGTATTAAATGTCAGTGCTCAAGTGATTAATATTTTTAACCCAGAGCCACCACATGATGAAACACACACGGCGTGGCCGTATTACAACTCAGGACAGTACGGCGGTGCATCTGTTGGACGTTCTATATCGGCTGAAATTACCTATGAGTTTTAAAAAATAGATAATTAATAATAATTTAATAACAAATTATTCAATGGGTTGCTACTTGAGTTGTGGTAAGAAGAAGCCTATCAATAATTGACTAGGTTTCTCTTAACAAGTAGTCGCCTCTGGTGATTAAAAAAATAAAAATATAAACAATTACTTCCATTAGTATTAGGGAACAGAATGAAAATAACGAATAATTATAAAAAAATAGTACAATGCGGTTGTTTTTTAACAACCACTATACTCGCAGGTTGTGGCGGTGGTGGTGGTGGCAATGCCCCCGAAGTTACTAATATCGCCCCCGAAGCTGAAATCATCGGCGCTAATCTTGCTACTGAGCATGACCTGGTAAACTTTAAGGCGCAGGCAGACGATATCGACGGCGTAATTTCTAGCTACTCGTGGTCTGTTGAAGGTACTAATGTTGAGCTAACGGGTGCCAACACCGCAAACCTTAGCTTTATTGCCCCAAGTGTTGAGCAAGATACCAGTTTTACCATTCACTTAACCGTTACCGACGATGATGGTGCTACGGTATCAAAGTCAATGAACTTTACCAGTGAGCGCATTTTCGACTCCTTAGTAATACGAGGATTGGTTAAAGACAAAGCGCTGATACACCCGGAAGTTACCCTAGATATAGGTGATGAACAATATACAACCACAGGTACTGCCGCGGGGGTTTATACCTTTAACGATGTAATTGTTGATGAACGAAACTTCGACCAGTTAGTGAAGCTCACAGCGGTTGGTCATGAAGATTATAATCCTGGGGTTAAATTGGTGTCATTGCTCGAGTCGTTTCGAACGCTTAAGACCTATGATACATCGCAAGAGTATATTTTAGCCATTGATTACTTTGGACTAAACGTAACCAATGTTACTACTGCCAAATATGCGTTGGCACTTGCCGCCAATGACAATCAGCCAATCACCACCGAACGTCGATTAAACGAACTGCTAAACTCACTTAACTCACAGCAAGTATTTGTAGTTGCGGGCTTACTTAAGGTAATTATTGACCACGAAGAGCATACCCTGCCAAACACGGTTTCCGATACGCTTTCGTTAGTATTAGCTGCCAACCATGAGGTTTACAAAGATACGCTAAGGGACATTTCAGCTCAAGGTAACGTTTTAACCACTGCTATTGAAGCAACGTTAGGGGATCCAGATTTAGTCGAAAATCCTGATTTTGATGGCGATGGTATCGTTGATTCAGAAGACGGTGACGACGACAACGATGGCGTGTTAGATGAGGACGACTTTTTTGATCGCGACAACACTAAATCAAGTCCAGAGCTGGGTATGATACAGTATCCTTGGGATGGTACTTATGGCTCGTGGTTAGAGTTTTGTGTGCGTGAGTCGGTGAATATTCCACATATAGGTACTGATGATTTCAAACCATTAGAATATTATAAATCTGTGCCGGCTGATGAAGTCACAGAAATATATTGTAATGGTACCGAGTTGAGCGATCTTAGCATGTTGAAGCACTTCCCCAACCTTAAGATATTGCAAATAGCAGATACAGATGTTGACGATATTTCAACTATAGCGCAGGCAAGTCAATTAGAGCATCTGCTTCTGCAGAACACCAAGGTTAGCAACTTTAGCCCGCTGTCTGATCTGGTTCAGTTAAAAACCCTAAACTTAGCTAGTACTAAAATTGCTGATTTGGCTGCTTTAACCAAGCTAGTAAACTTAGAAGTGTTGAATGTTAGCGGCACCAATATTGCTGACCTAGCTGCCGTGTCGGCATTTAGCAACTTAAAACAGTTAGATATTTCAGCCTCACAAGTGACTGACTTAAGTGAACTGGTTAATCTAACCAAGTTACAATTGTTGTATGCACATCAGGCTAAAATAGCAACGCTAGCCGATTTTTCTAAATTGACGCTATTAACAGAATTTACCTTATACAATAATTTGATCAGCAATATTGACCCGTTGGCAACGTTAAGTGCAACTTCAAGTTTGGATTTAAGCCACAATAAAATTGCTGATTTTTCAGCGCTGGCCAACTTAACCAATTTAACCGAGCTGGATCTTAGCCATAACGAAATAGCGAACACTGCTGCGCTTAGTAGTTTAGTAAAATTAACCCATGTCAACCTTGCTTATAACCAACTTAGCTCTGTTAATGGCGAGATCACTGCTGGTAGTGTGCTAAATGGTTTAAGCAACTTAACATTATTAACTGATTTAAACTTAAGTAATAATCAGCTCGACTCAAGTGCCAACGACCTGCAAGCTTTATCAGCACTTGTAGGCCTAAGCACATTAGATATTTCGAATAATAATTTTGAAAATATTACACCGGTAAATTTATTTACTTTATTAACAGACTTTGATGCTTCGGGTAATAACATCGTAAGCATTAATGATCTCGCCAATTTAACTACTTTAATACAGTTAGATTTGGCTAAAAATGAATTGGTCGATATTACGCCACTGAGTAAACTCACTAATTTAACTACATTGTTGTTATCGCATAACAGAATCGACAATATTGATGTACTTAACAATTGGCTAACATTGCCGCTAACCCTTTGGCTTGATGGTGATGATGAGAGCCTGTGTGCTCCTGCAGATCCGTCAAGCCCAGTAGAGCTATTGCAAATAAAAGCCGATGAGCAGAGTATTGCCTATAAAGGTCCTTGTGCTAACTATATTTCCCGCCTCGCTATCGTTGAGCCGGAACAGTTTTTAACCATTATTGATCAAGATGCAACGGATCTAATTCATAGTGCCGGTGTTAGTAATTTAGGCGACTATGAAAGGGTTGCATGTATGAATCAAATCCATGATGGTTATCCATTATGTTGGATTTCTAATAATGCCAATTTCTTTTTTCCGCAATGTACGGCAGAAGAAAATGCGCCATTGATGACTTGTAGTGATGGACCTGAGGAAGGTATCGAATGGCCGCCAAGCAGTGGTAATTACTGGAAAACTGAGCCATTTACGGTCGACTACGATTTTACCTTGCAAGCCAATAATCAATTTGTTTCTAACTTTGAAAATCGCTTGATCCTTACCCTAGTAAAATCGAGCTTTGTTGAAGTCGACATTAACTGTTCGGCATTAAATGCGCAAGGCTTGGCCAGTTGTGAACTTAGCGGAGATTATTTCGTTGGTACAATTAGCTGGACCCAAGACCATGAAGATGAAACTTACCCACGTTGTAGTGCAGAAATTGGCTCATCGATAGCGACTTGTACCCCTGGGCCTTCAACGGCACAGATTAAAGCAGCGGCCAAAACGATTGATCAGCTTCCGGTATTAAATACTGAATACAATTTTGATATTGACTTTTCACAAATCGAAATAACGCCGGTACAAGATCGTGATTACCCATGTATATCTGGAGCCTTATGTTGGTAATAGCACATTAACGCTATTGTGACTTATTACAAATTGGCAAACATGACAAAGATAAAAAGATCTGTATTTACAGATCTTTTTATTTAATAGTAAATTTTTGTTGGTTAGCAGGCAAAAGTTTGTATCAAAGTTTATAACTTCATTAAGAGGTATAAATTTGCATGCCAATACTGAGGGATAGTTCATTTCAGTGCAGCTCGGATCACAATAATACCTTAGCTATACAACGGCTAAACGATATTTACAGTCATCATCATGCCTTATTAGATAATCACAAAATCTACTTTTATTTATTGTAAGTCATTGTATTTTAGATGTTTCAAAAAATAATTAAAATTTAATTACAAATAATACAAAAGGTTGAACATTGATTGGTTGACCTGATTGAGTTTATTTTAATGTCCGTCAAAAAGAATAGATTCAGCAGTGAAGCTGTAATTATCGAAGATCACTTCGAAGTATTTAATATATGTCATCTTGATAATAGGAAAATATGATGCTGTTAAACCTAATTTTTAGAAAGATCTTCAATTATGATTGAAGTTCCTTTTCGTAAATATCAAATTGGCCGATGGCAGTTAGATTGCGCTCGGATGACGATTTCGTTAGGCGATAAAACCGAGCAACTAGTCCCCAAAGTCTTCGAATTATTGAAATTGTTTATTGTCAGTCTTGATCAAATAGTCGATAAAGAGTTGGCCATTGAAAAAGTCTGGAATGGCAATGTTGGTGTTGGTAAAACTGGATTTCCCAATGCTGTTTGGCATTTACGCAAAGCGTTTTTTGATCTGGGTGCCGAAAACGATGAGGTGATTGTAACTATCCAAAAGGTAGGGTATCAATTAATTGTAAACGCACAGGGAATTGAAGAACAGAAAACGGTAACGATAAAACCGCAAAAGTCTAAAAAAGCAGTAAGCATCATTGCGGTTGCGACGGCTACTTTGCTTGTTTTGGCTACTATTTTACTTCCTCAATTAGAGCGAACTAATCAGCCGTCTGAGAGTAAAGTTTTAGGAGCGCATGTCACCAATAACGAAGGGGTCGAGACGCAAGCTAGTATCAGCCTTGACGGTAAATTTATGGTGTTTCAATGGCGCAAAGAAGCACGAATTGGCCAAGTTTATATAAAAGACCTACAAAATAAACAAGCTCCTCTTAGAAAACTAACACAGAGTGATTCTTACGAAACGTCACCGGTTTGGTCTCCTGATGGCCAGCAAGTTGCTTATTTTCGTTTTACTGAAGATGACGTTTGTGAAGTGCGAATTTACAACCTGATCACCAACAAAGACCGATTCATAGATGATGGTTGTCGTACCAAACTGAGTAGTCATCCGTTAGATTGGAGCCGTAACGGAAAAACATTGGCCTACAATAAAATTAGTGACGATGGCATTGTTATATTTTTGCATGATCTAAATACACAGCAGTCAAAACCATTAACGGTAAGTAGCAATAATAGCGAAGACTTATCGGTGGCTTTCATTGAGAACGACAAAAGAATTGCCATTATTCGTGAATATGGCGATTCATCTGACTTGCTGATCGTAAACAACTATCTTGCAGAGCAACCAGAGTTTGAAAGCCTGTTTGTATTCGATACCATAATACTCACCTTAGCTTGGGATGAACACAACCAGCAACTACTCATTAATAAACCCGCCAATGGTTTGTATAACATTGTGGCTTTAGACTTAAACAACAAATCGGAACAGCTTATCGATAATACGCCATCTCCGGGCAGTATCACCATCAATGCTGCAACAAATGAATTGTTTGTAACACGGTTTCTAGCCAGTGAGTATATTACTGATATTTCGTTACTCAGTGGTCAAATTATACGTCGGGTGACTTCATCCTCGCGTAATTTATATGGTAAATATGTTGCTAAATCTGACAGTATATTGTTTTTTTCAAACCGCTCCGATGGTTGGGAGCTTTGGCTAAAAGGCAATATAGGATCCAAACAATTTACCGATAATATTGGCAAAATGCATATCCCGACGGTGTCACCATCGGGTGAACAAATTGCGCTTATTGTTACCGCTAAAGGTGAGAAGCGAGGACGTCTACATCTAGCCGATATTAACAGCGGAGAATTTCGTTTAGTTGAAAACTTAAATTATAATATGCAAAATCTGTCTTGGTCATTGGATGAAAATCGTCTGTTTTTCTCTGCCAGTAAAGATGGAAAAATGGGCATATTTGTTTACGATATCAACACTAAGCAAGTGTCACAAATTAGTAACTCAGGTGAAATATTTGCCATTGCCGGCAGTGACGGCAACTTATATATGTCAAGAAATAACCAGCAGGGACTTTGGCGCTTTGATCCGCAAAACTCAACATTTGAAAAAATTATAGATCATCTAAACTTAAACGATTATGGCAACTTCTTCTGGATGGCAGGTAAGCTTTATTATTTGCGCCGCAATGACAATGCAGATGAGTTGATGTTGTATCACGACAACGCCGCCGATGAAGTGGTTTTGAGCTATCCAGCTAAAACGATTCGAGCTCATCAAGGAGTAGCAGCATCTGCGCCAAGTAGAGTGCTGATCAGTATGCATGCCAATTCTGATGGTGATATCTATTCATTGCCACTTGTAAGATCATAACCACATATAGTAGCACGTCTTTTTATAGCCGCAGATACTGTTTTTTAAACGGTATTTGCCGCAATTTATCCTAGAACTTACATACAAAAGCTACTGTTGAATAAAGTTCAACCTACGCTTTAACATAAACGAGCACGTCTATATTTAGGATTAAGTAAGTCATTCTAAATCGACATTTCGCTTCGATTGTAAATTATCTAATTAATTGATTTTTAAGTACTTATAGAATAAATAAAAATATTATTAAAAATAAATCAACAAGCCTGCTGTTGCCTTGTGGTAGCCATCCTATTATTTTGTTGTTCATAAGAAAGCTTCATCTGTGAAGCGCTTAAATATCGAAGTTCACTTCGATGCATTTAAATATATTTCATCTTGATATAGGAAAATATAATGGGGTTACACCTAAAGTTTAAAGACATATTATGGGCCGGAAGTATGGCTACAGCAACACTATTAACCGGTTGTGGTGGTAGTGGTAGCGACTCAAGTGATGCGCCTGAAATTTTGACATTTGCACCAACCGTTGAAATTCAAGGCTCGAATCGTTCATTAGAGCGAGAAACCATCGCCTTACAAGCAGTAGCTGACGATATTGATGGTACTATTAGTGCTTATGAGTGGTCAGTTGATCTCGATGGGATGAGCTTTACCGGTGGCCAAGGCCCAGAAATCACCTTCACCGCGCCTGACGTTGATGAAGATACAGTGATTACTTTTAAAGTTACTGTTACCGATAATGACAATGAAACTGCTACCGACTTCTTCTCATTTACCAGTGCAGCACTTACCCAAGAACTCTTTATTGCCGGCACTGCAATTGATGAAGAAATCATTAATGCTGAAATCTTTATCAACGTAGGTGACCAAAATTTTGAAACCACTGCGAATAGTACCGGTGGTTATTATCTTACCATCGATGTTAATGAGCGTAATTTTAAAGAATTAGTTAAAATTACCGCTTTTGGTCAACCTGACATTCAGCCAGGGGTTAAATTAATTTCACTGCTGACGACGTTTGAAAAATTAGTGGCCAAGGCTAATTCTCAAAATCAACTCGGTTTGTTTGAAGACTTTAATGTTAACGTCACCAACTTATCGACGGCAAAATACTTTTTAGCTCAACAACTAGCGATTGAACTCGCGCAAGGCGACGATGTTAATGCCGAAGGTGCACTCGTAACGGCGGAAAACTATGACGTTATATATGCCTATTTTGACCCTGCGCATGCCGATGCTGCTAACACCTTACCTAAGTTAATCGAACGTGCCATAGTCATTAAAGCCATTGTTGATATAGACGGTTACGAATTACCATCAGGTGTTGAAGATACGTACGAATTATTAAGCAATGAAACTAGCTATATTGACGTTTTAGCACGTATTAACTCAGATACCACCGAGATTGATGGTTTAACATTAATTGATTATATTCGTGTGCAAACTTTAGGCAATGAATTGATCAGTGAATTTCCTGATTTCGATGGTGATGGTATCTTTGACATCGATGATGACGACCGTGATAATGATGGTATACAAGATGCCGACTCTACACAAGTGCCATACGATTACTCACCGTTCAACGCTGAAATATGGGGACCGCGCATTGAACAAATTACCTTTGTTAGTGATGATCCTGAAAACGACCCATACCTTTACTTTCTTGCCGTTTGTATTCAGCAAAGCATAAGATCTTTTCCACCTAGCACCATAGATGACGTTGACAGTTGGACGCAAGTTAATGCGCACGATATCACTATATTACGCTGTCCAGGCTACCCGAATTTAAAAGAAAATGGCCCTTTAGCCCACTTTGTTAATCTGGAAAGTTTAACGATCCAAGATACTGGTATCACTGATATCAGCTCTATTGCCGGTTTAACTAAGTTAGTTGAAGTTGACGTAAGCAATACCAACATTAGCAGTGTTGAGCCGTTTGCTGAGCTTACTAATTTAGAAAAGTTAGACTTAAGTAGAACAACTATTGCTGATATCTCACCTTTATCGAATTTAACATTAGTGAAAGATTTAAATCTGGCTAACACCAATGTTGCTGATATTACTGCGCTTAGTCAATTTAGCGGACTTGAGCTGTTAGACCTAAGTGACAGTGCGGTAACCGATCTTACTCCACTTGAGGGAAAACAAGTATTAACTACCTTGCTTGCTCATGATGCAAAAATCACTACCCTAGCAAATTTCAGTACTTTGCCGGCGTTGCAAACCCTGACCCTATACGGTAATGGTAATGACGAGGGCACTGGTTTAAGCGATATTAGTAATTTAGCTGTGTTTGCTAATTTTACTGAACTTGATCTAAGCAATAACAATATTGAAGATATCTCGGTATTAGCAGATTTTACTAAGCTTACCAATTTAGATTTAAGTTATAATAACATCACTGATATTTCAGCACTGACGAATGCTAGTCAGTTAGTTGAGCTTAATCTATCTGATAGCAATGTTGCAGTTATCGATGCCCTGGCAGACAAGCCACAACTCAGCAATTTGGTGTTATCGGGCAATAATATTACGTCACTGTTACCTTTAGCTACCAGTACAGAAATGACCGTTCTGCTTTTAGAAAATAATAATATAACTTCGCTTGACGGTCTTGCTAATTTGCTAAATCTTCAATCGTTACAGCTTGAGAATAACGATATCAGCGACGTGACTATAATCATTGCTTGGCCAAATTTACCTGCAGAGCTTGATTTAACCGGTAACTTTCTTTCAAAAGAAGACCATCTTGTTATTGCAGCGAAAGCAGAGACTGAAGAAACCGTGTATTTTGGCGACTGGGATGATCGTGAAATAATTACTGGCGGCCCGTTTACTGACGTAACCATTGACTTTCAATTTGACTTACCTCAATTAGGCACCAATCACAGAGATTCAAGCAGTTATCAAACCATAGAAGAACTGGATAGGATCCATTGTGTAGAATCGGCACAACTGGCAGCGCCAATTTGTTATGAGTCACGCCAACTTATTACTGGTCAAACGCTTTGTTCTGCCGACGCAGGCTCACAACAAATGACTTGTACCGAAGCCGACGAGTGGGACGGTATTCGTAACAAAACCTGGTATGGTACAACGTTTAGCATAGACTTTGATCAGTCAATACAACCAAATAATAAGTTTATTGCTGGATTTGAAAACCGTCTGATTTTGACTCTATTAAGAGTAAACTACGCGCAAGTCCTAGTTACTTGTTCAGCCTTAGATGCAACAACCAATATGGCTACCTGTGAACTTACCGAGAATTTATGGAGTGCAGAAGAAGAACTATACCCTAATGGTATGCGCTTTAGTACTGATGTAGCCATTACTTGGCAGCAAGATCATACTCAGCCATTCTTCCCAAGGTGTGATGGGGTGCAAGACACGAATACAGCCCAGTGTTACCCTGTTCATGGCACGTTGCAAGAGGGCGACCGAGATGGTAAAGGACAAACGAATTATGATGCAACTCCGTTTACCTTAGACATGTCAAAAATAACCCTTCATAGCATTCCAGGCGGTTGTGAAGAGGGCACAATTTGTCGGCAATAGTTGATGAAATCGATTAACCCTAAGCAAAGCCGGTAGAGTATCTACCGGCTTTTTTTTGCTACTTCAGGGATGATGGAATGCAAACTGCCAGGGCCGCTCATTCACATCCTCGGTAATTGTTCCTTCATTACTCTATCTACACACTGTACCAGTGCATTGCTCACTTATACCAATATCATTAAATTATTGCCCATCTGTGCTGGTTAAAATACTCCATGACTGCGTTGCTCTCAATCCCAATAGACAGCTGTTGTTCGATAATTGCTCCTGCATTATTCTACTTACGGACATCCTGTCCTAATCAATCGAGCGCCTCGCCTACACGGATGTAGGTGCTTAGGTTAAGTCTGGAACAATAAACCTGTGCCCTGATTTATTTTTCCTTCGCACAACAAGAGCACAAACTTAATGGAACTGGTATTAGTTACAAATGTGATGAAGCAAGCGGTGTTATATAGCTAAAAAGATCGGCTACTACTGGCAAAGTAATTTACTGATATGCCGAGTAACAACACCCGCACTTAGCATATTAATGATCGTACCCGCCATTTAAGTACGATAAACATAGATAAAATATAGAAATACTGCTAGCTGATGTACTGCCGTAAGGTCTATTACAACGGCAAAAAATAGCAAAAGAAACCTAATCGCTTTTTAGCTTAACATACTGTAAACATTGAAAATAAATAACTAATCAAAGATAAATTATAAATAAAAAAAAACACTTTCAACTTCTTAGTGTTGCCTGTTCTAAACCTTTCCAGTATTTTGCCTGCGATATTAATTTAACCGCCTATTTTAACTGTATTTTGGTTAAAACAATGATTGTTCATCGTTGTATGGCGTAACTTTATAGGAACAAGAATTATGATGCTTAAATCATCAGCTCTTGCATTATTGGTAGCTACAGCGTTTTCAACATCCGCTGAAAACCATTCTCCAAGTACCCAGTATTTAGAGATTGGCGCAGAATCGGTTCCAGCGTTTGCAACTGCAGATAGCCAGCAACGAGCCGGATATGCAATTACCCTCAAATCGCAACCAGCCATAAATAACTACTATGTAGCCATTGGCCTGGATCGCAGCTCGGCCGTTGAATTAATCAGCGCTGAGCAAGACACATTACTAGCTGAATTATACGCCGCAGACCCTAGCGTTGACTTAATCAAGCGCCACCGCGCCGTAACTAATAGCATTTTCGTGCAAATGAATGCCGAGACGGCCGATAAGTTTTCTTCACATCCTATGGTTACCTCAATCAATACTGCCGAAAATTTATCGACGATTAGTTTGCAGGCTAAAGAAAGCCCATATGCGTCGTTAAGAGTGAACGATGCCGGTGACTCGGTTGTTGTTTCAATTATCGGCCAGGGTGTCGACTATACCCATAAATCGTTGGGTGGCAAGGGCACGCTACAAGCTTATTTAGATGCCTATGAAAACATCGGCAATGATTGGAGCGGATTTCCTAATGATGTCGTTATTGGCGGTTTCGATTTATTCTCTGAAGTCAGAACATACGATTATAACCCAATAGAATTTGCTAACGACTATACCGATGGGCGTGGTTACGAATATAAAGGTGGTTATGGCACCATGGCGGCATCGTTAATAAGGCAAGCCGCCCCTGATGCTAAAATTTTATCTTACAAAGCCCATGGCTTGCACTTTGGCGGCTCCGTCAGTATCGGCGCAACCCGAGCCAATCTTATAGCGGCCCTTGAATTTTCAATGGACCCTAATTTAGATGGTGATATGTCCGATGCTGCCGATATCATCTTAGTCAATGACTACTTTGGTGATGGTGCTTTTTATCGCGAAGGCGAATTGGGCGCGGATGGCTCACAAGTAGAAATACAAGCCTTACGTCAAGTCGCGGCTAGTGGTGCTTTGGTGGTTATTTCAGCCTCTGATAATAGTAAGTATTACAGTTTGGTCTTCGATGAAAATGGCGAAAAAATAATTGAAGATGGTAAGTACAAAACTGAATTTAAATATTATCATAGCTACTTTAACTATTCAGCTCGTGCCATAACCCCAGAAGCGCTATCGGTTGGTACATCATTAAAACAAGCAGACAATAGCTATAAAGTAGACCCTGCTTCAGCCATTGGTCCAAGCCGTGGCGACTCAGTGCTTAAACCGGATGTGTTATCGGTATTAGGCAAAACTGCCGGAGCAGCAATTACCAGCGGTACTGGTATTTGGGAAGTGGAAGGTACGCCGTTTTTATCTGCGGCAAAAGTTGCGGGTACTGCTGCTAGCATTATGCAAGCCAACCGCGAATTAGCACCGGCAGAAGTTAAGGCATTAATTGTTAATACCGCTAAAAGTGATATTGCCATGCCAAATTGGGGTGTGCCTCAAATTGGCGGTGGCCAGGTTAACCCATTAGCGGCTAACAGCTCTGCAGTGTTAATGTATGACCATGACAGCAAACAACCAAGCTTATATCTAGGCTTTCTTGCCACTGCTGGCCATCAGGCCGTTAGTCGCAATATTTTAATCAAAAATATCAGTGATGAACAACAAACCTACACCAGTGAAATTGTTGTCAATGGTGAAAAAACCAGTAATAACGCTTTAACATTTAGCTTCCCTAGCACCATTACACTTGCGCCACATTCACAGCAAATTGTGCCAGTAACGTTCAAACTTGATGCCAGTCACCTTGACCAAGGCTTAATCTCTTCAGGTGCAGATTACGCGATAGCAACGTGGGATAAAATGTCATTGCAAGGCAATATTGTTCTTACCCATGACGTTAATAAAGCTGCTTCTATTGAAATGCCGTGGCTGCTGCTACCAACAATGGCCACAGCTATGGAAGTTGATGATTCAGTGCAAGACTTTACGGCGCACCGAGTCATTGGCGACAATATCATTCCATTGCCATTTAATGCTGATATTAGAGATCACACTGAATATCCAGTTCGATTTACCAGCACTCAAACCGAATTAGTAAACGAGTCAACTGTTGCTCAGCAACTATACGCTATGCCGCTGTTTTTCCAACAACTTAGAAAACCACAGAAACTGGCTAATAACAATGGCCGTATCATTTCTGAGCTTGGCGGTGGTTATTACCCAGAAGCGCAATGTGAATCTGGACATAAACTGTCACTTATGGTGAGGTTTTTTGAACCACTTGATATGCCGAGATCGAACCATAGTGACCGTATAGGTAGTTTGTTATATGCGATAAAACTGTTCAGTAAACAAGGTGTTGAAGATGCCAACTTTAATAATTACATTCTTGGCACCATTCTTGGTACTACCCAGTTAACTGAACTTACTGTTAGGACCAAGGAAGATGGTACGGTTAGCAGTTTCTTCCACGATTTATCAATGCCTGAAGATAGAACTGATCGCTCTGCGCGTATAACAGAAATCGATTTGCCACTGGTGATCTCACCAAATCGTAAAACCTTGATCTCTAGTGTGTGTACTAACGACTTACACCACGACGATATTAATGAAGATACCTTTAACGATTACCTTGGCGTTATTGTTACAACAGACCGTTCTACCGTGCCTAGTGCCGATGAAGATGTGTTATTACATAACTTCAAACTTGGTGGTTTAATGCACACTACAGTAGAAGCACAACCAGAAGTTGAAGCCTGTGAAAACAATTTTGTTGAAGATTACCAAGGCAATTGTATTCGTATTTTTAATAACGACGTAACCGATCTTAGCATGGCAGATTATTTCTCTTTTGCACCAACCGAGCTTGCGCCAACTTGTACGCGAACTGGGTTTGGCGATACGGCATATACTTGTGCAATATCTCATGATCGTTTTATTGGAGCGTTGCAATTCAATTCACCTATTACTGAACCAGGCCAAATTATTTGTGATATAGACGCCGGTGATACGCTAGGACGTTGTATGCCTGAACAGATAAAATTTGATCAAAATTATGCTCATATTGGTCCAACAGATCTTCAGCTAAAAGGGATTTTAGCCCCTGTTGAGGTTTTGCCTGAAGGCAACACCTTATATTCTGGTACCTTGATCAAAGTTGCCCATAAAAACTTTGAAGATCAGCAAGACTATGACTGGCAAGACAGCATATTGGTAGAGCCTGGTGCAAGAATTAGAGTGTCTTGGATCAATGATGATGCCTGTGAGCTGTTTGCTGACAGACAACGTTGTGGTGTTGGTGCGGCGTTATTTAACCCAACCACAGACTTTTTTGCTATCGCAGAGCCGCGTGGTTCAGTACCAGCAGTTGCTGCAGGGCAAAGATTTAGCATTAACGAAAACGCACCAAATGGTACTGTTATCGGCAAGCTAAAATGGAAAAACACTACCTTGCTTAATCTACCTGTCGTAGAGATGTTCTTATCTAGTGGTGAACTTTACCAGCCATTCCAAGTTTCTACCGATGGCATAATTTCGGTTCGAGACAGCAGTCAACTTAACCATGCGGCACTAGCCAGCTATCAGCTTAAGGTTCATGTAACCATGGGTAAAATTAGTGGTGGCAGCTATTCATTTACAATTAATGTAACGAATGATAACGACAATGCCCCAGTATTGCTTAGCGCGTTAACCGATATCGCACTTACCAAATATCAAGCTATGTCAGCAATAAATATTTCCTCTAACTTTAGCGATATTGACGGTGACAGGTTGGTATTTACCAGCGATAGCCTGCCAGCTGGGCTAATCATTAGCCGTGCTGGTGTGATCTCGGGTACACCTAGTGTATCTGGTAACTTTGCCGCTAAAATTCATGCCAGTGATGGCATGAACAGTTCAGTTGCTTATGTTGACTTTATTATTGAGGCTGGTGAGCAACAAAGCGCCGATGGTGCAGCGAATAATGCTAGCTCAAGCGGTGGCGCTATGGTTTACGGCTTATTGTGTCTAATGATGGTTTTCCGTCGTCGTTTTCACTAGCAATTAAGGAATTCATTGTGAAATTTAAATTAAAAGCAATCATCAAGGCATTACCCTTGATGATGATAGGTGCTAGTGCTAGTGCCAATGTTTTAGACAAAGAACCAGCAATGCTGGGCCACTTTGTTGAAGATGGTCTTAATAATACGATTTTGCGTACTAACGCAAATCAAGATGGAGTTAAGTCGTCAATAGATATAACCGCTCAGGTTAAGTCAACAATTAGCGACAGCTATTTTGTTATCCTTAACGGTGAGCCTTTAGCAAGCTACGATGGCACCGTTGCCGGGCTTGCTGCTACCAATGTATTAGCCAGTAAAAACACCAATATTACTGCTAAAGGCAAGCTAAACACCAAAAGTTTAGCCTCAAAGCGCTATAAAAGTTATCTTGCCGGTAAACAAAACGAAACAGAGTTGCACATTAACCTAAGGTTAAAGCGCCAGATTGATGTATCTCAGCGCTATGACACCGTATTGAATGGTTTTGCCACTAAATTAAGCAAAACTGAAGCGATGTTAGTACGTCAGCTCGACGGCGTTTTAGCTGTTGATAAAATAGAAATGGCTTATATCGATACCGACAGTGGCCCAAGTTTCACTGGCGCGGTAAACGCGTGGCAGGGTACGTATAATGACCAAGGCTCTCGCGGTGAAGGCATGGTTGTTGGTATTATTGACTCGGGTATTGCGTCATATTTACACCGAGTTGAAGATATACTAGACACTGATAATTTACCTTCATTTAATCCGTCATTTGCAGCTGAAGTTGATGAAGATGGTGATGGTGAAATTGATTTTGTTCATAGCAACCCAAGAGAAAATAACGACTATTTAGGCGATTGTGTTGACCTTCCTAACTGGTGTAATGACAAACTTATTGGCGTTTACGGAGTTGGCTTTTTAGGCTCTGATGAGTTGGTGGCTGAGTATAATCCAGACCAGCCGTTATTTGCTGATTATGGTGGTCAGCGAAATTATACCGGCCAAGATACTAATGGTCATGGTACTCACGTTGCCTCTACAGCGGCCGGAAGTGTGGTGCTCAATGTACAAACTGAAGGCGAAATTGGTGGTCAAGTGCCAGACATTTACCCAAATGATTTTGTTTTTGACAAAATTAGCGGTGTTGCGCCACGAGCGAATATAATTTCGTATCAGGTATGTGATAGAAATGGTGGCTGTTTCCCTAATTTAGCATTTGAGGCGATTGAACTTGCCATTAATGACGGTGTTGATGTTATTAATTATTCAATTAGTGGTGCTCCGAGTTCACCTTGGTACGACTGGCTTGCATTAGCGTATTTAAATGCCCGTGAAGCTGGTGTTTGGGTTGCATCTGCAGCTGGTAATGATGGTTTTGGCGGACGCGGTACACTTCGTACACCAGGTAATGCTCCTTGGATAACCGGTGTTGCTGCTGTGACTCATGACCGTGGTTTTGAAGGAAAAACCTTAACCTTAGCCGGTGGCTCAGAAGATTTCGTGCTAGAAACTAATGTTTT
Source organism: Thalassotalea psychrophila (assembly GCF_031583595.1). Lineage (NCBI taxonomy): Bacteria > Pseudomonadati > Pseudomonadota > Gammaproteobacteria > Alteromonadales > Colwelliaceae > Thalassotalea > Thalassotalea psychrophila. Next base: position 1,815,909 of record NZ_CP134145.1, read on the forward strand.
TACCGGTGAGGGTGCTACTCGCGGCCTGGCTAGTACCGATGTTGTTTATGCCGCTGATATCGAACTTTCAACAGCGGTTGAAGAATTCGCCATTGCCGGCTCGTGTGCCATTGGCTCGCTTACCGCGGACGTTGTTAAAGATAAAGTCGTTGTTTGTAACCGTGGTGGCGTTGACAAAGACGATGTTCCGCTTACCAGGGCGGTAAAAAGTTTTAGTCTGTATGAACTTGGCGCTAAAGGCTTGGTTTTAGTTAATACTAAAAGCACCACTGACAATATCGTCAGCGATATGCATTCATTGCCTGCCGTTCACCTTAATAAGAAAGATGGTAAAATTCTTCTCGAGTGGTTGGCCGAAGGCGAAGGCCATCAAGTGGCAATGTCTGATTCTAAATTGATCAGCAGCACTAGTTTTGATGAAGACCAAGACTTTAGTGGCTTGATGGGTGGATTTTCCTCACAGGGTCCTGACTTGTTCTCACCAGATTACCTAGTACCACACATTTCTGCCCCAGGGGTAGGTATTTTAGGCTCAGGTCTTGGTAAAGACATGCAAGACTTTGCTGTGGCTCCAAAAAATAAAACTCAGCAAGATCAAGTGTATAAATCCGGTACATCAATGGCATCACCGCACGTTGCCGGTATGTTCTTGTTGATGAAGTCTGCTCACCCAGAATGGACACCAGCAGAAGGCCAATCGGCATTAATGCTTACCGCAGGCAGCAATACCAAAGTTGTAGGTCCACTCATAAAGGGCAAACAAACCTTTGTTACTGCTAATTTTCATTCATCGGGTGCCGGCCTGGCTCGTGTTGATTTGGCCATAGAAACTGGTTTGATTATGCATGAAACCATACAAGGTTACCGTGACGCAGATCCGTTTGGCGATCTTTCTTCTATGCAATTACCTTCTGCTCCGGGTGAAATCGCTGTGCCTGCTGATGAAGGTATACGAGGTATTGAAAAAGAAGTATCGGCTACTTGGCACGGTGATACCACGCGAATGAATCTTGCCAGTATGGCTAAGGGCGCATGTATTGATAGCTGTAGCTGGACCCGTACCCTAAAAGCCACCAAAGCGGCGACTTGGCAGGTAAGTTACTCTTATAACTCTAAAGGTATGACCTTAAGTAGTGATAAAGACGGCGCAAGCATTGCACTTAGCGCAGGTGAAGAGTTTACCATTACCGTGACTGCCACGGTAGATGAAAACTTAGATTCTTACTGGTCAGATGGCCGGGTAATCTTAACGTCTAACGACGCCAACATTCCAGCCGTTTCATTACCGGTTACGGTAAATTTTGTTGCTGGTTCAGTACCAGATTTATTAGAAATTACCGCCCATCGTGATACCGGCTCGGTTGAATTGCCAGATGTTGTTACCGTCGGTACCACCGACTTTACTGCTGACCCATCGCGTCTTGCTAAGGCGAAGATTTACAGTGCCGAAATCAAACGTGCTGCAGAGCCTTATAAGATTGTTGAAGAGCTTGGCGTAGTGTCGTATTCAATGCCGCTTACCATCCCAGCTCGCAGTGAACGCGTTATTATTCAAATTTTAGAAACTAGCTCACCAGACCTTGATGTATATCTTGGTCAGGATTTGGATTTGGATGGTCAGTTTGACCGTGGCGAAAACCACGTCACCATGGTAGCAGCCACTGGAAAAGCACTTGAAAAACTAGATTATGATTTTCCTGTTCCAGGTGATTATTGGTTGATGATCCATAACTTTGGTAATCAGTTTAATGACTCCAAGCATGATCGATTTGACCCGGAAAGTGCCGAAATTATTGACACTATTAAGTTCGCTGTTGCGGTAGTTGAACCTGACTATGACGATGATGCAAATCATGAGTTTAAAGTTAAGGCAGATAAACAGGCTTACCCTAACTCAAATATTCCGGTAACCGTTAGCTGGGAAAAAGACATGGAAAAAGATGACCTGCTGTTTGGTAGTGTATTTTTCAGTACGTCTGAAGACCTGCCATTTAACATTGGTGTAACCCGAGTTGATATTTCTCGCGGCCAAGACGATGTTGAGCTGACTTTAGCGACAAATGACATTGAAGTGGAGATGGCTGCATTTAATATTCGCTTTATGGCAAACAACACCGCAGAGCAAAAAGTCTATCAAATGACGATGGAATTAGCTTCTGGTGCAGTGTTAGAGCAATTGTTACTAAACGGCGAAACATTTGATCACACTCAAACGGGCAATAGCATCACTTGGACTTATACCCAAGCAGCCAATGCCGCGAGTGAGACGGTATCGTTAGTAATCAACTACGCTGAAATTTCAGGTTTAACCGATATTACCCCAGTGGTTAGCTCTGTACTTAATGACAGTGATTATGTGCAAGTTTCTAACAGTCTTACTCCAGTTATTGTCGCAGGTAAGCCCGTAGCAGAAGTTGTAGCATCTAACACTTACGCAGCTGAAAATGAGCAAATAACCTTAACTGCTAATGTTACTGATGCAGTTATCGATAACCCTGAGTTGAGCTATGAATGGCGACAAGTGAGCGGCCAAGACCTAGCTTTCTCTAATGATTGGGACAGCATTAGCTTTACCACGCCTACAACGAACAAAGATTTGGAATTTGTATTTGAATTAGTAGTGAATAATTCTGAGCGCAATTCAGATCCTGTTCTGACAACTGTTTATATTGATGTTGAAGACAGTGGTTCAGCAGGTAGCACCGGTTTTATCTGGTTTGCGATCACCTTAATGGCATTAGTTATTCGCCGTAAATCGATTTAACTATCTAACGCATAAATCTATAGCAAAAAATAAACAATGTTACTAAGGCTGACGCTTCGGCACGAAGCCTTGGTACCTACATAATAAAACATAAACAAATATAAGACGTAAAAACGTATTAATCGTTAACACGTTACATTTAAAAATATTTAGGGAAAAGAAAGTGAAAAATTTAAATTTTTTAACCTCTAGCATTCGCGCCGCACTTGTTGTTGGTGTTATTGGTGGCTTTAGTGCCACCGCATTCGCTCAACAAGATGAAGTGAGCGAAGTAGAAGTTGAACAACTGACTGAACAAGGCTCTACCACCGAAACTGAAGCAGAGCAAGAGATTGAAGTTGTTGAAGTTACCGGTTCTCGCATTAAAGCGAATACCCTTGAAGGTGTAACCCCTGTAACGGTTATTTCTGCTGATGAAATGATCAAAAAAGGCTTTGCCACGGCGTTTGATGCCTTAAAAGATTTAACCCAAAACACTGGTGCCACGCAAGGTGCAGAAGCTGGTGCCTCTGGTGGTTTTACCCCGAATGCCCAGTCGGTAAGTTTACGTGGTTTAGGTAATAACCAGGTATTAGTCCTAGTTAACGGTCGTCGTGTTTCTGATTACCCCGCGCCATACAATGGTGCGTCAAACTTTGTTAACTTATCTTCAATCCCAATGGCGGCGATTGCTCGTATTGATATTTTAACCTCGGGTGCATCAGCCATTTATGGCTCAGATGCGGTTGCTGGTGTTATGAATATCATCACCAAGAAAGATGTAGAAGATACTACGTTTAGCGCTAAAATCGGTACTACCACAGAAGGCGGCGGTGACGAAGGTCGCTTCCAGCTTGTGTCTGGCATTAGCGGTGATGATTACTCGGTAACATTTGCTGCTGAATATCAAAAACAAGACCCTATTTTTTCTGCTGACCGTGACTTTATGGACTCAGTTGACGACGGTCCTGCAGGTCGTACTTACTTAGACCGTGGTATTGTTATTGTTGATGAAATGGCATCACGTGGTTTTTACCCTGATGACGAAGAAACTGAAGATGTAGACGAAAGTGTTTCTTGGTATCGCGACCCAACTGAAAGATTATGTCAGGCCTCAGGCTCTGGTTATGAATATACTGATCGTATTATCAATACCGATGATGATGATGATGAAAATGATTTCAACTACGGTAACTACTGTGGTGTAGATTTATCTGGTACTCGTACGCTTCGAAACGAGCGTGAAACAACATCGTTGTATGTAAGCAGTATTTACGATTTAACCGACGAAACGTCAATTTACGCTGACGTAATGTATTCACAGCAAGACGCATTTGTGCAAGGCGGTTTCCATTTTGTAAATGCCGAAATTATCGACTTTGTTGGTGATGGTACTGGTAATATGGCTGTGTTAGAAGAGCCGATATATCAAGGTGATTTCGAAGGTGCGGCCGATTATGACTGGCGTACTGAGCAGCGCCTATTTGCTCAGCATGAACTGGGCTTTAAAGGCAGCAATATTGAGGACACTGGTTTACAAGTCAATACAGGCATTAAAGGTATTGTTTTTGAAGAATATGATTGGGAACTTTCATTTAGCCGTAGTGAAAGCACTAGTGATAAATACTCTAGCTTACTAAAAGAAGAAAAAGTTGCAGAGCTTTATCTGGGCGAGCACAATGTACATCAAGTGTGGTTGGACCAAGGTTTAGAACACTATGATGGCACTGGTACAGTTGACTTATATGCACCGGTAACGGGTGAAATTCGCGATGAATTAGTTGGCATGCAAGTAACGAATGCCGATTCGTATTCAAATACTGTGTCGGCATTAATTACCGGACCATTAGCTGAATTACCGGCAGGGGATATGTACTTTGCCTTAATAGCCGAGTGGAACAAACAAGGCTATGATATTACCCTTGATGACCGCACGTTAAACAATGACGGTATGGGCTGGTATCAAAACACCGGAACCGAAGGTAATGGTGAACGTGAACGTTACGCCCTAGGTTTAGAATTACAATTCCCAATTTTAGAAAATCTTAGCGCTCAGGTTGCTGGACGTTATGACCAATACGATGATGAGACTACCGATATTGGTGGCCGTTTCTCACCACAAGTGGGCTTAGAGTATCGTCCAAGTGACAGCTTATTAGTTCGTGGTAACTGGGGTAAGAGTTTCCGTGCACCAGATATGCACCGAGTATTTGCGACCGAGGGTGGTTACTACTCGTCAGGTGCCGATTTATCAACTTGTGAAGACCAATTCTACGATGATCAAAAAGACGATGATGGCGATTGGAAGGATCCTGATAACATCGAAAAATATGAACCAACTGAAAGCCCGTGTCGTTCAGAATCTATTAAAGGTAACAGCTCTGGCTCGAAAACTTTAGAAGAAGAAGAAGGTACAAACTATGGTGTCGGTTTTGTTTGGGATATTACCAATAGCTTAAATCTAAGTCTTGATTGGTATAATATTGAAATTGAACATTTAGTATTAGGTGAATCAATTCAAACCATATTATCGAATGACTTTTATTGTAAACCTCGTCAAACTGAAGATGAAGATGGCGAAAATTACTACCCGTATGAGCAAAATGATCGTCAAGATATAGTTCCTGGTAGTAAGATGTGTGGCGATAATGCCAGTAAGATCGTGCGCTCAGACAGTGAAAGCACAATTGGTTTAGGCTCAACTATTGAAACGGTTAAAACTTCGCACATCAATGCTGCTAAGCAAACCACTGAAGGCCTTGATGCCAAAGTTGCTTATCATTTTGAAAGTGAACTAGGTGACTGGTACTTTAACCTAGCATGGACTCACACGTTAGATTCAACGTTCCAGACTGACGAAGAAAGTGAAGAAATTCATACTCGCGATTTATGGTGGAACTCTACTGCTCGCTCTACTATGAATGGCTCGGTTACTTGGGCTATTGAAGATCTTTCAGTTAGTTTCAGTGGTCGCCGTACTGGCTCTATCCCAATTAATAATCCACCAGCTGAATTTGGTGATGAAGACAGTTATTATTACCAAAAAGTTGATCGTTTAGACCCTTGGTACACATTTAACTTAACGTCGACTTATAATTGGTCTGATAACGTTATGGTTCGTGGTCAAGTGATTAATATCTTTAACCCTAAACCACCTAAAGATGATACTCATTATTCATGGCCTTACTATAACGGTGGCCAATATGGTGGTGCATCAATAGGTCGTTCTGTTTACGCAGAAATGTCTTATACGTTCTAACAACATGAACAAAGCAATGAGTTAACTTAACCGTTGTTTAACTTTAAAAATCCCAGACAAAACTGTCTGGGATTTTTTACTTCAGGAATGCAAACTGCCATGGACAGTTTTATTCCACATCCCCGGCAATTGCTACCTCGATAATTTCTCCTCGATAACCGCTCCTGCGTTATTCTACTTACATACATCCATGTATTAATGCATTATTTTACCTACGTACGACCTGTACTAGTGCTTTGTTCTAATATACAACGTCCTTGTTAAAAATGTGATCACGGCATTCATTTCTTCCTGTAAATCATAGCAATAGATTTGCACCATCAAGGAAACGAAATTTTAAATAGTTAATAAGCTTTTTTCATAAATCACCCATTGGGGTGATTCTGAATTGTGCTTAAACGTTTAGCGTTAATAGCACAAATTAAAATAATTTTAAAAGTCGTTATCGTATCTAAACAACGTCCACTCTTGTTAACTTCTAGGAGTTTCTGAAGAGGCATTGTTAGATTGATACGCTACAAAACCTGAAGGAAAAAGTTATGACAAATAAATCTGTAGTGTTATATGGTGCAAGTGGTTATACCGGAAAATTAGTCGCAGAATTTTTACGTGAATATGGTATTTCATTTATTGCAGCTGGTCGAAATGCTGAAAAAATTGAAGCTGCAATGGCCACGGTTCCGGGAATTGAAACCGCAGATTATGAAGTTGTACAAGTAGAGCACACCAAAGAAGCGCTAACTGAACTGTTTAAAGGCGCAAAAGTTGTTTGTAATACTGTTGGTCCATTTATGTATTTTGGTCAGCCTGTAGTTGAAGCCGCATTAGAAGCTGATTGTCATTATTTAGATACAGGTGGTGAAATGAACTTCATCACTAAAATACAAGAAGAGTTAGGACCAAAATTCGCTAAAAAGAATTTAGTTTTAGCACCAGGCACATCCTATATGTATACCTCGCTAGAAATTGGTGCGCGTATGGTGTTAGAGCAAGGGCAAATTGATACCTTAAATTGTCTTACCGCGCCTACCTTAGTGCCAACCGTTGGTTCATTCCAAACTATTTTTGCCATGTTCAGTATTGCCGAACAATCATTTAAGCTAGAAAATAACCAGCGTGTGATCTGGCCTGTAGCGAAAGGCTATGAAGTGAGCATCCCTGGTCGTGCCGATACCTTGCTAGCACACCCTTGGGGTGGTGGTATGTTGCCGCTTTATTTTGAACATGATCCTCGCGTGCGCAATGTGCAACAATTAACAGCAACTCAAAACCGCGCGATGATGGAAATGGTTTTGGATTTGCAAAATACCTATGAAAATGAGATCAAGCATTTACCGGCAGACGAAAAAGCTGCGAAGTTAGCTGAATACGGTAATAGCATGCAAGCAACTATGCCGCCACGAGAAAACAAACTTGTGCATCGTTGCCTTGATGTTGTTCATGGTAGTGGTTCGTTTGATTCAGTCACCTGTGAAGTACGAACGTCGTGTGGATACTTAACCACCGGTGCTTTACAAGCCGCAACTGCTAGCTCGTTAATTGGCGGATTACAAAAAACATCTGGTTTTTCATCAGCTTGTCAAGCTGTTGGTCATAATGAATTAGCAAACCAACTGAAAAGTTTTGGTTTGGTTGACTATAAAATTATCAAATAATAGGGGATAGCAAATGCGAATTATTGATTTTTTTGATCAGGGCGCAACATTATACCCTGATAACATTGCCTTTCATGAACTGACAACAGGTGAAAAGAGAAGCTATAAACAGGCCCATGCCTATAGCCATAAGTTAGCGAGTGCACTTACCCAACAAGGCTTTGGTAAAGGCGCTAAAATTGGCATACTGGCGCCTAATTCAAACGTTGCTTTTGAATGCTTAATAGGTTTGTTTCGCGCCGAAGCGGTATGGTTACCGGTAAACCCGCGCAATCCTGTTGAGATCAATACTGATTTACTGCATCGTTTTGATGGTGATTTGCTAATGTACCATTCAAATTATGAAAGCGAAGCGAAGGAAATTGCACAAAACGCCCCTAATATTAAAAAAATTGTTTGTATTGATAAAGACCTTGATGGCGTAAATTTATCCTCTTGGTTAGTTTCTGCTGATAACCACCATGAAATGGGCGATGGTTGTGATGATGACATTATGGCAATTTTTCCAACCGGCGGTACTACCGGTAAATCGAAAGGCGTAATGATGTCAAATAAGGCATTGGAGACGATGTTTTCCAATTTTTATGCGCATTTCAATTATTACGATAACACTAATCATTTAGTTGTCGCGCCAATGACTCATTCTGCCGGACTTATGGGCGCTATGCACTTTGCCCGTGGTGGTACCAATACCATTATGGCAGCAGTTGATCCTGGTGAAATTTTAAAGGTGATTGAACAGCATAAAATCACCCATTTTTTCTTACCGCCAACGGTCATGTATATGATGTTGGCACACGAGGATGTAAGTAAATATGATTATTCATCACTACAACATTTTATCGTAGCAGCTGCGCCTGTTTCATTGTCTAAATTAAAAGAAGCGATAAAGGTGTTTGGTCCGGTTATGACCGAAGTGTTTGGTCAATCAGAAGCACCAGCGGCAATTTGTGCAAAAGCGCCGTGGGATTATATTAATGCCGATGGTTCTATTAATGAAGACAGACTGAAAACAGTAGGTCGTCCTTGCGTATTAAATCAAGTCGCAATTATGGATGATGATAATAAACCACTACCGATGGGGCAAGCAGGCGAAATTTGTGTCAAAGGCCATATTGTCAATCCCGGTTATTATAAAAACCCAGAAGCAACGCAAGAAGCTCAAATCGATGGTTGGCTGCATACCGGTGATGTCGGTGTGATGGACAAAGATGGTTATATTCAAATTGTTGACCGTAAAAAGGACATGATCATTACTGGTGGCTTTAATGTATTTCCCAATGAAATTGAGCAAGTACTTAACTCTCAAGTTGAAGTGCAAGATTGTGCGGTGATTGGCATTCCTGATGAAAAGTGGGGTGAAGCAGTTAAAGCCATAGTTTTGTGTAAACCTGGCTGCAGTATTAACGAAGACGCTTTGATCAGCATAATTAAACAAGAATTAGGCAGCGTTAAAGCGCCTAAATCCATTGATTTTGTCGATGACTTGCCACGCAGCCCTGCGGGCAAAGTGTTAAAAACAGACATTCGTAAGAAATACTGGAATAGCGAAAATCGCATGGTGAATTAATGGCTGTTTTGCCATAGTTTTACCACTGTTTAATAAATGTAACAGGTCATCTAAATAGTGACCTGTTTTTTTTTGTTTGTTATTTGTCGAAAATGCAGCAAGCCCTGTTGAAGAGAGCGCTATTTTAACTTTATTTTATCAACTCTAACCTATTGTTATAACTATATATAAAATTAAATACTGAAAAATAATAACAATATCACCCGATAGGGTGAATCACCGAAATAGATTAACAATTAGGTTACTTCTAAAGGTAATTAATTGTAATTAATTAGCGAAATAAAACGTTGAAGAATCGCTTATTAATATAATGCGATTACTTCATTAGTCTTTTTGCTGAGTTGCAGCCATTTGCGCATAAACAGGATAAACATGACTAGAAAAGTAGTAATTTGTGGTGTTGGTATGGTGCCATTTACCAAGCCTGGCCAAAGTGATGGATACCAAGTTATGGGTGCTAACGCAGGACGTGAAGCATTAACTGATGCAGGCATAGATTACTCCTTAATTGAGCAAGCATTTACCTCGTATGTGCAAGGCGATAGCTGTTCAGGACAAGCCGCACTTTATGGCTTAGGCATGTCCGGTATTCCTGTTACCAATGTAAATAATAACTGTGCGAGTGGTTCTACTGCGTTCGCCTTGGCAGCACAGGCGATTGAATACGGCATTTCAGAATGCGTTATGGCATTAGGTTTTGAACAAATGGCGCCTGGTGCCATCGAGATGATGTATCCAGACAGAACGAGTCCGCTGCAACGCCACACCGATGCCATTGTTAATTTGATGGGGCTTAACCCGCAAGAAGCGCAATTACCACCGGCAGTATTAATGTTTGGCTGTCAGGCTGAAGCGTTGATGAACGACTACGGTATTAGCGAACAAGCGTTGGCAAGTATCGCGGTAAAAGCCAGAAAACACGCAGAATTTAACCCTTATGCAATTTATCGTGAGCCATTAACGATTGAACAAATTTTAGAACAACCTCCACTTTATCGTGGCTTGCGCAAATTGTTCGCCTGCCCGCCAAGTTGTGGTGCTGCCAGCGTCATTGTTTGTAGTGAAGAATTTGCTAAAAAGCATAATCTGGATATCAGTATTACGTTAAAAGGCTCTAGCTGGTGCAGCGACAAACCTGAGTATTTCACCTCGAATGTACTCGACGTCACGTTTGGCGCATTAAGCCGTGAAGCATGTAAGCAAGCCTATGAAAGTGCTGGTATTGGTCCTGACGATATTGATGTTATCGAATTACATGATTGTTTTACCAGTAATGAAATATTTACCTATTCGGCACTGGGTTTGTGTGACGATCACGATTTAGAAAAATTTATTGTTGAAGGACAGAATACCTATGGCGGCAAAGTTGTTATTGGTCCATCTGGCGGACTGATGGCAAAAGGGCATCCATTAGGGGCAACAGGACTTGCGCAAATCACTGAGTTGGTAAAACAACTCAGAGGGCAGTGTGGTAAACGACAAGTTGAAAACGCACAAATTGCGTTACAACACAATGGGGGAATTGGTAGCGCTGGTTTTGTCAATATATTTGAACGAACTAGATAAATATCATTTTAAATTAAAACAATTTAAGCATTAAACAAAAACAAAAACAAAAATAAAATAAAAATATAAACACAGAAGTACCTTTAGGAGAGGAATTTAATGAAAGTTATTAACAACACACAGGCTTTACGAAAGACTAAACTTGCACTAGCAATTGGCGCCACACTTTTCATCAGCAGTAATGCTATGGCTGCAGAAGAAGTTGCAGATAAAAAAATAAAAGGCCTTGAAGTGATTCAGGTAACGGCAACTAAGCGTTCACAAAGCGTTCAGTCTGTACCTATGTCAATTACCGCCATAAACGGTGATAAAATCGAAAAATCAGCGATCCAAGATTTATCTGAAATTTCTGATTATGTTCCAAACTTAAGTATTTCTGAAAATGCCATTAATACTAACATTTTCATGCGTGGTGTAGGCTCAGGGAACAACCGCTCGTTTGAGCAATCAGTTGGTATGTTCATTGATGGTATCTACATGGGCCGTAGTAAACAATTTCGTGCCCCGTTTTTAGATCTTGAACGAGCTGAAATTTTACGTGGCCCACAAGGTATTTTATTTGGTAAAAACACCATTGCCGGTACATTAAACCTTAGCACCGCCAAAGCCGAAGCAGGTTCAGACTTTGAAGGTAAAGTCATCGCTGATTTTGAACCTGAATATAATAGCCAAGGTTTAACCGGCGTTGTTTCTGCTGGTCTAACAGATGAATTAGGTTTTCGCTTAGCGGTGAAAGATTCTTCTTCTGATGGTTACATGGTAAATAATAACTTAGACCAAGATGAGCCACAATCAGAGGAAACGATTGTTCGTTTGTCTCTTCATTGGCAGCCTACAGATGATTTATCTGTGCATTTTAAAGGTGAAAACTCGGAAACCGAAAGTGTTGGTAGCACCTCACAATTTATCAGTGCTGAGCCATTAGATGGTTTAGCTGCATTTATTCTTGGCGCGGTTATTCCAAGTGTACAAGATGATTTTGAAACTAATTTAGATGATACTCGTAGTTCAGATGATGCCTATGAAGGTGAGTTTCGTGGTGTAGAAGCTGATAATGTAGCTGTAAATATTGATTATGATTTAGCTGGCGGTGTTTTATCTTATACCGGTGGTTATAGTGCATATGAGTCTACAGAACACCAAGATTTAGATTATATGCCATTCCCATTCTTGCATACCAATGATCTCCATGATTTTGATCAAACCAGTCATGAAATTCGTTTTGCCAGTTCGTTAGGTGGCAGCTTTGATTACATTACCGGTATATACTATTCAGAATCTGATCTAGTAATGGATGTGACAACTCACATTGATGTTGCCGCGATCACTCCTGCGTTAATGCCTGCGTATAACGCCCCTAGGGATGCCTTGGGTGGTTTAAGTTTTACCGACATCGGCTTTGCGCCAGAGTCATTAGATCGAGTATCTAACTTTAACCAAGAAACCGAAACTTTGTCGGCATTCTTCCAAGGTACTTATCATTTTACTGATGCTTTACGTTTAACTGTTGGTGGTCGTTACACTGATGATACTAAAGACGTATTCCGTCAAAGTGCCCATGGCGAAGTACAATTAAACCATACTTTTGACAATTTAATTCCTGCAGATGCGAACAGTGCTTTTACCGCAGTAGCATTATCAGTTAATGTGAAAACACCAGAGTACACTGATAGCTATGATGAGTCACATTTTACTCCATCAGTTAAAATTCAGTATGATGTTAATGATGACATGATGATTTATGCTACCGCTGAAGAGGGTTTCAAAGCTGGTGGTTTTAACTCTGATACTGCTGCTGCAGAAGAAGATATGGTGTTTGAAGATGAAGAAGCATTAGGTCTTGAATTAGGGATGAAGTCTGATTTTCTCGATGGCCAGGCTCGTTTAAATGTGGCCGTGTTCCACACAACATTTGATAACTTACAAGTAACGTCATGGACAGGTACTGGCTTTAGTGTTGGTAACGCCGCAGAATCAACTACTCAAGGTGTAGAAGTGGATGGCGCCTATATCTTAAGCGATAACTGGACGTTAAGTGGTTCAATGTCATATTTAGATTCTACCTATGATGACTATGCAAATGGCCCATGTACGGCACCAATTATGAAAGATCCAGTGAACCCGCAAACTGATTGTGACTTAACTGGCGAAACAACGCCATTCGCTCCTGAAATGTCGGCATCGGTTTTCTTAGATTATGAGACTGAAATCGGCAGCTCTTTATTATTATCTGCTCGTTTAAATGTCAACTTTTCTGATGAATACTTTGTTGATAGTGATCTTGATGAAAACTTAAAACAAGACTCATTCAGTAAAGTGAATATGATGGTATCGTTAGCGTCAGTTGAAGATACTTGGAGCGTGTCTCTAATTGGTAAAAACTTAACTGATGAGACAACATTCTCTGCTGGTTTAGATACGCCATTAGTTGCAGGTGGGTATATCGGTTATACCGATGCTCCTCGTACAGTAACAGTACAAGGCACATATAATTTCTAGTTTATAGAGGGCCTTGAAAATCAAAGAGCTTCACCTAGGTAAGTTGATTCCCTAACGTAGCTCTAATTGAAACCATCAGATTGTTACCCTAATCTGGTGGTTTTTTATTGCCTAAGTTTAAACGTGTATAAAGAACGAAACAGCGCCAATGCCGATCAGGCGAATTCATTCAATTAATGGTACAGTTTAAGCTTATAGAACAATTAAATTTAGCAAGCTTGTACTGATGAAGGTTAAAATGAAAATAAACGGATTAGATTTTAATGTTGAAGTAAAAGGCGAGGGTGAAGCACTCGTTTGGGGACATGGTTTAACGGCAAGCATTGAAAGTGAAAATTTATTGGATATTTTCGAATGGCACAAGTTGTCAAATCAAACAAAGCTAGTGCGTTATGATGCCCGTGGCCACGGAAAAACAGAAGCTTCGTTCTCGCCAGGTGATTATCATTGGAAAAATTTAGCAAATGATATGTTGTCAGTCGCGAGTGAGGTTGGAGTAGATAAATTTATTGCCGGGGGACAATCTATGGGGTGTGCCTCGACAATTTATTCAGCCATGCTTGCGCCTGACCGTATTAAAAGTATGGTCTTGATCAACCCTCCCACAGCATGGGATACAAGGAAAGAACAAAGCCAATTTTATCTTAAACTCGCTAGAGTTGGCGGTTTTCTTGGTGGCTGGATCTTGGCCAAGCTAATAAGTAAAAATCCAGAGCGCTTGCTGCCAGGTTGGTTAGTTGAGGCAAAAAAAGAAAATATAAACGGGGTCTTCGAAGGGCTAAAACCAATAAAAAGAAAAACCTTAGCAAATCTATTCAAAGGAGCTGCTTTGACTGATCTACCTTCTAAGGAAGAACTTAAATCCATTAACGTTCCTACGCTTATTTTGGCATGGACTGGAGATCCAAGCCATCCAGTCGAAACTGCCACTGAATTACACCAAGTAATGCCAAACACAGAACTACATATTGCAGATGGATATTCTGATCTTCAACACTGGTCGCAGTTGATTAGAGACTTTGTGTCAAAGACGAAATAAACCTTATATTTATATCCCCAACTTGCCATTTTATAGTTTGTTTGATCCTGTTTTTAAAACCAATGTTTAATTATTTTAAATATCACCCGACAGGGTGAATCATCGAAATAGATTAAGTATTAGCTTAGTTCTCAAGGTAATTAATTGTAATTAACCAGCAAAATAAAACTGTAAAGAACGGCTTACTTTATATTAAGCGATTACTTCTTTGTTTACTTTGCTGAATTTCAGCCATTTGGCAAAACAGGATAAACAATGACTCGAAAAGTAGTAATTTGTGGTGTTGGCATGGTGCCATTTAAAAAGCCTGGCCAAAGTGACGGATACCAAGTTATGGGCGCCAACGCCGGGCGGGAAGCATTAGCTGATGCAGGCATTGATTATTCTCTAATTGAGCAAGCATTTACTTCCTATGTGCAAGGAGATAGCTGTTCAGGACAAGCTGCACTTTATGGTATTGGCATGAGCGGCATTCCTGTTACCAATGTGAATAATAACTGTGCTAGTGGTTCTACTGCGTTTGCCTTGGCAGCACAGGCGATTGAATACGGCATTTCAGAATGCGTTATGGCATTAGGTTTTGAGCAAATGGCGCCGGGTGCCATCGAAATGATGTATCCAGACAGAACGAGTCCGCTGCAACGTCATACCGATGCCATTGTTAATTTGATGGGGCTTAACCCGCAAGAAGCGCAATTACCACCGGCAGTATTAATGTTTGGCTGTCAGGCTGAAGCGTTAATGAACGACTACGGTATTAGCGAAAAAGCGTTGGCAAGTATCGCGGTAAAAGCCAGAAAACACGCCGAATTTAACCCTTATGCAATTTATCGTGAGCCATTAACGGTTGAACAAATTTTAGAACAACCACCTCTTTATCGTGGCTTGCGCAAATTGTTTGCCTGCCCGCCAAGTTGTGGTGCCGCCAGCGTGATTGTTTGTAGCGAAGAATTTGCCAAAAAGCATAACTTGGATATCAGTATCACGTTAAAAGGCTCTAGCTGGTGCAGTGATAAACCTGAGTATTTCACTTCGAATGTACTCGACGTCACGTTTGGCGCATTAAGCCGTGAAGCATGTAAGCAAGCCTATGAAAGTGCCGGTGTTGGTCCTGACGATATTGATGTTATCGAATTACATGATTGTTTCACCAGTAATGAAATATTTACCTATTCAGCACTGGGTTTGTGCGCCGATCACGATTTAGAAAAATTTATTGTTGAAGGACAGAATACCTATGGCGGCAAAGTGGTAATTGGTCCTTCTGGTGGACTGATGGCTAAAGGTCATCCGTTGGGGGCAACAGGACTTGCGCAAATCACTGAGTTAGTAAAACAGCTGAGAGGGCAGTGTGGTCAGCGACAAGTAGAAAACGCAAGAATTGCTCTACAACACAATGGAGGAATAGGCAGT
The DNA here is from genome assembly GCF_031583595.1 of Thalassotalea psychrophila. Lineage (NCBI taxonomy): Bacteria > Pseudomonadati > Pseudomonadota > Gammaproteobacteria > Alteromonadales > Colwelliaceae > Thalassotalea > Thalassotalea psychrophila. Next base: position 1,831,653 of record NZ_CP134145.1, read on the forward strand.
GCTGGTTTTGTCAATATTTTTGAAAGAACCAGATAAAAATAATTTTAAATTAACAACAGTTTAAGCGTTAAAAAATAATAAAAATAAAAAATATAAACACAGAAGTTACCTTGAGGAGAGGAATTTAATGAAAGTTATTAACAACACAGAGACATTACGAAAGAGTAAACTGGCACTAGCGGTAGCGGCAACCTTTTTTATTGGTAGTCATGCAATGGCAGCTGAAGAAGCTATTACAGAGGAAAAGCTTGAAGGTTTAGAAGTTATTCAAGTAACAGCTCGTAAGAAAACGGAATCTATCCAAGACGTTCCTATGAGTGTTAATGCTATAACTGGCAAGCACATCCAAGATATGGGCGTTCATAGTGTTGAAGACTTATCTAAATATGTTCCAGGTTTAGAGCAACCTAAGCTAGCTGCAACCAGCCGTTTAGTTCTACGTGGCGTATCATCTGGTGACAATGTTTCATTTGAACAGTCAGTAGGTACCTATGCTGATGGTGTTTATCGCGGCCGAATGAATCAGCAAAGGTCAGGTTTTTTCGATATGGAACGAGTGGAAGTACTAAAAGGCCCACAAGTTACACTATATGGTAATAGCTCTATTGGTGGTGCGTTAAGTATGATCACTAAACGACCAGAAGTTGGAGAAGATATTACTGGCGATATTACCGTTAAATATGAAACTGAATACGAAGAAAGTCAGGTTTTAGGTGGCATCAATGTTGGCATAACAGACGATTTAGCCGTAAGGGTTTCGGGTAAATTCAGAGATCAATCTGAAGGGGTTGCGTACAACAATTACGTTGACTCTCAAGATTACGAACCTACAAATTCAGACGAGGCGTTTCGTATTGGTATCGTTTGGCAGCCATCAGATGATTTAAATGTATATTTCCGTCATGAACAAAGCACGGCAGAGATGGAAGGCCATAATCTTAGCCTATTATCTCACGCTAGTTTTGATCAGAGTTACAATATTATCGATCATCCCAACTCACCGCTTGCTGGTTTTGGATTAGGTACTGATGAATTAAATATTGGTAATAGTGATTTATTCGTTAATGGCCCGGACGGTTATAAAAACGAAGCCGACGAAACTATGTTAGAAGTCGTTTGGGACATTAATGATAGTCTAACCCTAACGTCGATATCTGCCAGCAGTAACTATGATTATAATCATGCTTTCGACGTAGATATTATGCCTGTTGATTTTATCGATGCCGGTGAATCAGAAGACTATGAACAACTATCGCAAGAAGTTCGTTTAGATATTGCTGTGTCAGATAACATTGATTTGATGTTGGGTCTTTATTATCAAAGTGATGAAACAGACGTTCAATGGGATATTGATTTTAATTTACCTACCGCGTTTGTTCCTAAATTGATGCCGGGGTTGATTGAAGCCGGATTACCACCTGAAGATGCATTACAAACGGCATTGATGATGTCACCATCAGCACTCGATCGCCAAAACAACCTTACGCAAGAAACCGATCAACACGCGGTCTTTACCCAAATAGATTTTCAGGCAACGGACGAGCTCAGCCTAACTTTAGGGGCTCGTTATATTCAGGTTGAAAAAACCTCCGATCAAAACATGCGTTTGATCGATATCGATCACGTAGATCGTGGTTTTGGTGAAGATAAAGATATTAGTTGGGCGGTAGGTGCTCCTGCAGGCACATTGGTAATGCCAGATCATTTAGCCGGTTATTTGCTGTTAGGCTCAACCGGCGCGCCACACGATTTTGAAGGTTTAGTGCGAGAAGAAGATCACCTGATGCTACAAGCAAGCGTTAGATATAAATTCAATGATGATTTCATGATGTATATGAATGCAGCCAACGGCGCAAAATCAGGTGGTTTTGATATCTTATACGAAGGTGATACCTTTGGTGTAGCATCGCGTGAAGGGGCAGAGTACGAAGATGAAGAAGTTACTTCGTTTGAACTTGGTTTAAAACATGACTGGGAAGATTTTCGCTTAAATGTTGCCGCCTTCTATGGTGAATATGACAACTTGCAAGTGTCGTTGTTTAATGGCTCTGCAGGTTTTAATGTTGGTAATGCTGGTATGTCTACGCAATCAGGTATTGATGTTGAATTAACATGGCAGGCTACTGACAACCTAACCGTTATGGCGAATGCTGAGTATTTAGACTTTACCTATGACGAGTATCAAGGGGCTGGTTGTAGTTATAGTGAAAAGGTTGCGAACCAAAAGGCTAATCCTGATACACCTTGGGCCGACATTAAGAAAATGTCGTGTGACTGGAGTGGTCGCGATATTCCTTGGGTTCCTGATTTCAAAGCATTCGTTGCTGTTGAACATATAACCGAAATTGGTGATTTTGACATAACTAATTTACTTAGCGTAAGTTACAAAACCGAGCATACAACATCGTCAGATAACGAGGTGTTAACTATGCAAGATGCTTACGCATTGGTTGATTATCGCCTTAACTTTGCTCCAAGTGAAGGTACATGGCATGTCGCTTTAACAGTGAACAATGTTGCCGATGAAGATTATGATGTGTATACATCGGCAGTCCCTTTACAAGATGGTGCTTTCACGCATGCCTTACATAAAGGTCGCCAACTAACATTGGAAGCCGGTTACCAGTTCTAGAAAGAACCAGATAACAAATTAAAAGCCTGTTCATTAAATTTGAACAGGTTTTTTTGTTTTTAACTCATTGTATATTAAATGAAAAATTAATTATTTTAAATATCACCCGACAGGGTGATTCTTAACATTAAAGAAAGGATTAGCTTTGTAGCATAGTCTATTCAATAAATATCTGGGAATACAATGTTTGTTTTAAATGAAGTACCTCTACCTAAATTAGGTCTTACCGGCTTAGAAGGCTTTATGAGCGAAGAAGAGCTAGCGATTCAAGAAGTCGCGCATCGTTTTGCTGAAGATGTAATGCGTCCAATTGGCGAAAAACTGGATAAGTTAACTGCTGAGCAAGCCGTTGCTGAAGATTCTCCTGTATGGGAATTTTATAAAAAACTTCATCAGTCAGGGATTTTTGATTTAGAAGCGATAGGTGGTATGAGTAATGAAGAAAAAGCTCGTATTCTACCAATTATACTTGAAGAGTTTGCCTGGGGTGATGCAGGCTTAACGTTATTAGCCATGGTAACCCATTTTGCTGCTATCACCGCTGTCTCTACAGGCAACCCTGAGCTAATTGAACGCTTTGGTCATTTACGCGGTTGCTGGATTGGTACCCAACCAGACCGGGGCAGTGATGTTCTTGATATTGATAAAACCGAAGCTATCCCAGGCTCTAAACATGGCAGAGGTAATTTAATTGCCCGCGTTGATGGTGATGAACTGGTGATTTCTGGTCAAACCTCGGCCTGGGTTTCTGGCGCTCCGCTAGCTGAATGTGGCTTAATGTATACGCAATGTGATTACGGTGATGGCATCTACCGTGAAGATGGCGGGCTGCATTATGTTGGCGTTTTGGTGCCATTTGATCTGCCTGGTTTCTCTCGTGGTTTACCGTTAGAAAAGCTTGGTTTGCGTTCATTGCCGCAAGGTGAGCTATATTTTGATGAAGTGCGCGTGCCAATGAGTTACGTTATTGCCGGTAAAGAAGAGGCGTATCCAAGTTTCTTTGGTTCATTGACCTTTGGTAATATGGAAATGAGTGTTACCTATACAGGTATTGCCCGAGCGGCTTATGAACATGCGCTTGCTTATGTACATGAACGTAAACAAGGTGGTGGCGAAATCATCAACCACCAAAGTGTAAGAGTGCGCTTGTTTGATATGTTCAGAAATGTTGAAGCTTGTCGAGCTATGGCGCATCGAGCATTCAATTATAACTATGGACCGAATGGTCCGCACTTACTCGGCTCGGCTACCGCAAAAACTTTTGTCACCAAGACATCTGTAGATGTAACTAGTGAGGCGCTGCAAATGTTTGGTGGTAATGGCTTAACTAAAGAGTACCCGCTGGAAAAATTATTCAGAGATGCCCGCGCAGGTTTGATCACCGATGGCGAAAACAACGTGTTATCGTTAAAAGGTGCTACTATGCTGAGTAATATTTATAAAGATAAGCATGGTCTATAATATGTTGTAAGCTACTAATAAGTCGAAATTTATTAGTCCAAAAGTGTAAAGTATTGCTTTGCACTTTTTTTCGTTACAAGAAAAATAATTATCTCGTCGATAAAACATGTTTTATAAAAACATTTAACAAGGTGGGGAATGTTTTCTAGCGAGTAAAAATGATCTGATCTTATGCTATGGTTAATACATTAATCTCTACTTCTTCCGACATTTTATATCTAGGTTTGTCAGTAATATGCAAAAAAATTTAGTGCCTTTTAAACCGTCAAAACTATTTAAAAGAAATCGTTTAATAACACACATAGATGACTCTTTCGCTGCGCAATCGACATTTTTGTTTGTCAAAGCGCCTGCTGGTTATGGCAAAACCTATTTATTGATAGATTATGCCCATCAAGTGCAAAAATCAGCTGGTGTGGCTATTTGGACTAGCCTTGATAATGATGATAATCAGGCTGAATTTTTCTTTACTTATTTCCTTGAGGCATTAAAAGCTCAAGATTTAGTGAGCGAAGGTTTAGTTTATGATGAAAATATTTCACAATTAAGTTTTGCTTATCAGCTAATTGCCGAATTGGAAAAATGCAAAAAATCTATCTATTTGTTCTTTGATGACTTTCATTTTATCTATCACGCTGTTATTGCCGACTTTTTTCAACAGTTGATCGTAAACAGCTCCGATAAAATTAATGTGATTATAGCCAGCAGAGTTGATTTGCCTTTCCCGATCGCTAAGGCGTATATGGCTGATAAAGTATGCAAACTAAAAGCTCACGATCTGGCCTTTACTGAAGATGAGATCCAACAATATTCCAGCAAATTCAACCAAACACTGCTAGCTGATGATGTGGCCAATGTGTTTAATATTACCGGTGGTTGGCCGGCAATTATCAGTATGGGTAAAAGTTTGTCATATTGGGGCACAAATTCAACCAATGAAGAGAATTTGGCAGCTTACTTTCTTGAAGAAATAATCGTTGGTTTATCTGAGCAGGATAAGCAGTTGTTGTTTATGATTTCCATCAGTGACTTTCTCTGTGAACAATTAATCGAAACCATCACCGAATCTCCGCAATTTTCAACGAACGTTGTAAAAAAATTTCCGATCTTGCGCCTGCATAAAAAATACCTTACTGAAAGGTTTGAGTGGTTCGCTTTACAGCCATTACTTAAAGATTACTTATATCAGCAACTCACTATTCACAACCCCGATGATATTAAGGAATTACATCAACGGTGCGCCGATTGGTATTTAGCTCATAAAATTTATCTAGAGGCTGTCGATCATTACAACAAAGCTGAGCAATACCAAAAGGCCGTTGCAATTTTAGAAGAGCACGGCAATACAATCATTGCCAGTGGTAACTTCCCGCGTTTTAATGTATTAATCAGCCAGCTTCCTTACGATGTTTTATTATCCAATGACTACCTTTTAGTGCTGCAAGCTTGGAATTATTCGCTTACTTATCAGCATAATAAAGGGCGCCAAGCTATTGACAACCTTGAGTCTATACTCAATAAAAATTCAAATATTCAAGAACGTGACAAAATTAAATTGTTGGCGGTTAAGGCAGCACATGCCGTGTGGACCGATAATTTTTATAGTTTTCAAACGCAAGTCGATAAAGCATTAAGCATGCGACCATTAGAGCTGCCACATTTTGAGAATTCCTTGCGAGTTGTACAATGCATAGGCTATTTACACAGTAACCAATTTGAAAAATTACGGGAAACTGGTGAAGATGCTTCATTTTTTTCTCGTGGAGGTAGCCTTTTTTATAGCACTGTTACGATCAAAGTGACACTGGTTATGCTCGAATTTATTCAGGGTAACACCGAGCAATGTTTAACAAAGTGCGATGAAATAACCGCCTTTATCAATAGTCAGCAACATGATAGCCAATTAGCTCATATGGTTAATATTATGCGCGGTATGGCAGCTTACATTGCAGGTGATTTGAATTTGACCAAGCAATGTTTTGATACGTCGGGCAGCATCATCAGCTATGTTGCCGAACCATCCTTTTTGGCTTGGTATTATGTTACTCATATTCAATTGCTTACCGATCTTAATGAAGACGAGCAAAGAGAGATCATGATTGAACAATTGCTTGAACTGTTAGAATCAAGGCAATTAAAGACCTCTAAAATTCCACTTTATTATGAGGCGATCCGTTATTATTTGTTTACCGCAAACCCTGAAGAAGCAAATACAATTTATGAATCTTTTAAAGCAGAAAACATAAACACTAGCACCCCAGAAAATAACCATTTATTATTCAATGGCAATATGATCGATTGTTTAATGTTATCAGCGAAGGGCGAAATGGGACCTTGTGTAGCCAAACTTACACAAGTCATCAATGATTTTGAACTTTCATCCAGAACATTACAGCAGGTAAGAGCATTAGTGTTTTTAGTTAATATATATATCATTGACAAGGATATTAGCAATGCTAAAGCAACTCTGAAAAAAACCATTAGTATCGCCAGTAAAAAAAATATTATTCAGTATTTTGGCCGGCTTGACAAAGTTGCCATTGATATCCTTCATCAATGGTCTTTCACCGAATTATCGCCGCGCAGAAAAGCCTTTATGCAAGATGTTTGTCGGCGTTTTATTGGTCTGGATTTGAGAAAACGCTTTGAACTACAGTATGTTGAAAATTTAACAACGGCAGAGCAAAAAGTTATGCAATTACTCTGTTCAGGAAATTCCAATCAGCAAATTGCCGACCAATTATGCTTATCAATTAATACCGTTAAAACCCATTTAAAAACATCATACGCCAAACTTGGGGTCAACAATCGCATTCAGGCAACGCAAATATTTAGTCAAATTCAGCAGGCAAAAAATCAATGATTGGCCGCTATCAACTTTAGTATTATTTCACCCTTTTGGGTGTTTTAAATATATTACTGAGGGCGTAGAGTCATAGTTCATTTGTCAAAGCTGAGCTAGCAATGAAAAAAAATACCATTATTTATCATTATGTACAGGCGTTGGTTAATTCTTTAAATCGCCATGGTAAAGATAGCAAAGCGATTTTAGCTAATTGTGATATTCCGGCATTTTCAGGCAATAACAACGAACTTAGGATCCCAACGGATAATTTTGTAAAGTTATTGAAGCAAACCATTGTTGAATTGGATGATGAGCACTTTGGCTTAGTAGAGCCCGCACTGCCAATAGGCAGCTTTTTTTATGCTAGCCATGTGATGAGCAGCTGTGCGAACTTGGGCAAAGCTCTGGAATTGGGGATAGGTTATTATCAGCTCAATTCAAATGCTTATAAAATTGAGTTGGTTGAGCATATCGATGAAATTGAGTTTCGGGTCAGTATCAACAAACCTGAGCTCGATCCGGATCACTTACTTGCCGAATTCGTACTTAATGCTTGGCATCGCTTTGCTAGTTGGATGATAGGCAAAAACATCTTACTTAAATCTGCCAGTTTTAATTACGCTCCACCTAAACATGAATCTGAATATCAGTACTTGTTTCCTTGTCTTCGAAAATTTGATCAACAGTGGTTAAGTTTTACTTTCAGCCGTGATTACCTGGCGATGCCTATTATTAAAAAAAATACTGGTGAGTTAGAACAATATTTGAGAAATACCTTCCAAAACTTACTGTTTACACCAATTGACGATCAAAGTCTGACTGCAAAAATCCGCTTAATAATTGAAGGTTATGAAGAAAATAATTTCCCTACCTTTACTTTAGTTGCCGACAAATTATTTATGACCGAAAAAACGCTAAGGGCAAGACTTAATAAAGAAGGGGGAAGTTATCAAAAAATAAAAGATTATATGCGTCGAGATTCGGCTATTTATTATTTGACCAAACAAAACCTTTCAATCGCTGAAATAGCCTTTAAATCAGGATTTAGTGAACCGAGTGGCTTTATTCGTGCCTTTAAAAAATGGACCGGTTCAACTCCTACAGCATACCGAGTCAAGGAATAGCAGCTAAAAAGAATTTTAAACGCCATCTGAATATATGAAGTTTAAATGTAACAATAACAACTACATTAGTTTTTATAACGAGTTAAAAAAATCACCCCAAGAGTGATAAATAATCCACTTTCCGTTATTGGTATTATTTGCGCAATAATTGTTGGTAAAAATTCAAAGGTTTGTGGCGCCACAAAAATCGCCACTATACGCATAATGGCAGACAACACCAACATGACTCCAGTAGTGTAGGCCACAATGGGAACAAATTCTTTCTGCTCGGCTGTTTTAATCATTAACACCCCCCAGGCTAATAACAGGGCACCACTAAAGCTCATCAGGTAACTGCTCAAATAACTAAAGCCTGGCAACACATCGAATTGGAAAAACACTTTTAAAAATATTGCGGTGAAAAATAAAACACCTAATAAAGCTAAGGCTCGGCCGGTATTAATAAATAAAGTCATTGTTGTTACCTCGGTAAATAAATTTGTTAATAATTTTATCTTATCGATGCAGACTTTTAGATCAATGCCCTAAACATACCAAACAGTTACCCGAAAAACCCATGCCATAAAAAGTCTATTTAATGGTATTTTTCGGACATTGTTGATGTTCACCGATTTATTTAAATTGATACTCATTAAATATATATAGAGCAGAGGTTTGATCGATGAGTAATATTCGTTTTTATGACAAAGTAGTTATTGTTACCGGTGCCGGTGGCGGCCTTGGTCGTGCTTATGCATTAGAGTTTGCCAAGCGCGGCGCTAAGGTGGTGGTAAATGACTTAGGTGGCAGTGGTAGTGGCGAAGGTGAAAATTCAAGAGCTGCTGATAGTGTTGTCGATGAAATTAAGGCCTTTGGTGGCGATGCGGTTGCTAACTACGACTCGGTCGAGTTTGGCGAAAAGATTGTTGAGACTGCTATTGATAACTTTGGTCGTATTGATATTGTTATTAACAATGCTGGTTTCTTGCGCGATAAAAGCTTTACCAAAATGCAAGATAATGACTGGGATATGATTTTTAATGTTCATGTCGATGGCGCTTATAAAGTGACTAAAGCCGCTTGGCCCTATATGCAAGCACAGGGCTTTGGTCGAGTAATTTTTACCACCTCGGCAGCGGGCATTTATGGTAACTTTGGCCAAGCTAATTACAGTGCCGCTAAATCAGCACTACTTGGTTTAGGAAAAACATTGGCCATTGAAGGCGCTCGTAAGAATGTTTTCTCAAATGTTATTGCGCCAATTGCTGGTTCTAGATTAACCGAAACTATTTGGGATGATGAAATTTTAAAGGCCACCAGCCCTGAATATGTGGTGCCTTTGGTGATCAAATTATGTGATGAAAATAGCGATGAAAATGGCGGAGTATTTGAAGTAGGGGCTAGCTGGTTTGCTAAAGTTCGCACCGAGCGTAGCAAAGGTGTAGCCTTTGGAGTAAAAGATCAAGTTAGCGCTGAGCAAGTCGCATCGCGCTGGGAAGATATATGTGATTTTGAACAATCAGAGCCGGCCTTAGATATTGGCAGTACCTTTGTTGCCGTAGGCAATATGGTAGGTTTAGATCTGTTAGCTAAAAAAGACAAATAAATAGGAATTTAAATATGACACATGCACGTATTGCTGGTGTAGGAATGGTGAAATTTTCTAAACCAGGACAAAATGAACCATACCGAGTAATGGCAGCGAAAGCGATTAAATTGGCACTTACTGATGCCGGTATAGATTACAACCTTATTCAACAAGCTTATGCCAGTTATATTTATGGTGACAGTACTTGTGGTCAACATGCACTTTACGAAGTAGGCATGACCGGAATTCCTGTTGTTAACGTTAATAATAACTGTTCGTCAGGCTCTACTGCCTTGTATCTGGCTCGCCAAGCTGTTGAATTTGGCGCCGCCGAGTGTGCCTTGGCTTTTGGCTTTGAAGAAATGCAAAAAGGCGCACTAGGCTCGCATTGGGATGATAGAGAGTCGCCATTCGATCCTATGTTAAATAAGCTTTCTGAAATATCGACAGCGCCAGACGGGCCCCTAGCCTTGAGAATGTTCGGTCAGGCCGGCACTGCGTATATAGAAAAATACAACGCCAATCCGAATATTTTCGGTAAAGTGTCGGTGAAAACCAGAAGCCATGCGGTAAATAATCCATATTCATTGTTTGCTAACGAGTTAACTCTTGACGAAGTGATGGACTCGCCGGTGATATTTCCACCATATTTAACCCGCTTTATGGCATGTCCTCCTACCTGTGGTGCGGCAGCTGTTATTGTTTGTAGCCCTGCATTTGCGAAAAAGCATGGTTTGAGTAATGCCAACGTTGAAATTGTCGGCCAATCTATCGCGACAGATATTGCTGAGAGCTGGACAGATCCGATGAAACTTATTGGCAGTGAAATGACCGCAAAAGCTGCTAGAGAAGTATATGAACAAGCAGGAATGGGGCCAGAAGATGCACAATTAGTAGAGCTGCATGACTGTTTCACTCCGAATGAAGTTATTACCTATGAAGGGTTAGGGTTGTGTGGCGAAGGCGGCGCGGAACAGTTTATTTGTGATAATGATAATACTTATGGCGGCAAGATTGTGGTTAATCCATCTGGCGGTTTAATGAGTAAGGGCCACCCAATTGGAGCTACCGGCTTAGCGCAATGTACCGAGCTAACCTGGCACCTCCGTGGTACGGCTGGTAAACGCCAAGTAGAAGGCGCACGCGTTGCTTTACAACATAACCTTGGTTTAGGTGGTGCTGCCGTTGTAAGCATGTACCGCAAGGTATAGGCTCATTTCACTTTGATTAAGTTAATTCTTCACTAAGAGGAGTTAACTTAGTTACTTGGCAATACCAATTTGGGGCATGTGAGCAATAAACTGACCATTATTCTAATTGGTATAATATCCCCCTAGTCGGTGTTTAACACAAGCCTATTCATTGTCTGTTTTTAACCAGTAAAAATGAGCAGATAATTAATGGTTTTGGTACGACTGGCTTGGGTTTAATTTAAGTTGATAGGCGTTTAAATGTTAGATCAGAGTAAAATAGGCCACAAATTTCCAACCTTCAAAATTGATGTTGAAAAAGGTCGCTTGAAAATGTTCGCTAAAGCTATAGGCGAAACTAATCCAATTTATAGCGATGAAAGCGCAGCAATCGAGGCGGGTTATAAAACCATACCAGCACCGCCAACGTTTCCATTTACCATTGAGCTCGATGGTCCTGAATTACTCCCCGTACTTAGGGTGTTGAATATGGATATTGGTAAGCTTTTACATGGTTCACAGGATTTTGAATATTTTGATACGATTTATGCCGGCGATTGTATTGAAGTGAATTGTGTCATTGTAAATATGTTTTCTAAAAAGGGCGGGGCGTTAGAGTTTGTTGAACTTGAATCGAGTTATTCCAATCAAAACGCCAAGTTAGTTGCCAAAGCAACTTGTACTCTAGTTTACCGCAATGCCTAAGGATCACTAATATGACTAATATAAACGTTGGCGATAAATTACCATCATTAACATTACCTGCAATTTCACGCTGTACATTGGCATTATTTGCCGGAGCAAGTGGTGATCATAATCCCATACATATTGATAGCGATTTTGCCAAAGCGGCGGGTATGGACGATGTATTTGCCCATGGCATGCTGTCTATGGCCTACTTGGGGCGCATGCTTACTAATTGGCAATCGCAGGCAAAATTGCGCAAATTCAGTAATCGATTTCTAGCCATCACCCAATTGCAAGATGTGATCATTTGTACCGGTGAAGTTGTCGATATTATTAATGTTAATGACGAATCAAGAGCCAAAGTTGAGATATTTGCAACTAAAGCCGATGGTACTCAAACCTTGGCAGGTGTTGCAGAAGTGGCAATTTAATCTAAGGTGTTGATATCTATTGTAATTTTTACAAAAAAAATTAATTGAATCCTCCAGACGGCCTATTATCATTAGGCCGTTTCCACAATGTTTATCTTTATTTACAACCTTTTACAGTTATCACCCTTTCGGATGATGCTTCCTTACATGCTAAAAAGACAAACTTAATTTTCATTATTTTACAAGTTTAGTTGGCATTATTTTATATCCCAATCTAAGCTAAATGTATGAATACAATACGGTAATAAAAAATAAAGAAGGTAAATCTATGAGTAAGCCAGTAAACCCTTTAATTAACATTATACTAGCAATTTCTATATTCGTTATTGGTAGTACCAATAGTATGGCGAAAGAGCAGCCCATTAGCGAACGAATGATGCTTAGTAGAGCCGTTGAGTCTGTCGTTTGGGCAATGCCATTACTTAACTATAAAGAATATCGCGATGGTCATGTGGCATTAGGTGTGAAAATGAACGATATTGCTTACAACAGCAAAGTTCAAGATTGGAAATACCAAACGGCTACGCCGAACAATACCACGCCTTATGTGAGTTTTTTTTGGAATGTTGAAAATGGCCCTATGGTTGTTGAAATACCACCTTCAGCTGATGGTGTTGGTATTTTTGGCACGTTAATGGATGCATGGCAACGCCCTATTGATGATGTTGGTGCGGCAGGTCGCGACAAAGGTAATGGTGGTAAATATATTTTATTACCAAAAGGGTACGATGGCCCATTACTGAGCATGTCTTATTCATACGAGCAACGCACTAATAATGGCTTTGCCATTTTAAGACCTATTATGCAAGGTGGTCCAACCGCTGAAAACTTAAAAAAAGCGGCAGACTTTGCTAAACAAATTAAGATTTATCCTTTAGCAGAAGCAAGCAAACCACCTAAAAATAACTATGTTGACATCTATGGCAAAATTTTAGAAGCAACACCCATTTTAGATGGAACAATTTACAATGATTTAAATGAAATCTTGCAAGAAGAAATCGTTGAAGAGCAAAATTTAGCGATGTATGGCTTATTAAATAATATTGGTATTCGCAAAGGACAAGCGTTTAATCCTGACGCAAAAATGCAATCGGTTTATGATGAAGCGGGGCCTGATGCCCTAGAATTCTTAATTGATCAGTATCATAGACAAGGTATAAACAGCTGGATGTACCCTGATAAGAAATGGAGTACGATTGTTCCTCCTGGAGTTGTTGAAACTGACTTTACCTATGAGTACCCAACTCATTTCGACTACAACGCACGTGGGGCTACTTATTACGCTATCATTTCTAGTGTGAAAAACTTTGGTTCGGCAACATTCTATTTAGATATTGCTGAAACAGCAGATAACGAATGGTTAGATGGTACTAAAAATTACAAGTTAGTTGTGCCACCCAATGTGCCAGCTAAAGATTTTTGGGCAATTACTGTTTACGATCTAGAAAGTGCTTCATATTTAAGAGATATGCCTAAAAGCAGTGTCGATTCTAATATGGATATGAAAAAGAACAAAGATGGTAGCACCACCGTTTATTTTGGTCCGAAAGCGCCAAAAGGAAAAGAAGCTAATTGGTTGCCGACTAATGATAAACGTTTCTTCTTATTGTTTCGTTTCTACGGGCCAACCAAAGGCTTACGCGATGGTAGTTTCGAACTGAATAATATTGAACTTGTTAAATAATTTTCTTTAAACTTTAATAGCCCCGGTATAACCGGGGCTATTTACATTAATCGTAAGAGAGATACCTAATGGATGAAGAAAAATTTAAGCAAGGGTTGGTCTCTCTTTATCAAGGTGAAATTCTAGGTGAAGTTCTATTTGATCAAATGCTGTATCTATTTGAAGAAAGTGATGCTCAGTTCAAGATTTTCGTTTTAATGCAATTAGAAACTGAAACTAAAGCTCGTTTACGTCCTATTATGATGCACTTAGGCCTTGATTTTAGAGAGCAGAAAGAGTTTAGGGAGATTGGTATGCAAATGGCCGAAGCTATGAAAGGTAAGAGTTGGCTAGAAGTTATGAACATCATAATTGACGCAGTAAAACCCGCTGTAGAACAATACAAAGCTATTGCCTCTATAGCTCCTCAAAAATATCTGCAACTTGCTGAGTCTATGGTTATTCATGAACAATCTATTGTAGATTTTGCTGAATTAGAGATAGCTGGCGAACACTCAAAATCGATAGATGTAATAATCCAGCAACTACATAACAAGCCACTTTCAGCGCAATAAATTAACTATTAGTGACAAAAATAAGACATCAAAATTTTAAACTCCTTATTTTAACATTAACAAAGATTATGAGTTATTAAGTTCTCCAGCCATTGATACTTAGATGACTGCCAATATTGATGACCATAATAAATGCCGACTTTAACTTCTAATAAATGCTTAGGATCTTTTACTGTATTAAGTTGAAAAAGAGTAGGGTCGAGTTTATAAAAAATTTCGTTTGGTACAAGCATGACTGCATTGGAGTTCTTTATGACTTCTAATAAAGGATTGATATTTTGACTTCTTAATAAAGGCTGCTTAGCCCACTTACTTTCAAGTAATACTCGCATTGACAAAGAGTTAAATTCAGGAGCAATTAAGCCGACAGTTTTATTTTCTACTATTTGTTTTAAGCTGACTTTCTCATCTCGCTTAAAATTTCCATATCTTGATAAAGCGGAGAACTGACTTACTGCAATCTGTTTCTGATAAATACTCTTGCTAACATCTAGCGGATAATAATTAATGGCCAAATCAATATCTCCATTAATGAGTTGACTGCTAGATAGGGAATTATAGTTGTGAATCTCAATTTCTAGCGCTGGACTGTGTTTATTAATTTGTTCAAAAATTTTATGGCCATGAGTTTCAATAAGAAAACCGTTCATCGCTATTATAAATTTTCCTTTTAAACTCGCAGGGTTAAATAATTCATCCTCAAGCACTAATTGCAAATTAGTGAGAGCTTGCGGTAAAGAATTAGCTAACTTTTCACCACGCGGAGTTAAACTGAGTCCGCGGCTATGTCTTATAAATAATGGGTCATCAAACAAGTTTCTTATTTTTGCCAGTGATCGGCTGATAGCAGGTTGGCTAGCATTGAGCTTTTCTGCGGCAAGCTTAGTGTTTTTTTCTTGTAGCAGCATTGATAAGACTTTTAGCAAATTCAAATCATCGTGGTTAATATTCATATAACTCTTTCGCACTTTTATTTTAGCTATTAGTAAATATAACAAAATAAAAGTGATATATCTAAATTGATATATCTAGTATTAATCTGAGCCATTGGAATACTACTTTCAAGCAGGTAAACTGATAACAATTGAAGATAAATAACATTTGATGTATTTATAATTAGTTGCTTATTTATTGATTTTATTGATTTAATCGACTATTAAATTAATTAACTTACCAATTTATTAACCCATAGGATTATTTTATGAAAAAGTTAAGATTGTTATCTGCTGTTGTATTAGGTTTAGGTATCTCTAGCGTAGTGGCAGCTGCTGAATATGAAGCAAAAGTTCCTAAACAAATTACGACGCCTGACATTGTTGAAACACAAACGTTAGGTAAATTAACTTTTACTGACGGTATTCCTGATAAAGAAACTCAGATAAAAGCTCGTGAAGATTTATTTATGACACGTGCTAAAACGGCTTTTTTGAACGGTATTCCTGCTGCATCTACAGAAGCTATTTTTGAAGGGCTTCAAAATGCAGGGGTTAAAACCAACGCCATTGGGATCACAGAAAATAACTTAGATGCTCGCCAGCTTTGGTTGACACCTAACACTACTTCATATTACGCCTTTTCGCCGTTACTTGTAGAAGAGCCCACATTTATCGAAGTTCCTGCCGGTGTGCTTGGCTTTATTGATGATGCGTATATGCAATATGTTACTGATGTAGGCGCACTTGGCGAAGAACAAGGTAAAGGTGCAACCTATCTTATTGTACCCAAAGGTTGGAAGGGTAAGCTGCCAAAAGGTGATCACTTTATCCGTTACGCTAAAACAAAAACGAATTGGTTCCTTATTCGAGGTTTATCGATTAAAGGCATGACACCTGAGCAAGTTATCGCCAACATGAAAAAAACTAATATTTACACAGTGTCAGAAGGTAAAAATAAAGAAACTTTTACCAACTTGTCTGGTAAAGATATGAATACGATTCATGCTAATAATTACGAGTTCTATGAAGAAATGAATCGTCTGGTGCAGCGTGAAGATGTTGGCGCATTAGGAGATGACTTAACGGGGACATTGGCATCAATTGGCATTGTAAAAGGTAAAGAGTTCAGCCCAACTAATCGTGAAAAAGAGCTATTAGCTGAGTCTGCGGCAATAGCGAATGCGCAGGCTAGAACATTAGCTTTTTTTCCTACAGATCAAGGCATCTATAAATGGGGTGGAGATAATTTATGGGACTTCCCGTTTGGCCATAAAAATCATGACTTTAAAGTGAATGGCACTGTTATACAAGATGATCGTACTCGTTTCCATTACATTGCAACAGGTATTACACCTGCAATGGTAAACAAAGGTGGTATTGTTAAAACCGCTGCAGGTGATATTGATATGCTTGGCAAGGGCTCCGATTATATCCACACAGCACGTGATGAAAATGGCGATGCATTAACAGGTGACCATGTTTATGAGATTACCGTTCCAGCAGGTGAATTCTCTGGTGCTTTTTGGTCATTCATGCCTTACTCCGGACAAACTCGTTCAGGCTTAGAAACCGATAGTAAAAAGATAGGTATAAACAGCTTAAAAGAAGGGCTTGAAATAAATAAAGATGGATCAGTAACAATTATATTTAGTGCTATAAAACCCAAGCATACGGACAACTGGGTACAAACTGTGAAAGGTAAGTCTTTTAATATTTTGTTTCGTAATTATTCACCTCTTAAGTCTTGGTTTGATGGCTCTTGGGAATTAGGTAATTTTAAAAAGATTAACTAATAGCTCTTCATAAATAAAATCGTGACTTTCAATTTAAATGTCTGCTTTTACTAAGCAGACATTTTTTTGTGCACCGAATATGAATACTAGATGGTACACAGCAATTTTAATATTTTGACAGTATTTTTGCTGGCTATAGCATAGAAGTAAATTCCAAGATCGTAAATGTTTTTGATAAAATTCGGAGGTATTAGAAACAAGTCAGTAACAGACTATTTCTATATTTCTTTTAGCAAACCTAATTATAGGAACTGCTTAATAATTTTTTGTTTCATCCATTGATGTGCCAAGCTATTCGTCACCCGTTTATGTTCGATTAAATAAGTGCGATCTTTTCTAGATTTTTCAATAGCTTTCTACTACTTTTAAAGTAATTAAAAATTTTAATAATATTAATCTCTTTTCATGTTACAGGGAATTTATGATGAACGTTACTTCAAAACTAGCTATAGGAATGGGTTTTGTTTTTTGCAGTGCAGTAATGGCGGAAGAAAATGTTGCAAAAGGCGATAAGGATCTTGCTCAAGAAATTGCTAATCCTTTAACCACAATGATCATGGTACCCGTACAATTTGAATACAATGAAAATATTGGACCTGATGATGATGGCACGCGCAGCACAATATTCGTGCAACCGATTATCCCGTTTGAATTAACTGAAGATTGGAATTTAATCACCCGTACTATTGTGCCATTTATCCAGCAGGACGATATTTTTCCTGGAGCTGGCTCGCAAAGTGGTATTGGTGATATCTCTGAAAGTTTGTTTTTTTCACCTACAAAACCAACAGACAATGGTTGGATCACAGGTTACGGTCCTTATATTCAACTTGATAGTGCCACCGATGACTACCTTGGTTATGAAGAACATGGTCTTGGAGGATCATTTATCGCCTTAAAAGTTGATGGCTCTATAACTTACGGATTTTTAGCCAACCAAGTATATTCGGTAGAAGGGCATGTAGGCGGCACCTATAGTAATACTTTTATTCAACCATTCTTTGATTACACCACTGAAGGGGCAATGACGATAGAGCTCACCTCTGAAACCAATTACAACTGGAATAATGATGAATGGTCAATCCCGGTAACATTAACAGCATCGCAATTCTTTATGGTTGGCGACCAACCAATTCTAGTTGGTGGCGGCTTTAAATATTGGGTGGAATCAACAGCAGCCGATCCCGAAGGCTTATCGTTGAATCTAAACTTATACTTGTTGTTTCCAAAGTAGCACTTAAATAAAAGCTATTTATTAACCAATCAATAGTTCTGGTTTTATCCTTTCTTTCACCCGTTCGGGTGTGTATTAATTTTTATAATGCTATTACATTGGTGTAATAGCATTAGTATCAATTACCAAGAGATCAATATGAGAAGTGAATTACAAGAAGAGTTAAACATATTCCGAGAAACCGTTATTCGTTTTATTGAAAACGAAGTTGCACCCAACTATGAAGCTTGGGAAGAAGCAAAACAAATTCCAAAAGAGTTTTACCTAAAAATGGGTGAAGAAGGTTTACTTTGTTGTGATATCCCTGAAGAAGATGGCGGCTTTGGTGTGAGTGTTGATTTTAACATGCTGGTTGTTGAAGAAATTGCCAAAGCTGGTTATTTCTCATTAGCATGTAACTTAATTGTTCATTCAGATATTGCCGCGCACTATGTACTAAACCTAGGCACACAAGCACAAAAACAAAAATATTTATCGGGTATGATTTCTGGTGAATGCATTGGTGCTATCTGTATGACCGAGCCTGGTGTTGGTAGTGATTTACAGGCGATGAAAACCACAGCAACAAAAACTGCAACAGGTTGGAGCTTAAGTGGCTCAAAAACCTTTATAACTAATGGTCAAAATGCATCTTTATATATTGTTGCTGCGAAAACTAATTTAACTGTACCAGGTTCAAAAGGAACATCTTTATTTTTAGTTGATGGCGATAAAACTGGCTTTGAACGTGGTCAGAACCTTGACAAAATGGGCCAAGCCGCAGCAGATACTTCAGAATTGTTTTTTGATAACATAGAGCTTACTCAAGATGATTTACTTGGTGAACTAGATCGAGGTTTCTTAGGCTTAATGCATGAATTACCGCGTGAGCGTTTGGCTTGTGCTTGTATTGGTACTGCTCACGCCGAAGGCGCACTTGAGCTTGCTCTTGAGTATATAAAAGAGCGCCAAGCATTTGGTGCACCTTTAGCTAAACTGCAAGATATCCGTCAAAAAATTGCTGAAATGGCAACACAAACAGAATTGCATCGCATAATGATGGAGCATTATAAAGAGTTGTTAATTGACAAAAAACTAAGCACTGAAAAAGCCAGTATGGCCAAGTATTCGGCTTGTGAAATGGAAGGTAAAGTGATTGATATGGCGCTGCAAATGTTTGGTGGTTACGGCTATATGAAAGAATATCCAATTTCACGTTTTTACGTAGATGCACGTGTACAACGCATTTATGGCGGAACGTCTGAAATCATGAAAGAAATCATCGGTAAAGGTGTGATCGGAAAAATTTAAACTAATAACAAGATTATTAATAGAAAACCTCCCCATGAAAAAAGGCTGGCTAATTAAATTAGCCAGCCTTTTTTTACTTCATGGAAGAAGGAATGCAAACTTAACATGGATATTATAAAGTTGGCTCAACTATGAATTAAATTAGAATTTGTACGTAGCGCCAATACCTGGGCCGGTAACTTCCATATCGTAAACAAAACCATTGTCTTTATAATCAATATTCATCATTCGGTAAAAGTATTTTAGTGACCAGTTATCACTTAAATTATGATCAAGTGTGACAGAAACTAACGTATTCTCGCTAGGTTGGTCAGCAAAGCCGCCCACTTCTAATCGACCTTGCAAGGCAAACGTGTTATTTATTTTCCATTTTGCATGTACGCCAACAAAGGGGTCAATAAAATCATCACCAGTATTAATATTTCGTTTGACCACTTCATTATTGAGTTTAGTGCGTTTTGTCTTAAGTGTTACGTCTAAATTAAAGTAACGAGCACCTATATAACCATAAAGATCAAAATTGCTGCGTTCCATTAATCTATAACCAGCGGCTATATCGATAATTTCACCGCTAATATCAGTTTTAATCGAGGCTGATGACGCGTCTGCTGGAGGTGGTACAGCAACTTCTGCATTTTCAATGCTAAGTACTGTGACCTCACTGTACATAAACCAATTGTTTTTCTTTGCTGAAAAATTAAACATAGTGCCAAAGTCTAGCTCTTCAGCAAGATCAGAAAAACTTATGTCTATAGGTGATATAGACTCGAAAGGTACACCATTTAAATCTCCGTAAGCTCCCGATTTCCCTTCATTGGCCGCAGCCCAAATATATGGTGTAAATTCAAATTTCCAATCTTCAGCATAAGCGGTAAAAGGAGTCGAAAGAGCAATAGCCGTTAACATGGCTTTAGACATTTTAATCATTGAAAATCCCTGTTTATTCAATTTGTAAATTTCTTTTCTTAAAGGATACATCAAGTTAACAGATTTACCACTGTTGACAGCTTGATAACTGTATATAACTGCTAAGCCTCTAATAAATCATAAAACGGGCTTCTAAAATACGGCCAATCTCTCAATCATCCAGATTGTTGCTATACTGCCACATGCATAACTCACCGGTAATCTCAGTTGCTCTACCGTCAATGATTGATAAATTATTGATACCAACTTGAATCCGATAAACAGCGCAAAAACGAACAGTATTTGACCAACTTCAACGCCAATATTAAAGCTAAGTAATGCCAATGATTTTTCTGCGACAGGCAAGCCAATTTCACTAAGCACAGCGGCAAAACCAAAACCATGTAGCAAGCCAAAACTCGATGAAACAAGTACTGGGAAGCGTAGACTTAAGCTTTGTGTTCTATTTTTTGCGATCTCCCAAGCTAAAAATACAATGCTCAACGCTATTACAGCTTCAACTGGCTGAATAGGGATCACAAACAGGCCGGTAGCTGAAAGAAATAATGTAGCTGAATGAGCCACAGTAAATCCGGTAATGGTATACAGTAATTTTTTTCGTGTACCTGAAATGTAAACCAGACAAGCAACAAACAATAAATGATCTAAACCAATCAGTATATGTTCGATGCCTAATTCAATGTACGTTAAAGCGGTTTTAAATGCGGTTGTTGCAACTAAAGTATTGATTACAAAATTAGGCTTTTCAATATTAAGTATGGTTGTAATGGTTTGTTGCTGGCTATCGCTCACTCTTAATAATACATCACCAGTAGATCGCTCTATGCCATCAATGCGTAGCTCTAAGCCAACAACTCCTGATTGCCTTTGAAAACTAGCGTATTCAATATAGGCATTGTTGATAATGTGAGTTCTTTTCGGCGCTAATAATTTTGTATCGTCGGGGAAAGTCACAGCTAACACTTCTCGAACGCCATTTCGAATTGGAATTTTCCAAACCAGATCAAATTCAGTATCGTTGATTATGTTGATATTAACTGACGCAGGGCGCATGTCATCAGCAAAGATATTAAACGAAATTAATATCAACAAAGATAAAAGAACTCGTTTCATTCGGATTCCTTTTCGCTTGCACGCTCAATGGTATATCTTTGCATAAGTTTTTGTTCAAAGCTGGCTTTTGCTTCTTGCAAGTTTTGATATTGCCAGTCTTTTAAAACACTTTGTTTAACAGATTCAAAGGGTTTATCTGTAGCAAGTTGTTTTTGTTCAATAAATACAAAGTGCTGCCCTACAGTAGAAATAATAGGTCCAGACCATTTAGATAATGGGTAATCGTTAAGTTTTTCGCTGAAGCCATCACCAAATAATCGGTCTATTTGCACGGAATATTTTTGATTAATTTGCGCGGGTAGTAATGTAATTTCACTTTGTGGTGAAAGCCCTTGGTTAATCAATTTAAGTTGTTGATCTAGTTTTTTCTTTAGTTGTTCAGGTGTTCTATCAATTGATATGTGTACTTGCTGCAAACTATAAGTAGGTATGGTTCGATAGTTCGCTATATTTTGTTGATAGTAGGACTGTAATTCTTCCGTAGTAGGCTCTTTGGTTGTAACTAAATCTTCAATTAAAAAGTCCATTTTTTGGCGAAGGCGTCTATCAATAACTTTATCACCAATATCTAGACTCAGTGCACGAGCTTCACGCAAGTACATCTCATTTATGGCAAAGTGTTGAGCAGCATTTTCAAGTTCTTTTGGTTGAGGCTCTCTGTTCCAACGAGTTAAAAAGCTTTGCCTGATTTGTTCAATTCTTGCTTCGCTGACTTTGATGATATTTTCAGTCGTTGTATTACTATTTAAACGATCAAAAATAATAAAAAATACTATGGCGATAAACAGAAAGTGAATAAGCGGTTCAGTGATGATTTTTTTTAGCATATTGAAATTATTAGATTTATTATTATTTGAAGATAACAGGGTAATTAATTATTTAACAGAACAAGTGCTGTTGTTTCAAGAAAAACCTTGCTGATTATTAATCTGCAAGGCTTTTATACCCGTTTCATTAAGTTTGTGATCTTGTTGTGCGCAGGAAAAATACATCAGGGCAAGGCTCTCGATTGACCAATAGCTGGCTATTGGGATTGAGAGCAACGCCGTCTTGGAGTATTTTAACCAACACAAGTAGCAATAACTTGCTAAATTGGTATACCATTATTTAGGCGAATACCAAATAGGTGAGCTGTAGGCGCGCTCCTGGCCAACTAGTTCAGCCTCTTTTGGAATTTCAGCACCCATTCTTACTTTATCGTATACCACCCACCGCGGGGTTGGTATTTCGATCACTCTGGCATAATAAAATGCCGACTCATTTTTATCAAAATCAGGGTCAACCCATACGCTTGATAATTGGCTGTCACCGATGCTGTTACTCCAAGTTGCAGTTTCAAGATCTACTGTGTTACCAACAGGCTGTTTAGCCCGACCTGAGCTATCAATTTTACGGCCATCAGATACGGCAACGTCGTATACTTTTTCATGCAGTTCGCCTTTTGCATCCATCCAACCTTTGACGATCTGAATTCGATCAAGGTAAGCACTTTTAGGATCTCGCATCGCATAAAGCATAAACGATGGCGCCTTGTCTGATTTTTGTTTAACTAAGTCGCCACCCATAGGTACGCCTTTGGCATAACCAATTTTTGCAGGATCGCTGGCTTGTAAATCTTCTTGGTTATAATCCCAACCACCGAAAAACCGTACCGTCATGCGCGGACCAGTGGTACCGTAAGTTTCTTTACGCTCAATGGCATCAAATAGTGCTGCTCGGGTATTCTCGTGCGCCCATACGCCGGTGTAGCCTGAGGCAACCAGCATATAACCTTCTATTCGACCTAAGTCAGACGCGATAAACGGATGCGATATCCTATCTTTAGACGGCTCAACACTGGTTGATTTACCAAAGAAATTATCCTCATCTGCTGTTGCAAGGGAAGTATGGCTGTCTGTTGCGCCACCAAAACCAAACTTATACGGGTTGTAGCCTAGTTTTTTCTCTAATGCTAAACCCTGCTTTAATGCTTCACGAGCATATTCGCCCTTAAGCATCTCAGGTTTTTTCAACTGACTAATATCTAAATTACCAACATCCCAATTTTCATAGTCAGAAAACTCATCATCTGGTGATAAATAAGGGTGCGCTTCGCCATCGCCTTTAATTTGGGTAATTTCATAATGTGGTTCCCATTTAGCTCTTAGTTTTACGTATTCCTCGTCAACCGTGCCGCCAGCATAGGTTTTATCTGTGGGAAACATCCAACCATTAGATAAGTTACCATTATGAGAAAACGCAAACGCTCGACCGCCATGCTTGCTTTCGTATTCCTCTAACCATTTATATAAATCAAGTGGGTCAGTACTACCGGTTGGTGGTTGTGTTGTTGGTGGTTGCACTTTTAATGCTATATCGGCATTATCACGAATAATAACATTACGATGTAAATTGAATCCTTTTGGCACAGATGTCCACTCAAACCCAATAAACGCGGTAAATAATCCTGGTTCATTATGTTGCTCGGATGCATCAACAATGGTTTTCCATATATTACCGAATACTTCAGAACCCGGACTATAATCTTTAACCATTTGCTCAGGTATGGTCATTTGAGAAAAATTTTGAATCAAGTCAAATGCTGCTTCACCGGCGGCTTTACCGCCTTTTTTAAAACCCTCATGCCATTCTTTGCCTTTTGGAATTGCAACAATGTTTTCTGCACCATTTTGAATATCCGTGGCAATGCCCATTAAATCAGTATGATCAGTAACAATTAACCAATCCAGTGGCCTGGCGAGTTTTAATGGAATGCCCTTGGCAGAATTAATTTGCTCACCACGCGCTAAGCGATAGGCATCATCAATAGTTACAGTATTACCAAATAAACCAGCATCAAGTGACAATCCTGTATGCAAGTGAGAATCGCCCCAGTAAACGTTGTTTGGCTGGGTATTATTCGCACGAGGTGAAAATTTCATTACATCCTCTTCAGGAACTGCAGACTTTGTATCTGATGCCAATGCCATGCTCCCATTGAGGAGCAAACCTATTAAGGTAGTAAGCTTAATTACTTTGTTATATTTCATACTATTATCCCTGCTTTATATAAACTATTAAATTAAGGCTAGAACAATAATTTATTATTGCCAATTTTCACGGTTAATAAATAAAAATTACTGCAAAAAAATCATATGCTTACTGTGACTGTTTGATTAAGTGGGTTTAGTTAACCGCAATTATTACCGTTGGTAATAATAATCTTGCTTTAAAATCATTAGCAAAGAGGATCTGCTCCTAATTAAAATAGCGGCAATTGATGATTTATAAGAAGCTCCTGATATGAAAGAAGTGAAAACAATAACTAGTTCAATGTTGGCAGTACTTGCACTAACAAATGTAGCATTAAGTAGTTCTGCTAAAGCCGATGAATGGCAATTTGAAGCAACGCCGTATGTATGGGCTGCAGCGAATGAGGGATCTGCCGGCGCTTATGGCTTAGGTCCTAATGGTGATATTAATCCTCCACCTACAGATATCGATATAAATTTTCAAGATCTAATCGACAGTACTGATTTAGGTACCATGCTGAATTTTGCAGCTAAAAAAGATAGATGGCTGCTATTTACTGAGTTTACTTACCTTGAAGTCTCTGATCAGGCGACAAAGTCTTTCACTGGCCCTACGGGTAGCAGTAGTGCAGAAATTGACTTGGAAATAAGTGGTACCGTGTTAGACGTGGCTGGTGGCTACCAGTTCGTTGAACAAGATAGGTTTCAAATGTATGGCTATGCCGGGGTACGGTATATGGACCTAGATACTGATATTAGCATTGATGCACCTGGCGGTGTATTACCAAGTGAAATTACCATGGGTGATAGCTGGACAGATGGATTTGTTGGCGTTCATACGGCTTGGCAATTCAGTGATAACTTTAGTTTTAATACTCGTTTAGAGGTTGGCGGGTTAGGGGATGTTGACGAAGCTTATATGGCGCATATTGCGATTAATCATCAAGTCTCTGAAAACTGGCAAATAAAATACTTCTACCGTTATCAGAAAGTTGATTATAAAGGTGATGGTTTTATTTATGATATGGAAATTACTGGACCTGGTGTCGGTGTTACTTATACTTTTTAGACTTCAATTGTTTTACAGTAAAGCTTAAATAAAGCAGATTTTTCTGCTTTATTTAAGTTTGTGTTTGCACTTGTTGATTAAAAATTTCACCTATTGATAATTTTACCAGCGGAGCATTGCTAATCTCTTTAATAAATTCTTCTGAATAAATCATTTGTTTACTTTCTTCCTGCCACCACACCGCCCAAAACGGTAATGCCAAAAAACTGTGACAAAAGCTTATTGTATGATGCCACGATTCATTGTCTAAAATATCGGCCTTGTATTGGAAGTAGCCAGCCATAAATCGTTGTAGTGCGGCTCGACCAAAGAAATCTAATACGACAATTTCATCATGATTAAAGTGTTCTAACTGGTTATTTGGATTGAATGAACGAGTTATTAGCTCCTTGTCTGGGTGAACGCTCATTCGTTCATTCCATCGTGACCAACCAAGAAATGTTGCCGTGGTCGCTTTGGCTTTTAGCAATCTTGAATTTTCTTTTAATTCCACAACTAAGTAAATTAACGTTGCCAATACGGCAAAGCCGCCACAAATTTCTGCAATAGCGACCATTTCTTCTAAGTTCATATTTGAGCCTAATTGTGTGAATGTACAATAAGATTAGTTTAGTCGCTAAATAACAATATTGAAAAATGTTTTAATTAGACATTCACCATTATGCTTGAGGTGCATATTGCGTCATCAGGTTTTGTTATTGGAGTTATTAGTATTAAGGCTTTATTCTTGATTTTGTAAAATACATTGATAAACGAGGTTTTTATGAAAGCAATAAAACTAGTGATTATACCTTTGCTGGTACTACTGTCGGCTTGTAGCACAACCTATGAGGCTGACAGCGATTACAATAGTGCCTATAACTTTAAAGCAGTTGATAGCTTTTATGTTGTTGGTGATGAACAGTATAAAAATCCATATTTAAGTGATATGAATAGAGATCGCATTAACGACTCAATTTCAGCAGAACTGTCAAAACTTCATTTAGACGTACAAAATAAAACTTCGGCAGATGTTTTAATTAGTTATTTCGTGGTAACTAAAGAAAAAATTAAAGTCACTTCAACTCCGGTTACCTACAGCAGATATGGTACCTATGGACAATCACATATTAATACTCGCGATTATGTTGAAGGCACGATAATTATAGATGTGGTTGACAACAAATCTCAAAAGTCTATATGGCGAAGCTCAATTCAAAAATCTGTTAAAGAACTTGATACACCAGAAGAGCGTAGTCAAGAAATAGCAAAAGTGGTTAAAGCGTTGTTTGCAGGGTTTCCAACTCAGCAAATATAGAACTATCGATCACATTTAACATCTTCAAGCGCATTTATTGCGCTTGAAGTCGTTCTATTAGGGATTGCAAAAAATTCGAATCTTTGTGGCCAGAACACAATAGATTTTGTTTTTCACCTTTTCGGGCGATGGTTAATTGCTTCGAGATCTTTAGTATAAATAAAACAAGCAATTGAAATTACAAGAGTTATTTTAAATTGATTGTTGCTAATAAAATAAGCTGTACTATTCTAAAGTTAATAATAAGAAAATTAACCTTTGCATCCCTTTTCTTTTAATTTTTTTTCATTATTTCAGCAAAAGAGTTAAATTTGGAGCTTCAATGTTTAAGCTAGTACATATTAAAATTTACTGCATTTTTGTATCAATCTTTTTACTATCGTCATGTCATGACAACTCTGCAACAATAAGTGAAATCAACCCAATGAAGGCTGAAACTAAAGTTATTGTAACTAACGATAACTTTGTAACGGCAAAAACCGATAGGCAAATGCAAAAATACGTAAAGAGATTTTCTGCCTTTGGTAAATTTTTTCATAGCAGATGGATGTATGATTTAAACAATCAAGATACTAAGCATGTAAATTTAGATACGCTTTATTCCTATGCTATCGTTGATTTAACTACTCCCCTTGATATAACCATGCCAGAAACTCACGGAAAGTATCAATCATTAATGGTTGTTAATCAGAGTCATTCAATTACAGCTTATTATGCAGGTAAATACACCTTAACTAAAAGTGAAGTTGGTAGCCGATATGCTTTTCTTGTCATTCGAACTTTTATTGACCATACAGATAAAGAAAGTTTATTAATAGCTCATAAATTGCAAGATTCCGTGCTGTTGAAGCAAGAAAGTATCGGTGAATTTTCTGTGCCTGAATATGACGAGGAGAGCTTTGCAAAAGTTAATGAAAAAATACTACTAACAGAGCTGGATAAAGATCAATTACTAGAAGGTTATGGTCAAGCTAGTAAGGTTGACCCTGAAAAAAATAGATATTCTGCAGCTTTTTCTTGGGGAGGTTTACCACAAAAATATGCTATGTATATCTTCGGGAATATTAAAAATGATGATGGAGTAACCCCGCACTCTTTAACGGTAAATGATGTGCCTGTTGATGCCTTTTGGTCTATCAGTATATACAATAAACGCGGTTATTATGAAATAAGCGATAAGGCAGTTTACAGCATAAATAGTACAAGATTGAAAAAAAACGTCGATGGCAGTATTACTATAAACTTTGGTAACTCAGGAGCAATAAATAACTTAAACATTTTTAAAAAATGGCATTATGTCGTTAGATTATATAAACCCCAAGCGTCTCTGATAGATAAACAATGGCACTTTCCCTCAGCTGAAGAAATTAACTGAAATGAAAACGTATTAGAGATACAGCATCATGATTAAATTAACTT
The DNA here is from genome assembly GCF_031583595.1 of Thalassotalea psychrophila. Taxonomy (NCBI): domain Bacteria; kingdom Pseudomonadati; phylum Pseudomonadota; class Gammaproteobacteria; order Alteromonadales; family Colwelliaceae; genus Thalassotalea; species Thalassotalea psychrophila. The sequence goes on from NZ_CP134145.1 coordinate 1,859,916, forward strand.
TTGCAAAATACAAAATTGATAGGTTTACCATTAATTGTCATGAATTAACGGTAGCAAGTGATGAAAAGTCGATAAAGTTGCCCGTTAAGGTATTTGAATTATTAAAACTGTTTATTTTAAATGCGGACAGTTTCGTACAAAGAAGCCACGCCATAGACGTTATTTGGGAAGGGAATGAAGGTGTTGGCAAACGAGGTTATACCAATGCTATGTGGCAGTTGCGTAAAGCCTTTGGCGACTTAGGCGCTGAAAATGAAGAGGTTTTCAAAACTTTACATAAAGTTGGGTATTTTTTAGTTATAACGCCAAAGCCTATCGCTTCAGACGCTGAGGTAGAAGCAGCACAACAACCAAATGCTAGTTTAAAGCCTTGGCAAAAAGGCTGGATGATAGCGTCGGTTGCCTCTTTACTTTTAATAGTAATTGCTGGTCTTAGTTATCTTTTATACACCCAAGAGGATAAATATCAATTTGCAGATCATGTGGCTTTACAAGTGACAGAGTTGCAGGGGATTGAAGAGCAGCCTGCGGTTTCTTACAACGAACGGTATCTAGCCTTTCGCTGGCAAGAGGACGAAAACGAATCTCAACTATATATTCAAGACTTATTTGATAATCATAAACCAATAAGAGCGTTGACTGGTGGTCAGGCTAAAAAATCGTCGCCAGTTTGGTCGGTCACTGGTGACACGGTTGCGTTTTTACTCTTGACCAAAAAAGGGGAATGTCAGGTACGTACGAAGCATATCTTTACCGAAAAAATTAAAATTTTAGATACCGGTTGCTTTTATCAACACCAACAAAGTGGCTTATCATGGTCTGACGATGGTCAGTTTCTCATTTATCCAAAAGTAATTAATGGTGAGGCACAGTTATTCAGCTTAAAATTAGTTAGTAATAAGTCTAAAAAACAAGCAAAGCCAGTTAGTTTTCCTAAAGCCAGTGAACAAGATGTTATGGGGTTATATTCTCAAGATAACAGCCAACTTGTATTTGTAAGAATTAAAGATAATAAAACCAGTCTAGTTAAATCAGAGGTGAACAAAAAAGATAAAATTCTTATTAGTGACCTTGAAGGTATTCTAGGTCTTGATTGGCATTACAGTACAAATTCTATTTATATGACCATTTTCAACAATGGTAATTATTCTACACAAAGGTATGGCTTAAAAGATCAGACGTTAGAAGAAATTGATTATATCGATTCATCCTCGGGCTTGAGCATTAGTCAATCGAATAATAAAGTATATTTTTCCAGGCATTTAGATCATGAATTTATAATCCAGGACTCATTATTGCAAGATAACCGAGAAGTAAGTCGGGTAAAATCTATCTATCGTAATTATTTTGGTCGTTATGTCCCCAACACTGGTGCCGTTCTGTTTGTTTCAGACCGCTCAGGAGAAATCGATTTATGGATAAAGTCTGTAAAAGGTAAAAAAAACTTAACCAACGGTATTGGTGAAGTGTTGAACTCAGCAGTGTCACCCAAAAGTGATAAGTTTGTAGTCAGTTTAAAAGCAGACGAAACTAATGAGTATCAACTTTACTTAGGCGACTTGCCCAACGGAATATTAACCCCGCTGAATACCGGCGAATTAGAGCCAAAAAATCCAACCTGGAATCGTAGCGGTGATGCAATTTATTTTTCGTCAAAAACAAAAGCTGGCTCTGGAATATTCACCATGAATATCTATAATTCAACGATCACCCAAGTTACCTTTGAAAATGATATATACGCAATTGAGGGCGATGATAATATGCTGTATATAACGAAAGAAGGTGAGGATGGAATTTGGCAGTTTAACCCTGAAACACAAAATTCAATTCGGATTATTGAAGGGTTACAGCAAGGCGATTTTGGAAACTTCTTTTGGGAAAATAACAGTATCTATTTTATCTACCGTGATGATGAAAGTGATATCTTATTGAATTATTTAGGTGAGGATACATTTAAAATCACTACCAAATTTCCCTCAGATACCATCCATAAAGGCTTTGGCATATCAACTGCAGATCAGCAAACATTTTTGCTAACACGTAACCGCGTATATGATGCAAATATCTATTCAACTGAAATTATAAAGCAGTAATTATATAAACCTATTTAGTTTCTTGTACATCATATGACTAAATATGTAGCTTTTCTTCTGAATAAAGGCCCTTTTTTATAGTATTTATGCTTTAACTACACGCATAGCTGAATGTTGTTTCTGGCTTTAAGTTATTGATGTGTATCGTATAAATAATAAAAGATAATTTAAAGATGAATAAAAGGTGAAAAAAAAAGATTTCGCAGATTAGCTCAGCTTAACTAATACCACAATTAAAGATAGCATCCATGGCGCTAAATTAGCTTTATAGCAATTTAGCGTTTTTTATTATTAAACACATGGTTTTTATGACGCTATCTAAATTACTTAAAAATGTCGCTCTACTATTTACCTACTTGCTCTATGCTTGTGTAGGTGTTGCATATGCGAGCCAGTCAATATGGCAAGACGTTTCGTCTTCACCAATTGAGCAAGATAACTTTGCCAGCAAGAAAGTATCGGTAAATCAGTCTCGCCTTCTTGAACTCAATATCAGCTTAATAAAAAACAAACTGCAACAAGCTCAGAAAAACATTACCCTGCCAATGCCTGATGGCAGCATGGTTGAATTTAGATTTACTGAATCTGATGTTTTACCAGTTTCGTTAGCCGCCAAATACCCTAATATAAAAACCTACCAGGGTGTGCAAGTTGACAATAAAAATAATTACGGCCGCTTTGATTATACTGAACAGGGCTTTCATGGCGTAATCAACTACAACAATAAAACCATTTATATCGACCCTGAACAAAATTTCAGACAAAACCTAAATAGCATAGAAAATGACAACAGCGTTACTAACCTAGAAAGCAAAAGAAAGGTTAACAAGCAGTATAAAAGTTACTATAAAAAAGATGTTGTATCGACAACGTCCGCTATTGAATCACAAGTATTGAAGGTCGCTAAAGCGCAACCTTTAATGGCGCAAAAGTCAAATGCCACGCAAGCGATAAACAAAGTATATCGCATTGCGTTTGCTGCTACCGGTGAGTACAGCCAGTTTCATGGAGGCAGTAAAGCCACGGTTTTATCAGCCATTACTACTTTGGTAAACCGCTTAAACCAAGTGTTTGAAGTTGAACTTGGCATTAAATTACAACTCGCTGAGCACAGCGATGACGTTATTTATTTAGACTCAGCTAGTGACCCATACGTAAACACCTACCAAGACGTATATAACAATCCTCAAGTATTACGGGAAACTCTTGGCATAAATAACTTTGATATTGGTCATGTGCTTAGTACAGGAGGTGGCGGCTTGGCCGTGGTCGCCGCAACGTGTGATAACGATGCTTATGTCGAAGATGAACAAGAATACTACCCAATAAAGGCGATGGGCGTAACCGGAAGTGAACGCCCTGTTAGTGATAGTTTTTATATTGACTTTGTTGCGCACGAGCTTGGTCACCAGCTTGGCGCTGAACACTCATTTAATGGTCAAAGTGGCTATTGCTCTGGTGGCAATCGTGTGTTTTTGTCTGCGTATGAGCCTGGCAGTGGTTCAACCATAATGTCCTATGCCGGACTTTGTGGTAGCGAGAGTCAAGCGATTGATGGCGAGAACTTACAAGCAAGTGCCGATGATTACTTTCATATCCATTCAATCGAACAAATGTCTGAATATTTAACTGCTGATCCATGGCAAATAGGCCAATCTTGTGGGAAAACCTTTGCAACCACAAATAACGCGCCTACAGTTGATGCTGGCCGTGACTATGTTATCCCAGCACAAACTCCATTTGAATTAACCGCCAGCGGCAGCGACAGTGATTTTGATGAACTTACCTTTACCTTTGAACAATTCGATTTAGGCAGCGCATCTAACAATATAGAGACGATGCAAGATGACGGATTGAAACCGTTATTTCGCTCAAACAAACCAAGCCACGAAGCAAGCAGAATATTCCCTAATATGGATAGTGTTTTATCGGGTAGTTTAGTGATAGGGGAAAGCTACGCCACTACTAACAGAGAGTTAAATTTTAAAGTAACAGTGCGTGATAACAAAGGTGGTATTGCCGTTGATGCGGTAAAATTACAAGTTTTGAAAAACTCTACGCCGTTTCAAATTTTGTCGCCAAATGCCAATGAGCTTTGGTTTAAAACTGCAACCAGTACTATTTCCTGGGATGTTGCCAATACTCAAAATGACGAAATAAACTGTCAATATGTAAACATTGATTTATCTGGCGATGGTGGTCAACACTTTAACACTCGTTTGGCGAGCAAGGTAGATAACAATGGTGAGTTTGATGTTGCAACGCCAAAAATTAACACCAGCACAGCCCGGGTAAAAATAAGCTGTGTAGATAATATCTTTTTTGCTGTCTCAGTAAACACTTTTGCCATCAATAACAACTTCTCTCCTGTTGCCAGCTCTGATCATTTTGAGGTGAGCTTTGAAAGCCAAAACCATCTCGATGTACTAAACAATGACACCGATGAAAACCTTAATGATGAACTAACCCTTGTTTCAATCACTTACCAAGGGCGGGGCGACGTTAGCATAAGCAGTAATCAAATTAGCTACACGCCTGCAGCTGGCTTTAGTGGCAGTGAAAGTTTGAGTTATCAAATTCACGATGAGCAAGGAAATATAGTAACGGCAAATGTGACCATCGATGTGTTAGCGCCAGATAGGAAAGGCGCTGGTGCGACTGGTCAAACTGGCTTCGTCATATTTATATTTTTTATCTTAATCATTCGCAAAAACTTTATTTTTACGACTTTTATCAACAATTTTAATAATAACAATAACCGACGGGCTTTAAATACATAGTTAATTCTAAGCATTAAAGTTGAAACTTTTGGAAACATTAAAGAGAACATTATGATTTTTAAATCAACCGCTATCGCAGTATTTGCTAGCAGTTTGCTGTCACCAGCAATCGCGCAGGCTAATAGTGGTGATACGTCAACCGCGGCCTCTGCACCGGCTATGCAAGGCACATTTGCCAAGCAGCCAGCACGAGGAGTTTATGCCATCACGCTTAAAGCTGATGCCGCAGGCTTACAACACCAAGATCCACAGACCAAAGCGAAACTTGCCAAAATAACGCAAGTTCAAAACGATGTTTTTGCCTTCGCTCAACGTTACGACAACAACGTCAAACTTGCATTGCGCACGCGCTTATTAAGCAATATGTTGACCATTGAGCTGAATGAAGATGCGGCCAATGCTTTGAAAACTCATGCCGATGTCGCTGTTGTATCTCTTATTTTCAGTTTAGATGAGCAAAGTAACCAGCAAATGGCGGCAAAGGATGATAGCGAAGGTTTTTCTGGCGGCGATTTTAACTCTAAGTACCCGTTTTTAAAAGTTAATGACGCCGGTGACAATGTCACTGTTGCCATCATCGGCCAAGGTGTTGATTACACTCATACCGCTTTAGGTGGTGAAAAAAACGATAAGCTCGATAATTACGGCGTCGCCTTTCAAAACGTCACCAACGCTTGGGAAGGTTTTCCCAATGATGTGGTTATTGGTGGTTTCGATTTTGTCTCAGAAAGTGGCGGTTATGATTACAACCCGCTTGAGTATCATTCAGATATCACCGATAGACGTTGGGACTCGCTAGAATTCAAAGCCGGATATGGCTCTGCTACGGCATTAGCCGTATTGCAAGCCGTACCTAATGCCAAAATATTGGCATACAAGGTGGAAGGTGTTTCCTATGAAGGCGATGTATTTAGAGATAACTACTTTGATGCGAAATTTGTCGCGGCATTAGAGTTAGCGATTGATCCTAATTTAGATGGCGATATTTCTGACCGTGCAGATATTATCCAGATCTCCAGATCTGTTGGTGGCTGGACCTTTGTCGATGATAATGATACGGGCCATTCTAATTCAAGCGTTGGTGTACAGTTTGTACGTGATATTGCCGCAACCGGTGCTTTAGTGATCACCGGTGCTGGTAATTTTGGCCAAAATGAGACTTATTACAATATTGCCTATCGAGGCATGGCCCCAGAGGCGCTAACCGTTGGTTTTGCCCATCGTGAAGATACCAGCTATGCGATTAATCCCAACAGTCCGGTCGGCCCAACCCGTGGTCCGGTGTCGGTATTAAAACCTGATGTAGTATCGGTAACCGATGAAATGATCGCACCGCGCGTGGCCAGTAATACCGGTTATGTTAATTTAGAAGACAATGACAGGCTAGCGCTGACTCGTACTACTGCCGCTGCAGCGAGTATTATGGATGCTCATCCGCAATTAACCGCAGCAGAAGTGAAAGCCTTGTTGGTTAATACCGGCATTAACAATATTGCTAACTCCCACGGTGTTGCCCAAGTTGGCGGCGGCTCGGTAAACCCGATAGCAGCAACAACATCACATGCATTGATGTATCAAAAGGGCAATTACCAGCCAAGCTTGAACTTCTCACAAGTAAAAGTGTTTGGCCAAAGCAGCTTCAGCAAAGAGGTGGTGATTAAAAACCTGTCTGATAAAACCCAACACTATAATGTTGTGATCAATAAAAATGGTGATAAAGTCAATAATAACGCTGTTGCGGTATCGTTCCCATCACAAATTACCCTGCCGCCTCTTACTGAAGTCAGCGTACCTGTCACAATTACCGTTGATGAAAATAAGTTGGCAGCAAATCCATTTGCACTCACACAGGACTTTCGTAGTGCAAATTGGGACAAATATGCGATCAACGGAAACATTACCCTAGAGCATGAAGTAAGCCCTGGAGCATCAATTCATATCCCTTGGTTAATTATGCCAAGTCGTGGTGGAATCTTTGCCGTTGATAACAGTTTTAACAAAGACTCCTGGACCAATATCCGCGCAAATGATAACGACTTTAGACCGCCACACGATGCTAATTGGCGAAATAAAGTGCCATATGCTGTTACTCAAGACTATAACCGTGTGGAAGTGGAGAACGTCACTAATGTAGCGCAAACTTTATATGCTATGCCGATAATTTATCATAGTGAAGATTATCGAATAGGTACCCCGCGCACTGGTAATATCATTAAAACCATTGCTGGCGATATCGTTGCTGAACAGCAATGTTTATCAGGCAACAAGCTAAGCCTGGCAATCACTTACTTTGATGAAATTCAACTGCCGACATCAAAACATTTTGACCGCTTTGCCGGAGTAATGACGTCTATTCAATTGTACAACAAAGAGTCAATTGAAATGGCTGACAACAAAGCAAGGTTTTTGGACGAGTTACAAAATACGGCCGGCCATTTAACCCGTTTAGATCTTCGTTTAAACGAACAACAGCAATTTGCTACTCAGTATGTTGACCAAAAATTACCTTACAACCCATGGAATCCAAGAACTCGCTACAAGTGGACTGAATTAGAAACGGTTGCGGTACCTGGTGGTGATACCATAGTGACCAATATTTGTACGGATAAACTGTTCCACGGTCCTATTAATGCTGAGACGTTTAACGACATCATCGGTCTGCAGTTTTCATCCGATCGGGATAACATCCCGGGCTACTATGATGACGTGTTAACCCATAACTTCAATTTAGGTGGGCACAGTGTTGTCAGTGAAATCGAAGATCAAGAAGAAGTTGTAAGCGTAGAATGTAGTGCCGGATTTATCAAAGATAATAACGACAATTGCATTAAAATTTATGACGAAGACACGATAGATGTCGACTTAGCCGAATGGGTCGCCTTGTCTGTAGGAGAGGATAAAGAAGAGTTCAAATTTCACTGTGGCTCTTATGATGAACAAGAAACTACAACGTGTACTGCTAGTCATTCAAAAACCTTTGAATTTGAATTTCGCTCGCCTAACCGTAACCCTGATGGCCTGATTTGTGACTTTTACAAAGAATCAACAACAGCGGTTTGTCACGCTAAGAACTTGGTTCGTGATAATGGTGATATTGAAGATAAATTGTTCTGGCGCGTGTCTTTTAATATCACTGGCTTAATCGCGCCGCCACCGGTTATTAGCGATAACTCATTTCTTACCGGTGTGGCAATTAAACTGAAAAATGCAGCCGTTGCCGATATTGATGCCAACTGGACTAACCAAATTACCTTGCAACCAGGTGAGCGCGCATTGGTGTCTTATCTTCGCGACAATGCCTGTGGCGGTACAATTCACAACCCAACGTCCAAAATTAATCCGGTGATATGTAGTGAAGGTGGTTATGTATTCGATCCAGTATCAGGCTTTAAACGCATTGCTCATAACAACTCAACTTATGTACGCGTGGCAAAAGGGCAAGAGTTTAGTGTGTCTGAAGATTCCCAAATTGGTGATGTAATTGGCACTGTGCGAACCACCAGCAAGTACATTAGAGAGACTTATGGTCGAGGTAGTGAGTACTACGACCTTTGGCTGCTCGACGGCGGTTTTGGCGCACCATTTCATTTATCATCGCAAGGGGTTTTATCGGTAAGAGACCCACAAATGCTTGATTTTGAAGACATTGCTTCCTATCAGTTAACAGTTTCAAGCCGTGGTGGTAATTATCAATCAGCAGCTGACACCATTAAGGTGAATGTGCGCAATGCCAATGATAATGCTCCGCAACTGCTCTCCGCCATAGGTGATATTACCATGGTTCAACATCAGGCAATTGAAAACATCAGCTTTGCTCATTATTTCTCCGATATCGACGGCATAGGCTTGGTGTTTAGCGCCAGCGAATTACCGCAAGGCTTGGACTTAGACAAGGCTGGCATATTAACTGGTACGCCTACGGTAAATGGTGAATTCAGCGCCAGTATTTTGGTTACCGACGGTGTTCATACCTTAGCCAGCGATATTCACTTTAATATCGCCAAAGATGAAAATTCAAACGGTGAAGATACAGAGCAAGAGTCTAAAGGCTCCTCAGGTGGTGCTGCAACCATGTTGCTATTTGCCGTTATCGCGCTAACCCGCCGTCGTTTAGTTAAGAGCATTCAGCAAGCTAAATAACGCTTGCTGTAAGGATATATTTTGAAATTTAATAAAAACAAGGTCATTTCATCAATGACTATGCTTGCCGCCGGTATTGTCACCAGTGTAAGCGTGAATGCCGCAGTATTTGGCAACGAAGATGGCCAGCCCCTTCATTGGGCAACTGCCAACAATGAAGGATCAGCGAAAGTGCTAGCCAATTTGGCCAAAGCAACTAGCAGCAATGCTAATGAATACTTTGTTATTTTAGAGGATGCGCCGTTAGCGACTTATGATGGTGCTAATAGCAACTACGCCGCAACCAATGTGTTTGCCAGTAAAGGTAGTAATGCCAGCGAAGGTGGCAAGTTAAATACCAAGAGTATGGCGTCTAAGCGCTATCGCGGCTATCTGGCGGCCAAGCAAACAGAAGCCAAGCTTCACGCGGAATTGCGCTTAAAGCGCCAAGTCAATGTGAAGCGTGATTACTCTATTGTTCTCAACGGCTTTGTTACCGAGTTATCGCCATCTGAGGCGAAATTGTTACTGCAACTTGATGGCATAAAAGCGGTAGAGCAGGTTGGTATCGACCAACTCGATACCGATAGTGGCCCAGCGTATTCTGGTGCCGATAAAGTGTGGAACGGCTCTGCCGATAATCAGATCCCAGGCCATAAGGGTGAAGGTGTCATTGTTGCCGTTATTGACAGTGGTATTGCCTCATACCTGGAGCCGGTTGAAGATATTTACGATACCGAGAACTTACCGCCATTTCATCCGTCATTTGCCGACGTTGGTGCCGATGGTTATAACCATACTAACCCGTTAGGTGAAGGGGTTTACCTGGGAGATTGTGCCGACCGTACAGTTGGTGGCAAATTTATTCCAGCGCAAGAGAACTGGTGTAACGATAAACTTATTGGTGTTGTTGGCGTTGGTGTATTTGGAAAAGATATCATCAATGAAACCATGGATGATGCCAGAACCGAAACCGGTCAAGATGCCAATGGCCATGGCACACATACTGCATCAACTGCAGCCGGTAATGTGGTCAGAAATATTCGCACCGAAGCTGAAAGAGATGGTCTTTTAGAACAAGTGTATGAAGAAACCTTTACTTACGAGCAAATTAGCGGTGTAGCACCGCATGCCAATATTATTTCCTATCAGGTATGTAACTCATATGGCAGCTGTAATCAAAGTTACACCATTACAGCCATTGAGCATGCGGTTGAAGCCGGTGCTGATGTTGCTAACTATTCCATCGGTGGTCCAGTAAAGTCACCTTGGTATCAAGTTACTTCGCTGGCATTTTTAGCAGCGCGTGAAGCGGGTATTTCCATTGCTACGTCGGCTGGTAACACTGGTTATAATGGCAGCTATACCATTGGAACACCGGCAAATGCCCCTTGGGTTACCGGGGTTGCGGCTAATACGCACAATCGTGCTTTTAATGACAAAGTGGCAACGCTATCTGGCGGCGCTGAAGATTTTGATATTGATCATTTTGTTGGCTCTGGCGCTACCGTTGGTTTAGCGGCCACTGAGGTAGTATTTGCCGAAGATGTAGAGCACACAGGAGAGGGAAGTCACAGCCATACTCATACCCATAGCAGCGATGATGAAGATGATTTTTATCACGAAAGCTATGATGAGCACACATATACAACTGATGAATATAATAGCCCAATTGCTTATGAACATACTCATGTGCATGACAATATGAATGCTGTAGATGTTTATGCCATTGCCGGAGCTTGTGGTCTTGATTCTATGCCTACAGAGAGGGTTAAAGATAAGGTCGTTATCTGTAACCGTGGTGGTCAATCTACTGAAGGCTTTTTAAGCCGCATGTCAAAGAGTTATGCGGTTGAGCAACTTGGCGCAGCCGGTATGATCTTAATCAATACCTCGGATACACGTTTTGATACGACCATGGATGATTTCCATGTATTGCCGGCAGTGCATTTAAAGCGCAAAGCAGGTAAAAAATTACTCGAATGGCTAGAGCAAGGTGAAGGCCATAAAGTAGCCATTAGTAATTCAAAACTAGTCGCAGATGATACCTTTGCCGGCATCATGGGAAATTTCTCATCTCGTGGACCGGATCCATATAGCCATGACTACCTGGTACCAGATCTTTCTTCTGCCGGCGTTAAAATATTGGCGGCAGGCTTAGGCGAAGGCATGGGCGATAAAAACAGGCCTGAGCAATTAAAGAGCGATAAAGATTTTGTTTATATGACGGGTACATCAATGTCGTCACCGCATGTTGCCGGTATGTTTGCCCTAATTAAAGGCGCGCATCCTAACTGGTCAGCAGCAGAGACGCAATCGGCACTGATGTTAACCTCCAGCACTGGCTTAAAAAATTATGGCGCGTTTGAAGACGGCGAGCAAACCTTCGAACCAGCGAATTTACATCAAACTGGTGCCGGTATGGCGCGCGTTGACCTGGCTATTGCTTCGGGTCTTATTATGCATGAAACCGAAAATGGTTACCTGACCGCCGACCCATTTGGCGATATTCCAGGAATGATAATCGATGATCCTGATGGCGGGCCACAAGAAGAAGTTGATCCGGGTGATTTACGCGATGCAACTCGTGAACCAATTGTCGATTGGCATGGTGAACCATCAAAAATCAATATTGCCAGCTTATCAAAAGGTGACTGTGAACTTGAATGTAGTTGGACCCGTACGTTTAAAGCCACCAAAGCTGCGAGTTGGGAACTGTCATACAGCTATCTGAGTGAAGGTTTTGAGCTTTCTAGTAACCGTGACGGTGAAAGTATAGATGTTGTTGTTGGTGAAGAATTCAGTGTTACCTTTTATGCAACTCTAACTGGTCAACTTGACGATGTTTGGGTTAACGGCCGTGTGCATATGAGCGCAACAGACAGCACAATACCGGAAGTATCATTACCGGTAGCGGTAGAATTTGATGCCGGTGATACACCGGAAAGCATTGAAATTAATGCCCACCGTAATCGTGGTTCAGTGAGTGTGGAAGATATTGTTACCGTTGGTACCGATGAATTAACGATCACCGCATCGAGTTTAACCAAAGCCGATATCTTTGATGGTAACGTACAAAGAGCCAAAAACCCAACACAAATCTACCAAGACGTGCGCCTGCCTGGAAAACCAGGCCTAGTGGCAATTCCGTTGAATATCCCGTGGGGTTCATCGCGTTTGGTGGTCGAAGTATTAGAGACGTCATCACCTGATTTAGATATTTATGTTGGTGAAGATTTTAATAGTGACGGTGTGATCCAGCAAAAAGAGTTAGATGCTGTTTATTTTTGGAGCAACGGCGCCGGCTCTAACGAAATGTTGGACTATCCAACCCCAAAAAATGGTCAGTATTGGGTCATGGTGCATAACTTTGGCGATCACTACAACAATTCACAACATGAAGGATTTGATCCATCAGCACTGGTGCTTGATAGCTTTAAACTGTCGGTCAGTGTTGTAGAAAGTGATGATGATAGCTTAAGCGTTAAAGCACCAAAAAGTGTTGCCCGTGGCGCCGAAGTACCGACAACGTTAAATTGGGACAAAGACATGGTTAAAGATGAGCGTTTTTACGGCTTACTCAATGTCGCCACTTCAAAACAACAACTAAATAACGTTGGTATCGTTAACATCACCCTGAACCGTGGTGAAGACGATGTAAAACTAAGCCTGTTATCAAATGATGCCGATACCGAACGTGCCGGCTTTGACATCACTATTGCCGAAAACAACTCCGGTCAAGATCGTCACTATAAAATGTCTATCGATTTAGTTACTGGCAGCATAGTTGAATCACTTACGCAGCAGTCGCAAGTGTCTGGTCAGGCAGCACAGTCTGCAGGGGATAATATCGACTTTAGCCAGGAAGGTGACACCTTAACATGGGAATATCTACACGTTAATGGCGCACCTGCGCAAACGGTGTCGTTAATTATTCATTACGCCGAAGTTGAGGGTTTAACCAATGTAACGCCAGCAGTTTATTCAGTGTTAAATGAACAAGATGAAGGCGAATACTCACATATGACAACAAAAGTTATGGTGCAGGGCCGTCCAGTGTTTGATTTATCAGCTACCGAGCAATATGTCGACCCAGGTACGATCGTTACCATTACAGCATCACTAATTGATGCGGTAATTGACAACCCTATGTTGAGCTATAACTGGGAACAAGTTGAAGGACCAAAAGCAGAGCTTAGCGTTAATGACAATGTGCTTAGTTTCACCGTACCGAACAATGCCGACGGTAAGCGTTTTCTATTTGAAATGACCGGTCACAACGGCGAGCGCTCGGCGGTAGCACAAACCATGGCGATAAGCGTTACCGGTGAAGACGTTGGTGAATCGGGCAGTTTTGGCTGGTTCTTCATGCTGTTGGCGATGCTCAGTGTTTGTACTCGTAACTGTACTAGTCAAAGTACTAGAAAATGTAGCAATAACTAATCATTAATAAAAATAATAGTTAGATCCTGATTAATCAGGATCTAACTGACAAAGTCGAGCACAAGATTCGACTTTTTGTGGGAGAGAATTTTGAAAAATATAAGCGCGATCGCAGCGAGTGTCAGAGCTGCGCTGTTATTAGGTGCGGTGACTAGTTTCACTGCCTATGCAGCTGAAGGTGACATAACGGTTAATACTGTTGCAAAAACTGAACTGGCAACCGAAGAAAGCACAGTAAATGAAGAAGAAATTGAACGAGTTGAAATTACCGGTTCACGCATTAAAGCAGTAGACATGGAAGGGGTTAGTCCGGTTACCATTATAAATGCCGAAGACATGGCGGCAAAAGGTTTTGCCACCGCATTTGATGCGTTAAAAGATTTAACCCAAAACACCGGTATTACCCAAGGAGCTGAAACTGCTGCTACCGGTGGTTTTACCCCAAATGCGCAAAGCGTAAACCTACGTGGCCTCGGCAATAACCAAACTTTAGTGTTAGTCAATGGTCGCCGCATGGCTGACTACCCGTCGCCGTATAACGGTAGTTCAAACTTTGTCAACTTATCGACCATCCCAATGGCGGCAATTGACAGAATTGAAGTAGTTACCGCTGGCGCATCTGCGGTATATGGCTCAGATGCCATCGCCGGGGTAATGAACATCATTACCAAAAAAGATGTGGAAGACACTACCTTTAGTGTGAAAGTAGGCACAACAACAGAAGGCGGTGGTGACGAAGGGCGTTTTCAATTAGTCAGCGGTATGGTTGGTGATAATTATAGCATCACTGGGTCGCTAGAATATCAAATGCAAGATCCTATTTTTTCATCAGACCGTTCGTTTATGGACTCAGTGGAAGATGGACCTGCTGGCCATCATTATTTAGATCGCGGCATTGTAACCGTTGATCAAATGGCGGTTTTAGGTTTTTACCCTGACGATGAAGAAACCGAAGATATTGATGAGAGTCGTAGTTGGTATCGTGATCCGACTGCTGCAAAATGTGACGCGTCTAAATCTGGCTATGAATACACTGATCGCATTATGGAAGAGGGCACCGACGATGAATTCAACTACGGAAACTACTGTGGTGTAGATTTATCCGGTACTCGTACCATTCGCAATGAACGTGAATCGGTATCTGCTTATATTAGCGGTATTTATGATTTAACCGATGAGATTGAAGTATATGCCGATGTTTTATATTCCCAGCAAGATGCATTCACTCAGGGCGGTTTTCATTATCTTAACACTCCAATTATCGAAGACAGACCTGATGGTTCAGGGAATATGGAGCCATTAGGTGAAGGTGGTCAATTTTACGACTATACCATTGAACAACGCTTGTTTGCCGAGCATGAGCTTGGCTTTAAAGACACTGATATTGAAGATAGTTCTTTATTAGTAAATTTTGGCATCAAAGGCATAGTGTTTGATGAATACGACTGGGATATTACTTTTAGTCGCAGTGAAAATGACAATACATCATCGTCAAATCAGCTCAAAGAAGAAGCCGTACTCGATACATTTTTAGGTAATGTAGGTGAAGTATGGGGCATATTTTACTATGACGGCTTAGGCAGTGCAGATTTATACGACCCAATAAGTAGCGATATGCGTGAAAATTTAATCGGTCGTCAAAAAACAGTAGCCGACTCTTATTCAAATACTGTAACCGGTGTTGTTACTGGACAGGCGTTTGAACTCCCTGCAGGTGATGCATATTTTGCCTTAGTAGCTGAATGGAACAAACAAGGCTATAGCATTAATCTAGATGATCGCATGCTTAATGATACTGGTAGAGGTTGGTGGAATCGAACTGATACTGAAGGTGGTGGCGATCGATCGCGCTATGCCGTTGGTGGCGAATTAGACTTACCTATCATTGAAGACATGAATCTAAAGCTTGCTGGCCGTTATGACCAATACGAAGATGACACCACAGCTGTTGGTGGCCGTTTTTCACCGCAGGTTGGGTTTACCTATAAACCTGTAGAAGATGTGCTACTGCGCGCTAACTGGGGAAAAAGTTTCCGCGCACCAGATATGCATCGCGTATTTGCTACAGACGGTGGTTATTACACAGTTGGTGTTGATTACTCGACCTGTGAAGATCAATATTACGACAACGCGCGTGATGGCACAGGTAAGTTGCCAGCTGATATAGAGCCTTTTGATCCAGAGCAGGCAAACTGTACTGCACAATCGATTAAAGGTAACTCGAAAGGTTCGAAAACCCTAAAAGAAGAAGAAGGCACCAACTACGGTGTTGGCTTTGTTTGGGATATTACCGATACCTTAAATGTTACTTTCGACTGGTACACCATAGAGCAAGAGCAAGTAGTTACCGGTGAAAGCGTTGCCGGCATTTTAAATACCGATTATTACTGTAAGGACAGAAGTAACGAAGAAGATTACCCATTCCCGGTAACTGAACGTCCTGATATTGTCCCTGGTAGTTCCCAATGTATTGAAAACTCGGCAAAAATAACCAGAGCTGACGGTGGCTTTGCCGGAGAGGTCATTGACAATGTAACCACATCGCATATCAATGCCGCGAAACAAACCATCGAAGGCGTAGATGCGAATGCCAAGTATTTATACGAAAGTAGCTTTGGTGATTGGCATTTCAATTTGGCCTGGACCCACACCTTAGATACCACAGTACAATTTGATGCACAATCGGAAGAAGTTCATACCCGTGATTTATGGTGGAATAAAAATGCCCGCTCAGTAATGAACGGCAGCGTTTCCTGGTTACAAGAAGATTTGGCGATTACCTTTAGTGGCCGCCGCATTGGCTCTATTCCTATTTTTAATCCGCCAGAAGAGTTTAGCGATGAAGATAGTTACTTTGAAGGACAAGTAGACAGGTTAGACCCGTACTACACCTTCAATTTAACTGCGGGTTATCAAATTAACGACAATATGAGAGTTAGCACCCAGGTGATTAATATCTTTAATCCACGCCCTCCAGAAGATGAAAGCCACACTATATGGCCGTATTACAACGGTAATGTGTATGGCGGTTCGTCTATTGGTCGCACAGTTTCTGTCGAATTTATCTATGTCTTATAGGCAATTAATTAAAAACAATATGGTTGGGCAATAATGCCCAACCAAATAAAAAACAGCGGTATGTTGACAAAAAATAACAACAAGACTTATCGCAAAAACACCTAGAAATAGGCTCTCACATAAAAGAGGAATGAATATGAAAAGCAATTTTGAGTTAACAAAATTACTTTATACTGGAGTTATTGCTACCAGTATGACACTGGCTGGCTGTGGCGGAGGTGGCGGTGGCGGATCTGATGTGGCAACACCAGACAATATGGCACCAACTGTATCTATTTTTGGTGCCGATCGAGGCACAGAGCGTAGCGATATTACTTTACAAGCGAATGCCGAAGATATTGATGGCACAATTGCGAGTTATGCTTGGACAGTAAGTGATACGGCAATCAATTTAACCGGAGCGAACAGTAAAGACGTTACCTTTACTACGCCAAGTGTTGAGCAAGAAACCACCTTCACCATGACTGTGACCGTTACCGATGATGATGGTGCACAGGCTACCAGAACACTCGATATTACCAGTGAACCCATTTATAACAGTTTAACCATTACTGGCAAGGTAGTGGATAAACCGCTTGAATACATTGATGTGGTGCTAAGCATTGGTGATTTGGAGTTTACTACTGACACCGGCAAAACCAATAGCACCGGCGATTACTTTATCGATATGGAAGTGGAAGAGCGCTACTTCGACCAATTAGTAAAAATTACAGCTACAGGTAATGCTGAAAAACATACTGGCGTTAAGTTAGTTTCAGTACTTGGCTCTTTTAATACATTGCAAGAAAAAGCAGGAAGAGATGAATACCTGGTTAAAGGTGAACATTTTGCAGTAAACGTTACTAATTTTTCAACGGCGCAGTATATTTTAGCTGAAGCACTTGAGCCTGATTCAAATATTAGCACGCAACAACAACTTAACGATGCCATCGCGAGTATAGAGTATCAAGACGTTGCGAATTTAGCCGCATCAATAAAGTTGATTGTTGATAATGAAGAATATAATTTACCTGCTGGCAGTAAAGATACGTTTGCCTTTGCCAGTAATAGCGAAGTTGTTGCAACATTTAACAATCAATTACCACAAGATGTATTAAATACAGCTTATGAAGATACAGTGCGCAATGAAGATTTAGTCGAATTTCCTGACTGGGATTTAGATGGAATTCCTGATCATGAAGATGACAATATTGACGGTGACAATGTCGCGGGTGATTTAGATAATGACTCGGGCAATGCCGACGGTATTATTGATTACTACCCAAAAGACCACCAGTTATACGCACCAACAGTGGGCATGATCAAAGACAAGTTTTATTTAAGCGAAACTAAATATTCTGATAATAAAGTTAACCATATTTATAATAGCTTAAACCAAAATATGTACGCTTTGAATATAGAACGCGATAAAAATGGTGAAGAGCGATTACCGTTAGATGACACCTCGGTATTAGAATTTACCAAACTTGCTTTTAGCAATATTTTGTCAATACAAGGTATTGAATACTTTACTAACGTAACCGACCTTGAGGTCAACGTTGCAGATATAGATGATATTAGCTACCTTGCGTCATTAACAAAATTAACCCGATTACATATCAACGGCGTGTCGGCAACCGATTTTAGCGCACTAGGCAGCTTAAAATCGTTAACTGACTTAAATGTCGCCAATACTACTGGCTTTGCGTTATCTACTCTTAGCAACGCTAATGCGTTAACAAAGTTAAATGTGAGTAATACCGCTATTAGCGAAATTACCGCGTTACAAGGCCTGACCAATGTACAAGAGTTAGATGCAAGTAATAACAGCATAACTGATGCCAGTTTGTTATCGGCACTAACCCAGCTTACTTCGTTAAACCTTGCGAACAATGCCATCAGTGTGTTACCTGATTTTTCTTTATTAACGAATATTACTCAGATCAGCCTTAACAATAATAAGCTTGGTAGTAACGGCAATAGCATTGACTCACTGCAATATTTAACTAATATCGGTAATTCATTAGATTTGTCCAATAATGAGATCAGCGACCCTGCACCTATTGCATCGCTTAGCCAACTAACTGAGTTAAACCTTGCTGCGAATAACATTAGTGACGCCAGCTCGTTGACCGCCTTATCTAATTTAACTAAATTGATCTTGTCTAATAACAATGCTACGAGCATAAATAGCAGCGAAGAAACGTTAGGTTACGCGGCAACTATGCAAGAGCTGTATTTAGCAAATAACAATTTTGCTACTATGCCTGATTTTTCCGCATTCAAAGCGTTACAGACATTGGACTTAGCGAAGAATGAATTAACCGAATTAACCAATTTCACCATGTTGATGAGCAATGTTACTGAAACGGAACCTACTCCTGCTCCAACCCTTGACAAGCTGAACCTAAGTTTCAACAGTTTAACCAGTGTAAACCCGCTAGATAGCTGGAGTTCGCTGCCTGTTGATCTTATTATCAGTAACAATCCAACTATAAGTTGTGATGCTGCCAGCAGTGTACTTATCGCTAACGCAGAAACGTTTGGCATTAATTTAAGCCTCGATGATCTAAATACTTATGATGAAGAAACCGGTGCGATTATTTCAGAGTGTATTGTAATAGAAGACCCTAGTATTCCTGAAACCATAAGTGAATTAAGCATGGATAGAATTGGCATGTTCAATATTACAGGTGAGCAATCTCGAGGAAGTAGTCACGGTAAAACCGGTAGAACATATAACGGCCAATGGGAAGCCGATCGTTGTTTATTTTCAGGTGATATGATTGCGCCAATTTGTTGGACAGGACTAAGTAACAGTAAGTATTGTGACGGTGTTGAGGGTGAATATATGTATACATGTAATACACAAGCAGCTTATTTTGAGCTTTACCCTCCATTGACCATAGATATGAAGTATGGTCGTCAAGCCGATGGTAAATTTGTCAGTAGCTTTGAAGGGCGTTCACTGTTGAATGTGCTCAGCATTCACCCTGATGAACGCACCATCACCTGTATCTTTGATGCTGAAATTCAACAAAGTACTTGTACATTAACCAGTCCTTTAGTACAAGGTCCAGCAATTACCTGGCAACAGGATCATACCTTTAAAGTTGCACCACAGTGTCGCGGTATTGAAGGTGGTCATGTTGCACGATGCACACCAGCAGCGGACATTATAGTAAATGATGCTGCACCTGATGAAGATAACGCTTTCAGCTTTGATTTAGATTTATCTACATTTACTTTTATTGATCGAGAGGTTGAAGAGGAAGAAGAATGTGATAGATCTGTTGAGCTTTGTCGGGGGTAATGAACTAAATTGATGCAAACACATTAATTAAAAATCCTTTACTAATAAATAAAACCTGATATTTAATCCGTTAAATGTCAGGTTTTTTATTATCCGTCTCTTCTTGCGTAAATGGCTTGCTAATAAACCTATCAACCAGAGGGGCTCTATCACCTTCAACATAGTTTGTTTTAATTTAATCCCGTGCATTATAGAAACCTTGTTTATATTGCAAAGTTTAAATTAACAACCATTCCATTTTAGATTATCAACCTCTGAATTATTCGAAAGTAAATCGTATAGCTAATTAAATATAAAACGACTTTTAAGCTGTTAGTGGCGGAATGCTAGTAGCGGATTATCGATGACATCACTTAGCTGTTTTTTCAGCACGAACCTATATCATTCAACCATTTACAACATTATGAATGGGCAAATACTTCTGGACTTATTTTTACCATCAACCACTCTACCGTTCGTTATTACTTAATCAATCTTTAGTTATATTTTTGCCCTAAATAAATTCTAAATCGCTAAAGTTTTTCTTGATAATTCAATAAGTAGCTAAATATAACGGAACTTTTTGAGCTCTCTTTGTTGTTGTAATGTGTTGTTATTTAAAGGAAAAGATAATTAGTAAATGTTTTTAAATAAATTAACGTTAAAGATACGAGGGGTTCTTGATTGTTTTGTGTTTCAGCTTTCTTTATTTATATGTTCACAGTATTTAAAAGCCTAAATGTAAGAGCATTTAAGCTCACTGTTTAAGGCAACCAATGATAAAAATTAAAATGTTGCCTGTATTAACTAGTTAAAACCAATAGGAAGATTTATGTCTCAAAATTTAAAGTTTAATAAAAGCTTGTTAGCAGTTGTTGTTTCTTCTGCATTATTAACAGCTTGTGGTGGCGATGATACCACTGTAGAGCCAGCAGAAGTTTCGGTAGAAACACCAGAAGTTGTTGTTGAAACTCCTGATGTTTTCGTTGAAACACCTGCCGTATCAGTAGAGCCTGTATCTGTTATTGTAGAAGCTCCTGATGCAATCATGGCAACTGTTGCTGGTAATGTGGTACAAAGTAAATCGCGTGCAAATGTTGCAGGTTTAACCGTTACATTACATGCCGCTGGTGAAACACACACTACGACTACTAATACAAATGGCGGATATTTCTTTGAAAATGTAAGCCCAAATTCTGCTTATGTTGTGGTTGTTTCAGACTCACAAGGTAACTACGCTAACGCTTATGCACAAGGTGCAATGTCGTCAAGTGTAGTTAACTTAAATTTACCAGCTATTGCTGTAAGTAACACGGTAACAACAACCGTTACTATTGATGATCTAGCCGGTGACAACGTTACTGGTTTAACATTATACATCCCTGGTAGCAGCTTAAACCAGTTAGCCGCTAAATCAGAAAGCTATATGGGTAACATCCCTGATATTATCGCCACTGAAAACAATGGCGTTTACAGCTTCTCAGTACCAGATAATAATTCAAGCTTTGATGTTGTTGTTGCTGATTTAGGCAATAATGAAATATTTGCCACTGAAATGTCTGGCGAAAAAGTAAAAGTTGCTAATTTAACAGCCGGCAAAAATACCACAGTTGATGTTATTGATAGAAATTCAGAAGCATCTTTTAGCGCGACTTTAAATTTTGTTGACTCACAAGGCAATGCTTACCTAGATTTACCAAGCAATGCTAATTTTGCCCTTACCGGTGGTACAACTTCACAAGTTAGTATTACTGACGGTATGGCAAGTTTTTCAATTTCAGAAGCTGAATTAAGAGCTGGTGGTTTAATGGTTCTTGGTCAAGAAATTTATTTTAGCCCTGCTGATTTTGATGAAAATGACAATATTTCGTTAAATATTGTTGTTGATGTAGCCAAAGGCGAAGAAATTAAAGACGCTGCTGCTGCTGAGTTAGACGACCTGGTTGAAGAATTAGGCGAGTTTGATGTACAAGTTTTAAAATCTGAATTAGTTGCTGGTGAGCAATTTAAAGTCGTTGTAAAGTTTTCGCACCCTGCTGAAGTTATTGGTGATGCAAAGTACGATTATAAAACAGTTGACTTGGAAGGCGATACAATAAATATCAATGCCCTAGCGATGCACTCAAGCATACCTTATTCTCAAGGTTATAAGTTTGATCATCAATTAAAAGGTATGGATGGATATTCAAGTGGCACTGTAGAGATCCCAATGGGGATAAATACTTGGTGGAACTCTGATTATAGTGGTTATAAGGATGGTACTACTTTTACTGGTGGTTATTATGACCAAGCTGGTAATGTCTACAGTTTTGATGAAATTAAAGGCGTTGATGGCGTATTTAATACCGAAGATGATACTTGGGGACCAGATAACCTCCAAGGCACAGCAGATGATATTCCAAGTATGGCATCATATTTAGGTGCTGATGGCATTATTTACACTACTGCGTCATTAAGTGGTAAAGATGCTAAACTTGGTACCGCTGATGATACAGCTGGCCCTGATGGAAATCCGTTAACCACTGAAGACAATACCGCTCTTAATTTAAAGTATGTGAATTCTGAAGGTGTTATTAAAACAATGGCAGACTTCCTCGGCGCCGATGGTATTGGTGGCACAGTAGATGATTACCCACATTCTAGCGGTAAGCACTATGTTTGGAAGGTTGCTTATAATTCATGGTCAGGAGTTAATTTAGGTGATCGTTTTGGTGGTGATGGACTACCTGGTGGCGGTGATGATTGGACTTCATACGGGTTCCCTATTAGTGGTGAACCAGATGTTTCTACTGAATTCTATCAGATAAATGACCCTGACTGGAAGGTAATGATTGATGACCCGGACTATACTGAGAACTCTTTAGTATTTAAAGGCAACATCAACCAAGTAAACGATAATGCTTGGGAAGAATCTAAAGAATCTTACTTGTCTTATTTCTATAAATACGACTGGGCAAATAAAAATATGACCAGTGCGTCATACTGGAAACCAACGTTCCATAAAAATATGCACACAGCAAAACTAAGCCAAGATGCAGAAGGAAATTGGAATCAAGTAAACTACTGGGGTAAAGTTTATGAACAGCTAGTTGATGAGCTTGGTGCGCCAGTTTATGAAACAGATGAAGAGGGTAATCTTGACTTGAATTCATATGGTATCGCAGTACCTATGATGGATGATGGCACTGATGTTCCAATGACCTATGTTTTAGAGAATGTTAATAGCTATAAAATGGATATTGGCCACTACTCAGGTTACTGGAAAAACACCTCAGTTTCAGCGACAAGCGCAACATTATTTTCTACAGATGATAATGTATCTTATACATGGAATGATGATAGAACGGTATTAACAATTATAGGCTCAGGCGATGCCATTGCTACCAATGCAACTTATGATTTCAAAATAATCGCAAAAAGTAGTGTGTCTGGTGAGTTTTATACTTTAGAAGATGAATTGGTTGGTGCGTTTTCAGCATCGCCTTCATTAGCTGACCTTATGATTGAAAATACTAACAGCATTGATGATATGGCTGAATGGGGAAGATCAGTTCAACTTGATTTAAATAGCGGGCTTTGGGCTGAATCTGCAGTTAATAGTGAAGAATCTAAAGCTTCTATATCTAGTAGTGTGTCTGAATACATAGCTGGTTATCAAAAATCTGTATTCCCATTACCAGGCTCTCAAATTAACCGAGGCTCAGGCAATGGTGATAACTACAGTTTCTTGCATTTTGAAAATGACTTCTTACCGAATAGCTATCGTAAAGTTGATGGCGGTGAAGAAGGTGTAGACACATGGACACCAATGGTGCGCCCTGACTTTATGCCTGCTGCGATGAAAAAAGCCGGAGAACAATGGATTATTTCACCGTTTAAATTGGATGGTACTATTCGATTAGTTTCATATTCATATAAAACGACAGTTGAAGCCGAAGAAACGACAACGAAAGCAAACCCTAATGACTATGAAAAGAAATTAGAACCTGCTGAAATTGAAGTTAGAGAGCTTTCAGAAGTTGTGAAAACACTAGATGTTATTGCCGGCGGTATGTTTTCTGTTGGTGATTTGAATATTGATGAATCAATTATGCAAGTACCTGCTGAAAAAGCCTATGTTACTGGTATATCGCACAGTACTCGCAATAATTATTCTAGAAATCCGATGATCAAAGACGGTACGTTAACAGCAATTCAAAGTGTTTATGGTGATGACGTTGAATCAATTGTATTTAACACTATCCCTGAAGCTAAAGGGGTTCAATATATGTATAAGATCCCTGCATTTGGTGATGACTTTACAGATAACAGCCCGACTAGCCCTACTTATGGGTATCGTGATAATTTAGAAAAATATTCATCATTCACTTTAGAATTTGATGTAATGATTAACGGTAAGCGTGTTACAGAAACTAGAACATTCCCTGTACATTAATCGTTTAATTTAAAAACTTTAAAAAAGCTCCTTTAGGAGCTTTTTTTGTTTTTCTTTTCAGCAATTTTTGTAAGTAAAAAATGTAAACTAAACTTAACAAAATATTCTTTGGTTAACATAGCTATAATTGTATTAAATCAATTAATGTTTCCAACTAAAATTCATTTATAATATAGTTTGTTGAGAGCATAAAAATATATTTAAATCATCTAACTATTCAAATTTGTAGATTACCAATTTATTTATATTTAACAAAATTATCTTAAGGGCAATATTTCATAATGATTGAAGTACCACATCGAAAATATCAGGTTGGCCGTTGGCAAGTCGATTGCGCCCGCATGACGATTTCTTCAGCTGAAAAAACTGAGCAATTATCTGCCAAGGTCTTTGAAATTTTAAAGCTGTTTATTATTTCAAAAGAGCATATCGTTAGTAAAGATAAAGCCATAGAGGTTATCTGGCTTGGTAACGAAGGCGTTGGTAAAACTGGGTTTACTAATGCGGTTTGGCAATTACGAAAAGCGTTTACTGACTTAGGTGCTGAGCCTGATGAAGTATTTGCTACCATTCAAAAAGTTGGTTATCAAATGTTGGCCGATATTGAAGGGATTGAAGAAAACAGTGTAAATAATGAGTTTGTTAGCCGTTACTCTAAAGCAGCAAAATATGGGGCCGTTGCCGTCATTATTGTCGTACTAGTCGCTATTTTAATTCGTTTCATGTCACCAACAATACAGGTAGAAAAAGTTACTCAACATGCAACTCATATAACCAATTATGAAGGGATTGAAAAACAGCCCAACATTAGCCCAGATGGTGCTTTTATGGCATTTCAATGGCGACCATTAGGAAAAACACAACAAATTTATATCAAAAACTTGCAAAATTCAGAAGCGCCGTTGAGAAAGTTAACCACTGAAGGAAATAGAGAAATATCGCCAGTTTGGTCACCAACAGGTACTGAAATCGCTTATCAAAAAATATTAGAAAATAAAGAGTGTGTGATTAGCATTTATAGTTTAATTTCTAATGAAAATAGAACTGTAGTTAATGGCTGTAAAGCTGCATCGAACACTAACCCATTAGCTTGGAGCAAGGATGGTAAAACTCTAGTTTACAATAAAGTATTGGATAACAGGGTGGCTATATTTAGTTATGATTTAGCCAGCAATAGCGAAAAACAAGTGAGCTTCCCGAAAGAAAACCATCAGGATTTATCGGTAACCTTTGTTGAAAACGATGAAAAGCTAGTCATTGTTCGCAGTTATATAGAATCTTCTGAGCTTGTGGTTATTAGTGATTATAAACAACAAAATGTTAGTGAGAATTCATTTTTACAACTTGAAGCGAGAATGTTGAGTATTGCTTGGGATGAGCGTAATAAAAAATTATTCGTCATCAAACCTGAAAATGGCCTTTATGTTCTAGTGTCTATCGATTTACAAAATAACCAGCAACAACTTATTGATGAAACAGCAACACCAGGCACGTTAGCTGTCAACAATAAAACCCATGAATTATTTTTTACCAGACATTATTCAAAAGAGCATGTCGAAGAACTTGCTATTGATTCCGGTAAGCTAATAAGAAGGGTTGCCTCCTCATCACGTGATTTGTATGGCCACTATGTAAGCAGTGACAACAGCATTTTATTTGTTTCTAATCGATCTGGTAATTGGGAAGTATGGCAACGAAACCAATATGTATCTACACAACGTACTGACAACATAGGCACTGTTTCTATTCCCGCCGTATCTAATAATGGAAGTTGGTTTGCCATGCGTGTTGATCCTACAGGAGAAAAACAGCCTTATTTATACATTTCTAAAATAGACGGCAGTGAGGTTATTAAAGAAGATAATCTAGGTATGCCAATACAAAATCCTAGTTGGTCAGTTGATGAACAGAGTTTGTATTTTTCTGGCTTTAAAGACGGAAAGTGGGGCATTTTTAAATATCACATGTCAACCCAAAAAGTAGAACAAATTACTCATTCAGGCGAAGTGTTTGCACAAGAGGGGAACGATGGAGATTTGTACGTATCTAGGTTTGATCTTAACGGCATTTGGAAGTTTGAACTTAAAAGCAATACGTTTACCCAAATTACAAAAGATTTCAGAAGTAAAGATTTTGCCAGCTTTTATGTCAAAGAAGATCACCTTTACTTTTTAAAAAGAACAGAAACACAAGATTTGCTGATGAAGGTCAACAAAGACCAAAGCGTAGAAGTTGTACTACAGTTTGATGTGCTTTCTATACGACCTTATCAAGGCATTTCTTCCGGGGCAGATGGAAGCGTAATTATCACTCGCCATGGGGTACTAGATGCTGATATCTATTCGCTACCGCTGTAAACGAGTTTTTCATTTGCGTTAACCTTTACCACACTGAAGCCTACTCAGGCTTCAGTGCAATAACTACTTTTCCAATAATCTGTGGCTTACTGTTTTAACCGCCTTGGTTAACGCCGTAGTTATTCGTTTTAGCCAGTCTAAATGATCAGATAAATAATGGACTTGGTATGACCTGTTCGATTGCATAACCATCATTTAACTTTCCTGACCGTATCCCTAGCTTTCTCACTAAATCTACCCCTTTGACTGGTTATAACTTTATCTGGCTGCTGTGTGTAAGTTGCTGATTTTTAAGTTAATAGATATTTTATAGATGACTTAAAGTGCACTATTTGAGTTTGCCTTGATTGCTCTTCATGTTAATTACGTTTAATTATATGCAGCAATTAAGTCGTTTGTCTGCCTTTGTTATTTTTATATCAGTGGCATCAACAAACTGAAAAATTCTCATTGAACACAGGTATCAATATGGCGTTTATAAAAAACTATAATAAAATAATTTACGGTGGCTGTTTACTAACAGCAAGCATCCTTAGCGGCTGTGGTGGCGGTGGTGGTAGTGATGGAGAATCTAAAGCTCCAGATCTAGTTAACCAGGCACCAACCGTTGAAATTGTCGGTAGCAATCGTGCAACCGAAAGGGAGCTGGCCACGTTTAGCGCCGATGCAAATGATATTGATGGTAAAATTGCCAGTTATCAATGGAGTGTCGACACCGATACCGTTGAGTTAATTGCTGCTGACAGTGCCGAGTTAAGTTTTATCGCTCCCAGCATTAGCGAAAAAATGTCTTTTACCGTATCTTTAACGGTAACAGATAATGATGGTTTAACCGCTTCATCGTCTGCAGAGTTTACAGCCCTTCCGATCAAAAAAGAGCTGTTATTTTTCGGCCAGGTTATCGATGAAGAAGTGGTTAACGCCGACGTTACCTTTGAAATTGGCGATGAAAGTTTTAACACCATCGCCACCGCCATAGGCCATTATGATCTTGAAGTTATTGTTGATGAGCGTAACTTTGATGAATTGATCAAAATTACTGCACTTGGCACCATACCGGCGCAAGCAAAAGTAAAACTGGTGTCTTTGTTAGCCAGCTTTAATACGGTTTATCAACAACAAAGTTCACTTAACTTTATCACCATCACTGAAAACTTTGGCGTTAATGTTACTAATTTATCTACCGCCCAGTATTTTGTTGCTCAGCAATTAAATGATAATAAGCCTATTACTGACGAAGCTACCTACAACGAAATTTATCCTAACCTTTACGATACCAGTCGCGATGACATATTGGAGATTGCTGCTGTGATCAAAGCGGTAGTTGATGTGCGTGGTGACTTCGAACAATTTACACTAGCAGATGACGTTACAGATACGTTTGCACTATTAACAGACCCTATCGCATACACGAATGTGTTAAATATGTTGGATCCCGAAAGTGAATTGTATGACGAAACTGTTCGCTCAATTGTTGCCAGCCCTGATATTAGCGAATTTCCTGACACCGATAACGATTCTGTGTTTGATATTTTTGACCAGGATATTGATGGTGACGGTTACTTAAACATCATTAAAGATAAAAATGGTCGAGATATTGAAGATATCGACACGAGTGATTTGTATTTTGATCATCACCCTTATGATGCAAGCCAATACTTACCGTTTGTATCGCAATTAACGCTTAAAGATTTTGATGAAGAAAATGCCAGAAACCATGACAATGCTCTGCTTGGTTGTTTACATGCTATGGCTCGTCGAAATGAAGACATTATGAATAATTATGAGATGCCAACGTCGAATCAGGCTCCGTTAAATGTGCCTGTTACTGAGTTTACCAGCTTAGATTGTGCTGAATATAGTAAATATGGCGACATTGGCCCAGCGCTGAAATACTTTGTCAATGTTACCTCGGTAGATTTTACTAATGCCTCTGATATATCTGGACTTGACCAGCTGCAAAACTTACCTATTAGTAAGCTAACGCTTGCGGCCAATTCAAGTACTGCTGCACTGGCTGATTCGAACAAAACCTATGATTTTTCATTTTTAATGAGTATGGCAGGTTTAACTGAATTAAATTTAGCTAATACTACCTTTAAAAATGTTGATCACCTTAAAAATAGCACACAATTGGCAAAATTAAATCTAAGTGGCACTGCCGTTACCAATATTACCGCGCTTACTGGGTTTACCGAATTAACAGAAGTTAACGTTGCTAAAACCTTGGTAATCGATTTATCGCCACTGAACGATTCTATTGGGCTTACCTCATTAATTGCCAGTTACAGTAAGGTTGTTACTTTACCCAATTTTTTCAATATGCCGCAATTAGCTGAGCTCGACATTGATAATAACCAAATAGTTAATATTGACTCACTTGCCGCATTATCAAACTTTACCAAGCTTGATTTAAGCAACAACAGTATTGTTAATATCGACTCACTTGCAGCAATGACAAAATTAACCGAACTTGACGCTAGCAATAATAATATTGTCGATATCGACTCTTTATCAGCATTAATAATGTTAACCGAACTTGACGCCAGCAATAATAATATTGTTGATATTACGCCGCTACAAGATCTGATTGAATTAACCGATTTAAATTTAAGTGATAACAATATCGCTGGCAGTATCGACAGTTTAAGCAAGCTAACCGCATTAACGAGCTTGTCATTAGATAATAATCAAATTGATAATATTGCCGGTGTTACTGAGATGACGCTATTAACAAAATTGCACTTAGCCAATAATGAATTACTAGGCAGTACTGTAATAAACCCATTAGCGGCTTTGGAGAGTCTTAACCTATTAGACCTTAGCGATAACGCTATTCGCTCAGTAGATACATTTTTAAACTGGCAGGTGTTACCGGGCGAGCTGGATTTAAGAAATAATCAACTATTGTGCGAATTTCAAGTTGCCATAGATGATAGAGCAATTGCTGATGGTACTACACTTTATATAGGTGATGACGACGCCGAAGTGCAATGTATCGTACCAAAAGAGATTGATATCAAGAGGGTTGAAATAGGCTTTGGCGGTGACTCAGGTGAGCCAGCGCAAACACCTTTAACTGTATTAGGCTTAAGCACTCAGGTTGCCGGAATTTCAGCGAACGGCTCTAGCTCTTTGGGGGTTGAAGATGGGATTGCTTGTATCTCAAAACACGTGGGTGATAGGATGTATCCGATCTGTTTTGAATCGAATCACGCGTTAACCAACGATACTAGAATTAGTTGTAAAGCTGAGGCTAACTCTTTACAGGCACAATGTCAGCCTGAAGATACTGTCAAATATGGTACCACAACAGTCTGGCCAGGCGTTGCCTTTACCTTTGATTTTGAGCAGCGAGTACTGCCGGGTAATAAATTTGCCGCCACCTTTGAAGACCGAGTATTATTACAGTTGTTAAAATCTAACAAGGGTGATCAATCCTATGACATTAGCTGTTCGGCAGTTAGTGATGGCTTATCTACCTGTATTATGTCGTCTGATGAGGAAAATCATCCAAATTCCACGTTTACTGGTACTCTTAGTTGGCAACAACCCCATAATAAGCCATACATGCCACGCTGTTCAGGGAATGCCGGCGATACCATTGCTGTCTGTTACCCCGCCTATGGCACTGTTATTCCTCGAGACGATGGAAATGTAGATAAAACGGCCACCCCGTTTACCATAGATTTACTGGATATTACCTACAGACCACTCAATAATGCTAGCTGCGATGATGGAGATTTATGTGGAGGCTTCTAATCTAAACTAGTTAACTGACCCGCAGTTTAATGCTGCAAAAATCTATTGAGCCACCAAAGCAACAAGCCTTGGTGGCTTTTTTACATCAGGGATGATGGAATGCCAACTAAACATGGATGTTTATAAAGTTGGCTCACATCAGGGATGATGGAATGCAAATCGCCAGGGATGGCATTAGATTTGTAACTTCAGGGATGATGGAATGCCAACTAAACATGGATGTTTATAAAGTTGGCTCACTTCAAGGATGATGGAATGCAAATCGCCAAGGATGGCAAAAAATTGACTCACTTCAAGGATGATGGAATGCAAATCGCCATGGGCCGTTCTTTCACGTCCATGTGATCACGGCATATACAACTTCCATGTTGAAAACGGCAATAGATTTGTAACTTCAGGGATGACCATTTTGATCACATCCTCGGCAACTGCTCCATGCAATGCTCTAATATACAACGTCCATGTTGAAAATGTGAAAATGGCATACATTACATCCTGTAAAAAATGGAATGCCGTTTTTTTTTCAAGGTAGTTGTCGCTCCTTCCTGAACTCGTTTCAGGATCTGATTGCTTTAATAAGATCCTTAAACGAGTTCAGGAAATGGTAGCAACTGTAAGTTAATCCTTCACCGAACAGAGCCAAATCCTTAACACTCATCCCCTTATTTTCCTGCGGTTCTAATAATTATCCGTGCACCAATTCCGTTCAATTATGTCTATAACTTAGCATTATGACATAGCTCAAATGAGTTCCAGTCGACATCTATTATCACGCCTTATTAATAACAATGTTTGGTTGGACAATGTTATCAATAATTGCCTTGATTTAGCTCACGTGGTCAAAAGTTTTATTGTTTGATTATAAATTGATTTGGCTTTTTTCTTGTTGTAACTCATTGAAATTGTTCATAATAATTTTAATGATAATAAAAAGATAAATAAACAACCGAAAATAAAGAGGTTCTAAAGCTCGTTCAATTGCTTAATAAAAATGCTTACCGTATGTTGCAGCGTAAATATATTCAACGCTAAGAATAATCAATAATTATTGCGTTGCAACACACGAAAGTTAAAAAGGAAGTCGTTTTAATGGTTTTAAAATCATCACTCCTGACCTTACTGATTGGTTCCGCTTTTAGTACTACTGCACTGGCAGATACTACAGGCAGTTACTTAATTCATCCGGTAGAGAATTATCAAGAATCGAACAGCGCTGAATTAGCTGAATCTGTAGCCGAGTATAGAATACTGTTAAAGCAGCCTGGCGCTATAGACACCTCGTACGCAAAGAACGGTGTTAACCGTAAAGAGGCAATTAATCAAGTCTCATTGCAACAGCAACAATTGTTTGCCGACATCACAACCCTAGACTCTTCAGCATACATTACTGATCGTATTCGCCTTATTGCTAATATGCTACATGTAGTAATGGCTAAGGATACTGCTGATAAACTCGCGGCTCATAAACATATTCACAGTATTATCGCTACCGATGGGAATATTGCAGCCCAAAGCGAGATGCTGGCAAAAGGTTTGCAGGCGAAAGACGAGAACCCTTATCCGCTGTTAAAAATTAACGACGCGAAAGGCGCGCCAGTAGTAGCTATTATCGGCAGCGGTGTTGACTATACCCATAAATCATTGGGCGGTAATGGTGATTATGGTCAGGCCTATGACAATATGGTTAACAGCTGGGAAGGCTTTCCTAATGATGTGGTTATTGGAGGTTTCGATTTTGCTTCAGAAAGTGGCACTTATGATTACAACCCACTGGAGTATCCTAACGATTTTTTAACTTATGTAGGTGGCACAGGAACCATGGCTGCTTCGTTGATAAGACAAGCGGCGCCCGATGCTAAAATACTGGCCTATAAAGTCGAAGGTATCGGCTTTGCTGGATATCATATAGGGCAAAATCCTAATAATATTCTTAAAGCTCTGGAAATGTCGATAGATCCAAACCTGGATGGTGATTTATCAGACAGCGCAGATGTGGTGATTTTAGACACTGCAGCTTCGTCATTCGGTTTTTATCGTGAATTTGAAACCGGCATCGATGGGAACAATGTCCAAGTTAAAATGTTGCGTTCGCTTGCTGCCGCTGGTATGCAGGTTGTTTTACCGTCAGGTGATGCCAGTGCTTTCTATGAATATCATTTTGACTCTGATGATAATGTTATCGTCGATGAAGAGGGTCTGCCAAAACGCTTTACTGTTTATCATCACAGTTATTTTAATGTCGCATCACGTGCAATAGCACCCGAAGCCATTACTGTTGGTACGGCGTACATTGAAAATGATCAATATCATGTCGATAAAGCAACAAGTATTGGGCCTACCCGCGGTGACTCTGTATTAAAACCGGATATATTATCGGTAAACCGCGAAGTATTTGGTGCGATCGCAGCTTCTGGCTCTGCCCAAGGCAGGTTGGCAACCAGTAATTTTTTAATGGCGGCGAAAGTAGCAGCAACGGCCACGTCAATTATGCAAAGTCACCCTGAACTTACCCCAAGCGAAGTAAAATCATTAATTGTTAATACCGGTAATATCAACACCATTAACGAGTGGGGCGTTGCCCAAATTGGTGGTGGTACCATTCAACCATTATCGGCAAACTCTTCCTATGCGCTGATGATAGATAATGATAATCACCAACCTAGTTTAAACCTAGGGTTTCTAGATGTTAGCGGACAGCGTAGTGTCAGCCGTAATATTAAGATAAAAAATATATCTGATAGCGAGCAACTCTATCATTCAGAAATTATCATTAATGGCACAAAACAATCAAATGACGCGATAAGCATTGATTTTCCAGAGACGATTATATTAGCCGCCGGTGAAGAGAAAATTGTTGCCGTAACATTTCGTATTGATGCTGCCAAGTTAGAGCGTGACATCATCACCAAAGGCACTGACTTCACCATTGATAATTGGGACCGACTGGCATTTCAAGGGTATTTACAACTTAACCACAGCATAAATAGTGCCGCTAATATTCGCATGCCGTGGTTGGTAATGCCGCAAGTAAGTGATGATATTGAGGTTGATAAAGACTCATTTGATTTCGCTTTTCATTATTCAGAATATGTATCCAAGCTGCGCGATATTGATTACACGCCATTGCCGCACAGCAATGTAATTGAAGGTGCACTTAAATACGGCGCAAATTTTGAAGAACACATTTTAGATCTTGTTAATAACAGTGATTATCCGCAAACATTATACGCGATGCCGATTATTTATCGGGCTGATCGAAAACCACTTTCTTTAGCAACAAACTACGGACATATTCCACAAACGATTGCTGGTGGTGTTTATCCAGAGGCAAGCTGTGAGTCAGGCCAAAAACTTAGTATGGCCGTTACTATGTTTGACAATATTGATGTGCCTGTTGCGAATCATTTTGAGCGTGGTTTGAACTTGGTTGCAATTAAGCTATATACAATGCAAGCGGTAGAGGACGCAAATTATGATAATTACGTGTTGGTAAACTCTAGCTCGCCGGATCACCAACTTACTGAACTATCTACTCGCTTAAATAGTGAAAACAGCTTTAGTACCCACTACATCGATTTAAGCATGCCGTTTGATCGGTTCAGACCTACAGCACGCATTAAGCGAACTAGTCTGCCAATGATATTCAGCCCGAATCGTAAAACGGTGATCAACAGCATTTGTACTAATGACTTATACCATGGCGCAATTAATGAACAAACTCTTGCTGAGCCTCTGGCGATGATTGTTTCTACCGACAGACAAGCAATACCAGGACCATGGGATGCGCCGTTAATGCATAATTTTACCCTTGGCGGTTTGGTAACAAATAAGGTAAATGAGGATGCCATCGATCCGGCTGAATTAGAATGTGGCAATAACCAAATTAAAGACCTCAACAAAAACTGTATAAATTACTATCCAGAAGACGTTGTTGACACCTATCTATATGAGTATTTGGAAGCTTTTGGCATGCGTAAAGGCGACCTTGCACCAGTATGTTATGTCAATGGTAATGTTAACTTTGAATGTGTAGTCGAGCATGAGTTGTTTGTTGAAGCGATTGAATTTGATTCACCATTAATTGCCAACGGCGAATTAATTTGTGACTTTCAGGCTAAAAGTGTTACCGCAAATTGTATCGCTGAGGAGATTAAAAACTCAACTGAGATCGCTGAAAATGATAAGTGGCAATATGAAATCACCGTAAAGCTTGATACCTTGCTTATTCCTCCTGTATTTGATGGCTCTCCAGGTACCTCGTCTTTTACCGGTACTATGTTTAAGTTTGCGCATATCAACAGCGCCGAGCAAACAACATTTGACTGGCAAGATAGCATTACATTGCAGCCGAACACCCGAGTTAAAACATCAACTTTGTTTTCTTCTGAATGTGCCGTTGTAAATGTACAAATCCGTAAGTGTTCAGAAGGTGCTGCTGTTTTTAACCCACAAACCGGTTATTTTGCTATTGCTGGCAGTAACTCAGTGTTACCGGTTATTAAAGCAGGTCAGTCATTCTCTGTTGCTGAAAATGCACCTATTGGCGAAACGTTTGGGCAAGTTCAATTATCGGGTACTACCCTAATTCACGGTCTTATAACTACCGAAGCCGAATTTAGCCTGATTGGTGACAGTGCTGGCGCACCTTTCCAGCTGTCTAGTGATGGCGTGTTATCAATTCGCGATCCTAGTCGCATAGATTACGAAACACAGCAACATTACCCAGTGTTAGTAAGCGTTAAAGTGGGTAAAAGTCACGGTATAACGGTGCAAATTGATGTGTTTATTACCAATTCAAACGACAATGCCCCGCAGCAAGTTTCCGCGATAGAAGAGTTTATTGCTGAGCAAGGACTAGCCATAGAGCCGAAGGATTTATCTGTATATTTCACCGATGTTGATGGTATAGGCCTTAAATACAAGGCTAACGATTTACCGCAAGGCCTGATTTTAAATAGTGCTGGCCTGTTAACTGGTACACCGCTTGTTAATGGTGAATTTACAGCGCAGATCACCGTTAATGACGGTCAAAACTTCTACCAGGCCGATATGGTATTTAACATCGCTGCATCAAGTACTGATTCAGGTACTGATTCAACTAATGAAAATAGCTCATCCGGCGGCACGTTTTATATGTCGCTGTTGTTAGTACTATTTTGTTGTCGCCGTTTTAGATAATTATGTGTCGGAAAGAGCCAGACTCTTTCCGTAAGGAATTTTTTGTGAAATTTAACTTAAGTAAAATAATTTCGGCCTGTTCACTGGTACTTGCCAGTACCGGCGTGAGCGCTGAAACTAAACAGCTTGAACACGCTTACCAATTGGGTAGGTTTGTAGAAGATAATGCTGTAAAAATACCGTTTAGAACGCTAAATAATAGCGAAGTTAGTTCATCAACTCTTGATATTGACAAACTTGTTCGTAAACATTTAAGTAATGAATATTTCATTATCTTACAAGACCAACCTCTGGCCAGTTATCGTGGTGGGGTCAATAACCTTGCACCGACGAATGTTCTTGCCAGTAAAGGCAGCAATACTACTAGCCAGGGAAAATTAGATACCAAAAGTTTGGCCTCTAAAAAATATAAAAACTATTTGGCCAATAAGCAAAATGAAACCCAATTTCACCTTAATTTGCGTTTACAACGCGATGTTGAAATTGGCTCGACTTACCAAACGGCACTAAATGGTTTTACTGCAACATTATCGCCTTCAGAAGCCATATTAGTGAGTCAGCTGCCAAACGTTATTGCCGTGGGCAAAGCGGGTATTGCTGAAATTCAAACAGACAGTGGCCCAGGTTACTCTGGGGCAAAAAACGTATGGCAAGGCACCGAGACAGCAGGCGGAAATAAAGGCGAGGGTATGGTCATCGGTATCATTGACTCTGGCATAGGTTCGTTTTTAGAGCCGGTAGTAGATATTACTGATCTTAGTAATTTGCCACCATTTCATCCATCTTTTGCCGATAAAGTAGATGAAGACGGCGATGGTGAGATTGATTATGACCATGTTAATCCTATGCCTAATGCTGAATCTAGCTCTGGCTATTATGGTGACTGTGTCGATAGCCCTGGCTGGTGTAATGATAAGTTAATTGGCGTCGTGCCATTTGGCCACTTGAAAAAAGTTCTTACTTTTGTCAGGGATGAAGAAAATACCTTCATGCGAGTACGTGATTTGCAACGTTCAGAAACCGGTCAGGATTCAAACGGCCATGGTACTCATGTGGCGTCAACTGCGGCGGGTAACGTGGTTCGAAATATAAAAACTGAAGGAGTACTAGGTGGCTTTCTACCAGAAGTGTATCAACACGATTTTGTGTATGAGCAAATTTCTGGCGTTGCCCCACACGCAAATATTATTGCTTATAAAGCCTGTGACTCTGGTGGTTACTGTTATCAACAATATGCCATTGATGCCATCGAACATGCGATAGAAGTTGGTGTCGATGTTATCAATTATTCTGTTGGCAGTACGCCAGCGTCACCATGGTATGACTGGGTGTCACTGGCGTATTTAAATGCTCGTGAAGCAGGTGTCAGTGTTGCTGCATCAGCAGGAAATAATGGCGCTAGTGGTAAAGGCACCATGCGTACCCCAGGTAATGCTCCTTGGTTAATGGGGGTTGCCGCGGTAACTCATGACCGAGCGTTCGATAAAAAACAAGTAACCTTATCGGGCGGGGCTGTTGATTTTGAACTAGAAACTAACGTTCTTATCGGTGAAAGTGCAACTCAAGGTTTGCCAGCTACTGATGTTGTATATGCTGCTGATGTTGAGTCTGCAGAAGCCGTAGATGATTTTGAAATGGCCGGCTCTTGTGGCATCGATTCAATTCCAGCAGAAGCCGTTGCCGGAAAAGTTGTGATCTGTAACCGTGGCGGTGTTTCTCTAGATGGCCCGTTAAGTCGTGCAGTAAAAAGTCATAACTTGTCGCTAGTTGGCGCAGCTGGGATGATATTAATCAACACCAATGATTCAGGAACTAATCTTGCTTCTGATTTTCATACCATTCCATCGGCGCATCTTGATAAAAAAGACGGAAAATTATTACTTGACTGGTTAGATGAAGGTGAAGGGCATCAGGTTGCTATCAGTGCATCGCACTTAGTAAGCAGTCAAACATTTGAAGAGCATGAAGATTTCAGTGGCATCATCACCGGCTTTTCATCGCAAGGTCCCGATCGTTTTAGCGGTGATTATCTGGTACCAGATATAGCAGCACCTGGTCAGGATATTCTTGCTGGTGGCTTAGGTCATAACATGAAGGAATTTACTCTTAATTTAAAAAACACTACTGATCAAGATTTTAGGTATATTTCCGGTACGTCGATGGCGTCACCGCATGTTGCGGGTATGATGTTATTAATAAAAGCTGAGCGCCCAGAGTGGAACCCGGCCGAGTTGCAATCAGCGTTAATGCTTACGGCTGGCACCTACGCTAAATTTGTCGGCCCGGTGGAGCAGAAAAAGCAAACATTTACTCCGGCAGCATTGCATTCATCAGGGGCTGGTATTGCTCGAGTTGATTTAGCCATTGAAACGGGTTTGGTGTTGAACGAAACCTCTGCAGGGTATTTAGCCGCGGATCCCTTTGGTGATATTGCCTTTTTACAAATGCCGACAGAGCCAGGTGAGGCTGAACAAGGCGAAGATGAAAATATTCGTAATGTTCGTGACCTTATTAAGGAGCTGCCAGCCGGCTGGCACGGTAAACCAGGTAAAATGAACATTGCCAGTATGTCAAAAGGCGCCTGTATTGGTGAGTGTCAATGGACTCGTACATTAACGGCGACCAAAGATGCTGATTGGACCGTATCTTATAGTTACACCACAGAAGGCATGACGCTAACCAGTGATCTTGATGGCCAGACTATTTCATTAACCGCAGGTGAAGAATTTGATATTACCGTAACCGCCAGTGTTAACGAAGAGCTTGATAGCTCATGGTCTGATGGTCGTGTGCATTTAACCCCGTCAAACCCAAGTATTCCGGCGGTATCTATGCCGGTTACCGTAAACTTTGTTGCCGGTAGTGCGCCAGAATTGGTGGAAATAAATACTAATCGTAATGTTGGCAGCGTAATTGTTGATGATGTTGTGTCTATTGGTACCAGCGATTTAACGGTGATGACTTCAAATTTAGAAGCAGGCATTGAATATAATGTGTCATTAAAGCGCTCGAATTTACCCGATTACCTCAGAGAAGAAACCGATGTTTCGGCATACTTTATGCCAATTAACTTGCCTGCTGGCACTGATCGTGTGGTGGTAGAAATTCTTGAAACATCATCACCTGACATCGATGTGTACATGGGCAAGGACTTCAATGCAAACGGCTATGCTGATCGTCAGGAGTGGAATCGAATTCACTTATGGGCTGCTACGCCAGTAGCGCTTGAAAAGCTAGATTATGCCTTACCGTCACATGGCGATTACTGGTTGATGCTGCATAACTATGGTAATCAGTTTAATAACGAAGAACGAGATGAGTTTGATCCACAGCAAGCAAGTAAGATTGATAACATCAAGTTTGTGGTTAGTGTTGTTAAAGATGAGTTTGAAGCCGATGAAGATGACAAGGATGATGCGTTAAAAGCGAAAGCACCGAAAGATAATTATCCACATTCTGATATTCCAGTGACTATCTCTTGGAATAAAGAGATGCGTGAAAAAACACATTATTACGGTGCTATGGTTCTGGGGAGCTCGGAAGAACTGATTGGTAATTTAGGTTGGGTCAACATTGACTTGTACCGTGATCAAGATGATGTGAAATTACGCTTATTAGATAAAAGCGCAGGTTTAGCGTCGTACAACATCCACTTTATGGCAAATACCTCAGACATTGAGCAAACTTACCAAATGACGATGGAACTTGTTGACGGGGCTACATTTGAAAGTATGCAAATTAGTGCTGACCCTGAAAACAATGCCGATGGCACCAAAGGTCAAGACTTTACTTATAACCAGGAAGATAACACGTTTACCTGGGAGTATAAGCAAGGCGCTAATGCAGGCGCTGAAACTGTCACTGTTGTATTTGATTACACCAACGTTGAAGGCTATAGCGACATAACGCCTTATGTCACATCACAACTCAATGAAGAAGAAGAGCCTCAGCTGGCGTTAGCAGCACCTGAGATGGTAAAAGGCGCGCCAATTTTCACCGTTGCAGCATCTGATTCATTGGTCGAGGAAGGTCAGCTAGTTACCTTAACTTCAACATTAGTTGATGGGGTTATCGATGGCGCGCCAATCACCTATGACTGGCAGCAAACCTCTGGCCCCGTTGTGAGTGTTACCAATAACGAAACCAGCATCAGCTTTAATGTTGTCAAAACCAAAGAAGCCATCACCTTTCGTTTAATTGGTAACAATTCTGAACGAGATTCAAAACCAATTGAAACGTCTGTTTATGTAGAACAAGAAGAGCAAGGCTCTGGTGGTAGTACTGGTATGGCCTGGTTTGCACTTGCCTTGATGACCCTATTTATCCGTCGTCAACAAGCACAGAAATAATTTAATAATAATAAAAGAAATGATCACGCAGCTAGTTTTGGTTGGCTGCGTAATTGAATAAATACTTAATAATTTGGGATATAATTGTGAGAAAAATTAATATATTAACCTCAAGCATTCGCGCCGCATTTGTTATTGGTGTCGTTGGGAGTTTTAACGTTGCTGCATTTGAACAAGACGAAGTAGCAAGCGTAGAAGTTGAGCAAGTCGTAGAAAACGAATCAACAGAAACT
The DNA here is from genome assembly GCF_031583595.1 of Thalassotalea psychrophila. Taxonomy (NCBI): domain Bacteria; kingdom Pseudomonadati; phylum Pseudomonadota; class Gammaproteobacteria; order Alteromonadales; family Colwelliaceae; genus Thalassotalea; species Thalassotalea psychrophila. Next base: position 1,900,014 of record NZ_CP134145.1, read on the forward strand.
GTTGATACAGAAGAAATTGAAGTGGTTGAAGTTACCGGTTCACACATCAAGGCAAATGCCCTTGAAGGTGTTAGCCCGGTTACTGTGATCACTGCTGATGAGATGCTTAAAAAAGGCTTTTCAACGGCCTATGATGCATTAAAAGATTTAACGCAAAACACCGGTGTAGTGCAAGGTGCAGAAATGGCCGCGCAAGGTGGCTTTACGCCTAATGCACAATCATTAAACCTACGTGGTTTAGGTAATAACCAAACGTTAGTATTAGTTAATGGCCGCCGTGTTGCTGACTACCCTGCGCCATATAATGGTGCGTCAAACTTTGTTAACTTATCATCTATTCCTGCTGCGGCAATTTCTAGAATGGAAATTTTAACCTCAGGTGCATCAGCTATTTATGGTTCAGATGCAATTGCTGGTGTAGTTAACATTATTACTAAAAAAGATGTTGAAGATACTACGTTTAGTGCTCGAATTGGTACTACTACGGAAGGCGGCGGCGATGAAGGCCGCTTCCAATTAGTTACCGGCTCTGTTGGTGATGATTACAGCGTAACTTTGGCATTAGAATATCAAAAGCAAGATCCAATATTTTCTGCCGATCGCGACTTTATGGACTCAGTAGATGATGGCCCATTAGAGCGAACCGCACTGGATCGCGGTATTGTGATTGTTGATGACATGGCGCAGCGTGGTTTTTACCCAGATGATGAAGAAACTGAAGACGTTGATGAAAGCGTAAAATGGTATCGTGATCCAACCGAGCCACGCTGTTTAGCATCAGGCTCAGGTTATGAATACACTGAGCGTGTTACTGTTGCTGATGATGAAGATGATGATGATTTCGTTTGGGGTAACTATTGTGGTGTTGATCTTTCAGGCACAAAATCACTACGCAACGAACGTGAAACTGTATCGCTATACTTAAGTGGAGAGTATAACTTAACGGATGATACCAGTGCTTATGCTGATGTAATGTATTCACAACAGGATGCATTTGTGCGCGGCGGTTTCCACTTTGTTAATACCAAAATTTTAGAGCTTTTACCTGAAGGTGAAGAAGGCAATATGGCCATTCTAGAAGAAGGGGTTATTCCTGGTGATTTCGAAGGTGCAAGCCAATATGACTGGCGTACTGAGCAACGTTTATTTGCTCAACATGAACTAGGTTATAGAGACAGTACCATTGAAGATTCTGCTTTACAGGTAAATGCGGGTTTTAAAGGCGTAATTTTTGATGATTACGATTGGGAATTAGCCTTTAGTCGCAGTGAAAATACCAATGACAGATACGCTACTCTTTTAAAAGAAGAAGCAGTAAGAGCTATGTATAAAGGTGGCTACAACACCCATACTTATTGGTATGAAGAACAAGGTATAGAGCACTACGATGGTATAAACACTATTGATTTATACGCACCAGTTACCCAGGATATGCGCAATGCGTTACTTGGTACACAACTAACGGCTGCTGATTCATACTCGAATACAGTAACGGGTATTATTTCAGGTCCGGTAATGGAATTACCAGCTGGTGATATGTATTTTGCTTTGGTTACCGAATGGAACCAGCAAGGCTATGATATTGAACTTGACGAGAGAACCCTTAATGATGATGGTAATGGCTGGGATGGCGTTACTGGTACTGAAGGTGGCGGTGATCGTGAGCGTTACGCGGTTGGTCTGGAGTTACAATTCCCAATCATTGATACGTTAAGCGCGCAACTAGCGGGTCGTTATGATGAGTATGAAGATGAGACAAGTGACGTTGGTGGTCGCTTTACTCCGCAAGTAGGTATGGAATATCGTCCAACCGGTGATTTATTATTCCGCGGTAACTGGGGTAAGAGCTTTAGAGCGCCAGACATGCATCGTGTATTTGCAACTGACGGTGGCTATTACACCACTGCATACGATTACTCTACGTGTGAAGACGCTTATTACGAGCAATACAAAGATGATGATGGCGATTGGGATACACCTGTAGAAGAAATGGAAGCCTACGATCCGGCTAAATCACCGTGTATGGCACAATCGGCTAAAGGTAACAGTAAAGGCTCTAAAACTCTTAAAGAAGAAGAGGGTACAACATACGGTCTTGGTTTTGTTTGGGATATTACAGAAACATTAAATGTAACTGCTGATTGGTATGTAGTAGAAATTGAACAATCTGTAGTAAGTGAATCAATGTCGGGTATTTTACTTAATGATTACTACTGTAAAGTTCGTCAAACTGAAGATGAAGATGCAGATAACTATTACCCATTTGACGCGCAAGAGCGAGAAGATTACACCCCAGGTAGCCCACAATGTATTTCAAATGCTGAAAACATTACTCGTAAAGATGGCGGTATCGCTGGTCCACAAATTGAGTCAGTAACGACTAGCCATGTTAACTTGGCAAAAACTACAGTAGAAGGTATCGATGCAAAAGCTGCTTATCAATATTCGAGCAGTTTTGGTGATTGGTACTTCAACTTAGCTTGGACCCATACGCTTGATTCAACTTATCAAGCAGATGAAGAGAGTGAAGAAATTCATACTCGTGATAAGTGGTGGAATAAGTCAGCTCGCTCGGTTATGAATGGCTCTGTTACCTGGGTTGAAAGTGACTTATCAGTAACCTTAAGTGGTCGCAGAATTGGCTCTATTCCGATTTCTAATCCACCAAAAGAATTTAGTGATGAAGATAGTTACTATCACGAAAGCGTGCAGCGTTTAGACCCGTACTATACCTTTAATCTTACTTCTGCATATTTCGTCAGTGACGATTTTAAAGTATCAGCACAGGTTCAAAACGTATTAAACGAACAACCACCTGAAGATGTAACTGCTTACTCATGGCCATTCTACAATGGTGCATACGGCGGGGCAGCTGTAGGTCGTACGGTTTCAGCTGAAATGACTTACGTGTTCTAATAAAAAGGTTAACGCCTAGCCTGTTTTAACGGCTAAATTTAAAAACCAGCTACATTAGTAGCTGGTTTTTTAGTTTTTGGGGGATGAGGGGAGGTGAATTATCGCTATCAAAAAGCGTTTGCGCTATTTATATTACCTTTCAGTACGGCTAATGATTTGTGAGGTTTTATCTATCAGTAATTGTTTTAGCCATTGGTGAGCACTGCTATTATGAGTAATACTGTGGTCGTTTAAATAAGTAGGCACAGCATATTTTTCATCGTTAAATAAATATACTTTTTTAAAGTCATTACTAAAAAGTGACTGATCCATTAAATAATGCGCACCAATTAGTAAATAATCATTTTTTTTCATCGTTTGTGCCAGCAAGCCTAATTGTCCTCCCCTAAATGCCACTTGTCTTGTGAGTTGGTTATCTTCAATAAATTTCAATGCTGGGTTTTGTATGTCTGATCCAGTATGAGAGTCTAGGCTAAAATCAACAAATTTATACTTTAGGCAATCTTCAACGGTAATGTTCTTACACTTCATTAGTGGATGATTTTTACTTGCAAAAATTGCCGGGTAAGCATTGCCTAAAAATGTGGAATTAAATTGATCGCCCGGTGTTGGTTTAACATAAATGGAAAAATCTAGTGTACCCGCTGCCAGATGTTTAGATTGATCAACAGAAGATGGCTGTTGTGAAATGATAATATTTGGCGCTTGCTTTGCGATAATATCTAATACCGGCAACATTAATGAATAACTCATCAAGCTGGGAATTGATATTATAAATGATTGTTGGCAACTAGCCGCATTGAAATCTTCTTCTTCTAACAAATCGTGAATTTGGCTTAATAATAAGTTAAGTGGTTGCTTTAACTGCAACGCTCTTTTTGTTGGCCGTAATCCATTAGCTTCTCTAATAAATAACGGATCATTGAATATAGCTCGTAACTTTTGTAGAGCTCTACTGATGGCCGGTTGAGAGACAAAAAGCTTTTCTGCGGTGCGACTAACGTTATTCTCTTCAAGTAATACTAATAGTGTGACCAATAGGTTTAAATCAATTCTTGCCAGTTGTTGTGATATTGAGCGCATAAAGTTTCTGTCTATAAAAAAGGATATACACTTAAGTTATAGCACATATTAAAATTTGTAATTTGTAGTTATATGTCTTTGTCGATAATATTCACTCATCAAGTTGCTGAGTGAACTTTGACCACTTGTAGGTTGAAATATCAGCAATGTTAAAAAAGTTTATTTAATTCAGATGTTTATTGGCGAAACCTAAAACCTAAGTCTATAAATATATTAGGAATTAATTTAATTGAGATTAATTTAGTATTAACGACTTAAGGTGTAAAAATGAAGAAGTTAGTTTTATCAACATTGGCAATTGCTGCAACATTATCAACATCAGTGTTTGCAAATGATTTAAGGGTTACTCGCGACAACTTTGTCCAAGCTGAAACCAGTAAGTATTATGCGGTTACGTTAATGAAAGCCGGTGGCGTAAATAAGTTTAAACATTATTTAGTACCACCAGAAACAGAATCACAGCCAATTGTTCGTATGAACCGCGACACTCTTTATAGTACTGCTGTTCTTGATGCTTCTAAAGGTGGCACCATCACTATTCCTGAAGTAGGCGATAGATATGTGTCAGTGCACTTTGTTGATGAAAACCATATTAGCTACGACATGTTTTACGGCCCAGGTACCTATAAAGTACCTACAAGTACAAACTTTATGTTTGTTAATGTGCGATTTGGTTTGCGCGACATTAATGACAAGAATGAAATTGCTGAAATTAACAAGTTACAAAAATCTGTTGTACTAAAAATGGGCAGCGCTAACGAGTATGTACCGTTTAATCCAGACCTTAAAGCCTTAGCTGCTGGTACTGAAGTGATTAAAGAAGAGTTATTACTTGACGTGCAAAAGTTACAACTTGCCGACTCTGCTTATATGTTTGGTACACCAGATTACACCAAACCTGAATATCATCTAATGGGCGTGGCTTATGGATGGGGTGGTGCAAGTTATAAAGATAATATTTATCAGTACTCAAGGTTTATTGAGTCTGAAGAGTGTCATGCAACGACATTCCCTGACCCGAAAAACGACGGTGGTTTCTGGTCAATGACGGTATATAACTCTGCCGGGTTTATGTACAACGATAAAGCCACAATCAACTCGAACATTGCTGTTGCAAATAAAGATGGCACGTTTACCGTACATTTTGGTTGTGATGGTAAAGCGAATAACATCCCAACAAAAGGCCACGATGGCTCATGGAATGTGTTAGTTCGTCATTACACGCCAAGTGCTCGTGTTAAAGACTTGAACATTGATCCTTCAAAAACGATTGCACCCGTTAAGTAATAGTTAGTTATTACCTCAAAGCCATGCCATTAAATCGGCGTGGCTTTTATGATAATAATTACTGTTTACCAACAAACTACGCTTGAGTTTTTAAGCAGTAAATAAAGATACATTATTTTAATAATTTAGCCAGTTGTAATGGACTTGGTATAAATTTAAAGGAAGATCCATGAATCAAACACTTGATACCATATTGCAATTAAAGCAGCAGCTGCAAAAGTCTGTTATTGGACAGGAACATATGGTTGAAACACTATTAGTGTCGTTATTAACCAATGGTAATGTGTTGCTAGAAGGTTTACCCGGTACGGCAAAAACTCGTTCAATTAAAGCGCTCTCGCAAGCGCTTAGTGTTGATCTTGGGCGAGTACAATTTACCCCAGATTTATTACCGTCAGATGTTACTGGTACTGAAATTTATCAAGATATTGATGGCAAACCAACGTTAACCTTTCAGCAAGGGCCGGTATTTAATAATTTGTTGTTAGCCGATGAGATAAATCGCTCACCAGCGAAAGTTCAGGCTGCTCTTTTAGAGGCGATGGAAGAAAGGCAAATAACTGTAGCGGGTAAAACCTATAAGTTGCCTGAGTTATTTATGGTACTTGCCACGCAAAACCCTGTAGAGCAAGAGGGGACTTATCCATTGCCAGAAGCGCAAATGGACAGGTTCATGATGAAAATCAACCTTGATTACCCGAAGTTTGCTGATGAAGCGAAAATAATTAAATTAGTTCGCGGTGAAGAAAAACCAGTAACTGAAAAAGTTGTGCCAATTGACCCACAATGTATTTTCGATGCTCGAACGCAAATACAAGACATTCATTGTAGTGATGCTGTACTTGATTACATGGTTGCCATCGTTATCGCCACTCGAGAGCCTGAGAATTATTCTGAATCTCCATTAGCTAAATGGGTTAGCGTTGGCTCAAGCCCACGAGCAAGTATTGCATTAGATAAATGTGCGCGTTCAATGGCTTGGCTTAATGGTAAAGACTTTGTTGACCCAGATGATGTTCGTCAAGTTGTTCATGGCGTATTAAGGCATCGGTTAATTTTAAGTTACGATGCATTGGCCGATGGTATTAGCGCCGACCAAGTCATTGATGAAATTTTGAAGCAAGTCGCTGTCGCATAAGAGGCACTGATGAAAGCTACTAATACAACTGCTGCATTACATGACGATCCCGATATATATACCAGTTTGGATGCACTGCGACGCCTGCAATTTAAAGCACAAGGGTTTTCGTTTACACCAAAGCAACCTGTTAATAGCATCCTTGCGGGTAAAAATGCCTCAAAATTACGTGGTCGCGGTCTAAACTTTGAAGAAATGCGCCAATACCATATTGGTGACGATATTCGCACCATGGATTGGAAGGTAACAATTCGCACCGGTAAACCGCACGTAAAGGTTTATACCGAAGAGCGTGAACGTAATGTCTTGCTATTGGTGGACCAAAGACAAAGTATGTTCTTTGGCAGTAAAGGTAAAATGAAGTCTGTTATTGCTGCTGAAATTGCCGCACTGATTGCTTGGAAAGTCATTGATAGTACCGATAGAGTGGGTGGCGTAATTTTTAATGACAACAATGCTGTAAGCATGGGACCAAAGCGAAGCAGAAACCAGGTTATCCAATTAATGGCTGAAATTACCCGTCAAAATCATCTACTTAAAAGTGGTGAAGTTGGTAAAGAACATCACTTATCACTTGAGCATATGCTTGAACAAGTAACACGCATTGTTGGCCATGACGCCTTGGTTATTTTTATAACTGATGGCTATGGTTGGAACCAAAAATGCAGTGAATACATTAAAACACTGAGCCAACACAATGAAATCATTTTTTGTCATGTAAGCGATCCTCTTGAGCATCAATTGGCAACTATGTCACAAATGGTGATAAGTGATGGTGACATGCAAATTGAGGTGTCGTCAAAAACGCCACAATTACAGCAAAAATTTCAACAAGATGTGATCGAAAAATTAGATTTGTTTGCCAAAGTTGCCAGTAAGTATCGAATTCCTGTATTGCCCTTTGACACCTTAACTGCAACTGAAAAGCAACTGCGAAAAGCACTTGGCTTATAACTCTGATCAGATTTTTAGTAAATATAACGATATTGAAACCAATAATTTATGGCTGAAGCACTTACAAACACAATAACTCCTAATAATAGCAATCCTTTGCTAAAAGACTTTAGTGAGATATCTGCCCCTGTTGATATTAATTGGTGGCCGCAGACTCTTGGCTGGCAAATAATTTTACTGATTTTTATTTGCTACTTACTTTATAGAATTTATTTAGTATTTAAACGCTATGTGAGTAATGCTTATCGTCGTGGTGCGTTGTTGCAACTTGCCCAACTTGGCAATGAAAAAGAAGATATAAAATTGATCCCGCAGTTACTTAGAAGCACCGCTCTGTATGCATATGAGCGAAAGGTTATAAGCCCGCTACTCGGTGCAAACTGGGAGCAATGGTTAGATTCACAATGTAAAAATGCCAAGTTTCATAGTCAATTTTCAGGCGTGCTAAATAACTTAGCCTATTCACCTGAAGTTGATTTAGAACCACAACAACTCATTGCTTTTAAACAACAAGTCGCGCACTGGATAGCTAATCATAGAGGTATGTATGATTGAATTTGCATACCCTTGGGCTTTTGTCTTACTAGCTTTACCTTTTATAGTTTATTTAGTGGCGCCTGCTTACAAAGAACAACGAGACTCGTTGCAAGTTCCTTATTTTAAAAGGTTGGTAGAGGTTTCTGGAGAGCAACCTCGCGCCGGTGCTGTGCTATTAAAACGACGTACAATACAAAAAGTATTGCTAGTGATTGGTTGGATTGCACTTATTGTTGCCATTGCTAAGCCTGAATATGTTGGCGAGCCAATTGAACAGAAAAAATCAGCTCGTGAAATTATGGTGGCTTTAGATTTATCTGGCTCTATGTCTGAACAAGACTTTACTGATCAAACTGGTAATAAAGTTGATCGCTTGGTTGCTTCAAAAATTGTAATGAAAGAGTTTGCCAGTCAGCGTCAAGGCGATCGTTTAGGTTTAATATTATTTGCAGACGCGGCTTACCTACAAGCGCCTTTTACCGATGACATTTCTACCTGGCAAAATTTACTTGATGATACGCAATTAGGGTATGCAGGGTTTGCTACCGCATTTGGCGATGCCATTGGTTTAGCAATAGCAACGTTTGAGCAAGAAAAGAGCAAGCAGCGGATATTGATTTTACTTACTGATGGCGACGATACCGGCTCTAAAATGACACCAATAAAAGCAGCTGAAATTGCAGCCAAACATGATATTAAAATTTACACCATAGCGGTAGGCGACCCAAGTAGCAAAGGTGTTTATAAAATGGACTTACCAACGTTGGAAAAAGTCGCTGAAATCACCAATGGAGCAAGTTTTGAAGCACAAAATAAAGCTCAACTACAATTGGCATACGAAACTATAAATAACCTAGAAAAACAGCAATACGAAACATTGTCATATCGACCACGCACCAGTGTTCACCATTGGGCGTTTGCTGTTTATTTCATTGCTAACTTGTTGGTAGTGTTAATATTTTTAACTGCACAGTTAATAAAGCAAAAAACAGTGAAAAACCTTCCTGTTAATGAACGCAATGATGTAAGCAATAAAGTGAGCAAGGGAGAAGCACATGGGTGATTTTATCTTCTCTATTTGGGATGGTTTGGCGTTATCACAACTATCAAACTTTCACTTTTTAAGGCCACTTTGGCTTTTATCAGCCATACCTTTATTTATTTTTTATCGATTACTAGTAACTAAAGATGATTTATTTACTCAATGGCGCGGTTATATGTCAGATAAAGTTATTGCCAACCTTGCACAAACAGAGTCAAACAAGCGTTTGTTCACGCCTAAAAAGTTGTTTGCTATTTTTGCTGTTATTGCAACATTAGTGATGGCGGGACCAAGTTGGAAACAACAACAAACGCCATTTTTTGTTGATGAGTCAGTGTTAATTATTGCCTTAGATGTTTCAGAGTCTATGCAGTCAAGTGACTTGCAGCCCTCTAGGTTATTACGGGCAAAGCAAAAAATTAATGAATTACTCGACATGCGAGGGGATGCAAAAACAGCATTGGTTGTTTACGCCGGCAGTGCTCATATTGCTATGCCAATTACGCAGGATAGGAAGATGATCGCTCATTTTCTTGATGTGCTAGATACTAATATAATGCCTGCAAGAGAAAAACTTGAACAATCACTTATTGCGCCAATTGAGCGACTGTTAGCACAGACAAAATCACCATCAACAGTGCTGCTTGTTACCGACAGCACGGCTAATAATACAGCCACAACATTTAAAGAATTCTTTAGCAAACAAGCACACCAAATGGTGGTATGGGCAATCGCAGAAAACCCAGACAGCGGCCTTGCGAGCAGTGCTGGCTTATCTGGTGTGCAACTTGATCAATTAGAAAGCTTAGCCGATGCAGGAAACGGCACTATGGTGGCATTTACTCATAGCTCTGATGATGTCAAACAAGTAAGCCGTTCAATTAAAAATAATATGTTTTTAGGCGATGATAATTCGCAGCCTTGGTACGACTCAGGTTATTTATTGTTGTTTATATTATTGGTTTTACAAGCGACTTGGTTTAGACGTGGGTGGACAATGCAATGGTAAATATTCAACAAACAAGGCATTTTCAAGGTGCAACCGATAAACCTAAAGTAACACTTGCAGGCACTTTAACTAAATTGCGAGCTAAGCGTAAGCAAATTTTTACTGCCGTTATCCTTGTATTATCAATTAGCATTTACTTGCAGCCACAAAGTTTTATCAATCTTTGGTTAACAAGGGATCAGCAAGCTAAAATTTACTTTGAACGTGGTGAATTTGAAAAGGCTGCATTAACATTTGCAAGCCAAAAATGGGTTGCACATAGCTATTATTTAAATGGCAACTTTGAGCAAGCAGCCTCTGTATATGCTCAATTTGATGATGTCGATTCCATATTTTCAAAGGCAAACGCTAATGCTCACAAAGGTAAGTTTGAGCTGGCTATAGAGCAGTTTGAACAAGTATTGAAGTTGCAGGAAGATCATGCAGGAGCCATGAATAACATGGCTTTATTGCAAAAAATAATGAAGTCGATGACCAAAAAACCAAGCGCTAGCGATGACGAACTATCAAATGAAAACCAAGTTTTACGTAAACAAAAAGGTGACATAGAAGATAAAAAGGACGAGCCTAAAGCTAAGTCCGTTTCAGATGAACTGTGGTTAGAACAAGTGCAGAAAAACCCTGGTAAATTTTTGCAAAAGAAATTTCAACAGGAGCATATAAATGCGAGCAAATAATATTGCCATACAGAGATCAAATAACATAGCTTCGCTATTATTAATAGTTTTAGCATTTTTATGTTTTGTTTCCACGCCTACATTTGCAGAAACCGTTGAAAGCCTGATTGACAAGCAAGAGCTATCACTGACAATGTCATTGCAAACAGAGGGAACAATAATACCTAATCAATCGGTTACCTTTGAAATAGAGGTTATGAGTGCCCAGCCTTTTGCCGACAATATGACTTTATCGTACGTTGATATTACCGATGCTATCGTTATACCGCCAAGTGAAAATACAACACTAGATATTAAAACTATTGATGGTAAAGACTGGTTTGTGCAACAAAAGAAACTTGTTGTTTATACAATGCAAAATGGCGAATTTGTAGTACCGCCTGTTTCAGTTGATGTATCAATAAATTTTAAAAATAAACAAAAGGTTAAAGGGCAATTAAAAACCAAGTCGCAACAGTTTATCGTAGATAAATCGCCAGCGTCACTTAACGGGCAAGAATACTTGGTAAGCTCGAACCTTGTGCTAACTGAACAACAAAAAGATGCCAGTGAAACTAAGTTAGAAGTTGGCAATGCAGTAACCTTAACCTATAAACTAACTGCTGATAACATGCATGCATTGCTGTTACCTGATTTTAACATACCAGCACTGCCGGGCATTAAGCTGTATACAAAACCGATTGTAAAAAAAGACGACGTTGATAGGTTGTCTAAGTTACAACAGGCAATTGCAAGCCAAGAAGTTACCTTTATATTTCAACAAGAAGGCCGCTACGTTATACCTGAGCAAAAAATTACTTGGTGGAATATTAAAACCAAACAGCCTCAACAAGCAATAATTGCAAAACAAGAGTTTGTAGTGGGTGATGGTGGTGGTTTAATTACTGAGAACTCACAGAGTAACACTGATGCAGAATTAGGCTCTACAAATAACTATCCGGTATTGCAGTGGTTATATATTATTGTGCTCATTGTGTTTGGGATTTTTATTTTAAGGGCAATTTACCAGCATAAACAGGCACTAATGCAATCGTTTAAAACATCAGATAAAGCTCAGCGTAACAAACTAAAACAACTATATTTAAAGCATATTGAAGAGCAGAATTATCAAGCAGCGATAATGACGCTATATCAAGTTATTAATGTTATTCCAGATAATGGCAGTGCCAATGCTAGTGCGCTTGCTCAGCAGCTAGAAAAAAGCCCTCAACAACAAGCGTTATTGGTTAAACTACAGCGACTTGCGTTTGCTTTTGAGATCAAAAATAATTTATCTATTTCAACCGAGGAAGCAAAAAATATTTTTAATACCTTAGTTAAAACAAAGAAAATTAGTTTGGCATTTTCACGGTTTAAATTCTCCATGGATCTTAATAACGAACAATGATTTAGTGACTTACTATATTATGCTTTTAGTGAGTTATTCGTTTTAATTATAATGCTTAATGAGTTTTATACATTTGTTTTGATTGGGATTTTAGCTAAACTATAGGTATCAACTTATTTACATTTAACCATTTATTAAAAGGAAGTACAGATGAATAAAATAGTTTTAACAGCAGTACTAAGCTTAAACATTTTAGCATTTTCAGCGTCTGCTGGAGACATGGCTACCAATTTAGATCAGTTTTTTAGTAAAAGTGGTACCGTAGCAACAGAAGAAAACTACCCTACGTTAGAAACATCGCGTCAGTTATTGAAAACTCAAGATCAAGTGGGTGTAAACCAATTGCTTCATAAACGCGAATTAACACCAACAGACCAACAGCCCGTTGTTCGCATGAACCGCGATACTTACTATACATTTGCAGTAGTAGATACTTCTAAAGGTGCTTATATTACAATGCCTGAAGTTCCTGAAGGCACATACATGTCTGTTCAACCAGTAACTGAAGATCATCGTATTCAAGCCATGGTTTATGGCTCTGGTAACTTTAATTTATCTACGCATGATGGTAACTATCTTCACCTGGTTATTCGTTTAGATTCAACGCTACCAAAAGCAGAAGCTCATAAATACCAAGATCTTATGAAAATAACGGCTAAGTCTAGTATTCCATTTACATCAAAACCAGTAAATAAAGAGTCATTTCATAAAGTCGAAGCCGATTTAAAAGCACAAATGCCAGCATTGTTTAAAGCCGAAGGTGCAGAAGCTTTATATGGTATGTTTACTGATCCTCGTGATTCTTCAAAAGAAATGTTTACTGAAAAAAAATATGCGATAGGCGCAGCAATAGGTTGGGGTGGTGCACAACTTAAAGACAATGTTTACGAAGTATCTGGAAACTATGCTGCAGATAAGTGTTATCAAGCAACGTTTGAAGATCCTAAAAACAGAGCGTTTTGGTCTTTCACTGTTTACGACAAAAATGGCTTTATGTTTAACGACCTTGCTAGCTTGAGTTCAAATTCTGCGACAGCAAATAAAGACGGTACTTATACTATGAGTTTTGGTTGTGGTGATGATGCAATTAACAACATTAAAACCAAAAACGAAACTGGTATGTTTAACTTAGGTATTCGTCACTATATGCCTTCTGACAAAGTTATAAATGGCTATCGTTTATTACCATTACTAAAAGCTAAGTAAGATTATCTTTTAAAGATAAAAAGGCCTTTTACAGGTTATAATAAAAAGAGATCTAACTTTAGATCTCTTTTTATTTTGTTTCTAAAAACTCTTCAGCAACGCTTCTATCATTCACTAATGCTAACAACTGGCTGCGAATTACTTCATTAATATGTTGCTGTTTATAGTCTTCTTCAGAAATACTTAACGCAATAGGTATGGCTACCGATACTGCTTGACCGAGCAATATAGATAAAAACACGTTCACGATATATATTTTCCAGTTTACCTTCTGCCATATCACTTCTTCATCATCACCTTTAATAAAATCAACCGTTTGTTCTAAACGTTTACCAAAGTTTTGATAAAACATGCTGTTGGCACTGTGGAGTTCACGGTTCATCATTTCTTGAATAGCAATACTGGTAAAGTACTGCTGAGTTGACCCCCATTGCTGCAGGGTATTACAAAATTGATAGAAGCGCTCAAAAGCAGAGGCGTCTTCATATTGCTGAAATAAATCATCTATCATTTGGGCAAAGCTTTGTTCTAAATGCTCAGTTACCGCTAAATATAAACCCTCTTTAGATTTAAAATGATACAAAATAGTTGAGTTTTTTACGCCTACTTTCTCTCTAATTTTACTTAGCGAAGCGCCTTGAAAGCCAAGCTTTGAAAATTGCTCAGCCGCAGCATTAATTAGCTGTTGCTTAGTCCAGTCGACATTTCCTTTGCCGTGTTCTGTTTTTACCGGTCTTGCCATCTCTTATCACCTAAAGTTGTGAATAAATAACCTAACATTTCTAAAAAATATTAAAAAGTAAATATCTAGTGTTAACAGTAATTTATTGGCTGTTTATGTGCATACCCGTGCTATCTAAATAGAAACTTTCCAAATAGCTATTGATCGTTTAAACATTATACGATAGTTTATGTACCAATCGATACATAAAATAATACTTAAAGTGAACATCAACAGGTTAACTATGAATACAAACACCATAAAAGGGCAGATGCCAACAACAGCCATTGAAGATTTAAAAGAACTGGCCTCAAGAGCTGAATTTAAAAAACTGCTTTATGTGCCTTCTTTAAATTGGGTTTTAATAATAAGCTGCTTGTTAAGTTTAATGGCTTGGCTGTATCTTTCTAATGAATGGTTAGCGGGCAATTTATCGGCGTGGTGGTTAACGTTATTAAGTACTTACACCTTTTTTATCTTTATATTAACCGTTCATGAAGCCTCTCATTTAGTACTGTCAAGAAACCGATGGGTAAATGATATTCTAGGTACGTTGCTTACGGTTATACCGTATCCGCAATTACCTATCGTGCAATTTAGACATCAACATCTTACTCATCATCGCGACACGTGCGGTGTGGAAGACCCTGATGATTACTTATATCAAGGTGCTTGGCTTACAAGGATGTTAAAAGTATTTACTCATGATTTTTACTGGTGTTATTGGAGCTTTTCTAATCGTGACTCTGCATCCAGAAGCACCACTGTGATAAATCTATTTTCTATGACAATTTATATTTCTGTACTTGTGCTAGGTTTTACTTCAGCTTATTGGTATGAGTTTTTGATGTTGTATGTTATTCCGCAGCGTATTGGTTTTTTTGTGGCTATTTTAATGTTTGCCTATGTTCAGCACCCACCTGAAAAGTGCAGTGTAAAAGAGCAAAGCCCTTTTATGACTACAGCGATAATGCGTGGCTTTGACAGTCCTTTTGCGAAAGTTTACTTTGGTCAGAACAGACATCTAATCCACCATTTATACCCTAACATGCCGATATATCGAAATTGGCAAGCGTGGCAACTAGGTAAAGATATATTCGAACGCCAAAACCTAGCAAATATAGGCATTGATGCTGAAAAATTTACTCAATTAAATGCGCAAAACCAGGAGCAACATAAACAAGCTAAGCATAATCAAGAGCAGCAATCACACTTATATGTAACCATTGCTAATATTGAACAAGTTGCCCAAGGCATTAACTGTTATACATTTGAACCTAGCGAAAATGGACAAAATTTACCTGAGTTTGAACCCGGCGCACATATCGACGTTGAAGTAAAAGATGGCCTTGTTCGTCAGTATTCACTTTGTAATGATTATCAACAAAATGATTGTTATCAAATAGCGGTGCAATGTGAAGAAAATGGCCGTGGCGGTTCAAAATTATTGCATGAAATGTTTAAGGTGGGACAAGTGGTTAAAATTAGTAAGCCACGGAATTTATTTGCGCTAAAGCCAGCCTCAAACGTATTACTGTTTGCTGGCGGTATAGGTATTACCCCTATGTTAGCAATGGCTTGGAAGTTACATCATCAAGGCACACCATTTGAGTTACATTATTGTTTTGCCAATACTGATAAATGGGCATTTAAACAACAGTGGAGCACAATGCCATTTGCCAACAACATTAATGTTTATATTGATGAGGATAACAACAGTGCAGCGTTAAATGCCGAACAATTATTATCAAGTGATGCCTCTGCGAATGTTTATGTATGTGGTCCAGAAGGCTTTATGAATTATATTGAAAATAGTGCTAAAAAAGTTGGTTTGGCCAAAGAGCAGTTTAATAAAGAAAGCTTTAGTGGTGCAGAGCAGGGTGATGTTAATTCAAACAAAGAATTTACCTTAAAAGTTACCGGGCATAAGCAAGAGTTTTTAGTCCCTAAAGACAAGTCGATTATTCAAGTGCTTAAAGAAAATAATATATTTGTGCCTATGTCTTGTGAAAATGGCGTGTGTGGAACATGCAAATGTAAAGTGAAATCAGGCGAAGTAGAGCATAAAGATTTGGTTTTAAATGAGAGAGAGCATTTTGAGAAAAAGTTATTTACGCCTTGTGTAACTAGGGCTAAAACAGACGTATTAGAAATTAGTCTTTAATAAACACTAGGGTCAGAGTCAGGTTTGAAATAACCTGACTCTGACCCTAGGTTAATTTTAAGAAAATCAATTGAACTGCTCAAGTATCTTCTGTTTTAACCATTGATGAGCCAAACTATTGGTTACCCGCTTATGTTCGATTAAATAAGTGGGGACCTTATTATCATCAGCCAAATCAAACGTATGAACTGGCGCAATTGTATTACTTAAATTCGAAACCCTTAATAAATGTTCTGGGCCAATATACAAAGAATCAGTTGTTGCCAGCAGTTCTGTTATTAACAGCAATTGATTACTTTTAAATACTAACTTTTCTATGTATTTGGGCTCATTTAATATTGCATGGATGGTCGAAGTGATCTTAGTTTGCGTGTTGTCACCATGATTCATCGCAATAAAATTATATTGTAAACAATCTTCATAGCTGATGTTTTTCTTAACCTCACCTTTGCTTTCGCATAAAAGTGGATGATGCTTACCGGAAAATATCGCTAAAGAAAATTTTTCACAAGGTGTTACGGTAAAATTTGCATCATTGTTATCAGCAAAGTGGATAGCAAAATCAATATCATTGTTTTCTAACATGTTATAAGGATCAACAAGAGCGGGGTGCTCGGTAATTCTTATTTTAGGTGCTTGTTCAGCCAATATTTGTAGTAATGGTAATAACACTGAGTGGTTCATTGCTGCAGGTACAGATACCGAGAAAGACATGTCACAAGTAATAGGATCAAATTTATCCTCCTGCATAAAGCTATTTAATGAGGCGAGTAAAGTTGGAAGCTGTTTTTGTAATTGCTCGCCCTTAATCGTTATATGCATTTTATTTGCTGAGCGAAATAGCAGTTCATCATTAAATAAATCTCGTAAGCGCTTTAGGGTTTTACTCATTGCAGATTGTGTTAAAAACAGCACCTCTGCCGCTTTACTGACATTCTTTTCTTTTAATAGCACGCTTAACGCGATCAACAAATTAAGATCAATGCGATTGAGTTGTTTTTCGGTTGAATTATCCATATGAATTTAAATCATACCCTGTGTGAAAATAAAGCATTCGATTTCATGATAGGTGCTTGTTAATATTACTGCAAGTTTAAAGCGGCTAGCAAACATGAATTTTCATTTCTTATTGCTCAATGCTTAAAGTGTTCACTGTAAATATAGAAAGTAAGTTATTGTTTTATTTGCAAAAATAATAAGTTTATCTATAGTTAAATTGCATGTGTTTTAATTTTAAATTTGTTTGGAGCTTTACCTTGAAAAAATCATTTAAAACCTCATTAATCGCTTTCGCTTTAACATCTGTTTTAGCTGCATGTTCACAAACTACTGACACATCGACAGTGACAATGGCAGCAGCAACTAGTCAATTTATTGAAGTAACTGATGCTAATTTTGCCCATGCAGAAACTGCGCGTAATTATAGAAACTGGGTAGCACTTGGTGCTAATAAACAAATCACTCACATGAGAAATTTACCGCCTAGGGGCAAAGATGCTCCTACAGTTCAAATGAATGATGATACTTTATATTCTGTTGTAATTGCTGAAGCTGAAAATGGTCACATTAAATTTTCAATACCAAAAACAGATGTATATCTAGCGGTTCAAGTGGTAACAGAAGGTGGCCATGGTCAACAATATGTGGTTGGTGAAGGAGACTATGATCTTCCTGTTGAAACTGATTTTGCCTTTTTAATATACCGTACAGGTGTGGAAAAGGGGATAGAAGCGGCTCGAGCAGCTCAGGATAAAATTAGCGATGATACCTTTAAATTTAACACTTATAGCGTTCAAAACTATAATTATGATGAAGTTGAAGAGTGGGTTTCTAAACTAACTGCTGAAACACAAGGTGCTGTGTTTACTTATACATTCCCAAGAACATCCGATGGAATAACTGATCGTCATCAGTGGAACTTAGAGAATGCTAATGGTTGGGGTGGCTCATCTCCCGAAGTTAACGTAGCAAACCTTTATTCTAACTCTGTAATGTTAGATGGTAGCAAATGTTTATCGACTACTTTTGAAGATCCTGAGTCGAAATATTTTACCTCAATCACACCTTATGATAGCGCACGCTATTTAATGCCTGGTGTTAAACATGTATCTTCAAATACTTGGACTGTGAATAGCGATAAAACGGTAACTGTCTCGTTTAACTGTGGTGCTGATGCGGTAAATAATATTGACACTAAAGGCTTAGATTTTTCATTTACGATGCGCTACTACGGTGTCAGCCAAAAAGTAATCGATGGAAAAATTAATCCCGAGAAAACGGTTAAATAATTAAAATTGTATAAAAATAATAGCTTATCAGTAACGATAAGCTATTTTTACTTCAGGGATGAAGGAATGTCAATTTGCCAAGGATGGCTTAACATTGACTCAGTTCAGGGATGAAGGAATGTCAATTTGCCAAGGATGGCTTAACATTGACTCAGTTCAGGGATGAAGGAATGTCAATTTGCCAAGGATGGCTTAACATTGACTCAGTTCAGGGATGAAGGAATGTCAATTTGCCATGGATGGTTTAACATTGACTCAGTTCAGGGATGAAGGAATGTCAATTTGCCATGAATGGTTCAAAATAAACTCATTTAGCAAAGTATTTAAAGCAAAACCTTTATTCATTTTAATAATAATGCAATATGCACAAGGGTAATAATTGTAATTATATATTATCATTGGTATTAATTTACCTATTAACATAAACTTTTCCCATCATTTAGATACACAACTTTTTAGATTTTATTCAAGGAATTGCGTTATGAATACATTTAGTAAAAAACTTACTGTTATTGCCTTAGCAACAATGACTTTAGCCTGTACGGCCTCTGCAGATATGACACCTCAACATGCTCCTAAATATGCAGCTGACGTCCCAGCAGCTCTTGTTACCCCTAACACTGTTCACACCAAATATGCAGGCGAGCTAACGTTTGTTGATGGATTCCCAACCGATGAAACCTTAGAAAAATCATATGATTTCTTAGATACTTCTCGCGCCGTGCAATTGTTTGAGTCTGGTATGGCAACCGCATCTATGTACGCCATGTTACATGGTCATGTTGCAATTGGTATGGAGCCAAATAAATCAGTAGGTATTACAGAGCAATTAATGGATGCAAAATCTCTTTGGTTAACACCAAATACCACAACACCATATATTACCACCGAAGTGGATGTTAAAAATGGTCCTGTGGTTATTGAAATTGGCTCACCAGTGATTGCGATTATTGATGATGCTTACTTTAAGTATGTCGGTGATGTTGGCTTAGGTAACGCTGCTGACCGTGGTAAAGGTGGCAAATATTTAGTTGTTGGTGAAGACTATAAAGGTGATATCCCAGAAGGCTACATCGTAATGAAAACTAGCACTTATCGTCATTGGTTGATTCTTCGTGCCGCACAAATGCCTGGTGAAAGCTTAGAGCAAACACTAACGAAATTTAAAAATGGCTTTAAAATGTATCCACTATCTGAGGCGGCAAGCCCAGAGCCAAATGAGTTTGTTAATTTATCAGGTAAAAAATACAACACCATTCATGCCACTGATGCCTCATTCTATAATGAGTTAAATGAAGTGATTCAATATGAACCAGCCAATTCTGGTGACCCAGAGTTACTAGGTTTAGCACGTGCTATTGGTATAGAAAAAGGTAAAGAGTTTAAGCCTGATGCTCGCATGCAAGGTATTTTATCTGAAGCAGCAGCCCTTGGTAATGCTGCCGGCCGTGCTGTAATGTACAAGCCGCGTAACCCTGATGTGTACTTCTACCCAGATCGTCAATGGTACTCACCATTAGCCGCTGGTAGCCATGAGTTTTTAGATGCCAACGGTGCTCGCGCATTAGATGACCGTGTAGGTTTTCACTTCTATGCAACTGGTATCACACCATTTATGGTCAAACCACAAGTAGGTGCTGGTTCAGTGTATGAAATTGCTGCAACGGATAATACTGGCAAAATGCTTGATGGCGGTACAACTTACTCAGTAACAATGCCTGGACCAATTCCAGCGAAAAACTTCTGGTCGTTCATGGTATATGACAACCACACGCGTTCAATTTTAGAGACCGACCAAAAAACAGGTGGTGTAGACTCTATGTTAGAAGGTATGAAAGTAGCAGATGACGGTAGTGTAACTATCTTCTTTGGCCCAAAAGCACCAGCTGGCCAAGAGAATAACTGGGTTCAAACCATGCCAGGTAAAGGTTACAACGTATTACTACGTTTATACGGCCCACTAGAGCCATGGTTTGATAAAACTTGGAAACCGGGCGATTTTATTCCGGTTAAGTAAATAAACTCTAGGGTCAGGGTCACGTTAATTAAAAACACTTCTTCGGAAGTGTTTTTTTTTGCCCCGTAATGCTGGCAAAACTCTATTCTGACTCTCGTTAACCAATGATTTATGGCAATAACGTTATGTCGTAAGAAATTTTCATATGAATTGAAATCATATGCTTTTGGAAAATTACGCGTTCGTTTTCATGAGGTGTGTTTGTTAATATTACTGCAAGTTTAGAGCAGGGCATGAAACAGTTTACTGGTATTCAATGTTCAATGTTCAATATTAAAACCTAATTTTATTATTTATTTACTAATAGTTAGCTATCTGATTTTATAGACTAATTTATATATATAGCCTAATTTAACTTTTAATAAAGGAAATTACCCATGAAGAAAATATTACTCGCTTCATTACTAACTTTATCCGCGGCAGCTATGCCTGCGATGGCAGAATCATTCAATGATACAAACGATATTCTTAATCGTTCAGCACAAATTGAAAATTTGCAATATAAAATAATGGTACAACGTGCTACTCAAACAGCAATCCATTATATGCCAGCTGTTACACAAACCGATTTTCTTAAAGCTACGCGACGTAATTTTGAAGGAGGCGGCTACAACGATGTCGTGTATGTTAATAAACCATTTGGCTCTGATAAAGGTTTTTTAACTGCTAATGATACAACCGCATATGCATGGGGTACTCTTACTTCAAAAAACGGTCCTATTGTTATCGAAGTGCCTGCCGCGACAGATAAGTTGAACTATTTTGGTTCAGTTGTTAGCCAATGGGAAGTGCCAATTACCGACGTAGGCTACAAGGGCGCTGATAAAGGTAAAGGCGGTAAGTATGTATTTCTACCACCTGGCTATGACAACAAACTTGGTAGTAAAAGCGATTTAGAAAAAAAAGGTTACCTTGTATTTGAAACTGATACTTACCTTTACGGTTTTTCATTCCGCCCATCATTAACAAATGGTGCTACGGATAAAGATGCTGGTGATTATGCGCAAACAATTAAAATGTACAACTTAGCTGATGCCGCGAATCCTCCAAAGACTGATTATTTAGATGCTACTAATGTTGCATATGACTCTTTGCCGTATTACAACGAAACATTCTTCCAAGACGTTAATGAAGTTATTCAAGAGAATCCAATTCGTACTCAAGACAAAGCCATGGCATCGTTACTGAAAGATTTAGGCATTGTTAAAGGTAAGAAGTTTGCTCCAACCGAGCAACAAAAGAAAGCGATGAACGAAGGTTTGCTAATGGCTTATGCACACATGCAGTCTAAGTTTGTCGAGCCAGATCAAACCGTCAGTGCATTGTGGAGAGATAAAGATGGTAAAGCATTGTCTCAGTGGTCATTTTGGAACTTCGGCCCTCAAGCTCAACTAGGTTTTCCATTTATTGACGAAAACGAAGTGTTAGTTGACAAGCGTGCTGCTTCATACTTCTACGTAACTTACTTACCTAAACAGTTGGGCGGCTCTACATTTTACCTAACTGGCCTACGTGACTCAAACGGTGAGATGCTAGACGGCAAAGCTACTTATAAACTTAATGTGCCTGCTGATACTCCCGCGGAAGATTTTTGGTCAGCTATTGTGTACAGCATGGAAACTAAAAACTTTGTTAGAAATGTAGACCGCGTAGGTTTGTCTTCACGTAATGCCGATGAAATGATAAAAAATTCTGATGGCTCTTATGATCTGTATTTTGGTCCAAAAGCACCAAAAGGCCAAGAAGCAAACTGGGTACCAACGGGTGGTGAAGACTACTTCTTATTATTCCGTTTATACCGTCCAACGTCTAAAACGTTTTTCAAGAATTGGATGTTAAACGATATGGTTAAGATCAGTGACTAGTTCATACACTTAATAAATAACACGAGAAATCAACATAATTAATTATGTTGATTTTTTTTATTTACCTTTACGGAACAATGTTAAAAACCTATATAATTTATTGAAAAATATAAATAATAAACTTCCTTGTTAAATGCCATTTTTATATTAAGGTTTAAGGAGAGTGTGCAATTTAAATTACCCATCATTATATTTATTAATAATGCTTTATGCGTCTTGGTAATAATTGTGATTGATTTAAATTATTGGCAGTAATGTTTCTATTAACATAAACTTTACCCATCATTTAGATACACACTTTTTTAGATTTTATTCAAGGATATGCGTTATGAATACTTTTAGTAAAAAACTTACTGTTATTGCTTTGGCAACCATGACTTTCATCGGAACTGTAAATGCAGCAGAGCCGACTTATGCTGCTAAAGTACCTAATTCAATTATCACCCCTAACACTGTTGATTCTAAATATTTAGGGCAATTAAATTACACTGACGGCGCACCAACTGCTACAACTCATGAAAAAGCGAGAGACTTTGTCGATACGGCTGATGCAGTTCGAGTATTTCTATCCGGTATTCCAGTTGCTTCTATTCAAGGATTATTAGCCGGTCACGTTAGTATTGGTATGGAGCCTAATCGTACTATTGGTATTTCTGAAGGACTTCTTAACGCAAAGAGTATTTGGCTAACGGCAAATACAACTACACCTTATGTTTCAGGGGAAGTAGATGTTAAAAATGGACCTGTGGTACTTGAAGTCGGAACGCCTATTTTAGGTTTAATTGATAATGCAGCTTTTAAATTTACATCTCGTGTCGGGGTAACTCATCCTGAAGATCAAGGTAAGGGGGGTAAATATTTTATCTACCATAGCTCTTATAAAGGAGAGTTACCTGAAGGCTACATTCATGTTGAAACAAATGGTTATCGCCATTGGTTACTTTTCCGTATCATCACCTCACCTAAGACCATGAAGGCTGATATACAAAAGATGAAAGATACGATGAAGCTTTACCCTTATGATAGTGAAAGTCGTACTAATTTTGTAGATTTTAGCAGTGTTCAATACAACACAGTTCATGCTATGGATGAAACTTTCTTCGATGAAATAAATGCTCTTATCCAGCATGAACCATCAGAAGTATTTGATCCAGAATGGTTGTCACTTGCCAAGCGTTTAGGTATTGAAAAAGGTAAAGAGTTCAATCCTGATGAACGCATGAAAGGTATCCTAAAAGAAGCCTCAAAAATTGCTACTGCCGAAGCTAGAAGTACTTACTTCCATCCATCAGAAGCCGTTACGACTTATGACGATCGCAAATGGTTTACGCCACTAATTAATGGGCACTTGTTCGTAGATAATGACCATGGTGTGATAAATGCGGATGACCGTGCAATGTTCCACTTTATGGCAACAGGTATCACACCAGACATGGTGACTAAAACACCTGGTCAAGGCTCTGATTACCGCCTAGCTACTCGTGATGTTAATAGCACACTATTAGATGGAAATAAGCATTATACGGTTACATTACCCGCGAACATTCCTGTGAGTAAGTTCTGGTCCTTCATGGTTTATGACAACCAAACACGTTCTATGCTTGAAACCGATCAAGTAGGAGCAGGTATTGACGGTCTTAGTAAAGCTGTGAAAAAGAATAATGATGGTACTGTCACTATTCACTTCGCACCAAAAGCACCAAAAGGTGCTGAAGGTAACTGGGTACAAACTAGAGAAAATAAAGGTTATAACGTTATTTTCCGTGTATATGGTCCAACTGAAACTTGGTTAGACGGATCTTGGAAACCAGGTGATTTTATTCCGGTTAAATAGTTAAAAACTAGGGTCAGGGTTAAGTTAATTGCCTCTGACTTTTTATTATTTACACCTTAATAAAAACACTTCTTTGGAAGTGTTTTTTTGCATCTGATTGATGCTGGTTTTACATCAATATCATTAAGTTTAATCACATTGTATTTTAACTAGATATTAATATTAACCTTATGTTTTTATGATGTTTTATTGATTTTAATTTGTGTTTTATTATTCTTTGGCTATTTTTAATAATGATAATAAAAATTTTCTCCTGTGAATAAAACAGTAAAATCTGTCTTGTGCATCATTGGTTCGCTTTGTTATGCATACTGAGCATAATACTTTATGAGAATAAATAATTATCCAAACGTTAATTAGATGTATATCATTTAATGGAATTAATTAATCAAGGATTAAACAAATGAACAAATTAGTTTTAGCAACAGCCATTAGCGCTAGCCTTTTCACATTTTCAGCAATGGCTGGAACTACAGTATCAACTTCACAAGAGTTTTTTGCAGACGATGGAACCGTTGTAACTACAGATAACTATGCAACATTTGAAACATCTCGACAATTAATTAAAAACCAAGAGCTTGCTGGGATAAATAAGCTTTTGCATAAACGCCAATTAACACCAACAGATAATCAACCTGTTGTACGTATGAATCGCGATACTTATTATTCTATGGCGGTAGTTGATGTATCTAAAGGTGCTTATATCAGCATGCCTGAGATCCCTGAAGGTAAATATATGTCTGTACAGCCTGTGACTGAAGATCACCGTATTCAAGCGATGATGTATGGCGCTGGTACCTTTAATTTAACCACGCATACTGGTACTCATATGTACTTAATCATTCGTTTAGATTCAACGTTTACAGAAGCTGAAGCTAAAGAATATCAAGATCAAATGATGATTAAAGCTAAGTCAAATAATAAGTTTACATCTGTTCAAGTAAATGAAGCATCGTTTACTAAAACTGAAAATGCCTTAAAAGCACAAACTCCAACTATTATGAAACGAGATGGTGCAGATGCAACTTATGGTATGTTTACCGATCCTCGTGATTCATCAAAAGAAATGTTTACTAAAGAAAAATATTCTGTTGGTGCAGCTCTAGGCTGGGGTGGTGCTCAGCTTGCTGATAACATTTATGAAATCTCAGGAAACTATCCAATGGAACAGTGTCATCAAGCGACGTTTGCAGATCCAGAAAACAACGCATTTTGGTCATTTACTGTTTATGACAAAAAAGGTTTTATGTTTAATGATGTTGCACACGTAAGTTCAAATACAGCGAAACCTAATAAAGATGGCACGTTCACTCTTAGCTTTGGTTGTGGCAGCGATGCACCAAACAACATTGATACTGAAAATGACTCAGGGGTATTTAACCTTGCAGTACGTCACTATATTCCATCTGATAAAGTTAAAAATGATGGTTACCGTTTATTAAACTACGTAGAAGCTAAGTAATTTATCTTTAAACAAAAAATAGAATAATAAAAGTGAAGGTCTGTATAGGCCTTCATTTTTTTTAGCTTGAAGAAGGAAGTATGAAACTTTGAAACAAATAACTTTGCTACTTTTATCTATACTCGTTTGTGAACCAGCTAACGCATCTAACTTAAAGAGTGATGAAATGTGCCAGCAGTACATCACGGGTTTGGTAACTGATATTCACCTTGCCGAAACTGTAGGGCTGCAAGCGTTACGAGTCGCAGTTAATCGCATTGCCGATACACATCCACAATACCATGAAATGGCTAATCAAGTAGCATTTGGTAAGGCTTTAGATGATGATGGACATCGCCGAGTAGGTCAGCATATCAATTATATGTGCACTCAAGATGGGACCGAGTTGATTGATCTTACCTATAAAATATTATTGACCGAATCTATCAGGCTCAAAAAATAGACGAGACACTAAAAATAGTGGCACTACTAACAAGCCTTGAAAAGATCCTTTTATATCCATTCCAACCTAAATGAAGATTTAAGCGTATCCAAACTGCCAATGAGCTAGCGGTAAGCGAGTCATATTTTCGAAAAATATTTAATGATGCAATGGGCCAGACTGTTCATCAATTTACTTTAAACACGCGCTTAAATAGAGCGAGAGAGCTGCTAATTCATAGCAGTTTTAGCATAAGCCAGCTCGCTGAAGTTCTTGGTTTTAGCAGCCAAAGTCACCTTACTACACAGTTCAGCAAGCTTTATCGAGTCTCTCCGGCACAATTTCGTAAAAAAATTAAATATTAAACGACAATGTATAAAGCCATGATTTGTATTAAATGTCTGTTTTCATTTGAATTTTCAATTAAGTGAACTATGTTTATTAATGATAATAAAAATTATATTCAGGTCATTAAGTGAAATCCAATCTGCGCATGACCTAGATGGTGCCTCATAACCCTTACGTATAATGCATAATGAAAATAAGCAATTATCCAAACATAAATTGAATGTATATCATTTAATGAAATTAATTAATCGAGGAAACTCAAATGGCTAAATTTTCTAAAAAAGCAACTGCGCTAGCTATCACGACTGTTTTAGTTACAACATTTCTTTTACCAACTTCATCAATGGCAAAAGAACAACCTACAAAAGGGTTTAATGAAACAATACCGACTGAAATAATGACACCTAATTCGGTAGAAACGAGCATCGGTGAATTAAAATTTTACGATGGTATTCCTACCGATGAAACCTTACAAAAAGTATATGACAACTTAGACTTTATTCGAGGGGTTGATGTCTTTTTAAACTTTATTCCAGCAACATCTGTTGAAGGCATCCGTTTAGGAATGAAGAGTGTAGGTGTTGACGATTCTAATGAAGTATTAGTTTTTGATAACTTAATGGATTCTACTCCATTATTTTTAACAGGTAATACTGATACTGTTTATGCTGCAGCCATGCTTGATCTAGAAAGAGATGGCGTTACCGTCGTAGAAATCCCAGCAGGAGCTGGCCCTGGTACGGTCAACGATGCGTTTTTCCGTTTTGTTGTTGATATGGGCGCGCCAGGACCTGATGCAAAAAAAGGTGGTACTTATATTATTTTACCACCCGATTACAAGGGCGACTTAAAACCAACATTAAATGGCATGCAACACCGAGGTAAAGATACCCGTGCAACTGTGATGGTTGGTGATAAAGAAACTAAAGTCTGGATAGCACAATCAACCAGTTACAATAACTGGCTAATTTTACGTGGCTTCTTAAAAGACGGCAAGCCTGAACATGCATCCAATATGTGGCGTACCGGTTTAAAAATATACCCACTTAAAGATGCTAAAAATCCAAAAGAAATGAAATTTACCAATGGCTCTGGCAAATTCTTTAATACCGTTCATGCGAACGATTATAAGTTTTATGAAGAGCTCTGGCATGTACTAGAAAAAGAACCGGTTTCATTTTTAGATCCTGAATTACGTGGTCAAGCAGCCGCTATTGGTTTACAAAAAGGCAAGCCATTTAAGCCTGACGCTAGAATGAAAGCAATTTTACAAGATGCAGTAGCTGTAGGTAATGCAACGGCACGCAGCATAGCTTTTAAGACACGTGATGAATCAGCTTATTTCTTTGAGGGCAAGCAATGGTTTACTGGTTTTATTGGCCGTGATTACCAATGGTTAAAAGATGGCGGTGAGGGCGGCCGTAATATGGATGCTCGTACGTTATTCTTCTACATTGCCACCGTAAATACACCTGCAATGGCATTACAAATACCTGGTATTGGCTCTAATTATGCGATGACAACCGGTGATAACAATGGTGAGATTCTATTTGGTGAAAAAACCTATCAAGTGACACTGCCGGCTGATGCACCAGCAAAAGACTTTTGGTCAATGGTGGCTTACGATCCCCAAACACGTTCGGAATTGCAAGTGCCTGGTGGTTCAAAGTACCCAAGTAAAAATAATAAGCGAGATGATTTAGTTTATAACGAAGATGGCTCGGTAACTTTATATTTTGGCCCGCAACTACCAAAGGGGAAACCGCAAGAGAATTTCACTGAGACAACTCCAGGTAAAGCATGGTTTGCCATGTTACGTTTATATGGACCATTACAACCATGGTTTGATAAAACATGGGCGCCTAGTGATTTTACAATTGTAAAATAACGCAGTAGAGCATAGATCAGGCATGTCTAATAATTGATATGTCTGATTTTTTATTAAGGGAGATAAAAATGAAAAAGATAATTTACATAACAATGCTAGGTGCGTTGAGCTTCAGTGCTTTGAGTTTTAATGCTCTGTCAGCAGAAAAACAATCTACCGATGAAGTCGCCAAAGAACTGGCTAACCCAACCTCTGCATTGGCAAGTTTACACTTTAAGTTTCAAACAAAAGCTTTTACTGGTGATTTACCAAACGCCGATGACCAACAAAGTAATTCTATTTTATTTCAACCTTCTATGCCATTCCCGTTAGATAGTGGTGCGAAAATCCTTTTTAGACCGGCAATACCTTTTTATATAGATACCCCTGTGTTTATGGGAACAGACTTTAGTGATGAAAGTGGTATTGGTGACTCAAGTATTGATTTAATGTATTCACCTAAAGCAAAAGATGGTGTATCTCATGCCTTTGGCGCCTATATAACATTACCTACAGGTGATGAAAAAGTAGGGCAAGGTGAAACAACTACACTAGGGCCTGAGTATTATTATGTAAAAATGGCCCAAGATAGCGCTGTTGGAATATTAGCATTCCATCACTGGGATATTGCTGGTGATATTAAAGTTAGTCAATCAACCTCACAAGTATTTCTCGTTGCCTTGCCTGGTGGCGGCTGGAACTATGGTACTCAACCAACCTTCACTTATGACTGGGAAAATGAACAATGGACGGTACCGTTAAATTTTAATGTAGGCAGAACCGTTCAGTGGAATGAACGACCTTGGAAATTAAGCGTTGAACTTGATTACTATGTTGAGAAAAATGAGGACTTTGGCCCTGACTGGATGTTAACGTTTAGAATTTCGCCAGTGGTTGAAAATGTTATGGCAAGTTGGTTTTAGGTAAATACAGCAAAACTAAAACAAGCTCAATTATGAAAATGCCAATCTATTTAGATTGGCATTTTTGTTTATAATTTGAAATTGAGTAAACCTCTACCTGTATATTAAAATATTCACCCAAAAGGGTAGTGTTTCATTTGTGACAAATTAATTAAATTTGTTAACCCTTTTTTATTTCAGGCCAAGAGACTTTATGTCCAGTCATCGATTGAATTATTATAGAAACATGTTTTTATCCGCTGCGATATTTAACTTTTTTGCAGGAGCTACGATCTTGTTTATGTTTTCTGAATTCTATGCATTCATCGGTGGTGAAAATATCCAAGCATCCGCTTTGCTTGAAGCATTTAGAATATTAGTGGCTTTATTGGTATTGCTTTTTGGTTTCGTTTATTTCTATATCAGCCAAAACATCCAAACAGAACATGCTAGAGCTCTAGCAACTGTCAGCCTAATAGGTAAGCTAATATTTTTCGGTGTGTTCAGTTCTTTTGCTTTTGCAGACCAATTGCCTATGGGAATGGCTGGTTTGGTATTACTAGATCTCGTTTATTCATTATTATTTTTAGAATATGTTCGTTATACAAAAGGTTAATGGTCATAACTTAATTAAGTCATTCATTAATAAGCACTACTCAATTCAACCATAATCTTATATGAGAAAATCATGAACATTATTTTACTAGGTGCAACTGGCACAACAGGACAGCTTGTATTAGAGCAGTTAACAAAAAAAAATATAAAGCCGATACTCGTTGGTCGAAGTAAGGAAAAACTCACTGTACTTTCGAGTCAGTATGATAATTTACCTATTCATATCGCTGACGCACAAAATTTTGATGATTTAGCTGATATTGTAAATGAGGGGGATCTGCTTATTTCTACGGTTGGACCTTTTAATGAGTTAGGAAGAATACCTGTGAAAGTTGCCATTGAAAAGGGCGCTCATTATATTGATTCTAACGGTGAACCAACTTTTATTACTCATGTTTATAATGAGTATAAAGATCAACTAAAAAATAGTAACTCTTTGATTATGACAAGTAGTGGGTTTGATTACGTACCTGGTCAGTTTCTTGGTGCTAAGTTGGCCAATGAACTTGATGAAAATGTGTCAACAATCAGTATTTTCTATAGTAATCAACAAGGTGGGTTTGCGAATCTGACAACAGGCACGATTTCATCTTTATTCGGTGCCCTTACAGAAAAAGGGGTGTTTTATAACGATAACAAGCATTACGAACACTTTTTAGGTGCAAAATCGCATACCATAAAGACTAATGGGAAAATAGTTAAAGGCATCTCTGTAGCTGGTACAGAAGGCTATGAATTACCGACTCTTTATCCGCATTTATCTAATGTTAATGTTTATCTTGGTTGGTTTGGTAAATTTGGCGCTATGATCACTGGCTTCAATAAACTCCAACATAAGCTATTGAAAAACCAAACTTATTTGAAGTTTACAAAGAAAGTGCTATCTGCCATTAAAGTGCCGCAAAGAACATGCCCTAAAATTACCGCAAAGGATGAGGATCCTTCTCTCGTTATCGCCCAAGCTTATGATAAAGATGGAAAGTTAATACAAGAATACAATCTTACAGGCCATAATATGTATTACTACACCGGTGAAATCATGGCTTGGATGGCGAGTAAAATAAAAGCAGGCGAAATCAATGAGTATGGGGTTATCGGACCGGTAAGAGCTTTCGGCATTGATGAATTAGAAAAAGCTCATGCAGACATTGGCTTTTACATAAACAAATAGTCAGTTAGTTATCACACTTTTAGGTGGCTATTTTAGAATTTATAGGGTCAGATTCAAGTTATTAACCTGACTCTGACCCTAGTTTATCTGCCTTTAGGCTAAGGCTGATGCTCTTGTTACTACTTTGTTGTACCAAGTGATGGTATTGCAATGTGTTGCTGGTATTTCTATTTTTACCCAACTGGCAAAATCAATAACACAAAATGCGGTAATATCGGCAACAGAGAAGTATTCTCCTGCAATGTATTCGTTTTGTGTTAAAAGTTGCTCTAAGCGATTTAAAAACTCTAGAAAGCTTGATTTACCTCTAGGGATTAATTCACTTATCGCTTGCACATTTTCTCTGCCGGCAATTGCTCTGTTGGCAAAGTTTGGTGCTGAATTTCTTAAAATATCTGCTAATGGTAATAAACCATCAAATTCTATTTGACGGTTTTTGGACTCAATTAATGCTTTGCTTTTTGCATCATGGCCAAATAATGGATTTTCTGGTTGGATGTCTTCAAAGTAACGACAAATAGCCATAGTTTCATCAATACATGTGCCATCTTCTAGTTCAAGAACAGGTAACAAACCACGTGGATTTTTACTTAAAAAGTCAGCTTGTAGATTTTCACCCTTGATAATATCAACTTGTATGGATTCAAGTTCAATGCCTTTTTCGGCTAAGAACATTCTTACTCGTCTGGCATTAGGTGCTTGGGTATTTTCATATAATTTCATATTAAGCCTGCTTTTAATTTTAGGGTCAGAGTCAGGATTTAGTGTAAAAACCTGACTCTGACCCTAGTTTAATTAGTCTAAGTGTTTGTAGATCCAAATGCGGTTTTTATACATGTAGGACATTAATTTTGCGTAGGTTTCTGGCATTAGACGTTTTATGCGCCAGCCCCAGGTTGCGTCGCTTTGTGGCATTACATACAGTTTATTTGACTTAATTGCTGAAAATGTTTTACGGACAATATCGGCGCTGGTAATTTTTGACTCTTTAAGTTGTTGCTGTAAGTTACGTTCGAACGCTGTTTTACCTGTAATCGATTCGCCTAAGTTGGTTTTAAATACGGTAGGGCAAAGTACTGTGACACCAATATTATTTGGTGATAACTCTACTTTTAGGGTTTCTGAAAGAGATACAACACCTGCTTTAGCAACGTTATAGTTGGCCATTTCTGCAGCGGCCAAAGTACCAGCACTTGAGGCTGTATTGATAATATGACCGGAGTTTTGTTTTTTCATCATCGGTATGAAAGCACGGCAACCGTAGATCACACTCCATAAATCTATGTCGATAACTCGTTCCCAATCATTACCTTCAATTTCTTCTATTTTTCCTGCGCCGGCTATACCTGCATTGTTAAATAATAAATCAATACCCTGCCAGTTTTGCTCTATTTGTTCAGCGGCAGAAAATATTGCTTCTACATCGGTAACATTCAATTCTATGGCGATTACTTCTTTCGCACCAAGGCTTTCGAGCTCTGTTTTTGTCTCTGATAAGCGTTCGCTGTTAATATCTGCAATTGCTAAGCGCCAGTTGTGTTTAGCAAGTTGATGGCATATTTCTAAACCTAAACCACTGGCCGCGCCAGTAACAAATGCTCGCTTTTGTGAAAATTTTTGATTAAACATTTTATTTCCTGAGATAGATATTCAGTACTAACTAAATAAGGTTGGTGGAAGCGTTGTAGAATTTCTCTCTGCTGCTTGGTTATGGTTAATTATCCACGAAGGTCATTTTGGTAAAATCACCCAAAAGTATGAAAATTAATCACCTGGTAAAAAAATTGACATCTTTGTATTTGAAGTTCTTAATGCTATTAAAAAATATTTAGTGATTATATTGTGAAAAAAAAGGTAAGGTCTAGTTTCCTAGAACTTACCTTTTAGAGGTTTATACTGGATGCTTACCTAGAAACGGTAAGTACCCTGTACTGATACTGTACGAGGAGCATCGGTATAACCCATGTAACCACCAGCAACTAGAGGTACATCAAGACCGGCTGAAAACGTAGTTTCATCAGTTAAGTTTTTACCAATTAGTGCTAATTCCCAAGTTTCTTCAATAGATGCTAAGGCAATGCGAGCGTTTACTTTTGTGTGCGCTTCTTGCATTACATTTGGATCTAAATCTGTGTCTAGGAATACGTCATCCATGTAGTTAACATTTAACTGTAGAAATAACTCCATGTTAGTGCCAATTTCTGTGATGTAATCAAGGAATAATGATGATGACAATTCAGGAGCAAATGGTGTTGTTTCATCCGTTAAATCACAAATTTCCATGCCTGTAGCTTGAACTTCAGCAGAACAAGGACCATTAGCGTAATCTTCGTAATATGAATCTAAGTACGAGAATGAACCACTCAGCGTTAAGTTATCTGTTAATAAGAATGAACCATCAACTTCAATACCTTGTGACACAGACTCTGCAGCATTACCAACTTCAAAGGCAAAACCGTTCCATGTTGTTACTTGTAAGTCTTCAAAGTTTGTATGGAATACTGCCATGTTTAAACGAGCACGGCCATCAAGTAAATCTGACTTGAAACCAATTTCTAAACCAAGAGCTTTCTCTTCTTCAAACTCGTTGTTTTCATCAGTTGCATCGGCATTAGCGTTAAAGCCACCAGATTTAAAGCCTTGTTCAGCACCACCGTAAACCATGAAGTTATCATTTACATCGTATTGGAACTTAACAGA
Organism: Thalassotalea psychrophila; assembly: GCF_031583595.1. Lineage (NCBI taxonomy): Bacteria > Pseudomonadati > Pseudomonadota > Gammaproteobacteria > Alteromonadales > Colwelliaceae > Thalassotalea > Thalassotalea psychrophila. Next base: position 1,933,625 of record NZ_CP134145.1, read on the forward strand.
TGGAATGAACTGATTTTCATCACGGCTACCACCACCTTCAGGATCTGTTACAGCTACACCTAGTAAAGTCGCAGTAACAAAACCGTTAAGCTCTGGAGAAGGGTATGCGCTTGCTGGTGGAGTAATGTTTTGTGCACTACTGTAAAATGATGAATCTAAAGTTGCATTCATACTACGACGTACAACGTCTTTGGTTTCTTCTGTATAACGACCACCGGCAATAATTCTAAAGTCATCGGTAAAGTTGTAAGTACCTTGGAAAAATGCAGATAAAGAATCTGTTTCTTGTTTAAAGTTTGTTGTACGAGTAAAACCGTTTGGTGTAATACCAACATCAACTAACGATAATCCTTCAGGAAAAGCAGGGTTAATTGCTTGTGCCGGAACACCAGCAAAAGCCGCCATTAATGCAGGGTTAATTTGAGTGGTATCAACATGAGAATAGAAGTCAAAATCTAATTCATTTTCTTGATAATAAATACCAGTAATGTAATCAAACTTATTATTACCTGACGTTGCGTAACGAATTTCTTGAGATACTTGTGAAAAATCTTCAACATCATTGGTATTGATAAATGTTACCGGCATGAAGTCAACATCTTGCAATAATTCAGAGTCATATGCAGAGTAACCAGTAACAAATGTTAACGTACCATCACCTAACGAATAGTCGATATTTATTGCAACATTGTCTGTTTCAACTTCACGCATTTCAGGGTTTAGTACTTGATCGGTTGAGGTTTTGTAGTCGTCTTTGTCTGCATTGAATTGATCGTCCAGTGCAGGAGCTACCATACCAGCAACAAAATTAGCTAAACCACCTAATGGTGCTAAACCAGTTATTTGTGCAGTAGTACCTTTGGTAGAAAATTCAGAATGCTCTACTTTCATGTGCACATCTAAATTAGCAGAAGGTGCCCAATGTGCAGATAAACGCATGATGTCTTCTTCTGAAGACATTTCGTCACGGTTGGTGTAGGTATTCTCCATATAGCCATCAGTTTCTGATGTTTTAACTGCTAAACGAACACCAAATTCGTCTGTAAGACCTGTTGCTAATACAGCCGTTAAGCCTTGTGTACCGTATTCTGGCTCTATATCTACAGTAACTTTACCTTCAAAATCACCACCAGCTTCAGCTTTAGCGGTAGTCGTGTTTATAGTACCGGCAATTGTATTTTTACCAAAAAGTACGCCTTGTGGACCACGTAATACTTCAGCACGTTCAAGATCTAAAAAGCCGCCTCGGAACTGTTTACCACGGCCCATATATATGCCATCAACAAACATACCAACAGATTGCTCAAACGCACGGTTAATACCAGAGCCAACACCACGCATATAGATGTTAGTGTTAATTGCACCTTCAGAAATCGTTAGGTTAGGGATGTAACCTGACATTTCTGATAAATCATCAATACCGGCTTTTTCAATTTTATCACCGTTAATCGCAGTGATAGACATAGGTACGTCTTGAATACTTTCAGTACGCTTGGTTGCCGTAACTTGAATAACTTCAAGTTTACCACTATCTGAGCTTGCAGCCCCTTGCGCCATTACATGACCTGATAACATCATTGATGCACCAATTGCTAAGGCCAATTTACTTTTGTTCATTCGTGTTGTGTTTGTTACTTTCATTTTTAGCGCTCCTAAGATACTAATAACATGTTGTTTTTATTGTTGTTATAGTTTTAAACTTCAAATTTAAAATCAAAATATTTCTACTTTTCGAGGTAAATCGAAAAGCCAAAATGTGTTTTAAGTGTTACGTTTGTTTCAATTTGTAACTGCGTTAGGGTAAAAAAATGGACGTTCTTAAATGAATAAAAACGTCCGCGGTGGTGTAGTGTTACAGGCGTTCGAAAATATTCACGAATCCTGCACTACCTAAACCGCCGTTATGCTGTAAAGCGATACGAGCACCATCAACTTGTCTGTTACCCGATTGACCGCGAAGTTGTTGTACCAACTCGGTTATTTGGGCTAGACCTGTTGCGCCTAATGGATGTCCTTTTGCTAATAAACCACCCGATGGACCAACAACATATTTGCCGCCATAGGTGTTTTGACCGTCCATGATAAACTTCTCTATGTCAGCGTCTTGGCACAAACCAAGCGCTGAATAGGTAAGAATTTCGTTACTGGTGAAACAGTCATGAAGTTCGATAACATCGATATCTTCAGGACCTACACCTGCATCAGCGTAAGCTAAATCTGCAGCTTGTTTGCTTAATGCTCTAAAAGTGATATCTAATGGGTGCGAGGTAAAGTAATCAGCTTTATCACTGCAGTTTCCACTGCCTTTTAATACCACTTTAATGTCTAAATTGTGCTTTTTAGCGAACTCTTCACTACATACAATTACTGAAGCTGCGCCACAACTTGGTGGACAAGCAAACAGCTTGCGTAAACCACGATAAATTGGTGGTTTTTCTAAAATCTCAGCCGTAGTAAGTGGTGTTCGATAAATTGCATTAGGGTTGTGCTCTGCGTGTACACGAGATTTAATGGCAATTTGCGCCATCGCTTCTTCGCTAATACCGTACTCGTTCATCACAATTTCAGCTTGGCAACCAAACATCATTACCGCTGGTGGCATTTGACGCTCTTCTGCAGTTGCACCAACCAAATCTGCTAATGCATCAGTATGTCGTTGCAAAGGGCTGGTTCTATCTGGGAAAGCCATTTCGATAGCACCAGGAGTCATTTGCTCAAAACCAAGTGCCATTACACATTCACTTATGCCGTATTTAATTGCTTGTGCGGCAAGAGAGAAGGCAGTTGAGCCACTGGCACAGTTATTATTTACGTTGGTAATTGGAATCCCGGTGATGCCTACGCCATATAAAGCCGCTTGTCCTGCACAGCTGTCGCCATAAACATATGATGCAAATGCTTGGTCAATATCGTTGTAGGTTAAAGTTGAGTCTTGTAATGCTGCAAATGCTGCATCACGGCCCATAATTTCATAACCGTCACTTTTTCCTGGTTTTTTAAATGGCACCATGCCAACACCACAAATTACTACTGTTCTAGTCATTTTTAAATCCTAGTTAACTGCGCGGGCTTTATCGCCCCAATACTGTTTACGAATGTCGGCTTTAAGTACTTTGCCAACCGGGCTACGAGGTAAGTCGCTAACGAAATCAATAGACTTAGGCGTTTTAACACTGCCCAGCTCTTGCTTAACTATTGTTGCTAATTCAACGTCAGTTAATTCATGGCCAGGTTTTAATTGCACAACGGCCTTAACTGCCTCGCCCCATTTTTCATCAGGAATACCAATAACCGCACAATCTTGTACTGCACTATGAGCTGAAATTATTTGTTCAATTTCATTTGGGAATACGTTAAAACCACCGGTAATGATCATGTCTTTTTTGCGATCAACAATGGTGATATAACCATCATCATCCATCACACCAACGTCGCCAGTATGTAACCAACCGTTAATTTGTGCCTCAGCAGTTGCAGCTTCATTTTTGTAGTAGCCAGGATTAACTAAGTTACCTTTAACGCAAATTTCACCTGCTTGGCCTTTAGGTAATTTATTACCGTCATCATCCATGATCGCTACTTGGTTCATTACACAAGGGCGACCAACAGAGGCTAAGCGAGAGTCAATAATATTGCCTTTACTGTCCATGTAGTCCCATGGCGCTTTTGCGCAAATTGCCGCAGGTGCTTCAGATTGACCAAACGCTTCAGTCATTACCGGACCAAAAACCTTTATTGCTTCTTTTAATTTAGTAAGTGAAGTAGGGGCAGCACCAACCAAGAAATGTTGCAGTGATGAATAGTCATATTTACCAACGTTTTCATGAGCTAACATCATGTACATTACGGTTGGCGGTAAGAAGAAGTGAGTGATTTTTTGTTGCTCAATCACCTGCATAATACCTTCAGGATCGGCAGCAGCCATCATTACGTTTTTACCACCACGGGCAAAGTGCAGGGCACCAATAAGACCCGCAGAATGAGTCATTGGAGCAACTACTAAATGACAAGTGTTGTCATAGTAATTAAAGTGGCTATAGAAGTTAGTAAACATAGCTTCAATCGCTTTGTGTGACATGATCACACCTTTCGATTTACCTGTTGTACCACCGGTTGGGAAAATAGCAGCAACGTCATCGTTTTGCTCATCACCCATTTGATGAAAATCATCAGCGTCAACCAACCAAGACTCTAGGTTTTCACCTTCAATATCAGTTTTATCAATACAAACAATTTCTTTTAAATTTGGCGTACCTGCAATAATTGCACGAGCTTCTTTTTCATAATTTGAATGATAAAGTAATAAATCACCGTCAAAACGAGTTAAAAGGTCAATGTTAATGTCTATTGGGTTTCTAGGGTTAATTGGTAACCAAACCGACTCAGCACGAAATGCACCTAATAATACCTCAAAGGCAACATTTGAATTTGGCGCTAAAATACCAACCTTGCTACCCTTAACATAACCACGCTTATGTAATGCAGAAGCAACTTTATGCGAAACGCTACTTGCTTGGCTGTAAGTTGACTCACTGCTATCAGCGAGATCATGAAAGGCGACGTTATCTGGATATAACGCAGCACCTTGATCAAAAAAATCGATTACACGCATGTAATTTTCCTCTAAAAAAAGCTATTTAATCGCTAAACTAAATAGCTTTTATAATTTATCTTTAAAACTCTTCGATTTTCATATCGCAGAAACCAAAGCCTTCTAGCGCGCCATATAATTCATGATGACCTACAGCTTTACACGGTGATTGGAAACCAACATTGTTAGGGCCTTTGTTGATCAATTGCTTAGCGATAAAGGCTTGTACTAGACCGGTTTGGATATAAGCACTGTGGCCAATAATCGTTACGCAAATTTGCGATTTAGGACCTACGCCGTAAACGCGGTCAACTAAGCGGTGAATAGTACGGTTTTCACGAGGAGGCATACCAGGAGTAATGCCTGCAGCCATTGCATCTAGCTGTGCTTCTTGCTCTTCAACCGGTAAGTCTTTTAAGTTCTCTTCATAATGTGCAGCCAATGCCATAACGCCTTGCATTAATGGACGGTTAGTAAAACCGGTTAATGAACTTGCACTATTTACACGAGTGTCATTTGCATACCATAGAGGAATGCTGCCACCGCCCCAAGGTAGTGCCATGATAGAAGAGTTAAAACCTGGGATGGTAACTTCATGGGCATGTTTCATTGGGTCGACAATTTCAACTAACTCGTTATTTTCTAACCAGTATTGTTTGTTCCTAGCCATATCCATTACAGTTTGAGTAGAGCCTACTGTTGGTACGCCAGTTGGAATACATGCAGCATTGATTGAATCAATCGTTGGGTTTTCTAAACAAAACTCAGCAGCAATGTTGCCTACGGCGTGCATGTAAGCAGTAGAAGGCGCTAATAATAAACCTTTCTCAGCGTAAGCTTCTGAGAACGTATCACGCATCTCAATCATCCACTGTTGTTCACCTGTGGTGTCAAGGTAATGACAGTCTGCATTTAAACAAGCTTCAACAACAGCAGTGCCGAAACGAGAAAATGGACCAACGGTGTTACAAACAACTTTTGCCCCTTTAAAGAATTCTGTTAATGCTTCAACAGAATGTTCTACAACAGCAATTTCATAATTAGCTGTTTCAATGCCTGGAACTTTTGCCATCGCATCTTCTAGCTTTTGTTTGTTACGGCCAGCGGCAACAAATGGAATTTGATATTCGCGTAAAAATTCACATACTAAGCGGCCGGTATAACCACTTGCGCCATATACGATTACTGGTTTCTTGTTCATTGTGTTTCCTTAAATTCTTTTGTTTCTATGTTTACTAAAACGGTGACTTTATTTAGATTTATAAACCGTTTTTATCTTTATAAGCTTTGCTTAGCCATGTTGCGGCTTTTAGACCTAACATGTTGTTTTCACCATCGGCAATTTGCGAAGCGCGAGCGTCGCGGAATAATTTTTCTAGAGGGTATTCACGGGTTAAACCATTACCACCAAATAGTTGAACTGCTTCAGAGCACACTTCTACACAAGTATCAGTAACAAAGGTTTTTGAAGTTGCTGATGCTATTAAATGAGGACCATTTGGGCCATAGTTGTAATCAAATACACGTTTTGCCATAGCTCTACATGCTTCTACTTTTTGATGCATTTTAAATAAACGAGCGCGAACAGTTTGATGGTTGATCAACTCTGTTCCACCTTGTTTACGTTCATGAACATATGCAAGAGCATGATCAAGTGCAGCACGGGCAACACCAGTAAAAGAAATACCCATTTCCATGTTGGCAAAGGTTAATGCGCCAAAAAATGATGGGAAACCTTGTTCGGCATTAGCAACCATGTATTTAAGTGGAACACGTGCTTCATCAAAGTATATTTCGCCCTGACACAGTGAGCGCATGCCCATTTTATCGAGCGGCTTACCTTTAGTAACACCGTCAATATCAAATGGTACTAATATAGCAACGTATTTATGACTGCCATCTTCGTTGTAGATACCGTTACCATCATCAAATGAGCAATATAGCAGTGCTGATTGAGCAATTGGAGCTCCAGAAACCCACGCAGAAGTTTGGCCGGTAATGACTATTTCATCACCTTCAACGCGTGCGATTAAATTTCCTCTACTTTGTTTTTCACCTGGATGAGCTTCGGTTTTTTCAAGGTCAACCATGTCACAACCGCGTTCAGGTTGAGTTGCAGCCCAACAACCACGTAAATGTCCAAAGCGTTCAATTAGTTCAGAATCACCTGATCCAAAAGCAACAAAAGCAGGGAACTTACTTACTAAGTAGCCCATAGCAAGGCCAGAATCACCCCATGCAAGTTCTTCAAATATGATAGGAATAATGCGCGCTTTTTCTTCATTGCTCATTCCCGCAATTGCGCCTAAATCTAATAAACCAGACTCTTCAATTTTTTCTAAAAATTCCCAAATAGGCGAATCTTCAGCAATAGCAGCTTCATGGTCCATTTTATCTAACTGTTCAGCGATTGGACGCATTACTTCTGCAGCAAAACGGTGAGCCATATCTTGAATGGCTAACTCTTCTTCACTCATTGCACCTTCAAGGCCAGTAAGACCTAATTTAGGTAATGGTACTTCATCAAATTCAAACATATTATCTCTTCCATCAATCATGGTTTGTTTCTATGCATTGACAGTAATACGTAAGGTTTTTTTTCAATATCACCCTAACGGGTGAAAATTAAATAAGTACAATTGCTCTAATTAAATGCATTTATATACAGTGGCTTACGAAGATAATGAGTTTTTTGTATTCGTTTTATTTTGAACTTTTTTGAAGAGAGATTTATATCGCCCCTGAAGGAAATAAAGCTCATCGGCATTGTCGATGAGCTTTATAATTAACAGGTTGTTGCTTGTAGCTTTAATCAATAATTCCCATACCAGCTAATAAACCACCATCAATTTGATGAGCAGAGCCATTCATAAATGACGCTTTATCTGAGGCTAAAAAGGTAACGAAATTGGCTATTTCTTGTGGTGTTGCCCCTCGTCCTAATGGCGTCATAGCACCAAAAGCATCTTGCTCTTCTTGTGCAAAACCAACTTCTGTCATTTCAGTTACTACGTAGCCTGGACAAATTGCTAGAGAGCGAATTCCTTTACGAGAGTATTCTAAAGCTGTGCTTTTTGTTAAGCCAACAACGCCGTGCTTAGCTGCAACGTATGGTGAAATTGTACTCATACCTACTAAACCATCTACAGATGCTGTATTAATAATTACGCCGCTGCCATTTTTTAACATTGCAGGGATTGCTGCTTTAGTACAAAAGAACACACCGTTTAGGTTAATGTCGATTACTTTTTGCCACATATCAGTAGATGTATCTTCAATTAAACCTCTATCACCGGCAATACCAGCATTATTGAAAATCACATCTAGCTGACCAAATTTAGCTACTGTTTTATCAACCATGTTTTGACATTCTTCCATGCTAGCAACGTTAGTTTTGACTACTAATGCTGTACCACCATTATCTGTGATTAGCTTTGCCGTCTCTTCAGTGCCGGGCATATTAATATCTGCTAGTGCTACATTTGCACCTTGTTTTGCAAACTCTAATGCTGTTGCTCTACCAATACCTGCAGAAGCGCCGGTAATTATTACTGTTTTGTTTTCAAACTGGCTCATGTTTCAATCTCTTCCTGTTGTCGTTGTGAAATTTAAATATTATTTAATTGTTGTTTTTATTTGATAACTAAACAGGTTAAAGAAGTTGTTTTTTGAAAGCACTCATCCTTTCGGGTGAATTCATTATTTTAATAAAAGAAAGGAAACAATTACATTTTGATATAAATTAAATCATGCCTTATGCATATTCTTGCAGTATAGTTAAGAAGTAATATAATTTGGGCGCATAAGATGAAGATATTAGAACAAAAATTGTCACGCATAGATTTAAATTTATTAGTGTCGTTAAGTGTTTTACTTAAAGAGCGACATGTTGGCAGATCTGCTGAAATTCTCTTTATAACTCAACCAGCTATGAGTCGAACCTTACAACGATTAAGAGATCTGTTTGATGACCAATTATTTTATCGAACATCAGTTGGTATTAGTCCGACCGCGAAAGCATTAGAGCTTGAACGCATTTTGCCTGAAACCTTAGAAAGCTTAAATAATATTCTCTCAAGTGAAGAATTTGACCCACTTACTTGTGAACAGGGCTTTTCTATTTCCATTCCTTCTATGCTTAGTCACAACATTATATTGCCTCTATTTAACTTATTGCATACCGAAGCGCCGAATATAGAATTAACCGAAAGTACCGCTAAATCTAACCCGTTTGATTTACTTGAAGCAGGAACACTAGATTTTGCCATCCATGTTGCTAAAGATATCCCAGCGAGATTTAACGCGATGTCCCTTGGCATAGCTAAACCGGCTATTTTTGCTCGTAAAGGACATCCTTTAACAAGCCAAAAAGAAGTAAGTTTAATTGATTGTATGAAATATGATTTTGTTGCCTTAAACGTTGAAAATAATCAAAGTGCTAAGTTTACTGGTCCTGTAGAAATCATGTTGGCAAAAAAAGGTGTAAGTAAAGAACCTTTATATAAAACTAGCCAGTTGCAGATGTTGCTAGAGATAATGCAAAACAGTGATTGTTTATTTATAGGTCCAAGTTTATTAATACAAAACCCTGATTTAATTGATCGATTTAAAACAGTGTATGAATTCAACTTACCGAAAAAAGATCTGATCGAGTTTTTCTTACTTGAACATAAACGCTCAGAAAATAGTAAAGCTCATCAATGGTTTAAGGGGAAGCTTTTGAATCAAATTGAAAAATTAACTTAGTATTACTCTATTTTTCCAAGTACAAGTCAGCTTGTATTTAATCAGGTATTAAAATAATTTTATGCAAAAATTTCTTATTCCGATCAAGCCAAATAACTTTATCAGTAGAGTGCAGTTACTGGCAAAAATAAATAAAAGCGTTTCAAAGCACAGCCAAATGGCTTTTGTTAAAGCGCCAGGAGGTTATGGTAAAACTTATCTAATGACAGACTTTGCTGACGAGATTATTCAAAGTGGTGGCAAGGTAGTTTGGTTTACCTTCAGCGTTGATGATAATACTGCAGAGTACTTTTTTGTTAGCTTATTAAATGAATTAAAGAAGCAAGCAATTATAGCTGAAAATATATTTTATGATGAAAATATTTCTTTTCTACGTTTTATAAATAGGTTGTTTGAACAACTAGACACATTTAATGAAGATCTATATTTTTTGTTTGACGATGTTCATTGCATAAACAACTCTGTTGTTATCGATTTTTTACAACAAGTTTCATTACATTCGCCACGTAATATCAAAGCCATACTAGCAAGTCGATTTGATCCACCTTTTAATATTGCCAAAGCTTTATTAGCTAATACTGTAATTAAAGTTAATCAGGCCGATTTAAGCTTTAGTTCGGATGAAGTTAAAGAAATATCAAAGCAATCTAGTTTAAATAATTTAACTGAAAATGAAATAGACTTAGTTTTAGAACGTACTGGTGGTTGGCCTGCAATTGTATCAACAAGTGTTTCTGTTGATGATTGGCGAGTAAAATCTCCTAACTGGGATGATGAATTTAGTAACGCAAACGTAAATTTAGCCGAGTATTTTTATCAAGAGATATTGGCGTCTTTATCTTCAGAAGAAAAGGATGACCTAATATCATTAACAATAAGTGAATACTTGTGTAATGATTTAATTGAAGCGTTAATTCTTAAAAAGGATTTTTTTGCGAAAATAAGTGATGTCATTCCATTAATCAGATTAAATGATCCACTGTTAGCAAAAAGTTTGCAGTGGTTTTCTATACATCCTCTAATGCGTGAATACCTAAAATCACAGCTCGTCGAAAGTAAAACTATAGATTTAATAGTATTAGAAGAAAGAGCTGCCAAGTGGTTTTTAGGGCAAAAGGTATATATAGAGGCCACCGAACATTATGTTAAAGCCAAATTATATGATGAAGCTGTAAATTTAATTACCAATTATGGTATTGATATCCTTTCTAGTGGAAATTTCCCTCGTTTTAAAAGTTTAATTAAACAATTTCCTTATGATGTAGTTATGTCAAACCCTTACGTTCTTGTTTTGGTCGGTTGGTCATATGCCCTAAGTTATCAGCATAGAAATGCCAAAAATGTCATCGATATGATGGAAAAAATGGTACTGAAAAATCCACAGCTTAATGAAAGTTTTAATAGCCTGATCATAGCGTTAAAATGTGCAATAGGTTTATTTTCAGATCATTTATTAGAGCATGAAACAGATGTTAGAAGTGAATTAGCAAATAGTCCTTTAAACATACCTTATGCTGAGAATTCTTTACGCGCTGAACTAAGTTTAATTTGTTTACATACTAACGATTTTGAAACACTTAGATCGTTAGTAAATGAAGGACATTTTTTCACAGAAGATGGGAGCTTATTTTATAGCACACTTATTATCCGCTTTACTGAGGCTATGATGGAATTTAGCCTTGCAAATTTTGATAAGTGTATTGCAGTTTGTGATGATATAGATAAGTTTATTTCTACTAAGGCACATGACAGTCAACTGCACTTTGTCGTTCATACTATTCGAGGCATGAGTGCGTATGTTACCGGCGATTTAGAGTCAGCAAGAGCATGTTTTTTGAAGTCTGACAATATAATTAGCTACATTGCCGACCCAACAATATTAATTTGGTATTACCCGTTAAAGCTGCAAATACTTACCGACTTAGGCGAGCAAGAACAAAAAGAAGTATGCATAGAACAATTTATGGAGCTGATGAAATCGAGAAATTTAACCTTGACCAAAATACCTCTAATTTATGAAGTTATTGAACATAACTTAGAGCTTGGCAATCGTGATGATGCGTTAGGCTTATATCAATCGTTTAAAGAAGAATTTAGCGGTATCGGTCAGCAAAGCTCTCATCTCTTATTTAATGAAGCATTGATTGACGCATTGGTGTTAACTGATAAAGCTCAATTTTCCCAAGTGAAAGAAATTTTGCACGGTCAAATAAAGTATTTTGAAGATAACGGCCGCACTGTTCAGCAGGTAAGAACGTTAATATTTTTGGTTAATACTTATATAAAAACTGAAGAAGTGTCGTTAGCAAAAGTAACGTTAAAAAAAGTTATTGCCATTGCTAGTAGTAAGCAATTAATACAATTTTTTGCGCGTTTAAGCTCTGTTGCTATTGGTTATTTACAAGATTGGTCAGCTACAGAGCTATCGCCATTAAGAAAAGAGTTTTTAATAACAATATGTGAACGTTTTGAAGGTAAAGATAGCGATCAAACCTTTAATGCACACAGTTTTGAGCAACTGACGGTAAAAGAGCAAAATGTAATGGAATTACTCGGCCAAGGCTATTCCAATCAGCAAATTGCAGATGAGTTGTATTTATCTATTAATACGGTGAAGTCACACTTAAAAGTAGCCTATAAAAAACTTGGTGTGAGTAATCGAATTCAAGCGGTGAAGCTATTCACTAAAATTAATTTTAGCGGTTGATGAACATATAAGAATTTTAATACCGTCATCTCGTGCGAGCCAAAGCGAGACACGAGATCTCCTGACGCACACAGAAACTCTAAAAAGAAATAAAATCAACTTTTTTAATGCACACTATTCCTGCCGGAGGTCCCCGATGTCGCTCGAGCTCCTCGAGGATGACGGTGCTATTTTTTTAAACTGTCTACGGTAACTAATCGGCGGTAATCCGGTATATTTGCTAAATACTTTTGAAAATGAACTTCTGTCTTTATATCCTACTTTATCAATAATTTGTTCTAATGAAAGTTCACTGTGTTCAAGTAAATACTTGGCACTGTTTATACGTAAATTTTTAATATACTTTATCGGCGAAGTAGCAAGCACGTCATTAAATTGTCGAGTGATAGTTCGCTCTGTTGTAGCAAGCTCTTTTGCCATTTGTTTTAGGGTGAAGGTGTTACTTAGATTTTGATCTATCCAGTCTTGGGCCTTTTGTAATAGGCGATTGTTATGCTCTCTGGCAACGTTTAATAGCTGTTCTGGTGACACATGGACTTTACGAGTATCAATTAACATCGCCTTAGAGGTTTGCTGCACTATGGTTTCAGTAGTGAACTTTTTTAGTAAGTTAAGGCCTAGTTGGAAGTGCGATGTTGCCGCTCCGGCAGTTATTACTCTTTCTTGTTCGATAATAAGTTCAGCAAAGCTCAGATCAATATTTGGGTAGTACTTTTTAAATAAGTGTTCTAACCACCAAATACTGGTGCAAGTTTTATCATCTAATAATCCAGATTCTGCCAGGAAAAACGTTGATGTGCAATTAGCAGTAACAATCGCGCCATGCTGGTGTTGTACATTTAACCATTGGTACATCGCTTGTTGACGTTTTAATGTTTCCTTAAACTGTTTAGCCCCTTCATATAAGATCCCGGGAATAAAAATCACATCAAAATTTAGGTTGTCACTCGTTGCATCTGACATTATTTCCACTGACATAGGCAGGCCATTGCTTGTGGTAATCTCATTTTTGTCAAAAGTGATTAATTGCCAATTAAAAAAAGGTACATCACTGTCTGATTGTTTTTTAATGTGTGCATTAGCAACCACTAGTACATCTACCAGGCCATGCAGGCTTGAGCCATAGCAGCCGTCTAGGGCGACAATTGCAAACTTAATCATATGTCTTAAATAACCATAAAGTTGTCATAAAGGACGATATTAGTTCTAAATCCGATAAATTACAATTGGGTTATAAATAAATAATTGGATCTTTTTATGGCTTTACCAGAATCATTTATCGATAAACTTTCAATTCCTGTTGTGTCAGCGCCGATGTTTTTAGCTTCTAACCCAAAAATGGTGGTTGCTAATTGTATTAACGGTGTCGTTGGAACATTCCCTGCCGCAAATCAAAGAACTACAGCAGGGCTAGAGGAATGGCTAATTGAAATTAAAGCTGAATTAGCAGCGTATGAGGCTAGCACAGGTAAAGTTGCCGCCCCTTTTGGTGTTAATTTAATCGTTCATAAATCGAATGCTCGATTAGAACAAGATTTAGCAATGTTGGTTAAACATCAAGTGCCGCTTGTGATCACATCTCTTGGTGCTATTTCTACAGTTGTTGATGCTATTCATAGTTATGACGGGGTAGTGTTTCATGATGTTGTTAATGCCAGACATGGTAAAAAAGCACAACAAGCAGGCGTTGATGGTTTAATCGCAGTTACAACAGGCGCAGGCGGGCATGCAGGAACGTTGCATCCATTTGCGCTTATCCAAGAGTTAAAAAAATTCTTTACCGGCACATTACTACTTTCTGGCGGTATTTCAACCGGTGCTGAAATTGCTGCGGCCAAATGTTTAGGTGTTGATTTGGTTTACATGGGCACTCGTTTTTTGGCAACACAAGAATGCCAGGTGAGTAACGAGTATAAGCAAATGCTGATTGAATCTAGTGCAAGCGATATTATTTACACCAATGCCATATCAGGCATTCCAGCAAATTTTTTAACATCAAGCGTAGAGCAAGCTGGTTTTGATTTAAACAACCTGCCAACACCAGATGGCTTTGATATTGGCGCTGAAATGGATGAGGTTAATGATAACCCTGACGATGCCAAACCATGGAAAGATATATGGTCAGCGGGGCACGGCGTAAGTGCAATAGACAGTGTATTGCCAATATCTAATTTAATTGAACAATTGCAGCATGAATATCAGCAAGCAACCACACAACTTTAACATTTATCTATTAATTACCTTTTAAAGCAGAGAACTATTATGAGTAACTTCCCACAGCGCATAAGCGACAACCTATATGACGATTTATTTTTACCTGAAGAAACTATTAAGGTAAGAGCTAAAGTTAGAGAGTTTGCCGATAGAGTCATTCGTCCTATAGCCCATAAAATTAATACTGAAGCTGAAGATGTAAGTAAATTTCCTTGGCAGTTAGTTAAACAAATGGGTGATGAAGGCTTACTCGCTATACCATTTGCCAAAGAGCATGGTGGTGCAGGTTTAGAATATCCAACATTAGCTACCATGGTGTTACTTGAAGAAATTGCGTATGTAAGTTCAGGCATTGCCGCAGCTATTATTGATGTGCCGTTAATTTTATTTGGTCATACGCTTAAGCATGCTAAACCTGCCGTTCAACAAAAACTTTTTCCTAAAGTCATTAGTGGTGAGTTAATTGGTGCCTTTGCTACTAGCGAACCGGCAGCAAGCACAGATTTAAGTGTTCGAGCATTACAAACTGTAGCAACGAAAGTAGAAGGCGGTTACCGCATAAATGGCCGTAAACGTTGGATCACCAACTCACCTGTTGCTCAGCAAATGTTCGTGCTGTGTAAAATGGATGAGTCGATGAGTATGTTTCTTATCGATATGAGTTCAAAAGGGGCAAGTGTAGGTGAACCGGATAAGAAAATGGGTAATCATATTCAGTTAACTGCTGATGTGTATTTTGATGATGTGTTTGTACCCGATGAAAACTTAGTTGGTGAAGAGGGCAAAGGCTTGAAATCGGCACTAACCTCATTAACTCTTGGCCGTGTAGGTATTGGCGCGTGTGGAGTAGGGATGGCACAAGCTGGTTTTGACTTTGCCGTTGATTATATGAAGAAGCGTGAAATTTTTGGGAAACCAATTTCGCAATTTCAATACTGGCAGTTTAAATTTGCTGGTTATGCAACAGAGCTGGAAAATGCACGTAATCTTTATATAAAAGCTGCGTTAATTGAAGATAAAAAGCGACCTAATGTGCAAGGTATGTGTGCTATGGCAAAACTCATTGGTAGTGCTTTACCGGGTGACTTGGTTCGTGACGCTATTCAAGTTTGTGGTGGCTATGGCTTTGTTAAAGAACTAGCCGCTACAGGGCAACAATTCCCGTTAGAGTCTATTTATCGAGATTGTAAAATTGGTGAAATATATGAAGGTGCAAACGAAGTGCAACGATTGGTAATAGCTCGTGGTATTTTTGGCAAGTAAATCGGTTTATAACTTGTGTGCATAATATTTATGCCTATATTACATTGGTTGATAAAATTAATGATTGTTAAAATACGCCTACTTTCTTGTGAACTCAGCAATAAACTTGTCATGAGGTTTATCGCTAACAAGTAAAGTATTTTTTAACAAAGTAAAATTTTTAGCAATATCAGAAGTAGTGCTCTGATATTGCTTTTTTTTTGCTCAAGGAAGAGCTATATGCAGAAAATACATGGATGTATAATTTTCTGTTTTGCTCAGGGAAGAGCTATATGCAGAAAATACATGGATGTATAATTTTCTGCTTTGCACATGGAAGTGCTTATCCTCCCGAACCATGGATGGGGAAAAGGGAGGGGTTGCTCAGGGAAGAGCTTATCCTCCCGAGCCAAAGCGAGACACGGGACCTCCCTTATTCATAACGTGCTTTAAAACAATATTTACACCCACTCAAAGATTGTATAAATCAGAACATCATGAATTTAAAACGTAAAAAAGGGCTTTCGAAAAAGCCCTTAGAGTTAATGTTTATTATATAACGCTATTTTGCTACTGAAACCGGCTGATTAACTTTTACACTTAAAAAACCTGCCGTGATAATTGTGTCGCCAACATTCAAGCCTTTAGTGATGATTACGTTACTGGCATCTACAGCTCCTAGGTCGACATAAGATTTTTCGGCAACGTTGGCTTCATTGACAATAAGAACGTACCTACCCGCTTGATCCTGCTGTACTGCAGACATTGGAATTTTTATAACATGTATCTTTTCAATGTCTCGGCCAATTATGTATACATTTTGGCCGGCAACCAATAAACCATCAGGGTTTGGAAAAACTACACGGTAACTTATGTAACCACTTTCTTCAGATGCTTCAGTACCAATGTAATCGAGTAGTCCTTCATGTTCATAAACATCGCCATTTGGTAACTCAATATGAATACTACGTACTTCTTCAGGTGCTTTATCTTTTAATACAAGCATATTTTGGAAATGTTCTTTGTGATCTATTAATACATAGACCTCAATTTTATCATTAGCGATAACTTCAATTATATTTCCTTTTAATGGACCTATAATTTCACCAATATTGATATCATTTAAACCAACCACGCCATCAATAGGAGAAACAATCTTTGCTTGTTTTAAACGAAGTTCGGTTTTTAATAATTCAGATTGTGCGGTAAGTAATTCAACTTTAGCTATATCTGTGTCAGCCTTGATTTTATCAGCATCTAATTCGCTGATCACTTTTTCTTCAACTAAGCGTTGTGAGGCCTTAAATGTTTTCTCTGCTAAATCAAGTTCAATTTGAGCTCTGGCAACATCCGCTTTATTTGTTGCTAGTTTAGCTAAAATTGGCTCAGGATCTATCTCTATTAATACATCGCCACGCTTAACGACAGAGCCTTCTTTGAAGTTATTTTTAATGACTATACCTCTGACTTGGCTAGATAATTCCGCTTTATCAAGAATTTGGGTTTTACCAGGCCAGCGATTGCTCACCCCATGTTCGATTAGTGCAATTTCTTGAACTTCAACTTCGGGAGCAGCTATCTTGGAGGCTACTTGTTCTGCGGGCTCTGAACAGCCGATTAATAGTAAAAAAGCAAAAGATGGAACAACGAACTTCATTACGCTCATGTTTAACTCCTAGAGTGTGAGGTAAGACCAATTAAAAGAATAACTTAACTCATTACACTGTAGTTAACTTATCTGGAACTGGCTAATATTTAATTGTCTAAATTTAATTTCTAGATGCATTTTATTCTCATCGGATCAGTTGAGGTAATGATTTTTTTGAATAATATTTATAACTATAAAGCATAATGGTTATTATTATATATCCTACTGTTTTATATGTTGTTTTTATACTTCACCCTAAAGGGTGGTTACTAAAGGTTGATTATTAATTACACTGTGTATTATTGATGCCTAAATAAAAGTATTGCTTTTATTCTATTTATTGAGGATTTAAGGTGAAGAAGTTATTAGCGAGTAGTTATAGTGGCAGCCTAAGTTTTTTGCAGCCAGCCATTGAACAGTATACAGCAGACTTTCATTTGAAACTTGCATCCGTAGGTATTGATTTAAGTGATTATGTTAATGCTTATAAACGAATACCACAGCAACAGTGCTCTAAATATATTGATGCTCTTGTTAAAGAAACTTGTCCAGCTATTTCAATTAAAGCATGTAAGCATTTAAATCCTGCACTATTGAATTCATTTGGAACTGGGCTTTTGTATAGCAGTTCGTTACGAGACTTTTGCCAACGTTACATTAATGGCTTTGCTTTTATTACTAACTTGGTAGATGTTGATTTTGTTGAACAAGACAGTGAAAGTTACCTTGTTATCACTGATACGGTTGATTTTAACCAAGTAAATTCAAATTTCTATTCAGATATTTTCTCGGCTCTAACGTTAAGTTTACTTAAATTAACTGTTGGTCCAAATTCGATGGTCAAAAAAGTATGTTTAACCTGGACTCCACCAAAAGACATAATTCAAGATTATGTTGATTTCTTTGGGGATAACGTTGAGTTTTCAGCAGACGAAACTATGGTTGTTTTTGATAACGAACAACTAGATGTTGAATTTATTTGGGCAAATGAAACATTAGCTGCTCAAGCAGATAAAACGGTTAAAGAGTTTATTGAACGTAGTTACTCGTTTGATCTTACTTCTAAAGTAACGAATGTAATCGCAAAATTATTACCACAAGGTAAGTGCAGTAAACTTATTATTGCTGATATATGTGGTATGTCTGAAAGTACGTTACAAAATAAATTAAATGTTGAAGGCACCAGCTTTCAAAAAATTGTCGATAATTTACGTAAAAAATTAGCGATACGTTATTTAAAAGACAAAGATCTAACGCTTGAACAAATATCGTATAAGTTAGGCTATTACAGTTGTAGTAATTTTTCTAGGGCGTTTAAATCTTGGTTTGCCTTAACTCCTGTTGAATATAAAAAGCTGGATAAAGATTTCTCTATAGCTAGTTAATGCGAGAAACGAGAAACGACAATTCTAACTCCTTCCTGAACTCGTTTCTCAATCATCTACGCAGCCTTTTCATCTTTTTTCGGCACTTGATTTGCTAAATGCTTTTCTTTATTAGCAACTAGGTCAATAGCATCAAAATCATCTACGTTGATCACGTCTTTACGTTGTTGCTCTGTAACCGTTAATAATTCAGCTTCTTCTTTAGTAATTAAAGAGTTAGCTAATGCACTTTCAGCAAGCTCATCTAAATTGATAATAGCGTGGCGTTTCCCCGTAGCAGCATTAATTTTATCGACTATAGCTTCGGCTTTTATGATATTTTCAAGTGCTAATTCTAATTTACCCATTAAATTACCATCGGTTTTATTTAAGTATTGGCCTTGGCCTAAACGTGTTCGCGCCGCATTAGGGTGTTGCAATAATTGCGACACTTTATGATCTAACACATCACTTGGCTTTTTAAGCGATGGACCAAACGGCATCACCAAGTATTTAAATACTTTACCGATAACGCGGTTAGGGAAGTTTTCGCTTAACTCTTTAATCGCTAATTCACATTTGTATAAGCTATCTTCAATAGCCCACATCATCAATGCTTGGTCTTCTTTCTGGCGACCTTCATCGTTAAAGCGCTTTAATGTTGCCGAGGCTAAGTACAAGTAACTTAATACATCACCCAAACGAGCAGAGATACGCTCACGGCGTTTTAGATCACCGCCAAGCACTGCCATCGATAAATCTGATAATAACGCTAAATTCGAGCTAAAACGGGTCATAATTTGGTAATAACGATGAGTTTTATCCTTATAAGGTGCACTAACCAAATGAGCACCAGATAATGAGAACCATACGGAACGAACCATGTTTGAAATAGTAAAGCCCATATGGCCAAACAAGGCTTGGTCGAAATCTTCTGTTGCTTGTTCAAAGTTTGGGTTTGCTGCAGCTTCAAGCTCTGCTAATACATATGGGTGACAGCGAATTGCCCCTTGACCATAGATGATCATATTACGAGTGAGTATATTTGCACCCTCTACAGTAATGGCAATTGGTGCCCCTTGATAACCACGGGCTAGGTAGTTATTTGGCCCCATACAAACACCTTTACCGCCATGGATATCCATGGCGTCACTAATACAATCTCGCATTTTTTCAGTTAAGTGATATTTACAAATGGCTGATACCACGGAAGGTTTTTCACCTAAATCAACGGCTCCGGTACTCATAGTAGTAACAGCATCCATTAAATAGGCATTACCACCAATACGAGCTAGAGCTTCTTCAACGCCTTCCATTTTACCAATTGGTAATTTAAATTGACGACGAATATGGCTATAAGCACCCGTTGCTAAGGCAAGTGTTTTAGCGCCACCAGCTGAAGTTGAAGGTAAGGTAATTGCACGTCCAACAGATAAGCATTCAACCAACATACGCCAGCCTTGGCCTGCCATGTCTTTACCACCAATAATGAAATCTAAAGGTACAAAAATATCGTTACCCTGAGTAGGACCATTTTGAAATGGAACATTCAAAGGAAAGTGGCGGCGACCGGTAATTACACCGTCAATATCGGTAGGAATTAAGGCACAGGTGATACCTAAATCTTTTTCTTCGCCAATTAGTTGATCAGGATCGTATAACTTAAATGCTAAACCCAAAATTGTCGCGACCGGAGCTAGGGTAATATAACGTTTATCCCAAGTTAAGCGCATGCCTAGTACTTCTTTGCCTTCAAATTCACCTTTACAAATAATACCAAAATCTGGGATAGCACCGGCATCTGAGCCTGCTTCAGGACTCGTTAAGGCGAAACATGGAATTTCTTCACCAGTAGCAAGACGGGGCAGGTAATGATCTTGCTGCTCTTTAGTACCATAATGTTGTAGTAGTTCACCTGGGCCTAAAGAGTTTGGTACGCCAACAGTACTTGATAATACCACTGAAACACCGCTTAATTTTTGTAATACTCGAGATTGTGCATAAGCACTGAATTCTAACCCGCCATATTCTTTTTTAATGATCATCGCAAAGAATTTATTATCTTTTAAATACTGCCAAACAAGGGGAGGTAGGTCGGCTAATTCATGGGTAATTTCCCAGTCATCACACATACTACACACTTCTTCTACCGGGCCATCTAAAAAGGCCTGCTCTTCTAGGGTTAAGCGAGGTTGTGGGAATTTATGCAGCTTTGTCCAGTCAGGGTCACCTTTAAATAATTCAGCTTCAAACCAGGTGGTTCCTGCATTCAATGCTTCTTTTTCTGTCGTGGACATTTCAGGCATAATTTTTTGAAATGCTTTAAGTAGTCTTTCACTAATTAAACTCTTTCGTATGCTTTTAATATTTAACGGCGCTGCGATAGCAATAAATACTATCCAACTAAAAGCGCCAACAAGGCCAAAGATGCTGCCAACAAACATCAATAAAATATAGCTGCTTGTAAAAACACTTAATGATGCTCTGGTATAGGCTAAATAACCTGTGATTAAGATAAATGCTGATAAACCGATTAATACTTCCACAATAACTCCAAAAAGGTAAGAGGTCAGACCACTATTTAATTTAAGCATAATTACATTTTATTGCAAGATCAAATAGTTTATTTACATTACTTATGTATAAGTATAATTTAGTCTCCCAATTGATCTAATTTTTGCTGAAACTTTTAATAAATAATCGTTATACTATTTATTAAGTTACCCCTAGGAATGATAAAGGCGATTACATGTGCGAACTATTGGCAATGAGTGCCAACGTACCAACAGATATTTGTTTTAGTTTTGCTGGCTTAATGCAAAGAGGCGGAAATACTGGCCCACATAAGGATGGATGGGGTATTACTTTTTATGAAGGTAAGGGCTGTCGTACATTTAAAGATCCTAAACCAAGCTTCGATTCTGAAATTGCTAAACTGGTAACTAACTATCCAATAAAAAGTGTAGCGGTAGTTTGTCATATAAGGCAAGCCAACGCTGGGCCGGTAAGCTTGGAAAATACCCACCCTTTTACTCGTGAGTTATGGGGAAGAAATTTCACTTATGCCCATAACGGTCAACTTGCCAATCATAAACAAATACTAAAAACCCATAAGCTATTATCTATCGGTATCACCGATAGCGAGCAAGCATTTGTATGGATATTAGAACAATTACGTATTAAGTTTGGTGATAACAGGCCTGGATCTGAAGCGCTTTATAATTATTTAGCCAGTTTATGTGAGCTTATTGATGCCTTAGGTGTATTTAATTTAATTTTAAGTGATGGTGAATTTATCTTTGCTTATTGTTCAAATAACTTGCATTGGATCACTCGACGAGCCCCCTTTGGCCCTGCAAAGTTAATCGATACCGATGTTGCTATTGATTTTAAAAAAGAGACAACAGAGCACGATGTAGTAACTGTTATAGCTACGCAACCCCTCACTGCTGATGAAACATGGTCGAAACTTCACGCAGGTGATTGGTTAGCTTTTGAATATGGTGAAATAGCCTATCAAGGTAATAGGCTGGGCTAGGATTATTTCTCTTTTGAAATCTCAGTAGAGTCAGAGTCGGTGTTTCCTGACTCTATTGATACTAACTCTGCTTGAAATTGCTGAAAATCACTTTCTATCTGATGCAATTTAACCATTAAATAATTCAACCTAGGGGCAAACCAAGCATAGGTAACTTGCTTAGTATTAGGTTTTTTACGTCTTAGTTTTATCGCATCAATCACGCCAAAAGGTAACATTAACTCCTCTTCACCAATGTATTCGTAATTATAGGTACTGATACCACCAGAGGTACTTAGCGCCTGAAAATGAAAGTTTTTAACGCCATTGATCAGGTTTAATCGAGATTGCAGGTGATAACTTAATTTACTCTGTAAGCCATCAACCCATTCGCCTTTCATTGGCTTTTTCTTCTTTTTCATGTTGTAAGCGGTTTTATTGGCGTGATCAAATTGCCAATGATAATACTTATCTTTACCTGTTCCTTCTCGATCAGACTTATAAGTAAGCGGAGTCACTTGCCCATTAACAATTTTATTGGTGGTTATTTCTCTTCGATGATCAGAAAAAATTAACCATTCGATATCAGTTTTGTAATTAAAATCAAAACTACCATCGGGAAGATTTTTTAATGTTCGTTCGGCTTTGCCGACGATGTCACCATCATGAACAATATTGTATTTTGCGGTAAAATCAGGAATTGAACTTACAGGGGATGCTGGTTCTGCAGCCATTGATGAATGGGAAAAACATGCTAGAAATAAGCCATGTAATAGGGGAGATAATAACTTACTGTTCATAATAATACCAAGTCCATTAATTATCTGATCATTTTGACCGGTTAAAACGAATAACTACGGCGTTATAAAATCTTTAAGTAGAATAACTACTTATAAAATTTTATGCCTTGTATTTATCCATTTTTCCTCACTCAAAAATAGGTCACATAATCAATGGAATTGGTATAACCCTTTGTTTCCATTAACTATGCAGTAAAAAATTTTAGAGTGATAAACAGTAAGTTAGTTCAATAAAAAGTTATACTTGCTATTCATCACTCGCATAGCCATTCTCAGGCAATGCTTGATTATCAAGTTTGGCACAATCTTCGCTCATTGTTAAGCGCTGCTCGCAAAACCATTTAACCACTAGTGGATAAATTCGATGTTCTTGTTCATGAACTCTTGCAGCAAGGTCATCAGCACTGTCACCGGTAAATACAGGCACTTTGGCTTGTAAAATAACCGGTCCACCGTCAAGCTCTTCAGTAACAAAATGAACGCTCACACCATGTTCTTCATCACCGGCATCAATAGCACGTTGATGGGTATTTAAACCTTGGTACTTCGGTAATAAAGAAGGGTGGATGTTTAACAATCTACCTTGAAAGTGTTGTACAAACTCAGCGGTTAAAATTCTCATGAAACCTGCTAGAACGACTAGATCTGGTTTAAAGATATCTATTTCTTTAATAAGCTGGGCATCGTATGCATCACGGGTTGCAAATTCTTTGTGAGAAAGAACACGTGTTGCTATATCAGAGTTCTGTGCACGGGTTAAGCCATATACGTCAGCTTTGTTAGATAAAACACCAACAACGTTACCGTTAATAGATTGTTTCTTGCAGGCATCAATGATGGCCTGCAAGTTTGTGCCACTACCCGAGATAAGAACTACAATTCTTTTCTCGGTATTGTTAACAGATGACATCTTAGTTAATTACCACTTGTTCTTCGTCATCGCTTGCTGTTTGAATTTCACCTAAGTGCCAAGCATTTTCACCGTGCGCTTTAAGAATTTCCAAACTTTGCTCAACTTTATCAGCAGGAACAACAATCATCATACCAACACCACAGTTAAAGGTACGGTACATTTCATGAGTAGTAATGTTGCCTTTTTCTTGTAACCAGTTGAAAATTTCAGGCCATTGCCAGCTGTTACCGTTTACCACCGCTTTTGTGTTGGCTGGTAATACACGAGGAATATTTTCCCAGAAACCGCCACCAGTAATGTGTGAAAGGGCATTTGCTTTAACTTCTTTCAGCATTGCTAAAGTAGACTTAACATAAATTTTTGTTGGTTCTAATAAATGATCGGCAATTGAACGTTCACCTAACATTTCGCTGGTATCAGTGTTATTCACTTCTAATACTTTACGAATTAAAGAGAAACCATTTGAGTGAGGGCCTGAAGATGCAAGCGCAATAAGTTGATCGCCAGCAGCAACATTGTCACCAGTGATTAACTCTGCTTTTTCAGCAACACCAGTACAGAAACCAGCAATATCATAGTCGCCTTCATGGTACATACCAGGCATTTCAGCGGTTTCACCACCAACTAATGCACAACCAGATTGCACACAACCTTCAGCAATGCCGGCAACAACATCTGCTGCAACTTGTACGTCAAGTTTTGCAGTTGCGTAGTAATCTAAGAAATATAAAGGCTCAGCACCAAGTACTAGCAAATCGTTTACACACATAGCAACTAAATCAATACCTACTGTGTCATGCTTCTTTAAATCGATAGCTAAGCGTAGTTTAGTGCCTACACCGTCAGTACCAGAAATTAACACCGGCTCTTTATAGCCTGTTGGTATTTGACAAACTGCGCCAAAACCACCTAAGCCACCCATAACCTCTGGTCGAGTAGTTCTTTTAACTGCAGTTTTGATTTTTTCAACTAGTGCATTACCTGCGTCGATATCAACACCTGCGTCTTTATAGCTTAACGATTGTTTTTGCTCGCTCACTTGGGAACCCTTAAAATGTAAGTTTGTAATATTAAAGATGTAAAAATTGCGCATATTCTACCAGTGCTGACGCCGATATAAAATCTTTGTGAGAAAATATTTTTTTTCTTGGTTAAATACTTAATCTTTATGATAATATTTGCGTATGAAAACAATGAAATTATCTACTAATAAAGCCGTTAGCGCTTTTTTATTACTTATTGCCATGGCATTCCCTGTGTTTGCAATAGAAGTAAACGATTTATATCAAGCACAAGTGTTGGTTGATAACACGTCTACGGGTAAACAAAAAGCGGCTAAGCAGGCATTCAAGCAAGTACTTGTTAAGCTTGCTGGGGAAAAATTTGTTCGCTCAAATGAACAAATTAAAAAGGCCTTGGCTAAACCTAATAATTATTTAAGCCAGTTCAGTTATGAACAAGTCGAAAATGAAACATTTTTACTTGCTCGTTTTGAACAGGATAAAATTAATCAGTTGTTACAAAAATCTAAAGCTAGTGTTTGGGGAAAATATCGTCCACTGATGACCATATGGATGGTTGAAGAAGATGGTATCGTGCGTAATGTTGTTGATGATTCAACATTTGAATTGAAAACACTGATCACCGATACGGCGAACAATCGTGGTTTGCCTGTTAATTTCCCGTTAATGGATTTAACTGATTCAATGAATATTTCGGTAAGTGATATTTGGGGAAGGTTTCCTGACACTTTACAGCAGGCATCGAGTCGTTATTTAGCTGAAGCTGTTGTGGTTATTCGAGTATCAAATAGTACCTTACTTGAAGAACCTGATATTACCACTTGTGGGCGTGTATGTAAGAAATGGCAGTACTCAGCTGACTGGCAATATATCAGTCAGGGCGAAGTCATTGAAAATAAAGTTAATGGTGATGATAAAAATCAAGTGATTGCTTTAGCGATAAATGATTTAGCCGAGCATTTACACAACAATAGTGCTTACGTATTTAGTACAGAACAGCAAGGTCAGTTGGATATTGAAATTGCCAATGTTAATTCAATGCAAGCGTTTGTTTCTGTAAGTGAGTTTTTAACTAATTTAACCTTAGTATCTGATGTTAAGCTTATCAGTGTATTTGGCGAGAAAATGTTATTTAGACTGAATATTTTAGCAAATGCTGAGGCAATAAAACAAAGCTTGAAGCTTGAACAAAAACTGAGTGAAAATCACGACCCATTAGCTATTATTAATGAAGATGCGGTTATTAGTTTTATGTGGAAGGGTTAATGTCGAATACTGAGCAATTACCTTTAGCCGTTCATTTACCCGATGATGAAACTTTTGATAGTTTTTATGCGGTAAATAGTGGTGCCGTGATCGGACAGTTAAAAGCGTTTATTCAAACTCCTGTAACTACAACCAATGGCTTTTATTTATTTGGTCAAGCAGCTGTAGGAAAATCTCACTTATTACACGCTAGTTGTGCTTACGCTGCAGACATGGGCTTAACCTCTTTATGTTTATCGTTTTCAGAAATCAAGCAGTTATCTGTTGAAGTGTTAGCAAACCTTGAGAGCTTTGACTTAATTTGTCTAGATGATTTACACCTAATTGCTGGAGATGAACAATGGCAACAAGGTATTTTTGATTTATATAATCGTGTCATCGAAAACAATAAAAAACTGATCATAGCTGGTAACAATAGTGCCAATAGCTTACTTATTACCTTACCTGATCTAGTTTCACGTATCACTTGGGGCTTTACTGAACAGTTAAAGCCATTAGCAGATGTTGATAAGATATTGGCAATGCAACTTCGCTCTAAATTGCGTGGTATTGAAATGAATGAAGAAACGGCTAAATTTTTACTAAACCGCTTATCACGTAATATGAATAATTTGGTGGAAAGCTTGGATGTTCTAGATAAAGCCTCCATTAAAGCGCAACGTAAAATTACCATTCCTTTTATTAAAGAAACGTTGTTCTAATAGTTCTGCAGCTGTAGGTGGTCAATAAACATAGATCAGTTTTACCACATTGGAGACGGCTTAAAATATCAGAAAAAATACAACGTCATCCTCGAGGAGTTCAAGCGACATCGGGGACCTCCTTCAGTTATAGCGTACATATAATAATTTGATTTTATTACTTTTTAGAACCTCAGTATGCGTCGGGAGGTCCCGCGTCTCGCTTTGGCTCGCAGGATGACGGCGTTCTTTTAATTTATGAAACCTTCCGCTTTGTGGCACTACCTGAAATGGCTTTGCTACGAACTGTTGCTGATTTTGTTCCGAGAAAATATTTCTCAGGCAGTTTATTAACAATTAATTAAAGAGAAGTCATTTCAACTTGATGGATATATGCTTGGTACTTATGGCGAATATTGCGTACATACGTAACTGGTTCATTGCCTCGAACATAACCATAGCGAGCTTTAGACGAATATTCTCGTTTAGATAAAAGCAACATCGCCCGTTCCACATTGTCAAACCATACATCTTCACGCCAGCCTTTTTGTTTTGCTAAACGAATTGCATCATTTACGTGCCCATAGCCAGCATTATATGAGGCGAGTGAAAACCAAATCAGTTGATCTTCGCGTACATCCATCTCTTTCATACGCTCTTGTACCCAATGCATATACTTTACACCCGCATGAATGCCATTTTCTGGGTTAGTCATATCAGATATTTTTAATTCTTTAGCGGTGCGCGGCATCACTTGAAATAAGCCTAAAGCTCCGGCATAAGATCTGGCATTAGGGTTGAAGCGACTTTCTTGATGCATTTGCGCGATAAGTAAATTGCTATCAAAGCCGTACTGTTTGGCATATTTTTTTACTACATCATCATAAGGTGATAATGCACCGCCAGTTTTTTGTTGGGTAAAATCTTGGTGATGTTTATCAATGAGTTTTTGATTTTCAAAGTACTTGTTATGAATTACGTTATAAAACAGACCGCGATAAGTACGTTTAATATAGGTATCAATTTTAGCTAATAATGCATTACTGCCAGTTTGTACCACCCAGCTTTGGGCTTTTTCTTTACCAATATTAATACCCGCATTGATATCGGTACGTAAACTTAGTTCTAAATCAACCAAATGATTATCGGCAATGGTAAGGTCAAATTCACCAGTAGCAACAGCTTCTATGATCCGCTCGGTGTCGTAGGTTTCTGGTGCTGCTGTTAGTACAATTTCAGGCATTAAGGTTTGTAAATCTTTTACAGTGTTCCAGTAAGAGCTAGATTTTCTGACGGTAATGTTACGGTACTTTAAATCTTCAATACGGCTGATTAATGGATCATTTTCTCCACTGACTAGTTGTTCTGTTGCGTAATGATACGGACGAGAGAAGCCCAAACCTTGTTTTATACGCTGCTGATTTGGCGTATAAAAGCCTAAAGCGATATCGGCTTTACCGTCTTTAATGTATTCAAACATCGCTTCATTATCTGGCGCCACTAAAATTTCATAACGTAGGCGGTGTGCTCGGGCAAAATCCTTGGCAAGTTCATAGTGAAACCCCATTAACTCACCTTTCCATAAATAATAGGAAGAGATGTTATTGCGCATAACAAATTTGATCGTACGTCGTTCAGTTATTATGTCCCATTCATCTTTAATCGGGATGGTTTTATTAATGGTAATTTCTTGTTGAACGAGAAAATTATTTAGAGCAGTTTTCAGTAAGTTAGATTGTTTATTTACTGCCCAGGCGATTTCTTTAGCGCTATTAGCTTGCAAACTTATCTTCAGATCTTTTCGATACTCGAGAGTTGAATCAATAATATTTGAATCAACAATTGTTAAGTCATACTCTCCGCTGGCAACTTTATCAAAAATTTTATCGTGGCTCAGGTGTTTTGGTATTTCAATAATTTCAAGGTTTTTATAAACTTTGGCTAATCCAATTGCTGTTAGAGCGTAAGAAGTACCAGGCTGTACAGCAACTTTACGACTGTCTAAATCTTTTGCATTAACCAAGTCTTTTGCGCCGTTTGCCATAATTAAATGTTCAGTGGTTTCAATAAGAGGCAGGGTGAAATCAATTTGTCTTTTTCGTAAAGGGTTAACGGTTAGGTTTGAGGCGATAATATCGCCTTCGCCTTTAACTAGGGCAGGGATTAATTCGGCAAAATCATCTTTAAAAATATACTCAATGCTTAGATTATTTTCTTTGGCAAAATTTTCTAAATAGTCTTTATCTAAATTTGGTGGTGAGCCAGCCCTTGGAAGATAGTTATCTTGTCCTGACCAAGTTAGAACTTTAAGTGTTTTGCTTGCTTCAATTTCACTAAGGTCTCTGCTGTTTGCTTTAGCAAGCTCTGCGAAACATAAGACAAATATTAATGAAAAAATTAAATAAAGCTGCTGCTTAGTCAAAGGCTTGTCCAAATAAAATATTCTTGTTAATAAAACTTTAGCATAAAATGACGAAAACCATATTGTTAACAGGTAGGATTTTTATATTTTTAAAAGATCAGCTACACATTTCTTTATAACTGGTTTACAGCTGCTTAATAGGCAAGCGATAATCAATAAAAATTCACATTCTTACATTTGCTTGTAATAATACCCTTAGCATTTATTTTGAGACGAAATTTTGGCAGAAAAAAAACTCCAGCATTTTTATATTGCTGAAGATCAATCTATTTATCTACTTAGCCATAAAGATGCAGCTAAATTAAAGCAATGGATTGAACTAAGTAAAAGCCAGCTAAAAGACCTTGGCTACAATAATGTTGAAATGATCGGCAAAGGCGCTTATGGCTTTGTTTTTTCAGGTAAAAATGAAAGCGGTGAAGAACAAGTTTTTAAATTCTCGCGTATTAATTTACCTCAGCACGTACAAGATAGATTAGCCGATGAAGCTGAAATGCAGGATATGCTTGAGCATCAACGCATACCTAAACTGTTTGAGTATTTAAAAATAAAACGTCAATCAATCGTTCATATGAGCCGTGCTCCTGGCGATGATCTAGATGTTATTTCTCATAGACTCGGCCCATTGCCGGCAGAGCAAGTTGTTAATATTACCATTCAGTTAATCGAACTTCTACAATTCATCAGGGAGCCAACTAATAATACTCGTACGCTGCCTGTCGTGCATGGCGATATAAAACCTTCAAATATTGTCTTAGATGAAGACACTGATCAAATTCAACTTATTGATTGGGGCTCATCAGTTTGGGCACAATGTGATAAAGACGGGCACAGCACCGCAACTAACATCATGGACTTAATGAGTGGCGATTTACAACAAACCAACTCTCGCATGGGCGATATTTATTTTATTGGTGATGATCAATTGAATGGTGGTTTATCATCGCCTCGTTTTGACGAACAAGGTATGGCTGCAACCATTTACGCTCTGGCTTCAGGCCAGTCATGTCGTTATGGCTATAAAGTAATACCAGCATCATCATTGGGCTTGCCATTAATGTTAGCGAAAGCATTAGATGGTATGTTAGGTGAAGATCCAAAGTTACGACAACAAGCAGGTGATTATTTAATTAATAATTTAAATTTATTAAAAAATACAGTGTTAGCGAGTGTCCCTACAAAATTAAACATTGATGCGATGATCCCTGTTTGGCAAAGAATACATCATGATGAAATAGATACCGTAGTTTATGGCTCACGTAAATCGTTTTTAAGGGCGCAAGCTGATAAAGAAAGTTTGGTTGATATAGACGATGTACAACTAGAAAAATATTATAAAAATTTTCTCGTCGGTATGGGCGATACTGAAAAAGCATTCGTTGCCGCGGTTAGTCGTTTGGCAAAATTTCCTGTAGTTGGCGGCTTGGCAATAAGATGGGAAAAGGATGGTGTTTATGTTGACTCTAACTTAAGTTTATTTGATCCAAAGTTAGAATACTCTTTCAAGTCAGCGGTGAATAACATGGTGACCCTTGCCAGGGGAATTTTTCGAATAGGTATTTTTAAATCCTGTTTATTTAATGCCAGAGATACACTGCATGTAGAACGCAAAAATAATAGCACACCATTTATTGCTAAAGCGCAGCAGAGTATTCCATTTGAAGTAAGTAAACTTGCTGAAGTTGATCATACCAGTAAACTGCACTCATACTTTGAAGATGGTAAAGATCCCGATGAATATTTACGCCTTCCTGATGGAATTATGGCGGTGTTAGCGCGTTTGAATCTAATACATCATACTGGTTGTATTATTTTTGAGGTATTAGAGAAGCATTTAAAAATACACAGCTATTTAATGCTGTTAAATCATGATCAAAAACAAGAATTTAAGCAGTGTTTACAAGACATTTTGGATTTATTGCCAACTATTAAAGGTGTTGGTATTTCCGGCTTTATGAAGCTACCTTATAAAGACACACGGTTTTTTGAACACATTAATCAATTACCTGATAAATTTTACCCAAAAAATCCGAAAGTATTAGATACAAATCATTAAGGTAACTACTATGGCAAATGATAAAATAGGCGATGTAGCCTGGCTTGACTTAACCGTTAAAAATGCAAGCACAGTGAAAGATTTTTACCAAGATGTAGTCGGTTGGAAAAGTGAAGGCTGTGACATGGGCGATTATGAAGACTATGTAATGACTAGCCCTATTGACGGTGAAGCAAAGTCAGGTGTCTGTCACTCAACAGGAGTTAATGCCGATTTACCGCCCGTTTGGATGCCTTATTTTATTGTTGCAGACATCAAGAAGTCAGCTGTAGCCGTACAAGCCAATGGTGGAACCTTGTTGACAGAAATAAAATCGATGGGTGGTGAAGATAAGTATGTTGTAATTAAAGATCCTGCCGGCGCCATTTGTGCGCTTTATTATAAAGCTTAAGGAATAATTAGTGAGTAAAGCGTTAGCTGTATATGCAGGTAAGTCTGCATTAGCGCAAATAAAACAACAGGGTATTACACAAGAGCAATTTAAGTTATTGGTGGGCGCCAGTGGTGGACCTAAGTGGTTTGTATTAGCTGGCTTAGATAGATACTTTTGTGGTGAGTTTTTTAAAAAACGACAAACTCCACTTTATACCCTTGGTTCATCGGCAGGAGCATGGCGCTTTAGTTGTTATGCGCAACAAGACCCACTTGCAGCAATAAATCGTTTAATCGATGGCTATTCAAATTTATCTTATCCAAGTGATGCAAATATTAGTGAGGTAACTCTGCAAAGTGAACAGTTATTAGCTCATATTGTTGGCGGTAATGCTAGAGAAATTGCGAGTAATCCAATAATTAAAAACACCTTAATAGTGGCTAAATCAAAAGGCTTAACACGTTATGAAAATAAGAGTGTTCTGCTATTTGGTTTGCTAGTTTCTGCGCTTGCAAACAGGGTTAATAGAAAATTTTTAGGCAAGTATTATCAACGCATAATACTTAGTAGTGACATTAACCAAATTCCGTTTGATTTTAATGATGGTATTGATTCTAAAGTTGTCCCTTTAACAGAGCATAATGTACTACAAGCTTTGCAGGCGACAGGATCAATCCCTATGGTAATAAATGGTATTAAGAATATCGTTGGCGCTGACAGTGGCATGTTTAGAGATGGTGGCATTATTGATTACCATTTCGATCAGCCATTTTTGCCAAAATCATCTGCAGGACAAGATGGTTTAGTATTGTACCCACATTTTTATAATGAGTTTAAGCCTGGCTGGTTTGATAAGTATATTAAAAATCGATTTGCCAATACTCAGCATTTCGATAAAACCTTGGTATTAGCGCCAACAGATGAATTTGTGGCTAAATTACCTTACGGCAAAATACCGGATAGAAAAGACTTTACCGAAATGTCTGAACAGCAGCGTATTAAGTACTGGCAAACTGTTATCAATGAATCTGAGCGCTTAGCTGATGAGTTTTCTGAGCTTTGTCAAAGTGATGAACCGACTAAAAACATCCTGCTTCTTTAACGTGAATGAGTTGTTCAATAATTATCTTCATTGACACTATTGCCGTTAGCTAGAAACATGCTGTTATAAATTTTAGTGGCAAATTCATCGGTCATACCTGACAAATAATCTGCAATCACCCGTTGTGGGTTATGGCTGTTTTCACAAGCATTTAACCAACGTAGGCAAGTGGCATCAGGAAGTAGTCGTTGTGGATCGCTGGCAAAAGCTTCAAACAACTCCATAACGATTTGTTGTCCCTTATATTCCATACGCTGAATGTTGGTTTGTTTGATCACAAACTTATACACATAATCTTTAAATACATCTAATGCTGCTGCCTGAGTTTCTGGTAGGGCGGCATTATATCTTAATAACGGCTCGGCAAAGCTTGCACCTTTAACCTTATTTAAATCGATGAGCTCAATGGCGGTTATTAAATAATTAACTAAAGAGCCAATGCCATCTTTTTGCTTATGATGTTGTTTAGAAAATAGCTTGTCAGCCAAATCATTGGCGATTTCATTTAGCCAAGACTCACCTAAAGCTTTTAATGGTTTAATGACATGTTCAACAAAACTGTCTTTATTTACTACTCCTGTAACTATGGCATCTTCCATGTCATGTATACCGTAAGCAATATCATCAGCAAGCTCCATCATTGAGCAATCAAATGATTTGAACTGAGTTTTATGATGTTTATTGGTATTAACGCTTATTTTTTGAAATTGCGCTATATCATCATCAGATAGTGGCTCCAAGACCCAGTTGAGAAGCTCAATATCATCAATGTATAAACCTTTTGGCGGATGCCAGTCACTGGCTTTTAACTGTCTAAAATTAACTGGTGCAGCAGGAACTTGATGGTTGGCTAGTTTATCGATGATTTGTGGGTACTTTAATAAACCTAATAACGTTCTTCTGCTCAGATTCATGCCAAAATGTTCGGTATATGGTTCAAGTTTGGTGACAATACGAAACGTTTGGCCATTACCTTCAAATCCGCCAAAGTTATGCATCATGTAATTTAATGCCACTTCTCCACCATGACCAAATGGTGGATGACCAATATCATGGGCCAAGCAAATTGCTTCAATTAATGAATCTTCATTGGGTAACAAAAGGTTGCATTGCTCGGAATATTTAGAACGAAGTTGTGCGGTTATACCTGAGCCAATTTGTGCCGCTTCTAATGAATGGGTGAGGCGAGTACGGTAAAAGTCACTTTGGCCAATGCCCATAACCTGGGTTTTTGCCTGTAAGCGTCTGAATGCGGCAGAGTGTAAAATCCTTGCTCTATCGCGTTGAAACGGAGAACGATGGTCTTGTTGTCGTGAAGAGCCGTTTGATAATCGTCTTTGCAGCCAGTTCTCGTTCATTAAACATCCAGTTTGATAAAGCTATAGCTTTAACATACTGAATTCAAAATAAATATCAACAAAATTAAAGGAATTAAAGGGGGCAGAAGATAAAAGTAGTAAAAGGGGTCAGTACCCTTTACTAAACAAATTATATAGAGACCTCCAGAATAAAGGGTACTGACCCCTTTAACCTAACCGTTTATTCTCGATCCGATTTGTGTTCATCTAAAATGATTTTTTCAAGGAGTAATACGCCCGGGCCAGCGTTATCTCTATCTGGAATAACTAAGGTTACTGGTACTTGAATTTGGGCTGAGCCTTCAAGGTTTATTGCTTTCAAACTACCATCATTCATTTCACTTTCAATTAAGTGACAAGGTAGCCAACAAAAGCCAATGCCTTGTTTCAATATGGTACTTGCTTCATAGAAACTGGACACGGTCCATCGTTTTTCGGCTTTAAGCCAGCCTTTATCGGGTTTTTCTTTACCGGTATCGCTGATCACTATTTGTAAATGTCTGGCGAGCTCTTCACTACTGATAGATTCTTGCTGAAGAATTTCATGACTATTATGGCAAACAGGAATGAGTGTTGTACTACACAGGTGATTACCGCGAAATCCTTCTGCGGTGCTTGGGCTTAAAACAATATCTGCAGTTTTATTTTTAATAGCTTCTGTAGATCCTGAAATCACTTCATCGGTAATTTTTAACCGACTACCATGACTTTGTGGCCAATATTCTTGTAACGCTTTTAACAATCGATGTTTAGGATACAAGACCTCACAAGCGATGGTGATTTCAGCCTCCCAACCGCCATTTAAGGTGTCGGCAAAATCTTCAATTGATTGAATATCTTCTAGTAATTTTTTAGAGCGACGAAGCATTGCTGAACCAGCTTCAGTAAGCTTTGTTTGTCTACCTTCAACTTCTAATAATGCTAAACCCAACTGTGTTTGTAATTTGGCTACCGCATGGTTTAATGACGATTGGCTTTTGTTAAGTGCTTCACTAGCTTTAGCATAGCTACCATATTCAACTACAGCATGAAAAATTCGCCATTGTTCTATGGTAGTTTTGGCACGAAAGATTTTATCCATAGTGAACTCTACTAAATATTTGCAACAATGATTGCTCGAAGAGGAGCAGGGTGGCCTTCGATTGTTTTTGATGAATCGTTAGGATCTAAGAAGTCTTCTAACGATTCTGTATCCATCCAAGGCGTTTGGCGTTGTTCTTCAAAGGCTGTTTGATCAGTATTTACCACACGAACATTTTTGAAACCTAGGCGCTGCATCCAAAACACTAAGGCCTCACAACTTGGTAAAAACCAAACATTACGCATTTTAGCATATCGATCGCCCGGTACTAGTACCGTATGTTTATCGCCTTCAATAACCAGGGTTTCTAAGACTAATTCACCGCCAGGGGCTAATTGTGCTTTAAGTTGTTGTAAGAAATCGATTGGTGATTTGCGATGATATAACACGCCCATGGCAAACACAGTATCAAATGACTTTAGTTCAGGTAAGTGCTCAACACCTATGGGTAACAGGTTAACGTTATCGTCTTTAATGAAGTGCTGCATTGCTCTAAATTGCATCATAAATAACTGAGTGGGATCAACACCGACAACAAATTTTGCCCCTTCACCGCGCATACGCCATAAGTGATAGCCACTACCACAACCAATATCTAACACGTAACGGTCTTTTAAATCGCTGATATGGGGCTTAAGACGGTCCCATTTAAAATCACTACGCCATTCTGTATCTATATGTACGCCATGGATATGATATGGGCCTTTACGCCAAGGTTTAAAGTTCATTAATAAATTGCTAATGCGCTTCTGTTCACCGTCACTGATATCACTGGCTGAGCCAATAGTCACACTGTCTTTTAATTCAACGTGGCTGGGGCTAGTGTCTGGTAGGGCATCAATGGTTTTTTGCCATTTTGAAAATTCACCATGCAAGTCATTTTTTTGCCAATAGCTAAGTTGTTCGGGTAAACATGTTAGCCAATGAGCTAAGCGGTTACCTGCGATTTGTTGATAAAATTTATTAAATAATTTCATAAAAGTATTGAGATCACTATTTGATGGCGATTAAAGAGAAAAAGTTGAAACATTGAAACCATGGCGTGGCATGACTAAAGCCAGCATCGTTTAAATGTTGTAAATGGGTATTTAGCTGATCGGGCTTCATTACATTTTCAATAGCGGCACGCTTTTGCGCAATTTCTAAATCACTGTAGCCGTTTGCTCGTTTAAAGTTGTGATGTAAATCATTGAGCAAATCCATACACACAGGATCTTCATCATAAATTTTTTCTGATAACACTAATATACCACCGGGTACTAAGGCCTTGGCAATGTTGTTTAACAGTGTTTGACGATTTTCTGGAGCAATAAACTGCAAGGTGAAGTTTAAAACAATAACTGACGCGTTATGCATGTCTTCAGCTAAAATGTCGCCTTGTTTAACCATGCATGGCGTTTTTGCTTTAAAAGCGTTTACATGAATTTGACAGCGTTCGACCATTTCTTTCGAGTTATCAATAGAAATAATATTACAACTATCGGCAATAATATTTTGTCGCATAGCTAAACTTGCTGCGCCCAAGGAACAGCCTAAATCATAAATGTTGGTGTTATCTTGTGCATAACGTGCGCTAAGTTCACCAATAGTTTCAATGATAGTGTTGTAACCTGGAACCGAACGCTTGATCATGTCAGGAAACACTTCTACAACTTGCGCATCGAAGCGAAAATCAGCAATTGTTTGCTTTGGGGATGAATATATAAGATCTTTTTCGTGCTTGCTCATCAAAAAAACTACTAAACTTGAATAATTTCATTATTTTAGCTTAAAACTTGGCTTTACAAAACCATTGCAATTTAATATCCCTAAATTTTACGATAATTAAGATAGGTTTTTTACCAATTAAAACTGGAAAACTACTAAAAAATCAGATCGTTGCTATATTTAAATTGTGCTATTTCTATAAAGGTCGAACACGTTGTTAATATGAGTTTATTAAAGGTCAAACCCCTGCTCAAGACTACAATTTTTTTACTGTTATATTGTTTAATGGCTAATGCAAACGGGTTTGCTAACAATAACAATAACAATGAAAATAAAACCAGTTATTCTATAGCAATATCAGACTTTTCCTACCCATTTCATTTTATTGAGAATGAGCAACCTGCCGGCGCCATGGTGGATGTTTGGCGGCTTTGGGCCAAAAAACAAAATGTAAATGTTGAATTTAAAGTGACCGACTTCGAACAGGGCTTAAACTCAGTAGCCAATGGCCACATTGATATTCATGCTGGCTTTACGCAAACCGTTGAGCGGGGCAAACAGTTAGCGTTTTCGCAACAAATAATGCTCAGTGAAAATTATTTGTATTTATCAATGCGATTAAGTGATATCACCACTATGAAGCAAGTGGCCCCATATACTATTGGGGTGTTAAACGGTTCTCTCGAACAAAAGTTGCTCAGCAGTAATCACAATCACTTAAATTTAAAGTCTTTTTCTACCCGAAATGAAATGTATGAAGCTGCATTAAGTCATAAAATCCTTATTTATGCAGATGATAATGAAGGCAATAAAGGTTTTAAGGCATACAAAGACTTGCGTAAGGAATATCCGTTTTCAAAAAGGTTTAAAATTTTTGAAAATCCAGTTGTTGGTGGAGTAAATAAAACTAATACCGAATTACTCGGTTTTGTAAACGATGGATTATCGAAAATAAGCGAACATGAATATCAAAGTTTACTCTCGGTTTGGCGAAAATATGGCATAAATAAAAATGCAATTTCAGTCGCATATCCTCCAGAAAGACCACCTTATTCAGTCATGGATAGAACGGGTCAGGCACGAGGTATGTTTATTGATATCTGGAAATTATGGGCTAAAGAAACAGATAAAACACTGGAATTTATTCCGATTAACCGGGTGGATAGTTATGACATTATCGAAAGCGGCTTGGTTGATGTACATATAGGTATTCCTCTGGATAAGCAGAGCAGTCTTTATGATAAGAACAGTTGGTTGATACATTCAACTTATGCTCAGATATATTTATCTAGCGCAAAACGCAGGATAAATTCAATGAAAGAGCTGGGTGGAAAAGCAGTAGGTATTTTTAAAACTTCGCCATATTTAGGCGAAATTCAAAGTCAATATGAAGATGTGAATTTCGTTAAGTTCAACAGTGTAAAGGCTATGTTGGAGGCCGAGCGTTCGGGTAAAGTCACTGGCTTTATTGCAGCTCGAGAAAGTGTCGAAGCAGAAATTCAAAACATGAATTTAACGGGGGTTTACAAACGTTTAATCACGCCTAGGTATCAAGTTGACTTTAATGTGGTTACCAATCCAGATAATCAAATTTTACAACAGTTATTATTGAAAGGAGCAGCTCAGCTTGGCAATAATCAAACTGCTGCGATTAAAGCCACGTGGCTGAAG
The DNA here is from genome assembly GCF_031583595.1 of Thalassotalea psychrophila. Classification (NCBI taxonomy): domain Bacteria; kingdom Pseudomonadati; phylum Pseudomonadota; class Gammaproteobacteria; order Alteromonadales; family Colwelliaceae; genus Thalassotalea; species Thalassotalea psychrophila. The sequence continues at coordinate 1,972,105 of NZ_CP134145.1, forward strand.
GCCGTCGAACAAGAGACTTCAGTAGTGAGTAATTACCTTGCTGATCTAACTCCAGAAGAAGCAATTTTTTTAAGTAGAAAAAATGAATTCACCGTTGGCGTTTTAAATAACTATAAACCGGTTGAATTTACTGGAGAAAATGGTGAGGTAAAAGGCATTAATAGAGATATTCTTGATGTTATATCTAAGCATACAGGTGTTAAGTTTACCTATGTGACCTATGACTATTGGTCTGATTTATTTCACGATTTTTTAAATCAAAAATATGACATCGCATTAGGCATAACGCCTAGTGAAGATCGACGCGACAAAATGCATTTCAGTAAACGTTATTACAGCATTCCATGGGGAGTAATTGGCCAACCTAAGTTTCAAGACAAAGTTTACAGTCTTAATTCACTCGAAGGGTTAACGGTAGCGATTATTCAAGATTATATATCGATAGAATTCATCAAAGATAAATACCCTCTGATAAAACTCAGATTGGTTGAAGATGTTGCCGAAGGTGCTGAATTAGTTAATAACGGTGAAGTAGATGCTTATATTGATTTTTTCCCAATATTAACAAACATGATCCTTGATTATGATATTGAAACATTCAAGATTGAGTATCTAAATGACCTGCCCCCTGAAGAAAACCACATGGCGATAAATTATGATTACCCCGAATTGGCAGGTATTTTAAATAAGGGGATTAATACCATTAGCGAAAGTGATTATGAAAATATTCGTGATTATTGGTTACGAACTATTATCGCAGAAGGGTATGACAAAAATATGGTAATTCGGACCAGTTTACAGGTAGGGATCATTATTTTGTTTGTTGTCGGTAGTGTGTTGTGGTGGAGTTATCGAATGCGCACTGAAATTACCAAACGACGTGAACTTGAAAAGGAATTAAGGTTTTTGGCCAGCCATGACGGCTTAACTTCATTAGCAAATAGACGATTGTTTGAAGAGCATTTACACAGTTCAATAAAACTGCATAAAAGACGCAAAGAAAACCTAGCGATATTATTTATTGATATTGATGGCTTTAAAGCGGTCAATGATAATTATGGTCATGCTATTGGTGATGAGTTATTAATTAAAATCAGTAAGTTGATGCTTGGTTCGGTACGCGATTCAGATATTGTCAGTCGCTTTGGTGGTGATGAGTTTATCGTTTTATTAAACCAAGTAAGCTCAGTAGATGCAGCCAATAAAGTTGCAAAAAAACTCATTGAAATTTTATCCACTCCCATTGATTTAACTGACTGTCAGGTAACTATTGGCGCCAGTGTTGGTATTTCCTTCTACCCAAATGATGAGTCTGATGTTGAAAAGCTTATTTCTTTGGCTGACACAAGGATGTATCAGGTGAAAACTCAAGGGAAAAATAACTACTTGTCGACCACTGCCGATGAGGTGCAATAGGATGAAATATTTACTTCTATTTAAACATAAATTAAAGAAACCGCTATTGTTTATTGGAATACTGTGTTTGAGTTTAATTGCGAGTAATTCTTTACTATTTGCCGCCACTCAATCGCAATCTAAACTTGTGCAGTTATTTGAAGATAAAACCATCCATGTCGCACTTTATAATGACGATATTGCTACTACCATGTTGTTTGATGCCTTATCAAAAGAGCGTAACTTTACTGTTAAATATCAAAAGTATATGTCTTATTCTTCAGCTGTACAGTCTGTAATCAGCGGTAAAAATCACTTTATGGGAAATGTTAGGTATCATCCGATGCTTAAAAATAAGCTTGCTTACTCAGCGCCAACTCACATCAATGAATTGTATTTGATCACTTCCAACCCACGATTAAAACAAGACTTTGATGAACATCGTATTGGTATTCATCAAGAATTAATGACAAAAGATGCTATCAGGCATGTTTTACAAGGTGCGAAATTGGTGGAGTATAAAGATACCAATGAAGCACTTTCCTTATTAGAAGCTGGCGAAGTTGATGGGGTGGTTGACTTTCTATCTAATAATGTTGAGATTTTTACCGAGCAATATTATAAAACTAATCTTGATTTACAATTGTCTTCACAAGTCGTTTCCCTTATTACTCAGCCAGGCGAAATGGAGCCGTTGTTGAAGGTCCTTACTGATTATTTAAACCAGGATGACTTTCAAAAATCAGTTAACGTTAAACGAAATGAGTTAAAAAGAAAAGCGCAGCAGGCGGTAATTAAATATTTGGTGAAACAATCCAATTTAAATTTAGATAAAGAATATATTTTTAACTTAGAGGTGAGAAGACCATTTATATACTTTGATGGCAACCATGAGTTAACAGGGGTTTTCGTTGAGGTGATTAAAAAATCCTGCAAGTTAATCTCAATATCCTGTGTGTTAAAAGCAAATGCACAGACTTCATGGGATAGCCTTTACAATGAATTTCTTGCTAATGAGGTGCAGGGGATTGCTCCCTTAACTATTCTTGATGAACGCAAGAAACAAGTTAATTTCACTAACGAAGCGCATTACAATCAGATGGTTATCTTGAAACGAACTAACTTTAAAGATGATGAATTTGATCATGTATCCGAGCTTTATGCCCAAAGAATGGGGGTAGTCAAAAATGACTTTTCTGAATGGTTATTAAGAAATTATATCCCACAAATGGCATTTGAATATTACGATACGATTGATGATGCATTTCAAGGGTTGATTGATAAAGAAGTTGACTATATTACCAGCTCAAAATCATATATTAATTCTCAGTTAGAAAACAATATTGTTAATGTCACTTTTGATCAACGAATAAATACTTATCATGATATTCCTTTAGGTGTTGGTTTTAACAAAACTGAAGAGGGAAGGAATCTGGCCGCCCTTTTTAATCAGGCTTTTAAAGTTATTAATTTGAAAAGAATTGTTCGAGAAGGGATACCTCAGTTTGATTTTGCAGAGCAAATTAGTAACCAACAAACAAAACAAAGAAGAACCGTAATTTTCGCCATAATTATATTAAGTATACTCATTTATTTAACCTTGAAATTTCGTCGTATATCTTTTCAGGATGATTTAACCGGTTTGATGAATCGTCGGGGCTTCAATCATAATTACCCACAACAGTTTGATGACAAACTAACGATGATATTTCTTGATGTCATTAACCTTAAAGAAAAAAATGATTTTTTTGGGTTAAATGAAGGTGATTTTATTTTGAAGACTTTATCTGCTCATTTTAAAAAGCTGATCCCTAATGGTGAAGTGATTCGTTTTGGTGGTAACGAGTTCATAATTTTGTCAGAGTTTAATAAAGCTCAATGTAGTGATTTTATACAATCCATTAAGAGTGTCGAAGTATATTCAACCAAACAACAAATTAATCATAATGTAAGTTTTAATACCATAGTTGTTGAAAAAGGCACTCATTATCAGCAACTAGAACAGTTATTTTCCATTATTTACATTGCATTGAGAAAACAAAAACAAGATCACGAAAACGACATTTGCTATATCAATAATGATTCTATTGTAATGTACCTAAAGATCAGCGAATTTCGAAAAAGTCTGACTAATGCACTGCAAAACAAAGAGCTAACAGCATTTTTTCAACCTATATTTGATTTATCTGAAGATAAAGTTATTGGAGTTGAAGGATTGTCTAGGTGGTATTGTAACGATAAATTATTAACCCCGTACTTTTACTTCGATGAACTTAAAGCCCTTAATAAAGAAGCCGAGCTTGATTTTTTAATGATTGAAATTATGGATGATTGTTTTATCAAGTTAAAACAAAAAGGGCTCATTGATGAGCAATTTAAAATGAACATCAATATCTCATTTGCTTCATTTCGTAAAGCCAACGAGCTCTATCAAATGTTGGAGAATATGCGTGCACCCAAATCACAGGTATGCCTGGAAATTCTTGAAGATACGGTGCTTGATGAAAATTTACTTGAAAAATTTTCGGTATTAACTCAAATGGGATTTAATGTAGCTATTGATGATTTTGGTGCCGGTTTTATGTCTATTGAACAAATAAAAAGCCATTACATTACTACGGTAAAACTGGACCGTTCGTTATTACCATTAAACATTACTACCTCATCAGCTGACCTAACAGCATTACAAAGCTTGTTCACGTTATTGAAGAATTTTGATAAACGAGTGGTAATGGAAGGTGTTGAAACTAAGGAGCAAGTTGAATTGCTCAAACAAAATAATATAAATATTGTACAGGGCTATTATTTATCTAAACCAATATCATTTGATGAACTATCTGATTTTCTAGAACATAAGAGAAAATAAAGTTAGTTAGACATTAACCGTTGCACAATTCGCAGGTTTATTAAAAGCCAAGGTATTTCATCTATTTTCAGGTGACTTTAGCGTTGTTTGCTTTATAATAACCGCTTTTAAATTTTAGCATCTTTGCAAAGGCAATTAATTCGCATTTGCTTGGCTGAATCGAATTTAGCCAATTGAATAAATTCAAGATGTATAGCAATATAATTTTCAGGATATAACGAAATGCGCAGTTTATTTTGTGGTGAGGTTAATGAATCTCACGTAGGACAAGAAGTAACTCTTTGTGGTTGGGTTAACCGTCGTCGTGACTTAGGTGCCGTGATCTTTGTTGATTTACGCGATCGCGAAGGCATTGTGCAAGTGGTATTTGATCCTGACTTGCAAGACGTATTAGCAACAGCGAACACTTTACGCAATGAATTTTGTGTACAAATTAAAGGTAAAGTTCGTGCCCGTCCTGAATCACAAGTCAATAAAACCATGGCAACTGGTGCTATTGAAGTTCTTGGCTTAGAGCTAAATATTTTAAATAAATCAGCGCCGTTACCACTTGATTCAAACCAAGAGAACAGTGAAGAAAATCGCTTAAAATATCGCTACTTAGATTTACGTCGTCCTGAAATGACTGAGCGTTTACGTTTTCGTGCAAAGGTAACCTCACAGGTTCGTGCTTCATTAGAAGCTCAAGCGTTCATGGATATTGAAACGCCAATCCTTACTGCGGCAACGCCTGAAGGGGCACGCGATTATTTAGTACCATCACGTACACAAAAAGGTAATTTTTTTGCATTGCCACAATCACCACAGTTATTTAAACAGTTACTGATGATGTCGGGCATGGAGCGTTACTACCAAATCGTTAAATGTTTCCGTGATGAAGATTTACGTGCTGATCGTCAACCTGAATTTACTCAAATTGATATTGAAACGTCTTTCATGTCAGCTGAGCAGGTGATGTCAGTTGCAGAGAAGATGATCCGTGAACTGTTCGAAAGTCTATTAAACGTAGATTTAGGCGAGTTCCCGCACATGACTTACGCGGAAGCTATGACTCGTTACGGCTCAGATAAGCCTGATTTACGTAACCCTCTTGAAATTGTAGATGTTGCAGACATTTTAAAAGACGTTGAATTTAAAGTATTCTCAGGTCCTGCTAACGATCCAAAAGGTCGTGTATCGGTAATTAAAGTACCAGGCGCTGCAGCAGAGCTATCACGCAAAAAACTTGATAATTACACTAAGTACGTAGGCATTTACGGTGCTAAAGGTATGCCGTGGTTAAAAGTGAACGACGTAGATGCAGGTCGTGACGGCTTACAATCTCCAATTTTGAAGTTCTTATCAGATGACGAAGTAACTCAATTATTAACACGAGTTAATGCCGCTTCTGGCGATATAATTTTCTTCGGCGCTGACACATACAATGTAGTTACTGAGTCATTAGGCGCACTTCGTCTTAAACTTGGTGAAGACTTGGGCATGGTTAGTGATGAATGGAAACCTCTTTGGGTTGTAGATTTCCCAATGTTTGAAGAAATCAATGGTGGTATGCACGCGTTGCATCACCCATTTACCGCGCCAACAGATATGACTGCTGAAGAATTAGAAGCTAATCCAATTGGCGCATTATCTAATGCTTATGACATGGTTCTAAATGGTTGTGAATTAGGCGGTGGCTCTGTTCGTATTCATAACGAAGATATGCAAGCTGCAGTGTTTAGAATTTTAGGTATCAGTGATGAAGAGGCACAAGAGAAATTTGGTTTCTTATTAGAAGCTCTACGTTACGGTACACCGCCACACGCTGGTTTAGCATTTGGTTTAGATCGCATTGTAATGCTGATGACAGGTGCTACTTCAATTCGTGACGTAATGGCATTCCCGAAAACAACTACCGCGGCTTGTCCGTTAACCAATGCTCCAGGTAAAGCAAACCCTGCACAACTTGTTGAGCTAGGTATTCAAGCTATACCAAAAGAGCCAGAAGAAACTGACGCTGAATAGTTTTAGCGAATTCACGTTAGTTAAGTAAATTATTAAATGGCTGATTATTAGAATCAGCCATTTTTTTTAATTAGAAAATGCCATAAGATAAGGATTAGCTAGAAAGCTTTCAGCTTGTAGCTTATTTCTAACATATGAGAATAATTATAAATCAATGAGCATCATCTTAGGCATTGACCCTGGTTCGCGTTTAACCGGTTACGGCGTTATCGAAAAGCAAGGTCGTAAAATAACCTACCTTGGTAGTGGTTGTATTAAAACCTTAGCTGCTGGCGATAATCATCCTGAACGATTGCAAATTATCTTTGCTGGTGTTTCTGAGCTTATTTTGCAATTTAAACCTGATATGGTTGCCGTTGAGCAAATATTTATGGGTTTAAACCCGGGCGGAGCACTTAAACTGGGACAAGCACGAGGTGCTGCAATAGTTGCGGCTACTAACAATGGCCTAGAAGTATCTGAATATTCAGCCCGACAAATTAAACAAGCCGTGGTTGGTACCGGTGCTGCAGATAAAGCTCAGGTACAACATATGGTTAAATCATTCTTAAACCTTCCTGCTACGCCACAAGAAGATGCCGCTGATGCATTAGCAGTAGCAATTTGTCATGGCCACAGTTACGAGTCGTTAATTAAAATGTCTGGCCGTGCAACCAAAACCGTACGCGGCCGCCTTAGATAAAAACTAGGGTCAGAGTCAGGTAAGATCCCGAATCGAGTTCGGGACGACGCTAGTGCGTCGACTGTAACTTGACTCTGACCCTAGTTATTTTTGTTTACTATATATTTATACAGTGGTATTGTTGGCGTATATAAACGTAAAAATAATAATAGGAAATAGCGGTGATAGGACGTTTACGCGGCATTTTAGTAGAGAAGCAAGCCCCTGAAATATTACTTGAGTGTAGTGGTGTTGGTTACGAAGTTACCTTACCCATGACCAGTTTTTATCATTTACCTAAACTTGAGCAAGAGGCGGTAATTTATACGCATTTTGTTGTACGTGAAGATGCACAGTTACTGTATGGCTTTGCCAATCAAACTGAACGTAAGTTGTTTCGATTATTGATTAAAGTAAATGGTGTAGGTCCGAAACTGGCCTTAGCAATATTATCTAACATGTCTGCTGGCCAGTTTGTTCATTGTGTAAACCTTGATGACGCTGGCACAATAGTTAAAATTCCAGGTGTAGGTAAGAAAACGGCAGAGCGATTACTCATTGAAATGCGTGATAAATTAAAAGATTGGGGTAGTGATCTTGCCACCCCGATAACTGATAATATGCCAATAGACTTGATTACTGCTGATAGCTCTTTGGTTGCTATGGCATCAAATAAAGATGATGCTATTACCGCACTTGTGTCACTAGGATATAAGCCTGTGCAAGCTGACAAAGCCGTTAAAGCTGTTTATGCTGACGATATGAGTTCAGAAGAACTTATCCGTGATGCCCTGAAGTCAATGTTATAAAACACACAAATACAATAAGTAAAATACTATGATTGAAGCAGATCGCCTCATACAACCTGAACGTATTATAGAGCCTAGCGCGACTCGCGAAGAAGAAACCATCGACCGTGCTATTCGTCCTAAAATGCTAGCTGATTACACCGGCCAAGATCACGTTAAAGAACAAATGGAAATCTTCATTCAAGCGGCGAAAAACCGTGGTGAACCGCTCGATCATTTACTTATATTTGGCCCTCCAGGTTTAGGTAAAACCACACTGGCGAACATTGTTGCTAATGAAATGGGTGTTAATATTCGTACTACTTCAGGACCTGTATTAGAAAAAGCGGGCGATTTAGCCGCGCTTTTGACAAACCTCGAAGAAAACGATGTGCTGTTTATTGATGAGATACATCGATTAAGCCCGGTAGTAGAAGAGATATTGTATCCGGCAATGGAAGACTATCAATTAGATATCATGATAGGAGAAGGGCCTGCTGCACGTTCAATTAAGCTGGATTTACCAGCTTTTACACTTATTGGCGCAACTACTCGTGCAGGATCTTTAACTTCACCACTGCGTGATCGGTTTGGCATTGTTCAGCGTTTAGAGTTTTATAAAGTTTCTGATTTAAAAGATATTGTCAGCCGCTCTGCACACTTTTTAAATGTGGATTTAAATGAAGAGGGCGCGTTTGAAGTAGCAAAACGCTCTCGTGGCACTCCACGTATTGCCAATCGCTTACTACGTCGTGTTAGAGATTATGCTGAAGTAAAAACAACAGGTGAAGTAGGCCAAGAAACCGCATCAAAAGCATTAAACATGCTAGAGGTTGATACTGAAGGTTTTGATTTAATGGATAGAAAGCTATTATTAGCCATTATTGATAAGTTTGGTGGTGGTCCTGTTGGTTTAGATAATGTTGCCGCAGCGATTGGTGAAGAACGTGAAACTATTGAAGATGTGATTGAGCCGTATTTGATTCAGCAAGGCTTTTTACAACGCACGCCTAGAGGTCGAATTGTTACTGACAACGCCTACCTGCATTTTGGTTTAGACAAACCAAGTTAACACTAACGGCTAACGTTATTTGTTATCCAGTCACTAGGTTTGTCTATATCAGTGATAATGCCACTGTCGTTTACATCAATTAAATGCAGTTTTTCAGCATTTGTTCGTATCACTTTAACCGCACCCATATCACCCGATAATTGACTCAGTTGCGTTAAAAAGTCAGAGCCAAAACATACAGGATGGCCAGCATCACTTTTATACACTGGCCGCACAATGTTATGACTTGTAGATGCATCCAAAACCATTCTTATGGTTGCAGAATTAATATAGGGCATATCGGCTAAAAAAATACTGACACTGTTAATGTTCTCGACTGTTTGAGTCTTCAAAATTTCTTTAACGCCTGTTGCCAAACTTGTACCTAAGCCAATTGAGTCAGCAGGTGCTGGAGTTAACCTAATCTGTCTATTTTTGATCACGTCCAATAAGCTGTCATCTTGATTACGATGCACAAGGTAGACAGTTGTAAACTGTTGGCATACATGGTCTAGAGTTTGTATAAGTAATGGCTTGTGTTCTCCTTCGAGCCTTTTATCCGCGCCGTAACGCGTTGAAAACCCTGCGGCTAACACTAATGCGATATGACTATTCATAGCAATTCTTTGTTAATCCCGTGTCGCACCCTGATGATGTCAGCCATCGTCGATATAGCTATTTCAAAAGGTGTTTTACTGCCAATATTTAACCCTATAGGGGCAATTAACCGAGTTAATTGAGCATCGCTTAATGAACAAATTCGTTTTAATCGTTCGTGTCTTTTATCCGTTGTACGAATTGAACCCATAGCGCCAATATAAAAGGCAGGGGTATCAAATACACTCATCATGGCAACGTCATCAACTCTGGGATCGTGCGCAAGCGCTAAAACCGCGCTGCGTTTGTTCGCATATCGCTCAATAAATTGATCTGGAGATTGCCAATGTATATCTACACCGCCATTAGCTTTGGTGAAATGCCAACTTGAGGCTAACTCTTTACGCATATCGCATACTTTCACGTCAAACCCAGCCTGTAAGCCCAATTGGGCAATATGTTCAGTAACTTGGCCTATACCAACCAGTAACAATGAATACACCTGGGCATAAGCCAACTGTACACTTTCTCTTGTTTCTACCACTTGCTGAACAGAGTCATCAATGAGTGGTTTGGTCGCACTGGTCTTGTTTGTAAAAAATATTTCTCTTAAAAACGCTTGTTGTGTTTGCGCTAATTCGAGCCAATGGGTAATCGCCGTATGATTAATCTTTGTTGGAGTAAAGTACTCGACTAATAAACGAATTGTGCCACCACAAGGCAATTCCCTGACGATATCCTGTTCAACGGCATGTTCGCCATAAGTGAATAATTCTGCAGGAGTTAAAAACTTATCTTGCTTGATCATATTTACGAATGCGTCTTCCAGGCAGCCACCTGAAATTGAGCCTACTCGTTCATCACCATCGGTTAAAAATATTGAGCCTATGGGGCGAGGAGCCGAACCATAGGTTTTCAATATAGTACAAAGCCAAATAGTTCTATTCTCAGATAACCACTGCTGTGCTTTGGTAATTACATTTATATCGGTAAGTTGCATTAGTTTTTATTAGTAATTTCCTGATGCTTTTAAGTTACTGATAATTTGTAGAAAGTGAAAGGAAAATTTTATTTTATAGCAGATGCAGGCATATGGTGTATCCAAGGTTGGTCTGAATTTATTCGGACGTTAAAAGTTTAGCTGTAAACGACTAGACGCCGACTTAAACTGCCATCCATGGCAATAAATAATAAATGGGGATGATTCTAGAAACACCCTCAATATACATCCATGTACACCGGGTATTAGTACATCCTGTACCCAAAAAAAAAGCCCGCTAAATTAGCGGGCCAACAAAATAAGTTGATAGGAGGAAGTTAAATAAATCCAGAAACATAAATAAAACAAGAGATGTCGCTTAGATGGATGTATTTTATGGGGGATATAAAAAGTTCACAAACTAAAAAAATTAAGTTTTCACATTAGAAAATATAATGGATTGCATTTTGCTTTTGTTGCTCGTGATTGTTTTGCGAGCCTAATGTTAAGGATTACCCTGAAGGAAATTTCTTTATGAGTTAATAAAAGTAATGTTTAAATGTAAAAAGTAACTTGGTTAATGTTATTTGAAATATTTAAATTTTCGTTTTTATAAAATAAATAAAAAAAAACTCTCAGTATTACCGTAATCTGCTTGAGTGTAAGGTTTATATTCGCGTAATATAAGAGGCTGCAACTTAATTGTGCAGCCGACTATTTAGAGCAAATGAATATCTAGAGCTAATGAATAATAACAATAATAATGCTTTTCACTATAACTTAAGAGTTTACTACGAAGACACCGACGCCGGTGGCATAGTTTATTACGCCAATTATTTAAAGTTTGCTGAACGTGCTCGAACTGAATGGCTTAGACACTTAGGAATAAATCAATCATTTTTTCTTGAACAAAATTTAGGTTTTGTGGTCAGAAAAATAGAAATGGATAACAGAGCCTCTGCCAAACTAGATGACTTGCTAACCATAACAACAACAATTTCAACTTTAAAAAAAGCCAGTTTGGTATTTGACCAGGTGATTCAAAATCAACATGGTAACGTTTTATGTAATGTTTCTGTGCTTGTCGCTAGCGTTAATTTACAACGCGCCAAACCTTGTGCAATTCCAGAACAAATATTAGGAGCTTTAACTAGTGCACGCTGAATTATCGTTTTTTGACTTATTTTTACAGGCTAGCCTTTTGGTAAAAGCCGTTATGCTTTGTCTTTTAGGTTTTTCTATTGCTTCATGGACTATGATTATTCAACGCTCTAAAGCGTTAAATAAAGCACAAGTTCAGTCATCAACCTTTGAAGACAAGTTTTGGTCCGGTGCTGATTTAAGTAAATTGTATAAAGAAATTAGTGTGCGTGGTTCAGTCGACGGCATTGAAAGTTTATTTGTAGCGGGTTTTAAAGAGTTTGCCCGTATTAGAAAAAGCCCCGATTCATCTCCACAGGCGGTTGTTGATGGTACTCATCGCGCCATGCGAGTTGCTTTATCAAGAGAAGTAGATGAGTTAGAAACACATTTATCATTTTTAGCAACTGTGGGTTCAATAAGCCCATACATCGGTTTATTTGGTACCGTTTGGGGGATCATGAATTCCTTTATTGCTTTAGGTGCGGTTCAACAAGCAACACTTTCGATGGTAGCACCAGGCATTGCCGAAGCCCTTATTGCAACAGCTATGGGGTTATTTGCCGCAATACCTGCGGTAATGGCGTTTAACCGTTTTTCTCATAGTGTTGAAAAACTTGAAAATAGTTATGGTAATTTTGTGGAAGAGTTTTCGAGTATTTTACAACGCCAATCTATTGCATCTAACAGCACTCAAGCTCAGTAGAGTAGAGGATTTAGTATGTACGTTCGAGTTAAACGTAAACGCGTAGCCGAAATCAATGTAGTTCCATACATTGATGTAATGTTAGTGTTATTGATAATTTTTATGGTAACCGCTCCTTTGGTCACCCAAGGGGTTAAAGTAGAGCTGCCCAAAGCTGACTCTGAAGCACTGTCACAAGATTCGAAAACACCTCTTGTTGCCAGTGTTGATATTGATGGTTTGTTTTATTTGAGTGTAGGCGACTCTAAATCTGAACCTCTTGAGCCTGATGAATTAGCTGTGTTAGTCAGTGCGCGTTTAGAAGTTGAACCTGACACTCCTGTAGTTGTTAATGGAGATGGTAACGTCCCTTATAACTCAATCATTCAATTAATGGTGTTATTACAACAGTCGGGTGTTCCTTCCGTTGGCTTAATGACCGAATCGCCGGAGCAATAATAAGTGTTTGCTGTATTTAAAAATGCTATTGGCAATTTAGTTAAAAAATGCATGTTGGTATTTACTTATTTACCTGATGGCAAAAATGCCAGACAGCAATATATCATTGCTATTTCGGCGGCTGTGGGTATCCATTTAATAATGGCCATTGTGTTAATGCTTAATACAGACTTTAGTCCCAAAGCTAAACCGACCCCTAAACCACAAATGCAGGTTATTGATGCTGTTGTAATTGATCAAAGTAAATTAAAGCAACAAGTTGATAAACTTAAAAAACAAAAACAAGCGATTAAAAAGCGTGAAGATGATCGTATTAAAGAGCTCGAACGTCGCGCTGATGATGCGGCTAAGAAACGCAAAAGAGAAGCTCAAAAAATAAAAGACTTAGAAAAGCAGCGTAAGAAAAAAGAAGCAGAAAAGAAAAAAGCAGATGATGCTGCAAAAACATCAAGAGCGAAAGCAGCAACTGAAGAGAAAAAACGTAAGAAAAAAGAGCAAGAGCGTAAGCAAGCAGAAAAAGCAGCAAGTGACGCAAAAGCTAAACGTTTAAAAGAAGAAAAAGCAGAAAAAGATGCTGCAGAAAAGCGTCGTCGAAAAAAACTAGCTGATGACAAACGCAAAAAAGAAGCCGCCGAACGCGCTGAACAAGAGCGTATGCTAGAACAACAAATGCTTGAAGAGATGGCATCTAGAGACTCAGCCCGTAGCCAACAAGTAATGGGTGAGGTACAAAAGTACAGTGCTCTAATTATAAGCACTGTAAACCGTAATTTGATAAAAGATGAGTCAATGCGTGGCAAAACTTGTACAGTTAAAGTAACTCTGGCTCAAAGTGGATATGTTATCAACGCAAAGGCTGGGAAAGGCGACAGAGGAGTTTGTGACGCTGCTATTAAAGCCGTTTATAAGGCAAGACAACTTCCGATGTCTAAAGACCCTGAAGTATTTAATCAGTTAAAAGATCTTAGTTTAATAATTGAACCTGAATTTAATTAATAGGTAATGAAGTAAATATGTTGAAAAAAATATTGGTTACATTAGCGCTTATATCGCTAATGATGTCAAAAGCAAATGCCGAGCTAGAGTTGGTTATCACAGGCGGTGTTAATACTGCTAGGCCTATAGCCGTATTACCTTTTACCTATGAAGGCACTAGTGCTTTACCGGAAAATATTGCTAAAGTGATCAGTGATGATTTGCTGCGCAGTGGTAAATTTAACCCCATTAGCACGATGAATATGCCACAAATGCCAACAACTGTCGCTGATGTTGATTATCAAGCTTGGGCAAATCTAGGTGTTGAAGCAATTGTGATGGGGAATGTTACTGAATCTTCTCCAAATAACTACCTCATATCTTTTAAACTTGTTGATATTATTCGCGGGCAAATGTCTGATGGAGAAGGGCGCTCATTAAAAAATGGTCAATTAGTACAAAGTAATGATCATGTATTAATTAATTCTAGCCCTAGTCAATATATTCCCGCTAAATTGTTTAGACCAAAAGCACATCAAATATCAGATAGCGTATTTGAAAAGCTTACCGGTGTTCGCGGGGCATTTTTAACAAAAATTGCTTATGTGATTGTGCGCGATAGTGGCGCTAAAAAATATCAATTAGTACTAGCCGATTACGATGGCTATAACGAACAAGTATTATTAAGCTCTTCTGAACCTTTAATGTCACCTACTTGGTCTCCTGACGGTACTAAATTAGCTTATGTCACTTTTGAACAACGCCAAGCACAAATATATATTCAAAATATTTATACTGCTCAGCGTGAGGTGATTTCAACATTTAAGGGAATAAATGGAGCTCCTCGTTGGTCTCCTGATGGTAAAAGTATGGCGATGGTATTATCTAAAGATGGTAATCCTGAAGTTTATGTAATGAATATTGCTACTAAAAAATTACGTCGAATTACCCGTCATCGAGCCATTGATACCGAGCCAAATTGGGCACCTGATGGAAATTCTTTAATATTTACTTCAGAACGGGGTGGTAAACCGCAGTTATATCGCGTAGATTTAGCTAATGGTAGAGTGAAAAGAGTTACCTTTGATGGTGAAATGAATCTTGGTGGTTCTTTTACCCCCGATGGGCGCCATTTGGTTATGGTTAATCGCACACAAGGACAATACCATCTTGCTAAGCAAGAGCTTGATTCGATGAATCCTGTACAAGTATTAACAAAGACAAGATTGGACGAATCACCAAGTATTGCCCCAAATGGTGGCATGATAATTTATAGTACTTTGCATAATAACCGCCAAGTATTAGGTTTGGTTTCTGTTGATGGTCGTTTTAAAGCTCGTTTGCCCGCAAAAAATGGGCAAGTGAAAGCACCAGCATGGTCACCATACTTATAATAAAAATAATTTAATTTTATATTCAAAAAAGGAAAGAAAATGCGTTTAAATAAACTTGTTAAAAGCATTGCTGTAGCACTGCCACTAATGGCAATGGCTGCATGTAGCTCAAATGACACAACTGAAGCTGAAGCAGAAGTTGCTGCTAACCAAGCTGCACAACAAGCACAAGCAGAGCAACAAGCTGCTGAAGCTGCCGCTGCTGCAGAAGTTGCTCGTTTAGAGCAAATTCAACAAGAAGAACAAGATAAGTTACAAGCTTCTAACACTATCTACTTCGACTTCGATACGTCTAAATTAGATTCTTCAGTAACAGACATTTTAAACATGCACGCTGCATTTTTAGTTAGCAACGCTAACGCTCGTGTAGTAATTGAAGGTCACGCTGATGAACGTGGTACTCCAGAGTACAACATCGCTCTTGGTGAACGTCGTGCTCAAGCTGTTCAAAAATATCTAGAAAACTCTGGTGTTTTATCGTCTCAAATTGAAACAGTTAGTTACGGTGAAGAAAAGCCTGCAATTAGTGACCGTACTGAAGGTGCTTTCGCTAAAAACCGTCGCGCTGTTTTAGTATACTAATAGACTGTTTATTTTTGATTAAACCAGAACACACACTGGTTTAAACATAAATATCTTAAAAAGCTTGTAACAGATTAAATTTATTAGAATATCAGTTAAATGAATTCTTAATATTTTAATGTGTTATCAGGCTTTTTTCTTTTTATATAAGTAAATATTTACTATCATAATTTTAGTAAATTAATAATTTTTGGTAATAGGATATTCAATGACATCGTATAAACTCATCTTCAGTTTAGCGGTAATGGCTAGTGCAAACACACTTGCGGCTGAGCCAGCCCCTGTTTTAGACATTAACGAACAATCTGTTCAAACTGCACAGCCAACAGATATGACAACGTTACAGCGTACATTACAGGTGCGTAACAATGCTTTAAACTCTATGCAGCAACAAATAGATGAGCTACAAACAGAATTAAGCGAGCTGAGAGGTGTTACCGAAGAGCAAGCCTATACCATTAGTCAAATTCTGCAACGACAACGTGAACTCTATCAAGAAATTGATAGAAGGCTAGCTGCTGCTGCTCAATCAGCACCGCAAGTGCCCGCTGCTGGAAATAACAACAATGTTAATTACTCATCTAACTTAACCGAAAATGAAGCTTATGATCATGCGGTGAATTTGGTGTTAAAACAGAAAAAATACGATCTGGCCATTACTGAATTTCAATCGTTTAACCAAAAGTTTCCTAATTCTAGTTATTCTGCCAATGCTCATTACTGGTTAGGGCAATTATTATTTAACAAAGGTAAGTTAAAAGAAGCGGGTACTGAGTTTTCAAATGTCATCAATAATTTTGAAAATTCATCCAAGCGCAGTGATGCAATGTTGAAATTAGGCATGGTTGAACAGAAACTAAATAACCCTCAAAAAGCGAAAACGATCTTTAATCAGTTGATAAAAGAGTATGAAGATTCATCTGCTGCGCAATTAGCCAAAGCTAGATTATCTAGTCTATAATTTTTTTAGTTTACTAAGAACAATGTAAGGTTATCGTTGGAGTACATTTTTTGAGCACAAATAATTACATACTTTGACGATAACTTGCTCTATCTGCTCTCTTTTTGCGCATACAAACTTATTTTTACAAAAAACTGAAATTTGTTGTTGCACTAATAATTATTATCAGTATCATATGCCCCGCATTGAGGCACCAACTTCAATGTTAAGAAACTATGGCGGCCGTTAGCTCAGCTGGTAGAGCAGTTGGCTTTTAACCAATTTGTCGAAGGTTCAAATCCTTCACGGCCGACCACTTCTTTTTTATTAAATTTTAATAGGAAAAGATAAATAGTTTTGAAAAGTTTATATCGGCCGTTAGCTCAGCTGGTAGAGCAGTTGGCTTTTAACCAATTTGTCGAAGGTTCAAATCCTTCACGGCCGACCACTTTCAACATAAGAATGTGGTTGCGATATAAACAATACAATATGAAATGAATTCGGCCGTTAGCTCAGCTGGTAGAGCAGTTGGCTTTTAACCAATTTGTCGAAGGTTCAAATCCTTCACGGCCGACCAATTCATTCAAATGTAAAATGAAACAAAATGATAGGTAGTTTGAGTATAAAAGAAAGTCGAGGCTTTTAACGTTTATACCCAAATGGGTCGAAGGTTCAAATCCTTCACGGCCGACCAATTCATTCAAATGTAAATGTAAACCCTTGTATCGGCCGTTAGCTCAGCTGGTAGAGCAGTTGGCTTTTAACCAATTTGTCGAAGGTTCAAATCCTTCACGGCCGACCACTTCTCTTATAGTGGTTATCCAGATACAAGAACTCATATCTCCCAGATTCGACAAACTTAAAGCCAGGGCTAAAAGTGACAGGTTTGTGACAGAGATGTTTAATTTCCAAATTTCAGAGCATACTCAGAAACAATTAACCACGTCATTGCGGCGAAGGCCGCAACCTCCTAAAACATGCTGTGGCTACATCTATATATAGCTAAATTATATCAGGGTATAAATCCCGCCAGTTTGGATTTGTTTTAGTTATCATTTTATTTTTCCACTCTCGATGCCATTGCTTTAATCTCTTCTCCCTTACAATCGCATTTTCCATATCATCAAATAGCTCAAAATGAACAAGTTTAGTTAAGTTGTATTTAGCGCTAAAGCCAGTAATAAGCTTTTCTTTATGTTGATATACTCGTTGAACCAAATTGCTCGTGACACCAATATACAAAACATTATTATACTTATTTGAAATGATATAAATTGCTGGCTGTTTCATTGTTGAATTCCTTTTCAATGATTGAAACTAAAGTGTAGATGAACATTTAATTGCTCGTATCAAAATTGAACAGAAGTGAATAAGGTTGTTTAAATCCACACTTTATCCTGAAGGAGGTTGCGGCCTGCGCCGCAATGACGGTGTGTTTTTTCTGATAATGAGCTCAAGTTCGAGTCAATAGAGCTATGGTTTCATAAAATACTGAAACAATACCCAACCTTAACCCTTAGTCCTTCATTCCTAGCTCCTCGTTTCTTTTTTAAATTTTATCAACTATAGTAATTTCAATGATTTAAATTACCAAACACTGGGGAACATAATGAAAAAAATACATTTAAGTTTATCTTTTATCTGGATTCTTTGTTTATTATCTTTTGGTTTAAAGGCTGCAGAAGAAAACACTACGCCTTTAACTGATGTATGGGTGATAACAATAGATAACGTTAATAAAAAAGCATTTGAACAAGCGTTAAAAGCGCATATGCAATATAGAGTTGATAAAGGAGAAAAACTTAATTGGGATGTATACACACAAGTGATTGGTGATCAATTAAATACCTATGCCTTGCGAGGTTGTTGTACCAACTGGGATAAAATAAGTGATCATAATGATTGGAGTAAAGCCGCGAAAACATCTAAACACTGGCATGAGAATGTCGTTAAATACATTAAACATCGTGAGCATTTTTATAGCAAAGCCGATATCGATAATAGCTCATGGGACACGACTAAAACATTTAAATATTTTTCAGTAGATACGCTTTACCCAAAACCTGGCGAAGGTTTTGAGATGCAAGCGTCTATTAAAGCTATAAGTGATGCTGCTAAACAAATGAAATGGCCTGAAAGTTGGTCTTGGAATAGTCGTATCGGTGGTAAACCCATGTTGCAGTTAGTTGTTGGCCATGAGAGTTATGCCGACATGATGCCGCAAGAGAAATCATTCTTCGTACGCTTGAGTGAGCAAATGGACTCAAAAGAGAAAGCACAAGAATTATTAGAAGAATATGGCGGAAGTTTTAGTGAAACAAACTATAGTGTTTGGGTGCATCGCAGAGGGTTATCGTCTCCGGAGACAATTTCGAAGAAGTAGTTATTCTATTTGGAGTTGAAAGGGGCTGTTGATCACAGCCTTTTATCGCTTTACCTTTTTGACCGCTTTTTAACAAATATTATGAACGGTAATATTAACCCGCCAACCGCGCCCCATAAATGTGCATCTATAGCAACAGAGGCATTAATTAACGCTTCTACATCAGCACTGGCGCCAAACACCTGTTCGTAAATGATTTTACCCCAAACACCAATTAATAAGAGGTAGCCCGATTTCCACCCTTTTTGAATATCACATATTGCGCCCCACACAAAAATACCATGTAGCACGCCGGATAAACCGACATAACGAGCCATATCAGGAACAAGGTAAAATATACCAAGGCTGCAAATAACTGCAGAAAGTAAAAATGACTCGCTATAGCTTTTATTGGTGTAATGATCGCCATGCAAGGCCCAAAGCATTGTTAAACCAGCCAGATTTAACAACAGATGGTTAAAATTTGTATGCAAAAAATGACCTGTTAGATAGCGCCAATATTCGCCATCGATAATCTTATTACGATCATAAATTAAGTACTCTGATATAGCGTCCGGTAGCAGGTAAACAACCACAGCGATAACGAAAATAGACAAAGGGATGGTAAATGCTTGCGAATTAAAAGGTAAAGACAACTTCAACATAGGAGGTATAATACGGTTAATTTTTTTTAGTAAACAAGCTTTTGCTCGCAGGTGTTATACCAGTTTCATTAAGTTTGTGATCTTGTTGTGCGTAGGTAAAATAAATCAGGGCAAGGCGCTCGATTGACCAATAGCTGGCTATTGGGATTGAGAGCAACGCCGACATGGAGTATTTTAACCAGCACAAGTGGGCAATAACTTAATGGAATTGGTATTATGAGCAGACAGTATTGCACAAGGTGTCAACGACCGCTAGTCACATGTATCTGTAAATTGTGCTCTCAGATTGAAAACGATGTGAGGGTGGTTTTTCTACAACACCCTAGTGAAGAGAAACAAGCCAAAGGTACCGCTATGCTAGCGCATTTGAGTTTGCAAAACTCTAGCATAATCATTGGCGAAAACTTTAATGAAGATGAAACATTAAATAACATCATTAATGATGACGAAAATAATGTATTGCTTCTTTATCCAGAAGCAAGCTCACTCGTTGCGAATAAACTAACTGATACTATGATAAGTAAAACTGTCATTCTTATACTTGATGGTACGTGGAAGAAAGCCTATCGCATGTATCAGTTGTCGACTAATTTGCATCGCTTAAACAAGATCACTCTGGCAAATGATATAAAAAGCCAGTATGTTATTCGCAAGCATCATAAAGACAGTGATGTATCTTCTTTAGAGGCCTGTGCTCATGCACTAGGTGCTTTAGAAGGTAACAATGTTAAATACACGGCATTACTAGAAAGTTTTACTAAATTTAATCAATTTCAATTATCACTTGCTAACAAAAATAAAACCTAAAGGAACTCACGTGCTCAATAAGCTTAAACTACTTACTCTTATCCCTTTGTTGCTGGCAACAACAGCTTGTACCTTTGAACAATCAAACAGTACAGAAATTCGTGAAGATAGAGAGCCTGAAGCTGCAACAGGAATTCAAAATTCGAAAGCTGTTGTCGGCAAAAAACACATGGTTGCTGCGGCAAACCCATATGCGAGCGAAGCTGGGTTTAATATTTTAGAACAGGGCGGTAATGCGATTGATGCAGCAATTGCCGTACAATTAGTACTAACCTTAGTTGAACCCCAATCGTCAGGCATTGGCGGTGGCGCATTTATTTTGCATTTTGATAATGCCAATAAACAATTAACCACCTTTGATGGCAGAGAGGTTGCACCTGAACATGCCAGCCAAGATCAATTTTTAAATGAACAGGGTAATCCTGTACGTTGGATTGATGCGGTTGTTGGCGGTCGTAGTGTTGGTGTTCCTGGAGTATTAAAAGCTTTAGAAGATGCCCATAAAAAACATGGAAAATTACCCTGGGAAGTGTTATTTGATGATGCAATTAAGTTAGCAGAGCAAGGGTTTGTAGTATCCCCTCGTATGGCAAAGCTTGTATCAATGGCGTTTAATCCAGGTATTAAAAAATTACCTTCGGCAAGTAGCTATTTTTATCCAAACGGGAAAGCGCTTACTGCCGGAACCTTACTTAAAAATCCAGCATTAGCAAAAGTATATAAAGCCATCGCAGAGCAGGGCACTACCGTATTTTATCAAGGGTGGATTGCACAAAGCATTGTGAATGCTGCTCAAAACTCTGCAATAGCTCCTGGTCGCCTTTCGTTACCAGATATGGCAAATTACCGTGCTACCGAAAGTAAAGCTGTTTGTGGGGCATACAAGGTTTATGACGTATGTGGTATGCCGCCACCAAGTTCCGGCGGAATTGCGGTAATTCAAATATTAAAACAACTTGAACAACATGATTTGGCGCAATACGCAGCTAATGAAATCAATGCCTTGCATTTGTTTACCCAAAGTTCACGCTTAGCTTTTGCTGATAGAGCAAAATACATTGCCGACCCTGATTTTGTAAAAGTACCTGTTGAGCAGTTAACTGATGCAAATTACCTAAACCAACGTGGGCAACTTATTTCACTAGAAACTGATATGGGCAGTGCAGTTGCTGGGGAGTTTGAAAATACGGCAAAACTTGCTAATGATAACGCTATTGAAATGCCATCAACTTCTCATGTATCAATTGTAGATGCTCAAGGTAATGCAATATCAATGACAACCAGTGTTGAAATGGCCTTTGGCTCAGCCGTATTCGTTGAAGGTTTCTTGTTAAATAATCAACTTACTGACTTTTCATTAGCACCTATGATAAACAGTGTTCCCGTTGCTAACCGCCTAGAGCCATTTAAACGCCCTAGAAGCTCAATGGCACCTACTATGGTGTTTAATCAAGATGGCAGTCTTCGATTGGTTGTTGGCTCGCCAGGTGGCAGCCGAATTATTAACTATGTAGCGCAAACTATGATTGGCGTACTAGATTGGCAGCTTGATATACAATCGGCTATCGATTTACCTAAAGTTACTAATCGTAATGATGCAACTACTTTAGAGAAAGGTACTGATATTGCTGCCTACAAATCAAAACTTGAAGCGATGGGGCATAAAGTATCTGTTAGAGACTTAAATAGTGGCATTCATGGTATTGAAGTATTTAACGATAAATTAGTAGGTGGTGCAGATCCGCGTCGTGAAGGTAAAGTTTTAAGTAACTAAAAATTAGAAACGAGAAACGAGAAACGAGAAACCAGAAGCTAAGAGCTAAAACTAGGGTCAGAGTCAGGTTATTATCAAATAACCTGACTCTGACCCTCATATTTTAATTACTGTGAAAGTTCAGCGTCAGTAAATGTATCTGAAAACAGTGGGCTTGTTAAATAACGCTCTGCCGAGCTTGCTAATATAACTACAATATTCTTATCAGCATTTTCCGGTTTTTCAGCTAAACGTTTAGCTGCTACAACTGCAGCGCCTGATGAAATACCGGCTAAAATACCTTCTTCTTTCATTAAACGATGCGCCATAGCCATTGAATCATCATTTGAAACGCGTTCAACTGAGTCGATAATTGAAAGATCTAGGTTACCAGGAATGAAACCTGCACCAATGCCTTGGATTTTATGTGGTCCAGGTGTGAGTTCTTCGCCTGCTAATTTTTGGCCTATTACAGGTGAATCTTCAGGCTCTACCGCAACTGATTGAATTGCTTTACCTTTAGTATTTTTAATATAACGACTAACACCGGTAATAGTGCCGCCTGTACCAACACCAGCAACAAAAATATCTACTTTACCTTCTAAGTCATTCCAAATTTCAGGACCTGTTGTTAGTTCGTGAATTTCAGGGTTTGCCGGGTTATCAAATTGGCCTAAAATTAAATATTTACTTGGATCTTGTGCTTTAATCTCTTCCGCTTTTTCAATTGCGCCCTTCATGCCTTTAGCGCCATCCGTTAATTCTAGCTTTGCGCCTAATGCGACAAGTAATTTGCGACGCTCTAAACTCATGGTATGCGGCATAGTTAATATTAAGTCATAACCTTTAGATGCGGCAACAAACGCTAACGCAATACCCGTATTACCACTTGTTGGCTCTACAATAGTAATACCTTTAGTAAGCGTGCCTTTTTTCTCGGCATCCCAAATCATATTCGCGCCAATACGACATTTCACACTGAAGCTAGGGTTTCTCGCTTCAATTTTGGCGAATACATTACCACCAGTTACATTGTTTAGTTTTACTAATGGTGTTTTACCAATAGTATCTGGATTATTTTGAAATAAGGTTGTCATGGTTAAGTCCTTTGAAATTCGGTTAAATCGCGTTAAGATTCGCTAAATAATTAGTTAATTGTAGTTAAGACTACACCGTTTTCATATTTTCGAAAGTAACAGAACGATATAACTAATAACTGTTTGTTTTATTGTAGTTATTACCATTTGGTATATCACAATTATTAAATTTTCAAGGATCCCATGAGTACATTTAAAGGCACCAAAAATTACATCGCTAGCCAAGACCTACAACTTGCTGTAAACGCAGCTATTGCGCTTGAAAAACCATTATTAATTAAAGGTGAACCAGGTACAGGTAAAACTATGCTTGCAGAAGAGTTGGCTGATGCATTAGGTACCGATTTGATCCAATGGCACATAAAGTCGACAACGCGCGCGCAACAAGGCTTGTATGAATACGATGCCGTTTCTCGTTTGCGCGACAGTCAATTAGGCAGTGAAGGTGTAAAAGACATCAGTAACTATATAGTTAAAGGCAAGCTTTGGCAGGCGTTTACTGCTGAAAAACGTCCTGTATTACTTATCGATGAAATTGACAAAGCCGATATAGAGTTTCCTAATGACTTATTATTAGAACTCGATAAAATGGAGTTTTATGTGTATGAAACTCAAAAGAAAGTTGTTGCTAAACAACGTCCAATTGTAATTATTACCTCTAACAATGAAAAAGAGCTACCAGATGCTTTTTTACGTCGTTGTTTTTTTCATTACATTAAGTTTCCAGAAAAAGCTGAAATGCAAAGTATTGTTGATGTTCATTTTGATGGGTTAAAACAAACTCTATTAGATGAAGCGCTGGCTGTATTTTTTAACCTTAGAGAAATCCCTGGTTTAAAGAAAAAACCATCAACGTCAGAGCTTATTGATTGGTTAAAGCTTTTAGTTGCTGAAGATATTCCTACTGAAGTGCTGCATGAAACCAGTCAGAAGAAATCTATCCCTCCATTACATGGCGCTTTATTAAAGAATGAGCAAGATGTACATTTATTTGAAAAACTCGCCTTTATGCACCGTGGTGAGCGTTAATGCTGTTAGATTTCTTTATCAAGCTGCGTGAGTATCGAGTGCCTTGCACCTTACGTGAGTTGCTTGATTTACTCGGTGCGATGAAAAAACATGTAATATTTTGCTCTATTGATGACTTTTATACTCTCTCACGGGTGATATTAGTTAAAGATGAAAGTCATTTTGATAAATTTGATCGGGCTTTTGCCAACTATTTTGAAGGCGTAGCAAATGTTGAGTTAGATCTATCTGGCATTCCAAAAGATTGGTTAGAAAAACGCTTTGTTAAGCATTTAAGCGAAGAAGATAAAGCCAAAGTAAAAAAACTTGGTGGCTTAGAAGAGCTAATGAAAACGTTGAAAGAGCGTTTAGCTGAACAAGAAAAGCGCCATCAAGGCGGGAATAAGTGGATAGGTACAGGCGGTACCTCACCGTTTGGCGCTGAAGGCTATCATCCCGGAGGTGCTCGTATTGGTCAAGATGGCAATAGAAATTTCAGCGCGGCAAAAGTGTGGGATAAACGAGAATTTAAAAACTTAGATTCAAGTGTCGAATTGGGCACTCGTAATATTAAAATTGCCTTAAGAAAGCTGCGTCAATTTGCTCGAACGGGGGCAGTGGAAGAACTTGACTTAGACCATACCATTCGAGCTACAGCTAAAAATGCTGGCTACCTTGATATTAAAATGCAGTCTGAGCGACATAACGCAATAAAAGTGCTGATGTTTTTTGATGTTGGTGGTTCAATGGATGACTATATTAAAGTGTGTGAAGAGTTGTTTTCAGCGGTTCATACAGAATTTAAGCATCTGGAATACTTCTATTTTCACAACTGTGTGTATGAACACGTCTGGCATGACAATGGCCGCCGTTATCAAGAGACACTCGATGTATGGGATATCATTCATCGTTTCTCAAAAGATTATAAAATTATCTTTGTCGGAGACGCTACTATGGGGCCATATGAAATCGCCTACCCTGGTGGCAGTGTAGAACATTGGAACGCAGAGCCGGGTAGTGTGTGGCTAGAGCGTATGACCACACATTTTGACAATTGTATTTGGTTAAACCCACAACCATTAAAATATTGGAATTACTACCAGTCAATTGGTTTAATGAAACAATTAATGGCTAATCGAATGTATCCGATGACAATTGAAGGTTTATCGGCAGGGATCAAAGAATTACTATAATCTCACTAATAATAAAAATTGCTCTAAACTCTTAATAATAAAGAATTAACAGGAAGTTTGATGAGAAACATCTTTGCGAAAACTAAAAAGAAACTAACGTTAGACGAAACTCAAGAGATCATTACGCCCTTTGCTTTTAAATTTAATGATGATTTATTTGGTACTGCAATAGCTAGCCCTTGGAAGCGTGGCATAGCAATCTCGATTGATTTTTTACTTATTGCAGCATTGAGCGGGGCGGGTGGCGAGTTACTAGCGATAGCATTTGCGATCATGGCATTCAGAGTTGGCAGTAAGAGCAGAGCCGAGCAACAAGGAAAAGTGAAAGGACGTAAACGCCGCGCCATTATGAGATTTTTAGGCGCGATAATAGTATTAGTTTTACTTTTAAACACCTTACCACCGTTAGTACAATCTTTATTTGGTGACGGTACAAATGAATATAGTGAAGAGCAGTTAAAAGAATTAAAAGAAAATGGGGTTATTGCCATAGGCGATAAAAATGTAAATGTTGGCACTGCGATAAAAATGGCTGGGTATGCCATTAAAACCATTAAAGCTGCAGAAGAGCATAACTGTAATGACTTACCATGTTGGCAAGAGGTGTTTAATGAAGTTCCAGATCATGCGGTTGAACTCGATTTAAATGCTACACAAGCAACTGGCTTATTCAAAGATGTAAGTGACTCAACGGAATTACCTGAGACTGAACAAAAACAACTGTTAGCGCACTTTGAGCAAAAGTTTCAAACATTGCTTGCACAAAAGCAAGTATTAAATCAACAAGCCGATGCTGTTAATAATGATGTTGCTCAACAACCTAGAACCGCTAGCGAATATTCTGAAAAGTATGATAAAAATTATTCTGGTTACAATGTTACACCAGAAGTCTCGGCTAAAGAAAAGAAATCAGAACGACCAATTTATTCAATCATTGAACTGATCAAAGGTATCTTTAATGATTTAGGTTTAGGAGTTGGTTGGGCGGCATTTTACTTTACTGTATTTACTGCGCGCTGGAATGGCAAAACCCCTGGTAAACGCTTAATGAATATTCGAGTATTACAGCTAGATGGAACTCCGCTTTCGATGTGGGATAGTTTTGGCCGCTTTGGTGGATATGCTGCGGGCCCTGCAACGGGGTTGCTCGGTTTCTTACAGGTGTATTGGGATCCTAATCGACAAGCTATTCAAGATAAAATATCGGCAACGGTAGTTATTGACGAGAAGAAAAAGGTAGCGCAAGAAATTATTGATGCAGCAAGGGAAAAATATGAGCAAATGGTTTAACTAATTGTAAATTATTGCCTATGCTTTAAATAATTAATTTTATCAATATTTTAAATGGAGATAATTATGAATAAACTGATCATGTTTTGTTTATTTAGCGCATTTTTAACTGGCTGTGCATCATCTGAAAGTAGTTCATCATCTTCTAGTTCAGCTAAAGCAAATAGTGCTCCGACTGATGAATGTGCTACTCTGGAATATCTTGCAAGGCAGCAGTGTTTAACGGAAAAGATGAATGCCGGCTAATTATCTGAAATGCCACTTAGCTAATAAACACCAATTCAGTTCCTGACGACCGTCAGGATCTCGTTTTGAGTTTAGCTCCTGAAACTTTTTGCTGGGTATTTTTCTTTTCAGCTTTATAAAATGCTTGATATTGTAAATTTTGCCCTAACTATATAAACGTTCATCAACAGCTAATTAAGTAGTAAACATGGCTAAAGTACGTACAAGAATCTCTTTAAAAGTTGGCTCAAACAGTCACATTCCTGCAGAAATGATTTCATTTAACCAGCTTGCTTCTGATAAAGAGCATGTTGCCTTGGTGTTTGAACAAGCTGATCAATCTCAACAAGTACCATTGGTTAGAATTCACTCTGAATGTTTAACTGGTGATGTATTTCACTCTTCCCGTTGTGATTGTGGTGAGCAGCTTGATGAAGCTATTAACCAAATGGCGACAGAAGGGGGAATTATCCTTTATCTTCGCCAAGAGGGGCGTGGTATTGGATTATATAATAAGATTGATGCATATAAGCTTCAGTCTGAAGGTATGAATACTTATCAAGCCAATAATCACTTAGGTTTCGGTGATGACCTTAGAGACTTTACTGAAGCTGGACAAATGCTTGAAGCATTAAATATCAGTCGATTAAAGCTAATGACCAATAACCCGAAAAAAGTAAAAGCTTTGAATGATTATGGTCTAACCGTTGAACAAGAAGTCAATACTTCAACTCATATTAAAGACGGTAACGAAGATTACTTAAAGGCAAAGATAGACAATGCCGGACATAAGTTAACCCTTAAATAGCAAATGTCGCTTACCACTTAAGGTTAGTTGTTTATACCAAGTCCATTAATTATCTAATAAACTGCTGTAGAAAATTAAAAATTTGGTCTCGTGATTAGAGGCCATTTCAATTAAATGGTCTCTTCTTCAACTACATCCAAGCATAACTAAGCTTTAAAAATGCGGTACGTTGATTCTGTTTTATCTCTTTCTTTTCGCCAATAAAATCATTATCAATTGAGTTATCGGAATAACCTAAAAAGAATACCGTTTGCGGGTTTAACTTATAGGAATAAAGCAGTTGAGTGGAAAGGTTATCATGATAATCTGAATCAATAATAATGTCAGGGTTATTATTTTGGTTGTAATCAGTTGCATTGTAAACCATGGTTAAGCGCAAAAAACTATTTACATTAAATGCATAAGTTAACCTGAAGTCAGTAATGTTTTCACGATAAACAAAATCGCTTTCAGCTTCTAATTCTGCATACACATGCATTAATTCTAGCTCTAAATGAGTGGTAATATTCCAAGTAAGCTTAGGAGCAAACTCAATTAACTCACCTTTACGATCATTGGTATAATCAATAGCATCACCTATTCGACTTGAAAAACCCAACATAAGATCAGCTCTTGGCTGCATATCCATAAACAAGTCTAAATAATCTAGCTCAAATAAAGTGGTATTATTATCAATTGCCGTTTGGTTGGTGTCATAACGAAGACCCACCTGCTCCTCGTGCGAGTAGACTGCATCAAAGATAGATTGCCATGGCCCCCACACTGTATAGCTTACGGATGAACGTTCATTAATTAAGTCACCATCATCATTGTGACTTGTTTGAAATTCGCCGCCAAAAATCATTTCAGACCAAAGCGTGTCATCGAAATAGACCGTTCGATTAACTGTGGTGGTAAATTCGTTATAGTCAACTTGTGGTAAATAGCCTAAGTCAGCTCTAAAGTCTTCACCTATGGCTTTATATTGGGTTCTTAGCGTCCAATCTTCACTGCTGTGTTCAAATTCAAGTTTAAATGCTTGATCTGTGAATGCGCCTTCATTTTTGTTGATCATTGAAGATAAATAACATTCATCCTGTGCACCCGAATTAGGGCACCATTTATCATAAAGCTCTATTGGGTATTCAGTATCAGACGTTAGTACTTGAGCAATTAGCGTATTACTTACTGACATTTTATACTTCACATCAATCGCATTTACATAATTGTGATAATCATCAGCACTTCTTAACGTTGAAGTTAAACCAAATGATAAATCTTCGTTTACATCATATCGGTAACGTAAGGCACCAGAATAACTTTCATCAGAAATATCATCAGGTAAAGAATATAAGTTCCCCGGCAAAATTAGGCTGGTGTAATTGTCTTTGGTCATGAAAAAACCAAAGGTCTGTTTACCAAGTTTTCCTGTTACTTTAGCGCCGTAGTCTGGATCGGTAACATTTCGGGTATAAACTAAATTCAGTGGGCTTGAAAAGTATTCTGAATTATCTAAAAAGAAGGTTCTTTTTTCATCAAAAAATAATGCCGAGGTCTTATTAACGGCCAATTGACCTGCATCAGCCTCTACGTTAGAGAAGTCAGGGTTGATAGTCGCATTTAACATAACGTCAGGCGTTATTCCCCAACGCAGGTTTAGGCCTACTTCAGCGTCATTATCTGACTGCCAATCCTCATCAGCATATACGTCACGCTCTTCATCTACTTTGGCCACGATTGATGGTGTAATTAACAGGTTTTCACCTATTTTAGCTTGTTCAAAGCCTTGCATCTCTGCCATTTGACAAGTCCAGCAAGGGTTATCACGATCTAAGGGAATGTTTGAAATTCGTAATACTTTGTCTCTTGGGTAAAGCCTTAATAACTCGATGCCCCAAGTTTTAATATCACTACCTTCTTCAAAATTAAGCTCTCGATAAGGAATGGCAAATTCTACTTGATAACCATCAGTAGTAACTTTGCCTGCAGCATCCCAAATACCATCCCAAAGATCGCTATTTTGCGAAGTCATCGCATTATCAATACCATCATTTTGCACGCCATAAGGATTTACGAAAAACTTATAAGCTAAACGATGATTGTTAAATGTATCTAGTTTTATGCCAACAATATCATCAGAAAAAGCATCGTCACGATCGCGAATAAATGCTTGAATATTTTCAGGGTTAGGATCTTGAGCTTTAAATGCAAAGTAAATGTGGCTGCCATCTTCAAAGATATAGGCATCAGTTTTTACTGGGCTGGGAGTATTTTCATAAGGGTAGTTTACAATGTTAACTTCAACATGTTTTGCTTGCTGCCATACAGGTTCATTAAGTTCGCCATCAAAAGTAATGACTGCTTTAATGTTTGGTATGTTAATGGGCTCAGCTAGAGATGGGAAAGCAGCACTGCAAAGTAACATTAGCATGGCTAATGCTTTTGCGCTCTCCCTGGGCAAAATCATGACTACTTCCTATGTTTGCATTTATTTTTATTTTTTTAGGGCTAAATATATTTATAACCCTGCATTGTTAACAACCATTAACACTCTTTTTATAGCGTATTTAAAGACTTACTGTCAATGATATTAAGTGATTAACGCTAAATTAACGTAAGGTATATGCATCGTTGTGGTTAAATTAATTTTATCTAAATAGTGATTAATTTATGGATAATATAAATTGAATAGGCATAATAAAATTATCTAATTACCCATCTACAAAAATTTGGATAAATTTTGTCATTAACCTTTGTTGATTTTATTGCATTAGCACTATTTTTTATCTGTTGGATTGGTTACACCCAATTTGCTCGGGTTAAAGCAAAAAACACTCCTTGTTTATCAAGAGTATTACATCAACATAGAATTCTTTGGATGCGTCAAATTCTTGATAATGATGTTCGTGTTTCGCATGCCGCATTACTGTCTAATTTAGACCGCCATGTTGCTTTTTTCGCTTCTACCACATTACTGATATTGGCAGGTGTATTAACACTGTTTACCCAAGTAGAAAATGTAAATGAAGTGTTATCATCAATTCCTATTGCAACAGAGCGCAATAATGTAGCGATTCAAGTCAAACTTAGTTTATTAGGTATGATATTTGTTATGGCATTTTTTCAGTTTACTTGGTCTATGCGCCAATACGGTTTTTTAAACATATTAATAGGAGCAGCTCCTGTTGCTGAGAAAACCACAAATCCAGCGTTACTAGACTACGCAAAACAAATGGGTGTAGTACAAGACCAAGCAGGGCACGCTTATAATTATGGTTTACGATCATATTACTTTTCACTCGCCGCCCTAAGTTGGTTTTTTCATCCTTTATTGTTTATTACTTCCAGCCTTGCGGTTGTCTACGTATTGTTTTACCGCGAGTTTAAGTCAAGGGCATTAAAGGCAATAAAGTTAGCAATTCAAGACTTGGGCTCTGAGGATATATGATGAGAAAACTACAAGGTGGCTGTCATTGTAAAAAGGTTCGCTTTGAAATTTTAGTGGAACAAACCCCGTTTATAACAAACTGTAATTGCTCAATATGTTCGATGACCGGCTTTATCCATTTAATTGTACCGGGCAATAAATTTACTCTGCTCAGTGATGAAGATGAATTAAGTTGTTATCAGTTTAATAGCAAAATTGCTAAGCACTTCTTTTGTAAAACCTGTGGGATAAAACCTTTTTATGTACCGCGCTCAAACCCAGACGGCTATAGCGTTAATGCTAAATGCTTAGATACAAATGACTGGCAACAATGGCCGATAGAAGATTTTGACGGTCAAAACTGGGAAGATAATGCCGCCTCACTTGCGCACTTATCCAAATCGTAAAAGTATGAAGCTTGCAGCCATACAGCTTTAACATTAACCAAAAGTAGATTTCGCCGTGCACCCTTTAGCTAACTATTCAATCAACGATTTTGACAAACATAATTGCTTGAAACTTTCTTTCATTTTTTATTTTATTTTGGCTTTTTTACTCAGAGGATATGCCATTGGTATAATGTCGTTAAGTAATTTACGCGACAAATTAAGTTTGATCCAATGGGTATACTCAGATTCAAGTCTGTTTTATTTAAGTTTAGCCACAGGTATTCCAGGCCTTATTTTGCTAATTGTAATTTTTGCTCGAAAGCCTAAAGCTAGTCATTGGATACAAACGTTATGGCCAAAATTTTTACTGTTAAGCAGCATAGCTATTTGCGTGGATTTAAGTTTTTATTGGGGCCAGAAGCTTTTATTTGGTCAAGGGAAATTGAACTGGTTAATAGTACAAACAATTATTGGTATAGGTTTATTGGTGCTAGCGAAAAAAAGCAAACGGGCGCAAATTAACTTAGAGGAATTTCCGCAAGAAATAGATGACACACCAAGAAAAGTAAGGCCAGAACAAGCTAAGTAGTAATATTAACTTAGAAGCAACATTTCAAAGTGTTTGCTATTAATTATGACCTAAACTTGAATATATAAGACCAGTATATGTTGGTTGATTTTGACATCATCTAGTCGTTTTTACCCATTTAGTGAGTTTTATGTCTTCATACCTAATGCGCGTTATTCTAATTCCATCATCGGTATTTTTGTCGGTAATGTTTGGTGGTGCGTTTGGCTCTGGCCAAGAAGTGGTGCAGTTTATGTCAGGCCACGGCCCTTATGGTGGTATTGTTTCAATGATCACCATAGGCTTAGTTTATGCCGTTTGTTTATTTCTCTGTTTTGAATTTGCACGCAAGTTTAAAGCTTATGACTACCGAAGCTTTTTTAAGGTTTTATTAAATAAAGGCTGGTTTTGTTACGAGATTTTGATCATGCTTGGTTTAGTTGTTGCTTTGGCTATATGTGCTACTGCCGCAGGAACCATTGCTAAAGACCATTTTGGCTATGAGACTATTTATGGTAGTGCTGTATTATTAGTTATTGTGGTCGTACTGAATTATTTAGGCCGAAAATACGTAGAAAGCTCGATGATTTATTCGGTTGTTGCCTTAGCTATTATACTCATATACCTATTTTTCGATGTGATGTTAGATGATAATTATCGTAATATCATAGTTACTAAATTTGCTGAAGACACATTAACCCAGCAAACATTTCTAGATTCTGTTTTTACAGGCTTAAAATACGGATTCTCTAATGCTGGTTTTATTCCTCTGGTACTTTACTGTGCCATTCAGCTAAAAACACGAAAAGAGGCATTTATAGCAGCTTGTATCGCTGGCTATGTAGCAATATCACCAGCAATATCTTTTCATACTATTTTTATGATTGGCTACCCAGAGATAGTTGGCCAGGAACTACCTAGTTACTGGATATTAGAGCAAATAGAATCTGCCTTATTCATCGATCTTTATGTAAGTGTCGTATTTATCATGATTGCACAAACTGGTGTAGGCTTATTACAGGGCTTCGTCGAGCGAATTGATTCATATAACATAGAGAAACGTGGTAAAAAATTATCTGGTTTCGGGCATGCACTTGTATCAACGGTGTTATTTTTTGCCAGTATTTGGCTTGCCAGTATCGGTTTGATGGAATTAGTCGCTAAAGGCTACACATTTTTCTCAGCGTCCTTTTTTATATTCTTCTTTATTCCTTTATTTACTTATGGCTTATATTTGATTTTTTGTAAAAAACATCAAGTAAGTGAAGAGCTTGTTACTAATAAAATATAGACTGACTTATTTTAACGGTTGCTTTAATTTCAATTTATAGGCTAGTATTTAACTTAACTTAACATTTTATATACTAGCTTTAGGTCCCTTTTATCAATGGCAAACATATCTCCAAGCAGTTTTTATGGTAATGCCGCAACGATTTGCCTAGCATTAAAATCATCCAATATAGACGCTAACGCAATATTGGCGCAAGCAGGTATAAATCTTAGCGAATATAAATCTGGTATGAATCGGGTACCACACGAATTAATGAATAATTTGATTCGTTTGAGTGTTCAGGCAACAGATCCTACGTTAAGCTTTAAATGTGTAGAGTTCTTAAGTCCGGCTAGTTACCATGCTCTTGGCGTTGGACTACTATACAGCGATACGCTTCGTTCTTTTTGTCAACGCTATCAACGTTACTTTGGTCTAATTTCGACACTTCTTAAAGTCGAATACACAGAGACCATGGGCTCCGCATGCTTAACAAGTGTAGAGTACGATAGTAATTGCCAAACAGTGAAAAACTTTGATTCAGATACATTTGCCGCAATCACCTTAAAATTTGCCCGAATGATCAGCGGCCCTGAGTATAATTTAAAGAAAATATCATTGATTTGGACACCTCCTGAAGAGATCAGACAACAATATTATGATCACTTTAATTGTGATATTGAATTTGGCGCTGAAAAAACCAAAGTATGTTTTGATGTTGCCGACCTTGATAAAGAGCTACCGGCTTCTAATTTAGAACTTGCCCGAGAAAGTGATAAAACAGTAACTGAGTTTTTAGAAAAAACTGCAAAAGTTGATTTAAAATCACGTGTTGTTGCTAAACTTATCGAATTTTTGCCATCTGGTGACTGCTCACGCGAACGTGTTGCCATGTCATTACATATGACGGCGAGTACCTTTCACAACAAGTTAAAGCAAGAAGGTACGAACTATCAAGACTTACTCGACCAAATTCGCCAGGAATTAGCCGAACAATATATTGGGAAAGACGGTTTGTCTATGGCTGAAGCCACGTACTTACTTGGTTTTACCGATTGTAGTAACTTTTCCCGCGCTTTCAAACGCTGGGTGGGCATGTCGCCAAGAGATTATCGAAATTCGTTGGAAAACAATTAATAAACTGTCGACCTATCAGCCGAATCAACATAATTGATTCGGCTTTTTTTGTTCGAGCGCATAATAAATCAATAAATTAACTCTAGATTAAACTTTATTGACTGGAAATTTGTTTAGTATTCTGTAAATATTCGCTATTGCCTAAATAAAAACTTGCCTTAGATAAAGTTGTTTCCTATATGAAAATGTTTTTAGCTTATACAGCTGCGCTGTTAATTACCGCTATCATTCCTGTTAATGCACAAACTGCATTTCAGTCACCGGTTTGGACTGATATAGATAAAAATGATTCTCATATACAGGCAAAAACCAGTCAACTATCTAGCACTAAGAATTTAAAGGCAAAATATTACCGATCTATAAACGTTGATTTTTATGCATTAACTCAACAAATGTCGAACCAAAAATTAATTATTGAAGTACCGATACCTGATGGCGAAATTGTTAAATTTGAACTATCAGAGAACAGTGTTTTACCGACCGAATTATCAAAAAAATATCCATCTATACGAGCCTTTAATGGCGTTCAAGTTGATAATCCAAATCACACCGGTCGTTTTGATATTACCCCACAAGGTTTTCATGGCTTAATAACTTATAAAGGCAAAACCATATATATAGATCCTCAATATCAGGGTAATCCATTTGAATATGCAAGCTATTATAAACAAGATGCGCAAAAGCTAGCATCTATACCTGCTGATTTGGTTAAGGCAGTTAAGAACAATACAAACGTTTTAGCTGCGAAAAGCGTAGCCAATAGTCCTATCAATAAAACCTATCGTATAGCGTTTTCTGCAACGGGTGAATATAGCGAATTTCATGGTGGCACAAAGGAGTTAGTGTTAGCTGCATTAACCACGTTAACAAATCGAATGAATCAAGTGTTCGAACGAGACTTAGCCGTAAGCTTACAACTAGTCGCTGAGACTGATGCCGTGATCTTCCTTGACCCAGTAACAGATCCATTCTTAAATAACGATGATGATGTGTATAAAAATGCAGTGGTTTTGCAGCAATATTTGGGTAATGATAAGTTTGATCTAGGCCATGTTGTAACAACCGGAGCAGGTGGTTTAGCCGGTGTTGGGGTTGCTTGTGATAACGATTTAGTCGATGAAAACGATCCCAATTCAGGTGTTTGGAAGGCGTTAGGAGTTACCGGCAGTTTAGCGCCCACCAACGACAGTTTTTATATCGACTTTGTTGCCCATGAACTTGGTCATCAGTTTGGTGCTGAACATAGCTTCAATTCTTTAAGTGAGGCATGTTCAGGCAACCGTTGGGAAACATCAGCATTTGAGCCGGGCAGTGGCTCTACCATAATGGCCTACACAGGAATTTGTGCCCCTACAAATTTACAAGAAAACTCCGATGATTATTTTCACGTTGAATCAATACGTGAAATTACTACATATTTAACTAATGACCCGTGGGGAATCGGACAAACTTGTGGTCAGACATTAACTAATAATAACAATGCACCAACAGTAGATGCAGGCAATAATTATACAATACCCGCAAATACGCCGTTTAAACTAACTGCTCAAGCGAATGATATTGATGGCGATGATGTTACTTATACATGGGAGCAGGTTGATTTAGGCACTGCATCATTTGACCCTGAAACTATGGTTGATGATGGCAGCAGACCTATTTTCAGATCATATAAACCTAGCCTAATCAATTACCGAGTGTTACCGCAATTAGAAAGTATTTTATCCGGTGAATTAGTCATGGGTGAAAATTACCCAACTACAAACCGAGCGTTAAATTTTAAAGTCACCGCCAGAGACGGAGTCGGCGGTGTAGCATCTGATAGCATGATTGTTAATGTTGAAGCCAGTAGTGATGCATTTATTATTACGCAACCAAGTGTAGGTGAGTTTTGGCAAAACGAAACTCAGAGCCAAATCCGCTGGAACGTAAGTAATACAAATAGTGCTCCAATAAACTGCATGTTTGTTGATATTGAATTTTCAGCTAATGGCGGCGAGTCCTTTAATACAATGCTTGCGACCAATACAGCTAATGATGGTGAACATATAGTGAGTACGCCAAGTGGAGATAGTAAAAGCGCGAGGTTGAAAGTGTCATGCGTTGATAATATCTTTTTTAATATTTCTGACGAATTTGAAGTGTTTAATCCACCTGTAGCAAATGATGATGCTTATGATGTTGCTTTTGAAAGCAAAAATAATATTTTTGATGTTTTAGTTAATGATTCAGATCTTACCCCAGGTGATAACTTATCCTTGATTTCTGTTACCTATAATGGGGAAGGGGCCGTAAGCATTATCAATAATACCCTAAGCTATACTGCTCCTAATAATTATACTGGCTCTGAAACATTAACTTATCAAATAGCCGATAAGTCAGGTTATAGAGCTCGCGCTACGGTAACAATAACTGTTAACGAAAAAACCACGTCAAAATCAAGCAGTGGAGCATTGTTATGGCTGAATTTAATGCTTTTACTTTTCCTCATCAAGCGCAGTAATTAGTTAATTAAATAGTTAAATACAACTCAAACAAACTACTGAAATACCAAAGCCGCTATTATTTAGAATTAAGCGATATCATCAATCTTGTACATTTACATTTACAGATTTGCAGCCAAACTGTAAAAGCTAATAAAAAGCATCAGCATACCTTTGCTTATAAAAGCCATTTTGCTAATTGTAAATATTCACAATTAGGCATGCATTTAGATGACCAAACTATAAGTGCTTAAATTAATTTATAATATTTTTACAATCTATATTTTTATTTCTTATAAAACAGATGGTTAGTGTAATTGTGAAATAAATGTAAGTTTTTAAAGGTTAAGTAGGATTGATTTTTTTACATTTTTAGCCATGTCTTTGAAACGTTTAGATATCTTGTTTGTTGTAATTTCTTGTTATTTTAGGTTAATGAAAGTTTAATGATTTTATTAATTTAAAAGGCTTAGAGATCAAATGATTGAAGTAGCATCACGTAAATATAATATTGGCCGCTGGCAAATTGACTGCACTAAAATGACCATTACAAATGAGCATGAGTCTGTCCAATTATCAGCCAAAGTGTTTGAATTACTTAAATTATTTATAGTTAGCTCCGATCATATTGTAAGCAAAGATGAGGCTATTGAAAAAGTTTGGTTGAATAATAAAGGTGTTGCCAAAACGGGCTTTCCTAATGCGCTTTGTGTTTTAAGAAAAATATTTACCGACTTAGGTGCTGAGCCCAACGAAGTATTTATAACGATACCTAAAGTTGGCTATCAACTTATTACAACTGCAGAAGCTATTCAAATTGAATCAGATCAAACAGCACCAGATATAACAAACAGTAAACAAAAGTATTTGTGGGCAGCGGTGATAAGTGTTGCGATAGCATTTGTAGCAACTTATTTGATGATTAACCATTCAAAGCAAGATAAAACAGCCATTCAAACCGTAAAAACTCAAACTAAAGCGAAACGAATCACTAACTTTGAAGGTATTGAGGAACAACCTACGATAAGCCCCAATGGACAGTTAATGGCTTTTCAATGGCGCCAAACAAGAAAACATAGCCAAATTTATATCAAGGATTTATCAGATGATAGCGCCGAACTACGCTTAGTTTCTCAAAGTGATGCAGAGGAGGTAACGCCAGTATGGTCTTCAGATGGTTTATCTTTAGCCTACATTCGTATTTATACAAATGGCGAATGCCAAGTGAGAATCTATCACTTAATTTCAAATAAAGATAAATTAGTCGATACTGGTTGCGGACAAGATAAATTTAACCATGGTCTTGATTGGAGCAGTGATGGTCGTTATTTAGTATATCCGAAAGTTTTACAAGGTCGAGTTGCTATATTTCGTCATGATTTAACAGATAATTCGACTAAGCAACTAACAAAACCAAACCTTAACCAAAGTGATTCTCTAGTAGTATTTATTGAAGAAGATCAAAAGATTGCAGTGATCCGTAAGAACAACTTTCAATCACAACTTTTTATCACCAATGCCAATAGTATGGATGATTATGTCGAAGAAGTTTTATTAAAAAATGATAATACTATGCTTGGCCTAGCTTGGGATGCGAGAAACAGACAAATTATTGTCACAAAACCGAAACAAGGTCAGTTTGTTATTGAAGCTTATGATTTAGATGATAAAAAGTGGTTTTTTATTGATGACTCTCCAACACCAGGTAGTGTGTCAATTAACCCTGCTTCTGGGGAACTGGTATTTTCTCGTCATAGTGCCAGTGAATTCATTGAAGAAAGATCATTACAAACAGGTGAAACACTTCGTCGAATCGCATCTTCATCGAGAGATCTTTACGGGCAGTATAGTAACAATGCTGACAGTATATTATTTAATTCTAATCGTTCTGGAAGTTGGGAGCTTTGGCTTAAAAATAAATCTGGAAGCAAACAGTTGACTAATAATATTGGTTTACCATTTGTGCCAACAGTTTCACCATCAGGTGAGAAGTTTGCTGTGGTATTTAAACAACCAGATGAAGATAAAAGTCAGTTTTTTATAGGAACTTTACCTACTGGTGAGCTAACAAAAGTAGCTGAGTTCGATTTAAATGTGACTAACCCTTTTTGGTCACAACAAGAAGATACCTTATTTTTTTCAGCTAGTGTTAACTCAAAACAAGGGATCTACAGTTACAACATAGAAACCAAAATGGTTAAAAATATCACTAGTAGCGATGAGATTTTTGCTGTTCAAGGCAGTGATGGTTATTTATATATGAGTCGTACTAATCAATCAGGTATTTGGCAGTATAATATTGAAAGTGACAAATTTATCAAGGTAGTATCAGAATTAACTGCAAGTGATTATGGTAACTATTTTTGGATGAATGATGCTTTGTATTATATTCAGCGCAGTGATGAATATGATCAAATCAAAAAATTAAAAACTAGCAGTGAAGATGAAGTTGTACTTACCCTTCCTGCGAGCTCTATACGAAATTATCGTGGTTTATCCCCTACAGCAAATCAATCTATTCTAATCAGCTTACATGGCATTAATGATGCTGATATATATGCCATGCTGCTAAATTAGCCATACCAAGCTGTAAATTTAATACATAAAATGACAACAATACTGTTGTCATTTTTTACATCAGGGATGATGGAATGCCAACTCAACATGGATGTTTTTTAGAGTTGGCTCAAATCAGGGATGATGGAATGCTAATCTAACACCCTAACTCCCTAGCTCCGCGCCTAACTTCCTGAAACCTCTCCATAACTTCCTGAACTCGTTTCAAGATCTGATGTATCACGATGCTTGTAAAATTAACGAAACAGAATTCACTACCTATTGTAAACAGATTGTAATGTATTGTTTTTAATATGGTTAATAGGTTTTCGTTGTCAACTTTAAGACATAACAATTAAAGCAAATGACAATGTTTAAATGTTAAAAAGTGTTAATTTGTAGCTGAGAATGTAATTAAGGCAAAACTCTCTAAAACCCTCTATTTAAAAGGGTTGTATGAAAAAAGTAAGTTAATTTTAAAGTAATTGTAACCTTTTGCCGTTGAAGTTGCCTTTAGTGCCTTGTATTTATATTGCCCATTAAAAACGCCGAAATAATTCAAATTCATTTTTACACCATGACATTTGAATTTAAACAACATAGTTAAATAAAGAGGACACTATGATTTTTAAATCATCCGCTGTCGCAATACTAGTTTCAACGCTGTTATCAAATAGTGCTAATGCCACAATTAATGGTGGTCAACTAGATAATGCAAATACCGATGGGGCTAGTTCTTACCTAGCTAACACAGAGCAAGAGGTAGGTGTTTACACCATTACTCTTGCGCACGCAGGCGCCATAGACAGCAAATACGCTGAGTATGGTTCAGGCCGTAGCACTGTTATCAACGAAATCACTAAAAAACAAAGTCAGTTAATTGCGCGCATCCAAGCCGAAGAGCCTACAGCGATTGTTACTAGACAGCTACGTATCGTTGCCAGCATGCTTACCATTCAAATGAGTAAAGCA
Organism: Thalassotalea psychrophila; assembly: GCF_031583595.1. Lineage (NCBI taxonomy): Bacteria > Pseudomonadati > Pseudomonadota > Gammaproteobacteria > Alteromonadales > Colwelliaceae > Thalassotalea > Thalassotalea psychrophila. The sequence continues at coordinate 2,012,607 of NZ_CP134145.1, forward strand.
ACGGCTGAAAAAGCTCGTCAGTTTGCCGACGTAGTTTCGGTAACGAAAGACGATAATGCTATTCTGGTTGACGCTAATACTTTAGCCGCGAAAGAATCTCCTTACCGATACTTAAAAGTGAATGATGCAGAAGGTGACCCGGTAGTTGCTCTTGTTGGTCAAGGGGTTGATTATACCCATGCTCAATTAGGTGGCAGTGGTAAACAAGCTGATTATGTTACTGCGTATTATGATCGTGATGCGGTGTCTGATTTATTTCCAAATAGCACCGTTATTGGCGGTTTTGATTTCTCCTCTTCACGTGGTGGCTTTGACTATAATCCGATTGAATTCTACGCAGACATTGAAATGGAATTTGATGGCGTACAATACGGCTATAAAGCCGGTGTTGGTACCATATCAGCGTCAATGATTTTAAATGCAGCACCATCAGCAAAAATTCTCAGTTATAAAATACATGGTGTAAATAACTCAGCATCTGGTCTATTGAGAGAATCAAAAGAAAGTTTATACGCCGCACTTGAAATGGTGATGGACCCAAACCTTGATGGTGATATGTCTGATGCTGCCGATATCTTACTACTAGATGTTAACCCTATGGGCTGGTTAGGCTATTGGGATGAGAATCATTATGGCGGTAGTTTAGACATCAAAATATTACGTTCTGTTGCCGCTGCGGGTACTTTAGTGGTAACGCCTGCAGGGGACAATGGTCAATTTGATACTTACTATAGTGTTGCTCCGCGCGGTATGGTTCCTGAAGGGATTTCTGTCGGTTTTGTTGATAAAGACGTTGATAATGTTGGTGAATATATAATCAATAAAAACAGCCCGATAGGGCCAAATCGTGGCCAATCAAATATTAAACCGGAAGTTGTTGCACTTTCATCTGACGCTTATGGTGCAATTATCAATTCTGGTAACTACAGCGATAAAGTTGAACCTAACAATTTATACGGTGCAGCCAGAGTAGCAGGCGTTGCCGCTAATTTAATGAAGCGCTACCCGCACCTTAACGCCCATGAGATAAAAGCGATGATCACCAACACTGGTGAGTATGATGTTGCTAATGCTTGGGGAATTGCCCAGTTAGGCGGTGGTCGCTTAAACCCTGTGGCTGCTACTGGTACTCCTGTATTGATGTACGACAAAGCAACGCTGCAACCAACCATTAATTTAGGTCAGGTTGCTGTGCAAGGCGAAGCCGGCTTTACTAAAGAATTAGTGATCAAAAATGTTTCTGACAAAGAAGAAACTTATTACCTGTCAAATGTTATCAATGATGCGAAAAATATAGAAGATTCGTATCGTCCTAATAATGCCGCCATCAGTGTGGTTATGCCATCACACGTAACGATACCAGCGAATTCAGAAATCACCGTTGGCGTTACTTTTAATATTGACGGCAGCAAGTTAAGCCCTATATCTATCCAGAAAAGTGCAGATTACAGCCTTGAAAGCTGGGACCTATATGCATTAGATGGCTACATTCAATTTACCCACGAACGTAGTAAAACTAAAAACATTCAAATGCCCTGGTTAGCCATGCCAAATCAAACTAGTCCATTTAGTGTTGATATGGAAACCTATGTTTTTGATACTTTCTATAAAAAAGAAACCTACGACAGAATTGGTGTAGATGAAAGGCTGCCGCCGTTTAGAAGTGATTGGAAAAATGCCACTTATTTTGACATTACCCAATCTTATAATCAGGTTGATATCAAAAATGAATCAAGTGTTGCTCAAGATCTTTACGCTATGCCAACCATTTACTATTCAGCCAGTAAACCCGCAGATAAAGTAAATTCAGGCGGTAACATTATTAAAGCGGTTTCTGGTGGTGTTTATCCGCAAGAGCAATGTAGCGTTTCAAACAAGCAATTAAGTGTTGCCGTTACTATGTTTGAACCAATGCAAGTGCCTGTCTCAAAGTATATGGACCGTATTGGCGAGAAGTTACTGGTGTTAAAGCTTTATAACCAACAAGCGTTGCTTGCTGCCGATAATGTATATCCGCAAGAAGACTCAATTGTGAATAGTCAATTACGTTATAAAACCCCGGTTGAATTATCAAAAGTTAAAAATGAACAGCAAAGGATCACCGAACTTTCTGTGTCTTTTGATTCTATTGATGAAGGCGAAGATGGCTTACGCGATGGTATCGATGACACTTTAAAGCCAATCACGCTGGAAACGTTTTACCTTGACTATAAATATGCTTTTGATTTAGATGCACGACAAAAGCGTATAAAAACCTCGAGCTTACCTACCATAGTATCTCCAAGTGGTGATACGGTGATCATGAATATTTGTCTTGAAGAGTTATATCATGGGCCGCACATTAGCTACGATATTGAGCCAATCGAATCAGATTTCACCATTAATGAACAAACCTTTAATGAAAACATTGGTTTCCAGTTTATAACCGACAGACAAAGCTTACCAACTATCGGCGATAACTTACTTATTCATAACTTTAAATACGGTGGTTTATTAGAGCAAGAGCTTGATACCGCCCTTGACGAAGAAATTATTGAAGATATCTGTGAAGAAGAAGACTACAGCGAAGACTTTATTGAAATACACGACTCTAACGGTAACTGTATTAGGGAGTTCACTGAAAATCAACCGATAGTAAGTTTACCTGTTTACTTTAACCTTAGTGGCACTAGCTTCACTAATTTTTGTGAAGTCAAAACATTAAGTCCTTTACGCTATACCTGCACGATAACGCACCCTCGTTTTGTTGAAGATATCACATTTACTTCACCTGTAGGTGCGCCGTGGCCTGGTGGTGAAGGCCCTACTACGGCTAACTTAATGTGTAACCTGCCAAAAGAGAGTACCTACGCAACGTGTTACCCGGATAACTTAAAAGGTGAGCATAGCCAAACCGATTATATCAAAATGATTGAGTTGGCTGATGTACTAAAAGCGCCAATTAAGCAAACTACCTTTGGCGAAGGCAACTACTCATTATTAACCGGCTCTGTTATTAAAATTGCTCATTCTGATGATAGCAAAGACGCTGAAGAGCTAATTTGGCAAGATAAACTTACCGTTGCTCCTGGTGAAAAAGCCACTGTTGCGCAGCTTGTGCAAGAAGAGTGTGGTGGACAACTTGTTGATTTAGGCTTAGATAACTGTATTGGCAAGTCGTCAGTGTTCAGCCCTGCAAGCGGTTACTTCAGATTTTTGGATTGGAATTCGCCATTACCAACCATTAAAGACAACCAAAGTTTTACCATTAGTGAAGCTGCTCAAAATGGTGACTTTGTTGGTCAGGTTCAATTTGCTGGTGACCGATTACAACAAAGTAAAAACTCACGCATGCGCTTAATGAGTAGTGATGTTGGCGCACCATTTCAAATGGACGAATTTGGCGTTATCACTGTTCGTGACGCGTCAATTTTGAATTATGAAGCAAAAACCCAATACCAAATCAAAATTCAAGCGTACATGTATTACCTGAATGGCGATATAACCACGGTAAATATCGGTTTATCCAACGCCAATGATAATGCCCCGCAGCAAGTGTCTGGTTTACCAGTTATTTCAGCCAAAGTAGGCAGTGAAATTGAAAACGTTTCTTTAGCGCCGCATTTTACCGACCTTGATGGTGGCAAAGTGAACTTTATCTCAGCTGATCTACCCGACGGCATAAGCATTAGCCAGGCAGGTACGTTATCAGGTACTCCAAATGTGGCTGGGGAGTTCTTCTCTACATTATTGGTTTCTGACGATATTCACACTTATCAAGCATCACTAGAGCTGAATATTACTGGTGAAAATTCTCAAGCTGAAGAAGAGGCAAACGAGTCATCGTCTTCAGGCGGTAGTATCTCATTTACTTTCATCTTGTTAATGATTTTGGCTAGCCAACGTCGTTTAGCCCAAAGATTACAGAAAAGTGCCTAGGCACTTTTCAAAAAGGACATTAAAGTGAAATTACATTTAAACAAATTAATGCTGACCTTGTCTATTGTTGCTACGGGTGCGAATGCTGCACCTAATAGCTTAATAGACAACGATGGGCAAACCTATATTCCACTGAATCAAACGGTATTTACCGCTGATTTAATAACGCAAAGAAAATCTCTCGCTGGTATCGACAACTACATGGTCTTATTAGAAGACGATGCTCTGGCTATGTATAAAGGTGGTCTAAGCGGATTATCAGCAACGAATATATTAGCCAGTAAAGGGGCTAACGTTAATGCACGTGGCAAGCTTAATACTAAGAGCCTGGCGTCAAAGCAATACAAAAGCTTTTTATCTGCTAAACAGGCTGAAATGCAATTACATATTAGTTTGCGCTTAAAGCGCGAGCTGAATGTTGAATTTGAATTTACCTCAGTATTGAACGGTTTTACTACAGAGCTAAATGCAACTGAGGCATTACTGGTAAAAGGCATGCCAGGTATACGCTCAATCGAAAAGCTTGAAATGCAAGCTATGGATACCGATTCAGGCCCTGCATTTACTGGTGCTAATAATGTCTGGCAGCAGTCCAACGTTTATGTAGACGCTAATGGCGACAGTATTAGCATGGGCGAGGGCGCAGTTGTCGCGGTTATAGATTCGGGTATTTCGTCTTATAAAGAAATGGTAATAGATATTAAGGATACTGAAAACCTACCGCCATTTAACCCGTCTTTTGCCGGCGAAGTTGAAGAATTCGAATTTGACGCCGAAGGTAACTTTGTTGTTGATGAGCAAGGCAATAACGTAAGTACTACATACACATTTACCAACCCAATCCCAAACCCTGATAGTGCATCAGGTTACTACGGAGATTGTGCTAGCGAGCCAAACTGGTGTAGTGAAAAATTGATCGGGGTTATGGGCATAGGTGTTTATGGTGCGGACTCTGTATCTCAAGATCACATTGTTGAAGAAAATGGTGACATTACTTTCATTTACTCAAGATGGGCAACTGGTCAGGATTTCACCGGCCATGGTACTCACGTAGGCTCAACCGCAGCAGGTAACTTTGTTTATAACGTACACGCCGAAGTTGAAACTGGGCAACGCGATCACGTTACCTTAATGGACAATTTTGAAGAAGAAGTGGAACAGCGAAGAATTGAAGGCAGAGCAAATCACGAAAATAAAAACAGCTACAATGACTTTAAAGAATCTTTTGTTTACGACCGTATCGGTGGTGTTGCACCACATGCCAATATAATCTCGTATCAGGTGTGTGGCGGAACAAGTGGTGGATGTCAGCCTGGTTATGCCGCAGTGGCGCTTGAGCATGCCTTTAATATAGGTGTTGACGCGGTTAACTATTCGGTCAGTGGCCCGGCAACTTCACCTTGGTATAGCTGGCAGGCATTAGCGTTTTTAGGAGCGCGCCAAAATGGTATGCATATATCTGCTTCTGCTGGTAATACCGGTGCATATGGCTGGGGAACGGTACGTACGCCGGCAAATGCTCCTTGGCTTACCAGCGTTGGCTCTGCGTCATCTGATCGCGGCTTTGATAAAAAAGTTGCCACATTATCTGGTGGTAAGTCTTCGGTTGTTAACCATGTTGCTAAAGATGATTTAGATAAGCCAGAATGGCAGCAATACATCGATTTATCAGGTGTATTAGTTGGTGAGGCAGGTACATTAGGACTTGCTGAAACTGAGCTTGTACTGGCTAGCAATGCAGAAGTGACTAATGCTGAAGATGATTGGGGCTTAGCTGGCAGCTGTGGACCTAGAACGCTAAAACCAGAATTAGTTGCGGGTAAAGTTGTTGTTTGTAAACGTGGTGGCGGTAATGGTGAAGGTCCTATTGCTCGTTTAACCAAAGGTGTTGAAGCGTATTTTGCCGGTGCTGCCGGGATGATTTTAATTAATACCAAAACCGGTAGTGAAAGCGTTATCGCCGATCAACATGTATTGCCGGCGCTACACTTAAACTATAAAAATGGTAAACAGCTGTTAGAGTGGTTAGCCGAAGGCGAAGAGCATAAAGTTGCCCTTAGTGACTCTAAGGCACAAGCAAATCCAACCAGAGCAAACTTTCCAAGTGTATTCTCTTCACGTGGTCCCGATATTTTCTCTAAAGATTACTTGATCCCATCTATTACCGGTCCAGGTCAAAGCATCATAGCCTCTGGTTTAGGGCAAAATATGATGCGTTATAAACCTGATTCAGTAACCTCGGGATCTAACTGGGAATATAAGAGTGGCACATCAATGTCTACGCCACATATGACCGGTATATACGCCATTATTGCCGGTGTGCAAAATGCTAAACCGCTTGAAGAAGAACGCTGGACGCCAGCTGAGGCGCAGTCGGCAGTTATGTTAACTGCGGCAACAACCGTACGTGTTTGGAATGGTGAATTTGACCAGGACAACAATGAAGTATTCGATCCCGCATCATTTCATATGCAAGGCTCGGGTTTAATGCGTGTGGATTATGCGCTTAAATCTGGATTTGTTATGCCAATCACTCGCGACGAATATTTAGCTGCAGATCCATACGGTGATGCAAGCTATCAGGAATTGCCAGACGATCAAGGCTTGCCAGATGAAAGTATCAAAGATGATGAGATGGACCTTCCTTACCCGGTAGATGAGTACGGCGATAAAATACTTGCTCCACAGGGGTGGCACGGGAAAACTCATCGATTAAACCTGGCAAGCTTATCAAAAGGTGATTGTTTAGCCGCTTGTGGTTGGGTTCGTACCTTTAAAGCAGTAAAAGATGCTACCTACAATATATCTTATTCTTACGGCACTAAGGGCATGGTATTAAACACTTACGTTGTTGATGAAAGTGTTGAAGGTCTTGTCCTTACGCCAAGAGAAGAAGATGAAATCACCTCGGTAGAGCTTGCTGGTACTGAAATTATTACTTTGTCAGTAACGGCTGGGCAAACGTATAAATTATACTTTACCGCTACAGTTAATGATGAACTTGATGCAATTTGGTCAAATGGTCGTATACATTTTAAATCAGCAGATAGTTCCATTGCTGATATGAGCCTTGCCGCAGCGGTTGAATTTGTTGCAGGTACTGCGCCAGAAGAAGTGAACATTATTGCCCATCGCGATACCGGCACGGTACAAGTAAACGATATCGTCACTATTGGCAGTAGCGATTTAACCATCACTGAAAGCAGTATTACTGAAGCGTTTACCGACAAAGTATATATCTCAAGAGATAAATTCCCAACAGAAGTTTACCGCGATTTAGAAGATGGCACTTACGCCTATCCATTTTATGTACCATCAACTGCAGCGCGTTTAGTGATTGAAGTACTGGATACCTCATCACCAGATATTGACATGTATGCCATGGTTGACAGCGATGCCGACAGTGTGGTCGATCAGCGCGAACTTAGAGCTGTTACCTTTTGGGATGGCTATCGTGGCGCCGACGCCAAGATAGACGTGCAAAACCCAACACCAGGTATTTATATGTTACTTATTCATAACTACGGTGACGTTTTTAATGCGGTTGAAATTGGTGAAGGTGAAGCCAACCCATTACATGACCCGGCAACATTAGAAGAGCCAGACTTTGTTGAGTTCTCTATTTCTGTGGTGCGCAATGCTGACGAAGACGATGAGTCGTTAAAGGTACGTGGTCCAAGAAATGTAGCCGCTGATGATGAAGTTACTCTGGATTTAACCTGGAACAAAGCCATGAGAAAAGGCGAGCGTTACTACGGGCAATTCCACTTAGGCACTGATGATCACTTAAGTCAAAATATCGGTACGGTTAATGTCAACATTCAGCGTGGTCTGGATGATGTACAGCTAAATCTGTTATCAAACAATGAAGCAACGTCAGAAGCCGCTTTTGAAATCATGTTTACTGCTAATAGCACCGAAAAAGACATCACTTACAACATGACAGTTGATTTAGCAGCAGGTACTGAACTGGTGCAATTTACCCATGAAAATGTACAAAAGGGTATTGCGCTTAAATCAGCCGGTGAAGAAGTTGACTATAGCATCAACGGCAGTGAAATCACCTTTGAACATGTGATGGCTGCGGGTGGTAACGCCGAAGCCGTAGCGTTAGTAATTAATTATGACCATGTTGAAGGCCAAACTGATATTGCGCCGGTAGTCACCTCAATTATTAATGAACAACAGCATCCAAGCTATTCATACGTTGATGAAGCTATAGATGTTGTTGGTCGTCCGGTGTTTACAACGTCTGTATCTGATCGTAGCCCTGCAAAAGGCGATACGGTTGTTATCAGCGCTAGTCTAGTTGATGCGGTTATCGAAAACCCTTCAATTTCATACGCATGGACGCAAGTATCTGGCCCTAATGTTGAGGTTACACAATCTGCTAATGAAATTAGCTTTGTGATTCCAGGTGCAAAAAATGAAGGGATCATCATCTTCGAGCTTACCGGACACAATGGCGATAAACAGTCGATGCCAGTTGAAGCAAGCGTAAATGTTGAGGCAACCGATTTTGGTGGCAGTACTAATGAAGCATTCATGTTACTGGCATTAACGGCTCTGTTTACTCGTAGAACAATGCTACGTCAATCGAAAGCTTAGAAAAACAAAATACTAATAAATAAAGGATGCTGTCGTCAGGTAACCCTGGCGGCAAGCGTTGAAACAAAGATAAAAATATTATTCAGGTTGGAAACTATCGTGAAAAAATTAAGTATATTAACTACCAGTATTCGTAGCGCTCTTATTGTCGGTATGATCGGCAGTGTCAATGCCTACGCCGTACAGGAAGAAGACGTTGCAGTAACAACGGTTGCGCAAGTTGAAATTGAAGAAGTTGTTGAAGAAGAGAGTGACGTTGAACGCATTGAAGTTACTGGATCTCGTATTAAACAAATCGACTTTGAAGGACCAAGCCCAGTAACGGTAATTAGCGCTGCAGAATTGCAAGCCAAAGGTTTTGCTACGGCGTTTGATGCATTAAAAGATTTAACCTCAAATACCGGTACCACCCAAGGTGCTGAATCGGCTGCTACTGGTGGTTTTACACCAAACGCACAAACGGTAAGTTTACGTGGTTTAGGCAATAATCAGGTGCTAATTCTAGTGAATGGTCGCCGTATGGCTGATTACCCAAGCCCTTATAATGGCCAGGGTAACTTTGTTAACTTGTCGGCAATTCCTGCGGTAGCCATTGAACGCATTGAAGTGTTAACCGCTGGTGCATCGGCTATATATGGTTCAGATGCGGTTGCTGGTGTTATGAACATTATCACTAAAAAAGATGTTGAAGATACGACCGTAGCTATTAAAGGTGGTGTTACCACTGAAGGCGGCGGTGAAGAAGGGCGTTTTCAAATTGTTTCTGGCATAAGTGATAACAATTACAGCTTAACCGGCGCACTTGAATTTCAAACCCAAAAGAAAATTTTAGCTTCCGATCGTAAATGGATGGACAGTGTCGAAGATGGTCCTGCAGGTCATACCTATTTAGACCGTGGTATCGTAGTTGTTGACGAATTAGCTCGCTATGAAGGTTTTTACCGCAATGATGAAGAGTATTTTGATGATGAAGATGAGTTTCTTCGTCCAGCTCGTTACATTTCACCAGCAAATAGTGCTTGTCAAAACTCTGGCACCGGCTATATCCCAACCGATCGAATAGATAACGAAGGTGAAGATGATGAATACAACTGGGGCGATTACTGTGGTACAGACAACACAGGTACGCGCACCATTCGTAATAACCGTGACACAGTGTCGGCTTATTTAAGTGGTATTTATGACTTAACCGACGATGTTTCAGTATTCGCCGATGTACTTTACTCATACCAGGAAGCAGAGTATCGAAGCGGTTTTCATTACTTCAATGAAGAAATGATGATTGATGTTAGTGAAGACGGTACTGGCGAAAATGACAGCAATTTATTGCCTCTAGAAAATGACGGCTTTGCCGGCACCGGTGTTGAAGACTGGAAGTGGGTGACTCATCAACGTTTCTTTTCTGAAGATGAAATTGGCTTTAAAGACGGTAATGTTGAAGATACCTCGTTAATGGTGAATGTTGGCCTTAAAGGTGTTGTTCTTGATGAGTATGACTGGGAACTAACTTTCAGCCGCAGTGATAACCAAAGTGACAGTTATTCAACCCAGTTAAAAGAAGAGCAAGTTAAAAAGTATTTCTTAGGTACACAGCATGACATCAGTTTTGGTGATGCCGTATTTCGTGGTTACGATGGCGTAAATACTATCGGTTTGTATGATCCTTTATCAGAGCAAGCGAAAGCAGATTTAGCCGGTACTCAATGGCAAGCGTCTGAGTCATATTCAAACGCGGTAAGCGCTGTTATTTCAGGCGTAGCCTGGGAGATGGATCATGGTGATGCGATGTTTGCTGCAGTGCTTGAATGGAATGAGCAAGGCTATGACATGATGTTGGACGACCGTACATTAGCCAAAGAAGATGAAAATGGCTACCGTGAAGGTTGGTATAACTTAACCGGCAGTATTGGTGGCGGTGATCGTTCTCGCTACGCCGTTGGTCTTGAATTACAAATTCCGGTTACCGAGCAAATTTTAGCGTCTTTAGCGGGCCGTTATGATGAATATGAAGATGGCACTACTGATATTGGTGGTCGTTTTACCCCGCAAGTAGGGCTTAGCTATACACCGATAGATAGCCTGTTATTACGTGGTACGTGGGGAACAAGTTTTAAAGCGCCAGATATGCACCGTGTGTTTGCTGAAGAAGGTGGTTACTACACCAACGCTGCCGATATTGTTGGTTGTGAGGTTGCTTACTATGAAGGTCTTAAAGACGAAGACGGTGAATTCCCTGATGACCTTGATCCGGTAGATGATAAGTTTGACTTGGACAATTCACAATGTGGCGCGCAATCTATTAAAGGTAGTACCGCTGGCTCTAAAACCTTAAAAGAAGAAGAAGGTACTTCTTATGGTTTAGGGTTGGTTTGGGAAGCAACTGAAGATCTAAACATTACTGTTGACTGGTATAAAATTGAAATTGAACAACTTGTTATCAGCGAAAGCTTACAAGGCGTACTAGTCAATGAGTTTTACTGTCAGGACCGTAGCGATGAAGATTTATACCCTGATTTTGCCGACCAAAACGATCGTCCAGATATCGAACCTGGCTCTGCATTTTGTCAAAACAACAGTGATAAAATCATTGATGATGTAGACGATTGGGCTAATGTTGGACCATTTGGTCGTGAAATTAGCTCTGTATTTACTTCACATGAAAATGCCGCCAAGCAAATGGTTGAAGGCATCGATGCTAAGGTTAACTATAAACTAGAAACCAGCTCTGGTGATTTCTTCCTAAACCTTGGCTGGACTCACACTCTAGACTCTAGCTATCAGGCGACTGAAGATGGCGAAGAAGTTCACACTCGTGACCTTTGGTGGAACTCAGCAGCACGCTCGGTAATGAATGGTTCATTAACTTGGATGCAAAATGACTATTCATTAACACTAAGTGGTCGTCGTGTTGGCTCTACGCCAATTATGAATCCGCCGAAGGAGTTTGGTGATGAAAACAGTTACTTTTATGAAAGAGTACAACGAGTTGATCCTTACTACACCTTTAACTTAACTGGCGGTTGGGCTGTTTATAACAACTTATTTGTTTCTGCCCAAGTGGTTAACCTATTTAATCCACGTCCACCAAAAGATCAAACAGCATACAGCTGGCCATATTTCAATGGTGGTGCCTATGGTGGTGCAGCAGTAGGACGTACTGTATCTGCTGAATTGAGTTATAAATTCTAATCATAGAGTAAGCCAAATAGAGCAGGCAAAATGTTTGCCTGCTCAAATAAGTTACTGTGAATAAATTAATAGTGAGAAGCCTAATGGCCAATTATAAAAACATGTTTAAGAGTTCAAGCTTAAGCTTGCTAGTTGCATCGGTATTACTGACCGGTTGTGGCGGCGATGACGCGGCAGAGTTAAGCGTTGAAAAGTTTGACCCAACCGTTTCAATAGAAACAAAAGCGTTGTCTATTTTTGAACGCGAAGAAGTGGTATTAAATGCCGATGCATTTGATAAAAATGGCACAATTGTAAGTTATGAATGGACAATTACCAATCCTAACCAAGCACCGATCACCTTAGCAGGTGCTGATACTAAACAAGTGAGTTTTACTACACCTGAAGTTACTTATGGTGATGAAAATCTTGAATATAAAATTAAAGTAACTGTTACCGATGATGAAGGTAATACCGTACAAGACAGTGTTAACGTTACAAATAAGCCGATCGTTGAAGAAGTTAAACTTTACGGCCAAGTAAAATATATTATTCAACCTATCATTACCGCCTATGTAGGTGATCAGGTAATCACCATTGAAGATAGTAAAAGTTATTCCGATGGTATTTATGATTTTGATCTAATTGTTGATGAAAACAACGTTGATGAGATGATCAAATTAGTGGTTAATGGCCGTGAATCGATTACTTCAAGTACCGGTATAGTGGTACATGTTGGTCAGCAAAATGTTGAGTATGTATCGTTATTGCCAAACATCAAAACCTTGCAAAGTCGTCATGGCGCGAACGAAGCCCTAGAAAGTTTCGAAGAATTTGGTCTTAATATCAATGCTATGACTACGGCACAATTTGTGTTGGCAACTGAGCTAGCTAAATCGCAACTAAGCGCTGAAGTTGAGCCAAGCTTAGCCGATATTTTCGCATTACTACCAATATTCAATGGTGAAGTAGCAGTAGTTGATGGCGGTCGTCATTATGATGCATTAACGCTTGCGGCGATAATTCATAGCTTGATCTCCCTAGAAGGTGAAGAAACGTTAGCCACTATTCCTGAGGAAATGAAAACTACGCTTGAGTATGTATCGCAATCAATGTCAACATCTTCAGTAGCAGCATTAAAAGCTAAGATTGTTAACGCCATTGGTTTAGAACGTTTTACTGAAATCGGTATACAAATTGGTGAAGATGGCAACTACGTTAAAGTGCGTGATACCGATTTTGATGGCAAACTTGATAATGTAGACGACGATATCGACGGTGATGGTGTTTATAATTTACCTGACTCTTTACCCAAAGATTTTGCCCCATATGACAGCGAACGTTCAAGCCCTGTATTTGCTGACCTATTCTGGGGAAAAGATGGTCATGATGGTCACTTACTACATTGTATTTTCAAAAGTCAAAGTGAGAAGGTTACCTGGAATTTTAGTGATTCTGAGTCGAGCCTAAGTAGAGATTATTTCGAGAGTAAATTGCTTAATGAAATTGAGGTTATTGACTGCACGGGTGAACCTGCTACAACAGACCTTGAACATCTACAGTATTTCACCAGTCTTAAATTTCTTGCTTTACCTGACACCGATATATCTGTTATCCCTGATATTACAGTTTGGTCACAAATGACCGAATTAGAATATCTCGATTTATCAAATGCTAAAATTACTGACTTTTCAGTTATTGCTAATTTCACTAAGTTAACAACGTTGAAATTAGCCAGAAATGCTTTAATTGACTTAGGCTTTTTGCAAAATTTAGCCAATGTTGAAGTGTTAGATTTATCGGGTAATTTACTTTCTAACATTGAAAAACTGGCAAGCTTTAACCAGTTAACTGAGCTTACGTTATCAAATAATGATATTACTACTGTCGCAGGTGTCGAATCATTTACCGGCTTAACTCAGTTAAAATTAGACAATAATAACTTATCAGATTTGCCAAGCTTGGCAGGTTTAAATGAGTTAAGTGTTTTTAAAGTTGATAACAATCAAATTGGCGTACTACCTGAGTTTTCAACAAGTGCGGTATTGACGGAATTAGCAATTCATAATAATGAAATTGTTGATTTAACTCCAATCGCCGGATTCAATACACTAACGACACTGAATTTAGATCACAATAAAATTGTCTCGCTTGACTCGTTGACCAGCTTTACTGAATTAACGCAATTAACAGCAAATAACAATGCAATAAATGACATTAGTGAGTTAGTTAACTTAACTCTGTTAAGTACTCTTTCTCTAAATAATAACCAAATAACTGATCTTAGTTCCTTAGCAGGACTAGAAGATCTGACTACATTAAATTTAACCAATAACAACATTGCTGATATTAGCTCATTAGCTAATGTAAGCATTAAAGATAAGTTGCTATTAGATACTAATTTATTAATTGATATTACTGCCATTTTAGCTTGGGCAGAACTGCCTGAATATATGGATTTACGTGCCAATAGCATTAGTTGTGAAGACGATGCTAGTCTAAAAGAGTTAGCAGATGTTGATACTTACGTGAAAGATGCTGAGGGTAATATTATTAAAATTATCACGCACACTTACTTTGGTGACTGTATCGAGAAATTGATTCCTACACATAAGCCGTTTTCAAATACTTCTCTATTAGATGTTTTTGATGCAGGAGCAGTGCAAGAAGGTGGTGATTATGAGTATTTAAATGGTGGAATGAAAGAGTCATTCAATGAGCACGTTAGTTGTTTGTACTATGAATTAACTATGTATGCGCCAATCTGTGTGAATAGTCCAATGAACCAAGGTGGAGGTTTACTCTGTTATGCGGTTAACAATGACGAGTTAGATGCTTATCGCTTAGATCCTGATACTCATGTTAAAGATAAAGATGCTACACAAATGTTTTGTGTAAACCCATTTATTGAAGAGTTTTCTATTGCCTTTGACATACATAGAGAGTCGGCTGCCGCGTATCAACCTGGCCAGCCATTTGTAGATGACTTCAGTAAACGCCATATTATGAACTTGCTTAACAGCCATCATAGGGAAGTTAATATTAATGCAGAAGGTTATTCAGACCTTAATTCGTGTGCATTACAAGAAAGCGGTGACTATGTGTGTACCATGACCAGTAAGCGCTTTTCTCAGCCGGTGACCTGGTTACAAGATAATGAACATGGCGGCTTTCCTGAATGTTCTGGTTTAGCTGAAACCACTATTGCTACCTGTCGTCCAAGGTTTTTGGCACCTGAGAATGTTGATAAATATGACTTCACTTTAGATATCAGTGAAGCGGCAAGAACCTACATTCCACGTGTAGAATTTGTACCTGAATGTGGTACGCAACAATCATCGTGTGAACAATAAATTTAAACATTAATAATGACAAACAAGGCTTGCACTGGAAACAGTGCAAGCCTTTTTGGTTCAGCGATTAAAAGTTTTATGTAAATCTTTTGTGTATTTATTGTATCGATTTCTTTGAAAATTTAATGTTCAGTTTATTGTAAATGTTTTTCTGGTTAGCTATTTATAGTGTTTAACATTGGAAAAATAGTGTTGCATCTATGAATGTCGAGACACTATTTTATTAAATTCAATGGTTTATGTAGATGGATTTAACGGGAAAACTATGTCTAACAATGTAAATTTCAACAGGATTGCTTTAACTTTAATTACCTCTTTAATGCTTACCGCCTGTGGCGGAGGCGGAGGAGGGGGCTCTGAACCAACTCCTGAGCCTCCAGCTCAGCAAGCTCCGGTGGACTCAGATGGTGACGGCTTTAGCAATGATGATGAAACGGCCGCGGGCTCTGATCCTGAAAATGCTAACAGCACACCGAATGATATTGATGGCGATAGCTTTAACAATGACGATGAAACGGCCGCAGGCTCTGACCCGTCAAATGCTAATAGCACACCGAATGATATTGATGGCGATAGCTTTAACAACGACGATGAAACGGCTGCAGGCTCTGATCTAACAAATACTAGCAGCATTCCAAATGACATTGATGGTGACGGCTTTAGCAATGATGATGAAACAGCAGCAGGCTCTGAATCTACAAATATAAATAGTACACCTGAAGATATTGATGGAGATGGCTCACCAAATAAAGAGGACTTAGATGATGATAATGATGGTGTAACTGACATTGATGAGTTATCAGCTAATACTAATCCTTTTGATGCTAGTGATTTTCCAACTGATATAGACAATGATGGCACCTTCGATTACAAAGATGATGATATTGATGGTGACGGCTTTGCTAATTCTGATGAAAGTAACAATGAAACAGACCCATACGATCCACAATCAGAACCGTTAAATGATGTTGACGGCGATAAAATATCTGATCTGAACGATGATGATATTGATGGCGACGGCGTTTATAATTTACCCGATTCTTTACCGAGAGATTTTGCCCCGTATGATAGCGAACGCTCAATGCCGGTACTTGCCGATTTGAACTGGGGCACAAATGGCACGAATGGTACATTGTTAACATGTATTATGAGCAATGTTCCCGATGAGCAAAGGAGCGAGTTTTTTGAACAGCGATTGCTTAACAGCATCGAAACAATTGATTGCTCACTGACAAATGTGACTGAAGATTTTAACAATCTGCAATACTTTACTGGACTTAAAACCTTAATATTACCAAGCAGCGATTTTGTAGATCTTTCCGTATTGGCGTCAATGACAGAATTAGAAAATCTCGATTTATCAAACGCTGGGGCTACAGACTTCACTATTATTGCTAACTTAACGCAGTTAACGTCATTAAATTTGGCCGCAAATGGGTTAACTAACCTAGATTTTTTGGTTAACTTAGCCAATGTAGAACTGCTGAATTTATCGAATAACGATATTTCAAGTATTGAAGCATTAGCTAATTTTACTGGTTTAACCGAGTTAAGTTTGTCTAACAATAACTTAGAAAGTGTCTCTGGAATTGAATCGTTTACCGGTTTAACCAAGCTAGAGCTAGACAGCAATAACTTAATAACCTTACCAAGCTTAGCCGGGCTAACAGAGTTATCTGCTGACAATAACGAAATAAGTGACCTTGGTAACTTAGGAAGTTCTGATAAATTAATCACACTTTCGTTAAGCAATAATCAAATAACTGATATTTCAGCGCTGGCACAATTATCATCGTTAACAACATTAACTTTAACCAACAATAATATTGCTGATATTAGTGCTTTAGCCAATTTAAGGATAGCGGATAAACTCCTACTAGATGCTAATTTATTAACTGATATCTCCAGTATTCTAGCCTGGACCGAGCTACCTAAATTTATTGACCTTCGCGAGAACCAAATCAGTTGCCAAGATGGGGCCAGTTTAAAAGCGTTAGCAGATATTGACACTGTTGTTAAAGATCAAGATGGCAATACGATTGAAGTTATAACGCACACTTATTTTGGTGATTGTGTTGAAGTATTAATAGCTACCCACAGTCCATTTTCAAGCATCGCACTCCTAGATTTTTTTGAAGCAGCAAGTGTTGTTGAAGGGGGCGAGTATGAGTATTTAAATGGCGCAATGAAAGAGTCAAATGGTGAACATGTTAATTGTTTATATTATGAATTAACCATGCATGCGCCGGTATGTTGGAATAGTCCTATGAATCAAGGCGGTGGAGCAGAGTGTTTTGCCGTTAATAATGACGAATTAAGCGCTTATTTACTCAACCCTGATACTTATGTAGCACAGGCTAACTCCACGCAAATGTTTTGCGATAATCAAATCATCGATGAGTTTTCGATTGGTTTTGATTTGCATAAAGAATCAGCCCCTTCATATCAACCAGGGCAGCCTTTTGTTGATGATTTTACTAAACGACATATTATGACTTTGCTTAACAGCCACCATAGAGAAGTCAATTTTGATGGCCGCTATGCTCAGCTTAATAGTTGTGCTCCAATAGCAGATGGTGAATTTGAATGTACGATGACCAGTCTTCGTTTTTCTCAACCTGTTACTTGGACTCAAGATAATGATTATGGTGCATTTCCTGAGTGCTCAGGTCTAGCTGGTACAACTACTGCGACTTGTCGACCAAGGCTTTTAGCTCCAGAAAATGAAGAATTGTATGACTTTACATTAGATATAAGTGAAGCAGCAAGAACCTACATACCTCGTGAAGATTTTTAAGAGAACTGTGGGGCTCATTGTAACTAGTAGCTCCGAGAAGGTTAAGTAAAAAGGCTTGAAGTGTATAAACACTTCGAGCCTTTTTTCAAACGATAACTTTATAGATATATGCGAAAAGTGACGTGTTTTATGTTATATCGCTATCTTGTTTAAAACATATGAACTTTAAATCCAGAACAAGGCAAATTTTTAAACGTACAACATATAGCCCTTAACAAGTATGTGTAGGGTGTTAAATCATCATAGTGCAACTTAGTTAAATTGCTCTTCCATAAAACATTTTTTAAATGACTTACTCAGTTAATGTACATAGTTGGAGCTAATATCCAAACCATTGTTAAATGCTTCTCCTCATTAACGTTATAGCATAACTTTTCCCTTTATTCTAAATAACAGCTCTTCACTTTCTGGTTGTTATCTTTATAAACAAAGAAAAAAATATCAAGCTTAAAAATTCATTTGTTCGCAGGATAAGTTTTGTTTTGAACTAATTAAAGCTGTAAGAGACAAGACTGTTGTTCTGTTAGGTTTAAACGTGAAAACTATTATTTAAATTCAAAAGCTGGTCCTTTTTTTACAAAATACATGCATGTATAAGTGTTTTTATTTTACTTAACTTGTTGTTTTGTAAGGGATTGTATGTTTTTTTAAAGAATGTTGTATGTGGCTGTATTTATAAAGTGAGTTTTTTGTGTTTTGGGGTGGTTGTAAACGACTTTGGTCGCAGGTAATTATAGTTTCGAGCTTTGTTAAAGACATTTGTAAATGAAAACAGACACATTGTTTCTTTCATTTTTACAATGGATTTCAAAGGATACAAACGTACATTAACGGGAAACAACTATGACGACTAATGTGAAATTTAAAAGTTTAGCTACAGCAGTTATCGCTTCAGTTTTACTTACTGCCTGTGGCGGCGGTGGTGGCGGTTCATCTGAACCTAAAACTATCACTCCACCTCCTCCTCCAGCTGAAACTAAGCTAGTTTGGGACAGTGAAAGCGCAAAATGGAATGAAGTTGATTGGCAATAAAATAGCCAAGTATTCATTACCAAAATAAACAACAATAAAATTAATACTTATAAATTAATCTAAATAAAATAATAGATTCAAGGATATAAAACATGAAACTTAAATTAACAGCAGCAGCATTAGCCTTATCAATTGCATTACCAGCAGTAGCTGCAGACTTAGTTACATTTAACGCCGGTGAAGCAGCCGTAGCTGCCGACGTAAACTCAAACTTTACAGCAGTTGAGGCAGCTGCAGCTGCAGCACAAGCTTCAGCTGATGCAGCTACCGCTTCAGCAGCGACTAACGCAACAGCAATTACAGCTAATGCAACAGCAGCAGCAACTAACGCAACTGCAATTACAGATAATGCAACAACAGCAACAACTAATGCTTTAGCAATTACAGCTAACGCTGCAACAGCAGCAACAGCAGCAGTTGATAACACTACATTAATTACTGCTAACACAGACGCGTTAACAGCAGCTAAAGATGCTTTAGAAAGTTCAGTTGGTGCTAACTCTGCTACTGTTACTGCTAACACTGCAGCTATTGCTGCTAACACTGCAGAAATTGCATCAGTGGCATCTATGGCTGCTCCTACTTTTGTTATCACTGATAGCACGGGTGCTGAGTTTGCTACTGTACTTGCTATGCATGAAGATACGGTGACAATTCAACTAAATGACAGCGGTGTAGTAGCTACAGTTAATCTAATGTCTTTCCTTGGTCAAGATAGCAATTATAATGCCATTCTTGGTGCGAAAGTGACTGACATTAAAAGTGTGAGTACATTTACTATGTTTGAAGGTGCGGATTGTGATTCTTCTCAAACATTTACTATTGCATGGAAACAGGGTGCTTACTACCCTACGCCAGTTTGGGCTGAAGTTGGTGCTGGTCAAGTGTTAGGTTACGATGTTATTGAAGGTAAGGCAATAATCGCTACCTCAACTACTCCAAATTTAGTACAAGATTTTGCATCATATAAGAATAATGCCGGTGCAAATTGTGCGGCTTACGACGCGACTGATTATGAAGAAATTAGTTATAACTTTGCCTATGATGAAGATGCTCTTTTTCAATACATTGCACCTGACATGAATGGTGGAGATGAAGTTGCATTGAATACGACTACATTCCCAGCACCTTATTCTATCGTTGCTAAGTAACTACTAATGTAAGTTCCTGACTATTTCATTATTAGTCAGGCTTTACGGTAAAAGACTTCCTTCGGGAAGTCTTTTTTGCATATAATTTAACTGTGATTGTATATTCCACTTAATTTCATGTTGTTAATTACCTTCCGTGTTTGATTAACCTCCAAATCCATTAAACACTCAAAATTAGTATTGTGATCATTCTTGCTATTATGATTTTTATTGTAACGTTCTTTGTGAGTTTTGAGCGCGTTAATTCAGTGCGAAAAGATATAGTGATTTTCCAAACTTTTCTAGCCTCCTATAAGGCACGTTGTAACTTCAATTTCAGGTGTGTATATGCAAAGGAATCCGTATCCTTAAAAGTTCAAAGTCAAAGTAGTTAGCATGCCACACAGAGCACAATTATTCAGTTGCTCAGTTCTGTGATCGCTTAGTCATTGTATAAAAACGTTATATCAGTAGCGTAGCAAATGATTAGATAAGCCTAAATCATCAGAACTATATGGCAACGGTTATTGAGCTTTTCTTTTGGTCGATGGATAAAATATGGACGAGTATTGGCTGTCGGAGTATGCTCATAACTGTTTTACAGTGCCAAGCAAAGTGTAGGGTTGAAAGTATCAATAAAACGATAGTATTAAAATAAAAATGCCATCGTTATGATGGCATTTTTGATAACCTGATGACCGAGTATTTATTCAGTGACAAACTTAAAAGGTGAAGGGTGAGTAGCATGATCAATTTCAATAAATTGAACGCTGCCTCCAGCCTCCAATGAAACAGAACGTTTAACAATACCGGTATCACTCGAAACTTCTTCAACCATCAAATAGTTATTGCCAAGTGTTGATGCATTGTCAGTACAGGTTGAATTTGGAGTCCTGTAGCTGCTGAAACTTACGTTACTTACATAATTTTTATTAGTCATGTAAATGGCAGGGTTTGATTGGTTACCATCGTAACCTTCAACATGAAAAGCTAGTACGCCTTCACCATAAATATGTTCAGCCGATATTGGTGACATTCTATAAAAGTTATCAATGATATTTTGTGAAAGTCGATCTGGTGCAACATATGCTGTTCCTTTACAGCCCTCTTCAGCAAAATAGACTGTGGTTTGTCTAACATTTAAAAGTGTTGGATGAATATTCACTCTCACAGGTGAATCGCCTGCTAGAGGGGCTCTATCACTTACGTTATAAGCTTCTAATGTTGAGCTAACAACTAAACCATTACTTTTTAATACGATGGTATAAGTGCCATCTGTATTGCCTTTTACGATAGTACCGAATTCAACATCGTTAGCGTCGTAGACCTTAACGCGCGGTTGTGAGGCTGCAACTATTGCATCTATTCTATTAACGTTTTGTATGATCTTACTGTCATTGTTTGATATTGCCGTAGAATTAAAACCCACTGCTGATGTTACGTCATCCAAAGCTAACTCTACAGCTGAATTTGTTTCAGTAGCATCAGCAACCATAGCTTTAACACTTTCAGTTGTTGCTGAAACCACTGATAAACTTGCACTGACATCATCAGCCAATGCTTTAGCCGTTTCAGCTATTAATGTTGCTGTTTCAGCTGTTAATTTTGCTGTTTCAGCTGTTGTAGAAACAGCTGAAAAATTTGCATTAACATCAGCAGCCACAGCCTTTTCTCCGGCCTTAAATTGAACCAACTCTGCTTCGGCAAACGCAGGTAAGGCTATTGCCAACGTAAGTGCAGCGGTACTTATTCTTAATTTCATACTAATATCCCTTCTTATTTAGTTTTTATGTTTTTCTTCTCTTATTTGAGTCGTCGGAATGTATAACAACGCAATCAATTTATTTAATCATGTACAAAACGTATATGAACTTTACTGTCCTTTCTATGACGTGAAGATAAGCCTGTCATAAAATCAGTTGCAAATACGCTGCTATAGTCGGCTTTATCATAGACTCCTGGTAATAACGATATCGTTGGTGTAGAGCTCCAATAGGGTTGTTGACTTGATGCTACCGTATTGGGAAATACCTCACTATTAATGGCAGGGAAAGTACAGCCGCCTTCGATAATGGTATTGAGTTCTTTGATGTTTGGAACGCGCCAATGTGTCAAGTTATCAAGATCTTGGGTTGAGGCTGCAGTAAATGCAGCAGACCAAGTAACTAAGGTTGCGTTCCCTTCACATACCTGCGCTTGTGCATCCCATGCTTGGCCGTAGGTGCATCTTGACCATGTCAGACCCGTAATTTTATCCGTTGCGGTTGCGCCAGTATCACTATAGCTATAGCGAAAGCTTGGCGTAGTATGCGGTATAAAAGGGCTACACTCTTGTGATATTGGCGCAGTGCCACGATCCTGATCAGCTGCACTAACACCTAAGCTCGAAAATAAAGCGATCATTAGAAGGCTATTTTTACCTATTTTAATCTTTTTCATTATTTTTCACTCACTGTTCTAACTAATCTAAACTTCATTTTTGCATATCTCTTTTTAATACTTACCAATTCACCTGTTCTGAAGCTAACTAACCAGGTGTATACACCTGAACCATCAGTTGCAAAGCCTGGAATAGGGTTGGTATCAGCTGTTAGGTAAAACATAGATTCTGACGTATATGGGAAGAAGCGAGTATCAATCATAGGTGTTGTTTTGCCGTAATCAACCAATGAATGTAATTCAACCCGAGAGGGTAAGCGCCAGTCGCTAAAACCACATAATTTGCTTTCAGTATTTACTTTATTTACGACCTCTTCGGTGTTTAGGCAGATGTTCTGCGAGGTTGTGCAACTGGCATCATCTTCTATTCCTGCAAATTTTTCAGGATTAATCAGAGTGTCTAAATGTGAACCGCCATTGGTAAAATGATCAGTATTTCGCCAGTTAGCCGTATGCTGCCTGCCGTGTATATCGTCAGTGCTAGTAGAGTTTGTTTTAACTTCCCAAATAAGGCCTGTAACGTTGTCTTGTACACAGCTCCATGCTTGAGCGTTATGTGCTAATTCTTGTCCTTGGGAGTCGAGTTTAGTGAAAGAAAATCCGGCATAACCATCTTCTGCGATGTTTTCAAATTGATCTGCGTCTCTTCCTATATGAGCATCTTGCTCAGCAGGTATTTCATCAATATGCCCTTGATCATCACAAGGAACTTTATTGTTATGAGATCGAGATCCATCAAAGGCATAGTTTGCACATAATGTGATCCCTGTGTCATTGAGAGCCACCGGAGCAAGAGAAAGCTTAGGTAGAATAAATGCTGAAATTAAAGCCGTATTTTTAATGCTTCCCTCATTATTGTCATTACCTGAATCCGTAACTGTTAGTAAGAAAAGTAATTCAGTTGTGAATTCTACATCAGGGGCAGTAAAGGTAGGTGACAAGGTGGTTTCATTACTCAACAGAACTGGGATGTCGCTAGTAGGTGTTAAAGCTTCACCTTCCTTTGGTGATACGAAAACTTGCTGCCAGTGATAACGAGTGTTTTTATTGTCGTAGGTGCTGAGGTCATCTTCAAAATCTTCAACTTTTGCGTATAGTGTTGCAACCTCTGACGCGATAAATATTTGATCGGCAGTTAAACTGATTTCTGGCGGAGTATTTTCACTCGTAAGATTATTTAAAATAGTAAACGTTTGAGTTACCGTATCGGTATAAACAATCCCTGTTGTTGTGGTTAGTGTTGTGGTTAAGTTGATATCAATTAATCTATCTTCATCTACGCTGCCTAGAGTTAATAAAGACGTCGGTTCCGTAGGCGTTGCCAACTCTATATATTCAATATTTTCCGCGTTAGATAACGACCACTCATAGCTTTTATCAGCTACCTCTACCGTTGTATTATTTATACCGTAGCTTTGGATGTCACCAAGTAAATTTATTGTTCTTTTTTCGGTTAACCTGGCTATATGATTAATACTGTTATCATTATATTCGATGCTGACTTTGCTAGCTATACGCTCGTCGTCAGCATAAGGGAAATATTCGCTTACGGTTTCAAGAGAATAACCGTCTTGCTGATTAATAAATTTGGCTACACCATTTAACCAATCATTTAACGAAACGATTGCTAACTCGGATATCACCTTCGTTGTATTAAAGTCATATCTTGCTATTTTGTTCATAAATGGGTCATGACTTAAACTAAACACCCCCAAAGCATCATAAAGACTGTTGATAGTTAATTCTTTGGTAACTTTTGTGGCATTTAAACCATGTTTTATTTTTGCCTTCATTACCTTGGTAATAAGGCTAGTAAGCGGAGAGGCATAACATGATGTTTTGTCTTCACTGAAACATATGTTAGTAAGGTTACTATCAAAAGTTTGTGAATTAACTTTGCCGCTAGTTGACGTTATAGCAAAGCCATTCCTTAACGAGAAGGGGACTTCAATACTAAATTCTCCATCCGCATTGGTTTTATTTTTACCAAGTATTAGCCAGCTCCCCCCTGTAATGGAGTTTACGGCTATTGTAGCTTCTGCCAATGGTAATTTAGCACCTAGTGCTATATAACCACTGATAACAGGATTAACAGTTACGATTATTTTCGTGGTTGTAGTCGAACCTTCGTTATCTGTGGCGGTTACTGAAAATGCAAAAGGAGTTGGAGCTATAACGTCTGGCGCAATAAATGATGCTTTTTGTTGATCAGCGTCCATGATCTCTATGCCGCTTTCATCTAATGCCGACCAAGCATATAGGATACTTTCATCACCATTGCCTAATGTTTCAGCTGATAAGATTGCGGTGGTGTTTTCTGCAACGCTGAAATTATCTACATTTACTTGTGGTGAAATATCTAGTGCGTTAACAGTAATGCTAATATCATCGCTAGTTGATTTTTGTGTCTCTGTGTCGGTAATCGTTGCAGTAAATTTTAGTACGCGTTGGCCTTCAGCTAATAATATATCTGGAGAGGTAAATGATGCATTAAATTTATCTGTGCTTAATGCAATGTTCTGTTCATTCGGCTGAGACCATTCAATAGTTAAGCTATCAGGGTTACTTGGGTATGATACTTGCGCTTTAAGTTGTACTGGTTGTTGTTCGTTGATACTTTGAGAACCAACGATTTCAAACTCAGGTGCTTTAGTAGTTTGTGCTGTCTCAGGTTTGGAGTTACTAGCCCCTCCACCACAGGCAGACAGTAGTAATACTAGAGCCAATGTAACATGATTTCTCATATCTTCCTCTTCATGTAAATCATAGAATTTCTTGCAAGCAACTAATTCATAAGTAAGTTTTAACCCGAACAGGTTGCTATCGCTTTATTTAACAACCTTTAATACGATGGATGTCTATTTTAAGCAATCATGGACGAGTCGATTTGACTTAAAAAAAAACACAATTTTCATACATAAACCTTACATTTGTCGTAAGTTATTGATTGTAAGAGTGTTAATTTTGGTATTTGTTTTGTTGAATTTCTATGATTATTGTGGATGCTGAAATTATAAGTTTTAGTGTTGAGAATAAGAGCTTTTAGAATGACCGCGATAAATGTTTGTATAATTGTTTGTTCTTTAATAGCAGCTTGTTATTGGTTGCCTTTCTAACTGCTTGTATTTTAAGTAATATATTTTAATGTGTGTTTATTTTATAATAAATATGAAGTGCTGTTGTTGTATTGCTTTTATAAATGTTTTATTAAATTGCCATCGAAATATTGGATGGAGAATCCTTTGAAGTTTAATCAAAAATTTATTTCAAGCATTACTGCCTTTTATGCTACTGCAATTTCTGCAGCGGCTAGCGATATCAGTAATGATGTTGTTGTTCCCATAAAGCCAAATGCTTACCAGTTTAATGCTAAAAATATGGCAGATAAAGACCATTCTGTAAGCAATTCAGGTACGGTGAATAGCATAATTACCAGAAACCTGTCAAAAGTTGATAAATTTAACTATCAAGCAGAACTTACTGGCATAAATACTTATCTTGTAATTTTAGTTGATAAAGCAGCACCGCATTTTGAAACATTGAAAGACCAATCGACAGGTATTGCAGGCAAAGGTTCATCGGGCGAAAAGAAATTAAGCGAAAAAGCTCTTAGTTCTAAAATTAACTACGTTAATTATTTGAAAGACTCTCATTTAAACGTAGTAAAATATGCGAAAGAGTTAGGCATTGAGCTTAAGATTAGAAATCAATTCGCTAATGCCGTAAATGGCTTTAGTGTTGAACTTAGCCAAGATGATGCTGCAAGTTTATCAAAACTTGATAGCGTTGCTCGTGTAAGCTTATTAGGTCGATCGCAGCTGCAAAGCTACGCAGGACCAAAAGATATAGGCGCTGACAAAGTTTGGTCTGGTGAAACATATCGGACAACCACCAAATATAAAGGTGAGGGCATTGTAGTCGGTGTACTTGATACTGGTATCAATACCGACCATGTTGCGTTTGACGATTCTGGTGAATACTTCAATAACTTAGACGGTGTACAATTTGTTGGTGAATGTTTAGACAGTGCGCAAGCGAGTCGTTGTAATAATAAATTAATTGGTATTCGTACTTACTCTGAAATTAACGATAAAATTTTCGGTGGTGCTGACGGAACCTCTGGCTTTACAACTTATAATGATCCTAATGGCGAATTTTCTCTGCAAAAGGGGGAAGACTATCACGGCCATGGCTCACATGTTGCCGGCATTATCGCCGGTAATGTGGTAAATGATGTTAAATTTCATTTTCGTGAACCAAAAGTACTAGCCTCTACGGGCATTGCCATTGAAAATTCATCGTTTGATGTTTCTGGTGTTGCCCCGCACGCACAAATTATTTCTTATCAAGTGTGTGACCCAAAACGTAATGAAGATAGCTGTCTAGATGAAGCTATTATTAAAGCAGTAGATGATGCCATTATTGATGGCGTTGATGTTTTAAACTTTTCAATTTCTAAAGTAAGTGGCGCGTTAGCACTACCATGGGTAAACCCAGTTGAAATGGCCTTTTTGAATGCGCATCAAGCAAACATATTTGTTGCAGCATCAGTTGGTCATGGTGACAATTACAAATTAGACTTAGACGAGGATGCCGGGAATGGTGATCATCCATCGCCTTGGTTAATGAGTGTTGGTGCCGTGTTCAAAAGCAGTACCCATACCGTTTCAGCTCACGTTGGTGATATCTCCGGTGGTGATCCAATCACGGTACCTTTATATCGTAATGCCGATGGTTTAATGGAAGCAATCTCTGCCTATGGCGCGGTTACTGCGTATTCTGGCGAGCCAGTTACTGGCAATGTTGTTGTTGCTGAAAGTAAAGTCGATATGACTGCGTTATCAAATGAGCAGCAATATGCGTTAGCTCATTGTTTAGATTTACCGGCAAATATATTTTCTGCCAATGAAATTGCAGTTTGTTTAGCTGATGAATATGGTAACGCACTTGAAACTGGCTTAACCCCAGTGCAAACCTATACCTTAATGGGTGAGCAAGTTGAAAACGCCGGTGCTGGTGCGATGATCATTGTTAATGACAGTGTAACACCAATGAATATTCCTGTGGCATATAGTAATGGTTTTGCCGGTACGTTTATGTACTCTACCTCTTCAGGTGATCCGGAGGATGATAGTAAACGCATTAATTTATTTTACCAATGGGCAAAACGCTCTGCTGAGTTAACGCAAGACATTATCGCCACGATTAACCCGATTACAGTGCCTGAATTACCATCACTTTCAGGAATGGTTTATGAGAAAAATACTTCGATTGGTCCTGGTAAAGGCGTTGACTCAGGTTACTTATTACCGAGTGTTGTTGCACCTGGTGTAAGTGTATTAGCACCTTATGCCGATGAACGCCCGTTTGATGTTTACGGTAATGCCTCGTCTTGGATGACCTTAAGTGGCGCATCAACGGCTACCGCTTATGTTACCGGTGCTGCAGCGCTGGTTAAACAAGCGCAACCAACTTGGTCAGTATCTGAAATTAACTCTGCCTTAATCATGACAGCAAGCCAAGTACTTCATTCTCAAACTTCAAAGAATGGTCTACCTGATGCCTATACCGTAGGTAATGGCTTAATCAATGTTAGCGATGCAATTAATGCAGGTTTTGTTATGCATGAGCAGGTTGCTAATTTTGAAAAGGCCGATCAAAACCACCCTGAAGCAATACCGTTTGCTGATTTAAATTTAGCCGCTGCAATTCATGCGTTATGTTTTAGCTCGTGTGAAATGAAACGTACCATTAAAGCAACCCAAGCAGGAAGTTGGAGAATCGAGTCTAAGCTTAATTACGCATCTGCGCAAATGACTATTACACCAGAAGAGTTTACCTTTGAAAATGCTGGCGATGAAGTTGAATTAACCATTAAGTTCGACGTTATTGAAGAGAGTATGCGTTGGGGTATTGGATATAGCGACTGGTCAGACTTACCAGAAGACTTCACTGACTTTAACAATAACCAAGATTCAATGACCGAAGGTAATGTCCGTTTTATCCCTGATAATCGTGACATACCAGAAGCCAACTGGCAGGTAGTAGTACGCACGAAATTAGATGTTGAAAACGATTATCAAGCCATTACAGTGGATAGCAACCAAGGTAAGAAAAAACTGCCAAATACTAGCACCACTGACTTCGCTAGCACCGAGTTTACTACTTATCAGCCATCTGTAATTGAGGGCACAAAGGTACACTTATCCCCAGTAGTAGAGTCTTATGACAGTGTGACTTGTTATACCTACTATAGAGCCGGTAGTTGTAAAGATGCGAACTTTGATGCCGCTCGTCACCTGCGTAATGGTACCGCACATATAGAATGGTTACGTTTACAAGAGGGCGCGAAACGTATTGTTGCCGACGCTGGACCTTATAGTGGTAAAACCCAATTGTTCAAAACGACGATTGCGATGGCAATTGGCCGAGATTTCAACAATAACGGCTTTATCGACTTTAGAGATGAGGTACTTTGTATTTCAGATGCACAGGGTACGCTGCAAACACTAGATGAAACGCCTGGTACCAATAACTTTTGTTCAATTACAAACCCTATTGCCGGGGATTACTGGGTGATTTATCAAAATTCAGTGGCGCATGGAATTGCTAGCGTTGAATATTATTTTGATCAATTGGCTGTTGATACCACATTATTCACTACTGTAATTGATGATACTGAAGCGACTAATATCAACGTTTCTGCTAGTGGTGATGATGTGGTTGTCGACTGGCAATTACATATGGAACCTGGTGAGCGTGTATATTCAGCCTTTAAAGCTGCGGGTAATAACAAAGTTGTTAATTTAGATATTATTCGCGGTAGAGATGCAGCAGTAGTTAAATTAGCGTCAAAACCTACAGCAGTGCAAGCTGGCGCAATGATTGATTTAGTCGTTGAGTTTAATGCTAATGAAAGCTTAGCTAATCGTAATGTCGATTTAACGGTAAATTTACCTAGCGGCTTAACCTTAGTACCTGGATCTATGAGTGATTTTAGCTCACAGTTTGCTGATCTTAACTCGACTGTTTCAGGTAACACTTTAAGCATTATCGGCTCACTCGATGATGTTGCCAATGAGCCAAGGGGCTATAACTATAGTACCAATGAAACAGATGCCTTATGTAAAACTCCTGAATTTCCTGGAAACGACGGCTCTGGTTTTGCCTATTTAGGCCTAACGCCAATTACCGGTGGTGCCTTGCCAATTGAAGATGGGCAAAAGCCTTACTTAAATGGAGAGCAATTAACTGCAGGCCTTACCGGTTACGGTAGAAAACGAATCGAAGGCGAAGTCTCTTATGAGTCTGACCATGAGTGGGCGGCACGTTTACATAAAGAGCGGTATGGTGAATACCTGTTTATGGCTACAGAAGACAAAGATGGTCAACGGTATCTTGACGATAGGGAGGTACCAATATCGGTTACTGAATTATTTGCCAACAGTGATAACCCAACGCCATGGATTTCATTTTATGAAAACGGTGATTTTCAACGAGGTGATTGGCTCTATGTCTATAATAATGGCCTAATGGCATTAAACGCCCAGTATAGTGCTGCGCCTTTATTACCGACCAATTCTACAGCATCAATGATGCCGTTTGATATGCCTTATTTGAAAAATACCACGGCAATGTTTATATCGCCGCTTTGGCGTGCAAGTGGTGATACCAGCGCCGGATTTGTTACGCCATTTGTACCTGTAGCGACTAAAACCCATGATGTTTCAGGGATTAGTGTTGGTACCATAGGTTCAAAAGTTGTCGTTAACTATGATAATGCTTATACGGGCTGGCGCGGCGGTTGTCGTAACTATGCACTAGAGAAAAATGAACAATATGGTGATAGTAATGGGTGGGCAAGAATGTGTGATGCGAACGATGGTTCTCGTATCCATTGGAATGATATTACTCAAGAAAACACTCAGTTTCGTGGGCAAGACAATTACGATATGCAAGTGTTTATGGAAACAGGTCCGGCAAAACATCGTCCAGGTCAATATGAAATAATTATGGCTTATGATGATATTATTCGTAAAATCACCGATAAAGATGATGTGTTTGGTGATGATGAAATTCCATACAGTAATTGGCAATTTACTGGTAGTGCAGGTTTCCGAGGTGCTCGTGGTTATGGTAATGCCTATTCTGGTTTCTATTACGGTGAGAGTCACTTTGTTGCGGGCCCTAATACCAATACCAAGACTGCTGTATATGACAAAATTAAAAATGATTTAGTCGTCTGCTTCGATTACTTCGGTCCAGAAGCTGGTAAAGCTAGTGTTAGCTTTAAAGCAATAGTTGACCCTTCTGTTGATATTGATGAGCAATTGGAGATTGCCCTGCACAACGATACCACTAATTTTGTTGTTGCCAACACCACTACATTAACCGTTAAGGGTTCATTATCGGTAGAGCAGTTACCAAACATTTTTGTCTATGAAGATGCTGGTGTTAAATCGGTTAGTACGTCACTTTTTTCTCAAACGGTTAACGTAACTGCTACATCAACGGATGAAAACGTAATGGTAGATGTGGATACATCAGGTGAGTTTGTCGTATTACACATTAGCACTACACAAGATTACTTTACTACCGCATCTGCCCTGATCAAATTGTTCGCGGTTGAAATTAATGATAGCCGCAATTCAATCATGTCAAGCTTTGAAGTTGACGTGCGTTCAATTAATGATGCGCCGAACATTAGAACGGATTTTTCTGAAATTACCATCACCACCGAAGAGAATGTGATTTTAGAAAGTTTAGCAAGTGATTTGGAAACTCGAGATCAAAATATTACGTATTTATGGTCGGGTGTACAAATTGATGAGCAACCAGACAACTATCGTAAAACTACCGATGCTTCGCTTAATGTCCACAGCTTGCCTGTAGGTGAGCATGCATTCACCATAACCGTTAACGATGGTGAATTATCGGTAAGCAAAGTGTTTTATGTTACCGCAGTTGAACCCGATGCAATCGCAAATCCTGCAGATAAAAACGAAAATGGTGCAGCAGTTTTGTGGCTGTTTATGTTGATTGGTTGGGGAATTTACTTACGACGTCGTCAATAACGTTAGCTCGCCTTTACGCTTGTTAGGGTAAAGGCGACTCTCGTTTTCTTCTTTTCGTAAGTAGTATTCAATAGGAAAAAAAATGAAAAAATTTAATATTGCCGTTATGGCGGCAGCAGTGAGCTTTTCGTTATCACTTACTGCGCAAGCTACTGAAGTTAAACATAATTTTAGCTCAGCTGTGACTCTTACCGCCAATGGTAGCAGTCATGCGATAAAAACTTATAATACTAATGTGCAAACTCGCTTTGCCGCAGCAAAAAACTCTGCCCGTGTTGCCAATAGGGTAATGGCAAATCAGTACAATGAAGATTTAGGTGTAACCAGCATTAATTGGATGAGTAAGTCGCAAATAACTGCGGCGAAACCAAACCAGGTACTAGCGCGTAAAGCTCAAATTGAAATGGCTGGTAAAAGCTATTTAACACAAGTGGCTAACAAGCACGGCTTTGTTAATAATAAAGCCTCACAGGCGACACTAAAACAAGTTCATGACTTAGGTCGTGGGGCAATTGTTGCGAAGTATCAACAAACCGTGAACGGTGTGGAAGTATTTGGCTCGCAAATAAATGTGGTGATGAACCAAGGTTTAGCAGGCGTTGCCAGTACCGGTCATTTTGCCCCTGTTACTGCGCAAACGGCGAACAAATCAGCCAATAGTCATGCCGTTGATGCTCCAACAGCTATTATTACTTCCTATGCTCAAAAAGGTGTTGAGTTATCGCATAGCCAATTAAATTTTGACACTGAACAAAAACAGTATCAAAAATTTACCATTGCTAATGAAGCCACTACTGATGTTAATCGCGCAGTAAATGCCGCGAGTAATAAAACCCGTGCTAAATTTATTTATTACCCAAATAATAAATCGGTTACCCCCGCATGGATGATAGAAGCGCCATATTATGATGCTGAGCTAGAAACAGAGCAATTGGTCGGTTATATTATTGCCGCCGATTCAGGCAAAGTCTTGTTTGAACAAAAAATGTCGGCAGATCATGCCTATAAATATAACGTTTATGCCGATGACACTATCCCGTATCGTCCGTTTGACTCGCCTTCAGCTGTTGAAACTACACCATTCCCGTATGGTATTGATCCAACAACATTAGCGTTTTCTCGCCTAAAAAGTAACGAAATCATTATTGAGAATGCCGGATTAAGCACTAATGATCCGTGGATGCCTGCAAATGCCGAATTTGCTGAAGGTAATAATGCCTTTGTTTATGCTGATATCAATACCCCTGAAGGTTTTCAGCAACCTGAAGAGGGAAAATTAGGTGATTATAAATTAGACGTATCAGCGCCAGGTTCATTTAATTATCAATACAATTACAATGCAGATTTACTGGATGAGAAAAATGTAAAAGCGGGTTTAACGCAAATGTTTTTCACTTTAAACTTTTTACATGATTGGTTTTACGACAGTGGTTTTGATGAAGCGGCAGGTAATGCGCAAAAAGATAACTATGGTCGTGGTGGTTTAGGTTTAGACCCAATTGAAGCCCGTATCGAATTATCAAGCCAAAACAACGCCAGTATGCGCACCCCTGCAGACGGTGAAAGCCCATTAATGCGTATGTATAGTTGGGGTAAGTTCGAAATGCAATTTCGTGTAAATGGTTTAATTGAACATACCACTGATGAGCAATACCATGAATATGCTGAGTATGGTCGTGCTGTATTTGGTAAAACCAGTTTTGATTTACCGGAAATTGCCGAAGAAGGTGAAGAGCAAGGTGAAGCAATTATTGCCATCGCGCAAGATAACAATGGTGTTTCATTAGATTTGTGTGAAGAAGCGACAAACTCAGCAGAGCTTGCTGGCAAAGTAGCAATATTACAGCGTGGAGCGTGTTCATTTGCGCAAAAAGCTGAAAATGCACTTGATGCTGGCGCAATTGGTTACATTGTTACTAATCATTTGGCCGCAGGTGAACGTAACCTCGAAGGGCTAACTGGCGGTTACTTAAATATGGGCTTAGAGCCTGGTGCCGATGCTTCTCACATTACTATACCTGGTTTGTTTTTATCCAAAGAAAATGGTCAGGAGATCTATGATGCTATTTCTGCCGGTAAAACTGTGAAAGTTGTTGATACCTTTATTCATACTGACCGAGAGCATTCTGCATTAGATAACCACATTGTTTCACATGAGTGGGGACACTATGTTACTAACCGTTTAATTTTTGATGGTTGGGGATTGTTCCAATGGCAATCGGCGGCACTGGGTGAAGGCTGGGGCGACTTTGTTGCGCTAATGATGGCACTACGTGAAGAAGACAGAGCACAATTTGGTAATGAATTCTTAGAAGGTATTTACCCAATTACAACGTATGTTGGTCGTACCCTTATGGGCATGGAAGGAATGGGCTACGGTATTCGTCGTTTTCCTTACAGTACCAATTTAGATGTTAACCCGTTAACTTTAGGTATGGTCTCTAATAGTGCAGTACTACCGATAAAAACGGGGCCTTTCTACGAAGTGCCACCGCCACCTAATGAAATTCATGCCGCAGGTGAAGTTTGGTCTGTAGCGTTATGGGAAGTGTATATTGCTCTTCATAACGAACGTAGTGATTTAACTTTTGA
This sequence comes from Thalassotalea psychrophila, assembly GCF_031583595.1. NCBI lineage: Bacteria > Pseudomonadati > Pseudomonadota > Gammaproteobacteria > Alteromonadales > Colwelliaceae > Thalassotalea > Thalassotalea psychrophila. The sequence goes on from NZ_CP134145.1 coordinate 2,046,718, forward strand.
TGAAGTAGAAAAACGCATGCGTGATTACTTTATCGCCAGTTTGAAAATCACACCATTTTGGACTAATTTCCTTGAAGCTCGTGACGCGATGCTTATCGTTATGGCAGCAACGGATCCTACTGATTTTGACATAGCGTTACGCGCATTTGCCAAACGTGGTTGGGGTTTAGATGCCAAAGCACCAGAGCGTAGCAGCTATTTCTTTGAAGGTGTGCGCGAAGGTTTTGAAACACAGTACCCAGCGTTTCAGGTCTCTAACATTACTGCAGATTATCAGTATGTAAGTGAAACTGGTGCCTATTGTGATGCTGATGAGTCGTTAGATGTTGGTGAAACTATGCAAGTGTATTTGCACCTTACTGACTACGGTACTCAGCCTATCACTGGCGCAAAAGCTATTGTTAATTCAATCACTGATTTAACCGTAACCGTAAATGGCGAAGCGACTATCAATAATGAAGTTCCGGTTTCTTTTGATGGTAACTTTGGTGAAGTTAAAATATTCCCGTTTGAAATTACCTTAAATGAAGCGTTTGATATGTCGACCATTCGTTTAGATATTTCATTTGATGATGGCGGTGCTGATGCACTGGTACCTTCTTACGGCTCAGCCTGGATTTCATCGCAATACGATACTGCACCACATTCGCGTGCGATTGATAATGTGGAAGATATTTATGCTTCAGCCCATGACTGGCGCATTGAAAATGAAGTTCAAAATGGCTTTGGTGTAGGTACGGTAATTACGCCTTGGTTATTTGATAACTATCAAGCATCTGAAGCGTTAAATGTACCACAAGGGCAAATGTGGTGGGGCTATGCTAACGATGTTCGTGCCTTAACTGCCGTTGTTACTCCTGAAGTGACAGTTGCTGAAGCTGGTGAATTTAGTGTTGAGTTTTTCCACATTTTTGAATTTGAGCAAAGTGAGCAATTATTTGGCCCAACTGAAGCAGAAGCTGAATTAGTGACGGAAAACTGGGATGGCGGCGCTGTTGAAATTAGTATTGATGGCGGCCAGTGGCAAGACATTATGTCGGTAAGTGGTTTAGATATGACGCCCACTTATAACGGTGTGGTATTGCATAAATATAGTGTTGAAGAAGCACAACATTTCAATCCATTAGGTGGTCGTGCTGCGTTTGTTGGTTCAACTGGCGTTGAAGGTCAGCAGGTTAAAATTACTGTACCAGACGGAGTATTAAACGGTAAAACAGTAAAACTGCGCTTTGCTGTGGGCACTGATGATAATACTGCGACATTGGGTTGGTTATTAGATGACGTTGAATTTAGCAATATTGTTAATGACAAAGCGTTCTCAACCGCAATTCCTGAACTAGGTGATGCATGTGTTAACCGTGCACCAATGTTCGATTTTGAGCAAACTCCATATTTTATGGAAGTGAGTGAGAAAAACGAGCAAGGCGAGCAAAATACCGTGGTGATTTCTGCCAAAGCATTTGATATTGATGAAGATGCTGCCGGTAATAAAGAAGCGGTTAGCTATGCATGGAGCCAAGCAAGTGGCCCGAGCGTCAGCTTAACCCAAGCTACTGGCGAGCAAATGCTGTTTACCGTACCTGTTATAAACCGTAATGAAACATTCGAATTTATGGTTAAAGCAACCGACAGCTTTGGTAATAACAAAGAGCACACCATTAAGCTACAAGTGCTTGATGTTAACGAAGCGCCAACGGTAACGGGCAGTGAAATTAGTACTACTGAAGGGGCAAAAGTGCAATTAACAGCATTTACTGAAGATTTAGATAATGATGCGTTAATTTACAACTGGCTGCAAACAGGCGGTGATGGCGTTTCTTTCAACGGTGGAAAAGCCAATACGTTAACTTTTATTGCGCCAAATATTACTGAATCTACACAACTTACTTTTGCTTTAACGGTAAGCGATGGCATTGATAATGCCACTGCTGATTACGTGGTTAATGTTGAACCGTACAAATCAAATGTTGACAGTGGCGGTGGTAGCTTAGGTTGGATTTCTTTATTGACACTAATGGTATTGAGGTTGCGTTCGCGCAGCCCTAACACTGTTAAATAATCCATTAGTGACAAATTATAAGAAATTCAGAGAGAAAATTATGAATAATAAAAATTTAAAACAGACTTTTAGAAAGTCTCTGGCAGCGATCGCCATTACCAGTATATTAGCGACTGCTCCAGTTTATGCCAGCAATACCTCTGGTCAAATTGTTGGTGAGACCATTATTTCAAACGGGGCTATTATTGGCCAGGTAGAAGTGACCATCATCAATTCGGCAACCGGATTAACCAGACAAGTTACTTCAAACGAAGATGGAAAGTTCCGTTTTCCATTATTGCCAAGCGGAACTTATAATATTTACGCCACTAAAGATGGTTACAGCATTGCTGAACAAGAAGGTGTGAATGTTGGGGTTGGTGATAAAACTAACCTAGAAATGATCATGAATATTGAAGGTATTGAAACCATTGAAATTCGTGGCTCATCGGTTGCCTTACTCGATACTACCTCAACGACTTCGAGCCTAGAAATTAACGCCGAAGAAATTGCACGTTTACCTGTATCACGTGATATTTCATCTGTTGCAGCCCTTGCACCAGGGGTAAATAAAGGTGATAACGCTTTTGGTAACTTAGTGTCGTTTGGTGGTTCGTCGGTTGCAGAAAACACGTACTATGTTAATGGTTTAAACGTAACCAATGCTCGTAATGCCGTTGGATTTAGTCGTATTCCATTTGATATGTATGACGATGTGTCGATATTAACGGGTGGTTATTCAGCTGAATTTGGCCGCTCAACCGGTGGTGTTATTTCTGCAACCACCAAAAAAGGTGATAAAGAGTTTAAAGGCGGTCTTAATGTGGTTTATCGACCTGACAGCTTGCGTGAAAATGCGCCAAACGTTTATCGTACCGCAGAAGGTGTCGATAAATTTGTTAACCAATACCTGCAATATAACGAAGGCGTAATTCAAGATAGAACCGATGTTAACCTTTGGGCAAGTGGCGAACTTATTGAAGATAAGGTGTTTTTCTATGGCATGTATAACCCAATTTTTCAAACTCGTGAAAATACCGGTAACTGGACTTATAGTACCAATGAAACAGACGATGCCTTCTATGGCGGTAAGCTTGACTGGTATATTGACGATGATCAAACGCTAGAATTAACCTTTTTCTCTGATGAACGAACAGAGGAGGTGACTATTGAAGCCTACGATCCTATTAATAATGTTAAAGGTCAATACATAAATAATAATATTTTCCATGCCGAATACGGTCGTGTGGTACAGCCAAAATTTGGTAGTAGCACAGGGGTGTATGATGTTGAAAAAGGTGGTTTAAGTTTTGCTGCTAAATACGGTTATATCATTAACGATGATTTAAACGTTAGTGTTATGTACGGACAAACCAATAGTAAGCAAAACACTAAACCGGTGACCAATGCAGATTTATCTGTAATTACCGACCGTTCTACAGGACGACGCTTACAAGGGCCAATTACGACTGGTGTACAAATTCAAGATGATACCCGTGAGCAATTACGTATCGATTTTGACTATTACTTAGGTGATCACGAACTGCGTTTTGGTTTGGATTACGAAATTATTACCGTAGATGACTTAAGCGACCCAAGTGGTGATGGCAGCTACAGTTACTCTTTTGATACTGGTGTGTTATTTGACTATTTAGAAACAGGTGAAGGTTTAGAAGTTGCCGACTCTGATTTAGTTCGACAAACAATTTTTGAAAACAGTGGTGTGTTTGAAACCGAATCTATGGCGCTTTATATTCAAGATAAATGGGAAGTAGCCGATAACGTTACCCTAAACCTTGGTTTGCGTTATGATCAATTCAACAACAAAAATGCCGAAGGCGATTCATATGTGAAAATGACCGACCAAATTGCCCCTCGTTTAGGTATTGCCTGGGATCCAACAGGTAATGGCGACATGAAAGTAACCGCTAGTTACGGTCGTTTCTTCTTACCGATTGCTACCAACACCAACGTGCGTTTAGCGGGTCGTGAGCGTTTTCAAATTATAGATTACACCTTCACTGGAATAGATCCTACGACCTTGGTGCCAGAAGGTTTGGAATTAGACCGTGTTACCACATTTAACGATGGTAGCGTTAAGGATACCAAGCAATTACTCGACTCAAGTATTGAAGCAATGCAACAAGATGAGTTTCAAGTTGCCTTTAGTCAATCATTTTTAGACGATTTTACCTGGGGTGCTAAAGTGACTTACCGTGATTTGATCACCGGTATTGAAGATGTTACTGTCGATCATGCACTGGCAAAAGCTGCTGAAGCACAAGGTATTGAGTGTACCACCTGTTACGGTAATTACTACGTGGTTACTAACCCTGGTAGTGATGTTACCATGTGGGCAGATCCTGACGGAGATGGTCCTGGTGAATTCCAAAAATGGAAATTACCGAGCGAAGACTTAGGCTATCCAGATATGGAGCGTAAGTATATCGCGTGGGATTTCACCATAGAACGCCCATGGCAAGACGACTGGTCATTACGAGCCAGTTATACCTGGTCGCATTCCTGGGGTAACTATGAAGGTTCAGTAAACTCTGATATTGGGCAATTTGATTCGGGCATTACTCAAAGTTTTGACTTTCCAGGCTTGGTTGACAACTCAGCGGGTAATTTACCTAATGATAAGCGCCATCAATTAAAGTTAAGTGGTGCCTATGCCATTACAGATGAGTTAACCGTTGGTTTTAATAGCTCGTTAATGTCTGGTCGTCCGAAAAACTGTATGGGTTTCCATCCAAGTAACACCGTGCCTCCTGGTTATGGACCTACGGCATTTTACTGCCTAGAAGTGGATCCTGAAAGTGACGATATGGAAAACCCGGATTATATCTCGGTGCCAAGTCCTCGTGGTTCACATGGTACAACCAAAAACACCTTCGTGCTTGATTTAAACCTTAAATACAATACCACCATAGCTGGTGTAGAAACTCATGCCAGTATCGACGTATTTAATATCTTAAATAAATCAACACCAAGTCGATATAACCCAACCGGTCAAGCGTTTGATCCTAATACATTACAACCAATTCAAAACCCTGATTTTGGTTTGCCTGTATCGTATCAACGACCTCGTTATGTGCAATTTACCCTTGGTTTGAAATATTAGTAAGCCCAACCAAGCTAACAACTGAATAAAACGGAGCCTAACGGCTCCGTTTCTATTTCACCGTACCGGAATCTTAATGATTCAGCAAAGATGGGTATTCAGGTACTGTTCTATCTAGTTTGAATAACATAAATGTACTTTTTATGGGCAAAAGTGCTTAAGTTGTAGTTGCTGATAATATTCAACATTAATAATAATTTCTTTATGTAACAACGGGTTATTTTTAATTCATGATTGGTAAGATGCTTGCAACAGTGTAGTTATGGCACACAGCAAGCGGGAATGAATTATGTTATTAGCAATTCTTTATCAGTTACTGTTCAATAGGAAGCGTGGTTTTTTAGTGTTTCGTAACTATTTACAATCATTTAAAGCCCTAATTTGCCAATTAACACCAGCGAAATTATCCAACCATCAACTCACTATGCTGATATTTATGATGTTTTACGCCACAGTTGTAATCACCGCAAAGGCACAGACTAGTGAAACAGTAGAGCAAACATTTGAGCTGAAACCCTATATAGGTATTGGTTTAGGCAATTGGGATACAGGTGTGAGCGAGTTGGATGATGATTTGGGTATGGAGTTCTACATTGGCGCTAAATTTAATACCATTTTTGCCGTTGAGTTTGGCGGGTTTTATGGATATTCCGAACAAGTTGACTCGAACAGTCAATTTGAACTGGACTCTTATTCTCTGGCTGGAGTTGCTCACTATCCATTAAACCAGCATGTTGATCTGGTAGGAAAGTTAGGAATATATTACTGGGATACTGAACTTAGAAAACCAGATGTCTGCTTTATTTTGTGCTCTGATGGTGAAAAGCTTAATTCTGACAGTGGTTTAGATATGTTTTTCAGTTACGGTATCAACGTCCATATTTCTAGATCATTATCATTAGGCCTGGCCCAAAGCCATTACTCGTTCGACAGCCTTGGCTATGACGCCGATTCAACAATGACATCTGTACGTTTAACATGGTGGTTTTAGGCACGGCATAAAAGGTACGGGCACCTTTGTGATGCAATGATCCCCATTGTATCAAATCATAGTCACTAGCTTGCTAATGTACCGGCTATTGCTACTAGTGTTCAATAAATGTATAGCGATGGCTAAATTGACGTGTAAATTGTAAATAACGACCACCTTTACTAAGTAAATTGTAAAACAAATGCTGTAAGTTAAATAAGTGTAATGAAAACAACAAAAATGCACTTAATGCCAAATGAAGAGTAAATCAGTTGGTGTAAGTTAAATTAGTAATATAAAAACAATAAAAATATGATCAGCCATATATCGGCTTAAATATCATTAATTAAAGCTAGGGGATAAAATGAATACAGCAACAGGAGCGCTTGATCAGCTTCAAAACGAACCGATGAAAATTAGACAATGGTATGTTGTCGCGATTTGTATCGGCATATTAGCTCTGGATGGCTACGATGTATTAGCGATTGCGTTTGCAGCGCCAGGTATGACGGCGGAGTGGGGGCTTTCTAAAACGGTTTTAGGGATCATTTTACCGCTTGAATTAGTTGGGATGGCACTAGGTTCAATATTTATGGGGGCATTGGCCGACACTTATGGTAGAAGGCCCATAATGTTATCTGGTCTTGTCATTTTAACCGTTGGTATGGCCGTTGCGGGTATGTCGCCTAATGTCTGGGTGTTAGGTATTTCCCGAGTATTCACTGGTATTGGTATCGGTGGTTTGTTGGCAGCAGCAACAGCAACTTCGAGTGATTATTGTAATAACAAAAACCGAGCACTGGCAGTAACATTAGTTGCTGGTGGCTTTGCTTTCGGTGTTTATTTAGGGGCAACATTCTTAGCACCATTATTAAAGCAATACGACTGGCGCATTACTTTTTATTTAGGTGCAGTGTTAAGTCTAGTTTTTATTCCTTTGGTGTATGCATTAGTACCAGAAACGGTATCGTTTTTAGAGCGTAAGCAGCCAAAAGGCGCATTAGCGCACATTCAAAAAATTATGCAGCGCTTAGGGCATTCAGCGCCAGCAGCCTTAAAGCCAATAGAAGCACATAATGCAGAACCCGTTGGTGTTAAAAACCTGTTCAAAGGTGGCATGTTGGCGACGACTATTATTCTTATTTTTGCTTATTTTGGTAACATCGGAACCTATTACTACTTTGTTAAATGGTTACCAACGATTGTTTCTGATCTTGGTCATAGTGCCTCTGAGGCGACTACAGTGTTAGGTGTTATCAGCCTAGGCGGCGTAGTTGGTTCAATTGGTATGGGCGTTATTTCACGGTTTGTGCCGATTAAAATGCTAATGATTGTTTGTCTTATTTGCGCTGCTATCGGAGTTGCATCATTCCCTTATTTCACTGATACATTGGCAAGCATGAAACAAATAGGCTTTTTCACGGGTACATTTATTTTTGCTGCTATTTCAGGGTTCTTTGGGTTGTTTGCTACGTCTTTTCCATCGTCATTACTTGGCTCAGGCTCTGGATTAGTGCTTGGCCTTGGTCGTGGTGGTGCGGTACTTGGACCTATGATCCCTGGTTTCTTATTTGCTGCCGGTTTACCTTTAACTAATGTGGCACTGTTCATGGCATCAGGGTCATTTCTAGCAGGCGTGACCATTATGTTTGTGCATCAACAAAGGTTTGCGCAAAGGTAATCGTGGTTAAATAACACAAAAACGGAGCCAATGGCTCCGTTTTTGACTATCGTAACTTTACGGTTATTTTTATAACGTTGTATCGTTATCTAGCATTTTTTTCGTTTTAATCAAAGCTTTAGTCATTTGCTCAGACGGCATTAACTCTACAACTTTATACGAATTTAATAATCCAGACGGTAAGCGCATTAAATAAATTGCTTGGATTAACTCATTATCATTAGGAATAGTCACGGTAATGTAGTTTTTACCATCGCCTAAACCAAAGTAATAGCTTATAACCTCTCCACCAAGGGCCTTAAACGCACCCTCAACAGATGATTTACGGTCGGCAGGGTTATCTATTAAATATTTCCATGCAGCGGCATTAGGCTCGCCAATAAACATAAAGTGACGGTTGTCTTCTTTGTCTGCTGCAAAAGCAGAGCCCGAAAATACTAATACAAGGGCTAGTACTGTAAAAAATTGTTTGATCATAAAAACTCCAAAACGTTGAGGTTACACAGTTGTCTTTAAATTAATTATAACGGCATGAAGGAATAATTAATTACCATTTAACGCCATTTAAAAAGATATTATTGGAACAATAATGAACGAATCCCATCGGCTTTGCTCATTAGTGCAAGAAAGAATAATTTATTTCCAGTTGGCTTTATATACGCGTAGTAGGTTTTCGCCTAAGAAGCCACGGATTTCAACTTCACTCCAACCATGATCTTGCTCAAGAATGGCTACGATATCCCAAATGTGTTCAGAAGCGATATTAGTTGCTGGTGCGCCAAAGCCTTTTTCTGGAGGAAATACTTCATATTGACGTACACCTTTCATAAAGAAGTCACTGGCGTTGTGCATATAATCGGTGGCATAGCAGGTTTTATCTTTACCGATTAAATTGGCCGTATAAACAATTTGTTCAACCAATCGTTCTGGCGAAGAGTCTAAGTCTTCATTCATAAATATACCAACCCCAACACTACAAATAGCGCCACCAGTAGAAGCAACTGCTTTCATTGCTTCATCTGACATATTACGACCCATAACTTGTAACTTGTCAGGGTTAGAGTGTGATGCAACAATTGGTTTGGTACTTGTTTTTGCCACATCCAGACAGGTTTGGTTAGATGAATGCGAACAATCCATTACCATGCCGAGTTTATTCGCTCTTTGCACCATCTCTTTACCTAAGTTGGTTAAGCCAGATGCTTGTTTAGAACCACCGCCAGCAAGGGCGTTGTCGTTGTTATAGATCATGTTGGTAACACGTACGCCGCGTTTATACGCTTCATCTAATTGCGATGGGTCATCAATGGCATAGTCGGTGCCCTGAGTGTTGAAGATAACCGCAATTTTTCCGTCTTTTTTTGCTTGTAAAATTGAATCAACCCCATCAATCAACACAAAGTCATCGTTACTATCAATAATTTTTCGAGAGCGATCTAATCGTTCCATCACTGGCATTTCACCATCACCTGGGTAAGCAAAGGCCGTAACTGAAACGGCAGACGCACCGGAATCTAAATTACGCTGTATGCCATCGGCAAATGTTACCTCTGGCATCCACACCATACCAACCGAGCCAATCATTACTGAGTTTATATAGATGGCATCTTGGTATTTTGTTTGTGCTTTTTTAGCACGTGTTTGTTGCTCTTTACTGCGGCTTAAATCATAGGCTTCTCCTAAAAATTTACCACGTTCTTGTAGTTGCTGTTCGGTTTTACCGCGCGGGTTCCATAACGTTGCTTTAGTATCAACATTACTTATTACCTTGCCATCTACTTCATATTGGTCGGCAGTAGCACTGTAACCTTGATGAACGCCTGTATTTTGGACCTTTGCTTCGTCGCCCGCATTATAACTAAATGAACTGAATGCAACAGACATGGTTAACGCTAGTATGGTTATTTGGGTTTTCATAAAAACACCTTAGGGTTTATTTCAAGATTAAATTGTGTAATTCAATGACTGATTTATTACTTCCAGTTAGCTTCATAAACACGCATTAGGTTTTCACCTAGGAAACCAGTTATTTCTTTTTCAGACCAGTCATACTTACTTTCTAGTATTGCAGCCACATCCCAAATGTTTTCTGGTGCAATGTTGCTAATTGGTGCGCCAAACCCAAGCTCAGGTGGGTATACATCGGTATTACTTACATCACGTTTGTAGAAATCTAAAATGTTGTGAACATAATCAGTTGCGAAACATACGCGTTCTTTACCAATCAATTCAGCAATATAGACAACATGTTCTACATATCGCTCTGGTGATGCATCGGCTTCTTCATTCAAGAACATACCAACACCTGTAGGGCAAACGACACCGCCCGTTGATGCAACCGCTTTAATCGCTTCATCTGACATGTTACGAGATACATCGTATAACGCTTGTGAATTTGAATGCGTGGCAATAATTGGCTTAGTTGCTATTTTTGCAGCATCAATTGCGGCTTGATTTGATGAGTGAGATACATCAATTAAAATACCGGATTTTTGCGCTTCAACAACCCACTGTTTACCTAAGTCAGTTAAACCTAAATCTTGTGTTGAACCACCACCTGCTAACATATTGTTGTTGTTGTAGGTAAAGTTCATTGAACGTATGCCGTGCTCGTATGATTTATGCGCATGGCCCGCTAAATCGTCAGCAACGTAATCTGCCCCTTGAGTGTTGTACATAACCGCCATATTACCTTCAGCTTTTGCTCTGCGGATATCGGCAACGCCGTTAACTTTGATCATTCCTTGATCTTCAATTACTTTATCAGATGCTTTTGTAACGCTATAAGCACTACCACCTTCAGGAATTGCCGCAGGGAAGGCGTAAACAGTACCTCCAGTCAATGACATGCCCGCATCTTGGTTGCGTTTTACACCCTTAGTAAATGATTCATAAGTGTTACCAATAATACCGACAGACGAAGGCAACATAGAATTAATTGCAATGGCATCTTTGTATTTAGCTCGAGAGTTATCAGCGCGAGCTTGCTGCTCTGAGGTACGGACTAGGTCGTATTTTTCGGCTAACCAAACAGCTCGTTTGATTAGTTCTTCTTTGGACTTTCCGCGAGGGCTCCAAAGGTTCGATTTGTAGTCTACATCAGATACAAAACCAGCTTTAGCGTTCCAACCATTCTTAACGTGTTCGTGTTTTTGACCTATGTCATGCGCATTTACTGAAAAAGCTATTACTACTGATAATCCTAATGCGATTTTACTTAATTTCATAAACGTACCTCGTTGTTGATAGTAATGTTAATCTTGGTAAGCAAAGAACATGGCGTTTGTCCTTGTACCGTTGATGATTTCATTCTACAGTTACAACAGATTAAAAATTACCATTAGATGCCGCTTGTCTAAAGGTTACAAAATTTTTACATGTTAAATACGTTTAACAACACATTTACATTCGTCAGTTTAGGGAATTGGCATGAAACGTTCGTTGCATTTGATTGACTCTACAGTAGCTATGCCGGTAATTCGTTATCTGCAGCACATAAATGCACCTGTTATAGATTTGATGGAACAAGCAGAAATTCCATTGTCGTTATTAGAAAATAAAGCACAAAAGCTGCCAGCGTATCCCTGGTGGAAGTTAATGCAACTTGCTTATGATCAAACTCAAGATAGGGCGTTTGGATTTCATATCGATGAGCAGCAAAAATTATCGATACTTGATCCAATAATGCAACAAATAAGCCATCAATCGAATAGCGTTTATGATGCACTGGTAAATTTTATTTATATGCGTAATAGCGTTTCGTCACATGGTAAGTTTTGGTTGACTAAACAAAGTAAGGGCGCTTGGTTTATCCGTGGACGAAGTGAATTTGACCCGAAATACGGTGTGGTTCCAATGGAGCAGGTTGTATTTGCCAATATGCTGCGCTTGCTTAGAGTGTTCACTTTGAAGAAGTGGTCACCTAAATTGATCACCTTAGTTCAGCAAGATAAGCATAAAATATTTAAGCAATATTACCCTCATGCAATGATTTCTGAAAATAACTTATATACCGGATTCTATATTCCTGATTCAATTTTAGGCAAATTGAACCCACAATTGCTAGGGAAACAAATTGTCACTCAAGGCGAAGCAATTTTGCCGGAAACCTTTGCTGAAACATTATATCAGGCACTGTTGCCTTATCGACGGGTTAAGTTACCCGAACTAAAAGAAGTACCCGAAAAAATAGGCTTGTCGTTAAGACAAATACAGCGACGACTCGCAAAAGAGGGCACCAACTATAAAGAAATTATTGCGCGAATTCGTTTTGAGTTCGCTAAAGAATGGTTACTTAATTTTGACTATAAAATTACCGACATTGCTACTGCGTTAAATTACAGCTCTCCTGGGCATTTTACTCGCGCATTTAAGCAATGGAGTGGGATAACGCCAAAAGATTATCGTAATTTACCCAGCGTAAAGAAACGATAAATCAATTTAGAGCTCACTTATTTTAATGTATCCGCAATGTTGAAATATTAGTTGAAGTCTATTTACAATAAAATAAAGTAAAACGCCGCTAAGAAATTTAGCGGCGTTTTATTTTTAAGTTTGATAACTAAGGGCTTTTATCGCCTTCGATCATTATCTTAGCTATCAATTGAATTGTCAGTGAATTAATTTGGTTATTAACTTTTTGACCAAACTTGTTTGTATACACGTAACACGTTTTCACCAAGTACGCCGCGAATATCTTGCTCAGACCAACCGTATTTTTGCTCTAATACTGGTACCGCACCCCAAATGTCAGAAGCAAAAGCTTGTTCAGCCGGTGTTGCATAACCAGACTCTGGTGGGTAACGCTCAGGGCTACGTACGATTACTTCAAAGGCATCGGCTAGGGTGTGAGTAAAGTCTGCAGCAAAACCTACGTGTTTACGACCGTCTAAGTCAGTGTTTTCACTGATAACTGTTGCCACATAATTAATCGCGATAGCAATGTCTTCTGATGAGGCTGTACCTTCATCATTCATAAATGGGCCTAAGAATGTCGGTGAAATAGTTCCACCAGTTTTGGCTATGGCAATAATCGCTTCATCTGAAATATTACGTGATACATCGTGCACACCTTGTGCGTTAGAATGCGATGCTATCATCGGCAATGTAGTAATTTTAGCGGCATCTAAACAGGTTTTATCTGATGAATGAGAACAATCAACAATAATATTATGTTTGTTGTACATTTTAACCAGGGCTTTACCCGTATTTGTTAAGCCTTTATCGGCCTCTGTACGGCTTTTGTTACCACCGGTAGCTAAGTGGTTGTCAACGTTATAGGCAAAGTTGGCGGTTAAAATACCCGCGTTCTTCATCTCAATAACCTGATCTTCCATAGTCAGTGGGTCAATAAAATCTGAGCCTTGAATATTGTACACTACGCCTAATTGTTCATTTTTCTTGGCGCTATAAATATCTTCGACTGAATCGACATGCATAGTGTGATCCAATGAGTCAACAACAGCTTTTGCACGTATTGCATTGTCCACTGGAGAGGCACCAACTAACTTAGCATCACCGTTAGATACGGTTGCTGATTCTAGAGTAATGTTGTGCTCATAAGAGTTCCAAAGTGCTTGTTCATAAGAGGCTTCATCGGCGCCAGCAAAGCCTGCGGTAGTTACGTGCAATGTGTTTATCACTATCGCATCTTTATAACGTTTAATAGTGGCATTATCTTTTGCGCGGTCTTCTTCAGTGCGTGGATTTGATACATCAACCAAGAATTTAATACGCTCGGTAATTTGTGCATCAGTTTTACCGTAAGAGTTGTAGTACTTACCATGTACATCATCGGTAAGTTCGATTTTTGCAGCCATTGCACCGGCAGAAAATACGGCTGCTACTGTTAACGCTAATATTGATTTATTCATGGTAAATATTCCTATTTAATTTAAGATTTATTACTATTCCAAGTAACCTTGTATTTAGTCCTTGAAAATTTCTGAAGCTATAATAGGATGAAGGTAACGATTTTGGTTTACCATTTTGCGCCATTACGTTTGGTTACAGAATTGTTAATACTTCATCACTGAAGCCGTGTTGATAACGAGCAGGGGTATTATGGCTAGTACACACTTATTGAGAGCGAAATTAATTTACCCGATAATTGAGGTTTTGCGGGAAATTCATGCACCTGTACACAAGGTGCTAGAGCAGGCTCATATCCCCTTTGATATTGAAAATGATGAAGAGTTACTGATTGCTGGTATGGCACTTAGGAAACTGATGGCGATTGTTGAACGTGATTATAAAATGCCCGCACTGGGTTATCGAATTGTTGAATTAGGTGGCTTGGAGCATATTTCCAATATTGTTGAAAAGATGAAAGTTGAGGGCGAAACGCTATTTCATTGCCTGCAAATTTTTTGTGAGTCGGTTAATGCTATTGTTAATGAAGCAAAAAATTGGACCGAGAAGACCAGTGAAGGAGTTTGGCTTTGTCATCAGTCCACTGAGCATTTACCATTAGGTAAGAATGTGATGGAGCAATACGTTATTGCGGTGTTTGTATCTCTAGTTCGCATCTATGCTGGTAACTCCTGGCGGCCACAAATGGTATGGTTTGAGCGGCTCGATGCAACGGCGGATCAAGCGGAAATGATCTTGGGTACACAAGTATTTCGGGGGCAGTCTTGTACTAAGGTTTTTATCGAACACCAGTATGCGTTAAAACCAAACCCATTTAAGCAAAAACAAAGTGAGATCAATCTTGAACAAATAACTCTAGGAAAATTCAAAGACACGCTGCAAGCAATGCTAGCGCCACACTTTAAAAGCTTTGTCCCTTCTATTACTGATGCGGCGCTGATCACCGGTAAAAGCAAACGCAGCATTCAGCGTTACTTGCAAAATGAAGGGTTAAGCTATCGAGATTTAATAGGGAAAATGCGCTTTGATATTGCCAAAAAACGTTTATCAAAGAGTGATGATACCGTTGTAGAAATTGCCGCTGATCTAGGCTATAGCTCTATTGCGCATTTTACCCGTGCGTTTAAACGTTGGCAGGGAATGACGCCAAGCCAATTTCGACAGAAGCAAAGTGTAAAATAAAACGGAAAAAAATCAGAGCAGTGGAAACTGCTCTGCTTGTCATTGTGTTTGTTGATCATTTTATTGCCAGTTAGCTTTATAAACCCGAATGAGGTTACCCCCCAACAAGCCTTTGATTTCATTTTCATTCCAACCGTAAATTTCTTCTAGTGCTCGTACTACGCCCCAAATTTCCCCTGGCATACCCATATGAGATGGAGAGGCGTAACCCATAGATTCAGGGAATGCATCTGGATTGTTTAAAATCCACATTAATGTACCTGCGTAGTTATATACAAAGTCTGAACCTGCGCAAACGTGCTCTCTGCCGGAAATATTACCTACATATTCAATATGTTTGGCAATATCCATAGGGCGCGCCATACCTTGCGGGTTTAAAAAACCGCCGATAAAGTTAATGCAAATCGCACCACCAGTTGCAGCAACAGCTTTCATTGCTTTATCTGAGTTATTACGACCAATGGGTTGTAAAGTAGCGTTATTTGAATGCGACATTATCATTGGGCGCGAGGTAATTGATGCTGCGTCAAAACAGGTTTGATCTGATGAATGAGAACAATCAACCACCATGCCAACCCGGTTCATTTCATTAATGGCCTGCTTGCCTAAGTCGGTCACACCATCATTACTGCCATCTTCATTTGAAACAGTACCACCACCCCAAATATTGTCTTGATTGTAGGTGAAGTTAGCGGTCCTTAAGCCTAAGTTATAGTATTTTTCAATATTGCTAATTTCGCCGCCGAAGGCATTCATACTTTGAAAGTTATAAAATTGCGCTAATTTTCCTGCCTTTAAGGCTATATCAAAATCAGCCACGCTTTTAATTTGATGATACCGGTCACTATTATCACTAATGTATTTGTTAAAGGTTTCAATCCTATCAAATACTTCTTCAACGGATTTATCACTACCATTTGATACCGTTACCGACATTGAAGTGAATTGGTTTTCACGAAAATGCTCCATATATTCTTCGTACTGCTTCATGGTGATGTCTGCTGGAAAACCAGGTGCTGCAATCACAATGGAGTCGATATTATGGACGCCTTTATATTTCGCCATCATTTCTGCATCGCCGACCATTTCGGCTTCTGAGCGAGGATGCATTACTTCTAATAAGTAATCGACAAACTTTGGAAATTCATTTTTATCTTTTGGACGTGGTTTGATTTCAAAATTTACTGGCGGCGTTAGATAGTCTCGTTTACTAAGCTCGGCTTTTTCAATTGCTGAAGGCCCTGTATCTGCTACTGGCTCAGCCTTAGCTGTAGTTTCTGAGCTTGCTGT
The DNA here is from genome assembly GCF_031583595.1 of Thalassotalea psychrophila. Lineage (NCBI taxonomy): Bacteria > Pseudomonadati > Pseudomonadota > Gammaproteobacteria > Alteromonadales > Colwelliaceae > Thalassotalea > Thalassotalea psychrophila. The sequence goes on from NZ_CP134145.1 coordinate 2,062,874, forward strand.
TGCACAAGCTGTAGCGGTAACTACCAAAGCAACTGTAAGAATATTGTAGTTAAACTTCATCATATTTAGTCTTTCCCATGCTAAATGATATTTATATTTAAGGATTGTTATTAGTGACTTGCCGAATTCACAAATAAATCGACAGTTACCTATAAATATAGTCGGTCAAAATTTTTATACTTATTATTTAGTGTAAATTGTTTAACAACTTACATAAGTTGGTAAGTTATTGAAGCTCTGCTTGAAAATAAATGTGCAAAGTATAAAGCGGCCCGTTATTAACGGGCTGTTTGCTTATTCGTTTCAATTATATGCAACACTTCTTTAGAAATTCCTGTTAGTTCAAATAAATTGAATTGAATCATCAAATCATTGCGTTTTTTTTAATCAATAGATTACATTAATATACCTCCATCGAACGAACACTACACACAAAAAGGCGCATAGCCTTAAGGTAAAACGAAATGTTAAAATCACTTTGGAGAAAATTTATGAACAATCAAACTACATTAATCATTGGTGCAGCAGGTAATAACGGTGTTGCGACTATCGATGCAATAATTAACAAGAAGCAAACAAAAGACACTATCCGTGCAGCGGTTCGTAGCGCTGATAAAGCCGCTGAACTTAAACGCAAGTTTCCAGCAATTGAAACTGTGATCATTGATCTTAATAAGCCAGAAACATTAACTGCCGCATATCAAGGTGTAACTAAGGTATTTATGATACCTGGCAATGTTGAAGAAAGAGAGCAACATGCTAAGAATGCAATTGATGCTGCAGTTCAAGCAGGAAGTGTTGAACAATTTGTATTTTACTCAGTGTTTGGCGCTGAATATGAGTCAATTTTATTTGGACGTCAATTTAGAGCAGGTGAAAAATACCTAGAGCAATCAGGCCTTAACTGGACTCACTTACGCACAATATTCTTCCAAGATAACTTCTTTGGTTGGGCTGATGGAGTTAAACAAGGCGGATTATATTTTGGTATTCGAGAAGGTAGCTTAGCCCCATTAAATGTTGCTGATATTGGTGAAATTGCAGCAAATATTTTAACAACAGTTGGCCATACTAATAAAGCCTATAACATTACCGGTCCAGAATTATTAACTGGTGATGCAATGGCTCAAGTATTTGCTGATGTAACGGGTAAAGAAGTTGCTTATATTTCTCCTTCGCAAGAACAAACGTTAGATTCGCTATTATCAACCGGCTGGCCACAATGGCAAGCAGAAGGTATGTTGGAATTATTTGAAGTGTTTGCAACTAATCAAGCGGCAGTTATCAGCCCTGATGGTGAGACATTACTAGGTCGCCCTTTAACAACTCTTAAAGAGTTTATCTCACAAAACAAAGCGGCGTTTGTGTAAAACAATTTAATAAAAGAGATATAATAAAAGCCAACCTATAGTTAATAGGTTGGCTTTTTTGCTTCATGGATGAAGGAATGCAAACTGCCAAGGGCGGCAATAAGTTTTGTCGCAAAAATTACTATATTAATTTATCCGATATAGCCTGTATTTTTTCAATAAACCAAGCGAGTGCTTTGCCTTGATTATCTTTATTCCATGCCATTATCAACTGGTTAGTTCTGCTCTCATAACTTGCTAGCTGTAAGGAAACAAGTTCCCCAGATTCAAGCTCATCCTGAATGCGGTGAACCGGCAGAAATCCGATCCCTACACCTAGTAGATGAGCTTCTATCTTTTTTTGCACAGTAGGTACAGTTATACGTGATTGTCCATCGAGTAGACCCTCTGAACGACTAGGTAAACCTCGAGAACTATCGGCAACCACAATCGAAGAGTATTGCTTTATTGCTCTGTCTGAGATCGGTACTGGTTCATCAACTAACGGATGATCTTTTGCAACGGCAAAGACAAAGTCAATTTCACCTAACGATTGTACGTTAAAGTCTCTATTATGGGACTCACCTGTAGCACCAATAATGAGATCTGTGCTATCAGCAATTAAAGAGTCCCAAGTGCCGCCTAGTACTTCTTCAGTTACTCGAATATTTATCCACGGGTATTCCTGTTGAAACTGAGCGATTAATGCATAAATAGGTTTGAATAATAAAATACTGTCAATACAAATACGCAACTCTGCCTCCCAACCATTAGCTGATTGTTGAGCCAGCCGTGTAAGTTCATCGGTCGCTTTTAAAATTAACCTGCCTTGATCGATAAGCATTGTTCCAACGGGAGTTAACTGTGCTTTACGCTTTGAACGATCAAATAACTCAACGCCAAGATCTTCTTCTAGTTTATTTACCGTATAAGAAACTGCAGACGGGACACGAAAAAGCTCGTCTGCGGCAGCAGCAAAGCTTTTCTTACGTTCAATTGCGTCTAGTACTTTTAACGCATCAAGTGTAATGGGGGAATTCATACATCAATCCTTTTGAATTAATTGTTCAAATTTGATCGTTATTATTCATTAACTTCTTTAAATATAATAGCTTCATTATTCAGAAACATCGAACTTAGGAAAAATATTATGAACATTTCATTAATCAAAAAATTAGTTTCAACTGACGCAGGATTTTCAACTTTAGCACTTAGATTTCCAATCGCGTTTATTTTTATTGCTCACGGCGCACAAAAACTATTCGGTTTATTTGGTGGTTACGGTCTTGAAGGCACCGGCCAGTGGATGGATTCAATCGGCTTAGAGCCAGGTTATTACATGGCATTATTAGCCGGTAGCGCAGAATTCTTTGGTGGCTTAGCTTTATTAGTTGGTTTGCTGGTTCGCCCTGTGGCGCTGATGCTAAGCATTACTATGCTAGTTGCCATCTTTAGTGTTCATTTTACTAATGGCTTATTTATGGCTGACAACGGTTATGAGTTTGGCCTGGCATTATTCGCAGTATCAATTTCATTAATGATGAGTGGTGCAGGAAAGTTATCGCTTGATAACCTTTTAAAGCAACGCTTAGGTTAGTCACAGTGTCCATCAGCTATATTTAACAGCAGTTGAAGAATAAAATTAAAGAAACCCAGATACTGTAATTGAGCTATCTGGTTTTTTTAAAAGGTAATGGGTGCATGTACATATTCAAAGAAACTAATATTTGAATGCATACAGTAACGTCAATCAAATCATATTAAATAGGCAAGATAATAATGGCTAAGGTACTTAAAGCAACAGAGCATGATATAGGCGGTTTAGATGTTAAGCGCATTTTACCTCATCAACAAAAGCGTATGGTTGGGCCGTTCATTTTCTTTGACCAAATGGGACCGAGTAACTTTCCAGCTGGGCAGGGGATTGACGTTAAACCTCACCCTCATATTGGCTTGTCGACACTTACGTATTTATTTGATGGCAGTATTTTACATCGAGACTCACTTGGTAATAATTTAGAAATATTTCCCGGTGATGTTAACTGGATGACTGCTGGCTCTGGCATTGTACATTCTGAGCGAGAGACATTTGAAGTCCGTGGCAAGCAGCATTCAGTGAGTGGTTTACAGTGCTGGGTGGCGTTACCTGAAAACATGGCAGAGATTGCTCCTTCTTTTACACACGTTAAAAAGCAAAGTTTACCAACAAGCATAGAAGATGGCGTAATGATGAGAGTTGTTGCGGGTGAAGCATATGGCTTAAGCTCGCCAATAAAAACGTATTCAGCAATGTTTTATGTAGATGTGCTCGCAAACAAAGGAAGTGAATTAGCCATCCCCAATCCTGCGCAAGAAACAGCAATATTCATAGTGTATGGCAACATCATCATTGATGGCGAAACATTTGGGCCTAATCAATTTATTCTTTTAGAGCCTGGAGATAGTCACATTACGCTGGCTGAAAACTCTCGCTTTGTTATGTTAGGTGGCGATAAGTTTGAAAAAGTACCTTTCATTTATTGGAATTTTGTATCGTTTAATAAAGAGCGTATTGCGCAAGCCAAAGATGATTGGAAAAAACAGCGCTTTGCCAGCATACCTGGTGACGATAAAGAATTTTTTTCACTTTAAGAAAAGGGTAAGAACATGCGACAAAAAGTTGACTTTATGAGTAACGGCACTCGTTTGTCCGGCTTGTTAGAATTTCCAGCAAATGATGTGAAAGCTTATGCATTATTTGCTCATTGTTTTACTTGTGGTAAAGACATTGCTGCTGCGTCAAGAATTTCTCGTGCCTTAGTTGAAAAAGGTATAGCGGTATTACGTTTTGATTTTACTGGGTTAGGTAATAGTGATGGCGATTTTTCTAACACAAATTTCACTTCTAACCTAGAAGACTTAAGATCCGCAGCCGAATTTTTAAAAGAAAGTTACTTGGCCCCGCAGTTACTTATTGGTCATAGCCTAGGCGGTGCTGCCGTGCTCGCGGTAGCCAATAGCATTGAATCTGTAAAAGCCGTTGTTTCTATAGGTGCTCCAGCAAAAGCTGATCATGTAATACATAATTTTCAGGACAGTCTTGATGAGATAAACCAAAACGGCATTGCTAAGGTAAAGTTGGGCTACAGAGAGTTTGCAATCAAAAAGCAATTTATTGATGACTTAAATGACAATAGTAAAGATGACTTTGCTCTTAAAGGTAAAGCGCTCTTAGTTTTGCATAGTCCTATGGACTCGGTTGTGTCAATTAATCAAGCTGAAAAAATTTACGCCAGTGTAAAGCATCCCAAAAGCTTTATTTCATTAGATAAAGCAGATCACTTTTTGTCGAATAAAGACGATGCAGAGTATGCTGCAACGGTGATCGCCAGTTGGGCTAATAAATATATTGAAGTAGAAAGCTCAGAGCAGCAAAACTTATTAGCTGATACAGGTAGTATTATTGTGTCTGAAAAGAATCATAAATTTACTCTGAACGTGGTTAGCGATAGCCATTATTGGTTAGCTGATGAACCTATAAAAGTGGGTGGAAATAACCTTGGACCAGATCCTTATGAACATTTATTAGCTGCACTAGGTACCTGCACGGTAATGACGTTAAGAATGTATGCGGATCATAAAAAAATTCCGCTTGATGATATTAAAGTGACATTAAACCATAGCAAAAACTATCATGAAGATTCTCAAAACTGTGAAGAGAAAGAGGGCTATACAGAAGTCATTAACCGTCAAATAAGTTTGATAGGAGATATTACTGATGAACAGCGTAGTAAACTTTTAGTCATCGCAGATAAATGCCCTGTGCATAAAACACTTCACAGTAAGTTAAAGGTTCTTACTAAAGTGTTTTAACAAGCTATGCTTGGCTAAATACACGTGTTATCGGTATGCTGAATTGATATGAGTTGTGTATTTAACTGGTTAAGCGCATTGTTCGATAAAATCAGCTATATTGAAGTGCCCCCAACAGTTGGACTATCCAATTGCTGGGGGCTTTTTTTGTCCAAACATAAAAGAACATATCAAATTTCATGTCGTCACCTCCTATATCACCGCTTTATTAATTACTCTTAACACTCAAAAGACGATGCCAGTATAGGTTTAACCTATTGATCCAAAAGACTTTAAATATGGCTAGCTACTATAGGTCAAAACAATTGAACTTAATCATCAAAACGTTGCGTTATTTTTTGTTTCTATTTTATTTTATTATCTCTGCATCAAGTTATTAAGACTTACATGCAGCGGCTTACAGCCTCATTTTAAAATTTTAAATATTGGACAGAATATGAATATTTCATTAATCAAAAAATTAGTTTCAACTGACGCAGGATTTTCAACTTTAGCACTTAGATTTCCAATCGCGTTTATTTTTATTGCTCACGGCGCACAAAAGCTATTCGGTTTATTTGGTGGTTACGGTCTTGAAGGCACCGGCCAGTGGATGGATTCAATTGGTTTAGAGCCAGGTTACTACATGGCATTGTTAGCCGGTAGCGCAGAATTCTTTGGTGGTTTAGCTTTATTAGTTGGTTTGCTGGTTCGCCCTGTGGCACTGATGCTAAGCATTACTATGCTAGTTGCCATCTTTAGTGTTCATTTTACTAATGGTCTATTTATGGCCGACAACGGTTATGAGTTTGGCCTGGCACTATTTGCGGTATCAATTTCATTAATGATGAGTGGCGCAGGAAAGTTATCACTCGATAACGTAATCAAGCAACGATTAGCTTAATCAGTATGAAAGATGTGACCGTTACAAGATAACGGTCGCTAAATCGCAATAACTTTATAGAAGAGACATTATTATGAACGCAGATTATCAAAAGATCAGTGCCTCAGAATTACATTATTTACCTAGTAGTCACATGCACCCAGCAAATACACGTTTTCATTTTTCATTTGCTAATTACTACGATCCTGCTCGCATGGGCTTTGGTGCGTTAAGAGTTTTCAACGATGATGATATTAAGCCTCACGATGGTTTTGGTCGCCATCCTCATAAAGACATGGAAATCATCAGTTATGTGGTTAAAGGAAAATTAACCCATTGGGATAGCGTAACCCAAAAAGAAGAAACAATTGGCCGAGGTCATGTACAAGCAATTTCAGCTGGCTCAGGTGTGTGGCACTCAGAAATGAACAAACAAGGTGACTGGTGTCGTTTTTTACAAATTTGGGTTATGCCACCAAAACGAGGCGGTGCTGTTCGCTATAACCATAAAGGGTTTGAGTTAAAGGACCGAGAAAATAAATTATTACACATTGTTGGTAACCCAAAAAATAAAGATACCTCTCCTTTGTATATCAATGCAGATGTTAATTTATATGCTTCTGAGCTAACAGACTCTTACGCAACCGTTGAGTTTGAATTAAAGCCAGGTCGTCAGGCTTATATTAATTGTGCTGAAGGCAGTATGCATATTGAAGGTTACCCCGCGCTTAATGAAAGAGATTCATTAGAGTTAAAAGAGCCAGGAAAACTAAAGTTTTCTTTAAAAGGCAATAATGCACATTTCATAATTATTGAAATGAAAAAAAACAAATAATATTAATTTATTATTCACAGTAACTTACTTTGTAGGAAATCAACATGTCTAAATCTGTTAGCAACAACGCATTAGAACAAGCGTTTATAAACGCACGTACTTTTAATTCTTTTAGTAAAACACCCGTACCAGATGAAATATTAAAACAACTTTATGAACTGATGAAGTGGGGGCCAACGTCAATGAACAGCCAGCCCGGGCATTTTGTTTTTGTTAAAACAGATGACGCTAAACAACGTTTAAATTCAACACTTTTACCGGGCAATAAAGAAAAAAGTTTGGCCGCACCGGTAACCGTTATTATTGCTAGTGACACTCAGTTTTATAATCATTTGCCAGAGCAGTTTCCGGCAATACCTAACGCAAAAGAAATGTTTGAAAATAACGCAGAATTTAGTCAAGCAACAGCAGAAAGGAATAGTTCAATGCAGGGCGCATATTTAATTATTGCATCTCGCATGTTGGGTTTAGATTGTGGTCCTATGAGCGGCTTTGATAATAACGCTGTTGATGCCGAATTTTTCCCTGAAGGTAGATACAAATCTAACTTCTTAATTAACTTAGGTTACGGCGATAAATCTGGTAACTATCCGCGTGGACCTAGACTTAGCTTTGATCAAGTAACCCGAATTATTTAATCGATTGTTAAGAACGAACATACATACAGAGTAGACAAAGAGAATCCTTATGACATCAGTAAAAAGCAACTGGAATAGCAGTATAAAAGACGGTGAATATCAACGTAAAGAATCACAATTTAGAAATTGGATAACACCAGATGGTAGTGCAGGTATATCAGGACGTGGTGGTTTTCAAGCAGAAGCTGACCGCTATCATTTATACGTGTCATTAGCGTGTCCATGGGCGCATCGCACATTGGTTTTTCGTCAACTAAAAGGGCTGGAAAATTTAATCTCTGTAAGTGTGGTTAATCCTGATATGCATGACAAAGGCTGGAGCTTTAAGCATGATGCAGAGTCTGCAAAACTTTACGGCACAACAGGTGATGATTTATACGGTGATGAATATATTTTTGAAAAGTATTTAGCACAAGACCCACAGTACACTGGAGTTAATAGTGTACCGGTACTATGGGACAAGAAGAATAAGGTGATTGTAAATAACGAATCATCTGAAATTATTCGCATGTTCAATAGTGCGTTTAACGACATTACTGGCAATACCTTAGACTTTTATCCTGAACGTTTACGCACTAAAATTGAAGAAGTAAACGAATTGGTTTATCACAAAATCAATAATGGTGTATATAAAAGTGGTTTTGCTACCACGCAAGAAGCGTACGATAAAAATGTAACAGAGCTATTTGTTGCGCTCGACGAAGTGGAACAAATATTGGCTAACAATCGTTATTTAACCGGCGATGAATTAACTGAAGCTGATTGGCGACTATGGGTGACATTAGTTCGTTTTGATTCCGTTTATCATACACACTTTAAGTGTAACTTGAGATTGATTGAACAATACAACAACATTTATAACTTTATGTTGGAGTTATACCAAATGCCAAATATTGCTAAAACGGTAAATGAAGCGCATATCAAACGCCATTATTATGCAAGCCACTTGTCGTTTAACCCTTACGGTATTGTACCTATTACACATAAGCAAGATTGGACAGAGCAGCACAATAGGAATAAGGCGTTCAAATAATTTGCAGCTATTCAATCCAAACAGTCCTGCCTACGGGCTGTTTGTATTTAAACACCTACTATTTAATAGTACTAAAAAAAGCGCTGAACGATAAATCGTTCAGTGCTTTTTATTCATGGAAAAATTATATGCAGAAATGCCATGGATGGCGTACTTTCTGCTTTATTCATGGAAGAATTATATGCAGAAATGCCATGGATGGCGTACTTTCTGCTTTCTTTGATTAGCCATCATTTCGATAGGCTAATATAAGTTTTAATGAAGGATTTCTGCAACAGTGGTTAAAACTAACTATTACACTTACTTGAGCCATTCCTAACTATATCTGTTTGATAAAGTTGCAAAGTTTTAGCTTTAATTGTTTATTTATTGAAGTATAAAAATAGATCTTTCCGTAGAAATTTTACAATGTCTTAAATTGCATTTAAAAAGTCTGTAATTGATAGGTGGATAATATTTAAATCTGTAAAAATGCACCAGTAATTATACTGTAGGTATAAAGTTATATAATACAACGTATAACTTTAGGTTTTTTCAATAACTTCACCAAATAAGTAATAGCATAGTTATAATGAAATTATCCTCAGTAGGCTTTAACCGAAAGGAACGTGATGTATACAACAGCATATAACAATATAAAACTGGTTCAACGTGCACTGAAACGAATTGATTTTGATTTAAACAAAATGTTATCTGAATATAAGTTTGATTTTACCCCATATAATTCTGGTATGGACAGGGTACCTTGTTCACTTGCTCATGAGTTTTATTTAAAGGTATTGCAATCTATTCACTGTCCTAATTTTCCTTTTGAAATATCAAAAGAAATTAATCCATCGGCACTTGAATCACTTGGTGTGTCATTACTTTTTAGTGAGTCTTTAACCGCATTTATTCAGCGTTTAGAAAAGTTCTCTTTGATCAGTTCTGATAACTCCAGCTTTCAATTTGAACAAGAACTCAAACGTTTGACCTTCACTATTTTTCAAGTCAAAAATCCTACCGTCGAAGCGTTTTTACAAATTACGTCTGTAGTCGCTCTAGATAAACTCATTAAACTTGCTTATAAAAGCGATTTTAGTTTTGCAAAGATTCAATTGCAGGGCAATGTATTGTCCGAGCATAGGAGTTTATATTTAGACTATTTTCAATGTGATATTGAATTTGATGCTGAACAAACTAGGGTGTATTTTCAGCAAGAAGATTTAAGTTCCGGCTTTATGTTGAGTAACGAATTAATTGCCCATGAGCAAGATTTGAAATCATTGGAATTAGTGTCTTTGTTAAATCAAGGAGATTTAATTTCACAAATAAAATTATTAATTACAAAACTACTGCCTACAGGTGAATGTTCACGCGAGAAAATTTCAAGTTTACTCAATATGAGTTCAAGACTTGTTCATCGTAGGCTAGAGAAACTAGGTATAACCTACAAACAAGTTCTTGAAGACGTCAGAAAAGAGCAGGCGTGTATTTATTTAAAACAAAATAAATCCATCAATGAAATATCCTATCTTTTAGGTTATACCGATGCGAGTAATTTTACCCGCTCCTTTAGAGGTTGGTATGGCGTACCACCTAAAGAGTACAAAAGTTAATGTGCTTTGGGGAAGTCATTTTGGTACTCATCAGGGAGCTTTCTAGCTCTGTTATTTTTATTCAAATTTTATAAAATCCTATTCAAATTAATCTGAAAAACAATTATTAATCATTCCTGTCTTAAAATGACAAACCCTGTTCCTACATTGATAGGCATGAATTGTGATTTTTTGTAACTATGCGATGGCATAAATACAAAAACATAATAAAAGCGAATGGGAACTAAGATGAAAATAAATAAAATTACAGCAGCGCTAAGTGTTGCTTTACTAGGTACAGCTATTTCAGCTCCTACCTATGCTGCAGAAGGTGAGAAAATTAGTGGTCTTGAAGTCATTCAGGTTACCGCAACAAAACGTACAACCACCACGCAGCAAACTCCGTTAACTATTGAGGCTATGACAGGGGAAGAGTTAGCGAGAGAAAATATTGCCGGTTTGTCTGAACTTTCTGCTCGTATTCCAAGTGTTCAAATTGGTGAAGGGTTAACTGCTGGTAGTATCAACGTACGTGGTATGGGCTCAGGTCAAGAACGTGGTTTTGAACAATCGGTTGCTATGTTTATTGATGAAGTTTACATGCCGCGTTCTCGTCAGTACCGCGCACCATTTTTTGATGCCGAACGTGTTGAAGTAATGCGAGGGCCACAAGCTGTTTTATTCGGTCTAAATGCTACCGCTGGTACTATTCAAGTACATTCAGCATCAACGGCTCCTGGCGATGACAGCTTTGTAAAACTAACAGGCACTTATGAAGCCGAATATGAAAAAGTACGCACAGATGTTGTTGCGGGTACTACCATTGGTGACTTTGGTGTTCGTATCGCCTACCGTCATTCCGATCAAGACAAAGGCTATTACGAAAATGAAGGATTAATGTCAAAAGAAGATGGCTACGGCGCATATGGCAACGAAAATACTAATACTGAAGATTTAGTACGTGCTACAGTCGTTTGGGATGCTAGCTCTGACTTTACTCTAACCGCTAAAGTGAATTACATTGATGCAGAAGAGTCAGGTGAACAAGGTGAATTTATCGCCTACCCAGATATGGTAAATGGTGGCTATATTGAGGAAGACGCTGATTGGACTCGATCATTTAGTGGTGTATCTTTAGATAAAACAGGACGCTCACCTGGCCTTGTGCAAGAAGCATTAAACTTTTCACTAAAAGGCGATTACCAATTAGGTAATGACAGCTTAAGTTTTGTGATTGGTCAAAGCTCTTTTGAAATGGACCAAGCAGTAACAACATTGCCTATCGCCGTTCCTACCAGTACGGTATTTCCAATATTAGTAGGGGTACCTTATCCAGACGTATTACCTGATGCTGGTTTATTAGCAAGCAGCTTTGTTAAAGAAACTTACGACCAATCATCAGTAGAAGTTAAGTATTCATCAGACTATACCAAAGATTTCTCTTATATCGTCGGTTTATATGTAGCATCTTCTGAGTTAACCAGTGAATTTGGCACAATTTCTGGCACGCTATTTAATGCTGCAGTCGATCCTTCACCTGCAACTTGGTACGGTGAGTCAGTACTAGAGTCACAACTTGATTCAACCACATTATCTCCTTTCTTCTCTGGTACTTATAACATCAATGATGATTTGAGGGTGATTGCTGGAGTGCGTTACTCAAGTGAAGATAAAGAGTTTGAATACGCTCGTCAATACTGTAATGACTACACCTTTGATGGTTCACTATTGAGCACTGTAGAAGACCGTGGCCTAATGCCAGATATGCCTGGTGGTCCAGTTTGTGGTGGTCCTGATGTTAAGCTAGGTGATACGTTTACCAACGTTATGCCTGAGCTAATTGTACAGTGGGATATGAATAACGATAACTCTATTGGTTATGCAAAAATTGGTCAAAGCGTTAAAGCTGGTGGTTACTCAATGTCTCGTCCTGCGAGTGGTAATGATGACGACCGTAAGCTTGATGAAGAAGTTGCTACTGCAGTTGAACTAGGTTTAAAATCTCGTTTATTTGATGGTAATTTAGAAATCAACGTAGCAGCGTTCCGTACTGAGTTTGAAGATTTACAATTAAACGCCTTTGTAACGGTTGAAGGTAACGATATACCACAAGCTCAAGCAACTAATGCTGGTGAAGCGGTATCTCAAGGTGTTGAAATTGAATTAAATTACCTAATGACTGATTGGTTAGTCGTTGGTGGTAGTATTGGTTTACTGGACTCTACATTTGAGAACTTCGCTAATGGCCCTTGTAACAGTCTATCAACTCCACAAGAAGACGGTACTTGTGATTTATCAGGTGAAAGTACACCATTTGCCCCAGAGTATTCAGGTTCCATTTACGCGGACTTAGAAATTGCTGTTGGTGATAACCTAATGTTTAGCAGTGGTGTCACTATGTCATTTAGTGATTCATACTTTACTGATGGCACATTAAATCCTCTTGGTGAGCAAGACTCTTACCAGCGTTTTGATGCACGAATTGCACTATCTGATGACGATGATGTTTGGTCGGTAGCAATTATTGGTAATAATTTATCCGATGAAGCGGTAATTAACTTATCACAAGAGCTACCTGTTGGTGGTCCAACAATTGTTGGTGGTGGTACAACAGCTTACATTAGTGCTCCTAAAACGGTTACCTTACAAGGTACTTATAACTTTTAATATCTAACTTAAAAATTAGATAGTGGAAGGGCTGCGTTGCAGCCCTTTTTGTACCTGCCGCAATTTTTTCTATCAATTTAGGAATGTAAACCTGTCAACGCAGGACGTTTTAGTGTATTTCGGTAACTCATTGTATTGATTTGTTTATTTCTATAAAAATAAGGTGCAACATCTTAATCTTCGATTAATATATAAGCAGATGTTAGCAATTTTGATACCTGTTTTATAAACATAGTTAGCATTTTAAAAGGTATTAGGTCCTTTGATTAATAACGGAGTAAGTTATGAGTAAGTTTAAATTATCGTTAATCGCGTCAGCGCTTATCACTTTAGTAGCTTGTGCTGATTCAACTAATAACAGTAGTTTAGTTGCAGATGTCAACCAAGGTAATAATTGTAAATTCGAAAGTTCACCGTCAAACATTCAATTTGATAGTGTGATTGTAAACGGTCGGGTTATGGATCCTGGTTGTGGGTTTGATGATATTCGTAATATTGGTATCAAAGATGGAAAAATTGTCGCTATAACTAAAGACTCTATTATCGCTGATAAAATTATCGATGCCAGTGGCAAGGTTGTCGCCCCTGGCTTTATTGATTTTCATATCCATACCAATACCGAGTTTGGTTTTAACTTGCTAATGCGCGATGGCGTTACTACTGCGTTAGAGCTTGAAGGTGGTACATACCCATTAAAGGGTTGGTTAGCAGACAAGTCAGAAAAAACGCCGGTAAACTATGGTGCATCGGTGGCGCATTCAGGTATTCGTGCGGCAGTACTAGATGGTTATGTGCATCCTGATGGTAACCTTATTGAAGCAACCTTAGGGGGCGATTTAGCCAAAAACTTTCAATGGTCGGTAAAAGTATCAAATACTGAAGAACGTCAACAAATTGTTGAGTTAATTGATAACCAATTACAACAAGGCGCAATTGGTCTTGGTATCACAGTTGGTTACTACAGTAATGGTGCTTCTTCGCCTGAAATTTATGACGTGATTAAGGCTACCGGAAAATATGAATTACCTTCATTTGTACACGCTCGTTTTTCAGGTCAAAAACCACCTACAAGTGGATATATGTCTTTAGCAGAAGTGATTTCTGCTGGCGCTATTTCAAATTCACCTATGGTATTACAGCATTTTCATAACCAAACGTTGTCAGAAACCAGAGATGCAATCCAAATGTTTGAAGATGCCAATGCCAATGGTATCAAAGTGATTGGTGAAGTTTATCCATATAACTTTGGCAATACCTTTATGTTTGCGGATTTCTTACAACCAGAAAACTATGGTCCTGGTTTTGGCCGTTCATACGAAGACATTATTCACCCTGATGGCTCGCGCATGACTAAAGAAAGTTTTGATGCATTATTGAAAAAAGCGCCGCAAACACCAGTAATCTTTTATGGTGCACAAGAGGCCGATATGAATTATGCAGTATCGCATCCAAGTGTCATTATTGGCTCTGACGCTGGTCCATTATTTGATATGACAACCGGTAAATTTGCAGCTGCCGATGCAGACCCTAAAAATGTAAAAGGCCACCCTCGTTCAGCTGGTTCACATGCGAAAGTCTTGCGTATGGCGCGTGAGCAAAAGTTAATGCCATTAATGTTGGCTATTAGTAAAATGTCTTACATGCAAGCACAATTTTTAGCGACAAGTGGCATTTCTTCTATGCATAACAAAGGTAAGGTGCAATTAGGTACTGATGCCGATCTTATTGTTTTTGATGCAAATACAGTAACCGATAATGCTGATGAAAATTATGCCGCTTTTGCAACAACCGGTATCACCGATATGTTGGTTAATGGCGTCCAAACCGTTAAAAATGAGCAAGTGATTAGTGGTGTTAACCCTGGGCAACCAGTGTTTAGTGATTTAAAGAAGTAATTACTAAAAATATAACATTCACGAGCCTTTTAAAAACATAGGCTCGTGTAATTCAAAAGGTTGAATCAATGAAATTTAATTATAAAAAGCTTTATGCTAAAGCGTTTATAGGTGTTGTACTATTGTTCAGCGTTAGCTCAATAGCACAAGAAAAAGCTGATGACAGACACTTTATATTTATAGCAGAGCCAACGGCCGAAGGCTTTAAATATTTAATGCAGTCAGATATGAATGCTGGTGAAACAGCGCTTAAAAAAGCGTTTGAAGCAGTAGGAGGGAAGTTAATTTCCTATTACTATGGCTTAGGTGATAAAAAGCAGTACATCATCGTTCGCTTACCGAACGATGATGAGCTTATTCAAGCAATTTATTTAATGCGACTTCCTTTAGGTGTATTAGAGTCGTATTCGGCAGTCGAAATTATGCCTAGAGATAAAATGACTAAAGCGATAGCAAAAGCCAATGCCATGATCAGTAATGACAAAACATTGAAACACTAACCGATAAATATTTAGTCCGTTGCTATAACCTAAAAAAGAGCTGATATTCAGCTCTTTTTTAATTCAGGGATAAATTAACCGTATAGCTCTTTTGCCATTTGGTCACGCATGTCTATTTTGCGAATTTTACCGGTAACTGTCATAGGGTATGAATCAACAAAGCGGATATATCGTGGAATTTTAAAGTGGGTAATTTGTCCCTTACAAAATTCTCTAATATCGTCTTCAGTTGCGTTTTCACCTTCTTTAAGTTGGATCCATGCGCAGACTTCTTCACCCATTTTTTCATCAACTACACCAAATACTTGAACTTCAGATATTTGTGGGTGAGTATATAAAAATTCTTCAATTTCACGTGGGTAAATGTTTTCGCCGCCGCGAATTACCATGTCTTTAATACGACCGGTAATACGTACATAGCCATGCTCGTCCATGGTGCCTAAATCACCTGAGTATAACCAACCATTTTTAATGGTGTCTTTGGTTTTCTCTTCGTCGTTCCAGTAATGCGACATTACCGAGTAACCGCGAGTACAAATTTCACCTTGATCACCAATGGCGACAACGCGACCAGATTCATCAACAAGTTTAATTTCAACATAAGGGATGGCACGACCAACTGTTTGTGTGCGGTTTTCAAGCGTGTCATCAGGCAAGGTCATATGGTTAATTGGGCTAACCTCAGTTTGGCCATAACCAATTACTACACTATCCATATGCAATTTATTAATGATGTTATTCATCAACTCTTCAGGGCATGGCGCGCCGGCAATAACGCCTGTTCGAAGCGAGCTAACATCATAGTCACTAAAATCTGGATGATCGAGTTCCATTACAAACATGGTTGGTACACCATGCAATGCTGTACATCTTTCTTTATGCACAGCTTCAAGTGTTGAGCGAGAATCAAATGCTTGTGCTGGGAACACCATGGTGGCGCCAGTAGTGATACAACACAAAACACCCAATACCATACCAAAACAGTGATAAAGAGGAACAGGTATACATAACCTATCTTTAGATGTGAATTGCATGCCATTAGCGGTGTTATAACCATTATTTAAAATATTATTATGGCTTAATGTCGCACCTTTTGGATTACCAGTAGTTCCTGATGTAAATTGAATGTTAATGGCATCATCGGGTTGTAGCTCAAATGCCAATTCGGCTAATTTTAATTTGCCAGCTTCAGAGCCCATGCCACATACATTGCCAAAGTTAAACATGCCGGGTGTTTGCTCAACTCCCATACGAATTACGGTGGTTAAGTGTGGGAATTTTTCAGCTTTTAAATGACCAGGTTTACAAGTGTTTAGCTCAGGCGCAAGCTCTTGCAACATTGTTAAATATTCACTAGTTTTAAAGCTTTCAGCGCTTATGATAGCTTTACACTCTACTTTATTAAGGGCATATTCTAATTCATACAAACGATACGCTGGGTTAATACACACCATAAGTGCGCCGATTTTAGCTGTAGCAAGTTGAGTTAGTACCCATTCATAACTGTTTGGTCCCCAAATACCAACACGATCGCCTGGCTCTATACCTAAGGCAAGCAATCCTGTTGCTAATTTATCTACTTCTTTTTTAAGTTCGCTATAAGTCCAGCGAATGTTTTGATAACGAACAACCAGAGCTTCATTGTCAGGATATTGTTTTGCAATACGGTCAAAACAATTGCCGATTGTTTCATATAATAATTGACCAGTACCTTCACCAGTCATATAACTTTGGCTTAATTTCATTATCTACTTCCCACACTTTTATGTGTTTTGGATTTGTTAAACATTATTTATTTAGATGTTATCGTTCGCGTAAATTAATAACTTGTCTTGATGACTAAAATTTTCGTCAAAAACGAACTTATATTACAGGTTTATAAAATCAATACACTAACCGTCTAAATTATTGTTAAGAGTGACTTTAATAAATAATACAGTTAGGCCAATAGTTACTTATTATTTTAGGAAGTTTGCTTGTTTCAAGGCGAATAACTCGCAATTTTGATGTTATCAAGATTCTTTTTGACGTTGTTAAAAAAGTTTAAGACAAGTAATCATAAAAGCAATTTGTCATTATCATCGCAACAGAATTTAAGACTAAGTTCAATTCTAGTGATTTGAACCTGAGACATAACTAGGGAGTTATAAACCATGCCTGCTGTAGAGTATAACAAATACATTTTAACGTTGAAGTGCCCAGATCAACTTGGCTTAATGGCTAAATTTTCAACGGCTCTATATGAAAATGGAGCATACGTAACTAAGGTTACCCATTTTGGCGATCCTGAAACGTGTATTTATAATTCACGTATTGAGTTTGACGACCGTGAAATGAAAGATGGTATCGAAACGTTTAAAGTTAAATTTGATGCATTAGCTAAAGAGCTGAGCATGGAATATAAACTGCGCAGCGCTGACTACCGTCCAAAAGTATTATTAGCGGTAAGTAAATATGATCATTGTTTAAATGTATTGCTTACCAAATGGAAAGGTGGTGTTTTACCTATTGATATCGTTGGTGTGTTTTCAAATCACCCTGATTGTCGTGATTTTGTTGAATTTTACGGTTTACCTTTTTATCACTTTCCAATTACTAAAGAGACTAAGCCACAGCAAGAAGCACAAATTCTTGAGTTGATGGATAAAGAAAATGTCGACCTATTAGTACTTGCCCGTTACATGCAAATTTTATCAGATGATTTATGCAAAAAGTTAGGTGGTAAAGCCATCAACATTCATCATTCATTTTTACCTGGTTTTAAAGGCGCTAAGCCTTATCAACAAGCCTATGACCGTGGTGTTAAATTAATTGGTGCAACGGCTCATTACGTAACTGCTGATCTGGACGAAGGCCCAATTATTGTTCAAGAAGTTAAGCATGTTGATCACGCAACTTCAGTGCAAGACATGATTGAAATTGGTCATGACAGTGAAGCTACGGCTCTTGCTCGTGCCGTACGATTACACGTTGAGGACAGAATTATACTTAACGGCGAACGAACCATCATCCTATAATTTCGCGTCACATTTAGCTGTTAGGCGGCATTGTTTTCAAAATTATCTTAATCATTTATGGAACATAAACTCATAAGATAATTTATCAACGGCTTTGCCCAACAACTAACTGTTTAGCGAAAGCGAATAAACTAACGGTGGGTACTTTGTTTACTCATCAGATCTTTCAAGGAGATCTATAAATGGAAAAATATTCATTTACTAATTTGGCCAAGCATGCGCTTACCGGTCATAAAAATTGGAAGCCATTATGGCGCTCGCCAGAGCCGAAAAAATCCTACGATGTAGTGATTGTAGGAGCTGGTGGCCAAGGTTTAGCAACAGCCTATTATTTGGCTAAAAATCACGGCATCACCAACGTTGCTGTTATCGATAAAGGCTGGTTAGGCGGTGGTAACACTGGCCGTAATACCTCTATGGTACGGTCAAACTACTTCTATGAAGAAAGTAGTAATTTTTATGACCACTCACTAAAGTTGTATGAACAGCTTGGTAATGAACTTAACTACAATGTGATGTTAAGCCAAGGCGGGGTGATGCTACTTGGTCATTCTGCGGTTGAAATGCAGTTAATTGAGCGTGCGGCAAATTCATTATTACTACAAGGTGTGGATTCAGAAATGCTTACACCTGAGCAAGTAAAAGAGCGCGAGCCAGTTATTGATTTAAATCCTAATGGCCGTTATCCAATTCAAGGTGGTTTCGTACAAAAACGTGGCGGTGTAGCTCGTCATGATGCCGTTGCTTGGGGTTATGCTCGACGTGCTTCTGACATGGGCGTAGATATTATTCAAGAGTGCCCGGTTACCAATATATTAACCGACAGCAATAACAAAGCCATTGGCGTTGAAACTGCCAAGTTTGGTGTTATTAAAGCCGATAAAGTGGTGAGCTGTGTTGCTGGACTCTCTTCAACTATTGCAGATATGGCAGGCTTTGACTTACCAATTAAATCGCAAACCTTGCAAGCAATGGTTTCTGAACCTATCAAGCCAGTAATGCATGGTTGTGTTGGCTCAGGTCCAGTACATTGTTATGTTTCGCAATCAGACCGCGGTGAAATTTTAGTAGGTGGTACTGCTGACTTTTATCCATCATTTGGTCAACGCGGAAATATCAATCCAACTGAACATACACTTGCTGCTATGTGTGAAATTTTTCCATTATTTAGTCGCTTAAAATTAATGCGTCAATGGGCCGGCATTGTTGATATTTCTCCAGACTCGACCCCGATTATTGGTTTAACTCCTGTAAAAGATATGTACATCAGTACAGGTTGGGGCACAGGTGGCTTTAAAGGCATTCCTGCTGGTGGTGAAACACTAGCGTATACGGTAGCAAACAATAAGCCGCATCACTTAGTTGAGAAATTCGATTTAGGTCGTTTTGCCAGAGGCGAGATGATAGACGAGGCAGCCGCTGCCGGCATCCCTCATTAACTTTGTTGGGGGTAAAAGCGTTTTATGCTGCGTTACTTGGCGCTCGTTTAGTGTACTAAACGTCGCTTCAAGTGCCTTGCCTAAACCACCTTTACCCACCAACAAAGAGCTTATTACTAAGTTTTAAAGCTTAATTGATAGAAAAATATTACTCCATAAGGAGAGAACAAAATGATGATAGTACCTTGCCCAATTTGTGGCGATCGTGATGAAGATGAATTCACCTGTGGTGGTCAGGCGGGCATTATTCGCCCTGAGCAACCTGAAAATGTAACAGATGAAGAATGGGCAGAATACTTGTTCGTTCGTAAAAATACTATGGGCTTGCAACGAGAGTTGTGGCGTCATACTTATGGTTGTCGTCAGTGGTTCACCATTGACCGAAATACCATCACTCATGAAATTACAGTAGTTACTAATGATAGTAGCGCTGCTAGCGCAGAACCGGAGGCTAAATAATGTCTTATGCAAAACGCTTAGGCAATCTCCATCGTGTAGATACAAATAAGCCATTAACATTTAGTTTTGATGGCAAAAAATTCCAGGGCTTTCAGGGCGACACCTTAGCTTCAGCTATGCTTGCTAATGACGTTAAAATTGTTGGTCGTAGTTTTAAATTACATCGTCCGCGTGGCCTAATGGCTGCGGGTATTGAAGAGCCAAATGCATTAGTTCAATTAGAACCAGATTCGGCTTATTCAGAGCCAAGTGCGCGCGCCACCTTAGTACCTTTATACGATGGTTTAACAGCTCAAGGTCAAAACTCTTGGCCAAACGTTAACAATGACGTATTTGGTTTATTGGGTTATTTCCACCGTTTCTTTCCTGCATCGTTTTATTATAAAACGATGATGTGGCCAAACTGGAGTTGGTATGAAGGTTTAGTACGTAATATTGCCGGTCTTGGTAAGTGCCCAACTGAACGAGATCCTGATACTTACCAAAAACGTCATCGCCATACTGATGTCTTAGTCGTTGGTGCTGGCCCATCTGGTATTGCCTCAGCATTAACCGCTGCCCGCCAAGGTTTGCAAGTAATGTTGGTTGATAATGACGTTGAATTTGGCGGTTCTCTACTGGCATCGGCAGAATTAATTGATGGCAAGCCTGCAATGCAGTGGGTTGCACAATCAATTAGCGAACTTAACGCGTTAGATAATGTGACATTATTAAAACGCACTATGGTGAGTGGCTATTACGATCAAAACTTTTTAGTTGCAATCGAGCGTGTTACAAATCACTTAGGTCCGGCAACAAAAAATAGTGAAGTAAATAAAGATTTACCTCGAGAGCGTTTTTGGAAAATTAGAGCTAAACGTGTAGTACTAGCTACTGGTAGTCTTGAGCGTCCATTGGCATTTGCTAATAACGATGCCCCAGGAATAATGTTGTCCAGCGCGGTCCAAACTTATATTAACCGTTACGGTGTTTCTGCTGGTAATAAAGCCGTGTTCGTTACCAATAACGACAGTGCTTACCAAGCCGTTTTAGATTTTCATGGTACTGGCGGTGAAGTTGTCGCTATTGTTGATACACGCGCCAATGCTAATGGTTTCTGGCAACAACAAGCAACCAACCAAGGTATTACTATTTACCATGGTTATACCATTGCCAAAGTACATGGCCGAAAAGGCTTAAAAGCGGTATCTATTGCTAAACATGACAACGGTGCGCTGCAAAGTGTTGATACCAAAATAAGTTGTGATTTACTCGCAATGTCAGGTGGTTGGACGCCAACGATTCATTTATATTCACAAGCGGGTGGTTCATTAGATTACATTGATGAAAAAGCTTGTTTAGTACCACGTGGTAATTGTACACAAGCAGTTAAAGTTACTGGCTCTGCAGATGGTCATTTTTCATTAAAAACAGTACTTGAGTCGGGTTATTCTGTTGGCGCTGATGCGGTAAGTAAAGTAACAAATACAACGGTGACGGCTCAGAGTGAACATCAGTGTGCTGATGACGAAACTCAAGCCATTCAAGCGTATTGGTATACTAAAAATTCACCTTCAGATAAACAATGGCTAGATTTTCAATACGATGTAAAAGTTGCTGATATTGAACTTGCCCAACGTGAAAACATGTTATCTGTTGAACACGTTAAGCGTTATACCACTAACGGTATGAGCGTCGATCAAGGTAAAACTTCTAACGTTAATGCTTTAGCTGTAATGGCTGAGCTATCGAACCGACCAATTCCACAAGTGGGTACGACTAAGTTTCGTCCACCATATGCGCCAATTACAATAGGTGCTATAGCCGGTCGTGATATTGGTGAACAATACCGTCCTCGCTTACAAGTGGCGGCGAAAAAATTCCATGAAGACAATGGCGCTGTGTTTATCGATTATGGTTGGCAACGTGCTGATTACTACCCGCAAGCGGGCGAAAGTAAAGAACAAGCGGTAATTCGTGAAATCAATGCGGTTCGTACTTCTGTTGGTGTACTTGATTATTCATCGTTAGGTAAAATTGAAGTTAAAGGCCCTGATGCTGCTGAATTCTTAAACCGTATTTATGTAAATAACATAGGTACAGTTAAAGTAGGTAAAGCACGTTACGGTTTAATGTGTAGTGAACGAGGTTCACTCATTGATGATGGTATTGTGGTTCGTTTCGCTGATGATCACTTCTTATTAAATACCACCTCTGCAGGTGCTGCATCAATAGCATTAATGCTAGAAGAGTGGCAGGCCGAGTGGCCGCATTATAAAGTATTGGTTGCTAACGTATCTACCCAGTGGGCTGATATTAAAATATCAGGCCCGAACGCACGTAAAGTGATGGAAAAACTAGATACTGGTATAGATGTAAGCAAAGACGCTTTTGCTCATATGGAAATGAAACTTGGTCAAATTGATGGTGTACCTGTGCGCGTATTACGTGCAAGCTTCACCGGTGAATTATCGTTTGAAATTAATATACCAAGCCGATACGCAACAGCACTTTCAGAAATGATCATGGCTGCCGGTGAAGAATACGACATTACTCCTTTTGGTACTGAAGCATTAAACTGGATGCGTATCGAAAAAGGTCACTTAGTAATTGGCTTAGATACCTTAGGTACTAGTACGCCACTAGATTTTGGTTGGGCTGTGCCTATATCGAAAAAGAAAGGTGACTTTATCGGTAAACGTTCGTTATCTCGTCCAGCTGATCAGGATGAAAACCGCCATCAATTTGTTGGTTTTAAAGCGAATGACCCAACACAAGAGCTACCTTTAGGTGCTCATATTATTAATGAGTCTGTATTTAAAGCGCCAATGAATAGTCAAGGTTTTGTAACTTCATCGGTTATGAGCCCAACACTAAATGCATCCGTTGCAATTGGTTTAGTTAAAGGTGGTAATAAGCGTATTGGCGATACAGTGTACGCATTCCATCGAGGTACAGTGATCCCATGTACTATCACTAAAGCAGCCCATTACGACCCGAAAGGAGACCGTATCAATGTCGAGTAATCCAAAGTTATTTGTCACTTCAACCTTAGCTGAACTTCATCAGCAAGTCGGTGAAGCAAAATGGCAAAATGCCAATGTAAGCTTTGAAGAAATTTGTGCAACAGGTCTTGTTCGTTTACAAGGCCCAGGTTCAGATGAAGCATTTTTACAAGCTGTTAAAAGCCTACTTGGGGTAGCACTACCAACTAAAGCTTGTACAGCAAGCGCTAATGAAACGTATCGCATCATGTGGTTAAACCCAAATGAGTGGTTGGTTAGCATGCCAATTGAGCAAGAGTTGGAAATATTAGAAAAGTTGATCACTTTACAAGATAACTTTATATCTTTAACCACGTTAAATACCGATAGCCGTGTTGGCTTTACGTTAACGGGTAATGAAGTGGTAGAGCTTATGTCAAAAGGCTGCTCACTTGATATGCATAGCAAATTTGCTGTTAATAGCTGTACAGTAACAAAATTTGCTGAAATTCCAGTGATTTTAGATCACATAACTCAAAGTAAATATAATGTTTACGTTGACCGTGGTTTAGCTCGTTTCCTTTGGGATTGGTTAATTGATGCATCTGTGGAATTTAATTAATCTATTCCTTGCAGGACGACACAACTTATAAAAACAACAAAGCCGTCTTCATGACGGTTTTTTTGTTTCAAGGATGAATTAACTTAGAATTGCCATGGATGGTTTTGAATTCTGTTATAAGTGCTCCTTTAGCTCCATTTTACAATGCAGTATGCGGATTATTAAAATAGAGTCTGCCTGTAGATCATATATAATTAAATGTTTACGTTCAGGGCATATTCTAATCGCAGGGGTAAACTCAACTCTTTTGACATAAAAATATGGGTTAAGAGCAATTTTTTGAATGGCTGAATCAATGTTTGTAAAATATTTTTCAGCTTGTTGTTGCCCATATTCTTTGAGGGAATATCGATAGATGTTAATTAAATCATTACTTGCAGCTACGGTCCGTTGTATTTGCATGGTTAAATCCTTTTATTTAGCTACGCTATTTTTTTAGCTTCCTTTAATATCTCATCCATGGTCATATTGCTGATACCGCTTTCTATGCCTTCATTAATGGCCAGTTGTAATGCAAGTAATTTGTTTTTTTGCTCTTGATCTCGACGAATTAGATCTCGTAAATAATCACTGGAACTTGCATATTTTCCACCTTCAATTTGCTGCTGTACCCATTCACGCATAGGATCAGGCATTGATACATTCATAGTTGCCATTGTCATACTCCAAACTTACTTACTCTTAATGATGGCATTATTTGGCAAAAAATGCCAAATAATGCCACTTAGCCTTGAAATTTCAACTCTCTATATTCACTAGGTGACATACCTACCCAACGTTTGAATGAGCGGGAGAAATTACTACAATCAGATACACCTAATAGGTATGCGGCTTCACCTATAGTTAAACCGTCGGTGCCAATGTATTGCTGGGCAAGTTCTTTACAAATATGATCGAGCAGCTCTTTATAGCTGGTATTAATTGCTTTTAATTTTTTGTGCAATGTACCAGGAGACATCTTTAGGGCATCTGCTACGCGTTCTCGTGAGCAATCACCTGATGGTAAAAACTCAATTATTTTAGCGTAGACCCGTGATTCTATATCGATAGTCGCGGTTTTTTCTAAAAACTTAGTGACGGTTTTGTCGCTTTCTCGTGCTAATTCAATATTCGCGCTAAAAAGTTCTTTATCTAAATCATTTACGTCGAAATAAATCTCAGTTTTATTCGCTGAAAACTCAATGTTAGGTCCGAACAAATCAAAATATTGCGGTTGAATTTCTACCGGGGGGGTCCAAATTAAGGATACTTTTTTTGGAAAGTATTGAGGCCCCATTGTCATGCGTAAAAACTTCAGGGTACTGGCAACAAAACAATCTGAATCAAAGTTTGTGACTAAGCTACAAATGTCGGCATCTTCAACTGATTCAAGCCTTGCTTCTATGTCGGTTTCAACATAACGAATTTTTAGCATGGTAGAAATTAGCGTGAAGTAGCGCTCGTAGCGTTTACAAAACGAGCGCAGATTTTCACTATAAAGCAATCCAACGCCAAGAGCATGGTAGCTTGCGGGACTGAGTTGGTTAACACTATCAAAACTTAACGTTGGGCTGGTTTCGATTATTGCCAATTCAACAAAACGCTCAATTAAATTGTTAGGAATGCGTTTTGAGCCATCCTTATAATCAGCAATATTAATCCCCGATTGTATATATAACGAATTCACATCAATCCCTCTTGCTTTTAACGCTAGGGTGATGGCACTGATGTTCCCATAGTAACTGCTAGGCGAGTCGTTATTCATTCAGATCTCAAGATGATTTTTTTAATTGCTGTGAAATAAGGAGATAGAAAAATTATACCTGTATTTTAATTAAGTGAAAGTACTTAGCAAAATAATCTGTATTTTTTATAAAGCTAAAAGTTGTAAGTAAATTGTAGGTATATGCTGAAAATAGTGGTTTATTTCTAAGTTTTGACCTTAGTTTCGATACTTTTGACCAGTTAAACTTTACATAGTTTGGGATGATGACAAGCGATTACATTTTTTACAAAATTGCCAAAAAAATAAAATAACAGCAGTTTTGTTTATAAACATTAATGCTTATTAGAAGCACAACAGGAGTGAACATGAGTTCAAACAAACCAGTAGTAGTATACGGCGCAAGTGGTTATACCGGCCGTTTAGTATGTGAATTTTTACGTCAATACAATATCCCTTTCATTGCAGCCGGTCGTAACGCTGAAAAATTAGAAAAAATCATGCAAAACGTTCCTGGTATCGAAACTGCTGATTATGAAGTTGCTGCCGTTGAACACTCTGTTGAAGCATTAACTGAATTATTTTCAGGTGCTCAAGTTGTTTGTAACATTGTTGGCCCATTTGAAACTTACGGTGAAACAGTTGTTGAAGCAGCACTTAATGCAAACTGTCACTACATTGATACTACTGGTGAGCCAGCATTTGTTAAAACTATTATCGAAAAATTTGCTGCTGATTTTGAAGCAAAAGGTTTATTGATGGCTCCTTGTACAGCTTATATGTACACGCCAGCTGAAATTTGTGCACGTATTTGTTTAGAAGAAGGGGATATTGATACATTAGAAGTGGCAACTGCTGGTAACTTTGTACCAACTCACGCATCTACTCAATCAATATACTCTTTGTTCAGCCACGATGCACAATACTTGATGAACAATGAATTTGTGTCATGGCCCGCAGGTAAAGGTTATGAAATTCAAGTACCAGGCTATGCTGTAAATCAAATCGTTCACCCATGGGGTGGTGGTACATTACCAACAGTATTTAAAAATGACCCTCGTGTTCGTACTTGTCGTCAATACTCTGGTACTGCAAACCGCGAAGTGATGGAAGGCGTAATTGCTCTTCAACAAGATTTTGAAGCAAACTTCCGTACTCTTCCTGAAGATCAACAAGTTGTTGAAATGAAGAAAATGGTTGATGCTGTTCCACCATTCACGCCACCACGTGAAGAAACACTTGTTCACCGTAGTTGTGACTTTGCTGTTGGTACGGGCTCTGCTGGTGGTAAGAAAGTAGTAATGCAATCTACTAGCCCTTATACACAAACGGGTATGATCCAAGCGGCAACTGCTGCAAAATTAATTGCTAGCGGCACATCTAAAGCGGGTTTTGCTACAGCTTGTGAAGCAGTAGATTACAAATACCTTCTTGGTCAGTTAAAACAATTTTTCCCACTAAAACTAACTGTTACTGATATCTAGAAACAGTTTGCAAAAATAATTTGGCGTCCATTTGGGCGCCTTATTTTTCTTAATAACAATAAATTAGTATTTTGTCATTAGTGGTTGATTAACAACAATTAATCAGAAAATAGTAAGTAATAAATTAAAAAGGACGTATTCATGCGTATTATCGATTTTTGGGATCAAGGCGTAGCTTATCACGCAAACAATCAAGCGTTTGTAGATAACACCAGTAAGTACACTTATGGTGAAGCGGATAAAGAAATCCACAAAATAGCCGCTGCTATCCACGGTAATGGTTTTAGTAAAGGTGCAAGAGTGGGTGTATATGCTCCAAACTCAAACGATGCATGGCTAGCACTACTTGGTTTAATGCGCGCTGAAAGTATTTGGTTGCCAATTAATCCGCGCAACAGCGTTGAAGTGAATGTTGATTTATCTGATCGTTTTAACATGGATATTATGTTTTACGATGCCTGTTTCAATGCTGAAGTTAAAGCGATTGCAGCACAAGTGCCTTCAATTAAAGCGTTTGTATGCATTACAGGAGAAGGCGAAGTAGGTCAGTCGTTAACAGATTTCGTTGCCGGCCAAGTGGAGTTTCATCAAGTTGGTGAACAAAGCGTTAATGAACTTGCGGCAATTTTTCCTACCGGTGGCACAACAGGTAAGTCGAAAGGCGTACTGATGAATCATGAAGCGCTTGAAACATTCGCTATCAATTGGTTTACCCACTTTAAATTTGAAGAGAATAGTGTTCACTTGGTTGTTGCGCCGATGACTCATTCTGCTGGCATTATGGGCTGCTTACACTTTATGCGTGGTGGTACAAACGTAATCACTAAGCATGTTGACCCATTATCAATTATGCAAGACATCAGCGAGCACAAAGTCACTCACTTATTTTTACCGCCAACCGTTATGTACATGATGTTAGCGCACGAAGACATTGCTAATTATGATTACTCATCGTTGCAACATTTTGTTGTCGGTGCAGCCCCAACTTCAGTAGAAAAACTAAAAGAAGCATGTAAAGTTTTCGGGCCTTGTATGACTGAAGCTTATGGTCAAACAGAAGCACCAGCTGCCATTACCTTAAAAGCACCATGGGATTACATGGACAAAGATGGCAACATCAATGAAGAGCGTTTAGCGGGTATTGGTCGTCCTGCTGGTCTTAATATGGTCAAGATCTTAGGTGAAGACGGCAAAGAGGTTGCTCGCGGTGAAGCCGGCGAAATTTGTGTTAAAGGTCGTTTAGTAACATTAGGTTATTTAGATAACCCTGAAGCGACAGCCGAGGCTCATAAAAAAGGTTGGTTATGGACTGGTGATGTTGGTGTAATGAATGAAGATGGTTACATTAAGATTGTTGATAGAAGTAAAGATTTAATCATTACTGGTGGCTTTAACGTTTACCCTAATGAAGTTGAACAAGTTATCTCTGAAAACGCCGCTGTACAAGAATGTTCAGTTATTGGTGTTCCTGATGAGAAATGGGGTGAATCAGTAAAAGCTGTTGTGCAGTTAAAACCAGGTCAAACAGCTACGGAAGAAGAACTTATCTTAGCGGTTAAAGCTAAATTAGGCTCTGTTAAAGCCCCTAAAACCGTTGATTTTATAGATGACTTACCACGCTCTCCAAACGGAAAAGTGATGAAAGCAGACCTTCGTAAGACGTACTGGTCTGGTAAAGATCGCGCTGTAAACTAGGAATTTAAAATGAAACAAAATGCATATATTGCCGGTGTTGGTATGACCAAGTTTGGTAAACACCTTGACCGTTCATTAAAATCACTTGCCAGTGAAGCAATTTATATCGCGTTAGAAGATGCCGGTATTAGCAAAGAAGAGCTGAACGCGGCCTATTGCGGTAATGTTGGTGCTGGTGTGTTGCAGGGCCAAACCTGTGTACCTGGGCAAGTAATATTACGTGATATGGGTATAGGTAAAATTCCAGTAATCAACATTGAAAATGCTTGTGCATCTTCTGCTACTGCGTTTCAACAAGCCTGCTCTATGGTAACAATGGGCGCTTACGATATTGTTTTAGCCTTTGGTGTTGAAAAGTTATTCCATAAAGATAAATTGAAAACCTTTGGTGTATTCTCTGGTGGTATTGACGTAGAGAAAAACGATGAACTGCTGGCTGAAGTCGGTGAAAAGTTAAAGGCACTTGGTATGCCTGTTGATGAAGGTGCTGGTACTAACCGCAGTGTATTTATCGATATTTATGTGTCTTGGGCACTGGACCATATGCAAAAGTATGGTACTACTCGTGAACAACTTGCGGCGGTGTCTGCTAAAAACTCATACCATGGCAGCATGAACCCTTATGCCCAATATCGCGATGTAATTACTGTTGACGATGTATTAAACTCTCGCGAAGTGGTTTATCCATTAACATTACCAATGTGTTCTCCAATTGGTGATGGCGCATCAGCCACTATCATTGTGAGTGAGAAAAAAGCGAAAGAGCTTGGCATGAGCCGTATGGTTAAAGTTGAAGCTTCGGAGCTTTCAAGTGGCTACGATTACGCTGAAGATACTGGTTTAGAATGTCCTAAAGTTGGTGCTGAAAAAATCTATAACACTACCGGTATTTCACCAAGCGATTTAGATGTAGTTGAACTACACGATGCCTCGGCTATTTCTGAAATTATGTACTACGAATACCTAGGCCTTTGTCCACAAGGCGAGGGTGGTAAGCTAATTGAAGAAGGCCACACTAAATTAGGCGGACGAATTCCAGTAAACACCTCTGGTGGTTTAATGCGTAAAGGTCACCCTATTGGCGCGACAGGAACATCACAAATTACCGAACTTGTTTGGCAATTACGTGGTGAAGCTGGTGAACGCCAAGTTAAAGGTGCAAAACTCGCATTAGCTGAAAACGGTGGCGGCTTCATCGGCACCGATGTTGCTGCATTAGCGTTAACCGTTTTAAGCAAATAGTTTAGTTACAACAAAAATCATAAAGGGGTCAGTACCTTTTAGCTTATTAAAGCTAAAAAGGTACTGACCCCTTTTTTTTAAGCTATTCTATTAATTGAAGTTTCTTTTGTATTAATAGGATTGTATACGTTGTTAAGAATATTTTTTCAAAGCGAGCAATGGCATAAACGCTATTCAGTGCTTTCTCTAGTGCTTGTCGCTTTATTTATCTGTTATATCGATAGGGTAATGGTCTCAGTAGCTTCTATAGAAATGCAGCGTGTTTTTTCTTGGAGCGATACTGAAAAGGGCTTTGTGCTATCAAGTTTTTTTATTGGCTATTTAGTCATGCAAATTCTTGGTGGTTTATTATCTAATCGCTTTGGCGCCTATCTGGTTTTTGCGATTGCAGTTATGTTCTGGTCTTTATTCACGTTAATCACTCCACTGGCTGCAAGCATTTCTTTTTCTGCATTAATTGTTGCTCGTATTTTTTTGGGGTTAGGCGAGGGGGCAGCATTTCCATGCTCTTATAGATTATTAAATGACTGGATGAAAAAAGACGAACTATCAAGATCTTATGGCTTAATGAATATGTCTACTGCTATTGGAAGTGTGTTCTCGTTACTGATCACCGGTACATTAATTATATGGTTTGGCTGGCAGTCTGTGTTTTATATATTTGGCATTATGGGCTTAATCTGGGCCTATTTTTGGTTCAAGCTAGTGCCTAATAAAAATCAAAATATTTATCAAAGCGTCGAGGATAATAACACTATAAAAGAAAAACGCAGCATACCGTATAAGGCGTTGCTAATTGCACCACCAGTATTAGTTTTATATTTTATTGGTATGGTGATGGGCACGATAGCGTTTGCGTTAGCAAGCTGGTTGCCAAGTTACTTTGTAGATACCTTTGAATTGTCCATATCAAAAGCTGGTTTATATTCAATCTTACCATGGTTGGTGTTATCTTTTATCGCACCATTAACTGGCTTAGTGGCTGATAAATTATTACACAGAGGTATGGCGAGCCTAAAAATTCGTAAGCTGGTAACTTGCACCGGTATGGTATTAATTATTGCTGGTTTTTATCTGTTAACGTTTGCACCATCACTGTTTCAAGCACTTGCCTTAATTGTAATGATTTTTACTGGACTCGGTATTTGTGTAACTGGTTATGTACCTCTCGCTTCCGAATTATTCCCGAAACATTCAGATGTTATCTATGGTTTTGTTGCCGGTATTGGCTCTTTAGCCAGTATTTTTATTATAAGTTTGACAGGTAAAATGCTGGATCAAAGTAATTCATACGACGGCTTGTTCAACCTGCTTGCCTTAGCAACAGCTTGTACATTTTTTATTTTTGCCATCTTCGCCAAAAATAAACCTATAGCTATAAATAAATAGTCATAAAAAGCAGTAGTTTTATCTAAGATAATCGTACTGCTGTTTTTATTTTACAACGACTCTATGACTTTGAAATATAACCGTTAACTAGGCTTATTTATTTGCTTTGTACGAACGCATATTTTTGAAAATAGCACAAGCAAGGAATACAAGGCCGGCGTAACCAACAGTTGGGTAAATCCAGTTAACTAGCTGTGCAAATGGTAATAAAGTAGCACCTATTAAACCAAGAAGAACAAGACTCACTACCAAGGTATTATATTTCGGCGTTTTATCTTCAGCAAAGCG
This sequence comes from Thalassotalea psychrophila, assembly GCF_031583595.1. Classification (NCBI taxonomy): domain Bacteria; kingdom Pseudomonadati; phylum Pseudomonadota; class Gammaproteobacteria; order Alteromonadales; family Colwelliaceae; genus Thalassotalea; species Thalassotalea psychrophila. Next base: position 2,094,382 of record NZ_CP134145.1, read on the forward strand.
AGAGCAAACGGTCCATAATAGTGGGGTTGCTGTTGTGTAAATTCCACAAAAAATAATGATGGCAAAGATTGAAGCATAAACAGGCAATACATCATTCGCTAATGCCATTACTGGAATTTGACTGCTATTAACAACGTCAACTTTAACCATTAGTGCAAGTACCAATAGGAATAATGCACCAACAAATAATAGTGGACCTAAAATAGACGAATATTTTAGGTCATTTTCACACTTGGCACTTGCCCCTAATGCAGGAAGAAAACTTGCAAGACCGGGTATCATTAAGCCCGCATACAATAACGCCGACATTAACCAGTTATTTGATGCTGCTAATATATCCATTTCTGCAACTTTCGCTGCACCTTCTACAATAGTTACTGGCGTTTCAACTAAAGTTAAAATAGATATCAAAATGGTAAAGGCGACTATTATGGGGCCAATTATGGCAATTATATTGACTATTTTTCGAAGACCCATCAGCAAAGTACCGCCAGATAGTAAGGCCATTAGTACGGTTCCGATATAACTAGGAAGTCCATAATGCTGCTCTATTGTTGCACCGGTACCCGATAGCATAATAGCGTACACAGCAACAATGAAAATCATTGTATACCAGGTTAAAAACTTGCCAACATAGTTACCACAATAATGCACAAATACATCTTCATTTCTTTTAAATCCATGCTTGAAACCAACTTTGTATAATATGTTGCATACATAAGTTAAAAGAATAAAACTGATCATACAGCCAATTAAACCATTGATTCCAAAACTGACAAAAAACTGTATGCCTTCTTGACCTGTAGCAAAACCAGAGCCGATTAAATACGCCATGAATGCGCCGGATAAACGAACAACTGACATAGGGTTAAACGGTTTTTCACTCATAGGCAAATTTTTATTAGCTACTGTTGTTATCATAATTATAGCTCTCTCAAATCAAAGGGGTATCTGAGTGTAGCAACAAGTAGTAACAATCTTTTGTGCAAATATTATAAAAAAAAGGGCCTTTTTAATAAAAAAGCCCTTTTTCGTGATTATTTTGCGTTTAAATATGTATTTAGTTGTTAGGTTTGTAAATAACCACCGTCCACTTGCAAGGCAACACCATTTACATAACTTGAATCATCGGAGCAAAGCGAACGCACCATTTTGCCGATATCTTCGGCTGTGCCTAAACGCTTTTGTGGGATACGAGATAAGAACCAATCAGTGTCTTGATCTGCAGTCAAAGGAGTAGCGATAAACCCTGGGCAAACAGCATTACAACGAATGCCTTCAGCGCCATGATTAACCGCGATTTGCTTAGTTAGGCCAACTACAGCGTGTTTTGCGGCAGTGTATTCAATACTTGAACCATCAATAGGGCGTAAACCACAAACAGAAGAATTATTAATTATAACGCCACCGCCATTTTTAAGCATGGCAGGTACTTGCTGCTTGATACAGTAAAAAACTGAATTCAAGTTAATATTAATAACATTTAACCACTGCTCATCGGCTAAGTCTTTCACATGAGCAGGTTTACCGCCAATGCCTGCGTTGTTAAAGGCAAAATCTAAACGGCCGAATTTTTCTATGGCGATATCACAAATTTCTTTTGCGGTATCAGGTTTTGATATATCAGCGACTAATGTTTCAACTTTTACATTAAATTCATTAATAATGTCGCCAGCCAAATCATTTACGTTGGCTGATAAATCAGTAATTACTAAATTTGCGCCGGCTTCTGCAAACGCTTTTGCTGCAGCTTTACCTATACCTTGAGCAGCACCAGTGATGATGGCAACTTTGCCTGAAAAGTCTGTAATAGAAGACATAGAACTACCTTAAATATTTTATCTACGTGTTATCTTATTGCCTATTAGCATGAACTTAAACTTGTGGTCTGTCCATGTAGTTTAAGATAAAGCGTAGGTCATTAGCGGCAACTCATATGTCAATTATGGACAGCTTGGTGCTGGGTTTGTATAAAATATGCTTAATACTAATAATTTAAAATAAGCCAAATAATGCAACTGCCATTACCGTGCCAATAAGCGGCAATATCACCGTTAACGCAAATATTGGCCCATAAGCTGACGCATGACTTTCGCCACAAATAGCTCGAACAGTGGTCACGACATAACCATTGTGAGGCAATGAATCTAGGGCTCCAGAGCTGATCGCTACGACGCGATGTAATTCGCCGGCATCTACTCCAGAGTTTAAATAATGTGGAGCTAACTCGGGTAGAGCAATTGATTGACCACCAGAAGCTGAGCCGGTAATGCCAGCGATGATAATAATCGCTACCGAAGCACTGACTAAGCCACTGCCAGGTAAACTCATCACAAAGTCCATGGCGATATCAAAGCCAGGGGTCATTTTTGCAACCGCACCAAAACCAACGACCGCACAGGTATTACCTGTAGCGATTAAGGCAGAATAAGCCCCATCGTTTAAGGCTTTTTCGATATTTTGAAAATGACTGATATTGAGTAGGTAAGTTAGAATGCAGCCTACTAATAAGGCAAGAACTAATGCGTTTTGGTGCAAGGTTTCGTGGCCAAGAAAGCTAACGACTACGATAGAAAATAATGGCAGCAACGATGGCAATAGAGCAGGTAAATTACGTTCGTCGGGATGCGGATCGTTGTCACGGTGCTCAAAGTTCTCACCATTGGCAACGGCAGTAGTGATCATTTTATTCAGCCAAATGAATCCGGCTATTGCCATAAAAATTGCAACTGGAATACTCACTTCCCAGCCGGCCCAAGGTGATGTGTGCAAATATTTAATAGGGATCCAATTTTGAATTTCTGGAGAGCCTGCTGTGGTCATCGTAAAGGTAGCAGAGCCAAATGCTAAGCAACCGGGAATAAAGCGTCGAGGCAAATTAGCTTCACGAAACAGGCTTAACGCAATGGGATAAGAAGTAAAAGCGACAACAAAAACACTAACTCCACCGTAGGTTAGTACGGCGCAGGCTAGTACAACCGCAACGGCAGCTCTTTCGCTGCCAACTTTAGTCATAATATAATGTGATACTTTTTCTGCTGCGCCACAATCTTCCATTAGTTTACCGAATATACTACCGAGCAAAAATACTAAGAACCAGGAGGCAAAAAAGCTGGTAAAGCCCTTCATATAGATAAAGGTAAAGCCGTGCTCGGCAACGGTGGCAATATCTATACCACTGAAAAACGCTAAAATTAACGCACAAAATGGCGCAACGACAATAAGGTTGGCACCACGCATGGTTAGCCAAATTAATAGCGCTAACGATAAGATTAAAACTAATATTTCCACAATACTTCTCTTTTTTATTGGTTTTATTATTTAATGTGATTATTAATGATTAGATGTTCGCTGTTGATCTCATCTACAGATTTACAGCCAAGCAGGGCCATTGTTCGTTCTATTTCACTACTTAGTATGTTGATTGTTTTTTCGACACCTTTTTGACCTCCAGCAGCAAGACCATATAAATATGGACGGCCAATAGAGCAAGCATTAGCGCCAAGTGCTAGTGCTTTAACTACGTCAGAGCCGCGACGGATGCCGCCATCAACAATCAGTTCGAGCGAATCACCAATAGCATCTCGAATTGGCGCGATACAATCAATTGGCGCCGGGGCAAAATCAAGCTGACGGCCACCATGGTTTGATACCATCATTGCACTACAGCCTACTTCGACTGCTTTTTTAGCATCTAACACCGATTGTGAACCTTTAAGCACAAACGGGCCATCCCATTGCTCGCAAAGCCAGGCAACATCATCCCAGGTAACGGATGCATCAAACTGAGAGTTAACGTATTGAATTAAGCCCATGGTGCCTTTTGATAAACTGGTATCCCAATGTGATATATTGGCAAGCTTAAAGTCACTATTACGTAATAAGTTGAATGCCCACTGCCAGTGAGTCATATAACTAAGCATGCTTTTCATAGTTAATTTCGGCGGTATCCCCATGCCATAATAATGATCACGTTCACGGTTGCCCGCAATAGCGGTATCTACAGTTAAACAAAGCGCTTTGTAACCTGCCGATTTTGCGCGTTTTACGTATTCTTTAGTCAGCTCACGGTTTTTAAAAATGTAAATTTGAAACATTTTATCTGAATCAATTGTCGAGCCAATATCTTCTATGCTGGTAGTCGCCATGGTTGATAGGCTATACAATGTGCCCATCTTTTCGGCGGCTTTTGCTACGGCAAATTCTTTATCATGATGAAATAGGCGGCTCATACCGGTAGGCGCTAAGAAAAATGGCATTTTTAAATCACAACCGAGAACCTTCGTTGAGATGTTCACTTTAGATACATCATTTAACTGATTCGGCATCAGTTGATAATCATCAAAGGCACTACTGTTACGTCTTAAACTCCATTCGTCATCGGCTCCACCTGCCATATAGTGATACATGGTCGCTGGTAATTTTCTTTTCGCTTTTTTCTTTAAATCATTAATATTGAAGCAGCGGTTCAATGAACTCATGATTATTTCCCCAAAGTGTTTTTGCCCAATAGCAGGGCATTTGTTATTTTAATTTTATATACTGTTTTACCGCATCAATATGAGCGTTCGCCGCATCTTGTGCCTCTTGCGCATCGCCTTTGATTATGGCGTCATAAATACGTTGATGCTGGGCGATTAAATCGCGATGATTTTGTGCAAATGGGTAAACTTTATCGCCTAGCATATACATAAAATTCATCATCAAATCGCGAATACTGTTGAGCGCGAGCAATAACACCTGATTATTTGCTGCCATATAAATACTGCGATGAAAGGCGATATCTTTTTCGGCAACAGCTGAGCCATCATCTGAATGCTCTAAATTAACAAGTTGCTGAAAAGCTTCGCTAATTTTGTCTTTATCTTGTTTAGTCGCATTTATTGTTGCCAGCTTGGTCGCTTCACTTTCCAATAAACGCCGAACATAAAACATATCCGTCAAAGTCTTTTTATCGTTATTTAATAAATCAATCAGCGACCGACTAGGCTGTATATCTTTAAACAAAGCCACATGGGTGCCACTACCTCGCTTGGTTTCAAGAACGCCGCGAGCGTTTAGCTCTTTAATAGCTTCGCGAAGGCAGTTCCTGGAAACCTTAAGTGTTTGACTTAATGCTCTTTCTGAAGGCAGTTTTTGCCCTTCCGTTAATGAACCGTCAATGATCATGGTTTCGAGCTTTTTAGCTATGATTGATGATTTAGACGATTGTGTTGTTGCTGATTTATTTGCCATGGCTGACCTTAACTAAAATGTTTGAGGACTTACAGTTGATTACATGTGCTGTGATTGAAAGGTGCTGTTTACAAAGGGGTTTTTAATAAACGGTAAATATAAACTAAAATTGGTAGTACCAATTAAATGGTATATTGACTATTTTATCAGCACTTGTAAAGTACAAACGGAGTTGGCATTCCTTCATCCCTGAAGTGAGCCAACTTTATAACATCCATGTTAAGTTGGCATTCCTTCATCCCTGAAGTGAGCCAACTTTATAACATCCATGTTAAGTTGGTATTCCTTCATCCCTGAAGTGAGCCAACTTTATAACATCCATGTTAAGTTGGTATTCCTTCATCCCTGAAGTAAAAAGCCCCGCAGTGCGAGGCTATGTTATTCATATGAAAAGAGGGGAGTTATAATGTGTTTTTATAAATTTTACCGTCTTTCATTATTACTTTTAATGTTTTTATACCTTTGTCACGAGCAGGTGCCGCAAACCATTTTTCGTTACCGCCAATTACACTGATGTCCTCAAGCGGGTTACCGTCTACAAGTAATAAGTCGGCTAATGCGCCTACTTCAACCACACCTAATTTACCAGGGTATGGGTTTGAACCACCTGACATTGCAACCAATTCGCCTGCTGATGAGGTCATAGATTTTAAGGCAATAAAGTTGCCGTACTCTTTTGACCATACCCATTTTTCATGGTCGCGGTGACGACGAGCATTAACGCCAGATTCATTAACTAAGTCGGCAGTAAAGGCCATGTTAGGTTGCACTTTTCTGATTATATTAGTGTAGTTTTTACTGTCTTCAATAAACTCTTCTACTTTAGCACGCACTATTGGATTACCACCGTAAACAGGGTGCTCTAAGAGTGCTGGCGACATACCTGCCAAGTTCCCTTGGAAGAACACTCCTGCTTCTTTACCCATGCGAGCGGTTTCTTCAGAGATAAACTGACCATGTTCGATAGATTTTACCCCTAAGCGAATAGCGCGTTGTACGTGTTTATCTTGATAAACATGCACTGCAACATAGGTATCTCGAGCTGCAGCTTCTTCAACTGCTGCTGTTATTTCTGCATCGGTAAATTGTGCGGCAAATAACGGACCTTTAAGCGAAGAAATACCACCGCCTATCATTAATTTGATTTGCGATGCACCAACGGCGAAGTTACGACGAACCGCTTTTCTAATTTCGTCTTCTCCATCGGCCAGTTGGGTTAAGCCCAATTTTACCAAGTTACTATTTTCAGGATTTTCCTGCATCGATGCCATGACAATATCAGCATGGCCTGATGTTTGTGATATGTAACTACCTGAAGGGTAGATGCGAGGACCATCAATAATGCCTTTGTCGATAGTCTTCTTTAAACCATTTGGTGTGGCGCCCATACCTCTTATGGTAGTAAAACCTTCATATAACCACTCTTGGGTGTTACCCGCTGCAACGGCGCCAATTTCATCCCAGCGAGCTGATTCAATAGCGAGCAAACCACCTTCAATAAGCATATTCGGGTGAACATGAGTATCCATTAAGCCTGGCATTAATGTTTTACCCGTACCATCGATGATCATAGCATCATCTTTAACGCTAATGTCTTTTGCTGAAATGACGGTAATTTTATTGCCATCAACCAATACATTTAAATCGCTGTAAATTTTGTCTTCAGTGCCGTTAAAAACATTCACATTGGTGAACAGGGTTTGGGCAGCCATAACGCTATTGATACTCATCCCAGCAATTAATACACTAGCGGCAACAAACTTCATTTTAGACTTCACGTTCATCGATATACACCTCATAGGAATTTAAAAATTAGATATTTGTGACTTGCTGTATAGTTTAGTCTAGGCTGATAATATCTCGGTTGCCATTTTCTACCGTTTTCAATATTCAAACACTCTTTTACACTTGATTACAATATGAAAAACATACACTTAGTAAAGACAGGAAATATCAGACCAACAATTTTGTTTTTTAAAAGTAAGGGCATCCCCGTTGAAAAACTGATGGCACTGTCGAAACTGCCAATGTCGGTATTTAATGCCAATGATGATGAACCTATGCCGGTTCATGCCTTCTGGCACTTTGTGCAATTGTGTGGTGATGCCAATAAAGAAGACGATCTTGGTTTTCAGTTGGTTAGTGAGCAGGGCATGGCCGTTATTCAAAAAATAGCTGATAAGGCAATCGCTGAAGCTATAACTTTGCATGATGCTATTGCCATATTAGTTAAATTCATCAGTAGTTATTCTACTCATGCAAAATACTGGCTCGACAGCAAAGACGATGGTATTTGGTTTACTGGCGGCAAAGTAGAGATTAACGATCTCGACTTTCATCTGATGGAGCAAATCGCACTAAGCAATTTAATTTGTTTTGTCCGCCACTACCTTGGTACTAACTGGCAACCTAAAGCTATTCGTTTGCAACAAAGCAAAAACCTGACGGTAACCAAGCGCAACTATCCAAAATCATTAGTTGCGACAAATCAGGATGTCACTGCCATATTTATCGACAATGGAGAACTTGGTACCAGTCATCCTGAATTACTGTCACTGTATGATGATTTAGAATTATTAAAAAGTAATAGCTTTCAGCAGAAATTGTATTTAGCCATTAAGCCATATTTTGGTGAAGGCTTGCCATCATTACAGCAACTTGCAGAAATTCTTGGTTTATCGCTTCGACAAATACAGCGCAGGTTGAGTAAGGAAGGCGTGACATTTCGCCACGTATTGCACAAGCTAAGCTTTGATATTGCTAAAGAACAGCTAATCCACAGCGATAAAAAGATCATCGATATTGCCGCCGATCTAGGTTATTCCGATAAATCTCATTTTAATCGGGCATTTCATCAATGGAGTGGCATGGCGCCCTCGGCATATAGAGCGCAGATGATGCAGGAGTCTAAATAAAAAAGGGTACTGACCCCTTTTTTACGTATTGCACAAGCTAAGCTTTGATATTGCTAAAGAACAGCTAATCCACAGCGATAAAAAGATCATCGATATTGCCGCCGATCTAGGTTATTCCGATAAATCTCATTTTAATCGGGCATTTCATCAATGGAGTGGCATGGCGCCCTCGGCATATAGAGCGCAGATGATGCAGGAGTCTAAATAAAAAAGGGTACTGACCCCTTTTTTCTTTCATTTTTAAGCTGTGGTTAATAAACCGCACCAAAGAATGCAGGCATTGGGCGTACGATAATTTGCTTATCTATAACGTAGTGATCTTGGGTTACAAATAAACGGCCTCTATCTTTATCGGCAAACAAGTCAATATCGTCCATCGACATAGCAACTACTTCAGCACACTCTTCTGCTGGGAAATCTGGGGCTACTTGCTCGGTTGAAATCCAACCTTCAGCATGGCCAATCAAGTCATCACACACTTCATAGCCGCGCAGGTTAGCAATATAGTCAACAAACGTTGAATCTATTACATGGGCTTGTACATATTTTTTCTGTACCGAATACTTAATGTCCTGCCTTGATACAGCACCATGGCAAGAGTTCCAATGTAACTGTGCACCTTGGCGAGTTAGTTTAGAATATTTACGCACTACATAATGAATGTGAACATATTCAGAGCCAGGTGTTGCATGTACATCTTCGGCATCATGCGGGTAAAACTGAGCAATGTCATGAGTCATGCTGATATTTGATTGGGCAATATCAACGTACTGGTTTTCTGACTCAAATAACCTTTGCATCGCCTCTTTAACTTCAGCAAGCTGGCTACCAGCTTTTAATGTTTCAATATCGTTAAAGTGTAAATGGTCGACAAAGTCATAATGAATAGGGCCGGTCTGGTAAGCTTCAATGCTGGCAATACCTACAGGATGATCAGGTAAAATTTCACACTTTTGATAACGACGTACGCCAATTTTTTCTAGATAGGCCTTTTGTAATTCTGCGTGTTCCCCTAGCCAATAGTTTTTAAACTCTTCGCTGCTGATGTTTGCTTTTTTCTTTATATAATAAGTTATCTTGAACATCTGTTTTCCATGTTTTCTTTACTTAAGGTTAATATTTACAAAATAAATCGTTCATTACTGGTCTTATAAATGGGAAAAATTGTCTTTATATAGGCGAAAATTGTCATAAGAATATTTTTCTGTTTAACCTGTTATTGCTTATTAAGCATAGAATAGTTTGGGAAAACTTTAGCAAAGTTATCAAATTTCACAGTTAATTTGTCAAAGAAATTTATAAGTGTTTTGTTTTGTATTACCTTGTTTTTATTTGTTTTTTGCTCTTTTTTCAATGAGTTAGTATTGCTATAAATGCGTCAATTATTTTTGAGTTTCACACTTAAATCCATTTATTGAGGCATTTATGCAAAATACAAAAGCGGTAGCCGTTACAGCAATAGCGTTAGGTTTAACATCTTTCACATCATCGGCAATAGAAATTTATAAAGATAAAGAAAACGCACTTAGTGTTGGTGGTTTCTTTGGAGTTAACTATTTAGTTGCAGATGACTATGATGAATTAGCAAATGGTGCTTCACGCGTGAACTTTGAGTTTACTCGTGAATTGAAAGACGGTTGGACTGCATTTGCTAAAGCTGAATGGGCTGTAAACTTAGTAACCAGTAATTCGGACCTTATTGTTAATGGTGATGGTCGTCTATCTCCTGGTGCTGCTGATGACACCATTTCTACTCGTTTAGGATATGTTGGTGCCAAACATGACAAATGGGGCTCAGTGTCTTTAGGTAAGCAATGGGGTTCTATTTATAACGTTACTGCGCCTACTGATATGTTAAATGCATTTGGTGCTGAAGCTGCGGGTAGCTTTAATATGGGTACTGACGGTGGTTACACCGGTGCGGGCCGTGCTGAACAAGCAATTCAATACAACAACACGTTTGGTAACTTATTTGTGAGCGTTCAAATGCAAGCAACTGAAGAAAACGTTGAAATTGATGAAGAATTTTTAGCTAATCACCTTCCTGAAGCTGGTATTCCAGGAACTATTCCAGCAACTGATTTAGAAATAACGTATGACAACAGCTACGGTATTGCAGCAATTTATGCATTACCATTTAACCTCACAGCTGGTTTAGGCTACAACATTGCTGAGCTGGAAGTTACGTCTGAATCTGTTGGTATGAACGAAACATTAGACGATACTATGACTGCTGCCAGCTTAACTTACGGTTCTATCGGTAACTATGGTTTCTATGCGGCAATTGTTGGCTCTGTAACAGAGAATCATGAGTTAGACAGTGAAGGTAGATTAATTGATGCTACTGGTTTAGAAGCAGTAGTTACTTACCGCTTCAATAATGATATTGAATTATTAGCCGCGGTTAACACGTTAACTGCTGATGAAAGTGATAACGACTATGAAATGAGCTATTACGTAGCTGGTATTGGTTACTACTGGGCAGATGATTTTAAAGTTTACGCTGAATACAAAATGGATGATTCAACAAACGTCGATGGTTCAGAGTCTTCTAACGGTGATATGTTAGCAATAGGTGCTAGATACTCGTTCTAATTTTTAATTCATGAACGAATTAACTTAGAATGCCAAGGATGGAGTTAAATTCTGTTACATCAGGGATGATGGAATGCAAATTGTCATATGTGGCATTAAATCGATAACGTCCGAATGAATTCAGACCAACCATAGTATAGACAGTGGTTGGCGTGAATTTATTCGCGCGTTATAGCAAATAAGCTTAAGCCCTTAAATGCGTTAATGGCAAATCAGTTTTATAACATACCTGCTTTAATGAAAAGCTACTTTTAATATGATTTATACCTTCCATTTCGGTCACTTTGTTCAAAAAGACTTGGTAATTGCTTAAGTCTGGTACCGCGACTCGAATCAGGTAGTCAAAATCACCGGTCATTAAATAACACTCCATCACCTCTGGCCAGATACTGATATGTTTTTCAAAAACTTCTAAATATTCTTTTTTCTGCCTACTCAAAGTAATTTGTACAAAAACATTAACCGGTAGGCCAACCGTTTTAGGATCTAATAGGGTTACTTTTCCGCGAAAGAACCCAGCTTCTTCTAGTAGTTTTACTCGTCGAGAGCAGGGGGAAGGTGACAAGTTAACTTTATCGGCTAATTCTAGATTTGAAATACCGGCATCATGTTGCAGGGTTCTAAGTATTTCAATATCGGTTTTATCTAAGGTAAAGGTGTCCATAGCTGATTTGTCAATGTTATTAAATTAGTTGTCAATATACATTTTAGTGGTGAATAAAGCCAATAAAGATAAGAAATTTAATTAGTTATTCTAATTGAGTGTGTTAATGGTGGTGTTTTTGGTATGAAAGCCTAATTGTACTCATGATATATTTTTCATTATGCATTGTTTGCTGTGTTTGACAGCAAAACAAAACCATAGGAAATAATAATGAGTGATAAAAATCCACTTTCCACCCCATTGAGTTTACATGTTCCGGAGCCTTCTTCTCGTCCGGGCGATAAGCCAAACTTTAGTCATATTACCGTACCAGATGCTGGTAATGTGCGTAGACCTGCTGTTGACAGTAACCCTGCTGATATGCGTGATCTTGCTTTTGATATGGTTCGTGTTTTAGATGACAACGGCCAAGCTGTTGGTGACTGGGATCCCAAGTTAGCTGATGATGTGTTAATCAAAGGTTTAACGGTGATGTTAAAAACGCGCATATTTGATGAGCGTTTATTTATGTCGCAGCGCCAAGGTAAAACCTCTATTTATGTGCAGTGTCGCGGTGAGGAAGCGATAGCCTGTGCACAGCGCATGGCCTTATCAAAAGGAGACATGTGTTTCCCTACGTATCGTCAACAAGGGTTATTGATTGCGCAAGACTTCCCTATGGTCGATATGATTAATCAAATTTATTCAAACTCGAAAGATAAATTAGGAGGTCGTTCATTGCCATTTTTCTATTCTGAGCGTGATTACGGGTTCTTCTCTATTTCTGGCAACTTAGGCACGCAATTTATGCAGGCCGTAGGTTGGGCTATGGCTTCAGCCATTAAAGGTGACAATAAAGTTGCTTCCGCTTGGATTGGAGATGGTTCAACGGCGGAAAGCGATTTTCACTCTGGTCTTGTGTTTGCCTCAACGTATAAACCGCCAGCGGTATTAAACGTTGTAAACAACCAATGGGCAATTTCAACGTTCCAAGGCATTGCTAGTGGTGAAGCTGCAAACTTCGCCTGTCGTGGTCATGGCTTTAATATTCCATCTTTACGTGTTGATGGTAATGATTTCTTAGCAGTTTATGCCGCAAGCCAGTGGGCAATAGAACGTGCTCGCAAGAATCTAGGTGCAACGTTAATTGAGTGGGTAACCTATCGAGCTGCAGCGCACACTACCAGTGACGATCCAACAAAATATCGTCCTGCTGATGAAGCCGAGCACTGGCCGTTAGGCGATCCTATCGAACGACTAAAGCAGCATCTTATAGTTAAAGGTGTTTGGGACGAAGATAAACATCAAGCATTAACAAAGCAGCTAAAAGCAGAAGTGAAAGCTGCAGCAAAAGAAGCGGAAAGCTACGGTACTTTGGGTAAAGGTGACTTACCGGCGGTTAGTGAAATGTTTAATCATGTTTATAAAGAAATGCCTGCGCATCTTCGTAAACAACGTCAAGAAGCTGGAGTATAAACGAATGCCTAGTAAAAATATGATCGAAGCCATTCGTGATGCACTTGATGTGAAAATGGCCCAAGATGAAAACGTAGTCGTTTTCGGTGAAGATGTTGGTTATTTCGGCGGCGTATTTCGCGCAACTGAAGGCCTGCAAGAAAAATATGGTAAGCAGCGTTGTTTTGATGCACCTATTTCAGAATTAGGCATAATTGGCGCCGCTGTTGGTATGGGCGCTTATGGCCTGCGTCCAGTACCAGAAATTCAGTTTGCCGATTACATTTTACCTGCATACGACCAAATTGCTTCAGAAGCGGCGCGTTTGCGTTACCGCTCAGGAGGTGAATTTTTCGCACCTATTACCATTCGTACCCCTACAGGTGGCGGTATTTATGGGGGGCAAACCCATTCGCAATCACCAGAGGCTTTGTTTACTCATGTTGCTGGGTTGAAAGTGGTTATTCCTTCAAACCCATATGATGCTAAAGGCTTATTAATTGCCTCTATTGAAGATGATGATCCTGTAGTGTTCTTTGAACCTAAGCGTTTATACAACGGCCCATTCGATGGGCATCATGACCGCCCAGTAACGCCTTGGGGTGAACAGCCATTAGCTGAAGTACCAGAAGGGCACTACACCGTTGAATTAGGAAAAGCAGCAGTAGCAAGAGCAGGAAACGACGTAACCATTTTAACGTATGGCACTATGGTGCATGTTGCAATTTGCGCCGCACAAGAAACTGGTATCGACGCTGAAGTTATCGACTTACGTACGCTATTACCTCTTGATGAAGAAACTATTATTGCCTCGGTTAAGAAAACCGGTCGCTGTGTCGTGGTTAATGAAGCAACAAAAACCAGCGGTTTTACCTCAGAGTTAACTACCGTCGTACAAGAAAACTGTTTTTATAATTTAGAAGCGCCGATTATTCGTGTAACCGGTTGGGATACGCCTTATCCGCATGCACAAGAATGGGATTATTTCCCTGGCCCAGGTCGTGTTGGTGAAGCATTAGTTAAAGTGATGGAAGGGTAAAAATATGAGTAATTATTTAATTGAAGTACCTGACATCGGTGAAGGTATTGCAGAAGTTGAAGTAGTTGAATGGAATGTTGCTATTGGTTCAACTGTTGAAGAAGATGACGTACTTTGTGTGGTTATGACCGACAAAGCAACGGTTGAAATACCGTCACCTGTTGGCGGAAAAATTGAATGGCGTGCTGTTGAAGCGGGCGATATGATCGCTGTAGGCGCTGACTTTGTGAAATTACAAGTTGCAGCTGATGAAAGTAATTTTGATGAAAGCGCAGAATCAGAACCAGTAGCTGAAGCCGAGCTTGTGGTAGAAGAAACGATTGAAGCTGTTACTACAGAAGTTGAAGCTGCAGCACCAACACATAACTTACCAGGTAACTACTATATTGATGTTCCTGATATTGGTGAAGGTATCGCTGAAGTCGAAATTGTTGAATGGAACCTTAATATAGGTGACAGCATTGAAGAAGATGATGTGCTTTGTGTTGTTATGACCGACAAAGCAACGGTTGAAATTCCAGCACCAATTGACGGAAAACTTTTATGGCGTGCCAGCGAAGCGGGCGAGATGATTGCCGTAGGTGCAATGTTTGTACGTTTAGATGTTGGAGGTGAAGGGAATTTATCTGAACTAAAAGAGCAGACAAGTGCAACTCCAGCAACAGTTCCTGCGCCTGTTAACACTGAAACACTTAAAGCAGCCGATCCAGTAAAAGAAACTATTGCTAAATCAGCGAAAGCAGCATTTGATAAACCAACGGTCAATGCTAAAAATACCTCAATATCTTCAGTGCCTGTAGCCGCGCAAAGTATAGGCGCACCACGTGCTGAAGGTGATAAGCCCATGGCATCACCAGCCGTTCGTCAACGAGCATTAAATGCCGGCATTAATTTAAACTTTGTTCGTGGCAGTGGCCCAGCAGAGCGTATAACGCATGATGATTTAGATGCGTTTATTGCGGGTCAATCAAATGCAATGGCGCCCATGGCTAATTTTAATGCCGGACCAACCGCTGATGAGTCTGTTGAAGAAGTTAAAGTCATTGGTTTACGTCGTAAAATTGCGGCAATCATGCAAGATACCATGCAGCGTATTCCACATTTCACTTACGTTGAAGAAATTGACGTTACCGAATTAGAAAAACTTCGCGCTAAGCTAAACAAAGAAAAAACCGCAGAGCAGCCTAAATTAACCATGTTACCTTTCTTTATGAAAGCTTTGGTTATCGCGATGAAAGAGTTCCCAGAAATGAGCGCTCGTTTTGATGATGATGACAACATTGTTTATCGTTATGGTGCAGCGCATGTTGGTATTGCCACCCAAACCGACAGTGGGTTAGTGGTACCAGTAGTACGTCATGCTGAAACGCTTGATTTATGGCAATCTGCTGATGAGGTTAAGCGTTTATCTACTGCCGCACGCAGCGGTAAAGCCAAACGTGAAGAGCTAAGCGGCTCAACCATTACCATTACCAGTTTAGGGCCAATGGGCGGTATTGTGACCACGCCGGTTATCAACTCTCCAGAAGTTGCCATTATTGGTATTAACAAAATGGCGAAACGTCCGGTATGGCAAGACGGTGGTTTTGTACCTCGCGACATTATGAATATTTCATCTTCATTTGATCATCGTGTAATCGATGGCTGGGAAGCGACGTTATTCGTGCAACGTATTAAGAGCTTATTAGAAAGCCCTGCAACCTTATTTATGAAGGGATAAAAATTATGAGTTCAATTTCATGTAAAGTATTAGTGGTAGGTGCTGGCCCAGGTGGCTACGTTGCGGCAATTCGTGCTGGTCAACTTGGTTTAGACACCGTTATCGTTGAAGGCGACAGAGCCGGCGGTACGTGTTTAATACGCGGTTGTATTCCGTCAAAAGCATTAATTCATGCGGCTACTCGTTTTGAAGAAATTAATGCTCATACCGGTGCTGGTAAGCTAGGAATAACCGTATCGCAACCTGCGCAGTTAGATATGCCCAAGCTGATTGATTGGAAAGAATCGATCGTGGCACGATTAAGCGGCGGCGTTGAAAGCTTACTTAAAAAGAACAAAGTAAACCATGTTAAAGGTTGGGCAACGTTTTCTGATGCGAAAAACTGCACCGTTGAAACTGCAGACGGTCCGGTAACCATAAAAGCTGAAAACGTTATTTTAGCGAATGGCTCAACAGCAACAGAATTGCCATTTTTACCGTACAGTGAAAATGTTATTTCGAGCACTGAAGCACTAGAACAGCAAGAATTGCCAAATCATTTAGTGGTGATTGGAGCCGGCTATATTGGTTTAGAAATGGGGATTGCTTATCGTAAGTTAGGTGCAAAAGTGACATTTATTGAAGGCATGGATCGCATTTTACCGCTATACGATAAAGAGTTAACCAAACCTGTTGCTGACTGGCTGAAAAAGCACGATGTCAAAATTGAATATAAAGCGCGAGCGCAAGGCGTTGTTGATCACGGTAGTGACGACGGGGCAACTTTAACCTATACCGATAAAAAGGGCATTGAACATGCTATCCACGGTGACAAAGTATTAGTCACTGTTGGTCGTCGCCCTAACACTAAAGGCTATGGCCTTGAAAACATGTGTATTGATATGGATGGTCCATTTGTAAAAGTAGATAACCAATGTCGCACAGCAATGAAAGGTGTATGGGCAATTGGTGACTTAGTTGGCGAGCCAATGCTTGCTCATAAAGCTTCGGCACAAGGTGAAATGGTTGCTGAAATTATCTCAGGTTTAAAACGCGAGTTTAACCCTACTGTTATTCCTGCGGTATGTTTTACTGAGCCAGAACTTGTTGGTGTAGGCTTAACGCCAGATGATGCAAGCGCACAAGGCATTAAAACCAAAGTTGGCAAATTCCCATTTGCCGCAATTGGCAAAGCACTTGCAATGGAAGCGGGCAGTGATGGCGGCTTTGTTCGTATTACCGCCCGTGAAGATAACCATGTGGTGATTGGTATTCATGCGGTTGGTGCACACGTTGCCGAGCTTTCAAATCAATTTGCTACGGCCATTGAAATGGGGGCCCGTTTGGAAGATTTAGCCAATACCATTCACGTTCACCCAACACTGGGTGAAGCCACGATGGAAGCGGCGATGGCGTCTTTAGGTCATGCGATTCATATTTAATCTTTGATTAAACAGTTAAAGGGGTCGTTAATATTTACTCTAACCGATAAATATTAACGACCCCTTTTAATACCTTTAAGAGGTTTGTCAGCCTACTTAACTGTTTTATCGCCAGAAACTAATTGTTTTGATTTTATTAATGCTTTGCTCATTTGCTCATTTGCTCACTAGGCATCAATTCAATCACTTTGTATGAAGTTAGCATGCCAGCGGGTAAACGCATTAAATAAATGGCTTGAATAAGTTCGTTGTCGTTTGGAATGGTTACCGTGATGTAGTTTTTACCATCACCTAAACCAAAGTAGTAGCTTAATACCTCACCACCAAGCTCTTTAAATGCTCCTTCAACAGATGATTTTCTGTCGGCAGGATTATCCATCAAATATTTCCATGCCGCGGCATTTGGTTCACCAATAAACATAAAGTGTCTTTTGTCTTGTTGCTCTGCAGATGCAGCAGTACTAAATAATCCGAGTACTGCAACATTCAACATAATTAAAATTAATTTTTTCATTTTTAAATTCCTTAAATACGAGTGATGATTTCATCACTCTTAGTATTAATCACCGAGGTTACTACAGGGTGTTTTTATAAATTTTGCCGTCTTTCATGATAATTTTCATACCATCGATGGCACCTTCGTCACGGTTAGGAACACTGAAAATATCAGCTTGTGCACCGATAACGCTTAAGTCTTCTAATGGATTACCGTCAACAAGTAATAAATCAGCATAGGCACCCACTTCAACAACACCAATTTTTCCTGGATACGGATTGCCTTTACCAGTTAGTGCAGCAAGCTCACCACCATAAGACGTTAATGCTTTAAGGGTATAAAAGTTGTCAAATAACTCTCCCCAGCGGAAAATTTCATAATCGCGTTGTTTACGCGTCATGTATGGGTCTACCGTTACTACATCGACACCAAACACTGCCTTTACGCCATTGCGTTTAATAATATTTGGTAACTCTCTTGCTTCATCAAAGGCCATGTCAGCCTTATCTCGAGTTGGCGTACCTTTTGGGCCAAATACCGCTTCAACCGGAAACTTAGGACTTACCGTGCCAAATTGTGGGTTAGTCATGATGTTGTTTTTTGCCATTAACTTGGCAGTATCGTCAGTGATATAAGGGGTATGTTCAAACATTTTAAGCCCAGCTTTCATCGCACGACGCACATCTTTATCATTAAAGACATGAGCAGTTACGTAAGAATCCCAAGCATCAGCAGCCTCTACCGCAGCCTTTAACTCAGCTTCATTCATTTGCGTGGTAAAAAGCGGATCTTTATCTGAGAAGATACCGCCACTGATGGTTAGCTTAGTAAAGTCAGCATATTGGGCGTAGTTATTACGCGCGGCTTTTAGTACTTCATCCGCACCATCGGTATTTTTAATGAAACCTAAGCGATTTATATTTGATACTTCAAATTGTGCTTCGCTAACATTTGAAACTAAACGCCAATCACCATGCCCGGCGGTTTGTCCGATAACAGTACCTGCAGTGTAAATACGAGGACTGTCAACTAGGCCTGCGTCTGCTGCATTTCTAAAGCCAGCATTTAAGGTACCAAGATCTCGTATGGTGGTGTAACCATCCATCAATATATGACGAGCAGCGCCGGCGGCCATGGCACCAACTTCTTGCCAACTACGGTTTTCAAGCGTGTTATAGCCACCTTGCATATATTGCAAGTTTAAATGAGTGTGCGATTCGATTAATCCTGGCATCAAGGTTTTACCTGTACCATCAATCAATGTTGCTGTGTCATCAACTTTCGGTAGCTCAGCAGAAATCGATGTGATTTTATTGCCATCAACTAACACGTTTAAGTTACTATAAAGTTGATTGTCGGTGCCGTTAAAAACATTAACATTTTTGAATAGCGTTTGTGCAGCTTGTGCATTAGCTGCAATAAAGGCAGTAACAACAAGAGCCCCTAATAGTTTGATTTTCATTGCTTTCATAAGATAAAACCTCGTTATGAGTAGTAAAGATTGATTAAATTATAAGTAAATTTTATGATGGTATTTACCACTTTGGGACATTTTGGCGTTTTTATAGCGGAGATAGGGCGTGGAAAACAAAAATATATCACTGGTTAACAAATCAGCTATATTACCTTGCTTAGAATATCTGTTACGACATAAGTTGTGCAGTCACAGTGAAATTGAACAAAGAGGTTTATCGTGGAGTGACCTGAGTAATGAAAGCGTGCAGTGGGCTCCGTCGAGGCCCTGGTGGGAACTACTGCACCAGAGTGCACATAAGCATCAGATTTATGATTTAGGCTTTAAGATGGCGTTTGAAAATAAAGCTTTTATAATGCCCTTATTGACCAGCATTACGGCAAGTAACAAATCACTTATAGATGCGCTTAATTATTTGGTCTCTCAGGTGAACTATCTGTCAACTGGCGCAATAGTATTTCTTGAAAAATCTAAGCATGGTGTTTGGTTTTTAGCGAGAAACTTTGAGCCTTATCCGCAAACCGCCCTCGACATTATTGAGCAGCATTCGTTAGGCGAGCTGTTTAAATTTTTAAAACATTATTTAGGTGATACCTGGCAACCATCGGCAATAAGAGTAAGGCATGAGGATAGTCGTAACGTTTTTAATCAATACTTTAAACACGCTTGTTTATTAGATAAAAATGCTTTTGCAGGCTTCTTTATTGACGCCAAATATCTGCCAGAAAATTATATTGTAGTTAATCAAAGTGTCGAACAAAAACTAAACACTATCTCCGATATCAGTTTTAAAGATCGCATCTTTCATATCTTATATATAAGGAAAAAGGTCTCATTGATGGTATTAACGTCCCTTGAGCAAGCATTTAATTTAACCGCAAAGCAGATCAAAAGTCGATTGAAAAAAGATGGCACATGTTTTCGTGATGTCGCTAATGATGTTAAGTATAATTTGGCGGTATATGAATTAACTCATAGTAAACTTTCTTTAGCCCAGATTGCTGAAGATTTAGGTTATAAAAATCAGGGACACTTTACTCGTGCTTTTATCAATTGGAGTGGTGTAACCCCATCGCAATACATTAAAGAAAAAGTCGGCAAAGGGGTCAGCCATTAGTCAGTATTATTGAATAGCTATATTCTTTAGTAAAAAAACGGAGCCAAATTGGCTCCATTTTTGTTACCTAAGCACTGAAATTAATATTTATTTCCAGTTAGCGGCATAAACGCGCATTAAGTTTTCACCTAGGAAACCACGTATTTCTTGTTCATTCCAATTGTATTTATCTTCAAGAACGCGAACGATACCCCAAATATCTGCACCGGTTGCTGATTGTAAAAATGCTCCGAAACCTTTTTCTGGTGGGTAAAGATCTGGGAATGGTAAAGCTTTTACCATTAAGTCTTCCATATGGTGTACTTTATCTGAGCCATAACATGTTTTGTCTTTACCAATTAGTTTAGCTGTATAAACCACATGCTCGGCAATAGCTTCCATTGAGGCTTTGCCTTCTTTGTTCATAAACATACCCACACCATTGGTACAAACTACGCCACCGGTTTTACCAATCGCTAAAATAGCTTCATCAGATACATTACGACCAATGTCATAAATGCCTTGCGTATTTGAGTGTGAAGCCATAATTGGTTTTGTTGAGTATTTAGCTGCATCGACACAAGTTTGGCTAGATGAGTGTGAACAATCAATAATAACACCTTGTTCATTCGCGTTTTTAATAAACTCTTTACCTAAGTCCGTTACGCCATTTTCTTCTGGGTTTTGACCTCCGCCAGCTAACGCATTGTCGTTGTTGTAGGTAAAGTTCATTACTTGAATACCTTGCTGTTTTGCCCTGGCAACTTTACTCATATCTTCGATCACGAAATCAGCGCCTTGGGTGTTGTACATTGCAGCGATTTTATTTTCACTTTTGGCCTTGCGAATATCTGCAACCGAATTTACTTTTTCAATGCCCATTTGCTTTAATACTTTATCAGAGCGTTCAATGGTATCTTCCATTGAAACATCGTTAACGCCTGGGTAGCCAAATACAGAGCCTGAAATTAAAGTAATGTTGGCATCTTTGCTTTGTTTTAAAGCAGCGGTTAAATGCTTCTCTGCACCACCTTGCACACCAACTAATGAAGGTAATAATGAGTTAATGACGATAGCATCCTGGTAACGGGCAATAGTTTTAACATCTTTAGCCATATCTGCTTCAGTGCGGTCTGAGCCACTCATTTGGGCAACAATTTTGGCACGCTTTTTATAATCTTCTGTGGTTTTACCACGCGGGTTCCATAATTTATTGTTTATATCTGTATCTGAAACAAAACCTGCTGCTGAGTTCCAGCCGCCTTCAACGTGTTCATGTTTATGACCAATGTTGTGCGCCATAGCAGCGGTAGAAAGGATTGTTGTAATAGTGATTGCGATAATTTTGCGTTTCATAAATGTTCAACCTTATATTTAAACTTAAGTAATAACTTAATATTTTTGTTAAGAGTGTTAACAATTGCTGTGTGTATCAATTGACTAAATAGTAACAACTGGATAATAATAAAAAGACCATTTTTAGACATTTAACAGTTGTTTACATCTCTGTTACAAACCGGGTATTAAACGATGCTAACTAAAACCATATCAATGAGTGCAGGACAGTCACTTGCCCCGACACTGGAGTATTTAAAAACGTTAAATTGTCCATTGGATAAGTGGTTACTTGAAACTGGCTTACCGATAGCGCTGCTTGATGATTACAATATACAAGTGCCTGCGATCGCCTGGTGGCGCTTATTAGAATTGGCCGCAGAGCAGTTACAGTGTTTTGATTTGGGCGTAAAAATTGATCACTACGATCAGGGCAAGCTAATAATGAAGTTGTTTAGACAAGCATTTGAGCAATCTCATTCATTACATGATGTTTGGATGCAGATCATTGCATTAATTCGTGGTGAATCGAGTAATGCCAGTTTAAAGCTTGTCTATCAACAAAGGGGCGCATGGATACAGGGCAGTGGTTTTGAAATGCTGGCTAAGGATCATCCGCAGGTTGAACAAATAGTCTTGTGTCACTTTCGCCATATTGGCCGACACTTTATTGGCGAACACTGGCAACCAAGTGCGCTAAAAGCATTGAATACTGATACTCATGGGGTGTTGGCCGAGACCTTTACACTGGCAAATGTTTTTGACAAAGCAGACTGTACGGGTATGTATTTTAGTAACCAGCAACTCGGTACCATAAACAAACACTTGTTGAACAACGTTGCGGTGTCAGCACTGATAAAACAAAATTTTAGTGAACGGGTATATGAAATTATGTTTGCTTTTTCCCGTTACGGACTACCAGATAAAGATTACTTTGAACGACATCTTGGTTTAACCGCCCGGCAAATTCGCTCACGCTTGGAGCAAGAGGGCACAACGTTTCGACAATTAACTAATCAGGTAAAACTTGATATGGCGAGTTATTATTTACGACAAACGGATCAGAGCATTATTGAGTTGGCATTGATGTTGGGTTACAAAAACTCGACCCATTTTAGCCGTGCTTTTAAGAGTTTGTCGGGGTTAACGCCGTTAGTGTTTCGAAAGCAACAACGCCAGATAAATGTACATGGAAAAAGGGGAGAGAGCCTTTAATCCTTTGGAGGAACGCTTTATATTACGACCATTTAACCTAAATTTATATGTTCGCTAATATAATCAATAAACACTCGTACCCGGCTACTCATCGCTTTATCGGCGTAGTAAACCGCATAAACAGGTATATTTATTGTTTCTTGTTGTTGCTCAAGCAAGGCGATTAAGTTGCCATCTTTTACATCATCTATTGTAGTAAATGCTGATATACAAGCAATTCCAGCTCCTTTTACTGCTAGTTGTTTTATCGTTTCACCATTGTCGGCAAAAATGCTCGGCTCAATAACGACTAAGTTATTGTTGTTATCTTTTATTGGCCAAGTATTTAATTTACTGGGTTTGCTAAAGCCTAAGCACTTATGCTGGATTAAATCTTCTGCGCAACTTGGACGACCAAACTGCTTTATATAGGTTGGTGCAGCATAAAGTTTGCGATGCGTGTGTCCCAGCTTTTTCGCTTTTAATGAAGAGTCTTCTAAGGTTCCTATGCGTATAGCCACATCAACTTTTCGATCAATCAAGTTAATGTTCGATTCGTGTGCTTCCAATACCACTTTTACGTGCGGAAACAACTGGTTAAATCCTGAGATTAAAGGGGCGAGGGCATGAATAGCAAATGGGGTGGCAGCATCAATTCTTAACATCCCCTTAGGTATAGTCTTTTCTTCTATCAAATATGCTTCGGTGTCTTTAATACTGTTAACAATTTCATTAGCTTTAGAAAACAACCACTCTCCCTCTTGGGTAAGGCTTATTTTTCGAGTAGTGCGGTGCAACAAGGTTGTACCGTATTGTTGCTCGAGCTTCTTTATGCTGCGACTCACTACAGAAGCTGCAATATTTAGTTGTTCTGCAGCTTTAGTAAAGCTCAATGATTCAACTACGGCAATGAATATTTCTAAATCTATGATTTGTGTTTTTAACAATAAAGTCTCACTGATGCTGATTTGGCAATTATGTTTTGAAATTATAGCTGTTTATTCATTAATTGGAAGTGGCTAAACTAGCCTCAATAAGTCGCACTGACGATTAGTGTAAATACTTCCAATAGTTAAAAGGTAATGATAATGAGCAGAGTTAATATTCAACAAGTACAACCAGCAGCATATCAAGCAATGTTCGGTTTAGAAGGCTACATAGCAAAATCAACCATCGCAGCAAATTTGCAAGAAATGGTTCGAATTCGCGCATCAATATTAAATGGTTGTCAGTTCTGTATCGGTATGCATACCGAAGCGGCTACAAAATTAGGTGAGTCGAATGAGCGTATCACTGCGTTAGCTAGCTGGAAGGAATCAACTCTATTTAATGAGAAAGAGCAAGCTGTATTAGCTGCAACTGATGAAATCACCAATATCTCTGTTGACGGTTTAACCAAGGAAACTTACACGAATCTTGGTATGTTTTTCAGTGAAGAAGAAATTGCCCAATTAATCATGCTTGTTGCATTAATCAACACTTGGAACCGCATCGGCGTTTCTATGGCAGGTTAATTGATACTTTAACTAAATAGGTCAGTATATTATTAGCTAATATTACTAAAGGGTACTGACCGTTTTAAAGTGTTAAACATAGCCAAATAAGCCTGCAACTCCACCAGTATGCCAAAATAAACTATTCTGACCGAGCGAACCGTCGCGTTTACTCAATATATCAAGCCAGCCATCCAAGGCTTTGCCGGTATAGCAAGGATCGCAAATGATGCCTTCTTCGCTGATCAAGGTTTTAATAGCTTGCCAGGTTGACTCTTGTGCTATGCCATAACCTTCGCCTATATAGCCGTCATCAACATAAATATGTTGGCGCCAGTTTTGTTGTTCAACACCTAAGATCTCGGCTATTTCTACGCATAAAGCGTCTATATTATTAATAAGGTCGTTTTGCTGCGCTAATACACTGACCCCTAGCACTTTTATATTCGAACCGGCTAACAGCAAGCCCATGAGTAATCCTGCTTGAGTGCCTGCACTACCTGAGCCAAGAACAATACTATCTAAAGTGATATTTTGTTCGTTAAGTTGCGTCAACAATTCATTAGCAGCATCCACATAACCTAGTGCGCCAATTGCATTCGACCCCCCCATAGGGATGATATAGGGTATATCGTTACTGTCTGCGGTTATTTTATTCGCGAGTTGTTCGATGCATTCGCCGCTACTTAGGCCTTTTGCAAAGCGAGTAAGTTTAGCATCGGCAAGTTGCTCTAAAAATACATTGCCACCACGTTGATAGTGTTCGCTATAAATAGGGACGGCGTCAGCAAGTGCAATATGACATTCCAGGCCAAGCTTTTTCGCACATACTGCGGTCATAGCGGCATGATTTGATTGTACGCCGCCACCTGTTATGACCGTTGTAGCATCTTTTTGAAGCGCATCGGCAAATAAGTATTCCAACTTTCTTAATTTGTTGCCACCTGCACCAATACCGGTTAAGTCGTCTCTTTTTATATACAGTGTTTGCTGATATTTAATTGATAACTGTTCTAACAAACAAAGAGGTGTTGTTGCTGGCAGCAATTTGATCTTTTCAATGTGATTATAAGCAGACATAAACGTATAAATGGTAGTGATAAAAATTAATAATGGCAGAGAACCTTGCCAATTACCTATCTAAAAAGCAGATATTTTAGTCCTTTGTTACTATTAATTTGTCAAATACAGCCTATCTTATTTAAAGACTAGGTATATATAGTCAAATTGTTTAGTCTTAACGAAATAACAAATCCAAGGTTAATAAATTATGTCTAATGGTTTAATTAAAAAACGCAGCCGGATTTCATTAGATCCTATAAACAATGAACCTATCATTACAGAAATGACAGGTGCTGATAAGCGTAAATACGATTTTGGCGAAGATATTGGCTTATTAGTTTTTCGCCCTTGGTATAACTGTATTTCTTATCCAAAACATTTTGCCTACGCTAAAAGTTATGACTTTCCCGTTAGAATTGCCTTCGTTGATGATCCTGTTGACCCACAAGGGTTTATCGATGGTCGTGATGAATGGCGAGGTTGGAATTTACCTAACTGGATCAATGCTGCCAAACAATTACAAGAAGATGGCGTTAAAGCCATTGTTGGTGGTTGTGGTTTAACTGGTGCAATTCAATCGTTGATATCTAGAGAACTCGATATTCCATTTTATTCTTCTACTGTGATGTTTGCACCGCTTTTACATAAAAGTATGGCTAAAGGTAAACGTATAGGGATTCTTACCGTAAGTGAAGAGCAGCTTAGAGTGCGCGATAACATTTTATTAAAAGAATGTGGTGTAACTGATGATATGCCTATTGTGGTTCGGGGTATGAATGAAGCTGCTGAGGCTGACAAGCAGGTTTGGTTAACCATGACTACTGATGCGTATGATAAAAGCGCCGTTGAAAAGGCTGTCGTTAATACAGCTGTAAACCTGCAAAATGAATATCCTGATTTAGGTATGTTTTTATTAGAGTGCACCGAAATGCCGGTATATTCAGAAGCAATACGTAACGCAACTGGCTTACCGGTATTTGATGCTCTGGATATGGTTAACATGGTACAGAGTACTGTTTGTAAAGATTAGTTTGATGCACTGGACAGAGAAATAAGATGAAAGATTTTAAACAAAAAGTTGTTGTTATCACTGGTGCCGCTTCTGGCATTGGTCTTTGTTTAGCAAAGAGTTTCGCCGCTCGTGGGGCTAATTTGGTAATAACAGATCTTAACCAAGAAGCCTTGGATAAAGTGACAAACGAGCTTGAAAGAATTAATACCAAGGTAATTGCCGTACCCGCTGATGTGCGCAAGTTTGAACAAGTAAATGCAGTTGCCAATGCGGCGTTTAGTGAGTTTGGACAAGTGGATGTGCTCATTAACAATGCTGGTGTATTTACTGCGCCAAAATTTACTTGGGAATGTGATGAAAGCGAATGGGATTTCCATATCGACATCAACTTAAAAGGTGTAATTAATGGCATACGTGCCTTTATGCCACGAATTATTGAACAAGGCAACCAAGCTCATATAGTGAATACAGCTTCGTTAGCAGGGCACGTCGTCGAACCATGTTTCGGTCCTTATCATGCCAGTAAGTTTGGTGTGGTAGCGGTAAGTGAATCAATTAAACTTGAACTGGAAATGTTAGGTAATACGAATATTAAACTTTCAGTTGCTTGTCCTGGTTTTGTTAAAACAGGGCTTTTAGGCGCACAAAAAGGTTTTGAAGTAGTTGACGGCGATCCACTTGCAACCATTAAAGAAAACTTTACTGCTGGTTTTGATGGTCGAGGGTTAGATGGCAATGATGTTGCACTGCAAATTATTAAAACCATCGAAGATGAAAACTTTTATCTGTTTACCCATGATTTTTCTCAAGAGGTTTTAAACCACCGCATGAGCCCAATCATAAAAGGAGACAGTGCAGGGCTCCGTGATGATCAAATAGAGAGTTATGGCGTTGAAAAAATTCAACAGATGATGCAACGTAATTAAAGAAATTTTAACACTCAATAAAAGCCTCAAAGTATTGCTTATTTTGAGGCTTTTTTAGTTTGTAGTTGCCGGTAACTTTTAGGTGTAATACCAAAATAAGATTTAAAAGCGCGAGTAAAATGGGCTTTATCAGTATAACCAAGTAGAGCACTAATCTCCTGTATCTGCTTGTTAGAATTACAAAGCTGTAATTTAGCTTTATCCATAATCATCAACATTATTAGATTCCGATAGCTTTTATCTTCTAATTGCAACATACGTTGAATCGTTCTTGCTGAAATGCCCGATACTTTAGCAACATAACTTAGTTTCGGTATTTTATGGCCAATGAAGGGGGTTAATAATTGGATCAATTGATCACAGAAATTTACTGGAGGTGAGTAACTATATTGACGTCTTTGTATAAAGTATTTATTAGAAAATGATTCTGCGAACATATTGCGTTCTATCACTACTCGGTTGCATTCTCGGCCTCGATATATTTGAGTATTCGGCAGAGCATGTTGTAAATCATTATCATCTTGCAGCCCTTGTAAATGTACTTCCTTTGGTTGCCATAGTTCATCATCGATTAAAAATTGAATTACAGAAATAAAAGATATGATGCTGTGCTGTTGAACAATATTTTCGCCAATAGAAAACTTAGTCATACGTTTATGGCAAAAATACAGATCGCCACTATTAGCTTTTTCTAATGATGCTGATGGTAAGTAACCCTGTTTATTAAACTCGCAGCAGAACTTAAATAAATTGGATAATAGAACATTTTTATCTTGTTCAAGTCTGTTGAGCTGATTTGAAAAAGCCTTCAATGAATACTTCTGCGCAGAATATATGCCAAAATCTTTAATACGATTACGTTCAATGATCTCAAACAGGTGCCTAAATACCACCGCGGATATTTTAAAATCGGCTAGTTCAGAATCATTCTCCATCACCATATCTATATAGTCTTGAAAATGTAAGTGCTTAATATCAAAGTCTTTTAAGGCTAAAAAATAAGGCAAATAAAAGTGGGTGGGAATGAGAGGTATTATCTTCATCTGAATGTCTTTGTTTTTGATAATACATTCAGTTTAGTAGTTTGGCGTAATATGGCAATTAAATTGTGTACTTCTTCTCATATAATTTACCTCATCAAACTAACTAACGAATTTTTGATTACCAAAGGTGTTTATATGAAGAACTTACAGAAAAATATAATAGCTATATCGCTATCAACTGCTTTAGCAAGTTTAGCATTTGCCTCAACAAATGCGATTGCGATCACTGATGCAGAAGTTGAAGAGAAAAAGGCTTATTTACAGAAAATGACTGAAGCACGCCCAGGTGATGAACGGGCAAAAGACAAAGCCGTACATCAACGCTATAAAGATGCGATTGTCATCGATCAATTAGTTCCAGGTACGCCTAATGGTTATGTTGGGCAATCTACTCAAGATTGGGAAGTAATGGCCGGTAAATCTCGTGATAATAACATTGACCTTGTTTCTTATACCGCAGCAATTGACGATACTTTTGACCCATTAACTATTGTAAATTGGATTGCACAAGCGAGAATTTTTTGGGATCAAAACCCAGAGAAATACCAAGTCATTGAAACTGCCGATGACATTATCGAAGGTCATAAAAATGAAAAATTTATGGTTAATATGAATTTTCAGGGCTCTAATGCCTTAGGTGGTAACCTAAACATGGTTGAAACCTATTATAAGCTGGGTGTGCGTTCAATGAACTTTGCTTATAACGTACGTAACCATATGTCTGATGGTGGCGGCGTCTCTGCCGACAGAGATGGCGGTTTAAGTAAAGCGGGTATTCGTTTAGTCGCTGAAATGAACCGTGTCGGTATGATTGTTGATTGTACTCATTCTAGTAATCGTACTTGTTTAGATGCTGCTGCCGCGTCAACTAAACCAATTATTTTATCACACTCTAATGCGTTAGGTAGCTATGCATTACCGCGCAACTCGCCAGATGATGTGATCAAGGCTGTAGCCAAAACTGGTGGAGCAATTTGCGCCAATGGTTTAGGCGGTTTCCACAACAAACAAGGTTTTGCTGGCCCTGAAGATTTAGCCAAAACCATTAACTATGTAAAAGAGTTAGTAGGCGCTGAACATACGTGTTGGGGCTCAGATTATGTTGATCCAGTTGTTTATGTTAATGCATTAGATTTTGTCTTACGTAACCCTGAATCTTATCCGCCAGAGTTAGGTTATGGTAGTCCAACTGAAATTGCTGAACCGGGTGATATATGGGGTGTAGTTCCTGTATTAGAAGACAAATACGGCTGGAGCGAACAGGAAATAAAAGGTTTCTTAGGTGAAAACTTAATGCGAGTATACAAGGCAAATTGGCGTTAATTCAAAGTCAGTTGCACCATTAAAAAAAGCCCGAATATCATTATGATATTCGGGCTTTATTATTGTTTATTTGAGAACTTTAAAACAAACGATTCAAACCATTTAACGCAGCAACACGGAATGCTTCTGCCATAGTAGGGTAGTTGAATGTTGTTTCGATGAAGTAATCAATGGTATTTCCACCATTTTTTTGCTGCATGATCGCTTGGCCTATGTGAATGATTTCTGCTGCGTTTTCACCAAAACAATGAATGCCGAGAATTTCTTTAGTTTCACGATGAAACAATAACTTTAACGAGCCAACCAAACTGTTAGATATTTGTGCACGCGCCAGATGTTTAAATTGTGCACGTCCAACTTCATATGGAATTTTAGCTTCGGTTAACTCGAGTTCAGTTTTACCAACTGAGCTGATCTCTGGAATGGTATAAATACCTGTTGGGATATCGGCAATAAGTTTACCTGCAGTACCGTTATTTATTATGGCACCAGCAGCTATACGGCCTTGATCATATGCTGCACTTGCCAAGCTTGGATAACCGATAACATCACCTACGGCATAAATGTTATCTACGTCTGTTTGATAAGCGCCATTTACTTTTATTTGACCTCGGCCATCGGCTGTTAAGCCCGCTGCAGCTAAATTTAGTTCGGCTGTATTACCGGTACGACCGTTGGCAAACAGTAAACAGTCGGCCTTCATTTTCTTACCAGACTGTAAGTGCACGATCACTGAGTGTTTGGTGGTTTCAACTTTTTCAATCTGCTCACCATGGCGAATTACTACGCCATTGTTCCACAGGTGATAACTTAAGGAGTCTGACATTTCATCATCTAGGAAAGACAATAAACGGTCACGAGTATTAATTAAATCGACTTTTACGTCTAAGCCTCTAAAAATTGACGCGTACTCACTACCAATAACACCAGCGCCATAGATAATGATTTGTCTTGGATCGTGCTTTAACGACAAGATACTGTCTGAGTCATACACTCTAGGGTGACTAAAATCTATCTCATCAGGGTGATAAGGGCGAGAGCCAGTAGCGATGATTATGTTATTCGCACTGATGGTCTCTATAGAACCGTCTTCTAGGGTGATTTTAACATGGTGGGCATCAACAAATTCTGCTTCGCCATGAAAATTCGTTACCCGGTTACGATTATAAAAACCTGCGCGTAAATTAACTTGCTTGTCGATAACCGATGATGCATGAGAAAGGATATCAGGGAAAGTCAGATGCTTAGGTTGTTCTTCATTAGCAAATAAAGGGTTTGAGTTAAATTGAATAAGCTGACTTACTGACTGGCGCAATGCTTTAGAGGGGATAGTACCCCAATGTGTACAGCCGCCACCAACTCGCTTGTAACGTTCAATAACGGCAACAGTTTGCTCTTGCTTGGCCAACTTCATTGCCGCACCTTCGCCACCAGGCCCTGTGCCGATTATAATTGCATCAAAATCATATGACGTATTGCTTTGATTTGAATTCTGCTTTTGTTTAGCCAATGTAAATGCCTTTTACCCTTTGGGTGAGTAGAATAATTAACAGGATTATATCTTAAGTTAATGGGGGCAGTGATATTTTATTTTTAAATTGAATAAAATATCACTGACTCTTTAGCTAATAGTTACAAAAAATTAACTAAATTTTATTGTGATTGATCAAGTAAAGACCGAATATCCTGTTTCAATGCTTCTAGTACGATGAAAGTGATAAAGTACTGATGTGCTGAAAGTTATGAGTGCATAAAAAAGATCTGCAGTTGCAGACCTTTTGACGTTGCAGCTTAATTTAAAAAATTATTTTATATGTTCTAATTCAAGCGGTTGCCATTTACTTTCCGTTGGCGCGAAACGAATTGGTTTACCTACCATTTCATTTAGAGCTTTGCCATCACGTTTTACAAACTTACCGTTCACTATTACATGGGGCATGCCTGCTGGTGGTCTGCCATTTTCACCCGGCACATAATCTGATTTGTCAGCAACCGTATTGGCGTCAAAAATGGTAATGTCGGCAACCATCCCTTCTTGCATACGGCCACGTTCGTCGAAGAATGTTAGCCCCATTTTACCAAGGTAATAGGCTGAATTATAACTGAGTTGTTTTATCGATAGCATTAACGGTACGTTATGCTCACGGCCTAAGCGTAATACTCTAGAATGCGTACCTGAAGTACGCGGGTGACCACTAAAATCATTACTATCAGTATCCCAAGTCATGCCATCACGCATATCCCACATGCCGTCGCTACCTACGGTCATTCCTTCTTCCTTTATCCAATCATCAAACCAATCGAAGCGATTGTTGTTATAACCGACCACGATACGACCCGGATCTTCTTTTTGTAATGCCACAACTTCTTCTTTCGTTAAGAATTTTGATTGAGAAGGATCATAAATAGCTTCTTCATAAGTAAAGCCTAAAACGTCTTCCCAGACAGCTGGTGTATAAGCGATAGCGCCAATGTTAGAGGAGCCGCCTGCATAGGGGTAGTATTCACTCCACACGTTATAGCCTTGGTCTCGGGCAAGTTGTAATTTCTCTTCAATTTCCCACCAACCGTAATCATTGTTGTGCGAGTAAATGAGCGGTGCATTTAGTGCCATGGCATTGGCAATAACTTCATCTGCGCCAATGGTTGATTCTGCTGGCGCTTTGTTTTGGGTGTGATACCGGGTATGGCTACCAATAGGACGTCCATAACGTGCCGCTGTTTTTTGCACTTCAAATAACTCGTAACTTTGCACACCTGCTTGCGCATAACCTGGCGTTGTACCAATACAAAGTGCACCTTCGGTTAAGCCTTTATCTAAAATTTTCGTAATTTGATTAATTTCATCTCTGTTTGCAACGGTTACCGACCAACTATTAACACCATCTTCTGCAGCTTTTGCGCGCATGGTGAACCCTTTAGATGCATCAATAGGATCATTTATTTCAAGCTTATCTAATACCATCATCCTAGAATGTTCATGGGCAACACAAGTACCATAGTTAATTGGCCATTTGCCAGCTTCTGCGTCATACCAAGCGGCCACATTCGATGCACCAAGCTCAGTATCCATGGCGGACGTTACACCATCCATCATAGCCATTTTAATGGCAAATTTTTGTGATGAGTGAGTATGAGTGTCGATAAAACCAGGGGAAACAACTAGACCTTTGGCATCGATAGTGTCGCTACCGGTAATTACATCTTCAGTTATGGCAACAATTCGACCATCTTTAATACCAACATTGCGAATACCATCAAAGTTGGTTTCAGGGTCTAATACTCGACCATTGTTGATTACTAAGTCGTAACCGTCTGCGCCGGGCGCTTCACTATTACCGCCCATAGAGCTACATGCAGCAATGGCAAAAGCTAAACTTGTATAGACGCACACTTTGGTAATCGCATTAAAATTAACCTTAACCTTTGATTTTGAAGTCATCTAACCATCCTCTGATTTAATTGAACGTTCTCTGAAAAACGATATTCTTTATTGTTAAAATATTCACCTTAAAGATAGACCAGTACAGGCAAATTAAATAGCCATTTGGTACCGTTTTGGGCGATATTTAAAAAGAATAATGAGTTTTATTAATGACTTAAATAATAGTACATCATAGAAATAGTAGTATTGTTATTTATGGGAATATGAAAACGAAAAACGGAAGCGAATTTTGCTTCCGTTTTGTTTTATCTAAATTTTAGCTGATGCGTTGTTATTTAGTGATTGTGATTTGCTTTAACGAAAACTTCACCTTTATCATTCATTACTTCACTCATTACACGAATGTAGTTAAGACCTAAAAATCCACGGATTTCAGCATCAGTCCAATCGTAGCTTTGTTCAAGAATAGCAACAACAGCCCAAATATCCGCTGGTACACCAACACTTGAGATTGATCCATAACCTTCTTCTACTGGGAATTTTTCTGGTGTTCGAACTATCCAATGTAACGCATCTTCCATGTTATGCACGTAATCTACACCCATGCATGTGTGCTCTTTACCAACAAGCTCAGCCACATATTGAACTGATTCAGCTACACGCTTTGGTGATGCGTCAAAATCATCATTTAAGAAACCACCAACCATATTGTTACAAGCTAAACCACCTGATGCGGCAACTGCTTTAATGGCTTCATCAGAAGCGTTACGTCTAATATTCATTAATGCACGCGGGTTGGTGTGCGACAAAATTACCGGTTTAGTTGATACCTTTGCTGCGTCAACACAAGTTTGATCAGATGAATGTGAACAATCAACGATAATACCTAGTTCGTTCATTTTTTTAACGAGTGCAATACCTTTATCTGACAAACCTTGATCGTCATCAGTCATATTAGTTGAAATGCCGTCAGCGTACTGATTACGAGTGTTGTAAGCAAAGTTTACTCGGTTTAAACCAAGTTCATTTAATTGCTCAAGTTGTTCCATTGTTTCAACCTGTGCAGCGCCTTGTAAGTGATAATCATATGCACCACGGCCTTCAACTTTTGCTTTGTAAATGTCATCAACTGATTTAACTAAAATACGTCGCTCAGCCTGGTTTGCAGCATCTGTTTCTTTTAAGCGTTCAATGGTTTGATTGAAATCTTTATCAGTTCCGTTTGAAAGGGTTGTTGATAAATAGGTGTAACCGTAATCATACGAGAAGTTCATCATTTCATTATAACGAGGTGCGGTTAAACCTGTTGGGAAGTTAACGGCACCTGTTGTTAGAGTATCCATAACAATGGCATCACTGTACTTGGCTCGAACGGCTAAGTCCGCCATACGCTCTTGCGATGTACGAGGGAAAGCGGCTTGCATTAAAAAGGCAACACGCTCGTTAATTTGCGCTTCAGTTTTGCCTTCAACATTCCAATAACGTGCGGTGAAATCGTCTGAGATTTCAATTGCTGATACAGAGCCAGAAGCTGCGATAAGAGTTGCTAGTGCGATTGTTTTCAATTTCATTATTACTTACCTCTATTAAGCCGTTTAGCTTATGTTTAAATTTCAACTCGTTGTTTTACTAAACGAGCAATTGAGGCTAGTATATGGATTAAAGTTACTAGTTTCTGGCCATATTATTCCGATTGTGAGGAAGTTTGTTATCAGGAGGTTACAAAAGATTGAAAACCTTACATTTAATTAACAGTCAGTCGCTGTTGCCAATAATTGCTTACTTAAAGTTACAAAAGCTTGATGTTAAATCTTTGCTCTATCAATCTGGGTTACCTGTAGAATTAGCGAGTAAAGACTGTAAAGTTAAGGCTGTAGCGAATTATCAATACTGGCAGTTCATTTCTATGTGCCAGCAACAACTTAATAGGCCTGATTTTGGATACCGCTTGGTGAAAGAGATCAAACTTGCCACGATGAAACCTATTTTTGATCAGGTTTGTGATAAAAGTTTGAGTTTATACGATGGTCTGAATATGTTGGTGCGGTTAATGTCTCATATTTCAACTCATGCTAGCTATGGCTTGAGTCAGCAAAAGAATGGCATTTGGTTATATGGCAGTAGTGTTGAAATTGAAGAAGAGGTATTGCCGCCGCTAGAACAAATCTCAATAGCCAATATGATCGGCTTTGTTCGTTATTACCTTGGTGACAACTGGCAACCATCGGCGATAACACTACAGCACAAAGATGAAACGAACGAAACTTGTAAATATTTTCCTAATTCTCTGGTTACCGATGTGCAGACTAAAACTGGAATTTTTATTGGCAAAGTTCACCTAGGTAAAATCAACTATAAATTTACTCTCGAAAACTTAATCGGGAACAGTGAGATCGACATTGATTTTAGTGACAAACTCTATCAATTACTCAGCCATTATGCCGGGCTTGGATTTCCGACCATTGACAAATTATCCGAGTTGGTAGGTTTAAGCCTTAGGCAAATACAACGTCGGCTTGTAAAAGAAAACACCAGCTATCGGGATATTTTAAATAAGGTGAAGTTTGATACAGCTTGCCAGGAATTAACACAAACCAACAAACGTATTATCGATATATCTCAACTGCTTGATTATACCGACGCGTCACATTTCGGTAGGGCGTTTAGAAAAATATCGGGCATGTCACCTAAGCAATATAGAGCGATTCATTAAACATGGGCAGAAAAAAGGGTGACATTTGCCACCCTAGATAAACAAACAGTAAGTTAATTACTATTTCCAGTTAGCTTTGTATACACGCATTAGATTTTCACCTAAGAAGCCGCGAATATCGCTTTCTGACCAGTTGTATTTGTCTTCTAGAACTCGAGCTACACCCCATATATCACCGCCAGATGCATTTTGAATCGGTGCGCCAAAGCCTTTCTCCGGTGGATACTTGTCAACAACACCAATAAAGGCTTTTAAGAAGTCTGCATACATATGTGAGTAATCTGATGCATAACAAGTACGATTTCGACCAATTAACTCTGCTGTATACTGTACATGCTCAGCAATCGCTTCTACTTCGGCAGTTCCTTTTTCATTAAGGAATAAGCCTACGCCTACAGTACATACTGCGCCATCTGTTGCGGCAATAGCTTTCATTGCCTCATCGGTAATATTTCGG
Organism: Thalassotalea psychrophila; assembly: GCF_031583595.1. Lineage (NCBI taxonomy): Bacteria > Pseudomonadati > Pseudomonadota > Gammaproteobacteria > Alteromonadales > Colwelliaceae > Thalassotalea > Thalassotalea psychrophila. The sequence goes on from NZ_CP134145.1 coordinate 2,130,414, forward strand.
CCTGTATCATATAGCGCTTTTGAATTTGAGTGTGTTGCTAATACCGGTTTAGATGAATGTTTTGCCATATCAATACAGGTTTGTGACGATGAATGCGAACAATCAACAATCACACCTTCTTTATTCATCCTTTTTATAAATTCGATACCAAGTTCGGTAACACCATTATCAGCAGTGTTTTGGCCACCCCCAGCTAAGGCGTTGTCATTATTATAAGTAAAATTCATTACTCGAATGCCACTATCTTTTGCCCATTTTACTTTGTCTAAATCTTCAATAACAAAGTCTGCACCTTGAGAGTTATACATAATTGCCATTTTGCCATCGGCTTTAGCCTGGCGAATATCTTCAGTATTATCAACTTTTACTAAATCAAGCGCTTTAATTGCCGCGTCAGTGCGGTCAAGGGTATCTTGGAAAGAAACATCGTTAACCCCTTCAAATGCCCAAACTGAAGTTGAGATCAATGAAATTTGATGATCACGGTTTTTATTTACCGCTTCCTCAAATTTATCTTCTTTGATGCCCTGAATACCAATCCCTGATGGCATTAACGAGTTAATTACAATAGCATCCTTAAAGCGGGCTTTAATGGCTTTATCTTCGGCGCGCTCTGCTTCAGTGCGACTGGCATCGAAAAACTTTTCAACATAGGCTGCACGTTCATTAATTTCGGCTTGTGATTTACCTCGAGGGCTCCAAAGCTTCGCTTCTACATCAACATCAGAGACAAAACCAGCTTCGGCGTTCCAACCATTTTTAACGTGCTCATGTTCGTGACCGATATCATGTGCTGCTGCTGTATTTGAAATAATGGCACCAGATAAAATGGCAGACGTTGCCAGTACGATTGCTTTAAGTTTCATAAAAATACCTTTTTGCTTGTTCACAAATTAAATGTGTAAAAAATTAAATATTGTTGCTAGCGATTTCAATGAAGCCATTCTAGAATTAATTTATGCTTAAAAAGCATCATTAGATGCCAAAAAAAAGTTATTACACTTTTTTTATATTGTAGACGACATAAATTACTTTTTGATTTTATTATGAAATATATCCATCTAATTGATACTCAAGTAGCCATGCCGGTTGTTCGCTACTTACAAAGTATTAATGCGCCTGTGTATGACTTATTACACCAAGCTGGGTTACCTGTTGAAATACTTGAAGGTAAACATAGGGTAATTGCCACATATCCTTGGTGGAAACTGATGCAGGTTGCTTATGATTACAGCGAAGATGAAGCGTTGGGTTTTCATATATCTGATCTAAAGGGGTTATCAGGCCTGCAAAATTTTATTGAAGATAAATTGCTTATTGCCAGTAATGCACATGATGCTATTTGTCTGTTGATACATTATTTAGATAGCATGTCTTCACATGGCGTTTTCAAATTATATCACCAACAAAAGGGAAGTTGGTTCTTAGCGTATACCCAAGATTATTTAGATGTTGGACTAATACCAATGCAACAAACGGTATTTGCCGATATGCTGAAATTTGTGCAGTTGTTTTTAGGGAAAATATGGAAACCGACGTTAATAAGCATACAGCATGATGATAAAAAGAACGTGTTTAATAAGTACTTTCCCAACGCCGCTATTGCCGATAAAAATAAAGCGCTCGGTTTTTTTATTGCTAAAGAAAAGTTAGGTGAGTTAAGCGAAAGGGTTAAATGCTTTATTGAAGAAAACAGTCAACAAAGTATTATTCCACCTACGTTTAAGTTAACCCTTTGTCAGGCATTGAAGCCCTTTGGAAAAGAGAAGTTGCCGCAGTTAAAAGATGTACCAGAAAAGGTAGGTTTATCACTTCGAAAAATTCAACGAAGTTTAGCCAAAGAGGGCACCAGTTTTAAAGAGGTTATCCAGCAGATGCGTTTTGATATTGCTAAAGATATATTATTGAATTCTAATGATTCTATTATTGATATTGCCACATTACTTGGCTATAAAAACCCGAGCAATTTTGCACGAGCATTTAAGGTATGGACAGGCTTAACACCGAAAAAATATCGAAGGTTAAATCAAAAGTAGCTAAAAAGGGTTATACAAACAACGGGTAGGGACCCTTTAAAATTTAGTCTTTTACGTAGTTTGCACCAGCGGCAAGGTATGTTTCACGAAGTGTTACTTTCCCCTCTTTGTCAAAAGTCCAAAAATCTGAAAAACCAATATCTTTTGCTGCACCATCAACACCTATACCTTTAAACACACCGTTAACGGCAATAACATTGTCATTATTTAAGGTTAAGTTTTTGATACTATGTTTACCTGAAATTTTACGATCGTTATTATAAAAATCAGTGATATCTTGTTTCGTTGCATAGGTTGCATCGGCACGAACATAACAACTTTCATCGGCAAAAATATCTAACACCCAGTCAATGTCGCTTGCATCTACCTTTGGATAATAATCGATAACAACTTGTTCTATCGTCATTTTTTCAATTCCTTTAATTAATCGTTTTAATAAATGATGAGAGGAAATTGTTACTTATTTTTTCGGTATTTATTTATTCATTATTATGATGAAAATGTTAAATGTTGATATATAATTACTTAAAATTAGTGATTGGTGAAATATAATGTCCCTTGATAGAGTTGATAAACAAATATTGCAACTTTTGCAGCAGGATGGCTCTTTATCTTCAGCAGAAATTGCCGAACAAGTAGGTTTAACCCCGCCGCCGTGTTGGCGCAGAATTAAGAAATTGCAAGATAATGGCTATATTGATAAATGTGTAAACTTATTAAATGCTAAAAAACTCGGGCTAGGGGTTACCGTGTTTGCCACCATAAAACTGTCGGCCCATGGTAAAGAAAATGTTGAAACATTTAGAGAAAAAATCACCTCTTATGAAGAAGTGATGGAGTGTTACATTTTATTAGGTGGGATAGATGTTTTGGTTAAAATGAATGTGGCAAGTGTAGAGTCTTATCATGAATTGTTTTTTAGACGATTATCGCAAATCCCTGGCGTACAAGAAGTAAATTCAAGTGTTGTTGTTGAACGAGTAAAAGATACTACTGAGCTGCCGATCAAATAAAAAGTCATCATTTTTAATGTAGCTGCTAGGCTTGTAGTGCAGAGGTGAATTAAAATTCTTTGTTAAGGTATCTGTAATGTTAATACAACTAAAAACTATACGAAACTTCCTTATTAGAGATGGTAAATTTGGAAAGTATTTGCTTTACGCTATTGGTGAGTTACTACTGGTGGTTACGGGTATTCTTATTGCATTACAAGTGAACAATTTTAATGTTCATCGTCAACTTAAAGAAGTAGAAATTCAGTATTATAGTTCGATGAAACTGCAACTGATGGAAGATAAGCACTTAATAGCAATTGAATTATCAAATATTGATATACGTATAAAAAACTACCTAATTGGCATACGTTTAATTGAAGACAATGATCCTATGCAGTCTGGAGAGCTGGGTACAAAAATTAGTCAATTGCTAGATTACGGAGATTTTAGGCGAAAAAGCAGTGTCTACCAAACTCTGATTTATAGTGGAGAGATAAATAACATTAAAAATTTGTCAATTGTCGCCAACTTACAAGAAATAGAACGAAGTTACGAAATTACCGAGCGGCTAGAAACAACTCAAGGTCGTTTGGTGATGCTCCATACGGCACCTGCGGTTATCGAAGTGCTTGATTTAGAATCTGCAACGATAATTACCCCTGAATTGGTTTATACCCCGGTGTTCAAGAATAGATTCTTTGCAGCAATTAGAATCGCGAATGAAAAAAAAGGAGAGTTTGAGCAAGTGTTATCTGTGATAAACAAGACACTGAAAAGTATTGATGATGAACTTGTCAAAAGTTAGTAGATTAACCTCCAGGGTAGCAGAGCAATACTTTATCGCACCAAACTCAAGAATTATAAGTCGCCTAAAACTCGGCCACGGTTAAGAATGTTATTTGTATCTAAGGTGCGTTTTAACAACTTCATTAACTTTATTTCTTCTTCACTACGGCTGTATTTTAACCATGCTCGCTTTTCCATGCCAATGCCATGTTCTGCAGAAACAGCACCGTTCACCTTTTGTAGTTCACCATAAACAATTTCATCACTGTCATAGTGTAATTGTTCAGCAGTTTTATCGGCTTTGTCATTAGGCCGAATAAAGAAGTGCAGGTTACCATCGGCAATATGGCCTAACACATAAAATTCACAGTCAGTCCATTTGTCTTTCAGTTGCTGCTCAACAGTATTGATATAATTGTCCATTTCAATAATTGGTAAGCTTACGTCATATAAGAAAATTGGTTTTGGCTCTAGGATTGCCTCAAAGTTTTCGCGAATATCCCATAGTGCTATGCGTTCTGATTCTGATTTTGGAATTACTGCGTCGATAATAATTTCTTCTTCAAAACAGCTTTCTAATAAACTCATAAAACCAGCTTCATCATTAGCAGTATCGCCACCTTCGGTTTCCATCATAATGTAGTAGTTGTAATCTCGGCTCATTGGCGAACGGTTGGCGCCTTCAACCGTAACTGCACGATAATGATCGCCCCACATCACTTCAAAGGCAGAAAGGTTACCGGCTAAATCGCGTTGCGCACGGTTTAATAACTTAGTTACTGAGTCAAAATCTTGCAAAGCCAACATTGCCGCGTTGGTCGTAGTCGGTTTAGGGAATATTCTGACATTAATGCGAGTAATTACCCCTAATGTACCTTCAGTGCCAATAAATAGCTGTTTAAGATCATAAGCCGAGTTGTTTTTAAGCATTTGGTTCATTGATGACAGCACTGTTCCGTCAGCCATAACTGCTTCTAACCCCAGCACCAACTGGCGTGCCATACCATACCTAAGAACGTTAATGCCGCCAGCATTAGTCGCAACATTACCACCTACAGTACAACTACCACGTGCACCCAAATCTAAAGGAAATAACATGTCTTGTTCAAGGCAGGCTTCTTGTAGGGTTTGTAAAATAACACCTGCTCCAACGGTTGCTGTACCGCCAGTAATATCAATTGACTCTATTTCATTCATGCGCTCCAAAGATAATATTATTTCTTCTTTTTGAGCTTCTGCAGAATGAACACAGTTAGTTAAACCACCTTGAGTGATCACCGGGTGACCGTGTTCATTACAAATCGCTAAAATTTTACTGACTTGCTCAGTTGTTTTCGGACGAGCGAGGGCAACAGCTTGTGTTGGTGTTGCATCCCAGTAACTGGTCGCTCTATCCATTTCATCACCGCTAATAACAACGTTTGCGCCAACGGCATCAACTAATAGTTCTAAAATCTTTGACATATTTATCTCTCATTTTTAAGTGCAGTACAAAGTCGCTTTCGAGATCACTGTGCTGATTAAGAATTTTGTTCTACAGAAGTGCTTTCAACTGTATTGGTAGTGTTTTGTTTAGCTAATTTTTTTTGATCTAACTTTAAACAGATAGATGCAAAAATTGATCCTGTGATGTTCAACCAAATACTAAATATAGCGCCAGGAAGAGCTGCAGCTGGAGTAAAGAACTTTAACGCTAATGCAGTAGCTAAAGCTGAGTTCTGCATGCCAACCTCGATGGCAATGGTACGTGATACTTTTTCGTCAAAGCCTAGTAGGTGAGAGGCCGAATACCCTAAAACCATACCAATTATATTATGTAAAAGCGTCGCAAAAACTACAATATAACCAATTGATTCTAGTCTGTCGGCATTAAGCGCTACTACGATGGCAATGACCATTAAAATAGTAAAAACTGTGAACGGTGCTAAAGCCCCTGAAATTCTTTCAACGTATTTATGAGCAAATGAATTTACTGCGACACCAATAGATACGGGTATTAAAATAATCTTTAATAGGCTTAGCAACATTGCCATTGCCGGAACTTCAACAGAAGAACCAACTAAAAGTGTTAATAACAGAGGAGTCATCACTACACTTAACAGTGTAGAAACAGCAGTCATTGATACTGACATGGCAACATTGCCACCAGCAATATATGTCATTACATTAGATGAAACCCCGCCTGCAACACTGCCCACTAATACTAAACCTATGGTTAATTCAGTACTAAAACCAAATATAATGCTTATTAATAATGCTGAAAAGGGCATCACTGAAAATTGCAGGACCATACCAGCAATCATTGCCACTTTGTATTTTGGAATATCAATAAAATCTTTTGGACGTAATGTTAACCCCATGCATAGCATTACCACTGTTAGTAATGGGATGATGGTGCTTTTTAATTCAGATAATTGTTCTGGAAAAACAAAGCCGGACATGGCAGCCAATACTGCCCATAATGGAAATAGCTTTAAAAACATAATAATTCTCTCATTCATTTACTACTTTTTATGATTGTATTTATTAAGTAGAAAGTGTGACATATACTAACTAATATATTACACATAGTAACAAACCTATAATATATGTTTGGTTTTAAAATGTCATAGTTTAGTCATATTGTTCAAAAGCATGACGATTATTATGCCAAACGACAGAAATTTACAAATACCATTAGAGAGGATCAGGTGGGGCAGACGCAAACCGAAAATAACAAGCGCAAAGATAATTTAGTTGACCACGCAATGGATCGTATCATTGATTTTATCAAGAAAAACCAACTTAAAGTGGGTAATAAGCTACCAAGTGAATCTTATTTTATAGAATTATTAAATGTTAGCCGCACGGTTGTGCGTGAGGCATTTAAATCTTTAAATGCTATGTCAATTATTAAGATGAGTGCAGGTAAAAAAGCCGAAGTTGGTGAGTTTGATGATTATGTTATCGGTATAATGTTGTCACACGCGCTTAGAACGGAGCAAATTAATGTACAGCAAATATGGGATGCCAGACGTGCTATTGAAATACGAACCGCTGAATTAGCGGCCATTCATCACACAGAACAGCAAGCAAATCAAATAACTACAATTGTTAAAAATATGCGTTTAAATGTCAGCAATTTAGAGCAAATGACAAAGTATGATATTGAATTTCATAAACTAATAGCACAAGCCAGTAAAAACCCAATATTGCCAGTACTAGTTGGCTCATTAAGCAATGCTATTAATGAAACAAATCCGGTTTTATGGCGAGTAAGAACCACAAAAGAGCAGCAATCCTCTGTTGTTAAGTTACATGAGACTATTGCTGATGCAATTATTAAATCGGATCCTGATGCTGCAAAACAAGCTATGGAAGATCATTTTGATAATGCGTCAGCATGGTTGTTAAAAGCGGGCTTTAATTAGGAATTGAACTAGGGAGCTTTCATCACTATTAACTATCTATTAGTGTCACAAATGGCAGTTAAATAGTCGAATTTGACTATGTTCGATGTCGCTTAACTAAGTGTATGCTGAATGAAATTAAGTTAAGTGAGAAATGTGAGATGAAGACATTAGTCATATTTGCCCATCCAGATGTTGAAAACGGCTCAATTGCCAACAAAGTTATCCTAGATGAACTAAATAAAAACGAAGACATTAAAGTTCGTGAACTTTACAAGTTATATCCTGATTTCAATATTGATGTTGAAGCAGAACAAGCAGCATTAAGAGAAGCTGATGTTGTTGTATTCCAGTTTCCTTTTTTCTGGTACAGCTGTCCGGCATTATTGAAAAAATGGATGGATGATGTCTTCTTATACGGTTTTGCTTATGGTTCAACAGGTAAAGAACTACGTGGTAAAGAATTACTGTTATCAGTAACTATTGGCGGTGCGGCAGATTCTTATAAACCAGACGGCTATAACACCTTTCCGGTTGAAGATTTTATTTTGCCATTTAAACAAACTGCTAATTTAACAGAAATGTTATTCAACGATGACTTTATTTATAGTCACGGTATGATCAATATTCCTGGAATTGACTATCCTCGTCAAACTACTGAAGCAATTGCCCATAAGCATGCTGACCAACTCATTACCGAATTAAAAGCCAGAATGTCTGGTGAAGTGGTACAAAAAGAACTGGAAACAAAGAAAGCACCTGTTTATTTTGTAGGTCAAGTTGCTGTTAAAGAGTTTGAACCTTATATGGCTCAATACGGTATGCCTGTTGTTGGTCAATTGATGGAACGTGGCGTAGAGATTTTATCTGCCACTGCGGACACCCAGATCAAGGAAGGTGAGTGGCCAAATACTTGGGATGTATTATTTAAGTTCCCAAGTCAGGATGAGTTTGATGATTTCTGGGGAAGTGAAGCCTATGCGCCATTTAAAAAACTACGTCGCGAAGAGTTAACAAATGGCGGAACAGTAGTCATTATGCCTGCATTCGATCCTGACTCTTTATAGTTAATCGCTTAACAATAAACGCTGCCTTGGCAGCGTTTTATTTTTCTTATGCTCCATAAATCGAAATAACATGAGGGTTAAAAATTTAGATTATTTTTATTTTTCCTGTATATTATAGGTTGTTAAAAATGGCATTGAATAGGTTGAAATTGACATATGTGCAAAGTTGGAATTTTACTATACGATGGTTGTTATGCCTCAAGTTTTACTGGCTTAATTGACTCATTTCAAATTGCCAATGCCATTATTGAAAAGATATCACCTGGTACGAGTAAAATAACTTGCCTGACGATTTCTGAAACGTCTAAGCCCGTATCAACACATACCGGCATAAGTATCCAGCCAGACTATACATTTTTAGACACTCCTGACATAGATATTCTTTATATTCCCGCTTGCTTTTACTCGAGCTATCACAAAACAGATGAAGTCTTTTTTGAATGGCTTGCCAAACAACAAAATGTTTGTAATTGGTTAACCCTACAATACAATTCAGGTGTCATTATGGCAGCTAATTGTACCGGCACATTTTTGCTGGCAGAAACGGGCTTGCTAAATTGGAAAGCTGCAACAACTACTTGGTGGTTAGAGAAGGAGTTTAGGCATCGATATCCAAGTGTTAGGCTAGATATAAAAGATATGATCACCAGCGATGAGAGGGTTATTTGTGCAGGAGCATTATCTTCATATTTCAACTTAGCCATTAAGTTTATTGAGCAATATTCTGATCCGAAAATAGCCAATTTATGTGCCAAAATTATGTTGGTCGATGTAGGTCAAGCCTCACAAGAGCCATACCAAACTTTATTTGCTATACCAGAAGTAAAAGATGAATTAGTCAGTAAAGTCCTATATGAATTACAAACTAACTTTCAACATAACATCGATTTGCATCAATTGGCCTGCAAGTATGGTGTAAGTCAAAGAACCTTAATAAGGCGGTTTAAGTCTGAACTAGACAGTGCTCCGTTGGAGTATTTGCAAAATGTAAGGCTAGAGTCGGCTAAAAAATTGTTGGAAAGTAGCTCGCTTTCTTTAATCCAAATCGTCGAACAAGTTGGCTATAGCGATGTCAGCTCGTTTTCACGTTTGTTTAAAAGGCGCTTAGGATTAACGCCCGTGATGTATCGCAATCGATTTAAACAGGCTTAATTTTTGTAACTAAGCCTGTTAACCCTGTAGGATGGATTATTTAGCATCAATAAATTCTGCGGCTGCATAGGTAGGTTCTGGATAATTATAAAAACCTTGTCCAGATTTTACTCCGAGTGATCCTTTATTCACATAATGAGTTTTTAAATACTGAGCAAATTGTTGTGCCTTATCATCTTCAGTTTTAGCAAGCATAATTTTCATGACTGTATCTAGACCAACATTGTCCATCAATCCACAAGGGCCATATGGGGTTTTGAACAGATCCATCCAGCAGCGGTCAATATCTTCGTAGTTAGTAAATTCTCCCAACAATAGGTTGCCTACAACCTGTTGAATACCAATGACCATAGAATTAAGCACATATTGCGGATGTTCTTTTTCAAGTCTTATAGGAATTAAGCCAAGCTGTGGTACTAATTCTTCGAGGATATCCATGGTCTCAATTGAAGTACCACCATGGGTCATAACATCAACAATACGGGAGGCCTTTAAATGAAAGTGTAGGGCGGCAAACCGTTCAGGACGGCCAGTGCTTTGAGCAAAGTCAGAAGGACGTAGTGACGAAGAGTTAGTGGTAAATATCGTGTGTTCACTACAAACCTTAGCGAGCTTGGACCAAATATCATGCTTTACTTCTAAGCTTTCAAAAACAGATTCGTTTACTAAATCAACATTAGCGATATCAGTAAGTTCAGTAGTAATGGTTAAATTAGCATAGGCTTTCTCAGCATCAGTGCTTGACCATATATCGCTTTCGGTATTAACCGCAATCATTCTATCGAAACGCTGTTTCACCAATGTTTGAGCATCTTTTGCAATATCAAAAACAATAACTTTAAAGCCTGAGTATGCACATTGGATGGCAATTTGACAGCCCATTTCTCCGCCACCAACAATGGCGATAGATTTAATCGACATAGATATATGTCCTTGTTCTCTGTAAGTATTAGTAATTATTTTACCGTTAAAAAGATGTGATATTTATTCAAAAATAGCGTTTATCAGGTCAATTTTTACCGGTGAGCAAAATTTATTGGAAGCGTTAGTTAAGTATCTACCGTTTCCGATAAGCCGATTAGCTAATCGCCAGTATTACCAGCGCGCATTTTTTTAGTTAACGCTAACGCTTCGGCCATAGTCGCACTATCCATTAATTCAATCATGGTATAGGTATGCAGCCAGTCATTAGGTAATCGAACTAAATACATTGCTTGAATTAAAAATTCATCATCAGGCATAGCAACAATCACATAATTTTTGCCATTGGCTAAACCAAAGTAATAACCAATTAATTCACCGCCAAGGTTTTTAAAAACATCGGCCATTACTGCTTGTCGATCGCTTGGGTTATTAACTGCATTTTCCCAACCTTTTGCGTTTGGCTCACCTATAACTAGAAATGTTCGAAGTTTAGGTTTTTCTTCTGTTGCCGCGTCAGAAGCAATGCTTTTAATGGAAAATAATGAAAGGCTGATGAGTAGAAAAATTTTAATATATTGAGACATGCTAAAATTCTATGAATAACTTGCTAAATAAAAGGCGATAAATTATCGCCTTTAGTTGGTTTGGATTGTGAAGAGTAGGTTATTTATCCCAGTTAGCTTTATAAACGCGCATCACGTTTTCGCCTAAGAAACCGCGAATGTCTTGCTCGCTCCAATCGTATTTGTTCTCAAGAACAGCAACAATTGCCCATACATCTTCGATACCAGCCATTTGTGATGGTGATGCAAAGCCTTTCTCTGGTGGGTACTTGTCAACCATAGGTACTTGGATTTTCATCGCATCAAACAGGTTATGAGTATAATCTGACGCATAACAGGTGCCTTTTTTGCCTATTAGCTTTGCTGTGTGAACAACATGAGCAGCCATTGTTTCTGCCTGTGCATTACCATCTTTACTCAGGAAAACGCCTATACCATTGGTACAAACAACACCACCAGTTGAACCAACTGCCTTTATCGCTTCATCACTCATATTTCGAGTCATTGGGTAAACCGCTGATGAATTATTGTGTGATGCCATAATCGGTTTAGTTGAAATTTTTGCGGCTTGAATTGCAGTTGCATCTGATGAATGCGACGTATCAACAATAATGCCTCGCTTGTTGGCAAGCTTAATAAACTCTTCTCCAAGTTTGGTTAAACCTTCCTGGTTTAAAGGGTCTGCATTATATTCAATGCCGGTAGCAAAGTGGTTTTTTGAATTATAAACAAAGTTCATAATATTCACGCCGCTGTCATGCAATTCATCTACGTAATCTAGGTTATCTAGGTTATAGTCAAAGCCTTGCGAGTTATACATCATGGTCATTTGACCTTTTGCTTTTGCATCACGGATGTCTTGTGAGGTCTTGGCTTTTGTCACCTGTAAGTCTTTTAAAACAGGGTCTGAATCATTAATGTAAGTGAACATCACATCTTTTGGATGGAACGCACCAATTGAAGATGAGAAGTGAGTTACACCTGCATCGCGGTTGCGTTCAATGGCGCGGCTAAATGATTCTACAGTATTACCGATAACACCCACTGAAGTTGGCATTAATGAGTTAATTACAATCGCACCTTTATATTTTTCCATGTAAGCGGCGTCTGCCTTTTTCTGCTCAGCAGTACGTGTGTCTGCAGCATCAGTTAGGAACTGGGCTCGAGCATCTAGCTGCTCTGGTGATTTACCGCGTGGGTTCCATAAATTTGCTGAAGTATCTACGTTGCTTATCACATTTCCGTTTACTTGGTATTGTTTAGCGGTTTCGCTGTAACCTTGATGAATCTCTGCTGCTACAGTAATGTTTGCAAAAAACGCTGCTGCGATGCTTAAAGTTAATAAAGATTTTTTCATGTAACTCTCCTAATTGAGTACCGATAAACGTTAAAGTTTTGTAAAAGATTTATTTGATGGATGTAGTTTAGTACATTAAAATTATGTACACCTAACCATTTGGTACCGGTTGAGATGTTTACACACTTTATTACAACCAATTAACATTATGAAAAATTTACATTTAATCGATCGCAGTAATGCATTTCCACTGATCCGCTTTTTGCAAATGAAGAAAGCACCGGTAGAGTTGTTATTAAGTCAGGCGAATTTACCGATAGCATTATTAGAAAATAATCAGGAGTATGTTGCCACGTACCCATTATGGAAGCTCTTTGATCTTGCGAGCGATTATCTACAAGTAACTGATCTTGGATTTTTGGTTGACCAAGCAGAAGGTGATAGCGTTGTTGAGCCGCTTTATTCGAGTATAAAAGCTGACGCGTTAAGTCTGCATGATGCCTTGCGTTTGTTAATTGAACGAGTAAAGGAGATATCAACTCATGCAAAGCTATGGCTATCGTATCAAAATAAAGGTGTATGGCTATTTGGCGGTCATGGCGAAATTGATGTCGATGGACTGGTACAAATGGAACAGTTTACGTTGGCACTTTGGGTACGCTATATACGTAAATACATAGGCAGTGGCTGGTCGCCAGAGGCGATAACATTACATCGGTATGATAAAGGGGAGGCAGTTAAGCAACGATTTTCCAATGCACTTATTACACAAGACCAGCACAAAGTTGGCGTGTTTATAAATAATGAACAGCTTGGTGAAGCCAATCCTGAATTAGCATTAAATTTTGAACACCATGTTTTAGCCGATGACAATTTTAGTGATAAATTATATCAAGCATTAAAGTCATTTAATGCGGAAGGGTTTCCGACATTAGAGCAGTCTGTAAGTATACTTGGCTTATCCAGACGTCAAATTCAACGCCGTTTAGCAAAAGAAGGTTCTAGTTTTAAGCAAGTGTTACAACAAGTGCGATTTGATTCAGCCATTCATTATCTTGAGAATAGTGAATTAAAAATTCACCAAATTGCTGAAGCATTAGGCTATACAGTACATAGCCATTTTAGTCGTGCTTTTCAAAAATGGACCGGCGTCACTCCTATTGCTTATCGAATATTTAAAGGTAATAAAAAAGACGGCTAAAGGCCGTCTTTTTATAACTAATTATTTAAAACTTCAATTAGAAGTTGTAAGTACCTTGCACTGTAACTGTACGTGGAGCACCAGGAACTACAACAAAACCAACAAGTGGTTGGGTGAAGTTATTGATTTCTTCTTCTGTTAAGTTTTTACCAACAATGCTAACCGACCAATTATCATCATTTGTAATACCAATACGAGCATCTACACGAGTGTAGCTATCTTGTACTGCAGCTTCATCTAAAGTACCTTCAGTGAAGTATTCATCGCTATATGCTACATTGATACCACCAGTTAAGAATAATTCATCACCAATTGGTTGGAAAACATCGATAAATAAATTACCTGAAGTTTCTGGTGCAAATGGTGTAGTCATACCTTCACGCTCACAAAATGGGCCTAAACCAGTTGCTGTTTCTGAAGCGCTACACGGTGCATTTTCCCATTCTTCGTATTCTGAAGAAAGGTAGGCAATTGATGTACCGATAGTAATAGAGTCTGTTAACAAATATTTAATGTCAGCTTCAAAACCTTGAGAAATAGATTCACCAGCGTTGTTAACAGCAGCTTGTGGCACGCCATCATCACTCATAGTGAAGCTGTTCAATTGAAGGTCTTCATACGTAGTGTTAAATACAGCGATGTTAAATTGTCCATTACCTTCAGCAAAAGTTGTTTTATAACCAACTTCAAATGAGGTAGCGATTTCGTCATCATATTCTAATAAATCAAGAGTTGGAGTGTTTGAACTGAAACCATAGCCACCTGATTTTGCACTACGACTTACTTTAGCATAAGTAGAAGCACCACCAGCTAAGTTCCATTGTGCAATGATTTCAGGCATAAAGTTATCAGAATCTTTTGTTACGTCATGCTCAGCTGTACCTAACGTACCACAAGCAAAACCAAATGCATCTGCTAAACCTAGTTGGCTTAACGGAACCGCTACTGTGAAATCTCCAGTGCCATTTACATCTTGCATTATATTACAGTCACCTTGGCGACGTGCGACATCTTTTTCTTCATTTGAATAACGCAAACCAGCAGTGATTTTAAAACTGTCAGAGAATTTATAAGTACCCGTAACAAATGGTGAAATCGTTGTGGTATCTAGCATGTTGGTAAAACGACCACCGATAATACCGTTAGTTGTACCAAACATACCCCCTAATAAACCACCTAATAATGCATCACCTAAAGCACTGTCTAAGTTGTTCTCTAATTCACTTTCTGATACATACAGACCGGCGATGTATGAAAAATTGCCTGTATCAGGTGAAGTAATGCGAAATTCTCCACTTGTTTGAGAGTAATCTTCATTAATTGAAACGGTAAGTGCGTCCATAGGCACAACAGCAGTATTAGTAATTAATGAATAATCACTGGTTGAGTGACCAAGAACTGCTGTTAATATGTGTTCACCCATAGTGTAGTCAGCAGTAAGAGATAAGTTGCTTAGCTCATGGTACATACCTGGTCCACGGTCATTAAATGCGCCAGATAAAGTGCTTGATGCATTTCTTACCCAATCAGCTTCATCACCACCCCCAAATGGGTCTTTGATTGCTTCACCTGTTTCACCAAATGTTTCAGCATCAGCGTAGTCAAATTTAGTGGTGATTTGTAGATTGTCAGATGCATCCCAAACAATAGTACCACGCGCGACAATCTCATCACCGTCACCTTCATCTTGAGCTTCTTGGCCAGTTAATGCGTTTTCATATTCGTTGTAATAGAAACCGTCACCGTTATCAGTGTAACGAACAGCTAAACGAGCACCAACATCATCACCTAAACTACCACCTGTTACAGCAGAAACGTTGTAACCCGCATATTCAACTTCATAGCCAGCAGAAAGATTTAAGAACGCTTCGTCACCTGGTAGGGTACTTGCAGAAGTAACAGTAATAGTACCGGCTGTTGAGTTCAAACCGTAAAGCACAGCCTGAGGGCCGCGTAACATTTCAACACGTTCAGCATCAAAAAATGGCGCACGATATTGACGTGAACGTGGCATGTATAATCCATCGATAAACATACCAACTGATTGTTCGAAAGAACGTTCGTTACCTGAACCCATACCACGCATAGATACAGTTTGAACACCTAAGCCACTACCAATAGTAATATTAGGTACAGATGTTGTTAAGTCTTCTAAATTATCAAGACCTCGACTAGCAATATCGTCACCAGATATTGCTTCCATTGAAAGAGGTGTTTCTTTCATGGTAGTAACACGTTTAGTTGCTGTAACTTCGATAACTTCAAGGCCACTTTGTTTTTCATCTTCAGCTGCATAAGTAGGGATAGCAATAGCGCTTCCTAGTAATGCAACGCTTAGCGCTGTTGTAATTTTATTCAGTTTCATAGCTTTTCTTCTCTTATGGGGTAAACACAAATATCCCTAGTTATTTACGAGTGCCGTCAATGGCAAAAACTTTGGTTTGAGACCAATATTGTTATTTTGTGTAACCCGATACTGTCAAAAAGTTAACAGCTTCGCCTGTCATTAGTTGCCAGAGGGGGGTCAAAAGCGGACAGTAAATGTGAGGTTGAAAAATATGACTATAAGAATTATCTAAATGACCAAACATGCTATAAATCAGATGTTTGGCTAAGTAGAAAATAGACTAATTATGCTTGGTTTTTATACGAACGGGGAGATTTCCCAAACCACCTTTTAAATGAACGAGTAAAATTACTACTATCTGTGTAGCCTAATCGGTAGGCAATATCACTAGTTGAAAAATCTAAGTTTAAGTATTGTATTGCGAGATCTTGGCGAGTTTCATCGAGTAAGTCTTGATAGTTCAGCTCTAGCTTTTCTAATTTACGATGAAACGCTCTTGGACTCATAAATAACATAGACGCAATTTTTTCTCGGCTACATTGGCCTGTTGGTAATAACTTAATCAGTAGTGCTTTAACTTGATTAGGTAAATCGCCAGTTTTTAACTTGTTCAATAAATCAGTAGAGAGAAGATCATTTTGTGAGGCGATTATTTCATTAGCGCAAGCTAAAGGCACGTTCATGTCTCTATTGCTAAACAGTACTTTTGACTGTGCACAATTATAAGAGATTGGACATTGAAAATAATTTTCATATTTAATTTTTACTGAGTTTTCCAAGCTAAATGGTAAATGTATTGCTTCAAATTGAAAGTCAGGCCGATATACCATCCTCACTAGTTTAAGGATCACTGCAGTAAAACAAGTATGGTGCCAAACGTTGGTGTTTTCTCTATAAGTAACTAGGGGATGTAATTCCAAACTAAAGGTATTTCCTTCCTGAACGAATGAAAGCTTATCGAAGGTAGTAATAACACTATAAAACTTTTCAAGGCGTAAACAAAAATCTTGTAAGGTATCACTACACATTAAGGCAATCCCTACCGCTTGAAAACTTGCCGGGTTAATTTCTTCCACCATTTTAAAGGCAAACAGCGGGTCATTTAATTTTGTTACCGCGATTGAATAAATTTGGTCGGCTATGTCATACGATACTCGTTGATAACCATCTTTGTATTTTGATAAATCTACGCCAAGTTCAACCAGATCCTGATCTATATTAATATTTGCAGTATTCAATACTTTTAAAACACTTTTTATATTATTAAAAGAAGTGGAAAACTCTGAATAAGTAGCTGTCATGATAACCAAGCGTCCATACAATTGAATCGTTTATAGAGGATAGAATTGTATAAATGGTAAAGGTTTTTTATTAAGTTGGCAAAAAAAGATAAGTTTTTGACTGTAAGAGAGTTGTTGGAATTTTAAAAATTAATAAAAAACCCGCGATTAACGCGGGTTTTTAAAGTTAACGTTTCTAACGTGGTTTAGAAGTTATATTGACCAGTTAACGTGATCATTCTTGGTGCACCACCAGATGGTACCACTGAACCTAAACCTAATGCGTCAATTTGCACACCAGAGCCAGTTAATACTTCGTCTGTTAAGTTACGACCTGCTAATGTAACTGACCAAGTCTCATCAATATCAGATAATGCAACATAAGCACCAACCATAGTGTATGAATCTTGTTGAAGAACGCTTATGTACTTGGCTTCAGTAAAGTATTCATCAGAATAAGAAACATTAGCACCTAAGCTTAAGTCAAGATTTTCAGATATGTTAAAGAACATATCAGCATATAGGTTACCGGCAAGCTCTGGAGCATTTAGTGGCGGTAAACCTGTCATATCACATGAAACAACATTGCCATTTTCATCCATTTCAGGAGTTGAAGGGCTTGTAGTATACTCACCAGTTACAGGGTCAACAGAAGCACATGAACCACCTTTGTACTCATCATATTCAGCATCAAGATAGGCTAAAGATGCGCCCATAGTTAACCAGTCAGTTAACATGATTTTACCATCAGCTTCAATACCTGAAATAGTTGCTTCACCAGCATTATCTACTTTCGCAGCGCCAAACGAGAATGAAGTAACTTGTAAGTCTTCGTATTTGTTATTAAAAACAGTTACGTTAAATTCAGCATTACCATCTAAAACACGAGATTTAATACCAAACTCTGTACCAACAACTGTTTCTTTGTCAAAAGCTGCAGAATTAATTTCTGAAGCAAAAGAGCTTGATAAACCACCTGATTTAGCTGCTTTTGCTACACGAGCAAACACCATATGTTCATCAGTCATTTTCCAATTAACTGAAAGCTCAGGTAAAAAGTTATCTTCTTCAATACTTGTTGAACCTATGCCATCTGCTCGATACATGAATGCACCGCCGGCAATACTTCCTGAACTCGCAGCCCCTACATAATCTTGCAATCCTGCACTCATACATGCGCCCGAATAAGAGTAAAATCCAAGCGGATTAATAGCAGCACTTGTATCTTTTTCTAAACCATCAATACCACCTTCCATTTGTCCACAGACGTTGGCACGAGTAGCGTCTTTAGTTTCGTCATTATAACGAGCACCTAGAGATACAGATAGATCATCTGATAGGTTAAAGGTACCAGTAAAGTAAACAGACATTACTTCTTGCTCAACGGTTACTTGCCCTAAACCAATTGGATTGTTGTAACCACCTGAAGTATCCCAATCCGTAGGGTCAAAGCCCAAAGGAGCTAATGCAGTTGCAGTAGGTATGAAAGCAAAATTATTAAAGAAAAATGAATCAACCGCAACACCGCTTGAATCTTCTGTATCAGCAGTTAAGTATGAAACACCAGCAATATAATCAAAGAACTCACCGCCCGGAGAGGCAATACGCAATTCGAATGAACTTTGTTCAAAATCTTCAAAGCCAATATTTTCAAATGACATACCTTCAGTGCCTTGAGCACCAATAAGGCCAAAAGAACCGTCAGGTGCTAATGAACCATCACCTTCTGAACCACCATCAAAATCCAATACTATTTCTGATTCAAACTCACTATAACTACCAATGGCAGTTAAGGTATGAGCACCAATCATGTAATCAGCAGTGATTACTGCATTCAAACCACTGTTGTCATATCCGTTATTGTAGCCAAAAAGATCAGCGCTCGGGGTAGAAGTGTTATAAGCAAACTTGTTATCAACATCATCATTGTAGATATCGATACCTTCACCTGATTGACCAACCCATTCATCTTCAAAGAAATCTACTTTACTTGTTAAAGTAAAGTCATCACTTGGAGTGTATTTTAGAGTTAAACGACCAGAAATACCTTCTTGATCGCCACGGTCTTCAGTACCTTCAAAATAACCATTGCTTTCTTGTTGACGAATAACTAAACGCGCACCTAACTCATCAGTTAAACCTCCGCCAACTGTTCCAGTTACAATGCCGCCACCGTATTCATGATCGTATTCAACTTTTACACTACCTTGTAAATCGTCACCGCCATCATTGGTTCTAGTCAATATGTTTACAGCGCCGGCTGTAGCATTAATTCCGAATAGAACAGCTTGTGGTCCACGTAAAATTTCAACACGTTCAACATCTAAAAAGCCTGTAGTGTATTGCTTACTACGAGGTTTATATGCACCATCTACATACATAGCAACTGCTTGCTCTGTAGCACGTTGACCTGCAGCTGAACCCATACCGCGCATGGTAATTGTTTTATTACCTGACGAGTTAGATACGTTGAAAGTTGGTATGCTAGTAGACAAATCTGTTAAATCACGAATGCCTTGCTTTTCTAAAGTATCACCATTAATAGCTTCAACAGCTAATGGAATTTCTTGTAATGTTTGTACTCGTTTGGTTGAGGTTACTTGAATAACCTCTAAACCTTGTAATTTTTCTGTTTCTTCTGCTGCATAAGTAGGTACTGCAATTGCGGTCCCTAGTAGTGCAACGCTTAGCGCTGTTGTAATTTTATTTAGTTTCATAGCATTATCTTCTCGTTGAGGGTAAACACAAACGTCCTTAGAACTTTATTCGTGCCTTCAATGGCAAAACCTTTGGCTTAAGACCAATATTGTTATTTTGTGTAACCCGATAATGGCAAAATGTAATTTTCATTACTTGTCAATATTTCCTATTCGTCAGTCATTTTTTACGTGAAGAGTTAATAATGTAACTTGATAGGTCGCTAAATGATTGTTTTTATTTCTGTTGTAGTAAAGTTTTGATCAGTAAATAGATGAAATTAGTTAAACATACGTATGAGTTTTACAATTTATTATTAACTAAGCAGTTGTTGTTTCTTTATTTGTTAACATCATTAGTTATAGCCACGACTTTGACTATACTTGTTTTTACACAATCACTTTGAACCTTAAAACAGATAGTAATATGCCATTGTTAAAATTCATCAGAGCTCAAGACAAATGCTGGCATAGGGTATGTAATGAACTGTCTGCTGGTAAAAAACAAAGCCATTGGATTTGGTATGTGTTCCCACAAATTGCAGGGCTAGGGCATTCAGAAAATGCCGAACATTACGCAATAGAAACCAGCCAACAAGCAAAAGATTACTTTAGTAACCCTAAATTAAGGTTGAGATTAATTTCTGCCACTCAATGTGTTTTAAAACATAAAGATAAACCGCTTGTTGAGATCATGGGACGGCCCGACGATCTTAAATTTATTTCTTGTATGACATTATTTTATAAAATTAGTGAAGAGGACATTTTTAAACAAGCCTTAGATACATTTAACAATGGCGAATGTTGTACTGAAACTATCAACTTCCTTAATAAATAGCAGAGCCTATTAAATAATTATTAATAACATGTTTAAAAACAATAGGTTTTGAGTGTTTGTAGCCACTTGATTAAGCCTGTTAACTTGTTTTTAACATGAGTTTGTTTTATCTTAGACATGTTATTAAATGATATGGAACATTATGGCTTCTAGAATAATAAAAAAAATAGAAACCCTTTTTAGTGAAGCGATCAGCAATGGCGATGTGATCTTACGTCCTGCTGATAATGCTAATGATTCAACACCTGCCTCTAACTATTCAAACCAAGAAGCCTTGCTTAATGGTATGTGGATCATTACCAACAGAATTTCGTTACAAGACGCTGCAAAGCTGTTTAACGACTGTAGCCTTTCTATTGTTTGGGGCTTTAAAAAAGTCGCAACTGATTTTAATAATTGGCATTTAGAGCCAGAGCCTAATGATACCGACTCTCAATTAATTGAAGAAGAATTATTAAAGAGTAAAGTAATTATTGCCGATCTAAATTCTCAAATTACTTACCTGAAAGCAATTCTCGCATCGGCGAAAGAAGAACAACCGGCTTTATTAAACCGTGTGACCTTGCAATTCATTAATGACAGTCGCAGAAATACCATAGATTCAGCCAAAGAAGAAGCACGCTTAAAAGCCGAAAAACATGCTGAGCAGCAAGCAGATCAAGTAAGAAAGTTATTAAGTATTTAAGCCAACTTACAAATTAACGTTTAGAACAAGATTTCATCTGGTCATTAATCTTCTTCAAAATTGCAATATAATTAACTATTGCCACACATTTACTGTAAACTTCCTGCCGATTTTATCTTCATTTTCTTTGGTTCATCATGCAAACACTCTCTCAACTAAAGTCAGGCGAATTAGCAGGTATTAAACGCTTAGCATTATCTGAAAACTTATCTTCTTTTCCGTTAGAAATTTTATCTCTGGCTGATAGCCTAGAAATTCTAGATTTATCCAATAATCAATTAACTTCATTGCCAGATGAATTGTCACTGCTTAAAAATCTTAAAATAATTTTTGCCAGTAATAATCAATTTGAAGCATTACCTGAAGTGCTTGGTCAATGTGTTAATTTAGAAATGGTGGGGTTTAAAGCAAATCAAATTAAGCACGTTTCAGAACACTCATTACCACCTAAGCTGCGTTGGTTAATTTTAACGGATAACCGTATTGAAGTTTTACCGGATTCTTTGGGAGAACGATCAAAGCTCCAAAAGTTAGCGTTAGCGGGTAATCGTTTAACTCAATTACCACTAACCATGGCCCAGTCTACTAACCTAGAGTTAGTACGCATATCTGCGAATAGGTTAACTGAGTGTCCAACTCAATTATTGAGTTTACCTAACCTTGCATGGTTTGCGTTTGCTGGAAATCCGTTTAGTCAGTCAAATATCAGTATTAAATCAGTACCTGAAGTATCGTCATCAAGTTTCACTTTGCAAGAAGTCCTTGGACAAGGGGCCTCTGGAATTATTTCAAAAGCGGTGTGGAATAAACCTCAATCAAACTTTACCGATGATATTGCTGTTAAAGTATTTAAAGGGGAGGTTACTAGTGATGGTTATCCTGAAGATGAGCTACAAGCCTGTTTGAAAGTGGGTAATCATATAAACCTGGTGCAGTCATTAGCGCAAGTGAGTGAGAAAGACTACTTAGCACTCATTATGAACTTGATACCTGCTCATTATAAAAACTTAGGTTTACCGCCATGCTTTAATAGTTGTACCCGTGATACGTTTCCACCGGGTTTTAGTTTATCAATAGATCAAATTGCTAAAATAATTGCTCAAATGGAAAATGTATTTGAGCATTTGCATGCAAATAAAGTATGTCATGGGGATTTATACGCACATAACACCTTGTTTGATGAAAACGCGAATATAATATTCGGTGACTTTGGTGCTGCTACCATGTATCACATGCTGACACTAGAACAACAAAAGCAAATAAAGAAAATTGAACGTAGAGCACTTCATCATATGATTGATGATTTATTAAGTATTTGCGCAGTAGAAGATCAAAATAGCGCTACTTACAACGCTCTTAGTCAACAAGCCGGCCAGAACTAGCCTATAACCTTCTGTGTCTTCTACTTTGTTTTCTCCTAAGATTTTATCTTAACCTATAATAGGGTAATTAACTGGAATTAGCAGACTCTAAACGATCTATATTTATAACAATAAATTAAATAATCGCCAGTAACGTTGGTGGACTGCTAAAAGCGCTTTGTCACAACAAAGTGGGCCATTTTTACTTTTAGAGTATTTTATGAAATTAGAATCGACATTAATAACACTTCTTGCTCTTTTTTCGCTAACGGGCTGTGGGGCCGGGGGAAACAGTAGTAAAAATCCTTCTGTCGAGTATGGTCAAAGCCAAACGCCTGTCGAAGCCACACTGGATTCATCTCTTACTACAATCAATGCATTTCCTAACCTTAGCTTTGAGCAACCACTTTATTTTACCTCTGTACCATCCTCCGACAATTACGTTGTCGTTGTTGAGCAAAAAGGAACAATAAAGATATTTGAAAACGACAGTAAAGTTACTACAAGTAAAGATTTTTTGAATATTAAAGCACTTGTCAGCACAAGCAGCAACGAGGAGGGGCTATTAGGCCTCACATTTGATCCCGACTATATAAATAATGGTTATTTATATGTCTACTATTCAGTGCTTGACGGTGCTCGTCGTTCTCGGGTTGCTCGTTATCAATTAGCTAAAGATAGCGAAAATGAATTTATTGATGACGAGGTTAACGAGGACAGTGAATCAATTATATTAGAAGTAGCGCAACCTTTTGGAAACCACAACGGCGGTATGATTGAGTTTGGCCCAGATGGTTATCTTTATGTTTCTTTAGGCGATGGTGGTAGTGGCAACGACCCTATTAGACATGGGCAAAATAGAACTACATTACTTGGTACATTGCTCCGTATAGAGCCAATCACCAATGGCTATAATATTCCCCCGGACAATCCGTTTTTAGGTGTAGGCATTGAGACCACAGGTGAAGGGATAGGTGATAACGTCAGAGAAGAGATATGGGCCTATGGCTTTCGCAATCCTTGGCGGTTTTCTTTTGATCGACAACAAGGAACAATTTGGCTTGGTGACGTGGGTCAGGGTGAGTATGAAGAGATCGACATCGTTATTAAAGGCGGTAACTACGGCTGGAGTTTACGAGAAGGGAATCACGACTTTAATGATGACGACATAATCTTGGAAAGTCCGCTCATTGACCCTGTTTTAGAGTATGGACGTGACGTTGCACAATCGATTACCGGTGGTTATGTTTATCGAGGAAATAAAATACAGGCGTTAACAGGTTTATATATCTTTGGTGATTACATAACCGGAAATATTTGGGCTTATGATTACGAAGGCGCTTCCGCCACAGCCTCTATTGTCGCAACGGTGCCAGAAATTACTTCTTTTGGTGAAGACCAAGAGGGGGAAATTTATATTGTTAGTCGTAATGGCAGTATATTTAAATTTGAATAAGATGGTGCTCGCTGCGGGACTCGAACCTGCGACACCTTGCATGCCATGCTATTCCTATCGTTAGTTTAATTCGATTATTTCAATGACATACTTCATGTACGTACACAGTATAGGAGTGTGCACATGGTAGCAATTAGACAATTAAAATCAGATAACTGGAACGCCCAAATCAGAATCAAGGGTACTAAACCTTATCAGAAAACATTCAAAAATGAAGAAGATGCAATTGAGTGGGCTAATCTTGAATAATCATTATTGAGGGATTCAACCAAACCAACCATCTATAACCTGATCTTAAATTTTACCATTAATCAAACCCTTTAAAACCAATGGTTTACGGCCTGTTAACAAACACTAGTTAATGATAGTTTTTGACATAATTAGTGCGAATTTGGACATTTAACATCTAATAACACTTCTTTACACTCCATACCAAGTTGAACAATAAAGGGGAATATATGAACCATGTAGCGATCTATAAAGAATATGAAAAGCTAATAACTAAACAGTTTTACTACAAGGTAGCTCTACTAATCAGCATTACTATCAATTTATCTATATATTAAGGGTGTGAAAAATGAATACAGAACAAGCATATAAGCCGAGTTAGCTAAAGCTAATTCTGAATTCTCATTACATTAATTTTATACCTATTTACTCGTCGACACTTGTTACGTTGAAAAACAAAGAGTATTACAATTTCATTAATATTAAATCATTAACTATGCCTTTCTAATCTGGGGTAACTAGGGTGGTAGTGCCTTTCTACAGTGTTATACGCTCGCTTAAATGTTGGTTAGATTACCGACACCGCTTGTCTGTGTTATACGACCGTAGGGAGGTTGCATTGACATGGCTATTGATTGAGAAATAACCAAACAGAAACGTACACATTGACCTACTGTGTATGGATAGGCATATTGTGCACGAATTTATAACGAAGTTTGTTATTGAGATTGCTTGTATGAGTCTATACGTAAGGGATATAAGATGGTGCTCGCTGCGGGACTCGAACCTGCGACACCTTGCATGTCATGATGGTAAGCATCTGACGTAAGCTATTGTAAAGTATGACAATTTACTTGGAAACATTTCCAGTGGAAACACTGGCAACTAACCAAGGAAACGTACAAAATGGCATCTATCAAGCAACTTAAGTCTGGTAACTGGAACGTAAGAATTAGACTATCTGGTCAACCTTTAAAGACTAAAACCTTCCCAACTGAACAAGAAGCAATCAATTGGAGCACTGAACAAGAGTCAATAGACAAAGTATTTTCACAACCTACGATCTATGAACTTGGTCTTAAGTATAGAGAAGCAAGATTAAAAGGTAAGGGGAGTTACGATGATTTCCAGTGGAGAGTATTACCATCTCTTAAACATTTTCCTCAACCAGCTGAGTATGTAACACCAGAGCAAATCATCAACTACAGGGATGAACGTCTTAAGGCGATGTCTAATGACACTGTACTAGGTGAATTAACTTCCATCTCTAGAGTATACAAATGGGCTAAAAAGGAATTCCTAATCAAGTGCGACAATCCATTAGCTGACATTGTATTCCCTAAACCAGCTAAAGCCCGTAACAGAGTAATCAGTAAAGAAGAGTTAGTCCTACTAATGAACAATACCTCTGACTTAATGAAACCTATCTTTGAACTTGCCTATGAAACTGCAATGAGAAGATCTGAAATCATCAACCTATGTGTTAAAGATCTACACTTGCAAGATCGTATACTTGAGGTTTGGGATGGTAAGGAAGGAGATAGACTTGTACCCCTCACCAAACGAGCTGTATCGATCCTGAAGGGCATAGCAAAAGGTAAACGAACCAATGACTTACTATTTAATGTAAAGCCTAGGAGCGTTACACAGGCGTTTAGAAGAGCACGTAGGGCAGTGGGTTTAGACTCTGATGTTAGACTTCACCAACTGCGCCATACACGCTGTACTTTAGTAGCCCGTAAAGGCTTTAACAATGCACAGATACAAGCAGTTACTGGACATCAGGACTTACGTTCTGTTCAGCGTTACACTCACTTGTCTGCTCACGATGTTGTGGACTTGATTTAAAACTAAGACTAGAAGTTACATTCCTTACGAATTCTTCCTGACTCTGCTTAAACAAAGACTCAGCGTATTCAATAGTGTGTAACTTCCACTCTTCACCATCAAGATTAGTCTGTAGATAGGCAAGGAAGCCTTCACATTGCTCAAGTCTTGCCTTAACACTGTCTAATTCATCATCATTAACTTCCTTCACTTCTACCTTTTCATCACTCTTTTTAAGATCAGACTTAATCTTGTAAAAATTAGAGTTTGAAATCCCATACCTTTCTTTAGCATCACCAGCTTTTAACCCTTCCTTTTTAATGTCCTCAATTAGCTTAGGTTTCATTGTTGAATCCCAAACTATAGGGGTATCAGTGGTTACTTCTTGTACTTCTTCTGTCATTTCTATTCCTGTTCTGTTGACTAAAAAGGAGCTAGCTTACTGTGATCGATCATCATTTAAAACATTGTGTTACGAATCAGTTACTTACATGTCCTTACTCTTAAAATACTTGTCATTTAATTCAATCTTACTGTCACAGAAATGGCACTTTTAGCTAATAGTATAGTATGGGTTGACACTTTTACGCCCCCATTTTGGAGACATTCGTTTCCATTCTTTTTACTTACTTAATCGTAAGTTCTTACCCCAGCATTAGGTTACACAACCTTTCGCTATCTAAGTATCAAGCAGCTAAGGAGACACTGATGGAATTCAGTATCAAGAATAGAACAATTGGAGGTTACTCTTTCGAGGAACTAGCTAAAAACAATGTAGAAATCTGGGAGTCAATTAATGATGATTCCCACCAAGTGCCACCAACTACCCAACGTACAACTATGGGCTATGTTAGTGAAATAGCTACAGCAAACCACTTAGAAAAGGTTGGTTTTGAAATAGTAGCAATGAATGGTCTGAAAGATGCTTTGTATGAAATGAAGAACAAGAAGACAGCACCTAGTAATAGCAAGTCAGACATTGTAGCTAGACGTACAAGTGATGGAAAAGTATTTAACTTGGAAGTCAAAAGTGGCACACCACACCGTTACAAGCTAAGACAATTCAGAAAGAACACTTTAGAAAGCTATACGAGCAAGAAGCGTAAGGTTGAAAATAGAGTTGATTTCATAGTATGGGTTGACATAGACAGATTAGGTAAGCCTAACATTTACGGTATCTATTCAGCAGACTCTTTAAAGAAGTTACCACTCTTCAAGAACAAGTTTGGTAAAGCTTGCTACACATTAACAAATGATGATGGTAATGACTGGTCAAACAGTAAAGGAATCCTAAACCACCACACACCAATACTAGAAGACCAACCTACTAAAGAGGTTTGTATCAAAGAGCAAGAACGTATAGCTAATCTTCCAGAGTTTAAAAACTATCCATTGGAAGTTTGGAAAGATGGAACTGTTGCTTACAAGGTACTGCCTGAAAATACACTGAAACGACTTAAAGCATCTGCTAATGAGTACAATTTCAATACGTTGTGGGTTGGTTAACATTACAGGGAACTAACCAATGCAGATTACTAAACAAGATGTATTGGATGCCATTGCAGTAATCAGAGCCTACCAAGAGAATCCTTTTGACATCTGGCTAACTTGCACCAAAGCATCCAACTACGAATACACACTACTAGACCGAAAGGTTAGAAACAAAGCAACAGGAAGGGTACTAAAACCTAACAGTCAAGATCTAGTTAAGATCTACAATGATGATGGTGACACTCAGCCCTTCCTATCGAGACCTTACAAAAGGTTCTCAATCTAAGTATCAATACAGGAACAATCATGGAAATTAGAAAATCAATCTCAGGCTATGAAGGCATTTACGAAGTATCAGACAAAGGCAATGTTTACAGCCTTAATAGGGAAATAGGTGGCTTACGTTGCAGACGTACTAGAAAGGGTCAAGAGTTAAAGAAGGACTTTAGCAACCTACAGCGAGTTACTTTAAGTAAGGACACAGAGACTAAAAAGTTTGGAGTGTCTCAGCTAGTAGCAGAAGCTTTTGTACCTAATCCATTTAACAAACCTTTCGTTTACCACATTGACCGTAACAAGCAGAACGATGCAGCAAGCAACCTAATCTGGTGCGACCTTAAAGAGATTAATTCTTTAATGCTTGCAGAGAGAAGTAAGAACGCTTCTGGTGAAATGAACCACCATGCAAAGCTTACTTGGTCAACAGTTGAATCAATGAGAGAGATTAGAAAGACAACTAATTTACTAATCAGAGAAATAGCTGAAATGTTTGGAATGAGCAAAGTTCAAACTCAAAGAATACTAGCTAACAAATCTTGGAAAATAGGAGAACATGAATGTCCACATTAATACTTTCACCAATTAGAGAAGACTATGACTTAGGTTTTAGCTTCTACCAGTTACAGCTTAAGTACAACTGTACAGCTGAATACATCAACCAATTAATCAACATTTAAGACAGGAACAAACTATGTCAATTTACAAACAAGTACAAGCAGAAAGATGGACTAAAATCATCAAACCAATCATGAACTTAACTCACTTTACTTTTAAAGAACGAGTATTACTCAGTTCACTAGTAAACCTAGAAGACTTCTCAATAGCTAAGAATGATGGAGACTTCATTGTCTACCTTACTTCACTATCAAGAGAGCTGGGTTTACCTACAAAAGAGGTTGTTGAACTTCTTCGTAGTCTGGATGAAGAAGAAGCTATCCACATCATCAATGACAAAGACTCTGGTAAATTCCAGATTGAGTTTACAGATGAATTAAGTAAGGACATAGCACATGTTCTTCAGTAAGAAGCCAGAAACAGAACAGGAAGCAGGGTGGTCTGAGGAAGAATCAGATCAACTGCATCAAGACAATTGGAAAGAATGGGAAGGTTACTAATGCAAACACATTACACAAATGAAGAACGTAATAGTCTTCAACCAGACAACACAGATGAACAAGACTTCTTCTACAAAAAGAAAAGCAAGGTTGAGCAGATTAGATTCAACTTACCCACTGACTTAATCCAATCACTGAAGGCACAAGCCAAAGAACAAAACAAAACACTTTCACAACTAGTAATCGAGCTATTAGGAGCTGATACACATGACAAAATTAAACAACTACAAAAAGATTAATACAAGCTACACACCTGTACCTAATACGGTATTTCAACACCTTACACCTATCGCAGCATTACTGTATGGCAAGATGTCAGATGATTACTTCTTCTATTTAGAAAAGACAGGAGTATACACACCAAATGACATCACTGATTCAAAGCACTTTAGCGTATCAAGACCAACAGTGAGCAAGGCACGTAAGATGCTAATAGAAAAGGGTTACATCTCTGTTGTATCAGAACGTAATGGTTGCAAGACAATCTATCACGTTAACAAGATCAACGCTGAAGGTAATCCTGTTGTTGTATCACCAACTATCACTGAATCAATCAAGAACATTACCAAGAAAGGTAGGTTACTTGATGAGACTAATAGAGGTCTTACTACTGAAGCTAAGGCAGAAGTGTATGAAATACGTAAGGCAAAGCAGCTGAAAGAAGAACAAAGTAAACGTGAACAAGAACAGAAGGGCAGGGAAATGGCAGAAGCAGCTAGAGCCTTTGGTGGTACGGCAGGTAATACCGCACTAGATGAAGATGACACCCCATTTTAATTAGGTTAATACATAGTATCTTTTAACTCTTTTAATTAAATCCAGCGTTAAAACCTATAGGTAAACTATGGGTATACTATGGTACGTGTAAAGATTCTTTACAGCTACCTGCTAAGTTTCTTTACACCTACCTGTAAACATTCTTTACAGCTTCACAAAACAAACATTCTAAATAGCTCACTACTGGCTATTACCCCCAATTGCACACACATTCAAAAGTCAGAACGATCTGACATTTACACAAATTACAGAAGACGAAACTGTCTTCGACAATTACTAAGGAGTCAAACATGACTACAACTACACAAAACAACACAGAACAAGCAATCACAGCAGCAACTGAATTAGCCTTTTTACATGTACATGGAACACTACTCAACCTTAGAGAGTTAAATAGAGAGTTTGATTCAATCAACATTGGCTATGAAACCTTTGATGCTTTAGAAGTTGAAATGAAAGCGAAGGCTTTTGATGAGCTAGAGAGCACAGTCAATACAATCCACTTCCATTACTTTGATGAGATTTCAGAGACTGCTTCAGGTAACAACAATGGCTTTGAGAAGATTACGGATTAAACACAACAGGGAGTATCACGCTCCCTTTCCACTTCATACAGAAACAAATCAGGAACAGGAGGACATCAATGTCCAATTCAAATCCAAGTCCTTCTACTCGCTTTGGAGCGATGAATGGCAACCCAATTAACTTAGCTGGTCGCCCTCGCGGAAGTCGCAGCAAGATCACTCAGAAAGAATTAGATGCTTACAAAGAGTCAATCTTAAACAAATCAACAGTAATCGAAGAGTTACAGCGTATAGCTAAGTTAGCGGAAGCAGATGGTGATTACTCTACAGCTGGTCGCCTATGGGAAAAGATACTAGCTTACGGTAACAACCCTACACACGATGGAGCTAAAGACGATGGTTCTACAGACAAAATAGATTACACAGCTGAAGATCTTAAAGCTCAGCTAATTAAGGAATTAAGCTAATGACATTAGAACAACGTATTGAAGAATTAGAAGAGAGAGCTAGATGTAGTGATTGGTCTTGCAGAATGGCAATCATGTCATTAAGCGTAATAGCAGCTTCTGTAGCTTTTTCATCACTGTTTAACATTTAGGGATTGCTATGGAAATTAAACTAAACAAAGAAGGCATCTTAGATGATGCTCAGAAGGCTCTAGAAAGCATTAAACAGACCTATCTAGAGAAGCTAAAGCAGTTAGAAGAAGATACTAGAAAGCAAGCCAGAGAAGCTATTGTAGGCTCTCTGAAGAGCGGTGTTTGCTATGTCTAGTAGAGAAGAATACATATCCATTGGACCATCTAATGGTAACTATGAACACAAATCAGTACCTGCTCAAGATCAAGACATCCCAGCTTTCCTTAGTGATGAGTTCTTACAGTTGGGTAGTATCGTAAATGGCATACTAGAAGGTGGTGCATTTCCTCCTCAAACAGAGATGCCTAAGCGCTACAGAGAAGGTATGATGTTCTTCTTCTCTCAGCCTATTGAACCTACTAATGAAACAACTATTACATCTGCTGGTGTATGGCTTTACCGTAACAAGAAGTGGTGGAAAGTCATTGATGATCCATCATCTATTGAAGGTGTAACTTTAGCTTACCGATTAACTACAGATGAAACTTCACCTAGTACACCTCCAGATGGTGTTGATTACCCTCCTACTAATTGGGAACAATACCCACCAGTTAAGGGGCCTAAGACTGATTGGATTTGGGTATCTTCTCAGACTTCTATAGCTGAAGATGGTACACGTACTTGGTCTAGTCCTACTCCTTGGTCTGCTGGTGTTACAGATGGTGTAAGCCCTCCTGCAATTCCGGGACATAGAGCAGTGGTTCAGTTAACAGATCCAGTATTAAGATCATCATTTAGTACAAGAGCTGCTTACGATTTAGTAGTAGCTGAAGTATCTGATAGAGACCCAATTGTGCCTATTAATGGTGATACGGTTACTCAACATTCATCTATACCAACTGAGGAAGGTGAAGCTCCTACTTTCATTGCTACTAAGTCCTATCAGGTAGGCTCAGGAAACCCAGGAATTTGGGAAGATGTAGCTGAGTTCATTGATGGTAATTTAGTGGTAAATGGGACTATTAACGGTGGTGCTATACGTGCTGATTCAGAGGTACGTATTGGTGGTAATGCTGGTGATGATTTAGTTGTAGTTAGTGCTACTGATCCTAATTCCCGACTATGGGTAGGTGATAGTGGTGATGGTGCTACTGCTAACTTCAGAGTATCCCCATCTGGTGACTTGTTTGCTAACAGTGGTGTCTTTAATGGCTCTGTACAAGCAGACAACATTACTGGTGATGTACTTGGTATTGCTACTCACAAATCACCTGTTCAATACATAGATTACACTCTTGATTACGAGCTATTAGGTGATGAATGGACTGTAGAAGTTAATACAGCTCACGCTAGAACTATGATAGTTACACCTCCACTAATGGAGAAGCACGTAAGCTTTGGTACAAATACAGAGCTACAAGTAGCTTTACAGGCTGACTTAACAGGTACTGGTGGTTGGGTTACGGCTGACAATACACCGTTCTTCCATGTAGCCCCTGATCCAGCACTAGACTATCACTTCATGCTCCCACCTTTGGCTCTGGAAATACCTAAAGACCATGGGGACATTTACTACAAGTTTAGATTAGCTTGGAGAAATAGAGGTGACAGAATCGGCACTCAATACACACCAGTAGTAGTACAGCTAATTCGTCAAGGCGATAGCATTACATTTTTAGATTAAGGAAAAACAATGGAAAACAAACAAGACATTTTAGATGATCTAGTAAAACTAGAAGCACGAATCTTAGAGATTCACGAAGAACTAACTGAGCTAACTGAAAAGTACAACAGTGAAGAAGCAGCTAAACCAGACGCTAATGTACGTGAATACTTCTCTAAATTAGACAAGGAATTTGAAATCCTATCTAACCGAGTAATACAAGGTAAAGTCCTAGTACTCTGGTCTGAAAGAGCTTAACTGATGGGAGTTGCTCTAGACATAGACAGTATGGACGTAGAGCAGTTAACCCAGCTACTAGCTCAAGTACGTCTAGACAAACAATTTAATAGATCTAAGTTCTTTACAGCTTACGACTATCAACGAGACTTCTATTCAGCTGGTGCTAAGTATCAGCGTAGGTTCTTAATGGCAGCAAACAGAATAGGAAAGTCATTCGGTTCAGCTATGGAGATGTCCTATCACCTTACTGGTCTCTATCCTGATGATTGGGAAGGTAAGGTCTTTGACAAACCTATCTTAGCTTGGGCAGTTGGTATCACTGGTGACTCAACCCGTAAGGTACTACAGAGAGAACTATTTGGAACAGCTAACGCTAAAGACAAGAATTCACTTGGCACTGGTGCAATACCTAAAGAATGTATTGAGTTTGAATACCTAGAACGTGATGGAAACAAAGTACTATCTGCACAGGTTAAACATGTAAGTGGTGGTACATCTACAGTTGAATTCAGATCTACACAGCAAGGTGAGCACGTATTAATGGGTGCTACAGTTGACTTCATTTGGTTAGACGAAGAATGTCCTTACAGGTCAATGGAAATCTATTCCCAGTGTGTTACACGTACCGCTACAACTGGTGGTCATGTTGTCATTACAGCTACCCCTGAAAATGGTATGACTGAACTGATTGACATGTTCCTTACTGCTCAAGCTAATGATGGTGAAACTGAAGATGATGATGAATACCTATACATGCAAAATGCTACTTGGGATGATGCACCTCATTTAACTGAAGATGTTAAAGCTGAATTACTCGCTTCTATACCTAAATGGCAGTGGGAGATGAGAATGAAAGGTGTACCTATTGCAGCTGATGGTCTTGTATTCCCTATTGCTGAAGAGAAGGTAATAGTTGATGGTATTGAGATTGACAGTGGTGATGACATCCTTTGGTCACTTGATGTTACACACAGAGGTAAGAAAGGGAATGACCCTTCAGTCTTGTCTCTGTTAGTTCGTAAACGTCTACAAGGTGAGAACCAAGACCAAACCATTACTTACTTACACCATCAAGTTACTTTCCCTGAGAATGGATTTGCTGATGCTATTGCAGACTACCTATTAAGCCCTGACAACCGTTACAAGTATGCTCCTTTAATTCTTCCATCTGATGCTGGTAATGAAGGTGCTGATGCAATGGGTACGATACTCAGGGAACGTGGTGTTAACTGTGAGAACAAATCATTTAGTAACCCTGTTCAGTCTGAGATTAATCAAGATTGGACTAAGAAAGGTACAAGCAGTATTAACATTGAAACTGGTTTAACCCACATGAACCAATCCTTTCACGATGGAACATTTAAGATCTGCAAACATGGTTGTCCTAAGTTCCTTTCTGAAATGAAGACTTACATCAGAGACAATCCATCTGGTGGAACTAATGTTAAATACAAAGGTAAGAAGGATCATCTGGATTCAGGTCGTTACGGTTTCATGTCTATGGTAGGTAATCGTTGTTTACCAGCTGGTCAGACACAAGTTGATTCATTTGACTTTAACAATGGATTTGACATGGGTGATGACTATTACGATGAAGCTGCTTAAACAGTAACCCCGTTGGAGAAACCTCTTCAGTGGATTAACTAACCCTAAAGGTTGCCGATTAAAAGGAAGGCAAGATTACTTTAGGAGTCATACCAATGACCCAACTTACTTTAAAAACAAAGTGGATGAAGGAAAAACTTCCTGAGTTCCAAACCCAAATGATGCACAGCTTTAACTTCGCTGATGAAAGACGTGAAGAGAGAACAGAGCATTACCAAGAAGCCTTCCAGTATTACCGTTCAGTATTACCTACCCATAGTGGTAAAGGCACATCAAGCTATGTAGAGCCAGTACTACGTGAAACTGTGGATGGTCTAATGCCTTCCTTACTAGGTATCTTTGCAGAGAATGAAATTAATGCAGTTAAGTTCAAACCACTGTCTAAGTTCGTCACTAATGAAGTTACTGAAGCAGTTAACAAAGGTCTTAATGAAATCATCCTTCGTAAGAACAATGGTTACAAAGAGATTCAAGATGCTATTAAAGAATGTCTAATTGCTGGTGATGCTTACATGAAAGTGTATGTATGTGATGAAGAAGAGACTGAAGACTTAATGCCAATTGAAGGTGCTCCATTAGAGATGTTACAAGGCATCCTTAATGAATACCCTGATACTGATACAGACCAGTTTGAAGTTGATGAAGAGACAGGTACATTCTCCACTGAAGGTGCTGACTTAGTTAAAAAGATTAAGACACCTAAGATTGAATTCATTCCTTTTGCAGAGATGTTTGTAGATCCTAGTGTTGATGACATTGAAGATGCTCGTTACGTAACTCATCGTACTATCAGTACAGTGGGTAAAATGAAAGAGCTATTCCCTAAAATGGTTGAAGAGATTGAACGTGCTTCTATCATCGAAGGTTCTAATGAATCTGACATGTCTAACATCTCTATTGAGACTCAACGTCAACAACGTAGTAAAGAAGATGACTTACTTACTACCAATGACCAGAATGAACGTCCTACACACTTGTATGAACACTACATCCATTCTTCGTTACTAGACAAGAAAGGTAAGACTCGTTACTACCAAGTATTTGCTACTCACGCTGAAGTGTTAGAGATTCATGAAGTTGATGGTCATCCATTTGTTCACATGGTTCCAGATCGTGTTCCAGACTCGCAGTGGGGTATCTCAATGCACAGTTTGGTTAAGCATCAACAGGACTACATGACTGAAATGGCTCGTTCTATCTTAGACAATGCTAAAACTGCTGCACATCGTAGATACATTGCTGCTAAAGGGCAGTATGACCGTAGATCACTATTAGACAATAGACCTGGGGGAGTAGTTGAAGTTACTGCTGCTGGTGCTGTTAAACCTATGGAATACCATCCTATTCCACCAGCTGCTGAAAGCATCTATGCCAAAATGAAGGAAACTGCTGCTATTACGAAGAGTAATGCAATTAGTGAATCCTTTGGTCAGAACATGTCTCAAGTTGCTGCTTCTTCAGTGGCTATGTTTGTTCAAGAAGGTGAGATGAAGGACAAGCGTGTTGCTAAGTCAATTTGCTTTACTGGTCTACAACCAATCATGTCTAAGCTTTACAAGCTAATTAAAGATCATGACTTGGCACTTACCTACGAAGGTGAAGAAGTTGGTCTAACTGGTAAGCAATTACCTAAACGTTGTGAGTTCGCTGTAGATGTAACTACTAACAATGATGAAGCTCGTAAGATTGGACAGTTGATGAACATCTTACAAATTGAAGCACAGTTAGCAGCTGTTGAATCACCTATCTCTGGTGCTCAAGAACGCTACGAAGTTTACAACGAAGCACTTAAGTCTATGGGTTGTGATACTGCTGGTTACATTAAGAATCCAGCTGAACATGAACCTACTCCTGAAGAGTTAGACGAAGCACTGAAAGCTAAGCTACTTGATGGCCGTAAGTTTGAAGCTGAAGTGTTTAGTGCGGAAGCTGTTAGAGACAACTTACTTGCAGAAGGCATCAAGCTTGAAGCTGAGATTAAAGCTATTAACGAAGGTATTGAACGTGAAAAGGAAGCTAATGTTCTTAAGGCCCAAGAGCTACAGGTTAAGCAATCTGCTAATGAGCAAGACTTTGACATTAGTGAACGTAAGATTGAAGTAGACAAAGCTGAACTACAGACAGAGGTCATGATGACTGCTGCTACTGGTGAAGAAGCTAACTTTACCCACTCATACCGCTAAACCTTTAATTAATACGTGACTCTACGTGATTTCTATAGGGCAGTTACCCACATTGTCTTACAGATTTCACGTAGGGACGCGCTACAACACAGGAAATTCCCCAAATGAAAGATTTAACAAGCAAATCTGATGAACAGTTAGAAAATCACCTGAAATCAGTAGCTAAATCTCTTGCAGAACCTTTTGCATACCTAGCTGAAATGGAACGTAGAACCATCACTAAAGACTTAATTAATGCTGATGATGTTCCAGTGATTAAAACCAATCAAAACAAATACCACTATTTAGCTCAGTTAGAGCAAACAATTAAAAACTATTTAGAATTCTCAGGAGAGTAATACATGA
This sequence comes from Thalassotalea psychrophila, assembly GCF_031583595.1. Lineage (NCBI taxonomy): Bacteria > Pseudomonadati > Pseudomonadota > Gammaproteobacteria > Alteromonadales > Colwelliaceae > Thalassotalea > Thalassotalea psychrophila. The sequence goes on from NZ_CP134145.1 coordinate 2,167,343, forward strand.
TTAACGCAACCCCTAACGCAACAGTGGATGATTCACAACTAATTGACACTAATGACTTTAATGTCTTTGACCAGTTAAATGACTTAGTAGTTGAATCTCCAGAACATACTGCTAATGAAACAGAAGCTGAAGTAGATCCAGCATTACAAGAATTAACATTAGAGTCAGATGAAACTGGTTTTGACTTTGATGACATTGATGATGGTGTAGACCATCGAGAAACAGAGCTAGGTGAAAAGACAGACACTGATGCTATTGAAGAGCAAGAAGCAGTAGATACTGAAGCAGCTGAATTAGATGTAATGGCAGTAGAAGAACAACAACAGTTTGTTTCTCAGAACTTCAAGACCTTACCAGATGATTTTGAAATAGATGGTGGTGATGGTGTCGTATACACCAAGGGCGATCTAATTAACTCTGCAAAACAATCAGAACAAAACAAAGAGATTAACACCTTCTACCAGAAACAATTGAATGATTGGAATCAATGGTCAGACATTAATCAAGCTAAGTTTGACATTGCTGAGACTGAAGTGATTCGTCACTTAAATTCAGTTAATCAACAACTACAAGATCCAAGTCTCACATACGACAAACGTGGTCAACTATCTGAAACGAAAGACACATTAATTAAACGTCAAGAAGCTCTAACTTCAGCTGGTAAAGAAGCTATGAGTAACCGCATGGAACAACGTCAGATTGCAGTGAACAATCAGATTGATTCAGTACAGCGTGAACTATCAAAGAGTCACTCAAATGAAGCCGTAACAAGCGCTATACAGTACGCTAATGAAGCTGGCATTACTGGTCAGCAAATAGCTGAAAACATCTCAGTGGGCTTAATAGAGACCCTGATGAAGGCTAAAAAGTATGATGACATCCGTAAGGATTCTAAAGAAAGTATTCGTAAGAAATCACTAGGTAAATCAGTACCTAAAGGTAAAAAGGCTTCAACCATTACTGCAAGAGCACAAGCAAAACGTAAAGCTTCTCAAGCTATTGCAAGTGGTAACAATGATGGTGTTTTCGCACATTTAGTGGATTAGTCAGAGGTTAAGAGGTTAGAGGGCTGTAAAAGGAATTTTTAATAGTCAGTGTTTTACTGACAAAAACAAGGAGAAACCCAATGTCAAGTTTTAACGTTGGTGGTTCAAAATCAAAATCAAGCACTAAGCAGTACTTTGACCCTAACATGCAACCTTTACTGGACAAACTAGGAAGTGGCATGGACATCGGTAAAAAGGAGTTCATTAGTTCTGGTGGTTCATTAGGGGCTTTAGATGCACTAAAAGGTCAAATAGGAAGTCATAGATCTTTCTTAGATCGTGAACAAGGTAAAGGTATTACACAAGCTGACATTAATGCTCGTGCTTCACAATCATTAGATCCAAACATGATTAAGATGATTACAGATGCTAATGCAAACATGTTAGGTAGTACTAATGCCAACATTGCACAATCGGCTAACATGGCTGGTGGTGCTGGTGGTTCACGTATGGGCATTGCTCAAGGTATGGCAGCTGGTGAAGCAAGTCAGAATCTTACTAACTCACTTACTCAAATGTACAGTGACAATCAATCCAATGCTTACAGTCAGCTTCAAGATGAAGAAGCTCGTAGGTTTGGCTTACAGAATCAAATGTTAGATTCAGGGATGCAAAGCTATCAAACTGAAGAGATGATTAAAGGTCTTCAACGTGGTGATGTAGACCAATCTTGGATGAATGACATCATGAACAACAACCCTGAGATGTTGCAGATCATGATGTATGGTCAAGCGGCTGGTTCAGTTCCAATCTTCACTAAATCTAAATCTTCAAGTGGTAGTTTTAGTATTGGTGGTGGTGGTTCGTAATGTCTGAATTTAATCTAAATAGTTTACTAACTGACCCTACTCAACAGTTAGCTAACTCACAAGGTGCTCCACAGCACACTGAGTGGAAAGACCCTGAAGCAGTTAATCTAGAGCAGAAAGCTTTTGATGACACTATGAAAAAGAAGAAGGCTGAGTTAGACAAGCCTTTCGATTGGTCTAAATACTTGAAGATGGGTAAGGGCATTGCTAGTAACGCAATGAAGAACTTACCTCATTCAAGCGAATCATCAAGCTCATCAATCAAAACACGTAGCCCATCAGACATTTCTAATGCAATGATGGCAATACTTAATTACGGTAAGTAGGAGGACACTATGCAACCGATGTTTAATCAAATGGCTGAACAGATGCCTACTATCCAAACCCAATTAGTTGACAATGCTTCTAAATTAAAAGCATTACGTCAATCAGCTGGACTTGAGACAGTAGACACTGAATCAGCTAACGTAGATCCATTCGCTCAACCTTTACCAGAAGTATCACCAGATACAACAGTACAGGACGAAGCATGGAATTCTTTAGAAGTTGAAGGTGCTGAAAGTGGCTTCCGTAATCCTAATGGCAACAAAGCTGACAAGCGTAAGCGTGAAGTTAGACAAATGCTTGAATCAGATGAACGCTTCAATGGTCGTGTATCTGACATGCAGCGTATAGCTGAAGCAGTTGCTAAAGAAGTAATGCTTGGAAACATTGACATTGAAGATGCTGAATCAGTAATGATGCAAGAAGCTGAAGCTCTGTTTGACCATCAATCAAAAGCAAAGAAGGGGGTTAAGTAATGAATACTCTATTTGATGTACTAACTAATCCTGAATCTTCTTTTGAATTAGGTTCACTTAATCCAGAGATCACCGATGGTGCAAGTAACTTTAACAGTGCTGTATCTGGTAGCCCTCACACACCTAGTAGCGCTCAAATGTATGACCCTGCAAAACTTGCTGGTGTTGTAGAGACTAAACCTTCTCCTAAAGGCTATGTGCCATACAAGGAAGGTCTACAGGAACAAGTTCCTTCTTCTTCAGTGATACTAGACAATCTTGAAGTTAATACAGTTGACCAAATCGAGAAGCCTGATACAGGTAACGAGAAAGATGATACTCAAAACTTCCGTAAGAAGATTGAAGCTTTTACTAAGACTCAACAACAACGTATGAATGGTGGTTACGACTTCCCTGAGTATGATGAAGGTGATTCTTGGAAAGCTGGTGGTTCTGCAATGTTAATTCCTTTGTTTGGTTTAGCTATTTCAGCTTTAACTGGTAATGAAGACCTAGCCTTGAACATGGGCTTAGGTGTACTTGATGCAGCTACAGAAGGTTTCATTGACCATGAAGGTATGCTTGAACGTAGTAAAGAACGTCAGAAGTGGCTAGACCTAGGTTACTTGCCAGAGTATGTAGATCGGTATGAACAGACAGGTGACATGGATGCTCTAATCTCTTCTAAAGTTGACAACCCTAATCAAGGTAAAGAACGCTCACGTATTCATACTTTCAAGAAAGGTGAAGACATGGGTATTAAGGATGCTGAAGGTAATCCTATCTTTGCTGAGAAGACAGGTCAGTATGAGTTCGTTCAAGGTGCAGACCAACGTAATGACTACCGTACTACAGATGTTGTTTTCCAAGGTGACAAAGATGCTCAATGGAAATACAAAGAAGCTGGTGCAATGCGTAAGACGCGTGCTAAGCAACTTGAAGAGCAACAAGCAGAGCAAGAAGCCACTGATGGTCAAGTGTCTCAGTTAGATGAGTTAATTGATGCTGGTAAGCAAGCTCTAGTCTCTGGGAACATTGATGGTAACACTGGTCCTATGGATGCTTGGTTGCCTGATCTTACAGATGATGCCCAGAAGACAACTGGTGACTTTGAGCGCTTTAAAGAGCTACTAACTGTAGAGAACCTAGACAAGATGTCTGGCGTATTAACTGACAAAGACATCCAAGTATTACGTAGTGCTGCAAGTGCTCTTGATACTGGTCGTTACTGGACTGTTAACAAAGCTGAAGTTCAACGTGTATTAGGTAATCTTCAAACTAAACGTAAAGGTTTACGTAGTAACAGTGGTTCAGGCAAAGCTCCAATGAGTGCCTTACAGTACTTGTATTCTAACCCTAACGCTTTAGGTTCTTTTGAATCTAAGTACGGTTACAAACCAGAAGGATTTTAATCATGGCTAATGTATTTGACCAATTTGATTCTGCACCTAGTGTAGGCTCTACAAGTACATCCCATAGTAACCCTTTTGACCAATTTGATGAGGTTGCCCCTTCGGGGGTGGCTTCTTCTTTACCAGTTGATTCATTAACTGAAGTTGGTCAATCCGTTTACAGTAACTACCTTAATCAAGGTTGGGATGAAGATGATGCTTTTGACATGGCTGTATCTGAAGAGAAGCGACTAGTACAAGCTGGTACTGTTGGTGACAGAGTAAGAGCTGTAGGACAAGGTTTAACCTTTGGCTACGGTGATGAAATTGAAGGTGGTGTTAAATCTGCTTTTAGTGATTCAACTTACGGTGAAGAAGTAGGGCAGATCCGTTCAGAGATGGACACATTTGCTGAACACAACCCATACGAAGCAGCTGCTTACGAATTTGGTGGTGCTATACCTACAATGTTTGTCCCTGGTGTTGGTTGGGCTAGAGGTGCTAGTACTGCTAGTAACTTAGGTCGTATTGGTGCTGAAGGTGCTGGTTACGGTGCTTTGTATGGTTCAGGTAAGACTGAAGCTAACCCATTTGAAGATCCATTACAGTATGGACAAGATGTAGCTACTGATGCTGCTATTGGTGGTGTTGCTGCTCCAGCTATTACCAGTGTATTTAAACATTTTGGTAAGAGTATTGATGACTTCAGGAACTCTCCAGACAATCAAGTAAATGTTAGGAACAAGGAATTGTTGAAACAAGAAGTAGAACAGAAACGTGCTGCTTTCAGTGACAATGACATTGACCCTACATTAGCTCAGGTTAGTCCTACTGTTAAATGGGTTTCAGATTGGTTAGAAGGCACTGCTGGTGGTTCTGCTGCTGCAAAGGCTGAAGCTAACAAGTTCAACCGTTACGCCACTAACGAGCTAAACCAAATGTCTACTAACTATGACAATCGTGCTGACATTGGTAGTACATTTAAAAATGCTATGGATTCATACATCGACAACTCTAAGAACGGTCTTGAAGCTCAACGATTAGCACTAACTGAACGAGTAGACATGAATGAACCAATTAGACCTCTACAAACTGCACAATGGTTAAAAGGTGAGAAGGATCTATTCCAAGGTTCAGATGGTATCCAATCTGCAATTACAGAAGATTCAATTAAAGGTCTTCAGAAAGCTTTTGAGAATGGTGAGATTGTTTCACTTAATTCAATGTGGAAAATTAAGCAGACTATTGGTGAAGGTTTACGTAACAACCGTTTAGGTGAATCTCAAGTTGCTAATGGTAAGCTTTTAGCTATGTATGGGAAGATTGCTGAAGACATGCGACACGCTTTCCGCAAGTACGGTAAAGAAGCTAAATACAAGCAATACATGGACGACTTCAGAACTAATGCTAAGACTGAAAAAGCTTTAAAACCTTACTTAACTAATGCAAAAGGTGAGGACTTTACTAATGTAGACATTGAGAAGAAGATACGTGCTGACATGGTGAACAACCCTGAGAAGCTAGCTGGTCTTGAAGAGGTCATGGATGATGTCCGTATGGAATACTCAGATGAGCTTGATGAAGCTGGTAAAGCTTTGCTTCGTGAAACAATGATGTTTAAAGGTCAAGTAGACCCTAAACGTGCATACCAGTTTTACGACACTGCTAAAGCTGCTGATGGTATTGAACCTGAAACACGTTTCTTAGCATCTGATGCTGCTCGTGCTGAATACAAACGTAATGTTGAACTAGCTCGCCTAATGAGTGAAACACCTAAACCACAATCTCCTGAGATGTTCGGTGCTGGTAATCTACTTTCCCTAGGTGTACCTACATTGTTGTCTGGTAATCCTGTTACTGGTTTCATTGCTGGTGCTGCTGCTCCTTACATTGCCCGTAAGATCACAGGTAGTCGTAACTTAGGTAAGTGGTACAACAAGATTAAAGCTACTGACCCTGAAGGTAAGACAGAAGCTGGTCGTACTCTAAATGAAAATGGTACAGCTGGTTTAACTAACCGTATTAGTGCTATTGCTCATGGTAATGAATCAACCCTTACTGAAGCTGATTTAGAAATCATGAATCATTTAAACAACATAGCTATGGAAGATGGTGTTGACCTTAATTCAGCTGAAGAAAGTACAGTACCTGAAGTGCCTTCTACTTTAGATCTTAAAGACAATGAAGTAGGAAGTCCTGAAGCTGTACAGAAAGGAATGATGTATGCACTGAATGTGTTACAGAACGCTGGTAATCCACAAGCTAACTCTGGTCTATTTGATGCTATCAATTCATCAACTCTGGACAATAGTAGAGCAAGTGAATTAATCGCTGCTAACATCAGATCTCTTGGTACAGAACCATCAGAGTTCATGGTTAATCAGCTGGCTAATGATTTTAACTCTTACATGGGTAATCAGGCTATTTAGCTATTAGATCGTAGGAAGCCCGTAGGGGCGTTTTAAGGACGTTGTAAGGTGATTGTATCAGTTGCCTTACGATAGTCCCTAGAATTGCTTCTGAGGGCTTCTTACATCTATCTAAACTTCAATTAAATCAAATACTTAGATTGAAATCTTACTATTAAATTAATTTAACTATTTTGGCTAAAAATGTCACAAAAATGGCCAAAAAAGCTAATAGTATAGTATAGACTACACAACAACTAGACTTCCTAAACTACTTACTGATACATACTTCCTAGGTACTAGGAAATACTAACATCTACTAATACTTACACTAACTAATACATACTTCTACTTACTTCCTATCTACCTACTTCTCCTACTACTTCTACTAACTTTGAAGTAACTATTTAGAAGGGATACTAGTATCTAGAATTAGATGAATTAAAAGAAGTAAACATTAATCAATAGTCTATTTACTAAGTCTTCTTACTTCGTCACTACGTTCCTCGTACGCTGGAAAGGAGTAAGTAATTAAGAATTAAACAATCAATCACTATTTCCTACTTAATCTGGGCGCTGCCATAGGTGAGTTGGTCTTTACAGTGATACCCCTTTACAGTGCATTGATCTATTTCAGTGAACTAACCCCTTTAACCCATTGGTTTAATTAACGTTAATTGTATGACTTCTGCCTTAAAGTCCTCCCAACCAGTGGGTTAAACACCCTTAGAGCCATTGATGATGAAGTTTCTTAGTCATTTACTTCCTCATCAGTGGCTCTTCTTTTACCTAATACAGTGGCTAAAAAAGCCAACAAGGATCTAACTATGACAATTACTAAAATACCAACTGAATTCATTCCTACTTTCCACAACAAGTACCTAATTACTAAATGTGGTGTAGTTTTTAATCCACACACCACACACCAGCGTATAGAGCTTTTTACAGTGAATGGTGAAGACTACATCAAGCATCAACTACTTGGTGAAGAGGGGATTAAGGATGATTTGAGGTTCAAGGAACCAAAGACGAGAAGAGTATTACTTAAGGTCAGTGAATTGTTAGATCTTACTTTTAATGACCCCCTTGCCATTGTTAAACATTACCCATCTTCTTTGATAGTTGAAGAGACAGAAGAAGAAGAGTTACAGAGAATCCTTAAGGAAGCAGCTTAAACATGAATACTGATTTTTACCAATTTTACGTACCTTACTGGTTACGACCAGAAGACTTAGACATTAAACATTTAACCATTACTAATGCTAAGAAACTGAAAGAGAAACCACAAGCTATTGAGACTGAGAAGCCTTGTAAGCATTGTGGTAACTCAATCCGATACTTTAACCGATCTCAATACCGCTGTGCTTGTCGTATCGCACTTAGAGCAGCTGAACTTAAGGAGTCCTACGCTAATGGCAAATAGTCTCCAATACTTTCATCTCCGTAAGTGGGAAGAACAAGACAAACTTAAAACTAAACAACAAGGACGTAACTAATGACCACACCTACTCAATTAAGCCACCTGTACTATCCAATCACTACACCTGAAGCTGAAGCTTTTTGGTCTAGTGAACACAAATGTAATACAGCTAAGGCTTACTGCGCTTTTAGCCCTACAGCTGCTCAATGTAATGAATTACTGAAGAAGGCTGGCTATACAGCTGAATGGCGTAAACGAGTGCTATTAGCCTTCGGTCAATACATCAATGACCCAGAGATGCTTACAATTCCATTAAGTGATACAGATGACTTGTATTGGGAAGAAATGGGTATTCCAGCTGATCTTTCAGCATTCCATCTTACAGACATCATTGATGTATTAGATGCACCATAGGAGTCTCACTGATGGACATGGAACAATTAATCCGAGAACGATTAGAAAGATACGACCACCTTCGAGGTAAGCTTGAGTCCAAAGGTGCTAAACGTCATGACCATAGTAAGATCTATCAAGACCAGTGGGTAAGTGAAGCTCAAAGAACTGAACGTTTTAAACAAGCACAGGCTGAGAGAGAAGCCAGTGTAGGTAAGATAGCAGATGAACGTAAAGCTAGAGAGCAAGAATACTTTGACCACATTGAAGCTAATGCTAAAGCTCAAGTTGCCAGAGAACGTCAGCACGCTATTGAAGACAAGAAAGCTGATGAGGAAAGGGACAAGAACAAAGCTATTGCTAGAAAGTGGTTAGAAGAAAAGAACCACATTCATCTACTTTGGAGACAGAAGAAGCAAGATGTAGGGAGTTCTAACTTAAAGGTTTGGTTGATGCAGAATGAAGAACCCCTACGCCCTACAGTGTTCTGGTTTGACAAATCCACTTGGAAAATCAAACCTGAGTACGCTAAGCACTTTAAGAGTTAAAAGACATGTAATTTAAAATAGACATACTTGTAGAATTGAACCTCATTAGGAATTAGCAACCTAATGGGGTTTCTTTTTGTCTTTAATTTACTCGCTAGACCAAGATGAAGCCGTAGGCTTACATCAGCTCAGTTGGTTAGAAAACGACTGAACGTAGTGATGGAGTATGACACTGCAAGGTAAATAGTAATTAGGAAACGTTTCCACTGGACTACTGGAAACAAGGTGGTAAAATGGAAACGAATCTATCAAGTGGATTGTCTGTAGACCAATAGAAAGTGGTGCTCGCTGCGGGACTCGAACCTGCGACACCTTGCATGTCATGCAAGTACTCTAACCAACTGAGCTAAGCGAGCGTATCTTTGAATTGCGTGTTGAATGATTCAACGAAGCTATGTTAGCCAGATGCGTAAAGTGTTGCAAGTGCTTTTAAGCAGTTAATTGCATTAATTGGTTTAACTGCTCAAAAGGTAAACAATTCATTAAGGTATTATATTTCTATGGTTTCGCTACCTTTAGGTAAAATACCTTGTTCGGCTCGTTTTTGTATAACCTTTAAACGCCACCACAAAAATATTGCAGCATTTGTTAAGCCCATGATAAATCCAATCCAGAAACCGGCAGGGCCCATTTTAGGAACGAACCAATCCGTTAAGCCTAATATTAAACCAATGCTAAGGCCAACCACCCAATAAGATACAAAGGTAATATACAGTATTGATTTTGTGTCTTTATAGCCACGAAGCGCTCCCGCTGAAATAACTTGGATAAAATCAGAAAACTGGAAGAGGGCAGCTAAAAACATTAACTGTACGGCAAGGGCTATTACTTCTTTGTCGTTGGTATATATCAACCCTATTTGTTCTCTGAAGACAATAGTGATGGTTGCTGTAACTATCGCGATTAAAAAACCTAAGAACATTGAATTTGTACACATGTCTTTTGCTTGTTGCAGTTGGTTTTCACCCACTGAGGTGCCTACTTTAATTGTCACCGCTAAGGCTATAGATAACGGCACCATAAACACTAGCCCTGAAAAGTTTAGTGCAATTTGATGACTCGCCACAATTTGTGAGCCAAACGGGGCGAGAATAATAGCCACTACAGAAAATAGCGATACTTCAAAAAGTAGTGAAAGGGCGATAGGCACACCTAAAGCTAAAATGACTTTTATTTCTTTAATATCAGGCAATGAAAAACTTTTTAATAAGTTAATATGAGCCAGTTTTTTTGACATATAAACGTAAATCAACATGCCGATAAACATAGTCCAATAGACAATCGCTGTGGCTATACCACAACCTGCACCGCCTAATTCTGGAGCACCAAAAGCACCATAAATGAAAATATAGTTTGCCGGGATATTTATAATTAACCCGATGATTGAAATCACCATGGTCGGCTTAGTGATGCTTAGCCCTTCTGCGAAATTTCTCAACACCAGATATAAACAAAAACCAGGGCCTCCCCAAACAATGTAGCTTAAGTAATCAAGCATTAATCGCTTTAATTCTGGCTCTAACTCTACATGTTCAATCACAAGAGGTTGTATGGCATAAAAGCCGATGATCACCAGTATTGATAAGACCAGCGCTATCCAAGCTGTTTGGATGGTTGAATGACCTATTCTTTGAGATTGTTTTGAGCCAGCAAATTGCGAAACAATAGCACTAAGCGCCATTACAACCCCTGCAATGGTTAAAATAATTGGTAGCCATACTGAGCTAGCCACTGCCACAGCAGCTAAATCTGTAGCACTCACACGACCCGCCATAACGGTATCAGCAAAACTCATTAGAGTTTGTATGAGTTGGGCGATTAATATTGGATAAGCTAACTTAAGCAGATCTTTTGTATCGGTAAAAAATTTATCTAGAGTCATGGCATCAAAGATCGGATAATGAAAATAATAAGAAACAAGTAAGAGATGATATATGTTTACCGGAATTGTGCAATCTACTGGGCAAGTTAATTCAATTAAAATTGGCGATAATTTTAAACACATTGAAATACTGGTGCCAATTCAGTTAATAAGTAAATTAGAAACTGGTGCAAGTGTTGCAAACAATGGTGTGTGCTTAACAGCCGTTAGTTTTTCTAAATTAGACTCTAAATCTGCAGTTATTGGCTTTGATATTATTGATGAAACGTTGCGAGTAACAAATCTTGATTCCCTTGTAACAGGCAGTTTAGTTAATGTTGAACGTTCTATGAAGGTTGGTGATGAAATTGGTGGACATATGGTCTCAGGACATATTCATACCATGGCAACGTTAGTGGAACGTTTGGACTCAACAGACAATTGCCAACTCAACTTTGTGATAAATAGTAATTGGACAAAGTATATCTTTGCTAAAGGCTTTATTGCTGTTAATGGTGCAAGTTTAACGTTAGGAGAAGTACGTACTTTAAAAAATGGCGATTGTGAGTTTACCTTACACCTAATACCTGAAACATTGGAACGCACCAATTTAACTGTATTGAAGCTAGGTGATAAAGTGAATATTGAAATTGATCAACAAACTATGACTATTGTTGACTCTTTAGCAAGTATTTTAAAAGAATACGGCATAGAGAAGAAACTAAACTTGTAATGGCCTTCTCTTATTAGCTTTATCAAATGAAATATAAGTTATCAAAAAGAGTAGACCATTAATTTAGGTTGCTAGAAATTAGATTAGCTGAACATTACGATCATTAATGTAAGAACGACTATAGTTAGCACTGCAAACTTTCCTTGCTTGCTTGTAGCTAAAGAACTATTGCTTTGTGTTTCTTTACAATATTGTTGTGAAAGAGGGAAGTCGTTCAATGGCGTATAGTTGTTTACACATTTCTCTTTTGAAGCTGTCATGTTTAATATTCCTAAGTTTAAAGTTTAAATCTCGCTTGGTGGTAGAGCGTTTTTTTACCATGCCACCTTAAATAAGTTGGTTAAATTATAATCGATGGAAAAGTTAATACTGTGTTAAATTGTTTTGACCTGTAACCCAATGTAATCACACCACATAGTGGAATGAACACTCCCTTGTACAACCCGTTTGACGCGCATGCCGCAAGTTGAAAAAATTTAAATATTTTATATTTTCAGTATGTGAAACCTGCACTTAGTAATATTTACAAGGCATATATATTCACTTTATTGAAGCGTAGATATATTCGTTGAAATGATTTAACAAGTCGGAAGTTTTGCTCGTTATCAAACAATCGTTGATTAAAAGTGTAACTAAAAAAAGCGATGATTTATGGGGAGTATTTTAAGAGCTTAGTAACATGGTTTGTTTAACAAAAAGGAACCTGCAGCTATGTTTTCTAGCTGATATTCCTTTTAGATGAAAGGATATGTATTTTCTTTAATAGACTAGCTCGTCATCAGCATCGACCATTAATTGAATCTTTTGATTGTTTTCATCAATATGCATGTTCATATGAATGTCATTACAGCAGGCGGGGCAAGATTCATAGTAGTTTTGGTCACCTTGCGTGGTATCTATAGTGATATGCAGGTGATGCGCACAATGTGGGCACTCAATCGTTTTTTTGCTTACATCTTGGGGCATGGTAACCTCCCGATTTTCTCGTTGAGTCGAGAATAAACTTAATAGAATTGATATCTGAACCTACAATCTATTATGGCTGTTATTGAGTATTTTGCGTTGTTTTAAAGGGGAGGATATTTGGTTTTTACTAACTATTTTGTAACCCTACGGCTAAGCATTTGTATTTACTAAATAAAGAAAAACTATAAAAATAGTTATTTATTGACAGGCTTTAATTTTCTCAACTTTTTGAAGCTGTTTTCTAGGGAGTGTAGCGCAAACTCATTACTTAACCAGGCAGGAAGGCTACCTGCTGGATCAAAGCTACCACGGTAACTTACTTTAATATTGTTATTATGAAGTTTTTGCGCTCGCCAAACAACTTTAACTTTTTTAACTCTAATTTTATTTTTGTTTTTTGGTAAATATTCATTATAGCCGCTGATATTTATTTGCAGTGAGTCCGTTGTCTTTTTAATAACTTTAGATTTGACTAGCATCTCTCTAGACTGCACCGGGCCGAAACTTTCAAATAAAGTTAATACTACAGCAGAACCGTCATCTAAGGTGGTGAGTAATTCACTTGAAATAACTTTATCTAGCCATATAGGCGCAAGTTTAGGGCTGGTTAGAATGTTAAAAAAATCATCAATGTTGCCACCAATTTTTATTGACGCATTTATTTCAGTGAACTTAGAGTTTTCAAGTTTTTGATATTCAATTAAAAAGTCTTTCTCATTTAAATAAGACTGCCATTCAGCCTGACATTGCTGAGTAAAAAGCAAGATAAACATTAGCAATAAAATATTAACTAAGTAAGATTTCAAATAAACACTCCATAATGAGTTGAAAAATATAAGCTAAGACGTTAACAATGATTGCAAAATAGGCCGTTTTCACCTATATTGCTGCCTTTCTAAGAATGTTTATATTCTTACATACTTTCAACACATTGTACCAGTTGTAAAAATCAATAAGTACAAGGTGAATTTTAAATTTATTACAAGTGACATTACGTAGGTGTCACCACTGTTGAGGAAATATTGTGCCAGTAATTACTCTCCCTGACGGCAGTCAGCGCAGCTTCGAAGAATCAGTTTCAGTTATGCAAGTGGCTTTGGACATTGGTCCAGGTCTTGCAAAAGCGACCATTGCCGGTCGTATCGACGGTAATTTAGTTGATGCTTGTGAATTAATCACCGAAGACTCTTCATTGCAGTTAATCACCAGTAAAGATGCCGAAGGCTTAGAAATTATCCGTCATTCTTGTGCGCATTTGTTAGGTCATGCTATTAAGCAAATTTACCCTAATGCAAAAATGGCCATTGGTCCGACAATTGAAAACGGTTTTTACTATGACATCGATTTAGAAGAAAAATTAAATGACGATGACCTAGATAAACTTTCAAAGCGTATGACCGAACTTGCCCGTACAGGCTATGAAGTAGTTAAAAAAACCGGTACTTGGCAAGATGCATATGATGCATTTACTGAGCGCGGTGAAACTTACAAATTAGAAATTCTTGATGAAAATATCGAGAAAACCGATACTCCAGCGTTATACCATCATCAAGAATACGTAGATATGTGTCGTGGTCCACACGTACCTAGTATGCGTCATTGTCATCACTTTAAACTGATGAATGTTGCTGGTGCTTATTGGCGTGGTAACTCTGACAACAAAATGTTGCAACGTATTTACGGTACCGCTTGGGCTGATAAAAAGCAGCTTAAAGCGTACATTCAGCGACTAGCTGAAGCTGAAAAACGTGATCACCGTAAAATTGGTAAAACATTAGATTTATTCCATTGGCAAGAAGAAGCGCCAGGAATGGTGTTTTGGCATAACGACGGTTGGACAATTTATACTGAGTTAGAAAAGTTTGTTCGTGAAAAACTTCATGAATATGATTACGACGAAGTAAAAGCACCAATGATGATGGATCGCACCTTGTGGGAAAAATCTGGTCATTGGGGTAAATATAAAGACGCGATGTTTACTACCGAGTCTGAAAAACGCGAATACGCAATTAAACCAATGAACTGTCCAGGTCACGTACAAATATTTAACCAAGGGTTAAAATCGTACCGTGATTTACCACTTCGTATTGCCGAGTTTGGCTGTTGTCACCGTAACGAACCATCAGGTTCATTACATGGTTTGATGCGTGTACGTGGCTTTACTCAAGATGATGCACATATTTTCTGTACTGAAGATCAGGTACAAGCGGAAGTGACCAAGTGTATTGAAATGGTATACGATGTATATGGTTCATTTGGCTTTGAAGACATTGTAGTTAAATTATCTACGCGCCCTGAAAACCGTATAGGTTCAGATGAAATTTGGGATAAAGCAGAAGCTGGTTTAGCCAAAGCATTAACCGACGCTGATATTCAATTTGAATATTTACCAGGCGAAGGTGCTTTTTACGGTCCTAAAATTGAATTCACTTTAATGGACTGTTTAGGTAGAGCTTGGCAATGTGGTACAGTACAATTAGATTTTGCTTTACCAGAGCGTTTAGGCGCAACTTATGTAGGTGAAGACAACGAACGTTACACGCCTGTGATGATCCACAGAGCTATTTTAGGTTCTTTAGAACGCTTTATTGGTATTTTGATTGAAGAATATACTGGTAAGTTCCCAACGTGGTTATCACCAATTCAAGTAACAGTGATGAATATTACCGATAAACATGGTGAATATTGTAGCCAAGTTGTAAAAAAACTGAAAGAAAATGGATTTAGAGCAAAAGCGGACTTGCGTAATGAGAAAATAGGCTTTAAAATCCGCGAGCATACTTTGAAACGTGTTCCTTATTTACTCGTAGTGGGTGATCAGGAAATGGAAGCAGGTGAAATTGCTGTTCGAACACGTTCTGGTGAAGATTTAGGAAAATTGTCTGTGGATGATTTCATCGCTAAACTTAGCGAAGAAGTGAAAACACGGGCTTAATATTAGTTCTCTAGGAGGAACAGGCTATTAAAGGTGGTCAAAGAGGCGGTCAAAAAGAACCGCAACATAAACTGAATGAATTAATCACAGCTGAAGAAATTCGTTTAGTTGGTCTGGAAGGCGAGCCATTAGGCATTGTTTCATTAAATGAAGCATTAGATGCTGCTGATACAGCAGGAGTTGATCTTGTAGAGATCAGCCCAACGGCCAAACCACCAGTTTGTCGCGTAATGGATTACGGTAAGTTCTTATACGAGAAATCGAAAGAACTTAAAGAACAACGTAAGAAGCAAAAACAGATCCAGGTTAAGGAAATTAAATTCCGTCCTGGCACTGATGAAGGCGATTATCAGGTGAAATTACGTAACCTGAGACGCTTTTTAGAAGGTGGCGACAAGGCTAAGGTAACATTACGTTTCCGTGGTCGTGAAATGGCCCATCAAGAGTTAGGTATAGACCTTTTAAATCGTGTTAAAAAAGATTTAGAGGACCTAGCAGTTTGTGAGTCTTTCCCTCGTAGAGTGGAAGGCAGACAAATGATAATGGTGCTTGCCCCAATCAAAAGATAATTTTTGGTCTTTAAAGTAATTAGGCCTTTTGTGAAAACATAAGGCTTTTTTCACCATCGTTATCTTTTTTATCAAACTATTGCAGTTTGATATACTAACCGGTAGCTGAGGCTCAACAAGTGGTTTCGTAAGAAATCCGCCCCTAGTTACTTAATATTTGGCATTAACGCGGAGTTTTCCCATGCCTAAAATGAAGTCAAACAAAGGTGCTGCAAAGCGCTTTAAAAAAACCGCTTCTGGTGGTTTTAAGTTCAAACAAGCCGGTCTACGTCACATCTTAACTAAGAGACGTACCAAAGTTAAGCGTCATTTACGTGCAAAAAGTATGGTTGCTAAGTCTGATATTAAATCAGTTGTAGCAATGTTACCTTACGCTTAATCATAGGAGATATAGACAATGGCTAGAGTAAAACGCGGTGTTCAAGCACGCGCACGTCACAAAAAAGTTCTTAAGCAAGCGAAAGGTTATTACGGAGCACGTTCACGTGTTTATCGTGTTGCTTTCCAAGCTGTAACTAAAGCAGGTCAATACGCTTACCGCGATCGTCGTCAACGTAAACGTCAATTCCGTCAACTTTGGATTGCTCGTATAAACGCGGCAGCTCGTCAAAATGGTTTATCTTACAGCCGTTTCATTTGTGGTCTTAAAAACGCTTCAATTGAAATCGATCGTAAGATCCTAGCTGACATCGCAGTATACGATAAAGCGGCTTTCTCTGTTCTAGTACAAAAAGCGCAAGCTACTTTGTAATTTTACAGAAAAAACTTTTGAAAAGGACGCCTCGGCGTCCTTTTCTCTTTCTTAAAAATGAAAAATAATATATAAATAATATCCTCAAAAATTTAGATTGCATAAGTATTTTGGTCGAAGCATTATTTTGAACGAAGTATCATTTCCTGAACTTGTTTCAGGATCTTAAAAATATTTACGCAATCTCCTTAGTACTTAGTTCTTTTAACTTAGAACTTAGCTATTAAACGGTTTTTGAAACAGACTACTAATCAATTTACAGATTAGATATATAACTGATAAAACATCTCGGGAAAATGAACATGACAATTGCTAACAAAGTTTTAGCTGTAAACAACGACCTGCCAATTAGAACTGATGCACCAGTGCACAGTGGTAAAGTTAGAAGCGTATATTGGTTAACTGCCGATGATTCACGTCGCCTTATCAAAGAGAAGGGCTATAACGTCGCTGAAGACTCACCATTAGCAATTATGGTAATAAGTGACCGTATCTCTGCTTTTGACTGTATTTGGCACGGTGAGGGCGGTATGAAGGGCGTTCCTGGTAAAGGCGCGGCACTTAACGCTATTTCAAATCATTGGTTCAAGTTATTTAAAGACAATGGTTTAGCCGATAGCCATATTCTAGATATTCCACATCCATTCGTATGGATTGTACAAAAGGCTAAGCCTGTAATGATTGAGGCCATTTGTCGTCAATACATTACCGGTTCAATGTGGCGCTCATATGTTAAAGGCGAGCGTGAGTTTTGTGGTATCCAATTACCAGAAGGCCTAGAAAAAGACACTAAATTACCAGAGCTTTTACAAACACCTTCAACAAAAGGTATTTTAGAAGGCATTCCTGGAGTTCCTGCTCAAGACGATGTAAACATCACTCGTAAGAATATTGAAGATAATTTTGAAGCGTTTAATTTTAAATCTGAAACTGATATCACACTTTACGAAAAGCTATTAGAAGAAGGCTTTGATTTAATTAGTGGTGAACTGGCTAAACTTGATCAAATATTCATCGATACCAAATTTGAATTTGGCTATGTAACTGATGCTGCTGGTAATGATAAACTAATTTACATGGATGAAGTTGGCACACCTGATTCTTCACGTATTTGGGATGGTAGCGAGTACCGCAACGGTAAAGTTGTAGAAAACTCGAAAGAGGGCTTCCGTCAATTATTACTTAATCATTTCCCTGATCCTGATATTCTTTTAAACAAAGACCGTATGGAAGAGCGTGAAGCTTTAGCTCGAGATAACGCCTTGCCAGAATCTGTATTAATGGCAGTATCTGCTACTTATACCGGCATTGCAGAAAAGATCACTGGTGAGAAAATTGTTATTTCTGATGATCCAAAAGCAGAAGTTATCGAAATTTTACGCAATGAATATAATCTAATCGATTAAGTTATATTTTAGTGATAAATAAAAAGAGCTTCTATTTAGAAGCTCTTTTTTTGAATTGTAATATCTATAAACTTAAATTCCCATTTCCTGACGAAAGTCAGGATCTAAGCAAGCGGTTAAATTAGATCCTTAAATGAATTTAGGAAATTCTATGAATAAGTTTATTAAATACTGGTGATATTTACCGATAACTTAAGCAATTGCCCAGGTTGCAGATACTTACTGCGTTTTAATTTATTCCACTTCTCAATGTCGGCAATTTTCACATTAAACTTATTTGCAATGCGCGCTAATGAATCACCAGAGCGTACTTTGTAGTTAATGTTACGCATTATGTTGCTACTAGTCGCCGCTGTTTGTGTGGTTTTAGTCGAAGCAGTTTTACCCGTCCAAATAGTTAGTTTTTGACCTAAACGCAACATGTCTTTAGGTGCCATTGCGTTCCATTTAGCAATGCTTTTTTCTGACACTTTATATTTACGACCAATATCCCAAAGTGTGTCACCTTGTTTAACCGTGTGGGTAAATTTATTACCAGACCCTTTCTTAGTTAGTTTTGATACTCTAATTTGTTCGTAAGATTTATAACGATCTAAAGATTGAGTTGCCGTTGGGATCAATAAATACTTACCCGCTCTAATTCTATTATTTTTGAGGCTGTTTGCTTCTTTAACAACGGTAATCGTAGTATTAAAACGATTTGCAATAACACCTAAACTGTCGCCTTCACGAATTTTATAACGTTGCCAAGATAATCTGTCTTCTTTTTTAAGCTTGCTTAAACCAAGTTTGAATTTTTCAACTTTATTATTTGGAACTAGTAATTGATGAGGGCCATTAGGTGCCGTTGCCCAACGGTTAAAACCAGGGTTAAGTGCGTGTAGTTCATCAATAGTTAAACCTGAAAGATCTGCAGCTAAAGCAAGATCTAATTGTGAGCCAATATCTATTGAGCTTACAACCGGCTGATTATCTATTGCATATAGAGTTACGCCAAAATCTTCAGGACGTTTAACTAAGTCGGCTAATGCTAAAAGTTTTGGTACGTAATCACGAGTTTCTTTCGGCAGTTTTAAGTTCCAAAAGTCAGTCGGCTTTCCTTTACGAGCATTATCTTTAACTGCTCTGGCAACTCGTCCTTCACCTGAATTGTAAGCCGCAAGAGCTAATAGCCAATCACCATCAAAGCGTTTATTTAAGTAACGTAAAAACTTTATTGCAGCTTGTGTTGATGCCGCAACATCACGTCGACCGTCATACCACCAGTCTTGTTTTAAGCCAAACTGTTTACCTGTACCTGATAAGAACTGCCACATACCAGAGGCGCTACCGTGTGAGTAAGCAAATGGGTCGTAGGCACTTTCAACAATAGGTAATAACACTAACTCCATTGGCATATTGTGTTTTTCTAGCTCTTCAACAATATGATGTATAAAAGGCTCCGAACGCTTTGCAACACGGTCTAGGTAGCTTTGATGTTTGGCATACCAGTTACGCTGGGCGATAACTTTGCTGTTTTGCGGTATGTCAAAATGCAGCTGCCCTTGAATTCTGTGCCAAAGGTTATCAGAAATGGCGAGCTTGTCTTTATCGGTGAGGGTTATTTCAACATCATCTTTAGGATGGATAACTTTTGCGGTTTCATCAGCTAATAATGCTTCATAGATTTCAGTAGAATCAGCTGCATTAGTTGGCAATTCAACACTAGTAACTGTTTGTTGTTCTAAATTTTGACAACCAACCATCATGGTTAGCGATATAGGTAATATAATTTTCTTCATGAATGCTCTTTAAATGTCCATTTATAACGCGAGTATAATTATTATGTTTGGATGCAGCGTTATTTTGTAATATATAGAAATGCGCAGCAGATCTATTAAAAGTTATCTTTCAATGTTCTGATAATAGCAAAAACATCGACATCAGATTGTAACTTTTGCTCACTTTTTTGTTGCGCCATATTTATTACTTCTTGTTCTTGGCTGCGTAAAAAAGGGTTTATTTGTTTCTCCAAGCCAATTGTTGTTGGGATAGTAGAGGTGTTTTGCCCTCTAAGTGTGACTACTTTGTTTAAGTAGCTTTCAAGTTGACCATTATTTGGCTCAATAGTTCGAGCAAAGTTTAAATTTGCTAAAGTGTATTCATGAGCGCAGTAAGTTTTAGTTGCATCGGGTAAGGCTGCTAACTTAGATAACGAGTTATGCATTTGCGTTGCAGTACCTTCAAATAATCGCCCACATCCACCTGAAAATAGAGTGTCCCCACAAAATAACATATCTTCACCGTAATATGCGATATGCCCAGATGTATGCCCAGGTAGATCAATGATCGAAAAAGTAAGGCTATTATCGAATAATGACACCCGATCACCTTCAACTAATTGAACATCTAAATATCGTATATTTTCAGATGCTGGACCATAAATAGTTAACGGCCAACCTTGTTGCTTGGCAAATTCAATAAGGTCAGGTAAACCACCAACATGGTCAGGATGATGGTGAGTAACTAATATTGAGCTTAAGGTTAAATTATTTTCCTTTATAAATTCAATACATACGCTAGCATCGCCAGGATCTACTAAACTACAGTTTGTACTTGCGTGGTTGGTGATACACCATATATAGTTATCTGAAAAGGCATTAATAGCAGTAACTTGAGTCATAATCATTCCGTTTTGATCTTTAACTCAGTATACCTTGTGTTTAGTGATATTAGAATTACCTAGTTTATGTTTTCTAGGTTTAAGGAAATTTAAATTAATGAAACCTGCGTTAGCATTTGATAGCCCTAAAAAGCCAACACAATGGCGTGATATGCCTAATGGTGAGTTAATTGCAGAAAATATTGAACAATATTTGTTGCCTTGGTGGCCGCGATTTTTTGGCTATCATTTACTTAAACTGGGAATTTTGAGTGGCGCGATAAACTCTGAACAATCAATGATCAAGCATCAAGTTATTGTGGGGGAAGCAAAAGCAAATGCACAGGTTGTTGCTGAAATAGATGATTTACCTTTTTTAGAACATAGTGTTGATGCTTGTTTACTTACCCATGGTTTAGAGTTTTCCGTTGATCCTCACCACATACTTAGAGAAGCTGATAGGGTACTTATCCCAAATGGTCATTTGATTATTACTGGATTTAACCCAATAAGCTTGGCAGGTTTAAATCGGCTTATTCCATTTCGTCGTCAAGAGCTGCCATGGCGAGGTCGATTTTTTACTCCTATGCGAGTGAAAGACTGGCTCCACCTTTTAGGTTATGAAATTATTGAAGATAAACGCTTTTTGTTTTCATCGCTTAATTCAGTAATAAACCCAGAAAAGTGGTGGCGTAAGGTTTGGCAAAAGTTTGCCGAGAACTATTTATCATCATTTGGATCTGTATATGTCATTATAGCGAAGAAACGGGTGCATCCGTTAACGCCTATACGCCCTAAGTGGCAAATAAGACCTAAATTTAATCCGGTGAAAGTTACTACCTTTGGGCCTAGTAATTTTAAGCCAAACAGCTTTAATGAAAACAACCCCACGAGTACTGAATAAATTAATGAACCAGCAATCATTATTTCTTTGCCTAGATTTTGGTAGTCAATCGGTAAGAGCAGCAATAATAGATGAAATGGGCGCAATAGTGCTTGTTGAACATTTAGAAAACTTAAACTATCTAAATCCATATCAATGGCAAGTTGAACAAACACCGCAATGGTTTTATCAACAAAGTGTTATTTGCTGTCAAAATTTAATGACTAAAGCAAAAGCTGACAATGTAGATTTAAGTAACCTTAAATCTGTAGGTATTACTACTATGCGTAATACCTTAATTAATTTAGATAGAGAAGGCATACCACTTCGTAACGCCATAGTCTGGAGTGATAAGCGCAAAGCAAGCATAATTCCTAAGCTGCCATGGTATTGGCGTTTAGGATTTTCACTAGCCAGTATTGTAAAGCCTGTTAACAAAACAATTAAAGAGCTTCAACAGAGCGCATTTATAAATTACATTGCCGAGCACGAACCTAAAGTGTGGCAAAATACTGAACATTTGTTACTGCTATCAGCTTATTTGCACTACCGATTTACTAACAACTTCATCGATAGTAGCGCTAATATCATTAGCCATTTACCATTTAACTTTAAGCATGGGCAGTGGCATAAGAGTAATTCATGGCAGTTTAATGCCTTAGCGGTAAAAGCAGATTGGCTACCAAAACTTGTCGCGCCAGGTGCTGAAATAGGGCAATTATCTAAGGGTTGTCAAAACGATTTTAAATTACCCAAATCAATACCGTTAATTGCAATGGCAGCAGATAAAGCCTGTGAAATGTTAGGCTCAGGATGTTATAAATCAGGGCAACTGCATATTAGCCTAGGCACCGCGGTAAGCATTACAATGCTTAGTAATAAATTTAAAGGCCCAAAAACCTTTTATCCAGCCTACCCATATTTAATTAAAGGCTTATACATTACTGAAGTGATGCTACCCTTTGGTTTAGCTTTACTCTCTGAATTTATTAAGCAAAATAAAGCGCAATTAGATTTTTTAAGTTTAAATAAACTTAAACATCGATCAACAGAGCAATTAATTGAAATATATGTACAAGCGAATAACATAACTGCCGATGGACTTGAGTTTGATATGGAACGTATTACAAATATTACTCAATTTTCAAATGGCTTTGTCGGTTTAAAAGAGCATTCTGTATTTCAACAATATGTTGCCATTATGGACGCTATTGTTTGTGGTATTAACCTGGCGATAATTAGTTTAACTAAACGTTTGAGACAACCGGTTAAGGATATTGTTATATCTGGTGGCGGTGCTAATTCAACTCGTTTGTTGCAAGCGATTGTAAAAAAATCACAATGTAATGTGTTAAAAGCAGAAGCAAAAGAAGCGGGGACATTAGGCGTAGCTATAGAGCTAGCAGTGAGCTGCGGAATATATGATAATCACCCCCAAGCTATTAAAGCTATGCTTAAGCCGTCTATAACGATTAAACAAAACGATATTTAATAAAAGAATAATTATGCAAAGACTTCAATTTCAACGATTACTGAACGACCTTTTACAACCCGAAAGGATAAAAGATTACTGTCCTAATGGCTTGCAAGTACAAGGTAACAATCAAGTTTCTAAAATTATTACTGGTGTAACTGCTTCGCAGGCTTTATTAGATGAGGCTGTTGCAAAAGGTGCAGATACAATTATTGTGCATCACGGCTATTTTTGGAAAAACGAGCCTTATTGTTTAACTGGGATGAAATACAATCGTATTAAAACGTTGCTCGATAACGACATCAATTTGTTTGCCTTTCATTTGCCATTAGATATTCATGAAGAGCTAGGTAATAATGTTCAGCTTGCCAAGTTGTTGAATATAAACATTACTGGGCCTTTAGAGTTGGGTAATCCAATCTCCGTGAGTATACAGGGCGAGCTAGCGCATGAGACGACCGGTGAAGCACTAAACGAGTTAATTTCAAGTAAATTAAATCGTCAGGCCTTGCATATTTCCGCGGGCTCTAATAAGCCAATTAAAACTATTGCTTGGTGTACCGGCGGCGGGCAGGGCTATATTGAGCTTGCTGCAGAGCAGGGCATAGACGCGTTTATTACTGGTGAAGTATCTGAACAAACAACCCATATTGCCAAAGAAATGGATATTCATTTTTTTGCTGCAGGTCATCATGCGACTGAACGATATGGTGCTAAGGCTTTAGCCGAATATCTAGCTGCTACTCATAGCTTAGACGTTGAGTTTGTTGATATCGATAATCCAGTTTAGTTCAGCAGTAAGATCCTGAACCAAGTTCAGGAAGGGATGATAAGGTTTAGGAGGAAGTGTTTAATTTCAGGTAATCCATAACGTATAAACAACTTCCTGACGAAAGTCAGGATCTCGTTTGCTTTTATGGCGCTAACCTGAACTCGGGTTAGGTAATTTAGTGGAAAGCATTGCTGCTGTTGCGACAAATAGCGTAGAAATCCATAAGCACATCTCTAGTCCATAGGTCTGATAGACCCAGCCTGAAAGTACCGTACCTATTAAACGTCCCATCGCATTAGCCATATAATAAAAGCCAACATCAAGTGATACACCGTCATTACTGGCAAAACTGACAATTAAATAACTGTGCAGTGATGAATTGATAGCAAAAACAGCTCCAAAAATAAGTAAGCCAGCAATAATTGCGAATTTTATTTGAAAATCAAAGTGTAGTGCTAAAGCAATAGCAGCGGGGATTATGGCAAGGTAACCAGCCCATATAAATGCTGTTTTACCAGTAGGGACTTTACTCTGTTTTTTTCCTGTAAAATGCGGTGCCACGGATTGCACTAAACCATAGCCAACTACCCAACAAGCCATGAATCCGCCTACCCACCAATGATCCCAATTAAAAGTTACTGCCAAAAATACAGGCAAAGCGACAACAAACCAGATATCTCGGGCGCCAAATAAAAATAACCGCGCCGCTGAAAGGATATTTATAGCCGGGCTTTTTGAAAATAAATCTTTAAATTTAGGTTTGTTTTTAGCTTTACCTAAATCCTGCTTTAACGCATATAAACTAAATAACCAAACGAGAGATAGTAGTACCAACATAATGGTAATAGCACCACGAAACTCAAACAGTGTTAACAGTAACCCGCCTAAAAAGAAACCAACGCCTTTTAAGGCATTTTTTGACCCTGTTAAAATTGCTATCCAGTGATATAACTTGCTTTGCGCATCATCAGGAACCAGAAGCTTAATCGAGCTCTTTGCACTCATTTTGTTTAAATCTTTAGCTATTCCAGATAAAGCCTGTGCCAACATGACATACAATATAGTCAGCAGTTCAGCAGGAACCGTGAGCATTGCAAGTGCTATTATTTGAATACCTAAACCAATGTTCATGGTTTTATTCAAACCTAGTCGAGCGCCTAACCAGCCACCAATTAAATTTGTGATCACGCCAAATATTTCATAAAACAAAAATAACATGGCAATATTAAGTGGGCTGTAACCTAATTGATGAAAGTACAACACCACTAACATGCGCAAAGCGCCATCAGTTAAGGTAAAAGCCCAGTAATTGCCTGTAATGACTAAGTATTGCTTTATTTGCGGCGATAGAGTCGCGAACAGCTGTGAAAAATAGCTCAATCTAATTATTCCTGATCTTTACTTCCAACCATGTGAGCTAATTCAGCGGTACGGTTTGCATAGCCCCACTCATTGTCGTACCAAACATAAAGCTTTACTTGAGTGTCGTTCACTACCATTGTTGAAAGAGCATCTATGATGCTTGAACGAGGATCTGTCTTGTAATCAATTGACACTAAAGGGCGCTCTTCAAAGCCCATAATACCGCTAAGTTCATTGTTAGCAGCATCTTTTAGCAGTTCATTTACTTCTTCCACGCTTGTACTGCGTTGAACTTCAAATACACAATCGGTGATAGACGCATTAGCAAGCGGAACTCGAATAGCATGGCCGTTTAATTTACCAGATAGTTCAGGAAAAATATGGGTAATAGCAGTAGCTGAGCCGGTAGTTGTAGGGATCAAGCTCATGCCACAAGCTCGAGCTCGGCGTAAATCTTTGTGTGGCGCATCTAAAATTGTTTGGGTATTAGTAATGTCATGAATGGTGGTCATTGAACCATGTTTGATACCAATTTGTTCATGTATAACCTTCACTACCGGAGCCAAACAATTTGTTGTACAAGACGCCGCTGTAACGATAGGGTGCTCATTTTTATCATAAAGGTGTTCGTTTACGCCTAGTACGATATTAAGAACACCATCTTCTTTTACTGGAGCTGTAACAACAACTCGTTTTACCCCTTGCTCTAAATAAGGCTGCAATAAAGCCTTGGTTTTTATTTTACCTGAAGCTTCAATAACAACATCACAACCTGACCAATCAGTGTCATTTATTGCCGTATTTTGCGTACAGGAAATGGCCTTACCATTGATCATCATATTATTATCTTGATGAGTTGCTTCATGGCGCCAGCGACCATGTACTGAATCGAATGTCATTAAATGCGCCAGAGTTTTAGCGTCTCCGGCAGGATCGTTAATGTGAACAATTTCTACGTCTTTCATGTCAAATGCTGCACGCATTGATAAACGACCCATTCGGCCAAAGCCATTAATACCTATTTTAATTGTCATGTTAGTTCCTAAATGTTTATACCAAGTCGATTAACTAATTGAATTGGTATTATTGCTTGTTAGTCACAACAGTTTTTCATACGTTCAGGGCGGTCACCCATTTTCATAAGATTAGTTAAACTGTTCTGAATGAATTCAGTATTGGCTGACGAGGTATCAGCAATAATTTTTTTTGCCCATTCTGCTAGGTTGGGATTAATTCGATAGTAAACCCATTGGCTTTGTTTTCTATCGACCAAAACGCCCGATTTTTTAAGTTGCGCTAAATGACGTGAAATTTTCGGTTGGCTATCTTCTAATGCAACCATTAGCTCGCAAACACAAAGCTCTTCCTCCAAATGAATAAGCATCAGGCTTTTAGTACGCGTATCATCGGCGAGGTTTTTAAAAAACTCTGTAGGCGACATTTCTATTACTCAGCATTAATATATGAAAATCATTATATATGTTTATACGTATATTAAAACGATAAATTTAAAATTTGTGATCTATTTAGTTTATACCAAGCAATTAAAACCATTCTAAAAATTAGAATGCTTATTATAATTTTTTACGCTTTTCTTTTATTCTATGAAACGTACAATAGCGATATTAGTAATTGAGACACAGCAACATATGACTAAACAAGCGATAAATTCTTACCCTCTGCTCAGCAAACTTGCACATTGGTTAAGTGCGATAACCATTATAGGTTTATTTGCACTGGGCTTCTGGATGGTTGACCTTACGTATTACAGCAGCTGGTATAAAACCGCGCCACATTGGCATAAAAGCATTGGTGTTTTATTACTGTTAGCAACTGCAATTAGATTAATATATAAGCTTAAGCAACCAAAAGTATTACCAATAGTTAGCCATTCCAAATTGGTTAAAAAAGCCTCCGCGCTTACCCATGTTATGCTATATCTAATGATGATAATTTTAATGATCAGCGGGTATTTAATTTCTACAGCCGATGGTAGGGCGATAGAGGTATTTAATTGGTTTTCAGTAGCAAGTGTTGGGGAATTATTTGCAAATCAAGAGGATATTGCTGGATTAGTGCACAAGTATTTAGCATACAGTTTAATTACTTTGGTTGTTGTTCATGCAGGAGCCGCAATTAAACACCATGTTATCGATAAAGATGACACATTAAAAAGAATGACTTCAAAATAACTTTCATATTAAAAGAGAATACAAATGAAAACATTATTAATAACTACAGCACTTCTTGGTTTAGTTGCTGTAATGCCAGCAAAAGCAGCAGATTACGTAGTAGATTATAAGGGAGCGCATGCTTCGGTGAATTTTAAAGTAAAACATTTAGGTTATAGTTGGTTAACAGGACGTTTTAACAAATTTGATGGCAAATTTAGCTATGATGAAAGCAATATAGCAGCGTCAAAAATAAGCATTACTATTGATACTGCATCAGTTGACTCTAACCATGCTGAGCGTGACAAACACTTAAAAACAGATGATTTCTTAGATGTAACTAAATTCTCTACCGCTACGTTTGTAAGTACTAAAGTTGAAGACAAAGGTAATGGCAAGCTTGCTATTACAGGTAACTTTACGTTGCAAGGTATCACCAAAGAGCTTGTAATTGACGCGATTAAAATTGGAGAAGGTGACGATCCATGGGGCGGTTACCGTCTAGGATTCAGCGGAACTACGTCAATTAAAATGAGTGATTTTGGCTATAAGATGGATTTTGGTGAGATCTTATTTGACCTACACATCGAAGGCGTACGCCAGTAAATTAAACTAGGGTCAGAGTCAGGTTTAAATAAACCTGACTCTGACCCTAATTTATTGCCCCTCAGCTTTCTAGCTCTTAACCCACTGCCAAATTAGACCTAAAGTTTCATACCAAAATGATTGGCTTTTTTGTAATTCATTTGCATCGGGAAAATGCTCCTGCCAACTTTTATTTCCAGAAAAGTTTTTTACATAGTAGCCTGTCGGGGCGGCAATTGGCTTAACTCCCTGGTTTTCAAAGTAAGTCATCGAGCGTGGCATATGGTTTGCATTGGTAATTAATACAAAGTTTTTATCTATTAATAATGGCGAAATATAAAGCGCTTCATCTTCCGTATCTTTAGGACGAGATTCGGTTATGATATTGTTGCCATCAAACCCTAGCTCAACTGCTGCTTGTTTTACTTTCTCTGCATTTGAGCTTATATCGTAAATGGCTGCGCCAGAGGTGATCATTATGGCTTCAGGATGCAAATTGGCAATTCTTAACCCTTCGGTCAAACGTTGTAATGAGCATATTTTTAATTCTTGCGTTGCCGCCAGTTTTGTATCGCTCGTATGTCCACAACCTAAAATAACAATGTAATCAAGTTTCTCTGCTATTGGTGTATAAACAGGAAATTGCTGCTCTAAATTTACAATCAATCGATTTGCTACTGGCATATAGGAAAGTAATAGCAGTGCTAGCGTTGCAATACTGAGAACAGCTTTGGCCATAGCCGGTCGGTGTTTAAATAATAATAGGCCAACAAGTAAGGTAATAATTATTATTGGCAGGGGCATTAGTAGCTCGCCAATAATCTTTTTTAAAGTAAACAAATCCACAACAGCATCCCTTTTATATATATTCGCACTATATCTAATCGACTAAATTAATTCCAATAAAGCGTTATTTTTACTGCTTTTTATGGCAAAAACAATCAAACATTAAATATATCTAATTTTTATAAATTTCACTGTTGATTTTGACGTTTAATTACTGTTTAATAGCGGCGTTGATTTAGAGTTATTGCTCAAAAATAACTTTAGACAACACCAGAAGAGGTTGCATTAGCCAGGTAAATAATTTGAGGGGCCACACCCTAAAGACAATTATTGAGGGGGACTAATGCCGAGGATGTTTATTGTAGTGGTAAATAACATTCGGTCATATAAGTTGAATCTTAGTGACTGTCACCATAGTGGTGGAGAGCTTCTGGCTGAAAACGTCAAGATTTCATATCTTTTTCATATCAGTCATGCTCTTCCTGGTACCAAGTTGGTTTATTAACTGCTCATTTTTAATGGTTAAAACGAATAACTACTGCGTTATAAAATTTTAAAGTAGAATAACTACTTACTAAATTTCATGCCTTGTATTTATCCATTTTTCCTCAGGAAAAAGTAGATCATTTAATCAATCAAATTGATACATTATTCATTGTAATGGTAGATTAACCATTGCAAGTTAGGGAGAAGATCCAATGTCAAATATCGCGTTAACTGTAGCCAAGTTCGGTGGAACTAGTGTTGCCGATCATGAAGCTATGCTTCGTTGTGCTCAAATTATTAAATCGCAACCTGAAACTCGTGTTGTGGTAGTGTCTGCTAGTGCCGGTGTTACAAACCATCTAGTAACGTTATCGCAGAAGGTTTTAAGCAATGAAGAGCGCACTGAAATTGTTGAAGCTATTCGACTCATTCAATACAACATTACTCAGAATTTATCAGCAGAAATAGAGTTAAATAGCCAAATTGATGATGTGCTTACGTCATTAACTGAATTAGCAGAACAACAAGATACGCTACAAACGGCAAAAACTGGCGATGCCATTTTAGCTTGTGGTGAACGTATGAGTTCTATCGTATTTGCTGAGGTGCTACGCAGTATAGGTGTAGAAGGCGTTGCCTTTGATGTACGTGATGTCATGCAAACTAACAGTTTATATGGTAAAGCTGTGGTCGATATTGATGCTTTAGCAGCTAATTGTGAGCACAGCTTAACTCCTTTACTTACCGAGCACGTTATTGTTACTCAGGGTTTTATTGGTAAAGATGGCTTAGGTAACACCACAACTTTAGGTCGTGGAGGCTCTGATTACTCTGCGGCATTAATTGCTGAAGCAATTGGTGCAACTGGTTTATCTATTTGGACCGATGTAGTTGGTATTTTTACCACCGATCCTCGTATAGCTAGTTCAGCCCGTGCTATTCCTGAAATTAGTTTTGGTGAAGCTGCGGAAATGGCAACCTTTGGCGCAAAAATATTGCACCCCGCAACCCTAATTCCTGCAATGCGTAGCTCTATTCCTGTCTTTGTTGGTTCAAGCCGAGAGCCAGAAGCCGGCGGAACACAAATTATGCAAGAAGTAGCGTCTAAGCCTACTTACCGCTCAATAGCACTGCGTCGTGAACAAACTCTAGTTACAGTAAAAAGCCCCGCGATGTTACATGCCAGTGGTTTTCTAGCGCAAGTGTTTGGCATATTAGCGAAACATGAGCTGAGTGTTGACTTGATCACTACTTCTGAAATTTCAGTAGCATTAACGTTCGATAACCCGACGGGATCAACGCAAGCATTGATCAATCAAGCGGTTGTCGAAGAATTAGAGCAACTTTGTGAAGTTTCTGTTGAACATGACCTCTGTCTAGTCGCCATTGTTGGTAATGGTTTAGATGCATCGTCAGGCTTAGGAAGTAGCATTTTTAATAATATTGAAGACACAAACATCCGCATGATTTGTCATGGTGCTAGTTCGAATAATTTATGTTTCTTGGTGAATGAAGCAGACGGTAATAACGTAGTAGAAACTCTGCACGATAAGTTATTTGTTTAATTTTTAGAAACGAGAAACGAAGACTGTATTTTCTCCAGTTCTCTGGAATATTCAAAAAGCCAATATCATTGATATTGGCTTTTGATTTTTAATGAAGTTGCTTTATTTAATTGGGTATACGTATTTAAGCCAAGCCATCATTCTAAGTAGAATTCTGCGTACTAATGATACATGCAAAATATCATGCTTATGGTTGATCACTACCGCTTGCCCTTGTACGCCTAATGGCAAGTTATAATTATTCAAATCTTCATCCAACTCAATGATACCAATAACAAAACCACCTTGGCTTATCATACTTGCAGGAATTAGAGTGCCAAAGGCCTGAATTTGCCCCTCAGCCATTGCCGGTAACACAGTAACTAACTTTCCAGTAAATACATGCCCAGGTACAGCATCAAGAATTACTTCTGCAGCTAAACCTTCTTCTAAACGGGGTAAAGAGTTTTGAAAAAACAATCCCGCGATACGGCGTTTCTCTGTTGGAATAAAGCTCATTACAGGAGCAATAGGCAAAGATGATGCCCTAGTGCCGGGCCTTATGCCTACTTGTGTTGGTGTGCCATCAACAGGGGCTTTTACAAAGGTACGGTCATAATCTAATTTAGCTTTATCTTTTGCCGCATGAAGTTGTGCAACCTGAGTATTTTCACCAAGGATTTTAGATTCAGTAATTAAGCGTAATCGGCGTTCTTCAGATTTAGCCGTTGTTAAGGTTGCAAGTGCAGATTGATAAAAACCAAGTTTATTATCAATTTCTTGTTGGGTAAAAGGTGAGTTTGCGCCAGCACTTTCATGACCTTCTTTTACTCGGTCGTATTGTGCCTTTGTTCTGTCATGTTCTGCCTGTGCTTTATTTACTTGAGAAATAGCAGCTATCAACGACTCATCTTTTTGCAATACTGCATTTTGAGCTTCAGCTAAAGCAGCTTCTGCCTGCTTTAATGCAATACTTTGTTGAGTATTTTCAAGGGTGAATAAAACAGTGCCTTTTTTTACTTCTACATTAGGCAGTACATCAACAGTTGCCACTGTACCGGTAACTTCAGGCACAATTGGAATGGATACAAATAAATCTTTCGCATATTTTGCATATGGGTGGTTATAGTTCATCATCAATAAAATTGCAGATAAAATCACTACTCCGCCAAGTACTGCGGTGGGAACTGTCCATTTATTAAGCGGTAAATTAAATATTTTGAAAATAGTGATACAAATTGCGGTGTACGTTAAAATAATAAGTAAGTCCATATTAGTCTTCCTTATTTAATTGTTGTTTTAATTCATTAAATTCAACTTTTAGTGAGTCTACTTGCGTGGTTAGAGCATCAATTTCTTTATTGCTGGAAAGATCTTTACCATGGATCGCGTCTCTATTTAGCGTTGCCCAAATCCATAAAAATGGCCATATCGCCCCTAAAGTAAATAAGCTTATCCAACCCGCGACATGAATCGCATCCTGCTGGGGGTGATTTCGATGCACGGCTATTTCATAGGGAATATCATGAATGACAATGATTCCATAAAAAACGACCAGAAAAACAAAGAAAACAAGGAATAATGCAAAATACTCAAGCATAGATAAGACCCTAAATTTATTGATGATTTTATTTATTAAGACTAGTATTACTAGGGGAAGATATCCACAATTATTTGTTTTATAATTTACTTAAATTATGACAATTTATTCTTTTTCACTAATTTCATTGCCATTAATCACTTACACATCTTTGCTTTAAACAGTTAATACTCTGAAACAGCATTTACTTCAACAAAATAATCTGACTCTGACCCTAATATTTATTGTTCAAAATAACAATTGCTATACTTGATATATCTTTATTAAAATAGCGATATATTATTTTAACTTGATGGCTATAATGCGCGTTTTACTTTTCTGTTTATCAATTTTCTCTTGCCTGTCTTGGGCTAACACTCCTCATTTTAAAATTGACTTAGTAAAAGTCGACAAATCAACCCGCACTATGTTTCTCTATGCTGGTGATACTATTGTGAAGGAATATCATATTGCGTTAGGAGAAAGCCCTAAAGGTCATAAAGAGCAAGAGGGGGATAATAAAACCCCTGAGGGCAGTTACAACTTAGATTATAAAAAAGAAGACTCACAATTTTACCGAGCAATGCACATTAGTTACCCGAACGAATTTGATATTGAACAGGCCCAACAAAAAGGTATTAACCCTGGTGGATATATAATGATCCATGGCCAAAAAAATGGCGATACTAAAAACCCAAAAATAACTCAACGGTTTAATTGGACTAATGGTTGTATTGCGTTAACGAATAATGAAATGGACGAATTTCTTAACCTAGTAGATTCAGGTACTCAAATTAAAATTCAGTGGTAGAGCTACTGAGGATAAATTAAAAACAGCCGGAGGCTGTTTTTAATTTAGTTAGGTTACTGTTTTGGTGGTAGCAAATGTTCAGGTAGGTTCTTTCTTCTTCCACTTTCCGTTGGACTATAGTGCTTTTCTAAATAGTCCAAAATAATAGCTTCATTTTGCATCAAAGGCCAAAGCCCTTGTTTCTCTTGCATCCAACGGATCGTGTCTAGCCAAGTTTCTCTCGACATCCTATTTTGAGTAACAAGCGCAGCACTATGACAAGCTGTACAGTTTGCTTTAACAATATCGAATCCGGCGTCTATAACTAAGCCAGTCTCTTTATCTAAGGCTTGGCCAGCATGGCTTAAGGCACTGAATGATAGTAGGCTAGATAAAGTTAAGAATACTAAGATTTTAGAGTTAATCATCATTGATTACACCACTTTAACGGCAATTCTGTGACATGCATTATTTAAATACCCTTTAGGATTCCAACCAGGCAAGATCATTGGCTGAGCAGTATCGTCAGAGTCGGTTGCTTTTGCCCATACTTCATAGTAACCAGCTTTAGGAAACTCTACTTTAGTTTGCCAATGCTGCCAGGCGTTACGATTAACCGGTTTAGAAATAGGAATGTCTTGCCATGTTTGGCCAAAATCTATTGATATTTGCATACCAGTGACTTCTTTATCACCAGCCCAAGCATGGCCATTAACTGAAAATTCTTTACCTAAGGTATGCAAAGTTCCTGATTTAGGGAAAGTGATCAATGATTTAACTGGCATACTATGAATAATGCACATATCTTCATCGGCAACTTTAGTTCCGGGTGCAACTGCTTCACATGGCACTCTATAGGCTGTCCCCGTCATTTTTGCACCGTCATGAACTTTATTACGAATATCGATACCTTTAAGCCATTTACCGCCAGTTGATGCAGGCCATCCACCAAACACTAACCGCAATGGAAACCCATTCATTACTGGTAAGTCTTCACCATTCATCGCCCAAGCGATTAATGATTCATCTTCTAAGGCTTTACGCATCGGTACGCCGCGAGATATAGCTGCTTTATTTGGATCGCCACTTAAATGTGAATCGGCGCCATGATAGCCAATATACACAGCATCATCTTTAATACCGCAATCAAGCAATACGTCTTTTAATCTAATACCAGTCCATTTAGGGCAACCAACTGCACCAGTTGTCCATTGGTTACCTTTGGCTGGAGGGTTAAACTCTGAACGACCGTTGCCGCCACATTCTAAGGTTAACTGATAAGTGTGATGCTTAAACTTTTGTTTTAGCTCGGCTAAGGTGTAGGTTTTGGAGTTTTTAACCGACTCACCACCAATGGTGAGAGTCCAATTTTCAATATTTACATTTTTTGGGGGAATACCGTTATTGCGAACAAATAACTTATCTGCTGGAGTAACGGCATCATTTAATAAGTGTGGTGGTGTTTCCGCATTAACTGGGCGATCGTTTAATACTAATAATCCTGGGTGCTTACCCTCAATAATAAAGTTTTCAGCGGTTTGAGCGAGCGCGGCAGGGATCATACCTGAAGACATAAAACGACTAAATACAATTTCGGCACCTAAAATGGTACTCATGGCGGTAAGGCCTTTTAAGAAGCCACGTCTGGTGAGTGGGTTTGAAGTTCTGCCAAATACCTTTAAATCTGCAGCAATCGGATCTTCACTATATAATTCTCCAATCCCTTGTTCCGTCAATGGCTTATTCTTACTTATTGGCATGGAGACTCCACATTTAATTTAATCTATTTTAATTTTTATGAGTGTAGAATATCTTCCTTGTTGTGGATTTTTAAGTAAAGAGTAAAATTTAACTTGGCAACCGTTATTCTCAATATGAATTAAAAAAGGCGAGCTTAATGCTCGCCTTTAATTGCAACCTATTGGTAGTTACATTACGCGTTGACCAGGTTGGGCACCGTCATCTGGGTTTAAGATAAAGATATCTTTACCGCCAGGACCTGCAGCAATTATCATACCTTCAGACATACCAAAACGCATTTTACGTGGTGCTAGGTTAGCTACTACTACAGTAAGCTTGCCAACTAAATCTTCTGGTTGATACGCGGATTTAATACCTGCGAATATCTGACGCGTTTCGCCACCTAAATCAACTTCTATGCGCAGTAGTTTATCTGCTTTTTCAACGTGTTCAGCAACAACAATTTTTGCTACGCGTAAGTCAACTTTAGCAAAATCTTCAAAGCCAATTTCATCAGCGATAGGGTCATCAGCAAGTGGGCCGGTGATAGGCGCAGCTTCTTGAGTTGCCACTAAGTTTTCCTTTGAATCTTCAACCATAGCGTTTACTTTATCCATTTCTACACGTTGTAATAACGCTTTAAATTTGTTTACTTTGTGATCAACTAATAGCGCTTTATGGCCATCCCAGATCAATTCGTCATTTAAGAACCCGGCTGTTTTAGCCGCAAGCTCTGGTAATACCGGTTTAAGATATATCATTAAGATGCGGAATAAATTAATACCTAAAGAACAAATGTCTTGAACTTCTTGTTGTTTTCCGTCTTCTTTAATTAGCTGCCATGGCTCTTTAACTGCGATGTATTCGTTAACCTTGTCGGCTAATGCCATGATCTCGCGCATTGCACGGCCAAACTCGCGTTTTTCGTATAACTCAGCGATAGAGTCGCCAGCAGCCATAACTTCATCTGCTAATTCTTGATTATCAATATTAGTTGATAACATGCCGTCAAATTTCTTTGAAATGAAACTTGCACAGCGCGAAGCTATATTTACAACTTTACCTACCAAGTCAGAATTTACTCGTTGCGCAAAATCTTCAAGGTTTAAATCTAAATCATCAATGCGGCTGGTTAATTTAGCTGCATAATAATAACGTAAAAACTCTGGGTTAAGATGTTCTAAGTAAGTTCGGCCTTTAATGAACGTGCCTTTTGACTTAGACATTTTACGACCATTTACGGTAACAAATCCATGAGCATAAACAGAAGTCGGTTGGCGATAATCTGCACCTTTTAACATTGCTGGCCAGAATAACGAGTGGAAATAGATAATGTCTTTACCAATAAAGTGGTATAGCTCAGCAGTTGAGTCTTTTTCCCAAAACTCGTCAAAGTTAATACCGCGTTTATCACATAGATTTTTAAAACTGCCCATGTAACCAATTGGTGCGTCTAACCAAACATAGAAGAATTTACCTGGTGCATTTGGAATTTCAAAACCAAAATAAGGCGCATCACGAGAAATATCCCATTGCTGTAAGCCTGAATCGAACCATTCAGCCAATTTGTTGGCCATTTCTTCTTGTAATGAACCACTGCGAGTCCATTCTTTTAGCATTGTTTCAAATGCTGGTAAGTCAAAGAAGTAATGTTCAGAGTCTTTCAATATTGGTGTAGCACCTGATACCACTGAAATAGGGTTAATTAAATCAGTTGGTGAGTAAGTTTCACCACAGTTGTCACAGTTATCGCCATTTTGATCTTCGCTTTTACACTTAGGGCAGGTACCTTTTACAAAGCGGTCAGGTAGGAACATTTGTTTTTCAGGATCAAACAACTGTGAAATCACACGAGTTTTAATATGACCTTTCGCATTTAAACGATTATAAATTTCTTCAGCAAAAACCCGGTTTTCATCACTGTGAGTAGAATGATAGTTATCGAATTCAATGTTAAAGTCAGCAAAATCAGCCATATGTTCTTCACGAACTTGGTTGATCATTTCTTCAGGCGAAATACCTAATTGCTGAGCTTTAAGCATGATAGGTGTGCCGTGGGCATCATCAGCACAAACATAATAGGTTTCATGGCCGCGCATTTTTTGAAAACGCACCCAAATGTCAGTTTGAATGTACTCTAATAAGTGACCTAAATGGATTGGACCATTAGCGTATGGTAACGCGCTGGTAACAAGAATTTTGCGTTTATTGCTAGTCATTGAACGAACTTGCCTAATTTATAAATATTTTAATGGAAATAATGGCTGTGATAGTACAGAATTTAGGGCGTATTTTCATTAATAATTATCATAAATCATAAGAAAAACTAGCGATTATGTTTAAAAACCCATTTAGCAGTAATAAATCAGAACAAAATGTTAGTGATAAGATCACCGAATTCCTTAATAAATATAAATCCGACCTATTTCCTGACGGCGTATTAAATACCGTAACAGCGTTTAATATCAAACTAAACAAACAAACTTACTTACTAGAGTTTACTTTGCCATTTCCATGTCAGGGCGAGCTTGAAATAATAGCCAAAGAACTTGTAACACTTTTTGATATCGACATTGAACTTTCGTTAACGTTAGATATTAAACCGGTACGAAGTCATTCAATATCTGGTATTAAAAACATAATTGCTATTGCATCAGGTAAAGGCGGAGTTGGTAAATCAACAACGTCAGTAAACCTTGCCTATGCGTTAATGGCTGAAGGTGCAAAAGTGGGCATTTTAGATGCCGATATTTATGGGCCTTCAATTCCTACTATGCTGGGGATTGAAAATCAAAGACCATCGTCAGTTGATGGGAAATTGATGCAACCACTTGTAGCTAATGGTTTAACTGCAATGTCTATTGGATTTTTAGTGTCAGATACTGATGCAACAGTATGGCGCGGTCCTATGGCAAGCTCTGCTTTTTCACAGATGTTGAATGAAACTGCTTGGCAAATTGATGGCGGGGCTCTAGATTACTTGATCATAGATATGCCTCCTGGTACTGGTGATATTCAACTTACTCTGGCTCAAAAGGTTCCTGTTGCTGGTGCTACTATTGTTACAACGCCGCAAGATATTGCCTTAAAAGATGCGGTAAAGGGCATTAATATGTTCGATAAGGTGAAAGTGCCAGTACTCGGTGTTATTGAAAACATGAGTTATCACCTTTGTGAAAACTGTGGACATCATTCGCATTTATTTGGAGAAGGCGGGGCAGAAAGCATCGCAACTCAATATAAAGTTGATTTATTGGGGCAATTACCGCTTAATGTCCACATTAGAGAAGACTCTGACGCAGGTAAATCGTCAGTACTAGTAAATACTTCTAGTGATATTACCAGCTTGTACCGTAAAATAGCTCGAAATATGGCCGCACAATTGTATTATCAATTAGATGCTAATAGCCCATATACACCTGAAATCATTACTGTAAAAAACATAGAAGAATAAAACATGAGACTTTCTGATAAAGATATTATCGAATTAATTGAACAAGAAAAAATTATAATTACACCAAAACCTGATGAATCCATGATCTCAGGGGTAAGTGTTGATATTTGTTTAGGTCATAAATTTCGTGTTTTTCAAGATCACACAGCACCTTTCATCGACTTAAGTGGACCTAAAGCTGATGTACAAGAAGCAATGAACACAGTTATGAGTGATGAAATTCATATAGATGATGGTGATGCTTTCTTTTTGCATCCAGGAGAGTTAGCACTTGCCGTGACTCATGAGTCAGTAACTTTACCTGCCAATATAGTGGGGTGGTTAGACGGACGTTCATCATTGGCGCGTTTAGGTTTAATGGTTCATGTAACTGCTCACCGTATTGATCCCGGTTGGTCAGGGCAAATTGTTTTAGAATTTTTCAACTCTGGTAAATTACCACTGGCATTAAGACCACTAATGAAAATTGCTGCATTAAACTTTGAAACCATGTCTGGGGATGCACTTCGTCCATACAACAAGCGTGTTGATGCTAAATACAAAGGACAACAAGGTGCAGTTGCTAGCCGTATTAGTGAAGACGATAAATCTTAGTTAATATTGGTATACCTCTTCAATAAAAAAGCACGCAACTGCGAGCTTTTTTTTAATTCAAGGATGAATTAACTTATAATTGCCATGGACGGCATAAATTCTGTACTTCAGGGACGAAGGAATGCCAATCTAACAGGGATGTTATGAGATTGGCTCAATTCAAGGATGAATTAACTTAGAATTGCCATGGACCGTTCCTACGCATCCCCGGCAATTGCTCCCTGCATTGCTCTAATATACAACATCCATGTTGAAAATGTGTTCACGGCATACGCAACTTCCATGTTGAAAACGGTTTAAATTCTGTACTTCAGGGATGAAGGAATGCCAATCTAACAGGGATGTTATAAGATTGGCTCAATTCAGGGATGTGTCTCGTTCTGAAACTCAAGCTAAGCTATTGATTGACCAGTTTAGGACTTTCATCGTCAGTATCATTATTAACGTTCTCAGCTTTCTCTTGATCAAAGGCTAGTAAACATTGTTCTAATGCGTCTACTAGTAAAACCTTGTCATGAAAATAATCCACTTTTTCACTGGCTAGCGGTGTTTTTACAAGGTCGACAAAACTTGATGTTGCGTCCATATTTTCAGTGACAACTATGTCTACCGGCTGACTACCAATATTGTAAGTTAACCACTCAAGTCTTTCGTCAATTGTTAATTCACCTGCAGGGCTCTGTTCTTTGGCAATATTGTCTATGAACACGCATTTGGCATTGCTGCTTGTTATAGCTTTAGAAATATCTCTTACCAATAAAGGAGGAACGATTGATGTTAAAAAACTACCCGGACCTAAAATAATTAAATCGGCATTATTAATGGCTTTTAATGTCTCAGGTAATGCTTTTACTAATGGTGCTAGCATCATATTTTTTGGCATTGTGGCCATATCATCTACTGATATTTCTCCAACACGGCAGCGGCCTTCAGCATAAAAAGCCATTAAATCAGTAGGAGTTTCAGACATTGGTTGTACACGAGTTCTTACTCGCAATATACGCCTGATAAGTTTGATTGAATCAAGAGGTCGCGAATGGATGTCGTTGAGGGCGTATAAAATTAAGTTTCCAAGATTATGTCCGCTTAACTCATCACTACCATCAAATCTAAAATTAAATAATTTAGAGCCTACTGAGTTTTGATCTACAAGTTGCATTAAACAATTACGTAAATCACCCCAGGCAATGGTGCTACTGCGCCTTCTTAATTTACCGGTAGAACCACCATTATCTGTTGTTGCAACTACTCCAGTTAATTGGTCACCTAGAAAGGATAGGGTAGATAAAACCCTTCCTAACCCATGACCACCACCAATGGCAACAACATTCATTTTTTTCAAACGCATAAATTAAAAATCCTATTTATAAACCTAGAAATAGAGAAAAGTAAAAGCAGGTTTATATAGTGAAATATAGGCTATTTTAATGCTAAAACAATAATTTACGCTACTGAAAAATTGTAATCAGAGTATGGCGAGTGTTATTTAGGGGGGAAATTATTAGCTTTTAAGGTTTTAATAATTAATTAACACTCATGATTTGAACATTTTCATCCAATTATTTTGTTAAAAAACAAGCAAACCGATCGATTAATGAACGAACATGCAATAAATCACACTTTTTTGCGTTTTTCTTCAAAAAATAGGTTGACAGTTTTGGGATGACTGCATAGAATTCGCCTCGCTTTCAACGAGTCTAGGTCACTCCTGAAAGTAGAAGTTTGGGGCCATAGCTCAGCTGGGAGAGCGCTTCGCTGGCAGCGAAGAGGTCTGCGGTTCGATCCCGCATGGCTCCACCAATTAACTTCTTTAGGTTTTGGCAAAAACCGACGTAAGAATTTTTACGAGATGGTATATATTTAGGTATATAACAATGCGAATGTTAACTTAATTGATAACACCAGCGTCCCCATCGTCTAGAGGCCTAGGACACCGCCCTTTCACGGCGGTAACAGGGGTTCGAATCCCCTTGGGGACGCCAATTTTTAAAAAATAAGTTGTGCCGAAAGGTATATACAAGTTCTTAGTGCCAGGTGTTTTAACACCGGACACAGAAAAACGTTTAAAAGAATGTGTTACAACATTTCTGCAAAAAATCAGGTCGCTCAGTTGAACAAGTTCAACATTCGCCCTAACGCAGAATTAACAAAACATGTTTTGTAAAACAAATTCTGCGTCCCCATCGTCTAGAGGCCTAGGACACCGCCCTTTCACGGCGGTAACAGGGGTTCGAATCCCCTTGGGGACGCCAACTTATTTTAGATGACTTAAGTGATTAAGTTCTAGTGCCAGGTGCTTGCACCGGACACAGAAAAACGTTTAAAAGAATGTGTTTGTAACATTTCTGCAATTTTTAAGGATTATTCAATCGGCGCAGAGCTTGATTGAATACCTACGCAGAAATAGTTTCTGCAAAAAATCAGGTCGCTCAGTTGAACAAGTTCAGCTTTCGCCCTAACGCAGAATTAACAAAACATGTTTTGTAAAACAAATTCTGCGTCCCCATCGTCTAGAGGCCTAGGACACCGCCCTTTCACGGCGGTAACAGGGGTTCGAATCCCCTTGGGGACGCCACTTATTTTATCAATACCGTTTTATCTTAGGTCTTATCAGTTTACTGGTATAGAAGGTAACAATCGATTTAATCGTTTGCTATCGATGTGAGGATTTATCCTTACGCTAAAGATGTTTTAAGTATATTAAACAAATTCTGCAAAGATAAAGGTTTGCTCAGTTGAACAAGTTCAACGTTCGCCTTAACGCAGAAACATAAAAATATATTTTTATAAACATGAAGAATTAATTTCTGCAAAATAATAAGGTCGCTCAGTTGAACAAGTTCAACATTCGCCCTAACGCAGAATTAACAAAACATGTTTTGTAAAACAAATTCTGCGTCCCCATCGTCTAGAGGCCTAGGACACCGCCCTTTCACGGCGGTAACAGGGGTTCGAATCCCCTTGGGGACGCCACTTTACAGTGATGAAAAAGCCGACGTAAGTCGGCTTTTTTGTGCGTGTAAGAAAATACCAATTAAATTTCTATAAAATTCATGTTTTAATTATACCAATTTTATTAAATTATTGCCCACTTGTGCTAGT
This sequence comes from Thalassotalea psychrophila, assembly GCF_031583595.1. Taxonomy (NCBI): domain Bacteria; kingdom Pseudomonadati; phylum Pseudomonadota; class Gammaproteobacteria; order Alteromonadales; family Colwelliaceae; genus Thalassotalea; species Thalassotalea psychrophila. The sequence goes on from NZ_CP134145.1 coordinate 2,209,321, forward strand.
TAAAATACTCCATGGCGGCGTTGCTCTCAATACCTATAGCCAGCTATAGGTCAATCGAGCGCCTTGCCCTGATTTATTTTCCCTACGCACAACAAGATCACAAACATAATGAAACTGGCATTAATGCTTTATTATTTTCAGTTTATAAGGTTTTATTTTGAATATTACTATCTTAGCCAATAGAGATATTGCGAGTAACTTTGCAATTAACCTTTTACTTCCTCATTTAAATAATCACAACATAACTATTTTTCTTTCTGCAAAAGTAGGGCAGAAGACAAATAAACCCGCTGCTCTTTTAGAGTTGGCATTTTATGAGCAGGAATTATTCAACCGAATATTGTCTCCTAAAATTAATGCTCAACATAGTGAACAAACTGGCTTTAATACTTTCGAACAGTTGCATGAAATTGTTGATGGCGGCGTTCGGGAATTAAATAATATAAATACTGAAGAGGGCTTAAATGTGTTTAAACCTTCTCAGCCAGACTTAGTCATATCTATCCGCTATGGCGTCATTATTAAATCAAATATTATAAATGTACCTCGAAACGGAGTTATCAATCTACATTCAGGGATTTTGCCTGATTATAGAGGCGTTATGGCAACTTTCTGGGCTATGTATAAAAAAGAACAAAGTATTGGCATGACACTACATTATATTAGTGATGGGACGATAGATACGGGTAGGGTGATTGGTAAATCATTTATAGATGTAAACTATCAAAAATCATATCTGTGGCATGTTCTCGAGCTTTACAAAGAAGGTACACAATTAATTATTAACGTCGTAAATAAAATAAATCAAAATTTAGCAATAAGCAGTACAGCCCAAGAAAAGGGCGGTGATTATTATTCATTTCCAACAACTGAAGAAGTCGAGACTTTCATCAATGCTGGCAACGCTATTATTTCAGAGTTAGAGGTTAATGAATTCATTAATCAGTATTATCGCTCCAATGTTAAATTGAGTGAACTTACCCAACCTGAGCAATAGTTTGGCTTAAATGATCTTTTTTGTATTTTATCTCGAACTTTTATTGACACTTCAGTCTAATCTCATTATTATGCACGCCATTGAACAGCAGGCCACTAGCTTGTTGTTCTAAACAGTTTTATCTTAGGTCTTAAATCAAGCAATTGATTAAAGAAAGTAGAAAGTAATTTCTACTAGATGTGAGGATTTATCCTTACGCAAGATAGTTTTTAATATGTAAGTTTTCTGCAAAAAGTTATGGTCGCTCAGTTGAACAAGTTCAACATTCGCCCTAACGCAGAATTAACAAAACATGTTTTGTAAAACAAATTCTGCGTCCCCATCGTCTAGAGGCCTAGGACACCGCCCTTTCACGGCGGTAACAGGGGTTCGAATCCCCTTGGGGACGCCACTTTACAGTGATGAAAAAGCCGACGTAAGTCGGCTTTTTTGTGTGTGTATGTATTTATCCACGTCAGGCAGGATGCCTTTTGAATTGGTTCTGTATAGAATACCTGCCTAATTCTTATACAGCTGTGCAAAATTGATCAAACAACCTCTTGTATTAATAATTAATTAGCAGTAAGTTGTAAGTTCTAGATTAAATATGGAACATTTGAATGACAGCGTCAGAGCTTAGCGATTACATCATGATATTGATGATAATAAATGGTGCTTTAAGCTACTATTACGGCCGTGGTAAAGTCCGATTTCCGTTGGTCGCGGTATTTTTTGGTGTGACGTTGTCAATAATCCCACCGCTTGGGATTATTTATGTGACAGTTTTGATGTTAAAAAATGAAAATGTAGATCCTGAAAAAGAACGAAAAAAAGATGAAAAGTACCAAAATGAAGTACCTCGCAGGCCTTACACTTAATTCAATTTAGATTTCCTTCAAATTTTAATAACGCGGCGTTTAATAATTTCTTCATTTCTTGGGCTAATAATGGTTGTGCTTCAATCGTTGGATGAATGCCATCCGCTTGCATAAGCTCTGGTTTACCTGCGACCGACTCAATGAAAAAAGGTAATAAGGTTACCGTACTTTCTTGGGCTGCATTGGCAAATACATCCGAAAACATTTTATTGTATCTTGGACCATAATTGGGAGGGATGCGAATAGCAGACAGCAAAACTTTTATGTTTTTTGATTTTGCTAATTCAATAATTTGTAACAAGTTATTTTTAATTAACTTTGGTGGAAAGCCACGCAAACCATCATTTCCCCCTAATTCAATCAATAAATAATCAATATTGTTTTTCTCTAAAATCCCCGGCAGCCTTGCTAATCCGCCACCGGTGGTTTCACCGCTGATACTAGCGTTAACTATTCGATACTCCGCCTTTTCTTGTTTTAGCATATTATTTAGTAACATTACCCAGCCATCTTTTTCTTGCATCCCATAACTAGCACTGAGACTATCACCTAAGAGTAAAATAGATTGTTGAGCCAGTACCGAAATTGAAAGGCTGCTGGTTAAGATGAACAATAATGAAAGAGTTAGTTTTTTAAGCATGAATACAAAACCTGAAATAATATTAGAATGTCGCGATGTTACTAAAACAGTGAAAACTGCCAGTAATAATCAACAAGAGAAATCATTAACTATCCTGAAAGCAATTAACTTACAAGTCAAGTCTGGAGAGAGTATTGCTATCATTGGAGCCTCTGGCTCAGGCAAAACTACGTTATTGTCTTTGTTAGCTGGATTAGACTTACCAAGTTCAGGGGAAATTTACCTAAACAACTTGGCATTGCACTCGTTTGACGAAGAGCGCCGTAGTAAGGTAAGAGCAGACCATGTAGGATTTATTTTTCAATTCTTTTTACTAATAAACAGTTTAACCGCACTAGAAAACGTAATGTTACCTGCCGAGCTTGCTAATGATAACAACGCTAAAGAAAAGGCGATTGCAATGCTTGATAAAGTTGGACTAGCAGATCGAGTTGAGCATTACCCTGGGCAATTATCTGGAGGTGAACAGCAGCGAGTGGCAATAGCTCGAGCTTTCATATCAAATCCAGCAATTCTATTTGCTGATGAGCCTACCGGTAATTTAGACAGTAATACTGGTGAAAAAATAACTGAATTATTGTTTGAGCTTAACCAACAGCAGGGTACAACATTAGTTTTGGTCACCCATGACTCTAAATTAGCACTTCGTTGTCAAAGGCAACTCACTATGCAAGCAGGAGAATTTATTGAGCCTAGAGTTGCAATGGCAGAGGTGAGCTAAGATGCCGATATGGGTTAAACAGTCTTTACGTTTATTTAGACATGAACTTAAGCGTGGTGAATTAACCATAATTTGCCTTGCTATTATATTAGCTGTAGCAACGGTTTTTTCGCTTTCAGGTTTTTCACAGCAAATACAGTCAGCATTGATCAATGAAAGTAACAGTTTTATTGCTGCTGATAGAGTGCTCCAATCATCGCGTCCGGCATCAAATAACATACTCGCTAAGTCGAAAGAACTACATTTAGACAATGCTGAGGTGATGTTATTCTCATCCATGGTCTTCGCTGGAGATGAGATGCAATTGGCGTCAGTTAAAGCGGTAAGTAGTTCATACCCGTTAAGGGGAGAGTTATTAATAAACGATCCTCAAAATTTGGAAGTTTTATCTAAGAGTGCACCAGCGAGCGGAACTGTTTGGGTGCAATCATCTTTACTTGAAAAACTTTCAATTACCATCGGAGATAAGCTCGAACTTGGCGCCGCAAAATTTACAGTGGCAGGGACAATCAATAAAGAGCCTGATGCTTCGTTTAGTGTATTTACCCAAGGACCACGAGTTTTTATAAATTTACAAGATGTTGAATCCACCCAAGTTGTGCAACCTGGAAGCCGATTAACCTATCGTTATTTATTTGCTGGTACTAAAGACGCTATTGATGAGTATGAGGAGTGGGTAAAACCTCACATTACTGATATCCAGCGTTGGTATGATGTTAAAAGCCAACAAACACCTCTAGCCAATGCATTAACTAGAGCTGAAAAATACTTATCACTAGCCAGTATGCTAGGTATCATTCTAGCAGCTGTTGCCGTATCTGTTGCCAGTAGACGATATGGTCAGCGCCATCAACCTATGGTCGCGGTGTTTAAAGCCATGGGAGCGAATAGGGCGCATATACGAAATTTATATTTGTTGCATTGGACCAGCCTATCACTTTTTTCAATCATCATTGGTTTAGTTATCGGTTTTGGCTTGCAAACATTAGGCTTGTCATTAATGGCTGATTATTTACCTAATTCAGCTAAAAATATATCTTCATATCCTTTAATTGTTGCAACGGTTACCGGTATCATCAGCGCTTCAGCTTTTGCTATAACACCAATGAAAATGTTGATTTCTACTCCTGTATTAGCGGTTATCCATGGCTTTGGTGACATTGATAGCAAAAAATCAATAGTTGGTAACATTCCTCCTGTTGTAGCTATTTTCGTCTTACTCATGTTATTTAGTCGTGATTGGGTTTTATCACTGGCCTTGATGGCAAGTGGTGGCGTAATTATTGCCATTTTATTATTGCTTGGGCGATTATTAATAAACACCGGACGTTCGGTTGGTAGTCAAGCAGGCCAGGCATTCCACCTAGCAATGGCGAATTTAAAGCGCCGCGGGAAACAAAATAATGTGCAACTGGTAAGTTTTACCATAGCGATTAACTTATTATTGTTAATGTTGGTTGTTCGTAATGATTTGATTAATGAGTGGCAGGCCCAACTTCCGGTTAACGCGCCTAATCAGTTTTTAGTTAATGTAAGCAAGCAGCAAGTTCCAAATGTTGAGAGCTTTTTAACCGAACAAGGTATGAATGCGAGTGAATTATATCCGATTGTAAGAGGTCGACTCACTGCTATTAACGAAGAGAAGCTATTAAAAACAGCCAGCAAAGAACAAACAGATAAAAGTGACCAAGGCAGACAAGGGATTGGTCGAGAATTGAATATGACTTGGCATTCAGTTTTGCCAAAAGAAAATATAATTGTACAAGGGCAGTGGTTTAGTCCAAACACTGATCTCGCGCAAGTCTCGATAGAGTCTAAACTTGCTGAGCGATTAGAGATAAAAATAGGTGATCAATTAAGTTTTCAAATTGGTAGCGAGCAAATAAATTTACCCGTAACCAGTATTCGAGAAGTTAATTGGCAGTCGATGCAGCCCAATTTTTACATGATCTTCTCTGAAAGCGTACTAACCGATTTTCCTGCTACTTATATTGCCGCAATGCATGTACCTGAAATTAAGCAAAAGGTAATGCAGAAATTTTTATCTCAATACCCAACCATCACTGTAATCGACGTACAAGCGATGATAAGTCAACTACGTTCGGTAATAGAACAAGTTTCCTTGGCAATTGAGTTTATTCTTGCGTTAGTGGTGTTAGCTGGTTCATTAGTATTGGTTGCACAAGTACAAGCCAGTATGGAAGAACGAGAAAGGGAGTTAGCAATATTAAGAACATTAGGGGCAAAAGGCAGTTTATTAAAAGGCGCTACCGTGCTTGAATTTGTCATTTTAGGGGCTATTGCTGGTTTTATGGCAAGTATCGCCATGGAGATAGGTGTTTATGTCATTCAAACCCAGGTATTTGAAATGCAGCCTTCATTGCATCTATTTTATTGGTTTGTTGGTATCGGTTTAGGCGCTTTATTTGTTGGCCTTGTTGGATTGTTTTCTTGTTGGCGATTGCTAAATTTATCTAGCTTAACGCTTATAAGACGTACTCTATAACTAAATCACTTACTATGTAATTCTGCCAGAGCAATATTAATATTTGGATAGTTAAATTTAAATTGCTCTGCCAAAAGGTGTTCTGGTAACACCTTTTGGCCATAAAGTAATAAGTCAGACATCTCCCCAAGCAGCAATTTTAATGCAATAGCTGGTACAGTCATAAAACTTGGGCGATGTAGAGATTTTGCTAAAGCCTTGGTAAATTCCTGATTAGTTACAGGTTTGGGCGCGGTTAGGTTAAAAGGCCCTTGGCAATTTTCATTATTTAATAAAAACTCTATTGCATCGACCATATCCGTAATGTGGATCCATGACATATATTGATGACCTGAAGATATTCTCCCTCCCAAACAAAACTTGAATGCGGGTAACATCTTTTGTAATGCGCCACCGGAATTAGCCAATACAATTCCGGTTCGCAATATACAGACTCTGGTCTTGTCACTTGCTAATAACGCTTTATCTTCCCAAACTTTACATATTTTATGACTAAATTCTTCATTTATATCTTTATAATGCTCATTGATTTCAGTATCTCCTTGTCGGCCATAATAGCCAACCGCAGAGCCTGAAATGAATACTTTGGGAGGCTTATTCGATTCATTGATTAATTGGCTTAGCTTGTTTGTTAACTTCCATCGACTTTGACAAATTGAACGCTTCTGTTTTAATGTCCATCGTTTGTCAACAATAGGCTCACCGGCTAGGTTTATCACCGTATCAAATTCATCTAACTCTGTTTTATCTGATAGGTTATCAATAAAATTAATGCTTTGTGAAGATGGCAAAAGGCGTTTGGCTTTATTTGGATCACGCGTTAATACCACAAATTTATATTTGTGTTGATATTTAGTTATAAAGGCTGAGCCTATGAGACCCGTGCCACCCGTTATTAAAATTTTCATGGTTCAATAATTTATTAAAAGTAGTTAATTTTTAAGAAAATCTTCCTCATTATTAATGATAGTCGAAAGGGCAGGGATATGACCATTTTACCCATATTGAAAATATCCATAAGATCATAGAGTGTAAACTTTGATAATATTTGTTATCTTATAACTATAAAAAAATAAGAGATTTCTCATGGACTTATCAACTAAAAACACTGGGATAGTGAAAGGCTTAATTACCTTAGCCTGCTTAGTAATAATCATGGCGGGTATAAAAACAGCAAGCAGCATTTTGATCCCGTTTTTACTTTCCCTGTTTATTGCCATCATGTGTAACCCGGTTATCAATAAAGCAGAACAATATAAGATCCCAAAAGGGATAGCTATTATATTGGTGATCGCTATTTTTGTAGGTGTTGGCATGTCCTTGGCCAGCTTGATTGGCAATTCACTTACAGAATTATCTGCGTTAATGCCAGAATACAGAGCACAGTTAACACATGATTTTGCCGGCCTAATTGACAAATTGGCAGACTATAATATTAAAGTGTCTTCTAAAATATTGATGCAGTATTTAGATCCCGCCGCGGCAATGGGCTTTGCCGCTGATATGTTATCTGGATTTGGTAATATTATGGCGAACCTATTCTTGATCATTATCACTGTCGTATTTATGTTATTTGAAGCGCCAAGCATTCCAGCAAAACTGCACTTAGCGCTTAAAGATCCGCAAATGAAGATGCAACAAATTGATAAATTCCTTAATTCGGTAAATCAATACATTGCCATTAAAACTTACGTAAGTATTGCAACAGGTTGTTTAGTTGGATTCATGTTATGGGCAATTGGTTTAGATTTCTTTTTGCTGTGGGGCGTTTTAGCATTTTTATTAAATTATATACCTAATATCGGTTCAATTATTGCGGCCGTTCCTGCTGTGTTATTAGCATTATTGCAACTTAATCCGTTTGCAGCGGCTATGATAGGTGCCGGCTATATGGCAATAAACACCGTCATGGGCAATATGGTTGAACCGCGCTACTTAGGCAGGGGCTTAGGCTTATCAACCTTGGTAGTATTTCTATCATTAATCTTTTGGGGCTGGTTACTAGGTACTGTTGGTATGCTTCTAAGTGTACCACTTACTATGATCATTAAAATTGGATTAGAAGGCTCAGCAGAGGCTAAGTGGTTCTCAATTATGTTGGGTGACGAAAATCAAGCAGCAGATGAATTAAAAGAGCAACAAGCGCAAATACAGTTAAACGAAGGGAAGTAAGGAACAATCGTGGGTATTATATTTTTATTGGTTATTAATGTGATTTGTATTTTTGTTTGTTACTTTTTCGCTAAGTGGCGTAAAGTTAATCCGAAGTACTGGGCAGTTATGGGAGCCATTTTAGGGCCATTAGCGTTACCATTCATCCTGTTTGCTAAAGTCGAAAAAAAATCAACTAACGATACCGTTAGTTGATTTCATTTAATAATTGTTTTAATCGCTGTTTGGTGAGTTGAATAAAACAGCTTTTATATTCAATAGCAGCACCAGAGCCCGGCATCATGGTTTGATATCTATATTGGCAATTAGCTTCTCTATATATTTTAAAAGCATCTAATGCACGATTAAATGCCTCTAATGCATCAATTCTACCTGTTACGGTTGCAAGTTCTTCAAGTTGAGCCGTTCGTTGATTGACGTAATAATTAAATTTTTGATTGAGGTTTTTTATTTTAATGTCTAAACATTGAGATAGAGCGACTTGATTATTTGTACTGTGCTGACACTTTAAAATGGGATCATTTGGATTAGCGCTTAGCTGAAAGCTAAAGGTCACTAATGACAAATACGCTAATGACAAAAGCATATTCAAAATATTATTATTCATCATTAGCGACCTTGTTTTTACGGATTTATTAGGCTGGTAATACCTTTTTATATGGTTTTACCGTTACCTTGTTGTATACGCCTGCTGCAACATAAGGATCATCGTCAGCCCAATTTTGAGCATCTTCTAAACTATTAAATTCTAAAACTAATAAAGAACCAGTAAAACCTGAACTGCCAGGGTCTTCACTGTCTATTGCGGGACAAGGGCCTGCAACAATAAGGCGCCCTTCATCTTGCAATTGTGTTAATCGAGCTATGTGTTGATCGCGAACACTTAACCGAAGTTCTAATGAATTAGGAACATCTTCACTGTAAATCACGTATAGCATAATTGTTTACTTCTCTATTTTATCTTGAGTTGAACTTTCAGCTTCATCTTGAGGAATGTATTTATATATCGACATTATTGAAACAATCGCAAAAGCAAAAGTTAATCCTGTTAAACCAAATACTTTAAAGTTAACCCACGTTTCTTGGTCAAAACTAAAGGCGATATATAAATTCAAAAAAGCACAGGTAAAGAAGAAACCTACCCACGCCAAGTTGAATTTACTCCAAATTGCATCTGGTAATTTAAGCTGTTCACCCATAAAGCTTTCTAATAGGTTTTTATTAAATGCGTATTTACTGACTAAAAGTGCAACACCGAAAAAGCCATTAATGATGGTAACTTTCCATTTAATGAAGGTATCGTCATGGAAAAATATGGTTAAGCCACCAAATACCGCAATTAAGCCAAAGAAAATCCAATGTCTGTTTAAGATAGGTTTACCTGTCGCTTTCATCACAACTAAATGTAATGCTGAAGTGACAATAAGTGCACCGGTGGCAATAAAAACATCAAACATTTTGTAAAATACAAAAAATACGATAAGCGGAATATATTCGAAAAAAGCAACCATTTGGACAGATACACTATTAATTTAAATTAGTTTTATTCTAACTAATCTTAGTATGGCTTACTAGAGGTGTAGGGCAGGAACAGTAAGTTTTATTTGGCTAGTTATCTTGGTTCAAAATACCAACCGCTATATCCCTAAGTAAGTGCTTGTCGATACGGCCTTTATTGGTGGACTCTATTTTATTAGGATGCTTAATATCTTTCCAAAATGTAACCTTACCGCCGATGTTAATTTTTACAAAATTATCATCGTTGGCAGGTAAATTTAAAAAGTTAAGTAATTCTTGATAACTGCCTTGTGATGCAACATTTAAATGCAGTAAATCGTTAGGTCTATTTTTAAAATATTGCTCTACGTTGCGTTTATGATCTAAATAGCATTGCTCAAGAAAATTACTTTCTTTAAGTTTTTCAATGCTAAAAGGATTAAATATATTAGTATAACTCTGCTTGATTATCGGGTTAAAGCCACCATCTTGACGTGCAACATTAGTGTGCATTCTTAACAATAATTGTTGTATTGAAGGGATCCAGTCTGCTAAGTCACGCTCAAGATAAATAAACTTAGAATTAGGAAAGGCAAGATCAAGTTCTTTAAAATGATAAAACACCGGAGCATCAGCAATAACTTGCGCGTTCTGCAAGCAATTAAAGGTATAGCAGGTATGGGCAACCTTAAAGCCTAAATCAAGCATGGCGACACAAATACTTGTTGTCGCCGTTCGAGGTAGGCCGATAATGAATATTTTCCCTGTAGTAGACATTAAGCGTTGTAGCCAAAGGGGTCATCAATAGAGTGTGCTGGCTCAGTAAACCATTTAGGACCATCTTTTGTTATGTAAAAATGATCTTCATGACGTATGCCAAATTCACCTGGGATACAAATCATCGGTTCGTTGGAAAAACACATACCAACTTCTAGAGGTGTTTGATCATTTAACACTAAGTATGGCCATTCATGAATATCTAAACCAATACCGTGTCCAGTACGGTGTGGTAAGCCAGGAATATTATAATCAGGGCCAAAGCCAGCAGTTGCAAGGTAGTCTCTTGCTGCTTGGTCTGCTGCAGAACATGGTCGCCCAACTTGTGCGGCTTCAAACGCTAAACGTTGAGCTTGTTTTTCATTGTTCCATACTTGAGTTTGACGTTCACTTGCGATGCCATATACATAGGTACGCGTAATGTCTGAGTTATAGCCTTCTAACTGGCAGCCGGTATCAATCAGAACCACATCATTTAATTCTAATGCCTTAGGGGTAGCAACACCGTGTGGGTAGGCTGAGTCTTCGCCAAACAGAACAATACAAAAGTATGAACCAGCAGGCGCGCCAACTCGTTTATGAGCTTCATTAATGAACGCCTCTACCTCCTTCGTCGTGATGCCTTCATGCAATATTTTTGCTGCCGCTTTGTGCACTTCTAACGTCATGTTCTTAGCACGTTGTAATAACGCTATTTCTGTAGTCGTTTTACACATTCTGCAGCCAGCGGTTACTTCTTTAGCATCAATTAAATTAAGGTGCGGTGCAGCCTTGTTTATACCATTAGCAATAAAGAATGCGGTAGATTCATCAATAGCGATGTTACCTGCAGTGATATCCATTGCCGCTAACGTTTCAGCAAATGTTTGAAAAGGGCTAATGTGCTCATGCCAACTACTAACACCACCTTTAATTATCATAAACTGTTCAAGGGTGCTTATTTCAAAATGTGGGGCAATATAGACAATATCACCTTTAGCCGGAATAATTGCACCCACCATGCGCTCTGATGCGTACCAACGAGTTCCAGTGAAATAATAAAGGTTTGTACCTGCATTTACGTAAGTTGCAGCAATATTATTTTCTTGCATAATCTGTTGGGCTTTACTGATACGTTGTTGATATTCATCAAGTGAAATTGCTTGAATATCAGCAGTCATAATTGTTAATTTATTTAACTGTTCTGTTGCAGTTGAGCCGCCAATGCCGTTGTTCATCATAGCTTGAAACTTCTGTTAATTATTGATGAAAAGAAAGTAGCGTAGAATTAATGCCAAGTCCATTAAAATAAGGATAAACATCAATATTAGAAAAATCTAATATAAGTGTTTTATATAAAGTAACTATTTACTATAATGGCGAAATATTAAGTAGAAAACAGGATTTTTAATGTTAAAAACAATCCCCGAGATTTTAAAAGAAGTAAGTAAAAATATCAGAAAGCTTAGCGCTGAACAGGCTAGCGTTGAATTAGCTGAAAACAACGGTTTGCTCATTGATGTGAGAGAGCCTGCTGAATATGCTGTTAGCTCGGCAACTGGTGCTGTTAATATTCCACGCGGTCTATTAGAAATGAAAGTGCTCGAGTTAGTAAAAGAAGAGAACACACCTATTTATTTACATTGTGCTTCTGCTGCTAGAGCAACGTTTGCTGCAGAGTCTTTAATGCGAGTAGGGTATACAAATGTTACCGTTATAAGCTGTAAGTTTGACGTTATTGAAAAATCTTTAAATCCTTAAAGCCTTAAAGCCTTAAAGCCTTAAAGCCTTAAAGCCTTAAAGCCTTAAAGCCTTAAAGCCTTAAAGCCGTAATGCTATAAGGCATGCCGTTTGAACCCTTACAGCCTTGAACCCTAGCAATCTTTACCTAAAACTATCGTTAATCGTTCCTAATACTCGCTCACCAGGGCAAAGTAGGTCTTGTTTTACCTGGTTCATTGGTGTGTCAGCGGTGTTATTCAATTCATGAAAAGTGCTTGCTGTAGGGTCTAAATACAGTAAGCCAGTTAATATTTCACCGCGTTGTTTATGCTCTTCTACATCGGTCATTGCTTTTAAGCGGTTTGATGTATCATAGTCTTTATCGAGCTTATGAATACGTAATATCGATCCATCATGCAAACAAATGTCTTCAAATTCGCCTTCTGGAATTTGCGCTGTAATTTCTTCTCTAGTAGGCACGAAATCGGTCACAGCCCCCGTTGTTACATGCTCTTGTACATAGTCATAAGAGCGTGTAGAACCAGGATGATTATTAAATGTAACGCAAGGTGAAATGATGTCGATAAAAGCAAATCCTTGATGGGCAATTGCCGCTTTTATAATTGGCACTAATTGAGCTTTATCACCAGAAAAGCAGCGTGCCACAAACGATGCACCAAGTTGTAAGGCCATGGTACACAAATCAATGTCATTAAATAGGCTAGTATCACCAACTTTATTTTTAACGCCTCTGTCAGATGTGGCAGCAAGTTGACCTTTGGTTAGGCCGTAAACACCGTTATTAGCAACCATGTAAACCATGTTGAGTTGGCGCCTGACGACATGAGCAAATTGACCTAAACCTATAGAGGCACTATCACCGTCACCTGACATAGCTAAATAGGTTAAATCTTTATTGGCCATATTTGCGCCGGTCGTCACCGATGGCATTCTGCCATGCACCGTATTAAAACCATGGGAGTTACTTAGGAAATAAGTTGGAGCCTTAGAAGAGCAACCTATGCCTGACATTTTAGCAATTTTGTGTGGTTCAATAGATAATTCGGCACATGCATGAATAATGGCGGATGAAATAGAGTCATGACCACAACCCGCGCACAGGGTTGATATTGCCCCTTCGTAATCACGATAAGTTAAGCCTAAATCATTAACTGGCAGTGCTTTATGTCTGAATTTAGATTTTGCAAAGCTCATACTACACAACCTCCTGGTTAGGTATTTGTTGTTCTATCTCGTGAATAATGTCAGAGCTTATTTGTTTAGCTGTTATCGATAAACCATCAAAACATAGAACTGGCGTCAAACGGTTTGGATCTATATTTAACTCAGTAGATATTAGAGTTCGCATTTGCGCATCACGGTTTTGCTCTATCACAAAAATTTGCTCATGCTGGTCAATAAATTTTTCTATCTCGCTACCAAATGGAAAGCCTTTTATTCTCATTAAATCAACGGGTATTCCTTGTTTATGGAGAATATGTTTTGCTTCACTTATTGCTTGCGCAGTGCTGCCATAGTAAATTAATCCTATCTGCGTGTTTTGCAATCCTGATGATATTTCTGCTTTTGGGATCAAAGTAGCAGCAGTAGAAAATTTACGCTCTAATCGCTCCATGTTTTTTACATAATCAGCAGATTTTTCAGAATAAATGGCATCTTCATTTCTCGATGTGCCACGGGTAAAGAACGCCCCTTTATTTGGATGAGTTCCAGCGAAAGTGCGATAACATATACCATCACCGTCAACATCACGGTAACGTCCAAAAGACTCCATATTGTCTAATTCTCGTATAGATAGCACTTTACCCAGATCGTACTTTTGTTTGTCATTCCAGATGAATGGCGCAGATAAATGATCATTCATGCCTAAATCTAAATCACTCATAATGATCACCGGTGTTTGCAATCTATCACTTAAATCAAAGGCTAGTGCGCTATGCTCAAAACACTCAGATGGAGATTCTGGAAATAATAAAACATGTTTGGTATCTCCATGGGAAGCATATGCACAAGCTAATACATCTGACTGTTGAGTTCGCGTTGGCATACCAGTTGATGGACCCGCGCGTTGAATATTGATCAATACTAGAGGGATCTCGGCAAAATAAGCCAAGCCTAAAAACTCTGCCATTAATGATATACCCGGACCACTGGTGGCGGTAAAGGCGCGAGCCCCATTCCAGCCCGCACCTATTGCCATACCAATGGCGGCTAATTCATCTTCAGCTTGTACTATGGCAAAATTCTTCTTACCAGTTGCTGGGTCTATCCTTAAGCGCTGGCAATAACTGGCAAACTTCTCAACAACTGAAGTAGAAGGAGTGATAGGATACCAACCAACAACGGTAGCACCACCATAAACGGCGCCTAATCCAGAACCTGTATTACCATCGACCATAATACGGTTGCCAATAAGATCGCGGCGTTCGACTTTATAATTAAGCGGACAAGAAAAGTTGTTATTTGCATATTGAAAGCCAAGCTCTAACGCATATACATTAGGGGTTATTAGTTTTTCTTTACCTTTAAATTGATCGCCAACTAAGGTTTTTAATACACCAAATTCAATATCAAGCAATGCTGCTAACGCACCAACATAAATGACGTTTTTAAATAATTGTCGCTGTCGTGGATTTTGAAATTCTTTTAAACATATGGCTGAAATAGGGATGCCAAGATAATTTATATCATCTCTTAATAATTGCTCTGGAATTTGTTTTGATGAATCAAATAGTAAATAGCCACCAGGTGCAACATCTTCAATATCAGCAATAAAACTTTGTGCGTTCATCGCGACAATAATTTCTGTTTTACCACCGCGCCGTCCTAAAAATTCATTTTCATTGAGCCGAACTTCATACCAAGTAGGCGAGCCTTGAATATTTGAAGGGAAGATGTTTTTAGCACTAACTGGAATGCCCATACGCATAATTGCTTTCGCAAACATGTTATTAGCACTGGCAGAGCCAGTACCATTAGTATTAGCGAACTTAACAACAAAATCATTTACTTTGCTTGTTGTATTAATCGTTGCGGCGTTGTTATTGATCATTTTATTGTCGCCTCTATATTATCAAGCGTAAGCTTTTGCATATCCCATGCTCCCGTTGGACAACGCTCTGCACATAATCCACAGTGCAAACACATATCTTCATCTTTCACCATAATATTGCCGGTTTTGAGATTGTCTGAAATAAAGTAGTCCTGTTCATCGGTAGCTTTATCTACCTTGAGTTTACCTTTCAACAGTTCTTGTGGGGGCGTATTGTTATCATTAATATCAGCAATAAAATTGATGCAGTCGGTAGGGCAGATATCTTCACATGCTGAGCATTCAATACACGTGCTTTCAGTAAATACTGTTTGTACGTCACAATTTAAACAACGGCTGGCTTCTTCTAACGCTAACTTTTCATCAAAGCCTAACTCAACTTCTGTTGCTAGCTCTTTAACCGCATCTTCCCAACTAATATGTGGTACAAGATTGCGGTTATCATGATCGATAATATTGGTATAACTCCACTCATGCATGCCCATTTTTTGGCTAACAAGGTTGAAATTACTGTCTGGTCTTTTTGTAGGAACTTTTCCCTGACAAAATAAATCGATAGATATCGCGGCTTTATGACCATGAGCAACGGCAGTGATGATGTTTTCTGGGCCGTAAGCTGCATCACCACCAAAAAATACTCTATCAATACTCGATTGTAATGTTTCCTCATTTAAACAAGGTTGATCCCAATCGTTAAAATCTAAACCTATATCACGCTCTATCCAAGGAAAGGAAGTATCTTGTCCTATTGCAACTAATACTAGATCACACTCTGCTAATAATGTATTTCCGGTATTTTTAAGTACACGCTTGCCGCCTCTGTCGTAAAACGATTCAACTTCATCAAACAATACGCCTTTTAACTTACCTTTTTCAATGACAAATTCTTTCGGTGTATGGTTAACAATAATGTCGATACTTTCAGCTTTCGCATCTTCCTTTTCCCAAGGTGAGGCTTTCATTGCTTCATAACTTGAACGTACAATTACTTTAACGTCAGTTGCGCCAAGCCTTTTCGCCGTTCGACAACAATCCATAGCAGTGTTACCACCACCAAGTACAACGACTCGTTTCGGCGCAGATTCATTATGACCAAAGCTAACATTAGATAACCAATCTATGCCAATGGCTATCTGTGGCTTAGCATCTTCATAACCAGGAATGTTTAAAGCGCGGCCTTTTGGTGCACCAGTACCAACGAATATCGCATCATAATTGCTTTGTAATAGTTTATGCAGGCTAGTAATAGGGGTGCCAAAATGGGTTTCAACGCCCATATTAAGGATATAATTTATTTCTTCATCAAGTACAGTTTCAGGTAATCTAAAAGCGGGTATTTGACTGCGCATCATACCACCGCCTTTTATGTCTCGATCAAAAATCGATACACGGTAACCTAAAGGTAATAAATCTCTGGCAACGGTTAATGACGCAGGGCCGGCGCCAATTAGTGCAATATGTTTACCATTATTTTCACTGGGAGCTTTCGGTAAACGTTCAGTAATATCATCTTTATAGTCTGCTGTTACGCGTTTTAATCTACATATGGCTACAGGCTCTTCTTCAACTCGGCCACGTCGACAAGCGGGTTCGCAAGGCCTATCGCATACTCTTCCTAAAACGCCTGGAAATACGTTAGATTGCCAATTAAGCATATAGGCATCAGTATAACGTTTATCTGCAATAAGGCGGATGTACTCGGGGACTGGAGTATGGGCAGGGCAAGCTTGCTGGCAATCAACTACTTTCATGTAATGGTTGTAGTTTGATACATCAGTTTTTTTCAAAGTAACACCATAAAGTTAATAAACTGTTACTTATAATGTACACAATTATTTCAAATAATTAAGTATTTCTTTGAAATATTTTTAAAGTCATACCTGATATTAAACTGACGAAAACAGCGAAGCCTATTCCTGTGGCGATTGCGGCAATATTTAATGGAATTGTTAACTGATAATCTTGTAAAGTTGCTCTGGCAATCTCTAAATCTAATTCAATAATAAAGTAATAAATTTGTAAAAAATAATCTGATTCAAATAAATGAGAAACATGTTTAGTTAATAATGAGATACGGTCTATTAAATCAAATACCACATCACCAGCAGCGTTTATACCCGGGTCACTATTCATTTGATAACGTCGTACCAATAATAAAATATCACCTTGGTAATGTTGGTCGGCAATATACTGATATTTTTGTAGTTGATATTGCGCTTCAGCTAAGTGACCAGATATACGTTGGCCGTATTGCTGGATAAAGCCAGGCAGCTGCATGGCAACTACTGCATTTACAGAAAACAATATTTTATCGAATGTGCTACAAATAAATCTCAACATATCATGCCGTTACAATGAGCCTTAGTAATTATAGTAACTTACCAATACGTATTAGCAAGTTTATGTATTGCCTTTGAATTAAATTTAAAATCTATTGGTAAGTGTTTAGGGTAAGTTGTTAAACTAGGAACTTGTAAACTACTTCCAATCAAGAATTCTATGTACAGCAATCAACAAGTCATTAATCAATGTAAACAATGGGTCGATAAAATCATTATTGGGTTAAACTTTTGTCCCTTTGCTAAAAAAGAGTTTGTCCAAAATACTATTGCCTATCCGGTAATTCGAAATGTTGATTTAGCGACGGCACTGCAATCATTGCTTGATGAGTGCAAACGTTTAGATAAGCACCCAGAAATTGAAACCTCTTTAGTAATCTATCCAGAAAATTTTCAATACTTTTACGATTACTTAGAGTTAGTTAACATGGCTGAAAACCTTATGGTGGCAGAAGGTTATGAAGGTATTTATCAAATAGCGTCTTTTCATCCTGATTATGTATTTAACGGTGTGGATGAAGATGATGAAAGCAATTTTACTAACCGATCACCATTTCCTATTTTACATGTTATTCGTGAACAATCGATGGAAAGGGCGGTAAACGCTCATCCTGATCCTGAAGGCATTCCGGATCGCAACATCGAATTATGCTATGAAAAAGGCAGTGATTTTTTTAAACAATTTCTGTTAAGCATAAGTAAAGAAAAATAAAGGATATTGAACATGGACTTTAGTCACTATTACGCTGAATTTTTAACGATTGCTTTGGTACACTTTTTGGCCGTTGCCAGCCCAGGTCCAGATTTTGCTGTTATCGTAAAACAAAGTTTAACCCGTGGTCGCCGCACCGCTATTATCACTAGCTTTGGCGTTGGCAGCGCGATACTTTTACATGTCACTTATTCATTAGTTGGTATCGGTTTACTAATTGCCAGTGATCCGATGTATTTTACCGTTCTATCTTACGTAGCAGCTGCTTATCTAAGTTATATAGGCATTCAAGGCCTTAGAGCTAAACCTAATAGTGGCCACAGTGATGATAAATTTGCGAAAAAACAGCAACAAAGCGGCACTAAAGCATTTTTTACCGGATTTTTAGTGAATGGTTTAAATGTAAAAGCCACATTATTCTTCGTATCGTTATTCTCTTTAGTGATCTCGCCTCAAACACCAACGCTTGTACAAGCATTTTATGGCGGGTATATGGCATTAGCTACGGCTGCTTGGTTCTGCTTTTTATCGATTATGTTAACTATTGGCAAATTTAGAGCGAAGCTATTGCAAAAGGCTCATATAATTGATCGCTGTATGGGCATAGTTCTTATCGCCTTAGCCGTTAAAATAATTGTCGGTTAGCCAAAAACACATAACTCATTACAAACTTAACCATACTTTGCTAATCAATTTGTTGATTACTTTGGTATAATCATTTCCATATTCCCAAAAGAAAATCATTATTGTGCAAGAAAAAAGATTCGTTGAAATAGGTTCCAACCTTGATAAAGCAGTTCAAGGTGATTATAAATTAGATGTTCAAGCGATTTTTAAGGAAGGTTGGACTTTAACCAAAACCAATAAGCAAGCGATATTATCAGGATTGGTATTTGTCTTTTTAATGGGCATTATTATAACTATGGTTGCCGCCGAGTATATGGGCGGTATTGAAACGGTTATGCAAAACAATCAATCGCAAGTGGCAATAAACTTAATCATTACAGTATTATTATGGCCCTTTATTGCAGGTATTGAAATGATGGGCATATCTCATGCCGTTGGCATTAAAACCCGTACAGGGTTTGTGTTTGCATTTTTAAAACGCAGCGCCTATACCGCTATTACAGCACTTATTATCGCAAGTATTACTTCCATAGGTTTTTATCTTATTTTACCCGGCATTTATCTAGCAGTAGCTTTATCATTAACAATTCCACTTATTGTCGAAAAAAATATGTCACCAATAAATTCTATTGTTTTATCGTTAAAAGCAACCCGATTCCAATGGTTTAAATTATTACAAATATACAGCTTACTTCTGTTGGCTGCATTGTTGTCTTTATTGCCGGGTTTTATCGGTTTTCCACCAATAATTGCTATGGTCATATTTTTTGTCGCCATGGGCTTTTTAGCGCCACTTTATTACAATATTAAAGGTATATTGTATCGTGAAATTTTTGGCGTTCGTATGCAGGTTATAGGCAAACCTGGCGAACAAGACACGTTCTTTTCTGCCTAATTCGAATGTGCATAAAGAAATAAGAAGGATCTTATAATGGTTAGCCCAAATAGAAAAAAACATAATACAATTAAAGGTGTATTACTTATTGCCATTTTTATGATGGCATTATTTCCTTTCATTTTTATCAGTGAAACTGATGTATTTATTAGCGATCATAAAATAGAAGATAGACCTGCAAAAAAGCTTAATAAACTTGTTGTCGTTGAAAAACCTTTACATGATGTACAGTTGCCTGACTTTATTGCTATTAAAGATATTCCTACTCGTAAGCAGCAATTCTTCAATTTTTTAAAGCCAGCAATCGATCATGAAAATAGCAAACTTGCTAAGCGTCGAGCAAAAGTAATTGCAATTTCAGCCGCGATAACCTCGCAGCAAACCTTAACTAAAAAACAACTTAAGTTTCTTACCAAATACGCTGAAAAGTATAAGTTAAAAAATACCTCTTCATCAGTAGCTATTGTTGAGCAATTGCTATTGAGAATAGATCAAATTCCAAGGGAACTTGTGTTAGTACAAGCAGCGAATGAGTCTGCGTGGGGCAGTTCTCGCTTTGCTCGCATAGGTTTAAATTTTTTTGGCATGTGGTGCTTTAAGAAAAATTGTGGCTTGGTGCCAAAAGGCAGGGATTCAGGATTAAATCATGAGGTTGCGGCTTTTGATGATTTAGAACAAATGGTTAATCATTATTTTCATAATATTAATACCAACCAAGCTTATGATTTATTCAGAACGATCAGGGGCCAGTTAAGAGACCATGGTATTGAACTTCGTCCAGATGTACTAGCCACAGGTTTACTACCGTATTCAGAGCGAGGCATGGATTACATTGTTGAGATTAATACTATGCTCCGTCACAACCATAAATATATTAAAGCGTAAATAAATTATATGAAACAAACTGCAAAGAAACCAACACCAAGTAAACTCAGTTCAATTAATAAATGTATTGCCGCTGGCGTACTATCACTTTGTACATTTGCTAGCCAAGCGGTAGATCTAGAGTATAAAGGTTTTTATCAGCGCTTAGACTTAATAAAAGAGCATAAACTTGATCAAATTACCATGGGCTTTTACTTAGTTGATTCTTATAAAAGAACACGTTGTGAACTAGTTAATGCAACAATGCTAGCGCAAGGTAAAGAACCTGCACAAATTGAAATAGCTAGTGATGGTCAGCTATTAGTGCCGTTATCGCGTGAGTTATACGACAAGTTCGCTTTGCTTCGAGTAAAATTAAAAGATGAATACCAAAACTGCATTTTGCAGATGCAGATGCAAGTTAAAGACAAAACAAAAACGGACTTTAGCTTTAGTGAATTAGCGCTAATAACAAAACAAATGCAAGAACTGGTTGACGAGTTCGGTTCATTTTTGTGGTTTATGATGCCTAACGTTAATGGCTTGCATATTGAGCTTAGCCGTGCGGAGAGCATTTCTTACATCGATGATGAATTGAAAAACTCTTTAAACTGTGAACAAAACAAATGTAAATTAAATATTGATCAAGATAATCAATCTACTGAAAAAGCGATAAGCTTTGATTTACCTCCAACCGTTATTTCGCCTTGGATTAAAGACGATTAAAATTAGAAAAAGTACGCCGTCATCCTGTGCGAGTATAAGCGAGACACGGGATCTCTTGACGCATATAGCGGTTAATAAAATTAAATTTATTTAGTCTCAATATAACTGGTGGAGGTCCCCGATGTCGCTTGAGCTCCTCGGGGATGACGTGGTGTAAGTTAACAAATATAGCGTTGTTTTTTATGTTAACGCCACGTAGTGGCATATGTAGAAATGCGCAGCAGATCTATTTAAAGATGAACTTTAACCATTGCACTAAATACTGATTCTGTATCAGGGAAAGTTAAACCAAACTTGTTAACCCAGTACGAATATTCAAATCCTGCTTCAAATTTCTTTGGAACGCCAAAGTATTTACCAATATCCATTCGTAACTGTGGATTAAAGTGAAAATCAGCAGTGTGTGTTTCTTCTGCAGACGACCAATCAATGTAACCATCAAACATAAAGTCTGCATTACCTAGGCTAAATGGCAATCCCCAAACAACAGTAAGCTGATTGTCGTTATCAATATTTTCATTGTTTACTTGGTAAAGGTTTATATTAAAAAATGCAAAACCAGGAAGCTTTAAATCAGCACCTACACCAACTAAGTAATTATCAAAACTCTGAGAAAAGAATTCGTTTTCATAGGTATCATGTTCCCAAGTTGTTGCCAAAAAGACATCAGTTACAATACCAAATTCCATTTTAGAACCCGTAGCGTAACTAAGGCTTAAACGAGGAGACACTTCTGTATAAGTTTCTTTTGTTTCTGGGTGGCTTGAATCAGACTTAAAGTTTAAACGGTCAGCAAACATGAACAAGTCGCCCCAATTGTGGCCTGATGCATGCTCTAAAGTTACTACTGTTACGTCATCGTTTGTATCAACCTCATATTCACTAAGGTTTTTTAATAGTGATATTGAGTTATCACTCCAGTGCATCTCCGCCTGAGCGTTAAATGCGACTAACGATGAACCTGCTAATAATACAGATGATAATACTTTTATTGTTTTATTCATGATTTTCCCTGAAATATATGAATGTTATAAATTATTTTGGGTATTTAAGATGGCAAGCTCATCAATATAATTTGATTTTAAGCTTGCCTAATAATTTGTAGTGATGAATTACATAAATGCGAATTTACTAACGAATAACGCTGCTAAAAACCATACGCTTGGACTTATATCAGCAAAACGGCCACTAAATATACGTACAGCTGTATAACTAATAAATCCAAAAGCTATACCATCGGCAATTGAGAATGTTAAGGGCATAGTCACTAAAATAACAACTACAGGCACTGCATCCAACAAGTCATCCCACTTAACGTGGACTAAACCGCCAATCATTAATACACCAACGAAAAATAATGCACCGGCTGTTGCATAAGCTGGGACCATGCCTGCTAATGGCGAGAAGAAAAGCGCAGCTATAAATAATAGACCAACGGTTACTGCAGTTAAGCCTGTACGGCCACCTGCGGCAACACCTGCGGTACTTTCAACATAACTTGTTGTCGTTGATGTACCTAACATAGAACCGGCAATAGTCGCCGTTGAGTCTGCTAGTAATGCTTTTTTCAAGCGAGGCAGGTTACCATTGTCGTCCAATAAGTTACCTCGATGAGCAACAGCAATTAATGTACCCGATGTATCGAACAAATCGACAAACAAGAAGGCGAATATTACGCTGATCATACCGATTTCAAAAGCACCAGCAATATCTAATTGGGCAAGGGTTGGCGCCAGTGATGGCGGCATAGACATGATGCCATTATAAGTAACATCGCCAAACATAAGACCAAGAATGGTAATGACGATAATAGCGATCATTACAGCACCATTAACATTTAAGCTAACCAAGCCAACGATAAGAAATAAGCCCAGCACAGCCATCATTGGACCAAATGAAGTGATCTCACCTAAAGTAACTAGGGTAGCCGGGCTTGCAACAATAATACCTGAGTTTTTTAACGCAATTAACGCTAAGAACATACCAATACCAGCTGCTATACCAAAGCGTAAAGCATGAGGTATTGAGTTGATTATCCACTCACGTACTTTAAATATACTTAATATGGTAAAAATCACCCCAGAGATAAATACGCCACCTAAGGCAACGTTCCAGGTATATCCAAGTTCCATAACAACGGTGAAGGTAAAGAATGCGTTTAAACCCATACCAGGGGCTAATGCGATAGGGTAGTTGGCATAAAACCCCATAATGAAACAACCAATAGCCGCAGCTAAACACGTTGCAACAAATACTGCTCCTTGGTCCATACCCGTCATTGCTAGCATGCTAGGGTTAACAAAGATAATATAACCCATGGTTAAGAATGTAGTGAAACCTGCCATGATTTCACGCTTTGTTGTTGTACCATGTTCTACTAGCTTAAATAGTTTTTCAAACATTTAAGTTTCTCTCTTATAACATTAGATTTTGATTAACTTATTGATATATTATGCAATTTATCCGGTAAATAGTAGCTAAAATCGTTTAACCACGGGTTATTTAATCAATAACTATTTAATTTCAACAATGTTAACAAGATCACCCTGTTCAAATTTAGGCTGAATAAAGTTAGTTGCAGGTGAGATCTCTTCTTTATCAAAAGCAATATCTCCGCCATTTACGACACCAGTATGCAAATCAACGTTTTTAAAGTCGAATAATTGATGATCAGCTAAATGCGAAGGCACAACATTTTGCATTGCAGTGAAAATAGACTCAGCTCGACCTGGAAATTTAATATCCCAATCGTTCAACATTGCTTTAACATTTTGTCTTTGTAAGTTTGGCTGACTGCCACATAAATTACATGGAATAATAGGGAATTGTTTTAGTGCTGAGAATTGTTTTATCTCTTTTTCTTTACAATATGCAAGGGGGCGAATGACCACATGCTCGCCATTATCGGATACTAACTTTGCTGGCATAGTTTTGGTTTTGCCATTAAAGAACATGTTCAATAATAGGGTCTCAATCATGTCATCGCGGTGATGACCTAATGCTATTTTGGTTACATGTAGCCTTTTTGCTGTACTGTATAAAATCCCTCTACGTAAGCGTGAACAGAGGCTGCAGGTGGTTTTCCCTTCAGGGATTTTATCCATAACAATAGAGTAAGTGTCTTCTTCTATAATGTGGTATTCGACACCTAACTCTTCAAGGTAATTAGGTAAAATATGTTCAGGAAATCCAGGTTGTTTTTGATCTAAGTTAACTGCAACGATATCAAAATGAATTGGCGCAGAAGCTTTAAGCTTTAGCAAAATATCCAACATGGTATAACTATCGGCACCACCAGATAAACACACCATAACCTTGTCACCATCTTCAATCATGTTGTAATCACTGATAGCTTTACCGACGTGATGGCGAAAACGTTTTTCAAGTTTTGCTTGCTGCTGCTTGGCAATTTTAACGTCAGTTTCGTTTAATAACTGATTGGGAGTCTGTAGTGACATGTTGCGTACCGTTTAGTTAACTTTAGGCGCGCATTATACCTAAGCTCCATTATCCTTAAAAGCTTTAATAAAAGCGTATATAAGGATTATTAAAGCTAAATAGTATTATTTAAGGAAAGGCGATTGGTAGCCGTCAGGCTTTAATGCCAATAAATCACAGTTGAGCCTGTCTATTACATGTTCTGCTGTATTACCAATAAGTACAGCAGACAGACCTGTACGGCCAATTGTGCCTAAAATCACTAATTCAGCATCTATTTGTTTAGCGACCTTTTCAATAACATCTTCTGGTAGACCTTCTTCAACGTGTAAATACTGCTCGGCCATGTCAAATTTGTCACCATGTGCTTTCATTACATCCACATGGTGCTGTTTCATTGCATCATTATATTCATTGGCATCAAACTCTGGAATTTCTATAGCAATGTTTATTGGTGTACCTGGATATGAATTAACAAAATGCACATCCGCATTTATCAGTTCAGCTAGATTGATTGCTTCTTCAGAAATTTTGTTATTCAACGATTGATGCTCTTCTTCTTCGCTGCCAGCATTCACAGCAGCTAAGATGTGGCCGTTATCAGGCCATGTATGTTCTTTTACTAACAGCAATGGTACCCAACACTTACGAATAAGATGCCAGTCGGTAGGAGTAAATATTACTGATTGTAAGGTAGGGTGTGCGTGTGTGCTTTTAATGACAACATCAAAATTATTATCTCTTACTTCAGCTAAAATAGCTTCAAAAGGTCGATTATGCCAAATAACCTTCGTTTGAATATCACAATCAAAATCTTCAATTAAATCAGTTA
Organism: Thalassotalea psychrophila; assembly: GCF_031583595.1. Classification (NCBI taxonomy): domain Bacteria; kingdom Pseudomonadati; phylum Pseudomonadota; class Gammaproteobacteria; order Alteromonadales; family Colwelliaceae; genus Thalassotalea; species Thalassotalea psychrophila. The sequence continues at coordinate 2,234,695 of NZ_CP134145.1, forward strand.
ACCAATTTTCTCTACCTTTAACCACAGTTTCACGCATAGCTTCACGTTCTTCACCAGATAGCATTGTAGTCATTTCATAGGAAAAATCATAAATAGATAAAAAGGCGGTGACTTTAGCTCCGGAATGTTTAGCTAAGGTACATGCCCTTGCTAATGCTTTTTGTTCTTCCGTTGTAGGGTCAATAACGACTAATATATTCTGATAACTTTCCATACGTTCACCAATATAAAAATAATTAAGCTGATATAAGCTTAATATGATCTGGCGATTGTTACAAATATGTTATTAAAATTTATTGGAAGTTTATTAATACGTTGATTTAAATCAAAAAATCTATTTGGTATAAATCAACGCATAAATAGGTAGGTAGATGGGATTACTTGGTATAACCGGCCAGCTCAAATAAGCCGTCTTTATCTAGAATTGTAATGAATTTATTCTCGACCTTGATCAAGCCTTCTTTTTGAAAGCGTGTCATTAAACGAGAAATTGTTTCAATGGTTAAACCAATATAGTTACCAATTTCACTACGAGTCATTGGTAAGTTAAATTCAACTGAAGATAAATGACGATTACCTAACCTACGGCCATAGTTAGCAAGAAACGTTGCTAACTTCTCTTCAGCATTTTTTCGATTTAATAACAGCAACATTTCACTATTACATTGTATTTCATTACTCATTAAGCTCATCATCTGAGCTTTAAGTTTAGGGATTTTGCTTGATAGAGTATCAAGTACTTCAAAAGGTATTTCACATACCATTGATGTTTCTAATGCTTTAGCAAAGCTAGGATGGCTCTTCAGTGAAAGGGCGTCAAATCCCATTAAATCACCGGCTAAATGAAAACCAGTAATTTGCTCTTCACCTTGCTCAGAAATAATAAATGTTTTAAACGTACCTGATCTAATTGCATAAAGGGTTTGCAATTGTTCGCCCGCTTTAAAGATTTGGGTGTTTTTTTGAATTGGTTTTTTGCGTTGAATAATATCATCAAGTAAGTTCAACTCTGTTTCATTTAAACTAAATGGTAAACAAAGTTCACTGATACTACAGTTCTGACATTTAATGTTATTTGCAATAGGTATTATTTGCGGCATATTTCTTTACAATCTACTTCCAATGTTAATAGCGGAAGGGTACTAGAATATTTGTTCTAGAGCAATAAATAACGAGTATGAACCGTAAAAAATAAGTAAAATAGCTGTTAATTTACGAATTTGATCAGAGCGTAACATTTGGGTTACAAATTTGAAGCCAGATGCCAAAGTAAGCAAAGCAGGTAATGTACCTAAGCCAAAAGCTAACATGATTAATGCACCGTTGTACCAAGAAGCGCTAGCGATAGACCAAGTTAGCGTTGAGTAAACTAATCCACACGGTAACCATCCCCATACCATCCCCAAAAATAATGACTGTTTTACATTAGTTACCGGTATAAACTTTTTGCTTAGTGGCTGTAAATATTTCCATAGAACTTTACCTATATTTTCAACCTTTGCTAATGCAAATGACCATTTAGCAATATAAAGCCCTAAAAATATCACAAATAATGCGGCTATAACCTTTAACCATAATATAGGAAAACCAAGTGATTTAGCCGCTAACGAACCCGTAAAACCAGCAATAGCACCAGCAACTGCATAAGAGAATATACGGCCAAAGTTGTACGCTAAAATAAGGGGGATATTGGCTTTAGATTTGTCTGCGATTGATGCAGTAAGCATTGTCGTAATGCCTCCACACATGGCAACGCAATGGCCTGCGCCGGCAATGCCAATGAAAAATGCGGATAAAAAATCTAATTCCATAGAATGTTAATGATCAACTTTGTTTGATTTATCATCATTAGGTGATGAGGGTTTACTTTGTTCGATATTTGCATCATCGTCAAACAAAATACTCATCCCTTGCTTTTCTAAATCGTCAAATTGTTCTGTTTTAACTGCCCAAAAAAATAGATAAATTGCAATAGCCGTAAAAATGATAGCAATAGGAATAAGGATATAAATAACGCTCATGGTATATCTACTTTAATAATCTTAATGAATTGGTCACAACAATAATTGAACTTGCTGACATGCCTAATACTGCCATATATGGGGTAATAAAACCACAAACAGCAAGTGGTAAAATAATGGCGTTGTAAGCCAATGCCCAGGCAAAATTTTGTTTTACGATATTAGAGGTTTTCTTCGCTATTTGTTTAAGCCTTAATAGACTTGATAAATGATTGTTTAACAATATGACGTCAGCACCACTTTTAGCTATTTCAGTGCCGCTACCCATTGCAATTGACACATGTGCTTGCGCAAACACCGGCGAATCGTTTACTCCATCGCCAACCATAGCAACGGTTTTTCCTGATTTTTGCCTATCAGCTAGTATCTGTAGTTTGTCATTTGCGCTGCAAGTATCAAAGGTATGATCAAGGCTTACTTGTTGGTTAAAGTTTTTAACTCCGGCTTTGTTATCGCCACTGATCAGCAAGGTCTCAATTTTTGCTAAGCGCATGCTGTTGATTACAGATTTAGTATTATCACGTAAAGTATCTTCCATATAAAACGAAGCCACAAGAATATTGTCTACAGTTAGTAAGCATTGCGCTTTATGATGATGCTCGGCTATTTGGGTGAATTCTTTAACCCAGCTCACTTTACCTATGCATATTTGATGGCCATCTTTGTTGCCTTTAACACCACAGCCAGGTACAACTTCCACATCTTCTACATTGAGATCAAAGTTTCTATATTGGCTGAACGCTTTAGCTAAAGGGTGTTCAGAATGAGCTTCTAAAGCTGCAGCAATAGCTAGTACACTTTCTTTGTCATATTGCTTATTAAGTAAAACCACATCTGTAATAGCAAATTTGCCATTAGTTAACGTACCTGTTTTATCAAAAGCGAAGCAGTCTACTTTTGGCATAGTTTCTAACACGTGGGCATTTTTGATCATTATGCCGTCTTTGTTTAATCTAATTGTGCCACAGGTTAATGCCGTAGGAGTAGCAAGTGAAAGGGCACAAGGGCATGTTGCTACCAATACCGAAAGTGTTATCCAAAATGCTTCATCAGGTGAATGTATTGACCAATAAATTGCAGTAGCAATAGCGGTTAGTAATATTAGCGCGACAAAGTATTGTGCAATTCGGTCAGATAATTGTGCTATGGCCGGTTTATGAGCTTGTGCTGATTCACTTAAGCGAATTAAATTAGTCAAAAAACTGTCTGAATTTGTTTTAACTATTTCTATGGTTAAATTGCCATCGCCATTAACTGTTCCTGCAAATACAGTAGCACCTTTGATTTTTTGTACCGGCGCATGCTCACCAGTAAGCATAGCTTCGTTTACACTCGACTGGCCAGATGCTATTACTCCATCTCCTGGAATAGTTTCACCTGGCTTAACAATAACAAAATCGTTCAACTCTAATTGTTTAGCGCTAATCACTTGCTCTTGCTTTTTATCATTAACAGTGACAAGTTTTGTTGCGGTTAAAGGCATAAGTTTAAGTAAATTAGCCGATACTTCTGCAGCTTTAGCTCGCGCCCTAAACTCTAGATATTTACCAATCAGTAGTAAAAAGGTAAACATTGCTAATGATTCAAAATACACTTCGCCTGATTGGGTAAATGTTGCCCAGGTGCTAGCACAAAATGCTAATACGATTGCAATAGATACAGGAACATCCATTGATAACCTACGTGCTTTCAATGCCGAAATTGCACCGGTATAAAATGGAAAGGCACCAAATACAACGATGGGTAAGGTAAGAACAAAACTTGTACCACGTAAATAAGCCAAATTATGCTCTTCAAGATCACTAAACGCTCCAAAATACAAACCAAAGGCAATCATCATCACCTGCATGGTTAAAATACCGGAAACACCTAGGCGACGAACAAAGGCTTTAGCTTGTTGTTTATTTCGTTGCTCGGCTAAGTTAGCCTTAAATGGTAGAGCTTGATAACCAATTTGGTTTATCGCCGTTAATATATTACTGAGTTTAATCGCATCGTTTTGCCAAACAACCGTCGCACGTTGGGTTGTTGCGTTTACTTGAATTTTAGTAATACCTGGTTTTTGTGATAATTGTTTTTCTATGAGCCAAGCACAAGCCGCACAAGACATACCATCGATAGACAATATGGTTTCTTTGCAATTATCGACGTCAAAGGTAAATTCGCTTTGTAGGTTTTCGTCATCAATAAACTGATTGTTTAATAATGCATCAGGAACTTGTGCGTCAATTTTATTGCCTTTTTCACTACGAAAACGGTAATAGTCTTCTAGGTTATTAGCCACTATTGCTGAAGCAACCGCTTGGCAGCCGATACAACACATGTCTTGTGTTTTGTTGTCGACGACGACAGATAGTGAAAGACCCGGAGGGACTATTTCGCCACAGTGAAAGCAGTCTTTACTATTCATTTAAATGTTTGTTCATTAATACTGTAATTCAAAAGTCGTAAACTGTTGTTGTGGAAGGGCAACGGTCGTTTGCATTTTCCATTTGTTATCAAATGGAGTTACTAGTACTCGCCATTTTCCCTGCACATTTTGATCAAAACTTTGACGCATCCAACCTTTGCCATCAGGGGTTAATTTAACTGTAAAGTCTCGTTCAGCCATAGTCACGTGGTAAAAACTTACATTAAGCACAGGAAATGTTTTTTCAATGCCCGTTGGTTTTAATACCACTTCATTGTTTGTTACCTGCATATCAAAGCGAATACCGAGTTTTTGTGCAAGTTTGTATTTACGAATATCTTGGTTAATGGTTTTGCCTTTTTTATAGTAATCATCGACGACTACGGTATCTGCATTTTTATTAGCAATAAAAAATACTGTCGTCCCGACGAACACTGAAATTAAAGGAAGACCAAAGACTAAATAAGTCCACGGCTCTTTGTACCAAGGTGTATGCATGAAAAAGATCTCTGTTAAGTGATAAACCATTTTATCGTTTCATTAAGAAACAAGAAAGAGGGTGTTACATTAATTAAATTGTTATTTGTTTACGCTATGTTTATCAGCTTAAACAAATAATAACTTTTGCATGGCGATGGGTTTACATAAAACAAAACCCTGTCTAGCCGAGCTATACAGGGTTTTAATTAATTACTAGTTAGTTATTCTTGATTAGATAAACTATATACATAAGCACTAATTACACGCACTTTATCTTCGCCTAAAATACCTTTCCAAGCTGGCATCACACCCGCACGGCCATTAGCGATTGATTGCTGAACTGCACGCTCAGAACCGCCGTATAACCAGATATTATCAGTAAGATTTGGTGCACCTAATGGGATACCCATTGCAGTACTACCAGTACCAGCTGCGCCGTGACAAGCAGCACACATTGCAAACTTAGCTTCACCTTTAGCGGCTAAGGCTGAATCTACTTTAGCTGCGCGCTCAGGGTTCAAAGAAAGTACGTAAGCCGCAACTTCTTTAACTCCTTCTTCACCACCAACCATAGTGTCCCAGGCGATCATGCCTTGCCCTTTACGGCCATGCAAAATTGATTGCTCAATCGTTGCACCATCACCACCATATAACCAGTCGTTATCAACTAGGTTAGGGAAGCCTGTTGTACCTTTAGCATCAGAACCATGACATTGTGAACAGTTTTGTAAAAATAAACGTTGGCCAATTTTTAGCGCTTTTTTATCTTTACTTAATGTTTCTACGTCTTGTTTGGCAAACTCTGCAAAGATTGGACCAAATTTAGCATTTGCCCTGTCAATTTCACGGTCATATTGAACCGCAAAACCAGCTTCTTTCATTGAAGCAACTTGTGCTTTTGAGTCAGCGATGCTCATTACGTCTTGATTAGAACTCTTCCAGCCAAATAATCCCTTGTAGCTACCTAAACCCGGGTATAAAGCTAAGTAGCCAAAGCCCCAAATAATTGTTACTAAAAAGAATGTGCTCCACCATTTAGGAAGAGGGTTGTTCAGTTCTTCGATACCGTCAAACTCATGGCCCATTGATTCCCCTTCAGGAACGCCGGCGAAGTTTGTTAAACACCAACGTAACAGCAACCAACAACCAACTAAGGTGCCTAGTGTTAAAACAGATATCCATACAGTCCAAAATGTAGACATTAATTGTCTCCTTTGTTCGTATTCACTTTGTCGTTTTTATTTTCGTTTTCGTCAAAAATAGAATTAGCTGCTTCATCAAACGATGATTTACGATTTTTGTTATAAGCCCACACTACTATAATGATAAATAGAGCGAAGATTAATACCGTAAAAATGCCTCTTAATAAGCCAATATCCATAATTATTTCAACGCATGACCAAGTGATTGTAAATATGCGATAAGAGCGTCCATTTCTTGAAGACCGTTCTTACCAGTAATACTTTTTGTAGTTGTAAACTCTGAACCAGCGTTCGCAATATCGTCAGCAGAGTAAAGTGGGATAGGGTTGCCATCCGCATCTTTATGGCTACGATTTTTTGTAAGCATGTTAAAAATTTCCATCTTCCTGGCTGATAATTCATTTGACGCTGGTGTTTCAGCTAACCAAGAATACGATGGCATATTAGATTCAGGAACTACAGAACGCGGATCCATTAAATGCGCATAGTGCCAATCATCTGAATAACGTTGACCAACACGGGCCAAATCTGGGCCAGTACGTTTAGAGCCCCATAAAAATGGATGCTCCCATACCGACTCACCAGCAACAGAATAGTGACCGTAACGCTCTGTCTCAGCACGTAAAGGACGGATCATTTGTGAATGACAGTTGTTACAACCTTCACGAATGTAAATATCACGACCTTCCATTTCTAACGCCGTATAAGGACGCAAGCTTTCAACTGGCGTCGTTGTTTCTTTTTGGAAAAACAACGGGGTTATTTCAACTAAACCACCAATACTGATAGCAGCAATTGTTAAGGTAAAGAACCAACCAACGTGTTTTTCTACTTTTTCATGTTTATTTTGCATGGGGTTCTCCTTAAGCCATTACTTCTTGTTTTTCTAAACTATTGTCTTTAGCGCCAATAGTTTTGAACATGTTGTAAGCCATTAATAAGAAACCTGCAACTACTAAACAACCACCAACAAAACGGATGAAGTAGAACGGGTAAGAAGCTTGTAAACTTTCAACGAAACTATACGTTAAGGTACCGTCAGTGTTAACCGCACGCCACATTAAACCTTGCATTACACCAGATATCCACATTGCTACTATGTATAAAACGATACCGGTAGTGTGCAACCAGAAATGAACATTAATAAGTTTAACGCTGTACATACGACCTTGGTTAAACAGTACTGGAATTAAGTGGTACATCGCACCAATTGAAACCATAGCAACCCAACCTAGAGCGCCAGAATGTACGTGACCAACAGTCCAGTCAGTGTAATGTGATAATGCGTTTACTGATTTAATTGCCATCATCGGGCCTTCAAACGTAGACATACCGTAGAAAGACAGAGAAACAATTAAGAAACGTAAGATTGGATCATGACGTAGTTTATGCCATGCACCCGATAGTGTCATAATACCGTTGATCATACCGCCCCATGAAGGAAGGAATAATACGATAGACATTACCATACCAACACTTTGCGTCCAGTCAGGAAGCGCTGTGTAATGTAAATGATGAGGTCCAGCCCAAATGTATAAAGATACAAGAGCCCAAAAGTGAACAATTGATAAACGGTACGAGTAAACCGGACGTTCAGCTTGTTTTGGTACAAAGTAGTACATCATACCTAAGAAACCTGCAGTTAATAGGAAGCCTACGGCATTATGCCCGTACCACCACTGCATCATGGCATCGATGGCGCCAGGATATAATGAATATGATTTAGTCCAAGTTAATGGAATAACCATAGAATTACCAATATGTAAAACCGCTACGGTTAAGATGAAACCACCAAAGAACCAGTTAGCTACATAAATGTGAGATGTTTTACGCTTAAATAATGTTCCAAAGAATACTATTGCATATGAAACCCAAACTAAGGTGATTAAAATATCAATAGGCCATTCAAGTTCAGCATATTCTTTTGAAGACGTCAGCCCCATAGGAAGAGTAATTGCAGCTGATAAAATAACTGCTTGCCATCCCCAGAAGGTGAAAGCGATTAGTTTACCGCCAAATAGTGCTGTTTTACAGGTACGCTGTACTACATAGTACGACGTTGCGAACAGAGCGCTTGTACCAAATGCAAAAATTACGGCATTGGTGTGTAAAGGACGTAAGCGAGAGTATGTTAACCACGGAGTTTCGAAGTTAAGCGCTGGCCAGATTAACTGAGCTGCGATTAAAACACCGACTGCCGTACCAACAATACCCCAAATTACGGTCATTACAGTAAACTGGCGAACAACTTTGTAGTTGTAATCCATTTCTGTCAGATTGCTTTGACTCATATTAAAGGTTCCACATTTATAATTATAAAGTTGATGTGAGTGAATATAGTTACTAAAATATCTTCCACCCTGAAGCGTTAAAAAAACTTTTGTAACTACTTTAGTTATAGTTCAAAAAAACAACACTTTATAGTTTGTTTTTTTTCGAGGGCGATAATAAGGCTTGCAGGGCCAATTGTCACGTTTAACGTTTTAAAATATGACCTAGATCAACAAAATGTTACTGTTTGTAACTTTTATGTACAGTTTGTTTGTTTTATAACAAAGTATTCACAAATTTCAATGGTAAATATGCGTAATTTTTATACACCTATAATTCTAATTTTATTGATAATTTCGGTATATCTCGGTTATCAATTTATAGAATCTGATAACAAGCAAAATATTGGTCAAATTGATTGCGACTTTACTCGCTCAGGCTGTTTTAAAACTTATAATTTTGGTGTTTTTGAGCTAAATGCATCACCAAATATAATAAAAGCAGAAAATGAAATATTTTTTTCATTAATATCAAAATCAAAGCATCCAATTAAAATAAAATCGGCATGGCTTGAAGGTAAAGAGATGTTTATGGGGAAAATCCCATTATTTTTTGAAGAAAACAGCGGTGTTTTTACAACAAATACACTTATTGGTGCATGTACTAAAGAGCAAATGATTTGGACAATGTTCGTTGAAGTTCAAATTAACGACAAAATCGAAACTCTAATGTTTGATTTTGTCAGTTATCAATAATTTGTTAGCTACAAATTGAGTTAAATATTATGACAACATCAAGTTTTCGTGGTGGTATTACTTAACTTAATGCTAACCAAAGTGCCACACCCATCATTAATGTTCCTGAAATTCTGTTCATCAAGCGCACATTTTCAGCTTTAGCTAATAACAAACCTAATGATTTGCCGCCTGTAGCGTACAACATCATACAAACAAACTCAGAGAATAAAATAACCGCTACTAAAACACTTAACTGCACCGCAACTGGGTTTTGTGGGTTAATAAACGGTGGTAATAATGAAATCATAAAAGCCCAACCTTTAGGATTCGCAATTGCTGTAACTAATCCTTGCATAAACAATCCTTTACGAGAAACCGTAGGTGTAGCTTCTTTATTGTGGGTAATGGCCATTTTACCTTTAGATAACCACATTTGTATGCCCAGGTAAGCAAGATATAAAGCACCAACTATTTTAAAAATGCTAAATACTTCAGGTAGCTTAAGCATTATTGCGGCAACGCCTAAAACAGCTGCAACAGCGACTGAGGCTACACCTAATAACTCACCCATCATCATCCACATTGTACGGCGCACACCTATACTCATGCCCAACGTTAATGCAAGGGTCATGCACATACCTGGGGTAATGCTAACAAAGAAAAAAGTAGGGATGAATATAGCTAGTACTGTTAAGTCCAATTGTGTAAGCCTTTGTTTTGTATTGGCTTGTCGTGTCTATGCTGTTTTAGTGACTATTGAGTATAGTGACAAGCTTGGTGACAAAAAAATAGGTGAATTCAGTAAAATTCACCTAGTACGTTCTAGAAACGTTATTTTATCATTTTTAAGACTGAAAAAATAACTAAAAGTAAATTAAATTAATTTACTGATCGGTCACTTCATAACCCGTTACGCTATTTCTTGCATACGATAAAGTTCTGACTTGGCAGTTACAACACAGCCAAAATGAATCCTCATCATTCGGTTCGCATGACTTTGAGCTTCACGGGATGCGCATGCTGTAACCATTGTTAACATTCCTTTAACAATTCAATACAGTTCTGGCAGTACCTGCTTGTTATTATTATTGTAGAAATAACAAGCAGGTGCAGCTATGAGCAACGAAACAGAAAAGACATTAATGATTAAAGGTGTTGGCGATAAGGTTGCTAATTTCAATTCACTTTCCCTGAAGAAGACTATATTAAATTACAGTTTTTTAATATTAAGTTGTGTTGCTCTAATTGGAGTAAGCAATTTAATGCCAAATAGCTTTGAAGGTCGTAAGGTAGATTTAATTGAAAAGTATGATCAAAACAGAAAAGCAACGGGTTTGCGCTATTTCAACTCCTATGCACTGTAAACCACATTCATTTCAACATTTTCATCAACAAGCCTCTTTACTGGAATCGGAGGAGGCAACGGTTAAATAAATCCGTTATAATTTAACAATAAAAATCTAAAATAATGCTCAAGGACTGCGGTTGTCTGATAATAACAACATTGAAGCAAGTATACCGGTAGATAGTTCCAAACTAGTACCAAACTCATCCATCAAAATTGCCACGTTTAATTTGTTTAATTATCTTGAGCCTCCTTTTGCATTTTACGACTTTGAAAAAATACTAAGCAGTGAGCAATGGCAAAAGAAACAAAATTGGATTATAGATTATCTCGTTGAATTTAAGCCTGATGTTATTGGTTTTCAGGAAGTGTTTAGCCCAGAGCCATTGAAACAATTAGTTCAAGAGCAAGGTTATCCATATTTCCATGTTGTTGACCAAGCTGAAGTTGTTGATGACTTTATTTGTAAAAGTCCGGTAGTTGCGATTGCTTCAAAATATGAAATCACTGAAATATCTGCAGTACAACCTAACAAAGAATTAGCGCAAGTAATGGGCCTTAATGCCGAATTTTCATTTAGTAGAAAGGTATTAAGAGCGACTATAGACTTGCCTCATATTGGTCCATGTGATTGCTATGTGGTGCATTTTAAATCTAAACGGCCACTGATCGAACATGAGCAATGCTCTGAAATGTTGGCTGAAAAAAATATTATCGAAAAACTTAAGGCACAAGTGATAGGTGGGTGGGGCTCATCTATTCAACGCGGTAGTGAAGCGGCATTGCTGTTTGTTGAAATGATCAGCCAACGAGAACAATCGACCCGGCCAATTATGCTATTGGGCGACTTTAATAATACTTTACAAGATGGCGTACTAACTCACTTAATAACGGATAAGTTAAGATTCGCCTCTGCATTTGATGTAAATGCTTATCTTGAAAAATATTGTTTGAATGACGCATGGGATTTATTTCAAAACACCGATAATGATACACAACACATCAGTCGAAAACCTACCCATTATTATGGCGCTACAGGTTCAGTTCTTGATTATATTTTATTATCTTGCGAGTTTGATGCAAATTATCAGGGGAGCTTATTTGAAGTAAGTGGCTATGATACTTATGACAGACACCTTATAAACCCTATATTTGAGCGAGATGGGGAAAGTACCGATCACGGTGTTGTACTGGTAACGCTTTCACTTAGAGTATAACGGCATTGTTATAAACTATATTTCAATACTTTTGAATAACGTCCGATTAAAATCAGACCAACCAAGATTGGACCAACCATAGTTTGAAGTGTAAGCCGGTAATAGAAATAAAAAAAACCGCTAAATAGCGGTTTTTTGATTACTTATAAAGCTTTAATTAGCTGTTACAAGCATCTTTTAAAGATTTACCAGCTTTGAAGCCAGGAGCTTTAGATGCAGCAATTTGAATTTCTGCACCAGTTTGTGGGTTACGGCCAGTACGAGCAGCGCGGTCGCTAACTTTAAATGTACCAAAACCAACAAGTGCAACGTCACCGCCACTTGCTAACTCAGCAGTAACAGATTCGATTAGAGTATCTAATGCACGACCAGCTGAAGCTTTAGAAAGGTCTGCGCCTTCAGCGATTTTTGAAATCAATTCACTTTTATTCATTGTTTTTATTCCTTGTTGAATAATTAAAAAAAGTAACACTACTAAAATATATAATTATTAGCGAAGCAGAATCACTAACACTATAAAACACCACTTCTACAGCAAGATCAATAGTTTTTTTAAAAGAATTGAATATTTTTTGATAATTGACCGTATTTTGCCCTAAAACGAGTGATAGAGCGCGATGAAGCGCTAATGTTAAAGCAAAAATACACAATGGTGTGAATTACATCTAAAATAGTTTTACCAATTCTTGATTAATTTATCTACCATAATTGCGGTTTTGTCGGGTTGTTCTAATGGAAACATATGCCCTCCATTTTCAAACATCTTCAGTTCTATCTGATTCAATTTTGCGAAACGTTCGAAATAACGAACCGGTATAATATTGGTTTTTTCACCATAAATAAGCGCGGCTGGCACTGTAAGTTTGTTTTTGAACTTGAATAAATTGCATGGTAAATGTCTAAAAATGTCAGCTTCTACTTCAGGAGAAAACGTTAACTCTAAGCGTTTGTTCTTAATGGTTACTGCGCTATCAACATAATCTTGCAAACAACGGGGATCAAAATTTTGAAATAAACGTTTCCGAGCGAAGTTATTAACTAAGTTAGTTCCCTCAGGCCAATGCCTTCGACGATTTTTTGCTTGTCCTGCGGGAGATACTTTATCAATTATTGGAGTCTTCTTGGCTAAACTTAATAACCACGTGAGGCGTCCGGTGAATACCGGCGGATCTAACATTATTAAACCTCGAAAAAGCTCAGGATGTTGGCAAGCTGCAATAAAAGAAATCACTCCCCCAAAAGAATGCCCCACACATATAACTTTTTCGTCTTGTTTTTTAATATAATCGACTAATTCAGTGACCAAATATTGCCAGTTATTATTGATTGGATAATTACGATTATGGCCAAACTTTTCCTGTGCCATTGTCGTGTAATCCGAAGAGAACATATCTAAAAAAGTACGATAACTTCCTGCAGGAAAGCCATTTGCATGGACAAAATTGAGTAGCGGCTTTGACATAAAAATCTCTAAATGTGATATTTAACTGTGAAATTCAAACGGTTGTTTAAATTTATTATGCAGGGTATTTAACTCAATTGAAAGTGTAACCCTTCAATCATTAAATTTAAGTAATCAGATTCTGCTACTCTTAACATGTTGAACGCGAATGGTCTCATTTTTCGAGATTGTTGATGGTTAGTTATTAGCCACCAGGTTCTGTTGGTATCAAACTAAAGACCTGAGTAGAAGAGAGATAGCTAGTTTACTTTAACAAATACTCATACCTGCAACATCTAACACTAATTAATTATTATTTTTAGCAAAAAAATCCCAACTCATATTTCTATGTGTTGGGAGGCATTCGTTTCAATAAAGAGTAATTATTGATCTTCAGCTGTATGATTATTTTTTAGTCGATGACTTTTTCTTTGCTGGTTTAGCAACTGCCGGTTTAGCTGCAGCTGGTTTAGCAACTGCCGGTTTAGCTGCTGCTGGTTTAGCTGCTGCTGGTTTAACTGCTGCTGGTTTAGCTGCTGCTGGTTTAGCTGCTGCTGGTTTAGCTACTGCAGGTTTAGCTGCTGCTGGTCTAGCTGCTGCTGGTTTAGCTACTGCAGGTTTAGCTGCTGCTGGTTTAGCTGCTACAGGTTTAGCTATTGTTGGTTTTTCTTTTTTTACAACTACTGGTTCAACTTTCTCTGTTTTTACCGCGACTGACTTAACAGCAGGTTGAACTTTTTCTTTGATTGCTTTTACATTTTCAGTTCCAGTTTTTACAGCTTGCTTTAAAATTTTATTTGGAACTTCAGTAACTTTATTTGTCGCTTCTTTAATGGCATTTAAGGCCGGTTCAGAAATTTTACTTACCGAACTTAAAATTGAATTATCAAGAGCAACTACAACAGGCTCTGATGGGTTACCAATGCGTGAAAAAACTTCTTCTACATTTTTTAATGCCTGGTCGCTTGAGCTGTTCACTGTGTCATAAGCTCTTTTTTCCATACTTTCAGCTTGTTCGAAAGCTTTAGTAATAATTGAGTTTGCTTGTTGACGACCTTCAACAATTGAATAAATACCTGATTGCATAACTGAGCGATTACATTCAATGCTTTTTTGTAATACGTTTTGGCTAGAGCTTAATAAAGTATCTACTAAGCCTTTATTGGTTTTTAGTAATTGTTGTGCAATTGCTGATAACTCTTTTGTGTTTAATAAATCTAAAATCATTTTCTACCTCTATGACAGTTAGCGTTTAATAGTTTAAATAACTATTTTTTAATGTTGATATAGAGATGTTATTGGATAAAAATAGAGTAAAGTAACTAGAAATGTGTTTAAGTTAAAATTATGAATGTCATTGTTGAATGTTAATTTAAGCAGTTAGATAAAATGGCGGCTGTACTGCAAACAAGGGAAAGGTTTAAATGCATCAACCGTGACAATATCGTGATGAACTACTAAAGTTAGGACTTAAAGAGTCTAAAGTTAGTTCTTATCTAATGAAAAACAAAGCGGCCAGTTACAGTTTTGAAATACTATTTGTCAGCCTAATCTTTATGATTGTTATTCCTCCTTCTTTGCATTTTTCAAGTGCCTTCTGGGTGAAAATATGCCTCACTTGTATATTGTTAGCCAGCCTTTATATGCTCAAATTTAATATGACTTTACTGGTCATCGGATCCGTAGTTTCTGGCTTGGCGCTAATGCTTAGTTGGGGACAAACATTCGTCGAGTTATCAAATAGCGTTTTTTATTTAAGTGTTGTTTATATAAGCTTTTTTGGTTTTATATGTTTTAACTTAATGCGCTTTCTAATTAGATGTAAACGAGCGGATGAAAATGTTATTTTTGCTGCGATGTGTTTATATATTTTTATTTCTAATTTGTGGATGTTTATCTATACATTAATATATACCATTAACCCTGAAGCGTTCACATTTTCTCAACAGTTAACAATAAACCAACAGGGCAATTTTTTTGACATGTTAGGCGTGTTTTCTTACTACAGTTTTGTCACTCTAACGACTCTGGGCTATGGCGATATTTCACCTGTCGGCGAAGCTGCCCGAGCATGGGTATCGGTTGAATCCATGATAGGACAATTTTACATTGCCATTATATTAGCTAAATTAGTGGCGATCAGTGTCGATACTGATCAAAGCCATTAAACTTAGTGTAGATCTAAAAAGTAAGGGATAATCAACGCATTTGCTAAATCTATAAAGAAAGCACACACCAAGGGAACCACAATAAAGGCTAAATTAGACATGCCATAGCGTTGTGAAACCGCAGACATATTTGCCATAGCCGTAGGTGTTGACCCCAGTGATATACCACCAAAGCCTGAACAAATTACCGCCGCATCATAATTCTTACCCATAACTCTAAATACAACAAATATATTTACGACAACGGCAACAACAAACTGAGCGGCTAAAATAGTAAATATAGGCCCAGCTAAATCTACTAAAGCCCAAAGTTGCATGCTCATTAGCGACATGGCTAAAAATGTACCTAAAGAAATATCTGCAATCAATGAAATTGCCGGTGTTCTCGATGGCCATTTAGTGCCACTTAAGCGAGGGAAGTTTTCTGGTAGGATATTGGTTAAAATTATTCCTGCAAATAAACAAGTAACGAAAATAGGTAATTCGAGACCTGCCTGTGAAAGGGCTTGATTAATTAAAACTCCTAGAAAAACACTAATATGAATCGCTAACACAGCATCTAAAAACTCATAAGCGTTAATTTTTATGTTGTCTGTATCCTCTGCAGTTACGTTGTTTGCAGCAGTACTTTCTTCTGGTTTTAAATCATACTTGGTGATTAAGTATTTGGCGATTGGCCCCCCCATTAAACTTGCTAAAATTAAACCAAAAGTTGCGCAGGCAATACCAATTTCCATCGCGTTGGTAATACCGTAATCTTGAGCAATTTTCGGGGACCAAGCGATAGCGGTACCATGGCCACCAATAAGAGAAACTGAGCCGCCAAGTACGCCAACGGCATTGTCCATGTCAAATAATCTGGCAACTCCTATCCCTGTTAGGTTTTGAATGATCATATAGCCAATAGTTACTACCAGTAAAATAACCAAGGGTAGACCACCTTTTAACAGATCGCTTAAGTTTGCATTAATGCCAATGGTGGTGAAAAAATAAACTAATAATAAATCTCTACCGGCTAAGTCGAACTCTATCGAAATATTGGTTAATAGGTATACAAGCGTGAATAAAATTGAAAAGCAAATGCCACCAGTTACAGGCTCAGGGATACTGTACTCTTTTAAAAAATCAATTTTTTGATTTAAACGTCGTCCAAAGAATAAAACGATAATGCCAAAACTTATTGCGTGAAATCCGTTTAGCCTTAAAACACCATCGATAAGTTCAATGCCAACCATCTATTTTCTCCTGCGCTATCTTTTGTTATTGTAGTTTGATTATTTTTTGCTTACGCAAATATTTATACATTGCGATTGTTCAAACATAGCAATGTATAAATAAACCAATTCAAGGCGGATCTAAAATCCGCCTAAATAATTGGTGAAGTATATTTAGGGTTAATTCGTTTTAACCCTATACATGGTGACATATAAAACTGGAACTAATAGCATAGTAACGGCCGTACCAGCGGTTAAACCAGACATAATTGTCATTGCCATTGATATCCAAAATGCGTCTTGCAACAAGGGTAAAACACCTAAAACTGTTGTTAGTGCGGCAAGAATAACTGGGCGAAGCCTTGATACCGCGGCGAGAATGACCGACTCATAGTCGTCTATGCCTTTTGAGATATTTAAGTTTATTTCATCAAGTAAAACGATTGAGTTTTTGATCATCATCCCAACCAAACTCATCAATCCAAGTAGTGCCATAAAGCCGAACGGAACTTGTGTTGACCAAAATACGGCGGTTATGCCTATGAGTGCAAAGGGCAGGGCTGCAAACATGATAAAGATAGGTCTATAGGCATTAAACAAGGCAACAATTATAATGAGGATAATCACCAGAGTCGGTGCCATTCCCGGGATTAATGACGTCATCGCATCTAGAGTACTTTTTCTTTCACCGTCCCAAGCAAATTCATAGCCCGCTGGTAGGTCAATGGCATCTATGCGTTCAATGACTTCAGCTCGAAGTGCCGGATAGGTTACGCCATCTGGTTGAGCCTGTATCGCAATTTGTCGGCGTCTATTCCAACGAGTAATAATAGGGTCTTCCCAAGCCAATTCAATCCTTTCAGTGACTTCCGAAATTGGTATGGTAGATACCGATAGTGATGGTTTAACCTGTACAACATCAAGCGAGCCAGCGGCCCTTGATCGTTCTTCATGTACATTACGCGCCACTATAGGGTAGGTATCGTTACCTTTTCTGTATACTCCAATAGGTAAGCCGTCGTAAGCTCTTGCGGTAGCAGAAGCAATATTGCCACGAGTGACAGCTACCCATCTTGCTCGTTCTTGTGCATAATCAATCGATATTTTTTGCACCCGTTGGCGCATATCCGTGCGAATTTGCTTAACATTTGGGCTGGTCTGTAAAATGTCAGTTACTTGTTTACCCAAAGATCTAAGCGTCACTAAATCGGCATCTACAGGACCGGTGATGCGTAATTCAAATGGCCATGTATCACCTGGTCCGACTGTATATTTACGCACACGAGTTAAAATATTCGGGTAGTGTTCATTTAACCAGGGTTCAATATCTTTAACTAAAGTATCTACTTCAGCAAACGATGGAGTATTAACGACTATTTGCGCGAAAGACTGATAAGGAAATTCTGGGTCTACCGGCAGGTAAAAACGAGGTCCACCGGAGCCAATAAACGTGCCAACATCGGCAGATCTAGGATCTTCTATAATTTTCTTTTCAATCTGTTTTAAATCTTCTGATACACTTTCAATCGGAGTGCCTTCAGGCGCCCAGTAATCAACCACAAACTGAGCTCGGGTCGAATCAGGGAAAAACTGTTGTGGCACTTTTGTAAAGCCCCAAACTGATATTACCAACAATACACATACCGTAATTAAGGTGAAGCCGCTGTTTCGGGTCATTTTAACTAAAAGACCTTTAAAGCCGATAAAAAATTTACTGCCATAAGGATCAGTATTGTCATCTTGATTTTCTGGAGCTCGTAATATTCGAATACATTGCAAAGGAGTAATGGTGACCGAGATCAGCCAGCTCAACATTAACGAGACACCGACAACAATAAATAGTGTTTGTGCATATTCTCCGGCATCGGCTTTAGCACTAAATACCGGGTAGAATGTCATTGCCGCAATTATGGTTGCACCAAGTAATGGCATTGATGGAATCGCTGCACTTTCTATGGCTGCTTGTTTGGGTTTCATCCCTTGCCCCAGCCTTACTGCCACCCCATCTGCTACAACAATGCTGTTATCTACCATCATACCAAGCGCGACAACTAAAGCGCCAAGCGATACTCTTTGAAGTTCTATGCCCATTATTAGCATAACTATAAAAGTACCTAAAATAGTCAATATTAATCCTGCACCAATAACGACACCCATGCGCCAACCCATCGCAAGAGTAAGTACGACAAGGACAATTAACACGGCTTCGGCTAAATTAATGGCAAAGGCGTCAATTGCTTCTTTTACCAAATCAGATTGCCATTGAAATTTTGTTACTTCAATGCCTGCTGGAAATTCCGCTAATAACTCATCAATTTTTTCATCTAGTTTTTTACCCGTTGCTAAGATATTGCTGTCGGCACTATTGGCAAGGGAAATGGCTAATGCAGGTTCACCGTTAAAACGCATTAAATTGAATGCCGGCTCTAAATAGCCTAATCGAATTGTCGCAATATCCTTTAATCGGATCATGTCGGTATTTTGTTCTTTACTTATATCGACATTGCTTATGTCTCTAATTGACTTTGTGCCAATATCCAAAAGTGAGCGACGAATTAATATGTCACCAATGTCTTCAACGGTGTCGTATTCACCTTTTACTTCAATACGTAATCGTTTTTCAGGTAAGTTCACCGAGCCTGCATTGACAACAAAGTTTTGGCTGGCCAGGGTAGCTAGTATTGTTTCTTCGGTAACACCTAAACCAGCGAGTTGTGAATCAGAAATATCAACATAAACAACTTTTGGTTGTACGCCCCATAATTCTGATCTTGATACACCTCTGAGCAAACCAAGTTCCTTTTTCAGTATGTCAGCATAATCTTCAAGTTCTTCGTAGCTATAACCATCGCCGGTTATCGACAAAACAAAACCGTAAACAAAACTGAAATCATCAATAATTTCTGAAGAACCTGCCCGCAGAGGCAGTTGATATTTTATATCTCGAATTTTTTTGCGCATTTCATCCCAAACTTGCGGCAAGCGGTCGGCCCAATAAGTTTGTTTCATGTCGACTTTTATAATCGAAATTCCTGCGCGGGATAGAGAATATAAATTGTCTAGTTGCGGCATTTCTTGAATGGCTTTTTCTATTTTGTTGGTAACTTCAAATTCAACTTCTTCAGGGCTTGCTCCAGGGTATAGGGTTATAATAACCCCTGTTTTAACGGTGAAGTTGGGATCTTCAAGGCGGCCTAAGTTTTGATAGCTATACAAGCCACCTATAAAAAGCAGGAAAGAGAAAAACATGGTGAGTTTTTTTCGCTCAATAGCGAATTCAGGTAAGTTCATGATCTATTCCTTCCCTGAAGTTGCGTCCAGTATTCTCACTTGTTGGCCTTCAACTAATGAGTGCACTCCAGCGACAATTAACCATTCCCCTTGTTCTAACCCTTCGCTAACTTTAATACCATAATCTGTCGGCCGTAATACTTCTACAGCACGTTTAACTACTTTATTATCGACGACTACCCAAACAAAACTGTTCGTCAGTTCACCGTCAGAAAATAATGCCGATGCAGGTATGTCAAAACCACTGAATTCTTTATTTCCAGGCAATGATGCTTTTAAGTAAGCTTTACCAGCCATACCAGGTAGCACTTTAAATGCCTCAGTATTTTCGATAAATAATGTTACTGGATAGGTGCGAGTACTTTGCGATGCTTCACGGCTAATTTCTTTTATTTTAGCGGGTAAGGAAACATCAGGCTGAATATCTAATATAACAACGGCATCGATCACTTGATTAGCGTAACTGATTAAACTTTCAGGCACATCGAAGGTAAACTCCATTGCGTCGCTATTGATAATTTTTACGATCTTTTGTTTTGCGATAATTGTTTCATGGGCCTCAACGTAGGTTGCAACAACTTCACCTGAAAATGGTGCTTTTATGTGTGAATATGATAAACGGTCTTCTGCTAATTTTAGAGCGGCTTTCGCACTGGCATTGGCTGCGCGAGTTATCGAATCGTGCGCTTGAGCATTATCAATCATCACTTGACTGATAATTTCAGGGTCTGTTTTTTTTATATCAAGTAGGCGTTGATAATTACGAGAGGCATCAAGGTATGCAGCTTCTGTTTCAGCTACCACTCCTTCGGCAATCGCCACTGAATTTTTAAAATCGGTGTCGTCTAAACTCGCTAGCACATCACCCATTTCGATAATATCGCCATTATTGACATTACGAGCAATCATTTGGCCGGAGATTCGAAATGATAAAATCGCTTCCTCTATTGCTTGCGCCTTTCCCGGAAAGGAGCGCTGCTCAATACCGCTTAATTCTCCCACTTTAACGGCTTTCACTTTTTTAATGACCGTTTCTTTTTTAGGCGCTTCAGTACAGGCGATTAATAAAGTTATCAAACATACGACTAGTAGTTGGGCTGAATTAGCCGGTAGGATATTTTTCAAAGGATATGACTCCAATTATTAAGAAATAAAATCAACAAGATTTTAGATTCAATAATTAAGTCTAACTTACTTTTCTGATTGTACAAATTTCATAAAGAATACGTTTTGATACCTTTGAAGTTTTGCTGTATCGCTTAATTGAATCGATAAATTAAATTAATCAAACTAATCTATAAAGAGGAACTTTGTATTGAAGTCAATATCTAGCTTAAATATAAAATCTAAACTAAGCTAAATTAAATCAGTTTGTTACAAAGTATTTGTGCTTCTTTCATTGGCTTTATTGAGTTAATTAATGTCAATGATGTAGTCAGTTAACAACACATTAAATCAATTACAAATTCATATCGATAGGCATTATAAACATGGCAGTTGAACAACTACAAAGCAGCATGATTGCGTGTCACCAATGTGACACCTTGTTTAATAGTCCTAAAATTGTCGATGGCCAAGAAGCAATATGTACCTGTTGTGGTACGACTTTATTTGTTCGAAAAAAAAATCATATTAACCGTACGATAGCCGTGTCATCTGCTGGTTTACTGTTTTTCCCCCCTGCAATGATACTACCCATAATCGGTGTAGGGGTGTCGTCGGCAGGCATATACAACGACGCCTCTTTAATCGATTGCATTACTTTGATGATAAACAGTGGTTATTATATTATTGCGTTTGCGGTATTTATCTTCACTCTAGCAGTACCTTTAGTTCGATTAAGTGCAGCGCTTTATATCTCTATTTGCATAAAATATAATTGGTTGAAACCTTCATTATTCACCTTTTTCCGTTCTTACCATATGTTAGATACTTGGTCGATGATCCATGTGTTTTTTATGGGACTCATTGTTTCAATGTATAAGCTCACTTCATTGGCAGAGCTTTCAGTTGATCAAGGGTTAGTCAGTCTTGTGTTGTTATTACTGTGTTCGACTCTTGTATCAATTACCATGGATCCACACAGCATTTGGGATAAATTGGAGTCTGAATTTGGCTAATAAAGCAATGACTTCAAGCTTAGGTAATTGCCCAAGGTGTCATAAACTTAATGTGATGGACTCAGATAAACAGAAATGCTCGCGTTGTCATTTTCATTTTTATCTGCGCAAACCTAACAGCATACAGTTTACTATGGCTTGGACTATTGCTGCGTTGATCATGTTCATACCTGCGAATACATATCCAATGATGGTTTTTTATTCCTTTGGCAATCCAGATGCTTCAACAATATTGCAAGGTATCGCCATATTTATTCAGCTGGGTATGTTGCCGGTTGCGGTGATCATTTTTATTGCAAGTTTTATCGTACCTTTGGGTAAGATTATTGGCTTGTTTGTGTTGATGTATAACGTGAAAAGAAAAGACAAAGTTAACCTAAAACAGCAAGGTAAACTTTACCATCTGGTTGAATTCCTGGGACCATGGTCAATGCTAGATGTTTTTGTCGTTTCAATTATGGCTGCCGTGGTGAATTTAGGTTTTATTACCAGTATTGAGGCCGATAGCGGCATTACTTATTTTAGCCTTATGGTGATCTTTACCATGTTTGCGGCGGAGAGTTTTGACCCTCGTTTATTATGGGATAATGCAAAAGTGGATAATAACAAATGACAAATGACAAAACTGAAGAAGAATTTGAAGCTAAAGTAAGGGATCGGAAGGGGATTTCTGCAGTTTGGCTAGTCCCTGTTATTGCCTTGCTATTTGGCCTTTGGCTAATTATTAGTGCGGTAGCTGACCGCGGGGTATTCGTCACTGTCGAATTTGATAATGCCAGCGGTATTGTTGTCGGAAAAACCGAAGTCAGATACAAGGGGTTAACCGCCGGTATTGTTAAAAACATCGAAGTATCCCCAAATCTGAATAGTGTCATAGCGACAATAGAAATGGTCTCAAGTACACAAGATATGCTTACCGAGCAAGCATTGTTTTGGTACGTAACTGCTGATGTTTCATTTCAGGGGGTGACTGGCTTAGATACCTTGCTATCTGGAAGTTATATTAACTTTCAGCCAGATTTTGACCAAAAAGGTGCTACTCAGAGTCACTTTATCGGCTTAAGCGAGGAGCCTCCATTAGATAAAACCACGCCAGGCTTGCATCTTACCTTGGAAACTCGGTCACTTGGCTCTATTGCTAAAAATTCGCCAGTCACGTTCAAACAGATCAAAGTTGGTTACGTAACCGCGTTTAAATATGATGAAGACTCTGAACTTGTTAAAATTAATGTTTTCATTGAACCGGAATATAAGCACTTAGTGAAAGAAAACTCTCGGTTTTGGAACGCAAGCGGCTTAAATATTTCCGGTTCTTTAACATCAGGTGTAAAAATTAAAACGGAATCACTTGCTTCTATTATTGCTGGAGGAATAGCGTTTGACAACGTAAGTTATGAACAGGAGGAGGCCCCAGCGAAAAATGACAAAAAATACATATTATATGCCGATTATCAAACTGCAGACATGGGCCATGAAATAACACTGTTATTGAATTGGGATTCTGGCATAGACAGTTCAGCAAAAATTATGTACCACGGCTTCACTTTAGGAGGTATTGACAAATTCCTTAGGATTGATGGAGAGTCGAGAACCATAATTGCCACCGCTAAAGTTGATCCAAGAGTGATCCCTTATTTAAATGATGAAACCCAGCTATATGTCGTATCTCCGCGAGTTGAATTAGGTGGAAGTACAAGTATGAGCAATATTATCAGTGGTTCATATATAAGTATTAGAGCATCGAAATCAGGAAATCCACAATCAACCTTTAACGTATTAGCCGAAAAACCGGCTTACAAATATGATGAACCAGGTTTACATTTAGTTTTACAAACAGATGATGTTACTTCGATTAAAAGTGGTACGACTATTTTCCACAAAGAACAAAGTGTTGGTAGTGTACAGGCTATAGAAAATAGCGGACCGGGTAAATTTTTGGTTCATATTCATATTAAACCTGAATTTCAAAATTATGTTTCAAAAGACAGTCGCTTCTGGAATTCAAGCGGCTTTCGAATCAGTGGTGGCTTACAAAGTTTTGAAGTACAGGCTGAATCTGTACAATCTATATTAGCAGGGGGGATTGCCTTTGATACTGGAATTAGCGAAGCGTATGAATCGCCTGAAAACGGTAATAAATTTAGGCTTTATCGCAACATAGATGTAGCACAACAGCGTCAGCAATTTAAGCTGTTTACCGCGTACGTTAATGGGGTGAGTAATAAAACTAAAGTTATTTTTAGAGGAGAAACTATCGGTTCAGTACATCAAGTTACAAAAGACAAAAATGGCGCGATTTTAACCGTTGGAATCTTTCCCGAGCATAATTACATTTTAAAGGAACATTCTAAGTTTTGGCTGGTTAAACCCGAATTAAGTTTGTCTGGGTTTACTGATATTCAAGCGTTATTTGGCGGTCCGTACATCAGTCTTATTGTTGGTGATGGCAACCCCGAGGATCAATTTGTTTTATCAACTCAATCTCCTGCAAAGCATCATAGCTCATCTGGATTGCAGTTAACTCTTACCACTAAGGAAAACGCCGTAGTAATACCTGGTAGCGCGATTAGTTATCGTGGTATTAATGTCGGACAAGTGGATAACGTAACACTCAATAAAAAGCACCTAAATAAAGATGTTAATATTACCATTGCTGAAGAATACAGTTCTTTAATCAGTAATTTTACTCGTTTTTATAATGTTAGTGGTGTGACGGCAAGTGGTGGTATTGGTAACTTTAGTATAAAAACAGAATCGGTTGATACTATCCTTCGTGGTGGAATTAGTTTTTATAATTCTGAACAGCACACTGAAAGTGTACGGGCAAATGAAGGACAGATATTTACCTTATTTAACCACATAGATCATGCCAAATCAGCAGGTTTAGCCATATCAATTTATTTTGATGATATTGACGGAGTTCACGATAATTTAAAAATAAAATACAAAAGCCAAGATGTAGGCATTGTTGAACATCTCATATTTGATGAAGATAAAGAAGGCGTAACGGTTGTTGCCTATTTAAATGATTTAGGTAAAAGGTTTGCTGTTACCGATACCCAGTTTTGGTTGGCCAGAAGTGAATTTGGTTTAGTTGGTAATAAAGATATAAGCACACTCGTAACCGGTGGTTTTATTGGGATATTACCAAGTGAAAGCGAGCAAGTTCAAAGTGAATTTGTTGCCAACCATATCGCCCCTGCTACAGAGCAACTTTCTTACGGTTTAAACATTAAATTAACGGCGAATCGTT
Source organism: Thalassotalea psychrophila (assembly GCF_031583595.1). Lineage (NCBI taxonomy): Bacteria > Pseudomonadati > Pseudomonadota > Gammaproteobacteria > Alteromonadales > Colwelliaceae > Thalassotalea > Thalassotalea psychrophila. The sequence goes on from NZ_CP134145.1 coordinate 2,259,865, forward strand.
TAGGCTCAGTTCGTGTTGGCAACCCCATTTTATATCGCCAAATTCAAGTAGGGAAAGTTATTGGTGTTGATTTGGCACCTCTTGCTAATAAAGTAAACATATTTATCAATATTGCCCCTCGATACGCCCCTTTGATAACAACGCAAAGTAAATTTTGGAATACAAGTGGAATAAACATAGATGCGGGTATGTTTTCTGGCGTGACCATTGAATCAGAGTCAATTGAAACCTTGGTTGCTGGCGGTATCGCATTTGCTACTCCTGAAATACCTGAAAATGAGAGTCTTCCAGCAGATTTTGTCTTTGCATTACATGACCGATTGGAAGAAAACTGGTTGGATTGGCAGCCTGAGATAAACTTAAATAATTAATATAGTTCATTATTTTATTGTCTTTGTTTCATTGTTATTTACGATATTTTTACTATATTTTTATAGGTGCAACACAATAATTAACACATTCAAATAAAAAGACTAAAAATATTTATGAAGAACCTATGTTTGTTAACCTTGTTTACCGGTGTTTTATCATCAACGGTACATGCCAGTAGTTTGTATCTAACTGAATTAAATACAACAGACGTTTCCTTAGCTGGAGCAGGAATATCTGCTCGTGCTGCGGATGCTTCTACCGCTTTTACCAATCCCGCAGGTATGACTCGGCTAACTGAAGATCAGTACGAGGCGATGCTAATGCCGATCTATGTCTCTCTTGATTTTGATTTAAATGAAGATGCAACATCCCAAGGCCATACAAATAATTCAGAAGCAGTGCTTCCCAGTGGTGGTGCTTACTACGCTAACAAAGTAAACGATGATTTTTCATGGGGGCTGGCTCTGGTCGGTTATTTTGGTCTAGGCCTTGAATATGGAATTGAGTGGGCCGGACGATATTATATTGATGAATCAATATTACAAACCTTGGGTCTGCAGCCATCGGTGGCATACAAGGTAAACGATAAATGGTCTGTAGGTGCTGGGGTGGTGGTTGGGTATTCCACCTTAAGGCAAACCTTAGCGGTTAATAACCTAGACCCGCAACTTGGTGATGGAAAGATTACCCTTGAGGACAGTGAAGTATCTTATCAATTTAATTTTGGGGTTTTGTACGAGCTAAGTCAATCAACCCGTTTTGGCATGCAATATTTAACCGAAACAGATTTAGACTTTGATGATGTAGCTTCGGTAAAAAATATTGGCCCGTTTTACCAAGGAATATTCAACCGCAGTGGCTTAACGGGCAGTTCTGTTGATATCACCATGACTCTTCCGCAATCGATAAACCTTAGTGCATTTCATCAAATAAATAGCCATTGGAATATGCTTGCCAGTGCATCTTGGCAGGAGTGGTCTAAATTTGGCACATTAAATATCTATATTGATGCCAATGAAGGGATTCAATCAACGTTAGAAAAAAACTTTGATGATGTTGTTGCAGCTTCAATTGGTGGCCAATATCAATGGAGTGACACCTTACAGCTCAGCTTTGGAACAACCTATCAAAGCTCTATGGTTGAAGACAAATATCGCACACCAGATTTACCTTTATCTGACAGTGTCCGTTTAGGTTTTGGTACTAAGCTTGACCTTGACGAACAGTCATCATTAAAAATTGGTTATGAATTATTATGGTTAGGTGATATTAAGCTAGACCAAGAGCGAGGCCCTCTTACTGGACGGTTAGCGGGTGAATACAAAGATTCAGCCATGCATTTTTTCAGCATAGGGTACAGTTCTAATTTTTAACAACCAACATTTTATGTAAATTTACTAGAAGTAAATACTTATATTTGAGGAAATAAAATGAATATCATTCGAAGTCGCAATACTTTACCGCTTGTCATTATTTGTTTTTTTACAATGCAAGTCTTCGCGCAGGATATAGAAGACATATCGTCATTTCAGTTCAAACATGATGAAATTGTTCCTTCTGTTTTTAATTCACCTTCCTATAACTTTAGTGAACTTAAAAACAATCAGTTTTATTTATACGCCAGTGATAGTGACAGCTCAGGTAATGGCCTAACACCTGAACAACAAGCGAAGCGTTTAGAGATTATCGCAAAAATGACGGCGAATCCTATTGGTAACGCTTGGATGATTTGGCTACAAAATGACTGGTCTCATTTAGAGGGTGATTTTCTTGATGATAATGACCTGGGTGGTCAAATGGTCAATTCAACAAAGTTCCAACCGGTAATGCCATTTCCATTTAAAATAGGTGATGATGATTGGAATTTTCTTGTTCGTCCGGTATTACAATATCAATCGGTCCCTTTAAGTGAACAAGGGGGATTAACACCTAGTGATAGAACATCCAGTATGGGTGATACGGCACTTTTAACATTAGTCGGTCCAAGTAAACTTGATGGCTTTGTTTGGGCGGTTGGTGCTACGCAAATATTCGATACTGCTGAAGAAGATGTTACTGGCCAAGGTAAATATCAAGTAGGACCAGCGGTTCTCGTCGCTTCTTTAGCAAAAAATGCTGGTGGTTGGAATCGCGGTGCTCTTTTTCAGCATTGGTGGTCACAATCAGGCGATGAAGACCGTGCAGACACCAGCCTTACGGATATTCAATATTTTGTTAATTATCGGTTGAGTACAACTGAGCTTGTCGGTATGAGCCCTAATATCAAATACGATTGGAAAGCCGCGGGTGGACAACGACTAACTTTACCTGTGGGGTTAGGTTATTCAAATGTATATCAACTAGGTCCTTTACCGGTAAGAGTCGCTGTCGAATTACAATATAACGTTGTACGACCTGACGATTTAGGCGTAGATTGGAATTTACGATTTATGTTTATCCCTGTCTTGCCAAATCCATTTGTTGAATTTTAACGGTCGGCATTAGTCGTAGAAGCCTTCATGTCGCCAATATTAATTGTTAATCCGTTTAAAAAAAAGGGATCTAATAGATCCCTTTGTTAATGAATGCGTTATTAGAGCTTATTCTAATGAACCTTCCGCTTCAATATCGGCCAGTGGGCGGTATTTGATTCTATACATAAGCATATAAAATACTGGTACTGCAAATAATATTAAGAACGTAGCAACCGCTAAACCAACCATCATAGATGCTGCCATTGCTTTAAAGAAGGCATCTTGTAATAGTGGGATCATACCTAATATTGCCGCTATCGCTGTTAATGATACTGGACGAACCCTTGATACAGCGCCATCAAAAATAGCTTTGTAATCTTCAGCCCCTTTGCCTTGATAAATACTTATTTGGTCGATCAATACAATACCATTACGACACATCATACCGGTCAAACTTAACGCACCAAGCAAGGCCATAAACGTAAATGGCATATCAAACAATAGTAAACCACCAACAACACCTATGATTGATAACGGCACAACAAACCAAATGACCAAACCTTTTTTAAGCGAGTTAAATAATAAAACAGTTAGGAGAAACATAGCTAGGTAGCCTGCAGGGATTGTTGCTAACACATTCTTTTTAGCATCACTGCTTTTCTCATGCTTTCCACCCCAAGCCATTGAATAACCAACAGGTAATTCTGTTTCAAATTGCTCGAAATCAGCAAGCATGGCATTTCGTACTGTTGCCGCGGTAATATTTTTAGTGACATCATAATCGGCCATTGCAGTAATGGTACGCATCCTATCGCGACGTAAAATATAGGCATCTTCAAAGGTGATATCAAAGCCGTCAACAACTTGTGAAATTTGCACATAGTCTTGTTTAGCAGCGCTGAAAATGTTCAATTGTCCCAGATTTTCTAATGATAAACGTTCATTTTCAGGTGGTCTGCTTACCACTGGCATCATCTTAGTGCCTTCTTTATAAAGTCCTATTGTTCTGCCAGAGAAGTTTTGACGAATCGCTTCATCAAGTTGTTTTTTGCTAATACCTAAACGTCGGCCATTTATTTCATTGTAAAGAGGGCGTATGACTTTCGAGCGAGCCATCCAGTCGTCTCTTACCGCTTCAGTACCAGGCGTAGCACGCATAATAGTTTTAGCTTTTTCTGAAAGTTGACGTAGTACTAGTGGGTCGGCACCAGTAAGACGTACTTCGACTGCACCTTTAGGCTGCGGCCCGACAGAGAAACGTTTCAAGTTAAGCGTTAATTCAGGAAATTTATCAACAGCTTCCTGCTTGATTTTTGCAATTGTTGGTACCACATCATCTGGTGTTTCAACCATAACTAGAATGTTTGCATAGTTATCAAAATGTTTCTCTGGAGCGTAAGACAACATAAAACGTACGTGTCCACCGCCAACGGCTGACGTGGCTTGCGTAACCTTTTCTATTTCTAGTAGGTAGTTTTCAATCGCTTTAACTTTATCTTCCATAGTGCGAATGTCAGTGCCATAACCATCCCATACATCAATTTGAAATTGCTTAACTGTGGATGCTGGAAAGAATTCTGGTTTAACCAATTTAAAACTTTTACCAGCTATAACCAGGGCAAGTATCATTACAATGGTAAAGATCCATGGAAAACGCATGCATACATTCAACATTGACTTAAATGACCTAAATACTATGCCTCCGTATGGGTCATGCTCTTGCTCGCCATGACCATCAAATTCGCCATCTTTGTACAACAAATCACAAAAGAATGGCGTTATTGTTACTGCCGTTACCCAACTTAAGAATAATGAAAAGTTTAATACCCAGAATAATGAACCGACAATCTCACCGGTTGAGTCTGGAGATAAACCAATAGGTGCAAAGGCAAGTACTGCAATAACCGTGGCAATCAATAATGGGTATTGCGTTTGTTTTACAATGGCAATCATCGAGTCCCATTTAGAGTTGCCTTTTTCCATGCCAATAATAAGGCCTTCGACAATAACGATGGCATTATCAATCAACATACCTAAAGCAATAATTAATGCGCCTAGTGAGATCCGTTGCAGCTGAATACCTTTCATTTCCATTAAAATAAACGTACCAGATATTGTAACAACTAAAATAAAGCTAATTAACAACCCAGCTTTTCGGCCCATTGTAAATAACAATACAAAGAAGATAATGACACAGGCTTCAAGTAAGTTTCCTAAAAAGCCTTTAACTGATTTATCCACTTGCGCTGGCTGATTGTAAACAAATTCATAGTCGATACCAATAGGGCGCATTTCTTCAAGTTCTGTTAATCGTTCTTGAACACGCTTGCCAATGGTAACTACATTTACTCCAGGGGCAAATGAAATACCAAAACTTATCGCTTGTTGTCCATTTAAAGAGATAACTTTTGTCGGCTTATCTTTAAATCCTTTGTAAACATTAGCAACATCAGATAAATAAACTAAATTAGACGATCCTATCGGGCTTAACACGGTATTTTTTAAATCGTCAATAGTTTGATATTCACCTGTTGGGCTAAAACGAACTACTTCTTCGCCCATATGAATGTCACCAGCATTAGACACCACATTTTGGTTTGCAAGAGCAAGCGAAATGGTATTAGTTGTTATGCCTTGATTTGCGACCTTAGCGCGGTCAATTTCGATAAATATCTGTTCTTGCGCATCGCCACTTATTGCAACTTTACCTACACCGTCGACAATAAGAATTTCACGTTTTAAATAATCTGCATATTCTTTAACTTTAGCTAAGTTATGACCATCACCTTTGATTTGCAGCATCATACCGTAAACATCACCAAAATCATCGTTGATCATTGGAGTTGAAGCACCTTTAGGTAACAGGTGTTGTACGTCAGAAATCTTTCTGCGCATATCATCCCATACTTGTTGGACGTTTTCAGGCGTTACAGTTTTAGGGATTCTAAAATCAATTTGAGACAAGCCATTACTTGACCATGAGGCAATATAATCTACCTGTTTCATATTCTGCAACGCACTTTCTAACACATGCGTAACTTCTTCTTCTACTTGTTGTGCAGAAGCGCCAGGATATAAGGTAACAATTACTGAATTTTTAATGGTAAAGTTAGGATCTTCTAACTGACCTAATTCAAAGAAATGTAGTATTCCGCCAAACAAAAGAATGATGGTAATCATCCAGCTTACAAGGGAATTCTTCATTGAGAAGCCGGCTATTCCGCCACCTGTCTTGGTTTGTTGTAAATTAGTGGTAGTCATGGCTTAAATACCTCGCTCTTTAATCCATGCTCTTACTTTAGTGTCATCTACTAAAGAGTTTACACCTGCAGCAACAATAACATCACCTGGTTTTAGGCCGGTTGTAACTTGCATGCCTTTACTGCTTAAACCATTTACTGTTATTAATTGTTTGCTTACTCGCATTGTTTCTTGATTCACTTTCCAAACCGCAAATTGTTTATCTTCTGGATTGGTTTCTGCCGGAGAGAATACTGCTTCAATAGGTACTAAAGAGTATTTATCAATGTTTGAAATAACATGATCCAATTCAATTTTTACATTGGCGGTCATGCCTGGAGCCAAGTAAACGCCTTCAGGTTTATCCATATGCAAAACAACAGTGTATGAACGTGAACGAGGGTCTGGTTGGTTATCAATTTCTTTAAAGGTTGCTCTAAACTCTTTGTCTTGCAGTATTTCTGATGATGTAAAAATTACTGCTGGCCTATATGACTTCGACCCTTGCGATATCCGGCTAAGAATCGACTCTGGTAGTTGAAAACTAACATCGATGCCATCTTCATCATGTAATACAAAGGCAGTATTATTCGCTTTTACTGCTTCATGATTTTGCACGTTTTTACTCGAGATTTTGCCATCATATGGAGCACGAAGAATAGTATAGGCTAAGTTGTTTTCAGCATTTTCTAAATTAACTTTTGCTAAAATCTTTTGCGCTTCAGCTTCATCAAATTGTGCTTGCGAGGTCAATTCTAATGACAGCATGCGTTTAAACCGAAGGAATGTTTTTTCGGCTAAATTAAATTGTGCTTTTGCAGTTGCAACGTTAACTTTAAAATCAGTTGGGTCCATTTTAGCAATAACATCACCTTTTTTAACTAATGAACCTGCTACAACATTAACTTCAATTAATTCACCACCAACACGAAATGCTAATTCCGTTTCATTTGATGCTTTAATTAACGCTGGAAAATTCTGATCAAAACTACTTGTATGATCATTCACAGTATAAAGTGTTGCTGGACGAACTACGTCTTTAACTTCTTCAATTACAGGTTTAGAACAACCGACAAGAAGCACGATTGGTAATAGAATGGCTTTATTTAAATAAGCTTTTCTGTTTAATGTTTTCATTTGTATATCCAATAAATTTAATCAAAAAATAAATTCAGTAACAAATTGATCATTGAATTCCCAGAACTTAAGTATAGCTGCGAATTGTTAATCAATATTAAATGCATTGGACAATCACTCTTTGCCCACCTGCATCGCAAAAATTAAAAGTTAAAAATCAGGCCTATGCTAGGTCCATGGGTGACGGTGTCATATTGAAAGTATCCAGGTTGACCTTTCGAACCTTCGTCAAAATCTACCCACGTCGCTTTATAATTTAAATCTAGGGTCATAAGATCATTTATGTTATATAAAACACCTGTTTTCACAGTAGAGGTAAAATCAGCACCGATACCGAAACCGCCAACATCTAGGTGAGCCTGAAACGTCCAGTTTTCAGCAAATTTTTGTTGTACGCGAAGACCTATAACGGGGTCCATCCAGTCAGCTTTCTCTTCTATGGAAATGCTACCAGAGGTGAAACCAGGGTTAAATGATGCTTCAAGATCATTATCCCACCAACGAAAACCAGCAATAATATCAACGTGACCATTGGCAATTTCGGTTCTATTAACTGCTAATCCTTCAAAAACACCTTGGCGAACGTCAGCCTTGATTCGGCTTCCATTGTCATTTTTCTTAGTACCGCCTAAATCCATATAACCATAATCAAATACCATGCCCCAACCGGAGGTGTGATGTGCTTCAAAATGAAGCATTGCACCGCTTTCCAGGTTGTTCAATATCGTGTCAAAGTTAACGCTAAGTTCAGTATTAGGAGCTCGGTTTACGGTGGCATCACCATCGATGGTTGTTGCCATAATATAAGGCTCTATTTGAAAGTCCCAATCGTCGGCTTGTACCGTAGTAGATATGCTTGTCAGTGCTGCTAAACTTAATGCTTTTGTATTTAATTTCATGCTAATTTTCCAAGTGATTTAAGCAATATTGTGAATATTTATGTGCGCATTTTAGTCATTTAGAAAATAGTTAGAACCAAATTAAATATATAGTCCTATAAATAAAAGTAATAGTGCATATATATCAGCAAGTTAATTAAGAATGTCTCTGAATAATGTTGTATCTCATGTTGCCTGAGAGTTGATGGCTTGTAGTGTACTGGTTATGAGGTGGTAAGTGAGATGTAAATATTGCTTTGGCTGTAGTTTTTATTTCGAATAGATAAATAACAACTTGAACCTTTCTTTTAAGAACGAGTCTTGTGTGTATTTAGAGTACAATAATGGTTTATTTTAAGGTTGAATTTTCATTACATTAAATTTGTACTGGCTAATCTTAACAGAGTATAAGCGCTGAAGATAACTATGTACCAAATAGGGTTGCAGTGTAAAGTTTTGCTAATTATGTTCAAGGTCCTATCCTCTGTATAAATTTCAAAAATATCGTAAAAATAAAATTGATTAATAAAGTAGGGCGTTACAGTATTAATCATTCCGCTACATTTGGTTGCATTTTAGATACAAAATAAGCAAAAAAGAAATTAATTATGTTTTTAGCGCTATAATTACAGCTTATAGTAGGTTAATTGTTGTTCCTTTATACTTGTCTACTATTCTTCAATATTATGTTTTAATTAAGGAAAAAATTTGTCACGAAATATGAGAAATATTGATCTAAATTTATTGCCGGTATTTTCAGCGTTAATGCGAGACAAAAATTTAAGTCACACAGCCGAAAACTTAGGAATGACCCAACCTGCTGTTTCACAAGCGTTGAAGAGACTACGCTCCCTTTATAATGATCCCCTGTTTGAACGTAAAGGGGGAAAAATGGAACCTACTTTAAAAGCAGAGTCGATTTATCCAGGGGTTGAAGTTATTTTGAACAATGTGTTACACACTTTACCTGAACAAGATAAGTTTGACCCAAAAACATCGAATAAACATTTTCACGTCAATATTTTAGGCGTAGCACATAAATTATTCATGACCAATGTCATTAAAAAGCTTGCTCAAATTGCACCTAATATCTCTGTCACTGTAACTTCTGATCTTGTTGAAGATATTGAAAAGTCATTGCGCGACAGAGTATACGATTTGCATATCGATTATTTGAAAGGTGAGCAAACAAGTTGCCATCAAGAAGCTATCTTTAGCGACGATCTATACATCATGGCAAGAAAGAATCATCCTAGGTTACAGGGTCTTAAAGAAATAACGGTAGAACAATATATGGCAGAGTTTCATGCCGCTATAACACCAAGATCAGATAATATTTATCCACTGCTTAAAGCAATTAAAGATTTACCAATAGTTAGGGAAATTCGCTACACCAACAGTAGTATCAGAAATATTATTGAGATTGTTGGAGTGACGGATTATCTTTGTATCATGCCCCTTGGAATGCTAGCTTCAATGATAAACTACCAAGACTATATTTGGTTCAAACCGCCATTTTATACCAAAAATATGGATGCTTATATGAGTTGGCATTGGGCAATGGAACATTTTCAGTCACACAAATGGCTTCGAAGTGTCATTATTGAAAGCTGCAAAGAACTAAAACGACTTGATTAAAATAATATCGACAGGTTTATTTATTCAATTTAATTAAATCTTTATAATTTAAATTTTTGGTTTTATTGTTTTTTCTATTGCCAAGTAGTAATTTTTTACCTTGCAAAACCGTAATGGCAAGCTTATTACCTTCACCGGTTCTATAGGCTGTTTGTAATAATTGAGCAATCAATATTTGTTTTTCCTCACTATGCTCAAAGTACTGCTTTAACGTTTCAATATCATCTATGTCAGCATCAATAATCAGGTAAAGGATGGCACAAGCTTGTTGATAATCCTTATTGCTAAGTGCCATTAAAAATAGCTTTTTTTGTTGACGATACTGTTGCCGGGTTATTTTTTTGTAGAAACGTACTAAGGCAACTCTATTGCGGATAGTGGCGACGATAGTTGTTACCAATAAGGTTAAAGTGAGTAACGTTATAAACGTCATCATTAAGGTTTTCAGGCTAAACAGTTTTCCTGAAAAGTCGATGTATTGAGTTAACTTAAAAGAGCTGTCACCAACAACAGACCAAGTCACTTCAGGTAGAATCACTGTTTCTAATTGCTGTTCGACAGTGTTCCACCAATAAAAATGTTGCTCGGCTAAGGTATAATCTCCAACTTGTTCAAAGTAGTAGGTAAACGATTCTATGCGCTTACCTATAAGAACCCCTCGATTGCTTTGATCAGTCAAATTTGCAGGCTTTTGGTAAATACTTACGCCTTCTAATTCTGGTTTAGTCAGTTGTGGCAACATCATTGCAGGTACATTTTCCGCAGAGAATGTTATTGTTCGGGTAATCGCATTACCTATCTCGACTTCCTGTGGTGACTCTGTTCCATTTTCAACATTAATGCTTAAATTTGAAGTGACCACGTAATCTGCATATGGCTCGAGCTCTGGCGGTAGATGGGCATTAAAGCTTAACTTTTCAGTATATAATTTTCCCGAGGCATTTGGACCTGATGCCTGGTTTACTGAGATGTTTACCTCGATACTTGGTAATGTATACGTACCGGCTTTCATTGGGTACAAGGTTATTTCCCTAAGCTGGGTGGCCCATGTTTCACCGTCTATTCGCTTGCTGCCATTAATAACCACTTCATTGTTGGCAAGCATAACTACTTCTTCTATTGCAAAAGGTACAACTGATATTCCTCCAGCAAACCAGCGGTTGGTCGCGATGTGTATCTCTATTACTACCGGTTGTTTGGCAATAATATTGTCATCATTTTTAATTTTTGCTGAAATTGTTAATTGATCGCTGTTCACTAACTGTTGTAGGTCATTTGCATAAACGGAATTTGAAAAACTAAACAAAAAAGTAAATAAAACAACTAATTTTGCAATTGAACGTATCACTTTTTTGGCCATCAGCAAACACTTAACGGTAATTGTAAAAGTGCTTTTATTGATCATTTTCAGCCCCTTTAGCGTTTAATTCGCTTTCCTGCCTTTGCAATTGCATGTGGAACTTTTGTCCCAAGAATTGGGCCGGATTCTTTTGAACTTGACGCAGCCACATATCATTAAGATTGGCATCAAGTAACAATTGCTCAGCGGAAAGTTGTTCTATTTCTTGAGTTTGCGCTTCTTTTTTGTCTGCACCTTCTCCCGTTTGTGGTTCATCACCGAGCTCTTTAGGGCTATCTCCTTCCTCAGCTTTTTGGCTTTCAGACATTCGATTGACTTCATCGATTATCGCTTGAACAATCGCTAAGTTTTGTAATGCGGCGCTATTCTCTGGGTAGTCATTTAAGATTGCTTGATACACAGCTCGTGCTTTAACATAACGCCTAGCGTGGGCTAAAGCATTACCTTTGGCTAACCTGTCACCGACATGATCGTATTGACTATACAGTAATGAAGCTTGTTCAAATTGCTCTGCTCCGTATAAGCTAAATGCTTGCCATCGTGTATTGGTAAACACTTTGGCGGCAAGGTCATACTTTTCAAGTTTGAATAATATTTGTCCTTGTTGGTCTTTGGTCAACCAAATATTGGCAAATTGTTGAGGTTTAACGTAAACAAAACCTGCAAGTAAAATGAGCATTACACAAATGAAATATATTTTGTATTTGTTATATATAGTTTTCACCTTGCTTATAACAGGGTGATTTAACTTAAATCGAATTATAATTTGTTGGTGGAGAGAATTTACCATTGCAGAGTCCAGCCTCGACGAAACCAAAATAAAAACATTAACGCAAGGACGAATACCAGCGGGTAACCGGCATCAAGCCACGGGCGACCAGCGTCTTCTACGATCACTAGATTATTTTCAATAAAACGGTTTACTCGTTCAACATCTTGGTTATCGTGTGTAAGCTCAACGATTCGACCACCACTTTCATCGGCTAAATTTTGTAGTTGGGCCAGTTGTATAGGGATGATGTTTTTATCTGTATCCAGTGTTTGTTCTGTGTTTCCTATGGCCCAGACAACCAATTGATGTGGTTGAACATTAAAAAAATCAGAAAATTTTGCCACTGTTTCTGCGGTAGCACCATCGCCAATCAATAATAACGAACCAGGAACTTTAGTAGGGGACAACATAGATTCCGTAATAGGTAATACTTTTTCGGGTAGCTTGCCTTGCATTGGCATTAAATTGCTATCCAAGGCATCTAAAAAGTGGCTGATCATCTCTGTGTCTTTAGTAATTGGCATTACCGTATGGGCACTACCTGAATAGGCTATTAGGGCAGTGTTACTGTCACCTCGCAATTCAAGTAGTTCTATGATTTTATGTTTAGCTCGTGCTAAACGAGATGGCTGCACATCACTCTGCTGCATCGTTTTTGACACGTCTAACGCTATCACTAAGGCTGAATTGTCTTCAGTTAGAGGCGACGGTTGTTGCTGCCAAGTTGGGCCTGATAAAATTAAACACAGTAAAAACAAGCAGTATTGACCTAACCTTCTAGGTGATAACCAATGATTGGTATTTCCTTCTACGTTGAGGTGGTCAATCATTTCTGTTGACATAATAGGGCGCCAAGTTGCTAAAGTATCACTGCGTTTAATAAACGCATTGATTAACCAATACCCAACGATAAGCGCCAATAACCAAAAGGGTCGTAAAAAATGAAAGTGTTGAAACTGCATTAACTCGTTCATAATACGTCCTTGCCTGATGCAATGTTTGATTCATTTAGTCGTTTTACTTTACGATTGTTATAAGCAAAAACTAAATTTACAATAGTAAACGCCAGTAAATAGAGTACTAACATCACCATAAGTGGGTAATGATGAGCGCTCGTTCTTGGTCGAAATGACTTACTGTCAAACAATTGTGGTTCAAGCTTGTCGATTTGTTGATAAACTTGCTGCAACTCTTCTCTGTTAAGTGCTTCGAAAGCCGCACCGCCGGTTACGTTTGCAATTTCATCAAGTACAGCTAAATCTACTTTCTTTTCACCTACAGCTTCAGGATCACCTACTGCAATGGTATATATTTTAATGTTGTATGCAGCGGCAACTTTTGCCGCATCTATTGGCGGTACTTTTGAACCAGTGTCATTACCATCGGTGAGTACAATTAACACCCGGTGCTCTGTTTGCTCATTTTCAAAGACACTAATGGCTAATCCTATGGCATCACCAAAAGCCGTACTTTGACCGGCCATACCTATATCTGATTCTTTTAATAAATCAAGCCAGGTATCTATATCGGCTGTAAACGGCGCCTGCAAATAAGGAGCATTACCAAATAAAATAAGCCCTAAACGATCACTCTCTCTGCCTTTAGTAAAATCAAAAAGTACATTTTTTACCGCATCTAAACGGTTTATGGTTTGACCTTGCTGGTTGGTAAAGTCCTGCTCTGCCATTGAACCAGATAAATCTACGGCGACCATAAGATCTCTGGCAGATTTTTGCTGAGTGATAGGTTGACCAACTATTTCAGGCTTTGCCATCGCAATAACAATACACAGCCATGAAATTAGCACAATCACGCCTTGCAGAAGCTTTCGATTTAAAATTACAGCGCCATGTTGCGGGGTTTCACCGGTTACATCGACTAATCGCTCAAAATAAGGCACCTGCAGCGACTGTTTTCGTTCTTTATAAACAGGAGCTAACCAAAAGATTAGAATTGGGAACGGTATCAATACAAAAAACCAAGGATAAACAAATTCAATCATTTAACCTCCTATGGAATTTTAACCACAGACTAATTTCATTGATCACACTGTTCAGCTGCTCTGGGCTGATTTCAAAGCCAGGATTGTAGGATAGTTGGTGTAAAATGCCTGAACAATTCTTTTTAAAATTACTTTGCTCACATTGTTGATCAAGCCATTCCTCCCAGTCTTTACCACTAAGCTGGGTAATGTCATTTCGACCAAACGCATGTAAAGCACTGGCACGAAGCAGGGCGGGGAGTTGATTATGAGTTAAATAAGAGTGTTGGCTCCTTGAATGTTTAATTTCAAAAAGGCACTTTAATGCATCACGTCGATAAGCATCTTCTTGATAATGTTTAATGGCAAAATAAATTCGTTTGAACGCTAGTAATAAAATAATAATGAACAGCAATTGCCAACCTATGGTAGTCGGCCACCAACTAATCGCATCCGGTTGACTGGTTTCAATGATATCTAAAACTAAGTAATTGCCCCATGGCTCAGGAAAAAGTCTCATTAGCCTACCTTACCTAACTCTTTACGGAGCTGTTTCTCTATAGGCTCTAAGGTATTTAAAAAAAGCAAAGGGATGCGGTTTTTTCTTGTCGCAGATTCAAATCGGTTTTCTTGTTGTTCTATACTGGCCCGGTATTTATCTTGCGTGTTACGGTTTAAAGAAGAAAACTGAATTTGTTTTTCGCCATCACTAACCACCATATTACTCATTTCTGGAAGTTGCTGTTCGAGTGGATCATATATTTGGCAGGCGATAACGTCATTATGCTGACGAATGTTTTTTATTAACTGTGTACTTTTAGTATCCCAACCGTGACCATCACCTACAATTATGATCAAAGCATTATGACCACAAATGTGGCTGAGTTTAATCAAGGCTTCATTGATTGAATTAGCATTAGACTCCCGGCCTTTACCTACTTTCAACTGGTGGTTCATTTTAACCACCTCGGTTAAAACGTTAACAACATGTTGTTTGCCTCGTTTGGCCGGCACAACTTTTACCTTGGTATCATTAAAAATGATTGCACCTATGCGATCACCGCTGTCAGTAACTTTCCACGCCATTAACGCCGAGATTTCAGCAGCAATGACCGATTTCATTTTATTTGTGCTACCAAAAAACATTGAACTTGATTGATTAACCACTAAATACACATTGCGCTCACGCTCTTCTGTATACACTTTAATATGAGGCTTACCAGTGCGACGGGTAACCTTCCAGTCCATACTTCGAATATCATCGCCGGGACGATAATGACGTAGTTCTTCAAAGTTCAGGCCTCTACCACGTAATTTTGAGACGTTTTTACCACTTAGAGCACTGTTAACCGGTTGTTTTGTTAAAAATGAAAAGCCTTTTGCCTGATGCTGTAAGCGACGCAAATCGTTAATATCAACGTAAACGTTTTTGCTCTTGTTAACTGCTGCGCCAGTACTGTCATCTGGAGTATCGCTTGCATTTGACCTATCTTTTTTCATTAAAGAATTTCACTCTTATAGCGTGCGTTAAGTCTAAAGTTGCGTATTAAATGGTTAAGTTACGCGGTTGCCACTTGCCGTAAAATTTCATCAATTGCCTGATCGGCCGTAATGCCATCAGCTAACGCATCGTAACTGAGCATTAACCTGTGGCGGAGGACCGCATGGACGATAGACCGAACATCATCAGGATCAACAAAGTCCTTACCGTTTAACCAGGCTTGGGCTCTTGCGCATTTATCCAGGGCAATACTAGCTCTAGGGCTAGAGCCAACACTGATCCAATGTTGCAATGGCGAGTCAGGGTAACGTTCAGGTTTTCTGGTTGCCATGACTATAGCCACTAAATAGTCAACAATGGTGTCACTCATTTGCACCGCATGAATTTCTTCGCGCGCATTAAAAATATGTTGAGGATCAATTTTCTCAATCTGCATGGTGTTTGTCATTTCTTCAGAGCGTACCAGTTTTATGATTTGCGCTTCGGCATCATCATCTGGATATTCGAGGTTTATTTTCATAATAAACCTGTCCATCTGAGCCTCTGGCAGAGGGTAGGTACCTTCTTGCTCCACTGGATTTTGCGTCGCTAAGACCATAAACAAATCAGGCAGTTTATAGGTTTTGCCGGCAACTGTTATTTGCCTTTCTTCCATTGCTTCTAGCAATGCCGCTTGAACTTTAGCCGGTGAGCGATTGATCTCATCAGCCAACAACAAATTATTAAATATCGGCCCTTGTTGAAAGGTAAGCACGGGTTTGCCATCAACTTCTTGATAAACCTCTGTGCCTGTAACATCTGAAGGTAATAGATCAGGGGTGAATTGTACCCTACCCAAGTCAACACTTAAGGTACTGGCAAGGCTTTTAATCGAACGGGTTTTTGCTGTGCCTGGTAACCCTTCCAATAGCACATTACCGTTAGTTAATAAGGCAAGCAGTAATGACTCAATAACGTGGGATTGTCCAATAACCGAGGTTTGAATTTGAGCTTTTAATTGTTGTAGGGCTTCAAAGCTTTTGCTCATAATCTGATCCTATATTTGTAAATTAAACACTAATATCACTTTCGTGGCGTGTATGTTGTTCATATAACTACAGTGTAAACGATACATAATGTCATTAAAGTTAATTATTTAACTAGTACTATTAGTATTGTTTATAGTAGCTTCATGTCTCGTTTGTTCAGTAAAAGCTACTTATTGTTATCAAGTTTTTGTTGCAACTGATCAACCACGTTTTTTGGCGCTACAGTTGCTAACTCACTTAAGCAATGTTTAGCTTGAAAAGCCTTGTGTCTGATCAGCATGTCACACAGACCATAGAGGTATTGTGGGTTGCCGCCTATCTCATAAGCTTTCTGCAATGCTTGTTGCGCTTTGGCTTTTGACGTTGATTCAACACTTAAACCATAAACATAATGAAAATTCTCATTTTCTGGTTCTATTTCAATAGCTTGTTTAAAGCGTTCAATTGCTTGAGGTGTCTGTTTTTTACGAATATGAGCCAGACCAATACTATAAGCAAAATTGCCATTATCTGGTATTGCTCGCATACCTTGTTCTAAAACGGAAATAGCTTTACCGTCCTGATTTTGGCGTCGAAATAAATCGGCTAAATTTATATAGGCATTAGCAAAAATAGGTTCTATTCGTATGCCTTCTTTGTAAGCCGATTCGGCTTTATTATATAGTGCTTGATGGGTATAAACATTGCCCTTATTAGTATGGGCATAACCTCTATCACTATTAAAGTTTTGGACATCAATATATTCGTTTAATGCAGGAGTTAAGTGTTCTTTATTAGCGGCAGAAAGTTCACTCCATAAAGGGATCAATGCCAGAGCCGCTTCGGTACGAACGCTTAGCACTTTATCTGCCAATAAAGGAGCAACAACTCTCCAACGTTCTGCGCCTCGTATGCCTATTGCGCCTCTAATTGCACCTACACGTATAGTACTATCAGGGCTTTTTGCACCTCGTGCAATGGCAATCAAAGTATTTGTATCAGCAAAGGGTTGCATCCGTGCTAACGCAGAAGCTCTTACTATGTCTGAGTAATGAGTGTTTTGAGCAATTTGTGAAAGGGGAGTCGCCATACTGGCCATATTTCTATCTGCACCGGCAAATACTGGAGCAAAATGACGTTCACTGGTTATTGTAGAATCGGGGTACCATTTTTCAGTGTTGCCTTTACTCCATTGGCTAGTTTTATCAGTATGACAACTTAAACATGTATCAGGCGTACCAAGTGCTTCCGCTATATCAGGGCGAGGTATGTGCCATGCATGGTCAGCTCTATCGTCCACTTGCATGTAGGTCGTCTCAGGCATATGACAACTTACACATTGTGCACCGGCCGAGTCGTCTTTGTGGTGGTGATGTTGCTCGGAGGCATAGGTTTTTGGTAAGTGACATTGCAGACACACGGATTCTTTAGCTATGGTTAACTTTGCGCTATGAGGATCATGGCAATTACTGCACACCACACCATTCTTACTCATTTTGCTTTGTAAGAATGAGCCATAAACAAAATCTTCATCATAAATTTGGCCATCCGGGTAATACAAGTTTGGCTCTAATAGGCTTAAAAGGTACCTGTCACCAAATTCTTTGCTTTTGACATGATCTTTATCACTTATTTGTACATGCCGAGAATGACATTGCGCACAAACTAGGGTTTGCTCACTATGTTCTATTTTCTCTGGAGTTAATGTGGTTTTGCCTTGTTCTAATACCCAGTTACTTACTGATTTTGTTATGTTGCGCTTAAAGCCAGAAAATTTTACCTTTTTGTCTGCACTGTCGGTCCAGGTTAAATGCTCACTCGCGGGACCATGACACGCCTCACAGCCCACGTTTATTTCTTTAAAACTGGTTTTGTAAGTATTGGTTTTTACATCGAAATTCTTTTTAACATCGGTAGAATGACAATCAGCACACATGTAATTCCAGTTTTGGCCATTGTTGGTCCAAAAATATTCTTGATGATTCTGAGTAAATTGTGGGTATAAATCAAACCAGCGCTGACCACCATTATCCTTCGTACGGGAATCCCAGGCAAAAGGGATCAGCTGTACTCGACCATCGCTAAATTCCACCATGTATTGCTGCAGGGGTTCATAGGCGAAGGTGTATTTAATTTGGTAATCATGAAACTTTCCATCAGGGCCTTCTATATTTACCCAGTACTGGTCTTGCTTCATGTAAAAGCGATTGGTTTTTCCTCTAAATTCAAGACTAACATTATTAAAGTCGCCTAGTACTGAGTCTGGCTTGGCATGGCGCATAGCCATATCATGGTGAGATCCTTGCCATGCTTTAGCTTGTTCATTGTGGCAATCAGTACATTGCTCTGTGCCCACGTATTCTGCGGCAATAACTTTGCAGCTTAATATTAGTAATACTAAATTTATTATAATTAATGTTAAAAGCTGATAAGTTGATCTCATATTATTTCTTACTCAAAGCTAAACGAAAGCCAATGTCGGGCATGCGAACGTTGTTGGTAGCGCCATCACGACGATATACTTCTGATTCATCAGGGTCAAACTCATAGCCAGAGCCACGAATAACCTTCATGGTTTTTTGTTTAGGATCTGTTGAACGCACGAAAAGTGGGTTGGTCCTTGGCTTTTTACTGTAGGTATTTCGATCCATATCGTCTTGGCAAAACTCCCATAAGTTCCCCGTCATATCGTATAAACCTAACTCATTTGGTTGCTTTAAAGCGACCGGTTGGCTTCTATTTTTTGAGTTCGCTTGATACCAGGCAACATCGGCGATATCGTTTGAACCACTGTAAATAAAGCCTTTCGACTTCTGCCCACCTCTTGCGGCATATTCCCATTCCGCTTCTGTAGGTAAACGAAACTCCATTCCTGTTGCTTTGTTCAAACGTTCAATGAAAATCTGCACATTAAACCAACTAATGTTATTCATAGGGCAGGTAGCACAGGTAAAGTAAGCTGTATTCCATCCCATAATCTCTTCCCACAGTAAAGCTTGAACTTCAGTTTTGCCAATGTAAAAGCCATCAAGGCTAACTGTATGTACGGTATTTTCTCTGTTTCTTGCCGTAGGTGCGTCAGAGCCCATTAAAAAACTTCCACCTTCAACCCAAATCATATCGTTTAATAGAGCGTTTTTAGCTGTGCTAGAAAGAGTATGTGCAACTACTGCTTTACCATCTGTTGTACCATTTTCTATGTCGTCACTGGCATTTGCATTGTGACCTAAGACTATAAAAAATATAGTAAAACATGTTAGTTTAAGATTAACCTTACTTAAAAATTTCTTCAAGGATTTTTCCTTCTGATGCTGATGGTGGTTTAATATTTAGTAGTGCAGATAATGTTGGTGCTACATCAACAGTCTCCACTCTTCGATAGATATGTTTTGCTGTTATACCTGGACCTGCAAAGATAACTGGCACAAATGTATCGTACGTCCAAGGAGCGCCGTGAACCGAAGTTACTTTTAGGCCATCAAGGTCATTGATAAATTCTTGCGGTTTATAAACGATGTATATATCACCAGAACGACCAGGGTAATAATTGTTTATTACGGCCGTGTTGAGTTTGGTATTACTTAATGAGCCACGTTCAATATTGTTACTGGCAATCGCTCTGTACACGTCTTTATCTAAAAGTATAGCTCTGGCAATTCGATTCTGTACGTCAGCCAGAGGTAAGTTGTGTTTGTCTATCACGTTATGGTTAAGGTAGATGTATGGGTGATGGTAGCCTTCAATTAAGTCTTCTTTGATGCCTAGTGTCTTTTTAACATTAACGATAGGTGCAAAATCTTCCCACTTGTTTTGATTTACGTTTTTACCTTGCAGTTGCTGCTCTTGTAAATAACCAGGAGCATCGGGACCACCATGGTCTGCTGATAACACGATAATGGTATTATCTAAACCAACCTGCTTATCAATAAAGCTTAATAAATCAGCTAATGTTTTGTCTAACCTTAATAAATTATCTTCACTTTCAAGGCTAGAAGGCCCGAAAAAATGACCAATATAATCAGTTGCAGATAAACTGATCGACAAATAATCAGTAACATTATCCTTACCCAACTTTTCATTGATAATGAGTTGTTTGGCAAAATCTACGGTTAGCTCATCACCAACAGGACTTATGGTAAGTAGGGTACTAAAGTACTTGGAATCGCCAAAGGAGTGTGGAAATGTTCTGCCATATTTGGCTAAATCCATTTCCCATTTGTTATCATCTTTATCGGCAAATAAATAACTTTTTTTATCGTGTAACAATTCCCACTTCTTATTCAAATACGTTGCTGGAAGTTTTTTTGCGTTCCAATCAGTTACCCAACTTGGGTATTCTTCATAGTAATAACTACTCGACACAAACTCTTGTTTTGCCTTTGAAAACCAAAGCGCTTTACCACCGTGGCCAGCCATAGATACAGCGCCTCTATCTTTTATTGAAACGCCAAATACTTTCGATTTTCCAGCACTGGCAATAAGAATTTCGTCAGAAAATGTAGAGCTACTGATTGTATTTGGTGAGCGGCCATCGACATTGGCGGCTTTTTGGGTTGGATCAATTTCCGTTTTTTTATCAACGTCTGCATTTTTCGACAGCAAATGATATTTTGGATCTTCTATATTATAAACCGTGGTACCTGCTTTACGGTCATACCAAATATTACCGATTAAACCGTGGCTGGATGGATAAGCGCCGGTCGCTAAAGTAACGTGACCAACAACCGTTTCATTGTTTGCATGGTTATGGTGAGCATCTCTATATACAGTCCCTTGTTTTAGAAGATAGTTAAAGCCATTGTCAACAAATCTATCTTGATGTTGAAAGGGCATATCACCACGCAACTGATCAACGGTTATTTGTAAGATTAATTTCGGTTTAGCATTTTGCGCAGCCAAAGATACATCCATCATTGGAAAAAAGAAAACTGCACATGCTAAAGAGAAGTAAATCAAAGCTTGTCGCATATTGCATTTAACGAAATGAAAAGTTTTCATAGATAACCCTGTTGATATATTGTGTTTGGATAGAAATTTATGTTGGTTTGTAAATTTGGATAAAAAGACCATCATTGTTACCAATGATGGTCTTAACGTTCTTTCAATGTTTTTATTTATGGTACAAAGCTTCCTGGTTTTTGACGTTGCGGGAAGTCTTTAAAGGTTTGTTTAAACTTGGCCACCTTATACATCGATGGTGCCATCAAGAACATATGTTCCATATACCATTGACCGTAATTACTCGCTTCATGGTCCATACGTTCGTAAGGGTCCATTCTCAAGTTATACATTTTTGGAGCACGCAACACTTTCCAAGGGCATATCCAAGTTTCCAATCCATGACAAGCCTGTGCTCTGAACACCATTTTATAATCACCATCACGAATAGCGACTACTTCTCCGGTATCTGATGAGTAGATAAACTCTTTACGCGGTCCTTCTTTAGACGTATCTAAGAAGTGCGGCAAGAAATTAAAACCGTCTAAATGTACTTTATATTTAGTTCCTGCAACGGTTTTACCTTTTTTAAGATCTGCTTTAATGTTGGTATCACCTACAGCAGCCAAAATAGTTGGCATCCAGTCTTGTAAAGAGATAATTTCATTAGACACTTGATTGGGCTTAATTTTACCTGGCCAACTCACCATCATAGGGACGCGGTAACCACCTTCCCAGTTAGAATTCTTTTCTCCCCTGAATGGCGTGTAACCACCATCGGGCCATGCTAACAATTCAGCTCCATTGTCAGTGGTATACATAACAATGGTATTATCAGCTATTTTAAGAGCATCAAGTTTGTCAAGTAATTGGCCAACATGGCCATCATGCTCTACCATACCATCAGCATAGATTCCTTGACCGGTTACGCCTTGAGATTCAGGCTTTAATCGGGTCCAAATATGCATGCGAGTGGTATTAAACCAGACAAAGAAAGGCTTTTTGGCGGCATGGGCTTTATCGATAAACTTTAATGTTTTAGCCAATACTTCTTCATCAATGGTTTCCATACGTTTTTTAGTTAATGCCCCTGTATCTTCTACTTTACCATCAGCAAACGAGTTAATAACGCCACGCGGACCAAAGCGTTTTTTAAACTCTGGGTCTTTCGGGTAATCAGGATGTTCTGGTTCATCTTCAGCATTTAAGTGATATAGGTTACCAAAAAACTCATCAAAGCCATGATTACTTGGTAAATGTTCATCTTGATCGCCTAAATGGTTTTTACCAAATTGGCCAGTCATGTAACCATGAGGTTTTAATAGCTCTGCAATAGTTGGATCTTTTTTACTTATGCCTTCTTTTGCACCTGGTAAGCCAACTTTTGTCAAACCGGTACGAATAGGGTGCTGGCCAGTAATAAAACCTGCACGACCTGCGGTACAGCTTTGATCGCCATAAGAATCTGTGAACAAAATACCACCATTGGCAATGCGATCGATATTTGGAGTTCTGTAGCCCATAATGCCGCGATTATATGCGCTAATATTAAATGGTCCAATATCATCGCCCCAAATTGAAAGAATATTGGGTTTGGAGGTGTCTGTGGTTGCGAACGCAGAAGTTGATAGAATCAACATGCTCATCCCTAAAAAAAATTTCTTACTTCTTTTCATAAGTACCCTTAATTTATCTATGGTTAAATGTTTGTTTTATTCAAATTAACTATAGTCTAAGGATGTAAAGTTATCGATTTATGGGCAAATAAAATACAAAAATAGCCCTGCAAGTTCAAAAACTTATCAGGGCTATATTTAATTAGGATGTACTCATATTATTTGTCAGCAAGTTCAGTTTGAACTTTGTTTACAAACGCTTTCATTTGTAATGTTGTGTAGTCAATATCTGCAGCACCAAAACTCTGACCAGCTTGCATTGGGTATCCTTCTAGTGACCCCAGGAACTCTTGAACCTTGCCGCTTACTGGTACAAATGCCCACATGTTATCAACCATCCAACGAATATACATTGAAGACTCTGTAGGACCTTTTTCAAACGGGTCAGCACGCAAGTTTACTAATTGCGGCCATGCTGGTACTTCACGTATGCCACGAGCCATGTCGCCTTTTACCAATGCGAAGCTTGCTTTCCAGTCATTCCAACGAATCGCGTTTAATTGACCTGTTTGACTAAAGTACATAATAGTATCGCGAGGTGCTTCATCTATTTTACCTTCGAAGAATGGTTTGAAGTTGAAACCGTCTAAATGAACACGCCAATTTTTGTCATTGATCTCATCGCCTTTTTTCAGGTCTGCAACTAAGGTGTCATTACCCATTGCTGCGGCCAAAGTAGGCATCCAGTCAAGATGAGACATCATCGCGTTAACCTTTGAACCAGGTTTAATTGTGCCAGGCCATCTTACAAGTTGTGGAACACGCATGCCGCCTTCATAAGTAGTACCTTTTTCGCCATGGAATGGGGTGTTACCACCGTCTGGCCAAGTGAATGTTTCTGCGCCGTTATCAGTTGTGTAAATAACAATGGTGTTATCAGCAATATCTAAATCGTCAAGTTTGTCTAGCAAGATTCCAACTTGTTCATCATGCTCCAACATGCCATCTGCATAAATGCTAATGCCAGATTTACCTTGCCATTTTTCTTGTAAATGCGTCCAAACATGCATACGAGTACTGTTGTACCAAATAAAGAATGGTTTTTCGGCTTTATGTGCTTTGTCGATGAATTTTAATGTTTCACCTAAAAACTCTTCATCAGCTGTTTCCATACGTTTTTTGGTTAATGGACCTGTATCTTCCATACGACCGTCGGCATAAGTGTGTAGTACACCACGTGGGCCATATTTTTTCTTGAACTCTGGATCTTTCGGGTAATAGTACGTTTCCGGCTCTTCTTCAGCATTTAAGTGGTAAAGGTTACCAAAAAACTCATCAAAACCATGTTTGGTTGGTAAATGCTTGTCTTGATCGCCCAAATGGTTTTTACCAAATTGGCCAGTCATATAGCCGTTATCTTTAGCAACATCAGCCATTGTTGGTGCCCAGTCAGGAATACCATGGGTTGAACCTGGCATGCCGATGGTCATTAAACCGGTTCTGAAAGGTTCTTGACCTAAAATAAAAGAAGAACGACCTGCGGTACAGCTTTGTTGAGCATATTGATCGGTAAACAAAGCACCTTCATCGGCAATTCTATCGATGTTTGGTGTTTGATAACCCATCATGCCGTGGTTATACGCACTAATATTATAAATGCCGATATCATCACCCCAAATGGCAAGAATGTTTGGCTTTGATGTATCTGTAGTCGCCATGCTAGCAGCTGATGTAACCAGCAACCCTAGGCCTATGGCACATTTTGTTAATTTGCTATTTAAAGTCATAATTAAACCCTTAGTAAGTTGGATGTCAGCAGCGTTAACTGATAACTGATTTCGAAAAGAACTTTAACTAAATTGAGAAAATTTTTGAAATTAAACGAAACGCACCTAGTATAAATATATCTTATAGTACCTGTGGGGCTCATTTCTCAATTTGTTTTTTGTAAATGAAATTGTCATGTATTACAGTGGGTTGGGTTTGTTGTTTTTGTTAGGTATCATTTTAAAAGAATATCAAAATAAGTCTTGCTTATTTAGTTGGTTTGTAGATAGTTCAAATTTAGAGGCGTTATTTATAATTCAACATGGACAATGAATTTTAAAAAAGCATGCATTAATACTTAATATGTATGTTTGTCAAATAATGTAGGAGTTATAATAGATGGATCAATGTCGTTGGCGAGGATGTACGGTTTATGATGATTGACATTCCATCTTTTTGAAGTTCAGAACTTAAGCCATCCCTTAAGTAAAAAAAAGTGCTCAAAAGAGCACTTAAATGTGTTAAAAAATAATTTTATTGGCAAGTGTTAATTGTTTTAATAGCCAAAGTGTTTCAGTAAAATTCTGCGAAATTTCGGCTCCTTATAATCGATTAAACATTGCTATACAGCGGTTATGGTTGTTAAAAAATAATTCTGATGGTAGTTAGCTAGAATTGATAATTAAATTCTATTCTATGATCACCATTGTCAAAAGACACATTTTCGTTCCAGTTGGCAAAATACCTAAGGTTAAATCTAGGTGTGAACTGATAACCTACTGAAGCTTCGTGGGTTAAGATTGAACTTTCATCTTGACCATATGCATTATTTTGATAAACATCTGAGCCCGATAGTGTTTCCAGATAAAATGGATTGTAGTTTACCCATAATTTATCAGTAATTGCGTATTTTGAATACATACCAACAAGGTAATAAGTTCCTTGAACTGAGTAGCCACTATCAACCGTGCCATCATCTTCAAGAGCATTGTTTGCAATACCTGCACCAACACCTGCTAATGGGAAGAGGCTTAACTTACCAAACTTTGGTAATGCTTGAATGAATGAATATGACACTGAACCAGATTCGTCGGCTAATGCATTTGCATCTAGACCTAAAGATATATCTAGTTGAGAACCTCTACCATTAGTCATGTCTACTTGAAAGTTTCGAAAACGAAATGAGTCAACAGAGTTATCTTTAACTGCGTTGTTATCCCAACCTAAGTCTTCACCTCCAAGGCCTTTTAATTCAAGTACATTCATTCCAAACGTATTTGGGTTACCAGTATCGTAACTTTGTCCATATTTTAGGTTTAAGCCTTTATTGGTAACACCAGCACCGAATTGCGAATAAACGGCAAGTGGATCCGACATATCCTGAACTTCTTCTTCAGCCAATACCGTTGTTGAATGGGCTGTTAAAATGGCCATCAGGCCAATAGATAATTTTGCTATAGTTTTCATAAAAAACTCCTGTGTACATCAATCTAATTGCCCTGATTGTATTGCCTAAAATCATATTGTTGAAATAATTAAAATGAGTAGTAGTATAAATTTTTTATATAGTGAGGGAGGGTAGAGCATAAGTTTGCAGATGTGGTTTAGAGTGATGAGTATCAATCTTTATATAAAGCAAGGGATCTTAGATCCCTTTGTTATTAGTATAGAAACTATTTTAACCGTGAAACAGTTTAACTTTCGCTGTCAGTTTCTCGATAAGCTCTTGGGGTAACACCAGTCCACCCTTTAAAAGCACGAATAAATGCACCAGGTTCGCTAAAGCCTATTTTAATGGCTATTTCGCTTATTGACCATTTATGCTGGGTTAGATGATAAATAGCGATGTCTCGGCGAATAATATCTTTAATTTTTTGGTAGGTCACGCCTTCGCTTTTGAGTTTTTTTCGCAATGTTTTTGGAGTCATAAAAAACTTTTCAGCAATAAGTTCGAAGGTTGGAAAGCTATTATTTTCACAAGCTTCAATCTCCAGCCGTATTTTTGTACTGTAACTGTCATCTTCTACAGGATTAAGCAATACATTCTCAGGTGATTTTCGGATGTAATCCATTACAGTTACTGAGTTTTGGGTAATTGGCATAAACATATAATCAGTACTAAAACTTAAACTTAAACAACTTTGATTATAGTTTCTCGGGCATGGAAATAAATAGCGATATTCGCTTTCATGATCCGGGGCAGAGAAATCAAAATTTACTTCTTTTAAAATGATATTTTTACTGATTAACCAACAAGCAGTTCTGTGCCAAGCACAAAGAACAAATTCTGCAAATAGATGATCCGGGTCGAACTCTGGTTTTGCTATTTTTACTTCTAAACGAACAATATCACCTTCTTCGATCATGTTAAGTTCATAGGCATCACTTATGTGTTGGTAATATCCAATGCCCAACTCTAGTGCTCGTTTTAAATTTGGCGCACCAATAAATAGATGGCCGGCATAGAAAAATGAACCAAGAGGTACAGCAGGATCTACTAAGCCCATATATTCATCTTGCATTGTTACCACGCTTTTACGTATGAGCTTGATAAAATTACGATAAGGAATTCGGGCATTGGCATCTTCGGCCACTTCTAAAGGGATACCAGCATAGTGCAATAGTGGTATAGGGTCATGACCATTTCTTTCTAGACTGGCCATTAATGCCTTAACGTAATGACACAATATAGTCGTTTTTTCCATGCTTTCACCCGTAAATTTATCGAAGCCAACAGAAACAAACCTTCCAATATAAGTAGCCATTCTAATATAACAAAAATATTACCGTTAAATTAGAGCAACTCGATTACAAGGTATTATGTTGGCGCATACTATAACGACAACATCAGATAATGCAATAAGCTGTTTATATTATTAATGATTATCGTCAATTGTCACATTTTTGCTAATTTTAAAGTACTTTTCTGTCATTGTTGAATTACTGCAAACTGTTCAATATTTACCGCATCTATGAAACGTTTAATTTTAAAAACAACAATTATACAAGGTGATTCTTTATGAGCGACATTAAATTTTTTGACAAGGTAGTTATTGTTACTGGTGCAGGTGGCGGTTTAGGCAGAGCGTATGCTATTGAATTTGCAAAGCGTGGTGCACGAGTTGTAGTAAATGATCTAGGTGGTAGTGGTGCTGGTGAAGGAGCAAGTAGCTCTGCAGCAGATGTAGTAGTAGCTGAAATTAAAGCCTTTGGTGGTGATGCAGTAGCAAACTATGATTCAGTTGAGTTTGGTGAAAAGATTGTACAAACCGCAATTGATAACTTTGGTCGTGTTGATATTTTAGTAAACAACGCCGGTATCTTACGTGATTCTAGTTTCACTAAAATGTCAGACACTGATTGGGAACTTATCTATAAAGTTCACGTAGACGGTGCTTATAAACTTACTAAGGCAGCATGGCCTTACATGGTTAACCAAGGCTTTGGTCGAGTTATTTTTACCACTTCTGCAGCTGGTATTTACGGAAACTTTGGTCAAGCAAACTACAGTTCTGCAAAATCTGCATTATTGGGCTTAGGTAAAACGTTGGCCATTGAAGGCGCTCGCAAAAATGTTCACGTAAATGTTATTGCACCTATTGCTGGCTCTCGATTAACAGAAACGATTTGGGGCGAAGATATCTTAAAAGCAACCTCTCCAGATTACGTGGTACCACTAGTAGTAAAACTATGTAGTGAAGATAACAAAGACACAGGTGGAGTTTATGAAGTAGGCGCCAGCTGGTTCGCAAAAGTTCGAGTAGAACGTAGTGAAGGTTATGCCTTTGGTGTTGATAAAGATGTTAGCGCTGAAGATGTTGCGTCTAAATGGGATGCCATTTGTGACTTTAGTAACTCTGCACCAGCGGAAAGTATCGTAAGTACATTTAACGCTGTTGGTAAAATGGTTGGTATTGACTTACTCGCAGCTAAAAAATAAATATAAAAGTTAATTAGGAAAAAATTATGAATAATGCAAGAGTTGCCGGTGTTGGCATGACCAAGTTTTGTAAACCAGGTCAACAACAACCTTATCGAGTAATGGCAAGTTCAGCTATTAAAGACGCAGTTAAAGATGCTGGTATCGAATTTAAGCAAGTTCAACAAGCATATGCCAGTTATGTTTACGGTGACAGTTGTTGTGGTCAACATGCTTTATACGATGTTGGTATGACAGGTATCCCATTAATAAACGTAAACAATAACTGTTCATCAGGTTCAACGGCACTGTTTCTAGCTCGTCAAGCGGTAGCCTCAGGTGCAGTTGATTGTGCTTTAGCCTTTGGTTTTGAAGAAATGCAGCCAGGCGCTCTTGGATCTCATTGGGACGATCGTGAATCTCCATTTGATAATGTATTAAAAAAATTAGATGAAGTAGCTGATTGTCATCAAGG
Organism: Thalassotalea psychrophila; assembly: GCF_031583595.1. NCBI lineage: Bacteria > Pseudomonadati > Pseudomonadota > Gammaproteobacteria > Alteromonadales > Colwelliaceae > Thalassotalea > Thalassotalea psychrophila. The sequence continues at coordinate 2,288,919 of NZ_CP134145.1, forward strand.
ACCACTTGCTCTTAAAATGTTTGGACAAGCCGGTACTGCCTATATTGACAAGTACGGTGCCAATCCAGACATCTTCGGTAAGGTATCGGTTAAAACTCGCTCTCATGCAGTGAACAACCCGTACTCATTATTTGCCAATGAAATGACTCTTGATGAAGTAATGTCAGCACCAACAATTTACCCACCGTACTTAACGCGCTTTATGGCGTGTCCACCAACTTGTGGTGCAGCAGCGGTAGTTGTTTGTTCAGCAGAGTTTGCTAAAAAACACAATATCAAAGCGAACGTTGAGATCATTGGTCAATCTATGATCACCGATATTGCTGATACATGGACCGATCCAATGAGAATTATTGGTAGTGACATGACTAAAGAAGCCGCTCGTCAAGTATATGAGCAAGCAGGTGTTGGGCCAGAAGAGGTTGATGTTGTTGAACTGCATGACTGTTTTACACCAAATGAAGTTATTACCTACGAAGGGTTAGACTTATGTGGTGAAGGTCAAGCTGAAAAGTTCATTAATGATAAGCAGAATACCTATGGCGGCCAAGTAGTGGTTAATCCATCAGGTGGATTAATGTCAAAAGGTCATCCTTTAGGTGCAACCGGTTTAGCTCAGTGTACTGAATTGGTATGGCATTTACGCGGTACAGCGGGTAAACGTCAAGTTGAAGGTGCAAATATTGCCCTACAACATAACCTAGGTTTAGGTGGCGCTGCAGTCGTTACTATGTACCGCGCTTTATAGTGATACCAATTGGTATCAATGAATTACTTATAGCGCGATTAAATCGCGCTAGTTTTAGGAAACATGATGTTAGATAAAACAAAAATAGGCCATCAATTTGATAGCTTTAAGGTTGATGTTGAAAAAGGTCGATTAAAATTTTTCGCCAAATCAATTGGTGAAACTAATCCAATTTATATCGATGAAGAAGCGGCTATTGCTGCTGGTTACAAAGCTTTGCCAGCTCCGCCTACATTCCCGTTCTCATTAGATATGGAAGGTCCAGAGCTGTTACCTGTAATAGGTTTACTAAATCTTGATATCGGTCGTGTATTACACGGCACGCAAGAGTTCAATTATTTTGGCCAAATTCATGCCGGTGATACGATTACTGTCAGCTCAAAGTTAAAAAATATTTTTGACAAAAAAGGCGGCGCTCTTGAGTTTGTAGTTATGGAGAATAGCTACACAAATCAAGACGGTGAGTTAATGGCGCAAGCAAGTGTAACACTTGTATACCGTAACGTTTAAGCAGGGGATTATCATGACGAATATTACTGTAGGTACTAAGTTACCTGAACTAACTTTACCACCAATTAGCCGTTTTACTCTTGCTTTATATGCAGGTGCTTCGGGCGATCATAACCCAATTCATATCGATAGCGATTTTGCCAAAAAAGCAGGTATGCCAGATGTATTTGCCCACGGTATGTTATCAATGGCGTATTTAGGTCGTTTATTGACTAACTGGCAACCACAATCGCAACTGCGTAAGTTTAGTAACAAATTTGCTGCCATCACTCAATTAAAAGATGTTATCACCTGCTCTGGTGAGGTGGTTGAACTAATCACTCATAATGATGAGCAATGTGCTCGTGTAGCAATTCAAGCGTGCAAGCAAGATGGCACACAATCTTTAATTGGCGAAGCGATAGTTGCTTTATAAATACTTAATACCATTCTGCATAAAGAATGACTATATCTTTATGCAGATTGGTATCATGCTGGTTTTACGTTCTCAGTTAATGCCAGCATTATCATTTTTCAGATTTAAATATAGGATTAACAATGAAACGTTATAATTTTGATGAAGATCACAATATGTTTAGGGACTCTTTTCGAGCATTTCTTCAACAAGAGGTTGTTCCTCATAGAGAAGAATGGCGCGAAGCCGGTATTGTCCCGCGCGAAGTCTACTTAAAAGCTGGCGAAATGGGCTTTTTGATCCCGCAAGCGCCAGAATCATTAGGTGGATTAGCCATTGACGATTTTCGTTTTCAGCAAATTATTTCCGAAGAAATAGGCCTTTGTGGTGAAACCGGATTTATGCCGCAGTTACACAGCACTATCATTGCTCCATATATTATGAATCACGGCAGTGATTATCTAAAGGAAAAATACATTCCTAAAGCAATCACCGGTGAGTATATATTAGGCGTAGCGATGACCGAGCCTGATGCAGGATCTGATTTAGCTGGTATGCGCGCAACAGCTGTTGATAACGGTGACCATTATGTTCTTAATGGTAACAAAACCTACATTTCAAATGGTATTTGTGGCGATATTTTTGTTGTTGCAGCTCGTACAGAACCTACTGTTCCACATGCAATAAGCTTGTTTGTAGTTGAAGCGAACTGGGAAGGCTTTAAACGTGGTGCACACCTTAAAAAGATGGGAATGAAGTCACAAGATACGGCAGAATTGTTTTTTGATAACGTAAAAGTACCAAAAGAAAACCTTATTGGGGTTGAAGGCCAGGGCTTTAAGTACTTGATGGGCGGTTTAGCTGAAGAACGCCTAATTTGTGCGGTATGGAACGTTGGTACTGCTGAATACGCGTTTAAGCTAACCAAAGATTTTGTTCAAGACAGAAAAGTATTTGGTAAGCCATTATCGGCTATGCAAAATACGCAATTTAAAATGGCAGAGTTACGTGCTCGTATTGATATGGCAATCGCCTATACCGATACCCTGGTAGCAAATATCAATCGTGGTGATCATGACAGTGTTGGTGCGTCGCAGGCGAAATTGTTAACCAGTGAACTGTTATGTGATGTTGCCGATGAAGGGGTGCAATTACATGGCGGTGCGGGCTATATGGATGAGTACCCAATTTCACAAGTTTTTGCCGATGCTCGTATTACACGAATTTTTGCTGGAACCTCTGAAATTATGAAATTGATCATTGCCAGAGCAATTTTTAGCGAATAAAAAAATTGTTCGAAACTAAAGTCCCGCCAACCAATAACGTAGTAGGCAAGGATTAACCTCGCAGCCCAGTTGACTCGGTTGGCGAGGTTTTAAACTCGCAGCTTTAAAATTAGAGAGAAAAACATGCCATCTACCGTTCTTAAACAACTGTTGAAGCAACGCCATTCTGTGCGTGGTTTTCTGAACAAAGAAGTTACGCCAGAGCTCTTAGAAGAAATTTTTACCCTTGCCCAGCACGCTGTATCTAATTGTAATACTCAACCATGGAAAACGTTCGTTGCTTCAGCAAATGTTAAAGACAATTTAAAACGAAACTTAGTCAATACAGTGATGACTAATACAAAACCAGAAAGTGATTTTCAGTATTATTCAGACTTTAAAGGCGAGCATCAAGTCAGGCAAATAGAGTGTGCTAAAGCACTTTATCATGCCATGGGGGTTGAACGTGGGAATAAAGCCGAACGTAAACAAGCATTACTGAGAAATTATGAGTTTTTTGGCGCGCCACATGTTGCGATTATTTGTATGCCAACATCATTTGAAATTAACAACGCTTTAGATATTGGCATCTATCTACAGTCACTCATGTTAATCATGGAATCCTTCGGTATTGGTAGTTGTGCTCAGGGAGCACTAAGTTTTTATCCTCAAATAATTAAAGATACGTTAAACATCCCTGAATCTATGGGTGTTTTGGTCGGCCTGTCGTTTGGTTATGAAGATAAAAGCCAACTTGCTAACAATGCTCGAACAAGTAGGGCGATGCTATCAGACAGCGTTACGTTCTTATCTTGATAGAGTGAATTTGTTGATTTTTAAGTGTCTTATTGTCATTGCTGAACGCCCTTTAACGCTGCAAAATTAACACTTTATTAAATAGTCTGACAAAGCGGTTAGTCGATTGTAGGGCTTTCAACTTAAGGTTATTGCATTGAGTGTTCAAAATTTTTTATTAAAAAAGTATTTAAAAGTCATGTATAAACCTCGGTTTAATGGCGATTTAAAGCTAGAACAGGCAAGAAAAGAGCTTGATAGCGTAATCAATACCTTTATGCCATCTCCGTGTCGTTCTCTTGTACTTGAGCAACAAGTCATAAATGGCGTGCCTTGTGAAGTCATATATCCAGAGCAAAGTAAGCCAAAGGGCATTCTTCTTTATATTCATGGTGGTTGTTTTTCATTGGGCTCGCCATTAAGTCACCGCGGTGTAACGTGTGAGTTGGCTAAAATATTATCATTGACCGTTGTAGTACCTGATTTTCGCCTTGCCCCTGAACACCCATATCCGGCAGCTCAAAATGACGTGCAATCAGTATATGAATATTTACTGACAACAGTAGAAGCAGATAATGGCCTTTATATTGCCGGCGATCAATCTGGAGCAGGGATGGCAATACAGCTTGCTATTACTTTGCGAGATCAAAACAAAGCCCAGCCACAGGCAGTTATTGGTTTGTCAGGTTTATACGATCTTACCCTTTCATCAAATTCTATGTTTACCTTAAAAGACATAGACTGTTGTAATACATCGGCGGTATTCGAACGCGGTATTGGATACTACTTACCTGAAAGTATCGAAGCATCTTCACCAGAAGTATCACCGCTGTTAGCAGATTTATCCTCATTACCACCTGTGCTACTGCAAGTGTCTGACAGCGAAATGCTACTCGATGACTCGATCAGGCTGAGTGAGTCGATAGCTGAAGCGGGCGGAATGGCTACATTGGATGTTTGGCAAGACGTACCAAGTTGTTGGCATATTGCCGCGGTTGGTTTGCCCGAAGGGCGGACCGCAATTAAACGCATTGGCCAATTTATAAAAGCAATAAACGTTTAAGAACATCGACACAATTCATTATAAAACCGCCAGAAAAATCTGCTAGACGTTTAAACATAGCAAATTAGCGGCTTAACATTAGAGGGAAATGGACTAATGGAAAAAGTAATTGAGGATTATCCTTTGTCATCACAGGTTTATGTGAACGATGAGGTGAGTTGGCAGGCGCGACGAACCAATGATTTAATGCGTTGCTTTGTTAAGCGACACATGAATAAACCATTTAATATCGATCAATTTAGACAATTTGCCAGCAAAGTAGACTTTGTAAGTGGCAGAAGCGTTACTGATATGCAAATAGCTGAGGTTGATGCTAATGGCGTTTCCGCTCAGTGGTTAACTACAACAACAAAACTACAACCACAAAGGGTAATTCTATATTTTCATGGCGGTGGCTTTTGTATACATATGCCAAAAACTTATAACGCTTTAGTTGCCCAATTATGTCGTAAACTCAATGCTAATGCTTTAGTTCCTGATTACCGCCTTGCTCCAGAACATCCATTTCCAGCTGGCGTGAATGATTGTTATCAAAGTTACTGCTGGTTATTACAACAAGGCTACAAGGCAGAAAATATTATTATTGCCGGTGACTCAGCCGGTGGTTGTTTAACCTTGACTACACTACAAAAAATTCGAGATGCCGGGAAAAGGAAACCTGCAGCGGCTGTGTTGTTATCTCCTGGTACCAATTGCTCTATTGAAGATCTCATGGCGCTGGAGCCGAACTTAGAGTCAGTCGATCCTATGTTGAACAAGCAATCTCTGGCAGCCATGATTAATTTATATTTACCAAATGAGATTAATCAGAAAGATCCTTTGATCTCGCCACTATATGCCGACTATAACGGATTTCCACCACTACAATGCCATGTGGGAAGTAACGAGTTGATTTTTAACCATTCAGCAAGTGCGATGAAAAAAGCAGTGGATGCAGGTGTTGAAGCACGATTACATATTTGGAAAGACATGCCTCATGTGCATCCATTATTTTCTTGGTTGCCCGAAAGCAAGCAAGCGATAGATATGATGGTTGAATTTATGGCTAAACATTTGCCTGATAATAACGATGAAATCGCCAACCAATAATAAAGTCACACAAAAATTATCAACATATTATTGACACTTATCAAGTTGAAATTGAACAAGTACTGCTATAATCAAACTAGCTAAATGGATAGCAATAAAATTAATTTTAAGTTGTTGAATGATGAAAATAAATAATGTTTAATTATAGAATAAAAGGTTCACTATTGTTCACTATTTTATGGGATTTTAAATGTTAACAAGCAATACAATTCCACCAAAACTTGGTGCTGACACAATAGTTCGAAAACGAATTCTTGATCGGATCAATAATCTACCTTCTCATTGTAAAGTTGTCGTTCTGCAAGCGCCTGCAGGGTATGGTAAAACCACTGTTATGCGGCAATACTTTCAGCAACTTAAAGATCAGCAAGAAAATATTGCCTGGCTTACTCTTAGTGAAACTGACAACGATTTAACGCCTTATTTGCGTAGCCTTTCTCGGTTAGTTAGCCGAGGCCTTGATGACACTTTTGAAGTACCTGAACATTGTGAATCACCATTTCACTGGTTACAGGACGTCATAGCAAAAGTGCCGAAGCCATTTTATGTTTTTCTCGATGAATTTGAAGTGCTTAATGAACCGGGAGTGATTGAATTTATCAATCGCGGCTTTAAATTAGTCCCCGCTGATTGTAAAACAATTATCAGTTGTAGGGGCATGCCTGACTTTTCTTTGAGTAGAATGCTGCTCAGTGGCGAAGCTGTAGTATTTAAACAAGAGGATTTATGCTTTCAAGAAGATGAAGCACAGTGTTTTGTCGACAATAGACTTACGGATGATACCCAACAAGACGTTAAAACGGCCTTTATTTCAGCCACTCAACGATGGCCCGCAGCCATGCAGCTGGGCTTCCTTGCGTTTGGTGACTCAAATGTAAATGCCGATAATATCCCTAAACTGCTATTAAACGACCCTTTGGTATCTGATTATGTTGTGCAAAATGTTCTTTCAACATTACCTGTCGAGCATTCTGACTTTTTACTTACCAGCTGTTGTCTAAATAAATTTGACGTGAGAATGTGTAATGCTGTAATTGGCATTGAAAACAGTCAGGAAATACTTCAAGAAATTCTCGCCAAAGGCGTGTTTTTACAACCTATAGATTATCAGCGACAGTGGTATTCATATCACAAACTATTTGCTGAATTACTACGCCGTGAACTGCAATTAAGCCGTCCAGGATATTATCAGCAAGTTTGTAAAAAAGCGGCAGAATGGTGTGCGGATAATAGTTATGATGAAGAAGCCATCGAATATGCGTTTGCTGCAGATGAAATTGATTTTGCCTGTTTGATATTGGAAAAGCATTTAGCCAGCTTGTTGTTTGATGCTCGTATCAATGCAATTACCCGTTGGATCCATAAACTAGAAAATGTCGATCTAATGCGTCATCCCAATATAATTTTTGTTGGCTGTTGGGCAAATATATTGAATGCTGATATCAGTAATGCCGAACAAAAATTGGCTTTACTCGATGAAATGCCTTCGGAGCAACGCGCAGAGTTACCGTTAATTGATGCATACGACATAACCAAACTCTCGTTTTATTTAATGAAAGATGACATACCGGCGTTCAATCAAGCGATTGATAAAGTAGTCAACAATAAGCGCTCAGATCATCCGTTTTCGTTATTAGGTTTTGCTAATCTGAATACTTTTAAATTTTTATTAAACGGGAAAGTTGCAAAAGCCGATAAATGGATTAAATCACAATTTATGTTGCGTAAAAACAAATCAAACCTGATCAGTGAAGTGTATTTTGATTTCATGTTAAGTTTGATTTATGTGTCTCAAGGTCAGCTAGAGTTAGCATTAAAAGAGTTGAATAGTACTGAGGCAACATTTATTGACGATATAGCCCGGCTTGGTTTTCATAAAGCGTTGGTGGCACCAATAAGAGCTATGGTGTTGTATGAACAAAACGATATCGATAATGCCCTAAGCATTCTTGAGGGCCAAATCACTCATTTAAGGCAATACAAAACCTTAGATTTGGTTGCGTTGACCTATATAACTTTATCACGTTGTTATGCAACGAAAAAAGATTTTAAAAGAGCAGTGTCTTTACTTGAGGAAGCCGAACGCTGTGGTTATAACGAAGGTTGGTCGCGCTTAGTTGTTATTGCTCTTTGGGAACAGGTTCGTTTAGCTACCTTAAGCAATAACCTTGTTCATGCTGAGCAGCTACTATTTTCTTTAATGCAGGATGAGTCGTTAAACAGTATTAATTTAGTTAATTTGATCCCTGCTGATCTTGAACATGCAGATATTACCAAATATCGTCTTAACATTGCACTTAACCAATCTGAACCAAGTGCGGCACAACTGCTAGCCGATATTGACTTAGCTATTTTGGATTCACGGCATTATCGGGTGCTTAAACTGAAAGTTTTATTAGTTTCAAAGTTGCATTCTGAAAATAGCCAAGTTAAAGCCGAAGGCTTGTTAAAAGACCTTTTGCAACAATTTGTACCATTGGGTTTTATGCGTAGTTTTATAGATGAAGGGCCAGTAATCTTTAGTTATATCCAAAATATAGCTAAACAAGGTGGCGAATGTGCCATTATGGCAAAGCAAGTATTAGCATCAGTTGGAGATCAATTTCTTTTACCATCGGCTACTACAGTTATTGATATTAATAAGGAAGCCAAAACCTCGGTCATTCCATTAATAGAACCGCTAACACAAAGAGAGCTTGAAATTATTTCTTTACTGGTAAATGGTGAATCAAACCGAAGCATTGCTGACAATCTATTCGTATCAGAAGGTACGATAAAATGGCATTTAGGTAATATTTACGGCAAGTTAGGCGTTAAAAAACGCACTCAGGCAATGGTGCGGGTAAACGAACTTAAACTGATCTAAATACAAAAAGGCTGGTTGCTTAGCTGCGTTTTAACCGGCCTTAGGTTATGTTTATTTGAACATATTCTAAGAAAGATATCCTGTCCTATCCATCGTCCTTTAAGCTCAAATGGTGCTATAGCATATTAAATTAGTAACTTTGATTTATTTAATAAAAAGCCCTCACCTTATGCAAGGGCTGGGTTGTTATTTAAGCTGAACTTAAGTTATTTCGCTTTCTGGATGCTATCGATCACCCACATTTTAGCGAAAAACTCAGGCGTTGGTCCATAGGTACGGAAGTATACGAAATAATCAACGCCTTCAGCTGTTGGCACCCAATTGGCTTCGTTTACACCAGCAGGCAAGTTCGGGCTAAAGGTTAAAGTCACAGAACCATCTTTATTAACGACAATGCCACTATCAGTGCTTGCCACACCCACTTTAGGTAAACCATCCATCCACGTTGCATCATTCATGTCATAAGTAATAGCAGACCAGAAGTGTTTGATAGGTGCGTCTTTTGGCACGGTTAGCGTGTAAGTTTGAGACCCATTTAACTGGTCGTTATCAGCGTCACGATTAGACCCCAGATAAAACGTAGCTGCATCATGGAAGTTCCAATTTTTAGCACTTGAGTACAAAGCATAAAAAGTAGCTGCACGAGAGTCGATATCGATATGCGTATTGAAATCATAAGTAAAGTCAGACTCTACCGTTTCCGCAGTAGCGATGAACTGCCATTGGTTAGATGGATCAGGGTAGAAGCTCGCAGTAATACCGCTGTTGAAGTAAAGCTCTTTCAAGTACTCATGCGCTTCATTTGCAGCCAGTTCAAAAATTTGCTGTTGACGAGCAGTTGGTTTGAACTCAGCACCTTTTTTAATACCGATTTCGTTCAACAGACCGTACATCGATTTATCTTCTGGCTGGATAACTTCACGTTGAACAACATCATTGAGTTCAGAGAAGAAACGAGCATCAAAGTGTGGTATGCCATCGACATGTTTGTTAAACATATCAACATGTGAACCAACCTGCTCAGGCTTGTCTAACGGGTAAATTTTAATGTTCTGTGCCACTTCAGCAGCAGCGGCTAAGTTTTCAGGTGTTTCGCCGCGAATAATAGGACGAATTAAGGCGTAACCTACATTAGATTTCTGCACTAGTACACGGTAACCACGCGGGATAGCGCCTTGGTAGCTTTCAGAAATGATAAGGTATTTAGCACCATGTCCACGGTCATAACCTTTTGCACCCACATCTTCCAGTGGTTTGTGCTGCATGTCCATTAACGTACCGAATAGGTTTACAGTACCACCCGATTTAGGAACTTCAACAACCACTGGCGACTCTTCAACATTCCAGAATGCCATAACATACGGAGTCGTGTTGTTTGTAGTGGTAGTTTGCAATTTCCAATCTTGTATCTGGCTGTTAAAGAATACCGTGTTGTAATTGGCATTATCAAGAGCAAACAAACCAGAGCGCATCGCTTCGATATTCATCATGTTCATTGACCAAACAACTGCTTCTGTGGCACGACGATACTGAGCTTTTTCAAGTATAGATAGGTTTTCAAACTTAGCAGCTTGCACTTGCACTGTAGGCGCTCTTAACTTTTCAGCAATCAGTACTTCTTCAGCTTGAGTACCAGCGAAAGAAGATGCAGAAAGAAGGGAAGCAGTTAAAGCCGCGATGATAGATTTAGTAAAAGTTTTCATTAATAATGACCTCAAATGTTATCAGCTAAGACGTAATTTTTTCAAACTCGTTTTGAATGAGGCCATTATAAGTACTGAACTTTGAATTTACAGGAATAGGAGGTATTGCCAAAGGTAATAGTCTGTTTACGGCATCACCGATTAAAGCTAATATATAATCACAAACCATATGATTGGAAGTGTTATGCCAAATAGATTATTAGGCCAATTTAATTTGAATCTATTGAAGGCTTTTTACTTTGTCTACCAATATCGTAATATCACCAAGGCAGCAAAACATCTAAACATGACACAAGGGGCCGTTAGTAAAGCATTAAATAAACTACGTTTAGAAATGGATGATCCGCTTTTTGTGATAACTGGTAAAACATTGGCACCAACGTCTAGAGCTGAACGTTTAGGTGAACAAATAGAGCCATTATTAAATAGCTTAGAAGAATACTGTTTTCCATCTGAATTATTTGATCCGTTATTGTTTACCGATACGATTAAAATTGCCTTGTCGGGTGGGCTTATAGATAGTATTAGCCCAAGCTTAGTGTCTAAATTACATCGTTTGTTGCCTAAAGCACAAATTAAAATTCACCATTGGTCGCAAGCAACCTTAGCAGAATTGGAAAACGGGAATATTGATATCGGTATTAACCATTATCCTCTGCCCATTAGTAAAGGTATTCGCCAACTGATGGTAACTCAAGACCCTGCTTGCTTTTTAATGCGTCAAGGGCACCCAATTCTTGAGCAAGAGATCACACTTGAGGAGGTCAGTCACTATCAAATGGCGGGAATAATCATTCCTGAATTAACAGAGTATCAAGCGATTGTTCAGACCGAATTAAAATCATTAGGACTTAAGTTTGCGTTACGTTCAGAGCATATAGCCAGCTTATTTAAAACCGTGGCTGAAAGTGACCTTCTGTTGATTTCAACTGGGTTAGCTGCCAGTACGCAAACTGAAAACTTACATAAAGAGATCCCAGAATGGGCGAAAGGACGTTTTTCTGTTTCAGTTGCCATTTACCTGCAACAAATTAAAAGCCAAAACCCTATGCATCAATGGCTAGTTAAGCATATAAAACAAGTGATTTTAACTTGTGTTAAGCAAGCGAATATCTAAAACAATGTTTTTTAATCCTCATGCCTATTTTCAAAGTCGGTAAAAAGATATATTAAAATTTTTTAGTGCCCTAGTCGTTGCTGCCTTCAGTTGTATATAACTCCATTTAATACCAATTTTTATTATTCAGTGATAATTCTGTTGCAAAAATAGCGATGCAATTGGGCTATAGTGAATCAGCGGTGTTTATTCGCTGTTTTCAAAAGTGGACAACGATGACGCCATTGCAGTGGCGTAAGCTGCATCAATAAAATTAGCTAATAAACGAACAAAAAAATCAATATTGCACAGACACCAAAGCACCAAACTTCAAACATCAGCCGTAAAATAAATGATGCCGTTTTTATTTCCATAAAATGCAGAATCACCAGACGGATCTTTAAAAAACTTAATAGCAAAATCATCGATGTGATCACATCTGCCGTTAGCCCTTGCGTTGTATGCCCTAACCACCAAGATGATAAGGTAAAGACAACAAGCAAACTCCAGATAAGTACATCACGGAACATTGTTTTTATCTGATTTTGAACGAAAAATTTATTCATATTATTTAACCAGGTACAGTAACGGAAACAGGGCAATCCATAACAGGTCGACCATATGCCAAATCAAGCCACCACTTTCCAAGTTACGGAGATCGGACAGGCTGTAAAAAGGTTTGCGCGATCGTATCCACAGAAAACTTAATACACCTATACCTACCGTTACATGCAGTAAATGAATACCGGTAAGCATATAGTAATACATAAAAAAATCATCAGAAATGAGAGTATGACCTTGGCTGAACTTTGCACGGTATTCGATCATTTTATTAATCCAGAAAGCCAGGCCAGTGGCTATCGCTGCCGCTAATAGAACGGAGACAACAGGGGCGGCACCTCGCCTTGCGCGATGCAAAGCTAACACCACAAACAGCGAACCCGATAACAACAGTAAGGTATTGATGACACCAAAACTTTGGCTGAGCGCGGCCTGGCCCGTTAAAAAAAGGTCTTTGTTGTGGCGAAAATCCCAAGCGTAAGAAACAAACAGCAATCCAAATAACAACATGTCGCCCAAGACAAACATCCAGATACCCAGCTCGGCCGTATCCTCTGGCTTTAACTTGTCTTCATTGATTGCAGGCTTGAGTATGGTGACAGGGGCAGTAAGCTTACCCTGTCTGTTAATCTTTGAAGATGTGTTTAGCGGTTGATTCATAAACTAAGCCAGAACACCTTGTGGAGCGTTGGAGATTGCACCGAGTTGTTTTCTCTCTGCAATCAACTCACGACTCACCGACTGTATCTGTAGCACTGAAACCATCACAAACCAGGCAAAGAAAACACTCAGGTTAACCCAGAAGGCAAACAGCCCATTAAGAGCAAAGGGGCCAGATTTAAAGAATACGATGAAGCAGCCGGTTAATGCCAATAGTGCAGACCAAAAACTGTAGAAAGCAAACCAACGTGGGAATATTTTGATCTCACGACTATCTCCCAATACCGCCAACCCTAAAGCCATATACATCACCGGCATTAAAGTTCCAGGCCATAACAGGAATAGAAACGTATAATCGTGAAACGCCCTGGTAATTTCCGCAGGGCCATCAACACGGTAACTTGCAGCACCAAACGGGACAAGAATGACATAAAGCCCTACGGTCAAGGCCGCAGCGACAAAGGCAAAGGTAATAATTAGGACCGGATTTTTGTTGCCCATACGGCTCATCAAAACCGTGGTTACCGCTGCAAAAGGAGCATAAAACGCTGCTCCAAATACCATAATAATTAACCCCGCTCGGATGGACATACTATTTTCTTGGTACAACTGCGCGACGGTTTCTGCGCTGGCTAATGGGTTAATGGGAGCCAGCGATACCGAGCTGGTCAGCAGATAACCGACGACCATCAGTAGGCAGAAAATAGGGCCGGCCCAGGCGCAAAGTTTTAAATTGTTGGTATTCATAGGTTTTGCCTCTTGATGCTAAATTCGCATTTCGCGATGTTATAGTTAAATTAGAAAACCAAAGAGTCATACCCAATTGAAGCCAGACACTTTGGCGTAAATAAACAAGTAAGTCGTTAATCCAGTTTCAGTGGACTACGCGCTACACCGGTTGGCGCCGGATTATAAACATGACGCCAATTTTTGGTCACTGAGTGTTTAAGGATTTTTGCCACCATGGCAGGTGCAAACAGCGAGGAGTAGTGTTTATTATGGTGATACACATGCATAAAGTTCTCAAATGCTACGGGATCATAGTGAGTGGCATCCATCACCTGATCTACGTACCAGTTAATCACCGGCGTAAATATTGGGCGTTTGCCTTCTACATGCGGAAAACGATAGTTTTGCTCCCCCAAAACAAACCAAATACTATCAACAAGCTTACTCGCCTGCTTATAGTGATATGCCGGCAGACCGGTTAGCGAAGATTTAGATTTAACCAGAGCTTCACCCAATAATTCAACTTCTTTCGCTGCCTTGGTCATGCCCGCGCCGGAAACAGGATCGGCACTGGCAAAAGCATCACCGACACATACAAAGCCCTCTGGCACACTGTTCATCTCTTCGTAGTGATTACGAACCATGGTGGGATAATTAAAACTCTCCGGTTCGGTGATGGGCTCACAAGCATTAACCAGCTCATATATATGAGGCTGCGCTAAGCCCTTAGTCACTGCCTTAAAAGCCGCATGGTCTCGCGGGACCTGATCACAGAATAACTGAATAGTCGTTACCAGCAGGGTAGAGCCGTCACCATAGAAGCCGGCATAGCCCATATCGGTTTCCTGCGGGCGATGATTGGCGATTGCCATAACAGTGAAGTCGCTGTTACGCAGATGCTCGGGAACACGATAGAGGACAGTGGTATAGAGGCAATTGAGCTCCATATGACTTTCTCTAGGAAGGCTGTAACCGTGGCTGTTCAACAGCGCGGGAAGTGGCGTATTTTTACCGCTGGCATCAACTACTAGATCTGCTTCTAAGGTATAGTTTTCAACTTTAGGGTTAAGTCCTTCCTTGAGAACGACGCCGGTGATGCGATTGCTCGGCTGATCAATAAGCACATCTTCTACCTTGGCGTTATAACGATAATCAATAGACGGCGTTTTTTCTAACTGTTGACGCATTACGCCTTCTAGCAGGCTGCGGCGACCGGCGCACACGCTAATGCCACTGTCATAAACAACCTTCCAGCCGTCATTGGTATACATGCGATAGTCACGCGAGGCATCAACCACATTGCCGCCGGCCTTGGCGAAGTCATCGGTATAATCGGGAAACAAGTCATTGACCACGCGCTGTCCACCTTGCAGCAGGTGATGGGCGTGATGCGCCTGACTGGTACTGGGACGGTATATCTCTGTTTCCATTGGGTGATGGCTGTCGCGCTCAAGTACCGTCACCTTGTCAAAAAATTTAGATAACGTTTTAGCAGCCATCATACCGGCCATACTGCCACCGATAACCACCGCGTGGCGATGAAACTTAGTGCCACTTTTTTTCGGAATTTCAGCACGGTATTTAGGCTTGACCGGTGGAACAGCAATGCGACCATCACGACCGCTGGCGGCGAATTTTTCATGATAAAGCTTAAATCCGGTAAAAGTTTTATCAGTAATTTCCTTGTCAGCAAACCACTTTTGCACGCCATCAATCATCAAAGGTGGACCACACAGATAAACATCACAATTGCCGTCATGCAAATCAACATCGACTAACAAATCAGTGACAAATCCTGTTTTTCCCTGCCATTCACTATTACCCTCTGCAACAGCACAAAGTAAGCGGAAGTGGGGTAATTGGCGTCCAAGAGACTCAATTTCATCAAGCAGACACAAATCTTCTGGTTTAGCTGCACCATAAAGCAAATTAACTGGATGTTGACATTTTTCATCTACCAACTGACGTAGCTGTGAGACGATAGCTGACAGACCAGTACCTCCCGCCACTAATACAACGGGGCGCTTGACATCTCGTAGATAAAAAGCACCACCACCACGGCGCAACAACAGGCGGTCACCCAATTCCACTCTATCTCGTAAATAACTACTCATTATGCCATTCGCTGACTTTGGTAAAATGCGCAGCAGCAAGTCAATGTTGTTTGCTGCATTTGGTAAATTTACAAAAGAATAGCTGCGCCAGCTCTCGGTACCCGGTACTTTAATATCTATGTACTGTCCTGCTTGAAAATCCAACTGTTGTAACAGTTCTACCTGCAGACTCAGCAGTACCGCGCCATCAGCAACTGGCGTCAGTTTGGCAACCGATGCCATAAATGGTGTATCATCGCTGGGTTGGCAAATCCTGGCAGAAAAATCAAAGCTAAACTCGGCATCCCCCTGAAGAGTCAATTGACAAGGGAGGATCCTGCCACGTTCTTTATCACTGGTGGTCAAAGCTATAGCCTGACCTGACAGCGTTACCTTACCGCTCTTGCAGTTACCCAGACAACTGCCACAAGTACCTTCTCGGCAACTATTGGGTAGATTAATATCTTGTCTTTGTGCAGCTTCAAGTAGAGTTTCATCGTGCTTTACCGTTATTTCTGCTTGGCTATGGTCACTGAAATTCAATGTGGCTTTACAACTTGCCATCGTATATTTACTCCCTGGTTTTAATTTATAACCAAGCGAGATAAATATGTGTTGCTTGGTCTACAACCACTATAGGGGGTAAAAATTCGACATTCTTTTATATAAAACAGTCGTTTTTTATATATTTTAACGGTAGTAATACCGAATCAGATATCAAAAAATAATTGTTATCAAGGCTTTCGCTTACGAATGCTGGCGGGGGACATGTCGTAATAACGACGAAAGCTGCTGGTCATATGGCTTTGACTGCTAAAGCCGGAATTTTCGGCGATTTCTACAATACTAACTGCAGTATTTAGTAACAAATCCCTGGCGTGTTCCAGCCTTAACTGCAATACATAACTGTGTAATGTTGTTTGCGTAACATCCCGAAAAATTTGCCGAAAATGCGATTGGTGTAACCCTACATGGGCGGCAACATCGGCAGACTTTAACTGCTTATCTAAGTTAGCCTGAATAAATTTAATGGCTTGCTGCACATAGTTAAATTGGCCTCTGGCTGAATTAAAGGACATAGATTGTGTCGATGCCGTTAACTCAACCCGTAATAGAGAAATTAACGCCCGGCTAAGCGCAGCAATATGTTCCATGTCGGTGGCTATATCTTCCGATAACTTTGTCAACAATTCTTTGACTAACGCTCCATACAATGAACTGTTTAGGCTTAGTGGTTCAGTAACGCCAGCAAGAGAGTTTTGCAATAATTGCAAAACGTCATCGGTTAAATAGACTAAGGCGAAATCGAGCGCCCCCTCTATTTGCCAATTGGTTTCTATACCCGTCGGAATTAATGTGGCGGCGCTAGGGAATGACGTTAAATTCTCTGTGGTATCTAGAGAGGTTACTTTTTTACCGCCAAAATGGATAATCAATATCGGACAATTTATCGGGGGGAGACATTTTGCCTTAATATTACAAATATAGCGCTCTATGCGAAATCGACTTACACGATTAGAATCCGAATACTCAATGTCGTGGCACCATAAGGGTTTGGCAGCAATAATCTTTTGTAATATAGCACTGGTATTGACTACTGCTTGATTAAGCACCGTGTTTTACTCCATTTAAAAAGTCGATGACAGCACCACTATTATCGACTTTGAGTTAAAAATTTTAAGATCTAAGAAAGCTATCCAATGTAGTTAGCTAGTCTGTTTGGCTTTGAACAGCGGTAACCAATAAACAAAGCCAAACAATAACGTTTGTACGAAGTGCTTAGCTTGGCTCCCTGGAAGTTTTGCCAATTTTGATTGAAAGAATAAAAATTCACCAATATGAGCAACTGTTAGAGCTAATACAATATAGCTAAGCATTGTTTGATATTGAATTAAAGCAGGAATATATAGCGTAACGACAGGGGAAATATACAACGCTAACACAAGCAGTTTAATAATCCCTATTATTGAATTTTTCATGATTGTCCTATTTTTTGTTTTATCGCTTTGTATGAAAATAATGTGTTAAGTTAATCGGTTAACATAGCACTTTTACCAACAGAATGAATCAACAGAACCGAACATAAATATATGCAAAACAGAACCTAGATAGAAAAAAATTAATAAACATAGCGATATCACCTGAACTCAGATAAAAATAACTGAAGATATCTCACGGCAAAACACTTAAAATAGCTTAGTTTTATGGGAACAGATCTTTTTCAAGGATACAAGTAAAATGCAATTTTCTCACCCTGAATTTGCCACGATATTCGAGGTATTTAACCGTCAGGTTTCTTTTACTGAAGAAGACTGGCGTTTGTTTGAACCTTGCCTCAAAGTCATTGATGTGGGAGCAAAGCATAATCTGCAAGCCATTGGCGAGCCTGTTACTCACCATTATTTTATTATTTCAGGCTTGGTTCGCTGGTTTTATATCACCCCTGATGGTAAAGAGCTAAATAAAGGTTTTTATGGTGAAAATTATATCGCGGGTAATCTCAGTGCCATCATTTTAAATGAAGCCAGTAGGTTTGCAATAGAAACACTAGAGCCCTGCAAACTTGTATCAATATCAACCAATATGTTCAAACCATTTGGTCAGTGTTCGAGCTGGGACAGGTTATTTAATTATAGCTGTCAAATGCTATTGATCCGCAATGAACGAAGGGAAGCCGAATTGTTAACCCTTAGTGCAAAAGATCGCTATTTGAAATTTATAAAAAATTTCCCCGGCTATATTGACCGTATTCCGCAATATCATGTTGCTGCCTATTTGGGCATAAACCCAGTCTCTTTGTCTAAGTTTAAAGAACAATGGTTGTCATCTTCCAATCAAGAAAACTAACAAACACATTGCTCTATTCTCATCGATTTAAATTTCAGCAGCCAACTGGAAACCTTGAGCAATTGCCCGCTTAGCATCAATTTCTACTGCTAGATCTGCCCCTCCAATTAAATGAATATTAGACAGTGAGGCAGGTGTTGAACCGTTGTTATTGGCTACTAATTTGTCATACAAACTACGCTCAGAACGTTGGCCAGCGCAAATAATAATAGTATCTACATTTAGTATACGTGACTCATCTTTGATCTTGATATGCAAACCATGGTCATCAATTTTGTTATATTGAACACCTGCCAACATATTAACACCTTTGCGTTTTAGACTAACTTTATGAGCCCATCCCGTGGTTGCCCCTAACGTTGAGCCTGGCTTGCTTAATTTACGTTGCAGTAAATAAATTTCTCGGTCAGCCACTTCAACTTGCGGTTTTACCCCGGTGATACCACCACGAGGATGATTGACGAAATCTATACCCCATTCACGAGCAAAAACATCAATATCTACACTTGCCGAAGTTCCTTTATGACTAGCTAACTCTGCGATATCGAAACCAATACCGCCAGCACCAATGATTGCAACTGATTTACCGATCATTTTACTGCCCGAGATAGCTTCGGTATAACTGATCACTTTTGGATGATTTATACCTTCAATGTCAGGAGTTCTGGCGTGGATGCCTGTTGCTACAATTATATGATGCCAATCACCCTCCGATAGCTGCTTAGCACTGACCGAATGATTAAGTTTAATTTCTACTTTGCTCAGTGAAAGTTGGCGTTTAAAGTAACGTAAAGTTTCATAAAATTCTTCTTTCCCCGGGATCTTTTTGGCCAAGTTAAAATGTCCACCAATCTCAGCACCGGCTTCAAACAATGTTACCCTGTGACCTCGTTTTGCTGCGGTTACTGCACAAGCTAAACCGGCAGGGCCGGCGCCAATAACGGCAACATTTTTTGGCTGGTTTGTTGGTAGGTAATTCAACTTTGTTTCATTACAGGCCCTAGGGTTTACCAGGCAACTGACAGCTTTATTTTGAAATATATGATCCAAACACGCTTGATTACAGCCTATACAAGTATTAATTTCATCACTTCTGCCCATTTTAGCTTTAACAGCAAATTCTTCATCGGCTAACATAGGTCGTGCCATAGAAACGATATCGGCATCACCATTTTTAAGTACCTGTTCAGCTACATCGGGCATATTGATGCGATTACTGGTGATAACCGGCACCGATAATCTTTTACGTAATCGTCCAGTTACCTGGGCAAAGGCGGCTCGTGGTACACGGGTAGAAATTGTTGGTATTTGAGCCTCGTGCCACGAAAAATGGGTACTAATGATATTAACACCAAGTTTTTCAATTGATTGTGCTAATGCTACCACTTCATCCCAAGAGCTACCGTTTTCCATTAATTCCATGGTCGCAAGACGATAAATCAGGATTAAATCTTCGCCTACCGCAGCACGCACTCTGCGCACAACCTCAAGAGAAAAACGCATTCGATTTGCATAACTGCCTCCCCATTGATCGGTTCGTTTATTGGTAGAACTTAGTAAAAATGAGCTGATCAAATAACCGGCAGAACCGATGATTTCAACGCCATCATAACCAGCTTCTTTAGCCAGTAATGCACAGCGGGTAAAATCATTAAGTGTTTGTTCGATGTCTTCTTCAGTCATTTCTCTTGGAGGGTAGGGGCTCATTACTGAAGAATGAATAGCCGAAGGTGCGATAACTTCGGGAATTATTGCATTACGGCCGTTATGAACCATCTGCAAACAAATTTTACAATCCGGCGCTGCCTTATGAACGGCTGATGTGACTTGTTTATGATTTACAACGTCATCGGTAGTAGCCAGGACTTCACTTGAGTGCCCATGCATAGAACCTACACGGTTAACTGCAGTGGCACCGGTGATAATCATTGCAACTCCTCCAGCGGCGCGCTCAGCGTAAAAAGTGCCAAGGCGGGCATAACCTTCACGACCGACTTGTTCGAGCCCGGTGTGCATCGAGCCCATAAGAATACGATTTTTTAACTGGGTAAACCCCAAGTCAAGTGGAGCAAATAAGTTTGGGTAATGCAAAGTCATATGATTATTCTTTATTGAAAAATACTAGGATAATCTCAGTAAATGGCTTTGTCGTTAACCTAGGCTAATTTGAGAAATAATTATTCATCGGGTGTAAAAGTTGTGTGTATTTGTGTAGCAACCACTCCACAATCTATGTGCTTTCGCTACACCTCTGGAAAATAGCTACAACAATCACAGCAGACCAAGAGGTTGATTAATAGCTTAAATTTAATTTATGTGGTTTTTGAGAAAGTATTTCACCGTTATTTAAAAGTATCTTTGGGTAATATGCCGAATTGTTTTTTATAGGCACTTGAGAAATGACCCAAATGATTATATCCAATTTGATATCCTGCCTGAGTAACCGAACATTTCCCTTGGCTAATTAACATCTGAGCTTTTAGCAAACGGTGTTGTTGAAAATACTGGTAAGGAGTCAAATCATATACTTGATGAAATAAGCGTCTGAATTTATCTCGGCCCATACCTATTTGAGAACAAATTTGTTCGATAGACAATGGCCGTTTTAGATCTGCTAACATCAGAGTCGCGCCTTGATGCAACAACGTTATGTCAGTATTTTTAATTTTTGGCATGGACTTACGTTGCGCTAATTGACTAAATACATGGTTGCATATGTTCAAGCTTGAGATAAGAGTTTGCCAATCGTCTAAAAACTCTTCATTTTTTTTATCCAGTAATTGTTGAAACTGTAATGATAAGTCTTCATTAAGCTGAAATGCTTTAAACATTGGATCATGTTCGCCAAATAGTTGTGCATTTTTTTCCATTGTCTGGGCGGGCAAGTTGAGCCAGAATTGTGGTTGTAAACGGATTAAAATCATTTTTATCGGGCCAAGCTTTGCACCAAATAAACTTACCTCCATCGGGCTATTGTAAACATAGGCAGAGCATGCGCTGTTAACTACAGACTCTGATGACTCTGACACTTGTAAGCTTTGTGATGCGGTTAATAATATTGACCACATGATGTCGCCTTGTTCACTTGCTCGGCTAATTGAAAAAGGTTCCTTTATATCGGTTTGCCAGCGCACTATCTCCAAACCGGGTGCAATGTCAAAGCCCTCAAGCACGCCATGACCATATCGTTCGTTTAGACGATAAAAACAACTTTTCTCTTTGGTTGCTTGTAATTCTTCAGCGATGTGATCCAATAAATCTTCCAGTCTTTGGCCGGTACTTGCCGAAAATTCAACGCCTGCTTGTTGATCATCCATCGAATAGCTCCCTAACAATTTAACTACTTAGTAGCACTATTTTATATCTTATAGAGTAGCACTAATTATTAAATCAGTAATAAAGTGATATTTTTCGCTGTTTTCTGGCCTTAACGTTTTGGTTGTGTGTGGTTATTATAGCTGCATCACTTTGAAAGAGAGCACTAACGCTGATTGTAAACACCATTGACGTGATGCTTTTTGTTAAACAATATAGAGAGAACATTTTATGACTTTTACTAAAACGATTTTAAGTTTGGCAATTACTTTAGCTGCAACAACTGTTATGGCAAATGACTTACCAATCAACCAGCCTGAAAAAAATCAGTGGCTAATTGATAGTGTTTACCCTACATCTCATCATAACCCAGCGCAAACTGACGCATCACCAATTGCTGGGCCTTCGGAAGGCAAAGTATTAAAAGCCAGTGATGTTAAAACAATTCCAGGATTATTTAACTCTCAGCCAGTTGTTAAAAACATTGGTGATCAACGTATATTAATCGAAGGTGGCATACTGGGTTTGCGTAAAATTAATGCAACAGGCGAGAAGTTTGAAGAAATTTCATTCATGCCTTATCCCGGTTTTGAAAAATATGCTGAAATGGCTACAGAAAGTGAGCTAAATGATATTGTAAAAGAGCTCGATAAAGCTCGTTCAGCACATGATGATGCTGCGATTTTAAAATTATCTAAGCGCATGCAAGAGATCGGTTTTAGTTTTAGAACTATTGCCAACGGTGTGTATCATTTAATTGATAAAGATCATAACCACTATGCGGTTTATGGTGGCGTAAATGTTATTAAGACCACAGATAATGGCGTTGCCGATGCACCACTAAGCATAGTTAAAACAGCAGATATTACCGCTTCATTACCTGAAAATTTAAGGAAACAGGTGACTCGAGTTGTTGGAATTGGAATGACCTATGACGGTGATATTGCCGTAGCTGCTCCTGGCATGATTGCCTTATTAGACCGCGACTTGAATATGAAAGGTTATGTTACTTTCCCAGGAGAGCACGTTGATAACAGTATTGCTATTGATGAAACAGGGATCTATGCAGTCACCTCTGAAAATATGTATAAAGTTGTATGGACCGGTGACAAATTATCGTTTGATGAAAAAGACGGTGGTTGGATCAGCCCGTATGACACCATAGATGCAGAAACTGCATTAAAAATGGGCGCAGCATCACGTGGTAGCGGTACAACACCAGCGTTAATGGGCTTTGGTGATGATGAAGATAAACTAGTACTTATTTCAGATGCAGACAGAGAAGGGGCTAAATTAGTTGCTTTCTGGAGAGATGAGATCCCGGCGGACTTTAAACAAATTCCAGGCACCGACTCTCGCCGTATTGCTGGTGAAATACGTATTGATGTAAGTGACTTAACCGTAGAAACATCGCCTGTGGTAAATGGCTACGGTACAGTATTATTTAATGGTGCATATAAAGAACCATCTTCAGCGCTTGGTGATATTTTCGGTAATATGTTTACTGCTGGAGTAACTCGATTAGCGCCAAGAGGTATTCAAAAGTTTGAATGGGATCCTGAATCAAATACTTTCTCAAAAACGTGGACCGATATTTCTACCGATAACAGTGACTGGATGGTACCAGTAGTATCAGCTAAATCAAACATGATATATACCCCTAGTAAAACAGGTTTACGTTATGAATATGTAGGTTTGGATTGGACTACGGGTGAAGTTAAAGCGCGCTGGCCTATGCCAACAACCAGCAGTCATTATAACTTAAGCTTAGGTATTGCTTATTTCTTAGATGACGGTGATATGATTGTTGGTGGTTACTTTGATACCAAGCGTATTGATTTTAACCGAAAATAGTCCTTAGCCACTCTGGCTAAATAAACCACAATTCTTTTTAAGGGTTGTGGTTTTTCGTTTTTATGGATGAAAATACTGAAGGTTTTACAGCCAGATGAAAAGGGAGCTTCATGAGAGTCATATTCTAATAAATACAGCATCATAATCTGAAAGATTTGGCATTTAGGTTTTTGTATATTTCTCCAGTATTTTAAGAATTGGAGTCGGCGATGTATCAGTATTTTATTTTAATTTTATCTTTGGTTTGTTTTAACGTTAATGCTCAAAATTTTATCGACCATAAGAAATGGAAGGTGGGGGTAGGTTCATTATCATTAATGCCTGACATTGACGAGCAGCTTTCTCTAGACGGTGCTCCTCTTTCGGGCATGTCGTTTGAAATAGACACAGTGGATAAGCTGGTGTTGTTTACTTCCTATCGTTTTAGTGAAGAACTTTCAATTTCAGCAATGATAACAACACCGATTAAAGCAACCGTAGAACTGCGAACTCCCATCTCTACGATAGATGCAATAGATTTTGAGGCATTACCTTTAGCATTGGCGATACAATATTCTCCTGAAGTATTGCGATGGAACAATTTATCACCTTTTATTGGCGTTTCACCTATTTATTTGTTGATTCAAAATGAGCAGTTAACCGATGAATTTGATTACCTGGCAAATACAAGCTTTGGCTTAACTAACGGAGAATTAGCGGTAGACAGTGAATGGAGTATTTTGTGGCAAACAGGCGTGGATTATCATATTAACGATAATTTATCGTTTCGTGCTGTTGTGATGTATTTTTATGGTGAAACATCAGCGACCGCAAGTTTTGATGATGGTCATCAATTCATTGCTGATATTGATTATAAAGTGCCGGTGTATGCGCTAAGTTTAGATTACAAAATCTAATATCTATAGAAATCAAATAGTAACTTTCTGTATTTATTAACAAGGTGGGATGAACCAGTTGTAGAGTCTGCCATTAGTTTGCTCCTAGAAATGAAATACTTTGTTAGCGTTAATTATTGAGCTTTATTTTGTGTCAGTAAAATCAACATTACTGACGGTTTTATAAATGAAAAGTACGCTGTCATCATGCGCGAGCCTAAGCGAGACGCAGGACCGCCTGACGTATGTTGTTGTTCTAAAAAACAATTAAATCAAACCATTATAAGCACGCTATAACTGTAGGAGGTACCGGATGTCGCTAGGGCTCCTCAGGCATGACGGTGTATATTTTATAGTTTATTTTGACTCCAATATGGCATTAACTGACTCGAACAACAACGAACGATAATATAGCCATATAAAAATACCACCCTCTGCAAAGAGGGTGGTATTTAATAAATATCCTATTTATCTTTTGCTAAAACTAACTCGCTTTTTTCTGCGGGATCACATAATCAGTAGTGGTTTTTACATAATTCAGGAAAAAATCAATCGCTTTCGGGTTTTTCATCGATTCACGACTTGCCGCTTTTTCTAATGGCCAACCTAATAATACTTTACGTACCGGTATTTCCAATTTTTTACCGGTTAAGGTGTATGGTACTTCTGGGATAGCATAGTATTTATCTGGTACGTGACGTGGAGAGCAATCAGTACGTAATAATTTAGAAATAGTTTTCTCTAACTCTTGCGTTAATTCAACACCGTCGGCTAATTGTAAAAACATCGGCATAAAGAATTCACCACCGGGTAATTCAATACACATCACTAAACTGTCAATGATTTCTGGCATTTTTTCAACAGTACGATAAAGCTCGGCAGTACCAATACGAACACCAAAACGGTTTAATGTTGAGTCAGAGCGACCGGTGATATAAGCACCACCACGTTCGTTGATTTTGATGAAATCACCATGGGTCCAAAGACCATCATATGATTCAAAATAAGATTCATTGTAACGTTGATTGCCTTCATCATTTAAGAAGTAAACCGGCATGTTCGGGAATGGTTTTTTACAGACTAATTCACCAACGTCACCAACTAGTGAATTACCTTTCTCATCTAATGAATCAACATCCATGCCCAGTACTCGGCATTGAATTTCTCCAGCATATACTGGTTGAGTAGGTGTTGCTCCAACAAAACCGCCAACGATTTCGGTGCCACCACTTTGTGATGTTACCCATAAATCTTCTTTTACATCGGTGTAAAACCATTTAAATGTTTCAGGGGTCGATGGCGCACCACCAACAAGAATACTGTTTAAATGTGATAAATCATGTAGCTCTTTGGGTTTTACGCCATGGTTTTCCAGTAATTGTACGTAAGTAGGGCTGGCACCAAAGAAAGTTGTTTTGGTTTCAGCGGCCATTTTCCATAATACGTCAATAGTTGGGTAAGCCGGGTTGCCATCATATAAAACGGCAGCACAACCACTTAGCATCATCGACACTTCCAGGATAAACATCACCCAACCGGTAGTAGTATAGAAGAAGCTAGTGTCATCATGTTTTAAGTTCATGTGGAAGAACATACAAGGTAGCATGCCCATTAATGCGCCTACGTGACTATGAACAATTGCTTTTGGAAGTCCAGTTGTTCCAGATGAAAATAACACCCATACCGGATGGTCGTGTGCTACCCGTTCAAATTTAAAGTTATCTCTGCCAATATCTTGAGCAGTAAATAAAGATTGATAGGCTATAGCATCAACAGGTGATTTGGCATCCGAATCTAAATAAGAAAGATGAACCACTTGTTCTAATGAATCGGATAATGCATCAACAATTGCAATGGTTTCTTCATCCCGGTTAAATTGTTTGCCACCAAACTGATAACCATCGGCAACAAATAACCATTTAGGTTTAATTTGTGTAAACCTATCTAATATAGTTTTTCGGCCAAATTCCGGCGCGGCAATTGACCACACACAACCAATACTAATGGTTGCCAGCATAGCAACGACGGTTTCGGTAATGTTTGGCATTAAACAACACACCGCATCACCAGGTTTTAAACCGCGAGCACGCATCTCGGTTGCTAATACCCGAACTTTACTAGCAAGTTCGGTCCAGCTCATTTGATCTTGTTTACGAATTTCTGATAAGTGATGTAACGCAATAGCACCTTCTCGTTCGTTGCGTAATATGTGCTCAGCAAGATTCACTTTAGAACCAATAAACCAGCTGTTACCAGGTTTCATTTCTAAACTGTCGGTTATTTGGGTGTAAGGAGTATCGGATTGAATTTCAAAATAATCCCACAACGATGCCCAGAATGCTTCAATGTTGTCTACTGACCACTGCCATAATTCTTGATAGTCGGCAGCATGTACAATGTTTTTTTCTTTAAGCCAGGCAATATATTTGCTGACGTTGGAGTTATCACTAAACTCTTGGCTTGGTGTCCATAATAGTTCACCTTCAGATACAGCCATTTTAATCTCCTTAGATTTAACGCTTTTGAATTAGATTCAAAAGCGGATATTTATTTTTATAGCGATTACCAATTTGATTATTATTTATCTATTAGTGGTAATTTGTTTTGCACTTTGCCAATTCTGCTCAAATGATGATTGCACATCGAGTAGGGCGGTGATTCGAGCCCACTTCCAGATGCCATTCTCTTTCACGTACTGTTCTTTGTATTGGCCAGCAATATAACCTGAACCTTCGATACCGACAGGGTTACCTGCTTTGAACGTGGCAGGACAATCGATATACCAACTTGCAGTGGCACGATCGCCATCAATGTTGATGACTTCATTCGAAACACGATGTTGACACCAGCTTAAAAAGCCCGGTACCCCTTGTGCGTAAAATGCGCCTACCGCTTCTTTACCTTCCGTTAATGGCATCCCAGTAAAATCAGCAACAATATTGTCGGTAAAACGGCTAATGGTTTCATTGATCGCCTCACTATCACCGTCTACTGCGCGGTCAACACAATGACAATAGTAATAATGTTTAAGGTGACGAATGGCTTCTAAATCTTCTAAATGTTTAATTCGATTTTCTAATGTAGACATAATACTTTCTCTCTATTTTTATAATGATTGATTAAAGAATTCTCGCTGAGTCGGAAAAACTCAGTAAACTTGTACTAAACAAATTTCGACACAATGCGGTCGTATGCTGACGGGAAAAGACGGGCAATAATATCCAGAGTTTTAATATCTCGACCGACTAAAATACGTTTTTTCTTTTTCTTCATACCCGACAAAATAACTTTCACAGCTTGTTCTGCGGACATCTGGCCTATGGCGGATTGCAATTTTTTCGCACTTTGCTTGGCCCCTGCCGCATGAACACCTGAATTTTGTATATTGGTATTTACCCCGCCTGGATGCACGCAACTTACCGAAATATTGGTATCGGCTAATTCTGCTCGTAGCGACTCGGTAAAGCCTCGAACCGCAAATTTACTAGCGTTATAAGAGGTATAATTTGGAATGCCAACTAAGCCTGCACCACTTGAAATATTAACAATCCAGGTGTCTTGCTTTTTCTTTAAGTGCGGTAAAAATTCTTTACAACCATACATTACACCCCACAAGTTAACCTTCAATGAGATATCAAAATCGCTATATTGGCTTTCTTCGAATGTGTGTAAACGTACGATACCGGCATTGTTGATAACAATATCAACCTGGCCGTGAGTTCTAACCACATCTTCAACAAAACACTTATAATCATCTAAGTCACTGACATCTAGTTGATGTAAACTTGTTTTTGCTGAAGTTGGCAATAATGCTGAGGTCTCTTCTAACCCTTGCATATTTAAGTCCGCTAACGCTAACGAACAACCTTCTTGCGCTAAAGCAATAGCGAAGGCACGACCTATCCCCGAACCTGCGCCGGTAATAACGGCAACTTTATTTTTAAATACAGACATAACTTCCCCAAGTCTTGTTAAATGATCTAATAGTTAATTCTAGTTAACGACTATTAAGCATTAAAAAATCATGCTCGTAATGTTGCTAAGCGCTCTAACACAATTTCAGGTTGCAAAGCAGCATCAACATGAGCAAAGTAAAAACCATTGTCAGGTTGAGTAAAGCTACCATTTGTCCAAAAATCGCTATTAAGTACTTCTCCGTTTGCGTCGTTATGATCACTCAATACCATATCGATAACATCATCGGTATTACTGATTTCGCTTGGGCTAGCAACTTGCACACCAAACGCCCAATGATAATGTTTTGCAACATTAATTATTGGCGAATAAAGCTCAAGCAATTCGGCATTAACGGCGCTGCCTTCTGGTAATTGAATAACAACACCTGATATGTTTAAGCCACTGAATGCGCGAAGAAAATCGGCAATGTAAACCGATACAGAGTCAACATCAATGTCACTAATGTCTGATTTTTCGGCATTATTGGCTTTTTGGTTTGCCCAGTTAATCAATTCACCGTTCTCAGGTAATACTAAAACTAAAGGTTGTGATACCGACTCACATAACGCACTAACAATGTCGCGAATTACGCTACGCGGTGCTTCCATACCCAGTAATTTTTTGATGGCGAAGCGAACCCGTTTTTTACCACTCATTTCACTTAGGACAGCAGGAGTTGCGTCTAACCAGTTGGTTAAAAAATTCCCCAGGTTAACCGGTGCAACACCAGGTTTTAGTAGACTCTGTAATTGGCCGTAACTATTTACAAATTCCGTAGGGTTTGTCCACGGAAATGGTTTGCCGTTGCGAACAACTTGTGCACCATACTCTTCCGCTTCTAACCAAACTAACGGTTTATTAACCTTAATACCTTGTTCTATTGCGTCTAATAAAGCATTTGCCATTTTTAATTTCCTTCTACTTAGAATAGTGGGTAAGCAATATTAGAATTGCTTACCTTTTTATTTTGATTACACCAAGAACTGCTTAGTTAGCTAATTGTGCTTTTAATGCTGCAATTTCAGCTTGTGCATGAGCCAGTTTAATATCTTTTGGATCAGGCATAATTAATGGACCATGCTCACCAGGTAACGCTTTAGGGTAAGGCCCGGCGTATAACTCGGCTGAATCATTCCATGAACCAAAATAATTAATATCTGCTGGTGGCTCATCTGTTACGTGTGTTGCAACAAACTCATCCCAACTTAATCCGCGGTTAATACGCGCTTGACGCTCTGCTGTACGAGCATTTTGAGTTGCTTGTTCATCAACAATTAAAGACTTTTCATCGTAAACCATTTTATAAAGATCAAGAGCCGTTTCATGACTTACCAGTTTTTCTTCTAAGTCTTTCACGGTTAGTGCAGTATCACGTTCTAATACATCACCATAACCACCACCAGCGCCCTGGCTTTGCATGAATAATTCGCCTTCTTGATACAGGTCGAACATTACGGCACTTGGTAGCGCTTCGTATGTAACTCCGTCTATGGGTTGATCATTCATTAGCTTGAATAAATCAGCATCCCATAGTTCTGGCTTGGCATTAAACTCTTCAAATAAATTCTTACCACGAACACGAGCTACAGCATAAGTAGGGCACGCATAACCACCAAACATACCCATTGTTGAAGGGAAGTAAGAGCCACCACAAATAGCCTGAAAGCCAAATGGTTGCTCACCAAAGCGCATTAAACCAAATTGGTAGCCGGCACCACCGCGGTATTTACCAAAACCAACATTATCAGGCCAGAATTTTTTAGATATTGCACAGACAAATGGTAAACCTTCTTCAGCAGCTTCAGCTTCACCAATATCGGTACGAGCACCAAAGTTAGGGCTTAATGAATGCTCACCATCAGCATTTGATTTAGCACCTCCTGGCATACCGTTTAAATCACCACACATGTTGCCCACTGAATCGTGATGTTGATTCACGCCACCGTAGATAATAGATTGTGGTTGGTTAAACCAACATGCTTTCGTTTGTGCATAACGCTTAGGAGCACCATAGTAAAATTTACCAAAGGCTAGCTCTGCACCAGTGATCATTTTAAACATTGGTTGCATTGATAAGGCGACCGGAACCTCTGGACTTGCGTTCATGATATTTTTATCATCAGTTAGAAATTCGAAATTATCGATAACGGCTTGTGCACAAGGTAAATCAGGCCAAATATGATGCGCTAAAGTGATCATTGTGCCTAAGGAAACAGTACTGTGTAAGTTGTTGATTGGACGATTGTATATTTCAGGAGAACTACCACGATAATCAACAATAACTTTATCGCCTTTAATCGTATAGTTAAGGTTAATACGTATCATTGCAGCTTCACGCATAGTGTGATCACAATACAAGCTAGTACGTACAGTACCATCTGGTAACGCTTCAATACGGCGTTTTGCTTCATCACGCATATATTCAATATTACTACGGCTAAAAGCAATAATGTTATTTATTTCATATTGTGCAACCTGCTCCTTATAGCGTCGCTCTAAACGCATACATGCCGCTAAACGTGCTTTAAAGTCAGCCATAATAATATGTGGTTCACGTGAATTATTTTGCACTAATGTTGCGATATCCCGTTTAATTTTATAATTTTCTACCAGCTTAACCGGAGAGCCACGGAAACCTTCATCCCATGGTGTTTCAATTGATGGACCCATACCGCCTGGATCTTTTGCACCAATTTCACCTTCATGCATCGCACAACAATTCCAGGCAACTAATTCACCTTTATCAAAAATAGGCATGAATAAATGTTGATCTGGGCTGTGAATACCGCCGTAATGACAATCATTAATAAGGAAACCATCGCCTTCATTAATACCTACAGTAGGATCGTCCTTTAAGTATTTCATGATCCAGCGAATGGTATAATGCAGCGATACGGTAAAACCTGCTACACCAAAAGTAGAACCTAAAAACAGGTCACCTACAGGGGTAAAGTAGCCGGTCGACATATCACCACAAGAAGCCGCCGGACTTGCTACGGTCATTTCAGCAATACCAAATGTTTCGTCCAATGCTGATTGTAGATTAGAGCGAATTTCACTCATTAAATGAGGATCTACCCCATGCTTTAATACTTCTTCTTCTCGAGCTGAACGAGCGCTAATATGGTGATTACGTTGAATTTCTTGATCAGGACCAATAAAGCTTACGTGCTCAGTTAAAAATTTATTAATTATTTTCTGCTCAGCTGTGTTTTGTTCAGCTGTTGTATCTAATTTTGTTTCTGTCATTTTCTTATGCCTTACTTTTGAATTAACACTTAGAGCATTTAATGCTTAAGTGTTAATAAAAAATATTGGCTAGCGGTTAATACTAGCCACAGTTTTTATCTTATTGCTTAAGCAACCAAACAGCACCTTGTGCCGCTGATTCTAAACGCCAACCTGGCTCAACCAAGTAAGTTGTAGCACCAGGGTTAACTACAGCAGGACCTTCAATTACTACGCCTGGCTGTAATGCTAATCCATCATAAATTGGTGTCTTTTGCGCACCTTCTAAACCAACAAAGTGGCAGTCTCGGTAAGCTACTGGCTTTGGTGTTGATATTTTTGTCGTTGGCGGCGTCATATCTTCAAATTTCAACGCAGGTAATTCCACCCAAGACACAACACGTACAGTACCAACCCATACACCGGATTCAGGAGATACGATTTCTTCACCGTAACGAGAACCAAAGTCTGCATTCATGGTTTCAATTAATTGAATAACATCGGTGCTACTTTCAAGGCGTGTTTTAGGCGCAACAACACTCACTTCCATTTTTTGAATGGAATAGCGCATATCCAATTCAACTCGGTATTTGATTTGCTCTTCGCTAATACCTTGTCGGATCAAATCATTACGACCTTTAACTTCTAATTCTTCAACAA
This sequence comes from Thalassotalea psychrophila, assembly GCF_031583595.1. Lineage (NCBI taxonomy): Bacteria > Pseudomonadati > Pseudomonadota > Gammaproteobacteria > Alteromonadales > Colwelliaceae > Thalassotalea > Thalassotalea psychrophila. The sequence continues at coordinate 2,321,227 of NZ_CP134145.1, forward strand.
TGCTGTTGAAGCCATCAAAATCACTGAAAATAGCCTGTAAGTTTTTGTGGAAGAATGGGTAAGAAACATTCTTTTCATGGATGTGCATTTGGTTAAGACCAGCACCACCACAAGCAGAAAATACAGAGCTGTATGGAGGTGCTAATACTCGATTGATACCAGCACGTTCCGCGATACCACAGGCATGCAATGGACCATTACCACCGTACGCTAAGAACACAAAATCTTCAGCTTTATATCCTTGACGGTTCAATTCTTGCGTTAAACCACTAGCCATTTCACCATCAGCATTTGACTTAATAAACTTAGCCGCTTCAATTTCTTCAATATCGAGTTCATCACAGATATCTTCTAATGCTTGGTACGTGCGACGCATGTTCAATTTAATGTAACCGTTTGCGTAGTTTTTAGTATCTAAGTAGCCTAAAAGTAAATCGGCATCCGTTACGGTAGGGTTCATCCCTCCACGGTCATATGCTGCCGGACCAGGATCAGAGCCTGCTGACATAGGGCCTACTTTAACAGTATTAAATACCGAGTCGTACTTAGCTATAGAACCACCACCAGCACCTAGTGTGACTAAATGAACCATAGGAACGGTTACTAACCAACGGTCAACTACAGGATTAAAGTCATAATGTTTTTCACCACCTTTGGTAATAATACCGATATCGAATGAGGTACCACCCATATCACCACAAACTATATTATCCATATTACTTTGCTTAGATAACTCTTCTGCAGCATGAATACCCGCAACTGGGCCCGAGTGCACTGTTTGCAGAGCATCGGTAGAGTTAAGCTGTGCCATGCCACCTGAGTTATGTACTAACAGCATTGGCTTGGTATAACCATTTTCACGCAAATTTTGCTCTAACGAACTCATTGCAAAGTACATGGTTGAATGCAAGTAAGCATCGACAATTGACGATGAGGTACGTACATATTCACCTTTACGACCAACAACTTGATGGGAAAGGATCATTGGAATTGAGCCCAACATTTCTGGTGGATATTCCTCTTCAAAAATCTCTTGTACACGTAATTCATGTGTTGGGTTTTCAACTGAGTTGATCGTTGCAACAACAATAGCTTGCACACCTAAGTCGACTAATTCGCGAATGGCTGTGCGAGTTTGTTCTTCTTGTAAATCCATTAACACTTTACCACGATAATCAACACGCTCTTTTACCGTACGAATATACTTAATTGGTACCAACGGATCAGGTCGAGTCGCACGTGATAGATCTTTTGCTTCTTCATCTGGTAAACCTTCCGAATAACCGCGGCCACGAGATAACGGCACAGTACTGTCGAAACCAAATGTTGTTAATAAACCAACACGAGGGCCATTACGTTCGATTAACGCGTTTGTACCTAAGGTTGTTGCATAACGTACAGAATCAACTTCGGCTAATAATTTTTGACGTGATATTTCTAACTCAGCACAAGCGTTATCAATAGCTTCGTTAAAGCCCAAGGCTAAGTTTTGATGACTTGTAAGCGCTTTGGTTTGCAGAAATTTATCTTCCCAGCAAATAAAACAATCGGTAAAAGTACCACCGATATCAACTGCAATACGTTTCATATTAGTTCTCCCCTTGATGTGAATGAGAGCAAGAACCCTGTCCATGAGAGTGTTCATGGGCATTGTCACGTAGTGCTTTGGTTGTATCGACACCAATACCAGCATCAGTAACAGGTGCTTGGCCTAGCATTTTCTCTTTTAATGAATCGATATCTAATTCAAAATCATGTAAAGGCAGAGCACCAGGTACAGTGTATTCAACTTCAACCATAGTGCCGCAGCTTGGACAGTAGAACTCGTAAATGGCACATACTTTACGATCAGGTGCAAAGGTAAATTCATACTTAGTTGGATCTAATTTCGGCTTATGAATTTCGTGTGGGTTACGATTGTATATTTTTGTAAACTTCTTATAGTTTTCACGGGCGCTGCCCATCTCGTGTTCACAAACACGGCATTCCCAGGTTTCTTTTTCCAAATCGATTTGGAGGTATTCTGTTGCTAAATATTTCATAATTATTTTCTCAGTTTTTCAACTTATAGCTTTCAATATTGGCTTACATCAATATTTTGTTTATGGTTAAAAAGCGGTAACTAACCGCTCTGTATCACCGTTGTTCAGTCGATTTTCTTAAACAATACATCGCCATTGATAGTAAATTCGTATGCCCATCCGGCTTCAACTTTACAAGTCCAGAAGGCCTCCTCTATAACAGCAGGCCCTACACCTGTAGCGCCAGGGGTTTGATCTTCAACATTAATAACCGGCAATTCCTGAGTGGAACCGTCGGCATTCATTAATTCACGAATAGCTCCAATACGTGGTTCATGTTGGTCAACATCGATTTTTTCAGGTAATTTGGCTCGGTTAACGGATTTAATCGCACGCATACCGGCAATGACTTCGTCAATATTGCTAATAGAGTTAGAAAGGGATGGTGAACTTAAATCAAGTTCAATTTCTTTTCCGTTTATGAGTAACCACGCTTGCAGTTCACATTCTTCAATGTCAAAGCCTTCAGAAAACATGTCGCGGCTTACACGAGTTTTCAACTGTGCCAGAACTTCGGTCAGTGATGCTGCATCATTGTTATCAAGTTTCAGTTCACTCATGTGAGCAATGTCACTAAAACCAATACCGTGTGCACTAAATACGGCAGATAAACGTGGTACTAATACATTCTTCATCCCCGCAGCATCGGCAACAGCAAGAGCACCCATTGGGCCTCCGCCACCAAAGGCAGATAATACGGTGTCATCGGTTAATTCAGTGTAATTGCTCAGGCCTGTGGCAATATCGCCAGCCCATGCTTTAAGCATGTCATGAATTGCTTGATTAACGGTGATACCCAAAGGCTCGGCAATATTTTCAGCGATAATGGCACGAGAACGGTCAGCATCGAGTTTCATCTCTCCACCGAAATAAGTTTCAGGATCTAATAAACCCATTAACAATAGGGCATCAGTAATCGTTGCTTCTTTACCACCCATACCAAAACAGGCTGGACCTGGTGCGCCACCAACAGAGTCTGGGCCAACGGTAATAGAACCGTCTTTTACGCGAAAGATTGAACCTCCACCAACTCCTATAGATTTGATGTCACATAATGGGAATGAACATTCAACCCCTTCAACTTCGCCGTGAGAAAAAGCTTTCACTACATCATCTTCAATTAAACCTATATCGGTTGTTGTACCACCAACATCGAAGGTTAGGAATTTGTTAAAGCCATAGTATTCGGCATAGGCTTTAGCTGAATCCATGCCCGCACGAGGGCCTGAAGAATAGGTTTTTAACGCAACCGTTTTGGCAACACGTCCGGCATATCCATCATTACGATAAATCAATAATGGGTTGGTCATTCTAAATTCACGCAATTTGTTATCGGCGTTAAATAGGAACTGCTCCATTGCCGGATGTAAGAAGGCGTTATTAATAGCAGTCCAAGTACGGCGCAATGCATTTTGGTCACTACTTAAGCTTCCTGCATATAATAAAGGCACCGCACCTAATAAGTGACGAGGGAATAATTTAAAGCTTAAGCTACGAAAACTAGCTTCTTTTTTAAGATAATCATCACCAGAAAAACTCACCACGATTCGGTTAGCGCCGTCTGAAGATAAACGGTTAATCGCTGCTGATAATGCATGAGAATATGCATCACCAGTTAAATTGTTATCAATTTGCTCTACACGATCGCCAACAAGGGCAGGGAACATTTCAGCTTCTTTATCTGTCGATAACAAATCTTCAAGCTTGGTTTTCTTATCGATAATAAGACCAAGGCGCGGGCCTTTTTTCATTACCAGTGCGTTGGTACCTTGTGTTGTTGAATAACGAATATGATCGGTGCTTTGCAATAGTGCAGCCAGATCATCTTCACCATATATAACGCCGGAAACCTTTTTTAAGCCTTCGTAGAAGCACTTGGACAGATCGTAAGGTGTAGTTATTGTTTTTGTATGGTAAGACTTATCGCCGTCAAGCACCCAAATATCGGTAAGGGTACCGCCGTTGTCTATGTTTATCAGTTTTCCCATATTATCGTTCTCTATTATTTTAGAATGGTTATTATTCATTCAGCTTATTAGAGTTTTTAATTGAGAGTACCTATCGAAAGTTAGGGATTGGCTAGGGATTAGCTCGAACTATCAAACAACTTGATTTTAATTCAGGTGAAACAAGGAGTTAGGTAGTGAAAATAAAGCGCCCAGAAGAGGGCGCTAGTGTTAAATCGCTTATCAGTTATTGAAAATGGTAACTGCCTCTTAACGTAAATGTTTGTCCTTGCGAATAAAGACCCATATGTGAACCGGCAAACAGTGGTATGTCTTGCGACCAGGTTTTAAATTGCTCATCACCAAGGTTTCGACCGATTAAAGCAATATCCCAATCTTGACTTTGTGGTCCAAATATTAGTGATAAATTAGTTAACACGTAACTGTCTTGTTCACTGATTGGATCTAAATCGGCTGCTGCATAGTAATTATCACGGTAATTTAAGTCGAGTACTGAACGCAGGTAGTAATTATCAAAGTTGAGTTCATGCTCAAGCGATAAACTCCCCGTCCATTCTGGAGTAAATGCATTCGGTTTTCCGGCTAAATCTTGCTCACATAAACCAAGTGCATTGAGCCTGACGCCAGGGGTAACATTACCCGCATCGGCTAGTGTCTTTTGATCAACTGTACATCCAGCTGTATCATAGTCATCAAATTCAAAGTTGTTATATGCTAAAGAGCCACGCAGGGTTAATGAATCGGTTAATAACCATCTTCCATCCATTTCAACCCCTGAAATATCAGCTTTAGCGGCATTTTCAACTTTAAATGCAGTAGCGCCAGTAAATATTGAAGCTTGCAAATCGTCATATTCCATTTGATAAATTGCAATATTCAACTCGGCGGCTCCATCATCAAGGCTTAATTTTGCACCAACCTCAATGGATTGTGCTTCTTCCTCATCAAATTCGACTTCATCAGGATCTGGGCGTTGGGTGAAACTGTTAAAACCACCGCTTTTATAACCAGTACTAATTGAGCCATACAGCATTGCATCATTTGTTGCTTGCCACTGGAGGTTTGCAGACCAACTCACGTTTTCTTCATTGCGCTCTAAATCTTCAAAAACATGTGGTGTCATTTCCGATAAAAAATGTCTAAATGCGTAAATTGGTGCAAATGGATCGGTAGGATCTGGGTAACTACAAGCCTGATCTACCGTACTTGAACCAAATTCTGAACATAACATTCCTTGTTCAGCTTCTTTCTTATCGTCAGAGTAACGTACACCTGCTGTCATTTTTACTGCTTCAGTTAAGGCATATGTACCTTGGAAAAATACCGCACTTGAGGTTGATTCTTGATCGAGAAAATTGACTCGTCCAAACTTACCAAGCATACCGTAAAGTGGATTTTGTAGTGCCAGTACACTTCCTAATGAATCTGGATCTGAACCATCAACGTTAAAATTAGAAACAGCATCGGCATACAAGTCTGCTTTTTCAAAATAAACACCGGCAACATAATTGAAATCTAAGCTTGCATCAGAAGCAATGCGAAGTTCAAAGCTAGATTGCTCAAAATCTTCAGTGTCGTTATACAATAAACCATCAAACAATGAGTAATCTGCATCAACAGAGCGATCAAATTCATAAGTAGAATAGCCTGCAATTGCGGTGATCACCGAGCCATTATCTAAATTATGTTCAATGGTTAATGCGATTTCATCAATATCGCCTTCAAACACATAGTTATTACCAACATCGATTTCAGGGGAGCTATTGCCATTTGGTGCTGAAAGGTTGCTCGTGTCAAGATCTGGTTCAACTGGAAAAGTAGGTGAGAACGCGGTCATTAAAAATTGTAAGCCAGGGGATAGTTGATCGTGTTCCATTGGCAGACCGGCCTTGTCCCAATCACCGTGCTCAACTTTAAAGCTAACCAGAGTATCTTCACTTGCATCCCACTCCAAGCTTAATCGTGATGCCCAATCTTCATTGGTTGTGCTTGAGGTGTCATAATATGAATTTTCAACCCAACCTTCATCAGATTCTCTAGCCAGAAATGCAACACGACCTCGTAGATTATCTGTTAGTGAACCGGATACAAAGCCTTGTACTTCATCTTGTTCGTATTCGAATTCGTGGCTTAGTGACACACTTGCTTCAAAATCTTCTGTGGGTTTTGCGGTAGTAATATTTAATGCACCACCTATGGTGTTTTTACCAAATAAAGTACCTTGCGGGCCACGCAATACTTCGACCAAACCAACGTCTAAAAATGAAAACTGCGATTGCACCCCACGGCCCCGATAAACGCCATCAACATAGGTGCCAATAGATTGCTCAAAGCCCGATTGGAATCCTGTTTGAATACCACGAATTGAGATAACTTCGGTACCACCTGATTTTGCTACTGAAAAATTAGGAATATACGATGATAAATCTTCCAGATTTGGGATAGCCGCTTCTTTTATTTTTTCACCGCCAATAGCCGATACTGACATTGGTACTTCTTGTAAGTTTTGTGACCGTTTTTGTGAGGTTACGATGATGTGTTCAAGTTGACGAGTTTGTGCAGCATCGTTGGCATTATTTGCTGCCAGGGTTGTAGCAGATATAGAACTAGCCGACGTCAGTACCGCCAATTGTATGGCAATTCTAAGCTTAGTTTTACGTATACTTCTCATATGTGTTTCCCTAAGTTTTATATTAATTATTGTTATATTTATAAAGTATGAATTTAACTATTTGTTTTATAGGTAAATTCATTTTTGATCGTTGTTTTTTCGACCAAACTTGACGTTAGTATGGGAAGGAAAATAATGCACCTAACTAAAGTTAGGGATTAGTGTTAATTATGAAAAATATTTAGACAGTATAGCATTCAAAAAATTACTCGGTTTACGCGGTGTTGTAAAAGGGTGAAATGAAAGGGTGAGGATTGGACAATCCCCACCTGATCTGTTGTTATGCTCTTATATATCTAGTCCATGAAGTGGTAGCTGAACTGAAACGTATAAGTGGCTGGTGCGGCAGTGCCAGATTGGTGAGAACCCGATAAAAGTGGCGTATCATTGTGGTAATAGAAGTACTCTTCGTCACTCAAGTTTCGACCGATGAAGGCTACGTCCCAATCACCATCTGGAGATACCAGTTTAATGGAAGCATCAACCAAAGTGAACGCATCAACTTTAGAGCTCTCATCTAAATCTGCCGCGGCATAAAATTCATCAGAATGACTAAAGTTAACCCGTGAGACTAGCTCAAATTCACCTAAGTTAGTTGCGTACTCTAGACCGAGCATTGCCGTAAATTCAGGCACATCCTGATTAGTTTTACCACTTAAGTCGTTACCGCCATCGGCGGAACAAGCAGCGCCATTAGCATAACTACCGTTTACGATTTGCATCGCAGTACAACCAGCGTTTTCATAGGAGTCGAATTCAAAATCTATGTAACCAAAATTAGAAAATAAGGTCCAGTCTTCTGTTAGATTCCATACAAGATCTAATTCTAATCCTTGCGATGTTGCCTCAGCGGCATTGGCAACTACAAAGGTTGTACCACCGGTAAACTGAGTGGTTTGCATATCGTCAAACTTAGTGTTGAACACTGCAACGTTTAATTTTGCACTGCCATCGAGTAATGAAAATTTACCACCAATTTCGTATGATGTTGCTTCTTCTTCTTCATACTCTGCAGCGGCGGGGTCAGCGGTCATTGCTAATGCATTGAAGCCACCTCCCTTAACACCTTCAGCATAACTTGCATAAAGGTTGGTATCTTCGTTAACCGTCCATGATAAGCTCGCTGAAGGGGTGAAATGACTTTCACTACGATTAAGAACATTTTGATGTGGCTGTGCTTCAAATACAGCTAAGCCCCAAAACATTTGTTCAAGTGGGTTTGATAACTGGTTGCCACTCGTTTGACCGTAGCCAGTACCGCCATAAAGATCGACTTCTTGTATGGCATCTTTTTCTTCATCTGCATATCGACCTGACAATTCAAGTTTTAAGTTATCTGTTAATCCAATGCCTACTTGAGCAAAAACGGCCCACATATCAGATTCTTGATCTAATTGATGAAAGCGACTCGTTAGGCCATATTCTGGGAATATATCAAGTGCACCACCTGTCATCCCTAAAATAGCACCATTAAAGGCGCCGCCAACAGCAGTACCTGGAGCCGTTGCCGCTTCGGTTACACCATTGGTCAACAAATCACTACTTTGATAATAAATTCCAGCAATATATTCAAAAGTATCACTGTCATTAGAAACAAAACGAGCTTCGAAACTTGTTTGTTCAAAATCTTCTCTATCGGTAAATTGCAATATTGGCAAAGGACCAAAGTCTGCATCAACGCTGCGCTCAAAGTCATAATCAGACTGCGCGGCCATTACGGTAAAAGTTCCAGCGCTTAACGCGTAATTTGCTTTTAATGCATATTCATCAAAATTAGTGTCCATGTAATAGGTGGTATCTTCATCATTGAAACCTAGGCCTGGGTAGTCCATATTTGAACCGCTGCCTTTATGATCAACAGCGCCGTCTTCGCCAAATGAAGCGATAACAGGTGCTAGCGGTCCGGTTAACTCGGTCATTTCCCAATAAATACCATTAGATTCTTGCTCTCCAGATTCAAGGCGAAAATTCACAACTAAAGCGTCAGTGGCTTGCCAGTCTAATATGCCTCGATATGATAAATCTTCGCTGGTAATACCGGTTTCATCTTTAACATGGTTTTCCATGTAGCCTTTATCGTTGTCTTTGTATTTAAACGCTAAACGAGCTTTTAAGCTGGCGTCATCATTAAGCGCGCCAGTGACAAAACCAGATGTTTCTATTTGTTCTGCTTCGGTTTCCCAACCTGTGGTAATTTTTGCTTCCAAGTCCTCTTTAGGTTGTGCCGGATTAATCGATAACACGCCACCAATAGTATTCTTGCCAAATAAAGCTCCTTGCGGACCACGTAAAACTTCAAGCGTTTCTACATCTAAAAAAGAATAGCGCGACTGTACGCCGCGTCCATGATAAACACCATCAACAAATATCCCGACAGATTGCTCACCACCAGATTGTAAATCTGAGTTAATACCTCGAATGGAAATGGTATCTTGAATGGCGTTGGCAGAAATACTGACATTAGGCAAAGATTTTGACATATCTTCCATATTATCAATTTTCATTTGCGCTAAAGTTTCACCACCGATAACAGAAACCGATGCGGGTACTTCATGCAGCGTTTTAGGTCGCTTACCACCTTTTACCAAGATAACTTCAATATCTTTATCGCTGTCTGCGGTTTGTTCTTGTGCATAAGATGAACTGGTATATGTGCTCGTTGCAAGCGCAAATGCTATCGCTATACCCAAAGGGTGGCGCTTTTTATTAATGCTACTACTCACTGATTTCCCCAAATTATTATTTTAAATTGCAATGTTAGATTTTTGCTTTTAGGTTTGTAAAAACCTACGTTAAGCTCAAGTTTTAAGCTTAGCTTTTAGGGTGTTTGATAATGTGCAACATCTCAATAACAAAAAAGAACGAACTGGTTAACAATCCCTAGCTAAAGTTAGGGTGGCTAACAATGCCGTGGGGTGTGGCGTGCATTTTATTCAAGTTTTCATAAAGGAAAATACTCCACGTTCTAACTAAAGTTAGCCGTGGATCTTGTTCTTAGAGGATTTACTATACTTTGTTGAACATTTAAAATGACTAGTTTTCTTCTATAAATTGCGCTCGATAAGCGCCAGGGGTAAAGTCAGTCCAGCCTTTGAAAGCTCTAACAAAGCTGCATGTTTCAGTAAAGCCAAGTTTTTCAGCAATGTCTGCCATCGTGTAATTTGGTTTGTACATCAAATAAATAGCACGGTCGCGACGCATAGCGTCTTTGATTTTTTGGTAGGTAACGCCTTCACTTTTTAATTTTTGACGTAAGGTTTTTGGTACCATATGAATTTCTTGCGAAACCCAATCAAAATTAGGAAAGTCTTGTCCTTGATACGATTCGATGATTCGTTTGATTTTGGTGGTATAGTTATCTTGCTCAACTGGGTTTAACAAAATATTCATTGGAATTACAGCCATGTAATCATCCAGTTCAAGATTGTTTTTTATGATTGGCAAATTTAAATGTTTAGCGCTAAAACGAATCGAAAGTTGCTCTGAATTAAATCTTTTTGGGCTTGATGAAAACAATAAAGCATACTCAGCCTGATGAAATGGGGGCGGGAAGTTGAACTCAACCATTTTAATTTCAATTGGTTTACCGGTAAGCCAACAGCTAAATCTATGCATCGCACATAATACAAACTCAGCTAGCATATGATGGATATCTAATTCGGGTTTATTCAAAACAACTTGTATTTCAAAATCGTCATTGTAAATAACCAAATTGATTTTATAACCATGTTCGATGTAATTGTAAAAACCGATGAGAAGCTGCAATGCCTCTCCCAGAACTTTAGAATTTATTGCAAGCTTACTACCATAATAAAAAGCGTCGTTAGGTAATGGTTTTTCAGAAAAGCCAAAACTTTCATCTTTAAGTATTTTCCATGTATAGCGGCTAAAGGCAACAAACACCTCATACAATACTCTGCTTGTAGAGGCGGTTAACATTTGCTGGGTAATATCAAACTTTTTAAGAAATTCATCTGCATTATGTCCATGCCTTTCAAGGCTTTTGACTAATGCATTTATATAATGGATAGAAACTGTTTTATTGTTCATATTTTTATTTAATCTGACAGATAACTAATTGCATAATCCTCAATATTAACCAATTCGATTCCGTATTACTAAGTTTGCCAAAATCCCTATTCAAAACAGCATACAACTGAACCTGATATTTTAACAAAACAGTTTTCAAAGACTGTAAGCGTTTAAATCGTTCCTACCTTGTTAGCATAGGTAACATTACAAGTGAGTCTTTGTTTATTTTTAATTGTGTTAATAAGATCATGTTTTTCCAATGTTATAATTTAATACAGTTTTAAATTACTCCTGAAACGACAATTAGCTACTCTTGAGCCGACATAGGTGGTAGGGCTGTTTTCATTACAAAGTTACTTAATTGTGGCAACTTGGTAATACAACAGTTATGGGGAGTAGTATAAGTATGGCTCTATAAAAAAGGGAGCGTAAGCTCCCTTGAATTAAATATTGAATGTTATTTTATCATTTTTATATCATACATAGGCCATGACCTATCGAAGTAAGCTTCGGTTGGACCATAAAGGCGAAAGTAGGTAAACCAGGTATCGCCGGCTTGGGTTTTTACCCAGTTAGCGCCTTTACCTTTTGGTTCTTCAGGACCAAAGAATATATCGATTGTGCCGTCGTCATTGGTAACCAGGCCTTTTGTAAAGGTGTTTACCGCATTTTGATGATCGCCATTTTGCAACATTGCGCGAGTCTCAAGGTTATACGTACTAACATCCCAAAAACGTGCTGCTGGTGCATCTGCAGCAATGGTGAACTTATAATTTTTACTACCATCGAACCAATCACCTGCACTGTCACGATATGAGGCGAGATAGGTAGAGCCTTTACCCGGATATTTTGCTTTCATCGCCGGCGATAATCCATACGCTTCCCAGGTCCAGTCAACACGTTCTTCAAATTGCTGAGTGTATTTTGTTCTGTGATTAGGGTTAAGAGTTAAAGGGTGAGACCAACGAGTGTCATCGCGATATTTTGATTCATCTGAACGTGGTGCAAAAGATGTAACCATCGCCATTTTTTCACCTACCAATGCCGCTTTCTGCAATATCTTTTGTTGACGTGCTGTTGGTGCAAATGGCTTGTCTTTTTCAATGCCAACCGCTTTAAGATGCGACATCATATAACGATCGACTTCTAACACATCTTCTAGTTGAATATATTCATGCAGTTGCTGCCAATAGGCCATACCTTCTGGTTGTGCCATAAAGTAAGTCTCGTCACCGTCTTTTGGCGAGAAAAACTCTGTTGCTACCGGGTTCGCACGTTCAGCAAAAGGATAAACATGCAAATTTTTGTGTATTTCAGTGTCTTGTTCAGGGTTTAATACTCTAAATCCCCAAAATACTAAATTGGTCGGCACTCTAACGATACGATATTCTTCAGTGCCTTTAGGAAGTTGTTGGTTGTCACGTATTAATAGTAGTTTTTCAGGTTTCGCTCCTGCTGGAGTAATAAGCCCAACATCGGTAACATATTTCATTTGTGAATCGTGGATCACTCCAACTGTTTTGCCGCCAGGATATTCAATAACCAAAGGACCTGTTTCGGCTAAATTAGGCATATTGAAAACATAACGAACTATCGTGTTAGGCGTTAGCATACCGTCAATGCCTACATCTTTATATTGTGTCAAAGCATCGGTATTTTTAACACTGCCAAAATGATGATTCATTTTTAATTGGCCGTATACTGCCATTTGCGGCACCGACCATAAATAGGCCTGTACTGCACGTTGATAATCCATTTCATCATAAACAGTATCTATTGAATTTTTGGTTGGAAATCCTTTTGCATCAACTGTGATTTCTGCACCGAAATCAATTCGCGTTTCGGTAGTATCATTTGCCAAGGCTAATGAAGGAACACTTAGTGCCAATATCAGGCTCGTTGTTAGCATACATTTTTTCATGGGGTGGTCTCCGTAATCAAATACATTAGAGTTAAAAAGTTATGCAGCTATAGTAATGTAAACTTTTGAACCCGTATAATGAATAACTTACAGAGTTACTATGCGTTTAACGCATATTTGTATTTGTTAGTACAGAAGAACTTACGCTGGTAGAGTTTTACAATAAGCCGTTATTGAACATTGCTTAACAAAGGCTTTAATATTGCTGTAATTTCACTTGTTAACCATTTATACAGTGGATTTTGTTGGTGCCTTGCATGATAAAAAATTGTTAGTTTAAGCTTTGGCATATTGGCAACTTCAAAGTTTAATGGTTGTAATTGTTCTGGAAAGCAATGATAACAAAGTTTAGAGCCTGGAAATATTACGTCACTATTGCTCACTAAGTTGATCATAGCATCGAGTTGGGTGGTACGGTAAAGAACGTCCATTTCAATTTTATCTTGTTGTAATAATCGCTCTACAACAGAATGAGTCATATTTAAGTCAGGGATAGAATAGATCGCAAGTGGAAATTCACTTAGCATTTCTTTACTAACTTTTTTGCCCGAAAGAGGGTGGTCTTTTCGTGTAAGTAGTGTAAAGCTATCGATACCGATTTCCCTTTGCAAAAGTTGTTTTGGCATATCTATCATATCTAAATGAATACCAATGTTAACTTCTCCTTTGAGCAGTTGCTCACGAGTGCTACTGGACCAGTTATCTAATTCGAACTGTAAGTTTGGCGCTTGCTTGCCGAGTATTCCTGGTAATTGTGAGCTAAGGGCAGTTAATGCAGTTGCTACACCAGAAATTTTTATACTTCCTTTTAAATTTGCCGGGTTAAACTCTTGTTGATTGAGATATATTTTTTCAAGTTGCTCTAACAAAATGGGTAATTCAATCGCTAAGCTGTCAGCTCTTGCTGTTGGTAATAACCCATTGCGTGTACCGATAAATAGTTGATCATTAAAATCACCCCTTAGTCTTTGCAGTATACGACTAACCGCAGACTGGCTTAAATTTAGTACCTCAGCTGCCCGGCTAGTATTTTGTGTTTGATATAACACCATAAAACTGCGTAGCAAATTCAGATCTGCTTTATTAAAACTGCTGTTTGCCATATTTAAACTGTCTTGATTGGTTTATTCATATATAGGGTTTAGAAAGTATGAATGTTATTTATGGATCTACAAGGCCACTAACCAAACAATTCTTGTTTTCAAATCGAAGTATCAGATCTAGCTTGAACTAATACAAATTAGCCTAGCAAGGGTGTGCTAGGCTAAATGTTGGTTTATATTTCAACTGGTTCTAGTGAACTTTAACTAAATCGTTTAATTTCCACTCTCCGTATGCAGCCGCTGTTGGACCATAGAAACGGAAATATAAGAAGTATTCACGTCCCGCTGTAGTAGGTACCCAGTTGCCTTCTTTTCCTTTAGGCGCTTTAGCACCAAAGTAAATCGTGGTTGTACCGTCAGCATTGGTTTTTAATTGACCTGATGCTGAATCGACACCACCTTTAGGTTGATTGTCAAACCAAGTTGCATCATCGTTTGAGTAGGCGGTAACAGACCAAAACCTTTTTGCTGGTACATCTTTTGGTACGGTTAAAACATAATCATTGCTACCATTTAAACGAACAGCATCTTTGTCGCGTGAAGATTTTAAGTAATACGTAGCTTTACCTAGCTTTTTCATAGCAGAGTAGAAAAAGTTATAACCTGCACCTCGAGAGTTATACGATAAATAGTTAGGGAAATTCCAAGTCAAAGTCGTCATGTGAGTATTACCTTCATCAGGAACGGCGTTAGACCAATTTGTCCCTTCATAAGCTATGCTTGCTGATTCATCTAAGTACTCATTAATCATGTACATATGTGCATCTTTAGCCGCTTCATTGAGTGCATTTTGTTGCGCTTTAGTGATATTGAATTCTACACCTTTTTCAATACCTAGCTCACGCAGCATACCCAGCGCAACTTTATCACGCTCTTCAAGCTTTTCTTCTTGTAGTACTTTATGCAAATCTACAAAGTAACTCGCATCAAATTTTGGCAAAGCATCAATATGTTTACCTGCAACATCAATGTATTTCGTTTTAGCTGGTTTACCTGCTTCACTTAATGGATAAATTTTGATTTGCTTCACTAACTCAATCATCGTTGCCATTGTCTCAGGCTTGAAATTTTTCACAACTGGTCGAATCAACGAATAGCCATTGTAAGTTTTTTGCTGAATAGGAATATATCCAGCAGGATAAGAGCCGTCATAGTTTGGTGGTAACATTACGTATTTACCGCCATATCCACCATCAAAACCTGTAGGACCAAAATCTTCAGTAGGACGTTGCCAAGCATCAAGAAATGCACCAACTAATGGAATGCCTTTATACGTTGCCGGAATTTCAATCACAACAGGACCTTCACTAACATTCCAAAAGGTATATACGTAAGGCACGGTATTATTGTTAGTGGTAAATTGCTCAGTCCATGTTTGTACACTTGAGTGATAAGCGACATCATTAAAGCCAACTCCTGCATTCGCCATGCCTTCTCTCATCGCTATCATATTCATTAATGGCATTGACCAAATCATCGATTCAATGGCTCGGTGATGGTCAATACGTTGATCTAAAGATAAGTTATTAACATAACTTTTTGCCGCAGGAACAGTAACGGGTACATCCGCTACAGCAGGTAAAGCAATTGTACAAGCAACTAGCATACTAAGTAAAAATTTTTTCATCATTAAATTCCTAAATTAAATAATACGGTTTAGATCTTGTTTTACTCATTTGCTGGTTAGTATAAGGATTAAATAATCAATCAATGTACATTTGAAGATTGGACGGCTTAAATTTTAATGCCTAAACTCTTTAAATGTACATCACAAAACAAGCAATAAAACCATTAACACCCTGTTTTAAATAAGATAGAAGGCAAACGATGAAATATGTATTACCTAGTATTTTTTTACATCCGCTAAAATCTTTATGCATTGAACGCTATGTCGACCCGAGCAGGATTTTAGCGCAATGTAATTTACCTTTGTCTGCTTTGCACGATACTGAAATGTTAATCGATCACTATGCGTTTAGCGCGACTTTAAACACGGCTGCTAACGTGATGAATGAACCTTTATTAGGCTTTTATGTGGGAAAACAAATACAAATAGCTGGTGTTGGATTTATTGGAACACTGATGACCCATCAAACTATGTTAATGAATGTGTACCCGTTGCTTAATTATTTATTTAATGCACAAGAGCGAGGAACGCGGCATAAATTAAATATTTCAGGGAAGATTGCCAGTCATTATATTGAATTTCTGATTGAGGATAAGGTCGACTGTCATCAACTTGCACAACTAGCCCTTGCCGGGCAGCATAATATTTTTAAGCGTATAGTAGGCGAACAATGGCAGCCTACTAGAGTCACGTTTACCTCAAGTAAGAGAATTGATGTTGCGCAAATGCAAAATTATTTTAATTGTCCAGTACTGTTTAATCAAAAGTACGATGCTATTGAATTTCCCGCCCAAATCTTACATCAAAAACTTGAACCATCATTACCAATCAACAAAAGTTCGAAACTGAAATTTGCCAAATTATTGCATGAATTTGAAGATGTAGCGGGGTTAGTCAGTACATTTATTGAATCTTTTTTAGCTCAAGGTTATCAAGATAGAATCAATGTGGCGAAATCACTGGGTGTACACCCGCGAGTATTACAAAGTTGTTTACATGAACGGGGGGTAACCTATAGAGGTCTGGTTAATAGAGTGAGGCAGAAACTAGCATTTGAGTTGTTAGCTAAAACTAATTTACCGATCACGGCCATTGCCTTACAGCTTGGTTATAATACTGCATCACCATTTATTAGGGCTTTTAAGCAGCAGCAAGGCATTACTCCCGACCGTTGGCGACATGCTAACCTATTGAATTAATGAGTGTTACATATAACAAAAAAAACCGCGAACCAAAAAAGAACGCGGTTGATGTTATCAGCTCATATTTAGATTAGTTCTTTTCGATATCTGGCAATATCCACTCACCCTTAACCACTGATTGTTCAGGAGAATAGAAACGAAAATACGGGAACCACGAACGACCAGCTTCAGTTTGTATCCAGTTACTTTCCATACCTTTTGGTGCTTTAGGACCAAAATATAAATCAATAGAACCATCTTTGTTTACTTTCAGATCATGGCGCGATGATAGGTCGGCTTTTTCAGTGCTATTTTGGATGATTGTTCGAGTATTGGTTTCATAAACCGTGATTGACCAGAATGTTTTTGCTGGTGGCTTTGATGGTAAATGTAACTTGTAGTTTTCGGCGCCATCAATCCAATCACCATCTGTGTCTTTGTAAGTAGTTAAATATACCTGACCCCAACCGCCATTGGTCATGCCTTGCATTGAAACATCATTACCTACCGCTTCATAAAACCAGGCAGCACGTCCATCGAGGGCATCATAATTTTCAAAACGCTGGTCTGAAGGTGAAGTTGTTGCAACTTCCCATTGAGAGTCATCTGCATAATGACCTAATGGCAGACGATCTGTACCTGCAAAATCTATTGCTTTTACCATAGATTCACCAACGAATGCTGCTTCAGTCAATATTTTGGCTTGTTGTGGCGTTGGATTAAATGCTTTACCTTTTTCAATACCAAGTGGCTTTAACATAGCCATCATTAAACGGTCACGTTCATGAATTGGACCATTAACATTGATTGCATCAGATAAGCGCTTAAAATATTCAATACCGCGAGGGTGTGCCGCCATATATTTACGCTCTGCGGTTTCAACATAACCACGTGGTTGCGGGTTTTCAAGTTCTGAGTATGGATATATTTTGATATTTTCAAGAACCGTCTTGCGAGTGTTCGCATTTGTAGACATTAAACGCAAGCCAACAAAACCGGTATTGGTATCAAAATTAACAACTTCATAGCCTTCGGTATTTTCAGGCATTTTAGATTCAGGACCTACCATCAAATATTTACCCGGTTTGGTTATTACAGCTAGGCCTAGTTGCCACATATTACTCATTTGGCCACGTACATCACCTTCAGGAATTTCAACAATCCATGGGTCTTGTTCCATATGAACAAATGCTAAAACATAAGGCGTTGTAGTGTTGTAGGTCAATCCGCCTAATTTATCACGGTAGGTTTCGTGCAGGACTATTTGACCATTCTTAGCACCTAAATCATTAGTAAATGTATGTTGCCATTGAGCAAAAGAAACATAAGGAATAGACCAAATATACGCTTGGGTTGCACGTTGGAAATCCATTTCATTAAAAAGTGTTTCAACGGTTTTATCTGTTGGGTAGCCAGTTTCAAATGTATTGGTAAAGCTTAAATCGCCAATACGAGTCTTATGTGTTTCTTCGGCAATAACCGGTGATGAGGCAATCAAGGTTGCAATAGCGAGGCCGATCAAATTCTGTATTAGTTTCATTATAAACTCCAACAATTATAAACTTTAAAATATTGACAGATATGTCAGTTGTTGGGAATAAGTTTACGGGGTAAAATCAAATGAATTTAGCATTTCGAGAATTTGAAATGTAAATTTGAACGTTCGATTCTCGAAATGCTAAATTTGAGTGTATACTAAAATGTATTGTCGAAGTAACCTACCGTTTTATATAGGAAAAGTTATGTCTGAAATACCGCCAAAGTATACGGTTACTAGTGTATTTTTAAAGCCAATAAGAAAAATATTGCTTGATAATCTAATCGATCCAGCACGATTACTGGCAAAATACCATATTCCTGCTAATGCATTACAGCAAGATGATATGGAAATTAACCATTATAACTTTGCTAATGTATTAAATGAAACAGCTCGTCTTTCAGGAGATGACCTAGTTGGTTTTTTGATGGGCAAGGAGTTTGATTTATCAAATTGCGGACTAGCCGGCGTGTTAATTTCTAAACAAAGTATGTTGTTTAATATCTACCCGATCATCAATTATATTTTTAATGCCCAAAATCGTGGCGCTAAACACAAGTTGAAAGTAACCACTTCCCATGCTTATCATTATATGGATTTCTTAATTGACGATGTAGTGGATTGTGATCAAATCGCGCTATTGACTTTAGCCGGATATCATAATGCTTTTCGTCAATTATTGGGGGAGAGTTGGCAATTACAAAAAGTACTGATCCGTAATCCTAAAGTTATTGATATCAGCCGTTTGCAGCAATATTTTAATTGTCCTATTTTACTCGGCCAAGACATGGATGCTTTAGTCTTTTCACCAAATCTCATCTACCAAGATTCGAGCTTAGTAACATTTACCAGTGATCGTAAGTTGAAAATGGAAATTGCTGCCATCTTGCATGAATTTGACGACATTGATGGTCTGGTAATCAAATATATTGAATATTTAATGCCTGCAGGCAAAGCTAATAAAGCTGAGGTAGCTAAATCTTTGGGTGTCCATGCGCGGGTATTACAAAATTGTTTGCAAGAACGAGGCTTAAGCTTTAAATCATTATTAACCCAAACCAGACAAACTCAGGCGAAAAAGTTATTAACAGAAACAAATTTAACAATTGATGATATTGCTTACGCCTTGGGGTATAGCAGTATTGGTATATTCAGCCGAGCGTTTGTCAGTTGGATGGGCTGTTCTCCATTAAAATGGCGTAAACAAAGCAAAGCCAACAATTAGTTACTTTTATCAATACTTAACATTCGCCTAATCCCTAACTTTAGTAGGGGGTAAGCGATGATTTTTCGGCTTAGGATAATTCTGAAATAAATAAAACAATAATAAATACAGAATTAAACAACAAGAGGTCGATAATGAGATTAGAAAACAAAATAACTTTGGTAACCGGTGGTGGCTCAGGTATTGGCGAAGCCGTATGCATGCAGTTTGCTAACAATGGTGCTGTTGTTGCAGTATCTGATGTAAATCAACAAAGTGCTGAAAAAGTGGCATTGGCAATAAGAGAAAATGGCGGTCAGGCAATGGCGTTTGCATTGGATGTGACTTGTGAAGAAAGTTGGAATGCCACAATTGCACAAATTGTTGAACAGCAAGGTAAACTTGATGTATTGGTGAATAATGCTGGCATTGGCATACCGGGTAATATTGAAGATCAAACTATGGATGAGTGGAAGCTTACCGAAAAAGTTAATGTTCACGGTGTGTTTTTAGGCATGCAGAAAACTATTGATGTGATGAAAGATAACGGTGGCGGTAGTATTGTTAATATCTCTTCAATTGATGGCCTAGTCGGGGATGCCATGGCAATTGCCTATAATGCTTCAAAAGGTTCGGTACGATTAATGACAAAATCGGCAGCATTACATTGTGCGAAAAGGCAGCACTCAATTCGAGTAAACTCGGTTCATCCGGGATATATCCTTACGCCATTAGTGCAAGACAAAATGCTTGAAGCAGATCCTGCTTGGCGTGATGAATATATCGAACAAAAAGTATCAAGAGTGCCTATGGGGGGCATGGGCGAGCCTGATGATATTGCTCATGGCTGTGTTTATCTTGCCTCGGATGAAGCAAAATATGTCACTGGTGCAGAAATTGTTATTGATGGTGGCTTTACTGCTGCCTAAAAAATAATAAAATTTGACCTCTAAAGGTTAGCAGCACTTAGTCTCTTCAGAACATAACTCTGTAGAGGCTAAAATCAAATCTTATTTCTATACTGTTGACGAAAAATAAGCGGAGACATATTCATTTGGCGTTTGAAAATAGCGCTAAAATAACTACTGTCTTGATAACCCACATCCAAAGCAATATGTTTAATACTATTATCACTGTAAATCAGCATCTCTTTAGCCATTGTCAGCCGCAGTTCTTGTAAATATTGCAGAGGGTTATTGCCAGTCGCTTTTTGAAAACGGCGGGCAAAATTGCGCTTACTCATCCCAAACTGTTGCACTAACTGAGCAAAATCAAATTCTTCGCTGTAGTTCAAATCCAGCCAATTTTGAATTTGTAATATCTGTTGGTCACTATGTTGACGTTGTGACTCTAATCCTAACGGCGGTACATCGTAAGTTCGACGAGTATCATATAACATATCTCGGCTGATCCCCTGGGCGACTTTAACGCCACATAACTTGGCAATGTTATGCAACAGCATATCTGCAGACGAAGAAACACCAGCAACACAACAAAGATTATCACTTTGAGTGATTGATGCCTTCGCTTGCCAGTTAACCAATGGAAATCGTTGTTTGAAGTCATCTAAATAATGCCAATAGGTGGTTGCCTCTCGACCATCAAGTAAACCTGCTTGCGCCAGCCAAAATACGCCACTGCCAAAGGCCATGATTGGGGTTTTATGACGATTTTGTGCTTGTAACCAAGTAATTAATTTTGAATTCTTTTCAAGTTGTTCTTCAGCGTCTCCCCAAAAGTGGCTGAGCACAATAAAATCCCATTGAGCATTTTCAACTAAGGCCACATCACATTGTATCGCCGTACCACTATAGGTTTTTATTGCTTCCCCTTCAGGGCTGGCAATGACCACAGGAAATGCTTCAATCAGAGGAGATACTTCAGCTTTGGCGGCTGATTTTTGTTGCATCAATGCAAGGCGCAAGCTTGCACTGTAGAACATTTCTTTCGCTTGCATAATACCCAGGCCAAATACACCATCCGTCGCCACAATACAGACGCCTGATAAATCTTGTTTCACTACTAAACCTTATTTTTTATCAATTGCATGGCAATTATACCATGTTAGTTGGCGCTTTTGTCACTGACAATGGTGAGGTTTTCATGAATGATAGAGTCATTAATCCAGAGTTGTCTGGCATAACAATAATTATTAAAGTGAGAGTACCCTATGATCCCAAGAACCTTATTTGACTCTGATATGGAACTGTTTCGCGATACCGTTCGTAAATTCCTGAGCAACGAAGCTACCCCGCGGCACGAAAGCTGGGAAGCGCAAAAGTTTGTCGATAGAGACTTTTGGCTGCAAGCTGGAGAGCAGGGTATGTTATGTCCACAATTACCTGAACAATACGGTGGCTTTGGCGTTGATTTTCGTTATAACTGCATTGTTGATGAAGAGATTGGCCGTGCCGGTTTAAGCGGTTTAACCGGTTTTTTGATGCATTCAAATATTGTCTGCGAATATATTCTTCATTACGGTAATGAGCAGCAAAAACAAAAATATCTGCCACAAATGGTCAGTGGTGAGGCCATAGGTGCGCTTGCCATGAGTGAACCGGGTGCTGGCTCAGATGTAAAATCAATAAAAACTACGGCGGTTGATCAAGGTGATCATTACTTAGTTAATGGTTCAAAAACCTTCATCACTAATGGTTATTGCTCAGATATCATCGTTGTTGCCGTGAAAACAGATCCTACAGAAGGTAAACGTGGTGTTAGTCTGATCATTGTCGAAGCTGGTATGGCCGGTTTTGAAAAAGGCCAGAAGCTGAACAAAGCCGGCTCGCATGCTTGTGATACCGCAGAGCTGTTTTTCCAGGATGTAAAAGTACCGAAAGAGAACTTGTTAGGAGAAGAAGGCAAAGGTTTTTATTATTTGATGAATGATTTGGCGCAAGAACGTTTGGCCGTTGCCGTTAGTGGTCAGGCTGTTGCCGAGTCTATTCTTGAGCAGACCATTGAATATGTGCAAGAGCGTAAAGCATTTGGCAAAGAAGTTGCCAGTTTTCAAAATACCCGTTTTAAAATTGCCGAAATGGACACTGAACTTTCGGTAGCCCGTGTCTATTTGGATAGATGTATAGAGTTACACTTACAAAAGCAACTCTGTGGTACTGAAGCGGCCAAACTTAAGTTACATATAACCGACTTGCAATGTAAAGTGCTGGATGAGTGTGTACAGCTACATGGTGGCTACGGATATATGTGGGAATACCCAGTTACCCGGGCCTGGGCAGATTCGCGTGCGCAGCGTATCTATGCAGGCTCTAATGAGATCATGAAAGAGATAATTTCTCGTGAGATCTTTAGTCGATAAATCATGCTTTGACTATTATTACCATTGAGCATACTGGCCAGTATGCTCATAACATTCAGAGCAAAAGCTACAAGTTTTGTTATGACTGCCAGGTAATTGTGTAGGCAATTGTGTCTTTTTAAGAGGCACTTGATAAGAGTCGCCTTTAAACTAGACAATCTCTTTATTGAATTATAAAAACTACTCAACTTTGGGTAATGCCTATCGTTATTAATTTAGGTTTATAAACTGTTGTTTAGTAGTAGATTATTTAATTACTAATTATCAAAACGCCACTATAAACTAGTTTTAAAAGCATTGTCTGTAATATACAATACTTCTAACTTTTACATTAAAGATAGGACGTTTAGGTTGAAAGTAGGTGTACTTTTAAGACAATTGATATCTCAAAATCGCATTACAGATCCGAGCAGCCCCCGTGGCAAATTGCTTGCGTCTGCCGCAAAGTTATTTAAAAAGAAAGGTTACAGTAAAACAACTGTACGAGATTTAGCCGCAGAAGTGAGCATACTTTCAGGCAGTATATTTCATCACTTTAAAAATAAAGACGAGATCCTGTTTGCAGTGATGAACGAAGTTGTGATCGCCATGGATGAAGCACTTAAATCAGAAATTAAAAAAGCACATACGACTCTAGATAAAATTCGCGTTTTAATTTATATCGAATTGCAGTTTATTCATGGTAAAACCTCAAATGCTACCGCCGTTTTATTACATGAGTGGCGAGCATTAATCCCGGAAAAACAGCAGCAAATCTTATCTTCCCGGGCAGACTATTTTCAATTGTGGGATGAAGTATTAATTCAGGCTAAATCTGAGGGACTAATCGAAGTTGAGCCTGAATATCTTCGTCACTTTCTACATGGTGCTCTCACCTGGACTTCTCATTGGTATCAAGCCGGTGGTGAATTGTCTATCGATGGCTTAACTGATCGTGTCTTGATCCTGGCATTAAAAAATAATATTGATCAGTGAAATAAAGCTTAAATGAGCTTGTTGTATCTCGAAGGCGTAGTTCCTGTCCAGCGGGTGAATGCTCGGGTAAAGGAAGCCATTTCGCTGAAACCACATTTTTCTGCAACTTCATTTATATTTTTTTCAGTATGCTCAAGATAAAACGTGGCTTTACGTTGGCGAACGGTATCTTTTATTTCCATATAGCTGTTATTTTCATCTGCTAATTTTCGCTGCAATGTTCTAACTGACATACCTAAATTTTGGGCAAGCTGTTGCTGACTTGGAAACTGCGCATTGGGGGAGTTTGCAAGAAAATCTTTTATTTGACGAATAAAATCCAGGGTTTCGTGTTTATATTTAGCCAGAGACAGCGGCACTTCCAGGTATTGTTTTACTTTTTGATAATTACAGCGAATTGGTTGTTTTAGTATGCTTTTATCAAACGCTATTTCACACTGTGGCTTATTAAATGCAATCGGACAATCAAACATATATTGATAGTCACTGACATTAATCGCATCACTGCAGGAAAAATATGCATACGCCAAAGGGATCTCTTTTTTAATTAAAACAGATAATACGTCAGAACAAACATAAATAAACAAACTACAAATTAAATCATAAAAACGGGGATCTTTAACGTCGGGTAAAAATTGAATACGTACTAATGAATCATCAACAATCGTATGTAAGCCTACGGTAGACTGTGATACCTTCAATACTTGTGCAACGGATTCTAATGCTTGCTCCAGGTTTACATCCAGACATGCCGATTTTACCATTAGAGCGACCGTGCCCCGAGGCAATTTTGACATACCGGCACCTAAAAACTCATCATCTGAAAACTCAAGTAAGGTATTGTAACTATTAATCAGGTAATTCTTAGGGACGATGCCTTGCGGTTCATCAATGTCGGCTAAAGATAGCCCTATTATTTTTGCAAACTCTACTCTTTCTAAACCAATAGATTCGCCGATAAAACTAAAGTCACGAACAAACTTATTGGTAATAAATAACTGATCATTGTTATGTGATTTTTTACTTGTCTTTAAAGGTTCTCTCAACACAACTGTAGTTTCCTTAACTTACATCTGTTTGGCTTTTGTTTTTATGCGCCAACAAAGATTGGAAATGGCATTTGTTGTCATATAAAAGCAAGTTTGAAACTTGTAAGTTTTATTAATCAACAACTTATTGTTAACAAATACTCTAAAAGTAATTGTTGGCTTTTGGATTTTTTAATGAGGCTAGTATGTTAAATAAAGCCGCTATAGGCAAATCATTTCCTCCGGTTATTGCAGAGGTTGAAAAAGGTCGGTTACGATTTTTCGCTAAAGCTATCGGTGAGGCTAACCCTATTTACACCTGTGAATTGGCTGCGAAATCGGCTGGTTATCCATCTCTTCCTCTTGCTCCCACTTTTTTATTTAGTTTAAAAATGGATGTGCCTGAGCCGTTTGGCAATTATGAAAGCATTGGCGTTTCGTTATCTAAGGTATTACATGCGAATCAGGCATTTGCATATCATCAGGACGTTATTGCCGGAGATACTTTGAGGTTCGACTCTGAAGTTACTGATATATACGATAAAAGAAATGGATTACTCGAGTTCTTAGTAGAAAAAACTAAAGTATCAAACCAGCATGGCGATCATGTTGCTGATTTAACAACAACACTTGTTGTGCGTAATTAAATAATTGCGATGAGAGGATTACAGTAATGATTAAGTTCAATGAAGTTAACGTAGGTGACCAACTACCTATATTAACCACCAACCCCATTTCTCGTACTACTTTGGCATTGTTTGCTGGCGCATCAGGCGATCATAACCCGATACATATAGATTTAGATTTTGCCAAACGTGCAGGGCTCAATGATGTGATTGCCCATGGCATGCTATCTATGGCTTATTTGGGACGTTTATTAACGGGCTGGGTACCACAAAATGCCATCAAGGGGATTGAAGTTCGTTTTACCGCAATTACACAGGTTTTTGCAAAAATAACCTGTAGTGGCATTGTCAAAGAAAAATTAATACGCGATGGCAAACAAATCATTCAAATACTGGTTGAAGCGAAAGATGAGCATAACGAAGTTAAAGTTTCAGGCATTGCTGAAATACAAATCGATTAACGTTGAGCGGATTTAAATATATGGCTAGTAAAAAAGAGAGTGCAATTATGAAAAAATTACAGAATAAAGTGGCATTAATCACCGGCTCTGGCCGTGGTATTGGTAAAGCACTGGCGTTAAAACTTGCCGGTGAAGGTGCAAAAGTTGTCATTAATGATTTAGATGATGGCCCGGCAGCAGAAACTGTGGCAGAAATTGTTGCCGCAGGTGGTCAGGCGGTTGCCTTCGTTGGCAGTGTAATAGAAGCCGGGTTTGCCGAGGAGTTCATAGGTGTTGCCAAGAAATCATTTGGTACACCCGACATTTTGGTGAATAACGCCGGCTATACCTGGGACTCAATGATCCATAAGGCAACCGATAAACAATTTGATGCGATGTACGATATTCATGTCAAGGCGCCATTTCAATTAAATCGTGCATTCACCCAGGCAGTTGTTCCTGCGGCAAAATTAGAAGCAGAGAATGGCAAAGAAGTGTTTCGAAAAATCATCAATATATCTTCGGTTGCCGGTGAATATGGAAACGTTGGTCAGGTTAATTATTCATCAATGAAATCAGCACTCGGCGGCATGACCAAAACTTTATCGAAAGAATTAGGTCGTCACAAAATTAACGTAAACTGTGTTGCTTTTGGCGTTATCGAAACTCGTTTGACTCAGGCAACGGATGAGAAGAAAACCATCGTGGTTGACGGTAATGAAGTCGGTATTGGTATTCCAGAAAAAATCAGTGCCGGGTTATCAAGCATGGTGCCTTTAGGGCGGAGTGGCAGCGCCGCTGAAGCTGCCGACGGTATTTATCTCTTTTGTACTCCAGAATCAAATTACATCAGTGGCCAAACCGTCATTGTTGGTGGCGGCTTAAGAATGTAGGAGATTGATTGTGATAGCTTTTAATTGTAGCTGGCTAAATGAAGATTTACGTATGTTTTCTGATTCAATCAATAAATTTATTGATCAGGAAATCGGCCCAAACTATGAACGCTGGGAGCACGATAAATGGTTGCCCAGAGAAGTCTGGAATAAGTTAGGCAATGCCGGGCTCTTGTGCGTTGATATTCCGGAACAATATGGCGGATTTGGTGCGGATTTCAAATTTTCTGCAATTATCAATGATATTTTTTACCGTCGAGGTTTTGGGGCCATTGCCGGTGGCGGCATCGGCGTTCATGCCGGCATCGTTGCCCATTATATTTTAAATATGGGGACTGAAACACAAAAACAAACCTACTTACCGAAAATGGTCAGCGGTGAATATGTTGGTGCCATCGGTATGACAGAGCCTGGTGCGGGTAGTGATTTAAAAGAAATTAAAACCACCGCAACAAAAGTGGCGGGTGGTTATCTGATAAATGGCAGTAAAACCTTTATTTCAAACGGTCAGCATTGCGATATTGTCGTACTCGCTTGTAAAACCGACCCGAAAGCCGGTGCCAAAGGGGTTTCACTATTTATTGTAGAAACAAACACTGCTGGCTTTGTAAAAGGCAAAAAACTCAGCAAGTTAGGTATACATTTACAAGATACCTCTGAACTGTTTTTTAATGACATGTTTGTTCCAGATGATGCGGTATTAGGTACGCTAAATAGTGGGTTTATCTCGATGATGAAAGAGTTGCCCCGAGAGCGCCTGATCCTTGCGATAAGTGCACAAGCCGCCTGTGAGGGCATGCTAGATATTACCCTTGATTACGTAAAGCAGCGCAATGCCTTTGGCAAAAGAGTCGCTGACTTTCAAAATACCCGTTTTAAACTCGCGGAACTTGCCACTGCAGTACGTATTCAAAAAGCCTTTGTCGATCAATGTGTCAGTTTACTCGCTGATAACCAGCTTGATGCGGTTACTGCTGCAATGGCTAAGTTACATACCACTGAATTGCAAGGAAAAGTCGCTGATGAATGTCTGCAGTTTTTTGGTGGTTACGGTTATATGACCGAATACCGAATTGGCCGGGAATTTGTCGATGCCCGGGTACAGCGTATCTATGGCGGTACCTCAGAAATAATGAAGGAGATCATTGGCAAAGAGCTGATCAAAGATTGATAAAAAACAACAGGTAGGTTTTTAGCAACTGCCTGTTGTTGTGTAGTACGCAGCAGTAATCGAAAAGTAATAGAAAAATAGAAAAATAGAAAAATATAAAAAATAAAAATGGGGATAGTATGAAAAATAATAACATAACAAAAACTGTTTTAGCTGTATCTGTAGCGAGCGCGCTGTTGATTAACCAGTCATATGCAGAAGAAATAAATCAGCTTGATGCAAATGCCAAAGCAATAGAAGTGATTGAAGTTAGAGGCGGACAACGGGTAAAAACGCTTAGAGAAGTGCCTGCTTCGGTATCGGTGATCTCGGGTGATTCCTTAAAGCAGATGAAAATAAACAAACTTGGTGATATTTCGCAATCATTGCCAAATGTCAGCATTTCTGAAAACGCACTGCAAGATACCATTTCAATCCGTGGTGTTAATTCAGACTTACAAGCCGGTGGTGAACAATCTGTCGGTATATTTGTTGACGGTGTTTACCATGGTCGCGGGGTGCAATCACGATTTTCATTTATGGATGTTGACGCCATTGAGGTATTACGTGGCCCGCAAGGTAGCTTATTCGGAAAAAATACCATCGGTGGTGTACTCAGTATTTTGCCGTCGCAACCAACAGAAAATTTTGAAGCAAAACTCACAGCAGCCTATGAATTTGAATATGAGCAAACTGATTACTCGGGTTATCTCTCCGGGGCGTTAAATGAAAGTGCCTCCCTGACCGGGCGCCTGGCATTTCAAACCTCTGAGAGCAAAGAGGGTTGGGTCGAAAATATTGCTACATCAAAAACTATGCCCATTAAAGAAGATGATGCGGTTCGCGGTGTTTTAAACTGGCAAGTAAACGAGCAATTTAAAATTAACATCAGAACTGAGCAAGGTGAGTTTGAAAATAATGGCGCTTCCTATGAAAATGTATTTTTAGATGATGCATTTCCAATGACGGCGATAGCAAGATCATTGGGCTCTGAAGATGAGATTGATGGCAAGAATGTGATTTCTAATGGTAATTATCCAGGTTTAGGTCGAAACGGTGAAGATTCAGCCTACTTTATGAAAGCTGATTACAATGAAACAGCGGTTAAGGCGGATTATAAAATTGCTCAAGGTACGATTTCAGCAGTCATTGCTCAGTCAAAATATGATTTCGTTCGTACCACAGATGCAGATCTTGGACCCTTGCCATTAATGCAATTTACCGAAACTGAAGATTATTCACAAGACAGTGCCGAGATCAGGTTTGTTTCAAAAGATAATGATGATTTTGAATATGTATTTGGTGCGTACTGGCAAAATAGTGAACTGTTGACTGATGGTGTCACCGACGTAGCCACAGCACCAGGTACCCCGGTTGCATCGCTGCTGCCAATACCGCTTGAACATGCGGTCACTACGCGTAGAAATGGTTTAGATCAAGAAACCGAAACGTTAGCGGTTTTTGCTCAAGTATCATTCGGTTTTTATGAAGATTTCAAACTTGAGTTGGCAGGTCGCTATTCTCAAGAAGAAAAAACAGCTCGCCAGTTTGTTGAAATGTATGGCGGCGCAGGCGATGGCGCGAAATCTGGTTTACCGCTAACCAATCCGGTTGAACTTTTTATCTGGAGCCAGGCATTGTTAGATGCTACCCCGCATGACGAAGATTTAAAACGCGAAGAAGACTTGTTTTCTCCATCAATTAGTCTTTCTTGGCAACAATCTGACACGGCAAATTATTATGCTTCTGTTTCAAAAGGCTTTAAAGGCGGTGGTTTTAACGCCATAGCGATGACCCCCAATCATGACGAAATAGAATATGAAAACGAAGAAGCCATTTCTGCAGAAATTGGCGGTAAATTTGAGTTTTTTGATGGTGCATTAATGCTAAATACCGCGTTGTTCACTGTAGATTATGACGATATGCAAACCACCTTATTTACCGGGGGTACCACGTTTGTTGTTGATAATGCGGCGAAAGCTACCTCAACCGGGCTAGAAGCCGAAATGAGATGGGTGATAAATGATAATTTTCTGTTAGATTTTAACTTAGGTTATATCGATTTTGAATTTGATGAATATACCAATGCTGGCTGTACCGCTCTGCAGTTAAGAGAATCAGGATTAAGTGGAGCAGCATGTGCGGCAGCCGGAGGCAACGACCTTTCTGGTAGAACAACGCAAGATGCCCCTGAACTGACGATGTCTGCAAGTCTGCAACATGAGTTCACTTTTGGTGATTTCGAAGTCATGAGCCGTCTTGATCTAAATTACACCGATGAATACTATGCGACTGCCGATCTTGACCCGATGACAAAACAGGATGCGTTTACCCTGGTTAACTTTTCGACCAGCCTGGCACCACTTGATGGTAACTGGAAGGCAGACTTGATCTTGAAAAATGTCACCGATGAAGAATATTATTATTATGCGTCTGATGTGCCGTTATTTTCGGGCTCACATTTTGCAAATATCGGTGCGCCAAGCACAGTAACCGTGCAGTTTAGTTACTTATTCGAGTAAGGTTTAGCAACAGGGAATACTCGGTATTCCCTGTTTAACCGGCAAAAAATCAGCCGGTTTTTAAGTTCAAAAGTAGTGCCTTAAGTGAGCACTACCATGTTTTAAACCGAAAAATTTCATTCAGTAAAATATATATGCAACAGCTTAAAGCTGTCGATGTTTTCGGAAATAATAGTTAGAGGAATATAATGAGTTATACCATAGTTGCCGGTGTCGGCATGACCAAATTTTGCAAACCAGGTCAACAACAACCTTATCGAGTAATGGCAGCTCAGGCTATCAATGACGCGCTAAAAGATGCAAGCATTAACGCATCGAAGATAGAGCAAGCCTATGGCGCTTACATTTATGGAGACAGCACCTGTGCTCAACATGCGTTTTATGATGTGATCCAAAGTGGTATTCCGGTGTTTAATGTCAATAATAATTGCTCTAGTGGCTCTACCGCCCTTTATCTGGCGCGACAGGCTATTTTGTCTGGGCAGGTGGAATGTGCGTTAGCGTTTGGTTTTGAAGAAATGCAACCGGGAGCATTAGGGTCGCATTGGGATGACAGAGAAAGCCCATTTCAACGCGCTGAACCTGTTTTAGAACGATTTGATGCCCCTGATGGGCCCTTAGCTTTGCGTGCTTTTGGTGCTGCCGGTCGTCATTATATGGATAAATATAATGTGGGTTCAGATATTTTTGCCAAAGTCTCGGCTAAATCCCGCAGTCATGCGGTGCACAACCCATATTCAATGTTTAGCAAAACCATGACGTTTGAAGATGTGTTGCAAGATAGAGTTATTTATGATGGATATATGACCCGAACCATGGCTTGCCCACCAACATGTGGTGCGGCAGCAACCATCCTTTGCAGTGAAGCATTTGCGGCAAAACATGGCATCAAAAATGGTGTCAAAATCTTAGCGCAGTCGATGGCAACAGATACTGAAAAATCCTGGCAAGACCCTATTTATGCCGCAGGTAAAGGCATGACAGAAATGGCAGCGTCGCAGGTATATAATCAGGCTGGAATATGCCCATCGGATATTGATGTGATTGAATTACATGATTGTTTTACCACAAACGAAGTGATCACTTATGAGGGGTTAGGTCTTTGTGCTGAGGGTGGTGCCGCAGAATTTATCGCTAACGGTGATAATACCTATGGCGGTAAGTTTGTTATCGGTCCGTCAGGAGGCTTAATGTCGAAAGGTCATCCTATCGGAGCTACCGGACTGGCACAATGTACCGAATTAACCTGGCACTTACGTGGTCAAGCCGGTGACCGGCAAGTTGCAGATGCACGCATTGCCTTGCAGCATAATGTCGGCTTAGGTGGTGCGGTTGTGGTTACCTTATACGGTAAATAATAATAGGTATTAATGCTAAATATTTGTGATGTTAAACGCTAAATATTATTAACAGTGTTTGAACATCACACTTCCTTAAAATAATAAATAAAAAGCGATTAATGCTGACGTGGGGAAAATAAATGTTTGATTATATTATAATCGGTGCTGGCAGTGCTGGTGGTGTACTGGCAAATCGTTTAAGTAAAGACCCAAAAAACCAGGTCTGTTTAATCGAAGCCGGCAGTGGTGATAATTCACTGATAGTCGATACACCGGGTGCATTTGGTGTACATATGTTCTGGCGTAAATTTAACTGGGGTTTTACCAGTCAGCCAGATAATAGTGCCGATCAACGGAGTCATTTTTGCCCTAGAGGTAAAGGTTTGGGCGGCAGTAGCATGATCAATGGCATGGTATATACCCGGGGCCATAGTAGTGATTATGATGCCTGGGAAAACCTCGGCAATACTGGTTGGGGTTTTGACGATGTTTTACCTTATTTTATAAAATCTGAAGATAATTCTCGAGGGAAAAGTGAATATCATGGCAAGGATGGTTTATTAACTGTTTCAGATATCCCGAAAAACTATTATCCGCTAGAAAATGTGTTTATGGAAGCCGCGCAACAAGCCGGGCTGCCGCTAAATGATGATTTTAATAATGACCAACTTGATGGCGTTGGTAATTATCAGTTCACCATTCGAAATGGTAAACGTTCAGGAGTTGGCAGTTGTTTCATCAGACCGGCGATGCAGCGTAGCAATTTAACCATCATCAGCGAAGCGAGAGCAAGTAAATTATTGTTTGAAGGAAAAAAAGCCGTTGGTGTAGCATATCATCAGTCAGGCGAAACTAAACAGGTTTACGCCGCTAAAGAAGTGATCCTTAGTGGCGGCGCATTAAATTCACCTCAGCTATTAATGTTATCCGGTGTTGGCGATACGGAACATTTGTCGCAAATGGGTATTGAGACTCACCATCATCTGCAAGGGGTGGGTAAAAATTTACAAGACCATCCTGAAGTACCCTTGGTTTATAAGAGCTTACGTAAAGATGGTTACTCGTTGTCATCGATTTTTCCCAGAGTAAAGGAAGGTTTACAATACCTTTTGGGTAAAAATGGACCCATTCAAAATTCAATTACCGCAGTAGGTGGCTATTATAAATCCAGCGATGATGTCGCCGTTGCCGATGTGCAGATTCATTTTTTACCGTTAATGTTTGCTGATCATGGTCGAAATATTGAATACCTGATAGATCATGGTTTTTCCGCACATGTGAATGTTGCACGTCCAAAAAGCCGAGGTTTTGTTCAGTTACGTAATAATGACCCAATGGCCGATCCGTTGATCCAACTAAACTTGCTTTCGCATCCTGACGATATGGATGTTTTGCTTAAAGCGGTAAAAAAAATGCGTACCATCATAGGCATGTCAGCGTTGGATAGTCATCGTGGCGAAGAAGTTTTTCCCGGCAAGCATCGCCAGAATGATGAAGAAATCATGCACGGGATCAGACAAAATGTCTCTCACGTTTATCATCCAGTAGGAACTTGTAAAATGGGGCAAGACTCAATGGCCGTAGTGGATGAACAATTAAGAGTGCATGGCTTAGAGTCTTTACGCATCGTTGATGCTTCTATTATGCCAACGCTTGTATCCGCTAACACCAATGCTCCGACGATCATGATTGCAGAGAAAGCCGCAGATATGATTTTATCAGCTGCAAAAGGTGTTTAATGCTTATGACAATGATTAAAGCAGAGTCGTTTACCTATACCGATACAGATAAAAAATATTGGAACGACTTAATACCGGGTCAACAGTATGCCTATGGCGAATATCAGGTGTCGGAACAGGAAATAATAGCGTTTGCAAAAAATTATGACCCGATGGAATTTCATACCGACCCTGGAAAAGCGAAAGCATCACCTTTAGGTGTTTTATGTGCCAGTGGTGTACATACACTGGCGATTAAGCAGCGCTTGTCTTTTGATAATGTATTTAAATATTGGCATATAGTCGCAGGTAAATCCCTACGCCAGTGTCAATTTATCAGGCCTGTGCTTGTCAATGACATTATTAGTGCAACTATGACCATTTTAGAATTAGATGACTCAAGTCAACCACATCAGGGCATAGTCGTGATAAAAGTTCAGGTCAAAAACCACAAACAGCAAGTGGTGCTTAAGGTTGAGGGCGAAGTTGTTTTATTAAAGAAACCCACCTAACCCTAATAAATCAACCTGTGAAAACAGCATTGGTTACGGTTAAAAATTTAAAATAAAGAGATAATTATGGAAGCTATTGATATTGACGGTAAAGTTAATACCCGATCAGAAGCGGTTAAATGTGAAAATACAAATACACTTGAAATTAATTATGCGGTTAATATTCAAAGAGAATATTTTAAAACTGATGCAACAGTCAGTTATGAATTCAGACTGGCGCAGTTAAAAAAACTGAAACAAGCTATTGCACAAAGAACTGAACAATTTGCAGAAGCGTTACATCAGGATCTGGGAAGGCCAGAATTTGAAGCCTATTTTGAATTGACCGTTTTATATGATGATGTTAAAGATGCGATTTCCAATCTAAAAAAATGGATGAAACCGACAAAAGTTACCACCGGATTAATGGCACAACCGGGCCGTAGCAGAATTGAGCATGCTCCATTGGGCAACGTGTTGATTTTAGTGCCTTATAATTATCCTGTTGCTTTAGCATTTCAACCTCTGATAGGCGCAATTGCTGCCGGAAATACCGTCATTATCAAACCATCAGAGCATACGCCAGCCTGCTCGGCAATTATCAGTGAGCTGCTCAAAACAACGTTTGATGCAGATTTTGTAAAGAGTATCGAAGGAGGTATAGAGGCTACTACTGAATTACTAGAGCATAAATTTGATCATATATTTTTCACCGGTAGCGCTGCTGTAGGGAAAATTATTATGGCGGCAGCAGCAAAACATTTAACGCCTGTAACGTTAGAATTGGGCGGAAAATCGCCGACCATAGTGAATAAAGATTGTAACCTTGAACAGGCCGTTAAACGCATATTATCCGGTAAATTTTTAAATGCGGGGCAAACCTGTATTGCACCAGATCATGTCTATGTACATCAAGATATCAAACAGGCGTTTTTGGCAAAAGCGAAAGAAATTGTGTTGCAGTGGTACGGTGAAGATCCTATAGCAAGTAGCGATTATGGCCGTATCATTAATACCCGTCATTTTCAGCGGATCAGTAGCTTGATCCCAAAAGATAAAGTGATCGTTGGCGGGCAATTAAATGCCAAGCAGAATTTTATCGCACCGACGATATTGCAAGACATTACTGTTGCAGACGAGATTATGCAGGAAGAAATTTTTGGCCCTGTTTTACCGGTACTCGAATTTTCTGATTTAAAAGATGTCTGTCAGCAAATTGAAAAATTACCGCAACACCCATTGGCGATGTATATTTTCACCCAAAATAAGGTATTCGAACAAACACTGATCAGCAAAGTGCGTTGTGGCGGGGTAAATGTCAACAGTACTTTAATGCATGCTGTTAATCCACACTTGCCTTTTGGCGGTGTGGGCCAAAGTGGCATGGGCGCTTATCATGGCAAATATTCATTTGAATTATTTAGCCATAAAAAATGTGTACTTAAATCAGCAACATGGCTAGACATTCCACTACGTTATGCACCTTATGGAACCAAAGTTAACTTACTGAAAAAGCTTATCCGATAATTACAGGAAACCTTATGAGTCAATTTATTCATAGCGAACAACAGAAGGGCGTTTTAACTATCACTCTTAATCGAGCGGATAAAAAAAATGCCCTTGATACTCAGATGTATGAACGGCTTTGTCAGTTGTTTACTTATGCAAATGAAACCGATGAAATCCGCTGTTTGCTGATCCAAGGCGATGAAAAATGTTTCTGCTCTGGCAATGACTTAGCTGATTTCATCGCCTCGGCAAATAACAATGAAGAGCTTGCAGCATTTAAATTCATTCAGGCACTTTGCCAATTTGAGAAACCTTTGATTGCCGCAGTTGCAGGGCCGGCAGTGGGCATAGGCACAACCATGTTGTTACATTGCGATATGGTGATCGCTGCTTCTAACAGTAAATTTATCTTACCTTTTAGTCATGTTGGGATTTGCCTGGAGGCCGGCGCTAGTTTACTGCTGCCTTTAAAAGTGGGCAGTAACCGTGCTTTTGAACTTGGGGTTTTAGGAAACCCGTTTGATGCTGAACAGGCGTATCAATACGGCATAGTAAACCAGGTTTGTGAGCCAGAGATGCTACTCGAAATCGCTAAACACGTTGCCGAAAAAATTGCAAGAATGCCCGACGATCCGGTACAAACCAGTCGAAAGCTACTGCGCAGTGCAACAGATAAAGTGCTTGAGCAAGTGATTGAAAGTGAACGTGATGAAGTCATGAGACTGCTTAAAACGGATTATTGTCAGTCTGCCGTGGCGAGCTTATTGAATTAATATCAGAAGTTATACACAATGATATTAAAAAGCGACATAAATTTTATTTATGTCGCTTTTCTTTTGCCGTTTTGCTCATGCTGTTTTTTAGGGAGCCAATACTAATAGCAATTTAATCAACTTGCTATAAAGCTATAGTCCCATTTGACGGCTTGCTAAATCTCGCATAATTTCTTCAGAGCCCCCGCCGATAGCCATTACCCGTACTTCCCGGTAAATACGTTCAGTGCGACATTCTCGAATAAAGCTCATACCACCTAATATTTGCATCGCTTCTCTGGCACAAAACTCCATGGTTTGGGTTGCCTGTACTTTCATTAATGCGATATCCGCAGCCCGGGCATTGCCCGCTTGTATTTGCCAGGCACAGTTGTCCATATAAGCCTGAGAGGCATTGACTTTTCTCACCATTTCAGCAAATTTATGGCCGATAACCTGATGTTGACTCAGCTGTTTGCCAAAGGTTTTTCGCTCGATTGCCCACAAATAAGCTTCTTCAATACAAACCCGTGCAGCCGCAATTGCCCCAGCTGCTAATGTTAAGCGTTCTGAGTTAAAATTGCCGACTATGGCAGCAAACCCTTTATTTTCTGCACCGATAATATTTTCGACCGGCACTTTGACATTGTCGAAATAAATAATCGCGGTGTCAGAACACCACCAGCCTTGTTTTTCTTTTAATTGTGAGCGGCTAATACCGGCTAAATCGCCTGGGATTAACAATAATGAAACACCACTCGCACCATCATCCCCTGTGCGTACTGCGGTGGTAAAATAATCGGCGCGCATACCTGCGGTAATAAAGGTTTTAGCACCATTAACGATGTAATAGTCACCTTCTCTGCGGGCAGTGGTTTGTAAATTAGCAACATCACTACCGCCAGAAGGTTCGGTGATCGCTAGGGCTATTTTCTTTTCACCGGCAAGGACCTGTGGCACAACTTTGTCCTTCATCGCCTGGCTACCATATTTAACTACAGGGGGTAAGCCAATCGAATGTACCATCAATGTCGCCGTTACTCCGCCTGCACCGCAACGAGCTAACTCTTCATAGGCAACGATGTTAAAGAAGATATCGATGTCTTCACTAATGCCACCGTATGTTTCAGGGTAGCCCATTTGCAATAAGCCAATTTCAGCGGCTTGTTGCCAAAGTTCATCAGGTAAAATTCCCTCTTCTTCCCATTGCTTAATATTGGGCATAATTTCGTTATCAACAAAACGGCGCACTTGTTCACGCCAGGCATGATGGTCGCTATTGAAAAAAGGGGAGGGAAGGCGTGTGTCGTCAAAATTTAAAGACATAATTATTCCAAGTTTAAGGGCTCAGTTGGCTAAACCTAGTTGAGCCCTGTTTAGGTGATTAATCTACGTAAAGGTCTTTATGAAGCTCTGTACAATGAGGATCATGCTGATAGTCGGTAAAGTCGGTGACGCCTTTATCACGTAATATGGTTTCGTCGAGTAGTAATTGCCCGGTAAAGTCACTGCTGTTGCTTGTTAACATCTCATAAGCTGCATCAGCCATGATGGCAGGTGTGCGAGAGTTTGCCAGAATTTCTTCGCCTACTTCAAACTCAACGGCTGCCGTGGCAATAGTTGTTTTCGGCCATAATGAATTTACCGCAATATTATATTCACGGAATTCTTCCGCCAACCCTAAGGTTAATAACGACATGCCATATTTAGTGATGGTATATGGGATATAAGGCTTCAACCATTTAGGATCCAGGTTTAAAGGGGGTGATAAGTTAATGATATGAGCATTTTTTGAATCTTTTAGGTAAGGCAAAGCTAGCTGTGAACCAAGTAATACCGCTCTGGTATTGATTTGATAAATTAAATCAAAACGTTTGATTTCTGTCTCTTCTGCACAGGTCAAACGAATGGCACCGGCATTATTAATAACAGCATCAATGCCGCCAAAGGTATCGGCAGCCTGCTTTAAAGCGTCAGCGAAGTTTTGCTGATCACGAACATCAAGCTTGATTGCCAGTGCCTGTCCACCAGCGGCGATGACTTCCTGGGCAACGGTATGTATGGTGCCCGGTAACTTTGGGTGTGGCTCTGTGGATTTTGCCGCAATAACAATATTCGCCCCGTCTTTTGCACACTTTAATGCTATTTCCCTACCTATGCCGCGACTGGCACCGGTGATAAAAATTGTTTTACCTTTCAAATTATTCATAGCGTTTCTCTTTGGTAATTTATGTAAATTTTTGTCAATTTATTGATCATTGTTATTGTTGGCAATCGTTACCAGTAATTGTTTATTTTTAACTTGCTCACCAGCACTGGTATGAATCGATTCTATAACACCATCTATGTCTGCTTTGATTGTGTGTTCCATTTTCATAGCTTCTAAAACCACAATGCTTTCGCCTTTGCTTACCTGTTGTCCTGTACGGGTCATTACTTCAACAATTGCACCATCCATCGGTGCTTGAATTTTACCACTGCCAGTTTTTTCTTTTGCCGAAACTGGGGCATGCGTTATGTTTTCGAAACAGCTATTACCAAATTCGGCATCAATGAATAATGCCTGTTGATTGAATACAAACGGGATGCTTTCAAGGATATTATTGTGGAGATACTTAAGCCTGGTTTTGCCTATTTCCACAATTTCAAGGGTGATGCTTTCCGTTGCTGAACTGACGGTAAAAGATGGCGCTGTGCTGTTATCAATTTCAAGTTTCAGTGCATATTCCTCACTGTCATTGGTTAATACGTAATGCCAGGGAATTGCGATGCCATTTTGCAAACTGAGCAGTTCATCTGACGCTGCAGTTTTTTTGCTTGCCTGCTCGTGCATTAATATTGCTGCAATTGCCTGCGTTTTTATTGAAGTTTGGCCGGCATGTAAACTGCAGTCATCTGCAAAGTGCTGCTCGATAAATGCGGTTGTGGCCTGACCCTGAGCAAATACCTCATGCTTTAAAATATTTGATAAAAAGCGTTTGTTGTTATTGACCCCTAATAAAACAGTGTCTTCAACGGTACAAATTAATTTCCGTCTGGCCTCTTGCCGGTTTTCGCCGAAGGTAATTATTTTCGCTAGCATAGGATCATAATGGGGGCTGATGGTTTGCCCCTGGCAAATACCGTGGTCAATACGAACCCCATCCTGCTCAGGTAATTGCCAGGTCAGTGCCTCGCCTGTTTGAGGCATAAAATTATTGCTGGGATCTTCTGCATAAAGTCGAACTTCCATAGCATGACCGTTCAGTTTCACCTGTTGCTGAGTCAGCGGTAGCTGTTCTCCTGCCGCTACTTTTAATTGCCAGGCGACCAAGTCTAAGCCAGTGATAAGTTCCGTGACC
Source organism: Thalassotalea psychrophila (assembly GCF_031583595.1). NCBI lineage: Bacteria > Pseudomonadati > Pseudomonadota > Gammaproteobacteria > Alteromonadales > Colwelliaceae > Thalassotalea > Thalassotalea psychrophila. The sequence continues at coordinate 2,360,655 of NZ_CP134145.1, forward strand.
GGATGCTCTACCTGCAACCGGGTGTTCATTTCGAGAAAATAAAACTGACCATCGCTATCCACTAAAAATTCAACTGTGCCGGCACCGGCATAATTACAAGCTTTGGCGGCATTAACTGCAGCAGTACCCATTTTCTGTCGTAAATTTTCATCAACGAAAGGGGAAGGGGCTTCTTCGACTACCTTTTGATGGCGTCTTTGAATCGAGCAATCGCGTTCACCTAAGTAAACAGTATTGCCGGCATTATCTGCGAAAATCTGGATTTCAATATGACGGGGCTGCATTACTGCGCGCTCCAAAATAAGTTCACCATTAGCAAATGCTGATAATGCTTCAGAGCGGGCACTTTTAAGCGCCGCTGCTACTTCGTTTGGATCAAATACCAGTCGCATACCACGGCCGCCACCACCAGCTGAGGCCTTGATCATCAAAGGGAAGCCTATTTTATCGGCTTCTCGGAGTAGACATTGATCACTTTGCTCAGCACCCTGATAGCCGGGTATACATGGCACACCGGCTTCTAACATGGCTATTTTTGATAATCGTTTGCTACCCATCAGTTCAATTGCCTCAGCTGATGGACCGATAAAAGTGATATTGTGTTGTGCGCACAGTTGTGCAAAGTTAGCATTTTCAGATAAAAAGCCATATCCGGGGTGAATGGCATCGGCACCGGTGCGTTCAGCCGCATCTATCAATTTTTCAGCAACCAGATAAGATTCATTTACCGCAGGAGCTCCTATCAAGACTGCTTGATCTGCCATTTGAACATGTAAGGCGGTTGCATCGGCTTCACTATAAACCGCAACGGTTCTATAGCCCATCGCTTTGGCGGTTGATATCACTCTAACCGCAATCTCACCACGGTTGGCGATTAAAATTTTGGAAAAATTTGTCATATATTTACTCTTTATGTTTTCGGGCCACTTATTCATTGATGGTTGATGTTGCTGTCAATTTACCTAACCCAGTTTGCCGGGCGTTTTTCAATGAATGCGTTCGTTCCTTCAATACCTTCTGCAGATTGTATTGCCATTGAAAAGTCTTGCGCGGCATTATCGAGCAATGTTTTATTGGCAATTTTACCGACACTTAGCATGATACGTTTTGTGGTTCGGTTAGCATTGGGCGCACATAATTGGATTTGCGCTAATTGCTGAGCCAATAGTTGTGACATCTCTTCATTACTGTTACTGACGAAGTGCACAACACCAAAGTTTTTCGCTTCAACGCCATCAAAACGTGCGCCGGTTAGCATGATTCGTCTGGCCTGAGTTAAGCCGATTCTTTCTACCACAAATGGGGCTATTTGAGCTGGCGGCAATCCTAAACGGGTTTCAGGCAAACCAAACTGAGTTTGACTGTCGGCAATGGCAATGTCGCTGATACAAGCCAGTCCGAAGCCTCCACCTAATACTATGCCTTCGAGTAACGTGATCACCACCTGAGGGGCTGCATTAATTTGGCTGATCATCTGGCCAAATGCCCGGTTTAATTGATAAAAAGGATCTTTGACATCATCCTTGCCCGCGTTCACGGCTTTACGGGCATTTGCCATATCTTTTAGGTCACCGCCGGCACAAAAATTGCCGTTTGCGCCGCGTAGCACCACAACTTTAATCGCCGGAACTTGCTCGATGGCAGTAAAAACAGTCATCAATTGGTTTACCAACGCCAGATTCATTGCATTACGTACTTCAGGTCGGTTCAGGGTGATAGCAAGCACACCATTTTGTTCGTTAAGTAATAAATGCTCGCAATCGGGTAAAGTTTTCATTATTTTTTCTTTCCCGGATGCGTGCCCATCATCTTACTGATAATGCCCATCATCACTTCATCAGCGCCGCCACCAATAGCCGTTAAGCGACAATCTCGGTAAATACGGTTAACAATGGTTTCTTCGATATAACCCATGCCTCCCCAAAACTGTAAACAGGAATCAGGAATTTCTCTGGTTAATTTTCCTGCTTTTAGCTTTGTCATTGAGGCAAGTAAACTGATATCGTCGCCGACAATATGTTTTTCTGTGGCGCGATAAAGCATAGAACGCAATGCCTCAATTTCAGTTTGCATCTCAGCTAAACGAAAGTGGATCATCTGATTGTCTAATAACGACTGGCCAAAAGCTTTGCGCTCTCGGGTATAGTCGATGGTGCTGTTGATACATAGTTCCAGGTATTTAAGGTTCATCGCGGCACCAAATAACCTTTCTTCTTGAAACTGCAGCATTTGATAGGTGAAACCTTTGCCTTCTTCACCAATTAAATAACGTTGTGGTACCCGCACATTATCAAAAAATACCGGCGCAGTATCAGAGGAGCGCATGCCCAACTTATGCAGTTTTTCACCAATACTAATCCCTGGTAAATTCGCCGGCACAATAATGAGTGATTTGTTTTTATGACGACTGCCTTCACTGGTATTGGCTAACAAGCAGAAAAAGTCGGCTTGAGTGGCATTAGTGATCCACATTTTGCTGCCGTTAATTATATAATCATCACCGCTTTTAACGGCTGTCGTGGTAATTGACGCAACATCAGAACCTGCCGCAGGCTCAGATACTGCAATGCTTGCTATCATCTCGCCAGTTAGCGCTGGTGCTAAAAATTCATGCCGAAGCTGATCACTGCCAAACTGAGCCAGTGCCGGGGTTGCCATATTGGTTTGAACACCGATAGATAAAGGTACACCGCCGCATATCGCTCCGCCTATTTCTTCAGCAAAGGCCACTTCAAAACTGTAATCGAGTGCAATACCGCCAAATTTTTCTGGTTTGGTAATGCCAAGTAAACCAAGAACACCCATCTTTTTAAAGACTTCTTTGGCTGGAAAGTGACCGGCTAATTCCCATTCATCTGCAAACGGGTTGATTTCATTTTCGATAAAACTTCTTGTTGTTCTTTTCAGTTCTTCATGTTCTTGGGTAAATATCATTATCAGGCTCCTTAAAAATCGGTTAATTAAAAACGGGCAATACCAAACGTGTTGCTACGAACTTTTCGTTGTTCTGCTTCATTACAAATATCTAATAACAACGCAATGATTGTTCGGGTATCTCTTGGGTCGATAAGACCGTCATCTTCAATTCTGGCGGTGCAGGCTAACGCGGTGGTTTTGCTTTGCATCATCTCACTGGTGGCTTTTTCCACAGAGGCTAATTTGTCTTGATCTATATTGCCTTGTTTACGCATTTTCGCTTCTGCAACAATTCGTAATACCATTCCGGCCTGGGCCGCACCCATAACGGCCGTTGTGCTATTCGGCCAGGAAAACAGAAAACGCGGATCAAAGCCCCTGCCACACATGGCATAGTTGCCGGCACCATATGAGCCACCGACATTAATACTAAATTTTGGCACGGTTGCATTGGCGACAGCCTGAATCAGTTTGGAGCCGTGTTTTATAATACCGCTGTGCTCTGGCTCGGTACCGACCATAAAGCCGGTGATATTGTGTAAAAATAACAGCGGTGTATTTGACTGTTCACACAGTTGTATAAACTGTCCGGCTTTTGCCGCGCCGGCAGACGTAATAGGGCCGTTGTTACCGATTATCCCGCAACTTTTTCCGGCAATTTTGGCATGGCCACAAATGGTTTGTTGATCATATTCATGTTTAAACTCCAGAAAATTTGAAGCATCGACAATTCTGGAAATTATCTCCTTGCAATCATACGGAGTTTTGGCATCAGCAGGGACTATGCCTATTAATTCTTCAGCCGAAAAAATGGGCTTTTCATAAGATAATTTTTGCTGGTGAGGTAATTGTTCATTCCAGGGCATTTGCGCCAGGATATCTCTGGCAATTCGAATACCATCGCTATCATTTTCAGCAAGATAGTCGCCAACACCAGATTCACTGGTATGCATATTGGCGCCGCCGAGGGTTTCATCATCTGCGATTTCACCGGTAGCGGCTTTTAATAATGGCGGTCCAGCCAGGTACATAGTGGCTTGCTCGCGCACCATAATGATGTAATCGGATAAACCCGGTTGATAGGCTCCACCTGCCGTTGCACTGCCGTGAACGACGGTGATTTGTGGAATGCCCGCGGCAGATAACCTGGCCTGGTTGGCAAATCCTCTGCCGCCCTGGACAAACGTTTCGGCAGCATAAGTTAAGTTTGCACCACCACTTTGGGCTAGTGACACTATCGGCAATTTATTTTCCAGGGCAATTTGTTGCAAGCGTAATTTTTTTTGTAAGCCTATTGGCGTGATCGTACCGCCTTTGATGGCAAAATTATCGACGATGATCAGGCAACGCACACCACTGACATAACCGATACCAGAAATAACACCCGCTCCGGCACCTGTACCGTCGGTGTCGTCATACATCATAAATCCGGCGAGGGAGCTTAGTTCGAGAAAAGCCGAGCCTTGATCTAGTAACAGGCTTAATCGCTCTCTTGGCATTAACATACCGCGTTTTTCATAACGTGCACGTGCTTTTTCTGCCGTAGTTATCACTTTGTTTTCTATGGCTCGAAAACTGTCAATGGCGGTGATCATGGCACTGCTGTTTTCTGAAAAATCAAGGCTATTGGTATCGATACCTGATGCTAATTTAGGCATATCATTAATCTCTTTAATTTATTTGTTATTATTTTTTAATACGTTGGGGAGCTCAGAGCGGTGAAATCCATTAAAAGATTCACTGTTGGTCGCAGCAGAGGAGGGCAATGGACAGACTACAGAACTAGAACCCAAAGAGGATGCACCGTCGACCCTTATTGTCTGGCCACTGATATAATTGGCAGCCCGGCTGATTAAAAAGCTTAGTACTGAGCTTATTTCGGCTTCGGTGGCAACGCGTTTAAGCGGTACATGGTTTTTAAGGCTGAGGATCATCGCTTTCATCGACTCATCATAAGTATCAAATCCACTGGAATTAACCCAACCCGGCGCTACGGCATTAACCCGGACACCGTATTGGCCCCATTCCCAGGCCTGTGTTTTTGTAAGATTTTCGACTCCGGCCCGGGCGGCGCCTGAATGCCCCATATTCGGCATACCATTTAAATTATCCGCGGTAATATTAACGATGGCACCACCATTGGCTTTCATGCTTTGACGAAATACTTCTCGGGAGATTAAAAATCCGCCGGTTAAATTATTTGCAACCACAGCTTCGAAGCCTTTTTTGGAAATATTTTCCATTTTGGCAGGGAACTGGCCACCGGCATTATTGACTAGGCCGTGAATGACACCGTGTTTTGCAATTAGTCTACTTATACAGGCACGTACTTCGTCTTCATCTCGAATATCCAGTGCATAGGTATCCACTAAATCATTATCCTGGCTGATCTCAGCTGCAACGTTATCTAACTTGGTCTGGGTTCGGCCAACTAAAATGACTTTCGCGCCTAAGCTTGCCATTTCATGGGCAGTACAGCGGCCAATACCACTACCACCGCCGGTGATTATGATGGTTTGGCCACTAAATATATTTGCTGCTAATGTAGATTGATAAGTCATAATGGTTTCTTTGTATTTAAATTTTATAAGAATATTTCTCTGGCTTCTTTTGGCGTAGCAATAGTGCGCCCTGCTGCCTCGGCATAGTTAACTAAGGTTTCAATTAGCTGGCCGTTACCGCTGGTACGACTTCCGTCTGGTAAATAAAAGGTATCTTCGACTCCTGTACGTAAGTGGCCACCCAATTCTGCTGTTTTGCGATGAACAGGCCAGATCTCTTCTCGGCCAATTAACGTGGTTTGCCAGTGTGCTCCTGGCTTTAGATATTTCATCAACAATTCAAGCAAGTCAGCATCAACCGGCATACCCGAGTTAACCCCCATGACTAAGTTGTAATCTAACCTGTTAACAATGCCGACTTCCTGAAACATGCCAACAGCACGGACAATTCCGACATCAAAACATTCAAACTCGGCACGGGTTCCGGTTTCTTTCATCACTGCCAGAAGTTCTTCAATTTTATCTACCGGATTCTCAAACAACATAGGTGGCCAGGCCCAACTGCCATTTGATCTTACTTTAAGGTAATTAAGGCTACCGGCATTACAGGCTGCTATTTCTGGTTTGCCGCTGCGGATACAGTTAATAGGGCCTTGTTGATCGCGTTTAATGGTACCTGTGGTGTAATTGATGATCACATCAGGACAAGCTTCGCGAATAGCATTTGACATTTCCAGCGCCACTTCAGGATCCCAACACATCAAGTGTCCTTTGCCTTCTTCTTGTTGACGAAAATGAATATGCATACAGCTTGCACCGGCATCGTATGCTTGTTTCGCGGAAGCTGCCATTTGTGCAGGAGTTACGGGAACAGGGTGCTGTTTTGGGTCTGTTAATACACCAGTTAATGAACATGTGATGACTGCTTTATCAGACATTTTTAATCTCCAAAAAATATGATTAATGTGATTTCGATTTGAATTAATTAAACCAAGCAAGCGCTTGGTTGTCAATGATAATAAAAAATTATTATCAAAAATTTCTATTTAGGCTTTAACTAAACATATCATCAACTTTTTGATTGCTATTAACGCCAATTTATTGAATAGTAATAAAGCAAGCAAGCGCTTGGTGTGCGATTAAGGTTAAATAATAATTCTCAAACAGCAGTAATTATCATTTGGCAGAAAAACTTAGGACTGGAGCCGTATGATTGAAAATTATAAATACTGTGATGAGGTTCAGCTAATTGAAGCTGATTCAGCGAAAGGCCGCCTGGTTAATGTTGCTGCAAAGTTATTTAATCAAAAAGGTTATGCCAGAACGACCGTCAGAGATATAGCCTCTGAGTTAGGGATTTTATCTGGTAGCTTGTTTCATCACTTCCCCAATAAAGAAGCAATCCTCTGCATAGCTATGGCAGAAGCCATATTGAAAGCGAGCAAATTTATGGAGCTTGCTATGGAAGGTACAACGGATGCTAAACAGCAACTCAGAATATTAATTCATTGTGAAATTACCGCCTTGCATGATGAAAATGACCCAGGTTTTCAGTTAATGATCCCTGAATGGCGTTCACTCAATGCTGATAATCGAGCTTGCATCTTATCGCTTCGACAACGCTATGAAGCAAGATGGCACAAAGTCCTTGAAAGTTTACAGCAACAAAGTGTTGTTAATGCTGAAGCACGGGTACTGAGACATTTTATCCGTGGAGCATTGCTGGAAACTTGTAATTGGTACAAGCCTAGCGGAACACTCTCTCAGAAGGAGTTATCTGACCGGCTATTTGAAAGTATAATTCATCAGCAATAACGTACAGTTAATAATAAATAATAAATAATAAAAAAATCATGAGGAAACACCGATGTCGATAGAAATACAGCAACCACTGGAGCGTTTGTACTATTGGGAAGCAAACAAACCTGAAGAAATATATTTAAAGCAGTCATATAAAGGCGAGTTTATTGAATTTACGTGGGGAGAAGTTGCTCGCCGTGCTCGTCAATTAGCGGCATATCTGCTTGAATTAAACTATCCAGTTGGTAGCCGTATTGCTATTTATTCCCAAAATAGCCCTGATTGGTTTATTGCGGATTTTGCCATAATGATGAGTGGTCATGTGAGTGTGCCGCTATATACCGGGCAGTCAATGCAATCGATGCAATATGTATTAAATCATAGTGACTGTCAGCTTATACTTCTTGGCCAGGCAGATTCACCACAAACCATTAATAAAACTTTGTCGGGCATGGATATTAAACGAGTTGCTTTAATGGGATGTGAAACACAATGTGATGTTTGCTTAGTAGACATTGTTGAAAACTATCAACCAATTCCTGATAGCCCCCTACCAAGTCTTAACGCACTTTATTCACTCATGTATACCTCAGGTACCACCGGTAATCCGAAAGGTGTTATGCATCATTTTGACAATGTCTCTTTGGCAGTAACTTACATGGCTGAAGACTTTAAACTGACTGAAAAATCCAGGTTTTTTTCATACCTGCCTTTGTCGCATACAGCAGAGCGTGTGCTGGTATTACTTTATAGTCTGTATACCGGTGGCACGGTTGCTTTTCCTGAATCTATGGAGACATTTAATAGCGACCTGAAACGTGCAAAACCGACATTCTTTTTCTCGGTACCAAGATTATGGCAAAAATTTAAAGAGGCGATAGAGAGCAAAATATCGCCAGAAGCCATGGAGACGATGCTTAATGATCCCGATCAAAATAAAGTCGAGGGATTTAAGCAACAAATCCGCACACAGTTGGGGTTAGATTGTGCCGATATTATCATTACCGGCTCTTCGCCAACCCCTTTAGAATTACAATTGTGGTATCAAAATTTAGGCATGGCACTTAAAAATGGCTATGGCATGACAGAAAACTGTATTCATGGCTGTATCTGTCTCGATAATAACCCGGTAGCAGGAACCGTCGGAAAACCTTTTAACGGTTGTGAAGTAAAAATAGGCGCGGATAACGAAATTTTATTTAAGAGTAAGGCCTTGATGAAAGGCTATTACCTGGAGCCGGAAAGAACGGCCGAAGTGTTACGTGATGGTTATTACCATACCGGCGATACCGGTATGGTTGATGAACAGGGGTTGTTACACGTTACCGGGCGTTTAAGTGAAGTCTTTAAAACCACCAAGGGCAAATTCGTTAAGCCGACAAATATTGAAAATATCTTGGGTAATATCAATTGTTTAGGGCAAATGTGTGTTATTGGACATGGTTTAGATTCGCCATTTTTATTAGCGGGTTTATCTGAACTGGGTAAAGACATGGACAAGCAGAGCGTTACCCTAATGATCGAGGCAAAACTTCAGGAGCTTAACCCGCAACTGGAATCTTTTGAGCGGGTTAAGCAGGTATTATTAGTCAAAGATGAGTGGACAATTGAAAATGAGCTATTAACGCCAACGATGAAATTGCGCCGAAATTCAATTTCAGCACGCTATATATCAATTGTGAATGCCTTACCGGCGGATCAGGGCGTAAATTGGCAGTAACTTTTAATCATTAAATGAGTTCACCTTACTTCAAAGATTTTTAACATCAAACAAACATAATAAAGAAGAGAATATCTTATGATACCAAGAACCCTATTTGATTCAGATATGGAACTATTTCGCGACACAGTACGTAAATTCCTTGTTAAGGAAGCTACTCCTCGACACGAAAGCTGGGAAGCGCAAAAATTTGTCGATAGAGATTTTTGGCAAAAAGCTGGAGAACAGGGCATGTTATGCCCACAATTACCTGAACAATATGGTGGTTTTGGCGTTGATTATCGTTACAACTGCATTGTGGATGAGGAGATTGGCCGTGCAGGTTTAAGTGGTTTAATTGGCTTTTTGATGCATTCAAACATCGTATGTGAATATATCCTCAATTACGGTAATGAACAGCAAAAACAAAAATACCTGGCTCAAATGGTCAGTGGTGAGGCCATAGGTGCGCTTGCCATGAGTGAACCCGGTGCTGGTTCAGATGTAAAATCAATAAAAACGACGGCAGTTGATCATGGCGAATATTATTTGCTCAATGGTTCAAAAACCTTTATTACCAATGGTTTTTGCTCTGATATCATCGTAGTTGCGGTTAAAACGGATCCTGAGGCAGGTTCACGTGGTGTTAGCCTGTTCATTGTCGAAGCGGGTATGGCCGGCTTTGAAAAAGGCCAGAAATTACATAAAGCCGGCTCGCATGCTTGTGATACCGCAGAGTTGTTTTTCCAGGACGTTAAAGTGCCAAAAGAAAACTTGTTAGGAGAAGAGGGTAAAGGCTTTTATTATCTGATGAACGATTTGGCACAAGAACGTTTGGCAATTGCGGTGAATGGTCAGGCCGTTGCTGAATCTGTTCTTGAACAAACCATTGAATATGTGCAAGAACGCAAAGCCTTTGGCAAAGAAGTTGCCAGTTTTCAAAATACCCGTTTCAAAATTGCCGAAATGGACACTGAACTTTCGGTAGCCCGTGTCTATTTGGATAGATGTATAGAGTTACACTTGCAAAAGCAACTCTGTGGTACTGAAGCTGCCAAACTTAAGTTACATATTACCGACTTGCAATGCAAAGTACTTGATGAATGTGTGCAACTTCATGGTGGCTACGGTTATATGTGGGAATACCCGGTTACTCGGGCCTGGGCAGATTCGCGTGCGCAGCGTATCTATGCAGGCTCTAATGAAATTATGAAAGAAATAATCTCTCGTGAAATCTTTAGTCGATAATTGTTTTAACTTTCAGCTTTACTTTGATACTGCTTGCATGGACGTAGGCAGTACCGTCTAACACCTTAAAGCTTAGTTCTAAATATTAAACAGTTCCTGGCGATATTTAGAAGGAGATTTACCACTCCAGCCTTTAAATGCGTTAGTAAAGTTGCCTGGGTCTTTGAAATTAAGGATAAAGGCAATATCTTCGATTTTGATATCGGTTGATTTAAGGTACTCTTTGGCGAGATCAAACCTGACTTGCTGGACGATATTATTAAAGCCATTGCCTTCGTCAGTTAATCGCCGACGTAATGTACGCGAAGAGATGTTAAAACTGCGTGCAACCACCTCTATGCTCGGTAGACTCCCTTGCGAGTTTAATAATAGCTCCTTTACTTTTTGAGTCATGCCACCGAAGCTGGCTAAGTTTTTATCTTGCTGCGCACAACGTTCTGAACAAAGCTTATAAGTCTCGTCATTACTGTTTGGTAATGGTGCAGTCACTCGTTCATTTTTTATGAATACTTGATAACAATCACCGCTAATATCGATCGGGCAGCCATAAAATTCTTGATACTTGTTAATATTAGCGGAAAAACTTTGCGGAAAGACGAGTCGGGCGATGGTATCTCGTCGACCTGTTATTTTATCTAAACAGACCTTATAAGAGGCAAGATCCCGGTCAGCCAGAACTTGTAGGCAGTCAGAATAATCATAGAACGGCGTAGCCTCTATAATGGTATGTTCGTCGTCAACGGTTATTTTATACTGAAAATAAGAATAAGTAAGTGCGATGTATTTTACCGCATCTTTCATCGCCGCTTGCAACGATGGCGCACTCAATAGGGTAAACCCCCAAATGCCATAACGCGGTAAAGTATATTCCTGACCTAATGCCAGCCCCAGATAGGGATCTTCCGTTAGTTTCAGTAAATATCGATAAAACTCTAATTCTTCTTTTATACAGATCCTGTTGTCATTTTCGTATATAACAAAAGGGTCGAAACCCACTTTCTTTAGTGTGGTCTCTATTGAAATGCCGCGCTTTTCAAGGAATTCACGCAATATCTCCAAGCTTCGCACTGAATGTGTTAATTGTGACATTCTATTCATATTTATTGTCCGTGCAAAGAATACATAATCTAGGTCTATAAAATATCAATAATTAGGTGCTCCTACAACAGTATAACTCACGACTTGTCCGAAAAACGCAATTTAATGACCGCTTTCACTATTCGAACTTTAATCTCTTTGCGCTATTTTTGTCATCGAATTAAAAGAAGCTGCCGATAAGTCGGTGATAAATACAAAGGAAACAAGATGAGTCAACAAACAAGAGTTTTAATATATGGTGCCAGCGGTTATACCGGTAAGTTAGTTGCAGAGCAATTAGCTAAGCGTAATATTCCATTTTATATGGCTGGTCGAACTCAGGCTAAATTAGAAAAAGCCATTACCGTTGTCGATGCTCGTTTAGAAGAGCAGGGCTTAAACGTTCGTTGTAAAGCCGAAGTCGCTGTTGCCCAGAATACTCTTGAAGAGTTGGTGCCATTGTTTCAAAAAGTAGATGTGGTGATCAACGTCGCGGGACCATTTATGCAAGTAGCATGGCCAATTGTAGAAGCGGCATTAGAAGCTAATTGTCATTACCTTGATACAACAGGTGAGCAAGATTGGACCGACGCGATTCGTGCTAAGTTTGGCAATGAGTATGAAGAAAAAGGTTTATTGTTAAGCCCGGCTAACTCTTACATGTGGGCTGCAGGTGCATTAGCAGCTGAAGTGGTACTTGAAACTGAGGGTGTAGACTCTTTGGACATTTGCTACCAAATTGATAACGGTTTACCGTCTGAAGCATCAACTAAGTCATTCTTACGTATGGTTTGTAATGGCGTATCACAGTATTACTTAGAGCAAAATGAATATGTAGCCTGGCCTAATGATGTAAAACATATGGTAGCCGTGCCACATCGCAATGCATTACTGGGCGCTCATCCATGGGGTGGTGCGTGTGAACCAATTTGGTTTAAAGATGATCCACGAGTTCGCAACTGCAAAGTATTAACCGCAATTGGTGAGCAATTAATCGATCCTGTTATTGCAGGAATTAAGGCATATAACGAACAAGCTGCACATTTACCCGCCGCTGAACGTGAAGCATGGACCAACGCCTTAGGTGATTCAATGATGGCTTATGAGCCAGAAAAAGATTGTTTAGATGTGCAGCGTAGTGTTATCACTTGTTACGGTCAGGGACGTCAGGTTACTACTTCTTTATCTTTAAACTTATCAGCTCCTTATACTTGGACGGGTGATATTTGTGCTGAAGGCGCAGAGCGTTTATTAAACGGTCAGTTGAAAAAAGCCGGCTTCCAGTCAGCAGCACAAGCCTTTGGTCACCGAGAATTATTAACTAGGTTCCATGAACTTGGTTTCTGTAGCTTACCTGCGTAAGGCAAACATTATGAAAATGAATTGTTATATTGCTGGTGTAGGTATGACCAAATTTGGTAAACACCTAGAAACGCCACTGAAAACATTAGCCGGTCAAGCCATTACAGCAGCTATTAAAGACTCGGGTCTAACTCAAGAAGATTTAGATGCAGCTTACATGGGGAATGCAGCCGGTGGCGTTGTTCAAGGCCAAGAAATGATCAGTGGTCAAGTCGCTTTACGTGAATTGGGCATTGGTAAAATACCTGTGATAAACGTAGAAAATGCCTGTGCAACGTCATCTACAGCATTTAATCAAGCGTGTACGATGATTACTGCCGGTATTTATGATGTTGTTCTCGTGTGTGGTTTTGAAAAACTTGTACACCAAGATAAAGCACGCAGTTTTGCCGCCTTTGATGGTGCTGTTGATATTGAAAATGCAAATGGCATGAAGGGGACATTACAAAAACTTGCTGATAAAGCCGGTGAAGAATTAGATCCTAATGCGGGTATTACCCGCTCGGTATTTATGGATATCTATTCGTTAATGTCCATTGCCCACATGAAAAACTATGGCACAACGCAAGCACAAATAGCTGCAGTAACGGCGAAAAACTCATATCACGGTAGTTTAAATCCACGCGCCCAATTTCAACAAGAAGTATCAGTAGATGATGTACTTGAATCTAGAGACATTATTTCCCCGCTTACACTGCCTATGTGTTCTCCATTAGGGGATGGCGCTGCCGCACTCGTACTGGTCAGTGAGAAAAAAGCGAAACAAATGGCATTGGCGAAACCGATAAAAGTTTTATCGTCGGTATTAATGTCTGGTGATGATTCACTTGAAGATGTTAGTGGCACTGCTGCAAAGGTAGCTTATACAGAAGCAAACATAACGCCATCCGATTTAGATTTAGTCGAGCTGCATGATGCCTCTGCTTTTTCAGAAATATCTGGCTATGAGTATCTAGGTTTATGTGAAAAAGGCCAAGGCGGTAAATTAATTGAGTCTGGCGATACTAAATTAGGTGGTCGTATTCCGGTCAATGTATCGGGCGGTTTATTACGTAAAGGTCACCCAATTGGTGCCACAGGTGCCGCACAAATTGTTGAGTTAACTGAACAGTTACGTGGTCAATCTGGATTGCGTCAAGTTAACAATGCCAAAGTGGGGCTTGCCCATAATGGTGGTGGCTTAATTGGTGTAGATGCTGCAGCGGCAGTTATCAGCATATTAGCTGCGGAGTAAGCAAGATGAGCGATTTAAATATATTAGCAAACCGAATTTATGACTGGACGCAAAAGCAGCCAGACTTGGATGTATTAACGTTTGTTGCAATCAATAGTCAAAAACAGATTGTTGATGAAACCCGCACTTATCAGCAACTTTGGGATAATGGCCAAAAGTTAGCTGCTCAATTGAAACAACAAGGCTTAGAAAAAGGCGATAGCTTTGGCATCATCATGGCGAATCACCCTGAGTTTGTTGAGTTAATGGTTGCTTCATCGATTCTAGGGACGACATTCGTACCGATTGATCCACGCACTAAGGGCGACAAACTGAAGTACATGCTTGACTATGCAGAGTGTAAAGGTGCCGTTGTTGCCAATTATTCTATGGATAATGTTAACCAGGCTTGGCAAGGACGTGATAACTGGATCATCTCACTAAATGATGCAACATCGGTATTGACCGCAACCAATGAAGTACCAGATTTTGCTGTAGAAAGTGATGATCCATTGGCGCCTATGCAGCTGCTTTATACCTCAGGTACCACAGGCGATCCAAAAGCGATTAAATCATCGCATATCAAATTTGCCACGGGAGCATCCGTTGCAGCTGTTTTAGGCATAACTCAAGCTGACCGCCCTTATACTGGCTTATCTCTTACTCATGCTAATGCGCAAATTGTCACCCTTGGTGCAGTACTTACCTTAGGGTTACGTGGTGTGATAAGCATTAAATTTTCTAAATCACGCTTATGGGATATTACCCGACAATACGGTTGTACCTGGTTTAATTTATTGGGCGGTATGACAACGGCTATCTATGCCGACCTACCAAAAGATAATGATGCCGATAACCCGGTACGAATTATTTTAAGTGCGGGCATGCCAAAAGCGATTTGGGCTGACTTTGAACAACGCTTTGATGTAAAACTTACTGAGTTTTATGGGGCTGCAGAAGGTGGGTTAACCTTTAATCCAGCTGGTGCAGGACCAATAGGCAGCTGTGGTAAGTCACCTCAAAATTTAGAAATGAAAATACTAAATAAAGATGATACTGAGTGCGCCGCAGGCGAGCCAGGGCAAATCTGTTTTAAAAATGCAGATGGTACCACACCGGTTGTTGAATACTTTAAAAACCCAGAAGCATCATTGAAGAAAACCCAAGGCGGCTGGTTACGTATGGGCGATATTGGTCATGTTGATGAAAATGGTTGGTTGTATTTTCATTACCGAGATGGCGGTGGAATTCGTAAAAATGGGGACTTTATTAACCCTGCTTTTATTGAAAAAGCGCTATCTGAACTTGATGCTGTCTATGATGTTTTCGTTTATGGCGTATTAAATAATACCGGTGGTGTTGGTGAAAAAGATGTGGTTGCTGCACTTGTGTTGAATAACGAACATGAGTTCAACGCTGACAGTATTTTTGATTACTGTAAAGAAAAACTGGAAACCAGTTTTGTGCCGAGCTTTTTACAAATCGTTGATCAAATACCGAAAACGGCCTCAGAAAAACCACAAGAACGCTTTTTGTTAGATGCCTTTGATGAAAATGCCGACAACATTTACTGTCAACCAGTAATTGCGTAAGAGGGGCTATATATGAAAACGGTTTTTATTACAGGAGCAGGCGCCGGTATCGGACAGGAAACTGCTCGCATGTTTGCTAAGCAAGGTTGGTTTGTTGGCTTGTACGACATTAACATCGATGCGGTTCAAGCACTACATCAAGAAATTGGTGAAAGTAACAGTTGTTTTGGTCATTGTGATGTGACTGAATTTGGTTCAATCGAACAAGCTATCAGTGAATTTTCACAGCATAGCAATGGCACCATGCATGCGTTTATAAATAACGCCGGTGTGTTGTTTGGCGGTGAATTTATCGATGTACCAATGGTGCAACATGAGCTAACCATTGATATTAATATCAAAGGCTTAACTTACTGTTCTAAAGCAGCCTTTGAGCTATTAAAAGCAACGCCAAACAGCCGATTAATCAATTTATGCTCAGTATCAAGTTTGCATGGTATTCCGTCGTTAAGTACGTATAGCTCAAGTAAGTTTTACGTAAAAGGTTTCACTGAAGCGTTAAGTATTGAATGGCAACAACATGATATTCAAGTCTCTTCGGTTATGCCTTCGTTTGTAAAAACCGGCATGCTGCAAGGTGTACCGCCGCAATTAATGGAAAAATTAGGGGTATCACAAAGCCCACAAAATATAGCCAACGAAATCTACAGCATGACAGATAGCTCAATGATCCATAGGGTTGTTTCCCTCAAGGGAAAACTGATCCGGTTATTAGTAAATATTTGCAGTGATAAAATCAATCGTACTCTGTTTCGTTATATTTCAGGCTACAACACCAAATAAAATTTGAATGGAGAAAGTAATGTCAAATTATATAGATTTACCTATGAGTGGCCTTGAGGGGCCATTAACAGAAATGGAACAAGCGGTTCAAGATATGTGTCACCGTTTTGCCGTTGAAGAAATTCGCCCTATTGCCGTTAAAGTAGACGAAATGTCTGCGCAAGAGGCTGTTGCAGCAGATTCACCAGTTTGGAACATGCTTAAAAAATCAAAAGAGTTAGGTCTAAGTATATCTGCCATGATGGAACTTGAACCAAATGAACGCTCCCGCTTAATGTTGATCGCATGTGAAGAATTAGCGTGGGGTGATGTTGGTCTTGCAGGTATGATTTTAGTTAATCAAATGCCAGCATTGTATAGTGCGCTCGCAGGTCGAATGGATATGGTTGAGTATTGTGATGGCAAGTTGGGCTGTTGGGGGATTACTGAACCGGATCATGGTAGTGATATGTTAGATCCAGTTAATGCAAATGTTGCTGATAATGGAAAATATGGCCGCGCGAACTGTATAGCCCGTATTGAAGGCGATAAAGTGATCATTAACGGTCAAAAGTCAGCCTGGGTATCGGGCTCGATGACAGCTGAAGTATGTGCATTGTATTGCCACGTAGAACAAAATGGTGAAATAAAGCCTGGGGTGACGGTGATTGTACCGCTTAATGCACAGGGTGTTACACGAGGTAAACCACTTGATAAAGTTGGTTTTAGAGGCCTAAATCAAGGCGAACTTTATTTTGATAATGTTGAGTTACCAATAGAGCATATGATCATCGGTCCTGAAGATTATGCTCATCAGGTTTATGAAACACTGGCTGAAGCAAATGTGCACGTTGGTAATATGGCTGTAGGTATTGCTCGCGCTGCGTATGAACACGCTCTTGAATATGCTCACGAACGTATCGCTGGTGGACAAGTGATCATTAAACATCAAACAGTAAAATATCGTTTATTTCATATGTTCCGTAAGATTGAATGCGCGCGCGCTATGGTTAGACGTGCTGGTGAATATAATGCCACAGCACCATCTGCTGCTTTACAAGGCTCTATTGCTGCAAAAGTAACAGCAACTCAAACTGCGTTTGAAGTAGCCAGTGATGCCTTGCAAATTTTTGGTGGTAATGGGGTTACCAAAGAATACCCAATGGAAAAACTATTACGTGACGCCAGAGCTTCAATGATTGCTGATGGTTGTAATGAGTTTCTTGCGCTTAAAGGTGGGTCTTTACTAATCAACCCTGATTTAGTGAATTAATATCCTTGTGGAGGGAGTAATCCCTCCATTATAGCAGGGGATAGTCTCCCCTTTATCGGTTACATAACAATAGTTAAAAACTAAATGAGAAGAACTTATGAGTGAGAGATTAATAAATAAAGTTGTCTTGGTTACTGGTGGTGGCTCAGGTATTGGCGAAGCCATTTGCATGCAATTTTCGAATAATGGTGCTGTTGTCGTAGTATCTGATGTTAACGAACACAGCGCGGAAAAAGTTGCCTGTACAATCAGAAATAATGGCGGTAAAGCCACGGCGTTAAAACTGGATGTTAGCTGTGAAGATAACTGGGATGTAGTAATAGCCCAAATCAAAATCCAACAAGGTAAACTTGATGTATTAGTTAATAATGCTGGCATTGGTTTGCCGGGGAATGTTGAAGATCAATCCATGGAAGACTGGCAACTTACTGAAAAAATAAACGTACACGGTGTATTTTTAGGCATGCAAAAATCAATTGCCATGATGAAAGTCAATGGTGGCGGTAATATTATTAATATTTCATCGATTGATGGTTTAGTCGGCGATGCTATGGCAATTGCTTACAACGCATCAAAAGGGTCGGTTCGCTTAATGACTAAATCGGCCGCTTTACATTGTGCGAAAAAACAATATGGCATTAGAGTAAATTCGGTTCACCCTGGTTATATTCTTACCCCATTAGTTCAGGAGCAGATGCTTGAAGCCGAACCAGCCTGGCGTGACGAGTATATTGAACAAAAAGTATCAAGAGTGCCAATGGGACAAATGGGGCAGCCTGATGATATCGCTCATGGCTGTGTTTATCTTGCCTCTGATGAAGCAAAATATGTTACTGGAGCAGAAATAGTTATTGATGGTGGCTTTACTGCTACTTAATATTCAATGATGTTTTACGATAGAGTTAATACCGTTAGTATTTAAACGTGCTAAGCGAAGGACCTTTGCCTAGCACTAGCTGTGATTGATAAATTTTTCCCGATATTCGGTTATCACTTGCTTAATTATTTCTTGTAACCAAACATACATTGGCTGTGCAACATCACGTTGATTAAAATACAAAGCAACAGACAACTCTGGAATTGGAAATTTCCAATTTATAGAGTTTTTAATAATATCGGAAGGGCGCGTACTTGCAGCAAACTCCATAGTGAGCATCAATAAATCACTGTGTTGCAGCATTTTAAATATTGTCGGAATATGCTCAGAGCGAAGTTGATAATGAAAACCATAATTTTTAATTGTTTCAGCCAATAGAGTCTGATACTCATTCAGTTCTGGTACTACCATGCCTGCTAAGGATGCAGAACTAAGTACATCTGGGGTTAACTCTTTCATCTGTAGTGGATGACCGTTACGCATTAATATTACCGGCCTATCTTTGAATATGGCAATTTGTCTAATGTTTTGCCCTACAGGCAAAGGAAAATGATTAATACCTATATTAATCTCACCTTGTTCTAACGCTGGGATTGTACCACTAGACCATTGCACCAATTGCACTAATGCTTGTGGACACTGTTTATTTAACGCAAAAACAATATTTGTGCCTAAGGCATCGATTAAAGCACCTGATACCGCTATTTGAATCTTTCCTTTAAACAATTCTGGTTGAAATGTTTGTTCTGGAAAAAAATTATTTTCCATGTCTTGCAAGATCTTAGGCAGTGTCAGTGCTATTTGTTGTGCTCGGGGAGTTGGCTCTAACGAAGATCCTTTACGGACAAAGAGGGGGTCTTCAAGTTGATCTCGCATACGCTGCATTGCTCTACTTACACCAGATTGAGTCATGCGAAGTTTTTTTGCTGCCAAAGTAAGGTTTTGTGTTTGGTAAACTTCTGAAAAGATTTTGAGTAAGTTTAAATCAAAATTATTCAAAGGTGAATCTTGCATGGTTTCTACGCTCCGAATATAAGAGATATTGACGTATTTCATTATACTACCATGACTGACAGTCATAATCATTATGCGTATTCTTTTAGATTGCTATCAATATAATGACATCTAAGTTTAATATTTATATTGGCTTTGATTAAAGCCTTAATGATTTAGTAAGGAACAGAAGATGAACAAATTAGCATTGATAACAATGACTTTATGTATGTCAGCAGTAAGTATGATGCCTGCTACAAGTATGGCATTAGAATACTCTGAATTAACCACAAACGAAAAAATGGTACATCGTCGTGCAGTAGAAACGGCAGTGTGGGCGATGCCGCTGTTGAATTATAAGACTATGCGCGATGCTCATTTAGAAGGCGCGGGTTTAGATTATAACGACGTTGGCTACTACTCAAAAATTCAAACCTGGCGTACACAAGTAACCACGCCAAACAATACTACACCATATATATTTATCAGTTGGCAACTTAACCAAGGGCCAGTTGTTATTGAAATACCAGCATCGAGTAAAGATGTGAAAGTGTTTGGTACATTAATGGACTCTTGGCAACGCCCGCTTGATGATGTTGGTGTTTTAGGACGAGATGGGGGACGTGGGGCAAAATATCTTATGGTACCGCCTAATTATCAGGGTAAGATCCCAACAGGTTACATTATGCTAGAACAGGCAACTAATATTGGTTACACCGCATTAAGACCTATTATTGCTGATGCCAGTGCAGAAAGTTTAAAGGAAGCTGAAGCTTGGACTAAACAAATTAACGTTTATCCATTAGCCCAGGCAGCCAATCCGCGTAAAACAAAACATATTGATTTACACGAAAAATTCATTGATGGCATTGTTGAGTTCAATGCCGAAATGTTTGAAAATATCCACAGCATCATTCAAGAAGAAGTGGTTGAAGAAAAAGATTTAGCCATTATGGGACAGCTTAAAGGCATTGGCATTGAAAAAGGTGAAAAGTATCAAGTTAACGCTCGAAAGCTTGAGATATTTCAAGATGCTGCGGAACAAGCGCAAGAGTATTTAAAAGATCAGTTGTTTAATGTTAATACTTCAAAATTTTATGGTGACCAACGTCAGTGGCGTAATTTAGCACCAAAAGCGGGTTTACAAACAATATTTAGTTGGCTTTATCCTAATCATTTGGCTTTAGATGCACGCGCATCAACATATTATTCAGCATTTACCAGTGTTAAAAACTTTGGAGCAGCGACGTATTACTTAATGGATTCTTATGATAGCAATGGCCAAGCATTAGATGGCGGTAAAAATTACCAAATGACCATTCCTGCTGATGTACCAGTAAAACATTTTTGGTCAGTGTTAGCTCATGATGCAGATACAGCAGGTTGGTTTAAACATCAACCGAAAGCCGGTGTGGCTTCATCTGATAAAGGCCTAGTAGAAAATGAAGATGGAACTGTAGATATTTATTTTGGTCCACAAGCACCTAAAGGTAAAGAGGCGAACTGGGTACCGACTACAGCAGAAAAAAATTACTTTTTGTTATTCCGTTTCTACGGTCCGACAAAAGAAGTGTTTATTAAAAACTGGAAATTAAATGACTTGGTAATGATGGATTAATCGTCAGCAAGTTTGTCATTAATAACCATAGGCAGAATTAATTAAGTGTCATGTACCCAAATAGGGTGCATGACACTTTGGGGTTTGTATTACTTGCAGACTAAATCAAGTGTTTATCAGCAAAGTTCACCATCATATTTAACGCCCGTTTGCTTTCAGGTAACCAAGTAAACAACGGATGTACATGCGGCATGTTATTCCAAATGACTAGTTGTGAATCTGTTCCCGCCTTATTAGCTTTGTCATTGGCACGAACCGAATTGTTTAACAGTAATTCGGTTGAACCAACATGAAATTGCATTGCTGGCAATCCATGTAAATCGTTGAGCAACGGCGATACTAATTTATTATCTCCTCCAATCGCTGCTGTGGTGTAATTTAGTGTTAATGTTTTTAACGCATCTATTGTAAATACGGAGTCTTTGCCACTATTTTCAGCCATTAATTCAAAGCCTGACGTTGATACATCGGTTGCTGGCGAAATTAAAATAGCTGCAGCTGGTGCTGGTAAATTTTGATCGCGAATTTGGATTAATGTGGTTAAGGTCAAATTGCCGCCAGCGGAATCTCCGGAAATTATGATGTTTTTCGCTTGATAACCTATCTTTAACAACTGTTTATACACGTTTAAGCAGTCGTCAATGCCGGCAGGGAATGGATGCTCCGGCGCTAACCGATAATTTGGCATAAAGGCATTTGCGTTTAAATCCTGGGCTAATTTACCGACAAAATGTTCATAGGTTTTTGGTAAATGAATGCAAAACCCGCCACCATGAAAGTACAAAAGAATCCGTTCGTTAGTACTGGTTGTTTCCAGGTAACTGCAAGGTACATTTGCCAGGTTTCTTGTTGAAAACTGTTCTGGGTTTTGTTGATTTAATGTTTGTGAGTCAGAATTTTTGGCCTTTGTTGATTTGTGCTTAGCCGCCAGTTTATCAAAATATTTTACTCCAGAACGAGAGGCTTTAACATCCAGCTCTTCTTTGGTTACTTTGCTGATCAGCGGTTTTAGTATTCGCTTTAGTAATACCGAATTAAGCAATTTTGCTTGCCAGCTGATTTTATCATTAATAAATATAATCTTTGATTTATCGTTCGCATCTATTGCTGCATTAGATACTTTTTGTGAAGACGTTATGTTTAGTTCAGGCATTAGATTCCTAACGGTGACAATGTTTTTTAATAAATTTTCCGATCTTTTTGATCGCTACACGACCTTCTGGCAGGCCCACTGCTGCGATGTGCCAACAACTTGGAACATCAGACCAAACTTCAAGAATTACCTCAACATTATGTTTCACCAGCGTTTCTGCCAGGCGCCTGGAATCATCGGCTAGCATTTCATCATTTGCTACTTGCAATAATACCGGGGGTAAATGTTCCAGTGATGTATTTAATGGGTCAATCAGAGCTTCTTGATCAGCATCAGTAGCTAAAAATAAATTTATACCACGTTCAAATACATTTAATTGATTTACACAATCTAGCTCTTGATTACTGAGTAGCGATGCTGATGTAAGACTTAAATCATAAAGTCCAGATATGCCTATAAATGCGTCGGGTAGGGGGGTGCTTAATTGTTTAAGTTGCAACATCAACTGTAATGCTAAATAAGCACCGGCTTGATCACCACCTAATACAATTGGTTTAATCGTATTTGGATTATTTATAAGTTCAATCCAAACATTGAGTAAATCTTCTACCGCTGCTGAATTGGAGTGCTCTGGTGCTAATCGATAATTAGGAACAACCATGTCGAATAATTGTTCTTTGGCTATTTCGCAAGTTACACCACGATGACTCAACGCTGAGCCCATGGCGAAACAACCGCCATGAACGTACAAAAAAGTGCCATTTAATCGCTTTGTATTATGTTTAATACGTTCACAATTAACGCCAGAAACAACTTGCGTTTCCACTTGCAACGAATTACAGGGCGTTGGCATATAATTATTGATCACAGTATCAAGTTCTTGTCGTGCCGCAGCCAAGGTTAATTCTGGTGTGAATTTAGGCTTGTAGCAATGACGAAGAAATTTCTTCAATAAATAATTTTGTACGCTCAAGTTAATTTCCTTAATTATTAATAAGATGAACCTTAATTATTAACATTCTTCTTAATTTACCTATAGATTAACTGTTGCTGGTAGTCAGCGTTGCTTGTTCATTATTTTGTTGAGCAAGATAAGGTTGATATAAATTCTCTATGGCGGCTTCTAAACGTTCATAACTTCTGTTTAAACAATCAATAAAGTATTTAGGCTCTTCAATTATTTCCGCGCATGATGACACTGAAATATTTAATGTTCCGTTGTAACTAACAACAGCAAAGAAAGCGCCAATGCCATCCATAATCGGGGCTATACCGGTAAAGTTGGTCATTTTAGCGCCCAACATATTCATCTGCATTTGAGGACCAGGTACATTACTGATGATTATATTGCCAAGTGCATTAGGCACTAAATTGGCTATGGTGCTTTTACCTGATAGCAATGATAAATAACTCAGTAATGCAGGTGGTAAACTTTTGGCCAACTCTGACACATTTTCAGGGCCAATTTTCTTTTGGTCATTTTTTTTATTTGTCGACGACTTATTTACCGCAACTAAAGCTTCTAAAGGATCGGCAATATGGATTGGGATCTCAAGGGACATGATATTCACTTCATTACCTGCGTCAGATTGTTGTTGCTGAGTTCGAGTACTTTGCGGCGCTAAAGCTTTGATATAGTCTTGAGGTGTTTCGTTTTTATATTCTAGATATTCTCTAATACCACCACTTATGATGCTACAAGCCAAATCATTAAGCGTGCAAGACGGTAATACCTTTTGCATTTTCTTTAGTTTGCTTAGTTCAAAACCGGTATATCCCCAGACTCTATCTTGCGAAATTGGCTTTGCAAACCGAGTAGGTTGTGGTGCAGATAATCGATCGGTGATTGAATCTACTGCATGACTCATCAGCTTCACACCAAGTTGTGGCCCAACTTTGGTTAATGGTTGTAGCATTTTTATTGATTGGTTAAGGTTGCTTGAAATAATTCGTGTTGCCATGCCGAATAAGCCGCCGACTTCAATAACTTCTGGTTTTGGTAAGACAACTGGCTCCCCTAAGGGTTTTAAACCATGGATTTTTGCTGTCAAATCCATCGCAGTCATCCCATCTGCAATGGCATGATGTAATTTTATCGCTATTGCAAATGCATTTTTAGGCAATGTTTTAATATTAATACCACTAACAATTTGGGCATCCCATAACGGTCGTTCAGTATCAATTTTTGCGTATTGGTATTGATTGGTAACTTTTGAAAGTTCTTTCATGCAGGTTGAATTTTGCATTTGGTAATGCTTAATATGATCCCTGGCATGAAAATCTTGTTGCTCAACCAAATATGGATTGTCTAAATCTAACGGTGTACGGTAAAGTTTGCCACACATGACCGGTATGGTTTTCATAATTTGATCAAGATATTCAACGATTAAATCGAGTGAGAAGGTACCATTAGGTAACCCACTAGGATCGTAAAAATAAACCGCTGTTATACCTGCGCTGGTTTCTGCGTTTTCGATATCAAGAAATAATCTATCTACACTGTGTAATTGTCTTGGCATTATGGCCTCCCTGTTAATTAAATTAATTTTCGTTTTGTTATTCTTAAATGAATAATCTTGATTTTCGATTAGAGTGTTGTGCATTAGGCGGTTAATATTTCATCAAAATATGAGCGCATTTGCTCTGCCATATACGGTTGTATCAAGCTGATTGTTTGCGATACGCCAAGATCAACTAGCTTGTCACTGGATTGATTTAAATCTGAATTTTTGCTGATTGACTTTTGCTTGTTTATATAGATGTAAGCATAATCAAACCATTGAGTTAGTGTTAAATGAATACTTGTTGAAAGCAGAGCTGATTGTTGTGAATTTAACTGCACTAATCCTTGTTTTTGCAGGTATTTGCAAAAGTTGTCTATAGCCAGACGAGTGGCTTTTAATAGTTGATTAAATGGTCTGTTTAGCTCAGGGTAGCGATTAATTGCGAAACTGGCATCTCGAAAAATGAAACGATATTTAGACATTAATTGAAATGTTAAATTTAAAATCAACCAAATTTCTTGTGGGCTTTTAATGTGGCGTTCGCTGGACTCTACAAATGCGGAAAAATCATTTTTAAAGCAATCGTATAGAGCAATGATAATCTCACCTTTACTTTTAAAGTGGTAGTAAAGGTTTCCTGGGCTTATATCCAAAATGTCGGCAATATGGTTCGTTGAGATCTGACCTATACCTTCTTCTGAGAAAGCATCTAGGCTTGCCAGTAATATCCTATCTTTAGTTTTCAAACTGATGAGCCTTTGTCTTCATTTACAGATTATTTACAATGACTAAATTATACTCAGCTAACCTTCAGTTCTGTTTTCTTGAACCGCCAATTAATGTTCCTGACACCATTAGTTTTTGGCGATGAATAGACTGCTATGCCTGGAATAGAACGCAATATTAAGTGTGAAAGTGACAGTGTTAACTAACGAAGTGCTTAGGGTTGATACATGTGTTTTAACGATGGAAGAATACACTCTCTTTTAGAGGTCAGCGTGATTAGTAAACTCGTTTACAATATTGCTAGATATTGAGCGAATTAAAGTCGCTGAGGGTTTGGCAAAGTAAAAACCTTGTCCATATAAAATACCAGCTTTTCTACATAATATTGCTATTTCTCTTGATTCTATTCCTTCCGCCAACAATGTACAGTTAGCGCCTATAGACCAGTTGGAAAATGTTGATAAAAATGTAGACACTTTTTCTTCATGGATACGTTCAATTAGTTTTTTATCTATTTTTATGATGACAGGAGAAAAGTCAATAATACTCACAAGTCTTGAATAGCCGACGCCTAAGTCATCTAAGGCATATTTGAAATCAATTGAATTAAGAATATTGCTGATCTCTTCACTGTTTAGGATCAATTCTCCTTTTTCACTAATTTCAATAATGAGTTTGTTTAAAAATGTAGTGTTTTTATACTTTTCCAGCATGCGGATAATATTTTTAGATTTTATATCTGCCACTTCAAAGTTAACCGTTATGAATTGATTTTCTAGTAAAAATTTTTCTTGTTCAGCCGCTATTTCTATAATTTTTTGAGTTAAACGATTTGAACCATTTGGTTCATTAATGATAAAAGGTAACCAATTTATTGTTGGCAGTAGTTTTCCATTTTTAAAATTTCTCGCTAGGGTTTCGTAACCGACAATGTCGGCGTTTATGAGAGATACAATAGGCTGAAAAAACGCGGTTACATTATCTAGTGCTGTTTCACTTTGAAGCCACGTTAAAGCAGGTTCTAGTTCTGAAAAAAGGAAGAAATTAGTCGCTGAATTTACATGTTTATGTTGGCTTATAACGGGTGTTAAAATTGCAACTTTTAAGTAAACCCCGATTCTGATAAGTTCGGTGTTTTTCGTTAAGAGCAGATGAAATAACGGGTCTATGTCTACATCGTCTGAATTTTTTGAATTTAAAACAATGAGTAAATTAACATGCGACAGTTTCTCTACAAACGAGCATATTTTATCTACATGCACCTCTATAGATTCTAATGAAGCATCAGCATCTAAATGCATTTCAATAAATTTTTCATGAATTTTTATTGTTTGAGAAGATGTATCGCTCATTTTATTATCACTATTCCATTGTGGCTTTATCGACGACAATGTTAAGTAAATCACTTATTTAGCTAAAATCAAGGAATGAAGCAGAATATATGATAAACAATAAACCTTAGCGAGGGTTTGTATGTTTATTATTGAGGTCAATTACCCCTACATTGAAATAGCAGGAATATTTGAAATAAAAAAAGCCCTCGAAAGGGCTTGGGGATAGGGCAATTAATTCCCTTAAACGTGTTCTTTACCAAGCAGCAAAAATTATTATCAGCACTTACTGACATATTTTAAGTTGCTTGGTTTTTTGCCGCTTCTACGTTGGTTTTAAATTCGATTTTTAACTTTTATCGACCCATACGACGAAGAGCTGAAGTGGTGAATTGTTTACGTTTTACTTTAATTCCCCATTCCATGAATTTAGGTTCTTCGTTTGCTAGACCGGTTACAACATAACGGCCAGAATCTAAATCGAAATTTACTTCTGTTGCTAACCAGCTAGCATCAACATCATAGAATTGAATTGGATGAGCTTCTGCTACACGCCATAATTCGCCCCGACCATCATATTTGTCAATAACAGATGCTTGCCATGTATCTTCATCAAAATGGAACACTCGTTTCGCATAAATATGACGCTCACCTTCTTTTAAAGTGGCTTCAACTTGCCAAACACGGTGAAGTTCATAGCGAAGAACATCGGGATTCATGTGACCTTGATCAACAATGTCATCATAAGATAATTCAGTGTTTAATAATGAATAACTGTTATATGGAATATACATTTCTTTTTTGCCAACTAGTTTCCACTCGTAGCGGTCTGGTGAGCCATTATACATATCATAATCGTCAGTTACGCGTAACCCTTCGATACCAGTGGCTGGCCCGTCGTAGGCTACATTTGGCGCACGACGTACACGACGCTGACCACTGTTATACATCCAAGCACGACGAGCATCTTTCACTTGATCAATGGTGTCATGAACCATTAATGCGGTACCAGTGTAAATTGAAGGAGCAGTAAATTGTTGTAAGAAATAGAACAATATATTGTCATCTTTTTTCTCATCACGTCCACCAACTAAAAATTCTGGCCATACTAAGGTATCGTTGGCAACAATCGGCACAAATGAACCATCTTTTTGTACTGGTATTGCTGTGTTATAACGCTTGGCTGCACCACCTCGGTAGCGAGTAAGATGATTCCAAACAACTTCAATACCGTTTGATGGAATTGCAAATGGAATACTCGTGTCAAAATTAGTTAAGCCATTACCACCCGATACTAATTCAGCTGTAGTCGCATTTAGTTTTATGCTGTCGTAAACCTTTTGTGGCATAGCTGCTGTACGGTGCGATTTATATATCGGCATTTTAAAAGTAGGATGCTTTTTAAATAACGCTACTTGACCTGCCGATAAGTTTTCCTTGTATTGCTCAACATTTTCATTGGTAATGGTGAATAATGGTTTCTCACTAGGAAACGGATGTTCTGGTCTGCCAGAGTCTTTGCTTTTCAAGTTACCCTTAGAGTTTAAACCGCCAGTCCATGCTGGAATTGAACCATCGCTATTGGCTTTTTGTACTGCGCCCATAGGCGTTAATTCTTTGCCTAACTTTGCCGCTTGTTCAACAGACACTTTTGCCATTGATTGACTGGCAAAAAGAGAAAGTAGCAAAATACTTGCACTTGTGAATTTATTTTTCATAATAGTTCCTTAAAAACTTACGCTAAAGCTCGCAGACATAAAGTCTTTGTCGCTATTTAAATTGTAATCACCACCGGTGTTTACGGTGTAACCAATATCTAAGCTGTAAATTGACTTGTATAAAGCATTTACAGATAGGCCTAATGATTTACGATCTTCTACAAAAGCTGCAGCTGGCTCAGGAGCATAACCAGATACATCATGTGACCAGGCAATTGTTGGTTTTAAACTAACGCCAGCGAATACATTTGGATAATCAAAAACAGCACGAATTCGATAGCCCCAGGCAGTATCTGTAGTGAAGCCGTCGGAGCTACAGTCGCCGCCAATGCCAGCTGCCTCATAGGTATCAGCGCAGCTCATGCCCGCTAATGGTGGAATTACTGCATGTAAAGTGTCTACGTACTGATCTCCTAAACCAAACCCTGAAGGTCGACCATAACCAATGATTTCTTCTTCAATATTATCGGTTAACACGACACCTGCTTCGGCAATAAGGGTTACACGTGAAGCACCTAATATTTGGTCGATAAACTTAATTGCAGTCATTTGAACTTGTGTTACGTCAAATTCATTCCAACCATCAACCGATTCACCGTACTCTGCACTGGTCATTTCTGGTGTGAACGCAAATAATGGGTTTTCAGATAACGCGGCATTCAATACTTCTGGACCACTGATTTGCACTGGCGTGTCAGGCTTGTAGCTAACCTCACCTGAAAGTGCAACGCCACCTAAATTAGTCGCAAATGTTGCGCCAAAGTATTCTAAATCTTCAGGGAATACTGCCATATAACCAGGATTTAGTGCCGAAAGTGCACCGCCGGTTGGGTCCATTGATTCTGGTACAAACACTGGTGCACCCGGAGCAATGCTATTTGTGGCACTACGCTGAGCATTGATCAATGGCAAGCGAGAGTGAATATTGAAATAATACAAACCAAACTCTGTATCGTTTAGCTCTGGGGCCACATAACGCAATGCTACACCGTATTGGCCGTCATCTTCAGGTTTTACATCTGTATAACGAGGGGCCACTAAGCCAACTTGATAAGCTGTTTCATCATCAAAAGGACCAACTGTTATGCCGTTACAGCCTGTTCCAGCAAAATCGTTATTTGAAAAGAATGTACCACAACCATCAATTTGGGTTTTTTCCCATTCATATTGATAAAATGCTTCAAGACTTAAGTTGTCGGTCATGCCTAAGTTCATGTAAACCATACCAACCGGTAACAGACCTTCTTTTAACTCGGCACCCGGACGTCGAAATGCACTTACGTCAAATGGATTAATTGAACTTAAACCACCTTGAATAAATGTGCTCTCACCCCAGCTTAGTACTTGACGACCGAGGCGAACATCAATCGGCATCTCGCCCAAGTCAAACTGGCCCCATACGTAAGCGTCGAGTAACTCTATGCCTGAAAATTTGGCAAAATCATCAAAGCCATCGTCATTTAATTTGCTGTCAGGAACCAGGCCATTATTGATGTGACCATGGTTAACTTCTTTATCTTTTAACTGATAGTCATACCAGTATTTAACTTTAAGCACTGCGCCAATATTGTCGCGAGTTAACTCTACTTCGGTTAGACCTTTAATAATTTGCGATACGGTATCGCCATCATCATAGTTTAAGTTGCCATCATCTGTTGTTGAGCTGAATGCATTACCGCCATTGCCCTGGTAAACGAAATCATTATCACGTTTTTCCATGCGTTTACTGATACCGATACTTATTTTATTGTTAACGTGCAGTTCAATATCATCATTTTCACCAAAATAAAAACTGGTTGCATGAACTGAATTTGCACATAGTCCTACTGTAATTGCTGTTGCTAATGCACACTTCTTTATTACATTTTGCATGTTTAAACTCTCCCTAGAGTATTTTGTTTTACCCAACTTTGAATATTTTATTTTTTGTTGTTGGATTTCTGGTTAAACAATTTAAGGGGTTAACAAGAAAATGAATAAGCCGAATGCGCCAAATTTACATCTTTAAATGTCGTATGTTGCATATCTTGTTTATTTTTTCAAAACTGAACCTGAAACAGTTCGCGATTATTAATAACTCATTGAAAGTGAAGTGGTTTAATTTTTATAACTGTTTAGGATAGTTTTTTGGCGGTTTAAGAGAAGTTAAGTTATTACGCTCTAGGTAACAATAATAGGATCGAAATAAACTAGAAGTAAAAGCTATGTACAACACCAAAATTATTAGCACGCTGATGGGGATGATGTTAATTCCTGCACTAGCATCGTCTGCTCTGGCAACCGAAAAGCCTACTAATCATCAAGTAGATTATCACGCTGCTATCCAAACACCTTTAGCATCAAAAAGTCTGTTGCTAGCGATTTTAAAAAATCAAAACTCAGTAATAGCCGCTGGCGAACATGGCCTGGTAATAGATTCTTCACTAGCCAAACATGAATGGTCACAACAAAGCTTTCCTGTTAATCAGACGATTACGGCGATAAGTAAATTTTCAGATGAAAAATTAATTGCTGTTGGGCACGAAGGGCTGATATTAGCAAAAACTACCGATAATGATTGGCAGGTTGTGTTTAATGGTTACCAGTTAATTGCGGCTAAAAAGCTCAATATTGAAAGCAATATAGTGCATCTACAAAAGCAAATTCAAGAAGAGTCTAACGAAGATGCAATTGATGAGTTAACGATGCAACTCGAAGAATTAGAATTTGCATTGGAGGACCTTGATGCAGAGATTGACTCGGGCCCAACGTCACCCTTACTTGATGTTGTTACTTTTGGTGATAAAAAAGCATTTGCTGTAGGAGCGTACAATGCTTTATTGCTAACAGAGGATGGAGCAAGCAGTTGGACTTTGGTAAATGATCGAGTTGTTAATCCAGAAAACTTTCATTTCAACAGCATAAAAAAATCTAAAGATTCAATATTTATCTTTGGCGAGGCTGGAGGTATTTACCGTTCACTTGATAATGGAGTGTCGTTCGAAAAATTAATGGTTCCTTATGAAGGAACCTTTTTTGGTGGTGAAGTATTTAATAATTTTATTGTCGCTTATGGATTAAAAGGCAATATGGTGTTTTCAGTCGATAACGGTGATAGTTGGCAGCACCTTCAAATTGATAATCAATCAACGTTACTAGGAAGTACATTAGACGTTGATGGTAGTGTATGGCTGGTTGGGCACGCCGGTAGCATTGTTAAAGTTTCAGCCGAAGATGCTAGTTATAAAAGCGTTAAACATCCATCAGGCGACATATTCTCCGATGTGATAATTAATAAAAATATTCTTACTTTGGTTGGTCAAAACGGCGTTGTCGTTTGGCAAGCAGAGTTGTAGGAGAACATCATGTCACAAATTCAAGATAATCAAATGTCCTTAATCGAAAGGTTCGTTTTTAACGCTCGACCTTTATTTCTAGCAATATTTTCTATCATGTTAGTTATTTTGTGTTTTCAAGCGGTGCAAGTAAAACCAGAAGCCAGTTTCACCAAAATGATCCCCAGTGATCAAGAATACATCAGTAATTTTTTAAAGTATCGACAAGAGCTTGCCAGTTTAGGTAATAGTATACGTATTGTTGTTGAAACTTCAGATGAAAATATTTTTAATGCCGATTTTCAGGAAGCGTTAAAACAAATTTCTGATGAAGTATTCTTTATGCCGGGGGTTGACCGAACAGGGCTAAAGTCTATTTGGACTCCTAATGTACGCTGGGCCGAAGTTACTGAAGAAGGCTTTATTGGCGGCACAGTAATTCCAGATGATTTTAAAGGTACTGATTCAGATCTTGTTTTGTTAAAAACTAATGTACTCAAATCAGGTCAAGTTGGTACCTTGGTTGGTAATAACTTTAGATCAGCATTAATTATTGCACCATTACAAGATATCAACCCAGAAACTGGCGAAAAGCTTGATTACCGAGAGCTGTCGACCAATATTGAGCAGCGAATTCGCAGCAAATATCAAACGGATAACATTACCATTCGAGTTGTTGGTTTTGCCAAAATTGTTGGAGATTTAATCGATGGAGCAGTGCAAGTTGGGATCTTTTTCCTTCTGGCCTTAATCATTACCGCAATAATGTTATATCTATATTGTCGTTGTATCAAAAGTACAATGCTAGTTATGCTTACGTCGGTATTTGCCGTGGTTTGTCAATTAGGTGTGTTAAATCTGTTAGGTTACGGCATTAATCCTTACTCAATGCTAGTACCATTTCTAGTCTTTGCCATAGGCGTTAGTCATGGTGTACAAATCATCAATGCGATACTTCATGAAGCGCAAAAAGGGGCGAGTAAATTTGATGCTGCGCGTTTAGCTTTTAAAGGTTTGTACGCGGCAGGCCTTACTGCATTAGTTAGTGATGCAATAGGTTTTACCACATTAATGGTCATTGACATTGAAGTAATTCAAGAACTGGCCATCGCTGCAAGTATTGGTGTTGCCATTATAATTGTTACCAACCTTATTTTGTTACCTATATTAATGAGCTATGTTGGTGTTGCTAAATCAGCAGTGAAACACTTAGATGAAAGTGACGTTGATGACGTAAAAGTCGTTAAATGGTTTTCAAAATTTGCTACGCCTAAGCATGCCAAAGTAGCGTTAGTTTCGGCTTTAGTTATTTTAGTAGTAGGATTATTTTACTCGCAACAAATGAAAATAGGTGACTTGGACGCAGGCGCTCCAGAATTACGTCCAGATTCACGCTACAACTTAGATAACGCTTATTTGGTTGATAATTACAGTACCAGTACTGACATATTCGTTGTGATGGCTGAAACAGCAGACAACCAATGTATAACCTATAAAACATTATCATTGATCGATAATTTCCAATGGAACATCCGAAATATTCCTGGTGTTCAAGACGTTAAATCTGTTGTTGATGTGAGTAAGTTTGGCTCTTTTGGTATGAACGAAGGTTCGTTAAAATGGTTTGGCTTAAATCGAAACCAGTATGTGATTAATTCTTCATTGGCCAAAGTACCTGCTGGTCTTATCAATGCGTCTTGCTCTATGGCACCTGTGTTAATTTATTTAAATGATCACAAAGCAGAAACGTTGCAAGGTGTGGTTGCTGGTGTTAAGGCTTTTGAACAACAATATGGCGACCAAGGCGTAAAGTTTACCCTGGCTGCTGGTAACGCCGGAATAGAAGCGGCAACCAATATTGTTATTGAAAAATCGCAAACTGAAATGTTAATTTGGGTCTATTCTGTTGTAATTGTTTTGTGTGCTATCACGTTCAGATCTTTACGCACAGTATTGTGTATTATTCTGCCGTTGATCTTAACCTCCGTATTAAGCCAAGGCTTAATGGCCGTACTTGGCATAGGCGTTAAGGTTGCTACATTGCCGGTAATCGCACTAGGCGTTGGCATAGGTATCGACTACGGTATTTATATTTATTCTAAGGTCAAAGAAGCCTTAGCTAGAGGCGAAAACCTATATACCACATACACCTATGCGTTATCGCAAACGGGTAAAGCAGTTGCCTTTACTGGTATCACTTTAGCCGTAGGTGTTGCCACTTGGGTGTTTTCACCAATTAAATTTCAGGCAGATATGGGGCTACTATTAACCTTTATGTTTATCTTTAATATGCTTGGCGCGCTAATATTAATTCCAGCATTGGCGTGGTTATTCAAAGTTGAAAATAAGCAAAAAATACCAGTTAAATTGCCAAATGAACCTAAATTAAAAAATGTCGCTTAACCGATAGGTACAAATTATGAATCAGCATATATTGATAGAAGAAAATCATGGTGTTTACACTATTACCTTGAATCGTCTTGATAAAAAAAATGCATTAAGCGCTGCTATGTATAATCAGCTAACTAATCACTTTAATTACGCAAATGAGCAAGATAATATTCATTGCATATTGATAAAAGGTGATGAAAATTGTTTTTGTGCTGGTAATGATCTAGCTGACTTTGTGTCAACTGCAAAAGAAGATTTACCAGCGTTGGATTTTATTAAAGCTTTAGCTAATGTTCGCAAACCTATTGTTGCGGCTGTTGCCGGTCCAGCTATTGGTATTGGCACCACTATGTTATTGCATTGCGATATGATTATTGCAGCGAGTAATTGTAAATTTGCCTTACCTTTTACCAAGTTGGGACTCTGCTTAGAAGCTGGTTCAAGTTTGTTATTACCAGCGAAGGTTGGGGCCAATAAAGCATTTGAATTGGCCGTATTAGGAGAACTGTTCAGTGCAGAACAAGCGTTAGAATATGGTTTAGTCAATCAAGTCTGTCAGTCTAATGAGCTTATTGAAAAAGCAGAATCTGTTGCTAGAACCATTGCAAACCTTCCTGCTGATGCTGTACAAACCAGTAGAAAATTAATAAGGCAATCTACAACAAAATTACTTGCTGAAGTACTTGATAATGAGGCCAAAGAGTTTGTCCGCTTGGTTAATGGTAAGCATTGTCAGTCAATATTGGCAGGTAAATAAACTAAGATTTATACACATTGGCTCATTGAAAACTCTATTTTCAGGTTTGCAGTATGTTTGATAAAAATGTACTGTAAACTTGAACGTTAATTCTATGGTGCAATCAATACTGCTTAATCAAGCTAAACAAAGCTAAACAAAGCTGAAACAAAGCTGAAACAAAGCTGAAACAATATTAATTGCATTGAACGGGTTAATCACTTGTTATTTAATTGCATCTTCTTGTAGTATTTGATCCTATAATTTAATCACCGTACGTTTTAATTTTTTAAAGGGCTATTTATTGATGAGCGATTATTTTTCAATTTTTCATGGTTGGATGATCCCTATTTCTAGGGCAACAGAAGATTATGGATTGGACTTTAATCAAGTGCTTGAGCATTGCGCTATCAAGAAAGACGACTTTAGAGATCATGAATCACGGTTGTCGGCAGAAAAAATAGCCTTGATCATTGATTACTGTAATCAAAAAACTAATAAGCATGACTTTGCGATAGGCATAGCAAAAAATTTCCACCCAGGCATGTTTCATGCGCTTGGCTATTCAATGATGTCATCGAGTACGTTAAAAGATGCGTTACTTCGAATTGCACGCTATAAAAAGGTCGTATCCAATACCTGCGAATTACATGTTACTCAAGATCTTTCTACGGTTAAGATGCAAATGGACGTCAAGCAATATGAAGACAGCAAACGACCAATCCTCAATCATGAATGCATCATCTGTTTTGCTGCCACTCTAGTTTCATTTTGTCGCGAAGCGCTCAACTCAGAGTTCAACCCACAAGCTCTTTATCTGAACTGGCCTAAACCTAAAGGCAATCTTGATTATCTCAACACGTTTTTCAATTGTGAGATACATTTTGACAGCCCATATATTGTTTTTGAATTTGATGCCAGTACTGTTAATTCTAAGCTTATTGGTGGTAACCCGTTGCTGACTCAGCACCATGAAAAGATGTTGGATGAATATATTACTCGCTTGGATAAAAGCGATATTGTTCAGCAGGTTAAAAATAATATTCATGAATTGTTAGACCTGGGTACACCTTCACAAACCGACATTGCTGCAAATATAGGTATGAGTTTACGATCTTTACAACGACAATTGCATGAAAAAAACACCAGTTTTCGTGAAATTCTTGAACAAACCCGGAAAAAGTTGGCGCTAGATTATATTACCCAACAACATTTAATGTTTAGTGAAATTGGTTATTTGCTTGGCTTTTCAACGGTAGGTAATTTTAATCGAGCGTTTAAACGTTGGACAAATTGTACGCCTGGTGAGTACCGCAATTCACATTGCTGATGCCTAAGGTTATTAACTTACCTCGTAAACTTAATATAAAACACTAATCTTTAAGAAAAACTAAAGATAAAGATTTGGCGGGTAAATATCATACCCAAGGTTCATAATTTCATAATATTGATATTAATTATTAATATCTAATTGATAGTCAACTGTCACTTTCATGCAATAACGTTTGCGGTGATTCAAGTTCTATCTTGTTAAGGAAATTTATGGATACCGCAACTCAAATTGATCATTTAAAGCAGTTATTTAAAAGCCAAAAAGCGGCTTTTAACAAATCACCTTTTCCCGACTATCGTAAGCGATTAAATAACTTGAACAAGTTAAAGTCCTTATTGTTGGATAATCAGCAACAGTTTATTGAAGCATTAAATAAAGATTTTGGTAATCGTTCTGCTGATGATTCCAAAATTGGTGACATCCTGACATCGGTTTCAGGGATTAATTACAATATCAGTAACCTAAAACGTTGGATGAAACCAGAAAAACGCCACGTAAGCGTTTTATTTCAACCAGCCAAAGCCAGAGTAGAATATCAACCATTAGGTGTTGTGGGTATTTTGGTACCATGGAATTATCCTGTATTTTTAGCGCTAGGCCCTTTGGCTGCAGCACTTGCTGCGGGTAACCGCGCCATTATCAAAATGTCAGAATTTACGCCAAATACGACTGCTTTGTTGACAAAATTGGTTACTAGTCATTTTGATGAAGACGAAGTTAGTGTTGTTGGCGGAGAAGCAGAAGTTGCCAGCGTTTTTTCAAGTTTAACTTTTGATCATATATTTTTTACTGGCTCAACTGCCGTAGGTAAGTTGGTGATGAAAGCTGCAGCCGAAAACCTGGTGCCAGTTACTTTAGAGCTGGGAGGGAAATCTCCGGCTATCATTGATAAAAAGATGAGTATTAAAACTGCAGTAGAACGTTTAATTTTAGGGAAAACTTTAAATTCAGGACAAACTTGCGTTGCTCCGGATTATATTTTATGTCCTAAGGGTAAAGTACAAGAATTAAGTGATGAATTAGCAAATTCTTTCAATAAGATGTTCCCAGGAATAAATGAAAACAATGATTACACCAGTGTCGTAAATGATGGTCAATATAACAGGTTAATCAATTTAATAGCTGATGCTAAAGCTAAAGGCGCAAGTGTTAGAGAACTTGCAATTAACCCTGAGTGTCAAAAGAGCAGACAATTGCCGTTAACGTTGATCACTAATATTTCAAATGATATGACGGTAATGCAGGAAGAAATCTTTGGCCCAATCTTACCAATCATTGAATATGACACGATTGAACAAGCGATATCATATGTAAACGATCGAGATCGCCCTCTAGCATTGTACATATACAGCTTTGATAAAAAACTTCAACAACAAATAATCAAACAAACCCATGCCGGTGGTGTGTGCATCAATGACGCAGCATTTCATGTTGCTGTTGATGATTTACCGTTTGGCGGCGTTGGGCCTTCAGGAATGGGTAGCTATCATGGTGAAGAAGGCTTTAAGACGTTCTCACATGCGAAATCGATCCTATCTCGTGGGAAAATCAGTTTTACCCCTATGCTGTTTCCTCCGTACGGAACCTTTATCCATAACCTTGTTTACAAGCTGTTTATTCGCTAATAATAAAACTAATAAGAGAGTTAAAAATGACTGATACCCACATTCAACATCAATTTAGCAACATTGCTGATTTAATTGAACATAGCCTGGTTAAATTTGCCGATAAACCTGCCTACTCATGTTTTGGACAAACGCTAACTTATGCCGACATAGACGCAAAATCAAAAGCACTAGCGGTTTGGTTACAACAGCAACCTAATTTACACGTGGGTGATAGGATAGTTATACAACTTCCTAATATCAATCAGTACCCGATAGCCGCATATGCTGCGATACGTGCAGGTTTGGTTATTGTAAATACCAATCCGCTTTACACAACAAGGGAAATGCAGCATCAATTTAAGGATTCTGGCGCAAAAGCCATCATTTTATTGCAAGATTTATTGCCAAAATTAAATGACGTAAAAGCTAAAACTGATATTGAATATGTGATCACTACTGCAGCCACTGATTTACTAACCAAGAATTTAGAGGTAGCGCCATCAGGTTGTTTTAGTTTTAATCAAATTGTTAATAATACTGAGTTAACAGAATTGGCACCAAGAACTGCTAACTCTATTAAAGATACGTGTGTTTTACAGTATACCGGCGGCACTACAGGTGTATCTAAAGGGGCCTGTTTAAGTCATGAAAACTTAATGAGCAATGCTGTTCAAACATTCTCCAGATTGGGTGCAAGCTGCCAAGAGCAGCAAGAAATATTTATCGCGCCTTTACCTCTGTATCATATATACGCATTCACCATAAATTTAATGATGTTATTTAACAGAGGAAATTTGAATGTATTAATTCCAAACCCTAGAGATTTAAACGCATTTGTTGAGGCAATGAAGCCTTTTAAATTTACTGGTATATCTGGCATTAATACCTTGTTTGTTGGCTTATGTCATAACCCTGAATTTAAAACGTTAGATTTTTCAACGTTAAAGCTAACTGTTTCAGGTGGTACTGCGCTTACCTCATCTGCTGTAAATGTGTGGAAAGAAGTTACTGGATGTTCTATTTCAGAGGGGTATGGTTTATCGGAAACGTCACCAGTTTTATGCTTGAATGAGCCAGGAAAAGAAGTGTTAGGCAGTGTTGGTAAGCCTGTAGATGCTACTGAGATCCAGCTTTGGGATGAAAACGATCAAGTAGCAGAGCAAGGGCAAATTGTTGCTCGCGGCCCGCAGGTAATGAGTGGCTACTGGAATATGGCGGAGGAAACTGCAAAAGTATTAACCAAAGATGGCTTCTTTAAAACCGGTGATGTTGGCGTTCGACTTGAAAATGGTGAAATTAAAATCGTTGACCGTTTAAAGGATATGATCATCGTATCGGGGTTTAACGTTTACCCAAATGAAATTGAAGATGTATTAACCACACACCCAAAAGTATTGGAAGCAGCGGTGATCGGTGAAGAAGATGACAAAACGGGGGAAAAAGTTTGTGCTTATATCACTTTGACTGAACAAGTCTGTGAAACTGAGATCACACAACACTGTAAGTCTCTGTTAACAGCATACAAAGTACCTCGCAAAGTCGTATTCATGGACGAATTACCAAAATCTACTGTCGGAAAGATTTTACGCCGAGAACTGCGTAAAACCGCTTAGGGTATAACTCAAAAGTATGCTTTTAAACTAGGCCTAAAATATTTGCTACAAACTTATAAATATCGAATACCTCTATTTATCTAATGAGGTATTCGTTTATTTTGACAGTATAGAAATATTAGTTGCGCGTTTTAAAACTCTATAAAAATTATCTTTATTTACAGTGAAATTGTACTAATAAATGAATCTAGAAAGGGATGTACATGACCAACTTTACCGCATCTACAAAGTACTGGCCAGAAACACATGACGTTTCTAACCAGCCCAAGCCACTCGAAGATT
Source organism: Thalassotalea psychrophila (assembly GCF_031583595.1). NCBI lineage: Bacteria > Pseudomonadati > Pseudomonadota > Gammaproteobacteria > Alteromonadales > Colwelliaceae > Thalassotalea > Thalassotalea psychrophila. The sequence continues at coordinate 2,400,234 of NZ_CP134145.1, forward strand.
ATAATTTATTTGACACAGATGCAGCTCTTAAAGAAGCTGTTTCTCGTGAGCCGATCGACTGGGCCGTTAAAGATATTCGTAAGTTTGGCAGTTTGCTTGGCACAAAGGACGTCTTAGAGCTAGGCTTTTTGGCGAACCAAAACAAACCTGAATTTTTTTCCCACAACCGTTGTGGTGATCGGGTAGATGAAATTCGCTACCACCCGGCTTATCATCAATTGATGAAGCTATCCATTGAGAATGGATTACACTCTAGCCACTGGACTAACAAGCGTGTTGGTGCTCATTCTGCACGTGCGGCAAAATACTTTATGATGTGCCAAGTTGAAGCAGGTCATGGCTGCCCAATTACCATGACGTCTGCTGCAATACCTACTTTGAAACACCAATCAGATCTTTATAAGCAATGGGGTAATAAGATTCTGGCCCCAATTTACGATAAGCGTAATACAAATCATCAAAACAAGATGGGGTTGACCATCGGCATGGCGATGACAGAGAAGCAAGGCGGCTCTGATGTGCGCAGTAACAGCACTTGGGCTGAACCCGTTGAATCTTCCTGCATGGATAAAGCCTATGAGTTAGTTGGGCACAAATATTTTGTTTCAGCGCCAATGTGCGATGCTTTTATAGTTCTTGCACAAACACAGGGCGGCATATCCTGCTTTTTGGTACCACGTTGGCGTCCTGATGGTAGTAAAAACCCTATACAGATCCAACGGTTAAAAAATAAAATGGGTAACGTCTCTAACGCTTCTTCTGAAACTGAATTGCGCGGAGCATTAGGATGGTTAATAGGTAAAGAAGGTCGTGGGGTTGCAACTATTTTAGATATGGTGGCTATGACTCGATTTGATTGCATGATCGGCTCTAGTGCAGGAATGCGTCAGGCTGTAGCGCAAGTTACTCATCATTGTGCTCAGCGAGAAGTATTTGGCGCAAAATTAAATAAACAACCATTAATGCAAAATGTGTTGGCCGATTTAATTATTGAGCAGGAGGCTTCGCTAACTATGACAATGCGTATGGCTAATTCGCTCGATAATCAAGATAAAGAGTTTGAACGATTACTTATGCGTATTGGCACCGCTGTTGGTAAATATTGGATATGTAAGCGGACTCCTGAACACGCCTATGAAGCTATGGAATGTATTGGTGGCAGTGGTGTTATGGAAGACTGCATAATGCCACGGTTGTATCGAGAAGCGCCGATCAACTCTATTTGGGAGGGCAGTGGTAATGTTCAGTGTTTGGACATGCTTAGAGCTGCAAATAAAAATAAAGATAGCATCGATGCTTTTATGACTGAGTTAGAAAAGAGTCAAAGTATGGAATCAAGATTCGATAAGTATGTAAATAACCTTTATAACGAATTTAAAGACCAAGCAAATTTGGAATATCGAGCAAGAAGTATTGCTGGAAAAATGGCCTTGGCTCTGCAGGGAGGACTTTTGTTAAGGCATGGGAACTCAGCTATCACGGAAGGTTTTTGCGCATCACGTTATTCCCAAAACAATACTGGCTCAGTATATGGTGAGTTACCAACAGGTACTGATTGTAAGGCAATTATTGAACGTGCCACACCATTGTTATAAATCGCATGGCTGTGCTACGAAACGAAGAAAAAACCTAGTTGATTTTAGATAAAAAAATAAGGAAAAAGAAATGATATTATGTCCTCTTGCAGCTGTTGCTGGTTGCAATAGTTGCCCGATAAATAAATTATGCCTGGCAAAACAACTTTTGGGTGATAAAAAATCCGTAGTCGAACTGTCTGACCATGATGTAGTAGAGATAGGGAACAATACAGATGACAATAATAATCCTGTAAAATAAGTTTTAGGATAGGGTCTCTACTAGCAAATGTTACATAAGCACTGTATTGGCATGAAATGAGATTATATTGGCGGATAGAGGGAATAGTTTATGCGTATATTCACTTATGCTCATTTAAAGAAAGTTAAATTACCGTTAACACTTAAAGGTATTACAATGTTACATACAACTATTATAAAAATTCGTAAACAAGCTAATAAAGTTTTGAATATCCCAATGCCTACATTAATAGAAGGTGAGGGGAAGGTTACGACCACAACGACTGTTTTGAAGCAATTAGGAGGTAGTAAACCGTTAATCGTAACTGATGGGATGCTGGTTAAACTTGGCATTGCAAAGCATTTAACCGATGCATTGGATGCTGAAGGTATGCCTTATGTTTTATTTGATCGTGTAACTCCAGATCCAACTATCCCGTTAATTAATGAAGGGATTTTAGTTTATAAAAATTCTGGTTGTGACAGTATCATCGCACTAGGAGGAGGTTCACCAATGGATTGTGCTAAAACCATAGGTGCTTCTGTCGTTAAAAATAAAGCGCCACAAAAATTAGCCGGTACAATGCGAGTTCGTAAAGAATTACCGCCACTTATTGCTATTCCTACCACAGCAGGTACGGGTTCAGAAGCTACGGTAGTAGCAGTTGTTACCGACCCTGTAGCGCGTAAAAAGTTAACGATTGTCGATCCAAAATTGGTACCAAATGTTGCAATTATCGATCCTGCATTAATGCTCGGTTTACCAGCTAAAATTACTGCTGAAACAGGCATCGATGCCTTAACGCATGCTGTTGAGTCATACATTGGTAAACATGCAACTGAATTAACTCGTGAATATGGATTAGAGGCGGTAAAACGCATTTTTAAATATTTGCCAAAAGCATATGCTGATGGCAGCGATATAGAAGCAAGACGTGAGATGTCAGTTGCCAGTTACAAAGCCGGTGTTGCCTTCACTCGTGCTTCTATTGGCTATGTTCATGCCATCGCTCACCAGTTAGGCGGTTTTTATCACATACCTCACGGTTTGGCTAACGCTGTTATTCTACCGCATGTGTTGGAATTCTCTTTTGATGAAGTATTTGAGCAGTATGCAGAATTGGCGATTGCAGCAGGTTTAGCGACTGAAAGTGATACTAAAAGGGATGCCGCGACTAAATTTGTTAACGGTGTTAAAGCGCTTAATAAACTATTAAATATTCAAACAAACTTTCCAGAGTTAAAAGAAGATGATGTTGTAGTATTAGCTGATAGGGCAGTTAAAGAAGCATTTGGTGCTTACCCAGTTCCTAAACAAATGAATCAAAAGCAATGTGAAGAAATTATGAGAAGTATAATGGGTTAATTGTTGAGTTTTATTTTTCTCAGTAAATTGCACAATTGAATATGTCCCTGATAGTAAAACCAGACCCTTTGAGGTCTGGTTTTTCGTTTCTGACCACTTATGCAATCATCTTATGTATTTAATTATTTTTAATTAATCGTTTAGTTACTTTACTCTAACTATTAACTTTAATATTCACTCAATGCTTTAGAACGCATTACAAATGTTGTTCCCCAACCAACATTGTTATTAACGTAAATTAAAATAGAATATTAAGGAAATTATTATGATTTTAGACTTTTTCAAAACAAACGAATTAACTGCAATTGGTCGTCAAGTATTAAATGCAAACAAAGAAATCGTTAACACTGTACTTTCAACTAGCCAAGATATCGTTAAAAAAGGTATCGATTACAACCGCTCTGTAATTCAAGCTGGTGCTGGTGCACTAACTAGCTCTCGTGAAGAAGCTAACCGTTTCGTTGAACAAGTAATTGAACAAACAGGTAAAGTTGAAGAGCGCGCTCTAGAAGTTTTAGACACTTCATCTGACAAAACATCTGCACGTGTTAGCGAAGCATTTGACCGTGTTGGTAACCCTGCTGAAGTTTTAGGTGGCGCTGTTGAAGATTCTGTATTGAATTCAGTAGAATCAATTGCTAAACCAACTGTTGAGTTATTAAAGAACACTTCAGAGCAACTTATTGAAGTACCAAATAAATTAATTAAAACTGCTGCAAGTTCTAAGTAATTTATTGAAAATATAAACTGCCGTACAATACGGCAGTTTTTTTGTTTTAAAGTAATAAATTCTCTTCTCTGAAAACAGTTCTAATATCCCAGTCGGGATTATTATCAAATCATAAATAATCAAAATCTCTAGAACAGGATTAAGTCACATCTCGAAATGAGGGAATAGGCTAATTCATTGCCAATTACCTAATGAACTTGATATGAGCGTAGTCATTTATGCCATAAAGCATAATTTTACATCTGAGTTCACATTATTCCTCCGCCTAATAAACATGATTTAACTGAAACAATTTCATTTTGTTAAATGTTTTCAAATAAACAAACTGTTTAGTTACTTTACTCTAATTATTATCTCTATTATTCACTCAACGCTTAAGACATGCATACCTACTGATGTTATCAACCAACATTTTTAAGGGTGCAAATATAAATAAATATTAAATATAAAGGTAAATATTATGATTTTAGATTTTTTCAAAACAAACGAATTAACTGCAATTGGTCGTCAAGTATTAAACGCTAACAAAGAAATCGTTAACACTGTACTTTCAACTAGCCAAGATATCGTTAAAAAAGGTATCGATTACAACCGCTCTGTAATTCAAGCAGGTGCTGGTGCATTAACAAGTACACGTGAAGAAGCTAACCGTTTCGTTGAACAAGTAATCGAGCAAACTGGTAAAGTTGAAGAACGCGCTCTAGAAGTTTTAGACACTACTTCTGACAAAACATCTGCTCGTGTTAGCGAAGCATTTGACCGTGTAGGTAACCCTGCTGAAGTACTAGGTGGTGCTGTTGAAGATTCTGTTTTAAATTCAGTTGAATCAATTGCTAAACCAACTGTTGAGCTATTAAAGAACACTTCAGAGCAACTTATTGAAGTACCAAATAAATTAATTAAAACTGCTGCAAGTTCTAAATAATTTATTGAAAAATTAAGCTGCCGTAGTTTACGGCAGCTTTATTATTTTAATAACGGTATTTTTAAAATATCGTTATTAAAATAATAAAAATGCTTCGTCGTAGTAATTTTCATAGTTTGGAAAAGTTTTCTATTAATTATCCGTTATTCATTTTATGACTTTATCGATGGTGTCGCTATTGCAATTTTCATCTTTAAGGAATAAAAATGGCACTTGTTAATTTTTCTGATTTACCCCTACTTAATTTAGGTTCCGAAAACAATCGTGTAGATACCTTTGTAACTATTTACGATCAAAAGGACTTAACAGCTGGTCCTGTTCGTTTTAAACAAATCTTAAACCGCATTAGCGCTAGGCTAAGGCTCTATCCCAAATATCATCAAGTTCAAAGTAATTCGCTAATCCCATTCGGCTCAAAAGATTGGTTAGTAGATGACACATTTGATCCCGAGTTCCATATACGACATGTTGCTTTACCTCAACCGGGTGATTGGAGGCAATTTTGTATTTTAGTGGCGAGAATGCATGCCCGTCCTATTGATGAAACGCGCCCTTTGTGGGAAATAAATGTTATTGAGGGATTAAATGATGTACCTTTTCCAGGCTCTGGTCATTTTGCTTTAGTATGTAAAATTCATCATGAATTAATGAGTGCAAGTGAAAAGCAAGGTCTGATTTGGGCAATACATGATGCTTTAAATGAAGATGACGTAAGAGCAGAAATTAACCGGACGGTTGAGCCTGTTAGTGTATTAGCACCGTTAAATTCACTGCTTAAAATGAATATTGACCGAATGATCCGTCCATTAGCGGAGCCGATAAGCACATCGGTTGAATTAACCAGAGGCCTAGTTTCTGCAATTCTACCTAATGTTAAATTTTTCTCCAACGCAGTGTTCTGCAAGAACGATGTTCCGTATACACGATTTAACACTGATATTTCAAGTTTCAGGGTCTGGGATAGTTGCTCATTTAATCAGGATAAATTTCAAAGTTTAAAAGATAAATATCCGCAATTTTCAACTAAAGATTTGCTCGTTACTATCATCGGTGGTGCGCTAAAGCTATATTTACAAGACAAGAAAGAACTGACTAACCACAGTTTGAAAATATTGATGCCTCGTATTGAAAAAGAGCAGCAATCAACTGACTTGCATCTAAGTTATTACGTTCATGACTTATTTACTTCAACAGAAAATACCAAAGCACGATTGGAAAGCGTGGCGATGTTTGATACTAGTGCGGAAGAAAATATTGAATCTACGCCTTTGTCTGAGCATTTGTCTGGTTTTCAGAAAATGTCAAAAGCAAATGATGTCTTACACAGTATCCAAACAACTAAAGCCGCAAGTAATCCATTAGCCAATACCGCTTTAATCGACATGGGCTCTAATCATGAATCGATGTGTTTCTTTAATGCGCCAATGGTGTATTTTTCAGGAGTTCCACAAGTTACCAATGGTTTAGGCTTAATCCATATGATGAGTTATACCGATGATAAAGTTAACCTAGCCTTTACTTCATGTCGAGAGATGTTACCCGACCCATCATTTTACAGCGAATGTATTGACGCAAGCTTTAACGAACTTTTTGATATTTTTAACTCAGGTTTATAATTATGTATAAAAAACTATTTAATGTCTTTTCAGCAGATTCGACCCCTAGTTATTTCCAAACCCTGACAGAAGTTCCTCGGGCATTGACGGAAACATTCAACCTTGGCTTATCGAGCCCTTATTTGCTTAATTTACCTAAAGGTGATGGACACCCGGTGATCGTAATTCCAGGATTTACTGTAAGTGATTCTGAAACCTACTTGTTAAGACAATTTCTAACGTCGAGAAATTATAAAGTCCATGGATTAAATATGGGCCGTAATGTTGGTCCTATGGCAGGGATAGAAAAAAGACTCGCGCAAAGAGTTAAAAGTTTATCAGAAACTTATGGTGAAAAAGTGTCTCTAGTAGGCTGGAGTTTAGGTGGACTATTTGCTCGTTATGTCGCCCATCAAGTGAGTGATCATATTAGAACTGTTGTTAGTTTAGGTAGCCCAATAGGCGTTAATCGAGTATTTCAGGGTACTTCTCCAATTATTGAACTACTTGGTAAAGCTGTTGTGTCGTCCAATTTCATCGATATAGTTGACGATGAAAGCTTGGACTACTGGAATCGAACACCACCAGTGCCTACAACTGCCATATATTCAAAAGCTGATGGTGCGGTGCATTGGAAAATTGCTATTGATCCACTTGAGCATGAGCAAACTGAAAATATTCAAGTATTTGGCAGTCATGCAGGTATGACTCATAATCCGTTAATTTTTAATATTTTAGCCGACAGATTGTCGCAAGCCGAAGGGCAGTGGCAACCTTTTGAGTATCGTGGCATAGCAAAAGTTGTGAATAACGCCTTAATGCCAGCAGAGAATTTTCTCTAAATTGAGCAATAGAGTGTAATTTCTTATTTCATTTGTTAATAATTGGATGTTGATTATATGAGTACTAAAATACTAAAAAATCCGCGTATATCAAGAAGTGTGCATGCAACGCAACCTTCAATTATGCCCGAGCAGCCTTGGTGGAATAATCTTAGTGTTGATTTTAATTACTTTTCAGATCATTTAGTACTGGATAAGAAAACTAAAAATATCGTCGACGCCACAGCTCTTTTGGATATTGGTGCCAGATCATTGGCGGCTACTTTGCTGGCAGCCCGAACGTTGCCAACAACGTTTAATCAAACACAAATGTATAAAGATATAAGTGAAGGAGAAATATACCGAAATTTGGCAGACTTACATGATGCCAAACAAGTCTTTGTAACGCCTCCTGTTGTTAATGTGACTGAAAAACAGGTCAGTGCTGGTCATAATGCTCCGTTAACTGCTATTTGTACAAAACTTACGTTTAAAAGCGTTTACGAACCCGTAAACCCTGAAATTCGTCAGCGCTATCTAGATAATAAAGCAAACTTTAATGCTCAAGCTCAATACTGGCGCCATGATAAGAACGAAGCACGGCCAACGATTTGTTTCATCCATGGCTTTATGGTTGACTCATATAATATCAATAGCAGCATGCTTAAAATGAAAGACTTTTTTGAGCAAGGTTATGATATTTTATTTTACACATTACCTCATCATGGCCCACGCCAATCTGATAAATCACCGCATAGCGGCAGCGCATATTTTTCTGGTGGTTTAGCTTGGTTGAATGAAACGGTGCTACATGCAGTTTTCGACTTTAGAACCTTTATAAATTACTTAGAGCAACAGGGTGCTGAACAATATGGGGTTACTGGCATAAGCCTCGGTGGTTATACAACTGCACTTTTAGCTTGTGTTGAAGACAGACTTGCATTTGCTATTCCAAATGTACCCGTTTCATGTATCGCCGACTTGTTTATGCTATGGAATCCGGCAAATAAAATGTTAAAAAAGTCATTGCAGTTAAGCGGTACAACGCTACAGCAAATGCGTCATACCATTGCGGTTCATAGCCCGCTAACTTATAAGCCTGTTCTTCCAAAAGAACGCTTAATGATTATTGCTGGAGCAGGGGACCGATGTGCACCGCCTAATCAGGCAAGAATATTATGGGACCATTGGCAAAGACCTGATATTCACTGGTTTCATGGTAATCATGTGCTTCATCTTGGGCAACAATTATACCTTGCTGATATGGAACGTTTTTTTGAAAGTATCGGTTTTACTGTTTAACTTTTTAGTGCATGTTTTCATTTTAATAACCTAAATAAATATTACTCCCTCGTATTTTTTCTTCACTTTTTCAAATTACTTTATCTAAGCTTTACAACTAACTTGCACACTGAAATCAGCTATATATTCGTAACTTCACATCTGATTTCAGTAAGTCCATTCAGATGTTAATTGCTACGTTTTTATCCGCAAAAAAAAAACACTCTTTCTTGGTTTAAAGTGATGCGCTGAAATTTCAGAATCGTTAATCATTCATTAACTAATTTATGTTTGTTACAACCAATTAACAATTGCAAAATGTGTTGGGCACTATTTGTTTATTTAATGGTTCAACTTCGCTCTGTACCGCACTAATGAACCCGATTTGATTATTTTATGGTTCTAAATGGTCATAACATACGATTAACACCCTAGGTAGGATCACTGAGCTACACAGAACATATAAAAAATATACAAAAATTTACAAACCTAGGGAGACGTAAATGATTACTGAAGTACATTTGCATGATCAAAAAGTGTTTAAAATAAAGTCTGTTTCATCAGCAATAAAATCTACACTGATCGGAGCTTTTCTTGTAAGTTCAGGTCAAGTTAATGCGGCTAATTTTGAGCTAGACAATGGCGTAAGTATCGATTTGGATACCCAAATAAGTTATGCCGCTCAGTGGCGTATGGAAAAACAGGATAAAACCTTATTAGACCCTGCTGCTAATGGTTTATTAGCGTGGAATGGTGAAGATGGTAATTTGGCTTTTGATAAGAATGATATGACGCAAAACCGTCTTGCATTTTCTAGTGACTTAGATATTGCTATTGATAATGATTCTTTTTCTGGCGGTGTATTTGTTCGTGCCCGTGGTTGGTATGACGATGCCTATTCAGGTGATACAGCATCAGCTATGAACCTAACTTGTAACCGTCCTGATTGTTCAACGTTTGATAACAATGATGGTATTGAAGATTATCATAAAAGCCGAGTTGAAATTCTAGATGCGTTTTTATACAGCAACTTCACTGTTGGTGATCAAGATGCGAGTTTGCGCATTGGTAGCCAAGTGGTTAGTTGGGGCGAAAGTTTAGCACTTAACGGTGGTATTTCTTTAGCGCAAGGACCACTTGATGCATCTAAATCAAATATTCCAGGTGTTGAACTAAAAGAAATTTTCATGCCAGTAGGGCAAGTATACCTAGAAACCGGTTTAACCGATAACTTTGCTCTTGGTGCTTATTATCAATACGACTGGGAAAGAACCCGTATTGATGCCCCTGGTACTTACTTTGGTGTCGATATTCTTGGTGAAGGAGCGAGTGACAGCAAATTAGTTGTACCTGTTCCTGGTGTTGGCCTAGTACCAGCTATTGATGTTGACCGTTCAGAAGAGCCTGATGGTGGTTCTTACGGTGTTGCATTACGTTATTTAGCTGACGAAGGTACAGAATATGGTTTATATGTATTGAATTATGATGACACTTTACCAACGTTCGAATTATTGGCACCTACTGGTCCTTTATTACTTAAATCTTTTGAAGACATCGATTTATACGGAGCCAGCTTTGGCACGGTATTAGGTGATACTAACGTAAGTGGTGAAATCAGTTACCGCGATGGGCATCCTGTACAGTTAAATGTACCCGGTGCTTATGTATTTGCTCCTGCGCAAACAGTACAAGCACAAGTTTCTTGGTTGCATATATTTGGCGCGAGTTTCCTAGCAGACAATATTACCTTTATGGGTGAAATTGGTTATAACGAAGTTGTTGATATTGATTCAACATTTGAAACTGATACGTTAGGAGAAATACCTGCCATTGCCCTTGGTGTAGATGTTAACGATAAAAAGTCGGCGTTAGACAATGACGTTAGTGCTGCTGGTTACTTCATGAAAGTTACTGCGGATTATTTCTCAGTGCTTCCTGCCTTAGATATGAAATTGAGTGCTTCAATAAAACATGATTTTGATGGTACATCGTCTGTTCTATTTACATTTACTGAAGATGTGATGAATGTAGGTGTTGGTGCTGATTTTACCTACCAGGGTGTTTACCAGTTTGGTGTTAAATACGCTGCGTTCTTAACCGACCCAGAAGACATCGTAGATGATGGTAAACCATTAGAGTTAGCACACCAATTTGCTGACCGTGACAATATTTCAATGTATTTAAAGTACAGTTTTTAAATCAGAAAGTAACTTAATTGATGCTATTGGCAAGCCCTGCAAACTAATAGCATTAACTTAAAAAGGAAAGATTATGAAATTTAATAAAACATTATTCGCATTAATTGCGACAACAGCCACACTTTTTACATCCAGTGCTATGGCAAAAATCAGCGCAGCAGATGCAGCTAAATTAGGTAGTGAATTAACGCCTGTTGGCGCTGAACGTGCTGCCAACGTTGATGGTAGTATTCCAGAGTGGACTGGTGGTATGACAACTGCTCCTGCTGGTTATAAAGGTGAAGGTACAACACGTATCGACCCATTTGCCTCTGAAAAACCATTATTTGTTATCGATGCAAGTAACTACAAACAATATGAAGCGAAATTAAGTGCTGGCCAAAAAGAATTATTTGCTAAGCACCCAGACACGTTTAAAATGCCAGTTTTTGCCACTCATCGTACGGCAGCTGCACCACAATGGGTTTATGATAAAACCAAAACTAACGCCCTTAATGCTGAAACTACCGCTGGTGGTGACGGTGTAGCAAATGCCTTTGGTGGTTATCCTTTCCCAGTTCCACAAAATGGTCACGAAGCAATTTGGAATCACTCTTTACGCTGGACCGGTCAAGGCAGTAACAAAAAATACAAGAACTTAACTGTGTATGGCAACGGTACTAGTACGCTTGGTCAAGGTGAAATCTGGGAAAGCTTCCCATATTACAACCCAGAAAGTAGCGCTGAAGAATATAACGGTAATATCCAACAAATCCTAGTGCAATACAGCTTACCTGTACGTCGTAAAGGTGAAGTTATATTGGTTCGTGATCCGGTAAATGCAGCAGAAACTCCTCGTCAAGCGTGGCAGTACATACCTGGCCAACGTCGAGTTCGTCGTGCACCAACTATTGCATTTGATACCCCTAATACACAGTTCGCCGGCCAAGCTACTTTTGATGATTCTTTCATGTTTAATGGTTCTACAGAACGTTATAACTGGAAATTAAAAGGCAAGCAGGAAATGTTCATTTCTTACAACAACAATGGTCTTTTTAGTGAAGCTGAAAAAGGTGATGACGCAGTAGCAAATATTGCGACACCATATCATCCAAATCCAGAGTTTTCTCGTTGGGAACTACATCGTGTATGGGTAGTTGAAGCAAGCTTAAAAGAAGATAAGCGTCACGTTTATGCTAAACGTACTTTTTATATTGATGAAGATACTTGGATGGTTGCGGCTACAGATATTTATGATGGTCGAGGTAACTTATGGCGTGCTGGTTTTGCTAACTTTTTGAATGCTTATGATGTACCGGTAACTGCAGTTCGTGCAACCTGGCACACTGATTTTCAAAATGGCAATTACGCGTTTAATGAACTTGATTTTGTTCCTGTAAAATTTTACCAAGGTGAAAAAGATAAATTCTTTACTCCTGGTCAGGTTCGTAAATTAAGTAAGCGTTAATCTAAATACCCATTAAATATGCAAGCCGAATACTATTTTGTGGCTTGCATTCATCTCCTTATAAGACCAAGAGAAAATGAACATGCCTCGCCAATTACACAGTATCGACCGCATTTTTTTAGATATGGAAACACCAGACAATTCAATGGGGATCACGCCTTTATACTTTTATGATCCAAGCGGGTTAGCCAATGGCACGTTTAACATAGAAGCTTTATTAGAACATATTGATCAATGTGTTCGCAGCATTCCTGTTCTTTGCGGTAAATTACATCGTACTCCATTAGACTTAGACAACCCTTATCTAGTTGAAGATAAAAACTATGAGGTAAACAATCACGTTACCCATTATGTATTAAAAGATAGCTCTAGCATTAAAGATTTATCCAATGCCATTACGCAATATCAAGAAAGAACATTAGATACTTCCAAGCCACTTTGGGACGCTATGGTGATAAGTGGTATTAATATTAAAACGTTACCTAAGGATTGTTTTTTGATCGCGCTTAAAATTCACCATGCTGTTGCTGATGGCATGACTTTAATGAATTTAACCGCAAAACTTCATGGTCAAATTGAAATAGGCGCACCGGTAAAACTTGCTTCAAACAGCAGTTTACTATCAGGCGGATTACTAGGTATGGCGTCTCGAGTATTTGCTAATAACCTAAAACAATCAATTCAGCTGGTTAATCCATTACTAAAGGTTGCTCCAAGACTAAGTGTTAATGCTATTAACTATTTCTTCGACAATTTAAATAAATCCAATGAGCCAGTAGCACAAACTCGCTTTGCCGGTAATGTTACGCCAAAACGTGTGTGGGGTTATACACCATTGGCTATCGAGCCACTTAACCGTGTACGTAAGCTCTTGCCTTCGTGTTCGTTGAATGATGTGCTGTTAACTGTTATTGCCGGTGCTTTAAGAGAGTATCTAGAATCAAAAAATGAATTACCAGATGTAGCAATGCGTGCAATGGCGCCGATAAATGTTCGTTCTGAAGGCGAAGTTGGAGCTGCTGGTAATGAAATATCAATGATGTCGCTGTCATTACCGGTAGAAATTGCCGATCCAATGGAGCGTTTAGTTGAAGTGATTAAATTTACCAGTAATGCAAAAGAGCAACAGCTTAAATTGGGCTCTCGTAATGTGTCAGAACTTGCCAAAAATCTTCCTGCAGCATACTTAAGCTATATGAATAAAATTGTAAGTAGCTCTTCGGCAAATAAGATGGTTTCCAAATTAGGCAATACGGTAGTGACCAATGTACCTGGTCCTAAAGAAGAATTAAATATGCTAGGTGCACGTTTGATCAATATGGCAGGAATTGGTCCTGTTAGTGATGGCGTAGGTCTACTACACGGTGTAATGAGTTACAACGGTAATATGGTAGTTAATGTTGTTTCATGTCCTTCTATGATCCCAGACATTAAATTTTATATTCAATGTTTAAAAAACAGTTATGAATCGTTATTACAAGCTGCAGATGCGCGTTATTCCAATTTAGTTAGTGAAGAACTCAGTCAAGCACTAATTAATGAAACGCATTAAGAAAAAAATAAATAAGCAAAAATGTAAACGGTCTAGACAAAGCCGCATACATTACTCGCTAACAGCTAAATTAAAACGGCAAAATAGTGTGTGGGCAGCATAGCGTTAAGCTAGCTGCCTTTAAGTCGACTGGTAAGAATATTAGTTTGATTAATCAACTGGTTCGATTAACGAATTAATAACAAAACAGTAAAAAGAAAATGAGAAAAAAATTATGATTTATCCGAAAATTAGTTCTCTAAGTAAGCGTTTACGCAATCCAAACGTATACTTTTTGTTTGCTTGTGTGGGGATTTTTTGCTCTACATTAGCCTATGCACAAGGTGACGCATTAAACGAAACCTCGGTAATATCAGCACGAGCTGAACATAGCTTAATTATGGACATTAGCAAAACCGAAACAAAATTGATTGCAGTTGGTGAAAGAGGCCATATTGTGATTCAACAATCAGGACAGAAAAAATGGTCGCAAGTGCAAGTACCAGTGCGCGTGACATTAACTTCTACGTTCTTTATTGACGATCAAAATGGCTGGGCTGTTGGACATGATGGTGTGGTTCTCTCGACAACAGACGGTGGTCAGCAATGGCAAAAGTTGCTCGATGGTGACACGGTTAACAAAATGATGATTGGTTACGCTGAGCAGTTAGTTGAAAATATACTCAATGAAATTGCAGTTGCCAACGAAGAAGAAATAGACGAGCTGAATGAGAGGTTGGAAAATTTCCAATATTTTGTTGATGATTCGTATGCCTTTGGTGATGAAGGCGCTAGTCGCCCATTTTTAGATGTTTGGTTTAACAATAAAAACGAAGGTTTTATTGTTGGTGCATACGGTTTGATTCTACGTACCACCGATGCAGGGAAAAGTTGGACTCCTTGGACTGAAAAGTTAAACAACATGGACGGTTTTCATTTAAATGCAATTAATCAAATAGGTGATGATTTATACATTGCTGCCGAAGCTGGAACATTATTCCATTCTACCGATAAAGGTCAAACCTGGAATTCATTAGAGAGCCCATATGAAGGTTCGTTTTTTGGCATTGTAGGCCATCAAGACCAAACGTTAATTGCCTTTGGTTTACGCGGTAATGCATTCATTTCTCATAATAAGGGTAATCAATGGCTTAAAATCGAGACTGGTGTTGATTCAAGTCTTTATGGTGGGCATAAGCTTAATGCAGAGCACTTTGTGTTGGTTGGTGCCAGTGGTGTCATTCTACACATCAACAACCAAGGCGAAGTGATTAAAAGCGAAACAAGTAAATTTAAATTGCCACTAAGCTCTGTTGTTTTCAATGATGCAACTAACGGTAAAGATTCTACTTTGGTTATCAGCGGTTTGGCCGGTATTCAGTCCATTTCGCAAGAAAATAAAGGTTAGGGGATAGTTTCATGAATCAAGTTAAAATAACCAAAAATCAAAACCGTTTAGAGAGTATGCTCGAAGCATTCTTTTTTAACTATCGACCACTGCATTTGATTATCTTTGCTGCGCTGACAGTGTTTTTTATCATCCAGGCGAGTGAAATTAAACCAAGTGCAAGCTTTGAAAAAATGATCCCTAAAGATCATCAATACATCGCTAACTATCTAGATCATAAAGAAGATCTTAAAGGTTTGGGTAATGCCATTAGGATTTCAGTAGAAAACACTGATGGTGATATTTTTAATAAAGAGTTTCAACATACTTTAAGCCAAATACACGATGAAGTGTTTTACATTCCTGGAGTTGACCGGGCGGCGCTAAAATCTATTTGGGCATCAGGTGTGCGCTGGATGGAAGTTACTGAAGAGGGTTTCTCTGGAGGGCCCGTCGTTGGCTCTGACTATGACGGCTCAACAAGGTCATTACAACAACTGCGTAAAAATGTTGAAAAATCCGGGCAAATTGGAGCATTAGTCGCCAATAACCTTAAATCAGCTGTTATTTATGCACCACTGTTAGAAAAAGACCCTGAAACAGGACTCGCGATTGATTATCAAATATTTTCTGAGCGTCTTGAAACATTAATTCGTGACAAATATGAAAGCGATACAATTAAAGTTCATATCACAGGATTTGCTAAAGTCGTTGGTGACTTAATCGATGGCTTAGCGCAAATCGCAATCTTTTTTGCTGTCGCTCTACTAATAACGTTTGTGCTGTTATATTTTTACTCATCATGTTTACGTAGTGCAATAATTCCATTGGTTTGTTCAGTAATAGCGGTTATTTGGCAACTTGGTTTATTGAAAACTCTTGGTTTTGATTTAGACCCATACTCAATGTTAGTGCCATTTTTAGTGTTCGCTATTGCGGTAAGCCATGGTGTGCAAATTATCAATGCCATTGCTCATGAAAGTGCTAATGGTGCCAATAAAAATAAGGCAGCACGCCTTGCTTTTAGAGCACTTTACCTACCAGGTCTTATCGCATTGATCAGCGACGGTGTAGGCTTTGCAACATTAATGGTGATTGAAATTTAAGTGATTCAAGATCTTGCTATGGCGGCAAGTCTAGGTGTTGCGGTAATCATCTTATCTAATCTAGTGTTACTACCAATATTGATGTCATACGCTGGTGTAAGTGCTAAGTCCGTACAAAAACAAATACATTCTGAAGAGCATGGTAAGCATCAAGTCTGGAATTTTCTTGCCAGCTTTACTGCCCCTAAAAAAGCTCAAGTTATTGTGTATTTGACTATTGTAGTTTCAGTTTGTGGTTTGTTTTTAAGTCAGGATTTGAAAACTGGTGATCTTGACTCTGGTGCACCAGAGCTTCGTCCAGACTCAAGGTACAACAAAGACAATGCCTTTATTACGGCCAACTATAGAACAAGTACCGATATCTTTGTAGTAATGGTCAAAACTCCAAAAGATCAATGTGCTAATTACCAAGCGCTTGATGCAATAGACCAATTGCAGTGGCGGTTAAACCAGTTACCAGGCGTACAATCAACCACCTCTTTGGTTGATAAAACCAAAAGAATTATGTCGGGTAATAACGAAGGCAATATAAAGTGGTATGCGCTTAACCGTAACCAAGTGTTGCTTGATCAAGCCTCAATTCGTACTCCAGAGAGTTTTAATGCTGACTGTTCACTCGTACCGCTGTTTGTTTATCTCAATGATCATAAAGCAGAAACGTTAACAACCGTGGTTAAGGCGGTAGAAAAATTTTCAGCTGAATTTAATCGCGATGAACTTATCTTTAAACTTGCTGCGGGTAATTCTGGGATTGAAGCGGCAACTAATATCGTGATTGAAGAATCACAATATAAAATGTTGTTCTGGGTTTATAGCGTTGTTGGCTTTTTATGTTTATTGACGTTCCGTTCAATTCGCACCGTGTTGTGTATCATTATTCCTTTAGCTATAACGTCGTTATTGTGTCAGGCATTGATGGCGCAAATAGGCATTGGAGTTAAAGTAGCAACGTTACCAGTAATCGCACTAGGTGTGGGGATTGGCGTCGATTATGGCATTTATATCTATACCAAACTTTTATCCTATTTAGATGAAGGAATGACGTTAAAAGATGCTTATTTCAATACGCTTAAAACTACAGGTAAAGCGGTTGCATTTACCGGTATTACCTTAGGTATTGGTGTTGGTACTTGGTTCTTTTCGCCAATCAAATTCCAGGCTGACATGGGCATACTACTAACCTTTATGTTCATCTGGAATATGATAGGAGCACTAGTAATGATACCGGCATTGACCTGTTTAATTAATAAAAAGGTAATTAGAAACAAGCCTGTTAGTAATGACTTATTCGTAGTAAATGATTGTGACTCAGCTGATTTAAAAAAAGCTAGTTAACTATCTTCATCTTTCTGAAGGTATGTAAATCAAAGCAATACAAAACTTGATAAGTTGCCAGAAGAAATTCTGGTAACTATCAATATAAGGAAAACCCAGGTGAAAACCAAAGATAAGATTTTAATTGCTAGTCTCGATGCTTTTGCAGACGAGGGTGTTGGCCAAATATCAACAAACCATATTGCTGATATTATGGATATTAGTCCTGGCAACCTTTATTATCACTTTAAAAGTAAATCAGAGATCATTGCCGAATTGCTACGTTGCTTTACGACAGATTTTGGCACTTTTTTAAAATCTGATACGGTTGACATATCAACAAATCAATCGATGTGGTTAAAGCTAAATTTAGGCTATCAGTTAATGGACAAATACCGATTCATATTCTGTGAATCAAGTTACATCCTTAACAAATATCCTGAGCTTAGAAGGTTATTTACCAAGGCGATGCAAACAACAAAAAATGCAATAGATACGTTTTGTCAACATTTACAAAAACAACTAATTGTGAAAGCTGATGAACAAGAAATTATTAGCCTCAGTAATAACATGCACTTGCTTTTTACTCAGTGGCCTAGTTATATTGCTGCAAGTGTTAGACATGGCATTGTAGATAATGTGAAGGGCTCAGATGAGCATTTATTTATTAAGCAGGGTGTGAATCAAATATTAAATTTAATTTACCCCTATTTGAATAGTGAAGATAAGCAGTTACTAGTTGATATTCAGCATAAAGCTTAAGTTTTACTATAGTGTTGTAGTGTTTTTATATTGCTTCGCCAATTCAAGTGAAGATGAAATAAACATTTGTTTTAACCATTGATGAGCTTCACTGTTGATAACTCTATTGTGTGATATTAAAAACAAGTCAAAATGTTTGTTTTCTTTTGAGGGGAACTTATAAATAGGCTTGATTTGCTTGTTGATAAGCTTTGAGGTCATCAGCAAATTTGAGCCAATAAATAAATAGTCAGAATTTTCCATTACCTCAATTAAAATGTGCATTTGACTGCTTGTCACTATTGTTGTTTTTACATTTTTTTCTCCAAATAATAACTTGTTTAACGGATTTTCCAGTAAAACTTGATCACCAGATTTAACCAAAAATTCAACAAACTTGTATTTTAGACAATCTTTTAACGTTACTTCTTCAGCAAATAATGGATGATCTCTCTTAGCATAAATTACTGGTATTACTTGCCCTAAATAAGTGGCTTCAAAATTATCATCAATTGGTTTTTGAAAATGAACAACGAAATCGAGAGCTCCTGATTCAAGCAATGGTAGTGGATTAAGAGTTATTTGTTGTTCATTGAGTCGAATATTAGGCGCTTGTTTTACCAGTTGATTAATTAACGGTAATGTAATTGCGTGGCTTAATATCGCTGGTACAGAAATATTAAAACTTTTATTGTTCGTTTCTGGTTCAAAACTGCTTCTTTTCATTATGTTTTCAAGAGCTGCAAGAACATCTGGCAATAACAGTTCTAACTCTTGAGCTCTTAAGGTAGGAATAATTCCTCTATTCGTTCGGTAGAATAGGGGATCGTCAAATAACTCCCTCAACCTATGCAGTGTTTTGCTCATTCCCGATTGCGATATACAGAGTTGTTCTGCTGCTCTGCTAATGTTTCGTTCTTTGAGCAAAACACTTAGTGGGATTAGTAGATTTAGATCTAATCTGGAAAGTTTCTTTTCAGTATCACTCATTTCAAGCCTTACTTTTTAGATAGTAGTTCTGGTCATATCAAGATTGATAATAATTCATTGGACGGAATATCACAAATTCACTATTATTTTCGATATCTCTATTAATTGCAGCAAGTGCTGAACTTGAACCTCGGTTAATAATTAGTTTTCTTCAATGAGAATCACTAGGAAAATATTTTATGTTTAAATTCAAATCAATTGCGTTCATATTTATCGGCTTATTTGCAAGCCAAGCAATCGCGGCTTCTACTGTAATGGAAGGAGTTATTGAAAAGGCCGAAGTGATCACGACTAAAGTGGGTAGTGATGGCAGACCGCTTCTCGGAGCCGCCATTGGTGTAGGTATTGGTTCGGCATTTGGCTCTGGTAGTGGCAAAGATGCTGCAAAAATAACTGGAGGTTTGCTTGGTGCAAGAAGAGCAGCACAAAAGCAAAAAGAAATGCTTTATGGCTGGCGATACATTGTTAAAGCAAATGATGAGTTGCATGTTGTTGATGCATGGTGTGAACAACCAAGCCAACAGTGTTCGGGTGTAATCAAAGGTAAAGACGTCTATATCATTAACAACAAAGAAGTTGTTGAAAAATAACGTAGGCAGATGAAAAGTGACTCTGTTCAGAGGAACTTTTCATTCAGTTGCTGTCTGGTACTATCTAGTAACTATTGTTTTGAAATGATGTCATTGTTTTGACATGTTTCTAGTAATAACTGCCTTATCCAACGGTGTGACTGGTAGCGTTCCATATCCCAATGCCAGTTCATATAAATATTTGCAATTCCCGTAGAAAAAGGGGGCTCAAACCAAATTAATTCATTAGTCAGAGGTTGATAATTTAATTCAGTTTTGGGGATCACACCAATATAGTCGGTTATTCGTACAATATTAAAAGTATCACTCATGCTTGGCCCGGTAAAACCAACTTTGCGCTCTCCGAATTCACTATTCATTTCTGATAAAGGGTGAATATTATCCTTATGAGGGATCAAAACCGCATGCTCTTCTGCGAGATAATCTTCTAATGATATTTTTTTCATTTTGCCCAGTCTTGGATGATTTTTGCGCGCAATAACAACAACTTTTTCTGAGTATAAAATTTCATTATTACAAGCTGATTGCGATAATTTAAGGTGTTCGATGCATAAATCGTATTCTCTATTGCGTAACGCCGATTCGGCGTCATATACAATGTCTGAGGTAATGGTAAGTTTTACGCCTGGTGCTTGTTCATATAACGCTTTGCAAAAGTCGAAAATGAATAGTCCATTATTTATATAGGTGAGGTTAATCCGAAATTGCATTGTAAGTTTTGAAGGATCGAATGCACCTTTAACAGGTAAAGTATCTCTGATTTCTTGTAAAACTTTAGTGATCACCGGGTGTATCGTAGTTGCCTTCATTGTGGGCTGCATTTTACGACCTTTTCTTTCAAAAAGAGGATCGCTATACATGTGTTGTAGCCTTTTTAAAGCCTGTGACACAGCTGGTTGAGTCATACCTAAGCTTGTTGCGGTATGGCTTAAATTTTGTAAATGCATCAATCCATCGAAAATTAACAACAGATTTAAATCAACACTTCTAAGGTTTATGTCCATAATCCAATTAACTTCAATATATAAGTAGTGCTTATAGTTATATAGTAAGCAATACTTTTTAATTATACAAATTGTTCAGTAAAATTCATTTGAAATTTAAGTTCATCCAGAACTTTATCGTTAATAACTTACATAGGTTTCAATTATGACTTTGCTAAACAAATTCAGTAAAATCGTAGCTGGTGTTTCCCTGATTGCAATGTCAGGTGCTGCATTGGCAACAACTGACACATCACGCCCAAACATTCTTGCTATATGGGGAGATGATATTGGTCAGAGTAACATCAGTGCTTATACTCATGGCATGATGGGCTATCAAACTAAGAACATCGACCGCATTGCTAACGAAGGTGCACTTTTCACTGACTACTATGGTGAAAACTCATGTACTGCTGGCCGTGCAGCTTTTATTACAGGTCAATATCCAGTACGAACAGGTTTAACTAAAGTTGGCTTGCCTGGCTCAGATGTAGGATTACGAGCTGAAGATGTCACTATCGCTGAGTTATTGAAGGACCGCGGGTATACAACAGGTCAATTTGGTAAAAATCACTTAGGTGATAAAGACGAATTTTTACCTACAAACCATGGTTTTGATGAATTTTTTGGTAACTTGTACCATTTAAACGCTGAAGAAGAGCCTGAGCATCAAGATTATCCAAAAGATCCTGCTTATAAAAAACAATTTGGTCCACGTGGTGTGTTACATACTTATGCAGATGGCAGAATTGAAGATACCGGCCCATTAACTAAAAAGCGTATGGAAACTGTTGATGACGAGTTTTTAGCCGCGACTACTAAATTCATCGATAAAGCCCATAAAGCAGACAAGCCATTTTTTGTGTGGTTTAACTCTTCTCGTATGCACGTATGGACTCATTTAAGACCAGAGTCTGAAGGAATCTCAAAGCGCGGTGGCCTTTACGGCGATGGCATGATGGAGCATGATTATCAAGTAGGTGTTTTATTAGACAAACTTGATGAGCTTAATATTGCCGATAACACTATTGTTCTTTATTCAACTGATAATGGTGCAGAAACATTCTCATGGCCTGATGGTGGCTCAATTCCATTTAAAGGTGAGAAAAATACGACATGGGAAGGTGGCTTCCGAGTACCAGCAATGGTTAGATGGCCGAACAAAATTCCAGCAGGTCAATACAAAAACGAGATCGCATCTCATATGGATTGGGCTCCAACGTTCCTTGCAGCTGCTGGCGTAACTGACATTAAAGAAAAGCTGAAAAAAGGTACACAAATTAATGGTAAGCAGTACAAAGTACATTTAGATGGTTATAACATGCTTCCGTACCTTACAGGTGAAACAGATGAAGCACCACGTCCAAATTATATGTACTTTACTGATGGTGGTGACTTATCAGCAATTCGTGTTGGCGATATAAAACTACAATACTCTATGCAAGAGTGTCACGGTTTATCAGTTTGGATGTGTCCATTAACGCCACTACGTGCACCTTTGATTACAAACTTACGTCAAGACCCATATGAACGTGCTCGTGATGAAGCAGGTGGTTATGACAAATGGTATGCTGAGCATATGTTTGAAATTACACGTGGTATTTCTGAAACAGCAAAAGAAATGAGAACCTTTGTTGCTTTCCCTCCACGTCAAGTGCCACCAAGCTGGTCAGTAGATGGTATGGTAAAACAAATATTCAGTATGAATGAACCTCAGTATTAATCACATAATTTGATTCGTATTAAATAAATCCAACTAATATTTAGTTGGATTTTATAACAAAAAAGCACGGTTTGTTTAAGCCGTGCTTTTTTATGTTTAAATGCATTTGTCACTTAGGTACAAACCACAGCGGAAGGGCAGTTAAGTGCCAAATTCCGTCGCCAAAATTACTATACAAATTTTCAACTTCCTGAACTTAAACACTCCTTCCTGAACTTGTTTCAGGCTCTATCTTTTACACGAATTCCTCGGGGGGCATTGCTAATGCAAACAATCAAAGTATTAAATGCCAAGTCTTCTGAGTACTAAATTCACCCATAACGATCATTAACCCAGAATATAATTATTTAAACAACAACCTAAAGCTATTGAGATCATCGACATAGTTATTTTCCTGATAGCCATCAGCACAGTTGGCATGCAAAAAGCCGCCGTAATACATGCCAAGATATTCAAATGTCTCCTTAAAAGCACTGATAAAAGAGTTAGAAGCTTGGGTACTGGCTGAACTGCAAACTACAAAAGCAGTTTTCCCGCGTAGACGTCGACCTGAGTCTAATAAATGAGGAAGGTCTAATAAATCAGATATTCGGTCGAGAAACTTTTTCATTGTAGGTGTGACAGCATACCAATACACCGGTGATGCAAAGATGATTTTTTCATATGACAATATTTTTTCCATCAATGGCAAGAAGTCATCATCTTGGTTGTTATAGTTATAATCATATTCACTAAAACTGTACTTGGACAAATCAATTATATCGACATTGATGTTAGTATTAAGGGTAAAGCTGTTTAATAACTTTTCAGTATTTCCATGCGCTCTGGCACTTGAAAGTATGGCAACGGTATTATTCATATTGTTTATTCCTAGATTAAAATTGTGATTTCATAGCTAGGGTAATACCTCAGGTTAAGTTGAGGTCAAGCGGATGTAACGAATAAATTAAAAAAATATACTTAAGCGAGTAAGCCTATCAACTTAAAGGATAACTCGGCCACTCATAATTCAAATCCATTATTAATTCACAGATTACAAAATCTCACAAAACAACAACAAACAAACACATTATAAAAATATCACTGCTTTACACTAACTCTATTAACTTAATTGCAACAATCTATTAACTAGTGGGGTTAACCTATGTTTACTGAAATCATCTTACCTATTTTTATCATGGTGATTATGTTTGGTATGGGATTGACACTTAATGCAAAAGATTTTTCACGATTATTTTTTATGCCTAAGCCTATAATCATTGGCTTAATTTGCCAATTGATAGGTCTGCCTTTACTCGGGTTTATTATATGCATTGCATTTGATTTACCGCCAGTAATTTGCGTTGGTGTAATGATAATTGCTTCTTGTCCAGGTGGGGCATTTTCTAATGTGGTAAGCCAGTTAATTAAAGCAAACTTATCTTTATCTATTAGTCTTACCGGCTTAAGTACCATTATTGGTGTTATTTCAACGCCATTAATTATTGAGCTTTCCAATCGTTATTTTCTAGCGAGTGAATTGACTGAGTTTTCAATGTTAGGCACGAGTTTAGGTATTTTATTAATATCGGTAGTACCAGTACTATTTGGTATTTTCTTGAACGAAAAGAACACCGACCTAGCACAAAAAATTTCGCCTTACTTCGAAAAGCTATCAACTGTATTAGTAGTTATTATGATCGTAGGTGTATTGAATCAACAAAGTGGGGTCACTATTGTTGAAATAGAACGTCTAGTAGCATCGCTACTTAGTTTAAACATCTCTGCTATTTTATTAGGTAGTGGATTGGCCCTTTATTGGGGGTTATCAAAACAAGATGCCTTAACATTAGGCATCGAATCAGGTATTCAAAATGCATCTCTAGCCATTGTTATATCGTTGACTATGCTTGGTAATAGCGAATTTGCAGCAACCGCAATAGTTTATGGTTTATGCACGATTTCATTAACATTGATGATGTTTGCATGTAAAAAAATCGCAGGACACAAGGTTCTTGTTTTACAATAGGCCTGGCATATTAACTAATCTTCGGGCGCATAAAATCATAAAGTAAAAAAACACCTAAGCATGAATGCACTAGGTGTTTTAATCTGCATGGTAAGCGCAAACTGGATTATTGTAGATACAAGTTAATTGATGTTGCGTTCTTGATCTTGCCAGTAAACTTCACGTAATTCATTTTTCTGTATTTTACCGGCGCCAGTAATTGGGAACGGTTCATTTCTAAATTCAATCGATCTTGGTACTTTATATCCGGCGATATATTCGCGACAAAAATCGATAATATGCTTTTCTGTTACGATCGTATCTGGTTTTACACGAACAATAGCATGAACAGATTCTCCCCATTGCTCACTTGGAATACCAATTACTGCAACTTCGTGTACGTGAGGGTGCTTTGAAACGGCACTTTCGACTTCAGCCGAAAATACATTTTCACCACCTGAAACAATCATATCTTTTACTCTATCAACTAAGAAAATAAAGCCGTCTTCATCGATATAACCAGCATCACCAGTATGCAACCAGCCATTGGCTAATGCTTTACTCGTTTGCTCTGGGTTGTTCCAGTAACCCATCATTACATTTTCACCTTTTGCACAAATTTCTCCAACTTTGTGAACAGGAAGTTCGTTATCGTTTTCGTCCCTAATAGTAACATTTACACTTAAACAAGGTCGACCGGCAGAGCGAATTTTACCTGACAATGGACCTTCTAAGGTATGGTATTTAGCCGGAAGAATAGAACAAGCTGGCGATAGCTCTGTTTGACCGTAGGCTTGTACAAACCCAACATTTGGTAATTTTTCCATTGCATCGAGAAGTGTTCCTTCAGGCATTGGCGATGCACCGTAAATAATTTGATTTAGCGTGCTTAAATCTGCAGCAAGTAATGCTTTGTCAGCCAATAACATACTGATCATAGTAGGTACCAATAAACAATCGGTAACTTTATCCCTTTCTATGCACTCAATCACATCTTGTACATTAAATGCCGGTACAATAGTCATCGGCACTGCCGCGATAACACTACTCCAACACATCGCCCCAGCAGCTAAATGAAACATTGGTCCGGCTACCATCATCATTGAATGATTTTCACGGCCATAAAATTTCATTTCAGCCATTATTGCAATAGAGCTTACTGAAATATTCGTGTGAGAAAGCATTACACCTTTTGGAAAACCAGTAGTTCCACCAGTATAAAATATGCCAAGCATATCGCTAGGGTCGCTATCAAAAGCTTCTACAGCGACATTCTTTTCGATCATGTCTTCATAGTTTAGCATTCCCTCAGGAGTTTCTTTGTCGCCAAGGTAAACAAAGTTTTTAATTAATTCGCATTCGTTTTTAAGTTTTTTGCCTGTTTCATAAAATACATCATCAACAAACAACATTACTGAACCTGAATCATTTAACGCGTATTGATTTTCTTTTACCGACCAACGATTATTTAATGGCACAAGAACAGCTCCAGCCCAGGCTACAGCGTAATAATATTCTAGGTAACGATCTGAGTTTAATGCTAAAATTGCTACTCGCTCACCTGGTTTTACTCCCGCATTTTGCATCCCTGATGCAAGAGACGCTACTCTGTTTTTAAATTCTTTCCAGGTATGAGTTCTGTCTCCACATTTTACCGCGATTTGATCGCGAAATATTTGAGCGTTTCTTTGTATGGCTTGGGTAAAAATCATGCTGTTTTCTCTATCCGTTTTTATCTTTATTTTATTGCCCATTTAGGAATAAACTAGGCTTATATTATGATATTAAAGAGTTTAAGTTAGTTCTCAATGACAAAACAAAACCCTTTAATGAACATTTAATGCAATTATGAATGTTGATTGTCTTGCTTTATCATATCGGCTGCTTTTTCACCGATCATTATTGTAGATGCGTTAGTATTACCACTGACCAGAGTTGGCATAATAGAGGCGTCAACAACTCGAATACCTTCTAAACCGTGCACCTTTAACCTCTCATCGACAACGGCCATATCATCATTGCCCATTTTACAAGTACCTACAGGATGATAAGCGTGCGATCCATATTCACGTAAGTATTGTTCAATTTCATTGTCATCGCTGAAACGCTTTTGTGGATGCATTGGGCCTTGGATATGTTTGTTCATTAATGGCTGATCAACCATTTCCTGAGCTTTTTTTACTGCTTTAACTAACTCAGACATATCATCAGGATGATCTAATAGATTTAATTGAATATTAGGAGCTGATAGAGGGTTTGAATCTTTAAGAGTGACTTCACCACGGCTTTTAGGTCTTGATATATTAACTAATAAACTAAAGCCCCAATTGGTCATCAGTTTGTAATCACGAGCATGATCTCGATAAGCCATTGGAACCGAATGAATTTGAAAATTAGGGGTCGTCAAATGTTCATCTGTTTTGAAAAAGCCACCCACCGGAGTTACTGTATTTGCAAACCATCCTGTTTTATTCAGCAAATACTTTACTAAGGCGCTGCAACCTTTTGCGATGCCCTGAGGGTTCAATGCCAGCCCCGATTTAGTTTTACTTTTATATACCAGCATCACATCAGGATGCTCTTGTAGGTTTTTACCTACACCTGACAATTCATGGACTACATCAATAGCGTGTTTATCTAGTTCTGGTTTAGGGCCAACTCCTGACAATAGTAGAAGTTGTGGAGAGTTAAAACTGCCACCGCAAACCAGCACTTCTTTGTTTGCTTTAATGGTATAAGTTTTACCATTTGCAATATACTCAACACCAACTGCACGTTTTCCGTCAAAAATAATACGCTGCACTTGTGAATTTGTTTTGACAGTTAAATTTTCTCGCATCATTGCTGGTTCGATATAACATGCTTTTGTACTTGCTCGCACACCATTTTTAGTTGTAAATTGGTACACTCCGACACCTTCTTGACTAACGCCATTAAAATCAGAGTTATAAGGGTATCCTTGTGCGAGTATACTTTGCTTAAATGAGTCACAAATATCAAATTCAGTAACGCCATCACTTACATTTAATGGTCCATTAACATTATGAAATTCACACTCTCCACGTTCATTGTTTTCTGCTTTTTTAAAGTAAGGTAGAACTTGTTCATAGCCCCAGGTGGTATTGCCCAACTCAGACCATATTTCATAATCGGTTTTATCACCCCTAATATATACCATGCCATTAATGCTACTCGAACCACCTAGAACTTTACCTCTTGGCTGATATTGACTACGGTTGTTCATTGATTTATCTTTTTGAGTGTTAAACTTCCAGTTCCATTTATTAATTTTAAAATCTTGGATCAGTGCCGCCATACCTACTGGTACTGAAATCAGTGGGGATTTACCTTTTGATCCTGCCTCAAGTAAACATACGTCAATAGTGTTGTCTTCACTTAGCCGATTGGCTAGAACACCTCCGGCTGAGCCGCCACCAATAATTATATAGTCATGCATAAATTTTAACCTTTGTTGTAATATTTTTGTTTTTGGTTGTTATTGTTGTTGGATTGCTTTTAATGTTTAGCGCCTAGATCTTTAGTAAAAATTTAAGAACGGGTTTAATCAGGCTATTGTCATATGGTGGACTGGTCCATTTGCCGGGATAAAATTTTCCTCGAGTTAATACTGTTTTTGCTTTCGATAACGCCTTAAAACCTTCAGGTCCGTGATAATGACCAATCCCTGATTCACCAACTCCACCAAACGGTGCATCGTCACACATTGCATGGAATAACACTTCGTTAATGCTAACCCCTCCAGAATGAGTGTTATCGAGAAGATATTGCTGACTCTTTTTATTGAAAGTCATAATGTAAAGGCCAAGAGGGCTGGTTTTATTGTTAATGTATGAGGAAACTTCTTCTAAATTTTTATAAGTTTTAATTGGCAAAATAGGACCAAAAATCTCTTCCTGCATTAATTGCATGTCTTCAGTAACATTGGACACTAAGTGAGTCGCCATTAAGCGAGTCGAAGCATTACCTTCGATATTATTGGCAGAAGTAATTGTTGCGCCTTTTTGTTTCGCATCACTTAATAAATTTTGAAAGCGTTGGAAATGACGATCACTGTGAATACTGGTGTGATCTTTGTT
The DNA here is from genome assembly GCF_031583595.1 of Thalassotalea psychrophila. Lineage (NCBI taxonomy): Bacteria > Pseudomonadati > Pseudomonadota > Gammaproteobacteria > Alteromonadales > Colwelliaceae > Thalassotalea > Thalassotalea psychrophila. Next base: position 2,428,860 of record NZ_CP134145.1, read on the forward strand.
GTTAGCAAAATCAGGAAATAGTTTTTGAAATTTCTTGCAATAGGCCTGTACGAATTCAGTTTCTTTATCCGCTGGACAAAAAATGTAATCCGGCGCTAAACAAATTTGACCAGAATTAAAGGCTTTACCAAATACGATGCGACTAACCGCATCATCAATATCTATGTCTTCACCAATAATAACTGGACATTTACCGCCAAGCTCAAGTGTTACTGGCGTTAAGTTTTTAGCTGCAGCGCTCATAACATGTTTTCCAACAGTGGTAGAGCCGGTAAAAACTAAATGATCAAATGGCAGTTGTGAGAATTCAGCTGAAACACTTGCTTCACCTTCAACCATAGATACTAAGTTTTGATCGAATGCTTGCTCAATAATTTTAGCGACAATCTGATTGGTATTAGGATTAAATTCAGACATTTTAATCATTGCATGATTGCCTGCTGATAGGGCGGTTACCAATGGAGCCAGAGTTACCGTAAGCGGGGCATTCCACGAACCTATGATCCCTACAACGCCTAGTGGTTGGTACATTACTTTTACTTTTGCACCACCTAATAATAACCCCGAATGACGCTTTTCTGCTTTCATCCAACCTTTAAGTTTTCTACATGAATAGTTGATGTAATTGATTGTAGGTAAAATATCCAGCAGTTGTGATTCAGTGGTGCTGCGTTGTCCAAAATCTTTATTCAAAGCAGCACACAAAGCATCCTGATGCTTGAGTAAAGCGTCTTTTAATGACTGTAAACGCTTAATTCTTTCTTGTCTTGATGGCATAGGTGACTTTAAAAAAGAGTCTTTATGTGCTTTTAATTGTGTTAATAACTTCATGATTTATATATTAATCCGTGGCATTGATGTTTTTATAATTGTTTTTTTATGGGATAAACTAGCAACTTGATTTAAATCGTTTTTACTAGGAATTGAGCTGATGTTACAATTTAATACATTTTCAAATGACTCTTGAGACGACATTCGACTACTCTTGACACGTCACCAATGTTATAGTGTTGTTATTACAATCAATATTTTAAGAAACAATGACATTTAATAAACAATTTAATTTTGAGCAATCAGCTGCCGTAGATGATGAAAACCTGATCTATGTATCTGCAACTTATTTGCTAATGATGTTGCCGTTGTTGGATGAATACGAGATTGATCAAATCAGCTACTTTGCTGATGAAGGCGTTGATGTTACTAAGCTAGGGGATATTGGCTATCAAATTCCAAATAAGGTTTCTTGCATCCTTTGGCAAAAGCTTTTCGATTTTACTCAAGATGAAAATATAGGCATTAAAGCCGGCCGCTTTGCCAGCCCTAAAATATTCAATATTCTTGGGCCTTCAATGGGATTAACACAAACTCCGCTGGAAGGGATGGAAACAATGTTTCGATTCTTTCGATTGTTTTCTAATGCTGCGCGCATGTATCTGGTAAGGATAAAAGCAGGTTATCGTTTACAAATTAATGTACTCACCAACCTTGAGGTACCTAAAGCTAATATAGATGCTTTTTTCTCTGCTTTTATTACCATATGTCGACAGCATTATGGCGATGATTTTTCGCCAATGTCGATGAAGGTTCCATACCCTGAAATTAAAGATAAAACCTATTTTCAGCGTTTTTTTCGCTGCCCAGTTGAGGTTTCAGCCAATAAATTGGAAATGGTGTTTGCTAAAGATATGCTTGAAAGGAAAGTCAGTAGTATGACTGGCTTTGGTTCCGGTTTATTACCGACCGTGTCAACCAAAGCATTAAAGGACGGATTGAAAAAAATTGATAAGTATCATTTGATTGATCAAGTTAAAATTTTGGTTAAACAAAATTTAGCTACCGATGAAGCGTCTATTACTAATATTGCTGCTCGATTGCATATGAGCGAAAGAACGCTGCAACGTCGCCTCGCCAGCCATGAATATAATTTTAGGAATTTGACCGAAGATTGCCGGCATGAATTAGCATTGGACTACGTACCTAATTCCGATTTGTCATTAACCGATATTAGCCATTTACTTGGCTTTTCAAACTACAATAATTTTGCCCGAGCATTTAAACGTTGGACTGGCTCGTCTCCCAAATCTTATCAATCATTTAATGGTTAACTCTGCTTTCCTATAAGAGGTAGAGTAAGTTTTGTTCATAGAATGGTGTTATTTTGTCATTGTAGTTAACGTTGTTCTCGCTTAATTTGTCGCCATTAATAAAATTAAGCGGATAGACAAACCCATGCCATTAAAGTCTCTTAAAGTACTCGATTTCTCAACGTTATTACCCGGCCCATTTGCGACTATGATGTTAGCTGACATGGGGGCAGAGGTTCTTAGAATTGAAGCACCTAACAGGCAGGACCTTACAAGAATATTGCCTCCTTTGGATGAACAAGGAGTGTCTTATATCCATCAAACCCTAAATCGCTCGAAACGTTCACTGGGTTTAAACTTGAAAAAACCGGATGCGGTTGAATTAGTTAAAAAGCTGGTTGCTGAATACGATATCGTAATAGAGCAGTTCCGTCCTGGGGTTATGCAACGTTTCGGCTTAGATTATCAAACCTTAAAACCAATAAACCCTAAATTAATTTATTGTTCTATTACTGGTTATGGCCAAACTGGTCCATATAAACATCGTGGTGGTCATGATATTAACTACTTAGCAATCGCTGGTGTGGCTAGTTATACCGGTACTAAAGAAACCGGTCCGATCCCAGTCGGCTTTCAAATTGCGGATGTAGCAGGTGGTTCAATGCATGCCGTTAACGGTATTCTTGCCGCAGTAATCGAACGTCAAATTAGTGGAGAAGGGCAATACATAGATATCAGTATGACTGACGCTGCGTTTGCTTTAAATGCTATGAGTGGCGCTGGTGCACTTGGTAGTGGTATCGCTCCTGGACTTGAACAAGAAACACTTAATGGTGCTTCTTTTTACAATCATTACGAAACTAACGATGGCCGTCATTTTTCTGTTGGCAGTATAGAGCCTGCGTTTATGCAGCAACTCTGTCAAACCATAGGCAGAGAAGATTTGATCAAAAATGGTTTTGACTACAGTGCTGAATCACAAGCACCGTTAATAGCTGCATTAAAAGTTGCGTTTAAACAACATGATTTTGATTATTGGCAAGACGTATTCGTCAAGCTTGACGCCTGTGTTGAACCTACTCTAACGGTAGTAGAAGCGGCAGAGCATCCACAAATGCAAGCTCGAAATATGGTTGTTGAAGTATCTACTGAAGATAACAACAAAATAAAGCAAATAGCTTCACCAATTAAATTTTCAAGAAACCAACCTAACTACACTTCTGCTGGTTGCAGCGTAGGTCATCATAATCAGGAAGTTTTAGCTGAGATGGGTTTCAGTAGTGAAGAGATTGAAACTATGCAAGTAAATGGCGTATTAGGATAATTAAAACCTGATATTTTATGGTTTCATGTTTATTCAAAGTATCACATTTTAGATATTTAGCTTAAATGGAATTCTCTAAATTGAGAATTCCATTAGTTTTAAGGTTTTTTTAGATGCACCAATTATTGGCCAACAGTTACAGTGGCACATTAAAATTTTTACAGCCTACGATTGAAAAGTATGGTGTTGATGTCGATTCAACATTGGTTGAAGCTGGCATTGATATGAACAAATTTAATTCTATCTACAAACGGATTCCATGCCATTTGAGTAGTAAATATGTGGATCTGATTGTAAAAAAATCATCACCTATTGTTGCCATTAAAGCCTGTGAACACTTGAATCCTGCGATATTTCAATCTTTTGGTACTGGTCTATTGTTTAGTAAGTCTTTAACTGACTTTTGCCATCGTTATGTTAATGGCTTTGCTTTTATTTCAAGCGCAATTAACGTTAACTTTATTCAGGACAGCTTTGAAAGCTATTTAACGTTTGATGAAAACACGTATTTAAATGAGGTCAATTCGAACTTTTATTCGGATATATTTGCGGCATTAACATTAAAGTTCATTAAATTAATGATTGGCGCTGACTTTAAAGCAAAAAAAGTGTGCTTATCTTGGACACCAGACGATTACATGTTGCAAGAGTACATAGATTATTTTGGTGAAAATATAGAATTTTCAGCCGATAAAACCAAGATTGTTTTTGACTACAATTCATTAGATGTTGAACTACCGTTTGCAAATGAAAAGCTTGCAAAACAATCAGATAAAATGGTTGTTGAATTTTTAAAGCGCAGTAGCGCTTTCAATTTCACCTCAAAAGTGAGCAATATAATTTTGAAGTTATTGCTTAACGGTAATTGTAGCAAACTTAATGTGGCAGAAATTTGTGGAATATCAGAGCGCACCCTTAACAACAAATTAAATGCAGAAGGGACTAACTTTAAAAGTATTGTTGAGAAAATAAGAAAGTCATATTCGATCTACTATTTACAAGAAGGCAACTTAACGCCAGAGCAATTAGCATTTAAATTGGGGTATTGTAACTACGGAAACTTTTCCAGAGCTTTTAAAGCTTGGTATGGTGTTTCACCATTACACTACAAAAACGATCATAAGAAAGGAATACTTTTAGCAAGTTAACGACTTGTTCTTAAATTGCAGATACGAAAAGCCCTTGTAGGGCTTTTTTTGATCTTTATTGCGTTTGCTGAGCATTGGTTGCGGGAGCCCTTAATTTGTAAAGTGTGAACTGACGACCTTCGGGTTATGCCTTTTAATTACCGCTGCAATGAATTTACCATACGTCAGAAACGAAAAAAGCCCGTTAGGGCTTCTTTTCGTAGTTTGATTGAGAATTGGTTGCGGGAGCCAGATTTGAACTGACGACCTTCGGGTTATGAGCCCGACGAGCTACCAGGCTGCTCCATCCCGCGTCCGTGGTTCTCTCAAACTAATTGTCATATTACATGCTTCTTTACTGGTAGATAAAGAATTGGTTGCGGGAGCCAGATTTGAACTGACGACCTTCGGGTTATGAGCCCGACGAGCTACCAGGCTGCTCCATCCCGCGCCTGTAATATGTTTGAATTCAGAAATTCTTTTTAGTTCCCTAAAGAAGAATTGGTTGCGGGAGCCAGATTTGAACTGACGACCTTCGGGTTATGAGCCCGACGAGCTACCAGGCTGCTCCATCCCGCGCCTGAATTCGAGGCGTACTATAAGGATTGCCTTATAGGATTGCAAGTAGATTTTACCATATTTATTAATTAAATTGATAATATGAATAATAATCAAACAACCGGTGTATTTTTGTTCTTAAATTGTATGAGAATTAGCTATCTCTGTAGAAGTGAGTGATTCAATATCCGAGATTAATTAGTTATTTAAAGTAATTGGCTAAGACAAATGATGGTAGGTCGTTTATAATCTGCGCCATCAAATGCTTTGGATCAACACATGAAACAATTTTTAGCTTTAACTTCTTTTGGCATAGAGTCACTATTAGCCGATGAAATAACCGCAATAGGCGGAAGTGAAGTAGTACAACGTCCCGAAGGCGTTCATTTTTCTGCATCTATGGAAACCGGTTATCTAGCTTGTTTAAAATCACGCTTAGCCAGTCGTATTCTTATTCGTATTGATGCACCGTCACCAGTAAAAGATAAAGACGCACTATATAAAGCTGCAAAAGATATTGATTGGACCGAGCATTTCACTAGCGAAGATTTTTTTGCAGTAGATTTTGTTGGTAAAAATGAGCACATACGTGATTCACAGTTTGGAGGTTTAATAGTAAAAGATGCTATTGTTGATTGTTTTAGAGACGCCGGTTTAGAAAGACCATCTGTTGAAAAAAACAATCCTGATATTCGAATTCAAGCCCGTCTACTTAGAAATGAAGTGACGCTTTATATTGATTTCTCTGGTCGTTCATTGTCTAAACGTGGTTACCGTGAAAATTCTGGTGCTGCACCTATTAAAGAAAACCTTGCCGCCGCGCTTGTAGTTCGCTCTGGTTGGTTAAATGATCCAAGCAAGCCGCTAGTTGATCCTATGTGTGGCTCTGGCACGTTATTGCTTGAAGCTGTTTCAATGGCTTCAGGCATGTATCCTGGCGTAGATAGAGCGCAGTGGGGCTTTAGTCGTTGGAAATTTCACGATGCAAGTTTATTCAGTCAACTTTTAGATACTGCCAAAGAAGAAACGGAGCAAGCATTAGCGAATAGTAAGGTTAAAGTGTTTGGCTTTGATATGGATGGCAGGGTAATGCAAACAGCGAAAGCGAATGCTCGCAGCGCAGGTCTTGGCCATATGATTGAATTCAAACAAGGGCGAGCTGAAGAACTTAAAAATCAATTCAATGAATCAGGTCATATTCTATTTAATCCACCTTATGGCGAACGTATTGGTTCATTACCAGAGCTTGTTTCGACATTTACCGAGCTTGGCAAAGTGTTCAAACAAGAATTTTTAGGTTGGAAAATAGGCCTTATAACCGCTAATGTTGAAATGCTTTCACTATTAAAGCTCTCAAGCTTTAAGCGTTATAAATTTAAAAATGGTCCGTTAGATTGCCAATTAGCATTATATAACATTGATGAAGGGCAATTAGACCGCACTCCAGTGCAATCTGATTTTTCTGGTCAGAATTCTGACTTTGCCAATCGCTTAAAGAAGAATGTTAAAGGTTTAAAATCTTGGCTTAAACAAAATGATGTTAATTGTTACCGTGTTTATGATGCTGACATTCCTGAGTTTAATGTTTCTATCGATATTTATGGTGATCATATTGTCCTGCACGAATATGCGCCGCCTAAAGACATAGATGAAGCTAAATCAGCACAACGTTTACAAGAAGCTATTTTTTGGGCTCCAAAAGTATTAAATATAGATCCCGATAAGGTTGCTTTAAAAGTAAGAAGTAAACAAAAAGGGAAAAACCAATACCAACAGTTAAGTAAAAGTAAAAAGTCGCTCGTAGTTAAAGAGTATGACGCTTTGCTAAAGGTTAACTTGTGGGATTATCTTGATACTGGTTTATTTTTGGATCACCGTAAAACCCGAAAGATCGTCGCGAAAAAATCTAAGGGTAAATCATTACTTAATCTTTTTGCTTATACCGGCTCTGTTTCATTACAAGCCGCTATTGCCGGTGCGGAGAAAGTAACTACGGTAGATATGTCTAAAACTTATTTAGACTGGGCACAAGATAACTTTGAATTAAATAAATTACGTGGTCATAAGTACGAGTTTATTCAAGCAGATTGTTTGCAGTGGTTAAAAGAAAATGCAAATAAATATGATGTTGTTTTTATTGATCCGCCAACTTTTTCAAATTCTAAACGTATGAACACCACGTTTGATGTACAGCGCGACCACATGGATTTAATTAAAACGGGAATGAAATCAGTGGCTGATAAAGGTGAATTAATTTTCACCAATAACAAGCGCGGCTTTAAAATGGACTTTGATGGTTTAAATCTTGTTGGCCTTAAAGCCGAATGCTTAACAGAAGTTACTCGTGATTTTGATTTTAAGCGTAACAAGCATATTCATAATAGCTGGTGTATTAGCCGTATGTGATACCAAGTTAATTACATATCTGCTCTTTTTTTATAGTTAAAACGAATAACTACTACGTTATAAAATCTATAAGTACGGAAGCATGGATGCTGCAGGTAGAGCGACGCAGGATGCCAAAGCCGAGAATAACTACTAACTAAATTTTATGCCTTGTATTTATCCGTTTATTCCTAATAAAAAAGTAGAACACATACATAATCAAATTGGTATAAAATGAAAACAACACAATATAATTTATATGGCACTGAAGGGTGTCATTTGTGCGAAATAGCTGAAGAAATATGCGTACAGCTTATTAGTAGAGATAATATTGAGTACGTAGATATTATTGAAGAACCTCGATTAGTCGAGTTATACGGCACAAGCATTCCCGTACTAGAACATTTAAACAGTCATATGGCCTTATATTGGCCATTTAATAAAGAACAATTACAAGAGTTTATCAGTGGAACTAATTAGAATTACTAACGCAGAACTAGCGTTCGGCGAAGATAAAATTCTCGCCAATACAGAATTTAGAATTCAAACAGGCGAACGTGTGTGTCTCGTTGGACGCAATGGCGCAGGTAAGTCGTCATTAATGAAAATCATTAATGGTATGCAAAACTTAGATGATGGCCAGATGGTTTTTACCAATAATATTAAAGTGGCCATGCTTGCACAAGATCCACCTAAATCAGAAGATACCACAGTTTTTGATTATGTGGCTCTTGGTTTAGAAATTAATGGCAAGCTTATTCGTCAGTATCACGAAATACTTAATGTTGTTGTTGAAGACCCTTCAGAGCAAAACTTGGAAAAAATGGCTAAAATCCAAGACAAGCTTGAACAAAATAATGCTTGGGAAGACGAGCAGCGTATCGAACAAGTATTAAGTAAGCTGCATTTAACACCTGATCAAAGTATCAAAGAGCTTTCTGGTGGTTGGTTAAGAAAAGTGGCATTAGCAAGAACTTTGGTAACGAACCCAGATGTATTATTGCTAGATGAACCGACTAACCATTTAGATATTACTAGTGTGCTGTGGTTAGAAAACTTCCTTAAGAACTATCACGGTACGATAATATTTATTAGTCATGATAGGGCATTTATTCGCTCGGTATCTTCTCGTATAGTTGATTTAGACCGTGGCATATTAACAAGTTACCCTGGTAACTATGATTTGTACCTTGAGCAAAAAGAAAATGACTTACAAGTTGAAGCTCAACAAAATCACTTGTTTGACAAAAAACTCGCTGAAGAAGAAGTATGGGTCCGCCAAGGCGTTAAAGCCCGTCGTACTCGTAATGAAGGTCGTGTTCGTGCTCTAGATAAGTTAAGAGATGAACGTAAAGCCCGTCGCGATGTTAAAAAACAAGACAATATGGTTCTTACTCAAGGTGACCGCTCTGGTAAATTAGTATTTGAATGTGAAAATTTAAATATGACCTTTACAGATAAAACCGTCATTAATAACCTCGACTTATTAATCACTCGTGGCGATCGTGTTGCCCTGATAGGTGGTAATGGTGTTGGTAAGTCAACATTATTAAAATTAATTACCGGTCAATACCAACAAACCTCTGGAAAAATGCGAAATGGCGTTAATTTAGAAATTGCTTATTTCGATCAGCATCGCGACCAACTAGATGTCAACATGACAGTACAAGATGCGGTATCAGAAGGTAAGCAAGAAGTGATGGTTAATGGTAAGCCGCGTCACGTACTTGGCTACTTACAAGATTTCTTATTTAGTCCTAAACGTGCGCGTACACCAGTTCGAGCCTTATCTGGTGGTGAAAGAAACCGTTTATTACTGGCTAAGCTATTTTTAAAGCCAAGTAATTTACTTATTCTCGATGAGCCAACCAATGATTTGGATATTGAAACCCTTGAATTATTAGAAATGGTAGTAGCAAATTACCCTGGCACCGTATTATTAGTAAGCCATGACCGTGATTTTGTAAATAATTGCGTAAATAGTTGTCTTTACTTTGACGGTAGCGGTGAAATAGGGCAAATTGTTGGTGGTTATAATGACGTTCAAGATTATTTATCTTACAAAGCGGAACAAAACGCAAAATTTACAATCAAAGACAAAACTAAAGAAAAAACACAGGCAAAAACAGTAGAAGCAAAAAAAGTTAAAAATAAGTTATCTTTTAAAGAAAAACATGAGTTAGAATCATTACCAGAATTATTGGAATCCCTTGAACAACAAGTGGATGTATATCAGTTACAAGTAAATGCAGCTGATTTTTACAACCAATCGTCAGATAAAACTCAAAAAGTATTAAAAGAATTACAAGAAGCTGAAGCCAAATATGAACAGGCTTTTGACCGTTGGCAAGAATTAGAAGAAATTCAAGAGAAAAGTAGTTAATGAAAACCTTGATAAAATCCGTTTTAGCGCTAAGCATTACCGGTGCTTTAATAGCACCTACAGCACATGCTGTAACATACACCATAGAAGATTTAGGTATTGTAACTCCGGTTGAGAATACCTACGGTATTGAACAAAATAATAATGGGCAAGTTTTACTGTCTGGTCAAACGACCTATAACTTCCCTGTCCAATTTCAATATTTTGATGAAGATGGCGACGACTTTGATGAAATAATCCGTTTAGCTAATAATACCCACGATCAGTTTTATGATTTATTTAGAATTGATGATGAGGCAGAAGATGCTCTACGTGCCGGTAACCCGGATGCTAATGCATTATCTTGGACTATTAGATGGTTGAGAGGTAAAGGTTCAACTTTCTATCAAAAGTACGGTGATGCACAAGTTTATATTTTTGAACCAAATACCGCCTCCGCAACTGAACTGCCTATTTTTGATGTTGCATTCGAAGACGCTTTTGAAGGTAATGAAAGCCTTACTCGTTCAACTATTGATGTAGCAAAAGGGATTACCGATGAAGGCTTGGTGTTTGGCCATTCATCTGCTCCTTTTTTACCATTACCTCCGTTCGATGATGGTGGTAGTGAGTTAGAAGTTCATTGGGTAAATGAATTTACCAGTCGAGGTTGGATTAAGAGTGTAGATGGCTCTATCAATTTCGAATTAACTCCTTTCACAGAGCTTGACCCTGAAACCAACCATTACGGTGGTTTGTCGGCTGTTAATGATATTGCATCGATCAATGGTAATACTATTGCAATTGGTACTTCAAGTGTTGGATTGAATCCAAATGCAGTAGAAGATCTTGAAGAAGAGGGTGACTATTGTGATGATCGTGAAGATGACCTCCCATTCGAAGCTTGTGTGCAAATAATTAGAGCAAATTTATATTACTCAAATGCCTTTAAATGGGAAGTTGATCCAACAGGTACTATTGTAACTACAACGGATTTAGGTCGCGGTGTTATCAATATCCATGAAGATGATAAACGCCCATTTACCAGTGCCGCGGTTAGTGTTAATGATAGTGGGATTATTGTTGGTTATTCTCACTTTTGGTGGGATGAAGATGAAACTACACCGAGCAGAGGAGAAAGCGTCGGTAGTTTTGCTGCGATCTTTAAAGACGATGAAATAATCGATTTTACTGACAGAGATGATTATTTTGAGTCAAGAGCATTAGATATTAATAACAATGGTATTTTTACCGGATACATGTACACATATGTAAATGGCAAAGCTAGGACGAAGTTTTATTACGCGAACGCTAATGAAGCTGAGATTACTCCAGTTTTTCCAATTGACTTTTTCAAGGGGTCATCTAGTTATCCGCATGGAATTAACAACAATGGCATGATCGTTGGTGAAGGTGAAGTGGAGGATTTCGTTGACAGCCCGAGTACTCCTCGACGCCGTCATGGTTTCTTATACAGTATAAATGATGATGCCTTTTATAATGTTAACCAATTTTTAAGCTGTGAAGATCAAGAAAAGTATGTAATTGTTGAAGCTAGGGATGTTAATGAAGAAAATGTGATACTTGGTACCGCATGGGTAAAAGCGCCTAAGTTAGATTCTAAAGGCGAACCTTTTTCAATTGATGGCGAAGTAATTCCTGATGCTGAGCAAGACGTATTAGTTGCTGTAAAATTAACGCCTACAGGAGAAGAGTTTCAAATAAACGATTGTTCTGAAGAACTTGGTGAGAAAACAGAACGAAGAGGGGCAAGCTTAGGTTTCTTATCAATACTTGCCGGTATGTCTTTATGGTTTAGAAGAAGAAAGTTTAATCATTAAACTTAGAAACACCAAAAAACAAAAAAGGAAGTCATATGACTTCCTTTTTCTTATCTGGTTCTAAATTATTTAGAACTGCGCAGCAGATCTATTAAAACTTAGATGTATCTTCAAATAAACCAACTTTTAAATCAGTTGCTTGATATATTACACGACCATCAACTTCTACAGTACCATCAGCTAAACCCATGAATAATTTACGCTTAATTACTCGTTTAAGGTCAATGCGGTACGTTACTTTTGAGGCTGTCGGTAATACTTGGCCAGTGAACTTAACTTCACCCACACCTAACGCTCTACCTAAACCTGGTCCACCTGACCATGCTAAGAAGAAGCCAACCAATTGCCACATTGCATCTAGACCCAAACAACCAGGCATTACCGGGTCGCCTTTAAAGTGACAATCGAAGAACCAAAGATCACGAGTGATATCTAGTTCGGCAATAATTTCACCTTTACCATATTTACCACCTTCATCAGTTATTTTAACGATGCGATCCATCATTAACATATTGTCGATAGGTAATTTGCTGTTTCCGGGACCAAATAATTCACCAGTACCTGCTTGAATTAGACCGGCTTTATCAAATGAGTTTTGTTTTGTCATGACTCTACTTTCTCAATTAAATGTGTAGATAAAGATAATTATCAGTCAATTACCTTTATCAAAAAAATCTGTTCGCTACTTTAGCGAACACTTGTACACTAAACAATAATTATTTGAAATAAATTGCAATTAGTTTGGTTATCCGTAACCATAGACATTATTTTTACAGAGGTAATGCCTATGACTAATAAGCCTAGCAAAAAAGCAGCATTAACCAATGCTGAGAAGCAAAAAAGATTTCGAGATAAGCAAAAAGACCATGGTAAAAAAGAGGTTAGAGGCTATTTAACCGCGGAAGCCATTGAATGTTATGCAAAAATTAGCGAACAAACTGATTGGAATGATAGTGTAATTTTATCAAATGCTATTAGAATAACTTATGCTGCTTATAAAAATGGTCAAATAGGTTTGCTTAATAACTGGCTTACTCAAAATAAACTTTAAATGAAAATATCACCGCAACACTATTTATGATATTTTTAAACTAATAAAAAAGAGCTATTAGCTCACAGTAGGGGAAATTAAGTGATCAAAGTATTATTAGTAGATGATCATGATTTAGTAAGAATGGGGATCAGACGTTTACTTGAAGATGCTTCAGGTATTGAAGTGGTTAGTGAAGTATCAACCGGTGAAGAAGCCGTACAGTACTGTCGCGCTAATGCTCCTGACGTTGTCCTTATGGATGTGAATATGCCTGGAATAGGGGGCTTAGAAGCAACTAAGAAAATTATTCGTTATAATCCAGATATAAAAGTTTTAATTTTAACTGTTCATGTAGAAGACCCTTTCCCAACTAAAGTCATGCAGATAGGAGCCTCTGGGTTTTTAACAAAAAATACTCCACCTCAAGAAATGATCCAGGCGATTAAAGCTGTTAAAAGTGGCCAACGCTACATTACCCCTGGGATAGCCCAACAAATGGCTCTGAGCCAGTTCAACAAACCGGATGAAAGCCCCTTTGCTTCTTTATCTGAACGTGAATTACAAATCATGATGATGATCACTCGCGGTGAGAAGGTGGTTGATATTTCGGATCAATTAAGTCTAAGCAGTAAAACTATCAACAGCTACCGTTATCGTATGTTTGATAAACTTTCTGTTAGTAATGATGTTGAACTAACACATTTAGCAATACGCTATGGCTTGCTAAATACAGAAATGTTGTAGGTTTTAATCCTAGAGAATTAGATTTAATAGTAAATTTGGTATATTGATGACAGAGCAAAGTAATGATTTTGACCATAAAGCTTTTTTATCAACGGTAACTGAGCAAAGCGGCGTATATCGCATGTATGATGGTGAACAAACTGTCATTTATGTAGGTAAAGCAAAAGATCTTAAAAACCGACTGAGTAGTTATTTTCGCAAAGACGTTGGCAATGTTAAAACCAGAGTTTTAGTCAGTCACATTAAAGCCATTGATGTCACCGTTACTCATACCGAGGGCGAAGCCCTTATTCTTGAAAATAATTATATTAAGAAATACCAGCCTAAATATAATGTTTTATTAAGAGATGACAAATCTTACCCTTATCTACTCATTAGCGCTCATAAGCATCCAAAACTTGGCTCTCACCGTGGCGGAAAGCGCACTAAAGGCGAGTACTTTGGTCCTTTTCCAACAGCGGGTGCTGTATGGGAAAGTCTTAGGTTAATGCAAAAACTGTTTCCAATCAGACAATGTGAGGACAGTTATTATCGTGCTCGTTCGAGACCTTGCTTACAATATCAATTGAAGCGTTGCTCTGCACCATGTGTTGGAAAAATATCCGATGAAGACTATCAGCAGCAAGTTAATTTAGCTCGATTATTCCTAAAAGGTAAAAATGACCAAGTTATAGGATCCCTGGTAAGTAATATGGAAGTAGCCAGTGAGCAATTGGACTTTGAAAGTGCAGCTAGATTTCGAGATCAAATTACGACACTAAGAAAAGTTCAACAGCAACAGTTTGTTAGTGGTACAACGGCAGAGTTGGATGTAATCGGTTTTTATCGATTAAAGAATCAAGCCTGTTTACATTTGTTATTTATACGCGACCAAAAAATTCTTGGCAGTAAAAGTTTCTTCCCAAATATCCCTGCCAATACAAGCGATGAAGAGGTTGTTGAAGCTTTTATAAGTCAGCACTATTTAGGTGAAGGTGTTGACCAAGATAACATTGCTAAAGAAATCATTTTGCCGCTTGCCTTTGAAACTCAAAAAGAAATAGCTGTGTTATTGTCACAGCAGGCTGAACGAGAAATTAAGTTGTCGGTTAATGTACGAACCGAGCGCTCGCGCTATTTAAAATTAGCTACGACAAATGCCGAAAATGCATTGAATGTAAAAAATAGCCATAAAGAGTCAATGCAAGCTCGCTTTAGAGATTTAAATAATGAATTTGAGTTATCTAAACCAATAGAGCGTCTCGAGTGTTTTGATATTAGTCATACTATGGGGCAACAAACGATTGCTTCTTGTGTGGTGTTTAATACAGATGGGCCACTAAAAAGTGACTATCGACGTTACAATGTCCATGGTATTACTCCAGGAGATGATTACGCCGCAATGTCTTTTGCCCTGAACAAACGTTACGGTAAAGTTACTGATGATGATAATTTACCCGATATCGTATTTATAGATGGCGGTAAAGGTCAATTAGCAAGAGCGGAAACGTTTTTTGCAGAACTTGATTTAACTAAAACTCCGATGCTTATTGGCGTAGCTAAAGGTGAGTCAAGAAAACCGGGTTTAGAAACCCTTATAATGGCCGGCTCTCACCAACTAATTTCTTTGCCAGCTATATCTCCAGCGTTACATTTAGTACAGCATATACGCGATGAGTCTCATCGATTTGCAATAGCAGGGCATAGAGCTAAAAGAGGCAAGGCAGCGACAAAGTCTACTTTAGAAGAAATTCCTGGTATTGGTGCTAAAAAGCGCCAAGCTCTGCTAAAGTATTTAGGTGGCTTACAAGAAGTCAAAAAGGCAACGGTAGAACAATTAATGAAAGTGCCCGGTATTAGTAAAGATTTAGCGACAAATATTTTCAATAGCTTGCATGATAATTGACATATACTAACTCTAATAATTAAATTAGCACCAGTTGAGATTAACTTGTTAGACTTGGTCTATACCCGTTACCATTCAAAGTGCGGGATTTCAGTGGGAGTTAAAAGCAATTTAGGCAAGGCATTTAATTGAGAGAATGGTTGTTCTCGGCTTTGGCATCCTGCGTCGCTCTACTTCCTGCATCCATGCAGTCACAGTTCAATTTAATAACGCTGCTTAAATTGCTTTTAAACCCATCAAAGAAGAGCTTGAGCAATTCCACTACTTCGTTGCAGCTATTTGTAAGGGAATAACCATTACTACATAACTGCGCCTTGTATTGGTATCGCTCAAGCTCTCTGAAACCTGCATCTTGATTGGTAACGGGTATATACATCATGTACAATGTATTCATAATAAAAAGCCAGTAGTAGATTTATGTGGACAATACCTAATCAAATAACCCTGTTTCGGATAATTTTAATCCCCGTCTTTGTTGTCGTGTTTTATATGCACGATATGATGCCTGATACATTTTCTAAAAATTGGTCTAATTTTGCATCGTTCGTAGTATTCTGGTTTGCTTCAGTAAGTGATGCTTTAGATGGTTACTTGGCACGTAAGTTAAAACAGTCTAGTAATTTTGGTGCATTTATAGATCCAGTGGCCGATAAACTCATGGTTACTATTGCTTTAGTTTTGATTGTTTCCGAATACCGTAACCTGTGGGTAACTGTTCCTGCATTAATCATGGTTGCTCGTGAAATTATCATTTCTGCACTAAGAGAGTTTATGGCTGATTTAGGTAAGCGTGGTAATGTTGCTGTATCTGAACTAGGTAAGTGGAAAACCGCAGCGCAAATGTTAGCTCTAATGGGATTAATTTGGAATCCTGATTACCCAATTCCACTAGGTTTATTTGATTTACCTGCCATTGTTATTAATTATGCCGCATGGGGCTTTTACTTTTTTGCTACAGTTTTTGCTTTTGTATCAATGTTTCAATATCTTAAAGCGGCATGGCCAGAGTTTTCAAAATAAATAATAAACATTTATTTACAATGCATGGTTAATAAAATTACAAAATTTAGCTAAAAAAACGACAGATTAGTCGTATTTTGAGCAAACAGAAAAAAATAGAAAAAAATTGAAAGTAAAGTGTTGACTCATCAAGAGAACGATGTAAAATGCGTTTCGTTGACAGGGAGTCAGCAATTGAAAGCGGCTGTAGCTCAGCTGGTAGAGCATCACGTTGCCAACGTGAATGTCACGAGTTCGAGTCTCGTTAGCCGCTCCAATTTTTCTAAGGAAGTACATCACCAACTAATTGATGAATATTGGCGGGTTGGCAGAGTGGCTATGCAGCGGATTGCAAATCCGTGGACCTCGATTCGACTTCGGGACCCGCCTCCACTTTTGCCCGGGTGGTGGAATTGGTAGACACACGGGATTTAAAATCCCGCGTCTTAACGGATGTGCCGGTTCAAGTCCGGCTCCGGGTACCATATTCTCCAATTATGTTGAATGTACAAAGAGTGTTTTATTTAAATTAAGCGGCTGTAGCTCAGCTGGTAGAGCATCACGTTGCCAACGTGAATGTCACGAGTTCGAGTCTCGTTAGCCGCTCCAATTTAAATGCAACACAAAATAGATTATATGAAGCGGCTGTAGCTCAGCTGGTAGAGCATCACGTTGCCAACGTGAATGTCACGAGTTCGAGTCTCGTTAGCCGCTCCAATCTAACAATTTGCTACTTAGTCATGTAGAAATGACAGGCATTATCCTTAATAGGAATACAATGCCCGGGTGGTGGAATTGGTAGACACACGGGATTTAAAATCCCGCGTCTTAACGGATGTGCCGGTTCAAGTCCGGCTCCGGGTACCATTTCTACAATGTATTAAGTAACAAGCTCTATATGAAGCGGCTGTAGCTCAGCTGGTAGAGCATCACGTTGCCAACGTGAATGTCACGAGTTCGAGTCTCGTTAGCCGCTCCAATTTCTCATTTATGACTCCATGTTTATACATTAAGTTGTGATTGACAGTAGGGAACCAATCTCTACTATAAAAAAGTCTTACCCAAATATAGTGCCCGGGTGGTGGAATTGGTAGACACACGGGATTTAAAATCCCGCGTCTTAACGGATGTGCCGGTTCAAGTCCGGCTCCGGGTACCATTTATTTAATTTCTTTAGATCTATATTTCAATTATATGTATTTGCTGAACTTGTTTCAGTATCTTAATTCTACATCGTTATTTAAATCCCGCGTGTTCTTAATACGTGCGATGCACCGGTTCAAGTCCGGCTCCGAGTACCATATACTTCTTCCTGAAGTGAATTTTTAAACAAAAAAATATAAAATCCAAACTATTAAACAAACGCCGTCATCCCATCACGAGCTCTAGCAAGATGTGAGACCTCCTGACGTATGCTGATATTTTTTAAAATCCATCATCACTCTCAAAAAGCGACGAACAAATAACCATTCTCGTATTCATTTAATTAAAAACTAAATAAATATACAATTTTGTATTATTCTTAGTACTATTAGACACATAGACTTTTATTGAGATGTATTTATGAAATTATCATATTTTAAATTAGCTGCTTTATTACTATTATTATCTGGTTGTGCCACAACTTATAACCCGGATATAGATTACAACCCGGAATATAACTTTAACCAGTTACAAACATTTGTTGTTTTAGATGATTTTGAAGCAAACCAGCAAGCGTCAAAAACTCTTAACCGTAATTTAAGCAGTTTAGACAATGATCGTTTAATTAAGGCGATAAGCAATACGCTAAAACAAAAAGGTATGATTGAAGCTGATAAAACTGACGCTGATATGCAAGTACGTTTCCAGTTAGTTACTAAGGATAAAACTCAACTTAGAACCTACAACACTGGCTTTTATCAATGTTGGCGCTGTAGAGGCCATTATGGATACGGTGGTATAGCTCCTGTACAACAGGTTGAAATTAAAGATTATGTTGAAGGTACCATTATTATTGATTTTGTCGATCCTGCAGAAGGAAAGTCAGTTTGGCGCTCTGTCGTGTCTAAAGCGATTAAGAAAACCAAGATACCTGTTGAAGAAAAACAAGCTAAAATACAAGAATTGGTTAATGCCATGCTAGTAAGTTTTAAAGCTCCTGTTTTGCCAGCCCAATAAAGGAATTGTAATGAATGAAGAAACCATATTTTCAAAAATAATTCGTCAAGAAATTCCAACACCTTTGTTGTATCAAGATGATTTGGTGACTGCTTTTCGTGATATTTCTCCAAAAGCTCCTAGTCATATTTTAATTATTCCTAACAAACTTATTCCAACGACTAATGATGTCGAAGAAGAAGATGAATTAACGCTTGGAAGAATGATCACCGTAGCTAAAAAACTAGCGCTTGAAGAGGGCATTAGTGAAGATGGTTATCGATTAATTATGAATTGCAATAATCATGGTGGGCAAGAGGTTTATCATATTCATATGCATTTGCTTGGCGGGAAACGATTAGGACCAATGCTATCGGTTTAAATTAATTTAATAGAACACTCTGTTAATAAGCCAGATATTTATCTGGCTTATGTGTTCTTGTAAGTAGATATCACAATATGTGTAGAGCAAAAGTTCAAATAATTATAGTTACAAGTATTTACAAAGTCTAAAAACTTGGTACTATTCGCACCGAGCCAGGGGGTGTTGTTATTTAATATGAATGACAACTGAGATGCACTTCACAATTAACTATTGTAAAAGCAAACCCTTTGAACCTGAACCGGATAATACCGGCGTAGGGATGGTTAAGAAAACAAGGGGCTTGTTTTTGTGTAGCTTCACAATTTTCTATATTTCCTTCTTTGTGCCGGATCTCCATTATAAAATTAATATGAGATCTGTAATGAATCTTCAAAACGCTTTTAAAGCTACTAAATCATCTTTAGCTACTGCTATTACATTGGCTTTAATTCCAACAACTGTACTTGCCCAAACAACGACTGAAGCTGAATTAGACAAAGACCTTGAAGTTATTCAAGTAGTCGGCGATTTTCGTGAACAAAACTTGCAAAAAACGGCATCGTCTTTATCAGTCGTTAATAATGATGATATAGCCCTGCGTAACGCGCAAAACCTTGAAGAAATTGTCCTAGCTACACCCAATGTGAATTTTTCCAGTGGTTCAAGTCGTGCCCGTTATTATCAAATTCGTGGTATAGGTGAACGTAGTCAGTTTAAAGAGCCAATTAACCCATCGGTTGGTGTCATAATTGATGAAGTAGATTTCACCGGAATTGGTAGTGCAACGTCATTATATGACGTTAAGCAAGTAGAAATTTTTAGGGGCCCTCAGGGAACTAAATTTGGCGCAAGTGCAATGGCTGGTGTCATTAATATTACTACCTTTGATCCGGCTCAAGACTTTGAAGGCTCTGTTAAAGTAATGGCGGGTAATTATAATTCTTCATCATTAGGTCTGATGTTATCAGGCCCTGCAACCGATAAACTTGGGTATCGCTTTGCTATAGAACAATTTCAAAGTGATGGATTTATTGAAAATACTTATTTGGATAAAGAAGATACCAATAATAAAGACGAATTAACTGTCCGAACTAAACTTCAATACAAACCAACAAACGATTTAATAATCGATATGTCATTATTCTATTTAGATTTTGATAATGGCTATGACGCGTTTTCTTTAGATAATAACCGCGAAACCTTATCTGATCAGCCAGGGTTCGATACTCAAGAGACCGTAGCTACGAGTGTAAAAGCTACTTATAGTGGTTTAAACACTTTCGATGTAGTCACAATAGTCAGTTATGCCGATTCAGATCTTGACTATGGTTATGATGAGGATTGGAGTAATGCTGAACTATGTCTAGAAAATGATTGCCCTTGGGGAGATTACTCTTCAACAGATCATTATTTTCGAGAAAAAACGACATCGACACAAGAGCTTAGATTAGTTTCAAAACCCGATCATCAAATACTTGCCAATACAACATCTTGGGTTGCTGGAATTTATCACAAAACTGAAGATGAAGATTTACTGCGTCAATATACCTACAATGATGGTGATTATTTATCAGAATTTGAAGCTACTACTATTGCTGGTTTTGTTCAGCTAGACAGTAAACTTTCAAATAATTTAACTTTAACAACCGGTATTCGTTTTGAAGACAGAGATGCTGATTATAGTAATTCAGAAGGTACGTCGTTTGAGCCTTCCGATTCTATGGTAGGCGGTAAAGTTGTTTTAGCTTATGAAGCAACAGATGATAGCTTAGTGTATGGCTCGGTTAACCGCGGATTTAAAGCCGGCGGGGTTAATTCAACGGGAAGTTTAAGCGATGAAAATCGTGAATTCGAACCTGAATATGTAATGAATTACGAATTAGGCTTAAAACAAAACTATCTAGATGGTGATGCTTACGCTCGTTTTGCAATATTTTATATGGATAGAACTGACATGCAAGTTAGCACCTATGCAGCCAACAAACGTCCAGACGGTAGTGAAGAATTTATTACTTACTTAGATAACGCGGCTGAAGGCACTAACCAAGGTATTGAAATTGATGCTGCTTGGAATATAAGCGACTCTTTTGAAGTGTATGGCGCGTTTGGTTTATTAGATTCTGAATACGTAGATTTTATTAATGGTAATGGTGATGACTTATCCGGTCGAGAACAAGCTCATGCGCCAAAATATCAATACAATGTAGGTGTTAATTACTATGTGAATGATCAATGGTTAGTGAATGTGAATGTAGATGGTAAAGATGAATATTTCTTTTCAGATACTCATGAAGAAAAATCTGATGCCATTGATTTAGTAAATGCATCAATCACCTATTTCCAAGACAGCTGGCAAGTTAAGCTGTGGGGCCGCAACATTACAGATAAAGATTATCAGACCCGTGGTTTTTATTTTGGTAATGATCCTCGCGATAGCTATACTGCAAAGGGATATTATCAGTTAGCTGCACCGGCTGAGTTTGGTGTTACATTAGATTATCAATTTTAATCTTAATAAGTTTAGCAGGGCGGTTATAATCGGTTAATCGTCTTCGTTTAATGAAGTAAGTTGCTTTAGCGCTTACTTCTTCACATTGAGAAAGTTATGCAAATATCCATAGAAATAAGCTTATATCCATTAGCTGAAGATAAATTTAAAGCAGAGATTTGGTCGTTTATACGTACACTACGACACGTTGATGGTTTGAAAGTAGTAACAAATGGTATGAGTACGCAAGTATTTGGTGAGTATGATCTTACTGTAGCTACGGTTATGAAAGAAATAAAACAAGTGCATGAAACAATTGGTAGTGCGGTATTTGTTTGCAAATTTATAAGTGGCGATCGTAGCGTGCCTGAAGCTGAAATATAACGATAAATTTATGGAAAATATTCTTAATTATTTTATCGGCTTACCTTTTTGGGAGTTATTGGCTGTAGGATTGTCAATCGCCTATGTGGTTTTAGTCGCTGTTAATAATAGTTGGTGTTGGCCCGCAGCATTTATCAGTACGTTGATATTTACCATCATATTTTATGATGTGTCGTTATTGATGGAGTCATTACTTAGCGTTTATTACATGGCAATGGCAGTATATGGTTGGTATCGCTGGCAAAATTCTGATGTGCTTACCGCAAACAATACGCTGCCAGTCTGTACGTGGTCATTAATAAAGCATATTAAATTGATCAGCATATTGGTTTTATTAAGCCTTGTATTAGGGTGGGGAATGGATAACTTTACCCATGCAGATTTCGCCTACCTTGATACATTTACCACGGTATTTGCTATCTCAACCACCTATTTAGTTACCATAAAGCTACTTGAAAACTGGTTGTATTGGTTTGTGATCAATAGCGTTTCATTATTTTTGTATTTGCAAAAAGGACTTGAGCCAACAGCAGTACTTGCCGCGTTTAATATTTTGATGTGTGTGGTTGGTTTTATTAATTGGTACAAATTATATAAAACTGAGCAGCTCAGTATCGCTGTTGTTATAGAGGACAACCGTGTTATCTCTAGATGATATTTTATCTACAAGTCTCTATTTGGATAGGCATGTTCAAGTCGTTAAACTTAGTAATGGTTTAAGTCATCAGTGTTTCAAAGTTACAAAACAGGGAGTTAACGTATTTCTTAAAGTTTTTTTGAAAAAAACTGACATCTCAGCAGAGCAATGGCAACTACAAATAGATGTACAAACTCAAGCAGCAAATATTGGCTTAGGTCCAAAAATAATTGAAAGCAGTTACGTAAAAGGCTACTTAATTACTGAATTTATTGATGGTAAGTCACTTAGATTAACTGATTTATCGTTACCACATAAATTGTCCCATGCTGCTAAAGTAATTTATCAATGCCAACAATTAAAAAGCTCGATGTCAGTATTCCAACCACAGAGCATTATTTCCCATCTTTTAACAAATGCTAAGCTTAGTGATGAAAAAGAACGACGTATTAAACATTTATCAGATAAACTTTTATCCACTTTATCGATAGACCATAACCGTCTTGTACTTAGCCATGGAGATGTTAATTTTGATAATATTATGGTTTATCAGCAACTACCCTGGTTAATTGATTGGGAGTACTGCGTACTTGCAGAGCCTGAGTTTGATTTAGGTATGTGCTTGGCAATTAACAATATTGATCACCACTGGCACCAGTCTTTGATTAGTCATTTCAATAGTCATTCTGCAGAAATTCAGCATACGGCTTACTCAGCAACTCCAACAAAAGTAACGCGGTACTATGAAATTAGCATTATAATCAATGCATTATGGTTTTACAGTCAAAAACATCAAGTTAGAAAAACCTCCTTAGGCAATCTACATCAACAGTCAATTTATGCCCTAGATGAGTTATTAAGCAAATAAATTTTGCGGCAAATAGCACTATAGTTACGATTAATTACAGTGTGTTTACACTATTATTCAGTAATAATGAAGTTATAGATTAAATTTGTTTTAACTGTAGAGTAATATTTTGAATTGGAAAGAGTTTATCGAAAATCGAAATCGTTTTTTCTGGTTGCTGCATATCGGCGGCTGGATAGGTTTTGCGTTGGTTCACTTTCTTGGGTCTTTGTTACATGATTTAAGAGATTTATTTACTTGGGTGATTTTTTTAAGTGCCTATGCAGGTGCAATCATTTCCATCCCGCTACGTTACATCTACCAAAAAGCCTGGAATCTCACTCCAATAAAGATAGCTTTAGTAATAATAAGTTCATCATTCATAACTGGTTTATTATGGCAAATAGTCAAGAATATTACCTATTGGGAAATATACAAGCATGGTTGGAAGCCAGATTCTATTTGGTATTATAGCCAAAACACTCTGTGGTCTTTCTATATCATCTTAAGTTGGAGTGGTTTGTATTTCGGTATTAAGTACTATCAAATGCTGCAACAAGAAAGACAAAAGGTATTAAGCGCTAATAATATGGCTAACCAGGCACAGCTTAAAATGTTGCGCTATCAGTTAAATCCACACTTTCTCTTTAATACGTTAAATGCCATTTCTACACTCGTTTTAATTAATGATAATAAAACCGCGAACGGTATGGTAACTAAGCTAAGTGACTTTTTACGCTATTCGTTAGATATGGATCCAATGAAAAAAGTAACCTTGTCGCAAGAAGTAAAAGCGGTAAATCTTTATCTAGAAATAGAAAAAGTACGTTTTGAAGAACGATTGAGAGTTACTTTTGAAGTTCAAAATAACTGTCAAAATGCCTTAGTGCCAAGTATGTTGTTTCAACCAATAGTAGAAAATGCAATCAAATACGCCATCGCTGTTAAAGAAAATGGTGGCACTATAGCGATTAAAGTATCAAGGTTTGCCAATGATCTGCAGTTAGAAATTGCTGATGATGGTCCCGGCACTGAGATTATCAATGGCAACTTGCACAGAGAGAATGGCGTAGGACTAGTTAACACTAAAGATCGTTTGTCAGCACTATATGATAATAATTATTCCATAGTAGTTAGTGACAATATCCCAACAGGCGTTAAAATAAACATACGTATTCCATTTCAACTTGAACATGACGAATGAATAAAACGCTAAAAACAATAATAGTTGATGACGAGCCTCTTGCAAGAAAAGGCTTAGCCGTTAGGCTAGGAGCTTTTGAAAATATCGACGTATGTGCATTATGCAGTAATGGCCGTGAGGCAATTCAGGAAATAACTAAGCAACAACCTGATTTAGTTTTTCTTGATATTCAAATGCCAGAAATAAATGGCTTTCAAGTAGTTCAAGCAATTGAAAGTATGCATGAAAAAATGCCTCTTATTGTTTTTGTCACTGCATTTGATCAATATGCAATTAAAGCCTTTGAAATACATGCTTTAGATTATTTACTTAAACCCGTTGATCATGACAGACTTGCTAGTGCTATTGATAAAGTGGTTAAAACCTTAGAACACGCTAAAGACGGTGAGCATAAAGATAAACTCGTACAATTAGTTAGTGACGTTACTGGTAATGACTGTGAGCAAATATTAGCTGAGCTTGCTGCTAATGCACCGGTAAGTGTAAGTCAGTATTCTGATGTGTTAGCGATTAAAGATGTTGGTGAAACAACGTTAGTACCGACCAAAGATATTCTTTGTATTGATGCCGCTGGTGATTATATGTGCGTCCATACACATAGTGGCACTCATATTTTAAGAAAAACAATGAAAGATCTAGAAGAGGTGCTCGACCCTAAAGTGTTTATTCGGATTCATCGCTCAAGCATTGTAAATAAAACCTATATTGATAAGTTTGGTAACCATGTTAGTGGCGAATACTACTTAATACTAACTAATGATAAAGAAATGAAAGTAAGTCGCAGCTACAAAGACAAAGTAAAGCAAGCAGTGTTAGGTTAAAGTTTATTTATCTTTGCCAACTCGGCAATGTCCAAAATAGAGTTTTGAGCCATTAACAAATCACCATTAACTTGTTTTTTGTGGCGAACAGCATACTTTATCTTAACTTCAACAATAGTCGCAGAAACTTCACCAATCATCACCATTGTTTTACCATTAATAATTGCATCTATGGCTGCGACACCCATTTTTGTCGCCATAATTCTATCTTTAGGTACAGGAGAGCCGCCTCGTTGGATATATCCTAAAATACATGGTGTACAAGTGATATTTGCGTAATTTTGTAGATCATTACACAGTTGATCAATACCTTGTGGCCATAGATTTTCAGCAGCAACAATTAAATAACTACTAGCCCCACGCTTTTCTTTGCAAAGTTTTATATGTTCAGCAATGTTTTGTAATTCAACACCCGGATTTTTAAAGTTTTCAAAGGTAATAACTTGCTCTGCACCGCTTGCAATACCAACATTTAAAGCTAAAAATCCACTATGTCGGCCCATAACCTCAATAACAAAAACACGTTCAAAAGCATCCGCGGTATCCCTGATCTTATCTATGGCATCAATTGCAGTATTTACAGCGGTGGCAAAACCTATGGTGTGATCTGTTCCATCCACATCATTGTCGATAGTTCCAGGCAAGGCGATTAATTGGCCTTTATAATGTTTATTAAGTGCTAACATGCCACAAAATGAGCCATCTCCACCAATAACAATCAACGCATCAATATTTAAATTATCTAAATGATCTGCCGCTAACTGTTGATTATTTTCATCTAAAAATTCTGGGCAGCGAGCACTTTTTAATATGGTGCCGCCACAATGAATTATATCTCTTACTTTCTGTTCTTCTAAAAGGATAAATTCATTGTTTATTAACCCTTTAAAGCCGTGCAAGAACCCAAATACTTTATGGCCATAGTGCAGGGCAGCTAGAGTACAACTACGTATTGCGGCATTCATCCCTGGAGCATCTCCTCCACTGGTCAGTATGGCGATATTTTTGAGTGGTTGGTTAGCGCTCATGGCTTTAGATCTTATTCATAAGTCATTAATAAATAAAGTATAACAGATCAATTTAAAGAGAAGTAAATTCTTCTAGAAACTATAAAGCCAGCTAAATTTAGCTGGCTTTATCAAAATAATGTTGAGGAATATTACTTTTTAACGGTTAATACTTTCATCGTATTAGATGCACCAACTGTTTCCATAGTATCACCATGGGTAAAGATAACTAAATCACCGTCGTTTAATTCAGATATATTAGTTGCCAATACAGCTTTTAACACATCTTTTGATAATTCACTGTCAGAAGAATTTGTTGAGTCAAATTGTACTGGGTAAACACCACGATAAATCGCTGATTTACTTAATGTCTTATCATGGCGAGATAACGAATAAATAGGTAAACCTGAAGTAATTCTCGACATGATTTTTGAAGTCATGCCCGATTCAGTTAACGAAACAATCGCCTTAACACCTTTTAAGTGATTCGCTGCGTACATAGCTGATAATGCAACAGTTTCAGATATACCTTCAAACATCATTTCAAGACGATGCCCTGAAATATTTACTGAACGTTGTTTTTCTGCACCGGTACACACTTGCGACATCGCTTTAACCGTTTCTACCGGGTATTTACCTGCAGCAGTTTCAGCACTTAACATTACCGCATCAGTACCATCAAGAACCGCATTGGCAACATCCATAACTTCTGCACGAGTAGGCATAGGCTGGGTGATCATTGTTTCCATCATTTGTGTCGCAGTAATAACTACGCGGTTCAACTGACGAGATCGAGCTATAATGTGTTTTTGTTTGCCAACAAGTTCAGCATCACCAATTTCCACACCCAAGTCACCACGGGCAACCATCACCACATCTGAGGCTAAAATAATTCCATCAAGTATATCATTGTCATTAACCGCTTCGGCACGTTCTATTTTTGATACTAAACGAGCGTTACACTTAGCCTCTTGCGCTAATAGACGAGCTTCACGCATATCTGCAGCATCACGTGGGAAAGAAACAGCTAAGAAATCTACATCTATCTTAGCGGCAAGTTTAATATCTTCTTTGTCTTTTGCTGTTAATGCCGCAGCTGTTAAACCGCCACCTTGACGGTTTATTCCTTTGTTATTTGAAAGAGGACCGCCTACAGTTGTGACAGTAAATACTTTATTACCTTCAATGCTTTCAACTTTTAGTTGTACACGACCATCATCTAACAACAGCACATCACCAGTAGAAACATCTTTAGGCAGTGCTTTATAATCGATACCTACGCTGTCTTTAGTGCCTTCTCCTTTACCTAAGTCAGCATCTAAAATAAATTTATCTCCAATGCTTAAGTTAATAGGACCATCTTTAAATGTAGAAACTCGTATTTTAGGGCCTTGTAAATCACCTAAAATACCTACATAAGTATTTAACTCTTTGGCAATAGCACGTACATTTTTAGCGCGAAGCATGTGATCTTCTGCAACACCATGTGAAAAGTTAAGGCGTACAACGTTAACTCCGGCTTTAATTACTTCTCTTAATACATTGATATCATCTGTAGCTGGCCCTAAGGTAGCAACAATTTTCGTTCTTCTAGGCATGGAAGGGAAACCTTATATTGTAAAATTTAATTATTCTTTACGCTCAAATCGTGAGCTACGTAAACTATCTTTAACTTTTTTCAAGTTATCTCGAAATTTTGATCCGCGGCGTAATGTAAAACCGGTGGCTAATATATCTATTAATGTAAGTTGTGCTATACGAGATGCCATTGGCATATATAAATCAGTATCTTCTGAAACTGTGGGAGATAAAACAATATTACATTCTTTAGCAAGTGGCGTATTTGCATCGGTTATTCCGATCACAATTGCATCGTTTTCACGAGCGATAGCAGCTACTTCAACTAGTGGTTTCGTTCGCCCGGTATGAGATATGACGACAACTACGTCACCTTGTGAGCTATTAATACTACTCATGCGTTGCATTAATACGTCATCAAAGTAAATAACCGGTACATTAAATCGGAAGAATTTGTTTTGAGCATCATGGGCTACAACTGCTGAAGCGCCAAGACCGAAAAATGATATTTTATTTGCTTGCGTTAAAACATCAACAGCACGATTGATCAAACTAGTGTCTAAACTTTTGCGTGCCATTTCAAGGTTTGCTAGGGTCGAATCGAAGATTTTTGTCGTATACTCTTCTGCAGAATCGTTTTCATCTACATGTCGATTAACGTAAGGAGTACCATTTGCTAAAGACTGGGCTAAATGTAGTTTGAAATCAGGATAACCTTTAGTGTCTAAACGGCGACAGAACCTATTAACTGTAGGTTCACTTATACTCGCTTGCTTAGCAAGTGCAGCTATACTTGCATGTATAACTGTTGCTGGCGAAGCTAATATTACTTCCGCGACTTTACGTTCTGATTTACTAAAAGAATCAAACTCGTTGGTGATTTTTTCTAATATATTCATTAACAGACCTCGATTGAATTGCTGTTACTGTAAATTATTTTTATGAAATAAAACAGCTTTTATGTAAATTTATTTCATATTTGTTGGTAAATACTACCTGAATTTCATACGTTATGAAACAAATTGACGGATTTATTTATCTAAAAGGCGCAAACGCTCGTTATATAAAGGATTGTTATGTGTAATTTAATTACAAAAAGTTCTTTACCTTAGCGTGATATAAGTTTAAATTAGTGTGAAATGTAATTTATTTTCATTATTTTGAGAGATTAATATTCATGTCTGAATCTTCATTATTATCAGCTAAACAAATCGTATTATTCGGTGCTGCAGGTGATTTATCTAAGCGTAAATTGTTTGCTGCTCTATATCAGCTATTTGTAGCAGACCTACTCGTAGATGAGGTTAAAATCATTGGCGTTGCTCGTATAGAGCTAGATGACGTCAGCTTCCAAGCTTTTGTAAAAGATAACCTGAACAATTTTGTAGCCGATCAAATTGAGGCCGATAAAGTTGAAGAATTTATTCAATTATTTTCTTATGTGCAATTGGATTTCTCTGATCAAGCTGGCTTTAAAACACTAGCTAAAGCACTTGATGCAAACGCTTATACATTACACTACTTGGCAACACCGCCTTCAATATACGGATTAATTGCCGATGGGTTAAAAGCTCACAAGTTAAATAATGACTTTGCTAGAGTTGTGATGGAAAAACCAATTGGTCATGATCTAGAAAGCTCGAAAGTAATAAACGATTTAGTCAGCCGACATTTTAAAGAATCACAAATCTACCGGATTGATCACTATCTTGGTAAAGAAACAGTATTAAACTTAATATCATTACGGTTCGCTAATTCACTATTCAGTACCAACTGGGATCATACCTGTATTGATCATGTGCAAATAACAGTAGCTGAAAGTGTGGGCATTGAAGGTCGTTGGGGCTTTTACGATGATACCGGTCAAATACGTGACATGGTACAAAACCATCTATTACAAATATTGTCTTTGCTCGCTATGGAGCCACCTACGGATTTATCCTCAGAAAACATTCGTGATGAAAAACTTAAAGTAATTAAAGCCTTAAGAAAAATTGACCGTACAAATGTTCATGAAAAAACGGTCCGAGGCCAATATACAAAAGGGCATATGAATGGCCAGCCTGTACCTGGTTATACAGAAGAGGAAGGGGCTGTTACTGACAGTACAACAGAAAGTTTTGTTGCAATTAAAGCTGAAATTGATAACTGGCGTTGGGCCGGTGTTCCGTTTTATATGAGAACAGGCAAACGCATGCCATGTAAGCATTCTGAAGTTGTGATCCATTTTAAACATCAACCACATAATATTTTTGATAATAGCTACTCACAACTTCCAGCAAATAAATTAACGATTCGTCTACAACCTGACGAAGGTGTTGAATTAACTGTGATGAATAAAGTTCCAGGTATTACTAAAGAACTACAAATTAAAGAGACAAAACTCGATTTAAGTTTTTCAGATATAAATGATGATTCACGAGTTGTAGATGCCTATGAGAGATTAATTTTAAGCGCTATAAACGGCAATGCCGGTTTATTTATACGCCGCGATGAAGTAGAAGCATCATGGGAGTGGATAGATAGTATTAAAGCTGCATGGGATGCATCAAATGAATTACCTAAAGGCTATGCTGCAGGCTCTTGGGGGCCTGTTTCTTCAATTGCTCTTATTGCAAGAGATGATAGAGATTGGGACGAATAATGATTATTAATAACACGTTTAAATCACGATCTCAGCTCGATCGTAAATTCGCTCAGCGTATTGCCAAACAGTTAACTACGGCTATTTCTGATAAAGGCTACGCTAGCATTGCTTTTTCAGGTGGTAGTACTCCTAAAGGTCTGTTTAACGAGCTTTCAAATAAAAATATAGATTGGTCTAACGTGACCATTACTTTAGTGGATGATCGTTGGGTAGATACTGCAAGCAAAGACTCTAATGATCGATTACTAAGAGAAAATTTATTACAAAACTATGCTGCCAAAGCAACATTCTTTTCTTTAAAACAAGCTGAAAACTTGTCTGAGCAATATTTAGCTAATATAACCGAGCAAGCTAGTAGGTTTACGCCTTTAGATGTGGTTATTTTAGGAATGGGCGAAGACGGTCATACGGCATCAATATTTCCTTGTAGTGCACAAGTTCATCAAGGACTCGATGAACTTGCAGATCCTGCGTTAATAAAGGTTGTACCAACTACGGCTCCCTATGAGCGGGTTACCTTTAACTATGCGGCGATAATTCAAGCTTCACATCTTTATTTACACGTTGTCGGTCAATCAAAACAAGATGTTATCTCGCAAGCACTTGCAGATGATGACGCGACAGCCATGCCAATTAGAGCATTTTTACAAAATAAAGATAAAACCTGCAATATTTTCTGGGCGGAATAACCAATGTCAAATATCAAAATGAATGCAAATATTACTGCGATCACTAATCGCATAATTGATAGAAGTAAAACTCAAAGAGCCGATTATCTAGCAAAAATAGACAATGCTAAGTCTTCAAAAGTTCATCGCTCTGCCTTATCTTGTGGCAACTTAGCCCATGGTTTTGCCGCTTGTGGTAAAGAAGATAAGTCTATTTTAAAACAGTTGAATCATAGTGACGTAGCTATTGTATCGGCTTATAACGATATGTTGTCAGCGCATCAGCCCTATGAAACTTATCCTGAAATTATTAAACAGGCTGTTCGAGATACTGGTGGTGTAGCACAATTTGCTGGTGGCGTACCGGCAATGTGTGATGGTGTGACTCAAGGCCAACCAGGTATGGATCTTAGCTTGATGAGCCGAGATGTTATTGCCATGTCTTCTGCTGTAGCGCTTTCTCATAATATGTTTGATGGCACGTTAATGCTTGGTATCTGTGACAAAATAGTTCCCGGTTTATTAATTGCTGCAATGACTTTTGGTCATTTACCAACCGTGTTTGTACCTGCAGGGCCAATGCCTTCTGGTATTCCAAATAAAGAAAAAGCCCGTGTTAGACAACAATTTGCTAAGGGTGAAGTCGGGGAAGATGAGTTATTAGAAGCTGAATCTTCGTCTTATCATGCCCCGGGTACTTGTACGTTCTTTGGTACAGCAAACTCAAATCAATTAGTGGTAGAAGTCATGGGCTTGCATTTACCTGGTGCTTCGTTTGTTGCTCCTAATACGGAGCTTAGAGAAGAGCTTACTAAAGCTGCAGCACGACAAGTGACACGTTTAACTCAACAATCGGGTAATTATGTGCCTGTTGGTAAAATGGTAGATGAAAAATCTATTGTTAACGCCATTGTTGCTTTACTAGCAACGGGCGGTTCAACAAATTTAACCATGCATATTATTGCGTTTGCTCGCGCAGCAGGGATTATTATTAATTGGGATGATTTTGCTGATTTATCTGATGCTGTACCGTTAATGACTCGTATTTATCCTAATGGTTTTGCTGACATCAACCAATTCCAAGAAGCAGGTGGTATGGCATTACTCTTTAGAGAGCTGATTGATGCTGGTTTACTTCATGAAGATGTAGATACTATTTGTGGTCAAGGTTTAGAGCGTTATACACAAGTTCCTACAATGCAAGATGGCAAACTTGTTTGGATTGATGGTCCAACTGAATCAGGCGACTTAGAGATTATTGCTAATCCTGGTTCTCCTTTCAAAGCTGATGGTGGTTTAAAATTACTTAAAGGTAATTTAGGTCGCTCTGTATTAAAAACCTCTTCATTGCGTCCTGGTCAAGAAGTGATTAAAGCACCGGCAGTTGTGTTTGAAGATCAGCATGAACTTGATGCAGCCTTCCAATCAGGTGCATTAGATAAAGATTTTGTTGCAGTAGTAAGGTTCCAGGGCCCTAAAGCCCGTGGTATGCCTGAATGTCATAAGTTAACGCCTCCACTTGGTGTACTGCAAGATAAAGGCTTTAACGTCGCCTTAGTTACCGACGGTCGAATGTCTGGTGCGTCAGGTAAAGTACCTGCTGCAATACATTTAGTACCAGAAGCACTTGATGGCGGTTTGATCGCTAAAGTTCAAACTGATGATATGATTTTGGTGGACGGCATAACGGGGGAATTAACATTATTAGTTGATGAAGCAGAGTTAGCAAAGCGTCCATTAGCTAAATTTGCTGCACACCATGAACATCAAGGTATGGGCCGAGAAATGTTTGGCTTTATGCGAAGTAATTTGAGTGGTGCTGAGCTTGGCGCATGTTCTTTGTTTTCTGAGGAATAAGTCTGATGACAGTAAATACTATTAACATTGTTGCTGACATTGGAGGGACCAACCTTCGTATCGCAATGATAGATGAATTAGGAAATACTCAGAATTTAAAGACTTATCAATGTTCTGAGTACCCAAGTTTGCGTAGTGTAATTGATGATTATTTTGAACTGTTTTCAATCAATGGCAGTAAACAAAACGTTAACGCATGTTTGGCTATTGCTTGTCCTGTTGATCAAGACTTAATTGATATGACCAACTTGCCATGGAGCTTTTCTAAGGCAAAGTTAAAAGCAGATTTAAGCTTCAATAAACTTTACATGATCAACGACTATACAGCTATTGCTTGGTCTATTAATAGTTTAGATGAATGGCAAAAATATAAAGTAGGTGGTGGTGAGGTTGTCAATCACAAACCTATCGCAATATGTGGTCCAGGTACTGGTTTAGGCGTTGCCAACGTAATTTGGGGTAATGACCAATGGATCAGTGTTGGCGGTGAAGGAGGTCACTCAGACTACGCTCCAATCAATGATGTTGAAGTTGCAATTTTAAACTACTTAAAAGAAAAGTATTCGCGCGTATCTTATGAACAGTTACTTTCCGGATTAGGTATTGAGCAAATATATCAAGCACTTTGTCACTATAGAGATGTTGATACTAACAACTTTGATGCAGCAGAAATATCAAACCGCGCAATCGAAAAAACTTGCGATATATGTTTAGAAACGATGGAACAGTTTTGTAAAACGTTAGGCAGTTTTGCGGGCAATTTAGCATTAACAACAGCCAGTTTTGGTGGAGTTTATATTGCTGGTGGTATTGTACCGAGATTTTTAGAATTTTTTGAAGAAAGCGGTTTCAGACGCCGTTTCGAAGCAAAAGGCAGATTTACGCATTTTAATGCGAAAATACCGACTTTTGTAATTACTGAATCACAACCTGGTTTAATAGGTGCTAGCGCCTTTTTAATTCAACAAAACAAAAATGAGGCCCTATGTCTTTAACAAATAAATGGCAAACTCAGCCAGAAGAAATCTTTGCATTGGGATCTATTGTTCCTGTATTAGTAATTGAAAATGTTGAGGATGCAGTACCCATTGCAAAAGCATTAATTGCTGGCGGTATCAATGTTCTTGAAGTGACTTTAAGAACAGCTAATGCATTAGCTGTGATCAAAGAAATTGCTACTAATGTTCCTGAAGCTATGATTGGCTCAGGTACAGTAATAAATCCAGAAACCTTACAGCAATCAATTGATGCGGGGGCAAAATTTGCTATAAGCCCGGGTTTAACCAAAGAGTTATTAGCGGCTTCGAAAGAGTCAGAAATACCACTGATCCCAGGAATTGCTTCAATATCAGAACTAATGACCGGTATTGATGCGGGTTTTGATCACTTTAAGTTTTTCCCTGCAGAAGCGGTTGGTGGCTCAAAATCAATTAAATCAATTTCAGGTCCATTTCCTAATATCCGTTTTTGTCCAACCGGTGGCATTAACCAAGATAACATGGGTAACTATTTAAGCTTAAACAATGTAAGTTGTATTGGTGGTTCATGGCTAGTGCCAAATGACGCGGTTGCTAATAAAGATTGGGCTAAAATTACTGAAATCACTAAAAACGCAGTAGCTGCAGCTAAGCAGTTTGCATAGTCTGTAACGTTTGATTTATAAGAATGAAGGCCGCATTAGCGGCCTTTTTTGTTTCTGTCAGCACCATGTAAACTTGCCCTTTTATTTCTTGCTTTATATAACCACAATTTAACTGGAGGAGGTCCCCGATGTCGCTTGAGCTCCTCGAGGATGACGTGGTTAAAGTTAACAAATACCGCTGACACTCAAAGATTCTAAATACCGAAAAAGTACCAAATTAAGCGCATTGTGAGTACTTTTTCTCTTCACAATGCGCCAAATGATTATGAAGGTGTTTTCTTTTTACTTAAACCTAGTTATACAAAAAAAGAACCTATAAAGGTTCTTTTTGTTAACTAACTAAATTCAAATAGCTAAATAAATTAGCTAGCTAAACGCTTTGGGATAACAGCTTCCTCATATGCAAACATATGTGCAGCTAAATCTAGGACTTTATTTGAGTAACCCATTTCATTGTCATACCATGATACAAGTTTTACGAATTTATCGGTCATAGCGATACCCGCTTTAGCATCAAATACACTTGTACATGATTCGCCAATAAAGTCATTTGAAACAACAGCGTCTTCGGTATAACCTAAAATGCCATTCATAGAACCTTCTGAAGCTTCTTTTACTACGGCACAAATGTCTTCATAACTTGCTGGAGTTTTAAGGTTAATAGTTAAATCGACTACTGAAACATCTGGAGTTGGTACTCTAAATGCCATTCCGGTAAGCTTTCCATTTAACTCTGGGATAACTCGGCCAACAGCTTTAGCTGCTCCGGTAGAAGAAGGAATAATGTTTTGACCAGCGCCACGGCCACCGCGCCAGTCTTTAGCACTCGGTGCATCAACTGTTTTTTGAGTAGCTGTTGCGGCATGAACGGTAGTCATTAATCCATTCTCAATACCAAAGTTATCATTGATAACTTTCGCTAGCGGCGCTAAACAGTTTGTAGTACAAGATGCGTTAGAAACAATATCTTCGCCTTGATACTCATCAAAGTTAACACCCGCAACAAACATTGGCGTTGCATCTTTAGAAGGGGCTGACATGATTACTTTTCTTGCACCAGCTGCAATGTGTTTACGAGCTGTTTCATCAGTTAAAAACAAACCTGTTGATTCTACAACAATCTCAGCGCCAACTTCATTCCACTTTAAATCTTCAGGATTACGTTCAGCAGTGATACGAACAGATTTTCCATTTACTATTAAAGCATTATCTACAACTTCAACGGTGCCTTTAAAACGGCCATGAGTTGAGTCATATTTAAGCATGTAAGCCATATAATCTATGTCAATCAAA
Source organism: Thalassotalea psychrophila (assembly GCF_031583595.1). NCBI lineage: Bacteria > Pseudomonadati > Pseudomonadota > Gammaproteobacteria > Alteromonadales > Colwelliaceae > Thalassotalea > Thalassotalea psychrophila. Next base: position 2,464,778 of record NZ_CP134145.1, read on the forward strand.
TCATTGATCGCAACTACTTCGACATCGTTTCGCTCAGCGGCAGCTCTAAATACTAATCGACCGATACGGCCAAAACCATTAATTGCAATTTTCTTCATGCTTAAAATCCTTATGGAAAATATTATGTTGTAAAATTACAACATTTGAGCGAAATATCAAGCTTTATTTGTGTTTACGTGTAGTTTTATTAGATTTTTGCTTAATTAGTTTGTAAACATTACAAAATGAAGCTATTTATGGCAAAATATATCAGTTAATAAAAAATCATTGAAAAAATGGATAATATTTTAAATGTCAAACAACACAAGTAAATGTGATATCGGCTTTGTCGGTCTTGGTGTTATGGGGAAAAACCTTGTACTAAATTTAGCCGACAATGGCTATAAAATTGCTGCTTTTGATTTAGATTCAGAAAAAGTTGCAGCAGCAATTCAGCAGGATGTATTAGAAACCAATAATCAAGCACCTAGAGTTATTGGCTGTTCATCATATACAGAATTACTTTCAAAATTAAAAGCACCACACTTAATCGTACTATCAGTACCTGCAGGCGAGATAGTTGACCAAGTTTGTCAAAACTTAATTGGAGCGGGTATACAACCTGATGACATTGTTATTGATACGGGCAACAGTTTATGGACTGATACAGTTAAAAGAGAATCAGTTTATAAAGATAACTTCATCTTTTTCTCATCAGCAGTGTCTGGTGGTGAAGTAGGTGCTAGATTTGGACCTGCTTTAATGCCAAGTGGGTCTGAATATGCATGGACTCGAGTGAAGCCTATTTGGAGTGCTATCGCTGCTAAAGTAGATGCTGTTACCGGTAAACCAATTGAGCGTACCGAACCAGGCCAAATTATCGAAGAAGGTGAGCCGTGTGCAGACTATATAGGTCCAGCAGGATCGGGCCATTATGTAAAGATGGTACATAATGGTATTGAATATGCAGATATGCAAATGATTTGTGAAGCCTATCATGTACTTCGTGAAGGCCTACAATATTCATGTGATGAAATAGCTGATATTTTCTCTCAGTGGAACGAAGGTGTTCTGGACAGCTACTTAATGGGTATATCTGTTGAAGTATTACGTCATAAAGACCCTGAAACAGGTTCGCACCTTGTTGATCTTATTCTTGATAAAGCCGGTCAAAAGGGCACTGGTTTATGGACGGCGGTAAGTTCATTAGAAGTTGGTTGTCCAGCACCGACAATTTCTCAAGCTGTTTACGCTCGTTCAATTTCTTCGTTTAAGGAATTACGCCAGCAAACTTCAAAAACGCTTTCAGCCCCACAAGTTGAGCGTTTTACTGAAGAGAAAAAGCTAGAAATGGTTACGCAATTACATGATGCTTTATATTGTGCAAAAATTTGTGCTTATGCTCAGGGTTTCCAATTAATGAAGCTTGCTAGTGTTGAACAAAATTGGAATTTAAATTTCGCTTCTATCGCTAAAATTTGGCGCTCAGGATGTATTATTCGTGCCGCATTTTTACAATCAATAACTGATGCATTTGAACGTGATTATAAACTTGAAAATTTATTACTTGATTCATTCTTTAGTGAACAGTTAAGTCAATATCAACAAAATTGGCGTTTTGCAGTAGCTAAAGCAACGATGATGGGAATTCCAATTGGCGCAATTTCTTCGTCTTTAAGTTACTATGATTCTATGCGCTGTGATGTTTTACCTGCTAACCTTTTACAAGGTCAGCGTGATTATTTTGGTGCACATACATTTAAACGTATTGATAAGCCCGTAACGCAAAAGTTTCACGTGCACTGGACAGAACCGGGTCGTCCGATAAAACAAGTTTAAAGGTGAGAATCAATGAGTTCAGATGATGATAAATTCAAAAAAACATTATCTGCTGACGCTTATCAAGTTTGTCGGTTAGGAGCCACTGAGTCACCTTTTTCAGGAAAGTACAACGAGCATTGGCAGCAGGGCAGTTACAATTGTGCTTGTTGCCAATGCTCTTTATTTTTAAGTACTAAAAAATTCCAATCTGGATGTGGATGGCCAAGTTTCTTTGAATCTATTACGAGCGCTATTTCTTATGTCGATGATAGTAGTCATGGCATGCAGCGCACTGAGATCAAGTGTAAGGGTTGTGAATCTCACCTTGGTCACGTTTTTAATGATGGACCCGCACCTACTTATAAACGATATTGTGTTAACTCACTAAGCCTCGATTTTGTGCCTGCAGATGGTACTAGTAAATAAGTTTTGTAAGTGGTGGAGAAAAGTTACAACATCAATTACAATACCCCCGAATTTTAATATTGCACCGGTTTTTTAATAAATTTACCGATGCAATTCCATTTTAGTTTTAACAGTTAAGGTTTATGTAATGACTTCTCAACATGAGGAAATGTACCAAAAGAGTTGGCAGGAACGCCAAGATTTCGCTGAAAGAATGCAACCGATTATTGGCCAATTATACCGTAACTTTGGTGTTGAGGTTTCAGTATATGGACGTCCATTAGTGAATGCCTCTGCTATTGATATTATCAAAGCACATAAATATGTTGGTACTCATGAAGAAACCAAATTACGTTTACGCGAAAGTTTCCCATTTGTAGAAGCGTTAAGCAAAATGGACTTACGTCCAGCAAGTATAGATGTTGGTAAATTAGCATATCGTTACTTGTTTCAAGGCGAAGCGAATGATTTAACTATTGAACAATACCTACAGAAAGAATTAGCACCATTAAAAGAGCAAGACGCTCCAGAGCCTAAAGATGTTGTACTATATGGCTTTGGTCGTATTGGTCGTATCTTAGCCCGATTACTTATCGAACGTACCGGACCAATGGCTAACTTACGTTTGCGTGCGATTGTTATTCGCCCAGGTAAAGGTGGTGATCTTGAAAAACGTGCTTCATTATTACGTCGTGATTCAATTCATGGTGCATTTAATGGCAGTATTTCAGTTGATGAAGACCAAGGTGCAATACGCGCAAATGGTGCTTACATTAAAGTTATCTACGCTAATTCACCTAGCGAGATAGATTACACCCAATACGGTATCAACGATGCCTTAGTTGTAGACAATACTGGTATTTGGTCTGATGAAGACGGTTTAGGTCAACATCTTCAATCTAAAGGTGTTGGTAAAGTGTTACTAACAGCACCAGGTAAAGGTGATATCAAAAACATCGTTTACGGTGTTAACCAAGATATGATCTTAGATGAAGATAAAATTGTATCAGCTGCAAGTTGTACTACTAACGCTATTACTCCTGTACTTAAAGCGCTGAACGATAAGTACGGTATTAAAAATGGCCACGTTGAAACAGTTCACTCATACACGAATGATCAAAACCTAATTGATAATTTCCATAAGTCAGAGCGTCGTGGCCGAAGTGCTCCTCTTAACATGGTTATTACTTCTACTGGTGCAGCAAAGGCTGTTGCTAAAGCATTACCAGAATTGAAAGGTTTATTAACGGGTAACGCAATTCGTGTTCCTACGCCAAACGTTTCAATGGCAATCATGAACTTAAATCTTAAAACGGGTACAAGTCGTGACGAATTAAACGATTATTTGCGTGGTATTTCGTTAGACTCGCCATTGCGTGAGCAAGTTGACTACACAGCATCTACTGAAATTGTTTCTACTGATTTAGTTGGCTCTCGTTTTGCTGGTGTTGTTGATTCACAAGCAACTATCGTTGAAGACGATCGCGCTGTATTATACGTATGGTACGATAACGAGTTTGGTTATAGCTGCCAGGTAGTTAAAGTTATGCATAAAATGGCTGGTGTTACGTTCCAGAATTTACCAAAAGCATAATTACTCATTTTTTTAGAATGAATACTAAGCCAGTGATGAGAGTCACTGGCTTATTTGTTTCTAAATATAGAAATAGATCTTATTCAATGATGGTCTACTAAATATGAAGGTTATTTTTAGGATTTTAAATTGAAAGGTTTTATTGCTCAGTTATTAATTATCGTACTTGTAGTCAACTTAGTATCAATGGTTAGAGAAACCAGTATGTTGTCTAGTTGGCATGAAGATACAGCGCCAAACTTTGAATTAACCACTCTTAGCGGCGAAAATGCATATATTTATCTTAGTAAACAAGGTCTCGAACATAACACCATAGTCTATTTTTTTGCCCCATGGTGCGCAATTTGTCGAGTAAGTATTCATAACTTACAAAATATTTATGAAAGAGATAATAATGTCAGTATTGTTGCTGTCGCATTAGATTTTGTAGATAAAGAAGAAGTCGCGGCTTTCTCAGAAGATTTAAACCTGTCTTTTCCAATTCTATTCGGAAATGAAGAGGTTAAACAGAGCTATCAGGTTTCTGCGTACCCAAGTTATTATGTACTAGATCAACTTGGTAAAATAGAGCATAGATCAATGGGTTACTCTACAGAGCTAGGTCTATTCCTTCGTAGTCGATAGTAAACAGATTCTATATTTCTCGTCAGTATTAATCTCTTTACAGTTATATGATTATAATATTGTAATATTTTTTCTCGTCTTGCTTTTTATCAAGCAAACACTTGTGTACACTTATTCAAATTTTTAAATAAGTAAAAGGTTTACTATGCAAATCTCTTCAAATTTTGATAGTGGTAATATTCGTGTCATTAAAGCTGATTCAGCTAACGATATACAACTTGAAATAAAACACGATAATCAATCTGATTATTATCAATGGTTTCATTTTAAATTACACAATAACGACCGTTGTGAACATACTTTAACTATCACCAATGCGGGTCAGTCGGCTTATGTTGAAGGTTGGAAGGATTATCAAGCAGTTGCTTCTTATGATCGTATTTCCTGGTTTAGAGTACCAACAGAATTTGATGGTCAAAATTTAACTATTACAGTAACACCTGAATTCGATTCAATGTATTTTGCTTATTTTGTGCCTTATAGTTATGAACGTCATCAAGATTTGATTCATCAGGCGCAGCTTGACGCAGACTGTAAACTTGAAGTGTTAGGGCAAACATTTGATGGCCGGGATATCAGCTTATTAAGAGTTGGTGAACCTGAAGAAGGAAAAATGAACATTTGGCTAACAGCTCGTCAACACCCCGGTGAAACGATGGCTGAGTGGTTTATGGAAGGTTTCATTGACCGTTTACTTGATGAAGACGACGGTACTGCCCGTGCTTTATTTAGTAAGGCCGTTTTTTACATGGTACCTAACATGAACCCTGATGGAGGGTATCGTGGTCACTTAAGAACTAATGCACTTGGGGTTAATTTAAACCGCGAGTGGCAAACACCGTCAATGGAAAAAAGCCCTGAAGTTTATCTTGTAACAGAAAAGATGAAGCAAGTTGGTGTTGATATGCATCTAGATATTCATGGTGATGAAGCGTTACCGGTTAATTTTGTTGCCGGTTGTGAAGGTATTCCTTCTTACAATGAACATATTAAAATGCTAGAAGAAAGATTTAAAAATGTTCTTTTAGCAATCACTCCTGAGTTTCAAGATAGTCGCGGCTATGACAAAGACGAACCTGGCAAGGCAAACTTAACTGTTGGCTCAAACTGGGTTGGTGAGCAGTTTAAGTGTTTGGCTTATACCGTAGAAATGCCATTTAAAGACAATGACTTATTACCTGATCCTGTTGTTGGTTGGAATGACAATCGTAGCAGCATCCTTGGTAGAGATACTTTGACTGCTATCTATCATGTTGTAGATGATCTAAGATAAGTCATATTAAGCTGAGTTCATAATTATGAACTCAGCATATACAAAAAATAACACCCACATACATATATGACAGTGGTGCGGGTTACATAACAATAAATAGAAATAATTTTTAGGGGTTTACTTTGCTAGAGTTTGTTAATTTTATAAATGGCATTATATGGAGTCCATTTTTAATATACCTTTGTTTAGGTACTGGTCTGTTTTTCTCATACAAAACTCGTTTTGTACAAGTTCGTTTCTTTCGAGAAATGTACCGTTTACTGTTATCAGGTAAAAGTTCAGATAAGGGTATTTCATCTTTTCAAGCTTTAGCCGTTTCATTATCTGGCCGTGTTGGTACAGGTAATATTGCTGGTGTTGCTGCTGCTATTGGTTTTGGTGGACCAGGTGCCGTATTTTGGATGTGGGTTGTTGCCTTTTTGGGTGCGTCGACAGCGTATGTTGAATCAACATTAGCGCAAATTTATAAAGAAGAAGATGATGGCGCTTATCGCGGTGGTCCAGCGTACTACATTGAAAAAGCGATGGGACAAAAATGGTATGCCTGGATATTTGCCATAGCAACAATTTTAGCCTGTGGCGTTATGCTGCCTATGGTGCAATCCAATGGTATTGGTGAAGCTGTAGAGCAAGCCTTTGGTACTGCAGGTACTCTTGATACTGCATTGGGCGTTATTAGTTATGCTAAAATTTATACTGCTACCGCAATTGTGTTATTACTCGGTTTTATCATTTTTGGTGGTGTTAAGCGTATTGCTCATTTCACTCAAATAGTAGTACCTTTTATGGCGCTTGCTTATATTTTAATTTCAATCGTTATCATTGGTTTAAACATCGACCAATTACCACATGTATTCATGTTAATTATTAACGATGCCTTTACACCTATGGCAGGTGTTGGCGCAGCAATTGGCTGGGGTGTTAAGCGCGGTGTTTATTCAAATGAAGCAGGTCAAGGAACTGGTCCACATGCAGCAGCTGCTGCTGAAGTAGATCATCCGGCTCAACAAGGTTTAGTACAAGCTTTTTCAGTTTATATTGATACGTTATTTGTTTGTTCTGCAACTGCATTTATGATCCTTATTACTGGCGCATACAATGTACATGGTGTTGGTGATGCGTTTATTATTCAAAATGTAGCTGCAGAAGTAGCCGCTAACAGTCCTGCATTTACTCAGATGGCAGTAGATAGCGTGTTTGTTGGTGTAGGAAAACCATTTATAGCCGTTGCATTATTCTTTTTCGCCTTTACTACAATATTGGCCTATTACTTTATTGCTGAAAATAATATCTATTGGATTAGACGCACATTTAAAGTACCAGCGTTAACTTTCATGTTAAAAGCAACAATAATGACTGCAACCTTTTACGGTACGGTAAAAGCTGCCGACGTAGCTTGGGGGATGGGCGACATTGGTGTAGGTCTTATGGCATGGTTAAATATAGTTGGCATCCTAATTATTTTCTTTATGTCAAAACCTGCGCTTAAAGCATTAAAAGATTATGAAGAGCAGCGTAAAGCAGGTGTTGAAAAATACACATTTGATCCTAAAAAACTTGGTATTAAGAATGCTGATATATGGGAAAAGAAGCTTTAACTTATTTTTTAGAAAAAAATTGAGTTAATTTGTAAAAAAACGTCCGCAAGGACGTTTTTTTTAGGTAAAATTAATCATACAAAATTGAGAGGTCTCTATGGCATTAATTAATTGTCCTAAATGTTCAAAACGAATATCATCTAAAGCTGCTGTATGTAATCATTGCCAGTGTATTTTAGGTGATTTAAATGAGGAACAACGAGTTAATATGCAACAGTTAACTCGTCTTGAAGTTTCGCAAAAATTAATGAATCAGTCTATGGTCGCCATGTTGTTATTTTGTGGTGGCTTTGGCTTTATGTTTTGGGGAGAGCCTTCTCCTGAGTCATGGCAATATAATATCGCTGCAGGAAGTGCCGTTTTAGGTTTTTCTTGGTATATCATAAATCGTGTTAGAATTTTAATGTTAAAGAAGAAGTAGAGTAGTCATGGATCTTTTTGAAGTTGTCGATAATATGTCGATTGAAATGTATGAACGTCTTAAACATGCGGCTGAAACTGGTAAATGGCCAGAAGGCACTCCTGTTGATAAAGCGCAAAGAGATTCGGCTCTTCAGCTTGCTATGGCTTATCAGTCAAGACATTTAAATAGTGATGATATTCTTACTATCGGCAGTGATGGTGGCATCGTTCATAAAACCAAAGCCCAGTTAAAAAAACAATTTAAACAAGCTGCAACAGCTGAAGCTTCAGATAGCAATGATGATATAGCCAGGTTCACAAACTTATGATATTTGACAAATTTTTCAAAGCAAAGTGGCAGCATAAAGATGCCAACGTTCGTATACAAGCAATTCAAGAATTCGATTTACTTGAGCAACGTAATGTAGAAATTATTAAGCAGTTGATAGAACATGACACTAGTGAATTAGTTTGCAGAGCTGCTCTGCTTAAACTAAATAATGTAGATCAATTTCTTAGCTGTGCTAATACACACAATAAATTAAATATTCGCCAGTTCGCTCATCAACGTCTGCAATTACAAATTTTAGAACCTGGAAATGTAATAACTGCATCTCAAAAAGTTAGTTATTTAAAACAGTGTGACAAAGCATCGTTTTTAGAAAGCTGGCTGATGATTGAACATGATCATGTACTATTACAGGCACTAATTACTAAAGTAAACAAACCTCATTCTCTAGCTCAATTCATGGTCAAAACCGACAATATTGATTTACAGCGTGAAATTTTATCAGATATTAATGAAATCAGCTTACTTGAGAAACTTGATAAAAAATTAAGTGATGGCGAATTTAAAACAGAGCTGGTTAATAAACTAACAAATTTACAAGAGCTTGCTGCTAAACCAGAAAAAATTAAAAAGCAATTACAGTTACTTTTATCAAAGTTACTTGCCTTAAAAGACCTGCAAGACTTTGCTGATATGCAAGAGCGTAAAGGTTCTTTAGAGGAAGAATGGCATACTGTTGTTGCAGATTTCGAAAATTTAAGTATCGAAGAAAAACAACAACACCTTGATAAATATGAACATATACAACAGCAATTGAAAAAACATTTTGCTCAACGAGAAGAAGTTTACTTACACGAGCAATTTATAAAAGATCAAAAAACTAAGCAGCAAGCCGAAAAACAAGCAATTAATACTGAAATAACGATAATTTCTCAGCAGATTAGTGAAGCAGTATTTGAAAATACTGAACTAGATGAATTTAAAGTCAGTCAACATTTAGACAACATAAATGTTCAAATTGAGTCATCTACAGTAGTCGATTCAGAGAAAGATAATTTATATAAACAAGTTAAAAGCTTACATAAGAAGCTGAACCAATTACCTGAAGTTGCAGAATGCGTAAGCAGTGCGACATCACTTATTTCTAAATTATCTACCTTAGCTATTCCTGCAACAATAGAGGAGCTAAATCTTCGCAAACCTGTTTTTGAACAGTGGCAACAACAATGGCAGCAAATAAATGATTTGGCTAATGATGTGTTACCACAATCTATTATTAGTGCCAGAGATGAATTGCAAAGTAGTTGGTCTAAAGCACTCAAACCGCTTGTGAAAGAACAACATTTAGCATTTGAGCATTTCCGCAAAAAAGTGTCTGAATTAAAACGTTTAATGGCAAATGGAAAATATAAATCAGCTTTTGGTCTGCATAAAAAACTAACTTATTTATTTAATGATTTGTCAGTAAGTCAGCAAGAACGATTAACTTCAGATTTTGAAACGGTTACCGGCAAAATTAATGAATTACATGAACTAGAAGCATTCGTTGTAACACCACGTAAACAAGAAATGTTAGCTGAAATCAAAGCTCTTGTAGAACAACCATTAGATAACCCTACAGCTCAAGCTGAGCAGGTAAAAACGTTCAGAAAACATTGGAATTCGTTAGGCCATGCAGATGAACTTTTAGATAAAGAGCTGAATGACCACTTTAACGAAGCTTGTGAACTTGCTTTTGCTCCATGTCGTGCTTTTTATGCAGAACAAGCAAATATTAGAGCAAATCATTTGCAACAAAAGTTGGAAATAATCGGCAAACTTGATGTTCTTTTGACAGAATCAAAAGCTGAACAAGTAAATTGGCGTGACATTGATAATCAACTACATAAACTATTAAAAGAATGGCGTGATTCTGGTGAAGTAGACCGTTCAGAATATGTAAAAATACAGCCTAAATTTAATAAATTAGTAGAACCACTTAAAAAGTCTATTAATGCATTCCACCATGATAACGCTGAAGCAAAACAGGCATTAATTGAGAAGGCAAAGCTGCAACTTGACAGTGAAGATGTATTTTCAGCGATTAATGAACTTAAATCTTTACAACATAAATGGCAAGATATAGGCCATGCAGGTCCGAATAAAGAAAATAGCCTATGGATGTCGTTTAGAAAAATTAATGATAAAGCTTTTGCCAAACGCAATGAAATTAAACAACAAGAGCAAGTACAATTAACTGCTCAAGCCGATGAATTTACATCACAATTAACTACATTAAATGACGCAGTAACTTCGGCTGTTGAATTAAAAGAACAACAAAAGCTACTTGCCGACATTGAAATGTTGATCAGTAACTTAAAAAGCACGAAACCTTTACTTAAAGCGTTATTGAATCAAGCGATAACTGCTGAAAATAATGTCAAGGCTAAGATTAAAGCATCTCAATCTGCAGCAAAACAGCAAGTATTCGTTAATTTATTTAGCGTTATGGCAGACATTACTAGTGAGTCTAATCTTGATCAAAACAGCTGTTACCTAGCTTTGCCAGCGAGTTGGCAAAAAACCGTTCAATTGGCTCTAGGTAAAGAAAGTAATAAAGAGCAGCGCGAACAGATCACTTTAGAACTTGAAATTCTTGCTAACATCGAATCACCAGCACAGTTTTCTGAACAAAGGTTGGCCGTTCAGGTTCAATTATTATCAGATAAGATGGTGCAGGGTGAAGAAATCAATGTTACAACGAAACTAAAGCAATGGTTAAATTGTGGAGCATTGTTAGAAGATGAGAAAGATTTACTTGCACGAGTAAAAGCGGTATTTGTTAAGTCGTAACGTGAAACTCTTTTAATCTACTAAAATTGTCACAAAATAAAAGCCTCAAATATGAGGCTTTTTTATTAGTTTATAAAACTGTAGTTTAGTTCACTTCACAAGCTAAGCAGAACGAGTACACACCTTTAGGATCATTTAATTGATTGATACTTTCAAACTCATTAATCATTGCCATAATGCGTTGTTTGAGGGTAGGGTTAGATAAGTTCATCATAGTAGATTCACTTTCAGGTAAAAATACTTGTGCTGATTCAAACATATTTCTTAAAAACATATCTTTTGCACTAAGCTCTTTTTCAACAACCCAAGTGTCATAAGTCTTTAAACCAGCTCTGTCTGCAGCAGCAATAACTGCATCATCAAGATTTCCTAGTTTATCAACTAATCCTAACTCTTGAGCTTTAGCTCCAGTCCAAACACGACCTTGAGCGATAGCATCAACTTGTTCGAGCGTCATACCACGATTTTCAGAAACTAGAGTTATAAACTCTTTGTATCCACGGTTAATGCTTGCTTGAATGATATTACCAATATCTTTATCTAATGGACGACTAACACCAAGGCCAGCCAATTCAGAAGTACCTATACCGTCAGTATGAATACCTAATTTATCAAGGGCACGGTCAAATGTAGGAAACATACCAAAAATACCAATTGAACCAGTGATGGTATTTGGTGATGCCCAAATTTCATTTGCTGATGCTGAAATCCAGTAACCTCCTGATGCAGCATAATTGGCCATTGAAGCAATAACTGGTTTGCCTTCTGCTTTTAATAATTCAACTTCTTGACGAATGATTTCTGAAGCATAAGCACTGCCTCCACCGCTATCTACTCTTAAAACAACCGCTTTTACTTTATCGTTTAAACGAGCTTTTCGTAAAAGTTTGGCAGTTGAATCTCCACCTATAGTACCTGGTTCTTGATCTCCATTTAAAATAGTTCCTTTGGCAACAATGATTGCAACTTTATCAGTCATAGGATTAACAACTGGGAAAGGGGCTTTATTTGCTTTTAAGTAATCTTTGTAAGAAATTTGACTAAAATGATCGCCACTTGTTGCTTTACCAACTTTTTCTATCATAGCAAGCCGAATTTGTTCACGAGTTCTAAGTTCATCAACTAAGCCACTTTGTAATGCATATAAAGCAAAGCTGCCTTCTGCTTTTTCAAGCTTTGCTAATAAGCCAACAGCGGTTTCATCAAAGTTAGCCATATCCAAATTACGGTTTTCAGCTATATCATACTTGTAACTTGTCCAAAGCTGATCAAGCCACTGTTTGTTTGCTTCTTTGGCTTTTTCTGACATATCGTCTCGTAGATATGGTTCAACAGCGGACTTATAAGTTCCAACTTTAAATACATGTGCAGTAACATTAAGTTTGTCTAACGCTGCTTTAAAGTAAGTTCTGTAACGGCCATAACCTTCTAGAACTATCGCACCTTCAGGGTTTATCCATACTTTATCTGCGTATGACGCTATATGATATTGGTCTTGGCTAAAATAATCTCCAAAAGCGACAACTTCTTTTCCTGACTGTTTAAAATCATTAATGGCTGCACCAATTTCTTGTAAATGATGTAAGCCTGCACGTTGCAAATTTTGAGGGTAAAGAACTAATGATTTGATTCGAACATCATTTTTAGCCGTTTTGATCACATCTTTAATCTCTGTGATCAACATTTCAGGATTCTCTTCTTTTTGATCAAATGCTTCTTGCATTATGGCATCAGCCGGATCAACAGTATGCTTTTGTTCAACAATGGTGCCATAAAAGTTAAGAACTAAAGCCGTTTTATCAGGAATTTTAACTTCATGGGAGTCGTCAGTTAATACACTGTATAAAAATATGATGAAGCCAAAAAAGACTAAATTTAAAAACACCTTTCTAGAGGTATTTAATATTACCCATAATTTATTGAATACTTTTTTAATAAAACTTGGTTTTTCAGACATATATCCTCACGTCTTGTTGAAAATTACTTCTTATATTCAATATACATCGCAATGAGTAAAAGATCTTTGTTAACTTCTCTATATTAAAAAATATTTACAATTAATCGTTAAATTACACATATTGTTTAAACAAAAAATGTATGAAATATAATTTGAACTACAATGTTCTTATTAGTTATTGAAATATAGAAATAAAATAAATACTAATTTAAGGACAAAAATGAATATCATAAATTTATATAACACGGTAGTTGATAAGTTGTTGAAGCTAGATGCTATACCTGCTTTATTAATAAGAATTTTTTTAGCGCCAGTATTTATTATCGCGGGCTATAACAAGATGCAATTAAGTAATAGTGAACTTGATCTGTTTGAACAAATTATGGTCAAACCTGAAATTGCTGAGTGGTTTGGGAATGCAGAGTGGGGGCTTGGATTACCATTTCCTGAAATTTTAGCCAATTTAGCCGCGTGGACTGAATTTTTTGGAGGTTGGTTAATTTTAATTGGCTTAGCAACACGTTTACTCAGTATTCCCTTAATGTTTACCATGATTGTGGCGGCAACAACTGTTCATTTAGATAATGGCTGGTTCGCTGTTACTCCTACGAATCCAGATACCAGTTCAGCTCAGGTGTTTTCTTGGGTTGGCTTTGAAAGTGCCGATAGCAGTCTACAAAATAGCGAAGAAGCAGGTACAAGACTAACTAAGATTAGAGAAATTGTAGATAAGAATGGTAATCCTGAATGGCTTTACGAAAAAGGTAATGTGGTATTACTAAATAATGGTATAGAATTCGCCTCCACTTATTTTATTATGTTATTAGCATTATTTTTTATTGGTGCGGGCCGATACGTAAGTTTAGATTACTGGCTTTTTAAACCTGAAGAAGATGATGTAAAACCAATTGAATAAATTTATTTTTGAAAAAATACCAAAAAGATCTGAAAATTATTTTTCAGGTCTGTTTTTATGTTAATTTAAATCATTCTCATTTATTAAAATTCAATTTATGTCCGCGATTAAATTTTTATTATCAAGACAATCAAATGGTTTCTTAGCTGAACCCGGCCCTTCACCTGAACAATTAAAATCCATTTTTGCTACCGCCATGGCAGTTCCTGATCATGCTGGATTAAACCCTTATAAATTTCATCAAATAGAAGGCGATGGTTTAACAAAGTTAACCAACATATATGTTGATGCAATTAAAGCGATAACAAACGACGAGTTTAAAATTGCTAAAGCCGAAAAAATGGCTTACCGGGCGCCATTACTCATTGTGGTATCAACAGATTATAAAAAGCACCCAAAGGTACCGGAACAAGAGCAATTAGTTACTGCTGGTTGTGCTGCCCATGCAGTACAGATGGCTAGCACTGCGTTAGGGTTTGGTTCTATGTGGCGTACAGGTGATGTAGCTTATAGCAATATAGTAAAAAAGGGGCTTGGTATATCAGCCAACAATGACATTGTTGGCTTCATATATATTGGCTCTAAGAGTAAAGAATTACCTAACAAAACAAGAAAAACTGCTGATGATTTTATTGAAATTTGGCAGTAATATACTTATTGGTACGCTATGACTCCTGCAATAAATCTCGCTATAAAATATCAAATTGATTTTGAGGTTCATCAATACATCCATGATGTAAATGCTGCTTCGTATGGTATAGAGGCCGCAGAGAAACTTAACATTGAAGCAAGTAGGGTATTTAAAACGTTAGTTGTCGTTAATGAGCAAAATAAACTTCTAGTGGCAATTGTACCTGTAGAGCAGCAATTAAATTTAAAGCTGTTTGCCAAAGCTAGTAAATCTAAAAGGGTGTCAATGGCAGAACCTAAAACTGTAGAGCGAAGCACTGGTTACGTATTAGGAGGAGTTAGTCCATTAGGGCAAAAACGATTATTAACTACTGTTATTGATCAAAGTGCAGAGCAGCATCAAACCATTTATGTGAGTGCTGGTAAACGTGGTTTAGAAATTGAACTCGCACCTAAAGATTTAAGTCAGGCCTTGAATGCTACATTTGTAACTATCACTTAATCTGTATGTTAAATTTAAATGTTTTAATTTTAAATACAAAAAAGGCGCTATGCGCCTTTTTTATTTTAATTATTATATAAATGCGCAGCAAATATATTAGTAATCAGCATTATTCGGTGTACGTGGGAAAGGGATCACGTCACGAACGTTTTGCATGCCTGTTGCATAAACAACTAAACGTTCAAAGCCTAAGCCAAAACCAGCATGAGGAACAGTGCCGTAACGACGTAAGTCGCGGTACCAACTGTAATCAGCCTTGTCTAAGCCCATTTCACCTAAACGCATATCAAGTACATCTAAACGTTCTTCACGTTGTGCGCCACCAATGATCTCACCGATACCTGGCGCAAGTACATCCATAGCAGCAACTGTTTTACCATCATCATTTAAACGCATGTAAAAAGCTTTAATGTCTTTCGGGTAATTCATTAATACCAGTGGACCTTTAACATGCTCTTCAGCAAGGTAACGTTCGTGTTCTGAATTTAAATCTACACCCCATTCAACTTTGTTTTCAAATTTCTTACCACATTTTTGTAAGATATCGATAGCATCGGTGTAATCCATACGCACAAAGTCTGAATCGACTACTGATTGCAAACGGTCAATAACGGTTTTATCAACTCGTTGTTGGAAGAAAGCCATGTCATCTGGGCGTTCTTTTAAAACAGCTTTAAATACATAACGTAACATTTCTTCAGCAAGTGTAGCTGCATCGCCTAAATCAGCAAAGGCAATTTCAGGCTCCATCATCCAAAACTCTGCTAAATGACGTGAAGTATTTGAATTTTCAGCACGGAATGTAGGACCAAAGGTATAAACCTTAGACATGGCACAGGCTAGCGTTTCAGCGTTAAGCTGACCAGATACCGTTAGGAATGTTTCTTTACCGAAAAAATCTTCGGTGTAATCAACTGCACCTTTATCATCACGAGGTAAGTTTTCTAAATCTAACGTACTTACACGGAACATTTCACCTGCACCTTCGGTATCAGACCCAGTAATTAGAGGCGTGCTGATCCAGAAGTAACCTTTTTCATGCATGAAGCGATGAATAGCTTGCGCTAAACAGTTACGAACGCGAGTTACGGCGCCGCCTATATTAGTGCGATTACGTAAATGAGCTTGTTCACGTAAAAATTCAATTGAATGACGTTTTGCCGCCATTGGGTAAGTATCTGGGTCTTCAACAAAACCAAGTACTTCAACATTCGTCGCTTGAATTTCAAACGATTGACCTTTACCCATAGACTCAACAAGCGTACCGGTTACAGAAACTGATGCCCCAGTAGTTAATTTTAAAACTTCTTCTTCATAATTATTCAAATCACTTGGCACAACTGCTTGAATAGGATCGAAACACGAACCATCGTGAATAGCTAAAAAGGAAATACCGGCTTTAGAGTCACGGCGGGTTCTGATCCAACCCTTTACTGTCACTGTTTCGCCAACAGCTGATTTACCCGCTAGGGCATCAGTAATTGCAGTAAATGTCATTATTGACCTCATTTTATTTGAATAATTAATAGATTAATAAACGCATTTTAAAAATATGCGCTTTTTGAATGGGTGTATTTTACCTAGGCTAAAATTAGACTCAAGCAATACTTACTTTAATACACCAATTAATACCAAATCCATTAAATAATTGCTCATTTAGCGAGAATTAAAAGGTTTATATACAAGGCATTGATTGCAGATAATGGTAATTCCCTTGTCAAAATTAATAACGCAGTAGATAAGCCTTTTAAACTCGCCCTTTGGGAACTTGTATTAGCAATGATAACTGCGCCAAATTTGTTTAATATAGAATAACTAAATCAAATAAATTTGGCTTGTTCTCCCTACTAATACATAGTTCTAAATTGATCAATTATTTAATGGAGTTGGTATAATACCTTAAACAGGCTTATTTTAACGTTTGTTTATTTTATTTATTAAAAAGATCATCACAATCAATGATTTTAGCCATTGCCGTGGTTAATTTATATAATTCGTCTCGGCTAATCACAAACGGTGGCATTATATAAATAAGCTTGCCGAAAGGTCTGATCCAAACACCAAGTTCAACAAATTTCTTTTGAATGTTTGCCATGTTCACCGAATACTTAGCTTCTATTACGCCAATAGCACCAAGCACTCGAACATTCTCAACATTTCTATTAGTAGCTAACGGTAAAAGTTCGGTTTTTAATTGTGCTTCAATATTACTTACTTGGCTTTGCCAGTCATTGTTAACAAGTAAATCTAAACTAGCATTTGCCGCGGCGCAGGCTAGTGGGTTGCCCATAAACGTAGGGCCATGCATAAACACACCAGCTTCTCCTTCACTGATGATTGTAGCCACATGTTCAGTACATAGTGTTGCTGCAAGTGTAAGATAACCTCCAGTTAATGCCTTACCCAAACATAAGATATCAGGGCTAATACCTGCATGCTCACAGGCAAATAATTTTCCGCTGCGACCAAATCCCGTAGCAATTTCATCGGCAATTAGTAAAACATCGTATTGATCGCACAATTCTCGGCAAGCTTTTAAAAATTCAGGGTGGTAAAAACGCATACCACCAGCACCTTGTACTATCGGTTCTAATATAAGTGCAGCAATATGTTGATGATTATCATTAAACTGTTGCTTTATACTATCCAACTCAGATTCGTGCCACGTTTGATTAAAACCAATTTGTGGAGCGTCTGCAAAGTAGTTTTCAGTAATAAATCCACTAAACAATTGATGCATACCATTAACAGGATCGCAAACAGACATAGCAGCAAACGTATCACCATGGTAACCATTTTTAATAGTCAGAAGCCTATTTTTAGCTGGTTTATTTTTACTATGTTGATATTGGATAGCCATTTTTATAGCAACTTCTACCGCTACAGAGCCGCTATCGGCAAGAAATACTTTATTTAAACCTGCAGGCGTTAAGTTGATTAGCTTTTCTGCTAAATCTACAGCCGGTTGATGAGTTAAACCGCCAAACATTACATGTGAGAACTTATCTATTTGTACTTTCATCGCATCATTTAACGCAGGGTGATTGTAACCATGGACAACAGACCACCAAGATGACATACCATCGATGATTTTTTCACCGCTGGATAAATGTAAATATACACCTTCAGCGTGTTCGACAAGGTAAGATGGCAGCGGCGTAGCCATTGAAGTGTATGGGTGCCAAAGATGTTCTTGGTCATACGTTAAGATTTCTGTATACTTTTTAACCATAGGTAAACAATTAGTCTTTTAGTTAGTTGACAGGCTGATTGAGAAAGCTAGACTACCCATTAAATGCAAAACATGCAATAACCCGTTATATAGCAGTTACATCTACAGAGAATCTTATGTCAATAAATGCCATTGTCCGAAACGACTGGACCGTATCTGAAGTACAAGCACTTTTTAATTTACCGTTTAACGATCTAATGTTTCAAGCACAAACTGTGCATCGAGCTAATTTTAATCCAAACGAAGTACAAGTGAGCACATTATTATCAATTAAAACTGGCGCTTGCCCGGAAGATTGTAAATATTGTTCACAAAGTGCCAGATACAGCACTGATGTTGATAAAGAAAAATTAATGGAAGTTGATAATGTGTTAGAAGCCGCTAAAAAGGCTAAAGCACAGGGTTCCACTCGTTTTTGTATGGGCGCAGGTTGGAGAAATCCAAAAGCTCGCGATATGCCCCATATTGTAAAAATGGTTGAGGGTGTAAGAGAGCTAGGCATGGAAACATGTATGACGCTTGGTATGTTATCAAAAGAGCAGGCAGATACACTTAGTGTCGCTGGTTTAGATTACTACAATCACAATTTAGATACGTCTCCTGAACATTATAACCAAATCATTACAACGCGTACCTATCAAGACAGATTAGACACCTTAGACAATGTTCGAGGTTCAGGCATGAAAGTGTGTAGTGGCGGTATTATGGGGCTTGGCGAAACTTCAGTTGATCGGGCATCATTATTAGTACAACTTGCCAACCTCGACAAACAACCTGAAAGTGTTCCTATTAACATGCTAGTTAAAATTGATGGTACGCCATTAGCTGAGGTTGCGGATTTAGATAACTTTGATTTTATTCGTTGTATCGCTGTGGCACGTTTAATGATGCCAAAATCACATGTTCGACTATCTGCAGGTCGTGATGCAATGAATGAACAAATGCAAGCAATGTGTTTCCTTGCCGGCGCTAATTCAATTTTCTATGGTTGTAAATTGCTTACTACAGATAACCCTGAAGCTGATGCCGATATGATGTTATTTAAAAAGTTAGGTATTAATACTGAACGATTAAATGCTCAAACAGAAGGGCAACAAGCAGACGAAGAATATGCACTAAGAACGGCTATTGTGAATAACGAAAATAAAGATTTGTTTTACGACGCCACTGTAGAATAGTACCAGTTAGCCAATGTCATTTTCGTTTATACAAGCACAGCTTGCTAAGCAACAAGCGTTAAATCTTTATCGAACTCGTAAAGTATTAGATAAAGGTACCGGGCGTTTGTTGATACATCAAGGTGTTAAATACATAAACTTTTCAAGTAATGATTACCTTGGGTTAAGTCAGCACCCAGATATAAAGTCGGCTTATATTAAAGGCATAGAACAATATGGTTGTGGCTCTGGCTCATCGAGTTTGGTAACTGGTTACAGTAAAGCCCATCAAGAGTTAGAAGAATTGATCGCTGATTGGCAACAAGCACCTAAGTGCTTGTTGTTTTCAACTGGCTTTAGCGCTAATTCCGGGGTGTTATCTACACTCGGGCAAAATACCAATACCGGTTTCTACCTAGATAAACTTAGTCATGCTTCTCTGATTGATGGTGCTTTTAACTCTAGAGCTAAAAGTAAGCGCTTTAAGCATAACGATATTAATCAGCTCAACGAGATGCTCAGCAATAGTAATTCTATTGACAAGTTAATCATTGCTGAAGGCGTTTACAGTATGGATGGCGATACGGGGAATTTATCTGGCCTTAATGATGCGGCTTTAAAACATCAGGCCAATTTATATATTGATGACGCCCATGGTGTTGGTGTACTTGGCAATAATGGCCAAGGTACATTTTCCCAACAAGGAATTGAAAAAGGCAGTCATCTAATTCAAATGATCACCTTTGGTAAGGCGCTAGCAACGCAAGGTGCTGCGGTTACTGGTAGCGAAGAGTTTATTGATTATTTAGTTAACCGTTGTCGTGATTATATTTATTCAACGGCTATGCCTGCTGCTAATGCGTTGGCAACAATTGCCAGCATTAAGCTTTGTCATTCTGAACGTTGGCGTAGAGAAAAAATAAGCAAACTTACAAATTTATTCAAATCTAAACTCGATGAATGTATCGAAATAACTGATTCAGAGTCATCAATAATTGGTATTTTAACCGGTAGTGAAGAAAGCGCATTGTTTTGCCAGCAGCAATTAAAAAACAATGGTTTTTGGCTAACCGCAATTCGTCCACCTACTGTTGAAAACGGCAAGTCAAGGTTACGCGTTACTATAACCTCTAACCATAACGACAATGATATCAGTGAGTTAGCTAATCGCATTAATGAGGTTATAGGCAAATGCCTTCAGAACAAATAAAACTACAAATTGCCAATACATTTGGTAATGCATCATCATCTTATGATGATTCTGCTAGATTACAGCGCTATTCTGGGGAATTATTGCTGTCGAAACTACCTAAAAACACCGACAGTGTAGTATTAGATTTGGGTAGTGGTACTGGTTACTTTGCTGAAGTTTTAGCAACTAAATTTAATACTGTAATAGGCTTAGATTTATCAAAAGAAATGCTAAACTTTTCAAAATTAAACCGTAACAAAAACATAAATTGGCTAAATGCCGACATGCACAATATACCATTGGCTGATAACAGTGTTGATATAGTATTTTCTAACCTTGCTATACAGTGGTGTAACCCATTAACAGATGCGTTTATTGAAATAAAGCGGATATTAAAACCTGACGGAGTACTGATTTTCTCAAGTTTATTAGATGGTACTTTAACTGAATTAAAGCAATCATGGCTTAGTGTTGACAATGATGACCATGTGATCGATTTTAATGAATTAATTGATATTGAAAACTCTTTACAAATTAGTGGTTTGAGCATAACTAAACTTGAGAAAAAACCGGTTGTACTTGATTATGATAATGTACGACACTTAGCAAAAGAGCTTAAAAATTTAGGTGCCAGTAAAGTTCCAAACAGAGCTCGTAAAGGGCTGTCAGGCAAAAACCGTTGGAAAAAAATGACACAAGCATATGACGGATATTTGACAAAACAGGGTGTTTACCCTGCAACCTATCAACTTTGTACCGGTATGGTGATGAATACTCATGAGTAGTTTTTTTATTACAGCAACAGATACAGATGCAGGAAAAACTTTAATTGCCACAGCATTAACGGCTAGCTTAGTAGCCAGTAATAAAAGTGTTGCTGTTTTTAAGCCTGTTTCTGCTGGATGTGATTTAGTTGACGACACCCTTGTAAATCAAGATGCCAAGCTTTTACAAGGCCAGGCGAATTGTCAGCAGTCAATTACAAATATTAACCCTATTGCTTTTGCTGAGCCGATAGCACCGCATATCGCAGCCTTGAACGATAATACTGAAATAACAACAGAACTGATCTGTGAACATTTTAACGAAGTTATGCAAATAAAATCGGATGTGATCATAACTGAAGGAGCGGGTGGCTGGCGCTTACCTTTAGGTAACGGAGAATTTCTCTCTGATTTTGTCAGACAACAACAACTGGATGTAATTTTAGTTGTAGGTATGAAATTAGGCTGTTTAAATCATGCCATTTTAACGTATGAAAGCATTATTAACGACGGCGTTAACATTGTTGGCTGGGTAGCAAATCATCCCGTTCATATGCCATACCTTGAAGAGAACATTGAATTACTTAAATCAACATTCAAAGCACCATTACTAGGCCGACTTGGATTTGTAAGTGATTTAGAGCAAGCAATTAATTCTATAGATATAAGGCACTTAATTAACTAAAGGCTTTTTATTTCAACTTCAAAAATTAAAAGCGCAGCTAACCTTGGTTAGCTGCGCTTTTTTTACAGTGTTCTAAACATCAATAGCTGCTTTGTCTTTATTCTAGTGACAAATTGATATCCATTTATCCGAATCGATTTAACTATCTTTTAATTCATTTATAGCAGCAGTAGCCAAAAAACCAGAACGAGTAGCATAGTTTGGATTTGATGAAACCCGCTCATCTATTTTCTTAATTAACAGTTCTGGTAGTGTCACATTAATTTTATGGCTTTTACCTAAAAATGGGGTGATGTCGATATCGACTACTGCCCACACACCCCCTCTAAATTCCATTTTACTAACATGAACTTCAAAAGTCGAAGCGCTTGGAATGTCCTCTGAGTATTCTGCTAACAAAGAAAGATGGCCTTCTATAACAGCAATAATTTCATTTAAAGCGATGTCCATTGTTTTAGCTCTACAGCTACAACCAGGCATGTCAGGAACGGTGACTTTGTAATCATTTGATTCTGGGTTAAACAACAAAACGATAGGGAAGCGCATAGCTAAATTCTCTCAATTAAATGCAATTATTTGATAACTCTAACAACCCTGAGAGATGAAATCAATAGGACTCTGATAACTCCGTACCAACTAAAGGCGATAACTCCGCTAACCCTTAATGATAATACATCACTAACCCTGCTAACTCTTAAATAAAGTATGTGAATATTCACCTACCGCGTAGTTATCTACAAGTATGGCTGCATTAGATGAGTCAGTGAATTCAAAGCACGTAAGTAAATTGGTGGTTATTTGATCACCGTGTTATCCACAGGGTATTGGTTAAAGTTTATGTTAGAGTTATTGGAGGCGAAGGTATTTTAAATAAAAGATTAGAATGACTAATGGAATAACGTAATTGTTATTGTATTCATAGTTTAATTTTACGTTTTAAAAAGGGTCTCTAACTGGAATGTTTTATATTTATATAGTCAATTGTTTTGGTTATATCTTCAAATAGCCATGCCTGATTAAATGTTGGCAAGGTATTATCGAGTTCGCTTATTGACGGGTATGGTTTAAAAACTGCAACGAGTTTGCCGGTAGGATTTATTAAAAACAAATGAACACCATGGCTAACATTAACTTGGGGAACATTGTTTATTATATTAGTTTCAACATTTGCTTTAATACCTAAAGTATCGGCAAAAGCATCTTTCATATTTGCTAATTTGTCTTGTGTTAAACCAATAAATTTATCATCAAAAAATCGTAAGTATTGTTTTATATTCTCAGGCCTATCTCTGTTTGAATCGACGCTGTAAAACACGTAATTAATAATATACGGTTTGTTTTGTAACTGCTCCTTAAGCTTCGTCAACAACAATAGGGTCGTTGGACAAACATCAGGACATTGCAAATAGCCATAACTGATTAAATGCCAATTACCGATTAAATTATCATTGTTAAATAGATGATTATTTTGATCGACAAGTGTAAATGGAGCTAATTCATAGGGTGTAATTAAAATTGTACCGCTAATTCGTGGAGGTACTATGTGAGAAGCATTGTTTGATGGGAATGTTAAATATATCAAGATGCTTATAGAGATAAATAAAATAAAACCAATCCCGGCAAAGAATAACTTGGATGGCGCATTCATTATTGTGGCCATTAACGAATAAAAATGAACCAATAATGATCAACTAAAAGAGCCATAAATAGACCTAATAGGTAATATATTGATACATAAAAGCATTTAATAGCACTGCTAGAATTTGGGAAGAATTTAAGTTTGACTGCTGAATACAGGAACCAAGCAGATAGCCCTGCGGTGAACATACTGTAAATATAACCGCTCATACCTGTAATAACCGGGATGTAACTGACTAATATGGTTAAAAGGGTATATACAATTACACAGTTTTTTGTATATGGAATACCTTTTACGACCGGTAGCATAGGCACTTTTGCTTTTTTATAATCTTCAATTCTATCTATCGCCAAAGCCCAAAAGTGCGCAGGAGTCCAAAAGAAGATTATCGCTAAAAGCACAATGCCATTAAGCGTTATTTCGTTTGTCATCGCTGTCCAACCTAATAATGGCGGTAAGGCTCCGGATAAGCCTCCTATAACAATATTTTGCGGCGTCGTGTGTTTTAAATAAAGGCTGTAGATGAATGCATAACCAATTAAACCAGCAAATGTTAATAGCGCCGTTAGTGCGTTTACATAAACAATGAGTAAGGTCATAGAAGTAAATGCTAAAACAGTCGCTAACAGTTTAGCAACATTGCTATTTACACTACCTACAACCATAGGGCGTTTATGGGTACGTACCATTTTACTATCAATATTTACATCAACTAAGTGATTAATAATGGCCGCTGCACTTGCTGCAAATCCTATCCCAATTAAAGCGATGAACATTATTGATAGCCGATTTATCGAGGTGTCTTGTGATAAATTAGGTGTTAATTGCATGCCAACAAAAGCAGTTATTAACAACATAAGTACAACTTTAGGCTTGCACATTTCAAAATATGCCCAAGCATGTAAACTAAATTTTTTTTGTAAACTAACTATTTGTTCAACCATTTTAAATGCCTGTTATTATTAGTTTTAAATTTGAACTATTGCCAAAACGTTAATCGGTTTAAATAAGTATAATCAGCCTCTATAGCCATCAGGATAATAAAAACAAGAATTGCTATAGGGGGCACAAATAGCAATAATTTTACTGAGTATTTCTCCCAACTAACATGCATGAATATACCTATAATCAATCCTGCTTTTAAAAACATGAACACAAGTATTAGGGTCCACCTAACGATTCCTTGCACTTGAAAATAGTCAACAAGATACGAAAGTGTACTTAGAACAAATAACAAGCACCATATTTTCAAATAAAGGCTAATTGGATGTTGTTCATCGCTAGATTGACTCATGATAATTCTCCATTAAACTAATATAGCCAGTAAGCTACCAAAGATAGAAAAAGGCGAAAATAAACACCCAAACTAAATCTACAAAATGCCAATACAAACCGGTGATCTCAACAATATGAAAACCTTTTTTGTCATAATCGCCTTTGCGCACTTTATTAGCGACTATCGCTAAATAAATAACGCCACAACTGACATGTAAACCATGAAAGCCAGTGATCATAAAAAATATAGAACCAAATTGAGCTGCACCTAGTGGATTAGCCCAAGGTCTGATTCCTTCATCAACAATTAACTTAGTCCACTCAAAGGCTTGCATACCAACAAAAGATGCACCTAATACTGCGGTTAAGATCATCAAATAAAATGTTTTAGATTTATCTCCCTTATAAGCAAAGTTAACTGCCATTGCCATGGTGCCACTGCTGGTTATCAAGATAAATGTCATAATCGCGATCAATACTAAAGGTATGTGGTTTCCTGCAATGGTTAGCGCAAAGACTTCACTTGAGCTAGGCCAATCGGCTGTCGTTGTCATCCTAACTTTCATATAACTGGTTAAGAAAATACTGAATATAAAAGTATCACTTAACAAGAATATCCACATCATCAACTTACCCCAAGGCATGTTGAACGTTTCTTTATCAGCAGACCAATCGCTTACAGCACTTTGCCAAGAGCTTGTTTGATCAGTGTGTTTGTTATTTGACATAAATCACCTAAAAGCCGCAAATTTGGGCTATTGTTTTAAATGTTTCAGTTGAGCTTGTTAATAAACCAAATAATGCAATCCATAATATGAGTAGGTAGTGCCAATAGGTTGTGGCTAGTTGTAAAGCTTGATCAAATTTCTTTGAATTATTGTTACGGTAAAATATATAGATAAGCCTAAATACAGCAAACAGCCCTCCCAGTAGATGCAGGGCGTGCATACCGGTAAGTAAATAGAAGAAACTATTAGCAGGGTTAGAGTTAACATAATAGCCGTTGCTGTTTAATAGTTGCCACACTTGCCATTGCCCAAATATAAATAGCAAACTTGTGGTCATTGCTACGGTGATCAAAGTAAATTTAACATTGGCCGAAACTTTTGTTCTAAATTGAACTGAAATTTGCAATAAAATACTCGCTAACAAAATTAAACCAGTATTTATCAGCAATTGATTACTGTTTTCTAACGGTAACCAGGGTTCGCCCGCTAACGCTTGAAAATCAGCAAATTGAGTGCGTGACAAGAAAGTAATTATAAAAAGGAAAAACAACATAGAAACAACAGTTAGAAAAAACTTGAGAGCTGTTTTACCTGGTGTGTAATTGTCTTCTACTATGTGTTCAAAACCAGTTCCTGTTGAACTTCCAATCCAAGGCTTTTCACTTAATGTATTAAAAACCTTCATGAGTCTTCTCCATGTTTTTCAGGGCTATGACCCTCATATATGGAATTGTCGAGCATCTTCACTTCGTTATCAGGAAGGTTTTGCGGTAGAAAATCATCAGTAGCGCCAGGTACACTAAAGTCATAAGCCCAGCGATGCACTACCGGTAATTTTTCTCCCCAATTGCCATGTTTGGGTGGGTGATCAGGTGTTTGCCACTCTAAACTTGTTGCTCCCCATGGATTTGGAGGTGACTTTTTGCCATATTTTAAACTATAGATGACATTGTATAAGAATATTAATTGCACCACGCCAACGATAATTGCAGACACGGTAATACTGGCATTTAATGATTCCGCAGACTCAGGAATAAAATTGGTTTCACCCATGGCAAAATACCGTCGAGGTACGCCTAAGAAGCCTAAATAATGCATCGGCAAGTATATTGCGTAGGTGCCTAAGAAAGTAAACCAAAAATGGATTTTACCTAAACCATTATGAAAATATCGTCCAGTAATTTTTGGATACCAGTGATAAATGGCAGCAAATAATACCATCACCGGTGATACCCCCATTACCATATGAAAATGTGCGACAACAAAATAGGTATCTGATAGTGGTAAATCAACTACAACATTACCTAACCAAAGGCCGGTTAAACCGCCATGAGTAAAGGTGAAAATAAAACCTATTGCAAATAACATTGGTACCGTTAAATGAATATTGCCTTTCCAAAGTGTTAATACCCAATTATAGACTTTGAGCGCAGTTGGCACGGCAATAATCAAGGTAGTCGTTGCAAAAAAGAATCCGAAATATGGGTTCATGCCACTTACATACATATGATGCGCCCAAACGATAAAACTTAAACCACCAATTGCAACAATGGCCCAAACCATCATTCGATAGCCAAATATATTTTTACGTGCATGAGTTGCAATAACATCTGATACCATGCCAAATGCAGGTAGGGCAACGATGTATACTTCAGGATGTCCGAAGAACCAAAACAAATGTTGAAATAGAATAGGGCTGCCATTGGTATATTGTAATGACTCGCCTAATGAAATTATCGCCGGCATAAAGAAGCTAGTACCTAATAATTTATCAAACAACATCATAATAGCGCTAACTAACAAAGCAGGAAATGCGAGTAGACCTAGAATTGTGGCAATAAAAATACCCCATATCGTTAATGGCATCCGCATTAATGTCATGCCTTTAGTTCTTGCTTGCAATACCGTAGTTACGTAGTTCAAACCTCCCATTGTGAAAGCCACAATAAATATTGCCAATGAAATTAACATTAAAATAATGCCTTTATCAGAGCCGGGGGTGCCTTGCAGTATTGCTTGGGGAGGATAAAGCGTCCAACCAGCTCCCGTTGGACCACCAGTGACAAAAAAACTACAAATAAGGACGATAACAGCTAATAAATAAGTCCAATAGCTCAGCATATTTAGATAAGGAAACACCATATCTTTTGCACCGACCATTAATGGAATTAAGTAGTTACCAAAGCCACCTAACAATAGTGCAGTTAATAAATAAATAACCATGATCATGCCATGCATAGTTACAAACTGAAGATATGAACTAGGATCGATAAAAGAAAAACTGTCTGGAAAGCCTAATTGAAGGCGCATCATCCCAGATAGTACCAATGCTATTAATCCTACGAAAATGGCAGTAATGGCGTATTGTATAGCAATTACTTTATGATCTTGGCTCCAAATATACTTACGAATAAAACCACTTGGTTCATGGTCCTCTTCTTCTATTTGATCGGCTATCGCAATGTGTGTCATAAAAAACCTTTAAAATTTGGTTACTTGTTATTCTAGTGATGCGGTTTTGAGTTGCTCGTTGTCAACAGGTTGTAGTTGATTGATATAAGCAATTACTTGATCAATTGCCTCATCGCTTTGCAATAGGCGCGACATAAGCACCATCTGTTTTCCATATAAGTCATTTTTATGTTTGCCGCGTATGTCATT
Organism: Thalassotalea psychrophila; assembly: GCF_031583595.1. Taxonomy (NCBI): domain Bacteria; kingdom Pseudomonadati; phylum Pseudomonadota; class Gammaproteobacteria; order Alteromonadales; family Colwelliaceae; genus Thalassotalea; species Thalassotalea psychrophila. Next base: position 2,492,933 of record NZ_CP134145.1, read on the forward strand.
TTTAAAGTTAAGTAATTGACGTTTTAAATACCAGTTATGTTGACCAGCAAGCCTAGGCGCATTTAAAGCGTAATTACCTTGGCCATTACTGCCATGACAGAAACTACAGTTACGATATAAAGCCTTACCTTTTTCAATATTTGCGCTGCTACTTTGTTTTATAATTACGTCAGGCAATGATTCTATATAAGCAGAAACATCATTAATGGCTTTGTCATCAGGCAAGGTAATTGACATTGCTGCCATTTGAGCGCCGAAAGTGTCTTCAGCTGTTGTTCCTCTTACTTTATGCTTAAAATATTGTAATTGTCTCTTAGTGTACCAAGCGGAAAGACCAGCAAGTCTTGGGGCATTCAATGCTTCGTTACCAACACCATCACTACCATGACACGCAACACATGCCTGATAATATTGTTGACCGGCAACAACATCACCTTTCGGGCGTTGTAGCGATTCTGCAAAGGTAGGGTAATTTTTTAGCCATTCCTTAAAGTCGTCTTCTGTTTGGACAACAACTTTGCCGCGCATTAAATAATGGGCGATACCACATAGCTCTTGGCAAAGAACATCAAAGGTACCTATTTTTGTTGGGGTAAACCAAAAGTAGCTTGTTAGACCTGGGACTAGGTCCATTTTTACTCTAAATTGCGGGATAGCAAAATTATGTAATACATCTTTTGATCGTTGTAACACTTTAACTGGTTGGTCTATTGGTAGATGTACTTCGTTTGAGTTAATTAATACATCATCTTGGCCATTAGGATCGTTTGGACTTATTCCAAATGGATTTTCAGCTGAAATTTGTGCGCTATCAATTTTACCCAGCAAGCCATCTTCACCTGGAAATCTATAATTCCAACTCCATTGTTGGCCAACAACTTCAAATTCTTTGGCATCTTCGGGTACATGAACAAATTCAGACCAAACCACAAGACCTGGGGCGAGCATTGCGGCAACGCCGATAGTGGTTAGAATTGTTAACCAAGTTTCAAGTTTTTTATTTTCTGGCTCATAATCAGCTTTTAGGCCTTTCTTATGTCGATACTTATATACAACGAAAGCAAGAAATAAGTTTACTAAGACAAATACAATACCGGTGATCCAAAGAGTAATGTCTATGGTGCCATCAATAGAGCTCCAATTAGAGGCGAGGGGAGTAAACCACCAAGGGCTTAAGAAATGAAAAATTACAGTCGCAAGTACGAGTATAAGAATAACAATCGAAATTGCCATACCAAATGAATCCTTTTAAATTATTATTACTGTTATCAATATTTACATTGGCAAAATCAGTGCTAATTATTTATTTAGGGTTTTCACTACAAACTACGAAAAGACCAAATAATTATGTATGTATTAAACATAGTCTATTTTTGGTATTTGACCACAAGTAATTGAAAGTTAGGTTATTAAAGGGATTGTGATAATTAGCAGAAGTAAAATTAAATAATCGAGATTGAATGAAACGTCCGAATAAATTCGGACGTTATATACTATTAAGGCATTGTTTTCATGAAATCATGATACTTATCCTGGCCTCTAACGATCCAAGATGGAGTAGCTTCGCCAAGTCCTTCAACAACTAAGTTAGGATGATGTTTCATTAATCTTTTTAATAGAGGTTCTTGCTCTGGTTCGGCATCAACGAAAAATATATGATTACCTTCGGCTAACATTTTTTGAAAGCGGACAAATTCAACATTGGGGCGTTGAATACCTATAAACCCACCTTCCCAAGTACAAAAACCTAATACCACCACAGCTAAGAATATAAATGGCATCCAACCCGCTGCGCCATTAGTCCATTCGAGTAAATATGCTGTAGTTAATACCAATACTGCACCTGCCAGCCCGACCAAAGCGCCAATCTCAGTCGAATGAACTACATCTTTTTTTAATACCGACTCCACTTCATGTAAATGATGTTTTTGTACTTCTGCATCGTTTTCACTTAACACGTGCATTTGTGGTGTTGTAAATCCCTCTTTTAAAAGCTCGTTTTCAACGTCTTCTAATTCGTCCAAATCATTGCTTAAATAATAATGGCGTACCATAAGGTTCTCCGCGTTGTTCTGTGTTGAATATTATTCATTAAACAAACAAGTGCGGTTTTGGAAGAGTGCACAACTTAGCATAAACATATTTAATGAATGCTTAAGATAAGTATAGCAGTTAAATAAAATAAGCAATTTAGCATTTAATTTGTTTATTTGGCTTGCTCAAGATAGAGACTATCATTGACATATCGGCAAATAACAGTTCCCAAGAATGTTCAACAACATGTTCAATTAGTTATAAATTCTTTGGAATATTAAATCAACAATCTATCTCTTGTTGGTTTAGTGCTAATCAATTAATAATACAAACGATTGAAAGAGGATTTCATGCTCAAAAGAATAATATTATTAACTGCTAACACTGTTTTATTTGTAGATGATTAGAAATTTAGAATAGGAACCTGAATGCATTCCTTCATCGTTGAAGTAATGAACAACCATTTTTATATGGCTGTTTATTATTTGGATTAGTGATGACTAGTTTAGATTACTTTTTTTCGTAACCCTTAAATTCTTCTCCCGGTTTTATATTTCTATATATAGCCATGCTTGTTTTAAGATCAACAATCTTTTTCATAATTGGTTCCATTACCCAACCGTGTACATACCCCTGATTTCCCCATAACTCATACGCTTCTTTTGGGTCATTTTTAATGTCAAAAAGTTGTGGAAAGGTAAATTTAGTTACCGCTACAGAGTGTGTTGATTCTGTAGCCATAAAATGCATTTTCATGTTTCTCCATTTAATGGCAAACAAATCATCTCCAACAAAAACGATAAAATGATCGCGGTTAGACTTTTCTTGTTTACCTAAGAAAAAATCTGTTTGATTTACACCATCAATAGGGCGATCTGCTGGTACTAATTTATCGCCACCAGCGAAACTTGCAATAGTAGTGTACATATCAATATCACCTACGATTTCATCTGACACTCGACCAGCTTTAATTTTATTTGGATACCTGATCATCGCAGGTGTTCGTAAGCCACCTTCGTATGCAGTACTCAATCCACCGCGCCAAGGGCCATTAGAACCACCACCTCCATCTTCACCAGCGGCAAGACCACCTGTTTGAGGGAAGTTTCCTGCGCCATTGTCACCGGTAAGAATTACAATAGTATTTTCAGAGATTCCGGCATCATCAATAGCTTTTAAAATTTGTCCGAAATTGTGATCAACTTCCATTTGAGTGTCAGCGTAAATTCCGGATTTAGATGCGTTTTTGAAATCAGGGTGTACGGTAAAGGGGGGGTGAAAATGTGTAAACGCAATATAACTATAAAAAGGTTTACCTGTTTTAGCCTGTGTTTTTATATTTTCAATCGCTCTTTGAGTTACTTCATTATCTAATGTTATCTTTGCATCTATATCGAACTTCTTAACTTTTTCAGCATCTTTACCTTTTACCCCTTCATAAATATAGGGGGTGGTTGCGACTGTAGGATCCCACTGTGGTGTAGATGTGTAACCTGCAGCATTCGTTCCTTCTTGTGTCCCCCAAAAATAATCATAACCTTGATAATTTGGTAATTTTTTTATATTTGCACCAACATGCCATTTTCCAAAAAGGGTTGTGTGATATCCCGCATCTGAAAGTAATTCTGGCAGTGTATATTCCCAATATGCCAAGCCATCAGGCTCCCCTGGAGCAGGGACTTTTTGATTACCACTTCTTATTGGTAAACGACCTGTGTGTAAAGCTGAACGAGTGGGAGTACATTGATTTTGCACGTTGAAATTAGTTAAGCGTAACCCTTCATTCGCAAACTTATCGATACTAGGCGTTTGTATTGTACTGCCCTGAATACTCAAGTCTCCCCAGCCCCAGTTATCAACCAAAACATAGACAATGTTTGGTTTGTCTTGTGCTGTCACACTTGATGAAAGTAAAAAGAGCGTGACAAAGAATGTTTGTTTTAAGTAATTCATTAGCAAATTTCCTATGTTTTTCACAATAACTGTAAAAAATATTTTATTTATTAAGTTTTAAGTTGGTTATTTTCAAATTAAATCTGACTTACTTATTTATATTAGGAGAGATTTTGAATATGTAAATATTAATCAACTAGTTACATTTCTCTAATGAATAAAGCGGCATCTCGGTTTTCCATAAATAATTGCATTTCTAGTAAATAAATGAAGTTTGTAAAGATTCTTAAATATCTGGTAATAGTCATATAATTTTAATGTGAGCTGAATTATCAAGCTAACTGAACTGTCAGTCATATAATTAAGTCATTATCAATTAATTTACAATTAATATGACCTCAAAGTATGTACTCATAATTGGTGCAAATAGTTGAATAGGGCTTGCTACATGTCTTCATTTAGCAAACTCGGACTACACTGCACAATTATTGCTGGACTTTATATAAGTTTAAGCACCTCAGATGATTTATTTGCTTAATCAAATACACCTGTTTTACCAATAGCGATAGACGTACAAGACCGTAATTATATTGAAAATGCATTTCAAGTGACTTCTGTTCTAGGAGAATATGGATTAACTGCAGTTATTAATTGTAATGGCATTGCTTTACTGATGCCATGTGAAACCATCACCACAAAAGAAGTTCAAGCGGTAATAAATACAAACTTAATCGGTACATTCTTAACTAGCCAAGAAAGTCTGCCCTTTTTGCGTTTGGCAAAGGGAACGCTAATAAATATTGCCTCCTATGGTGGTTATTTAACGATGCCATTTGGTTATGCTTATTGTGCTGGTAAGTTTGGAGTAGAAGCTCTGTCAAACAGTCTCCGTGTTGAAGTAAAACCTCAAGGCATAAACGTTGTTATAGGAGTATTTTACTTAAAAAATCTTAGTTAGGTGAATCTAGATAGAGCGTTTACAAACCAGAAATAGAATAAACATCTTAACTGTTAATCATCAGGTTTAAATCAGGTTTAAATCATATTTTTGATGCCGTAATAATACAATCATTAACTAATCTTACTTGTTGAGTCAAAATTAACAGGAGGATCTATGAGACTTACTCACTTCTTTACAGCATTAATAGCATTAACCACTACGTTGCAGGTCGCCGCTCAAGGTGATACTAAATTCAATTTTGTTGCACAAAACAACTCCATAAACACACAAATTTGCATAGCATCGGCAAACAATGAATTAATAAAGTTAAGACAGCTCATCATAATGGATAAACTCGGCACAAAAGACATTACTAAGAATCTTTTCTGTAATAATATAGATGTCACCCATTTTGCCGCTTTATATGGTGCAAACAAAACCACGAAATATCTAAACAGATATGCCCCAAAAAAGTTTAAAGCCAGTGTAGATGATATTAAAATAATTGAATTGGCGAACAACGACTCCTCACCAATAAATATTATTGTCGTCTCTAGCAAGTAAAATCTATTGCAACAGCAATCTACTTGCTGTTGCAAACATCAAACCTAAGTTAGGGATTTATGGGCAAATAACCTATTGCAACACGATATTGTTCTACATTATGGAGTTTTGAAATAAAACCTTAAAAGTATTTTCAGCTTTTAAAAATAATGGTAAAAGCCCTTTACGCTAGAGAAGAAGGGCAAGTAAACTGACGGCGTAATTCTTGTGTATTAGTTAAAGTGTTCATTGTTTTAGTCATTTTGGAGTACTTAATTTAATAAAATTTAGGAGTACTGCCAACATTACTACCAAGACTAAAAAATGAATAGAGAAGCAGTTGAATTAGCTAGTTGCCTTAAAAGCTATGTAGAACAAGCTAATTAAGGGTTCTAATTATAATAAAAAGAGCCATAAAGGCTTCTTAGTATAGAGAATTGGTCGGGATGACAAGATTCGAACTTGTGACCTCACGTCCCCCAGACGCACGCGCTACCAGGCTGCGCTACACCCCGACTGTTTCAATTTACAAATTTAAAGCCGTTCATGGCAATTTACATTCCTTATCTCTGAAGTGAGCCAACTTTATAACATTCTTGTTTAGTTGGCATTCCTTCATCCCTGAAGTGAGCCAACTTTATAACATCCATGTTTAGTTGGCATTCCTTCATCCCTGAAGTAAAAAAAGAGCCATATAAATGACTCTTCAATAGTAATTAAGTTTTTAACTAAAGCATAGTTAAAATTTAACTTAAGTGGTTGATTGTTTAATTATTAATCTGTTCTTTAGGTTTGTTTTGTAAACTAAATGAATTAATCAGTTTCACTCCATCTATTAACATTGGAAAATCAGAGTCTTCACTGATTAATGTATCTAATTGGGTAGAATAAGTTTCAAAATTTCCTTGAGAGTCAATAAATAGATTCTTATCTTTCTTAATCACCAACAATCCATCTTCAGTGGTATTAGCGAATAATCTATCATCTTTTACTCGATAAATATTATGGCCATTACTGTAGCTCTTATAATCTAAACGACAATTGAACCAATTTTTCATTAACGTGGTTTGCACATCCATAACACTGGTTAATTCATTAATTGTCTTACTTTGTCTTTCAGGAAAAATAAATAAGGCAGGTTTTGGTGTTAATGATGTTTTATCCGATGCATTACCCAAAGAGCTAAGCCATATAATGTCTTTGAACTCTTTTTGTTGTTGAGCAAGCAGTAGGGCATTTACAAACAGTTCATACTGATAATCTGTTTGACCTGAAAAATAAAAAACGTGTAAACCAGGTTTTAGGCCATTTAATTTATCAGCAAACAGGAAACTTGATATATCTTCGTACTGGCTTTGATTAGTAAATAATTTAGAAATCCACAGTGGCAAATCTGACGGTTGTTCTTTGTTAGCAAATACATTAATTGATGTATCGAGTTTTGTTGATTCAATTTGTTTAAACAGCATAGGTACCGACTGCTGACTCTTCATATCTTCTTGATAAATGGTAGGAAGACCATAAAGTAAATTGAACCAGGCATCATAGTTACTGGCATTATCAATGTAATTAACTAATTTGCTGCCTTTTACACTTGAGCTTAGGTTAAATTGTTTAATTTGATTATCAGTTAAAATCTTATCATTTAACACCAAAAAAGTAGAATGTTGCGGAGTAGTTACATTTTTACATTCTTGGCTAAGCTCTGGGTAATCTGGTGTCTTATTAGTAAATGAAAAAGGATTATTTTTTCGTTGCTCATAGTCTGCTCGATCAAATAGACCATATTTGGTGAGTAACGTTTTAGCCGTCGATGGATATGAGAATGGTAATACAGTGTCTTGCCTTAACACACTATAATCAAGCTTTGCATCAGCCCACACATGGATTAAATGTGACACAAAGAAAGAAAAAACAAAAACAGCAATAAAATATTTTGGTGCTTTCCTTTGCTGAAGTTCTTTAAGATGTTTCCAGCAATAATTACTCATTACCAATTGAAATAATAAAATGGCAATAAATATTATCCAATTAAAGGTGGTTAAAGATACCGTCCCAAATTGAAATTTTTCTTTTAATAATGCAAATATCTGTGAGCTTGAGTCTGTATTTAAATGATAACCAAGCTCAGCATAAGTAAAGCCATCAATAACTAATAAGCAAAGGACAAAGCTAAAGATAAATGATGCGGCGCCTCGAATAAACTGAGTTTTTGGAAATAACAGGGTTAGGGGAAACACTGTCAGTACAAAGGTAATAAACGTTAAAAAGGCCATATGACTAAGCCAATTGGTAAGCATATATACTTTACCTATTGCTTGTTCAGGAAGGCCTTCGGCATCCAAAAATATTATAGCGATTAATAATGCTGCACCAATATTAAAGAAGGTAAACCAATGTCCCCAACTAATAAGGTGCAATAGTTTTTTACTGTATGAACTATTTTCTGTAGTAACCATATAAATATTCTTGAAATTTTGTTATTTTATTGTTTTTGTTGATTGAGCTAGTGCGTTTGCAAAGTTTTTGGCAATAGCCTCTCTTTGTTTTTCGGGAACTTGATTGTTTATTATCGTTGATAATGTGTTACCAAGGCACATTAAGGCAAGATCCGTAGAGGCTTCTTCATTAACGAGTACATCAATTAAGTCTTGAACGATCTTTTCTACACGTTCATTAGAATATTTAGATACAATAGGCATTATTTTTTAAATTACATCCTTTTACAGGGGTTTTAGTTTAATAGCATTTAGTTTATCAAAACCTAACACAAGTTAACACTGACCAATTATTATGAGTTTAATTATAACCAATATCGATCTGCATTATCTAACTAAAGCAGAAAATAGCTCCGAAGTTAAAATAACTTCAAGTAAAGGGCTTATTGAAATCAATGAAAAAATTACAAATTTCATTGAATCTCTTCACAATACGTACAACAGCAAAGGTAGTAAAGCCTATGGTGCATTTAAAGATGAACCTAGCGAGGACGTATCACAACCGTTTAAAAAGTTGATGCAAGACTATTTAGACGATCAAGAGCAATTTATTCCATTTTCAAACCAAGCTTGTATCAGGTTAAAACAAGAGCTTGAAAAATATGACCTCGCAGAAACAGGTTATTTAGTAACTTGCCACTATGAAATGCTTGGTGGTCGTTATTTATTTGTTTGTTTATTACCGGTTACTGAACATTATTATGTCGATGGTGAGTTAAATATAGCTGCTGACCAACATATTGATAGCTCTAAAATGCAACTTGCTGCCCGTATAGACTTATTTGATTATGCTGACTCACCTGAAAAGGCTCGTTACATTTCATTTATTAAAGGGCGTGCAGGCCGTAAAGTATCTGATTTCTTTTTAGACTTTTTAGGCTGTGAAGAGGGCGTTAACCCTAAACAGCAGTCACAAGTATTAGTGCAAGCGGTTGAAGATTTTGTAAATGTGAACCAGTTAAACCCTGAAGAAAAGCAAAAGACTCGTAAAGAGCTACTTTCTTACTGTAAGGAACAACAACAAACTGGTAAAGAAGTAGACTTACAAGAGTTGTCACAAGTTATACCGCATGAAGATAATGGTGAAGAGTTCTTTAATTTCTGTAAAGAAAATGAATATGAAATAGAGAATAGCTTTCCACATGATCAAGCTGTTATTAACAAAGTAACAAAATATTCAGGTGTTGGTGCTGGTATCAGCGTTAGTTTTGAGCGTTCACACTTTGGAACAGACGTTACCTATAACCCATTAAAAGGTTCGTTAACAATACATAAAGTGCCACCGAATTTAAAAGAACAACTAATGAAACTACTTGCCGCTGCTGAAGATGAAAAGCTCAAGCAAGAAGCAAACCAAAATCAGCAAGAAACTTCAAATCAATTTTAGTTAATACATTTAATTAAAGTGTAATAAAGTGTTGATTTTATTGCCTTAAAAAGTAAGGCAAGCTAGGATTAGCAGCAATATTAATATATAAATTTGCTTACTTTTTTGTAAGCTGAATAAGTTGGAACTTATGACTACATTAACAATTACTCGTCCAGATGACTGGCATGTACATTTACGCGATGGTGATGTACTTAAAGATACCGTTAAAGACACTGGCCGATATTTTGGTCGCGCTATAATTATGCCTAACCTGGTTCCACCAGTGATGAATGCAGATCAGGCAAGAGATTACTTTGATAGAATTCAAGCGGTAAACGAATCAGAGCATTTTCAACCGTTAATGGTGTTATATCTAACGGATAATACAACCGCTGAAGACATTAAAGCATGTAAAGAAAGTGGCATTGTATATGCGGCTAAGCTATACCCTGCAGGCGCTACAACGAATTCAGCTTCTGGCGTAACTGATATTAAAAATATCTATCCAGTACTTGAAGCTATGCAAGCTGAAGATATGCCATTATTACTTCACGGTGAAGTGACTGATAACGATATTGATATTTTTGATCGTGAAAAAGCATATATAGACAGAATATTAACGCCTGTTGTTAATGACTTCCCTAAGTTAAGAATTGTGCTTGAGCATATTACTACAAAAGATGCGGTAGATTTTGTTAACAATGCTAGTGACAATGTAGCTGCAACTATAACGGCTCATCATTTATTGTTTAACCGCAACCATATGCTAGTTGGCGGTATTCGCCCTCATTACTTCTGTTTACCAGTACTTAAGCGCAACACTCATCAGCAAGCACTTGTAGAAGCTGCAACCAGTGGTAGCACGAAGTTCTTTTTGGGTACCGATTCCGCACCACACACACAAGCGAATAAAGAAAATGCTTGTGGCTGTGCAGGTTCATATACCGCACATGCCGCAATTGAGCTTTATGCTGAAGTATTTGAGCAAGAAAATGCTCTGGATAAACTTGAAGGTTTCGCTAGCTTCAACGGTCCAGATTTTTACAAGCTGCCACGCCATACAGACTCTATAACGTTAGTTAAAGAAAGCTGGGATGTTCCGGCGACTATGCCGTTTGGAAACGATGTTGTAGTACCAATTCGCGCGAATGAACAAATTTTATGGCAAGTTAAGTAGGTAGTTTCAGATGAAAAACATGCAGCTATTTGTTAATGATTTAACTGTTATCGATTTCTCGTACTTATGTAGTGATAGGGGAGTTGTAGGTGAAAGTTGGATAGTTGATGTACTGTTATCCGGTGATCTTAATGCTGAAAGTATGGTGTTAGATTTTGGCATTGTTAAAAAACAAATTAAAGCCATTATTGATGAAAGTGTTGATCACAAGTTAGTGTTGCCTACACTAAATACTGACATTTCAATTTCTAAATCTAGTCGAAGTGAGCATTTATATGTTGATTTCGATCTAAAAGATAACGGCTTGTTCTTACAATCTCCGAGTGAAGCGTTTGCACAAATAGAAACCGATTACATTAACGAAGTTAACGTAACGCGTTACCTTGAAACTGTTATAAAACAACAGCTTCCAGAAAACGTGCAAGGTATAAAATTAACCCTTCGCGCTGAGAATATCAATGGCGAATATTACCATTACACCCATGGTTTGAAAAAACATGATGGAAATTGCCAGCGAATAGCGCATGGTCATCGTTCTACAATTCATATTTATGAAAATGAAGCGCGCTCAACTGAACTTGAGGAAATGTGGTGTAAACGCTGGAAAGATATTTATCTGGCAACTAATTCTGATCAAATATTGTCAAGCCAAGTTGAATTGTCAGACCATGCAAAAGCTAATTTAAAACCCGATCATCAATACTTTTCTTACTATGCACCGCAAGGAAGGTTTGACATTGCGGTAAGAGCAGGCACACTGGAAATAGTTGATTGTGATTCTACAGTTGAACTATTAGCAGATTACATTGCCAGACAATTAAAAGCAGAAAACGACGCTAATAACTATAGAGTTGTTGCATTTGAAGGCGTAGGTAAAGGAGCAATAGCAAGTGCTTAAGAAATTTCCAATAAATAAAGTAGTTACTGGCTTATTATTTGTATGTTTAAGTCAATCAGTACAGGCAAAGGTATTACTTGAGCTTGATGGCGATATAACTCAAGGCGGTCTAGTCGTAGGTAGTACGAATCCTGGTAATGCGGTCTATTTAGACAAAGATCCATTGAAAGTATCTCGTCACGGTTTATTTACCTTAGGTTTTTCCCGAGATGATGACAAAACTCATGAGCTTAAAATAGTAAAAACTGATGGTGAAAAATTGCTGCAGTATTTAACCCCAACTAAGCGTAAATATAATGTTCAAAGCATTGAAGGCATTGATAAAAAAATTATGGAGCCAAGTGCTGAAGCATTAAAACAAATTGCCAAAGACAGTATACAAATTCGAGCGGCAAGGGCGATTTCATCAGATAATATAGATTTTGCCCATGGTTTTAAAGCTCCAGCTACAGGACGAATTACAGGTGTTTATGGTAGTCAACGGATTTACAATGGTGTACCTAAAAACCCTCATTACGGATTAGATTATGCAGGACCCAAAGGTACTGCGGTAAAATCTCCTGCGGCGGGTATTATCACGCTTTGGTCACCGAATATGTTTTATTCTGGCGGTACATTGATAATTGATCATGGTCACGGCATTACTTCTACATTTTTACATTTAAGCGCAAGCAAAGTTGAAGTTGGTGATAAAGTATTACAAGGCCAACCAATTGCTGAAATTGGTTCGACAGGGCGCTCAACTGGTCCTCATCTTGATTGGCGAGTAAATTGGCACAATGTAAGACTTGATCCAGCATTGGCATTAACATTGCCTAACTCTCATACATTTAAAGCAAAAAAGACTAAAGCGGCAGAGTAGCCGCAACAAAAAAGGGGTCAGTACCTTTTACTAGTTTAAACAGTAAAAGGTACTGACCCCTTTTTTACTATCTACTTTCAATAAGACGTTTCTTACCTGATTTGGCACGCTCTAAGTGATCAGACTGAACATAAACTCTATCTGTAGTTCCCATACTTGCATGACCAAGCTCATCAGCCATATGCTTTAATGGTCTTGAATCTATGTCCATTGAAGCACCAGTATGTCTAAGCCAATGAGTTGTTGCTTCTTTTAATGTTTGAGCTTCATTTTTAAAGCCTTCTCTAACCATTTGTTCGTAAGCAAAGTCGAAAACTTGCTGGACAATTCGGCGTAATTGCCTTGATGTCATTCCGCCAGAGCCTTTAAGTTTATGGATCAACGGATCTGTTTCACTAGATAACGGGTAACCCGATAAACCACGGCATTCTCGATAGCGTTCAAGGTAACCAATATAAGAGTCGGGCACTGATACATCTCGTTGCTTAGAGCCTTTACCAAATACTTTAAACCAGTGGTTTTTGTCTTTATCTTGCCAAAAATGGCCCATAACAGGTGCCCAATTACTGCGTTCAGATAGCTCTGAAATACGTAAATATAAGGTTTTTAAACTCGCAATGATAAATAGGCTGCGTTCATGATCTTCATTTTCATCTGCCATTTTAATCGCGCTTTCAAGGATATAATCCCATTGTAAGCTAGATAATCGCTTAACCTCAGTAAAAGAGCTGTCTTTGATTAAATACGGGCAATCTTTCTTGACTGAGGCAATGGCATTGCCAAACGCATAATCTTCAGTAACTAAGTAATCATAATAAACATTAAGCACTGAAAACGTAGCTTTAAGTGTATCTTGCGAGCATTTGTAATTTAGTTTTTTTTGTTTATGGTCAATATTATCTAGGCGTTGAGCTTTAGGAATTTTAATAGCAAACGGGCGCCAATCTGGATTAATATCACGAATGCCATTTCGATTATCAAAGCGACGATAAACATTATCTGAAATCCAGTAATGTGGTGGCTTGTTAATAAAATCAATGTAGGTTTCTAAATCGCGACGCTTTAATTGCACCACAGATTTTTTAGCGATGAGCCATGACCACAATAAAAACTTTTCAGTTTCGCCACGAAACAAATTATATGTAGCTTCATTACGGCGGCCTTTAGATTGAAGAAACTCTTTGGTGTAACGATAATCTTCTAAAGCATCAGGTACAGAGTTACAGACAAGTTCAACAAAAGATTTTACGTTTGGGTTATCATCACAAAATAATGTGTTTTTATGTATAAGTTGAAAATAGCGATGAGAATCAAATAATGGCTCAGCGTTGAAAACATCTGACATAGAAAAGTACCAAAGTTATTATTATTAAGTAGTAAGGTAAATATTTGCCAATTGTTACTTTTAATTAACCAACAGCAATAGAGCCTATGTTAAATACTTTAAAACCAAATGTCCACTAATTAACATTAACGGACATTTCAATGTAAGAAATAGCCCCTAGCGATTGGTTATCGGCATTTATGTACGTTTAAATAAACTAAATGCTTAATAAGTTAATAAATCAAACGCTACTGAAACTATTGGTTTATGTAATTTAAATGGAACTGTCGAATGCCAAATATATAATGGAAACAAAAATAGCTGCCCAGCTTAAGGTTTTATAAAATGATCGTGTGTAGTTTTTGTTACTATTAGATTTATTCGTTGAGAATTCATTGTAGATTTATTCGTTGAGAATTCATTGTAGATTTATACTGAGTCATGAACTTTACAATTTATGTTCATGACTCTCTTTGACCTTTTATTATTGTTTAAAGCTTGGCTTCCAGTTATGCCAGTTTTCTTCAGCTTCAGAATTTAATTCAAAAATGTGGCCATTATCGATAGCTGTGGCTTGATTATCTTCAGGTGTTGCAAATGCAATGCCTCCAGCTAAAATAGCATCAATCGATGTAGTGTCAACTTTTACCCCTGAAAATAAACCCGCATCTATTTTAATACCACTGGCATTATAAAACTTAGTTTTATTATTCACTAAATGTTTATGCTGTTCTTCTATATTTATATAAACATAAACGCCATCAGAATTATCGTTAAGGTTAACACCAAGAACTCGCCCAACCTTTACTTGACGATAATAAACTGGATTATCTATATTTATAGACCCCTTAACATCACTGGTGAGAACAATATTTACACCATTTGGCTTAGTTGTTGTTACAGGCTCGGTTATTAGCCCAACGAAATCAGTTTTATCTTCACCAACTGCAGGTAAAACACCAATGTAGTTTCCGGTAAAATAAGCCTTAGCATTAGCAACTCTTGCCACACTAACTTCGGGTTTCACTAACCAAAACTTAGAGCCAGAAGAGCTTAATTGTGGATGATCCTTACTTAATGTTAGCAATAACTTGGTTTTGGTTAAATCTTCATTAAGATTAACGGCCATAACATGCCCAACAATGTGGCCTGCATGTCGAACCGTAGCATTAACTTTAATATCTACCACTTCATTAAACACTAAGTTTACTTCTTTTCCTGATTGATTCATTGTGTCAACGTTTGGATGTAACACAAATTCGCTCATTTCAACGGCTAAGTCATCCAAGTTTGCACGTGTATTATCTAGGGCAATTCCACCTCTAATTATACTCTGCAAACTTTCAGTTTGAACGGTCATACCAGTCATATCTGCGTGTGCTCTAATACCGCTACTTTGATAAAATTGAGAACTTGTACTTACTAAGTGTCTATAATCATCTTCAATTGTAGCGGCTACTTCTATAGATTTTCCATCATCACTAAAGTTAACTGAATCGACTAAACCAATAACCATTTTCATGTAGGTTATTGGTGTACCTTTTTCAATTGAGCCTGCATTTTTTAACATTAACCTGACTTGTAAACCATCATCATCAGCTGACGATGGTGGTGCTTTATCTAATAATTCAAAACTATTTTTAAATTTAGTACTGTTACCAGGTTTAACTTGTATGAATGTACCTGTAAGTAACGCACTAAAGCCTGCTAAATTGCCACTGGAAAGTTTAGGCTCCACAATCCATATTTTTGAATTATCTTTAAATAAATTTTTATAATCGCGATGATAGCCAATCGTTAATATAGATGACTTTAAGTCTGAACTAGGTTTTATGTCTTTAACTGTACCTACTTGCTTATCAGCAAACATTAATTTGGTAATACCAGCAGTTAAATCATATTTATTATCTGCAATAATTGTTACTAATTCAGTATTTAACGCGTCTTCAAAATTTCTGTTTAAATCAAAAGACGTGCCATTTTCAACCACATCAGCATTATCAAAATCAATGGTATGAAAAGATACTCCGCCAATTAACATTGATTGTATTGGTGCCGTTTTTACGGTAAACCCCTTTAAAGAGCCTGAAACCTCAACACCACCTTGTTCAAAGAATACAGATGTTGAGTTAACTAAATGTACATATTCTTTTTCAATATGAATATGAACGTTAAAGAAGCGTTGATTATCGGACAACTTATGATCCTGAATGCTACCAACCTTTAAATTTTTATAAAATACTGGTGAGCCAAATGATAATGAATCTACACTGTCCGAGACTATATTTAGGTGTAATCCTTCTTCAGTGAATTTAAGAGCAGGCACTGAAGGTAAAACTTCAAATTCACGGCTAGGCTGACCATCTCCGAGTCTAAATGAAACATACGTACCACTAAGAAGCCTATCAATGTTAGAAACCCCAGCTAAGCTAATGTTCGGCTTAACAAGCCAAAACTCCATATTTTCTAGAAGATACGGTTCTAATCTAGGATCAAATAAAACACTCGCTGTTACGCCACCTTTGGCCTGGTTATAAACAAAATCTTCTATAGTTCCAACCTCAACGCCTTCAAAAATAACTTTAGTGATACCTGCTTTAATACCACTATTACGAGGAAAATTCATTTTAACAATGATTCCAGCTCTTGCTTCGTCAAATCCTTCAAAGAGAGGGTATTCAGTGAAGTTTTCTACTATTGTTTTTGTATCGCCTAATTCAGGAGTGTGAAAAGCTATACCACCGCCAATAATAGAAGAAAGAGACTGAGTTCTTAATTTAAAACCAGATAAGTCCCCTGCCATTTCAATACCGCTGGCATTCCAAAAACGCGAATTCAATTTAACTAAGTTTTTGTATTGCTCTTCGATTAACATATTAATTTTAATATGGCTTTTGTCTTCAGCAAAATCATAGCCATATACTTCACCAACCTTTATTTGCTTGTAAAAAACACTACTACCATGAGAAATAGAGCCAAGCTCTTTTGCATGAAGAGTTACATGTAGACCAGGTGCATCTTCAGATTTAGGTGGTGGTTGTTTTAATGCGGTAAACTCTTTTATAAATTCATTACCTACTTCAGGTAATATTTCAAAATAGTTTCCTGTTATTACAGTATCTAATCCTGACACACCTGATAGACTTATTTCTGGTTTAACCAACCAAAACAATGAGTTTTCAGAAAGGTATTGCTTTACACTATTGTTGACTTCGATAGAAACCAAAACTGTATTTAGATCTTCTAAATCTAAGTCATTTACTAATCCAACAGGAAAGCCCTTGTAGCGAACTTCAGTTTTTCCAATAACTATGCCTTCAGCACTATCTGTTTTTATTATGATATCAACACCAGCATCACTGAAAGATTTGAATAATAGCCATAAACCAATTAACGCTGCCAAAACAGGCAATAGCCATATAGAAGATATTGGTGACTTATTTGAGATTACAGCTTGTTCTTCATTCATCTTTATTTTTCTTCTTTAATTTGATTGGATAAATTAATATCATATTTTTTATCCCACAATAAACGTGGATCAAAACTGTTAGCAGCTAAAATGGTAATGATAACCATAATACCAAAAGCAGTGGCTCCTGGACCGGCTACTATTTCAACTACTGCACCAATTTCAACCAAGGCAACCAGCAAGGCGACTACAAAAACATCAAGCATTGACCATTTACCAAAAAACTCAATATAACGATACATTTTAGTTCTTTGCAGTTTTGTATATTTTGATCTATTTCTTAACGAGAATAACAAAACAAATAAACCAACTATTTTTGCTAAGGGAACAACAAAACTGGCAAAAAATATTATAGCTGCTATTGGGTAGATACCGAGTTTAATTAAAAGGAAAATACCAGAAAGTATAGTATCGGGCTGACCTTTTCCAAAATACAAAATTGTCATTATTGGGTATGCGTTTGCAGGTATAAAAGCGATAAGCGAACAAATAGTTAGTGCCCAGCAGCGTTGTAATGAATCATAAATTCTCAGATGTATTTTACTGTCACAGCGCGGACAATAATTATCTTTAGATTCCTCAATTTCAACTAATAAATTACAAACATGACATTGAGCCAATCCCTGAGACATTGCTGTTTGTATTTCTTCTGTCGACTTTATATTATCGCTCATAGTTGAGGTCATCCCAGATCATTTGTTTATCCAGGGTTATTTTTAACGATAACACACATAGCATTAGTGCTGAGAAACACAACAACCCCAGATTAAAAGACAAATCAGCCATATCTTTTAGCTTAATAATAGACACTAATATGCCAATTAAAAATACTTCTAACATTTCCCAACTATCAACGTGATGGTAAAACAATAATAATTGTTTATATATTGGATGTTGATGACGATTATGCTTAAAGCCAAAACAAACTAAAAATGCGGTTGTGAGTTTAATTAAAGGGGCTAAAGCACAAAAAGCAAATACTAAGGTGGCGACTAAATACAACTCTGTTTGCCAAAGCGCAGATATTCCAGACATTAAACTTGCCGAGCTTTCTACTGAAAGTAATTGCATCGACATTAATGGGAAAAATGTAGCAGGGATAAACAGTAAAAGACCGGTCCCACTAATTGCTAGTGTTCGATTTATTGAATCGTATTTTTTATCTAAAATATGATGATGGCATCTTGGGCAGCTAGCAACTTCCCCTTCATTAATAGAAGTGATTGTTATTAATGTATCGCACTCATAACAAGCAAATTGCTTTTGTTTCACTGTAAGTAACGCCTAAACAAGATATATTTGAAGTTCTATGTATATGATTGTTAGTAATAAATTGAATTAAGGCAAGCTTTATATACATATATTTTAATTAAACAATTTGATTTAGCTCAATAAATAACCGGCTTTGTAATCAGTCGTTTACAACTTTATGATTTTTATTAGAAAATTGTAATTTTTACTTATATTTTCTTGCATAGTTCGCATTTTAAACTAATACTTACTATCAAGAGGAATTAAGCAAATTCCCTTTTAAAAAAATAATTAGCCTTACCCTAGGTTTGTATTTGTCTTTAAGGATAATAAAATGAAAAAATTATTAGTTACGTCGCTATTATTAGCGTCTACTTCAGCTGTGGCTGGTTCAGGTGTTGCAGGTAGTGTTAGTGATGTACCAGACACTCCATCTGAAGCAACGTCAGGTTGGAATGCATCTGTTGGTCTAGGTGTTGTTAATGCTCCTACTTTTGCTGGTGTTGACGAAACTGAGTCGACCGCTGTACCGCTTATCAATGTTAATTATAACGATACCTTTTACTTTGAATACAACAAATTAGGTTGGTGGGCGTGGAAACCACAAGATACTGGTTTCCGTGTTGGTTTAGTTGCACAATCTCGTAAGGGTTACGATAAAGGTGACGGCCCTCTTGACCGTGAAATAGATGATACTGGTTTAGCAGGCTTACGCGTAAAATGGCAATCAGGTATGTTTGGCATTGATGCTTCTATACTCGGCTCTTCTGAAGAAGATAGTGGTGGTGAAATGCATATCACCGCAAAATATACCTTCCTTGCTTCAGCAAAAGGTACATTAACTGCGATGGTTAAAGCAGAGGCTCTTTCTGAAGATGCTGTAGACTACTTCTACTACTCAGGTGCTTTTGATTCAGATGCATTTACCCCAGACAGTGCAACAAATGTTTCAGTAGGTTTGGTAGGTACATACAATATTGCGCCAAAATGGACATTAATTGGTGCAGTTTTAGCAACATCCTATGGTGATTCAATTTCAGATGCACCTGGTGTAACTGAAGATTCAGGTACTACAGCATTACTTGGTGCTACATACAAATTCTAATAAATAATTAGTTATTTGATATAAAGGTCTCTTTTGAGGCCTTTTTTGTTTTTAGCCTGTGTCATCCTGAAATGAAAATACACTCCAAAGGTCATCCCTCTCCTTCGTATATGAGTATATCCCTAAACAAAAAAGAGCACCTAGGTGCCCTTCTCAAACAACAGGAATATTTAAGTTCTATTAATCTTCAAATATAATGTCATGAATGTTGGATAGATCGCTCTTTCCTTCAATAATTTCTTCTTTAGATAAACCTGATAATTCATGTGGGAAAACTAACCATTCATCTGAAGAATGTACAAAGTAATCTGGTACGATATCAACCTTTGAATTTTGCGGTTTATACCAAGGACACGCCACTCTAATATCTTTAGGTGTGTTTAAACGCATTTGTTCTTGAATTTTTTCGATTAAGGCCGCAACACTTCTTCCTGAATCAAAAACATCATCAACAATTAATAGTGAATCATCAGCGTTGGCATTTTCTATAAGATAATGTAAACCATGTACCTTAATTTCTTTTGCTTGCTGGTTTATGCCGTAATACGAAGAGGTACGAACGGCAATATGATCGGTTTCGATTTTTTTGTAATCAAAATATTCCTGCACTGCTATACCAATTGGTGCACCGCCACGCCAAATACCAATAATAAATTGCGGTTTAAAACCATCTTTATATACTTTATGTGCAACACGAAAAGAATCTTCAAGAAGTTCTTGCGCAGTGATAAATTTCTTATCCATACTATTATTTCCCATGGATTGAACAATTTTGACTTCTTAGAGCCGATAAACCGTTACTTAAATAAACAAAACATGATTATAACGTATATGGATCATTTTTGATGTTCAAATTGAAGTTTTTTGCGATAAGTTTTGATCTACTTCGAAGATAAGATTTTTAATACTTTCAAAGGCATTTGTATAAAAACCTAGATTAATGTTTTTAATAGTGTCGTTTGGCGAATGGTAGTTTTTATGATTTTCGCCAGTGATGAATAAATAAGGGATGCCAGCTTTATGGAATTCGTAATGATCACTAGCTTTATGTAGGTTAATAGTCGATCTTACTGATGAAATTTCACGATTATTGAGTCTATTCTTAAAAACAAAATTCACTGGTGATGTTTGATTTACATGTTCGACTAATGTTTTAAGTTCAGCTTTATTTCTGGAAGCAACAACATACAATGACTTATGTTTCTTTCCGTAGGAAATCATGTCTAAATTAATATTAAAAACGATGTCTTGCTTATTAATTTTTGAGTCTGTAAGAAACGCTTTAGCCCCCTTAAAGCCGTGTTCTTCAGCATCTGTAGCTAGTAGAACCAGAGAATAATGAGTATCAATAGATTCTAGCCAGGGTTTCAAACTTAACAATGCCGCCGTACCAGAAGCATTATCATCAGCACCGTAATAAACTTTCCCAGACTTTTTACCTAGATGATCGTAATGTGCTGAAATAATAATAAATTTATTTTTAAATAACTTACCTTGTTTAATAAAAAGGTGATTACGCCCTACTTTACTACTAAAACCATGTTCATACTGAAACTGTTCACTAAAAGATGTGCTGGTAGCGTCTGTTGTAGATAAATGCTGAACTATATACTTAGACGCTAGTGTGTGCCCATGACTGCCTGGGTATCGCCCTGAAAACGACTTTGAAGACAATTGTTTTAGGTGTTCGATTAACTGAAGATTATTACCTTGAAAAGCAAACAGATGAAAACTAATAAACACACAGATGAGCCCAGCAACTTGCACACGCAAACGTTTAAATATTATTGCCATTATAACCGTGATAATAAATTAAGTTTACTTTGATATTTGTCCTCAATATCTTTGAATCTTGCATAACGTTTAGCTTTTAACAAATAGTACTCAGATTGTTTATAGTTGCCTAATTTATAGTAAGATTTAGCTAATCCGAAATAAAATTCATGTTCTTTACCTAACATAGATTTAGCTTTTTTATAGTGGTTGATCGCTAATTTATATTCGCCATTATAAAATGCTTCATCACCTAATAAACCGTGATAATAAGGGTTTTCCATTCTGGCTTTATGAATATAACTATATATCTTCGTTGCTTCTTCATGTCTTTCTTGTTCTGTAACTAAGATCGCTAAATTATTCCAAGCATTATAATTTTTGTAATTATAATTAACAGATGCTAAATAAGATTGCTCAGCATAGTCTTGTAGACCAATTCGCTTATATAACAAGCCTAAATTTCCCCACACAGGACTGAAATCAGGTTCTTGTTTTATTGATGCTCTAAAATACGCATAGGCTAAATCAAATTCATTTCTAACCAAGGCTTGTGCACCCTTATTATTGTAGAACATTGCAGTAACACGATTTTTTGAAATTATATTTTTAGGAAAATGTTTTTTAACACTATAAGGGTCAAAATCAATAACAGTTTCTTTGCCATTCCATACAACTACAAAAGGTGACTTGGAATCACCAACAACTTTTAAATTAACATGCCCGGTTAACATGTTATAACTGCCCTCTCGTATCCAATACTCAGGAATCAATACTTCTTGAAACTTAATTGTTAAATCAGCTTCATTAGCTAAGGAATAGGCTAATATAGTTAAGGAAAGGCAATTAGCTGTATTTTGATGAAAAGCTTGAGTAGCGGTTAAATTGGCCCCATTTTGATACCTTAAGTCTTCAGGGGAGCGGTGAAATAGTTTTTTTAATAACAGACGAGCCCGTTTAGATGGATCTTGTTCATGCATAAGACTGCTATGCACAAAATCGTTCATTTCATTGTCTAAAGCATATATTTGTTTTTTAGTTTCTATGGGGTAATTCGTATAAGAGGGAAAAGCTTCATCATTAAGTAGTTTACTTGTATCAATATCAACAAGACCTGCATGTTTAGATGAGCAGGCGGTTAAAAAAACGCACAAACTAAAAAAATAAAATAATGTTAGCTTTTTAGTACTTATCGCCATAACGCCCTCAGGAATATAAGAGAAAATATTTGCTGATATATTAAGCATAACTAAAAATTGTAGGAATGACAGAAAAACTGCCGTATGGAAATACAAATTTACAATTTATTACCGGCAAAAAAAACTAATCTTTCGATTAGGTTTTTCTTTTAAATATGGCGGTGAGATAGAGATTTGAACTCTTAAATATGAGTTGGCTACAAACCCATGCCTTTTTTATGGATGAAAAAAAACCTAATCTTTCGATTAGGTTTTTCTTTAAAATATGGCGGTGAGATAGAGATTTGAACTCTAGATGGGCTACAAACCCATGCCGGTTTTCAAGACCGGTGCTTTCGACCACTCAGCCATCTCACCAATGACGCGAATATTAAAGATTGCTGACGCACTTGTAAAGGCCTAAATCTAAATTTTTTTAATTAATTTAATAAAATTTGACTGTTTGCAGAAAAAACCAACAAAGACTGTTTAAAAAGTGAAAACGTAAGTCAAAATTGTACTAAAAAATCTAATCGACTAAAATACTTGGTGTTCTTTTTGGCATTCTAGTTAAGGCTTCATAGCCAATGGTATCAGAATACTTCGCAATTTCATTGACAGGAAGTTCTGGTCCCCATAAGAACACATCATCGCCAATATCAACGTCTTTGATATCAGTAACGTCAATAGTGAGCATATCCATAGATACACGCCCCGCTAAAGGAGCTATTTGACCATTAATCAATGTAGGCGTTCCAGATTTTGCCCCCCTTGGATAGCCATCACCATAGCCAATAGCTACAGTGGCAATTTTGGTCGTTCGTGTAGCTGTCCAAGTTTGGTTATAGCCAACTGACTGCCCTGCTGCAATCTCTCGAATTGAAATAATTGCTGACATTAGAGTCATCACAGGCTTTAATCGTTTTGACGCTTCATTGTCTTTAGTCAAAGGTGAATTACCATAAAGCATAAAACCAACTCGGTTCCAATCTAATCGAGCTTCAGGGCAAGCAAGCAACCCGGCTGAATTGGACAAACTACAAGGTATAATTTCGCTATCAGCTAAAGATTTTTGTAGCAGTGTTTTAGTTTCATTAAAGATTTTAATTTGATTTTTCGTTTCCGAACTTTCATGATCATCAGCACTAGAGAAATGAGTTGCTAACACTATTTCTTCGCAAACATTAACACTGGCTTTTAATGCTAAATAAATATCATTTACCAGCTTAGGTTGAACCCCTAAACGGTGCATGCCAGTGTCAACTTTCAACCAAACGTTAACTGGCTGTGAAATATTAGCATTTAACACCCAATCAGCTTGCTGAGAGTTATCAACCATGATCCAAAAATTGTTCGTAACAGCTATTTCAACTTCATCGTTGCTAAATATACCCTCTAATAACAATATCGGCTTGCTTATCCCTCCGGCTCGAAGCTCAAGAGCTTCTTCAATGCAGGCAACACCGAATGCAGGTACTAGAGGCTCTAAAATAGATGCAATTACAACGGCACCATGGCCATAAGCATTTGCTTTTACCACGGCTAAATTATTAGAGTTAGGTGCTAATTCTTGCGCAACTTGATAATTGTGACATAGCGCACTTTGACTTATTAATGCTTTAGTAGGACGAGCCATTAGTAATTATATTTTCCTGAACTAAATAGTGATTGTGCTGCGAGCCAAACATCACCGATTTCACCGTTACCAACAGCTTTACCGTTAAGTTCTACTACAGGTGCGACTTCTTTGCTTGAACTAGTTAGCCAAATTTCATCAGCATTTTCAACTTCTTCCATAGTAACTATACGTTCCTCAACTTTCAATGAGCCATCTTTTGTAAGAATGTCGAGTAAAATCAAACGAGTAATACCAGGTAAAATTTGATTGTCTAAAGGTGGTGTAGCGATAACACCATCTTTAACAACATAAACATTACAAGCACTTGCCTCAGTTAGTTCGTTGTTTTCATTAAATAATAATGTTTCATTACAGCCTTGTTCAAAGCCATGTTGGTAATGCATTACATTACCTAATAGAGCGGTTGACTTTATGTGACAACGTTTCCAGCGTAAGTCTTCTGTTGAATTTACTTTATATGTTTTAGCAATAGCTTTATCTGCTACGTTTGCTGCTGGAATTTCAAAAGCGAAAGCATACACCGTAGGAGCTACATTATTTGGATATGCATGCGCGCGTTTAATATCGGCACCACGACTTACATGTAAGTAAATCCCTAGATTGCCACCACCATTTTTTTCAATGAGTGCATCAACAACTTCACGCCACTTGTCTTCTGTCCAATCGAGCTTTATACCTATTAAGTTCATTCCCTCTTGCATGCGAGCAATATGAGGACCAAAACCGACTAATTTTGTGTCATAGGTCGGGATAACTTCATAAATTCCGTCACCAAACAAAAAACCACGATCCATTGGGGAAATTTTTGCCTGCTGCATAGGCATAAACGAATCGTTTAAAAATACAATACTCATATTACTCTCTAATCTTAAATAAATTTGGTTAACTTGCGCAGGTTCAAAATAATCTCATCACCATACGATGGTGGAAAACTGTCTTCAGTTAAATTATTTTCTCGGGTAACACCATCCACGCTGCCTCTTGCCGATATGTATTTAAGGACAGCAGTTGGGTCTACCTTACCTAGCAAGTCAATATTTGACCACATACCTAATAACGCAAGGATCCCATAGGCCCCCCAATTGGAAACGTCGGCAATTAGCAGCTCATCACATGTTGTTACGGAAGGAGTGATATCTAAACCTGAAATTGCTTGTGTTATATTGCCCATCCCTATTTCATTGCCACCGTCGCCTATGGCAATTGTTGAACATGTTGCTTCATTTAAATAATGATCAAAACAGGCGCAATAAGCGCTTATATCTTCACCGCGCATATTAAAATAGCCACCGTGTTCAGCAAGACCTGGACGTTCAATAGATATAATTGCTTGCGGTTTAAGCTTAGCCAGCGTAGCTATTGCTTCTTCTTTTGCATGGGTGAAATCACCTTCTAACAGTTTATGTACTCGATACTCATCTTCAGTCAAACTTAAAAATGATTCTCCACCAACTAATATGGGATAAGCACCTAGTTCTTCTAGTGCGTTATATAGAGCAATAGCCCCTACTGGTCCATCTGTTTCAAATGTATCAGTTACAGGAAATCCTGTTCCGATTAAAATTGTTCCGGTTAAACCCTGTAGACGTTGGGCTGCTCGAAGATAATACCCAGGCTGTAGTGCGGTTTGTACATCTTTCATACCGCGTGGATTTCGAGCGACAAGTAAATCTTCAATTTGCTTACTTAGTTCAATATCTCTATGGTTTGATTGGTTTTTATTTAAATCAGTCAAAATTTCTCTCTTTAAATACTTAATTTAATAGAAGTTCAATAGGTTCTACTGGATTTAGTTCTATTAATGCCATTTCTATATGTAAAATGTTATGTGCTTGTTCAATTGAAATCTCTTCAAAAGTAACTGTAGCACCTGGTCCACATTGAGCTAATTTAGCTAAATCTATCGATAGAACAGATCCAATTTTGGGATAGCCACCAATAGTCTGCCTATCGTTCATTAACACAATGGGTTGGCCATCAGCAGGCACTTGTATAGCTCCTAAACAAATACCTTCAGATAAAATACCATCTATTGAAGGTTTAGTTTTAGGACCATTTAATCGATATCCCATCCGATCACAGCTTTGTGATACGGAATATTTACCAGAGAAGAAAATCCCTTTTTGAACTTGAGAGAATGCTTCATGTTGGTAGCCTAGTATTACTCTTAAACTAACTGCAGTATCATAAGTCGGAGGCTTATTTAACTTATTGTGATGAGCAGTATTGCTTGTAGTGTATGGTAATACTTGACCTTGTAATATTTTTCCGCCATCAAAGCCACCTACTCCTTCACGAACAACAGTGCTTACACTATTAAATGTTGGTTTGATATTGAACCCACCTGCAACAGCAAGATATGCATGCATTCCTTCGCTCACAAAGCCTAACTTTACGATATCGCCTTTATAGACAGATAAAGATTGCCATTGTGGTTTTGTTTGACCATTAATTGTAAGCGGTAATTTAGCACCTGTGACGCAAAAAGTTGTATCAAGTTGTACTTCTAATTCTAATCCACCAAAAGTAATCTCTAAACAGCTAGTATTGTCAGCATTTGCACACAATTTATTTGCCCATTTAAATGCACTCGAATCTAATGGACCGCCAATGGTTAAGCCAATACTGTGACAACCAAATCGACCTAAGTCTTGAATAAGAGTTAACATTCCAGGGTTAATTACTCTAAATCCTAAAGAAGTTGATTCGTTCATAACTTGCCACCTAAGGCGATAAATTCATCGCGAGTAATCGCCTTGAATTTTACCGTATCTCCAACAACTACCGGCATTGTTGGTGTTGCCATAAGATCAAACATTCGCACAGGACATGATCCTATAATATTCCAACCGCCAGGAGATTCAGCTGGGTAAACTGCTGTTTGTTTATCAGCAATAGCTACCGCTCCTCGAGGTACTTTAAGTCTAGGAGTAGTAAGCCTAGGCGCCGCGATACGCGCGTCTACTTCACCTAAATAGGCAAAACCAGGTGCGAAGCCAATAGCGTAAACCCGATATTCAGTTTTTTGATGGATCTCTATGACTTCATCTACAGATAAGTTTGCTAGCTCGGCTAAACGTTCTAAGTCTGCACCAGATTCTGACGAGTAATAAACGGGTAATGTCACCACTTTTCCTGTTGTCACATCGGCTGTTGAATTATTAGATAATGTACGTTTTATAGTTGCTTGCACATGAAAGTTATCAGTTAAGAACGCATCATATATAACCAGTAAAGATGCATAAGACGGAACGACGTCAATTAATACATCCGCAAGAGCATCTTGAAGTAGCATTGATGCTTGTTGTACTTGTGCTGATACTTCTGGTGATGCACTATCACCAAAATAAATGATTAACGAATTTTCACCCGCTAGCTCAATTTTCATTTAGAAATACGCTCTCTAATTTCTTCAATAGCATTAACGCCATCCATATTATCGCCATGCACACATAATGTGTCTGCATGAATCGCTAAAGTATTACCACTAACTGTTGTTACTGTGCCATGGCTACAAAGTTGTTCGACTTGCGCGATCATTTTTTCTTTATTGTGTACGGCGCCTACTTTACTACGGGCTAGCAGTTTGCCATCATCGTCATAACAACGATCGGCAAAGGCTTCAAACCATAGTTTTATGCCTAACTGCTTCGCTTCTTGTTGATGAATTTTAAAGGCTGGTGTTGCTTGCAGCATTAAGGTAATCGGGTATGGAAATTCAGCAATTGCTTCCATAATTGCCGCTCGCACATCAATATTTGCCATCATGTCATTATATAAAGCGCCATGAGGTTTTACATAGACTAACGTTAAACCTTGAGTTTGGGCCATGCCACTTATAGCAGACATTTGATAATGCATAAAAGCAACAATTTCTTGTTTTGAACATTTCATTGAACGACGTCCAAAACCAACCAAATCTGGATAGCCAGGATGTGCACCAACCATAACATTATGTGTTTTTGCTAATGATAGAGTGTTTTGTATAACTAAAGGGTCTCCAGCATGGAAACCACAAGCAATATTTGCTTGATCAATAAACGGCATTACCGCAGCATCTAGGCCCATAGTCCAAGAGCCATAGCTTTCACCTAAATCACAATTTAATAATAACGACATAATAATTCCCTTATTCGTTTATAAAACAGCTAATTTACTGTTTGGCAAATCGGTTACTAACATACAACCTGGGCTGTGAGTTATACAAAATGGCGGTTTCGCTTGTTCTAGTGCGACTTGAGGGGTCACACCACATGCCCAAAATACGGGTTGTTCACCATCAAAAATGGTTACCGCATCGCCATAGTCGGTAGAGTTTATATCATCGATACCAATCATGCTTGGGTCGCCAAAATGTACAGGTGCACCGTGAACCGATGGAAACCTAGTACATATTTGTATTGCTCGTATTGCATCACTCGGATTAAAAGGACGCATACTTACCACCATATTGCCTTTAAAAGGCCCCGCTGGTTTGCACTCAATGTTAGTTCGATACATAGGAACATTAACTTGCTCGCTAATATTGCGAACATCAAGGCCATCAGCGATTAAACTTTCTTCAAACGAGAATGAACAACCTAAGGCAAAGGTAACTAAATCATCACGCCAGTACTCAGTAATATCAGATACTTCTTCAGTCATTACACCATCTTTAAAAATTCGATAGCTAGGAATATCTGTTCTTAAATCTAAATCAACTGCAACATCATCTAAGTGTACATCACCGGGGTTCTCCGAAACACTAATTAACGGGCAAGGCTTCTGATTTAATTGACAAAACTTTAAAAAATCTGCAGCCCAATCTTTTGGCAACATCACTAAATTACATTGCACAAAACCATGGCAATATCCGGAAGTGTTAGAGTTATGCTCTCCACTTCGTATTTTTTGTCTCAACTGACTAGGGCTAATATTGGTACTCATGTTTATATGGACACTTTATTAATTATGACTATTAGTACTATTACTCTATATTGCTTTACAGAGTATGCATAGTCTAGGCGAAAGGTTTTTTATTATAGTCATTTAGATTAAAAATTGTATATTATTGAATAATTAATCAAATATAAAATAGAAAATGGCGTTTCTGATATATCAAATTAATTATTTTATTTTTGAAATTTATAAATGATATTGAAATTCACTATTTATTAAGGAAATCGCTATTAATAGATGCCATAACCTTTATCTATACCATTCAAAACTCTTGTGAATATTTATTAATGGCAAAGTCTTTTATTCTAAATGTATAAATTATGTTAACCAAAATCAAATGTTAGAGCAATGAAGGTGAAATCATGAACGAAGTTAAAAATGAAGATAACTATTCAATTTTAGACTTATTGAATAAATATTATTCCCCAAAAGTGATTGATGATAAATTTACCAAGCAAAAATTACAGGCAAAATATTACGATCGTTTGGAAGAGCCTGGCGAAGCCTTTGTTCTTGGATATAACTAACCCCCTTCCCTGAGTGGTTAAATGGATTTAGCCACATTTTAATAGCCTATCCCTCTGTATTCTTAGTATTCCTTATATCCTTTTCTATTCCTTACATCCCTGATGTAAAAGAATTTTTGCCATTAATGACAATTCTAAGTTAATTCATCCCTGAATTAAAAAACCGAGGACGCTTTCACATCCTCAATTCAGAAAATTGAATATTTATTTTTAGTTAAGGTTATTCAAAGATAAATTTACCGGCAAGCTTGTTAAGATATTGCTCATTCTCAATAACTACATTGCCATTAATAATAACGGCATCTACACCTTTAGAATATTCATTCCATTTGGCGAAGCTTGCTTGTGGAGCAAACTCATCTGCATCAAAAATAATAACATCGGCTTTAAAATCTAACTTCAATGAACCGCGCTGCTGCAAACCTAGAATTTTTGCTGTTTGACTAGAACTTCTAGAAATAAACTCTCCTATGGTAAGTAATTTTTTGTTGCGTACATATTCACTATATTTTTGTGGAAAGCTGGCAAACTTTCGTGGATGGCCGTTGGTACCATCAGAAGATGTAACTACCCAAGGTTTCAACATAAACGCTTCGACATCTGTTGGCGACATATTGAAAGATGCGACTCTTACATCGCCTTCTTGTACTAACTGCATTGCCGTAGCTACAGCAGTTAAATTACGTTGTTCAGCAATCTGCTTTAAATTTAAGCCGACTAAATTCTGTTCCTTAAAGGCAGTTACAAGTAACGAAGTTGGCCCGCCTCTACGTCTGATATTTTCTTTAATTTCTTGGTTAAGCTTTTCAGACAGTTTTGGATCATTTAAACGTTGATAAAAAGCCTCTTTTGAATCAGCCATAACCCATTTGGGCATTACGGCACTATGCAACTTGGTGCCAGATGCAAGCCATGGATATTGATCTGCAGATATACTAATACCGTTTTTTTGTGCTAATTCAATTTTTTCAATTGCTTGTTGGCTTTGCCCCCAAACGTCGACGCCTAAGGCTTTAATATGAGCCAAGTGTAAATGAATATTTGCTTGTTCAGCAACTTCGATTGCTTCATCAAGAGATGACAAAAAACCAATATTGAAGGTACTTTCATCACGCATATGTGTGTCATAGATGCCGTTATGTTTGCTGGCAATTTTAGCCAGTGCTATCACCTCTGCAGTATTTGCATAACTTCCGGGCACATAATATAAGCCACTTGATAAACCAAGTGCCCCATCTATCATTGCTTGTTCAACTAATGCGGACATCTCTGTAAGTTCAGCTTCTGTTGCAAAGCGCTGTTCTCGGCCCATTACCTGCTCACGGACGCTACCGTGACCTACAAATAATGCGACATTAGTGCCAATACCATTTTCTTCAAGTAGATTGGCGGTAGCGGCTATATCAACAGGACCTTCACCATCATTACCATTAACAACAGTCGTTACACCTTGAGTTAAATAATTTAAGTTATGATTTTTATCTGAGCTGCGTAACTCTGCCAAGCTATGTGTATGCGGATCAATAAAGCCTGGACTTACAACTTTACCTTTAGCATCAATGATTTTTTTAGCATCAACATTGTGCTCACCAGTTTGGTGTAAACCACAAATAACTTGTTCACAAATAGCAATATCCAAGGATTGAGGGGTTAAATTATCACCAGTATAAACAGTCCCGTTTATGATCAATAAATCAACATTATGAGCAACACTTACTAAACTATTATCAGGGGAGCACGAAGCCAACACAGTTAAACTGGTCGCTAGCATTATTAATTTATGTTTAAAATTTTTCATACGATAGTAAAAGTCCTATTCTTTATTGTGGTCTTTGTCTGACAACATATTTGCCATTAATAAATTGGAAGCATTAAAGGCGATATCTTTAATTTCTTGTCTATCAGTATCATCCCCCATTTCATAAGTAATGGCATGTACGCCAAACTTATCTGAAAAATACTGTTTAGCAACCGCCTGATCAGGGTTGTTACCGGGTTTTAATACCACTTCTACATCTGGCATTTTGCGATCTAAGTCGCCTAACCAATGGCGCACGAAATATGGATTTTCAACACCATAATCTACAGGCATGGTATAAAAGATATTTCTTCTTGTTGAATGAAAGTCGACTGCAAACTTAATTTTTTGCCCTTGGGAAACTAATTGATCTAAATAAGCATTTATTTGACGAGTTTCAACTTGATTGAAGTCTATCCAATCACGATTTAAATCGTATCCATTTGCATTATGACGCCAGTTACCTGCTTGGACACCATCGGGGTTGATGTTTGGAATGACTAATACATTGTATTTTTCACGAAACGAAGCGGCTAATTCACTGTTTGAAAGAATGGTTTCTACGAAAGGGAAAAGTGCGAGTGCGCCAGTCACTTCAGGCGGATGCATACGACCTAAAATTACTAACCATTCATTACTACTGCCTTTACTCTCAATTTTGTAGATCGGGCGGCCTTGAGTAGACTCGCCAAGTAAATCATAGCTTATAGACGTTTTTGTTAATAAATCCTTTGCCCAATCTTCATAATACTCATTGTTGATAATTTCTTGACCAGCAATATATACAGGATCAATAGATGCTTCTATATTCATTACTAAACGTTCACCATTGAGCTTATAAGGCTGTAGTTTCCAAGTTGTTCCGTTTTGGCTAATTTTTGGCGGGTATCTATGTTCGTCACCTTGTACCAGCATAGTAACCTTAATTGTTGTTGCTTGTTCTGCTTGTACTTTAAAGGCATACCAAGGACTGGAGTTAATCGGCGCATTTGTTTTATTTAGTTCTGGTATTAACGTAATTAAAAATTCGTTTTCTGCAACTTGTTTACAATTGTCCATACGACCGGTAGCAAAGTCAGTAGAAAACTTAACATTACCGATATTACACGCTTGCGCATTGTCACTTTCACTAGTGGTGCATGAGATAAGTGATAGGGTTGAAAATAATAATGAGCAAGTAAATAATAATTTTTTCATGATTTTATCTTTATAATTGAATGGAAGAAAAATATGGCCCGACTAGATTAACGAGTCGAGCCATATTAAATTAAATACTAATTTTAGTAACTAAAGTTTAGAAGCTATAACTTGCACTAGTGTAGAAGTATCTACCACGGCTTGAATGTAATGAACCGTCATAACCAAAGGTAGTATCTGCTAATGGTGGCTCTTCGTCACTTATATTGTTAATACCAAATGAAAGGTTCAAGTCTTCATATCCCATAAAGTCTTTACGCGTCAAATAAACATTTGCTCGTGTTTGTGACTCCATTTCATAGAATGTTGTAACATCATCAACGGTATTTGAAACGGCAGTATCTACTTCACCAACGTATTTAACAAATAAACCTGCAGCCCATAAGTTATCATTTGACTTCCATTTGATTGACGCCGTAGCTTGCCATTCTGGGATGCTGTTTGTTCCAACAATATCGCCAACGGCAGTACCTAAAACTTCTGGATCTGCTCCGGCATTAAGAATAGTTAAAGCATCACCACCAGCTTCTTGGTCAAACTTTAAAGTTCTAGCGCCATTTAACGATAGACCAAAATCACCAATTGATGTATCCAAGTCATAATTAACTGCAATATCGTAACCCGTAATTGTACGAGTGTTTAGGTTTTCGTAACTGCGATTGATTTGTACAATTTCACCTAACGGATTGTCCTCATCAATTTCTCCACGCACAACGTCTGGGTTTGATGAGCCTTCGCCTCTGGCAATAAGGTCAAGACGTGAAATATTTTCGTCTGAAAGTACACCAACGGTATCAGTAGTCTCAATTTCCCACCAATCATAAGTAAACGTTAAGTTATCCATTGGTTGTAATGTTAAGCCTAAACTAATATTTTCACTTTCCTCAGCTTTTAAGTCTTTGTTACCTGATGTTGATAAATTATAGTTACCATTACCAGAGCCACCATCAGCTAAAGTAGTTGAATTAACCACAACATTGCCATTGGCATCTAAAGAATTTTCAGCATAGTCATCAACACCCGTAGTAAGTGTAGCACCAGGAGAGTTTAGCTGAATTAAGTTAGGCGCTCTAAAACCTTTAGATATTGCCCCCCTAAATTGTAGCATTTCAATTGGGTACCAAGACAAGGCCATTTTCGGACGAGTAATATCACCAATATCGCTAAAGTCTTCATAACGCACAGCTAATTGTACATCTAAGCTGTGAACAGCAGGAAGATCAGCTAATAAAGGTACCGCTAGCTCTACGTAAGCAGAGAAAACTTCACGTTCACCATAAACATCAAGACGAACACTACTACCTTGTAAACTACTTAGGTTGACTGGATCTGCATTACCTTCAACAAATGGTTGTGAACCATCAAATATATCACTGTTGTTTTCATCTAATGTTTCTTCACGATATTCAAGACCCCACGCAATACCAACATCACCTGCAGGTAACTCAAATAAGAATGGGTTAGACGCTTTAAAATCGACCATTGTTAAGGTTGTTTTTGCACTACGTTGAGCTGTAGTTAAAAAGGGGTCAATACTAGATTGCGGATTAGGTGATGAATCTAAAATACTGGTAGGATCATCAGGATTAACACCAGTAAAAGGGTTATAAGCATCAGGAGTATCTAAACTTAATTGAGCTAATAGTAAAGGAGAGCTTATGCGGTTACTCATTTTATCATCAGTTTCTGCTTCACTGTATAATATGCCAGTATCCCAGTCCCAATCATTCCATGTACCGCGTAAACCATTTAAAAAACGATAGCTGGTACTTTCAACTTCAACTTGGCGTGGACCAACATCGGTAGGTCGAATTCGCAAATTATAAGCAAGGCCTTCAACAGGTACGTCTGCAGGATCTAAACCATCAATACGATTAGGGTTTACACGGCCATCGGCAAAGTTTACTGGGCCAAATGGGTTGTAATAACTGTGAGCTGGTACATCAAAAGTACCATTACTTAAAATAGCTGATTGTTCCCACTGACGTTCAGCTGTTGAGCTGTAATAAGTTGACTCATTATAAAACTCAATGCCGTTATCAAATTCATGGCTTAAATTAGTAAAAATATTTAACCTGTCAATATCTGGTACTAAAGTACGTTCTTCATTGCGGTTAGGACGTAATGCTCTGTTGTGACTGCCGGTTTGATCAAGACATACATCACCCATCACTCCACCACCATCAGGTAAAGCACCACCACCACAACTGCTTGCCGTTACTAAATCCCCATCATCATTGGTATAAGTGCTAGGACGAATAATATAATCATCGATACTGCTAGGTAAGCCAATATAGTGTAGATCGGCATGCGGTTCTAAAGTTGAACGGTTATCAAAACTGGTATTTTCGGCCCAGTCACCAGGAGCTCTCGAGCGTAAGTCTTGATTACTTGAAAAACCATTTTCTGATGCCATAACGCCTGATTTCTTAGCATAATTAGCACTGATCATGAAAAACGTTTGGCTATTGTTAAATTCAAATCCTTTGTTACCAGAAATAGTAAAATCATCACGGTCGGTACCTTCTTCAGCGCCATAACGCACTTTAAAGCTACCACCCTCAAAATCTTCTTTAGTAACGTAATTTACTACACCCGCTACAGCATCAGAGCCATACAATGCACCAGCACCATCGCGTAGTACTTCAACACGTGAAAGTCCAGAAACTGGTAAGGTATTTGAGTTAACTGAGGTTACTGGTACGCCAAAGTTTGTTTGCGTAATTGGGTGATTAACCATACGACGACCATTAAGTAAAACTAAGGTGTTACCTTCACCAATGCTACGTAAGTTTACTGAGCCAATATCACCACGTGCAGCATTAGTTCCTGTATTACCACCTCGAGTGCCAGTAAAGCCTACTGCGCCAATTTGTGGTATAGAGCGTAAAAGTTCATCTCCATCTAAAGCACCTGTTGCGGCAATATCTTCAGCATTCAATTCAGTTACAGGTAAAGCACTTGCCATAGTACTGCCTTTAATGTTTGAACCAACTACTATGATTCTTTCAACATCGGCTTCTTTTTCTTCTTGAGTTTGTTCTTGCGCTTGTACAAGTTGTGACGACATTGCTGCCAGTACACACAAACTCAAATGCTTTAGCTTAAAGTTTGACTTAATATTCGTATTCATTTTTCTCACCTTATTTCCCAGTTAATCGTTATTTTTTTAAATTTGTAAGTTAATACTAAATTTTGTGTTTCGATTTTAGATTTCATTTGGTTTACATTTATTTAACACCTAGTAACCATGAATAAAAAGCCGAACAAATACCAATGACTGTTGATTGTAAATCCATAACCTAAGGTTATACACTAAGGTGAAATAGCTAAAACACAAGATGTTAAATTGATGTTATCTTACTGAAAAAGTAGCACAAATAATGAAAATTGCCCAAAACCATAAAAATTAACAAACAATAAGTTTGCACTCTACAGATGATATGATTAACTTAACTATGATGACGTCCAAGCTATATTTTGAGCTTATATCGTCAGTTTTTGACCCATATTTAGAGATTTTTACTGTAGTGATAGTACTTAATTTACTAAAGAGAGAAATGAATGCGACTACGTCATATTGAAATATTTCATGCCATCTACACCACAGGCTCTATAACAAATGCAGCAAATATGTTGCATGTCTCACAACCATCAGTCAGTAAAGTTTTAGCCCATGCAGAACTTCAATTAGGTTTTAATTTATTTAAACGAATTAAGGGAAGATTGATCCCAACCGATGAAGCAGAAATGCTTTATACCGAAGTGGATAAAATATATAAACAAATTTTAGCCCTAAAAAATACAACGGATAATATCAAGAAGCTGGAGTATGGGCGGATAAACCTAGGGATCAGCCCTGCACTAGGTTTTGACGTTACCCCGATAAGTATTGCTAACTATCACAAGAAGTTTTCTAATGTAGAGTTTAATATCACCACCATTCATAACGACTCGGTACAACAAGCTTTGATGGAACACAAGTGCGACTTAGCAGTGTTATTTGCTCCTGAAGATATGCCTGGCGTTAAAGCAATCGATTTGACTACATCAGAATTAGTTATTGTTTATCCGAAAAAATTATTCCCACATTGTCCTGATAAACTTAAACTGAGTGAAGTTGCCGACGCTGAATTTATTGATATTACTAGTAGCGGTCCACTGGGAGATATTGCTTGGAAAAGATTACTAGAAGAAAGTGTTTCACCAAAATCTTTAATTAAAGTACAAACCTATTTTATTGCCGCGAGATTAGTTGCCCAAGGATTGGGAATATGTATTGTAGATAAATTTACCGCTGAAAATAACTTAACCGAAGATATTGCTATTGCTTCTTTTGATCCACCCTTAAATGTTTCGATTAAAGGCTTACATCTAGAAAATAAAGGCTTGCCTAAAGTTGTGCAAGAATTCATTCCTTATTTAACTGAAGTGTTTGCCAGTAAAAAATAAAGCTTGTTAGGTTGGGTAAAGAAAAACATAAAGGCAGTGATTAACTTTCACTGCCTTTATTTTTGTAATCTACTAATGTCTAACTAAGCAACGTGCGCATCTGTCTGTTGGCAAAATATAACTTGTCGATAGTAAGGACCCCTGCAACTTTTAGATCATCAAT
Source organism: Thalassotalea psychrophila (assembly GCF_031583595.1). Taxonomy (NCBI): domain Bacteria; kingdom Pseudomonadati; phylum Pseudomonadota; class Gammaproteobacteria; order Alteromonadales; family Colwelliaceae; genus Thalassotalea; species Thalassotalea psychrophila. Next base: position 2,529,961 of record NZ_CP134145.1, read on the forward strand.
TACTCTTTCCACCCTACTTAAATCAGCTACCTTTGTATCTGCCCACTTATCTATAGCAACATCACAAGCAAACTTGTTATACCTTGTACTGATTTTTAGCACTAATTGCTCTCTTAACTCAAGTAAGTCGAGTAATAAAGAAAACAATGCCATTCTAGACCAATGATCTGTCGTTTCAACAATTTCCGTTTGTTCAATCAACCATGAAATACCAATTATTTGCGTTATTTTTTGGTAACTCACCAATACTTGTTCAACAGAAACTTTTAATTCTGCCGCCGTTTTAACAATGTCACAAAAAACCACACTTGAAACTTTTAGTTGATGAATTTTATCGACTATACTGCGACTATTTTCTCCCGCTTGTAACTGGTATAAGGATTTGCTTACAGGAGTAAACGGTAATATTACTTCGTCACTATTGAGCTGTTGCAATAAGTTGATTCCCGGACTGAATTTAGCAACAACACTATTTATGCTTGATTGATGGTCATCATGGTTTATAAACCAAATTGCCATTAACCTATAAAAACGTTGCACCTCAACTAACATCTTCACTTGAATTTCAGCAGAAACTATACCGTCTAAAGATTCTATTTCTTTCCATATGCTATCTAACTGGAATATCTCTTTAGTGATAATAAAGGCTTTTACAATCTGCTCGATACTTGCACCAGTTTGCTCTCTAACCGCGTGAATGCCGCCCCGATTAAAAATTTCATTAGCAACGGCAGTAGCTATAATTTGCTTGGCCAGAGGATGCTCTACAATTTCTTGTTGATATTTTTCCTGCAGTACAGGAGGAAATGCCGCCAATAAGTACTTTTCAAAGTACTCATCATCAAGCAAACTTGTTTGCTTTAATAAGGCATTATTTACATCCATTTTTGAGTAAGCCATTAATACCGCTAGTTCAGGACGTGTAAGGCCTTTTTTATTTAAGATACGTGTTTGTAATTCATCATCATCAGGCAGATATTCAAGTTCTCGATTGAGATCGACACTGTCGACAAGGTAATGGGTCAAACGAGTAAAACTGTCAAAGTGGGCATGGTTATTCGCTTCATCCAAACTCAACGCTTGTACTTGGTAAGTGTTGTTCTGCAACACCATTTTACTTACGTCAGTGGTCATTTGTTCAAGTAAAGAGTCTCGTTCACCCTTAATTAAATTCCCGTCAGATAATAAACGATTAAGCAAAATTTTGATGTTTACTTCATTGTCGGAACAATTCACACCTGCAGAATTATCCACGGCATCGGTATTTACTCTACCACCGGCTTTAGCAAACTCGATCCTTGCCAATTGCGTACAACCTAAGTTACCGCCTTCTCCAATGACTTTACATTGTAGTTGGGCAGCGTTAACTCTTAGGGGATCATTACCTTTGTCGCCAACGTCATTATTATTTTCTTCTGTTGCTTTCACGTAGGTGCCAATACCGCCAAACCAAAGTAAATCAGCATTTGCTTTGAGGATATAACTAATTAGTTGGTTGGGGGATAAAGTTTCTACATGGCCAGGAATCTTCAACAATTTCTTAATTTGTTCTGATGGAGTAATTCTTTTAAGGCTACGGCTAAATACCCCGCCACCCGCAGAAATCAGCTCAGCGCTGTAATCTACCCATGATGATCGCGGCAGATTGTACAGCCTTTGTCGCTCTTTAAAACTTGTTGAGGCCACAGGAGCAGGATCAATAAAAATATCACGATGATCAAACGCTGCCACAAGTTTAATAGTGTTTGAAGATAACATGCCATTGCCAAATACATCGCCAGACATATCACCAATACCAATGGCAGTGATCTCATCATGCTGAACATCTACGTCCATTTCTCGAAAGTGCCTTTGTACTGACACCCAAGCCCCCTTTGCGGTAATGCCCATTTTTTTATGGTCGTAACCCACACTACCACCCGAGGCAAACGCATCACCTAACCAAAAGTCATAATCATTAGCAAGTTCATTAGCAATATCTGAAAACGTTGCAGTTCCTTTATCAGCAGCAACCACCAGATAACTGTCATCTCCATCAAAACACACTACTTGCTGTGGTTTTATGATCCCTTGTTGAGTGTTGTTATCGGTAATATCAAGCAAGGATGATATAAATAATTTATAACATTCAATAGCTTCGCTAGTTATTTCGTCTCTACTACCGTCACTTGGGAGCTGCTTAGGCACAAAGCCACCTTTAGCGCCTTGTGGTACAATAACGACGTTTTTAACTTGCTGTGCTTTTACTAATCCTAAAATTTCGGTACGAAAATCTTCTTCTCTATCTGACCAACGTAGCCCCCCCCGAGAAACAGCACTAAAACGTAAGTGAACCCCTTCCACTCTTGGTGAGTAAACAAAGGTTTCTACATAAGGTCTAGGTTGAGGAGCATCTTCAATTTCTCCACTTAAGATCTTAAATGAGCAATATGATTTTTGCTGACCAGTATTTGATAATTGATAAAAATTGGTTCTTACTGTCGCTGAAATAGCAGCGATGAAATTACGCAGAATTCGATCATGATCTATCTTAGAAACTTTATTTAAACGACCAAACAGGCACTTAGCTATATCATTGGCTAATAACATGCGTTTAGAAATAGAACTGTTATTTAATGAAAAGCGCTGTTCAAATAATGCGACTAAATCGCCGACAATTTCTGGGTATGCAATTAATGCCTGCTGAAAATACTCTTCACTGTAACCAAGGCCAAGTTGACGCAAGTATTTACCATAAGCACGAATAATGACAATTTGCCTAATATTGATATTGGCAGTTAGTAATAATTTATTGTAGCCATCATTTTCAATTTCTTGCGCCCAGATGTCAGTTAAAGCTTGCTCTAAATTAGCTTTAACTTGTTTTAAATCGAGAGTTTTATCACTAGGACATTCAAGTGTATAGCTATACAAATCATTGCTTGAGTTATTATCAGCCAGCACTTTAAAACTAAATTCATCTAATGGTCGAAAACCAAGATTTTCCAAAATTGGAATTGAATCACTTAAAGCAATACCTTGTGCTTGAGAATAAATGTTTAAACGTAATAAATTATGTTGGTCTTGCTCATTACGATAAATTTGAAATTGATACTTTTGATCTTGGTTAAGCGTTTCAAAATACTCTATATCTTTAGCTGCGGCTAACGCTGAAAACTTCTCACGATAACTTTTGGAAAAACAATTACTGTATTTATTAATTAACTGTGTTGCTTGTGCATCATCCCAGCGCTCTTGAATAAGCGTACATAGACTTTCCATCCAACTTTTTGTTTTTTCTTCAATACGGTTAATTAAATCGGTAAGATTTACATTGCTTGATGCTTGTTCGCCTTTAACCAGAGTGAAATGCCATTGCGCCAGATAATTATCATTAAGCATTGAGCACCGAGATAATATTTTCCCACCATAAAATTCACACAATTGTGCTTCAATTTCATCGCGTAAATCAGTACAAAAAGCATCTTTAGAAACAAAGACCAGAGCCGATACCTGCTGGTTAAAGTTATTTTCACGAATAAATGTTCCACATTTACTTTGCGCATTAAGGTTATAAATGCCTTTAGCCAAAGAAAACAAGTTAGCAGCGTTGCTTTCAAAAATTTCACGCTTGGGCAAAGCTTTGAGAATATGCCTAAATTTTTTGTAATTATGACTTTCTTCTTTATAGTTAACGCGATCTAGAACCGCATTTAACTTAGCTTGTAAATAAGGTATTTTAATAGGATTTTGACTATTTACAGCCTGAGTAAATAAGCCGATAAATCGATGTATAGCAATCACATCACCCTGCGCAGAGTATTCTTTTATGCTTATCTGATCATAGTAATCGTTACGATGAATCTTTGCCTTTACGGTTGATTTTGAAATCAGCAAGGCTTGCTCTGAATCGATAAAATGTTGCAGCTCTTTGCTGTTAATTCTAAGTACTGATTTATCAAGTGTGAGCGGATCAATACTTTGCTTAAAAATTCCCAAACTTTCTATATGATTTTTTTGTTTATTGCGCTCATCGATAATAAATGGGTAATAACCTAGAAAAGTAAAATTATCCTGGCACAGCCAATGCAGAAAATCTTGCACTTGCTCACTATTATCTCCGTTGTTTGCGTGATTACTTTGAACGTCAGCTACAGCTTTTGCTTGTTTAAGCATTACCGGCCAGTCGTCGGTCACCATCTTAACTTCTATTAACAGAGTAAGAAGTTTTTCCTTTAACGAAGTACAGGCTTTGTCGTTTAATAAGCTACTTAGTTCAATATAAATAACGGATACATCGCTTTCTTGCTGTATATCAGTATCAATTGTTTCTTGCTCGTTATTAATAACCGGATGCAAGCAATTTTTGATTCTATATCCCTCAGCAAGCAATAAATTAGTTATTGAGTCAAAAATAAACGGCTTATCATCACTGATAATATGCAAAGTTGAGACGTTCGCGCCATCTTGCCTTAGTGTTTTTATAACAACTTTATTTTCTTGGCGTTGTCGTGTAGTAAAGCTCTCCCAAAGAGATAGAGCAAGATCAAAACGGCGCTCTAATGGCATCAGTTGAACTTCGTCATTTAAAGAGGATTCAAGTAACACTTGCGAAAACTCGGTAAAGGGCTGCACGTTAGCTTCACTGTAGTTGTTAGCAATATAACTGTTTAAGTTCTGAGTTATTGCTGTAGTCATAATAATCACCTTAATATGAAATTTAAATTCAACCAAAGCGCTGTTAGCATTAACTTTGGGATTCTAAAAATCATATCCAGTGTGCAGATCTGCGACAAATTCATTTCGAGAGTAAAGGTATAACCTTGTGTTGTAGGTAAATTTACATGCCATAACCAAAAGTTATACGTTAGCCAACACTTAGTAATATCGCTACATTTAACAGTCCTTTATCTTAAATGCATCAAATTTTTTACTAAAATTAAAATCTAGAGATGCCCAAATGATAAGAAAACAGCAGATAATACAAAAAGCTATTGCGGCTAATGTTATTGATAGTGACCTAACAGCTATTGGTATAATGGATTTCGACGGTTTACAAAAAACTGTTGCCGCAGCCTATGATGCTTTTCCAACAAACTTTTTTCATACCTTTGCAGTAAAAGCCAATGCACTGGTTGAGGTGTTAAAAGTATTACGCGAATACGGTATGGGCGCTGAAGTAGCAAGCCCAGGAGAATTGTTAATTGCTAAGAATGCTGGATTTAGTAACAAAGATATTATATTTGATTCACCTGCTAAAACGTTAAATGATTTACGCACATGCATTAAAAACGACATCTCATTAAACATAGATAACCTGCAAGAGCTTGCCCGTGTAGACAAATTAATGCTGGAATTCCCAAATACCAAATCAGTAATTGGATTTCGTATTAACCCACAAATTGGCGGTGGAGCGATAAGCTCAACCAGTACTGCTACAGCAACATCAAAATTTGGCTACCCATTAGCCGATGGTAGCAATAGACAAGAGCTAATTAATATATATCAACAACGCCCATGGCTCACTAGCTTACATACCCATAGTGGCTCTCAAGGGTGTGCATTAGAATTAATGGCCAAAGGTATTTTGGTTATCACTGAACTAGCCGAAGAAATTAATAACAACACTGGTACACAACAAATTGCTCGCTTAGATATTGGTGGCGGTTTACCCGTTAACTTTGCCTCAGAAGAAGTAACTCCTAGTTTTGCTGATTATGCACAAATACTAAAACAGACTGTTCCAGTTTTGTTTACTGATAAATATCAGGTTAAAACTGAATTTGGTCGAGCAATTGCAGCAAAAAATGGCGTTATTATTACACGAGTTGAATACACCAAAAATTCTGGTGGACGACATATTGCCACCACTCATGCGGGCGCACAGATAATGACCAGAACAGCATTTTTACCAACATCATGGCCGATACGCGTAACCGGTTATAGTGCGGTTGGCCTTGAAAAAACAGCTGAAGAATTTGAAATTGTTGCAACCGACGTGGCTGGCCCATGTTGTTTTGCTGGTGATCTGATTTGTGCAGATCAACAATTACCAAAACTTGTCCCTAACGATTACGTCATGGCTCATGATACTGGGGGCTATTATTTTAGTAATCACTTTGATTATAATAGCTTACCTCGGGTTGGCGTATTCTCAGTAAGCGGCAATGATGAAAATTTAAATTTCAACTGCATTCGAAAAGCTGACTCTCTTGACGATGTCGCTAATAATATGTAACTAAAGTCACCTTAATCTGACAACCTAAATTACTGAGAGAAAGTTAAATTATTCATAGTAAAATCAAAAAAAGTCATTCTTCTATTTAACAGTTGATGAAAAATAAATATAAAAATTAAGAGGTAAATACTCTCCCATGAATATTGATATTGGTATTATAGAAACATTATTAGTCGCATTATTGATCCTATTTGCAGGCTATTTTTGCAATAGTAAAATAAAATTTCTACGTAATAATAATATTCCAGAGCCAGTCGTTGGCGGTATAGTATTTTCTTTAATTGCAGCTTTTGCGTACAGCTATTTAGATATTCAATTTAACTTTGACATGAGCTTTAAAAAGCCATTTATGACGATATTTTTTACCACAGTAGGTTTAGGTGCCAGTTTTAAACTGTTACTTAAAGGTGGCCCTAAAGTAGTGTTGTTTTTAATCGTTACCTCTACATATTTAATTTTGCAAAATGCTGTAGGTGTAACTCTTGCGATGACAACTGGCATGGATCCTCTAATGGGTTTAATTGGTGGTTCGGTAACACTGTCAGGCGGACATGGTAACGGCGCAACGTATGCCGATTTGTTTATAACAGAATATAATATGGATGGTAGTGTTTTTGAGTTAGCGATGGCCGCGGCTACATTAGGCCTAGTGCTCGGCGGTTTAGTTGGCGGACCGGTCAGCAAACGCCTAATAAAGCGCAATAACTTAAAAGCTAATGAATTTCATGAAGAACTTGATGACACTGTAACATTTAATCCTGAAGATCATGATTTAGTTACTCCGAAAAAAATGATGGAAACGTTATTTGTTATCCTATTATGTATGGTTGTAGGTCACTTTGGACATGTTGCTTTAAAAGAAATGGGCGTTGTTTTACCCTCTTTTCTAATACCACTTTTATTTGGTGTATTAGCTACCAACATATGTGAATTTTCAAAAGCTTATACTATCAGTCGGCCCTGTATCGATTTATGGGGCACTATGTCTTTGTCAATATTTTTAGCGATGGCATTGATGTCGTTAAAAATTTGGGAATTAGCAAATCTTGCTGGCCCGATGATGTTTATAATTTTAATACAAACCGTAATACTAATGATGTTTGCATATTTTGTGACCTTTAGAATTATGGGAAAAAATTATGATGCGGCAATTATGGCTGGTGGACATTGTGGTTTTGGTCTAGGTGCAACACCGACGGCAGTAGCAAATATGGAAGCTTTAGTTGCTCGTCATGGCCCTTCTCCGCAAGCCTTCTTAGTAGTGCCTTTAGTTGGTGCTTTTTTTATCGATATTACAAATGCCTTGGTGATTCAGCTATATTTAAGTTTACCTTTCGTTGGAAACTAACCATAGAGATATTAAATGTTACGTAAGTTTATTTTTTTAATTAGCTTTATGTCGGCAGTATTACTGCCGAATAATGCAGTACTTGCAGAAACTGATAATGGTCAAGTATCCCAGCAACAAATATTACGCATAGGCACGATGCATTCGCCACCGTTTTCAATTAAGAATTCAGACAATAGTTGGTCTGGGATCAGTATTGAATTGTGGCGTGAAATTGCAATTGAATTGAATATTGAATACGTATTTGAAGAGAGTACCCTGCCAGAGTTACTTGATGGTGTTCAGCAAGGCGATTTAGATGCGGTTATTGCAGCAATAACCATTACTGAAGAACGTGAAGCGTTAATGGATTTCACCCATCCACACCATACAACCGGTTTTGCCATTGCTACAAAATCCGATCAAGAAAGTAATATCTGGGAATCTACTTTTTTCCAATTATTTTCTTGGCAATTTATTAAGGTTGTGGGTACTTTATTTTTATTGCTGTTTTTTGTTGGTTGGCTAATGTGGTTAGTTGAACATAAGCATAAATCTAAATGCGAAGACAGTCACACGATTCAACACGTAAACGAAGGGTTTTGGTGGGCAGCAGCAACCATGACAACCGTTGGTTACGGCGATAAAACTCCACTCACTAAGGTAGGTAGAGCTATTGGCGTAGTGTGGATGTTTACTGCATTGATGATAGTAGCAAGTTTTATCGCCGCATTCTCAAGTATCCTCACAGTACAAAAAATTAATACCAATATCCAAAGCTTACATGATCTTAATAAGATGCATATAGCTACACTAGACGGTTCTACCAGCGAAATATTTCTCAAAAATAACGGTTATATGGTCGTCAACTTTGCCAATATAAGTGATGGGCTGGAAGCGGTTGCACAAGGAAAAATGGATGCTATGGTATATGATGCACCATTATTACAGTACTTTATAGAAACCGAATTTAAAGGTGAAATTGAAATATCTCCTGCAACTTTTGAGCGCCAAGATTACGGCTTTGCCTTAACTCAAGGCAGTGAGTTAAGAGAGCCATTAAATCGTGTATTGTTGCGGATTGTACGCAACGAAAGTTGGCGAGAAAAACTGGAAAAATATTTAGGCAAGTAGTTATTTAATTAAGCTTCCAATATTTCGCGTTGTTCTGCCACTTCAATACGAATATCAAAATCACGTGGCCAGCCACCATTACCATAGTCAAACACTGTCGATTCTGATACTTTATTTACTTCTTTAGTCTCGTTTTGCTCTTCCATCATACTTTCCTTTTTTACATTTTATGTAGTATTTTTACACCTAAACAACAAAAATATCAAGTTAAACGTTCTCTAACCCATCATAATGTAATTTAATTACGTAAATATACAAATAAAAGTAACTCTTCATTGTTATAACTTAAATAGATATATGGCTATATTAGCTTTAATTGTTGTTCGACAACTATTGCCACAAAGCGGAAATGATTTTAAGGTCAGGTTTAGGCTCAGTAAGTTGAAGTGCTTACAAATTAAATATCATTTACTTAGTTCGCACTTGTCATTAGAAAAATTCAACATCTCGTTAATTTAATTCATGCAATCCTGACTTTGTTGTAATCTGAACTCAATATCCCCGCCAATAACTGAACTTATTTTTTACGCTGTAAATGCGATTGGAGTAATGTGTACTAACTGGTTTGAACATGAAAAATTAATATATTTATTTTTGATTCACAAAGCACCTAGTTAGATTTAATGCTTGATATAAAGAACATTAAATTTAGCAGAAACTAATGTGTCAATCCGAAAGGCTGGCAGTCGTAGAGTTAGGGAAGTCCTATACAGTTAGAATTGTATACCAATCAAATATTCGTTAGTTTCAAAATTGATGTACACACTTTATGTAGCCAGAGGTGTACTGGGCTATTTCGATTTGCAGATTTAATGCAAAAAGCGAAATTTAGTGGCATGTAGCAACTCCCTTCAAAGGTGAAATATTTTAACTCAGGTATTATAGCCACTTTTGGGATAAACATGCCCATGTCAGATTCTTTTATTAAACTTAGGCCGAGAGACAACTGGTCAACTGTTGCCGCATGACTCACTTCGATGCCGTTCGCTTTTAGTTTTTCTAAAAAATGATAGCGACTGTCATTCCAGCCTGATGTTTTAAGGATGATAGCTGAGTAACTTAATGCCTCGGTTAAGTTTTGTGCAGGATGATCTGCTTTTACCGCTAAGACCATTTCATCTTTTAGGATGGTTTTTTGATAGATGTGCTTTGGTTTTTCTTCGTTTAAGATATGAATTGCGGCAGTGATCTGTGAAGATTCAAGCTGTTGTTGAGTTTCGCCCGTCCATGTGTACAGCTGTATATGTGCGTTGGGAGCTAATGCTGAGAGTTTAGTAAAGATCTCAGAGCCAAAACGTTCCATCAGTCCCATTGAGCACGATAAAATAATCTCTTCTGTGTATCCATTGGCATCAAATTCCTTGCTGTTGATTAAGCTATTTTCAAGCGTTGTCTGTATAGCAATAAGGTCATTAATCATAGCCAACAAGCGTGGCGTAGGTTCAATGCCGCTTACGCTGGTAATGAAGAGAGGATCATCATAAAGCTCTCTTAGTCTTGATAGTATTTTACTGATTGCACTGGGAGTTTTACCTATTATACGTGCACATTGTTTTAAGCTCTTTTCCCTGTAAAGGCAAGTTAGTACTCGAATTTGCTTTAAGCTAATGTCTGTTTCCATTTTGTCACCTGCAAAGTTCCAAATGTTCATTTATTTATTAAGTATAGTGAGTGTATGGAATCATGAAGATGAATTCTTACAAATGAACAGTAAAGTGAATAAGGTCAAATTATGAACAAATTAATCGCAGCACTCTTAGTTACAGCCGTTGTATCTGGTACGGCAGCAGCAAGTGAAGGCCCTTCAGAAGCTCAGTTTCATGCTTACAAAGCCTACCATCACGGACAATACCTTGTGGTTACAGCTGAAAGTGCTGGTGGAACTAATAAACTGGTCCATACAACATCATTACCAACAGAGGGAACGGATCCAGTTGTGAGTCCTGCACTTGATCACCTATATAGTAAAGCTGTGGTTGATTTAACTAAAGGTCCTGTAGTGTTGACTTTGCCTAAGGTAGAAGATCGTTATTTTTCACTACATATTACCGATCAAGAACACTATACCATTTACGATGAAATCCGCCCTAGGGGGACATATGTGTTTGTCCGATACGATTATAAAGGTGAAGTTCCAGCAGGGACAGTTATAAAAAGTCGTGGTGATTACCCGCATGTATTCGTCCGTACACAAGCGTTTAATTCTTCTGAACTAGAAAATGTTAAAAAAATACAAGATAAAATCACACTAAAAGGTGTTGTTGGCTCAATCTCTGTTAAAAATGATGACTACCTTCAGTTCACGATTAATAGTCATGATGTGTATGATGAAAACTCAGGTCTACTAGAGTCTTTGTCACAGACCTATACTCAAGCAGACCATGCTAAAATTAGAGAGTATTTGTACGCTTGGTATGCAAAGAGTGGCTTGTTTAGTAACGAGGGGGCTTTTGGTCCAATTGACAGTAAAGAGAACCACTCTGACAACACAACGCTAAGAGCGGCTGGTATTATTGGTCATCTCGGCTTACCTGTTCATCATGCTTATTATGCCCCCATGTTTATTAACTGTGATAAAAAGCGCTTAAATGGCTCTAAAGATTATTCAATCACCGTTCCGTATAAAAACCCTGGTGTAGGTGAGTTTTGGTCAGTAACTCGTTATTCCCAGCTCACAGGTAATACAATTCCTGGTAAGAACGACTTGTTTAATGCTTACAACACTAAGCCTGATGCAAACGGCAATGTTACCATTACCTTTAGCGCGACTGAGCCAAACGATGGCACATACTGGATGCCTGTTAATAAAGATGAACCGTACTACTATGTAGAACGCTACTATGCTCCAGATGCGGACACGTTAGTAACATCAGCAGATGCATGTCCTCAAGGTTAATTGCTCTAGCGTAGAATAGTGGAGTTCGAAGATTGGACACTTCTTTTTATGTAACGTTGAAAGGATGATATTCAAAAGTAGGTGATATCATTTTTTCTGTATTTGAGATGCAAAATAATCCAATTATGGTTTGCTGTATTACGCTGAAGTCTCAGTAATATGGGTTAGCAAATATATGGGTGAATACAGGCTTAAGCACTTCCGGTTCGCGAACTACAAAATGCTACTGATTTACACGACACGTCAGCTTATCGCACAAAAGCCTGACCTTAAGATGATTTTCGCTTTAGTAGGTTAGTTGGCATTTATTGACGTAAGCCAAAGTTCAACAATTAACGCTAATAGAGCCAAATACATGTGCTTTGAAGATGAATTAACAGAATTTATGCCGTCCCTGGCATTTCTAAGTTAATTCATCCCTGAATTAAAAAAGAGTGACTACAACAATAGTCACTCCTTTAAAACAATCTTATATAATGACGAATAGTATCTAAAAAACTTTACTCAAAATATCTTCACTTGCCAAGGTTGGATGAATGTTCGTTTCTAAACTAGTCGACTGAAATTGTGATTTCATCGCGGTAACCCAGTTTTTGGCTCTGGGTGTTAGTTTGTCATTTTTCGTTTGCAAATGCCCTCTAACCAATAAAACTCCCATATCAGCACCTTTATAAATGTATTCTCCAGGGCCTAATATTCTCAGAAAGAATGCTTCATCCATACCAGAGACATTACTCCAATCGGCAGTGCGGCGAACTAGCTCAACGTCATTGTTTTGCGTTGTACGCCAAATACCAGAGCGTGGTACCTGTTTTAATAATCTAACATCGTCACCGGTATGTTTGAAAACAACTTGCGACCAGGTATCAAAATCACGCCAGCGTTTTTGGATCTCACGTATGTTAATGTCATAGTCAATGCCCATATGTTCCAACAAATGAAACATCAGCAATGGCACACCACCATATTTTTGTGTCAGCAAATTAGTGATTGGTGATGCACCGCTGATGCGTGGATTTAATTCACCCAGATACATACGGCCATCATTTTTATCAATCAAATAATCAATACAGAAAGTACCTTTATAACCTTCTTGATAAAGACGCTCACCAAACTTTTTAACCATACGTTCTAATTTAGTACGAGCATTTTTCTCAAGCACATTAACGAAACCTTCGTTACCACTCCAACCACCTTTGAATGGAGTGAGCTCTTTATGACCAACAAGCTCTGTTAAAATAGGCCCAACAATGGTGCCGTGTTTCGTCGCTACGGCTTCAACAGTGCCACAGCGTGGTTCAATGCGTTTCATTACTTTAATTTGTTGACCAATGATCAGCTTTTCATATTGTTGCCAATCTTTGTTAGAGGCAATAAAAAATGTGGTTTTACCCGAGTCACCATAGGGTGTTTGTACCACTAAGTCTTTACCTAACTTTCCTGATTTTGCTAACTCCATTAACTGCTCAAAAGATTCGGCCTCACCCAACACATTTGGAACACTAGCAACTCCAGCTTCATTTGCCATTTGTGTGGTGACAATTTTAGAGTCTAAATGGTTACGTAACTCGTGTGATGGCATTGCTAAATTAATGCCCATATCTTTAGCAAGCTGCTCTGTTTTTTCATCAAACATCACTGCTAGCATGTGTCCACCACCACCCTGTTTTGCCATATAGTCTTTGGTTTCGTTGTGCTCTAACAGATAATTAACCACATCTTCTAAACAAGTAAATTCTGGTGCACCACGACCTTTAGGGGTAAACACCCGATGATGCACACCATCAAAACAATCAAAATAGTTAACATACGTCAGAGAAGGTACTAATTGACCTAATCCTAAAATATTAAAAGGCGAAGCTGAAACAAAATATATCGGTTTTTTGTAGGTTCGAAAAAATTTGTATATTTCCGTTAAACCATTGAGTTTTTTCATAGCTGTATTCTCTTTTTAGTCTAATTAGTGACGTAACGTATTGTTATATGGGTTTTTATTAAATCCCCTTTAGTTATAAACCAAAGGGGTGAGTTGCATTAAAATAACTACCTGTTACTTTAATGCGGGTACTTTTTGTTTATGCTTAGCTGCTGTTCTGACTGACTTTGTCGTATCTTTAATCGACGTAATTGTTACCAATTCAGCGGTTGTGCTTTGTTCAAGTCGATTTAATGCTTGTTCAGTAAACACACTTAAACCTAACTCAGGGTTATAACCATGAATTTCTGTCACATCGAGTGCTTTCATGTATTCCAATATTTCTTGGCTGATCACTTGTCCAGGTACCAAAATAGGAAAACCAGGTGGATAAGGAATGATGAAAGTACTCGAGACAAGCTCTCTTCCCGACTGCATAGCCCTTTCGAGTTCACCATTATCTAAATTTATGTATTCATAATTTTGGCAATCATAAGATAAGAAATAAGCCTTTCGAATATCCCCTTCATCTGAACCAAGAGTTTTACCAGGACGAAAAGCACCATGAAAGCAACTAAAATCAGGTAAAGGAGGTAATTCTTTAGTTAATGAAGTAACTCGTTTTTGATGGATTGCACGTTCGGCCGGACTCATTTCTTCATCCCGAATTTCTAATTCATTAACAGTTTTGTATAAACAATTAAGTAGATACATAATTGAACTACGTGATGTACCAATATTGACCATAAACAGAATGGTATTTCTTGAGGTTTTATTAATTTGGATACCGTATTTATCCATCAAGTATTTATCTTTGAAAGTATTGCCATCAATCCCAGTCTTGCCTATATGCACAGTGATTCTGGTTGGATCTACGACAAACTCATCATTGGCCCAAGCTTCTTCCATCTGACTAAAACCGGAATCTACGTTAAAGTAAGTTTCAACACCTGATTGACGAAATTCTGTAGGAACTAAATCTTTGTTAACCAACACATCAAAGTATTTTTTTAAGCGTTCGCTCTGATACGCCGATTGACGCATGGTCATCGACAATTCAAGTTGTTTATTTACCATTTCATAGCCTTCAAGCTCAGCTTGTCGGCGACCAATATCAAGTGACGCTAATATTTGATAATTAGGCGAAGTCGAGGTATGCGTCATGTAAGCTTCATTAAATGTGCTTTCTACTTTTTGACGAAAATCCTGATCAAAAATATGGATCATCGAACCTTGGCGTAATGAGGTAAGTGTTTTGTGGGTTGATTGTGTTGTATAAGTACGAATTCTTGCCAAATCAGGATTGGGAACGAGCTTGTTCTCCAACATCCAAGCGGTCTGTTCTTCTGGTGCAACCTGAGCTAGTTGCTGTTGATACGCTTCATACTTTTTACGATACTTGGTACGTTTAAAACGTCTAGTTAACGAGGCTGCTGAAAACATTGCGGTTCGCGTTCGATAAATAGGATTAAAGCTAGCAAAAGCAAACCAAGCTTCATCCCATAAAAATACTAAATCGGGTTTGATCGCCAAACATTCTTCCATTACTTGGCGAACGTTATATACCACACCATCAAAGGTACAATTGGTCAGTAGTAACATTTTCACTCTATCGAGCTGGCCTAATTTTTTGTATTTTAATAAATTGCGTTTTATCTCTTTTAATGGAACGCCGCCATATATAGACAGATCATGAATTGGATATGAATCTAAATACTTTACATGAGCCCCTGAAAGTACCATTCCATAGTGATGTGATTTATGACAATCTCTATCAACCAAAATAATATCGCCTGGTTGCACTAACGCTTGTACGACGATTTTGTTGGCGGTTGATGTGCCATTGGTGACAAAATAAGAACTACGTGAACCATATGCTCTGGATGCATACTCTTGGGCCTTTTTCAGCGGTCCCTTTGGTTGTAGTAAAGAGTCTAAGCCTCCCGAGGTAGTGGAAGTTTCAGCAAGAAATATATTAGCTCCATAAAAGTCGAGCATATCGCCAATCCAGTTAGACTTTTCTATCGATTTTGCACGAGAAATTGGCAGCGCATGAAAGATACCAGTGGGCTTGCGACTATATTTTTTTAATGCTGAAAAAAATGGCGTATCAAAACGTTCAGCAATACCACCAAGGATACTATGGTGCATGTCTAAGTTAGAATTTTCACTATAAAATACTCGTTTAAAGTATCCATCATCATCTTGATTGCCGGTTTCCATGGCCATATCCGAGATCATGTATAAATCCAATTCTGGTCGTAAATAATTAATTAATCGACCCAGTTCACTGCCCTGATTTTTGCTGTTATAAACATATTTACGCAGCTTTTCATCGATTGCCGCAACCACATGAGTTATAAGCCCACTATTACGTTTTGATTTCATCGGGAAACTTGGTCGTAATATACATGCTTGAATATTAGGGTTAATTAGAACTGCAATAATGGCATCTTCAAATGTTGGTACCACAATCGTGTTATAGGTAAACTGATCATCGTGATGACGCATAGTTCGCATTGCGTTAAGTAATTGATTTTCTGCATCTATAAGTAAATCATCGACTATCAACACTTCAAAATAAGGTCTAGAGCGAGAGTTATTCGCCCCTTGAATACTATTGGGGTTTTCATCATCAGTTTCTAAATTAGCTTTTGATTCCGTTGTTGATAACGACAAATCAACGTCTTTACGACGATAGGTACCATTTTCCAAAAAATAATGAATTTGCGCGACTGAATGAGTTAAGCCAACATAGTCTTTCTGCTCAAATTGGATCCATAAATAACGAAAGTCTTCTTTCGATGGAAAAGCAGTATAATCCTCAATACTTTCCAATGACGTTAATGAAAGTTCGACCGCTTTCTTTAAACGATTATGACCTTTACTACTACGACTGCTGGTTGAAAGATGGAAAGTATACTTTTTTAATTTCACCCAGGTATCTTGTCGCTTATTATTAAGCTGATGATAAAACCCGATCATTTCTTGAGTTTTTTTATTTTCAACGTTACTCATATGTGGTTATCCAATGTTTGTTCGTACAATAATCAAGGTTTGCCATTAGCTTTATTTAAATAATTCGACGTTTATATTTCTTTAGTGATAACTAAAGAAATAATCTGAACATTAATAAGCAAGACGATTAAATCTAATGTCTTAATATACCTAGAAAAAATGTAAGCACAGCATTTTCAGCATTCCAATAATTGTGCATTTAATAACCTGAAGTTATAGAGTGTTAGGGACTGGATTTAAGTAATGATTTTTCATAAGCGTTTGA
This sequence comes from Thalassotalea psychrophila, assembly GCF_031583595.1. Lineage (NCBI taxonomy): Bacteria > Pseudomonadati > Pseudomonadota > Gammaproteobacteria > Alteromonadales > Colwelliaceae > Thalassotalea > Thalassotalea psychrophila. The sequence continues at coordinate 2,546,733 of NZ_CP134145.1, forward strand.
AATATATTGAATTGTTATTAACAACCTGCCGATAACATTATTTACAATTAACTTTGCGTTATGTACTAGCCATAAAACGATATAGCTTGGTGTTTCAAATTATCGATAAAGTTTGATAAATTTTGATGCAGAATAAAAATATAGCTTTTGATAATAATTTAACACTACTCACACAACGTTAGACGGTTAAGGATTAAAGGCTTTCCACATAATCATAGACAATTCAGGACACACTAATTATGACGCCATTTGGTATAGCTGGTATACAAATGAACTTGCAGCATGGTAGCAATGTAGACGCGATTGAAGATAAAATTAATGTACTGATGAGCTTGTACCCTTGGGTAGAGATGGTGATTATCAGTGAACTTGCAGCTCATGGACCTTTGGATAGTTATGCTGAACCCATGCCTGGGATCACTGAAGAGCGCTTTTGCGCTATGGCGCTAAAACATAACATATGGTTAGTGCCAGGATCATTTTTTGAGCTACGTAATGATGCTATTTTTAATACCGCACCAGTGATCAATCCTCAAGGGCAAGTGATTGCCCGCCATAGAAAACTGTTCCCTTTCTGCCCTTTTGAAGAAGGAGTAGAAGCCGGAGATGAATTCGTGGTGTTTGATGTGCCTGGTGCTGGCCGATTTGGCTTGTGCATTTGCTATGACATGTGGTTTCCAGAGGTGCTGAGAACCTTAACGTCTATGGGAGCTGAAGTTATTTTGCATCCGGTGCTAACTGGCACCAATGACCGTGAAATAGAGTTAAACTTGGCCCGTAGCAGTGCAGCTCTTTTTCAAAGCTATATTATTGATATTAATGGTTTAGGTGTGGGCGGTGTTGGCCAGTCTTGTTTTGTTGATCCTTCTGGGCGAGTGCTGCATCAAGCAGGTACAACCGATGAGTTTTTGGTTACCGAGCTTGATTTTGATGTGGTTCGCCGTCAGCGAGAAGTCGGTTTACGTAGCCTTGGACAGCCATTAAAAAGTTTTCGCGACAGCAACATAAACTTTACGGTCTATAACAAAGAACATCGGAAAAATGGTTACCTGGATAGCTTAGGACCTTTGCAAAAACCGACACGTGAAAGTAAACATAGTATGGCAACAGAGCCTGGGGTAAATGCTAAAAATGATATCGACACGACGAATTTTGCAGAGCCATTAATTACTCACATAATTGAAGAAGCAGGCCTTTACGGGGATGCTTCTGATCAGAACAATGTTGTTTTCGAACATGCTTTTGAGATCCCAGCAACCGCAGTTGAACAACAAGAGAAACTTAACTTAACCAATGCTGCCAAACAAACTATTGATTTATCAGCAATGACAAAGGTAGCTGAAAGTGTGAAGATGGAAATTGATAAAAACAGTAACAGCGCAGAAACTGTAAATGACAATCTAAAATGGTTAAAAGAAGCATCTGCACAGTTAAAACAATACATTAAATCATGATCGAACAAATTCCCCTGTTGGGGTTTTCTTCACAAAAAGAACACTTTCTTGGCGAAAAGCTGGCCTTAACTTACGCTCAAACTTGGCCAGCATACCATCGCTGGCTTAGCCGTGCCCCTGAGCGAGTGAGCGCTTTAGAAGGTCGTGAGAAAATACTGCATTTTATGCCAAAGTTACTCGCTACCTACGATGCTTTATGTATTGCCTTTGGCGCCGACGAGCAAACCTGTGCATTTTTATGTTTATATAAACCACCTATTTTTCGCTCTGGTTGTTCACAAGCCTGTAAAACAAGCCATGGTATCGAACTGGTACGAAATTATGATTTTCCATCACAATTGTGTGATCGTTTATTACTGCATACTAATTGGAATGGTACCCGGGTGATCGCAATGACGGACTGCCTATGGGGTGTCATTGATGGTATGAATGAACATGGGCTAGCTGTATCACTGGCCTACGGAGGTCGACAGGCACATGGTGATGGTTTTGCCATCACCATAGTATTGCGTTACATATTGGAGTTTTGTCGAACTACCGATGAAGCAGTTCAAGTATTGAAAGATGTACCTATTCATATGCCTTATAACGTCACAGTTGTAGACCTACAAGGCAACATCAAAACCGTTGTAATTTGTCCAGGTGAAAAAGTTCAAGTTAACTCTCTTGCCTTTGCTACGAACCATCAAGATGGTAGCGCTATTGAGAACATAGATGCCATTGCTGACAGTTACACTCGAGCACAGTTTTTATCAGCTAGGATAGCTGATCCTCGAGAGGCAAAAAGTTCGTTGGTTAATTTATTCTTACAGCCACCGTTATTAAGAAAGTCTAGTGATTGGCAAGGATGGGGAACATTATACACCGCTCGCTATCAGCCATTACTAGGTGTGGTAGAGATACACTGGCCGAATGGCCAAATATTACGTCAAAGTTTTGAGCATTTTATTGAAAGTGACATCAGAGTCAATTCACCTGCATATTTGTAATAATATTCAAGAATAGTTTACAAATCATGGGATATGATTTTATATCAATAAACGTTAACGTTAACGGTGAGTTGAGGGATACCCTCAACTCATAGCAACGTAGTTAATTTTTGATGATGATTGTTTTGTCGGTTGGGTGATTTAAGCCAATAAAGCTTGCCTGTTTTCGACCAATATTCAGAAGTTGTGGCTTCGAGGCAGATGAGAATGCACTTTGCCATTCGATTAAAGCAAAGTCGTCTAAATCAACTTGACCAGTACTACCATCAGCTAATACAAACTCAGCTAATATTCTGTAACTTTTATAGCCGACACGAGGCGAGTTAAAATCAACTTCAACTGCTTGCCATTGCTTATTTGCATTTAAGGTAATTGATTTGATGAGATTCTTTTTACCGTTGGCCAATGCATCGTTAGTGCTTTGCTTAGTCGAACGCCCCTGCCAATAAAAATTAACTTTTACTGACGTAGATGCTTTCAAGTTAGCCTTTATGGTCATTGGGCTACTTGCCTTATACACTCGTCTAAAACTTTGCATGCCAAAAATTGAAGGCTTATCTTTAGCTAAAGTTAACGCCATACTTTTTTGGCCACTTGCACCATAGTTATTAAGTTTAGAGTGTTCTCTATCAAGTACAAATCCACGCTCATTACTTGTAAATGTATTGAAGCTCTCAAAGTCGCTACCATTAATAAGGTTAACCCCTAAACGATAGCTTAATGTCGACTCTGGTAGATCGACTTTGTTTATATTGTTAGCCCAAGGAAGATGCGACAAACTTTGTACTCGAGTATTATTGGCAAAGTTTAGTGTAAATTCTGTGTTTGGACTTTCAACCACTTTATTCTCTGCCGTAATAACGCCATGACCGCCAGAAACACCAATATGGGTGCCTCTCTCATTTGATAAAGTAACTAAGCGTTTCATCGAATTAAAACGATGCATTCCAGTTGCTGGCGTTGGCATATATCCTTTTAAATAAAGAGGTACTATTTCAGCACGGTGAAAACTGTCACCATCCATCCATACATAAAGGATAAAACTGTGTGGCGTTGAGGTGAAATATTGGTCAAAAACAAAGTTCCCCATAGAATAAGCAATAAGTTTACCGTTATAAAGCTCAAGACCTTGAGTAACGTGTGGATGATGAGCTACGGCTAATGATGCACCTGAATCTATAGCTGACTTCAACCTTTGCTCGGTTACGCCTGTTGGACCTGTAGAATACTCTTGGCTGCCGTGGTATTGCACGAACGTAACTTTATCATTAGAAACTTCACGACTTACTGAATTAACAATATTAGTTAGCGATCCAAAAGCCGCTCCACCTTGATCTTCACTAGCGGTTTGTTTAGGCGTAATACGTCCTTCCCAACCGACGTAACCAAGCATTGCAAAGTCGTTATCGTTAATTTTGGTGTGATGAGCAGTTAATGCTTCAGATTCATTTAGGCCTGCACCAGAGAAATCAAGTTTGCTGTTGTTTAGATGTTCAAGAGTAGATTTAAGACCAGAGTCCATATAATCGTACGTATGGTTATTGCCTAGGGTTACATAATCTATGCCGGCCCACGCTAATGCTTCTAATATTTCTGGTTTAGAATAAAAAGTGACCGACTTAGGCGCTCTTTCCCCAGGGAGGGTTTCTGATACTTGAGTCTCTAAATTTACGGCGGCAAAATCGGCAAGGCTCATATATGGCTTAACATGCTCAACAATTGCTTTACTGTCACTTAATCGGTTTTCGTCAGATATCAACACGGCGTCACCAAATTTTGGTTGGTAATATCGGCGGCCCATCATTACATCACCACCAAAAGCAAACATAACCCGCTTTGCCTTTTTATCGACTAATGTAATATCTGCAATTGTCGCCTGATTATTCTCATTTGCACGTAACTCGTAATGACTAAAGCTTTGTACTGACTGGTATAAACCATCTTTAGAAAAAGTCATTTGATAAATATCAGCGTTCGGTAATTTAAGAGAGTATTGACCTTGCTGGTCAGTTAATACGGTTTTATTTGCTGAGTGTACTTCTACCCCATTGATTGGCTGATTATCTTCGGATAAAAGTCTACCCTCGATGGTGATTGATTCAGCTGCGTTAACAGCGAAACCAAATGACAAAAATAACAAAATCATTAAATAAAAGCGCATTCACATTCCTAAAATAATAAAAGAACCAGTGTAACTATTTAGCAGCCCCAAACTCATTCTAATTTACCATCTACCCATAACTTTAGGTTATATAGCTAAACAATAAACACTTGTCATAAAAATTTAATCTAAACTTAATTGTATCTTAAGTCCGGTTTCAATAAGATCAACAACAAGTTTAGTACATTGTTTAAAGTGGAAGATTGCATTGTTTACTATTTTTAAAACTTTTTTCTTACTAGGCTGGGTTAGTTTTGGTGGCCCAGCAGCTCACATTGGCTACTTTAGAAATACCTTTGTTGAAAAATTAAAATGGCTAGATGATCGAGAGTACGGTCAAATTGTCGCGTTAAGTCAATTCATTCCAGGCCCTGGTTCAAGCCAAGTTGGTTTTGCTATCGGCTATAAAAAGCATGGGCTCATGGGTGCATGTCTTGCATTTATTGGTTTTACCCTGCCTTCAGTTATATTAATGCTAATTCTTGCCATTTTAAGTAGCCAACTTAGCGAAGCAAGTATATTTCAACATATCATTCATGGTTTGAAATTATTAGCTGTTGTCGTTGTTGCCGATGCCTGTTGGGGCATGTATAAGAGTTTTTGCCAGCACACTATATCCGTATCTTTATGTTTCTTTACTGCCATCACCTTATGGTTAATTTCTGGCATAGTGCCGCAAATCATAGTATTGCTTATTGCCGCACTCGTTGGCCTAAAATATTTGTCTGGTAATACAGCACATATAACAGAAAAATCGAATATTTCACTATTACCATTTTTACTATTTATTGGTTTATTAATTGGGCTACCATTGTTATCGCAATATTCTAGTTCGATAAAAGTGTTTAGTGATTTTTACCAAGCAGGAAGCCTAGTCTTTGGTGGCGGCCATGTAGTGTTACCATTATTACAAAACATATTAGGTGATCAAATCACTCAAGATGTATTTCTTACCGGTTATGCTGCAGCGCAAGCAGTACCTGGCCCTATGTTTACTTTTGCAACGTATTTAGGCTTTCAATTATTACCTAGCGCACCAATAATTGGTGCTTTAATTGCTACCTTAGGGGTATTTCTCCCAGGCTTTTTATTGTTGTTAACAGTACTTAATAATTGGCACAAATTAGCCAGTCACCCTAAACTTTCTGGTGCTATAGCTGGAGTGAATGCTTCGGTTGTTGGGTTATTGTTTGCGGCTCTTTATAATCCAGTATTTACCAATGCTGTGTTTAATACCGTAGATATAGCTTTAGTAGGTGTTGGTTGGTATTTGTTTAAACATTTAAAAGTGTCAATAATCTGGTTAGTCACTTTTTATGTAATTACGGGGCTATGTTTATTCTTTATTGGCTAGCTCAGTTAATGTTACTTAGCGACATACACTTTAGTTAAATTTGTATACTATAAACCTCTTTGCCATTCTTGGCGCAAATGAGCATGTTCAGGGCTGGTTATTGCCTGTTTTACTTGTTGTAACATTCGCTCTTTATCTTTACCTAACACTCCTTTTAGTACGAGATAATTAGAGGCATGATCTGAACGAAAAATAGTTCTTTTTAATGATAAATTACTCAGTAGCACATCCATTTCTTGAAATAATTCTAACTGATTAAGTTGCCTAAATTTACCATTAAAGTTTTCACTAAATTTCAAATCGCCAAAAGGAAAGGATACTACTAGTGTGGATAAATAATCAGGTTGTGCAGAATTCATTAGCTTAGCAGAATTTAAAGCATGCTGGTGACTGTATTCTGGTCCTCCGAGGCCATTCAAAATCATCACCGAACTTTTCATACCGGCAGACTTAATTTTAGTTAACGCAGTTAAAGATGACTCATAAGACTCACCTTTATCGATAAAAGTTAAGACTTGATCATCGCCACTTTCACAACCAACGTACATTAACGTTAAACCTAACAGTTGTAGTTCAGTCAATTGTTCAATAGTTTTATTGGATAAATTACGTGGTAGACAATAGCTGGATATACGGTTTATTGAAGGAAAATAATGGTTTATCAGTTCTAAAATTTCTTTTAACCGTCTATAGGGCAATGTCATAGCATCACCGTCAGCTAAAAATACTCTATGAACGGGTAAGCCACTTGCTTTAATTTTCTTCAGCTCTTGTTCTATTTCTTCAACTTTTTTAGCTTTAAACTTTTTAGTTGGATCAGTATACATGTCGTAAGTATACCCCCTAGAAGAATACTATTTGCAACAGATAATTGAACACTACTTTATTAAACGTTGTTTCATATAGATTATATAAGCTTTAATTTTAGTATATAAATTATTATACCAACAATTCTAATATACTATTTAAAATAAAAAAGATCCAAATTCGATGCCTAACTGGCAATATGTGCTACATTGCCGACTGAAGCAGAAATTTTGTTACGGACAGGTATATGATCTTAAAGCGGACGCTCGATGGTTACAAGTTTACTTTCACCGCTAGAAGTTAATTATCGCGTCCGTTGCAAGCTCCGACTGTCTCTGAAGTGCCAATCTGAGACAGTCAGCATAGTTCAAATTTTGTTTGTCTTTCAATCGTTCTGACTTTTAAAGCACTTGTGACTTTTTACTTCAACTTCCCAACTAGAGTAGTTAAAGTTGTTTTTTACATTCATAAGCTAATAAGTCAATGTCAAAATCGGCGTTATAGGTAACGACCTTTGCCCCTTCACAAAAATTGATAAGTTGCTGAGCAATGTCTTGAAATTTTGGAGCCTCTGCCAAGTCGGTATCTTGAAGACCGTGACGCTTATAGGCTTCGTTGGTGATTTTTCGACCGCAAGGGTGAATTAACGAGTTGAATCGATGTTGGGTCAGAGTGCCTTTTACGACCTCGACGCAAGCTATTTCAATGACACGGCACCCCGTTTTGGTTGATAATCCGGTGGTCTCGACATTAATAATGACGGTTCGTTTTGATTTGCTCATTTTTATTGTCCTAGTAAAAGACAATACAAAAGCACGACTAGTGTAGGTTTTTGATTAAGTACGAATTCGCGTTTATTTAAAATCAATAACTTAGATAAGATGTTCCATTTAAGCAAAACGTACATTTCCGCTAGAAGCGCGAATTTTGATATGAATTTCCGTGGTAACCACGAACTTTAAATTCGTTATGTGCCGTGTGTAAAATCTAGAGTTTTACATATGGCAAAGAGTGACTAAATTTAAGGTGGGTGTGGATAAAGCATTTAAACTTAAATAGTTAGCTATACTAATTTCAACTAAGCATTTATTTACGAAAGTTTAATATTTAAATTTTACTTCTTAGGATTGAAAGACAAAACGCAGAAGGCTCCCGCCAATAAATCGAACAATACGGAAACTGGAATCTATTCGGCCAAAAGATCACAATAAAAGACTGCCAGAAAACCAACCCAATGCGTCATATGGAACGGTGAATGCTAGTTCTAATTGGGAAAACTTTAATCCAATATAATACTACGGTACACTGTAAAACAAACCGGAGGTCCTCTGTATGAGGAATAGCTTCATTAATCACCCAACACTTCTCCTTCACTATATAATTCGCTAGTTTTTGATTTTCGACCATATTAGACGCCGATGAAATTATTGCACCGCATACTGGGATCAGTCCGAACCGATTAAGGTTTGATTTAAACCACTCAAGCCTTCTACCTACTGTACTTCCATTACAAAATGCAGAGTAATTCCCTAATATTTTGTGATTTATTACAGAGTATTAATGAAAATTTAATTCCCTTTAATTATTGACTAATGGTTGGGAAATATCACGTTGCCTTGAAAATGATATATAATTATCACTTAAAGCTATTTAATATAATGACCTGTTGGGCAAAGGAATTCGCTATGACAAAACACAGAATCAAGGCGGACGATATAAAATGGCCCTGTGAATTGGAAGATGACTTTAAGCAAAAACTATTCTCTTTCTCAACCCCAATCGCGAAACTTACTAGCACTGAGCTGTCAATTAGGAATCCCTATTTTCAAGGGGTTTACTATATACATACCGGTGTATCATACATATGTTTAACGGATCTCGACCTAAAACCTTTGAATTGTGGAGTATTCGGTTCTCCAAGCTGGATAGGGGCAATGTTTATGTTGAATTTTCCTGAGTTACCACTACATGTTGGTGAAATCGAACCGTGTGAAATTTTATATTTCCCGAAGAAAAAAATACAATTACTTTGTAAAGAGACAGACCAAACCTATCGCTGGTTGTTTCATATTGCCAATATCAATGCCCTTAGCTTCTTCCAGGAAAAAAAGATCCCATACTACGAGAGTGAAACAAGGGTAATATATTATTTATTAGATTTGGCTAGGCTAATTAATAAATCAGATGGAACTTTACCTAGAATAAATATTACCCAGCAACTATTAAGTGAACTCTGTGGCGTTTCTCGTCCTAGTGTAAACCAGGTATTAAAAGGCCTTGAAGAGGCTAACTTAATTAAAGTCGGCCGTAGCAATATCAAATTAACTGATTTCCAAGGTTTACGTGATAAACTTGCTGATGTTAATTTAATTTTTAATGACCCTTTTCCGATACCTTTATGAATTTAAATAATCAACATACTTGGTTTCTTTAACTACATTGTTGTTCCATGTTCTGTAAGACTAAGGTTAAGCCAATTCTTAGCCTGAGTATCTAATGTATTGAGTCCATCAAGGAAAGTATCAATAATTTCGACCGCAAGAGTACTGTTTTTTGAAGACGAATGTAATTCGAGCGCAACAGCTTGTTCAGATAAACACTTGGCGGCAAGATATGTAATGCTGCCGTTAATTTTATGTGCTAGCTCCTTTACCTTGGCATTATCATTATTATGATAAGCCTTGAGCAATTTATCTTTATCATTGACAGAGTGGTGAAGGTAAATCTCTAATAGCTCTTGGGCAACTTTCTTATCGCCAGCACAAAACTCCAGAAGATTTTGTGGTAAAAATAGCGAAGGATTTAAAGTGTCTGAAACCTTAAACGCTATTTTATGGTCATTATCAGCACTATGGTTAACTTGTGATGGTAACAGCCATTTGCACAATTTCTCGCTTACGTCATCGCCTTTCACTGGCTTTGACAGATAATCATTCATTCCAGATCTAAGGCATTTATTCTTATCTCCCGACATAGCATTCGCAGTTAATGCGATGATCGGAACCTCCGAATAACGCTCACCCGCGACAGCGGCACGGATTTGACGACTTGTTTGGTAACCATCTAGTTCTGGCATCTGACAGTCCATAAATATTAACGTATAAGGGGCATTGTCAGGAGATTCTTTAAGACTGGCGATGGCTTCTAGGCCGTTACCGGCAATATCGCAACTAAGATTCATCCGTTTCAGCATACCTTTAAGAACCACTTGGTTTACCTGGTTGTCTTCAACTAGCAAGATTCTTGTTGTCGAAGGCCATGTATGCTTGACTGTGAAATCAGCTTTATCAAGCCGGATTTCTTCCCGAGAAAAAACCCCACTATTGATGCGTTTAAGCGGAAGCGCAAACTCAAAACAACTCCCTTTATCCAACTCGCTAGTTACATTTATATCCCCTTGCATCAATTGACAAAGGTTTTTACAAATAGCCAATCCCAAACCAGAACCACCAAATTTACGCGTGGTGGATGCATCCACCTGGATAAATGAGTTAAATAAACCTGAAAGAGATTCTTCTGGGATTCCTATCCCGGTATCTGTTATGGCGCACACAAGTTGTAAACTGTCATAATCTAGTTGCTTGAGTTTGACATCAATAACAACCTTGCCTACTGCGGTAAACTTAATAGCATTGCTAACCAAATTCAAAACAATCTGTCGCAATCTACTTGGATCACCTTTAACCAATTTAAGATCAGCGTTTCTAGCATTAAGCTCCAGCTCAAGCCCTTTATCATTTGTTTGTATTACTAATGTTTGCCTAATATCTTCGAATAGATTGTGCACATCGAACTCAAGTTCCTCAAGCTCTAACTTACCCGCCTCAACCTTGGAAAAGTCCAGAATATCATTGATCAGGTTGAGCAAGTTTTGACCGCTGTTTTGTGCGAGCCTGACGTGATTATGCTGCTCATCCGACATTTCACTGCTAGATAATAAGTCCAATAGACCTATAACGCCGTTCATTGGGGTGCGAATTTCATGGCTCATGCTAGCAACAAATTCGCTTTTGGCTATATTTGCGGCTTCAGCATGCCCAATTGCTCGCTGTAATTTTTCCTCGTAAAGCTTCCTTGCGCTGATGTCTGTTTTAATGGATATGTAGGCTGTAGGTTTGCCGTTTTCTTCTTTAAACCCTGTAATTGTGGTTTCGACCCAATAGATTTCACCACTTTTTTTACGATTGCACACCTCTTTGTGCCAAACGCCACCGGCTTTTATGGTGCGGAACATTTCCTTCCAAAAATCTTCACTGTGCTCGCCCGAATTGTGCATTCTGTGATTTCTACCGATTAACTCATTTATGGTATATCCGCTGAGATCGGCAAATTTCTGATTTGCACTCGTAATGGTTCCTTTCAGGTCGGTTACCGCGATCATGGCGTGTTGATCGAACACATGACGCTGTTCATTAAGTTCGAACAAAACCTGTTGTAGCTTTAACTCTGCTTGTTTGCGCTCGGTGATATCCAGTGCCACACCAATCAGCCCCTCATTACCCATAAAGGATACAGGGACTTTGGTAGTAAAATAGTCGCACATCAGACCATTCGCATCGGGCAATTGCTCTTCAAACCGACGGACCTTACCCCCTGCCATTACTTGGTTATCTTCTTCGAGAAACTTTTTTGCTATCTCAGGCTCAAAAAGTTGACTATCGGTCTTACCCAACACATATTCTCGGCTGAACCCAGTCGCTTGCTCGAACACCGTGTTGATTAGTTGGTAATGGTTCTGACTGTCTTTGAAATACACTGGCCCAGGAACATTATCTATTACCATTTGTAATCGAGTCTCGCTAAGTTTTACCTCAACCGTCCGCTGCTTAACCCTTTCTTCAAGTTGAGATTGAGCCTCAAGTAAGTGCCTATTCCCTCGACTATTTAACATCATAACCAACAGGCTTGAAATAATCGAAATGACAACAATAATAATTAGCGTTACTAACACCACAGTTTGAGCGCTTGAATAAGCTTCCATGGCCTCATCGAAATCTATCTCGACCGCGGTGCCCATGTCAAGAGACTCATCCCAGAACCATGCTCCCATGACTATTACTCCGCGGTAATCTCGATAGCCTTCTACATTAACACTTGAGAAACCAGCGGTAGCGTTTTTCGCCATTGTGGTAAGTGGTAGCCCATTTCTGGCTACGCTAGGTTGATAACCTGCTAGAAGATTCCCTCCGGGATTTCGCAGTTGTAGAGACAGAATACTTTGCTCTGTCGGTTGTAATAAACCGGTAGCCTTCAAATCATCATCAAAACGGCTATCTGAAAGCATTTTTCCGCCCCTGTTAAATGAATAGGTTTCACCGGTTCTACCTATTCTTCCTAACTGATGAAGGGCAGAAAAGGATCCGTGCGGATTATGGCGTTCGGAGAGAACAGCAATCACCTTATTTTGGGAGTCTACGATTGGGGATACAAAAAACATTGTCGCAGGAAATACATTGTCGGCAATAGCTGGAACACCTGACAGTCCAACGTCTGACTGAATGGGTGGTACCATGACTACCTCACCATTTAAGGCTCGGGATAATAAGTCGGGGCGCTGTTTCTTAATAAGGTTAACTTTGCCTAAAGTTGCATTATGCATCGAAAATATCGTAGTGCCATCCGGGGCAATAATGTCAAAATTATGGCGCTCTTCGCCTTGATTTAAGCTCAGAAATCGGTTTTTTAGTTCTTTAAATTCGTCGGTGTTTTTAACCTTACCCTCTAACTGGTATTTTTCTAGTTGCTGCCTTGTCTGGGCAATAATGTCAGCATTAATCGCGAAACCTTTTAGTTGCCTTTTTTGATTGTTACTCCACAGTTTCAACGCCTCCTGACTAGTGTTAAGTACTACGAGTAGAGAGTCCTGCATTTTTTGTTGTACTTTAAGTTTAATGTTATCTAAGGCCCACCAAGTTAATGCTAGGGCTATAACAATAAGCAGGCCATTCACTAACACTACCAGATATCTATTAGCCTCTGGGGAGGCTAACGGATCCTTCGACAGGAAACTATTTGAACTATTTAGCCAACGAAATAATAAAAGAATACAGGCTATTGTAAGAATAAAAACCAGCACTATTGTAAATAGCTTTGAGTCAAATAGACCCTTTGTGACTGGCTTCAACTCTCCATGATGATTCGACAGGTTTTGGAATTGATTTTTAATTGAAGAAATTCCACTCTCATGTTTGTAGATAAAATTCCCCCATTCTCCCTCATCAATGAAACCAGCATTTTGGTAAATGTTTGCCATATCGCTAAATCGGCGAGGGACTACGCTACCCAAGGGAATGTCATTAATCCGGATTAACTGCGCAGTCTTTTCTGCTTCGAAGGCTAACTTTGCGTAGCTAAGTTTAGAGTTATATTTATCTTGAATAAGCTTAATTATTTCTTCTTGATGATCCAACGCATACCGCCAGCCTTTAATGGTGGCGCGTATCATGGCATCAACTCTGGCAGGATGCTCGGCGATTTCACTTTCGGTGGTAAAGAAATTATCACCGTAGAAGTCGAGACCAAAATTGCGTGGTGTGATCTCATTGGTCTGCACGCCTAACTCTTTGAAATCATATGGCTGATTCGTAGAATAACCTACCACCGCGTCTGTTTTACCCGTAGTTAACGAGGCGATTCTATTGATTGGCGCCATCAGCTTTGTTCTATCTATTTCCCCTATGGTATCCGTTAACATGGCGAGTAAGGGAACATGGTTATCCTTATAGTCTAGCATTATCCGTTTGCCTTTCAGATTATAAGGACTGCTGATTTCAGAGTCTTTGAGAGTGATCAGTACTAGCGGAGAATGCTGAAAAATTTGCTTAAGCAAAACCACTGGCTCGCCTCTTAAGCGATGCAATATCAGGCCTGAACCGTCAACCCCATAACTTGCCGCCCCATCTAATACATGCTTCACGGAGCTCTTAGTATAGTCTGACTCTTGAAGCACAACTTCCAAGCCTTCTTCTGCATAGAAACCCATTTCCTTTGCCGCATAATAACCCGCAAACTGGAATTGATGTGACCACTTCAACTGAATCACAACTCGTTCTAACTGAGGGGCAGACTCGGCCGCCAGAGGCTTTATCGACAGGACTAGCATTAAGCCTACGGCTAAAAATAAACGGGCAAAATGAATAGAAATTCTATAAGGGATATTACTTTGAAAAAAAAACATTAAATATACTCGTTGTTCTGATTTTACAGCGGAGGATTTTTTAACCCATTTGCTGATTACATTCTCAATTGTCGAAGCTATCTATTTCAGCAATATACGAAATAATTTGTCCACAACTGCAAGTTAAGCGTCTAAATTGCAGCAGTTAAAAGGTTATTTAATTCGGCATGTTTATTTAGAAAATTATCAATTTCGTCACTAGCCAAAGGCTTTGAAAACAAATAACCTTGCAAAATATCACACCCAAGGGCACTTAAAAAACTTGCGTGTCTATGCTGCTCAACTCCTTCAGCAACTACTTTTAACTCAAGCTGTTTTGCCAGTGAAATAGTGGCCTTTACCGCTATCATATATTTTTTGTCTTCAAACATTTTTTTTACAAAGCTCATATCAATTTTTAACTCAGAAAAAGGGCTAGTGATCAATTGAATTAATGATGCGCTACCGGTACCAAAATCATCTATAGAAGTATTAATGCCTTTTAGACGTAACCGGCTTAAGGTATCTAAATATTTAGCCAAATCTTGGGTTATTTCTGATTCAACGACTTCAAGGCTTAAATATTTCGGTTCAAGATTGTAGGTTCCCAATAGTGAAAGTATATAATCAGGAAATGCCAAATTCATTAAATCTGACGGCGTGACATTAATCGAGATCGAAATAAAATGCCCATTATCATGCCATTTCTTACACTCTTTAATGGCGAGCCTGGTGATTAAATGGGTGAGATTTTCACATAATTCACGATCCACTATCTTATCTATAAAAATGTTTGGCGTTAAAATACCGTACTCAGGGTGATGCCATCGGAGCAGTGCCTCGGCGCCCGACACTACTCTTGATTTAGAATCGATTTGGGGTTGATAATAGGCGATTAATTGCCCACTAGACAATGCGAGTTTAATGTCATTCTCGGTAAAAACCAGATGCGGTTCGGTGGTTTTATTGCAAGTTGTAAAATCATTTTTAATATCGTTTAAAATACCATTGATCGCTTTTATACCCATAGGCTTTTGCAACATATGAACATTTTTCAATCCATAAACTTCAGACATAGTTTTAACCGAGGAAATAATATCACTTGCTTCAGCACTCATCAGCACTATGCTTGAATTGATATCTTTTTGTGCTATAGCACGGACCAATTCAACGCCGTCGATATTCGGCAAGTTAAGATCACAAAATATAATGTCAGGTTCATAACCGTTTAGTAAACTTAATGCTTCTTCACCATCGCCACTAAGCTGAACTTTACAATCTATTAAACTCATTAATTGCTTCTGCAATAAACTGCGTTGAAAAATATCATCTTCAATTAGTAGCACATTATATTGATTCATTTTACTTACCTTTTCATAACACTATTTTGAAACCTAGCCTTACATTATTTAAATTACTTACCATTCCCTATCTTATTTCCTACCTACAACATTCATTGGTGCCGGTTCCTTCACTGCTCTAATGATGTTAAATCCTTTTAATTATCGCAAACTCATAATTTGGTATCTGTTAGCTACTTAACAGACAATAAATTAAATAAAAATAGTTGAAAATATTCACCACACAAAAGGTTATGAAAACATCCTGCTTTATTTAAGAAGTTTGGTGACAAACCCAAGTCCCTTATCCGCACATATATAATTTGAGTTTCAACCTTCAGGATTAAATTTCAAATGAAACTGGAATCCACACATCACAACTTAAATCCCCTCAATATTTCATTGAAGTAATTGCTGCCTGTAAATACCGACAGTATGTCACATGCGTACTTATCTACAGTAGGCAGTGAAAACAAGCCTTCTGGTGTTGGGCAATTAACTCATATATTCCCCTTATATTACCTACAGACCTTGAGTTAAAAGAGTTCGTGGCCCGTGGAAAGAATTCGGCAAGAACTAGAACCTACACTATGGCTTTTGTCAAAATTAACCGCGAATGAGGTGGTTACTGACTTCGTGTAATTTTTATCGAAATTTGGACATGAAAAATGCGGCGCTAGGCCGCATTTTTGTGTTTGACACTTAGGAAAGCGTCATTCACTTGTGGGAATAAGATTCCAGTTGAGTGAACCAGCTTAACCTTGCAAGTAATTTATTAACTTGGATGTTCATTTATTTCCTGCCTTTCAATTTTTCCCATACGCTATTTCGAATCAATATCTTTCTTATGCCGTATGAGGTAAATATCATTCCCCAACTAGGGTGCGGCCACAAGTCAGTAGAGCCCTGAGTGAGTAGTTGGTATGTAGGATAAGCTATAAACAGAAGCCCTAATACTGCCATAATCATTTATATAAGATACCTATCCAATTGGTATTGTCAGCGGCTGGTACTCGCTCTTAGGAGACCTTAACCTTTTCAGATAGTTAACGTCAAATTTGTGCCATTCAGAGACGTTTGCTAGCAACCTTGTTCCTTGAGCCTGGGTTGCCACCTGTATAAAATATATAAAGTTATTAATAGCCCTATGGGTAAGGGGATAGAATGAATATCAAAATTATTACTAGCAAATTGAAAATACATAAAATCACCTAGCACCGATAAAGTGGCACCATAAATGAAATAGGTTTTCCCTTCAATAAAGCTCTTATCCAACTTAAGTAATATAAACAAACATATAGCAATAACAACAAACGATGTGAGTATAGATATACTGTGCATTGTGCCAAACACAGCTATTCTTTTAGGTACGAAAAGGTAGTTCTCTAGAAATGTGTATACAGGCATATCTACATACAGCCCTGTGTACGCAAGTGCTGCTGTTAAGGGATATAGAATAGCTAACCCAATTATCAAATATATCAACTTTCTCATAAATATCCTTATTAAAAATAGTTATTTTTGATGTCTCTTAATCGCTCTAAGCAGCCTGTGACGACCACTAAAAACTTGTGTAATTACAATAACATCATGTATGGTTAGTTTACAAACTTAGAAGGACTAAATACATAGTTTATAAATACTGTTTTAGTCTAAAGGCAAGCTTAAAATAAACCTGATCTTCGATCAGGTATTCAAATATATTTAGAGAGTGACTAGTGAAGCTAATTGATGACATTGTTGAAATTCTTAGTGCTGAAAATAGTAAATTAAGTGATGCTTTATTTAAAACAAAAGTGTTACTTCATAAAATTGGTCAAAAAGAGTTAGTACCTTGGGTTAACAGTGAGTTAAACGGTTACTCCTATAGGGACTCTGTTCCAGACTATCGCGTTTTACATGCACAGGTGTTAGTTAACGCATCCAATGGTGCATACCAAGCGACATCTCAGCATATTCCAATGGGTCACCTTAAAGATGATTACAGAAACACTCTTGAAACAGCTAAAATGGAACAGTCACTGGCTGTCTTAGAGAAGTTTGCTGAAAAAAATTCTGGCCACCTTCAAGCTCATATCCCAATGGAAGCTTATAGCCTTCTTGGCAAAGGGTTGGGCAATGGTTATCAAATAGAAAAAGCTTGGTCAGAAATTAGTCCAGATAGCGTACTACAAATACTGATTCAAGTTAGATCTCGCCTTCTTGATTTTGTATTAGAGCTAAAAGATCAATTCCCTAACGAACTTGATGACAGCCAAGTAAAAGATCGAATAGAAAATATCGATGCGGAAAATCTCTTTAAAAGTGCAATGTTTGGTGATAACACTACGATTATGGTTGGGAGCGGCAACACTCAAACGGTTACAAACAAAAAATTAGTGGGTGACTGTGCAGCCCTAGAAAACAACTTGAAACTAGTGGCATATCAAGTGCATCTGCTAGGGAACTAGCTCAAATTGTAGAATCAGAAAAGCCTACATCACCTATTGAACCGTTTGGAACTAGAGCAAAACAATGGCTTCTAGAAAACCTTAAAAAGGCAGAAGATGGAACTTGGAAGGTAGGTATTTCCGTAGCAACAGATGTTATTAAAGATGCTGTTAAGGCGTATTATGATTTGTAAACATTTAACAAGCAGCTAATCAATTGCGGCAAATAACAAAGTAGAGTAGATTGCTAATTATAAATCTCAGCAGTTAAGGACTGCTTCGAGCGAATCTATAGTCATTCAAGCCTTATCTAATTATTCTTTCATTTTACCGCATAGCTGCCGTTCTAGCTTTCTTCACTAACAGCAAATTTTCCGAATTAAAATTAAGAGTATTGTTGGTTGGTTGTAGTGCAGAATACATAGGTAAGCCTTTATCCTGACAGACAACTATGCCACCAAAGCGGTCATAGATACTTTAAATTTCACCACATTGTTGACAACATTTATTAGTCCATATCAAACTGAATAAGGCACTGATTCTTTTCTAAATCAGTGCCTGAAATAAACAGAGCTGTCGTATTAGTTGTTTACCATTCGAAGACTAATAAGCATTAATCTAACAACTTTAGCGTTTTACCCGTAAAATCAATCCATGAGTTAGTACCTAGTAGCTCAGCACCTTCAACGCTTGGATCTTCATATCGCATTACGAAGTTTTTAGGGCCATGTGCGTAAGCTACTACAAGTCCGTATTCAGAATCCAAGTAACCGCCATGTGGTACTAAGCCAGGATAACTAATGCGCCATGCTTGTCCACCAATGCTTACGTGACCTAATGTTAATTTACCAATAACATTGTCTGGTAGTAAGAAAAACCAAGTCCAAGGGCCACCAGAAACAATGGTCATAACCTCATCAATGCCAACGCCACTTTCCGAGCTATTTACATGAAGTTTGCCAAATTTATCTTGTAGAAATGCCATTACTTCTGGCGTCATTGCTTTCATGTCATAAACTTTTGGATACGGTGCTACGCCAACTTCAGAGGTTGATAAAAATCCACCGCGATGCATTTCTGGTTTACGGCCTGCTTTCTCTATTTGCTCAAGCAATTGTCCTCGGTGTAATGAGAAAAGAGAGATTAGCTTTTTACTTTCAGCTTCAGTAATTGCTCGTGTTTTTGACGCTTCAAGTATTGGAGTTGCTTTTTTTGGCAACGGTAAGGTGCTGACACGTACACCAGCAGATTTTAATACCGCATTTACTTTGTCTACGCCCGTTGTTGCTTTTCTGCCATCGCTATAGGAAAGCGTTAACTGACCTTCAGTTGAAATTGTATTTGCAACACTTTGGGTTGCCGCTACAGTGGATAACACTGTTATAAATGCTAGGTTAAGTAATTTTTTCATGACTCATTCTCCTCAGGTAGATTTCAATATCTTCATTTGTCTAAACTTGATTAACGAAGCTAAGTCTACGATACAAAGAATAGTTGAAAAACATCAACTCAGTGAACTTACTGTCTACTTTCAGTAAACAAAAAGACTAAAATCAAACCAAAAAACACTAAATAAGAAACATTTATATTAAGAGTGCTATCGCACTTGAACCAAGATCTTGGTCATCTACAGGTAATAGGCTAGTTAGATAGCTAGCCTAATACAAAAACAGTTCACTGTCAGTAGATTATAAAACCACTGAAGTGATGTTTATCCACCACATGAATGCAGATACATTTATCCCTCAAGAATATACCAAGCTCCTTTGTGAGCAATTCGATTACCAAAATATAAAGAAGGTTGCTTATGAAAAATTTAAGATACCATTTTCTATCATTACTGGTGACTCTCTTAGTTGCAGGTTCATTTTTATCATCGGCAAAATTGTCAGGTGTTATTAACCCATTTTCGTTGACACTATTAAGGTTTGCTATTGCAGCCTTGGTGTTGTTGCCCTTTGTTTTATTGAAGAATAAAAATAGAAAAGCGATTAGTAAAGCTTTGCCAAGAAGCCTGGTAATGAGCCTGTTCTTTTCCATCTTTTTTATCTGCATGTTTGAAGCGCTAAAAACAACAACTGCTCTAAACATTGGCACCTTATATACACTAGTGCCTTTTATGACAGCCGTATTTAGCCTTTTTGTTTTTAAAGAGAAGATCACAAAAAATATGTTTTTTATATACCTATTAGGTATCGCGGGAACATGCTTGGTAATATTTAGAGGAGATTTAAATGCGTTGTTCGCTTTTTCTCTAAATAGTGGCGACGCACTGTTTCTACTTGGCTGTGTTTCAATGGTTTGTTTCTCTATTTCAATGAAATTACTTTATCGCGGAGATAAAATGATTGTTGTTGTGTTTTGTACCTTGCTAGGCGGTGCATTTTGGATGTTGTTGGCACTCTTTGTTTTTGAACAACCACTTCAATGGCATTTACTGAACAAGAACTTATTATCTCACATGGCATATTTAGCTTTATTTGCGACTCTTGCTTCTACCTTTATCATTCAAAAAACCACGGTAATATTAGGGCCTGCTAGAGTTATGGCCTATATCTATTTAAGCCCTGTGTTTGTCGCTTTGTTAACAATGTTAATTGAGGAGAAAACTCTCCCCAACGCTACCTATGCTGGTATGTTTTTATCCATTGCAGCGACGATAATTTTACAGTTACATAATAGAGAAGTTAAAAGTTCACCTAAACCAATTTCAATAATAGCGCTAAAAAGCAAGAAAACTTTATAACTGCAATAGTGAGCTACAATTTAGTGCTAACTATTTTTTATTTTTTATCTTTTAATTTTAAATGCGTTTTAGGTACATGCTATGAAAGTTATTGCCTTTGCTGCAACGAATCATTCTAAATCTATTAATAAACAATTAGTTGATTATGCCGCTAGTTTATTAACTAAAGTAGACGTTGAAATAATAGACTTAAATGATTTTGAATTACCCTTATACGGGCAAGACAAAGAAGAAGAATTGGGCCATCCCAAACTAGCCAAAGCCTTCATTGAAGAAATAGCCAATAGTGATGGCATCATTATTTCTTTTGCTGAGCACAATGGCTCTTACACGGTAGTTTATAAAAATATTTTTTATTGGTGCTCGCGCATTGAACCAAAAGTTTACCAAAAAAAACCAATGGTATTATTAGCTACCTCTCCTGGCTCTATGGGCGCTTCAAGCGTTTTGGCTACTGCGGTTCAATCTGCTCCTTACTTCGATGGTGTGGTTAAAGCCAGTTTATCGATCCCCAGTTTTTTTGACAAATTTGATAGTGAAAAACAAAAACTCAAACACGAAGAACTAGATGAAAAATTAAGAGATGCGGTTAGCCACCTCGATCATTTGAAGTAATAAGGCTATCAAGATACCTAGCTAGTAATCTCTAGCTCACTTAGTAAAGTAATCGATTAGGAAATCAATAAACGTGCGCACCTTTTGAGATTGCTCTTTGTGAGAAGGATAAATGGCATAAAATGCATGCGTTTCTGCTTGCCACTCAGGTAATAAATTGACCAACTCTCCTGATTTTAATTCTTCATCAACGAAAATCTCAGGGGTGAGAGTGATGCCAAGTCCTGCAATAACGGCTTGTTTTAGTGCTAAGCCATTATTAACAACATAAGAGCCTGGTGCTAAGTCGATTGCTTTCTTTTCATCATATTGTCGAAATACCCAATGTCTAGGGGATGATGACAAGCTATAGATCAAGCAATTATGTTGGTTAAGATCATCTGGTGATGATAACTCAGAGGCTTGTTCAATATACTTCGGAGAAGCGCATAGAACACGTTTCATATCGAGTAGTTTTCGCGATTTAAGACTAGAGTTTTGTAACGCTCCTCCGCCACGAATGGCAACATCCAAACCTTGTTCAACGAGGTCTACGTAGTGATCATTCAATATCACTTCAATAGAAATTTCTGGATGTAATTGCATAAACTCGCATATTGCTGGGTTTAATTTCAAGATCCCCATAGACATAGGAACACTGACTTTTATTAAGCCGCTGAGTTGGTGTGAAGATTCAATAATAGATAAATCTGCATGTGATAACTCATCCAAGATGGTACGCACATGATCGTAATAGCGTTGCCCATTTTCAGTGATGTGCATCCTTCTGGTGGTACGATTGATTAAGGGGCTTTTAAGGTAGTCCTCTAATTCATTGATGTTTTTACTGATAGCTGCCTTTGATAATCCCATATCTTCAGCAGCCGCTTTAAAGCTACCCAATTCAATAACACGACGAAAAACAGTGATAGCTCTTAATTTGTCCATGCTTGCCTCATAACCACACAATAGTTTACTTATAGTAAATTATAATATCACTGAAGCAATGTTTATCCACTAAATAAAGTCAACTATAGTTAGTTCAAGTTAAAACAATTTGTAAATATTTCAAATGACAATAAATAAATTAGTGAGGTTGTTCCTATGGCTGTTTTAGATAAAGGGATATGGTATCCAAATAAAGACGTACATGAACTAACTGAAGAAGATAGCTTCCATCTTCCAGAGATTGCAGAAGCTGATAGATATCACTTATACATGTCATATGCATGCCCGTTTGCACACCGCCCTTATTTAGTGATTAATTTACTTGGCTTAGACCATGTGATTGCCACGTCATCTGTTGCAGCAAAGCGCTATGAAGATGGTTGGTTATTTGATGAAGAAAACGCAGATGAAATCAATGATACTCATAGCTTGGTGGAATTATATCAAAAAGCCAATTCGAACTACTCTGGCAGAGTCACTGTACCTGTGCTGTGGGACAAGAAGGAAAATACCATTGTTGGTGATGACTCATCTTCTATGGCGATGGATTTAGCTACAAATTGGCTACCTTTAGCGAAGAATCCAATTGAACTTGTGCCTGATAATCTAAAAGGTGAAATCACATCCCTAAGTGATTGGCTGCACCAACATGTTAATAGAAAAGTCTATCATGTGGGATTTGCAACTAACCAGTCTTCATATGATGCAGCCAGTGAAGTGCTATTTGAGGCACTGGAGCAATTGAACACGAGACTAGGAAAATCTCGATACCTACATGGTGAAAAGATCACCTTATCTGATTTATTTTTGTTACCAACATTAGTTCGTTTCGAAGCTATCTACGAAGTGCACTTTAAGGCAAACAAGAAGCAGCTAAAGTCTTTTGAACACCTATATAGATATATGTTGGATCAAGTCGCCATTCCCAAAATCAGAGAAACCATTGATTTGGAATACATGAAAGTGCATTACTATTTTTCGCATAAGCATATCAATCCCTATGGCATCGTTCCTTCAGGGCCAGAAATGTCTTGGTAAGTCCAAATATATCATTAATATTTAAACTAATTTGTTAGGAAAACCCTATGAAACATAAACTTAAAATTGACTTTTTTCACGATGTTATTTGCGGTTGGTGTTATGTATTGTCACCACGATTGCGCCAACTCGCTAAAGAAATGGATTTGGATATACATCATCATGCTTTTGCATTGTCAGCAAACAAAAACGAGATGATAGGAAAATTTGGGTCAATGAAAAAAGCGAAAAATATCATTCTAGGACATTGGCAACAATGTGCTCTGGCCGATGACCAAAAGCGTGTTAATGTCGAAGGTATGCGCGAAAAATCTTTCGAATACCCTACATCTACACCTGGTTTAATTGCTTGCAAAGCGGCACAGAAACAGGGGGGGCAGCAAGAGTATTGGGATTACTTTGATGCGGTGACACATGCACATATGAGTGAAAACCGTAATATAGCTGATTTGGGTGTCCTCGCAAATATTGCCGATGAAGTTGGACTAGATAAACAGCGATTTTTACAAGACTATTCATCCTCAGATAGAGTGCAAGAGATTAATCGAGACCGAAAGCTAGCGCGTAAATTTGACATTCAATCGACACCTTCATTGGTGGTAAATGATCAATGGTTGATATCAGGTGCACTACCATTAAGTGAATTACGCAGCCAACTAAGGCAAATACAGCAACAAGAAAATGCAGCCTAATCCGCTATAAATAAACGTAAGTTTGGCAATCAAGAAAAGAGATAATTATGAAATGTTATGTCATTACAAACTATAGTATCGACCCAACTAAACTAGAAGGTTATGCTGACTATCCTCAAAAAGCATCAGCAGTAACAACTAAATTTGGAGGCCGTTTACTTGTCGCTTCACTGGATAGCCAAATAGTTGAAGGTAACCCTGAAGAAGTAACTGTAATCATTGAATTTGAATCAAAAGAACAAGCACAAAAATGGTATGCTTCGAAAGAATATACCGCCATTAAAGGTTTACGTATAAACGCAACTAAGGCAGGCTGGCTAATATTTGCTGATCAATTTGAAGTTTCCTAGTTATTTTTGTACCAAGCAGTCCGATGGTGGCTGCTTTTTAGCACCTAGTAAAAGTATCCAAAGTTGCAAAATACTATACTAGGCTCGAAGTTAACGCCTAGTTATGGAAGCTCAACGACAGCTTTGAGCTGTGACCTCACTCACAAGCGATCATAAAATCTCGGTGAAATATTATCATGGCTTCACAAAAGTTTGGTGTACCCTTATGCTCAAAATTACTGTTATGGTCGCGAAGGTCAACGTCTGCTTAGCAGAACAAGTTTAAAATAAAGACGACTAACCGAATAGCTGAGATTGGCACAAATGCGACGGTCGCAATGAAAGAATTAAGTTCCCACGAAGACTAATTCTCGAAAAACAGCAACGGAGGTAGTGGCATTTCAAATTATAAATGTGCCTGTCTTTTCTGCCTTTTGCTGTCCGTAAAAATTATTGAGTGCTATTTAAATAATAATTTATACAGATAATATTTTTTCGATCGCTGTTATAAAACCAGCCTTAAATATTAAATTGCCATCTTCATCTTTAACCTTACCGCGCTTGTCTGTCGTCCATCCTTTTTTAATAAGCACTTTGGGATCAATTGCATGTAAAAGTGCTGTTCGCTCTTGTGTATATAAATAATGATGAGGTACAGATTGTTGTGAATTATCAGCCATTCCCCTATTTGCCACTACTGGTCTTAGATCAATATTTATACCTGCGTGTTCCTTCGCTAATTGAAGTTGTCCTTTTAATCGACTTTTTTCTGCAATTAAATCCCGTACCAGCCACATGATACGACGATCTGTTATTTCGTCAACCCAAGAGTCTTTCTCTTGAACTTTATTTGAAATGACCTTTAGCGGCTTTTTGAACACAGCCCAAGATTCAATTAATACACGGTATTTTTCACCAGTCTTATTTCTAATGGCCTGAGCTTTAGGTCCGTAAGCTGCTGCACTTAGACGGCCAATTGTGGCTATTGAAAAATCACTCCCCCCCCGTTCTGCCTGATCAGTGCAGACTTTATGAATTATGTCTAAAGACCTTGCTGTTCTGGAAGTTACGTCTTGTTTGAGCTTTTCACAAAGCTCATTAGGTTCATGGATCATACTTCCTCCAGTATGGGTTTGTTAAAGCCTAAATTATTCTGATTACCGAGTAAGATGTTCTTCACTTCATCCCGAAGTGGTGTGAGTTGATTTTCATCCTTTAAATCATCCAAAAATAAGTCTGCGTTCATCAGTTTTTCAACATTTCCCCATGACTTAAAACGGCTTAGTAGGAGTTCGCTCATTTGGTTGCCAACTGCTAATTGTTGTTCTGGCGAAAGCAGATACATTTTTGGTTCCATACCATTTTGTTTAGCCATTTTATCGATAAGCTGGGAACGTCTTGGGTTGGCGGTTGATGCGTCCGCAAGCGCATAAATAGTTGCGTTTTGACATACTGTACTTAGCTGATGGAACTCGCTATTTGTTTCTTCAAGGCTCCACCCCATACTGGAAGAGGCTGTATTGGTAACTAACATATTCTCGGTTGTTGAGTCATTCTTGATGGATTCATTTAAAAGGGCAATACATTGACTAACGAGTCTCGCAAGATATACCGTGTCAGTCGCGTACATACTGGTTTCTTTAGCGACCATTTCAAGGTTTGACTCAGCCTTTTCTAATTCAATTGATTTAGTGAATAGATTGTCACTTGTCTCGCAGTCATACCGCTCATCTTCTAGCTTTTCAATATGAATAAGAAGGTCGCTCTCTTTTTGTTTAACGCCATACTGCTTTAATGAAATTTCGTTGAAGACTGCGGTCAAACCGCCTAAAAATGCCGGGCTTGTAATAAAGAACCTACAACGGATACAGTTCTTTTCACCCAAATGTCCAGCAACTACCGGCAAGTATTTTTTATATTTAACATTGACTTTTTCAACGTCACCACCTTGTTCACATTTACCACCACCCATAGGACATATTCCAATATCAGTAAAAGAAAAGGCTGATGTAGGATGGTTACCGTGTAATTTGTTAAAGACTAACGAGTCGTTAGGAACTAATGACTCCCTTATTTCTTCAAATTTTTTATTGCGTATTTGTTGTTGGATTCGTGCAGGGGCAGTTGCCATAGCTCGTTTTTCTGCTTTATTGAGTTCATCGCGCATTTCAGCAATACCAATCTTGGTATAGTATATAGTCATCACTATTCTAGCATGGCCTACCAACTTTTGAACGATATGGATTGGCACTTTGGCATCAACGACAAATGCTGTAATCAAACTCACGCGCATCGCATGGGGTGTATATTCTGATTTGTAGGAGTTTAGGCTATTGTATTTATTTACCTTGGTTGTAAGTGGGTTATCACTCCGTTCAATTTGATGCAGCACATAAGATAGCGCTTTGCCAAAGATAGGTTGCTGGTGCGGATTGAAATCATTATGTTGTCTAAACAAAAAACAATTACGACCTCGTTGCTCCAACTTATTTGAGCCTATGGGGTTTGTAAGTTTTAGGTCAGTCCATTTTGTCGGCTCTGTAATGGGGTTATATTTTGATTGCCATTTACGAAGCTTTATCATCCAATACGGTAAGTTTTCAGGCGTCCAAGGAATATCGTAACCACCTTCACCAAAAGCAGTCTTATTTGTAGTGAAATGTAAGCCTAGTTCATTTTCTGAATACTCTTTCAAAAAGCCTTGTTTTTTTGTGAGTCCAGCCAAAGAACCTGTATTACTACACCACTTAATTTTACCGCCGACAAATTCAGGTACTTTTTTATCTGCTTCACCACTGTCACACCAGAGTATTTGTTGACCTCGCGCAGGCACACACAACAAAGTAAACAGAGCAAAAAATCTAGCTGGCGACCACATTTGGTAGACTCTCTCGTTATACGCTCCGATTAATTTCCCTGTGTGCTTACCCTCACGTCTATCTTTCTTTACATACCGATAGACGCAATCGGGGTCGTTTCTATCAATTAATGACAAGTCAACATCAAACCAATCGTTTTCTACAAGACCTTGTATGTTAGTTAAGTCGCTAAAGTTTTTGGCTGTCAAGGGAATAATCCATTCTCTTGCGGCAACCACATACGTATAAGCTAGAACAGGTTTGCAGGATTCGTCTAGTTTGTTTTGTTTTATTTCCAATAAAGTACTTTGAAAATTATTTAACGGATTACGGTAGCCAGGGTGAATATTTCTTTCGTGATCGTCATCAAGTGTACATAGTTCAACAAGGCAAGAATCAATAAACTCCAGGACAATGGTATGGAATGTCATCTTGGCTTTTTCACCAAAATAATTTAGAAAAGACTCATATTGTTGAATATTGATTCTTGTCGTTTTAAGCAGAAATTGTTCGGGTGATTCAGGAAGATTATTACCCATGATAAACTGGGCTATAAATACAATTAAAGTTCGTCTTTTGTGAACTAGTCCAGCCTGAATATTAGCAATATACGAATCATATATTTTTCCCCACTTTTCATACCTCAGTCCTATATCTTTACGAGTAAAAGGTTTCTTTATATCTAAAAATCCGTACCATGTGCCAAAATTCACCCAATTGTTTTGATAAACCCCATATGGAGAAGCAGGTAAGCGCGGGTCTTCTTTATAGCGCTTATTGTACTCAAAATGAGACTGGATGCCGAGGTTAATAGCGGCTTTCGAGGCCTCTTGGATGGTTTTGTACAAGTCAGGTTTTAAGTTGCCTAGATAGCCGTACCATTTGCCAAAGGCCTCCCAATCGTTTTGATAAGTACCGCTTGGAGTAGAAGTTAAGCGCGGGTCTTCATTATATCGATTTTTGTACTCAGGTGTTGACCGAATGCCGAGCTTAATAGCAGCTTGTGAGGCTTCTTGGATGGTTTTATAAAAGTCAGGTTTTTCCTTGCCTAGAAAGCCGTACCATGAGTCAAAGTTCTCCCAGTCATTTTGATAAAAATCGTCTGGAGAAGCAGTTAAACGCGGGTCTTCTTTATATCGATTTTGGTACTCAAGTATTGACTGAATGCCGAGCTTAATAGCAGATTGTGAGGCTTCTTGGATAGTTTTATAAAAGTCAGGTCTTTCCTTGCCTAGATAGCCGTACCATGTGCCAAAGGGCTCCCAATTTTTTTGATAAGTCTCACTTGGAGCAGAAGGTAAACGCGGGTCTTCTTTATAGCGCTTTTTGTACTTAAGTTGAGACTGAATACCGAGATTAATAGTAGCTTGCGAGGCTTCTTGGATGGTTTTGTATAAGTCAGATTTTTCCGTACCTAGATAGCCGTACCATGAGCCAAAGGCCTCCCAATCGTTTTGATAAAAACCATTGGGAGAAGCAGGTAAGCGGGGATCTTCTTTATAGCGCTTATTGTATTCAGATTGAGACTGAATGCCGAGCGTAATAGCAGATTGCGATGCTTCTTGGATGGTTTTGAATAAGTCAGGTTTTTCCTTGCCTAGATAGCAGTACCATTTGCCAAAGGCCTCCCAATCGTTTTCATAAATTTTGTTTGGACAAGCAGGTAAGCGCTTGTCTTCTTTATAGCGCTTTTTGTACTCAAGTATTGACTGAATATAGAGTTTAATAGCAGCTTGCGAGGCTTCTTGGATGGTACTGTATTTATTCATCGGTTTCATCCTTATGCTCAAAAGTTAAGGAGGTTCTTACATTCTTTTCTAAACGGCACAGTTCGGCTCGTATTTCTTTTGGCGATTTAGATTTATAGTCATCCTGAGACTTTGCCGACTTGTGGTGGGCGGCATTTGCTATGTAGAGTTGGCTAACGTTAGCTTCTTCTAAGCGATTTATGTAAGCGTATCTATGTCCATGTGGGGTTGTCCCTAAATCTTTATCAGCGACAAGGCCAATGCGTTTCACTGCGTTTCTGTGCTTTCTTTCAAAGGCGTCGATTGAGTATGGGTCGCCATTTTTGTTTGTAAAAGCAAAAGGGTGAGGTCTTTTTTTATTAGGTTTAACATATTGTTTTGCCAGATATAGCCTCCAATAAAACAAGAACTCTTTACCCGCTGATGGTTCAAACCAATGCACAACCATGAAATTGCCTTTCATCGAACTTAATTTATTATTTTTCCAGCCCGCATGTATCTTCTTGGAACTTTCATATTTAGTTCGGGGCTTCATGTTGAAATTCTTTGCAAGTGTTTCTTCGCGTATTTCAAGCCTCCCCTTTGTGTAAAAACAAGGAGAGTGGCCGATTTCTGGATGGAAGACTGTAACCAAGGCATCTTCAGGATCTTCTGGATGAGGAGTAACATCGTCAATCCAGAGATGAAAAGGCTCTGATCGTCTTAATCCGCCAAAGTGAATGAGAATTGTTATTAAAATATCTCTAAGTTCTAATCTGGTATAAGCTGGTCCGCATGGTAAGCTGCAAGGCTTAACGAAGCCCTTGAAAAGCAAATCATTGATGTGTTCATCAGGAAATCTTTTTGCTGCATAATCAATATCAGTCGCTCTGTCATCCTGTTTATAGCGAACATTTCTTGAGAGCTTGTTCATTTCTATAGCTGACTTGTGTGACCATGTATGACCTAGGAATGCATTTGAATGTTTATGTGAATAAGCAGCCCAATTCAACCGTTCTTCATGGTTCGTTGCTGCTCGCCACGGGTTAAGGTTCACATTATTATCCATGCCTTTATTCTTACAAAGCCAGTCAGAATATTGAGTAATATATGAAATAGTCTTATTAGCAGATTGAATACTCTTTTTTGACCAGCGCAGGCCCGTAGAGTCGACGCCATCTCTGTTAACGGTTCCTGTAAAAAGCTTATCCGCAAAAGCTTTGAAAAGATCAGAGGGATTTTTGTAATAAGCTTCATTGAATTCAACAAACTCAACAAGCAAGCAAACGGAACGCACACTCGCATCAAGCCAAGATTGACTCATGTGCATATTATAAATTGAGTAGTCTAGGTATGACTTTAAGATCCCTTGTTTAGTAAAGATAACAGGCAATCGAATTTGGGTATTTCCATCAATATGTACAGTAGTTCTAATGACCACTGGGTGGCTCATACTTCATCCTCCCATATAATATATAGTATATATTAGGGGGGAGCACGCTAATTATCAAGCGATGTTCATGATAAATTTAAAGAGATAAACTACTATTAGGGGAAAAATGGTATATTAAATATGGGGGTTATACTCGCAGAAAGTGCATTTATTCCAAGAGCAGCCATTGGTCACTTGTAGGATCAGACTTTTCCATTCACTTGGTGGACGAAATACAGGTTCAATATAATTTAGTGGATACATATATAATTATTTTCATTAAAATGGTTTAACAACATAGAAAATTTTAGACAAAGCTAAATCCATATAAACTAGCAAATGAATTACTTGCTATTGTACTCGTAATTTTTAAATAAAGCTGTCACTTGCGACATTTTTCTTAAGCCTTGCATACGCATGGTTGTCATAACTCCTCCCATTAGCGCACCGCCAACACCTGCAGTCATAATGTCAGCTCCGGTAAGAAAAAGATTGTTAATTGGAGTTTGCGGATGTAGGAAAGACTTGTTGAACCGCTCCACCTTATGATCCAAACCATAAATTTCACCCTCAACATTTCGTTGATAGAACTGAGTTGATAGAGGTGTTGATAATTCATAATAATCGAGCTTATCTCGTAATTGAGGCTCTCTTTCAAATAACTTATGTAATAGCTTTTGTGATAACACTTCTTTATAGGCAAGGTATTCATCACCACGTTTATTCCACTGCGTTTCTTTCCACTGTTCAAACCAATGACTATGTGTGATAGAAACAATTTCTACAGTAGATTTATTGGGAAAATGCGTTGACCATTGTGGATCTTTAGTTGATGGGAATGATATATATACTAAAGGTAGCTCTGCGTTGATGTCATCTTTGTTAGTATTTTGAAAACGCTCTACGTTACCCTCATGATCACTATTAGGGTATAACCATAAGTTAGTACTGTGTAAATTTAGCTCTTTGCTATCCCCTTTAAAACCTGCATACAAACAAATAGAACTACTAGAAACGCTAACGTCTTTCATCCAATTAGTAGTTCTATGCTGGTCTTGACTTGATTGTGGTAATAATTGCTGCATTGTTTGTACAAAACCAATATTACTTACAACTTTATCAGCTGTTATTTCAGTACCATCCGCGACACGAACACCATATGCAGTGTTATCTTTAACCAATATTTCATCTACTTGTGCATCAGTAAAAACACCCCCACCTGATTTAAGTATTGTTGGAATAATTTCACGGGCAATTGACGATGCACCGCCAACGGGATAAGCCGCACCGGCGAGGTAATGCTTAGCAAGCAAGGCATGCATTAAAAATGCAGACTCTTTTGGTACATGGCCATAGTCACCCCATTGCCCAGTTAGTACAGATATAAGTTGCTGGTTTGCGGTCAACCCTTCAAGTACTTCTCTGGTCGTTAAGAAAAACTCTTTTGAAACTAACCTAGGTCTAAAATAGTTATATATTTTTGCCATCCATAAAGGTAATGCCTGTCCTGCAAAGTATTTAGCACTTTCTTTGCTTATCTTTCTAATTAACTTAACGTATTGCTTAATTGCATTTTCGTCTTCAGGAAAGCGTTTGACGAGGTTTTCAATAAAATTATCTTTACCTGCAACAAAATCATACTCTTCGTCGCCTAATACAATTTTATCGTAAATAGGATCCATTTCGGCCCATTTTAGACGACTATCACTGATGACATCAAAAATACGTCGTAATGAAGAGTATTTTTTATGTACCTCTCCAATATAATGCACACCGACATCCCATTCATAACCTTTACGACGATATGCATGGGTAAAACCACCGGCAGTGTAATGCTGTTCAAGTACACAAACTTTTTTACCTAACAAGGACAATAAGGCGGCATTGGCTAAACCACCAATACCAGAGCCAACGACAATAACATCGTAATGTTCATCAACCAGAGATTTTCGAAAACGACGTCCATTTCGGACGGTTCCTTTTTTTTCGCTTTGCTTACTGTTAGTTTCTTGAGATGTTTCAGCTGTAGCTGCAGTCATAAATTCTCTTTTATATTATTATTTTTTGGCATTATTAGATGGCACAGTGTTGCATTTACAAGATACTTATATCAATAGTTTGAATAAAATAAACAGTAATACCTGAGTTTATATTTATAGTTGTATTGAAGGAGAATGGAAGAAAATTATACTGGCAACAGCCTAATCAGCATAACCACTTCCAATTGCACTTAACGGCAAGTCTAATTCAAGTTCAGGAACTTGCAGACCTATCCATGCCAAAAATGTATTACTATTAGGCCCAGGGAACACACTATACTCATTTGCCCAAGGGTAACGTTCTACTGCAGTTTTAATTTTAGGAATTAATTGCTCGGCTTGCTCTCCTTGAATGGAGAGTAATTTTTCTGGTTTAGATCCATACCAATAACGATCAGGAGTTTCGGTAAGATAGCTTCTTAATGCTGGTAACCCTCTTTTTACTCGCCACCCTATCACTTCATAAACGGTATATTCTGTCGCATTCGGTTCTTTAATTGCGATCCAAGGATGCACAGCAAACCAACCACGCCAACTAAAGGCATCTGCAGCATAGACTTCAATCACTGCTGTTTTATTCTCACTAGGTATAGGAGCAATTCCAGCAGATTCTCGACTTGCTGTACGCCAATTATTAGCACAACCACTAACAAAAATAGCAAGTATTAAGACCATAACACCATTTTTCATTCTTTATGTCCTTGGTTTAAGCTGCTCAGTTTAGAATTTTTATATAACAGATTTAATCCTTTCCAATACGTTAAGCCTAGCACCTGAATTTTTTAATAAAAAGGACGTTTAATGATAGATTTGTAAGTAGGTTTGTCTGAATGTAGGTACTACCATTAAGGTTTTCTTAATATGGGGAGGTTCTAGGAGGTTGAACTCTAAGTTGAATTAGCGCTACAAACCCATGCTCTATATTTGGGCAAAAAAAGCCCAACAGTTAGTTGGGCTTTTTCTTTTAATATGGCGGTGAGATAGAGATTTGAACTCTTAAATATGAGTTGGCTACAAACCCATGCCTTTTTTATGGATGAAAAAAAACCTAATCTTTCGATTAGGTTTTTCTTTAAAATATGGCGGAGTTATAGAAGACTGAACTCTAAGTTGGATTAACGCTACAAACCCTGCCCTAATTTTTTTGTAAAAAAAAGCCCAACAGTTAGCTGGGCTTTTTCTTTTAATATGGCGGTGAGATAGAGATTTGAACTCTTAAATATGAGTTGGCTACAAACCCATGCCTTTTTTATGGATGAAAAAAAACCTAATCTTTCGATTAGGTTTTTCTTTAAAATATGGCGGTGAGATAGAGATTTGAACTCTAGATGGGCTACAAACCCATGCCGGTTTTCAAGACCGGTGCTTTCGACCACTCAGCCATCTCACCTGAAGTCTTAAAACAATGTTTGCTTCAAGATGGGGCGCATATTAAAGACTCTCTTAATTGTTGTAAAGCATTAATTTAAAAAAAAGTTTGTTTGCAATTTTTTTCGCCAGTTCGTTGAATTTTTCTGCTAAATTAACAATATATGAACAATTTTTTGCACGCCATTAGGAAATTAAATGTCTAGCTCTGATGAAAAACCAATTTGCCGCTGTCCTTGGTTAGATAACTCTAAACCAGATTACGTTGAATATCATGATAACGAATGGGGAGTGCCAGTTAAAGATGATCAAACTATGTTTGAGTTTTTAACCTTAGAATCTGCACAAGCAGGGTTAAGTTGGTACACGGTTTTAAAAAAACGAGAAAATTATCGCCGACTGTTTGCCAATTTTGATGTTGAGCAAGTAGCTAAATTTGATGACAACAAAATTGAAGAGCTGTTATTAGATGCAGGAATTATCCGTAACCGTTTAAAAGTAAAGTCGGCAGTAAACAATGCAAAATTGTTTATTCAAATACAAAAAGAATTTGGTAGTTTTTGTAATTATATTTGGGCCTATGTAAATAATAAGCCCATTGTGAATGATTTAAATAGCCTTGATGACTACCCTGCTACCTCTGAAGTTTCAGACCTGTTAAGTAAAGACTTAAAGAAGCGAGGCTTCAAATTTGTTGGCTCTACAATTATCTACGCCCATATGCAGGCCTGCGGTATGGTAAATGATCACAGTAATGACTGTTACAGAAAGCAACAAATAATTAAGGCTTATTAGCCTCTTTATATAGCATTTTCTTAGCAATTAAATGTATCATATGCCATAATATGTCACGATTTATGTTTACCTATGTTGATGTTTACGATATAAAAGTAGGTAAAGGGATTGATTTAAAATCATTTGATCTAAAAATATTGAATTTTTTTAATTTAACCCCATCTAATAAATAGTGATTTAATAAGTAATTAAGTTTTCAAAGGAAATTTTATGCAATCTCAAATGGGTTTTAATACTGCTAGCCAAAGCTCAGCTATCGAAATCAATAAAGTTTTACGCAACACCTACATGTTATTAGGTATGACGTTAGCTTTTAGTGCGGTAACAGCGGGTATCTCAATGGCCATGGGCCTTTCTCACATAGCTGCATTAGTAATGACCTTAGCTGCTTTCGGTTTGTTATTTGTGGTTCACAAGAAAGCTGACCAAGCCAGCGGTATCTACTGGATTTTCGGCTTTACCGGTTTAATGGGCGCTTCTTTAGGGCCAATGTTAAACATGTATGCATCAATGCCTGGCGGCGGTGCATTAATCATGCAGGCCTTAGGTGGTACAGCATTAATTTTCTTCGGTTTATCAGCTTACGCATTAACCAGTAAAAAAGACTTCTCATTTATGGGTGGTTTCTTAATGGTAGGTTTGCTAGTTGCTGTTGTTGCTATAATTGCCAACATATTCCTTGCAATCCCTGCTCTTTCTCTTGCGATCAGTGCTGGCATCATCTTAATTATGTCAGGTTTAATCTTATTTGATACAAGTCGTATTATTCACGGCGGCGAAACTAACTACATTCGCGCTACAGTGTCGTTATACTTAAATATTTATAATATTTTTGTACATTTACTACACTTATTAGCGGTATTATCAGGTAATGATGATTAATAAATTATAAAAAATCATTTATAATCAAAGGCTCCGCTCTTAAAAAAGCGGAGCCTTTGCGCTTTTATGGTTTCAATATATTTAGGTTATTAACTTTTTACGTAAAAAATACATTTAACGTTAGGACAGACATTGAGTAGCTTTGCACTAGTAGTGACAACATCTCCTATTGATAATAAAACCAACACAGCGTTGGCTTTTGCTGAACAGTTGTTGGCTGATGGTCACATCTTAAAAGGGATATTTTTCTATCAAGATGGTGTGTTAAATGCTAACAAATATGTGCAAACACCTAGTGATGAGTTAAATTTGTTAACTGCTTGGGCTGAGTTTAATAAAAAAACCTCAACTCCATTGCATCTTTGTTACACGGCTGGAGAACGTCGAGGCCTTACCGATAGTGATGATGATCAGTTTAATCATAATATTCATCCTGCGTTTACTATATCCGGTTTAGGCGAGCTAGTAGTATTAACATGTGCTGCAAGTAAGGTTGTTCAACTATGATGCCCGATCAAATTAAAAGGTATGCTATTGTAAATACTAGCTCAACCTTTGATAAATTTAATGCTAAAGAAGCGCTCGATGCAGCATTAATATTGGCCAGCTATGAAATGGCTGTGTCTTTATTTTTTATTGGTGATGGCGTATACCAAACACAAGCCAGTCAAAATCCTGAACTTATTGATGGTAAAGATTTCATCTCATCTTTTAAAGCGCTCAGTTTTTACGATATAGAAGATATATATATTAGTGAGGCTTGTTTAGCTGAACGCCAATTAACAACTAACTTAGCTTTTAAAGATGCTAAATTAGTAAACAAAGATGAATTTTCAATTTTTCTTAATCAAGCAGACGTGATCTTAACTTTTTAATTTATGGCAATTTTACATATCGTGCGCAACAGCGCATTCGTTGATAATAAACTCAATCTTTGCTTAAGCGTAATAAGTAGTAAAGATACTCTCTTTTTAATGGATGACGGTGTTTATAATATCGCTCACCCTAAACTCATGACTAGAAACGATTCGTTAACTGTATATGCTTTAAATAATCATCTTCAAGCTCGAGGTATAGACATTGGTGATAGCACTATCACCCTTGCCACTCTAAAAGACCTTGTTTCATTATCTGACACAGCGACGAAAGTGATCACATGGCAATAATTTTTAATGATCAACAAATAGAAACCGATAAAGAAGGTTACCTATTAAATATCACCGACTGGAGTGAAGATCTCGCGGTGGTGATTGCGATAGGAGATAACATTGAATTATCTCAAGATCATTGGCAAGTGGTTATTTTTGTTCGTAATTTTTATTTGGAATATAAAACCTCTCCCGCTATTCGCGCCTTAATTAAAGCTCTAAAACAAGAGTTTGGTGAAGAAAAAGCTAATAGTCGTTATCTTTATCGACTATTTCCGAAAGGCCCAGCCAAACAAGCGACAAAAATAGCCGGTTTACCTAAACCGGCCCGCTGCATATAATACTAAGCAGTAAAAACCCAAAGCCTATTTTATGAGGCTTTTTCATTCCAGTTTAATGATTTATTAATCCCCTCATATTTTCTTACAATTTAAGAGCCATTATTGCATAGTGTTTATTTTCAAATTTAATGTATATTAATAAGTTATTAACTTATTTAGTACAAGAGAGCGACTATGAGTAAAACAATTAAAATTAATGGCGTAGACCAGCCAATAGACGTTGATGAAAACATGCCACTGCTGTGGTTTTTACGAGACAGATTAGAGTTTACGGGCACTAAATTTGGTTGTGGTAGTGGTTTATGTGGGGCTTGTACTGTACATGTAGACGGTGTTGCAACACGTTCGTGCATAATGCCAGTAAATGCCTTGGTTGGTAAATCAATTACCACCATAGAAGGTCTATCAAAAGATGGAAATCATCCTCTGCAGAAAGCTTGGTTAGAAAACAATGTACCACAATGTGGATATTGCCAAGCAGGCCAAATTATGAATGCGGCTAGCTTTTTAGCAACCAATGCTAAGCCAACAGATGATGAAATAGACAATGCCATGCAAGGCAATATATGCCGATGCGGAACCTATCAGCGGATCAAAAAAGCAATTAAGTCGGTTGCCTTTGATTTAGCCAAGGAGGTTTAAGATGAATAAACATGTTACAGATGCCCTTGCTGCATATTATCAAAGCAATGCTCAAGAAATTAGTGTTATCACTAAAATGAGCCGTCGAGGTTTTTTAAAAGCTACAGGAGTTACCGCTGGTGGTTTAGTCATTGGCATTTCAATTCCAAATATTACTGTCGCTAAATCGGCAACGAGCGAGTTTAACCCAAGTGCATTCATTCATTTAAGTGAAAATGGTGACTTATTACTGTTTTGTGGTCGTTGTGAAATGGGACAAGGTATTTCAACCGCCCTACCAGCCGCTGTAGCCGATGAAATGGAAGCTGACTGGTCAAGAGTCACCGTAGAGCAAGGTGAAGGCAATGAAAGCAAATATGGTAATCAGGCAACTGGTGGCTCTGCAAGTATTCGTAAAATGTTTGAGCCAATGCGTAAAGCTGGAGCTGCAGCAAAAGAAATGTTAATTATTGCTGCTGCAAAAGTATGGAATGTTAAAGCGAGTGATTGCTACGCTGAAAATCATTTTGTAATTAATAAATTAAATAATCAAAAACTAAGCTATGGAGAGCTTGCAAGCTTAGCAGCTAATGTAGAAGCTCCTAAAGATCCTACCTTAAAAACTAAAGAGCAATACAAATATATAGGTAAAGCGTTAGACCGACATGATCAAGGCAAAGTCGTTATTGGTAAACGTACCTATGGAGTAGATAGTAAATTACCTGGGATGAAATACGCAGCAGTAACTCATTGTCCAGTCCTTGGTGGTAAATTAAAGTCATTAGATAAAACTGCGGCACTTAAAGTGCCAGGTGTAGTTGATGTTGTTGAAATAACACCTATCAAACATCCATTTAGTTCTGTTGGTGCAGTTGCAGTTGTTGCCGACAACTCTTGGACTGCACAGCAAGCTGTTAAAAAATTAGTTGTTGAATGGGATCTTGGTCCTAATAAAGTTTATAACACCAAAGAATATAAAGCTGAGTTAGTTAAAAATGTTGAAAAGCCGGCTGAATTGGCTAATGAGCGTGGCGATTTAGATAATGCTTTTAAATCGGCTAGCAAAACAGTGAAAGCAACTTATACTGGTGGGCATTTATCTCATGCGCCTATGGAGCCAAATGCCAGCGTCGTGTCAGTAACAGACACAAGTTGTGAAGTTTGGGCATCTACTCAAAGTCCTGCAGACATTCAAAAAGTGTTAGCACAGTTGCTTAACCGTGAAGAAAAAGACATCTATGTAAATGTAATGATGGCAGGTGGAGCATTTGGTCGTAAATTTAAATGTGATTACGTACATGAAGCTGCGGTAATTTCAAAGCAAATTAAAGCACCAGTACAACTTATCTGGTCACGTGAAGAAGATATGCGTACAGGTTTCTATCACTCGATCAGCGCTCAACACATTGAAGCGTCTTTAGATAACAATGGTCAAGTTACCGGTTGGCTACACCGCGCCGCTTTTCCTTCAATAACTTCGTTGTTTCAAGCAGGTTTAGACAGAGCTCCTGCGAATACACTAGGCGAAGTTGATAAGCACCCTTTTGGCATTAAAAACTTTAGAAGTGAAACAGGCCTTGCGCCAGCTCATACCCGTATAGGTTGGTATCGCGCCGTTTATGCAATTTTTTATGGTTTTGCATTTGGTACCTTTGCTGATGAATTAGCCGTTGAAACAGGTAAAGACACGTTAACAATGCTTAACAGTATTTATGATGCCAATGATGATCCTAAACAAGCAGAACAAGTTGAACGCTCTAAAGCAACTCTTGCAATTGCTGCTAAGCATTCTGGTTTTGGTAAAAAATTACCAAAAGGTGAAGGCATTGGTATCGCTGTACATCACAGTTTTCATAGCTATGTAGCAATGGCTATACATGTGAAAGTTGATGGCGATAATATAAAGGTGTTAAATGTTGATTGTGCTATCGATTGTGGTCAAGTGTTAAATACTGACGGTGCAACAGCTCAAATGGAAGGAGCCGTTGTTATGGGGATGTCATTAGCACTTGCAACTGAAATTTCATTTAAAGACGGTGCTGTTGTTAACTCAAACTTTCACAATTACCCTGTTATGCGTATTTCAGATATGCCAAATGTTCGTGTGCATATTACCGATTCGGATGAAAAGCCAACAGGACTTGGTGAGCCGGGTGTGGCCCCTTTTGCTCCAGCATTAAGTAATGCAATATTTGCAGCATCGGGGAAACGTTATCGCGACTTGCCAATGAAACCCATGAATGTTTAATACGACGCTTCTGTAGAAGACCCTCCCTTGTTGCCATGATTTACATGGAAGTAAAGAATGCCGCGGTCACATTTTAACATGGACGTTTTATATTAGAGCAATGCAGGGAGCAATTGCCGGGGATGTGAATGAGCGGTCCATGGCCCGGGAGGATAAGCACATCTATGTACAAAAAAGGCTATATTTCTATAGCCTTTCTTTTTCATCTCTTTATTTACTATTGAAGCAAAATAATGCTTTTATCATTTAATTTGATTACTCTTCATTAAAATGATAAGCAAGGTGCTGATGGAAACGAACTGCTATTTCTTCATGCTCTGGCGACATTTCCAGGTCGGTAGCTAACAGTTTTAAAGCACTGTCTACTCGTTTAAGAAATTCACTATAGCCTTTATTTTCGATATCTTGTTCAGTTGCAGCAAAAACAATTTGCACATAATCAACTAAAGTATCGGTTTTCCAACTACTGTAAAATTCGTCATTAGGATTCTGCGGGTCAAAACCTAATAACTGTAATTCACCGACTTTTTGCTCGGGTACATTCGAACTATTACGAACGATCGGTGTTAAACCATTAGCTATAAATGCGCCTGTGGTTAAATTCTTTCTTTTACCTGCAGCACTACATGAATCGCTGATCATTTTATAGAATTGATCATAAGAGTCTTGTCCAACTAGCTTAACATTTGAATTTTTTAATAATTTTCTAGTGATAGGCAGGCTAGCAACAACGTAGCTAATCGTATCGTGTTTGGCAGGTAACGTTACATCAGATGCTTGATAACGATTTTTTATTAATCGTAAATTATGGCTGTTACCGCCCTCTACACCTTTATCTTTAGCAAATAAATCATAAGTTAAATGTTGATGGTCACGTAAGCGTACTTGCGATGCATCAACGCCTAGTTGGTTAATTAATTTATTAACTACCTTTCTAACTTTTGTATGATAACCAGCAGCACTTGTTCTAACTGAGCTTCCAGAAGCAAGAAATAATATTGATATTTTCTTTGCTCGTATCGCAGGATCAAAATGTGATTTGTAAAACTGATGATATTCAGGATTATAAAATATCAACATTTGTTGGTCTGTTTCCCAATGCCTAATTTCTTGGTTAAATCGTACTCTTGGTAACTTGTCATTAGCAATAAAATGAACATTATCAATCTCTTCATCTTCACATATAGTGAATAACTGCTCAGAAACGTTTTGATAAAATCCTTGCCAAGGTGTTAATTTATCGGCATTTTGCTCTGCATTTAAACGATCTAATAATTCATCAGTAATTTTAAACTCGGCAAGTAAATATTGATTGTAACGAGAGTTAGATGGCAAAAAAATTGTGTTTCCTTTACTTCTACTACGACGAACTGACATGGCTCTACCTTATTTAAAGTTGTATTTATTGATTTGAAATGATTATAACTTAAGACTTTTCTCTTAATGTTATTTTAGAACAAATTCTAGTACATTTCCGTAAACATTTCTTAATTTTTTTAGTTATGACAAAGGTTTACTAGCAAGTTAGGAAATTAAGAGAATTTAAGCCACCCTTGGCAATTCTAAGTTAATTCTTCCCTGAAGTTTACAAACTTATTGCCATGATTTACAG
The DNA here is from genome assembly GCF_031583595.1 of Thalassotalea psychrophila. Lineage (NCBI taxonomy): Bacteria > Pseudomonadati > Pseudomonadota > Gammaproteobacteria > Alteromonadales > Colwelliaceae > Thalassotalea > Thalassotalea psychrophila. The sequence goes on from NZ_CP134145.1 coordinate 2,587,841, forward strand.
GATGTAATGAATGCCGTGAACGCATTATGACATGGAAGTAATATATTAGAGCAATGCATGGAGCAATTGCCGAGGGATGCGTAAGAAAGGTCCATGGCAGTTTTGGACATGGATGTCCTATATAACGTGAATACAGGAGTATAGAACGTATTGCATTCCCTCATCCCTGAAGTAAAAAAAAGCGCCGAAGCGCTTTTTATTAATATGTTTTTGCGTGTTTTTAACCTAACTTGGTTAACCCACCCATATATGGTTGTAATACTTCAGGTACTAATACAGAACCATCTGCTTGTTGGTAGTTTTCAAGAATTGCTACCAATGTACGGCCTACAGCTAAACCTGAACCGTTTAAAGTATGCAGTAATTCAGTCTTTTTAGTTTCTTTGTTTCTAAAACGTGCTTGCATACGACGAGCCTGGAAATCGCCCATATTTGAACATGAAGAAATTTCTCGGTAAGTATTTTGCGCAGGTAACCAAACCTCTATATCAAAGGTTTTCATTGCACTGAAACCTATATCACCAGTACACAGTGTAACGGTGCGATATGGTAACTCAAGAAGTTGCAAAACTTTTTCAGCATGGCCGGTTAATTCATCTAAAGCATCAAATGACGTTCCTGGCTTAACCAATTGAACTAATTCAACTTTATCAAACTGATGCTGACGAATTAAACCACGTATATCACGACCTGATGAACCTGCTTCACTACGGAAACAAGATGATAACGCCGTTAACTTGATAGGTAATTCATCTTCATCAATAATTTCATCGCGCACTAAGTTGGTTAGTGGCACTTCAGCGGTTGGAATTAATGAGAATTTTTTATTACCTAAATCAGTATGAAATAAATCTTCACCGAACTTTGGTAATTGACCAGTTCCATATAGCGAGTCATGGTTAACTAATAATGGCACGTTAGCTTCTGTATACCCATGAGTATCTGTGTGAAGATCAAGCATGAATTGACCTAAGGCACGGTTTAAACGAGCAACTTGGCCTTTTAATACTACAAAGCGAGTGCCACTTAATTTAGCACCAGCTTCAAAATCTAATCCTTTATTAAGGCCTGCACCTAAATCAACGTGGTCTTTAACGTCAAAATCAAATTCTTTTGGCGTGCCCCAACGACGAATTTCAACATTATCGTCTTCATCAGCACCTTGTGGTACTGATTCATCTGGAATATTTGGTACTGCTGAAACGATAGTATCTATCTTAGCTAACAATACGTTTAACTCTTCTTTAGCTAAATCTAATTTAGCACCTAATTGGCCTACTTCGGCTAATAAAGGTTGAATGTCTTCGCCACGAGCTTTCGCTTGGCCAATAGACTTTGAACGAGTATTACGTTGATTTTGTAGTTCTTGAGTACGAACTTGTAATTCTTTACGCTCATCTTCTAAAGCGTTAAAGGTTGCAGTATCAAAAACATAACCACGACCGGCTAATTTTGCTGCAATTGTTTCTAAGTCTGCTCTAAGCAGTTTTGAGTCAAGCATGATCTGTCACTGTATTATAAATTTATTTTGTAAAAAACATTCCTAAACCTGCTGCTAATACACATAGCACCACGTTTAAAAGAACGTTTAACATGGCTTTCATTATCTCACCTTGCTGCAATAACAACAACGTATCTAATGAAAACGTAGAAAAGGTCGTAAAAGCACCTAAAAATCCTATACCTACCAATGTTCGGTATAAGACGACTTCGATAGTACCTTGCTCAATTAATCCGTATAAAACACCCATTATGAGCGAGCCCGTTATATTAACGATCAAGGTCGCAAAAGGGAATCCTTTTCCGAGTAAATTTAACACTAATTGTGCAATAAAAAATCGTAAACAGGCACCGCCTGCGCCGCCAATGGCAACAAACAAATAAATCATCGCATTATTCATAACGTTTATTCCCTTCCATTTGGTCACGTTCACGTAAATATTTGATTTTTTCTTGTAGTTTTTTTTCTAAACCACGATCAGTTGGCTGATAAAAACTTGCATGGCTGATTAACTCAGGTAAGTATGTCTCTCCAGCAGCATACGCTCCTGGCTCATCATGAGCATAGCGATAGTTGGCGCCATGGCCTAATTCTTTGGTTAGTTTCGACGTGGCATTACGAAGATGCATTGGCACTTCTAAATGGCCAGTATCTTTGGCTAGCTCCCGAGCTTTATTAAATGCACTATAAACTGCATTACTTTTTGGCGCTAGTGCCATATAAACTGTTGCTTGCGCTATCGCCCTTTCACCTTCACTTGGTCCAACTCGATGATAAGTATCCCATGCATTTATGGCTAATTGCATTGCTCTAGGGTCAGCGTTGCCAATATCTTCACTAGCAATTGCCAATAAACGGCGGCCAACATATAAAGGGTCACCGCCACCTTCTAAAATTCGACAGTACCAATAAAGAGCAGCATCAGGATCTGAGCCGCGTACGGATTTATGAAAAGCACTGATTAAATCGTAAAAATGATCGCCACCTTTGTCGTACAAGGCTTGCTTTTCTCCAGCCACCATATTCACTACATCTAAGGTAATGATTACTTTAGTATCGACTTGTTCACTAATATCAAAACAGTTTTCTAGTAAGTTAAGTAACCGTCTTGCGTCACCATTAGCAAGAGCAAGTAATGACTCTTGCGCTTTTGGCTCCATTGTCACTTCATAATTACCATAGCCTTTTACTTTATCTCCAATGGCTCTGGCTAATACTGTATTTAAATCGTCATCTGAGAGTTTTTGTAATAAGTAAACTCGAGCTCTAGACAATAAAGCCTGATTCAATTCAAATGAAGGGTTTTCAGTGGTGGCACCGATAAAGGTAATGGTTCCGTCTTCAATAAACGGTAAAAACGCGTCTTGTTGTGATTTATTAAAGCGATGTACTTCATCGACAAATAAAATTGTGCGGCGATTTCTTGCTTGCGCGGTTAATTTCGCTTTTTCTATTGCTGCGCGAATCTCTTTAACACCTGATGTTACCGCAGAAATACGTTCAATTTCAGCATTGGCGTACGTGGCAATAAGTTCAGCTAATGTAGTTTTACCTGTTCCAGGCGGGCCCCAAAAAATTAAGGAATGACATAACCCTTGTTCTATGGCAATTTTTAATGGCTTACCATCTGATAATAAATGTTTTTGACCGATGTAATCGTCAAGCACTTCAGGCCGCATTCTTGCTGCTAGAGGTGCAAATGAAGCTTGATGATCGAACTCTAACGACAGACTACCATTATCGCTGGTCATCAAAATCTACACCATCCGGTAAGGTAAAGATAAACATCGAATCTTTTGGTAATGGCTCTGATACTACATTACTCAAGTTAAAATGGCTTAACTGCCCTGTCGCATCGGTAACCGTAAATTTAATTAAATCATTACCTGAAAATACTAAATGCAGAGTTTTAACTTGCGCGTCTTCATTTAATGAGGTGATGCGAAATTCGTTTTCAGTTGTCTTTGATACACCATAGTCTTGCCAAGCTTCATCATTTAACCCTGACAATAATAATATTGGCGTATTAGTTACTGCATTTGAAATATTAAATGCAGAAACTTGCTCAACAAATGGGTTATAAAACCATAAAGTTTTGCCATCACTAACCACTAATGTTTCGTCTGGCGCTTTGGTTTCCCAATAAATTAAATTCGGTCGTTTTACCGCGAGAGTACCTTTAGAGTTCTGTAATACATTGCCATCAGCATCTACTACATCTTGAGTAAACGATGAGCTAAAACCTTGCACTGTGTTGAGTTTATCTTTTAATACTTCTTTATAGTCAATTACTGCTGCATCACTGTTTGCGGCATTAGCAAAACTAAAAGATAAAGCCAGCAATGTTGCTGGCAATAATTTTGTAACGAATGTTAGTTTAGACATATCACTTCTTAATTTTTTACCGGTGGAGGTGCTATTACCTCTCTATTACCATTATGGCCAGGACTACTTACGACGCCATTGGCTTCCATTTGTTCAATAATTCTTGCAGCTCTATTGTAACCAATTCTGAATTTTCTTTGTACACCTGATATAGACGCACGACGAGATTCTGTTACATGCATTAATGCTTCATCATATAATGCATCACTTTCTTGGTCTTCACCTTCTGCAGCTTCACCTGGGAGCAAAGTATCTTCAGTGGTGTCCCCTGATAGTATTTCTTCAATATAGCGAGGCTTGCCACGAGCTTTCCAATCATTAACAACCGCATGTACTTCATGATCATCAACAAAAGCACCTTGGGCACGTGATGGGACACTGGTTCCTTGTGGTAAAAACAACATATCACCATTACCTAAAAGTTGTTCTGCCCCTTGCTGATCAAGGATAGTTCTAGAATCAATTCTAGATTGTACAGTAAGAGCCATACGCGTAGGAATATTGGCTTTAATCAAACCAGTGATAACATCTACAGATGGACGTTGAGTCGCCAGAATAAGATGAATGCCTGCGGCACGAGCTTTTTGTGCAATTCGAGCAATTAACTCTTCAACTTTTTTACCAACAATCATGATCATGTCAGCAAATTCATCCACTACTACAACGATGCTAGGTAATTTATCAAGCTCTGGAGCAGTTTCTTCCATACTATCGCCTGGCTTCCAAAGTGGATCGACAATAGCTTCACCTTTTTCTTTAGCGGCCATTATTTTTTGGTTGTAGCCCGTTAGATTACGCACACCAAGAGCCGACATTAATTTATAACGACGTTCCATTTCGCCAACACACCAACGCAATGCGTTCGCAGCATCTTTCATATCGGTGACTACTTCAGACAATAAATGCGGAATACCTTCATAGACAGAAAGCTCCAGCATTTTAGGGTCGATCATAATGAAGCGTACATCATCCGGTGTAGATTTATACAACATACTAACAATCATGACATTCACGACCACAGACTTACCAGAGCCTGTAGTACCAGCGACTAACAAGTGCGGCATTTTAGCTAAGTCAGCAATGATTGGGTCGCCAGCTATGTCTTTACCAAGTACCATAGTGAGTGAGGATTTTGAATTGACAAACACCTCGCTTTCTATAACTTCACTTAGGCGTACCATTTCACGATGCTTGTTCGGAATTTCAATACCGATAACAGATTTACCAGGTATAACTTCAACAACTCGAACACTAGCGGCAGATAATGCCCTCGCTAAATCTTTTGATAAGCCAGTAATTTTGCTGACTTTTACACCTGGCGCTAAATCAAGTTCAAAACGTGTTATTACTGGCCCTGGAAATACGTCTACAACTTGACAGATTACACCATAATCTAATAATTTAGCTTCAACTAGGCGGCTAACTTGATCAAGTTCTTCTTGTGAAATAGGGTTTTTTGTTCGATTAGGTTTATCAAGCAAATCAATTGTTGGCATGCCTTTATAACGTTCAAGCGGATTTTCATCAGCTTTTGCTGTTTTCTCTGCTGTAGATACTGATTTATTTTCGATAATATCGTCATCTTCAACATCAATTTTATCTACGGTTTTAAATGCAGCATCTAATTCATTTTCACCTATATTTTCATCTAGGTTGATGATCATAGGTTCATCAATTAAATCATCAATTTCAACAAAACCATCATCAGCAATCACAGGATCGGCTCTGTTGTCTTCATCAATTGAAATAGTTGGTGAGCTCTTCGCACTACCAAATAATTGCGCGGCTAAATCAGCTTGCGCACCAATGGTTTCATCAACATCAGCTTTTTGAACGTCTTTAGTCTTAGCTAGATCTGCATCTTCTTTAGCAACTGTCTTATTCTTTTGTTTGTCAGCGGTTACAGGAGTGGAATTAAAATGCTGTTTAAAACCAATAAGCAGAGATTTAATTAGTAAAGCTAACTTGATCACATGCTCGCCAATGAAATCAACTATGGTAAATAAAGATAAACCGGTTAATAACACAAACCCTGAACATGTTAATACAAGAAACAGTAGACTTGAGCCAATGAAGTTAAAATATGGCAATAATGAATAAGAGATATAATCTCCTACAATGCCACCCGCAGAAAAATCAAATACATCATCAAAATTCATACTGGCTATAGAGGTTAAACCTATATAAAACATCATAAAACCAATAAATTTTAACCCTAAGGTAAAAAAATCAATGTCTAGTAGATAATGAATGCGCTGGAATAATAACCAACCGATGATAGCAAAAACAAAAGGCAAGCTATAAGCAATGCTGCCAAAGGCGAATAAGAATATGTCTGATAGGTATGCACCAAAAGCACCACCAGCATTATTAACCGTGGCATGGTATGCCGTTTGCGACCAACCTGGATCAGCAGGGTCAAAACTTATAAGGGCAATGATTAAGTAAAGGGAGAATATACTGGTAAAGATCAGGCCCGCTTCTAATAAGCGTTGCGTACCAGTGAGTTTTAATGATTCTTTAGCTGCCAAAGTCGCATCCATGAATTTGTAATTATAATTGTTGTTATTTATACCTACCAAAATAGCAGATTATTACGCTAGATAAAATATCTAAACTAGGTAATTATGACTATCTATAGTTAATTGGTAGTTTATTACCCGATTTTACTTCTTCCATAACAACGTAAGTCTTGCTATCACTTACTGAAGGCAATGTTAGCAAGGTATCACCAAGTAAGTTTCGATATGCTTGCATATCTGACACTCGGGTTTTCAATAAAAAGTCGAAACTGCCTGAAACCAAATGACATTCTTGAATTACTTCAAGATCCATTACCGCTTTTGAAAACTCTTCAAACACATCTGGCCCTGTCCTGCTTAATGATATTTCTACGAACACTAGCAGTGCAGCATTAAGGACATTAGGGTTTAAATTTGCACTATAGCCCGTGATAACACCCTCTTGTTCAAGTTTTTTAACACGCTCTAGACATGGAGTTGGACTCAACCCTACTCGTTTAGATAATTCAACGTTAGATAAACGCCCATTATTTTGAAGTTCGACTAGAATGTTTTTATCTATTCGATCAAGTTTTTTATTTTCAGATAGCATCATATAGTTTTTAACTCTGTCAGATTTACATTAATCAACATTTAATCCTTCATACTAGCAAATAACGATATGTAATTCTTTAAATGCCTATATATACTAGCTTTAAATAAAACAAATAACAATTCGTAGCATATTCAACTATGAATTTAACATTACAACAAAGATAGCGAGACATTAATTATGATTATCGGTGTACCTAAAGAAATTAAAAACCATGAATACCGTGTAGGTATGGTCCCTGCAAGTGTTCGTGAACTAATTGCTCACGGCCATGAAGTATTTGTTGAAACTAATGCGGGTAATGGCATTGGCTTTTCTGACGCTGATTATGTTACTGCTGGTGCAACAATATTAACTACCGCAAGTGATGTTTTCGCTAAAGCTGAAATGATTGTTAAAGTAAAAGAACCGCAAGCTGTTGAACGTGCAATGTTACGTGAAGGCCAAATTTTATTCACTTACTTACATTTAGCCCCAGATCTTGCTCAAACAGAAGACTTGATCAAATCAAAAGCAGTTTGTATCGCTTATGAAACGGTTACTGATATTCACGGTGGTTTACCTCTTCTTGCTCCTATGTCTGAAGTTGCTGGCCGTATGTCTATTCAAGCCGGTGCACAAGCATTAGAAAAATCTAACGCTGGTCGCGGTATGCTACTTGGTGGCGTTCCTGGTGTTGAACCAGCTAAAGTTGTTGTTATTGGTGGCGGTATGGTTGGTAACAATGCTGCACAAATGGCTGTAGGTATGGGTGCTGAAGTTGTAATCCTTGACCGCAACATAAACGTATTACGTAAATTAGATGCGCAATTTGGAAACAAAATAAAAGCAATCTACTCTACTGCTGATGCTCTTGAAAAACATGTATTAGAAGCTGATTTAGTCATTGGTGGTGTTCTTATCCCAGGCGCTGCAGCTCCTAAACTTGTTACAAAAGAACATATCAAGAACATGAAGCCAGGTTCTGCCATTGTTGATGTTGCAATTGACCAAGGTGGTTGTATTGAAACTTCTTACGCTACAACTCACGCAGAACCGACATTCATCGTAGACGATGTTGTTCATTACTGTGTTGCTAACATGCCAGGTGCTGTACCACGTACATCTACTTTCGCATTAAATAATGCAACATTACCGTTTATTATTAATTTAGCAAACAAAGGCTATAAAGAAGCGTTATTATCAGATAACCATTTCTTAAATGGTCTTAACGTTATTAACGGTAAAGTAACTGTACGTGAAGTTGCGGAAAACCTAGGTTTTGAATTTGTTGAGCCTAAAGTTGCATTAAGCTAATTTCAGACGATAAATTTTGTGGCTTAGTACGGCTAAGTTTACAAATTAAAATAAAACGAAAAGCGTAGTTTTTAAAACTACGCTTTTTTTTATTGTTCCTATTGCATTTTTTGCCTATCATCCCAATCAATTAATAATATCGAATCAATAGCGTTATCGCTAATATCAAATACACTTGGAGTTTTTCATGAGTGATGTAAGACATTGCCCTCTTCTAATTTTAGGCTCAGGCCCTGCAGGTTATACTGCCGCGGTTTATGCAGCGCGTGCTAATTTAAATCCAGTAATGATCACTGGTATGCAACAAGGTGGTCAATTAACCACGACCACCGAAGTTGAAAACTGGCCAGGTGATGCCGATGACTTAACTGGTCCTGCATTAATGGAGCGTATGCAAAAACACGCTGAAAAATTTGATACAGAAATTATTTTTGATCACATTGATGATGTAGATTTTTCTGAAAAACCTTACAAATTAAAAGGCAGCTCAGGTGAATATACTTGTGATGCATTAATTATTTGTACTGGTGCTTCTGCTCAATACCTTGGTTTAGAGTCTGAAACAGCATTTATGGGTAAAGGTATCTCAGCTTGTGCAACTTGTGATGGTTTCTTTTATCGTAACCAAAAAGTTGCGGTTGTTGGTGGTGGCAATACGGCTGTTGAAGAAGCGCTGTACTTATCAAACATTGCCTCTGAAGTTCATTTGATTCACCGTCGTGATACGTTCCGTAGTGAGAAGATTTTAACCGCTCGTCTAATGGATAAAGTTGCTAACGGTAACATCGTACTACACACCGATCGTACTTTAGATGAGGTGTTAGGCGACAACATGGGTGTAACAGGTTTACGCTTAAAAGAGACTAATAGCGAAGTAACTGAAGAAATTGATGTAACTGGTTGTTTTATTGCTATTGGCCATAAACCTAATACAGATATTTTTGCGGGTCAGCTAGACATGAAAGATGGTTATTTAACTATTCAAAGTGGTACAGCAGGTAACGCTACTTTAACCAGTAAAGAAGGTGTTTTTGCCGCTGGTGACGTAGCCGATCATATTTATCGTCAAGCAATCACTTCAGCCGGCGCCGGTTGTATGGCGGCATTAGATGCTGAACGCTACTTAGATGCGTTACACTCAAACGTATAACGGATAAAACATTATGAGCCAGTATCTTTACACCTTAGATGATAAAGAGCTGGCTTTTCCTCCGCACCAATTTGCACTTAATGAACCCAATGGATTAATTGCCATGGGCGGTGATTTATCTCCACAACGATTAATTCAAGCTTACACTAACGGCATATTTCCCTGGTTTAATGATGGCGACCCTATTTTGTGGTGGTCCCCAGATCCTAGAGCAATAATTAAAGTTGCTGATTTAAAGGTAAATCGTACATTAAAAAAATTTATCAACAAGTCTTCCTATAAAGTCACACTAAATACATGTTTTAACCAAGTAATTGATATATGTGCAGACGCACCTTTTCGAAGCGATGACACTTGGATTTTGCCAGACATGCTCAACAGCTATAAACAACTTCACCATCAAGGCATTGCCCATTCAATAGAAGTTTGGCACGAAGATAAATTGGTTGGGGGCTTATATGGAGTAGCCATAAATGGCTTTTTTAGTGGTGAATCTATGTTTTATACTAAAACAAATGCCTCTAAAATTGCGCTTGTTGCCCTAATAAATTTGCTAAACTCTATAGGAGTAGAGTTTATTGATTGTCAAATTCAAAATCCATTCTTAGAAAGCATGGGCGCTATTGAAATAACTAGGGATGAGTTTTTACATTTAAAAAGCAATGAACTTAAAAAGGCTATCACAAATGGATTTTGGCTCAAAAGAGAACTAACGATTTGAATGAACCTAAAAAATATTTTCAGTTTGGCTTAACCAAAACATTTCCCTGCAATTATTTAATGACCGAAAAAGAAAGGTTAATTGTGGTTACAAATGTAGAAGAGTTAACTAGTGAAAACTATGAGCGACTTCTCATGTCTGGCTTTCGTCGTAGTGGCGAGCAAGTATATCGGCCCCATTGTGAAAATTGTAACAGTTGTGAGTCTATTCGCTTACCCGTTAATGAATTCTCCCCTTCTAAAAGCCAAAAACGCATTAGTGCAATTAATAAAGACTTAACCGCACGAGTGGTTAAGACACCTCGTCCAGAATACTTTAGCTTATATCAACGTTACATTGATAACGTTCATAAAGATGGTGCTATGTACCCTGCTAACTTTGAGCAATACGAAAACTTTATTTTTAGCTCACGTGTTGACCAGTTGTTTTTGGAGTTATATTTAGAAGAAGAACTTATATCAGTTGCTGTTTGTGATAATTTACCCTCAGCTTTGTCAGCCTTGTACACATTTTTTGATCCTAACTTGTCGAAAAGATCATTAGGTAAATTTTCTATATTGAAACAAATTGAATTAAGCAAAAAAATGCATAAAAAGTTTTTGTATTTAGGCTATCAAATTGATGAGTGCGCTAAAATGAACTACAAAAATCAATACTTCCCACATGAACGTCTCAAAGATGATAATTGGCAACGTACCACAAACAAACAAAATCTACCTTCTGATTTACAAAAACATCCAAATAAATAGTGGTTTATCTTTACAATCAGCTCACTTTTCGGCATTATCTCGGCAGCAAAATTTTATAGTACAATTTATAGAGGTTTAACGCCCAATGGCGAAAGAAGAAAATATTGAAATGCAAGGTACAGTGTTAGATACACTGCCTAATACTATGTTCCGTGTTGAATTAGAAAACGGTCACGTTGTTACAGCACACATCTCTGGAAAAATGCGTAAAAACTACATTCGTATTTTAACTGGTGATAAGGTTACTGTTGAATTAACGCCTTACGACTTATCAAAAGGTCGCATTATTTTCCGCGCCAGATAATAGTTACTTAAAAGGTGAACGGTTGTAAAAACTAATCGTCTTTTAAAAATCAAAAATTTTAAAGCCCAGCTAAATTAGCTGGGCTTTTTTGTTGCAGGTGCAGATGAATGGGGTCAGACCAAAACCTATTTATTTTAATAGGGTTTTGCTCTGACCCCAGTTCGATGTAACCGAAACTAGTTAAAGCTTGACTACGTCACTACGCACTAATAAATTCACGCTAACCAAACTCCTAAACCCGGTTGGTCCGAATTTATTCGGACGTCATCCCCGAAGGGCTATTTATTCGGACGTTAAACAAGAACTGCCCGCCTGCCCTTTGCAGAAAACCAAATGATCATCATTGGCGCAAACAACAGCATAAGTAATGCGATTTGTTCGCTAATTGTGATTGGCAGCATTTGCACCAAACCAACCAAGATAGCCGCACCACTCATTTGCATAAATCCGAGTAACGCAGAAGCTGTTCCTGCTTTGTCTCCAAACGATGCTAACGCTTGACCCGCACAAGTGCCCATAACAAGTGAAAAACCAATCGAACTTAACATTACAGGCAACATAAATGCCACAGGTGTATGTAAAGGTTGTAAAACTAACATTAATAAACCGCCACCAAATAAAGTTAACAAGCCAAGACTGATAGTTCTTGCCGCACCTTTTCTAATTAATATTTTAGGCGCGGTTACACACGCAATGATATTTATAACCGCATTTAGGCTAAACCAAAACACAAATTCATTTTGGCTCAATTTTAGCTCAACCATTAACCAAGCAGGAGAACTACTCACATAAGCGAGTATTACTCCCATAGCGATCATAACTACAAAGGCATGAAATAAAAAAACTTTGTGGCATATTATGCTTTTATAGCGAGACATTTTGAATGGGTTAATTAAACGCCTTTGATTAACGGGAGTTTGATTAGTTTCAATTAGATAATAAGCAATGAGTAAACCAGCAACCACAGCATATAAGATTAAAAATACGAAGTTACTTTGCCAATTAAAGGTTTGAGTTAACCAACTACCTAAAATTGGCGCTAACGCAGGTATACAGCAAATTAAACCATTTAAATAGCTATACATGATACCACTTTGAATGGCATCGAATTTATCCCTAACCACTGAGAATGCTGCAACAGCAACAGCGCATGTACCAAACCCCTGCAATAATCGTGATATAAGATGTAATTCAATCGTCGCAGCATAAACCGTTAATAATGAAGATAATGCATATATAACTATCCCTATAAGAGCTACTGGCTTACGGCCATATTTATCTGTTAAAGGGCCAGTAAACAGTTGTCCTAATCCCATACTTAGCATGAATATAGAAATACTCCACTGCATGGTTGGTAATGAAACAGAAAAATTATCCGCCATTAGTGGCAATGCAGGTAAAAAGATATCAATGGCTAAAGGGCTAAATATCACCATGAGCATTAATACCGGTAGCATTTTAAGTTTGTGCATTTGGGAACCAGGAAATTAAAAGGGGTCTATTATATAGTAAGAAAAAACAAATTGTCGACGAATGACCAACGTCTGACTCATGGTTAAATGTAATAGGCAGATTAATATGAAAGCATTACAAGACAGTTTACTGACTACAATAAAATCATGCTTATGCCCGCCTGGTGATGGTGTTTATACAGTAAATACCGCGAAAGAACGCAAACAACAATTACAACAATCTATTTATCAACAAACTGAACGAATAGATTTAGCTTGGCTAAAATCCCTCGAAACATTACCCCAAAGCAATAATGCTGTGATGTTAGGTATAGCCTCTGATTGTGGTGGCGGCATTTTAAGAGGAGCAAATTGGGGACCGTTATTTTTACGAGCTACATTACACGAACAGTCTCCAGAACTTAGCTATTTTGATATCGGCGACGTTAGAGTTAATCCGCATTTATTGCATGATAAGTACTTGAATGAATTAACCATCAGTAAATGTCGTGATGCATTTTATCAAGATAATAACGCCAAATACCCCGTTAGCCCTTTATCTATTACAGAATTAGTGGCCGATGAATTTTATGCTACCTACCCTGACAAAGGTTTGTTTGGTATTGGCGGCGATCACTCCATTAGCTACCCATTAACTAAAGCTTATCTTAAAGCTAAGTTGCAGCAAGACAAAAGAGTAGCAATTATTCATTTTGATGCACACACCGATTTGTTAGTTGATCGTCTTGGTATTGATTTATGTTTTGGCTCCTGGTGCACCCATATTTTAAAATACTTGCATAGCCCTACACACTTAATTCAAATTGGTATTCGCTCGAGCGGAAAACCGAAGGCTCACTGGGAAAGTAAGTTTGGTGTTACCCAACATTGGGCTAAAGAAGTACAAGAACTTGGCGTTGAGTATGTTATTGGAACAATTTTAAAACAACTGCAAGACGAAAAAATCGATGAGCTTTATGTGAGCTTTGACATAGATGCCATCGATTCTAGTTTTGTTTCAGCTACAGGAACACCTGAGCCTGACGGACTCACTCCCACTGAAGCGATGGATATTTTAAAAGCCTTGGCAGAGAAGTATCCGATAACAGGTGCAGATATGATGGAAATAGCGCCGTTTACCGATACTAGTGGAGAAGGCATTAAAAGTTCTCAGCAAACTTTAGCTGTTGCTGCAGAATTGTCGGCATTCCTTCTAACTAAAATGTCGGAAAATTAGCACTATCACTGAAGAAAATCATATCTCGTTGAATAAAGGGATATGATAAATTTTGCTGCACGAAAAGTTCATTTCCTGAACTTGTTTCAGGATCTTCAATTGATCTGGAAAGTGCCACTAACTGCCATACGACACTAGAAAAAACATACCGTCATCCCACTGTGCTTTTGAGTGGGATCTCGTCCAGTTTTAAGGTGACTTAATTCGGCAGCTTTGTGCCATTAAGAGACAGTCGAATTGATTAGGCCGAATAGAGTGATATTAATGAACAGCCCCATTCCCAGCAAAAACCATTGCCGTTAAAACAGTAACTGTGCCTAACACTATATCTACAGGCATTGAGACAAGTAACAAAGTTTGTGTTGGATAACTGTACCAGTTTCGATATCTATGTTCTAAAAAGAGTTGATCACCTTTTTTTGTAACATCGAATGTTATGAATTCATCATCTATAAGTACAGTTAAAATTCCTTGACTGGAATTAAGCCATTTAATTTGATTAGTATCAAATTCAATATTTTGTATTACCGAGCCATTCTCAGCCGACTGAAGGTTCGTAAAAGGTAAGTAGTCGCCACGAAACAACTTGTCCGATACGATAAGGTCTGAATCAGTTAGTGAAACTTTCTTACTACTTTCATGATCTACTGTAACTGTTCCATGTGTAGCTCTAGCGCCAATACTGGCTATGTGAGATGAAGAGACACAGCCAGATAGCCATAGAAAACAAATTATAAAAAATAAGAATCTCTTACCCATATTATATTCTTCTCTTACATTAAGCTTTCCAATCAATTAGTTCAATCTCCAGTTCAGGTATGTTTTTATTGATAAGTTCATAGAGCAAAATACGTCTTGGAGGGGCATCTTTATTGGAGGGCATTCTTGTTCTAATGGATTCCATTTCAGAACCGTTAATTTGAACAGTCCCGCTACATACTTCTACTGCATCTGACCAATAGTTATCTGATGTAATCAGTTCACACGAATAGTTATCTATTACACTAGCGGCTTCTTCTTGAGATGCACTCTCATTTTCAGCTTCTAATAAAAACCTTTCGCTTGTGCCTTCAACTAACCATTTGCTGTATACATCCAAATTATCTGTACCTGAATAATGTGAGCAACCACCAGAGCTTGTTAATTTGAGATTAGTTGCAATAACAACATTATCTGTATAATCATGATGAATGACTTCAATGCTCTTGCCATCAAGGCTGCTTAGTGAAATCGATGCAATTTTCTCATCCAATTTTTCAATTTCCCAAACTGCTAATTCCCCAATTCCTATTTCTAAAGGTGCTACACAAGAACCTCCACCACCATCTGAACCACCTCCATAGCAAGAAAAGAGGTTGGTAAAAAAAATTAGTATGAATATAAATTTTATTTTTTGCACAGCGTTAGATTCCATTCTACAAAGTAAAAGTATATGTTTGGTAAGCGTTCGAATAAGCCTGTGAGTCTTTGATTACATTACAAAACTAAATAACAGCCCTGCAAAAAGTAATTCCGTAAAGCTAATGAAAAGGTAAAGTAATAAATGACATCAAAACAATGAATATAATTAAAGCATAATGATGTGAATATGAATTGTTAATAAATGTTAAATGAAATGTAAGAACCATTATCTGGCTTATGTTAATTATTGTGGCGTTACTCAAGCTCAGCATCGAATTACTAATGGCCGCTTATCGCTCATTGCAGCCCGTGAGCTTTTGATTACATTACGTTAATTCATTGAACGGTTCAACTGTGCCACAAGCGAACATCTAACAATTATGTAAGTATCAATTGGGTGTATTGATATTGCTTTATTTAGACCGTTTTAGTAAATAAATTAATTTTTCTTTAAAGAGAAAGGCAATAATTGCCAATAAGATTAAGAGTCCAAGGAATATCTTTATACCGTACTCAGGCCAAATATATTGAGCAAGACCATATAAGGCTCCCATTGCAATAATGTATGCTATTTGTACAACTGCCATTTTCCAGCCTGATCCCCAAACTATCAAAGCGGCACAAATTATAAATCCAATGATTATTTCAAAGTCACCCATAGAATCTTCCTAATATTAAGAGAACTTTAAACACTTTTGATTTTGTTGAACCATTCTATGTCTGCTGATCGCTCTTAACAGACTATTTTAAAACGATTATTGAAGCAATTAAATAAAACAATAATGTTAATGATGTCATTCTGAGTAACAATCTTATCGGCTTGTTTAGCTTAAACGAACCAGCCACATGCCCTAAAAGTAGAACAAGTCCCAAAATAATATTAGGTAGATAATCGTGTTGCATTGAACCAATTAGCAATAATAAAATAGCTAGTAACATACCATATCCATAGTATGAGTTAGTTGCCATCCCCTTTGGCTCAGCACAAATAAAATCTAAAAATTTAAAATTCAATATCTTCACCATATAAACAAACTACTTATGTGAGTTCGCCAACTTCAGCTCATCGCTCAAAGTAGCCTTCCACAACCGCAACAACTTGTTGATTTACAATAACATCAAGTAAAGAGATGATACAAATAGAATCGTTGTTCAGTAGAATAATTGAGTGGAATAAATATTAACATTTTGTAGAACTGTAAAATATAAAAAGGGACCGATAAGGTCCCTTAATGAAATGCTAGAGCTTTGTAGTATTAAAATGACATTACTGAGAAACAAGTTCTTTTTTAGGTTCAACAATAACGTCTAAACTATCAGATTTTTTGTTTACACAAACTTTCGCAACACCACCTTGCATTAAATTACCAAATAGAAGTTCATTAGCAAGAGGCTTTTTCAATTTCTCTTGGATAAGTCTAGCCATAGGTCTCGCACCCATAGATTTGTCATAACCATGATTAGCCAGCCAAGTTCTAGCATCTTTAGACATTTCCAAAGAAACTCCCTTACCATCAAGTTGCACTTGCAATTCAACAATAAATTTATCTACAACCTGTTCTACTACTTCATTTTCTAAATGGTTAAACCAAATGATAGAGTCTAAGCGATTACGAAACTCAGGCGAAAATACGCGGTTAATTTCGCTCATTGCATCATGACTATGATCTTGTTGTCTAAAGCCAATAGATTTGCGCTGAGTTTCTTGTACACCTGCATTAGTTGTTAATACTAAGACTACATTTCTAAAATCGGCTTTACGACCATTATTATCAGTTAGGGTACCGTGATCCATAACTTGTAATAATATATTGTAAATATCGGAATGAGCTTTCTCAATTTCATCTAGCAACACAACAGAATGTGGATGTTTAATGACAGAATCAGTTAATAAACCACCTTGCTCAAAACCAACGTAACCAGGAGGCGCACCAATTAAGCGACTAACCGCATGTTTTTCCATGTACTCTGACATGTCAAAACGCAATAATTCAACACCTAATTGCTTGGCTAATTGTTGAGTCACTTCTGTTTTACCAACCCCAGTTGGACCTGAGAATAAAAATGAACCGATTGGCTTTTCTTCAGCACCAAGCCCTGCTCTGCTTAATCTGATCACCGATGTTAAGCCATCGATTGCTTCATCTTGACCAAACACTACCATTTTTAAGTTACGGTCAATATTCATCAAGTTATCTTTTTCAGTGGATGAAACAGACTTTTCAGGGATACGGGCGATACTGGCAACAATCGATTCGATATCACCGATATTGATCACTTTTTTACGTTTTGCTGCCGTAACAAGTTGCTGTTTAGCTCCAGCTTCATCAATAACATCTATAGCCTTGTCAGGTAAGAATCTGTCATTGATGTACTTTGCAGAAAGCTCTGCTGCAGCTCTTAAGGCTTTGTTTGAATATTTAACACTATGATGCTCTTCATATCTTTCCTTTAAGCCCATCAATATTTTTGTTGTTTCATCAATACTGGGTTCATGAATATCAATTTTTTGGAATCGACGAGCAAGTGCTCTGTCTTTTTCAAAAATTGTTTTAAATTCTTGGAATGTAGTTGAGCCCATACAACGCAATTTGCCTGAAGACAATAATGGTTTAATCAGATTAGAAGCATCCATCATGCCGCCAGAGGCAGCACCTGCGCCAATTATGGTATGAATTTCATCAATAAATAAAATAGCGTGTTTATCTTTTTGTAACTCTTTTAATAACGCTTTAAAGCGTTTTTCAAAATCACCACGATACTTAGTACCAGCAAGCAATGCGCCCATATCTAAAGAATAAATGGTTGCATCAGCTAATACTTCTGGGGCTTTATTTTCAACAATTAATTTGGCTAACCCTTCAGCAATTGCGGTTTTACCGACACCGGCCTCACCAACAAATAAGGGGTTATTTTTACGGCGACGACTTAAAACTTGTACAGCCCTGTTTAATTCATTCGCTCGACCAATCATAGGATCGATTTCGCCTCGAGCAGCTAATACATTTAAGTTATCAGCATACGCATCCAAATTTTTAGATTCATCTTCAGGCGTTACTGGTTGCTCTAAACTTGGACTAACTTCTTCTGGTTGCAGATTTTTCGCAATGCCATGCGAAATATAATTAACGATATCAAGTCGAGTAATATCAGATTTTTTAAGGAAATAGGCAGCTTGAGATTCTTGTTCACTAAAAATAGCGACTAAAACATTGGCACCATTAACCTCGGTTTTACCAGAAGATTGCACATGAAAAACTGCACGTTGCAAAACTCGTTGAAATCCTAATGTAGGCTGAGTTTCTCTATCATCATCACCTTGTGGAATAACTGGCGTTGTTTCTCCGATAAAGTTCAGAATTTCCATTTTTAACTTGTTGATGTCACCACCACAAGCATTTATAGCATCTACCGCTTCCGGGTTTTCTAATAGCGCTAACAACAAATGCTCTACCGTCATAAATTCATGGCGAGAATCCTTCGCCTGACGAAAAGCTAAATTTAACGAAATTTCCAAATCTTTATTCAACATAGGCACACTCCTGAGACTCTATACTTCTAAACTAGTACTAACACGGGGAAAAACCAATATATTTCTGAAACTTTTTTGTCCTTACTACACCTTTTCCATGGTGCACATCAATGGATGCTGATTTTCACGTGCATAACGGCACACTAAATCAACCTTAGTTTCTGCAACCTCGGCACTGAAAATGCCGCAACTTGCTTTACCTTTATAATGTATTGTCAGCATGATGTCAGTAGCTTGATCACTGTTCATGCCGAAAAACTTACTTAATATTTCCACAACAAAATCCATGGGCGTGTAATCATCATTTAATAAAATTACCCGATACATCGATGGACGCTTAAATTTTTCTTTTTCAATTTCCAGCGTCTGAAGATCACCCTCAAGCTCTTCTTTTCTCTTACCCATACTCAAATAATAGCCTTAACTTTGTGTTCTGTAGAATTCTTTTTGTAAAATAAATGTAAAAAAAACCAATGATTTAACTTGACTATTCTACAGAATTATCTAAATTTTTATAAGTGACTAATTTTTAGACACAAATTGTTCGTATTTATTGCAAAAAATTAATAACGAAGTATGAATTAAATTTAATCATGCTTAGGCCAGTAAATATAACAAATTACCGATTCATAAAGAAGGAAGTTAGTAATATGGCAAACGGTACAGTGAAATGGTTTAACAACGCAAAAGGTTTTGGTTTTATTTGTCCTGAAGAAGGTGGTGAAGATATATTTGCTCACTACTCTACAATTGTAATGGACGGTTACCGAACATTGAAGGCTGGTCAACACGTTGATTATGAACTCAACCAAGGTCCCAAGGGACATCATGCGGCAAGTATAAAACCAACAGACTGCGAATAACACATCAAAATGTGTTAAACAAAATAAACACCTAAGGGTGTTTTTTTGTTTCAGGGAAGGAATAAATTAGAATTTCCTGTGACTAACAGGTGCAGATATGTGGGGTCAGACTGGCCTCTAACTAGTTCCGGTTACATCGAATTGGGGTCAGAGCAAAACACTATTTAAAAAATAGGTTTGGTCTGACCCCCATATAGCTGCAACTGCAGTTATAGTTTGATTAAAATGCGCTTAAAGCTGCATTTAATGTTGCACTTGGACGCATTGCTTTTGAAGCTAGTTCAACATTTGCTTGGTAGTAACCATCAATGTTGTTCTCAACACCTTGAGCTGAGTTTAATTCTTCAACTATTTTAGCTTCGTTTTCAGTTAACGTTGCAGCAAGAGCAGTAAATTTAGCTTTAAGAGCAGCATCAGTATCTTGAGCAGCTAATTCTTGTGCCCAGTACATTGCAAGGTAGAAATGAGAACCACGGTTATCAATTTGCCCTACACGGCGTGCTGGCGATTTGTTCTCAGCTAAGAATGTTGCTGTAGCAGCATCTAATGTATCAGCAAGCACTTGTGCTTGAGGGTTATTAGCAAAACCACTAACGTGCTCTAGCGACGCAGCTAATGCCAAGAACTCACCAAGAGAATCCCAACGTAAATAGTTTTGTTGTTCAAACTGTTGAACATGCTTAGGAGCAGAGCCACCAGCACCAGTTTCAAATAAACCACCACCGTTCATTAATGGCACGATTGAAAGCATTTTAGCTGACGTACCTAATTCTAAAATTGGGAATAAGTCAGTTAAGTAATCACGTAACACATTACCTGTAACAGATATGGTATCTAAACCATCTTTAGCACGTTGAAGTGTTACTTTAGTTGCGTCAATTGGTGCTAAAATTTGAATATCTAAGCCAGTTGTATCGTGCTGTGGTAAATAAGCATTAACTTTTTTAATCATTTCAGCGTCGTGTGCACGGTTTTCATCTAACCAGAAAATTGCTGGTGTATTTGATAAACGAGAACGGTTTACTGCAAGCTTAACCCAATCTTGAATTGGTAAGTCTTTCGCTTGACACATACGGAAGATATCGCCAGATTCAACATTTTGCTCCATAAGAACAGTACCAGCTGCATCGATAACTTTAACCACACCATCAGATGCCATTTGGAATGTTTTATCGTGAGAACCATACTCTTCAGCTTTTTGCGCCATTAAACCAACGTTAGGTACAGTACCCATAGTTGTAACGTCAAATGCGCCATTTTCTTTACAGAAAGCAATTGTTTCAGAATATAACGTTGCATAACAACGATCAGGAATTACAGCTTTAGTATCTTGCTCTTCACCAGCAGTATTCCACATTTTACCACCGCCACGGATCATTGCAGGCATAGAAGCATCAATGATCACATCTGAAGGTACGTGTAAGTTAGTAATGCCTTTATCTGAATCAACCATAGCCATAGCTGGAGCATCAACATAAACAGCATCTAAATCAGCTTTGATTTCTGCTTGTAATGATTCATCTAAAGAACCAATTTTTGCGTAAACATCACCAATACCATTATTAACATCAACACCAAGGTCAGCAAATACTGTAGCGTGCTTATCGAAAACAGCTTTGTAAAATACTGATACACATTGGCCAAAAATGATTGGGTCAGAAACTTTCATCATCGTTGCTTTCATGTGTAAAGAGAATAAAACACCCTGTGCTTTAGCATCAGCAATTTGCTCAGCTAAGAACGCTTGTAATGCTTTTGAGTTCATTACCGATGAATCAATTATCTCACCAGCTAATAAAGGCGTAGAAGCTTTTAATACATTAACTGAACCGTCAGTAGCTGTGAATTCAATTTTAACATCAGTTGCTTCAGCAATAGTTACTGATTGCTCGCTACCATAAAAGTCACCGCCACTCATGTGTGAAACGTGAGACTTTGAATCTTTTGCCCAAGCTCCCATGCGGTGAGGGTTGTTTTTAGCAAATTGCTTAACAGAACCTGGTGCACGACGGTCAGAATTACCTTCACGTAATACAGGGTTAACCGCTGAACCTAATACTTTAGCGTATGCCGCTTTTATTGCTTTTTCTTTATCCGTTTTAGGATCTTCAGGAAACTCAGGTAATGCATAACCTTTGGCTTGAAGTTCTTTAATCGCAGCTTGTAATTGTGGAATTGAAGCACTGATGTTAGGTAACTTAATAATATTAGCTTCTGGTGTTTTAGCTAAAGCACCTAGCTCCGCAAGTGCATCGCCAATACGTTGCTCTTCAGGTAAATACTCAGCTAAGTTAGCTATAATACGACCGGCTAAAGAGATATCTTTAGTGATCATTTCAATACCAGCAGGAGCAGTAAATGCTTCAACAATTGGTAAAAATGAATGAGTTGCTAATGCAGGCGCTTCATCGGTAATGGTATAAATGATTTTTGAATTATCAGTTGTCATTTCAATTCCTATAGTATGCTTACCACTTAACTGTGGTGTAAGGCTTATTGTTACCTGTTAAGTTTTACTTTATTAAGTAGATTTAACAGTGTAATCGGGGTATTTATCTAATCGCGCAGTAGTATATCAGCATGTAATTGATTAAAATAGCCGTCACAAGGGGATATACCATTCATATTATTTATACTTGGTATTTATTATATGACTACCCAGTTATCAAAACACTAATGCATTGTTAATGAGAGTTTGTAAGTGTCTATTATAGAAAATAAAAACAGCCGAAACCAACAAAAAACCAAAAGCAAATTTGCCTCAAAAAAACATGATGGCTTGGGCGCCAACGTATATAAAAAATCAAACTCATTTAAACAAAAACCTAGCCAAGTTAAACCCGATACAGGCCCTACTAAAGTTGTTATTTTTAATAAGCCCTTCGATGTTCTTACCCAATTTACAGACGACCAAAAACGCAAAACATTAAAAGATTTCATTGATGTTCCTCATGTATATGCAGCGGGTAGATTGGATAAGGACTCTGAAGGATTATTAGTATTAACGAATGATGGTAAATTACAGCATCAACTAGCAAACCCTAAAAACAATAAAAGTAAAGTTTATTGGGTGCAAGTAGAAGGCGCTCCAAGTCAGGAGGCAGTTAACTCTTTAATAAATGGTGTTGAACTTAAAGATGGGTTAACTAAACCCGCTAAGGTTAAAATTATCAATGAACCGAACGTTTGGTTGCGAGTTCCACCGATAAGAGAACGTAAAAACATACCGACAACTTGGCTAGAAATAAGTATAAGTGAGGGTAAAAACCGTCAGGTACGTCGAATGACTGCCCATATTGGTCACCCCACCTTAAGATTAATACGCTATTCTGTAGGTAAATATACATTGGGTGATTTACAACCTGGTGAATATCTAATTTTATAATACAAGTTTAAAAGAAAGAGCAAACATGTCTGAGCAATTTAAACCCAACACTACCGTTGCGGGTATCATTTTCCACCAAGATAAATTCTTGATTGTAGAAGAAGTCGATGAAGGAAACATTGTTTACAATCAACCAGCCGGTCATGTTGAAGCGGGGGAAAATTTAATATCGGCTTTTAAGCGAGAAGTATTAGAAGAAACCGGTTTAGATGTGGCACCAGATTATATTAGTGGTATTTATTACCATTATCGGGACGATATCAAACTACATTTTCTTCGATTTTGTTTTGTCGTTGAACTTGATAATTTTGTTGAAACACAACCACAAGATGATGATATTTTACGAGCTATCTGGTTAACTAAAGAAGAGTTACTTACTAAAGGTGTTCAAATAAGAAGCCCATTAGTAATGGAATGTTTGAACGATTTCTTAAGTGGAAATAACTACCCTCTTTCTATTTTGAAAACAAATATAACATGAGTTTAAAAGTGGTTAATTCAAATAACAATAATTGCATATATTAGACACAATATTTACTGTTAGATTTAATAAATCATGCTACAATTTGCGCCATTTTTACACCTACTTGGAATTTAAAGTCTTTGAGTACTGAGCACCCTATTGCACAAAACACTGCAAATAAAGATATTAAAGTTATCGTCGGCATGTCTGGCGGTGTTGATTCATCTGTTTCGGCCTACTTGTTATTAGAACAAGGTTATCAGGTTGAAGGCCTGTTTATGAAAAACTGGGAAGAAGACGATGATGATGAATATTGTGCTGCCGCTGATGATCTTAAAGATGCCCAACAAGTATGTGAAAAGCTTGGAATTGAATTACACACGATAAACTTTGCTGCTGAATATTGGGATAATGTCTTTGAATACTTCCTAGAAGAGTACAAAGCTGGTCGAACACCTAACCCTGATATTATGTGTAATAAAGAAATCAAATTTAAAGCGTTTCTTGAATTTGCCTGTGAAGATTTAGGTGCCGACTATATTGCTACAGGACATTACGTGCAACGTCGCAAAGATTCTGATGGTAAATTTGAAATGTTACGAGGCTTAGACAGCAATAAAGACCAAAGTTATTTCCTTTACACCTTAAGCCATAAACAAGTCGGCCAAACGCTATTTCCTGTAGGTCATATTGAGAAACCAGAAGTTAGAGCCATTGCTGAACGTGAAGGCTTGGTAACAGCCAACAAGAAAGACTCGACCGGTATTTGTTTTATCGGCGAGCGAAAGTTTAAAGACTTTCTAGGGAAATTTTTACCGGCGCAACCTGGTATAATTGAAACTGCCGAAGGCGTTGAAGTTGGTAAACACGAAGGCTTGATGTATCACACCCTTGGCCAACGTAAAGGTTTACACATTGGTGGCTTAAAAAACGCTGGTGAAGAGCCTTGGTATGTAGTAGATAAAGATATGCAGCGCAATGTTTTAATCGTGGGTCAAGGAAATAAGCACCCTCGCCTGTTTTCCAAAGGTTTAATAGCATCACAATTACATTGGGTATCACGAATAGACTTATCGATTAACCAATCTATGCAATGCACGGTAAAAACTCGTTATAGACAAGACGATGTTGTTTGTACAATTACTCGCTTAGACGATGATAATCATCAAGTAGTTTTTGATGAAGCGCAAAGCTCAGTGACTCCGGGACAATCGGTAGTCTTTTATCAGAATGAAATTTGTTTAGGTGGCGGTATTATCGACACCCTGATCAGATAATAATACTAGATAGAAAAGAATAAAAGCCATTATGAGCATTAAAGATCAAACATTAACCTTTGCAGGTATTTGCCAAACAGCAATGATGGTGCAAGGTATTGCTCGCAAAAATCATTGTGATGATGAATTATTCAACGTGATGATGAGCAGCATTGTAAACACCAACCCAGTAAATTGTTTAAACGTTTATGATGATAAGCTAGCTAACATCAGAGATGGATTAACGATGATAGTTGCACAATTGGGTGACAAAAACCCGAAAAAAGATCCAGAAATTACTCGATACATTGTTAGCCTGTTAAATCTAGAAAGACGTTTACAAAGTAAGCCAAAAGTTATGGCTGAACTTGGTTCCCGTATTGATCAATGTACTCGTCAACTTGATCACTTTGATTTGAACAGTGAACATATGCGCAATTCATTTGCCAGTATATATACCGATGTTATTAGCCCTTTAGGTGCAAAAATTCAAATAGCCGGTGATCCAAATATTTTAAAACAAGTTGGCAATCAGCATAGAATCCGAGCGTTATTACTTGCAGGTATTCGAGCGACTGTTTTATGGCGACAAATGGGCGGTAAGCGCAGAACGATATTATTTAAACGTGGTACTTTTGTTAGCACGGCACAACAACTACTTAAACAAATTTAAATTATAAAACTTAGGAAAACTTATGGAACTTTCAAGCATTAGTGCAATTTCACCAGTAGATGGTCGTTATGGCAGCAAAGTAAAAGCCTTACGTCCAATCTTTAGTGAGTTTGGTCTGATCAAATACCGTGTAACTGTAGAAGTTCGTTGGTTACAAAAATTAGCTGCTACAGCAGAAATTGCTGAAGTACCTGCGTTTTCAAGCGATGCTAATGCCGTATTAGATGCTATTGTAACTGAATTTTCAGAAGCCGATGCTGCTCGTGTTAAAGCAATCGAAGCAACAACCAACCACGATGTAAAAGCGGTAGAATACTTATTAAAAGAAAAAGTGGCAGCTTACCCAGAGCTTCAAGCTGTTTCAGAGTTCATTCACTTTGCTTGTACTTCAGAAGATATCAATAATTTATCACACGCGTTAATGTTAACTGATTGTCGTGAAGCTGTTTTATTACCAGTTATGGATGAAATTTTAGCTGAAATTAAAAACTTAGCGCTTGAATATCAATCAATGCCAATGATGTGTCGTACTCACGGCCAACCTGCTAGCCCAAGTACAATGGGTAAAGAAATGGCTAACGTATATATGCGTTTAAAGCGTCAACGTGATCAAATTGCTAACGTTGAAATGTTAGGTAAAATTAACGGTGCTGTTGGTAATTACAACGCTCACATCTCTGCTTACCCAGAAGTTAACTGGCATGAGTTCGCTGAAACGTTCGTAACCTCTTTAGGTGTTACATGGAATGCGTTCACTACTCAAATTGAGCCACATGATTACATTGCTGAATTATTTGACGCTGTAGCTCGATTCAACACGATACTAATCGATTTTGATCGTGATGTATGGGGTTATATTGCTTTAGGTCACTTTAAGCAAAAAACCATCGCTGGTGAAATTGGCTCTTCAACGATGCCACACAAAGTTAACCCAATTGATTTCGAAAATTCTGAAGGTAACCTAGGCATTGCTAACGCAATTTTAAACCACCTAGCGCAAAAACTTCCAGTATCTCGCTGGCAGCGTGACTTAACTGACTCAACAGTTCTTCGTAACTTAGGTGTTGGTTTTGCACACTCACTAATTTCATACCAGTCAACGTTAAAAGGTATTAGTAAATTAGAAGTAAACGAGCAAGCGTTATTAGATGAATTAGACAAAAACTGGGAAGTTTTAGCTGAACCAATTCAAACGGTTATGCGTCGTTACGGTATTGAAAAGCCTTACGAAAAACTTAAAGAATTAACTCGTGGTAAACGTGTTAATGCTGATTCGATGCGTGCTTTCATTGATACTCTTGAAATGCCAGAAAGTGCAAAAGATGAATTAAAAGCAATGACTCCTGCTAGTTACATTGGTCGTGCTATAGAGTTTGTTAACGAGATCTAAACTCATAGTTTAGTTTTCTATAATAAAAGGCGCATAGGCGCCTTTTATTTTGCATGAAGAAACGTTTTTCCACTAAAATGATTGTAACTATCTAATGATTTATAAGAGCCAAAAATGAAAATAGATTTTAAAGATTTAACTCCAGAAACTTTTTTAGCCGAATATTGGCAGAAAAAACCGCTGATTATCAAAGGAGCATTCGCTAATTTTGAAGATGCAATAGATGCTAATGAACTAGCAGGATTAGCTATGGAAGATTTTATTGAATCTAGGATCATTAGTAATAAAAATACTAATTGGGATGTTAAACATGGGCCCTTTGGTGACTTTAGTGAATTTGGTGAAGATAATTGGACTTTGTTAGTACAAGCGGTAAACCACTGGTCTGCTGATGTTGATTCATTAATTACACCATTTAAATTCATTCCAAATTGGCGTATAGATGATGTAATGGTTAGCTTTTCAACGCCTGGAGGAGGAGTTGGACCGCACCTAGACCAATACGATGTATTTATCATTCAAGGTGAAGGTAAAAGACGTTGGCAAGTAGGTAAACCAGATCCTTCTTTAGCTGAACTTATTCCGCACGAAGATTTAAAACAAGTATCGATGTTTAATGCTGTTATAGATGAAATTACCGAACCTGGTGATTTACTTTATATTCCACCAAACCATCCACACAATGGCGTTTCTATTGATAACTCAATTAATTACTCAGTAGGGTTTCAGGCACCGAGTGCGCAGGAATTAATTTCAGCATTTGCCGATTACCAGGTAGACAATCATTTATTTGAGCAAAGGTTTGATGACAGTAAACGAGAGGTCTCAGAAAATCCAGAAGAAATGGATGAAACAGATTTTGAACTTTTAAACACTGTAATGACAACTGCGTTTAAAAACGAAGCTTTAGTACAAGATTTTTTGGGTAAATACTTAACAACGGTTCATCACACACTGAATTTGTTAGTACCTGTCGAAACTTTATCAATAGAATTGATAAAAGAAATTTTAGCCGAAGGTGAAGTGCTTTATCCGGTTTTAGGTTTGAAGTGTATATTAATTAATCAACATGAAATCAAAAGCTTATTCATAAATGGTGAAAGCTTTGCTGTAGATACTGATACCATTGAGCTAGCTAAATTATTAGCTACTAAAAAACCTTTGACGAAAGTTTTACTAGAAAGTTCAACAAATTGTTTGAAAAACCAACATCTGTTAACTACTGTTATTAATAAGGGGCTCTGGTGTTTTGAGTGTGACTAAAATTTATTCTTTTTAGGTTAAGTGCTTAATGTAAGTAATTAACACTTAATTTTTAAGAACAGCTTAGGTGTAATTGTTGTGGTATATCAAGTAAATGTTGTCGATTGGAAACAAGCAAAACAACAATTAAAGTCAGTTCGAGAAAAGGTTTTTGTTTGTGAAAGACGTATACCTTATAACGTAGAGTTTGACAGACATGATAGAAAAGCTTATCACGTTTTAGTTATTGAACAAGGAACGCAAGAGCCTATTGCAACAGGAAGGATCACCAACCAAGGTGAAATCTCTAGAATTTGTGTACTTATATCAAAACGCAAATCACCAGTAGGTAAAGAAGTTATTGATGCCCTGCTTAATATTGCCAGAAATAATCACCTTTCCGAAGTTTACATTAATAGCTCATTAGATGCTGTGGGATATTTTGCACGTCATGGGTTTGAAGCAGTAGGATCAGTGTTTATGGAAGCTGGCTTGCCAAGACAGCGCATGGTATGTTCGTTAGGACAAATAAACTTCAAACGTTTCTATTTGTCCCATTAATGATTATTGAATCAATAATTTATTTTTCAGGCCATAAATCATCATTTTCAAATAACTGATACAACCCTTCGGCTTTACTAATTAATAACTTTGCAAAATCTAATTGAGTTTTATCTGAACCGTTGTTTTCAATATTTTGTGCCTGTAACTGCCACTTCATCGAAAAATTACGTAATGTTTCTCTTACTGAATCTGCAACAGTTGTTGGTATATGATCACAAGGTAAATCACCACTAATCACCCAAACGGCACCATCTGACAATGTATTAAGTTTCCAAACGGCTACTACAGGTGCTAAATATCGACTTTCTTTAGGTGCTACATTTTCTGTGACTAAACCTTTTTCAGCAAGGTACTTAGTTGCTTTTTGGTATTGTTCGCGTACCCAAGCAGATTGTTGCTCTTGGGTTAAATTAACTTGTTCTGTCATTTTATTTCTCATCCAAATAGGTTGAATCAATACTCGCTGAAAAAAGCATTAATAACAAGTGTAAATTACGAATACAATTATCTATTTACTGTAACTAATTCTTAACAAATTTGTGAATCTATTTATTCATAAAATACTAGCGTTAAACCTGCTTATAATGCTATGTTGCGTCCATAAAAAACACATCAAAACTAGTTGTTATAATTACATTAACAACGGGTTACATTTTGGAGAAAACTGTGTCTTATTTTGATTTAGTCGATTTTGATCACCACGAACAAGTTGTCTATTGTTCAGACGAACAATCAGGGTTAAAAGCAATTATTGCAATACATAATACAAACCTAGGCCCCGCAGCGGGTGGTTGTCGTTTTTGGGATTATTCAAACGATGCAGATGCACTGAAAGACGTTTTACGTTTATCTAAAGGTATGACTTATAAAAATGCTATGGCAGGTTTAAAACTTGGTGGTGGTAAAGCCGTTATTATCGGTAACCCTAAGAAACTTAAATCTGAAGAGCTATTAAAAGCATTTGGCCGAGCGGTAAATAATTTGAACGGTCGATACTACACCGCTGAAGATGTGAACATTACAACTGCGGATATGGCAATAGCACATCAAGAAACTCCATTTGTTTCTGGTCTTGAGGGTAAAAGTGGCAATCCAGGTCCATTTACCGCTTATGGCACTCTATTAGGCATCAAAGCGGCTGTAAAATTCAAGCTTGGCAAAGACACGTTGTCAGGTGTTAGAGTTGCTGTTCAAGGCTTAGGTAGCGTAGGTTACTCTTTATGTGAGCAACTTAAAGCTGAAGGTGCAGAATTAATTGTAACTGATATTAATCAGGAAACACTTGATAAAGCAGCTAAAGAGTTAAATGCAACGGTAGTTGGTTTAGATGACATCTATAGTCAAGATGTTGATGTTTATGCACCATGTGCTTTAGGCTCTAGTATTAATGATGAATCAATCAAACAATTAAAAGCCATTATTATTGCCGGTTGTGCCAATAATCAACTTGCTGAAGCGCGTCATGATCAAGTGCTAAAAGATCTTGGTATTTTATACACACCAGACTATGTAATTAATGCTGGTGGTATTATTAACGTTGCCTTAGAAATATATGAAACTGAATATTGCGCAAAAACAGCAACGAGCTTGGTTGAAAATATTTATAATACGTTAATGCAAGTATTTGAAAAAGCAGCGCAGGAAGATTTACCTACTGGAGTTGTAGCCGATCAAATGGCTAGAGATATTATCGCTAACGGTCATAAATAACCGGTTAGCAAATAAACGAGGAGTCAAAAACTAGGGTCAGAGTCAGGTTATTTAAAAATAACCTGACTCTGACCCTAGTTTTTTATAGGTGCATTAATAACGCTTGGATAGGATGCTTCAACTGTTTTTGCCCTAACCTTTTCACCTGACTTCGACATGAAAACCCCGTAGCTAATTGATACGATGTATCGCCAGTATCAATCGGTTGTTGCCAACTTAGCTCGTATAAACCCTTAGAATTTTCTTGATTTTGTTTTTCATGGCCGTAAGTACCCGCCATACCACAACAACCAACGCTAACCGCGTCTAGTTTCAAACCAAAATATTCAAATATCTGCTGCCAATCGCCTTCAGCGCTAGGTAATGCTGTTTTTTCAGTACAATGACTAAACAGTTGGTATATTGGTAAATACTTAGGTTCTTTAGGCACTTCGTTGGCAATAACTTGTTTCAACCATTCATGACTCAGCATCACTTCAAAATCGCCGCGTTTATCTGCCAATATTTGTTTATATTCATCTCTATAACATAGTACTAACGATGCATCTAACCCCAACATAGGAATGTTTAATTGATGTATTTCATTTAGCAGTTCACTTGCAGTTGTTGCAGTTTTAGCAAATTGAGATAAAAAACCTTTTACATGTTGTGGCTTACCATTTGGTAAAAATGGCAATAACACTGGCTTAAAGCCTAGCTTGGCAATAAGTTTCATCATATCGCTTATAAGCGATGCTTCATAAAATGAAGTAAATGGGTCTTGCACCACGATCACATATTTCGATCTTTGCTCTAGCGATAAACCTTGTAAGCTTGCTAAATTAAACGATTCAAAATTTTCATCTTTAATTTCTGTTTTTAACGTTGGCACTGACAACAAGGGCGTATCAACATACCCTAAAACATGCTTACTAAAAGACTTGAATAAACCATTATTTATAGAGAAATTAACCACTGATGGCAGTTTTGCCATTAATGGCGCTAGGTTTTCTATTTGACCAACAAAATGATCTTTAACAGGTCTTAAATATCTTGAGTAATAAACTTGGGCAAATTGCGCTTTAAAATCTGGTACATCAACTTTCACTGGGCATTGACTGGCACACGCTTTACAAGCTAAACAACCACTCATCGCTTCCATGACTTCATGCGAATAGTCGTAGCTGCCCACTTTACTTTTAATGGTATTAAAGGTTTTTAATGCCATAGACTTTACTGACACTTGCGTAGATTCTCTTTGTAGCTGTTTAAAATCAACACCTTTATCTGCAAGCAAACGCAACCATTCACGCATTAAGCCGGCTCGACCTTTTGGTGAATGCCTTCTATCACCAGTAATTTTGCTCGATGGACACATAGGACTTTTGCTATCAAAATTAAAGCATAAACCATTGCCGTTGCAGTTCATCACTGACGGTAATGCTTCTCTAATTTTGATTGGAATTTCGCGATCGAATGCGCCACGCTTTTTAGCATCAACACTGACAAGTTGTTCTGTATTATCTAGGGGAGTACAGATTTTACCAGGGTTCATTTTATTAAGTGGATCGAAAGCCGTCTTAATGCGTCTTAATTCAGTAAATAATTCATCACCGAAAAATTGCGGAGCATATTCACTACGATAGCCTTTGCCATGTTCTCCCCACATCAAACCACCATATTTCGCGGTTAACGCTACAACTTGATCTGATATTTTACGAAGAATAATTTCTTGCTCCGGGTCGCACATATCAAGCGCAGGTCTAACATGAAGTACACCGGCATCAATATGGCCAAACATACCATAATCAAGGTTGTAGCTATCTAAAAGAGCTCTAAACTCTAAAATAAAATCGGCTAAGTTTTCAGGAGGAACAGCAGTATCTTCAGCAAATGCTAAAGGCTTTGCATGGCTTTTTGCATTACCGAGTAAACCTACTGCTTTTTTACGCATACCGTACAATTTATTAATACTGGCTAAATCATAAGTCGTTTGAAAGCCAATGACACCAAGTTGCTGTAGTTCAATATTTTGATTTAAGTTGGCAGATAATGATTCAATCTTTTGTTCAACTTCACTTTGCTCTAAGCCTGTAAATTCAACGATATTTAAACCGTCCATTACTTTGTTGTCTACGTCGGTGATTAAATCTTTTACCGTATGCCAAACTACATCTTGTTTGGCTAAATTTAAAACTTTGCTGTCAATAGTCTCAACTGATAAAGCTTTTGCGGCGAGTAAAGCCGGGGCATGTCTTAATGCTGATTCGAAGTTGTTGTATTTGATATTTACCAATGCTCTGGCTTTCGGTATTGGTGTAATATTTAATGTTGCCTCAGCAACAATAGCTAAAGAGCCCTCAGAGCCTGTTATTAACCGACCTAAATCAAATTCAGATAAATCCTCATTAAAAACATTTTCAAGGTCATAGCCGGTTAAGAAACGATTTAAACGGGGAAACTTAGCAATGATCTTGTCACGGTTTTCAGAACAACTAGAAAAAGCTGTCTCATATAGCTTTGCAATTGGGTTTTCTTGTGCAATAAGTGTTTCTGTTTCTGCAATGGTTTGAGCTTTAGTGCTGAACTCTTCACCACTGGCCAATATGCACCTTAAACCTAAGACATGATCAGACGTTTTACCGTATACCAACGAGCCTTGCCCAGAAGCATCAGTATTGATCATACCGCCAATAGTGGCTCTGTTACTGGTTGATAAATCTGGAGAGAAGAAATAGCCAAGTGGTTTTAAATATTCATTGAGTTGGTCTTTTACCACCCCTGCTTGTACTTTTACCCAGCGCTGCTCGACATTAACGTTAATTATCTTGCGCATGTGTTTAGATAAATCAACAACAATACCAGGAGTTAACGATTGTCCGTTGGTACCGGTACCACCGCCTCTTGCACTAAATTTTATCTCATTAAATTTCTCTAAATTGGAAATTTGAGTAATAAGTTTAATATCTTCAACTGTTTTAGGGTGCAAAACAGCTTGTGGGAGTTGCTGATAAATACTGTTGTCTGTAGCAACGGCAAGACGTGAACTATAGTGGCAAGATATATCACCTGAAAAATTGGATTTTTTCAGGGCTTTAATATATTGCTGATATATGGGTGCAATAACATCTGTAAAGTCTAAACGAGGTAACATAGTGCTCTATTGAACTAGGAATGTAGAGAGCCCTATGATGCTAAATATTTGTTACTAAAACAAATGCTTTCTGCTTACATCCTATAGAAAAACGCTATATACCGATAACTTTCACTGAATTTTTGTCATAACCTATTTCAAATGTATAATTGGCCTGACCATTCTCGGTCGAAACAAAGGTACCGCCACCATTGATACTTTTTAAATCACCTGTAGAATTTTTACTAATGATTTTAAATTTGCTGCTGGCTACGCCTTGTTCAAATAGGCCATCATGCTTTAATATTATGCGGCCTTTTTTACCGTCAATGTCTACATTCATAACTTCATAACCAACAAAGCAAGCTGATGTTTCAGTTTTATAATTCATCAAATATTTGATCGATGAATCACCTGTAATGTGGCCACTATATGTTTGTTTTATTTGCGCATAAGATTGTTTACCGCCTTCATCAAAAACGATATGAGGCTCTTCATCCCATTGGGTTATTTGAAAAGTTCCGGTTAAAGTTTTACTCATCATTTACTCACTTATCATCCTAAATAATACAAAATAAAGGCATTGAACTTGATTAAACCTCAATGAAACCGTTTAAATACTGAACGGCCTTACCACTTACTAATACTCGATCAGGTAAAACATCACATTTTATCAAACCACCTCTACTTGAGGCCTGTAGCGCCATTAGCGAGGTAACGCGTAACCTAGATGACCAATAAGGGGCAAGACCTGCATGGATAGAACCTGTTACTGGGTCTTCATCTCCGCCATTGGCTGGCCAAAAGTACCTTGAAACAAAATCATAGTCATTTGCAGGGCTGGTAACTACAACATCATAAGGTGCTAATTGTTTTATTTTGACAGCGTTTTGTACAACACAGATCACATCTTCTTCGTTATCGTACACTGCAAAATAAGCCTGATTATTTTTAAGGACCTGTTGAGGGGTTATCGATAAACCATCTAATAATTCAGAAGGAATATGAGAAACTGGTTCTGGCATCATTGAAGGGAAATTCATCGTAATGAATTCATCTTTCATTTCAATATTAAAATCTCCAATCGCACCCGCATAAAATGTCAATTGGCTAATATTTTCATCTTTAGCGAACAATACAAATGCACTTGCTAATGATGCATGTCCACAAAAGTCTATTTCAGTTAAAGGCGAAAACCAACGTATATGAAAGCGACCGTCTGGTAACTTGATTAAAAATGCAGTTTCAGAAAGCATATTTTCAGTAGCAATAGATTGCATTAAATCATCTGTAAGCCATTGTTCTAACAATATTACGGCTGCAGAGTTACCTTTAAATAAAGTATCGGTGAAGGCGTTAATAAATTGAATATTTAGTTTCATGAATATTGGCGTACCCAACGGTTTATATTAAGGATTTTGAGTCCAGCTAAATTCCATTTGTTTGGCTGTTTTCTCTGCCAATTCAACTGAATGTAATTTACTGACTAAATGGATGCTCATATCTATACCGGCAGATATACCGCCCGAAGTAACTATTTCACCGCAATCTACCCAGCGCACATCTTCTACAACATCTAAACAAGGGAATTGTGCCCGTAAATCATTCATGTCTTGCCAATGAGTAGTAACTTGCATCTTACTTAAAACCCCTGCTTTGGCGAGTAAAAATGCTCCTGTACACACCGAGGCGGTTAAACATGATGTAGCTGATTGTTGCTTTATCCATTGAATAACATTTGGTTTATCCATTTCAGCATCATGCATACCGCCGACAATAATAAGTACATCAATATTGGGGTGGTCATCGAATGTGTAATTAGCCTGCACGGTATAACCTGCTCTGGCTTTCACTTGTTTGTTACGTTCAGATACTAAGAAGGTATTAAATGGCACGACATCACCAGCAATTCTTGCCGCAGTGGTAAATACTTCAAACGGCCCAGAAAAGTCTAATACTTCAGCATTATCGTAAATATAGATGGCAACATTGATCATAAAAAAATTCTTATAATTTTAGATAGTTATAAATTAACTTGTATGATTGGCTTAAGTAAAGAGGAATTTAAACAATTAACACGAGAATAAGTTCACACCACCAAATTGTTTAATATTGGCCATGCCCTCCCTTTGCGCCATCCATGGCCCGGGAGGATAAGCACTTCCGTGTGCAAAAAAAAGCCGGCTATTAAGCCGGCTTTATTTTCAAACATTTATAATGCTTATTTGTTTTGTTCTGCAAGGTATAACCAAGTATCTAATACTGAGTCAGGGTTAAGTGACACACTATCAATACCTTGTTCTACTAACCATGCAGCAAAGTCTTTATGATCTGAAGGACCTTGACCACAAATACCTACGTATTTACCGCGCGCTTTACAGGCTTTAATCGCCATAGAAAGTAATGCTTTAATGGCTGGATTACGCTCATCAAATAAATGCGCGATTAAACCAGAGTCACGGTCTAAACCAAGAGTTAATTGGGTTAAATCATTTGAACCAATAGAGAAACCATCAAAATGATCTAGGAATTGGTCAGCTAATAATGCATTTGATGGTAATTCACACATCATAATTATTCTTAAACCGTTTTCACCTCGAACTAAATCATTCTCAGCTAAAATTTCGATTACTTGTTCAGCTTCTTCAAGAGTACGAACAAATGGGATCATGATTTCAACGTTAGTCATACCCATGTCATTACGAACACGTTTAATAGCATCACATTCCATTGCGAAACATTCACGGAAGTTTTCAGAAATATAACGAGAGGCACCACGGTAACCTATCATTGGGTTTTCTTCTTCTGGCTCGTAAATATCACCACCAACTAGATTGGCGTATTCGTTTGATTTAAAATCAGACATACGAACAATTACTTTTTCAGGCGAAAATGCACAAGCAAGAGTTGAAATACCTTCTGTAAGCTTAGCGATGTAGAACTCTTTAGGTGATTCATAACCGGCAATAATGTCATCAATTTCTGCGCGTAAATCAGCAGATTCGTTAGCATAGTTTAATAATGCTTTTGGATGTACACCGATCATTTTGTTAATAACAAACTCAACTCGGGCTAGACCAATACCAGCATGAGGTAAGCGAGCAAATGAGAACGCTCGGTCTGGGTTACCAACATTCATCATCACTTTTAATGGAATATCTGGCATGTTATCAATTTCAGAGGTGGTAACAGAATACTCTAATTGTCCATCATAGATGAAACCTGTATCGCCTTCTGCACAAGAGACCGTTACTTCACTACCATTAGCAATTTTACTTGTTGCGTCGCCACAACCAACAACAGCTGGAATACCCATCTCGCGAGCAATGATTGCGGCATGACAAGTTCGGCCACCACGGTTAGTAACAATCGCAGATGCACGTTTCATGATAGGTTCCCAATCAGGGTCAGTCATATCAGTAACTAAAACGTCGCCAACTTGAACTTTATCCATCTCGTCAATCGAATCAAGAACTACAACTTTACCTTTACCGATTTTTTGGCCTATAGCACGTCCTTCACAAACAACTTTAGATTTGTCTTGTAACTGGAATTGCTCTAAAACGTTAGCGCTTTCACGGCTACGTACAGTTTCTGGGCGTGCTTGTACTATGTAAAGTTTACCGTCTAAACCATCTTTGGCCCATTCGATATCCATTGCACGACCGTAATGTTTTTCAATGATTACTGCTTGTTTTGCTAATTCTTCAACTTCTGCATCATTAATTGAGAACGTGTTTGATTGCGCTTCTTCAATATCTACGATATCAACTTGCTTGCCATGTTCTTGGTTATCGGCATAAATCATTTTTATAGCTTTTGAGCCGATATTACGACGAACAACAGCAGGTTTGTTATTAGCTAATGTTGGTTTATGAACGTAAAATTCATCAGGATTCACAGCTCCTTGAACAACCATTTCACCTAAACCGAAGCTTGAAGTGATAAATACTACATCTTCAAAACCAGATTCAGTATCAATGGTAAACATAACACCAGATGATGCTATATCAGAGCGAACCATGCGTTGAATACCAGCAGATAAAGCAACACCACGGTGGTCATAACCAGAATGTACACGGTAAGAAATAGCACGGTCATTAAATAATGAAGCAAATACGTGTTTAATAGCTACCATTACAGCGTCTAAGCCACGAACATTTAAGAACGTTTCTTGTTGTCCTGCAAACGATGCATCAGGCATATCTTCGGCCGTTGCAGAAGAGCGAACAGCAAATGATGCTTCCGCAGAGAACTCACCTGCTAATTGTGCATAGGCTTGCTCAATGTCTTTTTGCATAGCAGGAAGGAAAGGTGTATCGATAATCCATTGACGGATTTTCGCGCCAGAATCAGTTAAAGCTTGAATGTCATCAACATCAAGAACATCTAATTCAGCATAAATTTTGTCGTTAACGCCAGATTGCTCTAGAAATTCGTTAAATGCAAAGGCAGTTGTTGCAAAACCACCCGGTACTTGAACCCCTACGTTTGAAAGGTTACTTATCATTTCACCAAGGGATGCATTTTTACCGCCAACGCGTTCTACATCACCCATACCTAGATCTTGATACCAAAGTACATTCTCTTGCACGTGTTTCTCCTAACAAGAATAATCAAATTGTAATAAACGGTCATTATACAAATTTATTAATATAATAACCTGCAAAAATCGTCGACATTCTACAC
Organism: Thalassotalea psychrophila; assembly: GCF_031583595.1. Classification (NCBI taxonomy): domain Bacteria; kingdom Pseudomonadati; phylum Pseudomonadota; class Gammaproteobacteria; order Alteromonadales; family Colwelliaceae; genus Thalassotalea; species Thalassotalea psychrophila. The sequence goes on from NZ_CP134145.1 coordinate 2,626,029, forward strand.
TGCATAAGGCTAAACTAAAACCACTTTGTAAGTTTTTATATTAGGTTACATAATGCGCGCAGCTTTTTACATTTCCGACGGTACAGCAATAACTTCCGAGGTTTTTGGACATGCTTTACTGTCACTTTTCCCGCTTGAATTCGAGCACATCACTATCCCTTTTGTTGAAACTATAGAAAAGGCTGAAGAAGTAAAGAAACAAATCAATCTAACTTATAAAAGAACAGGCGAAAAACCGTTTGTTTTTCATACGTTTGTAATACCAGAAACGAGAGAAGTGATTGACAGTTGTGATGGGATTATTTACAACTTTTTAGAGCACTTTATTGCCCCAGTAGAAGCACAGCTTGGAGTTCAAGCTAAACCAAAAGCACATCGCACTCACTCAATACATGAGAACAGTTATGATTTTAGAATTGACGCCGTTAATTTTGCCTTAGCTAATGATGATGGCAGTAAAGTTACAGACTACGAACACGCCGATGTAATTCTAGTAGGCGTATCACGCTCAGGTAAAACCCCTACCTCGTTATATTTAGCATTACAATATGGCGTTAAAGCAGCTAATTATCCATTTACTGACGATGACATGGATGAATTGAACCTTCCTCCATTTTTGAAGAAACATAAAAACAAAATATTTGGTTTAACGATTAAACCCGATCGATTACATGAAATTCGTGATGAACGTATGGCTAATTCAAAGTACTCTTCGGCCAGACAATGTCGTATGGAAATAAGAGAAGTTGAAAAGCTTTATAAAAAAGAAAGAATCCCGTTTTTAAACACTACAACTTTGTCAGTAGAAGAAATATCTGCGAAAATTTTGTCAGAAACGGGTTTACAACGATATAAATACTAAAATATCTTGTTAAAGATCATAAAATAAACAAAATTTATACCTGCCATGGAAAATTTTGCTTATAATTCATCCATGAATAAAACAAAAATTTTAACCATCCATGGTATTTTTGAATATAATTCGTCCATGAATAAAACAAAAATTTAGCCATCCATGGCATTTTTGCATATAATTCGTCCATGAATAAAACAAAAATTTTAACCATCCATGGTATTTTTGAATATAATTCGTCCATGAATAAAAAAACGGTTCCCTTAGGAGCCGTTTTTACCTATATTAGCGCCAGTTTAAGCATTATAAAAAAGACTTTACATGACTATTAGAACTGATGAGTTTCGTACCTCACTAATCGACCATTTAGTATCACCTGCACAACTTGCTCGTGATATACCCTTGTCTGATAAAAACGCCCAACACATAATCGATTCAAGAAACACCATTGAAAACATTATCAGCGGTAAAGATAAGCGTTTATTAGTTATAATTGGTCCATGTTCAATACACGATACTAGCGCAGCTTTAGACTATGCTGAAAAACTTAAAGTTTTACATGAACAATATATAGATGATTTATACATTGTTATGCGTGTCTATTTTGAAAAACCTCGTACTACGGTTGGCTGGAAAGGTTTGATAAGTGATCCTGACTTAGATAAATCGTTCAATGTAGAGAAAGGCTTGCACCTAGCACGTAATTTATTAATGCAAATTAATGATATTGGCTTACCTACTGCCACTGAATTTTTAGATATGGTTACGGGTCAATATATCTCGGATCTAATTAGCTGGGGTGCTATAGGAGCTCGTACTACCGAATCACAAGTTCATCGCGAATTAGCGTCAGCACTTTCTTGTCCAGTTGGTTTTAAAAATGGTACTGATGGTAACGTAAAAATTGCTATTGATGCTATTCAGGCATCTAGTGTGCCACACGTTTTATATTCTCCGGATAAAACTGGACAAATGTGTATTTATCGCACTACAGGTAATCCATTTGCCCATATAATATTACGTGGTGGCAAAGTTCCAAATTACTCTTTAGATGATGTAAACAGTGCTTGTGGAAAGCTTAATGACGCAAACCTAACACCTAGTATTATGATTGATTGTAGTCACGGTAATAGTGATAAAGATCACCGTAAACAAGTAAATGTTGCCCTAGATTTAGCTGAACAAATTAAAGCTGGTTCTACTGGGGTATTTGGTGTGATGATTGAAAGCTTCTTAGTAGAAGGCAACCAAAAAGTCATTGCTGAGCAGGAACTTGTGTATGGCCAAAGTATTACCGATGCTTGCGTTAACTTAGAGCAAAGCGAACAAATACTTAATATATTGCAACAAGCCATTCAAACTCGGTAACTAACATAAGTCAAACTGCATTTGTTGATAACACTCAGGGGATCAACAAATGTACGCTCTTAAAATGCCTACATTCATTTGATATATAAATCATTTATAACAACGTTAATAAATATTATAACAAAATACCAGCTGCCCCTTTATTTTTTAGAACGAATCGTTATAATCAAACTTCTTGTCGGAGTGCCAAAGTAACCACTGGTTATTTAGCTGAGATCGCATTTGCGGGATCCGTAGAACCTGTTCAGGTTAACACCTGCGAAGGAAACAAGGGGAGCGAAATATAGAATTCACCCTAAAATGTCTATTCTATCTCTACATTCTTACCTTTCTACACTCCGTCTTTTGTAATACCAATTCCAATAATTATCGTGACTTGGTAATAACTAATATTTATACAAAAGGCTTTTTAAATGAACAAACCTACTCGTCGTGAACGCCGTCAATCGGCTGAGCTGTTTTTATCTGATTTAAATAAACTTTCATTTCCCAACAGCAAAAAGATATACATCAACGGTGATATTCATCCAATTAAAGTTGGCATGCGCGAGATAGCCGTGGCAGACACCTTTGTTGGAGGCAGTGAAGAAAATCCAATTCTGGAGCCTAATGAAAGTATCCCTGTTTATGATACGTCAGGACCTTTTACAGACCCAGATATCAGTATTGATGTGCATAAAGGTTTGCCAAAATTACGAGCAGCTTGGATAAATCAACGTAATGATACCGAAGAGCTATCCAATGCTTCATCTGGTTATAGTCAGCAGCGCCTGTCTGACGAAGGCCTAGACCACATCAGGTTTGAGAGTTTACCTAAAGTAAAACGAGCTAAAACAGGCAAAAACGTTACCCAGATGCATTATGCACGCAAAGGTATTATAACCCCGGAAATGGAATACATTGCTATACGAGAAAACTTAAAACTAGCTTCACTTTCCGATGAAGTATTGCTACAGCAACATAAAGGTCAGGGGTTTGGCGCACAAATACCCGAACAAATCACTGCTGAGTTTGTTCGCGAAGAAGTTGCCAGGGGTCGTGCTATTATTCCAGCCAACATTAATCACCCTGAAGCAGAGCCAATGATCATTGGCCGTAATTTTTTAATTAAAGTTAATGCTAATATTGGTAATTCAGCGGTTTCTTCATCTATTGAAGAAGAAGTAGAAAAACTTGTTTGGTCAACCAAATGGGGGGCAGACACAGTAATGGACTTATCTACGGGGCGTTACATCCATGAAACCCGCGAATGGATCATTCGTAACTCCCCTGTCCCTATTGGTACCGTGCCTATTTACCAAGCGTTAGAAAAAGTAAACGGTATTGCCGAAGACTTAACTTGGGAAGTATTTCGCGACACCCTTATTGAACAAGCAGAGCAAGGTGTTGATTATTTCACGATACACGCTGGGGTTTTATTACGATATGTGCCAATGACGGCTAAGCGCTTAACTGGCATTGTGTCTCGTGGCGGCTCGATTATGGCTAAATGGTGTTTGGCTCATCATCAAGAGAATTTTTTGTATACCCATTTTGAAGAAATTTGTGAGATATGTAAGCGTTATGATGTGTCTTTCTCTTTAGGTGACGGTTTACGTCCTGGCTCAATTCAAGATGCCAATGATGAAGCTCAGTTTAGTGAATTACGCACGTTAGGCGAGTTGACTAAAATTGCTTGGCAACATGATGTACAAGTGATCATCGAAGGCCCTGGTCATGTACCTCTGCATATGATCAAAACCAATATGGAAGAACAAATTGAGCATTGCGGCGAAGCGCCATTTTATACGCTAGGCCCTCTAACGACTGATATTGCTCCGGGATATGATCACATAACCTCTGGCATAGGTGCAGCCAATATTGGTTGGTATGGCTGTGCAATGCTTTGTTATGTTACGCCAAAAGAGCATTTAGGTTTACCTAATAAAGAAGATGTTAAAGAAGGCTTAATTACTTATAAAATTGCCGCCCATGCTGGTGATTTAGCTAAAGGTCACCCCGGCGCCCAAATTCGTGACAATGCATTGTCAAAAGCTCGGTTTGAATTTAGATGGGTAGACCAGTTTAATTTGGGTTTAGATCCAGACAGAGCTCGAGAATATCACGATGAAACCTTGCCGCAAGAATCTGGTAAAGTCGCCCATTTTTGCTCTATGTGCGGGCCAAAATTCTGCTCGATGAAAATTAGCCAAGATGTTCGTGACTATGCAGCAAAGCTTGAACGGAATGAGCTAATCACCATTAAAATGCTTGATGAAACAGTCACCTTTAATAAAGCTGAACTTGAACAAGGCATGGCTGAAAAATCGGTTGAATTTAAAAGCACCGGTAGTGAAATTTATCACCAAGTTAAATAAGGCCAAATGTCGTGAGTAGCAAACATATCGCAATTATTGGTGCTGGTTTACTTGGTCGTTTAACGGCTTTAACGCTTACTGAACAAGGCTATCAAGTAACATTATTAGATAAAGATAATAAATTGGGCCAACAAAGTGCAGCTTACGCTGCTGCGGGTTTGCTAACACCATTAGGCGAAGCAATGCACAGTGATGCCAGTATTGTTGAAATGGGCTTTGAATCATTGCAACTTTGGCCGAAGTTATTAGCCAAGTTAGATGGTTATACCTACTTTCAACAAACCGGTAGTATCATCGTAAGTCACGAGCAAGACATTGGTGATTACCAACGTTTTGCTCGTTTCTTACAAACACACTATCCTCAGCATCCGTTGCAAACGTTAAACCGACAGCAGTTATTGCAGTTAGAGCCGGAGCTGGGCCGCAGTTTCAAGCAAGGTATTTATTTACCAGAAGAAGGACAAATTGGAAATCGAAAGTTACTTGTTGCCTTGCAGCAACAACTAGAAAAATTGAATGTTTCATGGATTGAACATGCCGATGTCACTTCAATATCTGATGAAAGTACCATTTGTACACTCGGTTATAAATCCGCTGACAAACATCAAACGCTTGATTGCAATCTTATTATAGATTGTCGTGGTAGTGGTGCACGGCTAAATACCAGCCACAACGATGCATTTCCTCTGCAAGATTTACGCGGTGTTCGTGGTGAATTGTTCCAGTTGTTTGCTCCAGAAGTAAAGTTACAACGCCCTATTCGCTTAATGCACCCTCGTTACCAACTCTATATTGCCCCTAAAACCAAAGGCTTTTATGTTGTTGGCGCAACTGAAATTGAAAGCGATGACTGTTCAGCGATGACCGTACGTTCGTCACTTGAATTGTTGAGCGCAGCATACAGTGTACATCCTGGTTTTGCTGAAGCTAATATCCGTCAGCATGTTACTCAGTTGCGACCGGCATTTAGTGATAACAAACCACAAATAAGCGTATCTAAACGATTAATACAGGTTAATGGCCTATATCGTCATGGTTTTTTAATTGCGCCAGTCGTGTTGGAGCAAGTAATGCAGGCTGTAGCTCAAAGGTACGATACTAAACATAACACGGCACAGAGCTGTAAATTTCAACAGCTATTACCAATAAGAAGTGATAATGAAATTATACATTAATGGTCAATCATTCCCTCTGACCAAAAATGGGAATACCCTTGAGCAAGCCATAAACCAATATATGGATAGTCAAAACAAATCGTTGGATTTAAGCTTTGCCGTTGCTTTAAACGGAAATTTTATTAGCAAAGATGATTATGCTCAAACCAAGTTAAATGACGGCGATAGCATCGATGTGTTATTTCCGATCCAAGGAGGGTGACAAATGTCGTTAACGATATACGGTCAACAACTTAACAGTAGATTATTAATTGGCAGCGCTCTTTATCCCTCTCCTGAAATAATGAAGCAAGCTATATTAGCCAGTGGCTCACAAGTGGTGACTTTGTCACTTAAAAGGCAAAACCCAAGCGAACTCAGTGGCGCAAAAAATTGGCAATACATCCAAGATATTGTTAAGCAAACAAACGGTTTTTTATTGCCAAATACTGCAGGTTGTAAAACCACTAAAGAAGCCGTTACCTTAGCAAAAATGAGCCGTGAATTATTTAATACTGATTGGATAAAGCTTGAAGTTATTGGTGATGACTATAATTTGCAGCCCGATCCATTGGAATTATTAAGCGCAACCGAACAACTACTTGCCGACGGTTTTAAGGTATTGCCCTATTGCACCGATGATTTAGTGTTGTGCCAAAGGTTATACGATTTAGGGTGTCAGGTTATCATGCCATGGGCTTCACCAATTGGTACCGGAAAAGGCTTAATGAACCCGTATAATTTAGAAACTATTCGACTTCGTTTACCCGATGCAACGCTCATTTTAGATGCGGGAATTGGTAAGCCTTCAGATGCATGCATAGCTATGGAAATGGGCTATGATGGTGTATTATTAAATAGTGCCGTTGCCCTTGCTGATAACCCGGTATTAATGGCAAAAGCCTTTGCTAACGCTCTGATCTCAGGCGAACAAGGCTACCTTGCTGGTGTTATGGCTGAGCGACAAACAGCCCACCCTAGTACGCCAACATTAGATCAACCATTTTGGCATCAACCAGGAAGTAATTAAGATGACTTATCCAACTATTTGGAGCATTGCCGGCTCTGACTGCACTGCCGGCGCAGGTATTCAAGCTGATGTTAAAACTATGCATAATTTAGGCGCTAACCCATGTACCATTGTTACGGCAACTACAGCTCAAAACAGTAATGGTGTTATCGCCATTAACCCGGTAAGTGAAGACATTTTAACCTCGCAATTTAATGCACTGATTAAATCATCTACACCAAAAGCGATAAAAATTGGCATGTTGGCCAATATTGGCCAAGTCAAATTAGTAGTAACCTGGTTAAAAGTCCTAAAAAACGGGTCCGAACAAACTCCATTCGTCGTTTATGACCCTGTGGCCATTGCCTCTAATGGTGACGCATTGACCGACGAAGATATTTTACCAACCGTTAAGGCTGAATTATTTCCTTTAGTTGATTTAATTACCCCAAATGCAGGTGAAGCCCAGCATATAAGCAAAGAATATATTATTGGCTGGGATAGCGTTCATAGTATTGCCAAACAGTTTATCAACTCAGGTATTAACAACGTGATTATTAAAGGCGGTCATGTTGATGTCGATTTAGAGCATTGTGTTGATCACTGCCTGAGTGCTGATAACTTAGAACAGCATAGCTATTGGCTGGCAAGCCCTCGAGTTGAAACACAAAACAGCCATGGTAGTGGATGTACGTTTGCATCTGCAATGGCGACCTTTATCGCGCACGGCTATCACATCAGAGATGCATTTATACTTAGCAAAGCGTACATTAACCAGGGTTTAGCTGTTTCAAAAGATCAGCCCGGTTGTCATGGTGCTATTCATCAAGGCAACTTTCCTACAACTTTGTCTGATTTTCCGCAAGTACTTGTAAATGATTCTCCTCTAGCCCAGGCAATAGATTGGCAACAAGACAGCGCAAATAGTTACATCTCTGGTTTCAACAATTGTGAGCACACTCCACTTGGTTTATATCCAGTAGTAGACTCAACTGTTTGGATTGAACGTTTGTTAAAATCAGGTGTAAAAACCATACAACTCAGGGTTAAACACTTAACCGACAATGAATTGAAAGCAGAAATAAAAACAGCTATCAGCATAGGCAAGAAATATAATGCACAAGTATTTATAAATGATCATTGGCAACTTGCAATTGAATTAGGCGCTTATGGTGTACACCTTGGCCAAGAAGATATTGGACACGCAAACCTTACGGCAATTAAAAACGCTAATATTCGACTAGGTATAAGTACACACGGCCATTACGAATTATTAAAGGTTAAGCAAATGGCACCATCATACCTTGCTGTTGGCGCAATATTTACTACCAAAACCAAAGATATGACCGGCCAAATCCAAGGGCTTACGGCACTACAACAAATCAATCAACTGGTCGGCGAAATACCTCTTACCGCCATTGGCGGTATAACCTTAGACAACGTAGAGTCTGTTCTTGCTACCGGAGTCAAAAGTATCGCCGTTGTTACTGCCATCACCGAAGCAGATGCTCCTGAACACGTCGTTAAAAGCTTTAATCTTGCGTTAAAGGCGAACTAAAATGGCGTTAAACAACAAAGAAAACCAGCGTTACAGTCGCCATTTATTAACACAAAACATAGGCGAGCAAGGGCAATTAAAGTTAAAGCAGGCAAGCATTTTAATTGTCGGTGTCGGCGGCCTTGGTTGTGCGGCTAGTCAATATCTTGCAGCAAGTGGTGTAGGTAAAATAACTCTGGTCGATCATGACAAAATTGAATTAAGTAATTTACAGCGGCAAATATTGTTCAAAACAAATCACCTTAATAAAAACAAAGTTGAAGTGGCGCAAAATCAATTATCTGGGTCAAATCCTATGATTGAAGTTATTGCTATTAATCGCTCGATACTCACTTTTAGTGAAGAGCAGTTTAACCCTTACGAGCTAGTACTGGATTGCACTGATAATTTTACCGCGCGCCAATTTATTAATGAGTGCTGTTTAAAAGCGAAAGTACCAGTACTTTCTGCAAGCGCCATTGACGGCGAAGGCCAGTTAATTTTCTTTGACTTTTCAACCCCTGATTCACCTTGTTATAAATGTGTATTTCCCGGTAAATTGCAAAGTTCTGTAAACTGTTCAACCTCCGGTGTACTTAGCCCTCTTCTAGGAGTGATCGGCAGCATGCAAGCCAGTCAAGCAATAAAAATATTGATTGGTATGAATGTTACTGCGGGGCAATTAACCAGTGTTAATTTATGGGATTTCAGCTTTCGACAATTTACTGTCCACAAGCAGGTAGAGTGTAAAACGTGTAGCGTAATTAATTAACAGCAAACATTATTACAATATCAGGGTTATTTACATATTGGCGGCAGTTCAAAGGTATAGCTAAGCACTTCATTTATGGTGATTTGACTGGAATAGTCAGCAGCAAATCCCTGTTGGCTTTTTGGCTGCTCTTCACCTTTAAATTCTATATATAGCCCTTGATAAGGCTGTTGTTGGTTAGCATGATAAAACTCCTTCAACTTTAATACTTCAGGATTAACAAGTATCCAATAGTCAGCATTATCAACACACGTCTTAAAACTATGTACCTCAGGGCCCCAAGTGAAGATACCTTGATACAATTCATCACTCTCTGTACTGTTGCCAACCGAAGATAGCAGTAACAAAGCCGAAATCAATATGTGCTTGTGCATTTTATACTCTTTCATCTTGGATACATTGAAGCAGTCCATCACTGGCATCTTCAATTAAATCCAGCACTAGCTCAAAGCCACCACTACCACCATAATAAGGATCAGGCACTTCTGTTTCGCTAAATTTTTCACCATAGTCTAAAAATAATTTAATTTTATGATGGTGTTCCTCTGGTGCTAGATCCACCAAATTACCAAAGTTTTCATTATCCATGGCAAGCACTAGTGAGTATTTATCAAAATCTTCAACTACAACTTTACGAGCGAATAGTCCACTAAAGTCATAACCGCGTACCTCTCCGGTTTTTTGTGATCGGGAATCAGGTTTATGGCCAACGTGGTAACCAATAGTACCGGCAGAATCAATTTCTACATCAACACCCTGCTCTTTTGCTTTATGGCGAAACACTGCTTCTGCAGAAGGCGAACGACATATATTGCCCATACAGACAAACAATACGCTTTCTATCTTAATATTTTGCATAGTTTCCTCTATGTATCATATAAAAATGGTATTAAAATTAAGTATAACCGCCTTTTGTGCCCACCATAAACTGTTACTGCAAAATAACTCTCACCTATCTTAATCAATGACGTTGTTACTCAGCCAACATTTATTTTAATAACAGCTCGTCCTAAGATGTCTCTATCTGACTATTAAACTGGAAAAATGTAACCAAAACACCTCGCAACGTAACCCAAATGTAACTAGGCCAGTTTTATTGGTGCAAACAGGATCGGTAAATGGTAAAAAAACGACAAAGGGTTAATGTTTGGCTGATAAAAAATGAAAAATGTGTCAATAAAATACATAGCAAATTGGGTTTGCTGTTTAGTGCTGTTTTTTATTAACCCAGTTTTCGCGTCTAATTTTTCACACTTACAGCGGTTCAATGGTGTAGATGGTCTTAGTCAGCAAAACATTACATCTTTAGTAAAAGGTAATCAGGGAAACATCTGGATAGGCACAGACGATGGCTTAAACATATATGATGGTTATAACTTTTATCAATTGTCAGGACCGAACGCTAAATTTACTGACTATCGTATTGCTAAAATGTTCCAACAAAACAACAACGATATGTGGATCAGCTTGTTCGATGGAGGCTTATACAAATATACCCCAGACGAACAGCGCTACCAACTGATTTACGAACCTTCCGAACTGAATAAATCTAACGGTACTATTATTGATATTCATCAAGACCACACTGGCAACATGTGGTTTGCTAGTTCTAATTCGTTATTTAAATATTCTATAGATAAACAGCAACTAATCGAACAAATCAACATCAGTCATTTATCTGATGCTGAACATCGTATTTTCGATATCAACATTCATCACGAGCAAATTTACATAGCCACTAAGATTGGTCTTTTTGTTTACCAACCCAAAATACAAAAACTTAACAAACTACCCTTTCCTGTAGCAAACAAAAGCCATTCGGTAAGTAATTTTTTTACAACCGAAATATTAAATCATATCCTTTATCTTGGTACCGATGACGGTGTGCTTTCAGTGCCATTATCTGCAATCGAGAACTATTTGGACCAGACGACTGATCAATTACATTATCAATTAGAGATTTCCGACCTTAATGTTTGGCACTTGTTAACACAAGACAATCAGCTCTACGTTAGTAGCCATAATGGTTTATACCAATATGATATTTACAAACAGAAACTCAATAAATTAACAGCCTTTAGTGATGTTTATCCACAAATAAAAAATAACCGTATAAGCTCTTTGATTATTGATGAAGAAAACATTTGGCTAGGTTCAAAATATTCAGGCTTATTCAAATGGCCATTAAAGCAGCTAAACTTTTCTAATATAATTGTAGATAAAAGCAAAACAAACAGCCTTTCAAGTAACAATATATGGGCTTTAGAACAAGATCCTAATAATGATAAAATTTTATGGGCTGCTACCGAAAATGGCCTAAATGCTATTAATGTAGATACATTGGCAGTAACACCTTATTTGGTGAATAACAACAAACAAGAGACCATTAGTAAAAGCTATATCTATGATATGGACTTCGATTCTCATGGGCAACTTTGGTTACACACTACCGATGGTTTAACCTTATTCGACACAATAAACAAAACACAAAAGTCGTTAAATTCAAAACAGCAAAAACTTGGGCTGCTGATGAAACGCAACCTATATAAAAACTTTTTTCATCAAGACACATTTTGGTTTATTAAAGAGAGCACTCTTTACAGTGCTAACACAAATAATGGTGAAATTACTGAATATCCCGAAATTACAGGCCAACTTCCCTTAGAAAGCATCAACAGGTTAATTGGTTTTTTGCCTAAAACCAATACGTTAATGCTTGGTAGTAATGATACCTTATGGACATTTGATACCGTCAGCAAACGTGTAACTAAACTATTCACTAATCCATATATAGAAGATAATCGCCAAGCGCTTATAGATAGCTTTGCAATTAAAAACAATACCTTATGGCTCAGTTATTATAGCGCGGGTTTAGTGGCTATTTCACTGGAAAATATGGCGATTACATACAATAGTTTTGATGAAAGTAGTTCTATAAAACATAGCTATGGCGTTATGTTTGATAAAAATATTAATCCTTGGTTTGCCAGTCACCAAGGCATACATAATTTAAATTTAGCCAACCAAACTTTACACAGTTACAGCAAAAATGACGGCCTTGTTAGCGATGAGTTTAATGCAAATGCTCATGCCCGTTTAAAGAATGGAAATTTTGCCTATGGTTCAGTTAACGGAATTTCTATCATAAATACATCTATGTTGTTAAAACAAACAACACTAGATAAAGGCTTGACGATAAACCTGTCAAATGTAGAAATCATGTCAGCTCCAAAGCCATTTGTTTTACTAAACAAACCAACTGATTTAGCATTTAACTACGATGATATTGGCATTAAATTAAACTTTTCTCATTCTCAAGCCCTTACGTCTCCTTTTTTGACATTTGAATATAAATTTGTGAATAGCAAGAAAGATTTCATCTCGATGGAAGGTAATAGCATTTCTTTCTCTAGCCTGCCAAGCGGAAACAACCAATTAGTAGTGCGTTTAGTTAATACCTTTCAACATAAAACGTTAGCAACATTTACTTTACCGATCAAAGTGTCATATTCCCCTTGGCTATCACCTATAAGTATTAGTTTATATACATTGATACTAATTTTTATTTCCTTAGTCTATTACAGGCACAGACGAGTTCTACATGAACAATTACTAGCAGCTCATCAACAAGTAAAACAACGCGAGAACCGTTTACAAATAGCGTTAAAAAACACTAAAAGTGGAGTTTGGGAGTGGCAACTTGCTAATAACAGCATGATCGCTAATAGATACCATGATGAACTTGGCTTACAACACTTGTATAAAGGCATGAGCTTTGACGAACATTTGTTATTGATACATGAACAAGACAAACAGAAATATAAAAATCACTGGAAAAATTATTTGCATATTCATCAGCATGAAGAGTTCAGCTTTATTTATCGACTAAAAAACGCTAGGGGTCAATATGAATGGTATCGCGATACAGGTAAAGTCGTAGAATTTAACAGTGCAGGCTTTGCAACTAAAGTAGTCGGTACTTATAGTAATATCACCAGCTCTCGCTATGGTGAAGAGTTAAACGAAATTTATATAGAGGCTATAGAAAACACTAATGACTGGGTGACAATAATTAATGCAAAAAAACAGACTGCTGTTGCAAATGAATCATTGCGTAAAGCCTATGGTTTAGCCGACGAAGAATTTTATTTTACTCCCGAAAAATTTGGTTTAAATGCAGAAAAGTCTAATTATTACAGAAAACTGTTTGCGGAATTAGCACCAGGTTCCAATCTTCGAGTTGAAGATAGGCTGTTTTTAAAAGATGGCACCCCTATTGATGTCTCGTTTAAAATATCAACACATACGAACAAATACAGTAAAGATCTTTATTTTGTCTGTATTGCTTCAGATATTACTGAGCAAAAACGCAATGCTAAACAATTAGAAAAACTAGCAAATTATGACAATTTAACAGGGCTGGTAAACCGAAAGTTTTACTTAGAAAAAATTACTTCTACTATCGACGAAGCTAAGAACAACAATTTAAGCTTTGCAATATTGTTCATCGATCTAGATAAGTTCAAGTTAGTAAATGACTCATTTGGTCATGATGTAGGTGATCAACTGTTAATTACTGTGAGCCAACGAATTCAATCAGTGATCAGCTCCGAAGACACGCTGGCAAGAATAGGAGGCGACGAATTTGTTTTGTTGCTTAAACATGCATCAGATATTTCGACAATTGAACATGTCGTCTCTGATGTTATTGACGCTATCGAAGAGCCAATGGATATCAATACTTACAAATTAAGAGTTAGTGCCAGCATAGGCGTTGCCATGTATCCAACCTTACAATGTAATGCCAAAGAGTTATTAGCAAATGCTGATGCTGCAATGTATTTTGCGAAAAAAGATAACAAATTTAAGTTTAAAATTTACAACGAAGATATGAACCTAATGGCCAGAAAGCAGGTTGTGCTAGAGGCTGATATCAAAAATGCGCTTGCTAACAATAAATTTTTTAACCTATACCAGCCTATAGTACATGGTGCAAATCGTGAAATCTGTGGTTGTGAGTTGTTACTCAGATGGAGTGACGATCAAGGAAAGATTATTGTTCCTAACGAATTTATCCCTGATGCTGAAAAACTTGGACTGATTAAACCTATGACAGTCGCTGCGATGGAACGGGGAGCTAAAGATCTGGCACAATGGAGACAAATAAATCATGATCTGTATTTAACCATTAATATTTCAGCAAATCATTTCACTGATGATTCCTTTATCCCGCTTTTATTGCGAATTTTAGCCGAGCATGACTTACCGCCCTCCGCAATAAAGTTAGAGGTTACTGAAACAGCATTAATCAACGAACCAGAAAAGGCAATTGCCGCAATGAAACAAATTAATGAACTGGGGATCGATATCGCGTTAGATGACTTTGGAACAGGCTTTTCTTCATTAAACTATTTAAGAAATTTACCTATAAAAATCATTAAGATAGACCGTGCATTTATCAACGGCATGCATAAGAATGATACCGATGAAATTATCGTTGATACAACACTGTTTTTAGCGGAAAAATTCGGTTTACACTGTATAGCCGAAGGGGTCGAAACATACGAGCAAGAGCAAGCATTATTGAATAAAGGATGCTCTCAAATGCAAGGTTTTTTATTTAGTAAACCTATCAGCAAGGATGAAATCTCATCCTTGTTAATAAATACAACTAGCGTTCATACATCAGCTTGCGCATATTAGTAATACAAGTTGGCAGTTGAATCAGTTTAGCACTTTACTGCTTGGACTCATTCACTGTGAACACAGTATTTTATTTCATTAAAAGCTCTTCAATTGGTAGCTTGTTACCTTCTAAGGTTCCCCTTACCATTTTATTTTTTTCGATCAACAGTATTTCACCATACTTACCGTTTTTAATACTACTGTCTATGGCAATTACTTTACCGTTATAACGGCTTTTTATATGGGTTTGTGATGTATGTCCTACAACAATATGATTTATTTTGTAGAAGCTTAGTAAGTTGTCTATTTCCTGATCCGTTGCTAACGGGCTTCTAAAATAACCTCTATACCATATTGGTCCATTGGTCTTATGCAGATAATGACCTAAGTCAGATCTTTTAATTGGTAACTTTGGCTTAATAAGGTTTGCACTAAATACTTGGTTTAACTCATTTAGACTGAGCTGCTTTTTTATCAAGTCTGGATGAAATCCGCCATGAGCAAATAAGAAACCATTGATTTTTACCAATACATTTTTTGAGCGAAGCCACTGACCTAATACCGTGCTGTCGCCATATAATTTGCTATAAGACTGCGCTAATATCTTTTCTACTGCCAAGTACTTTGGGTGTAAATAACGCAAATCATTATTGAGCACCATAGTTTCATGATTTCCTAACAGTAAATGTACTCTGCCACCCTGCTGTTGTGCCTGTTTTTCCAAGTTAAAAAGAAACCACAATATTTCGGTTACTTTGTTACCTCGGTCAAACACATCACCAGTGATCACTAAATGGCCTTTCTCGAATCCCCAATTACCAGATTTATCAATCACACCATTGTTGGTTAAAATCTTAACCATGAGGTCATATTGGCCATGAAAGTCACTTATAGCAGCTATAGGATACTTAGTATTAAACTCAATATCAGTACTAAAGCTTTGATAATCACTCTTTAAATCTGTAACTATTTTTCCTGAACAATCTTCTGATTCAACCGAGGCATCACGTCTACTAAGTTTTTGACTGACTTTACGGTTATCACAAACGTTGATAATTTCAGATATTCTGTTGTTATTGTCTAGAAAGATGTAAGGGCCATCACTAATTACATAGACAGTATCAGAATTTGCCTGTGCCTTATTTATATATTGCATTGCTAAAAAAACAACCGTAGATAGCAGTACATAACGGGGAATTATTTTCATTAAGATCTCTGATAAATAAAAAATAGAAAAAAGCTCTATATCCTTATAGAGCTAAAGTTTAATAGCCAAGTCCATTTGGCAATCTAGGGAGAGCACAATCCCTGCGCGTATAATTATTAATCCATTACAGTTGAACTCTAAAACTTAACTTCAGTTCCTAAGTAAACAAAGCGACCTACACCACCTTCATATTTACTGTCAAAGTTACCTACACCGCGTTCGTAGTTGTCACCAGTTCGCGGAATAAATGGTCCCTTGTTGTCAAACACGTTGTTTGCACCACCAAATAATCTGATTTGTGTTTGGCTATAATCAAAGGCATAAGAGATGCTAACGTTATGTTTGATGAAAGAACCGTAGTATAAGTACTTCGGTGTTTCAGGGTTAGCAATACAATCGTCGTTAGCCGCGGCACAATTTGCATCGTTTTCAGAAAATAGCTCTTTGTAATCGTCAACACGGTCATGAGCATCTACTACAGGACCTTTGTACTTAGTGCTCCAGCGCACACGCCAACCATCTTTATACCAAGCTAAAGATGCTGAAGCACTGTCTTCAAAAATACCGGTATCTAATTGGCCATTATTGTTAAGCTCAACTAAACCATCGTTACCTTCAAATGACTCAGTGTGTTCAATTACATGAGTCATATCACCAGTAAGTTTTAAACGACCAAAATCATTCAGGTCAAGTGAGTATTGAATTGCTAAATCATAACCACTGGTTTTCAGCTCACCAACGTTAATTTGACGTTGCAACATTTCAATGATCTGACCTTCATCATCACGCGTGATATCGGCACAGAATGGGTTTGAATCACCAAATGCAACAGATGAGTTATAACATTCAGCCAATAATTCTTCATTACCTATTTCTGAAATAGCATCTTCAACGGTGATGTTGTAATAATCAATTGCGATGTCAAAATTATCGATAAAACCTGGACTCATAGTAATACCAACAGTATAGGTATCAGCTGTTTCTTCTTTCAGGTTTTCATTTCCGGCACCAGGACCATAGCCATTATTGTCATCTTCAAAAACAAAATCAGGATCAGCAGCAAGCTCTGCTGCAATGCCAGGTTCTAAACGACAATTGTCATGACCAGCCTCTGTAGATGTTGCAGATGTACCATCACAAATATCAGTATAAGTATCGTAGTCACCACGTGGTGGTGATAATAACTCGGTGATATTTGGCGCACGTTGTGCACGAGCAAAATTACCACGTATCATGTAACCTTCAACGGGCTGCCAGGTTAAGCCAACTTTGTAACTCGACATCAAGTCAATTCCTTCATGTGAGTAATCGGCAACACGTACTGATGTTTCTGCATCTAGAGATTTAGCAAAAGCTTTATTTTTCAATAATGGAAAAGCAAACTCTGCAAACGCTTCATACACATCAACATCACCTTCAAAACTTGGTACCAAGTTGAAAGTAATACCACCATATTGATGGCCTTCATCGGTGCTTACTGTTTGCTTGTCTTTACGGTATTCTGCACCAAACACAGCAGCAACAGGACCCGCTGGCATTTCAAATAAATCACCGGCGATAAACCCTAAAATATTAACTTGTTCAATTTCAGTATTAATTTTAGGTGTAGCACGGATCCAATCCGCCATTTCAGTAGTTATTGAACCTTCTCCAAAAATGTTTAATGGCACACAACCTGCAGCGCGTGCGTCTTCATCAGCACATTGAATTGTTACACCATCGTCGGCATACTCAGAATCTAATGCTTGTGAAACTCGAACGGTATTTAATTCATTCAAACGCTTTTGATTTTGCTCAAACTTACCGTAACCAACAGATACATCCCAATCCCAGTCACCGTCAAACATAGTACCTTGCAAGCCTGCCCATGTTCTCACTGTTTCACGTTCGTTATCAGTTGTTACATTACCTACTTCATAAAAGCGACGATCCCAGCTAATACTACTACCGGCATTATCAGCAATAATTGCCGGTGCAAATGGGTTATCAATAGATATTTTACCTGGACGTACTCGGTCTAACTCACCTGTTTCAGGGTCAATAATTGGAACATAAGCGCTTTCATACTCATCTTCAGGTGATTTAACATTTACCGATTCATTGTTAGAGTACTGAACTTGAAATGATCCCATAATATCATCAGTAATATCGTAGTTAACTTTTAAAGCGGTAGCTAAACGATCATTAGGAGTTTTAATTTTATCCCATTGATATGGGTTAATACCATCTCGCTCTTCTACCCAACCAGTTTGTAAGCCGTCAGCGGTATAATAAAAGCCGCCATCAGAGAAATCATTGCCTTCTTCAAAAACACCACCTTGTGTACCATCGCTACGTTCACGCCATTCAGCTTGGGTGATATCACGCATACATTGATCGCCATCAACAGTGTTCATCTCGTTACAAAGTTCGCTAGTGTTATAGTCGTAGCTTGATTCGATAGCTGAACGATCTCTGTCATCAACATCAATACCAAATTGACGATCCCAAGTTGAACTGATGAACATATAACCACGTCCATCAGCGAAGTCACTGCCGAAATTAGCATCTAAAGTGAATTCTTTACCGCCGCCTTCTGGTGTTTCACCACCGCGAGCTTGAAATTCAAATCCTTCTTTGTGTTGTTGAGTAATTATATTTACTACGCCAGCAATCGCATCTGAACCATAAGCCGCCGATGCACCACCAGTGATCACTTCAACTTTTTCTACCATCCCGGTTGGAATGGTACCTAAACTTACATAATTGCCACTGTAACTATTCGATACAACACGACGACCATCGATAAGAGTTAAAGTTCTATCTGTTCCTAAATTACGTAAGTTGACTGTTGATAGTCCGGTAGCACTTACCGATGATTGTGTGTTCATGTTACTAGAGCTTTCAGTGATAGCAGGTACTTCATCCACTAATACTTCAGACAGTGAGCCAAGACCGGTATCTTGAATATCTTCTTTACTCACCGTTACCAGAGGTGTAGCCACACTAAAACTGTCACGACGCAAACGAGAGCCAGTAACGGTAATTTTTTCAACTTCTTCATCTTGAGCTAAGGCATCTTTATTTTCTGATACTTTATTCTCTTGTATGACACGATTTACGCTTTGCTCTTCTTCAGCTAATACCTGTGGCGTAACTAAAGCTGCTCCACCAATAATTGCCGATTGAATTGCCAGAGTGATTAAACTTTTATTCATCACTGCTCCCTTATGCATTAAATTAATTATATTTTTATATTGAGTTTCAGTTTTTGCCTGAAACTTGTTACAACAAAGAAAACAAAATGTTGCAGGGAAGTTTTTAAGGAATGGCGAAGAGTTACTCAACCTATTGTGCATCGTTTCTACATCTATTTAATATCTATCACTTTAAAAACAACGTGTTATGTCAGGTGCAGCTATAATTTAAAAAATTATAAATATTAAATAAGTGTTAAAAATGGTTGAGTTATAGAACAAAGAAAATTACTATTTAATCGCAAGTCTTCTTCTTGCCGCAATTTAATTCAATTAACTAGTAAGTTGGCGATGTTTCAAAATAATTCATATTCATTATCTTCAATCAAGGTACAACCAAGCGACTACAGCATTCTCTTTGCCAACGGCGAAAAGCTTCAATTACAACCAAAACTAATTGAAGTACTAGGGTATTTAGCTAGTCAATATCCCAGAGTTGTGCCCCGCGAAGAAATAATTGAAAACGTTTGGGCTGGCAACAGTTATGTGGGTGAAAAAGCATTAACCAACGCAATTTGGAATTTAAGACAAAAACTTAAACAACATGAACAAACTGAAATAATAGAAACCATCCGAAAAAGTGGTTATCGTTTATTAGTTAAACCTGAACTTGATGCTCCAATTGATGAGATAACTACAGGTGTTCTCCCACGCTCACAAACAGTAGCTAAAGATAAACGTACAACCAATAAGTGGCGTTTCACAACTTCAATATATGCTTTTGCTTCATTTGCCTTGCTATATTTTATCTGGCATCAAATAGCGATACACAATTCGATAAAAGAGCCTATTTTTGAACAAATAACTACAGAGCCTGGGAGTGAACTTTTTACTTCGCCATCACCTGATGGACGCTTTATTGTCTACCAGTGGAATGATCATCAAGGCATTTCTAATTTGTTTATGAGAGACAGAACACAGCCGCAATTAAAAGCGCAGCAACTAACCTTTGACGATGCAAAGCAAGGTTTTTCTGTATGGAGTTCTGATGGGGATTATCTATATTTCGCCCGAAAAGATAAAACAAATAATAGCTGCGAACTTGTACAAATGCAGGTAAAAACCCATGAAGATAAGGTCATTGCACAATGTCCGAAAAAAGGTGGCTATTACTACATTGATATCTCTGCTGATGGTAAAACCCTCGCCTTTCATGGAAGAAAGCAAAGTGATGATTCTGCGGGGATCTATTTTCTTGATTTAACTTCAAAAGGTCTTTCTCAGAAAAGATTTTCCTGTACTGTAAATTGTTCTCATCGTGATAGAGATATGTCATTTTCACCCGATGGAAAATTTATTGCCGTATCAAGAAGATTTAGTAGCTTTGAAGAGAATATATTTTTAATCAACTTAGCGTCAAAACAAGAAACACAATTAACCTTTAATGAAGAAGACATTGTTGGTATGACTTGGCATCCAAGCGGCAAGCACATAGTCTTTGCTACGCAGCGTGCCGACGTCCGTAAGGGTTATATGGTAAAGCCTGATACAGGTGAGATCACTAATTTAAACATCGAAGGATTTAGCTATCCAAAATACTCAAGCCAATCGGCAGAGCTATTTTTTCAGCATCGATTAGAACATTATCAAGTTTCAAGTTTATCCGTTAACTCAGATTTTCCATCGAGCCCTTTTCCGGTGCTCCAGTCTAAATTTAATCATTTATCACCTGACTACTCTAGCGTTCACAACAAAATAATTTATGTTTCAAATGAATCAGGGTTTTACGAAGTTTGGGCTTCTAACCACGACGGTTCAAAACGAGAACAACTGACTTTCCTTGAAGATACGGTTAGACATCCTAAATGGTCTAATGATGGAACTAAAGTTGCATTTTTATCCGCAAGTAGAACAGATAAAGGCGATAAGATTTATATTTTAGATTTTAAATCTAAAAAACTAAAACAATTAAACTCGCAATTCAACCAGCATAATCGTCCAACATGGTCATATGATGATAAGTCAATCATAACCGCGGTTTATACTGATGAATATACTGATTTACATAAATTTGAATTACTCTCAGGTGAAAGTAAAAGGTTAACTTTTGATGGCGCAAGAAGTGGCGTACTCAGCCAAAATGATACTCTATATTACACTCGGGTTTCGGGTGGTTTGTATAAAAGAAACCTAAGTTCAGTAAAGAGCGATAGTATAAATATAATCAATAGAAATAAACTTAACAGTACTTACAGCTGGGTTTATACTAAACATGGCGTTTATTTTAATCATCATGAAGGCAATTCTACTCAGTTATTTTTCTATAACTTTAATGACATGTCGTACACAGCATTTATAAAACAACCAAGAAATTCAGTGGCTGATTCTACTAACTTAACTCATATTGAAGATAAACAACTATTGCTTTTTACCGGAGAAAGCTTTCCGCAAGCAGATATCAGTAAACTGCAACATCCAAAACTGTTGTAAGCCTACTTCAGGACAGGACAACGCAAATAAAAAAGCCTACGTTTCACAATGTAGGCTTTTATCTATTTGATATTGTTGCTATTTAACCCATGATCAGGTTATTTACCGTACTGACCTTGCAAATAATTAAATAAAGTACGAATACCAAACGCTTCCCCACCTATTGGACGCCCTGATAACTTACGAACATTCCAGGCCATAACATCGAAATGCAGCCAGTTAATTTCAGGGTTAACGAACTCTTGTAAATACAAAGCTGCAGTTATTGCGCCGCCAAACGGGCCTGCTGCACCATTAGCAATGTCTGCAACGTTACTGTCGAGCAAGCTTTTATAGTCGTTATATAATGGCATTCTCCAAACAGGATCATTTATTGATGTACCAGCACTCATCAATTCATTGGCTATTTCATCATTATTACTGAAAAACCCAGGAAGTTCAGTACCAAGGGCAACGCGCATAGCACCGGTTAAAGTAGCGATATCAATCAATAAATCAGGTTTGTCGTTGTTTGCTTCATCTAATGCATCACACAACACTAAACGCCCCTCAGCATCTGTATTATCAATCTCTACTGTTAAGCCTTTACGCGTTGTAACAACATCGCCAGGACGTAGTGCATTACTTGAAACTGCATTTTCTACAGCTGGTATAAGTACTCTTAATTGGATTGGTAATTTATGCGACATAATTAGTTGTGCCAATCCTAATACATGAGCTGAACCGCCCATGTCTTTTTTCATATTACGCATGCCAGCGGCAGGTTTTAGATCAAGACCACCACTATCAAAACATACGCCTTTACCCACCAAGGTAACTTTAGGTGCACCTTGCTCACCCCAAGTTAAATCAATCAAACGTGGTTTATGGACACTTGCTCGGCCGACGGCATGAATAGTTGGGTAATTTTGCTCTAGTAATTCGTCTCCAATGATTTGCTTAACTTGCCCGCCGTATTGCTCAACCAATGACAGAGCCGTTTGTCCCAAATCCTCAGGCATCATATCGGCTGCAGGAGTATTGACTAAATCACGAACTAAACAACTAGCATTGGAAAATTTTAATACCTTTTCAACTAAAGCTTTATCATCAACAACCAAGGTGGCAAGTTCTTGCTTTGGCTTATAAAGGTCAAATTGATAACTCCCCATAGCCCAACCAAATGCAATTGCTTCTTGCAATTCTTCTTCAGCATGCAATTGATAATGACCTAGTGGCAACAACTTAACTAAATCACCACTAGCAAAAAAGTGTTCCGGATTTGCCAGCTTAACCACTACCTTTGACAACTTACCAGTCGCATCTGGAATTAATGATATACCGTTACTTGCTGTTGTTTGTTGTATCCAGCTTTGGACTTGCTCGCTTTCATTAAGCAACCAAGTATCAAAGTTATTTTGGTTAATAATAATTAACGGGACGGTGTTTTTATCAGTAATATTGACTAAACTCATTTTTTTCCTTAATAACGCTTTTTAAACTATTAAAATCATTATCTCATCATCTGCTTATGAGATAAAACCTAAGCGGGTCTTTTTCTAACTATTTTTAAATAATGGACTGATTTACTTGCCTCTCGGTGATTTTATTGACGTTCAACCACTGCCCGCAGGTGCAACATATTTAAAATAATCCTTTTAAATGAATAACCTAAATAAAATTATTGGCATTATCGCAATCTACATAATATATTGATTAGTACTATGTCAATTTTGCCATTACCAATGAGAGCTAAATGAATATACCTGACATCCCTAATAATCATGCTTTAGCGATGTTGCTAATTACCATAATCGCCTTATATTTCTTTCGGCGTGATGATATTCCTCTACAAACCTCGTCATTAGCTGTAATTGCAATTTTGGCATTAGTATTTACAGTATTTCCATTTGAAGCTAACGGTGTTCATTTAGAGCCTTCATCATTATTTTTTGGTTTTGGCCACGAAGCATTAGTAACTGTATGTGGATTAATGATCATTGGTCATGCATTGGTTAGAACAGGCGCACTTGAGCCTATCGGACGAAATTTAGCCAAGCTTTGGAAGATAAGCCCCACTCTGTCGTTATTGATAACTTTACTGGTAGCAGGAACATTAAGCGCCTTCGTGAACAATACACCAATTGTGGTTTTGTTTTTACCTATTTTGATTAGCGTTGCAATAAGAACCAAAACAGACTCATCTCCTATGTTACTCCCTATGGGGTTAGCAACACTTGTAGGAGGTATGACTACAACTATAGGGACTTCAACTAACCTTTTAGTTGTTAGTGTTGCCAATGATATGGGGATTCGTCGTTTTGGTATGTTTGACTTCGCCTATCCTGCATTATTTGCAGCGACTATCGCTATTTTATACTTATGGTTAATTGCGCCTAGAATAATCCCTAAACGTAAACCTTCCCTGCCAGATACATCACCAAGAATATTTGGAGGTTATTTAAATATAAATGAAGAAGGTTTATGTGTTGGTAAAACTGTAGCTGAATTAAGAAAGCTTACTGATAATCAAATGTTAATTGAGTTTATTCAACGCAAACCAGATTATAGAAATGTTATTCCCTTACCCGATACCATAATAAAAGCGGGAGATCGTTTAAAAGTAAAAGATTATCCTGACCGTTTAAAAGAGTACGAAACTGTTTTGAATGCAACCTTATATACTGATAAGCATAAAGTAGATTCTGAACATCCATTGATTGCAGAAAAACAAACCTTAGCTGAAATCGTCGTTATTCAATCATCAGGCCTAAATGGGCAAACATTAAAGCAAGCTAATTTTAAAGAACGTTTTGGTGTATCAGTATTAGCTCTTCATCGTGGTGGTAAAGCAATGGACCTTGGCCGTAGAAGCATCAACAAAGTACCAATTCAAACTGGTGATGTATTGTTAGTGCAAGGTGATGATGAGCAGGTTCAGGTATTAAAAGCTGCACGTGGACTGCTTATAATAGATGGCGCGGCAAATTTACCTCATTCAAAAAAAGCTCCACTTGCATTGGGAATACTTGTAGCTGTTATTTTAGTGGCAGCTCTAGGGTTATTACCCATTGCCGTAAGTTCACTTTGTGGTGTATTAGTGTTGTTAGCAACTAAATGTATTAATTGGGATGACGCATCCTCAGCGCTTAGTAGCCAGGTGATCCTCATTGTTGCAGCATCTCTTGCATTAGGTGCAGCCATGATGAAAACTGGTGGTGCTGAATACATGGCGCAAATGTTTGTTGCCCTAGCCTTTGATTTACCGCCAGCGGGGATCCTGTCAGCATTAATGCTATTACTTGCGGTACTTACAAATATCGTATCAAACAATGCTGCTGCGGTTATAGGAACACCAATTGCTATATCGGTTGCTAACCAATTAAATGTTCCAGTAGAGCCTTTCATACTAGCGGTTTTATTCGGTGCAAATTTAAGTTTTGCTACACCAATGGCATATAAAACCAATGTGTTGGTAATGAATGCCGGTGGTTATAAATTTTCTGATTTCATGCGTGTTGGTATCCCACTAATTATATTAATGTGGGTGACATTATCTTTTGTACTTAGTTGGATATATTTGTAAGGGTAAAACAGCATTAATTGTATTGTTTTAATGCTGTTTGATTTGTGCAGAATTAGTTTTTTCGAGCTAATTTGGTGAGTTTTTTATCTAATACTTGGTTAAATTCCCAAGGGTAAAACACCTGTCCGGTTAATCCTGTGGTTGGAAAAATAATTAAACATAAATCATCTTCTTCCATGCCAGGTAACCATTTGTCTTTTAACTCATCAAAACTAATTAGTTTTGGCTGACAATGGTCCCACTCATCTGTGGCCCATAAAGAAGCTGTTTCTTCAGTGGGCCAAAATGGTACGTAATCGTCTTCATCTTCGGTAAGCATTACCGCGCCATGTTCGTCAGTTAAGATCCAAGTCTCGCGTTCGCTCATCAAATTTTGCATGAACAACTCATAACGTTGTTCATCTGAAAGCTTTACACTGTTTTTATCTATAAGAACCATAGTTAGCCCTGCATACGTTTTGTAGATGCTTTTGAAAGCTTTTCTAATAACACTTCAGTATCTTGCCATCCAATACAAGCATCAGTAATACTTTGCCCATAAGTTTCAACTTTACAATCAACAATATCTTGACGACCTTCTACCAAGTGACTTTCAACCATTACACCGAAAATAGATTCATTACCGCTAGTCATTTGTGAACATACGTCATCACAAACAAGCATTTGGTTTTCAAACTTTTTACTAGAGTTTGCATGACTGAAATCTACCATAATTTTAGCAGGTAAATTAACAGATTCTAGTTGCTCTGTTATAGCGTTTACGTCTTCTGCATGGTAATTAGGGGTTTTACCGCCACGTAAAATTATATGACAATCAGGGTTGCCCTTAGTTTCGACAATCGCTGAATGGCCAAGTTTTGTTACAGATAAAAAGTGATGTGGCGCGCTAGCGGCTCCAATAGCATCAATAGCTACTTTAATGGTACCGTCAGTACCATTTTTAAAACCAACAGGGCATGATAAGCCAGATGCTAATTCACGGTGAACTTGTGACTCAGTGGTACGAGCGCCTATGGCACCCCAACACATCAAATCAGCCATATACTGCGGGGTGATCATATCAAGATACTCACCTGCTGTTGGTAGGCCCATATCATTCAAATCTAACAACAATTTACGACCAATACGTAAACCTTCATTAATTTGGAAACTACCGTCTAAATGAGGATCATTTATCAAGCCTTTCCAACCAACTGTTGTACGTGGCTTTTCAAAATATACTCGCATAACAATTTCTAAGCTGTCTTTATACTTAGTGCGTAGTTTATTTAAACGACTGCCATATTCAAGCGCGGCAATAGGATCATGAATTGAACATGGACCAATTACTACTAGCAAACGTTCATCTTTATTATTAAGAATGTCACTTATTGCTTGGCGCCCACCAACAACACTTTTCGCCACTTTTTCGTTAGTGCGATAGCGCTCTAATAATGCAACCGGTGGTAGCAGATCTTTTATTTGATTAATACGTACATCATCGGTTTCAAACAACATGGCTAACTCTTTATATTTTTGTGGATAGTATCTAGGGCTAAATTTAGCAGTGTTTTGTATACAAGCCAATGACAAATTTCAGTAAATGCTCTAATTGTTAATAAAATGACCAATCAATAAGGTAATTACGTCAATTTTATGATCTTTTAATTAAAATAATTTAAACTTCGCCATAATAAACAAGTAAATCAAAAAATCACCCTGTTTTATTCGATAACAGGGTATATATTTATATTTACCTTTTAGTTCAATTTTAAATGGCTTCTTTAAATGATTTGTGAAACCTTACCGCTGATAGATTTACACCGCCACCTTGATGGCAATATACGTCCAGATACTATTTGGGATCTTGCGCAACAAAATGGCATTGATTTACCGGTACAACATTTTAAAGATTTTATCCCCCATGTACGTATTGAAGACAAAGCCAGTGATTTAATGGAGTTTTTAGTAAAACTTGATTGGGGCGTGAATGTATTATCCTGCTTAGAAGACTGTCAACGTGTCGCCTTTGAAAACGTAGAAGACTTATCACTAGCAGGTATTGATTATGCTGAGCTTAGATTTTCTCCCTATTACATGGCAATGAAACACAACTTACCAACAGCAGATGTTGTTGCGGCAGTTATTGAAGGTGTTACACAAGGCTGTAAAGAGTTTAATGTAAAAGCAAATTTGATTGGCATATTAAGCCGTACTTTTGGCTTAGAAAAATGTCAGCATGAGTTGGATTCGCTTCTTGCTCATAAGGAACACTTAGTTGCGGTTGACTTAGCGGGTGATGAATTAGGTCAACCTGCCGAATTATTTGAAGATCAATTCAAACAGGTATCTAACGCGGGATTGAACATAACAATTCATGCAGGAGAAGCAGCGGGTCCTGAAAGTGTATGGCAAGCTATTAAGCTGTTAAATGCCCAACGTATCGGTCATGGTGTTAAAAGCTATGAAGATAAGAATTTATTGGATTATTTAGCTCAAAATAACATAACCCTAGAAACCTGCTTAACCTCTAATTACCAAACAGGCACAATTAATAGTATCAGCGAGCACCCTATTCATACGTTCTTAGAGCATGGCGTTAAAGTATGTCTGAATACTGACGACCCTGCAGTTGAAGGCATTGAACTTAAGCACGAATATACGTTGGCTAAACAACAGTTAGGTTTAACTAACCAACAATTACAAGATATCCAGTTAAATGCATTAAATGCTGCATTTATAAGTGATTCAGAAAAACAATCATTGCTAGCTGAAAAGTCAGCTAAAATTTAATTACTATCTAATTCAAATTTATTGGATTAGATAGTCTTAATACACACTTTATAAGTAGGAAATCTCAATATGGCAACTCCACACATAGAAGCCAGCGCTGGCGATATAGCAGAAACAGTTTTAATGCCAGGCGATCCACTAAGAGCCAAATTAATTGCAGATACTTTTTTTGAAGACGCAGTTTGCTTCAATACCGTGCGTAATATTTTAGGTTATACCGGCACATACAAAGGTAAGCGTATATCGGTTATGGGCTCAGGTATGGGTGTACCTTCTATTTCTATTTATGCCACTGAACTTTATAAAGACTACGGCGTAGAAAACATCATTCGTATCGGCAGCTGTGGCGCAGTATTAGATGACGTTAACATGATGGATGTAATTGTTGGTATGGGGGCAAGTACCGACTCGAAAGTTAATCGCATGCGATTTAATAACCATGATTTTGCCGCTATTGCTGACTTTGGGTTATTAAAAAATGCGGTAGATGCTGCAGCTAACTTAAATAAACCAATTAAAGTAGGTAATATTTTTACTGCTGATTTGTTCTATACACCAGAATTTGAATTTTTCGATACTATGGCCAAACACGGCATTTTAGGAGTTGAAATGGAAGCGGCTGGTCTTTATGGCGTTGCCGCAGAATATGGTAAAAAAGCGTTATGTATTTTAACGGTGAGCGATCATATTAAACGTGGTGAAAGCTTATCTGCGCAAGATAGACAAACATCGTTTAGAGATATGATGGAAATCGCCTTAGAATCAGTGTTATTACAATAAACCATTTAAATTAAATAACATGAATTAAAAATGGCGACTGTTTAGTCGCCATTTTAGTTTATGTTTAAAGATAAAGTTTAGAAGAAACTTACTTTAAACTCAGCACCAACAAAGCGCTCTTCGTTAACAATAGCGGTATTATTGGTAAAATCAACTGCACCAATTGCTTGTTGCTCATCAGTCATGTTACGAACAAATAATGATACGTCGTATTCTTGAGCATCGGTTTCCCAAGCGTAACCTGTACGTGCACCACCTTCTAATAATGCATCACCGGTAAACTGGGTAGATTCATACAACATGAAGCTAATTTCATCACGATACGCCCAATCGGTATAAATATAAAACTCACCTTCACCAATTTCACGAGAATAACGTGCAGTGAATGTATAAATCCACTCAGGTGCATGCGGTAAACTATTACCATCAATGATTGCTCTGTCAGGAGTGAATGTCGCTGGATCGCCAGGAATAATCGGATCAGTAACTGTACATTGAGCACAAACAGGGATCGATAATCCACTATCATTGATTTCAGTATTGTTGTAACTAGCACCAAACGTTACTGCTAAATTTTCAGTAAGCATAAACTCAGAGTCTATTTCAAAACCATAGCCTACTGTCTCATCGGCATTTAATAAACGAGCAGTGTTGCTGTCGCCACCAACAGAAGTTAACTGTTGATCTTCCATTGTATAATAAAATACTGAAGCATTAACACGACCGCTGCCATCTAAGATGTCTGATTTAGCACCAGTTTCAAATGATAAAATAGTTTCTGAGTCTGCAACAGAAATCCCCTCATCCCATGCAAACAATGAACGACCTTGAATACTCGGTGCTCTAAAGGTATCGGCAACACGAGCATAAAGATTAATATCGTCAGTGTATTTATGATTAACACTGATATCCCAACTTACGTGATCATCAGAAGTTTTAACTGAACCTGCTGCATCATGCGGAAAGTCACAGCATGTTGACAGTGGAGATTGTGTTCTTAAGTTATTGTAATCTTTTTCATCATCTGAATAACGAATACCAAATGTTGCCGATGTTTTCTCAGAAAAATCATAATCAAATGAACCAAACACCGCCCAGGCAGTAGTTTCTTGTTCTTGAATTACGTAACCTGTTTGCGCTCCTGAGCCAAATACAGTCTCATAGGCAAAACTTTCAATAGTTAAATCTTCACTAAAGTAAAACACACCAACTTGGTAATTAAAATCACCCGATAGGTTACTGGTTAGGCGTAACTCTTGAGTGATTTGTTCATGATCTGGGATCGCATCCGCTGTTTCAGAATCAAGCATGATAATTCCCGGCCCCATAGGCATACCACAACAATCTGCAGCCCATGCAGCACCATAACCGCCATCAACATCAGCACGAGAAAACAACTCAGCACTTTCATAACCAGTGATTGACGTAACGGTATAATCGCCTAAATCAAAATCAAGTTTTAAGCTAGCACCTTCTGTTTCAACTTGCTGAGTTGCTCGTGATGCTGAATCATGCCATACAGTGTCTCGTCCATCCCAACCTTCGCCGCCTAGTTCATTTGAATTAGGTTTAAATGCATTAGCATAAAAGGTAACAGGTTCACCATCCAAATCACGCATGTGATAGTTGAACAATGCGTTGAAATCATTCCCTTCGTATAAAAACTGCAGACGCATAGCTTGGTCAGTATAACCACCTAACACATCATCTTCTTCAAAGCCTGGCGCTTTGTTATCAATATAGTTACCACGGTCTTGATTTAACACTGAAATACGAGCAGAAAGGTTATCTGTTAACCCACCACCGATCGCAGCCCTCACATCAGACGTTTCTTTGCTGCCATATGAAACAGAAACAAATGCATCAAAATCTTGTGATGGTTTAACAGAATCAAATTTAACTAGGCCAGCAGGAGTATTACGTCCAAATAGCGTACCTTGTGGTCCGCCTAACGCTTCAACGCGAGCGACATCAAATACGGGAAAGCCTTTTAATATAGGGTTTTCTTGAACAACATCATCAACAACAAGAGAAACAGGTTGTGATGCATTTAAATCGAAATCTGAGTTACCTAAACCGCGCATATAAAAGCGAGGGAAAGTACGACCAAAAGATGATTCAACTGAAAGACTAGGAATACGGCCATTTAAAAAACGAATGTCCATAGCGCCAGAGCTTATAGCTTGAAGTTTTTCGCCTTGTAATGCAGTAACTGAAATAGGTACTTCTTGTGCGTTCTCTACACGTTTACGTGCAGTAACTTCGATAACTTCCAGTTTAGTTGAATCAAGAGCTTGTGCTTCTTCAGCAGCAAGTAGAGTTGGTGACATTGTTGCCATAACAGACAATAACGCGCCTTGAATGCCCATGGTTAGAGCATGCTTTTTAAAGGTTTTCATGTTTTCTCCCTGTGCTTACGCAGCGATTTAGATCACTTTCGGTAAACAGCAAAACGATTTAAGTTTTATTTATTTTTTTAATGTAAGTAAATACAACAAAATTTTACAGGGAGAATTATAAAGGAATTGAAGGTGTAATGATATGTTAAACACCTGTTTATTTTTGTAACCAGGTGTTTAAAAAATTTTAACTTACTGTACTTTTAGCTGCTGTTTGAATGATTTTCCATACTCTAACGGTGAAAGTTTGAATATATCAGCTAGAGTGGCTCCTATATCAGCAAAGGTATCACGCTCACCTAAATCGATGGTAGGCATGCCTTTTTGATAAAAAATCACCGGTACATATTCGCGGGTATGATCACTGCCATGCCAAGTTGGATCACAGCCATGATCCGCAGTTAACACCAGCATATCGTCATCTTGTAATGCATTCAAAACATCCTCTAGACGATCATCTAAATATTCTAGTGCTTTACCATAACCAATTGGATCACGACGATGGCCAAAGTCTTGATCAAAATTAACTAAGTTAGTAAAAATTAAACTGTTGTCGGTTTGGCTATTTAACTGCTCAATACTGGTGTCAATTAACTCTTCAAGGCCTGTAGCTTTAAACCCTTGTGAAATACCTTGGTGGGCATAAATATCGGCTATTTTACCAATACTTATCACCTTGCCACCACTTTCGACTAGTTTATCAAGCATGGTTGGTGCAGGTGGTAAAATAGAATAATCTCGGCGATTCCCGGTACGTTCAAAATCGCTAGCACAAGTACCAATAAATGGACGAGCAATAACTCTGCCTATATTTAAATCAAGTTCGGTTAATAACTCACGCACTTGTTCACAGTATTTATTTAAATTATCTAAACCGAACGATTCTTCATGGGCAGCAATTTGAAACACACTGTCCGCGGAGGTATAACAAATAGGCATACCAGTTTGCATGTGCTGCTCACCAAGTTCAGCTATTATTGTGGTACCTGATGCATGACAATTTCCTAAGCACCCTTCTATACCCGTTTTTTGATAAATTTTAGCGAGTAAATCACGTGGAAAAGCTTCATCCTTATTATCAAAGTAACCCCAGTCAAATAGCACTGGTACTCCCATCATTTCCCAATGTCCACTTGGCGTGTCTTTACCTGAGCTTATTTCAGCGGCATAGCCATAGGCACCGCTCTGTGGTGCTACTCCATTTACAGCC
The DNA here is from genome assembly GCF_031583595.1 of Thalassotalea psychrophila. Taxonomy (NCBI): domain Bacteria; kingdom Pseudomonadati; phylum Pseudomonadota; class Gammaproteobacteria; order Alteromonadales; family Colwelliaceae; genus Thalassotalea; species Thalassotalea psychrophila. Next base: position 2,658,363 of record NZ_CP134145.1, read on the forward strand.
GGCGATTTTTTACCCGCATTAGTTGCCGCATGAATTAACCCCAGTGCTGATAGCCTAGGTAAGTTAAGTTTTCGACCTGTTTCATGATGAAAAGCTTCAGCTAAATTAGCAAAGGTATTGGCGCCAACATCACCGAACTTATCAGCATCGGGTGCTGCACCTAATCCAAAACTATCAATTACTAAGACTAAAGCTCTTGCCATTTATTTTCTACCTTTTGAATAACTTACAATAATCTTTATACAATAGATTAAATTCCTGTAATTATATTATACATTCATTTGATTAATTGTACTTAATTCAATAATTCCTTAACAATCACTAGTTTTTAATGGAAAATAGTCAATACTATTTACAAGTGTAGATCTATTAGGAAGCTTCTTGTCCATTAATAACCTAACAATCATTGCTGTAGTCGGTGCATCTGCATCGGGCAAATCATTATTTGCCCAAACAATATATGATGAGCTAGTCGATGAACTAGGCTCTGACAGCATGACGATCATCAAAGAGGATTCCTATTATCGTTGCCAGGATCATATGCCTTTTGAGGAACGTATAAAGACCAATTACGATCACCCAAAAGCATTTGAGCATGAACTTCTTGCTCAGCACTTATTAGAATTGAGCCAAGGCCAACCCATTAATGTCCCAGTTTACAGCTATACTGAACATACTCGCAGTGATGATGTTGAAGTAATTAAACCGGCAAAAGTAGTACTTGTTGAAGGTATTTTATTATTAACAGATAAGGCCCTGCGTAAGCGTTTTAATATTAATATTTTTATGGATACGCCATTAGATATTTGTTTAATTCGTCGTATAAAACGCGATCTTGAAGAACGAGGTAGAGATTTAGAATCAGTGACTAACCAATACCAAGACACTGTTCGCCCAATGTATTATCGCTATATTGAACCATCGCGAGAGCATGCCGATATTGTTATAACTAAAGGGGGCCGCAATAGAATGGCCCTCGAATTAATAAAAGCAAAAGTTCGCGAGCTAGCGAATTCATAATCAAATTTTAAATTTTACTAACCCATAGGTGAATTGATGGACTTTAATACTTTACGTGGTGTGATTGGGATTTTCTTAATCCTAGGTATTGCTTATTTAGCAAGCTCACATAAAAAAAGCATAAACTGGCGAACTGTTGGTGGTGCATTTGCTATACAAGTATTTTTGGCTGCCCTAGTACTATATAGCGATGGTGGCCGAGCAATATTAGAAGGTGTATCAAATGCTGTTGCGAGCATAATAGATTTCTCAGCAGCGGGTATAGGTTTCTTATTCGGAGGTTTAGGCACTGATGCAATGTTTGCTAATGGTGTTGGTTTTGTATTCGCTATTCGGGTTCTTCCAGTTATCGTCTTTTTCTCTTCGTTAATCGCTGTACTCTATTATTTAGGTATTATGGATAAAGTAATAAAGTTTTTAGGTGGTGGATTAGCGAAACTATTAAAAACTTCACATCCAGAATCTTTATCTGCTACAGCAAATATCTTTGTAGGCCAAACTGAAGCGCCATTAGTTGTTCGCCCTTTCTTGCCAACAATGACCCGTTCTGAATTGTTTGCGGTAATGGTTGGCGGATTAGCATCTGTTGCTGGTGCGGTATTAGTTGGTTATGCTGGTATGGGAGTTGAATTAAAGTATCTTATAGCGGCTAGCTTTATGGCTGCACCTGGCGGTTTATTAATGGCCAAATTCATCATGCCAGAAACAGAAGAGCCAACGAATGACTTTGAAGATGTACCTGACGAAGGTAAAGAAAAAGATGCAGTAAATGTTATCGATGCAGCGGCAGAAGGTGCAAGTAAAGGGATGATGCTAGCCCTTAATGTTGGTGCAATGCTAATGGCCTTTGTTGCTTTAATTGCCTTATTAAACGGGCTTATTGGTTGGCTTGGTAGCCTAGTTGGTATTGATGGTTTAACCTTAGAAATGATATTAGGTTATGTTCTACAACCAGTTGCCTATATGTTAGGTGTGCCGTGGGGCGAGGCCTTTCATGCGGGTAGCTTACTTGGTCAAAAAGTTGTAGTAAATGAATTTGTAGCCTATATCAACTTTATGGACATTAAAGATCAATTAAGCTCTGGTACACAGGCGATTATTACTTTTGCTCTTTGTGGTTTTGCTAACCTTGCTTCTATCGCAATATTACTTGGCGGTGTTGGTACTTTAGCGCCATCACGTCGTCATGATATTGCTCAGCTTGGTATGAAAGCAGTATTTGCTGCCACTCTTGCAAACCTAATGAGTGCAGCAATTGCCGGTGTATTCATCTCTTTAGCGTAAATTTGTTAAGCCCGCATAGATGTGGGCTTTTTTTACATCAGGGATGATGGAATGCCGATTCGCCAAGGATGACAGTGGAATCGGCTCACTTCATGGATGATGGAATGCAAATCGCTATGGATGGCGATAGATTTGTAACTTCGAGGTAAACATGACAACAAACAACATGAACGCAATTGCTAAACTAGCAATAAGCTACATGGATTTAACCACTTTAAATGACACTGATACAGATGGCATTGTTGCTACACTCTGTAACCAAGCAAAATCAGTAGCTGGAAGTACAGCAGCCATTTGTATCTACCCTAGATTTATTCCTCCTGCTAAAAAATTATTAAAAGGCAGCGGTATTTTGATCGCTACGGTAACAAACTTCCCGCATGGCAACGATGATATTGATATTGCTGTTTCAGAAACAAAAGCTGCGGTTGCTTATGGCGCAGATGAAGTCGATGTTGTATTCCCTTATAGAGCATTAATGAGTGGTAATGAAAGTGTGGGCTTTGAACTAGTTAAAGCGTGTAAAGCAGTTTGCCCTGATAATGTTTTATTAAAAGTAATTATAGAAACTGGTGTATTAGCTACTGATGAGTTAATCATTAAAGCGAGTGAAATTTCGATTAACGCAGGTGCTGATTTTATCAAAACATCTACCGGTAAAGTTCCGGTTAACGCAACCCCTCATTCGGCAAAACTAATGCTGCAAGTAATTAAAGAACTTAACCCAAGCGTTGGTTTTAAAGCAGCAGGTGGTGTACGCACCGTTGAAGATGCAACAATTTATATCAATTTAGCAAATGACATTTTAGGCGATGATTGGATTTCAGCTAAAAATTTCAGATTTGGTGCCAGCGGTTTATTGGGTAATTTATTAGCAACGCTTGGGCACGGTGAGAAAAAGGCTGGTACTGGTTATTAATCAATTAACTTAATCAGTTACTAGTAAAGCCTATTTATCAGCTCAGAAAGGGGTATAAATAGGCTTTTTAGTATTTAGAGACTTAACGTAATGGCACAACTCTACTTTTATTACTCGGCAATGAATGCAGGAAAATCAACATCCTTGCTGCAGTCGTCTTATAACTACATAGAACGTGGGATGAATACGAAGGTATTTACCGCACAATTAGACAACCGTTTTGGTGTAGGTAAGGTTACATCTCGTATAGGGATAGAGTCTGACGCAATAATGTTTAATAAAGCTTCAGATCTGTTTCAACAAACTAATGAAATGCTAACCAGCGAACAAATACATTGCATTTTAATTGACGAAGCTCAATTTTTAACTAAACAACAAGTATTACAACTTACTGAAATTGTGGATAAATTATCAATTCCTGTACTTGCCTATGGTATAAGAACTGACTTTTTAGGTGAAACATTTACTGGTAGTGCAAGTTTATTGGCCTGGGCAGATAAGTTAGTAGAACTTAAGACTGTATGCCATTGCGGTCGCAAAGCAAACTTTATTATTCGATTTGATAGTAATGGCAAAGCCGTCACTCAAGGAGAGCAAGTACAAATTGGAGGTAACGATGTTTATGAATCTGTTTGCCGACAACATTTTAAAGCACTGGTTTGGGATAAACAGTAAATTAACCAATTTAACTTAAAAGTGAAGCGTGCTAGTATCATTCGTCTTAAAAAATGAATTTTTTCAGGACGTTGTAGTGAATTTCAAATCTATTTCTAGCCTACTGTTCTTAGGCCTTTCAACACTAACTCTAAGCGCTTGTGATTTTAACAATAATGTTGAGTCCAACACTCAAGTTCAACCTAAAAACATAATAATGGTTGTAGCCGATGGTATGGGGCCGGCATACCCTACTGCATTTCGTTATTATCATGATGACCCCGGTACACCATTAGTTGAACGTACCATATTTGATCAAATATTAGTTGGTTCTGCAAGTACTTATCCAGCTTCAGAATCAGGTTATATATCAACATCGGATGCAAGTGGTGCAGCCCTTGCCAGTGGAGTTAAAAAAAATAATTTTTTTGTAACGGATTCAGCGGCAAGTGCAACGGCTCTTGCTGCTGGAATCAAAACCTATAATGGTGCCATAGGTATCGATCAGCAAAAACAAGCGCATTTAACAGTGCTTGAGTGGGCCAAATCAATTGGTAAAACAACCGGTATTGCTGTTACATCGCAAATTGTGCATGCAACCCCTGCTTCTTACATTGCTAAAAATGAAAAACGCGGTAATTACAATGCTATAGCAGATAACTATTTTGATCTAAAAATAGATGGTAAATTTAAAGCCGATGTAATGCTTGGCGGCGGCACAAAGTATTTTATTAGAGAAGATAGAAATCTAAAAGATGAGTTTGTTGCTGCCGGCTATCAATACATTGATAAGTTCAGCCAATTAAGTACTTTAGATAGTAATAAACAAGTATTAGGTTTATTTGCCGATGTTGCCCTCCCATCTGCTCTTGATAGTGATAATAAAAATAGGCTTAGGACATTAACTCAAACTGCAATAAAACAGTTAGAAAACGACAATGGTTTCTTTTTGTTAGTTGAAGCAAGCCAAGTTGACTGGGGTGGACACAGTAACGACATAGCTTATGCTATGGGTGAAATGAATGATTTGTCCACAACCATGGAATATCTAAAGGACTATGTGAAACATAACCCTAACACTTTAGTTGTATTAACCGCTGATCATAATACTGGTGGCTTTAGTATTGGCTCAAATGGTGTTTACGAGTGGCAACCTCACTTTATTCAATTATTAAAAAAATCTCCGAACAAAATTGCCAATCTATTAGCGACTAACGAAATAACGGATCAACACCTTACTGAACTTTTAGGTTTTACTATAAGTGAAGAAGAGATTTTACAGTTTAATGTGATTAAGTTAGAACAAACATTAGCGGCAAGGCAGCAAAAGTTAAACGCCAATGAAGCGAAAATAGCATTAACTAAAAGATATTACGATGCGATAAAAAACATTATTGATATACGAACACATAGCGGCTGGACCAGTGGTGGACATACAGGAATTGATGTACCTGTTTATGCTATAGGGCAAGGCAAAGAGCAGTTCTATGGATTTCAAGACAACATTGAAATTGCTGAGAAGTTGTTTAAGTTAATGGGTAAAGAGTAGCATTAAAGTTCGAATACGCTAACGCTTCGATAGCTGCTTCGTAATTCGAAATGAAATGGATTCGTAATTCGTAACCAAAGAGGCCAGCAATTTGCTGGCCTCTTTGTTCAGGTTATATAATTTTCTAACTAGACTTTGCAGCTTTAGGTAAAGAATACTTCAATACGATAAAACCTAAAATACCAGATATCAATGAACCAATTATAATCCCTAATCGTTCATCAAATAATTTAACCATGGCGCCCGCCTCAAATGTTAACGAACCAATAAATAAACTCATAGTGAAACCAATACCACATAACGCTGCAGTACCGTAGAGCGTTTTCCAGTTCATGCCACTTGGTAGTTTGGTAAAGTTAAGCTTAATTGCCAGCCAACAAAAACCAAACACCCCTATTTGCTTACCAATTAATAAACCTAAAGCGATGCCAACCGGGACACTGTGCATTACATCTTCAAGACCAACGCCTTTTAAGCTGATCCCAGCATTGGCAAAAGCAAATACCGGCAACACAATAAATGCTACTACTGAATGCAAATCATGTTCTAAACTTTTCAATGGCGAATATTCAGGGTTAGTTTTAGAGCGCATAGGAATAAATAACGCCACTAATACTCCAGATAATGTGGCATGAACGCCTGACTTAAGCATGGCCACCCACATAATTGCGCCAATGACCATATACAAACTTCTGGCTTCTACCTTATTACGGTTTAATAAGTACAAAATAGGCAGACAACAAGCAACGATGATCAAACCAGTAGTAGAAATATCATCAGTGTAGAAACACGCAATAATAATAATTGCGCCAATATCATCAAAAATAGCGAGTGAGGTTAGAAATATTTTTACTGACGTTGGTACGCGAGAGCCAAGTAAGGTTAATACACCTAACGCAAAAGCAATATCGGTAGCGGCAGGTATTGCCCAACCATTAATTGCTTCAGGATCATCGTAATTAAAGTACACATAAACTAAAGCTGGAATTAACATGCCACCAATAGCACCAACTCCAGGTAAGATGATATTGCGTTTATCAGCGAGTTCACCTTCTTTTAATTCTCGCTTTAATTCCAAGCCAACTAAAAAGAAAAATATCGCCATTAATCCGTCATTTACCCATAACAATAGAGGTTTAGCGACCTCTAAAGGACCAACTCTAACTTCTACGGGAGTATCTAAAAATAAATTGTAATAATGATCTAATGAAGTATTTGCACAAATCATGGCAAGAACCGCCGCTATCATTAGAATGATGCCACCAGCAGATTCAAGTTTAAAAAAGTTTGTGATGAAATTATCTTGGTTATTCATAAAGCTCCATTGGGATAGGTAAATTGGAAAATAACTATGTCATAATAGCAAGAATACTATTAATAATAGTGTGTTTTAACATATAGATACAAAGTTGTATAAAAATTAGATTAATTATGTCGATAAACCAATCAAATTGAATTGGCTAGTTATGAGATTGAGTTATTAGGGATAAGTGCGGAAATTGTAAGTTTAATAAATTACAAACGGTGGGAAGCTAAATCAGCATAATTTCATTCGATGAATTTCTTATACTAATAATAAAGTAGAGCCGAACAATCAGCTCTACTAAATGTTTGCTTATAAGAAGCTATTTAAACGTTCAAAACCACGCTCTAAATCTTCAATCAAATCATCAACATCTTCCAAGCCAATATGCAAACGAATAACAGGATTATCAAGGGCAACAGTCGCATTAGGTCTAACTTTTTTAAGTGAGTTATATGCTAATACTAGGCTTTCAAAACCGCCCCACGAAAAACCCATTTTAAAGTGAGTCATGCCATCTAGAAATTCTGTTAATGCTTGTTTGTTGCTTTGCTTTAACGAAAACGAAAACAAACCATTACCGCCAACGAAATCTCGCTTAAAAAACTCATGTCCAGGGCATGATTCAAAAGCAGGATGAAATAAAGTATCTACTTCACTACGCCCTTGTAGCCATTGCGCTACTTTCAACGCATTTTCTTCATGTTGTTTAAGTCTAATTCCTAAGGTTCTTATTCCTCTTAGTGCCAATGATATATCATCTGGTGATGCGCATTGTCCGAGCAAATAAGATTTCTCTCGAAGAACTGGCCAACTTTTTTCATTAGCTGTTGCTGTACCTAGCATAACGTCAGAATGACCGCCAACGTACTTTGTTGCTGCTTGTACAGAAACGTCAACACCATGGTCAAATGGCTGAAAATGGATTGGTGAAGCCCATGTATTGTCTAAAATAACGGTAATGTCAGGGTTGGCCGCGTGAGCAACGTCACAAATACCCGGTACATCTTGAACTTCCATGGTAATAGAGCCGGGAGATTCAAGAAAAATCACTTTAGTGTTGTCTTGAATTAAATTCTTAATATCTTTACCAATAAGCGGATCATAAAAAGTAACTTCAACACCAAAACCTTTCAACGTTTGTTCACAAAAATCACGAGTTGGTTCATACACTGAATCAACCATTAACAAATGTTCACCTGTTTTTACAAACGCTAAAATAGCAGCAGTAATTGCTGCAGTTCCACAAGGATAAACATAACAACCTACACCACCTTCCAAAGCATTCATTGCATCAGCAAATGCAAATGTTGTAGGTGTGCCCCTACGCCCATAAAACATGCCTTGTTGGGCTCTCGTTTTAGCTGCTTCATTCATTTGTGCAACAGAATCAAATACAACCGTTGAAGCACGATAAACGGGAGGGTTTACTATCCCCTGTGTCCATTTTTTCGAGCGCCCGGCATTCACGATTTTTGTTTTATCTTTCATCTTGTTACTCAATTAAAGTTTATTTGATTAAATTTTGCCCTAGCAAGTATGGCTATCTAGCCATCTAAACCATTTTATACCTGTTATTTAAAATAGTTGCAACTGCTCATCTGTTATATCACCAAACGATTTTCCAATAAACGGTAAGATGCCATCCGCTACAGCCCCCAATTGTCGCTCTATGTACAAAGGATAATCTATTGCTGATGTTAGGTGTTCTTTAACTTGCGGGCCATTTACCGTCATCACATACTCTATCCAGCCTTTGTTTTGATAGCGCAAAGGTTTGCCAAGCTTTTCGTTTAAATGGTCAGCGTGGCGTGCAGCTTTAACATGAGGGGGGATATTTTTTTGGTATTCACTTAATTTACGACGCAAGCGTTTACGATAAATTAACTGCGTATCAAACTTACCAGCTAATGTATCGGCCACCATAGATAAAATGTAATCATCTACAGGTTCACCTCTAAACACTTTTAAATAAAGCGTCTGTTGAAAGCCTTTAGCAAGTTCGGTCCAATCTGTACGAACGCTTTCTAAACCTTTAAAAATAAGCTTTTCTGCGTCATCTCGCCCAACTAAACCTGCATAGCGTTTCTTAGTGCCTATATCTTGGCCACGTACTGTTGGCATCAAAAACTGATGAAAGTGTGTTTCAAACTCAATCTCTAATGAAGACTCAATTTGATATTTATCACTTAACTCTTGATCCATACGCTTATTAATAAGCATCATCATATCTTTACCAATGACTTGGCTTTGTTCGTCAGTTTTATCCTCACCAATACTTACAAAAATGGAATCTGTATCACCATATATTACCGTATAGCCCAACTCTTCTATCCAATCTTTGCTTTGGTTCAATAGCTGATGCGAACGTTTAGTTATTGAGCCAGATAGTCTTGGGTCGAAAAAACGACAACCTGTTGAGCCTAAAATTCCATAGAATGAATTCATGATAATTTTAATTGCCTGCGATAATGGCGTATTTTTATGTTGCTTGGCTTTATCTCGCTCTGCCCACAAGTTTTCAATTATTTTTGGTAAAAAATGTTTTTCACGAGAAAAGTGAGCACCATCAAAGCCAGGAATGGTTTTGAATTGATCTGGCTTAAGTTGTTCAATTTCGACTTTTTGTTCTATCAAGCCTTCAATTAAGCCCATAGGATCAATGTTAAACGTACGAATTATACTTGGATACAAACTTTTAAAATCAAGTACTAAAACGTTTTTATATAACCCAGGAATAGAATCCATTACATAACCGCCTGGCGACACCAAGCCACTGTCACCATCGCCCATATTTGGAGCAACATAACCACTACGATGCAGTTTAGGTAGATACAAATTGGTGAACGCAGCGACACTACCGCCTACTCTATCAAGTTCTAACCCGGTTAAAGCGGAACGTAAAACAGCAAAATCTAATAACAACGTTTTCTCAAAAATAAGCCAAACTAAACGGCAATCTTCGAGGTTATAACTAGCCAACTGTTGCTTGTGGTACAAAAATTTTCGTTTTATTTCTTCTACCCGGTTATCTACGTCTTCTATATCTTTACCAATTCCAAGTAAGTGCTGTGATACGTACTCAAGTGAAAAACTTGGAAATGAATAAGTTGCTGATTTTAATAAATCGATACCATCAAGTACCACTCTCCCGGCAATTAAGATAAAATTTTGTTCGGGACTTAAGCGGTTTTGTCGCCAAAAGGGGGCACTGCCATCACGACCTATAGCGAATTTAATGTTATTGATATCACAACGTTTTTGCAGCAGTTTAAAGTCAAAGTTGATAACGTTCCAACCAATAATGATGTCAGGATCAACCTCATTTAGCCAAGTAATAAACTTAAGTAACAAATCATACTCATCTTCTACCCATTCAATATAATCAGCAGAGTCTGCTTGTATATCGCCGATCATAAATACTTTTTTTATGGTGTTACTATAAGCACCAATAGAAAATAAATCACCATCATAGGAGCACTCTAAATCAATAGAAAGCATTGATAAGTCTGGAGTAAAATCAGTTTGTCTAGCCTTTACTTGCTGATATTGACTAAAGCCGACAGCGTTTTGTTGTACTCCGGTAAACTCCATTGCGCCGGTAATAAAGCGTTCCATTAAAAATCGGTCTTCTGGCCTTATATCATCTTCAAAACATTTAATGCCTTGAGCCTTTAATAGTTCCCTAGCTTTATAAAAAAGCTTTAAGTTAGCAAAATAAAAACCATGTACTTTATTTTGACTAAAGTTTTTCAAATTCAGAGCTTTATATTCATGCTTTATATTACTTTGATCTAAATAATTATGAGCTTGCAAAGCATTATCATGTTCAATGAAAAATACTGCTAATTCGTTATTTACAGTAATTTTAATCGGGCCATCAGCGCCCTTTAACCAATAAGTTAAAAGCATGCCTTGACGAGTGTCTTGCACTTGCCTGGTGAGGAGAAAACCTTTTTGAAGTTCTATAGACATTAAAAGTCGAATTAATACAAAAACCTGTTAATATATACAGCAGTATATTAAAGCAACACGCTAATGGAAACAAAAAAATAATGTTAGGTGATAAAACCAAGGAAATTATTCGTAAAGCTTATAAAAATATAGGCGATAAACTTGAAAATTTTACGCCAAGAAAAGAGCAAGCTTACCTAATAGCAGAAATTGCTAAAACTATTGCCGGTGAGTATTCAAAAGACAGAAAACATATTGTTATTGAAGCTGGAACAGGTACCGGTAAGTCATTAGCATATTGTTTAGGTGCTATTCCATTAGCTATATCTCGTAAAAAAAAGGTTGTTATATCCACCGCAACTGTTGCCCTACAAGAGCAACTTGTTTTAAAAGACTTACCGTTTTTATTAGAAACATCAGGTTTAAAGTTTGAATATTGCTTAGTTAAAGGTCGTCAGCGTTATGTGTGTAAACAGAGGTTAGCATTAGCGTGTAGTACCGATAGCGACACTGCACAAGTTGCCATGTTTACAGAAAAGCCTAAAGCCAGTGACATAAAACTGTTAAAGCGGTTAAATGACATGCTAAATTCAGGAAAATGGCAAGGTGATAGAGATTCATGGCCTACCCCTATTCCTAATCACATTTGGCAGCATATACAAAGTGACAAACACAGTTGTTTAAGACATTTAAGCGAGCACACTCATTGCCCTTTCCATAAAGCGCGCGAGCTAATGGATGTAGCTGATGTATTAGTGGTTAATCATAGTTTATTGCTTGCTGATTTAGATCTTGGCGGCGGTAAAATATTATCCGAGCCAGAAGACAGCATTTACATTATCGACGAAGCTCATCACTTACCTGACATTACTCGTGATCACTCTTCGGCAATGGCAACTGTAAAAGGTGCTATTGAATGGCTCGCAAAGGTAGCTGTAACAAGTGATAAAATAGGAAAACTTTGTAAAAGCCAACGCGCTATATCACCAGCATTAAAACTTGCCGATTTTACCCAAGAGGTAATTGCAGATTTACAAAAAGTAAATTCGTTTTTAGATGCCAACCAACAAGTATATTTTGCAAAAGAAAAACAATATCGATTTGAAAATGGTTTGATTCCACAAAATTTGAAGAACTTAGCTGAAGATATCTCATCAACCGCTAAAAAAGCCTTAAGCGAAGTAAATAAACTTTATAACTTGTTGATGGAAGAAGTTAAAGATGGTGAAGTACAAATGTATCTGGCAGAGCCATTACTAGCTGAGTCCGGTTTTGAAATTCAGCGTTTAGAAAACTTAGAAAAAATTTGGTATATGTATGCCAAAACCGATTCCGACAAAGGCGCCCCGCTTGCCCGTTGGCTAGAAAAAACATCAGGAAAAAGGGACGATTACTTAATTTCAGCGTCACCAATTGAAGTCGGCTTTTTTCTTGAAGATAACTTATGGAGTAAATGTGAAGCTGCAGTGTTATGTTCTGCGACCCTATGTGCGTTAAACTCTTTCGAGCACTTTCGCCGGCAAGCAGGCCTTGGTAATAATGATGGCACTCAGTATAAGAAGCTCGATTCACCATTTAACTTTCAAGAAAACGCCGTACTTAGCATTCCGAAAATGAAATATGAACCAAATGTTAGTGATGAATTTACCGAGGAACTAATTAAAAAAATTCCAAAAATATTAAGGGATCAACAAGCTAATTTAGTATTGTTCTCATCTTATTGGCAGATGGAAAAGGTAGCTGAAGCGCTGCGCAAAAAACCAAAATTTAAAGTACAAATTCAGGGCGAAAATTCACGACAAGAAATAATCAAAACCCACAAAGAACTCTGCAACGAAGGGAAAACCAGCATTATTTTTGGCAGCCAAAGCTTCTCTGAAGGCCTTGATTTACCAGGTAAGTACTTAACAAATTTAATTATTACTAAACTGCCCTTTTCGGTACCAACATCACCAGTAGATCAAGCCCAAGCGGAGTATGTAAAACTTAAAGGTGGAAATCCGTTTATGCTCTTATCTGTGCCAGATGCATCTAAAAAGCTTATACAGTCTTGTGGACGATTATTAAGAAATGAAAAAGACACCGGCATGATCACTATATTGGACAGACGCCTAGTATCTAAACGTTATGGCAAAGACCTATTAGATTCTTTACCACCCTTTAATCGTAATATTGAATATTAGCAATTTCTACAACATCAATAAGTGGCTTTGATTATTGCTTCAATATGGCGGTGATCTGTACCACAACACCCTCCCAATACATTTAAATTGGCTAGTTTATTTCGTAATACTTTATATTGAGCACCTAATTCGTCAGGGTTTCCAGCATCTAACTCTTGTGCTTCATCAAGCTCAGCATGACTTAAACAAGAAGCGTTTGCCCTAAGCCCGCGCACTCTTTTAATCCAAGGCTCGTTAAATTCAAAAATGTTTTCAAAATGACTAGGATGCGCGCAGTTAATCATGTAATAAGCGGGGTATTCTTGGCTAGCTTGATCAACCTTTTCAATCGCAGCTTTTAAGCTTTCACCAGTTGGTAAACATCCATTAGTTTCAAGCGTAAAAGAGATAACCACGGGCATACATAGTGCCTTGGCCGCTAAAGTGATTCCAATTGCTTCTTCGCAATAGGTCATAGTTAACGCGGTAACCATGTCACAACTTGTTTCACTAAAAGTTTCGATTTGATCATGATGATAGGCTTGAGCTTGTTCAACACTCATAAAAGACTGTGGGTTATAACCATCATCACCTGGTCCAATACATCCGCTAATGACCATTTCTGTCTCGCTGCTGTCATATTCGGCTTGAATATTTTCAAGTAATTGAATGGCTTTAATATTCACCTCTTTAACAGAAGCTTTGTCGTATCCGAGCTTTTTTGCCCAATCTTTATTTGCTCGCCAAGTAACACTTTCTAATATAAATCCTACTTGATATTGCTTGGCAATATCAATATAGGGTTTAAAGTATTGCTTAATTATATTTCTACCATGTTCATTTTTGAGTAAATCAAAAGATGCAAACTCAGGGAGTTCAATGCCATTATGGAAAATTAGTGTCGTTTCCATTCCGCCATCAGTAAGAAATAATGAGCCAGCTAGTTGAGGTAGGTTCTCTCTGTATTTATGCATAACTATGCCCTAGCGATTAAATTAATAGCTAGAGTATAGTTTACACAGGAATAATTGGATGGCCTGCTGTTTACGTGCCTTGTTTGTCTATTCGATACCTATGTATTTATGAACTTGAACCGACAAGCGCCAGTTATTTTCAATACAGGTATCTATTGCAAGTTTAGTTGCTCGCTCTTTTTGACTAATAGGCTGTAAATAAATAGGTGTAGATTTTATATCATGCTCTTTTAGTAATGCTTTTAAATCATCAACATGTTGCTCGGTTGCTATTGGATGTTTTATTTCATTAGCTCGTTGCATAGCAGATGATAAAATATCATAGCCTCCACGCATATTTACTTTTGGTGAGACTGTGACCCAGCAATCATCGGAGACTAATATTTCAAAGGTACCTGATGTTTCGATCTGACAAGAAAAGCCATGTTGTTCAAACAGTTCACAAAGTGGCTTTAGATCAACCATACAAGGCTCACCACCAGTAATAACAATGTGTTTGGCTCTAAACCCTTTGCTTTGAAATATTCTAAGCATGTCTTCAGGGCTTAAATCTACCCACTCATCAGTTTCGGCTTTTTTATTAAGCACCACATCGCTTGCAACTTCACTGTCTAAATTTATTTCCCAAGTGTGTTTAGTGTCGCACCAGCTACACCCTACAGGGCACCCTTGCAGGCGTAAAAAAATTGATGGTTGGCCTGTAAATGAACCTTCACCCTGGAGAGTTTCAAATAATTCGTTAATTTTATAGTGACTCATAATAAATAATCTTTGGTATCGCCGAATTTTCGAGTAAAATTAGTTAATTGAAATTAATCATACCAATTTCATTAATTTAGTGGTCTACTTTTTCGTGAGAAAAAATGGATAAATTCAAGGCATAAAATTTAGTAAGTAGTTATTCTACTTATAAATTTTATAACGCAGTAGTTTATTCTTTTTAGCCACTAAAAATGAGCAGTTAATTGGTGAACTTGGTATTATACATGAAGAGTGCAAACAAATGACTGAAAAAGTGTCAGAAAATAAAGTAGTAGTGATCTATTCCGGAGGAATGGATTCATTCACAGTATTAAACCGTGCAATTAAAGATGGTAAACAAGTTTATGCACTTTCCTTTGATTATGGGCAAAAACACATAAAAGAACTAGAGTTTGCTGCTAACGTGTGTAAAGAACTCAACATATCGCATAAAATTATTGATATCAGTGCAATTAATCAGTTACTTGGTGGTTCATCTTTAACTGACGATATTGATATTCCAGAAGGTCATTACGAAGAAGAAAGTATGAAGTCTACGGTTGTACCAAATCGTAATATGATCTTACTGTCTATGGCTGTAGGTTATGCAGTGTCAGTAGAAGCTGCTCAGGTATACTATGGAGCTCATTCGGGCGACCATGCAATTTACCCTGATTGTCGTCCAGAGTTCGTGATGAAAATGAACGATGTTTGCCAAATAGCCAACTATCAACCTGTTGAAATATTTAGTCCTTATTTGACTCAAACTAAAATTGATATCTTAGCTGACGGATTAACAATGGGATTAGATTATGGTAAGTCTTGGACGTGTTATAACGGCAGAGAAAAAGCTTGTGGTAAATGTGGGGCGTGCCAAGAACGACTTGAAGCATTTGACCTTAACCAGGTTGTTGATCCATTAGATTACGAATAAACAATTATTCAATACAAATTTATACCTGAATTATAGTAAGCATTAAAATGCTAAAGAAGGATTTTAATAGCTTCATTTAAATCATTGCTGATTACCAAAATTCAATTTTTCCTTTTGTAATGTGTCAAGAAACTTTACAAGTTACCCATATCATATTTTTGTAAAATAAATATCGTAATAATTATCATTAACTTAACCTGATGGTACGTAATTTGCTTCATGTACTTACTTGTATGCGCATAAAGGAAGTATATTTATGAAGTATTTAATTAAATTTTCAGTGGTATTATTTGCTGCAATAGTTATTAGCACAAATGCGTTCGCAACTCTGATAACTACAGAATCAGGTTATGATGGTCCTACTCTTGATTTATCAGCATACCAAAATGGCTCCTACAATTTCACTTTTGGTCCAGAAGCTTTACCCGGTGGAATAACTTTTACAGCAGCACCTGGTGGTGGTGGTAACACTGGAGGAGGGTCAGTAATTGGTCAAGGTTCATATGGGTTAGCTGCTAATGGTGCTTTCGGTGGAGATGCTGTATATATAGGTCTTAATTCAAGTACGGGCTACGCAGATCTCACATTTGATGCTGAAATATCTTTCTTTGGTGCTTTTTTTAACTACGCTCCGGGTTATGGCGCCCCAGTCATTTCAGCACTAGATGACGGTGGTGGTATAATTGAAAGTTGGGATTTATCAATTTTTGCACCAATATCAACACCGGGAGGATTTAACGAATTTGAATTCAGAGGCATTGATTTAGGTGACAATACTTTTAAAACCTTCAGGTTAGGTGGTAGTTATATTTTAATGGCGGCAACAGGCGATGGTAACCCTGATGGTGGTGACGGTGGTAATGACGATACTTCTAGTATTCCAGAACCCTCTACTCTTGTAATATTTAGTCTTGGATTGATTGGAGTAATACTTAGAAGACGAAATAAACATTAAAAGAAGCATCCTAAAATATTGAATATAAATCCTCGCTTTAAAATGGGGATTTTTTTATACGAAAAGATTTATCGTTTAGCTTTATTACCTACGGCATTATAAGTATTCTTCTTATTTTGATTAACCGCTTTTTATTATTAATATGCGCTTTAATAAGCTAGTGATTATCAATCATATTTCGTCTTGATATTAGAATAGCCCAAGAAAATAAAACTAAAGCAGCCAAATACCCAAATATTTCTTATAAATGATTTTTATATCGCTTAGAAAAAAATCATTTAAATAAATAACTTAGCTAAACGGTATTTATACATAAAGTTTAAATGCCTACAAGGCCCATAATTATTAGGCTAAATGCGAATTTCTAGCCTAAACTTATCTTATGTCTTAGTTAATTATAGGAGGACGTATGGGCTCTATTTGGGAACATCATGCTATTCATTTAGCCGATCTCATTAGTGCAAAGGACGAGTTACAAGCACATTTGTATTTAGAACAGTTAATGTTATTCCCTGTTGATATACAGGATAAAATCATTAATGAGATTTCCAGTTTACGTAAGTGCAATACCAATGATATTGCAGAAATAATTACGTTTTATAGTTCAAGAGTTTAACTGTAAAAATCTGGTTATGTTTTTAGTTGTAAATTTCGTAGTTTAGATATTTCATCTCTACATGCAGCCGCTTTTTCAAACTCTAAATTGCGTGCATGATCAAACATTTCATTTTCAAGGCTAGCAACTTTTTTATCTATTTCTGTAGTAGTTAAAATATGTTGCTCTGCCTTAGGTGAAGCAACCTTTAAATTTCCTTCTTTTAATCCACTGCCAACACCCATAACATCTTGTATTTTCTTAACTAGCCCTTTTGGTGTAATGCCATTATCAATGTTATAGTTGTGTTGTTTTTCACGTCGTCGTTCCGTTTCATCAATCGCTTTTTTCATCGATTTAGTAATTCTGGCAGCATATAAAATCGCCTTGCCTTCTAAATGACGGGCAGCGCGACCAATGGTTTGAATTAACGACCGCTCTGAACGTAAGAAACCTTCTTTATCAGCATCTAAAATAGCTACTAAAGACACTTCAGGTAAATCTAAACCTTCGCGCAATAAGTTAATACCGATCAATACATCGAATACACCTAACCTTAAGTCACGAATAATTTCCATGCGTTCAACAGTATCTACATCTGAATGCAAATAACGCGTAGCGACGCCATGTTCGATTAGATACTCACTTAAATCTTCTGCCATTCTTTTTGTTAATGTAGTCGCTAAAACTCTCTCATTTTTAGCCACCCTTATTTTAATTTCAGACAGTAAGTCATCTACTTGGGTTTCTACAGGGCGAACTTCAATTTCGGGATCTAATAAGCCTGTTGGCCTTACAACTTGCTCGGCAATTTCACCCGAAGATTTATCAATTTCATAATCACTTGGCGTTGCTGACACGTAAATTGTTTGTGGTGAAATAGAGGTGAACTCATCAAACTTCATTGGTCTATTATCAAGTGCAGAAGGTAATCGAAAGCCGTATTCAACCAAATTTTGTTTACGTGATCGGTCGCCTTTATACATTGCGCCTATTTGCGGCACAGTAACATGTGACTCATCTAAAATAAGCAAACCATCATCCGGTAAATAATCGAATAAAGTTGGTGGCGCATCACCAGGTTCACGACCAGACAAATAACGAGAATAATTTTCAATCCCCGAGCAATACCCTAGTTCAGTCATCATCTCAATATCAAACTGAGTGCGCTGTACAATACGTTGCTCTTCAACAAGACGATTGTTGTCTTTTAGTTGCGTTGCTCGCTCTTTCAATTCAACTTTAATTTTATCCACGGCCGCAAGTATTTTTTCTCGTGGTGTCGCATAGTGAGTTTTTGGATAAATAGTAATACGTGGTAAAACACTCTCGACTTGTCCAGTAAGCGGATCAAATTGACTAATACGCTCTACTTCTTCATCAAATAACTCTATACGAATAGCAAGTCTATCCGATTCAGCTGGAAATATATCAATTACATCGCCTCTAACGCGATATGTCGCACGTTGAAACGCAACATCATTACGTTTGTATTGTAATTCAGCCAAACGTCTTAAAATGTCGCGTTGATTAATTATATCGCCCTGTCTAAGGTGCAACATCATTTTCAAATAAGAATCCGGATCTCCTAAACCATATATTGCCGATACAGATGCAATAATCACGACATCTCGACGTTCCAATAGTGCTTTAGTTGCCGATAAACGCATTTGTTCAATATGCTCATTGATAGATGCATCTTTTTCAATAAATGTATCGGTCGTCGGCACATAGGCTTCAGGTTGGTAATAATCATAATATGAAACAAAGTACTCAACCGCATTATGAGGGAAGAATTCCTTCATTTCCCCATAAAGCTGAGCTGCGAGCGTTTTATTCGGTGCTAATATCATCGTTGGGCGCTGTTGTTTGGCAATAACATTTGCAACGGTAAAGGTCTTACCTGAGCCAGTAACACCCAAGAGTGTTTGATGCGCTAAACCAGAGTCCAAACCATCCATTAACTTAGCTATAGCAGTAGGTTGATCGCCACTTGGGGTATAATCAGAGACGATTTGAAATTCTTTACTCATGATTATACTTCCGCAGGTTTTAAGGTTTCTGGATTTTTAAACTGTTTGTTAAATAAGTAATAAGACACTATAGCCATAAACATATTTCCCAATAACGCGCCAACAAACAAACCGGTTAAACCAAAGAATAAACTCCCCACATATGCCAATGGAACATAAAACACGAATAAACGAACAATACTCAACATCAACGCAACCATAGGTTTATGCAGAGCATTAAAAGAAGAATTAGTTAAAATAACAATTCCTTGTAAACCGTAGCCTAGCGGTAAAATCCACATAAATAAGGTGATAATATCAGCCACGCTTTGCTCTTTTGCAAAGGCAGAAGTGATAAGAGGAGAAATGACAATAAGCACTGCATAAATTGCAATTTGCCACATTATGACAAATTTAGCTGAAACATTATAAGCTTGCTCAACCCGCTCTATATTACCAGCACCAAAGTTCTGGCTAATAAATGGTGGTAAAGTCATCGACATAGCAAGTACTACTAAACACGCAATCGATTCAATTCGAGATCCCACACCAAATGCTGCCACGGCCGATTCGCCATAGCCAGCTACAATAGCAGTCATTATAGCTGCAGCTATAGGTGTTAACATATTAGCCCCAGCAGCTGGCAAACCAATTTGCAGTATCTGCCTTGCAGATTTCTTTATAACAGACCATTCTGGTAATGTTAAATGAATGAGCTTACGCTGAAATGCTAGTACATAAGTAATAAACGCTAAACCAAAACCCCAAGAAATAACCGTAGCTAATGCAGCTCCTTGAATACCCATTGCAGGTATTGGTCCAAAACCAAAAATGAATACAGGATCTAATACCGCATTGATTAAACCTGCACTACCCATCACTATACTAGGCGTATGAGTATCACCAGAAGCTCTTAATACCGCATTACCAATCATTGGGCCAATTAAACCAACACTTCCTAAAAACCATAAATCCATATAATCATGAATAAGTGGTAATAAATGAGGTTTAGCGCCCAATAAAGTAAATATTTGGTCGGAAAATACGTACCCCAGCAAAGATAAAATTATCACGATGATTGATGTTATCAATAGCGCAACCGTCGCAGCATTACGTGCATCTTCGGTATTTCCTTTACCTAAGGTTTTTGCTATCACCGCAGACGTACCAATTCCTAAACCTATTGCTAAGCTGATCACGGTAAAAGTTATGGGGAAAGTAAAGCTTATTGCTGCTAAAGGTTGAGTACCTAGCAAACTGACAAAAAAGGTATCGACTAAGTTAAATGTCATTAATAATACCATGCCAAAGATCATTGGAATGGTCATATTTTTTAATGTGCTATTAACAGGACCATTCAATAAATCTTGATTTGTCCGTTTATTTTTCTTTGTCATCGATAAAATAATACTTTGGGAAAGGAAAGTTTATTATTGTAAAAGATACTAACGGTACTAGCTATTATTTATTAGATTATTAAGTAATTAATCAGCATTTTGTCTAAAACAATTAATTTATACACATTTTGAGTATAAAATATTCGATTGTTTAGAAAATAGGCCATTAGCTCCAAATATAAACAATCATCTCATAAGTCATTGTAAATACGCACGTTTAGGTATTAACAAATACAATATCTAAATAATAAAATACAATAGAAACAGCCTTGTACAAATTGTTTACACTTCAATACACACACTTATCCACAGAAACAGTGGATAACTTTTTAGGAAAATTAGAAACTTTGTTAAAAATTTATTAACAACCGACTTGCCGCTAGGCGGCTAATTCAGCGGCAATTTGTACGCAAAACAAGCAAACAATACAACAATTGAAATTAATCTTATTTTTAGTGTTGACAGGCTCGATATAGAAATATAATATTCGGCCCCGTTAAGCAAGTTGCTTAACGACAATTCCTCAATAGCTCAGTTGGTAGAGCAACGGACTGTTAATCCGTTTGTCCCTGGTTCAAGTCCAGGTTGAGGAGCCAAATTAAATGTAATGGCTTAAAATCTTTTTAAGCGGTTATGTAAAGAACAATTCCTCAATAGCTCAGTTGGTAGAGCAACGGACTGTTAATCCGTTTGTCCCTGGTTCAAGTCCAGGTTGAGGAGCCATATTTGGTGATGATATACACGAAGTTGCTATAGCAACGGACTGACTAATATAAAATCGCCGTTCCTCCCCGGATCAAGTCCAGGTTGAGGAGCCACACAAAAAGTAGATAATTACCTACTATAAAAAATAATTCCTCAATAGCTCAGTTGGTAGAGCAACGGACTGTTAATCCGTTTGTCCCTGGTTCAAGTCCAGGTTGAGGAGCCACATTTAAGAAGGCCTGCTATCTAGCAGGCCTTTTTGTTCATGGAAGAATTATATGCAGAAATGCCATGGATGGTGTATTTTCTGTTTTGCTTTCTAGACGAAAGTAATTCCTCAATAGCTCAGTTGATAGAGCAACGGACTGTACTCTCTATAAAATCGGCGTTTATCCCTGATTCAAGTCCAGGTTGAGGAGCCACATTTAAGAAGGCCTGCTATCTAGCAGGCCTTTTTGTTCATGGAAGAACTATATGCAGAAATGCCATGGATGGTGTATTTTCTGTTTTGCTTTCTAGACGAAAGTAATTCCTCAATAGCTCAGTTGATAGAGCAACGGACTGTACTTAGATTGTTGAAAGTCAAATACGTTTAGAAAAAATACACCGTCATTCCGCAGTGCTTTTGTGCGGAACCTCCCTCAGGTTATAACGAGCATCAAATAATTTATCTGTTATTCCGCAGTAGTAGGGTCAATTATCCTACGCACCTGTTGAATACTATTAGCTGGAAAGCCACCTTTATTAGCGTGTTCCATAACTACGTCTTCATTTGGTGCTATATATACACAATATATTTTGTTGTCGGTAACATAACTCTCTAGCCATTGAATACTAGTACCTATTTCACCTATCACCGAACAGGATTTTTGTGAAATAGCGGTAAATTCATCACAAGATAATTGACCAACATCAGGAATTTCTCTTTCAATGATATATTTGGGCATGACAAGCTCCTTATAAAGTTATTTCAGTATAGGCTACCCTGCAATTATTGCTGCTCGTTCATTTCCTTATAATGTAGATAAACACCAAACATAATAACAATCACGCCGATTGCTGGGTTTAGTCCTAATCCATTTATTAATGCACCTGCAGCCATAACCAGATGACCATATACTGAATAACCAACTTGCCTACAAGGCTTGGCTTTGCCTGTTTTTAATAACATGGCCGCTATAACACTATACAAAAAAATTAACGCCCATAAAAAACTAAAAGCACTTTCCATAAAATCCTCACATAAAATCCTAACGTTATAATAATAGAAGATATTTGAAGTTTTTCACGTTGTCGTTTTAAAGAAACTATTTCTAAATCAGCAATAAAAGTAAGCTGTATGTATTGGAAATGATCACGATTAAGGTAAACTTAACTAATTAATAAAAAACATAAGTATTTTATGAGTATACCCACAGGAAAATATCAACATTTTAAAGGCAATTTCTATCAAGTTTTGCATGTTGCTAAGCATAGTGAAACTGAAGAAGAATTTGTTGTTTACCAACCACTTTATGGCGACAGAAATATTTGGATAAGACCCCTTTCAATGTTTAATGAAACCATAGAAAGGGATGGTAAAACGTTATTAAGGTTTGCAAAAGTAGCTGATTAGCATTGAGCTAAACGTAGAGCATCCCTAAAGAGAGTCAATTTCTAACCGTTTTAAACAAGGAAGTTGTATATGCCATGTTCACATTATGACATGGATGTCATGTATTAGAGCAATGCATTAGTACATGGATGTATGTAAGTAGAATAACGCAGGAGCAGTTATCGAGGGAGCAATTGCCGAGGGATGTGAAGGAATGGTCCATGGCAAATGGACAAGTATTACTTGTCCTTTGTTTCAATAGTTTGTCAATGAACTGCTTAGTGGTTAATTGTTAGGATATATTTGCCAATATTTTTATTTTGACTCATTAAATTGTGAGCTTGGTCGGCTTCACTCCAGTCAAATTCTTGTTCAATTACAGGCTTAATAAGACCTTTAGATAGAGCTAGAGAAAACTTATCACTAAAGTCTTCGACAAGCTTACTTTTGTAGCTATCAGATCGACTTCTTAACGTAGATGCATGAATATTTACTCGTTTAAGTAGCATTTTTGCGACATCAACTTTCTCACAAAAGCGTCCTCCAAGCATTGCTAACATCACAATTTTAGAATCTAAAGCTGCAACATCAATATTTCTTGATAAATAATCACCGCCAACTACATCTAAAATGACATCAAACCCTGATTTCAAATTTTGTTTTTTCCAGGCAACAAAATCCTCTTCGGTATAGTTAATAATGTTATCTGCGCCTAAAGCTTTACAAGCATTGGCTTTCTTTTCAGAGCTAACCGTAACAGTAACTTGAGCGTTTATTGCTTTACATAGTTGGATTGCAGCTGTTCCAACGCCACTTGCGCCAGCATGAATAAGAACTTGCTGTTTAGGTTGTAAATTCGCAATTGAGAATAAACTTTGAAATGCAGTTAAATAAACCTCAGCAATAGCCGCGCCCTGGGCAAAGCTAAGATGTTCTGGCAGAGGTATCATATGTGATGCTTTAATTTTCACAAACTCGCTATAACCACCTCCTCCTACAAGCCCTAAAACTTTATCGCCAATGTTAAAACTACCTACCCCACTGCCTAGTTTGGTAATTTCACCACAAACTTCTAGCCCCAATATTGGCGATTCACCGGGCGGAGGTGGATACTTCCCCGCTCGTTGTAATAAATCAGCACGATTAACACCACACCCATGTACCTTTAACAGACATTCATCATCAGCAATAATTGGTGTTAGTGTTTGGTTAAATACTAGCTCTTGTTGTTCATTTACATCTATAAACTTCACGCGCCATCCTAATAACAACAGGTTAAATTGCTAAAAGGCAACTTAACCAATAGAAAAATGATTAATATCTCGAGGATGTGTTTGATCAACGCTAACGTCTTCAACCTGTGCTTCTTCAGGCCCTTGATGCAACCAGTCGAGCATATGTTGAACATTATCTTCATCACCACACACCATAACCTCTACACTACCATCTTCAAGATTATGTGCATAGCCACTTAATGAATAGTCTATGGCAATATTTTGGGCACTGGCTCTAAAATACACACCCTGTACGACACCAGTTACTTTCGCTATATAACAAACCTTCATAGTTTATCCTTTTGTTATTGTCGCCTGATTGTATGCATTGTTAACTGCGCCAGCTTTGTTTACAATCAGTGCTCTTTTTACCTTACATAAAGAATATAGTATGTCTGCACGAATAATGTTAAATCCTGCGCGAGAAAAATCACTTTTACGTCGCCATCCTTGGATTTTTTCCAAAGCGGTCAATAAAATCATCGGAAAACCTCTACCGGGAGAAACTGTAGATATTTTTGACAGTAAAGGAAATTGGCTTGCCAAAGGCGCATATTCGCCAGAATCTCAAATTAGAGTTCGAGTGTGGACGTTTAATCAAGATGAAAACATCGATGATGAGTTTTTTAGGACTCGTTTTATCAATGCTGCTACATTACGAGAAAAACCTATCACCGATGGCGGTTTAAATGGTTTCCGTTTAATTGCTGGCGAATCAGACAATCTCCCTGGCCTAACAATTGATGTCTATGACAACATATTAAGTTGTCAGCTGTTAAGTGCAGGAGCAGATTTTCATCGTCATAGTATCTTTAGAGTATTAGAAGAACTATACCCAGAACATGCGATCTATGAACGATCAGATGTTGATGTACGTAAGAAGGAAGGTCTAGAATTAACTAAGGGTTGGATCACAAAACCATTAGAATCTACTGAATGCATTATTGAAGAGCACGGCATTAAAATCAAAGTCGATGTCGACAAAGGCCACAAAACAGGCTTTTATCTTGACCAACGAGACTCTCGTTTAGCTGCTGGAAGGTATGCTAAAGATAAAACAATTTTAAACTGCTTTTCATACACAGGTACATTTTCATTGCATTGTGCTCAAGCAGGCGCAAAAGAAGTCATCAATGTTGACGTATCACAAACAGCATTAGATCTTGGCAAGGAAAATCTTGAATTAAACAATTTACAAGAAAAAAACGTAAAGTTTGTCAAGCAAGACGTATTTAAATTACTGCGCCAATATCGTGAGCAAGGTAAAAAGTTTGATATGATCATTCTTGATCCTCCAAAGTTCGCAGATTCAAAAGCTCAGCTTAAAGGTGCATGTCGAGGTTATAAAGACATCAATATGTTAGCGATGCAACTATTGAATAAGAATGGCTTATTATTAACATTCTCTTGTTCTGGCTTAATGGATTCAGGCTTATTTCAAAAAATTGTTGCAGATGCGGCATTAGATGCAAAACGCGAAGGGAGAATTATTGAACGATTACATCAGGCAGCAGACCACCCTATTTCGCTAAATTACCCAGAAGGTTACTACCTTAAAGGCTTAGTCTGCCAAATGGATTAATATACCTGCACTATCTATGAATGAAATATACTTCTGAAGTTAGCGCGGAAATAAATTAGGGGCAGATCTAAATAATTTTAAACCTGCCCCTAATTATTTATTCGTTATCTACAATTTCAATAGCTAATAAAAACAAATCGTTACTTTCTTGTTCACAGCGTAACACTCTGCCTTTGCAATCAGTCAAAGGCGCAGATAGTTGTTCATCACATTCATGATGAAACTTAATTATCGTGCCGACCTCTACAGGGTGCTCTATTTCTAGGGCTATTCCTGTTGTACTGATGTCACGACAATTAACCATAACATCAATATTGGTCTCTTCATCAAGCAAAGTAATGGTGATTTGCTGATTAACCATAGTTCTAAACATTGAGCGACTTTCATCAAAATCTTGATCAAACTTGTGCATAGATACCTCTATTACTACTGCGACAACTTATCTTATACCAATTAGGTAATTATCTGATTATTAGATAGATTTCAAAATTAGTAACATGTTATTTAAGATTTGAATTTGTACAAAGATCTTAAAAAACATAAAAATAAACACCCTACTTTTATAAGGACTTGTTCAGCTTTTGTCAATTTTATGAAGAATATTTATTATTTAATCAGGCCTAGTAACCTTTGCTGTGCATTTTTGCAGCGTTTAAGTCAACAGCCCCTAGTATTCAGCAATTTTATTTTTTATTCGTTTTAACGATATCGGTAGTGATGTCCCTAAGTTTTGGGCGAAAACAGAAATTCTGAATTCTTCAATCATCCATTTAATTGCAATAATCTCGCTATCTACAGGCTTATTTTTCGGTTGTTGTAACAACAGAGCATTGTAAAGCTCTTCCGCTTTGTGAACTTCAATCATTTTCAATCTATCTTGATTAGGATCGATCGGAAGTTTTTCCATTCTACGAATGATGCCCTTTAAATACCGAACAATATTATCAAGTTTATCTACACCACTATGGCTAACAAAGCCTTTAAAGACTAACGTTTCCAATTGTTGCTTAATGTCACCATGAGCTTGAATAATATTTAGTCCGATACTACCTTTCATTTTTTTAGCAATGTCATGCCTTAACGATAAAATTTGCTCTAATTTAATCGCACTAGCCAGAACCTTATCGGCGATCTCCGCCCTGATCAAATCACGAGCTTGATTAAAACCAGCTTGCTCATATGGTAGATCGCCACTGTCTTTGATTAATTGCTGCGCGCAAGCCTCTATACAATCATTTAACAATTCTGTAATTTTACCAAAAGGGTTAAAGTACAACCCCAATTTCGCTTTATTAGGCAGTTTTGCTTCAAGATATTTTATCGGGGATGGTATATTTAGCAACACTAACCGTGTTAGTCCTTTCAACATCGCTTGCTCGGCTAAACTTTTATGTTCAAATAATTCTATTGCAACATCTTTGTTTTTATCAACCAAAGCGGGAAACGCTTGAATCACAAGATTAGCAATTTCTTTCTCATAAGCCTTGGGTATATCATCAAAGTCCCACTCTTTGATATTTTCACGCTCTATGCCCTTTTCAGCTACTGCTTTAATCGACTCTTTAACTTTACCTTGCAACTGATCTTTTAGTAGGGTTAAATTACGCCCTTGTTTTAATAACTTACCTTTGTTGGTCAGTACCTTAAAGTTCATTTTAAGGTGCTCAGTTAAACTAGAAAAGTCCCAACTATCTTCCGGTATGCGTACCCCAGTCATTCTTAATAGTTGCTTCTCAATAGCCTCTACAAGGCTCCCCATGTTTGGTGCTATTGTTTCATAACATGCATTGGCATAATTTGGCGCAGGCACAAAATTTTTGCGCTGCAGTTTAGGCAAGGAGCGAATTAATGCGGTGATTAACTCTAATCTTAGAGCTGGTATCAGCCATTCAAAACCAACCTCTTCAATTTGGTTTAAAACACCTACTGGGATATTTATACTGATGCCGTCATCATCAGCGCCGGGGTCAAAATTGTATGTTAACGGCAAACTAATATTCCCCTGTTGCCAGAATACAGGATAATCTTTAGCGCTAATTGTTTGATTTTGCTGTTTTAATAACTGCTGTTTTGAGAAGTTTAATAATTCAGGTTGTTTAACTTTAGTTTTTTTCCACCAACTAAGGAAACTGATTTGACCAACAATATGCTCTGGAATTCGCTGCAAATAAAAATCGACTAATTCTTCTTCTTCTACTAAAAAGTCTTTACGACGAGCCTTATCTTCAAGATCTTCTATTGATGCAACGAGTTTATTGTTCTGTTGAAGAAACTTTTCATTAATATTGCAATCACCATTAACTAAAGCTTCTCTGATAAAAATTTTACGACATGTATCTGCTTCAATGTTACTAAATGCTATTTTACGTTTGGGAACAATGACCAAACCATACAAACTAACCTGTTCGAAAGCCTGAACCTCACCACGTTTTTTCTCCCAATGCGGCTCAGAGTAACTCCGTTTAAGTAAATGTTCTGCTAATGACTCTAGCCAGGCAGGATCAACTTTTGCACACATACGAGCAAATAAGCGACTTGTTTCTACAAGTTCTGTAGCCATTATCCATTTTGGTGTTTTCTTCGCTAAACCTGAACCAGGGAAAATATAAAATTTGCTACCACGAGCGCCTTTATATTCTCTGTTCTCATCTAAATTACCAACATGGCTCAACAAGCCCGATAAAATAGCTTGATGCAAAACATCATGATTAGATTCATCTTCAACATCAAAATTTGGCCATGGCCATTTGTTTTCTGAAAAGGTTTGTTTTAGTTGCGAAATAATATCTTGCCATTCACGAATACGTAAATATGACAAAAACTCTCTTTTACAAAGCTGCCTAAACTGGTTGTTTGAAAGCTCTTGCTGTTTTTGCTTAATGTAATTAAATAAATTAAGTAAACTAATATAATCAGACTCTTTATCTTTGAAGCGGCTATGGGATTGGTCTGCAGCCTGCTGTTTTTCCATCGGCCGTTCACGTGGATCTTGAATACTTAATGCCGCAACTATGATACCGACTTGTTGTGAACAGCCTAACTCTTTCGCACTGAGTAACATTTTAGCGAGGCGAGGATCAATCGGAAATTTAGATAAACTTTTACCAGTATCAGTAAGCAATGGTCTTATTGATTTTGCCGACTTTATCGCTGCTAACTCTTCTAACAAACGCATACCATCATTAATATTACGGCTATCAGGTGCTTGTAAAAATGGGAATTGACCAATATCGCCTAGACCTAAGGCTAGCATTTGCAGTATTACCGTCGCTAAATTGGTTCGTATAATTTCTGGATCTGTAAATTCAGGTCGAGATAAAAAATCTTCTTCTGAGTATAAGCGTATACAAACACCCGCTGCAACACGACCACAACGACCAGAGCGTTGATTGGCACTGGCTTGTGATATAGGTTCAATTGGTAAGCGTTGTACCTTTGTACGATAGCTGTAACGGGAAATTCGAGCAGTCCCTGGATCAATAACATACCGAATACCGGGAACTGTTAACGACGTTTCAGCCACGTTGGTAGCTAACACTATATTGCGCCCCCGATGTGGAGCAAATATTTTATTTTGCTCAGCAACAGTTAATCGTGAAAATAATGGCAGTATTTGCGTATCTCTTAATTTCTCTTTTTCTAATGCGCTAGCCACGTCTCTAATTTCACGTTCACCATTTAAGAAGACTAAGATGTCCCCCATAGGCAAATTATCTAATTGATCAACCGCAGCAATTATTCCATTAACATAATCGCCCTCTTGTTCATCTAATGGGCTGTAATGAATATCTACAGGGTATGTTCTTCCAGACACTTCAATAATGGGGGCATTATTGAAATGCTTAGAAAACTTCATCGGATCAATTGTTGCGGAGGTGATGATTACTTTTAAATCTGGGCGTTTAGGTAAGATTTGCTTTAAATATCCCAAAATAAAGTCAATATTTAAGCTGCGCTCATGTGCCTCATCAATAATGATGGTGTCATATTGTCTTAGTAATCTATCGCGTTGCATTTCCGCTAGTAAAATACCGTCGGTCATTAGTTTTACATAAGTATTAGATGACACTTGATCGGTAAATCTAACTTTATAACCCACCTGCTCACCTAATTTGCAGTTCATTTCTTCTGCAATTCGATTCGCTACTGTTCTTGCTGCAATTCGTCTTGGTTGTGTATGTCCAATAAAACCTTCTACTCCGCGACCAAGTTCTAAACAAATTTTCGGAATTTGTGTGGTTTTACCAGAGCCAGTTTCACCGGCTATTATCACCACTTGATTAGCTTCTATCGCTTTGCTTATTTTATCAACATTTTGCGATACTGGCAGTTGCTCTGGATAAGAAATTTTTGGAATTGCTGATAGTAATTTAACTTTATTCGTTATCGAATAGTTTATGGCCTGCTCTATGTTTGTTAAAGCATTGAGCTTTTTTTGTTCATTTTTAATATGTTTAAGGTTATGTAAGCGCTTTTTAAGTATGCCTCTATCGCAATTGCGTGTATTACTCAATTGTTGAAATAAAGTGTCTAATAAAGGTTTGAAATCTAATGGTTGTTCGGACAAAATTTACTCATAAAATGCTAAGTACAAAACTGTGGCAATATTAACAGAATTTCAAAATGAAAAAAGCAACGTAAACGCTGCTTTATACAAATTATAGAGTTAAGGGGTTTACAAGCTAAATTTTAACCCGTTTTTGTGGTTACATGAAATGATGCTCTAATATGTGAATCTAATGCAGCTAATACATCATTTCGGCAGATGGTTCCTAACAAATTGCCATCGTCGTCAGTTACAGGGTAAACCTTGGGTTTAGCTTGCATCATAGTTTGTGCCAACTCAACAATACTATCGTATGGCTTCATTACTAACACATCTTTTCTCATTAGTTGATCTACCGAGCTAACATGCTCATTGTAATAACCAGTTTCTAGCATTTTACCCAAAATATCTGATTCAGATAAAAAGCCAATTAAATTACCGTTAGTATCAACAACTGGTCCACCAAGCTCATGAGTTTTGGTGATCAACTCGCTTGCCTCTTCTATCGCCATATTTGGTGTAAAAGTAACAGGATGAGTATTTAAATAATCTTTTACTTGTAATGATTGCATTCGCGTTCCCCATTCTCTTTATTTTATAATTCGCATTCAAATCGATAACACTTTTTTTATTAAGCATTTAGATCGTCTAATACTTATCTTTAGATTAGCCTATATTTTCTAAATGCCTAATTTTATGAAACAAAACCTGTATTTTTTTTCATTTAGAATGACAAAATCTAATGACCAAGTAAATGATTATTACTTACCCTACAGCTTTGACAAATAACTTCTCACAAAAACAACATATTTATTCACGCCCACAATTAACACTTTGTAACATTTAAGTTAATAATACCTTTTTATATAAAAACTTAATGTTTCTTAAGCTTTTTACACACACTCCACACAACTAAGCATATAAACCCTTGATTAATAATGTTTATCATAGATATAAAACAGATATTCATCAGGTTTTCATCAGGTTTTTAATGTCAAATAATCCTTTAATTAATAGGTCAACGCAAACAAATATTAATTAAAACAGTTTTATCAATAGGATTAGTAAAAACGAATAATCTACATATAAATATAAAACTAAAAATTTATTATTTGAAAACGGTTATTACAACCACTTTTATGAAAAATACAAAACACACAGAAAAGGAAAGCACATCATGAACACTACTAAACTAACATTAACTACTACCACAGGTGCATTAATCATTGCTTCTTCATTATTACTATCAAGTGGGGTCCAAGCAGCTGGCATGTCAAATTATATGGAAACTGCATTAATTGATGTATGTAAAGCGGCAAAATCTAACAATACCATCCGTTTCCACAATACTGTTGATGGCTATCGTTTAAAAACGAAAACAGTCGCTCTTAAAGTTGTATGTAATGGCGAAAACATTTCTGAGTTTGCAGCGAATAATGGCGCAAACAAAACAGCAGAGCGTTTGAATGATTCTTTAGGTGACGTAAGTATTGAAGATATCGCCTTAAACGATTCAGACAAGCTTTATGTAAACTTTTAAAAAATCCCCGGCTATCTTTTAATGAGTGGGATTATTAATAGAAATTAAAAGCCAACAAAGCTATGAATGAAACTCCCTTACTAATTTGTTGTTAGTTTGGGAGTTTCTTTATTTTTAATGCTTAATAACTTGGCTCGTTGATAAATTGCAAAAGAAAAATCTGGCTCTATTGCTAATGCATTTGAAAAGAGCGTCATAGCTTTACTGTCTTGGCCGTTAATATGATATAGCCTAGCCAAAATAGCTAATAACTCAACATTATCTGGCTCTATCAATCTGTTCTTTTCAATTAAAACGATAGCTTGCTTAATACTTATTTCTTTATTCGCTTTTTGATATAACGCTTTAACCAGCCAATAGATGCCTTTTTTGTATTTGGCTTGCTCAGCCTGATCTAAAAGTTGTTTTACTAAAAGAAGGTGCTTAGATGAAGAATAACTGCCTTTTTCTTTAAGGTAAGCCAGTGCAAGTTCCATTATAACTTGTTTTTCATTAGGGTAAGAAATGTGAGCGTTTTGTAAAATATTGATCGATAAATCAAAGTTACTCTGTTCGTCAATAAAACGCAATTCACGGGCTTGGTGAATGAGAATAGCAGCTTGTAAATTTTTAAGTGATAACTGCTTCAAATCTAAATTATCTTTGTAAGCAACACTTATGAAGTAATCTATAGTTTTACTGATGTTATTAACGAGTTGGTGCCACATTT
Source organism: Thalassotalea psychrophila (assembly GCF_031583595.1). Taxonomy (NCBI): domain Bacteria; kingdom Pseudomonadati; phylum Pseudomonadota; class Gammaproteobacteria; order Alteromonadales; family Colwelliaceae; genus Thalassotalea; species Thalassotalea psychrophila. The sequence goes on from NZ_CP134145.1 coordinate 2,690,766, forward strand.
TTTTGTCACCGGCAAACGACTGGCTCCACAATACATCACCAGAATTACCATCGATAAAATGTAAGTTGACATGATATTCGCTTTCTAACTCTTTAACCCCACCGTTAATGATAAAATCGACATCATTTACTATGTCTACAATTGAATCTGTTTGAATGCTAATTTTAGCGTAGTCAGAATTACTAAGAGTGGTGATTAATTGCTCTGATAATACTCTGGCAACCATTTCGCTTGATGGCAGGCTATCTAAAGCAACAAACTCATCTACCTTTAAGTAGATCTGGTCACTTTTTTGATGCTCTCTATTATTAAATAAATTTGCAGCTAACACCGCTACTAACGTTACGATTGCAACTGCTGCTATCGTTAGTGCCCACATTGGCCTAATCAATTTATTTATTGTTGGTTCAACGTCGCTTACATCACTTTCTATTTCAAAAGCAGGTAAAACATGGGCTTCGATTTGATCTGAATATTCCAGAACGTAGCCATGTTTAGGTATAGTTTTAACAAAGCGGTGCACTTTACCTGTATCATCTAACTTCTTACGAAGAACTGATATTGCTCGGGTGATCACTTCATCGGAAGCAAAATTAGATTGCCAGACTTTTTCGGTAAGTTCTTCTCGGGAGATAACACGATTAGCATTTTTAATCAGATAAACTAAAACCTCCATTATTTTAGGTTCTAAATGGATTAGTTCATCATTACGTTTAATCATTGATTTTTCAGGATAAATTAACCATTCATCCAAAACAAATTCTTTCTCAGACTCCTGCACATACTATCCTTAGTATTTATTGCAATTTATAAACAACTCAAACAACTACATAAGAAATTAAACATCAAAGCTACAGAGCCATCAATTCTTGCGAAAAGAAAATAAAACCCTGCAATAATTCTAGTGTTAACCCTAGGTTTTACCAAGTTTTAATATAAAATATGTCCAATTAAAAGTGTAAAACTAACCCTACTCCATTTATTTCCTACTCGGATCTAACTTAATAGGCTTGGCATAATAGAATCTTATAAAAACTGAATATAAATTCAAATTATTGTTATTAAACATCTTTTATGAATTGCTGTTGATAGTCCTCACTATTTATTGATAAATTATTAGCTCGAATAAACTCTAACAGAGTATCTTCTTCTCTCGCCAAAGAAGATAACGTAATGGTGTTATCATCTAAATTATATAATTGTCTACAAGCTTTATAATAAAAACTAAGGATAATTAGAGCATCAATATCCACATCTGAAAAAGCTTTGCTTTTAACCGTTTTTAATTTTCTATAAATAAAATTAATTTGTTGTTTCAACTGCCATACATAAAATACTTCACTCATAAAATGGTGAGTTTTGTATTTATTGATAATACCTAATGATAAAACTAGCGCTAAGGCAACGCCTGAAAAATTAAGCCAAAAGTTATCACCACTACCATCTTGAGCAGCAAATAGCATGATAAAAAATTGACCTAAAATTAACGAGATGATCAGGAAACAGGCAATGAAACCTACGATAATTTGATTAAGATGCTGACGATAGCGTTTTTTATCTATTTCTATTAATTTCATGGTATTAGATTACTTCTTTAAAAAGGACATTAAACGATTTGTTAAACCCGAAGCTCGACTTACTTTTTGGTTAACAGCTGTCTGCCAAACTGATTTACTGCAAAATATTTGCAAGTGTTTTTTAGCTCGAGTTATTCCGGTATAAATTAATTCTCGAGATAATAAACGATTTGCCCCTAATTCAGGAAGGATTAATGCAACATTTTCAAACTCAGAGCCTTGTGTCTTATGAATAGTCATTGCATATACTGTTTCAAAGCTAGGTAAGCGGGCAATTGAGATAGCTCGATAGCCTTCACCTTCAGCAAAATATGCCATAAGTCGCCCCGAACAGTCCTTAAATTGCAAACCTATATCACCATTAAATAAATTCACACCATAATGATTTTGGCTGATCATAATTGGCCTGCCGTGATAATTCTCATGCTTGCTTACAATACAGTGCTGGTTGTGAAGGTGTTGCTCAACTAATGAATTTATATTTTCTAATCCTGATTCGCCAACTCTTGTCGGCACCAGTATTCTAAATTTATCTAATAGTGTAAAAGCTTGCTCAATAGATTTAGCCTTAAAGATTGGAGCATAAAACTGTTCAGTCAAACGTTTAACAGTTTCGGCTAATAGCTTATCGCCAATAAAATCAAGCTCCTTGTCTGTCTTTTCGGTTAACAAAGCCCATGACTCTTCAGCTTTAGATGCGATAACCAATTTAGCAACTTTACCAATTCCACCATCACCACTAAAACGACGGCTTAAGGTTAGATAAGTTAGATAATCTATACTTGGAGATTTAGCAAAATAAGGTAAAGACTGATGCGTTACTTGTTCGATGAAATCTTTATTGGTTACACTATATTGAGTATCAGACCAAGGTGCTAAGTCGGCGAGTACACTACCGGTAGCGACAGAAGGAAGTTGATCTCCATCGCCAAGCAAAATCACCTTGCAACCGTCAGGTAATGCTCTAAAAATACGAGTCATCATAGGTAAATCAACCATAGACACTTCATCGATTAGAACAACATCTACATTTAATTGATTTTGTTGATGATGTCTAAAATTAGGACTATTTTTAATCACACCTAATAAACGATGTATTGTAGAAGCTGTAGTTGGTATTTTAGCTAATATATTCTCATCTATTACCTGTTGCTGTTTAAACGAATTAACTGCATTTACAATTGATTCAGACAAACGCTGCGCGGCTTTCCCTGTCGGAGCAACCATTTCAATGCGAATATTATCATTTTGCATCAATAAACCGGCTAACAATTTGGTCACTGTATAGGTTTTACCAGTTCCTGGGCCACCAGCTATAATAGAAAATGTTTTATTTAATGCATTAGCAACCCCGGTAAGTTGCCAATCAACATCAGCGCTAGACTCTGAAAATAACGCTTGAATTATGCTTGCCGTCTGATTTATATCTACACTTTTAGTTTGTAATAACCTGTGCTTAATATAGTTAGCTAGCTCTAATTCAAATTGCCAATAACGGCGTAGATATAATTGTTGATGCTCTAAAACTACAAGCTGCTCAGAGCAGGCAACATCGGTCACTTCAAATTCTGTCAAGCTGGACTGTAGAGTATTTAAATCATCAAAGGTGAAACCGGCTTTTTCTTCGGTTGGCACATTAAAATAGTAACTATTTTCAGTTGGTTCTATTGTGTACTGCCACAAGGTTTGCTCGCTCAAAGAGTTTAAATCTAAGCAACTATGACCATCACGCTGGCTAGCACTTAGTGCTAGAAACAAATGAAATAACAGAGCTGATTTACTCTGACTGTTCTCTAACAAGCTACACGCTAGGTAATAATCAATCGCTTGAATACCTTCAAGCTCTTGTTCTGCTTGGTAAAAAGATTGATAAGGAAGCCAGGACACTGAACTATTCATTGCTGTACTCCTCGGTATCTAGATCTACTGATACTTTATAGCCAGAAAACAGCTGGTCGAGTTGTTGTAACAACTCAGTTGATAAACTATTAAAGAAAACACCAGAAAAATCTTCATTACCAGCACTCATACCGCGTAAATAAAAATAATAAACACCACCAAAATGTGTATCAATAGAGTAGTTATGTACTCGACGCTTTAAATACCGATGCAAAGCCAAAGAATAAATTAAAAACTGTAAGTCATAAAAATTTTCTATCACATTCATGCTTAGTTTTTCAGGCAAATAATTACTAAATTTATCGCCCAGGTGGCTAGATTTATAATCGCAAATGTAATACTTATTATCCTTGCTAAAAATCAAATCAATAAAGCCATGCATCATGCCCTTTAATTGCCCAAATGCAGGTAACTCTGTGTCAACTTGCCCAAGACTTTCAGCTGATAGGCCTAAAGATTCTCGAAATTGTGTTAATAAATTCTTTAAACAGCCTAAATCAACGTTTTCCATCGGGAAATAGAACTCAGCCTCTCTAAGTGTTTCTTCAATAGATAAGTGTGCTAGAGAGTCATTGTGCTCATTAAAAGGCGTATCTAGACAGTCTTGTAGCCAGTCATACACATCTTTTTGCTCAAAACCGTTAGGTAACTCTCCAAATTTAGTTAAATTAAAACAGGCATCTTTTTGCCAATTAGGTTGAACAAAATCTATACGTTCAAATACATCGTGCAATAAATTACCGGTTTTGGCGCCTTTTTGAAAGGCAAAACGAATCACGTCTTTCTTCAACACAGGCTTATTTATATCAGCTTCTTCCATATCCCTATCAGGCTCGTTCCTACCGGTATGGCGGGTATTTCGAGTTAAGGCAGAAAATGAGCTTAACCACCAGTCGCGTTCAATTCGACCGGTAAAGTTTTCTTCTTTGAATTCTTCTAGTCGATTTATCTCATCGATAATATTGCCGGTAAAGTTTGATCCTATTGCTTCTGTCACACCAATGGCATGCGGAGCAAATGCAATGAGAGGCTTTATACCGTCTGCAAATGATTGACCATTAGTTAATTGCAAAGCTTTACCTAGTGGTGACTTGTCATAGTCTTGAAAGGGAGTACAAGCTAAGTAACAACGATGTTTAGCTCTGGTAACTGCTACGTAAAGCAAACGTACGTCCTCAGCATAGCCTTCTTCGGCCATACACTGTCTGGCGTAAGCATCATCACCTAAATGAACCGATAAACGACCTTCTTGCTGATGAGATCTTAAAACTTCTTTAAATGAATTACCAAATTTGACAGGGTTTTTATGCCGACTGGTAAACGGCACAAATACAATAGGATACTCAAGGCCTTTAGAGCCATGTTGAGTAACAATTTGGATAAGGTCGGCATCACTTTCTAATCGTAGTTCGGCTTCACTTTGATTTGGGGTCTGGCATTGTTCAGACAAATAAGCCATTAGCTCTTGTGGTTGTTTTAATCTTTGGCTAACCGTTTGTAATAACTCAAATAAATGAATGATATTAGTGAGTTGGCGTTCATTATCTTGCTTGCTACCAAGGTAGTTATCATGCAATATTTTTAGTGCCATTGCCATAAAGCCACGTTTAAACCAAATCGCTTTTAAGCGGTTAAATTCGCCGCGCACTTTTTCCCACACGACTTCATCATTTTGAATTTCATAAAGTTTACTTGGCGAGTAAGAAAAATATGGTCCCGATAAGGCTTTAATAAATGCTCTGTCATCTTCATGATTGATAATGGCATTTAAAACCGCCACAAATTGTTGGGCAATATCACTTAAAAATAAATTTGAGCGTTGCGATTTATAAACGCTGTCGATATTTAATGCATTGAGTGCCTGTTTGATATCTTCAGCTTCACCACCATCTCTTACTAAAATTGCTATATCAGCCGCTTTTACTGACTCAGAACTAGTTGCTGTGGTTAAATTTGCGTTATGTAATAAACGGCCAACCTCAGCAGCAACCCAATGTGCCATATGTTCACGGAAGTCGGTTTTAATATACCCCCTATATTCAAACTCATCACTCGCTTGAAAATCTACAAACTGTAGTGCTTTATATTCAGTATCATCAATTAACTGCTGTTTATCTGCATTAACTGAAGGCTGAACCGGTTGATACTGTATATTAAAGCCAAATACATCTTTTGCAGTGTTACTAAGTTCATTACCATAAAACAAGTGATTGTAACCGGCAATCATAGCTGAAGATGAGCGCCAATTTGTGTCCATAACCCATTGGTGATCAACCAATTCACTCGCGCTTAAATAAGTAAAAATATCACCACCACGAAACCCGTAAATAGCTTGTTTAGGATCGCCAATGAGATACAACGCCGAACACTCATCTTGTGCATTATCAGGTTTTGCATTATTAAAATACAGTTGTTTTAAAATAGAAAATTGCTTCGGATCAGTATCTTGAAACTCATCGATAAGTGCTACTGGATATTGCTCAATTAAGGCTTTTGTTAATGGCTGAATCTCACAATCCCGCTCATTTTCAAGCGCGAACTCAAGCTGAGAGATCAAATCATCGAAGTTCAGCAAGTTTCTCTGACGCTTTCCTTCTAACACCTTGTTCTTAACCTCTTTTACTGCATCAATAGCTAGAGCATAAGCTGCAGACTTAAGTAACGCGGCACCAAAATTTTTGATTGTTTTACTTAATTCACCTGTAGTTTTAAAGGCAAGTTTTAATTGAGGTTTAAGTGGCGATTTTGCAAATCGATTAGCTGCAATAAATTTAAAATCAGGCGCACTACTGAGAAGACTTTCTATATCTGCATTTAACAATTGCAGCTGTTTTAAAAATTGTAAGAGCTGCTCAAACTCTTCTATTCGGGTGTCACGAGCTTTCGCTTTTTTACTATCAATAAGCGCTTCGTAAATGGTTTGTTCGTAGTCAAATAATTCTTGCTCGGAAGTTTTTGCGAGCATTTGCATTGAACTAACTAAACTTTGTTTATCACTAATGCTTGGTAAGTTTTCGTCATAAAGCAAACCTTTAAAGCTTGCTAAAAATGCTTCTGGTGTTGCCCAGTTTTCGACAAAAAGTTTGTAATCAGCTAATGGTTCAGCTTGAGCTAATACGCGGTAATGATCTTGACAAGCTTGTAGCACTATTTCGCTGTCATCAGCTTCCATTTGAGCATTAAAATTCATTCCTGATGCAAACGCTTGTTGCGATAAAACTCGTTTACAAAAGCCATGTATGGTGAATATAGACGCTTCATCAAGGTTAATTAATGCATTTTTAATAATTACCTGCGCATCTTTAAAAGAAATATTTTTAGCAAGTGCGACAAAATACGGTTGTGGCTTAATTTCTGTATATTCTTGCCAGTTAGCTAGTACATCTCGTAAAAATTCATCTATTCTACCGCGGATTTCTTCTGTTGCAGCTTTGGTAAACGTCATCACTAAAATGTTTTCAACACTTAGCTTACGTTCCAACAACATGCGCAAATAGATACGGGTAATGTTAAAGGTTTTACCTGTGCCGGCACTTGCTTCTATAAGGTGACAACCATTTAATGGTAAAGCTTCGGCCTGTAGTGCTTGAGGAATAGGCTTGGCTTTAGTTGTTATATTATTCATTGGTAACCTCTGGTGTTGAGACTACTTGAGCAGCTAAGTCTTGTTCTGTGATACTTAAATTTAGATAAAGGTTCTTATATATGTCGCTAAAACCTTGGCTAAACTCTTGTAAATTAGGGCATTGTTGCCAAAAATAATTTAGGTAAGGATCGCTCTCTAACCCGCTAGTGTTAAAGCCATCATGCCAAAGTTTATGTAAATCAGCCTGATTAAATTCTGTATCAACAAATTTGCCCCCACCTTTGCCCGACTTCCAAAAAAGTTTATCGGCGATAATACTATTCAGTAATAATGGTTTAGTTAGTGCTAGTTGATAATAAGCTAATATATGAGAGAGTTGGCCTCTGGCATCTTCAATCGGGTTAAAACTAACCTTTTGTAATTTATTATCTTTTTCATTGAGGTAATAGCCCAAGCTGCAAACCTGTTTATCGCTTGGGCTTAACGCACTTAACAATAAGTGATTAAGGTATAATTGACTCAAGTCTTTTGCTTTTACCTTAGCTGGTCGATAACTAAAATGCACTAGCATATTAGTTGTTTGATAAAGTGTTATATCACCGCTGATTTGCCATGACTGAGTGGCACCAATGTCACCTATAATATCTCTGCTAGGGTTTATTTGAATACTTTGATCAAGTTTTGATATCAGCTGTTCAAATGAGTTCGACGTTTCTAAAGTACTTTGTATCTGACTAGATACCGCTTTAGAAAAATTATGCATTGTCATTTGCCAATCTGATAATTTTTCTGCGAACAATGGATTATCAGGAAAGTCTCCTGATAATAACGCTTGTTGATAAAGAGCTGATGGATTAGCACTGCTATTTTGAGCGATATCTTCAAATAAAACATCTTGTTGAAATAGATATTTATCTAAATGACTAAAGGTAAATGGTTCAGCATCGTCAATATTTTGTTCGTTTTTATTAAAAAACAATTTAAGTCGCTGCTCAGCAAATACTTGTGCAGGGTTAGTTAAAAATCGGTTTACTTGCGCTAAGCTCGTTTCAAAAACTTGTTCTTCAGGTAAAGCAAGTATTTGCTCGTTAAACTCAATATCTAACGATTGTTCACTGACTTTAGCAAGCTTCAGCCATTTATTATCAAAGCTTTTATATGGGTTAAGCGCACTAAAATTATCTAGACTAAACACTTGTAATGGTAATTGTCTGAGTTGGCTTTTTATTGTTTGATTTTCGACTTTAAAATCCCAACCATATCCTGCTCTCAAATAATCCATCAGCTCACGTAATACAATTGAAGGCTGGCGTTCATTATTATTTCTTATATCGTTACCTTGAAAGCTTAAATAAAGGTTATCTCTAGCGGATATGAGTGCTTCAAGAAACAAGTATCGATCGTCACCTCGACAAGAGCGATCACCAGGCATAACACTAGTCATAGACATTAAGTCAAAGCCTAGAGGTTGTCGTTGCCGAGGAAATTCCCCATCATTAAGCCCTAGCACTGCAAGAACTTTAAAAGGTATCGAACGCATAGGTAACATTGAACAAAATGTTATTTGGCCGATCATAAACTGTCGGCCAGGATCCGGTTGGCTAAAGTGTTGGTTTAAATATTCACGTACCACAGTTAATTCAATGGCATCAGTATAACCTGCTTCATTACAATACAAAGCAAACGACGAAATTGCCTGATTAATGATAACCAAACCATTATCGCTCTCTTCACCTAAAAATAAGCGTTCTATAAAACCTTCTAAGCATTGTTGCCACTGCTCTGCAGTTTTAGCTTTATTTAAACTGATACTCATTTGTTTAAGCTGTTCACACAACAACAATAGCTTGCCCAATATTATGGCGTTATTGCCTTCAACCCAAGGTAGAACCATATCATCTGCATATAAACTAGTGCTATCACCATAAGCAAAGCCCTTTAACAATCGATCTAAGCCTTGTTGCCAAGTAAATTGTGCTGTTGCTTGCTCTGTTTCCAGTAATCTATTTTTGTGTTCAGCATCTAGGCCCCAATGCACATTTGCTTTATCTAACCAATCGGTTATCAACTCAATATCATGCTCACTTAAACCAAAGCGCATTTGTAAAGGTAGTAAGCGTAAATATGATAATATTTGATTCACCCCAAATCGGCTATCTGGCATAGAAAGTAATTCACTAAACGCCGCGACTAAAGGCTCAGAGTCTTTTGAAACTCTATCAGCAATTGAACATGGTAGCGGTGGTACAGATTCGCCAATGTCATCCCAACCACGTACAAAAACCGAATCAATATAAGGCGCATATTGTTCAATTTGAGGGCACATTACTAGAATATCTTTTGGTGTTAAGCTGCTATCGTTGTTAAATAGATGCAGTAAATAATCGTGTAATCCTTGCACTTCCCGTAATGCACTGTGGGCTGAAGTAATGGTGATACTGTCATCAACTACGGTAACGGGTTCTTCTCGCTTATCAGTTAACGTTAATATATCTTTTTGTAATTGCAGTAAAACCGATGGTTTATTTATAGCGGCGGTTTCATCACTTAAATTAGAATGATCAAATAACTGATCAAATAGCGGTATTTCAATAGTATCGCCACTATGCAGTAGAGAAAGAAACTCTCTGCCTTGTTGGCCTAAGTTTGCCAATAATGGATTAGCACTATCGTTATGCAGTGCATCTTCAGGCCATTTAGCTACCTGAGCTAAGTAGGCCTGTTTTGCTTTAGCTTTATCGGTTTTAATATCAGCCCAATATTCATAACAAGGATTCAAATGATAAAAATGCACTTCAATAATTGTTGATAATGAATTGAGAAAGTCTATCCACATTGGTGCCAATGCATTTATGCCAAAAATTGAAATCCTTTTTGGCAACATATCCTTATATATTGTTAAATTATTTTTGGCTGTTGATATTAGTGTTTTAGGATTATATGGGCTCTGCTTATGTAGTAAGTACCACAAGTAACTTTGCCATTTTTCTTGCTCACGAGCGCTACTATCGAAACTTGAAACTAAATCACCTTTTGCCCAAGTATCAATCCAATCTGGTCGATAAATTAAATATTGTTCAAATAAATCAGCTGTTTGCACCGCTAGCTGAAATCGCTTTAATGGATCGGCAGTATTATGTTTTTGCCAATATTGGTTAGCTTGCTGACAATTTTTGTTATTTAAAACATCAGCGCTTTGCAAAAGTGCATCAATACGCCAGGCAAGTACTTCTCTTGAATAGGGAGATTGGTCAGGAACATCATCTCCAGATAAAATGCGCAGTTGCTGCCAAAGAAATTGCGCCGGTAACACAAAGCTAGCATTCATGCTTATGCCTGATATTTCCGCTTGTTTCATATTTAGCCAATGCTGCATACCAGGGTTTTGTACTAGTACAACTTCTTTGGACAAAACGGGTAACGTCGACACTTTCTGTACTTCATCAAATAAAGTAAGCAAGTCTTCCATACGGTTTGCAGGGTAAATATTGATCAATTAATAATCCGGATAGATATCGTGTTGTTCTTGTTACGATTTAAGCACAAAGGTAGGGATTAAACTAGGTGAATTTTATCAATTAATCGATGTTGGCTACTATTCGATCAAGGTGTTAAAACTTTTCTCAAAAAAATCTCCAATTACCGGCACCGGCTTACGCTGATGATCAAAAGCATAATATAGTCCAATAGCCCATAGAACCAATACGGGTAACGCTAAAACCCAACCAACAATAGGAATAAAACTTAAAATGACCCAAGTGAGCAGTAAACCAAGAGTTTGTCTTAAATGAAATGCGGCAAAGCTAGTAGGATTATTGCCATGCAGTAGCAGTGCAACAACCCAACCTATAATTGAGAGATAGCTAATAATAGCAATGGTTTTACCACCAACTTTAAAAGTTTTATCATCAAGATGATATTGCGCCATTCTTATCCTTAAGCTTTACTTAACACTATACTAACTATGATAAAAAATACTAAAAATTCAAGTTTTGTTTGCACAATTATCCATTTACGGTCTTACTATGCACAATAAAAACACTTTAATAATCAAACCAAAATCTAAACGTAATGGCTTGTTTATATTGATATTAGGTTTAATTTTTATGTGTATATGCTTTATGTTGAATTTAGCATACTGGCATTTTTTCAAATTACAATTAACAGCCCTTATGCTAGCGAGCTTTATTGTTGTTTTAATAGGATATTTTAAACATAACGAACCGAATATAAGTTATGAGTTAACCCCTAAAACAATAAAATATCATCACCGTAGAGGACAATGGCAAATAAACTGGGCAGATGTAACACGAATTGGCGAAGTAAAGGCAGATATTCAAGGTGAAAATGTTCTCCTACCTTATATCGGTATTAAGCTTTCTTCATTAGAGGCATTAGCAAAGTCTGTTGCTCCTAGGCTAGCGAATAAACTTATTCATGAACAACAGGAATTGATTAAATTAGCTGTAAAAAATTCACAGTTAACAATGGCACAAGGGACAATTCACTTCGATGGGTTCAACATAAAAGATAAGTTATTAACCGGACCTGTAGGTGCTTGGTTACAGCAAAGCACAAATCTCGATATTGCCTATGGCTACCACGTATATCTCCCCGAAGACAGTTTGGATCGAGATAAAGAGCAGTTTTTAAGCCTGCTCAAGCAATGTCATGTCTATTCATCTCAATACACAACAACTTAATTAATTTGTTATACCTATTCCATTAATTTAACTTGCTACTAATCGTCTTAATGTTGGTGGCGAAACATCTAATAGACTACTCGTTAATTTTACACTGAGTCGTAACTCTTTACAGGCTTGTGCAAGTAGAGATTGTGAAAAAGCTACCTTCGATTCAACCATTTTCAATTGTTGAATATGCGCAACTAACGCTTTTTGTTCAAATGAACTGACATAATTATTCAATTCAACATCTGCTTGCAGTTTTTTCCAACGGCGACGAAATGTGCTTTCAGCAAGATTTAAGCTATTAGCTGCTTGCAGCGCAATTTGTTGATGTTGTTCGAGACTAACTCGGTAAAGTTGGTACTCAATCCAAGGTCCAATTTTAAAAGTATTTTCACTAGCATGGCTTGGTAAACAATGGTTTATTAAATCTTTCGCAATACAGATTGAATTTCCTGACTGTTTAGCCTCTAAATCATTGTCTTGTTTAGTAAAATCACTATTTACAGCAATAGCTTCATTTGTATTAACAGCTTGCTCAGGCAATTCGCATGTATCACTGTTGGAATTTGGATTTGCAGGAAATAAACCAAGGTGATGACAAGTAACAATGTTATCACTACAAACAATTACAGAGCGATGTACTAAGTTTTTAAGCTCTCTAATATTACCTGGCCAGAGGTATTCCAATAGAGCTTGTTTTGCCGGTTCACTGAAGTCAATAATGCTTTTATTGTATTCGTTAGAAAAAATATCTAAATACGACTTAGCAATAAGAACAATATCATCAGTTCTTTGTCTTAGAGGTACATTTTCAATCTTGAATACGTTTAAGCGGAAATATAGATCTTCACGAAATTTACCTTTGCTAATTTGTTCTTTTAAATTTACGTTAGTTGCAGCAATTAGGCGCACGTCAACTTTTTTAACATTACCACTTCCCACTTTAGAGTATTGTTTTTCTTGTACAAAACGCAATAGTTTTACTTGTACCTCAAGTGGTAATTCGCCTATTTCATCTAAAAATAGAGTACCGCCATCGGCTTCCTGAATCCGCCCTGTTACGTCTCTATTTGCTCCTGTAAATGAGCCCTTTTGATGACCAAACAATTCACTCTCAACCAAACTTTCAACTACAGCACCACAATCAAAAATGATAAAAGGTTTATTTTTCCGATCACTTAGTTGATGTATACTTTGCGCTAACATTTCTTTACCGGTTCCTGACTCTCCGGTAATTAATACAGTGGCATTGGTAGGAGCTACCATTTCAACTTCTTTCATTAAATTGGTCATTGCGCTTGATTTGTACCAAAAATTCAATGAATTGTTCGATTCAATCACTTTCGTATCATTTGTGCCGGCACAAAGACGCTCTACTTTTAACGCTACAAAATCGGCAATATTATACAAAACATGATGATCTTTAGACGTAACATCCTGATCTTGCTCACTAGATAGCCAGAGGAAATATCCTGGTTTATTAGGAATATAGATTGGAATTATTTTTTGTATGCCCTGTTCAGCTAATACAGAGGTAAAAACTTTTCCATGCTCATTTTGTATCGATTTAATATGAGATATTTGATTTTCAGATAAACAAATATCAATTTTAGTTAATTCTTTGCCTGACTGATTTATTGCTTGGTGTAATTTAACTGTATTGTTTTCTAAACTATAGAAACCTGCAGCTTTCAAACCAAAACCATTAATTAATTGAGTCAATAACTCCTTGATAAAGATTGGTAATTGTTCAATTTCATTGAGAAAATTAAGAATACTCCATTGCATCAGCATTTTCTGGTAATCATGATTAGCAGATTTAGATACATTCCCACTTAATCTGTCTAAATTACCAATTTGCAACAAGGCACTTTGTTGCTGCCACTCTCTAATTTGAGAGCCACCTAGATCTCTTGCCTGAGAAAGTGAATAATTGGCCTGATAAAATAATTCAACCGGTGAGTAGTTTAGAAGCTGAGAGTTAAGCGCAATACCAAGGCTAAATTTTAACGACGATTGTTCTTCTAGAAATGTGTGCTGCATCAGCCTTTTTTCTAGCTGATTGACAATATTTTTAATTTGCGCAGCACTACTTTGCGAAAACATCACCATAAACATTGTCCCGCCATAATGGGATGACATATCCGTAGGGCGTACAAACTCTCTTAATAGTTCACCAATACAATACAGCACCCTGTCGCCATAATCACGACCTTGCTGCAAATTTAGTTCGTTAAAATTGTCTGGGCTTAGTAATAAAATCCCTGAGACTAATGGTGTTGTTGAAGGTAAATTACTTTTACTCTTACCGGTAAAGTTTAGCTCTTTAGGTATGCTGTCTAAGCTACTGAGCTGTCTTAGAATTAACACTACCCCTGTTTTACCATTGGCGTACGTAATGGGACCTACAACTCCGTCGACCAACTGACTTGAACCGTGAGAAGTTTGTATTGCTAACGGTTGAAGTTTGGTCACGGTTTGTATTTTTATTGCCGTAGCAATAAATTGCTGTGATTGTTTAGCGGTTAAATCTTGTCTCGTTTGAACTAAGTTATACCAAGGTTTCCCTTTGACATCTTCAAGGGCTTTCCCAAATAACAGTTCCGCAGTGTTACTAATATCAAACACGTCGCCTTGTTGATCAAGATAAATAAGAATATCACCAATACAAGATATGGTATTTTTTAATAAATGGCTTTGTTTATATTCTTGTTCGCGGATATTAAATTTATACAACGAAAGGTGGAGTAATTGCTGAAGTTCTATTTTATTTATAGGGCAAGAAAATTCACTGAAAGAAAACTTTGCTTGATGGTAGTTATCAGTTAAAGAAATCGCTTGTTTTTCATTAAAAAAGAGCACCGGACAATTCATCAAAACAGTTAAACGTTCTTTGTCTGTCGATGATTCAATGCCGTTACTATCGATAATAATAAAATCGAATCCGACAAACTCTCTTGCACAAACGATTTGTTTAATGATTTTTGAATTTACTGCAACGGTTAAGTCTTGTTGCTCTAACATATCAACGATTTTGGCTGCACTTTTGCTATTGCTTATTAGCAATGCTGTTTTATTATTTGTATTAATCATAAGTAAACTATCGCTTAAGCTTAGTTAGCAACTAAGTGAAGATCATTAATAAGTAACGATTCAAAATCACCTGCATTTATAGGAGGGCTAAATAAATACCCTTGGATCATTGAACAATTGAAACTCTGTAAAGTTTTTAACTGCCCTTTCGTTTCCACGCCCTCTGCGATAACAGCTAAGTTTAATGTTTCTGCTAATACTATAATCGCTTTTACAATAGCTGCGGCATCAGAGCACGTATCAATATCCGTAATAAAAGAACGATCTATTTTAAGAGTACTTATTGGAAATTTTTTCAAGTAACTTAGTGATGAATAGCCAGTACCAAAATCATCAATTGCAATGCCAACACCTAACGCCTTAATTTGTTGTAATCGAACAATATTCTCTTCGACGTCGGTCATTATAGCGCTTTCTGTAAGCTCTAATTCAAGCAAGTTTGCTGGTAATTGGGTATCTTCAAGTACAGTCTTAATGTAGCCAACTAATGAGCCTCGCTTGAATTGAACAGAAGACAAATTAACCGATACACGGCATTCATTATCACCTTCATCTAACCATATTTTAGCTTGTTGACATGCTGTTTTAAGTACCCATTCACCTATCTCTATGATCAAGCCAGTCTCTTCAGCAATAGGAATGAACTCAGCAGGAGAAACTAAACCATGCTTAGGGTTGTGCCATCTAATTAATGCTTCCACACTGACAATTTGGTCTTTTTCTACATCAATTTGCGGTTGGTAATATAATTCAAATTCATCATTCTCTAAAGCTTTACGTAATTCTTGTTCAAGCTCTAACCGTTCAATAGCTCTACAATTTAAAGAGTCAGAATAAAATTTGAAGCAGCAACGTCCTTGTTCTTTGGCATGATACATAGCTATATCAGCATTTTTCATTAAGTTAGTTACATTCAAACCATCATCTGGATAAACCGATATTCCAATACTAGGCGTAACTGTAACTTCAAATTGGTCTATTTTTATCGGCTGTGACAGTGACTGAATGATCCTTTGCGCAACTTGTGCAATATCATCAATATGATCAACCTGACTTAAAAATATAGTAAATTCATCACCACCAAGACGAGCAACCTCTGAAGTTAAACCCTCATCCGCCCCTCTTGCTAATAAATCAGAATCTCTTAGGTTATTCTCTAAAACTTTAGCAACCTTTTGTAATACTCGATCACCAAAACCATGACCAAGGGTGTCGTTAATTCGTTTAAACCGATCTAAATCAATAAACAGCACACCAACATGATGATTACTGCGTTCCGCCAATAATAAAAACTTCTCTAAATGATGGTTAAAATTTTCTCGATTAGCTAACCCAGTTAAACTGTCGTAATAAGCTAAATATTTAAGTTTTTCTTGAGAGTTTTTTAACTCTCTAAGCGCGTCTCTACTGCGTAGCATGTAACGCACTCGGTGAGCTATCATTGGCCAGCGTATCGGTTTTGGTAAGAAATCGGTCGCACCTATTTCATAGGATTTCAAAATAGATTTATAATCATCTGCACCCGTTACCATTAAAATTGGTACATCTTTACCTGACTTGTGTGCCCTAATCTGTTGACACACTTCATAACCACTGAGCCCTGGCATTTCCACATCAAGTAAGATTGCATCGGGTTGCATTGTAAAAAACTTAATTAATGCGGTATCACCATCAGCGGCTTCAATTACTTCAAATCCTTGAGCTTCTAATGTATCTCGCATTAAGATTAAATATGTTGGGTCATCATCACATATAAGCACTTTGGCTTTATTGTATAGGTTCAACTCGGCATTATTCATACAACTTCCTTCACTAACTCTTCGAGTAAAACTATAGTATTTTGATAAGTTTCATTTATATTATTGGCGCTAAATTGGCACTCTGAAATATTGCCTCTTGCCGATTCGTGTTCAATAAAAATACAAATATTGGTTAACTCTTTCGCACCAACATTTGCACATAGAGATTTCATTGCATGTGCTGTTATACGGATATTCTCGTTATCAGCTTGGTCCAAATAAGTCATTAGATCGTCAATTTTTACCACTATTTCTTTCTTAAACGATTGTAAAACTCGTGGATAAATGTCTCGATTAGTAATTTTTTCAATATCGCGTATAGCTTCAATAGCAGAAAAATCTAATAATGATTCTGAGTTTTCACTAATGTCTGATTTTCTTGTGTCATCATTATCAACAATCACTTCATTTGGCACAATAAGGTTATTAAGGTATTTTTTTAATACATTTAACAATATCTCAGTGGTGAAAGGTTTACATATATGCTCATTCATTCCTGCATTAATACATTCTTTTTCATAACCTAATCCAACACCCGCGGTTAAGGCAACAATTGGTGTTGTTGGAAGGTCTTGTCGGTTTTGCCATTCACGGATTAACCTCGTTGCTTTAAATCCATCCATGACTGGCATTTGGCAATCCATAAAAATAAGATCATATTGCATAGTTTTGATCTTTTCTACAGCAATAGCACCATTGTCTGCTATGTCAATTTCACAACCGTATAAATGCAACATGGCTTTTGCCACTTCTTGATTGGTGATGGCATCTTCAACTAACAAAATATGAGCTTTAAACTCATCAACTTCATCAACAATATGATTATTATGGATTTGTTCATCAACAGGTTTTCCATCGATACAATCTTTTAAAACGTCTAATGTTGAACCTTTTCGCAATGGCTTATCAAGATATCTTGCTTGCGCTAATAAACTAGGGTTTGATGTTGTCCTATTTAGCACCACAACGTTGTCCACGACAGTTTCTAGGTGTTTATATATTTCAGTTTGCGACAGTAACTGTTCATCTACTAAATAAATTATATGCTTGTTTTTTGCTATAACGGTTTGTTGAAGTTTTTCAATACTCAGAGTTTGATGATTTAATTTAAGCCTTTGCAAAAGGTTCAAAGTCATTTTATTTACAATGTCATTCTCTGTTAACACCATAATTTCGGTATTTAATTGTTCCTCATGATGCTCAACGCTTTGATTACATTCAATTAAAGGTATCTTTACAGTAAAAGTAGAGCCTTTTCCAGGTATTGAATCAACATAAATAGAACCTGACATTAATTGCACCAGCTTTTTAGTAATCGCTAAACCTAATCCGGTACCACCAAATTTACGTGTTGTTGAGTTATCTTCTTGTTGAAAAGATTGAAATATTTTACTTTGGTTAATTTTACTAATACCAACACCGGTATCTTTAACTGAAATATATAAAGATTTCTGATCTGAATGGGTATTCAATTCAATAAAACCTGTTTCAGTAAACTTAATAGCATTACCTAACAAGTTGGCAATTACTTGTCTAATTCGTAGCGAATCAGCCTTAATTATTGGGGCGCAACTAGGCTCAATATAAATAGCAAGTTCAACTCCTTTTTCATGGGCTTTATTTGCAAACAGAAAACAAGTTTCTTCAATAAGCTTGTGGTAGTCAAAGGTTTGCAGGTCTAATTGAACTTTTTCGGCTTCCATTTTAGAAAAGTCTAGAATGTCGTTAATTAACTCTAATAACATTGATCCGGCTTTTTGCACTGACTCGGCATAATGATTTTGTGTTCTATTCAAACCCGTTTTAAGCAACAGATCGCTCATGCCTATAATACTATTCATTGGCGTTCGAATTTCATGGCTCATAGTAGCTAAGAAATTTGCTTTAGCATTTGCAGCTTTCTCAGCAAGTTCTTTCGCTAAATTAGTTTCAACTATGGCGTGTTCAAGTGCACTGTTAGCATTTTGTAATTCTTGAGTACGTAAATGAACTTCAGCTTGCAATTGCTCTTTAGAATCAAGCAATTGCTGACGTTTGTATTGCTGACGTTTATACATAAGCACAATAACAATAAACAATCCTAAGAAGTAGCCGAAATAAGCAGGCCAGCTTAGCCAAATAGGCGGATTAACATGGATTGCTATAGTTAATTCATCTTCGCTCCAAATGCCGTCATTATTTGAGCCTTTTACCCTTAATAGATAATTTCCATGCTGTAAACTGGTGAAAGGTATGTTGTTACTTGTAGTTTCTATCCACTCTGAATTCAAACCTTCCATCATATATTTATATTTATTATTTTCTGGCTTGGTGTAATCTAATGCAGCAAATTTAAAATCTAAAAAAGAGTCTGAATACTCAAGTTCAAGTACTCCATCATTTCGAAACATATGGTGAATAGGAACTGTTTTGTTATTTTTGGAGAATTTAGTAAACCTTAGAGGTGGTTGATTAGTATTTATAGGTACATTATCTGGCATAAACGAGTTAAAGCCATTAGGTCCACCAAAATAAATTCGCCCTGATTTTGATTTAAAATGGGCGCCGGCATTAAAGTCATCGGCCTGTAAGCCATGAGTTTTATCAAAGTTATTAATTGATAAATCAGCTGGCGATAAGCGAGTTAACCCTCTTGTATGACTTACCCAAATATAACCGTTGTTATCTTCAACTAAGCCATAAGCTACATTGCTTGGCATACCTTCTTTAATACCGATATGATCAAAATTAATATTCCCTTGGTAATATTCTCTCTTATCTAATCGGGCAATACCAAAATCTTCAGTAGCAATCCAAATGTATTCTTCGGTGTTTAACAAACCTACAATATAATTTGTTCTGATACTGTTTTCTTGTTGATCATTAACTTGATAACGTGTGTTGTTTCCTGTTGCCAAATTATAATGATTAATACCAGCACCTCGTGTGGCTATCCAAAGGCTTTGTTTATTTTCAACAATTACGTCAATAACTTTATTACTCGATATTGAATTGTCATCATTTTCGTCATGCAAAATACGTGAGATATTGCCATTTTTATGAAGGATGTTTACCCCACCACCAAATGTTGCAATTACTAAAGAGCCGTTATCTAGTTCTACTATTTTACTGATAGCATTACTACTAAGTGAATTTTGATCTTCAGGATCATGTTGGAAAGTTTTAAACTCTTCACTATTATTGGGTTTATAGTGTAAACCGGAACCAAATGTTCCAAGCCATAGATTGTCTGATTTATCGATCAATAAATTCATTACTCGATCATCCTGTAAAGCAACAGGATCAGTTTTATCAGCATGGAATTGTTTTATTTTTCCCGTTGCCGATTCAATAATATTAAGGCCACCACCCAATGTTCCTACAAATATATTGCCTTTTGAATCTTCTGAGAGTGCTACGATAAAATTGGATGAAAGCTCTTTGCCCTTACCAAAGTTTTTACTCACATGATTAAAGGGAGTTAATACCGCGTTCCAACGACTCACGCCGGCAATAGTGCCTACCCACATAACCCCGCCGGCATCTTGAAATACCGAAATCACCAGATCATTAATTAAACTATTTTCTCTAGTGTTCTCGTGATTGTGCCGTATGAATGAATCATTTCTCTCGTCATATAGACAAAGTCCATTACCAGTAGCGAACCAAAGCTTTCCCTTGCTGTCTTGATAGATATCACGGACATCATTAGAACAGATACTGTTAGGGTTACTTTCTTTAAAAGGATATGATTTAGTCACACCTTCATATAAATCAAACTGAAAGACCCCCATATCTTTGGTAGCAATCCAAATATTATTTTGGTGATCTTCAAATACTTTTTTAATTTTATCACTTGGGATATTAATATCGGTTTTTGTGTCGAATGTTAAAAAGTTTGGTTTTCCAGCTAATTTTACTCTTATTCCACTTTTTTCTGTTGCTACCCATAGGTTTTGGCCTTTATCAAAACTAAGGTCTGAAATAGAGTTTGTTTGTAGCTGTGGATGAGACTTAAATGACGAGGTTTTAAAATCAAAAACAGTGATGCCTTTATCAGCGCTGCCAAACCAGAGCATTCCATTTTCATCTTCTACAACGGTTTCATAATTTTGTCCTAAAACGTCCTTATTAAGTTTATTGCTGTTGTAGTTTTTAAAACCTTCAATTTCCGGTAAATATAGGCTGATACCACCATTACCAAGCACCCATAACCGCCCTTCTGAATCGACAAAAACTTTATTTACCCAATTACTTGCAAGGCTGGTTGGTACTCCCGGTATGTGGGTATAAATTGTCGAAGAAATTCCATCAAAACGATTTAAGCCGTTTTGATTACCAAGCCATATAAAGCCCATTTCATCTTGAGTAATGCTATTAACAGCAGGGTGAGATAAGATTTCTACATCATTTAAATTGGTAAACTGAATTTGATTTTGATTAATAATATTTGATGCGTTTACCTTAGTACTGAAGAGTATAAAAATAGCGAAATGTATAAGAAAAACTATCAGCAATAAATTATGCTGATTCTTATTAATGGTCATTACTGCAACCTAAAGTTTATTATATTAATTCTTAGTATTAATAGCATTTAGACCCTTAAATGTCATTACAAATTGAGTCTAAAAGCCATAAATAGAAGTTAACTAACGTTTAAAATATTATTTACAGGATGTAATGAATCGAAAGGTAACAAGCATGTAAATAAATGGTTAATTTTGCGTTAACATTCCATTCATCCCAAAAGTGAGACAACTTTATAACATCCATGTTAAGTTGGCATTCCTTCGTCCCTGAAGTAAAAGGCGCCAATTGGCGCCTTTATATTTTTTATTCTTGTTCAATCCATTTGTTAATAAATGACACCGAACTAATATCACTTCCCATATCTAAGAAAGAATTTGATTGCGGCCATACATGAGCATCTTCCCACACCGCTGTATCACCCCATAAGTTAGATTGCGGCCATACGTGAGCTTGCGGCCATACGTGGGCTTGTGGCCATACGTGGGCTTGTGGCCATACGTGAGCCTGCGGCCATACGTGAGCCTGTGGCCATACGTGAGCCTGTGGCCATACGTGAGCCTGTGGCCATACGTGAGCCTGTGGCCATACGTGAGCCTGCGGCCATACGTGAGCTTGCGGCCATAAATGGGCTTTATTGTATAAACCATCCCACTCGAAACCTTCAGCCCCTAATATGTAAAAATCACCACTTTCTTCGTAACGACGAGCCGGACCAACATAATGCTGTGAGTCATTTAGTTCATTCGCAATATCCATTCCTTGATTGGCGCAACCAACTTTATCACTTGCTACAGCCCACGGAGCGTTAATCATACCCGCTCCTTGTTGAAAAATACTGTATGACAATTCACTTTCATTTTCTGTGCCAGCAAGTGCTGAAGACATCAATCGACATTTAATATCGTTAGGTGTTAAGTACGGGTCATTTTGCAACATAAGAGCTGCAACACCACTAGCTACAGCGGTAGATTGCGATGTACCTGATAATAAGAAATAATCATCACCGTCAGCATACTCTGGGTAGTCTTTATAAAGTTTTGATTTATGGCTCATTAAACCTTGCATGTGACCGCCGGGTGCAACAAGTTCAGGTTTAACGAAGCCTTCAACCGTAGGGCCAGCACTTGAAAATGAAGTAACAAAATCATCAGAAAGATCAAACGGAGTATAGTTATCTGAAGTGGCACCAATGGTTATTACATAAGGGTTATTCCCTGGAACACCAATAGACATTGCCTCTGAACCACTATTACCTGCAGAAGCAAAAACAGTAATTCCTTCTTGCCATGCAACCATTAGCGCTTGATTGATTGGATCTTGCCAATAAAACGACTGCGGTTTGGCACTAAAAGATAGGTTCAACACTTTAATATTATGTTTTTCACGATTTACAACAACATACTCTATAGCTTTTAAAACATCGCTGTAAGTTGAGCTACCATTTGCATCAAATGCTTTAACTACCGTTAATTCAACATCAGGCGCAATACCATTATACGTGCCACTTTCTTCACCATTACTATTATAAGTTGCCGAGCTATTGCTGATTAAACTGGTGACATGTGTACCATGACCATACTCATCTTTTAATGCTTTACTGCCTTTAAGCACGCTGTGGTGATGAATTTTACGCTTTTTTCCATAACTGTTTTTGGTAATGCCATCAAACTTTGCAGCGCCACTATCTATAATAGCAACCCCAACCCCTTCACCAGTTATGCCCTGATCGTGTAATTGGCTTGCACCTACTTGAGTGGGAAAATAAGTATTGCGCTCATCAGTTTGCCCTTTTGACTTAGAATGTGACTTATGCGCACTAAGCTTAACTTTCTCATCAGAAAACAATCGTATCATAGGGTGTTCACTACGAACCTGCTCTGCTTGCTGATTTGTTAACAAAGCGGATATCGCTTGAATAACTGTATAGTTATGTACTACTTCCCCACCAACTGATTCTATGGCGGAAATCAAGGTTGGCTTGCTAGCTCCTTGAACTATATAAGAGCCTTTATATAAATTGGGGCTGTTAGAAATAAAAAGAAACGCTGCTACAGAAAGTAGCAGCAAGGTACTTAGCGCAGACCTTATTATTGTTATTTTTTTTAATGAATTCAGATTCATAAATTACACCAGTTAAATTAATATAATTTATCTAATGCGAGAACTGTGCCAGAAAATAAAAACCAGTTTAACAACCGCATTTTCATTAGCCTGCAGGTTACAAACAGTTACAGGGCTCTAAAGAATCGCCTAATAAACAGAAAAATATGACGAGTACAAATGCAAAAATAATGACGAAAGGATAATTTGGCGAAAACAAATGGCGACAACATTAAACAATATGGCGAATGTTTATAGTGCTAGAATTAAATGCTGAAACCATTCGATGAGAAGATCAATATTGTAGATACTTAAAATTAACAGCCCACTACCTACTTTATAACTACTTTGCTAGTTTACTTTTAGCTTCTTCAACTTTAGAAAAATCTAAACCAAGCTCATCTACTGCTTCTTTGATTAAGTCAGGATTAGTCATAATGGTCATCATTAACTCTTGTAACTTTTCAGCAGGAATACCAAGACCTTGAATAATCGCCATTGCCATCATAGGGTTTTCTGTTAACGCTTGGAATAATTCATTAATTTTTTCATCACTAATATTTAATTCTTTTAATGTTTTAATAATTGGGTTCATTTGTTTTTTCCATTGAAGGTTGTTAATTAACTACTAGGTGTTGGTAGTACAATCATTTGTTCGAAATATTCTTTACCATGCTCTGCTATTATTTGTAGGTTAGCACTACTAGATGAAATAGCTAAAGCATCAAAACGTTCAAAACTAGATAAATATTCAAACAGTGTTTCAGGTTCTATATCCTCCCCTAATACTGCGATGAGTGTAGCGATGACATTGTAAGAAAAATTGATCTTATCTTTCTCAGTTGTTACCTGTTTTTTACTGCCCATTGCTAAGAGTGCTCATTGATATTGATTCTTTATCTATATATGGACTATGGAAAATTTATCAATAGTAGCCATGCATAAATATTGGCAACAATTTTGCACGGTACTAATACGTTAGCTGTAAGTAGCTTCATAGCCTCTACGACGATCTGTCGAATGACTTCTAATAGGTATGTTTAATACTAATGGATGAGCTACAACTATATTGGTTACATTACCTAAATTGAACTATTCTTAATAGTGAGCAATGTAACGTCTAATAGGTATTAACTATGTCAGTAGATGTAAATAAAATTAATGATTTTGCATTAGCTATGCTTGAGCAAGCAGGTTTAGATGATCTACTATGGTCTATCGCTCAAGGCGTTGGTGATATCATGGAGTTTGAAGATTGTGTTATTTACTTACGAGCAGAGCAAATATTAATTCAAGTTTCAGCATTTGGTATTAAAAACCCTAAAGATAGGCAAATCTATGAAAGAATAGAAATTCCTATGGGACAAGGCATTGTAGGTACCGTAGCTGAAACTAAGGTTGCAGAGATAGTACCTGACACCCTGCTCGATCATCGCTATATATTTGACCAATACTCAGGTCTCTCAGAGCTTACGGTGCCCGTAATCTATGAAGGTGAAACAATTGCGGTTATCGACTCAGAATCTCAATATACAAATAATTATACGAAATCCGATCAAAAGCTACTGCAAATAATTGCCAATATTATTGCTCCTCGGATCGCTAGTGCTATTTATCAAAGAAATCTGCAAACCACACAAATCAGATTAAAACGTGCCAATAGCGAATTGCAAGCAAGCATTGCCGATTTAAAACTAAATCAACAAACCTTGATCCAATCTGAAAAAATGGCATCGGTTGGCATGTTATCAGCTGGTATTGCCCACGAAATAAACAATCCCTTGGCATATTCATTAAGTAACTTGGCAATTTTAGAAGACTATATTTCCGATATTAAGTCTGCCCATCAGGCCATTATTGAAAACCCAGATATAGCAGAGCAACACAAACTGCCATTAAGGGATAAAAGCTATTGCCATGTAGTAAATGATCTTTCAGATCTTACTCAATCAACAATAAAAGGCTTAACCATCGCAAAAGGTATAGTTAGTGATCTTAACAGATTTGCTCGTTCCAAAGATGAGGAGTTGTGTAATGTTGACATCAATGAAGGGATTAAAACCACCTTAAATATTGTTAACAGTCAAATTAAGTCACATTGTCATGTAAATCTTAATTTAACCGACTTACCTTTAGTGCAAGGTAATATAGGCAAGTTGAATCAAGTGTTTATGAATATTATTCTAAATGCAAGCCAGGCTTGTAAAAAAGATGGCAATATTGAAATAGAAACTTCCACCGATAATCACGGTGTTTATATTAAAATTAGTGATAACGGTATAGGTATTCCTTCAGAAAATTTATCTCATATATTCCTGCCATTTTTCACCACTAAGCCTGCTGGCCAAGGAACTGGTCTTGGACTTTCGATTAGTTACAAAATCATTGAGGAAGAGCACCTAGGTAGATTAACAGTTGCCTCCGATGAAACAGGTACAACTTTCACCATTTTCCTACCAAACATCAGTAAACAGTTGGCCTGTTACTAGTACAAAAAAACAATACAAGTCTAAACTCAAGCTGACATTAATATTGTATAGTTATTTTACCTCAGCCTTAACTTACGAATTTGGTCCATGATATATTTCTCAAGAGATCTATAAACTTTATCGGGCAATAGATTTAACAACACTGTGCATAATAATGTATTCAATGTTCTTAACGGCTCTTGATATATAATTCTCAAATTAGTCTTTAGCGCTTTACTCATATAAAACCTAGCAGTATCACTTTTACCTGATTGAATTGCGCGTCGTGCAAAGTAACGGTACTGATACGCTTTCGCTAACGAATAATAGCGGTTAAAAAAGCTAGGCTGAGACGCTTTATTTAACGCTAATGCGGCTTTCCAACAGGCAAATTGAGCCTCTAAATTACTCGATAAACCGTGTGGGTTTATTCTATAAAATGTTAACGCTTGCCCTATTCCTTCAAACTTCCAACTTGTGTTTAAACTGAGTCGAAGCCAAAATTCAATATCTTCTGACTGTTTCAATTTTTCATAAAAGTATTCAGTACGAACTTGATGACATTTCTCTCTACCTTTATTACGGAAAGTCTTACTGCATACGTCTTTTTCCAGGCTATTTACATAATCAATAAGCATTGCTTTGCGAATCACTGGGGCAGAACCATTGCCGATTGGATTACGACATAAAACATCGCGTCGGCTGATATTTTTCAATTTTGGAAACTGGCCAATACCTAAAGGTTTATCATCATCATTAACAAATAAAGATGGGCAATAGCTGATGCCAACATTTGCTCGGCTATTAAGGTGAATTACATGTTTAGCTAGTTTGTCCTCATGCCAAAAGTCATCGGCATCTAATAACGCTATGTACTGCCCTCTCGCATGGCTAATACCAGTGTTTCTGGCCCCTGCCAACCCACGATTTAATTGTTGTATTAGTCGAATTCTTGGATCGTTAAATTGTCTAAGTCTTACTAATGTATTGTCTTTACATCCATCATCAACACAAATAACTTCAAAATCCTTAAACGTCTGTTCTAAAACAGAACTCATACATTTATTGATGTATTTTTCGACATTAAACATTGGAATAATGACAGATACTTGTGGACTTTTTAATATTTTTTGAATAATAGCATTTGACATAATAAAACCTCATTTGGATTATTTAATAAAATAAATGGTTCACTGTTGAATACGTTTTATCCCAATTTTGGGTAAGTTATATAGTCTCTTAAATGGGATAAACACGAATAAATTAATCATTGAAAGTATTAACATACTCAGCGCTAATCCAATTGCTGTATTTGGCTGTATAAATACAAGTGCAAGCACATAGCATAGTAAGATAGCCACACGCGAACAGCTCTCTGTTTTATAACAATACAGGGCGCGAAACATACAACACTTAACATCTAAAAAAATGGTGGTACAAGCTGAACAACAAAGAACACTGGTGATAGGAATAGCGAGCAACCATTGTTCTGAAAAAAATAACGGCATGTATAGAAATGCCGCGGCAGCTTGAAATACAAACAGGCTTGCCAAAAATAACGTTAACCAATATATGCTTCGGCTTCGTTGTTGTAAGTCATCTTGTCTATTGAAACTGCATAGTTGCGGGTATAAGGCATTAGTAAAGGCACAATTTATCGACTGAGTGATACCTATGCCAGCACTCTTAGCAAAACTGTATAAACCAAACGATTCAGGTGATAGTAATTTAGCAGCAAACAAAATATCGATATGTTGCTGTATTCCTTTCGCCGATTCTGCAAACATCATTTTTGTTGACGCAAAAACTAATGATTTAATTACTGAAAAATTAAAACCAATTCCAAACTTTTTAGTTTCAACAAAACTAAAGATAACTATCCAAGCAACTGAGTAAATAAGCTTGCCATAAGCGATTGCCATAACATCACCAGTTTGATAAACAAGCGCAGCGATGCTTAAATTTTCGATAAGTAAACAAATACCACTACAAATACCCACGTGTGCCATTTGATTATTACGTTGTAAGATAAATACTCGAATACTTACTACAGGAAATAAAAGGTAACTTACGGCCATGACCATGAGCATTTTCGCTATCACACTCTGCTCAAAGAAACTTGCCATCATTTGCGCAAAAATCAACTGCATAATGAATAACGTTATACATATAATCCATTGCAAAGACAGGGCATTTTTTGCAATGACTGGTAGTTGCTCATCGCTGCAGTTAATTACTTGATTTCCTGAGCCGGAGCGCAGTAGTAAGCGCAAAATATCATGACATACAAGCGCTAGCATCGCGGTACCGTATAAGCTCGGTGATAATGTCGCCGCTAAAACGATAATGGTGATTAATCTAGAGCCTTTTCCA
Organism: Thalassotalea psychrophila; assembly: GCF_031583595.1. Taxonomy (NCBI): domain Bacteria; kingdom Pseudomonadati; phylum Pseudomonadota; class Gammaproteobacteria; order Alteromonadales; family Colwelliaceae; genus Thalassotalea; species Thalassotalea psychrophila. The sequence goes on from NZ_CP134145.1 coordinate 2,718,861, forward strand.
AGTATATCTGAGCTCAGTAGCCATAAAGAGTTACTGACCAATTTGGTTAAATGTTTTGTATAATCGCGAAGTAAGGTTATAAGTGTTGTAGTATTCGCTTTTACCTTTTGCATAGTATTTTCAACAATTACTAGGGGATATGTTGAATAAAGTGCAAGAAAGGTTCCAGTTATTATTAAATGAAAAATAAACCGATTAAAAACTATTCAGATCTCTACAACCGCCAATAATTAGGCGTTAGCGTATATTTTATGGAGGAAGAGGTTTTATCAAAATGAATTGTTATGACACTAACAAGCAAGTACTTTTATCAAAACGCAAAGATAATTTGCAAAATGAAAACAGCCATTTTCAACTTACATTGTCATGCCATTGTTGCATTTTTCTGTATAAAGTTGATGGGCTAACACCCAGTGCTTTTGCGGCTTGTACTACATTATCATTACATTGACTTATTGCATGTTCTATGGTGCTACGCTCTACGCTTGCTAAGGTATGAATTAGACTATTTTCTTGAAAGCGTTCACCATCAGTCTGTACACATTCACTTCTAGGAACATTGCTGTTCTGAGCTTTTTCAGTTTTTTCATCTAGCACGACTACATCTTCACTTTCGAGTAAGAGTGATAATTGATCATCGGTAAGGTTTAATATACCGGCGAACATATTTTCATCGATTAATGGCTCCTTCGCGAGAACTACCGCGCTATAGATCAAATTTTGTAATTGCCTTACATTTCCGGGCCATTGATATTGGCGAAGTAACTTTTTAGCCAATGGAGTAAAGCCTTGGTAATTTCTTTCTTCAATTTGATTATATTTTTGCAAAAAGACTTCAGCAATTTGCACTACGTCACTGCCGCGTTCATTTAGCGGTGGTAAAGCAATTGGTAATACATTAAGCCGGTAAAATAAATCTTCTCGTAATTTGTTTTCTGCGATTGCCTTGTCAGGTTCTCTATTTGTCGCAGAAATAAAACGCACTTCAACTTTTTCAACTTTACCACTGCCTACACGACAAAACGTACCTGTTTGAATAAACCGCAATAATTTAGCTTGCAATATAATATCCATTTCAGCTATTTCATCTAAAAACAGGGTACCATTATCTGCTAACGTAGCAGCGCCATCACGATTTGAACTAGCGCCCGAAAAAGCACCTTTAACATGGCCAAATATTTCTGACTCCATCAATTCAGCCGGTATCGCCGCACAATTTAACGCTATAAAACTGCCCCCTTCACGTCTACTCAATTCATGTAGAGCTTGCGCTGCCACCTCTTTACCACTACCACTTGGTCCGGTAATAAATACAGAAGCTTTACATGGCGCACACTGTTTGATCTTTTGATATATATTCTGCATCTTGGCGCAGCTGCCAACAAAACCAGAAAAATTATCGATAAACGGGTAACTATCACTTGGCTTAAACTCTTTTAATAAAGTGCGTTCAACCATGGTTCTACGGAATTCTATCACTTGATTCAGGGTATTAATTAAATGAGTATTGTCCCAAGGTTTATTAAGGTAGCCCCAAACTTTTCCCTCATTAATGGCCGCTAAAGTATTATCTATATCGGTATACGCAGTTAAAATAATACGAATACTTTCAGGCGCGATTTTAGATACTTTTGAAAGAAATGTTATGCCATCCATATTGGGCATATTAATGTCTGATATTATGATATCAATTTGATTTTTCTTGATAATTTCAAGTGCTTCTTGCCCGCCTTGGGCAGTATACACTTTTGCATCGAGTTTACGGCTAACCCGCTTTAACGCGTCTAATATCATAGACTCATCATCTACAAACAAAACACTACTCTTTGGCAAGCCCATATTCCTCTCTTAACGTTTATTACATCAATAAACGTAATTTTTTATTAGACAACTGCCTAAGTCTTTATATAGATAAGAAATGATGTACGCACAGTGCTCAATTAAAATAAGGTTTAAATGACTTTAAATCATATGAGAGATGCTCACTGCTGTTAGTTTAAGTAAAGCACATAATAATCTTGCTGGCTAATATCTACTATGTGCTTATTATTCACTCCAAGTGAGTTTATCTCTATAAGTAAGTTATTTACGATTTGCGGCGTCTCTAATTTTATCAATGTTTGACCGTTATTATCGGTTTTAGACACTGTAATTAATGATTTTGTATTGAGACGAGAGTCATCCAATTCAGTGATATCAGTATCAATTGATGAAACATAAAGTAATGAATTACCGATATTGTCTCCGGCATAGGATTGCACATGAATATCAAGCGTTATGGTACGGAAGCTTTGAAAGTTAAAATCGGCATCAACGTATAAATCATTTGATGTTTCAGCAGTAGAAGTAAGCTTTTCAGGACTGGGACTGTGATCAATAAAAACTTCGGTTTCAGGCTTTGGTGTATCTTCATTTACCTCTGTTGCTGTACTGCTGCTTTCGCCCCCGCCGCAACCAACCAAACCATAAGCTAAAATAAAGAAAATTAAAATCCACTTTGAAAAATTGATCTGCATATCTAACATAATATTATTCCTATCTTAGGGATTAAAGGTGTGTTGTGGCCTACCAGGGTTTATGTACCAATCTGGCGCTTCAATGCCACTGCTTTCAACCCATGTTTCAAAAACGGGATATGCCCATATTATGTCGATGTACTCTTTGGGGTAACTCCAGGCGGTATCAATTTTAATGGCCCATGGTAGATTATTGTCAGTTTTAAAATAGCGCTCTTGCTCAACAACAGAGCTGTCATCACCTTTACCAAACTGGGTGATATCAAATAGATCTGTAGGTGGGTATCCGGCAAAATGGATTTCTCTAGACCTATTGTTAGTACGGTAAATAAAAAAATCCAATGATGAATGTAGTAAGCTATCAACAACGGTAGAAAAATTAACATCTAACTCGAATGGCACTGATGGAAATGTATTACACTCTGCAACGGTATTAAAATGTTTGCACTTTCCTGATCCACTCGTTTCGGTGAAGACATGGGTATCGCTCCATAAACTTATTACCAAATCCTGTTGATATTGCTCAGCAGTCTTTTCATACGATTGTCCGCCAATAATCAAAGTGCTGTCTAAAAGTGCTGAGGCTGGAATATCTAATAAACGTAAAGCAAAGCCATTATGGAAGGCAGCACCTCGAGCATCAATAAAGCCGCTAATTTTAAAGCCTGTGATCTGTGTATCACTGTTATAAATCACTTGCAGACGCTCTCTTATGATCAAATCGTTCAAATCGTAATCACCTATATGAGGCCAATTATCCTCAAAAGCTAAGGTTACCCATGATTGTACGTTAGGATAAAATGAGCTAAATGCACGATTATAGTCATCAGGAAACTCATCAGCATCATCAAGAATACCATCGGCATCTGAGTCATTAATATCAGGAATTTCTATTAAATCATTTAATTGTAAAGCAGAGGCAGGGGTAACCTTGACACTAAATACAGCATCATTAAAATCATTATCCCCCCATGACCTTGGTAAATCTTCAAAACCCAAAATAACTTCCTCAACGCCTTGTTCGTATAAAGCGACCATATGTTGTTGTAAAGTCGAATTTGGTTCATCATTTAAATTAGTAAGAGAATAGTAATAAGGAACTTTTGTTGGTTTTACCCCAGAGTCATACCAAAAGGCATTGGCTGCTAAGAAAAAACCAATACTCGTGCCACCGGAGAAGGTTCCTAAGCTTACTCTATGTCCGTTAGTTAAATGTGGAAAAGACAAATTAGGAAATATAATAATTTCGTTGACTTGCTCTGGGCTCGTTGGTGGGTTTTCAGGATCAAAGACAAAGAAACCAAATGAGTTTTTATAACCCGCTCCCTCGTGGATAAAAGTAATAAATATTTCAGCTTCTTCCACGCCTGGTTTTATAGTGATCGTCGAGCCAGCATCACCAGTTAAAAACGCCTCATTTACTTCACTTTCTGGTAATGCATTATTAATCAGGGTGAAAAAATCAGCTGGATACTCATCTTTAGCCCAAATCAAATCATCAGGTTTACCTGTATTTTGATCATAACCTAGTGGCCAAGGAGAGCCGGAAAGAAAGGACCAGACATAATTGCCGTTTTCATCTTGGGTTACGGCTTGGACATAAGCAGAAACGAATACAGAAAAACATAACAGCAATAGTATTATGGTTGATAGAGTGTTTGCTATTTGCATATTTAGCAGGTTGTGCTTGCATGGTTTCATAATGCTTTCCTTCCCCATCATAACGTTCTACTTACTTTAAGCGAGTTTTATACCAATATTTTTTAACTCAATAAAATCAGCACCTTACAACACCAATAAAAATCTAGCCTGCATGTAATTAAACAAAGATTAAAAGCATTTGTATTTTGAGAAAGAACCAAATACACACATATTTACCTTGGCAAATTATATCGTTTACTTTTACGGAACATTTATTGCTTATATTTAATAAATAAGAAGGACAGCTATTTTCATAAAGGTAAAACATGACGAGTCAAATTCAAAACTCACCACCTCCTCATAAAACACTGGTATTTAGTATCGCTTTAAACGGCTACCAATGGCTTTATCAACAGCACTTATTAAGCCATCAGGCTTACGCAAAGAAGAATAATTATGAATATGTGGTTATTTCCAAGCCATCGATATCAAACTTAGGCATGGAGTGCTGCTGGTTAAAGCTGGTTTTGTTAAAAGCAGCACTGGTTAATGGTTATCAGAGTGTTATGTTTGTCGATGCTGATGCTCTCATTAATAAGAATTGCCCGCCTATAGATGAAATTTTCGTTGATGGTAAATACCTTTACATGGCCAATGGTTATACCGGCCGCTTTAACAGTGGAGTTATGATAGCTAAAAAATCTGAAGCATTAATAAACTGGTTAAATAAACTGATACTGTCTCGTTGTCAGCATTTACCAAGTATAGATTCTACAGGCTGGGGGGAAAATGGTCATATCATCCACTTTAGTAAACAAGTTAACTTTATCAAAGTTCTACATCATCGCTGGAATAATACATTCGATGAAAAGCTAAATGATCATATTAGACACTTTAGCTATGGACCTATGCGTACCTCAAAATTGAAAACATTGGCACATCATGTCTTACGACGAAGCCTTGGGCTATTGGTCAAGTATGTGTTTGCAAAACAAGGTGTAAACCATGTTCTAGCCTCTGATGTTCTGCAACTAGAGACACAAAGAGTAATAGTTAATTACCCACAATTTCAATCAACTCATAAATACAGAGCAATCGCTCGATAATAACTTAGAAATTGTAAATTGATTTTCAAATTGAGAAAACTGTATTTTCAATTTGCAAAGAAGACATCCCACAAACACGTTAAACCATTGTTTATATTATAAAAATAAAAATTGGAATAATTATTGCTCCAATCAATTATCACTTAATTACATATCTAAAATAAACGTGAGGCTAGCCATGAATAATTCAACTAACTGTAGTGATAATAATATTTGCCGATTATTTGATTTACCCATAAACAATGTTTCTATGAGCAAAGCCATAAATTGGGTTATTTCTCACCGCTTTAACTTAAGTAGTAATAAATTTCATACGAAAGCATCAGAAAAACCAAACCTAGGATTTTTCATTAATGCTCATTCCATAAATTTAAGCTTCAAATATAACGACTTTTATCAAACTCTAAAACAAGCTGACTGCTTATTTGCAGATGGTATTGGCATGCGTTTAGCAGCAAACCATATAGACGAACCTATACAGGAAAATGTTAATGGCTCAGACATGTTGCCAAAGCTGTGCGAACAAGCGGCTAATGAAGGAAAATCAATTTTCTTTTTAGGATCTAGCCCTGGTGTTGCTAAAAAAGCAGCTAAACGCTTACACAACACCTACCCAAAACTAAAGGTTGCGGGCTATCAACATGGCTATTTTAAGGAGCATGATAATAAACGTATCATTGCAAAAATAAACCAATCAAAAGCCGATATTTTATTAGTAGCACTAGGCTCGCCTTTACAAGAGATTTGGTTAACCAATAATGCCGCATACTTACACTGTAATACTGCTCTGGCGGTAGGAGGATTATTTGATTTTTATTCCGGCAATATTCCCCGTGCCCCCCTATGGCTTCGAAATGTAAACCTAGAATGGTTATTTAGATTACTGCAAGAGCCTAAAAACAAGTTTTACCGATACGTAATTGGTAACCCATTGTTTTTGTTTAGAACTTATCTATTTAGACAAGCAGCTAAGGCAATATCTAATCCCCCCTCACACGTAATTAAACCACAATAATGAGCAAACGCTCGTCAATGAATAGCTAGAAATAAATGAGGCTTAACATGAATAATCAAATCAATATTCAGCAGCATTATCCATTTTTAAATGAAAAATTAGTTATGCAATACTGGCGAAACTCTTCGGTTTCTTCAAGGCAATATGTTTATCACAAAAAAGTAAAAAGTATCAGGCAAAATGTTGGTATCCCTATACTACTACAGCAATTGATAGCGTTAGGTTTATTATTATTAAGCTTACCTTTATTACTCATTGTCGCTTTGTTTATATATATAGAAAATCCGGGCAAGGTGCTTTTTTGTCAAACTCGCATAGGTGAAAATGGACGTCACTTTAAGTTTTATAAATTCCGTTCAATGCGAGTAAATGGCTCCAATCAATCCCATAAAATTGATGCGAAATTAAGCCATCGTGATGGAATTTGTAAAAAATATATTAATGATCCTCGTGTAACAGTTGTCGGTAAGTTCATCCGTAAATACTCCATTGATGAACTACCGCAACTGTTAAATGTAATTATTGGTGATATGACGTTGGTAGGACCTCGGCCAGCATTAGCTAGTGAAAGTTATCAATACAGTCAACATCAATTTAAACGTTTAAATTGTAAGCCAGGTATGACGGGTCTATGGCAAATATCTGGTCGTGCCGACACCAGCTTCACTCAGCAAATATCATTAGATCTACAGTACATTCGTCAACAATCATTTTTATTTGATATCAAAATTTTACTTGGAACCATTCCTGCTGTTATCAGCGCAAAAGGTGCCTACTAAAACACCTCTCTATTTGCTTTTTGCAACGCCTTTTTACTTTTAAGGTTTTGCAAATTGCAAATATTTAATGTTCTAATTCTCAATAAAGCTGTATAGGCCTTTATATTTAATCCCTAAGCATGTACCCATGCTAGAGCTGAACTCAATGAAATAATGTTGGCCTCTATATTGCAGCATATGTATTAAACATTTTAATGCAATGCCCATGTATATGGGCACCCAGGATTTTAATATGTTCAATGTCTTTTCTAATATAAGTTCAAACCGCCCTTTTCTTTGCGAAAACAAATTTATGTATTTAGCAATTGCGAGCATATTTATTACCTCAGTGTTTTCTTGTACACAAACAGACTCAATAGAGAGTCCTCAGCATTCGCAACCAGACTTTTATGGCAATGACAAAGCTACTGGTACTCATATTAGTCAGCAAACCTCGGCCAAATATGTGTTTGCAACGGCCAAAACATGTGAAAAATTCCAAAACTTTGCAGCCCCGGAACATTACATAGTCGATAAACCGCTGCTATTAAAACATGCCGCCCCAGCCAGCTTTCCTAATGCCAACGATCCCGCATTGTTAAACGGCTTAAGCCCAGGAGACATGGTGTCCATAAGCATAGAAAATGGTGAAGGTTTTAATGGTAATTACATCATTAACAGTAATGGCCTAATTAATATTCCATTATTACCTCCCATTGATGTTCTTGGCTTACCCACCAATGTTGTTGCCGAAAGAATTTCAATTGAATTTATCAAAAAAGAAATATTTAAGGCCGCTACAGCCAATGTAACGGTACAAGTTCTTCACTGGTCTGAAATTGAAGTATCGGTATCTGGCGCTGTATTTAACCCTGGTAGAGTTTTGATCAATGAAACCTTACCGCAAAAGCTTGAACAAAACATTTTGTCTTACGGTGATCACTCAAACAAAAGGTTACTATCTGAAGCTTTGCGGGCTGCGGCAGGGATTAGACCCGATGCAAAACTTGACCAAATAATTTTACTTCGTAAAGGTTGGCGCCTAGAGGCCGACATGACTGGAATACTAACGGGCGAACCTGTTACAGATTATCCATTAATCACTGGTGATCGAATTATTGTCCCTACTACCGGTTGCTTTCAATCAAACTTAGTAAGACCGAGTCAAATAACTCCAAAAGGTTTTCGTATTTTTATGTCTAACTTAATTGCCCCAGCTATGAGTAACTCAAATGCCGCGGTTGGACGCTACTCGGCAAATGTGCCCTATGGTACACGTTTATTGCAATCGGCTATTTCTGCTAACTGCGTAGGCGGTAAACAATGGACCAATGCTCCTAGAAAAGTGGTACTTGTAAGTGTCAATCCTCTCACTAAACAAACCCAAGTAATAGAGCGTTCCATTGAAGAGCTCATTAGAAAGTCCAATAGAGAATCCATTAATCCTTATTTAATGCCCAATGATGCTGTTGCTTGTTATGACTCTGATGTAACTAATCTTCGCGATATTGCAAACACCATTGCGGACATTATCATCCCCTTTAAACTATTGTAAATATTGGCATTCATTATGATTAAAAAGACTTACCAAATGATGATTATAAGCCCGAGGGATAAAATTCGCGGCTATATTTATCGTTTATTTAAAAAACCTTATTTAATTGCCGGTTTACTCGGTTACTTATCTGTATTGGCCATGGTCTTTATCTATCTTAATATGCCGGAAAAATATAGTAGTGAAGTGGATCTGGTTCTTCCTGGAACAGGGACTAGCAGCAACGTAAAATTAAATGAAGTTGGTGAAGTTATCTCGCAAACATCTACTCCCTATGGCTCTTCAAGCTTTAACCCTAGGGTTAATTATAAAGAAATGCTAACCAGTCGTTCAGTATTAGAGCGCGCAGCTTTGATTATGGGTATTAGTATCCGCGAATTTGCCATACCGGTTATCAAATTAACCGAACAGACATCTATAATTTCGATAAAAGTGAACGGCCGTACAGCCAAAGAGGCTAATGGCAAAGCGAATGCTTTATATACATCTCTACAACAAGAGCTAGATAGATTACGCGCCGATGAAGTGTTAAGACGAGATGCAAGTATTAAAGTTGTTTTAACTCAATATCAAAACAAGTTAAATCACGCTCGAGGAAATATCGTTGATTTTCAACAAAATTCAATGGTCGTTGCCAGCATTCAGCTTGAGCAAATGGTAACTGCTTTGTCTGATCTAAATGAAAAACACATGCTAGTGTCATCAGAGCTGAAACAACTCGAGAGTTATATTAGAAAGTTGAGTCAAAATTTAGGTGTATCCCCTTCGTTAGCTGGGCAAGTATTCAAATTACAAACTGATGCACAATTTAGTAGCTATTTAACCGAACTCGACACATCTATAGGTGAGTTAACAACCTACTCCTCTCGTTGGGGAAATAACCACCCTAAGGTCATTTCTGCACAACAGCGGGTAAATCAAGTAAATTCTCATTTAAAGCAACGCAGCATGCAAATGATAGGTATTCATGTCAGCGAAAGCTTTAATTCATTAGATTTAAAAAAACAAAATAATCGCGCCCAATTATTTGCTGATTTAATTGATTCAAGTGCAATTAAAGAGGGTAAACAGGCAATGCTCGCCAACATCGAGCAATCAATAATCTTTGTTCGTGACAAGTTAAAAATTTATAGCCGAGAGGTTTCCGAGCTTGAGCGTCTAGAGCATGACTTTCACATGGCTGAAGCAATTTACACCTCTGCTGCAGCACGTATAGAAGCCAGTAAAGCTGATATTTTTGCTTCCTACCCAGTAATTCAACAACTCACCGTGGCATCGTTTCCACAAGAAATAAGCAGCCCTAAAATGACCATTGCTTTGGCCGCTGGTTTCATTGGATTCATATTTATAACTCTATTTTTGGTAGCAATATGGCAACGACGAAACTTAACAAATCTACTGTTGAACAAAAGCTAGTTTGGTACAACATCACTTGTACCTATTTATTCTTTTTATCCGGTAGCTTGTACGTTACCGGCTGTATGCTTGGCTGGCTGTTAATATCAAATTTAATATTAAGATGGAATGTTCGGCCAAATACTATTAAAGAGCCGAAAGTTGTGCCGGCTATCATTTGGCTGTGGATAGCGATGATGCTAATCATGTTATTTACTCTATTTATAGCCCACGCTAACTGGGACTTAGGATTATTAAAAACAATCAAATCCACAATAGGTTGGATGAAAGGTTGGGCTTTGTTCCCTATTTTTATTTTCATAGGCTATTTTGCCAATATAAACGAAAAAATGTTAGTAAGAGCTGTTTGCAAAGTTAGCTTTTACACTCTGATATTTGCTCTTGTTACTATACTTATTTATCTATTTGGGGCGTCTGGAGAAGTATATATTTCTCCTTTACAAGTGATTGGCGGACCTGGTGTTGAATTTTTTTCGGTTAGTTTATTTGGTATTAACCCTGAAACGGGGTTACCAAGGTGGCGTTTTTTTGGCCCCTGGGCGCCTGCAGCAGGCTTTATGGCTTGTATTTACCTAGTACTTTGCCTTCAAGAACATAACAATCGATGGCGCGTTCTTGGTATCGCAGGTTGTGTGGTAATGATTTTATTATCGCAATCTCGAGCCGGTCTATTTATTTTTATTTTCTTGATCCCCTTCACGTTGTTCTTAGATAAAGCATTGAAACTGCAAAGCCTACTTTTACTAGGCTTATTGCTGCCAATATTCATCATATTTAGTGATCCAATAACGCAATTACTGTTTGATCATTTTGACCAAATCAAACAATCAAGACCTGGCTCAACTAGGGTAAGAGCAGCATTAGCAGATATCGCCATTCAACGCTGGCAAAGTGAAGCCCCTATATGGGGACATGGTATCGTTGAGCGCGGACCAAAACTAGTCGAAAGTATGCAAATAGGCTCTCATCATACGTGGTATGGACTTTTATACGTTAAGGGTTTAGTTGGCCTATTATGTCTTGCCATTCCAATGACCGCTACTAGCTGTTACTTATTTTATCTTAGCGTCTGGCGAACAAATGCACGTATTGCTCTTGCGTTAATGGTGGTCTTTTGGCTTTACAGCTTCTATGAAAACCTAGAGATTTTAGCTTTTATCTTTTGGCCAGCATTAATTTACATTGGCCTTAGTTTAAAGCCCTGCCCGGCAGACAAAGTACACCTTTCTTACTAACCACTTTATTGAAGTTTCAAAGTGGCATTTTAATTGCTTCTTTGAATATAAGGTAACCACATTCATGGTTATCAGCATCAATATTAAAGGGGCTCATTATGACAAATACGGCTAAGGCACTACTTGTTGGTTTCTATGGTAAACAAAATTTAGGTGATGACGCCCTATTGCTTGCTACTGCTTGGGCTAACAAACACATATTAAAGAATGAACAAGCCCAATGTACTGCTAGTGCTCCTATAAATTTAAACGATTTTAAACAGACACAAGCAACGCTTAAAGCGAAACAGAAATTTCCCGGACAAAACCGTTTATTGCAATACCAATTAGCATGGAAAAGCCAGCAAATTGTGTTAGGCGGGGGCTCTGTACTTCATAGTGCACATGATCTAAATATTAAACGGTTAATGCTAAAATTGAGTTCCAAATTTAAACTAACCTCACAGCAAGAACGCCAACATATGGCGGTAGGCGTTGGTATTGAAGCCTTTGCTGATGACAAAGCAGAAGCTGCTTGCAAAAAGTTTTTATCAGAATGCCCATTTATTGGCTTACGTGATAAAGATAGCTATCAAAGGGCAAAGCAACTTTCACCCGATGCAAATATTTCATTAACTTTCGATTTGGCTCCACTACTACTTTGTCATAGCCACATAGTAGATTATAAAAAACAATTGCTCAGTAAACCTAAATTTCAAAGAAAACGTTATGGCATAGCGATTAACTTGTGCTCTATTCCTTCTGATAATTTAGGGAATGCTAATAAGGACACTGAGCAACGAATTATTTCTCAATATGCAAAACTCATTTGCAAACTGCTAAAAACCACAGAGCAGCATATAACGTTAATAAGTCTTAATGCCGAACCGATGATAAATCACAATCGTTTAAATGATGATTGTCTGTTGCAAAAGGTAAAAGACACTGTTGCGGAAAATACAGAAGATAAGTTTTCGTTATATCGTTTACATATAATAAAGTACCACGGCGATCCATTAAATATGGTCAAGATCTTAAGTACATTTAAACTCGTTATTGCCATGCGTTTACATGCACTTATCTTAAGTTATATCAATAAAACCCCTGTAATCGCCATAAATTACCATCAAAAATGTCAAGCTTGGTGCCAACAAATTGGTATTGCTAATCAGAATCAAACATTACCAGAAAACACTGATCTAACGGCTCTGTTAACAACAATACATAATGGTTTAAAGCATGGTTTTACACCTCCTAAATTACCTGTACGAACTGCTTTACAGCAATCTTTAAAGAATTGGAGACTAAGTGATGAACAAATTGAATATTACTGTCGTAATTCCGCTTTATAATAAAGCGCAACATATCTGTAAAACATTAAACAGTGTTTATCAGCAGCAAAACCCTGCACATGAAGTGATTGTGGTTAACGATGGATCTACAGATAATAGCTTAGAAGTTGTTAAGACTTATAAAACGGAAAATAACCTGGAAAACTTAATCATTTTTGATCAAGGTAACGCTGGTGTATCTGCAGCAAGAAATAAAGGTGCTTTGTCAGCTAACAGTCCTTTTATTGCCTTTTTAGATGCCGATGATTTGTGGCTGCCATTATATCTGACGAAAATTACAAGCATGATCCATCAATCGCCTTTTGCCGATGTATTTACTTGTAAATACCAGTATAAATTGGGTGAAAACAATTACAAAGATGCAAAAATAAAACTAACCAACCGTCAACACATTGACGGCATATTAGTTAACTATTTCGAATGTGCAAGTAAAGGTGATTTACCTTTTGTGGTTTCTTCTTTTGTTATCAAGCGCAGTTCTTTTAAAAAGTTTGGTATGTTTCCCCTCAATGAACCTATGGGTGAAGACCAAGCCCTGTTTAGCCACATTGCAATTCACGGTTTAATCTCCTACTCAACTGACATTCATGTTATTTATAATTTAGCTGCCGAAAACCGAGCCTGCATTAATAACATCCCAAAAAGTGAATTACCCTTTAGTAAAAGGTTAACTGAAACAACTGAATTGATCCCAGCGATAAAATATAATGATAAGCATAAAAAAGCCATCCTAACCTTTTGCGCTGCGCACTTATGTCATCTAGCCAAACTTAACATTAAAGCAATGCAGTTTAGTAATGCGAGAGCATTATTAGCTGACCAGCGCTGTTGGTTAAAGCCCAAACACAAAATTGGCTTATATTTATGGTCTATGGTGGCGCAATGTAAGAACTCGATTCAATTAATATTTAGCCGATAAAATCACTAAATTTTAAAAAACAATAATTGTTAAAACCTTTATCGATGTTTCAAACGAAATTTGTCATTATTTAACAAATAGGTACAATCGATGAAAAACTACACTTTACTAAAACTGATTTATGTAGATCGATTTGTTAGTATTAATTAATAAAGATAAAACGTAGAAAAAATAATAAAGTGGAACAACATTGAACTCAAACACACCAACTATCTTCTGGCACGATTATGAAACTTGGGGCATATCTCCAAAGCTTGATAAACCTTCACAATTTGCAGGAATTCGCACCGACTATGATTTAAACATTATCGGCGAACCAGAAATGTTTTATTGTCAGCCACCTGCCGATTACTTGCCTAATCCTGGTGCTTGTATGGTTACAGGGATAACTCCGCAAAAAGCACAACGTGAAGGTGTTACAGAAGCTGAATTTGCCGCTCGAATACAAAAGATTTTTACCGTACCTAATACCTGTGTGGCTGGTTATAATTCAGTACGTTTTGATGATGAAGTGTCACGTTATTTGTTTTATCGCAACTTTTACGATGCCTATGCGCGTGAGTGGCAAAACGGTAATAGCCGTTGGGATATTATTGATATGGCGCGCTTATGCCATGCTGTAGCACCTGAAGGTATTAATTGGCCAGTAAATGATGAAGGCAGAGTTAGTTTTAGACTAGAACTGTTAACTGCTGAAAATGGCATTAGCCATGAGGCTGCGCATGATGCTATGAGCGATGTGTACGCAACCATTGCTTTAGCTAAGTTAATAAAAGAAAAGCAACCAAAGCTTTACAGTTTTGTATTTGGTATACGCACCAAACAAGAAGTTAATAAACACATTAACTTATTTGAAATGACGCCGTTTTTACATACCTCATCAAAGATATCACCCGACCAACGTAATACCAGTTGGTATATGCCGATTGACTCTGATCCCGTGAACAAGAATGCAATCACTTGTATTGATTTATCAAAAGACATTTCACCGTTGTTTGATTTAACTGCAGATGAAATTAAAGAGCGTTTATATACACGTCATGATGAGTTAAAAGCTGAAGGTAAACTCCCTATTCCAGTTAAGCAAGTACACATTAATAAGTGCCCTATTGTAGCCCCGGCAAAAGTATTAACGCCAGAGCGAGCTGCTTTAATCAGTATTGATAGAGAATTATGCTTAGCAAACTGGAAGCAGTTAAAAGATCAAGCTGAAACGTTAAAAGACAAATTAGCTGAAGTTTTCTCAAAAGACTTTGGCGACGAAACAGTTGATCCCGAACACGCTCTTTATGGAGGTAGTTTTTTCAGTGCTGCTGATAAAGAAAAAATGGCAATGATCCATGAAATGCCAGCGGAGAAATTAGGCACTTACCCATTTAACTTTATTGATCCACGTTTGGACACATTATTGTTTCGCTTTAGAGCGAGAAACTACCCGTTAACATTAACTGTCGATGAACAGCAAAAATGGCAGCAATATACTCAAAATAAATTGCAAAGTGGTGAAAACGGCTTAAGTTACGATGAATACATGCTTGAAATAGAAAATTATGCTCATAAGTTTGAGGAAAACAAACCTAAAATGGCGGTATTAAAAGCTTTATATGACTACGTGCAAGGTTAAAGAAAAGCACAGCTCCAACACAAAAGGTTAAGCGCTTTAATATATAGGCGCTTTAGAATAACAATCCATAACAATCCATAACAATAAACCATAAAATCATTTGGTATAATTGTAACTAATTATAAATTCCATTGATAAAAACCAGGAAACTTCATTTTGATTAAATTTAGTAAATCAGCGTTAGCTCTAGTAATTTCATCTTCTTTTTTTCTAATAGCATGTGATGATGATTCAACAGATAGCGATCCAGTAGCGTTTAGTTTAAGTGTTTCTGATGCACCAGTAGATAATGCTTCAAAGGTTGTTGTTTGTTTCAGTGAGATAACGTTAAAAAATGAAGGTAAAGAATTTATCTTACCTATTTTACCAAGCGACGCTGGTGTTGATGAATGTTTAGACCAAGACGACCTGCCGATTACTGAAAACCTTGCTATTAACCTATTAGATGCTCAAGGTTCAGATTCAATTGAAATATCTGAAACAATTGATGTTGAGCCTGGTGAATACCAAATGCGTGTTGCCGTACCAGACTTTAGTGGTTCATATGTTATGACTGATGAAGATGGTGATGGTACTGACGAAAAAGTGCTTGTTGAAGTTCCTTCGCAAGAGTTGAAGTTTAGCAAATTCACGGTTACACAAGGCGGTGACGCTAACTTTACCCTAGAATTTGATTTACGAAAAAGCATGAACATTCCTAATAAAGAAGGCGCGGCCTGGCATTTAAAACCTAATGGCGTACGTTTAATTGATAATAATCAAGCAGGTCACATTGCCGGTATAGTACCTGAGGCGTCATTATGTGAAGGTGAAGACGCTGCAACATTTGTATATTTATATGAAGGTATTGAGTTAGACCCTAAAAATTTAGGTGACATGTATTACCATGCTGAAAGTGGTGATTACTTAGGTGAAGGCGAAGAGCCAGTAGCTTCAACAGAAGTTATTGCAGAAGTGCAATCTGACGGTAGTTATGAGATTGGTTTTGTTGCAATTGGTGAGTATTCTTTAGCATTAACTTGTTCAACAGATTTACCAGAAAGCTCGGAAGTATTAGTATTTGAGCAAGTAATTGAAACAACTGTTGTTGAAAAACAAACAGCTCAAGCTGATTTTTTATAAACCAACTGCAATAATAGAAACATAATGATAAAGCCGTCTAATAGACGGCTTTTTTGTAGGTAGTGTTTAAGTAAAATAGAGAGTTCCTGAAACAAGTTCAGGTAATAGGAGAAATCACTTATCTTTTAGCAAAGAAATCAAGCTAGAGGTGTCATAGCGGCTACCGCCCTGTTGTTGTACTTGTTCATAAAAGCCATCAACCATTTTGGTTACCGGTAATTCTGCGCCGTACTTTTCAGCTTCAGAAAACGCTATTGATAAATCTTTACGCATCCAGTCAACGGCAAAACCAAATTCATATTCACCAGCAAACATAGTTTTGTAACGATTCTCCATTTGCCACGAACCTGCAGCGCCTTTAGAAATTGTTTCTACAAGTTTATCGGCATCAAGTCCTGCACGTTCAGCAAAGTTAAATGCTTCACTTAAGCCTTGTACAAGCCCCGCAATACAAATTTGGTTAGCCATTTTTGCAATTTGACCATTTCCTACTTCACCCATTAGTTGGCTAAATTTAGAGTATGCAGCCATTACCGGTTGAACTTGTGCAAACACAGTTTCATCACCGCCACACATCACCGTTAACAGTCCGTTTTCAGCGCCTGCTTGACCACCTGAAACTGGCGCATCAATAAAGAAATTACCTTGTTTAATTGCGGCTTCGTTCAGCTCTCGAGCTAATTCAGCAGAAGCGGTAGTGTGATCAACATATATTGCTTCAGTTTTAAGGCCGGCAAAGATACCATCATCACCATAAGATACTTCTCGAACATCATCATCATTACCTACACAGGCAAACACTATGTCGGCATTTTCAACCGCTTCTTTTGGGGTGCTGGCAAATGAGTTTTCAAAATCATGCGCCCATTGTACCGCTTTTGTCGTAGTACGGTTATAAACAGTAACTTGGTAACCCGCTTTAGCTAAGTGGCCAGCCATTGGATAACCCATAACTCCTAACCCTATAAATGCGACATTTTTCATATTGTTTCTCAATTATTAGTGATTTGTTAGATATTGGTGTTAGTGTAATGTTATGACCAAAAAATAAAAAGACTTAAACAGGCTAATTCATGACAAATTTGTATGATTTTTCAGTGATTAATAATACAGGCGAGACCATCCCGTTACTAAACTATCAAAATAAAGTGCTGCTAATTGTTAATACTGCAAGCGCCTGTGGTTTTACGCCACAATATGCTGGTATCGAAGAGCTTTATAAAAAATACAAAGACCAAGGTTTTGAAGTATTGGCCTTCCCATGTAATCAATTTGGCAAGCAAGAAAAAGGTGATGATGCTGAAATCAAAGGATTTTGTGATTTAAATTTTAATATCAGTTTTGATTTATTTTCAAAAGTTGATGTTAATGGAGAAAATGCAGATCCTTTGTACGACTACCTTACCGAGCAAGCAAAAGGCTTATTAGGCAGTAAAAGTATTAAATGGAATTTCACTAAATTTTTAGTAAACCGAGAAGGTAAAGTGATTAAACGTTTTGGTAGTATTGATAAGCCAGAAAAAATTGAAAACGATATTAAAGCATTACTCTAATTCTTCCATGAACAAAGCAGAAGTACGCCATCCATGGCATTTCTGCATATAGTTCTTCCATGAAACGCGTCGAATTTTCGCCATACATGGCAATTCGACATACCTTCTTCCCTGAAGCGCGTCGAATTTTTGCCATCCATGGCAATTCGACATACCTTCTTCCCTGAAGGTAAAAAACCTGTCATGCTTGCGCATAACAGGCTTTAATTCACAAGTGAAACTTGCTTAAGACATGTGCATTAACATTGTAGAAGGCTCTTCTAAGAACGACTTCCATAAGTTACTAAAGCGAGCGATAGTGCCGCCATCAATTACACGATGATCGCCAGACCAACTTACTTGCATAATTGAACGAGCTTCAACTTCGCCTTTGTCATTAAAACGAGGTAACGTTTGTAGTTTACCTAAAGCAACAATAGCAACTTCTGGTTTATTAATGATAGGTGTTGCAACCGTACCGCCTAATGCACCAATATTAGAAATACTGATAGTACCGCCTTTTAAATCAGCGCTAGCAACTCTGCCCTCTCGAGCATCATTTGTTAAGCGAGTAATTTCCTTGGCAACATCGACAATTGACAAGCTTTGCACGTTCTTAACATTTGGCACTAATAAACCAACTTTTGAGTCTACGGCCATACCAATATTGTGATCATCAAAGTAAGTAAGCTCAGAACAATCTTCATTGACCTTAGTATTCATCAATGGAAATTGCTTAATCGCTAACGACATAGACTTCATGAAAAATGGCATCATGGTTAATTTAATATCTTGCTTGGCATACACTTCTTTTAAACCAGAGCGTAGAGCAATTAATTTAGTCATGTCGATTTCTTCACAATAAGTAAAGTGAGGAATAGTTGATACTGAAGCAACCATAGCTTTAGCCATAACGGCTTTAATGCCTCTTATCGGCTCAACCCTAGTACCACCAACAATTTGCGTATTTGTCAATGTAGGGGCTTGAATAGCTGGTGCTTGAGTGAAGTTAACAACATCGTCTTTATACACACGACCTTTAGGACCAGTGCCAGGTACTTCGTGAATATTGACACTTAGCTCTCTTGCAACTCGACGAACAGCAGGGCTAGCTATAGCCTTAGCATTTGTAGGTTTTTGCGTATTTTGAACAGCTACTGTTGTAGGTGCTTTTGTTTTAATTGGTTCAGCAGTAGGTTTAACAACTTCTGATTTACTTGCTACAGGTGCATGTGCAGTTGGCGCCGGTGCAGAAACTACACCGTCAACTTCAATTGCGAACAAAGGTTTATGTACTATAGCAATCTCACCTTTAGCGTAATGCAACTTAACAACTTTACCAGCATATTTAGACGGTATTTGCACAAGTGCTTTGTCAGTCATTACATCAACGACCGCTTGGTCTTCTTCAATAATGTCACCTTCTGCCACTAACCAGTCAACAACTTCACACTCAACAATACCTTCGCCAATGTCCGGTAAAATAAAATCTTCAATAGAGCTACCACTAGCAACAGTTTCTGATGGGCTGGTAACTTCAGGAGCTGTAGCAACTTCTACAGGGGCTACTACTTCAGCTTCACTGCCAACAGGTGTCATAGCAAATAAAGGGGAATGTACCTTCGCTATGTCGCCCTTTGCATAATACAACTTATCAACAACACCTGAATACATTGCTGGAATTTGTACTAAGGCTTTATCTGTCATTACATCAGCTACAGGTTGATCTTCTTCAATATGATCACCTTCATTTACTAGCCACTCAACCAGTTCACATTCAACGATACCTTCGCCAATGTCAGGTAAAATAAAATCAATACTCATTTCATAAATCCTAGTAATTTACCGAGGCCATAATGGCTTCAAAGGTTTTTAATTCATCTGGCATGTATTCTTTTTCATGCGCCAATGGGAACGGTGTATCTAAACCACAAACTCGTGAGATTGGTGATTCTAAGTTTAAGAAACACTTATCTTGAATAGTTGCAGCTATTTCACCAGCAAAACCACCGGTTAAAGGCGCCTCATGGTTAATAAGTAATCTACCAGTCTTTTTAACTGATTCAGCAACAGTATCTACATCCCAAGGCAAAATTGATCGTAAATCAATAATCTCACAAGAAACACCTTGTTTTTCAGCCATTTCAGCTGATTTCTCAATAGTTTCCATCTGCGCGCCCCAGCCTAATAACGTAATATCAGTACCACTCTTTACGACTTCGGCTTTACCAAGCGGTAATTGATAATCTTCTTCAGGAACTTCACCAACTGATGCGCGGTAAAGCTTTTTAGGTTCAAAGAATATAATTGGGTTTTTATCACGAATTGCAGCAAGTAATAAACCCTTAGCCTGATATGGGTTACGCGGTACCACAATTTTTAAACCCGGAGTATGAGCAAAGTAGGCTTCAGGTGATTGCGAGTGATATAGACCACCAGCAATACCACCACCGTATGGTGTACGTATAGTAAGGTTACCAACATTAAACTCATTACCTGAACGGTATCTGAATTTAGCCGACTCGTTCACAATTTGGTCGAACGCAGGAAAGATATAATCTGCAAATTGAATTTCAGCAATAGGAACACTGCCCTGCGCTGCTAAGCCGTTAGCAAATCCCATAATACCCTGTTCAGTTAAAGGCGTATTAAAACAACGGTCCTTACCAAATTTTTCTTGTAGGTTACTAGTCGCGCGAAATACACCGCCAAAATGGCCAACATCTTCACCAAAACACACTGCAGACTCATTTTCAGTCATTGCAATTTCCAAGGCATTATTAATAGCTTGTAATAAATTCATTTGTGCCATAATTATAATCTCCCTGCAGTAACCGGGTAAGCATCCGGATACTTTTTAATGTGTTCTTTTAAATCAGCTAATTGCTGTTCTAAATGCTCTGGTGCAACGTCATAGACATCAGTAATTAACTCTTCAATGGCTGGTTTGTCTATTACTTCAGCGACTTTTACAGCAGCTAATACATCTTTTCTATATAGTTCATATAGTGCTTCTTCTTGCGCTTCATCCCACCACTTGTTGGCAATCATCCAGTTTTTCATTCGTAAAATTGGATCATGATCAGCATATTTTGCTTCTTCTTCGCGAGTACGGTAGCCACTAGGATCATCTGACGTTGAATGCGCACCTAAACGATACGACATAGCTTCTATAATCACTGGTTTGTTATTTTCAATCGCGTAATGACGAGCATCTTGCGTAGCTTTTAACACGGCTAATAAATCGTTACCATCTACTCTGATTGTGCGAATGCCGTAACCGACACCACGTGAAGCGATGCCATTACCGGCAAATTGCTCTGAAGAAGGTGTAGAAATAGCGTAACCATTATTACGACAAAAGAAAATAACCGGTGCTCTTTGGACCGCAGCCATATTCAAGCCGGCATGAAAATCACCTTCAGATGCCGCACCTTCACCAAAATAACAAATGGTACATTGCTTGTTGCCTTTAAGCTTTTGGCCATAAGCGTAACCTGCTGCTTGTGGTATTTGCGTCCCTAATGGCGATGAAACAGTCATATAGTTCAGCTCTTGCGAACCATAATGAATTGGCATTTGACGACCTTTACCGAGGTCTTTTTCGTTCGAGAACATTTGATTCATGAAGTTCTCAAGGCTAAAACCTCTGAATATTAACGCCCCTTGCTCGCGATATTGCGCCATCATCATGTCACCATCATCAAGTCCGGCAGCACTACCTACACTAGCTGCTTCTTCGCCTAATGCTGACATATAAAAGCTTAAGCGACCTTGACGCTGAGATGCAGTCATTCGCTCATCTAATACGCGATGAAATGCTAAGGTTTTATAAACTTTAGTGGCAAGTTCTTTATCAATAGCTGGCATGTCTGCATTTTCATACACACTACCGTCTTGCTTTAATATTTTAAGAATTGGAATTTCTACGGAATGACCGTCAATGGCTTCAACTTGGTGAACCACTCGACCTTCTTGATACTTTTCAGTGTTCATAAGATTCTCTGATAACAGCACTAAACATGCTTTGTTGTATTTATACCAAGTCAAATAATTATTTAAACTTGTATAACCTAACTAATTGTAAAGCCACTTTTATTAAGTAAAGTTTAATTTAAGGCTTTAACATATGAATTATTTGTTTTTATTTAGGTGTAATGCCCTAGTTAAAACAGCTTAGGGCACTTATCGCGAGAACTTTACATTTTGAGTAATATACATGCAATTTTTTAACAAAATTACCCACTTAAAAGTTAATTTTAGTGGAAATTATGCTTTACACTTTTATGTCCACGTTGTTAATTTTTAAGTTAAATTAATCAATGGTGCATGGTATTACAGTCAATAAAGCTCGTTGACCAATAGCAACTTGGGCATTTGGAAATATTATCGCTTCACCAGGTATTGTTACTTTATGCTCAGTGTTACCGTCTACAGCTAATACATGATCTAATGGGTAGTCAGTAAAGTTTTCAGCATTTTCAGCAAACGTTAAATAAAAGTCTTCAGTTTCTCTGTTTATGGTTTTATATATTTCATAAATATTAAAATCACTTTCATTAAATTCTTTTAATTGTAGATCATTCGCAGCGAGTAGGTTTGTTAATGCATTCTTGCAAGCTTTAAACTTATCCATATCATTCTCACCAAATGGCATAACTTTGCCAAGCTCTACAGTAAACGCATGTGCATTAAACTCATTTGCCGAAAAATAACTAAAGGTAGTTGTTGGGCTATGAGACAATAATATAGTGTTGATCCCACAACTTAATAAAAATTGAAGTTGCTGTTTATTTCTAGCCTTACCATGTAAATAAGGGTAAACAGCAAACTTGTCATTTTTTGACCCTCGAATAGCTGTGTGTAAATCATAATGATAGCGAGTTCGTTCTCCAGCTATTGCCGCGCCTTGATCGAAAAAGTCACGAACATAATTTTCTAACGCTAACGCTCGGTGACGTTCTTTATTACAAAGCCCCTCTCCATCACTATGAGCGCCAGAAAATAGACGATTTAAATTTTCTTCAACAAAACGCTCACCAATATTAATAGATGCAGGGTTACCAAATAAAAATAGCACCCGTTGTTTCAAGGCTAATTCACCGTTGATAATTTGCGAGATTAGTTGCTGGCAAATTTCAATTGGAGCGGTCTCATTACCATGCACAGCGCTTGATAAAACAATATCGCTATCGGTGTATTGGTCTACCGGTTCAAAACTAATAACACCGGTATCTAAAACACTCATCAATGTTTGTAAACCAGATTTAGGATGAGTCAAATGTACAGTGAAGGTTTCGGGTAAAGCATCAGGAAATTGACGAGTGATCGACAAAAAGTCGCCATTGGTTAGTAATTGTTGTTGTATATCAGGCACGCAAGATAATTCATTTAAGGGAAGATGTTAATATTTTAGGTTATTTAAAATTAAATAGAAAATTTGATAGGTAAATAAATGAAAATAATACACATACATATAGTAAATCTAGGCGGCTAATTAACATTTCATCTTTATTTCAATTAAAAGCCCACATTTACAATAGAGCTCTATCCCTAAAACTCTGTAGTTTGTTATTGTAAGCCATAGTCTCACTATTCAAACCAATTTTTATATATTCTATAGCTTGAATAAGCTTCTTCAGCTAAGTTCATTGAGCTGAAGAAGCATTAGGGGGGTAATTAAATACAAACACCAAATTAGGATTGACTTGAGTCACCAAACAAGCTTTTCAAAGTATCTGCGAATCCCATTAATTTTTCTTTGGTCGTTCGTTTAACTTTTATTTTCATACAACCCATAATCACACTCCCCGTAATGGTGATAGTAGGTGCCTGACGATTTGCTAATGAAGGCGATTTGTTTTCAATGGTACTCAACACGCTATAACTTTTGGAAACAACATTTACATTTTCAGGAACGAATATGTCATCAGATCCCATTACGCATAAGATATTTACTGTCACATTTTGATGCTGAAATTATTAACAGAGCTGGTCAATTTAAATAGGGATTAGGGATTAGGGATTTTAGAATACCTGCAAATTGAATATAGATTTTAATATTTTAATATTTTAATATTTTAATATTTTAATATTTTAAAGTACTAGGTGTTTTTTGCTAAAACTTACCTTTCTAGCGATGTCTTCCACCTTTGATATTAACCTACTAAATAGTCACAAACGATATTTGACTAATAGGAGTAAACTAAGCTTTGATAGGTTTACATTAATAGATAAATCCTATAATTGCGCAAAGCAAACTTATGTACAATAATTAATCACGAAAATAACACTCCAAAAAAGAAAAGAAGTCTAGGGTAGTAATACTGTATTAATGAAGTAGGTATCGTTTTTCCTCGTTTTTCTCATGGAATTTGATCAAAGGAAATCTTATGAAAAACGTATTAATTGCAACTACTCTTTTAATCTTATCATTTAACCTATTTGCCGCAGATAAACCCTATACATTAGGCACCGTTTGGGAAGTGTCTTATATAAAAGTTAACGATGGCAAGCTTGAGGACTATTTAACAAATTTGAATAGTGGCTATTATGCTATTTATGAAGAGTATAAAGCTAAAGGCTGGATCACTTCGTATAAAGCGATTGGCTTCCCACGCAATAACCCTGATGATTGGAATTTGATGCTGCTCACTGAATACCCAAATTGGGCAACATTTGATAGAAAAGAAGAAGAATGGGAAGCAGTAGTTGAACAAGTATTTAAAAACAAACAGTCCGAAGATGCCAGCAATGGTGAACGAGAAAGCATTCGAACTCTTTGGGGTTCTAAAGTAGGTAGAGAACTAATCCCTGTCATTAGTGATTAAAACAAAGCACAAAAAAGCCGCCTACATTTAAATTTAGGCGGCTTTTTTCATTTCACTTTAATTGTAACTACAAGCCTGCATTTTTAAATGCAGCACTTACCAGCACTTGTGCTTCACTAATAATACTCTGTAAATGTTCTTCACTTATAAAGCTTTCAGCATAAATTTTATAAATTTCTTCAGTGCCTGATGGACGGGCTGCAAACCAGCCGTTATCAGTAACAACTTTTACACCGCCTATCGCAGCGTTGTTACCCGGAGCATGACTCAGGATAGAAGTAATTTTTTCACCAGCAAGAGTATCTTGGCTAACATCATCTTTAGACAATGAAGTTAATACCTTTTTCTGCTCAGTAGTGGCAACGGCTTCAACACGTCCATAACATGGTTCACCTAATTCTTTCGCTAAAAATTGGTACCACTGATATGGGTCTTTGCCGGTAACAGCTAGAATTTCTGCGGCAAGTAAGCACATAATAAATCCATCTTTATCCGTAGTCCAACAACTACCATCTAAAGATAAAAATGACGCACCGGCACTTTCTTCACCACCAAAGGCATAGCTTGAATCTTTTAAGCCATCAACAAACCATTTAAAGCCCACAGGTGTTTCTGACAAAGGTCTATCAAGTTTCTTTGCTAAACGATCAATTAACGAACTTGAAACCAATGTTTTACCAATTTTGGCTGTTTCAGGCCAGTTACGATGAGTAAGTAAATAATTTATCGCTACCGCTAAATAATGATTTGGATTCATCAAACCACCAGACTTTGTCACTATGCCGTGACGGTCAAAGTCCGGATCATTACCAACACTTACGTCATAATCATCTTTCATTGCAATAAGACCGGCCATTGCATACGGTGAAGAACAATCCATGCGGATTTTTCCGTCTTTATCTAGCGACATAAAACCAAAGCTAGCGTCTACAACAGGGTTAACAACGTCAATGTTTAAACCGTATTTTTGTGCAATCACAGGCCAGTAATCAATACCTGATCCGCCTAATGGGTCAACACCAATTTTAACCCCAGCGTCTTTGATCGCTTTCATGTCGATAACTTTGGCAAGTTCATCGACATAAAAATTAATAAAATCTGATTTAGTTAATAATTCAGAGTTCATTGCATCTAAAAAGCTTACTTGTTTAACATCACTTAAATTATTGGCTAATATTTCATTAGCACGCTGCTCTATAAGTTTTGTGATCTCACCTTCTGCAGGGCCACCATGTGGAGGATTATATTTTATACCACCATCACTTGGAGGGTTATGTGAAGGCGTGATAATTAAGCCATCAGCTTGTGCGTCATTAATTGCATTATGAGCAATGATTAATCGAGAAATAACAGGTGTAGGGGTAAACCCTTCGTCGTTTTGAATAACAACAGGCACACCATTAGCAATTAAAACACATATTGCATTAATAAACGCAGGCTCTGATAAAGCATGAGTGTCTTTACCTAAATACAAAGGCCCTTGAAATTTATGCTGAGATCTATATTCAGCTACCGCTTGAGTTATCGCTAATATATGATTCTCATTGAAACTCGTTTTAGCTGCAGATCCTCGATGACCAGAGGTACCAAAGCTTACTTGTTGTGCTGCAATACTTACATCAGGTTTAAGAAAAAAATAATTACTGGTTAATCGACCAATATTAATTCTGTCTATCGGTCTTGCCGGTTTACCGGCATGAGGATGAATGCTCATCAATAATCCTTCGAAATCTGGCTTGGTATTAATTTACCTATTTAGTAACTCTGTTAAGTTTAAAAATTAAAGAAAATCTCTAATTTTTTCAGCGTCACTTGTGCTGTAACCTAATACATTAGCTACTTCAGTAAGCATACGCTTTTTTCTTGTAGTATTTGAGTTAGTAATAACCCAAAATTCAGAATTAGGTATTTGTTTCGGCTTAGTACTGCTGCCTGCTTCTAATAAATCTAGTTCGGCATTAGCAAAATACAAGCGATCTCGGCCTTGTATATCAAGTACAGAATCAAACTGTTGGGAGTGTACACGGTGCATATTACTTAAAATTAATAAAAAACGCCCTACCGCACCTTTTTGGGTGGCAAGCTCTTCTTTATTAATTACGTCAAATATGTTTTGTTCACCTTCTACTAATGATGTTAGAACAGGTTCAGGCTTTATTGCTTTTTTGGCATTTAAATCGACTAAATCAACCACATCAGCTGTCACTTTAGCTTTTTTAGACTTAGCTTTTACAACTGGCTTAATTTCTTCTGGAGATGCTGTATTATTGTTATCAACTAGCTCATCAAAGCTTAACAGACGTCTTAGAATGTCGGAGGCACTTTCACCAATAAACTTAGTGTTACTGGCAATGTATTGATAAAGTTCGTCATCAATATCGATGGTTTTCATTTGCTTTCCAATGATCTTATTTTTAGAAAGCTAAAGTATACTGATGTTATCGATAACTCTCTACCCTGTTTAGGGCTGTTTTATATTTTTTTTAGCTTATATGTTGAAGATAACCCTATAAGCCAATTAAAATGATGTAAATGAGTTTACTTAAGCGAACAACCTTTAGTTATGAGTACAAATAAATCTACCACTACACCACAAATTTTACCGCTACTAAATCATGTAATTAGAGGCGAAGGTGAACCATTAATTTTAATACACGGACTTTTTGGTAGCCTGGAAAATCTCAATATGGTTGCCAAAGCTTTGGCCAATAATTTTAAAGTGATCAGTGTTGATGTGCGTAATCATGGGGGATCACTTCACCATAAGTCGATGAATTATGGGGAAATGAGTAATGACATATTCGCATTATTAGATCATTTAAATATAAATACATGCGATATTTTAGGTCACTCTATGGGCGGTAAAATAGCAATGCAATGCGCTTTATCAAAGCCAGAAAGAATAAATAAACTTATTGTTGCTGATATTGCACCAGTAGAATATCCCCCTCATCATAATGAAATTATTGCAGGCCTATTGAGCATCAATATTAGCGATATTAGCAATAGACAGGATGCCGACAAGCAGTTAGCTGGTTATGTTGCTGAGCCTGGGGTGAGACAATTTTTATTGAAAAACCTAGTAAAGGCTGAATCAGGTTTTACTTGGCGTGCTAACATTAAAGATATTGCCAATGACTATAAATCGATAGCCCAAGGGTTTAGTTTGAACCAACAATTTAATGGCCCAACGTTATTTATAAAAGGCGGTAATTCAAATTACATTACCAGTAAACACCAAACAGTTATTTCAACATTATTTCCGCACGCAAAAGCAAAAATCATCCAAGGTGCTGGTCACTGGTTACATGCAGAAAAAACAATTGCATTTAATAAAATAGTTAATGATTTCCTAAGCAGTTAATATATTAATATAAATTCAATTAAAGCAAGTGTAAAAACCATGTTTTTTGGTGCATATTCTTTAGGGTTTGTGCTATAGTGCGGCCTTAAATTTTAGGGTCTATACTCGTCACGATGCAAAGTGCGGGAACCTGCATCATTAACGGTATTGGGTATAGTATGCTTTCCGAACATTTAGAACTTATAGAAACAATTGGTTTAAATTTATTTTTTGTCGCAATATTTTTTTTCATCGGTATGTCAATTCATGATGTGATGAACAAAAACGACGTGCCTAAAAAAGGCAAATTTGTTGTATATTTGGTTTTATTTTTAGGGTGTGCCGGATTTATCGCCAAAGGTGTGATCCAGATCATTTGGGAAAGTAATGGAATAGGCTAAAATTATGGCAAAAGAAGTAACAGATTTAACAACGATAGATTTATTTGTTGATGAAAAGCGCCCAGGTCGTCCAAAGACCAACCCATATTCCAGGGAAGTGCAGGTAAAAATCAACAAGCGTAATCAAGTTAAACGAGACAAAAGTAAAGGCTTGAAACGAGTAGAATTTAAACTACATCATGAAGTTTTTGCACAGTTAGACACATTAGCTAAAGATAAAGGTGTTAGTCGCAGTGAATTAATTGAATCACTGATCATTGACGCATTAGCAACAGATTAAATTAATTGAATCAATAAGTTCAATTAGTCAAAGTAATTTAGAAAATTTAAGGGTTTACAAACATGGCAACTGTCGGACTTTTTTTTGGTAGTGACACTGGTAACACTGAAGCTGTAGCCAAAATGATCCAGAAAAAACTGGGTAAAAAGAACGTTGATGTTAAAGATATCGCAAAAAGCACGAAAGAAGATATCGCTGAATTTGATCTTCTTATTTTAGGTATCCCTACTTGGTACTACGGTGAAAACCAATGTGACTGGGATGACTTTTTACCTGAATTAGAAGAAATTGATTTTAACGATAAACTTGTTGCTATCTTTGGTCTTGGTGATCAAGAAGATTATGCAGAATACTTTGTTGATGCAATGTGCCCTCTCCGTGATATTTGTGAAGCAAAAGGCGCGATTATGGTAGGCCAATGGTCTACTGCAGGTTATGAATTTGAAGCGTCTAAAGCACTCGTTGATGAAAATAACTTTATTGGTTTAGCATTAGATGATGACCGCCAACCTGAATTAACCGAGCAACGTATTGATGCATGGCTTGAACAGTTAAACGATGAAATGTGTTTAGCTGAGTTATTAGATTAATTCCACCTCACCGCTTATCTAAAAAGCTCTGCACTGCAGAGCTTTTCTTTTTTTAGTCCTTTCTCATGCATCACTTCTAAACTTGTTACTCACTAATGATCTTTACTTTAACTATTCTTATTGAGTAATTTTATTAGCTAATTGCAAATAATTATCAATTAGCTCTTTTAACCTTTTAAGTTAATCCCTATAATTTGTCTAACTTATTTATAAAGAAGCACGTATCAATGCCTGAGCAAAATGAAGAATTAAAAAGAGCTGGCCTTAAGGTAACCTTACCCCGAGTTAAAATTTTAGATATTTTACAACATCCTGAAAATCAACATATCAGTGCTGAAGATGTGTTTAAAATTTTATTAGACCATAACGAAGAAATTGGTTTAGCAACTGTATATCGTGTCTTAAATCAGTTTGATGACGCTGGCATTGTAACTCGCCATCACTTTGAAGGTGGTAAGTCAGTTTTTGAATTGACTCAAAAAGCTCACCATGATCATCTTGTTTGTTTAAATTGCGGTAAAGTTGTTGAGTTTGAAGATGATGTAATTGAGCAGCGCCAATTAGACATTGCAAATGATCACAAAATTAAACTTACCAACCATAGCTTATATTTATATGGTGAATGTGAAGATGAAGTGGCTTGTGAAAAATACCGTTTAGATCACTTATAGCCTCGTTTCGATAAAACAAAAACAAAAAGCCTGCTAAATGCAGGCTTTTCTTATTTCAGGGAAGAAAGCAGTAATACTACTTTCTTAATTATTCACTTATGCGTTACTGACCTGACTTAGCCCAAGTATCACGTAATCCAACAGTGCGGTTAAATACTAACTTATCAGCCATTGCATCTTTGTTATCTAAACAGAAGTAACCTTGACGCTCAAATTGATACGCCTGCTCTGGTTTAGCATGTACAAGTGATGGCTCTACTTTTGCATTATTAATAGTAACCAATGATTCTGGATTCATTACTGAATGAAAATCTTCTTCTGCACCTGGATTTGGCACTGTAAATAATCGTTCGTATAAACGTACTTCAGCATCTACAGCTTCGTTAGCTGAAACCCAATGTATAACGCCTTTCGGTTTTGTACCATCAGTAGGGTTTTTACCTAATGTTTCGCTGTTATAAGTACAGTAAACAGTTGTTACATTACCATCTTCGTCTTTATCACAACGAACAGCAGTTATGACATAAGCTCCACGTAAACGAACGGCTTTATCTATTACCAGGCGTTTGTATTTCTTATTCGCCTCTTCACGGAAATCTTCAGCTTCAATGTAGAGCTCTTTGCTAAATGGAACAATACGAGTACCTTGTTCTTCATCACTAGGGTGATTTTTAACATTTAGTTCTTCCACTTGCCCTTCAGGGTAGTTTTCAATAACCAGTTTAATTGGGTCTAAAACGGCCATAGCACGTGGTGCATTATCATTTAAATCTTCGCGAATACAGGCTTCTAAAACACTTATTTCTACTGTATTTTCCATTTTAGTAACGCCAATGCGTTTAGCGAATTCACGCATAGATGCGGGAGTATAACCTCGACGGCGATAAGCTGCGATGGTTGGCATACGAGGATCATCCCAACCGTTGACTAAATTCTCAGTCACTAATTGGTTTAATTTACGCTTACTCATTACTGTGTATTCTAGGTTTAAACGTGAAAACTCATACTGATGCGGTTGTGTTTCTATTGTAATGTTTTCAATAACCCAGTCGTATAAACGACGGTTATCTTGAAACTCTAGTGTACAAAGAGAATGAGTAATGCCTTCAATAGCATCAGAGATACAATGGGTAAAATCATACATTGGGTAAATACACCATTTATCACCGGTTTGGTGATGATGAGCGAATTTAACACGATATATTACTGGGTCTCGCATACAAATAAAGCTCGAGGCCATATCTATTTTAGCTCTTAATGAACATTCACCTTCTTTAAACTCACCGTTTTTCATTTTTTCAAATAACGCTAAGTTTTCTTCAACAGAAGTATCTCGGTAAGGGCTGTGCTTACCTGGTGCGTTTAGTGGCCCGCGATATTCACGCACTTCATCTGGTGTTAAGAAACACACAAACGCTAAACCTTTTTCAATAAGCTCTTTCGCATAAGCGTAAAGTTGATCAAAGTAGTTTGAAGAATAACGAACATCTCCTGCCCACTCAAAGCCTAACCATTGCACATCTTTTTGAATTGAATGAACGTAATCAATATCTTCTTTTTCAGGGTTAGTATCATCAAAGCGTAAGTTACATAAGCCTTGATAATCTTTTGCAATACCAAAGTTTAAGCAAATAGATTTTGCATGGCCAATATGCAGGTAACCATTTGGCTCTGGCGGGAAACGAGTTTGCACAGCAGTATGCTTACCACTGTCTATATCTGCATCAATGATATTACGTATAAAATTGCTAGGACGGTTTTCAACTTCCGACATCTAGTGAACCTCAAAAAAAAGTGAATAGGAAACATTATAACAACTGTTTTATTTATCTTATAGAGTTAACCTCACTATTCAGGAATAATTTTATAAAATAACCATCAGTTTTCTCTTTGCTTTATTATTTAATGACCTAAGTAACACTAAGGTGATAAAATCACCTCAATATAATGCATTCATTAAATAACAGTTTTATCATGACTCAAACCATATCGGATCAGTGTTTAACCTCATTCTCAAAAGATACTACCCTGATCCCTCTTCCTGAGCGATTCACCTACCCGTTTTACTATCAAGCTCATCCTTTAGCTAAATTAGCCGTAGAACAATTACAGCAACATTTAATTAGTCAAACCGATTGGCAACATGATTTTGGTGTAGATAAAAAAGGTGAACTTATGCCTTTGAACAATGCTATAGGAAAGATGTTTGGCGTATTAATTGTAAAAACGAAGACTGGCGAGCTTGGCTTTTTGTCAACCTTCTCTGGTTATTTAGCTAATAGTAATAACCTAGCTAACTTTGTTCCGCCTATATTTGATTTATTAACAAGAGACACATTCTTTCAAACTGAAATAGCTCTTATCGAAAAGGTATACAGTGAATATGAAACATTAAGAAACAATCCTATAATAATGCAATTACAGGCAGTTAAGCACAAAGAAGTTAGCAATTTCAACACACATTTAAGTGAATATAAACAGCAGGTTAATATAGCCAAAGAGCAGCGTAAACAACAACGAATACAAGCTGAAGAGAACTTGTCTGAACAGCAGAGGAGTGAACTTTTTAAAAACCTTGGCCAACAGAGTATTAACGAAAGTTTTGAGTTACGAGACTTAAAACGTTATTGGCAAAACCGCATTGATAATGCTAGCAATGAACTGGAAACTGCAGAGCAACAATTAGCTGACTTATTAAAAACTCACAAAAAACTGAATAACAAATTGCAAAAACAACAGTTTTCACAATATCAGCTTTTAAACGCACAAGGCATACGCAAAGATCTTAATGATATATTCTTAGATACACCATTTAAAGTTCCACCATCGGGGGCTGGAGAGTGTGCTATTCCTAAACTGTTGCAATATGCATTTAGCAAAAATTTAACACCTATTGCTATGGCTGAATTTTGGTGGGGACAATCACCTAAAACACAAGTGAGACAGCATAAGAAGTTTTATCCACCTTGTTACAGTAAGTGCCAAGCGATTATTAAGCATATGTTGGAGGGGTTAGAAGTTGACGAAAATCCTCTTTTGATTAACCCCGCTGAACACTTAGACTTATCAATTATTTATCAAGACCAAGATATCGTGGTAGTAAATAAACCTTCAGGGCTACTCTCTGTTCCAGGTAAATCAATAAATGACTCGGTATACACACGAATTAAAGCGCAATTCCCACAAGCAACAGGTCCATTAATCGTTCACCGCTTAGATATGTCGACATCTGGAGTTATGGTGTTAGCACTAAATAGCCGAGCGAATAAAGCATTACAACAACAATTTATCGAACGTAGTACAAAGAAATCTTATGTTGCAGTGGTAGACGGAACTGTAGAACAAGACTCAGGCGAAATAACCCTTCCCCTTACTTTAGACATTCATGATAGGCCAAGGCAAAAAGTATGCTTTGATACAGGAAAGTCTGCATATACAACCTATAGAGTATTAGAGCGCTTTGATAACAAAACCCGCTTACAACTATTCCCAAAGACAGGAAGAACCCATCAATTACGTGTACATTGCGCTCACATTCTTGGCTTGAATATGGCGATTACTGGCGATGACCATTATGGAGATAAAGCAGATAGACTGCACTTACATGCACAATTTTTAGCGTTTGAGCACCCTATCACTCGCCAACCATTAAGCTTTAATGTGGACAGTGAATTTTAACTTTAGATATTAGACTTATTAATGAGTGACAGAATAGTCCCAGTGTCAGCTGAAGTCATAGCTTATATTCACCCACAAACTAATTTTTCTTCACCTAAGTGGTAGGTATTATTTGTTAAAACATAGGCTCCTGATACAACTCCTGATGCCAACATTGTAATAGGAGATACAAGAATGCCACTTATAGAGTAGTAATTTCCGGAGCCTTCACCATTTAAGTTTACCACTTTCAAAGTCTTCTTATCGCTTGATATATAGCATCTTTGAGTATGCCCTTCATCCTTCACGGGGAGAACAACACACCCATATACAGCTACCGTAATTAATAAAACAATAAAATTTCTCATAAAGCCCCTTTTCATATTAATTCCATTTATATAGTTTTTTATACCCTAAGATACCCTACAGAATAAAGTTAGATTTTATTTTATACACGCAGTAATTTTTTGACAAAGCTGAGCATACTCGTCTTTTGCTGAGGCAATGCCTTGCTGCTTTGCTAATTCAAACCAATATAAAGCCCGCTCCAAGTTAACTTCTACTGCTTCTCCATCTCGATACATTTGGGCCAAACTGATTTGAGAATAAGGATTACCTTTTTCAGCTGCTTGTTCAAACAAGCGAAAAGCTTCCTTCCAATCCTTTTCATATCCCATACTTCCTTGATAATAAGAAATTGCTAGTTGATTCTCCTGAGTGCCTATTCGATATTTTTGTTTTTTAATTAAATTATGTTTAGGCCTCGCAATAATTATTCCTCCATATAAGTGCATGCCATCATTAGAACGACCTACTTCAGGTACTCCGCCATTAAAATAAAGGTTTTCAAGCTGCGATTTAGAGATTTTGAATATTTTATTTGAGAAAAAGTTGTGAGTTAGAAGTTTATCAGTACGAATCCCTTTAATTGCTTCATTTATTCGCAAATATATAAAGTTACTCTCTTTTAAATAAACATGTTTTTCGTCAACAGATGCGACTTGAGTGATTATATACTTTTCGCGTAGGCGGCTCTGGTTATCTAATACTTCTTTATCGATGATATAAACATCATTAAGCAGCGGATTTTTTATTTGATTATACTCAAACTTTTGCTGTGCTTTGAAGTATTTCATTGCAGCAAATGATATCGAAGCTACCAGTGCGGGTAATAATAAAAGCATTAATAGAATTGTTTTTTTATGTTTAAAATAAATCTTATTAAACTCAATCATTTTTATCCCTATTGATTGTCTTTTTAATGTTTTTATGAATTTTTAAGCTCTTCCAACAAATCATGGATCTCAGCTTTTAATTCTTTATCAATAATTTTATTACAACTGATTTTAGCTTTTTCTAAATGCTCAATAGCACCTGTTTTATCACCTAACTCTACTTTTAATGTAGCAATTGAGTATCCAATAGATGAACGGAAATCTTTAGAGTTAATTGCTTCAGCTTTAACTAAAGCATGCTCGTAAATAGTAACAGCCAATGCTAAGTCATTAGTAAGATCGGCAAGAGTTTCCCACTGCACAGGATGGTCTTTACCGGTATTTTCATTATCTTCACATAGTTGTTTTAATTCTAAATAATAACCATCAAATTTGCTTTGATTATTTTCTTGATCAGCCGCCATTAAGCTATCAGTAAGGGAAAGTACTCTCTTATATATTTTGGTATTCATGTTGTGGCCTTAGCAATTATGGTTAACAAAGAATCAAGGGCTGATTATAGAGCTTTTACAACAACTAAACAGAAATAGATGAAAAATATTCGACCCAATACAAAAAAGGCTGCTTTCGCGACCTTTATCATATATTTTTAAAGCTAAAGTTGTGGAAGATTGATTACCCTCGACAGTCTCCTGACAAAAATACTTTATCGATATTGGTTTTATTTTCACCTTGAGCAATTAAACCTTTAACGGGTTCATCGTAACCACAAAGCCAAGATATTGGACTAATAGGACTACCTTCTACCACTGCTGGCCGAAAAGAGAGATATTTGCCTTGAAGAGGCTCAGGTGCATCATTTCCAATTAATATATGAAAGGCACCATTTTCGACGGTCACGCTCTGTATTTTATTAGTCATAAGCTGAATAGGCTCAGGTAAGCCACTTTGTTCATTATCAGCTGGAAACGATAATTTATGAATGTAATACTCATTGATAGGACGTTTTAAGTTTCCTGCATATGTCATTGGTTCAGTCATATGCGCTTTCATTATGTAATCAGTGTAAGCAGGTAAAGATACAGACGCTAAAATACCTATGATTGCAACAACAATCATTAATTCAATTAAAGTAAACCCTTTGTGATTCATGAAATTACAGCTCCTAATGAAAATATTGGTGTGTACATAGCCGTGATTAAATAGCCTATAGCTAGATATAAAGCCATTTGCAAAATGCTAAAATAACGATTAAAGAGTTTGTTAAAGTCAGGCTCGATACTCATTTTTATGTCAACGACAAAGCCCTTGAATTCATCTGATAATTCTATATTTTGATATTTTAAGTCAGTAAGCGTACTAAGTGTTTTTGATGAGTTTTTACCAAGAGCTATATCGATAGGGGCTAGCACTAATTCACTTAATCGGCATAAATTACTATTCATTTTATTTGAAAACAATTTACTCCCCATTTGTTTACGAGAAACTAATTGTTCATCTAAGTTTTTAGATTTTCGAATTAAAATAAAAACTAGGATGAAGAACAAACTAAAAAATAATGTGGAGAAAACATAAATTGTATCAAACGCTAAAACTTTAGCTGCTACCTCGCCGTCAAACAATCGATAAACTTCAAAATAATTTGGTAGCACATATACTTTAAAAATTGAGCCAACGATAAAATAAATTATCGCTAACGCGATCATATAATTTGTTTTCTGATGTTGTTTAACTAGCATCGATTCGTTAAAGCTGACTTCACTCATATCAACTGCGTTATAACTTTTCAAACACTCTAATAATTTATCGCTGCGGTTAATGAGTAATATCTCATCAAATAATCGAGCAGGAGCACCTGATAATTTAACTTTTTGAAAAAGTGAGGATACATCAAAGGCATCTAATGCCTTAATTGCTTGCTCAGGTGAAAGCCCAAGTTCAAGTTTTTTGGTTAAAAATCTACATTTGAAGTGGAAGTGGGACCAACTCATAATTCCATTTATCTTATTGTTATAATTAATAAATACATTAATTCATCATGTAAATTTTATCAACTTTTGCGTTACTTAAGATTAAACTCCAAAGGATAAAAACAAAAAAGGCCGCTAATAGCGACCTTTTGTACAGTGTTAACAAGTGGTGATTACCAACCTGTTTTCTCTTTAAGAGCAACACCGATATCAGCTAGAGAGCGTACAGTTTTAACACCAGCAGCTTCTAATGCAGCAAATTTCTCATCAGCAGTACCTTTACCACCAGCGATAATTGCGCCAGCATGACCCATACGCTTACCTTCTGGAGCAGTAACACCAGCAATGTAAGAAACAACAGGCTTAGAAACGTTAGCTTTGATGTATTCAGCAGCTTCTTCTTCAGCAGTACCACCAATTTCACCAATCATAACGATTGCTTCAGTTTGGTCGTCTTTTTCGAACATTTCTAAAACGTCGATGAAGTTAGTACCAGGGATAGGGTCACCACCAATACCTACACAAGTAGATTGGCCGAAACCTGCATCAGTAGTTTGTTTAACGGCTTCGTACGTTAATGTACCAGAGCGAGAAACGATACCTACTTTACCTGGTAAGTGGATGTGACCTGGCATGATACCAATTTTGGTTTCGCCTGGAGTGATAACACCTGGACAGTTAGGGCCGATCATACGAGCGCCTGATTGTTCAAGTTTAACTTTCACATCTACCATGTCTAATGTAGGAATACCTTCAGTGATAGTAACGATTAACTCGATACCAGCATCGATAGCTTCTAAGATAGCATCTTTACAAAATGGTGCTGGAACGTAGATAACTGATGCAGTTGCGCCAGTTGCTTCTACAGCATCACGTACTGTGTTGAATACAGGAAGTCCTAAGTGTTCTTGACCGCCCTTGCCTGGTGATACACCACCAACCATTTGCGTACCGTAAGCAATTGCTTGCTCAGAGTGGAACGTACCTTGACCGCCAGTGAAACCTTGACAGATTACTTTAGTGTCTTTGTTAATTAATACAGACATTATTTAGCCTCCGCAGCAGCTACAACTTTTTGTGCAGCATCAGTTAATGACGCAGCAGCAATGATGTTAACATCAGAGCTTGCTAATACTTCACGACCAGCTTCAGCGTTAGTACCTTCTAAACGTACAACAACTGGAACTTTAACGCCTACTTCTTTAACTGCGTCGATAATACCTTCAGCAATCATGTCACAACGAACGATACCACCAAAGATGTTAACTAAAACAGCTTTAACGTTGTCGTCAGATAGAATGATTTTGAATGCTTCAGCAACACGTTCTTTAGTAGCTCCGCCGCCAACATCTAAGAAGTTAGCTGGCTTGCCGCCGTGCAAGTTAACGATATCCATAGTACCCATTGCAAGGCCTGCACCGTTAACCATACAACCAACGTTACCGTCTAGGGCTACGTAGTTTAATTCCCACTGTGCAGCGTGCGCTTCGCGCTCATCTTCTTGAGATGGATCGTGCATTTCACGGATTTTTGGTTGACGGTATAAAGCATTACCATCGATACCAATTTTACCGTCTAAACAGTGAAGGTTACCTTCGTCAGTAATAACTAACGGGTTGATTTCTAATAATGCGAAATCGAAATCGTTGAACATTTTACCAAGACCCATAAAGATCTTAACAAACTGCTTCATTTGAGTAGGGTTTAAACCTAATTTGAAACCTAATTCACGTGCTTGGTAAGCTTGTGGGCCAACTAATGGATCAACTTCTGCTTGGTGAATTAACTCTGGAGTTTCTTCAGCAATCTTCTCAATATCAACACCGCCTTCAGTAGAGGCCATGAATACAACTTTTTGAGAAGCGCGATCTACAACCGCACCTAAATATAATTCGTTAGCAATGTCTGTACAGCTTTCAACCAAGATTTTAGCAACCGGTTGGCCGTTAGCATCTGTTTGGTAAGTAACTAAGTTTTTACCTAACCAGTGTTGCGCGAATTCTTTGATTTCTTCTTTAGTTTTAACCAGCTTTACGCCACCAGCTTTACCGCGACCACCAGCGTGAACCTGAGTTTTAACAACCCACATGTCTCCGCCAATTTTATCCGCAGCTTCTGCAGCTTCTTGAGGTGTATCGCAAGCGAAACCTTCAGAAACCGGTAAACCATATTCAGCGAATAATTGTTTCGCTTGATACTCATGTAAATTCATGATGTTTCCCAATTGCTTTTTCGAAATGGAGCTAATGTACTTAACCAGTTAAATTACCGAGTAATTACACTAACCTGTTATAAATTTGCCGTGATTATATAGTGAAAAGGAACCTGATTAAAGCCCTCTGTTACACATTCATGACTAATAATTACAAATGACATGAAAAAGCCGCTATTATGCGGCTTTTAGAGGATAGAACTTTAGTCTAAGACCAAAGATATTTGTACTATAAGAAGAGAACCTTAAGAGAGGTATTCACAACAGTTTTTAAATTATCCTTAAAAATTCATCAAGCTTCGGGGTCTGCGCCTTTAACGTCTAATCCCTTTCCTGTAGTACCTGTACCATTATTTAAGGAAGTTGTGGGTTGCTCATTTTGTGTTAGCTCAGTTTTCCAAGTTAAATCAGGTAACTCCTTAAACGCCTTATCAACAGGGCCTATATCAATAGATGTGCCGCTCTTTCGATTTGCCCAGATAACTTTACCCGTGGCAATTTCAACTAATGCAACATCAAGAAAGGTTGTCCCATCAGATGTATCATCTTCAACGGACAAGTCAGAAAAGTCAGATAATCTTAATTTATCTTTTCCTATATCTTTAGGGTCAAATGTGAGGATGCTAATTAAGACATCTGCGGTTTTAGCTGCTACCCTGGCCGCGATCACACCAGCTGAATCTTCATATGCTCGGTAGTGTAATAAAAGGGCCGCATCCGCATCCGTTTTGTCACCAATAAATTTCAGCACACTTCCAAGGTTTGTTCGAAATTTAGCTTTATCTTTTTCATCAATCTGTTGAGTTTGATACATATCCCGTTTTGCAGAGTTCCATGCTTTTTTCGCCTGAGTTAACGCAATAGAAAAGTCTAAGTCTCTGTCCTTTTCTTTAGTAAAGTTGAAATCTATCAATTCTAGATTTTCTTCTGTTATTCTTTTAGCAGCAAGTGAGTTTATTTGCTCTCGAATTGTTTTTTGTTCTTCTTCCATTACCTCGTTTGGACCAACTAAAGTAAGCAATGTAATTTCGATATCTGCAGGTATGATCACCACCGAATCAATAGTTTTTGCAATTTCTTCAAAATCCTGATGATGCCTTACTGTTGTTTGTGCACAACCACTAAGCCAGCCGAAGGTAATAATTAGCGTTAAGTTTTTTATAGTTTTTATCATTTATGCGACCATCCCTATGCATTTGTTTGTTGAAGCCAACACGACGTAGCGCTTCAACGCATTTGATATACTGTTGATTTTATAAGCAACTTTAACTTTATTTATATAATAAAATTAATCAGTTAGTCAAATTAAGGGAAAACATTCCAGATAACAGGTCAAAAACCAAAAACAATTAACCACGTCATCCCCCACGACTAGAGCATGGATGCACGTAGGTACGACGATATGGATATCGGAGGTAGAGCACTGTCGGGAACAGGTGCCGAGAAGAATGCAGGAGAAATTGTCGAGCGGAGGGACCTCCCTTCGGTTATAAAGAGCCTATATACAAAGTTTTTTACTTTTTAAAGCCTAAGCTCGCTTCAGGAGATCCCTGATGTCGCTAGTGCTCTTCAGGAATGACGGTGTATTTTTTCATCTATGTTTGGGTTTGCAATTCAGATACAAAAAAGCCGCTAATAAATAGCGGCTTTCATATTTTAAAGATTATCTAAAACGATTAGATATCAAGTAATAAGCGAGCTGGATCTTCTAGTAATTCTTTAATTGTTACTAAGAAGCCTACTGACTCTTTACCGTCGATTAAGCGGTGATCGTAAGATAACGCTAAGTACATCATAGGTAATATTTCAACTTTTCCGTTAACTGCCATAGGACGGTCTTGGATTTTGTGCATACCTAAAATTGCCGCTTGCGGTAAGTTTAAGATAGGCGTTGAAATTAATGAACCGAATACACCACCGTTAGTGATAGTGAAGTTGCCGCCCATCATTTCATCCATAGTTAGCTTGCCGTCACGGCCTTTAATTGCTAAATCACGGATACCGTTTTCAATACCAGCCATGCCTAATTGATCAGCATCACGTAATACAGGAGTAACTAGTCCACGTGGTGTTGATACAGCAATGCTGATATCAAAGAAGTTGTGATATACAATATCGTCACCATCAATTGAAGCATTTACTGCAGGGAAGCGTTTAAGCGCTTCAGTTACTGCTTTCACGTAAAAAGACATGAAACCTAAACGAGTGTCGTGAGTCTTTTCAAATAAGTCTTTATATTGCTTACGAAGATCCATAATTGGCTTCATGTTTACTTCGTTAAACGTAGTAAGCATTGCCGTTGAATTTTTCGCTTCTAATAAACGGTTAGCAATAGTTTTACGTAAACGTGTCATCGGAACACGTTTTTGGCTACGTTCGCCTTGAGCAACAACTGGAGCAGATGCTGCAGGAGCGGCTTTAGCAGCAGCCTTAGGAGCTTTAGCAGCAGCTAAGTGCGCTTCAACGTCTTCTTTAGAGATGCGACCGCCTTTACCTGAACCAGTAACCTGGCTAGCAGATAAACCGTTTTCAGTTAATAAACGACGTACAGATGGGCTGGCAATATCGTCGCCAGCAGTTTCTTCAACAGTAGCAGCAACTGGTGCAGAAACCGCGCCTGCATTTAAATGACCGATAGTTTGGTCGCCTAATACAGTGTCTCCTTCTGCGTGGATAATCTTACCAATTACACCGTCTTCTTGAGCAACAACTTCAAGTACAACTTTGTCTGTTTCAATATCCACAAGGTTTTGATCACGAGTTACTGTTTCACCTTCACTAACATGCCAAGTAGAAACCGTTGCATCAGCAACTGATTCTGGAAGTACTGGTACGTTAATATCAATTACTTTAGCGGCAGCTGTAGGTGCAGAACTCTCAGCATTAGCTTTTTTAGCTGCAGGAGCTGCTTTAGCACCTGCGGCAGCAATAACACCAATTACTTGGTCGCCTAATACAGTTGCGCCTTCTACTTCATTAATAGCAGTAATAACGCCCTCTTCAAGTGCTACTACTTCTAACACTACTTTATCAGTTTCAATATCCACTAATATTTGATCACGAGTTACTGCATCACCAACTTGTACGTGCCATGTAGCTACTGTTGCGTCAGCAACTGATTCTGGCAAAACTGGAACCTTAATTTCAGTTGTCATTTTTATTCCTTAGAAATCTTAAATTCAAATAGCTTAACTTTTATAAGTTAAGCTTTATTAATAGTTAACGCATCATTCACTAATGCTTGCTGTTCTTTCACATGCAAAGACATATAGCCACATGCAGGTGCTGCTGACGCTGTGCGACCGGCATAGGTCAAAGTTGAACCTTCAGGGATAGTGCTGCGGAAATGGTGTTGACTACAGTACCATGCGCCCTGGTTTTGAGGCTCTTCTTGACACCAAACGAAATCTTTCGCGTTTGGATATTGTGCGATAACGTCTTTCAATTCTGCTTCAGGGAACGGATATAATTGTTCAATACGAACAATTGCTACGTCCTTCTGTTCATTTTTACGGCGTTGTTCGAGTAGTTCGTAGTAGACCTTACCAGAACACATAACAACACGAGTAACATCTTTAGCATTAAGTTCATCAATTTCACCAATCACATTGTGATATGTACCATCGGCTAATTCTTCTAATGAAGAAACAGCTAAAGGATGACGAAGTAAAGATTTAGGCGACATTACAATCAATGGACGACGCATTGGGCGTACCACTTGGCGACGTAACATGTTAAATACTTGTGCCGGAGTAGAAGGCACACATACTTGCATGTTGTGATCTGCACATAATTGTAAGAAACGTTCTAAACGAGCTGATGAATGCTCTGGACCTTGGCCTTCATAACCATGTGGTAATAAAATAGTTAAGCCACATAAACGGCCCCACTTTTGTTCACCAGATGATATAAATTGGTCAAATACCACTTGTGCACCATTGGCAAAATCACCAAACTGCGCTTCCCAAATAGTTAAGCCACTTGGTTCAGCCGTTGTATAACCATATTCAAAGGCTAGTACAGCAACTTCAGATAAAACTGAGTCGTATACTTCAAATGGGCCTTGGTCTTTACTAAGATGTTGTAAAGGCAAATAAGTTGATGCATCTTCTTGATTATGAAGTACTGAATGGCGATGGAAAAATGTTCCTCTACCTGCATCTTGACCGGTAATTCGAACACGCTCACCTAAATCAACAATAGAAGCATAAGCTAAGTTTTCAGCCATGCCCCAATCAAGTAATTTCTCACCTGCGGCCATTTTCTTACGATCATCGTATATTTTCTTAACACGTGATTGTAATTTGTGCTCTTCAGGGTATGAGCTGATACTAGTCGCTAACGATTTTAATTTAGTAAGATCAATTTGATGATCGTAGTCATCATCCCAGTCATGACCAATAAACGGAGTCCAATCAACAGAGTGTTCTGTCATTGGGCGCCATTGTTCTACAGTACATTGACCTTCATCAAGCAGCTTACGGTAATATTCAACCAACTCTTTTGATTCAGCAGAGCTAAGTGTGCGCTCTGCATCTAATTGATCAGCGTACATTTGACGCGGAGTCGGATGAGTTTTAATTTTTTGATACATTAAAGGCTGAGTTGCATTTGGCTCATCAGCTTCGTTATGACCATGACGGCGATAACACACTAAATCAATTACAACATCACGTTTAAACGTGTTGCGGTAATCAAGTGCAACTTGAGTAGCTAACACAACCGCTTCAGGATCATCACCATTAACATGTAAAATTGGTGCCTGTACCATCTTGGCGATATCGGTACAGTATTCTGTTGAGCGAGTATCTTCAGGTTTAGACGTGGTAAAACCAACTTGGTTGTTCACAACAACTCGAATGGTACCACCTACTTTATATGCACGGGCTTGTGACATATTAAAGGTTTCTTGTACAACACCCTGACCAGCAATTGCTGAGTCACCATGAATAGTAATAGGTAAAACTAGGTCACCCTTATCACAATCACGACGGTCTAAACGGGCACGTACACTGCCAATAACTACCGGGTTAACAATCTCTAAATGAGATGGGTTAAATGCCAAGGCTAAGTGAACGTTACCGCCAGGGGTTACGAAATCAGAAGAGTAACCTTGATGGTACTTAACATCACCTGAGCCAATTTGATCAACTTTACCAGCGAATTCATCAAATAGTTTGCTTGGGTTTTTACCCATAACGTTTACTAACACGTTTAAGCGGCCACGGTGAGCCATACCAAGAACGACTTCTTTAGTGCCATGTTCACCAGCGCGTGTGATTAACTGTTTTAACATTGGAACTAAGCTGTCGCCGCCTTCTAATGAGAAACGTTTTGCACCGGGGAATTTTGCGCCTAAGTATTTTTCTAA
Source organism: Thalassotalea psychrophila (assembly GCF_031583595.1). Classification (NCBI taxonomy): domain Bacteria; kingdom Pseudomonadati; phylum Pseudomonadota; class Gammaproteobacteria; order Alteromonadales; family Colwelliaceae; genus Thalassotalea; species Thalassotalea psychrophila. The sequence goes on from NZ_CP134145.1 coordinate 2,763,131, forward strand.
TCCATCAGCAGCAATCAAGTCTTTTAAAATTTCAGTTTTTTCTGCTTTACTGAATTTAGCTTGTGATTGCACCGATTCAAGACGTTGTTGTAACCAACGCTTTTCAGTAGTAGAAGTGATGTGCATGTACTCTGCACCGATAGAGCCACAATACGTTTTCTCTAGCGTTTTATAAATATCACCTAGCTTCATTGATTCAACGCCTACGGCTAATGAACCAACGTTAAATTCTTTATCAAATTCAGACTTGGATAAATCGTGGTGGTTTAACTCAAGGTCGCGAACACGTTCACGTTTCCAAATACCTAATGGGTCAAGATTTGCGTTCTGATGACCGCGAAATCTATAGGCATTTATCAATTGTAAAACCCGTACTTGTTTGGCATCTGATTCTGCACCAACCGTTACGTGTTTTATACCTTCTTTAGCAAGTTGGCGAAATTCATTACGAACCACAGAATGGTTTGTTTCAATTTCTACACCGTCAACTTTCTCAAGTTCATCAAATACCTTGCGCCACTCATCTGATACAGAATGAGCATTTTCAAGATATAATTCGTATAACTCTTCAATATATTCAGCGTTATTACCGCTGAAATGGGAAGACTCTAACCAAGCCTTCATTGCACCTTCGGGCATTGCCTGTTCCTATGGATAGAAGCAACAAAAACCAATAACGTATTACCACTGTCTATGTATGGCTAAAAAAATGTTATTGATCAACCTAGTAAAACTAAAATGCCAGACCCATAAAATGAGTCTGGCGATATACCTTATAATAATTAGCTATGAAAACTAAGTATCAGTGTATTTAGTTATACCGCTCTTTGTAGCAACATTGATTTGATTGAACCAATGGCCTTAGTAGGGTTTAAACCCTTAGGACATACGTCAACACAGTTCATGATGCCATGACAACGGAAAACGCTGTAAGCGTCTTGCAAGTTGTCTAAACGCTCATCAGTTGCAGTATCACGGCTATCGATAAGGAAACGATAAGCATGTAATAAACCTGCAGGTCCGATAAATTTATCTGGATTCCACCAGAAAGATGGACAAGATGTTGAACAACAAGCACATAAAATACACTCGTATAAACCATCAAGCTTGTCACGCTCTTCAATAGATTGAAGATGTTCACGCGCTGGTGGATTTTGACCATCGTTAATTAAGTATGGTTTGATTTTTTCATATTGATTATAGAACTGAGTCATATCAATAATTAAATCACGTACCACTGGTAAACCTGGTAATGGACGTAAAACAATAACGTTCTTTTTAACATCTGATAAAGGCGTAATACACGCTAAGCCATTTTTACCATTCATGTTTAAGCCATCACTACCACATACACCTTCACGACACGAACGTCTAAAAGATAATGTAGAGTCTTGCTCTTTTAATAAAATAAGAGCGTCTAATACCATCATGTCTGAGCCTTCTGGAATTTCCAGTGAGTACTCTTTCATATAAGGTTTCGCGTCAACGTCAGGGTTGTAGCGATAAATTGAAAACTTCTGAATCATGTCAACGGCTCCTAGTATGTTCTTGCTTTCGGTGGGAAAGCTTCACGATGTACTGGTTCCATGTTCACATCACGTTTAGTCATCTCTTCAGTTTGAGGTGAGTAAATTGAGTGACATAACCAGTTTGCATCATCACGTTCAGTGAAATCTTGACGGGCGTGAGCACCACGAGATTCAGTTCTGAAGTTTGCAGCTTTAGCTGAACAGAAAGCCGTTTCCATTAAGTTATCTAATTCTAAACATTCAATACGCTGAGTGTTAAATTCAGAAGACTTATCATCTAAGCGAGCATGTTGTAGACGTTCACGGATTTCCGTTAACTCTTTCATGCCCTGTGCCATAGCTTCACCTTCACGGAATACCGAGAAGTTCATTTGCATACAGTTTTGTAAGTCTTTACGGATTTGAGTAGGATCTTCACCCTTCTCACTGCCTTCCCAACGATTGTAACGAGCAAGAGCTGCGTCTAAGTCAGATTGAGATGCGTCTTTACCGCTTTGCGTATCATTTAGGTAAGTGCCTAAGAAGTTACCAGCCGCACGACCGAATACAACTAAATCAAGTAATGAGTTACCACCTAAGCGGTTCGCACCATGTACAGATACACAAGCGATTTCACCAACGGCGAATAAACCTTCAACAATAGTTTCTTTGCCATCGCTACCAATACTAAGTGCTTGACCATTAACGTTACAAGGTACACCACCCATCTGGTAATGACATGTAGGTATAACAGGAATTGGCGATTCAGCAGGATCAATGTGAGCAAATGTTTTCGATAAATCACACACACCAGGTAGACGTTTGTAAAGAGTCTCACGACCTAAGTGATCAAGTTTAAGTAGAATATGCTTACCAAATTGAGGATGCTCAAGACCACGACCTTCACGAATCTCGGTCATCATTGAACGAGCAACAACGTCACGACCAGCTAAATCTTTAGCATTAGGAGCATAACGTTCCATAAAACGTTCGCCGTCTTTGTTTAGAAGGTAACCACCTTCACCACGACAACCTTCAGTAACAAGTACACCAGCACCAGCTATACCGGTTGGGTGGAACTGCCACATTTCCATATCTTGCATTTGTACGCCAGCACGAAGTGACATACCAACACCGTCACCAGTGTTAATGTGAGCATTAGTTGTTGATGCAAAAATTCGTCCTGCACCACCTGTTGCTAATACTGTTGCACGAGACTTAAAGTAAACTACTTCACCAGTTTCGATACAAACTGCTGTACAACCAACAACGCTACCGTCATCGTTTTTAACTAAATCTAATGCATACCATTCAGAATAAACGTTAGTTTTATTTTTAACGTTCTGTTGGTATAAACAGTGAAGTAGCGCATGACCGGTACGGTCAGCTGCAGCTGCTGTACGAGCCGCCTGTTCGCCACCAAAGTTTTTAGATTGACCACCGAATGGACGTTGGTAAATTTTACCTTCTTCTGTACGAGAAAAAGGTAAACCCATTTTCTCTAATTCGATGATTGCTTCAGGACCTGTTTTACACATGTATTCGATTGCGTCTTGGTCACCGATAAAATCAGAGCCCTTAACGGTATCGTACATGTGTTGTTCCCAATGATCTTCATGAGCGTTACCAAGAGCTACGGTGATACCACCTTGCGCTGATACCGTATGAGAACGAGTTGGGAAAACTTTTGAAATCAAGGCACAAGATTTGCCTGATTCAGTAATTGCTAGAGCGGCACGCATACCTGCACCACCAGCGCCGATTACTACGGCATCAAATTCACGAACTGGAACGTTGTTCACTTACACACCCCACACTGTTAACAATACAGCTAAAACGTATACGAATAGCGTAATGGTAAAGATAAATTGTAAAAAGCCACGTACTTTAATATTTTTTACGTAGTCTGTTAATACCTGCCAAATACCAATCCAAGCATGGAAAAGTACTGCAACAACTGCAAGTATTGTAAAAATTTTCATGCCAAGGTTTGAAAACAAACCTGACCAAGCTTCATAAGTTACTGTCGGTGTACAAATAAAGAAACACATCATAAAGATGCTATATAAAGCTAAAACAATTGCGCTAGCGCGGATCAAGATAAAATCATGAACGCCATTGCGACCTAAAGTTGCGATATTGCCTACCATAACCAAACTCCTGCTACTACAGATAATATGATCCAAAGAGCGATAACGAACTTGGCACTAGTTTGCCCCGAACCTTTCTCCTCTAAATGACCTAGATCCATGATTAAGTGACGGATTCCGCCAACAAAGTGATAAGTTAGAGCAGAAATGATGCCCCACATGATGAACTTAAAGAAGCCACCGTCTAAACATTCTTTCACCGAGTTAAAGCCGGCTTCAGAAGAAAGAGATAAGGAAAGGGTCCAAATTAAAATACCTACAGCGAAAAACATCATTACACCACTGACGCGATGTAGGATTGAGGCTTTACCAGCTGCCGGTAAATTGATTGTAGATAAATCAAGATTTACAGGTCTTTGTTTTTTCACAGTTCTTTGCCTAAAAAGTTATGTATCAAACTATTGTTATTTATTGTAGCTTTTTATTTTCCATAATAAGAAAACAAAAAGATACGCTACTTTAGTAAAAGTTTTATATTATTGTAATTATCTATTATGGCAAACTTTGACAAAAAAACCTCAGATGCCTACCCTGCCTAAATAGATCGGGGGGAATTATATAGTCCTACATATTTAATTACAATTTTAACGAGGGTTTTATTGCACTTTGTTCTGACTTTGTTGCCATTTCGCACAAATATCATCCAAAAGTATTATTTTATTCTAACTTGTTACGTTTTAAATTGACTTTCGCCCCCCTAGTTAGAGTAGAATACGGGCAATTTTATATTCATGAATAGTGACTAAGTTTTCATAACATTTGATTTACATTAATGTTTTTCATCTGTAATTGAATACAATTGCAAAGAATTAAGTTTGCTTTGTTTAATTATAAGAAACTCACATACGCATGAAATTTATAACTATAAAGACAGATAAGAGGATGAACTATGGCTGAGAATAAAGCCACTTTGAGCATTAATGGCAAAGAGATCACAGAATTACCGATTTTATCAGGTACTGCTGGCAACGACGTTATCGATATTCGTACTTTAGGTAGCAAAGGCTACTTTACTTATGACCCGGGCTTCTTAGCTACAGCGTCTTGTGAGTCAGAAATTACCTTCATTGATGGCGGTAAAGGTATTTTACAACACCGCGGTTATGCTATTGACGATTTAGCCAATAATGCTGACTACCTTGAAGTTTGTTATGTTCTTCTAAATGGTCACGCACCAAGCCAAGAACAGTACGACGATTTTGTAAGCATCATTACTAATCACACAATGGTACATGAGAAGTTAGCTAACTTCTTCCGTGGTTTCATGCACGATGCTCACCCAATGGCCATGGTTTGTGGTGTTGTTGGTGCCTTATCATCGTTCTATCATTCAGACTTGGATATTACTGATGCTGACCAACGTAAGCGTTGTGCACACCGTTTAGTTGCTAAAATGCCAACTATCGCAGCAATGGCATACAAATATAGCATTGGCCAACCATTTGTTTACCCACGTAATGATTTATCATACGCTGAAAACTTTTTACACATGATGTTCTCTGTACCAGCAGAAGAATACAAAGTAAGTCCTACCCTTGCAAAAGCGATGGACAAAATATTTATCCTTCATGCTGATCATGAGCAAAATGCTTCAACATCGACAGTTCGCTTAGCAGGTTCATCTGGCGCTAACCCATATGCATGTATTGCTGCTGGTGTTGCTTCACTTTGGGGTCCTGCTCACGGCGGTGCAAATGAAGCATGTTTAACTATGCTTGAAGAAATTGGCAACGTTGACCGTGTAGATGAGTTTGTTGCTAAAGCAAAAGATAAAGCTGACCCGTTCCGCTTAATGGGCTTCGGTCATCGTGTTTATAAAAACTTTGACCCACGTGCAACTGTAATGCGTGAAACATGTCACCAAGTATTGTCTGAGTTGGGTGTTGAAGATCCATTATTAGATGTTGCTATGGCTCTTGAAAAAGTAGCGTTAGAAGACCCTTACTTTGTAGAGAAAAAATTATACCCGAACGTAGATTTCTACTCAGGTATCATTTTAAAAGCTATTGGTATTCCAACAAGCATGTTCACAGTAATATTTGCTATGTCACGTACTGTTGGTTGGTGTGCTCACTGGGATGAGATGTTAACTCAACCAGGCCAAAAAATTGGTCGCCCACGTCAAAACTATACTGGTGAATTAAATAAAGAGTTCAAACCTCTTGATTCACATAAGTAAACAATAATAATTGTTTATCGAAAGGCTGCATTTGCAGCCTTTTTTATACGTCCGAATAAATTCGGACCAACCATATTAGAAAGAATGGTTGGCGTGAACTTGTTCGCGCGTTATGGTTATTTCGCTTCGAATCCATTACTTCGTAACTTCTAATACTTAGCTTCGCTACTTCGGATACGCTACGCTTCGATATTGCTTTAATTCAAAAGTACGAAGTAAAGTATTCGCAGTAGAACGTATTCGTGATTCGTTACTAACATCTAACCCCGTATATCTGCAACTGGTAGAATAAATATTGCTTTATCATCAATTTAGCCATAGATTTAACATATATACTTTAGTGCACTCAGAGTGAATTCAATTTAATAATGACTACAGAACCTTCTAAAAAGAATACCATACTCGTTGTCGATGACGAACCAGGCAATATAGATCTAGCCTCAGCGTTATTAAAAGATAAGTACAAGGTTAAAGCTGCTACCAATGGTAAATTAGCGTTAAAAATTGCCCAAGCAGATCCTAATATCGATTTGATATTACTAGATATTATGATGCCAGAAATGGATGGCTATGAAGTATGTAAAGAAATTAAAGCTAATGAAGCCACTAAAAACATCCCTGTGATCTTTTTAACAGCAAAAGCAGAAATTGCCGATATAACCAGTGGTTTTACATTAGGCGCTGTCGATTATATAACTAAGCCGCTACAGCCAGAAATTCTTAAAGCAAGAGTAAAAACCCATGTAACCTTACATGAAAGTCAAATAGCATTAGAGAATCAAGTTGAAACTCTAATAGAAAATGCTAAGTTACGGGAAGATATAGAAAAACTTACCCATCATGATTTAAAAGGTCCACTTGGCGTTATTCTGTTTGAATTACCTAAAATAGCGGATAAAAATGTCGCTCGTTCTATAGAAGAGTCAACCAATAATGTATTGAGTATGATAAACAATACTTTGGACATTTTTAAAATTGAAAATGACACCTACCCACTGTCTCCAGACATGGTTGATTTAAATAAATTAGTCGATAAAGCAATAAAAGCAATTAGCAGTTTAGCGGAAAAGAAAAATATACGTTTTAATGTAGAGTCTAAACAACCATCGACTTACATGGATGCTGAAGAGTTATTGTGTTTATCAATATTCAATAACTTAGTTAAAAACGCTGTAGAAGCATCCCCTGACAATGAAGAAATAAACATTACCATTTCTGAATCAAATGACGAAATAGAGTTTAAACTTCATAATACCGGAGCAATACCAGCCGATCTTCGTGAAACGTTATTTGAAAAATATTCAACCTCAAACCATATTCGCGGTTCAGGGCTTGGGGCATATTCAGCCAAACTTATGACCGAAGCGCAAAAAGGCAGAATTAGTTTTAATATTATTGATGAAATATATACTGAGTTTACGGTAATAATGCCGGCATACTAACTAAATACATAAATAATCATGAACAATTAAAATCAGTTATTCACTTTGATTAAATAACTGATTTTCTAGCGTTTTACCATTAATTAACTGACGATATAGCCAACCATTTTGATGACATAACTGTAAAATTTGTATATCTAATGCTACGTCACCTTCACTAACTTCAAATGAAATCAAATATTCTTTATCCTGACTGTTAATTACTTGAGTAACTTGCGCTAATCCTTTTAAAGCAGGTATCAAGTCATCGTGCTGTTTTGACATGCGCAAAGTGATAAAGTGTGTGTCTACTGAATTGGTTAATGTGTGATGTTGCTGTAAACAGCCATTATCTAAATATAGCACCCGGTTACATAAACGTTCTAATTCACTTAAATCATGAGAACTTAGGATGAAAGTAGTTTGACTTGAAAGCTCAGCAACAAGTGAGCGGATTTCACGTGCATTATGAGGATCTAAACCGGCTGTTGCTTCATCTAATATCACAATTTCAGCGTCGCCAATCAAGGCTTGAGCAATCGTCACTCGCTTACGCATTCCATGAGATAAAGCACTTGGCTTTTCATTTATAGAATCTTCTAAACCTACTAATTTTAAAGTTCGTTGAGCTTCCAACTTTGCTTGTTGCTTAGTAAACCCTTGCAGTTGCGCATAAAATGTTAATTGTTTGGCAATTGAAAAACGAGGATCTAATTGTGCATCTTGAGGTAAAGCAGCCAAACGAGATAAATTCCCTCGTTTACCTGGTTCATCTCCAAACACCGACACTTTACCACTACTAGGTTTAATATAACCACATAGAATACTTAGCAAGGTAGTTTTTCCTGCTCCATTAGGTCCAACTAATGCTATGGGCTCACCTTTGTTGATCACAAACTCAACATTATTTAACGCATGTTTATCACCAAAAAATTTATGCACTCCTGACACTTCGATTAAAGCACTCATAACGAACACCGTTTCATTTTAAAGTATGCCATGCAAAGAAAAGCCATCATTTGACTCAGTGAAACCAAGTAAATAGTTAAACTCTGCTCCGGTGAATTAATCACATCAGAAATTTGGGTTCCTGGTATTAAATATCCTAAATAAACTAATATGGGTAATTTAGATTCCACTAATGTGATAATCATCGGCCCTAAACCGAAAAATAAGATGCTAAAAAGCACTACTTTTTTAGCTGATGTGGTGAAACTGTTAAACAAAGTCATTAGCGCGATAAAAGGTAAAACTAGTATCACTAACTGAAAGTACAGTTGACTTGCTTTAAGTATTCCTGAAGAGAGTAAATCACTATCACGAAATGCAACCATCAATACTGTTGTCACTAAACTTAACCCGATAAGAACAGTCATGATAACAAGCTGGCCTAAAAACCGGCCAAAGATTATTTCTCCGCGTGTTGCCCGTAAAGAGATAAACCGTAAGGTACCTCTTTCTCTGTCGGCACAAGTTTGATCACTAGTGATAACAATGGTAAATATTGGAAAAATATAAAGTGCGATTAGCCAGTAAATAGCAAGTTCAGCTACTGGCCACTTTAATAATGTAGATAAGCCTAAAGCTCCAAACATACTTTTAGCCACGTCTTTAAATAATGGCGAGGATATAAATTCAAAAGCAGAATTAACTGGATAATATAAAATCAAAAACCAAACCAGTAAAAATGCAAATAAAGCTAATAAACCACTCTTTGTTTGAAACACCCGGGTTATTTCAAAACAGGCCAAATGCCATAATCTTAATAGAGTTGGTTGAAATGAAGAATTCAATGTTTTCACCAATAGTTAAGAACTCACCTTAAAATAAGTTATACCAATTTAAGATAACATTCAAAGGTTTGGTTGTAACAGAATTTATGCTGGCTGGACAGCCCCCAATACACACTCCACGTTTCCCGTTTCTCGTTTCTCGTTTCTCGTTTCTCGTTTCTCAGACATTAAAAAGGCCCTGTAGTAAACTACAGAGCCTTTAAATTTATTAAAGTATCACTTTATCTAAACGATAACGCTGGTTCTAATACTTCAAAGTTTTCTTCTAGTAGCTCTTTTGACAATACCTGTTGATCATCATCTTGAATAACTAATGCGGTTTGTTTGCCTTTAGCAGTTAATTTGAAACGATAAGCACCATCCTTTATATTCACAACGGGGATTTCATCACCCCAGATAGAATCCCATAGGCTTGGTTCAATCAAAGTATATTCTACCTCATAGAAATATTTATCTTCATTAAGGTCTGTCACTGCAAAATTATATTGCTCAAAGAAGCCTGGCAAATAGCGCCATAATTCATCAAGAGGATAATCAATAATTAGTGCTGGTTCACCTTTATCGGATTCCCCTAAGGTTACTATTTCCATATTAGCTCGGGCAATACGATCATCACGATTATTTAAACGATATTGGTAATCAAGCTGTGAAGTAACTGCATTTATCATCGCCATTTCTACACGCTGTTGTTCAATAGGGTCAATTTTTTTAGTCGAGCCTTTATCAGAAGTATGCATGTAATCGATTAATTCAACATTTAAACCTACGCTACGACCGTGCGGCTTAGTAACTAAAGAATATCGAAAACGCCAACTCTCAGTTAAATCGATGCTTGACCAAAATAAGTAACCACTCTCTTCTTCAAGGTGAAACCAATCAGATTCCCAAACATTATTTACAGGATCTTCGCTAGTAAAGGTTACCTCTTCAGTGCCAAGGTAATCTTTGATAGCTTTAATTACTAATTCACGTAAATCACGGTCATCATCAATTTGATCAAACCAAATAGCAGCCTCTTTATCAAATTCATCAATCCTGCTACCTGATGCCAACGGCAATACTAGTGCCGGAGCTCGAACATCAACGTTCTTACCTACAGGTCCTTGATTTTTAACTTCAGGAATTGAATATAAGGTCGTTTCAACAGGTTTATCTAAACCCACAGGTAATTGTAATTCTTTAGCTTGTTTGATATTAACGTAATCGAAGTCGCCTTTGGCTTGTTTACGTGTTTCTACATTACTACACGCAGCAAGAGATAAACTTACTAGAGAAATAGTTAAAATACGGCGATCCATTGAAACTCCTGAGGGATAAAGCCTGCATACATAAGTATGCTTTGCTGTTGTTTAAACGATATTGGTAATATTTAACAACAGTTATTGTTATTTAAGCGCTAATCATAACCATAGATAAATCATCAATAGTTATAAACTGTGGTTACATTAGAGCATTTTGATTATGTTTTATTTATAAAGTTCCGAAAAAATTCAAATAAATTCGAAGCTCTTTTTTAATTGCGGTTTATGGTACTTGTCTGTTGTTATAAACACAAGGTTTACTGACTAAAACACGTTGAAATTTCATTGCTTAACTGTCAATAATTGAATTAGCTAGTTGAAAAACTACGCGGTAAGTTTTTATTAACACTTTATTGTCGTCAAAAGACCAACTACAATAAAATAAAATAATATAAATGTATATTGAGATTATATGAGCCATTACTTGGTATTTACCGCGCTTGGAACAGACAGGACAGGTATTGTTAGTGAAATAACGAAACTAACCAGCGAATTTGGTTGTAACATTGATGACTCGCGTATGGCTATTTTAGGTAATGAATTTACTCTAGTTATGTTGTTAAGTGGTAGTAAATCAGCAATTAATCAAATTGAATCTCGTTTGCCTTTATTAGCACACTCTCTAGCCTTGCTTACCATAATTAAACGAACGACTCAGCCGATAAAAGCCATAGTAAAGGAATGTTTAGAGGTAGAGATTAATGGTAAAGATTCAAAAGGTATTTTAAAACAAGTCACTCAATTTTTTGCGAAAAGACACATTGATCTGACCTCAATTAAAACGGTTGCAGCTCCAGAAAAAAATATCATTACAACATCTTTGCTAATTAATTTATCTGAACTTATTAACAAACAGCAATTGGAAGATGAATTCCAACAGTTATGCCAGACTTTAGCCGTAACAGGCACTTTCAAGACCCCTACTAATTTTATCCTTTAAGGAATTTTATGAACACTTTGCAAGTGGGCGATAAAGCCCCACTTTTCTCTTTATTAAATCAAAATAATGAAACTGTACAATTAGCTGATTATATAGGAACGAAGCGTGTCCTCGTTTACTTTTATCCAAAAGCTATGACACCGGGATGTACCGTACAAGCACAAGGTTTAAGGGACAGTAAAGCAAAGCTCGCTGATTTAAACACCGTTGTTTTTGGTATCAGTCCAGATGAGGTAAAAAGACTCGACAAGTTCTGTGTACGCGATGAATTAAACTTCTCTTTATTATCTGACGTAGACCACAAAGTCGCTGATGATTTTGGCGTTTGGGGCCTAAAGAAATTTATGGGCCGAGAATATGATGGTATTCACCGATTAAGCTTCTTAATTGGTTTAGATGGCAACATTGAACATGTTTTTAATAAGTTTAAAACTAAAAATCATCATGAAGTAGTGATAGATATCATCGATAAATTATAAGTTTAACCAAACGGACTAAATGATTGTTCATTTAGTCCGTTTGGTATTATTAAGCCTCGCTAATAATAGCTTCTTTATCTTCTGGCGTAGGCCAGGCATTAATAATTGCTTTAACTAAAGTAGCAAGCGGAATTGCAAAAAACACCCCCCAAAAGCCCCATAAACCACCAAACAAAATTACTGCAATAATTATCGCTACGGGATGTAAGTTAACAGCTTCTGAAAACAACAATGGCACTAGTATATTGCCATCTATAACTTGAATAATTCCATAAGCTAACATCAAGTAACCAAACTCAGGGCTAATTCCCCATTGGAATAAACCAACTAAACAAACAGGAATAGTGACTACTGTAGCTCCTACATATGGCACGAGTACTGACAATCCAACTAAAGCGCCAAGTAGCACGCCATAGCGTAAATCAAGAAGCACAAACGCTAACGTAGAAGCGATACCTATAATTAAAATTTCAATGACCTTACCACGAATATAATTATGAATTTGTTGATGCATTTCAGTGGCAACTTGCGAGGTTAGACGGCGTTCTTTTGGAAAAAAACGAGCTGCGTTTTGCATCATATCGACTTTATCTTTCAAAAAGAAAAACACCATTAACGGCACTAAGATCAAGTAGATAAGCAATGCGACTAAATCAGATATAGAGTTAAGAGAAGCTTCTAAAACAACTTGACCCCATACTAGAAGTTTGTCCTTTACCGAGCTGATAATGGCATCTATTTGATCTACTTTTACTAAATCAGGATACTTTTCTGGCAGGGTTAATAAATAGGTATTCCCCTGCACCAACATTTGTGGCACTTCAGAAATTAAATTAGATGTTTGCTGCCAAAGTACCGGGAGTAACCCTAAAATAGTTAGCAAACCAATACCGGTAAAAAGTACCATGACAATAATCACGGCTTTATTTCGGCTCAAACCTGTTTTTACAAACCTTTGTACTGGCGATTCCAACAAAAATGCTAAAGCCACTGCCACAATCACTGGCATTAACAAGTTACCAAAGTAGTACAACAAGGCAAATGCAATTAAGATGAACAACGTTAAAGTAACCACATGTGGGTCTGAAAATTTTTCTTTATACCAATCAACAATATATTTAATCATGTAGTGTTTACTCTTTTATTATTGTTATCTTGACTTGTTGTTTTGCAAGTAAGATTTGTTCAAAAGGGATATTTAACTTAAATAATAAGCGAGGAATATCTTGAATAGACCCTGGGTCGGCTAATAATAATGTTAATGTCTGCCCAGTTGATAGCTGTTTGAGTAACAATTTGGTTTTTACCAAAGGCAGAGGACATTTTTCAAGTCTACCATCATATTGTAGTGTTTTAGCCATGTTTTGCGAAATAATCATTATTTTGTAAAATAGTAGCAATTACACAAAGTTAAATAAACCTATTATGTATATATGAACTTGTAAAACGTCATAACATAATTCAATATATAGACTTAGAATACATTAATAAACTTGCAACAATTTATATGCAACTTTATTGATACTTTAGGCTCTAAACTTTGTCACCAGATTTATCAGCACTTTCAGGATCTTAATGAAAAAATCATTTATCACTATCATCAGTTTCTCCATCAGTTTTTTATTTGCAACTAGTGCCCATTCATTAGCCACCGATAAAAATCAATTACCTGAAATAGGTACCTCTGCAGTAAGTACCCTATCTTTAGATAAAGAACGAATGTACGGGCAAGCGATGATGCGCTCAGTTAGAGCATCACAGCCGATAATTCACGACCCGGTATTAATTGAATATATTAATGATTTAGGTAATGAGTTAGTTAAAAATGCTGAGGGGGTAAATTATCAATTTCAATTTTTCCTTCTTAATAATAAAGAACTAAACGCCTTCGCATTTTTTGGTGGCCACATAGGTACTCATTCTGGATTAATTACCATGGCAGATAATGAAAGTGAATTAGCTTCAGTTCTTTCTCATGAGATTGCCCATGTAACACAGCGTCATCTAGCTCGAAAAATGGAAGCTCAGTCACGTACAGCCCCATTAACAATTGCAGGTATGGTTACCGGTGTATTGTTAACGCTTATTAATCCACAAGCTGGATTTGCAGCCTTAACAACGACTATGGCCGCGGGGCAACAAGCTAGTATCAACTATACGCGAAGTAATGAAAGCGAAGCTGACCGCGTTGGAATGGGCATTCTTGTTAATAGCGGGTTTGATCCAAATGGAGCGCCTGATTTTTTTAGAAAAATGTCAGGTAAATACCGTTACACCTCAAAGCCACCTGCAATGTTATTAACTCATCCATTACCCGAGTCACGCATTACTGACTCTCGTAACCGTGCGCAGTTGTATCCTAATAAGTTACTGGCACCAAGTTTGAATTTTGAATTAGCCAAAGCTCGTTTAAGAGCAAGATATGAAGGTAATGGCAAAGATAATATTAGTATGTTTTCTGATGAAATTAGACTTGGAAAATACAACATCAAACAGGCAGCATTATATGGTCAAGGACTGTCATACTTTGAAGATAAACAATATGAGAAAGCAGAAGAAATCATAAACAGTTTATTATCAGCAGATCCAAAGAACCTTTTCTATGTTGATGCAATGACTGACATACTTATCGAACAAAAAAAATTCGAACCTGCACTGTCAATGCTATCCAAACTCAACTTAATTATGCCTCATAATCAGGTAGTCACTTTAAACTATGCAAACACAGCGCAAACGGCTAAACAATATGAACTTGCCAGTACCTTATTACAAGATTACTTAATCGTTAATCGGGAAGACTTTGTTGCCAATGATCTATTAACTAAAGTTTACGGTAAACAGAAAAAGACAGCACAAATGCACGCCCAACAGGCAGAAGTATATGCATTATTAGGTGGATATCAGAAAGCAATAGATGAATTACATACTGCATATAATGCAACCGCCAAAAACACCTTAATGCAAAAAAGAATTAAAGCAAGAATTTTACAATTTCAAGAAAAAGAAGATCAACTGAAACGTTTATAAATTGATCATCAAACAAAATCCAAATAATTTTAATAGAGAATGAAGTAATGCTAACAATTTATCATAATCCACGCTGTTCAAAAAGTCGTCAAACCTTAGCACTTATTGAAGAAACCAATACAGATGTAGAAATTGTAGAATATTTAAAAAACCCACCGAGTATCGAAACTTTAGCAAATATATTAGGGCTTTTAGCAGTTGAGCCTAGAGCTATGATGCGCACTAAAGAAGATGAATATAAGCAACAAAATTTATCAGATAAAAATATCAGTAACGATGAATTACTTGCGGCGATGGCAGCAACGCCTAAATTGATAGAACGTCCTATTGTAGTTTCGGGTAATAAAGCATGTATTGGCCGTCCTCCTGAAAATGTATTGGCTCTTTTGTAGTAACAACATGAAAAATCAATCAATTTCTACTGACAATTTACGCAAAATAGCCTTATTTGGCTACTTTGGCTTATTAATATTTATGCCTTTTTGGTTATTTGTTTTAGCGCCTAGTGAAAGCTTATCTATGCCTTTAACATTCATAATGTTTATTTTACCATTATTATTTCCGCTAAGAGGCATGTTAAAAGGCAACCCTTACACATTTGCTTGGGCAAATTTTATCGTTATGATTTATTTCCTGCATAGTTTAACAACCCTTTGGGTATCTAGTGATGAACGAATTTTGGCTGCCATAGAATTCATCTTTGCAACAACAATGTTCTTTGCCGGGTCCTATTATTCAAAGTACCGTGGCATTGAACTAGGTTTAGGCTTAAAAAAATTAAAAGTTGAACTAAAAGAAGAACGCGAAGCAAACGACCTAAAAAATAAAAAAAACTAATAGGTAGAGGAAAGTTTATGAAGTATCCACTCATATTTTCAGTATTATTTTTACTTACCTCATGTGGAGATAATATTGATGAGTCAGGCATTATTACACCAGGAGAACCAAGTGTTTCTCTAGTAAGTGGTAAAAATGCAGATTTAATTTTATTAAAGCCAAAACAATCAATCTCTGAAATAAATTGGCAGCAAACCAGTGGTGAAACGGTAGAGTTTTTAAGTGAACAATCTAAAGTGATCTCATTTACTATACCATCCGCTGGTGATTATAGTTTTGAAGTCTCTTATGTCAGTGATGGCAATGATGAGATAGAAAAGGTCACTTTTACAGCTGAAACGGGATCACCAAAACTAGTCGCTCGTTTAGGGCATAGTGTCGTTGAAGATGCAGGAGTATCACTACGAGTATTTACTAGCAGTGATATTGATCTAGAAAGTATTTCATGGCAACAATTATCAGGCCCAGAGATTAATTTTGACACAGATAATACTAACAAAGAAATTGCAATTTTTAACTCTCCAAAAGTACTAGAAGATAGTATCATTGAGATTGAAGTAAGCGCCCAAGATACTAGCGGTAGTACATATAAAGATGTGGTTTCTGTTTTAATTGAAGACCGCCCTGGTATTCCATCTAACGCATATTTTGATGACGACGACCCAGGTTCAGCTTTAGCGAATGTCTATGTATACAATCCAAACTCAGCTTATAAAGACGCATTAATTAACTGTGTTTATTCCAATCAACTAAGTAGTTCATGTGATTTGGGCGAACTGCCTATTCTTGCTGATGAAACTAATGGTGATACACCTTCTATCGAACAAATCATGGACAGAGTTGTTGTTTCTCATGATTGGATGGCAGAAAATTTTAAAGCCTATCTAGAAACCTTTGATACTAATAATGACTTTAAGAATTTACTTAGAGCAACAACTGCAATTGTTTTATCCTATGATATTCGTCCATCTTTTTATTGGGCTGCAACAGGTGCTATTTACTTAGATCCTAACAATTTGTGGTTAACCGCACAAGAAAGAGATACCATCAATGAAGCTCCTGATTACCGTGCAAATTTTGGCTCTGAATTACAATTTGTTATGCCTTGGCGTTATGTGAAAAATAACGATTATGTTTCTTTTTCATTTCCAGTATCAGAGCGTTTAGATCGAGATTTGGCGCATATTAAATATGATTTAGCCGATTTGCTTTATCATGAACTGGCCCATGCCAACGATTATTTTCCGCAAACTGAATGGGGAACTTATTCAGGCTCTACTAGGTTTTTGGATGCTGCATTAAACAAAGCAGAGATTTCAGATGATTTAATCGTACTTTTCCCTTTGCAAAGTCAGGAAATGAAAGACTTAGCTGCAGTGAGATTTTTAGGTGAAGATGCTAATGCAGTTCAAAAATCTTATAAACCCGACGATGTAAGCATTTTTTACAAAGACGATGTATCTAACGGTTTTTATAATTACACCAACGAAAAAGAAGATCTAGGGATACTATTCGAATCACTAATGATGTCACTACGCTATGGCGTTCAGCGAGATACTGCTGTTACATCTGATAGAGATGGCGGCTATGTTGTAAGTTGGGGCCAGCGTGGTCGCATTGCCGACTCCGGAGTTAGTGAACGAGCATCTTATGTGACAAGCCGTTTACTGCCAGAGTTTGACTTAACGTTAATAGATACTTTGCCAGCACCAATTCAAATGACCAAAGGTCTAGATTGGTGGGATAACTTACCAATAAGCCCACAAGGCACGGCTCAATTGCAAAGTAAAAGTCAGTTAGGCAATAAAGACAAAGCAATTAGAATTCATCAAGCTCATGGTAAACCGCTACCTAGACACTAAATGCTAAGTGCTAAGTGCTAAGTGCTAAGTATGATATCAAACTAAACCCCAGCAATTGCTGGGGTTTATTGTTTAAGTCTAACTCAACTAAATAGGGGGTACGCCACACTTCACGTTTCTCGTTTCTAAAACTTATAATGAAAACTCATCGAAACCATTGAGAACTCTTCTTCTACATCAGCTAAATTTTGATGATGGTTATCGTCATCAGCTTCTAAGTCGGCTTCCATAGCATCAAAACCTAAACGAAAAGCAATTTGCTCACTAACATCAACTTGCAAACCAGCTCCTAGAGCTAAGCCCGCACTAGCCCAATAGTCGTCACCACTATGACGATAAGTGTCACCATGTTTATGCAAATCTTCACTGTAAAGCAATATCCCTAAACCGGCTTTTACATAAATAGATACCTGCTCGGTTATATTAATATGCAAAACAGGAGTTACAGTTAATGCAGTTAAGTAAACCTCATCGATTGGTATTGAAGAGGGCCGCTCATTTATTCCCCCGACAACAACGATACTGCTTTCTAATGACCATTTATCAGCAAAATTAAATCCAATATAAAAACCAAAGGCTGAATTTTGATCAGATTGAGTATATTCACCCTCTGGTGTACCAAGTTGGCCTTGAAAGGTTTCTTTTGTATCAGCACTGCCAATTAAGCCACCTAAATAAAAATATGAGCGAGCGGGAGTAATATTTGGCTGTTCAGCTAATGCATTGGTAACCAAAAAGCTAAGTAAAAGAACACAGGAAGATAAAGACTTATGCATATAAGTTGCCTAATACTAATGATGTATATTTTCATTAAGTATAGGCAACATACTCGTCCCACTTCAAGATGCAGGTTTCAGAGTACTTGAGCGATGCCAATACAAGGCGCAGTTATGTAGAAATGGTTATTCCCTTTCAAATAGCTGCAACGATGTAGTGGGATTGCTCAAGAACTTCTTCGATGGGTTTAAAAGCAATTTATGCCGCGTTAATAATTTTAACAATGGAACAACCATTCTCGGCTTTGGCATCCTGCGTCGCTCTACCTTCACCATCCATGGTGCCGTCTAAATTTTTAATTCAAGGATGAATTAACTTAGAATTATCATGGATGATATAAATTCTGAATGCCTTGCCTAAATTGCTTTTAACTCCCACTGAAATCCTGCATATTGAGGTGGAACGGGTATATATAAAATTTAAATGGAACCGTTAATCACTCTCTTTGTCAGATAGCTTACTGCCCTTTTCACGCAAACGTTGTCGATAATTAGCTTTAGCAAGCTTCTGCATGTCAGCGTCTTTATCACTTTCGTCAACAATTTCACGACCTAAAATGGTTTCAATCGCATCTTCTAAAGTAACAATACCAGCGGTTTGGCCAAAGTGATCTTCTACTAAAAACATATGCTCTTGGCGCTTAATAAATACATCAAGCAAATTAAGCACTGGAAAGCTTTCTGAAATTCGATATAAAGGGTTGGCAATATCTTTTAATGTTAAGCTCCCCTTACCTTTACGCTCATTTTCATAAAGCTGGCCCTTAATGATCACTCCGCTAATATTATCAATGCTGTCTTTATAAATAGGGATCCGGGTAAAATTAGCAGTTTTTTCTAAATCTAACGCTTCAATAACTGTAGTATTTTCATTTAAAGCATGAACAACGCTGCGCGGGGTCAGAATATCTTCAGTATCTGCATCTCTTAATTTAAGAATATTTTCGACAAGTTGATTTTCTTGGCTAGCAATAGCACCATCTTTAAAGCTTAATGAAGCAACCGCTAATACTTCTTCTCGGCTGGTTTCATTATTGCTTTTACTTGAAAATAATTTGGTTACTCGCGTAGACAACCATACTAATGGAAAGACCAATTTCACCAAAAATGAAATGGTGTACGCTGAAGGTATTGCAAGTTGTCGCCAAAAAGTAGCGCCTATAGTTTTAGGGATAATTTCAGATAGATATAAAATAGCCAAGGTAAGTAAGAACGCAATTAAAGTCTCCCATTTTTCGCCAAATACACGAATGGCCTGAGCACCAACACCCGCAGCGCCCATAGTATGAGCAAAAGTATTTAAAATAAGGATACTAGAGATAGACTGGTCGAGATTGTTTTTAACTTTAGATAAAACCTGCCCGCCTCGAGTTTTAGCTTTATTAGTACGAGCAATAAAACTAGGGGTTATGGAAAGCAATACCGCTTCTAATATTGAACAAATAAAAGAAACGCCTATGGCAATGCATAAATAAACAATTAATAATGTCATTTAAATATTGTAATAAAAAATGAGAAGAATGTAGATCCAGTTTAACCAATATAAAACAAAAATGTTATTACAAATCGTAACTGTATCAATATTTTAATCTTAACTTATTATTGAAAAGTATTGCAAGGTAGCGACAATCCACACCAGTTTTAAAAATACTAAGGCAATGAATACAATGGCAGAGCCTATGTCTTTTGCTCGACCTATTAATTCGTCATGGTCTAAACATACCTTATCGGCCAATGCTTCTAACGCTGAATTAACAAGTTCGGAAAAAAGCAAAAACAATAAACTAAAAATCAGTACCAACCAATGATTTGTTGATTGGGCGAGTACGAATGAAAACGGCAGTAATATCAGCACTAAAAGGAGTTCTTGGCGAAAAGCTGACTCATGAATCCAAGCTGCCTTAAAGCCTTTAATTGAACAATAGGTAGCTTTGAATAAACGCCTAATGCCAGTACCATTCAGTTTGTTGATTGGTGATTTATTATCGTTCATAACACAGACTTATTATTATTTTTATCGTTCGCATGTCATGATTATATTTAACCTCTGATAATAAAGCGAGAACAACACTAAAAATTTGTTTAAAAATCAATACAAAAACAGTTAATTTTAAGTTAACAGCAAACTTTTAAAAGATTGCTTTTAGATATTAATTTGCATAAGGTATAGTTATAAAAATTTATAAAAAAAGTAACTATCAATACATTCCAAGGTATTGAAATTTTAGGGATTAGGGATCTATTTTTACGATGTCGACATTAGCGCGTATTTTTTTCAAGAACATCTTCATTACTGCATTATTTTGTATCTGTTATTTTAGCTTCAGTTTATACAGCCTAAATAACTTTATTAGTGAAGCTCAAAGTGATCATCACATTTCACTTAAAAAAATTACAGAACATTACAAAGGTGATGATCTTAAAGGTTTTTCAAAACAGCTGCGCTTAGCATTTGAATACGATGAATTAGTAATAACTAATTTTAATAATGATGTAATTTACAGCTATACAAACGCTGATCCTACTTTCAGTTTTATAACCTTATTAAATGGTGAAACAAAACTTGAAACTGTTAAAAACAACTCGTTAAACATCTACATCAAGTACCGCTTAAATAATGACAGTTTATTTAATTTATATAACTCAATTACCTTATTTATTTTACTAACCGCGCTGTTGGTGTTGGTAATTGGTTCATTAGTAACGAGTTCACTTACCGGCAGAGCGAGTCGAAAAGCATCAAAAAAAATATCAGAACTTATTGCAACTGAAATTAAAACAGCAATTACCAATAGAGAAACAACGGGTAAATTAACTCTTCCAACAGAGTTTGATGATGTTAATAGCGTACTTACCGAATTAAAAACATTTGTCAGTAATAAGTTGATCAAAACCCAGCAGCTACAACAAACCGCTTATATTGATCATCTAACTGAACTTGAAAACCGTAGTGGCTTTGTTGATTTTTTTACTGAATTCACTGAATCAAACAAATCTTCAGGTTTTGGGGTCTTGATAATTACCCGCTGTTCGGAATTACAAACCATCAACCAAGTTCATGGCTATCAAGAAGGTGACCGTTACATTTGCCAAGTTGCCAATATATTAAAAGCACAAATTAAGAACCTAGATTCAGCTCATGTGTACCGTTTAAATGGCTCTGACTTTGCTACATTTTTACCTAATATCACGTTAAAGGTGGCTGAAAAGTTTGGAGCAGAATTGACCGGCTTATTTAATGAATATCAACAACTTGCTGATTTTGATTCTATAGCCTTCTCCGGCATAGTAAAAGTTGATATGCATCGCCCTCTTGGTGAAATGTTAGCTCTAGCAGATACCGCTATTAGTATGGCGCAAACTCGTAATAAAAACTCTTGGTATGTGCAACGTGATCCTGAACTATTACAAAGTGAAACCGCTGGTTTTGGTAACCAAAACTGGAGTAAAGAAATAAGTTATGTAATTGAAAATCAAAGTGTTTCATTACTTTCTCAACTTATCCAACCGAGTAGCCGAAATAATAGAATATACAATGAGGTTTTATCAAGGTTCACCAGTTCTGAAGGTGATATATTACCTACAGCAACATTTATCGCTATGGCCGAAAAGCTTGATAAGATCATCTTGATAGACCGTTTAGTTATAGAGAAAACCCTCTCTGAAATTAAAGAAAAAAATCTTAGTGAACAAACATTCGGTATTAATTTAAGCACTCGTTCTGTTCATGATGAGCATTTCATTATTTGGTTAGAACGTCGTTTATTAAAAGATCACGATATTGCTACTCGTTTAGTATTTGAAATTAGTGAGTATGGTTTAGAACAAAATATTAAAGGCAGTTCCCACTTTATTGATATGATACATCGGGTTGGTGCTCGAATTTGTGTTGAACATTTTGGTGTTGGTCTCACATCATTTAAGTTCTTTAGGGAATTATCGCCTGATTACATTAAAATGGACGGCAGTTATACCCGCAACATACATATAGATAAGAATAATCAATACTTCTTACGATTGATGATAGACCTAGCCCATCGCTTAGGAATTAGAGTGTTAGCTGAAAGTGTAGAAACTCAAGAGGAGAAACATACATTTGACGAAGTATTTATGGATGGTTGCCAAGGATTTTATTTAGGTAAACCAGAACCACTGTAAATCCAGGTTGGTTGTAAATTAAATTGCACATAACCTTCATATTATGTGCAATAAGTAACCAACTAAAATAACACTACGAATAACCTTACTAACAACGTGTTGTTTATTGACTAATAAACTAGGATAATGAAGGCAACTTCATATAAAAAATATTATAAATGACTGATTATCTATTACTGTTGATTGGCACAGTGTTAGTGAACAACTTTGTTCTAGTTAAGTTTTTAGGTTTATGCCCATTTATGGGGGTTTCTTCTCGTACTGAAACCGCTATTGGTATGTCTTTAGCTACTACGTTTGTGCTTACCCTCGCCTCGTTATTAAGTTATTTATTCAGTACCTATCTACTTCAACCATTAGGCTTAGAATATTTAACTACTATGGGCTTTATTTTGGTGATTGCTGTTGTGGTGCAATTTACTGAAATGGTAGTACATAAAACTAGCGCCAATTTATACCGTTTATTAGGTATTTTCTTACCATTAATTACCACTAACTGCGCAGTACTTGGTGTGGCTTTATTAAATTTATATGAGCAGCACAATTTCTTCGAATCTATTGTTTATGGTTTTGGCGCAGCCGTTGGCTTTTCCATTGTATTAATTATGTTTTCAGCAATGCGTGAACGCCTTGCTAATGCTGATGTACCTAAACCTTTTCAAGGCGCTGCAATTGCGATGATTACCGCAGGTCTTATGTCCCTTGCCTTCATGGGCTTTACTGGTTTGGTTAAATAACTATGGACATTATCTTAGCTATCGTTGTATTTGCACTTATTGCTGCCGCTTTTGGTGCATTATTGGGATTCGCATCTGTGCGTTATAAAGTTGAAGGCGACCCATTAGTGGAACAACTGGATGCCCTACTGCCACAAACTCAATGTGGTCAGTGTGGTTATCCAGGTTGTAAACCCTATGCGCAAGCCGTTGCTGATGGTGAGGCCATTAATAAATGTGCTCCTGGTGGCGATGACACTATTAAAAAAATTGCTGATTTAATGGGCGTTGAAGTCCAACCGCTTGATGAAACACACGAACAAGACAACACACCTAAAGTTGCTTTTATTATTGAAGAAGACTGTATTGGTTGTACCAAATGCATTCAAGCCTGCCCTGTAGATGCCATCATGGGCGCTGCGAAGCAAATGCACACCGTTATAATTGACGAATGCACAGGTTGTGACTTATGCGTTGAGCCTTGTCCAGTAGATTGCATTGAAATGATATCCATAGCGCAAACGCCAGAAACTTGGCAATGGGATTTGCAAGCTATTGATGTAGTTCAGATAGATTAGTGGAGTTGTAATGGAATCTGTCATTGAGCGTATTAAAAAACAAAAATTCTTCAAATTTGCCGGAGGTATTCATCCACCAGAGCAAAAGTTTTTAACTGTTGATAAGCCCATTAAAACCATTACTCTAGCAAAAGAGCTGATATTGCCTGTGAAGCAACATATCGGCAAAGCTGGTGATATATTGGTTCAAGTTGGTCAAAAAGTATTAAAAGGCCAAGCGTTAACTAAAAACGATAACCCGATGTGTGTCCCAGTACATGCGCCTACATCAGGAACAATAACTGCAATTAAACCGTCGACTATGGCGCATCCCTCAGGGATGACTGATTTATGCATATTTATTACCCCAGATGGCTTTGACACTTGGATAAAACGAGATATTGTTGAGGACTTCAAAAGTTTAAGTAAAGCAGATATCGTTGATAAGATCGCAGCAGCAGGTATATCGGGCATGGGTGGAGCTGGCTTTCCAACCAATATCAAAGTAAATACTACACCTGGGATTAAATTTTTAATCATAAACGCCGCTGAATGTGAACCTTATATTACCAGCGATGATTTGTTAATGCGTGAGCGCTCTGCTGCAATTTTTAATGGTTTAAGTATTTTGAATCACTTATTAGAGCCAGAAAATATATTAATTGGTATAGAAGATAATAAACCACAAGCAATAAAAGCATTAAAAGCGGCAACAAATGACAGCAAAAACATTCATGTTTGTGTGTTACCGACTAAATATCCTACCGGCGGTGAAAAACAACTCATTCAAGCCTTAACCGGGCAAGAAGTTCCAAGTGGTGTATTACCGGTTTCCCTAGGCGTTATAGTTCAGAATGTGGCAACTGTATTTGCAATTTCAGAAGCTATTATTGATGACAAACCTTTAATACGTCGAGTAGTAACTGTTACTGGACAAGCGCTTAAAAAACCACAAAACCTTTGGGTTCCTTTAGGTACACCAATTTCACATTTGTTAGAACAATGTGGTTTTAGTCAAAATAGCTCTGAGCATGACATTACACAGCAGCGCATTATTATGGGTGGTCCATTAATGGGCTTTACTCTTCCTAGCCTTGATGTACCAGTAGTAAAAACCACAAACTGTATTTTAGCACCTACCGTTGCTGAAATATCACCTGCAACTAAAGAGCTTGAATGTATTCGATGTGGGCAGTGTGCTGAAGTTTGCCCAAGCTCATTATTACCACAAGAATTACAGTGGCACGCTAAAGCCAAAGAATATGATCAATTAGAAAAATTAAACCTGTTTGACTGTATCGATTGCGGTGCATGTGCATATGTATGCCCAAGTCAAATCCCTTTAGTTCAGTATTACCGCGTGGCTAAAGCCGAGATCAGACAAAACAAAGTACAAGAAGCACAAGCTGAAAAAGCAAAAATACGTTTTGAAGCGCGTAACATACGCTTAGAAAAAGAAAAGCTTGCTCGTGAGGAAAAACACAAAAAAGCTATGGCAGCAAGAAAAGCAGCCACAAGTCCAGAACAAGCTAAATCAAACAATTCAGCCGTTGCAGCAGCACTTGCTAGAGTTAAAGCAAAAAAAGCCGCACAAGCAACTGCAACAGATGTACCTGTAGCCGAAGAAGCCGATGTTAAAACCAGAGCGGCACAGGCAATAGCAAGAGCTAAAGCGAAAAAAACAGCTGCGGCCAACGCTGCATCTGCTGAGCAATCGGTAGATAAAACTGACGAAAATATAGCACCAGAACAAGTATCTAGTGCTGCTGCAGAGAAAAAAGCACGCACAGCTGCTGCCGTAGCAAGAGCTAAAGCGAAAAAAGCAGCTGCGGCCAACGCTGCATCTGCTGAGCAATCGGTAGATAAAACTGACGAAAATATAGCACCAGAACAAGTATCTAGTGCTGCTGCAGAGAAAAAAGCACGCACCGCTGCTGCCGTAGCAAAAGCTAAAGCGAAAAAAGCAGCTGCGGCCAACGCTGCATCAGCTGAACAATCGGTAGATAAAACTGACGAAAATATAGCAGCAGAACAAGTATCTAGTGCTGCTGCAGAGAAAAAAGCACGCACCGCTGCTGCCGTAGCAAAAGCTAAAGCGAAAAAAGCAGCTGCAGTCAAAGCTTCATCTGCAGAGCAATCGGTAGATAAAACGGAAGAAAGCATAGCATCAGAACAAGTATCTAGTGCTGCTGCACAGAAAAAAGCACGCACCGCTGCTGCAGTAGCTAAAGCAAAAGCTAAAAAGAAAATTGAAAGAGAAGAGTCGAAATCAGCACAAGAAGAGCTAGACCTAGTTATTGATACTAAAAGTGTTGCTAAAACATCGAAGCAAGTTGAGATTTCACCTGCAGAATTAAAGAAACAAAAAGTTGCTGCCGCAGTTGCTAAAGCAAAAGCGAAGAAAGCAGCAACGGCTGCAAACCAAGAAACAGAAGCAAAAAAAGTTTCGTTAAGCGATACTGATAAAAAAGCTAAAATAGCAGCCGCTATTTCTAAAGCTAAAACTGCTCGCGCAGAAAAAAATAAAGAGTCTGAATAACCATGGCATTTTGGATAGCAAGTTCCCCACACAATCATATCAAAGCTGAAACACCAGCTTTGATGCGTTTGGTCATTTTAGCCGCCCTGCCAGGAGTTTTTGCTCAATGGTATTTTTTTGGTTGGGGTTCTATTATTCAAATTATCTTGGCAATCACATTTGCAGTATTGGCAGAAGTTACATTTTTGGCTATTCGTGATAAAAACATTACAGCGCAAATCACTGATTTTTCCGCGGTATTAACTGGATTGTTAATCGGTATTTCAATACCTTCGCTAGCACCTTGGTGGATAACGGCTATTGGTAGTATCTTTGCTATTTGTGTGGTTAAACAATTGTATGGCGGTTTAGGGTTTAATTTGTTTAACCCTGCAATGGCCGCTTATGTAATGCTCTTAGTCTCCTTTCCTGTACAAATGACATCATGGCAACCCGCTAATGAATTAATGGTATACGACTTAAGCTTTTTTAATCATTTATGGCTAATTCTTAGCGGTTACACTTGGGAAGGCTTTTCAGTTGAGCAAATAAGAATGAATATTGACGGTATCACGATGGCAACGCCGTTAGATACCTTGAAAACCGACCTGACCCTAGGGTTAACGTCTGCTGAAAGTATGGTTAATCCAGTATTTGGTGAAAATTTCAGTGTTGGTTGGGAATGGGTAAATGCAGGTTTTTTGCTAGGTGGGTTAATATTAATCGCCAAAAAAGGCATCGACTGGGTTATCCCGGCAAGCTTCCTTGGTGCTATGTTTATTTTCTCTTTTATTGGCTTTAGTCTTAGTCCAGATAGCAGTGCATCTACTATGTTTCATTGGTTAGCTGGTGGTACTATGCTTGGTGCATTTTTCATCTTAACAGACCCTGTATCTGCAGCTACAACCCGTAAAGGTCGAATCATCTATGCGGCATTGGTAGCCTTTTTAGTTTATATCATTCGAAAATTTGGTGGCTACCCTGATGCTATTGCTTTTGCAGTATTATTGGCCAACATGGCCGTACCATTAATAGATCAATATGCAAGACCTAGAACTTATGGTCATAAGGCGGCAAAATAATTATGAAAATAGCTATTCAACAAAATGCCAAAGTACTAGCCATGTTTGCGGTTGCCTGTACAGCAATGGTTGGTGTTGTAAATTATTTAACTAAAGACACCATTGCACGCCAAGAAGAGCAGCAATTACTTGATACGTTACATCAAGTTATTGCATCAAGCAGATTAAATAATGACTTATACCAAGATTGCCAGTTTATCACTGATAATGATTTGCTAGGCAGCAGTAATCCACAAACGGCCTATATAGCACGCATGGATAACATCCCTGTTGCCGTTGCTATTACAGCCATTGCTCCAGATGGTTACAATGGTAATATCAATTTACTCGTAGCCATTAATGTTGACGGTACCATAAGCGGTGTACGTGTATTAAAACATAAAGAAACCCCTGGTCTTGGAGATAAAATTGAAATTAGGAAAGCTAATTGGATTTACAGTTTCGATGGAAAATTTATTGATGGCGAAAAAGATTTACGCTGGGCTGTAAAAAAGGATGGCGGTATGTTTGATCAATTTACCGGCGCAACTATTACACCTAGAGCGGTAGTGAAAGCGGTGCACAATGCCCTACTTTATTTCAACACTCATAAAAATGAGATTGTCACTAACACCACCTCGTGTCGAGTAATAAGCAATGACTGAACGTAGTGAATATAAAGAACTTAGTTGGCAAGGGTTATGGAAAAATAATCCTGGATTAGTACAGCTTCTGGGCCTTTGTCCGTTACTAGCGGTTACCAACACTTTAACAAATGCAATTGGTTTGGGTTTAGCAACATTGTTGGTTTTAGTTTGTTCTAACGCAACCGTATCGGCAATTAGAAAGTGGGTACCAAAAGAAGTTCGCATTCCAATTTTCGTGTTAATCATTGCTGCTTTTGTTACTTGTGTTCAATTACTTATGAATGCCTTCACCTTTGGTTTATATCAGTCGCTAGGTATTTTCTTACCACTTATTGTAACTAACTGTGCCATTATCGGCAGAGCAGAAGCTTATGCATCAAAGAACCCGGTTAAACAAGCCAGTTTTGATGGTTTGATGATGGGGCTTGGCTTTGCTTTTGTATTAATGACACTCGGGGCTATTCGAGAAATACTGGGCCAAGGTACCTTGTTTGATGGCGCTGAACTGCTTTTGGGAGATTGGGCTACAGTGCTACGCATAGAAATATTTAGTTTTGATAGCAAATTTCTATTAGCTATATTGCCGCCAGGGGCATTTATTGCCATGGGATTTTTAATTGCCGCCAAAAATAGCATAGATACTCGTATCGCTGACAAACAACCTAAGCCAGAGAAAAGTAAAACGATCGAGCGTGTTAGGGTTAATTTTGAAGGGTAAGTTCATAGGAACTAGGAACTAACAGCATATTAGTCTATTTAGACTTTATAATAAGAATAATAATATATGAATAAAGAAAAACGCCTCGAGATGTTAACTCGACTTCGAGATGACAATCCTCATCCTACTACAGAATTAAACTTTAGCTCACCGTTTGAATTATTAATTGCGGTACTGCTTTCTGCGCAGGCGACCGATGTTAGTGTAAATAAAGCTACCGATAAACTATATCCTGTGGCTAACTCACCACAAGCAATTTTAGATTTAGGCTTAGACAAACTTAAAAGCTACATCAAAACCATAGGTTTGTTTAATACTAAAGCTGAAAACACCATAAAAACTTGTCAAATGCTAGTTACTCTACACAATGGCGAAGTACCAGAAAATCGTGCTGCTTTAGAAGCTTTGCCAGGTGTTGGCCGTAAAACTGCAAATGTAGTGTTAAATACAGCCTTTGGCTGGCCTACTATTGCTGTTGACACCCATATTTATCGAGTATCAAACCGTACTAAACTAGCAATGGGTAAAACCGTTGATAATGTTGAGCAAAAATTACTAAAAGTGGTTCCAGCAGAATTTAAAGTTGATGTTCACCATTGGCTTATTTTACATGGCCGCTATACATGCGTCGCTCGTAAACCTCGTTGCACAGCTTGTATTATAGAAGACTTGTGTGAATTTAAAGAGAAGACATCAGACTAGACTATGCTTAGAAATCACGATACAAAGTTATTAATGTATAGTTTTACATTAGATACCAAGGAATAAGCTGAATGCGAATTTTACATACCATGCTGCGAGTTGGTGATTTAGATCGCTCAATTAGCTTCTATCAAGATGTTTTAGGCATGCGTTTATTACGTCGAAGTGACAATGAACAATATCAATACACCTTAGCCTTTTTAGGATATGACGATATGGCACACTCGACAGTATTAGAGCTTACCTATAACTGGGGCGTTAAAGAATACGACATAGGACAAGCATTTGGTCACATTGCCATTGAAGTGGATAATGTATACACCGCGTGTGACAAAATAGAATCACTTGGTGGCATAATATCTCGTGCTCCAGGTCCAGTTAAAGGCGGTTCAACTGAAATCGCCTTTGTTAAAGACCCCGATGGCTATGCCATTGAACTAATACAGGCAAAAGAAGATTAGTAACCTTCGAAAACACTATGGCCCAAAAAGCAACAATTTATAAAGCCACTATTTCATTATCTGATATGGATAGGCATTACTACGATACGTTAAACATTACCATTGCTCAGCATCCTTCTGAAACAGATCGACGCATGATGGTAAGAATTTTAGCTTACATATTAAACGCTAGAGAAGATATACAGTTTTGCAAAGGCCTAAGTGACGATGATGAACCAGAAATTTGGGTAAAAGATTATTCTGAACAAATTCATTTATGGATAGAGTTAGGGCAAATTGATGAAAAACGGATTAAAAAAGGCTGTACTCGAGCTAAAGAAATGAGTTTATACAGTTATGGCTCTGCTGCTGATGTTTGGTGGAAAAAGATCCAAAATAAATTATCTGGCTTTTCTAACTTAAATATTTATAAAATTGATGACGAAACTTGTGAGCAATTAGCCAGCTTAGTTGATCGAACCATGGAACTACAATGCAGTATCGATTCAGGTCAAATTTGGCTTGGTAATAATGATACAACCGTACAAATAGATCTTGAAACCCTATTAGAACAAAACAGTTAAAAGAATAAACAGAAAATATGAATATTAAAACTTATTGTAGCACCCTATTACTGGGTGCTTTTTCTTGTCTTTGTGTTGCTAGTGACATAAGCGTTGCCAGTATTGAAAAAGATATGCAGTTTTTGGCCTCTGATGATTTGCAAGGTCGCCTTGCCGGTAGCCCCGAAATCATAATTGCAGAAGATTATATCGCCACTCAGTTTAAACAAGCAGGTTTGCAGCCTTTAAATGGCTTAACCAGCTTTAAACAAAAGTTTACATTACATCGCTATATACCCAACAACATAACTGCAACGTTAAACTCTATTAAAATAGCTTCACAAAATATCGCCTTTGCCGGTAGTGCAAGCAGTTTTGAGTTCACAAAAGACAATACTAACATCAGCGTGGTAAACGATACCGACGACTTGCGCTCGATATTAAGCCAAGCAAATACTAACGGCGGCAATATCATATTGCTGGTTAATAGCGCTCATGCAGAGCTTTTTAAGCGCTATAAAAACCACTTCTCTGGTGGTAGCCAAAGCATAGAAGAAAGAACGTCTACTGCATTAGTGATGATTTTGACTGATACGACAAACATCGATGATCTATTGATTAGTGGTTCGATACAACATCAACAGCAAGAATTAACAAATATCATAGCGGTAAAACCAGGTTCAATAAAACCTGAGGAATATGTAGTATTTTCTGCTCATCATGATCACATAGGCACTCATGCTCACACCAGCGAGAGCGCTAATGGCAAAGAAGATAATATATACAACGGTGCTAATGATGATGCCTCTGGCGTAAGTGCGGTATTAAATTTAGCCCGCCATTATCAAAATATAGAGAATAAGCGCAGCATAATGTATGTTACTTTTACTGCTGAAGAATCTGGACTTTTAGGCTCTAGATACTTTATTCAAGACATTGATGCGAGCAGTATCGTTGCCATGTTAAATATCGAAATGATCGGTAAACCATCAGAGTTTGGTCCCGGTACATTTTGGATGACAGGCTTTGAGCGTTCAAATTTGGCGCAAATACTTAACAAAAATTTAAACTCTATAAAACAGCAGGTTTTTGCTGATCCTTACCCAAAGTATAAATTATTTTATCGTTCAGATAATGCTTCATTAGCACAACTAGGCGTGCCAGCTCATAGTCTATCTAGTACCCAGATGAGTAATGATCATGATTATCATCAAGTCAGTGATGAACTTGCAACTCTTGATTTGAAGCAAATGACTCAAATAGTCAATGCAATTGCAGCTGCAAGTGTGTCTTTGATCAGTGGCGTAGATACTCCAACTAGAATTGAAAAAGTACAACCTAGAACTACCGGTCTAATCTTTTAACTTTCTGTAAATTATCTTAAAAAACCGGCACTTCACCGTGTCGGATTAACAAAATACTACGACTTAGTTGCCATTATTTACAAATTAAGGCACCCTTTCGTCATCGATTTTTCCATATCCGTAGGAATTTATATGCAAACTAACAAATCACTAATCGCTTTAGCACTATCTTCAGCTTTGCTATTCGGTTGTAATAATTCAGCTCCGACTCAAACAGAAACGTCTGTACCACAAGCAGAAGTTACAGCAGAAGAGCAAAGTGAATCAGCACGATTAAATACATTTTTTGAAAAAACATTCATGGATGCGGTGATGCGTTCTCCACAATTTCAAACGTATTTAGGCATAAAAAAAGACTATGGAAAATGGGATGACAACTCTGAAGCCAATGCCGAAAAAGAACTGCAGATAACAAAGGATAATTTAGTTGCCCTGCACGCGTTTGATTTTGATGCCTTAGATGCGCAAACAAAAATTAGCTATAAATTATCTGAACGAAGCATGGAAAAAGAAATTGCCAATCACAAATGGCGTTACCATAATTACCCAGTAAACCAAATGCATGGTCAACATTCAAACATCCCATCATTTTTAATTAATCAACATACTGTAAATAATGCCGACGAAGCTGCAGCTTATATCGAGCGTTTGTCAGGTATTGATACTGTAATCGAGCAATTAATCGTCCAGTTAAAAATTCGCGAAGAGAAAGGTATTATTGCCCCTAGTTTTGTTTTTCCACACGTTATTCGTGACTCTCAAAACTTAATCAATGGAGCGCCTTTTTCTGATGGCGAAGATTCAACTCTTTTAGCTGACTTTAAGAAGAAGGTTGCGAAATTAGAACTAAGTGATACCGAATCATCAGCTCTTATTGCTTCAGCTAATGAAGCTCTTTTAACGAGTGTTCAACCTGCCTACCAAAACTTAGTAGATTACCTAATTAACTTAGAGCCAAAATCAACAAATGATGCTGGAGCTTGGAAATTTCCAGAAGGTAATGATTTCTACAATGTTGCATTAGCTAAAACAACCACAACAAACTTAACCTCTGAAGAAATTCATCAAATTGGTTTAAGTGAAGTTGACCGCATTCATAATGAAATGCGTGTTATAAAAGATAGTGTTGGCTTTAAAGGTGACTTAGCTGCATTTATGCAATTCATGCGTGAAGATGAACAGTTTTACTATAATGATGATGAAGCAGGCAAACAACGCTACTTAAGCGAAGCGACCGCATTAATTGACACGATGAAAACACATTTAGATGAGTTATTCTTAGTTAAACCAAAAGCGGATCTAATTGTAAAACGTGTTGAAGCATTCCGTGAAAAATCTGCAGGTAAAGCTTTTTATAATCGCCCTGCTCCAGATGGCTCTCGTCCGGGTATGTACTACGCTAACCTTTATGACATGAAAGCTATGCCAACATATCAAATGGAAGCATTAGCTTACCATGAAGGTATTCCTGGTCATCATATGCAATTAGCTATCTCACAAGAACTTGAAGGAATCCCAACTTTTCGTAAGTTTAGTGGCTACACCGCTTACAGTGAAGGATGGGGTTTATATACAGAGATGCTACCAAAAGAAATTGGCATGTACTCTGACCCATACTCAGACTTTGGTCGTTTAGCGATGGAACTATGGCGCGCTTGTCGTTTAGTGGTAGATACGGGTATGCATGTTAAAAAATGGACTCGTGAAGAGTCAATTAACTATTATGTAACCAATACACCAAACGCTGAATCAGACGCAGTAAAAATGGTAGAACGCCATGCTGTTATGCCTTCACAAGCAACGGCTTATAAAATTGGCATGTTAGAAATTTTACGTATGCGTGAAATGGCTAAAACTGAACTTGGCGATAAATTTGATATCCGTGAGTTCCATGACGTATATCTTAAAAACGGCCCTTTACCATTGGACGTAATGGATACTATGATGAAAAATTACATCGCTGAGAAAAAAGCGTCGTAAGCATAGAACAGGGGTCAGAGCAAAACACTATTTAAAAAATAGGTTTTGGTCTGACCCCACATACCTGCACCCGATAGAATGATAACATCATAAAAACGATAAACTTTTTCGCTAAATCAACACTTCAGTGATACACTTTACTTCAATGTATTCGCCTTTTTATGCAGTTCAAACTTAATGACTATAAATCGTTATTTCTCACGTTTTTTTATGCTGCTGTTAGTGCTTATCACAGCCAATATTAGCGTTTTCTATTATTACCAAGTAACAACTAGCGAACTCAATGCCCTTGAAAATGACCGCATAGCTATTATGGAGCTTAGTGCGCAAGTTAGGGATACCTCGAATAAACTAACTCGAACATCTAGAACTTATATCGTTACTGGTGATAAAACCTATCATGATTACTTTTATGAAATTTTAGAAATTCGTAATGGTGAACGTTTACGACCTGAAAATTATTTCAGTATTTACTGGGATCGTGTACATACCGAACGAGAAACACACAATTATAGAGAAGTTCCATTAACAAAAATTGTTGAAAACCTACTTGCTCGAGAGAGCGAACTAAACAAATTACTTATCGCAGTTAATTTGGCTGATAAATTAGTTGAAAGTGAGCTGAAGGCAATTAACACCTATCAAGAGAACAGTGAAACTGGTAAGCGTATTGCCAAAGATATTCTATATGGCACCGAATACCTTAAAGCTAAAAGTGAAATAATGGCTCAAATTGATTTGTTCCAACACGATTATGATAAATGGCATGTAAATAAAAGTCATAATTTAGAGAAACAAATAAAGTACATTAGACTCACTAAACTACTGTTACAAATCGCTTTTATATTAGCATTATTATCAATTCGCTTTTACTTGATAAAGCACATATCAAACCCACTTTTTACTATCACTAATTTAGCCCAACGAATTTCCAATGGTGACTTTTCAAAGCGACCAAAGCTTGAAAGTAAAACCGCTGATGTTAACTTATTACTTAATTCGATGAATCAAATGCAAGACGATATAGCAAAAACAGTATCAAAGTTTGAGCAACAAACTAATCTTGCTCAACAAGCTAAATTACAAGCAGAAGCGGCAAATAAATCTAGGGGTGAATTTTTAGCTAATATGAGCCACGAGATCCGTACGCCAATGAATGGCATAATCGGGCTTTCACAGCTATTACAAGATCAAAAGCTCGCCCCAGAAGATAAACTTTATGTTGATAAAATATTACTCTCCGCGAGGCAATTACTTGATATCTTAAATGATATTTTAGATTTTTCTAAAATTGATAGCGACAAGCTTAATTTAGACAACATCGAATTTGATTTACTGTCGATTTTTGATCGTATCGCGAATGTCTTAGCCATTAGTGCACAAAATAAAAATCTGCAATTGCAGTTTATTGTTGATCCAGAACTAAACACCAAGTTTTATGGTGATCCTGTTCGTATTGGTCAAGTACTGATGAACTTAACCTCCAACGCAGTTAAATTCACTGAACAAGGTTTTATTAAGGTCTCACTAGACTATAACCAAGACAAAACCAGTATTGTTTTCTCTGTTATAGACACTGGCATCGGTCTAAGCAAAGATAAGCTTGAACATATTTTTGCACCATTCTCGCAAGCCGATAACTCAACATCCCGAATTCACGGGGGCACAGGGTTAGGATTAACGATATGCAAGCGTTTAGCCCGTTTAATGGATGGAGATATTTCGGTTAAGTCACAGCTAGGAGAAGGCAGTCGCTTTAGTTTAAGCATACCGTTAAAGAAACAACTGACTAAACATTCACCTGAAATATTAAAGAAGCCGATACACTTATTCAGCAATAATGAACACCATATCGATGTTTTTAAACTACATGCAAATACACTTAACCTTGCATTTAACAGTGCCAGCTTACAAAGCTTGATAGAAACACAAGTTGTTATTAATGAAGAATCACTGATAGTGCTTGACTTAACCTGCAGCGAAAACAGTGAAGTAAATAATATAATAGCGCAACATAAAGACTGGCTAAATAACGATAAAATTCAATTATTACTGATCTCAAACTTTAATCAGAATGATAGTAAGGAATTGTTTGCCTTTAAAGCAAACCTGCAAACTCTGCACTGCCCGGTTTTATTTAATAGTATTTTACAGTTATTATCTCCTCAAGATGTGACGACAGCAATTGAAAAACAACACAGCGTTTTTCAAGGGGTCAAAGCGTTGCTGGCTGAAGATTTTAAATTAAATCAAATTGTTGCTAAAGGTTTACTTGAAAAGCTTGGTCTTGAAGTAGACATTGCAGAGGATGGTCAACAAGCGGTAGATGCCCTTAAAGAAAATAACTACCAACTGATATTTATGGATATACATATGCCGATAATGGATGGTCATATTGCCAGTCAAACGATCCGTGCCAATAAAGATTATGATCACATTCCAATTATTGCTTTAACGGCTGATGCACAAAATGAGCATATTCAACAATGTATAGAATCAGGCATGGATGATTTTCTTTCAAAACCATTTTTATTGGCAGATATTGAGAAAGTGATCCATAAACATATAAAATGAATGTCAAATTTTATGATAAACACAAATAATTTATAAAGATAATGAAATCAATAATGAAAATAATTTCTATAAAACAAATAGTTAGCTTGTTAACCATTAGCACAGTAACACTTCTTTCAGCTTGTGCGAATGGGCCAAGTGTTGAAACTAATTTAGATAAAGAAAATTTCGATGAATATTTTGCCGCAGGCAATGTCACCGTTTATCAAACTGAAGACGAGTTACCAGGTAAAGTTGTTTCTCTAGGATTAATTGAAGGTGAAAGCTGTAAAGCTAAAGAGAACGATATTCCAGCTAACGCTGCTGACGCCCGAACGATGGCAAGAGAAAAAGCAGCAAGCATGGAGGCAAATGCCGTTGTTTTCACCTCATGTACACTTATTGAAGATCAGCAATGCCTAGAAATGATGGTTTGTTATGGCAAAGCATTCCAAGTTAGTGACCATTAAACGTCAATAATAAAAGCATAAACGATGACAGAGCTAAACAGTTATTCATTTTCTCCTATAGGTGTAATTCACTCACCTTATAAACAAAAATTTGCTATCCCAAGACAGCCGGGGCTAGTTAGTGCTGCACATGGTAAACTTGAGTTATTGCTAGATGAAAACCAACAAGAGCTCATTCGAGATATCGAACAACATTCTCATCTTTGGTTGATTTTTGTTTTTCATGGCACTAGTGATCAAGGTTGGAAGCCATTAGTTAAAGCACCGCGTTTGGGTGGCAATAAAAAAACAGGTGTATTTGCCACTCGCTCCACTTTCAGGCCCAACCCTGTTGGAATGTCTGTGGTAAAACTTAATGGCATTTGCAAAATCAATGGTAATTTAGCCCTTGATATTAGTGGTCTGGATTTACTTGACGGTACACCTATTTTAGACATCAAGCCTTATATTCCCTACTCTGACAATGTCACAGAGGCAAGCTCTGCTATGGCGCAAACTCCACAACAAACAGATTTGTTAATTACTTTTAATACTAAAGCTGAACAACAACTTATTCAGGTTAACGCTGACTACTCCGATTTAAAATTATTTATTGAACAGGTATTAAGTCAAGATCCAAGACCCGCATACAAAAAGGCAAATACCGAATTACAAGAGTACGGAATGAGCTTGTATGATTTAAACATCCGCTGGCAAATTCAAAATAATGACTGCACAGTTCTAAGCATTGAAAAGTTAACATAACGTTAGACTTGGTATAATTAAACTTTATCGGTATAATCGCGGCGCTTTCAATAAGCAAACGTTACTTAAGTAAAAGTATCATTAAAAAATAACCTAATTAGCGCCAGATTTACGTTCTGGTCAGCAAGAGGAATCACCATGTCACAATTTGTAGTTTGTGCACTTTATAAGTTTGTTACCTTAGAAAACTTCGAACAACTTAGAAAACCTATCCATAACGCTATGGAAAGCAATGATGTTAAAGGTACGTTATTAATCGCTAATGAGGGCATTAACGGTACTATCGCGGGCTCTCGTGAAGGCATAAATAATGTTTTATCTTTTTTACAAGCAGATGAGCGTTTAGCCAACTTATCCCATAAAGAATCTTTCACCGAAGAAGCCCCTTTTAAGCGCTGTAAAGTTAAGCTGAAAAAAGAAATAGTAACTATGGGTGTTGAAGGTATCGATCCTAAGCAAGTTGTTGGTACTTACGTTAAACCACAAGATTGGAACGCATTAATTTCAGATCCAGAGGTGTTACTTGTTGATACTCGTAATGATTATGAGATAGAGATCGGTACTTTTAAATACGCCGTTAACCCTGAAACTGAAACGTTCAGAGAGTTTCCACAATATGTAAAAGACAATTTAGATCCGGCCAAGCACAAAAAAGTTGCGATGTTCTGTACTGGTGGTATTCGATGTGAAAAGTCTACGGCCTATATGAAAGAGCAAGGCTTTAACGAAGTTTATCATCTTGAAGGCGGTATTTTAAAATACCTTGAAGAAGTCCCTAAAGAAAATACGTTATGGCAAGGCGACTGCTTTGTTTTTGATGATCGTGTTGCTGTTGACCATTCTTTAGAAAAAGGCAAATACGATCAATGTCACGCTTGTCGAATGCCTATAACAGAAGAAGAAAAACAACTTAAAGAATATGAACGTGGCGTTAGCTGTCACCGCTGTATTAACAAAGTAACTAATGAGCAACGTGCACGATATGCTGAGCGTGAAAAACAAATGAACTTAGCCAAAGCCCGTGGTGAAAACCATATTGGTAGTGAAGTAACTAAAACAATTGAACAACGTCGCAAAGATAAAAAAGCAAAAGTGAAGCAACAACAAGAAAACGCTTAAAACTGTGAATACGTAGCTTCGAATACGCTGCGCTTCGATAGTTCTTTTGTTAGAAGGAACGAAGTGCCGTATTCGCAGTGGAACGTATTCGTGATTCGTTCCTAACGCAGTTAAAGTAGATAAATTTGAATTTTTAATCAAATAGATTTATCATTGTACAAAATTTAACCAGTCAAAATGATGGTAGATATGGTCGATATTGACTCTGATAATGAACAGTTACGAGATAACTACCAAGTTACTAGTGTTGAATTTGCCCAACATATATCCCCCTTAGAATTAACGTCCTGTAATTTACCTATGAGCGAACCCCATAGCATGTGGTGGTTAAATACTCGCAGACGCTGCCATAAACATGCCACTATTAAACGCAGTTATATCCGTCGAAAACGATAAACCTTTCTTTAATTGATCAATTGCCACTGAAATCTTGTACTTTGAGGTCGTACAGGTATAAAATACTGAAAAATTTTTTTATCACTTTATATTTCGGAATTGTACAGCAATGCGCACTAGCCAGTATCTACTTTCTACTTTAAAAGAAACACCAGCAAATGCTGAAGTTATCAGTCACCAATACATGTTACGAGCTGGTTTAATTCGACCTGTCGCATCAGGTTTATATACTTGGCTACCTACCGGGTTAAAAGTATTAAAGAAAGTTGAAAACATCGTTCGAGAAGAAATGGACAGAGCCGGTGCTATTGAAATGCTCATGCCTATGGTACAACCTGCCGACTTATGGGAAGAGTCTGGTCGTTGGGATGACTATGGTCCTGAATTAGTACGATTGAAAGACAGACACAATCGCTCATTTGTTTTAGGCCCTACTCATGAGGAAGTGATCACAAAACTAATTAGCTTTGAGTTAAACTCTTATAAGCAATTACCACTTAGCATGTACCAAGTACAAACTAAATTCCGTGATGAAATTCGTCCTCGTTTCGGTGTAATGCGTGGTCGTGAATTCTTAATGAAAGATGCTTACTCTTTCCATTTGTCGCAAGAGTGCCTTGATACAACTTATCAGAATATGCACGCTGCTTATTGTCGAATTTTCGACAGACTAGGTTTAGATTACCGTCCTGTTATCGCAGATACAGGTTCAATTGGTGGTGATGCATCTCATGAATTTCACGTGCTTGCTGAATCAGGTGAAGATGATATCGCCTTTAGCTCTCACAGTGACTATGCGGCTAATATTGAAAAAGCTGAAGCATTAGCACCTAGCGGTGAACGTGCCAATGGTGAAATGGGTATTAATAAAATTGCTACTCCTGATGTGCATACTATTGAAGATGTATGTAAATTCTTTGATGTATCAGCATCTAAGGTTGCTAAAACTTTACTCGTTGTTGGTGAATGTGAAGAAGGTGAAACAGCGCCAATCATAGCTCTTGTATTACGCGGCGATCATGATCTTAACGAAATAAAAGCAGAAAAGATTGCCGGTGTTGCTTCGCCACTAGCGTTTGCTAGCGAAGAGCAAATTACTGCTGCTGCCAATTGTGACGCTGGCTCTATTGGTCCTGTTGATTTAAACACTGCTGTTATTGTTGATCGCAGCGCGGCCCATTTAAGCGATTTTATTTGTGGAGCAAATGAAACTGGCTTCCATTTTAATGGTGCAAACTTTGATCGTGATATTAAAGATTACACCGTAGCTGATATTCGTAACGTTGTTGCAGGGGATCCGAGCCCATGTGGTAACGGTACCATAGAAATTAAACGCGGTATTGAAGTTGGTCATATTTTCCAATTAGGCGAAAAATATGCCAAAGCTATGGGCGCTGCGGTTTTAAACGACCAAGGTAAAAACCAAACCTTAACTATGGGTTGTTACGGTATCGGTGTATCTCGTATTGTTGCTGCAGCAATCGAACAAAACAATGATGAAAACGGTATTATTTGGCCAGAAGCAATTGCGCCATTTAAAGTTGTAATCATTCCTATGAACATGCACAAATCTCATCGAGTTCATGAAACTGCCGAGCAGCTTTACAGTGACTTAAAAGCCGCGGGAATTGAAGTAATGATTGACGACCGTAAAGAGCGCCCAGGAGTTATGTTTAAAGACATGGAGCTTATCGGCATTCCACACAGCATTATTGTTGGTGAACGTAATTTAGATAATGCAGAAGTTGAATACAAAAATCGTATTGCTGGCGACAAATCAACGCTTAAAATTGCTGACGTATTGGATTTTATTACTAAAATCTAATTAAAAAATTAGTACATTTTTATCAAAGGGCCTAACGGCCCTTTTTTATCGCCTGCAATAAACTAAACCTCAATAAACCAATCGAATTGGTATTATCCCCAATACTGTACAATAATTGACCAAGTAGTATTGATAAGAAAGTTGTCTTGGGAGGTAATACCAATTCCAATAGTTTTGTGATCTACTTTTTAGTGAGGAAAAATGGATAAATACAAGGCATAAGATTTTAAAAGTAGTTATTCTCGGCTTTGGCATCCTGCGTCGCTCTACCTGCAGCATCCATGCTTATGTACTTAAAAATTTTATAACGCCGTAGTTATTTATTTTAACCAGTAAAAATGAGCAGATAATTAATGGACTTGGTATAAATACCAATCCCCTCGTTTTCTTTGGATAACGTATTCCAAGTTCATTAATCGAGGAAATAATTTTGAAAAATACAATTAAAGTCATCGCCAGTTTTATCATTCTATTTAGCTCATACAGTTATGCCGAACCAACCATCGTTGATGTTTGGCAATGTAAATTTAATGAAGGTAAAACAATGAAGGACGCTGATGCATTAAATGATAAATGGGTCAAATTCATGAATGCCAATGTTAAAGGTGGTGGCATAGTTAGCTACAACCTAGAGCCTAGAGTCGGCAAACGAAACGTTTTTATGTTTGTCGACGTATACCCTAATATGCAGTCTTGGGCTGCAGGTGAAAATGTGATGGAAAATAGCGAAGAAGGCAAAGCCTTGTCAAAAGAGTTTAATGCTTTAGCTGATTGTTCAAGCAACAGTCTATATTCCTCAACAAAACATTAGTTCATCGAGGATTACGTCCGAATGAATTCGGACCAACCCAAGTTCAGACCAACCTCTTTCACAGGTTGGTCTGAACTTGCTCTTCGTTTCTAGTCTCTCGTTTCTAACTTTCTAGCTTTTAACTGCCTTCTTTTATACGTTCAAAATTTGGCCTAGGCATTTTTTCCAAAATTGCGTACAAATAAATAACGAATAAGCATAGACCTGCACTGATCATAAATAACCAAGGCCCGCCCAAATGGTCGAGAATAATGCCCCCGCCTAAAGGTGCTAAAGCAAAGCCAAAGTCATAAAACGAAGAAGCACCAAAATACGCACCGCGCAGGTGATCAGGCGCCAAACGATCAATATGCACATTCATAGTCGGGAATAAAATTGCTTCCGCTAGTGCCATAACTATAATTGCGCCAATCCAGCCCCAAAAAAGATCGAGTGGATTAACTGATAACCAAATTTGCGATAACATCAATAAAACTAGGCCAATTTGTATACGTACAGTTAACGTCAATCTAGACATTAGCTTAAGTAAAATAAATTGCGTCGAGATAATCACTACCGCATTGGTGAAAATCATCGAAGAAATTAACTCTAATAAATCAGGTACTTGTTGCCGAGTTAAGTATTGAATAAGTGAACTATCCATTTGCGCATAAATAAACATGCATAAGATATTGGCAAAAATTAAACACTGCAAGAGTCTATCTTGCAGTAACACTGAAAATATTTGACTGAGACTTGCATCATCGGACTTTGGTTTTGTTGTTTCTACCGGCTGCTTAACCTGCTCAATTGTAGTGTCAATATTTACCTTGTGCTGATGAAAACCCCAGTAAAGTAATATCAATAAAAAGGCAAAAGCACCTGCAGTGATATAAAAACTCGATTGCTCACCAGTTAAGCCAAACCAAACACCTAACAAGGGCCCTACAGCACAACCAACATTAACGATAAAATAGAGCGACTGCATCGCAAGTTCTCGTGTTTTTCTATCAGAAATAATATCGCCTATCAGCGCTGACGTTAATGGTCGCCACAGAGACGTTGCAATAGAGCACAGCGTAATAACTATTACATAGCCAGTAATGCTATCTGCTTGGGCTAATAACGAAAATGAAATGATGTATAAAATTCCACTGGTA
Source organism: Thalassotalea psychrophila (assembly GCF_031583595.1). NCBI lineage: Bacteria > Pseudomonadati > Pseudomonadota > Gammaproteobacteria > Alteromonadales > Colwelliaceae > Thalassotalea > Thalassotalea psychrophila. The sequence goes on from NZ_CP134145.1 coordinate 2,805,885, forward strand.
TACATCAATTTATGACGGCCAATACGATCAGATAAAATACTACCGGCAAAACTTACTAATACAGCAATAATCGCAGCGTTAGACAAAATCAAACCAACTTGAGTCGCTGACAAAGCAAACTTTTCATACAGGATCACCGCCAGAAATGGCCAAACCATGTAGTAACTACCACGGGTAATGAATGAACCAAATAATAAAATCCACATAAGTATTGGAAATTGTTTAAATCGGTTAAGGGAAATATCGCTATGCATAACTACTCTTTACTATATTATTTTCTATTTTTGTTAATTAACACGTTATATACGTGATATTCCGATTTTGAATTGACAATGAACTCGCTCTTCGTCTCTCGTTTCTAGCTTTTAAGCCTCCCATCTATCCCAATAAATTTTACGATCAAAGCGTTTTGAAAGTCTTTTATTCAATTGATGAAACGTGGTGATATCTTCTTTCATGCCACTTATACACTGCCAGACAAAGCGATTACAGTTATTTTTAATTAAATCATAATCTTGGTAGTCGTATATTTGTTTTATTGCACGATCAGCGATTAAGTCATCACAAATAGCTTCACCCGTTGAGTCACAGGCAACATAAATATCGCTACCTGAACGCTCTTGTAAAAATCGTTTGGGCGAAATTGCCTTTATTAAACCACTGCCATGCAGTTCTACTATGGTATCTTCGTCAACTAAAATACCCGTATGTTCTAATACTCCCCCGAGGCCACAGCAAACTAATGCACCAGGACGAACAATGGCTAACGTATCATTTTTAAAAACTTCTTTAGGATATTTAGCAATACCTGAATCATGCTTTTTAATATTGCCGCGCGTATTTATACCATCACTGTTTTCACGGTGATGATCTTGCTCATCTCGTTTTATGTCGAGCTCTTTAATTGCCGCGGCACCTAATACTGCTGCACCAAGCCACAACAGGGGTAAAGGCATAATTTGAACCCTCTTTTGGAAAAACATACTCTATACCCGTCGCCATTCAATATGCAGATTTCAGAGTGCTTGAGCGATTCCAATACAAGGCGTACCTATACAGTAATGGTTATTCCCTGCAACTGCTCCTGCGTTGCTCTAATATAGTACATCCGTGTACAAACCTTGCAAATAGGTACAACGAAGTAGTGGGATTGCTCAAGCACTTCTTCGATGGGTTTAAAAGTAATTTATGCCGCGTTATTAAATTGAACAATGGAACAACCATTCTCTAAATTCAATGCCTCGCCTAAATTACTTTTAATTCCCACTGAAATCCCGCACTTTGAATGGTGACGGGTATATATATTATTAGTTATATTAAAAAACTCGACAAATTTCACAAAAAATATGTCAGCAAGTGTTTCAAACGACTAGTATTTAAGTTAACTTCATGTTTTAGCATAGTATATATAACAGTAGTAAGTAGGTCGTCATGAGTGAGTATTTAAAATCAAAGAAACTTTCCGGTGTGTGTTATGACATTAGAGGGGCTATTGCCAAGGAAGCCAAGCGCTTAGAAGAAGAAGGCCACAAAATACTTAAACTTAATATTGGTAACCCTGCCCCATTTGGTTTTTTAGCACCAGACGATATTTTACGAGATGTAATTCATAATTTACCAACTGCGCAAGGTTACAGTGAATCACAAGGCATATACTCGGCACGCGTTGCTGTTATGCAGTATTACCAACAATTTGGGATGAAAAATCTAGATGTAGATAATATTTTTATCGGTAATGGCGTAAGTGAGCTTATTGTGATGGCAATGCAAGGCCTACTCAATGAAGGTGACGAGGTTCTTATTCCTGCACCAGACTACCCATTATGGACTGCCGCGGTATCATTATCAGGTGGTACGCCTGTGCATTATAAATGTGATGAAAAAAAATACTGGTATCCGGACATCGAAGATATCAGTAGCAAAATCACCAGTAAAACTAAAGCTATTGTTCTCATCAACCCTAACAACCCAACAGGCTCTGTTTACCCAAAAGAGGTTTTAGAGCAGATTATTGCAGTAGCACAAAAACATAACCTGATTGTTTTTTCTGATGAGATATACGACAAAGTGTTATATGACGGCGCAACTCATACACCAACGGCAAGCCTAAACGAAGATGTGCTTATTGTTACTATGGGTGGTTTATCAAAGAACTACCGCATTGCCGGCTTTAGAGCGGGTTGGATGATGCTAACAGGACCTTTACTTAGAGCAAAAAGTTATTTAGACGGTTTAACTATGTTAGCGTCAATGCGTTTATGTGCCAATGTTCCTTGCCAACACGCAATTCAAACGGCACTTGGTGGTTATCAAAGTATTAATGAGCTTGTCGAAGAAGGCGGACGTTTAAAGGCACAAGTTGATCTTGCTCATAAAATGATTAATGAAATTGACGGATTAAGTTGTCATAAGGCAAAAGGTGCGCTGTATTTATTTGTCAAAGTCGATGGTGAAAAGCTTGGCATAGATGACGATGAACAAATGGTGCTAGATATATTACGCCAAGAAAAGATCCTGTTGGTGCAAGGCAGTGCATTTAATTTGCATGAAGGCATATATTTTAGGTTAGTATTTTTGCCGCATAGTGAAGATTTGATCCAAGCAATTAATCGCTTAAAGCATTTCTTTAGCCACTATAGTCAAAAGTAGGGACAAGGAACTAAGGTCTAAGGACTAAGGAATTAGGTTGGTGGGACTTTTAAATCATGGATGATTAAACTTAGAATTGCCACGGATGGTATAAATTCTGTAGTCTCACTTTAGTTTCGAATATGTAGCTTTGCTACTTCTAATACGCTAGCGCTTCGAATACGTTACCAAACCAGAGGAAAACTGATGGAAAGTACATTTTTAGCATGGATGTTTCGCATGCCACTGATCAAACGTTGGGCATTAATGTACTGCGTAAAAGCAGAAAATATTGCAGAACATTCTCATCAAGTTGCCATCGTTGCTCATTTATTGGCAGTAATCAAAAACAAAAAATTTAATGGTAATTTGAACGCCGACAGAGCCGCGACTATTGCTTTATATCATGAAGCATCAGAAACTCGCTATGGTGATATTGTTAGCCCAACAAAATATGCCAATGAAGAAATAGCCTTTGAGTTTAAAAAAATAGAAGCGCTTGCCGAACAAGAATGTTTAGACGCATTACCAGAAGAGTTGCGAGATGTATTTGAAGACCTAATTATTCAAGATAACGTCGACAGTGAATATAAAGCCATTGTAAAAGCCGCTGACATTATGGTTGCTTATGTTAAGTCACTTGATGAATTAAACCACAACAACCCCGAATTTAAACATGTTGAGAAACGTTTAAAATCAAAACTGGATAGTCTCACTGAAACCATGCCTGAAGTTGAATATTTTATGACAACATTTTTACGGTTTTGTACTGCTACCGTTGATAAACTTTCAAAGCATAGTTAACAATATTTTAGATTATAAGATCCTGCCCTTCCCCCGCAGCTCGTTACCTTATACAATATGCTTCCTTAATTTAGGCTACTGTGTAATTTTTAGTAGCCAGCAAAGCTTTATAAATGATCAAATAATCGATGCCAAAGAATAACCAAAATAAATATGCCGAAGTCTATTCAGTATTAACAAACATTACTGATGAGTCGTTGCAACAGTTAAAGCCAAATGAGCAACCTATTGCTAAGCGCCAGCCTTTAAACATGTACGTTAAAGAAAGTACTGTTGAAAAACGTTGGCAGGCGATTGACTGTGAGCAAGCTAAACAACAGTTACTCGATCAATCAGCTGTTGATAGTATGGCTTTGTATCAAAAAAACATTGAAAATTTTATTGGTACAGTCAAACTTCCTGTTGGTGTCGCGGGTCCTTTAAGAGTGAATGGTTTATTTGCTCAAGACGATTATTTTGTCCCGTTAGCGACTACTGAGGCTGCGCTAGTTGCCTCTTATAACCGCGGCGCTTTATTGATTTCTGAAGCTGGTGGTTGTAGCGCCATGTTACTAAATGAAGGTGTGTGTCGCACTCCTGGCTTTGCTTTTGACACTCTTATTCAAGCAGGACAGTTTGTTGCTTGGGCGACCACGCAAATTGACACATTTACCGAAATCACTGAAAGTACGTCAAACCACTTAACTCTTAAAGATTTAAAAATAAACATTGAAGGAAATCATGTTTATTTAATTTTTGATTATCTGACCGGTGATGCCTCGGGGCAAAACATGGTGACTATTGCCACTAATGCTGTACTTGAATACATTACAGAGCACTCGCCTACCAAAGCAAAATATTCCTTTTTAGATGCTAATTTATCTGGAGATAAAAAAGCCACCATGCAGTCTTTAAATGGCGTACGTGGTAAAAAAGTAACAGCAGAAGTACATATAAGTGCTGAACTAGTTAAAAAGCGTCTACACACAACACCAGAGCGCATGGCTGATTTTTGGCGTATGTCATCAGTTGGTGGTGTATTAAGTGGCTCTGTTGGCGTACAAGGTCATTATGCTAATGGTTTAGCTGCCTTATATATTGCCTGTGGCCAAGATGCCGCATGTGTTGCTGAATCTGCGGTGGGTGTAACTCGTATGGAGCTAAACGACGATGGTAGCCTATATGCCTCAGTAACGTTACCAAACCTTATGGTAGGCACAGTTGGCGGCGGCACAGGCTTACCTAGTCAACAAGCTAATTTACAATTACTTGGTCTAGCCGGTAATGGTCATGCCCGAGCACTAGCAGAAGTTTGTGCTGGCCTTTGTTTAGCTGGAGAGCTATCAATGATTGGCGCCTTTTGTGCTGGCCACTTTGCCAAAGCTCATCGAAAACTGGCCCGTTAACAGAACGAATCATTTATCCTTACTGTATTAGTTCTTTCTTATAATTAATTAGTAAGTAATTTAAGTACTTAACCATTGTAAATGATTGAGTTAAGTTGCTACAATTATCATTCAATAACTTTTGGTGTTCTCGCGAGTAAACGAGAACTTAAAAGGGAATGTGGTGCAATTCCACAGCTGTTCCCGCAACTGTAAATAGAGCTTTTTTAACATACCACTGAAGTAATTTTGGGAAGGGTTAAAATAGGTTATCTCTATAAGTCAGGAGACCTGCCATAAGTTTATAAATTCATTAATCGTGCGGGTAACGCGAAGAAGATTTTGGTTATATGATGCTAACGTCGGCTAAACCCCGTAATTTGCACATAACTGGCCACCCTTCTTTTATTGCTTGCGCTAAAATTATATTAAGACGCATGGCCAATACTGTACTACAAGCAAAACAACTCTCCTGGCAAGTAGACGGGAAAAACATCATTAATCAAATTGATTTCAATCTGACTAAAGGTGAAACTGTGGCTATTGTTGGGCCAAATGGCGCAGGAAAAACCTCGCTGTTAAAATGCTTGTATGGCGAATACCAAGACTTTACTGGCAGCATTTTTCTTAAAGGAAAATGTTTAAAATCAATTTCAACCAAACATATCGCCAAACAACTTGCCGTTGTTAGCCAATACACTAATTCAGTATTTAACTTAACCGTGATCGACGTTGTCCGTATGGGATTAATACCTCATAAAGGCTTATTTGAAAGTGACACAAATAGTGATTTAGACCAAATAAATCATGCCTTAAACAAAGTCGACTTACTTGATAAAAAGCAGCAAAGTTTTAATACATTATCTGGCGGCGAACAACAACGAGCCTTAATAGCCAGAGCTATAGTACAGGCTGCAGACATTCTTATTATGGATGAGCCGACTAACCATTTAGATATCTATTATCAGCATCAAATACTGAAATTAGCCAAAACACTTAACATCACTTTGTTATTGACCATTCATGATTTAAATCTAGCGGCAGAATATTGTGATCGACTGGTTTTGATGGATCACGGCAAAGTTGTCGCCAATGCTAAGCCAATTGACGTTTTAACACCAAACACTCTAAAACAAGTATTCAATTTAGACTGCTTTGTCGATCAAAATCCGTTCACCAATAAACCTAGAATAACCTTTGCCGCAAGTGCTGAACAACATGAGAGGCAAGTTTGATGAAGCCATTAAATCTCAATTACTCAATGTTGTTACTGCTTAGCTTAGTACTTGGTACTTTTATATTATCAATTGGCTATGGCGTCAGTGAAGTTGATCACTTTGCTGTGTGGCAATGTATTAGCAGCAGTTGCGAAAAAGATATCTATCAAACAATTTTATATGACATCCGTTTTCCCCGAGTATTACTTGGTTTTCTAGCCGGGTTTGGTTTAGCCATTGCTGGCGCGTTAATGCAAAATGTTACTCGTAATCCTTTAGCCGATCCTTACCTGTTTGGTATTGTTGCTGGTGCTGGCTTAGGTGCAACACTAGCAAGTTTATTGCCGGCCAGTATCCACTTTATTTCACTGCCTTTAGCCGCATTTGTCGGTGCATTAGCCGCGGTGGCATTAGTGCTGACCGTCATCGCTAATAATAACTGGCGCCGCGTATCGCATTTATTACTCGCCGGTGTTGCCGTTTCATTTTTATTAAGCTCAATCACCAGTTTCATCTTATACATGGGTGAAGCATTTTCATCTAATCGAGTAATATTTTGGTTAATGGGGTCGTTAGCTCGAGCTGATAGCAACGCATTAATGTGGATATTCCCGGTGATCCTTATCTCTACCCTAATTGCATTCAGCTTAGCAAGACAGCTTGATGCGCTACTATTGAGTGATGAAAGCGCTCGCACTTTAGGAGTGAAAGTCGCCAGATTACGAATTTTGGTTCTGGTAATTTGTGCAGCCAGTACCGCAGTTATTGTTTCCTATTGTGGCGGCATCGGTTTTGTAGGCCTAATGATCCCTCATATTGTCCGTTCATTTGTTGGCATCACAACCGCCCGCTTGCTTATTGGCTCTGGTTTACTCGGTGGATGCTTTTTAGTTTGGGTAGACGTTATTGCCCGTACAGCCCTTGATGGCCAAGAAATTCCGATAGGGGTTATCACCTCTGCTTTAGGCAGTGTTTTCTTTTTATTATTAATGCGCAAAATGTAAGGCTTTTGTTTAGATGAATATTTCCAAATTAAACACTAAATATATCGGTGCTATCACCAATAAAATTGATCAAAAAACTAAGCCTCCAGGTGCCTTGGGTCAATTAGAGGCTGTGGCAACTCAATTAGCATTAATTGCTTCTAATCGTCAACTAGGCTTAGCCGAAAGCATTGAAATAACTAAACCTACCGCTTTAGTGTTTGCTGGTGATCATGGTATTAGCGCCGAAGGAGTAAGTATTGCTCCTAGTGATGTAACTCGCCAAATGGTTTTAAACTTTATTCATGGTGGCGCCGCAATCAACTGCTTTTGCAGAGCAAATAATATCGCTTTAAAAGTAATTGATACCGGCATAATTAAACCAATAGACGATGATATTAAAAACCAGCACAGTAATTTTATTGAGCAACGCTTAGGCGCTGGCACAAATAACTTTGCTAAAGTGCCGGCAATGACAACTGCACAAGTCGAGCAAGGTTTAATCTATGGAAAAAACATAGCTTTTGCCCAAATAGAACAAGGCTGTAACTTACTCATTCTTGGTGAAATGGGCATTAGCAACACCAGCTCTGCTGCAGCAATTTTAGCGGCATTGACCGGAGCAAGTCTAGATGAATGTGTTGGTAGCGGCACAGGGATAAACAGTGAGCAATTAACTATTAAGAAACAGTTAATAAAAACTGCCCTAAAGCGCGTAAACACTAAGGATGCAATACATATTCTTGAACAAGTTGGCGGCTTTGAAATAGTACAAATGGTCGGTGCTATTTTAGCCGCTACAGAAGCTGGTATTGCAGTTTTAATCGATGGATTTATTGTCAGCGCCGCTGCGCTATTAGCGAAACAGATAAATGAAAATGTAACTGATTATCTGATTTTTTCTCATCAATCAGATGAGTCTGGGCATCAATTACTATTAAGCCAATTCAACGCCACACCGTTATTAAGTCTTAATTTAAGACTCGGTGAAGGTACGGGCGCAGCATTAGCATTGCCATTGTTAGTTGCCGCTACGCATTTTTACAATGACATGGCTAGTTTTGAGCAGGCAGGAGTCACAGTTTAGTCGTAAAAATTGCGATTGCTTTATATTATGAATACGATAAAACAACAGGTTAATTTATTCTTTTTAGCGCTAAGTTTTTTTAGTCGCTTACCTGTGCCTAAAAACTTAGAATACTCGCCACAATTATTGAATCAATCTGGCCGTTACTTTTCATTAGTTGGCTTACTTATCGGCATAGTACTCATTGCTTTTTACAGTATTGTTTCGTTACTTTTTCCTATCAGCATAGCAATTATATTGTTAATGGTTGCCAGCTTATTACTGACCGGCGCATTTCATGAAGATGGCCTAGCCGATATGGCTGATGGGATCGGCGGCGGCCTCACTATCAGTGAGCGGTTAGCAATTATGAAAGACAGCCGACTAGGTACTTATGGTACGGTAACGTTAGTTTGTGCTTTAGCCTTAAAATACTCTTTACTAGTTGAATTAGCTCAGCAACAATTAATATTAGCCAGTATTTTAGTCGGTTATGCTCTCTCAAGAGCGACAGCCGCTAGCCTTATTTTCGACATGACTTACGTAAGTGATAGCGACACAAGCAAAAGTAAACCGCTTGCCATGCAACAAACCATTGAAGAGCTTTATATATTGTTAATCATTGGCGCTCTACCTTTAATGCTGCTGCCCTTTAATACCATATTAATTATCGCAATATTACTAATCATGTTTAGAGTTACTTTCAAATATTGGCTTAATAAGCGCATTGGTGGTTATACCGGAGATTGTCTAGGCGGTGCTCAACAATTGACTGAATTACTCATTTACTTAGTTATTGTAGCAAGCAGTACTGGAGCATTATTATGATCCATTTGATCTTAGGCGGAGCTCGCTCTGGCAAGTCTTCTTATGCCGAACAATTATGCGCTACTTTGCAACAACAATGCGAACAAACGTGCGCACATTCACCAATATATATAGCAACAGCACAGGCCTTTGATGATGCTGAGATGCAAGTTCGTATCGAAAAGCATCAACAAGATAGAATGGCCAAAAATAACGATATTACTTGGCAGGTTATTGAATGCCCTACCGAGCTTGCACAGCTATTAAATAAACAAAATAAAAACAATGAAAGCAGCAATAAAATTTATTTAGTCGATTGTTTAACATTGTGGCTTAACAACATAATTTTTAACTTAGGTGAAACCGCAGAGCAGCAACAAATCGACGCCCAAACAGAGCATCTGATTTTATCATTATGCAAATATCAACACACTAAAAGTCAACACTTAGTCCTTGTTGCCAATGAAGTTGGCCTAGGCGTAGTCCCCCTTGGCAAGGTAAGCCGTTTATTTGTTGATAATGCCGGTTGGCTCAATCAACGTATTGCTAAAATAGCTGACACGGTAACATTAATAACTGCAGGTATTCCTTTAACCTTAAAGGAAAGTAACAATGACTAATTTATACTTTTTACGTCATGGTAAAGTAGACGGGCCTGCTGCACTTTACGGTCATACTGACATTAAAGTTATTAGCGAGCATGATGATTTATTACTGACTGAACTGCTTAAAGTGCAGCACAATTTTACTCATATTGTCAGTTCTCCATTACAACGCTGCAAAAGTTTAGCAACTAAATTTGCCAAAGCCAGTGGATTACCGCTTGTCATTCAACCGCAGTTAAAAGAAATCGATTTTGGTAAGCTTGACGGTATGCCATTTGAAACGGCAAAACAGCACTGGTCAATACTTGAAAAGTTTTGGCTAAACCCAGCCCAAAATCCATTACCAAATGCTGAAAACTTAACTGATTTTCACCACCGTATTCTCTCAATATTTGACCAACTTATTATTGGATATAAAAATGAATCTATATTAGTCATTTGTCATGGCGGCGTTATTCGTATGCTGCTTAGTGTTGTATTAGAGCTAGACTGGAAAAACCCAAAACTGTTCAGTAATTTGCGTATTGAAAATGGCAGTATTAGTAAAATAGTACACCATGAAAACAGTAACTTTAGCGAAGTCTTTGGTATTGGGTTACCTATATCTACGTGTGCGAGATCTGCCAACAATGACTAAACAAAGCAAAACGTTAATGATACAAGGTACAACTTCCGATGCAGGTAAAAGTACGCTAGTTGCAGCCATTTGTCGCGTACTTGCAAGAAAAAGCATCAAAGTCGCACCTTTCAAACCGCAAAACATGGCGTTAAACAGTGCCGTAACTAAAGATGGTGGCGAAATAGGTAGAGCACAAGCGGTACAAGCTCATGCTGCTAATATCGAGCCTGAAGTTGATTTTAATCCAATTTTATTAAAACCTAACTCCGATACTGGCGCGCAGGTTATTGTGCACGGTAAAGCATTGTCTATGATGGAAGCGCAAAGCTACCATGACTATAAAAAAGTGGCGATGCAGGCAGTACTAGAATCACATCAAAGATTACAGCAGCGTTTTGATTATATTGTTGTTGAAGGTGCGGGCAGCCCCGCTGAGATAAATTTACGCGAGGGCGATATTGCTAATATGGGTTTTGCCGAACGAGTAAACTGTCCGGTAATACTGATTGCCGACATTGATCGTGGTGGCGTATTTGCTCATCTTGTTGGCACACTTGAATTACTTTCTAAAAGCGAGCAACAACGGGTGATTGGTTTTGTTATTAACCGTTTTCGCGGCGATATTAAACTGCTTGAATCTGGTTTGGAGTGGTTAGAACAAAAAACAGGAAAGCCTGTGTTAGGCGTATTACCTTACTTGCATGGTTTATCTATCGCTTCTGAAGATGCGGTCGACCCCAGCCAAGTCACTGACAACGAGCAAATTAAAAAGTTAAAAGTTGTCGTGCCAGTTTATCCTAGAATGAGTAACCATACCGACTTTGATGCTCTGCGTTGGCACCCTGAAATAGATTTACAATTCATTTATCCTAAAGATATATCAAACCTTGATGATTTAAGTACTCAACCAGCACAACCCTTGCCAAGTTGTGATTTGATCATTTTACCGGGCAGTAAAAATGTGCAAGCGGATCTTGCCTTCTTAAAAAGTCTTGGCTGGCATCATTGTATTAAAAAGCACTTACGCTACGGTGGTAAAGTCATCGGTATTTGCGGTGGAATGCAAATGTTAGGCGATGAAATTTTTGATCCTAACAACGTTGAAAGCGAACATTTATCTAGCTCTGGTTTAGGTTTATTGCCGTTTACCACTACCCTTACCGCTGATAAAACATTAACTAATGTGTTAACTAAACTAACACTTTTAGATCAAACATCGAATATAGAAGGTTATGAAATTCATGCCGGTATCTCTACTCAATTAAGTAACGACATGACCGCCATTTTTAGCCATTCAACATCACTTGGTTTTGAAAGTCATGATCAACAGATAATTGCTACCTATCTACATGGATTGTTTGAAAATCCGGATGCATTGTCACTACTAATGAAATGGGCTGGAGCAAGTATTGCAAAATCGCAAAGTTTTAAAGAACAACAAAATTATGCGTTAAACACTTTGGCCGATTCTGTCGAACAACACTTAAATATGCCCCTTATAAATAAACTTACAACACAATGGAACTCACATGAGTAATGACAATAACAAACCGACTAAAGAGCAAAAACACCAAGCACGCCAACAACGTTTAAAAGAAAAAGTGGATGAACGTATTGCTAATGCTACCGAGGAGAAAGGCTTATTAATTGTTATCACCGGTAATGGTAAAGGTAAGTCTACCTCCGGATTTGGTACAGTAGCTCGTGCTGTAGGTCATGGTTTAAAAGCTAGCGTAGTACAGTTTATAAAAGGTACTTGGGAGTGCGGCGAACGCAATTTACTTGAGCAGCACGATGTTGATTTTTATGTGATGGGAACGGGGTTTACCTGGGAAACTCAAAATAAACAGCAAGATACCGCATCTGCACAAACTGCTTGGCTTGATGCAAAAAAGTTACTGCAAGATGAGCAAGTCGATGTTGTCTTACTTGACGAAATTACTTACATGGTTACTTACGGCTATATAGATCTTGAAGAGGTCATTGAAACATTAAATAACCGTCCGGTAAATCAACACGTGATAATTACTGGCAGAGCTTGTCATCGCCAGCTAATTGAACTTGCCGATACAGTATCAGAGGTTCAACCAATTAAGCATGCTTTTGATAACGGCATTAAAGCGCAAGCTGGAATTGACTGGTAAACCTGATGAATAAAAAACATAAAACCCTTGTTGTTTTTATTAGCTTAATCATTGTCGCTTGGTTATTAAAGGTTATATTTATTACATCAACTGTAGTAGTTTCCGAGGTGGCTGAGGTTATTAAAGATGAGCAAAAGGAAGTTCAAGAGCAACAAGATGCTAATAAATATTATAGTCAGCAAAAAATTATCGCCCTTGCCCCTCATGTGGTTGAAGTACTATTTGATCTTGGCGTAGGCAGTAAAATTGTTGCCACTACCGAACATTCTGACTTTCCTGAACAAGCGAATTCAATCCCGCGTGTTGGTAATTACGCGCGGCTAAAAATAGAAAAAATATTGGCTTATCAACCCGACTTAATTATTGCTTGGCGTACTGGAAACCCAAGTGATGATTTAGAGCGGTTAGAACAACTGGGCTTAAACGTTGTTTACTCTGATCCTATTAATTTAACCGATATTGCCAAAGAACTAAGGTTATTTGGTAAGTTGACTGGCAGTAGCGAAATTGCAGAACAAAAAGCGCTAGATTTTGAGCGAAAAATAACCGCGTTAACACAGCAATATCAGAATAAGCAGCCTATTTCTGTGTTTTATGAATTGTGGTCAAAGCCATTAACTACGGTTGCACAAAACGCATGGCCGCAGCAGCATCTAGAAGTTTGTGGTGCTATTAACCCGTTTAAACAGTTAATTAATGATTACCCACAAATAAACATAGAACAAATAATTATCGCCAACCCAGAATTGATCATACAGCCAATGTCAGCCGGAGAGCCAAACCCTGATGCCGTAGATTGGCAAAAATTTCCACAAGTAACAGCGGCGCAACATAAACAATTATTGATGCCAAATTCAGACATATTACATCGCATGAGTTTTCGATTACTCAGTGAGTTAGAACAGCTTTGTATCGACATTGATAGCAGCAGAAACTTTTATCAGAGCTTACAAAACTAACACTATAAAGCCCAAATTTGAGCATAGCTCAGATGTTATTGCCCTGCTAACGTCATTCTCAGGGTGATAATACCAGTTTGGATAAGTTTGTGATCTTGTTGTGCGTAGAAAAAATCAATCTAGGCAAGGCACTCGATTGAACAATAGCTGGCTATTGGGATTGAGAGTAACGCAGATTAGGTTGAATTTAGCCTGCACAAGTGAGCAATAATTTATTCAAATTGGTATAACGACGTCAGTAAAACTGACAACACAATCGTTAAGATATTCGTCCAAAAAACGAATTTTAACGGGAAACAAGTGCCGGCTAACGCCTATTCTTGTACTGCCCCCGCAACGGTGATTTTATTAATAAGGCAATAATTCCTTGTTAATAAATAAGTCCGGAGACCGATCTTAGCGCTATTTTTTTCAGATGCGGAGGGCATCTTTGGTGAGGAAATAATGAAGAAAACTATAATAGCAACAACCCTTATCTCAATAGGGATCTCAGCATCATTCAGTCAACAGGCGATTGCCGCTAATGTGGATACCGATGATCAAATGCTAGTTACCGCAAACCGTAGCCAGCAAGAACAGTTTTTAGCTCTGTCAGCTAATTCAGTTATTACCAGCGAGCAGATAAAAACCATGCAAGTGGGTAATATCAGTGAATTACTCGATACGGTAGCCGGCGTTAGCGTAGTACAACAAGGCGGCTCTGGCCAGAATACATCTATTTTTATGCGCGGCACAAACTCCAATCACACGCTAATTTTAGTTGACGGCGTGCGGATTAACTCGGCCACTTTAGGTACGACCAATTTAACCGCTATTTCACCAAGTCAAATTGAACGAATTGAAATTGTTAAAGGCCCAAGAGCAGCACTTTGGGGCAGCGATGCCATTGGCGGTGTAATTCAAATATTTACCAAACAACTTCATTCTGGTGAAGGCAGTTTAACCGTTGGCGCTGGCAGTAACGGCCTTATTCAAGCCGACGCAGCAATGGGCTTAGGAAACGACAAACATAATATAAGCATTAGCGTGTCAACTGAAAGCAGCGACGGTTTTAACGCCTATACAACCGACCCATATCCATATGATATTAATGAAGATGATGATGACGGTTATGAACGTTTTAGTGTGAGCGCAGTAGGTAATAGTCAATTGACTAATACCATGTCTTTGCATTTAGTTTCTCGTTTTGAAAGTGGTAACAGTGAATTTGATGCATCGTACCCTGACAGCCCATGCTGGTTTGATGAAGCTCTTGCGTGTCCTGCTTATTATGCTAATGAACAAGACCATGAAAACTACTCGGTTAAACTTGCAAGTAGATATCAAGGCGATAATTTATTTAGCGAACTAGCAATTGCTACAAGCCAAGATGAAGCGGAGAACTTTGGTAATGAAACAGTGCCAAGTACAATCAGCACCGAGCGCAACCAAGTTAGTTTTATCAATCAATACCAGTTTTTAACTGGTACATCGTTTAGCCTTGGCCTTGACTATTACGTTGAAGAGATCTCTAACAGTGAAGATCTTGATGGCTGGGTGCCTGGCTTTCAAACTTGGGATGAAGTAGAGCGCGAAGTAAGTGCGGTATTTTTACAAGCTCAACATCAACAGGACAAATTGTTGCTTGAAGGTGCAGTACGTCATGACGATATTGAAAACCTTGATGCCGAAACTACCTACAACGCATCAGTAGGTTATCAAATTAATGATAACTGGCTGGTAAGCGTTACTCGCGGTACTGGTTTTAAAGCGCCAACGTTTAATGATTTATATTGGCCTGGTTCAGGAAACCCGGACTTACAACCAGAAAAAATCACTAATAATGAAGTTCTAATTCGCCATCAATTTAGCTCTGATAGCCTTAATGCTAAAGTTGAATTAAGTGCATTCGATTCTGAAATTGACAACTTAATTGCTTGGGCACCGAACGAGTTTGGTTTATGGCAACCTGCAAATATTAACTCAGCTGAAATCAGCGGTGTAGAAGCATCAATAATGCTTAATGTGGGTAATATAAACAACCAGTTAAATTTAGCATTTGTTGATGCAGAAGATTCTGTTACTGGTGATAAACTACTACGTCGTCCAGAACTAACGGCAACTTATAGCTTAGGATATCACTGGCAAAACTTTAGCTTTAATAGCCTAGTATCTTACCGGGATGAAAGTGTTGATGCTGGTGAAGCTAAGTTAGATAGCTATGTGTTAGTTGATCTTGGCGTAAGTTACCATGCAACCAATAATATTACTTTAAATGCTAGAGTGAATAATATCTTCGATGAAGAATATCAAACATCACTGAACTACTTTGCCGATGGTACAAACTATAAAGCGTCTGTTTCTTATAGTTTCTAGTAACAATAGGCACATTACTTATTTAAAATACCGCACTTAAACTTTTAAGCTGCGGTATTTTTTTATACACTAAACTTGTCTATAAATTATTAACCAAGAGTTGCCATATGATCGATTACCGTTCAGACACAGTTACCAGACCAAGCGCAGATATGCTGCAAGCAATGATACACGCCGAGCTTGGCGATGACGTGTATGGAGACGATCCAACAGTAAACGCCCTTGAAGCGAGAATGGCAAAGCTAAGTGGGTTTGACGCGGCAATGATCGTTAATTCAGGAACCCAATCAAACCTTTGCGCCCTGCTCGCCCATTGTGAGCGTGGTGAAGAATATATTGTTGGTCAAGGCTACCATGCCTATCTTTATGAAGCGGGCGGCGCAGCCGTGCTTGGTAGCGTGGTACCACAGCCCATTAAAGTTTCCGACACTGGCGAACTTAATTTTGCCGATATAAAAGCGGTACTCAAAGAAGATGACTCGCATTTTGCTAAATCAAAATTGCTTAGTCTTGAAAATACGCATTGCGGAAAAGTAATACCGCTTGAGTATTTTGCACGAGCAAGAGAGTTTGCTAACGAGCACGGCCTGGATATTCACCTTGATGGTGCACGTATATTTAACGCATTAACTGCCATAAACATTGAGTTAAAAGATATTTGTAAGTACGTTGATTCTATTTCAATTTGTTTTTCGAAAGGCTTAGGTACACCAATGGGCTCTGTACTTTGCGGCAGTAATGAATTTATTAGTAAAGCCCGTCGCATTAGAAAAATGGTAGGTGGCGGCACACGACAAGCCGGCATCATCGCTAAAGCAATGGACTATGCCTTAGATCATAATATTGAACGCTTACAAATTGATCATGCAAATGCGGTGTTATTGGCCGATTTATTAAAAGAATGTCATAACCTTAGCGTAACAACACCACAAACCAACATGGTTTATATTGATGTAGATGAAAGTGTTGATGGTGAATTACTAAGTAAATTACTACTTGCAGAAGGAATACTAATTTCAGCTGGGCAAAACTTACGCCTGGTTACTCATTTGAACATAAGCACCGCTGATATTATCTATACCGCCGATACAATAAAAGATTGCCTATCCCTAATGTAAACACGATAGTTGAAATATTTTTCAACGTTTCGGAGTCATTGAAACTAAAAAAAGGGCCTATGGCCCTTTCGTTATTTAGTTTAATTGTATTTTTAAACTTGTTGAAAATGATACACAGAGCCAAGATTAAGCATTTGTGTTAACTCATCTAACGCGGTGCGCGATTCCACTAACAAATTAGGATCACGTAAATCATCAAAACTTAATTGGTCACGATAATGCTTATTGATCCAAGCTTCTAAATTACCATAAAGGCCATCACTCATAATACAATTTTGGTTAACCGCTGCAAGTTCGGTTTCGGTCATAGCCACACGTAAACGTAAGCACGCTGGGCCACCGCCATTTTTCATACTTTCATTTACATCAAAATACTTAACCTGTTTAATTGGAGTATTCATAGTAACAAGGCGGTCTAAATACGCTTTCACGTTAGGATTATGGTAACAATGCATAGGCGCTATTATCGCCATGGTGCCATCTGCTAAAGTAATGATTTGAGTGTTGAATAAATACGTTTTAACACAATCTAGCAGCGGTACTTCATCAGTACTTACTTTAATAAAGTGCAAATCGTCTGAGCCGAACTTACTTTGTACTTCATTTAAAAATTTATCGGTATTTAAAAACGCTTGGTCATGGTAGAACAACACGTTTTGGTTACCAACTGAAATCACATCGTTATGAAATACACCTTGATCAATCACGTCAGGGTTTTGTTGAACATAAACTACATTATCATCATGTAAACCGTGTAATCGAGCAACAGCCTGACTTGCTTCTAGTGTTTGTCTTGCCGGGAATTTTTTAGGTGCTGGCATCGCACTATTAAAGGCATATTTACCAAAAGTAAAAATTTCAACGCCCTGCTCGCCATATGCATTACATAAACGTGTGTGGTTTGCCGCGCCTTCATCACCAAAATGATCGTTTTCATTAAGATGTAAATGATGATTAAAGTGCTTTTCATCATTAAACACCGCTTTTAAAATATTACCGGTAATTTCAGGCTCTAGTGAACGATGAAATTTATTGGTTAAATTCGCTGGAGTGAAATGTATTTTTCCATCTTTAGTATCACCTGACGGTGATACAGTTGAAGAATTTGCTGTCCACATACTCGATGCACTAAAACAAGCAGATAGCACATTTGGAGCTTCTTTATGAGCTTGTTCTAAAACATTGGAATCAGAGCCTGAAAACCCTAAGCGACGAAGTGAAAGAATATCTGGACGCTCTTGTGGGGCAAATACACCTTGGGTCATTCCCATATCGTGCAATGCTTTCATTTTGGAAATACCTTGCAATGCAGCGTTTTTAGGATTCGAAATATCATTAGCACTTAATTTAGAGGCAACATTGCCTTCAGATAAGCCGGCATAATTATGAGTAGGACCTACTAAACCATCAAAATTCGCTTCAAAACTCTTCACTTTTAAATATCCAATATTTTATAAATTTTGGCTATTGTAACGAGTTTTCAGCACTAGTAAATGGCAATAAACCTTGTTTTTCGCCTAATTACGCATGTTTGTAAATTTATTGTTGACTTTAGAGCTAAAACTCAGTAAATATAAATCAATGTTTACCAAATATTAATTTTTCGATGTCAAATATTCTAATTATCATTAAACTCATACTGGTCGTGGTTTTATTACCAAGCCAAGGGTTGTGACTGAATATTTATAAATCGCATAATAATTCATAAAACCCTCGCTGTAAAAACCGAGGGTTTTGTTTTTTCTGGACGAAAAAAACTTTTAAATAAGGCAACAAAATGACCACAGAACAATATTCAGGAGCAGAACTACTTATAAAATCTCTTGCAGAGTTAGATGTTGAATACATCTTTGGCTACCCAGGCGGCTCAGTATTAGATATTTATGATGCTATTTTTAGACAAGACAAAGTTAGTCATATTCTGGTCCGTCATGAGCAAGCAGCAACTCATATGGCCGATGGCTACACCCGTGCTTCAGGTAAATGTGGCTATGTATTAGCCACATCAGGACCAGGTAATACAAATTGTGTTACCGGTATTGCTAATGCTTACATGGATTCAATTCCTATGGTTGTGCTCGCAGGCCAAGTTGCATCAACCCTAATTGGTGGCGACGCATTTCAAGAAACCGATATTATTGGTTGTTCTCGCCCTATCGTTAAGCACAGTTTTAACTGTCGTAGTGCTAGCGAGTTACCAAACGTGGTCGCTAAAGCCCAATATATCGCGATGACAGGTCGTCCAGGACCTGTTGTTATTGAATTGCCTAAGGATATTTTAAACCCTGATATTAAAATGCCGTTTGTAATGAATAAAGACGTACAAATTCGCTCTTATAATCCAAACGTTAAAGGCCACCGTAAGCAAATTAAAAAAGCGGTAGAAAAAATTGTTAACGCTGAAAAGTTAGTTATCTATACTGGTGGCGGTATTATTCTTGCCGATGCATCAGAAAAATTAACCACACTTGTTGAGCGCTTAAATGCTCCTTGTACCAATACATTAATGGGCTTAGGCGGCCTAAGCGGCGTACATGACAACTTTATTGGTATGTTAGGTATGCACGGCACGGCTGAAGCAAATAAAGCCATGGCTGGTGCAGATATTATCCTAGCATTAGGCGCTCGCTTTGATGATCGGGTGACCAACAAAGTTGAAAAGTTCTGTCCAAATGCCACTATCATTCATGTTGACATTGACCCTACATCTATTTCAAAAACCGTTAATGCACATATACCAATTGTAGGTAATGTTGACGTTGTTATTGATCAGTTAACAGCAGAGCTAGATGCCGTTGACCACAAGCATAACAAAGACGACTTTAAAGAATGGTGGAGTGAAATTAATGAATGGCGCAAGCTAAACAGCTTCAGCTATGAAAAACACCCAGATAAAATTAAACCACAACAAGTTGTAGAGTCTATTTACAAGCACACTAATGGTGATGCTTATGTATGTTCAGACGTTGGTCAACATCAAATGTTTGCCGCGCAATACTATCCGTTTAAAAAGCCTCGTCAATGGATCAACTCAGGTGGCTTAGGCACCATGGGATTTGGTTTACCTGCAGCAATGGGGGTTAAAGTAGCTTACCCTGACGCACACGTTGTGTGTGTTACTGGTGATGGCTCTATACAAATGAACATTCAAGAGTTATCTACTTGTTTACAATATAACTTACCTGTAGTGGTTGTTACTTTAAATAACCGCTCGCTTGGCATGGTACGTCAATGGCAAGACATGATATACGGTGGTCGCCACTCTTCATCTTATATGGAATCATTACCAGATTTTATTAAATTGGCTGAAGCTTATGGCCATGTTGGCATGCAAGTAAACCACCCTGATGAATTAGACAGTGCAATGAAAGAAGCATTTTCAATTAAAAATCGTTTAGTGTTTATGGATGTTTTAGTCGATGAAAAAGAACACGTTTATCCAATGCAAGTACGCTTTGGAGCAGTAGACGACATGTGGCTTAAAAAAGGAGAGAAAGTATAATGCGCCGTATCCTATCAATTTTATTAGAAAACGAACCTGGTGCCCTTTCACGTATTGTGGGTTTATTTTCTCAACGTGCATTTAACATAGAAAGCCTATGTGTAGCAGAAACAGACGAGCCAACAATTTCTCGTATTACCATATCTACATTTGGTGATGACAAAGTGCTTGAACAAATTACCAAACAAGTTAATAAGCTTATTGATGTTATTCGTGTATCCGACTTAACTGACCGAGCTCACATTGAACGTGAGTTAGTGTTAGTAAAAGTACTGGCCATGAACAACATCACTCGTACCGAAGTTAAGCGTATCGCTGACATCTTCCGTGGTGATATTATTGACGTTGGTAAGCAAATTTATACGGTTCAGTTAACTGGTGATGAAGATAAAATCGCATCATTTATTAGCGTATTAAACAACGAAACTGAGATCATTGAAGTAGTACGCTCAGGTACTGTCGGCATAGCTCGCGGCGAAAAAGCGCTACGCGTATAAATTAAAAAACTAGGGTCAGAGTCAGGTTTTAGATCCCGTTCTTCAACGGGACGACACTAGTGTGTCGACAATGACTCTGACCCTAGTTGAAAGACCCTCATTTATTTATGCAGATACAACTCGCAACGAAAGCAGATAAATCAGTAATAAAACGTTTTTATAAAAATAACCGTTACAGCGCCAGTTTTATGGGCGAGGATCAGTGTTTTTATATTAGCAACAATGATGCAGAAATCATCGCTTGTGTAATTGTTTCATATACTACTACCACGCCATTTCTACATGCCCTTGTAGTTAAGCAGGACCAGCAAAAAATAGGATTAGCTCGCCAATTAGTTATTAAATGCCAGCAGCAATATAATGATATTACTTGTTTCGCAGATAGTGATTTAACTGAGTTTTATCAAAAGCTAGGCTTTGCTTTAATTAACGTAGCTGAGTTACCTGTGAACTTACAGCCTAGATTTCAGGCCTATAATCAAAATAACCTTAACCTTCAATGTTTCCAATACAGGTCAGGAATTAGGAATTAGGAATTAGGAATTAGGGTATTTTACTCTTTAACCTCTGTTGCATATCGTTAATTACATTCGTTTTAAATTTATCTTCATGTTCTGCCTGGTGTAGATATTTATATTGGGTAATATCAACAACTTCTAGATTAAGCTTTATCTTTTTAAATACTTTTGGAAATTTATCTCCAGGTGACTGGATATGATGTAAACCTCCACTGTACACAAATAGAATTTTTCCTTTATTTAAACGAGATATTATGTCCGCAACGCCGCCCCTAACCGTCATTTCATTACCATGTTTATCTAAACCAGTAGGCCGCTTCATTCGCCCTTCCGGTAAAATGGCGGTAATTTTTTTATCGTTTACCTTATTAAGAAAATCTGTCCAAGTGTCATCGTTTTTTCTACTAATAGGAATACAGCCAGGTACTAGTGAGTATAATACTTTGCCAACAATGGGCCTTTGCAATGTATTGTCAGCCCCTGGGACCATTAACTGATTAGACATTCTCCATAAAAATGACAATGGAATATTGCGTAGCAATACCGGCTCAAACAAACTGGTGTGATTTAAAATTACGATCAGGTTAATATCTTGCCAATGCTGCTGTTTTTCATCCGACAGCCAATGCTGTTCAATTTTATAGAACAACGTTGATAAATACTTAACCCAAGTCAGTAAGATAAAACTAATAAAACGCACTAACAGCCCTTCTTTTTAAATGTGCTATCCGCCCTCAATCATTACAGATTAGACCAGTAATAACTAGACCTAGTTTTAAACCACCCTAAAACGAGAAATCTCGCGCTTTCAACAATTTATATTCATATGAATAACATGAATCAATAAATAACCTTATTTATATTGTGGAATAAGGTATTTATAGCCTTTTTAAACTAAACTTGATGCACTGAAAGTAAAACCAAGTTCATTTGAAGGGAGTCTGTCATGCTTAAATTCATTAGTTTTGCATTGGCTATTTGTCTATCTACCATTCTAATTACCTCGTGCGGAGGCTCATCAAGCAGTGACCCCGAGGTTAACCTTACCGACCAACAAGTCAAAGACATAAATACGCTAACCGATGGTGAAATTACCGGTTTTGGCAGTGTGTTTGTCAATGGGGTGAAATACGACACTAGCAATGCAGAAATATCTAATGATGACGGCAGTCCGTTAAATGAGTCAGATTTAGCTCTTGGTATGATCGTAAAAATTGACGGTAGTATCAATGATGATGGTTTAACAGGTGTTGCTCATCACATTTTTTACAGTGCTGAAATTAAAGGCCTAGTTGAAGCTATAAACCTAGATACACGCAGTTTGATAGTGCAAGGACAAACCGTATTAGTTAACGATTTAACCCACTTTGATGATACCAACTTTGCCAATCTCATGGTTGGTGACTTTGTTGAAGTTAATGGCCATTTTAATGATAACGGCGACTTACTTGCTACTCGCATTGAAAAACAAAATGACAGTAATGACATCACCATCAAAGGTTTGATCAAAGAACTTGATACGACGAACAAACAATTCATGTTGGGCAACTTGACCATAGACTACTCTATGGCAAGCTTCGATAACTTTAATGAAACTGATTTAGCAAATAATAAATTCGTTAAAGTTGAAGGAAAGCTGACTAATCTTATCAATTTAACTCTGCAAGCCGATGAAGTGAAACTCATTACTTTCAAACGAGAAGATGATGACGAAGAGCATTCACATCATCATTTACATGGGTTTATCAGTAATTTACAAGATGACAACAGCTTTTCCATAAGAGATATAAATATTATTACCAATGAGCAAACTCGGTTCAGATATGGTGATAAAAGTTCATTAGCAAATGACGTGTTAGTTAAAATAAAAGGCCATTACGACGATAATAATAACTTAGTTGCTTCAAGTATTTATTTTGTACAGCGTATTAAAGTTAAAGTTGCAGGCCCGGTAGATGCTATTGATATGACGAGCCAAACCATAACAGTGTTAGGCATAGAGTTTAACTATAACGAATATACTCGCTTTAATGATGATACTGAGAGCGATCAACATGACTTTAATATTGTTGATATTAGCGCATCTGATTATGTAAAAATTAAAGGATTTAGAAACAGTAGTGGCGATTACTTTGCCACAAAAATCATCAAAAAAGATGAAAATGATAGTGATGATTTTGATGAGCCTAAATTTGAAGGCCGAGTAAGTAATATTGTTCCATACATTAGCTTTGACATATTCTCATTCACCGTAACGATAAACGATACAACAGAATATGAAATTGACGATCAGCATGTCACAAATGAACAATTTTTCAATAAGTTACTTGATGGTATGCGCGTTGAAGTAGAGGGGTATTTCAGCAATGGTGGGGTTGTTGTCACGAAAGTGGAAATTGAAGAGTTTGAACATCAATTTGAGCATCACGATCAAGACCGAGGTATGACGGGTCCTGTTACTAACATTACTGACAACAACACCTTTGATGTATTTGGCCAGACTATTTACACCAAAGAGCATACTCGCTTTGAAAATGATGTTGAAACAGACTTAGCCATAGCTTCTCTCACCAATGACGAAACTCTAACTCAAGCGGAGTTTTTCCAACTTATTATCGATGGCACTATGGTTGAAGTTGAAGGTGGCATGCATATGGGTAAATTTGTCGCTCGAGAAGTTGAAATCGTCGACCAAGACGAAGAACTAGAAGTTAAAGGGCCTTATCATCATTTAACTGAAACGAGTTTCGATATATTCAACATCTCCATCAGTTATGATGAAAATACGGTTTTTGAAAATGATTCAGAAGAGTCAATTACAAGCAGTGCATTTTTTGATTTATTCCCTACCCTAACCAATGTTGAAGTAGAAGGCAGTTATGAAAATGGTAGCTTCACTGCCTCTGAAGTTGAAGTAGATAATGATATGGATGATGACTTTGAAAAAGATTTTTAAGGTTTCTATCTACTAAAAACTCACCTTAAGATAATAGGTCTTAGTGCATATTACTAAGACCTTTTGTTTTAAAAACTAGCTTTATTAATTCGAGTACAGGTTTATCACATCAACAATGGCTTGTTGACACACATTACAAAAATCATCGGTGCGAGTAAACATAATGCAGTTCAACTCACTACGATAAAAGCCTTTGGCAGAATAGTTTGCCCCTTCAAAGGCACCTATAACATCGTTAAATTCTGCTTTAGAAAACATGCCTTCAACAATATCCTGGTTTTGATGGAACAATTTATCCATATCACTTTCAGGCTTGTTGTCTTTACGCAACTGGCCACGAATTTGTTGATACTCATATGAGTGTTTCTCATATTCTTGTTTTGGCCACGGTGTTGGTAAAGGGGTTTGTTTTTTAACTTTTGTTTGCCATTTCAATGTATTACCATTTAATAAAGCAGTAACATTTGGCTCGTACGGCTCTATGATGTTTGTTGGCGCGGCGTAAGCAACAGAACTGGTGTAGTACTCATCAGCGAGTCCGGCAAAATGATGGCCAAATTCGTGAATAAACAAATAATCCGCCCAATCACTGTTTGCTGCAGCCGTTGAAAATAAACCATAAATACCGCCGCCGCCATAAGTGTCGTTATTGACGATGATCTCAACAAAGTCATAAGGGGCTGAGGACGCTATGCGACGAAAATTTCGGTTATCACTGGTAAGTACATAACGCTCAGAGCCAAAAGCATCATAGGTTACGCCTAAAGGGCTGTCATGATAAGTTCCGGTAGACGGACGGGAAACGCCTGACTCATCAGTAATTGGTGCTAACGCCCACACATTAAAGTTTTTTCTATGCTCTTTAAATGGGCTAGTAGCAAACAATGCTTCGGTAAGCTCTTTTGCCGATTGCTTAAATTTAGATAACTCTGCTGCCGTGTAACCATCTCCCAAAATAAGTAAATCGACTTTATCTTTTGGATCACCATTTTGTTCAATGGCAATAACCTGATCTTGATAGGCTGCAGACTCTCTATGGTTTAAGTAATGATTGGGGTTTATTTGTGTAGTCCATACATTTTGAAACTGATGTTCTGCGTCACGCTTTTCAATTTCAATAATCACCTCTTCATCAGGCATAGGAAAGCGCAATGACTCATGAAAAGTACGTTTGATTTTTTTGGCTTCGCCCGTAGTTTCCCACTCACCATAAATAGAGCTGTAACTGCGACTAAATAACACTTTCTTAGACGCTTTATTTTTAACGATGAAACGGTATTTACCACGATTTAAGTCATCTAACACTTGTGTTTTTGACCCAGGCCAGCTCAAAGGCTCAATCACCACATTATCTAACGAAAAAATTTCTTGCTGACTATCGCCAGTATGATAATAATCAACACGTAAAGTCTGCACATTTGCAGCAGCGCCACAAGACAACATTAATACCAATAACGCTATTATAATTTTCATTTTGATCCTATTGAAAGAGTAAAGGGTCTCATAACTAATATCATTAGTTATTTGCCTTTAGTCAACTGTCATTTGAGTATTTAATTTTGGATTTATCTAATGGCTATACTACAGTTAAGTAAGATAACTGCATTAATAGCAGAGTCCAACCACTTCATAATGCATTGATAACTCTATATTTAATTAACAAGTGAAATATGTCACATTTGTATTACCCTAAAGAACTTAGCTGGTTAGCGTTTAATGAACGCGTATTACAAGAAGCTCAAGATATTAATAACCCGGTTATTGAGCGGGTTCGATTTTTAGGCATATTTTCAAATAACCAAGATGAATTTTTTCGAGTTAAGGTTGCCGAAATCAAACGAAAAGCGTTACTAAAAAAAGCAGAAGGAGATTTGAAATCGTTAAATAAATACCAAATATTAATCGATAATATTCAACGACAAGTAATTAAACTAAATGACAAATTCAATCAAACCTACCAACAAATTCAGCAAGAGTTGAAAAAAAATGGTATTGAAATAATTACCCATGAACACCTTTCACAATATCATCAACAATGGTTAAAGCAATACTTTACAAATAAAGTGCTGCGCTACACTCAACCATTGATTATCAGTAATTTAATCGACTTCCCTAGCTGTATAGAAGATCACTTAACCTATCTATTTGTTGAGTTAAATAACCAGAATAAGTATCAGTATGCAGCAATTGAAGTGCCCTGTACCGAAACAAATCGCTTTGTTTTATTGCCTAAAGAAAAAAGCAGCAATATACAAAAAATTATTTTACTCGATGATGTTGTCTGTTTTTCATTAACGGATATTTTCAAAGGGCTATTTGTGTTTGATGATATTACCGCTTATTCATTTAAAATCACCCGAGATGCTGAATATTTACTCAGTGAACAAGACTTAGACGATTCAATATTGATGAAAATGTCTAAAAGCTTAAAGCAACGTCTGCATGCTGATCCGGTACGCATTGTGTGCGATGAACAAATGCCCTCACGCATGGAAAACAAACTTAAGAAACTACTCGGTTTTACAAGCTATGACAGCACATCTCCAGGTAGTCGTTATCGTAATTTCAAAGACTTTATTAAGTTTCCAAACGTTGGCAAGGTAAACCTTAGATATACAAAATGGCCTGCTCTGGACAACCAACAATTTTGTAAATACAACACGACCTTTGAAGCAATTAGCGAGCAAGACATATTGCTGTACTACCCTTACCACAAGTTTCATCATTTTAAAGAGTTTGTTCGCCAAGCATCCTTTGATCCTGCAGTTACATCAATCAAGTTAAACATTTATCGGGTAGCAAAAAAGTCACAAATTATTGGTTCATTATTAGATGCAGTGCGCAATGGTAAAAAGGTAACCGTAAATGTAGAGCTTAGAGCGCGCTTCGATGAAAGCAATAACATCGAATGGTCGAAAAAGATGACCGATGCCGGTATCAAAGTTCTGTTTGGCATAGACTCATTAAAAGTTCACTCTAAATTATGTTTAGTAAACAGAGTCGAGCAAGGGAAAATAGTTAAATACGCGCAAGTAAGTACCGGCAATTTCAATGAAGATAGCGCCAAGATATATACTGACTTCGCCTTTTTTACTAAAAACCAGCTAATAGCAGAAGAAGTAGATAACGTCTTTAAATTTATCGAACACAGCTATAAAGACGTTCATTTTGATCATTTGCTGATTTCGCCAATTAATCAGCGTAAGCGACTTAATCAGTTAATTAAAAGCGAGATCAAAAATGCCAAAGCAAACCTGCCAGCAAAGATCATTTTAAAGCTGAATAATCTGGTAGATAAAAAGCTTATCGACAAACTGTATGATGCCAGTAATGCTGGTGTAGATATTCATTTGATCATTCGCGGCATGTGCAGTTTAAAGCCAGGTTTGCCCGGTATTAGCGAGCGTATAACGGTAACCAGTATCGTTGACCGATATTTAGAGCATGCCAGAGTTATGTTATTTCAAAACAATGGTGCGCCATTAGTATTTATCACTTCTGCGGATTGGATGGCACGAAACATAGAAGATAGAGTAGAAGTAGGTTTACCGATATATTCCCCTCCTTTAAAGCAACAAATTACCGACATTCTCGAGTTACAAATTAACGATAATTGCAAGGCTAGAATAATTGACCAGCAGCAGAAAAATGACTATGTCAGCAGCAAAAACCTTAAGAAATTAAGCTCGCAACGAGAAATTTATCAATATTTAAAGCAATGTGAAAACCATGATTAATTCTTTAGCAAAGGCAAGCCAAGAGCAAATTTTAGGTAGAGCTCAAAAAGTGGCTGTAGTTGATTTAGGCTCAAACAGCTTTCATTTAGTACTTGCCCGAATCGTTGAACGAGATGTACAAATTTTATTAAAAGAAAAACTCAGAGTTCGCTTGGCACAAGGTTTAAACGACGATTTAAACTTAACTGAAGAAAGCATTGAGCGTGGTTTACAAACTTTAGCGATATATGCAGAAACTTTAAAAGGCTTCCACCCCGATCAAGTGAATATCATTGCAACTTACACCTTGCGAGTTGCAAACAATGCGATTGAATTTATAAATAAAGCGAAGAGTATAATTCCCTATCCAATTCAGGTTGTTTCTGGTCAAGAAGAAGCACGCCTTATATATCAAGGGGTAGCACACTCTATGCACTATCAACATAATCGATTAGTCATCGATATTGGTGGTGGCAGCAGCGAGCTTATTATTGGTAATGGTTTTAATACTCTCGCACTTAGCAGCCGAAATATTGGCTGTGTTAGCTTAACTAAACAGTATTTCGGTCAAGGTAATATCGACAATAAATGCTTTAAAAAAGCATTGTTGGCAGCAGAGCAAGAACTAGAGCCGATAGTTAGCCAATATAAAAAAATTTCATGGCAATTAACTATCGGTACATCAGGTACAGCTTCTGCGTTAACTGAAATAGCCCTGGCCAACAACTTTTGCAAAGGTCCGCTAACTGTTCAGGCTTTATATGACATTAAAAATGCCATACTTAAGTTTGAACAGTTTGACGATATAACGCTACTGGGTTTAGCTGCTGAGCGTAAGCATGTAATTGTAGGCGGTTTACTAATTATGTTAGCTATATTTGAGCTATTTGAAATAGACCAACTTGAATATTGCGATAAAGCTCTTAGGGAAGGTGCTATCTATGAAATGGAAGATCATTTACAACATGATGACATTAGAGAACGAAGCATTACCAGCCTAATTAAACGAGTAAGTGTAGATCAACAACATAGCGAGAGAGTCGCACAAATCTGTATGCAACTGTTACATAACTGCCAAGCTGGTTGGAGTTTCGCTGCAATACCAGAAACTCAATTATATTTGCGCTGGGCAAGTGTTTTATATGAAGTAGGCATACATATAAACTCAACTAATTATCACCAACATTCCGCTTACATTGTCGAAAATGCAAGTATGCTAGGTTTTAATCAAGATGAAGTCATCCTGTTAACCACCCTATTACGCTTGCATCGTAAAAAAATAGCTAAACAGTTTATTCCAACGCTTGCACTGTTTGAGCATGATTATGTAATTCGTCTTATTTTTATTTTTAGGTTAGCTGTAGTGTTTACCCAAAAGCGCCAGGAGAACTTTCTACCCGCGTGGACAGTGAGCGTAAATAAAAACAACGTTAAGCTAGAGTTTCCACAGGCGTGGTTGATTGATAAGGCATTATTTAAAGCCAACCTCGATACCGAGATTAAACAAATGCAGAAATTAGGAATTAAATTAAGCTACAAAGGCGTTTAACAGTTAAAAGCTAGTTAACCTGAACTCGGGATAAGAAGTTAGTTAACGTACTGTAATTTATAAAATTCTATATTTTTATGTTTCTAGCCAGATGTTTTTTCTTAACACAAGGCAAATTTGTGCGTCAATAGCTGGTCTATTGCAAATAAATTTAACGTAGTGGTAAGGAAAAACAGCAGCTAGAAAGCAAGTTGTTATCCCGAGTTCAGGTTAGTTAGACTTCGTCAACCTTTATTATCTGAATGAGTATCGTGAGGCAGTTTAATTGGTTTACACAAATAGCCTTTGGTATGTGATGCGCGAGCGCAGTCTTTACAAATATGACGTGGTTTATCAACAATATGCCACAGTTCATGTAAATGATTTTCTACTTCTTTTTTTTTCCATTTACATAAAGACTTAACCATTGAGAGCACCTTAAAAGATTATCAGAATTTGTTAACTCTCATAAGTTTATGCAATAAACGCTTT
Organism: Thalassotalea psychrophila; assembly: GCF_031583595.1. Lineage (NCBI taxonomy): Bacteria > Pseudomonadati > Pseudomonadota > Gammaproteobacteria > Alteromonadales > Colwelliaceae > Thalassotalea > Thalassotalea psychrophila. The sequence goes on from NZ_CP134145.1 coordinate 2,835,763, forward strand.
TCTTGCCAAACCAATTCTTATATTTAGTAAATTAATGATCCAATAAAATTACTCACCGGTGGTACAAAAAACCAAGCAAAGGTAGATATATTGAGCACGATCATTAGCCAAAGCTGTATTCTAAAGGAACGTTTTTTAGATTTATGCCTAAACTTTTGTTGTGCCCAAATAGCACCTGGCCAACCACCAATTAAAGCCAGAAGCTGTAAACTTTGCTCAGAGGTTCTCCAGCGATTTAATTGCGCAGCTCTTTTATCCCAACCATAAACAATAATTGTGACAATGCTTAGCAACACATACCCGGTTAAAAAGTGCAGTGAAACGTACTCAATAAGGACTAACCCTCCAATAGCCAATATATACAAATACGCCAGATACAACGTCCATAGAGACGATTTTCTTTTATTAACTGAAGTATGCTGCTTAGAAGCTGATTGAGTCATTTTGATAATTCAATAAGTATTTATATAAGGTTGTAGCCAAGTTAACCAACACAGCGTAAAATTGCCAGCCTAAAATACCCCTGAACTATTATGAAAGGATCCTTTGTGAATAAATATTGCGGCTTAGACTTTGGCACTTCTAACTCTACCTTTGGCACCATACAAAATGGCAGCCCGATATTATTACCATTAGAAGGTGGTAAATTTACCATTCCCAGCGCAATATTTTTTCATTTTGAACTCAACCAAACATTTTTAGGCCGAGCCGCAATTAATGAATACATCGATGGCGAATTTGGCCGTATTATGCGCTCATTAAAAAGTGTATTGGGTACACCGTTAATGGAAGAAAAAACCCAAATCAAGTCGCAACAAGTGCCTTTCGCAGACATCGTCACCAGCTTTTTAAGTCATTTAAAAGCAAGAGCTGAAAGCAGTGCTAACCATCGATTTGAGCAAGTGGTATTAGGCAGGCCAGTACACTTTGTTGATAACGACAAACAGGCCGATTTGTTAGCGCAAGATACGCTTGAAACAGCAGCATTAAGAGCAGGTTTTAGTGATGTATTGTTTCAATACGAGCCAATAGCAGCAGCTCTTGATTTTGAACAAAGCATTAATAAAGAAGAAATCGCCTTAATTGTTGATATTGGTGGTGGTACGTCTGACTTTTCAGTTGTGCGTTTATCACCTGAGCGTGCGCTTAGAAGTGAGCGTGAAGAAGATATTCTAGCCAATGGCGGCATTCATATTGGTGGTACCGACTTTGACCGAAAATTAAGCCTTGAAACGGTTATGCCGCACCTGGGTTATAAAAGTAAATTTAAAGAAACTAAACAAATTAGAAACACCGATAGCCAATTTAGCATCCGTAGCTCAATTGCTAATGTTTCTCATAGCGAAAGCAAGCAAATGTTTATGCCATCAAGCTATTACCATGAGTTAGCCACCTGGCACAAAATTCATCATTTATATGAAAATAACACAAAAATTTCGTTAAAAGATTTAGCATTTAGGGTTGAGAACAAACAATTGATAGACCGCTTATTAAACGTGATTAACAAACGTGAAGGTCATCTATTAGCCATAGATGTTGAACAAGCAAAAATTGATTTAACCACACATGCTAGCGCTAATATAGATTTAGATTATGTTGAGTCAAAGTTAAACGTAGATTTAAGCATTGATCAATTACATGACGCCATACAAACAGAAGTAAACAATATTAAAAAGCAGGCCTTACTTACTATTGCTGATGCAGGCATTAAATACACCGATATTACTAAAGTGTTTATGACCGGTGGTACCACAGCAATACCTATGGTGAGACAAACTATTGTCGATTTATTCCCAAACACTGAAATAGTAGATGGCGACAAATTTGGCAGCGTAGGCATGGGCTTGGCTATAGATGCGGGCCGTAAGTTTGGATAGAAAGCGATCAGCTAGAAGGCTACAAGCTTTCTAGCTTCGGCCTTTCCCCGCACTAACAATTTCCTGAACTTGTTTCAGGATCTAAACTACAAGCGAGATCCTGACATTCGTCAGGAAATAGTATGAGTTAGCCCGCCAGGAAGTAGAGTGGGAACCCACATCCTAGCTTTTCGTTTCTCGTTTCTAGTTTCTCGTTTGTCGTTTCTAGATTAATGAAAAACCTGTCGACTAAACCTCATATGTTTAGAGTTTTCGGTTAGTTTTTTAAAGCCTTCATGATCAATACATACTAAGTTTTCATGATCGCCAGCTTCAAGATACACCTCATCTAAATCATCAAGCAATGAATCACAAATCATCGTCATGTTGTACGCATCACCTGAAGGTGGAACCGCACCGTGTTCACAATCTTTGAATAATTCATAAACTTTATTTTCTTTAATTAAACGATAACTACCAAGTAATTCATCATTGATAAACGACATACTTACCTTGTTATTAGCCGGTAATACGGCCATTAATTTACGTCCTTCATGATCTTCTAGCATCACCGCTTTTGCAATTTTATACAGAGGCACATTAGCAGATATGGCACTGCTAACAGAATTAAGGCTATGAAAATGAGGGATCACCTGATAATTGATTTGATGTTGATTCAAGTACGAATCTAGTCGGCTTGCAACAGACATAAATACCTCCAAAACAATGTAAATGAATACTAATTAGGTTCTTTAAGTATAGTTGCATGTGCTCAAATAGGCATAATTAAAAGCAATAAAATTATTTTAACAAACTTATAAATATTCACACTAACAATCAAAATAAACTGCTGATATATAACAATAAAGTTAATACAAAGATATAAAGTAGATATTTAACTGTAAACCATTATTCACTAGTAGATAATTTTTATAACAATTATTGAATTATTCAATTTGACTATGCCTAAATGTTTTTGCAAACTCACGCTCAAATCTATAAAAAGAATTTATCATGGAGAATATTAGGTGAGTAAATTATCATCATTACTGCTGTGCGCAATTAGTGCAGTAAGTACCCTTTCTGTCGCCGACGAAGGCATGTGGCAACCACATCAATTACCTAGCATTAGTAAAGAACTAACTGCTGCCGGTTTAGAATTAAACCCAACTGACTTAACCAATCTTACCGAATTTCCAATGGGCGCGATTGTAAGCTTAGGCGGTTGTACCGCTTCGTTTGTTTCAGACCAAGCTCTAGTAGTAAGTAACCATCACTGCGTATATGGCTCAGTGCAATATAATTCTACAGAAGAGAACAACCTACTTAAAAATGGATTTTTAGCAAAATCGTTCGCTGAAGAATTACCAGCAGCTCCTGGTCAACGTATTTATGTAACCGAAGAAATTACCGAAGTAACACCGCTTATTAAAGGTGGTATTACAACAGCAATGAAGGGTGACGAACGTTACAAATTTATCGACACTAATAGCAAGAAGCTAGTTAGCCAATGTGAACAAGATAAGAATTATCGTTGTAGCGTTGTTAACTTTCACGGCGGTCTTGAGTACTACCTATTTAAACAATTAATGATCCGCGATGTACGTTTAGTGCATGCACCTGCATCAAGTGTAGGTAAATATGGCGGTGATATTGATAACTGGATGTGGCCGCGTCATACCGGTGATTACGGATTTTACCGTGCATACGTTGGTAAAGATGGGCAACCTGCTGATTACTCTGTAGATAACGTACCATATCAACCTAAGCATCACTTAAAAGTGAATAAAGCTTCTGTTAATGAAGACGACTACATTATGGTATTGGGTTACCCAGGTAGAACTAACCGCTACCGCGTAGCGAGTGAAGTTGAGCATCAATTCACTTGGGCTTACCCTGTAGCCAAGTCTTACCGTGAAGAAATCATTAATTTGATCCATGAAAACTCAGAAGTGGGTAGCGATAAACGTATTAAGTATCAAAATGAATTGGCAAGCTTGGCAAATTACGCCAAGAACTACGGTTCATTAATAGAAAGCTACAACAAAGGCACAACGCTTGAGCGTAAACAGCAGCTTGAAGCACAATTAAGTACTTGGATTAACAGTAATCCAAAACGTAAAGCTAAATACGGTAGTGCTTTGTCAGGTATAAACAAACTAGTTAATGACAGCCAAGAGTTTGCGCCACGCAGTTATGTTTTAAGCTACATGGCAAGAAGCAAATTACTGACCACCGCAAATAAACTACACCGCTTAGCCATTGAAAAAGCGAAACCAGATCTTGAGCGCCAGCGCGGCTATCAAGAGCGTGACATGGACCGTTTTGCGCAAGGCATGAAAACCATTAACCGTCGTTTAGACTTAGACATTGATCAAAAAATATTAACGCACATGTTAACGCATTACGCAGCTTTACCTGAAAAGCAACGTATTAAAGAGCTTGATCAATTCTTCGCTCTAGAAAATGGCTTAAACGAAACTGCATTAAAAAGTAAACTTGATGCTATTTACAAAACTACTGAATTGGCCGATGAAGAAACTCGTTTAGCTTGGATGAATAAAAGCGTAGAAGAGTTTAACAACTCAAACGACCCATTCATTCAATTAGCTGTTAATACCTTTAAATCGCGTAAAGCCATTGAAGACAGCAGCAAAGAATTAGCTGGCAATTTACAAGCGTATCGCCCTAAATTTATGGAAGCATTAATTGCTTACAATAAATCAAAAGACATCCCTGTATATGCCGATGCAAACAGTACGTTACGTGTAACATACGGCAACGTAAAAGGCTATTCACCTAAAGATGGTATCACTGCTGCGCCGTTCACTACAGTAGAAGGTATTGTTGCAAAAGATACAGGTGCATTCCCATTTGATGCCCCTAAAAAGCAGCTCGATTTAATCAACAAAAGACAATACGGCTCGTATACCAAAGATGACTTAAACACTGTTCCAGTTAACTTTTTAGGTACATTAGATATTACCGGTGGTAACTCTGGCTCACCAACGTTAAACAGCAAAGCTGAATTTGTTGGCTTAGTATTTGATGGTGTATACGAGAGTATTATTGGCGGTTGGGATTACGACGCTAAATTGAACCGTTCAATACATGTCGACGTACGTTACATGCTTTGGGTTATGGAGCACATTGATGGCGCTACCAACCTAATTGATGAAATGGATATTGTTGAAATGTCCGCAAACGGTGAAGTAACAACTACTGTAGCTGAATAATAAGCAGGAAAGCTTCAATAAAAAAGGCTACAAGGTTTAATCTTGTAGCCTTTTTGCTTTCTAGATTTAAGATCCCGTATCAAGTACGGGAAGACAAAAGAAAAGGTACGGGAAGACAAAATAAAGTGTAGAGAAGATGGCAGAGGAAGTACCGGGGCCGCTTTTCGTTTGTAGTTTCTAGTTTCTCGTTTCTCGTTTCTAGTTTCTCGTTTCTCGTTTCTCGTTTCTCGTTTCTCGTTTCTAGTTTGTAGCTTTCTCGCTTTCTATTTTAAAACTTTGAAAGCGTTGCAGTTTAATGTCTTCATGCCAATAATCCTCAGCCAAACCAGCCTTTAACTTAAGCTTGCCAACAAAATCGTAAGGTTTGGGCAATGACTCCCATACCGACGGTAAAAATAATGCATTATGCTGATTATATTCGAGTACTAAGCCATCAACATTTGGCTTTAACTCTGCAAGCAAGTGCGCCTCGCCTTTGTTTTCCATAGGCTCAAGCGTTGATAATATTGATATTTGAAAGCTTAAGTTTTCAAGTTCATCAGCCGTTAGGTGCTCAAAGCGATAATCTTCAAACGCACTGCTGTAACTGTATTTGCAAATGTTTTCCCATAATGGCCGCTCACTTTGCATAGTACCAATACATCCTCGTAACTCACCTTGAACATACAAGGTAACAAAGCAGGCACAAGGTGTTAGTAGTGCTTTAGAATTGGGTGCAAGAGGCTTGATATAGCAGTTTTCTTTTACCGCTTGCGTTAATACTTGCCTAACAAGGTTTATGGCAAGGTCTTGCTCGGCGTTGGTTAATTCAATACACGATAAAGCTGGCATAGCCTACTACCTTCTCTTTATCACCTGCTGTATCGCCTGAGTTTTCATATTTAACCATACGTATTTTCCACTTGGCATGATCACAAAATTTAAAAAAACCATTTAATACATTACTGCCACATGCATCTTCGCCAGTTAGGTCAGTATCAAAATTAAGCATACGTACTATGTTAAAGTTATCTATAGCATTGGCCTGTTGGTAAGTATGAAAATGGCTCATGTCGGTGCTTATCAAAAACAAAGTACCTTCAACATTAAGCGCATTAATGACTGTATATACATCATCAATTGAACAAGCACCAACCACAATAGGCAAAATAGTGAACTTAGCTAAGCATCCTTGTAAAAATGGCAATTGCACTTCTAATGAGTGCTCAAACTGATGGGCTTCATTTGAGTATTGCACTAACCCTTTATCCACTAAGTTTTGACAAGCAGGTATGTCAACGCTTATATCACCTAGAGGAGTAGAGAACGCTTCATAACTGGCAACCGCTAACCCCTGAAGAGCAATGCGGTGGCAAGGACCTAATATAACTACCCGATCAATGTCGTTGCAGCTATTAGCCAATAACCGGTAAGCCGCACCGGCAACAGGCCCTGAATAGATATAGCCAGCATGGGGAACAATCAATGCTTTGGCATGCACGCCAGCATCAACAAACTCACCAATACACTGCATAACACTGTCGGCCAGATCTATTGGATCATCACAATAAAAACTGCCTGCTACCGCAGGCTCTCGAATGCTCACCTTTACTCCTTGGAAGTCGACTAAATTAACATCACTATTAAGTATAGATAAAATTATTTAGCTATAGTTAATATAGGTGGTAATAAATATGACAGACACCCTTATTGAACATTTTCCTACCAAGTTTTGGCATCAAATGGATGATGGCAGGGTTTGTTGTGATGTATGCCCACAGCATTGCACATTAAGAGAAGGCAAACGTGGCAGCTGCTTTGTGCGTATGCATCATAAGGGCGAAATAGTATTAACCAGTTATGGCCGCTCATCTGGTTTTTGTATTGACCCTATAGAAAAAAAACCACTGAATCATTTCTACCCGGGTAGTAGCGTACTCTCCTTTGGCACTGCCGGCTGTAATTTAAGTTGCCAGTTTTGCCAGAACTGGGACATGAGTAAATCAAGGCAGTTAGATACCCTGTGCGCTACAGCGTTGCCAGAGCAACTGGCAAATACAGCCAAGCAACAACACTGCAAAAGCTTGGCGTTTACCTATAACGACCCAGTTATATTTATGGAGTATGCGATAGACACCGCAATTGCAGCAAAAGAACAAGGTATAAAAAGCGTTGCGGTAAGTGCCGGCTATATTTGTGATGAGCCTAGAGTTGAATTCTTTAAACACATGGATGCCGCTAATATTGATTTAAAAGCCTTCACTGAAAGCTTTTATCACAAGGTATGCCATGGTCATTTGCAACCAGTGTTAGACACTCTGATCTATTTAAAAAATGAAACTAATGTTTGGTTTGAAATAACTACCCTACTCATTCCAGATGAAAACGACTCTGATGCAGAGCTAAACAATATGTGTCAATGGGTAGCTGAAAACCTTGGTCTAAACGTACCCCTACATTTCAGCGCCTTCCATCCTGACTTTAAAATGCTCGATAAAGGCAATACACCTATTACAACCCTATTAAAAGCCAGAAGTATTGCGAAAAATTACGGCCTTAACTTTGTATACTGCGGTAATGTATTTGATGTAGATTCCGATACAACCTATTGCCCGAACTGCCAGCATCCTGTAATAAAACGAAACTGGTATGAAATAAGTCAATATCATTTAACTTCAAGCGGTAATTGCCAACACTGCGGCAAGAAAATAAATGGCATGTTTGGTGAATACAAAAATGGTTTTGGTAGGCAGCGTATTCCTGTATCGATAACGTAAATGGTGCAATGATGAATGGCTCAAAAATAACACCACAAGTAATATTAAATGAAGCTCTGACACTAGCGCAGCAAAGTTCTTGGGAGAACTTTAGTATGTTGTTATTGGCCGAAAAGTTACACTGCGACCTTAGCGTTATCCGCACTTATTATCGCTCGAAAGACGATATGGCCGAAGCGTTGTTTGATCAGGCAGATGCCGCCATGCTACAGCTTGCAGGTAAACTAGACCGAAAAAGTTTAACCAGTACCGAGTGCCTTATTGATTGTATTATGGCTTGGTTTAATTTTCTTGCTCCTCACAAAGACCTGGTTAAAGAAATCTTTGCCTATAAATTTGAACCAGGCCACTTTCACTTGCAAGCCCATGGCATTACACGCGTTAGCCGAACAGTACAGTGGTTTCTCCAAGCTGCAGGTAGAGATCACACTGGCATAAAGCGTGTAGGTGATGAACTATCGGTAACGTCGGTCTATTTATTGAGTTTAGCCTTCTATTTTGTTGATAAGAGTGAGCAACATGTCAAAACCAGGGCATTATTGCAGCGCATGTTAAAGCGAAACAGCAAGTTATACCATGCATTAAGAGTAATTAGCCGGCCAATTAGGCTCGGTAAGTAATATAAATGGATGCCTTAACCCATGCAATTGTTGGCGCTGCAATTGCACAGTTGCCCCGCTCTAGTGGACTCAACAAACAAAGCTCAATATCTTGGCGTAAACGGGCAATCATCGGCGCCAGCGCTGCGCTGTTTCCAGATATTGACTATCTGTTATTTCTAATTAACCCGTTGGATTTTATTGCTTACTGGCACAGGGCTGAAACTCACTCTTTATTGCTGGCACCTCTGTGGGCTTGGCTAATAATGCAATGTTGGCAGCGTTTTACTTCCTGGCAACTGCCAACAAAACAATTATATTGGTTATGTTTTCTGGCCATAACGTCTCACCCACTACTTGATAGTTTGACGACGTTCGGCACCCAATGGTTTGCGCCAATAAGTCGTTATCGGTTCGCTTTCAATGTACTGTTTGTGATTGATGTCTACTTCAGCGTAATAGCATTGTGTAGTTTGCTATTACTCATTATCGTCAATCATCAAATCGTTAAAATACTCGCGTTATTATTACCCGCTTGCTACCTACTGGTGGTATTTAACATCAAGCATAATATTGAACAGTCTCTTAGTGGAAACCAGCAAACCATTACCCTGCTACCCCAACCATTTTCCTTGCTTTACTGGCAAGCCATAAGTCAAACAGAGCATGGCTTTGTTCAGACATACATTAAGCTGGGCAGTGATCCCATTGCTCAATGGGTTAGTAGTAAATTTGGTTTACCGCAACAAGCAAGCTATCAACTTAGCGAGCAATTAACTTGGCAACACTATAACACCTTGCCCTCAGGGCCAATAATGAACAACCATGCATTGCAAGTATGGCAACACCCTAAGTTCAAGGCGTTTCATCAGTTCAGCGCATACCCTATTTTTTATGACTACCAGCACACACCGCAACACACCTGTGTTTGGTTTAGTGATTTACGCTATCACTGGCCCAATGTTATTCCATCGTTTCGTTATGGTATGTGCAGAAAAAACCAAACTAACCACTCTAATGAATGGCACTTATATCGAATGAAATATTTTAGTGAGCAGGCTGTGACCGCTAATTAATCGCTAATGTAATATAGACATTGAAACTTAGCTAAAACTTAACTGCTCAGTCATTATTCAAAACCGAACACAACATATTTAAAAGCGAACATATAGCCCCTAACCTCACCTACCTAAAAACTATAAGACACTGTAAATAAACAAGTTTTAATATTGGCACGAATATTCCATATAAAAGTTAATACAATGTAAATATTAATGAGTAATGATGAAAATTGAACTAGCCCAGCAAAAGCCTTGGAAAAAAATTGCCGCAATAAGCCTATTTATAGCCTTAATTGGCTACGCCACTTTTGCAGTAAGCAGTAAGGCTAGCAAAACTGTTGATATCGCCAACTTATCTTTTCAAACGGTTAGCAATGGACCTTTAGATATATACAGCGGCGCCTACGGTGAGTTTGCTTCAGCAAGAGAGCGTTTATTAACGGCTCCGGCGTTAGGAAAAGTTGCTGAAATTTTAGTACGCCCAGGTACTAAGGTAACGCCAGGCACCATTATTTTGCACTTAACAAACCCTAAGCTTGAACAAGAAGTTAGCCAAGCACAAGGACAGCTTGCGCAACAACAAGCCCAGTTAGAAGCGTTTAAATACGAACAACAAAGCGAACGCTTAAATTACCAGGGCCGCATTGCCGACATTGAAGCTGAAATTGAAAAGGCACAACTTGAATTATCGGTTAATGAAAATTTAATGAATTTGGGCGTATCGTCAAAAATTGAATTACAACGAGCCAAGTTAGCGGTAAAACAAGAAACTAAACGATTGAAGTTTGAAAAACAAAAATATCAGCAGTTTATTGAAATGCAAGGTTACCAGCTAACTCAACGTGACATCACCATTGTTCAACAAGCATCGCAAGTTGCGCTTTTAGAAAAGCAATTAGCAGATATGCAAGTAAAAGCCGGCATCACGGGTTCATTGCAAACTCTAGAAGTTGAGTTGGGCCAGAGTGTGCAATTGGGTGAATCATTAGCAAAAGTTGGCAGCGATAAAGAGCTTATTGCCCGTTTGCGTTTACCGCAACATCAAGCAGATCAAATTGACATAAATGCCCCCGTAATTATAGATACTCAAAAAGGCAAAATTGCCGCTCACATAACCCGCATCGAAAGCGTTGTTTCTAATGGTTCAGTGCTTGCGGAAGCCGTTATTGATGGTGAGTTAACCTCAAATGCTCGCCCTTCTTTGGCTATATCGGCGCAAGTATTTGTAATGCATAACGACAAAGCAACGTTTATTAATCAAGCACCAGGATTACGTCCCCGTTCTAAACAAGCGTTATTTGTACGTACATCAAGCAATTTATTAGAACAACGCAGCGTAACCTTTGGTGAGCTATCACAAAACAAACTAGTGGTTACAGAAGGCCTAACTGAAGGCGAAGAAATTGTCAGCAGTGACACCAGCAAATACAACCAATTCAGCCAGTTATCATTAAATAACTAACAACCAAATAAAATACAGAAATTAATAATTAAAATTAACAGGACGGAATTTACCATGAAAAAAGTAGTTGAAATGAACAATGTTCACAAACGTTATGATGGCCAACAAATTGAAACTCATGCCCTGCAAGGCATCTCTCTTGAGATTAACCAAGGTGAGTTTGTTGCTATTACCGGCCCATCAGGTTGCGGTAAGTCAACGTTGTTATCAATTATGGGACTAATGGACAGTGCCAGTGAAGGCGATTATCACATTGCTGATATCAATACTGCTGGCCTTAAAGTTGATCAACGTACACAAATTAGAAATCAGCATATTGGCTACGTGTTTCAATCATTCAATTTAATTGACAGCTTAACTGTATTTGAAAACGTTGCCCTGCCGCTTGAACACCGAAACGTTGGCAAGGCAGAAATAAAACAGCGTGTTGAAGAAGTGCTAACCCAAGTAGATATGTGGCACAGACAGAACTACCGTCCTAACCAATTATCTGGTGGTCAACAGCAACGTATCGCCATTGCTCGTGCGTTGGTAGGCAAGCCCGATCTTATTTTGGTGGATGAGCCAACCGGTAATCTTGACAGTAAAAATGGCGATCAGGTTATGGCATTGCTAGAGCAATTAAACAAAGACGGTTCTACCATAGTTATGGTTACTCATGACACTCGTTATTCTCGTTGTGCAAATCGTCAAATACAGCTGCTTGATGGTCAAATTGTTACAGAGCAAAAATTACGAGGTGTTGCATGAGTTTATACAAAAAGGCTTTTTTGCATGGCATCGCGCGAGTATTCGCATTGCCACGCCTAAGCATCCCATTGATCTTAACGTTGGGCCTAACCTTAGGTGCAGTATTAAGCGTAACGGCAATTTCATCGACTTTGTTATATCAACCACTGCAAGGAGTTAAAAACGAAGCATCACTACAAACTTTTGAATACCGATTTAAAATGTCAGATACCTTAAGTGTGTCTTACTGGAATATGAATCGTTTACAGTCATTTGGTGAACAGTTTGCTGATTTAGGCGAATGGGCAGGCATTAACCCGACTGAACAAAATGTTGAAATTAACAATGGAATTTATCCAACGACTCGATTTGAAGCTTCAGATAATATTTTACAAGTTTTGGGCACGCGTTTATTACTTGGTGATGATGTAACCATGCCAGCTCCAGAAAAGTATGTTTGGATCTCAGAAAGTTTATGGAAATATGCCTACGCAGGTGCAGAATCTGTAATTGGCAAACAGTTAAACGTAAATAATCAGCCATTTATTATTGCCGGCGTTATTGAAGATTTAATGGCCATAAAAAGTGCTCAAGAAGTTTTACCACAACAAGTTTGGTTTATTCAAAATCTTGCCACTGTTGCAGCACAACAAGATAATGTTGGAAATATCAGTAACGAAATTGATTTCTTATTGTTTAAAAGTGCCAATAGTAATGCAGTGTTACCTACCCTAGAGCAAACTAATGAATGGCTAAACATCCACACCACTAAAAATGTTGAAGGCGATAACCTGCAATTATTTTTGGACTTTCTCAATAGTGCTAATAAAGAAGTAACAATCGCTCCGTATCGCAGCAATATGCTAGGCGAAACAGAAGGCTTAATAATTGCTCTATTTGCTGCTTCTATCGGCTTATTATTAATGGCCACACTTAATTTATTGAACTTGTTTATTGCTCATTATCAAGGACGAACTAAAGAGTTTGCTATTCAATTAAGCCTAGGTTCAAGCTTGTTGAAAATTAGATTACTGGTGTTACTTGAAAATTTACCAAGTTTTTTACTGGCGGCAACTGCTGGATTATTAATGACCGGTTGGGCACTTAAAAGTTTACCGTTAATTGCTGGTGATAGCTTACCGATGATAGATAGTATCGGCCTCAATGGTATTACTATCGGCGCATCATTTGCGATCATAATTTTATTAAGTATTTTGTTTAGTGCGCTGGCCTTAGTTGATATTGATAAAAAGGCCCTGTCTAATAACCTTAATAGCAGTGGTAAAGGCATTCAGGCACAAAGCAACCAATGGCTAAGTCGCATGCTAATGGTGTTGCAGCTTTCGATTGCATCAATGTTGTTAACGGCGTCTGTGATGATCACTACGCAAAGCTATCAATCTGTTTACCAAGATTTAGGCTACGACATAGGTAACTCTTATAATGTTTCACTAACGATTGCCGATGAAGAATATGTAGCCCAGTTAAGAGATTTTGAAGAATATAAAGGTAGTGAAGTTAATACCTTGCTTAACGATGTAGGCACTATGATTGAATCTAGTGTGGCCGACAGTAAGTTAATAGTTGCCGACTATGGTCCGCTTTCTGATTCTCTGCAAGTAAATGCGTTTCTTAATGAAGACAATAATAATGAGCAAGTGATCTATCAGGTGAGAAGCTTGAGTGCTAACTTTTTCAGTACGTTCAATATAAAAATGCTTGCAGGTGCTAATTTAACCCAAGAGCAAATTAGCAATGACGAAGACCGAATTGTCATTGATCAAAACATGGCAAAAGCTATGTACCCAACATTAACCAATGATGAAATTATTGGCAAAGCGATCAAGCTAAGCCAGAGCGGTGATCACGGTATGATAGTAACCGGCATTGTTAGTAATACCATTAGCCAAACAGGCATTGCCAACCCACTTGGTATACCTGCGGTGTACTCACATCGTATTGATACCGGTGGCAGCTTACAATTTACAGTGATGATGCCAGAAGGCAAAAACTTGTCTATCGATATGCTTAATGACGAATTTGCCCGCCAATTTCCACGCTTGAGTAATTTACAAGTAACATCAGTTGATGATATCTGGAAACAACAAACGCTAAATCAACGGGTGAGCTTATGGGTGGTAATAACCATGACCGCGTTAACCTTGATTTTAGCCGCTATTGGTGTTGCTGGTTTAACTCAAATGACCACCAATCACCGTAAGTACGAATTGGCAGTACGCATGGCAACTGGCGCTAAACAATCACGCCTGGTACGCTTTATTTTAAAAGATGCCTTTTGGATGTTGGTGATAGGTTTAGGTTTAGGCTTTGTCGTTTCGGTAATCGGCTATCAACAAATTCAGCAACAATTAGAAATGTTACCTGAATTTAACTGGCTAGCAATGACGGCACTAGACAGTGGTTTAATTGCCATAGTATTGCTTTCAGTAATGATGCCGGCTTGGCGAGTAATTAGCTCTGATCCAATGCAAGCACTACGCGAAGAGTAGATTTTTGATGCAATTTTACCAATGAGGTTAATCGCATTGGTATAACCTCAAACAATAAAGTAAACTCAGGGTTAATATCTATTTAGGTGTTAGCCCTTTCATTTTATAGGATTTTTTTTGAATACAGCCAATACCGACTCTCGAATCAATACCAACAACGCCACTATATTAATTGCTGATGACGATGAAGATATTCGTTTGGCCCTAGACTTATTACTTAGCGCCAATGGTTATAAAATAATTGAAGCCAGCGATGCTAAGCAAGTGGTGTTGCAAACTCAACGACAAAAGCCCGACTTGGTGTTGCTTGATATGAACTTTAGCCGTGACACTACCAGTGGCCAAGAAGGCCTGGACATTCTCAAACAGCTGCAACAAAGTAATATCCCAACAATATTAATGACTGCCTGGGGCAGCATAGAGTTAGCAGTTAAAGGCCTACAACAAGGGGCTTGCGACTTTATTGAGAAACCGTGGAACAAAGCTAAGTTATTAAACAGCATTAGCCAACAATTAAGCCATAACCGACTTAAACAAGAGCACCAAGGTTATCGTCAACTCCTTAGCAGCAAACAAAGCGAGAATTCAAACAGTAAAAATTGGATAGCTGGCTCAGCGGCAATGCAAGCTATTGAGCAATTAGTAATGCAAATAGCACCTACCGATGCCAACGTGCTTATTTTAGGTGAAAATGGCAGCGGAAAATCGCTATTAGCCGAGCGCATTCATCAATTATCAAACCGACAAGATAATCCATTTATCGCAGTAAACATGGCAGCTATTCCTGAAAGTTTATTTGAGAGTGAGTTATTTGGTCATCAAAAAGGCGCATTTACCGATGCTAAACAACATAGAGTTGGCCGATTTCAATTAGCCGAGCAAGGCACTTTATTTCTTGATGAAATTGGATCAATGCCGCTTAATTTGCAACCCAAACTGTTAAGAGTGCTTGAAACTGGTCAATATGAAATTTTAGGCTCTAGTCAAACAGAGCAAGCCAACATTCGACTAATTAGCGCCACTAATGCCAACTTAAACCAATTACTTAAAGACGGTGAATTTCGCCAAGACTTACTGTATCGATTGAACACTTTAGTGATCACTATGCCAGCACTTCGTGAGCGCTTAGATGACATGCAGCCGTTAAGTGAAAATTTTATCCAACACTTTAGCCAAAAATATCAAAAAGCTAACTTAACGCTTAGCGGTGTAGCATTAGAAAAGCTAAAACAACATAGCTGGCCAGGCAATATTAGAGAGCTAAGCCATGTAATTGAACGCGCTGTACTGTTAGCTACAACCACAGAAATAGGCGTACAACAATTACTGCTTGATGCTACCGATACCGCAAGCAATGAAGTAACACTGCAACCCCTTGACCAAGCTGAACAGCAGCTTATCAAGAAGGCAATGCAAGTAACCAATGGTCAAGTAATCGAAGCGGCCAAAATACTCGACATATCTCGAAATGCGCTATACCGGCGCTTAGATAAGTATCATATTTGCTATGAGTGATGGTTATGAGAAACAGTTATGAGTCATGAAAAATGGCTAAAAATAGGCCTGAGCGTAACTGTGATCGTTATTATGTCGCTTATTGCGGCATTAACCATTAGTTTAAACTGGAGTGTATTGGCAACTTGCTCCATTTTATTTGTACTAATGCACCCGCTTGTTTGGTTAGCATGGCGCTGTTATTGGCTGTGGTGTCAAAACATCATGCAACTTACTACCTATTCGCAAATGCTAAAAGAAGGTGAACAAAACTTACATTTAAAAAGCTCTCACCATGATAATTTGCTTACCGAATTACAAAATGAAATTGAAGGTCTTGCCGCAGTAAAATCATCGCAAAATACACAATCGTCAAGCTTGTCACATTTACTCGGTGGCATGCTGGATTCTTGGCCGGTGCCAGTTTGTTTGTTTGATCAGCAGCTTAAATTAACCTATCGCAATAATGCCATGAACGAACAACTGCAACAGCCTATGTTAATAGGTAGTGTGGCAACCGAATTGGGCTTTACCCTAGAAGATGGACAGCTAGGCCACCCCAAATTTTCCGATAACTGGCAATGTCAAAGCATCAATTACTCACACCACAATGAAAAACATTGGTTATTTTCAGCGCTAGATATTTCGCAACAATTGCACAAAAACCAAACTACAACACAACAAAACCTTATTAGAGTACTAGGTCATGAGTTACGTAACTCACTAACGCCGATGACATCAATGACTGACACGTTGCTAAGCAGTGATGACTTCGATGAGCAACGCATCCGTTTAGTACTTACAAGAATACATCAACGCAGCGAACGATTACTCTCCTTTGTGGGGCAATACAGCAAACTGGCCCAATTGCCGCCACCGAAATTAAAATGGTTTAATTTATCTGATGTCCTCGCAGAAGCCAGCGCGATGATAGACGAGAGTATTTGCGAAATAGACTTTAAAGGCAATGAGCAATGCTTTGGTGATGTTGAACAAATAGCCCAGGTAATGATTAATTTATTAAAAAACTCGCAAGAAGCGTGCGAACAAGCTATTACTAAAGTTAACTTCAAAGCATATTATAACCAGCAAGAACAAGTACTTGAATTAACAGACAATGGACCAGGATTTGCTAATTTAAGTAATGTATTAACGCCATTTTATACCACCAAAAAACATGGCTCAGGCATTGGTTTATCGTTATGTGCCGAAATTATTCGTAACCATGGTGGCAAATTAAGTGTCGATAACCAAGACAACGGAGGCGCAAAAATCACAATGTGCTGGCCACTAATTGAGTCTAATACAGACATTCGACACGCATAACGGATTACGAATAACGGATTACGAATTGCGAATTGCGAATTTCGAATTTCGAATTCATGAATTGTGAATGGCATTCCCTGAATAACGAATAACGAATAACGAATACCATTCCCTGAATTTATTTCAGGGTCCACTTTACCATTCCCTGAATTTATTTCAGGGTCTATAGGGCTAAAAACAAGGACAAAAACACAATGTCTAATAATAACGATACAGATGATTTTAAAAAGTACATTTGGATAGATAAAACCAAAGGCGTTATTGATATTTCAGTAGAAATTGTAGAGTGGTTGGGGCCGCATGAGCCTAAGTTAGAATATAGCGTTGTAAAAAAATTGCCATTAAACACCAGCGATGAACAACTTGAACAAGAGCTTATAAACCTGATCAACGACAACCGATACTTTGCCCGTTGCGCAGAGTGCAACAAAGCAGAGTTACGTGGCCATATGCACGATCAATACATATGTCATACTTGTGCTGAAACTAATCATGGTGTTGTTCATTAATCAATTCCAACACAAGCACTATGCACTAATTACGGAGCCATACTTAATCGACTTCATGACTGGTTAAGAAAGTAGATTTATTTAACGCCGCATAAAAGTCTTGATAAGGTGTGGGATCTTCAATCGATTGTAGATTGTAATGAGCATTAGCTCGCACTAATAACTGGTGCTCGCCCCGCTCTCTGATAGTAATAGTCATTCGAATTGAATAACGATTAAGTTTAGTTGCCGACACCACGCCAAATTCAACATCTGCTTTGTCGATAATAAACTCCAAATCTTGCAATGTTGCAATAACCGAGCGCAGTAATAGTACCTTGTCAGTAGTATCATAAGCTCTAGTTTGATAACTGCGCACTTCAACCTGAGTAGAGTTCATCGCAAACGCGTCTTTAGGTGTTCTACTTCCGCTACAGCTGGTTACTAAAAACAAAATAGAAATTAATAAAGCTGCTTTATTTATGTTTGTTAAAATATTCATATGTTGTTTGCCTCCAAAAATACCGCTTTAGACAGTTTTGTAAAAAATGCATCATAAAGCTCAGGATCTTTTACTGACTGCACACGAGATAATTTGCCTCGATCATTCCAAATTAGCCTCTGAATGGTTATTCTGGCTAGTGATGACTTATCGTCAGATAAATCGCTGTTTATCACCAAGCAAACTCTAATTTTTTGCTTATCATCAACAGGTGATGTCGCGCCGGTAAATATTGCCAATAAAATGGCCCCTGCAATCTGGCCACTATCTTTAGCATCTATTACCTTTGATGCCGACAATACCCCTAACACCGAATTTGATTCATCCAACGAATATCCCAAATCTTGTAATACACTGGCACTGGCAACTAATAAATCGGTACGTTGCACTGTGGTAAATTGTCGGGTTTGCATTTGCTTATCTTCTAATGATGTAAGCGATAACTTGAAGGCATCTGTAGGTGGGGTGCTATTACTTGTACAACCACTTATTGTAACCACCATTATCATTATTAATACGTTTTTAGTTAACATGATATTTCCTTAACGCCTAAAAGCGTGACGTGTGGTAAGCAAAATCTCTAATAAGACCTTCGTCATCAAATTTAAGTATTATTGTTAAGGTTTTTTGTGACTTAGAAGAAGCTCCCGCTTGTTTATTGTAACTACCGCCCACGCCGCCAAGTACGTCACTACCAAATCCTAGAATAAGTGATGAAACGCCGCCGCTACTACTCGAATGAACAAACTCTGTAGAAATTTTGTCGTAAATCCATACTTCATTTCTGTTTTCATCGGTAGATACAATATTGGGAGAGCCTAAAATTGCCGCAACTTCGCCACCTGACATACCTATATTGATTTCTTTCTGCACAACACCAACGGTAAGCTTGTCAGCAGAGTCATCAGCAATTTCTTGACGGTGTTCTTGCGCGGTCATACAGCCAGAAAGTGCGATAAGCAGCAATGCTGGTAAAGTTAATTTGGAAAAAGTGTTCATTACAACCTCCATACATTTATCTAATTAACATCATTAATGTATGGTGCAGGTAGTATGCCAATCCACGCTTACCTGTAAGTTATTGTTTTGTTGATTAAAATAATAAGATAAGAATTTCACCTGCAGATTTTAAAGTACATAAATCCTTTAAGTACATACAAAAATGCCCGTTAGGGCAGAGGAAGTAATTCACAATGAGATACTGAAACAAGTTCAGCAAGTAATCAGACTGGCTCAGCAAGTGGTGGTGATAATTTAATTATCACCATAAATACCCAGAGATACTTTGCGCTCAGCTTTGGTTAACTCATCTATATATGCCTGAAACTCAGGTAAAAATATCGCACGCCTCTCTTTCCAATATAAACGCCAACCTGGTTGATCTTTTATCACCACTACAGCTTCTGCAATTGAGTCTTTCATCTTGGCGTCAAGAGTTCCCTCACTAGCTAAATAGAAGTTATTTTGAAATATAAGAAGAATGGCATGTAAGTTCATAACAGCTTGAAAGCGCTGCTCTTTGGTTAACGCTTCTGGCTGCATAACAAAGTTGCGAAATAACGTACTGTTTTCAGCACTACCGCCCAAAGCAATATACCATTGTGCCGTTGCTGTACTGGCAGAAATAGCAGAGTCAGCGCGCGTTGCTTTGGTATTTTCTTGCAGTTGTACGCCAACAAAAATAAGTGACAATACAATAGCCACAGCACTTATAATTTCAGCAATACTAGAATAATCAGATAACTTTTCATTCATTGGTAAAACGCCGTTAGGAGCAATAACGTTTCAGTATAGACTAAGAGCAATAGTTACTTTTGAGAGAGGCGATCGAGTTTAGTTTTTTGGAACCAACAACAAGCGGATATTTGTTCATAACCCGCATAAAACGAGCAATATACTGGCATTGGTTTTTAGGGGGTAACCATTCATCTAACCCTTTAGCGCCTTTGCTTCGGTTTAAACCTGCTTCAACACTAAGTAAATTGGCAGGATCGTTAGCAAATGTCACACGTTGTTCATAACTCCAAGTACTTGCACCATGATCCCAAGCCCATTTAAGCGGTACAACATGGTCTATATCGATAGATGAGGCTTTATAGATAGTTTCGCCTGTGAACGGCGATATCCACTTACCAGAGCGCACAGAGCACTCCCGTGAATCTTTAAAGTGAACCGGGGCAACAGATTGCGCCACAAGCACTTCCATACGTGAGTTTTGACAATCTCTGTCAACATCACTCCAACCACTACCAAACTGACTGCGATTATAATGTTGAAGATGTAACTCTGGAGAATTTACTGCATCACCTTTAGCAATGCTTTTATCAACAAAGCCTTTAGGTAAGCGCCCGCCTGAATTTATGCAAGACTCTAACGAATCAAAAGCAGTGAAATCCTTGGTGCGGTTATAATAAGAACTTTCTTGTGAGTGACAAATACCCGATTTAGATTTTTTAACCAAACCTGAAGCAGCATGCACATCAAAAAAAATACTTACTGCAATTAAGCAGACAACAAAGTAGTTTTTCAGCATATCGGTAAAACAATTTCTCTTTAAAGTAATGCATTCATTTCTATGCATTAACTACAACTTCAAACCAGCCTAGCCATTCCTGCGCCAGCCGTCACTCCTGCGAACGACTCCAAGGATGGAAGAGGTAGAGCGAAGCACTAGTGCTTGGATGCTTGTAGTTAGAATAACGCAGGAGCAGTGATCGAGGATGCCCGAGCCGAGGCTGGAATCCACACGTAAGCCGTCATTCCTGCGAAGGCAGGAATCCACACGTAAACCGTCATTCCTGCGAAGGCAGGAATCCATTCTTTTTGGGTACTTATAGATATATTAAACGAATTTAACTAACGAAGTTGAATTAGTTTGTTAACCAATACTTCTCAGGATGAATAACAAAGAGATGCTAAAACAAGTTCAGCAGTTAATTGGATTGATTAAATAAGTGTTGGATAGAGTCACCATTCTTACTTTACCTCCCTGAATTTATTTCAGAGTCCATCGGCTACATCGAGATAGTTAAACTAAAGGGCCTATTGATTTTTGATCAACAAACCCAAGTATTTAAACGTTAAGAGAATAGTTTTAAGCGACTGATTTACCTCCTTTCGGGGTAAATAAATCGGCAGTATTAAAGTTTTCATCTATCTCTATATCTGCCACTTTACTCACTAAATTAGTAAAGGTTTTTAAGGATATCCCCATCGTTAAATCAATAAATTGTGAACGACTATAACCTTGTTCAAAAAAATCGCTAAGCAATGCTGACGGAACATCGCCACGTGTGGCAACCATGCTTTGGCATAACAAATACAGCGCTGATAGTTTTTTATTCTCAATGCCCGTACCAGATAAAATGCCCACTACAACGCTATGATTAATACCTTGCAGCTTGGCAAAGTAACTATGTCCGGCAAGACAGTAATTGCATTCATTTACCTTTGACGTAGTCAGCTGAATAATTTCACGCTCAGTTGGCGTAAAACTTGAATTTTCAAACGCTTTAGATAGAGTAAAAAACACATAAAGCATACTTGTTGAATGGGCAATATACGAAAATAAATTAGGCACAAAACCAAGGTGCCCACGCACAAGGTTAAATTCATGTTTAACGTCATCGCTAAGCTGTTCAAAGCGTACGGCATTAATGATACTTGTATCGGTTTTGTTCGTGCTGTTACTTACACTTGTGTTTGTGTTGATGATGTTCATAGTATTCTCCAGATGAGTTAGTTTAATCATTAACTTAGCAACCATGCTGAAACCAAAAGCTTTATCACTAAGCGTTATTTCACTATAAAACTTAAGTACCAATAATAAGACTGAACAATGTGTAGTAAGCCACTACAGATGTTGTAGTAAACAACTATACTTTTAGGCAAACACACAGCAAAGAAGAGTAATTGAAGGTTTTATGGAATATGGACAATTTTGCCCCATAGCTAAAGCAACCGAAATTATTGGTGAAAAATGGACAATTTTAATCATTAGAGAGCTGTTAATGGGTGGAAATCGTTTTAGTGAATTACAGCGTGGTTTAAGTTTAATATCGCCAACCTTACTCACCAAACGACTTAATAGCTTAGAGCTACAAGGGCTATTGATTAAAAAGCGAGTTAGTGGCCAAAAGGGTTATCAATACTTCCCGACCAATGCTTGTAAGCAACTTTTACCAATTATTAAGTCATTAGGCGATTGGGGCATGTGCTGGGCTAGAAATAACCTCAGCGAAAAAGACTACGACGTAGAATTACTCATGGTGTACCTAAAACGCTCTATTGTATTAGATAAACTGTGTGGTGATGAAACCGTGCTCAAATTTCACTTTCAAGATATTGAACAGACCCCAAACTGGTGGCTTGTTGCGCAACAGGACAACGTTGATTTATGTGTTAAAGACCCAGGCAAAGAAGTTGATGTATACTTTACCACTAAAGTAAAAACCATGGCTGATATTTGGATGGGTGACACCACCTACAAAAAAGCGATCAAAACAAAGCAATTAACCCTAATTGGCCATAAAGCATTAACTCAAAACGTAAGCCAGTGGATGAGCAATAGCATGTTTACTGATATACCACCCGCTAAAGAAATTTAGAAAAAAATCCTGTAAATTTAACTTTATATTTTAATCATCAATTAGCGAGACTAATACAATGTCATACGATAAGTCAGTATCTGATCATTACATGCACGGTAACTTACTTAACGCCATTAAAGCAGCTCTTCCGGCATTGGGTAAAACCACAAAAACAATAACCGTTGAAGATTTGGCACCGGTAGATGAGTTTCATATTGGCGGCCGCATAGCAACCGATCACTTGCTTGAACAACTGCACTTTAATACACAACAGCATATCCTTGATGTGGGTTGTGGCCTGGGCGGCGCTGCAAGGTATGTCGCAAACCAATATAAAACTAAAGTAAGCGGAATTGATTTAACTGCCGAATACATTGAAACCGGCGAAGAGCTATGTAATTGGTTAAACCTTTCAAGCGTTAACTTGATACAAGGCAGTGCCCTAGATTTACCTTTTACCGAGAATACCTTTGATGGCGCCTACATGTTGCATGTGGGCATGAACATAGAAGACAAAGCATTATTGTTTAATCAAATTTATAAGGTATTAAAACCAGGTACAAGCTTTGGTGTTTACGACATTATGCGCCAAAAAGATGGCGAGCTAACCTACCCGGTGCCATGGGCAACAACAAACAGCACCAGTAAATTGGCAACACCAGAGCAATACCAAAAAGCCTTAACCAATGCCGGCTTTACTATTAAAACCATAAACAACCGACATGAATTTGCCATACAATTTTTTCAACAATTAAAAGCAAAAATAGAAGCAGATGGCGGCCCACCACCATTAGGCCTGCATACCTTGATGCAACAAAGCGCAGCAGGTAAAGTAAAAAACATGATTGAAAATATTGGTAATAATTTAATAGCCCCGGTAGAAATTATTGCTGAAAAACCTTAAACATTAACCACAGCAAAACAAGCTCAGCTTGTAATGTAGGCATAGCTTACGTTAATAAAGCTCTGCAATATATGAAAGTGTTTCAGGGTGGGCCTTAATAAGTTTAAGTAAGGTTATGGCTTGCTCATTGGGTTTGCATCTGCCTTGCTCCCAATTTTCTAAAGTACGAGTAGACGTACGTAAATATCTAGAGAATACTCCACGAGACATATTGAATTGTTCGCGTATATTTAAAATTTCTACTGGAGAGAGGTCAATTGCAGCAGACTCTTTAATCGAGTGAGTCTTTAATGTTACCTTGCCCTTGTCATAATTATGAGCTTCGGTTACTGCTTCATTAAGCTCAGAAAACAAATTACGTTTGCTCATTTAGCCATAACTCCATTAATTGTTTAAGTTGCTGCTTCTCTTTATTGGTTAAATCTGTCACTTCATTTTTTGCATATAAGGTTAGTAGGTAAAATTGGTTATTTTTATCAAAGTAATAATAAATAACACGTATCCCACTTCTTTTTCCCTTACCTTTAGCTGCAAAACGGATTTTTCTTAAACCGCCAGTCCCTTTTATTAAATCACCTTTATATGGATTATTAAGTAACTCAACTTGTAATACACGATATTGATCATCTAACAGATAATCCATTCTGTATTTTTCAAATATACTTGATCAACAAATAAATCGTCCATACATTAAGTGTACGCGCATAACGTACATTAGACAAAGTTTTATTCAAGGGACTACCTTTACCACTCCCTGAAAATAAACAACACTCCCTGAATTTATTTCAGGGTCCAAGTGAAGAATTAATAAAGAAATATCAACCCTTGCTCAATATGTTCATACAGGTAGAAACAACCACTAAGATTAGCAATAATCACTAACAATAATTCAATTCGAAATGATAATTTTTTAGATTTATGGCGAAGCTTTTGCTGAGCAATAACCGCCCCAGGCCAGCCGCCCATCAACGCAAACAAATGCAGCAGCCCTTCTGATGTACGCCAAGCCCCTACCTTTGCCTTACGCTTGTCATAATCGTAGGCAAAATACGTAACTAGGCTCATCAGCATATAAACCAGTACCAATTGCCAAATAATGTTTCCTACCAACCATAAACCAAGCAGCGCAATTAAAAACAGATAAGCACATAGCAGTGCCAAGTTGTTTTGTTTTTTTACAGCAGTTTTTCTGCTTACATCGCCAGCACGAGTGGCGCGCAGCGCACAAGGTCGGCCTTTGTTATTTTTGTTAAGTTCGAACGTGATCACTTGCCCAACGCTAGGGCGAACGCTACGGTTAGTAAAGTCTTTAATATGAATAAAAACGTCTTTGCCACCTTGCATTGGTGAGATAAAACCAAAGCCTTTATCATCGTTCCACGTTGTGAGTTTTCCTTTGCCGCGCATCACTATTCCTTTTAATTTTTTCTTATAGCAAGCAGATAGTTAATCTACTTGCTATTAAACTTAAATATAAGCTGTTTTTACATTAAAATTAATCACCAATAGTTAACTTCACTGTTATGATTAATATAATTCTGTTCACCAATTTTTAAGTGTCATTATTAATGAATAACACACCACTGAATATTTTAAACAACGTGTTCGGCTATAGCCAATTTCGCCATCAGCAAGCGCAAATTATTGATGACGTATTAGCCGGTAATGACGTATTTAACTTAATGCCAACCGGTGGTGGTAAATCACTGTGTTATCAAATCCCGTCATTGGTATTAAACGGCGTTGGTATTGTGGTGTCACCACTTATCGCCCTGATGCAAGACCAAGTTAATGCGTTAACGTTACTCGGCATTAAGGCTGCATTTTTAAATTCTACACAAGACTATGCCACGCAACAAACCATTGAACAGCAACTTATTAATAACGACATTGATATTTTATATGTCGCGCCCGAACGCTTGCTAATGGAGAAAACCTTATCGCTGCTGGAGCGTATTAATATTGCGCTTTTCGCCATTGATGAAGCGCACTGTGTATCGCAATGGGGCCATGATTTCAGACCTGAATACCAACAACTGAGCCTATTGCGCCAGCGTTTCCCCAATGTTGCCACTATTGCTTTAACCGCCACCGCCGATGAACGCACCAGAGAAGAAATCATTAACGTACTGGGCTTAACCAATGCCCAAAAATTTGTGCACAGTTTCGATCGGCCAAACATTCAATATCGCATTCATCAAAATAGTGTTGGCAAAGAAGGCTTATTAAGGTTTATTAATGACGAACACCCTAATGATTGCGGCATTGTTTATTGTTTATCTAGAAAATCGGTTGAATCAACCGCCGCGTGGTTAGCCAGTAAAGGCAAAAATGCACTGCCCTATCATGCAAAATTACCCACTACGGTAAAAGAAGATCACCTAAACCGTTTTTTACGTGAAGACAACGTAATTATTGTCGCCACCATTGCCTTTGGCATGGGCATAGATAAACCAAACGTGCGCTTTGTTGCCCATTTAAACCTGCCCAAAAACATTGAAGCTTATTATCAAGAAACTGGCCGAGCCGGCAGAGATGGCTTACCGAGCACTGCCTGGATGTCGTATCGCATGCAAGATGTAATTCAACTTAGGCAAATGACAGAAAGCAGCCAAGGCAGTGAACTATTTAAACAAGTTACCCAACGTAAATTAAACGCCTTACTTGGTTACTGTGAAGTGAGTGATTGTCGAAGAAAAGCGATACTAAATTATTTCTCAGAAGACTATAGCGCCCCCTGCGGAAACTGTGACAACTGCTTAAACCCGCCAAAAACCTTTGATGGTACCTTAGCCGCTAAAAAAGCGTTATCAACGGTGTACCGCAGTGAGCAAAGTTTTGGCGCACTGCACCAAGTAGATATATTACTTGGTAAAACAAACGAGAAAATAACACGTTTTAATCATCAAAATTTATCAGTTTTTGGCATTGGCAAAGAACACACCGACAAAGAATGGCAAGGCGTATTCAGACAACTGGTTGCTATGGGCTACTTAGGTGTAGATCTGCAATACGGCGCATTAAAGCTCACCGAAAAATCGCGCGATATATTACAAGATAAAACCCAGATTCAATTTAGAGAAATTCCTAAAACCGTAAAACAACCAAAAACTAAAAAAGCGCCAAAACAACACATAGACCTTTCAACATCAGACAACCTGGTATTTGAACAATTACGCGATTTAAGAACAACCTGGGCCAAAGAAAAAGGCGTGCCCGCCTACGTTATTTTCCACGACGCAACCCTAAAAGCACTGGCCCAGAAAAAACCAACAACCATGGACGAGCTTAAAGACATTAGCGGAATAGGCTGCGCCAAAGCAGAGCGATATGGCGCTGAGGTGGTTAAAGTTATTAAAGGACTCTAGTGAGTCTACAATCAATATTACTTATAATGATGTAAATGATGAATACTATGAGTACGACATCAGTGACAAAAGAAAAGCACTAACCACCATGATAGAGCAAACAGTAACCATACTCATCGGCCCGCCTGGTTGTGGTAAAAGCAGCTATGTAAAAAAGCACAAACACAAATTCGACTTCATTATGAACTCAGATAATATCGTGATGAAGCTTTGCCGTGAAAATAACATGCAATATCATGAATTCTTCGAACTACCCACTGCTCACAAATTAAGAAAATCTCATCAACAAAAGTTCAATTACGCCATAAAGCTATCAAAGCAATACAACAACATTGTCTGGGATTTAACCAACCTCACAATAAAAGCTAGACAACGTATCAGAAACCACTACCCGAGTGCATCATTTGAATATGTAGAATTTTACTGGCAAGACGATGTAGATGCGTTGTTTGAAATTAACAAACAACGCTATCAACAAATTGGTAAGTTTATTGAAGAAAGAGCTTTAACTGAGATGATAGATAATTATCAGCCCTTTAATGTTGCTGAATTAAGTTAACTTTACCAATACATCTTCTTACAGTCTCTAATAACATAAATTGATGCACTGGCGAAATAATCACCACAAAAGTTTAAATATAAACTTCAAAATTCGAAATGGGACTATAACCATCATAGCCATAACAAGAATTGGAAAAGTGAATGGTAAAAAGACTAAAAACCAAAACATAGCAGAAGAGTTGCCCTCTGCATGGTTTTGGTTTGAATTGAATGCACCAAGTAGTGCGGCAATACCAGCAAACTCTAAGAAGCCTAAGCCTTCTTCAACACCAGTTTCATGATAATCGAACTCGTCAAAACTATCTTCATAGTAATAGTCTTCATTTTGGAATTCGTCACCCTGAAACTGTTCAAAGTCGTGTTCGTTATTGTTGCTGTGGTAGCTCAAACTAACAGGCTTTTAATTTAGCTTTAACTAATAAAGATACACAACCTTTAGCAATAAAGAATATTGCTAAAGGCAATGAAAGAATAACCATTGCAGGTAGAAATTTTGCTGACCAAGGGTTTGTTTGATTCATGTATTGTTTTGGAAAAATCATAATGTTGCTTTTAAAAAAGTTGTTGTTTGTTAATTGCTATCTATTTTATCTAAAGTACACAAACTGTTCTGTTTACATTTGTTACCGGTGTATTTTAAATAATTGAGCTAAATCCTTTATTTACATGGGTTGTTAAAGGTTCTGAATAGTAAATGAATAGAATTAACAAGTTTATAACAACAAACTATTGCAGTGTTTTACATTTGGTTAACGGAATATTTTCTGGTCGGATGTATAATTAAACACAGTTAACTTTTCATAGTTTTCCTCCCTGAAATGCTTTGCCACCTCATTATTGCAGGTGGCTTTTTTTTTGCCTGAAATTTAAGAGCTGGATTCCCGAACAAGCCGGGAATGACGAATAGTATGGTTTTTTTATCTGAAATTTAAGAGCTGGATTCCGTAACAAGTACGGAAAGACGGTCGATAAGATAAATGCTTTTTCCTCCTCATTATTGCAGGTGGCTTTTATATTCTGCTAATTATGCATTCCTAAACACGCAGGGAAATGCGATGTACTCGCTTAAAAGCATTTCTAATTTTTTCTACTATATTTAATTGGTTTGAACATAAAAAAGGCAGTTTTCTTTTTTGAAGAAGAAGCGCTTTTTGTTCCAATTTAATAACGATAAGGACATTTTATGAAAAAGTTTTTACTTTTAATTCTTCCGCTTATGGGAATGATTCTGTTAAGTGGTTGTAATGTTAGTGGCGATAAAGTAGCAAGTACTTCTGCTGCAGTGCAAGCACCACCATTAATTGAACGTGATGTATTGTTTGGTAACCCCAGTCGTACTCAGGGGCGTGTTAGTCCTGATGGCATGCAAATGAGTTTTCGTGCTCCATTAAATGGGGTAATGAATTTATGGATAGGTAATAAAGGCGAATTTGACAGCGTTCGTGCTATTACCAAAGATAACGGTCGCGGCATTCCCAGCCACTTTTGGACACTCGACAGTAAACATGTTTTATATATCCAAGATCAAAATGGTGATGAAAACTGGCACTTGTACGCAGTAGAGTTAGCAACGGGCAAAATAAAAGATTTATCCCCTTATGATGGCACAATGGCACAAATGATCAGACAAAGTGAATCAAGGCCTGGAGTGGTTATTGTTGGAATGAATGACAGAGATCCCAAATGGCACGATGTATACAGCGTAGACTTATCTACAGGTAGCAGAACCTTGTTGGTCGAAAATACCGGCTTTGCAGAAATTTTGGTAGACAATGATCTACAGGTAAGGCTAGCAAGTAAAACCTTGGCCAATGGTGACTTGCAAGTATTCACCAGAGTTGAAAATGACTGGCAAGAGCTTTTTATCACCCCATTTGAAGATATGCTTACCAGTGCTATTTTAGGTTTTGATAAAAGTAATACTGGTATTTATCTCCTTGACAGTAAAAATAGAAATACCGCAGCTTTAACACACCTTTCACTGACAGATAATAAATTAACGACTTTGGTAACATCAGATGATGTTGATGTCTCTAGCGTATTATTTGCTCCCGTCTCTCATAAGCCTTTCGCTTATGCACTGGATTTGATTAAACCTGAATGGCATGCAATCGATGACGCCTACAAAGGCGATATTGATAAACTTAACCAGCAATTAAATGGTGGTTCACAAGTTTTGGCACAATCTTTAGATAATAACTACTGGACTGTATATACCGATGAAAGCGACAGCTCACCAGTATATAAAGTGTATGACAGAGCAACAGGACAACTAGACGATTTATTCGTTACTAACCCGAAATTAAAAGGTGTTACGTTGGCAAAAATGCATGGCGTAATAATTAAATCTCGCGATAACAAACAACTTATCTCTTATTTAACCTTGCCAGTTGAAAGCGATCCTGATGGCGATGGCAAACCAAGTACGGCCGTGCCTATGGTATTACTTGTACATGGAGGCCCTTGGGCAAGAGATGTATACGGTTACTCACCCACAGTGCAATGGTTGGCAAACAGGGGCTATGCGGTATTGCAAGTTAATTTCCGCTCTTCTACTGGCTTTGGTAAAGCATTTTTAAATGCAGGTAACAAGCAATGGGGTAAAGCCATGCATACCGACTTACTTGATGCTAAAGCATGGGCAGTAGCAGAAGGTATAACGAACGCAGATCAAGTTGCTATCATGGGAGGCAGTTATGGTGGTTATGCTACGTTAGCTGGTCTTACTTTCACCCCTGATGAATTTACTTGCGGGGTTGATATAGTTGGACCATCTAACCTTCAAACCTTGCTTTCATCTATCCCACCCTACTGGGAAAGCTTCAGGCAAGTATTTACCAATGCTATTGGCGATCCAACAACTGAAGAGGGAGAAAAACTTTTAAAAGAGAGTTCTCCCCTTACCTATGTTGACAACATAAAAAAACCCCTGCTAATTGCCCAGGGAGCAAATGATCCCAGAGTGAAACAGGCGGAGTCGGATCAAATCGTTGAAGCAATGAAGTTACGTGATATTCCGGTTACCTATGTACTGTTTCCTGATGAAGGGCATGGTTTTCAAAAGCCGGAAAATAATCTGGCATTTTTTGCCGTAGCCGAGGCGTTTTTAGCTGAGTGCCAGCACGGCAGAGCGCAACCAGTTGATAATGATTTTGCCAATTCCAGCATACAAATAACTCATGGTTTGGAGTATGTACCTGGTGTGCCAGGCACGGCAAGCAGTAATTAAGCAATTTAAATTGCTATAACTTTTTTATAGCAGTTAATAAACAAAACAGCCAAGCATTGCTTGGCTGTTTTTTAATAATAGCTGGCCCTTAAGACCTGTCTCAAAATATCATTTACTACTTTTCTTGCTGAAAAATATTAGAAGACAAAGTCACTTAATAAAATCTTCCTGTTTTAATATTTTCCCTTGCTACAACAAGCTCCCCAGCAATCGGTGGATAATTTGCTTTAATTAAAGAATATCTATTATTTAAACTTGGCTTATATGATGCTGTTACTTGTTGCTGTTATTTTAGTTTGCTTTATTGGTTACCTAGCTCAAACCACTGGCTTATGCATGGTGCGTGGTGTAAGTGAAAGCATGAAGGGTAATTATGAGTTTTTAATAGCAATACTGCTTAGTGGCGTACTTTCCTGGGTGGCTATTGTTGTATCTAATGTTTATGGCACTCCAATTGACATACCGGCTTATTCTGCAAACTGGTGGTTTGCGTTAGGTGGTATTGTTTTTGGCTTAGGTACGGCGTTAAACCAAGGTTGTGGGGTATCGACGCTAAGTAAGCTTTCTAGAGGCGATTTAACCATGTTAATAACCATATTGGGTTGGTTGTTAGGCTGGTCAATTTTGTCTTACTGGCAACCTACTATAGAGCTTATTGAAATATTTCATAATGAGAGAATAGTTACTGGCAGCTTAATTGTATTGTCTGTTGTTATCGTTATTTGGGCAATGCTGGGTGATAGTAAAAGAAAGCGGTTGTGGTTTTCAATGCTAGGTATTGGTTTGCTTGCCGGATTTTTATTTTTATATGAAAGGCACTGGACTCCTAGCGGTTTATTACATCATGTAAGCGATGCCCTACTTCATAACAATAAACAATCTTGGCCAAGTTTAGAGCGCTACTTTTTATTTTTCGCCTTAATTGCGGGAATGTTAATAGCGGCTTGGCACACCAAAAAATTTGAGCTGAAACCGATCAGCATGAAGGCGTTTATAACTCACCTAATTGCAGGCACGTTAATGGGATTAGGCGCTGCATTAGCTATGGGCGGGAATGATTCACAGCTGTTAATATCACTACCAATTTTTTCGCCTGCCGGTTTTGTTGCTGTGTTAGGAATGTTAGTTGGTATACGAACAGGCTTGTTTATTCACAAACTAATGAAAGCTTAATAACGTTTAGTTAACAACAAACTGTTGCAGTGTTTTACATTTGGTTAACAGTTTTATTACTTGCCGAAGGCTATTATAAACCCAGTTAAACTTTTCATAGTTTTCCATCCTGAAATGCTATTTTCGGCCTCTGTTTTTACAGAGGCTTTTTTTTATCTGAAATTTAAGGAGTGGATTCCCGCCTACGCGGGAAAGACG
Organism: Thalassotalea psychrophila; assembly: GCF_031583595.1. Taxonomy (NCBI): domain Bacteria; kingdom Pseudomonadati; phylum Pseudomonadota; class Gammaproteobacteria; order Alteromonadales; family Colwelliaceae; genus Thalassotalea; species Thalassotalea psychrophila. The sequence continues at coordinate 2,867,804 of NZ_CP134145.1, forward strand.
ATGGAAGAGTGAAATGCTATTTTTGGCCTCTGTCTTTACAGGGGCTTTTTTCCTGTAGCTTATTGATTCCCGCCCTTTCTTCCTTCCTGAATTTATTTCAGGATCTCGTAAAAATGCAGATTCTGAAACGAGTTCAGTAAGTGGTGTGTGGATACTGAACGAGTTCAGGACGATACTAACGTATCGAGTAAAAAAAACGCTACAGTTTACTTTATTAACAATTAAAATTTACTTAGCATTGTAGTGAGATGTTATTTCTCGTTTAATGTGTTAAAAATTATAACGTTAATCACGCATTAAGGCCTTAGTTGATGAGTCATGAGATAAGTTTAAGTCGGCGTTTAGTAATCATTTTTAGTATTGTATTTGCTGGTGAAATAATTTTTAGCTTACCGTTTCATGTAGCGCGATTTTTTCGCCCAACATTACTCGATGTATTTTCCTTAACGAATACTCAACTTGGCGATATATTTGGCTTGTATGGCATTATGGCAATGTTGGCGTATTTCCCCGGTGGCGCAATTGCCGACAGGTTTTCAGGTCGGCGTTTAATGAGTTTTTCTTTGTTGACTACCGCATTGGGTGGTATCTATTTTGTGCAAATCCCCAGCCCTACAGGGCTTGCTCTGTTGTTTGCCTATTGGGGCGTAACTACCATACTTTTATTTTGGGCATCGATGATAAAGGTTACTCGGCAATGGGGCGGCAAAGCTACCCAAGGTAAAGCGTTTGGTATTCTTGATGGTGGTAGAGGTTTAGTTGCCGCAGGAGTCGCATCTATTGCCGTACTCATGATAACTATGGCGTTCCCAACGAGCAGTGTGGTGATGAATATTAATGAGCAAACAAGTGCGATAAAAACAGTGATCAGCTTTTATTCCTTACTCACGGTATTGGCTGCGGTGCTGATTTGGTTCACTATCCCCAAAGTTAAAACAGAAAACTTAGCTATAAATACCAATTCGATTACAGCGCATAAGCAACGCAATGCTATTGCAGGTATTATCGAGGTGCTCAAACAACCCAAGGTTTGGCTGCAAGCGTTCATTGTTTTAGCTGCTTATTGTGCCTACAAAAGCCTGGATTATTTTGGCCTTTATGCCACTACTGTGCTTGGAATTAATGAACTAGACTCTGCTCGTATGGTGTCTAATGCTTCTTATCTTCGACCTATTGCAGCAATAACTGCCGGCATTATTGCCGATAAGCTACGAGTAGGTAGAGTTATATCTTGGTTCTTTGTATTGCTGTCGGTAAGTTATTTGCTGTTTTCATTGCTGCTACCAAATACTGCAAGTAGCAATTTGATTATTGAGGCGAATTTTTTACTCACGTTTTTATTAGTGTTTGCCATTCGTGGCATTTATTTCGCATTGCTAGAAGAAACCAAACTTTCAGGACAGCTGACCGGAACAGCTGTTGGTATTATCTCTGTGGTTGGTTTTACTCCAGATATTTTCTTTGCACCAATCGCTGGGCGCATTATTGACTCGGCCCCTGGCATTGATGGTTTTAATCAATTATTTATGCTGTTGTTTGGTATATCAGCATCAGGCTTTACGGCAGCATATCTGTTAGCTAAGCGAGTGAAAGAGCAAGTTTAACAAATTTATTACAACAAACTATTGCAGTGTTTTACATTTGGTTAACAGCATTATTACTTAGCGAAGGCTATTATAAACACAGTTAACTTTTCATAGTTTTCCTCCCTGAAATGCAAATTTCTTTGCCATCCTTCTTTGGGTGGCTTTTTTTTACCTGCTGTTTATGGGTCCCGCAACAAGTACGGCAAGACGATGAGCATGTGTAAGAAGACAGTCCAGGGTTGAAAAACGAACGCTTAGGTATTTTGAGTCAGAAGCGTAATGCTGCTGTTGTTATATTATAAAAACAACATGAAGTTAAAGCTGTTTACGCATATAAACAACGACTGGATCAATAAGCCTCACCTCGTCAAAGGGTAAAGTAGCGTTAATAATCAATTGATATTTATCTAAAAGGTAATTTATGTTCGAGTTGTGTTTAAGTGAGTTTAGTCGCGAAACGTTTATGCGTGAGTACTGGCAAAAAAAGCCAGTGGTGATCCGTCAAGGATTTAAAAACTTTGTCGATCCAATTGATGCAAATGAAATAGCTGGCTTAGCAGGTTTGAACGATGTTGAATCACGCATGGTGTATCGCGATGGTGAAACTTGGCAGGCCGAGTTTGGCCCCTTTGATGACTTTCAACGTTTTGGCGATAACGGTTGGTCGTTAATCGTACAAGCGCTTGATCACTGGAGCGAAGAAGCTGCTGAAATGATTGAGCCGTTTCGCTTTATTCCTAATTGGCGCCTTGATGATTTAATGGTGAGCTTTGCTACCCCTGGTGGTGGCGTTGGCCCACATATCGATTTATACGATGTGTTTATTTGCCAAGGCTCTGGTAAACGTAATTGGCGTGTTGGTGATATTGGTAACCATGTAGAATTTGCCGCCCATGATGCGCTATTACATGTAGAGCCTTTTGAACCAATAATTGATACCGAACTATTACCTGGCGATATTTTATATATTCCACCAGGCTTTCCCCACGATGGTGTAACTATTGAAGCATCATTGAGTTTTTCAGTCGGTTTTAGAGCGAACTCTACCGCAAGTATGATTAACGGTTTAGCCGATCATTTAACTGATAAAGAACTAGCGCCAGAGTTACTCAGCGACCCACAGCGTATACTTAGTAGCAATAGTGGTGAAGTTAGCAGTGATGATTTTCAACTCATTAAAAGCCAACTACAACAGCTTATCGATAACGAGTCATTAATGCGTCAATTTGCCGGCAGTTTTTTAAGTCAGGCAAAACATGAACTTGATATTCATTTGAGTGAAGATACATACAGCAATGATGATATTACTGAGTTATTACATTCAAACAAACTTATGCGCCTTGGTGGCTTAAAGGCTTTTTATTTTAGTGATTCAGTTGAGCAAGGACTATTTTACATTAACGGTGAAGAGCAGATCGTAACAGCTGATATTGTCTCGGCAATAAAACTTCTTTGTGACAATGTTTCGGTAACGCCTGAATTAATGACTGGTTTTGCGAATAATGAAAATTTCATTAGCTTTTTAGGTGAACAGCTTGATCTTGGTTATTGGTATTTTGCCGAGTAGGGATGATATTTGTTGATTTAGATCCTGAAACAAGTTCAGGATGACAGTGGTATTGAGGATGACAGTGAGTATTTAGAATGGCAGTAACTACCCATATTGACAATAGGTAGTTGGGTGGTGTTGAATACTCAGCTTATACTGAGTACTCATTTTTGCAGTGGGTGTACAGGTTTACGGCTGCCATTTTCTGGTTTACGTCTTACTTACAAATTAACCGTGTTAAGTACATGTATCAGCAGCATTACCCTCAATGGGTTTAGTACCCTATTACAAACCACTCTTTAAAGTTAGATAGCTGATACTCGATATAATAATATGAGGCTGGCACGCTATTTAACACAGGGCCATCAAACCTTTGCTGTTCAATTTGATTGCCATTGTCATCATAAATATACGAATACCCATAGTTAATGGTGCCGTCACCATTATTATCTGTCTCATCCGTTAGCTCGTTGCCATGTTCATCATAAGTTTTGGTCCAGCTAGAGCTGGGGGTTACAAAATTACCGTTTTGATAATTGGTTTGGCTGATCATATTATTCATCGCGTCATATTGATATACATAGCCATACTCATTGTCACCATCACCATTACTATCTGAATATTGGCTTAATTTGTTACCCTTGTCATCATAGGTAAAAGATACAATTTGATCGTACCCTTCTACCTCTGGAGTATCATCAATATAAGTAAAAATATGATTACCATCTTCATCAAAAATAAAGTCATAAACCCTCTGGGTATTACGTGAATAGTTTGTTTCTACCCGTTGGCTCACTGCACCAAATTGGTTGTATATATAAACTCTTTCAAAATCAATAACATTGATCGCGTTTTCGTCATAATCGGCGTCCCAAACATCTTGGCTTTTAGTCAGTAAACCATTAGTGAATGTGTAAATATATATAGTATCTGCATCGTCATCACCATCATTATCTTGTGATTTTCTGGTCATGTTCCCGTCAGCATCGTACTCATAACTAACTACGTATTCATAAAAGTCATCACCTTCGCTATCTCGTTTATGCTCGACTACAAGACCTTGTTCATTGTAGATATTCTGAGTTTGATAGGTAACATCTTCAGCTGATAAGTTTTGATATGAGAGTTGTTTACCGTGAATATTTCGTTGATAAACACCTTTAGAGTTTAATATTCCATCTTCATAGCTTTCCCAACCTATATGCCGCAAATTGTGATCATAATATTCTATATCACTGCCGCGAGTGCCATCGATTTCTTTATTGTCGGCATCAACTGTAAAGTAGTCCCAAAAAACTTGGCGAGATTCTTGAACATAACTTACCTCATAAATATCGGTTGTTTCATCGCCTGGCTGAAAAGACCAATCTTTAGTTGCGGTGTAAACTTGAGGAGTAATATTCAAAGTGTCATAAAAATTATCAACGGCGACAAAAGCCTCGGGCACAGATGCGTTAACTATAAGCTCTTGATTAAAAGCATCTTGTAAAATTATGCTTAACTTGTTTCCTGAGAATTGATATATATTTTGATAAATATTTAAATCAGTTAATGCCAGTGAATCGTGGATCGCTTCATCTATAACAATACCATTGCTAGCATCCTTATCTTTATCAATGCTATATAATAAAGTAAGCACATTTAGCAGGGCTTTAGTTGCCATAGTCATTTTATTATTATCATAAGCCTTTAAAAACTTACGTGTTTCTAACGCGGTCAGCGGAATAATCGCATCAGCAATTAAATCAAGCGGAGACAGATTCACACCAGCAACTATTTCCTCACCTAATTGAGTTGCACCAATATAAAAACTTATATTATCGCCTTGGCTATAGATGTAACCACCATTTTCATCGGTAACCCCCGCAGCAGAACCAGATTCATACTTAACACCTTGCACACCATTCATAAAAACGCCTTTATTAACGTTCAGGGTAGCCATAGCTTGGGCACAGTTTTCAGGGTTTAAGTTTTCACACACTTGATATGTTAAAGAGTAATTGTCAGCAGGGGTATTCTCGGCAACACTAATTTGAGTACCAACAAGTTGCAACGGTTCATCATTTGATAAAACACTTAAGGTAATGTCATCAATATTTATGGCTGAATTGTTAAGCGTATCATTTGCTAATACGTCAATAATGTTTACATTGGCATAGCCACCATTAATGTTGTCAACAAAATCACTGGTTAATGCTAAAGCTGCACCAACGACTTCAACAATTACCGTACCAGTTTCGCAATTGTCCGGATTGAGATTTTCACACACTTGATAACTTAACTGGTACTCTCCTGCCTTAGTGTTACTGGCAACACTAATTTGACTACCGTCAAGTTGCAACGGTTCATCTTTTGATAAAACACTTAGGGTCACGTCATCAATATTTATGGCTGCATTGTTAATCGTATCATTTGCTAAAACTTCAACAATATTTTCGTTTACATAGCTTCCATTTATATTAGCAATGGAGTCTTGTGTTAATACAATAGAGGCGGCATCTACCTCAACACTTACTATACCTGACGCACAAGTGTCTGGTTCTACAGCTAAACACACTTTATATCCTAAAACATAAGTACCTGCTTTGGTCATTGGTGCAACACTAATAGTACCGTCGCCATTTAATGTTAATGGCTTTTCACTGGCAGTTAAGGTAATGGTAATGTCTTCTAATGAAAGTGCGGCATCATCTAAGGTATCGTTATCAATAACAGGAATATTTGCACGGCCATCTCTGCCTGAAATACCTTTAATATCATCATCGATTACTGCTAATTCATACACTGGTGTTGGAGTAGGAGTTACGTCAACTTCGTCAACTTTACTTGAACCTGAGCCACCACAAGCAGCTAGGCTAAGAATAGACACTGTTAAAAGTAATCTTTTAGCAATTTGTCTTTGAAAATAAGACATATAGATCCCTATTATTATTTTTTTAGGCTAGAATTTGCACATTAACAGTGTGTTAACCAATAAACAACCTACTAAATTTGTGGTTATAACAACAACGTTTCAGGAGATTGAATGGTTTCCCGCCTGCGCGGGAATGACGACTGAGAGTTAGGGATAACGACTGAGAATTGGGAATGACGACTTAGAGTTGGCAGTTAAATTATTATTTTGTATTAACTATATACGATTTTGCTGTTTATTCACCTTTTGCTCATAAGTTCAAAATTGTTCTGATTTTGCTACTTACCCATTAAACGCTTTTATCAGTAAAGCGATACCCGTTACTACCGTCATGATCTCAAAGGCTCTTTTTACCAACGTGTTGCCTTTTTCAATGGCTAAATGAGCCCCAACGTAACCACCAATTAATGATCCTAAAACAAGAGCCGGTAGCCAAGACCATTGAACGTTTTCTAATAGTGCTAAAGTAAAAGCCCCTGTTCCATTCCATAAAATGCCAACCATCACTAAGGTATAAGAAACTGCACGTGCGTAGTTCATACCAAACCAGTGAATAAGCCACATAGTTACAAACAAACCTGTACCCGAGGTTAAAGAGCCGTTAAGGATACCTAAAAGAAATAAACCAAATGCACCAATTAAATAGCCTTTTAATGTTAAGTTTTTTAGGCTGTCATGCATGCCAAGATTGGTTTTAAAGTATGAATAAATACCTAAAGATATGGTTAAGCAACCAAGCGAGAACATCGCAATATGCTCGGGTATATTTAAAATAACGTTCGCGCCAATAATAACGCCTGGAAGTGCACCAACAATCATGATGGTAACAAGCTGCCATTTAAATCCGCCGTGCTTAAGGTGCTTTAATGATGCGCCAACGCCCAATGCCACAGCGGCTATTTTATGGGTGACTAATGCTACACCAAAAGGTAAACCAAGAAAAATTAATACCGGTAACTGTAACAGCCCTGCTCCGCCGCCCGCTAGTGAAGATAAGGTGTTGGCGAGTAAACTAATAATAAAAAGGAACAGATGTTCTAGCATGATTATTGATCATTTAAATGTAGTTAAGCCAGTTAACTTGGCATATCGAATACGGGGGAAATAAGTGCCACCTAATTCACCAGGTGGTACTTATTTAATCTGACGTGAATAATTTAGAAAATAGCCACTGGCACTAGATTATCGCCCATTTCATTTTCTTCAGCGATATCACCTATCGATTTACCATAAAAATCAGGATTGCCGGATTCACCATAATCGCTGTAGCCCCAACACTTAACTGTGTTTTCATTAGTAATTGCACAATGTGCATAGCTACGTCCGCCGATACCTTTGGCAGAAATGTTGGTGCCTAAATTAATTGGATTACTTGCTAATGGCGTTTCGCCTGCGTCATCGCCATAGTCCATATCGTTTTCAAGCCCTGTTTCGTCTTCATCACCCCAGCACTTTACGTCGCCATCAATATATAAAACACAGGTAGACGCCCAGCCCAAAGATACGTCTATAACATCTTTGTTATCTAGCTTAACGTAAGATAAGTTGTCGCCCATTTCAGTGTCATATAAACCATTAGCGTCGAGACTATACGTTAATTGCACGCCACCTTGATCTGGGCATTGCTCAGAGCCTTCTGCAAGTTGATCAATGATAAATAAAGGGCTTACATCGCCTTCGGTACATACAGTGTCCATAACGGTAACTATTTCATCGCCTTCGTCCAACGCACTAGTACCGTTAGTGTCTAAACGCAATATAAAATCAATACCGCCTTCTCTACATCTTGGACTAGTTGAGCTTATTTGATACGGCTCTATAAAATGTAGATTGTCGTTATAATTACATTGATAGGTAGTAGCTCCTAAGCCTCTGTCACCTACTTTCTTATCTTGAGTTTCAATGCCAACTTGGCCTGAGTAATTCCCCCCCCAACATGCCAAAGAATTGTCCTCAAATAACGCACATGTATGTCCGTAGGTTATAAATACTCGAGACGCTAACTTGTCGTCCTTAAAGTTTATTGCGAGAAGGTTATTGCCCATTTCATCCGCTTCATCGCCAATATTCTCTTGACTCTCTTGAAACTCAATACTATCTAGTCCTAATTGACTGCTGTCATTATAACCCCAACACTTTATTTGACCGTTTTCTAAAACAGCACAACTACTAAGAGAGCCAAGGGATATGTCAATTGCTTTAAAGTGTACACCTGCTTCATCACTACCAAGGTCTACAAAGGCTAAATTATCTCCCATATCTCCATCAACATTGCCAATATCGTCACTATTGCCATAACCTAAACGACCACGTGAGCCATCACCCCAACATTTTATACGGCCGTTATCTAATATTGCACAACTATGGTCTTCTCCAACGGCTAATTTTTCTACTAATAAGTCTTTACCAAAATCTATATATTGTAAGTTGTTGCCTAGCTCAGATGGACTATCGCCGATGTTTTCGTTATCACCTTCTGAAGTCAGTTCAAGACCAAGATAGCCATTGTAGTTATCACCCCAACATTTAACTTGTTTGCTGGCGGTTAATGCACAGCTAAAATATTCGCCTAGTTGAATATCGGTTATTTTTTCATCGCCAATATCAGAGGCGATAAGGTTTTCACCCATTTCATCATAATCAAAGCTGTCGTTACTGTTGTAATCGTAAAAAACGCGGTAAGAAAGCCCTGCTAATTCACATTCTTGTGATGCAGGTATTGGTTCTACAAATATTTGTGGTGGGGTACTGTCATCTGCATCGCAAAAGTAACGAGTCCAGTTTACTTCTTCTGGATCAATAGATTTATCGCCATTGTCATCATTACCAAACTCTAACGCGATACCATTACCACCATCACAACGATCGCGGCCATCTTGGTTCTGTGTGTATGTGCGCAGATTATGAAGTAAATCTCCGGCTTCGTATGGACAATACTCTCTGTCTGTTTCTAACTCGAAGTAATTATCGCCAACATCGCGATTATGGCCATTAGCAAAATTATACCCCCCATTGTAACCCCAACATTTAACTAGGTTGTCTTCAGTTAAAATACAATTTCCATAATGGCCACCGTGCAAGCTGGCAATAACGGGAATAATTGTTAAGTTTATTGGTGTGTGTGGTGCAATAGTGATATCGCCGCTATTTTGAAGGGTTAAACTTATTGTTTCTTTACCTTCTTTAATTTCATCGTTTAATACTTTAAGCGCTAATGTGGCATTGGTTTCGCCCGCTGCAATAATCCCTACTGAGGCATTTACATCTTCGCCTAATGTAGCACTACCAGAGCCGGCAACAGTTATTGCAGTGTCTTCACAAACTGCGGTATCGAGCTCAACATCAAATGTTAACTCACCGTGATTTTCTGCAATTTGCCAATCTAACTCGGTGTTTTTTATAATAAGGTTTGGACCTGGGTCGGTGTCTTTATTAATGATAATTTCGACATTCACACTATCGTCGCTATTAGCAATGGCGAGACTAAAATTTTCTTGACACTCGTACTCGCTATCATCAACAAGTTCGATATTCAGTGTATGTTCAGTTTGCCCCGCTGCAACACTAACCATTTGATCAATAGGGATAAAGTCACTACCCGCAAGTGCAGTGCCATTAACAGTGGTTACCGTATATTCAACATCAGTATCTAAAGCAACAGATTGTTTAATGGTAATAGACATGATGCCAGCGGTTTCATCGGTGACAAGTTCTCCAATCAAACTGATCTCAATTGTGGGTTCTGGATCTGGTGTTGGAATTGGGGCAGGATCAATTATTTCATCCACTTTTTTATTTGAACTAGAACCACCACAGGCAGTTAATAGAACTAACATTATTGATGTTATTAAGAGTTTAGTCGCATTACCGCAGGGAGGATTCAGCATATTGTTACCTAGTATTATTATTTTTATTTTAAAACTATAAGCTTAAAAATATAACAATATTAACTTCCTTAAACAACCTACAATAAATGTGGATTAACGATTAAGTAACCCTTGCATTACTCGTTATTAACAACAATTTATTGCAGTGTTTTACATTTGGTTAACGGCTTTATTCTTAGGTTGAAGTTATTATAAACACAGTTAATTTTTACATAGTTTTCCTCCCTGAAATACTATTTTTACCACCTCACCTTGAGGTGGTTTTTTTTTGCTCTTGAAAAAGGATATGCAGAATTTCCATGGATGGTAAAAATTATTTTGCCTGAAATATATGGATTCCGTAACGAGTAGATAAAGACGGAGACTTGGATTTTTTGCTGCGCAATTACGCGCGAATATATTCACGCCAACCAGATTAGGTTTTTTGGTTGGTTTGATTTTAATCGGACGTTATCCTCGAAGAGGAAGAAAGAGCAAAGAACGTGGCTGCGCCATAACGCGCGAATGAATTCACGCCAACCAGGTTAGGATTCATTTTACTGATTCAAAGGAAAATCAGAAAATTATACATCCATGTATTTCCTGCATATAGCTCTTCCTTGAGCAAAAAAATACCGAGCAAGCTCGGTATTGAATGGCAAGTAAACTTGCCTATAATTTTTTATTGTTGTTTTTATTAGCGTTAACTCGGGTTTCCCCTCGTTATTTCTTCCCCAAGAATTCTGGTGATAGTTATCTATGTTCTTGTACAACTGCAGATCTTTTAATAACTAATGATTAAAACCATTTAATTTCATTACAAACTACAATGCCAAGTACACCTAACATGCACACAATAAATATGGCCATAAAACCTTCTTAATTGCCTTAGTGGCAATAATTAAAAACAACTTGGTTACAATAAGTAACAATTGGAGTTATGGGAAGGGGCTGTTACAAAGCTGAAAGGTGTGTGAATTATCTGTTTAATTTATGTTAGCAACATGCTGCACTGATTATTTATTAGTTATTGATAATTATATGTTTTTTATTTTTTACACAAATTAAACACAATCCCACCATTAAACCAACCTTTAAGTAATACACATATTGTTGTTAATGCTCATTTGGCCAGTTAAACATTAAGTCTTTAGACACCATATTGCTTTGATCTACATATTTGCATTAGTAAATGTACAATTTTGTCAATAAAGCTTACAACCACCCTACTATCAATCACAATAAAAACACTCAAAAAACAACAGATTAGCTCTTATATATGTGTTGGCATAGTAACTGCTTTTTGTATTAGTGGGCATAAAATATTTTGAGGAGCAGTTATGAAAACTCCAATATCGTTATTATTGATGAACACTTTATTGATACTCACTCTTACCTCTTGTGTGGCTGAAGATGAAGAGGAAGAAGAGTGTTATCAAAAAACTGAGCTTGACTGTCATGGTGTCGGTGGTTTTGGAATGCTGTTTGCTTGGCTTGGAGGGCAATGTGATGAATATGAATATACTTATTGTCCAGATAGCCAAGCAGAGTACCAACCTGTTGTTGAAGTTTTTCAATCAACTAAACCTACTCAGCCCCCTCAAAGCGATAATCCTAGTAACGATACTAGCTCTTGGCAGAGCCACAGTATCGTTGAAACAGAGCCAAACAACAAGATAGAACAAGCCTATAAGTTTGTGTTAGGAAAAAGTACTTCATTACTAATAAGTGGTACCGTTAATAAAAATACAGATCCTACTGATTTTGTTGTATTCAGCTCCAATTCTACTGACTTAATATCTATATATTTATGTAAAGCTTTAAATGATTGTACACATCCATTTAATCAAAATAACAATATAGCAATTGAACTTATTGACCAATATGGTAATTCTTTAGAAATGACACACTTTATGCAAACTCAAAACGGTCATGAGATCACATTTACTGCAAACTTAAATGAATACTACTTTGTAGCAGTTAGAGCAATGGATGTAGAAAGTGATAATGATAGTAACATAAGCTACAAACTTGTAATTACTGATTAATATTCTTGTAGTGAAACTAGCGACACTAAGCCTTTATCATCAATCCAAACATAAGCGGCTTGTTGAAAGTCTTTAGCTAATTGGCTGGCTTGTTGTTTAGTGATATTGGTAATTAACAAACTGTGTTCTTTCGGCCAATCGTTATGTTGGCTAAGCCCATAACCTTTACAACAAGCTAAACCAAGTTTACTTACCGCTTGTTGTAATTGTTTTTGGCGTTGTTGGTTCTGCCCTTCTTTGAGCTTTTTACTCATTGGATTACAGGCTGTAATAAACGCTGCAGTTGGATTTTCGAAGGTATTTAAATAGCGGCTAAGTGGACGGTCGGTATCGCCGATGTTAATTTGCCAAAAACCTAATTCATCATCAATAATGTAGTCAGTATTTAAATAGGCTTGTTGCAAGTTATGATCCATTGAAGGGTCTCTATTGATGATTTGAAGTTCAGTGTACAGATATTTAAAAACAATGTTCTCACTTTTTAAACTTTATTTATTTTTTTTCACTAAGTCTGGAACTTTATTGGTTTAGTTGCGTCATATATTACGTAAACAAAATTTAGTTTCTCCCTGGGACTTATATTTTTATTTTTAAACCTCCATTTGGAGGTTTTTTTTTGCCTTTTGTATGGATTACCGCATGCGCGGCAATGACGACGAGAGGGAACCATTCTGCCAAGACAGTCAGCGTCATTTCAGGCCCTTACCGTCATGCAGGCCCCCTAAACGTCATACCCGGCTCGTTCGGGTACCCATAAAGAAAATGGATTACCGCCTTCGCGGTAAAGACGGAGAGAAGGAACCGTCATGCCGGCCCCCTAAACGTCATACCCAGCTCTTAAACGTCATACCCGGCTCGTTCGGGTATCCATTCTGTTAACTCAAGCATAGATTTCCGCATGTGAGACATTACGGTAACAGGATACGTGTAATAACGCCTTAAAACTAAGGAGTTGTACCTTTACAATAATTTTACAAAACCCTTACTTATCCCTGACTGTAAAATATTTTAATATGCTTATAGTTAAATTAAGCCCATTATTGAGTTGTAATTCTATGTATAAATTGTTGCCACTGTTTTCAGTTCTATTATTGATAGGTTGTGGTGGAAGTGGTTCATCTGATGATTCAGAAGTTATTACTCCTGTGGTTGACACTCCAGTTGTTGACACCCCAGTTGTTGATGACACTGGTAATGATGAAACGCCCTCAACGTCACCTAATATTTTATTCATATTAAGTGACGACCAAGGGTTAGATGCTTCTGCACAGTACTCGTATTCAACTGATTTACCTAATACAGAAAATCTTAACAACCTGGCAGAACAAGGTATCACCTATACAAATGCTTGGGCAACACCCGCTTGTACTACAACAAGAGCGTCAATTTTAACCGGTAAGCATGGTATTAATAGTGGTGTAACCTATGTACCCGCACAATTAGATCCTTCGTTACAAACTCTGCCTGAATATTTAAAGGCAGATATTGCAACCTCTCACTATCAATCAGCAGTATTTGGTAAATGGCATTTGGGTGGCGCACAAAGCGCTGCCAGCCACCCTAATGACAGTGGTGTTGAACATTATGCAGGTAATTTAGGCAACCTAAATGATTATTACAATTGGGAACTAACCGTTAACGGACAGACCAGCACGGTTAATGAATACCACACGACTAAATTGACAGACTTGGCGATCGATTGGATTGCAGAGCAATCAACTCCATGGTTTGTTTGGCTTGCCTATTCTGCGCCGCATTCACCATTTCATTTACCGCCAGCATCTTTGCACAACAGAAGTGATTTAACTGGAAATGAAGCCGATATAAATGCCAATAAACGTGACTACTATCTTGCTGCCATAGAGGCCATGGATAGTGAAATTGGTCGTTTAATTGCATCACTACCAGCAGACGAACAAGACAATACCATAATTATTTTTATGGGTGATAATGGCACACCTAAACTTGTTATAGATACAAGTGTATTTGATAAAGAACACGCCAAAGGCAGCTTATATGAAGGCGGGATTAGAGTGCCACTACTAATTTCTGGTAAAGGCGTACATCGCTATAATGAATTTGAAGGCGCATTGGTGAACAGTGTTGATTTATTTGCCACCATAGTAGAACTTGCCGGTAGCAATACCAGTAACGTGTTTGACAGCCAAAGCTTTGTTAAAACCTTAACTAGTAATGAACAGGTTAGAAATTATAATTATTCGGAGTTTGAAAGTGACACAACTACCGGATGGGTCGTACGTGACGGTGATTATAAATTAATTGAATTTGCCAATGGTGACCAGCAGTTGTTTGATGTTGAAAACGATCTGGCTGAAACAAATGACTTACTGCTTACCGCATTTGAAAGTCATGACATTGTGCACGCACTTGAAGACATCGCCAGCTCGGTTCGTAATACAACAACTGGCCCGGCTTTAGACATTACCAATCAAATTTTTGAAAATAGAAGCGCCAATTGCTCAGCTTATGTTGAGCGTTACAGCTCTAATGTATTAGATGTAAATAACTCCACCGTATTCGCTGGTGATTTAGTTATTAGCACCACTGCAGAGAAATGTATTTTTAACACCAATGCTATCCCAAACCATGACTTTAATGATGGTGACAGAAGTTTTCCAAATAATGTAACTGCGCAAAACGATACGTTTGAAATAACCAACAATCCAAGCTTTGCCAGCACTGCTACAGACATAAGTTTGCAAGTGGACAATGCCATATTGCTCAACGGGGTAAAGGTTGATTTATTAGCCGCAGGTTGCTTTGGCGTTGGTAATGGCAAAGTTGGTTGTAATGATATGAGCCAACCTTGGCGTTATGATCCTATGTCACCACTGAGCGGCTTTTCGGTAGATAGTCATAACGCCCACGCACAACCCGATGGCACTTATCATTATCACGGTACCCCTAATGCTTTTTATCAAGCAGAAAATAACGGTAACACTTCTCCTGTAGTAGGCTTTGCCGCTGATGGTTTCCCTATATTAGGTCCTTTTTTTGATGATAACGGCACGGTAAGAAAAGCTTTGCCGAGTTATCAAGTAAAAAGTGGTGTACGCCCTACTACAAGTGGTAGCCCTGGAGGCAATTATGATGGCACTTACCGAGATGACAATGAGTATGTAGAAGGCCTAGGAGACTTAGACGAATGTAATGGTATGACTGTAGATGGTGTTTACGGCTATTACATTACCGATGGTTTTCCTTATGTATTAGGTTGTTTTAAAGGGTCACCAGACGCTTCTTTTTACAAATAGCATCAAGTGTATCGGTATTACCTTATTGAGCGGAAAGGGTTCCATAATCGGCTTCATCGTTCATACTTTGATAAATAGCAACAAAATCTTTAGTAAAGGATTTTGCATCTTCTGCCGCTAAATGGGAGTCTTCGGGCAATGTATATTTATTTAAATCTGGGTAGTCTTGAAAATGAATGCCGGGGGCACCAGTTTCTTTAAGTAAAACATCCCAGTTCGTTTCTTTTGGATTATACATGCCCTCTTTCATTGTATAAAAACCTTGTGATGGCATTCTGACAAAGATAAGTGTAGCGCCTTTTGCGAGCATTTTTTTGTTAACTGCTACCGCTCTTGCTATTTGTTTATCTCTGTTTTCACGCATTTTGGCTATTTTTTCCGGCGTTTTTTTATCGATAGGCTCAAAGCCCTGCATCCATATTTTTATGGCTAATTTACGGTATTGTTCATCCTTTACAACTTTATCCCACATTTGCGTATTTCTATCTGCTGACATTAGAGCTAAAGCCCGAACATCAAGTTCAATTTTAATTTGTTCCCGTGTAGGCCAGCTTTGTCTTTTAAGTACGGTAAATAAAGCAAAATCTGGCTCAATAAACGCGAAAAAGGGTTCAATAAGCATAGATAGTTGTTGACCAAGCCATTGTGAAGGTGCTTCTTTTTGATAAGCTTTTAAAGCATTTTGTCGGTATTCAAAACCTGAGAAAAACAACCCTGGGGCAACACCAGCAAACACTGTCCCTTTAAAGTTGTCATCGTCGGCTAAATCTTCTAAAACACCTATTGGAGTTGTCCCTTCTAACGCTAATTGTATAGGTTTAATACCGGTTTGTTGCTGCCAAATATCGGTTTGCATATTAAACAACACTCGAGAAGAGCCAGTAAACACCACCGAGTTTTCCTGCACTTTACGGCGTTCAATAGCCCACAAACTGTCTGAGTTTAAATAGTCAGGTTTAGCTCCTTCACTGCGCCAATACATTTCCCAAGCAGCTATTAAAACAATAAATAAAATAACCATAACAACAAAGAGCTTGCCCCAACTTTTATTGGGAATATCGCGTTCTACAATGTTAGAACTGGAAGTAGATGAAGGCATTGCTTCCTCCTTGCGAGATCGCAATTAAAAACATTAAGGTCGCGCCGGTAGCACTTAGTGCAGGTAAAGAAATATTATTGATAACTTGTTCTAGTTTTCTATTTCGCATATACCAGTGAATGCCAAGCATAATACTGATGGTTATTATCGTTTGAATAATATATTGGCTAGAGAGTACATTTTTATCACCACTAAATAGCAGCATAGATTGCATCATTCGCCAAGCTGTAGCAAAGTCAGGCGCGCGGAAAAATACCCAGGTAATGTTCACTAAAAAATAAGTAACAAGCGCAAGTATTATTTTACCTTGTGTTGTGTGCCATAGTGCTACCTGTTGATATTTTTGCCGAAGAATTCTTTCGCCAGCCAAGTACAAACCATGTAAACCACCCCAAACAACAAATGTCCATGCTGCCCCATGCCATAAACCACCTAGCAGCATCGTCAACATTAAGTTAATAAAGGTTCGTCTTGAACCGTTTTTATTGCCCCCTAAGGGGATATATAAGTAATCTCTTAACCAGCTTGACAATGATATGTGCCAACGACGCCAAAAATCAGAAAAACCAATTGCGGCGTAAGGGTAGTTAAAATTATTAGGTAGAGAAAAACCTAAGGTTAATGCCACACCAATCGCAATAGTTGAATAACCGGCAAAATCACAAAATATTTGCCCTGAAAATGCCAACGTTCCTAGCCATGCATCAATGGGATTAAGCTGTTCATGTGAAGCAAAAACAGCCTCAGCCGCAGGTGCTAATAAACCATCGGCCACTACTACTTTAGAAAACATGCCGATAATCATTAACCCTATACCCCATAACAATTGGTTAATTGTTGCGACTCTAGGTTTGGCAAATTGCGGAATTAAATAGGTAGGCCTAACAATGGGCCCAGCCACTAATTGTGGAAAAAAGGTAACAAATAAAGAAAAATCTAATAACGATTTAGCTGGCGCAGCTCTTTTTAGATACACATCAAGAGAGTACGCCATAGTTTGAAAGGTATAAAAAGAAATACCTACGGGTAATATTATTTCCCATGCTGCAGCTTGGTATTCAATACCGAATACCGCCATAAGTGCGATAAAGTTATCGAGAAGAAATTGGCCATATTTAAAAAATCCAAGCATGCCAAGGTTAACTATCACACTTATCGCAAGTAATACTTTTCTGGCATGTGGCCTTTGTTCATTAAACATCCGTTTTGCAACGTGCCAATCTACAACTGTTGAGATCCACAACAATATTACAAAGGGAGGATTCCATGCGGCATAAAATAGGTAACTGGCAATAAGCAGGTTAGATTTTTTAACACGCCAGCTAAATGGCATATTGTGTAAGGCGAGAACAATTAAAAAGAAAAATATAAATGAAAATGAATTAAATAGCATTAAACCATCCGGTTATTAGATAAACCATTCAGCTTGATTGCTGATAATGCTAGTTTTTGTACAAAAGTTAAGTTTAGAAGAAAATAGTTAAATAGCTAATAACTCTACAATTTCCTGAATTTATTTCAGGGTCTAGTAACAATGAAATTTACTTGTCAGCCTTATTTCTATAAATATTGGTTTTTTGATGGATGTTCGATTTACCGGTAATTTGAGTTTTTAAAATGTCGTAAAAGCCTTTTGCAATAAATGGCAATGAGTTTAATAATAGTTTGAAAAAAACAGTTAAAACTTGACCTGCAGAGGTTCCGTGTTCAACTTGTTTTTTCTTTTTTAATATTGAGTGTTTACGAGTTTTCAAAATAACGCCACGCCTTGTTTACTTAACAACAGCGCGAGTATACCCACGTAAATGTAATCATGTGTTACCCCTTTGTAACACCAAAATTGTGATTTCTATATTTTTTGCTAGGCTTTAACGGTAATCATGCTGGCTTTAATGCCATTTGAATTCATAGAGTTAATTACTTTGTTGTTGTGAGTTGTTTCAAAGAATTGTAGCTAGGCATATCAATTCATTAAAGGAAAACGTAATGAACAAAGTAATACTAAAATCATTCATTGTTAGCTTACTAGCAATTATTCAATTAAGTTTCTCAGCATTTGCTGCTGATGAAAAGCCTCATTCACTGGCAGATGTTTGGGTTATGGTGCCTAATCCAGGGCAACAAGCTGGATTTGAAAAAGCCTTTCAAGAACATATCAAATACAGAGCATCTAAGGGTGACCCTCGTCAATGGCAAGCTTATACGCCTGTTATTGGAAAGAACTTAAACTACTATGTAGTTCGATACTGTTGTACCGCTTTTAAAGATGTTGAAGCTTATAAAAAGTGGGAGAGCGACAACAAAATGGATGCCCACTGGAATGAAAATGTAGCAAAATATGTGGCCCACTATGAACATTATTATTCAAGAATAGATTTCAAAAATAGTAATTGGCCAGATGGTAAAAACAACTACAAATACTTTGCTGTGACGGACTATAGTGTAAAAGTTGGCGCAGGAAAAGGCGTTAGTGAAGGCAAAAAAGTTCTCAGCGAAACCGCTAAAGCAATGAAATGGCCATACTCTTGGTCTTGGACTTGGCAAATTGGTGGTGATGAAAACTTAAGCCTAGTTATACCTTACGAAAATTACGCGGAAATGGAAGATCCTGACAAATCATTTTCTACAGCTTTTGCAGAGCAAATAGGCGATGCCGATAAAGCCGCTGCGGTATTTAAAGCTTGGGGAGAAAATTTCCATTCAACACAATATACCGTATATGTACTAAGAGAGGATATGTCTATGAGTACTGATTAGTTAGGTACTTAAGATTCGTTTTTGATAAGCCAATGCAAATGCATTGGCTTTTTTGTTGGCATGATGGGGATAAAAAAACGTCATGCCCGGCTCACTTCCGTCATGCCCGGCTCACGTCATGCCCGGCTCGTTCGGGTATCGGGTATCCATAACTAACCTACACTCCAATAGTAGTGATCGAACTGCCCGCCCTGCTGCTTTGTACGTCTATACGCAGTGCCATTTGTTCTTTTAGCTCTGATACGTGCGAGATAATGCCAATTGTTCGGCCTGTTGCTTGTAAATCAATTAACGTTTGAATGGCAAGTTGCAATGATTCTTGATCTAACGAGCCAAAGCCTTCATCGATAAACAAGGTATCAAGCTGTATACCACCAGAGCGCTGTTGTACTACATCGCTTAAGCCTAGTGCCAGTGATAATGAAGCCATAAACGATTCTCCTCCTGACAATGTAGCAACAGGCCTAACTTTACCGGTATAAGCATCGTCTATGGCTAAATCTAAGCCGGCTGTCACATTACGTTTTTGGGTGCCTTCATCTTGGCGCACCAGGCGATATTGGCCTTTACTCATAATATGTAAACGTTTGCTGGCTATGGCTAATACTGAGTCGAGTAAATCGCCCAGTACAAAACGCTCTAAAGAAACTTTTACATTGCCCTTTCCGCTAGCTGCACTGGCTAATGTGCCGATCACTTCAAATTGCTTTTTATTGTCTTCTTGTTCAGCTTCAATCCGGGTTATTTTAGTTAAGATGTCTTGCAACTTACTGTGTTGGTTTCTAGCTAAAGCCCAGCATTCTTCTGCTTGCTTATACAAATTTTGCTGTTCAATTAAGTTCGTATTAAGCTCATCTAAATTTGGCGCAACTTTATCTTTTAACTGTTGATCAAGTACCGACAGTTCTGACTGCAAACCTTGCAAAGTTTTATCAAATAATTCAATGTCTTGAGCGAATTGTTCGAGTAATTCATTCGCTAAAATTGCTTGAGTGAAAGCTGCAACATTATCAAACATACTGTCATCTAAAGCTTGTTGCCAGCTTGATGTAAGCATTTCAACTCGTTCAGATAATGTGGCTTTATTTGCCGATATTTGGTCAATGGTTGCATTAATTGCACTGCTATCATTACTTGCTTTATGGTGTTGCTGTTGAGCAATCCGTAAATCAATATCAAGTTTTTCTATTTGTTTTTTATTGCTAATTATGGCTGTTTCAAGCTCTACAGCGTTTCGGTATTGCTCTGGCAATGCTTGCTCTGCTGTTTGCAACTTTGTCGATGCAGCAACAGTATTCGCTTGTAATGTTGGGATCTCTTGCTCTAATTGAGCAATATTTTGACTTATTGGCGCTAGTTGTTCTTGCATATCTTGTTGAGCTTGTTGCCATTTAGGTAATTTACTTTCTTTAGTCTCTAAATCAAAAATTTGTTTATTTACAGTGTTAAACTCTTGATTTACCTGCTCTAAGATTTTATTAAATCCTTCGCCAAGTTCAGTGTTCAGCTTTTGCTTTTGAAGTTCTAGTTGAGTTAATTCTTGCTTGGCTGCGCCAAAGGCTTTATCCGCTTCACTTTGAGCTTGAACAAGCCTATTTTGTTCACCTCTTGCCGTATCTACATGATCTTTTGTCGCATTGGCCATTTCTGTAGAAGTAACTGCCGGCTCAGGGTGTTCAATTGATCCACAAACAGGGCACGGCGCATCAGTTTGTAGTGTTTGTGCAAGGATAGCCGCTTGATTTGAGTGCCATAGCATTTCAAGTTGATTGGCATTATATGTTGCTTGTTCACACTGTTGCTTAGCTTGGTTAAACGTCATTTCTAACTGTTGAATTTTTACTTGCTGATTAGCCATAGTTTGACCAATCGATAGTAATGAGGTTAAACCGTTAACTTGTTGCTGTAACGTTTGCTGAGCTCGCACCATTTCAGCTTTACCCTGCAACTCTTGGTGCAAGTCATGTATGACCTTTAAACCTTTTTCGCTGCGTTGGGTGTACTGAGTAAAGTTTTGTTTTAATTCGCTATGCTTATCTGTCGCTTTTTTCTCAAGCTCTTGGCATTGCTGTTTTTGTTGATGTAATTGTTCTAGACCAGATAATGTTTGTGTATAGCCTTGTAAGGTAATGTCTTGATTAACTAACTGATCGCGTTGCTGATATTTTTCAGTTGTTAGTTCTAATTGTTTCGATGCTTGTTCAAGGTTTAAAGCTAATTGTTGTTTAGTTTGCAGGGCTGTTTGATATTGTGTTTCGTTATTTTTAAAATCAACTTGCCCTTGCTGTAATGCATGATATTTAGGGGCAATTATCCCTGCCTGTTTTGCTAAGGTTAATTGCTCGCGTTTGTGCTCAACATTGTCTTTGCGCAGAGTATGCTCGGCTAAACTTTGTTGCTTTTGTGTTTTATTGGCAAATAATTTAGCTAGTGTTTGTGCAGCTTCTACGTTGTTATGGCTAAGTTGGCGTTTTTCATCTACCGCAAGTTTGGCCACATTTAATTCATCCTGCTTAGATTTAGCCGTTGTGACTGCGGCAATTAAATTTTCTTTGCCATCAACAAAAACTTCATTGAGCGCTTCAGTTATTTGATCTTTAAATCGAGCATATTCGCGTTCAATATTCCCTGCTTGGTTTTTTAATAATTGTTCAATACGCTGGAAAATTTCGGTTTGAAACAGGGTAGATAAAATGGCTTGCCGCTCAGTAGAATTAGCCAGCAGTAACTCTCTAAATTTACCTTGCGGTAATACCATTACCTGCCTGAATTGCTGGGCTGATAGGCCAACAATTAGTTTAATTTGCTCGTTGGCGTCTTTTACCTTTTTAGTAACCAAGGTTTGTTCTTCGCCATCAGCTAATATTTTTATTAAATGTGCTTCTGACTTCTGCTCAGTATAGCCGTCTCCGCGTTTGGCTTTTCGCTGCTGGGTGGGAATACGAGTAATTCGATAAAGTTGATCTCTTATTGAAAAGTCGAGGCTTAATTCGGTTAACGTTTCATCAGCAGCATTGTCTGACCGTACGCCCATGTCTTTTCTATCTTCATCGGTAGTTTCGCCATACAAGGCATAACAAACTGCATGTAAAATAGATGACTTACCCGCACCAGTTGGTCCATCAATTAGAAATAAAGGATTATCGCCTAATTCAGAAAAATCGATTGTTTCGGTCTTGGCAAAGGGGCCAAAGGCTTGAATGCTGAGTTTATGGAGTTTCATTATTCGTCCTCCATACTAGTACGAGCATCGGTAATAGTGGTTTGCAATATAGCAATTTGCTCTTTTGATAATTCAGTATTCATAACTTGGCTGAAAAAGTCGGTAAACACTTCTTCTTCACTGCGCTGGTTAGCGCTTGAAGATGCTGTGTTTTGGCTTAATTTGCTGCCACTTTGCAGATCAAAATTAGTGCGTTCTATTTGCAATACGTTAGGATAAACGGTTCGAAGTCGGCCCATAGGATCTAATATTACTTGCGTGTCGGTAAGCTTTGCTAATAAATAATCATCATTGGCTGTTTCTGTACTTTTTAAATTGGCTCTACCCTGCTCTATTAGCTCTTCTAGCGTGCCTTCTATCACTCGTAAATCATGCTTTGCAGTTAACGGTAAATGTTGTTGAGTTTTAAAGCCTTTAGCGTCCATTTCAACTAAAGTAACGCCCTTTTTTTGTTTGTATTCAGAAAACGAGTACTTAAGCAATGAACCACTATAACGGATATGCTGCTCACCTTTGTACTGCGGTGCATGCAAATGTCCTAATGCAACATAATCAAAATCAGTTAATGGTTGCCATGATACTCGATCAGCGCCGCCTATCGATAACGGTCGTTCAGAGTCTGATTCACTGGCGCCATCAATAAAACAATGGCTGAGTAATACTGCAGGTTGCTCTGGAAAATTAGCCGCTTTGTCGGCTAATATTTTATTAGCCGCAAAAGTATGTGCTTGATCATAGGTTTTTATCTCTATTCCCTGTTCGACTGTATTAAATGCTTCACGTACTTCTACAGGGTCATGATAAGGAATGCCGTAAAATGTCACCGGCCCCGTTTCACTATTAATAACAATTCCTTGTTCAATTTCACTTAAATCAGCAAGAATATGTAAGCCTGCTTTTTGCATTTGCTTGGCGCCAAAACGTAAGCGTTTAGCGCTGTCGTGGTTACCACTGATCATAATGATTGGAATAGCTAATGCTTCCATACTTCTAATAAACTTATTTAATGCATCAACCGCTTCACTTGGCGGTACAGAGCGATCAAAAATATCTCCGGACACCACTAAAGCGTCTATTTTATGATCTTCGGCATACTGCTTAATTTGCTTTAATACAAAAAGCTGATCGTCAAGTAATGAGATGTTTTGAAATAACCGGCCAATGTGCCAGTCTGATGTATGGATAAAACGCATTGAATCCCTAAAGGTGTGAGTCTTTTGTAGTTATAATAAAGATGTAAAAGTGCTACGTTCAAAGTAAGGCATGTTATTAAATTTCTCAATAACATTTTGCCATTATTTTAGTTATTTATTTTACCCTAGTAATGGTTAATTCAATATAGCCTTTGTTGTTTTCATAAAAACTCCAAGCATCATTAGCAAAACAATATAAATAGCCAGGGTAATTTATCAACAATGGCTTATTAGCTTGGTGATCTGCCAGTTGCAAATATTGATGTGGAATAGCACTACCATCATGCTTGACCACTTGTTGATAATCATTATTATGCTTAACAGCTAATTTATTATGGGTTTGTCCGCTGTCGTTTGCTATCGCACTAATTAACGCAAACCAAGGTTTGTTTTCTACTCGTTTACTAGCAAAAAAATCTGTAGAAGTATTGTCACTAAAGCGTTTAATTAACGACTCAAACTTTCCTAAAAAGCTTGAGGTTGCACGAATTAAATCTCCTGCAGTGCGTTGATTATTCCGCTCAGTACCAAGCCAATCACAGCTCTCACTACCATCTTGCCATTGACCATTAGCACTAAATACATATTCATGGCCTTGTGCTAAATATACCGAAGTTCTATTCCATCGACACTTCGCATATACCTGTACTGTTGTGCTTTCATCAAGGGCAAGAATTTGTGTCGGATAATAGGGCTCATGCTCTATTGGTGATATACGCTGTCGAATAAACGCACTCGGATGAAACTGCAGTGAATTAGCTCTAATTAATGCCGGTATATTTCTTGGCCGAGAGCGTAATTTAGAAAATGCTCCTTTGAATGAGTTATGCAAAACCCCCACAGGGTTGGCTGTAATT
The DNA here is from genome assembly GCF_031583595.1 of Thalassotalea psychrophila. Taxonomy (NCBI): domain Bacteria; kingdom Pseudomonadati; phylum Pseudomonadota; class Gammaproteobacteria; order Alteromonadales; family Colwelliaceae; genus Thalassotalea; species Thalassotalea psychrophila. Next base: position 2,892,171 of record NZ_CP134145.1, read on the forward strand.
AAACCTTCAATATCATGTCGATACTCTAAACCAAAAACTTTGCTTTGTTCTATCATCCATTGCAATGCACCGTTTGATAAATCACAGTCTTGGTAACCTCCCCCTACATCAGAATGTACACCTGGAAACCATAACTCTACTGCGTCATTGTGTTCAACGGCATTACTCCAACGGGTAACGGTAAAACTGGTTCGTTTTTCATCTATAGCCATAGCGTGACGAGCGTGTTTAATATGCTCAGCCAATTTAGTGTCATGAAATTGCCATGCTTCTTTGCGATCTAATAAATTGATGATCTCTAAATCATCCGGAATACCTAAAGCTCCGACTGTATCCCAAACGCCTAAAAAGGAAATTGGGATAGGCCCTTTATTATGAAAAAACTGCCAATGAGCTTTAGCCCAACTATTTTGTGGCAGTTTATCTTTGTAGCCACGCTTAAACGCGGTATCGACTCGCTGCCAACTATCTTTAGCCGAAATATCTTGCAGATCTAACAGGCCCTTACCTAAAAAACCGGCTAAGCTTCTTGCAGAAAAAGCTCCGCGAGAAAAACCAAATAAGAAAACTTCATCACCTTCTTTATAATTTAAACCTAACCAATGATAAGCACTGGTGATATGACGGTTTATACCTAAGCCAAGGGCACCACCAAGAAACTCATCAATAAAACCAATTTCTTCACCGCCGACGCCTGGATGATAAAAAACTTTTTGTATAACCGCTGAATTGTTTGCGCTTGCATTGATAGAGTTTTTTAAACGATAAACATTGGTTGGCGAGGTGACACCGTTTTCTTCTTGCTCAGGGTTATTCCACGTACCATCAAAACAAATAATTAAACGCTTCATATTGCTTCCTTGCTGATATTAAATTCTAGTAGGATCTGTTGAACAAAATTTGTACCGCAAAGATCAACAGCCCACAGTTAAATTTAGCTGAAAAATGCAAGTTTGTGAACTAAATGACGCTTATCAGGTATATTTTCCCAACCTCAATTTAACATCCTATACACCTTTATTGATTAGCCTTTACAGCATTAAATTACGACTTATTACACTTTATTTCTTGCACTGTTTTTTATTAATCAGCTTTAGATTAAATAATATCCCCTAATTAATTTGGGGATATTAAAACCATAAAACTTTGATCTAGATCAAACTTTACCACCACACAAACACTATATAGTGTGTTTAACAACAATAACAACACAATATATAGTTTATGACTTTTAATTGCCTACCGCCAACAATAGTGTTCCAGGAAGTGCCAAATGAGATCAGTTTATGCTTTAGCATTACTGGTTGCCAAGTAGGTTGCAAGGGTTGTCACAGCACTGAGCTTTGGAATAAAAACTTTGGCCAACAGTTAACCAACACAAATTTTCAACAATGGATTAACAAGTACCAAGGGCTAATTTCTACAGTGTTATTCATGGGCGGAGAATGGCAAAAAAATGCTCTTATAGAGAAGCTCATTTTAGCCCAAAAACAGGGATTGAAAACCTGTCTATATACTGGCGAAAATATTGTTGATGAGCAAATAAGTAAGCATTTAAATTATGCAAAAATTGGAAAATGGGATCCTGACAGGGGTGGTTTAAACAACCCTGATACAAATCAACAATTCATTGATTTAACCGCAGGTAACACCTTAAATCATCTATTTATAAAAGAAGGAATACAACATGTTGCGGCTTAGCGAAGAACAAATTAATAATAAAACAGCTTACATTGAAGAGTATTTTGCAGCTAAAAATGCTGCCGATGGCTCTAAAATGGATGCCAACGCCAATGTTACACAAAAAAATATTGCCACTTTAGAGGCTGAACTACTAAAAGATTGCTACGTGCAAATTAATCGTTCATTGGTAAAAAATAAAATCAGTGAAATTTTTGATGCCGATTTAGCCGAAGAATATAAACGACAAATTGAAGATCATGAAATTTATGTTCATGATGAAACCAGCATTAAGCCGTATTGCACATCAATTAGTATGTACCCATTTTTACTTGATGGTTTAACGAAACTTGGCGGTGAGTCAAAAGCACCAAAACATATTGAGTCGTTTTGTGGTTCATTTGTTAACTTGATTTTTGCTATATCCGCACAATTTGCAGGTGCAGTAGCGTCGGTGGAGTTTTTAACTTATTTTGATTATTTCGCCCGTAAAGAATTTGGTGATAACTACCTAGACAATCATAGCAAATCGATTGAGAACCACTTACAGCATGTTGTTTATGCATTAAACCAACCAGCCGCGGCACGTGGTTACCAAAGTGTGTTTTGGAATATTTCAATATTTGATCAATTTTATTTTCAATCAATGTTTGAAGACTTTGTTTTCCCTGACTTTTCTAAACCAAGTTGGGACAGCGTAGATAAATTGCAGAATTTCTTTTTAACTTGGATAAACAGTGAGCGAGAAAAAGCAGTACTTACCTTCCCTGTTATCACCGCAGCTATGCTTACCGAAAATGGTGAATGTAAAGATAAAGACTTCGCTTACAACCTAGCCAAAGAAAAAGCTATGGGTAATTCATTCTTTATGTATTTGTCTGATAGTCCAGATTCATTAGCGTCATGTTGCCGTTTGCGTAACGAAATAACTGATAATACATTCTCCTTTACGTTAGGTGCTGGTGGCGTTGCAACAGGCTCGATAAACGTAATTACGATGAATATGAATCGTTTGATTCAAGATGGTCGTGATCTAAAAACCGAAATTGAAAAAATTCAAAAATATCAGGTCGCTTATCGAAAAATAATGGAAGACTACTTGGCTCAGGGCGCATTAAGCGTATACGACGCAGGCTTTATCACCTTAGACAAGCAGTTTTTAACTATTGGCATTAATGGCATGGCAGAAGCTGCAGAGTATAAAGGCATAACGGTTAGCAATAACCAAGAATACAAAGACTTTGTTAGTAAACATTTGCAGGTTATTTTTAAAGCCAATCAAGAGGCGAAAAAACAATTTGGCTATATGTTTAATACTGAATTTGTACCAGCAGAAAACCTAGGCGTTAAAAATGCAAAATGGGATGCTAAAGATGGTTACCTCACTAAGCGTGATTGCTACAACTCGTATTTCTACTTAGTCGAGGATGACAGCAGTAATCACTTAGATAAGTTTGTATTGCATGGTAAAGAGATCAACCAATACCTTGATGGCGGCTCTGCCTTGCATCTGAATTTAGATGAAAGTTTGTCGGCAGAGGCATATGTAAAACTGTTTAATGTAGCAGCCAAAACCGGCTGTAACTATTTTTGTGTGAACGTGAAAATTACTATTTGTAATGAATGTGAGCATATAGATAAACGAACTCTTCACTCTTGTAGCAAGTGTGGAAGTGAAGATGTAGATTATGGCACAAGAGTAATTGGTTATTTAAAGCGAGTTTCTTCTTTTTCAAATGATAGACAAAAAGAGCATGGCTTGCGTCATTACCAACGGTTACAAAGCGAACGAGTATATAAAGAAAGAATGTTGCAGCAACAGGTACAAGAGCAGTCTAATTTAGAGCTGGTTTAGTTAAAGCAAGGCAGTGTAATATGTATTTATTGATGTTACTCTGCCCTATCATCTTTAATCTATTTTAGAATTATTTACTGTCATGCTATCCAACCTATTTAAAACCAGTCCATTACTTGATAACGCCACAAAAAATTGGATATTAGACACCTTTTCCTGGGCGTTGAGAGAGTTTGATTTAAACGTATTTAAACAAGACTCTCAGCTAATATTGCCAATACATGAATTCTATCCTGGTAAAGTAAACAGCATAGAAGAAATGGCGCAATCGGTATTTGAGCACACCTTGAAGTATGCCGGCATGCAACACTGGCCAATTAAATTGGTAAGGCCAGATAACTATCAACAAAGCCCTATGGCCAAGCTAAGTTTTACTGACGGCATGCGCGGCTCACAAAGTCAGATAGTTAATAGTGACTACAGTGAGAATAATAATGCCACGATTTTAGTCAGTTATAACCCGTCACAAATTAACCAACCTCAAGATTTGGTCGCCTCATTTGCGCAAGCCTTTGCTTCAATTTTGGTCGCACAACGTGGTGTATTACCACCTGGAGGTGAAGAGTTTGTTCCACAAGCAGTTGATCTGCTAGCTTGTTTCATGGGGTTTGGGGTGATGTTTGCTAACACCGCTTATCAATTTAAAGGTGGCTGTGGTAGTTGTTATAACAAGTATGCCAATAGAGAAGTGGCATTACCTGAGCAGGAAATGCTTTATTGTTTGGCGCTGTTTACGACATTAAAAGAAATTCCAGCAAAACAAGTAGCTACTCATTTAAAATCACATTTGCGCAGTGATTTTAAAAAAGCGATGAAAGAAATAAAATCAGATCTTCAACAGCCAAACAACTCTGCTTTGCTAATAGATCAAATATAACAAAACTAGGGTCAGAGTCAGGTTATTACACAATAACCTGACTCTGACCCTAGTTTATCTGTTTTTAGATTGCGTCGACGATGTCTTTGATAAGTTTAGGGCCTTCGTAAATAAAGCCAGTATAAATTTGTACTAAGCTAGCGCCTGCGGCCAGTTTTTCTTGGGCAGCTTCAACACTGTTAATACCGCCAACACCAATGATAGGCATTTTTCCATCAAGCTCTTTGGCTAATAGCTTTATAACTTCTGTACTTTTATCTTGAACAGGTAAACCACTTAAACCGCCCATTTCGCTGCCATGTTCTAAGTTTTCTACGCCTTCACGACTTAATGTGGTGTTAGTCGCAATAACACCATCAATTTCATTGGCTAACAAGCATTCTGCTATGCCAGCAATTTCTTCTGCTGTTGAGTCAGGAGCTATTTTAACGGTAATAGGTACGTATTTCCCGTGTTTAGCAGCAAGTGCTGTTTGCTCGGCCTTTAACGCGCTTAAAAGGTTATTAAGGGCGTCTCCGTACTGTAGATCACGTAAGCCAGGAGTATTTGGTGATGAAATATTTACAGTAATGTAGGTGGCATGCTCATAGACTTTACGCATACAAAAAATGTAATCGTCTTTGGCATTCTCTTCAGGGGTATCTTTGTTCTTACCTATATTGATACCAAGCACACCTTTAAAGTTTGCTTTTTTTACTTGGTTTACTAAATAATCAACACCATGATTATTAAAACCCATGCGGTTAATAATCGCATTTGCTTCTGGTAAGCGGAATATACGAGGTTTTGGATTACCCGGTTGTGGACGCGGTGTAACAGTACCTATTTCAACAAAGCCAAAGCCCATTGCGCCAAAGCCATTAATACATTCACCATTTTTATCCAAGCCAGCAGCTAAGCCTACCGGGTTTGGAAATGTTATGCCCATCACTTCTACTGGTTTATCTTTAACTTGTGCACCATACAAACCTTTAAGTGCAAAAGATGCAGGTAGTTTAAGCATGTTAATGGTTAATTCGTGGGCTTGTTCAGCACTAAGTTTGAACAATAAATTACGGGCAATAGAATAAAGCATGACGTCTCAAAATAAATGGAATTGGAATGAAATAGCTAATTTTTTTAGGCTTATAAAAAAATAAACTCCCTTAAAAAGGGAGTTTATCATTTCTAGCTAGAAAGTATAAATTATTAATAATATTTTACACTTACTGATCACTACTGATGAGCAAGCAACATTAATTCACGCAACGCTACTGAGAACTTAGCAAACTCGTGAGTTTTCGTTGTTCTAAAGTCAGCAAGGATTTGTTTCCAACGCTCAATTGGTTGTGAAGACGTTTCCATCCAGGCTTCAAACATTTGATCAATGTCTTTACTGTCTGGGCTGCCTTTCAAAATTACTGACGTTAATGCACGCTGTTGCCAGTCCAGCTCTTCTCTAAATGAAGCACGAGCTAGTGCTTGCCAGTGGTTTTCAACCGGCTGAGCTGTAATTTGATTCAAGAACCAATGTAAATCTAAGTGCTCACCTATGGTGAAATATAACTCTGCAACAAGTTCTATATCACGAGATTCTTGACAAGCAACTTGGGCTATATCCATAGTTGAGAATAACGTAGATAATAATGAAATTCGTTCAGCAATTTTTGCTGGTACTTTTTCATTTAACAGTTTTTCTTTTCCTACTTTTAATTGACGAGCTTCAGTATCAACTAATAATTTGTCCATTTTATTCGACATGATTTTAAACGTAGGACGATAAAACTCAATTGATTGCTCAATATCAAGGGCTTTATTACGGTGACGCAAGAACCAACGCGTGGCACGACGAATTGTGCGACGCATTTCGAATAACATTTTAGTTTGTACTTGTGCTGATATTTTATTATCAAGCACTTCTATGGCTGACCATATATCTTCTAACTCAAATATTTCACTCGCCATGGTGTAACATTTAGCAATTTCAGCAACATCGGCACCTGTTTCTTCACCCATACGATAAACAAAATTAGCCCCCATGTAATTACATAAGTTGTTGGCCAAACGAGTGGCAATTATTTCACCGCGAAGTGGATGGTTTTGCATCTCGGCTTGATATTTTTCTTGAAGCTGTACCGGGAATGCTTTGATCAATAATGCACTAATAAATGTATCATTAGTGATTTCATCAACTACCAGTTGTTCTTTTAATACCATTTTCCCGTAGGCGATAAGTACCGATAACTCTGGTCGGGTTAAACCACGATTGCTCGACATACGATCGGCAATTTCTTCATCGTTAGGGATAAACTCTAAACCACGATCTAACTTCCCTTCACGTTCTAAGTGGTGAATAAAGCGAGCATGCTCTTTAAGTTTACTTGCACCGCGCGACTCTGAAACAGAAATTGAGTGAGTTTGACGATAACAGTCTTCTAATACGATATCTTCAACTTCATCAGTCATGTCGTATAGTAAGTTATTACGTTGTTTTAAGGTTAAGTCGCCATTGGCTACTAATACATTAAGTAAAATTTTAATATTTACTTCATTATCAGAACAATCAACGCCACCAACATTATCAACAAAATCGGTATTCATACGGCCACCGTTGGCTGTATATTCAATACGGCCCAGTTGCGTACAACCTAAGTTACCACCTTCACCTACAACTTTAGCTTGAACTTCATTACCATTTACGCGTAGTAAGTCGTTCGCACGGTCACCTACTTCTAAATGACTTTCGTTAGTACCTTTAATATAAGTACCAATACCACCATTCCAGAATAAATCGACCTTCATTTTTAAGGCAGCTTGAATTAATTCATTTGGTGCCATAGTTACTTTTTTAGTGCCAAGCATTTTCTTAATTTGGGGCGTCAGCTTAATTGATTTAGCTGAGCGTAAGAAAATACCACCACCTTCTGAAATAAGATCTTGGTTGTAATCATCCCAACTTGAGCCCGGCAGGTTGAATAAACGATCACGCTCTGGGTAAGTAGCTTTTGAATTCGGTGTAGGATCAATAAAGATATGCATGTGGTTGAATGCCACTTGCAAACAAATATGTTTCGATAACAGCATACCATTACCAAATACATCACCAGCCATATCACCAACAGCTAAACAGGTGAAATCTGTGGTTTGACAGTTAATATCCATTTCACGGAAATGGCGTTTAACTGACTCCCATGCACCTTTTGCGGTAATGCCCATTTTCTTATGGTCATAACCTACACTACCACCGGAGGCAAAGGCATCACCTAACCAAAAATTATACTCTTCGGCGATACCATTTGCGGTATCAGAGAAAGTTGCCGTACCTTTATCGGCTGCAACAACTAAGTAAGTATCATCTTCATCTAAACGAACTACGTTTTCAGGGTGAACAACTTCACCACCAACAATATTGTCAGTAACATCTAATAAACCACGAATGAAGGTTTTGTAACATTCACGTCCGGCTTCAAATATTTCATTACGAGTGCCGCCAACAGGTAATTGTTTACAGAAGAAGCCACCTTTAGCACCTACAGGAACAATTACCGTATTTTTTACTTGCTGCGCTTTAACTAAACCAAGTACTTCAGTACGAAAGTCTTCTCGTCTGTCAGACCAACGTAGACCACCACGAGCAACTTTACCGCCACGTAAATGGACACCTTCAAGTTGAGGTGAATAGACAAATATTTCGTACTTAGGTAACGGTTTCGGCATTTCAGGAATAAGTTCAGGCAACATTTTAAATGAAATGTATGACTTAATATTACCTTGCTCGTTATTTTGGAAATAGTTTGTACGAACCGTTGCGTTAATGATCTCTTCATAACGACGGATGATTCTGTCGTCATCAAGGCTTGCTACGCTATCAAGTGATGACTCGATAGTTTCAACAACTTTAGCAATAGCTTTGCTGTTATTTTTACCATTCGGTGTGAACTTAAGTTCAAATAACTGTATTAATAATTCAGCAAAGTTAGGATAACGAGTAAATGTAGACTCAATGTAGCTTTGTGAGAACGTGCTGCCAATTTGTTGCTGATATTTAGCATAAGCTCGTAAAATTGACACTTCACGACCAGCAAGACCGGCACCTAAAATTAAACGGTTAAAACCATCATCTTCTAATTCACCGTGCCACACTTTAGCAAAAGCATCTTGGAACAATATTTGAACTTGCTCTAAATTAAAGGTTTTATTGCCGGTTAACAACATTGAAAAATCTAGGATCCAGCACATTTCACCGTCACAGTTACGCACCATGTACGGGCTTTCGCCAATAACACGTAAACCAAAGTTTTCCAGCATAGGCAATACATCAGATAAATGTAATGGTTCACCTTTATGGAATAATTTTAACTTAACAAAACGTGAATCAGCTTTTTCTTCAAGCGGCTGGTAAAACAACATTTCAAGTGGTTTTTCAGCTGACACAGATTCAAGTTTTTCAATATCAACGATAGCTGTACCAGGTAAAACTTCATCTTTATACGATTGTGGAAAATTTGCATACTTACGGCTTAGCAACTTCCCTAATACTTCACCTTTATTTATGTTTAAGGCATCGACTAATTTGTCATCCCAGCTGCGTGCTGCTTGATTTAGGTTATGTTCAATTTCTTTCACATCAATATCTGCTTTAGTTGAGTCAACTCTGACTATGTAATGTGTTCTTGCTTGTACAGACTCTGAGAAGTAAGTATTAAATTCTACTTCTGCTGAGGTGCCAAACGCTTTTTGTAATATTTCTTGGGTATCAACACGTAATTGCGTGTTATAACGCTCACGAGGCACATACACCATACAAGAAAAGAATCGATTAAATGCATCACGACGAACAAATAACCCTGTTCTGTCTCGTTCTTGCATTTGCAAAACACCCTTTACGGTGTCAATTAATTCATCTTCTTTTGATTGTAATATTTCATCACGAGGGAATGTTTCTAAAATATTGATCAAGGTTTTATAAGCATGTGAGCCTTTAGCAAAACCAGAATTATCAACTACGCGTTGAACTTTATGTCGAATGATAGGTACGTTCAAGGCGCTATTATTATAAAAAGCCGAGCCAAACAAGCCAACGAATCTATCTTCGCCAACAATATTACCTTTGTTATCAAAACGCTTAATACCAATATAATCTAAATGCGCAGGACGGTGTACACGTGAACGAGAATTAGTTTTAGTAAGTATCAGTAAATTTTTACCTAATGCTAACTCTCTTGCCGATTCAGAATATTTTGAAACTAGACGTTGCTTAGTGCCATTTGAATTGCGTAATAATCCTAAGCTTGTATCAATATCAGCTTCTAAGGCAATATCACCTTCAACTTTTACTACGTTATACGAGCGAAAGCCCATAAAGGTAAAGTGATTATCACAAAGCCAGTTTAAAAACTCTTTTGCTTCATTAAAGTCAGTTTCATCAACTTGCGCTTTAAACTTATCTAGGCCTTTTATGCTGTCAGTGAATTTTTCCATTAATGGTTGCCAATCGGTAACCGTTAGTGAAACATCTTCATATACTGAATGTAATTCGGCTGTTAGTTCATCTAATTGTGACTGATCTGATAAACGGTCAATTTCAATAAAAAATACAGTTTCACAAATGCTGTCTTTTAATTCTTCACGAGCTGGAGATATTTGTTCAACACTGCCGTTATAACCACGAACTATGTTTAGTGGGCAGTTCAATATTAAATGTGGAGATAGACCTAAACGGTTTAAAGCGATTCGGGTTGAATCAACTAAAAATGGTACATCTTTAATAATAACTTCAATTACAGTATGGCTAGACTTCCAACCATGTTTGGAGACTTCAGGGTTCAATACACGTATGAAGGCTTTATCATCTTTTTGTGCATTTAACGCTTTCCAAAGACTCAATGTTGCTCCATAAACATCGCTGTCATTACGACCAGCAAGATCATCTTTTGACAGATTACTATAAAGTAAGCTGGTAAATTTTTCTAATAAAGGAGCCGTTTCACTTGGCACCTTATTGTGAATTAATTTTGCAACATTTTTAAACAGTACAGAAGATTTATTATCTAATGACGCCATATTTGTACCCTCAGATTAAGGCGAAATGTAATTGGTTATTTAAACTTTCACAGCTTATTACAACAAGATTTCAATAAGTATAGTAAATTCTTGTAAAATAAAACCTTAGATTAGTCTATGGGGCGGATTCTATTGTGATTTTTGCTGTTTTGCGAGTACTTTATTAGAGTAAAAATACCAATTTTTATAAAGCGGTTGAGCAAAGGTAAGTGATTATTCAGTAGCGATAAATAGAAAATGGCCTTTCGGCCATTTTAGTGATTAGTTATGCAGTTTAATGAATACAACTTGAATAAAAATAATTTTTAAGTCATTACAATTTTTTTTATTGTCATTTAAATTATTTTATTTCAGCGCTTTTTTTCAGATGTTTTTTATCTGGCCATAAGAAGGTCGAAAGTGCCGGTAAAATAATAATTGCCGCAAGCATATTAACCAAAAACATAAACGTTAATAATATGCCCATATCTACTTGGAATTTAAGATCTGAGAAAAACCAAGTTGATACACCAATTGCTAAGGTTATTCCGGTAATTAATACCGCACTGCCGCGTTCTTTAAGGGCAGATAGATAAGCCTGAGCCATGCTTTCGCCATGTCTTAAGTGAGCACTCATGGTAGATAAGATATAAATACCATAATCAACACCAATACCTACCCCTAACGCAATTACAGGTAGCGTAGATACAGTTAAACCTATATCGAGGTAAGTCATAAGTGCTTGCGCTAGCGTGGAGACAACATAAAGTGGGGCAATAACGACAATGGTTGCCCGTACAGAGCGGAAGCTAATCAAACATAATAACGTTACCGCGCCGTATACATAAAACATCATTGGAATTTGCGCTTCAGCTACCGCTTCATTGGTAGCAGCCATAACACCAACAGGACCAGATGCTAATTTAAACTTGATGGTCTCAGTGTTTAACTCTGCAGCATTTTCTTTAACGGCACTTACAATTCGTTCAATCGTATCTGCTTTATGATCTTCCATAAATAGAATGATCGGCATAGCACTACAATTAGTGTTTAACAAACCACTGGTTTGTGGAATGCGCGCAATCGATTGTACTAAGCTTTGTTGGTTTCGAGATAATACCTGCCAACGCTTATTACCTTCGTTGTAGCCGGTATTAACGATTTTAGCGACACTAGCTAAAGAAACCGTAGATTGCACACCAGGAACATTTTCTAAACGCCACTGCATAGTATCAATGGTATTTAGCACTTCATGCTCTACACAGGACTCAGCAAAAGTTTCGACAACAACCGACATATAATCAACACTAATCGCATATTTATCAGTAATTAAGAATGTATCTTGGTTATAACGAGAATCTTCATGTAATGCTGGAGCCCCGGCATGCAGTTCACCAATTTTTAGTTCACCACTTTGGTTGAAACCCCAAATAAACAGTATCGCGGTTAACGTTAATATAATCGCCGCTGGCTTTTTAGAGGTAACAATAGCCGCTTTTCGCCATAACAATCTATTCATTAGTTTATGGTCGGCATTATCAATAATGTGTTTCTGCTCTTCTTCGTTAAAACGAACAAATGATACTAATATTGGTAACAATAAAAGGTTTGTAAAAATAATAAGCCCCACACCCAATGATGCAGTTATGGCTAATTCACGAATAATACCAATATCAATCGCGAGTAATGTTAAAAAACCAACAGTGTCTGACAGTAAAGCGATACCACCAGGGACTAGCAATCGTCTGAAACTTAACTGCGCAGCCTGTCTGGCATTGTTACCTTTTGCCACTTCTTTTGAAATTGCATTGATCATTTGTACGCCATGGCTCACCCCTATGGCGAAGACCAAAAACGGCACCAAAATAGACATAGGATCTAAACCAAACCCTAAAACTGTCAGCATCCCCATTTGCCAGATAACCGCAATTAATGAACAAAGAATAGGTAGAAGAGTTAAGGTTATGGAATTACAAAATAAATAAACCATTACTGCGGTTATTGCTATGGCAATAGCAAAGAACGTAACAACACCTTTAGCACCGTCAGCTATATCGCCAACCATCTTTGAAAAACCAATAATATGGATACTAATATTATCTTTTTCAAATTCACCACGCAGTTCATCTTCGAGTTGCTTGGCTAATTTTAGAGTATCTAGCTTTTCACCGGTTTGAGGATCTATTTCCATTAACGATGATTTTACCATTGAACAGGTGTAATCATCAGAAACCATACTCCCCACAACACCGGCTTTTTCAATGTTGCCTTTTACAATAGCCAAACCATTTTCGTCTGGCTGAAAATCCGCTGGAATTACCGGCCCGCCAGCAAAACCATCTTCAACTACTTCGACAAAACGAGTGGATGGCGCATACAATGAATTAACCAGAATACGATTAACCCCAGGAATGAAGAACAGTTGGTCGTGCACACCTTTAAGTGTAGTGAAAAACTCAGCGTTAAAAATATCACCATTGGTATTACATACAGAAATTAATACATTGTTAGCACCGCCAAAATCAGTTTGATGCTTCAAATAAGTTTGCATATAGCTGTGTTGTAACGGGACATTCTTCTCGAATGATGCATCAAGTTTAATGTTTGTTGCTTGCGCTAATAAATAACCGGTAATAAAAAGAAATATTCCGAGTACGGAGAACCTGAAACGAAAGATATTACGTTCAAGATGATTTAAAAATTTTAAAATTGCCATTATTGGCTCCTACTAATTAACAGCCAATACTTTGACGCCAACTTCACTGGCGACTATAAGTTTGTTATTGAACCAAACGCCACCAATTAAGGCTTTACCATCAGGTTGTGTGCTTAAGGTAAAATCAGTGCCGTTGGCACTACTTAGAATAACACCGGCGTTTGCTAACACATATACATGCCCAAGGTCTGTAACAACAACATCATTTAATAACGCCGTAGTGTTTGTGCTTTGATGTTGCCACCCTGCACCACCGTTTGTGCTGGAAAAGATATTACCGCGTAATCCAACCACAAGCAGTTGCTGCTCATTAATTTGAGCTATATCGAAAAAAGAACCCATGTAAATTTCATCAAGAAGTTGCCAAGTTTTCCCTTGATCGGAGCTTTTTGCCAACATGCCTATTTCACCAGCTAGATATAATTCATTACCACTTGATAACAAACGATTAAAATGCGGCAAGATACTGGCTATTTCTTCCAGATAAAATTCTTCGTCTTCAATTTTTAGCTCTAGTAAGTATTCTTGATCGTCTACATTAACTAATTCTAAATGGAACTCTTCAGTCCAAGTTTTACCCGCGTCAATGGTGCGATAAAAAACACCATAAGCGCCAACGGCAATACCATGTTTATCATCAAAAAATACGATATCAAATAATGGCCGTTCTTTTTCAGGTTGGTAATTTTGAATTGCCCAACTTGTACCACCGTCAGTAGTATTTAAAATGACTGAGTCGTGACCAACGGCCCAACCTTGTTGTTCATTGATGAAATAAACTCGGTTTAATGCAGAGTTTGCTGGTACGGATTGCTGTTGCCAATCAATACCATCGTTTGAAAGTAAAATATGACCTTTATCGCCGACGGCAATTAACGAAGTATCACTAATTTTAGCGATATCTAGCATTAACGATTTAGAGGCTAAAGGGAGTACTTCAGCAGGAACTGGAGTATTGCTGGCTAAGACGGAAAAAGGGAAAATGCAATAAACTAGCATCAATTTGAATACACGGATCATAAAATTATAAACTCAATAGTTAACGTTATAATAACAACTAACCTAAAACTAAAAACGGTTGGCAGAGCCAACCGTTTTTTAATAAGGCCGATTCTTATCTGCGACCTGCTCGGCGTAAGGCTGAAGAGGTAAAATCTCTGTCTTTATGCTTTGGAGCAAAGTCATACATGTTGTGTTCATTATCTAAACCGATAGCAATATAACGACGTGATTGCAGATCATGATATACCTCAAGTGTAGACCATTGCGCCGGTAACTCGTAGTAGTTAAGACCATGAGCAACAGCTACACGATATAATTCATCACGGTTATCGTACATGTCGGCAACCGATACTTGCCAGCTGTCCTCATCAATATAGAAGGTACGTTTTTTATAAACATGACTAGTACCATCTTTTAATGACGCTTCAACAACCCATACACGATGCTTTTCATAACGAACTAAATCAGGGTTGATATGTCCAGCTTGTAAAATGTCATCATATTTAAGTTTATCGCTATGTAAACGGTAATCGTTGTAAGGTATCAACAGCTCTTGCTTACCTTTTAATTCCCAAGTGTAACGGTCTGGTGCGCCGTTAAACATATCGAAATCATCGGTAGTACGTAAGCCATCAGACGCTGTACCTGGTGCATCGTATGCTACGTTTGGAGCTCGGCGTACACGACGTTGGCCAGTATTATAGGTCCAAGCTTGGCGTGGAGTTTTAATTTGGTCCATTGTTTCATGAACTAATAACGCTGTACCGGCTAATCGGGCTGGTTGCGATACTTGCTGCTTAAACTTAAATAAAATATTAGTATCTTCAAGCGTTTTATAATTTGCACCTTTAACGCCATAAGGGATGATTAATGCTTCATCAAACCCTATGTAGGTAAAACTACCTGACGCTGTAGGTGCGGCTTGGCCACCTTGGCGAGTAATACTTTCACCACGGTAACGTAAACTGTGATTCCAAATAGCTTCTAGGCCATTAGCAGGAATTGGAAATGGAACCCCAACAGCGGCTTTACTAATACCGTTACCATCACGAATTAGTTCGGCGCGAGACGCATTATTCAATGTTTCATCATAAACGTGTTGTGGATATGAAGCACTGCGACGTGTTTGATAAACATTCATTTTAAATGTCTTAGGATAAGTCTCAAATAATTTTTGTTGACCTAAACTCAATAAATTTTTGTATTGTGCGTAGTTACTACTATCAACGGTATATTGAACTTTATCTTCAGGGAACGGGTCTGGATGATGATCGCCAGATTTGTAACCCGCTGGAGCTTCAGTTATACCACCAGTCCACGCAGGAATTGAACCATCTTCGTTTGCGGCCATTTCAGCGCCCATAGGCGTTAATTCTTTACCGAGTTTAGCGGCGTCTTCAGGACTAACTTTTGCAATACTTGCTGCTGAAGTTAGCGCTAGTGTAATAGCTAATGAAATTGCTGTTATATTTTTCATTGTTTCTAACCTTAGATTGAATACTTAACATTAAATGATACGAAATCGCGGTCTTCGGTGGTGTTTGTAGAACCTACACCGTCAAAGAAGCTGTTGTAATTTAGATCAAACGATAACTTACTTTGATAATCAAACGTTATACCGACAGATACTGACTTTCTTTCCTCAACAAAAAGGAACAATGGATCTGGGGTAATACCTTCTACATCGTGTGAGAACACAACTCTTGGCGATACGTTCATACTCCAAAACACGTCGTTATAATCAAGTTTAGCTAATACTTTATAACCCCAAGCAAAGTCATCCGGGAATGGATTTGATTCTGTTCCGCCTTGAACTGCGTTAATCAAAGGATGTTCTTCTAGAGTGGTACCTGATCTATCTGTTCCTGGGCCATTGAGTCTAAGTTCATCATGTTCTGGCATATCAAATATACTGATACCACCAATTTCAAATAAACCGGTGAATTGACTTGCACCAAGACTTGGGCCAAATAAATGTGTAAATGTCACTTGGTACTGTGCGGTATCAAGTTCAACATGCCCTTGAACTTCTTCGCCAGTTTGATAAGGCATTTGCGACAGTTTAAAAATTTCAGGAACTCCCTGAGATCTCAACGCTTGATCTGGTATCGCGGCAAACAATAACTCTACATCATCAATTTGTAACGGCTCATCTTGACGGTATGTTACTTCACCAGCAACCGAGGTTAAGCCGACAGCTGTGTTAAAGCTTAATCCGTATAGTTTTATGTCTTCTTTATAATTTAAAAATGCTTTACCAAATAAATTCAAATCTAAGTAATTATCTTCAGTAATTGCGCCGCCACCTATCGTCGCTAAATCAGCGCCAATTGCAGCCGGGTCTAAATTTGCAGCAACACCTGAAAAGGTAGGACGACGTGAATGATAATTAATATAATAAAGCGCTAATTCGGTATCATTAAGCGAAGGGAAGAAATAAGAAAATTTCAAACCATATTGGCCGCCATCGTCAGGAGTTCTTTCTCCACGACTGCCATTACCTTTTAAACCTTGATTAGTAAGCATTGCGGTATAATCACCAACCGCCGTTGCATCACCCATTCTTAGGCTATCACCAACATCATTCAATTCAGCAATAAATTGTTCTAAGTTTCGATCAACTAATCCACCAAAACCAAGTTGAATATTATTTAAATGACCACCAGAGCCGGCAAAATCATTAGTCGAAAAGTAGCTACCTGGTGCAGGTAATACTGACTTTTCCCAACGATATTGATAAAACGCTTCAATATTGAAATTTTCGGTTACGCCAACTGAGGCCCAAACCGCGCCAAATGGAATAAACGCTTCTTTTAATTCAGAGCCTGGAGCTTTTAAGCGGGCAATATCAACTGGATTGATTTCACTAATACCATGAGCAATTAGAGTACTTTCACCCCAACCTATTACTTGGTCACCAACACGAATACTTACGGGTGTATCACCTACGTAAAAATCGGCATAAACAAAGGCATCTAATAAACGCACATCTCTACAAATTTCATCTTTAGCATCATCATCATCGCATGGGCTAAGCTCTTTACCGGTAACAGGGTGCGTATACGGACGAGAGTTATCCATCATTTCAAAATCGTAGAAATACATCCCACGAGCAAACACACCAAAATCACCAACATCGTTAGAGTAGGTAATATCTAGTTCATGGTTACCTTTAAACATTCTTGAGAATGCTTCACCAGAGTCGTAATTTAAATTACCGAGATCACCATTGGTAGAGTAACTACCCGCGCCATTTAGCCAGACGTCACTTTGACCAGGAGGATTGTTAACCCAATCAATATTATTGTTTAAGTTATTCGACTTACCTATCCCGTCCCAGTTTCTGTCTTCAATACGATGAGATTCACCGTATGAAAAAGTAGAATCAAAGCTGACTTTAAAGTCACCTAGGTCGAATTGAACAGCGTTTGCTTGTGATGTTGCTAACAGCATTATGCTGGCAGCAACACTTTTTGCGATACGATTTTTACCAAAATTTAAAGTAGAACTTGGCATTATTTTTTCCCCAAGAATATAGAAAAACTTTATAGTTTTATGTGCGTTATTTTTCTTAATTTATATTTACTGAAATAATAATTACACTATTTGAACATGTTGGCAACACTAAATAACAGTTGTAAACCTGAGTAAAACTATTGGTTTGTATGGATTTTCAACATTTTTACGCTTAATCAATTTAAACGACTGTTTGAAACGGAACTCTGATCTTAAGTTACTTTTAATTGATGAGATAAAAACAACTTTGCTACAGGCTAGAACTGGCAATGGTCCAACCAGTTATTAAAGCAAATACTCTATTGGAATTGGTTTACTATTCAACAATGCTGTTACGTTTGATTGGGGGAAATGAAGTAAACAAAAAAAACAAAAGCTAGAGCATAAAATTATTTAAATTATTTTATGCTCTAAGCAATATTTTTCATTTATTTTAAAGCAGCATCTAATTTTTCAATTAAATCTCGAGATAAACTCTCAAGTTTGGTTAACTTTTGCAACTGCCCTTTCATCAATTGTTGGTGGTTATTATCAAACGACTTAAATTGAATAAGTGGCGTAATTAACCGTGAAGCAACTTGCGGGTTTATTGTGTTTAACTTAGCGAGTTGCTCAAATAAAAATTCATAGCCGCTAGCATCTTTATTATGAAAGTATTCACTATTGTAAAAAGCAAATGCGCCAATAAGTGCTCTTGCTCTATTTGGATTATCGATACTAAATTCAGGATGTTCTAATAAACCAGTAATACGCTGAACAACATTTTCATTATTATGCAGTGCATTAATGGTAAACCACTTATCCATTACCAAGGTATTGCCCTGCCATTGTGTCGCAAATTCTGTCATTACATCTTCAAAACAAGCTAAATCGTTTAATGCCGCAACTTTTATCGCCGCTAATTGGTCCGTCATGTTATTAGCATCTGTAAACTGATTTAGTACAAGAGCATTAGCACCATCAAGTAGAGATAAATAATCTAAACAGACATTCTTAAGTGCCCTATTACCAATTGCTTGTCCATCTTTAGCAAACTCACTGGTGCATAACGATTGATACGTTTGCAAAAATTGTACCTGCAACTGTTCAGCAATAAAGCCTTTTAAGACTGTAATAGCTCGAACTAACGAGCCCGGGTTTACTTCAACAATAGCTGCTGCCATTTCATCAAAACTTGGCAGTATTAATTGCTCAGCTTTAAAAGCATTATCGGCATTACATGCTAATACTTGCTCTAATGCGCTAGCTATTTGTAAGGGCAAATCCAGCTCAGGGTTATTTACCAGTTGTTTAATATAACCAGCAAACAGCTTTTGCCCTGCGTCCCATCGATTAAATTCATCACTAGCGTCAACCATTAATGTATTTAAGTCTTGATCGTTATAGTGATAGTTTAATTTAACTGGTGCAGAAAAATTACCAAGCAGTGCAGGAAGAGGTTTTGAACAAACATTGTCAAATGTCCAAGTTTGCGTTTTTTCTTTACTATGTAACAAACCACCTTGATTAGGCTCATTATCATTAGTGATCAATTCAAAATTTATTGGTATATGCAGGTTTTGCTTTTCTTGCTTATCATGAGTTTGTGGATAGCTTTGCTCAATCGTTAACTGATAAGTATTAGTGGCACTATTATAATCATCGCTAACAATTAACTCTGGCGTGCCTGATTGGCTATACCATAGTTTGAATTGACTAAGATCTGTCTTACTGGCATCGCTCATCGCAGCAACAAAATCATCGCAGGTTACCGCTTGTCCATCATGACGGTCAAAATACAATTCTATACCAGCTTTAAAGGCATCATCCCCTAAAATGGTATGCATCATACGAATAACCTCTGAGCCCTTCTCATATACGGTTAGGGTATAGAAGTTATTCATCTCCATTACTTTCTCTGGGCGTATTGGATGCGCCATAGGGCCAGCATCTTCGGCAAATTGCTGAGCTCGTACAATTTTTACATTTTTAATGCGAGTAACGGTGCTTGAGTGCATATCGGCACTAAATTGTTGATCTCGAAATACCGTTAACCCTTCTTTTAAACTCAATTGAAACCAATCACGACACGTTACTCGATTACCTGTCCAGTTATGAAAGTATTCATGGGCTATTACTGCTTCAACATTAAAGAAATCATCATCGGTTGCCGATAAATCATCTGCTAGAACAAACTTTGAATTAAAAACGTTTAATCCTTTGTTCTCCATCGCTCCCATATTGAAGAAATCAACCGCAACAATCATGTAGATATCTAGATCATATTCAAGGTTAAACTGTTGCTCATCCCATAACATAGATTTTTTAAGAGAGACCATTGCATGTTCGCCACGGCTTAAGTTGCCCTTATCAACAAACAGTTCTAACTTAACCTCTCTTCCAGACGTCGTAGTAAAGGTATCAGATAATAAATCAAAATTACCGGCAACTAAGGCAAATAAATAACAAGGCTTTGGAAATGGGTCATGCCAGGTAACGTAATGTAAATTGTTAGCTAAATTGCCTTGTTCAACTTTATTACCATTTGCTAATAAAAATGGAAAGCTTGTTTTATCAGCAATAATTTTAGTGGTGTAAACAGCCATCACATCAGGTCGGTCTAAAAAGTAAGTAATACGTCTAAACCCTTCCGCTTCACATTGGGTACAATATACATCAGCAGATTTATACAAGCCTTCTAAAGCAGTATTTGCAACAGGGTTTATTTCAGTGGTAATCGTTAACGTAAACTGCTCAGGCAAATTGGTTATAGATAACGTGCTATCACTGAGCTGATATTGACTAGAGTCAATTTGAGTCTGATTTATCAACACTGACTTAAGCTGCATATGCTCGCCATCAAGTACTAGAGCGCGTTGATGTTCGCCTGATTTAATCACATTCATCACATTAGTAACAATGGTCTTGTTGTCATCTAATTCAATAGTTAAGTCTACGGTGCTTATTTTATAATCTGGAACTTGATAGTCTTTTAAGTATCTTGGGGAAAATTCAGTCATGTGACTCTCATATGGGTATTTATATTATTGATTGTAGTTTACAAAAAAAAAGGGCTTGGTTAAATAACATTTAACCAAGCCCATTAATATTTAAATTATGCTCATTAAGCTGTAACGGCGTTGCCAAGTCTCTTAATTTTAAAGCCTACATAGCCGTAAACCACAGCTAACACAGGGTTAATTAAGTTAAAGAAACAGTAGAACACGTAATCAAGTGGATTAACTGCAAGTACACCGTACATGTAGGCACCACAGGTGTTCCATGGGATAAGTGGTGAGGTTAATGTACCTGAGTCTTCTAAAGTACGACTTAGAACAACAGGATCTAAGCCTCTGCGCTCATATTCTTCTTTATACATACGACCAGGCATCACAATCGCCATGTATTGATCAGCAGTTACCAGGTTAGTACCAATACAAGTTGAAACGGTACTTGCAATTAAACCACCGGTTGTATGTACACCATTTAAAATAGCATCCATTAACTTACGCAACATACCTAAATGCTCTAAAACGGCACCAAACGTTAATGCACAAATGATCAGCCACACGGTGTTTAACATACCAGACATACCACCACGGCTTAATAAACTGTCTAAGTTTTCATTACCGGTATTTACTGATACGCCATCAAAGAATGCTGTCCACACCACTTTAATGTTTGCAGTAACAGCATCAACACCTTCTCCTGCTAAACTCATAATAAAATCTTGTTGGAATAACATCGCCCATACAGCCCCCGTTATCGCGCCAATTGATACCGCTAAAAATGCAGGTACTTTCTTTATCGCCAATACAAGTAATACCACTAATGGGATAAGGTTAAATACATTGATATTAAAATGCTTGTCCATTAATTCATTAAGCATTAATGCACTTTCACTAGAATCTTTTACATCTTCATTAAAGCCTAAAATCAAAAATAAAACTAACGCGGTGGCAATTGAAGGTAATGTGGTCCACAGCATATAGCGAATATGCTTAAACAGTTCAGTACCAACAACCGCAGGGGCTAAGTTGGTGGTTTCTGATAGTGGAGAAATTTTATCGCCAAAATAAGCGCCAGAAATAATTGCACCTGCGGTAATTGCTGGATCTAATCCTAGGCCATTAGCAACAGCAAGTAACGCCACACCTATGGTCGCTGCAGTGGTCCATGAGCTACCAATAGACATTGAAACCAAGCCACATATTAAACATGCCGCTACGTAAAACCATTGTGGGTTTAATATGTTTAAGCCGTAATAAATAAGCGTTGGCACTGTACCAGATAATAACCATGTACCAATTAATGAGCCTACAGCTAACAAAATAAGTACTGCGCCTAATGAGATAGAAATGCCATTAATAATAGCTTTTTCCATACTTACCCAATTGTGACCGTTTTTAAAGCCGATAATAATAGCTACGCCGGTTGCAAGTAGTAGTGCGATTTGGTTTGGACCATAAGAGGAATTATCAGCAAAATACATCACCGCTGCGGTAAGCATTATTATCATCATTACTAATGGCAATAATGCATCCATTAGGCTGGGGGATCTCATTGTTTCTTTATTTGACATATTTTCGGTAAACCTACTTCAACGTTTTAGTATAAATTGTTTATAGTTTGTTAATAATCTTATTATGGTTTTTCTCAAATGTATGCAATTACTTTTAAGAATGCCACTAGCAGATATAATCTGGCCAAGAGTATAAATGACTTCATGCAGTAATTACGAATAGATATGCGCAAACGTTACAAATTAGATCAATAATCATGCAGTATAATAATGACAAAAAAAACGGGGTCAGAGTCAGGTTATTTTGCAATAACTTGACTCTGACCCCGGTTTTTTGAGTTCTTTTAGTTTAAAAACTACTTTTTAGCAATTTTTCCTACTTCAACTAGGTCGAATGTGATGTATGCTGTTTCATCTAAAAATGGGTCTAAGTCGGCTAGTTCTTCAGGAATATCATCAACTGACTCAACCGGCTCTTTTGCCATTGCTTTAAGACGCATATTAGCTCGATTTAAACGTTTAAGTTTATTATCTTCTCTTTCAGCTTTACGTTCATCAAAGTTTAATGATGCAGATTTCTTATCTTTGTTGGCACGATAATAACTAATATCTTCATTTAAATATTTAAACTCATCATTAGTTTTTATACGTTCTTTATGCAAAGAATCTAAATAAGCAATATCTTGGCTAAAGTCATTAATAGTGCGGTAAGAAGCTTTATTAATTTTATCCCACTCTAAGGCACGCTCTTCGCGGCTTTCGCCCCACTCACCTGGCTCAATTGCCGAAGGATATAAAATATCAGGTGTTACGCCTTTATGTTGAGTACTGCCACCATTAATACGGTAAAACTTAGCAATGGTAAATTGAATACTGCCTAATGGGTTTTCATATAAGTCATACACTCGGCCTAAGCCACGGTGTTGCTGTACAGTTCCTTTACCAAACGTGTTTTCACCAATGATAATTGCACGGCCATAATCTTGTAATGCGGCAGCAAATATTTCTGATGCTGATGCACTGTATCTGTCTACCATTACTGTTAATGGACCATCGTAATAGCTTAAACCATCAGTATCTTTATTAATTTCAACTCGGTTAGCGCCATCTCTAACTTGTACGACCGGACCTTTATCAATAAATAAACCGGTTAATAACGTTGCTTCTACTAATGAACCACCACCATTACCACGTAAATCTACAATAATACCTTGTACATTATCTTCTTTTAACTTGGCAATTTCTTTAGCAACATCGCGAGATAGTTTGTTGTAAAAACTAGGAATGGTGATCACACCTAACTTTTTCGCATTTGCTACATCTTCGCCTTCAGCTTGTTTTTCACTATACACTTCAGACTTAGCGGCTCTGTCTTCTAATTTAATCGTGTCACGAACAATAGAAATCACTTCTATTGTTGGATCATCTTCGCCTTTTTCAACCTGTAAACGTACAGTTGTGCCTTTTGGCCCCTTAATTAAGTCAACTACGTCATCTAAACGCCAGCCTACTACATCAACAAATTCTTTATCGCCTTGAGCAACACCAATAATTTTATCTTTAGGCTTAATTTTTTTAGATTTATCTGCCGGCCCACCAGTAACAACGCTTTGAATGACAGTGAAGTCATCTTCAGCACGAAGGACTGCACCAATACCTTCAAGAGAAAGGTTCATTTCCATTTGGAAACGTTCGGCGTTACGAGGAGATAAGTAAGAAGTATGTGGCTCAACAGTGCGAGAGAAAGCATTCATCACAATTTGGAAAACGTCTTCACTTTCACCTTGGCTAAGGCGTTTTAACGCGTAGTTATAACGCTTAGTTAGTACTTTTTTAATTTCAGCCCAGTCTTTACCGGCTAATTTTAAATTTAACGCATCAGATTTAACACGTTGACGCCATAATTCATCAAGTTCAGCTTCGCTTGTTGCATATGGAGCATCTTCGCGGTCGAAAACATACTGCTCTTTTTTAGTAAAATCGAACTCTGTTTCCAATAAACTTAATGCATATTGGTAGCGTTGAAATCGACGTTTAACGTTTAAGTTATATATATCGTATGCAGGAGCAAGTTTGCCACTGGCTACCATATCGTCAAAGCTATTACGGTATTTTTCAAAGCTGGCAATATCAGATTCTAGAAAAACCTGACGAGAATAATCAAGTTGTTTCAAAAAAAAGTCATAAATTAATGATGATAGTTCATCATCCATCATAAATTTTTTGTAGTGTTGCCTCGAGAAGGTGGCAGATATTCGCTGACTAGCTTTTTTGTGTTGCATTTCCTGCATTAACTGCGGCAGGTCTTGTTCTGCTATTTTAACTTTTTCTACAACTTTCGTTTGTTCAACAACTTTCGCTTGTTCAGCAATTACCGACAACGATGAAAAAGATAGAGAAACGGCAAGGGCTAATCGACAAATATTCTGCATATAACAACTCCGGTGTTTATTTAGTAAAGATTTTATCAGCTTTTGTTTTAACCACCATTCCAGAGGTTAACTGTACACTTACATCTTTACCGGCTACTTCTGTAATAGTAGCATCTAATGGTGAATTCCCAACCTGAACCATTACATTCATACCTGCGGTTAATGAATTTGCTTCAGCTTGAGTTAATTTAACTTTTGGTTTAGCGGGCATCTTTTTAGCTTTACCAACTTTAGCTGCTTTACCAACTTTAGCGGCTTTACTTGCTACTGTAGAGCCTTTATCACCTGCTTTAGTTCCTTTAT
Source organism: Thalassotalea psychrophila (assembly GCF_031583595.1). Classification (NCBI taxonomy): domain Bacteria; kingdom Pseudomonadati; phylum Pseudomonadota; class Gammaproteobacteria; order Alteromonadales; family Colwelliaceae; genus Thalassotalea; species Thalassotalea psychrophila. The sequence continues at coordinate 2,917,074 of NZ_CP134145.1, forward strand.
AAGACGTATTTTCTTTTTTGTCTTGTGTTTTTTTGTTAGCAAATTTGTCTTGGCTTTCTTTTAGTGTTTTAGCTGCAAAGTCAGCTTGGTCTTGATCGATAAGCTCGGCATCTTCACCAGCAAGGTTTACACGGTGATTACCAACTTTGATTGACTTAAGGTAACGCCAGCTTGATGTATAGTGACGAAGTGCTTGACGTAATTGGGTTTTACTTACTTTTTCGTCGCCTTCAAGTTCAGTAGCTAGCTCTTGAAAAATACCAACTTTTAATGGCTTTACTTTGCCTTCGATAGAGAAACATGCCGGGAATTTTTCCACTAAATGGCTAATAATTTCTTTACTGGTAATACGTTTTGTTTCCATAATATTTTACTTCAATTAATTAATTTTGTTGTTCTAGATCCTAGCTACCTCTATATGGAGGGTTTAGCTGGAATTAGAGGTTGTTTTGTTCTAAATACTGTTCACGGTTTTCAAGCAAATGCCTGCACCAATCATAAATATCGTCATATTCTAATTCAGGTAAGCTTTCTTCGCCTATCCAAGCATCCCAGACTAAATTAAGCAAATTAGTTAATTCTTCTGGGTCGATGTCATCTTCAGCCATTTGATAAATGGTGTGATAAAATTCATTTACTTTTTCTGCAACACATTCTTCTTCTCCATCCCAGTCACCTACTACAGCGTCTGACACTAAAAAATCATGTATTACGACAAATTCTTTCATTCAGTTTAATTCACTTTTCATAACAAGGCTATAAAGCTAATTGCTTTTCAAATGCATGTACTATAGCTTGCAAACCATTGGCATCTTGTTGTTCAAAATAACCAATCGACACACTGTCTATATCTAACACCGCGATGACTTCACCTTGATGAAATACCGGAATAACCACTTCTGAGTTACTCGCTGCATCACAAGCGATATGTCCTGCAAATTGGTGCACATCTGCAACTAACTGAATACGTTTTTCGCTCACGGCCGAGCCACAAACACCGCGACCAACGGGGATTCTAATACAAGCAACTTGACCTTGAAAAGGCCCTAAAACCAACTCATTATCAACCATTCGATAAAAACCAGCCCAGTTAACATCATCAAAAGCATTAAACAGTATGGCACTGATATTCGCCATGTTGGCAATCATATCATTTTCGTCGCTAATTATCGCTTCTACTTGCCCAAGCATGCTTTGATAAAAATCAGTTTTATCCACGTTTGCATAAACCATTTTACAAAAGCGCCTAACATACCTTGTCAGCTGTTTAAATTAAAGCTTTACTCGTTGTTTTTTAGAAATAAATGCAGATTAAATTTACTATTAATGATTTATTGAATAAATTAGCGTGATTTGTGCGCTTATTTCTCTTTTCCCGGGGTTAGATCTGAAGGAAATAGATTTTGCACCTTCACTATAATCAGTCATTAATACACGCGGTGCACCATGTGGAAATTCACTCATATGAGTAACAGCACCAAGTTTAAAGTTAAGTCTGCTGGCAATCTGTTTTGCTTTTTCTTCTGCGTCTTTAATTGCCACATTCAGAGCCTGTCGATAATATTCATCAGCTTTACTGGTTTCATATTGTAATTTAGAGATATGTTTAACCCCTAAACGTATTGCTTGGTCTAAGATCGGGTCGTAATGCTCAAAATTAGTTAAAATAAAGGTAAGTTCTCTTGATACATCGATAAGAGATGGTTGATATAAGTCTTGAGCACTTTTAGATTTGTTGTCAAAAATAGGTCGAATACTCATTTGGGTAGTTTCAATTGAGTTCTGATCAACGCCAATTTTTTTGGCCAGCGCCAATAACTCATTGGTTTTCTCATCAACTACTTGTTTCGCCTGCTCTGCTGTCATTGCTCTATCGGCTAAAGTGATGGAGAAAGTAAAAATATCAGGGTCAATCAATACCGCGCCTTTACCCGTTACTTCAACACCAGGAGGGTTTATGTCTTCTGCATTAACAGCCTGACCAGCAATTGAGAGTAGTAAAACTGTGAATGCGATAAATTTGTTTTTGATCACTTTTTAAATACCTCTTGGTTGTCTTTTATAAAAGACAAAAACTCTTTTCGTTCTTGTTCGCTAGCTTGTTGCCACCAATATTTGAGCATGAGCAAATTTTGTGGCCCTGTTTGAGTAAATTGGCCTTTATCATTCTCATTTAAACTTCTCTTAACAATTTCTTGACGGCGACTCAACGTTTCTTTCATAACCGTATCATTGTAAGTTGTTAGGGACTGAGCAATGATAGGTACGGCACTACCATTAGGTTTTATTAAACTTACTATTGGCGATTTAGCATAATTTTTGGCACTCTCAACATCGTTTTGTTTGGGAAAACTAAATTTAAGCTTATCTTCCTTCCCTACCGAAAATAATAAGATGAAGGGTTTAGACTTCACCGTTATATGATGATCTTCAGTATCATCATCAAATAACTCAGAATACTTTAGAACTAGAACATTTTGTCCTGTGCCAAGAAATAACTCGGTAGTTGAGCTAAAAAATGAAGTGGAATACTGTTCACCATTAAGCCTTACTACAATAAACTCTTCTGGCACGACAAGCTTTGCCGCCAATGCCGAGAACGAAGTAATTAAAAAACACAAAGGTAAAAACAAAAATTTCATAGTAATATTAATTTATATAAATGAGTCTGTTAATTTGAGTATAAGTTATTTATATGAAATTTTTATGAAAAATATTGTTGATTATAATAAGTTAGAAAAATATCCCCGCCAAACCTGAAAAATAGCACGGTCAAATATTTAATCAGAAAAAGTATGACGTCATCCCAAACGAGCATTAGCGAGATTTGGGACCTCCTGTCGCGTATCGTGCTTCGAACATTTATGTTTTTAAAGCCACTGTATACTGAAGGAGATCCCGGATATCGCTGCTCGGCAACTGCTCCTGCGTTGCTCTATCTCCTGCGTCCCTGCAGTCGTCTTCCGGGATGACGGTGAAATATTGATAATTTAGTTACAACTTCAAGTTGCTCTAAGCTAAAGTTTTATTTAAAAACAATCACCTGGAATACGAACAAAACCTTCCATAAGTACGCGTGCGCTGCGGCTCATTATTGCTTTATTAACCGTCCAGTTTCCGTCAATACAAGCGGCCTCTGCGCCCACTTTTAATGTTCCAGATGGATGACCAAAAGTAACTGCGTTACGTTCTCCGCCACCAGCAGCAAGGTTAACAAGTGTTCCAGGAATGGCAGCAGCAGTACCAATAGCAACTGCAGCGGTCCCCATCATTGCATGGTGTAATTTCCCCATAGACAATGCACGAACATGTAAATCAATTTCACCGGCAACAACGTCTTTACCACTAGAAGTAATATAATCTTGAGCATTTGATACAAATGCAACCTTTGGCGTATGTTGACGTGCTACAGCTTCACTAACGTCAGTAATTAATCCCATTTTTATAGCGCCATGAGCTCGAATAGTTTCAAAACGAGTTAAAGCAGCATCATCACCATTGATTGCTTCTTGTAATTCAGTACCGCTGTAACCAATTTCATCTGCATTTAAGAAGATTGTTGGAATGCCAGCAGTGATCATTGTTGCTTTAAAGGTACCAATGCCTGGAACTTCTAAATCGTCAACTATGTTACCTGTAGGGAACATAGCTTCAGAAGGGTCAACTGGTGCGATAAATTCTACCGGCACTTCTGCTGCAGGGAAAGTTACACCGTCTAGTTCAAAGCTACCTGTTTCTTGTACTTCACCGTTAGTGATTGGCACTTGTGCAACAATTGTTTTAGAAATATTTTTCTGCCAAATGCGAACCGTACAAACACCGTTTTCAGGAATTCGTGAGGCATCAACTAAGCCAGACATAATGGCAAACGACCCCACTGCTGCGGTCAAATTACCACAGTTACCTGACCAATCAACAAATGCTTTATCGATAGCTACTTGACCAAACAAGTAATCAACATCATGATCTGCAACTGCACTTTTCGCTAAAATTACGGTTTTAGATGTAGATGAAGTTGCTCCACCCATACCGTCAGTTTGTTTACCGTATGGATCAGGTGAACCAATAACACGTAGCAGCATGTTATCACGCGGCTCACCAGGAACCTGACAGCGTTCAGGTAAATCGGTTAAATTAAAAAATACACCTTTTGATGTACCACCACGAATATACGTAGCTGGGATCTTTACTTGAGGAACGTGAGACATCACTCTCTCCTTTTTTCTTTTATACAAAAAAGCAGCATTAAAGTGCTGCTTTTTAATCAAATTATCAAAACTAAATCTATTTGCTTTAAGCTGGATTTTAGCTCTAATTCAAGGCGGTAGCGCGGAGCCTAGTGTACATAGGTGAGCACTACCAACGCAGAAGTCGAGCTAAAAGACCATTTAAGCATTAGATTTAAGGAAATCGGTGGCGAATTTCTGAAGGACTCCACCGCCATCGTAAACTGAAACTTCTTCAGCTGTATCTAAACGACACTTCACTGGAATTTCAATTACGTCACCGTTAGCACGCGTCATAACAACTGTCATAGCAGCACCCGGTGATGTAGTACCCACTACGTCATAAGTTTCACTACCGTCAATGTTATAAGTATGACGTGTTTCACCATTAACAAACTCTAATGGCAATACGCCCATACCAACTAAATTAGTACGATGAATACGTTCAAAACCTTGTGAAACAATCACTTCAACACCCGCTAAACGAACACCTTTTGCTGCCCAGTCACGTGATGAACCTTGACCGTAATCAGCACCAGCAATAATGATTAATGGCTGTTTGCGCTGCATGTAGGTTTCGATAGCTTCCCACATGCGAGACTCAGTACCTTCAGGCTCTATACGTGCTAATGAACCCTGCTTAACTTCGCCATTTTCGTCACGACACATTTCATTGAACAATTTCGGGTTAGCAAATGTTGCTCGTTGCGTAGTTTCATGATCGCCACGGTGAGTTGCGTAAGAGTTAAAGTCTTCTACTGGTAAACCCATTTTATGAAGGTAAGCACCAGAAGCACTATTAAGTTGAATAGCGTTTGACGGTGATAAGTGATCAGTTGTGATGTTGTCACCAAGAACCGCTAATGGACGCATGCCTTTCATGGTACGTTTACCCGCTAAGGCACCTTCCCAATAAGGCGGTCGGCGAATATAAGTACTGGCAGGATCCCAGTCATATAACGGACTTTCAGCTGGTTCAAACGCACCTAAATCGAACATTGGCGTGTAAACTTTCTTGAATTGCTCAGGCTTAACACTTGACGCTACAATTGCATCGATTTCTTCATCACTTGGCCAAATATCTTTCAAAGTAATGTCGTTACCGTTTTGATCTTGTCCCAGTACGTCCTTTTCAATATCAAAACGCATAGTACCAGCAATTGCATAAGCTACAACTAATGGCGGTGACGCTAAGAATGCTTGTTTTGCGTGAGGATGAATACGACCATCAAAATTACGGTTACCAGATAATACTGCTGTTGAGTATAAATCGCGGTCGATTATTTCTTGTTGGATTTTAGGATCTAACGCACCACTCATACCATTACAAGTAGTACATGCGTAACCAACAATACCAAAACCAAGCTTTTCCATTTCAGGCAATAAACCGGCTTCTTCTAGGTAAAGTTTTGCAACTTTTGAACCTGGGGCGAATGAAGACTTAACCCAAGGTTTACGAACTAAACCTAATTCGTTAGCGCGTTTAGCAACAAGACCGGCAGCAACAACGTTACGTGGGTTAGAAGTGTTAGTACATGAAGTAATCGCAGCAATAATTACCGCGCCATCTGGCATTTCACCAGCAGCTTCTTGTGATTTACAAGCATCTAAATCTTTAGCAATGTCTTTCGAGGCCAAATCAGCTGTTGCTAAACGACGATGTGGATTAGAAGGACCTGCTAAGTTACGACAAACTGTTGATAAATCAAATTCGATAACACGAGGGTACTGCGCTTCAACTAAATCATCAGCCCATAAACCTGTGTGTTTCGCGTAAGTCTCAACTAATTTAACTTGTTCTGGTTCACGACCAGTGATCTTCAAGTAATCAATGGTTTGTTCATCAATGTAGAACATACCTGCAGATGCACCATACTCAGGTGTCATATTTGAGATAGTTGCTCTGTCACCAATGGTTAAACCTTTAGTACCTTCACCGAAGAACTCTAAGTAGCTAGATACTACTTTCTCGGCGCGTAAAAACTCAGTAATAGCTAATACCATATCGGTAGCAGTAATACCTGGTTGGCGTTTACCGGTTAACTTAACACCAATAATATCTGGTAGACGCATCATAGATGGACGACCAAGCATTACAGTTTCAGCTTCTAAACCACCAACACCAATAGCAATAACACCAAGAGCATCAATATGCGGAGTATGGCTGTCGGTACCAACACAAGTGTCAGGGAAAGCTACACCATCACGAGCTTGAATAACTGGCGACATTTTCTCTAAGTTAATTTGATGCATAATACCGTTACCGGCTGGGATAACATCAACGTTTTTAAATGCTGTTTTAGTCCATTCAATGAAGTGAAAGCGCTGTTCATTACGACGATCTTCAATTGAGCGGTTTTTATCAAACGCTTCAGGGTCAAAACCCGGAGCTTCTACTGCAAGAGAATGATCAACAATAAGTTGTGTTGGCACAACAGGGTTAACCTTTGCAGGGTCTCCACCTTGATCAGCGATAGCGTCACGAAGACCGGCTAAATCAACTAAGGCTGTTTGGCCAAGAATATCATGACAAACAACACGAGCAGGATACCAAGGGAAATCGAGGTCTTGCTTGCCTTCAATGATTTGTTTTAATGAATCAGTTAAATCAGCAGGAGCACAGCGACGAACAAGTTGCTCAGCTAAAACACGTGACGTGTAAGGTAATTTTGCATAGCTACCCGGAGTGATTGCTTCAACCGCTGCACGCGTATCGAAGAAATCTATATTGGCACCAGGTAGGGGCTTGCGGTATTCATAGTTCATAACGTTATCCAAAGAATAATGTTTAAAAGGATTGGCCAAATAAATGGCCAATTCAATTTTTAATTGTTTATAAGTATCTTTATACCAATCCGTATAATGATCTGTTCATTGAGTAACTCATATATACAACATATGAGTTACCCTTCGGGAATGCATAAAAACCTTGATAATTTCCAAAAATTTCAAAAAGATATGAATAACTATCTATTCAAAATTTCAGTTACTCTAAAGCTTTTTATATCATTCTCAATTGTTCACATCATTACGCGAACTGGTATTACTTATCTTTCTGCTATAGGACCAACAGTACGAGGTTCAACGCCAGTGTAATCTGCACTTGGACGAATAATACGGTTATTTGTACGTTGTTCCATAACGTGAGCTGCCCAACCAGTTAAACGTGAACACACAAAAATTGGTGTAAACAGTTTAGTTGGAATACCCATGTAGTTATAAGTCGATGCATGGAAGAAATCAGCATTACAGAATAATTTTTTGGTATCCCACATGAATTCTTCACATGCTACAGAGATATCGTAAAGTGATGTGTCACCATTTTCTTGAGCTAGTTTTTCAGACCAAGCTTTAATTACTACGTTACGTGGATCAGAAGTACGGTAAACCGCATGGCCAAAGCCCATAATTTTTTCTTTACGAGCTAGCATGCCAGCCATTTGCTCTTTCGCATCAGCTGGTGATGTGAATTTTTGGATCATATCCATCGCAGCTTCGTTTGCACCACCATGTAATGGACCACGTAATGTACCGATAGCACCTGTAATACATGAGTACATGTCAGAAAGTGTAGATGCACATACACGAGCAGTAAATGTAGAGGCATTAAATTCATGCTCAGCATAAAGAATAAGAGATACATCCATAACACGTTTGTGTTGCTCTGAAGCTTCTTTACCCGTTAATAAACGTAAGAAGTGACCACCTAATGAATCTTCATCAGTCATACAGTCAATTTTTACGCCTTCATGGCTGTAACGGTACCAGTAAGTCATAATTGCAGGGAATGCTGCAAGTAAACGGTTAGCAGCAACACGCTCTTCTGAAAAATCATTTTCTGGCTCTAAGTTACCTAAGAAAGATGCACCTGTGCGCATAACATCCATAGGATGAGCATCAGCAGGAATACGCTCTAGTACTTCTTTAAGCGCTTGTGGTAAGTCACGCATCGCTTTAATTTCTGTTTTGTATGCATCAAGCTCTGCTTGGTTTGGTAAATCACCATTGAATAAAAGGTAAGCTACTTCTTCAAATGTAGAGTTTTCAGCCAAATCAGCAACGTCGTAACCACAATAGGTTAAACCTGAACCAGATTGACCCACTGTACATAATTTTGTTTCACCGGCGCTTTGACCACGTAGACCTGCACCACCAATTTTCTTCTCAGACATAATTTCTTCCTAATAATTTCTGCAATTTGTATTTAATTTAATTATTCAATTAACGTTTTATTATTTATTTTTACCTTCCGAGAAAAGCGCATCTAGCTTTTGCTCGTAATCGTGGTAACCAAGGTAATCATATAAATCCATGCGAGTTTGCATGTTATCAATTACTGCTTTTTGGTCGCCATCGGCTAATAATGTTTTGTAAACAAGTTCAGCGGCTTTGTTCATTGCACGGAATGCTGATAACGGGTAAAGCACCATTGCACAGCCCCACTCGCCCAATTGCTCTTTGTTCCAAAGTTCTGTTTGACCAAACTCTGTGATGTTCGCTAATACAGGTACATCTAGAGCTTCAGTGAATGCACGGTAGTGCTCTTCAGTTTTAACTGCTTCGGCAAAGATACCGTCAGCGCCAGCAGCAACGTATGCTTTAGCGCGTTCAAGTGCTGCTTCTAAACCTTCTTGAGCGAAAGCATCAGTACGAGCCATGATGAAGAAGTCGGCATCTGTACGAGCATCAACAGCTGCGCGAATACGATCAGCCATTTCTTCAGTAGATACGATTTCTTTGTTTGGACGGTGGCCACAACGCTTTTGTGCAACTTGGTCTTCAATGTGAACTGCTGCCGCGCCTGCTTTTTCCATATCACGAATAGTTTTGGCGATATTGAATGCTCCGCCCCAACCTGTATCGATATCTACTAATAACGGTAAGCTCGATGCACCAGTTATACGTTGAACGTCAGCAACAACATCGTTTAAAGATGTCATGCCTAGATCAGGTAAACCGTAAGATGCATTGGCTACACCACCACCTGACAAGTAAATAGCTTGATGTCCAAGTTGTTCAGCCATCATTGCGCAATACGCATTAATAGTACCTACAACTTGTAGTGGTTTGTTGTTTTGTAGTGCTAAACGAAATTTTGCACCTGGAGATAGTTGAGTTGTCATATTATTCAGTTTCCTGTTCTAGTTTTCTTTCGATATTTTTGCGCGATGCAGCAATGTGGCGACGCATTAGCATTTCTGCTAATTCACCATCTCTGTCAGCTATCGCATGTAAAATTGCTTTGTGTTCACCATATGCACGACTTGCACGTGGACTGTTCATGCCAAATTGGCAACGATACATACGCACAAGGTGATATAGTTCACCACAAAGAATATTGATTAATTGTTGATTGTTACTGCCTTGGATCACTCGATAATGAAAATCTAAATCACCTTCTTCTTGGTAATAAGCGATGCCATCTTGTAGTTGTTTTTCTTGGCCATGAGCGGCAAGAATGGTTTGCAACTCTTTAATTTCAGCATCTTCCATCTGGCTTGCAGCCAAACGACATGCCATGCCTTCAAGAGCTTCACGAACAATATATATTTCTAGTAAGCCCTTAGTTGTACACTCAACAACACGAGAGCCAACATTAGCTTTACGTTCTATTAAGTGGCATTTTTCTAAACGGTTTAGCGCTTCACGAAGGGTTGAACGACTTACCTGATACTTTTTAGCAAGTTCGGGCTCACTAATTTTACTGCCCGCTAATATCTCCCCTTCAACAATTTCATGCTGCATGGTTTCAAATATTTTATCGGCAGTAGTTACCGGTGCTTGTCTTGCTGGATTATTAAAGTTCATCGGACTCTATTTAGTTCTTATTGAGCGATTTTGTCATCGATTTGTCATAAACAAATTGTCGACACTTTTGATTTACACCAAGATAATACGCCGATTGGATATTAAGTCAAGACTAAAAAGGACGGATTGTCGACAATAAAGGCAAAAAACTAGTTAAATGATGCAAATATGTTATATTCAAGTGAATCATTGTCCGACATACAAGCGTTTGAATTCAGTATTTATTGGCTTTTGTGAGTAATATTAGCCAAAGAACCAGTAACAGACACCAATACCAGCGCAAATACCACTAACATCAGCAATAAGGCCACAAGTAATGGCATGGCGGGAATAACGAATACCAACACTACCAAAATATACAGCTAACACATAAAAGGTGGTTTCAGTAGATCCTTGCATTATTGAGGCTAACCGCCCAGCAAATGAGTCGGCACCATGAGCATTCATTGTTTCAATCATCATTGCTCGAGAGCCAGAGCCGCTTAATGGTTTCATAAACGCAGTTGGCAATGCATCAACAAAACGAGTGTCGCCTCCCAGGTAAATAACTAAATTGCGTATACTGTCGACAATTAAGTCTAGTGCGCCACTTGCTCGAAAGACACCAATAGCGCAAAGCATAGCCAACAAATAAGGGATCAATTTAATACTGACCTCAAAACCTTCTTTAGCACCAATAATGAATTGATCGTATACATTAATTTTTTTCAAATGAGCGATAGCAAGAAAACTGATCAACACAGAGATAATCAAAAAATTGCCCATTAATGAAGATTGGCTCGCTAACTGTTCTGCGGTTAACTGCGCTAAATAAATAACCAATGCGGCTACCAAGGCCATAGCACCACTAAGATATAAAAGTATGACACCTTTATATAACTTAATTCGTTGAAACAGAGCGACTGAGACTAGCCCTGCTAATGTAGAAGCAAACGTTGCAAGAAGTATAGGAAGAAATACATCGGTAGCAACAGCTGCCCCCTGCTGTGCCCGATAAACAAATACGCTTATAGGGAAGAGAGTAACTGAGGATGTATTAAGCACTAAAAAAAGTATTTGCGCGTTACTAGCGGTATCTTTTTTGGGGTTAATCTCCTGCAGATCACTCATTGCTTTTAAGCCTAGCGGCGTAGCTGCGTTATCTAACCCTAAAAAATTTGCCGATAAATTCATTGTTATTGAACCAAAGGCAGGATGATTTTTTGGAACCTCTGGCATTAGCCTAGAGAATAACGGTGAAATAGCTTGCGCTATTTTATTGACAATACCGCCACTTTCGGCAATTTTCATCATACCAAGCCAAAAGCTTAATATTCCAATTAAACCAATGGCAATTTCTACCGTGACTTTAGACATTGAGATAATACTAGTGAGTAGTGCTTCAAAAATTCCAGCATTGCCAAGAACAAGCCATTGATAAAGTGACACCACAAAAGCAAAAATGAAGAAAAACAACCAGATGATATTTAACATGAAAGAGCCATTTATTTTTTATTATTTTAGTTACTGATTTAGTTAATATTTTTATAATGAAATATAAACAATGCAAATACCATAACATAAGAAACACGGTTATTTATACAACATTCACTGCAAAATATAATAACAAATCGAGCTGTGGATAAGCTGTGCCAAAGATGTACAGAACCTATAGATAAGCTGTGCAGAGCAAAATAAAACACCATCACCACACACTTGTAACGCATTGATATTAAAGGCATAAAAAATAATTTAAATTATTTTAAAAATCGACTGGACTTTAATCCCTCTTACACTACAATTAAAAGTCCAAGCAGCAAATTAATTGAGTTTTTATCTAGGAGATAACGAAAAACTCACTGCTTAAACAAATTAGCGCAGGCTCAACCTATTGAGCCATTCCCCTGAGCCTGAAGCGATTGCTTCAGGCCTTTTTTTTGTTCGGATTTTGGGATGTTAACTCGTTTCGGTTGCATGGAACTGGGCTCAGAGCGGTTTGGTTATATTAACTCGTTTCAGCTCCATGGAACTGGGGTCAGAGCAAACCCTATTTAAAAATAGGTTTGGTCTGACCCCGTATGTCTGCACCTGCTATAAATTCATAAAAGGATCTAAATCAACACCTATCTCCCTTGCTCTTTTAAACGCGGGTCTAGCTTGGAGTCTAGTTAAATATGCTTTGATTTCTGGCTTATAATTATCTGCTAAACCAATTCGTTCACCAAAATTAAGCGCCATACCTATCGCGATATCAGCTATAGTAAATTTATTGCCACAAAGATATTCATTAGTTTTTAAGTGCTTTACCAAGCCGCGCATTCTTGAAAATAGCCATTGGCTATAATCTTCTACAATTTGCGTGCTTAAACGCTCACCTTGCTCTAAGTATTTATAGCGAAGTATTAATGCTAATGGAAAAGTATAAGTAGTATCGCTCTGGTAAAGATAATTCAGAAACTGACCATATTCTGGATGTTCAACAGGTATGGCTAACTGGTGTTGGTTATATTTTTCCACCAAGTAATGACATATTGCCGTTGATTCGGTTAAACAAATATCGCCATCTTCAAAAAATGGCACTGTACCCAACGGATTGGTATCTAAATAGTCTTTCTTTAAAAAACGAGGTGGAAAAGGTAGCACTTCCACCTGATATTTAAGTCCCATTTCTTCTAATGCCCACAATGCACGCAAAGATCGTGAGTCATAACAGTGCCATAATTTCATGGTCGTTTAGATCCTTTATTAAAGTTAAACGTTGAACAGGCGCTTGTAGTTATTAGTAGATAGCTTTGCTATTTGCTCAACTGTTTGGCCGCGTACATCAGCAAGCATTTTAGCAACTTCTACAACATATGCTGGTTGATTTTGCTTACCTCGGTGCGGTACTGGCGCTAAATAAGGTGAGTCAGTTTCGATCAAGAACTTATCATCAGGTACTTGGTGGGCAACATGACGTAATGCAGAGGCATTTTTAAAGGTAACGATGCCGGAGAATGAAATGTAGAACCCCATCGCAATTGCTTGTTCTGCCATTTCCCAACTTTCAGTAAAACAATGCAACACACCGCCCACTTGTTCTGCGCCCTCTTCTCGCATGATATCTAAGGTATCTTGCTGAGCATCACGGGTGTGAATAATAATAGGTTTATTTAATTTTCTAGCCACGCGAATGTGTTTACGAAATGCATCTCGCTGTACTTCTTGTGTTTCAGGCGCATAGAAATAGTCTAAACCGGTTTCACCAACAGCCACTACCCTTTTGTGATCTGCTAGTGCTAATAGTTCAGCTTCATCTACCTTATCTTCTTGATTTAATGGATGTACTCCACAAGATAATTGTACATTGTCATATTTTTCAGTTTTAGCAACCATGCTTGGGAATTCTTTGAGTGTTACTGATACACAAAGCATATTACTAACATTGGCTTCTTTGGCCGCGTTAACAACACCATCGAGATCGTTGTTAAAATCAGATAAATCGAGACGGTCTAAATGACAGTGAGAGTCTATGAACAAGGGTTGCTCCAAAAGGTAAAGTAAATTGCGGAAATTGTATCTAAACGAGGGTCAGAGTCAAGTTAGGTTTTTAGGTATATTAATAAGTTCCAATTGCATGGAATGGGGTTCGAGCAAATTTCACTTTAAAAAGTATAATTTGGTCTGACCCCGTATGGTTGCACCTACTATCTATTTTTTTATGCCAATTACGGTATATTCGCCGTTAACCTTCAATTTAATGATAACGGCTTTATCAGTTTTATTTTTCCAGTACCAACCATGAACACCATTGAATGGTGCGGTAAAGCTGCCTTTCATTTCTGCTAACGTGGCAATTGCATAACTCTCAAAGTAACCAGTGGTATCACCTTCAGGTTCGCCGTGTAGGTCAAAATACAAAGCACTACCCTCTGTTAGCCATTCATACTCCATTTTTTCAAACTGCTGCATAGCAAACTTAAACTCAAGACCTCGTCTAGCAGGAACAGTAATTTCAAAACTATCTGAAGAGCTAAGTTTATCGGTGTTTTGGTATTGGTCTACATCAGTTGTAGTAGTAGTGTTCGCTAAGGCGGTAAGTCCCATTTTTTCACCAAGCCCAGTAGGATCAATGTTATATTCTGCTGGCAAAATAAAACTTACTAATGTTAAAACGGCAATAACTAAAGCAATGATTGTCGATTTAATAAGTGTTGCGGTTGATAATGTATGTTGCATTGATACCTCTTAAGTTAATTAACAAAGTAACCGGTAAGTTGAAATCCTATAAGCATAAAACCAGCGCTTACTAACAGCGTATTAGTGGCAGTAGAAAATTGCTTAAAGGTGTGATGTTTTCGCCAATAACTAATGCCAAGCAAAATAAACGTTAATGCGGCGAACTGTCCTATTTCTACGCCTATGTTAAAGGCAAGCAAATTAGTAAACAGGCCATCTTCTGGCAACTGAAATTCTTGTAATTTAGTTGCTAAACCAAAACCATGAAACAACCCAAAAACCAACACTGCGACTTTCGCATTTGGACTATAACCTAAGGTTCGTTTGAACCCACCTAAATTATCAAAACCTTTGTATACAACTGATAAGCCAATAATAGCATCGATAAGATAAGCATTAACTTGTATATCAATCATCACACCTAGCAGCAGGGTTAAACTATGTCCTAAAGTAAACATGCTCACATATAATAATATGTCTCTGCTTTTGTATAAAAAGAAGATCACACCAACTAAAAACAAAAGATGATCATATCCGGTGACCATATGTTTAGCGCCAATGTACATAAATGGGAAAAACTGCACGCCAGTATTGTTTTGTAAAAACACCCGGGTACTTTCATCTACGCCATGTGCCATTAAATCGAATGAGAGCAAGGCGAACAAAAATAGTCCTAAAACGAGCAAAGGTTTGCGGATATGGTTTTTTATCATGATTGGTTCCAATAAATAACTAGGGGCAGAGTCAACAAATTAACCGACACACTAGTGTCGTCCCGAACTTGATTCGGGATCTTACTCTGACCCTAGCTTTTTCGTTTGTCTGCAGCTGTTACATCGTGTAGGTGGCTTCTTTAGAATTAAGCATACGTCCTAAATTAGACTCTATTTGGTTACGCACGTTGTGTTCGTCACTTAAAAATGCCACTCCAACGCCAGGTTCAGTGCCATTTTGAGCACCGTGTGGAGTGATCCAGCAAACAGAAGTATCCAATTGTACGGATTCTAATTGGCCAGGCAGAGTGACTTCTAAATTAATTTTATCGCCTAGCTCAAACTGCTCAGCTGTTTTTATGAATAGTCCGCCTTGTTTTAAAAAAGGCATGTAGGCCATATACAATTCGCGTTCATTTTTAAATTCTAATGCAAAGTTATTCATTTTAGTCCTTAACAATCCTTTCTTATTTTTATTCTAACCTGCAGTTAGTACATGTTCAATATCCACTAATAACGCTTCAATAGTAAAGGTTTTATTCGCTTGCGTTAACAGTTTTATTTGTTTTGTCGCTTGGTTTGATAAATTTATGCATTGCCAAAGTTGCTCGAGGGAATAACGATTTGCTAACTGGTTCATTTCATGACCAATTAATGCGTCTTGCCAACCTGATTGAATACGGATTAATTGATTAAATGAATTAGTTAACCAACGCAGACCGTGAATACTAGATGCAAGTAAATTGACGAATTCATTACCATTATTAAAATGTTGCAGAAATACAATTAACTGCTCGATAATCTCTGTTCGTTGCTCTTGGCATTTAACATCGGTTAGTTCTGCAAGTTCATTTAAATTACTAAAATCATTTATTAAGCTTTTATCACTTACTAAACTAGCAAGTTCTTCGCCCGTTGGCGGGTTAATTTTTACTACGCTACAGCGGCTTAAAATTGTTGGCAATAACATATCTATATCGTTACACACTAAAATTAAATAACTGTTTGATGTTGGCTCTTCTAATGTTTTTAATAACGCGTTTGCGGCTGATTCAGTCATATTTTCAGCAGATAATATTACTACCACTTTATTTTTAGCAAGTTGGGCGGTTTTTTGTAAGAAAGCACCAGCACTTCTTACTAACTCTACGCCAATAGTTTTTTCACCATTATCAATTAGCACTAGATCGGGATGTGATTGTGCTTTGATTAATGAGCAAGATTTACATTGTTTACAAGGCTCGTTTACAGTCTCAGCACGTTCACATAATAATAATCCAGATAACCAAGCTCCCAGCTCTGCTTGCCCGGCTAAATGACTACCTAACATGAGCATGGCATGTGGCAGTAGGCCTTGTTCAATTTTGCTGGTGATTTCTAGTTTATTATTAACTAGCCAGCTTTTGTCTTGTAAGTTAGCTGCCAAAATGTTTACTCAATAATTCAGTAATATCGCTATGTACTTTTTCCATAGTCTGGCTAGCATCGACAATAAAAATACTATCGTCAGATGTAGCTAACTGCAGGTACTTGTTGCGTACGCGATGGAAAAAATCTATTTTTTCTTGTTCGATTCGATCTAACTCACCGCGAGCTTGAGCGCGAGATAGTCCTAGTTCAGGTTCAATATCTAAATAAAGAGTAAAGTCTGGTTTAAAACCATTTAATGTTATATTTGCTATGGTATCAATAACTGAATCACTAAATTCACGTCCACCACCTTGATACGCTCGAGATGATAAATCATGACGATCACCTACCACCCACTTTCCTTGATTGAGTGCTGGTAATATTTTATTGGCGACAAGTTGTGAACGACTGGCGTACATTAACAATAGTTCGCACTGAGGAGTAATTTGTTCTTCACTAGGTTCTTTAACTAATGTTCTTAATTTTTCAGCCAATGGCGTACCACCAGGCTCACGAGTTTTCTCATAGCTAATTTGTTGAGCAGTTAAGAAATTTTCAATAACTTCTATGGCTGATGATTTACCTGCCCCCTCAATACCTTCGACAACAATAAACTTTCCCTGAGATTGACCTGACATAACTTACTTCTTCCCTCTGATGTATTTGTTAACCGCGTTATTATGCTCGGCTAAAGTGGTTGAAAAATGATGTTCTCCGTTGCCTTTACTTACAAAGTATAAGAATGGTGAGTTGGCCGGATGTAAACTTGCTTCAATGGCTGATTTACCAGGCATGGCAATGGGCGTAGGTGGCATACCGTTAATACGGTAAGTATTATACGCCGTTTTCTCTCTTAAGTTAGCATAAGTAATATCACCAGTGTAGCGTTCGCCTAATCCATAAATAATGGTTGGGTCAGTTTGCAAGCGCATTCGTTTAGCTAAGCGAGTTATAAAAACTGCAGAAATTAATGGCTGCTCACTAATTTTAGCCGTTTCTTTCTCGACCATAGACGCCATAATTAATACTTCATAGGTGTTTTTATATGGTAAATTCTTTGCTCTGCCCTGCCAACTTTCATCTAACTCTGCCGCCATACGTTGGTATGCCTGCTTCAAAATATCAATATCTTTTGTGCCAGAGATAAACTGATAAGTATCTGGAAAAAATAGTCCTTCAGGGTGCTTATGCTCACTCTCTAA
This sequence comes from Thalassotalea psychrophila, assembly GCF_031583595.1. Taxonomy (NCBI): domain Bacteria; kingdom Pseudomonadati; phylum Pseudomonadota; class Gammaproteobacteria; order Alteromonadales; family Colwelliaceae; genus Thalassotalea; species Thalassotalea psychrophila. The sequence continues at coordinate 2,934,630 of NZ_CP134145.1, forward strand.
AGTACTCAGAATTTGTTGGTAGCTTTTGTCTGCCAAGGTGGATTGAACGTGTTCTGTTTCTGCCAATTGGATAAACCACTCTTTAAAGGTTGAACCCTCAACAAAGGTAATTTTAAATTGATGTTCTTCACCGGCAACAAGGATTGCAAATAATTGTTTTATCGTAAGCTGCTCTGGCAACTTATATGTTCCGGCTTTAATTTCAGTAATCTCTGGGTGTAACTTACTATACAGCTTTAACCAAAGAGATGTTTCAAGCCATTGTTGTTTAATTAAATTGGCCACTACAGAATTAAACGAACTGCCTTTGGAAACGGTATAAAACTGCGACTCTTTAATAGGTAAGTCGTTATCAACATGACGCACAGTAACTGTATATACAGTAATCACTGCTGCTAGGGTGATAAATAACAAGATAAAAGCAATGCGTTTCATTAACACTTCCCTAGTAAAGCTAAAACAGTTTCAATATTAAACGATCTTTCCATAAATTTAACCACTGGAATAACACCTAATAATGAATTAGAGATAAAGATTGCGTCAGCACTGTGTAATACTTCTATACTTGCATTGACGATTTGAACGTTCGCTGATGATTTAATAAGTTCTTCTCTGACAATGCCCGTTACACCCGACAATTTTAGACAAGGGGTAAATAATGTGCTGTTTTTAACCCAAAAGATGTTAGCGGTATTACACTCAACAATGTTGTTGTTAATATCACAAACGACAACCTCATCAACATCTAAGGTATCCAGTTCATTTCGTATCAACACTTGTTCCAAACGATTTAAATGTTTAATACCAGCAGTGCTTGGATTTAAACCGAGTTTAACTGTGCTTATGCCTAAATTCACCCCTTGTTTTTGCCACAAAGGGTAATGACAGGGAAATTCGCTCACAGTGATGACAACTGTTGGAGTTAAACCGCCGCGTCTCGAATATCCCCGGCTACTTACACCTGCGGTGATAATCACTTTAATTGCAGCTAGAGTTCGACCGTTTATAGCTTTAGAAATTTCACTTTCTAACGCTTGCCAGTCGGGTGTTGGCAATTGTAAAGTTGCACAACCGTGTTTTAATCGATCAATGTGCGCCTTATAATGTTCGAGCTTACCTTCTACAACTTTACCTGTAGTAAATATTCCATCACCAAAAGCTAAGCCTCGATCAGAAATATCGATGAGCTCGGTTTGTGTATAGTTAACTGAACTGTATAGCATATGGTTTTATTTATTATTTTAATTTGATGTAAATGAGATCCTGAACAAGATTCTGAATCAAGTTCAGGACGACACTAGTGTGTCGGTTAGGTTCTCGTGTCTAGTTTCTAGCTTATATCTTCTAAAACAACAAAGCCTGAATATCATATAGTATTCAGGCTTTTAACTGTATTGGCAAGGCTTTGTTATCTAAATCTTCTTAAATAATAACGAACCGTTAGTGCCACCGAAACCAAACGAATTACACAGTGCATAATCAAGTTTAGCTTGACGAGCTTCGCCTCTGATATAATCTAAATCACAACCTTCATCAGGATTGTCTAGATTAATTGTTGGTGGTACTTCTTGGTTTTGTAATGCGAGGATAGTAAAAATAGCCTCAGCAGAGCCAGCGGCACCTAACATATGACCGGTCATTGATTTAGTTGAGCCCATCATTAATTTATATGCATGATCACCAAATACTGATTTGGCACCATTAGTTTCAGCAATATCACCTGCAGGGGTTGATGTACCGTGTGCGTTTATATAGCCAATTTGGTTAGCATTTATGCCAGCATCACGGATTGCATTAGACATAGCAGCTGCACCGCCTTCACCATTAGTTGGTGGTGAGGTGATATGGTGTGCATCACCACTCATACCAAAACCGCAAAGTTCTGCATAAATTTTTGCACCTCGGGCTTTAGCATGTTCATACTCTTCAAGTACAACAACACCAGCACCATCACTCAATACAAAACCGTCTCGGTCTTTATCCCAAGGACGTGAAGCTTGTTCTGGTGCATCGTTACGAGTAGAAAGAGCACGTGCTGACATAAAGCCGCCCATGCCTAATACAGTAGAGGCTTTTTCGGCGCCACCTGCAACCATAGCATCGGCATCACCGTAAGCAATCATACGCGCAGCATGGCCAATATTATGAACACCAGTAGTACATGCAGTTACAATGGCAATATTCGGCCCTTTTAAGCCATGCATAATTGATAAGTGACCTGAGATCATATTCAAAATAGTCGATGGACAGAAGAAAGGTGATAATTTCCTAACATTTTGACTAATGGTTTTTGCATGACCTTCTTCAATTAAGCCTAATCCGCCAATACCTGAACCAATAGCAACGCCAATACGACCGGCATTTTGCTCAGTAACTTCTAGACCTGAATCTTCAATAGCTTGATGGCCAGCAGCTACACCGTATTGAATGAATAAATCCATTTTACGGGTTTCTTTTTTGGCGATACCAAATTCTTCGGGGTTAAAGTCTTTTATCAGACCGGCAAACTTAGTAGTGAAGTGTGTAAGATCAAGGTGATCAATTAGGCCAATACCACTTTTACCAGCGAGTAGTGAGTCCCAAGTTGAAAGTGAATTATTTCCTAGCGGGCTTAGCATCCCTAAACCAGTGACTACGACTCGTCGCATAACAATCAATGTCTCCGCAAATTATACAAATGTCATTAGATACTAAAACGATGAATACTTAATGACATTGGAATAAATGATTTTTCAAAAAACAAATACAAAAAAGGCGGTAATAAAACCGCCTTCTTAAGTAAACTAATGATTAACCGTGAGCAGTCACGTAATCGATAGCTGTTTGAACTGTAGTAATCTTTTCAGCTTCTTCGTCTGGAATTTCAATATCAAATTCTTCTTCAAGAGCCATTACTAATTCTACTGTGTCTAGAGAATCTGCACCTAAGTCATCAACAAAAGATGCTTCGTTTTTTGCTTCTTCTTCTTTAACACCTAATTGTTCAACAATGATTTTTCTTACGCGTTCTTCGATAGTACTCATTATATTTCCTTTACTATATTTAGCAATTCTTACAAAATTGCGTGTAGTTTATTCGCCATCAAGTCACCATGCAAGCATAAAATTATATTTTTACTCTGGTCAAACCTGTTAACTAATTATTTATTTATGGTTCATAAATAGCTATTTTGCAAGAAAACAGCCAGATTAAGGGCTTTAGAGCCTTAATCTTTTTTAAACCATGTACATACCGCCATTAACGTGAATAGTTTCACCGTTAATATATGCTGCCGCATCTGAGGCTAAAAATGCAACAGTTGCAGCAATCTCTTCTGGTTGACCTAAACGATTTGCAGGAACTTGTGATGAAATTGCTTCACGTTGTTCATCATTTAAAGCTTTAGTCATATCAGTATCAATAAAACCAGGTGCAATTGCATTTACTGTAATACCACGAGAGGCAACTTCTTTAGCTAATGATTTAGTAAAACCTAACAAGCCTGCTTTAGACGTTGCGTAGTTTACTTGACCGGCATTACCCATTGAGCCAACAACTGAACCAATATTAATTATACGGCCACTACGTTGCTTCATCATTGGACGCATTACAGCTTTACTAATTTTGAATAATGAATTTAAGTTAGTAGTAATGATATCATCCCACTCACTGTCTTTCATTCGCATCATTAAATTGTCACGTGTAATACCTGCGTTATTTACTAAGATATCAATTTGACCGAAATCGGCTTTGATTGCAGCAAATAATGCAGCGATTGAGTCTGTATCCGTTACGTTTAATTCGTAACCTTTACCGTTAGCACCCAAATATGCACTAATGTTGTCAGCACCACCTTGAGAGGTTGCTGTACCGATTACTTTTGCGCCTTGAGCAACTAATTGCTCTGCGATCGCTTTACCAATACCTCGGCTTGCACCTGTAATTAGTGCAGTTTTACCTTCTAATGAAAATAAAGACATGTTTATTCTAACCTTCTAAAGCTGAATTTAGTGTATCTGTAGTATTTACTGAAACACAATTAAGTTGTTTGTTGATACGTTTTACAAGGCCTGCTAATACTTTACCAGGACCGGCTTCAATAAGTTGTTCTGCGCCCATACCTGCCATTTTTTCAACAGATTCAGTCCAACGAACTGGGCTGTATAATTGACGGATTAATGCGTCTTTAATTACAGCGCCGTCAGTAACTATAGCAACATCTACGTTATTAATTACCGGGATCTGCGGACTGTTAAATTCAATATGAGCTAAGTCAGCTGCCAGCTTATCAGCTGCAGGTTGCATTAATGCACAATGTGATGGCACGCTTACAGGAAGAGGTAAAGCACGTTTAGCGCCCGCTTCTTTACAAAGTGCACCAGCACGTTCTACTGCAGCTTTGTTACCTGCAATAACCACTTGACCAGGAGAGTTAAAGTTAACTGCCGATACGACCTCATCGCCAGCAGCTTGTGCACAGGCGGCAAGAATAGCATCATCAGCTAAACCAATAATCGCATACATTGCACCTACACCAGCAGGTACAGCTTGTTGCATGTATTGACCACGCTTTTCAACGAGTTTAACTGCGTTTTCAAGGCTAATAACATCAGCACATACAAGCGCAGAGTATTCACCTAATGAGTGACCAGCTAACACAGATGGCGTTTCACCACCTTTAGCTAACCAAGCGCGAAAGATTGCAACACTAGCGGTTAACAATGCCGGTTGTGTGTAATCAGTTTGATTGAGTTTACCTTCACTATCGTTTTGAATTAGGTCCCATAAATCGTAACCTAATGCATTAGATGCGGCAGTAAACGTAGCTTTAACAACTTCGTTATCACCAAGATCAGCCAACATGCCTACGGCTTGAGAGCCTTGTCCTGGAAATACAAAGGCTAAATTATTATTCATTTTTTATTTACCTTTTTAAAACTTAATTAGTGCTGAGCCCCAGGTAAAACCACTACCAAAGGCTTCTAATAATAATGTCTGACCACGTTGGATACGGCCATCGCGTACCGCAAAATCTAGTGCTGTTGGTACAGATCCAGCAGACGTATTACCGTGTTGATCGAGTGTTACTACTACTCGTTCCATCGGCATATCTAACTTTTTAGCTGTTGCGGCAATAATACGTAAATTTGCTTGATGTGGAACTAACCAATCAATTTCAGATTTATCAATATTATTATGTTCAAGTGTTTCTTTAACGATCTCACTTAACTTAGTTACCGCAATTTTAAATACTTCGTTGCCTTTCATGTGGATATAAGAAGTGTCAACAGTGTCAGCTTCGCCTCGTTTTGGCGTCGGACAATGTAATAAATCAACATAATTACCTTCACTGTGTAAGTGTGTCGAAATAATACCAGTATCTTGTTCATCTGTTGCTTCTAATATAACAGCGCCGGCTGCATCACCAAAAAGGATCATAGTGGTACGGTCATCTGGAGCAACCATATGGGACAACATATCTGCACCAATAACAAGAATACGTTTTGCATTGCCGGCTTTAATATATTGATCTGCAATAGATAAACTAAAAATAAACCCAGAACATGCTGCGGCAATATCAAAAGCGGGGATATTTGGCACTCCAAGCATTCTTTGTACATGAACTGCACCACCAGGGATATTTGATTCAAAAAAGCTGGTTGTGCCCAAAATGATCATGTCTAAGTCTGTTGCCTTAAGACCAGCCATTTCTAGTGCTTTCAGAGCGGCTTCTGTGCCCATATCTGCAACGGTTTCGTTTTTATCGGCAATATGGCGAGATTTAATACCAGTACGTTCAGTGATCCATTGATCAGAAGTTTCAATAATTTTTTCTAAATCGGCATTGGTCAATGTTTTCTCTGGTAAATAACTACCAGTACCAACAATTTTTGAATTCATAATTTTTAAGACCTTTTAAGTAAACTGACTTCCAGTTTATTTTTAATTTTTTCAGGAACTTGTCTTTCAACTTCTTTAACGGCTTCGAGTATCGCGTTAAAAAAAGCTGAACTGGTGGCATTGCCATGACTTTTCACCACAATACCGCGTAATCCTATCAGACTTGCCCCGTTATACTGGTCGGGGTTCAGTCGTTTTACGATTTTTTTTAATGTTGGGTTAAGCAAAAAACCTAAAAGTCTGGTAAATTTGCTCTCATTAATGATTTTCATCACCTTCCCCATCACCAACTTGCCTACACCTTCGCACGTTTTTAGAGCAATATTACCAACAAAACCATCACAAACAATGACATCGGCTTTGCCGGTAAATATATCATTGCCTTCAATAAACCCTACATAGTTTATTTCTGGAGTCTTACTTAATAAAGCCGCGGTTTGTTTTATATGATCACTGCCTTTGATGACTTCTTCGCCCATGTTTAGCAAAGCTACTCTTGGTGATTCAATTGAATCAACCTCTTCGGCCATCACCGACCCCATCATCGCAAACTGAAATAAGGTATCAGAATCGCAAAACACATTAGCGCCTAAGTCCAGCATAAATGCATGGGAAGCGGAATCAGTAATAGGTAAATGAGAAACTAGAGCGGGACGCTCAACACCAGGAAGCATTTTTAACACATAATGAGCAATAGCAAGTAGTGCTCCTGTGTTACCAGCACTTACACAAGCATCGGCATCTCCTGTGTGAACCAAATCTAATGCTCGACGCATTGAAGAGTCTTTTTTAGTTCTAAGGGCTACACTTGGTTTTTCATCCATAGCAATTTGCTCACTAGCATGCACTATTGATATACGCGGATGGTCAAGGAAGTTATGTTCTTTTAAATGCGTGCGAATAACGCTTTCGTCACCACAGAGGATGAGCTTAAGAGATGGCACATGTTCAATTGCCATTTTTGCAGAGGGAATTGTTATAAGGGGGCCTAAATCGCCCCCCATAACATCTAACGCAACCGTTAGATTAACCAAAGTTAAGTCGCTTATTTAGCGATAACTTTGACACCTTTGTAAAAGCCATCAGCTGTTACGTGGTGACGACGATGGGTTTCGCCAGAAACTGGATCAACTGATAAGTTTTCTGGTGTGATTGCATCGTGTGAACGACGCATGCCACGTCTTGAACGAGATTTCTTACTCTTTTGTACGGCCATTAGCCTACTCCTAAAATCAAAAAGTTACTTGAGGTTTTTTAAAACATCAAATGGATTCGGTTTCTCAAGCGTATCCGGTAACCTACCCCAAGAAGTGTCTGCTTTAGCATTACAATCCTTAAGGTCATGTTTCGGTACTAATGGAATATTAATGATTAACTCATCTTCCACTAATTCGCGTAAATTTACTTCACCATTTTCATCTACTACTACAACATCATAATGTGAAGGTAAGAGCTCAGCTCCCTCTTCGTTTTTTACAGGACAATATGTGAAATTCACATTTAAGTCTTGTACAAATGGTTCATTACAACGCTGGCATGTCAAACTCACCTGAGTTGATGCTTCGCCGCTTAACAGTGTTAAGCCTTGCTCATCAACATCAAAGTTTACTTTAACATTTACTTGCTCACAAGCCTTATCAGACACTGCGAGCAATCTTTCTAAACCAATTAATTCAAAATAGCCGTTGCACTCGAGCCTGCGCTGAGAACTTTTAAACGGATCAATTGTTATTGGAAGCTTAAGATTCTTCATATGGCGCGCATCTTAAATGGTGAAGTGCCTTGTGTCAAAAGAAAAATCACCAATTTCAATGCAATTGCCTATTTAATGACAAATTTTAACACAACCACATCATTTGTGAACAATTTTACAGCAATTTAAATTAAAAATAACAATTCAACATTAAAACCATGCTTCGTCTGATTTAATTAATGAAATTGGTATTCTAAGTGAAGTTAGGTAAACTTGCGCTGCTATACCATTAACTATTATACAAAATGAGTAAAGATATGACGCAACTTGTACTTGGTTCTACTTCTATTTTTCGCAAGGCGCTATTAGAGAAATTCAATTTATCGTTCGAATGCGCTAAACCGAATATTGATGAAACAGCATTAGAAAATGAAACGCCAGAAAATTTAGTTGCTAGATTAGCTGAAGAAAAAGCAAAAGAAGTTAGTAAAGAGTACCCTGAAGGTTTAATAATTGGCTCTGATCAAGTGGCTATCTGTGATGGAAATATTTTAGGTAAACCGCATACATTTAAAAATGGCGTTAAGCAACTAACTTCATTTAGCGGTAAAACAGTCACGTTTTTAACCGGCCTTTGTTTATATAATGCTAAAACGGATAATACCCAAGTAGTTGTTGAGCCGTTTTATGTTAGCTTTAGAGAATTGACTATTACTGAAATCAGTAGTTATCTGCACGCTGAACAACCTTATAACTGTGCTGGCAGTTTTAAAAGCGAAGGCTTGGGCATTTGTTTATTCGAAAGCTTAAAAGGTGACGATCCTAATACGTTGATTGGTTTACCGCTAATTCGATTACATCAACTGCTTAAAAATGAAGGTTTTGATGTATTAGATAAGCAAGTGTTCCCCACAAAGTTATAATTTTGTTACAACACAAAACATGATTTAATTAAAAGTATTACTAGTACGTTCTCGAAGAGTAAGTAAGAAATGAATGACCTACAACAGCTAAAAAATCAGGCAACAAGCGGAGATAGTAATGCACAATTACTTTTAAGTAAGTATTATCTGACAAATAACCAGCATGATAAGTTTAATGAGTTATTCACCCCATTATTAAAGCAGGGCTTTCCCCCCGCTTTATTAACTAAAGTTGATTTGTTATTTCAACAGTCTCCTAATCAAGCTATAAGTTTTCTTCTAGAGCTGGCTAAATTTGATGTGCCTAATGCAAATTATAAATTAGCCATGTTGTTATATTTCCATCCTGAATTGACATTAGATTTTTCAGTTTTTCTAAAGAGGTCTTGCCGGTTAAATGAGATACCAGGAATAATTGCTGCCTGCAGTTTGTATTATCAACTGGGTCACTATAAGCAGGCAGAAGCATTATTAACTCAATATCAGCACATCCCTCAAGTAGGTGAACTACTCGATGCTATGCAAATAACTGATAATAACTCAATCGTTGATGTCAATTTTTCAGACATTAAAAGGCCTAAACCCCAACAGTATAATGTTAATGATATTGCTCTTGAAATCAATCTATTTTACATTGATAATTTTTTAACAAAACTTGAATGTGAGTGGTTAAAGATACGCTCAAAAAGCCAACTAACCCCAGCATATGTTGTTGATGGTAAAAGCGGTGAAATGATCTTAGATAATGCAAGAAGTAGTCAATACAGCCAATTATTTCCAAGTCTAAATGACTGGGTTTTGTTAGATATTGAACAGAGAATTTCTACTCTGGTGAATTTACCTATAACCCACGGTGAAGTTAGCAATGTGCTTTATTATCAAAAATCAGAGGAATATAAACCTCACTATGATTTTTTCCATCCAAACGATGCTGGCTCAAATATGGCGATGAAAGATGGAGGGCAAAGAATTAAAACGGCTATTTGTTACCTTGAAGAAAGTAAAGAGGGTGGAGAAACGAGCTTTCCTAGATTATCCAAACAAATAGAAGGCAAGAAAGGCCGTGTAGTTGTATTTAGTAATACGGATATTAATTCAAATCCACTACCATTATCTTTACACCAAGGAAAGCCAGTTAAAGTAGGAAATAAATGGATACTTACTAAATGGTATAGAGAAAAAGAAACGAGTTATAAATATAACTTAATTAAACTTAACCTTTGAGTTGAAATTCAAAGCGACTGCTCTGTGTTAAATTGCAGGCTAAAATATGCCTGCAATTTAATAAGTTTTAAAGGTCTGCTTTTTCAATATAGCAGTTAAGGCATTATCATAAGGCGCTTCAAACTTAACTCGTTCGCCAGATTTAGGGTGGGTAAACTCTAAACTTGCTGCATGTAAGAACAAACGCTTTAACCCTTGCTTGTTCATTTGTGCACTAAAACCTTCTGATCCATATTTATCATCACACGCAATTGGATGACCACTCACTTTACAATGCACGCGTATTTGGTGAGTCCTTCCAGTTACAGGAAACGCTCTCACTAACGTGGCGCCCTCATAATGTTTTAACACTTTAAACCGTGTTTCGGACTCTTTCCCATTGATGTTATCAACAACAACAACCCTTTCGCCCGACTTAAGATCATTCTTTCTTAAACCTTGCGTAGCTCGAGTTAACTTTGTTGACCAATGCCCTTTTACCAAAGCATGATAAAACTTCTGTACACTTTTTTCTCGAAGCTGTTCATGCAGCGCTCGTAACGTTGAACGCTTTTTAGCGATCATTAAACATCCAGAAGTATCTCTATCTAAGCGATGCACTAGTTCTAACATTCTAGCTTCAGGTCTTAATGCTCTTAATGCTTCAATTAAACCAAAACTTAAACCACTACCACCATGAACCGCCATGCCAGTAGGTTTATTGATTACAATTAAACAATCATCTTCAAATAAAATATGATTTTCAAGCGATGATACTTTTTTCAACTGTGTAGATACAGGATTGGACTCTTCAGATACGCGAATAGGTGCAATACGAATAACATCTTCAATTTGCAGCTTATATTCAGGTTTTTTACGCTTTTTATTAACTCTGACCTCGCCTTTTCTTAACAAGCGATAAATCATACTTTTTGGCACACCTTTTAGGGTTTTCAACAAAAAGTTATCAATACGTTGACCGTCAGATTCTTCGTCAATAGTTACAAACCTTACTTTTGGTCTGTCTTCGTTTTCAGCGGTGTTTTTCGGTGCTGAATTCGGTGAATTTGGTGTTTGTGGTTTCATGAGGGCGAGTTTAGCACAGTTTTTTCTGGTTTTGCGCCTATTAACCCATAATAAGTCAGTAAATTTATTGCCTTATTCTATTATTTAGTGGGATAATGCTTGGGTTGCTGAAATTTGAATTTCAGTGCCAAAAATTACTTAAATCTTATTGTAACCGATAATAAAATTTTCATCGCAATGCAGGGATTAAAACAAAGTAATAACGAAACTCTTAAGTGAATCGTAAGAGGTTTGTTGCGGCAACATCAATATACGATATTTTTTAGTGTTTGGACTTTTTAATACTTGCTAATTATGGACTGACAACCCAGCAATATTAATAACTAATCACCCGATATATTGACCGCATTGCCTATTGCTTACACCGGCGTACGTAACTTGCCCGTGTTTGAAGCATAAACAACAGGTCCAGCAAATATAGAGTTATAAACTATTAAATAGTAAGCACAGCATTTTTGCTGAGTATGTAAAAGTTAAGCATTGTTATGAAACTACAAAGCTATTTTAGATAAATAGTTTCGTAACCAATTAAAGAATTAAATTAAAAGATAACAGTCCCGAGTTTTAGGGAGTTGACATCCGTGAGGCTGCCAACCCTCTGTTTACCTTGCTATTACAGCACCTATAAAAGTGCTAGTTGCTAGCTTTACTGCTCAACCCTATGTTGTGACTTATTAATATACAGAGTCACAAAATATGAAACGCATGTTAATCAATGCTACACAATCGGAAGAATTCCGCGTAGCTCTTGTTGACGGTCAGAACTTATACGATTTAGATATCGAAAGCCCTGGTCACGAACAAAAAAAATCTAACATCTACAAAGGGACTATTACCCGTGTAGAGCCATCTTTAGAAGCCGCTTTTGTAGACTATGGTGCAGATCGCCATGGTTTCTTACCAATGAAAGAAATTGCTCGTAGTTATTTTCCACAAGGTTATAGCTTTCAAGGCCGTCCAAACATAAAAGATGTTTTACGTGAAGGCCAAGAAGTAACCGTTCAAATTGATAAAGAAGAACGAGGCCAAAAAGGCGCCGCTCTAACTACTTTTATTTCTTTAGCAGGTAGTTACTTAGTTTTAATGCCTAATAACCCAAGAGCTGGCGGTATCTCTCGTCGTATCGAAGGTGATGAGCGTACAGAGCTGAAAAACTCATTAAGTAAATTAGACTTACCCAAAGGTATGGGCTTAATTGTTCGTACTGCCGGTGTTGGTAAAGCTTATGATGAACTTGCCTGGGATTTAAACGTTCTACTTAAACATTGGGCTGCTATTTCAGAAGCTGCGGCTTCTCGTCCTGCACCATTTTTAATTCATCAGGAATCGAATGTAATTTTACGTGCGATTCGCGATTATCTACGTCGTGATATTGGTGAGATTGTTATTGACCGTCCGAAAATTTTCGACAGTGTTAAGCAACATATCCAATTAGTACGTCCTGACTTTTTAAGTAAAGTGAAGCTATATAAAGGTGACGTGCCTTTATTTACTCATTATCAAATTGAGTCACAAATTGAAACTGCATTCCAACGTGAAGTGCGTTTACCATCTGGTGGTTCTATTGTAATTGATCCAACAGAAGCATTAACCTCAATTGATATCAACTCTGCTCGTGCAACAAAGGGTAGTGATATTGAAGAAACAGCCTTTAATACCAACCTTGAAGCAGCTGAAGAAGTTGCCCGTCAATTACGTCTTCGTGATTTAGGTGGTTTAGTGGTAATTGATTTCATCGATATGACGCCAGTTCGTCATCAACGTGAAGTTGAAAACCGTATGCGCGATGCTGTTCGTCCAGATAGAGCTCGAATTCAATTAAGCCGAATTTCAAAATTTGGTTTATTAGAAATGTCTCGTCAACGTTTACGTCCTTCAATTGGTGAAACAAGCCAAGGTGTTTGTCCACGTTGTAGTGGTACAGGTAACGTACGTGGTGTTGAGTCTTTAGCATTATCAATTTTGCGTTTAATGGAAGAAGAAGCCATTAAAGACAAAACCTCACAAGTTCATGCTCAAGTACCGGTACCAGTAGCCACTTACTTGTTGAATGAAAAACGTAATGCTGTTGGCCACATTGAAAAGAGCCACGATGTTAAAGTATTAATTTTGGCAAATACTGACATGGACACTCCTCAGTACGAAGTTGTACGTGTACGTGATGACGAGACTATGGCTGAGGCTAGCTATGAAATGAAACTTAACACTACTGCACCAGAAGAAGCGGTAATGCCTAAGTTCCAAAAAGAAGTAGTTAAACGTGATGAGCCTGTATTACAAGGTATGTCAGCACCATCAAAACCTTCTCCTGCTAATGTGCCAGCTAAAACATCGCACAAAAAAGTTGAGAAGCAAGCTTCAGCAGGTTTAATTGCCGGCATTGTTGCATTCTTTAAGTCTCTATTTGCTACTGAAGTAAAAGCACCAGAGAAAAAGCCTGCACAAGGTAATAGAAAACCTCATGATAACCGTGAACGTCGTAACCGTAAACCACGTAACCAACAACGCCGTGGCAAAGGTCAAGATCGTGAACGCGAGCAAAATGACAACCGAAATCAGAAAGACAATCGCAACGTTAAAGACAGAGATCAAAAAGCTGCCCAGCCTAAAAAGCAACAGCCTAAAAAGCAGCAAGCCAGTCAAAATGACAAGCAAGCAGATAAGCCTAAAGAAGCAAAAGTAGCAGAGCGTCGTCAACGTCGTAATACTCGTAAAAAAGTACGTGTACAAGATCAAAACGAACAAGCTACAAATCAGCAAACTGAAGCGCCAAAACAAGCAGCGAATAAAGCTAATGTTAAAGCTGAGCCTGTTGAACAAAATGTTGTTACTAACGATGTACAAATTGATGCTGTTAATGATGAAAACCAGGGTAAAGAACAACGAGTAAGAAATCGTCGTTCTCCTAGACACTTACGTTCGCACGGTCAACGTCGTCGTAAAGAAAAATTAGAATCAACAGAAGCTGAAATTGAAAATACAATTGTTGACGAAAGAACAACTGAAGATCCTGTAGTAGCACGCTACCCTAGCGTTACTGAAGAAGTACAAACGACTTTAGATCTTGAAACACCAGCTGACTTTGTTGAACAACCTGTAGTAGTGAACGAAGAAGTAGTTACTGCTGAAGATGAAAATAAAACTGACGAACAGCAACAGGACTTGCCTTTAACTGAAGAAGTTAAAGCTGAAAAAGTTGTAGCTGAAGAAGTTGTAGCTGAAAAAGTTGTAGCTGAAGAAGTTGTAGCTGAAGAAGTTAAAGCTGAAGAAGTTAAAACTGAAGAAGTTAAAACTGAAGAAGTTAAAGCTGAAGAAGTTAAAGCTGAAGAAGTTAAAGCTGAAGAAGTTAAAGCTGAAGAAGTTAAAGCTGAAGAAGTTAAAGCTGAAGAAGTTGTAGCTGAAGAAGTTAAAGCTGAAGAAGTTAAAGCTGAAGAAGTTAAAGCTGAAGAAGTTAAAGCTGATGAAGTTAAAGCTGATGAAGTTGTAGCTGAAGAAGTTAAAGCTGATGAAGTTGTAGCTGAACCAGTGAAGAAAAAAGCAGCTAAGCCAAAAGCTAAAACTACAAAAGCAAAAGCAAAAGCAAAACCTGCAGCTAAATCAGCAAAAGGTAAAGCACATGCCGCAATGGCAAAACCTGCACCTGTAGAGGTTGGAGAACAAGTAATTCCAACATCAGCACTATCTAGTGCTGAACGAACACAAGTAACACGCTCTGAAAAAGCAGCAGCAACAGCCTTTGCCTCAAGCAAGAGTTCAGCGGGACCTACAAAGCCTGGTGCTCAGTAAGTTTAAAAGCTAAGTAATTTTAGCCATATTAAAAAGCCAGTCTATTGACTGGCTTTTTGCTTTCTAACTTTCTAACTAGCTTTATTAAATAGCTAAATACTTACTATTTTTTTCAATGAACTTCACCCCTATCCCCTTTACGTTCATTAGATCAGCAATGTTGGCAAATGGTCCATGCATCTTTCTATAATCTATAATCGATTGAGCCTTTTTAAGCCCTATACCTTTTAGCTCAGAAAGCTGTTCCGCAGATGCTGTATTGACGTTGATGGTCGTTGACACTCGTTGCTCTGTGACAACAGGTTCATCGTTAGCATAAGCTGTATTTAAAGCAGGAGTTAAAATTAAGGCGGCAGCCAATAGTGAGGTAGTTAACTTTTTCATAAGTAATTCCTTTACGTATTTAATTAAATTTCATAACCACACCCTGTGGTTATTTCAAAGTTTAGAATAGAAATTGATAAAGTCAAAAAATATAAAAGGGGCCAAAGTTAATGTTAAAATATTGCCTAAATTAAAAGAAAACGCTCTCTGTGTACATAACTTTATCCTTGTAAATGTGGTGGCATAGGACAATCTAAAAGAGCAGAAATAGCTCGAAGTAATTCCATTTCTTTTATCGAAAATAGTTTGTCTTGAGTAATTATTAATAAACATGCGCGCAATAATTGCTGTTTATGTTTTGGCTCTAGCTCAATAAGTGAATCGAGAGTTTTGTTGAGTTTAGCTATTTCAATACTTTCTTGATTGAACAGTTTTATTTTTAAAATACCAACTTCTTCTTCAATTAAAGTAATTATCTTTGCTGTATCAATGTCATTCTTTATATATCGATTTAATAGCATACTTAATAAAATATTAATTTCTAATTTTTTGTTTTTTAAAGATGCATACACATTGCGCTTATTATTATGCTTGCTGTATTGGCTATCTAAATGTCGAAATAATATCTTTTGCAACGCCCACTCAAATAAATCGATATGTTCGTCGGCTAAAACCAGATATGAAAAATTCTCTTTGAAAAGTTCGTAACGTCCTTGGCTTAATTGTTTAAGCGTTGGAATAGCCATATCAATTAAAGGTAACCGATAGCGAGTATGCAACTGCCCTACTTGCTCCCGTAAACGCAAAACATGATCAATAATATCTTTATCACCAGATTCTTTAATACGAATCAATTGTTTGTGTAACACATCTTTTTCATTACTCAATAACAAGCAATAAATAAATGCTCTAGCTTGGTCTACATCATGCACAGCATTATGAACTGTTTCAGGGATTTCACTAATAAGAGCAGTGGCATGACTAATTTGTTTATCATTTACGCTGCCAACACTATTAAGCATATGTTCAGCGATTACGACACTACCAACCACTCCTGACATTACATCCTTTGTTTTAGCTGAAGTAACAAATGAAGAGCCTTGCTTGTTCTTTTGCTGTCGTTCTTTGTCTGCTTGTTTCTTTACTTTTTGATTAATAAGAAAATAAGGTGAAATGCGTTTAATACGCTGTTCTATAGGAGGGTGAGTAGCGAACATAGACTCAACAAATGAACTAACCCCAGTGCTAAAATATGCATGACTCATTTGTGGTGCCTGCGGGCTATCAAGTACTGAGCCTACACTCGAGATCTTATTAAGGGCACTGGCAATACCATCTTTACTACGAGTAAACTGCACCGCCGACGCATCGGCTAAAAATTCACGTTGACGACTAACGGATGCTTTGATCATATTACCAAAAAAATTACCACCAAAGCCTATCACTACTAAGCCAGCTCCTAGGCCAATTATTGGTAAAGTATTTTTCCTAGAGCCTCGAACTGAACGTAAAATGTAATAGCCAATATAGCCCATTAATAAAATGCCATGTAAGACGCCAATTAAGCGCATATTCAATCGCATGTCACCATTGAGTATATGACTAAATTCGTGGGCAACAACACCTTGTAGCTCTTCTCTTGCAAGGTTATCAATACAACCACGTGTAACGCCAATCACAGCATCTGAATTTTTAAACCCTGCGGCAAAAGCGTTAATACCGAGTTCATGCTCTAACAAAAATACAGCAGGTACAGGGGTGCCTGAGGCTATTGCCATCTCTTCAACAACATTGAGTAATTTTTTCTCATTTAAATCGCGAGTATTATGAGTAACAAGTCGGCCACCTAGTGCCTGAGCAATAGTTTTTCCGCCATTTCCTAAAGACATACTTTTATAAGCACTGCCAGCAAAAATCACCGCGCAAACCGTTACGCCAATAAAAAAGAAAACTTGCCAGTCAAATTGAATTTTTATCAACTCAAAAGAAAGCGGTATGCCTTCTTCTGTTGCTAAGAAACCAAAAAGTAACATTACCAGTAGGTTAGTCATAATTATCAAGCTAAATACCGCTAAAGAAAATAGCAATACTAAACGAGAAGTGCTTTTGCGAGCTGATTGCTGCGCTTGGAAAAAATCCATAGATTAAACTAATTCAGTTAATTTAAAACGCGACTTTCGGTGCGGCTTGGATTTCAGCACTATCAGCAAATTCTAATAAGCTAGCATCTTTTTGATGACCAAATGGTCCAGCAAAAAAGTTTTGTGGAAAGCTTTGCTTGTAGCTGTTGTAAGCCATAACTTGATCATTAAATGCTTGGCGAGCAAAACCGACTTTATTTTCAGTGGTGATAAGCTCTTCATTTACTTGCATCATATTTTCATTGGCTTTTAAATCTGGATAAGCTTCCATAACCACATTGAGTTTATCTAATGCTCCAACTAAAGCACCTTCAGCTCCCATTAATGATCCCATAGCTTTGGCATTGCCAGGTTGTGCTGCAGCTGCAGCCAATCCTTTTGCGGCACTATTGCGAGCAGAAATAACCGCTTCCAGAGTTTCACTTTCGTGTTTCATGTATGCCTTAGCGGTTTCTACTAAATTCGGTATTAAGTCATATCGACGTTTAAGCTGTACTTCAATTTGGGCAAAACCATTTTTATAACGGTTCTTCAAAGCGACTAATTGATTGAAGATACCAACGACGAAGAAAATCCCAGCTGCAACGATAACCCAAAAGATGATTGTAGATATGCTCATAATACTTCCATTTAACATTTGTTTTTATTAACTTTAATTTAACGTTTGGATGTAAATGACGCAAGAAAAATATTCTTAAGATAAGCAGGTGCAGATGCATGGGGTCAGACCAAACCTATCTTTTAGATAAGGTTTGCTCTGACCCCAGTTCCATGTAACCGATACTAGTTAAAATCCTTCCCTTTAACGCGAGACTAAAGTTCCACCAATCCGATTGGCCCGAATTTGAACAAAAAAAAGCCCTTCTTAAAGATGGGCTTTTGATTCTATCAGTAGTATGTTGCTAACTAAGCACGACTTATAAATTTACGTTCTTCAGTGTTCACTTTAACTTTATCACCTGTTGAAATATGCTCAGGAACCTGAATAACTAGGCCTGTAGATAATGTCGCTGGCTTAGTACGAGCACTAGCTGATGCACCTTTAATTGACGGGTCAGTTTCAGTTACTACTAAATCTACTGAACCAGGTAATTCAACAGCAACTGGTGATTCATCTATAATAATCACCACCATGCCTTCAGTCTCTTCAGTAATGAATGGTATTTCATCGCTGACGCTTTCACTGTTTAAGTTATATGGGGTGTAATCTTCATTATCCATAAACACATATTCATCACCATCAATATAAGAAAAGCTTATTTGACGACGAGTTAAATCGGCAATATTTAGCATATCTGAATCTTTAAAAGTTTCATCGGCTTTTGCGCCTGTTACTACATCGTAAAGGCGCATGCGGTATAAACTACCTCCAGCACGGCCTTGAGGTACCGAACGGGTTATTCCACGAACAATAAACACTTTACCGTTGTGCTCTATTGCTGCATTTTTTTTAATATCACTAGCCTTTGGCATGACTGTATTCCTAAATAAATTATCGTTTAATAGATCTGCTACGCATTTCTATCTAAGCCACTTCGTGGCGTTGTTTTTGGTTAATTCCCCGTTTCACCTAGTGAAGACAAGTATTAATAAGAAGACTTGTCTCAGGGACGTTTATTTTCAAATTTTAAACAATTATAGATTGATTAATATCTTGTAGTACTTGATGCGGATCTTTAGCTTTAGTGATCGGACGGCCAATCACTAAATAATCTACGCCAAGATCAATTGCTTGTGGTGGTGTCATAATACGCTTTTGATCATCAACAGCAAAGCCTACAGGACGAATTCCTGGGGTCACTAATTTAAAGTCACTACCTAAGTTGGTTTTAAGCATTTTTGCTTCTTGAGCAGAGCAGACAACACCATCAAGGCCAGCTTGTTGTGTTAATCTAGCTAAGTTCATTACATGTTGCTCTGGCGTTGTGTTAATACCAAGTTCAACTAAATCATCGCTCGACATACTGGTTAAAACAGTTACCGCAATTAGTAATGGCGCGTCATTTTTATAACTGTCTAAGGCTAATTTAGCTTGGCTCATCATTTTAGAGCCGCCACTGGCATGAACATTAACCATCCATACTCCTAAGTCTGCTGCAGCAGAAACGGCTTTAGCAACAGTATTTGGAATATCATGAAATTTTAAATCTAAAAAAACATCAAAACCACGATCGACCAAACTAGTCACAAACTGCGGACCAAAATGGGTAAACATCTCTTTACCAACTTTTAATTTAGCATCGCTTGGTTGAATTTTATCAATAAATGATAACGCATCGTTTTGTTTTGCAAAATCTAGAGCCACAACTACTTTGGCATCAGACATAAATTTACTCTCCTTCAAGGCCTCTTACTGGTTTTAATTGCTCCCAATCATGACATGATGGACAAGACCAGTAATGTACCGTACTGTTAAAACCACAGTTCTTACAACTGTATCGTGGCTTTATTTTCAAATAGGCTGCAACCAATTCCTTGATCACATCTAAACTTTTATTGGTTTTATCGTCACTACTTTCATTTAGCTGCATTTTAACAAAATGTTTAAAACCGCGAATGGTTGGCCGACGATTTAGCGCAGATAGAATATATTCTTCTGCTTTATCTTTTGAGCTGGTTAACTCTACATACTCAAGATATTTGATAAGTGCCGTTGTACTGCCGGTTTTATCAAACACCTTTTTAATAAATGGATAAAATTCATCCGGATTATCACTACGTTTATAGCATTGTTGCATTTTATCAATAACGTCAGGAAAAAACTCATTATCTTGATAAAATATTTCCTGATAGCATCGACAAGCATTATTAAATTGCTCACTATTCTCAAATACTTGTGCCATTAAAAAATTTGCTCGACTCGATTTAGGATCTAAAGTTAGCGCTTTTTGTAATAGCTCCAGCTCTTTAATGTATTCATCTTGTTTAATTGCAATATTTGCTAATTCACAATAAAAGTTAGCTAAAACATGTTTAAGTTTTTTGTCTTTTGATTTTAACACCGATTTCTCTAAATCAATGCCCTTATCCCAATCTTTAGTTGATTGGAATATATTCAATAAATAAGTAAGTGATTTAATGCCATAAGTATCAGACTTTAACAATTTCAGAAATAGCTTTTCTGCTCGATCATATAAACCAGCACTGTAAAAATCTCGACCTAACTCAAACACTGCCTGTTGTTTTTCTTTATCAGAAAGCATGGGTTGACGTACAAGGTACTCATGTACTTTCAAGGCTCTATCTAATTCTCCTCTACGGCGAAATAAATTAGCCATAGCAAAATGAGCTTCTACGGTATCATCTTCAACTTTAAGCGCTTCAAGCAAATACTCCATTGCTTTATCTTGTTGATTAGAGAGTAGGTAATTTAACCCGGTAGAATACTTAACGGTAAGTGAATCTTTGGCAGTTAGATCTTTTTGCTTAATACTATTACGTCCCATAAACCAGCCGTATCCGACGGCTACAGGTAATAGAAGAAAAAGCAATTCAAACATGAGCTATTGACTAACTTCAGTTGTGGTGGATTTAGCAACAGATTTATTGAGTTTAATACGTTTAATGCGACGGCTGATCATAAAAGTAAACATTGTAAACATACCAATAACAAAACCTATAAAAGTAAAAATACTCACCGCCATTGCGACACTAATGTTGCTGCGAGCGATAATATAATTTAATTCGATAATTTGTTCGTTTTGAGTACCAAATACAAAGGCTACGGCCAAAAACACGAAGAGGATTAAAACCGACAAATATAATTTCAAGGTATTCTTCTCTGAATAGATATTGTTATTAGTATATTGCTAAACGATAGTAATTTCAGCAAAAAAAATTGAATAACTGGGGTTAAAAACTAGGGTCAGAGTCAGTTTTTTATATTAAACCTGACTCTGACCCTAGTTTTTATTCTGACCCCAGTTTTTTTATCAGGCAATATTTATGCGATAGAAAGATTTACTCTTTCTCGAAGTTCTTTACCAGGTTTAAAATGTGGTACATATTTACCTGTCAGCTCTACTGATTCACCCGTTTTAGGATTACGGCCAACACGTGGAGCACGGTAATGTAGTGAAAAACTACCAAAACCTCGGATCTCTATACGCTCACCTTTTTCTAAGGTATCAGCCATCATTTCTAAAATTTCTTTTATCGCTACTTCTACATCTTTCGCAGATAAATGATCTAATTTATCTATTAACTTTTCTATTAGCTCGGACTTTGTCATGTTAACTCCGTTATCATTTTAATATGTGAAATATAGCACTACTAATAACAGCTTAATAGTAGCTCTTGCATACTACTTACGATAAATATCGTTTATGGTTCAGATAGTTATCGTAAATAAAATTTTCTAACTCCTATAATTTAAGCACAAAAAAGCCGCTAGTGTTAGCGGCTTTTAAAATAAAACTTAAATTTTAACGTTTTTTAGCATATTTCAGCTAAAAGTCATTGATAATTCTTAGTTTTTAGCGTTTTTGAATGCTTCTGCCATAGCGCTTAAACCAGTATCTTCTTCTTGGTTTAAGTTATCCATAGCTGAACGTTCTTCTGCTTGGTCTTTAGCTTTGATTGATAAGCTGATAGTGCGATTCTTACGATCAACACCAACAAACTTAGCTTCAACGCTGTCACCAGCTTTAATAACTGTAGATGCATCTTCAATACGATCTGCAGAGATATCAGCTACACGTAAGTAACCTTCAACACCTTCAGCTAAATCGATTTTAGCACCTTTAGCGTCAACTTCGCTTACAGTACCTGTAACAATAGAGTTTTTCTTATTGTCAGCTAAGTACATGTTGAACGGATCGTCTTCAGTTTGTTTAACACCTAAAGAGATACGCTCGCGTTCTGGATCAACTTGTAATACAACAGCTGAGATTTCATCGCCTTTCTTGTATTCACGAACAACTTCTTCTCCGCCATTCCAAGAAATGTCAGATAAGTGAACAAGACCGTCGATGCCACCGTCAAGACCGATGAAGATACCGAAGTCAGTAATAGACTTGATCTTACCAGAAACTTTGTCGCCTTTGTTGAAGTTTTGAGCGAATGCTTCCCAAGGGTTTTGGATACATTGCTTAAGACCTAGAGAAATACGACGACGTTCTTCGTCAATTTCTAGAACCATAACTTCAACTTCATCACCTAAGTTAACAACTTTAGATGGGTGGATGTTTTTGTTAGTCCAATCCATTTCAGAAACGTGAACTAAACCTTCAACGCCTTCTTGGATTTCAACGAAACAACCGTAGTCAGTTAAGTTAGTTACACGACCAGAAAGTTTAGAACCTTCAGGGTAACGCTTAGCGATAGCTGCCCATGGATCTTCACCTAACTGCTTCATACCTAGAGATACACGAGTACGCTCACGGTCGAACTTAAGTACTTTAACTGGGATTTCGTCACCAACGTTAACGATTTCACTTGGGTGCTTAACGCGTTTCCAAGCCATATCAGTAATGTGTAGTAAACCATCGATGCCGCCAAGATCAACGAACGCACCGTAGTCTGTAAGGTTCTTAACGATACCTTTAACTTCTTGGCCTTCTTGTAAAGACTCAAGTAATGCATCACGTTCAACACTGCTTTCAGTTTCGATAACAGCACGACGAGATACAACAACGTTATTACGCTTTTGATCAAGCTTAATAACTTTAAATTCTAAATCCTTACCTTCAAGGTGAGCAGTGTCACGTACTGGACGTACATCTACTAATGAACCTGGTAAGAAAGCACGAATATTGCTAACTTCAACTGTGAAGCCGCCTTTAACTTTACCGTTGATAACACCGATAACAGTTTCTTTTTCTTCGTATGCTTTTTCAAGGAATTGCCAAGCTTCAAAACGCTTCGCTTTTTCGCGAGAAAGAATAGTTTCACCGAAACCATCATCAGTTGCATCTAGAGCAACGTCAATTTGATCGCCAACAGCAACTTCAACTTCGCCTGAGGCGTTTTTGAATTGTTCAATTGCGATTACTGACTCTGATTTTAAACCAGCATCAACGATTACGTTGTCTTTGTTAACAGCAACAACAGTACCTTTGATAATAGAACCAGGGCGTGTTTCGACTTCTTTTAAGCTTTCTTCAAAAAGCTGTGCAAAATTTTCCATCATAACTTGTATATAAACTCAGTTATTAGTCCAATCAACTTCATGTTTCATGGGTAGTTAAATTAGCTTCGTGCATCCTTACAGTAAGCTCTAAATATATTAATAGTTTTTGTTAATCAACAAGTTAAGACAACTTATCATTGGCAAATAGAAGAATTTTTTCTACTACTTGCTCAATTGTTAATTCGGTAGAATCAACGATTAACGCTCCTTCGGCTGGGACTAATGGCGCGACCTTTCTGTTTTGGTCCCGCTCATCCCGTTGACGTATGTCGCTCAAAAGGCGCCCGATATTAACATCAACACCCTTTTGTTGCAACTGAATCATGCGTCTATTTGCTCTTTCTTCTGCACTTGCTGTTAAAAACACTTTAACCTTTGCATCAGGAAAAACTACTGTGCCCATATCACGGCCATCAGCTAATAAACCTGGCGCTTCTTTAAACGCTCGTTGGCGACGTAATAATGCTTCTCGAACTCGAGGGAAAGCTGCTACTTTTGATGCCACTGCGCCAACTTCTTCGGTTCGAATAATATCGGTAACATCTTCACCTTCTAACATCACACGAGGTTCAGCGTTTTCAACAATTTTAAATTCAACATCTAAGTGTGAGGCAAGTGGAATAATCGCTTCCTCATGTTGAACATCAATATTATGATGTTGAGTCGCAACAGCTAATACACGGTAAATTGCACCACTATCAAGTAAGTTCCAACCTAACTGTTCTGCAACAATTCTAGATACGGTTCCCTTTCCGGCACCGCTCGGGCCATCAATTGTAATTAATGGAATGCTTTCCGGCATACATATTTGCTCCTAACATAGAAAATCGGCTAAATTATACGGGATTTGTATTTTAAAATCGCGTAAAAAAAATATTCAGTAACATTATGAACACGATACTTGAGCTAATTTGTCAAAATAGTCAGGAAATGTCTTTGCCGTACACTTAGGATCGTTAATCGTAACGGGGGTTTCGCTTAAGGCAACAAGAGAGAAACACATTGCTACCCTATGGTCGTCATAAGTATCAATTTCAGCATGTTTAAGAGAACTCGGTGGCGTAATAGAAATATAATCATGACCTTCAATAACTTCAGCACCAACTTTTCTAAGTTCAGTAGCCATAGCATTTAAACGATCGGTCTCTTTTACCCGCCAATTATAAATATTTCTAATCGTTGTTGTACCTTTAGCAAAAAGGGCCGTAGTTGCTATGGTCATTGCAGCGTCCGGAATATGATTCATATCCATATCAATTGCTACAAGTGGTTTACCAATAACGGTGATCGATTCTTCATCCCAATAAACTTCTGCGCCCATTTTCTCAAGCACATCAGCAAAATATTTATCGCCTTGCACACTTAATGTACCAACACCATGTACAGTGACCTTGCCACCTTTAATAGCCCCTGCGGCTAAAAAGTATGACGCTGAAGATGCATCACCTTCAACCATGTATTTATCTAGAGCTTTGTATGATTGCATGCCTTTAACAGTAAAAGATTTATAGTCATTATTTTGAACATTAACTCCAAATCTTTGCATAATATCTAGGGTAATATCGATATATGGTTTTGAAACTAATTCACCGTCAATGTTTATATTGGTATCAGTCTCTAACAATGGAGCAATCATCAAAATTGCAGTTAAGAATTGACTAGAAATTGAGCCATCAATAGTCACTGAACTTGACGATAAGGTCTTACCCAATATTTTTATTGGTGGATAATCTTTGTTTTCTAAATATTCTACATCAGCACCAAGTTGTACTAAGGCATCACCTAGATGACCAATCGGTCGTTCTTTCATTCTTGGCTCACCAGTTAACACATACTCGCCGTCACTAGCCGCAAGTGCTGCACATAATGGGCGCATTGCCGTACCCGCGTTGCCAAGAAATAGCTCTAACGGTTCTTTAGTTTTGAAAAAACCATTATTACCAACAACGCTGCACTCGGTCCCGCAATCACTTAAAGTGTAATCAATACCAAGACTTTTTAAAGCATTGAGCATATGGTTAATGTCGTCACTAACCAATAAATTGGTGATTTTAGTTACACCGTTTGCTAAAGCTGCAATTAACAATGCGCGATTAGACAAACTTTTAGAGCCTGGTAAAAAAACTTCGCCGTTTATTTTAGCAATTGGGTTTAATGTTAACTGTTCCACCTATTTATTCCTCTTTGCAAATTGTTGCATAAAGCTTACTAATGCTTGCACACCTTCTAATGGCATAGCGTTGTAGATACTAGCTCGCATACCTCCAACAATTCGATGACCTTTTAAGGCTAATAAACCATTCGTTTTGGCCTCAGCCAAGAATTCAGAATTTAGACTGTCGTCGTTTAAAAAAAATGGGATATTCATTGAGCTACGATTTTTAATCGCAATTTTGTTGTAATAAAAATCACTACTATCAATATAATTGTATAAACACTGTGCTTTATCCTGATTTAATTTAGCCATCATATCTAAACCACCAAGATCTTTTAGCCACTGAAAAACTAAGCTCGCTAAATACCACGCATAAGTTGGTGGTGTATTAAACATAGAGTCATTGTCGCTCGTCATTTTGTAGTCCAAAATAACTGGCGTAGCCGTTTGTTGTTGACCAATAAGATCATCACGAACGATAACGATTGTTAGTCCTGATGGGCCTATATTTTTTTGAGCGCCCGCATAAATCAAACCAAACTTAGAAACATCTATTGGACGAGATAATATTGTGGAAGACATATCTGCAACCAGTGGTACATCGCCGGTTTCTGGAATGTCAAAAATTTCAATGCCATCGACGGTTTCATTTGGACAATAGTGAACAAATGCAGCATCTTTACTAATACGCCAGTGCTCTGAAGGTAATACCGTTTTAACACCTTCATGTTCATTCACGGCATCGATAACACGTACATTGCCAAACTTTTCAGCTTCACTCACCGCACTTTTAGACCAAGAGCCGGTAACAACATAATCAGCCGTTTTACCTGCACCTAATAAGTTAAGTGGCACTGCAGCAAACTGGCCTCGACCTCCACCATGACAAAACAATACTTTGTAATTGTCAGGGATATTTAACAATTCACGCAAATCAGCTTCAGCGTCACTTGCAAGTTGCATAAACTCGCTACCGCGATGACTGAGTTCCATTACAGAACAACCTGTGTTGTTCCAATTTAGAAATTCAGATTGAGCTTGCTGCATTACCGGTTTTGGTAACATTGCAGGGCCCGCGCAAAAGTTAAATATTTCAGTCATGTTTTTTCCAGTTAATAGAACTAATAAATAAGCAATAGGCTAAAAATAAAAATGAGCGGTAAAGACCGCCCATTTATAAGATTAGAAATTGAAGTTACTCTTCAGTATCAGACTCTTCATCGGCAGCATCAACGCTAGCCTCCGTCGATTCTTCACTACTTGTTACTTCACTACTTTCAGAGGTTGGTGCATCACTGCCCTCTTCTGATGGTAACTCTTCTACTTCTTCGATTTCGTCGATGCGCTGTAAACCTACAACGTTCTCGTCATCGCTAGTGCGAATTAAGCGAACACCTTGGGTATTTCGACCAATGATACTAACCTCATTCACACGAGTACGTACTAATGTACCGTTATCGGTGATGATCATAATCTCATCGGCATCTTCAACTTGTACTGCGCCAACAACGTTACCGTTACGTTCGCTTACTTTAATTGAAACAACACCTTTAGTTGCACGGCTCTTCGCTGGATATTCCGCTAACTCAGTACGCTTACCATAACCATTTTCGGTTACCGTTAAGATTGCGCCTTCGGTTCTTGGAATAATAAGTGAAACAACTTTTTGTTCACCTTCCAACTTAATACCTCTAACACCAGTACCAGTTCGACCGATAGGTTTCAACGCCCATAGTTCTTCACCTGTTTCAGGATCAGTTTTAATCGCACCGGTTTCACTGTCACGTTTCTTCTCATTGAAACGAACAACTTTACCTGCATCAGAGAACAACATAATGTCATTTGTTCCGTCGGTAATATCAACACCTATTAAGGTATCGTCATCACGAAGGTTCAAGGCAATAATACCGTTAGCACGAGGGCGAGAATAAGCCGTTAAAGGCGTTTTCTTCACTGTACCTGAGGCAGTTGCCATAATTATAAATTTGTCTTCTTCGTATTCTCTTACCGGTAATATGGCAGTGATACGTTCATCACTTTCTAGCGGTAAAACATTTACAATTGGACGACCACGGGCAGTACGGGTAGCAAGAGGTAATTGGTATACCTTCAACCAGTACATGCGACCACGATCAGAGAAACATAAAATAGTGTCATGAGTATTAGCAACCAACAGACGTTCGATGAAATCTTCTTCTTTCATCTTAGTTGCGGCTTTACCTTTACCACCACGACGCTGTGCTTCGTATTCTGATAATGGCTGGTACTTCACGTAACCTTCATGAGAAAGCGTTACTACTACATCTTCTTCAGTGATTAGATCTTCAAGAGATAAATCGTGTGAAGCAAGAGAGATTTCTGTACGACGTTCGTCACCAAATTCATCACGTATTGCTTCTAGCTCTTCACGAATAACTTCCATTAAACGTTCTGGGCTACCAAGAATATGCAACAATTCAGCAATAATTTCTAATAACTCTTTGTACTCAGTTAGAATCTTTTCGTGTTCTAAACCAGTAAGCTTGTGTAAACGCAAGTCTAAGATTGCTTGAGCTTGTTGCATTGTTAGGTGGTATTTACCATCTACAATACCAAACCCAGGTTCAACCCATTCAGGACGAGCAGCGTCATCACCAGCACGTTCAAGCATTTCAGCTACAGTACCTAGCGTCCAACCTTGACTTAATAAGCCTTCTTTAGCTTCTGCAGGTGTTGGAGATTTCTTAATCAGTTCAATGATAGGATCAATGTTACTTAACGCAACAGCTAAACCTTCAAGTAAATGAGCACGTTCTCGCGCTTTGCGTAATTCGAAAATAGTACGACGAGTTACCACTTCACGGCGATGTAGTACAAATGCTTCAAGCATCGCTTTAAGATTAAATAACTTAGGTTGGCCATTATCGATAGCAACCATGTTCATACCAAAAGAAACTTGCATTTGCGTAAGCTTATATAAGTTATTTAAAATAACTTCGCCTACTTCACCACGTTTGACTTCAATAACCATACGCATACCGTCTTTATCAGACTCGTCACGTAGGGCTGAAATGCCTTCTAAACGTTTTTCTTTAACCAGTTCCGCCATTTTTTCAATCAAGCGAGCTTTGTTCACTTGATACGGCAACTCATGAACAACGATAGTTTCTTTACCAGTTGTTTCATGAACTTCAATGCTCGCACGGGCGCGGATATTTAATTTACCACGACCAGTACGGTACGCTTCTTGAATACCAGCAACACCACTGATAATACCCGCAGTTGGGAAATCTGGCGCTGGAATGAATTCAAATAACTCATCGATAGTAATGTCGTTGTTATCGATAAGCGCGATACAACCATTGATTACTTCAGTTAAATTATGTGGAGGAATATTTGTAGCCATACCAACGGCGATACCAGAAGAACCATTAACTAAAAGGTTTGGTACGCGGGTAGGCATAACTGCCGGCATGTATTCCTGACCATCATAGTTAGGTACAAAGTCGACAGTTTCTTTATCTAAGTCAGCTAAAATTGCATGCGATATTTTTTGCATGCGAATTTCGGTATAACGCATTGCCGCAGCAGAGTCGCCATCAACAGAACCAAAGTTACCTTGGCCGTCAACTAGCATATAACGTAAGGAGAATGGCTGAGCCATACGAACGATAGTGTCATATACAGCAGTGTCACCATGGGGGTGATACTTACCAATTACGTCACCAACAACACGGGCAGATTTTTTGTAGCCCTTATTCCAGTCATTTCCTAATGCACTCATTGCATAAAGAACACGACGATGAACTGGTTTTAAACCATCTCTTACGTCAGGCAATGCACGCCCAACAATTACACTCATGGCGTAATCAAGGTAAGAGTTTTTTAATTCATCTTCAATATTGACAGGAACGATTTCTTTAGCCATATCGGTCATAAAACGATGCTTTCCCTAAATGTCAGCAAAAATGCTCAAAATTATTATTATCGAGGCAGAATATTACCATAAAGGTAAGTTACCCTGCACTTCTTTATTTAGAATAAAGACGACAGATTGTTAATCTAATTGATCAAACAATATTGTGCGGCTTTAACCTATAAATTACTAGATGTTGATTTAAATAAATTACACAAAAAATGTAACCATTTAGCACCTAAGTAAACAGTAGTTAAGATTAAACCTTAAACCACCGTTTTTGTCACCCCTTTTTAACTTAATTCCTTAAGTTTGTTTACATAAGCAATTTAGTTCGATATAAATAGTCGCATTAACAAAATTATAACGTTCTAGTTGTAATACAAGCAGTAACTATATAAGAAAAATAATGGCAAAACTAAAACAACGTACCGTCACCATTCTTTATTACGACATCTCCTCTTTAGAATTAAATCATGAAATTGCTTCTTTCCCACAAAAAGAACAAGGTCGGGTTATTATTTCTGATGAATTTAAAAAAGGTAAGTCAATTATTGCTGTATGTGATGGCGAAGTTACTGTATTAAACAAAATTGGCGATCGCATCGAATAATCAACTTAAGGAGTTTCGCATTAGCCTTGTGCGAAATAGTGTAACAAGTCACTTTTAAAACTTTATTTCTCTGTAAAGTCAATTTTCTGTAATTGGCTTTGTCTTTAAGATAGAATCAATACAGATCTTAGCTGCAAACAAAAATTATCATGTCTGAACAATTAAACGTAAACCCTGAAGAAATAGCCAAATTTGAAAAAGTCGCCAGTCAATGGTGGGACTTACATGGCGATTTTAAGCCGTTGCATCAAATAAACCCATTGCGTCGCAACTTTATCACTTCTCATGTTGGTGACATTTTTGACAAGCAAGTTATCGATGTTGGCTGTGGTGGTGGTATATTGGCAGAAAGCTTAGCTCGATTAGGCGCTAATGTTACCGGTATTGATATGGGACAAGAGCCATTAAATGTGGCTAAGCTACATGCCTTAGAAGCCGGTGTAACGGTAAATTATGAAAAAATTACAGCTGAACAAAAAGCTAATGAGAATCAACAAAGCTTTGATGTAGTAACCTGCATGGAAATGTTAGAACATGTACCAGATCCTGCGTCTATCATTTGTGCCTGTGCGCAAATGGTAAAACCTGGTGGTTATGTGTTTTTCTCTACCTTGAATAAAACCACTAAATCGTATTTGTTTGCAATTTTAGCCGCTGAAAAACTGCTAAAACTGGTGCCTGATGGTACTCATGATTGGGATAAGTTTATTCGCCCGTCACAATTGATTACCTGGGCTGAAAATGCTGGCTTAAAATGCTTTGACGCTAGTGGTATTCATTATAACCCAATCACTGAAAACCATAAGTTAGCTGATGGCTTAGACGTTAACTATATTCTTGCTTTTAAAATGCCTGAGACAATTTAATGTTAAGTACTGCTAAGGGTGTGTTATTTGATTTAGATGGCACACTATTAGATACCGCAGATGATTTAGGCGCAGCATTAAATCATTTGCTTAACGCTCATGGCTTCACTAAGGTTTCTAGCAAAGAATACCGATTAGTGGCCTCTGATGGAGTTTATCCTTTATTGGACCTTGGCTTTAAAGAGCAACTTGCTAAATTCGATAAAGAAGTCTTGCGCCAAGAGTTTCTCGATTATTATTTAGAAAATATTGCCACCCATACAAAATTATTTCCCGGTATTGAGCAGCTGTTAACCTTGATTGAAGATGCTAATATTCCTTGGGGTATTGTCACCAATAAGCCAGCCTTTTTAACTGATCCTCTATTATTGCATTTTGAACAGTTTGCTAAATCTCAATCAAACATCAGTGGTGATACCATAAAAGAGCGTAAACCTCACCCTGCACCAATGCTTTTAGCAAGTAAACAACTTGGCGTTGCCGCTGAACATATTTGGTACTTAGGGGATGCCAAACGTGATATTGATGCAGGTAATGCCGCCTTAATGACAACTGTTGCGGTAAAATGGGGTTACATAAAACCCCTTGATGACTGCTCTAAATGGCAAGCAAATCACATTATTTCGAATCCCTTAGATTTAGTAGGGATTAGTAAATAAACAAGTCGTACAAAGTTTAATCAGTACCGTAACTATCTGTTTATAAATGAGTTTAATATCCTTATCGCTTTATCGTATAAAGCCTCCACTTTTATTACAAAAAAGATTTAAAAAAAGTTTTTTGTTAAAAAAAAATCTTGCATTTTTGTTAACTCGCACAGAAATGACCCTTACTAAGTTAGTTACCACTAACCTATATTAAGCAAGTTAAAAACACGCATTAAAAACACTATATCTAGGGGTTGCATTAAAAGTGAAACCACATTACCTTGTATCTATGCACACAGAAAACCCCAAGATGTTGTGCATTTTTTAACAATGCTACATATTGGATGTTGGGTAAAAATAAAGCAGGGAAAGCAGATATAGTATTACTGCGCTTTGCCTTAGTAAAAATAAAAATAAATAAAATAACTCAATCTATAAACTAATAAATACTATAAAGACAGGTCATTCATGAATAACAACCTTTTTGTCACCAAGCGCAATGGTGAAAAAGAACCTATCGATCTCGATAAAATCCATCAAGTAATAGACTGGGCAGCAGACGGATTAGACTCCGTTTCAGTTTCTCAGGTAGAAATCAAATCTCACATTCAGTTTTATGACGGTATCAAAACTGAAGATATTCATGAAACGATCATAAAAGCTGCTGCTGATTTAATCTCAGAAGAAACGCCTGATTATCAATATTTAGCTGCACGTTTAGCGATTTTCCATTTACGCAAAAAAGCTTACGGTAAATATGAACCGCCAGCATTATTTGATCACGTAACTAAAATGGTTGCTGCTGGTAAATATGACAAGCATTTAACTGAAGATTACACTGCGGAAGAATTTGCGACTTTAGATAGCTATATTGATCATAATCGCGATAAAAACTTCAGTTACGCTGCTGTTAAGCAATTAGAAGGTAAATATCTTGTACAAAACCGTGTAACTGGCGAGATTTACGAAAGTGCGCAGTTTTTATATATGCTAGTGTCGGCATGTTTATTTGCAAAATACCCAAGCGAAACGCGCTTAGAATATATTAAAGGATTTTACGACGCGATTTCCAGCTTTAAGATTTCATTACCTACACCAATTATGGCCGGTGTTCGTACCCCTACTCGTCAATTCTCATCTTGTGTATTGATTGAAGCTGGCGATAGTTTAGATTCAATTAATGCCACCACGAGTGCGATTGTAAAATACGTATCACAACGTGCTGGTATTGGTGTTAATGCCGGACGTATTCGTGCTTTAGGTAGCTCAATTCGTAACGGTGAAGCATTCCATACTGGTTGTATTCCATTTTATAAGCATTTCCAAACAGCGGTTAAAAGTTGTTCTCAAGGTGGTGTTCGCGGTGGTGCTGCCACCTTATTCTATCCTTTATGGCATTTAGAAGTAGAAAGCTTATTAGTACTTAAAAACAACCGTGGTGTTGAAGAGAACCGTGTTCGTCATTTAGATTACGGCGTTCAATTTAACAAAACCATGTACCAACGTTTAATTAAAGGCGATTACATTACGTTATTCAGCCCTTCAGATGTTCCTGGTTTGTACGATGCTTTCTTTGAAGACCAAGATAAATTTGAAGCTTTGTATGTAAAATACGAAAACGATGAATCTATTCGCAAAAAGCGTATTAAAGCAATTGAATTATTCACTTTGTTTGCGCAAGAGCGTGCAAGTACGGGTCGTATTTACTTACAAAACGTTGATCACTGTAATACTCATAGCCCATTTGATCCAACCGTAGCGCCGGTTCGTCAATCTAATCTTTGTTTAGAAATTGCTTTACCAACTAAACCGATGAATGACATTAATGATGCAGACGGCGAAATCGCCTTGTGTACATTATCAGCATTCAACCTTGGTAAAATTGACAGCTTAGACGAATTAGAAGGTTTAGCTGATTTAGCCGTTCGTGCTCTTGATAATTTATTAGATTACCAAGACTATCCAGTAGCTGCAGCGTTAAGCGCAACTATGGGTCGTCGTACTTTAGGTATAGGCGTAATTAACTATGCTTACTACTTAGCTAAAAATGGTGTGTTCTACTCAAACGGTAGCGCCAATAACCTTACGCATAGAACGTTCGAAGCTATTCAGTTTTACTTATTGAAAGCATCTAACAATTTAGCGAAAGAGCAAGGTGCCTGCCCTAAGTTTAATGAAACGCGCTTATCGCAAGGTATTTTACCGATTGATACCTACAAAAAAGAAATTGATAAGGTTTGTTCAGAAGGCTTACACCTAGACTGGGAAGGTTTACGCGCCAGCATTAAAGAGCATGGTGTGCGTAACTCTACAGTATCGGCGTTAATGCCATCAGAGACTTCTTCACAAATTTCAAATGCTACAAATGGTATCGAGCCACCTCGTGGTTTGATCAGTGTTAAAGCCAGTAAAGATGGTGTGTTAAAGCAAGTAGTACCAGAGTATGAAAAACTTAAGCATAACTATGAGTTGCTGTGGAATATCCCTGATAACACAGGTTATTTAGAGCTAGTTGGTATCATGCAAAAATTCGTTGACCAAACAATTTCAGCAAATACTAACTATAACCCGGCAAACTTTGAAAACGGTAAAGTACCGGTTAAGCAAATATTAAAAGATATATTGCTCGCCTATAAACTTGGTGTAAAAACCATGTATTACCATAATACTTTTGATGGCGCTAACGATAGCCAAAATGATATGGAAGACGATTGCGCCGGCGGTGCTTGTAAGATCTAAGCCATACATAAAACAATCCAGTTTGTAGGGTGTTTCACCAACAAGCTGGATTGCTCAGTTTATATTACTGTGTTAAACAGAATTTTTGTCACACACCTTAGAACCAATAAATGAAAGTGACAGCATTAAAGAGTTAAAAATGAAATATTCTACATTTAATCAAGTTAAAAATGACCAATTACTTGAACCTATATTTTTAGGTAATCCGGTTAATGTTTCGCGTTACGATCAACAAAAACATTCCGCATTTGAGAAATTAATTGAAAAACAATTATCATTTTTCTGGCGCCCTGAAGAAGTTGATGTGTCTAAAGATAGAGCTGACTGGCAGTCTATTTCAGAAGCAGAGAAGCATATTTTCATTTCAAATTTAAAATACCAAACGTTACTTGATAGCATGGCTGCACGTAGTGTAAACGCCGTATTTTTGCCGTTAGTTTCTTTACCTGAGGTTGAAACTTGGATTGAAACATGGGCATTCTCAGAAACTATTCACTCTCGTTCATACACTCATATTCTACGTAACCTATTCACTAACCCTGCTGAAGTGTTCGATGATATTGTGGTTAATCCAGCAATTTTAAAACGTGCCAGCAGCATCGCCAAATATTTTGATGATGTGATTTTAATGGCGCAGGTTTATAACTTGCATGGTGAAGGCACCCATGAAGTTGACGGTGAAACCATCGAAGTGACTAAACGTAAATTAAAAGAGCGTATTTATTTAGCCATTTGTTCGGTAAATGCCCTTGAAGCAATTCGTTTTTATGTGTCTTTTGCTTGTTCTTTTGCCTTTTCAGAGCGTCAATTATTGGAAGGAAATTCAAAAATCATCAAGCTAATCGCTCGCGATGAGGCACTACATTTAACCGGTACTCAACATATATTGAATATTTGGGCAAATGGTCAAGATGATCCTGAAATGAAAGAAGTCAGTGACGATTTAAGAGAGCAAGGCCGCCAAATCTTTATGGATGTGGTTGAGCAAGAAAAAGAATGGGCAGATTATCTGTTCAAAGACGGTTCAATGATCGGCTTGAATGCTGAAATGTTAAAACAATATATTGAATATATTAGTAATCAACGTATGACCGCTATTGGCTTTGATGCACCATTTAAGATCAGAAGTAATCCACTACCTTGGATCAACAGCTACCTTGTATCTGATAACGTGCAAGTTGCGCCACAAGAAACTGAGATTTCTTCTTACCTAGTTGGTCAAACAGACAGCTCAGTTGATAGTAGTGACTTTGAAGATTTTGATCTTTAAACTAATACTTAACCGATATTCAAACTATGACTAATAAAGTCACCGTTGATGGTAAGCTTGTTGAAACTGATTTCGACAAGCTTATTTTTAAAACAGCCCTCGAATACCTCGAATCAAATAATATTGAAATTCACTATCACTGCCGTGATGGATTTTGCGGTGCCTGTAGAGTTACTCTAGATAAAGGCGAAATTGAATACATCAATGGCGAGCCATTGGCCTTTGTTCGTGAGGGTGAAATCCTACCTTGTTGTTGCATTCCTAAAACAGACATAACGATTAGTACAGAATAGTTAACCTGAGCTGAGAATAGTTAGTTATACTCAATTATAGAAGCAAAAAAAGTAGCACCATAAAATGTCAGAAATGAGTCAATTATTAGCCAGTGCAGAAAAGGCCGAAGCTTACTTAAAGTTATTAGCTAATAAAAATCGCCTGATGATTTTATGTAACCTAGTTGAAGGTGAGCGTTCTGTAAGCCAGCTAAACGAACTAATCCCACTCGCTCAGTCAGCACTATCTCAGCACTTAGCATCACTAAGAACGGCTAAAATGGTAAGCACGCGGCGTGACGCTCAAACAATTTATTACTCACTAGCAGATGATGATGCTAAACAAATATTACAACTACTTTACCGCATGTTTTGTGAAACTTAGCTCTTACTCTTTAATCTTTTAAACCATAACATTCAATCTTTTGGCAAGGTTTTATAACCATTAATCATTGCAGAGGTGATTGATGATTTTTCTTTGCGTTCTGTATAAATAACCCCTGCAATATGTAATGGAATAAGCAGTAATAAAAGATAAAACGAATAAACATGCATGGTAATAAAAGGCGAGCGTAAGTCACGCATTGCTTTATATTTTTCTGTATCAACATTCTCTTTAGTGTAAGGTTTAATCAACTCTACTTGCGTGCTATCTATTGCAATTTGCTCTTTAAAATATCCACCAAATGGAGGGTAGTAAATATCGGTACCAGCAATGACTAAACCTGAAACCATTTGTATACTAAGGGCTAAAAACATAACCGTAATCATCAGTTTCCCAGCAGGATTATGGCCTTGATAAGCTTTTTGTGCACCTTGACGATATTCCTTCAGTTCTGCGGCAAAGCCTTTATTAAATGCTAACGTTGCACTCCATTTTTCAAAGCCAGTTCCGAAGAAGCCCAATACGTATCTAAGTAGTAAATTTATACAAAATATATAACCGACCAATACGTGACAAGTTTTCAACAGCACTTTGCCATCACTAGTTACGCCCAGTGCTTTACTATTTAAAATAATCAAGCCAAAAGTAATCAGTAAAAATACGCACAAAACATTCAACCAATGAAATAGGCGTATCTTCTTACTCCAAACATAAACCAAAGCTAACGATTGTGATGAATTTTTATTTTGCATAATAGCCTCCATCCGAAAGTGACATAAAATGTATATTTAAAAACCTTATACAACCTAAACATTTTAACTTATCATTAACATAACAAAGATCTCTGATACTCTTATGATTAGGATCAAAAATAGGCAATTTAGCCTTTACTGTTCAATAAACAAGCTAAACTCGTATTGAACTCTTCGATGTTTAAACAATAAAAATACCTTCGTCTAAATAGCAAACTTCCGAGCCGAAAAACATGGAACGAACATAATGAACAGAAACTTCAAACTATCAATACTTACCATCAGTATTACATTGGCAACTGGCTGCTCAAGTTTAGGTGTAGAGCCTTGGGAAAGAGATCTGTTGGCAAAGCGCCAAATGGCCTTAACCTCATCCCCTATAGATGCATCGCTTGATGATCATATTTACTTCTCAAAGGAAGCTTCTAGTGGTGGCCGCAGTTTTGCAGGTGGAGGTTGCGGATGCAACTAAAGGATAACGTTAGTCTAAAATCAGCCATAACCGCAGCAACCTGCTCTTTATTGGGTAGCCAGGCAAATGCAGAAGAGGACAGCAATTGGAAGTTTGATACTGCGCTTATGTATTACGGTGAAAGCGAGCGAGTAACGGCAGTAGAGGGAATTATCGCTGGAACTAAAGAGTTTAATGATGAACATTTTTTAAATTTAAAATTTACCATCGACTCCCTTACCGGCGCATCAGCAACCGGTGCTGTTGCACAGCCACATGCACAAACATTTTCACGCCCATCAGGTAATGGCAGCTTTGACGTGGATGCCTATGAAACGCCATTAGATGACACGTTTAAAGATACCCGTGTACAATTTAATGCCCAATGGACTCAGCCGCTATCACCCGAGTATACAGCAAGTACAGGACTGCATTTATCAAAAGAGTATGACTACCTATCTTTGGGATTAAACGGCAGTTTAGGCCGCTATTTCAATAAAAAAAATACCACTGTGTCAGTAGGTCTATCCTACTCTCATGATGTTATTGAACCAGAGGGAGGTATAAATAAACCTTTTGCAGAAATGCTTATACCGCCAACAGGCGATAAGGATACAATCGCCAGCGACGACTCAAAAGATACGTTTGACCTGTTATTTGGTTTAACGCAAGTGATAAATCGTCGAATGATCATGCAATTAAACTATTCAATATCACAAGTTAATGGTTATATGACGGATCCGTTTAAAGTATTGTCTGTGGTGAATTCAGATGGCTATAGCATTAGGCAGTTATACGAACATCGCCCTGATGAACGAACGAAACAAAGTGCATATTGGCAAACAAAATATCATTTTGACACAACAGTATTAGATTTCTCTTATCGTTATATGTGGGATGATTGGGAAATAAAGTCACACACTTTTGATTTTCGTTATTACATTCCCTTTTATGATGGCTATCTCGAGCCACATGTACGTTATTACATGCAAGAAGCGGCTGATTTTTATCGCCCATTTTTATTGGACAATGAGCCTGTAGCAGACTTTGCCAGTGCCGATTATCGAGTAGGAGAAATGGATGGCTTAACGTTGGGTATTAAATATGGACTACCGCTTACAGATGGTAAAGAGTTTTCGTTTAGGCTTGAGTTCTTTCAACAAACACCAACTAATCCTGGTTTTGAAGAAGTTGGTGCTCTACAAGATGTTGAATTATTTGAAAGTGTAGAAGCGGTAATTGCACAAGTGAGTTATTCATTTTAGCAAAGGCATCTGATCTGACCACTTTACAGCAGCGCAATAAATTGCCATGATGATCAGATAAATTTCTCTCTAAAAATTAAAATAAAGATAAGGCCTGTAATGAAAAATGTAGTAGACCAGTTATCTCAATATAAAAGCGTCCACTTTAATAAAAAGAATATTAAAACTCATTTTGTTGGCATACCGCTGATCATTTTGTCGCTAACGATTTTATTAAGCTTAATAAACTTTCAATTTGGTGAGTATGACAACCCGACGAACATTACTGCCGCAATGATATTTTATAGTATCGCCATCATTTATTACTTTATATTACACTGGCGTTTAGCATTAGGCATGGTTGTTTATATAATTCCAAACTTATACATTGCGAGCTTAATAGCACCGGTTGAAGGAGCAGCATGGCTCGCGGTAGCAATTTTTGTTATTGGTTGGATAATTCAATTTATTGGCCATTACTATGAGAAAGCTAAACCTGCTTTTGTTGATGATTTGAGCCAGTTTTTAATTGGACCATTTTTTCTTATGGCTGAAGTTTATTTTGGTTTAGGTTGGGAAAAAAAATTATTGGCTGAAATAACACCGTTAGCTCGGGATAAACGTAGAGCAATAGAGGCGAAAAACAGAGGCGAATAGAAAGCAACTAAATACGAGTAACAGGCAATAAAATCACCTGTTACTCGGTTAAACTCTCATCTAAATAATACGTAATAAAGAATTAACGAATCACTCGAATTCTAAAGTTACGGCCTTTAATTTTGCCATCTTCTAGTTTTTTAAGTGCTACTTTATGGGCATTACGCTTAATAGCTACATAGGCAAAATTTTGAGCGACATTAATTTTACCTACTTGATCACCCTTAATACCTTTATCACCTGTTAACGCCCCTAAGATATCACCAGGACGAACTTTGTCACGTTTACCACCACTAATTTGAATGGTGATCATATCTGGACGCAAAGGCAAAGCATTAAGTGCACGGATATTAGGTAATTGTTCACCGATAATCTTTTGATCAAGATAGTCTTCCAATAATGCCACCTTATAGCTTTCTTTATCGCTATATAATGAACAAGCCATGCCTTTACTACCGGCTCGGCCCGTACGGCCGATGCGATGCACATGAACTTCGGTGTCTAAAGCGATATGAAAATTTACCACCATATCTAAATTATCAATATCTAAACCACGAGCTGCGACATCAGTAGCAACAAGAACATTAGTACTTTTATTAGAAAAACGTACTAAAGTTTCATCTCTATCACGTTGTTCTAGGTCACCATGTAACGATAAGGTGCTAAAACCAAAATTGACTAATTCATCAGCCACTAATTGCGCATCTTTTTTAGTATTACAAAATACTACACAAGATTCGGGTTTATGTTCTAGCAACAACAACTGTAATGCTTGCAAGCGCTCTTCATTATCTTGCACATGATAAAAATGCTGGGAGATACTGCTATCATCATGGGTTGACTCTACTTTTACCATTGTTGGTAAGGTCATGATGCGCTCTGAAATTTGTTTGATTTTATTTGGAAAAGTGGCGCTAAATAAGAGTGTTTGTCTATGTTTTGGCGAATTGCGAACAATATTGTCTAAAGCTGGCTGAAAACCCATATCAAGCATACGGTCTGCTTCGTCAAGAATGAGTAAATTTAAATTTTCTAAATTTAAGGTGCCTTTAATTACATGCTCTTCAACACGGCCAGGTGTACCAACAATAATATGAGCACCATGTTCTAGTGATCCAATTTGTGGTCCAAACGGTGTTCCACCACACAAAGTTAATATTTTTATGTTATGAATTGAGCGCGCAAGTCTGCGTAATTCTTTTGCTACTTGGTCAGCTAATTCTCTTGTTGGACACAAGACTAATGATTGAATACGAAAACGCTTAACATCTAGCTTTTGTAATAACCCTAAACCAAAAGCTGCAGTTTTTCCTGAGCCTGTTTTACCTTGGCCAATTACATCTTTGCCCATAATAATATCGGGTAAACTCTGCTCTTGAATCGGCGTCATAAATTCATAACCCAATGATTCAATATTGGTTAATAATTCTGGTTTTAATGCTAGGGTAGAAAATTTAGATTGGCTCAATGTTTTGTCCCAATTGGAATGACGGCTTAATGATCTTTTTGATCACAACTTTTTTAGGAAACAATTATATACCCGTTACCTTTCAAAGTGTAGAATTTCAGAGTCAGGTTACAAACTTAAAACCATCCATGGCAGTTTGCATTCCTTCATCCCTGAAGTAAAAAGGAGCTTTACAGCTCCTTTAGTTACATTTGTTTCTTAAATTTTGAATCAACCATCAATATCTTTTAAAAATTTATAACTGCCTTTAATGTCAGCTTTGTATTCATCACATAACTCCCCTACTGGAGCTTTAGTTTTTAACACCCCATATTGACGATGTGCTTCCATACGAATTTTTTCCCAGCTTATGCCTTCAATGGTCTCGTAGCCTTCACTAAAGGCCTTTAGTTTTGCCATTTCTTTGACTTTTTCACCATCG
The DNA here is from genome assembly GCF_031583595.1 of Thalassotalea psychrophila. Taxonomy (NCBI): domain Bacteria; kingdom Pseudomonadati; phylum Pseudomonadota; class Gammaproteobacteria; order Alteromonadales; family Colwelliaceae; genus Thalassotalea; species Thalassotalea psychrophila. The sequence continues at coordinate 2,975,632 of NZ_CP134145.1, forward strand.
ATAGGTTTATCACAATCGCGTTCTAAATAAATAAGTTTACTTACTGCCTCAGTTAATAGTGCTTCAACTTCTGTAATTTGTGACTTAGATAGAGACTCATCGGCAAGCGTGTTAAAACTTAAAATGGTCAGTGCTATTAATAAAATTCTCATGTTTTTTCCTAAAAATATAATAAATAAGCGCTATTAAATAATAGCAGTTTTTCATTATCTTACTAATTTGTAGAGATATTTTTTTCTACCCATGAACGGATGTCATTAAAGCGATAATTTTCAAACATGGCAAAACCGTTTAGTTTTCTCACCCTAAGTTTAGTAAAAATTGGAGTGGTTAAACCACATAGAAAACGGCTAATAAGTGTTGCTGAAGATTTTTCACCCAATTTTTCAATAATATCTTTGGCTATTGAATTAAAACTAAACTCATTTAACGGCTTAAGCTGCGGCACTGGAGGCATTAAAGCCACGCTTCCTAAACACACTGAACAATGACCACAAGGCTGCTGTAAACGGTGATCTGAAAAGTAATGAGCAAGCTGTAAACTTAAACAACTATTTGAAGCAAAAAACGCTAAGAGATGCTCTATACGCTTTATTTCACTAAGTTCCTTTTGCTCAAAACGAGAGTACATATCGTTATTAAGCAAAGCTAAATCCATAGGGTTTGAGTTAACTTGATACACCTCTGTCATTTGTTTACTTTGCAATTCTAACAAATTCTTTTCATCAAAATATTCAATAGCAGTAATCACCCTACTGCGATCACTTGGATATTGCACCGCCATACGTTCAAAATTTAGGGCATACCAGATTTTAGCTTTATCTGAAGAGTCGAGTATCGCCTGAATAAAGGTTTGTCTTTCACCATCAAATTTATTAATCAACTCACTTTCACTGCATTTAAGCTTGAACTTATACTCAGCAAAATAACTGTAGGCTGGTTTGATTAACCCCGCCAGTTCAAGATATACCAACAATGTTTTCAAGCTAAGTAAGCGAATATTAGATTGGCTAGACAAACTATTAAGCACTACTTCCCATTGAAAGTTATGCTGTTTAGCTTGTTCAATAATTTCATTTATCACATAGCTTATCGCGCTTGCTTCAGGCGTATCTGCGTAGACAAAATTTTCTAAAATATTTAAATTGTCATAATTGGCTAACACTAAACATTCAGAAGGGCTTCCATCTCGACCTGCCCGGCCAATTTCTTGAGCATAATTCTCAATAGATTTAGGTAAATCGTAATGAACAACAAAACGAATGTCACTTTTATCTATGCCCATACCAAAAGCAATGGTAGCAACGATCAGTTTAATGTTGCCATTCATAAAGTTCTGTTGAATATTTTGTCTTAATTCGCTGTCCATGCCAGCATGATAAGCTGTAGCTGCTACACCTTTAGCCGATAAACTGCTAGCAACCTGTTCAGCTGTTTGCTGTAAGGTGACGTAAACGATACCTGATGATTGTGTTTTATCATTTAGCCATTGGGCTAAATAATTATCTTTTTCTGTTTGCTTGATACCTTGCACATGCAAATTTAAATTAGCACGATAAAAACCGGTTAGAACGATGTTATTGTGCTCTATCGCAAATTTTTCACCCATATCGCTAACTACTTTTTCGGTCGCCGTTGCTGTAAGCAGAAGGGTTTGCGCAATATTAAATTGTTCTTTATATTTCGGCAGTTTTAAATAATCAGGACGAAAGTTATGGCCCCACTCTGATATACAGTGCGCTTCATCAACCACTAACAATGAAATAGGAATGTGTGCTAAAAACTGTCTAAAACGTTCATTGTTTAAACGCTCCACTGAGATCATTAATATTTTTATATGCCCAGATTTAACCCCTGCCATTACTTGCTGAGATTGTTCCTTAGATTGCATAGAATCGATACTTGCAGCGCTAATACCTTTACTTGCTAAGAATTCTAATTGGTCTTGCATAAGTGCCAATAGCGGCGAAATAACTAAGGTTAAATGCGGCAGAACTAGCGCGGGTAACTGATAGCAAAGTGACTTTCCGGAGCCCGTTGGAAATATAGCCGCTGAGCTTTGGCCATTCAATATTGTGTCAACGACCTGTTGTTGACCATCTCTAAAATGAGAAAAACCGAAGTGTTGCTGTAGTATTTGAGTAGATGATTGCACGTCTGTATTCGATTTTAAGTTTGAGTCTGAGCTTGAATTTTGCATATTACATCCTTGTAGTTAGCGAGTGGTAAAGCTTAGCACGTTTAAATGAAAATTCATTATAAAAGCCATGAGCTGAAACTGCTATAATCAATCCAGTTTTTAATAAAAATATATGAGATCCGAATTGATAGAAATTATATCGCCTGATACATTTACCACTACGCTATGGAAAAACGGTAAAGGCGAAACAACAGAGTTAGCAATTAGCCCAAACAGCACGATAAATGAGTTTAAATGGCGGTTAAGCATCGCGAGTGTTAGTGAAGATGGCGTGTTTTCTGACTTTAGTGGTTATTGCCGCAACCTTATTCTTTTGACAGGTAATGGCATAACATTAAGCCATACCAATGCTCTTACTAAAGAAACGAAAACAGATTGTTTAGCTCAAGTGCTTAACTTTTCAACTTTTGATGGTGGTTGTAAAACATTTGGTGTACTTACAGATGGGGCTATAACAGACTTTAACTTAATGCATAACCCGAACTACTTTACGGCATTAGTTAAGCCACTGAGTTCACAACAAACAATCGATATCGAACCTGCTGATATTTGTTTTATTTACCCTTTAAGTAAACCGGCTTTAGTCATCAATAAAAACGATAATCAAGAATTTATATTGCCACAAGGGCATTTAATAAAACTGATTTCTACTGAAACGTTTAACTATTCTCTTAATGGCGAACAGTTAATTGTAATTTATTTGAATAAGCTATAAGTGAATTGCATTGGTATTATTAAACGTTTTCAGTATGATAGTAAAATCAACACTAATCCTATAAATAGCCTGAATAAGCGAACCCTATGAGTAAACCACAAAGAGACTTAACGTTAAGATTTTTAGCTGAGCCACAAGATGTTAATTTTGGCGGCAAGGTTCATGGTGGCGCCGTAATGAAATGGATAGATTTAGCTGCTTATGCCTGTTCTGCCGGTTGGAGTAGTTGCTACTGTGTAACAGCATATGCAGGTGGCATTCAGTTTGTTGCACCGATTCATGTGGGTAACTTAGTTGAAGTTGATGCGAAGGTCATTTACACAGGCAATTCTTCAATGCATATTGCACTTGAGGTTAATGCCTGTGATCCTAAATCATTAAATCGTCGTCTAACAACTCATTGTATTGTTATTATGGTGGCAGTAGATGAATCAGGACACCCTGTTGATATTCCACAATGGATACCTGAAACTGAGGCCGATATTAAACAAAATGAAACGGCGATAAAATTAATGGAAATGCGTAAGCAAATCAAAGGTGAGATGCAAATTTATACCCAGTAGATTTGAGTTAGCGCTGTTATTTAGAACCTGTGCTGCTTAACCCAATTTCAGCTTATTAGTTAAACCGAGCAATAAAAGCATTACAGTCTCCTGGATAAGTATTATCAATTAAATAATGTATTTTCCAGCCCAGATCAGTTTTCACTAACTGGAAACTGTTCACCCCACAATGGCTCAATTTTTTGTCTAGATAAAAAGCAAATGGCGTCCACACGGACGCCATATTTCCTTGTTGGTGAGTCTCAATTTTTAACAATTTTTCATCCAAATATTTCGTCGATTTTGCAATCGACTCAGCAAAACCGTTTAGATCTGACTGGATAACCTCTCCGTTGGGCTGTATTCGTTGTAACATCGCATTAGCAGTAAACTGGGCTAATAATTGTTCACTGCTATGACTGCGCATGGCGGCAAATAATTGTTTGATTGGTTTGGTTATTTCTGCATTATTATTTTCGCTAGCGCTTGCCAACAGACTAACCGCATACGTTGTAATAATTACAAATTTAAGCCCCAAAAAAATAGCTATTTTCATTTTTACCACCGTTTTGTATCACCAGTTGATTAATCAATGGTTTTGAATTTAATTGCACTTTGATATTGCTCGTTGTGAAAAATTTTATGCGTTGCTTTTACAAAATCCTGCTTAGTAGCATTGAAAATATTATCGACATACTTTTGCGGGTTAATATCGATAAATGGAAACATACTGCTTTGAATTTGAATTTGTAACTTATGACCACGTTTAATGGTATGTAATACATCATAAAGCTCAAATTTCACCGCCGTTGGTTCATTAGCTTTAAACGGTTTTGGCTCACTCATACTATCGCGAAAACGACCACGCAATACTCCCCAGCGAACCAACTCATGACGATTACCCTTATCGCCATCGACTTCGTCTGTGTTGACATTTGTTCCTGGAAATACATCAACCAATTTAACTACAATATCAGCTGAGCTTTGTGTAGTTGAAAACCAAAGATCTAAGTCAATTGCCCCAGCAATGGTGAGATCATCACTCATTACCTCGGTTTCAAATACTAATACATCAGGTCGACGTGCACTAAAACGCTGGTCTTCAATCATATAAGGCTTGTCCCAGCCTTTACTTATTTTAGCTGAATGCGGTACTGGTTTATTTGGGTCACTGATAAAATCACTAAACTCATCAGTTTTTTGTGGTTCAGTCGATAAGGTTTCATTAGCAGCTAAAAATAAGGTTGTCTTGGTAGACTTTTTAGGTGGCCATTGCTCAAACTGGCGCCAGCGATTACTACCAGTTTCGAACATAGTAGCTTTTGCTAAGTTTGGCTCATCCGCATCTTTTAAGTGATGATTGAAAAAAGGTAATAAAACTTCTTTTTGAAACCAACTACTGGTATTAAAACCAAAGTCACCCTCGCCCAGATTTTTGCCTTCACCAGTGCTCCATTGCCCATGTGACCATGGACCAATAACTAAACTGATGTGATCTTCGTCATTGTTATGACTCATGGTTTGATAAGTCGCTAAGGGACCATACAAGTCTTCAGTATCGTACCAACCTCCGACTACCAAGGTTGCTGGTTTTACTTTTTTAAGATGCGGTAAAATATTTCGTTGTTGCCAGTAATCATCATAATTAGGATGTTCTGTTAGCTCATTCCAAAATGGCCGAGAGCCATGAAAATAATGCTTATTAACGTTTGATAAAGGTCCTAAATTTTTAAAGAATTCATAACCATCCGGTGTTACCTGCTTCATTTCTTCAGGCCAGGCTGCATGCGGTTGTTTAGGGTGTTTGTCGAAAATATCAAAAAAGATGAATGCCATTGGCACCACAAAAGCGCCATTTCGGTGAAAATCATCAAAAAACCAGTCAGCAATAGGTGCTTGCGGTGAAATTGCTTTTAACGCTTTATGACTATTTATGCCAGCCACTGAAGTATAATAGCCAGGGTAAGAGGTGCCCCACATACCTACTTTGCCATTATTATGTTTTACATTTTTTACTAACCAATCAATAGTGTCATAGGTATCAGTGGCATCATCTACCGCGCCCTTGCCCTTCTTGTAAGCATCCTGTGGGCGCATATTAACGTAATCGCCCTCGGACATAAATTTACCTCGGACATCTTGAAAAACGAAAATAAATCCATCTTTCTCAAACTGTTGATCAGGTCCCAATTTGGTTTTGTATTTATCACTGCCATACGGGGCAACTCGATACGGAGTGCGAACCATTAACATTGGATATTCTTTAGAGGTATCGTTTGGTACATATACCGCTGTAAACAACTTTATGCCATCGCGCACTTCAATTTTGTATTCAAACTTTGTATAGTTGGCGCGAATATATTCCGCTCGCTCATCTACTTTCTCTTCGACTTTAGCTTCTTCTGCATTTGCTATGCTCGGTATCGCAGAGATACTTAGAATAGTGAAAAAACAACTTAATCTTTTAAATTGCCTAAACGTCATTGATAAATCCTTTTTTTATAATTTTTTAATTACTAATTTACAAATCACCTATCATTGCTACTCAATGCTCAGGTGTTTATTCCGATTGATATAACTATTCACAAAGTGGCAACTCGGCCATTAAGCCGACTAAGTTTTCATCAGGGTCTCTTAAAAAACCAATCCATAATTCGTGTTCAGGCATTTTTGCAACAAGCTGAGGCTCTCGTTCAAACGCCACACCTTTAGCGAGTAAATGCTTTGTTGTTTCTTCTATGTTGTTAACTTTGTAATAAATCACTGAGGTTTTATGGTCTTTTGCATTCCCTTGCTCTGTAGTGAGCATTAACCGCGTACCACCACAGTCAAAGAAAGAAAGCTCCGGACCAGCATCAAATAGTAATGGTAAGCCTAAGGTGTTTTTATAGAATTCTCGTGCTTCTTCTATTTTTGTTACTGCAATTGCAATTTGGCCAACCGATTCAATTTCAATACTCATCGTTACTATTCTTAAATGTTATGTTATTGATAGTTATATGCTATTTCTTTAATCCGTTCAACAATGGCTTTAATACCGTTACCCCTTGATGGGCTTAAATGCTGCATAAGCCCTAGTACTTGGAAATACTCTTCAATATCAAAGTCGTGTATTTGTGCCGCCGTTTTATGCTGATAAACACTTAAAATTATTACCATTAAACCGCGAATAACTTTTGCATTACTGTCTGCTTGAAAAGAAAGTTTAGATGTAGTGGTATTAAAGTTTACTACAAGCCATGCATCACTTTCACAACCACTAATTAAATCTTGTGGTTGGCGATGTTCTTTGTTTAAGCGAGTTAATTGCTTGGAAAGCAACATTATTTCTCGATGCTTTAGATCCCAAGATGTCGCTTTACTGAATAAAGTTAGTACTTGCTCTTGAGTAATAAACTTCGAATATTGTTCATTTTCTATATGAGTATTTGTTGATGATTGCGGTGCTGACTCGCCAAGGCACAAAGCTTGTAGCTGTTTTACAAGAACATCAACTTCGTTGAAAGTATTATATGCTGCAAGTGACACTCGAATTGAACCATCAAGGCCTAATCCTTCAAGTAATGGCATTGCACAATGATGCCCAGCTCTTACTGCAATACCTTTACTATCTAAATGTGATGCTACGTCTTGATGATGAAAACCCGAAAACGTAAATGAAAATACCGGAATATCAGGACAACCTTTAACTAAGAACTGTACCTGCTCTATTTTACTTAGTTGTTGGTAAAGGTAATGGCAAAGTTGCTGCTCATAATCAATCATAGGTAAAATTGGTTTTTCGATAAAAATATCTAGACATGTCCCTAGACCAACTACACCAGCTATATTTGGAGTACCAGCTTCAAACCTATGAGGAAGTTCATTGTAAGTAGTCCCAGTAAAGCTTACTTTTTTGATCATTTCCCCACCAAACTGATACGGCGGCATAGATTCAAGTAATGCTTGTTTCCCGTAAAGTACACCAACACCTGTCGGGCCATACATTTTATGGGCAGAGAATACATAGAAATCGCAATCAAGCTCTTGTACATCAACAGCAATATGAGCAACTGCTTGTGCACCATCAATTAAGGTTTTCGCGCTGTATTTTTGGGCTAAAGTAATGAGCTGTTTAACCGGATTAATTTTACCTATTACGTTAGATATATGATTTACAGCAACTAACTTACACTTAGCGGTAATAAGTCGCTCTGCTTCAGATAAATCTATAATACCATTATCATCTAAAGGTAAAATAATTAGTTTAGCACCAGTTTGCTGCGCAACATGCTGCCAGGGTACGATATTGGCATGATGTTCGCCCATGGATATAACAATCTCATCTTCTGCTTTAATGAAATTTAAACCATATGATTGTGCGACCAAATTTATTGATTCGGTAGTACCTTTAGTCCAAATGATCTCATTTTCAAACTTTGCCTTAATTAAGCTCTGAACTTTAGCCCTAACAACCTCATATGATTTTGTCGCTTTTGCACTTAGAAAGTGGGACGCTCTGTGGACATTGGCATTATTATTTAAATAAAAGTCATGTAAAGCATTAATTACAGCCACAGGTTTTTGCGAGGTAGCCGCATTATCAAAGTAAATAATATTATCGCTATCACTAACTGTTTGTAATATTGGAAATTGTTTACGAAACTCAGTTGCAGAAAATGTTTTCATTTATTTATTTTTTAAGGCTACAGATATTAAATTAGCATAATTATAACCTACAAAGAGTATCTAGATGGAGATAAACGCTAGGTTTTGTTACATTTTATTTTCGCAAAATGCTGAATTTTTACTATAACTATAGATCCAAGCCGATCGGATTTGATCGGTAATAACCAACTTGAGGAAACACAATGACGTTATTTTCCTGGTTTAGTCATAATAATAAAGAGCCTGAAACAACTTTACGTTTAAGTGAGCGTAAAAACAAAAACCGTCTAACTTTAAAAGCTAAATCTATGTGGCCAGTTGCTAAAGTTAGACAGATGCCTGAATCCTTAATTAATAGTAATAAAAGTGTTGAGTCTAACCTTGACTCTGATGATTTCATCAAAGAGGCTGATTAAGTTTACCGAGCTTTAGTTAAGCCAAATGTGTTAATTTTAACTGAAGATTGAACCCCTGCCGACTTTTCAAACCAGTAGTTTGCTTGCTCAAAATCACCTTGTTGTTTGTACTTTTTTCCAATATTAGAATGATAAGATGGCATATCAAATTGGTCACTCATTTGCTTTACCAGTTTTTCATAGGCTAATGGTAACTGTTCTTCAAAGTACTGTAATTGCGTCACTGTATTTATCGGTTTAAATGTTTCATTTTCAAAGCCATCGGTTAGATAGTTTTTACACGTATTGGCAACAAACAACCCCACTTCATTAGAATATCCTTTAGGTGTACCCAAGCGATACCCTGTAGGCGTTTTGTGGCTGATTGGTGTGGTTGACTTAATTAAACCTTTCCATGGCAGCTGATGCATAACCTTAGCTCTGGCATCTAGCTCTGATGAATAAATTGTCTGTTTAAGGTTAACAATATTTTTAGCTATAGCGCCTTGGTGCTGACAAGCAGTGTTTAATTCATTTAGTGGATATTCATCGATAAAACCTACTAAATGCAATAATTCATGTTCAAGCACTAAATGCGAATCTAAATGATCAATATAAACAACACCATTATCAACATTAGCAATGCCTTGGGGCGCCATCACGCCAATATATTTAATGTCGTCACTAAGCTCTTGCTCGACTAACTTCTCTACATCACAATTAACTCTCTCATTACTCTGATGACTACATTGAAGATTTTCTTGGGCAATATATTTTGGAGTTTCAAAACAAAACTGCTGGTTAAAGAAGTCTTTATTTTGCATTTTGCTAAATAAGCCGGTAAGCCTGTTTAAATCAGTTAAATTAGTAGCAAAAAACTGCAAACGATTACTACAGTTAACTGTTGGTGCAGCTTCGCCGGAAGTGAGACTTCCATTAGTTAAACGTGGTAACACCTGATAGGTAAGCAACTCTTTTAAAAGGGTTTGCTCATTTAACGAGGTTAATTTTGGTATCAAAGTTTGAAGGAGGGTAATGTCGGCAAACTTAACGGCAAGCGTTACTTGCAACATACGGCTTTCTTCGTTATCAATGGCTTGTAGTAATGCTTTGGCTTGTTGGTAATTCTCAGTTGTAGTGGCTAGCTGCTTAGCCCTATCAATAATTGCCGACTCTGACCCTAGTTGAAAAGCATGATTGGTCCAATATAATCGCTCCCTTACTCGTTTTTTTTGTTGATAGTACAACACAAGTTGCCAGGCAATATCTTGATCTTTTCTGGCTAAGGTTTTAGCTAAATTAAGCCACTGTAAACTATATTGTGTACTTTTTTTAAAAACGATATATTTTGCAGATAAATTACTGAGACTTAAGGCAAGTTGTAATTGATCTTGATTGTAAGTACCCGCGGTTAAGCGAACAGTTAAATAATCGTTTAACGAAAAAGAGCTTGTGGTTAGACACAAGCTCAATATTAACATTTGAATGAAACGTAGCAATGTTATTGCCGTCTAATTTGGGATAGGCGCAACATTAGCTTGAATCAAGTCTAGCTCAAGTTTCGCATATCTATGTTCAATAAATTCATATACATTAGTGCTAAGCGCCAATTTAAAATAATCAGAAGATGTATTTATTGAATTATTTAAAAGTTTATATTTACCTAAGTAAAAGTAACCTTCACATAATCGGTCAACTAATTCTTTATGGTTTTTAACCCCGACAGTTAACGAGGCAACAAAATCTTGTTCGCTAATATCACCTAGAAACAGACGCAGAATATTATTGGCCCAGCTATTATGGTCAATACTGTTTAAGTTAAGCCTTAAATTGTTTTTTGCAGTAACAGGGTCAATTTCATTTTCAATGATATACAACCACGAAATTCGGTAAGGATCATTTTGTTGCTCTAACTGAAAGCGGCGCATATCTTGTAGGGCAAGTTGTGGGCGTCCACCATAATAAAGAGCAATACCACGGTTTAAATAGGCATATTGATGCTGCTCGTCAAGCTCAATAGCTGAATCAAACGCTTCATACGCTTGTAAAAACTCTTGCCTTTGAGTGTGATGTATACCAATAAAATTATACGCATCGACTAAGTCTGGTTGTAATCTTAACGCTCGTTGAAAATCATAACTCGCTAGTCCTCTAAGACCGACACTGTCATAAATAACACCTCGGTCATAAAACAATTTAGCTTTTTGTTCTTGTGAAACTTCAACCCTGTTTAAAATTTCAGTTAGACGCGCAATGGCCACTTCGCTTTGTTGGTTAACGGGTAATGGCTCTGCAATAACAACCTTAGCCACACTAGAAGACTGAGTGTTAGAAGACGTTGCACAACCTGAAAGTATAGAGAGCAGTAAAATGGTAATAAAGGATAATTTAAATTTCACAGAGAGTCCTAAAACGCCTTAACGGTTTGAAAATAACTTTGTATATTAATTATATACATAAGTATATAAAAAAGGAGCCTTTCGGCTCCTTATTTTCAAGTAAATTAAAAGTTTACACTTTAATTACTCAGCAGCAGGTGCTTCGCCAGTTGATTCAGCTGGTTTTTCAACCGCTTCTTTCATGCTTAGACGTACACGGCCTTGACGGTCAACTTCAAGAACTTTAACAACAACTTCTTGACCTTCAGTTAAGAAATCAGACACGTTGTTCACACGCTCTTCAGCAATTTGTGAAATGTGAACTAAACCATCTTTACCAGGTAATACATTTACGAACGCACCAAAATCAACGATACGTACAACTTTACCAGTGTAAACAGTACCAACTTCGATTTCAGCCGTTAATGCTTTAATGCGATTGATTGCATCTTCAGCTTGTTCGCCTGATGTAGCTGCAATTTTAACAGTACCGTCATCTTCGATTTCAATCGTAGTACCAGTTTCTTCAGTAAGTTGACGAATTGTTGCGCCGCCTTTACCAATGATGTCACGGATTTTATCTTGGCTAACTTTCATCGTATGGATACGAGGAGCAAATTGAGAGATATCATCACGAGCAGAGTTAATCGCTGCATCCATTGTACCTAAGATATGAATACGTGCGCCCTTTGCTTGTACAAGTGCAGTTTGCATAATATCTTTAGTGATACCTTCAATTTTGATATCCATTTGTAAAGCAGTGATACCGTCTTTAGTACCCGCAACTTTAAAGTCCATGTCGCCTAAGTGATCTTCATCACCTAAGATGTCAGAAAGAACAACGTGGCTGTCACCTTCTTTAACTAGACCCATTGCAATACCGGCAACAGAAGCTTTAATTGGAACACCAGCATCCATAAGTGCTAATGAAGTACCACAAACAGAAGCCATTGAAGACGAGCCATTTGATTCAGTAATTTCAGAAACAACACGTATTGAATACGGGAATTCTTCAATAGTTGGCATAACAGCTAACATACCGCGTTTAGCTAAACGACCGTGACCAATTTCACGACGCTTTGGAGAACCAACAAAACCAGTTTCACCTACACTGTATGGAGGGAAGTTGTAATGCAACATAAAGGTGTCAGTTTTTTCACCTAAAATTGTTTCAATACGTTGTGCGTCACGTTGTGTACCAAGAGTAGCAGCAACTAATGCTTGAGTTTCACCACGTGTAAACACAGCTGAACCATGAGTACGAGGAAGAACACCAGTCATAACGTCTAATGCACGGATCATTTCAGGATCACGACCATCAATACGAGGGTGACCTTGAGTAATACGACCACGAACAACTGTTTTTTCTAAGTCATGGAATAAGTCTTTAGCTTCTTGAACGTTAAGTTCAGCATCATCGCTAAGAAGTTGCTCAACAACTGAGTTTCTAATTACAGAAACTTTTTCGTAACGTTCAGCTTTTTCAGTAATTTGGTATGCTTCGTTTACTTGCTCTGTTGCAAGTTCAGCAATTTTAGCTGTTAGCTCTTCGTTTTTCGCTGGTGCTTCCCATTCCCATGAAGGAGTGTTTACTTCAGCAGCAAATTCTTTAATAGCATTAATTGCAGTTTGAGATTGCTCATGGCCATAAACTACAGCGCCAAGCATAACTTCTTCTGAAAGAACGTCAGCTTCTGATTCAACCATTAATACAGCAGCTTCAGTACCAGCAACAACAAGATCTAACTTACTTTCTGCAAGTTCAGATTGAAGCGGGTTTAAAATGTAAGCATCGTTTAAGTAACCAACACGTGCAGCGCCAACTGGACCACTAAATGGCATACCAGAAATAGCTAATGCAGCAGAAGTACCTAACAATGAGATAATGTCTGGATTAATTTCAGGGTTAGCTGAAACAACAGTAATAATTACTTGAACTTCGTTAGTGAAAGCGTCAGGGAACAATGGGCGAATAGGACGGTCAATTAGTCGACATATTAATGTTTCTTCTTCTGAAGGACGGCCTTCACGCTTGAAGAAACCACCAGGTATTTTACCTGCGGCATATGTTTTTTCTTGGTAGTTAACTGTTAATGGAAAAAAGTCTTGGCCTACTTTGGCTTCTTTTTTACCTACTACAGATACTAATACGCATGTATCATCCATGCTTGCCATTACGGCTGCTGTTGCTTGACGAGCGATAACACCTGTTTCTAGTGTTACTGTGTGCTGTCCGTACTCAAATGTTTTAGTAATTGGAGTCACTGTTTTTTCCTTTATTTTATAGGACCCATGCCCTATTTTATTTCATCTATAATTTCGCGACTAATTATACGCAATTACAGCGGGAATACTAGTATTTACATGTAGTTAAATGTAATACCAAGTCATATACCAATAGTTGTATTGGGATCGATAAGGTAAGTGCTTGTAGTTTGTAAATTTTTATTGAAAAATCAAAATTTAAAGCAAAAAAAAGAGCCATAAGGCTCTTTTTTTTTTAAATTTGATTCAGTCTTAACGACGTAAACCTAATTTAGCGATTACAGCTGTGTAACGATCTGCATTTTTACGCTTAAGGTAGTCTAGTAATTTACGACGTTGAGAAACCATGCGTAATAAACCACGACGTGAATGGTGATCATGGATGTGCTCTTTGAAGTGACCTTGTAAATGGTTGATTTGTGTAGTTAACAAAGCAACTTGTACTTCAGGAGAACCAGTGTCACCTTCTTGTTGTGCGTATTCTGCAACGATTGCAGCTTTTTCAGTAGCATTTAAAGACATAATGTATCCTTAGTGTTTAAGTTTAAAATCCCGCCAGGCCAAACACTAATTCAGCTAGGCGACAAAAGAGCGCGTATTCTAACAATATAACTACAGATAGCAAGCGTTTTATAGGGATGAGGCAAACATTGCTTCCAATTTAGAATACTTTACTTTCAACAATCCTGCGTTTACCCGTTTTTTTAACCTGATATAGGCTGTTATCCAAAAGTTTATATTGTTCATTTAAACCAAGTGAATCACTTAAAACTAAGTACGAACCACTCACACTTACTTCTCCAACCGTATCAAAATGATTATTTAAAATTTGTTGCTGTAATTTTTCAGCAACTTTTTTTATACCTGTCACGCATGTATTTGGAAGAATAATTAAAAACTCTTCCCCGCCCCAACGGATAACTACATCAGTATTTCTCAAGCTGGCTTTCAAGAACTCGACAAACTCTATCAACAGTTTGTCTCCAATATCATGGCCAAAGTGATCATTTACTTTCTTAAAATCATCAATATCAATAAACAGCAAAGCACACTGTTGCCCTTTGTACTTTTTTAGTTTCTTCTGTTTGGCAATGAATTTTTTAGAATATTGCCTGTTAAAAGCATTTGTTAACGGATCTGTGAATGCGGCTATTTTTAAGTTTCTATGGATAAACTTCAATATCACTAAGTAAATAATGATTAAGGTTAATATGCACAAGCAGACTATAACAGCCATCACAAGGTACTTATTCTTTTTTTCTGGAGGAGCATTATAAAGCCATTTTTTTAGCAACTTTTGATGTTCAATTTTACTGATACCATCGATAGCTTTATTTATTTCAGGTAATAAATGCTTTGCCTTATCGCTAAGTACAACTCTAATATTAATTTTATTTGACGATATGCCGCCAATTTTAATGTTTGAATAACCATCGCTAACTATTTTTGTGCTTAATACCGGTAATATATCAATTGCACCATCAATCTCCCCATAAGAGAGTAACTCTAATGCATGATAGGTATCCCTTACCTTAACAATTTTAATTAACGGGTAATTTCGCTCAATAAAATCACGAGCACTCTTGTTCTCACCAATCGCAATTTTTTTTCCAGCGAGAAAGGAAAAATCTGAAACAAAAGGAGAGTTGGTATTAACTGCCAAAGCTAATGGAAATGAAGTTATTTCTTTCGAATAGTTTAAGTTTTTAAATTCACTATCATCAGTACTTGCTCCGCCCAAAGAAAAGTCAGATTCATTATTATTTAATTTAGTTAAGACTTGACGCCAATTATCGGTTTTGACGAGATGATATTCGAGGTTTGCCTTAGAAAACATCAGCTCAAGATAATCTAACTTAATGCCAACTAGGTTTCCTTGCGGATCACTCATGTTAAGTGGCGCCCAATTATCGTTGATAATCGCTTCGTACGAATCTACCGTCGGCTGTGCATGCAAGCCTAAAGAGAGAGAAAAAAGTGATAAAAACATTAAGTATTTTAACATAACGAACAAGTAATAAAATTGGAACAATGTTCAATATACAGAATGTATCAAGTTGAATATAGAGGATAAATGTATTGGGAATGTAACAATTAAGTAGGTTAAGTAATAGTCAGTAATCAAAGAAAATTTAATTACCTCCTATCACTTAATACTAATTATTGATGATCAACTACTATGCGCTTAGGTGCTAACATTCCATCATCATTGATAATACCTACACCTATAAACTCTTGTTCTTCGCCAATATATACTTTTAATAACGTATCTGTTGCCGGTGCAGAATTTATTGATACTGGATTACCAAAACGTAAGAAACGCGCCGATTCAGCATCAATGGTAACCGAGTCTAAAATATAAACTGCAGAGTCCATAGGTAATAATAACGAGTCTAAAGCGTCATACGGGCTTATGTCCTGCGCTTTAGCATCAGCTAAAATCGTATCTAAATGCTCCATTGTGACCATTTTATCTATTGGGTAATTACCAACAGCAGTACGGCGCAGCATACTTACATGAGCACCGCAGCCTAATAGTTCACCTAAATCGTCAACAATAGTGCGTATGTATGTGCCTTTTGATACATGAATTTCCAAATCAACTTCATCGCCTTCAAAGCGCAGTAAGTCTAGGCGAAAGACAGTAATATCTCGGGCTTCACGTTCAATGGTAATGCCTTCACGGGCGTATTTATATAAAGGTTGGCCTTTATGTTTTAACGCTGAATACATTGATGGCACTTGCTTTGTGTCACCACGAAATGACTCTAACGCAGGTAATAACTCAGCATCCGTAACATTAACGGGCTTTTCAGCAACAACTTCACCATCGGCATCACTAGTAGTAGTACGAATACCAAGCTTAGCAGTAACGATATAAGTTTTATCAATATCTAAAAGAAACTGAGAAAACTTAGTACCTTCGCCAAAACAAATAGGTAGCATGCCAGTGGCTAATGGATCTAACGCACCGGTATGACCTGCTTTATTAGCAAAGAATATTCGTTTAGTGGCCTGCAGTGCAGAATTTGAAGACATTTCATAAGGCTTATCAAGTAACAAAACGCCGTCTATTTGACGACCTTTTCTGCGTTTGGCCATTAATTAATCTTCCTGCTTATCAGTTGATGATTCGTCTTGTTCATCAGTTGATTGTGCCTTTCGCTCATCTTCAGCGATAACTTGATTAACAATGTTAGTCATGCGTACACCTTCAACCAATGATTTGTCATATTCAAATCTAAGGTGCGGCATAATACGAGCACGTAATGTTTTTGCTAATAATGAACGAATAAAACCAGCCGCATCGTTTAATATGGCCAGTGACTCTTTCACTTTTGATTGATCATCATTAAAAAAAGTTACAAATACTTTGGCATAAGCCAAGTCGCGGGTAACTTCAACCGCTGAAACTGTCAGCATGCCTAAACGTGGATCTTTGATTTCACGCTGTAAGATAAAAGCAATTTCTTTTTGGATTTGTTGTCCAACTCGATCAGTACGAGCATATTCTCTAGCCATTTTGACTCCAGAAACAAAAATAGGGGCTAAGCCCCCACTTTATTATTAAATAATTAATATCAATGGGCCTAATAAATGGTCAACTGAGTAGTTGGCAAATACCGCAGGTATTTACCAACTACACAAAAATCATTATTAGGTTCGTTGGTATTATAATGTTCGTTCGATTTGAACCGTTTCGAATACTTCGATTTGGTCACCAACTCTAACATCATTATAGTTCTTAACACCGATACCACACTCAGTACCGTTACGAACTTCTTGTACGTCATCTTTAAAGCGACGTAAAGACTCTAGCTCACCTTCGTAAATTACTACGTTTTCACGTAATACACGAATTGGTGCGCTACGTTTGATGGTACCTTCAGTAACCATACAACCAGCGATAGAACCAATTTTTGGTGATTTAAATACGTCACGTACTTGTGCAAGACCAATGATTTCTTGTTTAAACTCAGGAGCAAGCATACCGCTCATTGCTGCTTTAACTTCATCAATCAATGCATAGATAACGCTGTAGTAACGCAAGTCTAAGTTTTCAGACTCTATTACTTTGCGTGCTGAAGCATCAGCACGAACGTTAAAGCCAACCACGATGGCGTTAGATGCCGCAGCAAGTGATGCATCTGTTTCAGTGATACCACCAACACCAGAGCCAACGATCTTAACTTTAACTTCGTCAGTAGATAACTTAATTAATGAATCAGAAATCGCTTCAAGTGAACCTTGAACGTCAGACTTAATAACTACGTTCACTTCAGAAACATCGCCTTCTTCCATGCTAGCAAACATGTTTTCAAGCTTCGCTTTTTGTTGACGAGCAAGTTTCACATCACGGAACTTGCCTTGACGGAATAACGCAACTTCACGTGCTTTCTTCTCATCTTTAACAACTGTTGCTTCATCACCTGATTGTGGCACACCTGAAAGACCTAAGATCTCAACAGGAATTGCTGGACCAGCAGTAGTGATGGTTTTGCCGTTTTCATCGCGCATTGCACGAACACGGCCATATTCTAAACCACATAGTACGATATCGCCTTGGTTCAAAGTACCTTCTTGAACAAGAACAGTAGCAACTGGGCCACGGCCTTTATCAAGTTTAGATTCAACCACAACACCAGTTGCCATTTTATCAACAACAGCAGTAAGCTCTAGAACTTCCGCTTGTAGTAATATTGCATCGAGTAATTCATCAATACCTAAACCTGTTTTCGCTGATACTGGACAGAATTGAACGTCACCGCCCCACTCTTCAGAAAGTACGTCGTGTTGTGATAATTCACTACGAACACGTTCAACATCGATTCCTTCTTTATCCATTTTGTTTACAGCGATAATGATAGGCGCATCAGATGCTTTAGCATGCTGAATTGCTTCAACCGTTTGTGGCATTACACCATCATCTGCAGCAACTACGATAATTACGATATCTGTAGCTTTTGCACCACGAGAACGCATTGCAGTAAACGCGGCATGGCCTGGTGTATCTAAGAATGTGATCATACCGTGACCAGTTTCTACGTGATAAGCACCAATGTGTTGAGTAATACCACCAGCTTCGCCGTCAGCAACTTTTGCTTTACGGATGTGATCTAGTAATGATGTTTTACCATGATCTACGTGACCCATGATAGTAACTACCGGAGCACGAGTAATTGAATCACCAACATGTCCTCGGTCTTCAAGTACTGCGTCTTCAAGTGCATTTTCATTTACTAGTACAACGTTATGACCCATTTCTTCTACAACTAACGATGCTGTTTCTTGGTCAATTACTTGGTTAATGGTTGCCATAGCACCCATTTTGAACATTACTTTAACTACTTCTGCGCCTTTAACTGCCATTTTATCGGCAAGTTCGGCAACAGAAATTGTTTCACCAATACGGATTTCACGTTCAACTGCTTTTGCAGGTTTAGTGAAACCGTGCTGTAAAGATGTTGGAGCATTTAAAGACATTTTGCCTTTTCTGCCACCTTTACCACCACGTCCGCCACGTGCAGGAGCCGCTTTTTTCTTCTTGCGACGACGGCCACTAGACTCATCTTGTTGGTCAACTTTATCTTCAGCTTCTTGTGCGTAAACAGACGATGTTACATGAACAACTTCTTTTTCTTTCTTCTTACGCTCAGCTTCCTGCTCTTTCCAACGAGCTTCGTTTTCTTCAGCAAGTTTTTTAGCCGCTTCAGCAGATTTCAGAGCTTCTTCTTCAGCTTTAGCTGCTAACTCACGCTCTTGTGCTAAACGAATTTTCTTTTCTTCTTCGTTTTCAACTTTAGGAGCTGGTGCAGGCTCAGCAGCTTTAGCCGCTTTAGCTTTTTCTTTAGCAATGGCATCAGCTTCTGCTTTAGCAGCAGCTTTCGCTTTATTTTCTGCATCTAACTTAGCTTTTGCTTCTGCAGCCACTTTAGCGGCAGCTTCTGCTTCAACTTTAGCTTGTTCCGCAGCTTCTGCTGCTGCTTTTGCTTCGGCTTCGGCTTGCGCTTTAAGCTCTATATCGCTAGCTTTTACGTAAGTACGCTTTTTACGAACTTCCACTTGCACTTGCTTAGCTTTAGAGCCTGAGCCAATTGAAAGTGTTGATTTAGTTTTACGGTTTAACGTCATGCGAGTAGGCTCTGCATCTGACGTATCACCATGTGATTTTTTCAAGTGCTCAAGTAACGTTTCTTTTTCTTGATCGGTTACCTTATCACCTGTTGATTTTTTAATACCAGCATCAGCTAATTGGCTTACAAGACGTGCTTCGTCGGTGCCAATTTCACTAGCAAGTTGTTTTATTGTTACATCTGTCATTAAATTCTATCTCCTGCTAGGGCTTATTCTTCGTTAAACCAGCATATGTTACGTGCAGCCATAATTAATTCGCCAGCTTTAGCTTCATCAAGCTCTTCAATGTCGGCAATCTCGTCAACGCCTTGTTCGGCTAAGTCTTCAAGGGTAATAACACCACGACTTGCTAAAACAAATGCTAAGTGTTTTTCCATACCTTCAAGAGCTAATAGATCAGCAGCAGGTTCTGCGTCTTCTAGTGATTCTTCTGAAGCTAAGGCAGCTGTCGTAATCGCTGCTTTAGCGCGCTCACGTAACTCTTCAACTGTATCTTCGTCAAGACCATCAATTTCTAATAATTCACCTACTGGAACGTAAGCAATTTCTTCTAATGAAGTGAAACCTTCGTCAACTAACATAGTGGCAAAGTCTTCATCCAAGTCTAACTTTTCAGTAAATAAGTTAAGTACTTTGTCATTTTCAGCTTCATGCTTGGCTTTCATGTCTTCAACAGTCATTACGTTTAATTCCCAACCAGTTAACTGGCTAGCTAAACGAATGTTTTGACCACTTTTACCAATTGCCATAGCAAGGTTGCCCTCTTCTACAGCGATATCCATTGTGTTGTTATCTTCATCAACAATAATTGATGCAACTTCAGCCGGAGCCATAGCATTGATAACATATTGAGCTGAGTTGTCGTCATATAATACGATATCAACACGCTCACCACCTAACTCACCAGATACGGCTTGCACACGTGAACCACGCATACCAACACAAGCACCAACTGGGTCTATACGACGGTCGTTAGATTTAACAGAAATTTTCGCGCGTGAACCAGGATCACGAGCTGCGCCTTTTATTTCCAACATTTCTTCACCAATTTCTGGTACTTCAACGCGGAATAACTCAATTAACATTTCAGGGTTAGCGCGACTAACAAATAATTGTGCGCCACGTGCTTCAGGTTTAATTTCGAATAATAAACCACGAACACGATCACCTGGACGGAACACTTCACGAGGAAGCATTTCATCACGGAAGATTACCGCTTCAGCATTATTACCTAAATCTAGAATTACACTTTCACGACTTGCTTTTTTAACTACACCAGTGATGATTTCACCAACTTGGTCTTCGTATTCAGCAATTACTTTAGCGCGTTCTGCTTCTCTAATTTTTTGAACAATTACTTGTTTAGCCGTTTGCGTAGTTATACGGTCAAATTTAACTGACTCAATTTGATCTTCAACAAAACCACCAAGGTCTAGAGTCTCATCATCATATTGTGCAGCAGCTAAACCCATTTGTGCGTAAGGGTTTTCCATTTCTACATCATCAGCAATTACTTCCCAACGACGGAAAGTATCAAACTCACCTGTTTCACGGTCAATTTCAACGCGAACTAAAATTTCGCCTTCGTATTTTTTCTTGGTTGCTGTTTCTAAGGCTGTTTCCATCGCCTCAAAAATGCTTTCACGGGATAATGCTTTTTCATTTGAAACAGCATCTACAACCAGTAATATTTCCTTACTCATTCTACTTAGCCTCTCTTAATATTCTTTATTACTACTAATTCTTAATATTTTAAAACTTTGCGATTAAGTTGCCTTTGTCAATATTTGACACAGGTAATTCATAATCTTGGCCATCAACAACAACAATTAAATTGTCGCCTTCAATGGCTTCTAATATTCCTTTAAACTTGCGACGGCCATTTAGAGGCATGCCAAGTTTAACTTCTACCGTTTCTCCAATTACTTGCTCGTAATGAGCTGTAGTAAATAATGGACGGTCAACACCTGGAGATGAAACTTCCAAGTTATATTCGCTACTTATTGGGTCTTCAACATCTAAAATGGCGCTCACTTGGCGTGAAGCTTCGGCGCAATTGTCAACATCAATACCGTTTTCATGATCGATATACAAACGTAAAACTGAATTATTACCAGCACTAATAAATTCTAAGCCTAATAATTCCAAGCCTGCTATTTCAACAGCCGGACGTAACATCTCAGTTAATTTTTGTTCAAAATTACTCAATCATTTTCTCCAAAAACAAAAAATGGGCATATAGCCCAGTATCAGTACCAACCTTGTTGATACTACATTTTAAAAGCGAATTTGTAATTGCAGCTTATAATCGACTTCTTAAACGAAAGACTAAACGGCAGATACAAAAAAGCCCCTATTCACGCGGGGCTTAAAATTACAACCCTTTGTGTACAAGTAATAGAAATGGGTAGGTATCTACCGTGATTTATCTAATACAGGCACGTGAAACTTAGGGAATTTAACCTTAGAGTTGTAGGGGAAAAAACCATTCCACGTCAAAGCTGTGCAAAGTATATAACCGATAAAGGGAATTGGCAATATAAAGCTGCGACAAAACGAAGTTAAGTACTGAAAAGTTCAATTTAATTGCTAGAAATATTTATTTTTTTATAGCGCTGCATGAAATCAACAAGCAGTTGTTGATTACCAACATCGTTAAATGTAGCAATATGACCACCATTATAACTTAATAACGCTTTTGGTTGTTTTGCCTTGGCTAACAATACTTGCGAATGCTGATATGAAATAATGTTATCTTGTTTACCATGGATAATTAATAACGGGGTCGGTGATATTTTATCAACTACATCAATTAAATCGTAATTATCTGGCATAGACCAAGCAACAGGATATTGAAACAACCAAGTGATCCAACTTTGACTGGCAACATGTTGGCTAGCATCGGCGTAAGAACTAAAAGCTGCATCTAATATAACAGCACTTAATTTGTCACGCATTTGTGGTTGACTGCCAACTAAATACCCTGACATAGATGCCCCTAGGCTTTGCCCTAATAAGTATAACGGTTTATTCTGTGTTTTCGGGTGGTTAGAAATATATTCAAAGCCGGAATTTATATCGGTTAACACGTCGCTAAGTAATGGCGTGCCTGCAGAATTACCGTAACCTCTATAATCAAGCAAAAATACTTGATAGCCCTGTTCAGGCAGCCAATAAACGGATGCTAAATGATGCGAAATATTTTGCGCATTGCCATGAAGGAAATAAACAGTACCTTTTATTTCTACATCTTTTTCTACCATTAAAAACCAACCGTTGAGCTTTGTGCCATCAAGCGACTCTAAATAAATATCGTCATAAGTTAAGTCTACATCTGCAGGTGTTCGTACCATTTCCTTACTTGGATAAAACAATAATCCTTGGCAACCAGATATAAAAAGGGTCGTCACTAGTAATATGTATTTTAAACTCTTAGAAGAAGCCACGCCATGAAACTCCAAATTCGTCATAATCTACATCATCATTAACACTTCGCTTCGCATGCAGTCGCAACGAATGATTCTTCGATAATGACCAGTTATGCTCAAAGTTATAAACAGTTCTACTTTGATCATCAATAAACTCGTAATGAGAAACAGAAAGTATCGACTTACTGTTTTGCCAAGTTCGTAAATAACCGGTAGTAACACCTGGAGCCACAGAAAAATTATTCTCTAAGCCCTGATTATATTCCAATCGGCCAGTAAGCATAAGAAACACCCGATCAAACTTAACCGGTTCATAACTTACCCCTGCGCCACCGCTAACTCTCGCAACTAATTTATCATCACCATGAGTCCATTGTCGCTGTGCGCCAACGTTGGCCATCCATGACATAGGAGTCATAAAATCATTTCGAACAGAAAGCGATGTAATATCAATAAATTCAGCTTTTTGCAGTTGAATTGTATCTTCACTCGCTCTTAATACAATCTCGCCCATATTCAACGACATACCGTTGCCATACCCAGGAATATTATCAATTAAATCGTGATAACTTGCCCTGTATGTAAAGTCTGCAAATGCATGTTCATTACTTTCACCCAGCTGTATCGAATACATGGTTGTATCATGGCCTAAATCAGGTCTAAGAGGCCGCTTTGGTTTTACAGATTTGATGTCTGATTCTTTACGGATCATTTTCAACAATTGAAAACTACGCGAAGCCACAGCTTTAGAGCGTTCATCTTTATTGTGTAAAAAGCGAATTAGCCGATAAGCAGCATGTACAATCGCTTGTTTCTCTTCTCTAGCTAACTGAGTAAATTCATCTGACTCTCTAACATTAATATCATTAGATAAATGTATTGCTAAAGCTCTATGCTCTTTAGGCAGACTATCCAGTTGATTTTCTAGATCAGTTCTAATAGATGGTCGATAATGCACCTCACTTATTAAGCTTGCATCTCTTACAGCTCTCACGGTGTCTATTGGAATGGTTACACCAGGAAATTGTTTAACGAGTTTGCTACCGGGCTTGGCAACGTCAATTAACTCTAACAAACGGAATGAACAGTTTTCATCGAAAAAATAGTAATCAAAGTTTATACCCTGCAGCTCCCATACATGGGTGAGCATTCTATCGACTTCATCAGCCGTTAAGTTTAGTTTGTATTCCCATAAATCTCGGTTTTCAGCGCGATTGTATTCTTTAATTTTTTCAAAATATGGGTTAGTTGCGAACCTACCTGGATAACCTCCAGCCAAGCCTCTTAATGCATAACTAAAGTTACTGGCATTTTCAGGCACACTCGCGCCAAAATTTATTGCATGTGACAAATAAGTAGAGTGCTTTTCAACATCATAAGGGTCAAAGCGAATAAACGTATGGCCATACATAGATGATGGACTATTAAGCTGACTTGCGGCATATACTAAAACAACAGATTCAGTATTAAGCTTTTCACGCCATTCATTATATTTACTACACTCAACTTGTGGAAATTGCGCAGCAATATTTGGCAAATGCTTAACTAACCACTTTGTTCTCGCTGGGAAAGTACATTGAAATTCCGGTTTTTCGATAAAGGTATCAATATTGGCCTGTAATTCGGTAACAGGATTAAATTTACCATCAGTTGCAAAGAAAAACCTGTCATCATCAACAAAGCTTTCATATGAATCAGTGTAATCACTCTTTTGATAGTAAAGTAGGGTTAACCAGTAATCATCAAAAGCAAGTTGACGTTGCTCGTTATTTAGCTGATATTTTGATTTGGGACTTAATTGATTTATTTCAGCATGCGATTGGAAAATAGAGCACGATAAAAAAGCCAAAATAATTAATGGGTTGCGCATATAACTAATTACTACTTTTATTATTTTTGTTAAAAAACCTGTATCAGTTATTTATACATTTTTTGTGGAAAAATAAAAGGGACTAATTTTGCAATCAGCCCCTTTCAATGTTTATAAATAATTATTCTGCAACAGTATACTTGGCAAGTTGCTCATCACTTTCCATAACTTCGAACATTGTTTGTACAACATGCTCTGTAGTTACGTCTTCAGACGGAAACATTTTATCGAAGTTATCATGCATTGAACGTTTAAAGTTTGCACGGTCTTGCTCTTCAACACCTATTGATACAGCAACAGCGGTAATTGCTTCACCATCACCACGAGCAACATCTTCGGTAAACTCATCCATGATCAAACTAACGTCGATCATCTCTTTACCACCGTACGTTAATGTACCTTGAGTAGAACAACCGTTAGTACCAAAAGTCATACCAAATGTATTGTTAAACGTTGAACCGTTTGTAAATGAAGCGACAATATGTGGTGCAGTACCTGATTGACCTTCAAATAACATATTACCCCAACCACAATTCGCACCACCAGGAGCGACGGCCATTGCTGAAGAAGAGGCGGTTAAAAGTACTGCTGAAATTAAAATCTTTTTCATAATTATTCCCTGTTAACTTTGGGTTGTCGTTAAGTTTTTACTTTACAAGCATATGATTCTCATCATAAAAACTACTTTCCGGTAAGCAGTTAAATTAACTGTAGTACAAATTTTCAATTTGTGTAAAAAATAACTTAAAATCAATAACATTTATTGATTATCAAACTCATTAAATTTGATGCATTTACACAGAATAAAATTGGGACACTATACTTAAAGAATTAACATATATTTAAGGAGATTTTATGGACGTTCAACTTTTAGTTACCCAAACTGATTTTTGTATTCCCAACCTCGAATGCGAGTTACAAAATGTTGGAGTCGATTATCATATTGATTATGTTGAGTCTCACCCCGAACTCGTTAATGAATACAACATCAAACATTCCCCAAATATATTTGTAGACGGCAAACTTGTATTTCGACATCAACCAACCATAAATGAATTACAAGATTATTTTGGTAATTAATGTATTAAAACAGTTTCAAAGGTATTTTATAGACTGTAAAAGCGAGTCATCTAGATGAGTCACACTAACAAGTTTTAATATTATATTGGTAGCTTAGCTAGCTGAATTTTGAGAAATCATCAGATGACGCAGAAATGACGCCGCTCGCCGTGCAAATAATTAACTTAAGTAATAAGTTAATTATTTTCTGTCTATTGCTAAACATTTCTGCTTTGCTTTGTGAATCACTTACTGTTTCCTGACATTCTCAAGTACTAGCTGACATATATTAATGCTATAAATTGTTGTCTTTATCGTAAATCTACATAAGGCAAGTTAACGCCCATTTCTGGGTTAGGTAAACCATCACCTAAATAATCACTTTCAAATGCAGGCTGACCCATTTCACCATATTCGTTGTATCCCCAACATTTAACGCCACCGCTTTCAAAGATGACACAACTTTGATAACCGCCCATAGTAATATCGACCACTTTATCTATGGTTCCAAAATCAATGTAATCTGCTAGGGCAACAGATCGTTCTGGCGCATCACCGATATTAAAAGCACTGTCAGCTCCACCTGTTTTAGAATAACCCCAGCACTTTACTTTGCCGATATTTACTAACGCACAAGCATTATAATAATTAGCGGCTAGCTTAATAACCTCTTCATTAACGCCTAAATCAACAGTTGGTAAGCCATTGCCCATTTCGGCATAGTCATTACCGTATAATCCGTAGGCCATTTTTATTCTACTATTGCCCTCGTAACTTAAGTCTTGTTCCACATAGGCGATAAGTTCATCGGTATCACAGACGAGCTCAGTTGTGATTATTTCGCCATCTTCTAGGATGCCATTATCGGCAATACCTGAGGGAGCACCATCATCTTGGCCATATGCTAACTGAAAGCCTTTATTAGCCAGTGATGTTGGACAAAGGGTTAAGCCATCGTTACCAGTATTTAATGATTTGATGTCATATACCGATTCATTGGCAATATACACACTACGCGCATAGGCATCTTCATGGCCATTACCTCTAGATTCAGTATCACTTATACCTAATTGACCATCAATATTTTGGCCCCAGCACTTTATCCGATTATCATTAGATAAGGCACATTGAAAATGATAACCAGTCGCCACGGCTATCGCATGAAAATCGCCTAATAAAACAAAACCTAAGTTGTCGCCCATTTCACCGTCATCATCACCAAAAACCTGTTCAGGATATCGCTCTCCCTCACCCAAGCCTAAACCGCCATAATTATTTGCGCCCCAACATTTCACGCCACCATTATCTAGTACCGCACAGCCATTGCGAGAATTAAATGCCATAGTCGTTGCTTTGTAAGGTTCTAACGTATCCGGATTAGTGCCTAAATCTATAGGTAATAAATTATTCCCCATACTCTCTGCTGTTAAACCAATATCGGTGTCGGTAGCAAAACCAAGGGAGGTTGCATTATGATTTCCCCAACATTTGATGCGCCCATTATTTAATAGTGCACAGGCACTTGATGAGTCTGCTAGGTGTATCTCGGTTGCATATAGGCCATCGCCAAAGTCCACAGGTATTAAAGCGTCGCCTAATTCACCTTCAGTCAACACATCTCCAGGGGCGCCTTTACCCAATTGGCCATTATTATTACTTCCCCAACAGCGCGTTGTCTGGTCAGCAAAGATTCCGCAGCCAAAGCTATCTGCGACATCAAATGCGAGTAATTCACTATTGGGCAATATTGCAGGTAGTAGCGCAGCGCCCATTTCATTTGTGCTTAAGTCGCTATCATCATTGCTATCTTCGCCCCAATAAAAGGCGTAAGCACCCTCATTACAATTTTCTGACTCTTCTACTTTAGTGGTTGTTATTATTTGATCATGTTTGCTCGGGCAATATGTATCGCTACCGAGGGCTGTATCATTTCCTTGCTCAAACCATTCAACGATTTTAGGAGCATAATAGTCGCCACACGGGCTTAACGGATCATCAGAAACGACAAAAGTGATCACCTGTTCAGTACTACTTTTACAAACCTCAAAACGTTGCTTCGCTTCACCAAAGCTTTCGCCAATTTCTTCAAGTAAGCCATTACCATGAGCACCATCGTTATAGCCAAAACAACGTAGTTTTCTATCATCTCCAGTATAAGCACAGGTATCATATAAGCCTGCAGCAAGCTTAAAGATAGCAGGCGAAACACTCACTGTACGCGTGCTAGAAACAGCGACATTGCCAGCGCTATCAGAAACCTCATAGGTCAGTAAATAATCTCCTGCCACTGTGGTATTAACATTACCAGTTACTGTCGCGGTTAAGCCAATATCAACATTATCAAATACCCTACTACCTGGATCGACAAAGTTATCACCAAAGGGGTGAGTAATAGAATCATCGCCAATTAGCGTGATCTCAGGTGCAGTCATATCAGCGACAGTCACGGTACGTGTTAAAGTCTTTGCCGAGTTGCCTGAGGTATCAGAGACCGAATAAGTTAGAATGTAGTCGCCAACAGTCAAGGTATCTATAGTACCAGTAACGACAGCAGTTAAACCGGTATCGACATTATCTGTGACCGTCACCCCAAGGTCAGTAAAGGTTTCGCCCTGAGCCACTAATGTAGCATTATCGCCAATAAGAGAAATAACAGGTGCTGTCATATCAACAACGGACACAGTACGTGTAATCGCTTCTGCCGCATTTCCTGCAGCATCTGTGACATTATAAGTAAGGGTGTAATCTGCAACGTCTAAAGAATCTACTGTTCCAGTAACAATAGCGCTTAAGCCCGTATCGACATTATCAGTTACCGTCGCCCCTGGATCATTGAAACTCGCTCCGTGAGCAACAATCATAGGGTTATCACCAACTAGCGTGATTAAAGGGGCTGTCGTATCCGTGGTAGTTCCACTGTTCTTGTTTTTACTATCCTCGTTTCCACTGCTATCACCACCACAGGCAGTCAGAGACAATAGGAATAAAGATACGATGAATTTAGTTCTCAAGCCATAAGGCATAAATAACTCCAGATTTTGCTTATAATTTTTATACAAACTGTATTCGAGGGATATAAATATTAAAGCAAGGAAATATGCAGGAAATATGCAGTTTCAATAAAACCTTAATTAAAACGATTAGTTAAGGCTAGTATCCAGCACCATTCCAATTCTGATTGGGCCATAAAATGCGGTTGATGAATCAACATCAGCCGCATTGTTAATACCAAGTGCATATAGGGTGTCGTGAATAGCAGACAGTTAAATGGACTGTTTTTTCTCGATGCTGTGTCCCTAACGAAAGTCTCTAATTGACTCTGATGGCTTTAAGTTAATCAATATCTGGAAAATAAGTATCTGTCCATTCATCATTTGTACATACGCCATAGGGTTCATTAACCAGTCCTAAGCCATTACTACTGTATTCTTCTGGATGATAAACACTGATAATTACCGGTACATACCCTACTTGGTATTTTTCCTCTGGTTGTACTAATTGTGCAGGATCTATTTTTGCTAGGTGAAATGATTTATTGTCGGAATCACCAATGTCGCTGTAGTTTATGACCACTGGATTTTCTGGGTTTTTAGTAGAACTGCCATTAACGCTCACATGCAGTTGCTCAATATAAGATTGAAGTTCATCTAAATACTCATCGGTATAAGTATCTGGAAAATTTTGCTGTGCAGTTTTCATCGCGGGTTGTTCATTAAACTTAAACCACACGTAGGTAGCTATGGCGCCATTTTGCAGCACTGTTTGGTAGCGTTTTTTGCCCGTTACATCCCAGTTTTTAAAGTCCGGATGACTGGTATCGCGCTCTTTATAGTTGTTAAACTTATGGCTTACTTTTGGCGCTCTTACAATATTGTCTGGCGACTCCACAATCTCTGTCTTATAGCTATGGGGGTGATTTTTGTATTCATCACCAGCATAATCTTCAACTTCCCATTTATCAGAGAGTTTTCTAACATATAGGTAGCCATTTTCGCTTCGTTGTTTTGCCTCAATAGCTGCATCTGAAAAATCCCAGTCAACAAAGCCTAAGGAGTTTTCATAGCCAACTTCATATGAAGGCTCAATCATATGGAAATGCTCTTCACCATTAATTTCCTCAACTAGCTTTAACTGATTATGGGTACTTTTGTAAATAGAAGAGAAATCCTTCGCTACGGTCGGTATTAAGGTGTTGGTTAATGAACCTTGCTTTAGCGCAATGGAATAATCTTCCATGGTCGTTTGTTTAATACTCTGTGGATAAGCAAGTAAATACTCGCGCTCTTTATGGTTAGGTAAATTAGCAACAGGAACGTAATAAGTATCATTCCCTAGTGCCAGTGCAGACAAGCCTATTCTTTCATTGCCATTACCAAAATTAGGTTTTGAGCCCATGGTTGCAAACGTACCAAACTGGTCCCCGGCTTCATTTCTTCGCCAGGCATAACTGCCTTCAGCAATTTTCTCGGGGTCTATCCAATTAAAATGTTCTGGTATATAGCCATTGATTGGTCCTTGGTAGTCGTAAGACTCAATAAAACTCAGCCAAAATTTAAAGTCCCGAGGGTGGTCTAAATTAAGATAAGACCAACCTGAGCCAATCCAAATACCATTGTCATCATGATATGGCGATTGTTCTTTATCAAAACCAATATTCATTCCTGGTACTGTTAACACTTTGTTTGAAATTTGCAGTAGCGTTAACCATTTGTCGCCTAACACAACATCGTAAAGGCCGCCTCCCATACTAACGTCATTACACGCGTAATAAGTATCGCCAATGCCTGCTAAGTGAAGGGTTGGATAATAATGGGCGCCAGAAGTTTTTGGATTAACCCATAAGCCACCTTCAATAGAATTGTTGTCATAAGAATGTAACCACGAGCCAAATATGCCAAATTGTTGCCCATTTTCTAAACCATGTTTGAAAGCATGATATACACGATTAAAAACAAATTTCCCCGCCCCCTGCTCTTCAGTAGGTTCGTGACCTAAGCCTTCTAATTGCCCGACAACTGAAGTTGTCGACTCAAAATATTCAACATTCTCAGGGGCCTCAGGTGTTGAAGAAGGAACTTTGCTACCATGGTAAGCATCAATTGAATAGGTAGAAACATTTACATCAACTGAGCCTGTAGCCTCTCCCCGCTCTCCTTGGCAAGTTAAGTTATAAGTTCTTTCACCAAGGGTTGGCTCACTGATTGATGCCGTACCAGATGTTGCTTTAGTGCCACTCCAATCACCACTAGCAGTACAAGATATAACCTCTGTCGAAGACCAAATTAAAAAGTATGTCACTCCAGCAGGAGCTGATTCTGTGGAAGACTCTACGGTTACTGATAGAGGTGGAATTGTTAACACCACTTCAACACTTTCTGAAGCATTTCCGCCAGAGCCTGAGCACTCTAGAGTATATTTTTTCTCACCCGCCATTGCATCGGTAAAAGACTCGGTACCTGATGCGGCTTTAATGCCAGACCAATCACCACTAGCAGTACAAGAAGTTGCATCTGTTGAAGACCAAGTAAGGGTGTAAGTATCGCCTGTTAATGCTGAATAAACCGAAGATTCTACTGTTACGGTTGGCAAAGGGCTTATTACTATTACATCAACACTTTTTGAAGTACTTCCGCCAGAGCCAGAGCAGTCTAGAATATAATTTTTTTCACCTGTCATTGCTTCGCTTAAAGTCTCAGCACCTGACGTTGACTTAATGCCAGACCAATCACCGCTGGCAGTACAGGATGTTGCATCTATTGAAGACCAAGTAAGGGTAAATTCTGTTGATTTATAAACATCGTTCGTCGAGGATGACAAAGTAATCGAAGGTTTTGAAACAGTAGGCGGTTGAACGGTTTTATCGGTTGAATCTGAACCACTCCCCCCACCACAAGCAGTAAGGAAAAGTATCGAAAGATAGGCGATGAATTTAGCTCTCAAGCAATTAATCATAAAATAGTTCCAGAAATTAAATTATTTTTCTTATACAAGCGGTATTGGAGGTATGAAATATTAAAGCAGTAAAATGTGCAGGAATTATGCAGGCGTTTGATCAAAGGCAGGATAAAATCAACTCATCCCTGTTTGTAGGGATAGTGAATAGAATCATCGAAAGACTTCATTTATCTTCCTTAACATATCTATTTAGCTTTAGTCATTTTATCCATTAAACGTTCAAACTCTGCAAACTTTTCCCTAAGCTGCTGAAACGCCCGATCGTTATTTTCATACATCCCGTCTTCTATTGCTTCTATTTGCATTTTTATAACAGATAAGGGGGTGCGTAATTCGTGAGCTACTTTATTAAGAAACTGAATTTTCGCTAACTCAAATTGCTCATTGTTTTTAGAGGATTTCTCCTTTTTATTCACCTGAGTGCTTTGACTACTACTTGCCCGTGTCTTATTTTTTTGCATGAAAGTTAATGTTTAAAATAACGCATTGAATTAAAAGATAGTAAATATTAAAGCAAGGAAATATGCAGGAAATATGCAGGTTTAATAAAAAGTCTTTAGGGTATGTTGCAAGATCAACAGCCCCTAATTAAACGATGGGTTCGAATTTATATCCAGCCCCATAAATAGAGCGGATTAAGTCATGTTCTAGGGGAAGTTCTTTCAATTTTTTGCGTAGATTTCGAATGTGGCTATCTACGGTTCGGTCGTTCACATCTCGATAATCTTGATAGACTAGGTCCATAATGAGAGCACGGGAATATATACGGTTGGCATTCGAGTAAAGTAGGTTAAGTAAAGTAAATTCTAAAGCGGTTAACTGAATTTTTTCATGCTTATAACTGACGGTAAAATCTTCTGAATTAACCTGTAAACCTTCAGGTATAAATGGTTGTTTTGTCACTCGCCGCAAGTTAGCTTTTACCCGGGCGATTAACTCTTTAACACTATATGGCTTACAAACATAGTCATCTGCACCTAGTTCAAGCCCTACCAGGCGATCGACCTCTTCAACTTTTGCGGTAGTCATAATAATAGGAATATCAGAAAAACCTCTGACTTCCTTACAAACATCGACACCGCTTTTAGTCGGAAGATCTAAGTCCAATAAAATCAGTGCGGGTTCATTTTCTTGAACCCATTGCACAACCTCTTTGCCATCAGCAAACCATTGGGTTAGAAAATTTGCGGCTTGTAGATACATGATAACTATTTCAGCAATTTCACTATCATCTTCTACAACGACCACCGTTTGCTTATTCATTATTTACGATTATCCAAAAAGCCGATCACTAAAAGGTTACTTTCGGCAGTTTAACAATAACGCTCAAACCGCCCAAATTAGAATGCCCCGCACTAACTGTACCGCCATGGGCTGTGATAATAGAGTTTACAATATAAAGGCCTAACCCTGAACCACTCTTAGCAAGGTTTTTGCTATTTTCCGCTCGATATAAACGATCAAATAAATGCTCTAAATCTTTATCGAGAACCCCTGGAGAAGTGTCCTCGAAAACGATTGTCACATCATCATTGTCAGCGGACATTGAAACATTAATCTTTCCATGCGGGTCGGTATAACGTATTGAATTTTTGAGCAAATTATTAAATGTTTGAAATAGTCGCCCCGCATCAGCATTGACGGTGACTTTTTCTTCTGTGCTATCAATATAATTAATAGAAAGCTGCGCTTTACTGGCTAACGGCTGAAATGACTCTATTGACTCTCTCATTAAAGAATTAATTATAATATCTTGCTTATTGAGTACCAATGACCCCGATTCAACCAGCGAAAGCTGATAGAGATCACCGACCATATGGTTAAGGTTTCCAAGTTTGTTTTGCAATGAATTATAGGACTTTTCACTATGCTCTAACGCACCATCTTCTAGTGCTTCAAGTTGCATTTTGATATTTGCTAATGGCGTGCGTAAGTCGTGGGTTACATTGGCCAGCATGCTGTTTTTTTGAGCCATCAGCTGGCTAAGTTTTTCTGAAAGATCTGAAGACAACATAAATACTACAAATAAGCCCATGGCAATAAAGGCTGCTGGTAAAGTAACAAAATTCACCATAATGTACATTTCTTTTAAACTTTCATGATTGTTTTCACCTTGCATTAAAGCAAGAGTACCTGCTAATGCTTGCATTAAAGCCAGTAATATATAGGAGGCAGAGGCTCCCATTTCAGCGGGCATGGTCTTTTTGGGTTGTTTTAAAATAATCATCCCACATAAAAATAAAATAACTGAATTATAAAATACATAAATTGACATGCTTAAGCCTACATGATGCTCAATTTTAGTGAAATAAAAAGTCATTAATATGGCAATGAAGCAACTACCAAATAAATAATTAAGGTTGAACTTAGTTTGACTACGAAGAATATGACCCCAGGTACCTAAAACAACAGATAGAACAGATAGACTACATACGATCATCCAATATAGGGTATGTGAATCAAAAGAGACTTTATTAAGATTGAAAATACGTTGTAATACTATGACTAAAAAAGTAATAGTCCAAATCAATGAGTACTTTTGTTTCCCCATTGTGCGCCAAGCGGTATAAAATATAATAGCCAAGGTCGAACTAGTTATAAGTAGGGTAAGCTCGATAAAAAATATTGCATCCATAAAAACTCTTTCCCTTTTACCTGTCTTGTATGTTTTATTAAAATAAATAGCAGCAGGCTTAAGTACAACTTCTTTTCAGTTACAGTCATTATCATTACTTTATCGAGATAAAACAACAGGGTAGAAGATAAATAATAATTATACGCATTTGCTTAAAAACAACTGCAAAAAATTTAGTAAGTAGTTATACGTTTTAACCATTAGAAATGGGCATATATTTGTTCAACTTGCTATTAGATACAGAAAGTAAAAGAAGTAACAATATCTTGAATATCACACTGTTTAGGCAAGTTACAGACATAAAAAAACCTGCTTAAAAGCAGGTTTTATAATTTTGGTGCTATGGAGAGACTCGACTTAAAGAGCTAACGCACTGTTAAATAAATATTTAACAAGTTACAATTCAAACCAGTACTACTTATAGTACTACTAAAAAAAAAAGTCATCTGCATTTTGTAGTCATTGATCATCGTCAGCGAATGTTTACATATTCAGAATTTAAACGATACTTCGAATAGATTACTTATCGCTTAGCGCACCTTTTTACTGCCACAATAAAATGCCAGGTAAATATTAGAAAAAACAAATGAAATAATAGCGTAACAAACTCCATACCTTCTTTTAAAAATCGCCCATAAGGCGGTATACCGCTAGCGAATTTATTCAACTGAGATGATAGTTTCTCAATAAAAGCAATGTTGTTATTACTTAAATATTTGTAAAGCAAATTACTTTCATAACCCAAAACTAATAGATAATAAATGAACGCACAAGCTAACAACAAAGAAAAAGGCCTCCCTATACTTGAGCCAAAGTTAGATACTTTTTCATTGAACCATAAAATAAACCATTCACTAGATTCAACTTTAAAAGCTTTTAACTCTTCTTTATATTTACGCATTTCATGTGAATAGTATTTATTTGCCTCAATCTGATTGCCTATTTTATCAAATGAATGTTTAATTATTCGATATGTTTCACGATCAGTATTTTCATCACCGATTACAGCATTTAAGAAGTTAGGAGACTCTTTTAGGTTGGTATGCTCAAGAGAAAGTCCATTAAAAAAGGTTGCTTTTCTAAAATTTGTAAAGCTCATAAAGGTTACATATTCAAATTCAACCTTAGCAATAGTTTTATCTTTTTGATCTCCAAAGATGCACTTTTCAAACCCTGTGAAATCATCAAAAATACTTTTTGAGGCTTTAAATAAAGTGTAGGAGCTCTCATACGCATCAAACAAACCTTCAAAATTAGTATTCGTTATTCTTGTTTCTCTAATAATATTATGTTTTAACTCTACTTTCTTTTTAAAGATGGAATCTTCAATCAATAGTGAACTCAATGAGTACTGATTGAATTTAAAATTAACATTAATAACGCTATCTTTTATATACAACGCCAATACTTTGACTATAGGCTTTCGAGGATGGTCATAGTCTATGAAGATTTGACTTTCTATTTGTACCTTTTCAATATGAATGGGCCTCCTAAACTTACAATCCCCAAAAATAGGGCTACGATAAATGGCTCTCGGCTTATCAAAAGCAGTTTTAATAAATACAACATCACTCAAAAACTCACAGTTTTGGTAAAGCACATCTGATTCACCCTCTAAAAGTTCAGCATGATTTGAAATGGTGTATTCTTCATGAAACAAACATTCAAAAAATTGAACTCTAATATTCTTTAGATCAACCTGTTGTGTTGTAAAATCACATTTTCCAAATTGAACTCTCTTAAGTCTATTTAATAGATGCAAAAAATGAGAAGAATCTTGAACGCTATATTCAGGAAAAAATACCCCATTAATAATAGTTATTGAATTTTCTAGTCTATTTTCTATTATTTCATTATCTTGTCCGGCTAAATACTCTCTAAACTGATCAAAACTCACACCTGAACTACGATAATTACTTTGAAAATCAGCAAAGAGATATTGAATAAGGATAATATAAAAATCATCTAAAACACCACTGATTTTATCGTCTTGATATTTTCCCTTAATACAATGTAATGCACATTTATCATCATAAGCTCCTTCTAAGTTACAACTATCAATCAAGCACTGACCCATTTCAATTAATCCATATATTAAAAAAACCTTTTCAAGATATTAAATGAATTCAATTATTTATCCATCATTTTTTTAATTGTTGCTTCAATTGCAGCCTGCACTTCGCAGCTTTGATCTACTTTAGGCATACTTAGATTTTTAATCAATTCAGCTTGTCGATAATCAGGAACATCACCATAGCTATTAAAAGTTGTTAGAACCCCTTCATGCCCTAAGTTCTGACTCCATGCTTTAAACTGTTCAGGTGTTCGGCAAATGTTCTCTCCTAACCTTACCAAAGTATTACGAAAACTATGAGGATTATAATTTGGCAAATCAACATGTTGAAAAGCTTGTTTGAATATTTTTCGTATCGGGTCAGCTGTTTTCCAATGTTCGCGCAATAAACCTGTAGCTTCAAATTTACGGTTTTTATTATTTTCAATTTTGGTTTTTGGAAAAAGAGGATCGTCTGCACTGAATAATAACTCATTGGTTAAATACTCAATCCATTCTTTTAAAATAGTTAACGGTAATTCGCCTACGGGAAAAAAATACGTAGTAAACGTTTTGCTGTACTTGGTGTTAACTTCTCTTGCGTCTTGATAAATACTACCCTCGGCTATGCTCACGTGTTTTATTTTTAATGAAGCTATTGCACTATCTCTTGCACCGGTTAATAAAGTAAGTGCTATAACCGCCCTATTTCGTTTTTCAATATCAGTACGTGCTGGCATGTTTTCAAGTACATGAGTAATTTGCTCTATGCTTGGTACTGGCTTTTTTCGTTTAGCATTGGCGATACGAGCATCTTTTTCAGATAAATTAAAGTATTCCATATCACTGTAATTAATCTGTGATTTATAACCAGGTTGTAACGCTAGCCATTGAAAGAAGTTCTTCAAATGTCGCAGTGTTGTATTTAAGGTTGCCTTGCTTAATGGTTTTCCCGTAAATTCATTTTTTTGCTTAATGAGGTTATTTTTAAAGCCTACCGCTTGTTGGTAATGAAATTGTTTAAAATCTTTATATTTAGTGTACTGCTCAAGTCTATTTATAGCTTTTACCACACCATCAATTGAAGCTACATTTTGACGTTTCGCCTCTTTTAAAAAAATACAATACTTATGGCTAATTCTTACATTGTTTGGGTTGTGTGTTTTCATCATTTCACCTTGTCTATTTAAAGTACAATTCAGGAAGGGTTTAGCCATCTAGCTTATGTGTTTTTGTTGTATCGGCAATATCACAGACAGATCACGCTGAATTGACGTAATATTTTCCAATTTGAAATATTTATTCATCATTGATGTACACACAGAACAGGCGGCAATCACCCTCCCTCTAGTATCTGTTTCTTCTAAAAATTCAATGGTACTTTGCTCGGGTAACCTCGGCTCTCGACATTTAAAACAATAAAGCTCATATGGCTTACATGTGCGCTTATTCATTCCCCTTTGATGTATTGCAAATTGTTTTAATTCAGTACCTAAAATAAGTATTGGTCGTTTGTTATCACAAACCTTTAGCCCCTTAACAATCCAGTTTCTGATAGTGCGCTTATGAACACCTAGAAGTATCGCAGCTTCTTCAACGGTGTAACTTCGGTGAATTTTGCATATATTTGGGTTAATACGCTTACTCATACTAGCCCCCTACTTTTACTTGCTACTATGCATCGTTCAAGCCACTGATTAATGTCTTCTTCTAACCAGCCTACAGCTCTATCACCTAAAGATATTGATTGAGGAAATATTTGATTTTTCATACGTAGATAAATACTGCTTCGTGATAAACCAGTAAGTTCGATAACAGCAGGTAGGCGTAATATTTTGTGAGCCATAATGAGATCTCTTAGTTGCTTAGTGAATGTAACTAAGAGATTAAATGGGCGAATTTTAATTTAAAATAGTGATTTACGTACCAGCAAAAACAAGTAACCAATTGATTTACCATTGTTTTATATTTTGGTTGAATTGATTGTTAAATCTATGAATTGCTTAAAAGGCAGATAAATAAGGGGCTAGAGTTGGGCGTTCTTTTGCGCCCAACTATTTTATTTTTTCATGTTTTTTCGAATAGTTTCTGAACTTGCACCGTCGGCGATAGGCATTAACGCTATCTTTCTAGAGATCCAAGAGTCATTTTGTTTAGGATGTTGCCGGTGTAAAATTATATATTCATCATGCCATGATTTGTATTTGGCTAGCTTGTTCGCTCGTTGTAGTTCTCTTTTACTGACTTTAGGTTTATAAGAATCATCCACATTTGCTGGATTATTTAACGAATATTTTAATCTATCGTTATCAAGTGTCAGCTTATCGCCATCAAAATATAAAATGTCTGCTATAGGTAAAATATGCTGGTTAACTTCTAATGATAGTGGCTCTATAATTAAGTTAATCCATTTACGACCGGTGTCACTTTTGAGCATACCTAGACTAAGTACTTTATTATCTTTTGAGTAACGTATATCTGTTGTAAGAGCTAATAAATGTCTGATAACTTTCGCTAATTGTCCTATGCTAATTTGCCATTGTTTTAGCTGCTCATTAGGGATAGTTAGCCGCCCCATTTGTTCATGCATAATTGGATGATCACAAATAGCGTAATACTTGGTCTTATTTGGGTACACATGCGGTATCACATCAACATTACAATGATGTTCACAACCTTGGCATTGAATGGCTGCTGCGTTTGAAATTGGCGTTATTAACCTACAATCAAGCATTAGCTTAAATGCTTCTTTTTGCCACAAATTAACCGCTAGCCAGCTTAAAACTACTTTATGATTTTTTATCGATAAAGCGCTTAATAACAATAATAAAACCTGATCTACACGCATGGTAAACTCATATTTACCGGTTGTGGTTCGATGCCTGAAGCAGTTAGCATTTCACGAATAAGTAATTCATCACCAAAATTACCTAAATTGCATTTATCTGGCATTGATAATGTAAAGGTACGAGTTTGATGTGCCCTATTTGGTTTAGGAAAAAATGAAACTTTAAGTGTTACCTCACTAGTGTATCTATTAGATAAATTTAATTCTGCTAATCGTTCATGAATGGCATTTTTATTTTTATCAGGACATTCTATTATCGCAATGTGACTTTTAGGATCAATGCAACTAGTAGCATGTACTTTTAATATTTGAACATTAAAAATATCTGTATTTTCAGGAATAACAAAATTAAAATCGGCGGTAACTAACGGTTCTAAATCATATACTTTATCTTCAACAAATGGAGTGAAATTTTTAAGCTTAGATTTTAAAATATTTTGAACAAAAAGTTGTTGTAACTTGGGAACGTTTCTAGCGTTATTTTTGGCATAAACGTCTAATGTGGCTAGTCTTTCACAATAAACAAAAATAATTTCAAATGCCATTGTGTGAGGTAAATCTTGTAAGCCATCTTGTACCCACTCAACCTCTGTTTTGGCAAAGTCTTCTGGAAATGCACAGAAGTAGTCAAGTTCACCGCGTTTGTAATATTCTATTTTACAACGTTTTCCACGGCCTTCCTTAATAAAGAAATACTCACCAATAGTTTGAGCTAATAGCTCTATGTCTATTTCTTCAAATGGTTTATCAAATGCCGGTAAGTTTTTTATTTTCCTCCAATATGATGACGGGATATTAGCTGTTTGAAAGAAAATAGAAGCGCCTTGCCAATACTCAGGGCTATCAAGAAAAGCCCACATAGCTTTATTATGTAAGCCATAAATTTCTGCTATCTGTTCAACAAAGTTAGCATTATCAAACTCTTTAGCTTCATCTGTTAAAGCAATAATACCGCCATCTGTAGCTAGAGCATTTATTCTTTGAAAATCAGATTCTATTCTATGCCTAGTTAGATCGTCCAACTTTAAAAATGCTTCAAAAATAAGGTCAACTTCATGATCATAAATTGAATCAAGATCTAAATCGAAATCTATATCTTTGATCTTAAAGTAATCAATTAATAATTTATTAGAAACTTTGCGAAAAAATTGTTTTGGGGAATATTGTGCATTCACTATCTATAATACTATTTTTATTCTTAATATATTAAACCTAGCATAGTACAAAAAACATACAAATATTAATGATAAGTAATTTAATAGAAAATCAAATTTAACCCCATGTTACTGAATTAAAGCCTTCGTACAGGTATTAATTGGAAAAGCAAGTACATTTATACCATAATTAACTATCCATCTAACATTAAATTTAGAGTAACCAAACAGAATCAAAAAAAATAATTAAATTGTTTTGTATTGAAATAAGTTTATATCACTTTTTTATACAAGGATTTTAATTATGAAACAATTCAAATTAATCATTTCGTTTTTGATCATTTCTATTTTCCAAGCACAAGCCAACAACGATGACTTCAATAAAAAGGAAGTGACTCGAGCCATATTAATTGAAAAATTTGTAAATGATCCTAAAGCAATGGCTATTTCACAGACTAGAGCTTGGGGTATTAATAAAGGACTCGCTGGAGAAAAATTGAATGATTTCGTAGACAATTATGCTCAAATTTATGATGAACAGATAGAAATCTATGAAACTGGTGAATTACCACTTTCAAATGATGATAAATTAATCCGAGATATTTCTAAGTGGTCTTTGCAAACTTTAATAGGCTCCTATGCTAAAGGTACAGAGGGATTAACTGGCCTACTAGTAGATGCTGGATATGAGGAACTCGATGATTATATTTCTACAGACGCTGTAGATTTCTCTGGTGATTTTATTGCCGAAAGAGCTTATCAAAGTGCTGTTAATGTTGAAAAAATTACAGATATAATCCTTAACACGGAAAATATAAGAGACGGGCTTATCTCGGACATAGGAGTAGATATAGATGCTGACGTGGATACTCAGTTGGCTCGTTTCCCTAATATTGGTGCCATGTTAACGGCTCAAGACAATAGTAGATCACTTTTAGATATTACAAATGAATTATCAAGCTTAGATATCAATTTAGCGGAAAACCAAGTTAGAATTGAAGAGGTTAGAAGTGAAATCAAGCTCATATTGAATGAACGATTTGATAATTTAAACGATAATTTAGGACTGGAATTTGATTCTTTGGGAGAACTAATTTCGGAGCAAAGGGATGAAGTAATACAACGGGCACTTATTTTAGAAGGAAATATTGGAAGAAATAGAGAGTTACTAACATCCTATATTTTATCACAACAAGAAAGGGAAGATAGAAAAACAATTGAGCTTCAAAAAGAAATTGAGAGAAAGCAAAAAGTGGCTACAGAAAGAGCAACTGTAGGTCTTGCCGCAATGCTACTTGATAGAATCGAGAAGGGAGCAGGACAAAAAATAATTGGAATGTACAATAGTCTAAAACAAATAGAGTCTGCAATAAAAATATTTAAAGCAACAAAAAACATCGATTTTGCTAGTTTTGCACAATTATCTAGTGGAATTGCAAATCCGGCAATGGCTATTTTCAGTTTAGTCCAAGCATCAGGACCAAGTGTTGATGACATTATTCTAAGTCAACTAGCTGACATATCGAAAAAAATTGATAACCTTAGAGTTGAAATGCATGAACGTTTTGATGCTGTTGATACAAAGCTAGATAGGATCTTTATTGAAGTTAGTTCCGGTTTTGACTTATTAGCATTAAAACAAAATTTAAACATTGACATCACTATAAAAAATATTCAGGTAGGTATTGATACTCAATCGCTGATTATTAGCGAAACTAAGAAGTTAAGTGATGCGATAAGAGATACTGTACTTGTACCGTGTATAAAAAGAGCTTCAACGCTTCCATTACCCGATGAGGATTTTATTGATTGTGTTTCACATTTAAATAACAACGCAATTGTTTTCATAGCTCGTGAACAAGCAAAATATGACCCTTCGTCTGATTATGACAGCTTATCCACTTTATTATTACAAGAAGGAGATAACAATACAGAATTAATACAAACAATGTATGAATTAAAAAGTAATACAACTATATCTGACGAAATTTTACCCTCTAGAACAGCATGGCTGACAGCGTCTAATTGGTATAACGATTTTTTACTAAAAGATATTGAACAAACTGTTCGATCTAAAATAACACCTAATATAGGAGTAATCATAAATACAGGAACTCAAATTAATGATTTTCATAAAAAGGTACTGTTAAGTTTAAATTATCCAAATAATCCTGCTGATTTTAGCCCCATCGAGTCTTATCTCGATAGAGGGGACCTATTACTAGAGGATATAGATAAATTAAAAAATGATGTTAAAGAAACATATTTTACGGATAAGGCATATTACCTCAATAATATTCATGATGAATTTGATGCTATTACATCAGAAGGAGATATAGATTGGACGTTAGCTGGAAATGACCCTTATTTAACTGACGACGGTGCTAAATATTTATTCTCTAAACTCCCCCCCCATTTACGTAAAATATTACTAAATGGAATGGGAAACGC
The DNA here is from genome assembly GCF_031583595.1 of Thalassotalea psychrophila. Lineage (NCBI taxonomy): Bacteria > Pseudomonadati > Pseudomonadota > Gammaproteobacteria > Alteromonadales > Colwelliaceae > Thalassotalea > Thalassotalea psychrophila. The sequence continues at coordinate 3,018,362 of NZ_CP134145.1, forward strand.
GGAAATTACAGTCAACTTTACAGGCACACGGTTTCATTACCATAGTTGTGGAACCTTTGGAGAAAGAACTTATACAATTGCTGATTGGGATAACTACACTCTGAGTATTGAAATAACACCGCCAGAAGAAATTGGTTTTAATTCTAAAACTATCACTACACTAAATTTCAGAATTCCATGGGATGGCAGTGGAGAAGTTCGGTTAGGATGTGGTGGATTTATCACAAAAGGTAGAAAGTTTAAAAATACAGATGGGGAATTAGCTAAAGCAATTATTGCAACGGTTGAGAACAATCCTAATACGTTAAATATTGATGAAATCCCTTTACAAGAAGTGAAAAGCGTTTGGGATAATCATAGAAATATTATTGGACTTCAATTACTAACCCACCTAGAGTTTCCTGTATACAATGACCCGTTAGAATTTGAAAATGCTTTCATTTCTGCATTATTAAGATACGCTTTTCAAGACAAATTGATGGAAAATGATCCTTTATTCTTTATATCAAGTGGCAAGGCAGGCTTGCCAAGTTTGATATTATTTTCAGATATCGTAAATGAAGTAATGGTTTCAAAAGGTGAGCAAGTAGCAGTAAATATGGTCTGGCAAGTCGACAAATACATTACTGACGAAATTTCGTCACTACATCAATTTTTTAACTCGGGTTCCTTCAAAGAGTTTTTAAACATCCAACAAAAATTATTGAACCTAGATTATTCCAGTAAAAAATTAGAGAATACTAAGTTACTTCTTGAGATAGAGGCAGAAAACTACTTTAAGGATTCCGATGGTGATGGGATTAGAGATAACGAAGATGCATTCCCAAATGACCCTAATGAAACAAAAGACTCAGATGGCGATGGTATTGGCGATAACGAAGATGCATTCCCAAATGACTCTAATGAAACAAAAGACTCCGATGGCGATGGTATTGGCGATAACGCTGACTCTACCCCTAATGGTGGTAATAGTGATCCTAAAGATAATAGTTCAGGAGGCGGAGGTGGGTCCTTAGCATGGGTACTGTTATTACTGGTAATAATATCAAGTTATCGTATTAGGATCATACGATAATGAAGTATCGGATCCGGCATAAACAATGCGGGATTTTTTAAAAACAAAAACTTTATTTAAATCTGGCCAATAAATAGGCTGGATATGCAGGATCAATCAAATTAATACTTAGAAAGTTGTTTTATTAAGAACCCTAGAATATGAGTCGATTGCTAGGCGATTTTTAAACCGCTTTTAAATGTTTGTTATTTTTAAGTGTTTTTAATTTACCTGTTGCAGCCTCTTCAATACGTCCAGACCACCAAGTCATTAATATCTTTCTACGTTCTAAATACTGCGCTCGGTTATAAGCTTTTCTCGCTTCATTTTGATCCTGGTGGGCTAAGGCTGATTCAATTACATCCCCATCAAAACCTTGTTCATTTAAAGTTGTACTAGCAATAGAACGCATGCCATGAGCCACTAATCGCCCTTTAAAACCCATACGTTGTAATGCTTTGTTTGCTGTTTCTGCATTACTAGGTTTAGTTGGTTGCCTATCAGATGGAAATATATGCTCTCGATTCCCACTAACAGCTTTAATAACTTCTAAAATAGATAAGGCTTGAGGCGTTAACGGTATTGTGTGTGCTATTTTCATCTTCATACGTTCTGCAGGAATATTCCATAGCTTATTTTCAAGGTCTATTTCACACCACTTAGCTTCTGCCGCTTCCCTTGGCCTAACCATAGTATGTAATTGCCATTCAATTAAACAACGAGTTGTGAGTTTAATACTAGCGTAATTTATCGCCTTCATTAACTCTGGTAGCTCTTCAGGCTTTAGTGATGGCATATGAGTCACTTTCGGCGTTTCAAATGCACTTCGAATACCAGCAAGTGAGTTATGATGTAATAAGCCTGTATTAACTGCATGGCGCATAACTTCATTTATATGCCCTATCACTTTACTTGTGGTTTCAAGGCTTCCTTTGGCTGCTAAGGGCTTTAATACGCTAATTACTTCAGGGGCTAATAATTTATCTATAGGTCTATGCCCTATTTTTGGAAATACATGGTTTTCAAAATTGCGCCATAAGCTTCTTGCGGTGGTTTCTGCGATCTTAGTTTTTTTAATAGCAAGCCAATCTATAGCAACGCTTTTTAATGTGTTGCTAGCAGCTAGTTGTTTTTCACGAAGTTGATCTTCTTTAAATTCCTTAGGGTCGATATCTTGCGCCAGCAATTCACGTGCTTGAGCTCTTTTCTTTCTTGCATCAGCTAACGTTACCTCGGGGTAAGTACCAAAGCCCATTGAACTTCTTTTTTTGGTGACTGGTTTTACATAATCAAATAACCAAGATTTAGCGCCAGACGGTTTAATTCGTAGCTGTAAACCGCTACCATCAGATAGCTTGTATTGTTTGTCTTTTGGTTTTGCTTGTTTTACCTGAGTATTGGTAAGCGGAGTAACGCCTCTAGCCATTTTAGTAGTACCACTAAGTTATTATTTGAGCTGGTACTACTAACAGTACTACTAAAAACCGTGGATTACAAAAAACGCTATGAAATAGCTATAGACATAAAAAAGCCAGAAAACCTTATTTATAAAGGACTTTCTGGCTCTTGTAGGTTCTAGTTGGACCTGTATTTGGTGCGTATGGAGAGACTCGAACTCTCACGCCGTGAAGCACAGCCCCCTCAAGGCTGCGTGTCTACCAATTCCACCACATACGCTAAATTTTTAGAGGAGCGATGGTTTATTTTGGTACGTCGCTTTCTTTTTGATCTTCGCTTACTGGTACGTCAGTAGCAGGAGCAATACTTTCTGTTTGCTCTGCGCCACCTAAGTTACTCCACTCATCAGTCGCTTTAGTGCGCTGTGCAGTAAGGTTACCTAAAAATAAGCTTAATACGAAAAACAGTGTGGCAAGGATACCTGTAGTTTTAGTCATGAAGTTACCAGAACCACTTGAACCAAAGATAGTTGCTGATGAACCAGCGCCAAATGAAGCGCCCATGTCTGCACCTTTACCCTGCTGGATTAAGATAAAACCAACTAAGATAAGTGCGATAATTAAATAACCAACGATTAATACTTGATACAACATTATTTTTAAATCCTATACTGCTTGGCAGATTTTTTTAAATTCTTCAACGTTTAAACTCGCACCGCCTATCAGACCACCGTCGATATCAGCTTGAGCAAATAATTCTTCACAGTTTTTCGCATTAACACTACCACCATATAATAATGGTACTTGTTGTGCTACATCAGCATCAAAACTTGCTAAGTAGCTACGAATAAACTCATGAGTTTGCTGAGCGATCTCAGCAGATGCAGTTTTACCAGTTCCAATAGCCCAAACAGGCTCGTAGGCAACAACTACATCTTTAAAACTTTTAATGCCAATTTTAGCAATTACCGGAGCAAGTTGATAACTAAGTCTAGACTCGGTTTCACCATCTTCTCGCTCTTCAAGCGTTTCACCAATACATAATATTGGCGTTAAACCACTTGCCAAAGCATAAGCAACTTTTTCAGCAACTAATTCTGTACTGTCATGAAACATAGCACGACGTTCAGAATGGCCAAGAATCACGTATTGTACCTGTAAATCATTCAGCATTAAAGCTGAAATCTCACCAGTAAAGGCACCTTTTTCATTTTCATTAATATTTTGGGCACCACATGCAACTTGGCTATTGCTAATATTAGCTTTTAACAAAGCTAAATAAGGGGCTGGTGGGCAAATAATTACTTGCTGGTTAGCATTAAATTTTTCATCATTTAGGCCACGACACATTTGTGCTGCAAGCTCAGCATTACCGTTCATTTTCCAATTAGCGGCAACTATTGTTTGTCTACTCATAGTTTTTCCCTTAATAAAACGCCGAGATATTATCGAACTCAAAGCTAAGTTACAAGAGTTTAAATAGCCAAGCCGTTTTTTTGCTTATTTTTACAACAAAAGCATAACAAATGTTAAATTAATGTTCTGCGTCTACGGCTTTCACTTGATCAGCAATAACATTTGCTAAACGGGTTACTTCAGCTAAATCTGGACCTTCAACCATCACGCGAATAAGAGGCTCTGTACCTGATTTACGAAGTAATACTCGACCCGTACCTGCCAACTCTTTTTCAACATCGATAACGCTTTGTTTAACAGCATCATCATTAAGTGGATCGGTTTTACCACTAAAGCGAACATTAACAAGGATTTGTGGCAGCATAGTCATGCCTGCTCTAAGTTGGGTAAGTGACTTGCCTGATTGGCAAAGTGCTTCAAGAACATTTAATGCGGCAATAATACCATCACCTGTAGAGGTACAATTTAAATTGATAACATGACCTGAGTTTTCAGCGCCTAATTGCCAGCCTTTAGCTTTTAATTGCTCCATAACATAGCGGTCACCAACTTTGGCTCTAGCAAAATCGATACCTAAGTCTTTTAATGCTATCTCTAAACCCATGTTGCTCATTAATGTACCAACAACACCGCCTTTAAGTTTACCTTGCTGTTGTGCATTTTTAGCGATGATGAAGATAATTTCATCACCATCAATGACATCACCATTTTGATCAACCATCATTAATCGGTCGCCATCACCATCTAATGCGATACCTAAATCTGCTTGTTCTTTTAATACAAGTTTAGAAATATTTGCCATTGATGTGGCACCACAATCGTCATTGATGTTGATGCCATTTGGAGTACTAGCAAACTCAATAACTTCTGCACCTAACTCGCGAAATACACTTGGCGCTATATGGTAAGTTGCGCCATTGGCACAATCGACCACAATTTTCATGCCATTGAGAGAGTATTCAGATGGGAAGTTGCTCTTACAAAACTCAATGTAACGCCCTGCTGCATCATCGATGCGCACTGCTTTACCTAATTTAGCTGAATGAACACAATCCATTTCTTCATCGATCATTGCTTCTATCGCAAGTTCCACGTCATCAGGAAGTTTTTCACCTGTTGTTGAGAAAAACTTAATGCCGTTATCATAAAAAGGATTATGTGATGCGCTGATCACAATACCAGCTTCTGCACGGAAAGTTTTAGTTAAGTATGCAACAGCAGGTGTTGGCATAGGCCCCATTAAGCCAATATCAATACCCGCGGCAGAAAAACCGGCTTCTAAAGCTGATTCAAGCATATAGCCAGATATACGAGTATCTTTACCAATTAATACTTTTTTGGTGCCGCGAGTGGCTAACACCTTACCGGCAGCCCAACCAAGTTTCATTACAAATTTAGGCGAAATTGGATCTTTACCAACTAAACCTCGTATACCGTCTGTTCCAAAGTATTTTCTAGACACTTAAATAAACTCCCTTAAGTATTTATCGTAAATTATTTAATTATTTGTTTGAGCAACCATTGCATTAAAAACTTTAATGGCATCAACAGTTTCTTTTACATCATGAACTCGTATTATTTTAGCACCATTTAGTGTGGCAAGCACTGCCGCAGATAAACTACCAGCTAAGCGTTCATCTACAGAGTTATTAAGTAAATTGCCAATCATTGACTTTCTTGATAATCCGGCAAGAACTGGTAAACCTAGTTGCAAAAGCTTACTTTGATTAGCCAATAATTGATAATTCTGTTCTAAAGTTTTACCAAAGCCATAACCTGGATCTAATATGATTCTATTTTTTTGAATACCAGCTTGTTCACATACTTGTATGCGTTGTTCGAAAAACTTAATAACATCTTTTACTACATCTGTGTATTGCGGCTCAGCTTGCATGGTTCTAGGCATGCCTTGCATATGCATTAAACAAACAGGTAAATCACAACTAGCAACAACATCAACACAGCCGTCATTTTGTAGTGCACGTACGTCATTGATCAAACCAGCACCACTATTAATCGCAGCCAGCATCACCTGTGCTTTGCTAGTATCTATTGACACAACTGTGTCAAAGCGCTGAGTTATTGCCTCAATGACTGGAATGACTCTATCTAACTCTTCTTGCAATTCAACATCAGCAGCGCCAGGTCGAGTTGATTCACCGCCAACATCAATTATGGTTGCGCCATCTTCGATCATCAAATGCACTTGTTTAATCGCATGTTCGATATTATTAAAGTTGCCACCGTCCGAAAAAGAGTCTGGGGTTACGTTTAAAATCCCCATTACTTGTGGAACAGTTAAGTCGAGTTGCTGGTTAGCAAATTTCATCATTTATGTTTTTAGAAATTATAATTGCTTGGATTATAAAGCTTATTTACTGAGTAATAAATAATAAGATGTGGCGTTGTCGAAATAAAAACAGATCCTGAAATAAATTCAGGAAGTGGTTAGGTTATTATATCCGGTGTGGATTAAATGGAAGTGGGGTCATCTTGTTTTGCAAGATCACTGTCAAACATGGAGGTCCCCCCCAAAAGCACGGTGGGATGACGGCGTAAGTTAAGTAAAAATGCGGATATTCAAATATATTTAGAATAAGTATGACGTCATCCTATCACGAGCACTAGCGAGGTGCGGGACCTCCCAAATTGACAGTGTGCATAGGAAACAATAACTCTTCGTTTTTTCTTCCCCTTCTAATAACAAGAAACCCGCATTAAGCGGGTTTCTTACAAGTTTACTAATAACTTTATCAGCTCGAATTAATTTGTCGCTTCATCTGCTGGCTTGTTCACATCTGGAGTAGATGGTGTTGAACTTGGTGGCGTGCCAGTAGGCTTTTCATCACCGTAACCTTTTGGTGCACGAACTGTCGTTCGAGCCATCAGATCATCAATTTGCCATGCGTCAATTGTTTCATAAGTCATTAACGCATCTTTCATTGCGTGTAAGATATCCATATTGTTTTTCAAGATATCTTCTGCACGTTTATAGTTGCGCTCAATGAAAGTACGAACTTCTTCATCAATTTCTTTGGCAGTATCGTCAGACATATGCTTCTGTTTAGCAGCACTTCGGCCTAAGAACACTTCACCTTCTTCGTCAGCGTAAAGCATAGGACCCATTTTTTCAGACAAGCCCCATTGAGTTACCATTTTACGAGCGATTTCAGTAGCACGTTCAATATCATTTGAAGCACCCGTTGATACTCTATCAGCACCGTAAATTACTTCTTCTGCAACACGACCACCGTAAAGTGATGAGATCATGCTTTCTAAATGCAATTTAGAATGGCTAACGCGATCTTTTTCAGGCAAGTACATTGTTACACCTAAAGCACGGCCACGAGGAATGATACTTACTTTGTATACTGGATCATGCTCAGGAACTAATCGACCAACAATGGCGTGTCCTGCTTCATGATAAGCTGTCATTTCTTTTTCTTCTTCGCTCATTACCATAGAGCGACGTTCAGCGCCCATCATGATTTTATCTTTGGCTTTATCAAATTCAACCATAGATACAGTGCGACGACTTGTACGAGCTGCAAATAATGCTGCTTCGTTTACAAGGTTTGCTAAATCAGCACCAGAGAAACCTGGAGTACCACGAGCAATTACAGCAGCATCAACATCATCGCCTAAAGGTACTTTACGCATATGAACTTTAAGAATTTGTTCACGACCACGAATATCAGGTAAGCCAACAGTTACTTGACGGTCAAAACGACCTGGACGAAGTAATGCTGGGTCTAACACGTCTGGACGGTTAGTTGCAGCAATAACAATAACGCCTTCATTACCTTCAAAACCATCCATTTCAACTAGCATTTGGTTAAGAGTTTGCTCACGTTCATCATGACCACCACCTAAACCTGCACCACGTTGGCGACCTACGGCATCAATTTCATCGATAAAGATAATACATGGAGATGATTTTTTCGCTTGTTCAAACATGTCACGTACACGTGATGCACCAACACCAACAAACATTTCAACAAAGTCAGAGCCTGAAATTGCGAAGAAAGGAACTTTCGCTTCACCAGCAATAGCTTTAGCAAGTAAGGTTTTACCTGTACCTGGTTGGCCAACCATTAATATACCTGATGGGATACGACCACCAAGTTTCTGGAATTTTGACGGGTCACGTAAATAATCAACTAATTCGGCAACTTCTTCTTTCGCTTCGTCACAACCAGCAACATCAGCAAACGTTGTTTTAATTTGATCATCAGATAAAAGACGGGCTTTAGATTTACCAAAGCTCATTGCACCTTTACCACCACCGCCTTGCATTTGGCGCATGAAGAAAATCCAAATACCAATAAGCAGTAGCATTGGGAACCAGTTAACAAAGATGCTAGCTAATAAGCTTGGCTCTTCTTGTGGTACACCTTCAACTTTAACGTTGTTCGAAATTAAATCGCTTAATAGATCTTTATCGTATTGCGTTGGAATTAATGTAGTAAATGTTTGACCATTACGTTTGGTACCATTAATAACGCCGTCAGTTTCAATTCTAACTTCAGCAACTTGTCCATTGTGGATTTCGTTAATAAATTTAGTGTAATCGAGTTTTCCATCCACGGCAGTGCCTGGAGTGAAACTTTGAAATACTGACATTAAAACAATGGCTATTACTAACCATAAAATAAGATTCTTTACCATATCGCTCAACTTGAGGACCTCTTGTTAAAAAAATGCTTCGATGACTTATATAAGTACTAGACCTCTATTATAGGCCTTTTCTTACGGAACTCTACTACAGTTTGTAACCAGTAGCTACAATATACACTTCTCTTGAACGTGCTCGAGAAGATTCTGGTTTACGGGTTTTTACTACATTAAAGCAAGCACGAACATCTTTCATGTATTGTTCGAACCCTGCCCCTTGAAAAACTTTAACAACAAAGCTGCCATTTTTCTTTAAAACTTGATGACACATGTCTAATGCCAATTCAACTAAATACATATTTTTAGGTTGGTCAGTAGACTCATTACCACTAAAATTTTGCGCCATATCCGACATTACAACATCGACGTTTCGGCCATCAATTTTAGCAAGTAAAGTATCTAATACGGCTTCTTCACGAAAATCGCCTTGTAAAAAGGCCACGCCAGGCAATGATTCCATTGGCAAAATATCACAAGCAATCACTTGGCCATTGTCGCCAACTACTTTTACCGCATATTCAGACCAGCCGCCAGGAGCAGCACCTAAATCTACAACATTCATGCTTTTTTTAATCAGCTTGTCTTTGTTATTAATTTCTTCAATTTTAAATACTGCGCGCGAGCGTAAACCTAGCTTTTGAGCTTTCTTTACATACTCGTCGTCAAAATGCTCTTTCATCCAGCGTTGAGAGCTTACTGTTCTTGATTTATTTGCTTTACTCATAAAAGTTCAGATATAAATTAGTATTAATGACAAGATGGCGTTAAAATATAGATAATTCAAGTAACTTAACAGAAATTTTTTAAATGAATCTATCAAACAAACAAATTCAACACCTTAAAGGTCTTGCTCACTCTATAAAACCAGTGGTGTTAATAGGAAATAATGGCCTTACAGAAGCTGTAGTTGCAGAGATCGACTACGCCTTAGGTCACCACGAGCTTATCAAAGTGAAAATAAACACTTCTGATCGTGAAGTTAAACAATTAATCATTGACGCTATTATTAGAGAAACTAACTCAATTAAAGTTCAAGCCATTGGTAAAACACTGGCTATTTACCGTCAATCAGATGCAAAGAAAATTGTAATACCGAAAATATAGCTTCTAGCTTCTAAAAGTATAAATAACAGAATTCAAGCCATCCCTGCCAATTCTAAGTTATTTCTTCCCTGAAATAAAAAAACCTGCAGTTGCAGGTTTTTTATGTTTCAAAATATGTTTTTACTACTTATGTTCAACCGAGATAATCTCGTATTCAACAACGCCACCAGGAGTTTTTACTTCAACTTCTGAGTCAACCGTTTTACCGATAAGACCTCTGGCAATTGGTGAGTTAACACTAATACGATTATTCTTAATGTCCGCTTCGTCATCACCAACAATTTGGTAAGTCACTTCCGCATCAGTATCAATGTTAAGTAAGGTTACCGTCACACCAAAAATCACTTTATGGGTGTTTGGTATTTTGGTTACGTCAATAATTTGAGCATTACCAAGTTTACCTTCGATATCTTGAATGCGACCTTCACAAAAACCCTGTTCTTCACGAGCGGCGTGATATTCAGCGTTTTCTTTTAAATCGCCATGCTCACGAGCTTCAGCAATAGAAGCAACAATTTCAGGACGTTTAGTTTGCTTTAAGTAAACCAGTTCTTCTCTAAGGGCATCTGCTCCTTGAACTGTCATCGGATACATAGACATTATTGACACCTTTTGTGTAATTCTTGAATAGAGTTAACTTTGTTTCTGTCATCAGCAGAATGCGCCATACATACAGCAAAGCCAGCATTCAACGTGGTTGTATACGTAGCTTTATAACGTAAAGCTGCACCACGAATTTGCTTAGAATCTTCAATAGCCTTACGACCTTCAGTGGTGTTAATAATATAACTGTATTCACTGTTTTTGATTCTATCGACAATGTGTGGACGACCTTCGTGTACTTTATTCACTAAGCGTACCGGAATATCGGCCTCACCTAAAATAACAGCAGTGCCGTGCGTTGCGTCTAAGCTAAAGCCTAAATCAACTAATTGACGAGCTAAATCTACAACACGCTCTTTATCACTGTTACGAACAGAGATTAAAGCACGACCTGTTTTAGGCAAGGTTACACCTGCACCTAAGTTAGCTTTGGCATAAGCTTCTTCAAAAGTATCACCTGTACCCATCACTTCACCAGTTGAGCGCATTTCAGGGCCAACTAAAGGATCACTACCGTGGAATTTATTAAATGGAATCACAACTTCTTTAACTGAGAAATACTCAGGAATAACTTCAGTTGTTACACCTTGTTCTTTTAACGATGTACCAGCCATAACACGAGCCGCTACTTTCGCTAAAGGAATACTTGTTGCTTTAGATACAAAAGGAACGGTACGAGCAGCACGAGGGTTAACTTCAATTAAGTAAACTTCGTTATCTTTAACTGCCATTTGCGTATTCATTAAACCAATTACGCCAAGTTCAAACGCTAATGCTGTAACTTGCTTTCGCATAACATCTTGAATTTCAGCTGTTAGGCTATACGGAGGTAATGAACATGCAGAGTCACCAGAGTGAACACCGGCTTGTTCGATGTGTTGCATAATACCGCCAATAACAACATCAGTACCGTCACAAATAACGTCGATATCAACTTCAATCGCATCATCAAGGAAGTGATCAAGTAATACTGGCGAGTCATTTGATACGCTTACTGCTTCTGTCATATAACGACGTAAATCAGCTAAGTCATATACAATTTCCATCGCGCGTCCACCAAGTACGTACGATGGACGTACAACTAATGGGAAACCAATTACTTCAGCTTTAACCATTGCTTCTTCAAGAGAAGTTACTGTCGCGTTTTCTGGTTGTAATAAACCTAAACGGTCTACCGCTTGTTGGAAACGCTCACGGTCTTCCGCTCTATCGATTGCATCTGGAGACGTACCAATAATTGGCACACCAGCAGCTTCTAAAGCACGTGCTAATTTAAGTGGTGTTTGACCACCATATTGCACAATAACGCCTTTAGGCTTCTCAACACGTACAATTTCTAATACGTCTTCAAAAGTTACAGACTCAAAGTATAATCTGTCTGATGTATCGTAATCGGTAGAAACCGTTTCAGGGTTACAGTTAACCATGATAGTTTCATAACCATCTTCGCGTAATGCAAGAGCTGCGTGTACACAACAATAATCAAATTCAATACCTTGGCCGATACGGTTAGGACCGCCACCAATTATCATGATTTTGTCGTTATCTGTTGGGTTAGCTTCACATTCTTCATCATACGTTGAATACATGTAAGCCGTGTCTGAGCTGAACTCAGCAGCACAAGTATCAACACGCTTATAAACTGGGAATATTTCAGCGTTGTGACGTTTTTTGCGTATTTCGCTTTCTGCAACACCAATAACATCGGCTAAACGGCTATCTGAGAAGCCTTTACGTTTCAGCTTACGTAAGTAGTCTGTAGTTAAACCAGACATACCACCAGCAGCAACATTTTGTTCTTCTTTAATGATGTCTTCGATTTGTACTAAGAACCAACGATCTACCATGGTTAAACGGAATATGTCATCAACGGTTAAACCTAAACGGAAAGCGTCAGCTATGTACCAAATACGATCTGCACCAGCTTCTTGCAACTCGTGCATGATTTTTGTTTTGGCACCCGGCTTGGTTACATCAACAATAGGGTCAAAACCATTCACGCCAACTTCTAAACCACGTAAAGCTTTCTGCAATGATTCTTGTTGGTTACGGCCAATTGCCATAACTTCACCAACTGATTTCATTTGCGTAGTAAGACGGTCTTCTGCGCCGGCAAATTTCTCGAAGTTAAAACGAGGAATTTTAGTTACTACATAATCGATTGTTGGTTCAAATGATGCTGGAGTTGCACCGCCTGTAATGTCGTTGCTTAATTCATCAAGCGTATAACCTACTGCTAATTTTGCAGCGATTTTAGCAATTGGGAAACCCGTTGCTTTTGATGCTAATGCTGATGAACGTGAAACACGTGGGTTCATCTCGATAATAACCATACGGCCAGTATCAGGACATATACCAAATTGTACGTTTGAACCACCTGTTTCAACACCAATCTCACGTAATACCGCAACTGATGCGTTACGCATGATTTGGTATTCTTTATCAGTTAATGTTTGCGCTGGTGCTACAGTAATTGAGTCACCAGTGTGAATACCCATAGGGTCGAAGTTCTCGATTGAACAAATAATGATACAGTTATCATTTTTGTCGCGAACCACTTCCATTTCGTATTCTTTCCAACCGATTAATGATTCATCAATCAATAATTCTGACGTTGGTGATAAATCTAGACCACGTATACAAATGGTTTCAAATTCTTCACGGTTATACGCGATACCACCACCGGTACCACCCATAGTGAATGATGGGCGAATGATACATGGGAAACCTAGGTGTTCCGATGCAGCAATTGCTTCATCCATAGTGTGAACGATTTTAGCTCGTGGAGTATCTAAGCCAATTTTTTTCATTGCTACATCAAAACGGCTACGATCTTCAGCTTTATCAATTGCGTCAGCTGTAGCACCAATCATTTCAACGTTAAATTCAGCAAGTACGCCTTTAGCTTCTAGTTCTAATGCACAATTAAGCGCCGTTTGGCCACCCATTGTTGGTAATACAGCGTCAGGACGTTCTTTTTCAATGATGTTACGCACAACTTCCCAGTGAATTGGTTCGATGTAAGTTGCATCGGCCATTTCTGGGTCAGTCATGATAGTTGCAGGGTTCGAGTTAACAAGAATTACTCGGTAACCTTCTTCGCGTAAAGCTTTACACGCTTGTGCACCCGAATAGTCAAATTCACAGGCTTGACCAATTACAATTGGACCTGCACCTAATATAAGAATACTTTTTATGTCAGTACGTTTTGGCATTATATCTACTCTATTTAATCAGTCTATTGGGCTTTACGTGTGTTAATCAAATCGATAAAATGATTGAACAAAGGCGCTGCATCGTGTGGTCCAGGACTTGCTTCAGGGTGACCCTGGAAGCTAAACGCTGGCTTGTCAGTACGATGAATACCTTGTAATGAACCATCAAATAATGATTTATGCGTAGCCGTTAAATTACCCGGCAAGTTGCTTTCATCAACAGCAAAACCGTGATTTTGCGAAGTGATCATCACAACGTCTCGCTCAAGTTCTTTAACGGGATGGTTTGCACCGTGATGACCAAACTTCATTTTAATCGTTTGAGCGCCACTAGCTAAGCCTAGTAATTGGTGACCTAAACAAATACCAAATACTGGAATATCTGTTTCAAGGAATGTTTTGATTGCTTTAATCGCGTAATCACATGGCTCTGGATCACCAGGTCCATTTGATAAGAAAATTCCATCAGGATTCATCGCTAACACTTCTTCTGCAGAAGTTTGTGCTGGTACCACAGTAAGTTTACAACCACGGTCAGCTAACATACGCAATATATTGCGTTTTGCGCCAAAATCATAAGCTACGACATGATGAGGGAATTCATCAGGAGTTACGTGACCTTTGCCTAACTGCCAGCTGCCTTCAGTCCACTCGTAAGCTTCTTTGGCTGAAACAACTTTCGCTAAATCCATACCTTTTAGGCCAGGGAATGCTTTTGCTTTTGCTAAGGCTTCATCAACATTTAAGTTATCACCAGCAAGAATACACCCGTTTTGTGCGCCCTTCTCTCGTAAAATACGAGTAAGTTTACGGGTATCAATATCAGCGATACCCAAAATATTATTGGCGATGAGGTATTCACTCAAGCTTTGTTCATTTCTGAAGTTACTTGCTAAAAGTGGTAAATCACGAATGATTAGACCTTTAGCCCAAACATTTGCAGATTCTGCATCTTCAGCGTTGGTACCGGTGTTACCGATATGGGGATAAGTCAAAGTGACGATTTGTTCAGCGTAAGATGGGTCCGTTAGGATCTCTTGGTAGCCAGTCATTGCCGTATTGAAAACAACTTCACCAACTGATGAGCCTTCTGCGCCAATGGCAGTGCCTTTAAAAATAGTACCGTCTTCCAGTACCAAGATGGCAGATTTAGTCAATTTAACCTCCATAATGAGTCAAAGTATTAATAATCACTAAAGGTTAATGACTTATGAGTCAATATTTAGCAATTATTATGTGTATTCGTTGCCAAAATTTATTTTTTGGCAAAATCGGCGTATTTTACGCGTTACAGCTCAATTCGTCCATAACAATTTAAAAGATTTTTGCAGTTTTATTGCAACTTAAAGTAAAAAGGCATTCAAACCTGCAAAACATGTAGTTATCTACTTCAATCCAAGTACATCTTGCATGTCAAAAAATCCAATTGGTGCATTTTTAAGCCATGCTGCTGCTCTCATTGCACCAAGAGCAAATGTCATTCTAGAGGTCGCTTTATGAGTTATTTCTAAGCGTTCACCAAGATCAGCAAAAAATGCCGTATGCTCACCAATAATATCGCCAGCTCGTACTGTAGCAAAACCGATAGTATCTTTTGCTCGCTCTTCCGTTATGCCTTCGCGACCATAGACAGCAACTTTATTTAAATCACGGTTTAACGTATCAGCAATTACCTGGCCCATTTTCATTGCGGTGCCAGACGGAGCATCTTTTTTAAAGCGATGGTGCGCTTCAAAAATTTCAATATCGCTGTCATTACCAATTGCTTTCGAAGTAATTTCTAATAACTTAAATAATAAGTTAACACCTACGCTGGTATTAGGAGCTAAAACAACAGGTATGTCTTTCCCAAGCTGTTGCAGTTCACTAACTTCATTGTCACTGAACCCTGTTGTGCCAATAACTATTGCTTTATTGTTATCGTTACACCATTTAACGTGTGCTTTAGTTGACTCAATAGAAGTGAAGTCGATAAACACATCGGCAGCAACTAAATCATTAAGTTCTGAAGTTACCGGACAGCCTTTTAGCCCAAGACCACAAAGCTCACCAGCATCAACACCATTCAAACTAGATGATTGACGAACATAGCCACCAACCAATTCAACTTTCTCGTGTTCAAGTGCAGCTTGTAATAAATTTCGACCCATGCGGCCGCCACAACCTAAAATGGCAACTTTTGTCATTTCTTTACTCTTCTTATTAGTTAATCTTATTTACTATAATTACTTGGCTATATAAAAAGTTAATTATAGTAAATAAAACTAGTGTTTTAATTACAATAAAAAGCCGGGAAAACCCGGCTTTAAATAATAGAATTAAACGATAGCTAGAAGCTCAACGTCAAATACTAAAGTAGCGTAAGGAGGGATTGCACCCTGTGAGCCACGCTCACCGTACGCTAAGTTGTATGGTACATGTAAACGCCATTTTGAACCAACAGCCATCATTTGTAATGCTTCAGTCCAACCAGCGATAACGCCACCTACTGGAAACTCAGCCGGTTGGCCACGTTCAACAGATGAATCAAATACGCTACCGTCAGTAAATGTACCGTGGTAGTGACAACTAACAGTGCTAGCAGCAGTTGGCTTGTCGCCATCGCCAGCTTCAAGTACTTCATATTGAAGACCTGATTCAGTAACAATAACGTCGTCACGCTTAGCATTTTCTGCTAAGTATGCTTCGCCTGCAGATGAAGCTTCTTTTGCTAATTCAGCTTCTTGTGCTTGAAGTTTTTCAGACACAACAGTGAAAGCAGCTTGTAAGTCTTCTTGACTTACTTGGCTAGCAGCATCAGCTAAAGCATCAGCAATACCAGCTTGTACAGCGGCAACTTCAAAATCTTTAAATGGGTTGTTACGTAACTGCTCACCTAATTGGCGGCCAACGCCGTAACTTACGCGTTGTTCAATACTTGTAAAATCAGACATATTTCTTTCTTGTTCGGAATAAATTCGGCGGCAAGTTTAGCATAGTAAAGGCAATTACTGTAGAGGTTCCCCCTAAAAAACAGGCTATTTTTTAGGGATTTTAACAATTAATCTCAATTAATCTCAATTAATTAATTTTTAACCTTTTTTAGAATCATCAACCTCTTTAGTGACCGGCTTTGCTTTGCTTTTAGGTTTAGGAATAACTGGTTTGATACATTCAGGGTTCACGTTACGCTGGGCGTACAATGGTTCAGAAACCTGCAAATGCTTTGTTAAGTCAGAAATTCGAGTTTGATTGGATGGATGAGTAGAGAAAAATTCTGGTGGCGCATCTTTACTTAGCTTTGCCATATTCTGCCATAATTTAACACTGGCTCTAGGATCAAAACCTGATTTGGCCATTAAATCTTGTCCAATAATATCGGCTTCGGATTCATGTGCCCTACCGTACGGCATTAACAAGAGATATTTCATGCCAACGGCAGCACCAGCTACAACTAGCGCTTTATTATCAATATCACTCGAAGCTGCCGCAGCACCTGCAACAACCAAAGCACCTTTTGATAATTGGTTTGATGATAATCGTTCATTTGAATGCTGGGCTATTACATGCCCTACTTCATGACCAATGATAGCCGCAAGCTGATCAGCATTTTCAGTAACATTTAAAATACCGGTGTAAACACCAATTTTTCCACCAGGAAGTGCAAAGGCATTAACTTGC
Organism: Thalassotalea psychrophila; assembly: GCF_031583595.1. NCBI lineage: Bacteria > Pseudomonadati > Pseudomonadota > Gammaproteobacteria > Alteromonadales > Colwelliaceae > Thalassotalea > Thalassotalea psychrophila. The sequence continues at coordinate 3,035,485 of NZ_CP134145.1, forward strand.
TCAGAATCAAAAACAACAATTTCCCATTCACCTTTATGAACCGTTGACTTAACATTTGGGGTGATATAATTAGCAACACATTGCACAAATTGATTTACTTTTTTATCTTTACTGATGGGTTCTTGCTCTTTCATTTGTTCAAATGATTGCGCTCCCATTTTATCAAGTTCGCTAGATGAATGAAGAAGTACCTGCCTTCTACCCGTAGGCGATGTACTACAGGCAATCAATGTGAATACGGTAAGGGTAATTAACAGTGTTTTTTTCATAAATATACTTATTTAGTTTTGATAATTAAATTGTAAAAGCTTCACCGTCCAAAACAAAGCAAAATTATATAACTTATTAAAAATAATACGGTAAACTAAATATAACATCGATTTATTAACGAGTTCAGAGACTACTCAAAATGAAAATATCATTATCATTATTGTTCCCTGCAGCCTTATTATGTGTAAGCTGTTCTGATCAGGAGCAAACAATTACCATAGTTGAATCTAAAGTAAAGCCTAAAATAGAAGTCATCACCTCTGTTGCCGAACCAGAACAAATATCTCTTTATGAAACGATCGATAAATCAACAAAAGAGTTTCTTAAATACAAACCGCAATTTGCTTCAATGATTGGCGTTAAAAATTCTGATGCGGGGTTTTATTACCATAACCTTCTCGATAATTACGATATTGAAGCCTCTGCCGAGTTTAGACAGAATTTGGCAAAAATAGCTCAATTATTAGCAAACCTAGAAAGTAACCACGAAGATATTGATGAAGATAATCGTCAAGTAATGGCAAATTTATATCGTTACTTTGCCGGTTCACCTGAACATGACATCGGCTTTATTGATTCATACTTTGGTCATCAACCGTTTATTATTAGTCAAATTAATGGTCCATTGGTCGATACACTTTATACCTTTACCGATGGGAAACAAATAGCTTCTATTAAAGACGCTAATGATTATATTTCTCGTCTGGAAGCCTTTGCCAAGCAAATACAGCAAGTTGAACAAGTATTTATTAAAGACAGCCAACAAGGGTGGATTCCGCCGACGGCAATAATTAAATCTAGCGTCGATTACTTAACTGGCTATACTGAAATCCCTGTACAAAAGAATACTTTACTCACTCATTTTAGTGACTCATTAGATAACTTATCGCAAATAAACAGCGCAGATAAAGAGTTATTACTTAGTAAAGCAGTAACCATACTAACCACAAAAATATATCCAGCATTTATAGAAGTAACACAAGCAGTTAAAAGCGTACAAGACAAGGCTCCTAAAAGTGACGGTATATGGGCGCAACCTGGTGGCGAACGGTTTTATCAGTACACCATTAAAACTCAAGCTAACTCAAACTTATCTGCTGATGAAATTCATGCATTAGGTCTTAAAGAGGTAGCACGAATTAATGCCGATATGGATTCAATATTGCAGCAATTGAATTATTCCCAAGGCAGCGTTGCCCAACGATTAATTGCTCTGGCAAAAGAGCCAAGGTTTGCCTATACAGATACAGAACAAGGTAGACAACAAGTTATTATTGATTTAAACGCGCAAATTAAAGCCATAAATAAAATTATGCCTACTCAGTTTAAAACACCAATTAGTTATAAAGTAGCAGTGAAGGCATTTCCTAAGGAGATTGAGGATGGTACATCTGGAGGTCAATATAACCCTCCCAGTTTAGATGGCTCAAAACCAGGAGTTTTTTGGATCAATTTAAGAGATATTGAAAACTTGGCAAAATTTGATCTACCAACATTAACATTTCATGAGACTAATCCGGGTCATCATTGGCAAGCCTCGCTAAATATGGCACAAACTAAGCTGCCATTACTGAGAAAATTTGCCGCTTACAATGCATACGTTGAAGGTTGGGCCTTATATGCCGAACAAGTCGCTTATGAAATGGGTATGTATGATCAAGATCCTTATAGCAACTTAGGTCGTTTAAAAGCTGAAATTTTTAGAGCTGTGCGATTGGTAATCGATACAGGCCTACATCATAAAAAGTGGACTCGAGAACAAGCTATAACTTATATGACTGAAAATACAGGTGCCCCACACTCAGAAGCAAAGGCAGAAGTAGAACGATATATGGTTTGGCCAGGACAAGCCCTTGGGTATAAATTAGGTATGTTGAAAATACTTGAACTTAGAAAGCAGGCTAAAAAGCTTCTAGGTAATCGTTTCGACATAGCAGAATTTCATGATGTTGTACTACTTAATGGAGCTTTACCATTAAGTATTTTAGAGCAAAAAGTGAATGACTGGATTGCGGAAAAATAATCAGAGAAGCTAGGGACTAGGAACAAGAAACTAAGAGCGCAGAATTCGATCTCTATAGGTATAGTGATTAAAGATAAGTTTTTGAATATAACGTCTGAATAAATTCACGCCAACCGGATGAGGTAGCAGGTGCAGCTACACGGGGTCAGACCAAAACCTATTTTAAAATAGGGTTTTGCTCTGACCCCAATTCCATGGACCGAAACTAATTAGGGCGCGGATTTGAAGTAACCCTCCCTTTTCCCCATCCATGGTACAGGAGGATAAGCACTTCCCTGTGCAAAAAAAACGCCGAACACATTAATGTGTTCGGCGTTTTTAAAAATACTTAATGTAATCTTTAATTTAAATTAAAGAGGAACCACATTAGTAGCACATGGACCCTTCTGGCCTTCGCCTTCAGTGTACTCAACAGATTGACCGTCGTTAAGTGTTGCGTAACCGCCGCCACTTTGGATTTCTGAATGGTGAACGAATAAATCTTTGCCGCCATTTTCAGGAGTGATAAATCCGAAGCCTTTATCGGCGTTGAACCATTTTACTGTACCTTTACTCATATTCTTCTCTTTAATTTAAATTGTATTAATTTACGCGTTGTACTGAAATTTCATTATAGTCGTTAAAAACGGCTTAGTGTGAAAATTCATGATTTTTGTGCAATAAAATATTTTTTTATCTAAAAAACAATATTTTACCTGCCCAATATTGTAAACATAATGCAGTATATAGCAAGTCTAACCCAGATCATATATATTTTATTATCAAATGTACCAATTAACACTATTACCAAATACACCAATGATCAATATTTTGTTTTTTTAAAAAATCTTCAGCATTTTCACCTTGTAATAACGCTAATGTTGCAATAAAACCTGCTTGAATACAGTTAGGTGCGGCCACAGTTATAGATTTTGGTGCATTTAGCACCGACCAACCTGTTTTGGGATTTAATATATGGGAGTACCGTTGTCCATTTTTTGATAAGAAACGACGAGCTTCACCACTTGTTGCTATAGCGCCAGCACTAATTGAAACAATAAAAGGTTGTTTATCTTCAAAACCAGGATGCTCAATACCAACATGCCATGGCTGTCCTGTTAGTTGCGGGCTTGAGGCAGCAACATCACCACCAAAGTTAATTAATATCGGTATATTAGTTAGCTTCTTAGCAAGCAATAAACTGGTATCTACAGCATATTCTTTACCAAGACCACCTAGATCAATCTCCATTCCAGACTCAAGAGTAATCGAATCTTGGGTTAAGGAAATTTTATTGAAACCGACTTTAGGCAGCAACGTTGAAATTTGATTTTGTTTAGGAATGCGAGCCCTACCATCAAATTTCCAAGCTTGCCGTAATACACCCGAAGTTATATCAAATGCACCATCACTGATCAGAAAACATTGCTTAGCAAAGTCGAGTAATTTATAAGTTTCAGCATCTATTGGTACAGCTTGGCCGTTACTGGTATTTATTTTTGAGCATATACTCGATGAAAGATAGCGAGAGTATTTATCTTCAATACGCCAAGCTTCATTCGAAACTGCTTCACCAACACGTATGGCTATATTTCTATCGGTTGAATTGATCAGTAATTCACATGGGCTAGCCATAGCATTAAATTCAACTTTAAAGCCAAATTCAGTTGAACAATAACTAATATTTCTTTTACGTTTAATTTGAGGCATAAAGTATTTAAAGGGAATTAATTAAAATCAAAGGCTTACTTTAATTGGTATTAAACTTTACTATAAGGAGTATTCGAAAAAAACACTAGTAGATTCATTGCTATCATCGATAGGCAGTAATACCAATTCCACTAATTATGTGTTCTACTTTTTAGTGAGCAAAAATGAGCAGATAATTAATGGACTTGGTATAATAACTTGTGTTCATTTATGAAGGATTAATTTTGAGCGTTAAACTCGTTGTGCTACTAAGTACTTTATTAGCTGTATCTATAGGTACTAACATTTATTTACTAAAAAAAATAAATGAACAAACATTTGTTCAGGGTAATCTTTATAAAAACAAAACAAATAATGTAATTAAGCAAAACGATAATGTTGCGAACAATGAATCACTTACTCCCCTTGTTGCAGATAACAAGTTAGCTGTACTTGCCAATAATTATCAAGAAAATAATAAGCAATCAGCAGAAATAAATTTATTAATCGCTAAAGCAGAGCAGTTATTTTTTGCCAACCAATTTATTGCTGCAATAGATCATCTTGAACAAATAGCAATGATAAACAAAACTAGCAGTGATTTAGTTAATGAACAATGGCTAGCTGTAGGCAAACAATGGATATTAAATCGAAAATTTAGTTTGCTAAGCAGTTTTTTACAAGCTTACTTAGCCAGATTTCCTTTAGATGAACAATGGCTTCAACTTAAAATTGACTGGCTTGTTGCTGTGAACAAACCAGATTTGGCAATGACTATATATTATCAATTAATCGCAAATGCATTTAATCGAGATAAAGAAGAATCATGGAGTCATCAAGCCCATCAGCTTTTTCAACATCATATTAAAACGTTAAAAAACCAAAAATCATGGCAGAGCATAATAAATTTTTCTAAGCCACTTATAGTTAATGATATCGATTACCCACCCTATCAGCTTGCCCTTGCGGAAGCCTACATTCATCTTAATGAGATTGAAACAGCCATAAATTATTTAGAAAATATTAAGTACGGGAATAATTACACAACTCAAATTAATGCCTTAAATACATTAATCGACTCGATAGTATTAGCCGATGAAGGGATAAAATTAACTCAACAAGGCCAACATTATATTGTCGAAGCAATATTAAATAACCAACATACTGCACAGTTAATGATCGATACCGGAGCATCTTTAACTGTAATTTCTACGGCTTTTTATCAAAAATTATTAAGCACTGACAATATAAAAACAAAACGTAAATTAAACATCAATACAGCAGGTGGTAATGAGACAGCATTTTCAATAACTATTGATGAATTTTGGTTAGCTGGTAGAGCGGTATATGATTTTGAAGTCGTCGTCATGGATTTAAATAATTTCGACAAAGCTGATGGCTTATTAGGGATGAATTTTTTACAGCATTTTAAATTTGAAATTGATCAAAAAAATGCATTGTTATTTTTAACTCCACATTAGACCAAACAGACATACCACAACAAACGCCTACAATGTTGTTGTTATTAGGCTGCACATTTATGCAATTGCCCAGCAGGCTGTTGCAACGGCAATACTTTATTACTCAGTATTTGTTGTTTTTCTTGTAACAACAATGCTGCCATCAACTTATAATCAATATACTTAGCTACCATGGCTAATATTAAACTAGCCAATGGAAAGTACAGTAAAGCGTACAAAATTTGCCATTGAAAACTTATTTCGATGATTAATGGTGTTGCAACAATAATTGAAGCAACAGTACGGTAAAAGGTAATTTGGCTGCGAGTGATCATTTTCCTGTCCTTATCAAAACTTAGTATTTGTTGATAAGGCAAATAATAGAAATTGAACGGCATTTTTACAAAAGGATAATATTCACTCTATAGATGAATTAAATTCACCTATAGAATTCTATCTATTAACTTGAACTGGCAATAGCACTAGAAGTACAGCTTGCTAGCCCGGGGAATTTTTCAAGCCAATCTAAAAAACAGTGTATTTCATGTCGATTTTTGTCTTCTTTACGATAAACCGCGTAAAGTGACAAGGGATAGTTCACCGTGAGATCAAACGGGTTAATAAGTAATTTTCGTTCTAATAATAAATTTTCAATAGGGAGCATTGCAAGAGCTAAGCCTAACCCCTGCTCTGCTGCTTGTAAGGCTGTATCGTAATTACTAAACGTTAGCTGGTGTTTTAAAGCTAAATCATTAATATCAAATGCTTTGGCCCACGTTTGCCAAATACTGTCCATGTTGGATAAATCGATAAGTGGCACATCACCTAGCTGTGATAAATCAGTTAAGTTATATTTATTTACAAATTCAGTTGTGCAAACTGCAGCAATTTTAATATCCATTAACTTTCTTACTTCAACGCCTTCCCAATCTCCCCGGCCAATTCGGATCGCTAAATCAAAATCTTCATAACGTAAATCTGCAACATTCATGCCTGTTTCTATTCGGATATCAATATCTGCATGTGCTTGTTGAAAAGAATTTAATTGTGGAATTATGACGTTTGCTGCCATAGTAGGAAATGTTGATATTTTAAGACTAGGCGATAGGTATTTATTTTTAATCGACTTAGTCCCCTGCTCAAGTAAAGCTAGTGACTGTTGAACGTAATCGAGGTACATTTTACCTGCAGCATTTACTTTTACGCCTCGTGATTTACGAATAAATAATTCAAAACCGATAAACTCTTCCAAGGATTTAATTTGGTGGCTCACAGCAGACGGGGTTATAAAAAGCTCCTCACTGGCAAGTTTAAAACTTTCAAGTCTTGCTGCCGATTCAAAAATACTAAATAGATGTAATGCTGGTAATTTTCTAGACATAAATAGTAAAAGTAATATTCCATAGTACAGATGAATTAAACTATACTATATCAACTACAAAAAAGTTAAATAAATGTTAACTCTATGGATGTGACATGACAGAATTTACTCCTTTAAGTGCGTTGATTGGTGGCTTAATCATTGGTTCATCAGGTTTACTACTTTTATTGCTAAACGGGAAAATTGCCGGAATTTCAGGGATTTTTGCTCAAGTATTCAATAAATTTCCAATTACATTAAGCTGGCAAGTCTTTTTCATGCTTGGCTTAATTTTAGGGCCCTTACTGGCTATGCCTTTTGGCTTTGTTTTACCTCAACAAATTGATCTTAGTTGGTCAGCTATTATCGTTGGAGGTTTCTTCGTTGGTTTTGGCTCTAGATATGGCTCAGGTTGTACAAGTGGTCATGGTATTTGTGGCATAGGTCGTTTTTCAAAACGTTCAATTGTCGCAACAATAACATTTATGGGTTCAGCGATTATTACCGTTTATCTAATTCGTCATATTTTAGGAGCATAACTATGGCATTAGCTAATAACACACCGGCAAATAATTTAGTTGCATTAGTTTGTGGCTTAGTTTTTGGTGCAGGCTTAACCGTGGCGCAAATGGTTGACCCACAGAAGGTACTCAATTTCCTTGATGTTATTGGTCAATGGGATGCCAGCTTAGCCTTCGTTATGGGCGGAGGGTTGATCATTTACATTCTCGGTTATCAACTTTTGGTAAAACGAATGAAAAAACCAATATTGAGCAATACTTTCGATCTGCCAGCCGCTAAAAATGTCGATAAAAAGTTACTTATTGGTGCTGGAACTTTTGGTATAGGTTGGGGAATATCAGGAATTTGTCCTGGGCCTGCCATAGCTAATCTCAGTGTTGGAAATGAAAAAATATTGGTCTTCATTCTAATAATGTTTGTCGGTATGTTTGTGGCAAGAAAATTAAACTAGCAGTTTTCTACGTCCATTTGCACTAATATGATGCGTTATTTACGCTGTTGATAACTAAGTTGGAACGTTAAAAATGGCGCATTACTTCTGACGGATAATAAATACAGCACAATTTAAAAATTGTTTTTTTGTACAAATTAAATACTTACCAAGTATCTAAGTCATTATTTTAAATGACTTAGACTCAATATTTAAAACATAGAGTCAAACTGACTAACATTTCGTAGTAAACAATTTGCCCTCCCCCCTCCGCACAGCCTTTAACTTAAGGGCTGTAGCAATATACAGTACTATGTACAAATTTAACTCAAATATTAAAATCTATGCCACTTATTTTCAGCATATTAAGTTTTAAAATTAATTTCATTGCAAAGTTCGTTTATTCATTTTTGCTGAATATTATGCAAAAGCTCAAAATCATCAAACACATGGGACTAAATATTTCGACAATATTACCTGTGCATAACTTTGTGCATAAACCATTTGCCCTTATAAAATGCGGACTATAAGGTAAGCTATGATTTACAATTACAGAATTTTGTAAGATTACATTGCAGTTACATTTTAATTACAGTACACAAGTTGGCAAATTAAAAAGTTTTGCACAGAATCAGTGGATAACTTTTCGCACCCCCTATTCTTATTGCCCTTAAAATTTGCAAGCGTTTTTTATTAAAATTTTTATAATATTTTCACGTGAATTTTCATTCATTCTTTAATTAACAATTATTCTAAAAATGCTATTCTTTACTCCAAAATAGTATAAGGCGACAAATATATGAAATCTGTTTTACTGTTTGGCTCTTCAGGACTTACCGGCCAACATTGTTTACAATTTTTGCTAGAAAGTGATCAATACAATCGTGTAGTTATCGCAGTTAGGCGCCCGATATTGATTACACATGAAAAACTTAGCCAAGTGATTGTCGATTTTGATGTTCTAGACAACGAGAGCAACTTATTTGCTGTTGATGAAGTATATTGTTGCTTGGGTACAACCATTAAAAAGGCAGGTAGTCGTATTGCATTTTCTAGCATTGATCTTAACTTAGTTATTACTATTGCCAAATTAGCTAAAATTCATAGAGTAAAAAAATTCTTAGTGGTTAGTGCACTAGGCGCGAACCCTAAATCCAGCTCATTTTACAATCAAACAAAAGGAAAAATGGAGGCCAAGTTGAAAACCTTAAATTTAAATGCAACCTATGTATTTAGACCAAGTTTATTGCTGGGTGACAGAAATGAGTTTAGATTGGCAGAACACATTACAGCCATCTTATGTAATGTGTTCTCATTCGTGTTTATAGGCCCACTAAAAACGTTAAAGCCCATTGAAGCTAAAGTTTTAGCAAAAGCAATGGTCACAATTGCTAATAATGAGCAACCTAGCTTGCCATTTCAAATAATAGAAAATCAAGCCATCAAAGATGTTGTTAAGCTAATACCAGTTCGCGTAATAATGTGATCAATTGAGGATGATTTAGAACAACTAAAATTTTGGATAGATAGTTATTCATATCTTTTTAAAATTTCAGGACGTATCAAGCTTTATAAACATTCCCGAAGGGTAACTTATACGTAGTTTCTATAAGTTACTCAATGAGCAGATAATTATACGGATTGGTATAACTAATTGCTTGCTAATAATTCAAGGTACTCTTGCTCAGATAAAACCGTTACGCCTTTATCTTTAGCTGCATTGATTTTATTGGCTCCTACTTTTTCGCCGGCAACAAGGTAAGAGGTTTTACTGGAAACCGATTTGCCCACTTTAGCCCCAAGAGCTTTAGCTTGTTTTTCCATATCGCCACGAGAGCCTTGTAACATAGTTCCGGTGAATACGATTAACTTTCCAAAGACTGGTGTTGCAACAGTTGTTTGCTCAGAAACTTTAGTCGTTATAGCTAAGTTGAAGTTTAGCGGCTTAAGCTTGAAGTACTCTTCTCTTACGTTTTCCAACCCCTCAACAATCGCTTCAGCACTTACTTGGGCAAACCCATCAAGTTTGACTAAATCATCAACACTGGCATCAAAAAGTTCATCTATGGAGTGATGTTGCAATAGTTTTTCGCAATTACCTCCCGCAAGTCTACTCACCCCGAAAGCGGCAAGGAATCGCCAATCTTCTATTTCAATTTCTCTGCTGGCTTTTAACTGTTCTACTAGGTTTTGTGCGGTTTTATCACCGAAGCCAAACCCTGTAAATTTATTTTTTGCTTCATCATAAATCTCATGAATTCGTTTAAGTCCATGTTGATGAAGTTTTTCAATGACTTTCGGTCCAAAGCCATCGTTATTACCTAAGGTTTTGAAAAAGTGCACTAAAGTATTTTCTGTTTGTGCTGGACAGTCTGTTTTATTTGGGCAAACCAAATGATCCGACTCCCAGATAATATGAGTACCACAACTGGGACAATCTGTTGGTAGCTGTGGAGTTACCGCTGTTATTACTTTTTCTATTTTAGGTATGACCAGGCCACTTCTTACAAGCTGCACAACAGCTCCAGGACCAACGCCATTGGCTTTAACCATATTATAGTGATGTACGGTTGCGCGACTTATTGTTGCACCGCTTAATTTTGTCGGCTCTAATTCAGCAACAGGAGAAACTCTTCCCGTTCTAGACGTTTGCGGGATCACTTTTAGTACTTTAACTTCTGCTGACTCATCATTCACTTTAAACGCTATCTGCCAACGATGATGATGCCTAGTTGCTCCCATAAGCTGTTTTATTTCGTCATTAGTCACTTCGAAAATAACGCCGTCTATATCATAATCAACCGCGTTCCAAATTCTCTCAACTATAGGTTCAAAATCACTTAATACTTCAGTGTAATGTCCGGTCCAGTTGGTAATTGATGAAAATGGATAAAAGACACAAGCTCCAGCATCTATCGCTATTTGCACGGCTTTATCGACTTTCTTTTCAGCAATGATCGCGGCTTGTATGTTTCTGGAGTTTTCAAAGCTTTCGCTTAACACATTATCAAAATAGCTTTTTTTGATCACAATCTCACCGGGCCCTTGCCCTCGAGCGCCCTCATCAGCTACCTTTAGGCCGCGTTTGAACGCTCTAGTGATATCTTGACCGCGACTACCATCACCACGAGTGTAAAGCTTAGAGCCATCATCATATGCCGCATAACCGTCAAGTTTTGGCGTAACTCTAATATTTATTTTTGAATGTTCGATATTCAGTTCATTTGCTGCTTTGATTAACCGCTCTATCCATTTTCTTATTTCTTCAAATGAATAGGCTTTATCTGTAGAAAGCATTTTTTTAGGTAGAGCAACTGTTTTACTATCAATAATAACTTCGGGTTCAACAGTGGTTAAAAATGGATGCTCTTGTTTTCTATTCTTCAATTCTTGCAAGTAGACGGCATCATAAACCTGATCATCGATAACCGGATGGCCCGAACGATATAAAGCATTAGAAATTTCAAGAATAATTAATAGATTGCCTAGGGATATTTCACTTACGTTTTGCTCATTAAACAATGACTCAATAGCAGAAACGTCTGGTGATTGGTTAAGTTGTGCAATGATTGATAATTGATTTTGATTAAATTTTAACATTAACTCTACTATTTTGGTTTATTGAAAAAATACGTCCCTGAATATAAAAAACTCAGCTACCAAGAGTTGGCATTCCTTCGTCCCTGAAGTGAGCCAACTTTATAACATCCATGTTAAGTTGGCATTCCTTCGTCCCTGAAGTAAAAAGCCTCCAACTGGAGGCTTGAAAAATTAGTAACCGGCCAAGCGGGCCTTGCGATCAAATTCTCTAATTTTACTTAAATAATGTTGTTCGGTTTGTTTAGTCATAACACTGCGTTGACCATCAAGTACTTGTCCGCCAAATTCATTCGCGACTTGTTTAGCAGCGCTAAGCATTTGTTTGAATACTTTTACCGGGTCCCCAGCATTTGGCAGAGTCATAAATAAAGTGATGCCTTTGGTAGAAAAGCTTTCCATGTTATCTAAATCGAAGGTGCCTGGGTTAACCATATTGGCGACAGAGAAGGTAATTTTACCATTGCCAGCATTATCTTGGTGGCGATGAAAAATGTTCATTTCACCAAATTTTAACCCTAACGTTAAAAAGTTAGGTAATAAAGCCGCACCTGAAATTAACTGGTTCTCATTCACGACAACCGATAATGCTAAGACTTCTTGCTCTATTTCAACTTTACGGTTGTTATTGGCGCGATCAAAATCCATTTCGAGTTGATCTCGCTTTAATTCAGCTCGACTTTTAGTTTTGCCAATAGGCTGCACGTTTTCTGACTGTACTTTAGCCTCAATTTTCGTTTTAGCTTTAACTTTAACGGGCTTATCAGCTTCAACAACGTTTACTGGCTCTACTTCTGGTAAAGCGCTTATCGTCGGAAGTTCATCTTCAACGATAGTTTCAGACACTGTAAACACTGGCTCGCTAGAGTCAACTACTGTCTCAGGCTTTGCTTTTACAGTGGCAGTTGCAGTTGCAACTTTCTTTACTGAACTTTTCTTAACACTAACAGGATCTTTAAAAACAGCTTCAGTTTTAGTTGTCATATCAGCTTCAACATCTTCAATTGGCGCTGATTGTTCCAAAACTTCAATATCAGAAAATGTTGGCGCTTGCTCTGCCAATTGATCATCTTCAATTGGTGGCGGCGTATTAGCTTGCAAATCAGCTGATTGTTGTTCTGTAAGCTCTGGCATTTCAGCAGCATCAAGGGTAATTGGTTTAGGACGTCCTACTCCGTCTTGATCAAAACCTTGGGTATCATAGTTACGCGCCTCTTCCTCGGCAAAATCGTCTTCTACAACTTTTGCTTTCAGTTTATAAGGATTTTTACCTCCTTTGCGGATCTTTAAACGACCATGAAAATAGATGCCACCGATAACGATCACACTAATAATTATTAATATTGTTCTAAAATTTAATTCCATTACCAAGCCTGCTTATACTGCTTCTGCCATAGCAACCGCTTCATCAATATCAACCGCTACCATACGTGAAACTCCTGGTTCATGCATGGTAACACCTGTTAAGTGTGAAGCCATTTCCATAGCTATTTTATTATGACTTATATAGATAAATTGCACAGTTTGTGACATTTCTTCAACCAATTTACAGAATCGGCCAACATTTGCGTCATCAAGTGGCGCATCCACTTCATCCAACATACAAAAAGGTGCTGGATTCAACCTAAATATTGCGAATACTAATGATAATGCGGTTAGCGCTTTTTCTCCACCAGAAAGTAAGTGAATCGTGCTATTTTTTTTGCCAGGCGGTCTTGCCATGATAGTTACCCCTGTATCGAGCAAATCTTCACCAGTTAAATCAAGGTACGCACTACCTCCACCGAAAACTTTTGGAAACAATATTTTAAGATCATTATTAACCTGTTCAAATGTTTCTTTAAATTTTTGTCGAGTTTCTTTATCTATTTTATCTATTGCTGACTCAAGGGTATGCAGAGCAGACTCTAAATCGTCGTTTTGTTTATCTAAAAATTCTTTTCTTTGTGACTGCAACTCAAATTCTTCTATAGCGGCTAAATTAATCGCGCCAAGTTGAGATATTTCTTTAGTCACTCGAGCAAGCTGTATTTGCCATTGTGACTCTTTAGCATCAGTAGTTAAATTATCTAATACAGCTGCTAGTGTTTGTTGCATTTCCTCAAGTTGTTCAATTGCTGTTTTAGCACGAACATTATAGGTCTGCGCATCTACATGAAGTTGAGATAATTTATCTCTTTGCACTGCTATTAATGTTAATAAGCGCTGTTGACTGCTGTTAAATTGTTCTATTTGATTGTTAGATTCGATAAGTTGCTTGTTAACTGTTTGTTGCTGCTGATCATTTTCGGCGCCTTGTAGCAATAAACTTTGCAACTTTTCTTGCTCAGCTATAATCGGCTGATCATTTTCTTGGACTGTAGATACTAACTGTTGTTTTTGCTGTTCTAGTGTTAACAATTGCTCTTGCACTCGCACGAGTACAGCCTCAACAGACTCTAGTTCAGTTTTTGCTTTTTCTTTGGCTAAATTTTGTTGATGATTTTCATTAGTGGCATGCTGTAAGTTTAATTGAGCATCTTGCAATTGCTGAACTAAAGTTGTGCGTTCAAGTTGTAATGTTTCACCAACTTGATTGTCATTTTGATCTGATTGAGCTAAAGCCGCTTGCTCTGCTAAAACCTGTTCATAGGTATATAACTCTTCATTAAGAGCAGTTTCTTGCTTTAGTAATTCATCTTGTAAGCTTTGTTGCTGAGTTCTCTTGAACTGTAACTCTTGATCAAGTAAATGATTTTCTTGTTCACTTTGCAAAAGTACTTGCTTACTTTGTTGTAGTTGTTGCTTGTTCTGCTCAAGACTTGCATTCAGTCTAATATTTTTTTCTTGCAATTCACCAAGTGCTTGTTGATGAATTTCAAATTCAGTCTGTTTATTTTTAATATTTGCTGCTAAATCAATAAGTTGATTATGTCGTTTTAACTGCCCTGTATGTTGCTCAATTGCGCCTTTTTTAAGCCATGAACGCCCAAACCAAGCCCCTTGTGGACATATCACCGAGGCATTGTCATCGGTTAATTGTTCAGCCATGTGCTTGGCTTGAGTCTCTGTTTGGGCAACTTTAACCCTACTTAGTAGTTCATAGAACGGATGCTGGCCTTGAACAAATTGAGCCAATGTATTTGGCTTCGCAGAGCTTAGTTTCTGGTTTTCAGTTTGACTGACCCACAAGGCAACATCCAAGTCGAAATGATCAGGAAAATCATCTAAACAAATAGCATTTAACCACTGGCCTAGTACCATCTCTACCGCACTTTCCCAACCGGGAGTAACGAGTAGTTGCTCACTTAAACTGTTCTGCGTATCTATCCCCATTGATTGCAAGTAGTCTTTTTGTTTTATTTGCCAATCTGAACGTTGATTATTAATCTCGCTTAGTGCTTGCTGCCTTGACTGTAATGTTTGCAACTCAGTGGATATTTGCTCAAATAGAGTTTTGCTTTTGTCCTGCGCTGTAATTGCTATCAGATATTGCTCTGTATACTGTTCAACATCTGCAGATGACTGTTCAACGACCATTTTCTGTTCTTCAATATCATCCTGGTTTTGGACAATCTTGCTTTTTAAAGGCTCTAGTTGATAACTAGTAAGTTGTTGTTTTATAGACTCAATTCGTTGTTCAGTTTTATTCATCAAGTCACTTGTTGACTGCACTTTGGTGGCAATAACATTTACAGCATTGGTGTGAGATGATTGTGTTTGAACAAAATTGTCCCAATGTGTCTGCCAAGCATGTTGGCGATGTTGAATATCGAGTAACTGTTTGCTTAATTGCTTAATTTGAGTACCGCTCTCTTTTAGGCATGGTACTAAGTCAACAATCAAACTTTTTAAGTTTTGCTGCTTTTTTAGCTCTTGATTTAAGTATTCTCGATTACGAAGGCTATTTTCATCTAACCTTTTTACATCCTCGCTAAGGCTTATCTTACGCTGCTTAGCATGTTTGATATTTTGCTCTAAACGTGTAATTTCAGTAGTTAAAACTAATTTATGCTGTTGCAGTACAGCAATTTTATCTGCCCCCTCATCTTGAGTATTTTTAGCATTTACAATAGCGAGTTCAGATGCTCTTTGCTCGGCAACTAATTCATCTATTTTGCGTTCTAGGCTCAGCTCTAGCAATTTAAATTTTTGTAATTTATCTTGGCAGTAGCGCCACTTTATCGCTGTTAATTCCGCTTTTAAAGTGCGCTCTTTTACTTTTAATTGTTTAAATCTAACTGCGGCTTGTGATTGCCCATGCAATCGTTCTATTTGTATACCAAGCTCTTGCCTGATATCAGCTAATCGAGATAAATTTTCACGAGTGTGACGAATACGAATTTCGGTTTCTCGACGGCGTTCTTTGTATTTAGATACGCCAGCGGCCTCTTCAATAAACACTCGAAGATCTTGGGGTTTTGATTCAATTAATTTTGAAATCATGCCTTGTTCAATAATGGCATAACTTCTTGGACCTAGACCGGTACCTAGGAAGATATCGGTTATATCTTTACGGCGACATTTACTACCATTTAGGTAATAAGTATTTTGCGAGTCTCTATTAACAATACGGCGGATTGATATTTCGTTTCGATCTGCCATCGAGCCTTGAATTCGTTGGTCAGTATTGTCAAACAGAAGTTCAACACTTGCTTGCCCTACAGGCTTTCTAGCGCTAGAGCCATTGAAAATAACATCGGTCATACTATCACCGCGTAAGTTTTTAGCTGAACTTTCGCCAAGCACCCAACGCACTGCATCGATAATATTAGATTTACCACAACCATTTGGGCCAACAATAGCGGTCATTTCTTCAGGGAACGGCACAGTCGTGACATCAACAAAAGATTTAAATCCAGCTAATTTTATAGTTTTTAGGCGCATTGATTGTTATTGTTTTTATTCGATTACTAGTAAACGTTTGATATTCAATATCAGATCTTATACAGGTAGATACTTTATCTTTATTACCTTAGCAAATAAACACATGGTTTGTAACAGTTATTGGCTTTGAATTGCCATAAGTTTAGTTATACTAACAACAAATATATTGTGTAAGGAAAATTCAATGACATTAAGCATTCAACAGCCAATTGCCCAAAGCGGAGCTGGTTATTTTATGCAAGGTTTTAAACTCATTAGAACACCAGGGCTCAGACGATTTGTGTTTGTACCATTATTGGTGAATTTAATTCTGTTTGCCTCAGCTTTTTACTACTTAAGTAGTTACATTTCTGATCTAATCGTGTCATTTGAAAACTGGTTACCCGAAGGGTTAAGTTGGTTAACTTACTTTGCAGAGCCATTGCTTTATATCACAGCGTTAATTTGTTTTTCATTTTTATTTTCAACCGTGGCAAACTGGCTTGCCGCACCTTTTAACGGGTTATTAAGCGAAAAGTTAGAACAACACCTTACAGGACAATCTATCAATGATGGCGGCTTTTCCGATGTTGTTAAAGATATACCCCGAACGTTGTCACGCGAGTGGCGTAAGCTGGTTTATTACTTACCTAGAGCATTAGGTTTTTTCTTAATTCTATGGATTATACCTGTTTTTGGCCAAGTAATTTGGTTAGCCTTTGTTGCCTGGATGATGGCTGTACAATATTGCGACTACCCTTTTGATAATCATAAAATTGGTTTTATTGAGATGCGTAATAAGCTTACTGAGCATAAAGGCAAGTGCTACAGTTTTGGCTTAACGGTTACCATTTTTGCAATGATCCCAATAGTAAATTTAGTCTTAATGCCTGTTGCAATATGTGGCGCAACAGCTATGTGGGTTGATCACTTTAAGAAAGATTATAATACCTTATAATGTTAACTAGTTCCGGTTATATGGAACTGGGGTCAGAGCAAAACCCTATTTAAAAATAATAGGTTTTGGTCTGACCCCATGTATCTGCACCTGCTAGTTTAACGCGCGAAAAAACTATCTAAGTTCTTTTCTCAGTATTTTACCAACATTTGATTTTGGTAACTCATCTCTAAATTCAATCAGTTTAGGAACTTTATAATTAGTTAAGTTACTGCGACAATGACTTATTAAATCTTTTTCGGTAAGTGCAGGATCTTTTTTCACCACAAATATTTTGACACTTTCGCCGTTTACCTCATGAGGAACGCCAATAGCAGCAACTTCTAAAACACTAGGGTGCATCATAACAACTTCTTCTATTTCGTTAGGAAATACGTTGAAGCCAGAAACAATGATCATGTCTTTCTTACGGTCTACAATATTGAAAAAACCACGTTCATCCACAGAGGCAATATCACCGGTTGCCAGCCAGCCATCGTTTAAAATTTCGTTAGTCGCTTCGATACGGTTGTAATAACCTTTCATTACCTGAGGGCCTTTTACATACATTTCTCCGGGTTCACCAAGACTACATTCACTGCCATCATCAGCAATAAT
The DNA here is from genome assembly GCF_031583595.1 of Thalassotalea psychrophila. NCBI lineage: Bacteria > Pseudomonadati > Pseudomonadota > Gammaproteobacteria > Alteromonadales > Colwelliaceae > Thalassotalea > Thalassotalea psychrophila. Next base: position 3,053,215 of record NZ_CP134145.1, read on the forward strand.
TTTGATATCCGTTGATGGTGCGGGTATACCTATGCTGCCATCATAACCTTCCAAATTATAAGGGCTTATAGTCACAAACGGTGAACACTCGGTTAAACCATAACCTTCAATCAAACCAGTCTTGGTTACATGTTGCCAACGCTCAGCCACAGGTTTTTGTACGGCCATGCCTCCTCCCATAGCAACTTTTAATTTACTAAAGTCTAAATTTTTAAACCCTGGAGTATTTAACAGGCCATTAAATAAAGTATTTACACCAGTAATTACAGTAAATTTGTATTTAGATAACTCTTTTACAAAGCCTGGCATATCTCTCGGGTTAGTGATCAATAGGTTCGTACCGCCTAGCGTTAAAAATGTTAAGCAATTAGCGGTTAAAGCAAAAATATGATAAAGCGGCAACGCGGTAACAACAAATTCTTCACCTTCAACAAGTACAGGTTTTAAAGCGCCTTTAGCTTGCTCTAAGTTGGCAACCAAATTGCGGTGCGTTAACATTGCACCTTTAGAAACTCCTGTTGTTCCACCGGTATATTGTAAAAAGGCTAAGTCTTCACCGCTAATGTCTACTGGAGTAAACTTTTCTGGACCTCCTTTAGCGACCACATGATTAAATGGGATCGTGTTAGCTAAATTAAACTTAGGCACCATTTTTTTAATATACTTTACCACTAAGTTAACCACTGTACCTTTAACGGCACCTAAGCGATCGCCTAATGATGTTAAAATCACATGTTCCACTGAGGTGTCAGCAATAATTTCTTCTAGGGTATGGGCAAAGTTTTCAATAATAACGATGGCTTTAGCGCCAGAGTCATTTAATTGATGCTTAAGCTCGCGTGCCGTATATAGTGGGTTTACATTAACAATGGTAACCCCAGCTATTAAGCCGCCAAATAGGGCTATAGGGTATTGCAATGAATTAGGCACCATGATGGCAAGTTTTTCACCTTTTTTCATTGCTAAAGTATTTTGCAAATAGGCGGCAAATGATTTCGCTTGCTGTTCTAATTGTCGATATGTAATCGATACATCCATATTGATGAATGCGGTCTTATCAGCATACTTGTTGCTGTATTGGAAAAACATTTCAGCTAACGACTTATATTTGTCAGCATCTATCTCAAATGGCACTCCTGGAGGGTAACTTTTTTCCAGCCAAATTTTTTCCACACTACATCTCCTGTTATCTTATACCAAGTCCATCAATCATCTGCTCATTTATACTGGTTAAAATGAATAACTACTGCGTTATAAAATCTTTAAGTAGATAACTACTTATAAAATTTTATGCCTTGTATTTATCCCTTTTTCCTCACTATAAAGTAGATCACATAATTAATGGAATCGGTATTAGGGATCATTTACGGTTCATAATAACCGCTACCCTTATTTTTATTTTTCACTCGATCTATACCGATATAATTATTTGTTATGGGTATAGTCAACTTAATTTTTGGTCACTTATCATTTCACAGATAGAAACAATTGCAAGAGGTATGACCAGAAAAGATTGAATTAATTTTCTCTGAGAGTTTTATCAATAATATCAACAAAAGCTGCAGGACTTTCCATATGAGGGTGATGTCCTCCTTTAATAGTGTATTGTTGATAATTAGAGATATGTTCAGCAAAAACTTTCACCCCTGTTTGAATCATATCAAAGCCATTCTCACCAATTGTTAGGGTTACCGGACAATGTAAATTAGAGACAATTTGAATAGCTTGCTTCAATGAAAAACGTTGCGGTGAAATATTTCTCAATCTAGCATCTGAGCGCCAAGTGACGCCATCTTCAACGTCATGTAAGCTACGTTCAACCAGCAATTTAGCTTCTTGATTGCCCAAGTCTGAAACATTCATTCTTGCCTTTACCGCCCCTTCTACACATTTATGAACTGTCGCTTGTTTATGTTGAAGTTGTAACCTACTTAGCATGCCTTTGCGTAATTGTTCACTAGGGTTTTCGTTTTGCGTTAATAAGCCTATGGCTTCGATCAATATCAATTTATCGACTTTGTCATTAAATGCCGAAGTAAATAGTGTGGCTGCCATGCCGCCCATTGAATGGCCTATTATGTTGATTTGTTGCCATTGATTAATGTCAACTAATTGCAATACATCATAGCTCCAATCGATAAAGTGATAATGCGCATCAGGACTTCGGTGATCAGAGTGACCGTGTCCGGGCCAATCAATAGCAACAAACTGGTATTGAGTTAGCAATTCGCTTTTTTGAGCTATTAATGTATTAAAAAATGGTAGAAAGCTGGCACAGTTATCAAGCCATCCATGTAAACATAAAATTACTGGAGCTTTTGGGTTACCCAAGTTGATGCCTGCGATTTTACCATGAGCAAGGTTGTAGTTTACGTCACGAATCAAAGTGAATCCTTAAATGAAAAGTTTATTTTTTTGATAATTTGAATATTGAATAAATACCAATTGCTGACCAAATTAAAATCCATATTATTTCTGGAATAAATGTAATATCAGCTAATGCACTACCATCTCCAATACCACGGCCATCAATTAAATATAAAGGTGAGCTCAAACTGTTTAATAACACCATAAGCGCAAACAGCTTTAATATAACCGGTAAAAAATTAAAATGAGAAATCTTTATGCTTAAGGCAAAGGTGGCAATAAGGATTAAAATAATAACTAAAGTAAGTAAATCACGCACCCACAAAAGGCAAGACATAGCTAACAGCAAAACAATAAACAAACTAAAATAACGACTGATTGAAGATTTCAAATCTGCAATTTTAAAGATCAATACGCCCCAACCAACAGCTCCTGCATAACCTGAAAAAGCAATGATTAACGCGATACCACCTTGGGTTGTACATAGTCCTGCACCATTGGGAAATAGTTCAATTTGCAGTATTTTTCCACCAGTAACAATGGCAGCTAAGCCATGACTTAATTCATGAAAGAAACTTTCCAACCAATTAAATGGAATACCTAAATATGGCGTTTCTTTTAATACAAAAGCAATAACCAACAACGACCAGAAATTGGTTGTTAAGAATTGATATATTGATGTCGTATTACTAGCTGACGTTGCAACAGTTTTATGTTTAGTTGAAATTTTAATCTCCAGTGTTTACACACTTATAGTTATTCTCTACCCGGTAATTTTTTCCAGGTAACCGTATCACGTAAATACACAGGTTGAGCATCTTGAGCGGCAAGAGCATTGCCATTTTCAAACTCTTTTATACCAATAGGTAACATGGCAACAGCATTAGGAAATTCAACATTTTGATTAATAATTAACTGTTCAATATTGCTCAGTTGCTGCGGATAAGCAGCCCAAGCGCTTCCGACGCCGACTAAATTAGCTGAAATTCTAGCTTGTTTAGTTAATTCATCTACAAGCTCAGGAGCGATTACGGCTTCAGGAATTAAAGCTTGCATGATCTGGTTTTCATCAACAGCGAACAGCCCACAATAAGCCTCATTCATTCGGGCATCAATAGCCGAAATCACCTGGCTGTGACCATGATTTAAATACGCTAACTGCGCCATGGTTTGCAATGTTGAAACACCGACCAACTTTAACTTGGCCGAATACCCTAACCCTTGCGCTACGCCTATACCAATTCTCACACCGGTAAAACTTCCTGGACCACGACCATAGATCAAGCCATCTAACTGGTTCAGTTTAACCCCTGCTTCTTGTAAGACTTCGTCGACCATAGGCAGTAACAATAAACTGTGTGATTGCGGGCATAACTCATAACGGCTATAAATTTCACCTTGAAATGTCAAGGCTACAGAACAAGCTTCTGTAGAGGCATCAATGGCCAAGTAATTCACTATTTGTCTCTCTTTACAATTAAAATCAAATCATTTTGGTGATGATTATTTGAATATGATTAGTCTATATCATTATCGATGTTTTTTGCGGTATTGATACGCTGTAAAAATTTAACCGCACTATTTATATCTCTGGTTCGATCCATATCAGGCAAACTTGCTAAGAATACTTGTCCGTATGGGCGATTGACTATACGGCTATCACATATAGCGAGTACACCTTGATCGCTCACATCTCGAATTAACCGGCCAACACCTTGCTTCAACGCAATAACCGCCTGCGGGAGTTGAATTTGTCCAAAGGGATCTCCGCCTTTGCGTTTAACATCTTCACTTTTAGCTTGCAGTAATGGTTCATCGGGTGCGCTAAACGGCAATTTATCGATGATAACACAAGTTAAGTTATCACCTCTAACATCAACCCCTTCCCAAAAAGAGGCGGTTGCCAATAACACCGCATTTTTTTGTTCAACAAAGTTATCTAACAACACACTCTTCGCCATTTGTCCTTGTACCAATAAAGGGTTATCGATTTCATCGCTTAATAACTCAGCTACTTGATTTAGCATTCGATAAGAGGTGAACAATAAAAAACAACTGCCGTTACTGGCTTTTATCAATGGTATCGCAATATTAACTAACGCTTGGCCCCGAGTGTGGTGATTTGCTTCTGGTAAATATCTAGGCACAAACAGTTTTGATTGCGCAGGGTAATTAAATGGACTTTCCAGTAATAATTGCTTTGCTTTTGCTAACCCTAGCTCTTCACTAAAATGACTAAAACTTCCATTTACCGCTAAGGTTGCTGAGGTAAACACCCATGCAGAGTCTGATTCATCAATGAAATGTTGAAATTTATCGGCTACAGACAACGGTGTTTGATGCAATACAACATGGCGACGGGTAGTTTCATACCATAAACTCATACCAAACTCTTCAGTATTATTCATTATATCGTATTTAGTTAATAGCTCAGTTGCTCTATCAAAACAATTGTCTATCGCTTCACTGCGTGACACACATATTTTTAAAACATCAAATAAAAACTTTAAATCGGTATGCAGTTGAGCAAAGGCTCGAGAAAATTGTGGCTGATTCACTTTATGACGCCAATTTCCTCGTTCAGGATCTTGAGCAAAAAGCAGCCTAAAATCCCCTGCCGCACGTTGTAACTTTTCAGCCGCCTTGGCAAGCTGCTTTACATCGGTTAAATCAACTTTATATTGCTGTAAACAATCAAGGGCAAGCTCAAGTAATTGCTTGGTCGAAAAAGCTTGACCAAAATACTCACTGGCAATATCGCCTAATTGATGGGCTTCATCAAAAATTACTACATCAGATTTAGGAATTAACTCACCAAAGCCAGTATCTTTAAGTGCCATATCAGCAAAAAATAGATGATGATTTACAACAATTAGGTCTGCCTCAATCGCTCTTTCTCTAGCTTTAACTAAGTAACACTTTTCATAGTCAGGACAGTTTCGGCCTAAACAATTATCAGTAGTAGAGGTAATTTGACCAAATATTAAGGAATCTTCAGCAACATTTGTTAATTCGCCAATATCTCCAGATTGAGTAATGCTTGACCATTGCCTTACAGCAACAAGATCTTGCAATGTTTGCGCATTTAGCGCGCCACCTACTTGATGACGTTTTTCAGATGAACTGGAAAAATTTTCTTCTAAACGAAATAAGCATAAGTAATTAGAACGGCCTTTTAGCAGCGCCGTTTTATGGCCACTGTTTAAGGCTTTTTTAACGAGAGGTAGGTCTTTATGAAAAAGCTGCTCCTGCAAATTTTTTGTTCCTGTTGAAACAATTACTTTCTTTTTTGAAGCTAATGCAGGAATAAGGTAGGCAAAAGTTTTACCTGTACCTGTGCCAGCTTCTACAATTAAATTAGTCTTCTTTTGTATGGCAACTTCCACTTCAGTTGCCATTTCAACTTGTGCTTGGCGAGGATTAAATCCGGGAATAACTTTAGCAAGAGGACCATCACTAGCAAAAGCTTTAGCAACAGAGGTAGTTAAGCTGGTCATTAATTAAGTTTGCTTTTCGTAAAGGGAAGAAAGCAATATTATAACCAGTAACTATTTTAGGTAAACAATTAAAACAATTAAAACCGAACTGAATACATCTATCATTTAGTAAATGCGTTAAGCTATTTATCAATTGCCTAGCCACAAAAAAATAAAAAGTTATGACTTATGCAAAAATGTATTTAATTATTCACATTTATTTCATAAATAACTATTGACGATTGGACCTAAAAAACATTATTGTGTTCATAACAGAGTTGGTGCTACAGCCAAGCTCCTTATTTTAAAGAGAATACATAATGTTTAACCTGAACTTACATCATCGTCATCATATTATCGACTAGCCCTCAGGTTATTCGCTGAGGGTCTATGGACTCTTAAAGCGACGCTCAAAATAAGCAACGCCCCGAAAGAGTCCACTTTTTCGGGGTTTTTTACATCAGGGATGATGGAATGTCGAATTGCCAAGGATGGCATCAAAATCGACGCACTTCATGGATGATGGAATGTCAATTTGCCATGGACCGTATATTCACATCCATGTGATCACGGCATATACAACTTCCGTGTTGAAAATGGCATAAAATTGACTCATGCCTTTGAACCCAGTTTAGATTGATTAAAATTACAAATTTATAAATATTTTATTTTGGAGCAACAAATGACTACAACCGACAAACAAAGACTTAGAATTGCCATTCAAAAATCTGGCCGCCTAAGTGATGAATCACAAAGCTTATTTAAGCGTTGTGGTATGAAAATTAACTTAGCCGATCGTCGTTTGTTAGCTCATGTAGCAAATATGCCAATTGACTTAATGCTGGTGCGCAGCTCTGACATTCCAGGTTTAGTAATGGATGGCGTATGTGATCTAGGTATTGTTGGTGATAACACCCTAGAAGAACACGCATTAGAGCGCGATCTAACTAATGAAAATAGTGACTACAATAAAATAATGTCATTAAAATTTGGTGGTTGTCGTTTATCAATTGCTTTACCGGAAGAGACTGAATATAAGGGAATTCAAAGTTTAGACGGACTGCGTTTAGCGACTACTTACCCAAGATTATTAACGCGTTTTGGTGATGATAATAATATCAAATTTGAATTTTGTAAGCTTAATGGCTCAGTAGAGGTTGCACCGCGAGTTGGTTTAGCCGATGGTATTTGTGACTTAGTATCAACTGGTACAACATTAGAAGCAAATGGCTTAAAAGAAGTTGAAGTTATTTATCAATCTAAAGCGGCGTTAATTCAAGGCAGTCAGCCTTTATCAGCAGAAAAGCAAAAGACACTAAATACCTTAATTCCTCGTATTGAAGGTGTATTAAAAGCCAAAGAAAGTAAATACATCATGATGCACGCACCAAAAAACAAGTTGAATGAAGTAGTCGCGCTTATGCCAGGCAGTGAAACACCGACAGTTTTACCATTAGCAGAGCGTGATGACAGAGTTGCAATACACATGGTAAGTACTGAAACATTCTTTTGGGAAACTATGGAAGAGCTTAAAGAACTCGGCTGTAATTCAATTTTGGTTATGCCAATTGAAAAAATGATGGGATAGAACATGTTAAATTGGTCCTCATTAAATAAAGCAGAACAAACTAAAGCACTATCAAGGCCCGCTATTAGTGACAACAAAGGTTTAAGAAAAACTGTTGCTAATATAATTGATAAAATAGACAAGCAAGGTGACAACGCCTTATTTGAGTTAACTAGTCTATTTGACAAGGTCAAGCTAAGCTCTTTACAGCTGACTGATAATGCTGTGGTTAAGGCGACTCAACGTTTATCTGATAAGCGAAAGTTGGCAATTCAAACCGCATATGGCCAAATTGAGCGCTTTCACATTGCTCAAAAGACAACAGACATTGTTGTAGAAACTATGCCTGGTGTTAAATGCACTCTAAAAACAGAAGCAATTGATAGTGTCGGTTTATATATCCCTGCCGGATCGGCCCCATTACCTTCAACGGTTTTGATGTTGGGAGTTCCGGCTAAATTAGCCGGCTGTAATAGAGTTGTATTGGTATGCCCTCCTAATAAACAAGGTGAGATTGCCGATGAGATCATTTACGCAGCAAAACTTTGCCAAATCAGCGAAATTTATACTATTGGTGGTGCACAAGCAATTGCTGCACTAGCGCTTGGTACAGAAACAATTAAACCGGTAAATAAAGTATTTGGCCCTGGTAATCGCTTTGTTACTGAAGCTAAGAAACAACTTTCACAATTAGTTCCTGGTTTTGCCATTGATATGCCCGCTGGCCCATCTGAGTTATTAGTTATCGCTGATGACAGTGCAACACCTGCTTTTGTTGCTGCTGACTTACTATCACAAGCAGAGCATGGTCCAGATTCTCAGGTAATATTAGTCACTAATTCTGCTGATGTAGCAATCAATGTACAAACTGAGCTTGATCTACAAGTTGAATTGTTAAGCCGCAAAGATATTGCCAAACAAGCATTAAATGAAAGTCGACTGATTGTTTGTGATGATATCAAGGAAGCGGTAAAAGTTTCTAACCTATACGGGCCAGAGCACTTAAGCATTCAAACCGAACAGCCACAACAACTAATGACTAAAATACGCTCTGCGGGTTCTATTTTTGTTGGTGATTACTCACCAGAATCAGCTGGTGATTATGCCAGTGGTACCAATCACGTTTTACCAACGTATGGCTACTCTAAAGTGATATCGTCGTTATCTTTAGCCGACTTCTCTCGTCGCTATACGGTGCAAGAACTGACAAAACAAGGATTACAATCCTTAGCAGAAACCATTATTGAGTTAACTGATGCTGAAGGTTTAGATGCACACCAACGTGCTGTAACCATCCGTTTGGAAAAATAGTTATGACAGATAAACCTACAAACTTAATCGACAATTTAGTACGTAAAGATGTACTGAATATGGTGCCTTATCAGTCAGCTCGCCGCGAACAAGCGGGAGGCAGTTGCTGGCTAAATGCCAATGAAGCCGGTGGTAATAATGAGCTTGATATCAGTTTAAGTGATCTTAACCGCTATCCTGACTTTCAACCACAACAGCTTATAAACGCTTACGCTGACTATGCAGGAGTGGAAAATAAGCAAGTGTTAGCCACCCGTGGCGCTGACGAAGGTATTGAAGTTTTGATCCGGACTTTTTGTCAGTCAAATCAAGACAATATTATTATTTGTCCGCCAACTTATGGCATGTACGCAATTAGCGCAAAAGGCCATGCTGTAAATATTACAACAGTACCCTTAACTAATGAGCTACAACTTGACTTACCGGCATTGAGCGCTAAAAAAGATAACACAAAAATTGTGTTTATTTGCTCGCCAAATAACCCAACCGGTGATGTGCTCAACAAAAGTGACATCATCTCTACACTAGAGCTATTTAAAGATTCGGCATTGGTCGTAGTTGATGAAGCATATATTGAATTTTGCCCAGAGCTGTCATTTGCTAAATTATTAAATGAGTATCCAAATTTAGTGATCTTAAGGACACTGTCAAAAGCATTTGCCTTAGCGGGTTTACGTTGCGGCTTTACTCTTGCCAGTAATGAAATAATTACTATGATGAGCAAAATCATTGCACCCTACCCGATTTCAAACCCGGTAAGTGCAATAGCAAGCAAAGCATTAACTCAGAACTTAGCTGATATGCAGCAGCGCGTTGTATCAACCAATCAACTCAACATCGAGCTTAGTGAGTTTTTAAAGCAGCAAACTTGGTTAATAAAATTATTTACCTCAAAAACCAACTACATTCTATTTAAGGCTAATAATACCATCGCTTTATTTAATTCATTAATAGAACAAGGCGTGCTGATCCGTAATCAATCAAGCCAATTAAGTTTAGAAAATTGTTTGCGAGTGAGTATTGGCAATGCAAATGAACTTGAGCAATTTAAATCTGCAATTAACATCTATAACCAGCAACAGGAAAACTCTACATGCAAAACATAGCGCCTAAATCAGATATTTTATTTATTGACCGCGATGGTACATTAATTGAAGAGCCGATTAGTGATAAGCAAGTTGATACCTTAGAAAAGTTGGTGTTTGAACCAAACGTTATTCCTGTATTATTAAAGCTTCAGCAAAGTGGTTACACCTTAGTTATCGTTTCAAACCAAGATGGCTTAGGCACGAAAAGTTACCCGCAAGCTGATTTCGATTTACCTCACGACAAAATGATAGAAATGTTTGCTTCTCAAGGGGTTAACTTTAAAGATCAACTTATATGCCCGCATTTTGATGAAGACAACTGTAATTGTCGTAAACCAAAACTTGGTCTAGTTAGTGATTATTTGCAGCAAGGTAAAATTAATTTCGCTAATTCGTTTGTTATAGGTGATAGAGAAACCGATATATCGCTTGCCAAGAATATGGGGTTGCCGGGTATTCAATATAACCGAGAGAATTTGAACTGGAACGATATTAGCGAACAATTACTCAACAGCCCGCGCAAAGCATGCGTTACTCGCACAACTAAAGAAACCGATATCAATGTACAAGTAAATTTAGATAAAGCCGGCTCAAACAATATAGCAACAGGAATAGGTTTCTTTGACCATATGCTTGATCAAATCGCTACCCACGGAGGATTCTCTTTAACTTGTACTGTAGATGGTGATTTACACATTGATGATCACCACAGTGTTGAAGATACAGCTCTAGCACTCGGCGACGCTTTAAAACAAGCTCTTGGCAATAAACGTGGTATTACACGCTTTGGCTTTGTATTACCTATGGATGAATGTAAAGCCGAATGTAGTATCGATTTATCTGGTCGTGCACATTTAGTATTTGATAGTGAATTTACCGATAACCGTGTTGGCGGTATGTCTACCCAGATGGTCAGTCACTTTTTCAAGAGTTTAACTGACGCAATGGCGGTAACCTTGCATTTATCAACAACAAAAGGTAATTGTCACCACCAAGTTGAAAGCTTATTTAAAGTTTTTGGCCGCGCATTAGGTCAAGCAATTACTGTTAGTGGTGACGCCATGCCGAGCTCTAAAGGTGTATTGTAATGAATGACTTAACTTCTAATGAAGTGACAAGTGAACAAGCTGATGCAGTGATCATTGATACCGGCTGTGCCAACATTAGCTCGTTAAAATTTGCTTTACAGCGTTTGGGATATCAAATTTTAGTGTCAAAAGAATGTGTCGATATTAAAAATGCTAAAAAAGTATTCTTACCTGGAGTTGGCTCAGCTGAATATGCCATGGCGGGCATTATTGAACGTGACTTATTTACTGTTATAACCGGGCTAAAGCAACCTGTTCTTGGCATATGTCTTGGCATGCAATTAATGACTAAGCATTCCGTAGAGAATAATATTGATACCCCCTGTTTAGCTGTTATTGATTCGCAAATTGGAAAAATTAATGCCGCTGAAAACATCAGATTACCGCATATGGGGTGGAATACTTTAACCAATATTAGTCCTTCACCTTTGTTTTCTGATATTAACGAGCAAGACTATTTTTATTTTGTACATACATATTGCGCCCCTGTTTCACGCCACTCTTTAGCATTGTGCGATTATGGTCAAAGCTTTAGTGCAAGCTTACAACAAGATAACTACTACGGCGTACAATTTCACCCTGAACGTTCAGGTAAATCTGGTGCGAAAATATTGAAAAATTTTATGGAGCTATGCTGATGATCATTCCAGCTATTGATTTAATTGATGGAAAAACCGTGCGTTTATACCAAGGCGATTACCAGCAAAAAACAAACTATGAACAAACACCAGAGCAGCTTGTAGAAAGCTATTATCAACAAGGTGCGAAAATTTTACACTTGGTTGATTTAGACGGAGCTAAAGATAGCAGCAAGCGCCAAACAAAACGATTACAAGAAATTATAAGTGTTGCCAAAATGCCAGTACAAGTTGGTGGTGGTGTTCGCTGCCAACAAGATGTTGATGATTTATTAGCATTAGGCGCAAGTAAGGTAGTTATTGGTTCATTAGCCATTAAACAGCCAGAACTGGTGAAGTCTTGGTTTACTATTTATGGCAAAGATAAAATAGTATTAGCGTTAGACGTACAAATAAATGAGCAAGGCGATAAATTACTTCCTACTCACGGCTGGATTGAAAAAAGTAATACCACCTTAGAACAACTGCTAGATTTTTACGGTGAAGAAAACGTAAGCCAAGTACTTTGTACCGACATTTCTAAAGACGGTACTCTAACAGGCTCTAATGTGGAACTTTATCAACAATTGAAATTACAATATCCAAATGTATTTTGGCAGGCCTCTGGCGGCATTGGCAGTTTAGATGATATCGAAAATGTAGCAGCATCTGGTGCCGATGGTATAATTTTAGGCCGAGCATTGCTTGAAGGTAAATTCACTGTGGCGGAGGCTATCACATGCTGGCAAAACGTATAATACCTTGTCTTGATGTTCGTGACGGTGTTGTTGTAAAAGGGGTAAAGTTTAGAGATCACGAAATTATTGGTGATATCGTTCCTCTTGCTAAACGCTATGCTGAAGAAGGTGCCGATGAATTGGTATTTTATGATATCACCGCAAGTTCAGATGGACGTGTAGTAGATAAAAGTTGGGTTGAACGTATTGCTGAAGTTATCGACATACCATTTTGTGTTGCTGGTGGTATTAAAACAGAAGCCGAAGCACAAAAAATGCTATTAATGGGCGCTGATAAAATATCTATCAATTCTCCTGCGTTGTCTGATCCTAACTTAATTTCTCGCTTAGCTCGTCAATTTGGGCAACAGTGTGTTGTAGTTGGTATTGACTCGTACTTTGATGAAGAAACCGGTCAATATCACGTTTATCAATTTACTGGCGATGAAAGTAAATCGGCTAAAACAGTATGGCAAACAAAAGATTGGGTAGAAGAAATTCAGAGTCGAGGCGCAGGTGAAATCGTCCTAAATGTAATGAACCAAGACGGCGTACGCCAAGGCTATGATATTGAACAGTTATCAATGATCAGAGATGTATGTAATATCCCTTTAATCGCCTCTGGCGGTGCAGGTACTATGCAACACTTTAAAGACGCATTTGAGCAAGCCGATGTTGATGGTGCATTAGCTGCCAGTGTCTTTCATAAAGGCATTATCGATATTCAAGATTTAAAGCACTATTTAAAAACAGAAAACATTTCTGTACGTGTATAAATGATAAAATATCCGTTTATAAATGGATTAACAAAATTCAAGAAGAGAAGAAAATGATTGTATCTGCCGAAAACATTAACAACCTTGCTTGGGATAAAATGGACAATTTGATCCCTGCGATTATCCAACACGCCGATACTGGCGCAGTACTTATGCAAGGCTATATGAATCAAGAAGCACTAAGCGAAACACTAAGTAGTGGTAAAGCCACTTTTTTTTCTCGCTCTAAACAACGCTTATGGCAAAAGGGCGAAAGCTCAAAGAATTTCTTGCTTGTACAAAGTGTTTTAACTGACTGCGACCAAGATAGTTTACTAATTAGCTGTCGCCCAGATGGACCTACCTGCCATTTAGGTACAGAGTCTTGTTTCAGCGAAGAAGCTTTTAATCAAAAGAACTTTTTAGGCTATTTAGAACATGTTATTGATACACGAAAAAATGATAAACCAGAAGACAGTTACACTGCGCATCTGCTATCTCGCGGTACAGCTCGTGTTGCTCAGAAAGTTGGTGAAGAAGGTGTTGAAGTAGCTCTTGCGGCAGCAACAAATCAAAAAGAAGAGTTTATTGGTGAGTGTGCTGACTTGTTTTATCATACCCTTGTACTTTTAGCCGATCAAAATGTAGATTTATCTCAAGTGATGTCTGTATTACAATCTAGGCATAAATAATATAAAACTATAAGAGTTAAAATCTATGAGTGTTAACGTTACTTGGAAAGCGAAAACATTTGCACAGCTAAACACCACTGAACTTTACGATGCATTGAAATTAAGAGTAGATGTATTTGTGGTAGAGCAAACATGTTACTACCCTGATCTAGATGATTGTGATCGCGTAGATGGCACTATTCATCTACTGGGCTACGATGAAGAGCAATTGGTAGCATACTTACGTTTACTGCCTAAAGGAGTTACTTATCCCGACTATCCAAGCATAGGGCGTGTAGCAACTAGAGCTGATTATCGTGGTAAAGGCATAGGTCACCCTTTAATGAATAAAGCATTAGAGATATGTACTCGAACCTGGCCAGGTGAAGATGTAAAAATTTCAGCACAAGAACATCTTGAAAAATTTTATATTCAACATAACTTTAAGCGGGTTTCAGATATGTATTTAGAAGATGATATCCCGCATATTGCAATGCTTAAAACTTGTACCTAGAAAGCTCAGAACTTTCAATTATTGCCAAAATCAATTCTAACTGAAAGGTATTCCTGATGAACAGTTTTACCTTTTTCCAGTTTTGCCTTATATTTCCAATGCTGCAAAGCATCAATCGCAGCCTGATCAAAAATAACTTTCGGATCTGAGTCTATAATGGCAATGTTTTCAACTTTCCCAAAGCGGTTAATACTAAAACTTAACTTTACCCATCCCTTTATTTTTTCTCTTGCTGCCGCAAGAGGATATCTTGGTAACGATCGATATATAGGAATCGCATCAGAGTCTTTAATAATGCCTACAGTAAACTCTTGATCAGCCAAATTACTGTCTATTTCTATATTTGGTAAGTCAACCTTACTCGGAACTATAGTCTGATTAGATTCAAGCTCAGTCATTTTTATGTGACCTGAGGGTTTAGCTTTGGGCTCAGGAGGAGGATCTAATATGCGATGCCTTCGAGCTACTTTGGTTTCTTTAGGTAAACTAATAATTTTGATAATTGGAGATTCATCAACGGATTCCAAATAGACGTCTTCAGTAGCAACAAGAGATGCCATCAATGCAAACAATGCAAAGGAGATCAATCCTCCTAATATTATTGGAATAATAAATTTCAATAGTTTTCCTATATTTAATTCAAAATAGTCCTTTATCTGTATAACGTACCAATTAAAACCAAATCAGGTAATTGGTATAAGTATAGTCGTTGATTTTAAAGGTAAAAGTATTTTGGTTTATTTAATGGCAATAATTGTTTGCACTAGATATTTGCACTAGTATGGAGATTACACTTACTACAGGATAAAAACAAAATGGCTCCACCTCTTTTACTTACTGGCTTTTATGCTTCAATTTTAGCTGTGTTATATATTGCTTTAACGTTTAAAGTAATTGGTTTACGCAAAAAGCACTTAATCGGGATTGGCGATGGTGAAAACGCAGAACTAGCTAAAGCAATTCGCGTTCACGGTAATTTTTCAGAATATGTACCAATCACTTTAATTTTATTTGCCGCGTTTGAACTAAATGGTGGCTCAGCACAAATGATTCACCTGTTAGGTGGCTTATTGGTAACGGCTCGTTTTTTACATGCAATTGGTTTGGGCAAAAGCATAGGAACTTCTTGGCAACGTTTTGTTGGTATGATAGCAACGTTTCTAACTATGCTTATTTTAGCAGTATGTAATATTTTGGCTATGTTTTAAAATAATAGATACGAGAAACTAGAGCGTTTATAAAGTGCTGCCCACTTTATAAACTTTGAGTAACGAAGAGCAAAAACGAATAATATCCTGATCACTATTCGCGTCAGGAGGTTCCACATCTCGCTAGTGCTCGTGATGGAATGACGGTGTTAATTGTTTCAAGAAAATATATACCGTCATCCCGGAAGAGCTTTAGCGATGTCCGGGACCTCATACGGTTGAAGCGTGCCTGAATTGGATACGCACGGTTATGCCTACAAAGAAGTACTAGCACATGGATGTGCGTAGGTAGAATAACGCAGGAGCAATTATCGAGGTCACGCCAGGCTCCTAAGACGAAAAAAGGCCCTTCGCGTAAGCGAAGGGCCTTTTCTAAATTGGAAGCCTGGCGATGACCTACTCTCACATGGGAACTCCCACACTACCATCGGCGCAACTGCGTTTCACTTCTGAGTTCGGCATGGGATCAGGTGGGGCCACAGTGCTATTGTCGCCAGACAAAAACTGTTGGTTCTTACGAACCTGTTATTCGACGTATCGAATAACGAATTTGGAAAAATCGATATTAAACCAGTGTCTCAAGTATTCTTTGTAATGCGTGAATCTCTTTAAAAGAGTATCAGACCATACAATCTCTCAAAGCAAAACTGCTTGGGTGTTGTATGGTTAAGCCTCACGGGCAATTAGTATCAGTTAGCTCAATGCCTCACAGCACTTACACACCTGACCTATCAACGTTGTAGTCTCCAACGACCCTTTAGGGGACTTAAAGTCCCAGTGAGAACTCATCTCAAAGCCTGCTTCCCGCTTAGATGCTTTCAGCGGTTATCAGTTCCGAACGTAGCTACCGGGCAATGCCACTGGCGTGACAACCCGAACACCAGAGGTTCGTCCACTCCGGTCCTCTCGTACTAGGAGCAGCCCTCTTCAATTCTCAAACGCCCACGGCAGATAGGGACCGAACTGTCTCACGACGTTCTAAACCCAGCTCGCGTACCACTTTAAATGGCGAACAGCCATACCCTTGGGACCGACTTCAGCCCCAGGATGTGATGAGCCGACATCGAGGTGCCAAACACCGCCGTCGATATGAACTCTTGGGCGGTATCAGCCTGTTATCCCCGGAGTACCTTTTATCCGTTGAGCGATGGCCCTTCCATACAGAACCACCGGATCACTATGACCTACTTTCGTACCTGCTCGACGTGTCTGTCTCGCAGTTAAGCTGGCTTATGCCATTGCACTAACCGTATGATGTCCGACCATACTTAGCCAACCTTCGTGCTCCTCCGTTACTCTTTGGGAGGAGACCGCCCCAGTCAAACTACCCACCAGACAGTGTCCCCAAGCCCGATTAGGGCCCTAGGTTAGAACATCACGCATACAAGGGTGGTATTTCAAGATTGGCTCCACCACATCTAGCGACGCGGTTTCAATGCCTCCCACCTATCCTACACATGTAGGAGCAATGTTCACTGTCAAGCTATAGTAAAGGTTCACGGGGTCTTTCCGTCTAGCCGCGGGTATACGGCATCTTAACCGCAAATTCAATTTCACTGAGTCTCGGGTGGAGACAGTGTGGCCATGATTACGCCATTCGTGCAGGTCGGAACTTACCCGACAAGGAATTTCGCTACCTTAGGACCGTTATAGTTACGGCCGCCGTTTACCGGGGCTTCGATCATCAGCTTCGCTTACGCTAACCGAATCAATTAACCTTCCGGCACCGGGCAGGCGTCACACCGTATACGTCATCTTTCGATTTTGCACAGTGCTGTGTTTTTAATAAACAGTTCCAGCCACCTGGTTACTTCGACTCTCCGCTGCTTACCTCGTAAAGAGTTCACAATAGAGAGCGTACCTTCTCCCGAAGTTACGGTACTATTTTGCCTAGTTCCTTCACCCGAGTTCTCTCAAGCGCCTTAGTATTCTCTACCTAACCACCTGTGTCGGTTTGGGGTACGGTTCCTATATATCTGAAGCTTAGAAGCTTTTCCTGGAAGTATGGCATCAACAACTTCAACTCCGTAGAGTCTCGTCTCGTATCTCAGTCTTAACAGCGACCCGGATTTACCTAAGTCACCAACCTACATACTTTCACATGGACAACCATCGCCATGCCTGCTTAGCCTGCTCCGTCCCTCCTTCGCAATATATAGAAGTACAGAAATATTAATCTGTTTCCCATCGACTACGCGTTTCCGCCTCGCCTTAGGGGCCGACTTACCCTGCCCTGATTAACATGGGACAGGAAACCTTGGTCTTTCGGCGGGGGAGTTTTTCACTCCCCTTATCGTTACTCATGTCAGCATTCGCACTTCTGATACCTCCAGCAAACCTTACGATTCACCTTCAACGGCTTACAGAACGCTCCCCTACCACTTGAACCTAAGTTCAAATCCGCAGCTTCGGTGCATAGTTTAGCCCCGTTACATCTTCCGCGCAGACCGACTCGACTAGTGAGCTATTACGCTTTCTTTAAAGGATGGCTGCTTCTAAGCCAACCTCCTAGCTGTCTATGCCTTTCCACATCGTTTCCCACTTAACTATGACTTTGGGACCTTAGCTGGCGGTCTGGGTTGTTTCCCTTTCCACAACGGACGTTAGCACCCGTAGTGTGTCTCCCGCATATCACTCATTGGTATTCGGAGTTTGCAAAGGGTTGGTAAGTCGGGATGACCCCCTAGCCTTAACAGTGCTCTACCCCCAATGGTGTTCGTGCGAGGCTCTACCTAAATAGATTTCGGGGAGAACCAGCTATCTCCCGGCTTGATTAGCCTTTCACTCCGACCCACAAGTCATCACCGCATTTTTCAACATACGTGTGTTCGGTCCTCCAGTTGATGTTACTCAACCTTCAACCTGCCCATGGGTAGATCGCCGGGTTTCGGGTCTATGCCCTGCAACTAAACGCGCAGTTAACACTCGCTTTCGCTACGGCTCCCCTATTCGGTTAACCTTGCTACAGAACATAAGTCGCTGACCCATTATACAAAAGGTACGCAGGCACCGGACTAAATCCGGCTTCCACTGCTTGTACGTATGCGGTTTCAGGTTCTATTTCACTCCCCTCACAGGGGTTCTTTTCGCCTTTCCCTCACGGTACTGGTTCACTATCGGTCAGTTAGGAGTATTTAGCCTTGGAGGATGGTCCCCCCATATTCAGTCAAGATTTCTCGTGTCCCGACCTACTCGATTTCACTATTAGGTTGTTTTTGTGTACGGGGCTATCACCCTGTATCGCTGTCCTTTCCAGAACATTCCACTAACGCCCAAATAGCTTAAGGGCTGATTCGCGTTCGCTCGCCGCTACTAACGAAATCTCGGTTGATTTCTTTTCCTCGGGGTACTTAGATGTTTCAGTTCTCCCGGTTCGCCTCGCATAGCTATGTATTCACTATACGATACCTGCCTTACGACAGGTGGGTTCCCCCATTCGGACATCTGTGTCTATAGCGCCTTTTATCGGCTTAACACAGCTTTTCGCAGATTAACACGTCCTTCATCGCCTCTAACTGCCAAGGCATCCACCACATACGCTTAGTCACTTAACCATACAACCCCAAAAAGTCTTGCAACTTCAAGAATGCTCGGAGACTAATCCGAACTAAGTTATAGGTCTGACATTTTCACGCATTCAATAAGAATGTTGGCAACCTACGTTGCCAAACCCACAGTAAACTGTGAGCCTTGAGTAAGAACTAATTACATAACGATAAGATATGTAATTAATAATTTGAGTTGTTGTATAAAACAACTCAGTGATAAACAACAAGTTGTTTATCGTGATGATTTGCTGACGTTATAGATTGGAGATCTACAACACAAATCATCGGGTTTAATATCAGCTTTCCAAATTGTTAAAGAGTTAATCAACACACGCATTCGGTGCAGATTTTGGTTAAAAACCAAACTTAACGCATCATCCTTTATCATAAAGGGGATGTTTTAAGTTTGGCTTCTTACGTTAAGAAGAAAATGGTGGAGCTAAGCAGGATCGAACTGCTGACCTCCTGCGTGCAAGGCAGGCGCTCTCCCAGCTGAGCTATAGCCCCATTGTGTTACCAATGGTATTTAACTCTTTTTAGAAGGCATTTTATGACGCCGTGTAGTTCACCTACACAAGTCATGAAATAACGCACTAAAAACGTTAAATTGGTAGGTCTGGGCAGACTTGAACTGCCGACCTCACCCTTATCAGGGGTGCGCTCTAACCAGCTGAGCTACAGACCTATCATGATGGGTCTGCAACCTAAGTTACGACCTATTTTCTTCATCTTTCGTTATCATACAATTTGTGTGAACACTCGCGAAACTAACAAGTTAGCTTCCATTAAGTTGTCTACTTAAGGTAAGGAGGTGATCCAACCCCAGGTTCCCCTAGGGTTACCTTGTTACGACTTCACCCCAGTCATGAATCACAAAGTGGTAACCGTCCCCCCGAAGGTTAAACTAGCTACTTCTTTTGCAACCCACTCCCATGGTGTGACGGGCGGTGTGTACAAGGCCCGGGAACGTATTCACCGTGGCATTCTGATCCACGATTACTAGCGATTCCGACTTCACGGAGTCGAGTTGCAGACTCCGATCCGGACTACGACAAGCTTTGTGGGATTCGCTCCACCTCGCGGTATTGCTGCCCTCTGTACTTGCCATTGTAGCACGTGTGTAGCCCATCCCGTAAGGGCCATGATGACTTGACGTCGTCCCCACCTTCCTCCGGTTTATCACCGGCAGTCTCCTTAAAGTTCCCGACACTACTCGCTGGCAAATAAGGATAGGGGTTGCGCTCGTTGCGGGACTTAACCCAACATTTCACAACACGAGCTGACGACAGCCATGCAGCACCTGTCTCAGAGTTCCCGAAGGCACTAATCTATCTCTAGAAAATTCTCTGGATGTCAAGGGATGGTAAGGTTCTTCGCGTTGCATCGAATTAAACCACATGCTCCACCGCTTGTGCGGGCCCCCGTCAATTCATTTGAGTTTTAACCTTGCGGCCGTACTCCCCAGGCGGTCAACTTATCGCGTTAGCTGCGCTACCCACAGATCAAGTCTACAGACAGCTAGTTGACATCGTTTACGGCGTGGACTACCAGGGTATCTAATCCTGTTTGCTCCCCACGCTTTCGTGCCTCAGCGTCAGTATTTGTCCAGGTGGCCGCCTTCGCCACTGATGTTCCTTCCAATCTCTACGCATTTCACCGCTACACTGGAAATTCCACCACCCTCTACAATACTCTAGCTTGCCAGTTCAAAATGCAGTTCCAAGGTTGAGCCCTGGGCTTTCACATCTTGCTTAACAAACCGCCTACGCACGCTTTACGCCCAGTAATTCCGATTAACGCTCGCACCCTCCGTATTACCGCGGCTGCTGGCACGGAGTTAGCCGGTGCTTCTTCTGTTGCTAACGTCACAGCTAGCAGTTATTAACTACTAACCTTTCCTCACAACTGAAAGTGCTTTACAACCCGAAGGCCTTCTTCACACACGCGGCATGGCTGCATCAGGCTTTCGCCCATTGTGCAATATTCCCCACTGCTGCCTCCCGTAGGAGTCTGGGCCGTGTCTCAGTCCCAGTGTGGCTGATCATCCTCTCAAACCAGCTAGAGATCGTCGCCTTGGTAAGCCTTTACCTTACCAACTAGCTAATCTCACTTGGGCTAATCTATGAGCGAGAGGTGCCGAAGCGTCCCCCCCTTTGGTCCGTAGACATTATGCGGTATTAGCAGTCGTTTCCAACTGTTGTCCCCCACTCAAAGGCATATTCCCAAGCATTACTCACCCGTCCGCCGCTCGACGCCGAAGTAGCAAGCTACCTCTCGTTTCCGCTCGACTTGCATGTGTTAAGCCTGCCGCCAGCGTTCAATCTGAGCCATGATCAAACTCTTCAATTAAAAAGTTGTTACATTTGAAACAAGACAAGCTTGTTTCTACTCAATGAATTCTGAATGTTTCGTCTAACCAGAAGCTGGTTAAACTAAAACGTACTAATTAACTTCATCGCTAAATAAAGATAATTAATTTGTTTGTGTGTTCATCATCATTAAGTGATTTCGATACCGAGGTATCTATGTTGTAAATCAATCTTAATGTGAGTGCCCACACAAATTGCATGATAACTAATTGTTAAAGAACCGTTCTTATTAGAACGAAGAGCTAATCGCATTCGTTAGTCTCTTTAACTCCAGGTCGGTAGTACCGTTTGCCCGAAGCAGGATGCGCATTATAAGCATCCTAGTTTTAATGTCAACGATTTTTTTAAGTTTTTGCTATTATTTCTAAAAGCTATTTTAAAACGTTTCATTGGCTATTAAGTTCACCTATTGGATTACTTAACTTATTAAAACACCTTCTTGGGTTGCCCCGAAGAAGAGATGCGCATTTTAGTGATTTTTTCGATAAGGTCAACACCTTTATTAAATTAATTTAATAAAGGTGTTTATTTGTACGTTTAACGTACAAATTTAGTCGATATGGTTAATTGCTGAGCAAACACTATCAATTCGATGGGCAGTAATAGAGCCATCATCCGAGTATTTACCACTTACTAAGATGCGATTATGCACGCCTGCATTTTCAGCGGCCTTAATATCTGACACTTTATCGCCAATGAAGATACTCTGTTTCAGATCTATATTATGTTTTTCTGCAGCTTTAAAGATCATTCCTGGCTCAGGTTTTCGACATTTACATGCTACTTTATAGGCATCAAGACCTTTTGTTGGGTGATGGGGGCAAAAGAACACATCTGTAATAATGATTCTTTCTTTCAAAAATTCTTTTTTCATCCAACTACTTAGGGTCAAAAATTGCTGTTCTGAATATTTTCCTCGACCAATACCTGATTGATTTGTGATCACGATTAGCTGTAAACCAAGTTCCTGGGCATGACGACAAACATCGAATATACCATCGACAAATTCAAACTCATCGGGTTTATAAACGTAGCCGTGATCAACATTAATAATGCCGTCCCTATCAAGAAATAATGCTCTATTCATTTATTACTCTTTATTTTCTTAATTATGATATCTAATACTTAGCACTTATTATAAGCAACCACTCACAAAAGACATCCTGTCTGTCGAGTACAAGCACATCTACGGCAATTGTTCCTCGATAACTGCTCCTGCGTTATTCTATCTACGTACGTCCTGTACTAGTGCTTGCCTAATATATAACGTTCATGTGAAAAATGTGCAAAAAAAAACGAGCAGAGCTCGTTTTTTTTTTAAATGTCCAAGCAATTTACATGCTTAAACCACCGTCACATTCTACAACACGACCAGTAAAGAAGTCATTTTCAAAAATGTATTGTGCAGTATGAGCGATTTCTTCTGCTGTACCTAATCGGCCAACAGGTTTCATTTTTTCTAAACGCTCACGCATTTCAGGTTTCATTGCGTCTGTCATAGCTGTTTTAATAACGCCTGGCGCAATCGCACCAACACGGATACCTTGACGACCAAGTTCGCGAGCCCATGTTACTGTCATAGCAACTACGCCAGCTTTCGCAGCAGCGTAGTTAGTTTGCCCCATGTTACCACCACGGGCAATTGACGACATATTAACAATAACACCTTCACGGCCATGCTTTATCATTTGCACTGCGGCTTCACGACCACATAAAAATACACCGGTTAAATTCACATCAATAACAGATTGGAACTGTGCAAGTGACATCTTTTTAGTAACTTCGCCATCTTTAGCCTTAACAAACATACCATCGCGTAAAATGCCGGCATTGTTAACTAAGCCATCAATGCCATTAAAGTCACCAGCAATTTGTTCAAACGTTTGTTCAATTTGTTCTTCATTCGTCACATTAGACAAATAATATTTCGCCGAGCTGCCAGCTTGTTCAACTAAACTAACTGTTTCGGCCAACATTTCTTCGCCTAAATCGATAAGCGCTAACTTAGCACCTTTTTTGGCAAATTCTACGGCCATTGTACGACCTAAACCTTGGCCGCCACCAGTGATTACAATCACTTTATCTTGTAAATTCATTTTTGATCCTTAACTTCTAACCTTTAACTTCAGGTTTTTTTAAACATTTTTATAATACTAGAGAAATCTTTGCTGCCATTACCTTGACCTGCATGTAATGCAAATAGATTTCTTGCCAAGGCTCCCATTGGAGTTGAAGATTGGCTCTGAACAGCAGTATCCATAGCTAAACCTAAATCTTTAGCCATTAGATTCGTCATGAAACCACCATTATAATCATTTGATGATGGTACATTTTCCATCACCCCAGGACATGGATTATATACTTCTAAGGTCCAATTTCGACCAGAGCTCTGTAACATGATGTCTGAGAGTACCTCAGCATCAAGACCATTGTCCATGCCAAGCTGTAGAGCTTCTGCAGTTCCGGACATTAAGACTGCTAATAGCATGTTATTGCATACTTTAGCTACTTGACCTGCACCGTGAGAACCTGCATGGAAAATATTTTTACCCATATTTTCTAAAATAGGTTTAGCTAGGTTAAAATCAGCAACATTACCACCAACCATAAAGCTTAACGTTCCAGCTTGAGCACCACCTACACCGCCAGATACTGGCGCATCAACAAAATTAATATCTTTATTTGCTAATTCAGTTGATACTTTTATTACGGTGCCCTTATCGATTGTTGATGAATCGATAACCAATGATCCCGGCTTAATGTAGTTAATTAAACCATCATCACCTATATATAAACCTTCAACATGCTTGCCAGCTGGTAGCATTGATACGATAAACTCTGCATCTTTTACACATTCTGAAACTTTATCTGCAGTTGAAGCGCCTTCGCTAACTAATTTAGCGACAGCCTCGGGAAATAAATCAAAAACTGCAACTTGATGACCTGACTTAAGTAAATTTGAGGCCATTGGCCCGCCCATATTACCTAAACCAATAAATGCGATGTTCGCCATGGTTAACTCCTAACTTTTGAAATTTAGTTGGTCCGAAGTTATTCGGACGTTATATTGGTATTATTTTTTGCTTATAATTGTGCTAATGGATGTTCAGCAGGTGTCCAAGGCATTGTAAAGAACCAATCAATAACATTAGTGTCTACATCACTAACATCTTTGTACTTCCATGCTGGTTTATTATCTTTTTCAATTAAAAGTGCCCTAACACCCTCTTTGAATTCACCAAATTCACCACACTTTGTTGATACACCAAGCTCTAATCTAAAGCAATCCGCTAAAGATAAGTTTGCGCTTTCTTTAAGTTGACGATAAGTAAGCATGGCACTTAATGCGCTACCGTGTGCAAGTGACTTTTTCGCTCGCGACAACCATTTATCTTCTGTTTCAAATGCTAAGATATTTTCCACAATTGAGGCTAAATTATCAGAACTTGTTAAGTCAGAAATTAATGCTTGGTGGTGCTGTACATTAGAAATTGGAGCACTAGCAATAGAGCGTTGTTCAAAATCGACCATTATAGAGTTTAATTTCTCATGATTAAGCGCTATGGTATCGCCCCATTTTATTGTTAATAACTCGTCTAATACTGATTGTTTTTTATCATTAGAAATAAAATGGTCAGCAAGGTGGGTATATTTAGCATCACTGGCATTAATTGATGCGCCAGTTAAACCTAAAAACAAACCACTGTTACCTGGCATTTTATTTAAGAAATAGCTGCCGCCTACATCAGGATATAAACCGATACTAATTTCTGGCATAGCAATACGGGTAGATTCAGTAACAACGCGATGACTACCACCAGCCATTAAACCTAAACCTCCGCCCATAACAATACCATTTCCCCAAACAATAAATGGCTTGTTAAAGCTATGAATTAAGTGATCTAATTGATACTCGTCAGTGAAAAACTCTTCGATTGCTGGAGCTGGATCACCATTTGTTTCAGGCAAATTATTATACAGATGAACGATATCACCACCGGCACAAAACGCTTTTTCGCCAGCGCCATGTAAAAAGACAGCAGCAATATCACTGTCTTTTTGCCAAACAGATAACTGTGGGAATAATTGCTTAACCATGTCATGGCTTAAAGCATTTAATGAACGTTCTGCATTTAGTGTCGCAACTGCAATTTTTTTACCGTTACTACAAGTTAATTCTTCAAATAATACTACTTCAGACATTTGTTAATCCTATCCGTTTACCCATTGTGGTTTACGTTTTTCAAGAAAGGCATTAACCCCCTCTTTTTGATCTTTGCTGTCAAATAAATCGACAAAAGCCTTACGTTCAACAGGTAGTGCATCAGCAATTGGCATTGAGCGATTCATTTGAATCAGGTTTTTACATGCAGCAACAGCTACAGGGCTTTGACGTGCAACTTTGTTGGCAAGTGCAATAGCAGCGTCTTTAGCTGTGCCTTTAGCAACAACTTCTTCAACTAGACCAATACGTAGTGCCGTTTGCGCGTCTACACGTTCACCACATAAAATCATACGCTTAGTCCAACCTTCGCCAACTAGTATATGCAAGTTTTGCGTTCCACCAGCACATGGCAACAAACCAACCGAAGCTTCAGGTAGTGCCATATTGGCATGTTCTTCAGCAATACGTAGATCACACGCTAAGGCAACTTCAAGTCCACCTCCCATTGACCAGCCATTAATAGCCGCAATAGACACGCCACGAAACTTAGATAATGTTTCAAATGCCTGACCAAATAAATTAGACATTAGTGTAGCTGTTTCTTTATCGCCATCAGCAAACAGGTTTAAATCAGCGCCGGCTGAAAAGAACTTTTCACCACCACCGGTAACAACTAACGCATAAACGTCTTTATCTTGGTTAAGCTCTTCAACCATAGTTGTTAAGGCAGATAAGCTTTCAACTGTCCAAGTATGGGCAGGAGGATTATTAAAAGTAATTACCGCTGTATTACCATTTTTTTCTAATTGTAATAAATCAGTCATAGGATAAAAAAACCTTATAAAATTTGGCCTGCGCCTTCAGTTAATAAACGACGTGAAACAATAAGACGCATGATCTCGTTGGTCCCTTCTAATATTTGGTGTACACGAACATCACGAAAGTGACGCTCTAATGGATACTCTTTGATATAACCATAACCACCATGAATTTGTAGGGCAGCATCACATACTTTAAAACCAATATCAGTTGCAAACTGTTTAGCCATTGCACAGTACGCTGTTTTTTCAGGATCATTACTGTCTAATTTGAATGCAGCCAAACGTACCATTTGACGTGCTGCAACCAATTCAGTAGCCATATCAGCTAACTTAAATTGCATCCCTTGAAAAGCTGCAATTGGCTTACCAAATTGCTCACGCTCTTGCATATACTCCATAGCAGTATTAAGTGCTTGCTGAGCTGTACCGATAGAACAAGTAGCAATATTAATACGACCGCCATCAAGACCTTTCATAGCAATAGCAAAACCTTCACCCTCTGCACCAAGTAAATTGGCAACAGGAATACGAACATCTTCAAAGGTTATTAAACGAGTAGGTTGTGCATTCCAACCAAGTTTTTCTTCGGCTTTTCCGTAGATAACGCCAGCGGCATTAGCAGGAATAACTACCGCAGAAATCCCCTTAGCTCCTGGACCACCAGTGCGTACCATAGCAACTAGAACATCTGTTTCTCCTGCGCCTGAGATAAACATTTTTGAGCCATTAATCACATATTCATCACCATCTTTTTTACAAGAGGTACGAAGTGCTGCGGCATCAGATCCTGCACCAGGTTCAGTTAAACAGTAAGAAGCCAGTTGTTGACCACTGACTAAACCTTCACACCATTCATCTTTAACAGTATCGGTGCCCCAAGTGGCTATCATCCAAGTAGCCATGTTATGGATTGTGATCATTGCTGTTGTGGCGGTACACCCCATAGACAATTGTTCAAAAATAATTGACGAGTCTAAACGTGATAAGCCTAAGCCTCCGGCATCTTCAGGGCTATATAAACCACAAAACCCCAGTTCTCCAGCCTTAGCAATAACGTCTTTTGGGAAAATATGTTCGCTGTCCCATTTAGCGGCTAAAGGTGCGAATTCAGCTTGCGCAAATTGGCTAGCCATATCAGCAAACATCTGCTGATCTTCAGATAAGTTAAAATTCATTGGTAGTTCCTGATCTTGAATCAAAGCTCTATAGTTCAATTAAAGAACAATAATTCGTTTTTACATACAGAAACCGCAACAAAAGCTGCGGTTATTTAATTTTGTTTTAACTAAAGCATCTCAACTGCGATTGCTGTAGCTTCACCGCCACCAATACAAAGTGTGGCAACACCTTTACTTAAGCTGCGTTGTTTTAATGCATGGATAAGCGTTACGATAATACGAGCACCACTTGCACCAATAGGATGACCAAGTGCACATGCACCACCATGAACGTTAACTTTTTCATTGTCTAAATCTAGTTCTTTGATCGCAAGCATAGTTACCATGGCAAACGCTTCATTGATTTCAAATAAATCAACATCATCGACAGACCAACCGATACGGGCGAATAACTTATTAACAGCACCAACTGGCGCTACAGTAAATTCACTTGGTTTTTGTGCATGGTTAGTATGGCCAACAATTTTACAAAGAGGAGTTAACCCACGCTTTTCAGCATCAGATAAACGCATTAGTACCATTGCTGCAGCACCATCTGAAATAGAGCTTGAATTAGCGGCTGTAATTGTACCATCACGCTTAAAAGCAGCACGCAATGAAGGGATTTTTTCTGGACGGGCATTACCAGGTTGCTCATCTGTATCTACTGTTACATCACCACGACGTGTTTTATATGTAACAGGTGTAATTTCATTTTTAAAATGACCTGCAGCAATAGCAGCATTAGCCTTTGCTAATGAAGAAATGGCAAATGCATCCATGTCTTCACGCGTAAAGTTAACGTCGTCAGCTGTTTCTTGGGCAAAACAGCCCATAGCAATGCCGTCGTAGGCATTTTCTAAGCCATCAAACATCATGTGGTCAATAACTTGGCCATGGCCCATGCGCATTCCGCCACGAGCTTTAGGTAATAAATAAGGTGCTTGTGACATGCTTTCAAAACCACCTGCGACGGCTACATCAATACTGCCAGCAGCAATTGAATCAAATGCATTCATTGTCGCTTTCATACCTGAGCCACAAACTTTACTTACTGTAGAACATACAGTGCCAAGATCTAAATCTGCGCCAAGAGCTGCTTGACGAGCCGGCGCTTGTTTCAAGCCTGCGGCAAGCACACACCCCATAACAACTTCATCAATCTGGTCTGAAGCTAAGTTGGCTTGAGATACAGCCGCACGAATTGCTTGTGCGCCTAATGTTGGCGAAGCAACATCGCTAAGTGCGCCCATAAAACCACCCATAGGTGTTCTAACTGCTGATACGATTACGATAGGATCTGATAATGACATGCAAATTGTCCTTTATTTAAATGAATTCTTAGATAATAAATTTTCGCATTAGGGTACAATATTTTTCAAGTTTACGCCAACGTAAAGCTCATACAAAATAAGTAGAATTGTAGTCAATTCGTGACGATCAGTAGAAATACCTTCTTAATCGGCTTTATATTCGCCATTAGCACTTTTCATATTTCATCAATAATTAAGAACTACAAACATCAAAAGTTTACCTTTACGTAAACTACCTCTTTAGATATACTCAATTCAAATTATTAATAGAATAATCTAATGGCAACTCAAAAAACTGCAACTTTTTCAATTGGCGATCTCGCTAAAGAATTTGATATTACCACTCGTAGTATCCGTTTTTATGAAGATCAGGGGTTAGTCATTCCAGAGCGTAAAGGCCAAACTCGTATTTATAATAGACGTGACCGTGTGAGGTTAAAGTTAATATTACGCGGTAAGCGCCTAGGCTTTTCATTAGCTGAAACTGGTAAATTATTTGAATTGTATGATGCAGATAAAACCAGTACTAGCCAGCTAGATACTATAAAACAGCTAATTTCAGATAAAAAAACAGCATTAATTCAGCAACTCGATGACATTAAAGTGGTGTTAATGGAATTAGACACATTAGAGAAGCGTTGTGAAATGGCGCATAAAGAATTAAACCAAAGCAATAATTTAAACTAAAATAGTAATAAATATTATTTTAAGTACATAAAATACATTATTAAAGGAACCAGCATGATTTCTACATTTTCATCATTAAACTTCAACTTAGGCGAAACCGTGGACATGATCCGCGACACAGTTAACTCATTTGCTCGCGATGAAATAGCACCTCGTGCTGAACAAATTGACATTGATAATGAATTTCCAGCAGATTTATGGCGTAAATTTGGTGATTTAGGCTTATTAGGCATGACCGTTGAAGAACAATATGGTGGTTCAGATTTAGGTTATTTAGAGCACATGGTAGCAATGCAAGAAATCAGTCGAGCATCAGCTTCTGTTGGCCTAAGTTACGGCGCTATGTCTAACCTTTGCTTAAATCAATTAAGTAAAAATGGTAGTCATGAGCAAAAAATGAAATATCTGCCTAAACTTTGTTCTGGTGAGCATATTGGCGCACTTGCAATGTCAGAGCCGAACGCGGGTTCAGACGTAGTTAGTATGAAATTACGCGCCGATAAGAAAGGTGATAAATATATTTTAAACGGCAACAAAATGTGGATCACCAATGGTCCAGATGCCAATGTTTATGTAGTTTATGCAAAAACCGATATTAATGCGGGCTCCAAAGGTATGACAGCCTTTATCGTTGAACGTGACTACCCTGGTTTTTCTCGTCATCAAAAACTCGATAAATTAGGTATGCGTGGTTCTAATACTTGTGAGCTTGTTTTCCAAGATTGTGAAGTGCCAGCTGAAAATATTTTAGGTGAAGAAGGCAAAGGCGTACGTGTATTAATGTCAGGTTTAGACTACGAGCGTGTTGTTCTGTCTGGTGGACCATTAGGTATTATGGATGCTTGTATGGATTTAGTTGTTCCTTACATTCATGACCGTAAACAATTTGGCCAATCTATTGGTGAGTTTCAATTAATCCAAGGTAAAATTGCCGATATGTACACTCAAATGAATGCAGCAAAATCATATGCATACATGGTTGCCATGGCATGTGACCGTGGTGAAACTACCCGCAAAGATGCAGCAGCCGTTATTTTATATTCAGCGGAACTTGCTACTAAAATGGCATTAGATGCAATTCAATTACTTGGTGGCAATGGTTACATTAATGAATTCCCAGCAGGTCGTTTATTACGTGATGCTAAGCTTTATGAAATTGGCGCAGGTACTTCTGAAATTCGTCGTATGCTTATTGGCCGTGAATTATTTTCAGAGTCAAAATAAGTAAAAGAATAAAGGGGTCAGTACCCATTAATTTAAAGGGTACTGACCCCATTAAAATTTCAAACAAATTATAAGGTTAGCACCGTGGCTAAAATAACCAGTAAAATCAACGTTCGCAGCCAAGACTTTGCCGATAATGCAACGCATATGCAAGCACAGGTAGACGACTTAAAAACTAAACTAGACAATATTAAACTAGGTGGCGGCGAGAAAAGTCGAGAACGCCATTTAAGCCGCGGTAAATTATTACCACGCGACCGTGTTTATAACCTTTTAGATTCAGGTTCACCTTTTTTAGAGTTTTCTCAGCTCGCTGCCAACGATGTATATAAAGACAACATTCCAGCAGCAGGGATCATTACCGGTATTGGCCGTGTGGGTGGTCAAGAATGTGTCATCGTTGCTAATGATGCCACGGTAAAAGGTGGTACTTATTACCCGCTAACAGTTAAAAAGCATATTCGTGCACAAACTATTGCCTTAGAGAATAACTTACCTTGTATTTACCTCGTTGACTCTGGTGGTGCAAACTTGCCAAATCAAGACGATGTATTCCCTGACAGAGAACATTTTGGTCGTATTTTCTTTAACCAAGCGAATATGTCTGCACAAAACATTCCACAAATTGCAGTTGTAATGGGCTCTTGTACTGCTGGTGGTGCTTATGTACCAGCTATGGCCGATGAATCTATTATTGTTAAAGAACAAGGCACCATATTTTTGGCTGGTCCGCCACTGGTTAAAGCTGCAACAGGTGAAGTTGTTAGTGCTGAAGACCTAGGTGGTGCTGACGTTCATTGTCGTACTTCTGGTGTTTCAGATCATATGGCTCAAAACGATCATCATGCATTGCAAATTGCTCGTCAAACTATTGCTAATTTAAACCGCGTTAAGCCGGTTCAAATGAACATTGAAGAAGTAAAAGAGCCAATGTATGACAGTAAAGAGATTTACGGCATTATTCCTAAAGATTCTCGTCAGCCTTATGATGTACGTGAAGTTATTGCTCGCGTAGTTGACGGCAGTGAATTTGATGAATTTAAAGCATTATACGGTACAACGCTTGTATGTGGCTTTGCACGTATTTTCGGCTATCCAGTAGGCATTGTCGCTAATAACGGGATACTCTTCGGTGAATCTGCACAAAAAGGCGCTCATTTTGTTGAGTTATGTGCACAACGAAAAATACCACTAATTTTCCTACAAAACATTACCGGTTTCATGGTTGGTAAACAATATGAAACAGGTGGCATAGCGAAACATGGTGCCAAAATGGTTACCGCTGTTGCTTGTGCTAAGGTTCCTAAATTTACCGTGCTTATTGGTGGTAGTTTTGGTGCAGGTAATTACGGTATGTGTGGTCGTTCTTATGACCCTCGTTTCTTATTTATGTGGCCAAATGCTCGTATCTCAGTAATGGGCGGTGAACAAGCGGCAGGCGTTTTAGCTCAAGTTAAACGCGATCAAAAAACCAAAGCAGGTGAAGATTGGAGTGTTGAAGCTGAAGCTGAATTTAAACAACCAATAATTGATACCTACGAAAAACAAGGTCACCCATATTATGCCTCAGCCCGCCTTTGGGATGATGGTGTTATTGATCCTAGTGAAACCAGACAAGTATTAGGTTTAGCAATTTCAGCCTCGTTAAATAAAGAAATCGAAGATACCCGCTTCGGTATCTTTAGAATGTAGGACAGAATTGATGAATGATAATAAAGTATTACTAGACATAGATAATCGCGGTATTGCTACCGTTACTTTAAACAATCCAGACAAACATAATGCCTTTGATGACGCTGTAATTAACGAGCTAACCAATACCTTTAATACCATTGCAAGTAATGAAAACGTTAGAGCAATGGTATTGGCATCAACCGGAAAAAGCTTTTCAGCGGGTGCTGATTTAGGTTGGATGAAGCGCATGGCAAGTTATTCTTATGAAGAAAACTTAAAAGATGCCAATGCCTTAGCTAATATGCTTAAAGTCCTTAATTTTATGCCAATGCCAACCATTGCTAAAGTGCAAGGGGCTGCTTTTGGCGGTGCAGTCGGGTTAGTAAGTTGCTGTGATATTGCCATTGCCTCAGAAAAAGCTAGCTTTTGCTTAAGTGAAGTAAAACTAGGCCTTATTCCAGCAACTATTAGTCCATACGTGGTAAACGCTATGGGGCTAAAAGCCTGTCGTCGATATTTTCAAACTGCTGAGCGTTTTTTTGCTAGCAAGGCTGAGCAAATAGGCTTAGTCGACGAAGTCTGCGCTGTCGATGAGCTTGATGATAACGTTGAGGCTATGCTGTCAGTATTATTACAAAATAGTCCAGCAGCAGTAAAACAAGCTAAGCAACTTGCTTTTGATGTGGCATACCAGCCAATAAATGATGAATTATTACAAGATACTAGTAAGCGTATTGCCGCAATTCGAGTGTCACTAGAAGGTCAAGAAGGGTTAACTTCATTTTTTGAAAAACGCCCTGCCGCCTGGATAACAAAATAGGATCGATACAACAATGTTTACTAAAATATTAATTGCAAACCGTGGTGAAATTGCTTGTCGCATTATTAAAACAGCTCGTGAAATGGGCATTTTAACTGTTGCAGTTTATTCTGATGCAGATGCCGATTCTTTACACGTGAATATGGCCGATGAAGCCATTCATATAGGTGGTTCTCCTTCTCGAGAAAGTTACTTACTTGGTGATAAAGTTATTGAAGCGGCAATAAGAACTGGCGCACAGGCTATTCATCCTGGTTATGGTTTCTTATCTGAAAATGCAGATTTTTGCCGAAAATGTGCCAAACAAAATATTATTTTCATTGGCCCTCCTGTTCCTGCAATTGAAGCTATGGGTTCAAAGTCTGCAGCGAAAGTTATCATGGAAAAGGCCAATGTACCTTTAGTTCCTGGTTATCATGGCGATGATCAAAATCCAGCCATTATAAAAAAAGCGGCTGATGATATGGGTTATCCTGTATTACTTAAAGCCACAGCTGGTGGCGGTGGTAAAGGCATGCGTCAAGTTTGGTCAGAAAGTGAATTTGAAGAAGCTTTAGCCGCTGCAAAACGAGAATCTTTATCATCATTCGGTGACGATACTATGTTGGTTGAAAAATATTTAACCCAACCTCGTCACGTCGAAATCCAAGTATTTTGCGATAACCATGGCAATGCTGTTTATTTATTCGAACGCGACTGTTCTGTACAGCGTCGCCATCAAAAAGTGATAGAAGAAGCGCCAGCGCCAAACATGAGCGTAGAGCTACGCCAGAAAATGGGTGAGTCAGCAATTCAATCTGCGAAAGCAATCGGTTACCAGGGTGCTGGAACAGTTGAATTTTTGCTTGATGTTGACGGTTCATTCTACTTTATGGAAATGAATACACGTTTGCAGGTAGAGCACCCGGTTACTGAAATGATCTCAGGCCAAGATTTAGTTGAGTGGCAGCTTCGTGTTGCCGCTGATGAGACCCTTCCGTTAAAGCAAAATGAACTTGTACTTAATGGCCATGCTTTTGAAGCGCGAATTTATGCTGAAGATCCAAATAACGACTTCTTACCTGCTACAGGTAAATTAAGCTATTTAAGAACACCTGCAGAAAATGAGCATGTGCGTATTGATACCGGTGTTCGCCAAGGTGATGACGTCAGTGTTTTCTATGATCCGATGATCGCAAAATTAATTGTTTGGGGTGAAAACCGTGAAAAAGCCCTACAGTTATTAGCTAAATCGTTAATGGAATACCGAATTCAAGGTGTTACCACTAATATCGACTTTCTTTATAACTTAGCTACGGCTAAGCCCTTTCAGCAAGCTGATATAGATACTGGGTTTATCGAAAAACATCATGATTTAATTTTTCATGATGACGAGAAAACACTTTCTGACGAACTGCCAATTGCTGCACTTTATTTAGTATTAGCACAAGCTAACAAAGCAAAGGCGATTGCGCAGAACACAAATGACCCGCATTCTCCGTGGAATGCCACCAACGCATGGCGACTCAACGAATCTCATATTCATGCATTTGAATTAGAGCATAACGATATAATTTATCCAGTAAATGTTGAAGAAAAACGCCAAGGTAGTAGTACGTTTTATTTAATCACAGTCGCTGGTAAAACTGTTGATTGTCAGGGGCACATAGATGGCGACACGTTATTTGCTAACGTAAATGGCTATCGCTTCAATGCTACTGTTGGTGAAAATCTTGGTCAATATAGCCTATTTAGACAAACTGGAGTGATTCATTTTACTAAAGTTGAACCAGACTGTGGTGATGCAAGCAATGAGCAAAGTGGTGGCGGTCTAACAGCACCAATGAATGGCACTATGGTGACATTATTAGCCGCTGTAGGTGAAACAGTTAAAAAAGATCAACCATTACTAATCATGGAAGCAATGAAAATGGAACATA
This sequence comes from Thalassotalea psychrophila, assembly GCF_031583595.1. Lineage (NCBI taxonomy): Bacteria > Pseudomonadati > Pseudomonadota > Gammaproteobacteria > Alteromonadales > Colwelliaceae > Thalassotalea > Thalassotalea psychrophila. Next base: position 3,088,311 of record NZ_CP134145.1, read on the forward strand.
CTATTCGTGCACCAAATAATGGTAGTGTTAGCGAATTTTACTTCAATGTTGGTGATATGGTTGATGGTGGCGCTGAATTATTAGCGTTTACTGCAGAAGTTGAGAGTGAATAATCATGACTATTGTAACTAGCGGCGCAGGGAACTCTTTGCCTAAACAAGTGAAAATTGTTGAAGTTGGCCCTAGAGATGGCTTACAAAACGAAGCGAAACTTATCAGTGCAGAAGACAAAATTTCTCTTATAGAGCAATTGGCTAATGCCGGCGTAAGCTATATTGAAAGTGGTAGTTTTGTATCTCCTAAATGGGTGCCACAAATGGCTACATCAACTGATGTTTTTAACGGCATCAATCGTCTAGATGGTATTACTTATGCGGCACTTACACCAAATATGAAAGGTTTTGAAAGTGCGATTGCGGTTAATGCTGATGAAGTTGCTATTTTTGGTGCCGCTTCAGAATCATTTAGCCAAAAGAATATTAATTGTTCAATTGATGAATCTTTAGAGCGTTTTTTACCCGTTATTGCTGCGGCAAAACAGCATGGATTGAAAGTGCGCGGTTATGTTTCTTGTGTAGTTGGCTGCCCTTATGAAGGAGATATAGCACCTGAGCAAGTGGCAATTGTTGCTAAAAAGCTATTTGATATGGGTTGTTATGAAATATCTCTTGGCGATACCATAGGTGTTGGTACCGTACATTCAGTAAAAGCAATGCTAGACGCGGTAAGTCAGCAAGTGCCAATAGAGAATATAGCGGTACACTTCCATGATACATATGGACAAGCGCTTACTAACATTTACGCGGCATTAAGTAGTGGTGTAAGTGTGGTAGATTCTGCAATAGCCGGTCTTGGAGGCTGTCCTTATGCTAAAGGCGCATCGGGTAATGTTGCAACCGAAGACGTGGTTTATTTACTTAATGGCTTAGGTATTAAGCATGGTATAGATTTTGATAAATTACTGCAGGCCGGTTGGTTTATTTCAGATAAATTAGATAAGGCCCCTATTTCAAAAGTGTCTAATGCAATGCGGGCAAAACAGTAATAATAAATCGTATAAAATAAATGTAGCCAGTAGTTAAACTACTGGCTTTTTTGATGGCTTAATTTTTATTCAGCTATAATTCATGTGTTACATGTAATTCGGGTAAATCGAGTTCAAACAACGCTTTGTTATTTTTGATAGAAAAAGGCCAGTTCTCAGACACTTTATCAAAATGCTGTATATCTTCAAAATCATAGTAAGAATCCCATCTATATCCGACTTTAATCTCACCTGATAACTGTTCAATAATTGTATCGGACACTTCAAATGTTTCCATTTTCACATGCGCTCTATCACAATATTGTTGCGACACTCTCGTCATGCGTTCATGAAATTTAAGTTTATTAAGAACCAAACCTTCGGTGATTACTTTAGATAGTGTATTCTTACAATTAAGATCGTGACCAAATAAATCTATTTCTACTTTAATTTTCTGATCCATCGTATAGCGCTCTATGATTATTTTTTTAATGCAAGGATCTTAACAAAGAACCAAAAGAAAATAAAAGTCATTTCGTAATATTACACAACCAATTACAAAAACTAGTTAAATAAAGAGTGTTTGGAAAATATCTATAAAATATAATTTATGATGAAGTTATTAACATCGTTAATAATTTCATTTGATTTCATGATATTAAACAATCCCATTAACCTTAGGTTTTATTGATAACTTTCTACAATTTTGGTTTAGAATAATAGTATTGGGTGAATGTTTTCTTATTATGGAACTGGCATATGTTTACGGAGCAAAAGTTTTTAGTGTTAATGGTAATTACTTTCATAACTATTATTAGCGTGTCAATGTCAAAAGCATTTGCCTATTCAGAAGCAAGTTATTCAGAAAATCCCTCCATGGTAGTAGTGGTGGTAACTAACCGATAATGTTAGTGAACGGTTAAGAGCAGATCTTTCTGCTCTTTTTTTTGCTCAGAGAAGAGCCATATGCAGAAATAACATGGATGTTTAAATTCCTATTTTGCTCATAATTAGCTGATTAAATTTGTTCATCTTGAAAATTTCTATATAATCCCCTTCATATTAAGCATGACAGCATAGAACTTGTCATCAATACTCCAATTTCATTAGGTATCGCATGACAAGTAAAGCAACTATCGGTTTAACTAATCCTAAAAGCCCAAGTAATGTAGGTGCTGTAATGCGCGCGAGTGGCTGTTACCAAGTAGATTCAGTTTTCTACGATGGAGGCCGTTATGCCTTTGCAAAGAAATTTCATACCGATACTCAAAATGCGCTATTAAACATCCCACTAGTTGAAACAAACCGTTTATTAGATGTAGTGCCTGATGGTGCTAAAGTTGTTTGTATTGATTTAGTTGAAGGTGCAGTTGCCCTGCCCGATTTTGAACACCCTGAAAATGCCTATTATATTTTTGGTCCTGAAGATGGCACGATTGAACAAGAAGTTATCGATAACGCAGATTCAGTAGTATATATACCTACCATAGGTTGCATGAATTTAGCCGCTACGGTAAATGTAGTTTTATACGACCGATTAGCAAAGTCAGAAAATAGAATTGGTGGTGACGAACTTATTAGAGAGAGTCGTGATACCAACAATACAGCAAAAGTAACAGTGAGCGGGTTATAAGGCTACTTGGTGCCAAATATTTTGTCACCTGCATCTCCAAGGCCAGGTATGATGTAGCCATGTTCATTCAAATGATCATCAATAGATGCTGTATATAAATCTATATCTGGATGCTTCTCTTCTAAGGCTTTAATGCCTTCTGGCGCTGCAACCAGAACTAAAGCGACGATATTTTTACAACCACGCTCTTTCAATAAATCGATTGTCGCTATCATAGAACCACCTGTGGCAAGCATAGGGTCAATAACCAGTGCTAGTCGCTCATCAATCTCACCAACAAGCTTTTCAAAATAAACAATTGGCTCGAACGTTTCTTCATTCCTGTACATGCCAACAACTGAAATTAAGGCGTTAGGGATCAGTTTTAGCACACCATCCATCATCCCTAAACCAGCACGTAGTATTGGTACGATGGTTACCTTTTTTCCTTTAATTTGTTGAACTGAAACTTGTCCGTTCCAGCTATCAATGGTTATATTTTCAAGTTCAAAGTTTTTTGATGCTTCATAGGTCAACAAACTGCCGACTTCGGATACTAATTCACGAAAATCCTTAGTACTGACATCGGCAACACGCATTAAACCCAATTTATGTTTTACTAACGGGTGATTTACTTCAAAAACGTTCATAATATTTCCCTATTAGGTTGTACATGGCCTTTAATATTATGGTTAATAAATTGTCATTTGTAATCTTAAATAGAAAAACTATTCAGCAGTGTTTACCTTACGCCCTCTTTTACGTATGGATTGCTACGTCGCTCCTCACCGAAGGTGCTCATAGGTCCGTGACCAGGAATAAACCTAACATCATCACCTAATGGCCATAAATTAGTTTTAATTGAATTTACTAAGGTTTCTTGGCAGCCTTTAGGAAAATCAGTACGACCAATTGAACCTTTAAATAACACATCGCCAACTTGAGCAAGTTTGGCCGTTTTACTGAAAAAAATCACATGCCCTGGCGTATGGCCAGGACAAAAATATACTTCTAATATCTCATTACCAACAGTTACATTATCCCCCTGCTCTAACCAACGACCTGTTTTAAACACCCTTGCTTCAGGAAAACCAAATTGTTGTATTTGTTGTGGGAAAATATCAATCCAAAACTGATCTGCTTTATGCGGACCTTCTATAGGCAAGTTTAATTTATCAGCAATATCTTGCGTGCCGCCAGCATGATCAACATGAGCGTGGGTTAACAACAATTTTGTTAACGTCACACCTTCATGCTCAGTCGCGGCGAGTAATCGGTTACTTTCTCCTCCAGGATCAATCAATGCTCCCTCCATGGTTTGATCGCACCATATTAAAGTGGCATTTTGTTGAAACTGGGTAACGGGAATTATTTTAAATTGCAGCATATTCAATAAATATTAAACTAAACGATGAAGACTATGATAAGCAGTGTTATTGCAGGTTTCCAGTTCAATATTCACTAGAAGCTATTTATTAACGTGTATTTCACAATTTAACTTGCCAAACCTTTAAAAAGCTAGGTAAGCTCAGCCTATAGAGAATAATAATAATGATGATGAAAAATACTTTATGAGTACAACGAGAGATTCCTTTCAATCCCGTCTAGGGTTTATTTTAGCAGCTGCAGGTTCAGCGATAGGCCTAGGTAATATTTGGGGTTTCCCAACTCAAGCAGCAAACAATGGCGGTGGCGCTTTTGTATTTGTTTACCTTATTGTGACCGTTTTATTAGCTTTACCGGCGTTATATGCCGAAATGTACATTGGTAATCAAGCTCAAAAAAATCCAGTAGGAGCTTTACAAGATGCCTGTGAAGATGTGTCTCGAAACTTAGGTAAGTACGCTGGTTTATTTGGTCTGCTTGGCGCCATTTTAATGCTTAGCTTTTATACCATAGTTGCTGGTTGGATGCTTGCTCATGCATTATCACCATTAATGGAATTAATAGGGTTTACTGATGCTGCTATTTGGCTTGGTGAATCAAGCCACGCTCGCAATTTAGCCTTTACGCCAGTATTCATTATTTTAGGTGCTTTGATCATTAACCAAGGGGTGAGCAAAGGAATTGAACGTTGGTCTAGCCGATTGATGCCAATTTTATTTGTGCTTCTAATTGGCTTAATTATTTATATATTACAACAACCTGGTGCAAATGAAGGGGTGGCGATGTACTTACAACCCGACTTTAGCCAGTTGCAAGATCCAATGCTGATAATCTCAGCCATGGGGCAAGCTTTCTTTTCATTGTCCATTGGTGTTGGCGGTATGATGGTTTACGGCTCTTACATGAAAAAGAATGCCAATATGGGCCAACTGGTAATATCAATTGGCGCACTTGATACATTGATTGCTTTTCTTGCGGGTTTATTAATTATTCCAACCTTGTTTGTCGCTCAACATCTGGGCTTAGAGGTATTTGCAGATGGAAAGCTTATTGGCGGCCCGCAATTAATATTTTCAATATTACCTACCTTGTTTGATTCCATGGGTGATATTGGTGTTTATGTAGCCCTAGTGTTTTTCTCATTGATGTCTATGGCAGCCCTAACGTCCACTCTCTCATCAACAGAGGTACCTGTTGCATATTTAGTTGAAGATAAAAGTTATTCCCGAAGTAAAGCGACAATTTTGGTTTCACTTATTGTTCTAACTGCTTGTATGACCATCGTTTATAATTTTGATAGCTTGTTTGGACTTATTATAACTTGGGTAAATACATTCCAGTTACCAATCATGGGGCTATTTTACTTTATCGTTGTTGGTTGGATTTGGAAGCGCGGTAATCAATTAGCAGATCAGGCTTTACTCGCTAGTAAGCCTTCGTTGAAGTTATGGGGCAACTATTTACGCTATGTTTGTCCTATCTTACTTTCAATAGTATTTATTAGCGTAATTATGGCACTTTAATGATAAAAACTAGGGTCAGAGTCAGGTTATTGCGTAATAATCTGACTCTGACCCTAGTTTTATTCTGCTATTTTTTCCACTTCATTATCTTTTAAATCTACTTGTTCTATTTTTTCAAAACGACCGGATATTTTATTGGCAGATGTATGAATAAGTTTTACATCACTTGCTGCTTGGTCGATATGTTTTGCCAAGTTATCAAAACGTGTTCTAAACCGGCCAAAATCAGCACCTAAATGTGATAGATGCTCTTGTATTAAATGAATTTGTTTGCGCGTCGCTTCGTCTTTTAATACAGATCTCGCCGTTGTTAAAATAGCCATAAGCGTAGTTGGTGAAGATAACCAAACCCGTTTTTTATGAGCTTCTTCAACTAATTCTGGGTAATGGGCATGTATTTCGGCAAATATTGCTTCTGCAGGAATAAACATTACCGCACCATCAGCAGTTTCATTATCGATTAAGTATTTATCACTAATGTCATTAATGTGCTTTTTAATATCGACTTTAAACTGACGCTCAGCTAATTTTCTATCACTATCACCCAATTCGTTATCGGTCATTTTTTTGTAGCTTTCTAAAGGGAATTTAGAATCAATAACGACGTTACCTGTAGGCTTGGGCAAAAATAAAATACAATCCGCAATTTTACCATTCGATAAGGTGTGCTGTATTGAGAAGTGCTTTTCTGGCATTACATTACGAATAAGTGCATTGAGTTGTACTTCGCCAAATGCGCCACGTGATCGTTTGTCAGCCAAAACTTCTTGCAGGCTGACCACGTTAGTAGAAAGTTCGGTTATCTTCTTCTGTGCATCATCTATTAACGCTAAGCGCTTTAGTATGTCATTAAATGTTTTAGTAGTTTTATCAAATCCATCAGTCAAACGTTTTTCAACGCCTGCCGAAATATCTTGTAAGCGTTTATCTGTACTTTGTGTGAGCTCAGTCATGCGTTTAGCCATAACTTCAGAATTGCTCGCTAATGATTTAGAAAGCTCTTCTCGGCTTTCTTTAGTGGTTTTACTTAAATGGGCAATAAGTTGATTAATGGCAAACATCTGGTTTTTATTAAACTGCTCTTTATGATCGTTTAATTGCTGCATTAACTTTAGCTGTAAATCGCTACTAGAACTTTCTAAATTACTGCGTAACTTTTCCTGTTGGGCAAACATCAACTGCTGTTGTTCTTGCCATTGTTTCAATCTATCTTGAACCACTGAGGTTTCTTTACTTTGTTGCAGCAAAACTGAAGATAAAGCGGAGACTTTACTGAGTAAGACTAAACAAAAAATACTGAGTAAAATTAATAGGGAAATGGCAATAAAAGTAAAGTATGGAATTTCTATCATAGGGCTTCTTAATTGTTATTAGTATCAATCAACAGAAAGTACTGTATATTATCACAGTCCATTTAACCCTAAGAAAAAGAAATGGTCAAGTAAACAAGTTAAGAAGGTTTGTATGATATTGTTTTCTAAAACAAGAATCCCAGCAAAAGCTGGGATTCTTAATAGGTTAAATAAAAGATTATTTACTTAGTGCTGGTAGGTTTAATGTATTTTTCCATCCAAACAAAAATTTCTCTATACCATTCTTTTAAATTATCTGGGTTACGAATATGGTGATCTTCATCTGGAAACATCACTAACCGTGAATCGATACCTTTACGTTGTAACGTTGTAAATGCACCTAAGCTTTGACCATAAGGCACACGATAATCAAGCTCACCTTGGATAACTAACATAGGTGTTTTCCAGTTATCAACAAAGCGAGAAGGATCAAATTTTGTGTACTCTTCTTCTTGTTCCCAATACGGACCGCCAAAATCATGCTCTGGAAACCATAGTTCCTCGGTTACATTGTAAAAGCTCTTCATATCGAATAAACCTGCGTGGTTAACAATACATTTGAAGCCATCAGACCAATTACCCATGATCCAGTTCATCATGTAACCACCGTATGATGCGCCTAAAGCACAAGCATTTTCACGGTCTAACCATGCATTTTTCTCGGTGATGTAATCCATACCTTTTTGTAAGTCTTCAAGTGGTTTACCACCCCAATCATGAGAAATAGAGTCGGTAAACGCCTGTCCATAACCAGTTGAACCATGGAAGTCGACCATTACAACTCCGTAGCCTTGTGCTGCCCAAAGTTGAGCATTCCAACGGTAGTGGAACATGTTACCAAAGCTGCCTTGTGGTCCGCCATGTACTAAAAATGCAATTGGGTATTTTTCACCTTCTTTAAAGTTTGTTGGTTTTACGATATAACCGTGAACATCTTCGTTGTTCCAACCTTTAAATTTGAATTGCTCAAAATCACCGAATGCAATGTCAGCTAGGTTAGCTTTGTTCAAATGAGTTAATTGTTTAAAACCATAACCGTCTTTATTGATGGTAAAGATATCACTCGGATTACCTAAGTTATGACGGGTAAAATATAAGGCATCACCATTAATTGATACATTACCAGCATAGCCTTGATTATAAATAGGCGTTACATCACCAAACTGTAAATCTATTTCAAAAATAGATTGTTGGCCAATATCTTGCGCAATAGCAATAACACTGCGGTTATCGCTACCAAACTGAAAACTAGAGATAGAACGATCCCATAATGGTGCAATATCTTTAACAGCTTTAGTGCGTAAATCTTTAACCTGTAAGCTAAATTTATCTGACTCATACACAGGAGTTTTCATAGCTTTATAGGCTAAGTAACGACCATCAGCTGAGTAAACAGGCATAGCATCCCAAGCTTTGTTATCAACGGTTAAGTTGGCAACTTCTTTCGACTCAAGATTTACTTCAAATATATCCCAGTTGGTTGTCCAGGCGTGATCAACGCCAGGTACTTTTGCTGAAAACGCTAAGCTTTTCCCATTTGGATTAAATGAAACTTGGTTCATCCCAGCAAAGTCGGTGTCCCAGTCAGCCATTAAATCAACCGCTTCAGTAGTTACTTTTCCTTTTTGTAGGTTAGCTACAAATAAGTGACTGTTAAATTGATCTAACCAAGTATCCCAGTGACGAACCATTAACTGATCATATGCACGAGTGTTATGTTTTTTCGCTGCTTGTGCGGCAAAGGCATCAACTGAGCACTTAAATGTTTTACAGCCGGGTAAAACCGTAAACGCTAAAGCAACTTGTGATTGATCACTTGATAATTTAAAACCTTCAATAGATAAAGGAAAGTCAGTTAACTGAACTGCCTCCCCACCGACTGTAGATAAAAACCAAACTTGGCTTTTTCCACTACGGCCAGATAAGAAGTAAACACCTTTACCATCTTTTGCCCAAACAACAGATGACTCACTAGCCTTATTACTGGTTAATTGGCTTACTGCACCAGATTTCACATCTTGTAACCAAAGGTGATTAGTGCCCTTTTCTTGTCCTTTTTTAACGCCGTACACAAGTTGTGAGCCATCAGGTGATATCTTCACGTTATGTACTTGGTTTAAACTGTTAAGTTTTTCTACCGTTAATATTTCAGCGCTAACGTTAGCTGAGAACGGTATTACAGTTAACGCTGCAATTTTTAATATGTTGTTTAACTTCATAATTTTCTTTCTTTTTAATAATGCTCTAAATATAGCAAAGCGCCCTAAAGAGCGCTTGTTATAATGATTTTAGATGAATTAGGCTTTTAGTTTTGTGTCTAACTCTTCAATTTTTGCTTTCCAAATAGCAGGCCCGGTTACATGAGCAGACTCACCCGTACTGTCTACTGCTACCGTTACCGGCATATCTTCTACTTCGAACTCATAGATAGCTTCCATACCCATGTCTTCAAAGGCAACCACCTTCGCTTTTTTGATTGCTTTAGAAACAAGGTAAGCCGCACCGCCAACTGCCATTAAGTACACCGACTTATGGTTTTTAATAGTCTCTACTGTAGCAGCTCCACGCTCAGCTTTACCTATTGTGCCTAAAAGTCCGGTGTCGGCTAGCATCATTTCTGTAAATTTATCCATACGTGTTGCTGTTGTAGGACCTGCTGGGCCTACTGCCTCATCACCAATAGCATCAACTGGGCCAACGTAATAAATAAACTTGTTAGTGAAATCTACTGGTAATTCTTCGCCTTTCGCTAACATGTCTTGAATACGTTTATGTGCCGCATCACGGCCGGTTAAAATAGTTCCGCTAAGTAATACGGTTTCACCAGTTTTCCAGTCACTTACATCGGCTTTACTTAATTCATCAACGTTTACTCGACGAACATTTTCACCAACTTCCCAAGTGATCTCAGGCCACTCTTCAAGTTTAGGTGGTGTTAAATCGGCTGGACCAGAACCGTTAAGGTGGAAATGTACGTGACGAGTTGCCGCACAGTTTGGGATCATCACTACAGGTTTAGAAGCAGCGTGTGTTGGCACTGAATTAATTTTTACATCAACAACGGTAGTTAAACCACCTAAGCCTTGTGCGCCAATGCCTAATTTATTTACACGTTCAAAAATTTCTAAACGTAGCTCTTCTTCAGCATTTTGTGGGCCACGTTCAATTAAGTCTTGAATATTTACCGGATCCATTAAGCTTTCTTTAGCAAGAACACCTGCTTTTTCAGCCGTACCGCCAACACCTATACCTAACATTCCTGGAGGACACCAACCTGCGCCCATTGTAGGCAGTGTTTTAACAACCCAATCAGCAATTGAATCGCTTGGGTTTAACATCACCATTTTAGTTTTGTTTTCTGAGCCGCCGCCTTTAGCAGCAATCATCACTTCAATTTCATTACCGGCAACTAAATCTATATGTACTACCGCTGGCGTATTGTCTTTAGTGTTAATACGTTTTCCAGCAGGATCTTTAACAATAGAAGCACGCAAAGGATTATCAGGGTTTAAGTATGCACGACGCGTACCTTCATCAACCATTTGTTGTACGGTTAAATCGGTATTATCCCATTTAACGCCCATTCCCACTTTAACAAAACATGTCACTATACCTGTATCTTGACAGATAGGTCGCTTGCCTTCGGCAGACATGCGAGAATTAATTAAGATTTGTGCGATTGCATCTTTTGCAGCAGTGCTCTGCTCTTTATTGTAAGCTTTTTCAAGGGCTTGGATGAAATCTAAAGGATGATAAAAAGAGATATATTGTAGAGCATCTTCAATGCTATCAATAAAATCCTGTTGCTTAATAACAGTCATATTATTCTCGTTGTTATGTAATGTAACGGTGTGTAAAAGTATACATATAATACAACAGGCAAATATCTTCAACAACTAGACATTTCGCTATATTCATAATATTTTTTTGCTACAATAGCGCCAACAATCGCTATACTGACACCATTGTGTATGTTTGCCTGCAATTAGGAATTAAAACCAAGTAATGAATGACAAAACTTCTTCTCCTCCCTATTTTACTTGTGAGTTAACGGCTGCAAAAAATTTAACACCTGAACAGCTATTTTCTGCTTGGTCAAATGAGAATTGGGCTTTTTGGCTAGACTCTGGCAATAGTGATCATGTCGACTGTTGCTATGACATCATGGTATTTGATCCGGTTGTAACCTTAAAAACTTCGATTAATTCAACACGCATTCATTGGTTAAAAATAAACGAGTTAGAAGTTTCTACTGACGACCCTTTATTATTAGTTAAACAAACGCTACAAAAAGTATTCCCTTCAGATATTAAAGAACAGGAAAATATTCCATTTTGTGGTGGTGCTGTTGGCTACTTTAGTTACGATTTAGGCCGTCGTTTTGAAGAAATCCCTGCTACAAGCTCTATTGATATTACTATGCCAGAAATGGCGGTAGGTATTTATAAGTCGGCAATTATTTATAATCGAACTACACAACAGTTTTGTTTAGTTAGCTTTGATGACAACTTAAAATATTTAACAGAGCAGATAGAAAACAAGCTGAGTAAAGCGATGTCAAAGTCAGCGCCATTTGAGCTTGCCACTGATTGGCGTTCAAATATGACTAAACAGCAATATTCCGATAAGTTTTTTAAAGTACAAGATTATTTATTATCTGGCGATTGTTACCAAATTAACTTAGCGCAACGCTTTAGTGCAATGTATCAAGGTGATGAGTTTAACGCCTATAAAAAATTAAGACATAGTAATAACGCCCCTTTTTCTGCCTTTTTGCGTATCGAAGATGGTGTCATTTTAAGTGTCTCTCCAGAGCGGTTCTTACAGCTTAAGCATCAAAAAGTACAATCTAAACCAATAAAAGGTACTCGACCTCGCTCAACTATTAGTGAATTTGACAGGGAACATGCAATAGATCTGCAAAACTCAGCCAAAGATCGTGCAGAAAACCTGATGATAGTAGATCTATTAAGAAATGATTTATCAAAAGTATGCCGTGCAGGTACGGTAACCGTTCCTTCGCTGTTTGCTATTGAAAGCTTTCCTGCCGTGCATCATTTAGTCAGCACTGTTGAAGGCATGTTAGCGCAAGGGTTTGATGGCACCGATTTATTGCGAGGTGCGTTTCCTGGGGGTTCTATCACGGGTGCTCCTAAAATTAGAGCCATGGAAATTATTGAAGGGCTTGAACCTCACCGCCGTAGTGTTTATTGTGGCTCTGTAGGTTACCTTTCTGCCTGTGGAAAAATGGATACCAGCATAACTATCAGAACATTAATATGTGAAAATGAAAAAATTCATTGCTGGGCTGGAGGCGGCTTAGTCGCTGACTCAAATGTCGACAGTGAATACCAAGAAACTTTTGATAAAGTTAATAAAATACTACCTATACTAAAATAACAATAAGCGGTGTAATTGATAATTATAAAGCTATACAAAAACGGATTTGGCAAATGGATAAGCAGCAGTTTTTACAACGTTTTTCCTTCCATCACTTAGGTGATATTGAAAGTGGCTACCATCATGCAGGTAACCTTAAACATGCCAGTGTATTAATACCTTTGGTTCAAACTGAACAAGGTATAGAGGTTATATTAACGAAAAGAGCTCAACACTTAAAACATCACCCAGGGCAAATAAGCTTTCCGGGCGGTAAAGTTGAAGCAACAGACATTGATTTAACCGATACCGCATTACGTGAAGCTGAAGAAGAGATTGGTTTAAACCGCAAAGATGTCGCTATAGTTGGCCAGCTAAAGGACTATCACACCATAACAGGGTTTAAAATTACCCCAATTATTGGTTTCATTCCAGGTGATTACCCATTTAATATTGACCCAAATGAAGTCGAAGAAGTATTTAGTGTACCTTTCCCACATTTTATTAATGAAAAAAACCACCTAACCTACCAGCTTAAACGCCAAGGAATTGAGCATAATATCTATTTTATGCCATATTTAAACTACAATATTTGGGGTGCTACGGCGGCAATTTTAAAAGATCTCGTTGGCCATCTAAAATAATTCACTTTAAAAATTGAGATTAGTTCCACTTTTAAGTTAAAATCCGAACATAATTTCAGTTAAGCGAAAAATATCGCTCAATAATTCAGGTTTTATTATGATCAGTGTATTTGATATGTTCTCTATTGGTATCGGACCTTCTAGTTCTCATACTGTTGGACCAATGAGAGCGGCGAACCGTTTTATCGATTCATTAAAGCAAGAAAGCGTATTTAATGATGTAAATCGTATAAAAGTAGAGCTATTTGGCTCTCTTGGACAAACCGGTATTGGCCACGGTACGGGTAAAGCCGTAATACTTGGTTTACATGGTGAAGCGCCAGAGTCTGTTGCAGTAGAAAAAATAGATAGCATACTAGAAAATACTGTTGCTACAGAGCAAATTATCTTAAACAATGAAACTAGTATTTCGTTTCCAAAAGCAGATGCTATTATTTATCATCGCCGAAAAACACTGCCAGCCCATGCTAATGCTATGACTATTTTTGCCTTTAACGGCAATGATATTGTGTTAGAAAAAACCTATTATTCGATCGGCGGTGGCTTTATTGTTGAAGACTGTGAATTTGAACAAGAAAAAGATAAAGCATTATCTTTACATACCAATATCGAACGTCCGTATCGTTTCAGCAGTGCCAATGAACTTTTAGAACACTGTAAAAATAGTGGGTTAAGTATCAGCTCAATTATGATGGCCAATGAAAAATGCTTAAACAGTGAAGCATTTATCAAATCTGAACTGATAAAAATTTGGAAAGCAATGCACGCTTGTGTTGATCGTGGCATTAAAACCGAAGGAATATTACCTGGTGGTTTAAAAGTGACTCGCCGAGCACCAAGCTTATTTCGCTTATTATCAGTAGAAAAAAATGCCGACCCATTACAAGCTATGGACTGGGTTAACCTTTTCGCTTTAGCTGTAAATGAAGAAAATGCAGCTGGTTCACAAGTTGTAACCGCTCCAACTAATGGCGCTGCAGGTATCTTACCGGCCGTACTCTGTTACTATGATAAGTTTGTTAAACCAGTATCTGATGATGATTGTATCCGCTATTTACTTACCGCTGCAGCTATTGGTATTTTGTATAAAACCAACGCTTCTATATCTGGTGCAGAAGTAGGTTGTCAAGGTGAAGTAGGTGTAGCTTGTTCAATGGCGGCAGGTGCATTAACTGAAATATTAGGTGGTGATCCTAAACAAGTGGAAAATGCAGCTGAAATTGGCATGGAACATAATTTAGGATTAACCTGTGATCCAGTTGGCGGCCTAGTACAAGTACCTTGTATTGAACGTAACGCAATGGGTTCAGTTAAAGCGATTAATGCTTCTCGTTTAGCAATGCGTGGCACAGGTACCCAAAAAGTATCACTTGATAAGGTGATTAAAACCATGTGGGAAACCGGCAACGATATGAAGACCAAATATAAAGAAACGTCTCGCGGCGGTTTAGCGGTAAACATTATTGAATGTTAGATTAAGAAAAGTGAGACGAAGAGCTTTCAACGTCTTTTAAATAAAGAACCTGCGCAACCCATAAACGAAAAAAGCACCTAGCGGTGCTTTTTTTAATTCAAAACGTAACTTAAAAACTATCCACTAAATCGGTGTCACTTCACAGTTCTCGTTTCTCGTTTCTCGTTTCTCGTTTCTCGTTTCTCGTTTCTCGTTTCTCAAGCCTACCTAACCGGCAAGCTGATATCACCAATCAACTTTTCAATTTCGTCATTGTTTTTAAGCAACATAGCCTTGGTGACGATATCTCTATTTAAATGAGGCGCAAAACGTTCAATAAAATCAAACATATAACCACGTAAAAAAGTACCTCTACGGAAGCCTATTTTAGTCGTACTTTGCTCAAATAAATGACTTGCATCTAGCACAACCAAGTCTTTATCTTGCTCAGGATCAATTGCCATAGTTGCAACTACGCCAATACCAACACCTAATCGAACATAAGTTTTAATTACATCAGCGTCTGTTGCTGTAAAAACAATTTTAGGTTTTAAATTAGCACGTTGGAACGCTTTATCTAACACTGAACGCCCGGTAAAACCAAACACATAAGTAACAAGTGGATGTGCTGCTACATCTTCAATTTTAAGGTTAGCGAGTTTAGCTAACGGGTGATCTTTTCTAACTATGATACTACGGTTCCAGTGATAACAAGGCAGCATGATCAAATCATTGTATAAATGTAAAGACTCTGTCGCTATAGCAAAATCTGCTTCACCTTTGGCTGCAGCATCACTTATTTGTGCAGGTGTACCTTGGTACATATGTAGTGATACTTTGTCATATTTTTTAACAAAACCACTGATAACTTCAGGAAGTGCATACCTTGCTTGGGTATGAGTTGTGGCAATTCTAAGTTTTCCTTCATCAGGTTGAGTGTATTCACTGGCAACTGACTTTATACCTTCTACTTTCGATAAAATATCAGCAGAAATGCGAATTACTTCATGGCCTGCCTGAGTAACGTGAGTTAAATGCTTACCTGAACGTCCAAAAATTTGAATACCAAGTTCATCTTCCAGCATACGTACTTGTTTACTAATACCGGGTTGCGAGGTAAACAAGCTATCAGCAGTTGCTGACACATTAAGGTTATTATTTAAGACTTCGACGATATAACGTAATTGCTGTAGTTTCATATTAATTTGATATAGATGGCTGCGTTCTTAGAATCAAAATATATATCAATATTCAGATATAATCTATAGCAAAGTTAATTTTTTGTTATAAAAACTAATTTTTTATTACTTTTTGTTTGATTTCGGTGTTAAAAATGGAGTGTGTCGACTTTATCGCCATCCATGGCTAAAAAAAAGCCGCATAAATGCGGCTTAATATAATCAAAATTTAAACTATTGGCTGAACTACTTCTTAGTAGCAGCCTTTTTAGCTTTAGCTTTAGCTGGAGCTTTTTTGGCTGCTGCCTTTTTTGGTTTAGCCGTTTTCTTAGTTTGCTCTTCAGCCCACTTACCATCAACATACTTGGCTACCCAACCAGTTGCTTTTCCCTCTATTTCGGTCATTACATACTGTTCTTTGGTTTTACGTGAATAACGCACAATATAAGGGTTACCATCGGCATCTTTTTGAGGGGCATCAGCTAAATAATAAAATTTCTCTGAAATCCTATCTCTGAAGCGATGCAACTCAGCAACTTTAGGCGCTCTTGTTTCTCTAGATTTAGGGAATGTACTTGCCGCTAAGAAAATACCGGCAGCGCCATCTCTTAATTTAAAGAACGCTTCTGATTTTTCACATTTTAGCTCAGGCAAATCAACAGGGTCTTCTTTAGGAGGAGCCGCTTCACCGCTTGCTAACAGCTTACGTGTGTTTTTACACTCTTCATTGGTACAATCAAAGTATTTACCAAAGCGACCATTTTTAAGTTCCATATCGAACTCACAACGATCACACTCTAAAATAGGACCGTCGTAGCCTTTAATTTTAAACTCACCTAGTTCAAGCTCGTAGCCATCACATACAGGGTTGTTACCACAAACATGAAGTTTGCGTGTTTCATCAATTAAATAGCTGTCCATCGCTGTGCCACATTTGCCACAACGGTGCATCGCCATTAAGGCTTCAGTTTCTTGATCTTCTGATAGAACACTAACAGCTTCTTCACCAGGGGTAAGATTCATTGTTTTAGTACAACGCTCCTTAGGTGGTAAGCTATAGCCAGAACAACCAAGGAATACACCAGTAGAGGCAGTACGAATGCCCATTTTACGGCCACAAGTTGGACAGTCTATATCGGTGACAACAGGTAAATTCTGTTGCATACCGCCTTCATCCATATCTTTATCAGCTAATGCCAATTGACCGGTGAACTCAGTATAAAATTCAGTTAGTACGTCTTTCCAAAATGCTTTATCGTCAGCAATTTCATCTAAACGCATTTCCATATTTGCAGTAAAATCGTAGTTCATTAATTTTTTGAAACTACCTGATAAACTATCAGTTACGATCTCACCCATTTTTTCAGCATAGAATCGTTTAGTTTCAAGACGCACATAACCACGATCTTGAATGGTTGAAATAATTGATGCGTAAGTTGAAGGTCTACCGATACTTCGCTTTTCTAGTTCTTTAACCAGTGAAGCCTCGCCAAAGCGGGCTATTGGTTTAGTAAAATGTTGACTTGGCTCTATGTGTTTCAAGTTTACCAATTCACCAACCGCAATATCTGGTAAATGCGTATCATTTTCGCTACCTGATTTGCCGGCACTTCTTGAGTGAACTTTAGTCCAACCATCAAAGCGCATAACTCGACCCTTCGCTCTTAAATCGAACTCTGCGGCAGTAACGGTTAATGTTGTTAAATCATAACGAGCAGCTGTCATTTGACAAGCAACAAATTGACGCCAAATTAAATCATATAATTTACGAGCATCTGCTTCCATTTTATCTAAAAATGCGGCTTCTTTAGTTACATCAGATGGGCGAATAGCTTCATGCGCCTCTTGTGCATTCGATTTTGCTCCATACACTTTTGCTTGCTCTGGTAAATAGTTATCACCAAAGTTTTTACTAATATAATCTCGACAATTACTAACCGCTTCTTTACTTAGGTTAGTTGAGTCGGTACGCATATAGGTAATATGCCCGGCTTCATACAAACGTTGAGCAAGTCCCATTGTACGTTTAACACCGAAACCTAAACGAGTACTTGCAGATTGCTGCAACGTTGAAGTGATAAATGGTGCCGAAGGTGTACTTTTAGATGGTTTATCTTCACGTTTAGTGACTTTGAATTCGCTTGCTTTTAATGTTGCAACTGCAGACATCGCTTGCGTTTCACTAGTTGGCTTAAACGCTTTACCGTTTTGACGGGCAACATCTAGTTTTAATTCAACATCAGAATTGGTGGTTGTGTCAGCTTCTATTTCCCAGAATTCTTCCGGAACAAACGCTTTAATTTGACGTTCACGTTCAACTACAAGTTTAACGGCTACAGATTGTACTCGACCGGCAGATAAACCACGCGCAACTTTCTTCCAAAGTAAAGGACTCACCATAAAGCCCACTACACGGTCTAAAAAGCGACGTGCCTGTTGGGCGTTAACGCCATTCATATTTAACTCACTAGGCTGTTTAAAAGCCTCCTGAATCGCACTTTGGGTTATTTCATTAAATACTACACGACGAAAACGTTCATCTTCACCGCCAATAAGTTCTTTTAAATGCCAAGCAATCGCCTCTCCCTCGCGATCCAAATCGGTTGCGAGATAGACCATATCGGCCTTATCCGCTAATTTCTGTAATTCTTCAACGACTTTCTCTTTGCCGGGTAGTACCGCATAAGTAGCTTCCCAGTCTTTGTCTGGGTTAATACCCATACGATTATATAAAGCAACTTTTTCACGTTTCGCTTTATACTTAGCTTTTACTGCAGGCGACATCGCCCGAACTTCAGCTGGAGATTTAGTTGCTGCTTTTTTACCGGTTCCACTTGTCGGTAAATCTCGTACATGACCAACACTTGATTTAACAATGAAGTCTTTGCCGAGATATTTGTTAATCGTCTTCGCCTTTGCAGGTGACTCGACAATTACCAGAGATTTTGCCATAAACGTTTACTTTCCTGTATTCAGGCCTTGATTATTCAATCTGAAATAATGTAGTGATGAGTTAAATTTAGTTTATAACTCAAAAAAATTGTTAATTGCTATTAGGTATATATGTAAATTTTACCACTGACAAGCAATTATTTTTTTAATTTTGTTCTAGCTATTGAAGATCATTATTAAAAATAAGCAATATTAAAGGCGCCATCATAATAAAATTTAAATTAAAACATAAAGAAAAATATTCAAATTTATTAACTATTTGCACTGTTTGCTCAAATAACAATCAACTTTTAGCCGTTATTAATTTCTATGCATAAAAAAAGCCTCTCTCGAGGCTTTTTATATACTTACATTTAATTTAAGGTACTACTGCAACAGCAAGAATAGCAACATCAATTAATGTCTTCGTTGTTGTTGTTCCACCAGGTGTTGTAATTTGAACAATTAAACTACCTGACTTAGCCTCATCTTCACCTTTTATAGATACACTAAATTCTTGCCCACCATTGTGATTATCATTCGACCACGTGAAGGTATCAGGACCAACAATGGAACCAACCGTAGAGGTAAACTCGATAATGGTGCCTTTAGGCATTGGTTGGTTATGAACATCAGAAATAATTATGCTTGCATGGCCAGTATCTTCACCAACTATATTTACCGTTTTATCGTCATCATCTGCCAAGAGTGCGTTATCAGCATCTAAAGCATCAATAGTCTGACCTCGAACAGCATAAGCTCTCGGGCTCGCAACTATTAATACTAAAGAATCACGCACATTTAATGACTGAACAGGTGAACATAAATCAGCTAGTTTTGCATCTTCGGCACAAAGGACACCGGTATACTTATTATCTCTAGAATTATAATCACCTGAAACATCAAAATCAGCGAATTCTTCAGAATCACCACCAGCTTCTCCTCCGCCAGCTGGGTTAAATACACTATCTTCATTGTAATCAATAAATGCTTCTGGCATATCATAATCATCACCAGATGTATCAAAGCCAGTGTCAAATAGAGGATGTTCATCAACGTCAAATAAGCCATTACCGTTAGTATCGGCAAATGATTCTTCACCAATAGCTGTCGCTAGTATGGTGATACGTCCACCATAGTTTTGCCCCATTAAATTAATAACGGATGGGAATAAAGATTCATCATCACCTTTCACCCAATTAACACTAGGTTCTTCAACAGTATTACCACTTGGAATCGGATCTTGTACGGTAAATGTCACCGAACACGCACTATCAGCAGTTTGACAATCGCCAACAATTAACCCACCTTCCGTTGTAAAGTATACCGAAGTACCATCAGGTACTGGATTATTAAAGGCGTCAGCCATTCTTGCCGTTATTGTGGTTTGGTTACCGTAGATCCTCTCCAAATTCAGAGTTTCGGCAGAAATACTGAAGCTGTCTTGATCTGGAATTCCTGTGGATATGACTAATTTATTCGATTGTGATGAAATATTAGGAGTTGTGTTATCAACTGTCGCAGTTACACGAACTGTTGTTGATACTGTGCCTGAATTAATCACTGTTTGTGCATAACCATTGCTATTAGTTGTTGCCACATTAGGGTTTAAACTCACGCCACCAACAACTGTATTAAGCTCAAAACTTACTTGCTCACCCGAAACTGGGTTACTATTTTCATCCAACACTTGGAATATAACCGTAGAGCTTTCCTCACCACCGATCCCTTTAAGAGAAATATTTTCTGGCGTTGCACTTTCAAAAATGATACTACCAATTGCAGCCGCTTCAACATCAATTGCGGCAGTAGCTGTTAAGCTTTCTGTTCCTGCATTGGCCGTAACAGTAATAATATCATTGCCGGTACAACCTTGAGCCAAATATGAACTTACAGCTGTGCCTTGGAACGTTGAAACTTGCTCATCGAGCTGCGCTTTACCATCTAAAGAACAACTTGAACTAAAGTTCACTAATACAGGCTCAGTATATGGTGCGTTACCATTATTAGTATCAATAATAGTGACCGATATATTGGTAGAACCACCAGCAGAAATTGGTGATAACCCTACTACTGGAGTTTGCATCTGTAAACCAGCGGCGCCAACAACAACCAGTGCTGAACCTGTTTCTCCAGATACTAACGACGCAGTAATGGTACCAGCTCCAATGTCATTGCCAGCATAGATATCAACAATAGCTTGGTTGTTTACATCTGTTATTGCCGTTGGAATTGAAATTTCACCAATATCAGAGCTAAAGGTAACTAACACTTTTTCACCAACGCCCAAGCCATTAACAGTAGCAATTAGCTGACCAGGGGTTGTAGTATTAATGGTATCGATAGGGTTGATCGTATCGGGTTCTACCAATATTACATCAAGATAAATGCCAAGTACTTCATCACCTGCTGTAGTGAACGTATCGTTACCTTTTGCACCATTTGATAATGTTGCGGTCACAATACCAGCCCCTTTTACAGTACCTGCTGATAATGTCACTGAAGCAACACCATCGCCATCTGTAAGAGCAGTACCATTTCTAGGGTCTAGAAGGCCAAGTGTTGCGGCAAAGTTTACAAATTCGTTAGCAACTAAAGCCCCATTTTCGGTTACGGTAGCTTCAACAATTGATGTTGCAGTTCCTATTATATTTTTTGTTAAAACATTAACAGCAACTTCTTTACCTAATATAGCTGGCGCATCACCATCAGTCGCAAACCCTGTTGTATCTAACTCACCGCTAGTTAAAGTAGCTGTAACAATGCCTGCGCCTTTAATATCACCCGCTGACAATTCTATAAAAGCTCTACCATCAGTATCAGTTAATGCAGTGGCTGATACTGGATCAAATACACCTAGTGAAGATGAGAAATTAACCACTTCACTTGCCGAAGGTCGTTCATTTTCAGTAACTGTTACCCACACAATTACAGGGGCTGCATTACTAATGGTACCAACGATAGCATCTAATTCAATAACCTTATCAGTTATTCCATCGCCATCACCTTTAGTAGCAAAACCACTGGTATCTGTTTCGCCTGAAGCTAAACTTGCCGTAACAATACCAGCACCTTCAATACTACCAGCTGTTAATTCAATTATTGCATTACCTGTGGAGTTTGTTAGTGCGGTGCCAGAAAGTGGATTAAATGCGCCTAATGTTGTTGTAAAACTAATAACCTCATTGGCTACATCAACTCCATTATCTGTAACCTTAACCATAATCGTCACTGGGGCTAATTTTTCAACTAAATCTGTAATTGGGGTTACAACAATAGTTTTACCAAGTTTAGCTGATGCATCACCAGCAGTTTCAAATCCAACTTTAGCATTTGCACCATTATCTAAAGTGACAGATGCTACACCCGCGCCGGCATTAGTACCTGCACTAAGAGTTATTACAGCTTGTCCTGAAGCATTCGTTAAAGCGGTTCCAGAGGCAGGAGATAAGGTTCCCAAAGTAGATGAAAAATTAACAACTTCACCACCCACTGGGTTACCTGAATTTGTCACAGTAGCAGTTAACATTGATGGCGAGCCATCTGTGATGCTTGTAGTTGATATAGTTAAAGAAACTTCATTCCCTGCTACTTCAGATGCATCACCTGAAGTTGAAAAACCAAGAGAATCGAATTCGCCGGTAGCCAATGTCGCACTTACTAATCCTGCTCCCTCAACATTACCAGCAGTAAGGGTTATTGTTGCTGCACCGGTAGCATCTGTTAATGCAGTTCCTGAATAAGGGTTTAGGACACCTATAGAGCTTGAAAAATTAACAACTTCACCAGCTACAGCGCCATTTTCATCGGTAACAGTAACCATAACAGTCGCAGGGCTAGCTGACGAAACTTGGTTGTTTGAAAGACTTAATTTGACTTGCTTACCAGCAATAACACCGCCATCACCAGCATTACTAAAACTAATTGTAGCACTTTCGCCATTAGGAGCGGTTGCAGTTACAGTACCTGCACCTTCAACATTATCGGCGTTAATTATGATTGTTGCATTACCGTTACTGTTAGTTAATGCACTGCCTGAAGAGGGTAATAAATAGCCCGACGTAGTAGAAAACGCTACAACAGTTCCTTCCACTGGACCATCAAGATCAGAAATATTTGCCGTAATTATTTGCGCGGAAAGCGCAGCTACTTGTCTAGCTGAAATGCTCATATTCACTAAGACAACATTTTCTGACTCACCTTGATTTTGACTCGCATCAGGGTCGATACCGTCACCAGCAGATTCGAAACCTATAGTTCCAATTTCACCGGACTCAATGGACGCAGTTATTGTTCCTGCTCCCTCAATTGCTCCAGCAGTTAACCCTATAGTAGCAATACCATCAGAATTGGTTAAAGCAGTAGATGACTCAATATCAAATAACCCTACTTCAGAGCTAAAGGTGACTACTATATTATCAACAGCAACTCCATCTGTTTGTACTTTTGCAGTTACAGTTGCAGGAGTAGCAGCATCAACATAAGTGTTATCTATGGTAAGCTCTATGGTGGTCGTTGACTCTAGTGGGTTAACTTCGTCTTTATCTTCTGCGGTAAAAGAATCTCCATCACAAGCGGTTAAAAAAACGAGTAAGAATAGGTAAAAAAAATGCTGAAATTTCTTCATCAAAGCGCTCTCCCTGACTTTATTTTTATTTTAATTATTTTTATCTTAACCGATTGGTTACAAAACTGTTACCTTTTACTACAAAAAATTTATTGCTCAACTTAATTTAAATAGTTAACAATAAAAGTAGGCTTTAATTACAATAAATTCATTAACATACCATTAACACTATTGGTGAAAAGGTAGTAGAATTAATAAGATTAAAACAACCATAACTAGACAAGTAGGCAATATGAATAAAGAAAGTGCGAATAGTTTAACTCGCCGAATAGTAATTGGCATGATAGCCGGTATTATTCTAGGCGGTATATTTCAAGCAATGTTACCTAAAGATGGTGACCTTCTGATCCCTCTCTACCTTTTTGATTTTTCAGTACGTGGCTTCTTCGTCGATGGTATATTCGAAATAGGCGGAAAAATATTTGTATCAAGTTTACAAATGTTAGTGGTCCCTCTGGTTTTTGTATCACTTATTTGCGGTACATGTTCACTCAATGACACATCCAAACTTGGTCGCATTGGTGGTAGAGCTGTAGGGTTATACTTAATGACCACAGCTATTGCGATTTCAATCGCTATATTAGCAGCCTTGTTAGTAGCGCCAGGTGAAGGTGTAAATATGACCGCTGATGTTACTTATGGTGCAAAAGAAGCGCCATCACTAGCACAAGTTATTATTGATATGTTTCCAAGCAACCCATTTGATGCCTTTGTACAAGGTAATATGTTGCAAATTATCGTGTTTGCTTTACTGTTTGGTTTATCTGTTGCATTAGCGGGCCCGGCTGGCGAACGTGTTGCAAAACTTTTTGAAGACTTCAATGAAGTGATCATGCGCTTAGTTGTTATTTTAATGAACCTTGCCCCTTACGGCGTGTTCTGTTTAATGACGACTTTATTTGCTGAAATAGAAATGAGCACAATTATAAATTTACTGGCTTACTTCTTATTAGTATTGGGTGTTTTGATTATCCATGCATTAGTAACTTACCCGGTAATTTTAAAAGCAGTAACCGGTTTAAACCCAATTATTTTCTTGAAGAAAATGCGTACAACTGCCCTATTCGCATTTAGTACGGCAAGTAGTAACGCTACTATTCCTTCAACAATGAATACAACAACTAAAAAATTAGGTGTCGATAACTCGATTGCCTCATTTACTGTTCCTCTTGGCGCAACTATTAACATGGATGGCACCGCAATTATGCAAGGTGTTGCCACAGTGTTTATCGCACAAGTGTTTAACATAGATTTAAGCGTTGGTGACTTCTTAATGGTTATTGTAACCGCGACTCTTGCCTCTGTAGGTACAGCAGGTGTTCCTGGTGTTGGTTTAATAATGCTTGCCATGGTATTAGCCCAAGTAGGCTTACCTGTAGAAGGAATTGGTTTGATCATTGGTGTTGACCGTTTATTAGACATGGTGCGCACCGCAGTAAATATTACAGGTGACTCTATGGTTACAGTAATTGTTGGTAAATCTGAAGGTCAATTTGATGAAGAAGTATTTAACTCGGTTGATGACACTAGCCGCGACCGTATTGATTTCCATCACTTGAAAGATCAAAAGCTCGATTAGTTTTCACTCTATAAACATAAAAAAGGCGCTATATTTAGCGCCTTTTTTGTATCTTATCCTAAGTCCTAAGTCCTAAGTCCTAAGTCCTAAGTCCTAAGTGAGAATAGTTAGTTTGAAATTATATAAAGCTTTTCAACTAACTTACTTACAGATAATTTTATTCGTGCAAATTTTTGGCCGGTTAAATCTCGTTCTGCTTTCTTTGTTATCTTATAACCGTCAAATAAACGCATAACTTCATCTTCACTTATTGAAAACGGCGGCCCTTTAATCTCATCTTTAGGAAATTCTAAGGTTAATAAGAACACTCGAGTATTTTCTTTGATAAAGGTTTTAATATGTTGTACATACTCAACCCGCATAACTTCAGGAAATGCTATTAAAGCAGCGCGGTCATAAATCCAGTCAAACGGTTGAAATTGTTCAGCACTCAAAGCAAAAAAGTCGCCCTGATAAAGTTCAATATTGCCTTGTTGGTATATATTAAACGACATGGTTTCTTGTACTTGTGGGGTAAGGTGATTTTCTTGAAAAAAATCTCTACAAGCAACGGCACTTAATTCATTGCCAATCACTTTAAAGCGATCAGCAAAAAATAGTAAGTCTGAGGTTTTACCGCATAACGGCACAAATACTCGACTATCATTTGGCTCAAGGAAACTTGGAAAGTATTCAACTAATAACGGCTGTAATTCATCTTGGTGAAAACCGATATGGGTATTATCCCAACAGTCATGCCAAAATTGTTGTTTCATAATTACCCTATATTACATCGTTATCCTGCATTACTATTGCAATGCAGGAAAGAAGTGTTTTAGCTTGGAAAAATTCGATTGTTTTGCCAAAGTTTGTTCACCACACTTTCTACCGAAACAGAAGCAGCTTTACCAAATTTTTCAGCAATGCCTTTTTTAACTTCGTATTTAATGGCTATTACTTTACGCTCTTTGGAAGCTTGCAATAAGTAATCATCACTAGTTTGAATATCATCAACTAAGCCAAGCTCTTTCGCCTTTAATCCAAACCAATGCTCACCAGTAGCTACTTTAGCAACATCTAATGATGGACGATGCTCACTAACAAACTCTTTAAATAACACGTGTGTTTCTTCAAGTTCTTCGACAAACTTTTCACGGCCTTTATCAGTATTCTCACCAAACATGGTTACTGTGCGTTTAAATTCACCGGCAGTAAATTGTTCAAAATCAACATCATGCTTTTTCAATAATTTATTAAAATTAGGTATTTGCGCAATTACGCCAATAGAGCCAAGAATAGCAAACGGTGCAGAAATTATTTTATCGGCAACACAGGCCATCATATAACCGCCACTTGCAGCTACTTTATCTACAGAGGCTGTTAATGGAATACCTTGTTGGCGAACTCGGTCAAGTTGCGAAGAAGCAAGACCGTAACCGTGTACCATTCCGCCGCCACTTTCTAAGCGAACAAACACTTCATCGTCTTTAGTAGCTACCGCTAAAATAGCGCTTATTTCTTCACGAAGACTATTTACTTCACGAGCGTCAATACTGCCTTTAAAGTCAACTACGAATAAACGATGCTTGGCTTCACTCTCATTGTTTTTATCAGCTTTTTCTTGTAGCTTTTGCTGTTTTTTTAATTCTTTTTCGTGCTGCTTAAATTCTTCTTTGCTAAGCAAGTGTTCAGTCATATGATGTTCTACATCTTCAAACTGCTCAGACAAATCAGTAATGTCTAATTCGCCCTTTTTGTGTTTTTGTTTATGGGCGGCACCTGCGATTGCGGCAATAATAGCAATAACGGCGATAACAAAGGTGATTGCTTTGGCAAAAAATAAGCCATATTCATAAAGAAATTCCAAGTAAGTTCTCCTAATACTTGAATGATTAAAATATATATAAATGTATTTTTACATGATTAGCTATTCTAAGAAACAAAAAAGGAGGCGAAAGCCTCCTTTTTTAACATGTTTTTTTGTGTCTAATTATTACTTAACAACAGCTTCATCAGTGATCACAATAGCTTTGGCTCCAGAGGCAAAGTAAGTTGCTATTTGCATTTGCATCTCTTGAGTGGCTCTTGCACTAAGCTCAGCATCCATAGACTCAGGTCTAGTGCCAGGCCAAACTAACGAATTATGGTGACCATTCAGGAATTTAACTGCACCAGATATAGTGCCTTCTTCTACCATTGTAGTTTCTGACACTGTAGATAACTTTAATAATTGATCAATTAGTGGTGTTGAACCAGCTAAAGGAGCGCTTGCTACACTAGTAACAACACCTTGATCAGATAAGTTATCCATATCATCACCAACAATTTCGATAGTGTGTAAAGGAGTACCTGTATCTACTAATGTTTTTGCATAGTTCATCATATCAGCAGAATCAGTGATTGTTTGAGCCGCAAATACAAATTGTTCAAATGCACCGTTCAATTCACCTAATGCAGGGTTTTCAGATGCTACGAAATCATTCCAAAACGCTTCCATTTGATCAGGTGTAGGTCCGGCTTCACCGAAAACACCGTCAACTGCGGCTTTAAAATCAGCAGACTGGCTATAGGCTAAACTAAATTTCGCTAAAGGTCCGAATGATGGAGAGTCCATAACAACATTAGCAGCTCCACCAGTAGGTGAAACAAGTGATGCATTTTGGATTGCAAATAGAGGGTCAACCATAGGATCAAGAGGAGTATTGGTAAGCGCTAAAAAGTTAACACCAGTCATTGCACCAAGAGAGTGACCTAAATAATGAACTTGAGTTGCATCAATAGGAGCATTACTAAAGTTTAAGCCTAAACGTAACGCTAAAGTATCGGTAACACTTTGTTTAACATTATCTCGCATTTGTAATAATGCACCAATATTCATGTAAGCAAATGGATTTGCACCAGCTTCTATGTCCATATTGCCATCCATGTCTAAATCATAGCCACGGCTACCATGCAATGGATGATCAATTGCCACACTGGCAATACCGTTTAATGATAACGCCGCAGTGACCGGTAACATAAACTCTTTATTACGGGTAAAACCATGGGCTAAAATAGCCACTGGCCAACCATTCTCAGGAGTTGAGATTTCTTCTAATCCCAAAACATTCACTCTGATATAGTTTACCATATCAATATCTGGCACTGTCATTTGTACATCGACAGTTTGCAGCTCTTCAGCCACTTTAGGTATTGAGTTATATTTGGTTAGATTTCGTTCTTTATCAATGGGCGTATCTATACCATACGCAGATAAATCCCAATTACTAGTTTCCCGTAATGCACCACCACTTAATGCCATACATACGCCGTCATCTTTACTTTGTGGCTCTGCAGGTATTGCTTCTGGTATTTGACCAGAAAGACCGGCTAGTGTAACACCAGAATCACATAATGCTTTCCATGGCACATTAATTGGTGCCATAGGATTTTCCATTGAAGGCTCAGTGAAATAATTAGGAATACTAACTTTTCCGGAATAGAGTTTAGCGGTAGAATATAAACCAAACTGATCTTCACTAAGAGGAGCAGCTCCTAATTCGGTAAGCATCATATTTAAAGCATCCGCAGCAGTTAAAGTTGTATCTTCAACAATAACTGACGGTGGCGCGAACAGAGCATTTTCAGTTAATGAAGCTGCTAATAATTGCTTAGTCACATTTAGAACATCACCTACAGACTGAGTAGTCATGGTCATGGTATAAATAATGTCTTCTTTATTAAGTCCAAAACCTTCAGCTATATTTTCATAACTGTTAGTTAGTTGCTGTAACCCAGCTTGTTGAGGATCGGAAAGTGGCGCAGTCTCAATATCTTGTTTGATTATATTATAAGTAACCGAACCATTTATTGATTCACCATTGGTATCTTTTAATTTATTTGTTAATGCAACTATATAACTTGTTCTTGGCTTTAAAGGTTTAAGCGGAATAATTGCAAGGCTGCTGCCCATAGCTTGCACGAAGTAATCTTCAGTTAATATCAATTCTTCAACCGGTTTACAGCCAACAAGTGGCGCGACTGCAGCACAATCGGCGTCATCAATACTAGCGCCTAATACAACTTCATAAATAGCTACGGCACCAATATCAAATAATGATGCAGGATCTAATGATACACCATCAGCAAATTCAAAATTTAATACGAATGGTTGATTAGTTGACCAGCCGTCAAGTGCGTTTGCCGCAACGAATGGGTTAGAAAAGTCAGTAGGATCACCACCATTAAGGGGAATATTTAATGTACCGTCTTGGGTATCAATAAACATTAGATCATTTGGTGGAGCAACATCTCCAGCAGCTGGATCAAAACGAACTCTCGATGCTTTACCAAAACTAGAACTTGTGCCTGTGGCACTTACTTCATTATTTTCTTTTTCTATGTCAGCTATTGTTTCATCGTCACAGCCAGATAAGCCAAGAGCACTCGCTATTGCGAGGCCAATTAGTAGTTTTTTCATCTTTTCTCCCCAGAAGAATGTTATATCATCGCTTGCTGTTATTATTTTGTTAGCGAATAGTTAATTTATAGTTAACTAGTACGACCAGTTGCATTTTATAAATATAACTTACCGTATCATTTATCAGTTTGCTACATTTTTTTACAACTTCCAACAAATTAAAAACAAATCACGGAAAAATTAATTTTTAAAATATTCTCGAAAGCTGCTTTCAGTACAGGTAGAATAGCGCCAATGTAAATTTTTAGACTGATTAACTATGTTCGATTATCAAGCTCAACCTAACTGCCTGCAAAATAAAACTATTTTAGTAACTGGCGCCGGATCCGGCATTGGTCGCGCCGCAGCCATTAACTACGCAAAATTTGGTGCAACCGTGGTTTTACTCGGTAAAACTGTTAAAAAACTTGAGCAAGTTTATGATGAAATATTAAACTTGGGATATCCTGAACCGGCAATTATTCCTCTTGATATGAAAGGTGCAACTGCTCAACATTACAAAGACATGGTTTCGACGATAGTTGGACAACTTAAGCAAATTGATGGCGCTCTTTTAAATGCTTCGATATTAGGCGAATTAACACCATTCACTCAAATAAGTGCACAAATTTGGGATGATGTGATGCAGGTAAACCTAAATGCGCAAATGCAGTTGGCACAAGCATTAATTCCGGCTATGACTCAATCTAGTTCAGCCTCACTTATTTTTACAACATCAGGTGTAGGTAATCAAGGTCGTGCATTTTGGGGGGCGTACAGCGTTTCAAAATTTGCTACCGAAGGTATGATGCAAGTTATCGCTGATGAGTATGAAGGTTCAAGCTTACGAGTAAATGCCATTAACCCTGGGGCAACTAAAACAAGTATGCGTGCTAGCGCCTTTCCAGCTGAAGATAAAAGTTTAATTGCCGAGGCTGACGATATCATGCCGCTTTATTTATACTTGATGAGTGATGATAGCAAAGCGGTAAATGGCCAACGCCTTAACGCTCAGTAACTTTTAAAGGGGTCAGTACCCTTTAATTGTTATTGAAATTTAAAGGGTACTGACCCCTTTAAATTCCTTTAAGCTTTAATTGCTTTGGTGATCCTAGGATTACCACCAAAGTCGTTAATGGTTTCAACTTCTTCATAGCCATATTCAGCAAACAATTCTTGTACTTTGTTAGCTTGTTCAAAACCATGTTCTAAATACATTTGGCCATTTTCACATAGGAAATCTCTTCCTACGTTTATGATATGTCTAATATCAGCATAGCCATCATCTTTGGCAACCAATGCCGATTTTGGCTCATAGCGTATATCGCCTTCAACTAAGTGCTTATCGTCTTCAGCTATATAAGGTGGGTTTGAAACTATCACGTTAAAACGTTTATTTGTGTCAATAGCTTTAAACCAATCACTTTGATAAATTTCAACATGGGCCAAATTAAGTTGCTTTGCATTGGTTTGGGCAAGTAGTACTGCATCTTGGTTATATTCAACCGCTTCAATTTGCCACTGTTTGTGCTCGCTCGCTAACGCTAAAGCGATTGCTCCCGTGCCAGTACCTAGGTCTAATAAGGCAAGTTGCTCTGTTGGGTTATTATTTAACACCTCTTCTACTAGAATTTCAGTATCTGGTCTTGGTATTAACGTACATGGAGCTACTAAAAAATCTAATGACCAAAACTCGCGTTTACCTGTAATAAAGGCAACAGGCTCACCTTCGACTCTTCGTTTCACAAAACTATCAAATAAAGATATTTGTGTTTCAGTTAGCTGTTTTTCTGGCCAAGTAATTAAATAACTTATTGGTTTATCAAGCACGGAAGCCAATAAACTCTGACTGTCTACTTTTGCATCATAGTCATTTTCAAATACTAAAAAGCAGCGTTTCGAATAATCGAAAAGCTGCTTAATAGTAGTTAAACCCGTAATACTCGAGTCTATATTAGTTGTTGGCAAAATAGTCTCTAATTTTGCTCGGCAAGAGCCGCAAGTTGGTCCGCTTGGTTTTCTTGAAGAATTGGATCAAGTACAAGTTGTAAATTACCTTCAATAACTTCACCCAAGCGATACAGCGTTAAGTTAATGCGATGATCGGTCATTCGGCCTTGTGGGTAGTTATAAGTACGAATACGCTCAGAGCGATCGCCACTTGCAACTAAGTTGCGACGAGAAGACTCTTCTTCACTTCGACGCTTTTCATCTTCAGCTGATTGTAGACGAGCTTGTAATACCGACATCGCTTGCGCGCGGTTTTTATGCTGTGAACGTTGATCCTGACACTCTACAACAACGCCAGTTGGGATATGGGTGATACGAATAGCCGAATCTGTTTTGTTAACATGCTGACCACCAGCACCTGAGGCACGGAACGTATCAACTTTTAAATCAGCTTTATTAATTTCAATCGCTTGTGATTCAGGAATTTCCGGCATTACCACTACAGTACATGCTGAAGTATGAACGCGACCTTGCGATTCAGTTTCAGGTACTCGCTGAACACGATGACCGCCACTTTCAAACTTCATTTGGCCATAAACACTATCACCAGCAAGTTTAACGATTATTTCTTTATAACCGCCCTGCTCACTTTCATTCATATTCAGAATTTCAGTGCGCCAGCCTTTCTTCTCGGCATAACGAGTATACATACGGTATAAATCACCAGCAAAAATAGCCGCTTCATCGCCACCAGCACCAGCTCTGATTTCAACAAAGCAGTTATTGTCATCATTAGGATCACGTGGGATCAATAGAATTTGCAAATCGCCGGTTAATTTTTCAATTTCAGCTTTAGCATCTTTGTATTCTTCTTGAGCCATTTCTCGCATATCAGGATCTTCATCCTTCATCATGTCTTGTGCCATGGCAAAGTTATCTTCGGCTTGCTTATACTCACCAAAAACTCTTGTTACGTCTTCTAACTGCGAAAATTCTTGAGATAAAGCTCTAAATTTGTCTTGATTGCCAATTACTTCAGGATCAGACAGTAGTGCTTGTACTTCTTCAAAACGTTCTACTATTATTTCAAGCTTTTGATATACAGATTCATTCATTTAATTATTATCACCAAAATGGTTATTTTGTAAGGTTATCTTCAAACAGTTATTGTTTAATTTAGTTATCTTTCTTATCTAAATCAAAAACATCGTGAAGATAAATAATTTTATCTAGTTCGCCGCCTTGTGCAGCAGACTGTAATGCGCGAGTTGGAGCGTGCATTAAGTTATTGGTTAATTTTGTTGCCAGTTCAGCAATAACAGCATCGGGGTTTTTATTATTTTCAAGTTGTTGCTTGGCTTTTAATAATAACTCATCACGTTTACTCATACATTGATTACGATAGGCGATTACCGCATCTTGAGTATTTAATCCACGAAGCCATGCCATAAAGTCATCGGTTTGAGTAACAACGATTTTTTCAGCTTGGTCTGCCGCTTTCCTGCGGTTTTCCATATTTTGCGCAACAATACCCTGTAAATCATCTACCGTATACAAAAATACATCTTGAAGTTCGCCAACTTGTTCTTCAATGTCTCGAGGTACGGCAATATCAACCATAAATATTGGACGATGGCGACGTTTTTGTAATGCCGTTTCTACCATGCCTTTACCAATAATAGGTAATGTAGAGCCGGTTGAGCTTATGACAATGTCCGCATCTGAAATATGTTCAGGTATTTGCGCTAAGGTTATTACTTCGGCGCCAATTTCTGTCGCCATTTTTGCAGCACGTGCGACAGTGCGATTGGCAACCGTTATTTTACCCACTTTATTATCGTATAAATGCTTAGCAACTAATTCGATAGTTTCACCAGCGCCAATAAGCAACACTTTACTTTTTTCTAGTTTAGCAAAGATATGTTTTGCAAGACTTACTGCAGCAAAAGCAACTGAAACTGCACTTGCGCCTATTTCAGTATCTGTACGGACTTGCTTAGCAACACCAAAGGTTCGTTGAAACAATCGTTCCATGATCATTTGCATAGAACCTGCAGCCTTAGCTTGGCTATAGGCTTGCTTCATTTGTCCAAGTACTTGTGGCTCACCCAATATTAGTGAGTCTAAACCACAAGCAACACGCATCATATGATTAACTGCTTGCTGATCATGATGCCAATACAAGGTTGGTGAAATCATACTAGCGGGTACGTTATGATAATTTTCTAACCAACCAGTAATACGCTGCTGAACCTCTGCAATAGGCTTATCTTGAACAAAGTATAATTCGGTACGATTACACGTAGATAGAATAGCGGCTTCTTTACAAGAAAGTTCTTCTATCATTTGTTGTAATGCATGAGTCAGATTATCAGGAGTGAATGCCACTTTTTCACGCACAGATACTGGCGCAGTTTTGTGATTAATTCCTACAGCAAAAATGGACATATTAAAATATAAATAACCTGTTAATATAAAAAACCAATCTTAAGCTTATTTTTAAACTCAGATCTTCAACCGATGAAATAAGTTAGAATTGACTAACAATAGCTAATTAAGCTAAAAAATTTTATCATAGTGGTGCTAATTTTACGAAATTACCGCGCTGATTGAAAGATGCACCACAAGATAACAACAAAAAAACAAAGGTTTTTATCAAAAAAATGTTAAAACACAGCA
This sequence comes from Thalassotalea psychrophila, assembly GCF_031583595.1. Classification (NCBI taxonomy): domain Bacteria; kingdom Pseudomonadati; phylum Pseudomonadota; class Gammaproteobacteria; order Alteromonadales; family Colwelliaceae; genus Thalassotalea; species Thalassotalea psychrophila. The sequence continues at coordinate 3,122,045 of NZ_CP134145.1, forward strand.
AAAATAGCCCTATTGCTTTGATGAATGCTTTAATTTTTATCTTAGTCACTACGTTAACAGCTTGTAGCACAACAAAAGTTGCAACAGATCAACAATTGTTTCAAAACAAAAACCAACGCGCCAATCAGTTAAGTGAACTTACTGATTGGACAATAAAAGGGAAAATAGCTTTTATTGAAGGTGATAGTAAGCAAAGTGCAAATTTGTATTGGCATCAAACTAAAAATTCTACTAATTTAAAACTCACCACTTTTTTAGGGGTAAATGTTTTATCACTCAATTCAACTGGCGATGTTCATACTTTAAAAGCCAATGGAAAAACCTACCAAGATGATAATTTGGAAGATTTATTGAACCAGGTTTCAGGTATTCGCTTACCTGTTAATGCATTGGTTTATTGGATAAAAGGTTTAAAAGCACAAAACGAAGATCAAATAACTTACTCCGAAACAACAAATTTACCGGAAACCTTAAATGCTTGGGTAAATAATACTTATTGGCAGTTACACTATAAAAAATACAATTTAGTTAATAACTTACGTTTGGCAAATCAATTAACGATTAAGCATCAGCACTTAACCATAAAAATGGCCATCCATACTTGGGAACTTAATTAGTGAACAATTCTTTTCAACGTTTTTCTTCAGTTGCTAAAATCAATCGATTTTTACATATCACCGGGCAACGCAGTAATGGCTATCACGAACTGCAAACCATTTTTCAATTTCTTGATTTTGGTGACGCCCTTGAATTTAAAGTTAACAGCAGTGGCGAAATAAATTTATTAACTCCTATTGAGGGAGTAAGTAACAACAGTAATTTGATTGTTAAAGCGGCTAAACTTTTACAAATAAAAGCAAACTGTTCATTAGGCGTTGAAATTAAACTTGAAAAACAATTACCTATGGGCGGTGGCTTAGGTGGTGGCTCGTCAAACGCAGCAACTACTTTGCTTGCTTTGAATAAAATTTGGCAACTTAATTTTACAACAGATCAACTTGCTGAGCTGGGAATAAGCTTAGGTGCCGATGTACCAGTATTTGTTCGAGGCTACACCGCTTTTGCCGAAGGTATAGGTGAACACCTTACTCCTATAGACGTTGATACACCTTGGTTTTTAGTAACAATCCCTAATTGTTCAATATCGACAGCTGATATATTTGGCGCAAAAGATTTACCCAGAAATACTGCAAAAATAGACATTAATAATGTTGATATTGATAGATGCCATAATGATTGTGAAAAGTTAGTTATAAAACGCTTCCCGGAGGTTGCCAAATTGATGTCTTGGTTGTTAGAATACGCGCCATCAAGATTAACTGGCACCGGTGCCTGTATTTTTTCATCGTTTATTGATAAAAAATCAGCCGTCCTAGTTCAGTCTAAGCTGCCAAATGGTGTAAGATCATTTGTAGCAAAAGGTTTAAACCATTCGCCTATTTTAGCTGAGCTAAAATTATAAGCTGATGGTTTGGAGTTAAACGTTATTAACTCCTGCTAAAAAATACTTGTTATGATTTAGCTTCTGCTAACATTAAGTTAGCCCAATCGCATTGGATTTATTGTAATAACTGTTGTTATTAAGGTTTAGTGTATTATGTTTAATGATGTCGATGTTTCTGAGGAACTGACAGTGCCTGACATGAAAATTTTTGCGGGTAACGCCACCCCTGAACTGGCTAAGAAAATTGCAGACCGTCTTTATATTACTTTAGGTGATGCAAAAGTAGGCAGTTTTAGTGATGGTGAAATCAGCGTTGAAATTACTGAAAACGTTCGTGGTGCGGATGTTTTTATTATCCAATCTACTTGTGCCCCAACTAATAATAACCTTATGGAACTTATTGTAATGGTTGACGCTTTACGTCGTGCTTCGGCCGGTCGTATTACTGCTGTTATTCCATACTTTGGTTATGCTCGCCAAGACCGTCGTGTACGAAGTGCGCGTGTGCCAATTACAGCTAAAGTTGTTGCTGATTTCTTATCAAGTGTTGGTGTAGACCGTGTCCTTACTGTTGATTTACACGCCGAGCAAATTCAAGGTTTCTTCGACGTACCAGTAGACAACGTATTTGGTACGCCAATCCTACTTGAAGATATGCTAGAGAAAAAACTGGAAAACCCGGTTGTAGTATCTCCTGATATTGGTGGTGTTGTACGTGCTCGCGCAGTAGCTAAACTATTAGACGATACTGACTTAGCTATCATTGATAAACGTCGTCCTAAAGCTAACGTTTCACAAGTAATGCATATTATTGGCGATGTTGATGGCCGTGACTGTATTATTGTTGACGACATGATTGATACTGGTGGCACGTTATGTAAAGCAGCAGCAGCTCTTAAAGACCATGGTGCACGTCGTGTATTTGCTTACGCAACTCACCCGGTACTATCTGGCGGCGCAGTTGAAAACATTAAAAACTCTATGATTGATGAAATGATCGTTACCGATTCAATTCCATTAACTCCAGAGATGAAAGCATTACCAAATGTTCGTCAATTAAGCTTATCAGGTATGCTATCTGAAGCCATTCGTCGCGTAAGCAACGAAGAGTCTATTTCGGCAATGTTTGAAGCATAATTGCTAAGTAAGCGTAAATATAACGCTGGCTTTACAAATAATTTCAATAAAGTGCGCTTTTTAGCGCACTTTTTGTTTGTTAACAGCTTTAAAAATGTTATCATTCGCCGCCTTTTTTAGCTCAGTGCAGGTTAATTCTTGTGTAACGCTAATACAAAGGAAGCCCAATTAGGGCATTAACAATTATTCTTGGTCGCAAAGAATAATTACAAATTTTACTATTAATATAGAGAAATCATTATGGATTTATATACATTAGATGCTGAAGTTCGCACAGATTTGGGGAAAGGTGCGAGCCGCCGCCTACGTCACGCGAACCTAGTTCCAGCAATCGTTTATGGTACAGGTCAAGAACCAGTATCTATTACTTTAGCTCACAATAAACTTTGGCGTGCACAACAAGAAGAAGGGTTTTACTCTCACATTCTTACGTTAAACATCGGCAAAAAGAAAGTTAAAGTTGTAATCAAAGATATGCAACGTCACCCGTACAAAGAACAAGTAATGCACTTAGACTTTTTACGTGTTGATGCTAAAACTGAGTTACACACTTCAGTTCCAATTCACTTCATTAATGAAGAAGAAGTAACTAAAGCTGGTAACATTGTTGTTCACAACTTGAATGAAATCGAAGTTGCATGTTTACCGAAGAACTTACCTGAGTTCATCGAAGTAGATGTTGCAAACTTAGAAGTTGGTCACCCATTACACTTATCTGATATCGCTCTTCCAAAAGGCGTAACATCAGTTGAGTTATCTAAAGGTGAAGACCACGATTCAGCTGTTGTTTCAGCTAGCGTTCCTAAAGCTGCTAAATCTTCAGATGATGAAGAAGAAGCTGCTGAAGGTGATGCAGAAGTAGCAACTGAAGAATAATCGCTGAGGACTCTCCTTGACGACTAATATTCAGTTGGTTGTGGGCCTGGGTAATCCAGGCCCCGAATATACCAAAACCCGCCATAATGCAGGTGTCTGGTTCGTAGAAGAACTGGCAAGACAGTACAATATTTCCCTATCGCCCGATAAAAAATACAGCGGCTTATATGGCAAAGGCCTTATTGGCTCTGAAATTGTCCACTTACTTATCCCTACTACCTTTATGAATCGCAGTGGCAAAGCAGTTGCTCCTTTAGCGAACTTTTTCCGTATCCCGGTAGAAAACATCTTAGTTGCTCACGACGAGCTAGACCTAGATCCAGGCGTTTGTAAAATAAAGAAAGGCGGTGGCCACGGCGGTCATAATGGCTTAAGAGATATCATCTCTTGCATGGCCAACAACAAAGATTTTTATAGGCTTAGGATCGGCATTGGCCATCCTGGGCATAGAGACCGGGTAACCGGCTATGTGTTGGGCAAAGCCCCAGCAAATGAACAAACATTATTAGAGCAAAGCATCGATGAAGGTGCTCGTTGTTTTGAGATCTGGGAAAAAGATGGTCTCAAAAAAGCTCAAAATAGACTTCATACTTTTAAAGCAAGCTAAACGCACAGGAACTTATCATGGGATTTAAATGTGGCATTGTCGGTTTACCAAACGTTGGTAAATCAACACTATTTAACGCATTAACGAAAGCCGGTATCGAAGCCGCTAACTTTCCGTTTTGTACAATTGAGCCAAACACCGGTGTAGTACCAGTGCCAGATCCTCGTTTAGACAAATTAGCTGACATAGTTAAACCTGAGCGTGTATTACCAACAACTATGGAGTTTGTTGATATAGCAGGTCTTGTTGCTGGTGCATCTAAAGGTGAAGGCTTAGGAAACAAATTCTTAGCAAACATCCGCGAAACTGACGCTATTGGGCATGTTGTTCGTTGTTTTGACAATGAGAACATTGTTCATGTTGCTGGTGATGTAAACCCACAAGACGATATTGATGTTATTAACACTGAATTAGCCCTTGCTGACATGGATACCGCTGAACGCGCTATTTTCCGTCAAGCAAAACGCGCTAAAGGCGGTGACAAAGACGCTAAGTTTGAAGTATCGGTATTAGAAAAAATACTTAAACACGTTGAAGACGGTGAAATGATCCGCTCTTTAGACTTAACTAAAGAAGAAACAGCCGCGGTTGCTTATTTTAACTTCTTAACGTTAAAACCAACCATGTATATTGCTAACGTGAATGATGATGGTTTTGAAGATAATCCATACTTAGACCAAGTGCGCGCCATTGCCGAAAAAGAAGGTGCAGTTGTTGTTGCAGTTTGTGCTGAAATTGAAAGTGAATTATCAGAAATGGATGAAGACGACCGTGTTGAGTTTATGGAAGATTTAGGCATAACTGAACCTGGGCTAAACCGCGTAATTTATTCTGGATACAGCTTATTGCATCTACAAACTTACTTTACTGCAGGTGTAAAAGAAGTTCGCGCTTGGACGGTTAAAGTAAATGCCACCGCACCACAGGCCGCTGGTGTGATTCATACCGATTTCGAAAAAGGATTTATCCGCGCTGAAGTAATTGCTTATGACGACTTCGTTACCAATAACGGTGAGTCTGGCGCTAAAGAAGCTGGTAAATGGCGTTTAGAAGGTAAAGAGTACAGAGTTAAAGATGGTGACGTTGTTCACTTCAGATTTAACGTATAGAACGCTTAAAGCGTATCTAAAAAGCTGAACATAGAGATAACCCCTGCTAGTTAGACCAACTAGCAGGGGTTATTTGCATTTAAGGCTCTACAACAATCTTATTTTTAATTACTTTCGGTAGTTTATCCGAGTAAAACTGCTCAATACTGTCGCGTTTTAATTTCAATGTTGGTGTTAATAGTTCATTTTCTATATCCCAGGCATCACTACAAACATAGATAAAGTCTAATCGTTGATGGCTTTCTAACTCACTATTTACTTCATTTAAGGTTATTAATAACTCTTGTTGTATATTACTGTCATGCCTATCTATTCCTTCGCCAAGTACCACTAGCGCAATAGGTTGTTTAAGCCCAAGTCCCATAACGCACACTTGCTCAATAACGCTATTACGACACAACATCCCTTCTATTGGTACCGGTACGACATATTTGCCTTTTGACGTTTTAAACTGCTCTTTAATACGACCAACTATTTTATAAGCACCATCATTAGTGATTTCACCTTTATCCCCCGTGTGAAACCAATTATCAGTAAATTCTTTTTCAGTCGCTTCAGGGTTTAGATAATATTGTTTAAATACCGCATCCCCGCTGATCAAAATCTCTTGTTGCTCTGACAATTTCATTTTTACGCAATCAACAGGGACACCTATTGTGCCAAGTCGGCTGGAAGTAAATGGAAAATTACCACATGATAAACCAGAAGTTTCGGTCATCCCCCAACCTTCGCTGATATTAACCCCTATTTTTTGATACCAAACCAATAATGACTTGGCAATAGGTGCGGAGCCGCTGGCAAACACACGAGTAGCTGACAGGCCCAATTTCAATCGAATTTTTTTCGCAACAAGCTTACCAATAATAGGTAAACTAAGTAGTAATTTGAGTTTCTTGGCCGGCATTTTAATAAAAATTTGCGCTTGAAATTTTGCCCACAGCCTAGGCACTGATAAGAAAAATGTTGGTGAAGCATGTTGTAAATCATCAATAAAAGAGTCTAAAGACTCAACAAAATATACTTGAATGGCAGATTCATAAGCTGCGCATTCAACAATACTGCGCTCAGTAATATGGGCAAGCGGTAAATAAGACATGAATCTATCTTGACGAGAGGCATTAACAAGTTTACAGGTACTATTAGCCGCTGACGAAATGTTTAAGTAACTGATAACGACACCTTTAGGATTACCTGTTGTGCCAGAGGTATATACTATTGACATACAATCATCAGGCGAAGGTGAATGTATTTCATCCAACGGTTTATACGTTGTTAACCAGTTTTGCCAACTACCTTTGCAAGAAGTCGTCGGGTAAGGAAAAGATATGGTAAGAAATTTATCGCTCAAGCTTTCTTCAATTGCATCATAAGAGTCAAGTTTGCCAATAAACATCGCTTTCATAGCACTATGTTCAATAACATAACGAATAGTTTTACTACCCGCTGTTGAGTAAATTGGCACACTAATCATGCCCGCCATCATTATGGCTAAATCAACAATAAACCACTCGGCGCAATTTTTTGAAAATATGCCGATGCGATCACCCTGTTCAAAACCTTGGCTTTGTAACCCCGCCGCAATAGTTCTTGCTTGCTGTTCAACATCATTAAAAGAAAAGGTATGCCAAACACCTTCAATTGGTTGGTGCAAAAAGGCTTCGTCTTGATATTTCTTACTATTATCTAAAAAGTTATGTAGAGCCGTTTGGTAGGTCATGTCCATATCCTATTTTTGTTATAAAAATAGTATAGGTAATTTATGATCAGGTTACAAAGGGGTCGATATTGAATACTAGCATTCGACATTGTAAACCAAGGATATGTCATGCTTGTGTTTACATATCTATGCGCAAAAAAAAAGCGCACTAACTTAGTGCGCTTTATAGATAGAGTGAATAATAATTAACGGTAAATTAAGATTTTACCAACTGAGCCATCTTTACTTTGCGAAGTAACTCTAATTTTCAATCCATAATTAGGAACGTTTCTGCCTGCATCAGGGATATCAGCAGAAATAAACGATGTACTATCATCAAACTCTGGGTTACGTTTGGTAAAGTTATCTGTTAAAGAAATTCCATAACTATCTTTCAAGTCCAATGTAACATTTGAGTCTTTGGTTAAAGAGAAAGTTGCGTCGTGTATTTGATAGCGAGTAGATGCAATTTCTTGATCATTCCATTTATTGCTATGTCTATCGGCATCAACTACACCTAAGAAACCGTCTCCAGGATGTTCACCTACCCAGTTGTTATCAAAGGCATTATCTACATACCATATCAATAATCCTGGTTCGAATGGCAATAACTGCCCAGCAACATTTACGTGAGCTAAGCCAGCATCAATACCATTATGAGTTCTCCACTCTGCTAAGTAATAGTGTTCTGAAAATTTAGATCCTTTGTCAGTAGTAAAACCAAGTAGATTCATTTTCTCAGCATCCATATCGTCAGCATTCGCCGTAAATGTACTGCTATCATCAACGATTAAATTAAGATCATCAACAAAAATACCAGGGTTAGATACGTAACCGTCTGTTTCATACGCCACGTGTACATCAATGGTTTCACCAGCAAAAGCGGATAAATCAAATTCTGCATCAACCCAACCATTAGAGTTTCCTGTTATTGCATTACCTCTATTTTGGTCATTTGGATTTTCGTCAGTGGTTATATTTCCCTTAACGAAAGTCACACCAGTAGAGCTTACTACATACACATAGGCATAATCCCAATCAGCTTCAATATCATACCAAGTTTTAAATGTTAACTTAGCCGAGGATGCCGAGCTTAAATCAGCTGCAAACATCATTTCGTTAAATAAGCTATTTCCAGATCCACTAAAGTATGCATAGTCGCCACTGGTTGGTTGAGTAATAAATGTTTCTTTTTGCGGTAAGTTAATTCTTATCGCATCATTATTTACGCCTTTACTCACAGCTTCATCAAGCAAGCCGGTAAGACCTTCGCCATCAATTTGATCAAATTCTACAGTTGCACCATGCAACCAGTTTCCACCCATAGAATGCTGTAAAGACTCTTTGGCCCAAGCACTAAAGCCAGTTGGTTCTGTACCGCCAATACGGCCAGCCCAACTACCACTAGACATTATTGACCATGAAGAAACAGGTTCACCTCTACCGGTATAATTTGTGTCATATTCATCGGGTAAACCTAAATCATGTCCATATTCATGACTTACCACACCTACAGCACTATCTGCTGGTTGGATGGTATAATCATAGGCAGCCATTACACCGCCCCAGTATGGAACAGATGCATTTGTTCCATCTATTCCAAATACGCCACCCAAATTCCAGCGATGAGCCCAAATGGCATCTTCAGCCAATTGTCCACCACCAGCTTCTTCACCTACGCTTGAATGAAAGATCATTACGTGATCCACTAAACCATCAGGCTCCCATACATTACCATCACCATCTAAATCGTAGCGATCTTCAATGTCATAATCTGCTAAATTTACATCAGGATCAGCTGCTGCATGCATTAAAGCTTCTCTCACTAACGAACGCGCATCGCCATCTTCATTATTACCATAAAATGCAGCATTCTTTTCTGCCATATACCAACCAGCAACTGAACCTTCAACAGAGTAACTGCCACCAGATTGCGCTTCATAGTACATTTTCATTGAATTTGCTTTGTGCCCATTTGGAGCAAACCAACCATTAGCTCCAAATAATATATCGGCATAATGACCTGGTGTGTAATCTTCATAGTACATACCAGTACTTTCAGGAATTATGGAATTATGTGGAAAATCTGGGAACTCAATTAGTAAGGCTAAAACTTTAGCGGTTCGAACACCATCTTCATAATTTTCTAGCATTACAGGTGCTGGTGCATTTTTCTTTGTTTGGCCTAATTTGTTACCTTGCCCATTTGTTAATGAGTGAGTTAACTTATTACCGCCACTAGACTTGAACATTTTTGCAATGTCGAAATCTTGTGCTCCAGCTTTAGCCCGTTCATGCTCTTGGCGTGTTTTTAAGTAGCCATTTAATGCTGCTTCGGCATCATTTAAATTGGCATCCTTTGATATTTTTCCTGATTTCCTTAGCATTTCAATTAACTTATGCTCATTAGCAACAGCTAAATCAAACGATCCTGTACTATGGTTCTCTGCATGTGGCGCTGCATTAGTTACACAAGATAACCCCGCTAGCACTAAAGCTAGAGATACTTTTTTTGAATTAAACATCCAAACTCCCAAACATATTTTTAGTTTTATTTTTGTTTTAACGTGCTGCAATTTACTAAATTGTTTTTAGTAAATTAAAATTAACTACTTGAAATAGTTAACCAGCCAAACGTTAAAAATTTGTTAACAAATTAATTGTTAGCATCTGAGTGTATGAAATAATAAAATTTTATCTAGAACAAAAAGGTATAACGAACATCTCACCCACAGGCCCTAGCAATAAAGGGATGAAACCTTATTCAGATAGCACAAAAAGACAATAAAAGGTGTTCAGGAAAGCTTGATTAAGGTAGTGGCAATTCAAAAACAAACAATATGGAGTACGTCATTATTTAGTTTAAATGGGTAATTACCCACTTTATTGCTTATAAGCATTATTTCTAAGTATTTTAAATAACTGCAGTTAGTTGGAATAAATGTCCAACTATATTTGTTAAACTTTGAAGGATGTTTTAAAGAAATGAATTATAAATGAGTGATTACGAATATTTGAAGGTAAAACGTCCGAGGTTTAACAGAATTATGAGGAGATTTAATGCAAAAAAAGGCAAATTTACAGTAAGCCCATAGGCACTTATTCAGCCTTAAAAAAACAAAAAAAGAGGAACTCAAGCGACATCAGGTAGCCATTGATCGTATTGTGAATATAAAGAATATCTGTTTCCAGAACTAGTATCAGGATCTATATTCAATGTGTCAAAGGTGCCAGAAGAGTCATACGCGATATTAGAAAAAGTACAACGTCATTCCAGCATGTTGTTGGCTGGAAGCTCCTCCAGTTTCAAAGTGGCTGAATCCGGTTGATTTGTGCCATTTGCTGCCATACGATTAGTTAACTTAATTAAGCTTTGAATTATCCTTCCAGACTTTATAAGTGCACTCTGGAAGATTGTCCCTATCAACTTTATCCATTACCAAAATATTGCACCCTAGTCCTTCAGAAAAACCAGATACATCACCTCCTTCTGCACGATACCAACAATCACATTGCTGATTTTCAGTATATAAGTAATCTATTATTATGTCTGGCTCTATGATGGTTCGCTGGTCACCTGTTGTTGCTTTCGTTAAAGCAACTATAAAGATAAGCAATACGACTATCGCAGCAAAAATTACTAGAGAAAATTTAAAAATGGGTAAATTTATTTGCATAAAATATTGAAAGTTGATGGTCTCTTAATCGCTCAAAGCCGCCATAGAGCAGCTTTAAATATTTGTAAATATACAATACATGATGTTATTGTAAAATAACAAGTTTTTAGTAATCGTCCCCGATCACTCAGAGCGGTTAATTATCGTTGTTATTTTATAGAGTCAGAGGATATATCGAGCTTATTAAATATGAAAAATTCAGAAATTAGCCAGTTCATTCACGAATATTGTAGAGCCTTCCGTCCAGGTAATATTAATGAAATAATAAAGTATTTTCATTATCCGACGACCATGCTAGTCAACGGAATGAACTTACATGTTGCAAGCTCTGTTGAGCTGGAACCTTTACTAAGCAGTGGGCTTTCTGATATGAAATCTAAAGGTTTTTCATATAGTAAAATTCAAGATTTATATATCCATAGCTTGTCGGAAAAGATTGCCATTGTTAGTGCAAGTTACATACGATTCAAATCCGACGATACTGCACTCGAAGAAATTGCTGCTACGTACACTATTTTTAACGATTCTGAATTAGGGTGTGGGATAGTAACTATTATTGCCCATGAATTAGATAAAGTGATAGGTAAGTAATATAATCAAACTTTCACAGGCTGCTATGAGCGATAAGCTGCCATTGCTTGCTTAAAAATAAATACACTTGTTAGTGTCTAAGGAAAGACTTTTGAATATTCTTCAAAAAATACAAAACAATAATTTTACCAACCCTATTAGTAGTATCATATTTGCATTATTTAGCATCTGGGTAGCTATACAGCTAGCAGGTTTTTTAGGCAGCATTGAAATGCCATTTAATACCTCTGGTCTTTCAATACTTGGTGTCGCGATACAAGATATTATTGTTTTGGGCACTCCGTATTTTTTATTATTTAGTGCTTTAACAATTATTGGTTTCAAGTATCTTATTAAACCTACAAAATTGTCTGTTATATTATTCTTGTTAATTGTTACGCTTCCATGCTTACTATTAATGAAAGTTTCATACAATAGTTCTAATTACTACCTCTTCGTTAATGATTCTTTACCTATCATCGGGGTGATTTTGGGGCTTTATATATTAAAAACTAAAACTTTAAAGAACTTGTAGTAATTGGCAGCTTTGAGCGAATAACAGCCAGTGAAGTCCACTAAAAAACAAGGATAGTCAGTGAATATAGAAGTAAACCTAACGGAAGAAGACTTTGTTCAATTTAATAAATATGCGTTGAAAAAAGTTCTTTCATCAAAAACCACGACAATTCTATGCTTACTTCAAAATATAGCATCGGGTGCAGTCTTTGGATTGGTCGTTATGACTATATTTAAGATGCTTGAAGGTAAGTCGCATAGCATGTGGAATACAGCCTTATTTTCGGTGGCGACATTATTTTTTCTTTATTTAATAATAATAAAGGTTCAGCAGGCAATCTATATGAAGAAGATGCTACCTAATAAAGATGGATTGGTATTGGGAAGTAAAAAAATAGAGCTGTTAGAAAATGGAATTAAAGAAGAGTCGCAGCTTGGATATAACTTCTACAATTGGAAAGCTGTAGTATCAATTGAAGAAGACAAAAATACAGTATATGTATTCTTAGACAAAGCTATAGCTTTGATTTTTCCAAACTCTAGCTTTTCATCAGAAGAAGAAAAATTAGACTTTTTAACAACGATACAGAATTTTAGCGTTAAATAATATCGCTTTATGACAGGCTCTTATGAGCGATGAACGGACACTGCCTAGTTGGTGGTTGGATTAATAAAGGGATATGTTATGAGCAATGAATTAAGTAAATCAAGTACGGGAAATGAAATAAGTAAACTTAAAATCATTCTCTCCTTTTTAATAGCATTTGGGATAGAAATTTATTTTTTTCCTCTATTTTTTATAGAAAACAACACGCCACTAATGATGATTCCTTTCATTATACTAATGCTTTTCACTTTTCCTGTTATGTACTTAATATTCATAAAGAAAAAGGTTAAAATTGCAATAATCACCACTTTAGTAGGAGCTATTCTTGCCTATATATCGATTCATTTTTCAGTTTCTTATTATTCTTAAGTAGATTTATGAAAATGAACGGCTCCGAAGAGCGAGAAGCGACCGTTTGAACACTCAAATAACTTAGAAAAAATCCACTTCCTTCATATATCTGTTATTAGATAAAAAATTAATAACAAATCAACATACATTCAATAGACTCGAAGCTAAAAGTGGTTATTCTACTAAGAGCGATTAACAGACCATCAATAAAAAGGATTTAATGAATACCGAGGCTAACAAATTAATTGCAAAGCTAAAGCTTCTCTCTTCTCTTTGGATGATTGGTGGAGGCGTATTTATATTTAGAATTTTTTTCCCAGATATAGAGTATTACGGATATAGATTTTATGTGGTTCAACTAGCTAGCTTATTTTTTATAATAGGATTCGTAGGATCTTTATGGTTTATCAAGTGCCCTAAATGTAATAAAAAGCTTATTTTTGATTTAATAAACAAAGAGCATAACTTGGAATTTCCTACTTGGGAAAATGAGATAAGAAGTCATAAATGTTTTTCAAGAAATAATGATAATTTTTAATCAAACACCTAACGCCTAATAAGAGTGAACAGCGGATGTTAACAGTTTCTTAACTTTGGATAATTTATGGCTTTATTTGAAAAAATAATAAACGCAACTTTGTGTAAACTAATTTCAATTTTCTACATCATGCAGGCAGTAGGTCTCCTTGGTGTTTTTTACATTACATTTATTAGCTCCCTGCCAACAGAAATAACATTCATAGAAAACTTTAAAGGGATTATGGAATATGGGGGTGGGTTACTTTACTTCAAATTCAGCTTTATTTTTCTTAACATTTTTGCAGCTATAGCATTGTTAAAAATAGAAATATTTAACAAATACTTTATCTATTTATTGAGTTACTTGTGGTTAATTACTCTATTATATCTTACTGTCTCTGATAATTTTTTCATGTGGATTGCTCCCGCTTTAGCTAGTTTTGAGTTCTATAAACATAAAAAGTCAGACGAGTATTTAAAGCGAGACTGCTAACAATATAGCTTTGTTTTACGAAAATAATGAAGGCATTGGTACAAATAAAGCTGATCGGTAAAAGTCTATAAAGTTCTACTTCCGCTTATGGCACAAAGCCGCGAAATAATGGATTCCCGCCTTCGCGGGAATGACGGCGTTTTCCTACTTCCGTTAATGGCACTTTGCGGACCCACAACATCACTGAAGTAGGTCCCTCATCTCGTTCCACTCGTGGGGGATGACGATACATTTTCTCTACTTCCGCTTATGGCACTTTTCTGTTATTCAGGATTTACTTAAATTAAGTCACAGCTGTTGACGGAATAGCCTCTTCTTATCACTTTAGATTAACCCATAAATGGTAATATCATTTATGGGTTTCTTCTTTTATATGACGGTGTTTTTCAGGCATAAAAAAAGCCGATATAAATATCGACTTTCTTGAGTAGCTTAAGCTAGAGCAAAACTTATAAAGGTTTTACGTTCTCAGCTTGTGGGCCTTTTTGACCTTGAACTACTTCAAATTCAACAGGTTGACCGTCAGTTAATGTACGACGACCAGTACCTTCGATAGCACGGAAATGAACGAAAACATCTGGACCTTCAGATTGCTCGATAAATCCGAAACCTTTCTCGTCGTTAAACCATTTTACTGTACCGCTTTTCATATCAGACATAATATCTTCCTAAATTTATAAATTAATTGTGTTACAACTCCGACATGGAGATATAGCTTTTTTCATGTATTACTTAATATGTCGAGATGTTGGAACTTGTGGAACTTATAAATCGAGATAGAACGTATTGCATTTCAAGCTTGCGAGGAGGAGTATACCTGTTTAAAAAGTGTAAGCAAGTTTTAAACTAGTTATTTCCCCAAAAGTTGTAAAAATATAAACAAACACAGTAGATTAGCTGTTGTATCAAGTTTTACATTACAAAATATGACATTAAACTACCTAGCTCTACATAAGGCATAGTGCGAAAACTTCCGTTTAATTGTTTTTATTAAACATAGGACAACTAATACTTATAATTCCAATTCAATTTCGAAAATACTGCCAGCCAATCTTGATCAAAGTCAGCCTTAATGCATACATCTTCAAGAGTAATTGGATGAATAAATTCCAATTTTTGTGCATGCAGCATCAACCTTTTAAAACCAAAGTGCTCACCAAAGAATGGATTTTGCTTATTATCACCATAGTTAATGTCACCAATAATAGGATGACGCAAATGAGCAAGGTGTCGCCTTATTTGATGGCGCCTGCCGGTATGAGGTTTTAATTGCACTAGAGAATAGCGAACACTTGGAAATTTACCTAAAGGAATAGGTAAAGACGCGGTAGAAATACTTTTGTAATCAGTTACCGCTTCTTGGGCGGGTTTATCTTGCGAAACATATTTATCACCAAGCTTATCGAGCTTTTCTTTTAAAGGATAATCAACTTGCCCTTCTCCCTCTAAAAAGCCTCTAGTTATTGCGTAGTAAGTTTTTTTAATGGTTTTATCAGTAAATGCTTGTCCCATTTTACGAGCCACATCTTCAGACAAACCAAATAACAATACACCAGAAGTTGGACGGTCCAATCGATGTAACGGGTAAACATACTGTCCAACCATATCTCTGACCAATTGCAGTGCAAAATATTTTTCATCACGATCCATAAAAGAGCGATGCACAAACAAGCCACTTGGTTTGTTCACTGCTACTAAATGTTCATCTTGATATATTATTGTAAGTTTTGGTGGCACATCATCAATATCATCAGTTTGTTGCTCATCCAAAGAGCTTGTAGCCAGTAGCCTTTTATCTTGCATGTTTTTAGTTTGCATAATTAGGTTGGCCCTTTTCGCCACTTAGTAATTCATCGATGTCAGCTAGGGTATTAATAATATCAGTCGCGTCTTTTCCTAAATTTTTAAAGGCTTCTTCGCCCATGGGGCTAACAGAAATTTGTGTGGGTAAAGGCAAGTTTGAAATAATCATAGTGTGCAGTTTTTCTATAAATACAAATTGCAGCCATTGTTCAAACGTTAAAGTATTCAAACAAAATGGTTGTGTACTGCTTAGTGCCTGCGGTGATGGTTTAGCTACTTGCCATAACTCAACGTGCTTTAGTTGCATTGTTAAAGTTTGCAGAAAAATTTCTAGTTGTGCTGATTTTGAAGTCATTAATATTTATAAAACTAAATAACATGGAGTTAAGTGGTAATTATATTTATAATACCGCCATTAATCATTGTTTATCTCAATAAACTGAATTTTCGGACATAAAATCCAAACACTATGAACCAAATATCGACCATTTCAGAACTGCTTAAATTATCAGGTTCGTCTTATCGCTTGTACGATATGGGCCGCAAAGTTACTAAAATTGCAAAACAAGACTTTGAAAAAGTTGAACAAGCAATGCAACCTTACCCTTATCCCATTCAAGGACATGCCTGTTTTGCCATTGTATTTTGGCAACAAAACCCAGCAACACCTTATATTTGGTTTGTAAAATTCCCTATGGATGAGCGTGGTTTATTAAATCAAGGTGCCCGTAATCATTATTTAGCGATTATCCTTGAAGCCTTAGGAAGCGATCTAACTCAAGACCCAACCAAGAAGCAGGAAGAGTTATTACAAGCTAACCCTTACAATTTTACTCCTACACAATACAAATTAGCCGCGCTAAATGCGGTAGTTAAACGTGATTTAAAACAAAAATCATCTGAATATTATGAGCACTGTCAGTTGTATTTTAGCGGGAATCTTGGATGGGATACATGGCAAGGTGTTGGCGTGCAAGGCTTATGTGACTTTGGCGCTAGAATAAGTACTGAAGAAAATTGCCAAGTTTTATCGCAAGCATTACCACATATTCCTACTACAGTGTTCAATCCACTTTGTTCTGCATTAGAAAACCAAGTTTTACCTATCTCATTAATCGCTGAAATTATTGAGATAGCTGAAAATGAATTAAATAAAGAAACGATAAACTTTGAATATTTAGCTAATTTAGTTAGAGCGATCTCAGGTAGTGCAGAAAACCCAATAGTGAAAGCACTAATTATCGATATCATCAGTGCTAAACAAGTAACCGATTTAAATTTATTACTAACCATCTCAGGCAGAGCATGGTTAGCTTTAATTGATACTGATACCTTGACGTTATTCTTAGAAAAATTGGTTAGCATTGTTGCGCAAAATGTATTTATGGCGGTATTCCAAGATTTAATAGCATTGCCAGCAATAAGACCATCTTTGCTACAATGCATTCGTTCACAGCAACGAAGCGATAAATTAGCGAACGCTATTGGACAAATTTTTGCCCAAGTAAAAAATAATTAACTAAAACTAATAACAAGAGTTGAAATAACCATGGCTGAAATATACGTATTACTTTTTGCATTCCTGATCATTTGGTACTTTGTATTTTTACGTAAAGTTGCTGAACGAGCACGTACATTAGCAGAACAACATTGTGAACAAAATAGCTTACAATTTATTGCCATTGCTCGTTCAAAAACGGGTGTTGGCAGTTCAAAAAGGCAAGGTTTATATATTAAAAGTGTGTTCGAATTTGAATTCAGTGGAGATGGCGAAAGTAGTTATACTGGTTTTTTAACTATGCATGGAGTGAAACCATTTAATTTCGATTTACCCGCTTATAAAGTATAACTCCTGCAGTAAAAATCAGTTTGTTCAACAATTACGTTCAAACTGATTAACAAAGATGAAACATTCTTGACCTTAATCAACAAAGCCTCTAATACAAAAGTGCATCCTATGTAAAACAACGCTTTCAATAATGGTGTGCATTCCATGTTAATAGATTTTAATGAGATAAACTATTTACAAGACCCTGATCAATATCATTTAAAAGCTGATTATGATCAATTTCTTATGTCGATATGCGGCCCAACGGTTATCGATATCTCAGGTAAAGATCAAACTAGGACTAGGGTAATTACTACTTTAATTCATGGCGACGAATCTTCTGGATTAATTGCTATCCATAGGTGGCTTACTGGAGTCGACTCAACTTCACGTCCCACAACTAATCTCAGGTTTATTTTTTGTTCTCCTGAATCAGCTAGTCAAAGCCCGAGGTTAAGCCACAGAACATTACCAGACGGTATGGATCTGAATAGATGTTTCGGTAAAGAAATAGACTATGGATACTTCAAACGAGCACAAATTATCGAACAAGCCATTTTAGATGTAAACCCTGAAGTTGTAGTTGATTTACATAACACGTCTGGTTTTAGCCCTGCTTTTTCGGTAAGCACAGCTAAGAATGAAATGGCATTATCGTTAACATCTTTATTTTGCCAATCATTAGTTTTGTCAGACATTCGCTTAGGTGCGTTAATGGAGCAAAATTTTGGCTGTGAAGCTATAACTATAGAATGCGGCAGTAGTGAAGATGCACAATCTCATGAAGTTGCTTATATGGGTATTGATAAGCTCGCACAACTTGACGATATTAGCTGCTGTCATCATAAACTTAACGTAGATATCTATTTAAACCCACTACGATTACGATTAAAACCTGACACTGAGCTATCTTATAGCTGTACTGATGAAGGCCGCGAAGGGGTAACTCTTTGCAATAATATCGAACAACACAACTTTGGGGTTATAAGAGCTAATCAAATGTTAGGTTGGCTTGATGATGAGGGCTTAAGTAACTTACAAATAATTGATACCGAAGGTAAAAATGTTATAAATAAATTTTTTACCTTACGTGATAATCAATTAGTGACCAAAGTTGATTTAGATATTTTCATGGCAACTAAAAATGAAGTCATCGCTAAAACAGACTGTTTACTTTATTTAGTGCCACAAAACTTTAAACTGTAACGCCCTAATTAGCCTGATTAAATGTAGCTATCAGTATGCAAATTGCGAGTAATAATGGGGTAAAGTTAGCTGCTATAACATTTAAGCCTAAAGCTTTTTCCATTACAGGTATTGGTATAGTTTGATCTTCCTTAAGAGCATTATTAAGCTCCCTTACCGACTCAACACTTGCCAACATTGGAATTAAGGCAAAGTAACCGAGCTTAGGCAGTACATTATAAAACCCAGATAATACAACAACAGCTGCACTACATGTTAAAAATACCGTGTAAACGAGTAATGATTTTTTAATACCGTAAGCAATAACCAGATGCTTTCTGCCTACACTTTTATCGGCGTTAACATCTGGAATTTGATTTAACAATAAAAGGTTATTTACCAAGAATAAACATACCGCACCTGCTGCCATTGCCGCCATAGAGAACTGACCACTAAGCACAAAGTCTGTTCCTACAACCATTAATGCACCAAAACCAACTCCGGGAGCCAATAAACACAATAAAGGTGACTTATTAATGTAACGGGTATAGGTAATGATAATCACCATCCCTAATAAACCAAGTGGTAAAATAGCAGTACCCAATTGGTAAATAAAATACCCTCCACAAAGCACAGTTACAGTAATAGATACGTATACCGTTTTTAACACTAACGGCGCAGCCATTGAGTTTTCAACCAAACCGCCACTGCCTCCACTGAAAGGTGTTTTCGTGGTTTTAAAATCTAAGCCAGATTGAAAGTCTTGATATTCGTTTAAGGTATTAACAGCGATATGAGCAGCTAATGCCCCGCCTAAACAGATACTAAAATTTAACCAACTAATCACTGCGTCTGAATAAATCGCGGTAGATAAACCTAAGAATACACAAAATAATGTTAACGTTAAAAATGGCAGACGCATCGTTTTTAACAAAGTTGCAAAGTTTAATCTTTGCAGCCCTTGTGAGGTATTTTGCAGAGTATTGTTTGTATTTGCCATAGTGCTTATTCCAATAGAGCTTCAAAATTCAAGAGCGCAACAAGCGAAACAATTACGATATTAAATAAGGTTGATAAAAGCATTAAAGTAACATATGGATTCATTTATAAATAATATATTGGCTTGTTTACGGAGAATATTCAACAAAACCAGACTAGAATTAATTCAACTAAGACTAAAGTTACATAGTTGACTGCATTGCTATTTGCTACATTGAAACTACCGTTTATATTATTAATAGAGTTGTTATGAATAAGAAAAATACCTTTAAAGCGTTATTGGTTGAAGAAATTGCCGATAAACAATTCACCCAATCGATTACAGAACGCCAACTCGTCGATTTACCTGAAAATGATTTATTAATTGAAGTGCATTATTCATCGTTAAATTTTAAAGATGCGCTTTCAGCTACAGGTAATAAAGGCGTAACTAAAACTTATCCTCACACGCCTGGTATTGATGCTGCAGGTATTGTTCTTGAAGACAAGTCTGGAACATTTACTCCCGGAGATGCTGTTCTGGTGTTTGGTTATGATTTAGGTATGAATACGTCTGGCGGTTTAGCCGAACGAATTTCAATTCCAGCCAATTGGGCTGTTAAGTGCCCTACTAGCTTATCGCTGAAAGAATCAATGATATACGGCACAGGCGGTTTAACTGCAGCGTTATGTGTTGAAAAAATTGAACGTATGGGAGCTGCGCCTTCTGATGGTCCTGTTGCGGTAACAGGAGCCACTGGTGGTGTAGGTAGTATTAGCATCGCCTTATTAAAAAAACTTGGTTATTCGGTAATCGCATTTTCTGGTAAACCAGAGCAAAGCCAGCATTTAATCGAACTTGGCGCTGAAGAAGTTCTTCATCGCGATGTTATCAATGAGATAGGTGAACGTCCTATGGGCCGTGGTTTATGGGCACATGCTATTGATACATTAGGCGGTGAATACCTTGCTAATTTATTAAAACAAATTAAGCCTGGAGGTGGTGTTTCAAGTTGTGGCTTGGTTTCATCACCATTTTTCTCAACCAATGTCTTTCCATTTATTACCAGAGGAGTGTCATTGTTAGGAGTTGATTCGGTGAACATTGCTTTAAAAGATAAACAGCATATTTGGCAACGTGTGGCTACCGACATGAAACTAGAAAATCTAGCCGTTCTAACTACAGAAATATCACTAGAGCAAGTGCCTGAGTGCTTAACTAAATTTATCGATGGCAGTGTAGTTGGTCGTTATGTGGTAAACATTAAAGGAAGTTAGGCGTTAGGAGTTAGGCGATATAACACGGGCCTGATTATTTAATCATGCCCGTTAAAGTAGTAATCATAGGGGTTAAAGCTGCTATTTACCGTATAAGTTTTGAAACCCTTTCACCGTAAAACCATTTAAAAATTGATCGCCAACTTTTAATATAGGTACACCACGAAAGCCAGTTAAACTGTGTTCTTTGCGTCCCGCTGCCGTACCCACATTACAAAGACGGTATTTAATACCATTTTGATCTAAATACTTTTTAGCGGTCTCACAGTGTGGGCAACTATTTTTAGTAAACAGTACTACTCGTTTCATTTACTTTAGCTACTCATTTAAGTTCGAGGTTAACAGCTTCGACAATTTTTTCAGGTTTTGTTAAATACAAATTATGATTTAACATTACTAATCGATCATCTACAGCTAACATTAATGCTGGAAATGCAGTCGTTTCAATAACTTCTTGTATTTCAGCAATATCCCCAAGCAAGTACTCGGCATCTTTACTTAGCTCTAATTTAAACACTTTCGCCGGAGGCGAAAATTTAAATTGTTCAATAACGGCGTCAAAATCGTCTTTATCTGTTAATGGATTATTTTCTACAAAGTGCTGATGTTGTAATGCATTTAACAATTCTAATGCTTTTTCAGGCTGTTTATTTTGCACCCATGCCATAACGTTAGCAGCCATATAACTATCTTTTGCATTATCGGCATCACGAATATAATCCATACCAAAATTGGCTGTACTTTGACGTGAAACAGTATCAGCTGAACTTTTACCTGGGCTATCATTACCTTCGTAATAAGCGGTATGCCATAAATGAATCTGCATATCTGGATAGGCTTTTTGAATGCTGTTCACTAAAGCCGTAGTTGCATAACTCCACGGGCAATGAGAGTCGTAAATAAAAAATAATTCTGTAGTCATAGTCGGTGTCTTTTGCTCATTATATTTAATGCGTGGATTTTAATGATTTTTCGGTAATATGCCAAATGTTTTTATAATACCAATTTGATTATGTATGTGATCTTCTTTTTCATGAGGCAAAACGGATAATTACAATGAATAAAGTTTTATAGGTAGTTGTTCTACCTTCAAATTTATAAAGCTGTAGTTATTCGTTTTAACCATTAAAAATGATCAGGTGTTTAACCAACTTGGTAGATTACATAAATTAACGCTTCTCTAAGGTTTCAATAATTTCATTTTTCTTAGTTTGAATAGATTTTAAAATTTTTGGCAAAGCAGCTAGTACGTATTCAACACTTGCATTTTGCACTTCTAGTTTATCGCTAGTTTCACCATTTTCTCCGACCACACATTGTTTAGTACTAATGCCTACTTGTATATCTTTGTTGGTGATAAGTAGATTCTCAACTTGACGTTGAAAATTCATAAAACCTTTTTCAGCATTTTGTGCATCAGGAAGACTTTTACGCTGTAAGTATCCATACTTTTTAGTGACTTGCTCCACAGCAACATGCTGCCACTCAGATGTGAACGTAGTATGACTAGAATCTGCCCAGATAAACTGATTAATGCTATCGTTTAACTTTGAATGTGCACTGTAATCACAATCAGGAATTGGTGGTGGGCCTTCATTACTTGAACAAGCAGCTAAGGTAGTGATAAACATTATATTTATTATTTTTTTTGTGGTAAAAAATGCCATGTTGAATCCTTCAAGATCTTAGTTTATTAAAGTATAGACCAGAAAATATAGAGCAAAAGTAATTATATTTACCTCCTCCTTCAGCAACATAAAATACCAATAAGAAGTTAATCAGATGTAAGCTGCGCTCATTCTGGGTTATTTTACATTCAATCTGTATGTTTTTCAGGCATAAATCCAAGCGTATTATTTACAATTTCAAACAAAGCGGTTACATTCATAACTGAATAATAATTAAACAAATATCTAACTGAAATTCCAACTCGAAAACCCAAATGAGGTGGAAAAAACAGTATGAGTATTTATTATAAAAACAAGTAGATATTTACCATAGAGAAAAATTTTTAGGGACAAAAATGAGATTCACATTATCTAGTTTATTCAAAAAGGCTAATCTAGCCTCTTTATCGTTACTGTTCATTGCGAGCACATCACAAGCACAAGATATAACTATTGATTTAGCCAGTCCATCTTCGGCTTGGAAAGAAATAATGAAGGGCTCTACCTTTGATCCCAATGGTGATACTCAAGCGGGTGCATCTGGTGTTGAATTAGTTGGCGACGATGTTCATAGCGTACTTTCAACATTGTATGATGAGCAAGCAACAGAAAACGATGATAGCGATGATGAGATTGCATATCGTATTCGTATTGGTGACGATAAAGATACCGCTGTATATATTATTGGTATAGACGCAAATCTTGATGGGGAAATAGATTTATTCTTAGCTGCTAACACAAAAGCCAAAGACCAAGTACTACAATTTTATAGCCCTGGTAATAAATCAAATACTTCACCAAGTACCACGAGTATAGCTCAATCAAATTATGAAATTTCCTTAGACCAAACTAATTACAATTTCAGCTCTGTAGAGAGTATCGAAACTGATTCCCCTGATGGCTTAATAATTGATATTGGCAATAATGGACAATTAGACCATTTTGTCTCTTTTGTGCTGCCTTTCGATGATTTAAAAAATCAAATATTTAGCGCTTCAGGTATAAACATTACAAAAAATTCAGTAATGCAGTATATCCTTTTATCGCTTACTCAAACCAATGCTCTCAATGGTGACTTTGGTGGTATTGACGATAAAGTTGATGACTGGGATGCAACATACGAAAATCTAGGTATGTTTAGTGATCCGTTAAGTTTATCTAATTTGGCGCCAAAAATTACTAATAATGCTGGCGCAGATACTTCGACAATATCAATTTATGAAAATATAACCGCGGTAGTAGACATTGATGCAACCGATGCTGAAAACGATAGTATTGTTTATTCAATTTCAGGTGGTGCAGATGCAGCACTATTTTCAATTGACGACTCAAGCGGTGAGTTGTCTTTTAAAATAGCTCCTGATTTTGAAACACCATCTTCGTCTTTGAGTAGTAACGCTTATGTTGTACAAGTTAGCGCTTCTGACGGCGCTTTAAATGACTCTCAAACAATTACGGTTAATATACAAGACGTAAATGAAGGTGGCGGTAATTTACCACCTTCAATAAGTGGAAATCCGTTAACCACTATTGCAGAGAACTCAGATTATAGTTTTGTTCCTAGCAGTAGCGACCCAGATCAAGACATAATATCTTTTGCCATTATAAATAAGCCTTCTTGGGCAATATTTGACGATATAACGGGTGAGTTAAATGGTACGCCAAGTTTCACAGATGCTGGTTTATACTCTGATATCGAAATTTCAGTGTCAGATGATGATGAAACAGTAGCACTGCCAGCTTTTAGTATTACCGTAACCGAAACAAACCAAGCGCCAACGATTTCAGGCACACCTGTTACTGTAATAGCAGAAAATGATGATTACTATTTCAAGCCAAACAGTGATGATTTAGACAATGACACCTTAACCTTCAACATTATCAATATGCCTTCTTGGGCAACATTTGATGAAACAACAGGAGAGTTAATTGGAACACCAAATTTCACCCATGCGGGTTTATACTCTGATATTGAAATTTCAGTGTCAGATAATAGCTCTACTGCTAACTTAACTACATTTGATATTACCGTAATAAATACCAATCAGCCTCCAACCATTTCAGGCATAGCAGTTTCCGCTGTTGCCGAAAATAGTTATTACAGCTTCACTCCGACGAGTGATGATTTAGATAATGATCCTTTAAGCTTCGCCATCATAAATAAACCCGACTGGGCCACTTTTGAAACCTCAACGGGTAAAATATCTGGTACCCCTAGCTTTACCGATGCGGGTACGTATTCAGGGATTATTATATCAGTAGATGATGATAGTGAAATTGTATCGCTGCCGGCTTTTAGCATAGAAGTAACGAATACCAACAGAGCACCAATTGCAAATAGCCAATCTATTGACGTGGTTGAAAATATAGCTAAGTTTGTTACGTTATCAGGCATTGATGATGATTCTGATACTTTATCATATCTAGTAATAACTCAACCAGATAGCGGAAGCTTATTTGGCAATATACCTAACTTAACCTACACCCCAGATACTGACTTTACCGGTACAGATAGTTTCTCTTTTAAAGTGAATGACGGAAGTGCTGACTCTCCAACAGTAACAATCACAATCAATGTACTTGCTGATTTAGATGGCGACGGCATACCAGACGTAACAGACAACGATACAGATGGTGATGGTATTGATAACGCTACCGAAGGTAATGGCGATACCGATGGCGATAGCATACCTGATTACCTTGATGAAGATGCCGATAATGACGGTATTCCAGATAGTGAAGAAGGCATTAACGATACTGACCAAGATGGCACGCCAGATTATTTAGACAGCAGTATTGATGAAGATGATGACGGTATTCCAGATATCATTGAAGGCATTAATGATAGTGATAACGATGCTATTCCTGATTACCTAGATGCTGATAGCGATAACGATGGCATTACCGACACTGCAGAGTCTAATGCAACCGGAATGGATAGCGATAATGATGGTATAGATGATGTGTTCGATGTTGATCAAACCAACGGCGTTGACAGCAATGGCGATGGTATAGACGATGACATTATCAGCCAAGATTCAGATGATGATGGCTTGGCCGACAGAATCGATACTGACAGTGACAATGACGGTATTCCAGACGTTGTTGAAGCACACTTACGCATTGTTGATACCGACAACGACGGCATTCCAAATGATATCGATGTAGATCAAACGGGTGGCACTGATGATGACAATGACGGAATAGATGATAATTTCGATGTTACCTACACTGCTGGCATCGATGCCGACAATGATGGTATAGACGATACGTTAAAACCGAAGAGTGATCGCGACAATGATGGTATTGCTGATTATTTAGACTTAGACAGTGATAATGACGGTATTAGCGATACCGCAGAAGCCGGTATTAGCGGTGAAGATTACGATGGCGATGGCGTAGATGATAGCTTTGACGTTGATGCAACTAATGGTACTGATTCGAATAATGACGGTATTGATGACAATGCAACAGTTGTTGACACAGATCTTGACGGTGTTCCAGATTTGCACGACTTAGATAGTGACAATGATAGTTTATTTGATATCACCGAAGCGGGTATTGCAGATACGGATAACAATGCACTAATAGATGTTGAAACTGCTTTAGTTGAAGAGCCTATTGATAGTGATGAAGACGGCATTGCTGATTTCAGAGATATTGACAGTGATAATGACGGTGTAAACGATATCAATACATCCACTTCAGTAGCTTTAGATGTCGATAACAACGGGATCATTGATAATACAATTGATAACGATGCTGACGGTATCGATGATGCCCAAGACAATTTACCCAATCAGCACGGCACCAGTTTTGTTGAAAATGATCAGGATAACGACGGCATACCTGATAGTGAAGAAGGCATCGTTGATACTGATCAAGATGGTACTCCAAATTACCTAGACGAAGACTCAGATAATGACGGTATTCCTGATAGTGAAGAAGGTAGTGTTGATACCGATGAAGATGGTATCCCTGATTACTTAGATGAAGATTCAGACAATGATGGTATTCCGGATGCTGATGAAGGCACTGTTGATACCGACGAAGATGGTATCCCTGATTATCAAGACCAAGATTCAGACAATGATGGCATTCCTGATGTCGATGAAGGCACTGTAGATACTGATGAAGACGGTATCCCTGATTACTTAGATGAAGATTCAGATAACGACAGTATTCCTGATGTTGACGAAGGCACGGTAGATACCGATGAAGATGGTATCCCTGATTATCAAGACCAAGATTCAGATAATGACGGTATACCTGATGTAGACGAAGGCATTGTCGATACCGACGAAGATGGCACGCCTGATTATCAAGACCAAGATTCAGACAACGATAGTATCCCTGATGTTGACGAAGGCTCTGTTGATACCGACGAAGATGGTATTCCTAATTACCAAGATGAAGACTCTGACAATGACGGTACGCCTGATGCTGATGAAGGAACAACGGATACTGATGAAGATGGTATTCCTGATTATATAGATGAATCTGACACTGAAATCATTGCTAATAATACTGAACTTGACAGCGATAATGATGGTATTAGTGATATCGAAGAAGGTAACGAAGACTTAGACAATGATGGTATTCCTAATCATTTAGATACTGATTCTGATGGCGATGGCATTTTAGACGCTGATGAAAATGGCGACTTTAATAACGACGGTATCAATGACAGGTTACAAGCATCAGGAAAAGTTGAAACAGGTGTGAAAGGCGCTGGTTCAACGGGTGTATTTATAACTTTACTATTAATGTTTGCAGTAATGTTACGTCAGAGCAAAAAACGAATATTAATATTGTTAGCAATGCCTTTATTGGTAACAACTAATGCTCAAGCCAGTGACGAGTGTAAATTAGGTCAATCCTTTGCCAATATAGATTGTTGGTACATTGGCGCAGGTTTAGGTTACGCAACGTTAGATCCTAAACACAAAAACACCAGTTGGAGAATTGCAGAAGACAATGACACTGCGGTTAAGGTTTTTGCGGGTTTAGCATTATCTGAACTCTTATTTACCGAACTAAGTTATGAAGATATGGGCACAGCAGAATTACACAACTTAAATCCTAGTATTACAGAAAACTTAAACATCGATTACTCAGCCTTCGGTGCGAACCTAGGTTTTTTGCTTAATGAACGACAGTCAACATGGAATGTGTACGCAAAGGCAGGTGTATCGTTTTTAGACACGGATACGGGAGTGCACGTAGAACAAGATCATGGCACGCAATTAACATTTGGACTGGGTGCACAATGGAATTTTAGTGAAAAATGGTTTGCTCGAATTGATTTAACGGCTTATGACGAAGATGCAAATGTGATCGGTTTAAGCATAGCTCGGTATTTTGGCTCATCAGCAAAAGCCTCGCCTAAAAAGAAAGCGGTTAAGAAAGCCCCTATTCGTAAACCAACTCCTACGCCAGCACCAATTACGAAAAAGGTGGAAAAAGTGGTAGCTATCAATCCAGACTTAGATGGCGATGGTGTGTTAAATGATGCTGATAAATGCCCTGAAACATTGGCCAACACAAAGGTTAATACTAAAGGTTGTGCGTTAATGGCATCCATCACTCTTAACATTCAATTTGATAGTTGGAAATCGAATGTAAAAGAACAATACTTAGCTGAAATAGATCGTGTCGCAAAAATTATTGATGAACATGAAGATATCGATGTGGTAGTTGAAGGCCATACTGATTGGCAAGGTAAGCAAGATAAAAATCAGGTTTTATCAGAAGCTAGAGCCAAAGCTGTAGCTACTCTTTTAGAAGAAAAAACGCCGCATAGTGATAAAACCTATACAACTATTGGCTTTGGTGAATTGAAGCCAATTGCTGATAATAGAACGGAAGAAGGTCGCCGTTTAAATAGACGTGTTGTTGTGGTAATTTCTGAAAAATAAATTATAAAAATCATTCTGATTTATGCCTTAATCAAAGCTCTAGCAGGATAGCTAGAGCTTTTTCATATTATTTATTTGCTTTTAGTATTTTAATTCCCCTCTAACTACGGTATAACGGCGTTATGAAAATACCCAAACGAATACAGCCCCTAGTTGATGATGGTTTAGTTGACGAAGTTATTTGTCAATTAATGAGTGGCAAAGAAGCCACAGTTTATATGGTGCGCTGCGGCGAAGAAATTGTTTGTGCAAAAGTGTACAAAGAAGCCAATAAGCGTAGCTTTAAAAAAGCAGCCCAATATCAAGAAGGTCGTAAAAGTAGAAATAGCCGCCGCGCTAGAGCCATGGAAAAAGGCTCTAAATTTGGTCGAGCCCAACAAGAAGAAGCTTGGCAAAATGCTGAAGTAGATGCTTTGTACCTTTTGGCTGAAGCAGGTGTGCGTGTACCTCAACCATATGGTTGTTACGACGGGGTGTTATTAATGGAGTTAATCACCGATGATGACGGTGATGTTGCGCCACGATTAAATGATGTAAGCATGTCAGCAGAACAAGCCAGAGAAGATCATGAAGACGTAATGATTTACGTACTACGTATGCTTTGTGCTGGTGTGGTGCATGGTGATTTATCAGAATTTAATGTATTAGTTGATGCCTATGGCCCTGTGATAATTGATTTACCGCAAGCTGTTGATGCTGCAGCCAACAACAATGCTAAAGCTATGCTAATTCGTGATGTAGAAAACATGACTAATTATTACGGCCAGTTTGCTCCAGATTTACTCGGCAGCAAATACGCAGATGAAATGTGGGCATTATATGAAAAAAGCGAACTTACGCCAGAAAGTGAATTAACCGGTTATTTCGCAGAAGCTACAGATGATGCCGATGTAGACAGCGTATTAGAAGAAATTAAAGCCGCCTTCGCTGAAGAAGAAGCTCGTTTAGAGCGTATTAGAGAAGCAAATGAGGTAGAACAACCTCAGTAAGTTAAAACGACGCTTCCTTTTTATAACAAACGTCCCCTATTTCTGGGGCGCTTTTTATCTGTCATATTTTCACGTAGTCCTATGCAACGCTACATTCACGTTTATTAATAACAATTCATATTCTATTAAATTATGTCTATTTACTTAATTTTAATAGAATATGCATGCTCAACGCCCTTATTTAACATGTTTAAAATACATGGCTACAGTATCATTGTTAGCAATATTAATTTGTAAAAGTACAATACCTCTATGTTCATTTTGGGTTACTTAGCAGCCATTCTTATGGGAGTGGTTTTAGGTGTTATTGGCGGCGGTGGCTCTATATTAACCGTACCAATTCTTGTATACCTCATGGGCGTAGCTCCTGACACCGCCACAGGTTATTCTTTACTTATTGTTGGTGCTACGGCAGCATTTGGTGCTATTCGCTATTTCAGACAAGGTCTGATTGATGTCAGCTCATCTTTAGCATTCGCTATTCCATCTATCATTGCCGTATATTTATCGCGCGCATATTTAATGCCAGCTATTCCAGAGCAAATTATTACTTCCCCTTTTGCAGTTTCAAAAAATATGGCCATTATGGTGTTGTTTGCATTTTTAATGTTAGCGGCAGCAACTTTAATGTTGAGAAAGGCATACAAAAAAGAAGCCAAGCCAGCAGCAATAGATCAAAATGCCAATAAACCGAAATCTCCTAACCGGGCATTGATAATGGTAGAAGGTGCAATTGTTGGCATAGTTACCGGTATTCTTGGCGCTGGAGGAGGCTTTTTGATCATCCCTGCACTAGTCCTATTTTTAGGCATGCCAATGTTAAATGCTGTCGGTGCGTCATTATTTATCATCGCATTAAAATCACTATTGGGCTTTATTGGCGACCTGCAATCAGGCATTGAATTACAATTACCACTGCTGCCATATATGTTAATTGCCACAATGATAGGGATGAGCCTTTCAACAAAAATTGCCGGAAAGCTCGATGGTAAAACCCTACAAAAAATATTTGCATTTTTTACCCTGATTATTGCCGTAGTTATCATCTTGAAAGAATTGTTTTAGTAAAATCATTAATCGGTTAGAAACCGACTCCTTCTAATTTGGGTTCTTTGTTCGCCGAAAAAATCCCATTCATTAGCTCGGAGTTAGAATTACAGTAATGGTCTACACTTATCAAATAGTAACTCTTAGCTCTTTAAAGATGGAGATATCAATGGCTAATGATGTAGTGATAGAGGCATGGAATACCGTTTTATTTAAAAAATTCAGTCGCTTTAAATTTCTCTTTGTTGAAGGTTATGCGGCAATTAGTGAACAAGTATTCATAAGACACCCACCGCCTAAAGCGGCAAAAATGTTAGACGTTGGCTGCGGCTTTGGTGACTGTACCATTCGTATTGCTAAGTTAATTGGCGATAACGGTTTATCTTACGGTGTAGATTGTGCAAGCAATTTTATTAATGAATGCCATATTGCTGCCGAACAAGAGAAGCTTAACAACACTCGTTTTTTTGTTGCCGATGTAGAAGTCGACGACCTTGGCGGGCCCTATGATTTAGCCTTTGCTCGCTTTGGTACTATGTTTTTTAACATGCCAAGTTTGGCGATGAAAAATATTCGTTCAGCTCTCAAACCAGGAGGTAAATTTACCCAAGTAGTATGGCGAAAAAGAGAAGATAACCCTTGGTTACACGACGCAGAGCTTTGTGTCAGAAATATTGTGCCAGTAGTTTCTCATGAAGAGACCGATGCAGTGCATTGCGGTCCTGGTCCTTTTTCAATGGCAGGGCCCGATATGGTCAGTGATATGCTGCAAGCAGTAGGTTTTGAACGGATACAGTTTGAACGCTTTGATTCAGAAATTTGTATCGGACGAAATTTGCAAGAAGCCATACAGTTTGCTCTAGAAATTGGACCTTCAGGTGAAATAATTAGACTTGCCGGTGATGAAGGGCAGCGCCTTAAAGGTGAAGTAGAGATTGCTTTGGCTGAAGTTATTGGAAAATTTGAGCGCCAAGATGGCAGCATTTGGGCGCCATCAAGTGCATGGTTTATATCGGCGTATAACCCCTGTTAAATATCAAATCATCCTTGATTAACAACATGATATTAATTGAATGTTGTCCCTCAGCTTTGTTAGGTGGTAACGTTAGGGTTAGCTTGGAGACAACATATTCCTAGAAAAGGGAGTGTTAGCAACTAACGCCGAATTGGTAGATCGTGCTAGAACTATTCTTAACCTAATGGGGACTAGCTTACAAACGCCAGCCGAGGCCCGTGAAACTCTACAACTTAAAAATCAGCGGTAACTTAAAATGAATAATAACAGCCTACTAGTCTACAAAGGTGTTGTACATCCAGAGCTTTGTGATGTGATGGGACATATGACAACGCGTCACTACGTTGCCATGTTTGATGACGCCTCTTATCACTTTTTATTTAGCATATTTGGCTGGAGTGGTGAGCATGCTAAAACACTTAATCGTGGTTGGGCTGATGTTAAGCATGTGATTGAATACCAAGATGAAGTTGCCACTGGTGACTTGTTAGAAATACAAGCCAATTTAACCAAGCTGGGTACCAAATCAATTACCGTTACTTATACTATGTTTAATGTCGGTAAGAATAAAGCGCAGGTAGCTACTTTAGAAAGTACCAGCGTATATTTTGATACTCTCAATCGCAAAGCGATCCCTCTAACGAGTGAAATGAAAACAGCTGCAAACCCATATATTTAAAACTTTGAGTATAAAAAAACGCCTTACTCTGCGAGTAAAGCGTTTTTTTATATATGGCGGTTTTTAGCATGGATGCTATATATGCCGCCATTGCACGGATGCTAATAATGGCGGTTTTTGGCATGGATGCCATATATTTCCGCCATCACATGGATGTAATAAAAACCTGGAGTATGAGATGTAGAAAATACATCCATATATTTTCCCCTTCGGGCGCGCCAGCGCGTGAAAATTTGTTCCAGACAAATTTTTCGAACTCATACGTTCTCATCTCATACTCACCCCATAAAAAAACGCCTTACTCTGCGAGTAAAGCGTTTTTTTATATATGGCGGTTTTTAGCATGGATGCTATATATGCCGCCATTGCACGGATGCAAATAATGGCGGTGAGTATGAACGTCACATAGTAGTTCTTAGCATATTATACAGCCCACACACACAACCTAACCCATTGAAATATATAAAATAACCTTCCACACCGATCTTTTACGTATTATACTAACAACTGAAAATGACGGTCTTTTTGACGGTCTTTTAAATAAGCCACACTCACATTATTAAAATATAGGTGAATAATATGTCACTAACAGATGCCGCAGTTAAAAATGCTAAACCAGAAGATAAAGCACGAAAATTATCAGATGGTGGTGGCCTATACCTTCTAATCAAACCTACAGGTTATAAGAGCTGGAAGTATGACTTCAGGCTCGATAACACCAGAGGTAGTTATACGATTGGTAACTACCCTGATATTGGCTTAAAAAAAGCAAGACAAGAGCACAGAGAAGCTAGAGAACTTGTAGCATTAGGAACTAACCCGAAGCAAATTAAAGTACAGCGTAAAGTTAAAGATGAACTTAAAAATAAACGCTTCAGCTTCTATATAAACCAATGGCTTGATAAGCAGGTATTAGCTACATCAACATACTCAGACTTAAAGCAGCGCATTGATAAGAACATAGCCCCTTACTTAGATAGTAAATACATCAATGAATATACAACAGCAGATTTACTCGCTGTTATGTTACGCATGAGTAATAGAGGAGCTAAGGAAACAGCAATACGCTTAGCTAACATTTTAAGACGAGTATTTAATGAAGTTTTAATTTTAGGCATTATTGATACTAACCCTGCACAAGGCTTAGCTGAATTATTACCTAAACCAGATAAACGGATAGACAAAAACTTCGGGCACGTAACATCAACACAAGATTTAAGAATATTACTACAACAGATTGATTGCCCTACTGCTAATCAAGATATTGCAGTAACACAAGCATTAAAACTGATGCCACTTGTTTTTTTAAGACCATATAACATTAGGTTTTTAAAATGGGAGTACATAAATTTCAATGAACGTATCATTAACATTCCTGCAGAGGAACTCAAAAACAACAAGTATCTAGATGTACCATTATCTAATCAGGCGTTCTCAATATTAAAAGATATGCTACCAGTGACCGGTGATAAAGAATACGTGTTTGTTACTAGCAGAGGTAAAGATACACCACTTAGCGAGAATACAACTACACAGGCTTTAAAGCGCTTCATAAACCCAGTAACTAATGAACCATATGGTTCAGGTTTTATGACTTCTCATGGCTTTAGGCATACAGCTAGTACAATGCTAAATGAGCTAGGCTTCAACCCAGATATTATTGAACTTCAGTTAGCCCATACGAATAAAGACCGTATCAGAGCTACGTACAACAAAGCTCAATGGATGGAAAAGCGTATTATGATGATGCAAGCTTGGGCTGATTATCTTGATGGATTAAAAAACCAAGGGAATGTTACACCTATTAATAAAAGGACTTCTGCTTAATGAATAATCAAAGAGTTATACCTGAAAAAATAAAAATTAATTTACTCTATGATTACTTAGAACTCTCTGCCATGAATCAAGCTGCAAAACTTGAGGCGTTAATAAGTCATTCTCAAGATGGTGGTTTATTATTTACTTTTAATCACCCTGTAAGGGCAATTCCGGTTGAAATACCAATAGGCGACTATGACGAAACAGGTGAGTATATACCAACGAGAAATGAAGATATTCAATGCATATTTAAACCTAAAAGCTTCACATTAAACAACTATTCCATAGATGAAGAATGTACTCGCATAGGGCAATTTGAAGTAAATGGAGTAGCATTTAATATAATCAATAAAGATAAGACTGATTATGGTTTTTATGATGTCGATTTAGCTGATGTTTATGTCAAAAAGTCAGATTTTATTAAATTCGATGGTAAATCAGGTGATAATGTACTTTCAGACCTTCCTGTTGATCTTCAACCAACAAGAACTAATAAAGCATGCAAATTAGCACCACGACAAGAGGTGTTAAAACCTTCCTCTCGTGATCAACGATACGAGTTTCTAAAAGAATGGACTCAGAGAACCTTACCAGGTGTTCCATTTGATAAATTTATAGCTGCCTATGATATAGAGCTGACAAAGGAAACATTTTACAAGCTACTAAGTAATGAATATAAAAAAAATCACCCTAATGATTCGAATATTTTCATCAAAGGAGCTGATGACTTTTACAAAGACAAACGTTTTACATTGAAGTTTAAAGAAGGAAGACGTAAAAACAGTTAATAAATAGTGGTAACAAAAATACCACTATAAAATAAATCCCTAGTAAACATCTAACCATAAATAGTGGTATTTCACTTTACCACTATACCCACATTTTTTTATTCACAAAGTCCCTTTAATATTACTTCAGCTACTGAGTACATAGGTGTTCAGAGTCTATTTATTAAGGTATTAAAATGAATAAAATCATCCGAATTAAAGAAGTAACTTCACGTACAGGCTTATCAAAATCGTATATTTACGCCTTAGCAAAGGAAGATAAATTCCCCAAGAGCATCAGGCTAATTAAAGGCGGAGCAGCTGTTGGTTGGCTAGAATCAAGCATAAATGATTGGATTTCTGACTGTATAGCTAATCAAGAAAATGCTTAACAATGATGCATTACCAGTAGCTTAACTACGTGTACAGGTGAAGTCATACTTGTACTAGAAGTTACTGCCAGATGTACCCGTAGTTGTCGGTCTGGCAGTCAATACTGTCGTTCAATTTTCGAACAAAGGAGTGCATAACACAACTAGGTAATATTAATAGTAGTGTTATGCACCTTGAAGTAGTGCATTTATGCACTCTAAAAACCGTAAATGTACTACTTACGCACTGAACCATTAAACTTTAGTGCATTAGTAGCGCATAACATTAACCAATTCAATAAGATAAGAGAATAAACATGAGAGAAATAAAAGAACTGAAAATTGGTGAAGTTTTTCCAATCAATGAGAAGCTTGCAGGGATTGTCCCAATGGCTATTCCTGTAGAACAGGAAGCTTTAACAATTAATATAAAAGAGAATGGTTTAAGAGAGTCTGTAGTACTGTGGAGAGGAGATATTGTAGATGGGCGATGCAGACAAAAAGCCTGTACATTAGCACGTGTTGCTGTAAGAGCTAAATACCTAGATGACGATCTTACTGAAGAAGATGTGTCTACATTCGTCAAATCTGTAAACACAAGAAGAAATCTTACAACAGCTCAAAAGATAATGGTGGCGAGTAAAGAATCATTTAGAGAAGGTTCTAAGTCTTTAACCGATATAGCTAAATCATGGGCTATAGGTAGAAGGACACTTACTATGGCTAACTACATGTCCAAAGCTAGACCTGAATTTATAGAACCGTTGTTGAATGGCTTAACAGTTCATATTGTTGATGCTAAAGGTAACCAAGCACAGACTAATAAAATTTCAGCTATTTACGCTCACATCAAACGAGAAGAAGAGGATGTTACAGAAGTACCAAGTCATGAGTGGAGTGCTAATGAAAATATCCATACACAAGCTGGACGTGACTGGTTTTATGAGTTTATTAAAGAGACTGGTACAACTAATGTAAAAGTAATGATGGAGTTAGTCGTTAGAGCAAATGACAAGTTCAAAGATGACAACACACAGTAATACCTCACTTACCCGTAGTTAAGCTGGTACACGCTTAGCGGTAATTATAGCTACGGGCACTATTGGTTATTGTTTGATTTATTGAAGATGTTCATAGTCCAAATGATTTTGAGCTAGCAAGTAAAGAATTAAAATGGTTGCTTAACTAAGGGTGCTGAATTTAGTTGAACAGATCATTCTGCTACTTAGTAGTTATGTGTGTAAGTCAGTGTAGGTAAAATATCTACGCTAAATCCCCTTTACTTGTACTTAATGCCTATTTCATTCGGCCTTCATTACAACTAGGGGGGGATGGTCAATACCCCTATAGGGCGTAAAGGAAGTACCTCAGTAAGAGTAAATGAAGCCATATTTCAACATGGCGGTTTGTGTACTTTTATGTACGTTTTGGTTTAAGTGTACTTTGACGTTATTAGTTCACTTATAAAGGCCTTGAAGATTCGGCTAGTAGCCACCTAACCCGTAACCCCTTAACACTACCTGTCGTACCATGAGCAGAAATTGAGCAAACTAACCTACGAATGAATGAGCTTGCGAAGCAAGTGAATGAAATGAGTAGTTAGTGAAGCGAAATGTTCTGTGAAATGGTAAGTAAAGGAAGTGTTTAAAAGCCAAATGCTAATGAAAAAAATAAATATTTGGCTCTATTAGCGTTAATTGTTGATCTATAAATCCAGCAGTCAAACACCCTGCTATTGTTAATTGACAAAGTGAGGAATATCAGTAGGATAAACTTAAGTCAGCGGACGGTTAACTTCCGCTTTGAGCGAACAGCAGTCGTAGACAACTCTGAAATATTAAAAAAATATGGATATACCTTGGCAATGAAAAAATCAGTTTGGATTAAAAGGTTTATTGCTATATTGGTTTTATCAATAGTAGGTTATTTTCTATTTCTACATGCAGCAATGAGTTCTGATATGGCACCAGAGTTAGCATGGTATTATCAACTAGAAATGTTTGTAGCTGGTCTGTTTTGGTGGCCTGCCTCTATATACCTTGGCTTAAGAAAACTTATTGACCCAAGTTATGGTATGTTGGGATTTGAATTATGGTTGTTCCAATTTTTAGGGTACTTCGCAATGTTCAAACTATACGATAAATATAAAAATTAACTCGGTCTCTTATGAGCGAGCAGCGGTCGTTGGCAACATTAGTAAATATATGAATAAGCAAGAATCAAAACTAACTCAGTGGGCTATTGAATTTTTGTGGCTAGCTATTCCGTTTGGAGTATATATTGAGTCTAAAAGCTATATTTACCTTTTCATGCTGCCTTTATGTTTGTCATGTGTGATTTTTGGTAGGCTAAAAATTAGAGCTAAATCCGATGCAATTATTGAGCATGAAAAAATAATTAAATACTCGAAGTATGAATGGCAGTCTGGTTTTATGGTTTTTGTACTGACTGCTGGGATTTATATCTTTAATATGATTTAAGATGTTGACCTTAGTATTTCTAATATCAAGGTCGGCAAAGAGCGATATATAGTCATTCACAATGATTAAAATACATAAAGGATTTATGAAATATTTAACCTATATTTGTTTGATTTTCTGTTTGGCAGTTAATGCAAATGAGAAAAGCGATTTAGAAATAAATTTAGCAAAATTAACTGAAGGAAGTCATTTAAGGGTTGAGTGGTATGGGTTACCTGTTCTTATTCTTAAGCCTAGCAAAATTCAACTAAATTCAATAAATGACAATGAAATTAATCTATCAACGAGCCAACTAGATACCGCTTTTCAATATTTTGCCAAGACCAGCGGCAATATAAAAGCTAGCATATTGTATGACTCTACGATTTCGGCATACGAAGAAGAGTTGGCAGTAAATCCTTATCCATTGATAGTGCTACTTGGCATTAACCCTATTGGAGGGTGCGCTATTAGCGCAAGTAATCAAAGAAATTATTTGAAAGATCCATGTAGGCAGTCTACTTATTCGCTAGATGGGAGAATGAGCGATTCAAATGGCTCGCTTCCTGCGAATCTCTTTATACCGCCTTTTTCAGTGGTTGATGATACTTTAATAATTAAAGCTCCAGAGTTAGTTAACTTTAAAGATTTTTCTCCTGATATAATGGCAATGAATGTGCCAAATAAAACTAAATTTTGGGATTCTATTTCTTGGGATAAGTTAGATGTTCTAAAGGAGTTAGTTAGTAAAGATGCTGCATTACTAACTGCTAAAACGAGTGTAAATTGCAATGCTTTACATGTCGCTTCAGGAAAGTCACCTGAGCTACTTAGCTATTTAATTAGTAAAGGGGTTTCCACTACTCACATTTGTGATAACGGGTACACTTCTCTAATGATTTCTCTCATGACTAGGGATATTCAAAATGCAAAGATATTACTGGCACATGGTGCGAAAATAGACGCTTATTGCGAGAATGATAACTGTGCTAAATCGCTCAAAGATTACTTATATTCAGATCTTAGGTATACGGCAGAATATACGGAAAAGTTAATTGAATCCCTAAAAAAAGAAAACAACTGACCGACAGCTAATGGCACTTAAGAGACGGATGAGGATCAACGGGTTTACTACCAAGAAAAGTCATTTTTACATCATGGCGACTATATAGTCAGTCACCAACAATTAACGCTAATTAGAGCCAAAAAATTTATACTTACTACTTTGTATATCAGCTGTTAACGGTAAGTATAACTACGGGTATATGTGCGGTATGTCTTACAGTATGAGTGGCTACCTTCTAGACCGTAGTTAAGCTAGTTGTCAGAAGCTGATACTAGCTGCTAGCGGAACTCATAACTACGTACAATATGCGCCCTCTTGTACCGACCATAAACAACTAACGCCCTGTTAAGGGACAAATTGTAGTTGGCTAAAATTGTGAACGGAGTGAAACAGCCAACTGTTTTTTGTCCTTGTTTAATTTCTTGTTTAATTTCTTGTTAGGTCTCTTTACTCTTAAGTAAATAAGAAAACAGACCTTCTATACTTCCTGCCTGCAATAGTATTTTTGGAAATACTTGCATAAAAACCCCAGAGGATTCATAAAAATCAGTAACAATATTAAATACCACTTTTGCATTTAAATACTGGATTGTATTTAGCTGTAGTAAAGCATCTGAATTACGATGAGCTATAATATTATTTCTTTCAAAGCGGAGTTGTTTAGCCGCCTTTTCTCTAGATTTACGCAACAACTTTAACGAGTTAAATAATTCTTTCTGTAGCTTTTCTTCTACGGAAGACTGAATAAGTAGCTCCTTCAAATTTTTACTATTCGCCTTACTCATATCCCATTCATAGATAGTGAGTAAAATAATCCTTAAGGAAAGTAACCTTTTCCATTCGTCATGGTGTGTAAGAGCATCAATTTTAACAGTTTGGATGTCTTTTTCAGCAATGAGAAAGAACAAGCCTAAATTCATTAAGATTTGTACGCACTCATTTTCACTATTTCGTGCTCTGACTATTTCTTTTTTAAACGTCTTCAAAGTATCAGTTAAAACACGATTTTTCTTCCTTTCCTTGATAGACAGCGACACTCTAGAATAAAAACGAGTAACACTCATAAAGTACTTACTGTACTTTATTTGAAAATATCTTGTTCTCACCGAAAGAGGTGCTTCTGCGATACTTTCATATTTAGGCATAGAGAAGATTCCTTTGAGACCTAACGCCCACTTAAGGGGCAAAATAGAGTTGGCTTAAATAAGTGAACGTAGTGAGCAAAAAGCCAACTGTTTTTTGTCCTTATTAATTAGCTTGTTAGGCTTTAATTTTCACCCTATAGGTAAAAGTATGTGCTGCCATTCCAAGTGTGTTATTTGGGAATTTTTCACAGTATGTTTTGATAAAACCTAAATATTCACTTTCTTCTATATCTCGAACTGCCCAATCGCTGTACATTGCAAAAGAGCCTACCCATCCTTTTAGCCAACGTTTATAGATTTCATTCATCAGTACAGTTTGTTCTGCTGTTTGATCTAATTTGTTATAAAAATCACAGGAAGTAGTTGCAACACCTGAAGGTAAATTCATTGACTTGTTCTGACTCCAATAATCTGTTCCATCGGCGAAAACAGAGAATGAAAAGAGGGATAGTACGAATAATAGTGATTTCAAAGTTCATCCTTTTTTAAAGCCTAACAGCTTATTAGACGGGAAAAAATCCTTTTAAATACAATTCATATACCGTCTGATTTTTATCAGATATAAATAAAATTAACTAAATAACATAAGTATATCAAGTGTTTATTGATTTAGTTTGATAGGCCTTCGGGAAAAGCGTGTTTTAAACTCGTTTTCTCTGGTGAAAGCGTGCAAATACATAGTATTGAAAAATTTTGCTTATACAATGCCAAATAATCATTAGAAAATATATGGGTAAAATTATTAGGCTAATGTATGGAAAGCGCACCAAGGGAACATATATATTAGTGGCACAACTAATGTAGTTGTCCACTCACCTGTAACCTTAAATAAAATTATGGGGTTCTGATCTTTGATCAGGTTCGATTAATTTTATATGAGGTAGATTTTTATAGTAACGTGAATATTTGACGGTCTTCTTGACGGTTCAGAAAGTATCAGGCATAAAAAAACCCCTTAAAAACAGAGGTTTATCTATAATATATGGCGGTGAGTATGAGATTCGAACTCATGTTAGGGATAAACCTAAACTCGCTTTCCAAGCGAGCGCCTTCAGCCGCTCAGCCAACTCACCTAATTTTTTAATTGATCCTGAAACAAGTTCAGGAAATCGAAATATACCAAAGGAAATATCTCGATAAGCCGCGTATGTTAGGGAATTATTTACACATACGCAAGCACAAATAGTTGTTTGTTTTACTATTTGTACTTTTTATCAACAATCTAAATGTTTAAGTATTGTTTGTTTGCGCAAGTTTTAAACTAGCTGAGAAATCAAGCATACGGCCAAGTGACTTTAATGCACCTTCTCGTAGCTCATTATCAACAAAGATCTCTCTTCCTTCACCATCAATTAATGAGTCGTGAATTGCTTTTAAGCCGTTCATAGCCATCCAAGGACAGTGTGCACAGCTTCTACAGGTTGCGCCTTCGCCAGCCGTTGGAGCTTCGAAGAATTCTTTGTCTGGACAAAGCTGTTGCATCTTGTAGAAAATACCGCGATCGGTGGCCACGATAAATTTTTGGTTGGGCATATCTTGCGCAGCTTTAATTAACTGACTCGTTGAGCCTACAGCATCAGCAAGGGCTACAACATCTAATGGTGATTCAGGATGAACTAATACCGCAGCATCAGGGTGTAATGCTTTCATGTCGTTAAGCGCTTTGGTTTTAAATTCATCATGAACAATACAAGCGCCATCCCACATGATCATGTCTGCATCAGTTTGCTTTTCGATATATGCGCCAAGATGCTTATCTGGGCCCCACAAGATTGTTTCGCCCTGCTCGTCTAAGTGCTCAACAATTTCTAAAGCACAAGATGATGTTACTATCCAATCAGCTCGCGCTTTAACCGCTGTTGATGTATTAGCGTATACAACTACAGTGCGCTCTGGATGCTGATCACAGAAGTTATTAAACTCTTCAATAGGACAACCTAAATCTAAAGAGCATGTTGCTTCTAAAGTAGGCATTAATACGGTTTTATGTGGGGTTAGAACTTTTGCCGTTTCGCCCATAAACTTAACACCAGCAACGATTAAAGTTGTTGCGGGGTGCTCTTTACCAAATCGAGCCATTTCTAGAGAGTCAGCAACACAACCGCCAGTTTCTTCAGCTAATGCTTGAATTTCTGGATCGGTGTAGTAATGGGCAACTAGTACCGCATTTTTGTCGATTAATAGCTGCTTAATTTTCGCTTTATAATCGGCTTTATCAGCCTCAGTTAATGGCGCTGGTTTGGCTGGAAAAGTATAATCAAAATCGACAGCTAAGGTTGTTTCTAACATCTCTCTAGAACTCAGTAAAATTTATACATTTAAAAGTGACGGACATTATAAGAGATTGTCAGCAAAATGTGTAGAACTGTTGTAACTATACATATTTAGGCTTTAACCAGATTACGAATAGTAAATTAATTACCATTCACAATGCTACTAAGCTCAACAGCATTACTCTCATTTTGAGATTTTTTATCACTATATTCTTGTACTTCAATTGAGTATTGATCTCGACCGTTAGCCTTTGCTTTATACAAACAAGAGTCAGCATGCTTATATAAATCAAATGCAGTATCTGCATCATCCGGAAAGCTACTAATTCCTATAGAGATAGACAATTTACCGAGCGACTGCCCTCGATGTTTAAGGTGCAATTTTCGAACTAGCGAGCATAATTTATCAGCAAGTAATGCAGCATCTTCTTTACTTGTTTCGGGCAATAATATTGCAATTTCTTCACCACCTACCCGGCAAACGCTATTTTCTTTACGGGTATTTTTATCTAGTAAAGTGGATATTTCTTTTAATACGTAGTCGCCGGCATCATGGCCAAAATTATCGTTAAAACGTTTAAAGTGGTCAAAATCCACCATCAGTAATGATAACGACTTGCCATGACGGTTTGCCCTACTTATCTCAAGCTCAAGATTCTCATCAAGAAAACGACGATTAAACAAGCCAGTTAACGGGTCTTTTAATGCTTGCGAGCGTAACTGATATTGCAACTTCAAGTTCGCCATTGCTAAACCAAGGTGTTCGACTACTGATTTTACTAACATCATTCTATCGTCTGATAACTTCCCTTGAATATCAAAATGAACCACACCTATGGTATTACCATGAGCAGACAAAGGAATGCAGAGCATTTGATCTTGCTCTTCGGCGGTATGTTCGCACCTAATGGTAATATCACTCTCTGTAGTTAAATGGTAATGACCTTTACGTAACGCCCAACATTCAGAAGGTGCGAATGGCACTTGGGCATTGTTACCTTTTGACCAATTAATTTTAGGCTCAACTAAGTTTCTCGAATCTTTAATAATCGACAAAGAGCCACTTACATCGCCGATAATTTTAGGCACTAAATTAGTAATAATTTTTTCAGCTTCGTCAAAAGATTTACAGGCTGCTAAATAATTTGCTAATTGATTTAGTAATTCAAATTCACGATTCTTACCTAATAATATTTTTTCATAGCTTTTTTGGCGTTCCATCAAATGTATACGAATTCGCTTATTTAAATTAAAACTAACTAACCCAATAAGTATTATTGTTGTCAGAATTAATACCCCAAGTAGCAAAAGAACACGTTGTTCAACCGTTGTGATACTCGCGAGTGGTGTTGCTATTCTGATAATGTAAGTGCCATTGGCTAATACTGCTTTTTTGGCTACATACAGCATGTCAATTTGTAATGCTTCACTGAAGTGTATTGCTGAACCTTGATCATGTTTTACCGCTTGTAAAAATTCGGGTTCATGAGCGTGACTATGCATTTGTTCTACAGTTTTATGACTCGAGTCGGCTTTTACCACACCATTGATGTCAATTATGGTTAAGCGCTGATCATTCTTATTAAACGATTGACTTAACACATAGTTTTGCAGCACTTGTGGTTCTTTGTTTAGCAGTTCATCATAATTATTGGTTTCTAATGACTCAAGCTGAGCTGCTAGGCTGGTTTTAATTACGTCACTAGTTATTTCATGCAATGATGCAGTAAAAAAAGGGAATGCGAGTGAAAACAATAGCAGCACTGCAATTAGTGGCATATAAAACAGCTTGTTATTACTCATTGACTTTAGCCCTTAGCTTAACCGATATGTAGATTGAATTAGGTTATGTACAATTCAACAAAATTATTACCATCTTAAGCGATAACATTCTGTTACACACCTAAGTTTGGTAACAGGAATGTAACTTTGAATTAGTAAGGAATATAAAATCATTAGGTTACAAACCTATTGCCGTTTTCAATAGGGACATTGTATATGCCGCGCTAACATGGATGTTAATGAGCGGCCCATGGCAGTTTGCATTCCATCATCCCTGAAGTAAACAGAAAGTACACCATCCATGGTATTTCTGCATATAGCTCTTCCTTGAGCAAAAAAAAAGCGCCGTGTTGGCGCCTTTTAATTAATATTTACTACTTATAAATTGTTTTCAAACAACTTAAATATTCTGCGGTATTCATCTAACCAACTGCTTGGTTGCACAAAACCGTGTGGCTCTACTGGGTAGATTGCAGTTTCAAAATCTTGTTTTTCAAGCTCAATTAAACGTTGTACTAAACGTACAGAGTCTTGGAAGAACACGTTATCATCAACCATTGGTGCATTTATCAATAATGGTTTTTCTAAACCTTCGGCAAAATAAATTGGTGAACTACGCTCGTAGGCAATTTTGTCATCTTCAGGTGTATTCAAAATGTTTGACGTATAGCCATGGTTATATGATGTCCAATCAGACACTAAACGTAGTGCAGAGCCTGCTTGGAATACTTCTGGCTCGGTAAACATACTCATTAACGTTAAGAAACCACCATAAGACCCACCGTAAACACCCACTCGCTTTCTATCGACATTGGCATTGTCAACTAACCAATTAACACCATCAAGCATGTCTTCCACTTCAGGTTTACCCATGTGGCGATAAATAGCGGTACGCCAATCACGGCCGTAACCTTTCG
This sequence comes from Thalassotalea psychrophila, assembly GCF_031583595.1. Lineage (NCBI taxonomy): Bacteria > Pseudomonadati > Pseudomonadota > Gammaproteobacteria > Alteromonadales > Colwelliaceae > Thalassotalea > Thalassotalea psychrophila. The sequence continues at coordinate 3,166,632 of NZ_CP134145.1, forward strand.
ATGCACGGTAATCCATATCGATAACGGTATAGCCTTTTTGCACTAACATTGAGTGGAACATAAACTCACGGAAATAACCCGACCAACCTAAGTGTGAGTTTTGTAAGTAACCCGCACCATGTACAAACATAACAGCTTTACCTTGCACGGCGGCACTTGCGCCATCTGTAGGTACTGGCTGGTAAACTCTAGAGAAAACGCCTTGTTTGGTATGCGAGGATGGTACTTCAACTATTGTTGGCGCGGTCCATGGCATACTTAAAAACTCTTCAGTTACAGTATGTGTTAAACGAATTGCCTCAGCATCAATTTGAACATCTTGCACGTAAAGCTCAGGTGGCATAGTTGTTGTTGAGTGTTCAATTAATAGCTTAGATTCATCCGGCGATAATGAATAACTGTTATTACCACCTAAATCGGTAACCGCTGCAACTGTCGCATCATCAACTGTTACGTTATAAATCTCATAAATTCCAGGATGTGATTTATTCGCTTGAAAATAAAAGCTGTCTTCATCAGCTGTTTTTGTTAACTGACGTACTTCATAGCTGCCAGAGGTTAACGCTTTCGCTTTACCATCAACTGGTTTTACGTAAAGGTGACCATAACCAGACTCTTCTGATAGGTAATAAAGCGTTTCGCTTTCATCAAACCAACCGTAGTCATTAAAATCCCAGTTTATCCAAGCATCATCATGTAAACGATGTTGGCTAACAAACTTTTTATTGTCAAAGTCGATAGTCGCGATCCATCGGTCTTTGTTGTCCCACGCTTCCATCATAATGGCAACCTGGTTTGAATCTTTATGCCATTGGATGCTGTTATACATTAAATGAATATTACGCGGTGATTTTTCAGACTTGTATTCTTTACCTTCACGCTTAAAGTTTTCAGTTTTAACTGACGCTAGTACATCTTCGTCATAGCCAGGTAGAGTCTCATAACCTAATAAATATTGTGCATCGTTTACTAAATCTAATAAATACACATCTTCTTTATATTGACGGTTATCAGAAACACGACGACGAACTTTTTGAGGGTCAATTGTGGCATCGCTAGTGATGTAATTTGGCATGATATCGCCAGCATTACTCCACGAATCAGATTTAGCGACACTAACCACCATCATCTGTGCATTAGGGGATAATTGCGCTTGTACTACTTTTTTACCCGCGCCGAAATAAAATATAGAAGTGGCAATAGTCTTATTTTCACTACGCATTTTGCTAGCTTCATCAGCCTTTAAAGCAGAATTACGTTTTTGCAAAGCCACGTAATCAATTAGCTTTTCTTGCTCCTGAGCAATGTAGGTTTGCTCGCTTTTTTTACCACCAGGAGTATCAATCATTTTCAAATTCGCGAGTTCACGAACTTGGTTGTTTTTTACATCGTGGGCATAAAATACATTACTAACACGGTAACTAACACGGCCATCAGTTAAGAAAATCGCTTGGCTTTCTACTGCCGATGTATAAGTTAATTGAGTGACAGCTTGCGTAGCAATATTTTTTACAAAGACATTACCCTTAAACGTATACAACTCTTGCTTACCATCTGGGCTTAATACCGCCCCGTCATCGGCAGCAACATGCATATCACTATAAGCGACTTTATTACCATTACCGTCAATACTGATAGATTTCTTAAATAAATCTTTAACAGGGTTACCTAAACGTTTTTGTTTGTAAAACACCGTCTCGTTATCATCGCCCCAGTACCAAGATGAAGGAGAGCGTGCAAACCAATCAGGATCTGACATTACTTTTTCAAGGGTAATCACTTGGTTTAAGTCTGGAGCTTTAACTGCTTCACCTTTTACAGGAACCGTCATAGCAACATTATTCGCAGCACTACCGCTGTTTTGTGGAGCACTATCATTGGAAGCACAAGCGGTTAAAAACACACTTACTGATGCTACAATTAATGGATATTTCATAGTTTAAAATACATCTAAATTCTTAAGTGCTGCTATTAAAGCAAATAATCAGCCCACAAATCAATCATTGTGGGTGACGAAAAGTTACATTTTATGTAATCCTTTGTAACTCCTGTACATTTTTTAACCGCACTTTACTAGTTAAGTCTGCTATAATCCGGCCGATTATTTTCCGGTTGTAGTTAAAACCATTGTAAGCACTAATAAAGGTCACGCTATTTCATGATCCCATTACCAAAAACAGAATTGTTCGAATATCCTAAATATTGGGCAGAATGCTACGGCTCAGCACCATTTTTTCCTATGTCTAGAAAAGAGATGGATGAATTAGGATGGGACAGTTGTGACATTATTTTAGTTAGTGGTGATGCCTATGTTGATCACCCTTCGTTTGGTATGGCAATAATTGGTCGGATGCTTGAATCACAAGGTTTTCGTGTGGGTATGATCGCACAACCTGATTGGCATTCAAAAGATGCATTCATGACTTTAGGTAAACCTAACTTATTTTTTGGTGTTACTGCCGGCAATATGGACTCAATGATCAATCGTTACACCGCCGAGCGTCGTATGCGCCATGATGATGCATATACACCTAACAACGAAGGTGGCAAACGCCCAGACAGAGCAGTAACAGCATACACTCAACGCTGCAAAGAAGCCTATAAAGGTGTTCCCGTAATTATTGGCGGTATTGAAGCGAGTTTACGCCGTATTTCTCATTACGATTACTGGTCTGACAAAGTTCGCCGTAGTGTCTTATTTGACGCTAAAGCAGACATCTTAATATATGGTAATGCCGAACGCCCATTAGTTGAAGTAGCACATCGCATTGCTCGTGGCGAAGATGTAAAAAATATCACCGATGTACGTGGTACTGCGTTTTTGAGTAAAACCGCACTACCAGGATGGCGTGGTGTAGATTCTCGTAGCATTGACAGACCAGGAAAAATTGATCCTATTGCTAGCCCATACCAAGACATGACGCCAAGCAATTGTGACAAGGCTGACGAAATAACAGACTCTGGTGTTACTATTATTAGTGCAAAAAATAATGCTAATGAGAGTAAAGTAGACATAACTAAAGACGCTGTTCCGATTCAAATTAGCGACTACCAAAATAAAACTTGGGATAAAAAATATAAACCTTGGGAAAAAACCTACGTTAAGTTACCAAGCTATGAACAAGTAAGCGTAAACAAAATGCTCTACGCTCATGCTTCACGTATATTCCATCAAGAAGTAAACCCAGCGAGTGCTCGTGCATTAGTACAAAGTCATGGCGACAGAATTATTTGGTTAAATCCGCCAGCCCTACCATTATCTGAAGAAGAAATGGATGGTGTGTTTGCTTTACCCTACGCGCGTGTACCTCACCCTAGTTATGGTAATGCTAAAATACCCGCTTATGACATGATCAAAACGTCAATAAACATTATGCGTGGTTGCTTTGGTGGTTGCTCATTCTGTTCAATTACCGAGCATGAAGGTCGTATAATTCAATCGCGTTCACAACAATCAATAATTGATGAAATTGAAGATATTAGAGATAAAGTACCAGGCTTTACTGGGGTTATTTCTGATTTAGGTGGCCCTACGGCAAACATGTATCAGCTGCGCTGTAAAAGCCCGAAGGCAGAGGCGACATGTCGCCGTCCTTCATGTGTATGGCCTGATATTTGTGGCCACATGGACACCGATCATACTCCTACTATCGAACTTTACCGTAAAGCTCGTAAAGTTAAAGGCATTAAAAAAATCCTTATTGCTTCTGGTGTTCGTTACGATTTAGCAATTCGCGATCCTGAATACGTAAAAGAATTAGCCAGTCATCATGTTGGCGGCTATTTAAAAATTGCGCCAGAGCATACTGAAGACGGCCCATTAGCAAAAATGATGAAACCAGGTATGGGCTCGTACCATAAGTTTAAAGAAATGTTTGATCATTACTCTAAACTGGCCGGTAAAAAACAGTTTTTAATTCCGTACTTTATCTCAGCGCATCCAGGCACCACCGACAAAGATATGGTGAACTTGGCATTATGGCTGAAAGAAAACAATTTTAAGCTTGATCAAGTGCAAAATTTTTATCCATCACCTTTGGCAAATGCAACAACCATTTACCATACCGAAGTTGATTCTCTGAATAAGATCAGAAAAGAAGGTACTGCGGTCCCCGTACCTAAAGGTACTATTCAGCGCCGTTTGCACAAGGCAATATTGCGTTATCACGATCCGGCAAATTGGCCAATTATCCGTGCCGCATTAACTAAAATGGGCTTAGCACGTAAGTTAATTGGTAGTGGTCCACAATGTTTAGTACCTGTTGAGACTCGTAGTGAAAAAAATATGAGTTATCAAAAGGGTAAAAATAACGCCTCCGGTCATAAAACCTCGCCTGGCCAACAGCGTAAAAAAGGTAATTCTTACGGCAAAAAGCCTGCTCAAAAAGGTTTAACTCGTTTTAGTAACGATCAGTTTAAAAAGCCGAAAAAGAAGCCTGCACGCTAATATAAACAGTACTTACAAGGACAGAAACAAAGAGAGATATTAATCGTTTATATCTCTCTTTGTGGTCTATATCGTTAACAAATTACCAACAAAATAAATTTCATTTACTTTGCTTTCTCGCGTATAATGCGCACAAAATTTATACCTTAGGAATATCCATTGATCTCAACAGCTAATATCACCATGCAGTTTGGTGCAAAACCTTTATTTGAAAACATTTCTGTTAAATTTGGTGGTGGTAACCGCTTTGGTTTAATTGGTGCTAACGGTTGTGGTAAATCAACCTTTATGAAAATTTTAGGTGGTGACCTAGAGCAATCTGGCGGTACTGTTTCTATAGACGTTAACGAACGTGTTGGTAAATTACGCCAAGATCAATTCGCTTATGAGGAATACTCTGTAGTAGACACGGTTATTATGGGTCATACCGAGTTATGGGCAATAAAAGAAGAGCGTGACCGTATTTACTCATTACCAGAGATGAGTGAAGAAGAAGGTATGCGTGTTGCTGATTTAGAAACTGAATTTGCTGAGATGGACGGTTACACTGCTGAAAGCCGTGCCGGTGAGTTATTGCTAGGTCTAGGTATTCCGGTAAGCCAACATTTCGGCCCTATGAGTGATGTAGCTCCTGGCTGGAAACTTCGTGTACTTTTAGCGCAAGCATTATTCTCTGATCCAGATATCTTACTTTTAGATGAGCCTACCAACAACTTGGACATTCACACCATCCAATGGTTAGAAGACATTTTAAACGAACGTGAATCAACCATGATCATCATCTCGCATGATAGACATTTCTTAAACAGTGTTTGTACGCACATGGCTGATTTAGATTACGGTGAACTACGTGTTTACGCAGGTAACTACGACCAGTATATGTTGGCTGCAACTCAAGCTCGCGCCACTTTAATGGCCGGCAATGATAAAAAGAAAGCTCAAATTACAGAGCTACAAGACTTTGTACGTCGTTTCTCGGCAAATGCTTCAAAAGCGAAACAAGCTACGTCACGAGCGAAGCAATTAGATAAAATTAAACTTGATGAAGTGAAAGCTTCAAGCCGAGTAACACCGTTTATCCGTTTCGACCAAGAAAAGAAATTGTTCCGAAACTCATTAGTGATTGAAAATTTAAACAAGAGTTTTGACGACAATCACGTACTTAAAAATATTAATTTAATGGCTGAAGTTGGTGAAAAAATTGCTATTATCGGTGAGAACGGTATCGGTAAAACCACGTTCTTACGTACCTTAATGGGTGAAGTTGAATACATGCCAGAAACAGGATCGGCAAAATGGTCTGAAAATGCGCAAATAGCTTACTACGCGCAAGACCATGCAACTGATTTTGAAAACGACATGACTTTATTTGACTGGATGAGTCAATGGCGTAGTGAAGGCGATGATGAACAAGTGATTCGTGGTTACCTAGGTCGCCTGCTGTTTTCAGCTGATGATATTTATAAGTCAGTTAAAGTTCTTTCTGGTGGTGAACAAGGTCGCATGTTGTTTGGTAAAATGATGATGCAAAAACCAAACATTTTAGTAATGGATGAGCCAACCAACCACATGGATATGGAATCAATTGAAGCATTAAACATGGCACTTGAGAAATACGAAGGTACTTTGGTATTTGTTTCACATGACCGTGAGTTTGTATCAACACTTGCTACTCGTGTTATCGAGTTAACAAAAGATGGATACGTTGATTTTGCCGGCACGTACGAAGAGTACTTAAAAAGCCAAGCGTAAAGTTTAAAAATCCCAAAAGGGGTCAGTGATATTTAACTTATGATAGTTAAATATCACTGACCCCTTTTTTCTGATCAATAACTTTACAAAGGTAGGTATATAAATCATTATTAAATTAATGTAATACCTATCAAACTGTTAAGTTGTATATTTGATGAGCCCCAAAAAAAGTTACAAAGGATGTAAAACTGCTCTATTACTTACCGGTGGTGGCGCAAGTGCGGCTTATCAAGTTGGCGTATTAAAGGCCATATCAAAATTCATGCCGCGCAATCACGGTATCCCCTTCCCAATCATATCAGGAACATCAGCTGGGGCTATTAATGCCACAACGATAGCGTGTTATGCATCATGTTATCACTTGGGCATTCGTCGCTTAGAATATGTCTGGAATAACCTGCACACTAGCAGTATTTACCATTCCAAAGCAGGGAAAGTATTTGGCCACATTTTTAGTGGTTTATTACGCTCTTATCGAGCAGGTTATGCTCCCAAAAAAGCGATGAGTTTACTTAATAATGAGCCTTTACGGGGATTGTTAAATCAAGTGGTCGACTTTAAGCGCATTGATGGCAATATAAATAATGGCTATTTATCATCAATTGCAATTACGGCTTCAAGTTACACTAGCGGTGATTCGATTAGCTTTTACCAAGCAGATAAGTCTATTACGCCATGGCAAAGGTCAAAACGCAGAGGCGTGCAAACAACCTTACATACCGATCATTTATTGGCCTCCTCCTCTATTCCATTAATATTTCCGTCAATAAAAATTAAAAAAGAACATTTTGGTGACGGCTCGGTCAGCCAGTTATCACCTTTAAGCACACCAATTCATTTAGGCGCCGAAAAAATATTTATTATTGGTGTTGAACAGCCTCAAGAAAGTATTCATCATGCGGTGGATTTTCATCAGCCTCCAAATAACGCAGAAATAGCCGGTCATTTAATGGATACAGTTTTTTCTGAAGCATTAAACAGTGATTTAGAGCGGATGAATAGAATAAATAAAACGGTAAATTTGATACCTGAAGCGAAACGTAAGTTTCAATCAGATTTAAAGCAAGTAGACAGTTTTTTAATTAATCCGAGCCAAAACTTTCATGTTCTAGCCAATGAGCATTATGACGAACTACAATGGGCACTCAGGTTTATATTACGTTTAATGGGCAGTGGTAAAGATTCTGAGTCTTCACTTACTTCCTATATCATGTTTGAACAAAACTATTGTAAACGTCTTATTCAAGTTGGTTTTAACGATGCAATGGAAAAAGAAGAACAGATCAGAGATTTTTTAAATATATAACCTGCTTGTATATTTTACGGCCCTTCTTGTAAGTAACGCTCTACTCTTTCTACTCTGCGAGGTTTGCCTTGCAAAACTACGGTATCTTGTGCTTGTAAAACAAAATCATTCGCTAGATTAGTAAACTCATCATGATCACGGCGTACAGCTATAATTTCTACTCTACGACGCTCTAAGTCGAGTCCTTCAATTGCCTTACCATTAGCCCATGCGTCATCTAGTAATAACGTTGGATGAACAAACTCTATGCGCTCAATCGCTTCTGCGCTCATGTTGGTATCAACACCAGGATAGAAACCATGTAACCGGTGGTAATGGTTTTTTCGCTCAGCTTGTACTCTGCGAACAATTCGGGAAAACGGTACGCCAGATAAGTTTAATACCTGTGAAACTAACATTAAGCTACCTTCTAATGATTCAGGAACAACTTCGTTAGCGCCAGCCTCTTTTAGCGATACTAAAGCGTCATCATTACGTGTCCTAACTAATATTTGCACGTTTTTAGAGATTGAACGGACCTTTTGCACCACATCTAACGATTGCTCAGCTGCACCATATGAAATAACCACTAACTTTGCTTGGCTCAAATTTGCTGCCGTTAATATTTCAGTTTGTCTAGCTGAGCCAAACAGGATATTTTCACCCGACTCTCTTGATTCGTTCACCCTGACAGGATCAATATCAATAGCAATAAAGTCGATTTTTTCTTGTTTTAAAAATCGGCTAACCGTTTGCCCTACTCGTCCAAAACCACAAATAACTACATGATTAGATAGATCTTTACTGCTGATATTAATTTGTTCTTCAGTATCATCATGATTGCCATCATAAGCTAAAGCAACTGACCATTTACGCGCATTTTTGATCATGTAAGGGGTGATGGCCATAGAGATTATACCAACTCCTAAAAGCATTGAGGTAAGCTTAGGTGATAAAACGCCTACGGTAGCTGCTAGAGAAATAAGCACAAAACCAAATTCGCCCATTTGCGCAAGCATAAATGCTGAAGCCCAAGCATCTTTTTTCGACTCACCTGCTCTAACGGCAAGAAACCTAACAATAAGAGTTTTGATCAGCATAAAACTGATAACTAATACAACAATTTTTCCAGGTTGAGTGAATAATAAAACGGGATCAAGTTTCATTCCAACAGTAACAAAAAACAAGCCTAGTAATATATCTCTAAAAGGCCTGATGTCAGCCTCAAGTTGATACTTATATTGCGATTCGCCCAACATCATGCCCGCTAAAAATGCACCTAAAGCCATTGATAAACCGAAGAATTGAGTTAATCCTGCAGCAAAGAGGGTTACAAACAAGGTTGTTAATACAAATAATTCATCGGTTCGAACTAATGCTACTTGATTAAAAATTGTTGGCAGAATCCATTTACCCGCCGACAGTAACAAACCGACAACGAAGACACCTTTAAGTAGTGCAAATAGCAACGCTACTAACATTGAGCTATCACCACTGTCAGACAAAAATGGAATGATAATTAAAAGTGGCACTACCGCGATATCTTGAAATAACAGCACGGCAACTGAAATTTGTCCTGACTTGCGTTTAATCGAGCCGCTTTCATTTAATTGCCGAATAACAATTGCAGTAGAAGAAAGCGCCAACACGCCGCCAACCACTAGCGCAGTTTCAAGTTCAAAACCTAAGAACAAACCAATAATTAAAAATATAAGTAAACTAATACCAACTTGTTTAGAGCCAACCCCCATAACCAAATGACGCATTGCCATTAATTTGGGCAATGAAAACTCTAAACCTAGGGTGAACAATAAAAAGACAATACCCAATTCAGCAAAATGTTCATAATCTAAACTGTGACCAGCTAGTGATAAACCATGCTCTCCAACGATAGTACCGGCAACCAAGTAAGCTAAAATAGCCGGTAAATTCAACCGACGGAAAAGCCAAACAGTAAAAACTGCGGCAACTAAAATAGCGATAATTTCAAAGAAATGGCCCACGGATATCCTTATTTACTGCTTACGATAAAAAACGAGATAATTTCTGCTATAGGTAATTAGATTAAACCTAACATTATGTTTACAAATTACTTTATCATTTTTTGCTAGATAAATGTATAAACTTATCCTTGTGATTAGCTAATTAGCGCTTCAACAACCATAATATATATATTCATATTTATTTACTTTAGGGATAGAGGTTTATTCGAGTAGTAATGAATACCTTACGTTATTTTTAACCGTGTCTGATAAACCAATTAAAAACAAAACAACTGAATCAACAGTTATAAAACATACCGTTGATGGATTTTCAGTACCTAAAGAATTGCATAACGGTTTTAGTTTAGGTGATGTCGTAGTTGAACCAGATCTTGGTTTAATCATAAGAAACTCCGAGCGCCATCACGTAGCCCCAAAAGCAATGGAAATATTGTTATTTTTAGCAGCGAATAATTGTGAAATAGTCTCTCGTGAGCAAATATTATCATTTGGTTGGGGAGATACAAAAGCGTCTAAAACAAATATCACTCATATCATCAGCGAAATAAGACATGCGTTAGATGATCACAAAGAATGCCCTACTTATATCCAAACCATCCCAAGAAAAGGTTATAGGATGATGCAACCAACGTTGGCAAAACCAAGTTCAGGGTTATTTGGTTTTACTGACGATTACGAAAATCAACCACCCGCTAATACTCGTTGGCGTTTAACCCTTTCAATATTTAAAAGTAGCCGATTATTTAAGGCCAGTGCGGCTTATGTGCTTATTTCATGGGTGTTATTGCAAGTATTTTCCATAGTTCTACCGGTTTTTAATGCGCCAAGTTGGGGAGTAAAGTTTGCCACTTTAATTCTTATTGTCGGTTTTCCATTGGTTATCAGTTATCAGTGGCTAAAAGAATTAAAATTTAAACGGCAGCACTTAATTAGTAAAGCGAATAAGGCTAAATTCTTTTACCAACAGCTTTTTGTCGATTCATTTTTTGTTTGCATTGTTTTAAGTGTTATTTACTACTTATCTACTCACTTAATTACGTTTATTGAGGTTGAAGCTGAGCAACAAACTAGCATAGAAAGCAGTATTTTAACTGTTGAAGTTGTAGATAATGCTGTCGCTGTGCTTAGTTTCAACATTCAAAATTCTTCGACAAACGGCGAACAACTTCCAGAATATGTGGTCTCAGGTTTACAGGAAGAGTTAATTAACTATTTAGCCCAAAAGCCGAGTTTTAAAGTGGCTTCAATGAGAGCAACAAATGCCTTAGAAACTGACGCAAATATAGATGTTATCAAAGGCCGTCTAGGGGTTCGTTATATTCTTGAAGGCAAAGCTAAATATGAACAAAATAAAATTATTGTTAATACCAGTCTGATAGATTCAGTAAGTGGTTTTCAAGTATGGGGAGTTGAAACTAAAGGCGAGTTAACAAAAATATTAAGTTTATATGCAGAGCTTTCCAGAAAAGTAGTAAGTGCCTTGCATTTGTTAGTGCCCGATAACAATGATCAATTAAGTAATAATCAAAATTCGATGCCAACAACTAACTTTGAAGCTTACGATGCTTATCTGCAAGGTAAGAACGAATATCGAAAAACTAAAAGTATCAATTCTTTAATGACCGCCGAAAGTCTTTTTAATATAGCCTTAAAATTAGATCCAGAGTTTATTAAGGCTTCTGCTGCCCTTTGTTTAACTTATTTAGATCTTTATCTTTTAGGGAAAGACCCTCAACATTATGCAAAAGGGGTTGAAGTATGTGATTTAACGGCCAGTTATAAGTCAGAAAGTGTGGATTCCTATTTGTCTCTAGGTAAGTTAAATATGATCAGAGGAAAACAACAAGATGCAATTAAATATTTAGAACAAGCTTTAGCAATTAATAACCAAGCGACTGATGTTATTGCAACCCTGGCAGAAGTATATTTTAACCTTGAGGATAAAGATAAAGCTGAAGAGCTCTATTTGCGAGCAATTGAACTTGAACCTGCCTATTGGAGAAATCACTATCAATTTGGTATTTTTCTTCATTATACCGGTCAATATGAACGAGCAGTTTCTCAATTTAACAAGGTTAATTTACTAAATGACAATGTAGCCAACTCTTATAATGCTTTAGGCGGTGCATACTTTTTAATGATGGATTGGGAAAATGCTAGTGTTGCTTGGTCAAAAGCGTTAGCTATAGAGCCCTCTGCTCTTACCTATTCAAATTTAGCCACTAGTTTATTTTTCTTAAAACAATTTGATAACGCGGCAGAAATTTATTTGCAAGGAAGCAAACTTACCCCAAACGACAATACCATATGGGCAAACTTAGGTGAAGCATATAAATACTCAGCAACTCAAAATAACAAGGCGTTTGGGGCTTTCAACAAAGCGTTAGAATTAGCCTTGCAAAAAGAGATAATTAACCCTAAAAATGAATCAATTCAGTCTCAAATAGCGCGCTATTATTCAGAACTAGATCAATGTTCCGTAGCTGACTCTTATGCCCAAACGGTTCTCAATAAACTCCCTACCGATCCTTATATTTTCTATAGCTTATCCTTAATGTATTTAAATTGTGATCGAATTATTGACGCTGAATATATGATCGAAAATACCATAAAGCTTGGCTACCCCAAAGAGCTGTTATTGGCAGATCCGCAATTTTTGGTCTATAAAGAACAACTTAGCAAGTTGTTTAATAATTAAGCAATACTAAAATTGATACCAAGTTTCTAGTTGTAATCAGGGTATTACTCTTAAGGATAAATTATGAGTAAACTAACACTAACAAAAACCAGCTTAACAACCGTTATTACCTTCGTATTTGCAAGTTTCTTGTTTACCTCGAATGTTGCTAACGCCAATACAATTAAAATGAACCTAGATGCAAGTAATTGTGTCACCAGTTTATCGCCGAGCGATAAATCGAGTTGTGCGACAGAATTTCCAGGAGTGACAAGCCCATGCGAAGGGAAGAAGGATTGTGTCTGTACTAAAAAAGACAAGCATATAGAGTGGGAATTTGCAGAAAACAGCAAAAAACAAAACTTTACCATAGATTTCAAAAAAGGATCACCATTTGGTGAAAACTGTAAATTGGCATCACCAAACGGAAATAAAATACGCTGCAAAATTGATAAAAAAGGTGCCGCGGTATCCCCACCTAGTTTCTACTATTCAGTTACAATAGCTGCATGTGCAGCAGAACCGTATGACCCCATAATTATCGTAGGCAATTAACCTAAGTACTTACACATATTAAACAGTAAATGGAAGTTAAACTAACTAGACTTTTCTGTTGTAGAAAGGTCTTTTAGTATTTCTCGGCGGGCCTCTGTTGTATAGCCAATATACAAGCGAGCAAATCGAATTGCATAACCAAAACGGTTAACGCCAACAATATTTATACATTCTAGAAAGAAGTCTTTGTGCAAATTAAAGGTCTTAACATAAAAGTCTACTGCTTGATTAAGATCAGAATACGTTACACCGTCAAAAGCGAATTGTTTGCCAAGTGTTGTATCTTCTATTTGCTCACCATTACACCACAACGGCCAACTTGAAAAGTTAACCCTGTCTCTTGCTATTTCAAACATCATCCAGCCGCTTTTGGCAAAACCTTCAAAACTACCACCTTCAAAGCCAGCATTTGCAAGCTCTTCTTTTGTCCAGTTTTTTCCTATAGCTAAATCTTTCTGATAGCGTTTGGCTAATGCTTTTTTAATTTGTTCTCTACACCTGTATATATCGATAGCCTGAGATGTTTTGGCAAGAGACTTACACTCACGGCATATAGGTACAGAAATAGCCTGATGAGGGCAGTCTATCAGGCGATCTTTAGTGCTTGGGAATAACAGTTGTTGGTTACTTGGCTCTTGGCAAAACCAACAGCAGTGACGAAAATTAAATGGGATTTCAATTTCTTGGTGGGCAAGGCTATGATCAACATGTTGATGTATGCTTTGCTCACTTTGATAAAACTGATCCGTATCGGCATTTGCTATTCTTTTCGAGTGTGGAACAGCTTTATTAGAATTATTATTCATTATCTATTTTTTCAGCACTATTAATACCATGAACCCAGACCAAATTAACAATAAAGACTTTATGCAGATAGCAATTGCTTTTATTTTGTTGAATAACGACTTGCACGTTTTTGCTTGGCTTTAGGCCTGCCTACGTCTGTACGTTTTTTGGCTACACTTCGATTCTTATCTTGCTGTGCCTGATAGCGGTTTCTAGTGCTAGTATTGCTTGCTGCCGCTTTTTTCTCGGATTTAGTTGCATAATCCAGAGGATCGAACTCATAACCTTTCAATTTTACTTGTTCAATACTGTAACCAACAACTTCTTCTATGTTGCCTAAAAACTTATTATCTTTAGGTGATACAAATGAAATTGCAGTACCAGACTTACCCGCTCGGCCAGTGCGGCCAATGCGATGGATATAATCTTCAGGTAGAAATGGTAAATGATAATTAACTACATACTCTAAGTCTTCAATATCTATACCACGAGCAGCAACATCTGTTGCAACAAGCACTCTTACTTTACCTTCGGCAAAGTCTTCTAGCGCTTTATTACGTGAGCCTTGTGATCTGTCGCCATGACATAGTGCAGCTTTGATACCGTCAAGCTTTAACTCTTTGGCAATTTGATTAGCACTTTCTTTTGTGCCGGCAAATACCATTACCTGCTTCCAGTTATTTACACCGATTAACTCTGCTAGCATTTCGCTTTTGCGTTCTTCAACGACAGGATAAACATAGTGACGAACTTTTGATGCTGTAGCATTTTGCTTGGCTGTTTCTAAAATTCTAGGGTTAGTTAAAAACTGTTTAGTCAGCGTTTTCACTTTATTAGAAAATGTTGCCGAAAATAATAACGTTTGATGTTGATGTTTAACTGTTTGTAAAATTGACTCAATGTCTTTCACGAAACCCATATCCAACATACGATCAGCTTCATCGAGCACAGCAAATTTCACCTGCGTTAGGCTAACGTTTCGTGCTTCTAAGTGCTCTTGCAAACGACCTGGTGTAGCAACCAAAATATCGGCACCAGCTTTTAAATTTTTGATCTGACCAGCTGAGTCTACACCACCAAACACTACAGCTGTTTTTAATTCAGTAAATTGAGTGTACTCGCGAATATTCTCTGCAACTTGCTTAGCAAGCTCTCGAGTGGGCGTTAGAATTAGCGCACGAACAACTGGCATAGTCGATGCTTTGTGCTTTAAAAGTTGCTCAATAATTGGCAGTGCAAATGCAGCTGTTTTACCTGTACCTGTTTGTGCACTTGCTAATACGTCTTGACCAGCGCGAACAGCAGGAATAGCACGCTGTTGAATTGGCGTCATACTTGTATAGCCGCATGCTTTTACAGCTTTCAATAAATTATCTGGTAAGCCAATAGAATCGAAGCTCATGAAGTGTCCTGTTTAGTTAGGTAGGTTATACCAAGTGGTATGGGTAATAATGGCGCAAGCATAGCAAAAAAACGCATTATTATCATCTATAGATCTTAATACTACGAATAAAGTGAGCCAACCTCGAGTTGGTGGGACTTCAGTCTCACATGCGAGGTTAAAACCCCGCCAACCGAGTAATGGCATTCCTTCATCCCTGAAGTGAGCCAACCTTATAAACATCCATGTTTAGTTGGCATTCCTTCATCCCTGAAGTGAGCCAACTTTTTAAACATCCATGTTTAGTTGGCATTCCTTCATCCCTGAAGTAAAAATAGTTAAGCCCGTATAACGAGGTTTAAAAATATTAAATGTCTATAGGTTATTTGATTCGTGTATTTTCTTCGCTCCAAATACCTGGAGTTAAGTTCATTTCTTGCTCTTGTTCTTGCGTAGCAATGAAACGTGGAATATCACCTTTATCAATATGACTATTGTAGTCTTTAGCAAGCGTAACCAAGGTTTTGGTTAACAAGATAAGGGCAACAACGTTAACTACTGTCATTAATGCCATAGCTAAATCAGCCATACCAATAACTTCACCTAATGTTGCAATTGAACCATAAAAAATCATCCCTAAAAATAATGCTAAGAACACTAAACGGCCTATTTTATTATTCATTTTTATAAAGGGTAACGCGTTTTCAGCATACGCATAATTCGCCACCATTGAAGTAAAACCAAAGAAGAAAATAGCTAAGGCAATAAAATCACTGCCCCAAGTTCCAACTTCATTCACAAGCGCTTGTTGGGTTAATTGAATGCCAAACGTTTGGCCAAGCTCAATGCCACTTAATAAAATGATCATTGCAGTACAGGTACACAACACTATGGTGTCAAAGAATACACCAAGCATTTGCACATAGCCTTGAGATGCTGGATGTGGAGGGTACGGTGTTGCTGCAGCTGCTGCGTGAGGCACACTACCCATTCCCGCTTCATTTGAATATAAGCCGCGTTTAATACCTTGCATTAAGGCTACACCTATCATACCGCCACCAGCTTCTCGTAGACCTAAAGCTGAACTAACAATATTTGCTAATATTCCTGGAATTTCACTTATGTTAGCGCCAATAACCCACAGTGCAACAAGCAAATAGGCTACGCCCATAAATGGTACTACTAGCTCAGAAAACCTGGCGATTTTTTTCATTCCGCCTAGCACAATGATGCCGGCAAATATTGTTAAAAATATTCCCGTCATCCACGGTTCAATATTGTAAGAAAAATTAAATGCTTCCGCGATAGAGTTTGCTTGTGGCGCAGAAAATATAAGTCCGTAACCAATAAATAAACAAATTGAAAAAATAAGCGCTAAGGCTGGGCTTTTTAACCCTTTAAGCATATAAAATGCTGGGCCACCACGATAATTACCATCTCTATTTTCTTCTTTGTACAGTTGACCTAATGTGCTTTCAGCAAAAGCAGTTGCCATACCAATAATAGCAATAACCCACATCCAAAACATTGCGCCTGGGCCACCAATAGAAATAGCTACCGCTACGCCCATAAGGTTACCAGTTCCTACACGAGCAGCAAGAGAAGTACATAACGCTTGAAAAGACGTAATTCCGTGGCCATCACCTTTACGGGAATTTTTCATTACTGAAAACATATGACTAAAATGGCGGAACTGAATTGCTTTTAAGCGGGCGGTAAACCATATACCTGCAAAAAGTAATAAAGGTACTAAGGCATAGCCCCAAAGCAACCCATTTAACCAACCAACAATCTCATTTATCAAAATATGATCCTATGTTGATACTTACGATGTAAGCATCATTAAAAGTGATAGTAAGTATAGTGCAACTACCACAAAATGAATTAATGCTTGGTATGATAATATTGCTTAGCCTAAATTGATATTTAAGTTTTGTATTTTTCTGTGATCAATGCTTTTAATTCAATAACTTGAGCTTGTAATTGGTCGATTTGCGCCCTACTAGCTGGTTCACCACCATCTGCTGACTCACCATGTGACTTAGCTCTTTCTATTTCATGTTCGTCAGCCATAACCTCTAATACAGTTCCTACCATCATATTTAAGAATATAAAGGCGGTAAAAAATATAAAGGTGATGTAATACACCCAACTCATCGGATACACAGCCATTGTTTCGTACATTACATCAGTCCAATCTTCGAACGTAGCAACGCGGAACAAGGTTAATAATGAAATGGATACATCACCCCATAAAAAATCATTAATCTCGTTAAATAAAATACTGCCAATTGCCGCATAAATATAAAAAATAACAAACATTAATAAGGCGATATAGCCCATCCGAGGTATTGCTTTTAATAGTGCATTAATAAGCATTCTTAATTCTGGTACCATAGATACCAAGCGTAATACTCGAAACACTCTCAATAATCGAGCTAATAGCACCCCAGAGCCACCAGCAGGGATCAAGCTACCAATAACAATTAAACTATCAAAGATGTTCCAACCATTCTTAAAGAATTTTGGTTTATTGTCTGTTGCTAAATAGCGAATCACAATTTCTACAGCAAAAAAGATGGTGATGCCCATATCCAATAAGGCCAATATCGTGATCACTTGCTTTGGTAAATCATGAGTTTTCGCACCAATAAGTAATGCTGAAATAATAATTACCGAGATGACTACCCCTTGAAACATTTTACTTGAGTCAATACGCTTAAGTTGATTTTGGAGTAATGAAATACTTATTGTCATGTTTAATTTGGATAAATTTTAAAGTTAGGTTGCCGTTGATATAAGGCTTACAAGAGTAAATTCAACCTTTAATATCAAATTAACCATTAGCTTTTACTTTTAATACGGGTATATTAACCACATGTTAAACGTCAGCGCTTTTAATGAATGAATCTTTCCCAGTTTATAACCTTAATATCTTTAGCCGCCATTTGGGGTGCTTCGTTTATGTTCATGCGCATAGCTGCGCCAGAGTTTGGCCCAGTCCCCTTAATTACGATTAGGGCTGCTGTCGGTTTTATCACTTTACTGCCTTTTTTATTGTTTTTTAAAGGTGTTCGAGATATTAGCAACAATTGGTTTAGCATTTGTGTCGTTGGCTTAACCAACACCGCAATTCCTTTTACTCTGCTAGCGTTTTCGGCACTTAGTTTAAGTGCGGGTCTCAACTCCATACTAAATGCAACGGCTCCTATTTTTGCTGGCCTAATTGCTTTTGTTTGGTTTAAAGAGAATTTAACTGTGAGTAAAACAACGGGATTAATTCTTGGCTTTCTAGGGGTAGTTTCTTTATTTTTCACAAAAACAGATGTGAGCTTTGAAGCAACATCAATAGCGATCATTGCCGGATTATTTGCAGGACTTAATTATGGATTTGCTGCCTGTTACACTAAAAAGAAATTAACAGGGGTAAATACCCTAGCCATAGCCACAGGCAGTCAGTTTTTTGCAACATTAGCATGTTTACCATTTCTGCCTATGACTTGGCCAAGTACCCCAGTGAGTGATTTAGCACTTTATTCGTCAATTACGCTCGGCACTGTTTGTACGGCATTAGCCTATATATTATATTTTCGTTTAATTGCTTCGCTAGGTCCTGAAAAGGCGATCACCGTTGCGTACTTGATCCCGGTGTTTGGCATAGTTTGGGGCGTATTGTTTTTACATGAGATTGTCACACTGTCAATGTTGATGGGCGCAGCGTTAATTTTATTTGGCGTTAGTATGACTACTGGTATGTTAAAAATGAAAACGTCGAAAAACAATACCTAGCTATCTGTTTTAAATGGCAGGTAAGAACTCGCTGATTGCATATATTCATTATGATAGCGTTGCTCTTTTTCGATGAAATCAGCGATAGCGTGTTTAAAATTTGGTAAAGGTATTAAGTAATTACCATAGAGTTTAACCGGTTCAAAACCTCGAGCGAGCTTATGCTCTCCCTGTGCTCCAGCATCAAAACATTGCAGGTTATGTTTAATGCAATACTCAATACCTTGGTAATAACAGGCCTCAAAATGCAAAAACTCATGCTCTTGAATGCATCCCCAGTACCGACCATATAGGTGAGTATCAGATTTAAAAAACAACGAGCTTGCAACAACCTCTTGCTTATCATTGATGACTTTCAGTAACAAAGTACTGTCAGCACATTGCTCAGACAACAGAGTAAAAAACTCAAGATTTAAATAACCTTGATGGCCTGAGCGTTTTAGGTAGGTTTGTTGATAGCAACTGTAAAAACTACTCCAGTCTTGCTTTGTAATGTGTTCGCCATTACACCAAACAAAATTTAACTTATGCTGAACTAGGTTTTGCCGTTCCTTTTTGATCATTTTTCGCTTCCGAGCAGTCATCCGCGATAGAAAGTCTGAAAATGATAAGTAGCCTTTATTTAACCAATGGTATTGCACGTCAGTACGCTGTATTAACCCTAATTTAGCAAGGCTATCACTGGTTGTTTTATCTAAGAACAAACATTGAAAATTAGAAGCTTCGATTTGATCTAACGTTTGTTCAAGAACACCAACAATTAAAGCTAAGATTTTTTGACTAAATTGTTCAAAATCAGGATGAATACCAATCCGCTTGCCGGTTGCCGGAGTAAATGGAATAGCGCTGAGCAGTTTAGGGTAATAGGAAATACCATGAGCTTGATATGCATCAGCCCAACTCCAATCAAACATATATTCGCCATAGGAATGCTGTTTTAAATAACATGGCATAGCAGCAATTAGGGTATTTTCGCGATGAATGAGTAAATGTTGTGGTTGCCAACCTGAGGCTGAAGATACTGCACCACTTTGCTCTAGGGCATGCAAAAATGGGTATTGATAAAAGGGATAACTGTCATGAAATATGGCCTGCCAATGCTGTTTATTTACGTGTGATATTTGGGTTGCAAATGTTGCAGTAAATTCAGTCATTCCAGGCCATTTTTATTTAATATAAATCAATTTTTTATTGCTCTAAAGATTTTTATAAACATTACCGTTTTTCATCACAAATTCAACTTGTTCAAGTTGACTAATATCTTTTAAAGGGTTTTTATCCATGGCAATTATATCAGCAAATTTGCCCGCCTCCAGAGTTCCTAAGGTAGCACTTTTATCAATTAAATCAGCAGCATTAACTGTGGCCGACTTTAAAATATCCATAGGTTCCATACCCGCATTAAACATTAATACAGCTTCATGAGCATTGTTGCCGTGACGAGAAACACCAGAGTCAGTACCAAAAGCTATTTTAACTCCAGCTTTATAGGCTCGGCCAAAGTTTTTCATCATATCGCCACCAACTCTTATTGCCTTAGCTTTTATCGCATCAGACATAAAGTCACTGGTTTTTGCCATATTAACTACAGTGTCACCAGCTAATAACGTTGGAACCAAATAAGCGCCTGAATATTTAAACAGTGTAATGGAATCATCATCTGCGTAACTGCCGTGCTCAATACTGTCAACGCCAGCTTTCAGTGCCGCATTAATGCCTGCTGCCGCATGTGCATGACTAGCAACTTTTCTTCCTAATGCATGTGCTGCGTCAACAATCTCTTTAATTTCATCATCAGCCATTTGTTGTCCTGTACCAGTGTTAGTATCTGATAACACCCCGCCCGTAGACGTGATTTTAATAACATCTGCACCAAACTTTATTGCTTTTCGGGTGGCCTTTCTACATTCATAAGGTCCATCACAAATAGTTTTTGACGTGTACTTTTCCATTAAATCATGGCGCATGCCATCCACATCTCCATGACCACCCGTAACAGAAACCCCACCTGATGCGATAATTCTTGGACCATCAATCCAGCCTTTATTTATACCATCTCTTAATGCGTAAAGTTGTTGTGGATCAGCGCCTAAATCTCGAACAGTAGTAAAACCAGCAAGAAGGGTTTTGTTTGCAAAACTAACACTACGCATACCAACATCTTCAGCTGACATCTTTAAAGTATCACTTGCATTTGTAGGCCCTAATTCACCTTGTAAATGAACATGCATGTCCATTAATCCGGGCATAACAAAGCTATTTTTCAGATCAAAATAACTTGCATTTTTATCGATATCTTTGGCTCTAATAAAGCCTTGTTGAATGTCAGTGATTTTATCATCAGTAATAATGATGGTTTGATTTTTAAGTACAGTTTTACCGGGAACAGTCAATAACTCCCCAGCATGAATGACTTTAATATCAGCAGCTTGTATTGATAAGGGTAATATCGACAGGATTAACAGCGCGAGTTTAGATTTATTATTCATTGAGAGCCTAAATTTTTTATTTTAATTTTTGTGTTCGAAAAGCACAGAGAGTTATTTAATAGCCTATTATTATCATATGCAGTTAATTATTAACATATACATAGTTATAAATTCTATTTTTATTTGAGGTATTTGTAATGAAACTAATGAATAGCATATCAATTAAAATATTTATTTTAGTTTTACTATTAGTAGTAAGTTTCAATGCTTTAGCAAACCAAGGTGATTGGTATTTAAAACCCAGTATTGGAGTTTCTGCTTTTGATGATACTGATGCAGAACTAAACTCTATAGTTAATAGCAGTGAAAAAATCGACATCGAATTCGATCCAGGGGTAACTTTGGGTATTGGGTTAGGATATTTTTTTACTGATAATATATCGCTAGAGTTAAGTTTTAACCAACATGAAAACGATGCTGACATGACGTTTAGCAGTGTTGGTATCGATGCAAATGATAAAGTAGAAGGTGAATTTAAAGTAAGTTATTTAACTATAAATAGTTACTGGCACGTACAGCGCAAAGGTAGTTGGCGTCCTTATTTAGGTGTTGGTGCAGGGATAACAACAAATGCAGAAGTTAAAGTAGAAGCGACTAGCAATGAGGTAACCTTGGAAAATGATGGTGATTTGGTTTTTCAGCTGATATTTGGCTTTGATTATGAATTAACTCGACAATTGGCTCTGTTAACAGAATTAAAATACACCAATATAGAGTTAACTGATCTACAAAGAAGCTCTGCAGATCAGCGTCTCGATAATTTGCAATACAATCCGTTTACTTTACAGTTTGCCTTGCTTTATTCGTTTTAAGCTTTAGCTTAAAACCAATAAATATCAATAGAGCCTAGTGGTGATGTCCGCCAACACCATGTGCATGGCCGTGTGAAATTTCACTTTCTTGTGCTTCACGTACATCAACAATTTCGATATTAAAGTTTAACGTATGACCAGCTAATGGATGGTTTGTATCAACCGTAACCATAAATTTACCTACTTTAACTACGGTAACTTGGCGTTCACCTTGTTCGGTGTGAACAACAGCAACCATACCAGGAGCCCATTTTTCAGCGCCTTGTAAGTGTTTTGCAGGCACACGTTGAATCGCTTCTTCAATATACTCACCGTAACCGTCTTCAGGGCTGACAGTAACATCAAATTTATCGCCTTTCTCTTTACCTTCTAGCGCGTTTTCAACGCCGATGATCATATTTTTATGACCACATAAGATAGCGACAGGATCTCCACTGGTTGAGTCTTCGATTACATCACCTTGCTCTGTTTTAAGAACATAGTGAAATTGCACAATAGTATTTTTCGTTATTTTCATTGTTATTCCTGAAAATGGGATAGTTTCTGAGGATAATTATATCCTACAACCTAGCAAAAGAGCATAGCCTGTACAAAAAAAAGCCCGCAATTTGCGGGCTTGGTTAATTAAATTTTGACCTTTAAATATTACAAGGCTTTAAATATTTTCTCTACTGAGTCTTTCGCATCGCCAAATAGCATTGCCGTATTATCTTTAAAGAATAATGGATTTTGCACACCCGCATACCCGGTATTCATTGAACGTTTGAATACAATAACTTGTTTTGCATTCCAAACTTCACAAACAGGCATACCGGCAATTGGGCTTGTTGGGTCTTCAGCGGCTGCCGGGTTAACTGTATCATTGGCGCCAATAACAAGAACAACATCGGTTTCAGGGAAGTCATCATTGATTTCATCCATGCCTAGTACGATGTCATAAGGCACTTTGGCTTCAGCTAATAATACGTTCATATGGCCAGGTAAACGCCCCGCTACAGGATGAATGGCAAAACGCACGTCTATACCACGCTCTTGTAGTGCTCGAGTAATTTCATACACAGGGTATTGAGCTTGCGCAACAGCCATACCATAGCCTGGAGTAATAATAACTGATTTAGCTTCAGTTAATAAATCAGCAGTTGCTTCAGCGGTAATTTCTTGATGTTCACCGTAATCTACATCTTTGGCAACTTGAACGTCAGTACCAAAACCACCAGCAATAACGCTGATAAATGATCGGTTCATCGCTTTACACATAATATAAGAAAGAATAGCGCCTGATGAACCAACTAAAGCGCCAGTGATGATAAGTAAATCATTACCTAACATGAAACCTGCAGATGCTGCTGCCCAACCAGAATATGAATTAAGCATTGATACAACAACAGGCATATCTGCGCCACCAATTGATGCAACTAAGTGCCAGCCAAATAGAAAGGCAATAACCGTCATAATAAGCAATGGGTTTAACGCACCGCCAGCTTGAACAAATTCAACCATCAGGTAAATACAAACAATACCGGCAATTAAATTTAGTTTATGACGCTGTGGCAACATTAGTGCAGAGGTATTAATAATACCTTTAAGTTTAGCAAAGGCGACAATAGAACCGGTAAAAGTAACCGCGCCAATAAATACACCTAAAAACACTTCCACGTTATGTATGGTTAGTGCTGCACCAACCATTAACACACTGTGATCTAAAAAGCTGTTATAGCCAACAAATACTGCAGCCAAACCAACAAAGCTGTGTAGTACTGCTACTAGCTCTGGCATTTCAGTCATTTCAACTTTTTTAGCTAAACGTAAACCAATAAGGCCACCAATACCCATACAGGCAACAATTAATGGCACACCAGTAACTGCAGGGTTAACAACAGTAGCAATTAAGGCAATAGACATACCAATGATGCCGTACCAATTTCCCGCTTCAGCAGTTTCTTGCTTGCTTAAACCAGCAAGACTCATAATAAATAACAGAGCCGCAATAATATACGCAGCTGTAATAATTCCTTCAGACATAATAACTACTCCTATTTCCGAAACATTTTAAGCATGCGTTTGGTGACAAAAAAGCCACCGGCGATATTAATGGAGGCAATGAGAATAGCTATCCCCGCCAGTACCTGCACAGCGAGTGAATCACTGCCGACTTGTAATAAAGCACCAACAACAATAATTCCAGAAATTGCATTAGTAACACTCATTAATGGTGTATGTAATGCGTGAGTAACATTCCAAACTAAATGATAACCAACAACACAGGCTAAAATAAACACAGTAAAATGCGATAGGAAATCAGCTGGTGCAACACTTGCTATCCAGGTAAATCCAATAGCGGCAGCTGCCATGCTAACGTATTTAACAGTATTTGATTTTGGACCTTCTTCGACCACTACAACCGGCGCTTCAACTTTAGGCGCAGCAGGAGCTGCTGAAACTTGAATAGGAGGTGGTGGGAAAGTGACTTCCCCATCCTTAACCACGGTCATGTTGCGCAGTACCACATCGTCAAAATCAATATTGATATTGCCGTCTTTTTCTTTACACAATAACTTCATTAAGTTAACTAAGTTATTTGCATACAACTGGCTTGACTGGTTAGGTAAGCGAGAAACAAAATCTGTGTAACCAATAATTTTCACTTGGTTAACTTCGTTTATTTCACCAGGAACAGTTAGTTCACAGTTACCGCCACCAGGAGCCGCTAAATCAACAACGATAGAGCCCGGTTTCATCGCATTAACCATTTCTTCGGTAATGAGTTTTGGTGCTGGACGGCCTGGGATCATCGCCGTAGTAATAATGATATCAACATCTTTGGCTTGCTCTAAAAACAGAGCCATTTCAGCATCAATAAATGCCTGGCTCATTTCTTTAGCGTAACCATCACCACTACCGGTATCTTCTTCTTCGTAATCAAGCTCAAGGAACTCGGCGCCCATACTCTCAATTTGTTCTTTTACTTCCGGACGAGTATCAAATGCACGTACAATCGCTCCTAAACTTCCTGCGGTACCAATTGCAGCAAGACCTGCTACGCCAGCGCCAATAATCATTACTTTCGCTGGTGGTATTTTACCCGCCGCGGTTATTTGGCCCGTTAAAAAACGTCCAAAATGATTAGTTGCTTCAATAACAGCACGGTAACCGGCAATATTTGCCATAGAGCTTAACGCATCCATAGATTGCGAACGCGTCATTCTAGGCACCATTTCCATGGCTAAGGTGTCTACGTTTTTAGCACTTAATTGTTCCAATAACTCTGGCGTTTGAGCTGGGGCAATAAAGCTTACTAATTTTGCACCATCTTTTAATAACTCAACTTCAGCTGATTCAGGTTGATTAACCTTCATCACAATATCAGCTTGCCAAGCTTGCTCTTTAGTTACAATTGTTGCACCTGCGTCTTGATAAACAGTATCGTTAAAACTGGCCTTATCACCAGCGCTCTGCTCTACAGCTACTTCAAAGCCAAGCTTTATTAACGCTTGAATTGATGCTGGAGATGCCGAAACACGATTTTCACCTGAAAGACTTTCTTTAGGTATACCGATTTGCATAGAATCTACCTTAATAATAATTATTTAGTTGATGTAAATATTAGTACAATTTCAATCATTTAATTTATGACTTTATTGTTTTTAGTTGTTTAAATTTGTTCTTTGATAAATTTATTAGTAACACTTTTAAATCATAATTAGAACCTTAACTCTAATTATTTGTGTATTTTTTATCGAATTTAAAAAAAACTACGCAAAAAGACCTGAAATAAGGTATCTTTAGATAAACCGTAATAATAAATAACAAAAATATACGTCCCTAAAACCAATTACTATTTTATAAATTATTAGTAGTTTTTGGAAACAGCACTCGCCATATTGAGACTTGGGAAGTGGATAAGAAGTATTATTCACTTTGTGCTAACGGATGCGATAATAAGCAGGGTATGAATAAATTAATTTTGTTGCTTATGGTTTGGCTTAACTTTAGTTCTTCAGCTATTGCAGAAGAAGTATTGTCTGAAGAGTCCATAAACCATATTGCTCAACAGTTTGTAGATTTTCATAAAACAGAAGCCATGGGGCTACTGCAAACGATTTTATCTCCAGAAATATCTGTAACCGTAACCCAAGGTTCTAACGGTTACGGATTTGTCCTGAACTATTCTAAAATTGAATACATTAACTATTTGGCCCAAGGTCATAAAAGTCGGTCTCGAATTGGCACTGACGTATCTTTCATTTCCTCTGAAATATTAGGAAATCGTGAAGCAAAAATTATCATGCGTTATCGTTCGAAAAAACTCAATAAATACGTTTGGGTTGAAGGAATCATTAGTTTGGTCGATGGTAATGCTATGTTGATACAACTTGAAGAGTATACGTAAAAGCGAGTTACGAGAGTTTAGAAACGAAAAGCAAACTCCACCTTTTAAATTCAAATCATAATTCCATATCGCTTAATTTAAAATGTTCAGAGGCGAGAATCTAGAAACGAGAGTTGAACAGCTATTGTTTTAAGGCACGTTTTAACCGAAAGAAGGTCCCGTTCAACAACATAACGGGATGACGCGGTTTAAGTTAACAAGCACGGTATATACCATTAGAAAATATACACCGTCATCCCGGAATCGCGCAGCGATATCCGGGACCTCCTGCAGCATATTGTTGTTCTAAATATTACTCCTAAGCTTTCAGCTTCTCTCTCGCGCTCTGTATCATCACATAACACACAGGAATAATAAGCGTACCAATCACTAACGCTACCGTCATACCGCCAAAAACAGTAATACCAAGAGACTTTTGACTAAACATCCCTGCCCCCGTAGCCATAACTAGTGGAACAATACCGGCGATAAATGAGACACCAGTCATACACACAGCTCTAAAACGTAATTGTGCAGATGTACTTGCTGCATCTAAAATAGACTTGTTTTCAATTTCTCTTAAGTTTCTGGCGAACTCAACGATTAATATCGCATTTTTAGCTGCCATGCCTATCAGTAATATCAAGCCAACTTGTGCAAATAAGTTCAGTGGTAAACCAACAACATTAATTGCTCCTAAGGAGCCAGCAATGGCTACAGGCACTACCATAATTATTGATATTGGTATTGACCAACTTTCATATTGCCCCACTAAAAATAAGTATATAAACACTAATGCCAATGCATATGCATAAACAGCCATATTGCCAGCTTCAATTTCTTGGTAAGTCATGCCGGTCCATTCATATTGGAAGCTTTGCGGTAATACGTTAGCCGCAACCTCTTCTAAGGCGGCAATACCATCACCTGAACTATAACCAGGGCTTGCGGAGGCTCTAACACTTACTGAATTAAATAAGTTGTAACGCTCACTTAAATCTGGCCCATGAATATCTTTTACTGACGCAACTGTTGATAACGGGATCATGTCTCCATTGTTATTGCGTAAATATAACGATTGAAGATCTGAAATGGTTTCTCGGTATTCAGGTTTAGCCTGCATGATCACTTTATAAGTTTGACCAAACTTATTAAAATCATTTATATACACCGAGCCCAATTGCGCCTGCAGGGTATTAAAAATACTATCAACACTTATACCCAGAGTTTTTGCTTTAGTACGGTCAACATCAATTAAATATTGCGGTACATTTGCTCTATAAGTACTATAAACACCGGTTAATGCAGGATGTTGGTTCGCTTCTACCACAAATTGGTTTAACACGCTGGCTAATTCACTTGCCGATGCGCCAAGCTTGTCTTGTAGTATAAACTCGAGTCCCCCAACAGCCCCCATACCAGGTACCGCAGGCGGTGCTATAGCAAAAACCTGTGCTTCGGGAATATGCATAAAGGCTAAATAGTTAACTTTTTGAGTGATTGCAAAGACGATGTCTTGCCGAGCCTCTCGTTCATCCCAATGCTTTAATACCATAAACATAGAGCCAGCATTACTTTGTGCAGCTCCATTTAAAATACTATAACCAGAAACAGAAGTAATACTTTCTATCCGATCATCTTTTTGCAGTTGAGTAGTTAACTTTGCTAAAACGTCTTCGGTTCGACTAATAGAACTTGCATCGGGTAATTGTACACTAACGATAAAAATACCTTTATCTTCAGATGGTACAAAACCCGTAGGGGTGTTCATAAAACCATAACCTAACACAACAAAAAGAATTACTAATGCAACTGCCATGGCAAATGTTTTACGTATTAGGATAGCAACTGCTGCACCGTATTTATCTTTTATAAAATTAAAGCCACTATTGAATTTTTTAAACCAAGTCGCTTCTTTCTCGTTAGATTTCAATAATAACTTACACAAAGCAGGTGACAAGGTTAACGCATTTAGAGAACTAAATAATACTGCGACACATATAGTTACCGCGAACTGGCGATACATAATACCAGTTAACCCAGGAAGCATTGCCACAGGAATAAATACTGCAAGCAAAACTAATGTTGTTGCAATAATAGGACCCGACACTTCTTCCATGGTTTTAGTCACGGCGGTTTCAGGCGTCATAGAGGGGTCTTCACTTAAGTGTCGTTCAGTATTTTCTACTACCAAAATGGCATCATCTACCACTACACCAATGGCTAATATCAAACCAAATAAAGTTATTGTATTTATCGACATGCCAGCTAATAACAATACTGAAAATGACGCTACCAGTGACACTGGAATCGCTATGGATGGCACCAAAGCAGCACGCCAGCTCCCTAGAAATACAAAAGTAATTGCGATTACTAAACCTATTGCTTGTAATAAAGAAATCACTACTTTAGAAATTGAAGTGCTTACGTAACGGGTGGTGTCATAACCAATAGAGTACTCAAGGCCAACTGGAAACCCATGTGACATCTCGGCTACTAATTCTTTTACTTTTGTGCCTGACTCTAAAGCATTTGCGCCAGGTAAAAGATATAAAGCTATTGTAGTAGCATCTTTACCATCAACTTGAGTGCTTACGGCATAGTCGGCTTGTCCTAACTCAATATCGGCAACATCTTTTAGCAGCACTAAAGAGCCACTATTATCAGCACGTAAAACAATTTCTTCAAATTCTTTAACTGTGGTTAGTTTACCTTTAGCTTGTAATGAATATTGAGTTTGTACATTGTTATCATATGGAGGAGCGCCAACTTTACCAGCGGCAACTTGAATGTTTTGCTCTTGCAATGCGGCTTTAACATCACTAGGAGTAACCTTTAATCCAGCCATTAATTCTGGATCAAGCCAAATACGCATTGAATATGCGGCTTCGCCCATGATGGTCGCCTCTGAAATACCATCCACACGCTTTAGCGCATTTAATAAATTGATTTTGGCATAATTTGAAATGAACACTCGATCAAATTCATCGTTATTGGTAAATAAGTTAACTAAAAATAACATGTCAGGAGATTGCTTTTTAATAGTTAAGCCAGCGGTTCGAATCTCAACAGGTAATTTGGGTTCAGCCATAGAAACTAAGTTTTGTACCCGTACTAAAGCCTGATCAGGATCGGTGCCAACAGCAAATGTTACGGTGAGTTTATAAGTGCCATCGTTGGCACTTTTTGACGACATGTAAATCATGCCTTCTACGCCATTTACAGCCTCTTCAACTGGCTGGGCAACACTTTCTTTAACCACTGATGATGAAGCCCCTGCATAGTTTGCGCTAACCACAACTTGCGGAGGAGCTACACTTGGGTATTCAGATATTGGTAAATTAATACCCGAAATAATGCCAATTAAAGTTAACACTATAGCAATAACTAAGGCCAGTTTAGGCCGAGTAATAAATGTTTTACTAATCATTCTTATCGCCTATGAGTCACTTGAATTTTGACTGGATTGGTCTGCGGACTTTGTTTTTACTTCTTGGCCTTGACGTATTTTTTGCACGCCTCTTACAACGACCACATCACCAAGTTTTAAACCCTGTTCAACGATAACTAATAAATCAACACGTTTACCCAAATTTACATTGTTGCGCATAACTTTATTACCCTCAACAACAGTCATTACATAATCGCCTTGTTGATCAGATTGTACCGCCGTTTGCGGGATCATTAATGTATCAACACTCGCCTTAGATTTTACGATGACTGTCACATATTGCCCGGGCTTTAATATTCCTTGAGGATTAGGGATAGTTGCTCTAACCTCCATAGAACCTGTTTCTGGATTAACTCTATTGGATACAAAATCAATTTGACCTTGATGTTCATAAATATCAGTTTTATCAAAAGCAATTAATATTGTTGGTTTCAACGCTGCCATTTCATCTTTACTGAGATGTGCTTTTTGTAATTTACGGACCATTTTCCAATATGTAGATTCACTGATTTGAAATGGTACTTCCATGGTGTTTATCGAAACAATTGTGGTTAAAGAACCCACCTCAGGACTAACCAAATCTCCAACGCTGAATTTGCTACGATCTATTTTTCCTGAAATAGGCGCAAGGATGCGAGTATACGATAAATTAACTTCTGCACTATCAAGCTTGGCGTATGCCGCTTCTACTGCAGCATTACTTTCTGCTACCTTATCTTCAAGGGCATCAAGTTCAGAATCAGAAATATAACCATCGGGCTTTAATTCCTGCCCTCTATTGTAGTTCTTTCTTGCTATTTTTAGTGCTGACTCTGACTTTGCGACTTCTGCTTTTACTTGCTTATATTCTGCTTGTAACTCTTTGTCGTTTAATTCAATTAACACATCACCTAATTCAACATTACTACCTTCTTTAAAATTAATTTTTGTGATCCGTGCTTTCACACGAGCTTGGATCTCAACATCACTTGAAGCAGTTAAACGCCCAACAAAAGTATTTCTGACTTGATATGGATATTGCTCTGCACTTTTCACCACCACTTCAACTTGTGGTTTTTCTCGTTTTTGCTGGCCGCAAGCAAGCAAACTTAGCAAAGCTATTATTATTAAAGGGGTTTTAATCATTTTCATTGGTTTCATAAAAATTCCGAAGATTTAGATATTAAGTATAAATTTAATTACAAGTACTTACAGTGAGTATAGACATCATTTACATTATGACCTAAAGACATTGATATTAATCAATAAGTTTCAATTTCATTGTTACAAATAACCATTAAATTGTAATCTAACGTAACCAAACTGGCATTGGTCGTAAAACAGCCAAATTGCGGTCAAAAGTAATTACACTGAGTGAAATAATTAGAAACACTTTGTAAATGTTAATGTTTCGTTAACTCATTATAATGTACAGCATTAACAATGTGTAAAAAACGATTGGAATTCTTGTCATGAATTTAACCCGTAGCTCCTTAAATAATCCCGCTGCTATTCTAGTGATTGTCGCGCTTATTTTTGTATTTGGAGCGATAAGTATTGCTAAACTGCCGATCCAGTTAACGCCTGATATTGAACAGCCGCAAATAACAATTTCAACCGGTTGGCGCAGTGCTTCTCCACAAGAGATGGAATCTGTGATCATAGAGCCACAAGAAAATGTTGTTAAAAACACTCGTGGTGTAACCGATGTTACCACCAGTATTAATAGCGGTTTCGGTAATATTACCCTAACGTTTGCTGTTGGCACTAATATGCAACAAGCCATGCTTGATGTAATTAATAAGTTGAATCAAGCTCCACCATTGCCATTAGATGCTATTGAACCTGTTGTTGCTGCTGGTGGCGGCCGTGGAGGTCCAAATGCCGCGTCTCTTTTAGTAAAAATATTAGATAGCAATCCAAATAAAAATATTGGTAGTTATCAAAAACTTATTGAAGATGTTGTTGAGCCTAGACTCGCTCGAATTCCTGGTATTGGTCAAGTAAACTTAAACTCTAAAAGACCTAAAGAGCTACGTATTAGTTTTGACCCGTATCAAGCCGCAGCAATGGGCATTGAACTAGGTAAAATTAGTTCTACAATTGCTCGTTCAGCGGATATATCTGGTGGCTTTGCTGATGTAGGGAGAAGACAATATACAGTTCGATTTATTGGTCAATATGATGTTAGTAGCCTTAATGACATGATCATAGGCTATCAAAATCAACGTCCTATATTTTTAAAAGACATAGCAACTATAGAAGAAGCTTTGGTTGACCGCTTTGGCTTAACGTTACGAAACGGTAGCCCAGCTTATTACATCACAGTAACCCGTAATAATGATGCCAATACGGTAAAATTATTAGATGATATCAACCTTGCTATTACCGAACTCAACACAGGTGTGTTAACTGAGCATGGCGTTACTATTGATTTAAGTTTTGATTCATCAGTACATATCAGAAATGCCCTAACCCTTGTAAAAAGTAACTTGGGTTTAGGTGTGCTACTAGCGCTAGGAGTTTTATGGTTATTTTTACGCGGTTTAAAACCAACGCTAATTATAGCCAGCACCATACCAATCTCATTAATGGTAGCATTTTTAGGTTTAAGCCTGTTTGATCGTAGTCTGAACGTAATATCACTAGCAGGTTTGGCATTTGCAGTTGGTTTGGTGCTCGATGCTGCAATTATTGTTCAAGAAAATATTGTTCGCCTTAGAGCTAGCGGTGTTAAAAATCACAAAGCCGTTATTCAAGGTGCATTTCAGGTTACCGGGGCATTATTTGCTTCTACCGCAACCAGTGTCGCAATATTCCTACCTATTCTGTTTATGCAAGGCATTGAAGGACAGTTGTTTTCTGATTTAGCATTAACGCTATCAATAGCTGTTGTTGCTTCATTGGTCGCTGCAATTACAGTTTTGCCTATTGCCAGTAAATATTGGTTAAAAGATTTACCTGAAGCAGATCCTTTTGAACATTACTGGCAAAAAATCACTTCATTAGTTATGCGTTTAACGAACTCATCAATAAAACGATATACATGGATTAGCATTTTACTCGGTGGTTCAATAGCACTAAGTGCATTGCTTGTTCCTAAAACCGATTTTATGCCTAGAACCCCTATAGATGGTTTCTTCTTTAATATCAGCTTACCACCGGGCGGTAACTTAAATTTTATAGACAAAGAAATGGCACAATTGGTTAAGGAGCGTATTCAGCCACACTTAACCGGCGAACAGTTACCTAAGATAAAAAGCTATAACTTTTATTCTTATGGTGCAAGTTTCAGTGGTGGCTTTATTTATGCTGACGACCCTAGCAAAGTAGAAGAGTTAATGACAATAGTCCGCAGTGATATTCTTTCAGAACTACCAGATACGCAAGTGTATTTATTTAGGGGCTCAATGATAAACGTCAGTGGCGGAGGGAATGGTCGTTCAGTAAATTTAGATATTCAAGGGCCAGATCTTGAAGAGCTGATGTTAACTGCAAAAACCGGAATTAGCGCCATCAACCAACACATGTCAGGAGTAAGTGCCCAACCCATCCCTGGTTTATCAATGGCAGAGCCTGAATTACAGCTCATCCCCAATGATCGCCGTATTGCACAAGCAGGGCTCAATAGAAGCGATGTTGCCAATGCCGTAAGAGCCTTTACCGATGGTTTATTTGTTAGTGAGTATTTTGACGGTAACGATCGGATGAACATTATTCTGCGTGGTTCACAGTGGTCAAACCCAGATGAACTGGCATCTTTGCCAATTTACACTCCACTTGCCGGAGTACAAACATTGGGAGAGCTTACACAAATTAAACGCACAGTTGGCCCTACTCAATTGCGTAGAGTTGACGGTAAACGAACAATCAGTTTAAGGGTGTCACCGCCAGAAGACATGTCTCTAGAGGAGACAATAAGCACATTGAACGAACTCGTAATCCCACAAATGAATCAAGTTTTACCGAGTAATGCTACGATAAAATTAAGTGGCAATGCTAATAAAATGAAACAAGCGATCATCGATATGATCACTAATTTCATACTCGCATTAATAATTTTATTTTTACTGATGACAGCGTTATTTAAATCCGCAAAAGATAGTATTTTAGTGTTATTAGTGATGCCAATGGCTGTAGCCGGTGGCGTGATTTCATTAGCGCTTTTAAATCTTGTATCATTTCAATCACTAGATTTGTTAACAATGATTGGATTTATCATTTTATTAGGACTAGTAGTTAATAATGCCATTTTATTAGTTGATCAAACCAGAGTCGCTGAAGCTGAAGGTGCTAACCGTAGAGTTGCTGTAGCACAAGCGGTAAGAATAAGAGCCAGACCAGTTTATATGAGTACCTTAACAAGTATTTTTGGCATGCTACCGTTAATGGTAATGCCAGGTGTTGGGGCTGAAATTTATCGCGGTTTAGCCACCGTTATCGTTGGCGGCATGACAATAAGTGCCATATTTACCTTAATTCTACTACCAAGTTTATTACGCTTAGGCGAAGAAACAAACAAGGGTAGTTTTGACAATATAGATGCAAAAGATTTACACGTAGAAAATTTGCAATCAAAAGCAGTAAATGAGTAATAATTATGAAAATATTTTTAATGAAGTCCGCAGTTCTAATTAGTAGCTTATTATGTTTAGGTAATGTTGCCTTTGCTCAAGCTGAGCGCCCCGCTAGCCCGGTAAAGGTTGAACTTGTTAAACACACTAATTTATCGCCGAGCGCCAATTTATTAGGTACCGTTTATAGTCGCTCAAATGTCGCGATTACAGCTGGTGTAAGTGGCCAACTACAATGGATTATTGAACCTGGCAGTTATGTAAATAAAGGTGAAACGCTAGTAAAAATGGATACTTTTCCACTTGAACTATTGCAGCTTGAACAGCAGGCTCAAATTAAGCGAGAAAATATAAATTTAGCCTACTTAAAGCGTGAATTAGCTCGCTTACAGACATTAAAGGCGCAAAATAATACTGCCGAATTCCAACTAGATCAAACTCGCTCTAAATATGAATTAGCAGCGGCCGATTTAGAAATTGCGCAATTAAAGTTAAAACAAATTAATGACCAAATAGAGCGTGCTCATATTGTTGCGCCTTTTACTGGTGTTATAACGGAACGTTTAGAACGAGAAGGTAGCGATGTAAATCGCTCGCAAGTACTATTAAGGTTTATTGATACTGAAAACCTTCAGGTTCGTTTGTTTGTACCAATTCGTTACATGGCCTTTATTAAAAGGGATAAACCACTAACGGTGTTTAGTAATAATTATCAAACTAAAGCGCAAATAAACTCGATAATTCCTTCAGCAGATCCGCGTTCGCAAACTTTTGAATTGCGCATTACCTTAGATCATGACAGCGTACAATACTGGACTGCTGGAGAATTAGTTAAAGTAGAGATCCCCGTACAGGCTGAAATTGAAACCTTAGCAATTCATCGTGATGCGCTGATTTTACGTCGAAATGAAACTTACGTGATGAAAATAGACGAAGAAAATACCGCACATAAAACGACAGTTACTGTTGGTGATGGTCAAGGTGATTGGGTTGCAATTAAAGGTGACTTAGAAGCTGGAGATAATGTTGCTATTCGCGGCGCAGAGCGTTTACAAGAGGGACAAAAAGTTAGTATACAAGATAGAAGCTAAAATCAGAAACGAGAGACTAAGAACAAAACGGTTATCAATCAAGTTGGACTGGTTTTTTTATCTTAGAATTAAAGTAATATAAATTCGAACTAATAATGGCTTTCGTTTCTCGTTTCTCGTTTCTTAAATAATTAAAAGCCCTGACTCCGAAAAGTCAGGGCTTTTATTCTCTAGGGAGAGAGAACTTTTTACTAAGACCAACTACGCATTTTATGACCTTTTACAGCATAAAATAAAATGAATAAGTAACATGGTAAACCAATCCAATAGGCAACCTGTGTATCACCATTAAGTTGTGCAATTTTACCAAACAATAATGGTAACAATGCACCGCCAGCAATACCCATTATCAGTAATGCTGAACCCTGAGCTGTATACTTTCCTAAACCATCTAATGCTAAAGGCCAAATCAACGGCCAAACCATAGCATGTGACAAACCCATTAGTGCAACAAATGTTAGTGAGTCAGGAATAACAGGAATTCCAGACCAGCCCCATAATACATCTGCAATACTGGTACTTGTTGTTGAGCTCATTACCACACCTAAAATACATAATGCGCCAGCAACTGAACAAACGATCAACGCCGTTTTTTGATTTGCATATTTAGGTATTGCGATAATACCAATTATGTAACCAATCACCATACCTACCATGGTATACGAAGTAAGCGAAGCAAAGTGCTCTACACCAACACCTGAGCCATATAAGCCAATAGTATCCGCGGCAATAACTTCAACTCCCACATAAGCAAATAATGCAATAGCGCCTAAAATAGCTTGTGGGAAGTTTAATATACCAGTGGTATTTTCAACATCTGACTCTTCTTCTTCGATATGAAGTTCAGGTAAATTAGAAAACTTAACTAACGCAATTAAACCGGTTAAAACAATAGCCATGTAGACATACGGCATAATTAGTTGTGATGATAACTCTTCGATTTTAGCGGCGCGTGTTGCTGCGTCTAAACTAGCTAAAGCATCTTCAGAAAAATCACCCATGCCAGATAACACTAATGCGGTGAATAAAATAGGTACAAGAACACCTGCACTTTTGTTGATAATACCCATTACCGAAATACGAACAGCTGCGGTTTCTTTTGGTCCAACATGAACTAAATAAGGATTGGAAGCAGTTTGTAAAATGGTTAAGCCAGTACCTAAAGTAAACAGCGCCACTAAAAAGAATACGTAATTGGCTGTCGTTGCGGCAGGTATAAATAACAATGCCCCAACAACCATGATGGCCAAGCCGAAAGCCATACCATTTCGATAACCAGTTTTACTTAAAATGGTCGACATTGGATAAGCCATTACGGTATAGGCAATGTAAAATGCGAAGGTTACAAATAATGCTTGAAACTCATTTAATTCGCATATTATTTTTAAGAACGGGATCAAAGACCCATTTAACCATGTTACAAAACCAAAGATAAAAAACAATATGCCAATAATCATCATTGGCACAAAACTACTTTGAGTATTGCTCTGTGTGTCTGCTGTTGCTGTTGTCATAATTTCGCCTATATAAGCTGGTTTTATATTATTATTGTTTTAGTGAGTTTATTTGCAATTTAAATAACTTGCTGTCCTGCAATCCAAGTTTGCTGCACAGTCAAATCATCGTTAAGTATAATAAAATCTGCACAGGCGCCGGGTTGAAGGCGCCCTTTTTGATTATCTAGCACTAAAAATTCAGATGGATATGTTGATGCCATACGCAAGGCTTCGGTAAGTTCTACCTGCAAATATTCAACCGTATTTTTTACTGCCCCAGCCATATCCAGACAAGATCCCGCCAATTCACCTGTAAGCGCATTTAATCGGTCTCCAGTTCTAATAATTTTCGAGTCAAAAAATGGAAAGCTATCATCATCGGTGCCAACTGGTGGCATAGCATCAGTGACGAGCATAATTTTTCCGGTAGTTTTTGCTTTAATCGCTAGCCTAGCGGTATCAAAATGTACGTGATGGCCATCAATAATTATGCCACACCAGCTGTTATCATCTAACAAAGCCGCACCAACCATACCTGGTGCACGAGACTCAAATGCTGACATAGCATTAAACAAATGCGTAAAACCTGTAGCCCCAGCGGCTAACGCTTTAACAACTGTACCGTAGTCTGCATTTGAGTGACCTAAACATACATGAACACCGGCAGAGACTAATGTTTTAATATCATCAGTTGATACGTTTTCAGGCGCTAGTGTAACCACAACTTTACCAAGGTCCTGACGA
The DNA here is from genome assembly GCF_031583595.1 of Thalassotalea psychrophila. Taxonomy (NCBI): domain Bacteria; kingdom Pseudomonadati; phylum Pseudomonadota; class Gammaproteobacteria; order Alteromonadales; family Colwelliaceae; genus Thalassotalea; species Thalassotalea psychrophila. Next base: position 3,204,312 of record NZ_CP134145.1, read on the forward strand.
GTAAATACCGCCATCTCATCTTTTGTAATGCTGCGGATAAACTCTGGGCTATGCACACCTTTTTTAGGAATAGATAAATGCGGCCCTTCAAAATGTACACCTAAAACACCAGGTGTTTGTTGTTTTAATGCTTCACTGACGGCATCGGCAGCAAGTTGCATAACATCAACTTTATCGGTAATTAAGGTGGGTAAAAAGCCGGTCGTACCAAACTTTGCATGTGCTAAACCAATAGTTTTAATTGTTTCCACTGTTGGATCACTATTAAATAATGCTCCGCCGCCACCATTAACTTGTACATCAATATAACCCGGAGCCATAATTCCTGGTTGAATGTCTATTTCAGCTTTTTCTACGCTAACAATTTTTCCATCAGCAAAGCTAACAGCTACATTTTCACGTAACGTTTGGCCATCAAAGAATTTTGCTATGTTAATCGTATTAAGCATACTAAAGAGTCCTAGTAACTTTCTTTAAACCTTGTGGTTCATCTGGATTGAAACCTTTAGCCAAAGCTACTTTTTCAACATCTAAATAAAAGCGTTGTAGCACTAACAAAGGAGCTAATCTAGGGTGAACATCATTTACAATTTGTTGTAAGTGTATTAAATCTGCACCACGGGATTTAACCTCAGCGATTTGTTCTTTGTGAGATTGATCAGACTCATCATTTACATGACAATCTAATATAGTCAGTTTTTGCGCCACAAGCGTAACCGGCCCATGTAAAAATTCAGCACTTGAAAATGCTTCCGCGTGAATTGAACAGACTTCTTTTAATTTAAGGGCGATTTCTTTAGAAACTGCATAACCTAAACCACGGCCTAACACCACTAAATTGCGAGTGTCACCTAAACCATCAATAGTTAATTGTGCAGGTGCATCAATCGCTTTCGAAAGCGCGCCTGGCAAAGAGTCTAACGCAGAGATCAGTTCGTTGTTTTTGCTCCAATAAGCGGTTAATTGTAATAAACCAGATAGAGTTGCTAAATAGCTTTTCGTTGCCGCGACTGAATTTTCAGGACCCGCTCGTAATGGCAGTACGTCATCTACAAGCTCAGCTAACGGCGATGTTTCATCATTAACTAACGCCACAACATAAGCACCAGCATCTTTGGCCATTTTTGCTTGCGATAAAATATCAGGGCTACGACCAGACTGAGAAATAACAATAACAAAGGCATTAGCAAGCTTTAAGGTTTTTCCATATACTGAAGCTACCGATGGTGCGGCCGCAAATGTAGGAATACCAGCTTCAATCTCTATTAAATATTTACCAAATACCCCTGCATGATCAGAAGATCCACGGCCAATGATCATCACCATTTTCGGATCAAAATTACTAAGTTTATTGCCAATTTTTTCAGCAACCGCTGCATTTAATTTTATCTGCTGCGCAATCACTTGTGGGGTTTGCTTAGCTTCTTGTTCCATTAATGTGGTCATAACATTACTCAATTATTTGTTTAACTTACGTGTTCGTTTAAAATCAACCAGTCAGTTTTTATGCTCGTTCATAGCAAACAGTACAGCACCAATTTCAGGAAGATTTTCAGGCTCACTAATTTGCTTTACAACGGTCGGACTTAGCCATTGCATCAAACGAGGTTTTAAACCGCCAATTAGTGACAGTTTATTAGGATTCATTGCCATTAACTTATTAAATACAGCTTCAAAATATTGACAGCCTTCGTTAATGATATCTTTTGCTATTTCATCACCGGCGTCGGCAGCGTCGAACACACTAATCGCTAATTTTGCATAAAATGTGGCACCATTACCGGCAATGGTTTCAATTAAGGTGTTAGAGTCAGTGCAATTAAGAGCGGTAAATATTTTTTCCGTTAGCAATGTTTCGTTGATTAAGCCATCAAAACTGAGAAGTACTTTTTCTACTGCTTTAAACCCTAACCAAGCACCACTACAAACATCACCATGTGGAAAGCCATGTCCGCCTATTACTAATGAATCACCTTTTACCGTTGCGTAGCCACACGAGCCAGTACCGCTGATCATGATGGCACCATCTTTTCCACTATGTGCACCTAAGCAGGCAATATGTAAATCAGTCGCTAAATGCATGCTTTTAAACGGGTGTTGCCATTGTTCCATTAGAGAAAAATACTTTGGCAGATTAACACCAGCTAAACCTATGCCTGCGATGAGTTCACTTTTTAAGGAAATATCCAAGTTAGCATCAGCTAACGCTAAGTCTGCTGCATGACTAATTGACTGTTGTGCACGTTCTAAATTATGAAAAGGATTAGCAGCACCTGAGGTTCCCTCACCCAGCACTTGCATTGAATTATTCAGGATCACAGCTTTACATTTGCTGCCGCCTCCATCAATGCCTAAAAATAGCTGTTGTTTATTACTTTTCATTAACGCCTCTTAGCAAATGTGCCTTTGGTCAAAACATGCTTTCAAAATTCTATTTGGTCAGCACATTCTGAATTGTTAAATTTATATTACATACAAATGACAGCGCTGTCATTATGTTTTTACATTTTTTTAATATTAACTTATCGTTTCTATGTAAGCGATTGTTAATTATATACTTTAATGGGATATAAACAGGCTTCTACCTGCCCTTTTAGAGTCTATTGAACGTGCCCTGACTTCTACATCTCCACTGATGCTTACTGGTTTGGTCCATGCTTGCCATTGTTTACCGGCCAACTTATATTCAATATACAGTCCAGGGTAAGCTGTATTAGTCATCAATTTGGCATCAACCATTTTAGCGCCGACGGTTGGAATTCGATAAAACACATGTGCTTTATCTAATTTAGCCAGTTCTTTATTTGCAATAATATTGGCAAAGTTTGCCCATTGTTCATCACGGTTTTTACGCATGTCGTCAGTAAAGTTATTGGTCTCTTTGCTATAAACTTTGCCACTATAAGAGTACGGTACAACCCACTCTGGTTTATGCCAAGCACGCTCAGCTAAAGCAAATAAACGCGGGAAAATTTTATATTCGGCTAAATCATCATTGCGAGTATTTTCACTCCATAACTGCCCTTGTATCCCGGCAAATGTTCTACCCGACTTAAGTGGTCCAGAAATTATCATGCCTTGTTCGTCCAATTTCACCGTATCATCAGTACTATAAGACTTATCTTCTCTATCCAACCAAAATTCAGCATGTACAGGTAAATTATCAGGCATAAATTGGAATAGTTTCTCAGTATTTGAATGTCGAGATGCCCAGTAATAGCCATGCTCTTTCGGGTCAGGCTCGTATGGAAAATCAAAATACGTTACATCAGGGGTTGAAACTACAATTTCCCAATTTTGATTCGCTAATTTATGTGCAGCTTGGTGTCCTTGCCAATATATAATTCCCCATGAATTCGCTTGTACGACTTCAGGCATATTATCAACATTAGTATGCATCATACCGTCATTCCAACCGGCAGTTTCAATATCACGCTCACTCAGTATTTCAGCTACTCGCTCGACAAAGTACGCACCAAGCTCCTCTGCTTTAGTAATACCCAAATCATTCTCGGCGATAAATGTTTTACAAATAGGCGACTCAACCCAGGCACCGGCAGTTTCGTCAGCACCAATGTGATAACGAGTCAAAGGATGGCCGGCGTCGCTATGCATTACTTTAACCTCATCCATTACTTTAGCGATAAAGTCATAAGATGACTCCATACACGCATTAATTGTATTGTCGTTATAGTATTGAACCGAAGAATAAACGGTAGTATCGTTTTGATCATGCAGCAAAAATTGTTTAGCGCCCTGTTCGTCACCTTGCGCCATTAATTTATTGTATCGTGCTTTCATGGCTACAATAGAAGAGCGTGAATGCCCGGGCATATCTAAAGACGGGATTACTTGAATGAAACGCTCAGACGCATATTGTAAAATTTCTTTATAATCTTGTTTACTGTAATAACCATTTACCGAACTATTTGGATCAACTCCTGCCCCTAATTGAGGTAATAAACAGCGTTGCTCCGTTAAATCTAAACAACGCTTAGAGCTAATATCGGTAAGCTCTGGCAAATCATTGATTTCTAGGCGCCAAGCTTCATCATCACCAAGGTGTAGGTGAAACTTATTTAATTTATACGCGGCCATTTGATCGAGTAAATCGAAAATGAACTGCTTAGAATGAAAATTTCGAGCAACATCGACCATCATGCTGCGAAATTGATAGTGTGGCTCATCTTCGATAGTTAAATGAGGAATGGTTAATTTATCTAATGACACAAGCGCTGCAATTGATTGCAAACCATAGAATAAGCCTGAATTATCATTAGCCAGGATAGTTATTCCTTGTTCATTCGCGGTAAATTGATAGCTGCCAGTATCACCTTTAAGCGACTTGTCTAACGTTAAATTAACAGCAACGCCTTGCATTACCTCTTGTACACCAAGAAATGCTAACCGCTTAAGCGCGGCTGTAAACTTGACCTTTTCAACGCCATTTAACGTTAGGTGTATACCATTAGTTAAATCTAAAAATAGACCATTGTCTGTGACGTCCATTCTTTTAGGTGATGGAATTAAGCTACTTTGTAGCTCATTATTGGCAACTTGCATTTTGGCGTTGCGTTCAAACAATACATCGGCCGTAGCCCATTGTGTTTGATCTGTTGGTGTGCGTTTAAAGTGTTTTTCAACACTCGTAAAGCTCTTAACAAACGGATAAATTTCAAGTCCAGTTTCTGCATCTATGGTTGTTTGAGTGCTTTTAATCACCCTAGGCTCTAATGAATCAACACTTAAGATATAATTTGGCAAAGCATCAGTTTCTGACAATGACCAAAAGTCGACACGATAATTTAACGGGTAAGTTTGTCCAGCTTCAAAGCCGGTAAAGTTAGCCGTTGGCACAATTTTATGTAAATCACCATTCACATGCTCAATAGTAAACAACTTGCTATCAACACTTTGCACCGGGTTTATTTGAGAGAAGTAAATTTCCCAATCGCTGGAGTTAACGTTTTCTGGCGAGGTTAAGTTTAGTTGTAATTGAAAACAAGCACCGTCGTGACGGTTCGGATCACAATTTTCGTCAGCAACATTAGTGATTAACTGATATTCAACGTTTAAGCTGTTGGATAATTGATCAAGCTGAGACTGATTAAGTGTATTGCTTGAGCTTTCATTTACATCAGTGCAAGCCATTAAAGCTAAGCTTGCAGCAACTGATAATGCAACGATCTTGTTCATTGTGTTTGTATTCCCTACTTTGTGTTAACTCGTTAAAATGAATGCTTAACGCTTTTGCAGACCAAACCGATGAATTTTATTAATTAACTCTCGGTGATTAGGTAATTGTTCGGTTAAAGACAAGCCATGCTGATTTATTTGTTTAAAAAAATCGACTGCTTTATCCGACTCTGTATATCGATACGCCATGGCGCTTAAATCGGTGTGAAATTGCATGCCGTAGAGCACATATAAATAATTTTCTAAATTGAAAATTTCAAAACCACTGGCAAAGTCGTAAGCACTGGGTAATTGATGTTTCCATAGTTGTAATCGATCTAATAAACTTTGTGGACAAGTATCAGGGTCACGATTATCTAACCAAAACTGGCTATCATCGCGCTTTGATAAAAAGTAATGAAGCTTGATAAACTCAATCACTTTTTCCCAACTACTATTCACTCGAACGTTAAAGTTTTTAGCAACAATATCCATATGCTCTCGGTTAGCCGGAAATTGACTGGCCAACATTTTTGCTGTGGCATCAAAAACTAATAATCCGGTAGCCTCTAAGGGCTCAACAAAACCTTGTGATAACCCAATGGCGGCACAGTTTTTATGCCAAAAGGTTTCACGATAACCAATGTTCATATCTATTTTACGAACATCTAATTTATCTGCAGATTTACCAAGATAATTACGCAAAACCTGCTCAGCTTTATCATCACTACTGTGTTTACTTGAGTAAACATAACCTGTGCCGCGACGATTGGTTAAACCAATATCCCAGATCCAGCCCGCTTGTTTTGCCGTTGATAAAGTGAAACTAGGAATATCTTGTTCTGGGTGTTCATATGGCACTTGAATGGCTAGTGCTGAATCGGCAAATAACACGTCACTTTTATCAATAAACTTTACGCCTAAAGTTTTACCTAATAACAGAGCATTAAACCCGGTACAGTCAACAAAAAAGTCAGCGTTTATTTCCCCTTGAGTATCGGTATGAATTGATTTTATATCACCTGTTTCAGCTAATTCTACTTTTGTAACTTCTGCTAAAACATGATCGACCCCCATAGTTTGGGTTGCATGCTTACAAAGTAATTTTGAAAATTTTGCCGCATCTAAATGATATGCATAGTTGGTTTGTCCTTGAAACTCAGGCATGGTGATGTCTTTCGGAGCTAGTCCTGCATCGCAAACCTTGCCCTGAAAAGCAACAGCATCAACAAAAGAGGTTTCATTGCCTGCTAAATTTTTCAACCAATAAGCAGTTAGGCCTTCAAACTCATTAATTAAAGGGTAATCAAATATATGGTGGTAATGATTGCCCCCCCCATTTGCTTTAGTTTTTTCAGGGTTGTGAAGCCAATCAACAAATTTGATCCCTTGTTTGAACGTAACTTCACAGTCTTTAATGAATTCGGTTTCACTTATTCCTAAGTACTGTAGTGACGTGCGCATCATTGGCACAGTGCCTTCGCCAACACCAATGGTGGGGATATTAGGTGATTCTACCAAGGTAATTTTAATGCCATTGGCTTCTGTTGGTTTTAATTGTTTCGCTAAGTGATTCGCCGCCAGCCAACCCGCGGTACCACCACCTACGATTACAATTGAACGAATAGCTTTCGCCTGTTGATTTTCAGAGTTATTCATTGGCTCTATTCCTCGTATTATTGATAAAAGTGCTTAAGAGCCAATACTAATTGATACGTTATCTGTAGATAAATCCTTCATACTACGCTGCTTTATCCATTCTTGATGGGATAAGCTTACCGCTTGAGCTTTGTTAGCCATAAAAGTAAAACGGTTAAAAATTTGTTGGCAACTGTCTTCATCATAAGGCATATGTAGTGTAGGAAAATGATCCATACCATAAAGAATAAAGCGATAGTTTTCATCGGTAAAAGTGGTTGCATAACCGCCGGCTAAATCCATAAACTCGCAGGTTTTATGGCGCCACAATTCGATTTGTTGTTTCAGCTCAGGACAATAATCAACACTTTTTTGAGCCTGTTGCCAAAACTCACTATCATCACGATCAGTTAAACAATAGTGCAGAACGATGAAACGTTTTAAGTCATCATAAATGCCATTCATTAAACGATTATAAGAGTCGCGCGACACTTGCGAAATTTGATTTGAAGAGATGTGTGTCGATAAAAGCTTCACACTGACGTTGATTAAGTGTAACCCTGTCGATTCCAGCGGTTCAATAAAACCACCCGATAAACCAATGGCAATACAATTTCCTATCCAGAACTCTTTGCGACAGCCTATTTTCATATTAAGGTGCAAGGTTTTTAGTACCTCTGCATCTTTACCTACATGTTGCTTTAATTCAGCTTCTGCTTGTTCTTTGGTTAAACGGCTTCCGTCATACACATAACCTGTACCACGACGGGATGACAAATCAATTTCCCAAGCCCAGCCGTTGGTTAATGCTGTTGCTGTAGTGTAGCTGCGCGGCACCTGTTCATCTTTGTAAGCCACTTGCATGGCCACCGCTTTATTACAAGGTAATTCTTGCTCGAAAGACTGCCAATTATCTGCTTTTAGCGCTTCGATTAACAAGCCTTTAAAACCAGTGCAATCGATAAACATATCAGCACTAAATTGGCCTTGGTCGGTATCGATACTATCAATATTGCCATCTTTAACGTTAACGTTATTCACCATAGCCTCAACGTGAATAACGCCGGCAGCTTCCGCTTTTTTACGTAGGAAGCGAGCCATTAATGTGGCATCGATATGATAACCGTAAGGCACTATGCCTTGATAAGGTTTTGATGAAGGCATTTTCGGGCTAAGGTTTTTAGCCATTAAATGGGAAGATAAACTGACCCCTTGGTCGTAGCGTTCAAATAGGTGTCGCGAACTTAAAATCCAGGCAGTAGAGATATCAAGTATGTTACCAATAGCTTGGTGTTCGAAAGGATGGAAATATTCATGGGTGCTGCCACTTTTAGGCTGCATCCAATTTCTAAACATTATGCCGGTTTTTAATGTGGCATTTGTTTCATGCAATAGTTCTTGTTCATCAAGACCCATAGCAGCGAAGAAGAAGCGAATAGAGTGAACTGTCGCTTCTCCTACACCAAGAATGCCAATGTCTTTACTTTCAATAACAGTTATATCAATATTTTTTTGATTATGGTTATATAATTTATTTAGATATAACGCGCTCATCCAACCGGATGAACCACCACCTACAATAGTGATAGATTTGACATTCTTTTCGTTCATAAAGCCTTCTTAAATAGCAGGTTTCCCTGCTAAGTTAATTAGCTTAATGCAACTTTCTTTTTAACTAAACGATGCATTTGGTGCATTGAATTTAAATGCGCATAAATTGGCGCAAGGAAACCACGTTTACGAAGCGCAATATAGTCTTCATCGGAAAGTTCATTAAGTTTCTTTTCATCAACTAAATACAGACCATTGATCTGGATTTTCTCGCCGTTAGCAGCAATTTCTAAATTCTGCTGAATTAGTAAATCTCTATCGGCTAATTCTTTGGTAAATGCTTGAGTAATGTGTGAGTGTTCAAAGTATTTCCCTAACGCTTCTTTACGACGTGTTAAGTACTCACTTTCTTCACCATTCTCTTCAAATAAAGCATTACCTTCTTCTTCATTCACTACAGCGTTGTCAGTTGCAATAACAACCATAAACTTATCAGATTCATTGTTTTCTGGTACTAAAGCTAATGGGAAATTAGTTACTGCTGCAGGAGCGTATGTACCTTCCCAAGTATCAGTTTCAGTATATAAGTTCTCGCCTGGCTTAACGCCAAATAAAACTACTGACTGAAATGTTCCTGTTTCTGTATTTTTAACAAAAACGACAGGAAACTCAGCAGATGCTCTAGAAAACTCATGTACAACTACAGGAGCAAGATGCTGCCCTTTAGCGTGAGCAAAATTTGCTTGAGATTTTATTTTAGTTTTTGCATGCGCTGTTTTATTTAATGGTTGAATATTTTGTTGGCTCATAATACTACTCCGAAATGCGGGCCTTATTTAATTAGGCTACTAGACTAAACCGAGGTATAAAACCAATACAAGTCATATTTTCAATTTTTTTAATATTTTCCCTCATCCATGGGAATTGCACATTAATTCAACCTTGAATTAACAAAAGGGGAAGAATATCTTCCCCTTTTAACTTACAGTTCAATTTAATTATTAGAACTTAACGCTAGCCCCAACATTTATACGACTAGCTGATTCGTATTCATATAAAGGGAAGCCTTCAGTGAAACCACTATATGAAGTTGGGTAATTATTATTACCGTATTGCTTAGCTTCTTCTTCAAGTAAGTTGTTTGCGTCTACGCGAATATCAATGTTTTCGGTTACATGATAGGTAGCACTCAAATCTAACGAGCCAAAGTCATCATGCAAACGATTTCCGTATGAGCCTGTTTCACGGATCATGTACTCACTACGCCAGTTGTATGATAAACGAACTGATAATGCATCATTTTCATAGTATCCAGTTACGTTGTACTGATCTTTTGAGCTATCGCTTAAGAATGGGTTACCATCAACATACGTACTTTCATCAGTAGATGTGTCTGTGTAAGTGTAGTTAATTAGAGTACCAAAACCATTACCAAAATCTTGTTGGTACTGAAGTTCTAAACCTTCAATTTGTGCATCTTGACCATTAGCCTTCTCTTGTACAGTCCAACCGTTAGCTGCTTCTTCGGGAGGAAGTGCAAAATCTATATCATCCGCTGAAACCTTAGTTTCAGAGAAAGTAACAAAGTTTTTCACGTCTTTCATGAATAAAGTAGCTGAAAGTAATGAAGACTCGTTAAAGTACCATTCAACACCAATATCAAACATATCTGCAACGAAAGGCTTAAGACCAACATTACCAACAACCCAGTATTGGTTGTCTGGTAAATCATCGTTAGCGCCAACAACGTTAGGGTTAACATACATATCGACGTACTGTGGGCGAGCCATTGCACGAGATGCAGCAACACGAACGATGACTTCATCAGTAATGTCCATTGCTAAGTTAAAGCTAGGTAAAAATTCTGCATAGTCAGCGTCAGTGCTGGTTTTTTCGCCATTTACATAGTAAATAGACTCAGCATCAGTACCAGCATAACGAACACCAAAATTACCGCGGAAACCTTCACCGTCGAATGTTGCCATTACAAAAGCAGCGTAATTGTCTTCTTCAATATGACTATACGAACCTAAATCTTCAGTTTCACCGATAATGCTATCTTTAGCCCAAGACTTTAATGCATCAGCATCGAATTTTTTGATTGAATAATCACCTGAGCCAACATCTAAATTACCGTCTTGAATATCAGCGGTATTAATTACATTATTAAAACCAGCTTCTTGAATGTATTCGTAACGACGAGACGTTGTTTCATGTTGTGCAAACTTTAAACCGGTTTTAATTTCTGTGATTACACCTAAATCAACATTAAAAGTAATATCACCTTGCAGGTAAGATTCTTCATCAGTTTTTGGTGTGCGGTTAAAGTTTGGACCAGTACCCATTGCTAGAGTACCTGGATCGTATGTTTCCATGTCAAAATCTGCTGGTAAGTCCCAAGTTTGACCACCACCAGTGAAATCATAAGTACCGCCAGCAATAGAAGGTACTAAACCATCATCAAGAACCATTTCGAAATCAGTACCACCCGTTGATTCAGTTGAACCAACTTGCACTTTAATTTGGTAATCATCACCAGTGTAGTTAAATGTTAAATCTACAACATCTGAATCCATCGTAGCTTCACGTGGACGCATTTGATAAAAAGCAACATTCAGAGGACCTGCAACTTGTGTTCCTTGATTGGTAATATTGCCATCAGCATCAGTCTCTTGACCTAACCATTCAGTCGTTTCCCCACCACCCCAAGAGCTATCAGCTTGCGTCAGCCATAATGCATAGTTAGTGTTATCAGCCTCCATCTGCATGTCCATTACATTTAACACGAAATCCATGTTATCTGTAGGTGAGTATTGAAAGGTACCGGTAATAGCTGAACGTTTACGCTCTTGTTCGAAAGCAACAGGACCTGCACCCCATTCCCAGAATGCTTCGTTACCTTGGCGTTGTAAAGAACGCTCTTGCATTACACCTGATAATAAGAAACCCATGGTTTCTGATTCATTTTTCCAGCTGTACATAGCAGAAGCTTGTGGATCAGTTTCTTCTGAATCTGATTGGTAAGAACCTTCAACAGATGCATAAATTGTATTTGCATCTAAATCTAGTGGCTTACGAGTATTAACAATAACCGTACCACCAATACCGCCTTCAGCGATATCTGCTTGTGAAGACTTATAAACTTCTAAATCACCAACTAATTCTGATGGTAGTAATTCATAGTTGAAACTACGTTTAGCTGGTTCAAGCACGAACCAACCAGTAGACGCTACGTTTTGGCCATTCAATGTAGTAAGAGTTAAATCTTGACCTGCACCACGAATTGAAACAGCAGCACCTTCACCGAATTGACGTTGTATAGTTACACCAGGAATACGCTGTAATGATTCTGCAACGTTTTTATCTGGGAATTTACCAATGTCTTCTGCGCTAATGGCATCAACACTTGCGTTAGAGAATCTTTTTGCATTTAAGTTTTTCTTGTTGCTACCACGAATACCGGTAACTTCAATTACTTCGATATTGTCAGCGGCTACTTCTTCTTCAGCAGCACTTACAGAAGAGATACTTCCGACAAGTGCTACAGCGATGCTAGTAGCTAGTACATGTTTCTGGAATTTGAATGACGACATTTTCCTACCCTTTAGATTTATTTTAGTTTTCACCGTAACCGCGCAACCAGTTAAAAATTTAAAAATCACATACAATCTATTTTTAAGTTTTTGTTTAACTCAAATGACAGCGCTGTCAAAAGCTTGTAATAAAACATACACAATAATTAACCACTTGGCTACAAAAAATTACATTAAATTGTAAATAAGAAGATAAAACCATTAACAATAGCGCAACAATAAAACATTTTTACATAATAAAAACAATACATTACAGTATGTTAATTTACATTTTGATTTTTTACAGATTTTATACAAAAACTCAATTTTCACAGTTAAATTTCAATAAAAAAGCAACAGAACAGCGCTGTCATTTAAAATAATTTAGACATTTTCAGGAAGTTTTCCCAATTTAGAACTAAATTTTATATAAGCTAAAATTTATTTAATGATTTCATCGAACTATAGAATTAAAAATAATTAAACGGTGAATAGAGTAAATGTTTAGTGGCGAGTTTTAGGTGATTGGCGAGATTTAATATTTTCCTGAAACGACATAACAATATAATAGGAAAAACATTATGACTTTAACAAATAAAATGGCTGCTGAATTTTTTGGCACTTTTTGGTTAGTCTTAGGTGGTTGTGGTAGTGCAGTATTAGCTGCTGGTGTAGATTTAGGGATTGGTTATGTAGGTGTTTCTCTAGCCTTCGGTTTAACGGTTATGACCATGGCATATGCTATTGGACATATTTCAGGGTGTCATCTTAACCCTGCTGTATCATTTGGCTTATGGTCAGGTGGTCGTTTTCCGGCAAATGAACTTGTGCCTTATATCATTGCTCAGGTAATTGGTGGTCTTGCTGGCGCTGCTGTACTTTATTCAATAGCTTCAGGTGCACCAGGTTTTGATTTAGCAGGTGGCTTTGCTTCAAATGGCTACGGTGGTCATTCTCCTGAAGGCTATTCAATGATGGCAGTATTAATTGCCGAAGTGGTAATGACGTTTATGTTTTTAATGGTAATTTTAGGTGCTACAGATAAACGTGCTCCTGCAGGCTTTGCTCCAATTGCTATTGGTTTATGTTTAACGCTAATTCATTTAATTACTATTCCAGTAAGTAATACTTCTGTAAACCCTGCACGTAGTACAGGTGTAGCAATGTTTGTCGGTGATTGGGCAACAGCACAATTATGGTTATTCTGGGTTGCACCAATTGTAGGTGCTATTATTGCAGGTAAAGTTTACGGTTGGGTATCTGCTGAAGAAAAATAAGAATAATTACCGAATAGATATTTAAACAAGTGACTCCATTACACCGGAGTCACTTTATCTACCTTGAGACCCAGAAACAAGTTCAGGGCGATGCTAAGGCATCGAGTTCAGGAAATGGTATTAATGGTCCTTTGCATTACGCCTGTTGCTTCACCGATTTATAAAATTTAATTAAGTTCGCCGTAGAGCTATCGTGACTTTGTGAAACATTATTTGATAATAGTTCTGTTTCAATATTGGCAGCTAAACCTTTTCCAAGTTCTACCCCCCACTGATCAAACGAACAAATTTGCAATAAGATGCCTTGTACGAATATTTTATGCTCATACATTGCAATCAACTGCCCTAATGTTTTTGGACTAATTTGTGAGAGCAATAAGGTATTGGTTGGTCTATTACCTTCATGAACCTTATGTGGTGCGAGCTTATCGATGACTTCCTGATTACGCCCTTTAGCCTTTAAATCAGCCCTAACCTGTTCTTCGTTCACCCCAGTCATCAGAGCTTGAGTTTGAGCAAAGAAGTTACTCATTAAGGTTTCATGATGCCCAGCTACCGGGGTAACACTTTCTACAGAACCAATAAAATCGCCTGGCACAATATTATTACTCTGATGCAAATATTGATAAAATGCGTGCTGACCATTGATACCTAACTCGCCCCAAATTGATGGCACTGTTGGGTACGAAATTTTATCACCTTCCCAAGATACAGATTTACCATTACTTTCCATTTCAGCTTGCTGTAAATAAGCGCTGAGCATGTGAAGTGTTTGGTCGTAAGGGAGAATCGCTTGAGATTTAAAACCTAAGAATGTGCAGTTCCATAAACTTAGCAAAGCCATAAGTACAGGTACATTTTCTTTTAACGGTGCCTGCTGGAAATGTTCATCAATATCGAATGCACCTTCCAATAACTCAATGAACTTATCAAAACCTAAATCAAGGGCAATTGGTAAACCTATAGCTGACCATAATGAGAAGCGACCACCTACCCAGTCCCACATTGAAAAAATATTATCCGGATGTATACCAAACTCAGTGGCATTTTTTACATTTGCAGATACAGCAACAAAATGCTTTGCGATTGCCGATTTATCATTAGCTGATTTCAATAACCATTGCGTAGCTGTATTAGCATTAGTCATAGTTTCAGTTGTAGTAAATGTTTTACTCGATACAATAAATAGCACTTTTTCAGGGTTTAACGGTGCAAGTACTTCAGTGATTTGTGCACCATCAACGTTTGAGACGTAATGCACATTAACGCTTTGGTCACTATAATGTTTTAGCGCTTCAGTAACCATTTGCGGACCAAGATTTGAGCCACCTACGCCAATATTCACTATGTCGGTGATTCGCTTGCCAGAATAGCCTTTCCACTGCCCTTGTCTAACCTGATTTACAAACTCTTCCATATGGGCAAGTGCACATTCAACCTGCTCTGTGACGTTTTCACCATCAAGTTCAATAGATTTCTTACTACGATTACGTAGAGCCGTGTGTAACACCGCGCGATTTTCAGTTAAGTTGATTCGCTCGGCATTAAACATTTTGTCTCGCCAGTTTTCCAAGTCAACGTCTTTACATAAATTTAATAACTGTTCAATAACTGCATCATCAATAATATTTTTTGAATAATCAAAAAGTATGTTTGGTAACTTAATTGAGAATTTATCAAAACGATCAGCATCCGCTGAGAACAAGTCATTCATGTGAATGCTTTGCATATTTTTAGCAAGTATAGTGAGTGATTTCCAGCTAGATAATTCTGTTCTTGAAGTCATTTTAAACCTTTTTACAATTGCACTTGTATAATTTCATTTATAAACTAAGGTTAAATGACAGCGCTGTCAATTAATTTGTTAATTGTTTGTAATTGTGTTCGTATAGTCTAGAAAGCTATCTTTTACTGATAAAATAAATTAAATCTCAATTTTTGTAATTTTTTTACAACAATATCAATAAAATAATATATAGTGCGTCTGTAATACATTTAGCAATGTAAGCGCTTGCATTTCAGTATCTATAAGAATAATTAAAGGCTTAGCCATGAAAGTAACCATTAACGATGTAGCAAAATTATCCGGAGTTTCAATCAAAACCGTATCACGGGTAATGAATAATGAAGCGTCGGTAAGGCAAGCTACTCGTGACAAAGTAATGGCCGCAGTAAAGCAACTTAATTATCAACCAAACCTTGCTGCACGAAGCTTGGCTGGTACCAAATCTTATAACATTGCTTATATTTACGATAACCCAAATGCCTACTACATTATTGATATGCAAAACGGTATTTTGTCAGAGTGTAAAAAGCAAAGCTTCGAGTTATTGATCCATCCTTGTAATTCTAAATCGGTTGATATTATCGAAGAAATTACTTCGATGATCCGTCACTCTCGAATTGCAGGTGTAGTATTAACTCCTCCTTTTTCTGAAATGCCAAATGTCATCGACAAGTTGAGCGAATTAGGCGTTAAATTTGTAAGAATTTTTTCAGGCCACACTGTGCCAGACACATTATCACCATGCATTATGGTAAATGACTTCGATGCTGCATTTGAAATCACTGAACACTTAATTGAACTCGGCCATAAAGACATTGGTTTTATCAGTGGTGGTAAAGAACATAAATCAACGTTTGAACGTATTGAAGGCTTCAAAGCCGCGTTAGCCAAGAACAACATTAGTTGTCGAGAAGAATTAATTGTAGACGGTGAATATTCATTCGAATCCGGTGTACAAGGTGCTCAAGCCCTTTTAGAAAAACAGGTCAAACCAACAGCAATATTTTCGTGTAATGATGAGATAGCAGCTGGGGCATTATTTGCTTCTCGTTTAGCAAATGTTGCGATACCAGAAGAGTTGTCAATTGTTGGTTTTGAGAATAGTCCATTCTCTCGCCAAACTTGGCCGAAGATCACCACTGCAGATCAGCCCAACCAAACTATTGCGCAAAATGCGACTGCGCTACTTATCAATGAAATACGAGAGCAAAAGTCAGAAGAAATTTGCGAACAATTTACGCCAAAACTATTAGTACGAGATTCATCTGCGGCAGTCACAAAAACCTGAGCTTAAACCATAGCTTTGTATTGGCAACCCCGTAAAAATAAATCAACGCTGCTGTCGATATAATCAGAGATTTCCTCAATACCGATTTGTTTTTCAGTATTATACTCACGGCGCATTACCGCCTCCCCTTTCATTAGCGATAAAAATTGTAAAGCTGAAAAATGATAATTTTCAACGACAATTAGCCCTTCGCTTGAATATGATTCTAGTAACTTTGATATTTCAGCTACAACAGGCTCTGGTCCTGCGGCATAAAATAATTGCGACACTTGCGGATTAGTTTGAGACTCTGCGATACACACTCTATGTATGGCCATGCCTTCTTCTGAAAGTAATAATTGAATAAAGCCCATGGCAAACGTTTTTAATGCCAGTTTAGGGTCACAAAGACTTGATTCTGGTAAAGCTGATGTACGAAACTTTTCACATTTATTTAATATCGAAGCAGCAAACAGGTCATCTTTATTACCAAAATGACTATATACCGTTTGTTTTGATACACCGGCAGAATTAGCAATACTGTCCATACTGGTTAATGAAAAGCCTTTATCACAAAAACTGCTTGTTGCCGCAGCTAAAATTAATTGGCGTTTCTCTTCACTTTTACTGCGTGTTTTCGGTTTTTTCACTGCTTTTCCTTCGAATGTACTATTTATAAGTAAATATTAATATTTACTTCATGCTGATTAATCTATCGACTTTTACGCCAAATGTAATTAGATATATCTAAATTGTAACTAATCACACTGGACAGTCTAGTTTAATTTAACTAAACTAGACCGATTAGTCTAGTTTAGTATATTAATTAATTAGAAGGCAATATGTTTAATTCAATTCCTACTCTCACCTCACAATTATTAAAAGGCGCTACCGTAACAACACTTTTAGTTAGCCTATTGGCTTGTGGTGAAAGTTTGCCACAAGTTGCAACTCAAACACCTTATTATCATAAAGTAGCAAGCGAACCATTGAAACTTGAACAAAGTTACAACGTATTAAGACGGTTTTCTGGCTCGCTTGTGAGTAAGCAAAGTGCTAATTTAAATTTTGAAGTGTCTGGACGAGTCGCTAATATCTTTGTTGATGAAGGTGATACCGTTACTAAAGGACAGCTATTAGCAAGTTTAGATACCGAGCTTTTAGGAATAGAACAACAACAATTGGTTGCCCAAGAAAGTCAGTTAAAAGCAGAGCTAGAGCTTGCCCAAGCAAATCTTAATCGCGTTAATGAATTAATTGATAATGGTTATGCATCACAACAAAATCAAGATGAGTTGCAAGCTCAGAAAAAAGTATTAGAAGCAAGCAAAAAACAATTACAAGCAAGCCAAGCAATTAACCGTTACCAAATCAATCACACTGAAATATACGCTCCATTTACCGGTACTATCAACAAACGTAATATCAATGTTGGTGAGGTTATAAATCCGCAAGTGACTGTGTTCACACTGCAAGAGCAAGGTAATAACGAACTGAAAGTTGGTGTACCGCAAAATTTGATTGCTGATATTAAAGCACAAAGTAGTTTTTCATTATCGATTAATCAAGTTTCAATACAAGTAACGTCTTTAGCAGTAAATTCAGAAATTAATCAGTATAGCCGCACTGTTCAATTGCGATTTTCATTACCCAATAAATTATCCATATTCAATAATCAAATGGGCTACTTTGAATTTGAACAGCAATATCAACAGCAAGGTTTTTGGGTACCGATCACGGCATTAACCGACGGTATTCGCGGGACTTGGAATGTCTATACTCTTGAAGAAACCACCGATAACAGTTCAAAAAAACCATTGTTTAAGTTGATCAGTAATAGTGTTGAGATAATTCACAGTGAACAGGACAAAGCGTTCATTCGTGGTAGTTTAACCAATGGACAGCGGTTATTAACGTCTGGGCTACATCGATTAGTGCCTGGCCAGATGGTTAGAATTTAATAAGGCTATAGACAATGATTGAATTATTTGTAAAAAATGGCCGCTTAATGACTCTAATGATTTTGATCATTATTGTGTCTGGTTTAGCTTCATTGCATATATTACCTCGCGCTGAAGATCCTGACATGGTTAATCGTGCAGCAAGTGTCATCACCAAATTTCCTGGTGCTAGTGCTGAGCGTGTTGAGGCATTAGTCACCGAAAAAATAGAACAAAAGCTGCGTAAACTGTCTGAAATTGACTACCTTGCGTCTACCTCTCGCCCTGAAATATCAGTGATTCAAGTCAAGCTCAAGGGTGAAGTAAAGGACTCTGAACCAGTATTTTCTCGTATTAGAGATATATTAAGTGATGTAGCTCCCCAACTGCCTAGAGAAGCGTTGCCATCATCTTTAGAAGATGAACGCAGTTTTGCCTATACTCAATTAGTGTCATTAAATTGGGCGGTCGATGAAGCACCTGATATGTTAATTCTTGGGCGTTATGCTACGGAGTTAAAATCACAACTTAGGCTTGTAGACAATACTGACATTGTTGAAATTCATGGACAAAACCCTGAAGAAATTTTAGTCGAATTAAACCAAGATTTTATTGCTATGGCTGGTATTTCACTAGCGCAAGTAAGCCAAGCAATCTCAAATGCCGATGTAAAGATTCCTGCCGGTAAATTGGTTAATAACTATAACCAAATGCAAATTGAGATCAGTGGTGCGTTAGATTCATTAGATCGCATACGCAGTATTCCAATAATTTCAGATCAAAACAGCCCGTTACTAGTTGGTGATGTAGCTATTGTTAAGCGCCAAATTCAAACCCCTGCCAATGATCTAGCAATTGTAAATGGCAAACCTGCTCTTGTAGTAGGAACCCGTATGGTTAAAGGGGTACGTGTTGATTTATGGTCCATACAAGTTGAGAAAAAAATTGCTGAATTTAAAAGCATGCTGCCGCAAAGTATTACGTTGGAAGTGTTATTTGATCAGAACAACTACACCACAAGTCGTTTAGCTGATTTGGTCGAGAATATTGTCATTGGCTTTGCCATTATTGCCGTTGTATTATTTATATCTCTTGGATTTCGCTCTGCTCTCATTGTTGTCGCATCATTACCCTTAACGGTGTTGTTCACACTATCGGTAATGAATTATTACGGTTTGCCAATTCATCAAATGTCGGTAACTGGGCTAGTCGTTGCTCTTGGTATTATGGTAGATAACGCCATTGTAATGACCGATACAATTCAACAAAAGAAGCAAAAGGGTATCAATGGCTTAAAAGCCGTTCTGGATTCTGTACGTCACCTTTGGCTACCGCTACTAGGCTCAACATTAACCACTATATTAGCGTTTATGCCAATTGTATTAATGCCCGGCGATGCCGGAGAATTTGTTGGCGGTATAGCCTTAAGTGTTATTTTCGCCCTGATTGGCTCTTACATAATATCGCATACAATTGTTGCCGGACTCGCAGGAAGGTTTATCAAGATAAATAGCAATAATACAGGTTGGTTGCATAATGGATTAGCTTTGCCATCTGTAGAGAATTTATTTAAAAAATCTCTAACGTTCACTCTAGCAAAACCAAAACTTACTATCGCTTTAGTGTTCATCTTGCCAATTATGGGTTTTGGTATGGCTAAGCATCTCGATGAGCAGTTTTTTCCAGCTTCAGACAGGGACATGTTTCAAATTGAACTATTTCTCCCTTCTCAAGCGAGTATAGAAGCAACGAAACGAATTACCGAGCAAGTGTCAACCGAGCTTGAAAAGTATCATGAGATAGAGAAGTTGCATTGGTTTATTGGTAAAAGTGCGCCATCGTTTTACTATAATTTGATCAGCTCAAAAGACGGCATGCAAAATTATGCGCAAGCAATGATCACCGCTACCGACTTTAAAGCTGCAAACAGATTAATTCCTGAGCTGCAGGTAATACTCGATGAAACGTTTCCTCAAGCACAAATATTAGTTCGAAAACTTGAGCAAGGCCCTCCGTTTAACGCACCAATAGAAATAAGAATTTTTGGCCCAAATTTAGATACCTTGCAAGAACTAGGTTCACAACTTCGCCTCATATTTTCACAAACTGAGGATATTATGCATTCACGCGCAACACTGCTTCCCGGCACACCCAAGGTATGGTTACAAGCTGATGAGGATACATTAAATGGGTTAAATTTAAGCCTTGTAGATATTGCCAAGCAACTTGAAGCAGGCCTAGACGGTGTGGTGCAAGGCAGTATCATTGAAGCAACTGAATCGATAAATGTTCGCGTAAAAATAAGTGATAGTGAGCGTGAAGACATTAATGCATTAAATAACTTTCCCATTGTAAATTCCAGAGATGGCACCTACTTCCCACTTTCGGCTATTAGCAAGGCGAAAATAAACCCATCTAGAGGAGCAATTCCACACAGAGACGGCATGCGGGTAAATGTGATTGAAGGCTATGTGCGTTCAGGGATCCTACCATCTGTAGCTTTGACTGAAATTCAGCAAAAAATTACAGAACAAAACTTTGTCATGCCTAGTGGCTATAGTTTAGAAATTGGCGGTGAATCAGACGCTAGAGACAGTGCTGTAGGTAAACTGTTAAGTAGTGTTGGAGTAATATTAATTTTGCTTATTACTGTTGTAGTGCTGTCTTTTAACTCATTTAGAGTTTCAAGTATTATCTTTGTTTCGGCATTCATGTCGACAGGGCTTGGTTTGTTTAGTGTATATGTATTTAACCATCCTTTTGGTTTCACTGTAATAATCGGTTTATTAGGCTTAATGGGCTTGGCTATTAACTCTGCCATTGTCATATTAGCTGAGTTAAAAGCGGATCCAGAGGCAATTAATGGCAACCAAGACAATATTATTGCAGGAGTGCTTAGTTGTACCAGACATATTAGTTCTACAACCATAACTACTGTAGGTGGCTTTTTACCGCTTATATTAGCAGGTGGTGGCTTCTGGCCACCATTTGCCATTGCAATCGCTGGTGGTACAGTTTTAACCACCCTACTGTCTTTTTATTTTGTACCAGCTGCTTTTTACTTAATGAGTAAAAGAAAATCATTCGAGCAAACAAGTGCTGTAATAAGTTAAAAATACATTTTAGTTACGAAAAGATCGTGAATTAATGTCGATTAATAACTCAAAATGACGACTCTTTGAACAATCATGAAAAAAGTAGCATTTATTTTGAAAAAAGAGTTGACGACACCAAGGCAGATTTGCATAATACGCCGCACTTGCTTGAGGCAACTCAAAAAAGTAATGTTATGGCTACATAGCTCAGTTGGTTAGAGCACATCACTCATAATGATGGGGTCCCAGGTTCGAGTCCCGGTGTAGCCACCATAACATTTGCGGACGTGGCGGAATTGGTAGACGCGCTGGATTTAGGTTCCAGTATCTTGCGATGTGAGAGTTCAAGTCTCTCCGTCCGCACCATTTACTATTTAGCGGTATAGTAAATCCATGGGATTTAGGTTCTCCTAATACCTTTGGCAATGTGAGTGTTAAAGCTCTCAATCGCACCATTTACTATTTAGCGGTATAGTAAATCCATGGGATTTAGGTTCTCCTAATACCTTTGGCAATGTGAGTGTTAAAGCTCTCAATCGTGATTTACATTGTTGGGATATAGCCAAGCGGTAAGGCAGCGGGTTTTGATCCCGTCATTCCGAGGTTCAAATCCTCGTATCCCAGCCAATTTTTTAATTGGTTCCGATAATGTAAATACAAATAAAAGAAATTTAGTTGGGATATAGCCAAGCGGTAAGGCAGCGGGTTTTGATCCCGTCATTCCGAGGTTCAAATCCTCGTATCCCAGCCACTTTCTTTTAAACTGTATCTATCAAATAAAGCCTTATGGCTTTTTTTTGTTTCTACAGGGTAAAAAATTAGATGGCTACATAGCTCAGTTGGTTAGAGCACATCACTCATAATGATGGGGTCCCAGGTTCGAGTCCCGGTGTAGCCACCATTTACTACCTTATATCAAGTTATCTAACTCGATATCAAAATGCGGACGTGGCGGAATTGGTAGACGCGCTGGATTTAGGTTCCAGTATCTTGCGATGTGAGAGTTCAAGTCTCTCCGTCCGCACCATTTGAAATTAGAAAAACTCCAAAAATGACTTTTAATAAAGTTAGTTTTGGAGTTTTTTTGCGTTCAGGGATGAAGTAAATCCGAACCACCATGGATGGTGTAGGTTCGGTAATGTCTGAAATTTAATCTTCTTTTAGTTGTACATATTATACTTTTATTAATTTTCACATTAATAAATTAAGTATCTTAATTTTTGTTATCAGCAACATTTAAGGACATTAAAGTTGATTTTTCTCGTAAAACAACAAAAATTAACGAATATTTAACAAAAAGCATCTAGATTTATAAACTCACTAGTATATAATTCCCGCAGCTTGAAAGTTCGACCTATATTTATGTACACCAAGTTGATGTTTTTTCTAAGACTTCATCCTGTTTGATATTTGATAGTTTGCTTCCAACGACTTGGTCTTTCACGAGAAAGGCTTAAATTAAATTTATATTAAATAGGATATTATTATGTCTAACACTACTACTGGTACAGTTAAATGGTTCAACGAAGCTAAAGGTTTTGGTTTTATCGAACAAGAAAATGGTCCTGACGTTTTTGCTCACTTCCGTGCAATCGTTGCTGACGGTTTTAAGACTCTTTCTGAAGGTCAAAAAGTTGAATTCACTGTAACTGAAGGTCAAAAAGGCCCTCAAGCAGAGAACATCAAACCTTTATAATTAATCGCTAGGTTGGATTACCAACCAAAAGCATTAAGAATTTAGAATAAAAAGCAAGGCTATCAGCCTTGCTTTTTTTTTGCTCAGGGAAGAGCTATATGCAGAAATGCCATGGACCGCTCTTTAACATCCATGTTATCGCGGCATATACAATATCCCTATTGAAAACGGCGTACTTTCTGTTTTGCATTTTACAATCACCCAAGTTGGATTTAAGAAACTTAAACTGTAAATTAAGAACGAGCTTAAAGCTGTGATGCCCGTCAGTAATATTTTGCATGCAATTATTTTAATACTGTATGTTAAGTTTTATTGTTATTTTCAAAAAAAGGCTTGCGCTTTAGCAAACGATCTCTATAATTCGACTCGGATTGCGGACGTGGCGGAATTGGTAGACGCGCTGGATTTAGGTTCCAGTATCTTGCGATGTGAGAGTTCAAGTCTCTCCGTCCGCACCATTTAAACTCGATAGATAATTATTAAAGTTATTTATCGAGTTTTTTTATGCCTGAAATAAAGTATAAAAGCTGACGTGGCACTAATATGAACAACGGGCAGACGATTTAGGTTCCAGTATCTTGCGATGTGAGAGTTCAAAAATAAAATATCTCTATAGCTTAAATACCGCAAGCATAAGCTAATGCCTTTTTCTTTAACATTGGCGCTCTGTGAGCAGCGAATATGCCAATATTTCTCAGCAATTTTATAGGCGTAGAAGGATTAGAAAACGTTGTATAAATGGCGTCCATTCCTGTCATCATTAACAAGTTATCTGTACGTCTGCTACGCTCATATCTTTTTAGGACCGATACGTCATGATAGTTCTCACCCGAACCAATAGCTTTGGCAATAATGGTTTGTAACGCGGTAACGTCTTTAAAACCAAGATTAACGCCCTGCCCAGCTAACGGATTAATAGTATGTGCAGAATCACCTAATAATACTACTCGCCCTTTTACGTAATTATTGGCATGACGTCTTGTCAATGGAAACGCTCCCTTGGCTAGTACTTCAACATTGCCTAAGCGTTTAGGGAAGTTCTTTAGTACTTCTGTTTGTAGTTGTTCATTTGATAGAGCAGACAATCGTTTTATCTCAGCTTTATCTTGATACCAAACTAATGACGCATTATTTCCAGGCATAGGTAAATAAGCCAAAGGACCGCCTGCTACAAATTTCTGCCAAGTAATGTTTTGTTGCTCTAACTCGGTTTTAACATTGATAAGCATTGCACTTTGTTGATAATCCCAACCGGTGATGCCTATTCCAGAAATTTGTCTTACTTTCGAATTAGCGCCATCAGCACCAATAATGAAATTAGCTTCAACTTGCGTGTTAGTTAATTGCGCAATGACTTTATCTTTACGTTGGCAGAATGTATCAAGCTGCTCAGGACACAATAAAGTGACATTAGATTTTTGTTCGAGCTGTTGCCATAACGACAATTGAATAAGCCTATTTTCAATTATATGGCCTAAATGAGATTGTTGAATTTCGTCAGCGTTAAATTCGGCATAGGCAATATCGTCTTCCCATACTCCTAAGCGTTTATATACACAACTGCGCCAGTCTTGCACTTGCTGCCATGCATTTAATTGTTGTAATAGCTGCTCAGATGCTAATGAAATGGCTGACACACGCAAATCGAAATCTTGCTCTGGTAAGTATGCTTGCGGGGCATGTACTTCTACTACAGCTACCTTAAGCCCTAAATCAGCTAATGACAAAGCTGCTGCAGCACCAACCATGCCACCACCAATTACTAAACAATCTACTTTTAACACATGCAGTCCAAATTCAAAGACACCTTAATTGTTAATGATTTTAACCAAGCTAACTAACAATACCAAGAAAATTAAAATATTACTTTCAACTTAAATAGCAATTAAAAATCATCATAAAACCTATAAAACATTAGATAACACATTGTATTAAATCAATTTGTCAGGGAAAAACCAGCCAGTTCGATGAATGACATATTTTCAGCGATAAGATGCTATTTCCATTTTGAATGTAACAAAAACATTCAATTCCCCCATTTTGAAACACTTACTTACAAGGGTTTTGCAACGTTTTTTTAACATCGTGTATCTTATAAGTATGAACAATAAAACAGCAACTAATTTTAAATACATTATTACAAAATTTTAGGAAAGCATTATGAAAACTTTAACTACTACTTTATTAGCTTTAACAATTCTATCAGCTCCAGCAACTTGTTTAGCAAACTCAGTTTACGCGTCAACAAATACTGAAACTATGCCCGTTTATGAAGTTCTTTATGTAGAAAATGTTGATGTTATTGCAAAACAAACAGCCAGTACATTACAGCAATTAAATTATCAGCAAACTCTTGATATTCGTAATCAGGCAAAAAATAATATTGAATACATTGGCGCTCGTTTACATTTAATCAATGAGCAAGTAGCTATTCAAAAGTCAGCTAAACTAGATATTGCTACAGCAGAATAATCTTATACAAATAGCTTAATTATTTAGAAATTTCAAAAACCGACACTTTTTTGTCGGTTTTTGCGTTAAATCCCCCAATATCCTTTGATTAAGAGCAATTAATTACAAATTAATACCCACTGCATGCTAGCGTCGAATGTGAAGAAAGAGTAAAATACGTCCCCTTTTGGTTAATAACCGTCAATGGTTATTGCTAATCACGTTAAACAAACATTATTTATTGGGCAAACTAGTAATGAGTAAAAAGCTTTATATTAAAACTTGGGGCTGTCAGATGAACGAGTACGACTCGCAGAAGATGGCAGATTTATTAGATTCTACGCACGGCTTCGTTGAAGTTCATGAGCCGGAAGAAGCAGATGTGCTGTTATTAAACACCTGCTCTATTCGTGAGAAAGCCCAAGAGAAAGTTTTTCATCAGCTAGGTCGTTGGAAAAATTTTAAGCATGATAAGCCTGACTTAGTTATTGGGGTTGGTGGTTGTGTAGCTTCACAAGAAGGTGACGCTATTCGTCAACGTGCCCCATTTGTAGATATTGTGTTCGGCCCTCAAACATTACATCGTTTACCTGAGATGATTAATCAAGTAAATGGCGATCATACTTCTGTTGTAGATGTAAGTTTCCCTGAAATTGAAAAGTTTGACCGTTTACCAGAGCCAAAAGCTGATGGCCCATCAGCATTTGTATCTATTATGGAAGGTTGTTCAAAGTACTGTACATTCTGTGTTGTACCATACACTCGCGGTGAAGAAGTAAGTCGTCCTCTTGATGACGTACTTTATGAAATAGCCCAACTTGCCGAGCAAGGCGTGCGTGAAGTAAACCTTTTAGGACAAAACGTTAATGCTTACCGTGGTGATATGCACGATGGTAGTATTTGTCGCTTCTCTGAACTTTTAACATTAGTTGCTACCATTGATGGTATTGACCGAATTCGTTACACCACCTCTCATCCTGTAGAATTTACCGATGATTTAATTGAGGTGTACAAAGAAATTCCTGAACTGGTTAGCCATTTACATTTGCCTGTACAAAGTGGCTCTGACAGAATTTTGAATATGATGAAGCGTGGTCATACCGCCATTGAATACAAATCAAAAGTTCGAGCATTGAAAAAGGCTCGTCCTGATATTTGCATGTCTTCTGACTTTATCATTGGTTACCCTGGTGAAACCGATGCTGATTTCGAAGCAACAATGAATTTAATTCAAGCGGTAGATTTTGATTTAAGCTTTAGCTTTATTTATAGTGCCCGCCCAGGTACCCCTGCTGCTGACGCAGTTGATGACGTTAGTGAAGACACTAAAAAGCAGCGTTTATATATTTTACAAGAACGTATTAATAACCAAGCATTATCTATTGCTCGTAAAATGCTTGGCACCGAACAACGTATTTTAGTTGAAGGGCCGTCGAAGAAAAACCCTATGGAACTTCGTGGTCGCACTGAAAATAACCGTATCGTTAATTTTGAAGCACCGCACACCGTCATTGGTAAATTTGTTGATATCGAAGTTACCGATGTATACAGTAACTCTTTACGTGGTAAATTAATTCGCACAGAAGAGGAAATGGGCTTACGTATAGCTAACTCTCCTGCTGATATTTTAGCAAATCAACATCATCAAAAAACGACTGAACAAACAGATGATTTAGGTGTTGCTACTTTTACGCCATAAGCAATATTCATTACAACCTTAACTTGAATAGATAGAGAGCCAATTGACTACAGACAAAATTAGCCACGATGTAAGCTTAGAGCCACTTGATAATAATCGCTTAGCTAACTTATGCGGACCATTAGATGACAATTTACGCCGCATTGAACGCCGTTTAGGTGTTGAGCTAAGTTACCGTGGCAATGTATTTAAAGTTCATGGTAAAAATATAGTCTGTAAAGCCGTCATTGAGTTATTGAAAAATTTATACATTGAAACTGCTCCTGTTAAAGGTAAAGCTGGCACTATTAGCCAAGAAAATTTACATTTAGCGCTCACAGAATTAAATGTACTAGAACAACCAACTGATAACGCTGCTGAATTTGAGCAAATGGTTACCATAAAAACCAAACGCGGGTTAATTAAACCTCGCAACGAAAATCAAAGTTTGTATGTACAAAACATTTTAACGAATGATATTAGCTTTGGTGTCGGCGTTGCAGGAACAGGTAAAACATACTTAGCCGTTGCTTGTGCAGTAGATGCACTTGAACGCCAAGAAGTTCGCCGCATTTTATTAACTCGCCCAGCAGTTGAAGCAGGTGAAAAATTAGGCTTTTTACCTGGCGATTTATCGCAAAAAGTTGACCCTTACTTACGCCCTCTTTATGACGCTTTATTTGAAATGTTAGGTTTTGAAAAAGTTGAAAAATTAATTGAACGTAACGTTATTGAAGTTGCGCCACTAGCTTACATGCGCGGCCGCACATTAAATGATGCTTATGTTATTTTAGATGAGAGCCAAAATACCACGGTTGAACAAATGAAAATGTTCTTAACTCGTATTGGCTTTAATTCAAAAGCTGTGATCACCGGTGATATTACCCAGGTTGATTTACCCCGTGGACAACGCTCTGGTTTACGTCATGCTATTGAAGTATTAGATGACATTAAAGGCGTTAGTTTTAATTACTTTCAAGCTAAAGATGTGGTTCGTCACCCTGTCGTAGGACGCATTATTGAAGCCTACGAAAAACATGACAGTAATAATCAAACTCCGACTCGTTAATGACCAATAACACACCTACTACTCCAGTTATTATCGTCGATATGCAAGTTGCTTGTAACAATGAGCAATTGCCAACGCTAGAACAACTGAAACTTTGGTGCGATACGGCATTAAAACCATACAGCAAAAACTTTGAACTAACGATTCGTTTAGTTGAAAGCCTTGAGTCACAACAATTAAACCATCAATACCGCGATAAAGATAAACCAACTAATGTGCTATCTTTTCCATTTGAGGTACCACTAGGTATCGAATTAGACTTATTAGGTGATTTAATTGTTTGTGCTGATGTTGTTGAATTTGAAGCAAAAGATCAAAATAAAGAACTTTTTGCTCATTGGGCCCATATGATCATTCACGGATGCTTGCATTTGTTAGGTTATGATCATATAACACAAGATGAAGCGATAGAAATGGAAGCAATTGAAATAAGATTAATGGCCCAATTAGGCTATAACGATCCTTATATTGCCTCTTAACATTAATTAATAAAGGTATACAAAAAGCTCTATGAGCGACGACAAACCCCACTCTGGAAACGGCTCTTCAAAAACACTAATGGAAAAATTAGTACAAGTGTTTACTGGTGAGCCGAAAAATAAAGAAGAATTGGTTGAAGTGTTGAATGATGCACAAGACCGTGACCTTATTAAACCATCGACAAAGCAAATGCTTGAAGGTGTCCTAGAAGTTAGTGATATGCGCGTACGCGATATCATGATCCCTCGCTCACATATGGTTACCATAGACATAGAACAAACCGTGGAAGAATTTATCCCTATTGTTCTTGAGTCTGCTCATTCAAGATTCCCAGTTGTAAATGATGATATCGATCATATTGAAGGCGTATTGTTAGCTAAAGATCTGTTAGCTCATGCATTTAGTGAAAACGCTAATCAAATATCAATTAAAGATCTGATTCGCCCAGCGATTATTATTCCAGAAAGTAAACGTGTTGAACCTTTATTAAAAGAATTTCGCCAAGAACGCTATCATATGGCCGTTGTAGTTGATGAATATGGTGGAGTATCTGGCCTAGTAACTATTGAAGATATACTTGAACTTATTGTTGGTGAAATCGAAGATGAGCATGATGATATGCTTGAACGAGAAATTCGCCATTTAAGTGGCAATGTTTATCAAGTAAAAGCATTAACTGACCTTGATGACTTTAATGAGTACTTCACTTCTGCATTTGATGAAGAAGCAGCAGATACGATTGGCGGTATTGTTATACACAAATTTGGTCACATGCCAAAGCGTGGTGAAAATACCAAAATTGATGGTTTTGAGTTTAAAATCGTTAATGCAGATAAGCGTCGTATTCAACAATTACAAGTTACGATACCTAATGGCCATGAAATTCTCGGTAAGCTTGCTGATGAACGATAATTACACTAAATATAACTAATAAAAAAGATATTTATGACAGAGTTAAACGGACGTACTTTTAATATATTAACTATTAAGAACCCTACTTTAGCTCTGTTATTCAGTTTTATTTCAGGTTGCAGTTTAGTATTTGCTTTCGCTCCTTTCTCGTTTTGGCCAATCACTTTTGCTGCTATTGTTTTTTGGCTTGCACAATTATCAAACAAATCATCTAAACAAGCATTCAAACAAGGCTTAAGCTTTGGCTTTGGTTATTTTGCAGCAGGTATTAGCTGGGTGCATGTATCCATTGAGAAGTTTGGTGGAATGCCACTAATTGCATCACTCCTGTTAATGTTATTGCTTTGTGCTTACCTTGCCCTATACCCGGCGCTTGCCGCTTGGTTATCAGCAAAGCTGAGTAAAGATAAACAAGTTAATTTATATTACCTGCCATTTGTTTGGTTATTTAGTGAATACCTGCGCAGTGTTATGCTCACTGGATTTCCATGGCTTTCATTAGGGTATAGCCAAATAGATAGCCCGTTCTCCTCCCTTGCGCCAGTAGTTGGTGAAGTTGGTATCACTTTTTTTATAATATTGTTTTGTGTCGCAATTGCACAAATTATTAACCAACATCATCAACGAATGAACAGCGCTATTATTGTAGTCACAATGATGTTAATAACATCTATCTCGTTGCTTAATTTTGTTGAAAAAACAGGAAAAACTACTAACGTAGCTTTAGTGCAAGGTAACATAAAACAAGAATTGCGTTGGGATAAAAAAGCTGAAGAAAACATTATTCATAGCTATATTGAAAGCTCCAAACCCTTATACAAAAATAACGATTTAGTCATTTGGCCAGAAGCTGCCATTCCTAGAATTGAACCGCTAGCACAAGATTACTTAACCGAAATTAACATTCAAGTTGCAGAGCAACAATCTAGCTTGATCACTGGCTTGATCAATTATGACATTGACTCTCGCATATTTTTTAATCGGTTAGTGGTCTTAGGTAAAAAACAACAAGACAACCTCAATGGCACTTATTATTACGGTAATAGTAACCACTATAATAAACATCACTTACTGCCGATTGGTGAGTTTGTCCCATTTGCCGATTTTTTAAGACCTATTGCACCATTTTTTAATTTACCAATGTCATCATTTTCGCGAGGCGATTATGTACAACCAAACCTTGTGGCTAATGGCATTAATTTAGCACCTTTGATTTGTTTTGAGATTGCCTTTCCACAACAGTTAGCAGCAAACATTCGCTCACATACGGATATGATTTTAACCGTAAGTAACGATGCTTGGTTTGGCGCATCACATGGCCCGGATCAACATTTAGAAATAGCGCGAATGCGTGCATTAGAGTTTGGTAAACCCATGCTTAGGGCAACAAATAATGGTTTAACGGCAGTGATTGATCATAAAGGTAAGATCATCGCCGAGATCCCACAATTTACCGAATCGGTATTGCAAACAACAGTAGAATTAGTCAATGGTGATACACCTTATAGTATCTGGGGCCGTTACTTTGATAAATTTTTAATGTTGTTATTTATTATGTACTTAATGAGAGAAAAACTAATCCGTTAAAAGCTCTTGGCCAATATCCCCTCCTTTCATGTTAATTTTTTGTTATTTTTTTTAAACCTTTTTCACACTTACCTCGACTAACTTAGTTATACAAAAACTAAAGTTCAAGAATTCGGGGGAATTTATGAAAATTTCAGACACTAGCTCACAAGATGTATTGGTCGTAGAAAACAAACCAAAACAAAAACTAATTATTTGGAGTGTGGCGATTGTTGCCATGCTAAGCCTAGCATTTTGGCAATTTGCACCAGCAGCAACTCGTTGGAGTCAGGCAGAGTTATCAATTCCATTAAAACGCGTTCGTTTAGCCACAATTAATCGCTCAGATTTTATCCGCGACATCTCTGTACAAGGTCGGGTGGTAGCAGCAGTAAGTCCAACAGTTTATAGCCCTGCAGAAGGCACGATTAGTTTCAATATTGATGCTGGCAGTGAAGTAAAAGCTGGTGCAACCATAGCTATTATTGACAGCCCAGAATTAACCAGCCGTTTTGACCAAGAAAAATCAAGCTTAGAAAACTTACAAACAGGCTTTAAACGTCAAATCATTCAAGCTAAAAAACAAGAGCTCATCGATAAAAAGGCAGTAGATCTGGCGCAAGTAGCTTTAACTACGGCGAGCAGAGAAAAGCGCAGAGCAGATCAAGGTTATGAAAAAAATGCCATTAGCCAAATTGATTTTGAAAAAGCGCAAGACGATTTAGCCAATGCCAAATTACAGTATGATCATGCAGTTGCTGATGCCAGCCTTGATAAAGAATCATTAGACTTTGATTTACAATCATTACAATTACAAATAAAACGTCAAACGTTATTAGTAAAAGACTTACAACGCCAAGTAAGTGCACTCACAGTTTTATCTCCTGTAAATGGCATTGTTGGTAACTTAAACGTAGAAAATAAAACTTATTTAGCTAAAAACCAAGCCATTTTGATGGTGGTAGATCTAAGTAAATTTGAAGTTGAAGTCGATATTCCAGAAAGCTATGCCGACGATTTAGCTATAGGTATGGATGTAGATATTAACTTTGACCAACAAAGCTTTAGTGCTCGTCTGGTGACAATTTCCCCCGAAATACTGAACAATCAGGTGACTGGACGAGTACGCTTCGAACAAAATACACCGCCAGGCCTACGCCAAAACCAGCGGTTAAACACCCGCATATTACTTGAATCTAGAAGCGACGTACTGCAAGT
This sequence comes from Thalassotalea psychrophila, assembly GCF_031583595.1. NCBI lineage: Bacteria > Pseudomonadati > Pseudomonadota > Gammaproteobacteria > Alteromonadales > Colwelliaceae > Thalassotalea > Thalassotalea psychrophila. The sequence continues at coordinate 3,236,683 of NZ_CP134145.1, forward strand.
GCGCCGGGGTCAATTTTTAGATAGTTCCAATGGTAAATTTGCTTATGTAGTAAACGATGGCATTGCCAAAAAGACCCCAATTAATACCGGTGCAAGAAGCTTAAGCAGTGTAGAAATTATTAAAGGCTTAGCACCCGGTCAACAAATTGTAATTTCAGGTACCGACATTTTTCAAAATGCAGAGCAAGTAATGCTCACTCAATAAATTATTATTTAAATAACTAGAATATATTCAGCAAAAGGGATCACTATGTTAACCATGAGCAACATCAGTAAAGTATTTCAAACCGATGAAGTACAAACACACGCCTTACGAGATTTTAATTTAACTGTTAATGAAGGTGATTTTGTCAGTGTAACCGGCCCTTCCGGCTCGGGTAAAACTACATTCTTAAACATTGCCGGTTTACTAGAAAGCTTTACCAGCGGTTCATTTATGCTTGATGAAACTGATATAAGCAACCTTAATGACAGCGGTCGTTCTAAAACTCGAAATGAGAAAATAGGCTTTATATTTCAAAGTTTTAATTTAATCCCTGATTTAAATTTATATGACAATGTTGATGTACCATTACGCTATCGTGGTTTAGATAAAAAAGAGCGAAATAAACGGATTAAACATTACCTTGATATGGTGGGATTAGGTTCAAGAATGAAGCATTTTCCGAGCCAATTGTCTGGTGGTCAACAACAACGAGTAGCTATTGCTCGAGCTCTGGCAACACACCCAAGGTTTTTATTAGCCGATGAGCCAACGGGTAATTTAGATACACAAATGGCGCAAAGCGTAATGAGCTTATTGGAAGAGATCAATAAGCAAGGAACCACCATTATTATGGTAACTCATGATGCCGAACTTGCTAATCGGGCAACTCGTAAAATCCAAATTAAAGATGGTCGAGTTAGCGAGCTAGATGTTGTTCCAACTACTTCGCAAGCGATTGCATAGGAGATAAACATGTTTAGTTATTATCTTCGTCTTGCTTGGATAAGCATTATAAAACATTGGGGCTTAAGTTTGGTTATGGTTACCGCCATTGGACTAGGGATCGGCGCATCAATGACCACGGTAACCGTAAACTATTTGATGTCGGCCAATCCAATTCCGCATAAAAGTAAGGTACTTTACAATGTGCAGCTTGATAGTTGGGATGTGAATGAGCCTTTCAATGATGATGGTTCATCACCAGAGCAACTCACTTACCGAGATGCAACTTACTTAATGAGTGCTAAAAAAGCATTCCGTCAAAATATACAAGCACAAGCTAACTCGGTTATCGAGCCAGATGGTGATGGCGCTTTACCCTTTATGGTTTCAGCCCGTGCCAACTCAGCCGATTTTTTTACTATGTTCGATTTACCATTTATTTATGGCAGTGGCTGGGATGAAAGTGCCGATGCGAATAAAGAACAAGTCGTGGTATTAAGTAATGAGATTAATCAACATGTGTTTGGTGGTGAAAACTCCGTTGGTAAATCGATAAAAATCGGTGGCAATTATTTTAAAGTAGTTGGTGTTATTGATTATTGGAACCCTACCCCAAGATTTTACGATATATCAACCGGTGCTTTTGAAGACTCAGAAGAAATATTTGTGCCCTTCTCGTTGATTGCTGAAGAAAAAGTGAATCGTAGTGGTAATACAAACTGCTGGAAACCACCCGGAGATGGTTTTCAAGCATTTTTAAATTCAGAATGTGTTTGGCTTCAGTTTTGGGTAGAGCTGCCTAATGAGCAAGCCAAAGAAGAATATTTTAGTTTTTTAAGTGCCTATGTAGAAGAGCAAAAAGCCCTTGGTCGCTTTGAACGTCCACTGAACAACCGCTTAAACAATGTTATGGAATGGCTAGAGCAACAGCAGATAGTTTCTGACGATGCAGTAATGATGATGACAATGTCATTTATGTTCTTAGTGGTTTGTTTACTTAATACCGTTGGCTTACTGTTGGCTAAGTTTTTAGGTAAAGCACCTGAAATTGGTCTTAGACAGGCCCTTGGCGCAAGTCGCCGTACGCTGTTTGCTCAGTATATTATTGAATCTGGTTGCATCGGCATCGCCGGTGGGTTGCTCGGTTTAGGTTTTGCATGGTTAGGTTTACAAGGCATTGAAGTTTTGTATGGCGATATGCTTAAGGGGTTAACAGGCTTAGATACTACAATGATCGTTAGCGCAATAGCCTTAGCAATTATCACCAGCATTTTAGCCGGTCTTTATCCAACTTGGCGAGCATGTAATGTACAGCCGTCACAACAATTAAAAAGCCAATAAAGGATAATATTATGCAAGAATTAGGATTGATTTTTCGTGCTCTATTGCGCAATAAAGTTGGCGCATTATTAATAAGCTTACAAATAGCATTAACCCTAACCATCATGGTAAATGCAATATTTATGATGCAAGAACGCAGCACACAAATGCAACGTCCAAGCGGTTTAGATGAAGCAAACCTGTTTCATCTGCGCAACACGATATTTGCTCAAGAATATAACCAGCAAGTGAACCTTGAAGATGATTTAGCTCTTTTAAGACAAACCGATGGCGTGGTTGATGCCATTCAAATAAATGCAATACCTATTAGTGGTGGCGGTTGGTCTATGGGATTAAAAACAGAGCCTGGTGTTGATACCAGCAGTACGGGTGTTGCCGTTTACATGGTTGATGACCATGCAATCAACACCCTTGGTTTAGAATTGATTGCTGGTGAAAACTTTTCACCTACCGACATCGAATGGCGACCAAGTGGTAAAACTAGCTGGCCGGCAAAAACTATAATCAGCCAAGCTATGGCACAAGCATTATTTCCAGATGATTGGCAGTCAGCAATTGGCAAAACAGCCTATATTAATAACAATGAACCAATGCAAATTACAGGCATTATAAAGTCATTGCAAGCGCCGTGGAATGGCTGGGATGGAGTTGAGCGTAGTATGTTAGTGCCTTATAAAATGGAATCTAGTGGTAGTCGTTTTATGATCCGCACTGAGCCAGGTAGAAGAGATGAACTAATGCCTATTATTGAAAAGGCATTAAGTGAAAGTAATAAAGGGCGGATTATTCGCCGAATAACAACCATGGATGAAACCCGTGAACGAAGCTATCGCGGCCATAATGCGGTAAATAAGATACTGTCATCAGTAATTATTGTATTAACACTGATCACTGGCTTTGGCATTGTCGGGCTTGCTATGTTTAGCATTAACCGTAGAACCAAGCAAATAGGCACGCGCAGAGCTTTAGGAGCAACTCAATGGCAGATCATGAGCTTCTTTATGATTGAAAACTTAATGATCTCTAGCTTTGGTATTATTTTAGGTGTTGCCGGTGCTATTGGTTTAAATATTTGGTTAGTGAGTACCTTTTCTTTATCACCAATCAATATAAATTTAATTCTATTTGGTGTAGTAGCACTTTATATTGTTGGTCAAATAGCTGTGCTTTATCCGGCAAGAAAAGCTGCAATGATATCACCTGCTACAGCAACGCGAACTGCATAGAAAAGTATAAAGAAATAAATAAGGATATTAATTACCCTTTTATATTGTGCCAATACTGATAAGATATTGGCACAATAAATAAAAAAGAACAGTTATGAAAAATATCTTTAAAACATCAATTATCACTAGTACCTTATTCACCTGCGCTTTATCTACAACTACTTTTGCAGCTACGACCATCATCGAGAATGTACAAGGCTACAGCCATAATGGCCAGCAGTTACAGAAATTTAAAGCGGTACAGTTTACTGATGATAAAATTGATAAAGTATTTTTTAATAGCGATACTATTCCTACTTCGAAAAATATTGAACGCATAGACGGTAAAGGCAAAACACTCTTACCCGGCTTAATTGATGCCCACGGTCATGTATTAAGTTACGGTATGAGCCTGCAAAGTGCAGAACTTTATGATACTTCATCTGAACAAGATGCTGCGAAACAAGTTGCAAACTTTGTAAAAAACAACCCACAAAAAGGTTGGATCAAAGGCCGTGGTTGGAACCAAGTTCAATGGAAAAATAACAGTTTCCCAAATACCGCAAGTTTAGATGCTCATTTTAAAGACGTTCCAGTGGCCCTCAATAGAATTGATGGTCATGCAGTGTGGGTAAATAGTAAAGCCTTAGAGATCGCAGGAATTACTAAAGACACTAAAGAAGTCGATGGCGGTCAAATCATTCGTGATGCTAGCGGCAACCCTACCGGAGTATTGGTCGATAATGCGATGAATTTGATCTTTGCTAAAATTCCTGCCCTGACCTCTGAGCAAACTCAGGCATCATTAAAGTTAGCAATGAAGTCATTAGCACAAGTAGGCTTAACCAGTGTGCATGATGCTGGCATCGACTCTGACAACATTGACGCATTTAAGCAACTAAGTAAAAACGATGAAATGACCATCCGCATAAATGCAATGATTTATGCTGACGATAAAAATATAACTCAACACTTTGCAAACGGTCCTTTCGCCAGTGAAGATCAAAAGCTAACCATAAATTCAGTAAAAATTTCTGCTGACGGAGCACTAGGAAGTCGCGGTGCAGCTTTGATTAATGATTATTCAGATATGCCTCATCACCGTGGTTTGCTGTTACATAGCGAAAGCGATCTGACAAAGTTGATGAAACAATCAATGCAGGCAGGTTTTCAAGTAAATACTCATGCCATTGGGGATAATGCCAATAAGTTAGTGATTGATAATTATGAGCAATTAATTAAACAAACAAATACTAAACATTTACGGCACCGAGTTGAGCATGCGCAAGTATTACAGCTAACAGATATTCCAAGATTTGCCGAAATAGGCATTATTGCATCTATGCAAGCAACCCATGCTACCAGCGATAAAAACATGGCTGAAGATAGACTAGGTAGTGAGCGAATCAAAGGGGCTTATGCGTGGCGTTCATTAATTAAAGCAAAAGCCATTATCGCAGCTGGCTCTGATTTTCCAGTTGAGTACCCGAACCCATTTTACGGTTTACATGCCTCTGTTACTCGACAAGACAGAAATAATCAACCAAGCGACGGGTGGTACGGCAATGAAGGGATGACGGTAAGTGAAGCATTTAAATCGTTTACTATCGATGCAGCCTATTCTGGCCACCAAGAAAATGTCATAGGTTCAATTGAAGCTAATAAAAAAGCTGACTTTATTTTGATTGATCAAAATATTTTTAACATTGATGCGAAAGACATCTGGAAAACCAAGGTCCTTAATACTTGGGTTAATGGCAAAGAAGTTAAGTTTTAACTTCTACCTATGACAAATAAGCGTTAAAATTAACCTTTAATTTAAGAATGAATAAAAGAATGACTATGAAAAAAATAATGACTCTATGTTTGGCTACCGCTTTTTCTTGCTCGGTACTAGCTGCTGAGCCAGTAGTAAACGAAACGGTTGGTTTAGTGGTTGCCGGCGGAAAACCTATTACTTTAATAGGCAAACAAGTATACGTTGGTGAACAAGCGCCAAACTTTAAGGTAGTTAACGATCGTTTCTCTCCTATAACATTGAATGACTTTGCCAATAAAACAGTGCTAATTTCAGTTGTACCAAGCCTTGATACTGGCGTTTGTTCATTACAAACAAAACGCTTTAATGAAGAAGTCGCAAACTTACCTGAAGATGTTGCTATTTTAACAATCAGTAATGATTTACCATTCGCGCAAAAGCGCTTTTGTTCAACTGAAGGCGTAGAAAGCTTAAAGGTATTATCAGACTCGGTGTGGCGTGATTTTGGCGCTAAATATGGCCTAATGATCAAAGATATGGGTTTACTAAGCAGGGCTATTTTTGTAATAGATAATAAAGGAAAGATTGCTTACAAAGAGTTGGTTGCAGATATTTCTACTCACCCAGATTATGATGCAGCATTAAATGCAGTTAAAGAAGCAAATAGCTTATTAACTAAATAAGCTGATTTTACAGTCATTTTAATACGCGCCTATGATGTTAGGCGCGTTATTACTTCTGGCCAAAATTGATCCCCTGCTTTAAAAACTCTAGCTCTTCAGGAGTAGACTCTCGTCCTAAAATTTTATTCCTATACGGAAAACGACCAAATTCCTCAATAATTTCAAGATGCTGCTTAGCATAGTTTAATGAACCGCGAATAAACTCTTGCTGTGCTGTGCCTTGATACACTTGCTGTAAACGCTGAAATTCAACAACACAGACTTGCTGCATTTTTAAATTTTCAGCATGCTCTAATGGATGATAAAAGAACGCTCTTTCAACTAACTGTAATTGCTTATCATAACCTTTCGATAACCCTTTCAAACAGTAATCTAAGGCTAAATGATCACTTAGAAATGCTCTATCAGTACCTCGATACATATTTCTGGGCATTTGGTCGAGTAAAATAATTAATGCCATTGTGCCTTTTGCCGACTCGAGCCAATTAGCTAACAAGCCATGAAAAGCTTGCTCATATAAATGCTCAAATTGTTTTTTTATATTTTCATCGTCTTCGGGCGTTGACTGATACCAAAGTTTATTTTTTTCAGTAGGTGAAAGTTGGTCATTAATTTTTCCAAACCAAAAGTCGATAACTTTATTAATATTACCACTCATTTTATTTCCTTATTTTTCATAACCTTAATGAAACATTGTAAATTAATTGCAAATTTATTTTGATTTTTCCTTGAAAATAAAACATCTGTCCGCATCTCTTTATTGTAGTCGCCATAAAGGAACTACAACAGCCAAGTTGATAATTATTCAATTGGTAAAATTAACCGCCTGTTCTTAATGAAAGGCACTTTATATTTATTAAATCACTATTTTATATAGATCGCAGAGATTTAATAATCAACATATTGCTAAATAATAGGATATGACTATGCGTACAATTACAAAAGATTTCAGCCCACTTTACCGTTCACTTATTGGTGCCGAGCACTTAGCGTCAATGATGGACAAAGCCACTAAAGCAGAAAAACAACCTGCTTACCCTCCTTACAACATTGAATCTATTGCCGACGATAAATATCGAATTACCATGGCAGTGGCTGGTTTTGTTGAAAGCGAACTCGATATTGAATCGAAAGCCAATGCATTAATTGTTACCGGAACCAAAGTTCCTAATGAAGAAGATGCGACCAAAAAATTCCTCTATCAAGGTATTGCCGAACGCAACTTTGAAAGAAAGTTCCAAATAGCTGATCATGTAAAAGTTATTTCAGCTCATATGGAAAATGGTTTATTACACATAGACTTAGTAAGAGAAATTCCTGAAGCATTAAAGCCTCGTAAAATTGCTATTAATGGTAAAAGCGTACTAGAAGGAAATGCTAACTAAGGTCTGATTTGCTCGCGCAATAAAGCCCAACATACTACATGTTGGCATTTTATCTCCCTATACCTTTTGCCCAGCTAATGCTGGGCTTTTTTGTATATGGATATACTTATCCACGGCAGGCATGGATAGCATTTTGAGTGGGTTTACTTCAGGGATGAAGGAATGCCAACCTAACATGGATGTTAAAAGGTTGGCTCAATTCAGGGATGAAGGAATGCCAACCTAACATGGATGTTAAAAGATTGGCTCAATTCAGGGATGGCGAGAAAGGAATGACAATCTAACAGTGACACCAAAATTTGACGCCTTAATTTCTTAACCCACCATAGGTGTACTTAATATATAACCCCACACACTTAATTGTACTTATCTCCAACAAACTCAGTAACAACGCGACTTGTCGGTACTCTTACCAGTTAAATTAGTTATTTACTTACTGTAAAAAACTGGCATACTGCCGCAACGTAACGGCAATTTAACATTTTTTTAACGGTTGCAGTCCTGGTTGAGTATTACAGAGAATTTATGAATAATTGTCATACACAGAGCAAACACCATGTGCTCCTGCTAAGTTTTTTTTACGCTATTACTATCGCTGCTTTTTATTTAGCTGCAACAAGTACTAGCACTGAGAATGAAAATTTAGCTCTTGCCCGAACGTTTGTTTGTATCTTGTTATTACCAGTATTAAGTAAATACATTATCCAGTTAATAGCATTGCCGTTTTATAGCGTAAAAGAAAAATTCCCGCAGACAAACAAACAACTTAAAAGCACTTCTACACTGTCAGTTTCAGTAATAATTCCAGCATATAATGAAGAAGTGGGAATTATTAAAACGTTAAAATCTGTACTTAATACTCACTATGAATACTTAGAAATAGTAATAGTTAATGACGGCTCTACAGATAATACTCATGATCTTGTTAATGAGTTTATAGAAAATGAAAAGAGTGATTATAATGCCGAAATCAAATACCTTAAATTAAACAATGGCGGCAAAGCTAAAGCATTAAACAAAGCGTTAAAGTTAGCAAGTAATGACATCGTAATGACTATTGATGGTGACTGTTTGATGGATAAAAACGCTATAACGAATACTGTTAAACGCTTTAATTGCGAAACAATTGGTGCTGTTGCCGGAAATGTTATTGTTGGTAATAAATCTAAAACTATCGAAGTGATTCAACAGCTAGAATACTTATGTGGATTTTTCTTAAGGCGTGCTGATTCAGTATTTAACTCTGTATTTATTATTGGCGGAGCCGCAGCGGCCTATCGCCGAAATGTATTAATAGAAGTGGGTGATTTTTGTACTGATATCGTCACCGAAGATATTGAAATGTCTACTCGTATTTTGGCGGCGGGTTATAAAACTAGGTATGCGGCTGACGCGGTTACCTTTACCGAAGGGCCATCTAATTGGCGCTGTTTGTTTGATCAAAGACTGCGTTGGAAGTTTGGCCGCTTTCAAACGTTCATCAAATTTCAAAACATTTTCTTCAGCAAGAACAAACAACACAATAAATACTTAACTTGGCTGCTTTTACCTATTGCTGTTTATGCTGAGTTTATACTCCTCATTGAAGTGCTCGTACTTGCTGTATTTTTCACTTATACCTTTGTTTGTAACGATTACCTGCCTTTAGTGGTTCTGATAACAGTAATGGCAACAATTATAATGATACAAATCTGTTTTGATTCAAAAAGACACTTTCATAAAAACTTATTTGTCATTGCTCCTGTTGCTTGGCTAATGTTTTTAACTGTAGATATAGTTGAGTTTCAAGCGCTGTATAGAAGCTTGAAGCGCTTGTACAAAAAAGAGAACCTACAGTGGCAAAAATGGGTAAGAATAGGCTTATAGTTAATACCTTATTTAATAGTTAAGGTATTAAATATAATATCAGCGACTTCCTCAGCATGGCTTATAGGAGCCATATGCCCTGCTAGTATTTCACATTCGGTAACATTAGGTAATACGCTTAATAAGCGCTTGATCACTTCGCCACTAATTTGTGGGCTATGAGAGCCATGCATTAACAGCACAGGACATGAGATCTTAGCACATACATCTAAAGTGTATTTTTCAGAGATTAAGCCAATAAAGTCTAAATTAACTTTATTGATATCACTCATCATAAGTTGTCGAATTTTTACAGGTAAATTATCAAAAAAACCTTTTCGATTCCATGTGTCGGTGAAATATCTAGCAGCCTGTTCATCTGATGAGGAAGCTACAACTTTTGCAAAATCATCAACCTCCTCTCGAGCTATAGTACCCTGTTCAAGTAAATGAAACGCCACCGGCTCATACATGTTTAAACTTAATAATCTATTAGGATTTTGCACTGCTATCTTTAGTGCATTGGCGCCACCTAACGAATGACCAACCAAATGAAACGGCCTGTCAGCTATAACATTAGCAATCACATTCATAATTCGCTTATATTCAGTGTTTAACGAATAGCTTTCAGGGTTTTCAACTTGTGGCGCACTACCATAACCTAGGAGGTCGATATTGATAGTTAAAAATTCATCGGCAAGCTTCGTTTCAAGTGTACGCCATTGACTACTGCTACTTAATGAGCTGTGCAGCATAACGACCGCGCCACCATTTGGATTGCCTTTAACAAATACACCTGAATTTTGCTTTTCTACATTCACCACAACAATTACCAATTCACCTTAATAGCGTTTATTATAAGTGAAATTTTTTTATTTCTATATTGAATTAATGGCAAAACCGAACAAAAAGCTACCGACTAAAAGTGTCTATATTTACTGTAATAATTGTAAATATAAACTCTTCAAATATAAAAAAGGAGGCAAAGGATCATTGCTTAAGTGTTTTAAAGAGAGGATTGTTGAGGATTTTACCATTACTCCTTGTATGTGCCCTAATTGCGAAACAATATTTGCTAGAGATACCTTAGTTAATGGCACGCCAGCCTTTAAAATAATTGGAAATAAAGCTTATTGTAAGTAAGACAGTTCTAAATTAACGAATTCGCAGTAATCTCACACTGCGAATTCATTTCAAAGTTGTTACCTAACTAAAGCAATATTATTCTCTGCATTGTCAATATAGTTAACATATTGGTCGAGAATTTCTTGGGCTTTTTCTTCGCCGCCCGCTATTTCATTTAACGCTGCACGCCATTTTTTACCATTAGGTCCTTTCTCCCAAGTTAAGTCATTTACTCCGCCTTCCATATGCCATACAACGAGAAGGTCATAATCACCTGTTTGTAATTCCATAATCACTTCCGGTGCTGGAGTTTTGGCTTTTACTGTTGCTGGACGATAATAATCACTAATAATTTTTAATGCTTCATCGCGCTTTCCAGGCTTAAAATTAATTTTTACCACGTTTTTCCAAGTAACGCTTTTATCATAGCGTTTACCGTCTTCAGCAATGCTAATATTGCTTGCCATTAAAAATGATGCTGTTAATACGCTCATTACTATTTTTTTATACATTTTGTTTGTTCCATTGCTCGAAAACACAAGAACATTCCCTACTACCTTGTTACCACCTTGTGCATGATTACTATTCGAAAATAACAATCTGAACCTTAAACACTAGTACAAATTCTTTAGTAAACAAGTAATTGTCTTTGCGGGCTTTTATTAGTAGATTAATTATCTAGAGAATTTATTGAGGAATATAATGAATATTTATGGCGACAGTAAATCGGGAAATTGTTACAAACTACAATTAGCCTGTGCCAATTTAGGCATCGAATATACTTGGATAGAACTAAACATTTTAAATAAAGAAACACAAAGTGAAGAGTTTTTATCAAAAAATCCTAACGGCAAAATCCCCATTATTGAATTATCATCAGCAGAGGTTTTAACTGAGTCTAATGCCATTTTGAATTACCTTGCTGATAACTCCACACTATTGCCAACAGATCCTTTAAATAGAGCGAAAGTACTGCAATGGCAATTCTTTGAACAGTACTCGCATGAGCCTTATGTAGCCGTAGCTCGATTTATTGAAAAATATTTAGGCTTACCAGAAGAAAGGCTATTGGAATATAAACAAAAGCAGGTTGGTGGCTACAAAGCATTAGATATTATGGAACAGCATTTATCGACAAATTTATTTTTCGTTAATGATACCTATTCGATTGCTGACATTTCGTTATACGCATATACCCATGTTGCAAATGAAGGTGGGTTTGATTTGTCTTCATACCCAAATATTAAGCATTGGCTAACAAGGATTGGACAACAACCCGGTTACCGTCCAATGCATAATTAAGTTAGGCTTAGTATTGCAGAGTAAACAGCAGCTCGGTTAAATCGGGCTGCCATTGGAATTCTTTAAGCTTTATTCGACCATTTAATACAACTATTTCTTCAGATTGCAGTAAACCTTTTTGTTTATCGAAATATTCACTGCCGATAGGGAATGAAATTTTACCTTGAGAATTGATCACCCGCTGCCAAGGTACATTTAATTTTTTTGGCGCAAAGCCTAATGCTCTCCCTACTAACCTAGCTTTACCAGGCAAGCCAGCTAAGTCAGCAATTTGACCATAACTGGCAACCCTACCTTTAGGAATACAAAGCACTGTTTGCCAGATTTTTTGATAGTTAATATTAACTGGTTTTGTTGACTCTAAAGACACGAATCCTACTTTACTTCTAATATTAATAAACGGTTTTGCTTATCTGCACCATCTTCACTAGCGTAGCGTACTATTAACTCAGCCTTACCATCTAAATTTAAGTCATCACTGGTTATTAATGCACCGTTGTTAGGTAAGCGAATATCTAGTATTTGTGAGTGTTTATTTAAGATATTGCCTTTTTTCAAGCCAGGGAATATTTTCAGCTGATTTTCATCTTCAGATAAAATCAGCTCTTTCGCGCCATCACCATCAAGGTCGGCTAATTTAATAACCGGAGCACCGCTTTTCCCTGAAGACAGACTAAATTTCATCTGAACTTGTTCACTAATGCGTTGCTGATAACGTTGTTTAGAATCAAGTGCAAAAATAAGAACATCTTGATCAACACTGCCGGTAAGCAAAGCACCGATAATTTGTGAAACAGATATATCAAATGATGATGCCATCACTTCATGACGATCATCGTTATTCAAATCGACAAAATCTAACTGCGCTAACGTACCTTCAGATTTAATCGAAGTATCAGCCTTACTTAAATAAGTTAATTTTCCAGAATCATCTCTCCCGAGATATACTTCATAATCATTGCTCTTATCTAATACTCCAGAGCTTTGGGTAAAGCGGACAATAAGATCCGGGATTGCATCATTATTAATGTCTTTAAGCGTATCAACCGAGCGGTGAGCGAAGTCACTTTGATCTAAATTTTTACCATCAGCGCCTCTTGAATCCCACCAATTAGTCGAGGTGATATTTTCGTTAACCGAAATTGATGTCGGCTCAGTTACAAACTGACCCAAGTTATTTTGAGTAAACGTTAACAACTCGCCATTGCCAGCAATGACAATGTCTTTATGTTGATCAAAATTAGTATCAATTAAATAATATGGTTTTTCGGTATAGCTTACGCTGCCATCAAATATTTCAACGGTTGGATTAATAGGTAAATTTTGTTTAATAAAGCTATCATTACCTTGGTTTAAATAAATATTTAAGTTGCGAAAATCAGATAAGATCACATCACTTAAGCCATCATTATTTAAATCAGTTACAAAGTTAGCTTGTTTTAAATAATCAGCATTTTGATTAACGTAAATAGAGCTGACATTAACTAAATCAATAAAAGGTTGTTTAAGACTAGGATCAAATAGAACAACTTTATCACTGGCAAGGAAATATAGAGATTGCTCTCCTACAGTGTTTTCATCACTGACATCAAAACTAAAATAAGAATTTGATAACTCAACATTTAACGCGAGTTTATATTGCTGTTCCTTATCATCAAACGCAAACAACGCTAGCTGCGGGGTACTATCCTTTTCACCAATTAAAATAATCTCTTTACCAGCGTTTGCTAACAAATTGGCACGAATAGGCTCTTGGCTTATGTTAAATGGCGCAGTTAATTGAAAATGCGAAAAATCATAAAAATCTCTAGCAGATGCCGTTGATGCAAATGCCATACTAGTTAAAGCTAGAATACTTAATATATAGCTGTGAAAACTTTTGTTTGTCATTGTAATTACCATGGTAAAACGTCACCATTTGAATGATAAAACACACCTGAATTTTCCATCGATAAATTATCAATCAAACCGACTAATCGTTGTGCAGCTTCACTTGCTGAGATATCACCACCGTGATTAACCATATCAGTTTGAACGTAGCCAGGATGGTAAATTCCAACCGCTATATCTTTGTCTTCTAGGTCTTTAGCCAGTGATACTGCAGCAATATTAAGTGCTGCTTTACTCATTCTATAGCCATAGCGACCACCGGATGTATTGTCGGCTATTGATCCCATTCTCGATGTGACTAAACCAATCTTGCTTGCAGCATGCAAATTACCTTGCAGCTTTTGGCACACTTGAATAGGAGCTAAAGCATTTACTAAAAACTGCTCAGTTATAGTTTGAGTATTAAAATCAGATAAAGTTTCATCACGTAAAATACCCGCATTATTAATTAGAATGTCGATGCTTAAATTAGCTAATGCTTGAACCATGTTATCTAAACCTTGCTCTGTAGCAACATCAACGTCTTCTATTACTCTGACACCTAAATTATTAAGCTGAGGGGAACTCTGTCTGCAAAGTGCAATAACATGTTCACCACGAGATTTATAAAGATTTGCAAAAGCAAAACCTATGCCGCGGTTTGCACCGGTAATTACCACTGTTTTAGACATGTTCAACCCTTAAATGAAATTGTGTGTACTGATATAAACAACAGTATGTCTAAACTTTAACTTAAAATCACAGCTAATTTGTAATAAGTTATTAACATATCCACTTTAGGTAAAAACAAACATGAGCAATTTACCAACGTTAAAATCAGACTATTCAGTCAAAACACTATTCACTCAAAGATTAGAACTTAGGCCTGCGATAGCTGAAGATAGACAATTTATTATTACTCTGGAAAAAGATCCAGATCTTATGTTACATGTAAAGGAGGTACTTAGTGATGAAGAAGCTGAGCAGTTTTTTAAATCTATTTTACTACCTTGGCAAGCTAAAGATATGGAATGGACCATGCTTATTGCTGTCGATAAATCCACAAAACAAAAAATTGGATGTTTTTCTTTAAGGTTTGTTCATGAGCATAGCTTAAACGCTGAAATCGGTTTTTTAATATCCCCTAACAATCAAAATAAAGGCTACGCCAGTGAAGGTGCAATGGCTGTTAAAGAGTTTTTGTTTAATGATATTGGAATGCGCAGAGTTTGTGCATTTTGTAATACTGGCAATATTGGTAGTTGGAAGGTTATGGAAACCATAGGATTGCAACGTGAAGGATTAATGCGCCAAGAATACCGAATAAATGATGTATGGCATGATACTTATGTGTATGGGGAAATACGTGATGCAGCAATTTCCAAACTATAAAAAGTATACCGTCATTGCGGCGAAGGCCGCAACCTCCTGAAGCATGATGTTGATATAAAAAATAGCTAATTGCTCTAATGCCAGTAGATATCTCATTGTTGGCAGAGATTCGTTATAGACTCGTTATATACGAAAGGGGGTTGCGGCCTTCGCCGCAATGACGTGGTTAATTGTTTCTTAGTGTAGCCTGACGCTATACCTAATTCTTACGCGACAACATATATTTAGCAACCGCTAAACGAGTTTCTTCATCTAAGTAATCTTGTGGTGGCATTTCAGGATAGTCATCACGTTTCTTAGTTGGGTTAGCGATATATTCAGCAATACCTTCTGGGTTATCCATATACAATGCTTGGATAATATTAATTGGAGGACCAATCATTCTGTCCGTATAGGTATGACAACCAGTACAAACACCTAAATATGCAATTTTACCACGTTCTGATTTGTCGATAACACGCGCAGGAACTGGCGTGTCTAGCAAGTAAGTTTTAATGTCTTTGGTGTTGGTAAAATCACACTCTTTCCAGCTATTAATACCAGCGGTAACATAACGATGGCGATTGATAATACAACTATCAACTCCTGAACCTGCATTAATAATATCGGCATTACCAGTTTTAAATTCAGTAAGTAGTAACGCTTTAACTTCATCAATGGTGTCATGACCATTGTTCATCATAAAATTATCTAAAATCATAGTACGATCTGAGTTAGGCTCAGATTCAGGATCATTTGAACCTTTACCAAAGTCATTATGACCAGCAATAAGGATACCTGCTGTTTTATTGTTAGTTATAATATTACCTTCAACAATTACTTCATCCCCAGCCCAAATAACGATGCCCGACCCTGCAGGGATCATTCCAACTGTAGAACCTGGAATGGCAAAGTTTTTATGGTTATTATCAACAACAAAGTTATTACGAATAATTACATCGTACGTTGTTTTGATTGGTAGACCAGGAGTTACGAACGCTAAAATACCGCCAGTGTTGTTATGCACATAGTTGTTTTCAACAATGGCATGACGAGAGTTCTCAATTTCAATACCAGCAACACTTTCAAATACGTCGTTATATGACACTTGAATATTATCACTCATGCCAACATATATTGCTGCATCTTCAATACCGGAAATAATGTTGTGATGAACAATACCATTTTTGCCTAATTGCGGGAAAATACCATATACGCCAGTATCAACAATCAAGTTATTGCGAATAATAAAATTATTACCCGCCTGCCCCATAATACCGTTGCCTTTGTAACCAATAATTTTCATATTATCTATTAAAAAATTATTGCCCGAATAAAGTACCGCATCGTTTAATATGCCTTTACCATCTAATGTCGCACGGGCACCTTCTTTTATAACACCAACAATAGAGATGTTTTCTTTATCAACATATACAGTTTCATGGTAAGTACCAGGCATAACCTGAATAGTATCACCTGGGTTAGCCGCTTTAACCGCTGCCATGATAGATTCACCATCATTAACAACTATAACTTCGCCTTTCATTTCTTCAATTACTACAGGATCAGAGTTTAATTCTGCATCTTTAGAAGCATCATAACCACCACTAAAACTTGCTCCACCACTGCTTGACGTTATAACGGCAGCACTGTTTAAACCTCCCCAATAATTGCCAACAGCAAATGCCCCCGCGATTAACACGACACCTAAAATCTTACCTTTACTCATCTTCGTCTCCACTTACTGTAATGTTATTTTGTTGTTTTTGTTTTTGTTGTGCATATTTCCTGTCAATTACCGGTAAACCAGAAGGCAGTTTTGTTGGTAATTTCGGTGTTAAACTTTCATCAGTTAATGTTTGTAAGAACTCAACAATTAGATCAAGTTCTTTATCTTGCAAATCTGGCTCCCAGATATGCCAATGGATAAGAAGGTCTTCACCTTCAGGAATAGCGTGGCCTCGGCCTTTATTATAAAACTCGGTTGCTTCACGCAAATCTTTCATTCCTCCAGAATGCATGTAAGGAGCTGTTTTTGCAATATTGCGCAGAGTTGGTACTTTAAAGCCACCACGATTCTTTTTATTGTTAAAGGTTTTTTCAGCGCCAATATCAAATGGCATACCTTCTGGGTCTGGGGTACCAATTACAGCAATTTGATTGTTGGTAAATAATGGTGGTTGGTGACATTCGGCACATCGTGCGACAAAAGATCGAAATATATTTAAGCCTTTGATCTCGTTTTCATTTAGCGCATCATGATGACCATGGGCATATTGATCATAACGTGAGTTTAAAGATATTAGTGTACTTTGAAATGCTGCTAATGAGGCACTGATATCAGCAATCGATATTTTATCACTATTTGGAAAAGCGACTTTAAACATGTCTAGGTACACCGGAATTGCATTAAGTGTTTTTAGCAGATGCTCTGGTGAATTACCCATTTCTTTGGCATCGAACAATGGCCCTACGGCTTGTTCTTCCAATGTATCGGCACGACCATCCCAGAAAAATTTATCTAAAAACGCAACATTCCAAAGTGTTGGTGCACTTCGACCAACTTTTTCACCAGTAATACCAATGCTTCTGTCTAAGTCATCGCTAAAGCCTTTTTCTGGCTGATGGCAGCTTGCACAAGATATGCTGTTATCTTTAGACAGAGCAGGGTCAAAAAATAAATAACGACCTAAATCAATCTGTGCAGGAGTAAAACCATCTCTATGTTTTGGCAAAGATGTTTGTGTACCGCCTAAACCTCGGCCTTGTACCGAATTATAAAATTGGTACATATTTCTTAGTTCACAAGTACCATCTTCCATCAATTCAAAACTTGGTGGACAGGTTTTCTTTAGAGTAAATTCTGCACGATATTTTGAATTAGGCTCTGTATTCAATTTTGTATTAGCGGCTGCATTAACACTAAATAAAAATGAAAAAATAACGGATAATAACAGTGCAACAATACTGTTTGAGTTAAAATTTATCATGACTTAGTTAACTGGCAATGTATTTATGAAAGCGACAATATCAGCAAGATCAGAGTCTTTTTGTACTGTACCTGCCATCATCTTCATTTGACGGCCATATTTGTCATCAACGTGGTAGCCGCGATTAGAACTTTGATAGTTTTTAATTTGAGTGGTTAAATAGCCAGTTGATAAAAGGCTTAAATTTGGTGCTTTTAAATTTTTATTACCTTGAGCATCTTTACCATGACAACCGCCGCAAACCGCATTGTATTTATTATCGCCATTGCGCAAATCAGCAGACAATGTTTCGGTAACTTTAACTTTTTCTAAAGATGCCAAATAACTACTTACATCTTCAATCGCCGCCTCATCAGTTAACAAGTTCGCCATGGCAACCATTTGTTGACCAAGCTTATCATTTGCTTGAGCGCCGCGTTTACCATCTTTAAAATTTTGTATTTGAGCAGATAAATACCACTGATATTGACCTGCTAACGTTGGTGCATTTAATTTGTCATTACCCTGTGCTTTATCACCATGACAACTTATACAAGATTGATATAGTTGTTCACCTTTTTTTATATCGCCCTGCGCAACAGAGTGGGCTGAGATAACAAATGCAATAAAAATGAACATTGATTTGCTTAAAGTTTGAAAATAAGTTGTCATCGGCAGCGCTCTTTTAATAATTAAATAGATACATCAGTATCAGTTCACTTACCATAGTATAAATGTGGCCATTGATGCTTATTTATTTCTAAAAAAAGCTGACGGATTATTAAAAAAAGCTAATTAATTACTTATTTAAGCTGACTGATTCTTACGAAACTCAGTAGGTGTAGCGTTATGTGTCATTTTAAAGGCTTTATTGAATGAGCTAAGTGAGCGAAAGCCACTATCCAATGCCAGAGTTAAAATAGGCGTAGATTTATAGGTTTCACTGATCAATTTTTCACTGACTTCTGTGATTCGATAATGATTTAAAAAGTCATTAAAGTTTCGATAGCCTAAAGCACCGTTAATAATAGTTCTTAATTTATATTCTTGAATTGCAACATGACTTGCCAATTTCGAAATGGTAATGCCTTCTTGTCGATATAAGCATTCTTCTGTCATTACGCTTTTAAGTTTAACGAGTTCATTTTTAAACTCAACAGGGGTTTCTTCAATTTGATTCGATTTAGGAGGCTCAAACAGACTGGTTAGCTTTGGCGTAAATAAATAGAAATTTAAGCCGCTAATTAACGCCGCCAACATTAACATTTCAAATGTATTTAACCATGGCCAATTTATTTGCAGCACTTGCCCTAATATGATCACTAAAATAATGTAAGTTGCAGTCACGCTTATCACTGCCCCTCGAATGATACGACGCTCTTTCACTAAGTCATTACGCCAGCATTTAATCGCAAACAATAAAGCAAAGCACACTAGTCCGATATCAACTAGCAATGCAATGTTTATTAAAACTATGATAAATAAATCAGCTTGGTTAATGCCGAATATCTGCAGTAACTTCGCTATAAACAAAATAACAGCAGGAGTTACAGCAAAGCCATAATGCTTGGCTTTAATAATATGATGATCACTAAATACACTCAGTCCGACCAAAAAGAATATGCCTGGTAATAAATTACTGGCAAAGAAAGTCACCCACCAAATAACGTTATAAGGCTCAATTGAAAAGAAAATACTAGGTAACAAGTAGAAACCAGCAACTAGCATAAGAGCACAATACAATTTCACCTGTTCATTGTCTTTCGCCTTTGGTAGCAAAAGCATAAATGCCATTACAATTTGTGCGAAAGCAAATAAAGCAAAAAATAGAGTAAAGCTAGAAAAAGAAAGATTTATCATCAGTTTTTATAATTTATTATATTGTCGCTAAGGTTATCACCGCCATCAGAGACACGCTAGTATTTATTAGCTTGCACTTGTTAACAACAAGTAAATTCAGACTGTTTTATGACCACTTTTCAAACAACCATTTGAAATAATCGTTTAATAGGTTGACAACCGATTGTTAATTTGAAAGATTATAAAGGTCCTACCACTTGAATCAATTTTTTAGTGGAACAGAATTTACAGTTCTGAAGACTTTTAAAACAGTGAAAACCACGGACGGTAACCTTATGTAAAAAGCCCTAATATTGAAAAATATTAGGGCTTTTTCTTTTTTTAAATCTAGGTAGGATTAAAACATAAATAAAAATAAACCACCCTAAGGTGGTTTATCGTATATCTAGGTATCGCTAGGAGTTAAAATGAGTATTTAACATCAACACCAGCTTCCATACCTCTATTTACACTCGTATAGCCTGTGCCTAAAATATCTTTAGTACGACCGCCTGGGCCACCACTATAACGGTTATCCATTAAGTTTTTACCCCAAAGGCCAATTTCTATACTGTCACTATCACTTATCCAAGAAATACGGGCATTCAACAGTTCAGTGTCATCAAAGTAGTGTGGAATATCATTAACCCACTCATCTTCACCAATAATTGCGCCGCGAGCATTTTCTCTAAATACGTAATCAACATGAATAATGGTAGTACCAAAGCCTAAATCAGGGATCCAGTCAGCTTTAAGGGTATACGATGTATTGGTATCGCTGCTGCTGCTCCCTGCAGGAATTAACGTGCCACTATCATTATAAAATTCATCTGACTCAGTATCAGTACTACGAACTTCAGTAACAAAGCCAGTGGCAAATGTTTCTGTAACCTGCCAATCCATGCCAAGCTCAAAACCGTCAATTTCTACATCTTGGTTAACAATAGTTGGTAACGCTTGTGCTTGATCGGGTTGTTTAGAAGAACGACTGGTTTGTTGATCATCCAAAATATTGTGAAACATTGAGAACGTTGTTCTTAAGCTGTCTGACAAAATACCTTTATAACCAAGTTCAATGTTAACCGACTCTTCAGGCTCAAATGATACATCAACAACATCACCCGTTTCAGGATCAATAATAATTGAACCATCGCTTTCACTATGTGGCGATGCTAAAGAATCAAAACCACCGGCTTTATATCCTGTTGCAACTGAGGCAAATACCATATGGTCATCATTTATCTGATAACCCGTACCAACACGGCCAGTGGTTTTACTCCAAGAATTTGATTGCCACAACTCATCTCGAGCAGGGAATAAAACATTGCTCACTCCAGGACGTACTTCGGCAAACTGAGTTTCTGTCACTTCCCATGAAAAGTCTTTATCATCTTCAGAGTAACGAACACCGAAGAACACGTTCCATTGGTCGGTTAACTGAAAATCAAAATCTGAATAAATACCGTAACTGGTAAATTCGCCGTTATTGATAAAGTTCTCAGACCACATCTGGCCTGTATAACTAGGGCCAAATATTTCTGCTACACCTAAACCTATAGAAGCCACATCATAAGTAACATCGCCAGTTGCACGAACAAAATCAGCGGTCATCGGAGTTCCTGCTGGAACCATACCTAAACTGGCTAGGTAAGCCATAATGTTGTCAGCCTCCCCCATTACCTCTAAAGCACTCACCCATTGTTCCGCATTCCAAGTATGCTCTAACGGTAGGCCTAAACTTTGCATTGTTTGGTCAACAAAAGAATCAGGTATATCTTCTGGCGCTATACCAATAGCTCCCGATATTTCTTCTCTTACGCCGGCCTCTATTTGACCGTTAAATTCAGTTGAAAGTAAACGGGTTACTGTGTCAGTGGTAGTATTGATAAACGTAGTTTGATGCACATTTTCTTTTGAATAAGTTAATCCGCCAACATAGTTAAATGAGTCAGTGTTATAGTTAATTTGTAACTCGTTATAGAAAATGTCTGAATCTTCATGGTTATCGGTATCTAAATAACGAGTGATATCTTGTGTGCCATCTTCATCAATACGGTTATTTGTTTCCCATTCTCGAAAACTTGAGATAAGTTTCATTGACCATTGATCATTAAATTCATGCTCAACTTTCAACGTTGTTGCGGTCATGTCTCGGCTTTCACCACCATTTACAACATCATTGGCAAACGTATCAGCAAACGGGTCTTGTGGGTTCTCTGCGTATTCGCTTAAGCCAATTGCACCACCTGGGCCTTGATCTAATTTATCCCAATCATATGAAACCTGAACATTAGTTCTGCTACTCACATCCCATTTAACTGCGATACGAGCTGCTTGATGATCTTTTTCACCATCATCCCAAACTTTTTCACCGGTATTTAGTGGTGAATCAGCAACGTTATCGGCAAAACCCTCTTGCGTATTGGTTAAGGCGTTAATACGAACATAAACATTATCAGTAATACCGAAGTTAACCATACCTTCAATACGTTGAAGATTATCGGTACCAGCAGTACCTTTGATAAAGCCTTCAAACTCTTCTTGAGGTGCATTAGGGATCATATTAACAACCCCCATTGCCGCATTTTTACCAAACAGCGTACCTTGTGGGCCTTTTAATACTTCAACGCGCTGCATATCAGAAAACAAAACGTTTTGCGCGGCACGTGGCATGTATACGCCGTCAAAGAATGTGGCCGTAGAGGGATCGCCACCAACACTAATGTTAGGGCTAGAAACACCACGCATGGTAACACCAGCTTGAGTCACGTCACCATCACCAAACTCAAAGCCAGGAATAAACTTATCAATATCGCTCAACATTATTGAGCCACTTTGTTTGATAGTTTCTGCGGATATACTATCTACTGTTACCGGCACTTTCATTACGTTTTGCGTACGTTTTTGCGCGGTTACGACAATTACGTCGTCGAGATCTTCTTTCTCTACGGAGGCTTCTTCAGCTGAAAAACTGGCGAATGAAGTTACAGCTAGTGCAGCGGCAACAGTCTGAGCGATTAGGTGTTTTCGAAAATTAGCGCTCGAATTTTCCTGGATAATTTGTAATGACACGTTTTCTTCCCCAATGTATATTTTTTATTTTTATCATCGGTTCTGAAGCTTTTATTATTAGTGATAGACAATCATTGTCTTGATCATATAATTACTTGATGTAAACGTGATGTAAAGCTTTTTTTGGACTGAATACCAATTTCATTAAGTTTATGATCTTGTTGTGCGCAGGAAAAATATATCAAGGCAAGGCGCTCGATTGACCAATAGCTGGCTATTGGGAATGAGAGCAACGCCGCCTTGGGGTATTTTAACCAGCACAAGTGGGCAATAACTTAGTGAGATTGGTATAAACCAATTAGCCCCATAGGGAATAAAATTAAATGAATAACACCATCGTTAAAATGTTAATACCCAGCGCACTATTGTTGTTATTAATCAGCTGTTCAGAAGCTAAATTATCTAGACTCTCCTATGATGCTAAAATATTGGCGTTTGGCGACAGCCTTACTGCAGGTAAAGGTGTACAACAGCAATTTAGTTACCCTAACATTTTGTCTAACCTCTCTAATTTAGACGTTATTAATGCCGGTGTATCTGGTGAATTAACCAGTGCTGGATTACAACGTTTACCAAAAATATTAGCCGAAAACTCTGTTGATATAATGATCTTATTAGAAGGAGGTAATGACATCATCCAAAACAAAAACTTGGCAACAACTAAAGCAAATTTAGCCCAAATGATCGAGTTAGCCCAAAAAGATGAAATAGAGGTTGTACTAATAGGCGTTCCCAAAAAATCATTATTTTCTTCTAGTGCTGATATTTATCATGAACTTGCTGAGCAATATAATTTAGTATTGGAAGATGAAATTATCGCGGACTTACTGAGAAGCCCGTCATTAAAGTCCGACTCTGTACACTTTAATAAGCAAGGATATACAGAATTAGCGATTAGAATACATGAACTTTTGCAAGATACGGGTGCTTTATAGGCTTAAAGGTCCATTTGTACAAATTTAAACAATTTAATTTGAGCGTTTCTATCCAATAAAATTTCTTTTAGCGATAACCACTTAGCTATATTGTTGGTCTACAGAGTAGTACTGTTCAAAAATCATACTATTGTAATCTTTATAACAAACTATTAACCTATCGCCATATTTTGTAAACCATGTAATTTATTACCATAATTCATCTGAGAGGTCGTATGGGCTTAGTTTGTCGTAATCGTAGGCAGTTTTTTCGTAAAGTAACTGGCGTTGTTGCCATTGGCGCAACTGCACCTATGTTTAGTAAAACAGCTCATGCATCATTAAATAATGATCAATCAATAAGACGATTAGCATTATACAATCGTCATACTGGTGAACGTACTCAAGGTGTATTTTACGCCAACGGTGTATTTCAAAATGATGTTCTAAAAGCGTTTGATCAAAACTTACGCGATCACCGCCAAAATGAGGCGGCTCCTATGGACAGAAGGTTATTTAACTTTCTTCACCAAATTCAGCAGCGCCTTGGTACAGATAACGAAATTCATATTATTTCTGGTTACCGTTCACCAAAAACCAACGCTATGTTAGCTGGACAAAGTACTAAAGTAGCGAAGAAAAGTTTCCACATGAAAGGCATGGCGATAGATTTCGCTATTCCAGGTATTGACTTAAAACTAGTCCGTGACACGGCAAAATCTTTAAAGCTTGGCGGTGTTGGTTATTATCCAAACTCTGGTTTTGTTCATATTGATACAGCTTGGGTTCGAAGCTGGTAGTTCAGAATTACTAACAACTAAACTATTTTCTATAATAATGTCGGATTTTCGCGAGAAGGTTCGACATTTTTGTTTTATCATAACTCTAATATTAATTATCTGGCTCAATAATGAAATTAGATCCCCAAGTTTGCATGCAAGCAAGACTGTCTCGTGATTCTCGCTTTGATGGCAAATTTTATACGGCTGTTATCACCACAGGCATTTATTGCCGTCCTACTTGCCCAGCAGGCCCTGCCCATGAAAAAAATGTCAGCTATTACCAAAGTGCGGCCCAAGCTGAATTTAACGGCTACCAGCCTTGTAAACGTTGTAAGCCAGAGCTGTCTCCAAACCAGCCATTACCGAAAACGATAGACCAAGCATTAACATTAATAACTATAGAACCACAAATTCATGTAGCCGATTTAGCCATAAGAATAGGCTTAAGTGAACGCCAGTTGCAACGCCTATTTAACGATAATTTAGGCGTATCACCAAATACGTTTATAAACCAAAAGCGTCAAATTAATGCTCGTAATTTATTAATTAGCTCAACAATACCGTTTGCTGATGTTGCGTTAATCAGTGGGTTTGGCAGTGTGCGCAGTTTTAATGATCATATCAAACAGCAATATAAATTAACGCCAAGTGAGCTTAGGGAAAGTAGCAAACAAGAAAAGGTAAATCATTTAAAACTACAGTTAGCATATAGTGGCGATTTAAATTGGCCATTAATGCTGAGTTTTTTCAAAGCTCGACAAATACCAGGCGTAGAAGCGGTAACTGATAAATATCGTCGTACCATAAACATCGATAACTGTACCGGCTGGATTGCAGTCAGTAAACCCGATAATGGCAATTATTTATCAGTCGACATTTGGGTTAATGATTTTTCTAAATTAGCTGAAATCATTAGCCGAGTAAGAAAAATGTTTGATCTAGATTGCAATCTAAACTTGATTAGAACAAACCTTGCGAAACACCAAATTTTAAAACCTATTATTGATGACTACCCAGGATTACGACTTCCTGGGTGTTGGGATATTTTTGAATTTTCAATTAGAGCTATTTTAGGGCAACAAATATCGGTCAAAGCTGCGACGACCTTGGCTGGACGTATTGCCGAGAAATTCTCAACACCAATAACAAATTTGAATACTGAGTCACATTATCCACAAGGCTTGTCGATATTATTTCCAAGTGCAGAAACACTTGCTACGGTTAGTTTCGATGACATTGGCATAACCAACACTAGGCAACAAACATTACATACCTGGATAGAGTTCTTTATTGCTAATAAGTCATTATTTAATAATCCCAAAGATACTGAAAGTTTTGAAAAAACGCTATGCGAACTTAAAGGTATTGGTCCTTGGACAGCGAACTACATGGCGATGCGTGGTCTAAGTTTACCTGATGCATTTCCAGCAGCAGACCTTGGTTTGATCAAGGCACTCTCAAATAAGCCCCAATTGAGACATGAATTAAAACTTGCCGATGACAAACAACTAACCGGTAAACAAATATTAACGATTGCTGAATCATGGCGACCTTGGCGTGCCTATGCAGCCATTTATTTATGGCAGTCATTATCGACCAACCAAGAATAAAAGAAGATAAATATATGAAAAATTACTACGATATTCTCTCTACTAATTGCGGCGATGTAGCCATAGTGGCTAACGAAGTTGGTATTGTTGAGGTTGCATTTCAACAAGGTAAGGTAGCAGTAGGTATTAATAACGAATACCAATTATTTGATGAAAATGCCCCACTACATTTAGCTCAAGCGAAACAGCAATTAGCTGAATATTTTGCAGGTTCTAGAAAATATTTTGATGTACCTTTAGCTCAAAATGGCACTGTATTTCAAAGTAAAGTATGGCAAGAGTTAACCAACATTCCTTTTGGCAAAACCATCAATTATGGTCAACTAGCCAAGAACATAAATAACCCAAAAGCGGTTCGTGCCGTAGGCACAGCTAATGGTGCGAATAAAATCGCCATTATTGTGCCCTGCCATCGAGTTATTGGCAGTGACAAAAAACTAACGGGATATGCCGGTGGCATGGGAATTAAAGCCAAATTATTGATGCTTGAAGGTGCGCACTTTAAAGTGTAATCTGCTTCTTCTTTTATATTTAAGTTTAGTAATTAATAAAGTATTTTATGACCGACGTTATCGTAGTTTTGGCCTTTGCACTATTAATTTGGATGATGTGGCGCTTATACCAAGCAAAACAATACAACAAATTTATTGACTGGCTTAATGTTGAAGTTAAGCCACAGCTGTTAGTAAAAATTGCCGAAGAACTAGAAGAAAACCGTAGTGCTGATTTACCTAATAATGAATGCCATCAACAGGCGGCAATATATTTTTATCAGCAATACCCTGTGAGAATTTTTGAAGCTGCAGTTGCGCGAGAAATTATTGATAAGAGTTGGTTTTCAAATAAGAAAAACAAACGGCACGCTTCACATTTACTTTTTATTCAAAGCCCATATAGAATAAAAGCTTAAAAATAAGAGTTATTTTTAAGCTTTAAATTTATGCCACGAAGTGGTTTTATAGAAATGCCCAGCAGATCTATTTATATTAGCGTTTCTTACGACGTGTCTGCTGTGCACCTTGAGTAATTCGTTGTTGATGTTTTTTCACATTTTTACGAATTTTACGACTCTTGTTATTATCGATTTTCTTCTCATCTACTTTTACTTTCGATTGAGTTTCTACCTCTAAGCCTACTAATTTACGATAATAGTTTACGTCTTTTAAACCGAGTTCAACCCAGCCACCAAGTGGCAAACGTCGCTCCATAGCAAGATCGCCATAACGAACTCGAATTAAGCGTGACACTTGCACTTCTTGGCTTTCCCATAAACGACGAACTTCACGATTTCGCCCTTCACTTAACACTACATGAAACCAATGATTTCGGCCTTCACCGCCTTTGTAAGTGATTTTATCAAATTTGGCCATGCCATCTTCAAGTTTTACTCCGTGGCGCAAGGTTTGCAGCATAGCTTCATTAATTTCACCAAACACCCGCACAGCATATTCGCGTTCAACTTCGTGCGATGGGTGCATTAAGCGGTTAGCTAGCTCACCATCATTAGTAAAAATAAGCATACCTGAGGTATTAATATCTAAACGACCAACAGCGACCCAGCGACTACCATCAATACGAGGTAAACGATCAAATACCGTTGGACGACCTTCAGGATCTTTGCGAGTACACATTTCACCTTCAGGTTTGTTGTATACCAAAACACGGCAAGCTTGCTCTTCAATAGTAGCAATTTTTACTAAATGACCATCCAGGCGAATTTGTTCATTACCCTCAACGCGATCACCAAGATAGGCAACTGTACCGTTTACACTTACACGACCACTACTGATTACGGTTTCCATTTCACGGCGAGATCCTTGACCTGCGCGTGCTAGTACTTTCTGTAATTTTTCAGACATTAATTAACTCATTATATTAAGTTGCTTGTTCAGCAACGTTTGCTCTTTCGCCATCGGCGGCGATTTTGAGCTCAGTAACTTCCATCAATTCAGGCAATTCGGCCAATGATTTTAATGAGAAGTAATCGAGAAACTCTTTTGTTGTGCCATACAGTCCCGGCTTACCCGGTACTTCTTTATGACCAACAACGTGGATCCAATCACGTTCTTGCAATGTTCTAATTATATAACTACTTACCGCTACTCCGCGAATATCTTCTATTTCGCCACGGGTTATTGGTTGCCGGTAAGCAATTAATGATAATGTTTCTAGCAACGCGCGAGAATAT
Organism: Thalassotalea psychrophila; assembly: GCF_031583595.1. Taxonomy (NCBI): domain Bacteria; kingdom Pseudomonadati; phylum Pseudomonadota; class Gammaproteobacteria; order Alteromonadales; family Colwelliaceae; genus Thalassotalea; species Thalassotalea psychrophila. The sequence continues at coordinate 3,264,870 of NZ_CP134145.1, forward strand.
CGCGGTGCTTTTTCTTTAAATAATAAAGCAATATAGTCGCTATATTGATCTTTTGCTTGAAAACGAAAACCAGAAGCCACTTCAATTAAACTTATTCCGCGCGCATCATAATCGTTTTGCAGCTCATGTAAAATAGCTAATAGACGTTTTTTTGATAACTTTTTCTGATCACTTAATGTTTCTTGAATAGTTTTAACCGATAAAGGCACTTGTGAAACAAATATCATCGCTTCTATCAGTAACTTGATGTCTTGATCGTTATTGTCTTGCATTGTATTTTTTTGCATGATGATTTCTTTTTATTATTCTAAAATTAAGTCAACACAACTTAACCTGAATTTGGCCATAAACCTGTGCTTGTATACATTCAATTAATGACTCTTTTAGCAATTCAAGTATCGCCAAGAACGTAACAACAACACCTTGTTTGCCTTCACTTACGTCAAATAATTGGCTAAATTCAGTATATTCTGTTGAACTTAACATCGCTAAGATTTGACTCATTCGTTCTCGGGTAGATAAAGTTTCACGCTCTATATGATGATGTTCAAATGCAGCAACCCGTTTCATCACTCCCTTTAGCGCCATCACCAACTCTTGTAAATCAACATCAGCCTGCACTAAGCGAGGTTTAAAATTATCAGGCAATTTAGCGGATACTTCAAAGGTGTCGCGTTCCATTCGTGGTAATTGGTCTAATTGCTCGGCGGCCTTTTTAATAACTTCATATTCTTGCAAGCGTCTGATTAATTCAGCACGAGGATCATGTTCATCATCTTCAACATCTGTTTTAGGTAATAATAACCGTGATTTAATTTCAGCTAGTATGGCAGCCATGACTAAGTATTCAGCTGCAAGTTCAAGCTTCACATCTTTCATCAACTCAACATACTCCATATACTGTCGGGTGATTTCGGCTATGGGCAAATCAACAATATCGAACTTTTGTTTGCGTATTAAATATAAAAGTAAATCTAATGGTCCTTCAAATGCTTCAAGGATAATCTCTAAAGCATCTGGGGGAATGAACAAGTCTTGCGGTTTTTCGACAACAGCTTCACCATGGACAACTGCAAGCGGCAAGACCTGCTGAACCATTTCACCAATAGTATTTGCTGTTGCTTTATTATTCATTTATCAATGTTCTTTTAAGTGAATGGCTCAGGATCACCCTCACCAACTCTAGTCACTTGAGGAAAATCTTCAGTAAAATCGACTACAGTGGTTGGTTTTTCACCTAAATAACCACCATTCATGATTAAATCTACCTGTTTTTCTAAATTATCACGAATAATTTCTGGATCAAATTCTGCGGTGTCATTACCAGGCAAAATCAACGTGGTAGACATTAATGGCTCGCCAAGTTCAGCGAGTAAGTCCATGATAATTTTATTATCAGGAATACGAATACCAATGGTCTTTTTCTTCGGGTTTAATAACCGTTTCGGTACTTCTTTGGTACCTTTAAAAATAAAGGTATAAGCACCTGGAGTATTGTTTTTTAGTAGTCGGAAGTTCGAGTTGTCTACTCTTGAATAGGTGGCAAGTTCAGATAAATCGCGACAAATAAGGGTAAAGTTATGCTCTCGATCAATATCTCGAATTCGACAAATTCTATCTAGTGCTTTTTTATCGCCAATATGACAACCAAGCGCATAGCCTGAATCAGTTGGATATACAATGACACCACCTTGTTGAATAATAGCCACGGCCTGTTTTAACAACCTAGGCTGTGGATTATCTGGATGCATGTAAAAAAACTGACTCATAATATTTCCCTATTTAATTCCAATGTTGCCAAACAACATCTAGGTCATCTGGCACAGATAAATTTCGTCCTAGTTCAGTCCAGCGACTAGGAAAGTGAAAATCAGAGCCAACCGAAGCTTTTAATCCATATTGTTTGCACAGCTCAACCGACAATTGCTTTTGTTGGCTGTTCATTTGTGGTGATGCAACTTCCATAGCATCTCCCTTTGCTTCAACAAAATCAATGATTAACCGGCGAATCCACTTTGTTGATAAATCATATTTCATCGGGTGAGCTATTACGCTTTGTCCGCCTGCTTGTTTGATAACATCTATCGCCTGTTCAATACTGCACCATAATGGCTTTACATAAGCACGATTGCCTTTACCAATATATTTATCAAACGCTTTTTGCATGGTACTGACAATGCCGCGGTTATATAATACCCGAGCAAAATGCGCGCGAGTAATGGTACCGCCTTGTGCTAATTCTTTTGCATCAGCGTAGCAATTTTCGACACCAGCTTTAGCAAGCTTTTCAGCCATTAATAATGCTCTGGTTTCTCGTGCTTGCTGCTGCTCGTCAATGAGCTTAAGTAATGCGGGGTTATTTTCATCAACATTTAAACCAACCACATGAATCTCATGATTTTGCCACATGGTTGAAATTTCAATACCGCAAATCAACCGAATGTTAAGATTTTTATCTGCAATATGTTGTTTAGCAATATCGAAAGCTGCAATGGTATCGTGATCGGTTATGGCAAATTGGTCAATTTGATGGTTGCTCGCACGATCTAATAATTCGGCAGGTGTAAGGCGACCGTCGGAGCAATTAGTGTGACTATGAAAGTCTACTCGTATTGATTTGTAACTATTGTCGGTTATTTCACCGCTAACTATTGACTTCATTGACGTTTTGGGTTCTTCTAGGCATATACGTGCTCGTAATGATGATTTTACGTGCAAACCAACTAAATTGGTACTTATAAAATGATATTACAACAAGCAGAGCAATTAACCGGTTTAAATATTTGGTGGTGGCATAACCTTACATAGTGGGTTGTGAGCTTTGCTGTAGGCAAAATTTTAAAAACCCGCTTTCAAAGGCGGGTTTTTTCGTTTTATTCGTTTAGAATATTTCATATTACTAAGAATCACTTAAACTAAAGAGAGAATAGGCATAAAATGTTAATTAATAACGTTAAAACATGGTTTATCTGGTGGCTTCAGCCCCTTTACGCCGGATGACAAAAATAATCCCATTGGGAAAACAAATTACACAAAGGTAAACCATGAATAACACAGTTCAAAATCAATCACAGCTAGGCTTAGTGAACAGCACGATAGTTAATGCTCAGTATCAAGCTGATCCACTAATGCTATATCGCAGCTTAACCGCAGATAAAAGTAATACATTATTATTAGAATCTGCTGAAATATCAGATAAACGAGCTCTCAAAAGTTTATTACTTATTGATTCAGCGGTGAAAATCGTCTGCAATGGCAGTAATGTCTCCATCAACGCAACATCTCTTAATGGCCAAGCCATTATTGCTTATTTAAAGCAGCAATTTACGCAAGCTAGTTACCAAAATAGTGTGACTATTAATAACGCTTCAATTGATTGTTTAGATATTAATTTTTCGACAAGCATTACCGAGCAAGATGAGCTGTCACGCTTATTAGTTGATAATCCAATGCAAGTGCTTAGAGAATTGCAAGCAATTGATTGTCAGCAACAGCATCCATTTTCAGTATTTGTTGGCGGCGCTTTCGCCTTTGATTTAATTTGTATCAGCGAACAGTTGCCCAAGGTGAAAGACAGTAAAAATACTTGCCCTGATTATGTATATTATTTGGCTGAAACCTTAATTATTATTGATCATCAGCAGCAAACCACAGAGTTACTTGGCAACGTTTTTAGCGGTTCTCAGCAAAGTGCTTGTCAGCAGAAAATTGAACAACGCCTAGAACAATTAAAACATATTTGTAAAACACCTATGACTAGCCAAGCCATAGATCTTAAACAAGCAACGCCAACTCAAGTAGAAGTTAATATTTCAGATCAACAATTTTGCCAACAAGTTGAAGATTTGAAAGAGCACATCAGAGCCGGTGATATTTTCCAGGTTGTACCTTCTCGTACATTCTCATTAAGCTGTAGTGATTCATTAAATGCATATCAAGCACTGAAACAAACAAACCCTAGTCCTTACATGTTTTTCTTAAAAGATGATGATTTTGCCCTATTTGGAGCATCGCCAGAGTCTGCATTAAAGTTTACTGCAGAGAATAGACAGGTAGAGATTTACCCAATAGCAGGAACCCGTCCAAGAGGGTTTACCCCTGAAGGTAAATATTCTGCCGATTTAGATGGCCGCATTGAACTTGAACTTAGAAATGATGAAAAAGAAAAAGCCGAACATTTGATGCTGGTTGATCTCGCTCGTAATGACGTTGCCAGGGTTTCAAAAGGCGGTACTCGTCATGTTGCTGAATTACTTAAAGTAGACCGATACTCCCACGTAATGCATTTAGTATCACGAGTAATAGGCACTTTATCTGAAAAATTAGATGCGCTGCATGCGTATCAAGCGTGTATGAATATGGGCACCCTGTCAGGTGCGCCTAAAGTAAAAGCAACCGAATTAATTCGCACGGTAGAAGGCGAACGCCGTGGTAGTTATGGTGGCGCTGTTGGTTATATTAACGGTGGCGGTGATATGGATTCTTGTATTGTTATTCGCTCTGCTTTTGTAAAAAACAACATAGCTTACGTACAAGCCGGTGCGGGGGTTGTTTATGACTCAGACCCACAAGCTGAAGCCGATGAGACCAGACAAAAAGCACAAGCGGTAATTAAAGCTGTACAAATTGCCAATGCTCACTCAAAAGTTATTACAAACACGACTGAGGGAGCAAAATAATGAAAACTAAACTTTATATGCTCGATAACCTAGATTCGTTTACTTACAACTTAGTAGATGAGTTTAAAGCCTTAGGCTTCGAACCTGTCATTTATCGTAATACGGTGTCGGCTGAGTTTATTCACCAAAAAATGCAGCAAGAGCAAGAACCAGTTATTTTAGTCTTGTCACCAGGGCCTGGCGAACCTGCTAATGCAGGCTGTTTAATGGATTTAATCAAACTTTGTTTGGGAACTTACCCTATCTTTGGTATTTGTTTAGGTCATCAAGCGTTAGTTGAGCATTACGGCGGCAAAGTAGATAGAGCAGGTGAAATTGTACACGGTAAAGCATCAAACATAATACACGATGGTAAAGGCCCTTTCACAGGTTTGCCTTCACCATTACCTGTGGCAAGGTATCACTCATTGGTTGCTACCATTATGCCAAACGATTTACAGATGATTGCACATTATCAGCAATTACCTATGGCAATTGCTAATCAACAAGATAAGGTTTTGGGTTTCCAATTTCATCCTGAGTCATTGTTAACCTCAAAAGGCAGTATTTTGATCAAGCAAAGCTTTGAATATTTATTAGGGAAGGACAGTTAAAATGAGTCTTTTGTTAGAACAACTTATTAACGGTGAAGATTTACGCCAAGAGCAAGCTGAAGAGTTTTTTAGCAAAGTAGTACAAGGTGAGATTGAACCGGCATTAATGGCCAGTGTATTAACCGCGCTAAAGATTAAAGGTGAAACACCCAACGAAATAGCCGGCGCAGCCGTGGCAATTAGAGCGGCTGCAAAACCGTTTCCTAAACTACCTTACCCATTAGTGGATTGTGTTGGCACAGGTGGGGATGGCCATAGCACGATTAACATTTCAACCACGGCGGCTATAGTTGCTGCGGCATGTGGATTAAAAGTTGCCAAACACGGTAACCGCAGTGTGTCGAGTATGTCTGGCTCAGCCGATTTGCTCGAAGCGTTTGGGATCAATTTAATGATGTCGCCTGAAACAGCCAAGCAATCTATAGAACAATGCGGGGTTTGTTTTCTCTTCGCCCCTAATTATCACAGTGGTTTTAAACATGCGGGGCCAGTAAGGGCTGCAATGGGAGTGCGCACCTTATTCAATATACTCGGCCCCTTAGTTAACCCTGCTTCGCCAAAAGTAATGTTACTTGGGGTATACACACCAGAGCTTCTTATGCCAATGGCTAAAGCGTTACAATTAACCGGCGTAGAGCGTGCTTGGGTGGTACATGGTAGTGGTTTAGATGAAGTCGCAATTCATGGCTCAACACAAGTTATTGAAATTAACGGCGACACTCTTACTGAAAAAGAAGTACAGCCGAGTGATTTCGGTTTAACTACACACAGCTTAGAAAGTATTAAAGGCGGGTTACCTGAAGAAAATGCGGCTTACACTATGGCTATATTAGAAGGCAAAGGCGAGCAAGCCCATATTGATGCAGTTACGATAAATACCGCAGCATTGCTATACTTAACGGGTCAAGCACGTAACTTAAGCAGCGCGACCAATATCGTACAACAAGTATTAAAATCTGGAAAAGCAGCCAGTACTTTAAACACTATGGCAGAGGTAAGTAATGGCTAGTGCTCCTGAAACTAATGTTCGTAAGAGCAATATATTAGAAAAAATTGTTATTGATAAGCGTATTGAAGTTGCAAAATTAAAGCAAGATCGCCCGCTAGCAAGTTTCATTGATAAGTTAGTACCTACTACTAAAGATATGTACAAAGCTTTAAGCGCTGAAAACGCCGGCTTTATATTAGAGTGTAAAAAAGCTTCACCTTCAAAAGGCTTAATTCGACCAGATTTTGATGTTGAAGAAATTGCCGGCATTTATAATAACTATGCAGCGGCAATATCAGTATTAACCGACATGAAGTACTTTCAAGGTAAACATGACTATTTAAAACTGGTTAGTGACAGTGTTGATTGCCCGGTATTAAATAAAGACTTTTTCATTGATGAATACCAAATACATTTAGGGCGTTTATATGGCGCTGATGCAATTTTATTAATGCTAAGCGTATTAAATGATGAAGAGTATGAAGCACTGAGCAAGGTTGCCAACAGATACAATATGGCAATTTTAACCGAAGTGTCAAATATTGAAGAAACTGAGCGTGCTATTGCCTTAGGTGCAAAACTGATAGGTATTAACAATCGTAATTTACGCGATCTGTCTACCGACTTAACGCGTACTTTTGAACTTGCGCCAATGATCCCAGATGACAGATTAATTATTTCTGAGTCGGGTATTTATTCCAATAAACAAGTACGAGAATTAGCTCCGGCAGTAAATGGCTTTTTAGTGGGCAGTTCGGTTATGGCTCAAGACGATATTGACCTAGCCTGTAGAGAGTTAATATATGGCAATAACAAAGTCTGTGGCTTAACCTCGGTCGCTGATATTAGTGCAGTAACGGCTGCCGGTGCAGCATACGCAGGATTAATATTTACCGAACAATCTCCTCGCTTTGTTAGCTTTGAGCAAGCAAGACGTATTCAAGATGAATTACTTGAATCATCAGGGCCTAGCATAAAGTTTGTTGGCGTATTTAAAGATCAAAGCATTGATGATGTTAGCGAATTTGCCAATCATTTGAATTTATCTGCCGTGCAATTGCATGGTAAAGAAAGTGCGGCTTACATTGAGCAATTAAAGCTGCGTTTGCCTAACGGCTGCGACGTGGTAAAAGCTATATCTGTGGTTGATGGTTTGCCAGAGTTTACTCAAAGTGCCGACAGGTATTTACTTGATGCCAAACAAGGCGGCAGCGGTGAGGTTTTTGATTGGCAATTGTTAGAGGAAAGCGCGCAAGATTTTAGCAATACCATGCTTGCTGGCGGCCTAACACTTAACAACATTGCTAGTGCACAACGTGTGTGTAACGAATTAGATTTATCAGGTCTTGATATAAATTCTGGCGTAGAATCTGCTCCAGGTATTAAAGATCATAACAAAATTAAACAAGCCTTTGCGCTTATCAGAGATTACTAATATGACTGATCCAATATTAAAAAACATAAGCCCTTATTTTGGTGAATTTGGTGGCATGTATGTCAGCGAATTACTAGTACCAGCCTTAGAACAATTAGAAACTGCTTTTGTTGATTCACAAACTGATGCCGAATTTCAAGCCGAATTCAATAAGCTATTAACCTCATTTGCCGGTCGCCCTACTCCACTCACACTGTGCAGAAACATAGTGAAAAACCCATTAGCAAAAATTTATCTAAAACGTGAAGACCTTCTCCATGGCGGCGCCCATAAAACTAACCAAGTATTAGGCCAAGCCTTACTTGCTAAAAAAATGGGTAAAACTGAAATTATCGCTGAAACCGGTGCTGGCCAACATGGCGTAGCAACGGCGATTGCCTGTTCTTTATTAGGCTTAAAGTGCCGCGTTTATATGGGTAAAGTTGACTGTGATAGACAACAACCTAATGTATTTAGAATGGAACTGATGGGCGCAGAGGTTATTCCAGTTACCGCTGGCTCTGGCACATTAAAAGATGCAGTAAATGAAGCCTTGCGTGATTGGTCTGCTAATTACGATAATGCCCATTACTTATTGGGTACTGCCGCAGGACCTCACCCATTCCCAACTATGGTGCGTGAATTTCAAAAAATGATCGGCATAGAAGCCAAAGCACAGATATTAGAAGAGCAAGGTAGCTTACCCGATTATGTAGTTGCTTGTGTTGGTGGTGGTTCAAATGCCATTGGTATGTTCCATGACTTTATTGATGAAGAAAGCGTGAAGTTAGTTGGCGTTGAAGCTGGTGGTAAAGGCATAGATACACCGCAACATGGTGCTACGTTAGTTGCTGGTTCTAAAGGCATGCTACACGGTGCCTATACCTACATAATGCAAGATGAATATGGCCAAATTGAAGAGTCATATTCAGTATCAGCTGGCTTAGACTATCCTGGAGTAGGCCCACAACATTCTTTGTTAAAAGAAATTGGCCGTGCGACTTACGTACCGATTAATGACGATGAAGCCTTGGATGCATTTCAACTGTTGTCGCGTACTGAAGGCATAATTCCAGCGCTTGAGTCATCACATGCACTAGCACATGCACTAAAAATTGCCGATGCGGCAACTACAGAAACAGTTATTTTGGTGAATTTATCTGGTCGCGGAGACAAAGACTTAACCCATGTGAACAGTATTTTAAACGGTGAAAATTACCGGGAGAACAAATAATGAGCCAAGTAAGCAGTACAACAGTAACAACACAAGCAGGTGCTCGTTATCAGCAAAGTTTTGATGGATTAGCAAAAAAACAACAAGGTGCTTTCATCCCATTTGTAATGATAGGTGACCCCCATGCTGAGCAATCATTTGAAATAATTAAAACCCTTATAGATAATGGCGCCGATGCCCTTGAGTTAGGTATTCCTTTCTCTGATCCTAGTGCCGATGGTTTAACCATTCAATTTGCGGCAAAGCGTGCTTTAGATGCGAACATTAATACTGATACCTGTATTGAAATATTGAAAAAAGTACGAGCCTATAATGCCGATATTCCAATTGGATTATTGCTTTACGCTAATTTGGTGTTTGCTCGTGGCGTAGATAAGTTTTACCGCGATATGAGCGCCGCCGGCGTAGACTCAGTATTAATTGCCGACGTGCCGATCAGAGAAAGTGAGCAATTTAGAAATGCTGCATTAGCAAATAACGTAGCCCCTATTTTTATCGCTCCACCAAACGCAAGCGCAGCTACATTGCAAAAAGTTTCATCATTAGGTGAAGGTTACACGTATGTATTAAGCCGTGCTGGTGTTACCGGTACTGAGGTAGTAGCAAATATGCCAGGTAAAGAATTAATCGATACCTTAACCCAATACAATGCGCCTGCACCAGTATTAGGCTTTGGAATATCAACACCGGAGCATGTAAAAGAAGCGTTAGCAAATGGTGCTAAAGGGGCCATTAGCGGCAGTGCCGTAGTTAAAATTATTGAAAACAATTTAACTGACGAAAAACAAATGTTGGTAGATTTAGCAACATTTGTTCGAGATATGAAGGCTGCTACTTAGCAAAACCACTAAAAAAAGGAGCGCACTTATAATTAGCGCTCCTTTTTAATTTTAATCACTTACTTTTTATAGGACGATGTTTGAATGACATTTTGGTTGATCACCTTTGCTGTATTAATGTTCATTATCAGCGGTATATATTTTATTTATAAAAGCGCTAAAAAATTTAACTTAACCAAGGAACAGCTCGACAAGATTAAACAACGCAATAGCCAACTTGATGAGGAAGATGAAAACAAAGATTAGGTACGATAAAGCGTTTTTATAATATGATAACCAAAGCGAGTTTTAACTATTGTTGGTGTTAAAATTTCTCCACTAAACACAAACTTATCAAACTGCGCTACCATTTGACCTTTTTTGAACTCCCCTAAATCACCACCTTTTTTACCTGACGGACAACTTGAATGCTTTTTAGCAAGGGTTTGAAATTTTGCGCCTTTTTTTAACTGCTTCAATATATCTTCGGCTTGTTCTTTATGTTTCACCAATATATGAAGGGCATGTGCTGCTCTGGCCATGAATAATTCTCGATTAAATAAAACCGATTTTAGCATAGTGGATGAAATTGGCATATCTAATGAAAGAAAACAGCTTTACAAGATCCAAGGATTTTCAGACAATATGATCAATAATAATTAATTTAGAGAAATTATGGCATCTTTATCACATTTATTTAAAAATAATAAAGATTGGGCTGAAAAAATTCGTAAAGAACAGCCTGATTTTTTCGACAAGCTATCAAAGCAACAGTCTCCAGAGTATTTATGGATCGGCTGCTCTGACTCAAGGGTACCGGCCAATGATCTCTTAGGTATGTTACCTGGTGAAGTCTTTGTTCACCGTAATATTGCCAATCAAGTGATCCATACCGACTTAAACTGTTTGTCGGTTATTCAATTTGCGGTAGAAGTATTAAAAATAAAGCATATTATTGTTTGTGGTCACTACGGTTGTGGCGGTGTTGCCGCGTCATTAGATAATCATCAACATGGCTTAATTGATAACTGGTTACGTCACATCAGCGATGTTTACCGTTTCCATAAAGAAGAGTTAGAGCAATTAACCGGCGAAGCGTTAACCAACCGTTTATGTGAATTAAACGTGGTTGAACAAGTAGGAAACGTTTCGAAAACTACAACTTTGATTGATGCTTGGAATAATGAACAGGACATTACCGTGCATGGATTTGTTTATAATTTGAAAGATGGAATTTTGAAAGATTTAAACGTTAGCGTTGATTCAAATATCTAATAAATACGTTTCACTTCGAATACGTTTCACTCCGAATACATTTCATTCCGAATACGTTTCACTTTGAATAACGAAGCAGTTATCGAAGCGTAGTGTATTCGGAGTACCGTAGGTACTTATTCGAAGTTACGAAGTAACGTATTCGAAGGCACGAAGTGCCGTATCCATAGTTAAAATTCTTCGAGTAAGTCGTCGAGTTCATCTTCTTCATCTTGATCAATCACAATAGGTGGATTGCCATCATGTAAACGATAATTGATATTTTGGAAGTAAGCGTTTTTAACAAATTCATATGCATCTAACGAGTCGTTTAATAATGCCTCTTGCTCGGCAAGTTGTCCTCGAGTTTCTAAGGCTATTACCAATTTACGTGCCACATTTGGCCAAAAATCAATAATTGCTAATGGCCAATAATAGCCATCAACCAAATCGCCTACTTCATCCCTTACTGAGCTTGGACCTAGCACGGGTAACATTAAATAAGGTCCATCACCTACACCATATGTGCCTAATACTTCACCAAATTCTTCTTCTTCACGTAATAAGCCAGCATGCTTGGCAATATCAAACCAACCTAATAAACCAACTGTAGAGTTTAAAACAAAACGACCAGTCGCTTTACCTGCTCGCTGAAACTTAAGTTGTAGCAGGTTGTTTATTACCGTGAAGGGTTCATTGAGGTTAAGAGCTGCATTGTACACGCCAGAACGAATTGGCGATGGCACCCAATCTACATAAGCAGTAGATACCGGTTTAAAAACATATTTATCAGCATAGTCCCAATTGAAGGTCCATATTGGTCGGTTAATAGATTCGAGGGGATCGCGAGGATCAGAATAACTATCGCCCTGTTCGTTCGTTGTTGAACAAGCAGGTAATATTAATAAAGATAAAATGATGAAAATATTAGCAAACCAAGGTTTGAAATGCATAAATCGAACGTTCCCTTGTTAAAGCACTTTATTAGGAGTGCTAATAATGCCAGTGGTTAAAGTTAATTATTTTTGTGTTAGTAATATGTAGCATTATAAACTGAGAAATAGTATCTGCCACCCATTAATTACACGTTTCAATGTAACTTTTTATTTCAAACAGGTAATTCAATGCCACTTTCTCGCATTTTAGCCAACTTATAACGTAATGTTCTTGCACTTATACCTAAGCGCTCTGCAACTTCTTTGCGAGATCCATTACATGCTCGAAGTGCATCTAAAATAATTTGAAATTCTTGCTGCTTTAACTCACTCTCAAGATTCTCTTCTTCTACTGTAGATTCGAAAATAGCTTCACTTTTTTGCTCAACAAAGTCTTCAATAAGTAAATCTTCGCTATCAATTTCAGCCCCTGTTTTCATGATCAGAGCACGTTGGATCACGTTTTCTAATTCTCTAACGTTACCAGGCCATTGATGGGTAGCCAGTTTAATTTCAGCCGCTGCAGTTAAACTTACATTTTCATTATTACTGAACTGGTCGATAATATGATCAGCTAACGGTAAAATATCATCTGCTCTTTTCGCTAAAGGCAGCCAAGTTAAAGGAAAAACATTTAAGCGATAAAACAAATCTTCACGAAAAACACCTTCGCTTACCGCTTTTTTTAAATCTCGGTTGCTGGTTGCCAGTACCCGTACATCTAAGTTAATTACTTTTCTTGAGCCTAAACGCTCTACTTCACGTTCTTGAATAACACGCAAAATTTTGGCTTGTAAGCCTAAATCCATTTCAGTAATTTCATCCAGTAAAATGGTTCCACCTTGGGCTTGCTCGAACTTACCTGGACAAGCATTAACAGCACCGGTAAAAGCGCCCTTTTCATAGCCAAATAAAGTTGCTTCAAGCATGTTTTCAGGAATGGCAGCACAATTAATCGCGACAAAACTATTATCAGCTCGTTTCGAGTGGTTATGAATAAATTTAGAGAGTACCTCTTTACCTGAGCCGCTCGGGCCCAAGATCATTACTGAAGCGTCTGTACTTGCAACTTTTTCAGCTAAGTTTAGTAATTGGAGGCTTTGTTTATCAACGGCAATTGGACGAGAGCTGACTACTTTTTCAATCGGCAAGTATTGGCTGATCATATTAATCAACACTTCTGGCGCAAATGGTTTGGCAATGTAATTACAAGCGCCATCTTTCATAGCTTGCACAGCATCATCAATAGTTGCGTACGCAGTCATGATCAACACCGGCATATTTGGCCAGCCGGTTTTAATATTTTTCAATAGGGTTAGACCACTCATGCCCCCCATTTGTACATCTGAAACAACAATATCTACTTTATGTTGTTTCAATTGAACCAATGCGGCCTCGCCAGAGTCTGCTTCAATGCAGTCAAACTCTGAAAGGTGTAAGGTATCAACTACGGCTTCGCGTAAACCGGGATCATCTTCAACGACTAGGACCACTTTACTGGTCATTACTGCCTCTTTATTTTTTGTTATTATCTATGTTTAGTAGCTATTCAGTTTCATCTTTTTCGGTATTGAACAGCGGCAGTTTAATACAAAAATCTGCGCCTTCACCTGTTTTACTCACTAATGATGCATCACCATGGTGGGCTTTAGCAACAGATTTCACTACCGCCAACCCTAAACCGGTGCCTTGCACTTTAGAAGTATAAAACGGTTCAAATATTTTTTCAGCTTCGGATTCATCAATACCACTACCATTATCTTGCACATGAATATGCAGAAAGCTATCTTGTTGGTAAGCACGAACTTTTATAATGGCATTGCTTTGTATAACTTGTAATGAGTTATGGATTAAATTTTGTATTGCGCCTTCAAGCGCATTTTTATTAGCAATAATTTGCAGACTTTCATCTTCAATGGTTAAAATTAAATCTGCATGCACTTCATCAATTTGAGCTTCTACGCCAGCAATAGCATCATCTAACAATGATTTAATGGTAATAACTGCAACCACTTGTTTACCGCCACTTTTGGCAAATAACAGCATATCATTTACTTGCTGCTCCAAGTCTTGCAATCTTGATGTTAATTTATCTTGAAAAGTTTGACGTTTTTCGCTGGACAGTGCTTTTGAACTTAAGTTAGAGCAATAAAGCATTGCTGCCGACAGAGGTGTGCGAATTTGATGTGCGAGAGTAGAAACCATACGACCTAATGCAGACAAACGTTGCATTTGGCTTAACTTATCTTGCAGTAAGCGAGTTTCGGTTAAATCGGTAATTAATATAAGTTGGCCAGCTTGCGAGCCAAAAGAAGAAATATCGAGTTTTACCCGACGGCCATCATTTAATGACACTTCATGACCATCATCGGCTCTTGGTTTAAAAGCGACTTTTATTATTTCAATCCAGGACTTTTTAAGTAAATCGACGCCTAATAAACTGCCGGCAACATTGTTAGCTTTAACCACAATCCCGTCACCATCAATAATAACCACGCCAGCCGGCATTACATCAAATAACTGATTTAATTGGTTAGATTGCAAACGCAATAAATCAAGTTCTCCCGAAAATGCTTCCGTGAGTAACCTCTTCTCTGTTTGCTCTGAGACTGTCGACAATGTGGATTCGTTGTTATTATCCCCACGAGTCAAGCTCATATTCTACCTCTCCAACTTAACTAAGTATTTAAACTTTTGAAAAAAGCATTCCTTATGATTTTAAGTTTTTTCACTCAATCTTTGTATGCTTTATAAACCCTGCGCTAACTTAGCTAATCCCATCATAGGGTAATTTTCTAACTAGCAACAGCTTTAATTTTTACATCTGGGCTAACAATAAATTAACCCGCATTTTAGTCTTTTAATATTTCCACCACATCAGCAAGATTCATCGTTTGATCATTCTCAAAATACAGCCAAACATCATCATTAGTGTGGTCAAAGGTAACACGGATAATTTTGTTGTATGTCATAGCTTTAAGCTCTACAACCTTACCTTTACTTATACAAGAGACAATAAAACGATATTCCCCTTCAGGGGCAACAGAGCCTGTACGAGTAATGCCGTTCCATGTAAAACTCACGTCACCAACTAGCCCATCACCTAATGGAATAATACGCACTATGTCGTCATTTTCGTTTTCAACATAAACAAAAACATGATGAGCTTTCGAATTTATTAGTAAACGTCCAGTGGCGAATTCACCATGTTCAATATAGAAATGACCGTCTTCAACGAGAACGCTGCGCCCAATAAGAGAGCTAGCTTGTAAGGCTTTACTTGAAGAGTTGATTTGTGGGTTGCTATGAAGTTTATCGTTATACTCATCAATGCTTTGACTGATTGATGAAGCCAGCAATTGAGAAAATACTTCATCAGTATCCATGTCATGTTTGACTGACGTATCGATAGGCTCGGGGATAATATTGGCGAAGAAGTCCTGCAACTCTATAGTAGCCTGTTTAGCTACGGAGTCACTCTGCTGACTTTTATTCAACAAATGCTGGCTTCCTGCCATATGATCACTTTGTTTATCTTCCACTAAAAAGTCCCAAGCTCGTCATTTGAGTATGACAATTATTATTTGTCTCAATACTGAGTTTAAGAAACATAACCTGCTAACTATTCTCCGACAATGGCACAAAGCTAAATAGTTAGCAAACGTATAGTAAATACCATACAAGAATTATGCCATTAAACAGCATTTTCTTTAAATATAAAATAAAACAAAATCAACTGCATAGTTTTTGATCAAAAATGTTTACATAATGGTTTTCAACCAACTTTTTTGCATATTTATTAAATATAAATTTTGCCAGTAAGCAATATGAAAATGGTACCAGAAAACTCACTGCTCATTTTTTTGTACTAAAAACATGTGAGCGGCATAGCATTGCCGCTTAAATTTGTGAATTTGTTACAAAAATTGCCGATTATTGTCACTTAGCTATTTACAGGCATTTAATAGATGATGTATTTTGAAAGGGTATATTATTACAAAAAGTGTCTCTGTAGCTCAGCTGGATAGAGCAAGCGCCTCCTAAGCGCTAGGTCGGACGTTCGAATCGTCTCAGGGACGCCACTTTCAAAAATCTGTTGTCCCCTTGAAGTACAAATTTAAAAGCCTTTTTCAACATGGAAGTTGCGTATGCCACGATCACAGGATGTGATGGAGTGGTCCAAAGCAATTTGCATTCCATCATCCTTGAAGTACAAATTTAAAGCCATCCATGGCAATTTGCATTCCATCATCCTTGAAGTAAAAAAAAACCTCGCATGGCGAGGTTTTTAAAGAAGCTAGCAATAATTATTTTATTGTTTTTCTTCGATTATAATTTCACTAACTTCCGTGTCTTGAGCGGCATTTGAACTGGAAAAACCAGCTGAAATACCTAAAACTAACACCGCAATAAATACAGTACTAAGTTTTACCTCCCTCAAAGACGATTTGTTCATGACTTCAGCCCTGAATGTTATTTGTTATTATTATTGTTTAACGAAAAATAATGTATATGTTTTAATCAGCTCATACAAGAAATTTTTACATAAATATTTACATAACTTTTCAATAATTTTACTAAAAACTTACAACTACAAAATAAATACCTTTAAAAACAGAGCCATACACTTAACCTGCCAATCAATTCATTTTAGGAATATTTTTTGATATGAATTTTTATTGTACTTTAATTCAATAAACAGTTAATCAATCAAAGATTATAAATAAAAGTAACAGTGTAAGTTTTCATAAGGAATACAAACTCATTTCTCACTATTTAAAAATGGCTTAACCAACTGATTTATCACTTTTTTTTAACTAAAAATAAATAACTTAATAAAACGATTTTTTTTGTTCTATAGCTTCAATAGTAAACTTTATCGAAAAAAGCCCTATTTTTGATTGCACCAAAGCGCTGTGTAAGCGAAAATACGCGTGTTTTTTTAACCTAAAATTTTATTTAAGTGGAGCACTTATGCCATCGCGTCAAGATCAGGCCAATGCAATTCGAGTTTTAAGTATGGATGCTGTCCAAAAAGCAAAATCTGGACACCCTGGTGCCCCTATGGGTATGGCAGATATAGCACAAGCTTTATGGTGTGATCACCTTAAGCACAACCCTAACAATCCTAACTGGGTTGATCGTGACCGTTTCATTTTGTCTAACGGCCATGGCTCGATGCTTATTTACTCATTACTTCACTTAACTGGTTATGATGTTTCAATTGATGATTTGAAAGACTTCCGTCAATTACATTCTAAAACGCCTGGTCACCCAGAGTACGGTTACACACCTGGTGTTGAAACAACTACTGGCCCATTAGGCCAAGGTATTACCAACGCTGTAGGTTTTGCAATTGCAGAAAAAACCTTAGCTGCACAATTCAACCAAGATAATTTTGAAATTGTTGACCATCACACTTATACCTTTATGGGTGACGGTTGTTTAATGGAAGGTATCTCGCATGAAGCGTGTTCATTAGCGGGTACTTTAGGTTTAGGCAAACTTATTGCTTTTTGGGATGACAACGGCATTTCAATTGATGGTGAAGTTGAAGGTTGGTTCTCAGACGATACCCCTGCACGATTTAATGCATACGGCTGGCAAGTACTGTCTGTAGATGGTCATAACCCGGAAGAAATTTTGGCTGCAATTGTTCAAGCAAAAGCTGAATCAAACAAACCAACGCTAATTTGCTGTAAAACTATTATTGGTTATGGCTCTCCTAATAAGAGCGGTAGTCACGATTGTCACGGTGCCCCATTAGGCGATGACGAAATTAAAGCGTCACGTGAATTCTTAAACTGGGAGCACGCTCCATTTGTTATTCCGCAAGACATTAATGATGCATGGAATGGTCAAGAAAAAGGGGCAAACGCGGAAGCTGCCTGGCATGAATTATTTGCCGGTTATAAAGCTGCCCACCCTGAACTAGCTGCTGAGTTTGACCGCAGGTCATCAGGCCAATTGCCAGAAAATTGGCAAGAATATACCAACAACTATATTCAAGACTTACAAAATAACCCGGCAAATGTGGCAACCCGTAAAGCGAGCCAAAACTGTTTAAATAGCTATGGTCCAATTTTACCTGAATTTATTGGTGGCTCTGCTGATTTAGCTGGTTCAAACCTTACGTTATGGTCTGGTTCAAAAGGCATTGAAGCAGATGATGCAAGTGGTAATTACTTGTTTTACGGTGTACGTGAATTTGGTATGTCTGCCATTATGAACGGCATTGCTTTACATGGTAGCTTTATTCCTTACGGCGCTACATTCTTAATGTTTGTTGAATATGCACGTAACGCTGTTCGTATGGCCGCTTTAATGAAACAACGCAGTATCTTTGTTTATACTCATGACTCTATTGGCTTAGGTGAAGACGGCCCTACCCATCAGCCGGTTGAGCAAATTGCCAGCTTACGTATGACGCCAAACCTATACAACTGGCGTCCATGTGATGCGGTTGAATCTGCAGTTGCTTGGAAGATGGCAATTGAACGTGTAGATGGCCCAACAACATTGACTTTTACTCGTCAAAATTTGCAGCAACAAGAGCGTTCGGCTGAACAATTATCGAATATTGCCCGTGGTGGTTACATTTTAAAAGATTGTGTCGGTACACCAGATTTAATATTAATTGCCACAGGCTCTGAAGTTGAACTAGCTATGGCTGCAAGTAGAGAGTTATCGGATAAGAAAATTCGCGTGGTATCTATACCTTGTACTGATGCGTTTGAAGCTCAAGATGAAGCATATCGTCAATCGGTATTACCGAATGATGTTAGAGCACGTATTGCAATAGAAGCTGGCATTGAAGATTTTTGGCATAAATATGTTGGTTTTGATGGCCGTATTATTGGTATGAAGACTTTCGGTGAGTCAGCGCCAGCAAACGAATTATTTGAATTATTTGGTTTCACCGTAGAAAACGTAATTAACACTGCAAAAGAGTTATTAGGATAATTATTAGAAGGCCGTTAATATGATCGGCCTTTTTAATATTTACATTTAATTATCATGACAATAAAAATAGCAATAAATGGTTTTGGCCGCATCGGTCGGAGTATTTTAAGAGCGCTTTATGAAACCGGTCGTAATGATCAGTTTCAAATAGTTGCGATTAATGAATTGGCAAAACCCGAAGGGATTGCCCATTTATTAAAATATGATACCAATCATGGTCGCTTTGCTTATTCTGTAAGTTATGAGAATAACCAATTAAACGTGGCTGGTGATGAAATTTCATTATTTCATCAAAAAGATATTGAAGATTTACCTTGGCAAGAGCTAGGCGTAGACATTGTTTTAGATTGCACCGGTATTTATCACAGTAAAGAGCATGCCCTAAAGCATATCAAACAAGGTGCTAAACAAGTTCTGTATTCACAACCCGCATTAACTGACGTGGATAAAACAATTATTTATGGGATTAACCATGAGCAATTAACGTCTGCAGATGTGGTTGTTTCTAATGGCTCTTGTACAACAAACTGCATTGTACCGGTTATTCAAGTACTAGATCAGGCTTTCGGCGTAGAAAGTGGCACCATAACAACTATTCACTCTTCTATGCATGATCAACAAGTAATAGATGCCTATCATGATGATTTACGGTTGTCACGAGCTGCGAGTCAGTCGATAATTCCTGTAGATACTAAACTATCTGCTGGCATTGAACGAATATTGCCAAAATTTTCAGGTCGATTTGAAGCGATCGCCGTACGTGTACCAACAATAAATGTTACTGCTATGGATTTAAGCGTAACCTTAGATAGTGACGTTGATATTAGCGCAGTAAACGACGCTATTATAAATGGTCAGCAAGGCAATTTGGCCGGAATATTAGGCTTTACCACAGAGCCTTTGGTTTCAAGTGATTTTAATCACGACCCGCATTCGTCAATTGTTGATGGTAATTCAACACGGGTAAGCCATAAGCGCTTAGTAAAACTATTAGTTTGGTGTGACAACGAGTGGGGATTTTCTAATCGTATGTTAGACACAGCGTTAAGCATGCATCAGGCGCCGTAACATGTATCAAGTACAGCAGATGAACATTATTTTAAAAAATTTAACGATTACACATTATTCAACGGAGACTTACTATGTCTGTCATTAAAATGACTGATCTTGAACTTGCTAATAAACGAGTATTAATTCGCGAAGATTTAAACGTACCGGTAAAAGACGGTAAAATCACTTCTGATGCTCGTTTAAGAGCTGCCCTTCCTACGTTAAAACTAGCACTCCAAGCTGGTGCAAAAGTGATGGTAATGTCACATTTAGGTCGACCAACAGAAGGTGAGTTTAACAGTGAGTTTTCAATGCAAGTTGTTGCTGATTATTTAACAAAAGCGCTTGCTCAACCAGTAAAGTTAGTTAGTGAATACCTCGACGGTGTAGAAGTTGCGGCTGGTGAATTAGTAATTTTTGAAAATATTCGTTTTAATAAAGGCGAAAAGAAAAACTGTGATGAGTTATCACAGAAACTTGCTGCCCTTTGTGATGTTTATGTAATGGACGCGTTTGGTACAGCTCACCGTGCCCAAGCAAGTACGCACGGAGTTGCCAAGTTTGCTCCTGTTGCATGCGCAGGTCCTTTACTTGCTGGTGAATTAGAAGCATTAGGTAAAGCATTAGATAACCCTGCTCGCCCATTAGTGGCAATTGTTGGTGGTTCAAAAGTTTCGACTAAACTTACAGTGTTAGAGTCGCTTGCAACCGTAGTAGACCAATTAGTAGTTGGTGGCGGCATTGCCAATACGTTCATTGCAGCACATGGCCATCAAGTTGGTAAATCATTATATGAAGCCGACTTAATTGATCAAGCAAATAGCTTAACAGCCAATGCAAAAGCAAATAATGGCGACATTCCTGTACCAACAGACGTTGTTGTTGCTAAAGAATTTGCTGAAAGCGCAGTAGCTACATTAAAAGCAGTTAGCGACGTTGCTGATGATGAAATGATTTTTGATATTGGCCCAGACTCGGCAAAAGCGTTAGCAAAAATCATTGAAAATGCCGGCACTATTGTTTGGAATGGTCCAGTAGGTGTTTTTGAGTTTGATCAGTTTGGCGAAGGTACTAAAGCAATCGCTCAAGCAATTGCTAATTCAAGTGCCTTCTCTATTGCCGGTGGTGGTGACACATTAGCCGCAGTAGATAAATACGATATTGCCGATAAAGTATCTTACATCTCTACAGGTGGCGGTGCTTTCTTAGAATTTTTAGAAGGTAAGAAATTACCTGCAGTTGCCATTTTAGAAGAACGCGCAGCTCAATAGGCTTAATTAAATAAGCTAATTAAAATATATTTTTTATAACTTTAATCTATACTAAAAGTGGTTTTAACCGCTTATATCACACACAAAAGGAGTGTTGGTAATGGCTTTAATTTCTATGCGTCAAATGCTGGACCATGCAGCAGAGTTTGACTATGGTATTCCTGCGTTTAACGTAAATAATCTTGAGCAAGTACGTGCAATTATGCTTGCCGCTCGCGATACTGACAGCCCGGTAATTTTACAAGCGTCAGCTGGTGCTCGCAAATATGCTGGTGCGCCTTTCTTACGTCATTTAATTTTAGCCGCGACTGAAGAGTTTCCAGAAATTCCTGTAGTTATGCACCAAGATCATGGTACATCTCCGGCAGTATGTCAGCGTTCAATTCAACTTGGTTTTTCATCAGTAATGATGGATGGCTCGTTAGGCGAAGACGGTAAAACCCCTTCATCTTATGAATATAACGTAGACGTAACTCGCAGAACTGTTGAAATGGCTCATGCGTGTGGCGTTAGTGTTGAAGGTGAACTTGGTTGTTTGGGTTCATTAGAAACAGGTATGGCGGGTGAAGAAGACGGTATTGGTGCTGAAGGCATTCTAACTGCCGATCAAATGCTTACCGATCCAGAAGAAGCTGCTGATTTTGTGAACAAAACACAAGTTGATGCATTAGCTATTGCTTGTGGTACTTCACACGGCGCATACAAGTTTACGCGTCCACCAACAAGTGACATATTATCCATTGATCGCATTAAAGCTATCCACGCTCGTATTCCTAACACTCACTTAGTAATGCATGGCTCTTCATCAGTGCCACAAGAATGGTTAGCAGTAATTAACGAATATGGTGGCAACATTCCTGAAACTTACGGTGTGCCAGTTGAGCAAATTCAAGAAGGCATTAAAAACGGCGTTCGCAAAGTAAACATCGATACTGATTTACGTCTTGCTTCTACAGGTGCAGTTCGTCGCTTCTTAGCGCACAACCCATCTGAATTTGACCCTCGTAAATTTTTACAAACAACTACAGATGCTATGTACGATATTGTTAAAGCCCGTTATGAAGCTTTTAACACTGCTGGCCATGCAAGTAAAATTAAATGTATCTCTTTAGACGCTATGTACGACAGATACATTAGCGGCGAGTTAAACGCATTAATTAAATAAATCAGATAGTTAACTGTTTATTTTATTAAAAAGGACCTGAAGGTCCTTTTTTTATTGCCATTTCTATTGAAAATCACTGGTCTGATTTGTTAACTTCGTTATAATGCCCTGGCTAATAAAAATTAACCTTAAGAAAAAATAGAGTTAAAAAGCTCTGTTTATTATAAAAATGAAAAAACTGCTACTCCTTCCATTAATAACTGGCGCTACCTTTTCGGTTTTAGCTCAAGATGAACTATCAACTCAGTCTAGTAACGCTGAAGCAATTGATGCCATTGTTGCTTCTTTATATGAAGAAGATAAGCCTGATTGTTATCATTTCACCGATGAAGTTCCCCCTGAAGAATTTATCGGTTTTCCTGAATGTGATATTACTCCTTCTACTATTAGCGGCGCTGTTGAAGTAGGTGCTTTTTTCAATACAGGTGATAACGACTATGCTATTGGAATTGTAAAATCTGATTTAATCCATGAAGTGGGCAAAATGCGCTCTAATTGGAAAATGGGTTTTTTTGGTCGTAAATCAGAAGAAGAAAATGATGAGGGTAAAGACGAATATGTAACAACTGACCAAAAATGGGGAACCTCATTACAAAGTAATTACACCCTTGAAGAAGGTGGTAAAAATTACCTTTTTGGTTATGGCTCATACGAAGCTGACCGATTTAATGGTTTTGATTACCAAAGCTCAATAGCTGCCGGTTGGGGTCGTCGTTGGTACGAAACAGAAGTTGCTTTTTTCGATGCTGAAATGGGGCCAGGTTTTAAAGTAGATGAAATTGCAGAAACAGATGAGCATAATAACAAAACTGAGAAAGCAACTATTATTCGTGCCGCTGCAACCTATGAACGACGTTTCTTTGAAACTATGGAATTTAAACAGAGTTTTTCAGCAGAGATGGCCACGTCATCAAACGAAAATAGTAAATATCAATCGGTAAGCTCAATTACGACAAAGTTAATTGAATCATTAGCATTAAAATTTGCTTTTACAGTTGATCATAATAGTGTGGTTGAAAATGATACTGAAAAAACTCGTACCGAAACATCATTAACTTTGGTTTACAGTATTTAAAGCTTTCCAAGCCGTAAATAAGCCCGTGAGTTCGGGCTTTAAATTTTAAATAAAACTCAGTTCAATTAATCAAAGCCTTACTCCCTAGTAAAAACTAAATAATTCATGTAATTTATAGTTTTTACCTAGCTATTAATTTCATGAATATTACAAAAATAGATCTAAACTTGCTCGTCGCTTTTGATGTATTACTGCGCGAAAAGAATGTCACCAGAGCAGCCAATCACCTAGGTATTACCCAACCAGCAATGAGTAATAGCTTAAAACGTCTTAGAAACTTATTAAACGATCCTGTTCTTGTTAGAACTTCTGATGGCATGGTGGCAACTGAAAGAGCGAGCTCTTTAGCACCAAAAATTCGAAAAATATTGTTAGAAACCAAAGAAGCGTTACAAACGGTAGAAGACTTCGAACCATTAAGTAGTACTCGTGTTTTTAGGCTAATGGCCAGCGATTATGCTGCATCTACCCTACTGCCAAAGCTTTTAGAAAAAATTAATAAGATAGCGCCTAACATCACTATCGATATAATGACACCAAGCGATGTAACGTTTCATGACGTTGAAGATGGCAAAATAGATATGGCGATTAATTTATTTGATCAATTACCGCAATCTTTTCATCAAAAAGTATTATGGAATGATGGATTCTCTTGCTTAACCCGAAGTTCAAACCCAATACTAGAAAACTTTGATTTAAACAGTTACCTAACGAGTAAACATGTTTGGGTTTCTAAAACAGGTTTTGGAGTTGGTTTAGGGATGAACCCAAAAGACGTACAAAAACTTGGCTGGGTCGATGAAGCGCTTGCCAATATAGGTAAACAACGCGATATAAAGATATTTACTCGTAATTATCATGTTGCCATGCAATTAGCTCATGACGATCAAATTATTGCCACGCTCCCTAAAAAAGCAGCAATGATACATAGTAAAGATCCTGGCTATACTATCCTCGATACACCATTTGATGTTCCTGATATAGAATTAAAAATGATCTGGTCACCCCTACTTCATCATGAGCCTAGCCATATTTGGTTTAGGCATTTAGTAGATGAAGCGGCGAAAGAATGTTAATTATTTGAAGATAATGTATTCATTTTCAACCGTGGGTTGGTATCTATAGGGTTATTGACCACTACATTCATCACCTGTTAATACCTATAAACACAAAAAGACCACGTAACCGTGGCCTTTATCTAACGCTAATTAATGTATTTATTTAAAAGTCTATTTAGATGTCTTTCTCATAGCAACAAGCCCAATTAAACCAAATGCTAATAACAAAATACTACTTGGCTCTGGAACAGGAATGCTTTGTGGTGTAACTATACCATCAGATTCAAATGACTCAACATAAAACTCCCCAGCAGCTCTACCACCATAGGCAATGCTATAAACTCCATAACCACCATCAGCAGAAAACCAACCATCGTTGCCTGAAACATTTACACCTTGCTCGGAGCCCATCCATAAAACAGTAGTTGGAGCATCACCGTCATCATGGTTATTGTTTAAGTTAACCAAGAAACTATTTTTAACGACACCAACTTCACCATCAACTTTAAAGGTGAATGTAAGCATTTCACCTATATTATCAATATTATCATCAGATCCACAGTGATTTGTGTCTGTTTGACAAACACCTAAGCCGGCATCATGATCATCAAAATAAGTAAAATGCGAAGAAGTTATTTCTATGGTGATCCCAGCACCAAGATCTAAAGTCAAAGCTGCATCACCATTTGTATATGCGCCTTCGCTAGCTAAATCTTGAAGATTAATCAAAACAGCATTCGCTTGTGCTGACATGAAAAGCAATGCACTTGCTAAAACAGCACTCAATAATTTTTTCATATATATTCCTTCATTTACAGTTAAAGCACGTGTTAATACGAAGCAATTAGTAGGCCAGAATATAAATCATAAAAAAAAATTCTATAATTTCAATATACTGTAAAAATGAATTTAATTTATTCTTACGATTTACTTTAAATAATGGTTAAGGTGTAAAAATAGCTGACACCGTGAAATTTATTTCCAATATATCCGTTCATCTCATAAATCATGCATTTTATCTATTAGCACTAGCTTTTAACATCTCGTTAACATAAGTTAACATTAGCAAAAACGTATTACCTTTCTAATTCAGATGTGGCTCAAAGGGGTGAGAACTATGAAGACGAATACCAACATTAAAAGTTTTTTATTAGCAGCATTGATAAGTATAGGATTACCTATGTCGGCGCAAGCGATAGAAGACAGCAAAACAAACTTCACTAAAGATATGCACGTAAACATAACTACTGTTACCGGTAATTACTTTAATGCTTACGATGCAATAATTAATAAACCATTAGCGCAACTAATGGTAGTAAATAATTTCTCCGCATATAGTCCACACCCAGTAAAAACATCAAACAGTGTTTTTGCGATGGCTATGCGAGCACAAGATAAAATTCAATATTTTATGGCTGTAGTAGATAGTGTGTTTGCTGACAATGAAACAGAAGAAGTTGAGCAAGAATGTAGAACAACTAGACTTGCTAACTTATTTTTTTAAGCTCGTTATACTTTTAAAAGTTTAACCATTGGTTTTGGCGCGTTGAGGGTTAACCCTACCTCCGGTAACTATATCAGCACGGCCCTCTTCTTTTGCTTTTTCAGCTCTACGTTTACGAACTTCTTTAGGATCAGCAATTAGTGGCCGATATATTTCAATTCGGTCACCATCTTCAACTATTTGACCAAGCTTAACAGCACGGTTCCAAACACCAACTTTGTTAACGGCCAAATCTATCTCTTTATATTGCTGACAAATACCTGATTCAACAATTGCTTGTTCTACGGTAGATTGTGCATCTATTTGTAGAGATAATAATGTTTGCTCATTAGGCAGGCCATAAACCAGTTCAATTGCAATTTGTTCAATCGTCATTTGTTAATAAACCTCTTTTGCTCTATTCGTAAAAGCAGACACCATATTATTGGTTAGACTATCAAATATACGGCCAAAAGCCATCTCTATTAGTTTGTTTGAAAATTCATAATCTAATACAAGTTCAACTTTACACGCTTCTTCGCTTAACGGTGTTAGTTGCCAATAGCCCGTTAACTTTTTAAACGGGCCATCTTTTAAATTCATCGTAATTTTTTTATTTTGTTCTAACGTGTTTTCGGTGGTGAACCATTTTTGTACGCCCCCCTTTGACACTAATAACGACGCAGTCATTTTATCATCGGTATGTGAAACAAGCTTTGAGTTGCTACACCCGGGCAAAAATTTAGGATACGAGACTACATCATTAATTAATTTGTACATCTCTGCAGCACTATACATAACAAGTGCGTGTCGATTTACTGCTGGCATTTACTTCCCCTATTAATACCAATGAACTTATCGATATTTAATGCGCTGTTATAATAACAAAGGCAAATTAAAAGCTCACTATATCAAGTAATTATTTTTCATCTATTTTTCTCAAAAAATTTAAATCTATCAGTATCAATGTATGAATTCTTACGTATAATAGGCGCCATTATGGCAAAGAAAAAATCTAAACAACCAAGTAACACTATCGCTTTAAATAAAAAAGCGAGGCATGAATATTCCTTAGAGGATAAATTTGAAGCTGGCATGAGTTTGCAGGGCTGGGAATTAAAAAGTATTCGCCAAGGAAAAGTAAATATTTCCGACTGTTACGTATTTATTAAAGACCGAGAAGCATACCTTCTTGGCGCAGAAATTCACCCATTACTTTCTGCATCCTCGCATGTAGTTTGTGAACCAACTCGTGATCGTAAACTGTTATTAAACCGCAGAGAGCTTGACCGTTTAATTGGCGCTGTAGATCGCCAAGGCTATTCATTAATTGCTACCGCAATGTATTGGAAAAAGAACTGGGTTAAACTAGAGTTCTGTCTTGGTAAAGGTAAGAAAACACACGACAAACGTGCCGATATTAAAGATAGAGAGTGGAAGGTTGACCAAGGTCGATTAATGAAGCAAAAATCTCAATAAGAATTGCACTCAGTTTATTTATTATAAACAAGTACACAAAAACGCCAGCTTAATCAATTTAAGCTGGCGTTTTACTTCAAGGAAGAAGTAATGCAAATCACCATGGATGGTATTAGATTTGTAACTTCAAGGAAGAAGTAATGCAAATCTCCATCGAAGGTATCAGATTTGTACACCTCTCATAATATTACTTTTTAGGCTTTTTACTTACCCATAATTTGATACTACCAGTAACTACTACAACATTATTAGCATCATAAGCTGTAACGGGTACTAAAAAGTCCCCTTCTTCCCAAACTAAATCTTCTAAATCAGCTACACAGCGAATATCAGTTCCCGCTTTTGCAGTGTAATCTAAGCTCATACCTTTTGGGATCCAACGAAGGTGTGCAGGAATAGATGCTTCAGATACTGCCCCCATAGCCATCTCTAAACCATTGCAAATTGCAATAACGTGAACTGTGCCAATATGGTTTTCGACAATCTTGCGCTTTTTAATTAACACTTCACAATAACCTGGGCGAAGTTCAACAACGTAGGGCTTAATTGTTTGAAAATACGGTGCCCAACGAGCAAAGAACCAAGAGAATAAGCGATTACCAAACGAATATTTGTGCCATTTATTATATATTTCTAACAGTTTTGGCTGTGCCATGTATAACCCTTTAATAAAAGTAAAAAACTAAAACAGAACTTAAATCAACAGAACTGGTCTAATGAGTGTAGCGATTGAACAATAATATAGGATTTTTATGTGTAATTGCAATCAAAAGTCTAATGTTGCTACGATAGTTGTACGTTTATTGCTCGCGTTGTTTATTCACTAAATACGCGATACAATAGCCATTCTACTCTGTTATTTCGTTATCAGGTAGAACCTTTGGGGCGGATTCAGGATTCGACGAGATTCACGAAACCCAAGGTGCATGCCCAGGGGCGGTTGGCCTGGTAAAAAGCCGCAAAACTATAATTGCTAACGACGAAACGTTCGCACTAGCCGCTTAAGGCTAGCCATCCCCTCGTAAATTTACCTGTTGTTTAGAGGATAGATGGTCACCCCAAATAGGTTAGCGAGGGAACTGCGTCTGACGGTGAACCGCGAAACAGTATCAGACTCACCAGAATGAAGCCTGTCGCTTGGCGTCTGACTGGTTAAATAAATGAGCGACTAAGCATGTAGTACCGAGGATGTAGGTTTTTCGGACGGGGGTTCAAATCCCCCCCGCTCCACCAAGTATAGAGATTAAGGCGCTTATCCTGCGCCTTTTTTTTCGCCTAAAATTTGTGGTTACACTGGGGAGTTATATAATTTAAAATCCCTATCGATAGTTTTTTAATGTCATAATCTAATCAATAAAGAGTGATGGTTCACATTGCTACATTCAAACAATAGTTACATGGACAAGATATATCATGCGAGTAGCCGTTACTCAGTTTGCCACCTCCTTAGATACCCAAGAAAACCTAACAACCTGCATTAGGATGATAAATGAGGCAGCAGTTTGCGAGCCATCTCTTATCGTTCTTCCTGAATTTTGTAATACACAGCCGTGGTACGTTGATCATAATCAGGCATGGAATGAAGCGTTATCTACTAAGGGTACTTTTTTACAGCGAATTGCTAAGCAAGCGAAAAAGCATGGCTGTTACATTGTGCTTAATGTCACGTTACGAAGAGATCTTTTACGTGACCACCAAGACGGTTCAGTTAAATCAAATATTAGTGTGACTTCATGTTTATTTTCCCCGCTTGGAAAGCTCATTCACCAAGAGGATAAACAAACGTTAACGGGGCATGAAAAGGACTTTTTCATTAGCGCCAGTAAAGTGTCTGAAGTTATGGCTACGCCTTTTGGTAAACTCGGTTTTTTAGCCGGCAGCGATGGGACTACCTTTGAAGCATCACGTGGATTAGCTTTAGGTGGTGCACAATTATTGTGTCATTCTTTGAATTCATTTGCATTAGATCAAAGCTGTTTACATGGCCCTGCTCGAGCGTGCGATAATAAAGTGTTTTTAGCTGCGGCTAATAAAGTTGGCTCACTCAGACCAAAAGAGCAACGGGCAATTTTCTCAAAGAAAAATGTTATTCTGCAAGAGCATCTTGCTGGCGTTGGTCAAAGCCAAATAGTTTCTCCCAACGGCAAAATACTAGCCCAAATAGCTAACAATGAAGAAGGTTATGTTTTTGCTGACATTGATTTAGCAAAATGCAACCTCCACGAAAATAAATTCCGTCCTGATGGCACTGAGCTTGTTAAGCAGCGACGTCCTGAACTTTACCAAGGGCTACATCTGCCAATGACGCAAGCCCCTCTTCTTGATGATGCTTATAATGTACAGAAGAGTAAGGTTCCGGTAACTGCGAATGTTGCTATATTTGCAACCTACAAAATTAACGAGCAAGCTATTGAAGATGTATGTCATTACATTGAAAACAACCTCAGTGACATAATTCAATTACCTGAATTATTCTTTATCGCAGATAAAACAATCACCAATGATACTGAACAATTAGCGCGTATAGCACGCTTAAGCACAGAGTTAATTAGTCAAGTAAGCTCAGTGCTAAGACCCTTTCAGTACGTGAGTACTAGTTTAGTTATTGATGGCATGCATCAGGCGGTAATTGTAAGCGAGCATGGTTTATTCGCAACGCAACAGCAGCTGCATTTTTGTCAAAGATATCAGTGGACTGCACTAGGTGAAGCTATAAATATAATAGAGTTACCGTTAGAACAAGGGAATATTAACGTTGCTATGTTAACAGCCGATGACGCTAACGTACCTGAAATAGTCAAAGTTGCGGCGTTAAATAACATCCACTTGTTACTGGTACCTTTTGATATTCAAGAGCCTTGCGAAGCTGAATATAGCTTGTTATCTCGTGCAGTTGAAAATAGAATTTGTATCGTAGCTGCCAGTCGCGAGAAAAGCTTTGCCACTGATTTGCCTATCGATAAAGACGATAACAATCCTTATAGTAAAAACAAAGTGAAAGCTCAGAAGTCCACAGGGTTAATTATCAATTTAAGCACAGATCCCGCTTTGCTACCCCAGTGGAAATCTCGAAAGTTTGATGGCTATATCAACCAGCCTTTAACAACATATCAATATGGTAAAATCACCAAAGCCGTAATTCATCCTATTGCGGCTTGTAATAAATTGATATTGAGCAAATATTTGGAGTAATAAATTTATGTACTTTAAAAGCAGCTTAAAGCATCAGTTACCTGCACTATGAATCTCCAAATAACACATCTTCATGGCTATCTAACCACAATGGATGTTTTGCCATGACCTTTGTAAACATAGGGCTTTGCAAATAGTTATTTAGCCATTGTCTTACCTTTGGATAAGGCGATTGTAAATACCATTGACGCTCTACCCGTGCAAACTGGCGAATAAATGGCAGTAATGCAATATCGGCGAGGCTTTCTTTATCTGACATTAAAAATAAATGTTTAGTTAAACGCTGCTCTAGTAACTGCAGATATTGTTCACACTCTTCTCTGCAATCAACAATATTGGTTTCGCAGTAACGCTTGGCACATTTGTACTGTTCTAAACTGACTTTAAATTCAAGATCAAACTTATGAATTAAATTGAGCATTTCAGAGTGCAAACTATTATCATTTTCATCAGCTTGTTTATGCATTAAGTCATCAGGATCAGAGTTATGCAACGCCCATAACATTACGTCATAGCTTTCTTCTATTACCTTACCATCGACCAAAACTACTACGGGTACCGTACCTTTTGGTGATGCAACTAGCATTTCTTGTGGTTTATTAGTTAATACTAAATCTCGCAATAAAACCGTCTGCTTCGATTTAAAAATAGCTATTCTGGCACGCATTGCGTAAGGACAATTTCTTAGGGAATAAAGAATCGGCAGCTTATCGGTACTTATTCCGTTTCTATTGATACTATTTTTCACTGTTTCATTCATTAATAGGTATTTTCCAGCGCCATATAGAGTAATTAAAGGATATTACGGTTAATAAGCTACTTTAACTGTATTCATCGCTTAGATATACGAGTAAAATCCCCCCATTGAAAGTTAACAGCCTAAATTACTGGCTAGAGTTGTAGAAAAATGAGTTCTAAAATTGAATTATTAGCCCCAGGTGGCGATATAGACGCGATAAAAGCGGCAATAATTGCAGGTGCAGATGCTGTTTACTGTGGATTAGACACCTTTAATGCACGAAATCGCGCAGCTAATATTTCTTTTGATCAACTCGTAGGTATTATTCGGCTTGCGCACCATTACCAATGCCAAATATTTTTAACGTTAAATATTGTTATTTTAGAGCGTGAATTTAAGTCACTTACTAAATTATTAAGCAAACTGGCAAATACCACTCTTGATGGCGTTATAGTTCAAGATATAGGGTTGCTTTATGTTCTTAAAAAGTACTTTCCTACTTTAGATGTTCACGCGTCTACACAATTAACTACTCATAATGTTGGCCAAATCCCTTTCCTTAAAAAGTTGGGCGTTTCGCGTGTCAATTTATCAAGAGAGTTAAATTTAAGAGAGATCACTGCTATTACGGCAGTGGGCAATGAGCAGAACGTATTAAGTGAAGTATTTGTTCATGGTTCGTTATGTGTCGCTTTTTCTGGCTTATGTTACTCAACATCAGCAAGTGTTGGTAATTCAGGTAACCGTGGCCGTTGTAGTCAGGCATGTCGTGAAGAGTATGAAACAACGCCTTCAGGTAATAACTTCCCGTTAAATGTTAAAGACAACTCAGCATTTTTCGATTTACCGGCATTAATCGAAGCTGGCGTGCACTCCTTCAAAGTTGAAGGTCGTATTAAAGGCGCTAGTTATGTGCATACGGTAATTGATAGCTTTCGCAAACAAATTGATGGTTTTGTTAAAACGGGTGAATTATTAGAAGATGGTGAGCGACTGTATAAAGTATTTAATCGCGATTTAACCAATGGTTTTCTTAAAGGCGACTTAAACCAAAACATGTTTATTGAAAACCCTCGCGATAATTCAAAGTATCATGCCATTGATAAAAGCAACGCAATTTCTGTTGTGCAAATACATGAAGTTGAAGAAAACCTTAGCAATGAAAAGCAGCAAATAAACACAACCGTGTTTGATAAAATTAAGCACTTAAGCATAGAAAAACGTCCATTAACCTTAACGTTTACCGGTGCAGTTGGCAGCCCATTAACACTAACTGTAGTAACCACAGACTATGCAGCAGGAAAAACAACCGATGAAGAGCAAACAATTGTTGTTCATTCTAACAATTTGTTATTAGCGAGTGACAAAAATAGTATTGATAAAGAAGCCGTTGAAAAGCGCTTCAAGAGCTTTAACAACTCCCATTTCAATTTAACTGAATTAAATCTCGATGGTATTCCTGAAGGTGTAAGTATTCCATTTAAAGATCTTACCGTTCTAAAAAACGAACTAGCTGCCCTACTTAATAGTAATACAGCTGTAATCCCTGAAGTAACATTGCCTAAATTAGCACGACACCCTAAAAGTACAGAGAACACAAAAGCAAACCTATCGATATTGATTTGTGACGATACTGACTTAGATCTTACCAAGGTAACGGATGCTGACATTTACTTTAAGCTACCGGATGCTTATAAACGTGGCTGCACTAAGTATGTCGATTTCTTTAACGATAATCCTCGACTTATCCCATGGTTTCCTTCGGTATTAATTGGTAAAGATTATGACGTTGCGTTAAATATATTAGAGCAAGTTAAACCTGAGTTAATTGTGACTAATAACACGGGTATCGCTAATAGAGCGTTTGAGCTTGGAATTAAATGGATAGCAGGACCATTCTTAAATACCACTAATTCTTATGCGTTATTAGCAATGAAAGAAGAACTAGACTGTGCTGGTGCCTTTATTTCAAACGAAATAAACAATCAGCAAATGAAAACGATTGCTCGTCCTGAAAACTTTAAAATGTTGTACAGTATTTATCATCCAATTTTGCTAATGACCAGCAGACAATGTTTCTTCCAGCAAAGTGTTGGTTGTGAAAAACCCCGTATCGATAACGGTTGTATGCTTTCTTGTGATAAATCTACCAGCATAACCAATCTTAAAGGCGTTTCATTTGCTATTGATAAGCAAAAAGCGGGCTACCCAAGTATTTATAATAACGATCAGTTTTTAAATATGGAAATTATCAATGATTTAACCAAATTGTTTGATGGTTTTATGATCGACTTAACCAACATAGGTGCAGGCGATAAACAATCGCCAGATAAAACAACACTGATTAAGTTATTTGAACAACTGCTTGTTCAAGAAGGTGGCGAGTTGAGTGAGCAATTAAACGCACAAACTACACTCTTAGATATGGTGCCAGAATCGACTAATACTCAGTATCATAAGGGCTTGTAACCTTATTCACAAAGCATTGGGGGACATGTCCCCCAATAGTTTCAAACCAAGCCCGATCATATTCTCAATAATCAATGCTAATAATTGTATTAAAAAGATACTTATTGCCCTATCAAACAATATTTGTCATTGTAGGTATTCAATAAAAATAATAAACATATTCGTTATAATCTGTCTTGTTACAAATTGACGAATATCAGCACGGAACATTCATGATGATTAATAAGTTTAATAGCTTAAGAAGCAGAATATTTTTCTTTTTTATTTTATTACTTATTGCCGTGCAAGCGATTTCTTTCATCACTTCGTTTTATTCAAATAAACGAAACGAACAGCAACAACTTGCCTCCCACTTATCTCAAGCTGAAACACTTTTAAAAGAAGAGATTAGCAATCGTAATTATTACTTAACGGCTTTTACTGAAATTTCAGCCACAGATACAGAATTAAGAAAAGAATTTTTTGCTAGTACACCAAACTTTTCTATTGCATTAAATAACCACCGTAAAAGAATTGATGCAGATATTGCACTAGCAATAGGTATTGACGGCATGATATTAGGTGAGCTACTGGTTAAAGATAGCAATAGAGAGATCAAGCGAGTTTTTACGGGTAATCAAATCAATCAGCCATTTGAGCATACCGAGTGGTTGAAAGATCAACCTAATAGTGTGTTTTATTCAAATAATGATGAAATTTACCAGCTTATCCTTACTCCAGTGTTAGATAAACTAGAGGTTATAGGCCATATAGGGCTTGGCTACTCTCTTAATAATAAATTGGCTAATGAACTTTCAAATTTAACCTCTTTCAACGTTGGTTTTATATTAGAAAACAAGCAAGAGTTAAATTGGCTATCTTTTAACGCTGATATTAAAAATCATGATGTCGTGAAAAATTCTGTTTCGCCTCTGTCACCTCAATATTCAGAAAGTATTGTTGCTGAAAATTATCAATTAGGTAGGGTTGGGAATTGGCAACTTAGTGCTTCAATTTTTCAATTGCACTCAAACCTAATTGCCGCAATTATTCAAGATGGTTGGAACCTGCTAATACTAATATTTATTACATTGGGCGTTTCATTGATCGGTGCGTATTTTATCGCAAGTAGTGTTACCGAACCTGTTAGAAGGTTAGTAAAAATATCAAAAGGCATTGCCAAAGGTAATTACCATTTAGATACTCATGTTGGAGATACTCATGAGTTAAATCAACTTGCTGAGCAGTTTGGCAAAATGATTGAAGCAATTAAGTCGCGTGAAAATGAAATTACCGAGCAAGCATTTTTAGACTCTCTAACAGGCTTACCAAATCGCAACCAATTTAATCGAGATATGCACGGCATATCAAAGCCATTTTTATTGTGCCAGGTAAATATTCGACGTTTATCCGAAATAAACGATACCTTAGGTCATGATGTTGGCGATGAAGTTATTCAAGAAGTGGCTATTCGTTTACAGAAATTAAATAAGCCAATATTTCACACCTCAGGAAACGGATTTTTAATACGTTTTGATGATGAATCAATCGATAACATAAAAAATTGTGTCCAAACAATTACTAGAGTGATTGAGCCAAGTTTTATCTACCAAAATATCACTATACATTTGCAAGTCAACATTGGAGTTACTGCAAGTGATGGTTGGGCGCAAACGAATCAATTATTAAAAGAAGTAGATGCCGCTATGCAAATAGCTAAGCGCCAAAATTTGTTGTATCAAATGTATGACCGTCAAATAGATCTTAACACCTTAGACCGATTGCAGCTTGTTAACCGATTAAAAGGTGCCATAGAGCATGACGAGTTTACTCTTTATTACCAACCAAAATTAAATTTAACCAATAATATTGTTGAAGAAGTTGAAGCCTTAGTTCGTTGGAACCACCCGGTAAATGGGTTAATAACACCAGAATCATTTATCCATATAGCAGATCAAACAGGCCAAATGACCGCATTAAGCCATTGGGTAGTTAATAAAGCGATAGAGCAATACTTTGCTTGGCAAGCTGAGGGCTTAGATATAAAAATTGCTATCAACATCTCACCTGAAAATTTACTTGATGATGAATTTTGTTATCAGTTGATTGAAAAGTTATGTGGGGATAATAATTTACAAGAAGCGTTATGTCTTGAAATTACAGAAGATGCCTTTGTTGACCATAATTCAAAAGCGGTAGAGAATATAAAATTATTACGCAAGAATGGTATTTATTTATCAATTGATGACTATGGCACGGGTTATTCATCACTAGCTCAATTGAAAAACCTACCAGTACAAGAGTTAAAGATTGATCGTTGTTTCATCCAACACTTGGTTAAACAACCTCAAGACAAGCTTATTGTTAATTCTACTATTCAATTATCCCATCAGCTGGGGTTATCAGTGGTTGCAGAAGGCGTTGAAGATCAAGAAACCTTAGATTGGCTAACAGAGCATAATTGTGAAAAAGCTCAAGGATATTTTATTAGCCGCCCTCTTCCTGCACTTGATTTTGCACAATGGTTATCCAGCTCAAAATTCAGCTTAGCTCAAATAGGCACTCAACCTATAGAGTCAGAGCAACAGAGTTTGAAGCAAGTTAATTTTAAGCAGAGCTAAATTCTTCGTATTTCGAAATGAAATGTGATTTAGATACGAATACATAGCTTCGCTACTTCGGATACGTTACTACGTAACTCCGCATACGCTACGCTTCGATAGTACTTTTAATTCGAAGGGGCGAAGTACCGTATTCGGAGTGAAACGTATTCGCGATTCGTTCCTGAAATAAAAAACGCCAATTAAGGCGTTTTTATATTTTTAATATTGATCACTTAATATTATTTTTGTTCTGCAACCTTAGCAAAATCACCAGCTTTAAATATATTAATGTCTAA
Organism: Thalassotalea psychrophila; assembly: GCF_031583595.1. NCBI lineage: Bacteria > Pseudomonadati > Pseudomonadota > Gammaproteobacteria > Alteromonadales > Colwelliaceae > Thalassotalea > Thalassotalea psychrophila. The sequence goes on from NZ_CP134145.1 coordinate 3,301,607, forward strand.
AGCACCAATATATTTGTTAAATGCTGCATTAATATCTTCGACTGTAAGTTTTTGTACATCAGCAATTTGCTCGTCATAAAGCGCTAAGTCTTCATTCTTTTTACTGGTACCTATAAGTATGCTTGCAATTGTTGCATCACTTGCCCAAGATCTGTTGCGGCTACTTACAAAGCCTTTTACAGCTTCTTCTAACTCAGTCTCGGTAAAACCATCCGTTACAACTCTTTCAACTTCTTCTTTGTAGGCGGCAATCACACCAGCCATATTTTCAGGAGCAGAAATGGCCAAGGCATAATACATACCTTGTTTGTCAAGCGTATTAACTTGCAAACCTGATGCAACAGTGTAGCTATAGCCTTCTTTTACTCGAATGCGAGCACCTATTCGAGATGAAAATGAATCCCCACCAAAAATGGTATTGGCTATTTGCAATGCCAAATAATCTTCATGTCTATTGTCCATAGTGATTGGGTTTATCACATAAAGTTGCGAATTAGCTTTGTCTGGTGTTTCGGTAGAAACAACTAAACCTTCCACTTGTTTCATGCTAATTTTTATGTGCTCATATGGCGTGTCATTAACAAAACTTGATAATTGAGCATGCAATTGTTCAGATATTTGATCAGCATTAACATCACCTACAATACTAATATGGCCATTATTTATATTAGTATGGCTATTATATAAGCTGGCCATTTCGTCTACGGTTAAGGCATTAATTGCTGCTATTTTATCATCCAAGCTCATGTAAGCTTTAGGGTGTCCTTTAGGATAATTATTTAACTCTTTTCTAAAGCTATTGCCAGCAACCGAGCTTGGATCATTACGTTGTTGCTCTATACCTGCAATAGCGCCACGTTTCATTACTTCAAGTTCATTTTCAGGGAATGTAGGAGCAGCCATTAATTCACCTAATAATTTAACTGTTGCATCTAAGTTAGCTTTGTCTGTGCTAATAGATACATTAGTAGAACCAAGTGTTGTCGAGATTGAAATAGAGCTCTTCAATTGGTCAAGTTTGCTGGCTATTTGCTCTTTAGAGTAATTGGCATTTCCTTGCTTGATCATACCGCCAACAAAACCAATCGCAACGCCTTTGTTTGCCAAGGTCTCAGCAGTTCCACTTGGAAAGTGCATTGAAATGATTACTTGTTCACCACGAAGTTTTTTCGGGTAAACATTAACTTTAGTTCCTTCAGACCACTCACTTTTCACTAAACGGTTTTTAATGTTTGCTACAGTGTTGTCATAAACTTCACCTGCAGCAGCAACTTCTTTGCCTTTATAGTCTTTTAACACTTCAGTCAAATCTGGCGCAGCTGGAATTTCAGCACGTACCGGTTTTTCGGTAGGAATAAAACGTCCTGTTGTACGGTTACTTTGAATTAGGTATTTTTCAGCTGCCGCTTGTACTTGTTCCACGCTTACTTCAGCAACTAGATCTCTTAAATAAAACGCATGACGGTAATCACCTTTAGCGATATATTCAGAAAGTGCCATACCTACACCAGTTACGCTGCGCATCGCTTGTTCAGATTGACGTGCTAATTTAGCTTTGGTTAAATCAATTTCTTCTTGAGTTATAGGCTGTTTTACTAAGCTCTCAACAATAGTCAGTAATTCAGTTTCTATTTTGGCGATATCAGAGTCTTTGCTACCTTCAACAAAGAACAAAAACTGAGAACTGTCTTTAAGCTCAAACATAAAACTTGATGCCGAAGTAGCAATGCCCTTTTCTACTAGAGCTTTTTGTAATCGCCCACGAGTACCATCTCCTAAAACATCAGCTAAAATTGATAATGCAGCATGTTCAGGGTGTAAGCCAGATGGAGTATGGTAAGACAAGCCAACGATAGGTAAATCACCGACACGACGAATATTGACTGATCTTTCACCATCTTGCGTTGGCTCTACAGTATAAAGTGGTTGAATAGGATTTTCTGGTTTAGCAATGGTGCCGAATTTTTGCTCAACTAAGGCCATGGTTTTATCTTTATCAAAACGGCCAGCAATTGTTAAAACGGCATTATCAGGTCGGTAATGCTTATTGTAGAATTCTCTTAAACGCTGAAACGGAAAGTTCTCTACATCTGAACGCGCACCAATGGTGCTATTACCATAGTTGTGCCATAAAAATGCCGTTGATGCCATACGGCCCATTAGCATTCTGAACGGACTGTTTTCACCACGCTCCATTTCGTTACGAACAACGGTCATTTCACTTTTTAAATCATCTTCAGTGAATGTGGCGTTAACCATACGGTCAGCTTCCATACCAATAGCCCATTCTAGGCTGTCTTCATTGGCATCAAATGTTTCAAAATAATTAGTGCGATCTAACCACGTAGAAGCATTTTTACCCATGCCACGTTTTTTAAATTCTTTATCAATACTTTTATAATTTGTAGATCCTTTAAAAAGCATGTGTTCAAGTAAATGAGCCATCCCCGTTTCACCATAGTACTCATGCACAGAGCCTACACGGTAGGTTACATTAACTAACGTTTTTGGTTGTGATGGATCTGGATAAAGTAAAACTTTCAAGCCATTTTCTAGCGTATATTCTTCAATACCTTCAACGGTACGAACATATGTTAATGGACTACTTTGCAATTGCTCTGCTTGAACATTCTGACCTGTTGTAGAATTATCATTTGTTGCACATCCCGATAGGCCAAGTGCAATTGTTACTGAGAGACCAAGGAGAGTTGGTTTTAAAAATTTCATTTATTAACCTTCATGTTTTTTAGTATATTTTGTTCCGCGACTATTCTTCAATAAGACAGTACGAAGAGCGGATAGTTAACTCTGTAAATTATAAATTTAGCATAGTATAAAATTGCACGAACCATAGCTGATTTTGAACAGGCAGTACAATCAAGGGCCAATAATTTTCATTAATTATTTATCAAATTTTTATTTATTCTAAATTAAAACAAAATCAACCATTCAAGGGGAGTATTAACCCCATGTTTTTATTGTAAATAGATAAACTAAAGCAAATAAAACAATATTAGTTTATACCTATAAATATCGCAAAAAGTATACTCCATGAAAAAGGTTCAATTGTAACAATAGATGAAGAATATTTTTAACAGAGTCGTTTTTCCAAAACTTGATACATATAGCCACACTCACATTTAAACAAATTTCACTAGCCAAATGATTGCGAGGATAGTAAGCCTTGCACTCTCTCCTTTCATTTAAAAAAATTAACAAACCATTAACGCAATACAAAATTGTAGAGAATTACTCTCTGATATAGATCAAGAAAGTTTAACTCCTAAAACTTTAATCTATTGATGAACTTTATCTCTATATCTCCTTATAAGTTTAGCTGATACAATTTACGGTATTATTAATGATAAAAAAATGCTCATGACCCTTATTGAAAAACTTCGCTGCTTATTTACTTTCGGCCAAGGTGTTGCCCTACCGTTACCGCAAATACCTGAAAACAAATCTCCATTTGAAATTTTTAATCGTTGGTTTGAAGATGCAAATAAATCTGGGATTCTATTGCATGAGTCGATGTCAGTTAGCAGTTGTGATACACAAGGACAACCCTCGTCAAGAATGGTGCTGCTAAAATCAGTAGATGAGCAAGGTTTTGTGTTTTACACCAACTATGGCAGCCGTAAAAGCCAAGAATTGACCGATAACTCTAAAGTAGCCCTACTCTTCCATTGGGGCGTTTTACAGCGTCAAGTGCGCATTGAGGGCGTTGTAGAACGAATATCGGTAGAACAATCTGAACAATATTTTCACAGTAGAGACCGTGGCAGTCAAATTGGCGCCTGGGCATCTAAACAAAGTACTAAACTAACGACACCAACAGAGCTAAAAGAACGCGAAAAATACTTTACTGATAAATTTGCCGGTAAAGAAGTGCCACTGCCTGAATTTTGGGGTGGATATCGCGTAGTACCGCACTATATTGAATTTTGGCAAGGACGAGCGAGTCGTCTACACGATAGAGTGTGTTTTCAGAAAGATAAAAGCAGCTGGGAAATATTTAACTTACATCCTTAATGACTTCAGTAGCGAATACATTTCATTCCGAATACGTAGCACTACGAATTACGAAGAAATTATCGAAGCAACGCGTACTCGAAGTTACGAAGTAACGTACTCGAAGCGTAGCGTATTCGAAGTAGCGAAGCTACGTATTCGTACCTAATTCCCTATAAACCCCATATTATAATTAAGTTTTAAATAGAACTGACGGTCGTTAGTGAAATCATGCGCTATGGTGTTGTCTTTTTCTCGTTCAAATTTAAGACCGGTAAGAATTGCTAAGTTTTTAGTTATATAACGAGTATGGGTAAATTCAATTTCAACTTCACGTTCGTATGAATTTTCTTCACCACGCCATCTATCAACGTCTCGGTCTGTTTCATCCCACTTAACTAGCAAGCGAAATACACGGTCATCACTCCTGCGGTAGTTAGCGGTAAATGTAGTGAAGTTTTCTTGATATAATTCTTTACTTTCAAAGTCAAAATTACGAAACGTATGCTGCAGGCTAAAGTTAAAATCGCCTATTTGATATCGGACTCTAGGTTTAAATTCTTTCATCTTACCTAATACAATATTGTCAGCGTCAGCAATATCACCATATCGTCCATCTAAATTAAATGTCCAATCAGTAATTGGTGATGTTTCTAGGTACCATTGAAAATACTTCTCATCGAACTTTGGGGCATTACTATTTAACTCAAGGGTGTTTTGCTGGATGCGATTAACGGCCTTTTGCTTGATTCTATAACCTGGGCGCAGCACGGTTTGGTATGAGCCCCTAAACTCCCCCCAAATGTCATAGCCTGTTTCAATTTTTTGGCCTGACTGAGATTCAATATGAGTCGCAACTAAATATACTCGTCCACGAGATTTCCCATCATCACCACTGAAAGTTTTAAAATACCAGTTACGACCGTATGCCATATTGTATAAACGATAATCAGACTTTCTTAAAAACCCCAAATCAGCACGAAAATCTTTACTAATATCAAAATAGTTTCCCCAAAATAAAGTTTCAGGGCTCTGATGTTTATACTTCAACTGAACCGCATAGCCTTCCATGCTATCTCCCGGATTGACCCTAAGCACTTCACTAGTGGTAGCACAATCACCTAGTTCACAATCTTCTTCAGGATCAACATCAAGACAGCCATCTTCTTCACATATACTTTCAGCAAAAGCAGCTGGATACTCTGTAGATGATAACGCTACTTGATAGCGAAGTTTATCATCAATTCCTAAGTTTATAAGTCCGTCGTGGGCCACGACACCGTTTTCATAATCTTCGGCGGTTCTTATTGTTGTTAAAAAACCGTAGGCACTGCCCCCAGCAGCGCTAACATACCTTGCCGCCATTGACTGACTATCAAGTGTATCTAACTCAACAGTATCACTACCAAGGTTATCAGGAATAATAACTTCAGTTTCTTCATCATTGGCCCAAAACACACCGGAGGCAAACTCTTTAGTTTCATGAGAGACACTTAGCCCCAAATCAGGGTCAATAATATTACGAGTGTAAACTAGCGACATTAATGTTGAATATAAATCCATACCTTCTTGGAAAAATCGTCTTTTTTCGGGTTTGAATACATTGAAAGGGTTGTTGATGCTGTCACGGGCAATATCTGCTTCAACGTCTGTAAAGTTTGGATTTATCGTACCGGCAATAATAGTCGAATTATTAATGGTCAAGGTCATATCCATACCGGCATCAAATTCTTCTATTTCATCTCTTTGCTCAAACGGTTGTTGATAATCTCGTTTCTCACTTGAATGGTAAATAGCATACGGATAGAGTTCTAAGTTTCTTGTCGCGTTTTCAAATTGCATCTCCCCGCCTTGAGTTGAAGCTATTTGTTGCCCAGATATTGGATTAGGAGGATAAATTATATAGATCCCTCCCATGGTCCTATCAATTTTTCTTGGGTATGAACGCTTTAGTATAAGTGCCCACATATTACGCTCTTCACCTTCCGCTTTTGGTGAGCGTAGAGAATCAATTGGAATGGCTATTTCTACCAGGTAACCTGATTCTGTGATTTTTGCGGCGGCATCCCACTCGGTATCCCAATCATATATGTATCGATCACTCACAGTGTTTTGTAGTACGTCTGATTTAGAACCACTTGGATTTACCCTAAATTCGTATTTTTTACGTAAATTACCGGTAGGATCAATTACCACAGAAACGTAATCATCGTCCTTAACACCATCCTCATCACGCACTGCAGTTCTGAGCTGAGAAATATCAGGATCATATGCATTAAAGGCAAAATACACATGGGTTTTAGTAACACCAATAAGCGCATCGGTATCAACAATAGATTTAGCAAAACGAGTTGGGTACATCTCTAAATCGATAGCTAATATGCTCGAAGATGCCCAAAACTTATCGGTTAAATCACCATCTATAACCGGTGGAGTGTCAAGAACTTCCAATTCGAGTTTTTCAATGTCATCAAGAGAAAAAGTTGCTGCGGCGGCATTATCTACTTCGGCTAGATCTTTTTCAGGCTCTTCATCAAGCTCAATGGCCAGTGCGGAAAATGTAAAAAATGAAATAATAAATAGGAATAAAACGAAAAGGTTTCTCATAAGCTAACCAAGAATTCTCTGAAAATTTAAGAAATTGTTTTTATTAACAATAATGATAGCTGTTTTGTGTATTTTTGTAATGCTTTTATTGTTTTATGTTACCACCGAATAAAATTTAGGCATAAAAAAACCAGCATTTAAGCTGGTTTTTTAAATGATTATAAAAAGCTTAGATTAAACTTTTTTCTTACGCTCTGCTGTATCGCGAATGTAAGAAGCCCAAGCACGTGCTGCTTTCTTGGTTTTAGGATCTTCTTGTGCTTTTTTAATTGCTTTAGTCGCTTGTGAATATTTCTCTTGATAGAAGTAAGCTTCTGCAAGAGTCATCCAAACACGACCCGGGTTTTCAATACCTAAATCAAGAGCTTTTTGAAGTGCTTTAGTAGCAGCATCATATTGCTCAGACTGTTGTAACAACATGCCTTGACGACGGTAATGTTTCGGGTTGTTAGATAGCTTAGCCGTTTCACCAAAGTATTTAGCTGCAGTTTTTACTTCTTGCGAAGCATGAAATGCATTAGCCATGGTGTAAAGGTTAGAATCTGTACGGGCAATTAAACCACTGTCGATGTACTTTTCCAGTAACATAGCAGACTTATGCGGAACATCATTCGTTGCGTATAAGTTAGCAAGAGTTTTTATTTCTGATTCTTTAACCAAATAACCTTGCTGATATGCTAAGTCTAACGTGTAAAGCGCCTTAGTATAATCTTCTACTAACATGTAGAACATACCAAGCTGAGTCCACCATTGCTTATTCTCAGGGAATATTTCAATAACGTTTTCAAGTACTTTAACCGCATTTTTATACTGTTTACGTTCGTAGTAAGACGTTAACTTCAAAATGTATGGATTTTGACTTGGCTTTTCAGCCAAAGCGATAGCTTTGTCTGCTGGCGAAATCATTTTATCCAATTGCTTAAGCTCATAATGTGCTTGAGCAATTTTTACATAAGTGTTTGCGTCTTCTTTACACGTATCGTCCATCCAAAATTGATAGTTATCTAAAGCTTTTCGATATTCCTTTTCTTGCATCTGCAAGTCAGCTAATAACTTAATCGTATCTGCATGCTCTTTTTCGTTAAGAACTTTATCCTTAACAGAACTTTCAAGATACGGAAGTGCTTTTTTAGAACTATCGCCGCCTTTGGTTGCATACATGTTCGCAATAAAGCGATCAACATATGCACGATCATATTCTTTGCTAGTTTCAATATCTAATAATATTGAAATAGCATCATCTATACGATCTTCCGAGTAGGCTTCAAAAGCTTTACCAACTTTTTTACCAACGCTAGGACCAACAATTTTAGTACGAGCTTTTTTCTTGCCTACTTCCTTAGGACAAGCCGCTGCATAAGCGTTGGCTGTCATAGGAAGTGTAGCGCTAGCTACAAATGCAACCATTACTGAAGAGGTGATAAGTTTTTTCAACATTATTGTGCTCCTCCTTCTTGGTTCATCTTAAAGTCTAACTGCACGGTCATACCAGGTTGCATCATTGGCTTACCGTCAACAATTTTAGGCTTGTATTTCCATTTTCGAAGCGCTCGTTTGGCTTCTTTATCAAAAACACGTTTTGGTTGAGCTTTAATAACTTTTACGTCTTCAACTCCACCTACCATGTTAATTGTAAAGCTCAGTTGTACCCAACCTTCTTTACCATCTCGTGCTGCTTGTATTGGGTATTTAGGTTCGATTCGAACGATTGGTGTAGCTTCACCATCACGTCCAAAACCTGCACCTGGTGCATCCATACCTGCTGACGCCCCTGATAACTGAACACCTGGTACGTTAAACGTCATACCAGCATTGTCGTTACTCATTTCCGGCTCAGGCGCTTGTGGCTTAGGCGGAGTTTTAGGTGGCGGTGGCGGCGGTGGCGGCACACGTCTACGCTGTTGAACATTTGATTTAGGCGGTGTTGAAACAATATCGATAATAACGCTATCTGCACTATTATCGTTACGCTTCGAGCCACCTGATATCAAGAATGCCATAAAGACAAACAATAAAAATGTTACAGCAACGCCCAATAGTATTGATACTAAAAAGCGAACCATAATTAATTACCCGACGCTGCAGCAATAGAAATCTTATCGATCCCTGCATCCTTAATTGCATCCATAACTTTAACAACTACGCCATGTTCCGCTTTTTTGTCAGCTTGGATAATTACGATGTCAGTTGGTTGTTCAGCTAGTAGTTTTTCAATGTTTGCAGAAACACGTTCTACATCAACTACACGCTTGTCCATCCAAATTTCACCATTTTCACGAACTGCAATAAAGATGTTCGCTGTAGGTTTTTTACTTGCATTAGCCGCTTTAGGCTTTTGCACATCTATACCGGCTTCTTTTACGAAAGAAGTGGTTACGATGAAGAAGATAAGCATGATAAACACGATATCTAGCATCGGTGTCATATCAATCGTAGCTTCTTCGTCTTCACGTTTTATTTTACGAGCCATTAGAAAATCTCTCTAGTGATGAGGTAAGCTATCAACTAGCTTAGCCTTCGCCATTTTAACTTTTGCGTCTAATCTAGAGCTAAAAAACACTCCAGATAATGCTGCAACCATACCTGCCATTGTAGGAATTGTCGCCATTGAGATACCCGATGCCATTAAGCGCGGGTTACCAGTACCTTGTACAGCCATAATTTCGAATACTGCAATCATTCCGGTTACAGTACCTAATAGGCCAATAAGGGGACACATAGCTACCAATGTTTTAATGGTTATCATGCGCGCGTCTAATATCTCTGTCGTTTCAGAAATCCATGTATCTCTAATTCTGTGAGCATACCAAGAAGTAGTGTCTGTTCTTGCGTCCCATTTAGCGATAACATCTCGCTTAACTTTTGGGTAACTCGCTGATAAGAACCAAAACTTCTCGATCATCAATATCCACATTAAGAAGACTGCCATGGCAACGAAGTATAATACTCCACCACCAGTGGCTATAAATTCCCTGACAGATTCCCAAAGCTCTATCAGGTAAATCATTACTGTTTCTCCTTCTCGGCGATTTCAGCAACAATACCTGCGCTTTGTTCGTCAAGAATGTGGAAGATTGATTTACCGCGACCAGCTACAACTGAATGTATTAGGATTAATGGTAATGCAGCAATTAGACCTTGTGCTGTTGTCACAAGTGCCATTGAGATATCGCCAGCCATAATTTTAGGGTCACCAGTACCGTAAAGAGTGATTGATTGGAACGTACCGATCATACCAACAACTGTACCTAATAGACCTAATAGTGGTGCGATAGCCGCTAAAATTTTGATGATATTAATACCACGTTCAATTTTTGGCGTTTCACGTAAAATGGCTTCATCTAGTTTAAGTTCTAGAGTTTCTGCATCAACGTTCTTATTATCTTGGTAAACCTGTAGCAAACGACCTAGAGGGTTATTTGCGCTAGGGTTAGCACGATTCTTAAGTTGTGCTGCAATTTTGCCGCCCATTAAGAATAAGAATACTAAACGTTCGATAGCAATTAATAGACCGAAGGCTAAAACACCCGCGATTACATAACCAACTGTACCACCTTGGTGGAAACGTTCTTCTAAAGTCGCTTTTTGCGTTTCTAGATTTAAAATTGTACCTTTTGATGGATCAAGGAACAATGGCGCGTAACCTGAAGTCATTGAGATGAACGGAGAAACCGTACCAACAATGCTACCATCTGGTTGCTTACCTAGAGGTTGAATTTGACCTTGGTCATCGTTGTAGTTTAAGTAGCCTTGCTCTGATACAAGGTTAAATGAACCGATACGAGTGATTTGTTGTGAAGATTTTGAACCGTCTAATTGTGTAACTTCAGCTTCGAAAGAAGTGATTTTACCAGATTCAGTCATCTCAGTTTGCATTGCAAACCATAGTTCTTCTAATTCAGCAAGAACTGGAATTTCTTTAGCATTAGCTAATTTGTCAAGCGTAGCTTCACGACCTGGGTATTGCGCACTTACAATTGAAGTAGCAATAGTACCGTAGGCATTACCAGATGCACGACGAACAACACCAAACATTTCACCTAAGTCGCCTTTAGCTGCTTCCAGCTCGGCTTCTCTTTGAGTTAACATTCTTTCGTTGTCAGCAAACGCTTTCGTTAAACGAGCGTTACGAGCTTGCTCTGCAGCGCGATCTGCTTGTGCTTTCTTTAAAAGAGCTTGTTTATCAGCACGGGCTGATAAAAATTCTTGTTCACGTTTCTTGTCAAGCTTGGCAACTGATACACGATCAGCTTTAACTTGCTTTAATAAGTCATCTAATTGGTTAGCTGCTACGTTTGTAGAAATACCAGCAGTTAACATTAGAGTTGCAGCTACTGCTGCCGTTTTAATAAATTTATTCATTATTCACCAGCCCCCGCTGCATATACAGGTAACTTGATTAGATCTGGAGCAGTTTGCTTACGAGCCATACGTACGGCTTTAGTAATTGGGTTAAGGTATTCATCACCAAGCGCTAACCAAGAGCGTGTGCTGTTGTCCCAAATCCAAGCATTTCTCATATCAAGAGATTGTGCTACTAACACGGTACGACCCATGTGCACGAAATCTACAGTAATCTTTTGGCCTTCAAATTCTAACTCACCTTGGTAAGCACCAAACATAGAACCGTAAGATGTTTCAATATCATAAGCTTCAAGTACAAGACGGAATTGCTCAGCTACTGAGATACCTTGACGAGACATAACATCGTTAAGTTGGTCTAAACGCTTGTTACGGTCAACTAGGTTAACAGGGATATCTGCAGCAACAAATTGCTCTAAAGAAGCAATCATTTTGTACATTAACGGTACAACACCCATTTTAGTTTCAGCGATAGTACCAATTTGGCGTACTAAAGAATCAATACCTTTTTGTTGGTCGTTAACTAAACGTTGAACATGATCGTTATAAACTTTCAAGTTTTCAGTTTCGTCAACAACTGTACGATACTCAGCAAGTAACTCTTGTGATTGCTCGTAGATGTTATTGATTTTCTGTTGTGATTTGGCAGAAGCTTTAACTGTTGCAGCTTCACTCTTGTGTAATTCTTTAAGGCTATTAGCGCTAGCAACATTGCTACCTACTAATGCCATAGCCCCGATAATCGACGTTGCGATAAGGCTTTTCTTGCTTATTTTGGACATAGTTCCCAACCAATTGCTATTTAACTTTTATTCCAACAAAATCCATTAAATTAGATTTAAGGACCCAAACATATTTTATTGTTCAGTGCTTATAAGTTGTTAATCTTAAAAATACAATCTTGTTAACCTTTCGGTTACAAGGACAACCTGTGAAGTTATCAAAATTGTTATTTCTAGTCTGTTCTTCAAATGAAAACAGCTCTCTATAAGACAATAGCTGCACGCTAAAGTCAAACATTTTGCTCAATTTGAATAAAACAGCATGAAAAACATACAAAAAGTATGGTTTTCAAGCTAATTTTTCTAAACACACAACTTAATTGCATTCAGGTTACATTTTTACTGACTCTTTAAGGATAGTCAATCATATAAATTTCATCAATTTGTAACAACGAAAATCCCCTATCTCAAGGTAAGTTTCGCCAACATTAAAAAACGGTTCTACACAGTGGTTTATATAGCAGTTATTAATTTGAACTGTTTGCCTTTAAAATCAGCCAATCTAATTGTTGAAACCTTTCATATATAGGCAACAAATTGCCAAGTAAATCTTCTTCGGATAAGTTTCTGCCATCCAACATTTCATTTATCAATGAAAATATTGTTTTTAGATCCCTCCTTCCATCGATGTAGTTAAATAAAAGTGCCATTATTTTATTTGGCGATAAATCAAATTCAAAGCCTGTAGAATGTTTTAACTTGATTACTTGTATTGGTTTTTATCAATACTATACATTCTTCTTATTCATGAAGAAGCAGGTAATAAAGGGGGATATTTCATAGTTGTTTAAACACTACTACTCATATTTCATTGTGATTAAACCAGTGTGACTCGGAGTGTTTTCTAATACTGTTTTGTAGTTTGATATTTTTTCAACTTGGCCTGTGCGTTAATTACGGCTTTGATTACGGTTTTGATTACTCAATGCAATTAACTTTCGTATATTACAGCTCCCGTCCCCCCCCCTCTGTTCTATATTACAAGCTACATAGGACCTTGGGGGTAGATTCTGAACCAAGTACCTTTAAATCTAATTGAGTCACACCTAAATGATGAAATACACAATCACAATAAAAAATTATTTTTCGGATGTTAGGGTTACGATGTACTATCTTTTAAATAACCAAATTGACCGATTAAATCCTTTGTAACCGTTAAACCTTTTCATCTAATAAATTGTTACAAATTAAATTATAATCTATATTTCTATATGGTAGTGTTACATCTTATTTACATTGAATGGATTTCAAAAATGAACATTAAAACAATTATATTAGTCGCATCCGTTATAACATTAGGTGCGTGTAGCTCTACCGAGTCACAAGATAACAAAAAAGATGAGATGACGTTAGCTTCAGCGAAAAGCAATGGAATGGTTTGTGAACACCGAGCAAGTACTGGTAGCCATTTAAAGAAAAGATCGTGTATGTCAAAAGAGTTAGCCGATGAAATTAGAGAGCATAACAAGCACGACATGGGCAAGCTGCTTAATAGTAATAAAGGTGATCGACAAACTCGTGATATCGCTGGTGGTCAATAAGCACTAAAAGCTTTTTTAAATAAACACTTTAAAAATTTATTGGAGATCATTTAATTTACTATTAAGTGGTCTTTTTTTATATTATTTTTCTGCAATTAACTCTACTAGCACTTGGTTTACTCCCGCCCGACTCGAATACCCTCGTATTCCATTGACCCCAACACTAGTAACACTATTACCAATTCCATTAAGCTTGTGATCTTGTCATGCGAAATAAAAGCTAATCAGGGCACAGATTAATTGCTCCAGACGTAATCTAAGGACCTATATCCATGTATTCAAGGCATTCGATTGATTTATACAGGAATGTAATTAATTAGAGCAAAATGGGCAATAATTTAACGCAATAGCCATAATATTATGCATTGTATTGCTCATAGTGATATTGCCATATTATACGCCATTCGGCTGTGGTACTACGCATAGATAGAAATTCACTTTGTTTTATGCAAAAAAAAAGCTAGTCATTACTGACTAGCTTTTTACATTTGATTATTTAAAATCAATAATTAACTTACTGTTAGAATTTTACGCCTACAGAAACATATGCATGACGACCTGTTGTACTATATGTACGAGGGTCAGTATTATCATTGAAGCCTTGCTCTAAGAACGGAGGCTCTTCATCTGTAAGGTTGTTAAGACCAATGCTAGCAGTTACATTATCCATGAAGTAAGTGAATCGTGCATCATGTATAACTTGTGAATCAACTGTACGAGTAATTTGATCACCTGCGTCATCTACATACCAGTTTTCATCAACTTCACCAATGTAACGTACTGCATAACTTGCAGACCAGTCATCTTGAGTTAGTGAAACATTTAAGTTTGACTTGTATTCAGCAAAGTTACCATGACCACCTTCATTATCACTCAAATAGTAGCCGCCGTTTGAAAGAACGTCACCATTTGCTTGAATAATATCGTAAGTATCGTAGTACGTAGTATCTAAGTTCACAGATAACTGACCAAATGAAAGTTCAGTAGTGTAACGAGCATTAAAGTCGTAACCTGATGAGTCTACACCACCAACGTTAGAAGTACGATCATCGATATCAGACGAGTTACCGTATAAACCACCAGCATCTGGACCGTAACGTACGATTTTATCACAATGTTCACCTGTAGCTGCACAGCTATCTAGGATTAACTGTTCACCGATCGTACTGATAGCATCAGTAATTTCGATATTCCAGTAATCAACTGTTACTGATAAACCTTCAACAAACCCTGGGCTGTAAACAAAACCTACAGTATAGATATCAGCTTCTTCAGGTTGAACGTCTTCTGAACCACCACGAGTAGATGATAATTGGTCACCAATTGGTTCAAAACCACCAGCTGGAACGCCATCAGCGATACAAGTTGGTGTTGGGTTAGTCGCACATGGATCGATTACTGTTGGGCTGTTATCAGAAGCGCCCGCGAATAAATCCGATGTAGATGGAGCGCGGAATGCTGTTGATGCAGTACCACGTACAATTAAGTTTTCTGTAGGAGCCCAACGAATACCTACTTTGTAGTTTGTAGTATCACCAAACGTGTTGTAGTCAGAGTAACGAGCTGCTAAATCTAAATCTAACGCTTCAGCCATGAATACGCCATTAAGAAGAGGAATACTTGTTTCAACAAATACTTCATCAACTTCGTAGCTACCTACAGTAGCAGTACGAGATGAACCCGAAGTGATACCTAGTGCAATTAATGCATCTGGGTAATCAGCACCCTTTTCTTCTCTGTGTTCAACACCAAATGCAACGCCAACTTCACCAGCAGGTAATTCAAAAGCAGAACCAAACATTGAAGCAGAGATGATTTGTTGTTCGTTAGAGCCTAAATCATGCGCTTCAAATAAAATGAAATCCATCATTTCTTGTGAAACAGCTGTATCTGTACCTGGTACACCAAATACATTTAAAGGAACACAACCTGCAATAGCCTCATCTGCATTAGCACCACATGATAAAACACCATCAGCATTTTCGTGAGTTGGACCCACCGCTTCAGCAACCTTCTCAAAGTTTACACCACCAGCACCGGCAGTAGCTGCATCGTTAGCGCCGAAGATATAAGATACTTCGTAGCCCCAATCATCGAAAATTTCACCTTCAATACCAAACATTGCACGTACAGTTTCAACGCGGAAGCGAGTATCACGACCGCCTGTTTCAACCATACGACGACGCCAATCAGAAATTTCAACCGTGTCACCGTTCATATCAACAGGACCTTGAGTCATGTTGTAGTGGTTATCAGCAGAGTAAGGAGCTGAATAACCAAAGAACGCTAGCGGAGCTAAAGGAAGCGGAGCTAGTTTAGTATCAGAGGTACGACGGTTAAAGCTTAACTCTGTTTTAACACGTACTGAGTCATTAATTTCATATTGAGCTTCAGCATAAATACCGTATTTTTCTTGTGGTGTTAAGTGGTAGTTTGCTGGAGCGTAGTTGTATGTATCTTTGCCCCAATCCCAACATTGGTCATTCAAAGCACTTGTATGATCAGATGGGTCAGATTGACCAGGGCCACTATTTGCGCCATGAGTGAATGAATCACAAGTGCCAGCAGGTAATACCATGCTTGGAGAACCATCATCTTCAAATACTGGATCGCCATTCTCATCTAACTCAGGAATAAAATTATCTGGATTAAATGAGTTAACGCCATTGTAACGACCCCATGGTGGAGCCGAAGAGCCACCTTTAGAGAATGAACCATCTGGGTCTTTACTAAATTCGTATGCAGACCAATCACGATCGCCAGACCATTGTGCTTCTTGCTGAACGTAGTATGCGTTAACTACCGCACTACCTTTTTCGCTAGCAAAACCAATAGTTAAATCAACTGTTTTAGTTGCGCCATCGCTTTCTTCAGTACCAACATCGTAACTAGCGTTAAATTCCATACCTTCGAAATCATTACGCGTAATGATGTTTACAACACCACCAATGGCATCAGAACCGTAGATAGCAGATGCACCATCTTTAAGAACTTCAACACGCTTAACGATTGCAGTAGGGATTGTACTTAAATCTACAGAGGCATTAGCACCTAGACCTGAGGCAACCATACGACGACCGTTTAAAAGTACTAATGTTCTTTCTGCACCTAGACCACGAAGTGATACACGAACTGCACCAGAACCACCATTGTTGATTGCAGTGTTAGTTCCTGCACCCGCTACAGATGGAATCTTTTGAAGGATATCACCCATGTTTGAAATACCCGTGGCGATTAAATCTTCGCGAGTAATAACTTGTACTGGGTTAGCACCTTCCATATCGGTACGTTTGATACGTGAACCGGTAACTTCAATGCGTTCTACTTCTTCTTCAGCTGTTGCTTCTTCTGCCGCGAATGCGTTTGCAGAAATACCAGCTGTTGATGCTGCGCCAAACACTAATGCTAGGCGAACTGCTTTAGCAAGTTTATTATTGCTATACATGTTTACTCCCTGGACCACTCTAAGGTGATTCTATTGTTTAAAAATCAAAGCTATATTGCTTTGTTAGATTTTTTTATTGTTTGGTCATTAGACCTGATCTGTCGACAGTGATAATAAAACGATTTTATTTAACAGGTCAACAACATAAGTTACATAAAGTTAATTTTTCTTACAAAACTACACACTTTAGTTACAACTTTCAAAGCAATGGCCGCATAAATACATGAAGTTTCAGAATATTTATGCACAAATGTGAATAATAAAAAACGGCTTATTACTATAAATTATACTTTAGATGAAATTAATTTTTACTTTAAAAACAATAACTAAAAAAGTCATTGAAAATTATCCCTAAAATATTAATGGACACTTTTCTATACAAATAATAAGCATTTAGTATCTATTTGGTAATCCAAGATAAAATATTACAAATAATATTATTTTCTGGCTATTTTAATTGGATTAGGTCACCCTTACTCAGATCCCGTTAACTAATTAACACTTCAATTGTTTTAGAGTCATTAATCTGCCCATGTTTGAACTTTTCTCAGATCCCTACTTATTATTAACATTATCTATAGTTGGGTTTATCGCAGGTTTTATTGATGCAATTGCAGGTGGGGGTGGCTTGTTAACCGTGCCAGTTTTATTGTCCTCAGGTCTTCCCCCTCATATTGCCCTGGGTACAAACAAGCTAGCCGCGTGTTTTAGCTCATTTACCGCATCAGTTACTTTTTATCGAAAAAAACTATTTAACCCGCTATTTTGGATTATGGCGGCTATCGCAACAGCATTTGGCGCTTTAGTTGGCACCATAATTGTTAATTTTGTTAGTGCCGAGCTAATAAATAAGTTGCTACCTATTATTATCTTACTTTGTGCTTTATACACCTTGTGCTCACAATCAGCGTTGAATGAATCGGCCAATTTGCCAAAGACAAATGCAATATTAAAAATAAAGCAAAGCATACAAGGTTTTGTGTTGGGCTTTTATGACGGTTTTGCTGGGCCTGGAACAGGTACATTTTGGACCGTTTCTTCTTTAGCTTTATATAAAATGAACATTTTATTAAGCTCGGGCTTGTCTAGAAGCATGAACTTTATCAGTAACTTTACATCTCTATTAACCTTCATATACTTTGGTCAAGTTAACTTTTTGCTGGGTTTGGCAATGGGAGTGTTTATGATAGTAGGATCATGGCTTGGCGCCCATTCAGCTATTCGCTATGGCAGCAGGTTCATCCGCCCTATATTTATTACGGTGGTAATAATCATGGCAATAAAGCTTGCTTATCAGGCTTGGTTTTAAAGGATACTTATGGAACGTTCTTTAACTCGATTAAAGTCAATATTAGATCAGCTTGAAACTGATGCCAATGCGGCAGATCAAGCTAACAAGCAACGTAAATCACATTATTATTTGCAAGATGAAGCAATGTTTGATGAGAAATTATTTCCTATCACCAGCTCTAGTTATTACGCCTACGTTAAATACACTCAAAAACGCTTAGATCATTTACAGCAATTACTAAACACTAAACACAGAGATTTTTGTGATGCGTTAATGGCAGAGTTAGAAGAACAGATCTCGTCACTTATTACCGCAATAAAATCGAACGACAGTCGCCATCATGATAGTGAATATCGACTTGATCGTCGTAACAGGTTAAATAAACAAAAAACCCAAGCAAAAGCCAAACACACAGCTAAATTTAAAAACCAAGCAAAGGCAGTATTAATGTCATCGCATCAACTTTATGCGAAACTTGCTGAATTTCAAGGTTTTGAGCGACGTTTGCAAGAAATGATCCGAATTAAAGAGCATGAATTAGCAAAAACTAAAAAACATGACACTGCAACTATGCAGCAAGAGATCTTAACTCTGCATCAACGTTTAGGTCGATGCAGAAAAGCGATTAGCGATGTTGAAAAGCAAATAGAAGATTCAGAAAAAAGATAACCTACTAAAAATCTGTATTATTCTGCCATCCAAAAAAACGTAACTGCTAATCGCCTGTCTCTTTTATCTTGGCCAAAATAACTTGAAGCGCTATGTGCAATATTTCCTTTGAAGAGAAATAATCTATTGAATTTGTTTTCTATACTCAGGTCTTCATACCAAGCACTAGGTGGCAAGCTAGTTGTTTTTAAAGCATCTACTAAATTATTATACGGTGCATTAACAATATTTCCCCCTGCAGCTCCATTTGGGTATTTAAGTCGATAAAATGAAGTACCTGAGTGTGGTTGTGGTTTCTGGCTTAAATACAGTACAGCACCGTATTGGCATAACTGTCTATTATCTACATGGGGACGGGAAGCACCTTCATTTGCCCCAACCAAAATTGCCGTATTACTATCGACTACAACTTCATTAGAAGTTGCAACCCATAGCTTGCTTTTACCAAGTTGTTCCTTTGCCCATTCTTCAACTAAGGACAGCTCATTTTTCTTTAAAGCATTTTTGGATCTCATTCCTGGCCATAGTTCGTTTGTATACGGCTTGCCTAATTTCCACTTCTTTTTGTTAAAACATCTATTTGCTATTTCAGTTGCTTTTTTCTGAGAGAAAAAATCATCAACAATCCAGTAATTCTTATTTAACTCAGGTTTCTCATAGCTTAATGTTGCGGCGTCAAAAGGCACATCTTGAAGATTTAATTCATCGGTATATTTGTCATGCATAAAACGGAAATCTATAAAATAAAACTTAAGCTTAAATTAGCAGAAAACCATAGCATTTCAAACGATTTTCTTCATGCTAAGTATTTTAACAATAGCAATTAAATTTCAATATTAAGAACATTAATATTGATGGATAAATAAAGAGAAAAAAGGGGGGTATAAGAAAGAGGTGGCCCCTCTTTCAGCCACATCCCGGCACATGAGTCGTCTGCTGCGGTTGCTCCCTTCCAGGCCTGGCCGAGTTCACAGAGTATCATTGCGGGAGGACCAAAAGAGGCACCATAATGGCGATAGGTAATTTACCTAAAGCGAGGCGCATTATGGCTAATTGTAAGGTTGTGTGCAAGAGCTATTTACTGAAAAGCAGCCAATTTTAAAAACAGTTAAAAATTATGCGGATTTTTTGCACAATCCTTGCTGAAAATTGATTTGATATCTTGCAGTTCGTCATCAATATCGGCGCTTATGTTACGCGCTTGATAAAATATTACTTGTTTGCCTTTATAGTCTATTTGAATAGGTAGTACGGGTACGTTAGCTTTATTTGCTATATGTAAAAATCCACTTTTCCATTCATGAACTTTCGAACGAGTTCCTTCCGGTGCTAAAGCGAGTACTAACGTTTCCTGCTGTCCAAACTTGTCGACCATTTGCCCTACTACACCATGGGCTGACTTTCTATCAATAGCGATACCACCAATGGATTCTAACCAAATATTAAATGGCCAAATAAATATTGCATCTTTACCAAGAAAATTTAACTTTAAATCAAGTGCCAGCTTTACTATCACGCCTATGACAAAGTCCCAGTTTGAAGTATGCGGCGCTACCGCTAAAATTAATTTTTTCTCGTTTGGAAAGCTACCGCTAATCTGCCAACCTAATAGCGTTAGTAAATGACAGCTACACCATTTAATAAAGCGTCTATTGGTTCTAGGTATTTTCACCGGGACAAAATTAGATAAATTAGCCATAACTTTTCGTTAAACGAACTCTTTACTCATTATAAATCACTGCATGCTTTGTAGACTAAGCTGATTTTCTAATGCTAAAGCGATGGCTTTTAATTGTAATAAATTTTCTTTGCCTAACCGCAATAAAAATTTATCGGCAGCAGCTAATTCTTCAAGCTCTGGATTTTGATATTTATAAACCACACTTGGTTGCACCAATGCCGGCTGCTCTGCTGGCACAGGAAAATCGAGTATTCGGTCAATTGCAAGGTGTAGCACTTGTTCAAAAGTTTGATCGGGGTAACCTAATTCGCTAAAGGCTTGCTCAAATAAAGGTTTTATTTCAATAAAATTGTTCGCTAAGGCTTCGGGTTCAAATGAATGCAGTAACTCAATGTAGTCTTCATAACGAGTAAAGTTTGACTCGTTAAATTGGTAGCTATCATCAGTTTCAATAGCACTTGGTTTTACTGAAAACTTTCCAGTTAATGGTTTTAAAGGTAAATGACTATACGCCATTTCACCGCGAGAAAAATTATCAGTAAAAACAACAATTCTGCGTACCAAATCGTCTGTTATTATTAAGTCCAACAACTCTTTTCGCCAAGATATTTCGGTGGCTTTAACAACAATAAAATCATCACTTACATCTAAATCAGGTAGAACGGGCTTTATAATTTCAGGCTCAACTTCAACAGGCTGTTCTATTTGTACAGGCTCGCTTATTGTTTCAGTTTTAACTGGCACTATCACTTCTGGCTCAGCAATAACTTCTTCTTTAACTACTGGCTTTAACTCTTGCTCTTCACCTTGTAAAAATAAATAGCCAAACACACTAATTACCACCACGATAATAATTACAAATACTAATGTAGACGAAGCATTTTTGTTGGCGGCGGATGATTCTATATTTGAGTTTACGTCTGACAATTGGATACCCTAAAAAATTTTAATACGCTTATATTAAAGATAGCTAAAACATAAAAAAGTTTAAAGTTTTTTTGTTTTATTTGAAAAAATACAAATACGCTGACGCTTCGAATTCGTTTCACTTCGAATACGTTTCACTTCGAATACGCTATCGCTTCGGATACGTAGCTTCGCTACTTCGAATACATTACATTCCGAATTACGAATTACGAAGTGGTTATCGAAGCTTCAGCGTATTAGGAGGCGCGAAGCGCCGTATTCGAAACTAAGGTTTGTATTCGTAGTGCAACGTATTCGAGATTCGTCACTAAGGTACGTATTCGAAGCCCCTGCGTATTAGGAGGCGCGTAGCGCCGTATCCGAAGGCACGAAGTGCCGTATTCGTAACTTAAGTGGCATCCGCTTGATTCTCAGGCTCTGCATCTATAAATGCAGGTAATTTAGCGCAATTGCTTTCTATTTTATTAATTAATGGAAATGCTGACATATCCACATTAAAACGTTTGGCATTATAAATTTGTGGGATCAAACATAAGTCAGCAACGGTAATGTTATCGCCAAAGCAGTATTGACCAGACGTTTTTGCTAAACGAAGCTCTAGTGCAGAAAAGCCCTCGATGATCCAATGATGGTACCAAGCCGTTTTTTGATCAACAGTAATGCTTAGTTCATTTGATAAATACTGCAGCACTCTTAAATTATTTAGTGGGTGAATTTCACACGCTAAATCATAAGCTAGGGCTTTAACTAAAGCTTTATTTTTTATATCTCTTGGGTAAAGCGCAACGTTTGAATTTGTTTCTTCAAGATAATCAATAATCGCTAGCGATTGATTTAAATTAAAATCACCATCGACCAAGGTTGGTACCAGGTGGCTTGGATTCATTTTGACATAACTGTCACTATGCTGCTGCCCACCATCTTTTACTAAATGAACTGAAACGAGTTCATGCTCAATTTTTTTCAGATTTAATGCAATTCGCACTCGATAAGCAGCTGAAGAGCGCCAGTATCCATATAACTTAATCATATTTTATATTTTCACAGTTTTTTTATTGATGTTGTATTCACGTAGCTTATTAGCAATTGCCGTATGGCTTAAACCAAGCTTTTTAGCCAATTGTCTGGTACTTGGGTAAGCGGGATATAATTTCCTCAGTAAATCGGCCTCAAAGCCCTTAACCACTTCTTCTAGTGTGCCTTCAAACTCTTCTTCAAGGTAGCCATGATCTGGCGTATAGTTTGGCAGTTGTAAGTTAGATATTCTGATCGTTTCGCCTTCTAGTAACGATACAGCTCTTAAAATTACATTTTCAAGCTGTCTAACGTTACCAGGCCAAGGGTAATGCTCAATAAAGTCACGACAATTTTTATCAAACTGAACGTTAGCGCGATGATTTAACTGCGCCGATTTACGAATAAATGTGTCGGCAAGCGGCAAAATATCTTGTTTTCTATCGCGCAACGGTGGAATAGAAAGACCTAAAACGTTTAAGCGATAATATAAATCTTCTCTAAATTCGTTTTTTTCAACCATCGCCAATAAATCTTTATTGGTAGAGCTGATAAATCGTATATTAACGGTTATTTCATTTTCGTCATCAATTCTTCTAAAACTGCTATTTTCTAGAACTCTGATCAATTTAGATTGCAGTTTTTCTGACATTTCTGACACTTCATCTAAAAAGATAGTGCCGCCATCGGCTAATTCAAAAATGCCTTTTTTAGTTTCTGTCTGGCTCAGTAATTTACCAAACAATTCAGTTTCACTAACGTCATCAGGTAAAGCAGCACAATTTAACACCACAAACGGGCTATCTGCTCTGTCACTGGCATTATGACAAGAGCGCGCCAATAACTCTTTACCGGTTCCAGTTTCTCCCATAATTAATATAGAAGAATCAAGGTGTGCCATTCGGCGGGCTTCTCGCACCACTTTTCGCATCATTGCAGAGCTTGCTTGTATACCAGCAAAATCATTATCTTTGGGATGCTTAAATGCGGTTATTTGTTGACCAAGACGGGCTTCAGACTTAAGCATTAAAATAGCGCCAGCAAGCACTTTATCTTCGCTTTCGCCAGCGACAGTCACCGGTAAAATATCGGCAACATAGTCTTCATCAAGAAACTTTAATTTGCGGGTATGCGGTAATGTCTCTTCAGATTCTAAGTATCGGTTAAAATTAAATCCCTTTAACCATTGGCTCACTTGTTGGCCGACAATGTCTTTTAAATCTTCAGAAATTTTTTGTTTCGCAAGGTCATTAACCCCATAAATGGCGGCTTTGGCGTCAATAGTAATAACAGGATCGGGTAAAGTCCGAACGATAGTATCTAAAACTTCACGCTCGCGCTCTGAAGGCATATGTGTAGTAGTTTTAACATCAAGTACACCATCAATCAGCCTTAACTGTGGCATAAAGTCTTGCAGTTGGCTGAAATCTAAATCAGGTATATGAACAAATATTTGCCCAGATTCAGTAACCGCATCTATCCCTCTAACATTAATTTCTCGCTCGACGAAAATTGCTAATACTTCCTGAGCTATACCGAACCTGTCCTGACATTCAATTTGTAAACGCACTATATATTCCGCTACTTTTAATAGTTAATTTTGCTGTAAAGTTTATTTTACAACAAAAAAGACGATAAATACTAATAGATATTTATCGTCTTTGAAAAAACTTTACTTCAATACGCTGACGCTTCGAATACGTTGCACTTCTAATACGTTTCACTCCGAATACGCTGCGCTTCGATAACGGCTTCGTAATTCGGAATGAAATGTATTCGGAGTAGCGAAGCTACGTATTCGTAATTACGAAGTAATGTATTCGAAACCACAAAGTGGTGTATTCGTACCTAAAGTAGTTCATCCGTCTTAGCAGCACATATAAAGTCATTCTGATGAAGACCTTTAATCGCGTGTGTCCACCATGTTACCGTTACTTTACCCCATTCAGTGGTAATTGCCGGGTGATGAAATTCAGCTTCAGCTAATTCAGCAACCTTGTTGGTAAACTCTAACGCTAATTTAAAGTTTTTAAATTTAAATACACGCTCTAACATCATCACACCATTGCGCACTTCTGGTACCCAATCAGGTATTTGGCCAATTAGTTGTGCTAATTCTTCGTCTGAAACTTTTGGAGCGCCTACTTGGCATGCTTCGCATTCTTGTTTTGCTAATGTAGTTGTCATTTGCATCCTTAACTTGCTATTGCTTTTGTTTTAGGTGGAAACATTGGTTCATGTAAACCAAGCTTTTTAGCTTGTTCTACCAATGCTAGTAAATCGAGTTTACCAATTTTGTCTAATTCTTTAATGCTGTTTAACATAAAATAAATTGGTTGCATTATATCTATTCTATACGGTGTTCTATATACATCAACCAACTGCTCAGCATTATCCAATTCTTTTCTAATTACCGAAGTATCATGCATGGCATATAAGGTTTCACCTGGCGAAGATATAATGCCGCCACCGTAAATACGTAAACCATCTTTAGTATTTAATAAACCAAACTCAATGGTAAACCAGTATAAACGCGCCAAATACACTCTATCTTCTTTGCTGGCATTTAATCCTATTTCACCATACAACTGGGTAAAGTTAGCAAAAGATGGATTGGTTAATAATGGACAATGACCAAATATTTCATGAAAAATATCTGGCTCTTGTAAATAATCAAACTCTTCAGTGCTACGAATAAAAGTAGCAACTGGGAATTTTCTTTCTGATAATAATTTAAAAAACTCACCAAAACCTATTAAGGCTGGCACTTGATAACACTGCCAGCCAGTTTCTTTAAGTAATACTTCACTTACTTCAGCAAGTTGAGGTATACGGTCTTCTGGTAAATTCAGTTTTTTCAGGCCTTCTGCATACTCATCACAAGCTTTATTTTCTATGCATGCCAGTTGACGAGAATAAAGCTTTTGCCAAGTAGAGTTTTCTTCGTCGGTCCAATTGATAAAGCCATGTTCATCGGCTGGTTTAGAAACATATGAAGTTGCCTTCGCCATGTATATTGTCCTTTTGTTCCTACATGAGTTTATTCAAAACAAATAAAACTTTATTTGTTTATGTAACCCCCATTGAGATCATAGGCTCGAACAAATCTATTTTGATCGGTTAAGCCTATTTATTAGTTGGACCTAAGACTATAAGAAGTGGTTCTAGATGAGAAATTTTTACCATGGAAATATTACTGAAAACCTGTATTAATATCTTTACAGGGTATTAACATTGTCTGATTTTCAGTAAGTTAGTTAATGAAGAGAGCATTATACTGATTGCTATCACTTAACTTTTGCGGTTAACAGCCCTTTAACTTGGCTAATTACTTGCTGGCGAACTTGGCTTATGCCTGGTGGATTATCAGTAAATGGAATTGGTCTACACAGATTAATTGTTTTAATTCCTAAGCGAGCAGTTAACATTCCCGCACCTAGGCCCTGCGCAGCACGGGTTGATAACCGACCTAGTGTTTCAACGCCTAATAAATCTAAGCCAACGTCTGCAATTATTTCACTAGCACCCGCGTAGGCCATGTTGGTAAATACATGTTTAATTAATTTCAGGCGGCTCCAATAGCCAAGCCTAACGCCATATAAGCCAGCAATTTTATCCAGCATGCGCAAGTTGCGCCACATTAACACCAACATATCAATAATAGCGACAGGGCTTACTGCTACTAATACAACGGCTTCGGTCGAAAACTTGGCTACCTGATTTAACGCTTGTTCATCTACATGGCTTAATACTTGTTTAGAATACAGGTGCAATACTTCTTGTTCGGTTAACTCTTCTCCAATGTTTTCTTCAAACGTTTGTTGGTGTTCATCCACTGCATCAGAAGGTAATTTCAGGCTAATTTTTTGACAAAATGTTTTAGCATCAAAAAGTGTTTCATTGGCGAGCAGCTGCGCAGCTTTATGCTGATTTTTAGTTTGGCGTTTAAACTGTCTTAACCCTCTTAATTCTTTTAATAACGCCAAACCAGAAATACCGGCAATAGCCGCAAAAAACACTGAATAAACGGCAGTAATTATTGGCGAGCTACTAAAGCCAGTGATCAAAAAGTCGATTAGCTCATAACTTAGCAGCGCTAAAGATGATACTCCAACGACTCGCCATAACCACCGTGGTTTAGATTTTTTGAGCTCAATTACATCGTCGCTAAAGCTTTCATCAACGGGTTGCCACGCAGCTTCGGGTAAAATCACCTGATTTTCAGGTTGGTTATTTAAATCCGCTTGTACATTGGTTAAGTCAGGCCCTTCATTAAATAAAATTTGCTGTTCATATTTATCGTTTTCCTGACTCATTTTAATTTATCTCCCAATAAAAACTGTAACACCTGATCTATTCTAATATTTGGCAACGCTTCATGCTCTGCAATTTTATTCATAGGTTTAAAGGCGATGTATTTAAACCCTTGTTCAGTCCAATACTCTTTGCTCGGCAACTTTGCTGGTACCGCGCCAGGGTAGACGGTAATTGATTTTTGCGTATCTAAGCGTTTACCTTTTAATACCGACAATGACTTACCCTGATATTCGCTTTTACCTTGCTGGGTAGTCTGCACCGAGGCAATGGCAAGGGTTTTCATTTTTATTGCATCAAAACTTAGTGTTTTTTTCGCTTTATAAACTAACTGTTCCAGTAACGCGGTTAAATTTGTATGTTGCTCACCAGTAATATGATCAGCTTTCGTAGCGGCAAATAATAACTTATCAATTTTAGGCGAAAACAACCTGGTAAGGATATTGGCTTTTCCATAGGCAAAGCTTTCTAAAATAAGCGCTACTGCTTGTTGTAAATCATTAAACGCATGCGGGCCATTGGTTAATGGCGTTAAACAATCGGCCAAGACAATTTGACGGTCAAATTTAACAAAGTGTTTTTTATAAAACTCCCGTACTATGCGCTCACGGTATTCTAAATATCGAGCTCTAAGCATACCAATAAAGGTATCTTGCCCTGCTGACTGGTATTCATTTTTTTCTACATCGTTAAAAAACGGATAAGGCACAAATTGCAAAATAGGCGCGCCTTCATGCTCCCCGGGTAATATAAAACGCCCAGGCTGAATAACAGAAAGCCCTAGCTCGTGCCTAAACTTTAATAATAATTCGGTATATTCACTAGCAAGTTCAGCCAATAAATCTTCATTCACCGGCCCTAAAGGATCAATTTCTTCCAGCTTTGTTAAAAAGTCGGCGGCTAGCTCTTTTCGCGGCTCTTGTAACAACAAATCGCCCATGTACTGAGACCATTCTTCAAAGGTTTGATTCAGCATGGGCAAATCAAGCAACCACTCACCTGGATAATCGGTAATATCAACATACAAAGTCGCCATTTCTTTGGCATATTTTAATAGTGATTGATCAGGGTAATAACGAATGGCTAAACGTAATTCACTAATATTTTTAGTGGGCTCTGGCCAGATAGGTTCATCTTGTCCCAAGTTTTGCATTGCGCCGTCATAATCAAAACGGCTGATGTGTAAGTTTGATTGCGGAACACGCTTAGCCGCAATAAAACGACCTTCATGAACAACATTAAAAAAGGTTAACGGTTTGCCATTACCTTCATTAACCAGCTGATTAACTAAAGAGGTAATAAATGCAGTTTTACCACTTTGCGACAACCCGGTTACAGCTAGGTTTATATGCTGATCAAGGCTTCTATTGAACAATTCTTTAGTGGAATCTTTTACCCGTTGCTTTAGATTTTTAATTGTTTTTTTATTAATTATGGCCATCGGTTCACGCGATAAAAGCGCCTATCTATATGGTGAATATATAATGTAAAACAAAAGCTTAAAACTTGCCATAGAGAATTCGTTTCGAGTTACGAATAATAATAGGTGCAAATTACGAATACGTTGCACTTCGAATACATTGCATTCCGAATCACGAAGCAGCTATCGAAGCGCAGCGTCTTCGGAGCGGGGCGTATCCGAAGTGTAGCGTATCCGAAGGTACGAAGTACCGTATTCGAAATAATCGTCTATGCTTATTTTTATGCACAGGCTGTGCAGCTCATCTATAAGGATATTACTATGCAATACGAAAACTTAGATCTATGGCAGCGTAGCTGTGAATTAAGTAGCACTGTCTACAAGTCTCTTGCATCATTGAAAGACTATGGCTTTAAAGATCAAATCACCCGCTCGTGCCTTTCTGTCCCCAGCAATATTGCCGAAGGATTAGAAAGGTATACCCCACAAGAAAAGTTTCGCTTTTTAACAATAGCGAAAGGCTCTCTTGGTGAGTTCAAAACACAAACCTATGTAGGGATGAAAGTAGGCTACATTTCAAAAGAAAGTGGTGATGCCTGGCTTAAAGAGTCTGAAGAAATTTCAAAAATGATAGGCGGCTTCATGAAATATTTGAAAACTAAACTTTAGTTACGAATACGGCGCTCCGCGCCTTCGAATACGTTGCACTACGAATACATTTCATTACGAAGCAGCTATCGAAGCGCAGCGTCTTCGGAGTCCGGCAGTGACATATTCGAAGAAGCGAAGCTACGTATTCGAAGCGATAGCGTATCCGGAGGTACGATGTACCGTATTCGTATCTAAGGTTCAATCTGAACCAAACAAGTCACGGGTATAAACTTTGTCAGCAACATCAACCAATTCTTCCGCCATGCGGTTCGAAACAATCACATCAGATATAGCTTTAAACGCATCTAAGTCGCTATATACTTTAGAATTAAAAAACTCATCTTCTTCTAGCACAGGTTCATAGATAACTACTTCAATACCCTTAGCTTTAATGCGTTTCATAATGCCTTGTATTGATGAAGCTCTAAAATTATCAGAGCCAGACTTCATAATTAAACGATACACACCAACGACTTTTGGCCCTTTAGCAATAATAGAGTCGGCAACAAAGTCTTTGCGGGTGGTATTGGCATCAACAATGGCACTAATAATGTTATTAGGCACATCTTGGTAGTTAGCTCTAAGTTGTTTAGTATCTTTTGGTAAACAGTAACCACCATAACCAAATGAAGGGTTATTGTAATGGTTACCAATACGAGGGTCTAAACCAACGCCTTCAATAATATGTTTTGAGTCTAAACCATGAACTTCAGCATAAGAATCTAATTCATTAAAATACGCTACGCGCATCGCTAAATAAGTATTTGAAAATAACTTAACTGCTTCAGCTTCGGTAGATTGTGTATATAACACATCAATATTTTCTTTTTTTGCGCCCTGCACCAACAGGTTGGCAAAAATACTCGCACGTTCACTTTCTTCACCAACAATAATGCGAGATGGATACAAATTATCATGAAGCGCTTTACCTTCACGTAAAAACTCAGGTGAAAAGATAATATTAGTACAGTTATATTTAGCTCTAACCTCCTCAGTAAAGCCAACAGGAACCGTTGACTTAATTACCATTACTGCATCAGGGTTTATCGCTAAAACGTCTTTTATAACCGCTTCAACTGAGCTGGTATTAAAATAGTTTGATACTGGGTCATAATCTGTAGGGGTAGCAATAACCACAAACTTAGCATTTTTATAAGCAATGGTTTTGTCTAAAGTGGCATTAAAATTAATGTCTTTATTTGCTAAAAAATCTTCAATTTCAGTATCTACAATGGGAGATTGGCGTTTATTAAGTAACTCTACTTTCTCGGGTATAATATCTACCGCAACCACTTCGTTGTGTTGCGCTAATAACATAGCATTAGATAAACCTACATAGCCGGTGCCGGCAATTGCAATTTTCATGTTTCTTAAAAGTCCTTATTTTTTATGCGCTGAAGTTTAGCATACATTAGGTACGAATTACGAATACGTTCCACTTCGAATACGGTACTTCGTACCTCCGAATTAAAATACAAAACAGCACAGAATATCGAATGAATTCAATTACGAATACGACGCTCTGCGCCTCCGAATGCGTTGCACTATGAATACATACCTTAGTTACGAATCTCGAATACGTTGCACTACGAATACTTTTCATTTCGAAGCAGCTATCGAAGCGAAACGTATTCGAAGTCACGTAGTGACGTATTCGAAACTAAAGAAAAGATCGTCTATGATTAATTCAATGTAAAAATAAAAAATTCAGGAGTTTCACTGTGAATTCTTTCGCTAAACTAACTACTCTTACGATAGCGTTTTTGTTATCAATTTCCGTTTACGCTCAAACATATGAATACAATAATTTCCAACCAAACCAGCAATATTATTTAGGCTTATCAATTGGCCACGGTATACATGTAGAAGACTCGTTTAGTGAGTTCGCCTTAACAACATTAACAGCTAGACTAGGCTATAACTACACCAGTAACATAGGGTTTGAAGTAAGATACGCGAGTGGCTTATCGGAAGATGAAATAGATTCATTTGATCGAGAGTTAGACAGCTTAATGGGAATTTATGCAGTATATACCTACCCAGTACAAAAAAAATTAAACCTATTTGCTATTGCTGGTATTACCGACCTAGAGATTATACAAAACCAACACAGTATTGAAAATGACATCCCCTCCCCACCTAGCCTTGGCGGAGTTTCAAGCACAATTCCCCAAGAAACAAATCAAAACCAATCCAATATCAAAAAGGAATTTAGCGAAACCGGCCCAAGCCTTGGTGCTGGTATTGAATACAAAATAAATAACCGAGCAAGATGGATACTTGAAGCTATGATATATGTTGATGGTAGTGATGTAGATTATGGGCAAATATCAGGAGGGTTTCGGATCAGTTTTTAAACTAACTAGGTACGAATACGGCGCTCTGCGCCTTCGAATACGTTTCACTCCGAATCACGAAGCAACTATCAAAGCGATAGCGTATTCAAAGTAGCGAAGCTACATATTCGAAATCTCGCAGTGATGTATTCGTAACTAGGCGCAGCGTTAGCGTATTAGAAACAAAAAACCAGTGCAATTAGCACTGGTTTTTTAAATTTACATATACTCTTTGATACGAATCACGAATACATTTCATTCCAAACTCGAAGCGTTAGCGTACTCGGAGTAGCGAAGCTACGTATTCGAAGGCGCAAAGCGCCGTATTCGAAACTAGAGTCTATTAAGCGCCGCCACTTTCTCCACCCGTTGGGTTACCAACAGTGTCTTCTGCATCTTCAACAGCATCTTCAATCTCTTCTAAGTCTACACCTTCATTAGCTGCATCTTCAATTTCAGTAACTGCTTCAGCAGCTTCTTCAGAAAGAGTAATTTCAGGGTTTTGTGAAACTACAACAGCTTCTGCCATAACATCTGCCTGAACGTCTTCCCAAGCACTTGCTGCTTCTTGGTAAGCAGGATCTGAAGAGTCCGTTTCAGTAAGCACTACAGCTGTCTCAACAATAGTAGCAATTGATTCGGCAATATTATCACTAGTCGAAGTAGTAACCGCCGCATTAATAATGGCAAAACCAGACTCAGAAGCATCAGCAGCAGCAGTTTCTTCAGGGTCATTCAGGTTTGGTAACTCTAAAGTAAATACGTTGGTATGGGCTGTTACTTCTACACCAAATATCGCAGCAACCGTTTTAGTTACAGCAGTTTGGCTTGCAGTGAAATCATCAGCAGTGATAGCACCTAAATCAGGGTTAGTTGTTTCTAGGTTAGAAACATAAAGTTCAGTCGCAATTGATGTAACCGCATTAACTTGAGCGTTAACTGTTACTGCTTCTTCTGCATCATCTACATAAGTTACATTACTAAGTTCAACACCTGCTAATGAAGCACTTGGTACTGTTTCACCAAAAGCAATTGGCGCATCTGCTGTGCCACAGTTTTCAACGTCACATAGCATTGTTGTGTTGTCGTTGGCAGTAACACTAATTAAGTAAACACCAGCATCATCCAATAAACCACTCAGTTCGTAGTCACCATTTTCATCTGTAGTTGTAGAAAGTACAGCGTTAGTAATATCTGTGTAGTGGTATAAGTTTACATCTGCGTTAGCTAAAACACCTTTTAAGGCGTTACCAGAAAAAGTAGCTAATGTGCCTGATGGAGAATCATCAGAATCATTATCAAATAAATCACACCCAGTTAGCGTTAAACTGGCTCCTAATAGCATTAAGCCTGAAAGTTTTTTTAATTTTGTAGTTAACATTTTTTTATATTTCTTTATTTAAGTGAGTAAATCCGTTTAACACATGGGTGCCATGTGTTTAAGCCCTGAGCACAACTTGTAAAAAATTATTACAAGTATGTAATATAATATAAAACAACAACGAAGACGACAACCCTTAGTTGTTGTTTATTTTAAGTTTGTACAATGTAATTTTACATCTTCAGTTACAAATACGCTTTGCTCCGAATGCGTTTCACTTCGAATCACGAATGAACTATCGAAGCGCAGCGTATCCGAAGGTACGAAGTACCGTATCCGAAATAGCGAAGCTACGTATTCGAAGTCACGCAGTGACGTACTCGAAGTAGCGAAGGTACAAAGTACCGTATTCGTAACTAATACCTATCGCGGTTAAAGTAAGCTCTATTCAAGTTATGATAAAGGCTTGGCTCCTTACCAAACCCAGACTTAATCGTATTACCGGTGTTTTCTTCAGTAAGGGATGTTTCAATATAGTAATCCCATTGTTCAGTACCCATTACTTGCACACCGTAATTAGGCTTCATTGATTTGCCAAAGTTTAGTGGAATACTAAAACCAAGCGCTAAAAAGTCTTCTTCTTCGCCGCCATCGGCATCGTCAAATTTGGTACGCTTATAACGAACACCAACTTGCACATTGTTAAACCAGTGTAGCGAGCGTAAGGTAAAACCTTTATCGCCATGCCAATATTCACCAGCGGTTAATTCTATATCCCAATTAAGTGGGTGATATCGGTAACGGTACTTAACTAGTTTGGGTTGCTGCTTAATTGTTTTTTTACCGCCCCAAACCCAAATATCATTTTCAAAATCACCAACTAACGTAGTTACCCTATGCGTATTAGTATTATCAGCCCAGCGAGTTTCATTTAATAAACCGTCATGGTCGCCATAAACACGTCCAAAGCTAAACTTAGTAAATACATTAAATGGCAACACAAAGGTTTGATGAAATAAGCGAGTATCAATGCCTTCATCCAAGCCATATTTCTTTTGATAGTACTCGCCACCATCAAAGTCATCGCTATTCACCACAGAGTCAGACAAGTGGCGTACTTCAATAACGCCACCATCCCATAAACTCATTTGCAAACGAGAGCTAATAGCAACTTCATAATCATATGCACCGTACTCAGTACCCACTAATGACTTAAGTTCTGGGGCAAGTATTAACCTTGGAGTAAAATGGGTAGAACTTTCATTTTTAACTAGCCAATTAACAGAATCATCACCAAACCAACCAGCAAAGATACCAGTTTCACTACTTCCTGAACTTGTTTCAGGATCTCCACCACGTAATGCTTCAGCGTAACTAACAACACCAGAGTTTGTTAATTCAATTGTCCCTTGCACATCACCCAGTGCAACTAATGATAAATGACGTACAACCGCAATCGCATCCATTTCATTTTGGTTATAAATATTATTCTCAATACGAATAAGGACATCGTCGCCAGACAATCCTAAAGAAACACTTTCAAAACCCTCGTTCTCAAGGCGTTGCGCCAACATAGCAACGCGTTCATTAATACCATCATTCCCGTGCTTTCCCCCGTCATTCCCGCGAAGGCGGGAACCCATGTATTCGTTTTCACCTTCCCCCTTAGTACTTAGCCCTTCTACTTCACCAAGCATCTCAACCCGATAAGCTTCATCACTACTAAAAGCCAAAGAACGATCCTCTGTGGCACTTCCAGCCCCAAGCGGTACGCTTATACCAAAATTAAACCAAGCATCCCGTTCATTATGCTCATCATCACTAGAGTACAAGTGCGCGCTTACATATAAATCCCAACCATTAGGCAACCATGAATCAG
This sequence comes from Thalassotalea psychrophila, assembly GCF_031583595.1. NCBI lineage: Bacteria > Pseudomonadati > Pseudomonadota > Gammaproteobacteria > Alteromonadales > Colwelliaceae > Thalassotalea > Thalassotalea psychrophila. The sequence continues at coordinate 3,335,858 of NZ_CP134145.1, forward strand.
GCGCAAACGCTTTTACGCCAACATTAACCGCATTCGCATCATATTCTGCTGCAACTTGTAATACCTCAAACGGTTGATACTCAACAGAGCCAATTGCCCCATCCATATAACCAATGGCATTATCTGAAGTAGCAACACCTAAACTTGTACGTACAGCCCCAATAGATGAAAAAGTAAACTCTTTAGAAGCACTAACATAATAAGCCTCAGATTTAACCACCGAGCCGCCAACATCTTGGCCACCAATTGCCAAACTGAACCAGTCTTTGGGGATAAACGGTATTTGCCATTTAATAGAACCCGATAAATCACGAGTGCCGCAGCCTCCTTCAGTAATACCATTACAAGCCCAAGTTTCAGTTGCCAGTCGTGCAACTACTTCAAGCCCAGGTAAAATTCCAACTCCAAACTTTAAATCATGATAATTTTGAAAACCTTTATCATATAATTCCGTATTACCTTGATCAAAATAGTTATCTGAATAACTAAAGCCAAAATCCCCCCAATTAATTACTTCAGCTGTAGGGGTGTTAAACACCCCAGTAAACGCCTGCATTGAATAACTGTTATTTATTGAGGAAGGTTTGCTTTCTGTTTCATTAAGTAAAAATTGAGTTTGAGCTGAATTAGCAAAGGCTAATAATATGCAAGAGGTTAAAAATTGTTTTTTCATATCCCTGAAACTGTGCGGTTATTGTTATTTTAATATGACAATTATTTTACTTATAAATATATCAACAAGCAATCAACATTATTATTACAGCGGTTACCAATTCATACGATTAACGACAGTTAGATACAAGCCATACGCGTAATATTAGCCGCTAATAACAAATTTAATTTAATCGTGACCTAAATGAAAAAATCACTCCTTACTTTATTACTATTAACTAGCACAACAGCCTTTGCCTCTTCCGAGGTTTTTCCAACAACAGAGCCAAAAAACAACATGTATTTAGGCTTACAACTCACCCATGGACTGCATAGCGGAGACAGCTTTGAAGAAATTGAACCTTCAATGTTAATTGCGCGCTTTGGTTATTCTTTCGCGACTAACCTAGCAGTTGAAGCACGTTTGGGTACTGGTTTTAGTGATTACAACGTAAATGGTGTAAACAATGAATTAGATAATTTAGCCGGTATATACGGTGTTGCTACGATACCTTTAAGCAAAAACTTTGATGTTTATGCATTACTTGGTTTTACTAGTGCAGAAATAGCCAATACCAACAATAACCATACAGCAAGTTTATCAGGTGCCTCTGTTGGCGCTGGTGTTAATTACAAGATGACCGACAGAATTTCATTTAATGCGGAATTAATTAATTATGTTGATGAAGCCGATTCAGCATTTGGTGGATTAAGCGCTGGCGTAACCTATAAGTTTTAAAACTTAGCAAGTGATAAACAAAAAAACCGGCGTAAGCCGGTTTTTTGTGTTTATCAATAATGCTCCACGTATTCACGGGGATGACTATGTTAATCTCATAGCTTTCTAACTTGGAACTTTGCAGCTATCTAATGGATCCCCGCCTACGTGTACCCCCCTTCAGTTCAGGGACTTAAAATTCTGAAACAAGTTCAGAAAGACGGTATTGAGCATAGTTCTACTACAATTTTGTCATTCTAACGAAGGTCCAACACCGTTCAGTTAAGGATTAAATAAGATCCTGACCTTCGTCAGGAAAATTAGATACTATTTTCCGTTGTTCTCGGTGTAACACGAAGTGCCTCGGTGAAGTGCGTAACACCTCGGTGGTTCAATGGTTTCAGCTCTAAAAGTCAAATAAACCACAGAGGAAATCGATGCTTCAATAAACAGATAAAAAACTTAGTTCCTTAACTGAACGGTGTTAGACGAAGGTCAGGATCTTATTTAACTCTTAACTGATCGGTGTTACGCCTGTGCGAGAACGACCTATGGTCGCTTAATACGCATTCTTATTAACAAACCCTTTAAATATTGTTAAAAAAATAATTTTTAAATCCCAAACCAGAGACCAGTTTGAAATGTATTCTAAATCAAACTCAATACGTTTTTCCATTTTATCTAGCGTATCGGTTTCACCACGCCAACCATTTATTTGCGCCCAACCGGTTATACCTGGTTTTACTTTATGGCGTAGCATGTAACCACCGATTAGTTTGCGGTATTCTTCATTATGAGCAACAGCATGCGGGCGAGGACCAACAATCGACATTTCACCATTAAAAGAGTTAATAAACTGTGGTAACTCATCTAACGAAGTTTTTCTTAAAAATGCCCCTAACGGTGTAATACGAGCATCGCCTTTTGTTGCTTGTACTATTTTGTCACCATTATCGGCAACAGTCATTGAACGAAACTTCCAAACATTTATAGGCTTGCCATCAATACCGTAACGATTTTGTTTAAACAAAACAGGTCCTGGTGATGTTACTTTAATCGCAATAGCAATTATTAATAATATAGGGCTAATTAAGGTTAATATAATTGCCGACAGTACCATATCTTCAATACGCTTAACTAAACGGTTAGCACCTTCCATTGGTGTGTCGTAAATTGAAATAGTAGGGATGCCATTTAAATGGCCCATTCTTGAATTTAACAAATCAAAAGCGAACATATCAGGTACAAAAACTACAGAGCAAGTAGTGTCAGCCAAAGCTTCAACCATATCTTTAATATAAGGCATATGGCGCATAGACAAGGTTATGTAAATGCGATCAAAGTTCATTAATTTAGCATCATTAAGTAAATCATTTAAATTGCCAGCAACTTCTAACCCTTGTTGTTTGGTTTCAATTAATCCTTGCGCTTCGTCATCATAAAAACCAACTACTTTTAGCCCAAGCTCAGATGACTGATAAATATTATCGGCAAGTTTTATTCCAACATCACCCGCACCAACAATAACAATGTTGCGCTGGTTATAGCCTTTGCGACGTATGTAACGAAGGAACCCCCTCATACTTACACGAGATAATAGGAAATAAACTACAACTGATACATACCATGTAAGAAATGCAAAGCTGATACTATTACCATCTTTAATAAACGCACTCATTACGACCGCAGCAAGTAGAAATGCAACGGTCCAATATTTAAAACATTTAAAAAATTCAGTTTCAATACTTTCACCGCGCATACTTAAATAAAGGCCGCGCACACTCGCCATAAATTGAAAAAACATGGTGGCGATTAATGCACCAACAACCAATGACAATGGTAAAAGCTCTGAGCCCATAAAATAAACACTCCCATACAAAAATAGCGGGATTATAAATAAATCTATGAGCTGACTAAAAAAGGTGATCAGTGAGGCGTGGGTTTGTAGTATTCCGTGTTTCATAACGTCTTATTTTTTAATTAATTTTATTCGGTCTTAAATAAGGCCATAGAGTTGTGGTAAGAATTAAACCAACTACAATGCCGAAAACATCGGCGAGTAAGTCAAGGTATGAAAAGTGCCTAAATGTGGTAGTTCCCTGTAATACTTCTAATAACATACCATATACAAACAACCAGGCCATAACATTTACATTTCTTGACTTTGTATAACAAAAGCTCTGCAAAACAGAAAGTACGAAAAATGCAATAAAATGATTTGCTTTATCGTAACTTGAAATATTTGGAAGTTCAGCAATTGGCATCAGCGCTAAATAACTTACCGAGAGTAAACAAACCACAAAAAGCACTTTAAAGTGAAATCTAGTGACTTTTTTTAACATAGGGATTCCAATCAAGCGACAAGCTAGCTTGTCACTTTCTAAAAGAGTACGTCAACAAATTTCACTAATTACCCGAATAGATCCAAACAAATTAAAAATAATTAGCGTAATCTGGATAATTCATTGACTAAATTTTTCTAAAATATCGTCATTGTGTCCAACTAGTGCATGAATGTACGTAGGTACGACGATATGGATATAGGAGATAGAGCATTGTCGGGAACAAGTGCTGAGAACAATGTAGGAGCAATTGTCGATCTAGCTAGGTGCTTTCTATTATGGTTCCCCGCTTGCGAACAACACCGTTCAGTTAAGGATTAAATATGATCCTGACCTTCATCAGGAAAATTAGATACTATTTCCCGTTGTTCTCGGTGTAACACGAAGTGCCTCGGTGAAGTGCGTAGCACCTCGGTGGTTCAATGGCTTCAGCTCTAAAAGTCAAATAAACCACAGAGGAAATCGAGGCTTCACTACACAGATAAAAAACTTATTTCCTTAACTGAACGGTGTTATACCTTCGTCAGGAAAATTAGATACTATTTCCCGTTGTTCTCGGTGTAACACGAAGTGCCTCGGTGAAGTGCGTAGCACCTCGGTGGTTCAATGGTTTCAGCTCTAAAAGTCAAATAAACCACAGAGGAAATCGAGGCTTCACTACACAGATAAAAAACTTATTTCCTTAACTGAACGGTGTTAGACCTTCGTCAGGAAAATTAGATACTATTTCCCGTTGTTCTCGGTGTAACACGAAGTGCCTCGGTGAAGTGCATAGCGCCTCGGTGGTTCAATGGTTTCAGCTCTAAAAGTCAAATAAACCACAGAGGAAAACGAGGCTTCACTACACAGAGAAAAAACTTTAGTTTCTTAACTGATCGGTTCCCCGCCTGTGCGGGGATGACGGATGTCATTCCCGCTTTCCAGCTTCTAGCTTCTAGCTTCTAGCTTCTAAGTATTTGCAAAATAGCTTCGGTTTTAGCTTCCATCAAACCAACATCCGCTTTCGACTCAACGTTCAAACGCACTACAGGCTCAGTGTTAGAAGAGCGAAGATTAAATCGCCATTCACCGTCGTTGCCTGCAAACTCTAATGAAATACCATCGGTTTGATCAAACACAACCGCATCATCTTTAAATGCAGCCAGTACGTTCGCGATAGAAGCTTTAGGATCAGCAAGTTTTGAATTAATTTCACCACTTGAAGGATACGCAGCAATACGTTCTTTAACCATTGACGATAGTGTTGTGCCTTTAACTGAAAGTAACTCAGCAACTAATAACCAAGGGATCATACCAGAGTCACAATAAGCAAAATCTCTAAAGTAATGATGAGCACTCATTTCGCCGCCGTAAATAGCATTTTCTTTGCGCATACGCTCTTTAATAAACGCATGCCCGGTTTTACTCATTACGGCCTCACCACCAGAGTTTTCAACAATATCAATAGTATTCCAAGAAAGACGAGGATCATGAATGATCTTCTCTTTAGCTACTAGCTTTGAGCTTTTAGCTCGCTTTAAAAACGCCTCAGCAAGAAGCCCAACGATATAATAGCCTTCAATAAACTCGCCGCTTTCATCAAACAAGAAACAGCGGTCAAAATCGCCATCCCAGGCAATACCCATATCAGCTTTATGTTCAATTACTGCGTTTGCAGTATCAGCCCTACATTCAGGTAATAAAGGATTAGGAATACCATTTGGAAAGTTACCATCTGGCTTGTGGTGCACTTTAATAAATTCAATATTTACGCCAGCAGCAATGAGCTCTTTTTCAATAGCATCTAATGCCGGCCCGGCTGCACCATTTCCACTGTTAACCACTAGTTTTAATGGTTTAAGCTTACTTGCATCAATAAACCCAAGCATGTGCTTAGCAAACTCAATTTTTAAAGGTTTGGTGATGTACTTACCCCTTTTACCTGAATTTTTTCGGACGTTATCATCAACTTCAGATAATAACTTTTCAGCAGTCGCTTTTATTGCATTCAAACCAGTATCACCTGAAATTGGTTTAGAGTCTTCACGTACCAATTTCATACCGTTGTAATCCATAGGGTTATGCGAGGCCGTTACTTCTACCCCACCACAAACACCTAAATATTTAGTCGCAAAGTAAATTTCTTCAGTACCGGTCATACCAAGGTCAATTACATCTACCCCTTCATCTTGCAAGCCTTTGGCAAGGGCAAGTTTAAGTTGCTCTGATGTTAATCGAATATCACCGCCTACAACAACCTTTTTAGGTTTTATTTCAAGGGCGAATGCACGACCAATGGCATAAGCAATCTCTTCATTTAATTCAGTGCCAAGTTGGCCGCGAATATCATAGGCTTTAAAACAAGTTAATGGTGTAACAGACAAGGTATACCTCGGTAATAATGTTTAAAAATTAGTAACTAATTACGAATAAAAATAGTTGCGAATCACGAATACGTTGCACTACGAATACATTTCATTTCGAAGCTACTATCGAAGCGCAGCGTATTCGAACCGATAGTGTATCCAAATCACGAAGCAGCTATCGAAGCGTCAGTGAATTCGGAGGTACGTAGTACCATATTCGAAATGAAATGTATTCGAAGCGATAGCATATTGGCAGTAGCGAAGCTACGCTCTGCCGTATCTATCCTCAAAGCGAACAATATCATCTTCGCCTAAGTAGTCACCCGATTGCACTTCAATAAGTTCAAGCGGCAATACGCCAGGGTTTTCAAGAGCGTGAATAGTGCCAATAGGAATAAACGTAGACTCGTTTTCACGTACTAAAAAGGTATCATCGCCATTAGTCACTTTTGCAGTACCAGATACTACAACCCAATGTTCAGCGCGATGGTGATGCATTTGAATTGACAGCTTTTCACCAGGTTTTACCGTAATTCGTTTAACCTGATCACGTTTACCTACGTCGATTGAGTCGTAATGGCCCCAAGGACGATACACTTGGCGGTGAATATTAGCTTCAGTTCTGCCAAGGGCTTTAATTTGTTCAACAATTTTTTTAACGTCTTGTACGTTGTCTTTATTAACTACAAGTACTGCATCTTTGGTTTCAACCACAATGCAATTGTCTAGGCCAACCGTTGCTACAAGTTTTTGCTCGGCAATTACCAAGTTATTAGTACTACCATGGCTTAATACATCACCTTGATGTACATTGCCATTATCATCTTTTTCTTTTAAATCCCAAATAGCTGAAAAACTGCCAATATCATTCCAGGCAGCATCAAGAGGCACAACAACTACAGAGTCAGAGCCTTGTGCTTTGCACAGCGGTTCCATTACCGCATAATCAATAGAATCATCAGGGCATGCCGCAAACGCATCAGCATCTACTCGAATAAAATCCATATCATTACTGGTATGTTTAAGGGATGCTTTACAATATTTAAGAATTTCCGGTTGGTATTTTTCAAGCTCTTCAATATAACGAGATGCTTTGAACATAAACATACCCGAGTTCCAGTAATATTCACCAGAGGCCAAATAACCTTCAGCAGTAACAAGATCAGGTTTTTCTACAAATGAATCAACAGAAAAAGCATCAAGCGGCTTGCTTTCTAGCTCTCTAGCTTCAAGCTGCGCCCCTGCACGTATATACCCATATCCTGTTTCAGCATGAGTTGGCACAATCCCAAAGGTAACCAACTTACCTTCTGCCGCAAGAGATTCAGCACTTGCCACAACACGACAAAATTCGGCTTCATTCTCAATAACATGATCAGCCGCCAACACCAGCATTACAGGATCGTTACCAGCATTAAGTTCACTTAGTGCTGCAAGGGCAATAGCAGGCGCAGTATTACGCCCAACAGGCTCTAGTATAATTGAACCTAATGCATCTATTGCTTGCATCTGCTCTGCAACAATAAAGCGATGTTCTTCATTACAAATACAAAGTGGTGTTGCAACGTCTAAACCCGACAAACGTAAAACCGTTTCTTGGATCATAGAGTTTTCTGAAGCAATTTTTAAAAACTGCTTAGGCATTAACTTACGTGACAAAGGCCATAAACGAGAGCCCGAGCCCCCTGCCATAATTACTGGTGTGATCATAATCTATTTCTTTTTATCAGTCATTCCCGCGAAGGCGGGAATCCATTATTTAATCTGTCATTCCCGCGAAGGCGGGAATCCATTTTTTATCATTATAGTGCAAAGCTCATAGCTTTCTAGCTTTCAGCTTCCACATAGGTCCATACCCGAACTAATCGACCTGGACGCAATGTCGCTTTCTACTTTTCCAACTTTCTATGATTAACCTAATTAGCGAAATTCGATGATAAAAAATTTAACTAAGGCCAACAAATTACACAGACTCACCGAATAGTACTTAAATTCGAAATACAAAATAACGTATTCTTATCTCAGATTCGAATTACGAATACATTACATTCCGAATTACGAAACACCTATCGAAGCGACAGCGTATTCGAAGCACAGCGTATTCGTAATTCGCATTTCTAGCTTACATACCATTTACTATGAACATGCACATCTGAAGCCGCTAGCATCTCATCAGCATCAACCCACTTATACTGACTATGCTGAGCATCAGGTAAATCATCTAAAGCAATATCAAGTACTACTTCATAGGCAAGTACAATGTAGTGTGTACTAACTTCATCACAGAACACCTTATCGTCACTAAAAACACAGTCATCGTAAAAGTGTTCATACACACCATGAAACTTAGCATTTTCAATAGATAAGTGAACGCCAAGTTCATTTAATACCAAACGAGTAAACGCATCATCTTTGCGTTCATCTTTTAATATACGGCCACCAGGTACAAACCAATAACCTTGTGCTGGTTTGTTATTACGATAACCTAACAAGTATTGTCCTTGGCTGTTTCGAATAACCAAGTCAATTGATATAAGAGGCGTTGAGGCAATAACAGTTTTAAAAGTTTCTTTTTCTAAGAACATAATTTCTCTACAAGCTTTCTACTTCTTTACAAACCGTCATTGTGGCGGAGGCCGCAATCTAGCTTTCTACTTCCTGAATTTATTTCAGGATCTCGCTTTAGCTTTTGGCTTTCTAGCTTTCTAGCTTTCTAGCTTTCTAGCTTTCTAGCTTTCTAGTTTTCTAGTTTTCTAGTTTTTAGCTACGATAATCATCCTGATGCTCAAGGAACCAAGCATACGTCTCAGCTAGCCCATCTTTAAGAGAAATCTTAGCTTCATAACCAAGCGACTTTAAGCGAGATACGTCCATCAGCTTTCTTGGCGCACCATCTGGCTTAGTAGTATCAAACTCTAATTCAGCTGTTAAGCCAATAACATCGGCTAAGGTTTCAGCAAGTTCACGTATAGTACAATCTATACCTGTACCTACATTAATATGGCTCATCATTTCTTGAGTATTCGCTGTATAAATATCACTACTTAGCTCTAATACATGAATACTTGCAGCTGCCATATCATCTACGTGTAAAAATTCACGCATTGGCTTACCTGTACCCCAAACAACTACTTTATCATCACCATTAAGCTTTGCTTCGTGAAAACGGCGCATCATGGCAGGAATAACGTGAGAGTTTTCAGGATGAAAGTTATCGTTTTCACCATAAAGGTTAGTAGGCATTACCGAGCGGTAATCTACTCCATATTGGCGGTTATAACTTTCACAAAGCTTTATACCAGCAATTTTAGCAATGGCGTATGGTTCATTCGTTGGTTCTAAATAACCTTTTAGCAACTCTTCTTCTACCATTGGTTGCGTGGCAAGCTTTGGGTAAATACATGAAGAGCCTAAGAAACAAAGTTTTTTAACACCAGCTTTAAACGCTTGATGAATAATGTTTGCTTCTATCATTAGGTTTTCATAAATAAATTCGGCTGGGTAAGTATTATTCGCATGAATACCTCCAACTTTAGCCGCAGCTAAATAAACCTGATCTATATTTTCAGAGTCGAAAAAATCTGCAACCGCAGCTTGATCTAATAAGTTAAGCTCAGAGCGCGAACGAGTAACAATCTCATGACCACCACAAGCTTCTAAGTTACGAACAATAGCAGAGCCCACCATACCACGGTGCCCTGCTACAAATACGCGAATATTTTTCATTTTTAAAACCTTTTAAATTCACCACCGAGACACCGAGTTAAACGAGACAAAAATCTCTGTGTTCTCTGTGCCCTCTGTGGCAAAACATTTTTTTGATTAATTTTCTAAAGAAATAGAAACATCATGCCCATGAGCTTTAAGCAATGCATGGCGTTTAGCCTTATCAAGGTCGTGCTGTACCATTTCAGCACACATTTCTTCAACAGTAATTTCTGGTACCCAACCAAGCTTTTCTTTTGCTTTTGTAGGGTCACCTAATAACGTTTCAACTTCTGCTGGACGATAATAACGAGGATCAACACGCACAATCACATCACCAACACTAAGCGCAGCAGCGTTATCACCAGTAATAGCGGTAACAGTAGCAATTTCTTGCTCACCTTCACCACTAAACTCTAATTCAACACCAAGTTCTAATGCAGATAAACGTACAAATTCACGAACCGAAATTTGTTTACCCGTAGCAATAACAAAATCGTCTGCTACATCTTGTTGTAACATCATCCATTGCATTCTTACGTAATCTTTTGCATGACCCCAATCACGTAATGCATCCATGTTACCTAAAAATAGACATTTTTCTAACCCTTGAGAAATATTACTCAGTGCACGAGTAATTTTACGGGTAACAAATGTTTCACCACGACGTGGTGATTCATGGTTAAACAAAATACCATTACAAGCATACATCCCGTAAGATTCACGGTAATTTACGGTGATCCAATATGCATACATTTTAGCAACGGCATAAGGTGAACGAGGATGGAATGGCGTAGTTTCTTTTTGTGGTATTTCTTGAACTTCACCATATAGCTCTGAAGTTGAAGCTTGATAAAAACGTGTCTTTTTCTCTAACCCTAAAAAGCGAATCGCTTCTAAAATTCTAAGAGCGCCCATTGCATCAACATCGGCCGTATATTCAGGACATTCAAACGATACTGCAACGTGTGATTGTGCACCTAAGTTATACACTTCATCAGGCTGTACGTCTTTAATAATACGAGTTAGGTTAGACGAGTCTGATAAATCACCATAATGTAAAAAGAACTTTGGGCTTTCCTCATGTGCATCTTGGTAGATATGATCAACACGTTCAGTGTTAAAACTTGAAGCTCTACGTTTAATACCGTGTACTTCATAACCTTTTTCTAATAATAATTCGGCTAAATACGAGCCATCTTGGCCAGTTACGCCAGTGATTAATGCTACTTTGTTAGTCATTTCTATTCCTTTACTGAATCTTAATTTTTGAATTCTGTGTTTAAACTATAAGCTCTTAATTCGAAGTTTTCTAATTTGAGGCTTGTGGTTTGTCTCTTTCTAGCTTTCTAGCTTTAAGCTTGTGCTTAATAAGCTGTTTTGAAAAGTGATAAATAAAACGAGGGTTTTGTTTTAGGTAGCGTTTCCATAAACGTTTTGGTTCAGAGCAAAGTCTAAATAACCACTCTAATCCTAATTTTTGCATCCATCTTGGCGCATGTTTTTTACTGCCAGCAATAAAATCAAATGCAGCACCAACACCAAGCATCACACAATTTAAATTTTCTTTGTGCTCTGCCATCCAAATTTCTTGTTTAGGACAACCAATACCAACAAAAAGAATATTCACATCTGCATTTTTAATATCTTGTATTACTTGCTGATCTTCGTCTTCTTTTAACGGTCTAAATGGTGGAGAGTAAGTATATGTAATTTGGATATCAGGATATTGTTTCTTTAACTTTGAAACGACCTCTTTTAGAAGTTTGTCCGAGCTACCACCATAAAAACCAACATTTAAATTTTCTATACCTGATAATTCACAAATTGCATTCATTATATCTTGGCCTCTAACTTGTTCAGCTTCAGCAGAGCCCAACAGTTTTTGCCCCCAAGATATTGGCTTACCGTCAGCTAATACAAGGTCAGCTTGATTTACTACACTCTTAAAAGAATTAGAGTCAAATACCTCCATACACATATGTACATTTGAAACGCAAACATAAGCAGGTTGTTTACTTTGAGACTTTTGTATTATTTTAAATAATGCTTTTTGTAAATTGGTTACTGCAACTTGCATATTTATGATCGTAGAAAAAGAATCAAACATTAGCTTTACCGGGGTTTCTGACAGAGAATTCCAATCCTCTAGCGTCATACTCAAACGCACCATTTTTTATACGGCATTCATGTTCAATAATATCCAAATCATTAAAGCGGCACCCTATAATTTTTGCAGGATTTCCTCCTACTATAGAGTAAGGATCTACATCTTTAGTCACTACGGCACCAGCTGCTACAATAGCACCTCGGCCAATTTTAACCGGATTTAACACAATAGCCCCAGCACCGATCCATACATCATCCTCTATATCAATGAACTGTTTCCGTATGTTTGAATCAGTTTCAATGTCACCTATCCATGTTGAAAACCGTATAGGCGTTCCAATTTGCTTATGGTCGTGATCAAAACGCCCAATTAAATTAACAGAGTTAGCAATTAACACTGAGTTGCCTATCTTGGTATTTGTTTCAATATTGACCCATTTTCCTAAGTAAACGTTATTACCAATTTTAATAAAATCTGGAGCCCATAATTCACCACCTTTACCGATATGTAAATTTCTTCCATAAGTTAAAAACGATTTTTTTCTTAACAACTTGGATTGTGTTCTTAGTTTTTTTAAATAAGCGATAATTGTTTTTTTCATTACTAAATTAATCCGATAAACACTTAACTATGCCATCAACAAAATTATTCGCCATAGATTCAACAGTGTATTTTTCACTATCATTTAAGGCCTGGTCACACATTGCTTTATATCTATCACTTTCATTTAAAAGTTCAATTATTCCAATGGCGTAGTCTTTGGCATTTCCAGGCAAGACTAGCCCGTTTATGTCATTTTCTAAATAATCATACTCTGGACTATGTAATGCATCTTCTGTAGTTATCATAGGAATGCCCACCGCAAAAGAATCTAATATATGCAACCCTACTAATCCAGGATTTAAAAAAATATGTGACAAACGATAAAACAAGGCTTTATCTTGCCCTTTTTTTACCCCCACAAGTGAAAGCCAATCTCTTGTCTGTGAAGCATTTTTCAAGATATGTGCATCAGGCCCATCACCAATTATAACTAAATGAAATTTTTTATTCTTAGTTTTAATGTAATCAGCAGCTTCTAACATTAGGTTTAGACGCTTTTCTTTATAAAGTGATCCACAATAAATCCCCACTACAGAGTTTTCTTCAATTCCTAAATCACTTCTAACTCGTTCAAGATCTTCATTGCTAATGTTAGCTAATTGATCTTTGAAGCCATCAATATCAATAGCATTGTTTAGGCAAGTTATATTACGTTCAGGAAAAGATTTATTTACTAAGTAATCAACTGTAGACTTTGTGTAGCCAAACCACCAATCAACACTGGTTAACCACTTTAATTTCCAAAGCTCTTTTATACCTTCAGGTTTGGTACTTTGTAAATTCTTGCCATGTCCCCAAAACGCAATTTTTTTCTTCAATAACTTTCTTTTTATAATTTGTGGATAATTGGAAATAATTCGATTTTCTTGCATTAATACAAGAAGTTCACATTCATTGACCACATTTGGAAGTTTTTGCCAGATTAAATCTACACCTGATACGGTACAAAAATAATTCTTAATTTTATTGGCCCAAGTCAAGTGTCCTTCATCTTTTCGCTGTGATTCTTTTGCCGATGCACCACCGTGCACTAAATGTAACTCCACATTTTTATGCTTAAGCTTCTTTTTCATTAAATTAAATAAATCAACACGATAATGAAGTAATCGATGCTGAACAATGACAACTTTTTTCATTTATTTTTTCTTGTAATTAGGTATTTAAATCGGGAAAACGTTTTGCTCAATTGAATTTTAAGCCAAGTTAACAAATCAATGCATGTACAATACTTTAGTGAAAACAACGTCATATTGTGGTTTTTATTACTCAATTTTTTAAAGTCAACAAAGTCTAATCCTAAAATTTTCTTTAAGGCAAAAGGATAAAATGGGACACCATGAATTGAGGAATTTATTTCTATAATTGTTATTAGTTTATTTTTAATTGCAAATAAATTTTGTTCTTTATCATATTCAGAAAAACGAGGATAAAAATATACTATATTTTTATTGGTTAAATTAGCTAACTGTAAATATTCAAGTCTTGGAGAATGATGAAGAATTTCATTAGCTTGGGATCGTTTTTTTTCTTCTGTTAGATCAAACTGGCCTGATAAAGAAATAATTAAGTCAACGGTGCATATATCACCAAGTAGCACCGCTGCATAGCCACCAGCACTTGAACCGATGAATGTTGTGTTAAATCCTTCAATTTCTTTATCTAAAAAGCATTTCAATTTATCTATACTGTCAATTTCCTCATTAATACCTTCGACATACCATTGCTTGTATACATCTCTAATAAATATGACTTTTTCATAGTTCTTTGGGTAGAGTTTCTGCCACTCGTAACGGTCAGTATCTATAGTTTTATTTAGTTCTTCTTCTGTATTTGGGAAATACAGGCCATTGCCACTAAAAAAAACGATACACTTACCATTTTTGATACTGGAGTTTATAATTTTATAATTATCTAAACTTCTGGCTTTGTTTAAATTGGAAAGAGTAAATTGATATTTTGAATTCATGATATTTAAAGGTTTGTTTTTAAATGGAAATAATTAGAAGAAAAATGAGATTTAACAAAGGTTACCAATAGCAACTGTTTTCAACATTTTTTGCTGCTTTAGGTTTCTCATTTTCTGTAGGTCTAACCCAGTTCTCATTTATTATATCTTTAAAGTCTTCTTTGACTTCCCACCGTCTACCGTAAACTCCAAATAATAGTTGGGTAGCGCCACCTAGGTGAATAGCTGATCTACCACTTTTTTTAATAAATGATGCTAACGGTAAACCATATGCACCGGCTCCGATTATAGCTATATCGAAATCAAGCTTAGATATGTCATTTTGCATACCTTCTAAAGCTTCAAACCATGAGCTATATGTATCACTATCACCGCCTAAAGATTGAACAGCTTGATAAGTTGATAACTCAAACTCTGGTAATACACTTTCATCTTTAAATAACAGTTTCCTGTTTTTATATTGCCCTTCAATGCTATTATTAAAAGGATGAACAACTAAAACCTTCTTATCCTTTAAAGCAGAAGTCCAAGGGTTAGAATAAAAATATGGTTCCAAACTTCTTAGTTTTGTTATAAAAGCATTTTCACAGTATTCATTCGCGATAACGTCTTCAAAAGGGTTCATCCATATACCTAGAACATCAATATTAGAAATATGCTTGAAATACATTTCACTGAACAGGTTTAAATTATCAGTAGTAACCGGAAAAAATCCGGATAGGCTTTGTATCGTCTCTCGTTGTTTTTCATTATAATCAACATTATTCTTGAACGATCTCAAAACAGATAATTCAGTACTTCCTAACCGAGAAACCATGAACGGGTTATTACTATTAATAAGGTCTTTTATATATTCATTGGCATTATATTCATTTAAGAATTCACCAGAGTAATCTTTTAAACATGTACTATATAAAAAATGTCTTAGCCAATTATAGGCTTTAGTATTTTTAATAATTTCAGTAATTTTTTGTTTCATTTTTATAAACTATATATTTCTTTTACTTACCACGAAGCCATTGTAACAAATAGCCACCTACCCTACGTACCATGCCTTTGAACCAATATTGAAATAGATGTCTTTTGGGTGCATTTTTAAATACAAAAATGGTAAACCACCTCAAATTTGCCCCACCTTTCATTCCAAATAAATGTTCGTAATAATTTTTCCAGGACTTTTCATTTAACAACTTCATCCCGCCACTTTCTTCATGAAATATTTTAATTTTCGCATCATAATTGCAATAAGTTTTGTAACCAAAATTTGTAGCTCTTATTGAAAAGTCTAGGTCTGCCATAGTTTGAGGAAAATTCCTTGAATCATAAAAGCCAATATCCTCAAAAACGCTAGTAGGGATCAAGAACCCACGTCCTGGGAATATATTTATCTCATGAATTCCATTTCTAAATTCTTTATCAACCTTGTCTAACGCAAACTCAGATATCTCATTATTCCAATTTAGAATTTCTCCAGCAAACAGAGCGTTGCCGGTTGCATTATCAACTGCTAATGCACCTAATAATGCACTTGGTTTTCTCTCAAGCCAATAATTCATTTTTTCTATAAAGTCAGGAAATGGTAAAGTATCATCATTTAATGTCATAACATATTTAGCACCCAAGGAGATCGCGCGCTTAATACCTATGTTGGTTGCCTCAGCCCACCATAAGTCACCTTTTTCTTTTAATAAGAGAACTTCAGGAAACTCTTCCTCAATCATTTCTGAAGTTCCATCAGATGAACCATCATCAACAATGATAATTTTAAAGTTTTTTGATGTTTGCCTAGATAAAGCGCTTAAATAGTTTTTAGTGAAATCTTTTCTATTAAAAACCGGCGTTATGATATATATCATTTGAATGACTTGCTCTATGTTCAAAAAAACAGGAAAAGTGGAAAGATTTGTTATGAATATCTAATTTTAAAGCGGAATAAATCTATTACCCAAACCTTAAATTCATAATCAGTCATTTTCCTAAAAGAAGTTGAATAACACATTCCAATAAGAACCCACAAAAAAACATGATTTAACGAGAAGTTATTAACATCTTCTACCCATGCATAAGCCCAACGAAAAGCTAAAAACAATCCTAAAATTTTGCTAAAAACATTATCGGAGTTGTTTATAGCTAAAAATGAAGCCTTATAATAAACCAAAAATAATAATACGCAGCCGATTAAACCTGTCCAAGTAAAAACATTAAGAATAGCAACTTCATTACCCAGCCTCTCGTTACGTCCAGTCATGTCCTGCTCGCCGAAGTGTTCACTTATATTACCACGTGCAGGGCTTCTACCAAAATACCAAGAATCATTTAAACTAGCTGTAGATAGCACATCAAGATAAAGGAAAGTTCTAGTATCAGCTGTCAAATTGTCTTCAGTTTTATCCCCCTTCATATCAAACCTCGTTTGTGTATAATTGCCTTCTATATATGTACTGATTTTAAAAACATTAAAAGTCCCAAATGAAGCTAAAGAAAAGAGAATGATCGGACATGCAAATAATGCAATTCGAATGGAATTTAATAAGCTTAAAGAGAAATATGTTCTAAAGTAATAGAACATGCCTAATATGAGGGGAACTACAAATTTTATAACATTACTTCGTGCACCAAAATCAGAAAAAATCACAAAAAGTGAAATAACAATTAGAAATAATTTACACTTGTTATTTAATGGACCTATAAATAATAAAATTAAAGAAAATGGTACCAAATAAAAACCATACGCATCTGTAGGCATTATAGGTAAGATCAAAATAAATGTTAGAGTCGTATATATTATAAGAAACTTTATAATCTTTTTTACAAGTATTGAGTTTACTGAGCAATAAGCGACTAAAGGAACGCATAGCGCTAAAGCATTTGTGATTAAGCCTTTATAATCCCAATAATTTTCAGCAATAAATGCTCCTCTAACAATACATATGACATTCCAACTCAGATATAGGCTTACCCAAAATAACATTTGTAATTGTCTTTTATGTGAGTAGCTATTTATTGAAAAAATAACTGTAACTAAAAATAAACTCTTTATAATCCAACCAATAGTAGTATTGTTTATTAATGCAATCCCAGAGTACGCATGAATTAAGGGAGCTACAGAAAGTATTGCTATAAGTAAAATAAAAATAGAAATAAGACGATGTTTTTGAATAATCATCGGGTTATTACTTATCAGACAATTTATACAAATCAAGAATACTTTCAACACCATGCTCAAGGCTATATTCTTTATTCGCTTTAGTTATTGCTTTAATTTTCATTTCTTCACGCAAAGTAGGACTTTTATATAATTTGATAATCGAATTAATTAACCCTTCTATATTTGGATTAATCAAAAGGCCTAAATCATCATCTTCAATCAGATCTCTGAGACCTACAACGTTGTATAAAATAGAGGGAAGTCCGCAAGCCATGGCTTCTAAGGCTGAATTCCCCAAACCTTCAAAGTCCGATGGCATTAGATAAAGATCAGAAGCAACTAGATACTTCCTTACAGAGGTAGTATTGCCAACAAAGCGTACTTTACTTTCTAACCCACATTTAAAAGTTAATTCCTTTTCCTTACATTCCGTTTCACCTCTGCCAAGATGTAAATAGAATATATCAATTGAATTAGGAAGGTTAGCTAATGCTTTTATAATATGATGATGGTTTTTCATATCACAACACCCCCCAACAGATACTACAACAAAGCAATCTATTGGTATGTTTAGTTCAGCTCTTATTTTATTTTTTTCAGAATTATCTGTTAATGGATAAAATTTACTTTCATCAAACCAGTTGTTTACCTTTACAGTTGAATTTTTATAATAATCTCTTTCATTTTCAAATACACTTTGTCCGATACTTTGAAAAGTTAAGCCAAATAATTTTCTAGCAGAGTACCTTTCCAATACTGCTTTTAGCCAAGTTACCTTTCTATTTTTAAATACACTGTGGACTGTTCGAATAACTCTATAACCTGCCAGAAAGCCACATAAAGAAAAAAACCAAAAATGTTTTGATTTATGGATGTGTAATACACTGGCATTTTCTTTTTTTAAGTATTTATAAAAATTATAAAAATAAAGTACAAACTGCAAAACATTGTTTAGTTTCAAGCATTTTAATGGAAAATGTTTAATCGAATAATTATTTTTTTTGAGATTTGGTGCGAATTCTCCAACATCTTTAGCTGTACTTATAGCTACTAATTTATACCCTTTATTTTCAAAAAAACGTCCAGCTTGTGCATACATCATTTCAGCACCTGAAAACTTTAATTCATTAAAGATATGTATTATTTTTTTACTTCTTAATTCTTCCATCATTTAGCTTTAAATTGACTTTTGTTTAGATTGTAATAAATATTCTCATAAGACGTTGTAACCATTTCAGTTGAAAACCTTTGATGTACATTTTTAAGACCTGAACGCCTTAACTTATCCCATAATTCGGGATTATTTATTAACTCATATAGAGTGTTTGTAATATGTTCATGTTTAGCTACATCTATTACTAATCCTGCTTTTTGAACAACCCAAGGCACGGCTCCGCTTTTTTCCCCTGCAACTACCGGAACTCCTAAAGCCATAGCTTCTAATAAAACCATACCAAACGACTCCTCCAAGGATGGATGCAGAAAGACGTCAGCAATAGCCATTTCATTTAAGACATCGTTATAAGGCAACTTACCCTTGAAATGAATACCATAGCCTATTCCTTTGTCAATGACCCAATCATTAGCTACTCCTCCTTTTTCAAAACAATCACCATAAACCTTTAAAATTGCATCGGGTATTAATTTTTTTAATTCTGAAAACGCCAACAAACCTGCTTTGCAGTTTTTTAACGCATTCCATCCATTCGATACCATTATAATTATTGGTGCATTAGAATTTATAGTCTTTGCATCATCTACATTTGTATTCATTAACTGTTCAGATAGTGGGTTAGGTATAACGTCTACATGTCTTTTCGTAAATAAATGAATTTTCTTTACCATATAAGGGGAAACAGTAGTTAATTTTTTCGCCTTTTTCATTGCAACAAACGCTATGAAAAATCGTCCTAATCGATAAATATTAGGCATAAACTTCAATACATCCAAGGGAGAATCGTGACAGGTTATGATATGAGGTTTACCTGAACTGATTGCTGCTAGAGCAAACTCATATGCCCAATGAGCATGAACTATGTCTGGATTACTCTTATTTATAGCCTTTAAAAGGCTTTTTCGTTCCCAATAGAAAAAATCGACTATTCTACCTAGGTACTTCCCATTCATTCTAATTGAATGCTTTCGTTGTGGACTGTAATAAATAGAAAAATTATTTCCCTCGGCAAGAAAAGGCTGCTTACTATTTATTTCTAAATCATTTGATGTTGTAAATACCGAAACCTTATGTCCTCTTTTCAACAACTCAGTAATTACTGGTGCTAGAAGCGAACTACCAAAACCAATTGGTAACGGAACATCTGGTTCATGCAACAAATGTTTTATACTTTCTGTTGAAACCGGTGCTGCTATCCCTATGTGTATAGCCATAAAATACTTCTATTATATTCAAAAAAGGTTAACAAATTGCTATTAGACCTTATTTAATGTGAACTACTCCGTAGTTCACTAGGTCCTGACGCATACATTTTTTCATCTTCGATTTTAATAGTTGCTCACCTAAATTAATTGGTAAAATACCATTGAGGGGTACAGGAGCGCCCTTACTATATGCTTCGTTAGATAGCTTACTGCTTTTAACATTTCGATTAGTAAAGCTATTTTCTTTTTTCTGCCCCTTTTCATGCCCCCAAATAGAATAATATCCATTTATTTTTTGTAGATTAGGTTCAAACCATAGATAAGGAGATTCAGATAAAAATGCAGCCCAAGCACTATAGGATGATACAGAACATACTATTAAATCTGAATTTGCTAAAGCTAGCATATCAGAGACATCTGAATCGGGAATATCTATTGTAGTCACTGCGTTACAAACATCTAGCAAAGGTTTTAATTGATCTAAGTTCCCATCAGTAACAATGAGAAACTGAACTTTATCATTTAATTGAGCTTGTAGTGACTTAGCTATATTTATATACCATTGAAGGGGTAAAGATTTATTAAATTTACCTTTGTAGTCTTCTATATTAGATGAGGAAGTGAAATCCCCTAACCTAATATGCATCCCAACAGTGATATAATCAGGATTAAGTCGAGAGTTGATCTTTAAAAGATTTTTAAAAGCGAACTTACTTAGATATAACGTTGACTTTATATGTTCTCTGGCTTCAATTAAGTGCCTATACCCCCCCCACATGCCTTGTGTGGTAATAACCCATGCCTCTCTTTCATCAAGCCTATGTTTAGCGGAAAAAATCTTAATAGACTCAGTCAAGTTCCCCTCGCTTTCATAAAAATCGGCTTCAGTGAAATCAATTCTAGGTAATAATGCTTCGATAGCCCTATGTGCTAACCAATCATAACGCGGCGTTCCAAAATGCCGCCAATATTTCCTATGGTTGAATCCAAAAGCGGGAGGTAAAACTTTAACTCCCAAAGTTGCCCCTGCTACGACACTTCGTGCCCAAGGGATTAATTCATTTCCTAAACCTGCCCCTCGCCCTGAGACGTGCGGCATACATAACTTTAAAGTTGAACTCATCTATAATATACCCATTTAAAATAACAAAACCCTAACGACTGACTAAATGTAAAGCTATAAAAATAATATCGAATAAATATAAAGTGAGACTCATTGCAAAGATACTTTTAAGTTAGCATTCATTTGAAAACTACTGAAATTTGGTAATCATTTTTTTTACAATCAACTTGTTTATATCTCTATCTTTAGTATTAAAACCAACAAACCAAGTAACAAAGACAAAGACCACACAATTTAAAAATAAAACAACAAATAGCCGCAGATTGTCATTTAAGATGTGGGCGCTAAAAGCTAAAACCATAGAAAATGTCATAATAAAGGACATTAAGCATCGAAATATTACGTCTTTAAAAAAATATGAAATAGATAGAGAACAATACTTTTTAGAGAAAAATAAAATAATGCTCGCCCAAATCATTGTATGAAAAATAAATACAACATATAAGCTATAAGCTGGAAATGCATTTTTGAATAGAAGATAACCTACAACAAGGGGAAAGATGTTTAGAAATGAAGTGTAAATTTGAAACCTCTTTATATTTCCAACAGCTGCAATAGATGAATCTAAAGTCAAAAAAGGTTGCTGCATTAAATGTTTTATTAATAGCAAGCGGCAAAAAACTATGGCATGCTCAGGCACTTCTTTTAACCATAAACTGAAAATATATGGCATTTCTATGATAACTGGTATATAAAATATCATTAATAAAAAAAACGATACCTTACTGCCTAATAAAGATGCATTAAGCATCAATGTACGATTACCACCACCTTCACTTTTAACTATAAGTGGGTTTAAAGCTTTGAGCATTGTTGATGAGAATGCCCCTAATTGCCCGCTTACTTGTGCTGCAATAGCTTGCGCTGCATTTACAACAGGTCCAAAGAACATATTTAAAATGATTCCTTGTCCATAAAAAGACAACATACTTGTAGATGATCCTAAAAATGACCAAGACGCAAACCCGCCCATTTCTATAAACAAAGGTTTGTCAAAATATTTTTTAATGTTTATGTCTACTTCACAGTAGTTTTTATGACAATAAACTCGTTTTATAAGTAGCATTAAAATTGCTGATATTGCCATTAATAAACCAAAGCTAATCAGTTTATCAAAGTCGGTATAGGTGATATAAATTGCAACGCCTAGTTTTAAGAACGCTTCTAGTACACCAGTTATAGCGACAAACAGCATATTTTCATGTGCGTTAATCACAGCATCATACGGTACTGAAATGATAGTAAAGAAAGTACTTATCACCATAAACTGAAATACATATTTTGCCGCTTGCATCCTGTTTTGCGGAATATCTAACACATTTTCAAATAGAAAATAGCCAACAACTTCTAAAAGTATTACTACGGCTATAGCAATAAGAGCGTGAAGGAGAATACTTACGTTAAAAATATTCTTTTGTTTGTCTGTATTCCCTTCACCTTGGGCATACGACATAAAACGTTGGGATGCTGCAGCCATAGCCGCATTTAAAAACACTAACATAGCAACCATACCGGCTACTAAGCTATATATACCAAAATCTTCTGTACCTAAAGAGCCTAAAACTAACCTGGTGACATACAAAGATATAAAAACAGTAATAGCCATGCGAGCGTAAAGAAAGCCTGTATTTTTGGCTACGCGTTTTGCGCTAGCATGTCCTTTGTTACTGCTAGGTTCGGTTATTGACTTGGTCATTTTAAATTAAGCTGAATTGTTTTTGTTATATTTTTTAAATAGGTTATTTAGATTTATATTCGTAGTTATAATAACCATACTCACCGAAATAACTGCTCGCTTTCTTCTCAACAGCATTAAATATAATGCCTTTTATGTCGATACCATTTAATTCGAATCGGTTTGCTGCTGCGGCAATTTCTTTTAATGAGGTTTGATTAAAGCGTGTAAGTAATAAAGTAGTACCTACATGGTGACCTATAATTGCAGGATCGGTTACGGCTAAAATAGGTGGAGTATCAATAATCACTAAGTCATATTCACTGGCAACTGTATTTAACAGGTCGGTAAAGCGTTGTCCCATTAATAACTCAGACGGGTTTGGTGGTATTTGACCTCGGGTTAATAAGCTTAAGTTCTCAACATCTGTATTTTTAATAGCTGTATTTAAATCTATATCACCAATTAGATGATCGGATAAACCATTGTCCCAAAGTTTACCAAACATCTTTTGTACATAACCTTTGCGCATATCAGCGTCAATTAAAAGTACCTTTTGGCCTGATTGTGCTAGTACAGTCGCAAGGTTGGCTGAGATAAATGACTTACCCACTTCAGGGCTTGCACCTGAGATCATTATAATGTTATTTTTAGCTTCGAGCATGGCAAAGTGTAGTGATGTTCTTAAACTTCTAATTGCTTCGATTGCAAGATCGGAGGGATTTGCTTTCGCTACTAATATTTCTTGTACTTGTTTCTTTTTACGACCCAGTTTTGTGCTAAGTTTTTCTTTTAATTTTTGCTTATCTAAAAACTTAGTTTGCGTGTCACTTAAAGGTATTGTGGCATAAACCGTTAAACCGATATCTTCAAAATCTTGTGGGTTGGTTACGCCCCGATGAAATGCAGCTTTAATTAGTACGAATGCGACAGATAATATCCCCCCCAAGAAGGCAGCAATAATTACCATCATAGGCTTATTAGGTTTTATCGGTTTCCGTCCTACTACAGCTTCATCAATTATATTAATATTACCAACGGTACCAGCCTTGGCGACTTTTAATTCTTGGTTTTTATTAAGTAGGGCTAAATATATCCCTTGGTTTACTTCTACATCTCTAGCTAAACGTAAGACTTGCTGTTGAGTAGCAGGTAAGCTTTTAACAGAAGTAGTTAATAATTCTTTTTGCTTTATTAGTTCGCTTTTCTTTTTAGCTAAAGATACATAACTTGGATGCTCTTTAGTAAAGCGTTGTGCAAGTTCAGCTTCTTTAAATGAAAGGTCATGTAAACGAGTATCTAACCTAACCACTTGTTCTAAAATTGATTGTGTTTCTAAAGAGAGATCTACCGATTCATTTTGTAGACGGTAATCATTTAAATTAACTTCGGCCAAATCTAATTCGGTTTTAACTGTTGGTATTTCATTTTGTACATAATCTATAGACTTTTGAACTTCTATCGACATGCGTTGTACATTTTGCAGTAAAAACCCTTGAGTAATAGCGCTTAACGTTTTTAGTACAAGTTGCTGATCTGTTCCTTCATAGGCAGCGATTAAAATACCGGTATCTTTACCCGCCCCATTAACGCTTAATGCTAATTTTATATTCCGCATTACATCTTCACGAAATAGCCTTTTTAATAAAAATGATGTTCCAGGTTTTGAATTTAATGTAGTAATTAACAGTTCTATATTACTATTTTCGGTTTTCGCAACTTGATTAAGCTTGCCTGAAAGTATTAGTTTCTCGTCATACCATAAAGTATAACTATTGTTACCTTCATTGATCACTTCAAAGGTTTTATCTAAATAGCTTGGCGATACGTTGAACTTAGCCACTTTTATTTGTTCGCCGCCCCAAGCGTAACTGTCATCAAAAACTGCTGAAATTATTGGTTCATTATACTGAGAAGTATGTTCATCAGTTATCCCATACTTTCTAAAATAATAAGCACCTAAACTACCTTTAAGTTTTGGGGTTGCGATAATATCTAAGTTCAATTGATCAACTGCGTAACTAACAACACGGCGAGAGGTGAGAATAGCCATTTCGGTTTCTGGGTCATGCTCACCACCGAACATTTTTTCTAAATCGGCAACACCAGGTAGGCCACCTGATTTTTCTTCAATTTGAATTAATGCATCCGCTTGATATATAGGTGGCGATAATAGCGCATTGATAATACCTATTATGGCAAATATTGAAGTAACGCATATAATTAACCATTTATTATCAAGCAGTAATCCAATTTGGCGGCCAATGTCTATTTCGTCATTGGAATCATCTGAATTAGTTACACGGATTTTTTGATTATTTGATGATATTTTTTGTTCAGTCATAAGTTTCTAAGTTATAAAGCTAAAAGTAAGAGTTGGATCACCGCCTGCGCGGGAACGACGACTTTTGTGCTATGAATTAAGAGCTGGTTCACTGCCTATGCGAGGAAGATGGCCTTCGTACTATGAGTACTAACTGGTTCCCCGATTGCTCGGAAAAGCGAGCTTGAACTATAGGTTGTTATTTATTATCTATAGTCTTGGTTTACGTCACTTAAGTTACGAATACTTGTAAATGTTGGTAATAATTGCATTATCACACGGTTCCAACGGGCCACTGGTGCACTTGTAACATATACTATGTCTAGCGGTTTTAATTCAAACTGGGTACTTAGCAGTAGCATTGCGCCGTTTGATGCATCTAGTTGGTACACATCTACAAGTTTGCCTTTTTCGGTACTTGCACGTAATACAAAAATGCCGCTAGCATCACCAGTTGTTTCACTCATACCACCTGTGTTATTTAACGCTTCAGCTAAAGTTAAACCTGCTCGGTCAATTCTTTGGGTTTCAGCTTTTGCGACATCGCCCATTACAAACACTTTTAAGCCATCGTTACGTGGCACATGAATAATATCGTTATGTTGTAATAAACGGTTTTGGCTCATGTCACCTTTTTGATATAGGGCGTATAAGTCTAGCTTTTCTTCTGATGCACTTTGCTGTGTTGCTCTTGTTAAAGTTACTGAACGCCAATCTGCTAATGGGCTAATGCCACCGGTTGCGTTAAGTGCATCTAAAATGGTCATTGGTACATTGGTAATAGGAAGTACAGCAGGTTGCTTTATTTCACCGGTAACAAACGTTCGTTGTGATCTAAATGCGGCTACTGCTACGTCTATTTGTGGGTTTTCAATGTAACGACTTAGTCGTTTGGTAATTAAGTCGCGTACTTCAGTAACTTTTAAACCTGCAACTTTTACTTTACCAATGTATGGATAGAATAATGTGCCGTCTGAATGAACCACGTTACCACTTTCACCAGCACTTCTAAATTCTCCAGCAGGTATAGTAAGCTCGGGATGGTCCCAAACGGTAATGCTTAACACATCGCCCTTGCCTATTATGTAGCTATACTCTGATATTTGAGTTTCTAACTTACTATTAAGGCTTGCTTTAGGCTCTGCTTGTTTCAACTGAGCTAATACTTTCGGGGTGATGAACTTGGCATTGATTTGTGGTGATATGTCGAAAGACTCTTCGTTATCTGCTAATTCAACGTCGTCTACGTGGCCGCCAGGGACTAGGGTACAGGCGGAGAGGCTTGTTGATAGTAATGCTATGGTGAGGAGTTTTTTGTTTATTTTTTTCATAGGTTCTAGGAACGAGGAACTGGGAGCTAGGAACTAAGTTGATTCAAGTTTAGTTTGCTGTTCAGATTCTTTGTTATTTATCCGTTATGTTTTTTAATTATTTTTAAAATTTTTTCTTTAATGGTTGGCCAGTACGTTTCTTTATCATTTGGCCAAGCATTGATGCGATTGTTTTTGTTTCGTTTACTAATTCTAAGCCCAGTTTAGTATCGATAATTCCAATTTTAATTCCGATATAAAGTTGTGTTACTAACTCACCCGCTGAGCCTTTTGCGTAATAAAGAAATCTTGCTGATTCTTTAGGCGTTTCACGTTCTTCGCCTTCTGCTATGTTAGAAGGAATTGAAAGTGCGGAACGGGTTATTTGGTCTTTAAAGCCGAAGTCTCGGCATTTAGCTAATTGTTTGTATACTTCGCATGCTAGAACTGAAGATCGTTTCCATACGTTTAGTTGTTCGAATTTCATGATTTGTCCTTAAATTCATGTTTGTTTGAATTGTTAAGGATAGTAGAAAAATAGGAACTATCAGTTTTCAACGTTTTTTATTATTGTCTAGTTATTATTCAACTCTTAAGTCAGCTTTTGTGCCCAGGCTTTGCTGTTTATTTCTATTTGTTTGTAAGCGTGTTCAAAGGCTTCTGTGCTTTTTCTGTATGGATCTGGAATGTCTTCATCAGAATTCCATTTACCTAGCAGCATTATTTTGCCTGATGCTGACGGGTATTTTTGCATTAACACTTGTTGGTGTTTCTTTTCCATTACCAGGATTAAGTCAGCATTAGTAATTATTTCGGTACTTACTTGTCTGGCTTTATGGTTTTCAGCATTGTAGTTATTGTCAGTTAGTAACTTGGCGGCATTTTCTTCTATGCCTTTGTCTACTAACGCACCTAAGCCTGCCGAGCTTATTTGCTTACTTGGCATCAGGCTTTGTAATATTCTTTCAGCGCTTGGGCTACGGCATATGTTGCCTATGCAAACTGTTAATATTTTATTGAACATGGGATCTGAGTTAATAGTACGTACACTTCTAGTACGCGTGCTTCTAGTTGCGTGTAGATATTGTTTTCATAAATGCTGCTAACATTCTTGCTAGCTCTTCTGACTCTTGAATCCAATCAAGAGCTAAGTTTTTGTCGATAAAGCCAGCTTGCATTCCTATATAGGCTTGAGTTTTAAACTCTCCTATTGAAGCTTTAGAAATAGATAAAAACCTATACTTTTCTTTGTTTGTTTTTCTTTCTAATCCTTCAGCAATATTTGAAGGAACAGATAGAGCTGAACGGGTTATTTGATCTTTGAAGCCAAATTCTTTTGAAGTACTTAACGCTTTATAAACATTAACACTTAATTGACAACTTCTTTGCCACACTTTCAAATTTTCATATTGCATAATTAATCATCCTTGATTTTGCTTAGTTAAATAAGGATAGACTAATTTTAGTGCAATGCTTTAAGTTTAGGCACGCTTCCGCCCATTGGTTTGGCTCCAAAAGGCAGGCATTTCGTAGAAATGCGGTTTTGAATTTTAGATCCTGAAACGAGTTCAGGAAATGGTGTATCTTATACTTCTATGGTTGGCGTGAATTTATTCGCGCGTTATAGCCTTAGCTAACTCCCCTTCGGGGATTACGTCCGAATGAATTCGGACCAACCAGGTTTAAATTAATCGTTTTAACGTCCGAATGAATTCGGACCAATCGTTTTATTGGCTCCTGAAACAAGTTCAGGAAATGGTTTCCCGCCTCGGCTTTGGCATCCTGCGTCGCTCTACCTCCCCCATCCATGGAGTCGTTCGCGGGAATGACGGCATTTTTAATCTAGTTTTTCGAAAGATTGATTTTCTATTACAACTTCGTTTTGTTGGCCAAGCATGTTAATTAATAATATGCTGCGTTCTAAGCCGTTTTTTACTTGGTATATAGCCTGTAGGCCTTTAAATGGGCCGTCGCTTATTTCCACTTTTTCACCCGAGGTGAAATTAAGCATTTGTTCAAGGCTTTGGTTGCTTTCACCGTCTTTTACATCACCCTTTATTTTTTCTATCAGGTTTGTTTGTATGGTTGCATGGTTTAAACCAAAACGAACAAAACTGCCCACACCTCTTGTTGAACGAATAGCATTAAAATTTGCTTCGCTGTCGTTAAGGTTTATAAATAAATAATTAGGGAATAGAGGTACCAGTGATACCGACTTAACTCCTTGTCTTTTTATTACCTTTGAAATTTTCGGTAAAAACACCTCAAAGCCTTGTGAGGTTAAATTGTCAAACGCACGCTGTTCTTCCCTAGACTTACTAGTTAAAAGAAACCACTTTTGCTTGTCGCCGTTTGACACACACTTCCCTTGTAACTTAGTAACCAAGAAAAAAGTGAATTACTTTATTCGTGATGATTATTTACTTTTTTACTGTAAAAAGAAACATTCGAAATGAATTAAAAATGCATTACTTTGTTATCTACGGTTAACATTGATTTTTGCAATTACAATGGCAAGTTCTCCACCACTTGTTAACATCATGATAATATCAGTTGTTGTTTGCAATAAATGACTTAAAGTTTGTACGTTCACACAAATTTTGAGCGGGTGCATTATAAGTAAATAGCTTGGGGAATACCATCAATTTGTTACAATATGTAATTAAATTACAGTTCTGTTACGTGCAGTAATTTTAAAGTAGGTATTTTAATCTCATTGACAAGCATTTGAATAAAGATGTTTGGTTAATTAAATACCCGTTTGATAAAACGAATTAGGAATTTAGGTTTGTACAGCATGATTAAATGGCGCATTATGTGTTTTAGTCGCCCGCTTAATAAAGCAAAGCCCCCTCTTCACCATAGGAAACTTTTATACTCTCTTTATTATAGCTTTTAAGCGCTTTGATAAAATGGCAAAGCGTTGATTTAAACGTTGTCTTTTTACAAATAAGATAGAGGCTTATTGATTTGTTTTCCCATTTCCGCTAATTGCATTGACTAATCGAAGGATGTATAACAAACATCAAACTACGCTCACCTAACAGCCTTGCGTTAGGTAAACTTTTTTAGGATTTAGATTTATGATGATCAAACGTATCTACCAAGTACACTTCTGAGCAAGAGCTACTAAAACATGGTATGGCTTCATTATTTAAGGCGACTTGTATTGCTTCGTTTACTGACAATGTATTGGCAGCACATATTTTACCAGTATGCTCTGTCGAAATTAACTCAGGCATTCCTCCTAGGGTAACAACGACACAAGGCGTACCACAAGCCAGTGCTTCTACAATAGTATTTGGTTAGTTATCTTGCAATGAGGGAGCCACAAACAAATCGGCACTATTGTAAATACAACTTATAATGCTTTGATCTGCTATATGTCCTAACGCATGTCATGCATTGTCCACACAATAGGTTTTATAATCTGAGATGTTTCCTTTACAGACAACATTTCCCATGCGCTCCAATGAAGGTTAACTACATCAGGGTTAATTTAAGCTAATAAACCATTACTTAAAAAGTTCAAAGTATAAAAGGTTTTTACTTAATGTGTTTTTCAGTTTAAGTATGGTGTTAGCAACTCGCGCCATTGTTTTTTTTAAGGCGAGTGAATAATAAAGGCTTCAAAACGTAGCGTGGTTGGTAAATTTATTAATCACTAGATAAATCAACTTATTTACTTTCAATAAACACAACTTAAGCATACAATTTAATATGTTGAAACTATTATAATAAAAACAAACAGCAGTTAATAAATTGCTAAAATGCGTTTAATTTGAATGAACTTACAAACAAAGTTTAAAAGCTTACTAAAGCATGAAGGAGCCATGAAGTATTTAACAAATACTTCATGGCTTTTTGTTGAGAAAATTATCAGGCTAAGTGTTGGGCTTTTTATTGGTGTATGGTTAGCACGCTATTTGGGGCCTGAACAATTTGGATTGTTCAGTTATGCTCAAAGTTTTGTCGCTTTATTTGCTGCAATTGCCACGTTAGGGTTAGATAATATAGTAATAAGAGAGCTGGTAAAAGACTCTAAGTTAAGAGACCAATTACTTGGAACAGCATTTTTCTTAAAGTGTTTCGGTGCTCTCCTATTATTGCTCTTAATTTCGGTATCAATATTGTTTTCCAGCAATACATCTTATACAAACCATTTAATTTTTATTATTGCCTTAGCCGTCGTTTTTCAAAGTTTTAATGTAATAGATTTTTATTTTCAATCAAAAGTACGAAGTAAATTTGTTGCCTTTGCAAATTTTTATTGCTTACTAATATCATCATTTGTAAAAATCTATCTTATCGTGAACCAATGGCCATTAATTGCATTTGCTTATGTTTTATTATTTGACAGTTTTATATTTGCTTGCGGTTTAATTTATTTCTACAAAGGCCAAGGGTTATCTTATTGTGACTGGTATTTTGATAAAAAACTTGCAAAAAGTTTAATAAAAAAAAGTTGGCCATTAATATTAAGCGGTATTGTTATTTCTATATACATGAAGGTTGATCAGATCATGCTCAAGCACATGTTAGATGAATTTGCTGTTGGGCAATACGCTGCTGCAGTTCGTCTGAGTGAAGCTTGGTATTTTATTTCAGCAGTATTATGCTCGTCTTTATATCCAGCAATTATTAATGCAAAAGAAACGTCTTCATCACTTTACACATCACGATTACTAAGTTTTTATAAAATAATGATATGGATAGCCATTACTATTGCCATTCCTGTTACCTTTACCGGTGACTTCATTGTTAACGTTTTATACGGTGAACAATACAATGCTGCCAGCAGTGTATTAATCATTCATATTTGGACCGCTGTATTTGCGTTTTTGGGTGGTGCAAGTAACCATTGGCTAATAACTGAAAATTTACAAAAATATGCTCTTATCAATACCATATTAGGTGCGGTATTTAATATATTATTAAACTATTATCTTATTCCTATATGGGGTATTGAGGGTGCGGCATGGTCTACCCTAATTTCATATTGTATTGCTGCATATTTAAGCTTAATGCTATTTAAAGCCACAAGAAGTAATTTTGTTTTACTAACAAAAGCATTTTTACTGAGAAAAGCGTAAAAATAATAAAATGTATTCTGTACAGTTAACTAATGAGTAAAAAAATTTTTATGATCTATTGTAAAATTTGTAACAATGAGTCTAGCTTTATATTCAATACTATAATATTGAAAAAACATAACGTTAAATATTACCAGTGCGATCATTGTGGTTTTTTGCAAACCGAGTTCCCCTATTGGCTTGAAGAGGCTTATACCGAATCTATTAATTTATCTGACACCGGGTACTTGCTAAGAAACCAAGTTTTGGCAACACAAGTTTCTACTTTATTGATTTGTTTTTTTGACATAAAAGCCA
Source organism: Thalassotalea psychrophila (assembly GCF_031583595.1). Classification (NCBI taxonomy): domain Bacteria; kingdom Pseudomonadati; phylum Pseudomonadota; class Gammaproteobacteria; order Alteromonadales; family Colwelliaceae; genus Thalassotalea; species Thalassotalea psychrophila. Next base: position 3,367,646 of record NZ_CP134145.1, read on the forward strand.
AGTTTGTTGACTATGCTGGTGGCTACGGTGTTTTTGTAAGAATGATGCGCGATATTGGCTTTGACTATTACTGGGATGATAAATATACGTCAAATTTGTTTGCTAAAGGGTTTGAAGCAAACAAAAATCAACAGGTTGAAGTAGTAACTTCATTCGAAAGTTTAGAGCATTTTGTTGACCCATTAAGTGAAATTGAAAAAATGCTAACAATATCAAACACTATCATGTTTTCAACAGAACTAATTCCTGAGTCAAAATCACCTGATCCTAAATGGTGGTATTTGGGTTTAGATCACGGGCAGCATATATCATTTTATAAAACAGAAACATTAGATTTTATAGCCACTAAATACACGCTTCATTATCAAAAATTTATGGGGATCCATATTTTAAGCAAACAACAATTATCACCAATTAAATTATTTATCGCTAAAATATTAATCAAATTAAAATTAAATACTTTGCTTTTAAAATCAGTTAATTCAAAAACAATTTCCGATTTTAATTTGCTTTCAAGGTAAACATTGAAATGAAAGTAGCTTACGATGGAAATATATTTTTATCACAGAAATATGGTGGAATTTCTCGTTATTTTAATGAGCTCTTTTGTCAATTTGATCAACAACAAGAAATTAATTACATGGTGTTTTCACCATTATTTATCAATAGTTACTTACATCAAGTCGATCCTAGTATAGTTTATGGAAAAAAAATAAATAAAATTCCAAATAAAATGGGCAGGCTGTTAACGGCTTATAATCTTCTATTATCCAATAGTGCTATGAAAAAATGGCAGCCTGATCTCATACACGAAACATATTATTCAAATTTTAATGTTGGTAATAAAAGTTGTCCTAAAGTAATTACCGTTCACGATATGATCCATGAAATTTATCCAAGCTCCTTTTTAGCTAATGATCCTACGGCTAAGTACAAGCGTAATGCCATTAACCGAGCAGATCATATTATTGCTGCTTCAGAAAACACCAAGAAAGACTTAATAAACATAGCTGGTGTAACAGAAAATAAAATTAGTGTTGTACATCATGGAGTAAGCCCTATACCAGGTGAAGCTAAAACCGTTCCAGAAGCTTTTGATGGGTCATTTTTACTTTATGTAGGTTTGCGACAGGGCTATAAAAACTTTGAAAATTTGATAAAGGCCTATGCATCTTCTCCAAATTTGAAATCTGATTTTACAATAGTCACCTTTGGCGGTGGAGCCTTTAGTAAGGGAGAACTAAATTTATTCAAACAGTTAAAAATACCCCATAATTGCATCATTAACATGCAAGGAAATGACCAACAGTTGAAATATCTATACACAAAAGCTGCAGCCTTTGTGTACCCGTCATTATATGAGGGTTTTGGCATGCCTCCTCTTGAGGCTATGTGCTACAACTGTCCTGTTATTAGTAGTAACAGTAGTTCAATTCCAGAAGTAGTTGGAAACGCAGCATATTTTTTTAACCCGTTAGACATTGAAGATTTAGTGTATGCAATCCAGCAGGTTGTGTACTCTGACCAAATAAGAGAAAACCTAATTAAACGTGGACAACAACAGCGAGAATTATTTTCTTGGCAAAGGTGTGCCTCACAAACTTTAGATGTATATAACCGTTTTAGTAAATCTTAAAAGTTTATTTTGAAGTATATTTTTTTTGCCCTACAAACCAAAATAGCATAATCAACACATACGTAAATAAAAACACAAATAAATGATCCTCATCTGTAAATACAACAGATAAAGCCAACGGCAATAAAATAAATACGTTAATACTTAATACGCCTATAGAGGTGCTTAAGTGGCTATTAATATGATTGCTAATTTTTTGATATAAGTGCTCGTTATGAGCTGAAAATAGATTTTTTTTTCTAAATAATCTTGATGTTAAAGTTAATGTAGCATCTACAATAAAAACTGAGAGCAGTATTAACCAAACCCATAGCATTTTTTCATTTTCTTGATAACTTAACAGCATTAATACACCAAGCATAAAACCAATAAAGCCACTACCTACATCACCCATAAATATTTTAGCTTTGGGGAAATTAAGTAGTAGAAAACCGCAAATACTAGCAGCAAATAACCAATGCTGTGTTATTAACTTTGACTCTGGGTTTAATAAATAAAGACACACTCCGGCAAAAAACGTTGCTGTAATGGCTTCTATAGCAGCTAACCCGTCTATGCCATCCATAAAGTTATACAGATTAATTAACCACACTAAACCAATAATGGTTAATACTGTGCCAACAATGCCTAGGGTAATGATTGAATCAAACAACTCTATTTGGGTTACACCGCCCACTATTAATACAAACGTGCTTGCAGTAAGTATATGAACAACAATTCGAACTTTGGCAGATACATGCGCATGGTCATCAATAAAGCCAATAATGGCTAATGGCAAACTGGTGAATAAAATGATGATCTCTAGAGATGTTTCAAGGTATTGGTACCAAGCGAGTAAAGCGATTGTAATTGAATAAACAATTACCACTCCTAGACCTCCCCCTCTTGGGGTTGGGTTTGTATGAGAGCTGCGCTCATTGGCAATATCTATTACATTATGTTTAATGGCGTAACGTCTTACTAGCTCAGTGAGTAACAAGGTTAATGCAAAGATTAATGGGTAAATCCATAGACTCATAATCGGCTCTTTATTGTTTGGCAATTAACGGTTTTACTTAATGCGTGTTCAGTACTAATCACCGGCTGCCAATTGAGTAACGCTTTGGCTTTATTTGGGGATATTTGTAAATTTTCGAGCAAGCGTAACGCTTGCTGTTTTAGGCCAATAATTATAAGAGCGAAAGATAATAATTTTTGGGGTATAGCCATTAGCCTACTTTGTTTGTTTAAAGCTTTTGATATTTGCGTTAACAATTGTGTTGAAGATAAGTCATTATCGTCACTGATCAAAAACGTTTGATTAGCTGCTTTAGGGTGCTTACAGCAAAGCTCGATAAAGTGAGTTAAATTATCTATTGCCACTAAGCTGCGCTTATTTTTAATTGCTCCAAACGGCAATGGAATACCCTTTTGTACATAACTGATCATTTTTGCAAAGTTTGCTTTTACGCCAGGGCCGTAAACTAGCGGTGGCCTGATAATCACCAAGTCCATACTTGTGTTTGCTGTTAACTCGGCTAATTGCATTTCTGCTTCTAATTTAGAAATTGCGTAAGGATCTGTTGGCTTTGGCTCATCTAATTCAGTAAAGGGCTTGTCTGGTAACGTTGATTCACCATTTACCTTTATGCTGCTAATAAATATAAAACGCTTAACACCTGTGGCCATTGCTTGTTTAGCAAGTTCTACTGTGGCTTTGGTATTTACTTCGCGATATACAGTTAAAGGATCAGTCGATTTGTCGTTTAGTAAATGGACCCTTGCGGCGCAGTGGATAACAACGTCAATATTGGCTAAGGCTGTTTGCCATTTTAATGATGGATTAAAATTATCGTAAATAAATTGTTCAGTTTGAGGCAATTCTAAGCATGCATGCCTGGTACCGGCGGTAACAGTATGGTTTTGTGTTATTAAGTACTTTGTTAAGTGTTTACCTACAAAGCCATTTGCGCCAGTTATTAATATGTTCATCATTCTTTTTGTTGTGGGTGTATAAAGATGAAAGCTTTAAAGCTAGAGAGCTTCAAGCTTCAAGCTTCAAGCTTCAAGCTGAGTATAAAAGCAAAGCAATTAAATACTCTATTGTATTCCTAAATTCATTTCAGGATCTCAATTTTTATTTTTGCACTCATCAATACATTAACCGTTTTTTTTGAAATATAAAATGATTCCCAAAGAGCCACCTTGATCAATGTGTTCTATATGCCAATTATTTATTTTAAATCGATGTAATATATTAAAAATAGTATTTAAATCATAATGGTTCATTTGCATTAAAGGGTCAGTAGCGTACTTCCCTTTCCATAAATGAATAAAGTATTGCGTAAATGGTATATATGTTCTGGCAAATTTTACTAAAGAGTTTACTTTCCCTTTTTTTCCATAAGTAAAGTGAATTACACCGACTCCTTTAGGAACAAGTTTACTCAATAATTTATAAAAAATTTGCTCTCCAATTTTTATAGGAATATGCTGAAACACTATAAAGGAGTGGATAAAGTTAAATGTTAAATTGTTATTATAAAAGTCATCATCACTTTTAAAAAAATTAACATTTTTTATTTTTTGGATCTCTTTATTTCTATTAGCTTCATCTAGCATAGATTGAGAAATATCTACACCAATAACTGTCTCTGAGCATTTACTTAATGGTATAGCCAAGCGTCCAACACCACAGCCAAAATCTAATGTATTGATCAACTTAAAATCATGGCAAATGAATCGCCTCACATTATTTATAATGTTTTCAATATAAACGTCACCAGATTGAAAGAATTCAGCCTTATTTTCAGCTGTTAGTTTAGAATTACGAAATTTATCTTCAGTACAAACACCATAATACGGGTTGTTTTTGCCAAATTTTTCCCATGCCTTATCTGTTGAGCTCATATTTTTACTTACCTATATTATCTATTGCGTAATAAACCTGTGATATTCTAACTCTAAATTAGAATGAGGTTTGTTCTTCTAAATTAACTTTAGGATTTGACTCATCACTTTCTAGTTTATGGCTATAAGCTTTTATTCTTCACTAACTCTAACATTTTAAACGGTATTTTTAATAATACTAATGCTAAATTGGTGTAAATTTTATTATTTTTACACGCTTTTACTATTTCTTGGTTAAGTATTAAACGGCTCTTTAAGCTTTGTGTGCTTGCACCGCCCATACGCATTTTGACTATCACTTTATCTAATTTTGTATAACTAAGTTTATGTACTAAAAGTAACCTTACAAACATTTCATAATCGGCTGAAATTTTATAGTCAGTTTTATACAAACCGTATTGTTCATACACACTGGCTTTTATGAATGTGGCTGGGTGTGGCGGCATCCAGCCGAAGCGTAGCTTGTAGGGTTTAAAGTTTTTAGCTGAATAATGGCGAACTGTTCGGTTAACATTATCAGGGTTTACATAGATAAGTTCACCAAAAATCATATCAGTGTTTTTTTTGCTATAAATGTCAGCAATGTTTTCTATTACTTCAATATTGGTATAAAAATCATCTGAATTTAAAATACCTATAACATCACCAGTCGCAGCGCTTATGCCCTTGTTCATTGCATCATAAATGCCGTTGTCTGGTTCGCTGATTATGGTTTGAATACTGTCTTTATATTGGTTAACAATTGCTATGGTTTGATCTGTTGATGCGCCGTCCACAATAATGTATTCAATATTTTGATAAGTTTGCGCTAGCACCGACTCTATGGTGTCTTTAATGGTTTGTTCACTGTTATAACACACAGTGATTATTGATATTTTTAATATTGGGGGCACAGAAATATCAGCCATGTTTAGGTAAGCTCCTGATAAATTTTCTGTGTTTGCTCAAAACACCTTTGCCAGCTAAATTTTTCAGCTTGCTTAAACCCTAGTTGTATATATTTATTTCTTTCTTGAGATTTTGTTAATATCGTAAGTGCTTCTGCTATCGCATTTACATTTGCTTCATTTAATAATAGCGCCGCACTTCCCGCCACTTCAGGTATTGATGAAGCGTTTATCGCTATTACCGGACACCCTGCTTGCATTGCCTCTAAAATAGGAATACCAAAACCTTCATAGCTCGATGGATACAACAAACAATGTGCCTGATTATAAAGTTCATTTAAATCTAGCTCACTAACAAAACCTTTATATAGATAGCGAGTAGGTAAATGATGATTTAAAAATGCCAATTCTGACTCTGTCAGGTGTCCGCCGCCAGCTATCATTAAGCTTAAATCCTTAACTTTAGCTACGCTTAACACTGCTTGAGTGAAGTTTTTATATCGCTGCCGGCTTCCTACAAATAAAGCAAAAGAGGCTTCACCTGAGCCTGGTTCTACATCGGTTAAAGGCTTAAAACTATCGGCTGCACCGTTATACACCACTCTAATTTTTGATGCTGATATAGGGCTGTATGTTTGTAAATCATTGGCTGTGTTATTCGATACACAAATTACAATATCACTGGTTTTTATGGCCTTGTTTTTCTGCCAAGAATGCACTGTTTTAGGTATGCCTTTTACATAACGCTCATAGGTGAAGTCATGTACCGTTGTAACCTGTGGAATGCTTGCTTTGGTTAGCCGATAATAACTTGAATGAAATACTGAATTAGGCTGTTCATTAGTTTCAATACAAATATTACTAGGAAAAATAAAATCTCTGTAACGCTCTAGCATTCGTGCAGGATTTGTCTCTAAGTTGTTTGGTTGTTTATGTAATGGCTTGCCTAGCCATGTGTAATCATTAGGGTTACTGCGCTTTAATAATTCATCAAAGTATACGCTAATTCCACCAGAGCTCTGTAAGCTTGTAATTATGCCGTCGTAATATATGTGTGGGTTCATTATTTAGCCCCCCGACTCAACAACTGCATTATTTTACAACTAAAGTAAGCGCGGGTTAGTCTGTAAAGCCATTTAATTTTATCTAAAACTGATAAAGGAAAATATTGCTGATAAGCAATTTTACTATTTTGAAGGGAAGAAACTCGTTGAACGTCAGAAACACCTCCCGCAGCATAATTTGCTACCACTAAGTTCGGTAACTTGAAAAACTTAGCTTTTAAATGTTTTAAGTGACAATAAAGTTCATAATCACCCGCACTGGCAAAGTTTAATGAATAAGGGCATTGTTTTAGTATATCACTTTTGAAAAAAGTACTTTGGTGACAACACACCATTCCTTGTGACAAATAATGAATTGATTTTGCCTTGTTTATACCATCGTTTACTCTTGAACCTTGAACATTATGATCACCATATATCACATCAAAGCCATGCGGATTTTTATCATGGCTGTGTATGTAATTGAAAACATCTTCAATAACAGAATTATTGTAATAACTATCACCACAATTCATAAAGTTAATGTAGTCGCCAGTTGCAAGGCTTACGCCTTTGTTCATGGCATCGTATATGCCTAAATCTTGATCGCAAATGACTTGATCAATATTCGCTTTGTTTTTTTCAATGATTAATGGCGTATTATCAGTTGATTTGCCATCAACAATTATGAATTCAATATTTTTGTACGTTTGCTCAACAATAGAATTAATGGTGTGCTGCAGTTGTTTATCACCATTAAAAACAACTGTCACAATAGAAATTTTAGGTTGCAATTTAGTCATGGTTAATAAAACTTCACTACTGCTGATTGTTTAAAAAAACAATATCACAGCTGCTTTCAGTTGGTTTGAAACCACTTGGGGCATTGCGCAATGTGTTAGACAGCTTTTCAATGTCATATTCTTCACAAGCTAATGTTAACTCTTGCAAGATAGGCTCTAACTCTTGCCAAGTAAGCGAGATTTCATTTGCGGTCATAATTAATTCATGGCCAGTTGGTTGAGCCTGCTTGTTTATTAATAACTCTTCATAAAGTTTTTCACCTGGGCGTAAACCGGTTATTAATATTTCTATGTCGCCGTCCGGGCTTTGTTCATCTTTAACCTGCAGGCCCGTTAACTGCACCATGTTTTTTGCCAGATCATATATTTTTACCGGTTCACCCATATCAAGTAAAAACACATCGCCGCCCATGCCCATCGCGCCCGCTTGAATTACTAATTGTGCCGCTTCAGGTATGGTCATGAAGTAACGGTTAATGTCTTTATGGGTTAACGTTATTGGCCCACCTTGCTTTATTTGTTGCTTAAATAATGGCACTACCGAACCACTTGAACCAAGTACATTACCAAAGCGCACCATACAAAAACGCGTGTTGTGTTGTTGTTTTGCGAGAGCTTGTAGTATTAGCTCGGCCATGCGTTTGGTGGTGCCCATAATATTAGTTGGCCTTACCGCTTTGTCGGTAGAAATTAATACAAAGGTTTCTACGTTTGCTTCTATTGCTGCTTGGGCTGTATTTAACGTGCCAAAAATATTATTTTGCACGCCTTCAACCACGTTATTTTCAACTAAGGGCACATGTTTATAGGCTGCTGCATGGTATAAAGTTTGCACTTTTAATGAACTGATAACTTGTAAAATTCTAGTTTTGTTTTGCACTGTACCAATAAGTGCATGCACGATAATGTTGCTATGGTGTTTGCGAATATGGTTATTAAGCTCTTGTTGAATTTGATAAAGGTTAAATTCGCTATTATCAAATAAAACGATTGAGTTGGGGTTTTGTAGAATTATTTGCCGGCAAAGTTCAGAGCCTATAGAACCACCTGCGCCGGTTACCATAACAACTTTTTGATCGATGTCTGCTTTTAATAGTTCAGGATTTGGTGGCACCGCGTCACGGCCTAGTAAATCTTCAATAGACACTTCAATTAAGTCATCTATTTTTGCTTTACCACTAACAATATCGGCCATATTAGGAACGGCTAACACTTCTACCGAAAATGGCTCTAAATGATCAATAACCAATGCTTTGGCTTTTTTACTCGCCCTTGGTATAGCAAGTAATACATGCGATATATTATGGTTTGATATTAACGACTTTAATTCTTGTTTTTTATAAACACTTAATCCATTTACAGTAAGGCCTTGCAACTTTTTATCGTCGTCTATAAACGCTACTGGGTTATATTCTTTACCACTTTGTAATGCATGAATTAATTGCCTGCCAGTAGAGCCAGCTCCGTAAATTAATATATTCGATTTTTTCTCTTGCAGTACTTTGTTTACCCAGTTGCGCAGGGTTAAGCGACTACCCGCACTAAAAACAAATAAAAATGTGGCGTAAATAATCGGAATAGATCGAGGCAAAAAGGAGTCGAGAACGAGGGAAAGAATAACTAAAGCAACAGATGATAAAAATACAGCCTTGGCAATTGCTGATAATGCTTGAAAACTTAAATAACGAATGACTGCGCGGTATAACCCTAATTTGATATTTATATAAATACTAAATGGGATTAAAAACAGCACCGTTTGCCAATGCTCTTGGTTTGTAAATTCAACTAGGCTGGAAAGACGTAAAAAATAAGCGAGCCAAAAAGCACAAATAATAAACATGGCATCAATTAAGATGCTAATAATGCGTTTATATGGTCTTGATAAGGTTAAGAGTACTTCCATGCGCTTAGTTTTAAATCTATTTTTGTTTTTATACTGTTAATGATAATGGGATTCTATTGGTTAGTATAGTCGAAAGTGACAGAAGGTCATCCCGTACTCCTTCTTTGGTCTTCCCGTACTACTCTTCCGACTTCTCGTACTACTCTTCCGACTTCTCGTACTACTCTTCTGACCTCTCGTACTACTCTTCCGACTTCCCGTACTTGTTACGGGATCCATTTAGTAATTAGAAAACAGAACATTACTTCCTGAACTTTCTTCGGTATCTAATTTAACTATTTTTAATTCGCTGTATTAATCGTTTTACGTATTTGGGTCTTATTAGTTTATTGAGGTGGTGGTAAAAGTGTTTTAATCGTCCAACCAACAAAGGGAATCGCCCTTTGTTACCGTAAACTATCAAAATAGACTCTGCGCCATAGCCATTTAGTACTTTTTTAATATGACCGTACTTTTCTGATCCACTTTGTCTTTTTACATATAAATTAATACATTCAGCTAGGTGCTGCTGTGGTAAATCATTTGATGCGGCAATGGGGGTTTGTAAACGTAATAATTTTTCAGCGGCAAATAAATGTGCGTGCAGCACAGGTAAATAATCTTTGTTATCAAATTTAACTAACACTTGCTGCCAGTCTATTTGGTTGCCATGTGTTGTAACCAATGCAGCCAAGTTATAGAGTTGCCGCCAATCAATAATTGTATCTTGATAAGCAGTGTGCGAAAGCTCGCTGTGCGCAATGGTTAATAATATTTGCTGTGTAGGCACCATTTGTAATACCGCTAAGTCTTCACTTAATGGTAAGTTTATTGCCTGTTGCCATACGTCGTTTGTGGATAAAATATCTTTATATTTTTCTTTTAATGCCCAGCGGTGTAATTCAACACAGCAATGCCCACCTTGCTGTCTAAATAGTGGTGGAGCGTGATGGTGATTTACGCCTATATTATCTAACTCTTCTAATGATTGTGTGTAACCATGTTGATGAAATAACTGTGTAGCCTGTTGCCATTTATCTTCTGGTACCAATAAATCAATATCGGTCATAAAGCGGTTACTTATTGGTTTAAATACACCATTAAACAAACTGGCACTCCCCTTTAAGATAACAACAGGAATATCATTGTCTTTAAGAATTTGGCAGGCAAATATCGCTTCTTGTTTAATGCCTTGGTTGCGCTGGTTATAGAACTGTTCTAATTCAGTTAAGTAATCTTTTAATTCTTGATCAAGTGTTTGCCAAACGTTGCTTTTTTTTAAGCTGTTGTGCAGTGCTCCACCAAGCCAGTAGGTATTTACTAGAGTAATTAACGGCAAGCGAGCATCTTCATCGAGTAAAGTAATTAATTGTTCTGAGTTATGTTGCTCAGGATGAGTTAACCACATGCCCATATCAATAAAGGTTTGCTCGGTGATTTTTGCTTGTGGTGTGTGCTGAGTTACTGCTTGCATAGTTGCTCTACCAGTTGTTGGGCTTGTTCACTGTTTGCATAGGTCATTTGGTATGCACTTATTTTTTCACAATATTGAATGAGTTGGTCTACCCTGTCTGGTGTTAATTCTACTCCTAGCTGGTAACCACCGTTAGTTACTAGGGCTATGGTTTCTACTACGGATAGTTGTGTTGCGTTTGGGGTTGCTTCTTTTTGATAGTTTGGGCTGAGCAAAAAGGTTGATGTGTTAGGTACTTCGTCTAAGGTATTAGGAACTAGGAACGAGGAACTAGGTGCCCCATCAACTTCTTCCTGACGTAAGTCAGAATCTATTCCTTTTAATTGCGCTTCGTTTGAAGAATCCGTATCAATTACAGAATGACTGCTCAGCGCTTCGCTTGTGGTTTCCCGAACAAGTTGTGAATGACTGCTCAGCGCTTCGCTTGTGGTTTCCCGAACAAGTTGTGAATGACAGTTCCCACCATTGTCATTGCCGCGTTCCTCTTCACCATTGCCGCATTCCTCTCCGTCATTGCCGCGTTCCTCTTCATCATTGCCGCATTCCTCTCCGTCATTGCCGCGAAGGCGGTAATCCATGCCTGCTATTTGCTCTGGCCATATGTATTTTAATATACGGCCGTCTACTCTATGCCATTCTGGTTGGTCAACAATTTCAGGGTAAAGCTTAGCAATGTGTTGCCAGCTGCCCGATTTAATTGCCATTGGTAGGGCTAGTGTTGTTAAATTAAAATCATTGTTTAATGCTATGATTTCATCTGAATATACTGAGAAGTTTTGCTTTGATAGCTCGGCTGTTAGTGTTGATTTTCCTGCCCCTGATACGCCAGGTAGGAGGATGGTAACAGAGGGGCACGAGGAATTAGGTGCTAAGGACGAAGGACTAAGGGATGAGGAGCTAGGAACTAGGAATGAGGAACTAGGAGCTCCCTCGTCGTCATTACCGCGCTCTTCTCCGTCTTCCTCGCGCACGACTCCAGGGACGGAGGAGGTAGAGCGAAGCAGGATGCCAGAGCCGATGCGGGGATCCATGTTTTTTTGTTCTGACGCTTCGCTTGTGGTTTCCCGAACGAGTCGGGAATGACGACTTTCAGTTTCACAGGAGTATTTCCCTGCTCCGTCACATTCACGCGCTCCTCCGTCATTAACGCGAAGGCGGTAATCCATTGTTGTTAACGCAGCGCCGTGAAAACCAAAACAGTAGTCACTGTGCTGGTAAGCGAGTATTTGTAAACGGTCTATAAACACTGGTATTACTTGATTTTGTTTTAAGCCTTCTTCAACTACAATATCGTTTGATATAAGTAAGTAGTTACCCTTATATATTGCGATCTCAATAGCAAACTGTACTTCGTTTGGCGTAGTTATTTGAATTGGTGCAAGTAGAGCTTTGATCTCGGATAGTAAGCGTTCATCATCACAGGTTATGGCAAAGGTCGCGCTGGCTACTTTTACGCAAAATGCGTGCTGTTGTGGTTGCTGAATTATATGATTTTGCAGTTCAGGGTATAAACCATCGGCATAAGTTCTTTGCTCTTGTGTATTTTTAAATAATACTTTTACTTGCTCTAAGCTTGGCTTAAGTTGCTCTTTGCTTAGATTACTGTGCTGTTGTAATTCAATTATTGCTTGCTCATTCGTTAAGCCTTCATCTAAGGCAATTAACAAAGCAATAGATATTGGTTCAATTTGTGACAGCTCTTTTTGACCTTGATGGAATACTAAGCCTTTATCCTCACTTAACCATAACGTTAAATGAGGAGCGTTTAGTTGAATTTTTTCAAACTGCATGGAAAGTATTTATAAAACTAAGATTATTTACGACGCACAATGTGAGCCGGACAGCCTACTACGGTAACTTCTGCAGGGACGTCGTTAAGAATTACTGCACCGGCACCAGTAATTACCGTATGCCCTATGCTAATTTGGTGGATTAAGTTAGAACCAATACCAATCCAACAGTAATTACCTACATTAACCTCTGCCGCTATGTTCACGCCTGGCGAGATATGTACAAACGCATCTATAGTACAACTGTGATCAATATTAGCGCCGGTGTTAATAATTGACCCTTCGCCTATTTTTGTACCGTAGTTGATGCAAGCATTGGCAACGATCATAGCCCCGGCACCTATTTCACAAAAATTACTTACCGTGGCGTCTTTTGATATAAGGGTAGCAATATTCAAACCTAACGTTTTAAACTGAGTTAGCTTTAAGTCTCGGCGTTTATTATGGCTAAGAGCAATAAAAATTTCATCGTAGTTGTTGCCGTGGTCAATTAAGTCTTGTTCGTTACCTACTATTTGCCAGTGACCACACTTAGTTTCTTTAGGAAATTGATCGTCAAAGAAGTAAACTTCGTAGCCGTTTTGTTGGGCGATTTCTGCGGCTACTTTACCGTGATCGGCTATGCCTAATATGGCGAGTGTTTTTGGTTGTAAAGGCATTAAAGGTTTCCTTAGGAGAATAGACGGGATACAGGTTTCATTTAGAATACAAGGTTGGGATAAATATACAATAGGTGTAAATCAAAAAATGTATTCATTTTGGCATTTCGCTATTGGTTGGCGTGAATTTAAATCATGGATGATTTAACTTAGAATTACCATGGATGGTATAAATTCTGTATTCGCGCGTTATGGCGCAGCCACTTTCCCCTTCGGGGATTACGTCCGAATGAATTCGGACCAACCGGGTACTACGTTAGTTTTAATTCGGAACTAGAGTAAGTTTTGGTAATAGAGAATTTGCGGTTGAAGCTGTTGCATCATTTGGTTTAGCTTTAGCTCATTGCTTTGATCTAAAGCATCAATAAGTTTAAGCCACACTAATTGTACTTCAGGGGTGTTTTTGCCAAATTGATGGGCATTTTGTAAGTAATGCACCATATGCTGGTCAAACTCGCCCAAGTGCCATTTGTTTAATGCTAATGCAGCCCAAGTTGCAGGCCATGTTGGTCGTAACTTAGTTGATTGTAAATATAAGCTATTGGCTTCTTTTAACGTGGACAATGTCGCAGCGTTTAATCGCACCGCCCATTCAAATATTTGTGCTTTTTTTTCTAAATATTGTGGGTGTTGATGTAGAAAAATAGCAGTATCGATAGATGATAACATTTCACTGTATGCCAAGTTGAAATGCTCTGCTTTTGTTTGCGGTTTTACTTTGGCGTAATTCTTATTTGGCTTTATCACACTGGCATAGGTTTTTGTGATGTTGCTTAATTTGTTTTCAGCACTTTTAAAGTATAAATTGGCTGTGCCCCATTTGGCAGCAACTAACATTAATAGCACCAAAATGGTGGTAATGATTGCTTTCACCACAGGTTCTTTCAGCCTATCACGAGATTCTGCGTGTTTTAGCTGCTTTAATTGGTTTATGTATTCTTCTAGTTTTATTATAAAATTCATATTTTTACACTATCGTTTCGAATACGCTTTGCTTCGATAACTACTTCGTCATTCGTAGCCACGTAGTGACGTATTCGAAGTAGCGAAGTTACGTATTCGTAACTTAGGCGTTTGTATAACCGTATTGATCGTAATATCCAGAGAACTCTTCATAGTCGATGGCTTTTTGTAAGTCGACTTGGTTCAACACAACGCCGCCAATGTTTAAATTGGCTTGATTTAGGCGTTTTAAGCTTGCTTTTATTTGGCTTTCTTTAGTGCTTGCTGCCTTTATTACGTATAAGGTGGCGTCAGATTGTTTCGCTACGATCATGGCATCACTTACCGCGAGTATTGGCGGTGTATCAATAATAATTTTATCGTAGCGCTGTCTTAAGTCATGAATTAATTGCTTAAACTGATTTGAAGCCAGTAATTCTTGCGGGTTCGGTGGTAACGTGCCGGCAGGCAGCACATCTATGTTACTTTCTTTGTCGGTAGTTATGCACTGCTCTAACGTGTTGTTACCGGCAATAAAATCAGAAAGGCCAGGGCCTTTAATTTTGAAGTTTTTCGCCACTTTCGGTTTACGTAAATCGGTGTCAATAATAATGGTTTTTTGTAATTGACCAACGGCAAAGGCTAAATTAGCGGTCACTAAGGTTTTACCTTCACTGGGGATTGTTGAGGTAATTGATACCACTTGCACGGTGTTATCAAGGTTTAACAATTGTAAACTGGTTCTTAGGGTGCGCACCGCCTCAGAAAAGGCATGGTCGTCACCGGTAAAGAAATGATAATGTTCGACTTGCTCGGCAAATTGTTGCTGTTGTTTTTTAGTTTCTAAATTGCTGCCCACCAATGGCACTATGCCTAATAAATTTTGATGTAATCTGGTTTCTATATCACTAACAGAACGTATGGTGCTGTTAAAGGCTTCAAGTAATAAGGTGGCGCCTACGCCAACCATAACGCTTAACATAAAGGCTAATACTACAATCAACTTTTTATTTGGCTTAGCTGGTGAATAAGGCACAGTTGCTGGATCAATAATACGCCCTATTGAGGTTTCA
This sequence comes from Thalassotalea psychrophila, assembly GCF_031583595.1. Lineage (NCBI taxonomy): Bacteria > Pseudomonadati > Pseudomonadota > Gammaproteobacteria > Alteromonadales > Colwelliaceae > Thalassotalea > Thalassotalea psychrophila. The sequence continues at coordinate 3,382,724 of NZ_CP134145.1, forward strand.
AATCCTTGTAGCTCGGCGGTTTCTTTTAAGCGATTAAAAAATGCTTGGTAAAGCTTATCATTGGTATCTACGTCTTGTTTTAACTCTCGGCGCGTACTATCAACTCGAGTAAGTTTTTGATACCTAACTTTTGCCTCAGCAAGCGCATTTTCAGCTTGTTTTGTTTGTTTTTGTGCGGTGCGATAGTCACTGCCAATACTAGCGATTAAACGGCTGATTTTATTGTTGATGTTGTCTAACACTTTATTTAACTCGGCGTTAGCGGCGATCATTTTAGGATGCTTGAGCCCGTAGGTTAGGCTTAATTCAATAATTTTATTTTCAACGTCGAGCTTTTGTTGGTGCACTATTTTTAAATTTGGATGATTAAGCACTTCAGGCAAATTAGCCAGTGTTTCTTGCTCGTCTTTGCTGGCATTTAATAGTGCGTAAATGTTTCCTGTTTGCTCTTCAACTTGTTTAGCTGTTAATACATTTTTTGAAAGCTGTTCAATTTCTTTCGCCGCCAAGCTTTTAATGCCGCCTAAATCGACTAACGAGTTAGCTTCTTCAAAGTCTTGTAGTTTGTCTTCTGAGGCAATTAATTTTTCTTTTAATCCTGCTAAAGAGTGATTTAACCATGTTGCAGACTTTTCTACTCGCTGTAAATTAACGTCCATGTGGTTGTTAATATACGCTTTGGCAATTGCATTGGCAGCCAATGCGGCAAATTCTGGATCTTCGGATTGAAATGAAATGATCACCAATTCAGTTTTAGAAATGGGCGATGCTGACATACCACCTAAAACGTAGCCAACAATGCCATCAAATTTATTTTGCTGTTGCTGTTCTTTCGTTACAGGCTTACTTGGCGGTGGCGGATTTAACAACTCTTTAAATGCCTGCCAACGGCTTTTAGGCTTCGGCGGTTGATTGAATAACGGATGTTCAACAAGGTTCAGGTCGCGCACTACTTTTTCAGCAATAGGTGTAGAGGTAATAATTTCTAGCTGAGTGTAGTAATACTCTTGGCGCGAGTCGCCTTCATTATAAATATCGTTTAGTTCAACTACCTTTGATTGCTCTTGTTCAATAAGCATAGTGCTACTAGCAACGTAAATAGGCGTACGTGATTGGGCAAAAATGATCGCAAATAAAGTTACCACTACAGACAACGCGATAATGCGCCATTTACTGCGATAAATAATTTGCCACAAATGTTTTAAATCGATTTCGTCATTAAATGATTCTTCTTTGGAAAACTGCTCAGCCATACTATTCCCTAAAAGAAACTTTGTTTAACGGTAATAATGTCGCCAGGACCCACTTTGGTATTAAATTTTACCAATGTTGCGGTTTGCTCAGGATCATTACTTTTGATCAAATATATTTTTGATTTTGAGGCGCGCTCGGTAAAGCCCCCTGCTAGTGTTACCGCTTTAGCCACCGTTAACCCTGGTTGGTATGGGTAAGCACCATCTTTTTTCACTTCGCCATCAATAAAAAAGGGCCTGTACTCTACTATGGCAACCGAAACATTAGGATTAATTAAATAATCGCCTTTTAAACCGTTATGAATGTTTTTTTCAAGTTCAACAACGGTTAAACCGCGCACACTTATTTCGCCTAAAAATGGGTAGGTAATGTTGCCACTATCAGATAGCAAGGTTTGTTTACTTAACTCAGGCTCTCCAAAGACTGTGATATTGATAGTATCGCCGGTATCTAATAAATAGCGATCAATTGCATTGGCATTACTGCTAACAAATAACAAAGACAGCGTGATAAATATAAAAGTACAATGACTAAATTTACTTGATAACTTTGAAAAAACACGGAAAAAATTGTTCATAAATTTATAACTGAAGACTCTTAGGAAAATGGTTAAAAAGAAGCACGAATACCAACTGCTATGGTGTTTCCTTCATACTCTACCGCATCTATATTACTTTTTCGCTTTGCATTTAACAATGATAATGACAAATCAATATTACGGTGCATTTGATAAGACATGGTTGCACTGGCAATGGTATTTTCATCTTCTCGTCTAGTGTCACCATAGCTGTCATCACTAAATTGAATACTTAATTTGGTAGCAATGCGATCTAGCCATTGATGCTGCCACGACATGTTGTAGTTAGTATTTTCAATAGAGCTACCTTGGCCTTTGGTTTCAGATAACGAGCGCGACGTAGAAAAATCAAAATTTGAATAGGTTAAAGGCGTCCATAATATTCCAACTTGCCAACGTATACCGGATGTATCTCCCCAGCGGTCATCATCAAATGTTCTATCTGAATAGCCAACTCTGGCATAACCAGTAGTAATTGAACTGCCCTGCCATTCTATCCCTAAAAATACACTGTTATCTTCGCTGTCTAAACTTGCTTGATTTGGCCTAGGTTTGTCATAACTTACCGTGCTGTGACTCGCACTAAAGGTAATTTTAGTGAATGCTCCGGTTTTATAATTGAACGTGCTGCCTATTTGGTTTTGTTGGTATTCACGATTAGCAGTGAAGTCTAATGAGTAGTCAAACTGAGGGATATTTAAGTCGTTTATAAAAACGCTGTCCCAGTTTACTTTTGAAAACTGATAATCAATGTCAATATTAGCTTGAGCGGTTTTTGCGCCAAAACTGTATTTTGCTTTTGCGCTATATTGCTCAAAACCTGTTGGCTGCTTTAAAATACCAGCGAATCCGATAGAATAGCCTTTACCGCGCTGTTCGTAATCTCTTACATAGTCTGCTTGTAGGTTTAAGCGATGCTTACTGGCTACATTTAAGCTAGTTAATGCCGAAAAATTATGTGCGGTATAATTATCGTCACTACTTTGCCAATAGTTGTAATTGCTTAATTCGTAGCTTAATTGGTAGTGGTTTAGATTACGTGTTTGCGACAATTCAAACTTAGGAGCTATAGTGCTTATCCAAGAGTCTTGTTTGTTGTCGTCATTATCTAAGAAGTTGTCTTGGTAGCTAACTTGTCCAGCAACTTGTGGGGTGAATTTAAAATCACCAAGATCAAATTTCTGTGGTGTTATGGCGTAACTAGGTGCTATTGCAATGGCTTGCATTAGAAAAAGTAAAACAGCAGTAGATTTACCACAGAAGCCCATTAACGCATTAAACCCTAAATATTATTATTAGCTTGTTTATATTATTTTTATTCGCACTTAAGGTACGTTTTTATGTCAACATTACTTCCCTGTATATTGCGATATTAGCACGGTTAATGACAAGTTATCTACCCTTACAATTCGTTAAAAAAATGTAAACCCAAATATTAACATTGCGTTTTTTTCTATGTTTAACAGTTAGTTGTACATACGTCAAAATTTGGTAGTGGTTTTTATTGAATGTAGTCCGTAATTTGCAACCCAAGCGAGTGCTAAAATCACATGAAAATAGGCCACATTTGCAGGAGCTTGTAAGTTAAAGTCAACACTAATATGAATCAGCATACCTATAATGGCCATGGTGGTACCAAACCCTAGCCCTCTTAAAAATCGGCTGTTACGAGTGATCATTGCATTGATAGAAATGATCAAACAATACAGTACTAAAATCCCCATCCAGATAGTCGCCGGTAAACCGTACTCAGTAGTAAATTGAATGTAGTCGTTGTGGGCGTGATCATAAAATCCTTTTATATCATTGCCCTGTACTAATGGAAACGTTGAATAAAAACTGCCTCCACCGGTGCCTGTAAGCGGGAAAAACCTAATTAAATCTAACGAATATACATTTACCTCATCGCGTTCTTCGGTTTGCATACTTGTTTGTTCAAGTCTTTGTTTAACTTTGTCTAAACCAAAATAAGCACCCAATATAAAGGTATCAATAATCAACAGACTAATGATTAACCACATCAAGCTTTTACTTTTATACTTCATAAACTTATAGGCAATTATGCCCGTGATAGTGAGGGCAACAAAAAATGCAGTATTCCCCATACGTGAGCGTGTTAACACAATAGCAATAACCATAAGCGCTAAAGCGATTCTAAGTGCAACCTTACCCGACATTAATGTTTGTAAAAATTGAGCCAATGAATAACCTTTAGCTCTTAGTTTATTTTTGTCTAAGGTTGCCACCAAAAAGCCAATACCAATAGATAAAGTAAGCATTAAAAAATTGGCGAAATGGTTTTTATAAACAAATGTTCCCGTAGCAATTTCACTATTCTTCAAGCCTAAAAATGGCGTTGCTTCAGCGTCAGATAGCGCAACAACAGCACCGTAAAAAGCTTGAAAAGTACCAGCGATAATTATGCATAACAATAATAATTTTAAACGTTTAAAGTTATTAAGCAGCATTAACACACATAACATGATACAAAAATAACTAATGCCTTTTAATGTGGCTATTTGTGCTTGTACTGGATCTAAGGCAATAGGTAACCAAGCGTTAATTTCACTTGGATTAAGGCTAGATTTTTGGATTAAATAAGAATTATAACTAACTACTTTGAGTAAATACTGAGGCAAAGGGACTAGCTGGATTATTTGATATATGACGAATCCGCCAATACCAACAATCAGCGGTAAATATGATTTAAATTGCTGCTTTATTTGCTCTACGGGATGGCTATAAATGATAGCAATAACCATGGCAAAGCTGGAAAACTCCATTAATGACCATGCCCAAGGCCGATTTGAAGCAAGCGGTATAGGTAGCCACAACAGCAACACTAGCAATACATAAAAAACACTATTACTTAGTTTGGAGTTTTGATGAGTGGTATGCATTAATGACTGCAATATATTAATGACCTACTTTTTATTATTGAATAGACAGAGTTTAAAACTGCTATAATAAAGGCCCTAACGGGCCTTTAGTTTGATTAATTTCCAGAGGCTGTTTGTGCACTTATCCCTGCACCAGGTCCACCATTGCCATTGCCACCACCAAATGTTCCAGGAGGGATCGGCGCGCCTAAGTTTAATGATTTACGCTTTTGTATAAGTTGTTGTTCAGTTGTTAGGCTTGCTAGTTGTGTAGGTTTACTAGGTTGTAAGTTCAGTTCACTTTTCGCGGCATTTACAATCACAACATCTGTGTTGTCAGGTGCTTTTAAAGGTTTACCCTCACTAGCAATTTGTTGCTCTAACGCTTGTTTTGCTTGCTTATTTAAGTTGGCTGTTAACTGCTTTTGCTTACCACGTTTAATTTGTTTTTCTTGTACTTTTAAACGTTGTTTATCTTCTTTAGTTTCAACTAATACTACTGCTGAGTCTGTAACATAATTGCTTATATCTTCATTGTTTTCAGCTACTACTATGTTTGAATCTGTAGAATCTTCATTTTCACTCGATTCAACCTGTTCATAATCAGCAATTAATTGCACTTGCTCACCATTATTAACGGTAGAAATTGCGACCACCGACGATACAAAAAATAATGACAGCAAAAATACTCCGGTTTTACGTTTCATAAAATCCTTCAACTTTTCATAGTTAACTTTTAAATTTAGCAAAGTACCTCCTTACCAAATTTTATATTGTTTATCAAAATCCTGATCGACAACGATGATGAGTAGGTCTTGTTGCACAAAATTTTGCTAAGGCATCAGAGTTTACTGCATGTGAGGTTTTAGGGCTCATTAACGTTGTTAAGGCAACTGGGGTAACAACCGCAAGCTTGCCGTACTTTTTTAAAAAGCTGCGACGAGTTTGTTCACATTCATCAACGTTTTCGTCTGTTTCGACATTTTTTTTATTATTCATAACAACATCTACTTGGTAATTTTTATTGTTTTGCTTTGTTGTTTAGAGGTTTCAGAATTCCTGTTACACAACGGTTACAATTGAAATTTACCATAAGGACAAGACCATTGTAACTGCTTTGTAACAAAGATTTGTAACAGATGGATATTCGAAGGGAAATAACTTGAAAGAACTAAGCCATTAAAATAACTGCGATTATTTTAATGGCTGACATCAGCATTTGAATTTTTTAAGGGAAAATATGCAGTAAAAATATAAACTCAAGGAAGGCAAAACGAGCAATAAACAATTCATATAAAGGTAAGTAAAACACCGTGAAACCCGCTGTTACACTACTGTTACACACGCTTACAATTACAGCGCCATCATCATGGTATAGTCGAGAGTAAATAACTTGTTAGCGCTTTGTTTACATAAAATAAACACCAAACAACTCTCACAATTTTACAATAATGTGTGTTAGTTGCGGCTAGTCAGTAATAAGTTTGTTTCTTTACACAAAACATATTGAGAAGTATTGATGATAAAAAATGCCAAAATTGATTTAACAGGCTTTTGGGAAGTTTTTGCCGATGATACGGACACAGCAGTTGAAGTTGTGAAGATGTTTTCTGATTATGCTCCCAACTTACTAGAAGAAATTGAAGTTGCCCTTACCGAGCTAAACGTAGAAGCGATGTTATTAAAAATTCATCAGTTGAAAGGAACTATCGCCTACTTAGGGTTTAACGAGGTATTCAACTTAGTGAAGAACATCGAAGCAAGTATTAAAGAGCATGGGTTACCAAGCGGGGCCGGCGATTATGCTCACTTGAAACAAGAAATTATGACTCTTGAGACACATTTAGTACAAGAAGTTTTGTAAGGTTAGTACCATGAAAGTCTTAATTTTAGAAGATGACCCTATTCAAAACCATATTATTTCTACTCATGTAAATAATATGGACAATTGCTCGGCCAGTTCTTTTTTTGATGTACACAGTTGTTTGTTTGAAATGGCGGTGGTCGACGAGCCGTTTGTGTTAATTACTGACATTCAATTACAACAACATTCTATTGTAAATATTATTAAAGAGCTCAAACAATTTGATCTTCTAGCCGGTTTAATCATTGTAAGTGCTCTTGAATCTGAAGTTATTCAATCGATAAGCCTTTTAGCGAAGTTAAGTGGCGTTGAGCAGGTAAAACATTTTCCCAAACCCATTTTGAAGAACGATTTAATCAAAGCTGTTAGTGAGATAATTAACTGCAATAGTAATCCCTTATATTCACCGCACATTTTTATTGAACATCAATTCAGTAACCACAATACCATGGCGTATTTGTTGGATGAAAAATTTCAACCTTATTTTCAACCTCAGCTGTGCGCAAAAACGCTACAAATTACCGGTTTAGAAATATTGGGTAGATTACAGCTTAAAGGTAAAATTTATCAGCCCGATACATTTATTCAACCACTGATTGATTACCGTCAAATAACCAGATACACACTTTATATTCTAGAGAAAAGTGTGAATTTAATAAATCAATACAACATTAAAAATTTAACCTTGTCTTTGAATATGGAATACGACAGTTTATGCGAGCCTAACTTTGCATTTAAGTTGTTAGATATATTGAGTAAGTATAATTTCCCCTCGCATAAATTAATTGTCGAGATGACCGAAAACCGTTCAATATTAACCAAAGCCGTTGTCGCCAATTTGGCTGAATTACGCATTGCCAGGGTAAATATCTCTGTTGATGACTATGGAACTGGGCAGTCAGGTATTAAAGAGCTGATAAATTTTCCATTTTCTGAGTTAAAAATTGACCGTTCACAGGTTAAAGACATGCTCACCTGCGAGAAAGCCGCCAATGTGGTAAAAGCCATAGCGTCAATGGCTAAAGCATTAAAATTAAACTGTGTTGCCGAAGGGGTAGAAAACCAGCAGCAAGTAGATGCTTTAAAAGCTATAGGTGTAGACACCTTACAAGGGTTTCACTTTTGTAAGGCTGTGCCTTTATATGAATTGCAACAAATTGATGAAGAGTGGAATACTCCAATATTTCAATCTATCGAAGATTGTTATGAGCTTTAGTAATGACGAGTAGCACAGTGAAAATACTTAGCCATTCGAACCAACAACATTTTTGTTTTCGCAACAAAATGATAGATCTATTATGAAATTAAAAAAATATTTTTACATATTACACAGTGTCATATTTTTTTTACTGGTAAGTAATTTGATCATCAGCTTTTATTACATCGATAAAGTTGAAGATGCTGCTCACCTTTATGATAAGCGGCAAAGCTTTCAAAAAATTGCTTCTCGCTACAAAGAAAACACCGACAATTTAACTCGGTTTGCCCGAAGCTATGCTGCAACATCTAACCCTAAATATTTGGCTAATTTTAAAGAATTGCTTGCCGTACAGCTTGGCGAACAAGAACGATCGCTTGATGATTTGTTGCCTTACGCGCAAAACCCAAAAATTGAAAATAAGCTGATGCAATTGGCAGGGCAAAAAATATCTCAAATTGAACTGTTAGAAACACAAGAATTTAGTATGAGCGAAGCATTGTTGTTGAAAAAAGCAGTAATGAGCTCTAATGAGCTTGCTAAAATTGAAAGTCAGGCATTTGAAATAATTAATCAACGAAGAATTGAACAAGGCTCAACCCCCACTAAGAGTGATCCGGCGATAGATCTACTATTTAGCAAGGAATACGAGCACCACAAGGTGACCATCAATTCTTACATTGAGAACTTTATCACTTTGGTAAATTCTCGCATTAATAATGAATACAAACTTGCTGAAGAGCAACTGTCATTTTATACCTACTTGATGATTTTTCAAAAAATTTGTATCACTTTAGCGCTAATAATAAGCGGTATTGTTTTATTAAAGCACATAGCGAAACCCTTGGTGAGTTTAAGTGAAAGAGTTGCCTCATTCACTCATGATAACTTTGTAAAGCACCTTGATATTAAAAGCCCAATTCATGAAGTGAACAGTTTATCCAATAATTTTAAATCGTTATTTTCACGGATCGGCGAATATATCAATGAGCTAAATATGCAAGTTGAAAAATCGTCAGTACTAAGAGAAAAAGCTGAGGTGGCAAACCAGGCTAAAACCGATTTTCTCGCCAATATGAGTCACGAACTAAGAACCCCATTAAACGGCTTAATGGGGTTACAATACTTACTGAAAGAAACACCGTTAAATGACACACAAAGCGACTATGTAGACAAGCTAATAGGGTCGTCGAAATCACTGTTATTTATTATTAATGACATTTTAGATTGGTCTAAAATTGAAGCTGGAAAGCTCAAGTTTGAAAAAATTGAAACTAACACAGAACAGATGCTTGATGAAGTGCTTGGGTTAACCTATTTGCAGGCATTTGATAAACAATTGAAATTTAGCTGTGAGATAGCAGATAACGTGCCGCAATTGGTAAAGGTTGATGCAAACCGAGTGAAACAAATACTGCTAAACCTTATTAATAATGCCATTAAATTTACCAATAAGGGACAAGTAAGTGTAACGGTAAGTTATGAACAAATCTTGGATGAAAACTTTGTCGTGTTTAACATTTCAGATACAGGTGTTGGTATTGATAAAGTATTTTTAGATAATATCTTCACTCCGTTTGATCAAGGAGACAACTCAACCACTCGAAAATTTGGTGGTAGTGGTTTGGGTTTAGCTATTTCAAAAAAATTGGCAACTAGCATGCACGGAAATCTAGCAATTAGCAGCGACAAAGGTGTTGGAACTGTTTGCACCTTATCCTTGCCTGTAAGCGAGCAAAGTAATACAAATTTCGCCGATATAAAGAATGATAAAGCACTCAGCTTAGATGTGATTAAATCAGCAACTTTGGATGATTATAAAGTGCCTCATTTACTGGCAGATTTAGGAATAAACACCAGTTACATGAGTCTTGCACAAGCAATAACTCCTTCAATAAACAGCGATAAAATCAAAAAATCTGAGTTATTGATGTACGTTAGCAGTGAATTACCCTTAAATACTTTGACGATTAAGCAACTGCAGCAACGCTACTCGAAAATTAATTTTCTTTGGGATCAAAAAATTAGCAAGCATTGTGATGTTCCAAGCAGTACTAGCAATTACATTCAGCTACCGCTTTTGCCCAATAAATTTTTAAATGCTTTACAGGCAAAACATACTGAGATGCAAACTGAAAGCAAAAATGATGGCCACTGGTCTCATTATGATTTAAGCAATCTAAATATATTGTTAGCAGAGGATGTTAAATTAAATCAATTAGTTGCCAAACAAATTATTGCAAAGCGCAATGGTAAAGTTGACATAGCCAATAACGGTATTGAAGCTATTTCAATGTTATACAAAAAACATTATGACGTTATTTTAATGGATTTACATATGCCTGAAATGGACGGTTACGAAGCAACAATGCGCATTAGAAAACACAAAGACTGGGATAATATCAGTATTATTGGTTTAACGGCTGATATTAAAGAAACCACCAGAGATTTATGTTTTGAAATAGGCATGAACAGCTTTTTAGCAAAACCATTTAATCCAGATGAACTTATGCGGACAATTAACCAACATTGTGTGCCCGCAACTTTAGAACAAGCAAATTAAGGCTTTGTATGATAGCTGAACATAAATTACCAATAAGCAATACCAGTGTATTAATTGTTGAAGATGATAAAATTGTATCGTTTACCCTAAAACGTCAATTAGAAGCACAGGGCTTTATTGTTCATCAAGCTTTTAAGGGCGATGCTGTAGATAGAATGGTGATCCGTCATACGCCAGATTGTATTCTACTTGATATTGGCTTGCCTAATATTAATGGCTATGACGTTTGCATAAATTTGCGTGAATATTATAAAGGTCCAATTGTTTTTCTAACCGGCAATGATACAGACGATGCTGAACTAAAAGGGCTACAAATTGGCGCCGATGACTTTATTGCCAAAAACCGCTCTTTTAAAGTTCTATTAGCTAGGTTATTACGTTTGTTAGAGTCTAAACATGAGGTGCAAAATGCCAACAAAGCATTTTATTTAGGCGCGTTTAAGTTTGATAAACACCTGCATTTATGTGAATTTGAAGATGAAGAAATTTCTCTTACCAATGACGAATATGAACTTTTGTATTTTTTGCTAATTAACAAAAATACAGTAGTTACCCGAGATAAAGCATACCAAACTCTAAAAGGAATAAGCTACAACGGCTTAAGTAGAGGAATGGACGTGAGTATTTCACGACTAAAAGCAAAGTTGGTTCAAGCAGGGATTTGCTCTGACTTTATTAAAACAGTTCGCTCTAAGGGCTATCGCTTATCGACTCAGTCACTGACAGAAACAAAATGATAGAGTACCTGAATTAATTATGAACAAATTTTGTAAGTTCCATGCTCTATCTTTTCTTTTAGTCGTTACAATTATGGTGTTTGCCATTACTACATTAAATGCGGTGGATCGATCATCACGATTAGTTGACCAATTTTATCACCAATCTTTCACTGTTTCAAAAGCGTCACACTCTATCGTTTATCACATTGCCGAAATTAAACATTTAATTTATCAGCAAAGTGCTGGAGTGGGTAATAAGCAAGATTTCATCACAAAAACAAATCGCTTAGAGCAAGAAATTGTCAGCCAATTTGATGTCATTTTCAAACAATTCTTAGGTGATAAGAAAGATATTGAAGAAGTATACGAATCTTATTCAAAGTGGTTTTCTGTACTTGAACACATTCCAAATATAGAACGTATCCAAGAGCCAAGTTGGTTTGAAAACAACCAAACTGACTTAATGAAATTGTTTGAAAATATAGAAAATACCGAACACCAAGTTAAAGATTTTTACATGTTCGCTTTTTCTAAAGCCAACGAATTTAAACAAAAATCAGAAAAAGACCAACAAAGTGTATATGTGTTTTTATTCATTGAAACGATCTTTATCTTGCTGTTAATCGGCGCCGTATTGTATACATTTAATCAACGGTACATTGCTAATAAAAAAGTCAAAAATGAACTAAAAGGCCTAGTAGATCAGTATTTAATGGTTGCCAGATTGGATAGGAATGGCAAAGTAATAAGTGCATCAGATGCTTTGTGTCATTACGTTGAAAAAACTGAGCATGAGTTAATAAGTCAGCCTTTTCACTTTTTTGACCTTTCGCCAGCACGCGAACAAGTAGAACAAAAAATTTGGTCTGTGATCAAAAATGGCAATATGTGGCATGGCGAGATTCGCCGATATAATAACGCAGGTAAATTACAATGGCTTACATCAAGGATACAGCCTATATTTTCTAGTGATGATAAAATTTGCGGTTTTACTAATGTTCTTATTGACAGTACAAACCGACAAATATCTTTGATTGACCCGCTCACGGATCTGCCCAACAGAAGAAGTTATCAACAACGAATAGAAAGTTTTTTACAAACCTCTAAACAATTTCATTTGCCTATTAGTTTAGCCATTTTAGATATTGATTTTTTCAAAAAGTACAATGATAACTATGGTCACCCACAAGGTGATAAAGCGTTAGTTATGGTAGCGAACTGTTTACAACGCAGTTTACTGGATACCGAGCATGAAGTTTTTCGGTTAGGTGGTGAAGAATTTGCTATTTTGATCAAAAACTTCACCTATGATGAAACTGAATTTTGGCTGAATGACTTAAGAAAACATATTCAGCAACTAAACATTGTGCATGAATTTAGTGACAAAGATAAATCATTAACCGTATCTATTGGTTGTCATTTTAAAAGTCACATTATTGATATGAGTGATGATGAGGTTTACCTTTGTGCAGATAAGGCCTTGTACCTGGCTAAGTTAGAGCGTAATAGTGTATTTATGAACAAATAACAGCTGCTGATCAGTTAAATTTTCTAAATATTATTAACAGTATGAGACTAACGACGACGAAAAAAGTGATAATTAAAGAAAGAAAATCCTTTGAATGCACTTCTAAATGTGACTCATAGCCAAGCCATTTATCCATAATATTACTTCTTTGTTCAGCTGATATATCGGCAATAGCTTTATTGATAACGGGTAGCAACTCTGAATTTTGATGTGATATTAAAGCGCGAACATCCATAACAATTGACGATATTCCGCCTATTTCAATATTACTATAAGCCATATTGTTTATTCGATTAAGGATCACAGGTAATACATCAGCAACAGCAAACACTTCTCCTTTATTTAATAGTTCCAACCCTTCGTAGGTAGTTGCTACTTCGACAATATGTATATTGGGGTAATTTTGTTTCATTAAATAATAAGCATTATAGTTTTTGCCTATTGCGATTTTTTTACCGGCCAAGGTTGAAAAATCTTCGACATAAGCAGCGCTTTTTTCTGTCGCTATTACAATAGGTACATGAGTAAAAGGCTCACTTAAAAGGCCTATTTTTTCCCACTCACCAACTAAAATACTATTACCTAAAGTAAGATCCGCCGCATTTGTTTCTACTGCACCTAATACATCACTCCAATATGGTTTTCGTTCAACTTTATAATTAAGGCCTGCATTGTCCATTATTAATTTGGTGAAGTCTGGAATGATACCAACAACTTCACCATTATCATTAGCAAAGTTGAATGGCTGCCAATTACCCGCTAGCGCGACAGTTAAATGCGAGTTTTCTGTAGAAGATATTTGTTGAGACGGTGTTTCTGTCGTAGTTTGTTGGACTTGCTGGGACTGAGTGCCTGCCTGCTGTGCACATATCAATGACGGAAACACAATTAAGAACAATATAACTGTACAGCTTAAGTGCTTACGCATAAATGAGGATTTCCTGACCCAAAGATTTAAAGTTTAAAGTTCATAGAAAAAAGTATAGCTGACATTTTCATGACTATTATCTAACTATTTGTTTTCTTCATTATAATCAGATTAAATTCAGATTAGCTGTTAAGAGAATGCAACTAATTGTTCAAAAATGAAACATGCATGTAAGTCTTTTAATCGTCATACCCTGGCTCACGTCATGCCCTGCTCGTTCGGGTATCGGGTATACATTTATCCGTCATGCCCGGCTCACGTCATGCCCGGCTCGTTCGGGTATCGGGTATCCATTTATCCGTCATACCCGGCTTGTTCGGGTATCCATTTATCCGTCATACTCGGCTTGTTCGGGTATCCATTTATCCGTCATGCCCGGCTCGTTCGGGTATCCATTTATCCGTCATACTCGGCTCGTTCGGGTATCGGGTATCCATTTAACCCACTATATTTTGATGCAAATCCAACCATTCTGGATTTTGTTCAATGATTTTATTAATTTTCCATTGCCGGTTCCATTTCTTCATTTGCTTTTCTTTGTAAATAGCATTCTCCATTGTTGAATGTTGTTCGAAATAAACTAATTTATTTAAGTCATATTTTTTGGTGAAACCATCAACTACTTTTTGCTTATGTTGCGCTATACGACGTGGCAGATTACTGGTGACACCAATATATAACGTACCATTTTTGTAGTTACTCATTATGTACACACAGGGGTGTTTCATCTTGAAGTCCTTTTCAAGTTAAAGTGGTTAAAGTTCTGGCGGTGACTGATAGTAGAAATCTTCACGCCTGGCTAGTCGGGTATTCAAAAGCATGGATTACCGCCTTCGCGGCAAAGACGGCGGGAGGCCCCCCTAAACTCAACAAAGTCTTACCCGACTCGTTCGGGTATCCAAAGCATGGATTACCAATTTTTTCAATTCAGAACCGCATCATTTTTTGAAATAAAAAGCTCTATTCTTCCACGTCGTCGTCTTCGACAAACCAAACAATGTAAAAGACACTAATAGAAGTAATAAGTATTCCAGCCATAAAGAGCCAATACATAAATGGCTCTTCATGCATTTCGAAAGCTACACCTCTAAAGCTTATTTGTTCTAATCGATATGAATCGTAAACATATTTACCCCCAAAAAAACTAAATACGGATAAGGCGATTTGAAATCCTAGTTCTTTAAAATTTATTCGCATTTACACTTTTCTCCCGCAGCATTACCAACAACTAATTGTAAAACATGCGTACCAACTTGCTTGAGTACGCCCATTTTTCCTTTCAATGGAATATTGCCACCTCTTGTAAAGTAAGTGTTCATAGCAGCCTCGGTGCCAGCCGACATGCCAGCAGAAACCAAGTCTTTTTTATTCCCATTAACAACTAAATCTAAAGCTGCAAAACCTAGTGAAGGAAGAGCGCCACCAGGCATCAGTCCAGCTACTAAACTAGCGTTGCTAAGTGTCATTTGTTGATCAATATCACGGCCTATTTGATGGGCTGCAACTCTCATGCTATTGTCAGCCTCAGAAATAGAGTCAAATCCAAACATTTTTGCAAAAGCAAAGTTATCGTTCATAAAGCTCATATCTGCACATAAACCTAATGGATCTGTATACTTCAAAGGATTACCACCAACATAGCCAAAGGTATTCATGCCACCATTTAATCCTATTGGGTCGCTTTGTATGTATCGACCTGTTGTCGGGTCGTAATCACGATAGTAATTGTAGTGTAGTCCACTTTCACCATCATAGTATTGTCCGGGGAAGCGTTTGTTGTAGTCAAATGTGGTGCCATCTAAGTTTACATCACTGTTTGCCAAACCATTACCAAATGGATCAGATTGCCATTGCCAGATTTCTACTTTGTCGATATTAGTAATGGCTCTTGGCGTATTTAAATGGTCGGTATGTACATAAAACAATTCACTGCTATTAGCTTGGTGTTTTAATATTGCTATTGGCATAGTTCCTAAGTAGATATGCTCGCCGGTTACGATGCCATTGTCATCTATTTCAACTAGCAACTGCCCGGTTAAGTCATAAGCGAATGTTGTGGTTTCGCTACTTGGCAGTAATGTTTTTTGTATGCGTTGACCAAGGCCGTTGTATTTGTATTGAGCGACATTGGTTATTTGACTTAGTTGATTATAAGGTGAGTATTGTAATGCTTGACCATTACGATTTAACCTATTGCCATTAGCATCGTAATTAATAATTAATGCATTAATGCTGGCGAGTAAGTTGCTACCAATAGCGACTCCGTATTGGGTTTGTATGGTGTTTTTAGTAAAGGTTAGGCGATTACTATTTTTGTCATAGGTAAATCCTTGCAGACCGTTAATAGTATCGGCAACTTCCAGACGATTTAGTGCATCATAACTGAACTGATAATTTGATTGGCTAAGCATATTGGCAGCGCCATCAAAACTGTGTTGTAGACCCAATGGTCCATTGGTTAAGTTGGTTGTTCTTCCTGCTAAATCATAGGATTTATTCAGATTTAAACCATTAGCAAAATTTAAGTTTGTTAGTAAGCCACTGAATGTGTAGGTGGCATCGCTTATAATGTTTTGTGTGCTGCCATTTTGAGTTAAGTCCATAGCTTGAATATTACCAACCATATCGTAGCTGTAACTGATTACGCTGCCACTTGGGTAAGTGATACTTTCAATACGCCCATGTAGATCATAACCATAATTAACGGTAGTTATGATGTTGCCTATTGTTTGGCTTTGAGAGGTAACTTCCCCAAAAGCATTATAGGTATAGCTTACTTCAGAGCCTCCTTTTGAAACCTTACAAAGTTTACCAATGCCATTGGTGCATAGATCATAAAAATAAGTAATGTCATTACTACTGCCTAAGGTGTCAGTATTTAACACGCGATTATAGGCATCAAATTGATAGATAAATGCTTGCAGTTTAGCATCACGAACCGATATGCGATTGCCTGCAGCATCATAACTAAAGGTTGAGATGCCTGTGTCTGGGCTAGTTTCGCTGAGTAAATTGCCCACATCATCATAGCTGTAGTTTGTTGTATTACCATTAGCGTCGGTTACACTGGTGGGCCTATTATTTGCGTCATAAGTGAAGTGATTTTCGCTATTGGCTGTTGCCGGGTTCGTACCGTTAACATCTTTGCTAATGGTAGTTAAGCGTTTTAATTCATCATAAGAAAAACTGCTTGTTACGTTATTTCCGTCAGTTTGTAACAGTAAACGACCATCGGTTGAATAAATTGAATCAACCATTTGGTTTGCCGACGTTTGCTTACTTAAATGTTTATAATTGTCATACACATTAGTGATTTGTTGCTGTAAAGTGCCGCTTTCATCATACGTATTCTCTGCAATAACGTTACTTTGATCATCTAATACAAACTCAATGTAATGCCCAAGGCTATTGCTCACTTTAGACAAGCGCTGAGCAATGTCGTAAGTAAAAGTAAGAGTTGTTGCATCTTCACTACCATAACCTGTGGTAATAGTTTCGATTAAACTATTGGCAATATAAGTAATGAACGTTGTACGGCGTACATCTTCAACGGTTTCTGTATATGACTCAAGCTCTGGCACAAAACGCTGATAGGTGTACTCAACAGTTAAGCCATTACTGGCGGTATATGACTGAACTTTGCCACTGTAATGATAGTTGACATTCGCTTTAATTAAGGTGCCGTCAGGCCCTACAATGTCCTTTAAACCGGCACTGTTGGAGTCGTTTTCAGCTAACGGGTGAAAATTAAATTGATAGCTATCATTTACACCTGTGCGAGGACCATCGATGCTACTTAACTGTCCTAATGGGCCGTTGTATTGATAACTAACCACTCGCTCTATTGGGCTGCCATCAGGTTTATACCCTTGCAGTCGTTGCTGCAATAAATGCCCATATTCGTCATAAGTGAAATGGCTGATTTGCTCACCGCCAGAAACCGACTGTTGAATTACATGGCTTAATTTAGTGACAAACGAAGCGTCATAAGTAAAGTCAGTTCTTCGCTCATTAACAGTGCCTAAGGCGTTAATGATGTATCCCGGATTCCCGTTTTCATCGTAATCACCATATGCTGTCGTTACCCCATCAATGGTTTTAGATAAAAGGTTATTTGTATTTGGATCATAGTTGAATGTTTTCTCGCTGCTAGCTCCAGAGTTACACGTTGGGCCATCAACATCGGTTAGTAAACCTAACCCTAACTGCCCGATAGCTTGATATTGGGTAACGTCGCCATTGCCATGAGTAACAGTGCGGCTGCCATTATTTCTATATTCTACATTTACCAGGTCTTGGTTATCGCCATGAAAACTACTTATGGCTAAACCTCTTTCGTTGTATTGCCACGTCGACATATGGTCATCACTATTAATCGATAGACCAGTAAGTAACGAAGAAAATTTTTCATCTTCGTAAAAATAATTACGATGATCACCACCAAATATTGAAGGAAGAGCTTTTGTCAGCATACCGTTTCCTCTTGAAGAATAGCGGTATTCTCTACTAAACCCACTATGAACATGGTCTATCTTTCCATCATCACCGTATTCAAAGCTTAAGCGTTTACCGCTTGGGTTAGTTACGTATTGCAGCTTATTACTGTCGTTATATTCTAGTGTGTAAGCATTGCCATCTAGATGGGTTATTGATTCAAGCTTTCCTGATTGGTCGTACACTTCAACGGTATTTTGCAGCGTTTCAAAACGCCACTTTTTCGAACTAAATGATAATGTAGAGCGAACATCGGCATAAACTGCAATCCAACTTTTTCGGTCTTTATAGAATGTGATCACTTTGCCATCATCACGATGTAATTTTGCTAGCGTTAATAGTTCACCATTTATCTCTGCTGTGCTCGTTCGTATAAAGCGAGAATAAGTATGAGACCATTTAGGACCAAAACCTGATGACTGGTTACTCAAACTGTTGTAATAGCGAACAAAGTCTAATGGCATGAAACCCTCACCTTGAAAATCAATCTCCTGCTGAAATTTATTGCCGGTTATCACGTTTATTGGGTTACCAACCATTCCATCACATTGGTCGGTCTTTCCATTATTTCGTCCAGTTGCGATTAGCTCAGTAATTAAATCTTCTTCTTTGTCGGGATCTTTACCTTGTTTAACCGTAACTTGAAACTCTACCGGGTTCTCTGGCGCCCAATAACTGGTCGCCTTGATGGTGTAAGTGCCATATTTATTTCCTGACTCGAAAAAGACTTTAGCAATACCCTCAAAGTTTGTTGTTGCCTCTATAGAGTCAATTTTTGAACCGGAAGTGCCTTGCTTAAAAATATAATTAAGGCCGCCACTTTCTTTACCTTTCGGGCGAGCAATCACTTCAAAGGTAACTAGTTTATTAGGGGTGCCAGAAACATTGTCATAATCAATAAGCTTTAACGCCAGTGGTTCAATAGAGTTGTCGTTTTCATAAACAGTTAAGTTAGCGCCGTTGGTTATTTGCATAGCACGGCCTTTAACTTCGAAGGACTCAGCGGTTACCAAAGTTTCGATACCAGCAGAAACATCATAGGTTTCAATTGTCCAGGTACCCACTTGGTTGCCAACAAAATGAGCCGACTCTACCCACCAACCTGGTTTCATGCAGCTGATATCGAATAGCTCTATCCAACATGTACCTGTCCATTTTATTCCACCGTCATCAATTACGTTTCCATCAGGTTCGATAAGTTTCCAAATAATTTCATCGCCAGAGGCAATACCATAATCAATAATCTCTATTTTCCTGGAAACGTGAGAATTGATCCGTGCAGGTGAACCTGCCGAAACTGTATAGATAGGACGTTTGGTCCACTCCGTACCAGAGTTCGCTACATGATCTTCATCTTCATAACCGCGTAAAGATCCTAAAGGCTTATGAAAAGGTTGTACCGCATTAGCGGCAATAGAAAATAACATGGCGATTAAGATGAATAATCGTATAAATAGTAAACGGGTTGTTGGATAGCAAGATCCATAAAAGATTGGGCGCATATCTCCTCCTTGAGATTAAATACCTTAATGATGTAGTAGCCAATTATTGTGGCTTGGTTCACGCAACTCCTTTGCGCGTTAAATCATAATTAAGGCTAGTTTAGAAATTCAGGAATGCAAAATTTTTCGATACTAATTGCGAATAGAGTATGATCTACCTTCGAATACGCTGCGCTTAGAATACGTCATGCCCGGCTCACGTCATGCCCGGCTCGTTCGGGTATCGGGTATCCATAAAGAGCAGGAACAAAGAGGAAAGCTAGATTACCGCCTTCGCGGCAATGACGGGGGGTGGAGGAAGTTACAAGAAGATGAGCTGTCATACTCGACTCTCATCATGCCCGTGTCTCGTCATGTTCGACTCTCGTCATGCCCGACTTGTTCGGGTATCCATAAAAGCATGGATTACCGCCTTCGCGGCAATGACAGGGGGTGGCGGAAGTAACAAGAAGATGAGCGGTCATGCTCGGCTAGTCATGCCAGACTCTCGTCACGCCCGTGTCTCGTTATGCCCTGCTCGACTCTTGACATGCCCGCCTCTCGTCATCCCCAACTTGTTCGGGGATCCATAAAAGCATGGATTACCGCCTTCGCGGCAATGACAGAGATAAGCTACGGGAATGACAGCGATAACGCTAGGTAACTTTCGAGATAAACAAAAACGCGCCTTATAGGCGCGTTTTGAATGTTTAGATCCTGATTTGAGATCCTGAAACAAGTTCAGGACAATACTAACGATTCGAATACACTATCGTTTCGAATACGGTACTTCGTACCTCCTAATACGCTGTGCTTCGATAACTACTTCGGAATGAAATGTATTCGTAGTGCAACGTATTCGAAGGCGCAGAGCGCCGTATTCGTAACTTAGTTATTACCAGATTTTTACGCGTTTTTCAGGAGCGATGTACATTTTATCGCCTTCTTTAACGTCGTATGCTTGGTAAAACTCATCCATGTTAGATAGTGAGCCAAGTGCTCGGTAGTGACCTGGTGAGTGGCTATCAGTTGCTAAACGTTCACGAGCAGCTTTTTCAGTGTGCTTTTGACGCCAGATTTGCGCGTAGCCCATAAAGAAGCGTTGATCGCCAGTTAAGCCGTCAATTACCGGAGCTTCTGCACCATTTAATGATGTTTTGTATGCACGGTAAGCGATAGTTAAACCAGATAAATCACCGATGTTCTCACCTAACGTAAGTTCACCATTTACATGAGTATCTTCGAATGGGAAGTAACCATTGTATTGCTCAACAAGTTGCGCTCCACGTTTAGAGAATTCAGCTAAATCTTGCTCTGTCCACCAGTTTTTCATGTTACCTTCGGCATCGTATTTACTGCCTTGGTCATCAAAACCGTGGCCCATTTCGTGACCGATAACAGCGCCAATACCACCATAGTTAACAGCTTCATCTGCTTCTAGGTTAAAGAATGGTGGTTGTAAAATAGCGGCAGGGAAAACAATTTCATTTACTGTTGGGTTGTAATAAGCATTAACTGTTTGTGGTGTCATGCCCCATTCCCATGTATGGATAGGACCACCTAGTTTTTCTATTGATTTAGCAAAGTCTACTTTATCAACGTTAACTAAGTTAGCAATTAAATCATCATTTGAGATAGATACGGCTGAGTAATCTTCCCATTTGTCTGGGTAACCAATTTTAGGAGTAAAGGCAGCAAGTTTAACACGAGCGGCTTTTTTAGTATCAGCAGACATCCACTCTAATTCGTCAATAGACTCACCGTAAGCAGAACGTAAATTTTCAACTAATGTAACCATACGAGACTTAGCTGTAGGTGTGAAGTGACGTTTAACATACACTTTACCAATAATTTCACCTAAGTTACCGTTAATTAAACTAACACCACGTTTCCAACGAGGCTTTTGCTCTTGCTGACCGTTAATTGTTTTACCGAAAAATTCGAAGTTTTGCGCTGCAATATCATCGTTCAGGTAAGATGCAAAACCACCAACAACTTGCCAGTTTAAGAATGTTTTCCAAGTGTCCATATCGGTACTTGCAACAATTTCACCAAAACCTTCAACAAAGTCAGGTTGGTTAATAATGATATTTGCTTGATCTTGAACGCCTAAAGTTTCTAACCAAATGTTCCAGTTAAAGCTTTCAGTTAAAGTATTTAATTTAGCGGTTTCAAACTTATTGTAGCGCGCTTCACTGTCACGTGTAGCCACACGAGTCCAATGTAATTTAGCCATTTTAGTTTCAAGTGCCATAATCGATTCAGCAGATGCTTGAGGGTTATCAAGGCCAGCTAATTCAAACATTTTTGTAATATGAGCAACGTAAGCGGCACGCATTTCTACAAAACGTGCATCTTCTTTAAAATAGTAGTCGCGATCAGGAAGACCTAAGCCCGAATGCCAAACATGGCCGGCATAAGTACTTGAGTCTTTTGCATCAACAGATACGTAGTAGTATAGCGGTGAATCTAAACCCATAATTTGTGCTTTAGCAAAAAATGCAGCTAAGTCATCTTTTGTTTTAAGGGCTGCAACGTCGGCTAAAAATGGTGCTACAGGTTTAACACCTAACGTGTTTAACTTCTCAACGTTCATAAATGAACGGAATAAGTCAGCAACTTTTTGCTCATCTGAACCTGCTGTTAGTGCTTCAGCGGCAGCAAGTTCTTCAATGATAACATTTACGTCTTCGTCAGATTTATCACGTAGGTCATAAAAAGAACCGATAGAGGTTTTGTCAGCAGGAATAGCGTTTGTATCTTCCCACTTACCATTAACGTAAAGGTAAAAGTCATCTTGTGGACGTACATTTTCGCCCATGTTAGCGCGATCGATACCTGATGCTAATGGTGTTTTTTGTGTTTGTACTTCAGCGGCTGACTCTGCAGTGTTTGCAGCTTCATTACAACCTGCTAAAAGTAGTAATGACGAGCATACAACGCCCGTTAATAATGATTTCATCTCTCTTCCCGAATATTTTAGTTTTTTTCTAATGGTATAATTTTGTTATATTCTAATCGTATATATAATGCATTAGATTTATTTCGAGCTTGATATTACGAGGAATTAAAGTGAAGATCTAGTGTTAAGCGGCAAGATTAATGATTTGTTACAAGTTTAATTGTACAAGTGTAATGTTTTGTTGGCAGATTAACTTGATTTTTACAAGCATTGATCATTATTCATCAATTAAAAAAAAGACGCCTCACGACGTCTTAGATATTTCTTTACGGGTTAAAGTAGCTGCGAAACTATAACCTTTAAATGTGCGAGCATTTAAATTTAATATGATAGATATTAAATGCAAGTTATAAGCCAGTAAAAATGACTCTAACGTTTACAATACGTTAATCCATTTGGCTACTTAAGTCTCTTAGCTGTTGTAAAGAATACTGACAAAAATCTAGGCTCGAATACGTTACACTCCGGATACGTTTCACTACGAATACGCTGACGCTTCGATAGCTACTTCGTGATTCGAAATGAAATGTAATCGTAGTAGCGAAGCTACGTACTCGAAGGTACAAAGTACCGTATTCGTAGCGGCAGCGTATTCGTTACTTAGTTAAGTAACCATTTACTTCTAAGTAACTCACAATTTGCATAGCACATTGTTCAATGCTTTTGTCTGCAGTTTTTACATGAATTTCTGGTGTTACAGGGGTATCGTAAGTTGAATCGATACCAGTGAAGTCTTTGATCTCACCTGCTCGTGCCATTTTGTATAAACCTTTAGGGTCACGTTGCTCACAAATTTCTATTGGTGTGTCGATGAACACTTCAATAAATTCACCTTGCTCTAACATGTTTCTTGCCATGTCACGATCAGATTGAAACGGTGAAATAAATGCCGTGCTACAAATCAAGCCTGAATCGACAAATAATTTACCTACTTGGCTTATGCGTCTGATGTTTTCTATTCGGTCTTCATCACTAAAGCCTAAGTCACCATTTAAACCATGACGAACATTATCACCATCTAGCAAGTAGGTGTGGCATTGACGTTGAAACAATATATCGTCAACAGCATTAGCCACAGTAGATTTTCCCGAGCCGCTTAAACCGGTATACCAAAGCAAACAAGGCTTTTGATTTTTTAATTGAGCACGCTCTTGCTTAGTTACAAGGTGAGCATGCCATACTGTGTTTTCAGTTTTTTGAGTCATAATGATTATCTTTATTTAAACGGAAATATTAGTGGGATCATATATAACACCACTGCACTATAAGTTATTGAAATTGGCAGGCCAACTTTAACAAAGTCTTTTAATCGGTAGTTACCGGCATTGTATACCATTACGTTAGTTTGATACCCATATGGGCTGATAAAACTACCACTGGCACCAAACGCTACAGCCATGATAAAAGGTAACGGGTTGGCATCTAAACCAATCGCAATATTATAAGCGATTGGGAAAATAAGTGCTGCTGCAGCATTGTTTGTAATTGCTTCAGTTAACAATAATGTAATTAAAAACACCGCAACAAAAGCTATCATCACGCTTTTATCTTGTAAAAAACCATGAACTAAATCAGCAATAACTTGAGAAACACCAGTTCCTTCTAAAGCCGTTGCTAACGTTAATGCACTCACAACAATTAACCAAATTTCTAACGGAAAGCGACGCTTTATTTCATTGATAGATAAACAATTAAAAGCAAATAATGCTGCCATATAAAACATTAAGCACTTAAGTAACGATATTTCAAAAATGACAGATGTACTAATAGCACCAAGAAAACCAAACAGAGTAAATTTATCACGCCAGCCAGACAGCATATCTTCCGGTTCAACACCGGTTAAAATGAAAAAGTTTTTCGTTAAGTTCGTACGACTTACAAAGTCATTACCTACCGCAAGGACTAAAAAATCACCTGACTGAATAACTAAATCACCCAATTTACCCGATAATGTAGAGCCTTCTCGCCTAATAGCAACAACAGCTGCGTCAAACCTAGCTCTAAAGCCTGCTTGTTTGAGTGTCATACCGATAATGGCCGAACCTGGCTTGATTAATACTTCAGTAAGGTTGTCACGCAATAAACCATCTTGTTCAGCAAACAATTGCAAGCCGTCAAACTGTTGCAGTACGAACACTTTAGAAATATCACCGGTAAAAATAAGTTTATCACCCGGTTGGATATATTCTTCTGGCGTTACTGGCGAAATTAAATGGCCATGGCGAATAATTTCGATTAAAAATAATGAGTCCATGCTACGTAAACCATTATCTTCAATAGACCTGCCAATCAGCTTAGATTCTCGCATTACTTCTGCTTCGACAAAGTAATGCTTGTCATCCTTTGAATCGGCGGCTGTTTTAGGTAGTGCTCTAATGCGAATAAATAACACCAGTAAACACGCCCCCATTGCAGCTAAGCCAACCAAGGTAAAGTCAAAGAACTTTAAACTAGGCAAGCCTCGCTCTATCAGCATTGAATTTACAATAAGGTTCGTTGAGGTACCAACTAATGTTAATGTACCACCTAAAATTGCGGCGTAAGAAAGGGGTAACAATAACCGACCGGGGTTAATAAATTTATTATTCTTTATCGGAGAAATTAACGTCGCAACAACAGCTGTGTTATTAAGAATTGCCGATGCAAATGCCGTTGTTAGTAAAGTTTTAACATAAGATGAGGTTACCGATTTACTGATAAGACGGCTGGCCAATAAGCGTAAAAAGCTTGTACGTTCAAACGCAAAAGAGCAGTTTATTAATAGTATTAAGGTTATTAACCCGGGGTTAATAGCGTTATTAAAGATTTGTTCGGTTGTAACAAAAGATAAAGTAAGGCAGGCCATGGTCGCGGCGGCAAAGACACGCTCAGGGCTATTTTGATACTTCACTAATCCGATTAATGTGCCAGCAAAAATCGCTAACATCATCCATTGATCAATGCTGAGCATGGAAAACCTTTTTGTTTTGCTGTTAGGAACTAGGAACTAGGAACTAGGAACTAGGAACTAGGAACTAGGAACTAGGAACTAACATCATCAATTTTTTAATTATAAGTCAACATATACCATGCATTTTTTGCTGGCAAGATATATTGAATGATTAACTAAAAAGGCGACAAATGCCGCCTTTCTGAGTTGCAATTTTAACGGTTAGTTAAACCATTAAACAGGTTTACAGTTCCACTCAGGGAAGTTCTTACGTATAAACGCATTTAATTCCACTTCTGTAGGGCTGTATTGTCTTGTTTCTTCTTCAACGTCACCTTCAAGAGTAGTGTTAGTGATCATGCCTGCACCAACAGTAACATTGGTTAAACGATCAATAATTACAAATGACCCTGTACCTTCGACTTTGTCATAACCATCGATAACCACAGGGCCGTTAGTCGCAATATTACAAGAAGCAATTTCATTAAGCTTCATTTCATCTTCTTGAACGTGCTCTAATGTGTTGACGTTAATTCGGTAGTTGATGTTATCAATACGTCCATAAGTATTTTTAGTACCAATCTTTAATTCGTACTCTTTACCGGGTTGCATTGCTGCATCACTCATCCAAACAATAGTTGCAGCAAACTTATCGGATACCGTAGCTAATTTATTTGAACGAACTAATACATCACCACGAGAAACGTCAATTTCATCATTTAAAGTAATGGTGATTGCTTGACCAACATGAGCAGAGTCTAACTCGCCATCGGCAGTTACAATGGCTTTAACCGATGAAGACTTACCAGACGGTAAAGCTGTAACGATGTCGCCAATATTGATTACGCCGCCAGCAATAGTACCGCAGAAACCACGAAAATCTAGGTTTGGACGAGTAACGTACTGTACAGGTAAACGGAAATCTTCAAAGTTCTTATCAGAGTCAATTTTAACGGTGTCTAAAAGCCCCATTAATGTTGCGCCGGGGTACCAGTCCATTGCTTCTGAACGGTTTACTACGTTATCGCCTTTAAGGGCTGAAATTGGCACAAAGCGAATATCATGAAGGTTAATTTGCTCAGCAAATTCGCGATATTCAGTTTTAATTTTACGGTACTCATCTTGGCTGTATTCCACCAAGTCCATTTTGTTTACCGCAACAATGATATGTTTAATACCTAACAAAGAAGCAATGTAAGAGTGACGTTTGGTTTGTGTTTGCACGCCATAGCGCGCATCAATCATTACAATGGCTAAATCACAGTTAGATGCGCCAGTTGCCATATTTCGCGTGTATTGTTCATGACCAGGACAGTCGGCAATGATAAACTTACGCTTTTCAGTAGCAAAGTAACGATAAGCTACATCAATAGTAATGCCCTGCTCACGCTCAGATTGTAAACCATCTACCAATAATGCTAAGTCAAACTCTTCATCAGTGGTGTTGAATTTTTTAGAATCTGCTTTGATCGATTCTAAATGATCTTCAAAAATTAATTTTGAATCATGTAACAAACGACCAATAAGAGTAGATTTACCGTCATCGACATTACCACACGTTAAAAAACGCAGCATATCTTTGTTTTCGTGTACTTTTAAATATTCTTCAATATCGTTTTCTAATAAAGCTTGTTCAGTGCTCATTATTATTTTCCTTTCAATTCATGCAAATAATAACTACATGAATGATTTTTTAATTCTTTATGGGGCAATTAAGCTGTAATACTAAAACGCAGCAAAGCTGCATAGCCTTGACTCCTTACAACCTTGAATCCTTTCTAAATTTATCCGAAATTTAGAAGTAACCTTCCATCTTTTTCTTCTCCATAGAGCCTGATGAATCGTGATCGATCATTCGGCCCTGGCGTTCAGAGGTTTTGGTTAATAGCATTTCTTGAATAACTTCAGGTAACGTAGTCGCTTCAGACTCAACTGCGCCAGTTAATGGGTAATCGCCTAATGTTCTAAAACGCACCATTTTCATCATTGGCTCTTCACCATCTTCTAATGGCAAACGCTCATCATCTACCATTATCAAGGTGCCGTCACGCTCAACAACAGGGCGTTTAGCTGATAAATATAATGGAACGATATCGATATTTTCTAAATAGATGTATTGCCAAATATCTAGTTCTGTCCAGTTCGATAATGGGAAAACACGTATGCTTTCGCCTTTATTTACTTTGCCGTTGTAAGTATTCCACAATTCTGGACGTTGGCTTTTTGGATCCCAACGATGGTTTTTATCACGAAATGAATAAACACGTTCTTTCGCGCGAGATTTTTCTTCGTCACGACGAGCACCACCAAAAGCAGCATCGAATTGATGTTTATCTAATGCCTGCTTTAAACCTTGAGTTTTCATTACATCGGTAAATTTAGAGCTACCGTGATCAAATGGATTAATACCTGCCGCGCGGCCTTCTTCGTTGGTATGAACAATTAAGTCCATGCCACACTTTTCTGCCATCATATCGCGAAAGGCGATCATTTCTTTAAACTTGAATGTAGTGTCTACATGCATTAAAGGAAACGGCGGTTTAGCCGGAAAAAATGCTTTCATAGCTAAATGCAGCATTACTGCCGAGTCTTTACCTACAGAGTAAAGCATTACCGGATTATCGAACTCTGCCGCTACTTCCCTGATGATATGAATTGATTCAGCTTCCAGCTGTTTTAAATGTGTTAAGTTCATTGGCAACCATTTTATGTAAGTTGATGAAAAATTGAGAAATTTTTTAGAGCGCGTATTATTTCACAAAATCAGTGCTCTTTCTATATTAGTTTATATGATTCTGATCTGCGAATTTGCTATTAGATATAAGGAAAAGGTAGAAAGTTGAAAGTTCAAAGCTGGAAAGTTAGAAAGCTAGAAAGCGGGAAATATTCACACTTTTCCCCATCCATGGTACGGGAGGATAAGCATATTCTTTGTAAAGTATTGATTCAGCGATAAGACATCTAACATTTGCCATCCATGGCGGTTATACATTCCTTCGTCCATAAAAAAAGGATGACCTAAGTCATCCTTTTGTTGTTTTGATTAAGCTAGTGCTTAGTGACGTGCAGAACGCTCACCACGAGGCTTACGGTCACTATTCTCTCTACGAGGCTTACGTACTTGCGCTTCAACCGGAGCATCTGACACTGAGATGTCTAAACGTTGACGACGTATTTGTACACTACGTAACTTTTGGAATGCATCTTTTGGCATGCCTTTTGGTAGTTGTACAATAGTGTGGTTGTCATTCAAGTTGATTTGACCTATGTATGCACTGTCTAATGAAATTTCGTTAGCAATTGCGCCAACGATATCACCTGGACGAGCACCGTGATCTTTACCTACTTCAATGCGGTATGCTTGCCAATCTACGTCTGGACGTGCACCTGACGATTGACGACGTTCTTTACGCTCACCACGATCGCTGCGTTCGCCACGACCATTACGGTCATTACGATCACGGCCACCACGGTCATTACGATCTCTGCCACGAGTTTCACGAGAATCGCGTGAATCACGGTCTGAACGTTCACGACGAGGACGTACATCTTCTTTCGGTTGTAGAGGTTGCTTTAATTGTTTATCAAACAATAATGCCGCCGCTAAGTCAGCCATATCAACTTCTGAGTCTGCTGCCATTTTCTCTAAAATTTCACGCATGCTTGATAAATCTTTATCAGCAACTGAAGCAATTAACGATTTACGACAACGCTCTATACGTGACAAACCAATTTCTTGAATCGTCGGTAAGTTATATTCGTTAACAGTACCTGCAGTAGCACGTTCGTAGTGACGAACATTATAAAACTCACGAGGACGTACAAATGAAATTGCTGTACCTTCACGACCGGCACGGCCAGTACGACCAATACGGTGAACATAAGATTCAGTTTCACCTGGAATATCGTAGTTGATAACTAGGTCAATACGTTGAATATCTAAACCACGAGCAACAACATCAGTTGCTACCATGATAGAAAGCTTACCATTTTTAAGTTGCTCAACCGTACGTTCACGTTGTGCTTGGTTCATGTCACCGTTTAACGCTGCACATGGGTAACCTAAACGTTCTAATTGCTCAGAAATAGTTATTGTATCGTTACGAGTTCGAACGAAGATAAGCACAGCGTCGAAATCAAATGATTCAATTATGCGTTCAAGGGCAGTTTGTTTAGTAATACCACTTACTCGCCATGCAAGCTGAGTAATGTTCTTTTTAGACTCTTTTTTCGCTGCAATTTTTACATGTACAGGATTATCTAAGAAGCGGTCTGCAATCTTTTTGATTGCTGGAGGCATAGTTGCAGAGAACAATGCCATTTGTGTTTCTTTAGCTAAGTGATCAAGGATCCACTCAATATCTTCTAAGAAACCCATGTTAAGCATTTCATCAGCTTCATCTAGAGCACAAAATTTAACGTCAGCTAACTTTAATGTTTTACGACGTAAGTGATCCATTAAGCGACCAGGAGTACCAACAACAACTTGTGCACCTTTTTCTAGTTGCGAAAGTTGTGGACCGTAAGATTGACCACCATAAAGAGTTGCTACACGTAAGCCTTTCATGTTTTTAGCAAAATCTTCGATTGCTTCAGCTACTTGGATAGCAAGCTCACGAGTTGGTGCTAAAACCATCATTTGTGGTTTCTTTAATTTAACGTCAATGTTAGCAAGTGCAGGTAAACCAAAAGCAGCAGTTTTACCTGTACCAGTTTGTGCTTCACCTAAAACGTCACGACCTTCAATTAAAGGGCCAATAGTTTTTTCTTGGATAGGTGTAGGGTTTACAAAACCCATAGCGTTTAGTGCAGATAATAATACTTCAGGCAAACCTAAAGATTCAAAGCTAACAGTAGCGTTGTTTAATTCAGTCATTAATTTTGTCTTCTCAACAGGCAGATCAATACCTTTACGGTAAATAACTGCGAAAAAATTCAAAGTTATCCACCGGAAGACTTATGGCGAGATCGGTGCGCTACATGTGTTCAAACTACGTTCACATAGGCTTTTGGGATCTATAGCTAATTTGATGCTCTTTATCATAAGCACTCACTGCTTATGGATTCATCTGGGCTAGCTCTTGGCAAGTCAGTTGGCGGAAATAACCACTCTAATTACTAATAATTTGATTAGTAAAGTAATCTCCTATTAATCGCCGTTGTGTTGTGGCGTTAGGAGAAGTTGGCGCATGATACCTTTTTGTAAAAATAATGCAAGTAACATTGTGTAAAAAACAGGCTAAAAAACGTTATTTCACCACATTTAACGCAAAAACAGTGCCAAAAATCAGGTATTTATGAATTTAATTAAAAATTAACATAAATTTTACTAGTTTTTTCAGAACGTGGCTTCGCCATTACGCGCGAATGAATTCACGCCAACCATATACCACCCGTGGCAATTCTAAGTTAAATCATCCATGATTTAAAATTCACGCCAACCAAGTTAGCGTCACCAGAGCTCAACCCAATCAAGGCCCCGAAACCGGTTGGTCCGATTTCAATCGGACGTAATTCCCGAAGGGAAGGTAATGGCGAAGTCCCGTATTAGTAACTAGTGTAATTTTACTCGCCCAATTGTATTTGCATCGGTGCCGAACCAAACTTCTTTAGTGGCCATGTTATAATGCATATAGCGAATTGAACCTGCGCCACTTGGTACTTCTACATTTGCAATAAACTGTTTGCTATTACTATCAAACACTCTTATTTGATTTGGCGTGACACCAGTAAGGGCTATCCAAATTCGATCATTACTATCAATAGCTGAGCCATACAGTTTGGCCTTGTGCTCTTCTGGTAACAGCCAACGATTAATTTTTTTTGTAGCTGAGTTATAACTACCTAAGTAACCTAAACTGTGATCCAGATAATAAATATGGTTGTTTTGAGTTACCTCTAACCGTCTTGGGCGCTCGTTTAT
Organism: Thalassotalea psychrophila; assembly: GCF_031583595.1. Classification (NCBI taxonomy): domain Bacteria; kingdom Pseudomonadati; phylum Pseudomonadota; class Gammaproteobacteria; order Alteromonadales; family Colwelliaceae; genus Thalassotalea; species Thalassotalea psychrophila. The sequence continues at coordinate 3,414,023 of NZ_CP134145.1, forward strand.
ATCTATTAAATCTATTTGCTCAACAGTGAAACTTTCCGGGTTAATTTTTGCCAGCTTATTACTGCCAAATAAAACAACCCAAGGTATGTCGTCATAATCAACTTTAATACCATAAGGCCTAGCTGAATCGAACGGCATAGAAACAAGCTTAACCTCACCGGTTTGAGTGTTTAGAAATCCAACTTTATTACCCCATTGTGCGCTAAACCAAATATTTTCTGCAGAATTAAACACTAAAGTATGAGGATCTATTGGAGTGTCACCGGGCATGGAAAATTGCTTTATACTGCCATCAGTTGGATTTAGCCTACCAATATGGCCATTACGATTGCCGGCATACCAAACGTGATCTTTACTATCTATAATAAGGTTGTGTGGGTTAGTGTTATTACTTAATTCGAAACGCTTAAATTTTCCATTTAGAGGATTCAACATGGCAATATAATTGCCGGCTTGCCCACAAAACCAAACATTACCTTTTGAGTCTACGGCAGGATCCCTTGGACGGGTATTATCCCAAGGGACTTGCCATTCTTTAATATCAATAGTTTTAGGCCACTTTTGCTCAGCACTATGTGATGTGCAAACGAAAAGTAGAAAGGTAAAAACAATAAGATAATTAAGTTTCATAATTACTATTTTTATTATTAATTGGTAAGAAAAGTATAGTTGATAAAAAGATAGGTGTAGATCCTACTTACCACTATTTACTGAACCGACATCACTTACTGAACTCGATGCGTTAGCATCGCCATGAACTCGTTTCAGGGTCCTGCTGTTATTCCAATGACCCTGAAGTAAATTCAGGGAATGATGAGGTTGTAAAAGGGAAAACCCGATGCGCTCGTTTAAAAGCACATCGGGTTTAGGTTTTACTAACTGTTTAAAAGATTGACAGATCTTGGAAGTAAACAAAATTTAGTAAAATTCGTAAAATCAGAAGGTCAGAGTCAGGTTATTCTCAAATCTCCTGACCCTCTGATGTTTTTATGAATCGATATTAAATTCGCCTTTAACATCTTTAATATTTAAGCCACCTGAGCCACTGTCAGTAATCGTTAAGCCGCCAGCATCTGTTACTTCGATAGCCCCAGAACCGTCATCAATAGTTACAGTGCCGCCAATATGACGCAAGATCATTTCACCAGAGCCATCTTCGACATTTACTGAACCTGCTATATCAATCACAGTCATTTCACCTGAGCCGTCATTAATATCAACGTCGCCACTTACGTTGCTGATCTCCAACTCTCCGGAGCCATCATCAACAATTAAGTCACCTTGAATATTTTTAACAAATAATGCGCCGGAGCCATCTTCTACTTCAACAAAGTTATTAATATCAGTAATTGATATATCCCCTGAGCCATCATCAATATCTAATGCTAAATTTTTTGGTACCTGTACAGTTAAGTTGATTGATGGTGAATTACCATTCCAAAAACCGCTGGTTGAACCATGTTTAGCAATTAATACGGCTTTGCTGCCTACTTTAGTAAGTGTTAATTCATAATCACGCTTCTTTGTAGTTTCAATGTCGGCTTTTACAGTAATTTCAGTAGCACCTTCTACGCCAACTATATTTAAATATCCTGAGCCAGAATCTACTTCTAAAGAATTTAAATCTGCACTAGCTATAGCTAAGGTTTCTTGTAATTCTACGTTTGCACTTTGTGCACCAACATGAATAACACAGCCTGGTAATATAAGTACGGCAGATAATAAAGCGGCAATTTTGGTCATTTTCATTGTTAAATCCCTGAATTAAGTATTGTATTTTTAACTAATATTGTTACTAATACGTTAATACATCCAAAATCCAAGCCAACTTTATAACACGTTGTTTTTAAAGGGGTTGACAAACTTTAAAAGTAGTATTGCAATATTTAATTAGCGATAAATACTAAATAGTGGTGAAAAATAAAAACGAGGGTCAGAGTCAGGTTATTCTCAAATAACCTGACTCTGACCCTAGTTTCAACCAAATTTTGACAGGGCGAAAAAGCGAACTTCTTCTGAGATCACATCAGGTAAGATACCAAATATCAGTATTGTTATGCTTAAGCAAACAATAACCGCATGTGACAATCGGTTGAGTTTGATCAGGTGCTGGTTGTCTGCTTTGGCAAATAACGTAAAGATAATGCGTAAATAATAATATAAGCCTATACCACTACCCACAACTAAACTTGCTAGTAACCACCAAGCATCATTATTTACGGCAGTACTTATGATATAAAACTTACCAATAAACCCTGCAGTTAATGGAATACCTGCAAGTGATAACAGTGCAAATATCATTGCCGCAGCTTGTGCCGGAGAGCGCCAGAACAGCCCATTCCAATGCTGCCAGTTATCATTATCTTGCTCATTGTTAGCTTTAGATGTTTGGCATATGAAGGTGAATATCAGTAACGTTGCCAAACAATATGCCAGTAAATAAAATAAACCAGATTCCCACGCCATCTGTAGTGATTCATGTGACATTACGTTTAGAATTATCAGCAAATACCCCATATGGGCAATGGATGAATAAGCTAATAAACGTTTAATATTGGTTTGTTGTAACGCTAAAATATTACCAACTAACATAGATGCAATAGCAACAAAGCTGATCACGTTAAGCAGCTGATGCTCACCGTTTGGTGATACATATTGAACCGAGAAAAACCAAAACTTGATCAGCACGGCAAAAATTGCCGTTTTTGAAACCGTTGCTAGCAGCATACTTACTGGTGCAGGAGCCCCCTGATAAACATCGGGTGTCCACATATGAAATGGTGCTAATGATAGTTTAAACGCTAATCCTACAATGAATAACACCGAACCGACATTAAACAATAATTGCATTTGTGGGTTATTCACCGCTAAAAAGCTATTGCTAATATGATGAAAATTTAAATTACCACTGTAGGCATAGATCATCGCCATACCAAATAGCAAAATACTCGACGCCGTTGCGCTTAAAATAAGATATTTAAAACTTGCCTCTAAGGTTTGCCGGCGATTACGTAAGTACCCCACCATCCCAATCAACGCAATGCTCAATAACTCTAACCCTAAAAATACGCTCGCAAAGTGATTGCTTATTGCTAATAAGCTTGCGCCAAGGGTCACCAGTAATAACAATACATAATATTCATCATGAACTTCTTGGCTTACTTTTAAATAACGGCCACTCACTAAACACACAATAAACGCACAAAAGAGCACTAACGCGCTTATTGCCAGAGAAAAACCGTCTAGATAAAACAGTACTGTAGATTGAGTATTAATGGCCGGTAAAACCAGAAAATGAGCACTAGCTGCCAAAACAATACTGATAGCAGTAAATGCTTGGATCATTAACGTTGAACGCCTAATAGCAATTAATAACAGTTGTAAGACGATGGCCAATGACAATACCAGCTGCGGTAAAATGGCTAATAATTCTAAACTACTCATTATTTACTCCCTACAGCGTTAGTACTTGCTATATGACTACTTACCAATTCACTGGCACTAGCTTCAGTTAGGTTAACTCCAATGACGGCGGTTTCATTAACTGTCGCTATATATTGCTCGGGAAAATGGGCAAAAATAAGTTCTGGAAATAGGCCTAAGCAAATGAGTAAGCCCAGTAATGAACCACAGATTAATAACTCTCTTTTACCTAAGTCAGTAATACTGTGCTTAGCTTCGCCTTGAAAACTCTGCTGAAATAAATACATGCCATAAATTGCCGAGCCAATAAGACCAAGGGAGGCAAATATCACATGTAATGGATAGGTTTTAAAACTTCCAGTTAATACCATAAATTCGCCGACAAAATTAAGTAGTCCAGGTAAACCAAATGCTGCGGCAACAAATGCTAGTAGCATACCGCCCATTCTAGGCGCACTACTAAACATTCCGCCCATTGCTGATAAATCTCGGCTATGTAAGCGTTGATATAACATACCAGCCATTGAGAATAGTGCGGCACTACTCAAACCATGAGCGACAATGGTGAGTATCGCGCCATGATAAGAAATTTGTTGAAAGGAGAATAACGCTAACATAACAAAGCCCATATGTGAGATAGAGCTGTAAGCAACTAAACGTTTAAAGTCGGTTTGGGCAAAGGCAAGCTTTGCTCCGTATAAAATACTGATCACCCCAAGCACAACGGCAACATTAGCAAAGTCACTACTGGCTTGTGGAAACATATCTAAAACAAAGCGAATAAGGCCATAGGCGCCAGTTTTTAATAATACCCCCGCAAGTAATACACTACCGGCTGTAGGGGCTTGAGTATGTGCATCAGGTAGCCAAGTATGAACGGGAAATGACGGCAGTTTAACGGCAAAAGCAATAAAGAAGCCAAGCATAATGTAAAACTCTACCTCCGGATTTATTGCCATTTGCTTTAAGGTAAAGTAATCAAAACTCAAACTGCCAGTTTGTTGTTGATGAATAAACGCTAACGCGATAATGCCAATAAGCATTAATAGGCTGCTTACCTGGGTAAAAATAAAGAATTTTGTTGCAGCGTAAATCCTATTTTCGTGCCCCCAAATGGCAATTAATGCGGTCATTGGCAGTAGCATCACTTCCCAAAAAAAGAAGAATAAGAATAAGTCAGTGGCAATGAATACGCCTACTATGCCAGCAATAGATGCCATTAAATTGAAGTAATAAAAGCCAACTTTGTCGGTAATTTCTTGCCAAGAAACTAACACACAGATAACACCCAGCACTAACGTTAGTGCGATTAAAATAAAACTTAAACTGTCGATGCCGGTAGCATAATAAATATTAAATGCTGAAATCCATTCAACATTAGCCAACCTTAGGTATTGATGAAATAGCTGAGGATTATCCATGGAAAATTCAGCAAGTAAGCCAAAGCTGAACAAAATTGCTAGCAAGCTGATCCAACGCCCAGTATTAGCACGATGGTTTTCTGCTGCCCAAGCAATAACACCGCCCGTTAATAACGCAATTAAAATTTGAGTTAAAATCATAACGCACCTCCACCGATGCTAGAAACATCAGAGGTAAATAATACAATTGCTAACAGTAGTGCTACGCCAACACCTAGCATTGCCCCATACCAACGCAGTTGACCATTTTGGCTGGCTTTTAATACTTCATGCCAAGTTTGTACATTCCAGCGAATGCCGTGGACTAGTTGGTCAATAATGTCGTTTTTATTTAACTTGCTGATAAATACAAAAGGTTTAACCAGAAATGTATTATATAAAGTGTCAAAGCCTAAGCCCCGCTGTAAGAAGGAATATATATCGGCTCCGGAGCTAATACCTGGCGTTGTGTTTTCGCGGGGATCTACAACATCTTTCCCAGTTTTAGGGAAATACACTACATAAGCGATAACAATGCCAACAAATGGTGTCGCTATAGCTACCGTATGTAACCAGGAAGGATCACTATTGGTGGATGTTAAAGTTGGAAATAATGCGCTTAAATCTAAAGTAATTAAACCGCCGACAAGCGCTAGTACAGCCAGAATCATCAATGGTATTAGTTGCAGTTTATCTGTCACCTTATGTACAGTTTCATCACCACGATATTCGCCAAAGAAGGTTATAAATAACATTCTAAAACTGTAGATACTGGTGATAAGTGCGCCTAACACGCCTATCCACCAAAATACGGGCCCTGCTGTAGCAGATGAATACAGCTCCGCCAGTATTGCTTCTTTAGACACAAAGCCAGACGTTCCGGGAAAAGCGATTAGGGCAGCAATACCGATAATAAATAAAGCACTTATCAATGGAAGTTTTTTAAGTAACCCGCCCATTTTGAACATATTTTGTTGATGATGCAGAGCCAAAATAATTGAACCCGCAGTTAAAAACAGTAACGCTTTAAAAAATGCATGGGTCATTAAATGCATAACGCCAGCACTAAACGCACCAGCACCTAAAGCCAGCATCATATAGCCTATTTGGCTCATCGTAGAATATGCCAACACTCGTTTAATATCAGACTGGCCAAGCGCAGCAAAGCCGGCAAGTAATAATGTTAATGCACCGATCCAAGCGACAATAGTCATCACTTCTGGCGTTAATATAAACAAACCTTGCATTCGGGCGATTAAATATACACCTGCGGTTACCATTGTTGCGGCATGAATCAACGCACTAACCGGTGTTGGGCCGGCCATGGCGTCGGGCAACCAGGTTTGCAGAGGTAACTGAGCAGATTTACCAACCGCGCCGCCAACGAGCAGTAAACAAATCCAGAATGCCATATCATTTTCAACCAGATAATTACTATGCGCTAAAGCGGTTACATCAGAGATAGTTAAACTGCCGGTTTCACGAAATAATAAAAATAGGCCTATTGCTAGAAAAGTATCGCCAACACGGGTGACAATAAATGCTTTTTTCGCCGCCATCGCATTTTCTGGATTTTGATACCAAAATCCGATTAACAAAAAGCTGCATAACCCTACACCTTCCCAGCCAAGATAGAGTAATACCAAGTTATCAGCTAAAACCAACAACAACATCGCGACGATGAATAAATTCATGTACGCCATAAAACGTGAAAAATTTTCATCTCCTCTCATATAGGCAGCAGCGTAGGCATGAATTAAAAAACCAACTCCGCTGACCACAGAAATCATCACCATAGACAAACTATCAAGACGCAAAGCAAAGTTAATCGGCTCTTCACCTAATTTGAACCACTGCCATAAATGCGCATGTAAAACGGTGTCAGGAGTAAGCATGGCCACTTGCAATAAATACGCACTGCTGAGTGCGCTTAATGCCATAGCGCCAACGGACAGAATAGTCGCCATCAACCAAGATAATCGTTTACCCAAAAGCACTAATAACACAAAGCTCAATAACGGATAAAATGGTAAATATGAGAGTATTTGAATGTGATCCATCATTAGCCCTTCATTTCACTAAGTTCGTCAATATCCAGCGATAACCGCTGTTGATGTAAACGTATGAGTAGTGCCAAGCCAACAGCAACCTCTGCAGCAGCTAAGGTTAAAATTAAAATAAACATGATTTGGCCATCAGCTTCTTGCCAGCTACTGCCGGCAGCAATAAAGGCAATGCCAACAGAGTTGAGCATCACTTCTAAACTCATCAACATAAATAAGGTGTTACGTCTGGCAATAACGCCAATAAAGCCGATAAGAAATAGAATACCAGCTAGAATAAACGCATGCATTAATGGGATATGACTCATAAGTTGCCCCCCATATTGTCTTTACCTTGACCAAAGTCGTTTTCACCTTTGGCAAAATGATAACCAGCAATTAAACCGGCTAATAACAAAAAGGATGCTATTTCTACCGCTAATAAATAAGGACCATATAATAAAATACCGACTTGTTTAGCCGACATGATTGATGAGGTATATTGAGCGCTGTTGGCACTGTTAATAATTACATAGACAACTTCAATGAGTAATACTGATGATAATATAACTGGTCCGATCCACCGGCTAAACCAATGTTTTGAATAATGAATAGGGTCTTTATCGCCTTGTAAATCAAACATCATAACGGCGAATACAAACAAGACTAATATGGCTCCGGCATAAACGATAACCTCTAAACCTGCGGCAAACGGTGCCCCCATAAAATAGAAACATACCGCCACTGCTAACAGTGACACCACTAAATACAACAATGCATGGATCGCATTTGAGCCAGTAACCACCCGAATAGAGGCGATAATGGCAATGGCTGCGGCAATGTAAAATGGCAATTGGCTTATCATTATTATTCCTTTTAACTACGAATTACGAATACGGCGCTCTGCGCCTCCGAATACTTTTCACTACGAATTACGAAGCAACTATCGGAGCGAAGCGTATTCGAAGCATCGCGTATTCGTAGTTACGAAGTAACGTATTCGTCCCTAGTTGTTAGGGCATCAAATCTCTAACATTAACCGGCGCTTTTTCATGTTCACCTTCGCCCTTTCCTTTCACTCCTGTAGCAACACCAGACTGCTTGTAAAAGTTATAATCTGGGTATTTTCCAGGGCCACTGATCAATAGGTTCTCTTTTTCATAAACCAGGTTTTGCCGGTCATATTCGGCAAGCTCTATATCAGGGGTTAATTGAATGGCATAAGTAGGACACGCTTCTTCACAAAAGCCGCATAAGATACAGCGTGAAAAATTAATTCGGAAAAACTCAGCGCGCTTACGCCCATTAGGATCAATGGTTTGCTGCAGGGCAATACAATCAACAGGGCAAGCAACGGCACACAAGTTACAAGCGACACAACGTTCTTCACCGTCGGGATCACGAGTAAGCACAATACGACCACGATACCGCGGTGCTAAATAAGGTTTTTGCTCTGGATATTGCACGGTGTCAGCTTTGGTAAACGTATGTTTGAGTACTAACCACATAGTACGAAACTGGCTATAAAACATTTTAAGCATGTACGCCTCCAATAATGCCAGTAAGCTTTAAGACGGCTGTAAGTAGTAAATTAAATAACGCCAGCGGTAGCATCACCTTCCAGCCAAATTCAAGTAGTTGATCAAACCTGGGTCTTGGCAGTGATGTTCGTAACAAGATAAAAAACATAATGAGAACAAACACTTTACCAATAAACCAAACAAGCGATGGGATCATATTTGCCCATTCGCTTGGGAGAAACCCTGGCGGCAAATAACCACCAAAAAATAACGTAACTGACATCGCAGAAATTAAGGTGACACCTAAATACTCACCTAAGAAAAACAAAGCAAATTTTAGACCTGAATATTCAGTGTGAAACCCTGCCGTAAGCTCGGTTTCGGCTTCGGGCAAATCAAACGGTAAGCGATGGCTTTCAGCAATACCTGCCACTAAAAACACGATAAAACCGATCAGCTGAGACTGAATAAACCAGCCATCTTGTTGAGCAACCACTATGTCACGTAAATTAAAACTGCCGGTAATAAGCACTACGCCCATAACAGATAAGCCCATAAATACTTCGTAACTTATGGTTTGTGCAGCCGCGCGCATACTACCGAGTAATGCATATTTATTTTTTGATGCCCAACCGGCTAATACAACGCCATAGACAGCCAAGGATGTCATCGCTAAAAAGAATAAAACACCAATGTTGAGATCAGATATACCTATGGTGTCAGAGAAAGGTACTACGACAAAACTCAATAACACTGTAGTTGCAGCAATTACCGGTGCAGCGATAAATATAGCTTTATCGGCAAACTTAGGGGTGAACTCATCCTTGCCTAGTATTTTTAATAAGTCAGCAAGGGATTGTAAAATACCAAATGGTCCTACTCGGTTTGGCCCTAATCGGTCTTGCCAAATACCAATCATTCTACGTTCTACCCACACCAACATGGCTGCAATAGGAATAAGCAGCGCGAGAATGATACTCAGTTCAATCAGCTTAAAGATCATCTAAACCTCCCGCCATTAATCGAATAGGAATAAATTGATCGTTTTGTTTCAGCCGGACAAGTAACTGCTGTTTATTGGCTTCTGCAGAGCTGACTTTATTGGCTAAGCTTTGCTGAAATTCAGCAACCTGTTCAGTATTGGCAGCGGTTAACTTAGAATTATTCAACTCAATATGCTTACTGTCATTGCCAAATAAATAAACCAGAGCGCAATTTTCGGCGACTTCGTTAATGATTTTAAGCTGACAAATTTGATTTGAATCGGATAGTTGCAAATTCACATGCGAGCATTCACCTAAACCTAACTGTGAAGCCAAGGCGGCATTTATTTCGACATAAGGAATAGGCGATAATAATTCGAACTCGATACCTTTAAGACCTAAATAGTCATTGCCAAAAATATGCGCAGCAGGAATAAAGTTGATTGGATTATTTTTGCTTACGCTTTGATCCTTTATATTTTCACTAGCAACATTGGTATCCGGAGTTGATTCTCTACTCTCACTAGGATCATATATCTGTACTACGGGTGAACTATTAAGTAAGCCTGAACCTACTTGCTGCTGATATTTACTAATTGATTGGTTTGAATTCCACCCTGGCGCCCATGTATAAGGCATTGCATTAGCGGCGCTAGTGTTAGAACTAGCAGACTGATTGCTTTGTGGGTGACTACCTTCCATTGAAAATTTATAAGGTGAGTTATTATCAATAGTCGTTTTTCTTTCATGTACGTTTTGGTTCGCAGTCATCGCCGTTCGTCCTGACGCTCGATGTGTTTGCCTTGCAGTTTTTAATAAAAACTGTTCGGCAATAAACACCGACGTATCTGGGAAATTAGCTTCAAATCGCTGTAAGGTTTGCCAAAAGTCATTAATGGTTTTTACCTGCTCGTTTTCAGAGGTATTAACTAACTGACCGTCACCGATAATTGCATCTAACATAGTAACCACTCGCCAAGCTGGTAATATTGGCAGTTTAGGAGCAAATGCAGGATAAAAACATTGTGCCCTGCCTTGATAATTAACTAATAAACCTTGTGATTCACTAAATGTAGCCGTGGGTAAAATAACATCTGCATGTTCAGTTACGACGCTTTCGTTGTGATCGAGCGCTATAATCGTTGTAACCGATGTCAGTAATGTTTGCCTCTGTGTCGTAGTTAAATTAGACAGTTCATTTTCACAAATAACTAAGCCATCAATACTGTTGTCGCTTGCTTGTTGGCACAACTGCTCTAGGGTTAAACTTGCATCGTTAAGTAAGCTGGCTAAGCCAATACTGTTTGCTTTACTTGGCATTATCACAAAGCTCAAGTTAGGCACTCCAGTTTTCACTAAAGCCGTGTCATTAACCGCAGATGCCGCAAATCCTGTTGCTAAGTTTAAACATTGCTGAGCAAGCTCTACATTTTCTAGTGTATGACCACTGATAATTAACGGCCGTTTAGCACTTGATAATGCTGCTACAGCTTGTTCGACAAACTCGTTCTGTTTTGCAGTCAAAGAAGTAAACAGCGGTTTATGGTGGCAAAGTTTGGCATTTATCGCTTGCGTAATTGTAGCAATGTCATCGGGGTTAGAATAATTAACTGCCGTTGCTACATCATCAAGCTTGCTTGCCGTCACATCACAAATAAACAGTGGCGATAAGGTTTTTCCGGCTGCGGTTCTAACCGCTTCATCTTGCCACCTTGGAATTCGTAATTTATCGGCAATTTCAAGGCCAGCATTACGTACAGTTTGACGCAGGGCCAAAGCAATTCTTGGCGATGTTTGGGTTAAGTCTTCACCAAGTATTAATACACAGTCGGCTTGCTCGATTTGCTTCACGCTCAGCATGTTGACATGATTGAGCATTTGCTTGTTTATATTTAATAATTGCGTTTGCTTGTCAGTTAGACCAGAACAAAAGTTGTCTTCACCAAATAGATGCTTTAATGCGGCATTGGTTTCAAGCGATGCTCGCTCTGATCCAATTGCAACAAACCGTTGACCTTTATATTTTGCCAAAGATAATTGCACATCTTTGGTGGAAAGCTTGCTAGGAAATTCTTGCTTGATGCCTTTTGCTGTCGTAATTCTGTCATCGCTATTCACATAACCAAAGCCAAAACGGCCTTTATCACATAAAAAGTAGCCATTAACATCATCGTTGTATCGATTTACTACTCGTCGTACACAACCATAACGTTCACCAACACTGATATTACAACCGACAGCGCAGCCTTTACATATTGATGGTGCCGATTGTAGATCCCATTTACGAGCATAGTGCGCCGAAAATGGCTTGTCGGTAAAGACTCCTGTTGGACATACTTCAACTAAATTGCCAGAAAATTCTGATTCTAAAACACCATCTTGTTGGCGGCCAAAGTACACTTTATTTCTTGACCCATACACACCAAAATCTTTACCGCCAGCGTAATCTTTATAAAAACGCACACAACGGTAACAAGTAATACACCGATTCATTTCATGGCCAATATGCGGCCCTAAATTTTGATTGGTGAATGTACGTTTATCACCAACGTACTCACGTTGATTATGACCGGTCATCACGGTCATATCTTGTAAATGACACTCTCCGCCTTCTGCGCAAACAGGGCAATCATGGGGATGATTAGTCATCATTGCTGAAATGACTTGTTCACGAAAATGACTAGAGTAACTATCACCTAAGCCTATACGCATCCCATCAGTAATAGGCGTCATACAAGCCATGGCTAAACGACCTTGTTGCTCGGTTTCATCGTTATATACGGTAACCGCACATTGGCGACATGCACCAACCGATCCCATTGATGGGTGCCAACAAAAATAGGGTAAATCTAATTTACTTGAAAGCACGCCAGCCAATAAATTATCACCAGCATCAACTTGATAAGAAACCCCATCAACATAAATAGTTACGCTATTATCACTCATGAGCTGTCTCACTATTATTGTTGGTAGAAGTATTAATGGGTTTCGTAGTATTAGCAACGGCCGCTATATCTACCGCGTTGCTCATTGTGTTAGTGGTTGTTGCGAGTTTGTTGCCATGCTTGATTGGGCAACAACCTTTGTCGATGTGCTCTAAGAAATCATCATGAAAATACTTTAATGCACTTCTAAGTGGTTCAACTGCACCCGGTGCTAACGCACAATGAGTTTTACCAATCCACATAAAATCACAAAGTTTTTCTAAGCTATCAATATCGGCTAATGCGCCCTGACCATTTTCAATACGTGTCAAAATTTCAACAACCCAAGGCGTACCATCACGACACGGCGTGCAGTAACCACAAGACTCTTGTGCAAAAAATTGCAGTAAATTTAACACCATGCCTACCGGGCAATTATGATCATCTAAAACAATAAGCCCCGCGGTACCAAGTCGGCTGCCCACTTTAGCAATGTTGTCATAATCCATTGGTGTATCGAGATGCTCTTCAACCAGGAAATCGGTGGATGCACCGCCAGGTAATAAGCCTCTAAATTTCAACCCGTCTTGCATACCACCAGCTTTATCATAAAGCACATGGCGAATAGTCATTCCCATTGGCATTTCCCAAAGGCCTGGGTTTTTAACTCGGCCACTGGCGCCATAAATTTTACTGCCCGGATCGCTGTTCGGTGAAAATGCTTTAAACCAATCGCCGCCATTTTTAAAAATGTGCGGTAAATTACATAGCGTTTCGACGTTGTTGACAATGGTAGGTTTGCCAAATAAGCCACTTACCTGAGGAAATGGTGGTTTTGCCCTTGGGTTGGCACGCTTGCCTTCAAGCGCATTAATTAATGCGGTTTCTTCGCCGCATATATAACGACCTGCACTAGTATGTAAATATAAGTCGAGTTGAAAGTTACTGCCTTGAATATTATTGCCTAACCAACCGGCTTTATACGCTTCATCTATTGCATTTTGTATGCGTTTGGCTGCTAGGAAGTACTCACCTCGTAAAAATATATAGGCTTTGTTAGCACCAATAGTACGAGCACCAATAATCATAGATTCTACTAATTGATGCGGATTGCCTTCAATTAATAATCGGTCTTTAAAGGTGCCAGGTTCCATTTCATCGGCATTACAGACGAGGTATTTATTGTCAGGGGCATTTTCATCACCCTCATCAAACATTGGCACAAAGCTCCACTTCATGCCTGTTGGAAAACCTGCGCCACCACGGCCTTTTAAACCTGAATTTTTAACCACGTCTAAGCATTCAGCACAATTCATATTCAGAGCTTTTTGCGCACCTTGATAACCACCGTTTTGTTGATATGCGTCTAGATTTAACGGTTGTTCAAGGTTAATTAAGCCAGTTAATGGCATGCTTGGGTCAACAATAAAGTTACTCATTGTTTTCTCCTTGCTCGTCCGTTTTAGTTATTCCATCAGCCTTGGCCTGCATCCGTAAATTATTTAATAAGGCAATGACTTTATCTTTATCTAACTGTTGATAATGTTGCTCACCTATCATTAACGTTGGTCCTTTATCACAACCTCCCAAACAGGCATTAGTGATCAGGGTGAATATTCCGTCATCAGTGGTTTGCCCGTATTCAATACCCAGTTCGTTTTTTATGGTGTCGCTAATTGTTTCATAACCAGTGAGATAACAACTTATGCTATTGCATAAATGAATGACATATTTACCCACGGGTTGGCGGTAAATTAAGTTATAAAACGTTGCAACGCCTTCGAGTTGGGCTGCACTCATTTGCAGTAAATCAGCAATCGCATACAAACTTTCATCAGAGATCCAACCGCGACTTTTTTGTACGATTTTCAAGCCTTCAATACCTGCAGCTTCGCGGTATTCTAAAATAGTAGTTTCGTGCTCAATTTCATTAATTTCAGCTTCGGTTAAATAGTTTTTATAATCAATATTAACCACATCAATTTGCTGCTGTGCATTAGCTGTTTTGATTGAGAGTAAGGTCATAACGTTTGTACTAGCCTCTATCTATCTACGTCGGCCATTACGTAGTCGATACTACCTAATGTGGCGATTAAATCGGCAACCATTTGCCCTTGCGAAATCAACGGGATCATTTGCAAATGGGCAAAAGACGGGGTACGAATACGAGTACGATAACTCATCGTGCTGCCATCACTTACTAAGTGATAAGCCATTATGCCTTTGGTAGCTTCAACACTAACTGACACTTCACCTGCGGGGATCACTGGTCCCCAAGACACGTTGACAAAATGTGGAATTAAGGTGTCTATATCTTGCATAGTCCGAGACTTATCTGGTGGTGTGGTTTGTGGGTGGTCGGCTTTATAGGGTCCTGATGGCATATTATTTAAACATTGCTCAATGATGCGGATACTTTGGCGCATTTCTTCAACTCTTACGCGGCAGCGGTCATAACAATCGCCGTTGTGTCCAACTGGTATTTCAAAATCAAATTGATCGTAACCGCCATACGGACGCTGCTTACGTAAATCCCACGAATAGCCAGTTGCTCTTAGACCTGGACCAGTAATACCCCACTCAATTGCTTCTTTGGTGGTATAAGCGCCAACACCTACTGTACGAGCTTTTAGTAACTCATTTTGCATTACCATTTTTTCGTATTCATCTAAACGCTTAGGCAAGTAGTTCACGTATTCACGCACTAAACTATCCCACCCTTTTGGCAGGTCTGCGGCAACGCCACCAACACGGAAAGAGCTTGGATGCATACGAGCGCCAGTAAACGCTTCGATAATGCCAAACAGTTTCTCTCGATCAATAAACATATAAAAGATTGGTGATAACGCGCCAATATCTTGGGCAAAGGTACCGTAAAACAGTAGATGAGATAAAATCCGAAACATTTCTGACATCATGATGCGAATGACTTTTGCTCTGTCAGGCACCGTAATACCAGCGAGTTGTTCAACTGCCATCACGTAAGGGAAATTATTCATTACCCCACCTAAATAGTCGATCCTGTCGGTATAGGGTATATAGCTATGCCAAGATTGACGCTCACCCATTTTTTCAGCGCCGCGATGGTGATAACCAATATCGGGTACAGAATCAACAATCTCTTCGCCTTCCATTTGCAACACAACACGAAATGCACCGTGCACACTAGGATGGTTTGGACCAAGGTTTAAAAAACTAAAATCACTGGTTTTGCTTTGTCGTTTCATGCCCCAAGCTTCAGGGTTAAACTTTAATGCCTCTTGTTCAATGTCTTGTTGATCATCAGGCAGTGTAAACGGGTCCATTTCAGTAGCGCGAGCGGGATGATCTTTTAATAACGGATGACCAACCCAAGTATTCGGCATTAATATGCGAGCCAGATGGGGGTGATTATTAAAAGTTATGCCAAACATATCCCAAACTTCACGTTCATACCAATTGGCATTGGGCCAAATATTACT
The DNA here is from genome assembly GCF_031583595.1 of Thalassotalea psychrophila. Lineage (NCBI taxonomy): Bacteria > Pseudomonadati > Pseudomonadota > Gammaproteobacteria > Alteromonadales > Colwelliaceae > Thalassotalea > Thalassotalea psychrophila. The sequence continues at coordinate 3,429,776 of NZ_CP134145.1, forward strand.
GACCGTTTCAGCACTTTTATCATTACTGTGCAGAGCCACTTTAATACGAACATCACGGTTACGAGCATAAGAGCGTAGATGATATATCAAGGTAAAATCGGCAACGTGTGAGCTTAATTTATGCTCGCGAACGCGTTCATCAATAGCGGTAAGGTCAAAGCAAAAATCAAAACCATCATCAAGTTGATGTCTAAGAAGATACATCAGCATGGCCAAATGTGCCCTATCTACCCAATAGGTTTCAATATTGTCGATTAATAATTGTTTGTGCAGAATTATTTCACTATTTATATTAGCGACTTCTTCACTAATACTAAACGGCGCTTGCACTTGCCAGTCTTTTGAATTTTTCAAAAAAGAGCTATTCATTATATGCTATCCGGCTCATCTAAAATCGTAACTTCAATACGACTTTTTTGTTTTATATCTCGTAGTGATGGCTTGACGACTTCAGTCGTGCCTTGTTCACCAACCACCCAACTTAGTGGCCTTGGTTGATTGGCAATTTTGGTTTGCAACAGTAATAAACCTTCAAGTAAAGCTTCAGGCCTTGGCGGGCAACCCGGTACATAAACATCTACAGGAATAAATTTATCAACGCCTTGTACTACCGAGTAAATATCATACATGCCACCAGAGTTTGCACATGAGCCCATGGAAATTATCCAACGAGGCTCCATTAATTGGTCATAAAGGTGGCGAATAACCGGTGCCATTTTTCGAAAACAAGTGCCGGATATAACCATTAAATCAGCTTGTCTTGGCGTAGCACGGATAACTTCAGCGCCAAAACGGGCAATATCATGTCTAGAGGTAAAGCCGGTAGCCATTTCGACATAACAGCAAGACAAACCAAAGTTAAACGGCCAGATGGAGTTTTTTCGGCCCCAGTTGATCATGTCATCGAGCTTGGCAAACATCACGTTGCGTTTTAAATCGTCTTCAGAGATATTACGAGAATCAAGCATTTCTTTGTCGATGGCGGCTTTTGTCATGGACCATTCCATATTATTGATCTCCCTTTACTGCGATATGGTTTACATTGTCAGATTTGGCTGCACTAGCACGAAGTAACTCTCTAGCGGGTAAATGTTTGTGTTTTAATTGCAAGCCTCCAATACGCCATACATAAATAAGCGCAACGAGTAAAATACCGATGAAAATTGACGCTTCAATAAAACCAGCAATGCCAACTTCGTCAAAGGCGATAACCCAAGCGAACAAGAAAATGGTTTCTAAATCGAAAATAACAAAGAATATGGCATACAAGAAAAAATGATTGGTGAAACGACTTTTAGGAGCATCAACGGCAACAATGCCAGATTCGTAGGGAGTATGAGTGTGACGACGATTAGTTTTTGGACCCAAGACTGCAGAAAGCCCGAGCATAATGGCAAGTAAAAACATTAACAGCACAAAATAGGCCGCAATAGGCCATATTTGTTCCATTTGCTGCTCAGCAACGGTTAATGTATTTGATGTGACAGCATTAACTGACTCAACAGCGATTGTTAATAGTACAACGGACAGATCTATCGCGCTCACGCAAACCCCCAATGTACGATAGACCACTGTGTATATGCTTAGCGCAAAATACACACTTATCGCGTTCTCTAAGTGCTTATTTTTATAAAAACGTTAACTTAGAGATAATATAAATTATTATTAATATATGTAATTTTTCAATTAGTTACTGATTAAAGAATAGCCAATTTTTGTAAAAAAGAAAAGGGGAAATGTAGATAAAGATGCCAGTATTTTAAACTGGCATTTTTAAAGGGATGTAGCGGAGTGTATTAACTAATTTTTACTAAATGAGTTGATTTATTAGCGCAGCAAACAACATGATAAACACTAAAATGATCAGCCATTTTGAATATTTTTGCTGCTCTTGTGCTTCCATCGGCTTACCGTATTTTTCACCGAGTATCACCATTATTGCAACACTGCCAAACACTACGGCTAAGATGACTAGTAAAGTCATAAATATTTTCCTTACAGTTTCGCAGTAACGAATTTGAATCTATTCGTTATCACCACCATTGATCATATCCGATAAATACGACAACTTGTCCATCGCCATTCCATGAATTGATTTTCGAGGATAACTGCCATCTCGCTTAGCAACGCCAGCTGTTTGTCCAAGCAATAGTTCAAGTGCTTGGTCGACATGTCCAACCGCATAAATGCTAAATTCGCCCTTTTCAACCGCTGCAATAACATCAGGATCGAGCATTAAGTTCATTTTATTGGTTTTAGGAACAATAACACCTTGATTACCAGTTAAACCTTTATCGCGACATAAACGATAAAAGCCTTCAATTTTTTCATTGACTCCACCAATCGATTGCACCTCACCGTGTTGGTTCATTGAACCCGTAATGGCAAGCTCTTGATTGATTGGCAACTTAGTAATAGAAGAAATTAACGCACAAAGTTCGGCCATTGAGGCGCTATCTCCATCGATATGCCCATAAGATTGTTCAATAGCAATATTTGCAGATATAGACAATGGAAAACTTTGACCGTATTTATGGCCAAGATAACCAATTAACAACAGTACACCCTTTGAATGAATTGATTTACCTAACTCGGCTTCTCTTTCAATATCAGTAACCCCTTGCGCACCAGCATAAACGGTTGCAGAAATACGTGCGGGTGTACCAAATACGCTATCACCAATTTCAAGAACTGTTAAACCATTAACCCTGCCAACAGCTTGCCCTTCGGTAGAGATGAGTACTTGCTCTTCTTTAATTTCTTGCAACCACGTTTCGCTTAAGCGTCCAGTTCGTCTCGCTTTTGCGGCAAGGGCAGCTTCAACATGCGCGGCCTCGATATTGCCGGTACTGCCTTGTTTTTGCCAAATAAACTTAGCTTCATCAAGTAAGTCGTTTATTTGCACAATATTTGCCGACAGACGCTGTTGATGCTCAGCTTTACGAAGTGAATAACGCACCAATAAACTTACCGCTTTATCATTAACCGACGGATAATCATGCTTTTGTGCATGTTGGCGTATCAGTGTTGCATAGGCTTTTAAGTTGTCTTCATTTTTATCAACATGGCGATCAAAATCTGCCAGCACACGAAACAATTCGGTAAACTCTTGATCGTACTCTTGCAAAGTGTAATAAATTTCAGAATTACCCAGTAAAATAACTTTAACTTTTAGCGGTATTTTTTCAGGCTGTAAGCTAACACTACTGCCCATTGCCATGTCGGCATATGGATGATCTATTTGTGCTTCACCTGTTTTTAATGCCAACTTCAACCGCTGCCATATCATCGGCTGGGTTAATAATTTTTCGGCATCCAATAATAAATAACCGCCATTGGCTCGATGCAATGCACCGCTTCGAATTAAGCGATAGTTTGTATAAACCGCGCCTTGAAAAGAAGAATAATCGATAGAGCCAAATAAATTTTGATAGGTTGGATTTTGCTCATAAACAACGGGTGCCCCCTCTCCTGGTATTCGTGATACCAGTAAGTTTGGCATAAAACGCTCTTCCATCATTTTACGACAACCCTTATCATCACGAGGATTATCAGAGCTTTCATCAATTAGTATATCTAAAACTGCCTCGGTGATAGAGCCTTTTACTTGATGAAGGTACTTCAGCACACCAAGGTTTGCTGAAAATTCACGTTCAAGCTCTTTTAGTAATGGTCTGATACTTTGCTCGGCAGTATCAAACTTTAATTTACGCATGGCTACGCTAGATTCACGTTTCCATAGAGGCAACTCTAAAAGCTTTTCGCTGAGAATGGTTTCTAACTCTTCCAGTAATTGATAAAACTCAGTACGTTTGGCTTCATCAAGGTTAGCGAAATCTTTATCATTTAGTGGTTTACCATCAACTAGTGGAGCAAAGCTTATCTCACCTTTTTCCTCATACAATACAACATCTTTTGAATAAGCATGTTCTTCAACATCCTCAATGGCTTTGTCGTATTTTTTATTAAATGCACGGTCAATTGCCGCTTTTTTTCGTTGGTAGCCAGGGTTATCAAAAATTTCAGGAAATAGATCCATCAAATCATCAATTAATGAATTTATTTTTCCTTGTAATTGCTTGCCTTCGCCGGCATTTAAATACAATTTGTGCGGCGCTTGATTATCGTCAAAGTTATTTATGTAACACCACTCGTCGGCAGTGTCTTGTTGACTGGCAAATTCTGCCAACATTTGACTTATTAAGGTTTGTCGACCACTGCCAGGCTCGCCTTTAGCAAATACATTAAACCCTGTTGATGGCATAGAAAGGCCAAAATCCAGCGCCTCTTTGGCCCGTTCATGACCAATAAATTTTTGTTTAACATTGACATCTACCTGACTTTTGGAAAATAGCGTTTCAGGTAATTCCGCACATAATTGCTTTGCTGGCACCTTGAGTGCGTCGTTAGATACTGTCATGTAATATTGATATCCTTTAAAGATATAAAGAAGGTGGTTTTATTATTTTTAGTTGGATCGAATTAGTAATTTATATGAATAAAATCCAATAAAAATAACAACCCTTTAAGGTCAGTGTATACCTAGGTAAGATACAAATGCAAAGCCAAAATAAGGTTAGTCTATAAACGTTGAAAAATTAAGCAGTTTACTACGTTAATCACTAAACGCTTGGCGAGAATATTCATTTGAGCCGCAGTTTGGACATTGAATAACCGTACTGGCATGGGTAATGTCAACTTGTCTGCCACAGCCATGACACTGGATCCGACCAAAACCAATGGAATCTCCGGTTTTGTATGTGCCGTCATGATTGAAATCATCAACTAACTCAGTCCATTCAACTTGTGTTTGATCAGTCATACCAGCTAAATGTTGCCACATGCCCTCACTGATGGCAGTAAGATACATAGAATTTTCGGCATCTTCTTTATTATGTTGATAAAAACCTAGCAAATCTTGCTTAAAGCTTTCTACTGATAATTGATATTCATTAATAGAGACTTGTTCAGCGGCATTAATAAACTCATCGGCCTTGTTTACCCATTGAATTATTGATTTCACTTCATCATCTTTGGCATCTTTTAACCAAAGATAAACCTTGTCGAAAACATTCTGATAATTGCTATTTTTGTCACTCATAAACAGTCTCAAATTTATAAAAATTAGTTGTTATAAAAAAAGTATAGTCAATCTACGTGGTTTAGGGATAAACCACGTGCTCTTCTATACCATTTATCAATTATTTAAGTTATTATTCGAGCAATATTTTAAATTCATGTCTAGTGCTAAACCAAAGCAATTAATTGCCACTATTTTTAGCACTACCAACGCTTGAGAAAACCGTTAATGGAATCCATTTATAATCCACAGTCTATTGAAGAAAAGATTCAACAGAGCTGGACTGAAAACAAAACTTTTGAAGCAACTGAAATCGCCGGTAAAGAAAAATTTTACTGCCTTTCGATGTTCCCATACCCAAGCGGACGCTTGCATATGGGCCATGTTCGTAATTACACTCTTGGTGATGTAATTAGTCGTTATCAACGTTTACAAGGCAAAAACGTAATGCAACCTATGGGTTGGGATGCGTTTGGATTACCTGCTGAAAATGCGGCGATCAATAACAAATCAGCACCAGCAAAATGGACTTATGAAAACATTGATTATATGCGTAATCAGTTACAATCATTAGGCTTTGCTTATGATTGGAATCGTGAATTAGCAACCTGTAAACCTGATTACTATCGTTGGGAGCAGTGGTTTTTCACTCAGTTATTTGAAAAAGGCTTAGTTTATAAAAAGAACGCTACGGTTAACTGGGATCCTGTTGATCAAACCGTATTAGCCAATGAACAGGTTATCGATGGCCGCGGTTGGCGTTCAGGCGCTATTGTTGAGCGTAAAGAAATTCCACAGTGGTTTATTAAAATTACTGACTACGCAGAAGAGTTATTAAATGACTTAGACCAACTTGAAGGCTGGCCTGAGCAAGTGAAAACCATGCAGCGTAACTGGATTGGTCGTTCGGAAGGTGTCGAAATGACTTTCCAAGTTGCTGATTCAAGCGAAAGCTTTGATATATATACAACTCGTCCGGATACACTAATGGGGGTTACATACGTAGCTCTTGCTGCGCAACACCCTTTAGCGTTAGCAGCAGCTAAAAACAATAGTGAATTAAGCGAATTTATTGCTTCATGTAAAAACAATAAAGCCACAGAAGCCGATATGGCGACTATGGAAAAATTAGGTGTTGATACGGGTCTTAAGGCCATCCATCCAATTACTGGTGAGCAAGTACCAGTTTGGGCAGCCAACTTTGTCTTAATGGATTACGGTTCAGGTGCGGTAATGTCAGTACCTGGTCATGATCAACGCGACTTCGAATTTGCCTTAAAATACGGTTTAGAAATTAAACAAGTTATTGCTGATGCTGAAGGCGATGACATAAACGTTGCCGCTATCACAGACAAGAACGTGCTAATAAATTCAGGTCAATTTGATGGTTTATCGTTTGAACAAGCATTTAAAGCCATCAGTGAACATTTAAGCAATGAAGGTAAAGGTAGCGTTAAAGTTAACTACCGTTTACGTGACTGGGGGGTTTCACGCCAACGTTATTGGGGTACTCCAATTCCAATGTTACGCCTTGCTAATGGTGAGTCTGTTGCTGTTCCACAAGACCAATTACCGGTTGTATTACCTGAAGATGTAGTTATGGATGGCGTAACGTCACCAATTAAAGCCGATCCTGAATGGGCTAAAACCACTTACAATGGTGAAGAAGCGTTCCGTGAAACCGATACTTTCGATACCTTTATGGAATCGTCTTGGTATTACGCTCGTTACTGTAACCCAGGTAACGATGAAATGATGCTAGACCCAAAGAAAGCCAATTACTGGTTACCAGTAGATCAATATGTTGGTGGCATTGAACATGCAATTTTACATTTATTGTACTCTCGATTTTTCCACAAACTAATGCGTGATGTTGGTTTAGTCGACTGCGATGAACCGTACAAGAGTTTATTATGTCAAGGCATGGTATTAGCAGAAACATTTTATCGAGAAGAAAGTAACGGTTCACAAACTTGGATTTCACCAAGTGATGTTGACATCGAGCGCGATGAAAAAGGTGCTGTAACTAAAGCGACTTCTAAAATTGATGGCCAACCAGTAATTTCTGGCGGCATGACAAAAATGTCAAAATCAAAAAATAATGGTATTGACCCACAAGAAGTAATTAATCAGTTTGGTGCTGATACCGTGCGTTTATTCATTATGTTTACTTCACCGCCAGAGCAAACTTTAGAATGGTCAGATTCAGGTGTTGAAGGCGCACATCGCTTCTTAAAACGAGTGTGGAAATTAGCATTTGATTTTACTGAAGCTACAAAAGATACTGCAATTCCTGCATTAGCTGATGTTGAGCTTAATTCGTCTCAGAAAAACTTACGCCGTGAACTTCATAAAACTATTGCTAAGGTAAGTGATGACATTGGCCGTCGTAATACCTTTAATACCGCTATTGCGGCAATTATGGAATTAATGAATCACTTAGCCAAAGCTAAACTTGAATCTGACGCCGATAAAGCCATTATGCATGAAGCTATTCAAGCTATTGTCTTAATGCTAACACCAATTACACCACATTTAGGCCATGAATTATGGGCAACAATTGGTGATGGTACTGCCGTTGAAGAAGCCGCATGGCCTTTAGTTGATGAAGCCGCCTTAGTACAAGATGAAAAGCTAGTGATTGTGCAAGTAAATGGTAAATTACGTGCAAAAGTTACCGTTAGTGCCAGTGCTTCACAAGAAGATGTTGAAAAGATTGCGTTTTCAGAAGAGAATGTAGTTAAATTTACTGAAGGTAAAACCGTTCGTAAAATCATTTATGTGCCGGGTAAACTTCTAAACATAGTAGCTAATTAATGATAAAAACTGTTGTTTTTACAAAATGGATAAAAGTTGCTGTTAGCGCCTTGCTGACGGTAACTATACTTACTGGTTGTGGATTTCATTTACGTGGTGATTATTTATTACCCGATGAAATGCAAACATTATACGTAAGCTCACAAGATCCGCATGGTGAACTTACCCGTTTTGTAAAAACGCATTTAAAAGATAATGATGTAAAGGTAATGAATAAAAGCGGCGCAAACATTCCAGAGTTGCGTATTTTAAAAGATCTGCTGAATCGTCGTACCTTATCTTTATTTGAGAACGGTCAGGTTGCTGAATATGAATTAACCTATTCAGTACGTTATGAAGTCAGATTTGAAAACAAAGAGACGCAACGCTACAATTTCGACCTTACACGTAACTATCAAGATGATCCAGATAGAGCATTAGCAAAATCTAGAGAGTTAAGCTTATTACGCAAAGAAATGCGTATTGAAGCTGCCTCCACCATTTTACGTAACCTTGCTTCTACCGAGCTTTAATCCCTTATATGCGCATTTATCATAACCAACTTGCTAACCAACTACAGAAACAATTACTCGATGTTTGGTTAATTTTTGGAGATGAGCCTTGGCAAAAAAATGACGCCTTAGACAACATTAAACTCAACGCTAAAAATCAGGGTTATGATGAATTAATTCGTTTTAGTAACGATGACAAATTTGACTGGAACCAGGTATATAATGAGTTTCAATCATTAAGTTTGTTTGCTGAAAAGCGCATTATTGAAATCGATTTAGTTAATAATAAACTCGATGACAGTGCGGTTAAAACACTTACCGATATTGGCAACTTTATTTCTACTCAAGGTCAAAGCGATGTTTTGTTAATATTGCATGGTCCTAAAATTGATGCCTCAACGGCTAAGAAAAAATGGTTTAAATCCTTAGATAAAATTGGCTGTTATATTCCGCTTTATGATCTTGAAGGAAAAAGCTTAAGTATTTGGCTGAATAATCAGTGCCGGCAGTTAAAGCTGAACATGGACTCGCAAGCACAATTGTTGTTAAGCGATTTTTTTATCGGTAATACTCCAGCTTTAGCGCAAGAACTACAAAAACTCACCTTGTTATTTGATCAGCAATTTATTCGCAGCGAAGATTTAGAGCAACTACTGATCAAACAGTCGAAATTCAGTCCATTTCAACTAACCGATGCCCTACTTTCTGGCCAGCTAGAGCAATGTAATAACATGCTTACCCAAATGAAACATGAAGGTGTAGCTTTGGCACAACTTGTTTGGATAATCCATAAAGAAATATTACAAATTGAGATGATGCTTAATCGCATAGCTAATGGTGAAAGCCGAGATGCCTTGTTTAAAGAATTACGCATTTGGGACAAGAAAAAGCCTCTTTATAACCATGCGCTTAACAACATCAGCTTAGCCAATATTAAACGGGCTAAAATGCGTTTAGCTAAAACCGACTTGATCAGTAAAACCAGCAGTGATTTTGATGATTTTATTTTGTTATCTGATGTTTGCTTAACTTTATATTATGGTGATGTAACGCAAAACCTGTCACTAGATTATGAGTATTTCGCCTAGCATGCCGACAGAGCATATTGGCATTTTTGGTGGTACCTTTGATCCCATTCATTTAGGGCATATAAAACCTAGCGAAGATATCGCTAAACAACTAGATCTTAGTCAAGTTTTACTTTTACCAGCCCATATACCTCCACATAAGCAATCTACATTTGCCAGTACTAAACAACGAAAAGAAATGGTTGAACTAGCCTGTGAAGAACATGCACTATTTACTTTAGATGCTCGCGAATTAAATCGGCATACAAAATCATATACCATAGATTCAATTAAAGAATTAAAACAGCAGTATCCAAATGCTAAGCTTTATTTTTTCATTGGTACTGACTCATTAATTTCATTACCTAGCTGGCATCAAATACAAGAGTTGTTGACACTTTGTCATTTTGTTGTTGGTACAAGACCGGGTTATTGCGTTAGTAACTTAAATGATGAAAGCATTCGCACTCGAATTACTGACGATATTAGCTTAGTCAAGCAACAAAGCGCCGGCAGAATTTTGTTATTAGAAACCTGCCAAGTAGATATTTCATCAACATTAATTCGTGAAAAGCTTAATAATAAAGAAAATTGTAGTGAATTTTTGCCGAACAAAGTGTCGCAATTTATTGAGCATAATAAACTTTATCGTTAATTTTCGGCCCTACTATTAACTTTTCTCACTTCGGGTTAGAATACACGCTGTATGATAAATATTTGCCTGAACAGGCAGCAGTTATTTTCGCACTTGGCCATAAAAATACCAAGTTCAATAACTATCTATTCATTTTTAATGGATAAAACGAATAACTACAGCGTTATAAAATTTTCAAGTAGAATAACTACTTATAAAATTTAATGCCTTGTATTTATCCGTTTTTCCTCATCAAAAAGTAGAACACATATTTATTGAAATTGATATAACGTTTAAATCCTAAGGAATACACTTTGCAAGCAGAAAAATTAGTTGAATTTGTACAAACTCAATTAGAAGACATTAAAGCCCGTGATATTGTAACTCTACATGTTGCAGAAAAAGCCAGCTTTACCGACTATATGGTTATTTGTTCAGGTAACTCATCAAGACACGTACGTTCAATCGCAGAAAACTTAAACACCGCAGTGAAGGCTGAAAAGATGAAGCCAGTTGGCATGGAAGGCACTGATGTTGGTGAATGGGCTCTGATCGATTTAGGTGATGTTATTGTCCATGTTATGACTGATGACACCCGCGACCTTTATCAACTTGAACAGCTTTGGTCTGACGAATAATCTCCTATGCGCCTCACCCTCATTGCCGTAGGTAACAAAATGCCTAGTTGGATTGCTCAAGGTTTTAGTGAGTATTCTCGTCGTTTCCCTCGTGATTTAAGTTTCGATTTAATTGAAATAACCCCAGGTAAACGTGGCAAAAATGCCGACATAGCGCGCATTTTAGAAAAAGAAGGCGAACAAACCTTAGCGGCTATTCCTAAAGGTAGTCGCATTGTTACCTTAGAAGTAGAAGGTAAGCCTTGGACAACTCCTCAATTAGCAAAAGAACTGGAAAAGTGGCAGATGGATGCCCGCGATGTCGTCTTGTTAGTTGGTGGTCCAGAAGGTTTAGCGCCAGCATGCATAAAAGCGTCGGAACAAAAGTGGTCATTGTCGGCTCTAACCTTACCACACCCTATGGTAAGAGTTATGATCGCAGAAAGTTTGTACCGTGCTTGGAGCATTAACAATAACCATCCTTATCATCGTGAGTAATGGTTAGTGGCAATAAAACACGTATCAATTAGAAATCACAGCGCTGAGGCAAACCTGTTTGCCCGAAGAGCTTTTATCACCTTTTTAGGTGTATTAGTTATGCTATTGATTTTATTTAATAATTTATACGAGTTAGAAGTAAACTCTTATGAAAAATATCAAACCAGATCAAACAAAAACCGTATAAAACTATTGCCAGTAGCGCCTAATCGCGGCCTGATTTATGATCGAAATGGCGTATTGTTAGCTGAAAACAAGCCTGTTTATTCTTTAGAAATAATTCCTGAGCAAGTTAAAGATATCAACAAAACCTTAGATTTACTCGCCAGTATTGTTAATATTTCAGCGGAACAAAAAACAAAATTCTTAGAGGCAATGCGTTACAAGCGTCGCTTTAAGCCAATTGAATTAATTTCTCGTTTAAATGATGAACAAGTGGCTAAAATTTCGGTAAGCCAACATTTGTTCCCTGGGGTTATCATTGAAGCGCGATTAAAGCGTTATTACCCTTTTGGTGATTTAACCACGCATTCTTTAGGCTATGTTGCCAAAATTAACCGCAAAGATTTAATCAACCTAGACGAGCAAGGCAAGTCGGAAGATTATAAAGCGACTCGCGACATGGGAAAATTAGGCCTAGAGCGCTATTACGAAGACATTCTACACGGCACCATGGGCCATCAAGAAGTTGAAGTAAATAACCAAGGTCGAATTTTACGAACCCTGAGTTTTACTCCACCGATACCTGGCAGTGATATCACCTTAAGCCTAGATATTGAGTTACAGATGATTGCTAAGCGAGCATTATCGGGTAAACGTGGTGCGGTGGTTGCTATCGACCCAAGAGATGGTGGTATATTAGCATTTTATTCAAATCCAAGTTATGACGGTAATTTGTTTGTGCATGGTATTTCATCAAAAAATTATAAAAAACTACAAAACCGCAACCGTCCATTAATCAACAGGGCAACAAAAGGCACTTATCCGCCAGCTTCAACTATCAAACCGTTTTTAGGATTAACTGGTTTAGAAAGTAATATGATCACCACAACATCCAAAATTTGGGATCCAGGTTTTTTCAAGCTTAAAAATGGTAAGCGAAAATACCGTGACCATTTAAAATGGGGACATGGCTGGGTAACAATAGAAGAAGCGATAATGCGCTCATGTAATACCTTCTTTTACGATTTATCTTACAAACTCGGAATTGATAGGATCTCGGAAACTATGGCCAAATTTGGTTTTGGCGAATCAACCGGTATCGATATTTATGAAGAAAGTGAAGCGATAATGCCAAGCAGGGGTTGGAAACGTGCACGTTATAATCAGCCTTGGTATCACGGTGATACGGTAAATATTGGTATTGGGCAAGGTTATTGGACTGTTACGCCATTACAATTGGCGCAAGCAACATCCATTTTAGTTAATAAAGGCGAAATAAAAGAACCACACTTTTTGTCCGCAATACACCAAGTCCCGACATTAACTGCTGAAGTTGATCATGATGTCCAGAGCGAAATGGAACAAACAACAGCGTTAACGAGAGAAATTATCCCGTTCGAAATAAATGAAAAACCACCGATTGAACTAAATAACCCAAACAGTTGGGACATTATCCTAGAAGCAATGCATAAAACCGTAAGGAAACCTTCTGGTACTGGTTATCGCGCGTTTTTAGGAACCAAGTACGACGCAGCAGGAAAATCAGGGACCGGTGAGGTTGTTGGCCGCGCACAAGACACAGATTATGATGCCACCAAGATCTCTGAAAATAACCGTGATAACGCCATGTTTATCGCCTTTGCTCCATTTACTGCGCCTGAAATCGTAGTAGCAATCGCAATAGAAAACGTTGCGGTGGGCGGCGGCGGTTCTAACGCGGGCCCTGTAGCAAGGCAGATCATGGATCAATACTTTGCGAATAAAAATCTTGTGGCAAAGATTAAATAAAACAGAAGCGCTAAGCTACAAGCTTTCTAGCTCCAACATTTAAATAATAACCGAGAAAAACATGCGCTATGTAGGTAAAGACGAAGCGAAAAAGAAAACGCTATTACAGCGGATCCACATTGATCTGCCGCTGTTGTTTGTGCTGTTAGTGCTGATGACTGTTGGCTTATTTGTTATTTACAGTGCTGGAGGTCAAGATACTGACTTAGTTATACGGCAAGTGATCCGTTTAGGCATTGGCCTTGGCGTAATGTTTGTTGTTGCACAAATACCACCATCGGTGTATCAACGTTGGGCAGTAATTGTATTTATTCTTGGCTTATTAATGCTCTTAGCCGTACTTTTGTTTGGCCATGTTGGTAAAGGTGCACAGCGCTGGTTGGATCTAGGTTTTATGAAGTTTCAACCTTCAGAAATCATGAAACTTGTTGTACCAATGACCATCGCCTGGTTTATTAGTCGTTATGACCTTCCTGCTAAAACAAGACATATCTTAATTGCCTTTGTCTTAGTAATGCTACCTACCTTGATGATCGCTAAGCAACCTGATTTGGGTACTTCATTATTGATTGCCTGTTCAGGCATTTTTGTTTTGTTTTTAGCTGGCGCCAGTTGGAAATTAATTGCTATATGTGCAGGGGCTATTTCAGCGTTTATGCCCATATTATGGATGTTTTTAATGCGTGATTACCAAAAACAACGGGTATTAACGTTTTTAAATCCTGAGCAAGATCCTCTTGGCTCGGGTTATCATATTATCCAATCGAAAATTGCTATCGGCTCCGGTGGTATCTCAGGTAAAGGTTGGCTGCAAGGCACACAATCACAATTAGAGTTTTTACCTGAACGACACACTGACTTTATCTTTGCGGTATTTAGTGAAGAGTTTGGCTTAATTGGCATTGTAGGTTTATTACTGATCTATTTATTAATTGTTATGCGTGGTTTATGGATTGCCTTTAATGCTCAAGAAGCATTCACAAAATTACTGGCCGGCAGCTTAACGCTAACCTTCTTTGTTTATGTATTTGTAAATATTGGTATGGTTTCAGGCTTATTGCCAGTTGTAGGTGTGCCACTGCCCTTAGTAAGCTATGGCGGTACCTCTATGGTTACCTTAATGGCTGGTTTTGGCGTTATTATGGCAATTAGTACTCATAGGCGATTGATTTCTTAACAAATAACTTAAACTAGGGATAAGCCCCCATAATCTCTAGTTCAAGTTAAATATTTAAAGTACACAAATTAAGCTAATAAATAACAACAAAACGGTTGAGTCTATTGTTATAAATTACTACACTGACTGCTGTATATACCCACTGCAGAGTAGGTTTAAAATAATAAAAAGAAGTCAATTGTGCCGTTAGCTAAATCCATTTTTCTTATATTCACCATTTTTACTCTCCTAGCTTGTGAGAGTAACTCTCGTTATTCTCAAAAACATGACAGTGTTCCTACGCGTCTGCCTACAGAATTTGAACTAAAGGAGCCTACACCTAAAGTAGTTGCGCCAAGTAGAGGTGGAAATAAAAACTATCAGGTATTTGGCAAGCCTTACAGTGTAATGAAAACGGCAGAAGGCTATAAAGCAACCGGTACGGCCTCTTGGTATGGGAAAAAATTTCATGGTCATTTGACTTCAAATGGTGAAGTTTACGATATGTATGCCTTTAGCGCTGCTCATAAATCATTACCCTTGCCTACTTACTTGCAAGTGACCAATTTAGCAAATAACAAATCCGTTATTGTACGAGCTAATGACCGAGGTCCTTTTCATCAAGATCGTTTAATCGACCTTTCTTATAGCGCAGCTTACAAATTAGGTATGTTAAGTAAAGGCACGGCCAAAGTAAGGATTGAAGCAATTACCCACTCTAATTTAGCTAAGTTTACTAAGCCTACTTATTCAAACGATGTTATTGCGACAAATACAATTGAACGGTTACCACCACTTGAAGCAATAGCTTCAACACCTAACGTCGTAAAGACAGCTAAGACTAATGTGCCAGTTCATCACGTAAAGAAATCGAATGAGTTGTCGCGTACAAAATCGACAGTGAAAACTCCATCAGCAACATTTAGACCATATATTCATGTGATGGTGACTCGCGACAAGCTATTAGCGAACAATACAGCTAAAGGTATACAGTTTTTATTGCAAGTTCCGGTAAAATTATCAGAAAAAAATGAACTTTTTAGGGTACAAGTGGGACCAATATATGATGCCGAAGAGGCAAAAATGTTGCTCGCTAATATACAGAAGCAAGGGTATCCGGAAGCATACCCGCTAAGAGCACCAAAATAAACGATAAATAGCAGGATATAAACCATTAGCAGCTGTATACCCGTTGCTATTCAAGATGCAGGTTTCAGAGTGCTTGAGCGATGCCAGTACAAGGCGCAGTTATGTAGTAATGGTACTCCCTTGCAAATATCTGCAACGAAGTAGTGGAATTGCTCAAGCTCTTCTTCGATGGGTTTAAAAGTAATTTATGCCGCGTTATTAAGTTGAAAAATGGAACAACCATTCTCTAAATTTAATGCCTTGCCTAAATTGCTTTTAATTCCCACTGAAGCCTACACTTTGAATAGCAACGGGTATATACTAACCAGCAATTTTTTTGCTAATGAAAATATAATCATGGCAATGCTATATAAAAAACTATAACTATTAAAACTACGAATCTATCGAATTTCACAGGTAAATGATGACCAACTCAGCACGTAAACTTATAAACATATTTAGCGGCCTTGTACTCGCTACAACTGCTTTTACCGCTTCTGCGAATACTATTATTCCAGCTCCACCACAAATTAACGCTGAAGGTTATATTTTATTAGATCATGCTACCGGAAAAATAATTGCTGAAGGTAATGCAGATATCCAACTAGAGCCCGCATCACTAACTAAAATGATGACGAGTTATATCATTGGTCAAGAAATTGCCGCGGGTAATATTGCCAATGATGATTTGGTTACCATTAGTGAAAACGCCTGGGCGAAAAACTTCCCTGACTCATCAAAGATGTTTATTGAAGTGGGCACTGAAGTATCAGTTAAGCTATTAAATCAAGGCATCATTGTTGCCTCTGGTAATGATGCTTGTGTAGCAATGTCTGAACACATTGCAGGAAGTGAAAGCGCCTTTGCTGATTTGATGAATGCTCATGCCCAACAACTTGGCATGCTAGATAGTAACTTTCAAAACTCACATGGTTTAAGTGGTACAGAGCATTATTCGACTCCACGTGATATGGCAACTTTAGCCAGTGCATTAATTACTGACGTGCCAGATGAGTATGCTATTTATAAGCAAAAATCATTTACCTTTAACAACATTAAACAATATAACCGTAATAGCCTTTTATGGGATAAAAGCATGAACGTTGATGGCTTAAAAACTGGCCATCATTCAAAAGCAGGCTTTAATCTAGTTACGAGTGCGACTAAAGGCAACATGCGTTTAGTTACCGTAGTTATGGGTGCAAAAAGCGAGCAAGCCCGTAAAATTGAAAGTAAAAAATTATTAAACTACGGTTTCCGATTCTTTGAAACAATCACTCCATATAAAGCAGGTGAAAGTTTCGCGACTAACCGTGTTTGGATGGGCGATATTAAAGAAGTAGATTTAGGTATTTTAACAGACACGTCAATTACTATTCCTCGTGGCCAACGCAAAAACTTAGAAGCAAACTTCAAACTTGACCAACAGTTAGAAGCGCCACTAGCGAAAGGCACGGTGGTAGGTAAAGTATTTTTACAGCTTAACGGCGAAGACGTTGGTGAATACCCATTAGTTACCTTACAAGAAGTGAATGAAGGTAGCATGTTCAGCCGTTTAGTTGATTATGTGAAGCTGCAGTTTTTATAGGCAAAATTAGGGATAAGGAACTAGGTATTAGGAATTAGGAACTTGACACCTTGAATCCTTGAATCCTTGAATCCTTAGTAGAGTTTATGACAGACATCGTTTATTTAAATGGTGAGTTACTCGCCAAAAAAGATGCAAAAATCTCGGTTCTAGACCGAGGTTTTTTGTTTGCTGATGGTATTTATGAAGTAATACCCGTTTATAACTCATCTCCTTTTCGCTTAAAACAGCACCTTGAACGCTTAGCCTATTGTTTAGAGCAACTAGGCATCACCAACCCTCACTCAAATATTGAATGGAAGAATATCATCCGTACGCTGATAGAGCGCAACGGTGGTGGTCACTTATCAATATACTTGCAAGTTACTCGCGGCGTGAGCAACGACCGAAACCAACTCATTGATGAAATCATGACCCCTACGGTTATGCTATTAGCCTCCCCGTTACTTGTTAGCGAAGAATCAATAGAAACCGCAACCGCAACGTTACTTGAAGATATTCGTTGGCAACATTGTGATATTAAATCCATTGCTCTATTAGGCAATATTATGCTGCGCAATAAAGCCCAACAACTTGGCTGTGATGAAGCAATTCTGCATCGTGACAACGTAATTACGGAAGGCTCTACTTCGAATGTATTTATGGTTAAATTCAGAGAAGTGTATACACCACCGCAAAATCAGCTAATTTTAGGTGGTATTACCCGAGATGTGATTATCGAACTTGCAGAAGAGTCTGGCTTAAAAGTACATCAAGAAAACATAACTGTTGATGACTTATTATCGGCTGATGAAGTATGGATCTCCTCTTCTTCAAGAGAAATTTCACCTATCACCCAAATTGATGATAAAATAATCGGCTCAGGCCAAGTAGGTCCTGTTGCTAATGTGCTCCATAGTGAGTTTCAAGCATTTAAAAAGACCCTAATTAATTAGCATCAATAATGTTTTCACAATGTTGGTGTTGCAACAAACGTTTAAAGAGAGCTGTATGAAAACCAAATTCAATGAACTACTTGAATTTCCTTGTGTACTAAATTTTAAAATTATGGGCGTTGCTGTGCCTAATTTACCTGATTTAATCATTGCCGTTTTACAAAATGATACGCCAGCGGATTATGTACCAACCATTAAACCAAGCAGTAAAGGCAACTACCACTCGGTTGCAATTCCAATTAGAGTGACTAGCCAAGAGCATATTGAGAAGCTTTACAAAGAGTTATCTGCAATTGAAGAAGTTCGCTACGTACTGTAAAAATACTCGATCAATTTAGCTATATTAAATTGTTTACGATTCCAGTAATAACCACATTACGCTTATGGTGGATATTTGGCCTGAGATGGCTATAATGGCGCCATTATTTACTACGAGATAAAGACTTGAGCTACCCACTAGTTATTCGACAATTAAATAGCATGGATTACGAAAAAGTTTGGCATGCTATGCAAGACTTTACGGATACTCGTGATGACACTGTTGATGATGAACTTTGGCTAGTTGAGCACCCTCCGGTTTTTACCCAAGGGCAAGCAGGTAAAGAAGAGCATTTATTAATGCCTGGCGATATCCCGGTAGTAAAGGTTGATAGAGGCGGACAAGTAACATATCACGGTCCTGGCCAACAGGTTATTTACTTTATGATTAACTTACGCCGTCGTAAAATGGGCGTACGTGAACTCGTAACATTAATAGAAAACGGCATTGTTAACGCGTTGGCACAATATAATATTGATGCCGCGGCAAAACCTGACGCACCAGGTGTCTATGTTGACGGTAAAAAAATTGCATCACTAGGCTTGCGTGTCCGTAAAGGCTGCTCATTTCATGGCTTAGCAATTAATGTGAATATGGATTTGTCGCCGTTTTTACGCATAAACCCATGTGGTTATGCCGGATTAGAAATGATCCAAACCATTGACTTAAATGGTCCAGACAACGTTGCCGAGATAGGTAACGCTTTAGTTGAGCAATTACAGCAATTATTAAATGCTGACACAGTTAGCTATAAGACAGGTTTATAATCGTCATGACAGAAACAACAGAAAAAGTTAAAACAACACGCGTTGCCCCGGGCACAAAAATGCGTGATGCGGACAAAATGCAGCATATTCCGATTAAGGTTGTGCCTTCAGAGCGTGCAACAATGTTACGCAAGCCTGATTGGTTACGCATTAAATTGCCACGTTCAAGTGACAAAATTGATCACATCAAATCGTCGTTAAGAAAACACGGTTTGCATTCTGTGTGTGAAGAAGCATCTTGCCCGAACCTGTCGGAGTGTTTTAACCACGGTACTGCCACCTTTATGATTTTAGGTGATATTTGTACTCGTCGTTGTCCATTTTGTGACGTTGGCCACGGTCGTCCATTAGCAGCTGATAAAGACGAGCCGAAAAAGCTTGCCCTAACGCTTAAAGATATGCGTTTAAAATACGTGGTAATTACCTCTGTAGATCGTGATGATTTACGTGACGGCGGCGCACAGCAATTTGCTGACTGTATTAGCGAAATAGCCGAGCACGCACCACATACAAAGGTTGAAATTTTAGTCCCTGACTTTCGTGGCCGTATGGACCGTGCACTAGACATTTTAAATGCAACCCCGCCACACGTATTTAACCATAACTTGGAAACAGCACCGCGCCTTTATACTAAAGCTCGTCCGGGCGCTAACTACCAATGGTCATTAGATTTACTGAAAAAATTTGGTCAAGCAAACCCTAACATCCCAACTAAATCAGGTTTAATGGTAGGTTTAGGTGAAACGAATGAAGAAATATTAGAAGTGATGCGCGACTTGCGAGCTCACGGTGTAACTATGCTTACCATTGGTCAATATCTTCAGCCTAGTAAACATCATTTAGCCGTTGAGCGTTACGTACATCCTGATGACTTTGATATGTTTAAGCGCGAAGCTGAGGCGATGGGTTTTGAACACGCTGCATGTGGTCCATTAGTACGTTCGAGTTATCACGCCGATAAACAGGCAGCTGGTGAAGAAGTTAAGTAAACTAATAAGCTTCCATTAAATAACAAAGGCGCTATAGCGCCTTTGTTATTTAATAGCATGTAACATGTTGAAACTTGAGACCTTTAGTTAAGTTTTGCTAGCTCAATAGTTTGTTGGTCAATGCGCACCGCTTGACCGTCTTGCAATCGTTCTCCGCCACGAACAATAACCGAATCTCCAGCAGTAATGTCACCACTTACTGATACCCAATGCCCTGCTCCTTGCCCCACGGTTACGTTAACTTTTTTGGCAACTAGATCCTCGTTTACGGTTAACACAAAGGTGTCAGATTGTCTCAGTAACAATGCATCTCTGGGCACCATTAGCACTTCAGATAAGTTTTGTTTAGGCAATGATACGCTAACAGCAGTGCCAGATAATAAGGTTAAATTGGTTGCCGCTAACCTTACATTGAAAGTACGAGATGATTGTTCACCTGCGCGGCTCCATGTTCTGATTGGCAACTCGATCAACTGTTCTTGCCATTTTACTTGCATTTTAGCTCCTGACTCTAAAAACGGTGCGATTGATATAGGAGCGGCAACGGTAATATCAAGATCATTGGGATCAACCAACGCAACCAAAGGTCGACCAACAGTAATTAATTCACCTACATAAGCAAAGCGTTCACTAATAAAACCCGAAAATGGTGCTTTAATCTCAGTTTTTGTGATGTTTAGCTGAGTTTGCTTTACTTCCATTTGTTTAGCCACGACTTCATTTTGGGCGACAGTTAAGTCTTTCTCTGTACGCTCTAGTTCGCTTAATGCGGTATTATTAGTTTCACTGAGTTTTAATAAACGCTGTTTTTGTTTAGTTAAATAGTTAACATTTGCTTGATACTGCTGCGATTGAGCCTCTTGTTTGGCCATCAATAATTTGAGATCACGATTATCGATGCGGGCAATTATATCGCCTTGTTTAACTTCACTACCAATATCTACAATTGATAATAACTGCCCAGTTTGTTCAGCAGAAATGGTGGCGTTCATTCGACTCACCACATTCCCGGGTAACCATACTCGTCCTTGCACTTGTTCTGTTTTTGCAATTTCAATGCTCACTAGTTGTCCTTCACTTTCTGCAGCAATGACTAGGTTTGTAGCAAAGAAACTAATAGACGCTAGAGCTAATATAAATTTGTTCATCATTTATCCTTAAATTTTTGTTTGTGATTGAATTGCTAAAGTATTTAGCTCTGGTTCAACTACCAAGGGGTTAAGTGAAGACTTTCTAAAACCAAAATCACTGCGTTGTAAAAGTAACAGGCAAGGCAGTAAAATAATGGTAAACAAAGTGCTTACCGCTAATCCACCGACGATAACCGCAGCCAAACCACGATAAATCACACTGCCTGCACCAGGAAGCAACAACAGTGGCAGCATGCCAAAGAAACTTGTAGCAGTACTCATAAAAATGGGACGTAACCTTAAAGATAAGGCCTGTTGAACCGCACTCGCTCTGTTCACACCTTGAGCCTGAGCCAAACGAGTTTGATGGACTAACAATATGGCATTATTAACGACCAAACCGAGCAATATAACAAAACCTATCATGGTCAATAGATCAAGCGGTTGAAAAACGAATAAATTAAGTAATCTCAATGCCAAAATGCCGCCAACCGTAGCCAGTGGAATAGTAATAATAACCAAAGCGCTGTCTTTAACAGAGCGAAATAAAGCTGCCATTAGTAAGAACAAGATCACCAGTGCAAATAAGAAATTTTCACTCATCACGGTGATGGCTTTTTCTAATTGGTCGGCGCTGCCACCGTAAACGATAGAACTGTCTGCAGGCAGCGCAGCTTTTAATTTAGGTTCGACTTCATTTTTTAATACCGCAATAGTTTCTTCTAACGACCAACCTTCTGGAGGATTCACATTCAAGGTAATGGTACGATTACCATCGATACGTGTTAAACGACTTGGACCTACGGTGCGTTTAATAGTAACTAACTCTGCTAACTGAGTGATATTACCATTACCGGTAACAACGGGAACATCACCTAAATTATCAGGATCATCCCAACCTTCCGAACGAACAATGATATTTAAGCGTTTGCTACCATTAAAATATTCCCCAGCATAAACACCATCACCCAAGGTTCTTACCACTCGCCCTACATCACGACGAGACCAACCTTGCTCAAGAATGTTTCTATCTTTTGGTGTTAATCTTAATTCTGGTGCCGACATTTCAGGGCTTGGATTAGCACGAACATTGGCTCCTTCAATAGCATCGTTTACCCATTCTATCCCTTGACGAGCGGCACTTTGTAGCGCTTGCGTATCTCGGGTTTGTAAGTGTATTTGTACTTGTCTTCCTCCACCAAAACCACCAAATAAATTACCCTGCCTAGCGAATGCGCGAGTGTCTGGTAAATCTACTAGTACTTCTTCTTGAACCACTCTTAATAATTCTTCAACATCTGCTTGATCTTTAGCTCTTACTCCTAAATTTCCGCCAAAAGGTCCAGAGAATAGATAATAGTTTTTAAGTGCTGGCTGCTTTTCGCCATTCATATAAGGCTTTAATCGCTCGACAATTGGGTTAACCACTTCACGTTCAATGGTTTGTATATTTGCGCCAGGAGGAAATTGCAAATTGGCATCAATAGCATCACGCTTAACCGGTGGTAAATAATCCAAGCTTGGAATAGCCAACACAGTAATAATCACCGGAATAACCAAAAGGCAGGTGGATACAGTTAAACGCTTTTTACTACTGGAAGTTAATTTAACCACCCAAGTGGTGATCCCGTGCCAAATGGCTTGGTTGGGATCTTTGATCTGCTGCTCTTTGATGTAGTATTTCGCCAATACAGGAAGTAGTACCACGGCGACAAGTAACGAAACCGATACTGCAATAGCTATAGTTAAAGCTAAATCACCAAACAGTTGCCCTTCAATATCTTTTAAAAAGAATACCGGTAAGAAAATTGCAACTGTTGTTGCGGTAGACGCTAATAGCGCGCCCCAAACTTGCTTGGCCCCTTGCTCAGAACTTTCATGACGGTTTAAACCTTTTTCACGCATTCGAAGAATATTTTCTAGAACCACAATGGCAGCATCCAGTACCATACCCACGGCAAATGCTAAGCCTGCTAATGAGATGACATTAAGCGAGCGGCCGGTTAATTGTAATACGATGAAAGTTGTTAATAAGCTTATAGGGATAGCCGTAGCAATAATAAACGTGGCACGAGCTCTGCGAATAAAAAACCATAACACCAATAATGATAACACCGCCCCGACAAACAAATTACTGGTAACTAAATTAATTGCCCGGTAAATAAATACTGATGCATCAAATGACTGGATCATTACTAATTTTTTGTCAGCTAGTAACTCACTATTTAATAGCGCAACTTCAGTTTTAACCCGATTTAACGTGTCTAATACATTTGCACCACTTACTCGGTCTATGCGCATTGAAAAAGCAGGGTTACCATTTTGAACAGCGACACCCTGTTTGTCAGCGCGACTTACTTGTACAGTGGCAATGTCTGCTAAACGAATATTACGGCCGTTACGAGATTCAAGTATAAGTTGCGACAGCTCTTCTATTTCATACTTACCATTAAAACGTAAAGTGTATTGTCTACGGCCGACATCAATGAGGCCACCTGAAATGTCATTGCTGCCCGAAACTAAAGCGATAAGTTGCGGTATTTCAATACCAAATTCTGCGGCTTTAATAGGGTCAAAGCGTATTTGTAATTCTTCTAGGTTTTCACCATTAAACATTTGCACACTAGCCACGCCTTCAATGGCTTCAATTCTTGGACGAATAGAATCTTCAGCAAAATCGATATAGTCGTCGATGTCATGCTCATTACCAGGTAAAGCTTGTAAAAAGAAAAAGGTTAAAGCAGGGTTACCGCCACCAAAGCCACCAAGCATTACCCGCGGCGGGGTTGCATCTCGGGGTTGAGATTGTACTCGCGTCATGCGACTAATAACTTCCATTAGAGTTTCTTGCATGTTGTTGTCAATGCCAAACTCAAGATTGATAAATGCATTACCACTATTGGCAAAAGCATTCATCGATTTCAGGCCAGGAATACCACGAAGTACTTTCTCTTGCGGCTCTAGAATTTCTGACTCTATCTCTTGCGGTGATGCTGCTCGCCATGAAGTTTGGATGGCAATTCGCGGATTTTCAATATCTGGAAATAATTGTACTGGTAGTTTGTTTAAGCTGAATAACCCGAGGAATAAAATCAACGCGACAACCACAGCGACTGCCGCTGGAGAATTTAATGCATTAGAGGTGAGTTTCATTTTTATTATTAACCTGATGATGTCAAATTTATTAACAACACATTAACAACATTGAAGGGTTACGATAATTGGATGAGTCTAAACGAAGATTATCTGCGATGAGTTACTGGCCAGAAATAGTTTGCAACCACTTGACACAATTTGACATATAACTAGCCATTACGAGTCATGTAAAGATCTATACGAGTTAATGCTCTTTGTGGGTAACGTCCGAATAAATTCGGACCAACCAGTATTTTGAATAAGTAGGTGTGGATTCAATTCGTTTGAGATCACTACTATTCCATAGAAATAGACACACCAGAGGTACCCTTTTCTTGATACTTTGCTTTACACAAAAATAAGCGTTTATTGGTGATGCCCTTCTCAGACAAATAGCTTTTCAAAGAGATAGCCCTTTGTTTAGCGAGAGCGGCCAATTGTGCCTCTAATTGCTCCCCTTGATATTCATTTGATAATTGGGCTTTATCTGTTTGATTACTTTCGCCGCAAAGGTGCAAATCAATTTCATCACGTCTTTTTAAAACCTCTACCAATTTACTAGCATAATCTAATTGTTTAAGTTCTAAGTGCGAACTATTGACATTAAAAATCATATCTTCGAAGGCTATTCGATTAGACGCATCGACTAGATATTCTGCGGCCATAAAAGCTGCCCCATAGGGTTGCAAAGCATATTTTAAAAAACCTATTGAACCTTTCTTTACAGCTTGAGTGATCGACTTTTGGATTATTGAGTTCACATTTACATTGGCATCATTTAAATCCCCTTTGACTGGAATTTCGATGTCTATGATGCCTTTGCTATCTTCTAGTACACTGATAGCCATAGGAATTGGTAATGTTGAGACAACTTTACTCTCATCGATACTTTTAATTTGTAACTTGCGGATAACCACGTCATTGCTCATTTCTATTTCATTTTGCTGTAACTGCAATTTAAATTTGTGGTCAAATTGGCCACGGGTAAATTGATAACCCGCGAAAGGTTCAATAAATGGCGATATTGTCACAAAAGACATATCTTCTATTTGCCCCGATAGTGATAAATCTAGTGGCTGCTTAGTCAAATAAGCCTCACCTTGTACTGAAATATTGGCATGCTTATTTAACTTAGTGTTTAACTCAAAACTGCTTTGCTTTTGTATTTCAGAATTTGTCAGGTTAGTAAGCAGTAATTTTTCAATATCCAATTGAATTTTATGCGGTTGGCTTTTTAATATTTTAACAAGGTTTATATTGGCAGGGGCAGCTAAACTAATCATGTTTATATCGTACAAAAATTCTGTTTTTGAATTGTCTTCAATCGATACGCTTACTTCTTCAACCTCTGATATGGCCCCAGTATCAGAGGTTTCGCTTGTACTTATATTCGAAGAGTGGAAGCGCTGTTGAACTTTCTCAATGACCTTTAACCAGCTTGGTTCATTTTGCTCATTTAACTGTAGTGAAGTTTGTAACCCGGCAAGCTCAAGTTTTTCTAAATTTAGGTTGGAAAATGAACTGTTAAGCTGAATATTTTCAAAAATCAATTTATCAAGTTGGTTGATAGCGTCGACTTTGGTATGGCTGTTAGCTTTGTTTGTTTGCTTAATATCATTAGTGAACCAAGATAATCCCGAAAAGTCGAGTTTATTGATACTTACAGATAAATCCTCCGTAATAGTCATGTCGTTAGAGTCTAGACTGTTAAACCCGATAAGTAAGTTATCACTTGCCTCATCAATAATTGAAAATTTCTGTAATTCGCTATTTACTGTACCTGAAACTAGCGTCTCGTTTTGCATTGCCTGCACCTTTATCGATACATTGGCCGCTAGTTCCTGCAAGTTAATCGCTAATTGCTTGCTATCAAGATGCAAATTTTGGCTCAATAAATCACCATTAAAGTTTAAGATTAAATTATTATTTTTGTCGCGAATTCCATCAACATAGAGATCTGCATTCGCCATGCCTTGCAATGAATTAAGCGGCAAAGGTGAATAAATATTGGCAAGCGTCTTAAAGTCATCATACTGGATATTTTTAATAGTAATATCGCCTTGCACTGATGGTGTTGTGGCAAGTGGTTGCGCGGTGAGTTGGGCACTAATTTCGGTATTATTAAGCCGTGAGTCAAGGGTAAGTTCAGCAGGATAATCATGCCACGTTGATACCCTTGTTAACGTAAATTGGTTAATAAGATATCGACCCGTAAATTGCTTGAGCTGGATATCGACTTCAATATTAGTTAAGTGCACTAAATCTACATCTAAATTAGGTAATGCCAAAGCTTGCTCTTCATCGACAGGGATCGGCTTCCCGGTTTTGTCTTGCTCATTTGCAACAATTGGGATTACCACTTCAAAATCGCCATTGTCACTTTCAATGACCGCCAATTTCGTGTCTTGAATTTCAAACAGTTCCGTGGCTATGCCTCCGCTAAAAAGACCTTGCCAGCGATAGTCAGCTCGCATTAAACCAATTACTAATTTTTCTTCGTTGTTGATACCTACTCGAACATTTTCAATTTGTAAGCTACCTGAAAACAAATTTAAATCAACATCTTCAATGGTGACATTATCAAAGCCTTGTTGGCTTATTTTATTAATTACATAATACCGAGCCGCTTCAGGTAACAAGATTAATAAAATAGCGATAACTAAAATTGAACTTACAAGGTACTTTCTACGAGAGGTCATATGGGGATTTTTCTATCACTAATTGGTTTATTGTTAATATAACTATTAGTTATAGAACATCAAAAGCAAAAAGCTACTGAATCATTGCATTGGAACAAAATGAAGTAGGGTCAGAGTCAAGTTTCAACAACAAAACTTGACTCTGACCCTACTTGATAAATCGAAATTGAGGCAGCTCTACTCGATTATAGGGGTTGAACAATTCACATCACCGTTTTGAGCGATATGACGTAAATAGTGATCCATGATAGTAATTGCCATCATAGCTTCAGCAATAGGTACTGCGCGAATGCCCACACATGGATCATGACGACCACGGGTAATAATATCTGCAGGTTCACCTTTAACATTGATGGTTTTACCGCTTACGCCAATACTTGACGTTGGTTTCAAGGCAATGTTGGCAATAATGTCTTGGCCTGAAGAAATACCACCAAGTACTCCTCCGGCAGAGTTCGACAAAAATCCGTTCGGTGTCATTTCATCACGATGCTCAGAGCCCTTTTGATTAACACAAGCAAAGCCATCGCCAATTTCAATGCCTTTAACCGCGTTAATACTCATTAAAGAATGAGCAAGCTCTGCGTCTAAACGATCAAATACAGGCTCACCTAGGCCAACAGGCACATTAGTAGCAACTACTTTTACGGCTGCACCAATAGAATCTTTCTCTCTTAATATGCCACGGATAAGCTCATCTAATGCGTCTAGCTTATTAACATCAGGGAAGAAGAATGGATTATTTTCTACTTCATTCCAGTCATAAGTGTCAGCATAAATATCACCGATTTGGCTGACACAGCCTTTGATTTCCATACCCATTTTTTGCTTAAGGTATTTTTTGGCAATAGATCCAGCGGCAACGCGCATTGCTGTTTCTCTAGCAGAAGAACGCCCACCGCCGCGATGATCTCGAATGCCATGCTTTTGTAAGTAAGTATAGTCGGCGTGACCAGGACGGAACATTTGTGATATTTCACCATAATCCTTTGAACGTTGGTCAGTATTTTCAATCATTAAACCAATTGGCGTACCAGTTGTTTTCCCTTCAAATACACCAGAAAGAATTTTAACGACATCAGCTTCTTTACGCGCTGTGGTATAACGAGATGTGCCAGGTTTTCGGCGATCCAAATCAATTTGTAAATCGGCTTCGCAAAGCTCAATGCCCGGAGGGCAACCATCAACAATGGCACCTAGTGCCAAGCCGTGGCTTTCACCAAATGTTGTTACGGTAAATAGTTTTCCTATTGTATTACCAGCCATAATTTATTTCTTCGCCTTCTGTTCAAATAATTCTTTGTATTGCAATAATTGTTGTTGAGTAAGTTTAAACACACCTAAACCGCCGTGTTCAAAATCAATCCAAGTAAAGTCTACTTCAGGATATTCTGCGCATACATGAAGCATTGAATTGCCTACTTCACATATTAACACACCATTCTCTGATAAATGTTCACTCGACTGTGCCAGTATAGTCCGCACTATATCTAAACCGTCATCTCCGCAGCCTAAGCCCATTTCTGGCTCATGATGAAATTCATCAGGCATATCACCAATGTCATCTGCATCTACGTACGGTGGATTGGTTACTATCAAATCATATTTTCCACCTGGAACACCAGAGAAAACGTCAGATTTAATAGGAATAACTTGTGCATTTAATTCATGGTTATGGATGTTTAAGCTGGCCACATCTAAAGCGTCTTCAGATAAATCTAAGGCATCTACTTCTGCCTCTGGAAATGCGTAGGCACAAGCGATGGCAATACAGCCACTGCCCGTACACAAATCTAATATACGAGTTGGTTCGCTGCTAATTTGATCGATGAATTTATTTTCAATTAATTCACCAATAGGTGAACGTGGCACCAATACTCGTTCATCAACGTAAAAAGGTAACCCGGCAAAATACGCAACGTTAGTTAAATAAGCGGCAGGAATACGTTCATCAATACGACGCAAAATTAAATTAATGACTTCAACTTTTTCAGTTTTAGTGAGGCGGCTTTGCATAATAGCGTTATCCATGTTGCCAGGTAAATGCAAAGCAAACAGGGCTAAATTAACCACTTCATCCCAGGCATTATCGCTGCCATGACCATAATACAGATCGGCCTCATTGAATCGGCTAACACCCCAACGTAAAAAATCGGCAATGGTATGCAAGTCAGTAGTGACTTCATCAATATTTAACTCAAGCAAAGTTGGCTCCTAAAGCGGTTATACGGTCTATACAGTGTTATTTAAACTTTAAATAACTTACACTGGGGCAATGAAATTTAAAGATGCCCTCAATGAGAGCGAAAAAAAAATATTTAAACAGGCGATAGGCAAAGTAAAGCCTATTAAGCAGGACACAATACACCCGCAAACTCTTGTCAGCAAGAAGAAAAGTATACAACAAAAGCAAAAAAAAGAGTTTGAAAAACAACAGTTTTTCTTTTCAGATGAATTTGAGCCTAATTTAGAAAGTAAAGGACCAATGAAATACGTAAAAGAAGGGGTTGATGCCTTTGAAGCAAAGCTTTTGCGTCGCGGTGAATATTCACCAGAACTCATCCTAGATTTACACGGATTAAAGCAGCAAGAATCAAAACAAGAAATTGCAGCATTGTTAGCGGCATGTATAAAGCAGCATGTAAATTGTGCATGCATTATACATGGCATTGGTAATCGAGTTTTAAAAACTAAAGTACCTCATTGGTTGGTACAACACCCTGATGTTATGGCATTTCATCAAGCACCGCTTGAATATGGAGGTGACGGCGCCTTGTTGGTTCTAATTGATTTAAAAGATGATCTTTTCTGTAAACAGTGAAGTTATACTAGCAAAAATCATCTGGGCATACGTGATTGACGATATGACCAGCCATTGATTGAGTATTGTAATTAATTTGCGCAATAGCTGCGGTGGAAAAAATGGGGGCACTTTTCTCAAAAGACATTTCAGCAAGTAAATAACTTACTAGCGGCATATGCGAGACAATCAATATATTGTTATAACGCTCAATAGCGATGGTGCCATCTATATAGTCATGTACTTCGCTTGCAGAGCCTGCAGGTGTAATTAAGTCTAATGTTTGCAGCACCGCGCTAGCATTTAACTCTGTTTTTAATGTTTTCGCTGATTGCTGAGCTCTAAGATATGGGCTAACGAATATCGCATCAAATTCTACGCCTTCATTGGCTAACCATTTCGCCATCACTTTGACTTCTAATATGCCTTGCTCGGTCAAAGGACGTTGCTCGTCAATGTGCACTTTAGTATCGGCGTCGCCGTGGCGCATTATAAATATGTTCATTGAAATACCAATTTCATTAATAAAGTGTTCTATTTTTTCATCAGATAAAATGGATAAATGCAAGGCATGAAATTTAGTGAGTAGTTATTCTTACTTATAAATTTTATAACGCTGTAGTTATTCATTTTAGCCATTAAAAATGACCAGTTAATTAGTGAACTTGGTATATTACCAATTTCAGTCAATGACTGGGTTATTGCCTATACCATAAAATGTCATTTTGAGAGTGCATCTGCATAGTATTGGCTTAATTTTCGACAATAATAAAGAATTACTTGCCATAGATAAACAATAGTTCAGAAATAAATTGTTATCAGGTATATTATTTAATAGTTTTAAGTATTTAAGTAATTGTTTTTAAACTTGGCAATGGAGCCTTTATTGAAGCAAAGTCCAAACGATCCTAAACAGTATAAGCCACTTACATTAGCAAATGGATTGCGCGTTTTATTGATTGAAAACAGCGAGTCTAATCGTAGCGCTGCTGCACTTGCTGTAAATGCAGGCCATTTTGACGATCCTAAGAATAGACAAGGCCTAGCGCACTTTTTAGAGCATATGTTATTTTTAGGTACGGAGAAATATCCAGAGAGTGGTGAATATCAACAGTATTTATCGCAACACAATGGGTCTAACAATGCCTGGACAGGTACTGAACATACTTGCTTTTATTTTGATATTAACCAACAACACTTTAGTGATGCATTAGACCGCTTTAGTCAATTTTTCACTGCCCCATTGTTATCACAAGAGTTTATTGAAAAAGAAAGGCAAAACATTGACGCCGAGTTTAAATTAAAACTTAAAGACGATATGCGCCGTATCTATGATGTTCACAAAGAGACCATCAACCCAGAGCATCCATTCAGCAAATTTTCCGTTGGTAGTTTAGACACGCTGTCGGACAAAGCAGACAGTTGTTTAAAAGATGAAGTAACTCGTTTTTACAATGAACATTATTGTGCCGAGCGGATGACACTCGCCATCGAAGGCCCACAGCCTATTGCCGAGCTAGAACGTTTGGTGATTGAAAAGTTCTCCGCGATCAAATCTGAACAACATGCAAAAATTACAGTTAGCGAGCCACTGTATAAAAAAGAACACCTTGGCATAACAGTTGATATTAAACCCGAGAAAAATGATCGCAAACTTATTTTAAGCTTTGCCATGCCGGGAATTGACAGTTCCTATTTATACAAACCAGTGAGTTATTTAAGTTACTTGTTAGGCCATGAAGGTAGTGGCAGTATTTTAGCTTATTTAAAAAACAAACAATGGGCAATGGCATTAACATCAGGTGGCGGCGTTAACGGTACGAACTTCAAAGATTTTAATATAAGCTTGCGATTAACTGAAGAAGGCGAACAACATCAAGATGAGATTGTTTCCTTAGTGTTTGCATATATTCAGTTGATGACAAAAGCAGGTATTAACGACACCTATTTCAATGAGAAGAAATCCATTTCGGAGTTCTCATTTCAATACCAAGAAAAATTAAAACCGATAGACTCAGTGAATCAGCTAGTCATTAATATGCAGCATTATCCAGCGCATGATTACATCTACGGTGATTATGTGATGGCAGAGCTTAAAGATGATTTAGTGGCTGAATTCTTAGATTATTTACGCCCAGAAAATATGCGTATTATTCGTGTTAACCAACACGTCACTACAGATAAAATAAGTTATTGGTATAAAGTACCTTATAAAACGTCCACTATTGATGCCAGTTTAATCACCCTTTGGCAGAGTAAGCTTAACTTTAAAGAGTTAAGTTTACCTGAGCCAAACCCTTATATAGTGGATAACCCAAAATTAGTGCCAGCCAAAAGTGAAATATCGGTGCCAGCATTAATTAAAGAAAAACCAGGGTTAAAAGTTTGGTTTAAGCAAGACAGCTCTTTTTTTGTCCCTAAAGGACAGATATTTATTGGTATCGACTCAACAGTTGCTATCGAAAGTAAAGCTCATATTGCCATGACCCGCTTATTTGTTGAGTTATTTAGTGATTCGGTACTTGAGCAAAATTACCACGCTGAACTTGCTGGTATTCATTATCATTTATATCCTCACCAAGGTGGAATGACATTACAGTTGTCAGGCATTAATGAAAAACAACCGTTATTGCTAGAAAACCTTCTTGATAGCATCAAAGATCATTCATTAGCGGTGGATCGATTTAACTTATTTAAAAAGCAATTAGTAGTGAATTGGCGTAATGCTGAAAAGAGTAAATCAATTTCACAATTATTTTCCAAACTAAGTGCTCTAATGAAACCGTACAGCCCTAGCGGCAAAGACTTAGCAGAAGCTTTAGAGCAAGTTAGTTACGAAGACTTTACCGACTTTTGTGAAGCATATTTCAACAAACTCTGTATAGAGGTATTCATTTACGGTAATTGGTTAGAGCCGCAAGCTACTAACATGGCTAAATTAATCAGTTCGAAACTCACTGAACATTTGGACGAAAATGAAGGAGTCACTTGCAAAGTTGTTGATTACCAAGGTAAAGGCACAAGCTTATTACCGCTCCATATTCCAGAACATGATTATGCCAGCGTAATTTATTACCCGATGCACAATAATGATGTGCAAA
Organism: Thalassotalea psychrophila; assembly: GCF_031583595.1. Lineage (NCBI taxonomy): Bacteria > Pseudomonadati > Pseudomonadota > Gammaproteobacteria > Alteromonadales > Colwelliaceae > Thalassotalea > Thalassotalea psychrophila. The sequence goes on from NZ_CP134145.1 coordinate 3,462,677, forward strand.
GTGTGGCTTTAACTATGGTCACCAGCCACTTATTGTCGCCACATTTTTTTCATCAAATGCGCACCGAGAAACAGTTTGGTTATTTAGTTGGTGTCGGCTATGTACCGATGAACCGGTACCCAGGTATCGCCTTTTACATCCAGTCTCCGGACACTACTAGTGATGCCCTATTTTCAGCGATGGATGAATTCATCAATGATTTTGATGTAAACATATCAACTGATGAGTGGCAGCATTTACAGCAGGGATTAATAGGTCAACTGCAGGAGAAAGACACCAGTCCAAGAATAAAAAGCCAACGTTACTGGGTAAGTATTTGTAATAGAGATTACGGCTTTGATCAAAAAGAAAAACTGATTGATGAAATAGAAAATTTAACACTGCCAGATATAGCTAGCTTTATTAAAAACAAACTTGCTAACAACAAGCAAGTCGATAAGATCAGTTTAGCATCAGTAAAGCATTCTGATGAGCTTGCTTATTTATTAAATAATCATAGGGTTATTAAAGATTTAGATGAATTTCATCAAACTAGCCCGCATAAGTCATAGTAAAATCCCCAATTACATACTCAACGTTTTTGTTACCAATAAAAGTATAATATTTATGACTAATTTTTTACAAAATATTCACCTTTAAATCACCTTGCAATTGATTTAAGATATTGAATGCAGATATACCAACTTGGTATTATTTGTTATCAAAATAATAAGTCTCAGTTTAAAGACAAAGCAATACGCAAAAGGCCTTGTGTGCAGTTTAAAAATAATAACAAGATAAGCTACAAAGTTATAAACTTATTCCAAATGATCATGGTAACTCTGCTTGCCATTTTCTCTGTATCTGCACATTCATCTTCACAAACACCAATCAAGTTTCAACAGCTATCAATCGAGCAAGGTCTTTCTCAGAGTAGTGTTTATTCTATAGCACAGGATAAAGAAGGCTTTATTTGGCTCGCAACTGGGGATGGCTTAAATCGGTATGATGGTTATGAGTTTTCGTATTATAGAAATGAATTAAATAATCCCAATTCACTTTTAAACAATTTAGTCCGTGTAGTTTTTGTTGATAGCTCAAATACTTTATGGGTTGGGACTCAAGCAGGCTTAAGTAAATATAATCCCGCCCTAGATGAATTTGATAACTCCTACACAAATTTCAAAGATAAAGCGATTTGGAGCATTTTCGAAGATAAGGATAATAATTTATTTGTATCTACTGCAGATGGCTTATACACACTTAAAGATAATGCTCTAAGATTTTCAAAAATTAACTTTAGAGAATTTTCCAATGATATAAAAGAAATAAAATCAATTTTTCAAGATGTAAATGATAGATATTGGATAGGCACTTTTGAAAATGGTCTATACATTTCAAATAAAGAGCTTGATTTTATTTCTCCTATTAATGGTAAAAATAAATGGCATTTAAATATTGATTCTGGCGGTGTTTTTGAAATACAAAAAATAGAAGGAAATTATTGGGTAGCTACTGATAATGGGATTTTTATTGTTGATGAAACTTACCAATTAAAAAAGCATATCCTTGCAGAACAGTACGGTTCTAATCCGCTAGCCAATAAAACTAGAAGCCTCAATAAAGTAAATAATTTTGAAGTATTAATAGGTACGGAACATGGATTATATTCATATAATTTAATTGAAGATAGTTTTACAAGAAAAAGAATAGCTAAAGTAGATTCATCTCCCTTAGAAATGAATTTTATATACTCTATGTTTACAGATGCATCAGATACAGTTTGGGTTGGTACTAGCTCTAATGGAATAAACAAATTTAATTCCATTTATTCTTTATTCCCACATTATTTATCTAATGACAGTAAGAATAAAAAAAATGTGTTAGGTTTTGCCGAATTACCGAATGGAAATATCTGGATTTACACTCAATTTAATGGGCTTTACTATATCGACAAGCTCACTAACCAAGTAATAAAATCTCCAGTAAACATTAAAGACTCCATAAAGACTATTTTTCCAGATACAAATAATAACTTATGGCTGATAACAAAAGAAAGTAATATTCTGTATTTTGATACTACCCTAAATACTCTAATCAAATATGACTCACTTGAGCATTTAGCTAGTTCACGAAATGATAAAATAGATTTCTTAGCTATCAATGATGAAATTTGGTTTGGCTCTAACAACTCCGTGATTAATAGATATTCACTGATAAATAAAAAATTAACTACCTATAGAATTAGTGACGAAAAAGAAACTATTTATACTATTTCAATAAATAAAAATGATGAAATTTGGTTAAATGGCAGTTCAGGTAATATATATAAGTTTAATATAATTTTAGAAAATTTTAAAAAGATAGCTCTCCCCTTAAACAAATTGCTTATAGAAAATAACATTACTTATTTAAAGGAAGATACTAATTACATTTGGTTTGGATTCTGGGATCAAGGTATTTTACTTTTTGACAAGCAACACAAAACTTACCAACTTTTTAATGAAAATTCAGGGTTAGCTAATAATTTCATTGCAAATTTACTGTTAGATGATTCAGGCGATGCATGGATAAGCACCAATAAAGGAATTAGTAAAATTAGCCCTAGAACATTATCCATATCGAATTACGATTCAACTTATGGTTTACAATCTAATGAATTTTGGGATGCGTCATCATTAAAAACAAGTAATGGAAAGCTTTTATTTGGTGGAATTAATGGATTTAACAGCTTCTATCCTGATGAGATTGAGATAGACTCTCAAATAATATTCAAGCCTATCCTATCTAAGCTACGTATCGCCAATAAAGAAGTAAAAATTGTTAATAAGGATAAGCAATCAACAATATATAAATTAAATGCTCAATTATCCCATTTACGTGAAATTACATTAGATTATGCTCAATCTCCATTTACATTAGAGTTCATTTCTCCAAATCCAAATATTCCAGAGCAAGTACTATATAGGTACAAATTAATAGGATTAGATGATAACTGGATTGAAACTAATCATAAAAATAAACGAGCAACTTATACAAACTTAAATTCAGGCTCTTACTCCTTTGCCTTGGAAGCTTTCGATTTAACGAAAAACAAATACATTTCCTCTAAAAATTTTACTATTCATATACTTCCTCCTTGGTGGAAAACAAATATTGCGTGGGCAGTGTATGTATTATGCAGCCTTTTCATTATTTATTACTTTATCCGTCAAGCTCAAAATAAAGAGCTCAGTAATATAAAAATTAAGGAATCTGAAGAACGATTGAAATTAGCTTTATGGGGCTCTGGCGATGAAATGTGGGATTGGAATTTAAAAACCAATCAAATGTTTCGTTCAAACATTTGGGGGATATTAGATTTCCCTATTGAAGGCTCTGAAATAAGTGCTGATGGTGAAGAGCGCCGTAATATACATCCTCAAGATTACCCTAGAGTAAAACAATTATTACTTGAGCATAAAGAGGGTAAATCTGAGCATTACGAAGCAGCATACCGAGTTAAAGATAAAACCAACAGTTGGTTATGGGTACTTGATAGAGGCAAAATTGTTGAGCGCGATGAAAATGATGCGCCATTACGTATGACTGGTACTTTAAAAGATATTAGTCAAATAAAGGCCAATGAAGAAAGCTTAAAACTTTTTGCCAAGTGTATTGAAAACATATCTGATGCAGTAGTGGTGTACGATAACCAATTTAAGTTGGTAGATTGCAATATTTCTTACCAAACAATTACTGGCCAGAGTAGAGCTGAAGCATTAGGTCAAATGTTAGCCTTTAACTCTTACCCTGATAGTTTTTTACAAAACTTGAAAAAGAATCTACTTTCACATGGCACCTGGCAAGGTGAAATTGAAAGCAAACGCTCAACTGGTGATTCATATTTAGTTGATATCACAATCGATATTATTCACGACGAAAATGACAATATATCGCATTTTGTTGGCGTTTTTTCAGACATTACTAAACGTAAAGAGACTGAAGCTGAATTACGCAAGCTAGCAAACTCAGATACATTAACGGGATTACCAAACAGATCGTTTTTCCAAGCAAACCACTCTCAATTAGTAAGCCAAGATCTTGAGCATGCCCTGCTTGTATTCGATTTAGATAACTTTAAAAAGATCAACGACTCTCTAGGCCATCAAGTAGGTGATGTATTGTTATGTAAGGTAACAGAACGCATAGCAACCATAGGCAATATTAAGGATACCTGTTACCGCTTAGGTGGTGATGAATTCGCGTTAATACTTGAAGGTACCAATGATATTCACAAAATCACCTCTATTGCTGACGAAGTTTTAAACACCATTGTTGAGCCGTATTATATCCGCCAACAAGAAATTTCTTTGTCTTGTAGCATCGGTATAGTGTTATTCCCTGATGATGGAGCTAATTCGCATGAGCTGTTAAAGAACGCAGATACCGCCATGTATCACGCAAAAGATAAAGGTGGAGATACATACCAGTTCTTTAATGATTCAATGAATAAACAAGCAGTGAAGCGCTTACAAATTGAAAATTTAATACGCCATGGTTTAAAAGAAGATTTATTCTCAGTGTTCTACCAACCCAAAATTGATGTGGCAACTGGCGCAGTTAAAGGCATGGAGGCATTAGTTCGTTTTGAAGCTGGCAATAAAGGTATTATTCGTCCAGATATTTTTATTCCTATTTCAGAAGAAACCGGCCAAATTTTAGAAATTGGCGAAATTGTTTTACGTAAAGCCTGTTTAGCAACTAAAGCTTGGTTAGACAATGGCATGTTTAGAGGGCGAATAGCGGTAAACCTTTCAGCAGTACAGTTTAGACAACCGAATTTAGTGCAAATAATTGCTGAAATTCTAGAAGAAACTAAATTACCAGCTAAACACTTAGAGCTAGAAATTACTGAAGGAACAGTCATGAACTCGCCCCAAGAAGCAATAGAGTTGATGCATCAAATTAGAAAAATGGGTGTGAATTTATCTTTAGATGATTTTGGTACAGGTTACTCATCTCTAGCCTATTTAAAACAATTTCCACTTAACACATTAAAAATTGATAAAGCCTTTGTTGATGACATAGAAGCTTCAGAAGAAGGCAGAAACATGGTTGCCACCATTGTGACTATCGCCCATAACTTAGGTATGGATGTTGTTGCTGAAGGTGTAGAAACAGAAAGCCAACTTAAATATCTTAAAACAGTAAACTGTGAACAAATGCAAGGTTACTTATATTCCAAACCATTGGCTGAAGAAGATTTTGGTCGTTACTTGCTTTCACATATCATTACCAATAAATCTACGCCTTATAACAATATATAAGCTCATTGTTATATCTCTACTTCAAAATATGACTTATTCAACAAGGTTTTATTTTATTTGCTGAGTTTTAAACACTTGTACAATTAGAAAATTGTACAAAATATAATACGAAAAAAGTATTAGTCACCTACCAAATATAAAATCCTAACAAAAACAAGTTTTTAAACTTTATTCAACAAAATGTTAAAGTTGGCACGTTATTGGCTTAAGTATTCCTATATGTATATTTATTTAAAATAAAAATAGGAAATACCATGCTTAGTTCATTAATTTTATCAGTATTACTTTCTACAGGTGCTCCTGCACTAGAACAAGTAAACAACTTAGAAACAGTTGAAGCCGGAAGCACACGAATTCGTATTCAACCAATTGGTAGTACTCGCATTCGCATCGAACCAACAGGCAGCACTCGCATTCGCATCGAACCAACGGGCAGCACTCGCATTCGCATCCAACCAGCGGGCAGTACTCGTATTCGCATCCAACCGGCTGGCAGCACTCGTATCCGTATTAAAGCTTAGGAGAAAGACAATGATTGCAATTATTAAAACAATATTTACATCTAAAACTACTGCGAAACAAGTTGCAGATAGTATTGAAATTCGTGAAATGTCAGCAAGCAGTTGGTGGTCATAAGCCTTTTAAAAATAAGGCCTTGAGGTGATTTATGTTAAAAGTATTTAAAGCTATATTTGGTACAAAGAAAGTAACACAAGCACCAGCAAGAATTGAAGTGTATGAAATGACCGCTTCGAACTGGTGGTCATAAAGAGCTAAGCAGTTTTCAACGCATAGTTAATGCTATGTAGTAAAATAATTATGCGTTGAAGATACCAAACTTAGTACCAAACCTTTTAAAGGTTTTCATGCGTTTTTCCATACAGAACATTGGCCATACTAATGGACCTAGTACAAAGCCAGCTGTAGCCCAGCGTTTACGCCCCATTCCGGACTGTAGAGCTTGGCAATAAAAGAACACTGCGAATAGTAAGGACACAACAACAAACAACATATTTAACTCTACACGGCTTATAGGACTACTTAAGGGCGCGTATTATAGCAAATAGACTATTTACACTAAAGTAGTTTCAGCGTATTTTTCAAGCATATTTGTTAACTTCTTATATCCATTCAATATTTTCTTAAATTCATATCTTCTTTAGTATTTTAAAAAAAAAAGAGGCAATAAATTGCCCCTTCGTCGTTAAAGCGGCAACAACTTACCGCTACTTTTGTATGAACTTAATTAATAACAAGTCTGATTATTTTTTGCCATTTTAACTAATGCAGCACATGGTTCAAAATGTTCACCGTATTTATCTTGATAAGCAGATAATTTTTCAACAACGGTTGCAGCACCTAAGCTATCAAGGTACCTAAATGGCCCACCGATAAACGGAGGGAAGCCTATACCGAAGATAGTACCGATATCACCATCTCTTGCATTACGAATAATACCTTCATCTAAACAACGTACAGCTTCATTAACCATAAGTAATACACATCGTTCATGAATCTCTTCAGCGCTTAACTTACTTGCAGGTTGTATATTTAATAATGAATAGACAGTTTCATCAACTTCTTTACCATTGGCTTTTTTACCAGAATAATTATAAAAACCTTTCTTAGTTTTACGGCCTTTACGGTTGTCATTAATAAGTTTACTAAATGCATCAGGAGCTTTAAATCGCTCTCCTAGTTCGTCTACTAAAATTGGACTAATTTTAGCGCCAATATCAATACCCACTTCATCCAATAACTTAATTGGACCAACAGGGAATCCAAACTTAACTAGCGCACGATCAATTTTCTCAATTGGTTCACCTGCTAATAAAATACTGGCCGCTTCATTTACGTATGGTGCTAAAATTCGGTTTACATAAAAGCCGGCTTTATCTTTAACAACAATAGGTGTTTTTCCTTGGCGCTTAGCGAAAGCAACCGTAGTAGAAATTGTTTCGTCTGAGGTTTTCTCATGAGCGATAATTTCAACAAGAGGCATTTTGTCCACTGGTGAGAAATAATGCAGACCAATAACATTTTCAGGTTTAGCTGCTTGTGCCGCTATTTGATTAATGGGTAATGAAGAAGTGTTACTGGCAAAGATGATCCCCTCTTTACAGTTTGCTTCAATATCAGCCACCATAGATTGCTTAAGTGCTAAGTCTTCAAATACTGCCTCAATGATCATATCAGCATCTTTAAATCCAGTGTAATCTACCGACCCAGTTACCATGTTTAGTTGTTTTTGCATGGCACTTTTCGACATGAATCTGCGCTTCACTTTTTTATTCAAAATATCAAAGCTGTACTTTAACGCATGCGAAATACCGGTATGGTTGATATCCTTTATTCGTACAGGAGTTTTAGCATTATTAGCTGAAACATGAGCTATACCACCACCCATTAAGCCACCGCCCAACACGCCAACTTTATTTACTTTAGCGGGAGATACACCGGCAACGCCCTGCTCTTTTTTCATTTCGGTGGTAGCAAAGAATAAGTTACGTAGCTGTTTCGACTCTGGCGTTTGTGTTAACTCACCAAAGTTGTAAGCTTCAATAGCTAAACCTTTAGTGGTTCCTTTTTCATAACCCGTACGGATACAATCGATTATTTTTAAAGGTGCTGGATAATTACCTTTAGTTTTTGCTAGTACTGTTTTAGAGGCTTGATCAAAAACTATCTTTCGGCCCCATGGGTTAGACTCTAACGCTTTTTCAACAAAGCTAATTTTTCTATTGGCTTTACGTTTACCGTTTTGCGCTATTTTAATGGCAACATCTAGCAGTACAGAATTAGGCACAACATCTAACACAAGGCCCGCTTTTAATGCTTGCTTAGGGCGTAATTGCTTACCTGACAGCATCATATCTAAAGACTTTTGCAAACCAACCAGTTTTGGTAAACGCTGCGTACCACCACTACCAGGTAGTAAACCAAGTTGTACTTCTGGTAAACCTAAAACAGTTTTATTCGAGTCACTACAAACACGCATATGACACGCCATAGCTAACTCTAAACCACCACCTAAACATGGGCCATTTATGGCGGCAACAACCGGAATAGCTAATTGCTCAAGTTGATTGAAGATCATTTGCCCGCCAGCGGCAATTTCAGTTGCTTGCTGCGCGGTTTCACATTTACCAAGCATTGTGATGTCTGCGCCGGCAACGAAAGAATTACTTTTACCGCTATAAATAACTAAACCAGTAATTGAGCTATCGCTCTTAACTTGTTGCAAAATTTCTTGTATTTGCTCAGCAAATTCTGCTTTAAGCACGTTCATGGTTTCGTTTTGCACATCAATTTTTAACAGTGCAATACCATTGTCTTGTGGCATTAACGTAAATGTAGAAATTGAATTTTCTGTTTGAGTTGTTTCTTTTATAGAATCAGTCATGTGCTTACTCCACTTCCAAGATCATTGCAGCGCCTAAACCACCAGCTGCACATGCTGTTGTTAAACCAAGGCCACCGCCTCGACGTTTTAATTCGTTCAATGTCTGGGTAATGAGTCTGGTACCTGTTGCGGCGAACGGGTGACCATAGGCAAGTGACCCACCTAATACATTAAACTTGTCCATATCGATATCGCCAATGGCTTTATCTAAGCCAAGTTTATCTTTGGCAAATTTAGTACTGCCAAACATTTTTACGTTAGCAAGTGTTTGTGCGGCAAATGCTTCATGCATTTCTATCAAGTCTAAATCATTAAGCGTTAGACCAGCTCGTTGCAAAGCAAGCGGTGTAGCATACGATGGCCCCATTAACATATCCTCCCAAACATCTATCGCAGTAAATGCGTATGAGCGAATGTAACCTAACACGTTGTAGCCAAGTTCTTTAGCTCGGCCTTCTCGCATTAAAATAACAGCGGATGCGCCATCTGTTAACGCAGTAGAGTTAGCAGCAGTAACTGAGCCGTGTTTACGATCAAATACAGGACGAAGTCTGGCGTACCCAGCTAGTTCCGAGTTGTCTCTGAAACAATTATCTTTGGTAACAATTCTTTTATAAGGTTCATTATGAGCTGTCATCACTTCATCGTTTAATTTACCTTCAGCCCAAGTTTTTGCAGCTAACGTATGTGAACGATGAGCTAATGCATCTTGCTCTTCACGAGATATACCGTGAGTTTTTGCCATTTGTTCAGCAGTTTGCCCCATAGAAAGACCGGTAGAATATTCTGCAACTGCTGGTGGCTCTGGCATTAAGTCTTTTAATTTTAAGCTGGTAATAAGCTTGGCTTTTTGACCAAAGGTTTTAGCTTTTGATAAATCTAATAAAGTACGAGCTAATTTTTTAGTTACCGTAATTGGCGGCACCGACATTGAATCTGCACCACCGGCAATACCAACATCGATATTACCTAGCATGATATTTTCAGCAACATTCACAGTAGATTGGAAACTGGTAGCACAAGCACGAGATACGCTATAAGCATCGGTAGCAACATTCATTTGTGTTGCCAAAACAATTTCACGAGCAATGTTTGGTGCTTTTGGCATTTGTACCACTTGACCAAAAACTAATTGCTCAATAATTGCTGGATCAATATCACTTTTTGCAATCAGTTCGTTAACCACCATAGATCCTAAATCTAAAGCCGGTATACCGTGAAAATCTGTTGCTTGTTTTACAAACGGCGTTCTTAAACCTGCAACTATTGCAATTCGTTCACCTTGAGCTGTTTTTACAGTTTGCTGAGTTCCCATCATGTTTCCTTTATTATCGTCGACTAATGCTTATACCAACTTCATTAAATTATTGCCCACTTGTGATAGCTAAAATACTCCAAGACTGTGTTGCTCTCAATCCCAATAGCGAGCTATTGGTCAATCGAGCGCCTTGCCCTGATTTATTTTTCCTTAGCACAACAAGATCACAAACTTAATGAAACTGGTATTACTTAATTAAAAGCAAACAAGCTAACAGGTCCGACCTGATCATTTTATTTGATTCTATCTGCAAATGAGGCTTTTTAAAAGCATTGATTTCGCATAACATGATCCTTATATATTCTATATAAGTTTAATCACACTATTTAACTGCGGTTACGGAAAATAATAATTATTATGGCAATTGAACAATTTTCTAAATTACAAGAACATTTAAGTGAACAAATCGTTGGCCAACACGCCTTAGTCGAAAACTTACTTATTGCACTATTAGCAGATGGACACCTAATTGTTGAAGGCCCTCCTGGTCTTGCAAAAACACGTGCGATTAACTCATTAGCGGATGGTATTGATGCCAATTTTCATCGTATTCAATTTACTCCTGACTTATTACCAGCCGATTTAACTGGTACTGATATTTATCGACCAGAAGATGGTACCTTTGTATTCCAACATGGGCCTTTATTTCAAAATTTAGTATTAGCAGATGAAATAAACCGTGCGCCGGCAAAGGTTCAATCAGCATTGTTAGAAGCAATGGCTGAAGGCCAAGTAACTGTGGGTAAAACCACTTATCAATTGCCTGACTTATTTTTAGTAATGGCTACCCAAAATCCATTAGAGCAAGAAGGCACTTACCCGCTTCCTGAAGCTCAGCTCGATCGCTTTTTAATGCATTTAGAAGTTGATTATCCAAATGCTGCTTCCGAGCTGGAAATTTTACGCTTAAATCGTGGTGAAGCGTTAAATGAGAAAAAAGCACCACTAACTAATATCAGCCAAGCAGACATATTTACCGCTCGCAAAGAAACATTAGAAATTTACCTAGCGCCAGTACTTGAGCAATACATTGTTGATTTGATCATGGCAACACGCAATGGTGAAAAATATGACGAGAACTTGGGTAAATGGTTAGCCTTTGGCGCCAGCCCTCGCGCAACTATTGCTTTAGATAGATGCTCACGTGCTAGAGCCTGGTTAAATGGCAGGGACTTTGTTAGCCCCGAAGATATTCAAGCTGTATTTCATAACTGTTTACGCCATCGCCTAATGCTTACCTATCAAGCAGAAGCTGAAGGCATAACTACCAACCAAGTTATTGATCGCATTTTAACTTTAGTTGCTGTTGGTTAATGCCATCTTTAGCTAAACATTTTTTAAGCGAGTTAAATGTTGCGATAGGTAAAAACTATGTGGTGGAATAAGCATTCAAATTTTGATGCAAACCTTGGTATAAGTGAACAACTTAGTACCTTGCAAAGTGACGGAATTAATTTAACGATTGATGAACTGTTATCTTATCAAGGCAAAGCGTCACTGCTTAATCTCGCGCCTAAAAACGCGGTGCACGGCCACTTATCAGGTAATTACCTTGCCCGAACAAAAGGCCGAGGTATGGAGTTTGATGAAGTGAGACATTATCAAACTGGCGATGATATTAGAGCCATAGACTGGCGCGTTACAGCGCGAACTGGCGAAACTCATACTAAATTGTTTAAAGAAGAAGTTGAACGTCCAGTTTTAATTGCCACCGACTTAGGCCAGTCGATGTTTTTTGGTTCAAAACTCTTGTTTAAGTCTGTACAAGCATCTCATATTGCTTCATTAGTTGCTTGGCATGCAAAAAAGCGTGGTGATAGAGTTGGCGGATTGGTCTTTAATGAACTTGAACATCAAGAACTTAAACCAAGAAGTCGACAAAATGGTGTATTGCATTATCTGCACGCGTTGGACGAATTGCACTTGCAAGGCTTAGAACACTGGCAACAAGACAACCCTAGCAGTAACGATTATTTTATTGAAAATTGTAATCGGTTAAGACAGTTGGCCCGTCCAGGTTCATTGGTATATTTAATTACAGACGGTAATCATTTTGACGAAAAAGCTCTGTTGCCGTTATCGCAAATTTCCCGCGTATGTGAGTTAGTTATTTGCCAAATATCAGATCCTTTAGAGTCTGAACTCCCAGAAAGTCATCATAAAACATCTGTCGCGGTTACCGACGGTAAAGTGAAACAACAGCTTACCCTTGGTGATAAAAAAGCCGCTGAACGTTATCAGCAAAAAGCGCAAATGCTTACTCAGTTAAAACAACATATGTATCAAAAAGCCGGGGCTCGCTTTATTAGCTTTTCTGCCGGCAGTAGCATTGAACATCAATTAAAATCAGGAGTTGAATCTTGGATCCGTTAGCGAATTTACAAGATATTCACTTGCCCGAAAATATCCATGGCTGGCCTATTGCCCCCGGTTGGTGGATATTGCTTGTTAGCATTATTGCCATAGCAGTTTTCTCCTATAAGAAAATATCAGCTAAGCGCAAGCAAAGTTTGGTGAAGCGCCAAGCAATAAAACAATTAACCGAACTAGATAATTTATCTACCGAGAAATCGATCGCGATTTTGAAATGGGTAAGCATGCATTATTTTAACCGCAATGAGGTAGCGGCAATTCATGGTGATAAATTATTGGCATTTTTGTCGAATAAATTACCCAATGAGCAACAAGCAAGTTTCGTTCAGTTAGCTGAAAACGCGTTAATGCAACAGTACCGTAAATCGACTCATTCTCTTTATTCACAAGAACTTCAGCAAGCGGCATTACTTTGGGTTAATAATGCCGCGCTCATAGAAATTAAAGGTGTAGAAGTTATAGCATCAGACAAAAATCAGCCCTCGGCTATTCAAAACAACAATAATAAAATGACAACAGCTAAAAGTGAGGTTACTCATGATTAGTTTTTTATGGCCATGGCTCGCTCTGTTGTTACCTCTGCCATTAATTGTGTACTTCTTATCACCTAAAAAAGCAGCAAGTTCGGCGGCGCTAAAAGTTCCGGTACTATTACCTGGTGCCAGCTCTAAAACCTCTGCTATGGGACAACAACAATTGCCAGTTTGGCTTGCTGTCGTTGTATGGTGTTTATTAGTATTAGCGGTTACAAGACCTCAATGGTTAGGGGAACCGATTCAAATTCCAACCCAAGGCAGAGAGATGATCATCGCCGTTGATTTGTCTGGCAGTATGCAAATAGAAGATATGCGATTAAACGGCAGCACAGTGAATCGTTTAGTGATGCTAAAAGAGTTACTTGGTGATTTTATTGAACGCAGAAATGGTGATCGCTTAGGCTTAATTTTATTTGGTGATGATGCTTATATGCAAACACCAATGACCTTTGACCGAAAAACCATGCAACAAATGTTGGATGAATCAGAGATTGGTTTAGTAGGTCAAAAAACCGCTATTGGTGACGCTATGGCGTTAGGGGTTAAACGCTTCGTTAATAAGAAAGAGTCTAACCGCGTATTATTACTAGTTACTGATGGCCAAAACACCTCAGGAAAAATAACTCCGGAGCAAGCATTAGAATTAGCAGTAGCTAAAGATGTGACCATTTACACTATCGGTGTTGGCGCAGAAGTAATGCTTGAGCGCTCATTATTTGGTACCCGTAAAGTTAATCCATCTCGCGATTTAGATGAAAATACCTTAACTAAAATTGCCAAGCAAACTGGAGGCTCATACTTTAGAGCCACTGATGGCGAGTCGATGACAAGAATTTATCAAATGCTGGACCAGCTTGAACCGGTTGAACAAGATCAACAACAGATGCGCCCGTTAACGGCGCTATTTTACTACCCATTAACCGCTGCCATGGTGTTAATGATCATGCAAATGCTGATGATTAAATATATAAGCTTTGGCTCTATATTTAATTGGTCTTCGGGTACAACAAATAAAGTAAAACCAAATCAATTATTTAACAAACCGTCTCCGGAGTCATTTAAAGCAGCAGATAAAAAAATCAGAGATAAGCCTTCATCAGGCTCTAACGAGAAAACTGAAACCATGGCACATTCTAAGGAGCAAATATAATGAGCGAATTTCATTTTATCCGCCCTTTATGGCTACTCGCTGTTGTGGTGCTTGTCTGGGTTATTTGGCAACTTAGAAAAATTAGAATATCAAGCAGTGCATGGCATCATGTTATTCCAAAGCATTTAGCCCACATGTTATTAAGTAGCAGTGAAAATAAAAAGCCAGTATCACTTATACCTGCCTCAATTATCGGCTTATTATTTATTTTTGCATTGGCTGGCCCAACTTGGCAGAAGCTACCACAACCGGTATTTGATGTTGAACGCGGCTCAGTACTTATCATGGATATGTCTTTTTCAATGCTTGCAACTGACATTAAACCAAATAGACTCACCATGGCTCGCTATAAAGCGATGGATTTGGTTGAAAAAATAGATGAAGGTGAAATTGGTCTGGTGGCTTATGCTGGTGATGCATTTATTATTAGCCCGTTAACAGCGGATATAAACAATATCAAATTACTCTTACCCTCATTGTCACCAAATATTATGCCTGAGTTAGGTTCTAACCCCTACCCTGCATTAGTACTAGCAAATGAAATGTTACTAAACGCGGGGCATATTGAAGGTGATATTTATTGGGTAACCGATGGTATAAGCTCAGATGAACTTGCCGATATTAATGACTTTGCCAGTGAGCATCCGCATCGCATTAATATATTAGGCGTGGGTAGCGATCAAGGCGCGCCAATTACGTTAGCCAATGGTGAGCTAATGAAGGATAGAGGTGGCAATATCGTTATTCCTAAAATGAACGCGCCAAGGCTTGCCGGTATTAGCCAAAATAGTGGAGGAGCTTTTAGTCAGATAACCGCTGATGACAGCGACTTAGAAAATCTAAGTGAATTAAAAGCACTAGATGCAAAAAAAGAAATGCAAAATGAACAAGACAATTTAGGCGATCAATGGCAAGAAATGGGACCCTATCTATTATTAATAGCCCTGCCATTATTGTTAGGTTATTTTCGCCGCGGAGTATTGTTTACCCCTGTATTATTAAGCTTGGTTATTGCATCTTCACTACATGCCCCAAGGGCAGAAGCAAGCCTTTGGGATGATTTATGGCAAACTAAAAACCAGCAAGGTAAGGCAAACTTCGAACAACAACAATATGCAGAAGCTGCCGAGCAGTTTTCAGAGCCGCTTTGGCAAGGCAGCAGTTACTACAAGGCTGGTGATTTTGAAAAAGCGTTAGATGCCTTTAAGCAAGTTGAATCAGCAGAATCTAGTTATAACCAAGGTAATACCCTAGCTAAGCTACAGCAATATGATGAAGCAATTAAAGCTTATGATGAGGTTCTCGCTGAAACCCCTGATCATATGGATGCGGCATCTAATAAAGCGCTTGTGGAACAATTGCAGCAGCAACAAGAAGAGCAAGAACAGCAAGAGCAGAATCAAGACGATTCGAATCAAGAACAAAATGAAGAACAGGATCAACAGCAGTCTGATCAACAAAAAGAAAATCAACAACAGTCTGGCGAAAATGGCGACAGCGATGATAACCAAGAGCAGCAACAAGCTCAAAACCAGCAAGAACAAGATTCTGAGAATCAAGATCAACAATCACAAGACTCGCAAAGCCAAGAAAGCCCTGATGGAGATCAAAATCCTAATGAACAGGAGTCTGATCAGCAAAGCCGTGACAATGAGCAACAAAACGCTGAGCAAGATGAGTCAGAGCAAGAACAAAATGCTGCAGCTCAAGCTGAAAATGCAGAGCAAGATGAGCAGCAAAGCCCGCAAGACGAACAGAGTGCAGGTGTAGTAGACGACACGAGTAAAGAAAACACCGAATTAAATCAAAAGCATGAACAAATGCTTAGAAAAGTTACCGACGATCCCCAGTTGCTATTACGCAATAAAATGAAACTGGAATATCAAAAACGTCGTCAAAACAGAAGCAGCATTGGAGTAAAAGAAAAATGGTAAAAACGATCAAACAGTGCGTTTTTATAGTTTCCCTATTCGCTACATTTTTTGCAAATGCATTAACTAACGTTACCGCCAGCATTGATAAAAATCCGGCAATAGTTAATGAATCAATTGTACTTACGGTTAAAGCTGATGATTCAGTATCTGCCGATGCCTTTGACCCTAGCATTTTACAAAAAGACTTTGTAGTTGGCGGTACTTCAGTAAGCAGTCAAACCAATATGGTTAACTTCGATATGACCCGTTCCACTCAGTGGACAACTCTGCTTATTCCTAGGAAAAAAGGCAAGGTAGTGATCCCAGCCCTTTCTGTAGGCGGAGTTAGCACCCAACCTATTGCGTTAGTGGTGCTAGCTGAAAGTGAAAAAGGCGCGAGCCAACAAAAAGATTTATATATTACTTCCGACGTAAGCGATCAAGACATTTACGTGCAGCAGCAATTCACCTTAAGAGTTCGTTTGCATTTAGCGGTAAATTTAAAGCGCGGTGTACTCACTGAGCCAAAAATGACCGGCTCTGAAATTAAACAAATAGGCCAAGATAAAGAAGATACACAGATTATTGACGGTAAACGCTATCGAATAATTGAACGCATTTACTCAGTAAAACCACAGACCAGCGGAAAATTTGTATTGCATAGCTCTACCTTTGAAGGTGAGATCATAATTAGTAAAAGTCGCTCTTTATTTTCAGGTATGGATCGAGGTAAACCAGTTAGCATACGAGGTAAAGAAATTGATATTAACGTAAAACCAGTGCCTGATAATTATAGCGGAGAGTGGTTGCCGAGCGAAATCATCAGCATTGAAGACGAATGGCCTGTGGCAGGCACTGAATTTGAATTAGGTGAGCCTATTACCCGTAAGGTGACAATCACGGCTGCAGCGCTTAGCGCCGAGCAATTACCGGTATTAAATTTTGTAGTACCCGATGGTTTAAAAATATATCCAGACCAAGCTGAAAGTCAAAGTGGTGTTCAAAACGGTTTGTTGATCAGCCAAAAAGTACAAGAATTTGCCATAGTACCTACCAAGCCTGGTACCTATACCCTGCCAGATTTAACCGTTCCTTGGTGGAATACTAAACTGAATAAACTTGAGCAAGCAATTATACCGGGTAAAACAATTACCATTAATGGTATTCAGGCAGCAACACCAGCATTTAATCAACCAATTCATCCACAAACGCAAATTGTGACTGAACAAAATACTACATTACAATGGCTATTTTTAGCTGGCTGGATACTTACCGCCTTAGCTTGGTTTTATATGGCAAAATTGAAAGGCAACATAAGCTTTAGCAAAGCGACATTCACCAGCGAAGACAAGCAAAGCTATTTAAAGTTAATGGCGGCATGTAGCCAAAATAATGGTGAACAAGTTATTAGCCTATTGCCAATATGGGCGAAAGATCTATATCCGAACGAGCACTTTGCTAATTTAGAACAAGTAAGCAAAAAGCTTAATAGTGTTGATTTTAATGAAGCATTAGCCGAGTTACAACGCAATTACTTTTCAGCCAACACCGGAAATTGGCAAGGTAGTAAATTGTTAAAGATAATTTCAAGATTGCAAACTAAAACGATACAACAGCAGCAAATCGAAATAGCGATTAATCCTTGAAACAGCAACCTGTAAAGCTTAAAGGCTACAAGCTGCAAGGCTGCGAAATGCGAGCCCCAACCTTATAGCCTTAATTGCCCACAAAATGTGGGCATTTTTGTGTTTACGCCTAAACTCACTATTAAATAAAATATTTTTTATTTTTTCGAAATTAAAATTACCTTTGATTGGTCCTTACTAATAACCAACAATAATATTGTTATACCAACTTAATTGAGTATGTGATCAACTTGGTATTTATAACCCTTGGAACCCATTTATGGCAAGTAAGCAAGTTAGATACGAAGCCTTGGTTAAAGCACTGCACGCAGACTTATTCCGCTACGCATACTGGCTAGTTCATGACAAACATATCGCTGAAGATTTAGTTCAGGAAACCTTCCTTAGAGCTTGGCGTGCGCTTGATTCTTTAAAAGATCAAAAAGCAGCGAAATCATGGCTTATTACTATATTGCGTAGAGAAAATGCTCGCCGCTTTGAACGTAAACAATTCGACATGAGCGAGTACGATGAAGGCAGTACGGTTGACAATTTTTCAACTAGTACAGAGCAACAACTTGAAGACCATTGGTTAAGAGAAAAAATCGCTCGCTTACCAGCAGAATACAGAGAGCCTTTGGTATTACAAGTTATAGGTGGTTTTAGTGGTGAAGAGATCGGCAAGATGTTGGATTTAAACAAAAACACCGTAATGACTCGCTTATTTAGAGCGAGAAACCAACTCAAAGATGCAATTGAAAAAGATAATGAAATTAAGGGGCGAATTAATGGATGATTTAGAATTCAGACGAAGACTATATTCAGATCCGAATAGCCAAGATCAAGATATAATCGACGCCATTAATAGTGACAATAAGCGCAAAGACTTCGCTGAAGATTTAAAAACCTTAGACTCGCACATTGCCAAGGCCTTAAGTGTTGAAGTACCTGACAACTTGGCGAACCAACTTATTCTTCGGCAGAGTTTGCATTCACATCAGCAAACTAAGAAGAAGTCGAGAGTGCATTTAGCAATGGCTGCCTCTGTTGCTTTAGCATTAGGTATTGGTGTGAGCTTTATCAACTCAAGCCCGGCCTACTCTAATGTTGCAGATTATTCATTAGCGCATTATCACCATGAAGCGGACAGCTTTGCCAAGCAAGGCAATGCTCAATATAGCTTAGCTAGTTTTAATAATGATGTGTCTGACTTAAACGTTGGCTTTAAGGAAAAGCTAGGCAAGTTGATTTCAATTGATGATTGTTATTTTGACGGCATGGACAGCGTTCATCTAGTGTTTGAAGGTGAATTTGACAACGTAACGGTATTTCTAGTGCCTAAGTCGACTCATTTAAAGTTTACCCAGCAATTTAGCGATGACTCCGTTGTAGGTATCACCCATCAATACCAACAAGGTGATGTCATTATAATAGGTAACAAGAACGAACCTTTGCAACAATGGCAACAAAAGATTAATGAAACCATAGAGTGGTCGATATGACTCAATACTAGTTTCGAATTGCGAATACGTTACACTCCGAATACGCTACTTCGTATCTTCGAAGCGTCAGCGTATTCGAAGTAGCGAAGCTACGTATTAGAAGCATCGCGTATTCATTACTTAATTAAGAATGTAAAGACTCTACCTGAGCAAACGTTTGTTGAATTTCATCCTCTGGTTGCTCTGTCATTCTACTTACAACCACAATAGCAATAGCGGAAAATATAAACCCAGGCACAATTTCATAAATCCAAGCACTTAAGTTTTGACCATTAATAGTGATTGGCGCATAAATCCAAAATAGTACCGTGAAGGCACCTACTAACATACCTGCTAGAGCACCTTGTTTATTCATACGTTTCCAATACAAACTGAGGATAACAAGTGGCCCAAATGCAGCGCCAAAACCAGCCCAGGCATTACCGACTAAGCTTAAAATAGAACTTTCCCTATCGTATGCTAGAAATACTGCAATTAAAGCGACTAGCAGCACAGACAATCTGCCAACCATAACAAGTTGCTTTTCACTGGCATCTTTATTCAAAAACACGTTATAAATATCGCCCGTTAATGAACTCGACGTCACTAGCAGTTGCGATGAAATAGTACTCATAATTGCCGCAAGAATAGCAGCAAGAAGAAAACCAGCAATTAATGGGTGAAACAATACTTGCGACAAAAGAATAAATATAGTTTCAGGATCAGCCAAAGACGTACTAGTTTTGTCTATATATGCAATACCAGCGAAACCAGTTGCGACAGCACCGCAAAGAGACACAATCATCCAATTCATACCTATACGACGGGCGACAGGTAAATCTTCCACTGAGCGAATAGCCATAAAACGAACAAGAATATGAGGCTGGCCGAAATATCCCAATCCCCAAGCCATAGCCGAGATTATCGCTACAGTACTAACACCACTAAACATATTAAATAAATCAGGATTTATGTTTTCGATGCTTTGCTGTACTTCAGCTAAACCACCAACATTAGATATCACCACAACAGGTACTAATACTAAGGCTATAAACATAATACAGCCCTGAACGAAGTCAGTTAGACTTACGGCTAAAAATCCGCCAAACATGGTATAACAAACCACAACGCCTGCTGTAATATAAAGGCCAAGTTCATAATTTAAAGCGAAAGAGCTTTCAAATAATTTACCGCCAGCGACAATGCCAGATGAAGTGTACAACGTAAAAAATATAATGATGACAATTGAAGAGACTATGCGAAGCAAGCGCTTATCATCTTTAAAGCGGTTTTCAAAAAAATCAGGTAGGGTTATAGAATCATTTGCAAGTTCGGTATATGTACGTAATCGTGGAGCTACAATTCTATAATTTGCATAAGCACCAATAATCAAGCCAATCGCTATCCACGTACTACTTAGGCCGCTGATGTACATTGCCCCTGGAACGCCCATTAAAATCCAACCACTCATATCTGAAGCACCCGCAGACAAAGCAGTAACAGAAGGGCTTAAACTGCGTCCTCCCAACATATAACCAGACACATCATCTGTGGACTTTTTAAAGGCGTATAAGCCAATTGCGATCATTACAATAAAATAAACAGCTAAAGAAAAAATAGTTCCGATGGCCAAATTAGACTCCTAAGTATTAAAACTGACTTTCTTAAGTATATACCATGATAAATTTCATTTATTGAAAGCCAATAAAAATGGAATTTACACACAGTTGCGTAAGAAAAATATGCCTTATGATAAATCTAAACGATGTTTAATTACTATATTTTTGCGTGTTATTTTTTATTAACAATTTGTTTTGATTGAATTAATAGAGTTATTACATTAAAAGAGCTCAATATATGCAAACTTAAAAGCCTTTCATAGAGAATCTTTTAACTATTTATTTCTTTTTTATATGGTAACGTAGTAAATGAGTTTTATCTTTTAATGAGATTTTAATCAGGCGCACTAAGGTATTTGGCTTCAAATGCAATTAAATAAAACATTATCAATACAAGAAAAGCAGACAGAGTATGATGTATTGCAAGGCTATGCTGCTAGGCAATCAATTGTTGATAAAGATAATAATATTTTTGCTTATGAATTGCTGTTTAGAGACAGTTTAATTAATGTTTTTCCAAGCATAGACGCCGATTTAGCAACTGTACAACTTATTCAAACCACACTCGAAAGCCGACAAAGTAAAACCTTCACTAATCAAAAACCAGCCTTTATCAATTTCACCTTAGAAACTCTACAAAAAGGCTACCCCCAGCAGTTTGATATTGAGCATGTTATTGTTGAGATCTTAGAAACTGAAAAGCCTTGTACTGAGCTATTAAGCATTTGCCAAGACTTGCATGAAAAAGGCTATTGCATTGCCTTAGATGATTTTGTTCATCACCAGCAATGGCATGATTTTTTTCCTTTCATAAAGATTATAAAAGTAGATTTCAGACAAAGCACTATTGAAGAGATAATTGAGCTAATTGAACATCTTGCTGACTTCCCACATATTCAACTACTGGCAGAAAAAGTTGAAAATCAACAAGAATACAACCAAGCGCTAAACTTAGGTTTTGACTTTTTCCAAGGTTACTTTTTTGACAAACCTGAAGTGATTAAGTCTAACCCTAACGGTAAGTTAGACTTGTCATTCGCATAAGACTGCAACTCTGAACTCAATGATAAAATGTCGTCTTTCTAGAGAACGACTGCATGGATGTAGAAGGTAGAGCGACGCAGGATGCCAAAGCCGAAACCAGAATCTACTTACGCTTGTCTAAATACTTGGCAATTAACCCTTGAGTAGAAGTAGATAATGCATCATTACTTTCTCCGCCCATTACCGCTAATATCGACGTCCCTAACTGCTTGCCAAGTTCAACCCCCCATTGGTCAAAAGAGTTAAGCTCCCACATAACGCCTTGAACAAAAATTTTATGCTCGTATAGTGCTAAAAACGCCCCTAAAACTTTCGGCGTTAAGTGTTCAAATACGATAGTATTTGAAGGTGAGTTACCAGGCATAACCTTATGTGGAGCTAATCGTTCAACATCTTGAACCGACAAGCCTTGTTCAGTCAGTTCAGCTTTAGCTTGCTCTAAAGTTTTACCAACCATTAATGCTTCACTTTGAGCAAAGCAATTAGCTACTAACATAGTATGATGATGGTGATAATCACTATTTGATGTTAGTGAAACAATAAAATCAGCAGGAATTATTTCATTACTTTGATGCATCAACTGCATAAACGCGTGCTGGCCATTAGTACCTTCTTGACCAAAGACAATTGGCGCTGTGGTTAATTCAACCTCATTGCCTTGATGATTCACTCGCTTACCATTACTTTCCATATCTACTTGTTGTAAATAGCCAGGAAAGGCACGTAAAGAATGGTCGTAAGGTAAAACAGCCAAAGAATTATAGCCAAGAAAACTTGAATTCCAAATACCAATGAGCGCCATTAATACCGGCATATTTTCAGCAAAAGGCGCCTGTTGAAAATGCTCGTCCATTTGATAAGCACCAGCGCGCATTTGCTCAAAGTTTTCATAACCTATGGCAATCGCTAATGGTAAGCCAACCGCTGACCATAAAGAGAAACGACCACCAACCCAATCCCACATAGGTAAAATATTACATTCTTTCACCCCAAATTCTTTTGCTTTAATTATGTTAGAGCTAACCGCGACGAAGTGATCAGAAATATCATAATTAGAAAGATAACTGGTAAGCCAGTTTTTAGCACTTTGTGCATTTAATAGAGTTTCTTGGGTGGAGAAGGTTTTTGAAATTATAACAATGAGCGTAGTTTCAGGGTTTAATAATGCTAATTTTTCAGCTACAGCACTACCATCAATATTCGCTAAATAGTGCACTTTTACACTTTGTTGATGAAATGGTTTCAATGATTCCTGCGCCACTTTCGCACCGTAATAAGAGCCGCCAATACCTATGGCAACAACATCGTGGATCGCTTTACCAGTACAACCTAAATACTCACCTTTATGAAGTTGTGAACACAGCTCGCGCATTTGCTGATTAGCATTAACTATTTCATTAGCGACTTGCTCACCAAGCACTTCAATTTGCTTTGATTGTGGGGCACGTAAAATACTGTGTAGAACCGCTCGTCCTTCTGTATGATTTATCTTCGCACCACTAAACATATCAGTAATGGCATTGCTTAACTTTATATCATCAGCCCAACTAACTAATGAATTAATAACATCACCATCAATATTTTGTTTTGAGTAATCCAGAAATATATTGCAAGCAGTCAATGATGATTGCTCGAATCGCTTTGAATTTTGTTCAAACAAACTTAATATCGAATTACACTGAAACTGTTTGGCACTATCATGCAATTTTGAAATGGATGCAGAATTCTTTTGATGTTTTGTAAACACGCATGTTCCTTAAGGTGTTAATCGTTTAGCTTTGAAAATTTACTCAAAACCATTAGGATTATCTGATTGCCAACGCCATGTATCGATGATCATATCATCTAACCCTAGCTCAGCTTGCCAACCTAGCAATTCATTAGCTAATTTTGCTTCGGCAAATACCGTAGCTATATCACCAGGACGACGAGGGCTAATATTAAATGGAATATCAACACCACTGACTTCTTTAAATTTATCGACAATTTGCAATACCGAAGTACCGTTACCTGTACCAATATTGATTGCGGTACAACCTGAAAGTTTATCTAAAGCATCAACCGCTTTTACATGTGCATTAGCTAAATCAACCACGTGGATATAATCTCGAACTCCAGTGCCATCAACAGTTTCGTAATCATCACCAAATACATTCAACTCCTTTAAACGCCCTACCGCAACTTGTGATACAAACGGGAGGAGGTTATTTGGAATGCCGTTAGGGTTTTCACCAATAAGCCCTGATTTATGAGCACCAATAGGATTAAAGTAACGTAGAGAAATAATAGACCAGTCAGGATCGCTTTTCGCTAAATCAAACAATATATGTTCGACCATTAGTTTGGTTTGACCATAAGGATTGGTAGCTGACGTTGGCATAGTTTCAACTAATGGAGAAACATTGTTTTCACCATATACGGTAGCTGAAGAGCTGAACACTAAGTTTTTAACATTAAACTCGCCCATAACTTCTAGCAAAGTAACGGTGCCAGACATATTGTTATGGTAATAACTTAAAGGAATTTGCGTAGACTCACCAACGGCTTTTAAGCCCGCAAAGTGTATTACTGCTGTAATATCATGTTCTGAAAAAACTTCACGCATAGCGTCTTTATCACATATATCTGCTTCAATAAATACAGGCTTAACACCAGTTATTTGTTCAATACGCGCTAATGATTTAGTTGAAGAATTAGCAAGATTATCAACAATAACCACTTCTTGCCCAACTGAAAACAACTCAACAACCGTATGGCTGCCAATGTAACCGGTACCACCGGTAATTAATAAACTCATAATCTTTCTCGTCTTACTGGCGAAGGCCAGTATCTATAAACAGTCATCCCGTTGAAGTACGGGATACCACTTCCTGAACTCGTTTAAGGATCTAATCATAATAATTTTGCAACACAGAAATAAACGTCTCAATTTGCTCTTCTGGTAACGCATTAATACCAGCAGCACCTGCCCGACCACCACCAGTCGGAAACTGAATACACACCTCATCAGCGCCCTGCTTATTATTTAAAGGCGCACGAACACTAACCGTATAGCTACCATCTAAATTGCGTGTTAATACACCATGAGCTTTATCTGGTGCTGTATTAGCCAAATCATTACCAAACACACCACTAACTCGTCGAGACCAGGCAGCATCTTCTAAGCAAACCACTTTGCAGATATTATTTTCAAACAAAACTTCGGCAGTTTGAGCCATATTCATATCTTGCTCATAAGCAGATTCCAAATCATAAAAAAGCGATGATTTATTAGAAAACAAATTTTCTGGATGCTCATAGCCTAATAGCTTCTGGTATAAATCGGCTGGGTGGTAATGCAGATCATCTGTAGTACGACCATAACCGTTATAATTTACATAGGTACCTAAAGCTTCAAGTTGATTAGCTAATGGGCTGCCAACGCCATTAAGAACACAATGATTAGCAGCAACCGTTTTAAGGTTATCACCATAAGCCGCTGCAATAGCCCATAAATGATGTTTGCCCTTTAAATAATCATTCACCAATAAACTAGTACAAACATCTGGCGATGTATTGACTAAAGACGTTAATAAAGGAGATTCAGGCACATCGCCTGTTCGGTGATGATCAACATAAAATACAGGTACATCGTTTGCTAATAAATTTGTCAATGCTTGAGTGTTCTTTTCCATTGAAACATCAAGAATGGTTGCACTTATTGCAAGTTCAACATCAACTTGTTGTACTAACGAAATATCTCTTTTAACTCCAGTTATAAGCGTTGAAACTTTCGGTTCGGCTAAACGTAATTGTAATAAAGCTAATATTCCGTCGGCGTCGCCGTTGAAAACATCGAAGTGCATGTTGTTAATCTTTAATTTGATAGATAATGGCTAAGTATAATAGCAAAGAAAGGATAAGATCAGCATAAAAAATGTTTAAATTGCATTAAAAACAGTCTATATAGGGAGCCAACAAATTAAATAGTGATAAAAATTAACTATCTGCTCCTATCTCCCTAAAAAGATGTATAATTTATAGATTACTATCAGCTAGTTACTTTTCATAGGTTGTTTTGACTCTTACTAAATTAAACCCTTTAATTGCAGTAGCAATGTCCGTTTATAAAAACGATAATCCTTCCTTTCTTATAGGAAGTATCGAAAGTGTCCTTTCACAAACATATCAAAATTTTATTTTCTTTATTGTGATTGATGGTCCTATATCCAAAACGTTACAAGATATACTGGATAAATACGAAAATGAAATAAAAATAGAAATTAGTATAAATAACAAAAATGAAGGTTTAGCATTTTCACTTAATAAAATTATTAATACGATTATTGGCAGTGAATCTACTAAGCCTGAATTATTGTTTCGCATGGACGCTGATGACATTTGTGCAAAAGACCGCTTTCAAAAACAAGTGGATTTTTTAGTCAACAACCCTGAGGTTTCAGTTCTTGGCTCTGATTGTTATGAGATTAATGAAAATGGTAAAGTTATAGGCAAACGCCTTATGCCTTTACACCATAAAAAAATAATAATAAAAATGCCACGCCATTGCCCAATGAATCATCCTACAGTTGCACTTCGCCTCTCTATTTTTGAAAATGGTTTTCGTTATCGTAGTGAACTCATGAACACTCAAGATTACTACCTGTGGATTGAACTTGCCGCAGCAGGTTATAAATTCAGAAATTTGCCAAATAAGTTATTATATTTTCGACGAAGTAATAACTTTTACCAGCGTAGAGGAATGGAAAAAGCAATTAATGATCATGAAGCTAGAAAATTAGCTAGAGAAAGTTTAAATTTAAATACATCTTTGAATTTTATCTATGCACACACTGTTTTTATTATACGAAGGTCTCCACCTTTTTTAATAAAATTTGCTTACATGTTCCTTGAACTTAAAAGAAAAATTCAGCGTTTGATATCATGAAAAATATTGCAGCAGTAATTATTTTATATCACCCAAAGATTTTGGAGGTTGAGAAAAACATCTCACTTTTAGCTTCTCAAGTATCCCATTGCTTTATTGTGGATAATTCGGTACCAAAGACTGAACAATTAATGCTTCCAGATAATGCCACGTTAATAAGTTTAGGTGAAAATGTAGGAATTGCTAAAGCGCAAAATATTGGATTAAAAAAAGCCCAAGAACAAAATGCTGATTTTACAGTTCTGTTTGATCAAGATTCACAAGTTACCAAAAGTATAGTAATTGACTTACACAAGTCATATTATCTTGAAGCTGCAAAGACACATAAAGTCATCGCAGTTGGACCAAGACCATTCGACATTTTCACTCAAAAAATAATGATTCCATCAGTGCAAAAGGAGCACGCCTCATTATCTGAACTAACGATTTGTAGTCAGATAATTGCATCTGGAAAAATGATTAAAATGGAATACTTAGATGAAGTTGGTTTATTTTTAGAAGAGTTATTTATTGATGGTGTTGATCATGAATGGTGCTGGCGTGCAAAAGTTAAGGGTTTCTCTGTAGCGATTAATGAAAGCGTTATCATGAATCACCAATTAGGTGATGCTAGAGGACGATTTTTAGGAATAACCTATAAAATAGGTTCTCCAATACGTTTGTTTTATCAATTTAGAAATATTCTAATTTTAAGTAGGCGCGATTACGTGCCTACTTATTGGAAGCTAAGGAACTTAATTTCCATTCCTGTTCGTTTTGTTATATTTTCAATTAGAGGTCCAAACAGATCAAAACGCATTAGATTTATGTTACGAGGAATTTTTAAAGGTATACTTTATAACTCAAAGACAATTAATAACTGATAGTAATATGTTTTAAAACCACAATTTAGTTTTTATTTGAAGTGTAGAGTAGTAATACTTTTATACTAAAATTGTTCATAGGTAATTTTATGCGTAATGACACCGCATTTTTTATTAAATCTTTTAATCGCCTAGATGTATTACAACGATCTCTCAATTCATATTAGCCCTTCGTAGTCCCAAAGAATATTTATATTATTGACAACGGATCGGATTATGAACCGTTGCTTGATTACTTAATAGTACTTGAAATTTCTGGGTATAACATTATTTACTCGACTCTCTTGTAGGCGGAGAAAACGGGCTAAATTCTATAGCGCCGATAATTAATAAATATAAAATTGGCTATACTTACTATGTGGTCACAGATCCTGATATTTCTTTAGAAATTTCTAGCAAAGATAGTCTCAACGTGTATATTCGACTATTAAACCAGTACGATGATGTAAATGTCGTAGGACCAATGTTAAAAATCATTGATGTACCTGATAGTTACCCATCTAGGCTTTCATGCTGGATGTTAAAAACGAAACAGTTCTGGCGAAAAATCCCATTAATGACCAAACTAGCAGGTAAAAAAATGGCTCTATTAGCGTTAGTCGTTGATCATTGAAAATGCTCCTATACTTAATGCCCACAGCGTATAGGAGGCGTGGCATTTAGAAAAAATAGATTTACATTATTAATAGAGTCTGTACATAAGCTAACATACAATCAGAAACGATTGCTACATCACCATGTTAACGAAGATCTGAAGCGGGGCGATACAGAGAACCTAATTAATAAATCTAAAGGGGGTCATGTGATTTTGCCCCCATTGCGATTGCGAAAATATAGGTAAATGGGGCATGTATTCTGGATTAGTACGCTTCAAATGCAAGAGTTCTACTTGCGGTAAAACTTTCAACGCCCTTACTAAAACGCCTCTAGCTAGGCTACGTAAGCGTGACCTTTGGGCTAAGAATCTTGAATATAGCTAGACGGCTTACCTATATGCAGGGTTGCTGAATTACTCGATGTGGCTGAAACCACTGCATTTAGATGGCGACATAGATTCCTTAAAGCACCGGCCACCCGCAAGCCATCTGAAGTCACGGGGATTATCGAGGCTGATGAAATGTTTTTTGCTGAATCCTTCAAAGGAAATCAAACCATACATAATCGTGAACCTAGACATCGTGGTGGTATGGGTGACAAGCGAAAGCTAGAAGACAAAATACCGATCCTTATTGTGGCAGATAGGAGTGGCGGCCTCACAGATTTTGTGCTGGAAGAACACAAACGTCATGATATCCATGAAGCTATGCGGCCAATAGTGAACCACGATAGTATTTTATGCAGCGATGCGGCTCATGCATACCGATCCTTCGCTAAAGGGATGAACATTAAGCATTACAGAACCATCGTTAGTAACGGGTGTTCGTGTAATTGGCGTAACTATGCTAACAATTGGTCAATACTTACAAACAAGTAAACATCACTTAGCGGTTGAGCGCTATGTTCATCCTGATGATTTTGACATGTTTAAACGTGAAGCCGACGCTATGGGTTTTGATCACGCTGCATGTGGACCATTAGTTCGAAGCTCATATCACGCTGATAAACAGGCTGCTGATGAAGAAGTCAGGTAAGACAATGACTTAAATTAAGTGGTACATAATTAATTTAAATTATGTACCGATAGACTTATAGTACCAACCTAATGTGTAAACAATACTAAACTAAAGAACTCCATTAATTTGCCGGGGCATAACTACATTTAGACAAAGTAATTAAATTTCTAAATTGATAGATAATGTATTGTGCCAATTACATTTACCCTAATTGTTATTTTTTGCATTTTTTAAAGCGATGCCAAATCCCGAAGTTTGTGGCTATAACTTAAAAAATCAATGTATTAGAATGTGAAGGTAACATCGATTATAGTTAAGAGAACGGCTTATATGTACGCTTATTTTATACTCTATTTATTGTTAATCCAATCATATGTATATTCAAATGGAGTGACTGTATTACCGGTTAATGTTATCCAATCAGAGTATAAGTCATAATGTGCTATGCCTCCTGAATGATATTCATCGGTTAGCTCTGAATTGCTATTAATATTGTTATACCCTAATACCTTCTTAATCTTATTAGCGTCCTCACCATATAAAGTTGTGCTCATTATACTATACATTTCTAATGGCTGTTTAGGTAGTGACATATTGTATTCAAGGTTATCATACGTGTAGTTAAATGAACCTTCACCTATTAGTTGCCATATTTCATAAGGAAAACTTAAAAAATATGATATGTCAGATGAGTTGTCATCAATCCAATCATTTACTGATATTTCACTGGGGTGGCCCTTAAATATCAGGTTGTTTTCGCTAAGATCTATAGTAGTTTCAAGATTTTTCAAAATATCAACCTGATTAACATACGATACATTCGGTTCATCTCTCGTATAACTGCCGAATAAAACAATACTTTCTTTGTCGGCATCAAATGTTTCACTCTCTTTAAATACAGGAGCTTCAAGAGCTTCTATATTTATAGAGCCAATATAAAAGCCTGTTGATATTAATCCTGAACTTGTTTTTAAATCGCTGATTTCAGAAGACATTGCATTAAAATTAATAAACTCATAATCAACTCCGTTGCTTTTTAAACGACCAATCTGCAAGTCAGAGTTTAGAAGAGTCTGCTCGTCAATACTATCCCAAAGGACTAGCTTAACATTTTTGACGCCATTTTCTTTTGCTTTTGCTGCAAATGAAATTATATTGTCAATTCGATATTTTTCATATTCAAAGATACTAGTACCTTCAGGAATAACGTATATAGTATCTAATTGGCTAAACGCCTTATTTGAAAGTAAACCGCCATCAGTTACAGGTATAACTGATAGATAAGCGTCAATTTCAGTATTTCCATCTGCAGTATTAACTATGATTTCACTTATATCTTGAAAGTTTTTCACTAATTCTCTAACTGTAACTTCAGCGCCATTTTTTGAAGTATACACATATGGATATGACGGAGAGCCTACACCTAATGCTAATATTGATTCTTTTGTATTAGACGAGAAAGTTCTTCCTAACATAAAGGCTCTGCCAAAATTTCCACCATGGGTTGCATAAATATCAATTTTATCTATAGTTTTTGATGAGTTGTCATCATCATTACAACCAATTAAAGCCAAATTAAAAATAGTGATTAGTAAATATTTTAGTTTCATGATTTTCATTTTATTAAATTCAATAGCTAACTAATAACTATAGGTTAATTATTCCTATTTTAGCAAATAAGAATAATGTCAATATTAATTGTTTTTAAAGTGATGTTTTACAAAAAAACGTGGGATACAATATTGACATTGAAACCTGTATCGATTGCCAGTGGCAGGTAAAGGTCATTGCCTATATTGAAGTTCCTGATGTCATCAAGAAAATATTAGATCACCTAAAAAGCAATGAAGAAAAAGCATCCGGTAAGCGTCTTTAAGCAAGAGCCCCCTAGTTTCAGTATTTGCATTAGTTAATTAGGGAAAGAAAATACAACAAAATAAGGATAATATTGCCGTTGCGCTAGGAGGGTAGCGTTTGTTCTTTTTTTGTAATTGAAAAGAATGAGGACATAATAGGCCTTAAACTAACAGATTTGCGTCAAATCATCAGGGTATTGGTTTGATGTTATCTCTATAAGGAGTTTTGTGGTTTCCACTATAGATTGATTATATCGGATATGGTGTTTAAATTACTTATACTCCTTGCCCATATTGCATAGAAGATACTGGTAGATTATCATATCTACAGTCAAAAAATGTTTTAGATCGTACTTTAGGGGATTATAGATTTGATTGATTTAGAAAAGCTTAATGCGGCATGGGTTTCTTTAAAGCGAAAGACTAAGAGTGTATTGATTAAGTTGGAAAGTTTAATAGCAAAGCGTAGCTTGCATAAATCTTCAAAATTTTGTGAATGGAAGAAACTAGAAAAATGTAAAGTTCTATTCCACAGAGATTATAGAGGTTATACCGGCGGACACTTAAAAGTTTATGATTACTACAGACATCTAATTGATATTGGTTGTGATGTTGATATTTTTTTTACAAGCAGGAGCGTTTGGGATAATATTGCAAACGTAAACCCATGGAAAGAAGAGACAGAGAATATTGTTTCTGAATATAATCCAAAAAACTACGATATATTGTTTATTGAAGGTATGGATTGGGCTTATCTTGAACCTGGTGTCGAGGAAATAGTTCCTGTTATAAACTTAGTTCAAGGTTTTCGTCAAACAAATAAAGAAAATACGCAGTTGTATAATTTCTTATTTCGCAAAGCTACTCGTATAGGGGTATCCAATGAAGTAGCAGAATCAATGAGATTAACTAACGATGCAAATGGCCCAATTCACACTATCCCCTGCGGAATAAACTTACATGAAATAAGTGTAAATAAAACAAATGATATCTATATCATGGGTAAAAAAAATACGAAGATGGCACTCGAACTTTATGAATATTTTACTGGTTTAGGTTACCGAACTATTTGCTCAACTAAGAATATTCTAAGAGATGAAAATCTAGATCATATGGCTAAATCATCCATTTCAGTTTTATTATCAAGTCCTGGAATAAATGAGGGTTTTTTCTTACCGGCTTTAGAGTCAATGACTTATAGCGACATAACGATTGTCCCTGATTGTATAGGGAATAGATCTTTTTGTTTTGATGGCAAAAACTGTCTCATGCCCAAAAAATATACAAAAGACCATATTATCAAGAAAGTTGAGCTGGCCTTTAGTATTCTTAAAGATTATAAACTGTTGAATAAATATAAATCTGCAGCGCTTTTAACAGTCAATCGCTATAGTATTGAAGCGGAGAGAGTAGCTTTTTATAAAATACTTAACGAAGTTTTTATCAACCAAGGTAAGGTTTAGAATAAAAAGACAAATAACAGGCTTATGTGAATATAAGAGAAATAAACCACAATTCTGTATTCTCCGTAAAAGTTATGTGCCTGTGTATTGTAAAATACGAAATCTAGTATCTATCCCAATCCGTTTAGTTATCTTTACCATTAAAGGACCTGAAAGACATAAGAGAATAGGTTACATGTTAAAAAGAATTTATTCAGGAATCACTAAGTCCTATACTTTAAATATGTAGTTTACATCTATATAGTGACGACTTGACGCTAAAGTCACTCGCCACATTTTTAATTAAAATAACTATACTTTAATTTTTAAAGGGCCATAATTCAATTTTTGTCTAGTTTGTTTGACTACAACATCAAAATGATCCGAATTTTTTAACTCGTCAGGGATGCAATATTTATAGCTAATGTAACTACCTCGAGGAAGCTTAGCTTTTATATGCCCCTGATATAATAGCGAGGCGTTGACGGTTGCTATTTCTTTATCATCGGCAATTATACACAATGTTACTAATTCATCATTACTCTCATTCCAAGCATCACCAACGATTTCATTTTTTGCGTTAATGTGTGCAATTCCATGAACCCAAGTAAGTTTTTTTTCGTGTAATTCCTTTCTATTATTTAATAACCATTTCGCTTTATTATAAATAAAAAAGTCATTTGGACTTATAGCCCGCAATCTATGAGCTAATTTTTTAGTTAAAATTTCTGCTTTATCTCCTTTATCAGCATTTACATTCGAAGATAATGGTGGAACGTTAAGCCCTAGTTGCTTGTTAACTATAGCTATAGAATCATTATACAATTCTGTAATTCCAATCACGCCAATTAATTCAATAGGAAAGCCCGCGATCCACTTATGCTGAAAATTCACAAATCTTTTTTCTTCAATGAATTTTTCAATATCACCTTTATAATTCATATGCTTTACTTGATGCTTATAATGAGAAAATGTTTGCTCCAGCGGATCTCTAAAAAATGCTACAATGTTACGAGGGTCTACAAAATTTGAATATTTTGTCACAGAAACATGACCAGATAACCAATCAACATTCTCTTTTTCAAGTTTCTTATACAGTTTGAAAAAGTCTTGTTCTTTATAGATTGATTCCTGAACTATTTTGCTTGTGGAAGGTGATCTTTGCTCATAATCACAGATAACTGTTGATTGATTTTCTATACCATTCCTAAAGCTGGTACCTGCTGTCTTGGGAATATGGACAAAAAGCTTTAAGTCAAATAGTTTTTTATTTGATTTTTTAAATACTCTAGTAATCATATGTCTCTCGAAATTGAAAAGTCTTCTAATTTTAAAGTGAGGTTAGGATTATATGCTGGGTCAAGATAAGTGTTAGTCCCCCAAGTATCATGCATATAATTGATTTCTTTCTCTGCGCGAGCCCTTTTCTCAGGAGTTGCATCATCCCCCCGACTAATAGATTCATAATGATATAGCTCAGCATAAGGCGTCCAGAGATTGCGCACACCTAGCCGTTCTACTTTTAAACAAAAATCAACATCATTAAACGCAACGGTCAAATCACGTTCATTTAGACCAGAGACCTGATTAAAAAGCTCTTTTTTAACCAATAAACAAGCAGCTGTTACTGCTGAATAGTTTTGCACTAGCTGTAAACGATTATTAAAACCGTCTGCACTTCTTGGATAATACTTATGACTATGCCCTGCACAGCCCCAGATACCGATAATGACCCCTGCATGCTGAATAGTATCATTAGGATAATACAACTTAGCCCCTACACAGCCTATATCAGGCCTAATAGCATGGCTTACCATTTCAGTTAACCATTGTGGCGAAATGACTTCAACATCATTATTTATTAACCCAATAATGGTACCTTGCGCGTGCTCTGCAGCAAAATTATTAATCGCTGAGTAATTGAATGGATGATTATAATTTATGACATTGATCTTAGAATTGCCTATCGATTTTAAATAATTTATTGTTTCAATATCATCCGACTGGTTATCTACAATAATAATCTCATAGTTTTCATACGTTGTTTTGGCTAAAATTGAGTCGATGGCTTGTTTTAAAATATCTAATCCATTGCGCGTAGGGATGATAAGTGAAACAAGCGGCTCTGGCTTCATGATGGGCCAGGTGAGTTTTTGCCCCCAAGTTGTAGGCTCCACTTTAAGATCAAGGTTAAACCTTTGTTGTAGAGCTTTTTGACTCTCCAGAGAATTTAGCTCTAATGGGCCATCAACTAGGTGAAATAATACTTTAGCTAAATGCTCAATTTTAGTGGCTCTGTTATGGTTATCAATGTTAATAATCAACCCAAACATTTCAGAGCGAGACGACAACTGATTGAGGGTAATATCGTGTAAAACTGAATCGACTTGAATAACACAACAATTAGCAATGTATTCCTGCTCATAATACAGGTCAGCATTCCAGTCAGGTTTAAATTTAACATTATGTCTTTTACCCTCACGGTCAATATAATCATGGTCAGAGTAAATACAGCCAGACTTTGACGATTTATCAGCATTGATGTATACCGCAAACTCCCATAACGCTTGCGGAGCTAAAACCAAGTAATAATTAATATACAAAGCCCAATAGCCAGAATACTTAATATTAAACGGTTGCATCAACTCTGAACATTCTACTTTTAATGTTGTTATATTAAGAGTGTTGGTAAATATATCCGCTACTGTTTGCGTGTCGTGTAAAACAACAACAACCTGCCAGTTTTGATACGACTGTTTAGTTATTGAAATTAATATCTTTTCAAGTTGACTATCAGTCAACAAAGGAGAATTGACAACAATAACAAATTTCGTAGTTTTGATGACACCATTAAATGGAGTAAAACTCTCAGATTTTTTGATCCAATTTTGATACGTCCTGGGATGTTTCATTTTGAAATGATTGACCACACGCATCATTCGCCAATAACAGAAAGACAGATAAGGGATTTTTTTTACTAGATTTTTAAATTGGTTAATCGACAACATTAAGTCTCTTAAAATTAATTATGCCCAAAGGCTTTTTACAGTATGTAATATTATAAAATCGCTTAAATTAAACGAATTCAAGGGTTATTTAGTTACAACCTTATAGTATTAAACTACTCAAGATCAGCTCTGAGTTGTTCAAGTATGTCCAGAGCATTTATCAAATCTTTTTTGGATATATTTCTAATGGCACTTAAAGAGTTCTTAAGTAAAGTTGTTGAAACACCTTCAGTCCTTTCTAAGTATACAACATTGCAATGTTCCTTTAGAAAATCAAATTTACCTTCCCAGTCGTTGCCAATTACAAATGTATCAATATTGTATTTATTAATATCTTCAATTTTTTGCTCCCAACTTTCTTCAGGTATCACCTTATCGACATACTTAATTGCCGCAACTATATCGGCCCTTTGTTGCCATGGTATTAGTGTTTTTTTACCTTTAAGCAAGTTAAATTCATCTGTTGATACAGCCACAATAAGTTCATCACCTAAACTCTTTAGCCTTTTTAATAAATTTAAATGCCCAATATGAAACATATCAAACGTTCCATAAGTAATCACTTTGGTCATTATAGTTCCTTCTTATAAAGCTCTTTTATTTTATCTACTAGTCTCTGCGAATTATTAGCATCAAGATATTTAAAGAACAGATTTTGTTTAAATTGATATTCACCTTTTGATATGTGCTTGTCAGGTTCTTCGATTAGCGCCTGCAACCCCTTAATTAAGCCATCAAAAGACTTGCAAACTTTACCTGGTACCGCAAACTCTAAATCATAAAACAAACCTCTTTCGCTATTAATATAATGCTCATAATCATAAGCGAATGAGAAAATAGGCTTTCCTGTTACCATAAAATCAATAAAGCAGCTCGAGTAATCTGTAATTAATATATCTGCTACCCTATAAATCATTTCAATGTTAGATACTTTATTATTGTTTAAATTAATAACAGGTAGTTCTGACAAATTAGCATAATAACTATTGGCTTTATCAGCCATGTGTTCACGAATGCCTAGTATATAATTATTATCTTTTAAAAACGTCTCTAAACGTAATTTATCTAGAGGTGTAAATCTATAATAGCTCCCATCCTGCCCATTTTTAAATGTAGGGCAAAAGAGGATTAACTTTTTATTCCCAACACGTTCCTTTATATAATTGAGTTCTTTCAATAAATCACTTGGAAGTTGTCCTATGCTTTTAAGAACTAAATCGATTCTTGGCAAACCTGTTATCCACATATCGTTATATGTTAAAGGGTAAAACGCAGATGCCATCGCTAATCTGTCGACATCTGATGAACAGATAACACTATGATGCTTCGCATGTTCTTCACCCAATGGCTCTAACAAATGCTGCAAATCTTTAGAAGTATATCCAATTCGCTTTAATGGAATACCATGCCATAGGTTAATAAAGAAATGTTGCTTTGGATCTAATGGGTAAACAGTATTTCTTTGTGCAGTATGTTTAATAAAAATATATTTACTACCAAGCAAAAACTCTTGCCCAGCCTTACTTTTAAGAGGAACTATTTCAACATTATCACCTTCAATATCAATATGATTTTTACGCGTAAGAATTATTTTTTTAATGGATTTATCATTTTTAACCTGCTCAAATAATGCTCTTTCATTACCCGTAAAATTATTATCATAAGCACAAACGGGGAATACCCACCAATCATCATGCTTTTCACAATGTAAATCGCATTGTTTAAACTGCTCATCAGTAAGTAGCTCAGGGTATTGAGGTTCACCTTCACTATCTAGTGTAATATTAAGGTTGCGATATAGTTTTTCGTTATCTGCTATTCGTAATATGTTGTCATTTATAGGCTTTAAATTAATCCCCGGCTTTAAATGCTCTAATTTATTTTCCCATTCATATAAATTAGGTATTTTATAGTGGTTTTCTGTTAATAAAAATCGTTTTAAAAACGGGAATCCCTGTTCAATTAAAGCAAAATGGTTATTTGTATAAATAGGGTGAAATGTATAAAGTTCATCAATAAAACATGAAAAATTAAAACCTGCATTAATCAGTCTTTGTGTTAAACCAATCTCATACTTGCGAATAATATTAAGTTTATTTTTTTCTTTCTTTACAGACTTAAATACTTCCTCTAAATCCCCCCCTAATAGTACTTCTTTTCTAAATGTTAAAAAATAAGAGCCTATATGGAAGTCATACATATATTCTTGATTATAAGATTCGAGATAGCGTTCTTTTACAACAGATAAAGGTATGTTCTCAGCAAAACTATTCGACTCCTTTTCACGAGTCCTAAATAAACCTTTAGTAGCTTGCATTCCCCACCAATCACATTCTTGTTGGTCCATTTTATCAAAAACGGGTCCTAACTTATCAATCAGGTAACAACTATCGTTTGCTAAAATCAATTCATCGTAATCGCAAATATTTTCCCAGCCAACCAGGTGCAAAGCCAATTTAGCATAGGAACCAAAATCATAAGCTCCATGTCTAAATGACCAAGCTCCTTTCACAATGTGGGAAATCTTGTTCATTTCATCAGCTAAAATTTCACTATCAGCTAAATAATAAATATCAGCGTATTTTGAAATTTCGGCTAAATAATCAACAACATAAGTATCTATTACACCTTGACTATCATAACCAGCAAAAAGGCAGACTCTTCTAATCTCCTGATGACTCTCATAACTGAGGCCTTTACTTAATTCTATAGCTTCGACAGGTTCGTTATATTCATTAATGATACTATGAACTAAAGGGTTAATTAATTCTTGAGTACTATCTAAATGCCTTTGCCAATATTGCCATAAATCAAAGTTAGGATTAGGTTCTCGTAATTCACGCCAGCCATATACGCAAAAATGTTCAAGTGGATCAATATTTTTAGCTAAAACGTCCGGGTTTTCTTTTAGATAAAATTCTGAATCAAAAAGGCCTGATTGCAGAACAATATTTTTGTTCTGTTGAAAGCTATTAACATTTGGGAATGTTTTTTCGCGCTTACGCTGGCCAACTTTTAAATAGTTTATAAATGGGTTAGTACCATTTGAATTGTCAAGGTGTTCGTATTTATAAAGTTTTGAATTAAATGATTCTGATAATTCGTCACCAAAGAAGACACCATATCTAACATAGTAATTAATTGGCTCTAACAGAAACCCATCAAGCTTAGCTCCATATAATTGATAATCTAAGCCCGAGTTCGATAAGTAGTCAAAGTCTTCTTTAGCACTTATAAGCTGTTGGTCTAGTTTTCCTTTATCACTATTTATTAAGTAGTCACTTTGCATACGCCTAGGTATTGCTATAACTGAAAACGAATCAATCTTGTTATTTCTAGAAAAAGATAAAGCAAATCTTGCATTACTCATTTTTGCAAGTATGCCGTGCAAATTATCTATATTTAACGTTTGTTTACCAGTGGAATAATCGCTACCTTGTAACTTTAACAATGGCAGTAAATGCTCCACGCGAGCCCAATAAGAACTGCTAACAAAGCCACCATAATCAACCGTAGGATCTTCCTTAAAGCCTATAGAGTTAATACAGTTGATTAAACAAGACTTTTCTACGTTTGAGTTTGGGACATTATTTAAAAAAGCGCTCCCTCCCCCAATAAAACCTATATCATCGTGCTCATTAAACGCATAAAAAATATCATTGATCACATTCAAATTAGCAATCAACGGAATTAAATTAGAATGAGGCTTTTTTGACAAATCACTTGCTAAGAGATCGTCTTGTTGTATATGCAACAACAATTCAATTTGATTATTGAAAACTACCTCTAATGCTTGTAAATACGCGTCATTATGATTTGAAAACTCTGTTATAAAGTTAACTTTAAGGTTGGGGAGTATATTGACGAGTTCAAAGTTCACAGCATCCTTAATTTTAGATGTAGTCGATAGACAAACAACACTAACATCAGAAACTAGTCTCAAACTTTTAATAAGCTCAGATAAAATGGAAATATCTGTTATATATGCATATACCCCGACTAAAGGTCTCTCTTGCATTTTAAGAGAATTATCATGCTGAATAAGAGTTAACTTGGTTTTAGCAGCCTCTTTTTCTGAAGTTAAACAGTCAAAATCCAATGGCTGCAAACATCTCCTTCCCTCAATTTTACCAGCTAAAATAAAGTGTAATAACGGATTCATACCACTAAGTTTCACATCATGGTTGTTGCTAAGATAATAGCTTGTATTGAAACTAGGGCTAGGGTCCCGGCCTTCTAAATAACCAAACTGCAAATAGTGGTCCACGGCATCAATATTTTGATCTTTCAGATCAACATATTTATTCTTATACCATGATTCATCAAATAATCCTGATTGTACAATAGTGGATTTAATTCTTTTTTGTTTTAACTTCTTAATAAATTTTTTTAATTGTTTGATCATATTTATCTAAATAGTGTTGGAGAGGTTTCTTAGTTTTAACGGTGCTTATATAGTAGAAGTATAGAAAGAAGTGTGCATTTTTAAAGTAAACTCCTCTTAAAGTTTACGTTATCAAGTAATTTCATGCTCAAGTAAAGCAATTTTCCAATTGCACCATTCCATATTCATATTCACTTGTTTTTTTGTACTGTCGTCAACTAAAGTCGAGCCAGTGAAGTATTCAAAATCTACTCTATATTTATTGCACAAATTCCATCATTTGGCATTAACTTAATGATAACACTGCAAATTATATCGTAATTTTATAATCAGGGCGATAGATAAGATAAGGTTAGTTACCATAGGGGAGTTTAATACCTACATAGTCTATGGCCATTTTAAACTGTTCTTGAGCATTTTCAAAACTATATTGGCTATTTACTAACTGTTTTTGATTTTTAGCTATTTCATCCCATAAGTAATTATCTAAGTACAATTTTTCTATATAAGTTACCCATTCTTCAGTAGTGGTCGCAACTAAAGTACTCACGTTATGAATTAAACCTGTTGCTTCAACAGCAATAGGGGATAAAACCGAAGGCAGACCATATGCTGCAGATTCAAGAACTTTGCCTTTCACACCCGCTCCAAATAATAAAGGAGCAATAAACACCCTGTGATTAGCATAAACTTCACCTAAAGACTCAACATAACCGACCATGATGACATTATCATGCTGAAAATTCTTCATATGCTCGGGCATATTAGAGCCATAAAAATAAAACTTAATATCAGGGGTTCTTTCAACAATTACAGGTAATATGTCTTTTATAAAATATTCGAATGCCTGTACATTAGCGAGATGATCATAGCCTCCTAAAAATGATACACCTTCCCTTTCAATAAAGGGTTTCCCACTTGTCTTTTCCGATAAAACCCAGGGGCCTTTAAAGATGTTTTCTGTTTTAAAAGTATGTGACGCTATAACTACATGCTCAATTTCATTATAAGATAATATTGCATCTACACTTTTCATTACTTCAACTTCTCGTTCTCTTGTTTTTTCTGCATTCTCAAGCAAGAATTTATCGTTATGTAAATGAGCTTGACGCATCTCTCTTAGGAAATGTAAATCTGCATTATTAAACAGTACAGGAACATTTTCTGAGAATGCTTTTATAGTTGGTAAATATTTCTCTACATTTTGGTATCTAGTTATATAAATACAGCTCACCTTAGGTAGATAGTATTCCAACGCCTCAAAAGGAGAAGCAAAGTAAGGTGCATATACAACCTCTACGCCTATGTATTGGAGTTGTTCGGTATAACGAATGCTATATAGAAAGTCATTTGGAATAAAAACGACATGGAATCCAAGTGATTGTAATAACTTAATATCATTAACCGCGGCGAAAGAGCCTGCATCCCTATCCGGTCTAGGTATAGATCTATCAATCAATAAAATTGTTGGGCGTAAATCACATCCCCTTTTATCTTGTTCGATTTTATACTGTTCAAATTTTTCACTAAAACTTTGGGCTGGTTCATTTATATTTAATGATTCTGAATTTTGATTAACATTTAATACCTTAAAGCTTTGTGCAAAGGGAGTAAAAAATAAATCTATGTTTTTTTGTATTAGAAACTCTGATAATGCAAGCCCAAATTGCCATTGTTCCTCCTCCCCCTCGTAACCGAGTAAATACTGCTCCACAATAGCTTTATCAATAATAAAAGGGGATATGGTTATTGCATCTATCTTTCTAAAATAACTATTTTCAGGATGATTAATAGATAATTGAGTACCTATAGTTTCAAAATCTAAATATGATTGTTCTACAACTTCTAACTCTTCATTTATTAATGATGCCGTAACTAGTGAAAAATTGTATTCACTTCTCTTATACAATTCATCTAGAAATCCAGAACAAATTTCATTAGCGTAATTAATAAATAATAGTTTTTCAGTTGAAGCTTTATTGACGCATACTTTTAAGGGGGAAATGACATCGGTTTCATCTGTAATCAAAATCAAGTTAGGAGCATGTTCTCTTAAATGTAGGTAAGTTTGAGAATTAGATTGTACACTTGTAATAACTTCAAATTTCACTTTGCTCACGGATAAAATAAGGGATGAAATAACTTTAACGTAGTAATCAAATGATTGGTTGGCTAATAAAACAATGGATATCTGTGGTTTTTCATGATCTTGCAGCATAAGCTTAGGAGGACAGCTAACAGGGTTATTTAACCATTGGTAATATGAACCATAATCGATATCATCAGAGTTATTGTTTGTACTTAGTCGCAATTGATAAGCTTCTAATCTTGCTCTTTTTATAACAGACTGTTGATCAGTTGCACAAAAATACTCAATTGATAATGGCCCACTAGAAAAAAGATCTAAACTGCTTTGAGGTAAGTGAACTACCTGTTGCCATATGGGCTCAATAAACTCTAATACACCTATCGTTAATACTTTATCATGATGAGTATCAGTTTGTTCGGGTAAAGGAACTTCAAGAACATTAAGGCCAATACCTAGTGAAAGTTCTCTTTGAAAGAAACGATCGGTGTCAAAAAAACATTGAAAGGTAAGTTTAGCAGCAATTTCTACATCAACGTCTATTATCAACAAGTGCTGATATATACTCAAATTAACTATTTTAAATTGAGGCTTGTTGTTTTTACCAATCTGAAAAGACTTACCTACAAGAGCCCCTTCAGAGTCTAATAACCTTAAAATTTTTCCTGACAATTCC
Organism: Thalassotalea psychrophila; assembly: GCF_031583595.1. Lineage (NCBI taxonomy): Bacteria > Pseudomonadati > Pseudomonadota > Gammaproteobacteria > Alteromonadales > Colwelliaceae > Thalassotalea > Thalassotalea psychrophila. The sequence continues at coordinate 3,505,282 of NZ_CP134145.1, forward strand.
TCTGATTGTTTATCATGTTTAAAACAAAAACCATGTTCACCATTACCAATTCCAGCATCAATCAAATCTTTACGGTAGTCATACGCAGTGGAAAAACTGATGATTTTGCCATCAAGCTCAATTGAGTAGTCAATGTGTTCTTTTGGTTTATTTTTATTGTAAACCCAACCACGGATGAAGCCTGATGAGACGCAATCAATGTAGCCTTTTAAAGAGGAATTAAGAGCATTAGGTTGATGCTCTAAAAGGGACTCCTCTAACAATATTTGATCTGACCAAAGGTACTCAATACAATCACCTCGACCAATTGTGATCTCATGTTTTTTATTATTTAGCAATTCTTTGGGTAATAGGACTGTTTCTATATTATTACCATTTCGAAGTGATATTTTCTTTTGGCAAATTCGGAAACCATCATCAAATATTTGTAAGATAATTTCATTAGCACTAGAACTTTCAATCTCTATACAGAGCTCATTTAAAGCTAAATTAACATCAATAACTTGAGCATTTGATTTAGCGTTAGTTATGAATTTACTATAGATAACTTGTGGTTTAATGAGTTCAATGTTATTTGTATCTAATAAACGTATTACATTTCCCTGAAGTGCGTTTCCTGGCAACTTGTGTTCGACGCAAAAACCATGCTTACCGTTGCCAAATCCAATTTTTTCAAGGTCAGCTCGATATTGACTAGCAGTTCCTTCAAAAAAAACTTCCCCATTGATTTCTAATTTATAATTTACAGAAACGTCAGGTTCATTTTTATTAAATACCCAGCCTCTTATGAAACCAGAGGAAATCATATCAATATAGCCTTTTAAGGCAGTATTTGAACTAGAATCTACATTACGAGTTTTGATACGGTTAGACCATAGCGCATCAATAATTTCTTTTGCGCCGATAGTAAAATGTGAAAATTCATCCTTAAAACAGGAAATTGGACATTTAAACTTTAATTCATTCTTACCTTTAACTAGTTGTTTATTTTCCTGTGCAAATAGACTATTTTCATGAAAAACTTGAAAGGTTAACCCGATATTATCATTCACGTTTACGTAAAAACTTAAAACCTCATTTTCAATTGAAACTCTTGAAATTTCAGGTTCAACCCCAATTGCAGATTTGATAATATGGGATTTACCAATTTGATTTCCGTTTTTATCTAATAACGTTAGCTCTTTATCTTCTACATGCTCTTTAGTTAAACCATGCTTTATACAATAACCGTATTTACCATTACCAAAGCCTGCTTTTTTTACATCTGCTCTAAACAAGTTAGCTTTGCTTTCTACAATAATTTCATCATTAAGTTTAAGTGAAAATGAACATTCTTCATTGTTATTCTCAGGGTTAAATACCCAGCCTCGAACAAAACCTGAGGATACCCAATCTATATATCCTTTATAATGAGATTTTTTCACAACAGCCTCTTAGCATTTTGTAATAGTTATACTTATTTGAAAATTTTTACTTTATTGAAAAATGCTTCAGTAATATTTGCTCTAATTGATTTACTCTTACAGATAATGTCGCAATATTTTCAAGAGAAACCGAAGTTGCGTTATTTGACACTCCATCAATATTACTTTCAACATCAGCTTTTAACCTTTCCATTTCTAATTTTACTGCCGTGGAAAAGGTATCTAATTCATTTTCATATTTATGTAAGTATTTTGCCTGCTCAAATTCAGCGGTTGGTACGCTTAAGTTTATGGCTTTTGTTTTAACTTTATGACCATCTATATATAAATCACAAGTTACATTTTCATTAGTAAAAAGGTGAACAACAGGGTTAATTTCAAAGCAGTAACAACCATCTCCGATGCCTGCATTCTTAATAGATTGCCTAAATGAACTCGCTTTGCCAGCTCCTAAAACAACATCACCAATTTTTAACTCAACATTTACCCGATGTGTAGTAGAGTCTTTTCTCTTAGCCCAACCGATAATTTTTTCAGTAGAAATGTGATCAATATGTATTTGAATTTCGTCATTGATATTATTTTTAACTTGATTTGGTATATTACCGTTTTCAATTGTTTTTGATGTACCTATGAAAATGCAAGGAATAGACTTTTTATTTGCTTTAATACCGTCAAAATAAATGTCAATTTCGTTTACTTTACCAGTTAAACTTGACAGTTTTGGGGTAATAACAAAGCCATGCTTGCCATTTCCTATAGATTTACTTTTAAGGTCTTCTCTGAAAACATTAGCAACCGAAGACCATAGCAATTTTCCTTCTGACTTTACTTCTACGTTAACCGCCTTAGCCAACTGCGCACTGTTTAACACCCAACCAGTGATACGGTTTTCTGACACTGCATCAATGTTAAATTGATAATTATTAATGGGCTTCTTTATTTTAATAAGTTTTTTAATGGCTTTTTTGAGCATATTCGTTCCTAATTGAATTGTTTAAGTAAGCAGACAGACGACTAATAAGAAAATCTACTTACACTATTTAAGTGTACATCATTTAATAAACTGGTTAGTAGTATTTACTATATTATCCAGCTGAAAACAGCTAATTCTTTTTAACTTCAGTATTGATCTTGGTTTTTCTAAAAACCACTTATAAGATTGAGTTAGCCCTTGTTCAAGGTTATAACTATATTTCCAGCCCAAATTTTCCAAGCGTTCAACATTCATTAGTTTACGTGGAGCTCCATCTGGTTTTGTTGCATCAAAATTAATATTACCTTTAAAACCTGTTACTTTAGCAACTGTTTCAACCAACTCTCGTATAGTGCAATCTACACCTGTACCAACATTGATATGGCTAAGCAATGGTTCAGTATTTTCTTCATAAAGTTCTACACTTAAAATCATTACATGAATCGAGGCAGCAGTCATACCATCTACATGTAAAAACTCTCGCATAGATTTACCACTGCCCCAGGCTAAAACTTCACTATCATTGTTTAATTTAGCTTCATGAAAGCGCCTTAAAAGCGCGGGAATAACATGAGAATTTTCAGGGTGAAAATTATCATGGGGCCCATACAAATTTGTAGGCATAACCGAATGGTAATCTCTTCCGTATTGTCGATTATATGATTCACATAACTTTATCCCTGCTATTTTGGCAATATCATAAGGTTCATTGGTTTCTTCAAGAGTACCTGTTAGCAAAGCAGTTTATTTCATTGGTTGCTCTGCAATTTTGGGATATATGCAAAAAGAGCCTAAAAACAATAACTGTTAAATGCCAGTTAAGTGAGCAGAGTGAATAATACTGCATTCAATCATTAAGTTCTCATAAATAAAGTCTGCGGGATAAGTATTGTTTGCAACAATTCCCCTATTTTAGCTGCTGCTAAATAAACTTGATCAATTTTTTCTGTTTCAAAAAATGTAAAACATTTTGTTGAGAGGTTAAGTTTATTTCTTTACGTGTTCTATTAATTACTTATAAATCTTCTTGCTTTTGTAGGTGTCGAACAATTGCCGAACCTAGAATGTCATTATGACCAGCTACATACATTCTTTTCATTTTTAATCTCTATATTTATTATTAATACTCTGGAATATCAAATAATGGTTTTTTAAATACTACTTTGGGTAAAGACTCAATACTTTTAATAAAGATAGAAGTGCAAGAAGGAAAAGCGGCTCCAGCTACTGCTCCTGATAATCGAATCTGATAAAAACCTTCTTCAACTAAATATTGATACCCCTCGATATAATCACTTCTATTAGAGTTATCAAAAATAATAATCCCATTCTTAGCTAATTTTTTAACTGCGAAGTGAGCACAAAGTCGACGAGCCATTCCGTCAATTACTATACAGTCGAAATAACCTGGCTGAGCCAATATTGATTCCGCATAACCAATAAAATCAATATCATTTAAACCTCTACGTGTGATTTTATCGTCATCGTAATCAAACTCACCCCTTGGTCGCCTATCAGCGTATTGCTGATATATTTTTTGCCCTTCTAATGAAGATTGAATACCCGAGCCCTTATGGTACAAATGATGAGGTCGATTAATGTTAGGTAGTATTTTATTTACCCACTCTAAATCATGATCTACGCTAACAACCTGAAACACTCGTTTTTGCCACCATAAGCTAGAATTGCCACAGCCAAATTCAAATACTCGAGTATTTTGAGATATGACAGTTTCCATAAACTCAATCGATGGATAAGTCCACCAAGGTAATGCGTCTCCAGAGACATCAACTGGAACCTGTTGTTTAACCGATTCGCACCAGCCTTGAGGCTTAAGCGTAAGCTTCGTAAAACGATCCAATTCATTTGTTACTGATGATTCATTAGTCATTAGTTTCTTCTCAATTGTTGGGAAATTCGAATATCCATATCTACTGCAAAGAGCATTTAATTTTTCCATCAAGTGTTTTGGAACACTATTAAAGTCTTGCTCTTCTATAAAAGGCTTACGATAAACTACCCCTTTATATTTTTTATCTTTATTTATGTCAGCAGTAGGCATTTCAGCTTCAGACAAATTTAACTTACTAATTAATAAGTTATCTAATAAATACTGATGTAAGTGTTCTTGTTGATCCTCAACCCTAACGCGACATTGTGGCTCTATTTTTTCAATTAATAAATTCCAGTAGACATAACTTGCAATAGCACTTGCTAATGGGTTATTAAAATCATCAATATCAATATTAAATGCTGATTTAATATGTTTACGCCTGAATTGATGAGAAAGGTTAGAAAACTCACTATCACGCATAATGCTTGGAATGGCATCAATAGGAGACCGAACATGATGAATAATATGTTTAAAATATTTAAAACGTTTATTAGCCGCTTCATCATTTAGGGCGAAAGGATAATCATCATCCACTGCGAACATCCATGAGCAAATACCATCATAACCCATTTTTTCGTGCCCAACATCAAGCCCAAACACGGTTAGGAGCTTAGCGGTATAACCTGAGCCACAACGCGGATGACCTAACGCTAAAATGGGGTAAACTGATGTATGTTTGCAATGCTGTTCTAACTTATTTTTTGCAATTTCATATTCAGGTGTATGATCTTGCGAATTATTAGATAAAAAATCTAGCCTTACTAACTTCGGATGAATCAGTGACTCAACTTCGCCAGTACTCCAAGACATCTCATAAAATAACGGAGGATAAACAGTTATAGAGTTACTCTCATTTGCCATCATCTTATGCTGGTATACATCGACAGTCGTTTCTACTTTTTTGAATCCCTTCAGTAAATAACTAGCCATTTCTAAATTGATTGCGTGTACAGGGTTCGACATCCGAACTTTATTAAAATATAAACTCACTTCGTCAAGGCTAGTATGCTCACTCGACAGTGCCCAACCAAATCGTACTAACATTGGTTTATAATCAAACAGTTCTGATTTAGCCAAAGTGTGATTGTTCAAAACCTCATCGCATAAACGTTCAGCCTGCTGTACCAAAACAATATCGTCTTCAACAATTAGTGCGTTATTGATTTTATTATCTTTCATATACTGCCAAAGATTGGCATAGGTAAGGAACGTCGCAACTTGAGATGGAATCAACGTATTATTGCAGTCGTCATTACCACATACGAGCTTCTTGCACCTAAAACAGCTTGGAAATTTTTTAACTAGATCCGCTTTATAAAAATCAACAACTTGATCACTCGTAGCACCGACAGCATTGAAAAATTCAAAATTCGATATTTTGTACTGTGATTTGAAATTCTCCATATATTGTCTACGTTCAATGCAACTAGGAAGAGATAAACAAATAACACGGTCAAATTGTTTAAAAAACTTAGATATCGAACTCAATATACTCCTTAATATAAGCCTTAAGCTTACATAATTTAAACTAAAAAAAGGACCATGCTACACTTCAATGTATTGTCTATTAATATAATACATTGAAGTGTATTTTAAAATTCCCTGTAAAATTAATATTTACATATTTTCTATATAAATATCAACCGTGAACTAGAAACTCCAAAATAGATACTTAGAATGCAAATATACGAGCGAAATTTCGCAGTACCTTTAAATGAATAGCCCTTGAAATCACTAAACTACATAACATCAGTTTTACTCTTTAGCAACTGAAATAGAATAACCATGCTGTTTTAATAAAGCATGCTGTTTAGCTTTACTTAAATCGTACGCAACCATTTCAGCGCACATTTCTTCAACAGTAATTTCAGGAATCCAGCCAAGTTTTTCTTTAGCTTTTGTAGGGTCGCCTAATAGAGTTTCTACCTCTGCTGGGCGAAAATAACGGGCGTCCACTCTAACAATCACATCACCTGTTTTAACACCAGGTGCATCATCACCTTTTATTGCAACTACTGTTGCAATTTCATTTATACCTTCTCCAGAAAACTCAAGCTGTATTCCAACTTCTGCTGCAGACATTCGGACAAACTCGCGTACAGAGATTTGTTTACCGGTGGCAATAACAAAGTCTTCAGGACTTTCCTGCTGTAACATCATCCACTGCATGCGCACGTAATCTTTTGCATGACCCCAATCACGAAGTGCATCCATATTACCTAGATATAAACAAGGCTCTATTCCTTGGGCTATATTAGCAACCGCACGGGTAACTTTACGTGTTACAAAGGTTTCTCCGCGACGTGGTGATTCGTGATTAAACAAAATACCATTACAAGCATATATACCATAAGACTCGCGATAGTTAACCGCAATCCAATACGCATACATTTTAGCGACAGCATAAGGAGAACGAGGATGGAAAGGAGTAGTTTCTTTTTGCGGGATTTCTTGCACTTCACCGTATAATTCTGAAGTTGATGCTTGATAAAACTTAGTCTTTTTTTCTAAGCCTAAAAAGCGGATAGCCTCTAATAGACGTAATGTCCCCATTGCATCCACATCAGCTGTATATTCTGGAGCTTCGAAGGAAACAGCAACGTGTGATTGAGCACCAAGATTATATACTTCGTCAGGTTGTACTTCTTTCATGATTCGAGTTAAATTTGACGAGTCGGTTAGATCACCATAATGTAATTTAAAGTGTGCATTCTCTACATGCACATCTTCATAGATATGATCTACACGTTGAGTATTAAATGAAGAAGCACGCCGTTTAATTCCATGTACTTTATAGCCTTTTTCTAATAAAAATTCAGCTAAGTATGAGCCGTCTTGTCCAGTGACACCGGTAATTAATGCTTTTTTCATTTGCACACATCCTCTCGTTCAATTTAAATTAAGTCATTTACTTAACATATATTCTGACAGCAATTAAATAACCATGCGACTAAAGTTATAAATACCAAAAATTAAGATATTTTCATATTTATGAAAAACCTTCCCTATAAATCACATTTAGATTTATCCCCCCTACGTGGATGGCCAAATTAATTATGCTACTACGATTACGATATATTCTGCATTTGCTATAAATCTAGCTTTCTACGAAATAAGCCAGAACAAAGGTGCTAGGTTGAATATAAAAAGGTGAACACAGTTTATTAGCCACTACAAGGTAATAAATGACTTCTTATCACTTTAATTCATTAATAGATCCTATAAGAATATATTAATAGGTTAAATTGATTTTCCATAATCTGATATATTAATTTAAAATATACTTGGTGATATTGTCTAAAACTAATTTAGCGCCTTCTGTATTTAAATGAATAAAGTCAATAGGGTTTGTTGACTTGTATTTCGCGGCAACAGCTTTATCATCAACAAATAACTCAACAGGCAATGGTAACAGGTCTATTCCTTTTTTTGTAAGTACTTTAGTGACATTATATATACACTCAGAATATTTGGCGCCATTTGGAATTAAAGCCAAATAATCAGTATTTTGCGCAACTACACCATCATAATTCCAAACAAGCTCATTCAGTATAGGTTCAGGAATAGATATAACTTTTAATTTATTCCCTAATGCTTTTTTAATCTGTAACAACCATTTATAATGCAATGTTGGGCTAATTATTTGAGAAGCATATTCCTCTAAAAAACCTGAACTGTAAGATGTATCAGGGAAGGTTAAATTATACCAATTATGATATAAAAATCGACCTCCATAAACGAATATATAATCATAATTAATCAGCTTAATAACCCCGCTCTTATCTATAGAGTGAATTAGCCTATGTATCTGCTTGTACCATTTTTCAAGTTCCGTATTATTAGCACACCTTTCTAATTCAGTTATTGGGCGTATTGCCAACCCATTAGAGTCAATAACTAACATTTTAGCAATAGGTAAAGGAAATCCGACAAAATCAAACTTAACTAAATCACTTTTAAATTGATGACCTACCCCTTTTAAAGACCCAACATGGCTGTCACCAAATACTAATACTTTTTTCATTTTTCATCCCCAAAATTAGCAAGTAATTCCTCTTCACAAACAACGTCTTCGGATACTTCAATCTTTTTATAAGAACTTTTAACTACTTGAGTTCTATTTTTAGAGTTATCAAATTTAGATTCTAAACATTTAAAAAAATTTTCCATAACAAAATTAACACCGAAAGGATTCACACTTCTTTGATTGGGTTCAAAAAACACACCTTTAAATATAGGGCTGTTAATAATTTCGTATGAAGGGAAGTAATCAATATAATCAAAAGCTTGCGTTAGCTTCTCAGCTACTGCTCTCAATATCGATTTTGAGCCCATAGTTGCTACCGCAACATGTTTATCCGTATTTGTAGCTGTTAGAGGCACGGGGGAAACCGTAATAATAAATTTCAAATCAGGGTTTATTTGCCTCATCAAAGCAATTGCATCTAATAAGCTAGAAGAGATTTGATTATAATCTTGATTAACAAATACATGCTGTGCAGAATCGAAAAAACCGGAGACCGTGCCAGGGCACATCGGATACTCAAAATTATTTTTATTAAACCAACTCTCTGTTAAACCAAGCGTAAATACAAAGTAACTCGCCTTTTCAATACTACTCTTAAAACTTTTTAAAGTTACTTCACGAGAGTTAATTAGCTCTAACTTTGACTCAAACCCATTAGGTTCTATTGTGGGGCGAAACGGATCATAAAAACGATTTTCTTTTTCCCAAATCTCCGTTGGTACTTTCTTAATTCCGAGAGACCATTCCGTCCACTGCATTAGCAATGAAGTTGTATAAATGTTGGCTGTACGTGCAGAAAAGATATTGTAATTATACTTCTTAGATAATCTAGGGTTACAACATTCAGGAGGACGTTCGGTAATTAACCAGTTGAAACCTTTATGCTTAAGGGCATTTCCTATATGTTGAGCGAAGCATGAACCAAAGGTAACTATATTATCTGTTTTAGTAATATTAAATTTAGGGGACCATATTCCGTCAATATCAAACATACTTCTATTTGAAATCGCTAATTTCCAAAATGCTTTTTCAGGTAAATTTTCATATGGATTTTTCTCAATAACTTTTTTTGGTTTCCTAGAAAATACAATATTTTTTAGATCATTTATATTTTTTACCAACTGCATTTCATCAGCATCATTCTCAAAAGCTAAAATATTACTTAAGTACTCAAATCTATTGTAAATAAAATAAGAATTTAAGTCATATTGTAACCCCAACTCCTTAGCAAAAATATTCTTGATTGGTCTAAAATGACCATACTCTTTGGGAGCATTACCGGGTTTTCTCTGATCTATTGCATTAAATTCTAAGCCTCTCTTCTCAGAAATTATACCTATAATTTGAGCTGCAAAATGTTCAAAAAAGACAGTTGTAGGGTGAAGTTGGTCTCTAAACAATGGAACCATTTTATAGTTTTTTAAGAAAAAGTCATAAAATTTAATATCTCCACTTTTTTCAATTTCAGCGAGTTTGATTAATGCTAAATTAAAAATATCAAAGATTAATTTGGAATCTGTCACTTGTTCTGTTAAATAATCTGCAATCTCTTTTGTGGTGTTAACTTTAGGGAAATCAGTTACAGCAGCATGCTCAATTTTTTTTAAAACTTTAGCTTTTTCTTTAGGCCAAAACCCATCAAACCTTACAAAAGGTACTCTGATTACCAGACAATCTTTTTTGATCACATTATTTAAATTTTCTAAAGTAAATTCTTTGTAATTAGAAACAGGCTGGATAATCAGTATATCCGCAGCTTTGAAAGTAGGTAAAAGCTTCTCATAATCTTTTAAACTTTCATATGAAATAGCATAATCTAATTTATAGTTTATGTTCTTATTTATATATTTATTAATGTAATTTTTATATATTTGGCCATGACAGTTTGCAAAAATAAAAATATTCATCTATTTAGAGCCTCATTTAAACCGAAATTGAAATCGGTAGGGTATTTATTATTGTTAATTCATTTAGCACTTTCTGTACTACTGTTCTTCTCTCCCTGTTAAGGGCATTGTAATCAGAAAATAATTTAGCTAGTTTCGACTGTTGCCCTTTATAAAGTGAGATGAATTCATCAGAAACTTCAAATTGATGAACACTTAGTTCAGCCTCATCTATTGAAAAGTTAAAAACATTAATATAAGAACCATCATCAACTAATTTTTTAACGCGATGATCGTTGCTAGCGTAATATATAGGAACAGTGAGAGCTGCAAATGCATCAAAAAGTTTCTCTGTTACATATTTAGGGTGGTGTGTATTTTCAAGTGCTGAAACTATACGGCTTTTATAGCTGATAGTTGCTAGCTTATCTAGATGCCAATCAGGTAGTTTTTGTCGTTTTTGTGTTTGCTCCCACCCACGCCCAACAATTAATGCGTCTTCATTTTGAAACTTTAAAGTTAATTCTGTTCTAAAAGAGCAAAGACCTCTAGTATCATTGAGAGGAAAGTCTACATTATATTTGTCACCTAAACGGTGTTCAGCATAAAAAGCTTTATCTATTGATGCGGTAGTTAAACTAGATCTAATTTCAGTATTTGTTAAGTTTGAGTTTTGCTGAAATAGACAGTGATATCTGACAATATAATCATTTGAAGTCGTAAGAAAATAAGGGAACATTACAAAATCGAAAATATCAGTAGTTTCATGATTTAAAAAATAAAACTCTATGTTTATTCCTTCAATCGTGACATTTTGTTTTTTTCTTGTGAAATCAGGGCTCCATAATGTATCCCATAGGGGCTCCTCGGATAAAATCACAATTTGTATTTGTGGGTTCATTTTAAGTGAATATTTTATTATCTCGATATTTTCTTTAATATCAATAAAAAAACCAAAGATCAAAATGTCTGCATTTTCTGGACGAGTAACATAGGTAAATGATTCTTTAAATAATAACTTATATTCAGAATATGCAAATGGTGTTCTATTAGAATGTTTTCCAACTAGACAAATTTTCACTTAATAACCCTCTTTAAATTAATTCTATGTGTTTAAGCAAAAGTGTTTTATTAAAAGCTTCGAAATATTTATTATCCTCTGCAAATATTTCTATAACGCTTTGTTTACTTAAATCACTGCGAGTATATTCTAAAAAAAAGTTATCGGCGTCAATTAGCAGCTTAGAAACACAAGATAACATGATCATTTCTTTGGTGCATTTCCCACTTTCATAATCATCGACCAAAGACTTTAGCGACTTTAATGATTTAAATTTGTACAAAACATTAGGCGAATTATTTAAAAACTCTTTTAAAATATCATAAACGAAACAATCAGGCCCATAAAGCAACCACAGTTGCTTAAGAGCATGACGTTTTCGAGTGAGTAATTCTTTATCTTTTGCAATTTCAGCTAACACCCCTGGTAACTGCTTAATCGATTCAGAATCTTCCTTCGAATATACAACAGCTTCATTCCAAAGCTTTTGATTTCCCGGGGGCTGATATGAATCAGCTAATATAACAGGTATTACGCCACAACCAATCGACTCCCATAATCTTATTGAGTTAGGACCAGAACCAGAAGGGCAAAGTGAAAAGATGGAATCATTTAATATTTGTTTAAACTCTTCAGATGTATCTTTGTCAACTAAATCTATTTTACTAGATATTTCATTATGGATTTGATGTTCATAAACTGTTTTATTGTAATGCCATGAGTCTCGCCCAATGACTTTGCTATTTGGAAAACCTGATAATAGATCTAAAATATGAGTTCTTGATTGAGTCAAATACCAACGATTAGCTTTTGCCCCAACAAAAGAGAACAAATACTTACGCTCTAATATTGAAGTTTCTTTACTTTCATCAGTATCAATTGCTTGCACGGGATATAAGGGAAAAGGGTGAATATTGATAGATTCGTAATCAGGTAACCAGTCCTGAGCTGCTACTTTGTGAGTCCAAAATATATCAGTAATTCCTACTTTATCGAATAAACATTGATATTTCAACATATGAATGTGTTGACATGTTGTTATAACTTTTTTATTTTTTAGCTGTTCCTTGAAAGAATATAATATTTCCTCTAACTCAGCTCCTTTATCTTTATTATTATTGAGTAAATCAATTAATGTCGCCCAAGGGAAAGCAAAATAGATGACATTAGTACTGGTTTTATATAGATATTCTTTCAATTTATTAAACGCATGCTGCTCAGTAATAGCAGGAAACTGCCAATGATTATCATATGCAATGATATTTTCAGTAATTATTGTGTTTTTCATCAAATCTTCTTTTTTTCTTCGTTGTTGCCAATACTGGATCGCAGGGAGAATGCTTTTTTCAATTAAATGGTAGTCAGTTGTTAGCTCATAACGCACCTCTGATTGTTTTTGTATTTTTAAGAACAGATCACGTCGATGACTTTCAGATATAGTAAAATCTACCTCTTCCATATACCCTCCACGATTCACTTCAGATAGCTGACCTTTTCTTTTATAAAAGTTTCCTAAAATTTTATCTACTTGGTAAAAAATTTCATGTTTAGAAAATTCACGCCATAAACTCCAATCCCCTGCATATTTAAAATTGGCAAAGTTATTTTTCAGATCTATTTTATCCCACAAAGATTGACGGAAGAACATACCTTCTTGTTGAACAAATCCCCAGAATAAACCATCCACAACGCCTGTGTTTATGATGTCTGCATTTAATGGCTGAAAAGAGTGTATATGCTTTCCAGATTCTAATATAACTGATGATTGCCCTCCTATCCAATTAACATTTTTTATATTAGATGCATCAATACCTGAGATATAACTTAATGCATCGGGCTCAAGCTGATCATCTGAGTTTATCCAAGTCATCCAACTATTAGATGGAATTTCAAAACGAGTAAACCCCTTAACAATTGCATTATACATACCGTTATCATTAGTAGATTCAAATGAGAAATGGATTTTAGGATTATCACTTTTCCTCTTTTCAATAGATGCACTATAACGTTTTAATATATCGAGAGTACAATCCTTAGAGCCTCCATCTTGAACATGATAATAAAGTTCAAAATTTCCCTTCTGATTTATAACACTCAAAATAGTTTGCTCAATTGTCTCTGCAGAGTTAAATGAAGGTGTACAGATATAAATTTTAGGTTGATTCTTCATATTGAATGTTCCAATTGGATAAACATTTATAGGGTATGGCTTACAGTGAGCAATTTAATTAACTCTATCTTACAATTGGGTAGTTTTTCATTTTATGTTGGACCTTTTTTAAAAGCGTCTGCCTAATGCAGTTTGTTCCAAATATATGAAACACTTTACTCTATTGGGTTTTAAAATAATTTGCATCAATAATGCTTTGAAAGTTTGTGGAGTTAATGATTTCATTTTCAAAAGTTGCTGATAGCTCTCTTCTTGGTCTATCACTTATTACATCAGAACTTCTCCCACTATCACCTGTCACTTTAAATATTCCAAAGATATCTTCAAAATCATCATCATATGGCAGAGATAGTGCTTTTGTGATCATTTGCATTTGTTCTTTCGGCTGCTTTACAAAATCTTCGTATTTAAATATTTCTTCTTTCTTAAATTTATTGATTAATTGCAATAGCCTGGAACAATACTCATCAAATGTCCTTGGCTTAAAATGCACCCAACCATTTTTTACAAGCGATTCATAAGAATCTATTGGATTACGAATAGTTAAAATGGATTGCACAGTATAGTCTTCTTCTAATATAGCTAGAGTTCTACTCTTTTCGGGAATTTCCTCGTTAGTATTAAAATCGACATGAGAATGATCACGCAATACAAGAGCACCACCTAAATCATTTACATGTTGATAAACTTTATCGATTGATTCTTTAAATAAACCTTCGGCTAATTTTCTTTGATTAGGTATTCCTGCATATTTAGTCAATGTCGAAATATCAGTTCCAAGTCCTGTACCTCTATTTATGAACGGATGAACTTCGCTTAACAAATATACATTAGGCATAGCTGAAATACATTTAGATATGAGAGTCCCTCCACTGCACGCTAAATGATGTATAATACGTATAGTTGGTTTTTTTTTAACTTCATATTCTTTACAAATTTTATCACAAAGATCCAAAAGTGATTGAATGTCGTTCAAAGAACCAAATGACTCAGGTAAGCCTATATGACTCTCCCAATCAACATTCGTTTTTTCAATTAATCCTACTGCATCGTCAAGTTGTTTTTTAAGCATTTCAAAATTTGTAGACATTTTAGTTATCCACAACATTTTCAGAAGCTAAAAACAACTCAGGGGACTCTTGCTGTAATTGTTGATAATAACGTGACGCCAAAATTAGGTTTTTCCTTAGCTCTTTAACTAAGTTTACAAGTTCCTTTTCTGAAGTTACTTTTTGACTATACGACTCTCTTAAATGATCTAAGTCTATTTGAGCTTTAGTTAGCATTTTTTTCCCTACACTAGAACTGCGTGATTTCTCTTTCAGTTCTGTTTTTAAGCTTTCAACTTGTAACTTAAGAGATTCCGCCCATTCTTCGTTCTTTTGGCGGCAGCTTGCTTCCTCATCACGCTCGACTGTTAAATTAGCTATTTGCTCGTCTTTACTTTTGTTACATTCAATTAATTCAGCTTGTTTAGTTTTCAGACTCAAATTATAAGATTCAACCTCTAGCAACTTGCGCTCTAACTTTTTAATTTTTTGTACATTTTTATCTTGTTTAAAAGTAAGCTCAGAGAAAATCACACCTTCATTAGAGCGCTTTTCTAATTGAAAGCCCTTATTTATCATCAATTGAGTAATCTTGCTTTCATTAGAAGCATTTTCAAAATAATTATATTTGCCTACCTGTACTGTAATATTGGTAAACAACGTTAAACTCTCAATAGTCGAATTGTTCAAACAGTCATATTCACTTCCATTCATTTGCAAAATAAGACTATTATTATTTTCACAATCTAAAGCCAGTCTTTCAATAAGATTAGTAAATGAAAGAGTATTGACTTCAATGTTTTTTTCATCTTTAAGGTTCTTAAAAACTTTCTTTAAATTTACCGCTTTGTTTAAACTGCTGAACTGAACGGGTTGAGTTAAGTGTAGTAGATGTTTGTTTTCATCAGATGACAGTGCAACATTAAACAATTTAATCTTTTTGTTTACAGCCGCTTTTTTAGTTAACTTATTAAAAAACTGAGGCACGGGTTCAATAAGAACGATTTGTTCGGGTTTCAAAGCTAAGTAGTCTTCCAGTTCATTACAGTTACCTGCACCAACATGTACAATTGCGCCAATATTTTTGCTAGCATTCTCTAAAAGTGTAGCATTTCCATTTTTAGGTCTAATTGGTTTTGTCATGTTAAAGCGGCCTTACTTTTCTTTATAGATATTGTCTAACCAAACACTAAGATCTTGTAAAAGTGTTGTTCTATAACTATTTTTAGGTTCAATTTCGTTACGTAAAATTATATCAGCATTACTTGCGCAATCCACTAAATAACCATTTAATTTATCTACTATTTCATATCTTTTAACGACCTGGAACTCACAATTCAAACGTTCAGCTTCTCTGTTTAGCCAAGTATCAGTTAAAAATAACATCTTAAGGTTGTGCATTGCTGCAAGCCATAATACACCTGAACTTTGCTCCATATATACTTTATCGCAATAGTTGAATAACATTATGTCTGCATTAGAAAAATTATCGTGTAATTCTGTATGGGTCCAAAACCTGTCAACAATTACAATTCGCTTATCATTACAAGCTATACCTTTCAATGTCTCATCAACACTTTTGAGCTGTTCACTTTCATTAGTAATTGTATATTGAATGGTGATGGTTAAATTTTCTATTGTGAGGTTACTAATAATTTCAGAAAGTAATGAAGGTAAATCTAAAAATCCTTTATTCACTTTGGCATCACCCGTAAACAAAAGAATGCTGTATTTTTTTCTTTTTGTATGTGCGCTGTTACTTTTTAACTGTTGGAAGTCATCCTTTATTGGTTTACTATTTTTCCCCACATAATTCAACAAGCCACATGGATGTATATCAATGTTTATATTAAGCATTTTTTTATAACTCAAACGTAACTCTTCATCTGCGGCAAAAAGTCGAACTCCATGCTGTTTTTGGAGAAGATTAAATGCCACTTTAAAATTTAAATAACGTTTAATATCTAATAAACCATTTTGACTATATTTTTCTGGGCTATACATTAGGAAAATACAATATTGAAACGTATTTTTAGTTTGTTTTTTAAATAGTGAAATAGCACAAGCTAGTGCCATTGCATGCTCCCAGTGAAGCGTATGATATAAAAATATCGTCTGATTTATTTGGGTAGAAAATTGATATTTAAGTAAAACGTCCAAATACTCTTTAACAAGTTTATTTATGTATGGAGTTAAATCGCTAATGCTACAACTTTGATAAAAATATAAATAAAAATCAGTTGAAAAATGTTCAATTATTGCGTTTTTTTTTGACCTATTTGTTTCAATAAAATTAATATCGCATTCATTATTACAATAAACGTCTAGCTTTATAGCATCACCTGCGATTAGTTCAGAATTAGTTAAGGCACTGATCATACCAGGATGATGGCCTCCATATTCCCTTAAACCTGGATCGGATATTACAATTTTACGCATTTTTTTCTAATTTATGTTTTTAGTATTTAGATGTTTTGAAGTTTTAACATTTTTTCAAAACGTCTATTTGTAACATCGACCTGCATTGATTTATTTTTCCAGATAGCCGTAGATTGTGACTTGATAAAATAAAACTCTAGTTCTTCTTGAAGTTGATGGATTTGTAATAAGGCAATTTCATTTTCAGACGTTAGCTCAGAGACATGACTTTCAAATTCTGTGTTTTTAACTGACTTATGTTGTAGAGTAGCTAATTCAGTGACACTTTTTTCCGCATGAAGTTTTGCACGACTTTCAAAAGTGCTTTCGTCAATATCTGTAACTAAATCTGCAGCACTTACTATTTTTTCGTAGACTTCTTGGATTAAGTCGTTATCAAAAAGTGAGTTCATGCTAACAGATTGTTTCGTTTCAAATAATTGATTTAATGAAAATTCGTGTGTTTTTGACTTTAGTTCCTCGCTACTCAATCGATGTTGAAGTTTACTGCCAAACTTAGTGTTTACAATGTCAATTAATGAGTGTGGTTTATTTATACAGGAAGCTACATTAACCAATATTGTATTTTTCATATTCGACAAATAAAAATTAAGTAACTCGTTAGTAATTTCAATCCAATCAGGAAAAACATTATCATTTCTATCAATTTTTTCAGGTTCTAATAACGATAAGGTGCATTCTGGTGAATTAAAAAACAAAATAAATTTAATATCATCTTTTTCTTCGCTTGAAGAATACAAATTGTGCAAATCATTGCTTGCAACCCATACTGGAATGCCATTATTTGATTCAAAATTCGGTTTTATATATTGTTCTGACTCGGTTGTAGATAACCCAGCCTCAGTTAATAAATTTACACAATGTTTAGCAATTTTATTTGCAATTCCTGAAAATATTATTTTTGTCATTTAATTCTCTAGTTTTATATTACTAATTAAGTTTATTTTCTCAATTCTGAAAGTCTTTATTGAATATTTTACAGCTTTAAAATATAAGGAATTTCAAAAATAAACAATCGTACAATCTTAGCTTTACATAAAAGTTTAGCACTGAAACTGTTTATTACCGCCGTTTTACCTCTCCAAACCAACTTTAATAACGACGAATTTTGTGTCTGTAACTGTTAGATTGATAATTGTTAGCTACAGCAGTGGCTGCCACCACTTGTTATTTTCAAGGTACCATCGAATGGTTTTTTCAATTCCTGAATCAAATGATTCAACCGGTTTATAGCCTAATTCACTATTCGTTTTGGTCGCATCAATTGCATAACGTCTATCATGACCAGCCCTATCTTTAACATAGGTAATAAGTGATTCAGCATGACCTGAAATAGCTGACTTGGCTAATGGGTAATTTTTCTCTATAGATTCATTGTTTGCAAACTCTTCATTCATCAATTTACAGATAACTTTTACAATATCAATATTGGCCCATTCATTATTACCTCCGATATTATAGTTTTCTCCTATACGACCTTTATTCAGAACTAGTTCAATACCTCGAGCGTGATCTTCAACATATAACCAATCACGAATTTGTTGGCCATCACCGTATATAGGCAAGGGCTTATCATATAGAATATTGGTAATAACTAATGGAATAAGTTTTTCTGGAAAATGCAATGGACCATAGTTGTTTGAGCAGTTACTTGTTGTAACGTCTAATCCATAAGTATGGTGATAAGCGCGTACTAAATGATCACTTGCAGCCTTACTAGCAGAATATGGTGAATTCGGCTCATACGCTGTGTTTTCTGTAAAGGCAGGGTCGTTTGGACCTAATGTACCATAAACTTCATCAGTTGAAACATGGTGGAAACGATGCTCTACTGCTGTTGTAGGTTCATCTAACCAAACTTTCTTAGCCGCTTTAAGTAAACTGTATGTACCAATTATATTAGTTTCAATAAATGCATCTGGCCCAGTAATTGATCGGTCAACATGAGATTCTGCAGCAAAGTGAACAATAGTATTTAACTGTTTATCTCTTAATAATTTTTCTACTAATTCTGTATTGCAAATATCTCCATGCACAAATTCAAAATTCTGATTTTTTTCAACAGTGGATAAACTTTCTTGATTGCCTGCATACGTTAATGCATCAAGCACGATTACTTTGTCATTAGGATTATTCTCTAACCAATAATGAACGAAGTTTGCTCCAATAAAACCGGCACCGCCAGTAACTAGTAGATGTTTCGTTTCCATAATATTCTTTCTATTTAATAGTTAATATATTTTACAATGTTTTTCTTTGAACACATCAAAGTTTATAAAAGCTCAGTTAACATTGTGTTTAATTGTTTTTGCCAATGAATAGTCTCTATACCCGTTAACTTTTCTAAACTACTTTTATCTAATACACTAAACGATGGCCTCTGTGCTGGAGTTGGATAAGCACTTGCAGGTATAGGTCGTACAGGAATTTCATTACTTAAAAGTTCAAGAGTTAGTCCTTGCTGCTGAATAGCAATAGCAAAATCATACCAAGATGTTACACCGGCATCTGTCCAATGGTAAACTTTACCAAAATCACTAACTGATAATAATTCATCATAATCTTTTTCAATCAGTTGCCAAATAACTCTAGCTAACCCTTTTGCCCAAGTAGGTGTACCAACTTGATCATAAACTATCCCTAATTTTGGTAGCTCTCTCATCAATCGCAACATTGTTTTAACAAAATTATTACCATGACTTGAATATACCCAAGCAGTTCTAATAATAATAGAACTGCTTGGAAGCAATTCTAGAACTGATTTTTCCCCGGCTAATTTGCTTTCGCCGTATACACCGATAGGCTTAGTTTTATGCTCGGGTTTATAAGGGGTATTTTGCTTACCATCAAAAACAAAGTCGGTCGATATGTGAACAAATTTAGCATTAATTGTTTTGCAAGCCTTCGCTATATTTTCAACACCAACTTTATTAACCAGATAACATGCTTCTATATCAGTTTCTGCTTTATCTACAGCAGTATAAGCGGCTGCATTTATGACAAAATCAGGAGCTAGTTTGGCAAACGTTGCGTTTACCTCATCGG
This sequence comes from Thalassotalea psychrophila, assembly GCF_031583595.1. Taxonomy (NCBI): domain Bacteria; kingdom Pseudomonadati; phylum Pseudomonadota; class Gammaproteobacteria; order Alteromonadales; family Colwelliaceae; genus Thalassotalea; species Thalassotalea psychrophila. The sequence goes on from NZ_CP134145.1 coordinate 3,525,252, forward strand.
CATCAGTGATGTCCAGCTCTTGTGAACTAAATGCATAAACTTCGACGCCTGCAGGTTGGGTATCTAATAATTCCCATCCAAGTTGACCATTTTTACCGGTGATAATTATTTTCATCTAGTTACTCAAACGTATCAGCGTTAATAAAAAGATCACCTTCTAAATCTTTACCTGAAAGTTCTGGAGACTGATTATTAACTAATGGCCATTCAATGCCAATATCAGGATCATTCCACCGTAAAGAACGCTCATGTTCAGGAGCATAATAATCAGTACATTTGTAAACAAATTCTGCAGACTCAGAAGTTACATAGAAGCCATGCGCAAAGCCTTCAGGAACCCACAATTGGCGTTTATTTTCGGCTGATAATGTTACACCAACCCATTGACCAAATGTAGGTGAACTTTTTCTCATATCAACTGCAACGTCAAAGACTTCACCTTGAACAACCCTTACTAATTTCCCTTGAGTCTGTTCTAACTGGTAATGCATACCACGTAAAATCCCTTGCTTAGATTTACTATGGTTGTCTTGTACGAAAACACGTTGGGCTACTTGTGTTTGAAAAACATCATCACGAAATACCTCAAAGAAAAACCCACGCTCATCGCCAAAGACTTTGGGTTCAATTATTTTTACATCAGGTATATTAGTTTCAATAATTATCATAAAACTTACTATTTTATTTTATCAGTCAAAATTTGCATTAAGTATTTTCCATAGCCACTTTTAATTAATGGTGCAGCTAATTTTTCTACTTGCTCTGCATTAATAAAACCTTGTCTGTAAGCTATTTCTTCAGGGCAGCAAATCTTTAATCCCTGCCGTTTCTCTATTGCTGCTATATAGTTAGAGGCATCAAGTAAGCTATCTAAAGTACCGGTATCGAGCCAGGCAGAACCACGCCCCATTAATTCAACATTTAATTGGTTTTGTTGTAAATACATGTTATTCAAGTCAGTAATCTCTAATTCACCTCGATGCGATGGTTTAACTTCTTTAGCGAGGTCAACCACCTGATTATCATAAAAATATAAACCAGTGACTGCATAGTTAGATTTTGGTATTTCCGGCTTTTCTTCAATAGACAATGCTTTCCAATTGGCGTCGAATTCAACAACACCGTACCTTTCAGGATCATGTACATGATAACCAAATACAGTTGCACCATCAGTTACTTGAGCAGCATTTTGTAATGATTTAGCAAAATCATGACCATAATAAATATTATCACCTAGAATTAGGGTACAAGGATCGTTACCAATAAATTGCTCTCCTAAAATGAATGCTTGGGCCAAACCGTCCGGCGAAGGCTGCGCTATGTAACTTAAATTAAGACCCCATTGACTCCCATCGCCAAATAGGTTTATAAAACGATGTAACTCTTCTGGAGTCGAAATTATAAGAATATCTTGGATTCCTGAAAGCATAAGAGTTGATAGCGGATAATAGATCATCGGCTTATCGTAAATTGGCATTAGCTGCTTACTAACAACTTTCGTAAGCGGGTGTAAGCGCGTGCCACTACCGCCAGCTAATATAATACCTTTCCTCATTTACTTTATTCCTAACCTTTAATTTAATTCTTTAATTGTAGCGATAATAATTTTAATAATCCCGAAGAAAAGTAATAATACAATTCCGAATAAGCTAATATTATAGACAACTTCTGGATATTGATTGTCTTCTGGTAATGTAGAAGATTCAACAACCACCAAAAACTGCATTTTTCTATAGGCTTCTATGCGTGTCTTTTCTAATGAAACTAGAGAGCCTGCATAAGTTTGTAATGCTATCTCTAGATCTATTTTATAATCTGAAAACATTGCCACTTTTTCACCAACAGTGAGAGAACTACTCTCATCATGCCCAGACAATCGGCTATTTTCATCATTTAATTGCTCTTCCAACGCATGTATTACTCTTTCTAATGATAATACTTTAGGTGAATCATCTGACATTACGGCTTTCATTGCATATAATTCAGCCTTTTTAGCCGATAGCTCTCCTTCTAAAGTATATGCTATTTTTTGAAATGCCATACCTTCAGTTTCAGGATCTAAAAGGTTATGCTCTTTTTGAAACGCTAGTAAGTTAGTTTTCGCCAGTTCTAATTTTTTAGCTGTTATATCATGCTCACCTTGTACAAATTTCAATTGCTCTTGCGCGACTTTATGACCAACACTGTTTATAAACCATTCGGCACGTTCTACTATCGTTTCATTCAGCAGTTGTGCATACTCAGGACTAAACCCTTGAGTTTTAACAGAAATAATTGAGGACACATCATCAATTTCAACTAGAATATGTTCTTGGTAATAAGCTAAAAAATCTTCATTAGAGTCCCAATTGTGTAAGCGACTAAAAAAATCTGAGGAAATTGAGCCGAAATGTTCCTTTATCGATATATTTTCTGCTAAATATTGCAACATGTCATTTGAATTAATATAAGCTTCAACTAACTGCGTATCAGTGTTTGTTGCAGGCATGCCTAGACCACTTAATACAGCCATAGATGCATCTAGAGTCGCCATATCATCAGGTTGGCGCACAATGAGTTGAGATTGGCTCTCATAGCGTGGGCTGGCCCAAATAATTTGATAAAGACTGAAACATAACCAAGGTAAAAATACCGACAAGACGATTGGCTGTTTAAACCAATGTGGTAAAAGGCGCCATTTATCAATAAGCGAATTTAAAAGAGGGCTGTACATCCTTGCAAAACTTTTAGATCTATCTAAGTTCTTTTCAAATTTACTTTGACTGATTATTGCTTTAGGTTGCTCAGTTGTTATTCTTTGTTTAAGTTTTTCTATACGAGCCTTTATAGCTGGGCCATTAGGCCGAAGGTTATGAGCTCTTTGCATTAGTCGATATGCGAGTGCAACATTATTAATGTCATATTCTTTTGAAATACGAATAATATAATCAGGGTTATTCCATTGCGTCTCAGTTGCAGTCCCTTTTAACTTTTGAAATTCTTCTTCTATTTTTTCTATTTGTTTTCGGCTCATATTATAATGCCTGATATTTTTCTATTGCTATTTCTAAATCATTACAAAATTCAAGCTTGCCTTTATACATAATTATAGCACTATCACAAAACTCTCGAATTTCCTTTAAATCATGGCTAACCATAATTACACTAGCACTTTTACTTTTTTGTAATAGCGCATTCTTTGCTTTCCTTTTAAATTTTGGATCACCAACTGATGTAGCTTCATCAATTAAATACACATCAAAATCGATTGCAATGCAACATGCAAATGCTAATTTTGCACGCATACCACTTGAATAAGTTTGTACAGGTAAATCATATTTAACTCCAAGTTCAGCAAATTCTTTTACTTTTTTCTCATAAGCATCAATATTAGCGACACCGTTAACTCTAGCAATAAATCGTGTATTCTCTCTACCTGTCATTTTTGCATGAATACCTGTTGCTAACGCTACAGGCCAAGAAATACTCAAATTCGTTGTTATTTGTCCTTTGTTTGGATATTCACTACCAGCCAACAAACGAAAGAGAGTTGATTTACCTGCACCATTAGCTCCAAGAATAGCAATGTTATGATTCTGAGGAATTGAAAAAGACAGATTTTTCAATATATATTGTTTACCTAAATTAGATGGGTAATATTTAGTAACATTATTTAATTTTATCATCGACTTAAAACTTGCTTCCACGTTATTCGATAACAAGCTAAAGCAAAAAACACTAAGACTATAGTGCAACTAAGCAAATACGTATCACTTACTCCTTGCGCACCAAAGGTTGGGTATGCTGCATCTCTTGACAATTCAACTGCATGTAATACCGGATTCCAGTCTAAATATCCCCAGTATTCTTTAGGAATATCTTGCAAACTGAAAAAGATACCTGAAAGAAAAAACATTGGTCTTTGTAACAAAGATTGAATTTTCTGAATTTCACTAATAAATGATGCTGCTATCGCAAATATTAAACCTAAGCTTACACTTATCAACCAGAGCTGTAATAAATACCCTCCTATTAATAAAGGGTTATTAAGTTGTGCCTCAAATTTCATAAAATAAATAAGCGCGAACAAAACTATAATAATCACTATATTGACTAAAAGCTCAAATAAAACTAGAGCGATTACTGCGCTAATTGGTTGTACTTGCCGGAAAGCAAATAGGGGTTTGTTTTTTTTTATTGCAGTTGATGCCGCACCTAAAGTTCCCAAAAATAGTTGAACAAAGAGCATTCCAAATAACATAAACATAAATGTGGGCATTGCATGAGTAGTATCCCCCATTAACATTGACCTGCCATACGACAAAACAAAAATAAAAATCAAGGGATTTACAATTGCCCAACTAATACCAAATTTATCATTAAATTGACTTCTAATTTCCCGCAAAAATATTGCAAAGATAACATCTTGCCAAACTTGTATGCGAGATCGTTTTATCACTTCAGCCATTTAATTAGTTTGCAACCACATCTGCAGCAACTGCTATTTGATAAATAATTTGTGTCAAGTCTTTAACAGTTTCCATTGATTTTGCTACAACCCTTGGTAAAACAAGTATTTGATCGCCTGGCTGCAACGTAGCTAAATCAGAGCCTTCTGCCATCCAGCTGTCTGACTCTTCATCATGAAATGTGATCATGCCATTTGCATGAACGATTAAAAGACGCTCGTAGTTTGCTCGTTCAGTGTATCCTCCTGACCAAGCAATGTAATCTGTCACAGTTGCTTGTGAATTAAACACAACCGATTGTGGCATTAAAACTTCACCACCGATATGTATCAAATCGGTTTTTTCAGGGATAACGACAACATCACCTTGTTCTAAGTTTATGTTAGCTATTTCTCCTTTATCAGAAACGATCACTTTACCTAGTGGCATTATTTTTTTCGCTCGTGCGACAAAGCCTGAAATTAATGATGCTTCTTGTACTTGAATGGCAGCTTCACCGGATGAAATAGTAGGGTTTGTATACACATTTCGCTCTAAACGATCTAAAGATTGATCAATCATTTCTTTTTGTTTAAGTGCAACGCTTTCACGGCGAATATAAATTGAACTGAAATCGGCTAGTTCAGGGTCAACTTGTACATGGTTTAACAGATCATATAATTTTGTTGGTTTTTTCGCTGTAAAATATGATGGCCCAATAAAACTACCTTCAAGTTTTACATCTAAGACTTGTGCGTCCCAGTCATCATTAAAAAATAGTTTGTCACCGTCCATTAAAGTGAAATCTTCAAATTCATTTATTGGTTGATAAATTGAAAAAGGCCCTTCTGTTCGGGTGCCTACAACCCCAACATGAGAAATTTTAGTTAACGGTTTAGCATAATTTGTAAGTTCTGAACCTTGGGCTTGGTTATCTGTAAATTCAAATCTGAAAGGGTTTTTAGCGCCTGTAGTGACTACAACAGTTGCACCTTGTGGTTCGACTAGAATTACATCTTTATCTTTAAAATTAATAGTTGGCATATAACCTTTGCGAATAAAATCGTAAAGATCAATTGTTACTATATTTTTGCCATCTCGGATAATCTGTATTTTACGGTAGCTACCACGTTCTGCATCAATACCGCCCGCACGTTTTAAAAAATATAATACTGAGTCTGAAGCCATACCTGCATACTGCCCAGGACGGATAACCGGCCCCGAAATATAAACACTTACAGGAGTCGCTGTTAATAAGTTTACGTAAATTTGCACGCTTTGTTTATAAACAGAACGTAATTTGGTAGTAACTAATTGATTTATTTTACTAGCTGGTACATCTATAACTTGTATTGGTCCAATTTCAGGAATGAATATATTACCTTGGTTATCTACGGTAGTGACATCAGCAAAATTAACTGCACCCCATAGCCAGATAGATATTTTATCTCCAGCGGCAATTAAATAATCATCGTTGGTGCCTTCTACACGCTCTGTTTCATAGCCGCCAGCAAAAATATTAGCACCGTATGGTGCGGGCATGCCCTCTTCAACAGTGGGAAGCAAAAGCTCGATAGGATATTCACCAGGGAGCATAGTACCTGAGCGGTAGATTTGAGAGTATTCGCCTTGGTTTAACGCCGTTACATCAGTTGGCATTGATGAAGTACTATCAAGCTGTGTTAATGCTTGGTTAGGTGTCATGCTGCCAGCTAATGCTTGATTAGCCGCATCCATTTTGGCTGACTTTGGTAATGCAGCGTTTGCAGGTTGTGCAAGCGTAAGCATAGTTAGAAGAGCTAAGCACAAAAATAAAAGATTGCGGCCTTCGCCACAAAGACGAAAAATTAAGCTTGAGTTCACTTCTGGATTCCCGCCTGCGCGGGAATGACGAGAAAGAATGCTTGCGATCTTTTGTGGGTTCCGGCATGCGCGGGAAAGACGAAAAATAAAGAAAGATTGCGGCATGCGCCACAATGACGGTGTTATTAAGTTAGTCATTAATAGCCCCATTATAGTTTGTCATCAATGGAGATATAAAAAACCAAGTTTCATTATTCTTACAAGCTCTTCTGTCCTGCCCGTAATATTTACTTTCTGGGTTTAACGTTTTAGTTGATTCAACTGTATCAGTTTTAGTTAAGTTAAAAGCAATACACCAATGTCCCATTGCTGAAATATAAGTATTTTCAACATTTATTGAACCGTAATCAGAATCTATTGAAGTTCCCTGGAAAGCATTATTTAAACTTGCCCATAAATCTTCCGGCAATATTTCGGCAGAAGAATAACTTAACGTTGACTTGGAAATTAACGGCACCTGAGCAGTAACGTCAGGCGGGGGTGATACACAAGCTGTTAATAAACATAAACTTGCAGGAAATAGTAAAGCAAAAAAAGTTTTCATGTTTTTATAATTTATTGATTAATTAATAACCTGCATTTATTTCAGATTAAAGATAAATACAGTGAATAATTTTGATGGTTTAATTGTATATGAGAATAAACAAATCTTCCATGTTAATACTGAAATTAACTGTATGTTTTGCTTAAAGAATTGTTATTTACTAACTTTAATGAAGCGGTTAAGTGCCTTTGTACTACGCAGCACACTATGATACATGCCAAAGATAGCTAAAAACAATGCCAACATTAAGCTTTCAGGTACAAAGTAAACTTCACCTAAGATACCAATAGTTGTCAATAACGCCGCCATAATTGAAATAATAACTAACGTTTGACGTTGGTTATAGCCTAACCGTAGCAGGATGTGGTGTATATGGTCTCTATCTGGTTTAAATGGAGATTGGCCTTTTTTTATTCGTCGAATAACGATTGCTAACATATCCATTAATGGGATAGCCGTTAGATATAAAGCCGTTATTGCATTAAATGAACGCAACTCACCTTGAGAGCCTTCAGATAATAGCCACACAACACTTAAGCCAATAAACATTGAGCCAGCATCGCCCATGAATATTTTTTTACTTTTCCCTTCAGGAATACCTAAGTTAAATAATAAATATGGGAAAATTGCGGTTGCAAGAATAAGCGCATAGCTAATGTAACCTTCATGTCCTTTCAATATAAATAAAATTGAAATACCAGCAAAGGTATTGATACTTAATGAGCCAACTAGGCCGTCAATGCCATCGATCATATTGAAAGCATTTATCGCGACTATGATGGCAAAGTATGTAAATGGTATACCAAACCAGCCAAGATCTAATTCACCAAAAGCAAATAAATTACCTAAATCATGAATATACGCACCAACACCATAGATCATTAAGCTGGCAATGATTAATTGACCAACAAGTCGTACGCCAACGCTTAAGTCATATTTATCGTCAACCGCGCCAATAAATACCATCATTGCTGATGCAATTAGGTATAAACGAAGTTCTTGAGTATTAGGGAGCCAAATAGTTGTTGCCGCTAAAACGGCTAAAAATATTGAAATACCACCAATAAGAGGTACATTACCACTGTGTTTTTTTCTGGCCGAAGGTGTATCTACTAAACCGAATTCGAGAGCTAAAGGTTTAATAACTTTGATTGCTGCAAAAGCAAAAAGAAAGGCAGTACAAGCAGGATAAATTAAAATTGAGAAATCAAACATTTGAAATTTTTCTCGTATTTATACTGTAACCAAAGATAAAACGTCTCCACAAACTACAAATAAATCTATTTATTCTAATAATTAATAAACACATAACTTTATTAAGTTTAATGTATTTATTTTAACGAGTGGTTTAATATTAGCAGATTTCTTTATCTTTGCTCAAGATGTAAAATCTTTCTATTAAACACTAGTTTAAGCGTAGTGATTATAGGCAATATCAGATCTATTTTAAAGTTCTTTATACTACTAAATTGTAATTTTTGTGTTAATGCATTTTAGTTTTATGTATTTATAACTATTTATTTCGTATTAAAAAGTTTGTTTTTGTACAAATTTCCATTTAAACGTTTACAAAAAACCTTATACGAATTGTTACAGTTTGACTAACTTCTCTTGCATTTACTTTTTACGATAGGTATAACCATTGTGTTTTTAAAATTATAAGAAGTTATATAGGAAGTTAAATGTCTAATTCGAATGTGGGGCCTAATGCAGGCAATATGTTTGGTCACCCGAAAGGTTTGTTCTTACTTTTTGGTACCGAAATGTGGGAACGTATGAGTTACTACGGTATGCGTGGTATTTTTGTACTTTATTTAGTAGCGATGGCCGGAAATTTTGGCTGGGATATGGCCTACTTTGGTATTGATGCTGCTGCAGAAGGTGCTGAAAAAGCATTCCAAACGGCTCTACAATCTAAAGCGCTTGGTATTTTAGGTATCTACGCCTTCTTCGTTTATGTAACACCTGTATTAGGTGGTTGGATGGCCGATAATGTATGGGGCCAACGTAAATCTATTATCGTTGGTGGCTTACTAATGATGGTAGGTCAATTTTCCCTAGGTATGCCGCATAGCTTTATTCCTGGTATGGAAGAGACTTTCTTATGGATCGGTCTTATATTCCTTATTTTGGGTAATGGTTTCTTCAAACCAAACATTTCAACTATGGTTGGTGATTTATATGAAGAAGGTGACAAGCGTCGTGATGCTGCTTTCACAATCTTCTATATGGGTATCAACTTAGGTTCAATTTTAGGTTACTTAGTAGTAGGTACTATTGGTGAAAAAATTAATTACCAATACGGTTTCTTAGTAGCTGGTTTTGGTATGTTACTAGGTGTGCTTTTACAACTTGCACTTTCGAACAAATATTTAGGCAATATTGGTGTAGAACCATCAGCTAAACAACTTAAAGGCGAGTCTGCTGCTTCAAACGCACCATTAACGTCTGAAGAGCGTGACCGTGTTAAAGTTATTTTAATCATGTCATTCTTTACTATTATTTTCTGGTTAGGTTTTGAGCAAGCTGCAGGTTCAATGAACCTTTTCGCTAAATACAGAACTGACTTAGTATTTTTCGGTTGGGAAATGCCAGCCTCATGGTTACAAACGGTAAACCCTATTTTCGTAATTATCTTAGCGCCAATATTTGCTGCTATGTGGTTGAAGATGGGCGCTGCTGAGCCAAACTCTCCGAAGAAATTTGCTATGGGGATGTTTTTCTTAGGCCTTGGTTTTATTTCAATGGTAATGGCCGCGTTACAAATTGGCGATTCAGAGACTGTTAAAGCTCACGTTATTTGGCTAGTACTTGCCTACTTGTTCCATACTATGGGTGAATTATGTTTATCGCCAATTGGTCTTTCAATGGTAACTAAACTTGCTCCTCTGAAATACACATCATTACTTATGGGTATGTGGTTCTTCTTCTCTGGTGTTGGTAACTATTTAGCTGCATGGGTTGGCCAAATGGTTGGTGAAACAGGTCCTCTACAAGCCTTCTCTGGTGTTGCAATTATGGCATTCCTTGCTGGTATTTGCTTATGGTTACTAAGCGACAGGCTTGTTGACTGGATGCATGGCGCTGAAGATTCTCACCCTCAAAATATGGATGAGAAACTTGCAGAAGAGATTGCTGTTACTGGTACTCATGAAGGTATTTCTGAGAAGCATTAAATAGACTCAAGTCGTCCCGTACTTGTTACGGGATCTGGACTATTAATAGTTTAATTCAAAACGGAAGCTGGTCTTCCGTTTTTTTTTGCCTAATGTTTAGCGTTTATTTGCTATACCACGATGACACCAATGCTATCGAACACTCATGGCAAGATGTACCGTTTATACTCCTTATTAAGGTTTGTTCTGTTTCAAAGTTTACATTTCGCTACAGCCTAACTACGACAAGATGCAATTGTTCAGTTGATATGAATATAGGAGCAATAAAGAACGCAAGGCGTAGTAGCTAAATTAACCCTGTACAGCGTAAATAACGTTATATAACAATGACAGTTCAAGCAAATGCAATAACAAAGGAGGTATAGGTTAATATGGAGTGCTTAAACTTAAAAGATTAAATGCATCAACACACAAGCCAGAATGCCTGCGATAATGTCGTCTAGCATGATGCCAAAGCCGCCGCCGACTTTTTTGTCTGCAATAGATATTGGCCAAGGTTTGGCGATATCGAGAATACGAAAGAAGATAAAGCCTACAATTATTGTTTGCCAAGTAGCAGGAACAGCTATCATGGTAATGAAGAAACCGGCGATTTCATCCCATACAATTGCACCATGATCGTGTACGCCAGCGTCTTTTGATGCTTTGTCACAGATCCAAATCCCTACGATTGAAATAAAAACAGTTATTGCGATAAATACGTTTAAAGAAAGTTGTGAGCATAATAGGTACAAGGGAATAGCAGCTAGTGTACCCATAGTACCAGGGGCTTTTGGGCTTAAGCCGCTACCAAAACCTAACGCTAAAAAATGCACAGGATCTTTTATATTAAATAATTCACTGGCGCTTTTTTTAGTCATTATTTGCTCGGTTAGTATTATCGGTTAGTATTTTTGCTCAGCGTTTTAAGCTTTCACTGAAAAATGTTCAAAGCCTACTTTTTTAACCACAAATGGTTTCTTCTTATAAGTAAGATTAATTTCTTCAGAGGTATTTAATTGCCCTATACAATTAAACGCAACATTAGCATGGGCCATAGCTGTTTCTATACCGACTTTGTTCGTTGCCGGTACTGAGAAAATTAATTGGTAATCGTCGCCTGAGGTTAATGCCATATTTATTGCATCTTCAGCACTTAAATTATCAGTCAGTGCTTTTGATAAAGGAATATCTTCAACATTTATAGCAACACCTAGTGTAGATGCTCGGCAGATATGGCCTAAATCGGCTAACAGGCCATCAGAAACATCGATTGCAGAAGTAGCAAACTCTCTGATCATTTGCCCAACCAGCACTTGTGGTTGTGGATAATCGAGCTTCGCTTTTACTCTAGCAAAATCAGTTTCATTTAATTTAATTTGACCATTAATCGCAGCGAGTGCTAGACCAGCATCACCGAAATCACCGGTAACAAACAAGTAATCGCCATTTTGTGCACCATTTCGACAAAGTGCTTTATCTTCAGGTACTAAACCTTGCGCGGTAATGGTTATACTTAATGGCCCTTGTGTGGTATCACCACCAATAAGTTGCACGTTGAAGTATTCGGTTAACTCAAACATACCAGCAGTAAATTCACGCAACCACTCTTCATCAACTTCAGGTAAGGTTATAGCAACGGAGATCCAAGCAGGTTCAGCCCCCATAGCAGCAATGTCACTTAAGTTTACCGCTACCGCTTTATGCCCAACTGCACGTGCAGGGGTATTTAAAGGAAAATGAACACCGGCAACTAAGGTGTCGGTGGTAACAGCGATAAGTTTATTATCGTTTGCTCGAATAAGTGCACAATCGTCACCTATTCCCATAGCTACATCTTTACGGCTCACAGGCTGAGCAGTAAAGAACTCTTTGATCAGTTCAAATTCTTTCAAGTGTTATTCTTCTGGACGAAATGTTTTAACGACTTTATCAAGTACGCCATTTACAAATTTGTGACTATCGTCAGTTGCAAATGCTTTTGCAAGTTCAATAGCTTCGTTAATAACGACTTTATAAGGAACTTCTTTACAATCACGAAGTTCAAAAACACCAACTCGTAGAATAGCTTTTTCAATTTGATCGACGTCTTCAAGAGGACGATCAACTAATGGTCGAATAGCGTCATCAATTTCACCTACGTGAGTAGCAACACCACGTAATAATTGTGAAAAATATGCTGCCTCAAAACGGCGTTTAGCGTTATCTGCAATAAAATTTGCTTCTATTTCACTAATATCGTTTTGTGATAATTGCCATGAATAAATTGCTTGTACAGCAATTTCACGGGCTTTTCTTCTAGGAGTTGGTTTCACTAAGCTTTCCGCCTATAGTTGATCTAAAACGTTAACCATTTCTAAGGCACTTAAAGCTGCTTCTGCACCTTTATTACCCGCTTTGGTACCAGAACGTTCGATCGCTTGTTCAATTGAATCTACTGTAATAACACCAAATGCAACTGGGATATCAAATTCCATCGCAACTTGTGCTAAACCTTTGTTACATTCGCCAGCAACAAAATCAAAGTGTGGTGTGCCACCACGAATTACTGCGCCAATAGCAATAACTGCGTCATAACCGCCTTTAGCAGCAATACGTTTTGCTGCAACAGGTAACTCATATGCACCAGGAACACGAACAATAGTAATATCTGCATCCGCAACATTACCGTGACGTTTAAGTGCGTCAACTGCACCTTCTAATAAGCTTTCTACTACGAAGCTGTTAAAACGTGAAACAACAATGGCAAACTTTTTGCCAGACGCTACAAATGAGCCTTCAATTACATTCATTTTTATTAACCTGTTTAAAAAATTGGCGCAATTCTAACAAAGATCAAATTAATAAGGTACTTATTAATTGTATAATAAGGTTGTTTTAGTTCAACTTTCACTCTATTAACATAACTTTTTATTAGTTTGCGACAAGTTTTGACTTTGATACAATAGTTGTCTCATTTATTTTAGACGATAGACCATGAAATTCTATTTTTCTTCAAATCAATTTCCACAACTGCAAACATTTGATTTTCGCAGTCGCCAACAAATTATTAATTTAGCTACGGCCAAGTTGTCGCCTTTAGCCAAATTTGTATTAAACCTATTGAAAATGGCAATTTTAATACCACCATTCTTTATGCTGGCTAATGTCGAGTCATGGTACTTTTTAGTACCTTTGGTCTTTGTTTTGGTAGGTTATTATATTGTGCTTAGGCCGCTATCATTACTATTTATTGATAAGCATTTAGACAAAGCTATTGGTCAATTTGAAAGCGAGAATAGCTAGTTTCAATACAGTAAAATATGTAGGAGTTTTTAATGTCAAACAGGGCGTTTACATTAAATTTGACCTCGACAATTCAAAGCCGGATTTACTTTTGACTGCGATATAGTGCATACAGGGCTTTAAACTCTTCATCTTCCTGACGATTAATTTTGCCGGTAATTATTTTATCGGCTAATTCATTAATTCTTTTTATATTATGTTCTGACATAGATAACTTCTTTATTTTTATTATTAATTGCTTACCCGTTATTTATAGCAAGTTTTTAACAATTAAAAAGCACTACTGTGTATCGAAATTGTAACAATGAGAAATAGTAAATTTAATGCTTAGTCGCTAACAAAAGAAAATGAAGTATTAAAATAAGAGAGCGGACAATGAGATGAAAATCCCTCTTTCATCACATATATGCGTTCTACGCTACATTGTTAATATGTGAAAGAGGAGTTATGGTATTTTTCATAAACAAAAAAAGCGCCGCAGGCGCTTTTTATATGTAAATATGTTGAATTACATATTCGGGTAATTCGGTCCACCGGTGCCTTCTGGTGTAACCCAAGTAATGTTTTGGCTTGGGTCTTTAATATCACAAGTTTTACAGTGGATACAGTTTTGTGAGTTGATCACGAACTTCTTCTCACCTGCTTCATCTTCTTCTATTTCGTAAACACCTGCTGGACAATAACGTTGTGCAGGCTCTGCGAACTTAGCTAAGTTTACTGAAATTGGAATATTCATATCAGCAAGCTTTAAGTGGCAAGGCTGCTCTTCTTCGTGGTTAGTATTTGATAAGAATACCGAGCTCAATTTATCAAAACTAAGTACACCATCTGGCTTAGCGTAATTAATTACAGCACATTCTGAAGCAAGTTTTAATGATTCATGATCATAGCTGTTATCAGAAAAGTTAAATGGCAATTTACCGCCAAAGAAGTTTTGATCTAAGGTATTGTAAGCACCACCTAAGAACGTACCTAGCTTATGCATTACTGCACCAAAGTTACGAGTATTGTATAACTCATCATATAACCATGATGCTTTAAAGTTGTCAGTGTAAGCAGTTAAATCATTACCACCTTCATCACCGCCAGCAATAGCATTAAAAATAGTTTCACCGGCTAACATGCCTGACTTCATTGCAGTGTGGTTACCTTTGATTTTGGCAAAGTTAATCGTACCAGCATCACAACCAACCAAAACAGCACCAGGCATAGTCATTTTAGGTAGTGAGTTAAAGCCACCTTTAGCAATAGCTCGGGCACCGTAAGATACACGTTTACCACCTTTAAGGTATTGTGAAAATTTTGGGTGATGCTTTAATTTTTGAAATTCATCAAACGGGCTTAAATGCGGGTTTGAATAATTTAAATCAATGATTAAACCAACAAATACTTGGTTGTTTTCAGCGTGATATAAATAACCACCACCTGTTGTATCACCTTCAAGTGGCCAACCAGCAGTATGAACAACTAAACCTTCTTGATGAAGTTCTGGGTCAATATCCCAAATTTCTTTAAAACCAATACCGTAGTGTTGTGGTTGTTTATCAGCATCTAAGTTGAACTTGCTTATTAGCTCTTTACCTAAATGACCACGACAACCTTCAGCAAACACTGTGTATTTAGCACGTAACTCCATGCCTGGCATGTATGAATCTTTCTGGTTACCTTCAGCATCCAAGCCCATGTCGCCAGTGATAATGCCGGCAACTTTACCGTCTTCATAAATCACGTCTTGCGCAGGGAAACCAGGGAATATCTCAACGCCCATGCCTTCTGCTTGTTCTGCTAACCATCGACAAACATTACCCATAGAAACAATGTAGTTGCCATCGTTATGCATAGTCTTAGGAACAGCGAAACCAGGTAATTTAATACCTTTCTCGCTACTATTTAATAAATAAATGTCATCGCCGTTAACTGGCGTATTAAGTGGCGCACCGCGTTCTTTCCAATCAGGAAAAAGCTCATTCATCGAACGAGGCTCAAGTACCGCACCAGAAAGAATGTGAGCACCAACTTCAGAGCCTTTCTCAACAACACAAACCATTAACTCTTGGTCTTTTTCTTGTGCCATTTGCATTAATTTACATGCTGTAGATAAACCAGATGGGCCTGCACCCACGATTACAACATCAAATTCCATCGATTCACGTTCCACGCGATTCCCCTTATTACTTATATTTTGTTTCTAAAATTTTTAATACGCTATTTATAGCATTTAATGAACACCAAACCTATGCAAATTAGGTAATAATGTTGCCAAAAAGCACTTTTTATGTAAGTTAACATTGACGTTTTGTAATGCAGTGAGTAATCTTTTGCACCATCAAAGATATTAATTTTGAGTAATAACTTAAAACATCCGTTTAAATAATTTAAAACACTTGTTTTAATTTTACCATTATTATTTTAATATAAATACAATACAACAAGATTTAACTACCATTAATTGGTAATAACAGAGGTCACTATGAAAGTACTTGTTCCTATCAAGCGCGTAATTGACTATAACGTCAAGGTTCGTGTTAAGCCTGATAATTCAAACGTTGATTTAACCAACGTTAAAATGGCAATCAACCCATTCTGTGAAATTGCAGTTGAAGAAGCCGTTCGTTTAAAAGAAGCAGGCATTGCAACTGAAATTGTTGCTGTATCTATTGGTGACAAATCTTGCCAAGAACAATTACGTACTGCATTAGCATTAGGTGCTGATCGTGCGATTCAAATTGATACAGACCAAAATCTAGATTCAATTAACGTTGCTAAACTTTTACAAAAAGTTGTTGAAGAAGAGCAGCCACAACTTGTTTTACTTGGTAAGCAAGCAATTGACTCAGACAATAACCAAACTGGCCAAATGTTAGGTGCTCTAACTGGTATGCCACAAGGTACATTTGCATCAATCGTTAAAGTTGATGGCGATAACGTTAACGTTACTCGTGAAGTAGATGGCGGCTTACAAACTGTTGCTCTTACCCTTCCAGCTATCGTTACTACCGATTTACGTTTGAACGAGCCACGTTATGCATCTCTTCCTAACATTATGAAAGCTAAACGTAAGCCTCTAGATGTTAAAACAGCTGCTGATTTCGGTATCGATTTAAGCCCTCGTACTACGTTGGTTAAAGTTACTCCTCCTGCAGAGCGTCAAGCTGGCATAATTGTTGAGTCAATCGAAGAGTTAGTAGAAAAATTAAAAAATGAAGCGAAGGTGATCTAATGTCTATTTTAGTAATTGCAGAACATGACAATGCAAGCCTTAAGGCTGACACATTAAAAACTGTTGCAGCTGCTGCTGCAATTGGTGGTGATATTCACGTACTAGTTGCTGGTGCTAACTGTGGCGTTGCTGCAGAAGAAGCGGCTAAAGCTGCTGGCGTTAGCAAAGTGCTAGTTGCTGATAACGCTGCATACGAAAATCAACTTGCTGAAAACGTAAGTTTATTAATCACAGAATTAGCTGGTGATTACAGCCACATTTTAGCAAATGCTTCAACAACTGGTAAAAACTTTATGCCACGTGTTGCTGCTCTTTTAGATGTTGCGCAAATATCTGAAATCATTGCTGTAGAAAGTGCCGATACATTTGTTCGTCCTATCTATGCTGGTAACGCTATTGCAACTGTACAATCTTTAGATGCAACTAAAGTTATCACTGTTCGCTCTACAGGTTTTGATGCAGTAGAAGCTACAGGCTCTGCTGAAGTTGTTGCGTTAAGCAATGTTACAGATGCTGGCACTTCAAGTTATGTAGGTGCCGAGCTTACTGTTTCTGAACGCCCTGACTTAGGTGCTGCTAGCGTAGTTATCTCTGGTGGTCGCGGTATGCAAAACGGAGAGAACTTCCAACTTCTTGACGGCATTGCCGACAAACTTGGCGCAGCAATTGGTGCTTCACGTGCTGCTGTTGATGCTGGTTTCGTTCCTAACGACATGCAAGTTGGTCAAACAGGTAAAATAGTTGCTCCAGACCTATACATTGCTGTAGGTATTTCAGGTGCAATTCAGCATTTAGCTGGTATGAAAGACTCTAAGGTTATTGTTGCAATCAACAAAGATCCTGAAGCGCCTATCTTCCAAGTTGCTGATTACGGTTTAGTTGCAGACTTATTCGATGCTCTTCCAGAGTTAGAAAGCGCTTTATAATATCGATGCATTAGCGTCGTTCCGTTGATGAACGGGATCTATTATTATTCTTAGAAAGCTTGCCAATTGGCAGGCTTTTTTGTTTCCAAGATGTGTTGTTTCCAAGATGTGTTGTTTCCATGCTCGTTATAAACTGCAGGAGGTCCTTGATGTCGCTTATGATCCTCTAGGATGACGTAGTTAATTGTTTCAAAATTTGTTCTAATACTGCGATCTAAATACTATATAATACTTATACTTTATTTTTGGAATGTCACAATGTCATCACTACAAGATCAATTATCTAACCTTGTTTATTCAACCGATGGTGGTCGAGTAAAAGAAGAAAAGCCAGAAATGGATGTTACTCCATCAGATGGTTTTGCTCATGTGCGCCGAGAAACCAAAGGCCGTAAAGGTAAAGGTGTAGTGACGATAACTGGTTTAGGGTTGGAAGCTAAAGCGTTAAAAGTGTTAGCTAAAAAGCTTAAGCAAACCTGTGGTACGGGTGGTACTGTTGTTGGTGAAGTAATTGAGATTCAAGGTGATAAGCGGGATGTTATTAAAAGCGTTTTAGAAAAAAACGGCTTTAAAGTTAAATTTATTGGTGGTTAATGGATTTTAAATTTTCCCATTACCGGAAAATGATCGGAAGGCCAACGCTTATACCAAGTATCTTTAATGACCGTGGTTGGCTCAATAGTTTTAATGTATTGATTGGCAAAAATATAATCTAATCGTTTGTAACCGACGCCAGTAAAATCATGAAAAGTAAAGCCTTGCTTATCTACACTGGTTTCTCGCCATGTATCAGCCAATGTCTGTTCTTTGCTCGGTTTTGTGAGTAATGCCAAGCCTTTAAAATTTGGTAATGCATTAAAATCACCAATAATAAATACCGGCATATTTACAGCTGAACCACCAATCTTCTCAAGTAACAATTTAGCTGCTTTTTGATGAAACTTTTGACTATATCCCCAATGGCTGTTGTATATAACCATCGACCTTTGGGTGTATTTGTCTAGTAACTTTGCCCAACTAAAGTTTCGTAAATGTTTATTGCCCCAATGTGAACTTCCTGGAATTTGTGGAGTGTCTGAGTACCATTCAGTATCGGAGGCAAGCAACTCAAACCTTTTATGATTAATAAATATTGGGCTGGCCTCACCACTACCATCTTTATTTCGGCCTCTGCCGATATCAATGTACTGAGGGTGTAATGTAAGCAAGTACTCTCTTTGTTCGATTTTCATTTCCTGAAAACCGATAATATCCGGTTGATGTTTGTGCAGTACGTTATCAACCAAGTGCCTTCTTAGTATCCAATTATTAGGAAATTTATCGTTAGGAACACGGATATTAAAAGACATAATTCGAAAAGTGTTCTGATCATCAGTTTGATGTGCAAATTTAGGATCTGCGCAGCCCAAATTAAGAGTTAAAAACACTAGTAGTGCAATTGAAATCAAAAATAACTTTGCTAACTTATAGAAAACGAACACTTTATTATTTCACCGGCCTAATCGGTTTGAATGAAAATCATTGTATGAATTACTAATATGTAATTCATACAATGACTCTATACTGCATGCCAAGATTTAGCCAACAAAGTTTCCGTTCCGTTGATTACCTTTCCTTTAAAATGAGAGCCTTTTCTAACTTCACCTACGCCTTTAGGTGTGCCTGTCATAACCACATCTCCATCTTCTAGATCCATAAAGGTTTTCAGTTCTTTTAAGATTTCATTCGGCTTATACATCATCAGCGACACTCCACCTTGCTGTACTAATTCGCTATCAATAGTTAATTCTAGATACAAATTATCATCAATAGAATCTATGGCAACAAAGTCACTCAATACTGCAGCGCCATTAAATGATTTAGCACGTTCCCAAGGTAAGCCTTTAGCTTTAAGTTTTGACTGCAAACCTCGTTTGGTTAAATCAAGGCCAAAACCTACAGCAACAAATTCACCACCTTTAACTAAGAAACATAGCTCACCTTCATAGTGTAACTGTTCTTGATGAAAGGAATGCAACTCTGTTGATATTGCTGAATTAGGCTTATTGAATACCACCATATTGTCGGGTACTTCATTGCCTAACTCATGAATATGATCAACATAGTTTCTGCCAATACACACTACTTTGGATGGGCTTATTTCTTTGTTTGCAAAGTTAATGTTCTTCACGTTCAACCTTAATATTTAATCTAAAACTTCTATTATCAATTCTATAGCAATTTACAAAGCTTATAAATTAAAGAATGAAGCAGCATTAGCTCCGAGGATCTTTTGCTTAGAGGTTTCAGATAGCATTTTATTTTCGCGTACTAACGTCCCCACGCGTTGTTCACCTAATGGAAATGGTGAATCAGAGCCAAGCATTACTCGATCATCACCCATAACATTCGTTAATAGTTGCAATGAATCATCACTGAATACGGCAGAATCTACAGAAAAACGATCACAATAAGATGATGGCAAGTTAGGACAATCTTCGCGAACAATATCGCGATGTTTCCAAGCATTATCTACTCGACCAATTTGAAATGCGAAACTTCCGCCACCATGTGCAAAACATAGTTTTAAATCTTTTGAAATTCGCTCAAATGCCCCCGACAAAATTAATGATAAAATTGATAATTGAGTTTCAGCCGGCATTGCAACTAACCATTGCAACATGTACTTAGGCATACGGTCACCACCAAGCATGTCCCAAGGGTGTACTAGTACAGGAATATTTTCACTGGCACAATGCTGTAAAAATGTTACGAGACCTTCGTTATCAAGGTTTTTATCGCCAACATGATTACCAATTTGTACACCAACATGACCATTTTTAACGGCGCGACTAACTTCTTCACAAGATTTATCGATATCTTGTAAAGGCACTTGTGCTAGCGCTTTCAAACGATTGTTGTCATGGCTACAAATGTCTAACGCTAAATCATTAAATATTTTTGCACATTCATGGGCATGTTTTGCTTGTTTAGCATAAGAAAACAAAATTGGTGTGGCACTCATTATTTGAATATCAACATTATCTCGATCCATCTCGGCTAATCGTACGGCCGGATCCCAACACGCTTCATAAACAGGGCGAAAATCTTTACCACCTTGCATTAACATTGCTTTACCTGGTGTGGTATGTCTCATTGATGGCCATTCGCCGCCGCCAAATTTTTCAGCTAAATCAGGCCATTGCTTTGGCAAAAAGTGGGTGTGCATATCTACTACTGGCATGATATTTCCTTTATTCAATTTTTATCGAGTCAATTATTTTTATCGAGATAGTTATGTTATCGGGTCAATATTGACTGTTTTTCTATGTTATTTATGCTGGGTGTATGGCATTACAACTTGGACATTTTCGAAGTGACTCATCACTGGCAAATGTTTTAAATACAGGCTGTAAATCTTTCGAAATATTTTTTAATGTCAGCTCTGCACGATGTACTAAGTGATTGCACTCTTGGCAATACCACTCGAAGGCATCTTTAGCGCCTTCAGGACGTTTGGGCTCAATAACTAAACATAAACTGCCTTCTTCTGGACGCTGAGGTGAGTGGCGTACAAATGGCGGTAATAAGAAAATATCACCTTCTTTTAGGTGTACTTCTTCTGGGCCTTTAGAGGTCATAATGCGTAAAAAAGCATTACCTTTAAATTGGTAGAAAAACTCTTCAACCGGGTCAACATGATAGTCGTAACGTTCATTTGGACCGCCAACTACGGTGACCATCAGATCGGCATCTTCCCAAATCAATTTGTTATTCACTGGTGGTTTTAATAAGTGTTCATGTTCTTGCAGCCACTGTTGAAAATTAAAGCCACGTAAACTGCTTACACTGTCAATTAATTCGTTACTCATGCTTAACTCCTAAATTCAAATATTGTCACTAATGTTTTGTTTTTTTAAAGCGGTTTGTAAGCAACAACTTTTATTTCTATTAACAAATGTGGGTGCGGTAATTGATGCACAGCGACTGTTGTTCTAGCAGGTCCTGATTCATTAAAATACTCACTGTATACTTGGTTATAACCAGCAAAATCATTCATATTTACCAAGTAACTACTGACTTCAACCACGTTAGATAAATCTGCGCCAGCGGCTTTTAAAATTTCGCCAATGTTGTCAATTACGGCTCTCGTTTGTGCCTTTATCGATAAATTTGTCGCGCCCATTTCATCAACTTCAACACCGACAAAACTATTGTCAGGTAAGCGTGAACTCGTGCCCGAAACGTAAATAAAATCACCCGCACGTTTATAATGCGGAAACTTACCGCGAGGTTTGGCTTTACCAGCAATTACCTGGCTGTCTGCCGCATTGTTTATATTTGTTGTAGTCATCTTTTTAACCTTAAAATTCGTAAGCTATTACCTTCGCAACTGTAAATTAGGCAACAGTAAATTCAGCAATCCCTAATTTTTCACAATGCAATTTAACGTGCAGACCTTGCTTAATTGGTTGTGCCGCAGTTGCAGCACCTGCTAATACAATTGAGCCTGCGGGTAACACTTTTCCGGCTTCACCAGCAACACGTGCAGCCGCAGCTAATGAGCGATATGGATTACCTAAAATGGCAGCGCTCGAGCCTATTTCAATAGCTTCGCCATCAAACTCCATCACCATGCCTAAATTAGATAAATCACCGCCCGCCTGTTGCCATGCACCTATGGTGAAACCAGAAGATGAACAGTTGTCAGCAACCACATCTTCTAGGGAAAATTTAAAATTGTCATAACGCGAATCAATTATTTCTAATGCTGGTGCAACAGCTTCAACAGCAGCCATCACTTCTGTAAGTGTTAAGTTGCCGCTTAATGGTTTTTTCAATAAAAAAGCAATTTCAGGTTCAACTCTGGCGTGAATGAATTTACTGAATTCAACTTCACCACCTTCTTCAATAAACATTTCATCAGTTAGTGGTCCCCAAATTAGGTCATCAACTCCCATTTGGATCATTTTTGCGCGACTGGTAAAGCCCATTTTGATACCAACTTGCTTTTCACCGCGATCAAGACGACGCTGTAATGATTCATCTTGTACTTGGTACGCTTCAATAAGTGACAAGTGATGACCTTGGCTTGATAACTGAGCAATAGCAGTAGCATTAAATGCAGCATCATCAACCTGCTTAGCTAAGCTTGATATTTTTGTGTCAAAGGTTACGTCATTCATAGTTATGCTCTCTGCTTAATTTGGTTTGCTTGCTGTTTTTTCTGCTTAAGTAAATCTAATGCAACATCAACGATCATATCTTCCTGGCCACCGACCATTTTGCGGTTGCCAAGCTCTACTAGTATTTCTCGAGTATCTAAGCCGTATGTTTTAGCCGCATGTTCAGCGTGGCGTAAGAAGCTTGAATACACTCCTGCATAACCAAGTGATAATGTTTCTCTGTCCACTTGCACAGGTCTATCTTGTAATGGACGAACTAACTCATCGGCAGCATCCATTAAGGTATAAAGATCAGTTCCATGGTCCCAACCAAGGCGAGCTGCAGCGGCAATGAATACTTCTAAAGGAGCATTACCCGCCCCAGCTCCCATACCTGCAAGTGAGGCATCAATACGAGTAACACCGTGTTGAGCGGCAACAATAGAATTTGCCACACCTAGTGATAAGTTATGATGCGCATGAATACCAAGTTCGGTTTCAGGCTTTAATACAGCTTTGTAAGCTTTGGCGCGAGCAGCAATATCATCCATATTCATTGCACCACCAGAGTCGGTAATGTAAACGCATTGAGCACCGTATGATTCCATCAATTTGGCTTGTTGTGCTAATGCTTCAGGTTCACTCATATGAGACATCATTAAGAAACCACATGTATCCATACCAAGTTCTCTGGCGTATTCAATATGCTGTTTAGCAACATCAGCTTCAGTACAATGCGTTGCTACTCTTACTGAACGAACACCACTGTCCCAAGCCCATTTCAAATCTTCTTTAACTGCAATACCGGGTAAAATTAAGGTAGTTAATTTGGTGTTTTCAATTACATCATTAACCGCTTCAATCCACTCTTTGTCGGTATGTGCACCAAAGCCGTAGTTAAAACTAGAACCGCCTAAACCGTCACCGTGAGCAACTTCAATTGCATCAACACCAGCTTTATCGATAGCTTTAGCAATTGCTTGCACATGATCAATTGAGTACTTATGACGAATAGCATGCATGCCATCGCGTAATGTTACGTCTTGAATGTATAATTTTTTCGCATCTGCGTTCTCAGTTAAATGAGCAGTAGAGTTAGTCATAATAAATCCTTAAGCAGGTACGCTAATTGTTTGGCTATTGATAAACTTACACTCGGCAATGCGCTCAGCCGTGCCTTGTGCCGCTGAGGTCATAATGTCTAAATTGCCAGCGTAAGCAGGAAGGTAATGTGCAGCGCCTTCAACTTCTAAAAATACCGATGATTTAAGGCCAGAAAAGTCGCCATAACCAGGTATATGCAGAGGTGCATTTTTTTCAAAACGCTCAAACTGCACTTGCTGCTTTAAACGATAGCCAGGAACATAAGATTGTACTTTAGCGACCATGCTCTCAACCGCCCCTTGAATATCGGCTTCTGTGGTACCGGCATCTTCAGGTAACTCACTCAAAACCAAAACCGTGTCACGCATCATCATTGGTGGCTCAGCCGGATTCATGATGATAATTGCTTTACCTTTTGCAGCACCGCCTACTTGTTCAATAGCACGAGAGGTTGTTTGGGTGAATTCATCAATGTTTGCTCGTGTACCTGGACCGGCCGATTTTGATGAAATTGACGCGACAATTTCAGCGTAATGTACTTTGGCAAGTTCACTAATGGCTGCAACCATTGGGATAGTCGCTTGACCACCACAAGTCACCATATTCACATTACCTTGTTCAAGGTTGGCTTCAATGTTTACCACCGGCACTGTGTACGGGCCAATAGCTGCAGGCGTTAAATCGATAACTTGCTTGTTATGTTGTTGCAGTATTTCATTATGATGTTTATGTGCATTCGCCGATGTTGCATCAAACACTATTTTAATGTCTGCAAATTCAGCCAAGTTGACTAAGCCATTAATGCCTTCATGAGTTGTAGCTACCCCTAAACGTTTTGCTCTGGCTAAACCATCTGAGTCGGGGTCAATACCAACCATAGCGGCCATTTCTAAATTTTTAGACGTACGTAGTATTTTGATCATTAGATCAGTACCAATATTACCTGAGCCTATAATGGCTACTTTAACTTTGCTATTTGCGCTTTCATTTGAATTGGTCATTCTAGTTTTCCTCACTTTGGCTAGCAGCAAAGGCAACACGTACAGAGCCTAAACCTGAAATGCGAGTATCAATCACATCACCTGGTGCTACTTGTACCATTGGGCCTAAGGCGCCAGTTAAAATAATGTCGCCAGCTTTTAATGGTGTGCCATTTTCAACAAACGTTTTCGCCAGCCATACCGCTGCATTTAATGGATTACCTAAACAAGCTTGACCAGCACCGGTAGACACTTGCTCACCGCGACGTTCCATAACCATGCCGCATAAACGTAAATCTAAATCAGATAAAGCAACGGGTTTGCTACCTAAAACAAATAACCCTGATGATGCGTTATCAGCAATAGTGTCAACAATATTGATATTCCACTCAGCAATACGGCTGCCTACAATTTCAATTGCAGGTAAGGCATAAGCGGTAGCGTTAATAATGTCGACTATTGTTGGGTTAACAACATCAATATCGTTTTTTAAAACAAGGGCTATTTCGGCTTCAACTTTTGGTTGCAACACAGCATCTATCGCAACGGTTTCACCATCACCAATAAACATGTCGGCGTAAAGCACACCAAAGTCAGGTTGATCAACGCCTAATTGGCTCTGTACCGATTTAGAGGTTAAGCCTGCTTTTACACCAACTGTGCGACGCCCTGCTTGCTGCCAGTGCTGAGTATTAATTTGTTGTACGGCATAAGCTGACTCTAAGCATTTATCTGCTAATAAATCGCGAACTGGTGCACAAGGTATGCCGCTTTCATGAGCCTTACGAATTGACTCTGCCGCGTTAATAACGTTTTCGTCTTGGCTTAATTTTGTAATGTTTGATGTCATTGTAATTTCCTGGCTCATTAAATTTTTAGTAAACAGTAGTATTCAGTTTTAAGGGTTAGCAGTATTAAAGCTTGATACAAATATTGGTTGGTTCAGAATAAAAATTAAGAGAATGAACCCCACCCTCACGGCCAACGCCTGATAATTTCATCCCGCCAAATGGTGTTCTCAAATCTCGTAAGTACCAAGAATTGACCCAACAAATACCGACATCCATTTGACCTGCCACGCGGTGAGCGCGCTGTAAATTAGTTGTCCAAACGGTTGCAGCCAGACCGTAGTCACTATCGTTGGCCATTGCTATCGCTTCGTCTTCATCATCAAATGGAGTGATATGACAAACTGGACCAAAAACTTCTTCTTTCACAATTTTGCTCTGCTCAGACAATCCGGTAAAAATTGTTGGTTGTACAAAGGCACCGTTATCACGAGCATCACCAAAACTTGGTGCGCCGCCACCGGTAATGACAGTCGCACCGTCATCAATAGCACTTTGGTAATAGGCAAGAACTTTGTCACGATGCTTGTGTGAGATCACCGGGCCCATGTCGGTGCTTTCATCTAAAGGCCAGCCGATATTAAGTGCTTCGGCTTTCACTTTTAGCGCATCAACAAACTTGTCAAAAATAGAGCGATGAACATATAAGCGTTCTGTACATAAACAAACTTGACCACCATTGGTAAATACCGAGCGGGCCGTGCCAGCTACGGCTTCATCAAAGTCACAGTCATCAAAAATAATGCCGGCATTTTTACCGCCAAGTTCAAATGACAATGCTTTTACACCATCAGCAGAAGCTTTCATAATTGCTGAGCCAGTGCTTGACTCACCTGTAAAGGTAATTGCATCAACACCTTTATGGGTCGTTAAAAATTCGCCTGCAGATTTATGACCAAAACCATGAACCAGATTAAACACACCTTTTGGAATTCCTGCGTCATGCATTACTTCGGCGAGTAGTGTTGCTGTTGCCGGTGTTTCTTCAGAGGGTTTTGCGATAATAACGTTACCTGCAGCCATAGCCGGAGCAAGTTTCCAGGTCATTAACAAAAGCGGTAAATTCCAAGGGGCAATTACGGCAACTACGCCAAGCGGTTTATTTACTGCATAATTCAATGCACCTTTACCGTCAGGTGTGTCTGTGTGAAAACATTCCGATGATTGTGATTTGACCATGTCGGCAAAAATTTTAAAATTTGCTGCGCCGCGAGGAATATCAATAGTACGGGCCTGAAAAAATGATTTACCGGTATCAGCCATTTCTGCAGTAACAAACTCATCAAAGCGAGCATCTATTCCGTCGGCTACTTTATGTAATAATTTACAACGCTGTTCTAGTGATAATTTGCCCCACTCTCCATGCAATGCAGATTGAGCTGCGATTACAGCTTGGTCAACCATTTGCTGATTTGCTTCTGCGACTTGATTAATAATAGTGCCATCAACAGGGTTCACGTTATCAAATAGCATATCGCTGCTAACAAACTCGCCGCCAATGTAATTTTTTAAAACAGAACCTGCATGAGGTATAGTGTTGTTCATAAGTAATGCTCTTTCTGGGCAGTATTTTTCAATACCCCTACTTTATTAAACCAAGCCATAATATAAAAATAATATTTAACACCTTAGCTATAACAAAAAAGTTATTGCCAAGAGGTTTTATTCACATTGAAAATTGTACTTTGCTGTGGTCGAATAGCATCAACACAAACCTTTAAAGAAAAATTTCAGCCTAGCTATAATTAATCTTGCATGACTTGTGTTTATTGACTTGAAGAAATTTAGAACAGTTTTATCGTAATTAAATTTGCCAACGTATTAGGCAATGTAAAGTCTAATAGTGACGCGTTTTGAGCGGCTAAAAAGGAAATTTTCAAAATGAGAGATTTTAACAATCATCAAAAATATTGGCTTGACAGTTGCCATGTATACAATTAGGTTTGTTCGTATACTAAATGTAAATGAGGTTATTATGTCGAACGAATTGGTTAAAGCACCACTAACATCTGAAATGGATACAACAATGAAAACAAATAAAATATTTTATGGTTGGTGGATTGTGATAGGTACAATTATCGGGCTGTCGCTTGGATATAGCGTAATTGCTATGTCTTTTGGTACTTTTATCAAAGCGTTTGAAACAAGCTTCGGCTGGACCCGAGGGCAAATATCATTTGGTCCTACGATTATTGGTATTACGGCTATCGTGTTTTTCCCCTATGTCGGTCGAATGATAGATAAACATGGCGTTAAAAAAATATTGGTGCCTTCCACTTTCTTATTTGCCCTCACCATAGCGTCAATGTCACTACTTACTCCGTCAATTTGGCATTTATACGCTATGTGTGTTGTTATCCCATTATTAGGCGCTGGTACAGCTCCGTTAACCTATTCAAAATTATTAGTTAGCTGGTTTAATAAAAAGCGAGGCCTTGCTTTAGGTATTGGTTTAGCGGGTGTTGGGCTAGGTACTACGATGGTACCATTAATTGCTTCTTACTTTATGGAGCACTATACCTGGCGTGAAGCGTACCTTGCCATTGGCGTACTTATCTTAGTTATTGCCTTACCTATTAGTAAGTTTATTTTTAAAGATAAACCCAGTGATATTGGTTTATGTCCAGACGGATCAACTGATGCTCCTAGTGCACAACAAACTTCTTTCTCAAAACCAAATACACAATTAGTCGGTTACACCACGAAAGAAGCAATTAAGCAAAAAACCTTCTGGTTGATGTTTACTTCATTTTTAATTACCGGTCTTTGTACTTCAACGGTCTTGGTACATTTAATTCCGATGATGACTGACCGCGGCATGAGTATCAAAGAAGCGATCGGCACTTTTGCTTATTTAGGTATGTCGATTGTTGGTGGCCGATTACTCGCTGGCTATTTAATGGATAAGTTCTTTGCCCCTTATGTGGTTATCGCCTTTATGTTTGGTCCTGTCATCGGTCTTGCTTTATTTGCCATGGGCGCGTCTGGTTTTGAAGCCGCTATTTGTACAGCATTAATTGGTATTGCCATTGGCGCTGAATTTGATGTGATGGCGTACTTTACTAGTAAGTACTTTGGTCAACGCTCATTTGGTGAAGTCTACGGTTATAGTTATTCAGGCTTTAAACTTGGCGCAAGTATCGGTCCTTTAATCATGGGCTTAACTTTTGATGCGGTAGGGCGTTATACCGAAGTTTTATGGGCAATGTCAGCAATTATGATTCTCTGTTGTGTCTGTATACTGATGATGGGTAAGTACCCTGAGTTGCCAATTCGTAAAAGCGAAAGCTAATGGTTCTACCTTTCTAGTCCTAGTAACTCCCTAGAGTCTGCAGTAGCTTTAATCAGTGCTGCGGGTTCGCCTTCTTTCAGTGTATACAATACAGAAAGAAGGAATACAAAAACAAGCAACGTTTAAAATAACACATATTGAAGATTTAATTATGAAAAACACGTTAAAAGTAGGTATTGCTGGCTTTGGTACTATTGGCCAAGTTGTCGGCCAGGCACTAGATGATGGTATGGAAGGTTTAGAGCTAACCGCAATTACATCAGGTAATCTGGATAAAGCCAAACAGAACCTTAAAAGTTTTAAAAAAACAGTCACCGTTGTTGCGGCACAAGACTTAGCTAATATCGTTGATGTTGTTGTTGAATGTGCACCTACATCAGCTTTTATGAGTGTTGCCGAACCAACGTTAAAACAGGGAAAAATCTTAGTAACTGTAAGCGGAGCAGCTATATTGCAAAACCCTAACATTGTTGATGTTGCTAAAAATAGCGGCGGACAAATCATTCTAGCTACCGGTGCCCTTTTGGGTTTAGATGCAGTTCGAGCTGCAGCTGAAAGCACTATCCATTCAGTAACTATGGTTACTCGTAAGCCACCAACATCTTTAACTAAAGCAAAGTACATTGTCGAGAACAACATCGATATATCGAATTTAACTGAGCCATTGCAAGTCTTTAAAGGTAGTGCTCGTGAAGGCGCCGAAAAATTCCCATCAAACGTCAACGTAGCTGCAGCACTTGGATTAGCCGGCGTGGGCGCGGATAAAACTCAATTAGAAATTTGGGCAGATCCGACTAAAACCAGAAATACCCATTACATCAATGTTGATGCCGATAGCGCAAGCTTTGCATTAACCATTGAGAATGTGCCAACCATTGAAAATCCGGGAACGGGTCGAATTACAGCATTAAGTGTAATAACCGCCCTGCGTTCAATTACTACACCACTTCGAGTTGGCAGCTAGAAAGAATAGAAAAATTCAATTTACAAATTTAGGAAAATATTATGAGTAAGAAAGTAATCAAATTAAAACATTTAGCCATGGCATCGGCCGATCCTGATGCAAGCAGAGATTTCTTTGTAAACGTTATGGGCTGGTCTGTTGCCGGTGTTGTAGCTAGTCGTAATGCTAATGGTTATTACGTAACTGACGGCAATGTAAACTTGGCTATTTTAAATTTTAAAAATGGACCTGCTGCCGGAAAAGAATTTCCTCAAGGCTATGTTGGCCTGCACCATATTGGTTTTCAATGTGAAGATATTGAAGCCATGGTCGGTGAGTTTCAAGAAAATGGTTACCAACCACGTCACGATGTAAATTTAGCTCAAGGATTAGGTAAAAATCCTGCTAAAGATAATGCTGAATATAAAATGAATGGACCAGAAAACATCATGGTTGATATTTCTGAGCGTGGCTGGGTAGGCACAGAAACCTATAAAACATTATAGACATAAGGCTTAAGATAAATAGGTGATATTGGCGATGATGGCAAATGAGGTGAGTCTGTTTATAATCGCTATTTTCACCTCCACTCTGGCCGGAATTTGTGCCATGGGTGGTGGCATGATCTTAGTATTAATATTACCGTTTTTTGTGCCTGCAACTGCAATTATCCCTATTCATGGTATTACCCAATTTGCCAGTAACAGTTCAAGATTAGCGTTTTGCTTTAAACATGTATATTGGCCTTTTGTTGGTCAGTTCATCATAGGAGCATTAGTAGGCACCGCACTGTTCAGTACATTTTTAATTAATATTTCCAGCCAAAATTTACCATTATTTATTTCAGTGTATTTATTATTAACGCTTTGGTTAAAACCCATTGAAAGATTATTTAGTAAATTTGAAAGCTTTTATATTGTTGGTGCAATTCAAGCTGGACTTGGGTTATTAGTAGGTGCTCCGGGGCCAATAACCGTTACTTTATTGTATAAAAAGCTTACTGAAAAAGAGCAAATTATCGCTACCGCTTCATTGTTAATGGGTATTACCAACTTAAATAAAGTTTTAGTGTACAGCGTGATCGGTTTTCAATTTTTAGAGTACTGGCAATTGATTTTAGCCTCGGTTGTTGGTGCTACATTCGGTTCAATACTGGGTAATTATTTACGCAACAAAATACCAAATCAACATTTTATGGTGTTATTAAAGTTTATATTAACTAGTTTGGCCTTATGTACTTGCGTTCGTACACTGCAATTACCCCATACCTTAAATTAATCATGTTTTTACAACTAACACTCCAGGAAAAACTATGCCTAAAATCACTTTTATCCAACGAAATGGCGATAAGAAAACTGTAACTGCAGAAAACGGTTTAAGCCTTATGGTTGCCGCTGTTGAAAATAATATCCAAGGTATTCCCGCTATTTGCAATGGTTGTTGTAGTTGTGGCACTTGTTTAATTTCGGTTGATGGAACTTACATAGATAAATTATCCACTAAGTATTTTGGTGAGGAACAAGTGCTATCAAAACTAAAAAACTCTAATAAAAATTCACGTTTAGCATGTCAAATAATTGTCACTGATAAACTCCATGATATGAAGGTTAAAGTTAGTGAAAAACTTTAACTTCATCACATTATAATATCCATACACAAACTCATATAACAAGGCAATAATTCACGATAACCAGTACTGTTCACACCTGATTTGCATCAATTTATTAACAATTCCTCAAGATATAGTAATAGCAAGTCCGTTAAGTTTTTTCCCACTCAGTGAGAACAAACTTAATGGAATTGGTATAAGATAACACTAACAAAACAGAGGAAGCTATTATGGCTATGCCAAAAGCATTAAACGTGCAAAAGTGGATTAACGACAATCAACACTTATTAAAACGCCCTCCGGTAAATAATGAATTAATTTTCAAAGATGCCGATATGATGGTGATGATGGTAGGCGGGCCTAATGAGCGCTTAGATTATCATTGTAATCCTGTTGAAGAATTATTTTATCAACTCAAAGGGAATTGTTATTTAAATTCATTCGATGAGGGCGGCAAGCCGTGTGAAATTCATATAAAAGAAGGCGAAATGCTGATGTTACCCGCAGGTGTATTGCATTCTCCACAGCGACCAGAGCCCGACAGCATTTGTTTAGTTGTAGAGCCGGCAAGACCTGAGGGACAATTAGATAAGCTGCAATGGCACTGTGGAAATTGTTATGAAATGGTCTATCAAATTGAAGCTGAAATATTGTCTATTGTTGAAGACTTGCCCAAAGCCTATGAAGCTTTTCACAACAATATGGATGCAAGAACGTGTAAAAATTGTGGCACTATTCATCCAGGCAAAGAAAAACTAACTAATTAGCAGATAATTAATGGGCTTGGTATAACACCTCATATTATCCTTTTAGTGGATAATATGAGGCCTTAGACTATATATTGCTTACTTTAATTGCATATTCCGGACGCGTACTCCAACTTCTTTTCTGTCTGTTTAGGTTTCGAAACAGCATAAACCAAACAAAGAACAACGCACTCGCCAATTTAAGCACAATAGGAAACCAACCTGGTAAAGTATCAGATAGATTGATTAGTACTCCATCATCAGGGTATAGGCCCATACCGACAAGAGAGGGCAAACGATACCAGTAATAACAAATTACAGCTGACGTTGCGAAAACCTTATTCACATCACGAATCGCTGCTGGAGCAAGTAGCTTTCTTAGTAACAGGTATATGGCAAGAGATATAAGCCCAGCGCCTAGTGGCAATGCATATGCAGTGACCACCTGCCAAAAACCAACCTCTACGTAATCAGGAACATGATACCAGCCCCAGATATAACCGACAAAACCACCAGTCATCACTAAACCTGATAATTTTTCCATAGATACATTTCGAGTTATTGCTGCCGACATTTGCCTGGTTGAGTCAGGGCAAATAGACGTGCATTTTTCACAAGTTGTACAGTGCGCATTATCAGTGGTAAAAGCTGGTGTACTGCCATAAAGGCGCTCCACGGAATGTATTGGACAAAGCGAGGCACACCAGCCACTTCGCCATTGATATTTATATCCCATAACAATGGCAATAGCTGTAGCGATTAATAGCATTACGGCAGTGGAAGGACCGCTAGTGTTGAGTAACAAATGTCTAAGCGGGACAATTAATATTAACGCAACAACGCCAGCAGAAAACAGTTTACCTGTGTTGTGAATACTTATTTTTTTCTGCTGAGAAAGCCCTAGCTTAGTTAGCAGCAATGCCGAGGATGACATTGGGCATATATTGCGCCATACCCCAGGAATAATAACCACAATTGCTGGTGCTATAGGAATTAATAAATTCCAAAAAAGTAAAATACCAAGATCTGGTTTAAATAAAAGTAAACTGACAATGATGACACCAATTAGCCACAAAATAGTTTGTACTATTTTCCATGCTAGGCTTGGCATTGATAACTTTAGTACAGAAACTTTTGCAAATGACATGCTGCTCTCCAATAATATTTTTATTCTGCTAACTAAATAAATAGTTATTGGTTTAAAACATATCAGTGATGATTAGCTTGCTCTTACGTATTATTAACAAACTGTGAGTTATTTTAAAATACGTCAGACTTTTTAATATTACGTTGGATAATGCTCGCGATAAGCCCTTAAATATATGAGTGATAAAAGTTAGCTTTTGCGCTCAAACTTAAAGTTGCATATCTATTTTTGTCTCATCAAATAGTCTAATGTGCCCATACTAGTATTAGAAATATGATTTTTCATCGCATTAAAAGCCATTTCTTTTTGGCTTTTACTTATGGCTTCAACGAGATCTTCATGTTCGAGAAATGATGCTTCGAGACGATTACGTTTTTCAAATAACCAAGGTTGACGATACAAACTAAGCCGTTTTCGTAACGTACTAATGGTTTCTAGCAAGGTTATATTGCGAGAGCCTTGATGAATAGCGTGATGAATTTGGTTATTTAAGTTGGCAAATTCATCAACACTTTCAGATTCTACAGCTTGTTTAGACTGCTCATGCAAACGCAGTAATTGTTTTCGCTCAACCATAGTCATACGTTCTGCACTAAGGCCTGCACACAATGCTTCCAATTCAGCCAAGGCTTCATACATATCGGCCAGTTGATCGATATCTAACTCAATAACAGCAACACCTTTATGAGGCTTACTTTCCACTAAACCATTGGTGTGCAATAAACGAAAAGCTTCACGTATAGGCGTTCGAGATGCACCGTATTGATCAGCTATGTCTTGCTCTTCGAGCTTTTGTCCTGGTTTTAATTCACCAGATATAATTGCGCTAGAAAGTTGATTATAAATTTTATCGGAAATGGTTAAACTGGCCATAGAACATACTGAGTTATTAGGAAGAGTTAATAACATAGTACGTTAAAGCAGATAACTTGCAAAGTTACAAATCTATTGCCATCCTTGGCGATTTGCATTCCTTCATCCCTGAAGTAAAAATACAAGCGCTACACATTGTGTACAACGTTTGTTACTAGGGAGGTTTAAACTAAATCGTTAGGATGAGTTTAGTAACCTGATCTTGGGATAATGAGTGTTTATTCTGAGTTCAGGTTAAGCATCCAAATTCATACAAAAGACTTTTGTATGGGTCATTTCTTTTATTGCAAATTTAACGCCTTCTCTACCCATGCTGCCGCGTTTTGCACCGCCAAATGGCATAGCATCTAAACGGTAGTCACTGGAGTCATTTACCATAACCCCTGCAACATCAAGCTCACGAGATACTTTCATTGCAGTATTAATGTTTGCAGTAAATACTGCGCCATGAATTGAGAATTCAACATTATTGGCTAGTTCAATGGTTTCATCTAAATCGCTAAATGGAAATAAGCTTACCACTGGGCCAAAGGCTTCTTGGCAAATCAAATTTTCACTTTGTGCAACATTATCTAATGCCGTTGGGTAATAACATGCGCCATCACGTTTGCCGCCTACTAACAAATTAGCACCTTTATTAACTGCGCTATTTACCCAGTTTTCGATACGTTTGGCTTCAGTTTCGTTGATCATAGGTCCAATGTCATTGCCATCAATTAACTGATCGCCAACTTTCAACTGCGCGGTTTGTTCAATAAATTTCGCTTTGAACTGCTGATAGATGCCCTGTTCAATGTAAATACGTTGTACACCAATACAGTTTTGGCCAACGGCCCAATATGAACCTGATACACAAGACTCTACAGCTTTATCAATGTTACTGTCATTCATCACAATCACCGGTGAATTAGCGCCAAGCTCCATCGCTAGCTTTTTAATGCCGGCATTTTTGGCAATAATTTCACCCGATGCTTCACCACCAGTGTAAGTCACCATTGCTACATCTTTGCTAGAAACCAACTGCTCAGCAAAGTCTCTGGCATAACCGGTAAGTACGTTCACTTGCCCTGCTGGTAAGCCACTTTCAATTAACACTTCTACCAGCTTAATTGCCGATAAAGGAGCTTGTTGAGATGGCTTTAAAATAACTGAATTACCTGCCGCAAGTGCTGGCCCTAATTTATGGGCAGCAAGATTTAACGGGTCATTAAATGGCGTGATAGCGACAATAACCCCAAGTGGCATGTGCTCATAAAAACCTATACGGTTTTCGCCACCGGTAAAACTATCAAACTTCACCGTTTCACCAGTTAATCGAGTTGCTTCTTCAGCCGATAAATTAAGCGTATTAGCACAACGAGTAACCTCTTTTCGAGCTGCAACAATTGACTTACCAGTTTCAAGCGCTATTGTTTGCGCAAACTCTTCAAGCCTGGCCAACACCTTTTGCGCTGCGCCTTTTAAAATATCTGCACGTTGATGACTTGGTTGATATTGATTACGTTTAAAAGCTTGTCTGGCACTTTGTATTGCTTGGTCAACATGGTCATTATTCGCACACGACACTTCACTAATAATGCTGTTATCAAATGAATTAATAATGGACATTGTTTGCTTAGCGCCAATCCAATCACCATTAATTAAAATAGTGTTATTGCTGTTTTGCTCACTGTCGCTAGATACTGTCAGGCTATCGTTAAGTTTAGTCGCTAATGCTGGCATTTTATGGTTTATCCTTTCTAAGTACTAAGTCGTCATATTCACGAGAATTTAATATCGCTTCGACAATTACCGGGCCATCTGCAGCAAAAGCTTGTTCAAGCGCCGCATCAAATTCACTTGGATCGAACGCTTTAATAACTGGTACGCCAAAGATGTTATCGCCACCAATAGTTCCGCGTTCTCGAATAGGAGTACCGTAAATTGGGTTACTTTTCTTTTCTTGCTTAATACGAATAAGCGCCAAATCGTTATCAGTAAACAATACAAATACGATTTTAAGTTTTTCTCTTACCGCTACGGCTAACTCGCCAGCAGTCATTAAAAAACCGCCATCGCCAACCACCGCACATACACTGGTATTAGGGTTGGTTATTTTAGCAGTAATGGCTGATGGAATTGCGAACCCCATAGCAGACCAACCATTGGTCATTATTTGTAAACCTGGCTTTGGTGTTGGCCACTTTTGTCCAATTAAGTGGATGTGAGCGCCAACATCACAGGTCATGATGCCATCTTCAGGCAACTTTTCACGTAATATATCTAAGGCAGAACATGGGCCAAAAGCACCATTATGAGAAGTCATTTGCGCAAACATATCTGCTTTACGTATTGCGACAGCAGGTAAGTCCCATGACTTTTCAGCAAACTTAGTTTTAACAAGTTGCTCAACTGAATGTTTAATGTCGCCGATCACATCACAGGCTAAGGTATATTCAGAAGTGTCCAGATCGGTAGCAACAATATCAATACTTACCAACGGAACATTTGGGATCCAATCTTCATAGTTAAATTCAATCTCATCATAGCCAATACTTAAAACTAAATCGGCTTGTTGATGAGTTTGTCCAACTACGTCACTTAATGCATGAAATAATACGCCGGCGTAGCATGGGTGATTTTCTGGGATCATACCTTTTGCCATTGGATTAAGAACCACGGGTACTTTATTTTGTTCAGCAAACTTAAGTATTTGCGTTTGAACATCACTAGTAACTGCTCGCATTCCTAAAGCGATAACCGGCATAGTTGCATTAGCAAACAATGTTTTCATTTGCTCAATAATGTTTTTATCCGCTTTTGGTTGTGCCTTAATTTTATAAGGCGCGATATTTTGTTCTTTACTAACTTGACCACCCATACCTGCAGGTAAACCAATATGAACAGGACCTGGTACATCTGATAGTGCAACTTGTGCCGCATCAAAAATAATCTCTCGGACTTTATCCGCTTCTAAGCGCGTAGTTTTTTTAGTTAATGGAGCAAATAGTGCTTGATGATCAATATTCATTTGTACAATGCGGTTGCGTTTATCGCTAGCCATTTCATCAGTTAGGGCGATCATTGGAGAGCGATCTAAATATGCACTACCAACCCCTGTTGCTAAATTGGTTGCGCCAGGACCAAAAGTGCCAAAACAAACCCCTGGTACACCAGTAATGCGACCATAGACATCCGCCATAAATCCAGCGCCACCTTCATGTGTCGCCAAAACAAAGTCAATACCATCGGTAGTGCGCATTGCTTCCATATAATCGACCCAACCACCGCTTGGAACACCAAATACGTGCTTAACGCCTAAGTCAATTAATGCATCGACCACTTGTTGTGCTACTGTTTTATTACTCATCATAAACACCAAATTAAATATTTTTTATAACTACCAAATGCAGTTAATTAAGGGTTAAAGCAGTTATGCTAACTGTACTTATTAACCCGCCTTTACATAGCCAGAAGCATTACTGTGGGCTGAATTACTACTAGGATTTAATCCGGCCATTTGTAAGAAACTTAAAACACTATCGTTAAATTCTTGTGCTCGTTCATAAAATGCCGAATGACCACAATTATCAAATTCAACAATGAATGAATTAGCTATCTGCTCTTGTACTAAGCGCACCGCATCTATCGGGAATAAGATATCGTCTTGCCCGCTGATAAACATAACAGGAATACCAAGGTTTGCTAGTTCTTGAGGAGGTATTTTATCAGGTGCATAGTCCCCAACTAAGTTAGATTTATCGGTAGCGTTAAAGCTGTTAATTTGCTGATAAAGTACCGTACCTGCTTGGTTTTCATTACGGTAGGCTTCGCCTAACACGCGTTCGAGCTGAGTTAAATCTTTGGTATTTAATCGAGCTTGATCCATTATTTTGGCAACATCATCTGACTCGACTAAGCCATGTAATGAATCGGCTATCACTAAGCCAGCAACCCTTTCTGGGTATTTGTTAGCAAAGTTAATTGCTGTGCCACCACCCATTGATTGGCCAACAAGAGCAGCTTTGTCAATGTTTAGGTGATCAAGTAGTGCTAACAAATCACTGACAAAGCCAGCTCTTCCGAGTTTGTCATTATCTGTTGAAGAGCCAAAACCACGATGATCAAAGGTAATAACTTTATACGCTTTCGCTAATACTGCTACTTGCTGATACCAAGTTACATGATTGCCACCAAGACCATGCGCTAAAACTACAGCCTCGCCTTCTCCATGCACTTCATAATAAAATTGATTCGAATTAATTTCTAATATCGACATAATTATTCCTAACCTTATAGATTATTTTAATCTTTTTTCAAAATAGCGGTAATTCTAGCCGGAGGCTCAACCACAAAGTCTTTTAAATGCCACTGGTCAAATGTTTCTAAAACATCACTTTTCCACACAGAGGCTTCATATGGTGCATCTTCAGTTATCTGTAACATGTCTGAATAAAACTCAACATTGTTACCATCCGGGTCTTTAAATACGATGAATGTATTATCTCCAGGACCATGACGTCCTACACCACGATCAATCTCAATTCCACGTTCAATCAACATTGCCGTTATACGTTTAATCTCAGTTAGCGACTCTACTTGATAAGAAAAATGCTCCACTCGATTATGTTCAGGATCTAATTTACCAATTTGATCCGCAGGTAATTGTAATAGAGCCATATCATGGTGATCGCTGCTTGAGCGCATAAACACCATTTTGTCATCTATCCAATCTGATATTTCTAGGCCTACAACGTCTTGATAAAATTTCACTGAAGCTTGAATGTCGTCAACTTTTAAGACTAAATGTCCTAATTTTAATGGTTGTGGTTTATACATAGTTTACTCCCTTAAAATTCTTCGGCTTTAACTGTATTAATTATTTCACCTACACCTTCAGCTGATGCTCGTAATACATCGCCAGGTTTTAAGAACAAACCAATGCCTTTGCCAACACCTGCTGGAGTACCTGTCATAATCACATCACCAGGTTGTAACGTAAGAATGCTAGATAAATACTGAATTTGCTCGAATGCATCCCAAATTAATTCACTAGTGTTACCATCTTGCATTTGTTTATCATTTAGGTATAACGCCAATTTAACTTTATGCGGATCGGCTATTGCACTTTTAGGTACAAATACTGGCCCCATAGGGCAAAATGTATCCCAACTTTTGCCGCGAAACCAATCGTGTTTAAATGGATAGTCTGTACGATGATTCAGGTCTCTGGCGGAGATATCGTTTACCACGGTATAACCAGCAATGTAATCAAGTGCATCTTCTGCTTTAACTCTACGTGCAGTTTTGCCAATAACCACACCCAGCTCAACTTCCCAATCAAGCTTTTTAGTTTCTGGAGGCAAAATTACATATTTATTAGTACCAATAACACTGCTAGTGGCTTTCATAAATACATAAGGAGAGCTATCTGGTTTGGCGGCTAAAATGGTATTCATTTCAGCAGCGTGTTCATGATAATTAGATGCTGTGCCAAAAATTGTGGTTGGCTT
Organism: Thalassotalea psychrophila; assembly: GCF_031583595.1. Lineage (NCBI taxonomy): Bacteria > Pseudomonadati > Pseudomonadota > Gammaproteobacteria > Alteromonadales > Colwelliaceae > Thalassotalea > Thalassotalea psychrophila. The sequence goes on from NZ_CP134145.1 coordinate 3,564,850, forward strand.
AAATGGTGCTAATACTTGGTAATCACCACTAATGGTCGTTAGACTTGCTACCTGCAAAGCAGCAGCTTGGGCAAACACATCTACTTCAGCATTTATTTGTTGCCATTGCGATAAAGCTAGGGTGACATCTGCTGTCCAAGACGGTACTTGAGCGTTATTTGGATAAACAGCGCGGTAGGCTGTTTTAAGATCGTAATATTTTTGTTCAAAGACAATGGCTGTTCTAATTACATCGCCTTGCTGATAAGTAGCTAAACCGTAATTTGTCATTGCTACACTCCATTAATTGGTTGTTAAATTCATGTATACAATGTGCTGTTTTTTGCTATAAATATCGACTAAATTTTTTCATGTCACGTATAACATTTTTATTATAACTAGGCGTCCACCTCTATTTTTTGCGATATATCTGTGTAAAATTAATACCTAATAGTTTTATTTGAATTACAGGAGTTATCGGGGATAACGCTTTGAAGAGTGATATAGTTCATCGCAGTAAAACGTCCTAATAAATTAGGACCAACCATACTTATTAGCTGTTGAGATGCCTTTGGTAAAAAAAGGCAACAGCACCACGAAAGGGAATGCTGTTGCCTGAAACAAAAAGGTTTCTAAAGGGACTAAAAAAATTATTAATTTACCAAATGAACATAAAGCATTAAGCACCCAATGTACGATAGATCATTCGGCAGGCGACAATGAACAAGAAGCCACCAAATAAAGTGCTCAAATGACGCTTATCTAGGCTGTGAGCTATTTTAGCGCCTATTGGTGCTGCCCATACGGTTACCGGTGAAATAAGTGCAAAACCTATAAGGTTTACATAACCAAAACTACCTGGTGGTAAACGCGGATCGCTATAACCTGACACAATAAAACCTATGGTACCCGGTATGCTAATTAATAAGCCAATAAGTGCTGCTGTGCCCACCGCTCGATGAATTGGTTGATTCATCAAAGTTAGTACCGGCACACTTAACGTACCACCACCGATGCCCATCATGCTCGATAAGCCTCCTATAACAACGGGAGTCGCTGGGGCGACAATGCCGCGAGGTACATCTTGACTGATAATAATGTTATCTAAAGGTAGTGCCATTTTGATAGCAACAATTAATGCCACTACACCAAATATTGCCGAAAGCACTTGGCTATCAACATAGCTTGCCGCCATAGCGCCAATTAATGAACCAATAAAAACTGCAGGGCCCCAGACTTTAATTAAATTAAAATCTACTGCCCCTTTGGCATGGTGTGCTCTTGATGAAGAAATAGAGGTTAAAATAATACATGCTAATGATGTTGCAACCGCAATGTGCATTCTTATTGCGCTGTCTACTCCGTAAAAACCTAAAGCAGTGTCAAGCACAGGGACAATAACAATACCGCCACCAACTCCTAACAGTCCGGCTAAGATTCCGCCGACAACACCAGTTACTAACATCATTGCTACAAAAGGCAATATTTCAATCAACATATCCATAAATCTCTACCTTCACTTCAAGTGAATACTTTAATAAAACTTGTAGCCAGTATACCCAAGCACCACTATGCATACAACGCTATAATATCGAGCTCTGATATATTCATTTAGTTATAACTAAGGGGTTATATTTTAATTTAAAAATGATCATAAAAAGTCGATGATAAGGTAATAATTGGAAACAGATAAGATTGAAACTATGAATAAGCCACAATTTACCGAGCAACAGTTGCAAGCTATCGCAAGTGCACAACTTAAAGCAGATGAGCTTAAAGTTAATAGCCCAGTTCTTAATGATAATGCCCTAGATTTAATTATAAGAGAAGCTAGGAGTCATAACGGTTGGTTAGATAAGCCGGTAAGTGATGACTTACTTAAACAACTTTATGACATTGTAAAAATGGGTTCAACGAGCATGAACACTTGCCCTGCTCGCTTTATATTCATTCGCACTGATGAAGCCAAAAAACGTTTAAAAAAATGCCTCGCACCGCTAAATGTCGACAAGGTGTTAAGTGCTCCGGTTACCGTTATTATTGGTCACGACATGGAGTTTTATAAGCATATGCCAAAGTTATTTGCCCATAACCCTGGAGCACAAGCTTTGTTTGAAAACAACCCTACCATGATTTCCTCTACGGCTTTTCGTAATGGTACTTTGCAAGGTGGCTACCTGATGATAGCTGCACGCGCACTTGGCTTAGATATTGGCCCTATGTCTGGTTTTAATAATCAAGCAGCAGACGATGAGTTTTTCAGTGGAACTAGCATTAAAAGTAACTTTTTATGTAGTTTAGGCTATGGCGACACCAAGAAAATATTTCAGCGCTTACCTAGGTTTGAGTTTGATGAAGTGTGTACGCTTTTGTAACTAAAACGGTTATAACCAGTTTGTTATAGAATTTAACTCTGTTATATTAAAGAGATTGTTATTGAGCAGTAACTTGCCAACAAAGGAAATTTAATGAACCCAAATATGCTAGAGCGCCACTTAGTATCGCGCTTAAAATTTAAATATTTACAATTGTTGGTAACCGTTGGTGAGCAGCGCAATATTTTTAAAGCTTCACAAATCCATAACATGGCTCAACCAGCTGCGACTAAAATTATTCGTGATATCGAGTCTGCTCTTAATATTGAATTATTTGACCGATCTTCTCGTGGGGTAACGCCAACACTTTACGGTGAAGTATTAATTAAGCATGCTAAATTAATTCTTTCTCAGGTTAAACACGCTAGTGAAGAGTTATCATCATTACAAGGCGGACTAACAGGTCGTGTTACTGTTGGTAGTTTATTAGCCGCTAGTGCTACTTTATTACCAAATGCTATTGCTAGGCTTAAAAAAAATCGTCCTAATGTTTCTGTATCTTTAAGAGAAGGAACCGGTGATCGATTAATTAAGTCATTAAAAATAGATGATTTAGATATTATGGTTGGTCGTATCCCAGAGGTTCCTGACCAAGACGGTTTAACCAATGAAGTGCTTTATCATGAACCCGTAGTAATTGTTGCCCGTGCTGATCATCCTTTGCAGAGCAGAAAAAACTTAACCTTGCATGATTTGGTTGATCAACAATGGATATTGCCACCAAGAGAGACCATGTTAAGAAGCGAGATTGACGGTGCTTTTCACCGAGAAGGTTTAGATGTACCAGTGAATCCGGTAGAGTCAGTCTCGATTTTAACGAATCGCACGTTATTAAAAAATACCGACATGATCACCGCATTACCATTGCAAGTTGTATTAACCTATGAAGAAATTGGCTTAATGAAACGCTTGGATATTCCATTAATTATTGAACCAGGCCCAATAGGTGTAACATTACGAGCTCAACGCCAGTTACCACCAGCAGCACAATACTTATTAGAAGCGTTGCGTGAAGAAGCTGAAAAGCTTACCAGTCGCTACAAAGAGATCTTTTAAAACCTTCTATCGCCCCATAAACCAACATTTATTGTTGGTTTTTTTGGCCATGGATGGCCTATATGACAAAAATGCACTAATACAGTGATGTATGTAGTTAGAGCAATGTAGGGAATATTTGCCGAGGAGCAATTTTTTGTTTTTGATTCAAGGATGATACAAGGATGATTCAATGCAAATCACCATGGACCGTTCTTAGGCATCCCTGCCTTCACGGCATATACAACTTCCATGTTGAAAACGGTTATAGATTTGCAAACAAATCTGTTATAACAATAAATGAGTTATAGCACACCAATCTGTTATAAGACTTAACCTATAGTATCTGGCAATATCTAAGTAATTAACTGATTAAGGTATTACTATGAAACCATTAAAGCATTTACCTATTATTTTATTTTCGTTTGTTTGTGCGGCTAATGCACAGGCAACTGATAGCTCAACTTTAGAAGCCATAAATTGGAATCTAAGTTTTAGTGAGGTCAAGCAAAGCCATAAAACTAAACCTGATGATGAAATACCAACGCGTATCACCTATGAAAGCCATTTATTTAATATCGAATTTCATAAAGAATATCTGTTTAATGACGATGGCGTATTGGTTAATATTCTGTATTACAAGGGTTTTACAGCAGAGGCTACTGATTGTGTTAGTGCCTACAACGAAGTAAAAGCTGAAGTTGAGAAGCAATATGGCGATGCAAAGGTAGTTACTAATAACAGTGTAGACTTAAGTACAGTAAACGCTGAACACCTTTGTCAGTTAACCTCAAAAGGTGACTACAAGCTAAATAGTGAATGGACAAATGATAACGCCAACATCAGCTTCGTTTTAGATGCCTGGAAAGGTCAAGCGTATATGGGGCTTTCTTATAAACCGCTAGCAGTTCAGCACCCACAAAAATAAAATCTAAACTTTTTCTCTATTAGCCGCGACTAATAAGTTATCGAACTCTGAAATTGCAATTAGCAATTAGATAACCATAACTATTACGAGAGGCTAACTATGACTTTTAAAACAATACTCACATATAAACGCACGCTAACTTGTGCAGCCATTTCATCTTGCTTATTAATTAGTGCCGCTTTTGCCACCCAGCAGAATGATACTAATTCAGGCTACAGCATTACTTTGATGAAAAATTGCAACGTAGTGGCCAATTACCCAATGAATACTGCTCAAATTGAAGCTTACCAAGATCTACAAGCAGAAGAGAAAAAAATGACCTCATTAGAATTACCTATTCAGTCATTTGAGCAAGAATTAAAAGAATATACTGAGCAAATTGAAAAGTTAACTGCATTAGCGATTCAAGAGAGTGAAGACAGTTTATACATTGATAAAAATTACTTGAAGCAACAAGAAATAGTGGTCGCCAAGTTAGATGCATTAATGGATGAACACCAACATGAATTTGACGCGCTGGGTGAGCAAGGCAATGCAATTGGTGAGGTAGCTGATAAATTTACCGATACCATCGATGCCAGTTTTGATAATATCGATTACAACCAAATGCGAATTGACTACCCTGGTAAAACAGATTCAAATTATCAATGTGAAACTGATATTAGTAATATTTAATTTTCAATAGTTAAAGGTAGGATTACAGCAACAACTCCTGCCTTTAATTTCCTATACATATCCTAGAGATTTAAACTCAATAACCATTCTACAGAAATAAAAGAACCGACGTTTTAACTGACATCTCTATAATTAATTAAAATCTCTCGAATTTGTCCATTGCATAAATTGATTAATTAACGCATCAGATTCTTCAATACACTGTTGAATAATGATGATTTTACATTCATCGCTAAATTCTCCCCTACTTAACACCTCGTTAGCTTTTACGAAAACATCATTTAGATAGGGATTACCTAAAACAAAAATCATACCTTTAATGTTGTGTACCCTATTCCTTAAATTGCTAATATTTTGCTCTTTAATCGATTGTTTAATGCTTAAAATATCAACTTCAATTGTAGCTTTAACTAATTTGAATAATACATTAATTTCATTTTCATCATTAAAACAAATATCTCGTATTACATCTAAACAAAAGGGATATTGCTGCATTTAGATTTTTCTCATTAAATCATTTTCTAAAAATAATCTGGCGTTATTTTTTAAAAATATTTCTATTGAGTCTAAATCTAAAGGCTTAGAATATTTAAAACCTTGATAATAATTTACCTTGTACGCAGATAACTTTTCTTCAATAAGTTGGTTTTCTACACCTTCAACTACAATCTCCAAATTTAGCTTGTTTGCTATTTGTGTTATTGACCTTAATATGGTCGCATGTTGTTGATTTTCACTGATATCTTTTATATAGCTTCTGTCTATTTTTATTTGGTTTGCAAGAGTATTTTCTAATAGTGACAGTGATGAATATCCGCGACCAAAATTATTAAGCGAAATACAAACACCATGCACCCTTAAACGTGATAGTTTTGCTAATACATCAGTAGAGCTATCTATTGGGGAGTTCTCTGTTATTTCTAATGTAATAAATTTCGGTGGTACTCTAAATAGGTCTAATGCGGCGAGGAATGCAATATCAAAATCTGTTTCTTCCAAAGTTTCTGTCGAAATATTAATGGCTAACTTTATATCGTGTTTCTCTAAATGCAATGTGTGAAAATGCTCTAAACATTGCTGTATGATTTTCCAATCCAATTCATTGGTTCTTGCCATTTGTTTGATTAAATCGAGAAACGAAATAGGTGACAACACACCATATAATGAATGTGGAAGTCTTGCTAACACCTCTAGAGCCACAATTTTTTTTGACTGAGCATCGAAAATGGGCTGGTAATATGGGATAAAATCATTCTCAACCAATGCACTCGTTATATCATGCCTATTCAAAAATATATGAGGCGATGAATCTTTTTTAGGACTTTGCTGAAAAGTTTTTATTTTATCCAAAATTAATAATTTGGATATATCTGATGGTTTTGCGGGTTTAGGCAAGATAGTTAATATTTTTAAATCGATTGAATTTGCAAAATTGATAACTGATTTCTGATCTTCAAAATTGGATGAGCTATATAGGACTATTTCAGTATCTGTGTGGATATTATTAGCCGCTTTATATTTACACAAAAAGTCTATTCCATCTGATCTTTCCATCAGCAAATCTAAAATGATGTAATCAATTTTATGTTCAAAATTTTCGATTACCTCTATCCCCGTTAAACCATTATCTGCAATCAGTACGTTAAATTTTAACTTTATTAAAATGTTTTTGAGTATATGTTGATGAACCTGTTGATCTTCAATAATTAGAACAGTTTTTTTGTTTTTCATATATAAAGTTAAGTCTAATTATAGTTAAGAGTTCGTTTAAGTCGCTTTAGCTTTTATGAATCTCAAACAAAGGCTACAAGTCAGTACATGCATGACTTTCTTAGCTATAAAAATTACCTTAATTCCCTTTTTTAATTTTTTTATTTAAATGTGTCATCCCATAAATGGGGATTAATTGCCGAATCAGGTTTAATCGAACTTTTATATTATTTATAATTTTTTTTATTTTTGTCTGTTGCAAAATACCAACTTGTCAACAAGACCCTATGCAAATTTTCAATAAAACCTTTATATAGAGAGTTATTTAGCTTGGATGCACTCATGACTATTGATTCAATAATTATTCATAATAAACCAGTTTATAAGTGAGTTCTGTTCGCTATCGAACAGAACCTAAACTTTAATTAAGCGATAATTAAAAACCGTGCTCAAAAACAACAAGATAGTGTTGCTATAGAAGATAGGTTAAGAAATATTTCTCCTCATTGAAGAATTCAAGTATAGGCATCTGAGTTGTGTTATTTATAAGTAGATAAAGTGAAACATTGCAATATATTAATAATTGAAGATGACGTTTTTCAACGCAATTTATTGCATCGACATTTAGCTAAATTAACCGAATGCAAAATTCAACTTAGTAGCGATGGTGCAGAGGCATTGTGCTTATTAAAAGACTCTGACCACGAGGTTGTTTTTTGTGATCTAAATCTACCAAGTATCGATGGTGTTGAATTAGTTCGTTATATCGCACAAAAAAAAACCACTGCGAGTCTAGTTCTGATGAGTTCTGAAGCCAGTGAAATTATCTGTTCGGTGAAAACAATGTCCGAGAATTATGGCTTTAAAAATGTTCAGATATTAGAAAAACCTATGAATCTCACATCTATTTCTGCTGTTTTAAATGACATAAAAAATGATTTGCGAATTAGTGATAACCACAGTAACCGCCAGTTCGTTTTTAGTGAGAATGAACTTAAGGCTGCATTCGCGGATGAGCAATTAGTCGCCTATTTTCAACCTCAAATAAATGCTGAATCAAGAAGAGTCGTCAGTGCAGAGGCATTAGTACGCTGGCACCACCCTGAATATGGACTTTTAGCACCTCAGGTATTCTTAGAGCAGATAATCAAAAATAACTTATCCTCTAAACTCACATATCTAATTACCGAATTTGCTATTAAAGAATGCAAAAAATGGCATGATAAAGGTCATTTAATTTCTATTTCAATTAATGTTATGCCATCTGACTTGATGATTTTATCCTTCCCCGATCATATCTTTAAATTATTGGAAAATAATAAGCTCGCCCCACATTACCTAACCTTGGAAGTAACTGAATCTGAGGTTACCAATGATTTGGCTAAATATTTAGATACCTTAAGCCGATTACGACTGAAAGGTGTAAACACAGCGATAGATGATTTTGGCACAGGAAACTCATCATTAATGCAATTGATCACAAGTCCATTTTCAGAATTAAAAATTGATAAAAGTTTTATCCATAAAATGTTTGAGGATAAAAAGCATATGATCGCCGTAAAAGCGTCTATTTCCCTGGCCAAAGAGCTCAAGTTAAAGGTAGTTGCAGAGGGCATAGAAGAAAACAGGCACGCAGAACTTTTGAGGGGTCTGGGCTGTGATATATTGCAGGGCTATTTATTTTCACCTCCCTTACCTAATAATCAGTTTTGCCAGTTTATCAAAAACCAGCCACGTCAATTTAATTCAGAAAAAAGAGTAAATTAAATTTAATGCATCCTTTTAAAAATAGCATCCAATCCAAACTTTTAGTTAAAATTCATCACTTAATTTTCATTGCCGTTGCATCTTTCATGATAGTAAAACCTCTATCTGCGGCAGTTCCCATTGAGGCCGAACGGGTTATCATTCAGTTGAAATGGTCCCACCAATTTCAATTTGCAGGCTATTATGCAGCAATAGAAAAAGGCTTTTACACCGAAGAAAATTTGAATGTTGTACTCAAAGAGTTGGATACTGAGAAAGGATTTATTGCCCCCGTACTTTCAGGTGAAGCTCACTATGGCGTTGCTGATGCAGGCCTGTTATTAAACAGGTTAAGTGGCGAGCCTGTAGTACTGCTTAGGCAGATATTTCAGTACTCGCCCAGAGTGCTAACTACCCTAGCTGATTCGGGAATTACTAGCCCTTATGATCTAAAGGGCAAACTTATCATGAGAGGTGAAGATACTGGCGATCATTCTATACATCTTATGTTACAGGATTCAATAGGAAAAATTGATCAATCCAATCTAGCGCCAAGCTATGATTTAAGCGCTTTTAAAAACGGTAATACAGATGCGCTTGAAAGTTATTCAACAACTCAGTTATTTGATTTAAGGCAAGCTGGATATAAAATAAATGCGATTGAGCCGAGAGATTTTGACATTAATTTGTATGGCGATAATTTATTTACGACTGAAAGTGAAATCAAAGAACACCCGAGCAGAGTCGATGCTATGATCCGTGCCACTACTAAAGGTTGGCAATATGCACTAAAACACCCAGATGAAATTATTCAGCTGATCCGAGAAAAATATAAACCAAACCTGAGCCAGTCAAGGCTAGAGTTTGAAGCTCAAAAGACGGCACAGTTGATCATGCCCGATAAAATTCCACTTGGCAGCATAGTTCCTCGCCGTTTTACCGATATTGCCGATACCTATCGTCGAGCCGGATTAATTAACAGCAGTGACTGGGGAGACTTTATCTACCAGCAGCAAGTAGGGAATTCCCGGTTCGAATCTCAGTTTTTCCAGGGGCTTAATAAAAAACAACAATACTGGCTAGCTGAGCACCCGGTATTACGGGTGGGTTATACCTCCGATTTTGCCCCTTATGTTTTTCAGATCAAAGGTAAAGCCACGGGTTATTCTATAGACTATATCAAGTTATTGGCTCAGCGCCTTGGGATAAAATTAGAATTTGTCTATGACTCATTCACAGAACTATTGAACAAGGCAAAGAACCGAGAATTGGATCTGATCCCCTCAGCTTTAAACTTCCCTAAAGAAAGAGAAACGTTTTTAAACTTCACCCAAGGTTATAAAGACTCAGGGAGTGTTATTGTAACGCGTAACGATACCCTACCGGTAAACAGCGCACAGGATTTGATTGGACGCACGGTAGCTCTAGTAAAAGGAAACGCAAGTTCTGCACTGTTCAAAAAGAACTTTCCAAGAATAAAAATAATCACTGTAGATGATTATGAAGAAGCACTAAAGCTTGTTGCTTTTGGCCAGGTAGACGCAACTACAAGCGCGCGAACAATATTTATCAATTTACGACGCAAGTTAATGCTTAATAACCTTAAGGTAGCAACTGAACTTGTAACACCGGAAAAAGAAGACTCCAAGATCCGCTTGGCAGTACGCAAAGATTGGCCTCTGTTAGTTGCCATTTTAGAAAAAGCGATGGATGACCTTTCTGATGATGAGCTGAAAGTGATTGAAGATCGTTGGCTTATGCCTGTAAAAGCCAAAATAATAGTTAATAAAAAGAACGCTGTGCAACAGAACTTATTATTGCAACCACAAAACTTACTGCTGGCAATTTTGGCCTTCCTTGTGTTTCTCGCCATAATATTCGTATTATTTCGCAGGCTTAACCGTAAAAATAAAAGTCGACTCACTGATCAATTGCCATCACCAGAGATTAACCGAAGTTTAGTTACGCTTGTAAATGGAATACTCATTGCTGTTGCAATAATACTAGCTTGGTGGGCATTAGAGAATATTGAAGATAAAGTAAAACAAAATATGCAAGGTTCTTTACTGGCTGTCCTTAATACAAGTCAAGAGGCATTGAAACTGTGGAGCAGCGAACAAAAAAGGCAACTAAAGAGTCATGCAGTCCACACAGAGGTAATAACCGAAACAAAGCAGCAACTTAAAAACTACCAACAAGGTTTTGAGCTTAAGAATACCGATGAGTTAAAGGAGTTGAGAACTCTCTTTGGTGATTTACAAGAAAGGGGGGATCGATTGGGATTTTTTATCATTGCTCCGGACGGTACAAATATATTTTCAATGCGTGATGCTAATTTAGGCGCGGTCAATCTCATAAAAAAACAGCGTCCAGATTTATTACGCAGGGCATTTAATGGCGAGGCAGTTATGGTTCCGCCTATTCAATCAGACGTCCCGATAGCAGGCGTTTCAGCTATTGCCGGCAGTGTGATGCCACCAACAATGTTTTTTATGGTTCCTGTTAGCGACTTGCAAGGTAATGTGATGGCGGTTCTAGCAGAACGCTTTAATCCACACGGCACCTTCTCTAGTCTATTTCAGCTGGGTCAAATAGGAAAAACTGGCGAAACCTACTCTTTTAACCGGCATGGACAAATGTTGTCTGACAGCCGTTTTTATGGCGATTTAGTAACTACAGAACTCTTACAAACGACAAATAAAAGCATTTTATCCATACAACTGCGTGATCCCGGTGTAAATTTGGTCGCCGGTTATAAATCCAATATCAGCAAAGATAAGCAAGATCTAACCCGAATGGCGAAGAGTGCTATTGCAGGAAACTCTGACCTGGATATTCACGGTTATCGTGACTACCGCGGTGTTCCAGTAATTGGTGCTTGGTCATGGGATGAGTCGCTGGGACTGGGGATAGCAGTCGAGATTGATTTGGATGAGGCGATGGAAGCCTATTATAGTGCTAGGACCGTAGTACTAATGACATTAATAATTACCGTTGTCACTGCAGTTTTTTCAAGTCTGCTGATCATGTTGTTAACAAGCCGCAGTAGCCGGCAATTACTGGCGGCTCAAGCTCAACTTGAACGAAGAGTTGAACAACGGACAAATGATCTGCAGCTAAGTGAAGCTCGATTACAGATGGTGATCGATAATGTTCCTGGGCCGGTCTTTTTCAAAGACGAACAGGGCCGTCACCAGATGGTCAACACTCAGTTTGAACAAGCGACCGGGATCAATCGTGAATTTGCGCTGGGTAAGACTGATTCGCAATTGTTTCCGCCTGCCGTGGCCAATGAGATAATTGAAACCGATAAATTAGTAATTTCGGCAGGTAAAACTATCCAGTTTGAAGAACAGATTCCAAATAAAACAGGAAGATTACACGACTACCTCACCACCAAGGTACCTATAACTTCAGCAACTAACCAAGGGTTGGTTGGCGTAGCGCTAGATATCACCGAGCGTAAACAGGCTGAATTAAAGTTAAAACAAGTTTTATTGGACTTTAACGAACAACGTTATGTATTAGATCAACACGCTATTGTTGGAGTTACTGATCTTAGCGGAACTATCACCTATGCCAATCAAAAATTTGCCGATATCAGTGGCTATCAGGTAGATGAGTTAATCGGAAAAAATCATAACATGCTTAATTCAGGTATACATTGTCACAAATTTTGGCAAGACATGTACCGCACAGTCAAAGCCGGTGGCGTCTGGAACAATGAAATTTGCAACAGAGCAAAAGATGGGAAAATTTATTGGGTTGAAACCACTATTGCCGCGTTTAAAGCCGAAGATGGTAAGCCGACAGCCTACATCGCGATTAGAACTGACATCAGCGCAAGAAAACGCTATGAGGAAAAAATGCAACGGGCAATAGCACATGCTGAAGCTGCAAATATTGCTAAAAGCGAATTTGTCGCCAGCATGAGTCATGAAATCCGAACGCCAATGAACGGTGTGTTAGGAATGCTGGACTTATTGTCTACCAGTGCTTTATCAAACGAGCAACAACATCACGTAAAGATCGCTCAAAACAGTGGGCAAACATTGCTAACCTTGATCAATGACATCTTAGATTTCTCAAAGGTTGAGGCGGGTAAACTTGAACTTGAAGAACTCGATTTCAACTTGCCAGATCTATTAGAAGATATTAAGCAAACATTAGCATTTCGTGCTGAAGAAAAAGGGCTTACATTGCTGCTTGATGTCAAAGGCGTAGAGCATAACATGGTCAAAGGTGATCCAAGTCGATTACGTCAAATAATTTTAAATTTGGTTAGTAATGCTATTAAATTTACCGATGTCGGTAAAATAATAATTGATGCCAAGTTGAAACCACTCAATGCGGAGAACTTACTGTTTGAGTGCACCATAACTGATACAGGAATTGGTATCCCGAAAGAAGCTATTGATGGTTTATTTGACTCTTTTACACAGGTAGATGCATCCACAACCCGTAAATTTGGTGGTACAGGGCTAGGATTAACTATTTGCAAAAAGCTTTGTTATTTGATGCGTGGAGATATAAGCGTCAATAGTGAGCTGGGCGAAGGTAGCAGTTTCAAGTTCAACTTGCTGTTTAAACTCGTTGAGCTTAAAAATACTCCTAAGCTTTCAAACCTACAAGACGTTATTCCGGATACATTGCCCGTCTGGCCCACAAAAGCTAGGCTGCTGTTAGTAGAAGATAATCAGGTAAATCAGATGGTATTAAAAGCTATGTTAAAACGCCTAGGGCTTAGTTGTGATATTGCCGGCAATGGCCTAGAAGCAATTGCCAGTCTTCAAAAAACGCCACCTGATGCACCGTATACGTTAGTTTTTATGGATTGCCAAATGCCAGAACTAGATGGTTACCAGACTACTCTTCAGATACGAACAGCTGTTGCAGGCGAGCTATATTCTACAGTGCCAATTATTGCTATGACAGCAAATGCAATGCAGGGGGATAAAGAAAAATGTCTTACTGCAGGTATGGATGATTACTTGGCAAAACCTTTGAAACCGCAAAGTCTACTCGCAGCGTTAAGAAAGTGGTTGTTTCTATCTCAAAGTCTGAAAAGTACAGGAGATGAATCAAAACTAACTGCGGAAACAAATGATAATTTAACTACTAGGCTATTTTTGGCAGAGAATCTATTGGAGTCATGTGGTAATGATCAACAAATGGCCGTTGAACTTCTTGAAGTATTTATGCTGCACTCAACTATTGATAAAGATGCATTGATACTGGCTTATAATAATGGAGATAATAGTGAAGTAGCAAAACTCGCACATAAAATTAAAGGCAGTATCTCATATGTGGCTGCAAAAACTTTAAGCGAACAAGCTGGAACTATCGAATTAATGGCCGCATCAAATAATACAATTAGGATAGCTGAAATTATGGGGGCATTCATTGATGGACTTAATGTATTGCATGCTGAGGCTGATGCCTGGTTTGATGCTTGTCAGTGTGAATATATAGACAGCAAATAAACAACAATGCCAAATATTTGGATTATTTGGCATTGTTTAATAAAAGTATTCTAGATGGGTCATTAAAAACTAGGTTAACATCTTCTAGCCTGCCACTTAAACCGTTCAGGTCATTTAAATTTATGCTCCCCCGGGAGCTTGTAATTAAGTTTTCCTGTTCTAACTCTTTTAACACTCGGTTTACGCTGGGACGGGCAATACCGCTTAGATCACTTAATTGTTGTTGGGTAATATTTATTTTAGGGTGCACCCCCTTTATTTGAGTACTCTGAGCGGCTAACTCCAACAAATAATAGATGATCCGAATATCTTTTTTATACAGAGGAATTTTTTTTATCTGAAAAAATTTAGGCGAATTAAAACTGGCAATATGAAATAACCAACGGTGGGTTTGGTCGGTTTCATTGCAAAGTAATTGTATTTTCTTCTTCGGGAAAAACAATATTTCTCCGGATTCGATTTCACCTAAGTGAAGAGGGATCTCAGGATGATTATACATAAATAACGCCCCGAGCCAGCTTTGAGCGCCAAACACTGCACAATTTAATGGTTTAAAATCTAGTGATGTTATACATAAATATGATAACCCAGTGTGTATATAGTAGACCCCTCGAAAATAGGGATTGTTAATCGATGCCTCAGTATTTGGCAAGCCCTTAACAGGAATTGCAATTGATAGCAGTTTTTGCTTAAATTCATCGTCTAGTTTACATGGCCAATTTATATCTGCAGCCGTAATCTCGGTACTTATCATCACTTATTATCCTATAGAGCAGAATCTATTATTTCACGTTATTAAAACGGGCAATAACTAACAATTATATATCAATGCAAAAGAGAGTAAAAATATAACTGAAAATATTATTAAAGACAAAGTAAGAAGCGGTTTAAAAAACTACAATTAATAGTAGCGTTTAAAATAGACATTAAAATCAGACTAGACCGACTTTTATAAGCAAGTATCAGTATTGTTCATAGCTAAAATATTACCTAGCTCAATAATCGCCTTTAATCTTTTTCCAACCGTTGGGTGATTAAAACTAAGCCGGATATAGTTACGATAATAATTTGAAATTGAAAATAAGTTACCTGGTGTGATCACGATATCTTGCTTAATCGCTTCATTATAAAGTTTTTCAGTATCTATATTTTTATCAAGCTCAACCCATAAAGCAATGCCCCCTAGTGGAACAGTAAAGCGAATATCTTTAGGCCAGTGCTTTTGTAATGCTGAAACTAGCTGATTTCTCTGATGCTCTAATACAGTGGTAAAGAAATCCAAATGTCTTCGGTAATTACCGGAGCTGATAAAAGTCGCAATCCCTTGTTGCTGGGTTTGGCAACTGGCTAATTGGCTGATCAGTTTCAGCCGAACAACATTATTCTGCCAACGGCCTGCTGCGATCCAACCAATTCGTAAATCACGTGAAAGTGACTTAGAAAATGAACTGCATAAAATCACTCTATTGTAGGTATCCAACGATTTTAATGGCGCCACCACTTTACTAAAAGATAGCTCGCCATATATATCATCTTCAATAATTGCAAAATCATATTGATTGGCGAAGTTAACCAGTTGTTGTCTTGCCGTGCCAGGCATTTCTGCCCCGGAGGGTGTCGCAAAAGTAGGGGTAACAATACAAGCTTTAATTTTCCAGTTCACTAATGCTTTTTCTAGTTCTAAAAGGTCTAAACCAAATTCAGCGGAAGCTGATATTTCAATAACATTAAGCTTTAATTGCTCAAGTAATTGTAATACACCATAAAATGCAGGGCTTTCAACTGCTACATTATCACCTGGCTTGCAGGTAACTAACAGAGCAAGAAATAATGAATGTTGACAACCGGAAGTGATACAAAAATCATCATGATGAAGGTTCAAGTTTCGAAGCCTATAGCGCTCTGATATCTGTATGCGAAGCGATTCTTGCCCTAATGGAGCATCATAGTACATGGTTGCATTATGACTAGTATTTCTTAAAGCCCTACCAATATGACGATTCAACTCAATTAAGTGGCTAGACATACTTTGTTCTGTTGATTTGGGTAAAATATCAAACGCGGCACTACGCAGCATAATGTCATAGAAAATGGATGGTACGGCAACTTCAGTGGGGGTTAATTTAGGGTAAAGCTGTTCAGGAAGAAGATTCTTCGGCTTATCCTGACAGACAAAATACCCTACTTTAGCTTTCGCCTCTATAATCCCTCTCATTTCTAATTCTATTAAAGCACGTATAGCTGTATTTTTAGAAACGTTATGCTCAAAAGATAACACTCTAATCGATGGCAGTTTATCTCCTGCTAACCACATTTGTTGCTTAATCTTACTTTCAATGTAGGCAACTAAACTTTGGAATAAATGCTCTTTCATTTCTAATACCAACGACGAATCTGTACCCATTGTAATTTATTTTATTGTCACTGTCCCGTCACGCTTCGAAAATTTAAAATAGCCGTCATAACTCCCATAGGTAAGTGCGTCATAGCGACAGCATATTTATTGGGGATCATTAATGTGAGGCAATTAATCATGCAAAAAATAGCACCCAACTCAAGTTCAGTAATATTTCAAACCAGTAATATTGATAATAAAGTCTACGTAAAGGAACAAAAAGGCTTCTATCAGCTTATTAGACGAACTTTAGGTTGGTTGTTAACCGTTTTGTTTATTGCTTTGCCATTTATTCAATATAAGGGCCAACAGGCAATATTATTTGATCTTGAAGTGCAAAGTCTGAACTTGTTTTCTATGGTGCTTTATCCACAAGATATGTTTATTTTTGTATTGATTTTACTTTTCTCTGCCTTTGCACTTTTTTTTGTTTCAAATAAGTATGGTCGTATTTGGTGCGGCTATACATGCCCACAAACCATTTGGAGCATGATGTATTTGTGGGTAGAACACAGGGTTGAAGGAAATCGACAACAAAGAATCAAGTTAGACAAAATGCCAGCCACACTGAGGAAGGTGGCGATTAAACTATTAAAACACAGCATTTGGTTTTTGATAGCCGTTATTACTGCCACTGTATTTATGTCTTATTTTGTGCCAGCTCGAGACATATATTTTGACTTAGTAACCTTTAATATTTCGAATTTGGTGTTTCTGTGGATCGTATTTTTTACATTGTGTACTTATATTAATGCTGGCTGGATCAGAGAAAAAATGTGCGAACATATGTGCCCATACTCACGTTTTCAATCGGTAATGTTTAGCAGTAGTACAAAAGTTGTTGAGTATGATACAACCCGGGGCGAGAGACGTGGACCAAGAAAAATCACCAGCAAAAAACCTAATAATTTAGGTGATTGTGTTGACTGTAATTTATGTGTACAAGTGTGTCCTGTTGGCATTGATATTCGTGAAGGCTTGCAATACGAATGCATCAGTTGTGGTTTGTGTATAGATGCATGCGACCAAACTATGGATAAGTTTTCATATCCTAGAGGGTTAATTAAATACAGTGCTAGTATCTCAATTGATAATAAGCAACCGATAAAGTATAGCTATGCATTTATCTTATTAACCATTTCAGCTTTATTTATTTTTTGGTTAAGTCAGCGCAGCCAATTTGAGGTTTCAGTAGTAAAAGACAGAAATGTTTTATATCGAGAAGTTGATGATAGGATGATTGAAAATACCTTTCAAATAAAAATATTTAACAAAAGTAAGACTAATGCAGAATTTGAAATACAACTGATTGGTTTAGACAACTTCACCATAAAAGGCGGTAAATATGTTTCTGTTGGTGCGCAAGAAAGAACTGTTGCTATGGTGTCTGTTTTGTCGCCAAAAGAGTACGACAAAAAATTTACTAGCTTTGAATTCAACCTCGAAGATCTTACTGATAAAAATTTAATTACAGCGAAAACTACCTTTCACGCCCCGTAAGTTGGACGTTATATGCAGCTAAAGTTTGGTCTAATAACAAACTTATTTGACCAAACTTTCTTTAGCATACTAGAGCAAGCTTTTTAAGCTTATTATTTTATCTGTGAAAGCAAATCCGCCATCGACTGTGGCCCTTCAACAATAGTGCTAGAGTAACTGTCAGCAAATTCATTCAGCTTTAACGTATAGTTATAGCCTATTGGTAATCCGCGTTTTTTACCTGCTGCTTCCATCGCTTGTTCAACTTTATAATTAAACGGCGGGCTGATACTAACAAAGTCATAGCTGTCACCTGAAATTTTACGGTACCACTTCATTGGTGGCTCGTTAATTTCTTCGAATACTTCTTCCCACTCTTTCATGTATTTAATAAATTCTACATGCTTGCCCGGGTGTATTTTCCAAATGGTGATGGTATAAATTGCGCTCGGATCTGCTACTGCTTGAGCTTGGTAGCTATTAGATAGAGTAATTGTAATTATTAGGATTAGACTAATCAGTAAACTTTTTAGCGATAACATAATTTGTGTCCTATTTTATAAAATGGTGAGCGTACGTTGCAAATAACAAAGCCCCAACAACCTCCGTTATTAGGGCTTCAAAACGGTATAACAGTGTAGTTACTAGAAGTTATATCCGAACGTTACACCAACAGTACGAGGCGCTTTGTATGAGTTATACACGGTATCATCCATTGCCGCATAAACTGTTGTAGAGGCAATATTTAGCTCATCAGTAAGGTTTTTAGCCCAAACTTGCACTGACCAAGTATCTTCCCAGCTGCGTAACATAAATACTGCATCAACATTACTTTCTGAGTCGACTTGAGTAAGCGGGTCGTTTGAGTTATCGAAGAAGTACTCATCTTGGTACTGGTAGCTAACACTGATACTTGCTTCAGCAAACTCACCCATGCCCCACTCATATACTGCATTTAAGCTAAAGGTGTTTTCTGGTGCGCGGCGCATTTTATTGCCTTTCAAGTTTTCACCGTCAACTTCAAAGTCTTCGGTAAATTCTGAATCAAGAAATCCATAGCTGCCTTTTAATGTTAATCCTTCTGTAACTAATGCAACTACTTCTAGTTCTAAACCGCTTACTTCACCCGTACCGTTAAATACTTGCAAATTATCTGGTGTTGTTGGACCTGTTTCTACCCAAACAGTTGTTTGAATGTCGGTATACTCAGTAAAGAATAACGCACCGTTTACTTGTAATCTGTCAGAAAAACTTCTTGTTTTAAAGCCAGTTTCGTAGTTCCAAGCCGTTTCAGGGTTAAAGGCTATAACAGCTTCTTCCGCTTTTTCCATACCTTCGCCGTTAAAGCCACCAGCTTTATAGCCTTTAGCTACTGATGCGTATAAAAATGTATCGTCGGTTGCTTGATAATCAAGGCTGAAACTTGGAGTCCACTCTTCCCATGAATCATCAGTTTCAAAAGCGTATTCGTCAAATACCCAGTTACCATCAATATCTATGTGATGACCACAACAGTTATCAAAGCGTTTACCACCAGCAGTACCAGAGAAATCTTTCTCATCACGAGACCAACGTAAACCAGCAGTTGCAGACAATTTATCGGTTATTTCATAACTTGCTTGACCGAAAACAGCATAGCTTGTGGTGTCATTTACCGTAGTGTTGTATATATTACCGGTTGTTGTACCCCATTGAGTATCAAACCAATAATCTACAGACTCATTACGATCAATGTCTTCAGTCATATAGAAAACACCGACTAACCAACCTAAAGGACCATCACTAACGTCGGCTAAACGAAACTCTTGTGAGAATTGCTCAGACTCTTCTGCTTTTAAAGATAACCATTCATCATCTGGTTGAATTAATGCTAGGTCTTCTTGATTTTCAACTGTGTTGTCTTCACATGGAAAAACATCTCCAGTGCTCCAATCACCACACCACTCAAACTTTTGGGTTGAGTCAACTAAACCTGCTGCTGCATTTTCATAAATGCTGTAATCATTATCACGGTACGCGGTAATTGAGGTTAAATGTCCAATGCCAGTTGTCCAATCAACTTGTACTGCAAATGTTGTGCTATCTGATTCTTCATCATTATCAACACTGCTTAAATCTTCTCGTTCATCTTCACTGATAAACGCTTCATTACGACCTGCACTGTAGCCAATATGTTTAATTTTAGGAACGCCTTCGGCACTACTTGATGCGGCAGTTACAAGGATCTCTAAATCATCACTGGCAGTATATAATAACTGACCACGAACAGAGGTACTTTCAGCAACATCGGCATCGTTACCTGTATAGGTATTTTTACCGTAACCGTCACGTGTTTTAGATACTACAGAAATTTTACCGGCAACGCTGTCAGATATAGCGCCAGTAATATACCCTTTCGCTTCCATTAATCCATAATCACCAGCGGTAACTTCAGCGCTACCTTCCATATCACCATCTACAGGACGTTTAGTGATAAAGTTAACGGCGCCACCTACTACGTTTTTACCGTAAAGCGTACCTTGAGGACCACGAAGTACTTCTACACTTTGTAAGTCGTATAAATCCATTACCGCGCTAGTACCGCGAGAAATATATACACCATCAATATACATACCGATTGCAGCGGCAGCACCGGCACTTTCAATATCACTACCAATACCACGCATAAATAACTCTGGCTCAGCCGAGTTATAGGCATTCATTTGAAAACCAGGCACCCGGCTTGAAATATCTTCTAAACCATTAATGCGTTCTTCTTTAATTTGATCTGCGCCAAATGCAGACACTGCAATTGGCGTTGTTTGTAAACTTTCAACTTTATGACGAGCAGTAACGGTTACATGCTCAATCGCTAACTCATCTTCTTCAACGTTTTCTGTAGTTGCTTCTTCTGCAAAAGCTGACAGGTTAGTTAAACCTATTGCAAGAGCTACACTCATTGCTATTGGATTACGCATGGCTTTAACCTTTGAAATGTGTTGCATACTCATCTTGTTCTCTCCACCCTTGCTTGAGGGAATTATCTTTTATAATTTTTCTGAATGAATTTATTTTATTAATGAGTTGTTATTATGTTTTTACTCATCTGTAACCACACTAAAGGAGTCAAGCATATAATAAAAATAATTTATTGCGGGTTTGATATATACTTTTATATATATCACTTAATAATCAAAAACTGTTATCAAGATAAATATTTCTCTTAAATTTCAATCAATTAAATTCAGTAAAAAATAAATAACTCGAAGATTATCAAAATTATAAATTCTGGAGTTGTTGGAATTTTATTATTAATAACTCATGTTAATATTTTACTTAAAATTTCGAAACAATTTTATTGTAATTTACAATGATAGATTTCTAATTTTTGTAATAATTAATGGAATTGGTATTAAAAGACAAAAAGGCAGTCGAACGACCACCTCTGAATTAAATTATGGTTAGTCATATAATTCGTATAGCTATAAACCGATAAGTAATACAGCTAGAACGCCAATTGGAATGATATATCTTACCAGCCCTAACCAAGGTTTAAATAATACAGATGATTGCTGAGAAAACTCAGTTTCTACTACCTTCTTCTTCATCACCCAACCACAGAATAATACAATCAATAGCGCATTGAATGGGATCATAATATTAGCGACTGAGTAATCCATTAAATCAAACAACGTTTTGCCACTAAAAAAGTCGATAAACCCTAATGGTTTAAAATCAGCTAATAGGTTAAATGACAGTGCTGCGCCTAAACCTAATACTGCACTGGCAGAGCCTGCTATTAATGTTGCTTTGGTTCTAGTTAATTGGTATTTATCCGTTATAAATCGTACCAAACATTCCAGCATTGATAATGCAGTGGTCAGTGCGGCACCAGCTAATAAAAAGAAAAACAACAATCCAACCCATTGCCCACCAGGTAATTGCCCAAAAGCAATAGGTAGAGTTTCAAAAATAAGCCCAGGGCCACTTGCCGGGGCTAAGTCAAATGCAAATACAAATGGGAATATTGCAAGCCCGGCTAAAAGAGCAACTAACGTATCGGCAAAAGCGACGGTAAGTACCGATTTTGGAATAGAAATATCTTTTGATAGATAACCACCATATGCCATAACACTACCAGCGCCAACACCTAGTGAGAAAAACGCTTGTCCCATTGCCGCCAATACCACATCAGCATTTATTTTTGATAAATCAGGGGAAAACAAATAAGCAAAGCCTTTTGCAAAATCACCGGCTATAGCTGCATAGATAACTAAAAAGATTAATATAATAAATAACATGGGCATCAATAGTTTAACGCTTTTTTCTAGGCCATCTTTCAATCCCTTTGAAATAATAAACATAGTAAAGGCAATAAAACCTAAAAATAATGCAATGCTTTGCGGGGCCGAGCCGGCAACAGATTGAAAGTATTGTTTTGAGCCAACATTATCAATACCTTCAAAGCGATTAAGTAATGACTGCCAGGTGTAATCAACGGTCCAACCGGCAACTACGCAATAATAAGACAAAGCAATAAACGGGATCAACAAACTTAACCAGCCAATCAACTGCCAATATTTACTGGCAGAATTTTTCTCGCGTAAGTCTTCAACTGTAGAAAAAGGATCTTTACCACCTTGCCTACCAATCATTAACTCCGCAACCATAATTGGCCCGGCAAAACACAATAAGGTTAATACGTAAATCAGTACGAAAGCCGCGCCACCATTGGTGCCTACCACGTAAGGAAAACGCCAAATATTCCCTAAACCAACGGCTATACCAATAGTTGCTAAAAGAAAGCTTGATTTTGATGACCAAGTCACCGCTTTTGTGGCTACTGTATTCATTTATTACCTCGTTATTTTATTAATTTTAAAGATAATTATGACTATTAGGTCACTGCATGCTTTTGATTATATACAGCTTCTTGCCATGTGCCTTGCTGCATAATGTCCTTCAACTTAGCAACAGCATCCCAAACATCAACAAAACGAAGGTATAGTGGTGTTAAGCCAAACCTTAAGGTATCAGGTGCTCTAAAGTCGCCCATTACACCTTGCGCAATTAAACATTGCATAATGGCGTAACCATTTTCATGGCTCATGGCTACTTGACTACCACGACGAGCTCTTTCTGTAGGCGTGATCAATTCAAAATTAAACTCCGCGCACTCCTGCTCAATTAACCGCATGAATAAATCAGATAAATTTAACGATTTATTACGAATTTCATTAACATCGGCTCGAGAGGCAATATCAATACCAATTTCAGATACTGCTAGGCTTAAAATACCCTGAGTACCTGAAAGCATTTGATTGATATTACTAGCTGGACGGTAATCTCGCTCAAAGGCAAATGGGGCATCATGTGAATACCAACCCGTTAATGGTTGTAAGGCTTTACCCTGATGACGTTTTGCACAAAATACAAAAGCAGGGCTACCAGGGCCACCGTTGTAATATTTGTAAGTACAACCAATAGCGAAATCAACATTACAAGCGTTAAGATCAATAGGTAAAGCGCCGCCACTATGGCATAAATCCCACACCGAAATAGCACCGCATTCCTGGGTTTTTTCAGTGATTGATTTCATATCGAGTAATCGGCCAGACTTGTAATGTACTTGTGTTAAACAAACCACTGCAACGTTATCATCAATAGCATCTAAAATGCCTTGTTCAGTTTCGGCAAAAACAATTTCATGTTGATTACCAAGTAATTTTACTAAGCCTTGCGCAGTATAATTATCTGTTGGAAAGTTAGACCCTTCCATGACAATCTTTTTGCGTTCAGGGTTAAGAGTTAACGCTGCAGCAAGAACTTTAAAAACATTAATACCAGTAGCATCGGTAACAACAACTTCGCCAACATCAGCGCCTATGGTTGTAGCTAACTTGTCACCAATCGATTGGCTTAAGTTGAACCAGCCATGAATATTCCAGCTTTTAATCAAGCTAGCGCCCCATTGGTCCAACATAACTTGTTCTACTTTTGCCATTGCTTTTTTTGGCATCGCGCCTAATGAATTACCACACATATAAATGTCGTTCGCAGGTAAATTAAATTCATTACGAAAATCAGCCAATACGTCTTGGCTATCTAATTGAATACAATCTTCTCTAGTAATTTTTTGCATGTTTGTCTCACAGCTTAAAGATACGATGGTAATGCATATGACTACCTTATCTGCCTTTGTTACAGGCAGGATACCTAAATATGGTTGTTATTAAAATCATCTTATCGGCATTTGCAATAACTTAAAAATAATATTACACCTCAAAGCTATATTTAATTGATTATAGCTAGAGCATTTTCTAAAAGTTAAATAAGTAAATTTTAACCCCTTTAACCCATAAAGTTACAAATCTACTGCCGTTTTCAACATGGAAGTTGTATATGACGTGGTCACATGGATGTGAAAGAACGGCCCATGGCGATTTGCATTCCTTCATCCGTGAAGTTACAAATCTACTGCTGTTTTCAACATGGAAGTTGTATATGCAATGGTCACATGGATGTGAAAGAACGGCCCATGGCGATTTGCATTCCTTCATCCGTGAAGTTACAAATCTACTGCCATCCATGGCGATTTGCATTCCTTCATCCGTGAAGTAAAAAGCCCCAGATAGATAATCTGAGGCTTATGTGTAAGATCCTGAATCTAGTTCAGGAAGACATCGGTTCGTTCAGGAAGACATCAATATGTTCAGCTAACAGGTGCTATTCAGCTTTTTTTCTTGCTGGCCAAGGTGTTGTTGGCGCTTTAAAGCTAGGCTCACCTAGTACAGGACTAGAAAGTACATAAATGCCGTGATTGGTAAATAACCAAAATAAGTTTCTATCGTATTCAATATATACACTGTGAGATAAATTACCACGAGCATATTCAACAACACGTTCAGTGTTAAACGGCGGAACAAAATAAGCGGTGATCTCAGGATTTTTTAAATCACTCACATCAAATACTTGTAAACCTGCGTTATAAAAGTTGAATGGCAATATATTATCTTTTGGCTCGCCTGGTTGAGTGTAATAACCGGTTCGTTTGGGACCAAAGCTACCACGGCGTTGACAAAAATCAGCAAACTTGGCATCCGCAGGTGGTTTAGGACGAGGTAAAACACCAATTTTAACCGGCTTAGTAGGATTGCTTACATCAATCATGTGAACGTCTTTGTACGGTTCCCAACAGTCTTCATTTAATGGATAACCACTGAAATATACAATACCTGTTTTTTCCACTTGCGAAACATCAATGAAGTCACCTTCAGTGCCAGCAACACTAGGAGCAAAGTTCATATGACTAACTACTTTCAAGTTTTTACTGTCAGTAATATCAACCACATAAAAACCTAAACCGCCCATTGCTGCATAACCATATTTACCGCCGTCTTCTACGGGAGTAGGAATAAATAGAGACATACGTGCTCCCATCCATGAAGTACGATTTCCGGCTCGCGGGTTTTCTTTAAATGCAGCTTCATGCACAGGATCAAAGGCAATTTGTCCAGGCACTGTTAACTGATCTAAAAATTTAGGGTTAGCAGGATCTGACATATCCCACGACTGATAGCCGGCAGAATATAAGTCATTTGGATATTCGGTTAATGAGTAGCTTGCATCAGGCGCTGCGGCTACGTACATGGTATCGCCACCAAAGTAAGCAGGAATATCACGAACACCTGAGCCCTGTTGCTGACCATAAGGTGCATCAGGGTGCTCTACATCTGTTGTACGCTCGGCAAGAAGTTTCCAATCTTTAGGGAGTGGTCCGTTCATTTCATAAACCTTAAAACCTTTTAAATGGTTAGACTTACGAATGGCTTCAACTTTATCTGGCTGGGTACGTTTGTTTTTCAGCAAACCAAAACGGCGCACTTCAAATGATTGTACCATGACATATTTGCCCAGTTTCTCATTAAACTGTATCGATGCAGCGCCAAACATATCGGTTTCATCATATGGGTTTTGGTCAACATCATCAGCACCGTTTGCTCCCCATGTATGACCACGGGTTAACAGTAACTTGGCGTCTTTCGGATTAGTAATATCGAATATTTTTAAATCTCGGCGTACATATTGATAAAGGTAACGGCGACCATCAAAGTCAACGATATTCTGCCAGGTATGAAATGGTTCAACCGTAATTGGGTAATATGCTTCAATGGTCATATTTTTAATGTATTGCTCGGTATCCCAGTAATCTAGGATCCCGTCAAAAGGCTTTCTATCATGACTATCTCGAGTTGCTACAGGATGAGTAAACTCGCCAGTTTTTTTATTTACACCGTAACTGCCTTTAATTGGATCTACAGGCGTTTTATCTACACTTAAACTATCTGATTGAGCTACCCATTTATCTTTAATATTAATATCTTTGGGGTTAGATTTTTCAGCACAAGCGACATTTGTTAATGCAAGAGCAAGCGCGATACTAGAGGCCAAAAGTGGCTTGATCGACTTGGTGAAAGTAGAAATATTTTTAATCGTCATAATTCCTCTCAGGTAAATAAAGGCTTAAGTACATTTATTTATCATGGTATTTATTTAGAGCTTGCATCGATTCTAAGCAAGTTAAACATAACAAGATAATAACAATATACAGATCAGATATAATCAAAAAGTTATACCTGTTCCTGTTAATCTATCTGTTACTTAATTTTATACTGCCTTAGCTTCATCGCAATTTTGTTATGTGATACCTGTAAGCGATCTGCTAATTTACGTGTTGATGGGTATAATGGATACAGTGTACTAAGCAACTCTTGCTCAAATTTTTGTTGAGCCGCCTGCCAACTTTGCATTGCATTATCTTTAAAGTTTAATTCATCAGTTTGATTTTCTGTTTGCTCATCAAATACTATATCTTGTTCTTCAATAATATTGGTTTCAGCTAAGGCAGCAACTCTGAACAATACATTTTGTAATTGTCTTACATTACCTGGCCATGAATAAGCGCAAACCTTTTCTAAAGCACTAGTGCTTAGATGAATGCTTGCTTGATTCACTTGCTTAGCGGCATTGCTAATAAAATGCTCCACTAGCAAAGGAATATCTTCGCTGCGTTGATGTAATGCAGGCAAGTCTAAGTTCAACACATTCAAACGGTAATATAAATCTTCTCTAAAGTCTTTTGTTCTTACCTGTTCAGCTAGATTTTGATGGGTCGCACTGATGACCCTAATATTCACTTTTCGATCTTTTATACCGCCAACTCTGCGTATTTTGAAATCTTGCAAAAATCGTAATAACTTTGCTTGCAAGTACACTGGCATTTCAGCAATTTCATCAAGGAAAACACTGCCACCGTTTGCAAGCTCAAACAAACCCGGCTTACCTGCACTTTGTGCCCCAGTAAATGCTCCCGGCGCGTAGCCAAATAGTTCAGACTCTAATAAGTGTTCAGGTAAAGCAGCACAGTTTATTGCTAGAAATGGTTTGCTCGAACGATTACCGTTATCGTGTAATGCTTTGGCGAGCAACTCTTTACCTGTTCCTGTTTCACCAGTAATTAATACCGGCAAATCTAAGCTGGCAAAGCGCTTAGTTTGGTTTTTAATTTGCTTAATTGTCTCACTGTTGCCAATAATTGAATCAAACCCACCATCTTGACCTTGCTGGTACTGTGAAAGGTGGCGGCCGACATTCGCTAAGCTACGCAGCACGATAACAGCACCATTAATCGCTTGCTCAGATTTGACCGGTGTAATATCTGCATAATACTGCTGATTTGCAAACGTGACTTCTTGAGTAGTCGATTGCCCTGATAAGTAAATTCGTAGTTTTTCTTTAATGTAACGATTAAGAGGCTCACCAATTAGCTGTTCGGAGCTGATATCAAGGGCTGTAGAAACAGCCTTATTAACCATTAAGATCATGCCATTTTTATCAATATCAATTATTGGCTCTGGAATGTTGGCGAGCAGCACCTCTAATTGCTGTGACTTTCGCTCACCCGGAAGTAACTCTATTTGACGAATGGCTTTTAAACCGGATATTTTGATCAGCTCAGGCTCAATAACAGCGAGCGGGATGTGAGTGTCTTTTAATTGCACGTACGTATGGTATTGGCTAACTTCCATTGCCAACAAGTCCCAATTCTGGGCTGCAAACACAGCAAGAATTTCTTGAGCAATGCCAACTCTATCTAAAGACGCAATCTCTATTCTCATAATGCCAACCAAAGGATCACCGTAACAAATTAATTACACTGTAACTTAATTATTACAAGCTGTAAATCACGCTGCTATTAAGGCTTATGTGACAAAAGCAATTTTTACTCCTCTGACATGTACTAAAATTATTACAAAAATAGATATATAAACCTCTATGCAAATCATAACTACTTGATTTTATTAAAATAAATAAACACGGCAAGAAATTTGCATCCTTATAAATAATAAAAAAAAGCAATATCTTTAGTTGCTAGTCAACCTCATAACTCAGAGAAAACGATGAAAAAACAATCACATATAGATACACAAGCAATTCACGCCGGCCGCATTAACGATGAGCAATTTGGCTCTTTAGCTACCCCTCTTTACCAAACATCTACTTTTATTTTTGAAAATGCTGAACAAGGCTCTAGTCGATTTGCTGGTGAACAAGATGGTTTTATTTATACAAGGTTAGGAAATCCTACTACTCGTCAATTTGAACAACGTGTAGCCGCGCTAGAGGGTATGGAAGATGCTGCCGCAACCGCTACAGGAATGGGCGCAGTTTCAGCCGCTTTATTGGCAAATTTAAGTGCGGGTGATCATCTTATCTCGTCCAAAGCCGTTTACGG
Source organism: Thalassotalea psychrophila (assembly GCF_031583595.1). NCBI lineage: Bacteria > Pseudomonadati > Pseudomonadota > Gammaproteobacteria > Alteromonadales > Colwelliaceae > Thalassotalea > Thalassotalea psychrophila. Next base: position 3,593,429 of record NZ_CP134145.1, read on the forward strand.
ATGTAGTTATGCGCTAATGGCACATCAATTAACCCGCTTTGGTATTGAAGTAACGTTTGTTGATATGTGTGACGAAAACGAGATTGTTAATGCAATTAAACCAAATACCAAGGTGTTGTTTTTGGAAACACCCATTAACCCCAACTTAGTGGTATTAGATATTGAAATGATTGGTCGAGTAGCAAAGCAACATAACTTGCTTTCTATTGTCGACAACACGTTTTTAACGCCTATATTACAGCGACCAATTGAGTTTGGTATTGATATTGTTATTCATAGTGCCACTAAGTATTTAAATGGTCATGGTGATGTAGTTGCCGGTATCGTATGTGGTACTAAAGAAATGATTGAACATATCAAACTTACAGTGCTTAAAGATATTGGTGCAACTATTAGCCCACATGATGCTTGGTTAATTCTTCGAGGTTTAAAAACGCTACCCATTAGAATGGAAAGACATTGTAAAAGCGCACAACAAGTGGCTGAGTTCTTAGAGCTGCATCCTATGGTGAAATGCGTTTATTACCCTGGACTTAAAAGCCATAGCGGTCATAAATATATTGGTAAGCAAATGAGTGCAGCTGGTGGTGTTATTGCTTTTGAAATTGAAGGAAATTTAGCCGAAGGTGCTCAGTTTATTAATCAGATGCAACTGTTTTCAATTGCCGTGAGCTTAGGGGATGCCGAGTCTTTAATTCAACATCCTGCATCGATGACGCACTCGCCTTATAGCCCCGAAGAACGTTTAGATGCTGGCATAAGCGATAATTTGATCCGGATTTCGGTTGGTTTAGAAAACCCTGAAGACATTATCAATGATTTAAATAACTCATTAACCATGCTAAAAAATAGCAAACTTGAGAATGTAGTTAACTTTAGTTAGGCAATCTATCCAAACTAAAATTAAAGTTTGAGCTTATAAGTATCAGGTAACTTAAATTCTTTGTCCTGCTTTGTGTCAGGACAAGGGATTTTTAAATACACCGCGCACAGCTGTAAGTCTTTTCCCGTAGATCTACTCTCTTCTTCTCCATGCAATCTATCGCCGACAATAGGTAAACCTATACTGGCTAAGTGAATTCTAATTTGATGTTTACGGCCTGTTTCTATAGCAATTTTCACCAGCGAGCGATCACTAATGGCATCATAGTTTAAGCACGTAACATGGCTAATAGCGCTTTTGTCGTCAACGTCTGTATTTATCGTTTGCGGTTGAGCAAGTAATGATTGATTGCCATGCACAATGGCTTGATAGGTTTTTTTAGTACTTCGTTGTTCGAATGCTTTAGTTAAATCTCGAACTGCAGATTTAGTATGAGCAATAATAATTAAACCTGATGTGGCTCGGTCTAAACGATGCACAATGAATGCAGGGCGTTGCGGTTGGAGATGAGTTTCAGTGAAGCGATTAATGGTAGTATGGTCGCTCCATTTTGACCCCTGACAAAGCATGCCATAAGGTTTATACCACACACTGTATGTATGTTGGTCAGCGATCAATATTGCATCATCAACCTCTTGGTTTAAGACCATTGGGTTGTAATACATATGAACAATGTCGCCAGCTTTTAAGGATTTTTTAGCCCTACGTAAGCGACTTGTTGTCTTACCCCTTTGTAACCATATACAGCCTTTTTGCAATGCTTGTTTTACTTGTTGTTTTGGCAAACGAGCAGTACTTGCTAATAACTCTACAATAGAATCATTAGGGTCAGAAATGGTTAGGTGAAACTCTTGAGCGTTATTTGTCATCAAGTTATGCAATTACTAGACTTATTATGTGGGAACTTTAGTATATTTTACCGCTTAAACCAACGTTTGAATTTATCTTTACGTTGATACAGTAAAATAAATAGCATAATAAAATATATGCTCGGCTCAATAATTTCTGACTTTACCGACCAATAAAAATGAATACACACCAAGGAAACTAACAGATAGTTATAGTTATGTAGTGCTTGCCATTTCTTGCCCATTTTTTTTCGGATTTTGCTCCAAGATGTCACGGCTAATAAGAGTATAATCGCATAGGCTAACATACCAATGGTAATGTAAGGACGATCGATAACCTCACCAATAAATAAACTAAAATCAAATTGTAATTCAAAAAATAAAAAATTAAGCATATGCAAGCAGGCATAAAAGAATGCATAAAGACCTAGTAGACGTCTAACATTTATTAGCCAGCCTTGTTTAAAATACTTAGCTACTGGCGATACTAATAAAGTGATCAATAATATGTTTAATGCACTAATACCAGTAAAGTGGATAATTTCTTCAACTGGATCACTGCCTAGCTGGTCTACGATGGCAAGGTAATACATTACTACCGCCGGTATAAATGCAGCAAAGTGGATGATTGTTTTTAACAATAATATTTTAACGAAATTTCGCATTCGAGTTGGTCTCAAGTTATACTAATTCCATTAATAATGCTTTCCAAGGTTCATCCCCTTATACAAGTCTGCAACTTCTTCACCATAACCATTGAACATTTGTGTTTCAATACGGTTACGGGCGAACAAACCACCGCTAGTGATCCTACGTTCACTTGCTTGTGACCACCTAGGATGATCAACTTCAGGATTTACATTGGCATAAAATCCGTACTCATTCGGCGCTAGTTTATTCCAGGTCGTTTTCGGCATTCTCTCAACAAGTTTAATTTCTACAATAGACTTAATGCTTTTAAAACCATATTTCCACGGCGTAACTAAGCGAATTGGTGCGCCATTTTGTGCGGGCAATGTTTTGCCATAAAGACCAACAGATAAAAGCGTTAAATCATTCATCGCTTCATCTATTCGCAACCCTTCTACGTAAGGGTATTTAATTCCACCGCCTAAATATCGATTTGACTGCCCAGGCATTTGTTCAGGATCGTGTAGAGTTTTAAAAGCAACATATTTGGCTTTTGAATTAGGCTGTGCTTTTTTAATAACATCGGCTAAACGAAAGCCTAACCAAGGTATTACCATTGACCAAGCCTCAACACAGCGCAGTCGGTAAATCCGTTCTTCAATGGCAAATCTAGAGAATAATTCGTTGTAATCTAAAGTAAATGGTTTATCTACTTCGCCAGTTATTTTTAACTGCCAAGGATCAACCTTAAAATTTTGTGCAAGCTCTGCTGGTTGATCTTTTTTAGCACCAAATTCATAGAAATTATTATGAGAAATTACCTTTTTCTCAGGGGTAAGCTTATCTGGAATATCGGAGTATTGAGATTTTTTAAAATTTAACGCTTTAGTTTTAAAGGCTGAGGGACTTTCTGCCCAAGCTATTTTGGGCATACTACCAGCAACTAGTGCCGACGCTCCTACAAAACCCAATTGCTTAAGCACTTTACGTCGATCTTTATATATCGCTTCATCAGTTACCTGACTTTCTAATAATGCACTTTTATTTTTTGATTTTATTAACATAGCTTGCCCAATTTCCAAGTCCATTCTTAGCATAACAGACATAGGATTTAGAAGAATACTTTCAAGTTTTTTCCTTTGATAGCAAAAAGGCCGAGCAATGCTCGACCTTTTTAAATCTATTACAGCGCTATTTGATTATGCAGCGACTTGGTCAAGGTATGACGAGATAGTTTTAGACTCATACATCCACTCACTGCTACCATCTTCTTTATCAATGCGTAAACAAGGTACTGTACGCTTTCCACCGTTGCCGACTAACTCATCTAAATGATTGTCTTTTTTAATGTCACGCAATTCAATATTTAAACTATTACGTTTAATGTTGCGACGAACTTTCACACAAAATGGGCACGCGTTTAATTGATATAGACTGAAATTTTCAGTTTGTTGATCAACCGTTTGTTGTGCTGCTGCTTCGCGTTTCATCGCTTTTGGTGAAAATATAAAATTTATCAACAAAATGATACGGCCAATAATAAATCGTAATAAAGCCATGGTGTTCCTTAAATAAAATTAAAAAAATGACCTGATGAACTATTCATCAGATTATATTTGTATTGTAAATATGTTGGTTTAGAAGTTTCTAGGTTTCGTTACCACATTAAATCATCTGGAATTTGATAATCGGCGTACGGGTCATCTTCATCTATGTCATCAACGTCTACTTTTTCATTACTCAGTAGAATGACATTTTCATCTAACGTGGCAATTTTTTCGGCGGTTTCATTGGTAACTACATAAGTGACTCCACTTAATGCACAAATGGCTAAACGGCCATTGATTAATGCTTTTTGTGTGGTGTCGTTTATATAAAGTTTTTTCACTTTGCCATTATCGGTATAGTTGTATTCAACCTCACCGTTAATGCCTTTTATATTATGATGCTCTAGAATTTGTAAAACTCTTTGTTGTAACTCTTTTTCAGCTAACTGTTGTTTTTTCTGCGCATTTAGCTCATTGTCTTTTGCTGTTTTTTCAGCTTTCGATTTCGCTAAGTCCTGCTTTACTTGCTCTTGTAATGTGGCTTCAATAGCCACACCGCTGCGCTTTTGTTTATTCTTTTTACGTTTGTCACTATTCGCTTGGCGAGTTTTTTGTTTAGTCGTTAAACCCGCTTTTAGTAACTGATCTTGTAATGATGACATCAAAAACCTACAAATATCGAAATAATCTATGTTATGGCCGATTATTTTAGCAGAAAAGCATTTATCAGTTGACTCTTTTTCGTTGCATTTATACATTAGGGGAATGAAATATATGATTATCGCGTTTAAATTTATCTTCTTTACCAGCTAATGCTGGAGGATTTTCGTATTTCAAATAAAAACCACGAAAGCCTTCATTACCATGAAGGCTTTTTTTATCAATAAGATTAAGGCGTCAAAAGTGAAAGATAGTTTAGATTTAAATGTTATTCGTAAAGAGATCACCCAATTAGATCAAGATCTTCTCAGCCTTTTTGCTAAGCGTCGCTCCCTCACGTTAAATGTTGCTAAAAGCAAAGCTCACCAAGTTCGCCCTGTTCGAGATCAGCAGCGTGAACAAGAGTTATTAGTTAAGCTTATTCAAATAGGTAAAGAGCAAGGCTTAGATGCCCATTACGTTACCAACATTTTTCAAACTATCATTGAAGATTCGGTATTAAACCAGCAAGCGTATTTGCAGCAATTAAAAAATCCAAATATTAAAACTCCAACCGTAAGCGTAGCGTTTTTAGGTGATAAAGGTTCGTACAGCTATTTAGCCAGTTATCGTTATTTTTCTCGCAGAGCAGAAGAAATAATCGAATTTGGTTGTGCCAGTTTCGATGATATATTGCATCAGGTAGAATCTGGTAATGTTGACTATGGCATGTTGCCAATTGAGAACACCAGCTCAGGCAGCATTAATGAAGTATACGACCTACTTCAACATACAAACTTATCAATTGTCGGTGAATTATCACAACCTATTGATCACTGTTTATTAACTGCGGTTAATACTAACCTTGAACAAATTGATACTATTTATGCGCACGCCCAACCTGTACAGCAGTGTAGTAACTTTTTAAATAAACAAGACGGCATTCGTATTGAATATTGTGACTCTAGTGCACAGGCAATGCAAAAAGCGGCAGAATCAAAGTTAGCCAATGTTGCAGTTATTGGCTCAGAAGAAGGTGGTAAGTTGTATGATTTAATGGCATTAACTAAGTCGATAGCGAATCAAGCAGAAAATCACAGTCGCTTTATTCTTGTTGCTAGAAAACCGGTTGAAGTAGCAGAGCAAATCCCTGCAAAAACAACGCTAATTTTAGCTACCAGCCAAGAGCCAGGTGCGCTAGTTGATTGTTTAGTGGTGTTAAAAAAATATGACATTAACATGACGAAACTTGAGTCTCGCCCGATTCAAGGCAGGCCTTGGGAAGAAATGTTTTACATTGATTTAGAAGCGAATCTACGCTCTTCGGCAATGCAAGATTGTTTGGCTGAACTTACCAAGCTAACCCGTTTCATTAAAGTGTTAGGTTGTTATGCAACAGAGCAAATAAAGCCAACGAATGTACCGGCAAAAGCTTTAGAAGAATAAGTAAAAATAGAAGCGAGAAACGAAAAGAAAAATTCGTTTCTCGTTATATTTAATACTCACTTAGCAATAACTAGCTAATTTGCTCTTCCAACTGCTTGGCAATATATTCCGGTGACTTAGTACCACGACATAACCAATAATATGCACCCGGTACAATAAACAAAGTAAAGATACTCGCTAGCGATACCCCTGCAAAAATTACCACACCAAGTACCATTCGACTTTCAGCACCAGGGCCTACTGCAATAACCAATGGAATTGAACTCATTACAGTAGTAAATGACGTCATGATAATTGGACGTAAGCGTTGCTGTGCACCTTTAATAATAGCATCGGTAAATTCTTCACCCGCATCTCGTAATTGGTTAGCAAATTCTACAATTAAAATACCATTTTTAGCCGCTAAGCCAATTAACATGACGATGCCAATTTGACTGTAAACATTTAAACTCATGCCCATGGCATATAATCCTGCTAAAGCTCCGACAAGAGCTAATGGAACAGTAAGCAAAATTACGAACGGATGGATAAAGCTTTCGAACTGGGCTGCTAACACTAAATAAGTAATAAGTAATGCTAAGGCAAAGATGATAATCATTGAGCTACTACCATCTTTCAATTTTTGTGACTGCCCGGTGTAATCTACTGACGCTTCTGCTGGGAGCTCCTCTTCAACCACTTTGTTAAGAAAATCTAGAGCTTCACCTAAAGTATAGCCCTCGGCTAAATTTCCCGACAAAGTAATACTTCTTAAACGATTGTAGCGATTTAAATAGGTTGACCGCGCATTTTCTTCAAAACTAATTAAATTAGACATTGGCACTAATTGTTCGGTCGCGTCAGAGCGCACATAGATATTGTCAATACTATCAGGGGAACGGTATTCATCTTCATTTCCGGCCAACAAAACATCATACTCTTCGCCCCTATCAATATAGGTAGTTACTCGACGTTTCCCTAACATTGTTTCCAGAGTTTTACCTATATCTCCAACGGTAACACCAAGATCAGACGCCCGGGTACGGTCGATATTAACAAGTACCTGCGGTGACGTTTCCTTATAGTCGCTGTCTAGGCCAATAATGTTCGGGTTATCTTGTGCTTTAGCCATTATTATATCGCGCCAACGGGCTATCTCTTCGTAGTTAGTTCCTTGTAAAACGAAACCAATTGGACGGCCACCACCGCCTCTACCGCCTAAGCCTCCTCGCGTCATAACAAAAGCACGTACATCAGTTACATCACTAAGTTCTTCGTTGAAGCCATTAATGAAATCTTGTGTTGAAATATCGCGTTCTTGCCACGGAGGTAAACCAATGATGGCAATACCACCAGTACCTCTAAAACCAGGAACACGCACAAGTACGCGCTCTAATGTGCCGTCTTCATAATGGCGTAATAATTTTTCTTCGATTTGCAGCATATTGCCGGCATTGCTTTTAAAACTTGCCCCTTCAGCGCCACTCATAATTAAAAATGCACCGCCACGATCTTCTTTCGGGGCATATTCACTTGGCAGCTTATCGAAAATTGTCCACAAACTGGCAAAGGCTAAAAGCATTACTAACACAATCATTAGCGGCTGTTTGATCACCGAAGATAAAGAGTTCGCATAAGCAATTTCAAGCTTGGCAAAATTTCTATCTAACAACTGGCCAAACGACGAGCTACGTTTTCTGTGTTTTAAAAGCTTAGAACACATCATAGGTGTTAACGATAAAGCGGTTATACTTGAAAAAACTACCGCAGCAGCGATTGCTATAGCAAATTCGGTAAATAGTTTACCTATATCACCAGCCATAAAGATCAGAGGAACAAAAACAGAAACCAAGACTAACGTTGTGGCTACAACAGCAAATGCAACCTCTCGACCACCATTAAATGCTGCAGCAAGCGGTTTTTCACCTTCTTCTATGCGGCGGTAAATATTTTCTAGAACTACGATGGAGTCATCTACGACTAAACCAATGGCAAGTACCAAGGCTAATAAGGTTAATAGGTTGATAGAAAAGCCAAGTGAACTTAATACGATCATAGAGCCAATTAACGCAACTGGCACGGTTACAGCGGGAATAAAGGTAGCTCGAATATTGCCTAAAAATAAGAATATCACTAGGATAACCATCAACATGGCAACTGCTAAAGTGTTATAAACTTCACTAATAGACTCTTTGATAAATGTTGACGAATCATAACTCGGGATGATGGTAGTACCGGCAGGCAAGTTAAGCTTTACTTGCTCCATTTCTTCTCGAGCATAATTAACTACATCTATTGTATTCGCCGTTGATTGCTTAATGATCCCTAAGCCAACCATGTTTTTACCATAGCCTCTAAACATAGTTTCATCATCTTCAGCGGTAATTTCTATTGTAGCCACATCAGATAAACGTACTAAGGAGTTATTCTCACCACGACTAATAACCATATTAGCAAAATCGAGATCTGTTTTATAACTGCGAGAAACTCGTACGTTAAATATTCTATCTACGGATTTCACTTCTCCAGCGGGTAACTCTACGTTTTCAGCCAGTAGCGTACTTTCGATATCACTCACTGTAATATCACGCGCAGCCATCGCTTGACGATTAAGAGTAATTTTCATCGCATAATTACGACCACCGCCAACCATAACTTCTGCAACTCCGTTTACCACAGCAAAGCGATCAACTATGTACCGATTAGCATAATCAGTAAGCTCTAGCGTATTGAATATGTCACTTTGTAAGGTAAACCAGGCAATAACATCATCATCATCATTAGCTTTTTTAACTTCAGGAGGATCTGCTTGGTCGGGTAAACGACGTAACTCAGAGGAGATTTTGTCACGTACATCGTTAGCTGCGCTGTCAACATCACGCTCAACGTTAAATTCGATAGAAATTCTCGATTGACCATCTCTAGAGGTAGACTTAATATTTTTAACCCCTTCAATACCACTAATTTTATCCTCTAAAACTTGTGTTATTTTAGTCTCAATAATGGCAGCTGAGGCACCTGGATATGAAGTCGAAACAGATATCACAGGTTTATCGATATCAGGATATTCTCGAAGCGGTAATAATAAGAAAGCAACAATACCAAAAGTAACAATAAGTAAATTTAAAACAGTGGCAAAAACCGGTCTTTTTACCGAAATATCTGACAATATCATTACTTAGTTTCCATGTTTGTTGATGTCGTTTTTACTTGCGAACCATCTCTAAGTTTTAACGCACCTTCAATAACTACATTTATGCCTTCATTGATCCCTGAAGTAACTTCAACAATGCCTGGTTTGCGACGACCTACTGAAATGTCTACTCGTTTGGCTGTGTCATTTTCGATAACAAATACAAAATGCTTGTCTTCGTAAGGTATGACTGCGCTTTCTGGTATCTGTAAAACTTGCGCGACATTACGTTCTAAAATAATACTCATTAACATACCTGGACGAAGTTTATTATTGCTATTATCGATTTCAGCACGAATTTGTATAGTACGAGTAACAGCATCAACTCGGGGTGCGATACTGGTAACTTTACCAATGAAATTTTTACCTGGGTAAGCAACATTGCTAGACGCAACTGTTTGACCAATATTTACTGTTGTTATAAATCGTTCAGGTATGGCAAAGTCGAGCTTAATAACGGATATGTCGTCTAAAGTAGTGATTGTTGAGCCATCATTGATTAATGCTCCTACACTCACTTCACGAAAACCTAATTGACCATCAAATGGAGCTCGTATGGTTAAATTATTTAAAGTCGCCTGCGCACTTAATAGTTGTGCGCGAAATGATTGTACTTTTGCTTTTTGTTCATCTCTTTGTGAAATAGAAGCCGCACTTTGCTCAAGTAAATCTTTGTATCGTTGCAGTTGCGCACTTGATTGGTCTAGATTGGCCTGTAATTCTTTAATTTTTGCTTGTTCTTCAGCTTTAAATAACTCGACTAAAATGTCACCCTTTTTAACTCGGTCACCGTCGTTAAAATGAATCGATTTAATGATGTCAGTATATTGAGCTGTAATAACAACTTCTTCATTAGCTTTAGTTGTTCCTAAAGCTTCAAACTCATCGCTAAACTCTGCCATAATTACAGGTGTAGTTTTAACTGATACCACTCTTGCGCTTTGTGATTGCTTAACATTTGGTTCAGGTAAATTAAGATATGCTAACAACGCAATAAGTAAGCCCGAAAGGATTAATAAAGGTAAGCGAGACGACTGTGTTGATTCCATGAGAGGGTTTTATCCAAAATAATCGGTGTTAATACAATGGTGCAATATACTGCAAGTTACATATTTAAACGATAGCAATACGTTGAATTACACATTTAATAGGTTAAATATTTACTTTCTAAGGCTATAATTATAAAGGTTAAAATCATAACAACAAATTTTTTGGATAAATCATGAATAAACTTGCAGCACTCGCCATTGGCCTTTTACTTTTTTTTGGTGCCATGCTTTGGTTTTTAGCCTCAGCTGACTGGAATGGTTTTGTCCGTTCGCAAATTGAAATTCATGGTTCAAAACTAACCGGAGAAACGGTAACCGTTGATAAGGTAGACATCAAATTCAGCGAAGGCTTTGGCGGTATTTATGGGGTAAGCTTTTCAAATCCAAGTAAATATAAACAAGCGAAAGCATTTTATTTAGGTGAGGTTTCTTTAGATATAGATATGGAATCTATAGGGCAAACTCCTTTTGTTTTAGAGTCGATAGCTCTTAAACAACCACAAGCATTTGTTGAGTTTGATAAGAATGGCAATAACAACTTTAAAGATCTATTAACAGCAATTAATAATCAAATACCTAAGTCTGAATCTACATCAAGCTCTAAAAAGAAAAAAGACAGTAAACCTGAGCCCCGTATATCAATTAATCATTTAGAATTAGCAGGTGTTGCACTGACTGTAGACCTTAGCGAAGTGAATGGTAAAACCTATAACATAGAGATACCTAGTGTGCAGCTTGGTGCTATTGGCGGCGCAGAAGGATTACCGGCGAGTGAGCTTGGTATGGTTATTGGTAATAGCTTATTTAAAGCGATTTCAGCGGCGGCGAAAAAGCAATATAAACAGATAATGAAAGAAAAACTAAATAAGAAAAAACAAGATTTCCTTGAAAAATTAAAGAAAAAGCATGGCTAGATTTTATCTAGCCGTAGTTATTCGTTGTAATTAGTCAAAATGATCTGATAATTATTGGACTTGGCATTGAAGAATTCAACGTCCGGAGTTATTGAGAATTAGGAAACATTTTAGTCACCGCATACGTCAGGAGGTCCTGCGTCTCGCTTAGGATGACGGCGCTCTCTTTGTAGCTTGTACAGGTTGGTATTAGAAATTAGGCATTATTTGCTGAATATTTATACCAAATCATCCAGATATCTTCTGCTAAAGATTGCTTTGGACGCTCAATAATACGCCCTATCTCTACATTGTCAGCATACACAACAAACGTCGGTGTGTACTTAATTTTGCTCTGTTTAGCCAAGCCTGCGGGATCTGACTTATCACCATCTAAAGCTATTAATGAGACACTTGCTGCACTATTTTTAAAACTCTGCAATAAACGTGGTACTTCACGTTCGCTGTCATGGCACCAAGTACCGAAAAACACTTTAATACTGACCTTATCAGCAATCGCTTCTACTGCAGCCAGCTCTTTTTCTGAAAGTTGGTAGTCATAATAATTAGTGGCAAAACCTTCACTACTTTCAAGTAATTGTTGTTTACTGATATCCCCAACAGGGAAAGACTCTTGCGCATCAGATTGCATTGAATATAAAGCCGCAAATCCGATCCAAAACGCAAACGCTAAAAACATGATTGCTTTTTTATACTTTTTCAAAAATGTCATATTTTTATCGCTGTTCTGAGCTTCGTTATCATTTGAATTATTTGTGTTCACGGGCTTTTTCCAATAATGATTTTGATTCTAATAAGAAGTTTTGTGCATCATCGCCAAACCAATTAGCAACTTGTCTAAATTTTGCAATAAAATCGATTTTATTACCTTGTTCAACTGATGATAACAGTTCAAGAAAACGATTGGCAAAACGTTTCATCATCACCACATTCTCAGAGTTGGAGAATATGATATCAGCGTACAGGTTTGGGTCTTGAGCAAATAGACGACCTACCATAGCTAACTCTAAACGATAAATAGGTGAACTCATCGCTAGTAATTGCTCTAGTTCTACGTTTTCTTGCATTAAATGGTAGCCATAACTTACCGTTGAAAAGTGGCGCATAACCTGAACCATGGCCATAGCTTCATCATGTTCTTTAGCACTTACCACATAATTTAATGCGCCCCACACGGTAAATTGATCCAGTAGCCATTGATATTTATCCGGCTGTTCGCCATGACAAACAATAATGGTTTGCTTGATCAAACCAGTTACATCGGGACCAAACATAGGATGCAAACCAACAACTGGCCCCTTGTGTATTGCCATCATTGCCTTCAGTGGTTTATCTTTAATACTGGTGATATCCGCTAAAATACAATTTTCAGGCAGGTTAGATAACTTGTTGATCACCAATTCAGTTAAATTAATTGGAACCGCCACAATAACTAGACCGGCATTAGCTAAAATATTATCTGCATCGTTCCAATCCTCTTTCTCAAGAACGGTTACTTGATAGCCGGTACGAGTAAATAAATCGACAAATACTTGTCCAAGTTGGCCGTTACCACCAATGACTACAATTTTTCCGGCATTAGGATTTATGCATTGATACCCTTGTTCATCTTGAGATGAGTAAGAATCTCGCATAATACGGCGAAAAACATCTTCGACTAAGGGCACTGAAAGATCTTTCGCCCGTGCTTGTTTGCCAAGTTTAGCAAGTAGTTGCTCTTCTCGCTCAGGTGCAAAAATAGGCATACCAACTTGGCTTTTCAGTTCACCAACACGACTGGTTACTTCTCGACGTTTAGCCAGTAAAGTAACCAGTTGTTGATCTATATCGTCGATATCATTTCTACATTGTTGTAGTTTTTTATCAAAAGTTGTCATTAATATTTGCTTTTAATTCTCTTAAATTAACCAATACGTGCAGGCAAAACGTCTTTAAGTTTAGCATGAGTTTTTGCAAATAAATCTTCCGTTGATGCCCAGTCTATACATGCATCAGTTACGGATACGCCATAGGCAAGTTCGCTTTTTGGTAAGTCTGAACTTTGGTTACCCGCATTTAAGTTACTTTCGAGCATAAGTCCAATAATAGATTTATTACCTTCACAAATTTGGTTAATTACGTTTTCAGCTACTAAAGGTTGACGATTATGATCTTTACTCGAATTAGCATGTGAGCAATCAACAACTAATGCTTGTTCTAGTTTCGCTTTAACTAAACTTTGTTCGCACATAGCAACATTGACAGAATCATAATTAGGTTGTTGGCCGCCACGTAAAATAACATGTCCATCAGGATTACCGGAAGTTTTTAGTAGCGCTACTTGCCCTTCTTTATTTATCCCCATAAATCGATGTGAAGAAGCGGCTGACTGCATTGCGTTAATAGCAACACCCAGTGAACCATTAGTACCATTTTTAAAACCAATAGGCATTGATAAACCACTGGCCATTTCTCGATGAGTTTGTGACTCTGTCGTTCTTGCACCAATTGCAGACCAACTGAACAATTCAGCCAAGTACTGTGGCGAAATTGGATCTAACGCTTCGGTAGCTAAAGGTAAACCTAATTCTGTTAAGTAAATTAATAATTCACGTGCAGTTTCTAATCCTTGGGCAACATCAAAGCTACCATCCATGTGAGGATCGTTAATTAAACCTTTCCAACCAACCGTTGTACGAGGCTTCTCAAAGTAAACACGCATAACGATGTATAATGTATCTTGATACTTATCATGCAATGCTTTGAGCTTACGACCATACTCCTTTGCCCCTTCTACATCATGAACCGAACAAGGACCAGAAATCACTAACAGACGAGAGTCTGTCTTATGAATAATGTTTGATATCACTTGACGCGAATTTAAAATAAATTCACGATCTGAAAGGCTTAGTGGTAATTTTTGTTTTAATTGGTTTGGAGTGATTAAGACTTCTTCTGAATTAACATGAACGTCATTTAGTTTGCTATTGTGCATAGTTTTTCCGATATAAGTTTTGTTGTTGATTGAAAATTTTTAAATTAAATAAGATACAGCAGGGGTTACTAAAAAGATTTAGTAATAAAGATAGGTATAGCGATAATATCGGAGGTTTAAATTTTGAATTTGCATATCTTTCTATTAATTATACGAACCAGGAAATACAGTTTTATAATTCATGGCCAAAACTCGCATGCTCTAAAACAGAGCTGATAGCTATTTGTAGCAGCTTTTAGTTTCATCTGGCAAGGTTTTTTTAGATACAATTTGTAATTAGTTATATCAAAGGTGCGAAAAAGTGGCTTCGCCATAACGCGCGAATGAATTCGCGCCAACCAAGTATTCATATTTTGGTTGGTTCGAATTTATTCGGACGTTATCCCCGAAGGGCTAATTTATTAGGACGTTATCCTCGAAGAGCGGAATAACCCCCGAAGGGGATTTATTCCGTCCTTATCAAAACTATCTCATTTGTGTGTATAGACTAACGAAGTAGACGACGTTCGATTAAATCTTCTACGACGCTAGGATCAGCCAGCGTAGAAGTATCACCTAAAGTCCCTAAGTCATTCTCGGCAATTTTACGTAAAATTCGGCGCATAATTTTTCCTGAGCGAGTTTTAGGTAATCCTGGTGCCCATTGAATTAAGTCTGGCTTTGAAAAACTGCCTAACTCTTTCGCAACTAATGCCTTAAGCTCAAGCAGAAGCTCTTCGCTTTCAACTTCATCATGCATCAAGGTTACGTAAGCATAAACACCCTGCCCTTTAATATCATGTGGATAACCGACTACTGCAGCTTCAGAAATTTTAGGGTGTAACACCAAAGCGCTTTCAATTTCAGCTGTACCTAAACGATGTCCAGAAACATTTAACACATCATCAATGCGACCTAAAATCCAATAATATCCATCTTTATCACGCTGTGCGCCATCACCAGTATAATAATAACCTGCACATTGGCTAAAGTAAGTTTTATGGAAACGGTCATGATCGCCGTACAAAGTGCGCATTTGGCCAGGCCAGCTGCCTTTCATCACTAAAGGTCCACGAGCTTCTCCATCCTGTTCGTTACCTTCTTTATCTATAATTACTGGTTGTACACCGAAAAATGGTAAACCAGCTGCGCCAGGTTTCATGCCAGCAGACCCTGGTAGTGACGTAATTAAAATTCCACCAGTTTCAGTTTGCCACCACGTATCAACAATTGGACAATTACTTTTACCAATAATTTCGTAATACCAATGCCAAGCTTCTGGGTTTATTGGTTCACCAACGGTACCTAAAAGGCGCAAGGATGATAAATCTTTATCTAATACATATTCATCACCAATACCCATTAACGCTCTAATGGCAGTAGGAGCAGTGTAAAAAACGTTAATTTTATGACGTTGTATCATATCCCAACATCGACCTGCATCAGGGTAAGTTGGCACGCCTTCAAAAACTAATGTTGTTGCCCCATTAGCTAACGGGCCATAAAAGATATAACTGTGGCCCGTGATCCAACCAGCATCTGCAGTACACCAGTAAATATCACCGTCGCGGTAATCAAATACGTATTTATGCGTCATAGCGGCATATAATAAATAACCACCACAAGTGTGAACCACGCCTTTTGGGGCTCCGGTAGAGCCCGAGGTATATAGAATAAACAATGGGTCTTCAGCGTCCATGACTTCTGGTTCACAAACACTGTCAGCTTTGGCCATAGCTTGCTGATAGTTAACATCTATATCGTTATTCCACGCAACATTACCACCGGTACGCTCAACAACAATAACCGAGTGAACACCTGGACATTCAGATACAGCGGCATCTACATTTGCTTTTAATGGGATAATTTTACCACCACGAACACTTTCATCAGCGGTGATCACCACTTTACAATCTGCCGCTTGAATTCTCGCTTTAATTGATTCAGTAGAAAAGCCACCAAATACTACGGAGTGAACTGCGCCAATACGTGCACAGGCTAACATGGCATAACCAACATCAGGGATCATTGGCATATAAATACAGACTGTATCGCCTTTTTTAACACCACGTTGTTTTAGCACGTTAGCAAATTTACACACTTGCACATGCAATTCTTTATAGGAAATGTTTCTTGTATCGTTAGGTTCGTCACCTTCAAAAATTATTGCCGTTTGTTCTCCACGGTCTTTTAAGTGGCGATCAATACAGTTATAACTAACGTTTAATTGCCCTCCTTTGAACCATTCAATGTCAGCTTTATTAAAATCGATATTACTGACAGTATCAAACGGCTTATACCAATCTAGAAATTCATTAGCTTGTTCTGCCCAGAATTGGTCTGGGTTGGTAATCGATTGTTGATACATTGTTTGATACGTTGCCTCATCCAAATGACTATGCTTTTTTGCAGATTCTTTAATTGGATAAAACTTTTCTAATTCGTTCATTTAATTCGCCTGATGGTGGTCTTTTTATGCCAGCTGATTGTTATTCATTACCATTAACATAGAATACTTTTAACTTTTTATAAATTACATTTTGGTAATAGCATATAAACATAGAATATTTCCAGCTTTCTATATATTCCATTTTCTATATTACATATATAAAAACACAAAATGACAGCGCTGTCATTATATTTTAACAATTTATATACACTAAGTGACCATGCATACTTTCAATATTTATTACATTATTCATCGCAAAATTACGATATCATGTTATAACTTTATATTATTAAAAGAATTTTAGGTTTTAAATTTAAGATGAAAAAGATATCGGCTATCAGCTTACTTATACTAATCAGCGCCTGTCATTCAAATGCTAACTTCAAAAGTGCAAACCTTATTAAGCCTCACCTTGATGCCGAAATTATTGAAGAGCCACAAGCACCGGTAGAAACAATGACCGTTGCAGCACAGCCGTTTGTTTATTTCGATTTCAATTCCAGTGAACTTAATGAAGAAAGCATGCAAATTCTTGATACCCACCTTTCAGCTATGAAAGCACTTGAGACAGGACAAATTGTACTGCAAGGCCACACAGACCAAGTTGGTGGTGAAGACTTTAACTTTGACTTAGGTAAAGAACGAGCTTTATCAGTATGGGTATATTTAGTTAATGCAGGAGTTAACCAAGAACGATTGACTGCAACCACAATGGGCAAAGGCGATCCTAAGCGTCAAAATATTAACCCAACAACAGACCGTCATGTTGAAATCATTTACTAATTAATAAAATTAACAGTAAAATATTTATTACTTTTCAAAGCCAGTAAACAACTGGCTTACTCCTCCTTAAATACATCGATTTAAAGACATGTTAAAAGAATTCAAACCAAAACCTTACGTTACACCTCATGGTTACTACTTAGCCATAGTAATAATCAGCATAATTGCGGCAATTATTAGTCTAGTTTTAGGCTATTTAGTATTTATAAATATCGTTCAGCTTCTGTGCTTTTTATTATTTATAATGGTTTGGTCGGCAAGACATCACCCCTCATTAATTATTACCGAAACTGAAATAGTTAACCGAAATAGCCATACTGTGTATTGGCATTTTCCGGTTTCAGAATATTCGCATATCGATCGAAATGGTGAAATGAGTGTCATTTTTGACAAGCATGGAAACTCGTATGAAATGGCTAATAGTAATTTTACTGATGATCGTTGGCGAGAGATAGAACTAACGTTAAAAGGGATGAAATAGCCCTTCAGACGTAATGTCGTAGCCAGATTTTAATTAGTTCCGGTTACATCGAATAGGGGTCAGAGCAAAACCCTATTAAAATAAATAGGTTTTGGTCTGACCCCGTGCATCTGCACCTGCAAGTTCCATGGCCAAAAAAAAAGGCTGCCCTTAGGCAGCCTTTTTTCGGAACAAGTAATAAATTACTTACCCAACTTCTCTTTAATACGTGCTTTCCTACCAGAAAGTTCACGTAAATAGTAAAGTTTGGCTTGACGTACATCACCACGACGTTTAACTGAAATTTCAGCAACCATTGGGCTATGTGTCTGGAATACACGTTCCACACCTTCACCGTTCGAGATTTTACGAACAGTAAAAGCAGAATGCAATCCGCGGTTTTTCTTAGCGATTACAACACCTTCAAATGCTTGAAGACGCTCTTTATCACCCTCTTTTACTTTAACTTTAACAACTAAAGTATCACCAGGGGCAAACGCTGGTACGTCAGTTTTCATTTGCTCTTGTTCGAGCTGATTAATGATATTACTCATAATACACCTTTATTCCTAGAGTACACTGCTACTATTTGCCGGACTTAGGCTTCTGCTTAATAAGCTTCAGCATTTTATCCTGCTCGGCAGTCAGAGCTAGGTTTGTTAGTAATTCTGGACGTCGAGTCCAAGTTCTTTCTAAAGACTGTTGCATACGCCATTGGCGAATATGTTCATGATTACCACTAAGCAAAACTTTAGGTACAGATTTATCATCCAGAACTTCTGGCCTTGTGTAATGTGGACAATCTAATAAACCGTCAGAAAATGAATCCTGCTCAGCAGATTGATTATGTCCTAATACACCAGGAATAAATCGTGCAACTGCATCGATTAAGGTCATTGCCGGTAATTCACCGCCAGTTAACACAAAATCGCCGACAGACCACTCTTCGTCGATATCCGACTCGATTAGTCTTTCGTCAATGCCCTCATATCGTCCGGCAATAAATACCAATGACTTATGAGTCGATAATTCACGTACACCCGCTTGGTCAAGCTTTCGTCCCTGTGGCGAAAGGTAGATCACATGCGCATCATCACCTGCCGATTGCTTGGCAGCTTTAATGGAATCTCGTAATGGTTGTACCATCATAAGCATTCCCGGACCACCGCCATAAGGACGATCATCAACGGTTCGATGCTTATCGCTAGTAAACTCTCTAGGATTCCATACTTGGAAATCTATTAAGCCATTACGAATTGCTCTTCCTGTCACCCCAGACTCAGTGATAGCAGTAAACATTTCAGGAAACAGGCTTATCACCTCTATCCGCATTTTACTATTAGTCATTGAGTTAGAAACCTGGGTCCCAGTCCACGTCAATTTGTTTCGAATCAAGTGATACACTTTTGATCACTTGTTCGTCAAGGTAAGGAATTAACCTTTCCTTTTTGCCAAACGCATCAGTGCGATTAGCTTTAACTACCAGTACATCGTTTGAGCCGGTTTCCATGATATCGGTTACTTTACCTAGGCTATAGCCAGAGGTATTCACCACATCCATACCAATTAGATCGCGCCAGTAAAACTCACCTTCTGGTAATTCTGGCAGTAGATCACTCATAACTGTAATTTCAGCGCCAGTTCTTAACTGTGCTTCGTTACGGTCACTGATATCAGCAAATTTCGCAATTAAGCTACTTGAATGACGACGCCATTCACTTACTGTTACTGTTAGTTTTTTGCCATTAAGATTTAACACCCAAGGGCTATAATCGAAAATTGCTTCTGGAGTATCGGCAAAAGAATGAATTTTTAACCAACCTTTAATGCCGTAAACAGCACCAATTTTTCCAAGGATGACTTCTTTTTCCATGTTTTTACTAATTCTCTTTATTCAATTTCAATAAGTTAATTAAGCCGCAGAAGCGTCTTTAACTAACTTTGCAACACGGTCAGAAACCGTTGCACCTTGACCAACCCAATGGTTGATACGGTCAAGATCTAAACGAAGTTTTTCCGCTTGACCTTGTGCAGTAGGGTTGAAGAAACCAACTTTCTCGATGAAACGACCATCGCGAGAGTTACGGCTGTCAGCAACAACCACTGTAAAAAATGGACGCTTTTTCGCGCCGCCACGAGCTAAACGAATGGTAACCATACCGTCCTCTATATTTAAGTTATAAAACGAATTTTCCAGACACTTTCTAACCACAAGGGAAAGAAAAGCTCGCAGATTTTACGCTTTTACAGCTAAATTGCAACTTAAATGCAGTCTTAAGTGTAAAATAATCGAAAAAAACAAGCTAAAGGGTAAAATCTACGATAAAATCCGGCCTTGTTTACAGTTTAGTGCTATTTAAGTACTAATTTCAGCAGTTCATCACCGGTTAAAAACATTCTCATTATGCCAACAGCAGAAAACAGCAATGCAAAAGGTTTTAGCTTAGCCTTAACAACAGCAATAATGTGGGGGTTACTGCCTTTAGCCCTTACCAGTGTTTTACAATTAATGGATTCATATACCATCACTTGGTATCGATTCTTTTTTGCCGCCATCATTGTGTCTTTTATGCTTTTTAGTAAGAAAAAGATCCCTATGTCTATTTTTAAAGACAAAAGTTTATTTAAACGTTTGTTTTTTGCTTCAATATTTTTATCTCTAAATTATATATTATATTTATCGGCATTGTATTTTGTACCCGCAGAAACTGCTGGAATGCTAATACAAATGGCACCATTTATGATGCTAGTTGGAAGTATCATATTTTTGAAGGAATCATTTTCTAAAGGGCAAATGGTCGGTTCAATAGTACTAATATCAGGACTATTACTATTCTTTAACCAACAATTTACCAATGCAGGGTCTATCAGCAATGATGATTTCCTGATGGGATTTATTATTATGCTGGGAGCGTCAATAACTTGGGCAACATACGCTATATTACAAAAGAAGATGTTAAATCATTTTAGTTCTAATCAAATTATGTGGTTTATCTATTTGTTTGCTAGCCTATTCTTTTTACCCGTGGCTACACCTGCAGACGTGGGCTCGCTAAATTTAATTGCTTTTTTATTATTATTCTTTTGTTGTGCTAATACATTGATTGCATACGGCACTTTTGCCGAGTCACTTGAGTATTGGCCCGCATCAAAAGTGAGTGCAATATTAGCCATTACCCCATTACTTACGGTTCTATTTGCAACCATTGCGGAGCACTTTTGGCCAAGTATGTTTCAAGCACAGTCTTTAAATGGTTTAGCCTATGTTGGCGCATGTGTCGTAGTTGTGGGTTCTATGCTTACTGCACTAGGTAATAAAATACTTACCAAAGAAAACTTTAGAGCGTTAAAACGCGTTTTAAGATTGTACTAGCTTGAAATAAACTAGGGTCAGAGTCAGGTAAATTACTAACTCAGCCTTTATTTAATTAAAACAAAAAAGCCTGCATGAAGCAGGCTCTTAGAAACTTGACTCTGACCCTAGTTTTTTAGTTTGCGTAATCACTGTAAATAGGGTTTGAATTTAACGCTTTTTGTGACCCTTTAAGTGAGAAGTTATAACCACATAAACCAAAATTACCACGTCTTGCCAATGATCTAACAACTAATGCTGTATCTAAAGGGGAAAAGTTGGCGTAATAACTGCCAGAGTCTTCAACCACAACATTGATTGTTCTTATTTTATCACCATTATTAAATTCAATAACTTCACAACTATCATCGCCTTTTGCACTTGCTTGTGACCAAATTTCAGCATCACGAATCACATCAGCTTGCCAATGCACTATTAGACCTTCATTTTGATCTAGTAGTAAATAAAACTCATCCGGCATTGCTAATAACTGCTGACGTTGAGTGATAAAGTTTACCGTCTTAGTTGCTTGTTGTTCAGCAGCTTGCGCATCTTTGTCTTCAGTAAACGCTGTGTTTATAAAGGGTAGACTAGTGATAATTGCACTAGCAAATAAAATGAAGACTGCAGCAGCGCCAGCAACTTTTTGATTTGCTAATAACCACTTATTTATCAGTAAAGCTAAATCGTTGCTTGCTTGCCTTGCTGGCTGTTTAGCTGGCTGTTCGATGGATTCTGGCTCGGCTTTTGGTGTATAAAAGCTCAACTCATCATCTTGATCGTTTGTCACACCGAACAAACTTGGTTCTATTCGATTTGATAATGGTTTTCGCTCTACTTTTACAGGTTCTGAAAGTTCGCTTAAATCGACAGGACCACAATAACCCATAACGTACACTTGTGGAGTAAATGAAGGTAACGAAAACAAGTACAAACTCGCCATTACGGGCAAGATTAATAACACATAACTGGTGGCCGACGGGATTAAGATGATCAGTAAAAATGATAAAAATATCACAATACTAGAGAGCCATGCAGCACCAGAACGTTTATGGCTATCTCTACAGCGACGTATCCCAGCAGCAAAATATACAAGGGTTATTAATACTAAAAGAATTAGCTTAGCGGCAAGAGAAGATAAAATAACTCCGTTAAATAAAAAGAAAACCGCCAGGCAACAGATGCTGATAGCAAAGTACCGCTCTGAATTATCTAAACCTTTGAAACAAAAAAGAGATTTTATTAACTGCACTTACTGAATGCCTTTGGATATTGTTTTTTTAACTGATTTAAACATACTACAGGAGAGTTATGGATAGCTCAAACCAAGAATAAACAACAAGCCAGAGTAATAACTCTGGCTTGTATATAAAGGTGACAGCAGATTTATTTGCGGAACATTCCGCCAGGGCCGCCCATTCCACCCATACCGCCACCGCCCATACCGCCTGGTGGCATCATGCCCTGCATTGAGCGCATCATTTTTTTCATGCCCCCCTTGCCAGACATTTTCTTCATCATTTTTTGCATTTGGGTAAATTGCTTAAGCAGCTTGTTAACATCTTGAATTTGCGTACCAGAGCCCGCTGCAATTCTGCGCTTACGTGAGCCTTTAATTACATCAGGTCGTTCTCGTTCGCCAGGTGTCATCGAATTAATAATAGCTTCCATTCGAATGGTAACTTTATCATCCATTTGACCTTTAACTTGCTCAGACATATTACCCATACCCGGTAATTTATCCATCATGCCCATCATGCCGCCCATGCTTTTCATTTGAACAAGTTGATCACGAAAATCTTCTAAACTAAAACCTTTACCACTTTTAACTTTTTTAGCTAATTGCTCGGCTTTTTTCTTATCTACTTTTTGCTCTACTTCTTCGATGAGTGATAACACATCACCCATACCAAGAATTCGGGATGCAACTCTGTCAGGATGGAACGGTTCTAAGGCATCAGTTTTTTCACCAACACCCATAAATTTGATTGGTTTGCCAGTAATATGGCGAATAGATAATGCTGCCCCACCGCGAGCATCACCATCGGTTTTCGTTAAGATGACACCTGTTAAAGGTAAAGCATCGTTAAATGCTTTTGCCGTATTGGCAGCATCTTGACCAGTCATGGCATCAACAACGAATAACGTTTCTACTGGATTGATGTTGGTATGTAATTGTTTAATTTCATCCATCATCTCGCCGTCTACATGTAAACGACCGGCAGTATCGACGATAACGACATCACAAAATTGTTTTTTTGCATGCTCAATTGCGCTATTGGCAATCGCGTTCGGTTTTTGAGAAATATCACTTGGGAAAAAATCAACCTCAACTTCACTCGCTAACGTTTCAAGTTGTTTTATGGCAGCGGGACGATAAACATCAGCGCTTACTACCAATACTTTTTTCTTTTCACGTTCTTTTAAAAACTTTGCAAGCTTGGCTACAGAGGTGGTTTTACCCGCACCTTGTAAACCAGCCATTAAGATAACAGCCGGTGGTGTGGCTTTTAAGTCGAGGGCTTCATTTGCTTGCCCCATTGCCGATTCAAGTTCAGTGCGAACAATTTTAACGAAAATTTGCCCAGGAGATAAACTTTTAGATACCTCTTGGCCAACAGCTCTTTCTTTTACATTGGCGATAAATTCACGGATAACCGGTAAAGCTACGTCAGCTTCTAGTAGAGCCATGCGTACTTCGCGCAAGGTTTCTTTAATGTTGTCTTCGGTAAGACGACCACGACCACTGATATTCTTCAGGGTTTTGGATAAACGATCGGAGAGATTCTCAAACATAGTCTAATTACTTTAAATAGTGATAAATCGATATAATGTTGGCTATTATACCCGCACTATTAATAAGCGAAAGCATAAAATCAACAAACCTGTAAGTTGTGTAGTTAAAAGCGTTAGTTTTTCAAAAAACTAGGGTACAATTACTTAATAGTTATAAAAATATTATTTTCAACCGTATAGAAGTACTTTATGGATATTATCACGCTATTAGCAATTAATTTATTAGAATTAACCAATGAGGCAAGTCCTTGGTTGTTACTTGGTTTAATCATAGCCGGGTTGATGAAGTCTTTTGTACCTACGCAAATTTTGAGTAAACATTTAGGCGAAGGAAAGCTCGCCATTGTAAAAGCGGCATTTATTGGTGCCCCACTGCCACTTTGCTCTTGCGGCGTAATTCCTGTGGCCACGCAGCTTAAACGCTCTGGAGCTTCATCACCTGCTACATCAGCATTTTTAGTTGCAACACCAGAAACAGGTGTTGATTCTGTTTCAGTATCCTACGCCTTGCTTGGCCCAATTATGGCGATGTATCGTCCATTTGCAGCAATTTTATCCGCTATATTTACCGGTTTTTTAGTCAGTACGAGTAAAGCAGAAGTAATGGCTGAAACTGATGAAGTTAAATCTTGTTGTACAAGTACTGAGCCGCAGCAAAGCAATGAACAAGAGGCAACGACTAGTTGTTGTGCGTCAAAGACTGCCCCTAAGTCGGATTCAATACTTACAAAATCAATTCAGGGGATTAAATATGGTTTTACCCAGTTAATTGATGATCTAATTATTTGGCTATTTATTGGTTTACTGTTTGCAACATTAGTTCGCACCTTTTTACCAGCAGAGTTTTTATTAAGTTATGGTAGTGGTTTAATTGCCATGCTGATCATGATTGCCATTTCTATACCAATGTACATTTGCGCTACAGCTTCTACACCTATAGCTGCCGGCTTTATACTAGCGGGATTATCTCCCGGCACAGCGTTGGTATTTATGATGGCAGGACCAGCCACTAACATTTCCACTCTAGGGGTAATAAAAAAAGAAATGGGTGGTAGCGTGTTAATACGTTATTTATTAGGAATATCTATTTCAGCAATTAGTTTTGGCTATGGTTTAGACCTTGTTTTAGTTGCTTTTAACATTAGTATTACCGAACAAATGAGCCATAGTCACGAAATGTTGCCTAACTGGTTTGCCCTAAGTTGCACCATTTTATTAGTAAGCATGGCAATTAAGCCATTGCGCCGCTTATTCATTAAATAATATTAGCTATAGAACTTGGTATTTTGTTACTATCTTCAATAAGATAATAAACAATACCTTTTATATTAAATATAAAAAACACATCAGGAGTAAACGGTGGATTTAGTCAGTATTCTCACCATTGCCGTTATCACATTATATGTGGCCGCAGCTTTAGCTGTTTTATCAAAGTTATTTGACACAACAGGTCCGAACCCAAAAGTTTACTTAGCTCTTGGTTGTATGGCTGTTGTTGGACATAGTTTATTATTGTCAAAAAATATCTTTTTTCACGACAATGTGGATTTTAGCTTAATTAATGTTATTTCTTTAGTCGCATTTATTATTTCATTTTCGGTTACATTAATTTCTATTCGCTTTAAAGCCAATTTGATTTTACCTGTGGTGTATGCCTTTTCAGCGATATTACATACAGTTTTGTTTTTTGTCCCTGAAAATCAGCATCTAGTGATTGATCCAACTAAAATCCCTTTAGTAATACATATAACTTTGGCGCTATTGTCTTATGGTATTTTAGTGATCGCGACTTTATATGCTTTCCAGGTAAGCTACATAAACTATAAATTGAAATCTAAAAATATTAGTGCGGTAAATCATTTACCACCTTTAATGCAAGTTGAAGGGCAATTATTCGCAATCATGTTTGCAGGAATAATTTGTTTAATGCTGTCACAAGCAGTGGGGTTAGTGTTTATCGATAGCTTTTTTGCACCAGAATCAGTGCACAAAACACTTTTGTCATTATTTGCTTTAGCTATTTATCTAATAATTATGCGCGGTCATTATAAAATGGGCTGGCGTGGCAATAAGGTATTGGTATTGTCTGTTATAGCAACATCATTGTTAACATTGTCGTACTTTGGCAGCAGATTTGTAAAAGAGTTTCTCTTATCTTAAAAGTTAAGGTATAAGTATATTGTGAAGTAATAAAAAATATTACCTCTACTAGTTTTAGCAACATAGGGCCCCATTTTTGGACAACATATCTACAAGTATGCTTTTTAGCATACTCGGTGTACTCGTTTTACTCTCCGCTTATTTTTCTAGCTCAGAAACAGGCATGATGTCGATTAACAGATATCGTCTTCGCCATTTAGAGCAAAAGAAACATAAAGGCGCAAAACGGGTTAGCAAGTTATTAGCAAGACCGGATCGATTAATCGGATTGATTTTAATCGGTAATAACTTAGTCAATATCGCTGCATCTGCAATAGCGACTATAATTGGCATGCGCTTATTTGGTGATGTAGGTGTTTTATACGCCACGATTATATTGACCCTTGTAATTCTTATATTTGCTGAAGTTACGCCAAAAACGTTAGCGGCGTTATATCCTGAGAAAGTGGCCTTCCCAAGCTCAATAATATTAAAATTGCTGCTGAAGTTAATGTACCCATTTGTGGTGGCATTAAATTGGATCACCAATGGAATACTGATTTTACTTCGCATTAGTCCAGAGCAGCGTGAAGAACACAGCTTAAGCTCTGAGGAGTTGCGTACTGTAGTAAATGAGTCTAGCGCCCTATTGCCTACTCGCGATCAAGATATGCTGGTAAGCATTCTCGACTTAGAAAAAGTAACAGTTGAAGACATCATGATCCCGCGCAGTGAAATTCAAGGTATTGATATTAATGACCCTTGGAAAGATATTCAAAAGCAATTAACTCACGCTAATCATACGCGGGTAATTTTATACCGAGACAGCATTGATGATGTTGTTGGTTATGTTCATATGCGTGACGCAGTAAAAATGCTTTCAAAAAGCCAGTTTACGAAAGCAACTTTATTACGTGCAGTAAGAGAAATGTACTTTATTCCTGAAGGTACTCAACTTAATGTACAACTACTGAAGTTCCAGCATGCAAAAGAGCGCTTAGGTTTAGTTGTTGACGAGTATGGTGACATTCAAGGTTTAGTAACTTTAGAAGATATCTTGGAAGAAATTGTTGGTGACTTTACTACCACAATGGAGCCTGCACCAAGTGATGAAGTTACCGCTCAACCAGATGGAAGTTTCCTAGTTGATGGCACAGCTAACGTTAGAGACATTAACAAAGAAATGGACTGGAATTTACCTATCGATGGGCCAAAAACCCTCAATGGTGTGATACTTGAATATCTAGAAGAATTTCCAGAGCCAAACATCAGTATGCGTATTGCCGGTTATCCAATGGAGATAATCGCTGTAAATGACAACATGATCAAATCAGTAAGGATCATGCCAGAGCATTATCAAATCAGCTCTGAATAACTCACCAATTCGTTTTTATTAAAGCTGCATGTGCAGCTTTTTTTTGCTTTAGTATTTCTAACAAAGAATCTGGTATGACCTCTTGTAAATCAAATATGAATAGAATAGATTAGATTATCTTTTTGTTTTCTAAGTTTTATATGACTGATACCTATGATTTTATAATTATTGGCGGTGGCTCTGCTGGTTGTATTTTAGCCAACCGACTCAGTGAATGCGGTAAATACACAGTCTGCCTAATAGAGCCAGGCGGAAATAATGATAATGCTCTGGTAAACATTCCTATTGGTACAGCAGCCTTAATGCGCTTAAACAAGTTCAACTTCTGCTTTGAATCAACCCCGCAGCCTCAACAAAATGACCGAACTATTTATAACCCTAGAGGGAAAGGTTTAGGTGGTAGTAGTGCAATAAATGCAATGCTATATACCCGTGGTCAACGTGAAGACTACGATGATTGGGCTAAACTAGGAAATACCGGCTGGACTTATGATGATGTACTACCTTACTTTATTAATACCGAATCGCAAGAACGTATAGTAGACAAATACCATGGCCAAGAAGGTGGTTTAAATGTTGCTGACTCACGTTCTTCACACCCCATAGGCGCTGACTTTATTCAAGCTGGTATTAATGCCGGTTATCCATTCAATCCCGATTTTAATGGTGCCAAGCAAAATGGTGTTGGTTATTATCAAACCACCCAAAAAGACGGTCTGCGCTTTAGCGCCGCAAAAGCATTTTTATCACCAATAACAACTCGAAAAAATCTAACAGTGTTAACCCATAGTAAAGTTTCTAAAATTCTCATTAAGGAGAAAATAGCCTATGGCATTCAATACCAAAAACAAAATAGTTTATTAACCCTAAAAGCGAATAAAGAAGTTATTTTATCCGCCGGTGCAATTCATAGCCCGCAATTACTCATGTTAAGCGGTATTGGTGATAAGGAAGAGCTTGAACATTTAAATATTAATGTAGAACACGATTTAAAAGGAGTTGGTAAGAATCTGCAAGACCATGTGGATGCAATTATTGTTAATCGCCATAAAAGAGAAAACTTAATTAGCCTACAGCCTAGACCTTTTATTAATTTAGCAAAACAAACCATACGCTTTTACAAACACAGAACCGGCACGATGACATCGAGTTTAGTTGAATCAGGCGGCTTCACTGCTTTAAATGGTGATGCAAATTCCAGAGCAGATATTCAATGGCAATTAATTGCTGGTGCTATGGATGATCATGGCCGTAATATTAAAATGTTTTTTGAACAAGGCTTATCAATGCACGTCTGTTTATTACGTCCTAAAAGTAGAGGAAGCGTCACTTTAAAAGACAATGATATCGATAGTACACCGTTAATAAATAGCAACTTACTAAGTGATCAGGATGACATTAAAGATATGGTTAAAGCTGTGCGACTAACCCGTGAATTAATGTCGACCCCACCCCTGAATAAAAATAACAGGGGTGAAATATTTCCAGGTGAAACAGTACAAACTGATGAGCAAATCATTGAATTTTTAAAATCAAAATCGAATAATATTTATCATCCGGTTGGTACTTGTAAAATGGGCAAGGATTCTATGGCAGTGGTGAATGAACGGCTGCAAGTGCATGGGGTAGAAAGGTTAAGAGTAGCTGACGGCTCTATTATGCCAACTATTGTCAGTGCGAACACCAACGCCCCATGTATTATGATTGGTGCTAAGGCGGCAGATATGATTTTGCGGGATAATAAATGAAGTGCTAAGGAATTAGGACTGTATATAAAAAAGGGTAGCTTGCGCTACCCTTTCATTTACTAATGACTTAATAAAACATTAAGCGCCATAACCAGCTGCTGTCTAGTTCATCTTGGCAACTCTTTAACTGACCACCGTAAATTTTTGCTCTTGAATCAACTTTACGAGCAACTTTAACTAACCATGCTTTTTGGTTGTAGGT
This sequence comes from Thalassotalea psychrophila, assembly GCF_031583595.1. Taxonomy (NCBI): domain Bacteria; kingdom Pseudomonadati; phylum Pseudomonadota; class Gammaproteobacteria; order Alteromonadales; family Colwelliaceae; genus Thalassotalea; species Thalassotalea psychrophila. Next base: position 3,622,814 of record NZ_CP134145.1, read on the forward strand.
TTTGCGTTTAAAACCGCCCCAACCTTCGTGATAGTTTAAATATTGGCTGTAAGTATCCCATTTTGAAACACCATTCACTTTTTGAGTTTTAGAAATAAACCAACCCATAAAGTCAATTGCATCGTCAAAATCATCACGATCGGCGCCATCATTATCTGATTCACGCATGTAATCATCCCAAGTAAGTGTTTTAGCCTGTGAGAAGCCATATGCACTACTTACTCGTCCCCAAGGAATAAAGCCAAACAAATAATCTCTTGGCGGTAAAGCGTCGGCTCTAAACGAGCTTTCTTGATACATCATACTCATAGGTACATGAATTGGCACCCCCCAACGATCATTCATGTCTTTAGCTCCTTCATACCAACTATGGTGTTCACGAAAAATTTCACAAATATTTTCAGGGTTTTCAGGAGGAGGTGTTGTACAACCACTAAGTTGCAATATAGTGATTATAACAATTAACGGTTTAAATAAGGTCAGCGCAGTATTTTTATTCATAACGACTCAAAAGATGCTGTTTTCTCTAGTTTGACAGAAAATAAAAACTTTTTTAATTTATTTTAGACTTTTATGAACTTTTTTATTTTTCAATGCTCATACAATAGTAGTTTTATTTCTCCTTAGTTTTATTTTAAGCACATAACCTTGGTTACGTGCTTTTTTTTTGTTCATGGAAGAACTATATGCAGAAATGCCATGGACCACTCATTCACATCCATGTGATCGTGGCATTCATTACATCCTGTAAATCATGGCGTATTTTCTGTTTTGTTCACGGAAGAACTATATGCAGAAATGCCCGGGAGGGCATATTTCTGTTTTTGGCCTGAATAAGTTATATTTATTTTTGTGTATCGATTAAAAGAATAAAAAGGAAGCTCTATGGCTGGTACTAGCTTAATAGCATTAATAGATAAAATTGCAGTAGCCCTGGATGACGTCGCATTAATGACAAAAGTAGCGGCTAAAAAAACCGCTGGTGTTTTGGGTGATGACTTAGCTTTAAATGCTCAGCAAGTTCAAGGCGTAAGAGCTGACAGGGAACTCCCTGTAGTGTGGGCGGTAGCGAAAGGCTCATTTATTAATAAACTCATTCTCGTTCCTTCTGCTTTGCTGATCAGCGCATTTATTCCATGGTTAATTACCCCGCTGTTAATGATTGGTGGATTATATCTTTGCTTTGAAGGTGTTGAAAAAATAGCTCATTCATTATTCACCAGTAAAGATGACAAAGAAACTGAACATCAGCTTGATATACAAGCATTATCTGATCCAAAAATTGATATGCTGGAGTTTGAAAAAGAGAAAATAAAAGGTGCAATTAAAACCGATTTCATTTTATCGGCCGAGATCATAGTAATTGCCTTAGGTACTGTTCAAAACAAAAGTATATTAGAGCAAACCAGTGTTGTTTCTTTAATCGCGTTAATCATGACAATTGGTGTTTATGGTTTAGTTGCAGGTATTGTTAAGCTTGATGATTTAGGCCTGCATTTACTCAAACAACCTGTTCAAAACTTCTGGGGAAAAGTTAAACAAATTACCGGTAAAGGCCTGCTAAGTTTTGCACCAAAGTTAATGAAAATTTTAGCCATTGTTGGTACCGCAGCAATGTTTTTAGTGGGTGGTGGCATTATTGTTCATGGCCTCCCTATTGCTCACCATTTTCTAGAGCGAATAGAGTCAAGTTTCAATCTTGCCGTGCTGTCATTGTTAATTCCCCCTGTATTTAACGCAACGGTAGGGATCATTTGTGGTGTAATCACATTAACTATTGTATTAGGAGTCAGTAAAATTTTTCGCAGTAAACAATAAGCTAGCTTTATAACATTCGCCATTGGCAACACTTAATTACCCTATAAGTCTAGTAAGTAACTTTTTGCTCATTTAGATTGTCAAATGACGATTAAATTAGCCACTATTAGATAAGCGAGACATTTTATGAAGTTTTTTTTACTACTCCCTATAACAATATTTTTATTCTCATGTGACTGGGTTGATTCAAAAGTTGAGGAACAAATAAAAACAGCGAAAACGGCTATTGAAGAGACTTCTCAAGCAACGGTAAAAGAAATTAAAACTACTTTAGCTGACACTGAAATAGTTTTACAAGAAAACCTAAAAAAGGCAGAAGACTCTATCGAGAAATCTTTAACTAAAGCAGAGACAGAAGTAACTAAAAGTATTGAGAAAAACAAAACTAAATTTGCTGATGAATTATCTGATACAAAGGCACAGTTGGAAGAACGTGAGAGAAAAACTGAAGAGGCTATTAAGCCGAGTGAATAATACTAACTCCATCAAATAAAAAAGCAGAGATAGCTGTTCCCCTAACTCTGCTTTTATTCAACACTGTCTTATTCAGGCTTATTCAGAGATGTACTCAACAATCTCTAAACCAAAACCAGATAATGAATGATATTTAGTTTGTGAACTCAATAAACGCATTTTATGCACGCCTAAATTCGCTAAAATCTGTGAACCAACACCGACGTTGCGAGAGCCAACATGTTTAGTAACTTCATCAACTTCAATACCTTGGTCTTGCTTGGCATATTTTTCAACTTGTTGAATAAGCTGCTGTGGCGATTCATGTTTACCAAGAAGCACTAGTACCCCACCTTCTTTACCAATTTTTTCTAAGGCATTACCGATTGGCCAGTTATTTTTGCTATCTCGAGTAGAAAATAACAAGTCACGGAAAGTATTTTCTAAATGTACACGAACCAAAGTTGGCTGATCAGATTTGATCTCACCTTTGGTAAGAGCAAAGTGCGTTTGACCGTCAATGGTGTCGGTAAATGATACTAAATCGAATTCACCAAACTGAGTTGGTAATTTACACTCACTAACACGGGTAATAGTGGTTTCGGTGGCATTTCGATATTCAATTAAATCGGCAATAGTGCCCATTTTAACATCGTGTTTTTCAGCAATTAATTCTAAATCCGGACGACGCGCCATAGTGCCATCTTCATTTAAAATTTCAACAATAACGGCTGCAGGCTCACAACCAGCCATGCGAGCTAAATCAACTCCAGCTTCAGTATGACCAGCGCGATTAAGTACGCCGCCATCTTTGGCAATTAATGGAAAAATATGACCTGGTTGAACAATTGAGCGATGGTCGGCATCTTTATCACATGCAGCTAACACTGTAGTTGCACGATCGGCTGCAGAAATACCAGTAGTAACACCACGAGCCGCTTCAATAGACACTGTAAAATTGGTAGTAAATTGTGCGTCGTTTTTATCAACCATTAATGGCAACTTTAACGTTTCACATTTCTCACGTGACATAGGCATACAAATTAAGCCTCGGCCATGAGTCGCCATAAAGTTGATTGCATCAGGCGTAACTTTTTCAGCCGCCATGATAAAATCACCTTCATTTTCACGATCTTCATCATCCATCAAGATAACCATTTTACCAAGTGCAATATCGTTGATAATTTCTTGTGGTGTATTTAATTTCATTCTTTATTAACCTTTTATAAAACCGCTACGCAATAGCAGTTCTTTGCTTATGCCAGTGTTAGCCGGTGCTGTACTTTCTTGCTCTTGGCAAAATAATAATCGTTCAATATAACGAGCAATTAAATCTACTTCTAGATTAACCACTTGCCCTACTTGGTATGTACTAATAATAGTTTGTTCTGTGGTATGCGGCACAATAGTTAAACGAAAACGGTTATTTTCAATTGAGTTAACCGTTAAGCTAATACCATCAACGGTTATTGAACCTTTCTCTGCCACATACTGTTTTAATGAGTCAGCTAACTCAATCCAATACTCAATTGAATTCCCGACATGTTTAATTGAAATAATTTTACCAGTACCATCAACATGGCCACTAACCATATGACCACCAAAGCGTGTAGTTGGTAACATAGCTTTTTCGAGATTCACTTTAGTGCCAGAGCCATAATTGGCAAAGCCGGTGCGAGTTAGTGTTTCAGTCGATACATCAGCACTGTAACTTGCGCCATCGAAATCTACTACAGTTAAACAAATGCCATTAGTGGCAATGGAGTCACCAAGCTTTACATCAGCTAAATCTAGGTTACCGCTGGCAATTACTACTCTTGCGCCAGAAGCGTTTAAGTTAATTGCTTTTACTTGGCCAATGGCCTCTACAATCCCGGTAAACATTAATTTTAACCTTCAGTGAAATTTATTTATTAACAGTCGCAGTGATTTTAATATCAGCGCCTATCATTCGTACATCTTCGATGCTTAATTGTATCGCATCTTGTAAATGAGTTAATTGCTCAATATCAAACAAGCCTTGAGAGTTTTCACCCATCAATTTTGGCGCTTGATATAATACCAGTTCATCAACTAAGGCTTGTGCTAAAAATGCTCCTGCCAAGCGAGCGCCACTCTCAACCCATAAGGTATTTAAACCAAGTTCTGCAAGTTTACTTATTAAATCAGTTAGATCAGCTTTACCTGATCGCTCTTTAACTTGTATCTGTTTAACAAAGTGCGGCCATTGTTGGCCATTTTCAAGTTTTGTGCGAACTAAAATTATAGGAGATTTTTGATCGAATAAAGCTAATGTTGGTGTTAAGCGATTTTGGCTATCAATTATAACCCGAACAGGCTGCCTAACATCAGTTTCTTTTAGGTCATTTGCAATAAAACCTAGCTCGTTATAACGCACATTCAATTTGGCATTATCAATAATAACGGTATCTGCACCGCTTATGATCGCACAACTTTTCGCGCGATAACGTTGTACATCTTGGCGAGCTTCCTTACCTGTGATCCATTTGCTTTCGCCATTTGCCATCGCAGTTTTACCATCTAGGCTTGAGGCCATTTTACAACGTACAAGTGGCTTGTCAGTACTCATGAGTTTAATAAAGCCTGGATTCAAACCTTTCGCCGCACTTTCTAGAACTGCAACTTCAGTGGTTATACCTGCATTTTCTAACATGGTAATACCGCGACCAGAGACTAACGGATTAGGATCTTGCATACCGATCACAACATGTTTAACACCAGCAGTAATTAACCCTTTTGCACATGGAGGCGTTCGGCCAAAATGGCTACATGGCTCTAATGTAACAAAGGCAGTAGCATCTTTTGCTTTATCGCCAGCTTGCTTTAAGGCATTAACTTCTGCATGCCCTTCACCAGCTTTTTGATGCCAACCTTCACCAATAACTTCACCATCTTTAACTAAGACACAACCAACGGCTGGGTTAGGTGATGTTGTATACTCACCTTTTTTAGCCAGAGCAATGGCTCTAAGCATGTAATGCTCATTTAATTGTTGCCTTTTGGCCTTAGATATTTGCGGCGTTTGCATGTAACGTAATCCTATTCGTCATCGCCTAAACGAGCAATTTCTTCACCAAATTCGCGAATATCTTCAAAAGATCGATATACTGAAGCAAAGCGCACATAAGCGACTTTATCAAGTGACTTAAGAACATCCATAATAAGATTGCCTAGCATTTCGCTTGAAATTTCACGCTCTCCTGTAGCTCTCAACTGCGACTTTAATTTGTTAATCGCTAATTCGGTGCTTTCGGTGCTTACAGGACGTTTTTCTAATGCTCTAAGTAAACCGTTACGTAATTTATCTTCATTAAACGGTTCTCTGGAGCCATCGCGTTTGATGATCCTTGGCATGACTAGTTCAGCAGACTCAAAAGTAGTATATCGCTCTTTACAATCTAAACATTCTCGACGACGCCTTACTTGATGGCCGTCAGAAACGAGCCTTGAATCAATCACTTTAGTATCTGTTGCTGAACAAAATGGACAATACATAAAATTCCTAGAATTTTTATTAAATTAAACAAAAAAGCCGCATATAGCGGCTATTTTAATCTAATTTTCAGTAATTTACTAAATGATTATGCGTAAACAGGAAAACGAGAACAAAGCTCGATCACATTCTTACGAACAGTAGTAATTGTATCTTCATTAGATAAATCATCAAGAATGTCACAAATCCAACCAGTTAATGCTGCGGTTTCTGCTGCGCCAAAACCACGACGAGATATAGCAGGAGTACCTAAACGTAGACCAGAGGTAACAAAAGGAGAACGCGGGTCATTTGGAACCGAGTTTTTGTTTACGGTGATATAAGCTCTACCAAGAGCAGCATCAGCATCTTTACCGGTAATGTCTTTATCAATTAAGTCTAATAAAAATAAGTGGTTTTCAGTACCGTTGGATACTACTTTATAACCGCGTTCTTGTAATACCGTAACCATTGTTTTGGCATTATCTAAAACTTTTTGTTGATATTCTTTAAACTCTGGCTGCAATGCTTCTTTAAATGCAACCGCTTTAGCCGCAATAATGTGCATTAATGGGCCACCTTGGCCACCTGGGAAAACTGCTGAGTTTAATTTTTTCTCAATAGCTTCGTCATTACAACCAGAAATAATTAAACCACCACGAGGGCCCGCTAAAGTTTTATGTGTTGTTGTAGTAACAACGTGTGCATGCGGTACAGGGTTAGGATATAAGCCCGCAGCAATAAGACCTGCAACATGAGCCATATCAACCATAAAGTAGGCATCTACTTTGTCAGCGATTTCACGCATTCTTGCCCAATCAACAATACCAGAAAATGCAGAAAAACCACCGATAATCATTTCAGGCTTGTGTTCTAACGCTAAACGTTCAAGTTCTTCGTAGTCAATATCGCCAGTTTCTGGGTTAAGGCCATATTGAAATGCTTCGTAAGATTTACCAGAAAAATTAACATGTGAACCATGAGTTAAGTGACCACCATGAGCTAAGCTCATGCCTAACACTTTTCCGCCAGGTTTAACTAGTGCTTGAAATACCGCAGCGTTTGCCTGTGAACCAGCATGTGGCTGTACGTTTGCATAAGTTGCGCCAAACAACTCTTTAGCACGGTCGATGGCTAATTGCTCAGCAATATCAACGTATTCACAACCACCGTAATAACGCTTCCCAGGGTAACCTTCAGCGTATTTATTTGTTAATTGAGAACCTTGAGCTTCAAGAACGCGCGGGCTACAATAGTTTTCAGAAGCAATTAATTCAATGTGCTCTTCTTGACGAACAACTTCATTACTCATTGCTTGATATAATTCAGGATCAAAATCAGCAATATTCATATTACGTTTAAGCATTGGTTTTCCTCAGTCAACATTTATGTACTAGCGATACTAGTTAGAATTTTTAATGGCAGTATTTTGCCTTAACAGTGAGCAGTTGTATATTAATTTTGCAGCTTGTTACAAACAATTTATTTATAAGATATTGTTTATCGCTGTTTAGGCACATTATAGAAACAAAAAAGGACCTTAAGGCCCTTTCTAAATATTAAATCTAATGATTTTCACTCACCATATTAACGGTGTACTTGGGTATTTCAACCACCAAATCTTCATCGGTAATAATAGCCTGACAACCTAAGCGAGATTCAGGCTCTAAGCCCCAAGCTTTATCAAGCATGTCATCTTCTAGTTCATCACTTTCATCAAGTGAATCAAAACCTTCACGAATGATCATATGACATGTGGTACAAGCACACACTTTTTCACAAGCATGTTCAACACCAATGTTATTTTTAAGTGCTACATTTAAAACTGTTTCGCCAGCGTCAGCTTCTACAACTAAACCGTCTGGACATAATTCTTCGTTTGGAAGAAAGATAATTTGTGGCATGATTAAACCTCGTCTACCGAATGACCAGCTAAAGCAGTACGAATTGAAGAATCCATACGACGTTCAGCAAAAGTCGCTGTAACTTTATCAACCGCCGCTATTGCAACTTCTATTGCTGCAATATTTGACGTTTGACTAATTGTAAGTAAGTTAGAAAGAGCAGAATTTATTTCCGCAAGTTCTTGCTCTGTAAGTAATCGTTCACCATCTGCACCGATGGCAGCAGTAACGCTTTCAAATACACGGGCCGCTTCTACTTGTTGCTCTTTCAGCATACGCGCATCCATATCTTCTTTAGCATTACTCATTGAATCTTTTAACATGGTGATAATGTCATTTTCATCAAGTCCAAATGAAGGCTTCACTTCAATAGAAGACTCGACACCTGTTGATTTTTCCATGGCGCTAACACTTAATAAACCATCCGCATCAACCTTAAATGTTACGCGAATATGCGCAGCTCCGGCAGTCACCGCCGGAATACCTCTTAATTCAAATCGCGCTAATGAGCGACAATCTTCAACTAATTCACGTTCGCCTTGCAACACATGAATCGCCATAGCTGTTTGACCATCTTTAAAGGTGGTAAATTCTTGCGCTTTAGCAACCGGAATTGTAGTGTTACGCGAAATAACCTTCTCGACCAAACCTCCCATGGTTTCTAAGCCAAGAGATAAAGGAATAACATCAAGCAATAACATGTCACTGTCAGGTTTGTTACCAGCTAAAACATCGGCCTGAATAGCAGCGCCAATAGCAACCACTTTATCAGGATCAATTGAGGTTAATGGTGCACGGTTAAAGTAGTTACCCACTTCAGTTCTAACTAGAGGCACACGTGTAGAGCCGCCAACCATAATGACTTCATTAACATCAGCAATGGTAACTTCGGCATCTTTTAATGAACGACGACAAGCACGCAATGTTTTTGCGACCAAAGGTTTAATTAATTGGTTGAAGGTTTCTCGTGTTAACTGACAAGAAAAGTCATCTCCTGACTCTAAGGTTAAATTAACACCAACCTCTTCTTTATCAGTAAGTTGTTCTTTGGCGGTACAAGCTTGCTGTAACACTTGTCGCTCCATTGAATTTGATAAAGGACGCTGCAAGTTTGCTTGTTCAAGAATATGGTCAACTAATACCAAATCAAAATCATCGCCACCTAAGGCAGAATCACCGCCGGTAGCTAACACTTCAAAGACACCTTTAGCTAAACGCAATACTGAGATATCAAAGGTACCGCCACCTAAATCAAATACAGCAATAATGCCTTCTTGACCGCTATCTAAACCATAAGCAACTGCTGCAGCTGTTGGTTCGTTCAATAAACGCAAAACATTAACGCCAGCAATGGTTGCTGCATCTTTAGTACTTTGACGTTGGGCATCATCAAAATAAGCTGGCACAGTAATAACCACGCCTTCTAAGTCGCCGCCTAAAGATTGCTTAGCTCGTTCAACTAGAGTTGATAAAATTTCAGCAGATACTTGCACTGGATTCATTGGCCCACGACGAGTATTTAACGATGGGTGTGAATCTTCACCACAAAACTGGTAAGGCAACGCTGGGTATTTAGTATTAATATCAGTTAATGAACGTCCCATTAGGCGTTTAACTGAAACAATAGTATTTTCAGGGTCGTTTATCGCGTGAGTTTTAGCTGCATCGCCGACTAAAACAGCATTGTTTTGATAGCTAACAATTGAAGGTAAAATATCATTGCCTTGCGAATCAGTTAGCGTTTCTGCTAAACCACTTTTAACACTTGCCACTAAGGAGTTAGTAGTACCTAAATCGATACCTGCAGCTAATCGGTGTTGATGCGGAACAGTACTTTGTCCAGGTTCAGCAATTTGTAATAGAGCCATGTATATATATCTTTTGTGATTAATTTTTTAACTTAGTCAAGTAAATCGTCTTCAATACGATCCAACTCGATTTGTAATTTTTGATAGAACTTTAATTTACGTATCAGTTCACTCGCACTTACATTATCTGTTTGGCTATCCGTCGCTAGTAATCGTTCAACTTGTTGCCACAAATGTTGAGCCTGTACATCTAAAGTTTCTTGTGCTGAAAATATTGCGGAGTCTACATCGCTAGCATGAGCAATGTCACCAAGCATTTCTCGCAGTTCCATTTGCTCCATTAAGAAGCTTACGTCACCAAAAGACTCTTGCTCTAAAGGAAGTTCTGTACCGCGTAATTTTAACAGATATTCACCGCGTAATATCGGTTGTTTCAACGTTTGAAATGCGTCATTTATCTCAGCAGATTTTTGCACTGCTAATAATTGTTCTTGTGAAGAAGAGTGAGCAAAGCGGTCTGGATGGACCGCTTTTTGTAACGTTTGATAAGTAACAGACAGCTCGCTTAAATCGAGATTAAATTTAGCGTCGAGGCCAAATAATTGGTAGTAGTTCAAGGTGTTGCCCGCTAGTTAAATAAGTTAAACGTTAAAGCTTTCGCCACAACCACATTCGCCCTTGGCGTTAGGGTTGGTAAATTTGAAGCCTTCGTTCAAACCTTCTTTAACAAAATCTAGTTGTGTACCGTCAATATGTACTAAGCTTTTGCCGTCAACAATAATATTTACATCATCAAAGTTAAATACTTCATCATCGACATTTAGCTCATCGACAAATTCCAACACATAGGCTAAACCTGAACAACCAGTTGTTTTAACACCTAAACGTAAACCTAAGCCTTTACCACGATTATCTAAAAACGATCTAACACGTTCAGTAGCTGCTGGAGTCATTGAAATTGCCATATTCTTTACCTAGTCTTGTTTTGCTTTATAATCTTCAATCGCTGCTTTAATAGCGTCTTCAGCTAAAATAGAGCAATGAATTTTTACTGGCGGTAAAGCTAATTCTTCTGCAATAGCTGTGTTTTTAATCTCAGCTGCTTCATCAATAGATTTGCCTTTTACCCACTCAGTAACTAATGAGCTAGAAGCAATAGCTGAGCCACAGCCGTATGTTTTAAACTTAGCATCTTCGATAATACCGTTATCATCAATTTTAAGTTGTAGTTTCATAACATCACCACACGCAGGTGCGCCAACCATACCGGTTGCAATTTGAGGATCATTTTTGTCAAATGAACCTACGTTACGTGGATTTTCATAATGATCGATTACTTTTTCGCTATAAGCCATAATTTGCCCCTAAATTCTGTAATTGCACTAGTTGCCCTATGCTACTAGTGCCAAGCGCGACTAGTGTCCTGCCCACTCTACTGTGTCTAAGTCGATACCGTCTTGAAACATTTCCCAAAGCGGTGACATCTCACGTAAGTGGTTTATTGATTTTTGAATAAGCTCTATTGCGTAATCAATTTCTTCAGTGGTAGTAAAACGACCAAAACTGAAACGAATTGAGCTGTGCGCCATTTCATCATTTAAGCCTAATGCACGTAGTACATATGAAGGCTCTAAACTCGCAGAGGTACATGCTGAGCCAGATGAAACTGCTAAGTCTTTTAATGCCATTATTAATGATTCGCCTTCAACGAAATTGAAGCTGATATTTAAGTTACCTTGGTAACGTTTATCTGAATCACCATTAATGAATACTTGCTCCATGTCTTTAACGCCTTCCCATAAACGGTTGCGCATTGCTGTTACATGAGCTAAATCTTGTGACATTTCTTCTTTGGCAATTCGACAAGCTTCACCAAAACCAACGATTTGGTGTGTCGCAAGTGTACCGCTGCGCATACCACGTTCATGGCCACCACCGTGCATTTGTGCTTCTAAACGAATGCGTGGTTTACGACGCACGTATAAAGCACCAATGCCTTTAGGGCCATACATTTTATGAGCAGAAATAGACATTAAATCTACTTTAGATTGCTGCATATCAACCGGAATTTTACCAACAGATTGTGCGGCATCTACATGGAATATAATTTTACGAGAACGACAAAGTTCGCCTATCTCATTAATGTCTTGAATAACACCAATTTCATTGTTTACATGCATGATGCTTACTAAGACAGTATCGTCACGCATTGCCGCTTCTAATTTATTTAGATCAATTAAACCATTTGCTTCAGGATCTAAATAAGTCACTTCATAACCCTGTCTTTCTAATTCACGACAAGTATCTAAAACGGCTTTATGTTCGGTTTTGCTGGTGATTATGTGCTTACCACGTTTATTATAAAAATGAGCGGCACCTTTGATAGCAAGGTTATCTGATTCTGTAGCGCCTGAAGTAATTACAATTTCACGAGGATCGGCATTAATTAAGTCAGCAATTTGATTACGAGCTATATCTACAGCTTCTTCTGCTTGCCAGCCGAATTTATGTGAACGTGATGCTGGGTTACCGAAAAAGCCATCGGTTGTCATGTATTGCATCATCTTTTCTGCAACACGCTTGTCAGCTGGTGTCGTAGCAGAGTAATCAAGATAAATAGGTAACTTCATTAAATTTTCTCTCTCTATAAACGGTGGTTTAATTACCACTCGCCAATAATGTTTCGTGTTGATATCAGAGTGCCTACAGGCTTTTCGCTACTGTTTGATGCATAAACCGCATCTTGACGTTCTGATACTCGTTGTACATCACCTTGGTTAACAAGTTCACTCAAAGTAATGCTACTTAAAAATTCCGCGATTCGATCACTTAAATCGTTCCAAAGGTCATGGGTTAAACATTTGTGACCGCCTTGGCAATTACCTTGGCCGCCACACTTAGTAGCGTCTACGCTTTCATCGACGGCATTGATCACATCACTAACGGCGATGGTTGCAGAACAACGACCTAAACGGTAACCACCACCTGGTCCACGCACACTGCTAACTAAGCCATGCTTACGTAATCGTGAAAACAATTGTTCTAAATAAGACAATGAGATACCTTGTCGCTCAGAAATGTCCGCTAAAGGCACGGGACCAGATTCTGCGTGAATGGTTACATCAAGCATTGCCGTTACTGCATAACGTCCTTTGGAAGTTAATTTCATCGTTTAACCTTAAATTTCAATACCAAATTGTACGTTTCAGTACTTATAATTATTTGTTTTTGGTAGTTTGACCAAGTTGACTAACTGGTATTACAGGCGCATTTTACTTAACCCTGTAAAATAGTCAACTATATACCCGAGTATTTTACTCAAGTATTAACTAAACGGCAAGATTAAATTGTAGGATCGAAGGATTCTTTTTCAGATTTGCGACGATTAGCAGCAGCTTTTTCATCTTCAACAAATTCGCTGACGCGTAATGGCGGAAGTTCTTCTTCACAAACTTTACCACCAACTTCGTTAACCGCCTTTGTCACTTCTTGCAATTTTGAGTCCATTAGTTGTACATGGTCTAACACTCTACCAATAGCTTTAGCGACAGGATCTGGGTTGTCACTTGCTACCGCATAAGCGTCAAAGCCATATTTGCTAGCAAGTTTACTGCGTTCACTTGCACTTGGATCTTTTGAATTACTAACAATACGCCCAGGAATACCTATAACAGTTGCACCTTCGGGCACATCTTTTACCACTACAGCGTTAGATCCTATACGTGCATTTGCGCCAACATTTAATGGTCCGAGTACTTTTGCACCAGCGCCAATAACCACATTATTTTCTAAGGTAGGATGACGTTTACCAGCACTCCAACTAGTACCACCTAAGGTCACACCATGATAAACAGTACAATCATTACCAATTTCAGCAGTTTCTCCGATCACAATACCCATACCATGATCGATAAAAAATCGTCGACCAATAGTCGCACCAGGATGAATTTCTACACCGGTTAACCATCGAAATAATGTGGAAACAGTTCGAGCCAACCATTTTAATTTTCGTTGCCATAACCAGTTTGAGATACAATGTCCCCAGATAGCATGAAGCCCTGGATAGTTGGTTAATACTTCAAATGTGGTTCTAGCAGCTGGATCGCGGTCAAACACACTTTTAATATCTTCTCGAATTCGGCTTAACATGTACATCCTATTAATAGTTTGGTTTATCGAAAATTTAATTAATCTTTGTTTTTAACTGATTTATCAATAGAGGCCAATATGCCTCTAAGCATTTTTAATTCTTTGCCATCAGGGCGAGCACGGTTAAATAAACGGCGAACTTTTGTCATTATAATACCCGGATGCTTTGCTTGAATAAAACCAGTACTTTGCATCGCACTTTCAAAGTGATCATAAAATCGTTCTGTTTCTTCAACCAGTTGATATTTACTTTCTTCTTGCAGCTCTGAATCATTTGAGTCTGATGCAATTTCTTTCTTATCAAATTGTGCTTGCTCGGCTTCTAAGAAGTTCATTCTAATTTCATAGCTGAGAGTTTGTACTGCCATAGCCAAATTTAAAGAGCTGTATTCAGGGTTGGCAGGAATAGCCACATGATAATGGCACAGTTGCAATTCATCATTAGTTAAACCACTGCTTTCACGACCAAATACGAGTGCTACAGGATATTCTTTACCCTCTTGAGCCATTTGTTTGCCACAACCTCTTGGGTCAAGCATCGGCCACGGTAAAGTGCGTGAACGAGCACTAGTTCCTACAACAAGACCACAATCTTCAATGGCTTCTTTCATTGTTGCAACAACTTTAGCGTTGGCAAGTACATCTGTTGCACCGGCAGCTAAAGCTTGTGCTTGACCATTTGGCATTTCTTTTGGATCTACTAAAACCAAATTTTTAAGGCCCATGGTTTTCATTGCACGAGCTGCTGAACCAATATTACGGCAATCAGAGGTATTTACTAAAACAATACGAACGTTATCTAACATGTGTTTTTCTTTGCTGTTCAATTTTCCGCGATTTTAACACACCTTCAATGAATATAAAGCTTAAAATAGCATGAATAGATTACAAAAAAGATCAATTTGTCTAATTGGCTTAGTTCATTTATTTATTAGAAATATAATTTGTTTATAATGAGTTAATCGCCTGTAACCGCCTTTTTATCTTGGGTTTAACTGGCAAACATTTATTTTTGAACTATAAATAATTCTTAATAATACAATTTTAGCTTTGGTTCGCTTTTGTTATTGTCTTTTGGTATACTGCGCGCCGTTTTGTTGTTCCTGTCGGGAGCAACGGTTTAAATTGTTCTTTTTAAAATTAGGGTAGTCATTATGCATCCGATGCTTAATATCGCGATACGCGCTGCGCGTGCCGCTGGTTCTGTTGTTGCTCGTGCTTTCGAAAATACTGATAAAGTAGAAGTAGAAGCGAAAGGTAAATTCGATTTTGTTACAAATTTCGATCTTGAAGCTGAGCAGATTATTATTGATACGTTACGTAAATCGTATCCTGAACATTCTATCGTAAGTGAAGAATGTGGTGTTTTACCTGGTAAAGATTCTGACTACCAATGGATCATCGATCCTATCGATGGTACCACCAATTTTGTTAAAGGCATTCCTCACTTTGCCGTTTCAATAGCCCTGAAAGTAAAAGGGAAATTAGACCAAGCCGTTATTTATGATCCAATTCGTGGTGAACTTTTTACTGCAAGTCGTGGTAAAGGTGCACAGTTAAACAGCTCTCGTATTCGTATTAAGGCTCATAAAGAATTATCTGGTACTATTTTAGCTACAGCTCTACCGTACAAGCAAAAAGCAAGCAGCGATGCCTACTTTGCCATGTACCAAGCATTGTTTAGCAAAGCTGCAGACATCCGCAGTGCAGGCTGTCCTTCACTAGACTTGGCCTATATTGCTGCTGGACGTATGGATGGTTTATTTGAACTTGGTTTAAAACCTTGGAATACTTCTGCCGGTGAATTACTGGTAATTGAAGCTGGAGGTTTAGTGACAGATTTTGTTGGTGGTCATAACCACTCTCAAAATGGCAATATTGTTGCTGCTAGCCCACGCTTATTAAAAGAAATTTTAACAGATGTTCGCCCGCATTTAACGCCAGCGATGAAGCTTTAGTTTCACCCATTCTGATTTGAAGGGCTAAACTCTCAGAGTTTAGCCCTTTTTTTTACTTCATGGATGATGGAATGCAAACTGCCAGGGATCGCTTTAAGTTTGTAACTTCACGGAAGTACTTATCCTCCCGAGCCATGACTGGCGCAAAGGGAGGGTTGCCCAAGGATGGTATAAATTCTGTATTCCGCGTTATTGCGAAGCGACTATTTATAATTAACCAAGATAAGTTCTGTTTGTCTTGGAGCTAAATATTGCACCTTGCCTCGACTGAATAGTGCATTCTCTTCTAACATGATCATAATGTCTTTTTGCCACTCTTCACTGTAAACAGTAGCATTCAATTCAATAGCATAAGCAGTATCATTGTGCAGTAACCTATCACCTTCACCGGCAACACCATATTGTGAGTCCCACTTTCCTATCGTAGTCCCTGCAGCATGACCGTGATACCCGATAGGGTGACTATAAATCATAGGTTTAATACCGCTTAATAGTGCCTGCTCTCGGCTTCTTGATAATATTTCATTACCACTAATGCCTTGTTTAAAGTGACTGGTAAGAATATCTTGTAATTGGTTACCTATTTTGAGTGCATTAGTTATAAATTTTGGCGCTTGTTTTTCTTGTTGTTTTAACACATAGGCATGTTGCTGAATATCAGTATTTAAACGCAAGTAAGTAATACCAAAATCAACATGTAATAAATCACCTGGCAATATAATTAAATCAGGATCTTCACTTACGGCAATATTTTTATATTTCCGTTGTAAACGGATACTTGGCTGAAACCAAGTTTGTAAACCGAGAGCGTTAACTTCATCTCTAAACCACCATACCAAATCGCCTACCGTAGTTTTTCGAGGACGTATAACTTCATTTGAAAATCCTTTTCTAATAATCGTTTTTGTTAACGCCACCATGTTTTTATGTATTTCAACTTCTGCTGCAATTCGAGTTTCTAGCCAACTTACGGCTAACTCTTCTGCTGAGACTACCCTGTTGTGATACTTGTTTGGTAAATAAGAAAACAATAAATCTCTTTCCGTCGCAACTAAGCCATCAGCAATTTCATAGTGTTCACTTTGATTTAATGCAATACGCTTAGGATCTCTCGACTGAATAAGCTCAACTAAAGCTAACATTTGATCTGGCTGAGAGTCTTTATCCCAAGCTTTCTTGAAAACATTGCCAACATCGTATCGCGACATTGCCTCAGCTTTAACGGTCCCATCTTCCATTCTGGAAAATACTAAAATTGTTCTGCGTCTTGCCCCCATCCAAGTTGCTGGTAAAAGTGTTTTTAAAATAGCATCCTCATTATTTTCCCTCGATATGAGTATCCACATATCAATATTAGAGTCTTTCATAAGTTGAGGCATAAGCTGATCTACTCGCTTAGTTAAAATTTCATCTATAACCTTGCTACGATCTTGCATAGATAAAATATTAAATTCTTTTTTTAAATTTTGCTCGGCATATACCCAAGGAGAGTTAGCTAAAATAAGAAATACGCAGACCCAAAGCCCTTTAAACACATTGATTTTTGACATTAAGTTTTCTTTTTAAATTGAGAGATTATTATCGTGGTTGTTTTTCATTCATTTAGCAAGTTGATAATTTCAATCTTAACTGTTGAATTATAGGAACTTATTCTGCTGACGAAGCACGCTAATAACTATTTAGTATAAACAAGTGCATATAGATACTTTATTGTTATTAATAAACCTTTAATATTCACTGTGTATATATACCTGTCGACATTCAAGGTGCAGGCATCAGAATACTTGAATAGCGCTAGAGATAGAGCCCATTTAGATTGTATAAATAAAGGTTAACATGAACAGTTTTAACAATATTACACACAAGTCCCAGTTTAATGCTGGAGAGGTGGCACTGATAGGTGCAGGCCCTGGTGATGCGGAATTACTAACAATTAAAGCAATGCGTTTTTTACAAAATGCTGACGTTGTTATTTATGACCGTTTGGTAAGTAATGAAATTCTAATGTTAGCTCCAGATAATTGTCGCCGAATATATGTTGGTAAAGCCATTCATAAGCATTGTGTTACCCAAGATAAAATTAATGACACAATTGTTGAGTGGGCAAGTAAAGGTAAAAAAGTTGTTCGTTTAAAAGGTGGTGATAGTTTTATTTTTGGTCGCGGCTCTGAAGAAGTAAATTACCTACTAGATCATGGTATTGCCAGTCATGTTATACCAGGTATAACCTCAGCCTCAGGTGCAACCACTTATGCAGGAATACCTTTAACACATCGTGACATTGCTCATAGTTGTAGTTTTATTACCGGTCACTTCAGTCATGATGGTGAATTATCTTTGCCATGGAAAAATTACGCTGATAAAACTCAAACACTAGTATTTTACATGGGTGTTAAAAGCGCAGAAACAATTTCTCAGCAGTTAATTATTCATGGTAGAGATGCAAAAACGCCTGTGGCAATTATTCGAAAAGGCACCCAAAACGATCAACAAGTATGGCGCACAAACTTAGCGGAGTTACCTAACATTGTTGCTGCTAACGAAATTAAGCCACCGAGTTTATTAGTAATAGGTGATGTTGTTAATGCAGTAAATCAGCAAGCATTATCAGATATGAACAACGCTGAGCAACCCGCCTTCTTTGCTCCTAAAGAGTATTCAGAACAATTGCTTTCTAAATTGGGCTAGGTATTCATAACGTCCTAATAAATTAGGACCAACCATGGAACCAACGTGTGGCCGTTTCTCGTTTCTGATAAACATAAAAAAACCAGCCGGAGCTGGTTTTCTAATTAATACTGTTTAGACAACTTACATCCGTAACTCTTCTTGATCAGCACCTTCTTTTTCAATCACTTCAGGCATTAAGTCTTCTTTCGAAATACCTAATGCTAAAGCAACTGTAGAAGCCACATAGATAGAAGAGTATGTACCAACAACGATACCAAACAGCAACGCTGTTGAGAAACCGTGAATTAGTGCCCCACCTTTAAAGAACAAAGCGAGTAATACTAGAAATGTTGTTAGTGACGTTATCATTGTACGGCTTAACGTTTGCGTTAAAGAAATATTAATAATTTCTTCAGGCGTACCTTTGCGCACTTTTCTGAAGTTTTCACGAATCCGATCAGAAACCACAATAGTATCATTTAATGAATAACCTATTACCGCAAGTATTGCCGCGAGTACTGTTAAATCAAACTCTAAGCCTAAGAATGAAAACAAACCTAGTGTTAGGATAACATCATGAGCAAGTGCCGTTACAGAGCCTAGTGCGAAGCGCCATTCAAAACGAAAAGCCACATACACCAAAATACAAATAAGCGCCGTTAACATTGCAAGGCCACCTTGCTCAGTTAGTTCATCGCCTACATTTGCACCAACAAATTCAATACGGCGCATATCAATACTTTGGCCTGTACCTTGCTCTAGTAGTCCTAAAATTTGATTGCCTAACATTTCTGCTTTCACGTTTTCACGCTGGCCTAAACGAATAAGTACATCATTTGAACTACCAAATAATTGCACAACAGCATCAGCAAAACCGCCACTTTCAAGCACAGTACGTATTTTACTTAAATCAGCAGGTTGTTCAAAACCAATCTCTAGTAACGTACCGCCGGTGAAATCAAGGCCCCAATTTAATTTATTGGTTGCTAATGACGTTAGTGATACGACTACTAAGATGATGCTAAATATTGAAGCTAGCTTTCGTTGCGACATGAAGGCTATATTTTCTTTAATTTTTAAAATTTGCATTATATCGTCCTAGCCTAAATAGAAAGTTTATCTATTTTTTTGCCACCCCAAAGTGCATTTACAACAGCACGGGTACCAATAATAGAAGTAAACATTGAAGTAATAATACCAATTGATAAAGTAACCGCGAAGCCTTTAATAGGGCCGGTACCGACAGCAAACAAGATAAGTGCTGCAATCAAGGTAGTAATATTGGCATCGATAATCGTTGAGAATGCTGAGTCATAACCATGATGGATTGCCTGTTGCGGTGTTTTACCTTCACGTAATTCTTCTCGGATACGTTCAAATATGAGCACGTTAGCATCAACCGCCATACCAACGGTAAGTACAATACCCGCCATACCAGGAAGCGTTAATGTTGCTCCCGGAATAAGTGACATAATACCAACGATAAGAACCAAGTTAGCCGCTAAAGCAAGGTTAGCTACAACACCGAATTTACGATAATAAACCATCATAAATATTAGCACCATCGCGAAACCCCAAAGGATAGCTTGCATACCTAACTGTACGTTTTCAGCACCAAGAGATGGGCCTACAGTTCGTTCTTCTACAATCGCAATAGGAGCAATAAGAGCACCAGCACGAAGTAATAATGCTAAGTTTTGTGATTCTGCAGGAGATTCTTGACCAGTAATAACAAATTTACTACCTAAACGCGCTTGGATAGTAGCAACACTGATCACTTCTTGCTCTTGGGTGAACTTTAAGCTGCCATCAGGATTTTTCTCTCCAGTTGCTTTACTTTCAATAAACATTGTAGCCATAGGCTTGCCAATATTATCTTTAGTTGCATTAGAGAAAATACTGCCACCTTTGCTATCAAGATCGATGCTAACTTGTGGACGACTAGTTTGTTGATCTCTTGAAGGGGCTGCGCCGATAATATGCTCACCACGTAACATGATGCGCTTTTTCAATAACTGCGGCTGACCATTTTGATCATTTACTAAAAATGAACCAGGCGGTACGCGGCCATTTACAGCAGCACGAAGATCATGTTCTTGATCGACCATATGAAATTGTAGCGTTGCCGTAGCACCTAAAATTTCTTTTGCTCTCGCTGTGTCTTGCACACCCGGTAATTCAACAACAATATGCTTAGCACCTTGACGTTGTACTAATGGCTCTGCTACACCTAATTCGTTAACACGGTTACGAATAATAGTAATGTTTTGCTGTAAGGCAAATTCGCGAGTTTCTTTAAGTTTGGCATCGGTCATGGTGATTTTTAAAGATAGTTTATCTTCATTATCAACAAACAGGTAATCACCGTAGGTACGCTTTAACACTGATTCTGCATTGGCTAAATCGTCAGCGTTACGAAAGATAATTTCTACGCCATTGCCTGACTCATTCACACTACGATAGCGAATTTTTTCTTTACGTAAATTAGTACGAAAATCACCAATCATGTTTTCTTGAGCTCGGCCCATAGCAGTTTTCATGTCAACTTCCATAAGGAAGTGAACGCCACCGCTTAAATCCAAGCCAAGTTTCATTGGTACGCCACCTAAACTAGCAAGCCATTCAGGCGTTGCTGGGGTTAAGTTAAGCGCAACCGAGTATGCATCACCTAAACTATTTGATAATGATTCATTGGCAGTTTGCTGAGTTTTATAGTCAGAAAAACGTACTAATACTTGGCCATTCGCAAGAGCGGCACTTTGATAAGTGATATTAGCTTGCGCTAATGTATCTTTAACCGCATCCAGTGTTGATAGATCTGCTTGTACGCCTTTCGTTCCCGAAATTTGAACAGCAGGATCTTCACCATAATAGTTTGGTAAAGCGTATAAAGCACCAATGGCGACGATAAACACCACCATCAATGTTTTCCATAATGGATATTTGTTTAACACAACAAGTCCTTATAGAGACTTCATAGTCCCTTTTGGTAGTACAGCAGTAATAGCGCCTTTTTGTACTGTTAATTCAGTACCTTCAGCAACACTAACTACAATGAAATCTTTTTCAGCAGAAACTTTCGCGATTTTACCGACAATACCACCTTGCGTTAATACTTCATCACCTTTAGATAATGCTTCCATTAAGCCTTTGTGCTCTTTAGCACGCTTAGCTTGTGGACGGTAAATCATGAAATAAAACACTACACCAAACACACCTAACATGATCAACATTTCGAAACCACCACCTTGTTGTGGTGCATCTGCCGCGTATGCTTTGCTAATTAAAAAGTCCATAAAATCCTCTTACTACTAATATAAAGTTTAAAAAATTGAAAAATCACAAAAAATTTTGTTTTTATTCTTCTGTTGTTTGTGTTGCATTTAAAACTGGAACTTCTAAGCCACGAATGGCATAAAACTCTTCCACGAATTCATCTAATTTACCTTGCTCTATCGCATCACGCAATCCCTGCATTACTCGTTGATAAAAATGCAGGTTGTGTAAGGTATTTAACTGCGAACCTAAAATTTCATTACATTTATCTAAATGATGTAAATAAGCGCGCGAATAATTTTTACAAGTTGAACAATCACACTGTGGATCTAATGGGCCAGTATCCGTTTTATGACGAGCATTACGAATTTTAACCACACCATCAGTCACAAATAAATGGCCATTACGGGCATTACGTGTTGGCATAACACAGTCAAACATATCAATACCACGACGCACACCTTCAACTAAGTCTTCAGGCTTACCTACTCCCATTAGATATCGGGGCTTATTTTCAGGTATCAAGTCTGTTGTGTGATCTAATACTTTGATCATCTCTTCTTTTGGCTCACCAACCGATAATCCGCCGATTGCATAGCCATCAAAATCAATATCAATTAGCCCAGCAGCGGACACCTTACGTAAGTCTTCATACATACCGCCTTGAACAATACCAAATAATGCAGAAGGATTATCGCCATGTTCAGCTTTTGAACGCTTGGCCCAACGTAAAGATAATTCCATTGATATCTTTGCTTCATCATGAGTTGCAGGGTATGGCGTACACTCATCAAATATCATGACAACATCTGAGCCTAAACTACGCTGTACTTGCATTGAACGTTCAGGAGTAAGCATAATTTTGTCACCGTTAGTTGGCGAGCGAAATTCAACACCCTTTTCAGTAATTTTACGCATTTTTCCTAAACTAAATACTTGAAAACCACCTGAATCGGTTAAAATCGGTTTATCCCAATTCATAAAACCATGTAAGCCACCGTGTTGCTCAATGATCTCTGTGCCAGGGCGTAGCATTAGATGAAAGGTGTTACCTAAAATGATATGAGCGCCGGTATCTTTTACTTCCTCGGTTTTCATACCTTTTACAGTACCGTAAGTACCTACAGGCATAAATGCCGGAGTTTCAACAACTCCTCTATCAAAGGTAAGACGGCCACGACGAGCTTTGCCATCTTTATTTAGTAATTCATATTTCATGTTTTTTCCTTACCATGCAGCGAAACAGGCCACAGGTGTTGTTGAGGTTACGACATCTATAATAAGTTTTTCTTATCTAGATTTTACTGTTTCGTTAAAAACATTGCGTCGCCGTAACTAAAAAATCTGTATTTTTCGGTGATTGCCACTTTATAAGCATTCATCATATGTTCATAACCAGAAAATGAACTTACTAACATTAATAATGTAGATTCTGATAAATGGAAATTAGTGATTAGGGCATCGATTAATTGAAATTCATATCCTGGCGTAATAAATATATCGGTATCACCATAAAACTCGCCAAGTTGTTCATTATTGTTAAGTGCATGCTTAGCGGCACTTTCAAGGGAACGGACAGACGTTGTTCCAACTGCTACAACTTTTTTTCCAGCAGTTCTGGTTGCGACTACTTGCTCCATTACTTCACTACTTACTTCTACATATTCAGAGTGCATTACGTGATCTGCAATATTATCAACTTTAACTGGCTGAAAAGTGCCAGCTCCAACATGTAATGTAACAAAGGCTAGATTTACACCTTTAGCTTTAATTTGCTCAAGTAATTCATTTTCAAAGTGCAGGCCAGCAGTAGGTGCAGCAACAGCACCTGGTTTTTCGTTATAAACGGTTTGATAGCGTTCACGGTCTGAGTTTTCATCTGGACGGTCTATATAAGGAGGTAATGGCATATGACCAATATCTTCCAATATTTCCAATACTGTTTGGTCACTATGAAACTCTAATTCAAATAAAGCATCATGACGAGCAACCATGGTAGCACTCACTTTACCTTCAAGAAGTACTTCATTACCGACTTTCAATGATTTACTAGCTTTTACATGTGCTAAAACGCGATGCTGATCTAATACTCTTTCTACCAACACTTCAATTTTTCCACCAGTCGATTTAACGCCGTAAACACGAGCAGGAATAACCCTAGTATTGTTGAAAACTAACAAATCACCTGGTTCTAACTTATTGATAATTTGATTAAATTTGTGGTGCTCAATATTGCCATTACTACCATCAACCGACATTAATCGGCTGGCAGAACGCTCAGCTTGTGGATAACGAGCGATAAGCTCATCAGGTAATTCAAAGGAAAAGTCAGAAACTTTCATATTCAGCACTAGTTAGATAAAAATAAAAACGCGTAATTTTAGTGCTGAGGCCCAATAATAGCAAGGAAAATGTGCATTACCTGTCTATTGAAGCGATTAAATATAAAAATGAGATAAAGTCGAATAAATTTTAAATCAGCTATTTACATTAGATTCAGTTGAATCACAGTCGGTCTCACTAGTATCCATAGTTTGACCAAAGAAACTTCCAGGCTTAGCGTGTGATTGAACGTAATTAATATCTATTTGTACTTTATTATTGTTTTCCTGCTTTTTAAAGCCGGTAATGGCTGAAATGAATTTGAAAAAATTCATACTTAAACTCCTTTTAAGTAATTAGTTTGTGCCGCACCTTGTTCAAATATTTTTTAAATTTAGCACTTTTATTATTGTTAAGCATTCATACTAGTTTGTAAAAATACTATTTTCAAATTTTTATTAACATTTTATTTACAATAAAATACTACTTCACCTTTAATAGAAAAAGTACCGGTTTGGAGTATAGAGGTTTTGCTTCTGTCAAAGCTGGTGAATTATTAATCGGTTGAACATTTTTATTAAATTATCCCTTTACAGTGAATAAACGATAAGTATAATGCAAAGCCACTGCAGGGGTGTAGTTCCAATGGCAGAACGTCGGATTCCAAATCCGAATGTTGGGAGTTCGAATCTCTCCACCCCTGCCACTTATTTCTTTATCTAGCTTTATCCCATACTTAATTAAATTCTCTGGTTATCTTATATTTATCATTGCATCTGTGCATCTGTGCATCCAAATTTTTACACAAAGCCAAAAACTAACAAACCGCATCACTGCGGTTTGTTTAATTAATTTATAGATGTAAATTTACAATGAATGAATAAACACCGTTGCAATGGCTACAGGACAAACAAACTTGGTATACCAAGGCCAAATTTTCCAAAAGAAGCTATGTTCAACTTGTTCATTACCCTGTTTAATTTCATCCAGTATTTCTTTTCTACTCCAAATCCAACCAACAAATACACAACATAACATTGCAATAATTGGTTGCCCGTATTCAGTTGCTAACATGGCAACAAAGTCGAGCATGAAATCTAAATTAAAAATAATAAACACACTAATAAAAAATATAATAATGCTGATTAAGGTTGTTGCTTTTTCTCGTTGCATGTCGTGGCGTTCAACGGCATAAGATACCGGCCCTTCTAGCATCGAAATAGATGATGTTAGTGCTGCTACACTCATTAATACAAAAAATGCAAAACCGACAAACAATCCCATAGCGCCCATACCATCAAATAATGCAGGTAAAACGGTAAACACCATACTTGGTCCAGCAATTAAGGAACCATCGGCGGCAAATATAGCAACTCCTTGATGTTGTGCTACATACATAGCAGGAATAATTAACAAGCCAGCCAAGAATGCAATTGAAACATCAATTAAAGTAACTTGTGCGCCTAAACTCACTAAATTCTCTTTTTTGGAAATGTATGAGCCATAAATAACCATGACACTAGTACCTAAAGAAAGAGAAAAGAAAGCCTGACCAAGAGCGCTCACCAACAAGTCAGGATGAAAAACTCGCCTTAAATCAGGATTTAAATAGGCTTGCAATCCTTCTAATGCACCATCCAATGTCATTACATATACGATAAGAATAATTAATAGACCGATCAATAATGGCATTAACCTTTTTGACCACTTTTCGATACCGTCTTCTACGCCTTTACGAATTATAAAAACCGTCAAAAACATAAATAGCGCAGTAAATATGAGGTTACGAATATTACTTTGGGTAATTACCCAATCAGCAATTTGTTGTAAACCAACTAACTGTGCAGCGGGCTCGATTGCGTACGACATCATCCAGCCGGCAATAATCCCGTAAAAACTCAATATCAATGCCGCGCAAATGATACCGCCAAAGCCGACTACAAAGGCAAACTTTTTTTGCCAGGCTTTTCTAGACATTTTTTGTAAAGAAGTTACCGCATTAGCCTGGCCATATCGCCCTATTAAAAGCTCAGCCATAAATGCAGGATAAGCCAGACTGAAAGCAAGTATGAGATATACTAAAACAAAAGCTGCCCCACCATTGCTAGCTGTTTGTGTAGGGAACCCCCAAATATTACCTAAACCTACAGCTGATCCTGCTGCAGCTAAAATAAACCCTAAACGTGAGCTAAACCCACCACGTGCTGTTGCCATAATAATCCAGTTTTTTTAATTTTTATAATTTGTGAAAAAATCACTTAGAGGCTAACAATAAAGAAAGATCTGTCTATTAGCAATAAATGCTAACCATTATCATTTGATTAAACTTGTATTGATATCCTTACTAAACATATTATGTATTTCCTGTTAACACTGTAAAATCACTTTCCATTAGAGCCGTTGTCGTATTTTAAACACTAATATTTTAAAAAAACCATTATCATATTGTCGGCCCCCAGATTTGGCAGTACGTTACTATTTGAAACGTTATCTAAAGTAAAAGATATTTGGACAATAGGTGATGAAAGCCATGCGGTGATTGAGTCCCCCCCTAAGTTTAGTACCGTACTTAGAGGTTTGAATCAAATGCTTTTAGCGCTGATGATGTGGACGATAGGTTAATTCAAAACTTTCAGGTACTAGCTCTTACAGTTTCAGAGGCATAGCTATCGCCTTAAAGTGGAGCTCTTACACTCGTATAACTTTAATTTGTATTGCTGTGCACTCAATCACTGGCTGAAGTATTTAATATAGCATTACAACCACTCTCGATGGTTTTGCAGCTGAAGCTGTTGAGCTTGCTAAAGTAAAATTGATATTCTGTTATTCAAATTCTAGTCTTTGAAATTGTTAAACTGAAATGATTGCTCTAATTCAGCTTCACGAATTAGTTTCATCACAGCTTGCAGTTCATCACGCTTTTTACCGGTAACTCTAATTTTATCACCTTGAATAGACGCTTGAACTTTTAATTTACTATCCTTTATAACTTTAACCACTTTCTTAGCAACCGTTTGTTCAACACCAACTTTAAACGATACTTTTTGCGAGTATGTTTTGCCTGAATGAACAAAATCACCAACCGTCATTGCTTTAGAGTCAATTTGACGTTTTGATAATTGGGCACGCAACATATCCAACATTTGTTGAACTTGAAAATCACCTTCAGCTTTAACCGTTACATCAGGATTTTTATATTCAAATGATGCTTCTACACCACGAAAATCAAAACGAGTACTGAGCTCACGATTAGCATTTTCAGTCGCGTTACGTATTTCTTCTAAATCAACTTCAGACACAATATCTAATGAAGGCATAATTAAATCTCTTTAAAACATTATTTAGCTATAGGTTAACAAAGCTGTCTTTTAAGGGCTAGGATGATTTTCAAATTCAATCACAAAACTTTAATCAAGCGTGTTAATATGAAAAAAATTTATAAAAAATACTGCTGTGAATATATCAAATTTTCGTATTTACCTATTAATAGTAATAATATTTAGTTTATTAGCGGTTAACTATACGTTTATCACTAAAATTTTATATCAATACCATTTACTTGATAAAACAGGACACTTCTTCGGATTTTTTCTACTTACGTGGCTAGTAAACTCATTAATAAAAATTGATTTGAAGCTCATCATAATTACTTTATGCGTTTATGCCGGTCTGACAGAGGTTGGGCAATCATACTTAGGATTTAGAAGTGGTCAATTTACTGACTTCATCGCCGATGTATTAGGTTGCTTAACTTATGTATTAATTGTAATTGCCAATAAAAATAAAGCAAAGAAGGAAAGGGTTTGAAAATATTAATCGTTGGTAGAGGTGCTATGGGGTTATTATTTTCTCATTACCTTATCGATCATGATATTAGTATAAAATCGCGTACTAACTCAACTTCAACTACATTTTCTTTCACTAACATTAATGGTTTATCTAAGCAGTGTCATTTTAACTCTGCTTTTGATACAGAAACATCTAATGCAGATTGTATAATCTGCTGTGTAAAATCTTATGACGTTAGTACTGTCATTGCTAAGATTGCTCCTTATATAAATAACCAGTGCCCAATAGTTCTCACAAATAATGGCATGGGTGTCATTGAGCAACTCCAACAAAAACTTAACATTACAAATCCTATTTATGCCTTGTTAACAACGATGGGGGCTAAACGGCTTTCACCTAACCACATAATTCACACAGGGATAGGTAAAAACCAAATGGGTCTTGTGAGTGGTAGTGCTAATGAAGTTCAAGAAGATCTTATAAATATTTTGAAAAGCTCAATACCATCTTTTACGTATTCAGAACAAATAGTAACTCTCCAATGGCAAAAATTAGCAATCAATTGTGCGATTAATGCGTTATCAGCGATTAATGATATAAATAATGGTGAATTAAGTAACCTTAATTATAAAAGCACAATAGAAGATGTAATAAGAGAATTAATCATTGTTGCCGAGCATGAGGGAGTGCCTCTTAACTTTGATAATTTAATTTGTACTATATACGATGTAATTGATAAAACAGCTAATAATAGCTCTTCTATGCGAGAAGATGTTTTGAAAAAACAAGATACTGAAATTGACTTCATTAATGGGTTTATTTATCGGTTAGGGCAAAAACATAAAATTGCTACCCCAACCAATGCAAAGCTCTATAAGCAAATTATAGACTTAACTAATTCAATCTAAGTACCAATGACCTCTTTCAGCATTGGTAGTAATTTTTGCTTCAACAACTCAAGCTCATTTGCTTCATAAGGTTTCAACGGTAATTGTCCCCAAATTGGTTTTGGCCAACTAGGATCATTTTTAAAGCGAACGATGTGATGAATATGTAATTGCGGAGTCATATTCCCCAAAGCTGCAACATTCATTTTCTCGCCATTAAAGCATTGCATCAAAATTTCAGACACTGCACTTGATTCATTAAGAAACTGCAATTGATCTTGCCATTCTAATTGATAAATGTCTTTAACATCACTACGACGAGGAACCATAATAAACCAAGGGTAGTTACTATCATTACAAAGCAATAATCTACATAATGGTAAATTAGCTATTTCTATGCCATCACGTTGTAAATCGCTGTGCAATACAAATTCATCACTCATTATATTTTCCTATAAAATTCTTAATTTAAAAAAATTATTTACCGCTTTTTTTCTTTTTCGGTTTATTTTTACGGCCTCTACCACGCGCTTCTTTTTTAGCTTCACGTTCAGCTATTTTCTGTGCTTGAAACTCTTCAAAATAAATGTTTTCTTTTTCCACCATTTCAGGTGTTTCAAACGTAATATTACCCAACGTTTTGTCGCGAATTTCATTCACTAATATCTCAGATGCTTTATGAAAATCAACATGACCACCACTTCTTACAGCGCCACGCTTACGACCAAGCTCTTCTAAAAACTCGACTTCGTGCTCTGGCAATTTAGTGATCTTATAACGTTCTTTTAATAGTTCAGGGTAAGCAGTCAATAAATATTCAGCGGCAAAACAGGCTATTTCTTCATGATCAAAAGCCGTATCTTTAATACCACCAGAGACAGCAAGACGATAACCACTATTTTCATTAGCAATTTTAGGCCAAAGCATGCCCGGTGTATCATATAAATACACACCGTCTTCTAAACGGATACGTTGTTGAGCTTTAGTCACCGCTGGCTCATTACCAACTTTAGCTTTTGTTTTACCAACCAGAGTATTAATTAAAGTAGATTTGCCTACATTAGGGATCCCCATAATCATCGCATTAATTTGTTTACCTTCCTCATTTTTATTAGGAGCTAATTTTCGAATTAGTGCGGCAATATTTTTAGCACCACTTGCCTCTTCAGTCGTTAACGCTATAGCTTTAACATTATGCTGAGTATGAAAGTAGTCTAACCATACTTTAGTTAACTCTGGGTCTGCTAAATCACTTTTATTAAGGATTTTAATAAGTGGTTTATCGCCACGAATTTCAGTGATCATTGGATTTTCACTGCTAAATGGCAATCTTGCATCACAGACTTCAATAACTACATCAATTTGATTGATAATTTCTTTGATTTCTTTTTGGGCTTTATGCATATGCCCTGGGAACCAGTTTATTGCCATTAGGAAGAATTACTTAGGTATTTGAAAGATACTGATATTTTAGCAAGGAAATGGAAAAGAAACGAGGGGAAAGAAAAAGAAGATAGAAGCTACATATTTTCAAATTCCAGAAAGCAAAAAGCCCATTCTACCTTTCGATAAAATGGGCTTTTCTAATGTGGCGGACGCGGCAGAAGTTTGATTTATCACCGACTGGCTTTTGTATTAGCGCCAGGTACATATATTGTCCATATCACAAAAAGCAAAAAACCGATCAAAAGATCGGTTTTTGCAAATGTGGCGGACGCGGCAGGAGTCGAACCTGCGACCGCCTGGTTCGTAGCCAGGTACTCTATCCAGCTGAGCTACGCGTCCGCGGTTGTTATGATTAAAGTGTTAACGACACTATTGTTACCTCGAACAATACGACTCAATTATTTAGCCACTTTGAGAGAGTGTAATACTAATTTTCATTGCATTGAATATTAGTATATACAATAAAAGCAAAAACCCTATTTTATCTTTCAATAAAACAGGGTTTTCTAATGTGGCGGACGCGGCAGGAGTCGAACCTGCGACCGCCTGGTTCGTAGCCAGGTACTCTATCCAGCTGAGCTACGCGTCCGCAATTGTATATTTAAAGTGTTAACCACACTGTTGTCACCTCGAACAACACGACTCAGATATTTATTCACTTTGAGAAGTGACCACTCCATAAAAGAAGTGGCGGACGCGGCAGGAGTCGAACCTGCGACCGCCTGGTTCGTAGCCAGGTACTCTATCCAGCTGAGCTACGCGTCCGTGATCTGTCGTAAATTATTATGCCAATCATATAAAATGAATGGCGGTGAGCGAGAGATTCGAACTCTCGATCGGATTTAACGCCGATACTCCCTTAGCAGGGGAGCGCCTTCGGCCACTCGGCCAGCTCACCATAATTCACATACTTATTAATGAAGATTCAAGATTTACCTAGCTAAGAATTCCCATAAGTTATACTTACATTTCTTAGCACTGGAGCGCCTTCAGCCTCTCGGCCACCTCACCAATGGCGAGCATATTAATGGATTCGAAAAATAAGTCAACGGATTTTTTTGTCTTTTTTTCTGTTTGCTGATATTTCAAACAAGATGTTTAAATATCAGCCCAATTATATACTGAGTTAATGCTGAAGTTAACATTAAACTAACTTTATTCATTAAATGTATGCAAAAACTTTTAGCAAACTTTTAATGAATTTACTTTGATATATTAATAACGCTAACTACTCGTTACCAACATTATCAGTATTACCTTTTTCAGCTT
This sequence comes from Thalassotalea psychrophila, assembly GCF_031583595.1. Classification (NCBI taxonomy): domain Bacteria; kingdom Pseudomonadati; phylum Pseudomonadota; class Gammaproteobacteria; order Alteromonadales; family Colwelliaceae; genus Thalassotalea; species Thalassotalea psychrophila. The sequence goes on from NZ_CP134145.1 coordinate 3,654,056, forward strand.
GTATGCGCATGTAAATTTCTTCACGATGGACAGACACTTCTTTCGGTGCATTTACACCAATACGGACTTGGTTCCCTTTTACCCCTAAAACGGTAACAGTAACATCGTCACCGACCATAAGAGTTTCACCAACTCTTCTTGTTAATATTAGCATCCATATGCCCTCTTAAATTAGAAATCACTATTATGGTAACAAATCTAGGTTCAATTAATAAACAATTAACTAGATTTTTTCCTTAACATATAAGAATTTAGCAAAATTTACAGAAAAAGAGACTAAATAATTGTATTTAATTGAAACTTTTTGTGCAAAACCTGTACCGATCGGGTTAAATTTTCTTCTTTAACCAATACCGATATTTTAATTTCAGCAGCAGATACTAAATATACGTCAATATTATTTGCTAAAAGACATTCAAATAATTTCGCTGCGACACCTGAGTGTGAACGCATACCATTACCAATTGCTGATACTTTTACGACTCGGTTATCACCAAATAGTTCATCAACAGAAAACTTAGCGGTTAAAGATTTAGTAATAAGCATTGCTTGCTGATAATCATGTTGATGAACAGTAAAAGTAAAATTGATTTTATCAACATCTTTAGCTGTTTGAGTGAGCATATCAATTTCAATATCTACTTTGGCTAATAATATTAATAGTTTGCTTCTAAATTGTTCACCGCACTGTATTCCGACAACACAGATCATGGCCTCATCTTTATGACTAGTAATCGCCGAAACCGGATGCTTTTTATCAGCTTGTTGTTCAAAGGTAATGCTGGTGCCCTCTCCTTCGGTAAAGCTTGAAAGCACCCGCAATGGCATTTTATGATTGCCAGCAAACTCAACTGATCGCGATTGCAATACTTTAGCGCCGGAGCTTGCCATTTCTAACATTTCTTCAAAGCTCACATAAGGCAATTTTCGAGCATTTTCGTCTATACGGGGGTCAGTGGTATAGACACCATCAACGTCAGTAAATATTTGGCACTCTTTTGCTTGTAGCGCAGTTGCAATGGCAACGGCAGAGGTGTCAGAGCCCCCTCGTCCTAATGTAGTGATATTGCCTTCATGATCAACTCCTTGAAAACCGGCTACTATCACGATATGCCCTTGCTGTAATTCCTGCAGCATGCGTTGGTTATCAACATTTAATATTCGCGCTTTGTTAAAACGATTGTCAGTTTGCAGTCCAATTTGATGAGCTAATAAAGAAACCGCCGAAAAACCGCGTTTAATTAATGCAATAGAAAGTAAGGCGATAGAGACTTGTTCACCACTAGCGAGTAGCATATCAACTTCACGAGGGGATGGGTTTGGATCGAGTTGATTGGCAAGTTCAGTTAATCGGTTGGTTTCACCTGACATTGCAGATAAAACAGCAACAACTTGATGACCTTGCCGTTTAGTTTTGATGATTTGTTCGGCTACATTTTCAATTCGCTCAAGGGAACCTACCGAGGTTCCCCCAAACTTTTGCACGATAATTGCCATTAACGATTAAGCGCCTTCATAGATTAAAACCCTATAGCTTATCTGCTAACCAAGCTTCTACAGTGGCAAGAGCGTTAGCAATATTTTCAGGTTGAGTACCACCGGCTTGAGCCATATCTGGGCGTCCACCGCCTTTACCGCCAACTTGTTCAGCGACCATTTTAACTAAATCGCCAGCTTTAACTTTGCCAATTAAATCTTTAGTAACACCAGCAATCAAGCTAACTTTCTCACCATTAGCTAACGCCAACATGACAACACCTGAGCCTAATTTATTTTTAAGATCGTCAACCATTTCACGTAATGCTTTAGGGTCACTGCCCTCAACATCAGCTATTAATGCTTTAACACCATTAATATTAATTGCTTGGCTGATTAAATCTGAACCAGCTTGTGACGCTAACTTTTGTTTAAGTTGAGCGATTTCTTTCTCTAATTGCTTAGACTTACTAATTAATTGTTCAACTTTACTTACCGTATTAACCGCATCTGACTTAACTAAGCTGGCAATAGTCGTTAATTTATCTGCTTGTTCGTCAACGTATGTCATTGCTGCAACGCCAGTTACAGCTTCTATACGCCTGGTACCTGCAGCAATACCTGCTTCAGAAGTTATTTTTAATAAACCAATATCGCCAGTACGTTCAACATGCACACCACCACAAAGTTCAGTAGAAAAGCTACCTAGTGTAACAACACGAACTTCATCGTCATATTTTTCGCCAAATAACGCCATTGCGCCTTTTTCTTTAGCGGCTTCAATATTCATCAACTCAGTTTCACGAACATAGTTAGCACGAATGTTATCATTTACTAATTGCTCAACCTGGCGAAGTTCGCTTGCTGTTACGCCTTCAAAATGAGAGAAGTCAAAACGAAGCTTTTCAGGGTCACATAATGAGCCTTTTTGCGTCACATGCTCACCTAAAACTTGACGAAGCGCTGTATGTAATAAATGCGTTGCCGAATGATTTTTAATAACATCGTTACGACGAGCACTGTCTATTTCTGCGTTTGCTCGAGCATTTAATTGAATAGAAGATTCTGCAACACCATGATGAGCAAAGGCATTTCCTAACTTAACAGTGTCGGTAACTTTAAACGTACCACTATCTGTGGTTATTGTGCCAGTATCACCTACTTGACCACCTGACTCAGCATAGAAAGGGGTGTTATCTAAAACAATAATGCCTTTATCACCCGCATTTAATGAAGAAACAGAACCTTCACTATTAAACAGCTCAACAATAGTCGAGCTAAAGCTGTGGTTATCGTAACCTTCAAAATTCGTAGTTTTATCTGATTTTATTTGGTCGTTGTAATCAGTACCAAAATTTGATGCTTTTTGTGCACGTTGACGTTGTGCCTGCATTTCGCTATCAAAACCGTCTTGGTCAATGCTCAATTCTTTTTCACGAGCTATATCGGCAGTTAAATCCGCTGGGAATCCGTACGTATCGTATAACTTAAATACATCTTTGCCAGGAATGACATCACCACTTAAATTAGCAATGACATCATTGAGTAAGTTCATACCACGATCTAAAGTACGGCCAAACTGTTCTTCTTCAATACGCAATGTTTTTTCAATAATTGCTTGCTGTTTAATAAGCTCAGGATATGCTTCACCCATTTGCTCAGCTAAGGCTGAAACGAGCTGATGGAAGAAGTGAGATTTTGCTTCAAGTTTATGACCATGACGTACCGCGCGACGAATGATGCGGCGTAATACGAAACCACGCCCAACATTTGATGGATTAACACCATCGGTGATCATAAAGCTACACGAACGAATATGATCGGCAATTACACGCAAAGATTTATGTTCTAAATCATCACACCCAAGTAAATCTGCCGCAGCTTTAATTAGCCCTTGGAAAATATCTATTTCATAGTTTGAGTGTACGCCTTGCATAATTGCCGCGATGCGTTCAAGTCCCATACCGGTATCAACAGACGGCTTAGGTAATGGCTCCATAGTACCGTCAGCTTGTCGGTTGAACTGCATGAAAACCAAGTTCCAAATTTCGATAAAACGATCACCGTCTTCTTCAGGTGATCCAGGGGGGCCACCCCAAATTTCTTCGCCATGATCATAGAATATCTCAGAGCATGGTCCACAAGGTCCTGTATCACCCATAGACCAAAAATTATCTGACTCAAATTTTTTGTCAGCTGACTTGTCGCCAATCCGAATGATGCGGTCGACTGGAACACCAATTACATTTGCCCAATGATCAAATGCTTCATTGTCAGTTTCATATACCGTTACCAATAACTTTTCTTTTGGTAAGCCAAGTACAGATGTTAAGAATTCCCAACCAAAGTTGATAGCATCAATTTTGAAATAATCGCCAAAGCTAAAGTTACCCAGCATTTCAAAAAATGTATGGTGCCGAGCGGTATAACCAACATTTTCTAAATCATTATGTTTACCACCTGCTCGAACACAACGCTGCGATGACGTCGCTCTGGTATAACTACGAGTTTCAGCACCTAAAAACACATCTTTAAATGGCACCATACCAGCATTAGTAAACAACAATGTTGCATCATTGCCTGGTACAAGTGAGCTACTGGCAACTATTTGATGTTGTTTTTGCGCGAAGAAGTTTAAAAATGCCTGTCTTATTTCGGCACTGGATTTAATCATGGTTGTTATCCAATAAAATATTTATTAATTTAGGTTCATTACCGTGTTTATTTGTTCAAAACTATAACCACGGTATTGTAAAAATCTTACGCGTTTTGCTTTATCTTTTTGATCGCTAATTTTAGGATCAGGAAAACGCTTTTGGTAGGCTTTTTCAGCCTGTAAAAACCAGTCAACTTGTTGACTAGTATAAACGGCGGCTATGATATCACTAGTTAAGCCTTTTTGCTTTAATTCTGCAGCAATATAAATCCAACCATAACCTTTAGCAACTCGCAGACGATACATACTTTCACCAAAGCGTAAATCACTTTGAATATCTTGCTCACTCAAAGCATCTAATACTATTTGTATATCATCGCTATTGAACTCTCTTAACAGCAATTTTTGCATTAACTCTTTTTGCGAATGTTCGCGTCTTGCTAATAAAGAATAAGCGGCCTTTTTAACGTCCTTTTTAATCACTAAAGCATTACTTCAACAGGTATATTTAAGCATATTCTACCTATATTAGGATAAAAAAAATACTACTGGAAACGAGAAAAGGACCTTAAGGTCCTTTTTAATATTGTTAATAAATTTTACGCTTAATCCGGATCATAGCCCAAGTTTGGTGATAACCAACGCTCGGCTTCAGCAATGCTCATGCTTTTGCGAGTTGCGTAACTTTCAACTTGTTCTCTATCAATTTTAGCAACTGCAAAGTATTTACTATCTGGGTGAGCAAAATACCAACCGCTAACTGCAGCACCTGGCCACATAGCATAACTTGTTGTTAATTCCATACCGATGTTGTTTTCAACATCAAGCAATTGCCATATAGTACCCTTTTCAGTATGTTCAGGGCATGCGGGGTAACCTGGTGCTGGACGAATACCTTGATAGTTCTCACGAATTAAATCTTCGTTGTCTAGGTTTTCATCACTTGCATAACCCCAGTAATCCTTACGAATTCGTTCATGAAGATACTCGGCAGTTGCTTCAGCAAGTCTGTCGGCAACTGCTTTTAATAAAATAGAGTTATAGGCATCGTGCTTACTATCATGCTCTTGCACTAATTCATCGGCACCAAAACCTGAAGATACGGCAAAAGCCCCAACGTAGTCATTAACTCCAGAGTCTTTTGAAGCAACATAATCGCTTAAACAACGATTAAACTGCCCTGTTTGTTTCTTAGTTTGTTGACGTAAACCGCAGAGGATATTTAATAAATCACTACGCGTGTCATCAGTAAATACTTCAATATCGTCGCCAACGCTATGTGCAGGGAATAAACCAAATACAGCTTTTGCTTTTAAGGTTTTATTGTTGATAACGTCATCAAGCATTGCATTGGCATCTGCGAATAATTTCTTTGCTTCTTCACCAATCAGTTCATGTTCTAAAATCTTTGGATATTTACCTGATAACTGCCAAGTTAGGAAAAATGGCGTCCAGTCTATATAGTTTCGTACCACATTCAAGTCAATATCATCTAATACTGTTACGCCTAATTCCTTCGGTGTTGCAGGCGTATAGTGCTTAAAACTAAGCGGAAACGCATTTGCTCGCGCATCTTTTAGGGATGATAAATCAGTACGAGGGCCTTTTTTGGCGTAACGTTGTCGTACTGTTTCATATTCTTTCTCTGTACGTTCAACCAATGCACCTTTCAATTCAGGTGTTAGTAGTGAATTGACCACAGAAACTGAACGAGATGCATTGGGTACATAAATTACCGGGTGATCATAATTTTTCTCAATTTTAACCGCGGTATGTGCTTTAGACGTTGTCGCACCACCAATTAATAGCGGCAAATCAAAGTTTTGCCGTTGCATCTCTTTGGCAACATGCACCATTTCATCTAATGATGGGGTAATTAACCCTGACAAACCGATAATATCAACGTTTTCATCGCGTGCTACCTGTAAAATTTTCTCACAAGATACCATAACGCCAAGGTCAATTACTTCATAGTTATTACATTGCAGGACAACACCAACAATATTCTTACCTATATCATGTACATCACCCTTTACCGTTGCTAATAACACTTTACCGTTGCTACTAGCTACAGTCTTTTCAAGTTCAATATATGGTTGTAAATGAGCCACTGCTTGCTTCATTACTCGTGCAGACTTAACCACTTGTGGCAAAAACATTTGACCTTCACCAAATAAATCACCGACAATATTCATCCCGTCCATCAATGGTCCTTCGATAACATCGATTGGACGCTCGGCTTCAAGCCTAGCTAACTCCGTATCTTCAACGATAAATTCATTAATGCCTTTTACTAACGCGTGTTCTAACCTTTTAATTACCGGTAGCTCGCGCCAGCTTAAATCAGCTCCTGCAGCTTTGGTTCCACCTTGTCCACGATACTCTTGTGCTACCTCTAGTAATCGCTCTGTCGCGTCTTCGTCTGTGTTTTGGATAACATCTTCAACAGCTTTTAATAAATCTTTTGGTATATCTTGGTAAATAGCTAATTGCCCAGCATTTACAATACCCATATCCATGCCATTTTTAATGGCATGGTATAGAAACACCGCATGTATAGCTTCTCGTACAGGGTTATTACCTCTAAATGAAAATGACACATTTGATACACCACCAGAGATCATCGCATGTGGTAATGTTTCTTTGATGATTTTAGTGGCTTCAATAAAATCTACGGCATAGTTATTATGCTCATCAATACCTGTTGCAACAGCAAAAATGTTAGGATCGAAAATTATATCTTCTGGCGGAAATCCTACTTCTTCAACCAATATTCGATAAGCTCGTTGACAGATTTCAACTTTTCTATCTTTAGTATCTGCTTGGCCAACCTCATCAAATGCCATGATAATTACCGCAGCACCGTAACGACGGACAAGTTCAGCGTGATGCTTAAATGCTTCTTCGCCTTCTTTTAGGCTAATAGAGTTAACTATGCCTTTTCCTTGTATACATTTAAGGCCTGCTTCCATAATCTCCCACTTCGAGGAATCAAGCATAATAGGTACTTTTGAGATGTCAGGCTCACCAGCAATTAAGTTTAAAAACTTAACCATTGCGCCATAGGAGTCGAGCATGCCTTCATCCATATTGATATCGATTATTTGTGCACCATTTTCAACTTGCTGGAGAGCTACGGCAATAGCTTCATCGTATTTTTCTTCGGTAATTAAGCGTTTAAATATGGCAGAACCAGTAACATTAGTGCGTTCACCAACGTTAACGAATAAACTATTCTCATCAAGGTTCAGTGCTTCTAATCCAGATAATCGACAGGCAATCTTTTTAGGCTCGATTTTACGTGGAGTGATTTTTGCAACGCTGTCCGCTATACCTTTAATATGTGCAGGTGTAGTACCACAGCAACCTCCAACTATATTTAAAAAACCAGATTCAGCCCATTCAACAATATGTTCATTCATATCATCTACGGTAAAATCGTACTCACCAAAAGCATTCGGCAAGCCGGCATTAGGATGAGCTGAAACGGCGAAATCGGAAATATTACTTAACTCTTCTACATACTGTCTAAGCTCAACCGGACCTAGCGCGCAGTTTAAACCAAAGGAAATCGGGTTAGCATGGCGTAATGAGTTATAAAATGCTTCTGTTGTTTGCCCTGATAAAGTTCGACCTGAAGCATCTGTAATAGTGCCTGAGATCATCAAAGGTAGTCGGTACCCTATATCGGCAAACACTTGCTCAACTGCAAAAACAGCTGCTTTAGCATTTAGTGTATCGAAGATAGTTTCTAGCATGATTATATCTACACCACCTTCTATTAAGGCGTTGATAGATTCAATATAGGCATCTTTTAGTTCATCAAAACTAACATTTCGAAATGCAGGATTGTTTACATCTGGAGAAATAGAACATGTACGATTCGTTGGCCCTAACACACCGGCAACAAAGCGTGGTTTATCTGGTGTTGTTAAGCTAATTTCATCTGCTACTTTACGAGCTATTTGTGCTGATACTAAATTTATCTCGCGGCTGATATCTTCCATATCATAATCAGCCATGGCAATAGTGGTAGAATTGAAAGTATTAGTTTCAATTATATCAGCACCAGCAAGCAAATATTGACGATGTATATCTTTAATCACTTCGCTCTGGGTAATTGATAATAAATCATTATTACCTTTTACATCACAATGCCAATTGGCAAAACGCTCGCCTCTATAATCTTGCTCTTCAAATTTATGATCTTGGATCATGGTGCCCATGGCGCCATCTAGCACTAAAATTCGGTCTTGTAATTGTTGTTCTAATAAAATACTTGTTGGAGATTTCACCGTAATAATTCCTGGGTCTGAATTTGATAATTGCTGCTTGTACTAACTTTAACAGTGCTAATTTTCAAGGTTGTATGGAGTAATTTGATAAACATAATAATTCAGCCAATTGCTAAATAATAAACAGCCATGGCTACGCCATTTATTTTTAGGGGCCAAACTCACATCGTCAAATTTAAAATAATTTTCAGGTATGAAAGTTTCAACACCGGCTTTTATATCCCTTTGGTATTCATCAGCTAATGTACAAGCATCGTATTCAGGATGCCCTGTTACAAATACATGTTTTTTATCTTTTGTAGCAACCAGATATACCCCCGCCTGTTCTGATTCCGCTAGAACATTTAGTTCGTTTACGCTTTGGTAAATTGTTCTATCAATTTCACCGTAGCGTGAATGAGGAACAGAAAACTCTTCTTCATAACCTCGAGTTAGCGGTTCCATAGAATCTAATGTTTGATGTCGGTACACACCGGAAAGCTTTTTGGTGCGTAATTTTCTATTTAAACCATAGCGGTAGTATAGCGCAGCATGCGCCGCCCAACATGAATACATAGTTGATGTGACATTTGTTTGAGACCATTCAAAAACTTCTACTATTTTGTCCCAATAAGAAACATCTTCGTAACTAAGCTGACCTAAAGGCGCACCAGTTACGATTAAACCATCGTAGTGTTTATGCTTTATATCATCGAATAAGCAATAAAACTCATCCAAATGCTCTTTCGGTGTATTTTTAGATTCATTTAAGTGCAAACGGACAAATTCAATATTTATTTGTAACGGTGTATTTGACAGCATGCGCAATATTTGAATTTCAGCCTCAATTTTATTTGGCATTAAATTTAATATTGCTACTTGCATAGGTCGAATTTCTTGATTAACAGCCCTATTTTCAGACATGACAAATATGTTCTCATTAGCGAGAACTGCCAGGGCTGGTAATTGATCAGGGATTTTAATCGGCATTAGATTTAACCTAAAGTAGAGCAAAAACTTAATACTACCCAACCAAATAGAAATGTCAACATCTAAACGTATAGACGTCTAAATAAACTATAGATATTATTTTAATTCTCAAGATTCAGTATAATATCCACAAGTACAAACTTATTGCCATCCATGGCAGTTTGCATTTCATCATCCATGAAGTAAAAAAAAACCGCTCAATGAGCGGTTTAATAAGTAATGATTTATTGAATATTATTCAACTTCAGCAACAACTTCTTCTTCTGAATCTTTAGCTGTAGTTAGTAATAGACCACGCAATTTAGCTTCTAATTCTGTTGCCATAGCAGTGTTTTCTGCAAGATACTTGGTTGCATTAGCTTTACCTTGACCGATACGTTCGCCCATACAGCTGTACCATGCTCCAGCTTTTTCAACCATTTTATGTTTAACACCTAAGTCGATTAGCTCACCTAAACTGTTAATACCTTGGCCGTATAAAATTTGGAATTCAGCCTGTTTAAACGGAGGAGCAATTTTGTTTTTAACAACTTTAACACGGGTTTCATTACCGGTAATTTCATCCCCTTCTTTAACCGCGCCAATACGACGAATATCTAGACGAACAGATGCATAAAACTTAAGCGCATTACCACCTGTAGTTGTTTCCGGGTTACCAAACATTACACCAATTTTCATACGGATTTGGTTGATAAAGATAAGCATAGTATTAGATTGCTTAAGGTTACCTGTAAGCTTACGCATTGCTTGTGACAACATACGAGCCTGTAGACCCATGTGACTGTCACCCATGTCGCCTTCAATTTCAGCTTTAGGAGTTAAAGCAGCAACAGAATCGACTACAATTACGTCTACCGCACCAGAACGACTTAACATATCAACAATTTCTAAAGCTTGTTCACCAGTATCTGGTTGTGACACTAATAACTCATTAATGTTTACGCCGAGTTTTTCAGCATAAATTGGGTCAAGAGCATGCTCGGCATCAACAAAAGCACATACTTTACCATTACGCTGTGCTTCAGCGATTACTTCTAAAGTAAGTGTCGTTTTACCACTAGATTCAGGACCATAGATTTCAACAACACGACCCATTGGCAAACCGCCAGCACCAAGAGCAACATCTAAAGCAAGTGAGCCGGTAGAAATAGTTTCTACGTTCATGCTTTGGTTATCTCCTAGTTTCATGATCGAACCTTTACCGAACTGACGTTCAATTTGACTTAGGGCTGCTGATAATGCCTTTTCTTTATTTGCGTCCATTAAAAATCTCCAATGTTTTTCTATTTATCCAGTAGTTATGGAATTAGTATACTGTATAATCGTACAGTATCAACCATTAATTAATATTTTTTTATCTAACGCCAAAAAAGCCAACATAACAATTTGATTTATAAGTAATTAAAACAAAAACTCCGTATCGATATTACTGTTACGTTTATTAAAATAAATATTTAAACAGTACTTAAACTTTAAATTCTAATTTTTTATACAGTGGTTTTAACGGGTAGTTATATTGGTATTAATTGATATCTTGCTTTGCGCTTCGAGTAATAATATTTTACCATCCATATATACTATGAATCACGGCCTATTTTATCTATTTTTCAATTAATTTGCCGTTCTCAGAATAACTTTAATAAATACAAAAGCTAATAAATGACAGACGATCTTTTCGCGCAATCAAATCATACTCCGATGATGCGTCAGGGTGTTAAAGCCTCCATATAGAGCCTTAAAGCCGGCTACATAAAAAACCCACACCCCAACCTACACTAAAAACCAAATTATTCGCTAATGTCACAATATTATAGCCAGTAAGTGTTTTATTCATTTTAGTGATGGTCTATTGATTGGTTTGAAGTTGTTAAGGTTGATACTCTGAGGGTCTGCTTCAGCCATAAGCGGAAGTAGAGCAATCAATAACTTAGTTCAGGTTATGCCACATTGCCGACGGTTTGGTTTGGCCTATGGATATGCAGGCTTCGCATAAACAACGACTCAGATCTTTCGGAAGAATTTAAGTCGATTTCTCCTAAGCAGACGTTCGAAACATCCAAATCCTAGTTTCTTGGCTTATTCGGTTTCGATCTTAAAACAAGGTGTGTTTGAGGGCGGGATACCAGGCTTGATCCGTCCCTTCAGTGCCAATAACAGCCCATTAGCATTTGCTAATGTTCGATATTTACGTGCCTATAAGTAGCCGAAAGAATTGCGACGCTAAATACTCCAATAAAAGTAAAAGCCACCCAATCTAGCAATAACAATAGAATGGAATCTACATAATAAAATTCCGAAAATAAAACATATATAGCTTCCGTTATTAATACAACAAACAGCATACTCAAAAACATCGCGCCTCTAGAACCTTTGGATAAGCTCAATGCGTGAGAAAGTGAAATTTCATTTTTAATCGCAATATGTGGTAAAGCTAATCCCCAGAAAGAGAGTACAACAATGAAACATAACTCCGTCGAAAATTTTAACGCTTTATAAATAACTCTAAGCGTATCTTCTGAGTAACCATCTAAAGCTAAAGAATAAGCCCAATCACTTGAAATCCAATAGAAAGCGAAAGGAAAAAGATAGGTTATTAATATAGCTAACATGTATTTAAATTCTGTTAAGCCTAGTTTTATCCCCAACCTTGGAAAGTTTCCATGCTTATTAACAATCAATGCTCGGTGGATAGTAATAGCTACGTTAGCGTAAATTAAAAATATAAGGACATTGGTTAATAAATACAGAAATCCTAATGCTGATTTTGCATGTGGTACGTAGTCGGGCAATAAATATAGCTCTAGAATAGCTAAAAACGTAAGAGGAACTAGAAGGTATTTTATTAGGGTGCTCTTATGTGTCTTTAATAGATTAATTGTGCCATCTAGAATTACTTTGGTATTTAGGTGGTTTAGTTGCATTTAAATCCCTTTAACCTGTATTGAAAGACTATATATCGCTCTCAGGAGACCTTAACCTTTTCAAGATGTTAAGGTCAAATTTGTGACTATTAATTTTATCTAAATTTATCTCATTAACTCGTGTAATTTATAACTTCGCATTGGACCACACATTATAATCCCACCGCTTTTGGTAGGTGGAAACTCATAACTAGTAGTTAAAAGTATATTCTTTATTTGAGTTCTATCTGCATAAAGATATCCAACGCTATACCCGTTTAAATCTACTTCATTGTACATTTCTTCATCGTCTTTCAAGACTTCATCAAGCTCGACCGACGTTTGCAGGATTAGCTCTTCGTTTTCAAAAAATGATACTCGAAGTTTTGTTGCGGTTGCCCCTTCAATTATTGTTGGGACAAATACAGCTATACCATCTACTTTTTCAGTAGCAGAAGATTGCAATACCTTAGAAAAAGCAGGAAGTTCCTCAAGTTGCTTACTCGATGAACAGGCAATTACTGATGTTGATAGAAGCATTAATATTAATGCGAAATATTTCATATTATTCTTATTGTAACAGGCGGGTTATCGCTCAAATTAGTCTAATGGACATAACTTATAAATTCATGAATTCATCGACATTAGCATTACAGGATGTAAACAACTCTTCGTTATTAAGGGCAGACAAATCACCACAGATAACAGAATAGCCATTCTTTGTAATTTCATCCTTTATAGATGATGTATTATCGTTAAATATTTCATAGAAAGGATTTATATAGGGTGCTAATGGTGAAAGCTGCTCGCCATATTTTACACGACTTGATACAGCTAAACGGACACTGGAACTATGGAACCGCTTACAGGCAGTAGATGCGCTGTCTTTACAGAGTATCAAGCTTGCCTTACCTTTTAATACGTGTTCCATCGTAGCTACATCATTCCCACCTTGGTGATAACCGAAGGTATAACTAAACAAAGAAACTGCTAAAGCTAATGTTGTAATGATAAACGTTTTCATATTAATCCTTTAATTTATTTTTATTTTTTTACTTCCGCTTGTCGCTCTTAACAGACCTTGAGTCGTGTTAATTATTTGTAAACATACAATACATGATGTTATTGTAATTACACAAGTTTTTTGTGGTCGTCACTGACCGCTTAGAGCGATAAGCGGAAGTTAAAAAACTTGCAAGATATTTCGCAATTTGGATGTATGCATACTAGATAAGCTCAGCTTATAAGCTAAACTCTATACATGCTGATAGCAGTACATTAGCGTAATGTAACAATATTTGTGTAAGTCTCTTTATAAGGTAATTTTATGAATCTAAGAAAATCCGTATTAACACTCAGTTTACTCGCATTGACTCAAGTCGCATGTTCAAGTACAGAAAATGAATCTATTAGTAGTGTAAACAGCCTTTCTGTTCCAGAGAATATTACCACGCCAAACATTGTAAGAACTCAAGCCGTTGGTGATTTAAATTTTACAGATGGTTACCCGTCCGATGAAACCATGAGTAAGGTGCAACGCTACATGTTTGTACAGCGTGCTGTTAATGCGTTTGTCGATGGTATTCCAATTAGTTCAATGCATGCCATGCTAGAAGGTGGTAAGTCTCTTGGTGGAAAAGCTAATCAATCGGTACTTATCAGTGAAAGTTTAATAGATAAAAATAGTTTATGGCTTACTCCAAATTCAACAACACCTTATATCTCTATTGAAGTAGATGTAAAAAATGGTCCTGTTGTTTTAGATATAAACAGCGCAGTTTTAGGGCTGGTCGATGATGCTTTTTTCAAATATGTCGGTGATATTGGTTTAGGCAACCCAAAAGATAAAGGCAAAGGTGGTAAATATTTATTAGTACATGACAGCTTTGAAGGTGAAATACCTAGTGGCTTTATTGTACTGAAAACGCCAACTTATCGAAACTGGGTGCCAATGCGTTTAAATAGCACAAAAGATGTAAAACAGTTTAAAGATACGTTTAAAATGCATCCGTTAGGACAAGAGCCTAAGATGGACTTCATCGATTTTAGTAGCGTGAAATATAATACGATTCACGCTAACAACGAAGACTTTTATCGCGAACTAAATGCAGTCATTCAGTACGAGCCTATTACCGCAGGCGACTCACACTACCGAGGTTTAATTGCAGAAATCGGTATTGAGAAAGGAAAAGAATTTAACCCGCAAGGAGAGCAACTAGCAGCATTAAAAGAAGCCGCTGGTATTGCTAATGTTCATGCTCGTAATGAAGCGTTCCGCCCTACCAATAAAGACGTTTATTTTTATGGTGACGATCGAAACTGGTTTTTACCGTTTGGTAGCACCATGTCTCACGAGTTTACCAAAGACGGCAAAGTATTTATTGATGATAAAACAGCCTTTCATTACATAGCGACAGGTATCACGCCATTAATGACAGCACAATTTGATGGTGCGGGAAGCTCTTATCTTGTTACTACGCAAGACGAAAAAGGCGCAGCCCTAGACGGTAATGAAACCTATACTATTACCTTACCACCTACCCCACCAATGAAACGTTTTTGGAGCTTTATGGTATACGACAACCAAACTCGTAGCATCTTGCCGACAGAGCAGCGTTCAGGTGGATTTGATAGCACAGGTGAAGTTGCAAAAAATCAAGACGGCTCAGTAACAGTCACCTTTTCACCTACTAAGCCAGAAGGCAAAGTAAATTGGGTGCAGACACTATCAAATAAAGGTTTTTTCGTGATGTTTAGAATGTACTCTCCAACTCAAGAGTGGCATGACCGAAAATACATGATAGGCGATTTAATCAAACAGTAAAAATGAGACGCCATGAAGGTCAATTTACTTTCATGGCTGACTCAATATAGAGCAATAATCACTCTATTTGAGCTTAAAAGACTATACTTGGCACTGAACGACCGGATCAAGCCTGACATTTTGCTTTCCTTTTTAGAACCAAATCGAATAACGGGAAAGCCGGAACTTAAAAGTTTCAAACGTCTGCTTTCTGGAATCTCCTATAGTTTCCATCGTAAGCCAGTATTAAGATTTTAAGTGGACCTTGAAGAACAATAGCCCAAACCAAACCGTCAGCAAAGTGGCATAAATTGACTACAGTATTGAATCGCAACCCGTCCGCTGCTCGCTCTATGGAGACATTAACCTTTTCAATAAGTTAATGTCAACTTTGCAGCATTAACTTGATAATCTATATCAAGTAGGGATAGCATAGTTAAAGTTTTACGCAACTAATTTAGCTAATAAAGCGTTTTTTGATCAATCAATAATACGGATAAGTAATGACTAGCAAACTTACAATAGGTACATCAGGAAGGATACTAAAGTTTTATCGACTCATAGAGGGGATGACGTCGGACTATATAAACAATGCTGTAATAGAGTACGAACTTAAAGATGGGTTAATCGAAAGTTATGGGCCCTCAACAGGCTTTGACTTAAAGATCGAAGGTAAATTTTACCCACCAAAAGCGATATTGGGTCTGGCCGTTAGTAATTACTTAGGCGAACCTATCCTTGCAAGTCACTTTAGTGGTGGTAAAGGCTCTGATTGTTTCAGGCTGCTTGAATTATTAGATTACGAGATTGTAGATAAATATCTTACCAAAGCCAGGGAAGAGTTGATCACCTATGCTGAATATTCACGACTAGACTTACATAATATTTTTGATGCTGATTCAAATTTCACTGTTGGTTCTGGTAAGTGGGGCTTACAAGGTATTGTAAGATTGAACCCTAGTTTAGGTGATTTTGCTTTTTTAGTAACATTGAAAGGGTCGAATGTTTATCATGATAAATTGAGCAAAGATGGATATTTGTTCTGGTTGTCACAATCAAAGCAAAAATTATCTGATCCAATGATAAAACATTTTATAAATTTTGATCATCATAATAATCATATCTTGTTATTTTCTCGACCTACCGAAGATGATGACTATACATTTTTTGGTAAAGTCAGGTTTGACAGCTATGACCCCAAGAGCAGCGAGCCCGTTAATATAAATTGGGAGTTGGAGAATAAATACTTTCCCAATAGAGTACTTGAAAAATTTGATAGTTACTTGAGCGAGCCCTTTGTAGGTAAAGTTCTCCCTAAGTTAGTTCCTGTAGAGGATGATAAGCAAAGGCCTAAAGCTACCAAACCTAAAACGTCAAAGAAGAGGGCTAAGCCCAATAAAGTAGATTGGGAAGCTAAATGGTTAAGACAAAATGAAATAGGCATGCTTGGTGAGGCTCTTATATTGGAGTTTGAGCGTCACCGTTTGATTGAAGCCGGCTGCGAGGACTTAGCTAATAAAATCCAATACATAGCATCTGTTGATGACTCTGCTGGGTACGATATACTTTCTTTCGATCACAGTACTAGTAACCCTATTCAGATTGAAGTTAAAACAACAACAGGTAGTTTGTATTCGGATTTTTATATAACGGACAATGAAGTTGAAAAAGCCAAAGAGTATGGTTCTAGTTATTGGATTTATAGAGTCTACAATCTTGAATACAAGAGTGGTAGTAAAGTTAGACGCATACAAGCACCATTTGATGAAAAGCTAACTTTAAAGCCTCAAACCTATAAAGCGAAGCTTATATAGTTATAACCAATATGTGTGCTTTGCCTTTAGCTTCAATTGAGTGCCAAACATGCGAGCTTTCTTTCGTTCAAGAATGAGTAGCTCATCTTCTGGGCATTCACTATTCATCGCTACATGTGCTTCAGCTTGCTTTAAACTTCCGAAGTGACAGATTATCTTATCTAGGCTAGATGACTTCACAAATGGCTCTGAATTGCCGTTTACGAGTGATATCCATGTTTGTACTAAAGTCACGGGGACTTTGATTGGCTTATCCATAAGAGCTTGTCCTTTATGTTTACGGAGCCTTAAGCCTAGCAGAATGCTTGTAACTATCAAATTAGGCCAAGTGGAGTTGGTGTGTTATGTTTTAATCATCAAAAATGGATAAGTGATAGAGCATGGATCCAAATAATAATGTGACCCCTGACGTAACAGAAAAACCTAAATACGAACCGGTACCTATATTCGTTACATATGCCCGCCCAAGCAGCCCAAACTATAAACCTGAATCGTTGATAGAGAAGTTCAAGCGTATATATTCAATCAAGATTTGGTTGTTCATTAAGAAGATCAAACGTAAGATCTTGAGGCTGATTAGCTAACCTAGCCGGCTTAAGGTCAATCGTAGACCAAACGGGTTGGACTGTTGTCGAGTGCCACATTGCTGCATATTTTCTATATTAAAAAGATTGTATACGGATTAGCTTTTTTATCGATAACGCTTTGTTAATTTTCACTATGAGTTTACGAATGAACTTTAGCAACTTGTATTCGTTACCATGCTTCACTTTCGTTTGGGACTAGATCAATTAGATCGATCTCGAGCGTCCCTTGTTCAGAATTACCTGATGCCTCCAATTGCGCTCTAACAGGGGCTGTGGAAGTTCCATCCCTTGGAATAACAAGGATACTGTATTGATGACTCATAGAGTTAAAGAAACTCTGCAAATTCAACTCTAGGGAAGTTCCGCAAATGAAAAGAACATCCCAAAGACGTGCATTTTGCTCTTGAAAACCTTGTTCATCAGTGTTTTTTTGCTCCCAATGCACACATAAATTCCACAACTTCTGTGTTAAAAAGACGGGCGCGCCTATTGTGTTGAAGCCATAACCTACATCCGCTGCAGTTTCTGACACATCAATGAGCTCTGAATCCATGATCGATATTATCCTTTTGGTGAAAACGCATCACGCTCAAATAACGAGCTATGAAATAGTTGGCTAAAGTTATCGACTAAGGAGCAAAAACCAACTGTTTTTTGTCCTTTTGAATGACCTGTTAGGCCTTTTTGAAACGCTTAGCTTTGGCAATGCTTGGCATAGCTAGTTGTCTATATGCAACTGTTACATCTTGAAGTTTTATGCCGAATTCTTTTACTTCTTCGTTAGACCAATTATCAGGGTTTAACCAGTATTCTGATTTGTGTTCACAAGCCATAGCTAGCTCTTCATCAATATGCCTTATTGGTATTGCCGCTGCGCCCCAATATTTAACTAATTGAGCTTCTGTTTCTTGATTTCGTTCAGAGCCAGAATCAAGAGAGCGATAATATATTTTTGTTTCTTGAAGTGCAGTTGATATTGCTCGTAAAGCGCTATCTTTCAATTCACGTTTTTCTTTAGATAAAGTAGCAATAGGCCCCATTAGAGCGATTAATTTTGTTACTAAAAACTCAAGCACTGAATTCTCCTTAAAATGCCTAACACCCATTTAAGGGGGTGATAATAGTTTGCTAAAATGTGTACCGAAGCGAAACAGAGCAAACTGTTAGCAGTCCCGCTTTAAACTATTGTTAGGTTTATATTTGCAACCCAAGCTTTAATTACTATATCTAAAGGGTTAACGGTAAAAAGTATAGCTGCCAAACGGTGATTACCATCCATTACACTAAAACCATCATTTATCCTTGTAAGAATTATAGGCGTCGGAATATTTCCATGCTCTTTTATATAGGAAACACATGACTGAAATCTCTCTTTGGTATTTTCTACATTAGCGGTGTCGGTTAGTTTGCCATAAGCGGCATTACCAACAATAGCCGTGGCCATAGAAATACTGCCATTTGTAAATTTACTTTGAGGCAAATTAATATCGATTAATTCCCACGTACAATCAATCCATTGCCGCAAGGTGAAATCAATGCCTAATACATAGCGCCAATTAGTGGCCTGTAAATCATCTTCAACAGTTTTGAATGGCCATCCTTTACCTTCAATTAATGGTGCTAACCATATTTCAAAAACCTCATCAGGCATATTTGGAAAAAACTCACGAGGCTTCATTTTAAACCTAAAGCCAAGCTAAGGAGCGAAGTGCGCAGCACTTTGTCCAGCTTGCGTGTTTTGTTAGGCCTAGTGCGGAAATATGTTGTCATTAAAATTTGCTGCTTTAGCCTGATTTATAACATTTAGTGCTGCAGGGGTAACTTGATACTGCCCCGTAGCAGCATCGAAGTTTACCATGAGATTATCAGTTAGATAGCCCGCCCACGACTCAAAAGGATAGTTTGTACCCTCCGGCGCACTAGCCACAAATTGGTTATAGAACGCCACAGCTTGCGTAGGTGTTAGTGGACTATCTTGCAGAGCTTTAAGAAACCGGAACTGGCTACCAAAAATAGTGTTACTGACATACTTTAAGAAGAAGTGACTGGCTAAGTTGGCTGCATCTTGGTTTTGCGCAGAAAGTTGCTGCATATGTGCACGCATTCCCTCAATCTGCTCTGGTGTGGCAGGTGTGCCTGTACTTTGATTAAGCTCTACTGCTGCCCCACCTGCGGAGACACTTTTGATGCGGCCTATTGCTTCGACAAGTTTATGCATGACGCTACGAATACCGTCACTAAAAATGGCGCATAAAAGTAGCACCACACCCCAAGGTATCATTGTTTCGGAAAATCTAATGAAGTGTTCTGCTTCGGAGGGATGAAGGACAACCAATGCAAGAGGAAGTCCAAGCAAACCAAGAAGCATTGTGTACAAAATAAATTCGACGATTATTGTTAATATTTTCATAGTTCGATTCTTTTGTGGGCCTAACGCCTTACTAAGCGGCGCGAAATAGTTGGCTAAATTTTCCGAGGAACGAGCACGAGCCAACTGTTTAGCATACGTTTGAGTAACTTATACATAGGCTTGCTATAAGTAATTAATTGGCCTTGGTGATTTATAATTTAAGTCGCGGTTTGCACATCTGCAACTTAAACAATTCCATGGTTTAGTTCCGCCACCTTGTAGCCGAATTAATTGTTGTTCTTTATCGTAGCATTTCTGACAAAAAGGTCCGTCCTTTTGATCATCGACTTTTACAAAATAATATGGCTTTTCCCAAATCACTGCTTTTTTTGTAGCTAATTGATTAACCAATTCGGTGATTTTTTGCTCTTTATCAAACAATAGTGCTTGCACATCGGCAAGGTCAATTTTTGCATCAGCTAAAGCACTAATTAATTCAGCAAATTGTAATTTTACTTCTGCCTTTTCAAGGGAAGTGCCACTATTTTTTATTAACCTAGCTATATCTGCAGCAGTTTTTATGCTCCCTAGGGCTGCGCCGATCATTGCTATATCAGTCATGTTATCTCCTTATGTACAATAGTTTTATTAAGTGGAAAAATGTATGGAAGACGGAATTATTACACCTATCAACAAAGTTTATTTTGTCTACAGCAAGCTTGAAGTAAGTGACCCAAGATTAGTCTAAGTGGAAGTTAACTATCTGCTAACGTAAGCTTATCCTACTGATATTGAGGGTATTGTCAATGACCCCAGATAGTATTGGTAGCCACATTAAAAGACTAATAATTAAAGCGAACACAGCCAATGTAATGGCTCTTCAACTTGATCTTAGTGCATCATTAATCATCATCCCTTGGCAATGGTGAGTCGTTTGTACTTTCACCGGCCTCTTTCGATATTTCAGCAATCAAGTTGGTGATAGTCATTGCTCCACCAATCTCGGACTTATCAACAAACAAGGCCAGCATTTTACCTAATTGCTCTTGGATTCGTATTGCTGCACCTAAATCTGTTTCTTTAACTTGCGCTTCTATAAATTCACCATTGAATGATGCAACTTTATGCACTTGTCCATCGCCAAACGCCAATTCAAGCAACTTAAACTGGTTTCGTAACCAATCTTGCTTGGTATAACTTAACTCTTCGAATGCTTTTGCTGATGAACTCTCAAGCAATGACTTGTAGTAAGTCTTAACGGGTACATTTCGCATACATCGTTTTGCTGCGTTATTAATAGTTTGTTGTGTTGAGTTATCGCATTTATAGCCTGCTAACTCATATGCCTCGGATTGTATTTTACCCTTGGCGCATAACTCAGCAAATAACTTTTGTTTTGGGTTAAGTTTAGTTGCCAGGTTAATTGAATCGGTCATCAGTTTTATTCCCTGTGTTGTGTTCGTTGAATTGAGTTCGCATACATCGCTTTGTAGCTTAAAATTGAGACATTTCAATTGCATCCGCCCGGACCCTAGTCCCAAACGGTTCATCTTCGATTAGGTTTTCAGTATTTGAGGCTAGGAACCAGCTTAGGTTTACTTGTTTGCTTTTTCGGGCAACATTTCTCTCTTCGTATCTAAATTGAAGATACTTAACAAAATCGTTCATTGAATCAAAGTTATACATGAAGTCATCTAAAGCAGATAATGTTTCAATAATGGAATCGTTTGGCGTAGGACCAATGTTTACATTAGCGACATCGAGTGACCACTTATGCGCAGTCTCATATAGCTTAATAGCAAACTCAATGTCACCTTTAGAAACCCCATGACCTAATAAATTTGTGGTTATCTCGCTTAACACTTGTGCTTGCCTAATAATATTTACCGATGCCACAGATGATAATCTGTGTTGAGACCGGTGTTCTTGTTCTTTACTTAATGTTCTTTCTTTAATGTTATTTACTTGTGCCATTTTGTCTATAGAGCTCGAGACAAAATGCCTATAGGGCTCAGGACATTTTGTCTCTAGCCTATTAAGGAATAATTTAACCTTATTTGGGTTCAGATATATCACTCTTTCTCGGCCTCCTTTGCTATGAATGTACTTCGTTGTTCTTGATATTAACCCTTTGGCCTCAAGGTCTGATAAAGCTCTATCAACGGTTCTAACATTTATCCCTAGCTGTGCAGCAAAGCCTTTATTGCTTTTGAATATCTTATCTACGGCTTCGCTTAACGATACCAAGTCAGCAAATATCAACCTTTGGGCAAGCGGCCACTCGTTATAGGCTAGGAGCGTTTTGGGTATCCATAGACCTTTGTATTCGGTGTTTTTTTTGTTGTTCATGTGAGACCTTAGATATGCAAACGATACTGCAAAGTCGAATAGGATAAGCGTTGCATCAATGGCCTTAGTGTTAGCCACTGAGCTTTGCCAGCCAATTGTATTCGAAAAAATATCACTTACCTTTCGGTTCGTATATTGACGGAAAGTCTAGAAAGTCATCATGCTCTTTTCTAGCTTTGTTATATGCGGTTATAGCATCATTTTCGTTTCGGAAGCTTCCTAGGTGTTTGTCGCAAAACCTTGCAGTATAACTACCTTTTTTATTTGAGCTAACACCTGCACAGCCACTAGAATTATTTGTTTGCAATGGCCTTTTTATGTTGTTTGCCGACGGAGTAATAACTTGCAAGTTTGTAATTTTATTGTTTAAGCCGTTGCCAAAAATATGATCCACGTATAGCCCAAGAGGAATTTCACCATTAAAGTAAATCCATACAAGTTGATGCTCGGGATACTCAATACCTTTGATTTGTATATACCAATAACTATCTTTCTGTCGTCCTGTTCGAGTTCTCTTGACTGAACCATTTTTAACTTTTATCGAGTACAATTTCCCATCGAAATACTCGAACCTGTTCCTTATTTCTGCACTAAGAAGTGGTGGGGTCGGCTTAACTTTATCAATTCGATAATCAGCGACTTCCCTAATCCTTCTTGTGTGCAGATGCTTAATCCAATCATAAATTTCATAGTTACCACACACGGCCATTTGCTGCTTACTTAATGGACCTAAAATCAATGCATAGACGACGTCTAGCCAGCGATACTTTCGCTCTTTAATGACACAACAAAGTAATCCGTTTACACCTTTATATGCTTTAATTTCTTTGTCACTTGGTATAAGCAATAGTGCTTTGTCTCGAAGCCTTACTGTCCCACGTAAATTCTCGACGCCGGCGTAAGTTCTTATTAGGTTTTGACTCATAGATAGCCTTTTATTCGCCATGTTCTGATGTTATTATGGCGTTGTAGTATTGAAGCGGTTAGTCATCGCATTGTATAAATAGGTCGCTGTCTGGCGGCCTTTTTGCTTTCTGATTAGCTAGCTAATTTGATTAGCACTTATAAAACGGTCTATTTCACCCCTTGTGATGCGGACACAGCGGCCAACTTTAAATGCTTTTAGCTTTCCTGAACGGATTAAATTCCAAAGGTGAGTGCGGCTGATTAAAAGTTCGGCACGTGCATTTTCTAGGGTTAAAATTGATTGGTTCATCATGGCCTCATGTTGTTTGTATTTGTACACTGAGGGCATTATGAGGGGGTAAATTGATAAGATAAATTCAATTTTTTGAGTTTAATTGAGCCGCTATTGTCCTCTTACTTTATTCAGTTGATTTTCGTTTATGTTCAAAGTAAAGAATATGATTATGCATGTTTTGTATAGATGTTAACTCTCGTATGGCTGCTGGTTTACCCTCCGCCACTACCAAGGCCATCAAGCAGTTAATATCGTTTTGGATCTGTTGAACGCCATTACGTTTTATATATTTTTGGTACTCTAATCGCACGGTATCAACTGAACGATGATCTTCATTGGCTACTAACTCCCAAGCTTCCTTTTCCATCATCCCACTTGAGATTAAACGCATACATTTAAAGACTCTTCTGAGTACGTCAGGCTTAGCCTTGTTACCAGCTTTCTTTGATGGATTAATAAATGGCGCTGTTCTTTTCTTTCTTATTAGCTCTTGGCTAGCTTCCATTACAGCGTGGGCATATGCCTTTCCTGCTTCAAGAGGTAAGTTACCTTTCGCTAACAACGCAGTTGCAAAACTGAAAGAATCATCAGGAAAGAACTCGTCCAGGTTTGGTGACTCATAGTTAAAGGTCAAGGTAGCCCAATGTTTTAGGTACATAGATTTCTCTCGATCACAGCCTTTAAATTGCTTCATTATGCCAACGCCAACATAGGTACTACGTTCTTAACAGCTTTAAGTGTATCAAGATAATCACACCATACTTGCAGCCATTCCTTACATTCAGCCTCGTAAGTGTAAAGATCGTATACACCCTGTACGCCACCTTTGGTGTGGCCCAATATAGCTTCGGCAATATCGCTAGGGCATTTCAATTTAGATAAGCTGGTGCGAACGGTTCTTCGTAAGTCATGC
This sequence comes from Thalassotalea psychrophila, assembly GCF_031583595.1. Classification (NCBI taxonomy): domain Bacteria; kingdom Pseudomonadati; phylum Pseudomonadota; class Gammaproteobacteria; order Alteromonadales; family Colwelliaceae; genus Thalassotalea; species Thalassotalea psychrophila. The sequence goes on from NZ_CP134145.1 coordinate 3,678,369, forward strand.
GGTGTCCACCGATTAATCTTTAGGTCGGTTCCATCTTTGCGCATTCTCCACATTTGCTCAGTGATTTTCTTTTGCTCCACTGGCTTCCCTAGCCTTTGGGTAAAGACATACTCACTACTTCCTTTATCTATGCCTTTTAAAAATTGGATAGCTTGCGTAGATAGCTGAACAGATCGCTCAACACCTGTTTTGGTTTCAGCTAGATGCCAAATACCTTTATCATAATCAAGTGATGACCATTTCAAAGTACAGGCTTCACCAGTACGACAGCCTGTTAGCAACGTCATCATCAACACACCTTTTTGTCCTTTAGTAAATTTGGAGTCTGGTAGCCAATTAAGCAGCGTGGATAATTCACCATCATTCAGCACTCTTTTTCCCCGAGTGTTTGTTAGCTTAACCTTTTGTAACTTAAAGTTTGATTTCGCCTGTAAGCAAGGATTAACAAAGTCATCATCAAACAATCCCTTACCCATGGAGTAGTTGTAAGCGGCTAAAAACTCTCTTAAGACATTACCTGCTTGTACGCTTGCACCTCGTTCAACAATGGCATCGATCATGTTGTATGCCATTCGGTGAGTTACATCGGCAGCAGGGAGATGTCCAAGAACAGCAACGGCATCATTATTCAACGTTCTTCGTGTTTCATCAGCACCTTTTGTAGTTCGCTTCTTCTCAACATGGCGCGTTAAGTAAAGCTCGCACATTTGCTCGACTGTAAAAGCAAGCTTGGCTTTCTCTTCCTGTTCAGCCTTTCTTTGTGCCCGTTGTTTCTTTCTTTCTTCTAACGGGTCTTTATTTTCAACGGTGCGAAGCTTCTTCTTTTCAGCAAGTAGCATTCTTGCTTCTTTCAAATCAACAGACGGGTAATTACCAAGCTTTATTTGTTTTAGTTTACTGTCCATTCGGTAGCGATAAGTCCAAGATTTAGAGCCTGACTTGTTCACAATAATGCGTAATCCACCATTAGGAGGGGTGTCAGATAAAAAGCCTGATTTTACGTTTTTAACAGCGAGCGCTGATAATGGTTTTCTGTTAGTATTGTTTTCGGCCATGAGATTACTTACCTTAATCTGTGGTTTAGGTTTAGGAGTGTTACAGCACTCCTTAACCGACCAACCTATACTAGCACCAAATACAAACCTACACTAGCACCTACACTAAAAAAAGTTTATTTGCGTGAACGTTGGTGAACAAAGAAAAACAAAGAAAAACAAAAAGACAAGTGACAAATACGGGCACACCCTACAAAAATAAAGAGCTGAGCAACCTAGTGACCAATAAAAATCTAGTACAAAATGAAATAGACTTCCCAAATCACACCCCGATGATGCGCCAATATTTAAAAATCAAATCAGAATTTAAACATATTTTAGTGTTTTATCGAATGGGCGACTTTTATGAGTTGTTTTTTGATGATGCTAAAAAAGCCTCCGAACTATTAGATATATCCCTCACCGCCCGTGGCAAAACTGGCGGTAATGCGATTCCTATGGCTGGTGTGCCTTATCATGCTGTTGAGAATTATCTTGCCAGATTAGTACATATGGGAGAGTCGGTGGCTCTCTGCGAACAAATTGGTGATCCCGCTACAAGCAAAGGACCCGTTGAACGCAAAGTTGTACGAATAGTTACACCTGGTACTATCTCTGATGAAGCATTATTAGAAGACAAACAAGATAACTTGCTTGTTTCTATTTTTGCAATGCAAGAAAAGTTTGGTATTGCATACCTAGATATGAGTAGTGGCCGATTTGTAGTATGCCAACCCAATAGTGAAGAGCAATTACAAGCTGAGTTACAACGTCTAGCTCCGGCAGAGTTACTTTATCCTGAATCTTTTGAATACCTTGATTTAATTGAACACATCAAAGGCAAGAGACGCCGTCCTGACTGGGAGTATGATTTAGATACTGCGGTTAAAATATTAAATAAACAGTTTGGAACCAAAGAACTCGTTGGCTTTGGCGTTGATGATTATCATTATGGCTTAGCTGCAGCGGGCTGTTTATTACAATATGTTAAAGATACTCAACGCAGCGAATTACCGCACATCAGAAGTATTAAAGCGGAAGCTTATGCCCAAGGAGTAATTTTAGATTCAGCAACTCGTAAAAATTTAGAGCTAACGCAAAATCTTTCTGGCGGAATTGATAACACCTTGGCTTCAGTTCTTGATAAAACTGCGTCGCCAATGGGATCTAGGCTATTAAAGCGCTGGTTGCATTTTCCACTAAGGAACATTGAAGCATTAGAAGATCGTCAAAATGCGATTTCTGCAATTATTACTGAAGATATGCAAGGAGATGTTTTTGATACCATTAAGGGCATTGGTGATATTGAACGGATTATTGCTCGTATTGCCCTTAGAAGTGCCAGACCAAGGGATTTTGCCCGTTTACGTAACGCGTTAGGTTTGTTACCAGAGCTTAATCAATTGTTATTGTTAAATTCTCAGCCTTATATGCAACAACTAGCAAAAGTAAGCCGCCCTATTCCGCAATTACATCAATTGTTAGCCAACGCTATTATTGATAACCCTCCGGTACTTATTAGAGATGGTGGAGTGTTAGCTCCTGGTTACAATAGTGAATTGGATGAGCTTAGAAACTTAAGCCAAGGTGCGAGCAATTTTTTAGCTGAATTGGAACAACGAGAACGTGAAAAAACAGGCATAAGCACACTAAAAGTTGGTTACAACAGAGTTCATGGTTTTTATATTGAGATCAGCCGTAGAGAGTCTAATGAGGTGCCTGTTGAATACATCCGCAGGCAGACCCTTAAAAATAATGAACGCTTTATTACTGAAGAGTTAAAATCTCATGAAGAGAAAGTCCTTACCGCACAAAGCCGCTACCTTGCTTTAGAAAAACGTTTATATGATGAGTTGTTTGATCAACTTGCACCGTTTATTGAGCAATTACAAAAGTGCTCTGAAGCTGTTGCTAGTCTTGACGTTTTGAATAACTTTGCCGAACGAGCATTAACGTTAAATTATAATAAGCCGGCTTTAAGTAAAAAACCTGGTATACATATTAATGCAGGTCGTCATCCAGTTGTCGAGCAAGTCACAAAAGACGCTTTTATCGCCAATCCAGTAGAATTGTCTGAACATCGAAAAATGTTGATTATCACCGGTCCTAATATGGGCGGTAAATCAACTTACATGAGACAAACAGCTCTTATTACACTATTAGCTCATGTTGGTAGTTATGTTCCAGCAGACAGTGCCGAAATAGGACTGGTCGATAGAATTTTCACTCGTATAGGTGCTTCTGATGATTTAGCTAGTGGCCGCTCAACATTCATGGTAGAAATGACCGAAACGGCTAATATCCTACATAATGCTACTGAACAGTCATTAGTGTTACTTGATGAGATAGGTCGCGGCACAAGCACTTATGATGGATTATCATTGGCTTGGGCCTGCGCAGAATACTTAGCGATAAACAGCAAAGCATTTACCTTATTTGCCAGTCATTATTTTGAACTTACCGAGTTAGCTGAACAACTAGACACACTGGCGAATATTCATCTTGATGCAATGGAGCATGATGACACAATTATTTTCATGCATGCTGTACAAGAAGGTGCAGCCAGTAAGAGTTTCGGTTTACAAGTAGCGCAACTAGCAGGTGTACCTAAAACAGTGATTAAACGAGCAAAACAACGCCTGCAGGAGCTTGAATTGCAAGCACCTGCAACTGTGATAACAAATCAGCAAGCGATTGAGTTACAACAAGGTATGTTTGTTGAGGAACATCCAATGATTAAGCAATTAAAAGCACTTAACATTGATGATATTACGCCAAGACAAGCGATGGAATTGTTATTCGAGTTGAAAAATAAAGTATAATTCTGTTTCGTAAATAAAGAAGCCAACTTTTATAAAGTTGGCTTTTATTATGAATATAACGTAGTGGTTTATTAGGCCTGGAATAACGCTTCAATCGATAGGTTTTGGGTAGATAATATATCGCGTAAGCGCTTTAACGCTTCTACTTGAATTTGTCTAACTCGTTCACGGGTCAAACCAATTTCATGGCCTACATCTTCAAGTGTTGCCGGTTCATAACCCATTAAACCAAAACGCCTTGCTAACACTTCACGTTGTTTTGAATTTAATTCGTTTAACCAATGCACAATATTTTGCTTAATATCGTTATCTTGTAAGTCAGATTCTGGACCTTGGCTTTTTTCATCAGCAATAACATCTAATAACGCTTTATCTGATTCACCACCAAATGGTGTATCAACAGAAGTAATACGCTCATTAAGTTTCAGCATTTTACTCACGTCAGCTACAGGTACGTCTAATTTTGTTGCTATTTCTTCAGCTGTAGGTTCATGATCAAGCTTTTGAATAAGTTCACGTGCAGCACGCAAATATACATTAAGTTCTTTAACTACATGAATAGGTAGGCGAATGGTACGGGTTTGATTCATGATAGCCCGTTCAATTGTTTGACGGATCCACCAAGTTGCATAGGTAGAGAAACGGAAACCACGTTCAGGGTCAAATTTTTCAACCGCGCGAATCAGTCCTAGGTTACCTTCTTCGATTAAATCTAATAATGGCAGGCCGCGATTATTGTATCTTCGTGCAATCTTAACAACCAGTCTCAGGTTACTTTCTATCATTCGTGCTCTAGATGCCTCGCAACCTTTCAGCGCTTTACGCGAAAAATATACTTCTTCTTTAGCAGTTAAAAGGGGTGAAGAGCCAATCTCACCTAGATACATTTGTGTGGCATCTAAATTTGATGAAGATTCTTCTACAGTTTTTTTTCCATTTTTTTCACTGTCTGCAGATACTTTTGATGCTACAACTGCAGGTTCTTTAACTTTTACCATTGATATCTCCCAATACTAACCGGTTTTATTATTACACTTTCACTTTTTCACTCGCCTCTTATTAGCTGATTATTTATTTCTCGGTAAATACCGTTGTGGATTTACCGACTTGCCCCTAAATCGAATCTCAAAGTGCAACATGGTTTTATCGGTACCAGTGTTGCCCATTGTTGCTATTACGGTTCCTGCTTTAATGGTTTGTTGTTCTTTAACCCGCAGTGTATCGTTATGAGCATATGCACTTAGATAGTCATCATTGTGCTTTATTATTATTAGATTGCCATAACCTCGTAACGCATTTCCCGCATAAACAATAAGCCCATCGGCAGCGGCTTTTATAGGTTTCCCTTTATTACCGCTAATGTCGATCCCCTTATTGCCCTGTGGGGAATTTGAAAAACTTGATATTACTCGACCATTTACAGGCCATATCCAGCGCTTCACTTTCTGAGTGAGGGAAGGTACTTTTACATCAGTGAAATTCCCAGCACTAGATTCACCATACTCTTGTGTTTTTTGATTTGCAACAACTTTTAGACTACTTTTTTGCTCTTTTTGACTAGTTTTAACATTTGATTTACTTGTGGTTGAGCTTGAGCTAGTGGTTTTATGCACTTTTCCCTGTAATTTTAATATTTGCCCTGGATAAATTTTATAGGGAGCAGGCAAGCGATTTAGTTGCGCTATTGTTCTTACATCTTTACCTGAACGCCAAGCAATCGAATACAAAGTTTCTCCAGATTTAACTTTGTGTTGATTGCCGGTCAAAGTATTTTTATTGGTTGGTGTTGTTACTAAAGAGCCTGAAAGGTTCACAACAGGAGCTGGTCTCGTTCTATCGGCACAGCTGAGCAACATTGTCATGGTTGATAATACCATGAACAATAAATATATCCTTTTGCTCTTTAAGTTAAAGTATCCCATTGAAAACTAATATTTTTTAATTAATAACAAAGTATAATGCGACGATTAGAAACACAATAACCCAACCAATCAAATCGACGCTTTCTCTTATCTTAATCTCCATTGGCTTGCCACCCGCTTTGATCAAACCAGCAACTAAAAAGAAGCGTAAACCTCTGCCAACGGTTGACGCAATTAAAAACGGAATAAACAACATTTGCAGGAAACCTGCGCTTAAAGTAAAAACTTTATAAGGGATCGGTGAAAAGCCAGCAATAAATACCACCCAAACCCCATATTCTTTAAACCAATCCATCGCATGGTTAAATTTATCCATGTAATTAAAGTCAATTAAAATTGGTTGAATAAGCGGTTCAAACAATAGATAACCTAGTAAATATCCGACTACACCACCAATTACCGATGAAACGGTTGTAAGTGTTGCTAATTTCCATGCTCTTTCTGGCTTAGACAGCACCATAGGGGCAAGTAACACGTCAGGAGGAATTGGAAAAAACACAGATTCAGCAAAGGTTAATATTGCAAGGATGGCTGGCGCGAATTTATGCTCGGCCCAACGCATGGTCCAATTATACAACGGTGTAAAAATCTTCATAACAAATCGCCTGGAACAAGAGGAACAAATTTTACCGCTTCAATTCTTTGTTTAATAAAGTTATCACCTTGCCTAGTGATTAGTTTTAATACCTGAGCTTGCTCTCCCACAGGAATGATTAGCTTACCACCATCGCTCAATTGGTTGAGCAACTCTGTTGGTATTTCACTGGCGGCAGCGGTAACAATAATCGCTTTATAAGGACCCTTACTTGCCCAGCCTTTCCAACCATCACCATGTTTCATTGACACATTGTGTAAATCAATTTTTTGCAAACGACGCTTTGCCTGCCATTGTAATGTTTTTATGCGTTCAACCGAATAAACTTTGCCGAACAATTGTGCCAAAATCGATGTTTGATAACCTGATCCTGTACCTATTTCTAATACATTTTCATTACCTTGCTGCTCTAAAATAAGCTCGGTCATTTTGGCAACAATATAAGGTTGTGAAATAGTTTGCCCTTGCCCAATAGGCAATGCAGTATTGTCATAAGCCTTATGGGCTAATATTTCAGGTACAAATATATGTCTTGGACTATTCGCAATAGCATGAAGTACAGCGTTATTTCGTATGCCAGAATTGTATAATTGCTGAGCGAGAATCTCACCGCTACGTTGAGATTTACCGCTAATTCGTTGTGTCATATTCATAAACTCAATTCACTCATCCAATCTGTTATTTGTTGCATACTACTGTAAGCAGTCATATCTATTGTTAATGGCGTAACTGATGCAAAACCATTAGAGATTGCATGAAAATCAGTACCTTCACCGCAATCTAATTCATTACCTAAAGTGCCATACCAATATATATCGCGTTTCCACGGATCTGACATTTTACGCATGGTTTCGGCTTTATGTCTATTGCCTAGTCGAGTCACTTTAACGCCCTTTAACTGCTCTAAAGGTAAATCAGGTACATTAATATTGATAATTTGGTCACTAGGTAATGGATGTTGTTTTAGCCGTTTAATAAATTTAGCAGCAACAATAGCCGCGGTTTGGTAGTGCTTTTGATCTTTCCCGACTAAAGAAACAGCAACAGCAGGTAACCCCATATGTCGGCCTTCAGTTGCAGCAGCTACGGTTCCAGAATAAAGTACGTCATCACCTAGATTTGCACCATTGTTAATGCCAGCGACGACTAAGTCGGGTTGACCATCAAAAATTTGACTTATACCTAAATGTACAGCATCCGTTGGCGTACCATTTACAGAGACAAAACCATTGGCTAAAGTTTCTGCTCGTAGTGGATTTAACAAGGTTAAAGAATTACTTGCCCCACTACAATTTCGATCTGGGGCTATAACTAAAGTTTCAGCAAATCTAGCTAACTCATCATTAAGAACCTTGATCCCCAATGCATTTACCCCATCATCATTACTGACTAATATTTTCATCGTTAATTCTTTAAGTTAGTTATTTGGCTCAATATGGCTTTGTGAGATATCAGTATATTGCAACAGCTCTCGTAAAATAGTGGTGGCATAACAGCCCGCAGGTAAAAAGAACGACAACTTTATGGCATCATCAATAACTTCTAATTGTCCGGACTCCAAAAATAAACTTATACTTCTGCGTTCTTGTTTTAAACCAAACTTTGCTAAGCCTTGACAAAACTCATTATAATTACTTGCTAAATCTTGCTCAAAATTCAAAGCTTGATTCGAAGTCGCTATATCCCCAGATCCCCAAAGCGGCGCAGTAATACTAATATCTTTTTCAGCTAGCCGCTTTGTTATCGCTTCATCAACTTCATCTTGAGAAAAGATAGAGCGCGAACCACTGAGCATATAAACATCGCCATTCATTGAAGAACAAAAGTGCTCGCTTTCAATTCGTTCACTAACAAATTGATTAAATAAAAATGACCTTGCAGCCGACAAATAAAAACCGCGTTTCTTCTTATCTTTTACTTTTTTACCATTAAACAGTTCACTCGCAGCAGTTAAGTTATTACCTTGTTGGCCAAAGCGCTGTTCACCAAAGTAATTTGGAACGCCTGAAGATAGTATTTTATTCCATCTTTGCTTAATGTCTTCAATATCATCAATATTTCTAAGCATTAATTCAAAGCGATTACCAATTAATGCACCGGTTTTCAATTTCTTGTTATGACGTTTGTAAGATAATACTTCTACACCTTCGATATTTAAATCGCTAAGATCATATTCAGTTTTGCCTGGCAGATGAATACCAAAGAATTGCTCTGTGACGGCATTTCTATCTTTCAATCCCGCGTAAGATACCAAAGCATCTTTCACTTTAAAGTACTTGGCCAACTGGCGTGCAACAAATAAAGTATTAGCCCCTGTTTTGCGAATATGAATGATTAAATGTTCACCTTCGCCACCTGGCTCAAAAGGCAATATTTCATATACCTTAAAATCGTCAACACAACTGCGTAAATCACCACAACTCTTTGGCTTACCATACAAATAAGCAAGCTCGGTTACTGCATTAGTCATTACTACTCCCTTTAAATGAAGCAGGTTTAAGTAACACCACCGAATGTACAGAGATGCCTTCTTTTCTACCTTCAAAACCTAATTTTTCAGTTGTTGTCGCTTTTACGTTTACATTACCAATTTGCGTTTGTAGATCGTCACTAAGAATTTCTCTCATCGCTAATAGGTGTGGTGAGATTTTTGGTGCTTGCGCCACAATGGTAATGTCTACATTTCCAATTTTATAATTACGTTCCATCATTAAAGAAACAACATGACGTAATAAGATTCGGCTAGAAATGTTTTCATAATCCGCATCGGTATCAGGAAAATGATTACCAATATCTGCAAGTGCTAACGCCCCTAAAATGGCATCACATAATGCATGAATAGCAACATCACCATCAGAGTGGGCAATAAAGCCATGTTCAAATTCTATATTAACACCGGCTAATACTATTGGTCCTGTGCCACCAAATTTATGAACATCAAAACCATGTCCTATGCGCATGTTTCTTCCTTTTGCTGAGTTAAAATAAAAGCAGCTAAATTTAGATCTGAAGGACGAGTAATTTTAATATTATCTTCTCGGCCGCTAACAATAAAACTGTCAACATTGGCAAACTCCATCGCTGATGCTTCATCAGTTATTTCCACTCCAGACTGTAAAGCTAGTTCTATAGAGCGAGTTAATTGCTGATGCTTAAACATTTGCGGTGTTTGCGCATGCCAAAGGTTATTTCGATTTTCGGTACTTTTAATTTGTTGATTCGTTTGACTACGTTTCATTGTATCTCTAACTGGAGTTGCTAAAATTGCACCAGTATCATGTTTAAAACAAAAATGAATTAACGCATCAATATCTTCATGGGTTAAGCAAGGCCGTGCGGCGTCATGCACTAATACCCAAGTTTGTTCATGCATAGCTTTAAGGCCAGCCAACACAGAGTCACTTCGTTCATTACCGCCAAGTACAGTGCTAACTTGAGAATTTTTAGATATATCTAATGTTGAAAACATACTATCGTGCTCAGCTAGAGCAACAATTACTTGGCCAATTCTTGGATGAGATAACAACCGTTCAATGGTGTGCTCAATAATACATCGGCCATTAATTTTAAGGTACTGCTTAGGGATATTTTTACTCATGCGCTTACCAATACCAGCAGCAGGTAAAACAACATAAAGTGAGTCTGTATTAATATTCAAGGTTAATTCTCTGTGGGAATAATGCGGAAAAAAGTTTCGCCGTCTTTAATCATACCCAGCTCATTACGAGCCCGTTCTTCTACTGCTTGCAAGCCATTTTTAAGATCATCAATGTCAGCATAAATCAGCTTATTTCTTTGCTTAAGTTTATTATTGAGTTCTACTTGGCGAGCTACACTTTCTTTTAATTCGAGGTAATCAGGCACGCTGTTTTTTCCAAACCAAAGACGGTATTGGAGTAATACTAAAAAAAGCACCAGCAAAGCAGTGATTATTCGCATAAAGGAATATATATAAATATAATAATTATTATTGTGCTAACTATTATAAATACTAAGGATCACAAGTCCATTAATATTATTGCAAGTCTAATATGTTTTTAATTAAAAATGCTCGATTTCAAAGAGATTGGCAAACGCAAATTACGCCAGTTTATTTGGCAAGAAAGTAATAACTCTCTTAGTGGTAATGTGAGAGGTTGAGTTCGGCTGTTGCCCTGCCACTGATGCCCGCTGCATGCCGCAGTGAACACTTTTTTGCTAGGCTTTAATAAAGTGTAATTTTCATATTTATTCGAAGGTGATTTATGCAAATAAAACCAACCACAATAATTTGTTCTAAATCGTTGATTTTCTTCATCTACCCGGTCGATGCAATCAATCATAATACGAAATTTCTCGCGTTCTTTGATCAGTACAGGTACGACTAAACCTAAACAAAGTTTATTGCTTTGATACCATTTTTGAATGTCGGCATCACTTTGTTCTTTAATGGGTAATTGTTTTGATTGTTTTTCGGTCCAACTGGCATTTTGCAAATCAAGTAAAAGTGGGCTTTGCACAGCTAACATTGAGCCAGCGGTTCGCTTCACGTAATAATTTAAGCTTTTCAAACGAGCTTGAATTTGTTCTTTACTGTTTAACTGAGCATTTGCTAACAGGTTTATTTCACGCTCATACAAAGCGCTACACAGTTCAGAAAACTGAGTAGAGTGCTCCAGTGCGTCAGATAATAAATCATGCATTTACAGTACAGCTCAAAATAACTTCTAATTTAGGTTAAATAGTAACTAATCACATAATAGCCCATACTCGTAAGCTATAAAAGAAAAAGGCTCTTCAATTGAAGAGCCTTTTAAATATTTTACCTGCTAATTTATAAGCTTATAATAACTTTACGTTACTATTGGCCTTTAATTTCGCTACGGCCATTGTAAATAGCCTTATCACCTAAGAACTCTTCAATACGAAGAAGTTGATTGTACTTAGACACACGATCTGAACGACATAATGAACCAGTTTTAATTTGTCCAGCTGCAGTACCTACCGCTAAATCGGCAATAGTCGCATCTTCAGTTTCACCACTACGGTGAGAGATAACAGCAGTAAAACCAGCGTCTTTAGCCATTTTGATAGCGTTTAATGTTTCAGTTAAAGTACCAATTTGGTTAAATTTAATTAGGATTGAATTGGCAATGCCATTATCGATACCACGTTTTAGAATTTTAGTATTGGTTACAAATAAGTCATCACCAACAATTTGTACCTTGTCACCAAGTAAATCAGTTTGATATTTAAAGCCATCCCAGTCAGATTCGTCTAAGCCATCTTCAATTGAAACAATTGGGTATTCTTTACAAAGTTCTGCCAAGAAATCAGAAAATTGATTAGAAGTAAATTGCTTACCTTCACCTTTAAGATCGTAAATACCTTTGTCTGCATCATAAAATTCAGAAGCGGCACAATCCATTGCTAAAGTAATATCTTTATCTAGCACATAACCTGATGCTGCAATTGCTTCTTTAATAACAGCTAATGCATCAGCATTAGATGCTAAATCAGGAGCAAAACCACCTTCATCACCAACAGCAGTATTTAAGCCTTTAGCTGATAAAACTTTTTTAAGGGCATGGAATACTTCAGCACCCATTCGTAATGCTTCGCTAAAATTTGCTGCACCAACAGGTTGAATCATGAATTCTTGAATATCAACGTTATTATCAGCATGTTCACCACCATTGATGATGTTCATCATAGGTACTGGCAAGCTGTAAACGCCTGGAGTGCCATTTAAATCAGCAATGTGCTCATATAGTTCAACACCTTTATCTACCGCAGCAGCTTTAGCAACTGCCAGTGATACTGCAAGAATAGCGTTAGCACCAAATGTTTCTTTGTTTTCAGTACCATCAAGGTCAATCATCAGTTGATCGATTTCGCTTTGTGCTAAAGCACTTTTACCAGTTAAAGCGCTGGCGATTTCATTATTTACCGCTGCAACTGCTTTTAATACACCTTTACCTAAGTAACGAGATTTATCACCATCACGTAACTCTAGTGCTTCTCGAGAGCCTGTTGATGCGCCAGATGGAGCACAAGCACGGCCAAAAGCACCTGACGCTAAACGCACATCAACTTCTACTGTTGGGTTACCGCGTGAATCCATGATTTCACGAGCGATGATTTTTGCAATTGCAGACATATAAACCTCAATGTTATAAATTTTAATAGATAGTAATTTTGTAAGTAATAGCCGTATAGTAAATAGAAAAAAGACAAAAATCTTTTAAATTTCACCTGTTCGAAAAATGTTTTTTTTCATCTAACTGATCACCTTTTAAGCAACAGTTTACATCTAACAAACAAAGCTATAAAAACAATAAAGCCGCATAATATATCGCGGCTTTATATCGTAGTTATTTTTCTTGCAGTTTTTGATGCTCAAATGCGGCAGCAACAAAACTTTCAAATAATGGGTGTCCATCACGAGGAGTTGAATTAAACTCAGGGTGGAACTGACCAGCAACAAACCAAATGTGCTCTGGTATCTCAATCATTTCAACTAATTTTTTATCAGCAGATAAGCCAGAGAAAACTAAACCGGCATCAGATAATTGCTCTCGGAAGTTATTATTAACTTCATAACGATGACGATGACGTTCAAATACGCTGGTACTGCCATAGATCTCTTCAGCTTTTGTACCTTTAATTAGGTGACATTGTTGAGAGCCTAAGCGCATAGTTCCGCCAAGATCTGAGTTACTATCTCGCATCTCAATTTGGCCATCTTCGTCTAACCATTCTTCAATAAGACCTACAACAGGGTGTTCAGATTTAGCATCAAACTCCGTTGAATGTGCATCAGCCATATTAGCAACGTTACGCGCATACTCTATTAACGCCACTTGCATACCTAAACAAATACCAAAGTAAGGAATGTTATTTTCACGAGCATATTTTGCTGTAGCGATTTTACCTTCAACACCACGTTCACCAAATCCACCTGGTACTAGTAACGCGTCAACACCTTGTAATGCTTCTTCGCCCTTTGATTCTACATTTTGAGAATCAATATACTTAATATTAACGGTTAATTGGTTTTGAATACCCGCATGTTTTAATGCTTCATTTACTGATTTATAAGCATCTGGTAGTTCAATGTACTTACCTACCATACCGATGGTTACTTCACCCATAGGGTTAGCTTCTTTAAATAGGACTGTTTCCCATTCATGTAAATCAGCTACTGGCGCATCAATACCAAAACGTTTACAGACGATTTCATCAGTACCTTGAGCCACAAGCATTGCCGGGATTTTATAAATACTGTCAACGTCACGCATTGTGACTACGGCTTTTTCTTCAACATTACAAAATAAAGCAATTTTAGCTTTTTCATTTGCAGGAATAGGTCTTTCACTACGACATACAAGAATGTCAGCAAAAATACCAATTGAGCGTAATTCTTTTACTGAATGCTGAGTTGGTTTCGTTTTAATTTCACCTGAAGCAGCTAAATAAGGAACCAGCGTTAAGTGCATGTACATGGCACGTTCACGGCCTACCTCAACACCTAATTGACGGATAGCTTCAAGGAAAGGTTGTGATTCGATATCACCAACCGTACCACCAATCTCAACCATAGCAACATCGTATCCTTCAGCACCTTCAATTACTCGACGTTTAATGTCGTTAGTAATATGTGGGATAACTTGAATAGTTGCACCAAGGAATTCACCTCTGCGCTCACGAGCTAGAATGCCTTGATAAATACGGCCAGTTGTAAAGTTATTTTTCTTAGACATTTTGGTACGAATAAAACGTTCGTAATGGCCTAGATCTAGATCGGTTTCAGCACCGTCTTCAGTAACAAATACTTCACCATGCTGAATAGGACTCATGGTACCTGGATCAACGTTAATATACGGATCAAGTTTTAGCATGGTTACTTTTAAGCCACGGGCTTCTAAAATTGCAGCCATTGAGGCAGCAGCAATACCTTTACCAAGGGATGATACAACACCACCAGTTACAAAAATATATCTTGTTGTCATTTGGAACCCAGAACTATGGAATTAACAGAAAATTGTTTATTTTAAGTAGATTTAACGTATAAATTTACTTTCGCTACAAGTGTAGCAGGACGGGGCGATATTGTAGCAAAAGAGAAGCCTTTCAACAATAAAGATTTTATACCTATATCTATATAATTTTGCTATAAGATTAATATAATAAAAATTAGTGATTTTTTACAATAATCCAACTTAAATGAAGGGGCTTATGTGGTATCAACAACAAATTATACTTAAGGCGAAAAGCCGAGGTTTTCATTTAATTGATGATGAAATAAATGGCCAACTGCTGCAAATTAAAAATATAGAAGCCGGTTTACTACATTTATTTTTGCAGCATACTTCAGCATCTTTAACAATAAATGAAAATGCCGATCCTACAGTTCTTGGAGACTTAGAGCGACACTTTAATAAATTCGTTCCAGAAAATGCCCTCTACTACCAGCATGATTATGAAGGCTCAGATGACATGCCTGCACATATTAAATGCTCAACTTTAGGATGCCAATTAACCATTCCAATCTCAAATGGCCAATTAGCTTTGGGGACATGGCAAGGAGTTTATCTGTGTGAGCACCGAAATCACGCGTCGCAACGAAGGGTCATTGCAACATTACATGGTGAATGATTATGTTCTGAAAGCATCGTTGCTATTTTTATTAGTCTTTATAACCCCAAGGTGCACTTGGTGGAGTAATAGGTTTAGTTAAATCAAAATCAACTCTAAACTCGCGCCCTTCTCTAACCATTCGGTAGGTAAATTGCTTTGGATATATATACATTTGCCATGTATTGCCATTAGATTGTGGAATACCTTGACTGACAAACAATTCTTTTGAATATTGATCAGCTGGAAATGATTGCACTTGCGCCCACCCCGCGTCCAATGTATGACCGCCATACATAGTGGAAACATCACTGCTGCCATCTTTGTGACGATGATCATGTTTTAACGACAAACCACTGCCTGTTTTAGTTATTATCCAAGTACGAGATGAGTCAGATCCAACATGAAAAGGCACTTGTAATTCAGTGTCCGTACACTTTCTAACATGCATGATTAGTGCTTTATTAGCAAAACTGTCTGACGAGGAATTATCTACAGTAACTTTACCCGCAAATGCTTTACCACAATGTTGTTTTATATTACTAAAAAAGGCATCTTGGCTTTTAATCGAGACCAATGGTGCTTCAGAATTAGCTGATAAGTGAAAGCTTACACTTGCTAGTGTTGTGGTAAGTAGAGTAATAAATGTTGCTGTTTTATTCATAATAAATTCCTATGCTAATTTGGCTTGTAGCCAAAGCTCTTCAAGCTCAATTAAAGTCGATTGCTTAATATCAAGCCTGTTATCAAAATGATATTGTTCGATAAAGTTAAAACGTTTGGTGAATTTCCGACTTGCTTGGCGAAGTAGTTGCTCTGGATCTTGCTCTGCATGACGAGCTAAGTTAACCACGGCAAATAACAAGTCTCCAATTTCT
This sequence comes from Thalassotalea psychrophila, assembly GCF_031583595.1. NCBI lineage: Bacteria > Pseudomonadati > Pseudomonadota > Gammaproteobacteria > Alteromonadales > Colwelliaceae > Thalassotalea > Thalassotalea psychrophila. The sequence continues at coordinate 3,694,236 of NZ_CP134145.1, forward strand.
TCTGCAACTAATTCATTATTTACATTAGTAGCTAAAAGTTCATCTTCAACTTCGAGTACTTCTTCTTTTACTTTAGCTAGCACATCTTCAATATTGTCCCAGTCAAAGCCAACATGAGCACAGCGTTTTTGAATTTTTGCAGCTTGTGATAAAGCAGGTAACGCTTTAGGTATATCATCTAAAACTGAGGTTTGCTTGCTCTTGTCTCTGCTTTTTTGATTGCGCTCTTTTGCCTTTTCATTCTCCCAATTAGCTTTTATTTCATCTTCAGATATAAAGTCTGAATTAGAGAATACATGCGGGTGACGGCGAATGAGCTTTTCACAAATGGCACTAACTACATCGGCAAAATTAAACCTTTGTTCTTCTTTACCTAATTGGGCATAAAAAACGACTTGAAATAACAAGTCACCAAGTTCTTTCTCAAGTTCCTCGAAGTCATTACATTCAATTGCTTCGGCAACTTCAAACGCTTCTTCTAGAGTATAAGGTACTACTGTTTGAAAGCTTTGCTTGAGATCCCAAGGACAACCTTTAACCGGATCTCTCAGCTGACTCATGATCCAAACTAGTTTCTCAATTGAAGCAGGACTGTTTAACATTAAAACTCCATTATTGTTATTAGCAATTTTAACTAACTGCGAAGACGCTTCACACTAATTACATCATCAAGTTGATCAATTTTACTTACAAGTCGTTCTAAAACTTGCGCGCTGGCAAGCTCCAATTTAAATTGCATGATATATACACGGTGCTTGTTGTCCATACGAGATGACATATCCAACACATTTACTTTTTCATTAGCAATAATGGTCGTAACATCTCGTAGCAGACCTTGTCGGTCACCAGCGGATATTTGAATTGCGACTTGATAGTTTTGCTGAATTTTATCACCCCATTGCACGTCAACTACTCGCTCAGGCGAATGCTTCAAAGAATTTTGCAGTTGCTCACAATCACTTCGATGGACCGATATTCCACGGCCTTGGGTAATAAACCCTTGAATATTATCTCCAGGCACTGGCTGACAGCACTTGGCCATGTGAGTGAGTAAATTACCTACACCTGAAACGGTGATGCCATTGCTATCCACCTGCTGCTTTTCAGTTTGTTGGCGGATCACCATTTTAGGATCTATTTCAGCCGCAGGTTTTAGCTTATCAAGTTGAAATTGAAGTTGGTGTACGACCTGTAAAACTTTAACTTGGCCACTGCCAATTACCGCATATAAATCGTTAAGATTATTTACATTAAAGCGTTTTAAAATTGGATTAAAATCAATATCTCCAAGTTCATGACGTTGTAATTCAAGCTCTAAGGTCTCTTTACCTGCTTGAACGTGTTTATCTTTGTCTAGATGTTTGAAAAATGCCTGTACTTTAGAACGAGAGCGAGAGCTGTGTAAATAACCTAACCCGGGGTTTAACCAGTCCCGGCTAGGATTTGGTTGTTTGCTAGTTAATATCTCTAATTGCTCACCGGTCTTTAATTTATATGTAAACGGGACTATTCGTCCGGCAACCTTCGCACCAATACAACAATGCCCTACATTAGAGTGTATATAGTAAGCAAAATCTAACGGCGTAGAGCCATTAGGCATATCAATAACATCGCCATTAGGTGTGAAAACATAAATTCTATCTTCAAATACCTCATTACGCAGTTCATCAACCAGCTCTTCTGAGCCAGAAACATCTTCTTGCCATTGCAATAGTTTACGTAACCAATTTACTTTTTCATCAAAACTTCCTGCTTTGCCACTAGCGTTTCCTTCCTTATAACGCCAATGCGCGGCGACTCCCAACTCAGCATCATCGTGCATTTGCTGAGTACGAATTTGCACTTCGACTGATTTCCCCTCTGGACCTAGCACAACAGTATGTATAGATTGATAGCCATTAGGTTTAGGAGTGGCAACATAATCATCAAACTCACTTGCAAGGTGCTTCCAGCTAGTATGAACTACTCCTAAGGCACCGTAACAGTCTTGCAATTCATCTACCACAACACGAATTGCTCTAACATCAAACAGTTGATCAAAGTCTAATGACTTTTGCTGCATTTTTTTCCAGATACTGTAGATATGTTTTGGGCGACCATAAACATTGCCCTTTATGTTTAACAGATCTAATTGTCGTTGGATATTTTCAACAAAGTCACTCATATACTGTTCACGAACTAAGCGCTTATCATCAAGTAGCTTGGCAATTTTTTTATAAGTATTAGGATGCAAATAACGAAATGAGATATCTTCAAGTTCCCATTTTAATTGTCCTATGCCTAATCGGTTGGCTAAAGGAGCATAAATGCTAGCGCTTTCTTTGGCTGCTAGCACCCTACTTTCTTCATCGGCAGTTTTAACAAAACGTAAATTACATACTCGCTCAGCCAATTTAATTACTACGGCACGAACATCTTCAACCATGGATAGTAACATTTTACGGAGATTATCAATTTGACCACTGGCTAATTGAGCCCCGTTAGGTTGCTGTAAGCTGCGAATTGCATCCATTTGATTTACGCCTTTTACCAAGGTGTAAATTGCTTTGCCATAGGTTTCCTCGATTAGATCTAAACCTATTATGTCGGTCTCGATTAAAGGCACAATCATTGCTGCTGATAATGAATCTTTGTCCATATTCAAACCGGCTAGAATTTCTACCATCTCTAAGGCTTTTTGTTGGCACAATAAATTTTCATTAAAATGAACATGTAATCTAAGCCACAATTCCTCTAGGGCCTTATGTTTTTGTTCATTAATATCTAACTCTGCCAACCAAGTATCAAAATTCTCGGTTGAAAGCTGGTGAGATTTCCTCACTGAAACCATGAGTTTTCCTATCTAAGTTTTTTAAAATAAAACAATAAAGTAAAATTGCTATAGCCTAAGGGCGTACAAACAAAGCCATTGTCTCAACATGTCTGGTTTGACTAAACATATCCATTAAGCATATCTTGCTTAGGGTAAAGCCGTTATCAAGTAATATTTTCGTGTCTCTCGCCATAGTAGCGGCATCGCAGGAAACATAAAGTACAGTTTTCACATTAAGTTCTACAATGTTTTTTACCGCATTATATGCACCAGCTCTCGCTGGATCTAATACAACTTTGTTAATTATATTTTCATTATTTGCATTTAACCAAGGCCAATCATTATTTTCGGCATTTAAGTCTGCTTGATAAAATTGGCAGTTAGATAATTGGTTAGATTGAGCATTCATTGCAGCTCGGTCAACCATATCTTGTACGCCTTCTACGCCAACAATGGCATTAACTCGCTTAGCAATCGGTAAACTGAAATTACCAAGTCCACAAAATAAATCGAGAACATTATCATTCGCATCGAGTTCTAACCATTGAATTGCTTGGTTAACCATTTTGGCATTTAAATTTATATTAACTTGCACAAAATCTGTAGTAGTAAATTGTAATTCACAACCACTTACTTTGTAACTTAAGTAATTATCATTCTGCGGTTCGAGAAAATGTAAACCATCATCTTGTTGAAGCGCTACTTGGTATGGTTTGTGCAAATTAAAGTTGTGTAATTTCTGCTTGTCATTATTACTTAGCTTTCTTACTTGTCTAAAAATAACTACTGATACTTCAGCCTTAATAACCTCAATATGTGAAATAGCTTGTTTGCTACTAAAACTGTTTATTAGAGCTACAAAATCTGAAAACTCATCAGCAAAAGTCTCTGGCAGTACCGGGCATCTTTTAATTGGTGTTAACACATTAGAACTTTTTTGACGAAAACCAACTGTGGCTTCGTTTAATTTATTGTATTGAACACCAATTCTTGCTTTACGGCGGTAATGCCAAATATCAGCATGTAGCGCGGGTTGCCAAGGCAAATGCTCAATATTACTGTTTCGGTGAAATAAATCACTTATTTTCTGCTGCTTAAAGGCTAGCTGACCTTCGTAGTCTAAATGCTGTAAATCACAACCTCCACATTGATAGAAGTGCTTGCAGATAGGTGTAACTCTATTAGTAGCAACAACTAATACTTTTTTTGTTTTAGCTCGTAAATATTTTGACTTTTCTTCTGTTACTTTAATTTCTACGGTTTCACCTGGCAGTGCCGACTCAACAAAAATAGGCTTCTTACCCTGACGCGCAACACCATCACCGTTCATATCTAGACTGTTAATCTCAACAGTTAACTGCTGATTCAGATTTTTATTTACAGCTTTGGGTTTATAAAAATTAACCATTTATTATCCAGTTACTCTACAAGTTTCATTAAAAAAGTGCCATTATTGAAAAAGACCTAAAAAAATAATTTTAACACGAATAAGAGCTTAATTATGATCAAAATAACTATCAAGGACTGGGTTATTTTATTTGCTGTTTTACCAACATTAATAATTGGCACAATTTTAGGTGTTTATTTTGCTCTAACTCGCGTAGCAGAAGTAGACAATGTCTTAATTAATAAAAGCAAAAATATTGCTGAAACGATGTCTGTAAGTGTCGCAAACAATATAACAGCTAAAAACCAAGGTAATTTAGAACTATACCTTGACTACATCTATGGAGTTAATTCATCAGAAGTTCTTACTTTACTTTTATTCGATCACGCCAATAATAATTTGTACAACAATAATGTCGCCAATAATTATCCTGATTATAGACTAGATGATGTTACTCAATTAAATGCACCAATTGTAAAAGAAACAGCGGGCACTTTTATTATATACAACCCCGTAATTGTTGTAGGTCTTGTAGACAAAGATAATAAACAACAAAAAAAGTATTACGGTTACTTTGTTATTGAAATAAGCAAAGCTGGTACATTATTCGATAAACAAATGATCATCTTAATTGTACTATCCACTGTCTTTTTTGGTGTTTTTTTATCATCTAACTTTGCCAATAGGTTGGTATTAATTATTTCCGGTCCAGTTAAGGAAATGAATGATATTGTGTTACAAATTCGTCAAGGTGTATTAGGCGCACGTATAGATGATCCATTTGAAGGTGAATTAGATATCCTGCGAATTGGTATCAATAATATGGCGCAAGCTATTGAAGATTACCAACTGGATTTAGAATCTAACATTGATCAAGCAACAAGAGATCTACGTGCTGCTTTAGAGCAATTCGAAATTCAAAATGTACAATTAGACCTAGCAAAAAGGAAAGCCCAAGATGCTAACCGAGTGAAATCTGAGTTCTTGGCCAATATGAGTCACGAGCTGCGAACTCCACTTAATGGTGTCATCGGGTTCACCAGACAAATACTAAAAACTCCACTGACTGAAACTCAACGTGAGTACCTCGGTACAATCGATAATTCAGCTAATAATTTGCTATCAATAATCAACGACATTCTTGACTTTTCAAAGCTAGACTCAGGCAGAATGGCAATTGAGCATATTCCGTTTGGTTTTAGAGACAGTATAGATGAAGCCATTATTTTAGTTTCCGCTGCAGCACATAGTAAAAACCTAGAGTTATCGCTAAACATAAAACCGCATTTGCCCAACTCTTTAATTGGCGATTCATTACGAGTTAAACAAGTGATAATCAATTTATTAGGTAATGCGATTAAATTTACTGATCAAGGGTTTATTAAAGTAGATGTGGATTATGAGATAGAAGATAACTCAGATATTATGATCTCTTTCAAAGTTACTGATACGGGAATAGGTATAAGTAGTAAACAAGAAGAAACTTTGTTTGAAGCCTTTTCGCAGGCAGATAAAAGCATTACACGTTTATATGGTGGTACAGGATTAGGGTTGGTTATTGCTAAACGATTAGCAAATGAAATGGGGGGTGATATTACATTTACTAGCCAACCTCATAAAGGTTCAAGTTTCATCTTTACTTTTAAAACTGAGCTTAATCAATTACCGGTTGATAATATTATTGAACCATTTGAACTTGAACATAAATCAATTTTATATATTGAGAAAAATAACCATAGTAGGAAAGCCACCGAAGCAATTTTAAATCATTGGAATATGCAAACCACTAGTGCAGAAGATATGACTCATTTAAGTGATTCACAGTTAAATCAACATTTCGACTATGCATTAATCGGTCAACAAGTAACAACTACAAATATACCTGATATTCAAAAGCTTATTCAGACTTTATCAGCAAAATCTGAAAAAGTAATAATCGCCATAAACAGTAATTCTCTAAGTCTTAAAGAAACATTTATTAAATCAGGCGCACAATCTTGCATAAATAAACCAATCACCAACAAGAATTTGAAAAATACAATGTTGGTAAAAAGTAGTCAAATTGAAGCCATAACAGATGACAATAAGAAAAACATTATTGAAAAGCTCCCCTTATCGGTGCTTGCTGTCGATGACAACGAAGCAAACCTGAAGCTAATTAATAGCTTGCTCAGCCAAAAAGTAATTTCGGTAAAGTTAGCAAAAGATGGTCGTGAAGCATTCAATTTGTGTCGTCAGGAGAAATTTGATTTAATTTTAATGGATATTCAAATGCCGGTAATGGATGGCATTTCAGCGATGAAAAAGATCAAAGAAGACTCACTAAATGTAGACACTTGTATAACAGCAGTTACTGCGCACGCATTACCTGGTGAGAAAGAGAAATTTATTAGAGAGGGCTTTAATGCTTATTTAGCCAAACCAATTGATGAATCATTGTTAGAAAATATACTTCTTGATCATTCAGGTATAGAAAACCTCAGCCCAATTAAAAATAAACAAAATGTCACTTACATTGATAAGAAAACAACTCTGCCCGATACTTTTAACGGAATTTATGACTGGAATTTATCATTAAATCGCTCAGCCAATAAAATTGATTTAGCCCTTGAAATGTTCACTATGCTAATTCAATCATTACCAGAAATGAAAGTAGCTTTACAGAATAACATCCGCCTGGAAGATTTATCGACGACCAGTGCTTTGGTTCATAAATTAAATGGTGCTTGTTGTTATGTTGGCGTGCCTAGACTAGAAAGAATTGTTAAAAGCATAGAATCTCAAATAAAACAGCAATCGACTCTAGAAATTCTTGAGCCTGAGTTTTTTGAATTATTTGATGAAATTGATGCAGTGTTAGAAAACTCAGATGAATATCTAGAATATATTCAAGCAATTTATTAGTTATACCAATTCCATTAATTATGTGTTCTGCTTTTTAGTGAGGAAAAAGGGATAAATACAAGGCATAAAATTTTATAAGTAGTTATTCTACTTAAAGATTTTATAACGCAGTAGTTATTCATTTTAACAAGTAAAAATGAGCAGATAATTAATGGACTTGGTATTATATGTGTCAAGAGTATGAATCACGGATATATTTTATACAGTAACGAATCACGAAATAGCTATCGAAGCGCAGCGTATTAGAAACTAAAGTAATATTACGACTCTTGATTTAAATTTTTAGCTGCAATCCATTGTGACATATATTTTGTACTCGCCATTGAGTGGTGTTTTAACATCGCGCCGGTAAAGTTTTTTAAGCGGTGCGCAATTAGCTTTTGCTCGGTTTCTGCTATTTTCTTAATTAGCGCCCTACCCAATGCCACGCTATCATAAGTGGAAGTAAGTAAGCTGTGAGAGTCATTTTGAGCATGCTGCCATGTAGTTTCATTGTTATATAAATCAACAGCAGCATTAGCAAAACCATTTACGTCATCAATAATAACTCCTGGCCATGCCTTATCTTTATACATGCCTTCACTACCAACCGATGTGGTAATACTAGGTGTTTGCATCTTCATGGCGTCTAATAGCTTGCCTTTGATACCTGCACCAAATCTAATAGGTGCTAAACATACACGAGCTTGCTCCATGACCAAAGATGCATTGTCGCACCAACCTTTAATAATAAAGCCTGTTTTAGGATTACTTAGTGCAGTAGCTTTTGGAGGAGGGTAAGAGCCATAAATATGTAACTCTGCTTCTGGTAATTGTTTTCTGATCAATGGCCATATGGTTTGCAAATAAAGAACTGAATCCCAATTTGGCGCATGACGGAAATTACCAATAGTCATAAAATTTTTGCGTTCTGCGTAGGCTAAAGTATTTTGAGGCAGTGTACTAAGATCAACCATAAATGGTAAATAGTGTAATAACTGAGCATCAATGTTAAAAGTATTCAGTAATAAATCTATTTCAAAACTAGAAATAATTAATGAAATATCACAACGTAAAATTGCAGCGATTTCACGTTTAGCTAAATCGCTAAATAATAAAGAATTATTTAACTCTTTATTCGCCTTAAGTGCTTGGTGACGGGCATTACGCAAACATTGTAAGTCTTCTGTATCTAATATTTTTAAAGCCGCTGGGCAACTTTTTTCAACCCGCCAACCAAATTGCTCTTCCATCATAAAACGGTCAAACATAACAATATCAGGTTGGTATTCAGTTATGTAGGCATCAAAAGAGTCACAGTTCAAAGTGATCGTTTGACTCGAAATACCTTCATTCGCTAAGTCGATCATATGCTCAGTTTTTTGTGCTGGAGTTGCAAATTCAACCTGCCAGCCTTGCTGTTTATATAAACGCAATATTGACATCATATGACTGCCTGCAGCCGATGAATTTGGTTCTGGCCATACATAACCGATCACTAATACTTTTTTCATAATATATTGCCGAGGGTGTACTAATTAGATAAAACGACAAACGCTAGAGCATATTCTCGCTCATCAGATAAACTAATGTGCCATGAACTAGCGTTTAGAGTGTTGGCTATTTCGAGAGCTCTACCAGAAATCTCAAGCGTCGGTTGACCGGTAGGTAAACTTATAATGTCAAAATTTTGAAAAGAAATGCCATCGGCAATTCCGCGGCCTAACGCTTTTGCGGCAGCCTCTTTACCGGCCCAGCGTTTCGCCAAAAACCGCTCCGGTTGCTTTAAAGTAAGGTAATGGGCATGTTCTCGAGGAGTTAGAACTCGTAACGCCAAACGCGTACGTGCCTTCTCAGCCATATTTGCAATACGACTGATTTCAACAATATCGTTACCAATTCCTACGACCGACATACTTACCTTATTTGCTTTCTAGCCCTAGCTTATACTTTCTAGCTTTTAGCTGTTTGTCTAGCTTCAACCATCAATCGTTTCATATCACGAACAGCTGTATCCAATCCATCAATAGCGGCACGTGCGATAATTGCATGGCCGATATTCAATTCAATAATTTCACCTATAGCTGCAATAGGCTTTACATTAAAGTAATTCAATCCATGGCCCGCATTTACCTTTAAACCTAAACTGTCGGCATATTTTATTCCGTCAGTTAAACGAGCTAATTCTTTTAACTGATCATCTTCAGTAGTTGCGTCAGCATAATGACCAGTATGAATTTCAATAAAAGGTGCACCGGATGCTTTTGCTGCTTCTATTTGTATTGGATCAGCATCAATAAATAAACTAACTAAAATACCAGCATCGGCTAACCGTCCTACGGCATCAGAAACTTTATCCATTTGTCCTGCTACATCTAAGCCACCTTCAGTAGTGAGTTCTTCACGTTTCTCTGGTACCAAACAGCAAAATACCGGTTTTATTCGACAGGCAATATCCAACATTTCATTAGTAACGGCCATCTCTAAATTCATTCTTGACTGTATGGTTTTTGCCATAACTTCAACATCACGATCGTTTATATGGCGACGGTCTTCGCGCAAATGTATAGTGATACCGTCAGCACCAGCATGTTCGGCAACCGACGCTGCATGCGCAGGATCAGGGTACGTTGTGCCACGCGCCTGGCGTAAAGTTGCAATATGGTCAACATTTACACCTAATAAAATATCACTCATAAAAATTCCTTTATTACTTATCTAGCTAGTTTATTGATAAAAAGTTTTCGACTATTTAACGGTTTATTGCCTAAATAGTTTTTTAATACTTGTCGCATCAAGCGCTTACAAGTTAATAATACTTCGGCTTGTTCTAATTTTCCATCACCAATAGTAATTAAATGTGAGCGCTTATAACTGGGTAAATTACATTGGTAATCTGCACTAACAAAACCTTGTTCCTGAATAAAATAAACATCTTCACAATAAGGTTCATTAACATCTAATGGTGGCGATGAAAGCTCTGAAAAATCTAATGACAAACCTAACTCTGCCAGTAAACTCATTTCAAAACGTCGTAGCAAAGGCTCTAATGTATTTTGTTTCAACAATTGTGTAAGGCTATTTTGGTAAAGACTAAATAGATTTTCTAGTGGAATATTTTCAGGAAGAAGACGAACCATAAGCTCATTGAGATAGAAACCGCTATATAAGTAATTACCACTAAGTTGCATACTTTTGTCAGCATGTTCAATTCTAGATAAGTTTTTTAAATCATTCTTACCTTTTATTTCAATCTGCAAATTAGCAAAGGGCTGCAATAGCCCTTTTTTATTTGATTTTTTACCTTTGCCAACATAAACAACAGCACTAACATGGCCATTTTGCTCAGTAAGTAAATTAACTAGCAGGCTGTTATCACGGTAAGGCCTGGAATGCAGAAGATATGCCTGTTGTAAGTTAATGTCCTTATTGACTGCCATGATATATATACTATCTAACTAAGTACTAGCCAGAGTAGTCATCACCATAACCTAAGCTGCGTAATGCTCGCTCATCATCAGCCCAACCAGATTTAACTTTAACCCAGGTTTCTAAAAACACTTGTCGGTCAAATAACGCTTCCATATCTTTACGGGCTTCGCGGCCAATAACTTTAAGTTTTTCGCCCTTATTACCTATGACCATTCGCTTTTGAGAATTTCGTTCAACAAGGATCAAAGCATTGATATGTAAAATACCTTTTTGATCAGATTTGAATTGTTCTATTTCAACAGTTGTTGAATAAGGCAATTCATCACCAGTAAAGCGAATAAGCTTTTCACGGACAATTTCTGACGCCATAAAACGTGATGAGCGATCGGTTATATGATCTTCTGGAAACCAAAAATCCCCTTCTGGTAATGAAGAAAGACATAGTTCGCGAATTTTATCTACTTTGTCGCCTTTAACCGCGCTGATCGGTACAATATCTTGAAAATCATGCATTGCTGCTATTTTTTGTAGGTGTGGTAAAAGCTCTTCTTTATCCTGAACATTGTCAATTTTATTTACTGCTAAAATCGCCGGACGGCCAGACTGTTTTATTTTACTTAGCACTAGTTCATCATCTTCAGTCCACTTTGTGCCTTCAACTAAAAAGACAATCAGCTCGACTTCAGCAATTGAACTACTTGCTGCACGATTCATTAAACGATTAATAGCTCGTTTTTCATCGGTATGTAATCCTGGAGTATCAACTAAAACTGCTTGGCGTGTTCCTTCAGTTAAAATACCTAAAATACGATGACGCGTGGTTTGTGGTTTACGTGAAGTAATACTTATTTTTTGACCTAATAAGGCATTTAACAATGTTGATTTTCCAACATTAGGACGGCCGACTAGCGCTACTAAACCACAGTTATTATCACTTTGGCCATCATTTAAAAATTCGTCTTTATTTAACATCAAGTAGCTCCAACGCTTGCTGTGCCGCCGCTTGTTCAGCTTTTCTACGCGACGTACCCTTACTAATAATAGCTTCTGCGACTGTTTCGATCACACAGCTAATGGTAAATTGCTGATTATGAGATTGGCCAGTCGTTTCAATTACGTCATAAACAGGTAAAGGTAACCTACGCCCTTGTAAGTATTCTTGTAAGCGGGTTTTTGGATCCTTTTGGCTTTTATCTGGATTTATTTTATCTAAACGTTCTGTAAACCAAGATAATACTAATGCTCTGGATGTATTTAAGTCTGAATCTAAAAATGCCGCGCCAATAATTGCTTCAATGGCATCTTCTAAAATAGAGTCGCGTCTAAAACCACCACTTTTCAATTCACCAGGACCAAGTACTAAGTATTCACCTAAATCAAAATCTCGGCCAATTTCGGCAAGGGTTACGCCACGCACTAATGTTGAGCGCATGCGGGTAAGTTCACCTTCAGAGGCTGTTGGAAATTTATCAAATAATACTCGAGCTATTACATAGCCTAATATAGAATCACCGAGAAATTCCAAGCGTTCATTATTATCACCTTTTGCGCTACGATGAGTTAATGCCTGAACAAGTAATTGTTCATTATTAAATTGATAGCCAAGCTTATTTTGTAGGCGGTTTAAGTGTAATGGTTTAGACAATTAATTAATTCCGCCTATACGTGATAAACGAACACCAGAAGGAACCCAAGTAGGTATAAAATCTTGTTGTTTACGTTCAAAATCAAAGCTCATCCAAATCGCAACAGCTTCACCAACTAAGTTTTCTTCTGGAACGAAGCCCCAAAAGCGACCATCAGTACTGTTATCTCGGTTATCCCCCATCACTAAATATCCACCTTCAGGTACTAACCATTCACCTTTTTTAAGGCCCGGTTGATTGAAGAAACGATGATTTTGCGGATAAGTATTATTGTTCACCAGAATTTCATGAGTTTTGTTTGGCATTACCGACTCATAACGCGTTAAGGGCATGCCCATTTGCTGATATTCACCCGTTTGTTTAAACGTGGTTAATACCTGCTCCATTTTAGGACATGGAGCACTGGTATCTGTACATTTCTGCTGAATATAGAGAGATTTATTACGGTAAATAATTCTATCGCCGGGTAAACCAATTACTCGTTTAATATAGTCAATTTCAGGTTGTAGAGGGTATTTAAAAACAACCACATCACCACGTTCAGGCGAACCTATATTTATAAATTTATTACGAGCGACAGGCTCACGCAAACCATAATTAAATTTGTTAACTAAAATAAAATCACCATCAAGCAATGTTGGCATCATAGAACCTGATGGTATTTGAAACGGTTCGTAAATAAATGAACGTAAAATTAATACAAAAGCGATAACCGGGAATACTTGTACTGAAGTATCAATCCAAGCATTTGGCGTGGTAATTTTCTCAATAGCAACTTCATCTAAAGGCTGGGCACATTGTTCTTGTGTCGCCTCTAGATTTAACTGTCGCTTAGGCGCATAAACAAACTTATCTAAAAAATAAACTACGCCAGTTACAATCGTAATAATAACTAAAAATAATGAAAAATACATTGCCATAAGTTCTATTTACTTCCCTAGTTTTAACACAGCTAAAAACGCTTCTTGTGGTACTTCAACGTTACCCACTTGCTTCATCCGTTTTTTACCTTCTTTTTGTTTCTGTAATAGTTTCTTCTTACGTGAAATATCACCACCATAACATTTAGCCGTTACGTTTTTACGCAACTGTTTAACTGTTGTACGGGCAATTACGTTGCTACCAATTGTCGCCTGAATTGCTACGTCAAACATTTGACGGTGAATAAGTTCTTTTAACTTATCGACTAACTGACGGCCACGAGAAACTGAATTCGTACGGTGAGTTATCATTGCTAAGGCATCAACGCGATCGCCATTAATTAAGACATCACAGCGCACCATATCAGAAGCTTCAAAACGAATAAATTGATAATCTAAAGACGCATAACCACGGCTGGTTGATTTCAGTTTATCGAAAAAGTCCATGACCACTTCAGCCATTGGTAGCTCATAATGCACTGCAACTTGGTTACCATGGTAGGTTAAATTCTTTTGCACACCACGTTTTTCAATACATAAGGTAATTACATTACCTAAATGTTCTTGTGGAACCAAAATATTTGCTTCTACAATAGGCTCTCTAATTTCTTCGATTTGATTCACCGCTGGTAATTCACCGGGATTATCTATCGTTACAACCGTACCATTGGTTAAAGCAACCTCATAATTTACTGTAGGTGCTGTAGCGATTAAATCTAGATCATATTCACGAGCTAATCGCTCTTGAATAATTTCCATGTGCAGCATTCCTAAAAAGCCAACTCGAAAACCAAAACCTAACGCCCCCGAACTTTCAGGTTCAAAAAATAATGAAGCATCATTCAAGCTGAGTTTATTTAATGCATCACGGAAGTTTTCAAAATCATCAGAGCTGATTGGGAATATACCCGCGTAAACTTGTGGAGTAACTTTTTTAAAGCCTGGTAATGCACTCTCTGAAGGGTTGCGTGTAAGTGTTAATGTATCACCTACAGGAGCACCGTGAATTTCTTTAATGCCGGCAATAATAAAACCTACTTCACCAGTTTTTAAAACACCGGTTTCTGTTTGCTTAGGAGAGAAAATCCCTACTTTATCAATTTGATGGCTTTGTCCGGTAGACATAACAGTCATCTTATCGCCTTTGCGAATTTCACCATGCATTACACGCACTAACGAAACTACGCCTTGGTAGTTATCAAACCATGAATCAACAATTATCGCTTGTAGTTTATCATCTGGATTACCAACTGGCGGTGGAATATTAGCAACAATGCTTTCTAATACTTCTTCAATGCCAATGCCTGTTTTAGCTGAACATTGCACGGCATCTGTTGCATCAATACCGATAATATCTTCAATTTCTTCAGCTACTCGTTCAGGGTCAGCTTGCGGTAAATCAATTTTATTTAAAATTGGAACTACTTCTAAATCCATATCAAGAGCCGTATAGCAGTTTGCTAACGTTTGAGCTTCAACGCCCTGGCCTGCATCAACTACTAACAAAGCACCTTCACATGATGCCAATGAACGAGAGACTTCATAAGAAAAATCTACATGACCGGGGGTATCGATAAAGTTAAGTTGATAGGTTTCACCATCTCTGGCTTTATAATCTAAGGTTACACTTTGTGCCTTGATGGTTATGCCACGCTCTTTTTCAAGATCCATAGAATCTAAAACTTGGGCTTGCATTTCGCGATCAGAAAGACCGCCACAATGTTGAATTAATCGGTCCGATAATGTTGATTTACCGTGATCGATGTGGGCAATAATAGAGAAATTTCGAATATGCTTCATAAAGAGCTTAAATACTGATAATTAAATTTAAATAATAATGCCGTGATTTTAGCTAATTTCGACGACTGTCGCTATCTTTAGTTGCCTTTTTAAACATAATTCAGCATTAAAACAGTTAAATTATGTTTCAAAGGTTTAAATTATCATGTCTACAGAGGTTTAGAGATGATTACAGCACTGCACTTACGCAGTAATTTGGGTTGTAAATTGTATTGAGTTTGCTGTTTCGCTTGTAAAAACTTAGCAAATAAGTGCCCTAAGTAACCACCTAAAATAGCTAAGACTAAAGCAAAAAATTCATGCATCTGTTGTTGTTCAACTAGAATAAATTGCCCAATTGCTGCAAATAGTATCAGTGTAAACAATGGCAACATATAAACTTGTAAGGCACTGCTAATAATACTTCGTTCTGATAGACCAATAACTACTTCGTCGCCTACTTTCAACTGAGTAGTAGAATTTTCAAAACGAGTCGTTAGTGCTTTGTGAGGGATAGCTTTAGCGATTTGACCACTGCCACAATCATCTTGTTGATTGCAGCTATGGCAAGTAGACTTTATTGTACTTTTTACAGTAACTTGGTTGCCATCTACCGCAACCACGGTGGCAGTTTCTTCTATCATTTAAATGCTCAGTTAAAGCTAATTGATTGAGCAATATTTGCTGCCGTTTTCGCAGGCACTTGCCCTACTACAGTAATTTCATAGCCCTCGCGTAAGCTCGATAATAACACAGTTGCACCAGTTTGATTAACAGAAGGTTGCCTTGGAGGTTCATCACTGGCAATAACGTAAACTGAAACATCAACTAAGCCATCGTTATACATTATTGACTCTACTTGACCTGCAACTTTTTGTATTTTTCTTTTGCTGGTTTTTACTAATTCGAAGCCCTCAGGTAACCAGTTAACTTGCCAAGGAAGTTTAACTTCATCAGTATTCAACATATGCGATTCAGGCAGCTTAGCACCAGTGATTTGTTTCAAAATATCATTAGATTGTTGTGTAATCATCAAATGAGTAAATTGAATTTGTTCTAATAACTCACCCTCACGAGAAATTACTGCTGCCTTCAGTAATAAACCACTTTCAATATCTAACCAAAGCCAATAACCGAAGCGCTGTTTATCTTTACTTTCAAGACGCACTAATTGAGCAGGTCTGCCCAAAATACGGCTCTTGCCAACACCAATAAAATCATAAGTTAATTGTAACTTTTCAATATTACCAAATAGTGCAGCAGGAATAGGACCACTAATACTATTATTGTCCACTGAGTATGGCGAGTGATCCGATTCAAAATAACTGACTACATTATCGATTCTAATGGCTTCTTTACGAGGACCATTTAATAAGGTAATAAGTTCAAGTTCCTGATTATTTTCAATACCGTGTAACCAACGGTATGGCTCAGCTCTATTATTTCGAACAACCACAAAAGACGTATCAAAATTTAACGTCTTCATTGAATGTGCTAATCGTTGTAACCATTGTAATGCAGTTGGAGGTTGCACCTTCTCAGGTACAGCAGCATTTATTTCGGCAGGTTTGGCATCTGTAGATAAGGCTGACTCAGCCTCTTGAGACAAAACTGGCGTTGAAAATAACGCCAGTAAAAATAAGTTTGTAAATAATTTCATTAATTCTATTCAGGTTGGGTTTCAGCTAATTCTTCAGCGCGTTCACTCTCAACTTGTGATTGCAGTTTAATTTGCATATTGTGATCAGCTAATAATGCTTGTAAACGCTGATGACGTTCTACAGTTGATTGCTTTTGTGTCGGCAAACTTTGGGTTGAATAATTATAGCTTACCGGATCTGCAATACCGCCCATTGGTAATGGCTGCCAAACTTGAGTAGGAACCACTTGCCCTTCATCAGAAATATTAGCTTGTTGTACACCAAGAACCATTAATCCTGCTGCAGATGCTGCAATAGCAAATTGTCCTACCGGTCTAGACATTTGAATGACTTTCGCTTTAACCCGTTGTGTTACTGTTGGACGAGCAATCGGAGCTAGTACAGTAGGCTCTGCCGCTATCGCCACAGCAATATTTTCACTTAAATCACGGTCGATAAAGTCGCTACTATCGCCACGCATAATATCACCAATTAAATGATATCGGCTCCAAGTCTCACTTAGTTTGTCATCATGCGATACTTCATCTAATAATGCTTGTTCAACATTATCGTTATCAAGTAATGCAGATAGTGATTCAAACTTATTTTCATTCATAAATAGTACTCATTGATAGCGCTGTTATACATTAACCTAAATTCAACAAAAATAGCTAACCTAGTTTTGTAATAGAGGTTTTATTTTTTTATCTACCGCATCTCGTGCTCTAAATATTCGAGAACGTACGGTACCTACCGGGCAATCCATTACATTAGCTATTTCTTCATAGCTTAAACCATCTAACTCTCGCAAATTAATTGCTGTTCGCAATTCTTCTGGCAGCTGCTCTATGGTTTTAAAAATTAGCTGACGAATTTCATCAGTTAACAATAATTTTTCTGGTGATGCATTCTCTCGTAATGCCTCGCCACTATCGTAAAATTCAGCTTCTTCAACATCTATATCACTTCCTGGTGGCTTTCTAGAACCTGCCATTAAATGATTTTTTGCTGTATTTACCGCAATTCGGTATAGCCAAGTATAAAATGCACTGTCACCACGGAAGTTTCCTAACGCTCGATACGCTTTAATAAACGCTTCCTGAGTAACATCGGCTACATCCGCCTGATTTTTTACATAGCGCGATACCAGATTCATTACCTTCTGCTGGTACTTCTTTACTAACAGGTTAAACGCATTTTTATCGCCATTTTGTACCTGTTGAACCAACAATTGGTCTACATTCTGTTCGCTCATCTGAGCCGTTACTCCTAAAAAACCAAATACTATTTGGTTAAAAACTTATCTCAATGTTTGTTCCAGCTCAGGCAAACACATCAATTAGGACTGAGTGTTTTGTAAAAAGTTCGCATAAAGATGAAAAAAAACTAAAAAAACAACATTTTTGCTGATATTTCCATCATTAAGCTAATATTTCAGCCTATTTTTGCCAATTCCCTTTAAAGTAAGTTAAAATTCAATCTTTAACAAGACCAATACAAAAAACCAATCTATGAATCAACAACATAACTGTGACGTTCTGATCATTGGCAGTGGTGCTGCCGGTTTAACCTTAGCATTAAAACTTGCAGCCAATGCTGATGTTATTCTGTTGAGTAAAGGACCTATTAATGAAGGTTCTACTTATTATGCCCAAGGTGGCATAGCAGCAGTATTTGATGAAAATGATTCCATAGATTCACATGTGTCTGACACATTAATTGCTGGGAACGGTATTTGTGATGAAGAAGTTGTACGCTTTACCGCACAAAATGCCAAAGCGTCTATGCAATGGTTGATCTCTCAAGGTGTCGACTTTGACCAAGAACAAGACAGTAATGGTGACTCGCATTATCACTTAACTCGTGAAGGTGGTCATAGCCATCGTAGAATTTTACATGCTGCAGATGCTACCGGAAAATCTGTACAGTTAACATTAGCGGAAAAAGTAAAACGCCATTCTCGAATAAGAGTTTTCGAGCGCTCCAACGCGGTTGATTTAATCAATAGTAATATAGCTGGTATAAAGCAATGCATAGGCGCCTACATATGGAACCGAAATAGTGAAAAGGTTGAAGCAATTCACGCTCAAAAAACTATTTTAGCAACCGGTGGGGCCAGTAAAGTTTATCAATATACTTCTAACCCTGATATTGCCAGTGGCGATGGTATTGCAATGGCTTGGCGAGCAGGTTGTCGTGTTGCCAATATGGAGTTTAATCAGTTCCATCCAACGTGTTTATTCCATCCAAAAGCCGGAACATTCTTAATTACCGAAGCATTACGCGGCGAAGGGGCAATATTAAGACGCCCTGATGGCAGTAGGTTCATGCCTGAATTTGATGAACGTGCCGAGCTTGCACCTCGAGATGTGGTTGCTAGAGCGATAGATTTTGAAATGAAGCGTCTAGGCGCCGATTGCATGTTTTTAGATATTAGTCATAAAGATAGCGATTTTATTAAAAGCCACTTTCCTACAATTTATGAAAAAACCAGAAAGTTTGGCTTTGATATGACCAAAGAGCCCTTACCTGTTGTGCCTGCTGCGCACTATACTTGTGGTGGAGTTATGGTAAATGAGCATGGTAAAACTGATGTTAACAATTTATACGCAATAGGTGAGGTTAGTTATACAGGTTTACATGGTGCAAACAGAATGGCCAGCAACTCATTATTAGAATGTATTGTTTTTGCTCGAGCTGCAGCAGACCACATTAAAGAAAACCTAGATAGTAAACAAAAAATAAAACGCATACCTGCGTGGGATGAAAGCCGAGTTTCTAATTCTGATGAAGAAGTTGTCATTCAGCATAATTGGCATGAATTACGATTATTTATGTGGGATTATGTTGGTATTGTACGCACTACTAAACGATTAGAAAGAGCACTTTCTCGAGTTCAACTATTACAGGCTGAAATACAAGAATATTATCGCCACTTTAGAGTGAGCAATAACTTGCTTGAACTACGAAACTTAGTCCAAGTAGCTGAATTAATGATATTATGTGCAATGGAGCGCAAAGAAAGCCGTGGCTTACATTACACTTTAGATTATCCAGAGTTGCTTGATAATTCAGGTCCTACAGTTCTTAAACCTTCTAATAAAGCAGCTAAAACATTTAATCCTGAAGCTTAGTCTTTTTTGTATCTCAAAACAATTCGACACAAGCGTCGATAGCCTTCATCGTTTAGTTCATCTTTGAAAATAAACTTATTCAACGGTTTATTTTCTTGGTGTTGATTTAGCGTTTTTGGCTTTATTTCTGTTAACTTCAGAGCACAGCCAAAGCTGAATACCAGACTACCTTGTGTTACCAGATATTTTTTATTTGCAGCCAAGGTTAATATGCCATCATTACTAATGAAAAATGCTCTTGTCATTAAAGTATTAAACTTTAAATGCCAACATAAACAAAGGGTAAAAAATGCTGTAACTGCCGAGCAGAGAAAAATAGTTTGGTGGCTAAGATGTAAGCCAAAATAAGCTAAAATAATAAAGCAGATGAAAAACATCAGCCCCGCTAGGTAGTACGGGACTTGTTTTACTAATGTAGAATTTTGTAAGATAAAATTATACTTTGACTCTTGTGAGTATAATTTGCACCATTGCGCTGAGGGCTTCATCCTTGCATTCCTCGTGACCCATAAACCAAGCAAATAACTCAGGATCATCACATTCAAGTAAACGATCAAAGTCTTGTTTTTGCTGTTTAGTCAAATCATCCCATGCCTCTTCGACAAACGGCATAAATAATACATCTAGCTCTAGCATGCCACGACGACAAGCCCAACGTAATCTAGGTTTATTCTCGGATAACGACATTTTCCATCCAGTATTTAAAAGAGAGTTATTTATAGCGCTATTGTAGCTTTTCAAAAACCTGCTGACTAGCTACAAATACTCTATAATTTATATCTATACCTTGAAATCAAGTTATATAACCCCTATTTAGATACTAACTAAACAATAGTAGAACCTTATGAATCTTCAAACATCTCTTCCCAATATTGAACAACTGCCAGAAAGCTTTGCCGTTATTGTTGATAATATCAGCGCCATATCTGTTACTGGTGATGAAGCAGATAAATATCTACAAGGCCAGCTAACATGCGATACGACACAGTTACCTATTACTAAGTTACTGGTAGGTGGGCATTGCGATGCTAAAGGTAAAATGTATTCAGCATTTCGATTAATTAATCATTCTGATCGCCGTTTACTCATCCAAAGCAAAGGATCATTGGCAAGCTCAATGAAAGAGCTGCAAAAATTTGGTGTGTTTGCCAAAGTTGATATCAGCGAAGCTGATGATTTAAGCTTTATGGCATTAACAGGTAGTAAAGGCGTGGAGTTTATTCAAAAAAACTTTAACGCAGTTCCCGACTCTTTTACTCCCGTCATAACTCATAATGAAGTGTCTGTTATTTATATAGGTGGAACAACTAATAGATACTTAGTTGTAGCCTCAACAACGACCATTAATAAAATGGTTGACTCACTAACAATAGATCTATTTCCAAGCGCGTTGTGGACATTGCTAGAAATCCAATCAGGTTTTGTTCATATGAATGAAAGCTCCGTTGGTGAATACGTACCGCAAATGTTGAATTTACAATTTGTTAATGGCATAAGCTTTACTAAAGGCTGCTACCTTGGCCAAGAAACCGTAGCTCGAATGAAATATTTAGGACGAAATAAAAAAGCATTATTTATCCTTAAAAGCGAAGGTGAAGCAAAATGGCAAGATGAGGCTGGGATCAATGATGATTCAGCTTTAGAAAAGCAAATAGGTGAAAATTGGCGTAAAGGTGGTGATATTATTAGTCACTACGAAGCAGATGACGGCACCATTTATATACAAGCTGTGCTTGCAAATGATACCGAGCAAGATGCAAATTTGCGTTTAAAGCATCACAATGGCATTAAGTTTAACTTAATGACATTACCTTATTCAATACTTGAAGAATCTTAGAAATTAACATTTAAATACAGTCAGGACATTTTATGAAAATAGCGAACAACAAAGTTGTAGTAATGCATTACGCAGTAATGGATAGCGAAGAAACATTAATCGACAGCTCTCACGATTCAAAACCTTTAGCCTTTATCCAAGGTGCTGGTTTTTTAATCCCAGGTTTAGAAACAGAATTAAATGATAAAGCAGTAGGCGATAAGTTTATTGTTGATGTAGATGCAGAAAATGCTTACGGCAACCGCCATGACGAATACGTACAAACTGTTCCAAAATCATTATTCCAAGGCATCGACGATTTAGATGTTGGCATGCAACTTCGTGCTCAAACTGATGATGGTGAACAAACAGTTATTGTTATTGGCATGGAAGATGACGAAATTACTGTAGATGGTAACCACCCTCTTGCAGGCATCGACTTAAAGTTTGATGTAGAAATTTTAGAAGTACGTGATGCAACAGAAGAAGAGATTGCTCACGGCCATGTACATGCTGAAGGTGGCTGTGGTCACGACCATTAATTGTTCTTAGTAGTGTGACATTAATAAAATAAATGAGCGCTAAGTATATGACGATATACTTAGCGCTTTTTTGTAACTAAACCCTACATCGAAAAATATAAATACTCATTCCCGACTAATTTCAACTTTTATTGTTTAGTTGAAAATCCAACTTCCCCATAAAATTCATAGAAAAACTAACACGTTAGGGTAATTGTCATCCAGCTACATCCATGTAAAGTGAATTTTAACCTCACTTTATCAGCGTTAGCTTTGGAGAAAACATGCAGCATGCAATCCGACTTGTTATTTATGCGATCGCACTTCTGATTGGCTTTTCCCCCTTAGCGACTCTCGCTCAAGCGACTGAAACGGAAACAGGACCTGTCCTTATCCGTGGTGGCTGGCTGTTTGACGGAGTAAGCAACACCCGAAGACGCAATAGCGGCATCGTTATTCAAGATGGCAAAATCGTCGGCCTTGATGTTTCCGCAGAGCAACAGAATATTTCGTATGCCAGGGTTATTGAGTTATCCGAGTCAGAAACAATCCTACCAGGGCTGATTGATTTGCATGCCCATTACAACTTGGATCTGGTAGATAATGGACGCGTAGAGGAAGTTGTTCATAACGGTATTATCTTTCTGGCTAATGGCGTGACTTCTACTTGGTCAGCGGGTGAGTTTTACCCTGAACGTGTTATTGCTCAACGGGATCTTATTGAGGCTGGCGATGCCATCGGGCCCCGCTTGTTTGTATCCGGTCCCTATTTCGGTGCCTTTCGCTGTGAGTATCAAGTAAAGGTGGCCAGTGATGAATGTATAGCCTGGCCTAATGATATCTCAGAAAATGAAATTCGAAACGAAGTCGACAAATGGGCCCAACAAGGTGTCGTCAGTATCAAAATAAAACAGGCGACACCTAGCGAAGCAAAAATTCTTATTGAACAAGCACATAAAAATGGCATGACAACGGCTGGGCACCTAGGTAATTACGACGTCGAATATGATGTATCTACACGTGATGCCATAATGATGGGTATTGATCGCATTGAGCATCAGCTTACCCTCGCCCTTGGAACTGACGATCCAAGAAGTGCGGAAACGGATGAAATGGTTAATCTAATGATCAAGCATCAGGTGTATTATGGTGCTAATTTGCAGATGTATGGTGGCATCAATTTGCGTCGTGACCATCTCGCGGAAATGGTCTGGACTGATGAAGCAAAATATTTTACTCCCTATGCTCAATCTCTACTTGAACAGCGTGGTCCTCCCGAGCCAGAGTCAGATGAGAAAGAATTTGCTCAAAGAATAGTTGAGCTCATGTCGCTTTATAAAGAGGGTGGTGAGAACCTTCTGGTTATTGGCACCGATGAGCCTGTGTACACCAATCTTTTACCTGGCTTTGCCTATCATCGAGAATTACTAGCCATGACTTACGCTGGTTTATCTCCTGTTGCAGTTTTAAAAGCTGCGACCATTAATGGAGCTAGCGCGCTAGGTGTTTCCGACAAACTCGGCTCAATTGAATCTGGAAAGCTTGCCGATCTGATTGTGGTCAGGGGGAACCCTTTGGACGATATTAAGGCGACACGGGATATTCGGCTAGTAGTGAAGGACGGAGTGGTTCACGATCCAAAAACTTTACTATTGTCGGCGCAAGGAAAAATAGGGCCTGCAGGACCAGGCGAACACGAGGATTGGGAGCTCAATATTCAACCGCTACGAGCGAAGGCGAGATGAGTGATCTCATTGAACGTGTTGTGGGTAAATTGATTGGGATCTTCTATGGCTGTTTTGTGCCATTTGCTGCCATACGATTAGTTAACTTAATTAAGCTTTGAATTATCCTTCCAGACTTTATAAGTGCACTCTGGAAGATTGTCCCTATCAACTTTATCCATTACCAAAATATTGCACCCTAGTCCTTCAGAAAAACCAGATACATCACCTCCTTCTGCACGATACCAACAATCACATTGCTGATTTTCAGTATATAAGTAATCTATTATTATGTCTGGCTCTATGATGGTTCGCTGGTCACCTGTTGTTGCTTTCGTTAAAGCAACTATAAAGATAAGCAATACGACTATCGCAGCAAAAATTACTAGAGAAAATTTAAAAATGGGTAAATTTATTTGCATAAAATATTGAAAGTTGATGGTCTCTTAATCGCTCTTCGGAGCCGTTCGATTTCAATAACTTACGCTAAATACTGCAACCGTGCAAATTGTGCCACAAGCCACCGAAGAGATTTAAATTAATACTCAATATCACCTACGCTAAATTTTAGAAAATGAGCTTCGAAAGGAACTTCTACAATTCCTTCAAAGGTTTGCTCTTCGCTCTGCTCAAGGTAAATATCAAGCCTCTCTGTATTAACTATATGAAAGGTATCAGCACCTTCTGGATGCTCTCTTTTAAAGAAAGCATTTATGCGAACAAAAGCTGACTTACTTAGCTTTGAAGTGTTGCTAACCTTTATTTTATAACTACATTGATTAGGTATACACTCTTGCCAACTCTCAGTTAAAACCACTGAATCTTCACGCTGATTTAAGAAGCTAATCAGTAGCCATAACACGAAAAGAAAACCAATTAAAAGCAAGGTGACTTTTTTAATTGCTGCTTTTCTTTTTACTTTTCGGCTTATTTCTTCACGAGTTAACATAATATTTAAGTGTAATTTTTATTGTAAAGTATAGTGTGGTGGGCGTCTGTTTATCGCTCATTTTATCCCTTCGTTTTCAATAACTTACGTCAAATCCCGCAGCCGTTCAAATTGTGCCATTAGCTGTATATTACGTACCAAGACAAAAATAAGACAATGCCGATATTAAAACCCCACTGTCCAATAGAGCCCAATAAATATAACTCTCGGCACATTTTAAATAAAGTGTCATTAGTTAAGTTATGAAAGCCTTTTTTAAAAATAAAGTCCATGAACGGTTTATTTCCTGACCATTTCATTTTTATTCGTTTGTATAATTCAGGCTCTATAGTTTTTAATGCTTTGTGAAAGGCGTAATTTTTCACCCAGTATATGCTGTGAAAAACAGCATAAATACTTAAGAAAAAATATATAATAAGTTTAAAGTTATATGAATCTATCATCTATACAGCTAACAGTTTTATTCAGTAGAAAAGTGTATGAAACATCGAATAATTAATCCTTTCCATATGGTTCAAGTTAATAACGACAGTCAATAATGACCGACTGTTATTCGCTCTTAAGCGGCATTAAGTCATTGATTTTGAATAGTCAAATCTAGCTACTCTAACCGCGTTTATTGTAATCCCAGTAAGTTAGCTTATATCCTTCAATAACAACGAAATGGATATGCTCAGTTTCACTCTTGTATATGTATGAAAGATTACATCCATCATCACCGTCGGGGTCTTCTTTTAGATATTTATCATCTAAGTTAATTTTCTTTAAGTGGTCAGTTATCTTTTTAACTACTGGCTTTCTATCAATCGAACAACCGAAAACCTGATTCATTTTGCCATCAACTATGAATATTAAAGCAATAAATAACACTACTGTTGTAGGAGCAATTAAAGCCCATTTGAGAAATTTAATCATAATTGAATCATTGTTCAGAGACATTAGTTCATGCCTTGTCAGGCGATTTACTTAGCCAATATTGAACTAACTCATAAAGATTATACAAAGACAACATAAAGCATATTAAAGCAACCAATGCTGTCGGATAACATAATATTACTAAGTCAGCCTCGTAACCAACATAAGAAAATACTGCACATATAAAACCTGCAATTAGCTCTAATACTGCTTGCTCTAGTTTAGTTTTAATACCTAAATTTACAGGTCTAATATATTTTTTAAACGCCATTAATTATGAACCTTCAATTCCTGAAGTAATTATTAATTCCATGTGCTTATCTACGTCTGCAATTCGCTCAAAGCAGCCTTTAGTATTTGGTTCATTAAAGACAAATACTTCTGACAAAGCGGTCGTAAGAAAAGTCTCTGAGATGATCACTTTGTGCGCATTAGATACATATCTATATTAGAGTTACCTTCTATAGTTAGGTATCTCTAATATAGAGTTGATTACAATCTTATTTGATATTAACTAATCAAAACATATTTGCTGTTTTTCAAAAGAAGAGCAAAATTTTCACACGCTCAGTGGAATCGTGCTCTTATATCAAACTGTCGAAGGCGGTAGTCCTTTTGAGCTCTACCGCCTGCCTCATCTATTTAAACGGCTAACATAACTAAGCAAAGAGCTTATATCTATTTCTAGATGTTACTGGTTTTGTATCAATAGACGGTGTCCAGTGAGGTTATCAACCATAAACAGAGCGTCAATTCTTTCATCTGCTACAACAGAAACCTGATCATCTTTAAATAGATCAATGCCAATAGGTTGTTGCAAATTGATTCCGTTTTCAATGCTTTTCGTACTGACAAATGAACGTTCACCAGTATCTAGATCATAAGCAAAAACCGATTCATGATCTTGTGACGATGCGAGTAAGCGATTGTTATCAATATCAATCACATGCCCCCTGGTGTTGCTAATATCAGGACCACCTTGTACATCTTGAGCAGAAAAAACACGTCGAGCACCAGTAGTTACATCAACAGCCCACAATGTATATGAGGTGCCATAAAAGATAACTTGGTTATTTACTGGGTCAAACGTCATATCGTAGTTGGCATAAAAGTTATTCTGAGCAACGTTTTCTGGCAGCGTAATATCAACAATCGGTGAAACGTCAGTTAATACTTTTTTCTCAATATCCCATGCTAATAGACTAAATCGACCAAAATTTGCTGGTACATCACTGAAATCAATTTGCCTAGCTAAATAAAGTATCTGATTGGCTTCATCCAGCGCCATGGAATCTACATTAAAGTTAGGGTAAGCAATTGTTGCTTTCTCAGTTGCACCTATAAGTACAGTGTAGTCACCGGTATCAACATCAATTTCAAACACTTCCTCATCCGAGCTACTATCATCGTTATAAACAAATAGTGAACTACTCACAGAGTTATAAGTGGCAATTTCAAAAGAAACGGAAGGGTAACTCCCGAGTGTTGTCCAACTATTATTTGCTAAATCAAGGCTATGTACTTGTGCTGCGCTCAAACCAGTGTTTTTTCTATCTAGCCAGTACAGTAAATTATCATCTGAATTTATAACCACTTCTCTAGGCGTGGTTGGTGACAGTGTAGCATCACCAATGGTTAAATCCGGACCTTTAAACTCAGCTGATAGATTAACTGAAGGAAAATTAGCCGCTAATTGATAATGCAACTGTTGCAAATTGGCTGAACTGCCTGAATCAAAAATAAGTTCATTATCAGCAACATTGAACTGGCTCAAGTTA
The DNA here is from genome assembly GCF_031583595.1 of Thalassotalea psychrophila. Classification (NCBI taxonomy): domain Bacteria; kingdom Pseudomonadati; phylum Pseudomonadota; class Gammaproteobacteria; order Alteromonadales; family Colwelliaceae; genus Thalassotalea; species Thalassotalea psychrophila. The sequence goes on from NZ_CP134145.1 coordinate 3,721,572, forward strand.
TTTGAAACAGCCCCTAAATCATTAAGCTGTGGCTCTAAATCACTGATTGTTTGATTGGCAATATCAAGTACACATAATTTAGGGTATTTATAATAAACCACTGAATGACTAGCTTGATGGTAGCCATATTTATTATAACTCTCTGTCATTGCCTGACAGCCATCATTAACAGTTGTAACTTGTAATATATTACTAAAGTCACAAGGTGCGACATCACAACTAGCCAACTCAACCTCTGCGGTATAGGTTTCTTGAGTATCATCTTTTGCAAATAATACAATTAAGGTATTGTCATCTTTATAATCGACGGATCGGTAGAAAGATCGGCTTGAAGCTGTGATTGTTTGTAAATCGGGAAAGTCCATTTCAATAATACTTTTCAGAGCAATATCGTAAAATATCGGTGGTTCATCTTTCCTATAACGCGTTAATAGTATTTGTCCCGCTGTGCCTCTACTAGTATCGAGCAGCATATTGGTATCATCGTTAACATCATAATCAATATAACCTGCTGAGTCAGGTCCATATAATTCAGTTAATGTGCCCGTGGCGAGCGTTATTGCCATCACTCTAAAGGTATCTTCAAAGTCGTTCCAGTAATACAATAAACTACCATCTTCTGAAAGCACCATGCCTTCCGGCGGATCTTCTTTTAGTTCATCACGAAACTCATCATCATTAGGAAAATCCTCGATGCGAAATTGATAAATAGCCGAAGTATTTGTGCCATCTGCCGTGCGATGTAAAATACTCTTAGTACCATCGTCATAAATATAATAACTACCATCATCATCATTTTTAGCAATCTGTCTTGTACCTGTAACAGCAATGCCTACTCTTTTAACATCAATAGCATCAAGAGTGATATTATCATTACCCGCTGAATACTGAACGTTAAATGCATTTTCACCCATAGCTAAAGGAAGTTCTACAGTCCAGAACCCCTCAGTTTGGTAGGTAATTCTATCGACATCCGTACCGTTAACACTTAGATTTTCTACATCTTGCCCTTGAGTGCCTCTGATGATTATTGAGTCGTTGTCAGTTAGTGAGGAAACTTTAGGGAATACTACATTTACTGAGTAATCAGCATGGTTAACGGTGATAATTACAGAGTCTGTTGCCGTTGCTCCTTCATTATCAGTTACCGTTAATTGGAAAGTAAGGGTTAATTGAACAAGCGTGCTTGGCGCATCAAATGTAGCAGTTGCGGTATCTGCGCTCGTAATAGCTACAGGGTTGCCATCAGTTTGTGTCCAACTATAACTTTCGATAGTTCCATCAGAGTCTGTGCCGCTGCCAGTTAAGGACACAGTTGTCACTTCATTAACCGTTTGATCACTACCTGCATTAGTAGAAGGTGCAACATTCACAGGGTTTACCATGATGGCTATGACGTCTGTTGCCGTTGCGCCTTCATTATCAGTTACCGTTAATTGGAAAGTAAGGGTTAATTGAACAAGCGTGCTTGGCGCATCAAATGTAGCAGTTGCGGTATTTGCGTTCGTAAGAGTTACAGGATTGCCATCAGTTTGTGTCCAACTATAACTTTCAATAGTCCCGTCAGAGTCTGTGCCGCTGCCAGTTAAGGATACAGTTGTCACTTCATTAACCGTTTGATCACTACCCGCATTAGTAGTAGGTGCAACATTAGCAATTGAGGCTTTATTACTATCCTCTTCTCCACCTCCTCCTCCACAGGCAAAAAGTTGAGTAATAAATAACAAAACAAACAGCTGTGTTGAAAATCGTTTCATTTTAAAACTTCCTATATCTTGTTTTAGTCTGATAATGATAAAACCATTAATTACAGACAAATTAGAAAAAAAACTAGGTAAACGAAGACGAACGCCAAGATAATAAAAAGTGATATATTCAGAGCAGATCTATCAAAACAAACATTATATTTACTCGATTTTTTTTACCAAGAGTAATCCATTATTTCAATCACTCAAAAGCGTCGAACCATACAATTGACAGCTTTCAAAATAGTAAGCAATAAATTAAATTAATAGTTTGTATTCGTTATTTTCTGAGATATGAAAGTAAAGGAGAATAACAATCAGGTGAGCCTTTTTTATTATTATTATTTTATCTTTGTAATTACAACATCTACAGATGATTTACAATACAGTATATCAAGCATTGTTGTCTATATGCGATATTAAAGGCTCTCTCCCTTTTGGGTAGCATTCAGTAAACCCTTGATATTACTCAGACTATTTATAGCTCCAAGAGCTAAGGAACAATACTCTCTCAGTGGGGGGGAAGTTATTCAAAACAAACGTAGAGTTTACTGGACAAAATATTTCACAGTATAAAACTCTAATACTTACTTGTTACACTTATGCCAAGTCTGAAGGAGGCCCCTCATCTCGTTCCACTTCTGGGGATGGCGAAGTATTTTTCTAATATGGTATATCTGTTCATGACATAGTCAAAGCCATTAAATAAATATAATACCAAGTCCATTAATTATCTGCCTTGTTTTTATCCGTTTGTCCTCACTAAAAAGTAGATCTCATCATTAATGGAATTGGTATAAATCGCCAGTTAGCAGGCATAAAAAAACCACCTTTAGGTGGTTTTTTTCAATTTACTATAACAACAATTTATTCAGCAACTGGACGCATATGTGGGAACAAGATCACGTCTTTAATTGTTGGAGAGTCAGTAAATAACATTACTAAACGATCAATACCAATACCTTCACCGGCTGTTGGTGGTAAACCATACTCAAGGGCTGTGATGTAGTCTTCATCAAAATGCATAGCTTCATCATCGCCAGCATCTTTTTCTTCAACTTGCTTTTTAAAGCGTGCGGCTTGATCTTCAGCATCGTTAAGCTCAGAGAAGCCATTTGCTAATTCACGGCCGCCAACGAAGAACTCGAAGCGGTCAGTTATGAATGAGTTGTCATCGTTACGACGAGCTAGTGGTGAAACTTCCCATGGGTATTCTGTAATGAATGTAGGTTGGTCAAGCATATGCTCTGCAACTTCTTCAAAAATTTCACAAAGGTACTTACCTGGACCCCAAACGTTTTTACCTTCAGGCTCTTTAACGCCAACTTTCTTAGCAATAGCGCGTAGCTCTTCAAAGCGACCTTCTGGATCTTTAATTACGTCAGCGTCTAAATGTGGCGCATGCTTAATAACTGCATCCATCATTGATATACGCTCAAACGGTTGACCGAAATCGTAGAACTTCTCTTCAGTTACATCGCCGTCACTATTTTTAACTGTATTACGAATAACTGAGTTACCCATAACATCTACAGCTAAGGTACGTAGCATATCTTCAGTAAGGTTCATTAAGTCATTGTAATCAGCATACGCTTGGTAGAATTCAATCATAGTGAATTCTGGGTTATGACGAGTTGATAAACCTTCGTTACGGAAGTTACGGTTAATTTCGAATACTTTTTCGAAACCACCAACCACTAAACGTTTTAAGTAAAGCTCTGGAGCGATACGTAAGTACATGTCAATATCTAAGGCATTATGGAATGTTTCAAATGGCTTAGCTGTGGCGCCACCAGGAACAACTTGTAGCATTGGCGTTTCAACTTCCATGAAACCACGCTCAGTTAAGAAGTTACGAATACCACTAACTATTTGAGAACGGACTTGGAATGTATCACGAGTTTTTTCATTGATGATCAAATCAACGTAGCGTTGACGGTACTTCATTTCTTGATCTGATAAACCGTGGAATTTTTCTGGTAATGGGCGTAATGATTTAGTTAATAATGAATACTCTTCCATATTCACGTATAAATCGCCTTTACCTGATTTATGTAAAATACCTTTAACACCAATAATGTCACCGATATCTAATAAGCCCCAACGTGCTTTAATGTCTTTTTGTACAGCTTTTTCAGCATAAGCCTGAATTCGGCCAGACATATCTTGTAAAACCAAGAATGGACCTCGTTTAGCCATAACACGACCAGCAACAGCATAAGTTACCTGTAATTCTTCAAGCTCTTCTTTGGTTTTTTCACCATGTTCAGCTTGAATATCAGCAGCGTAATGCTCACGATTAAAATCATTTGGGTGGCCATTAGCTGGGCAGTTTTCACGAATGTTATCTAATTTACCGCGACGTTCAGCGATTAATTTGTTTTCGTCTTTTGCTTGTTCTGTCATTTTAATTTCTCAGTATTACGTAAATATTTTAAAGGCCAAATTTTAAGCTGGCTTCAATAAATTGATCTAAACCACCGTCTAGCACTGCTTGTGTATTGCGTGATTCAACGCCGGTTCGTAAATCTTTTATGCGGCTATCATCTAGCACGTAAGAACGAATTTGGCTGCCCCAGCCGATATCAGACTTGCCATCTTCGAGCATTTGCTTATCTTCGTTTTGTTTTTGCATTTCTAGTTCATAAAGCTTAGCTTTTAAAAGCTTCATCGCCGTTGCTCGGTTTTTATGCTGCGAGCGATCGGCCTGACAACTCACCACGGCATTTGTTGGAATGTGAGTGATACGAATTGCCGAATCGGTTTTGTTTACATGCTGACCACCAGCACCAGACGCTCTAAAGGTATCAATGCGTAAATCAGCCGGATTGATATCTATTTCAATATCGTCATCTATTTCAGGATAAATAAACGCTGAAGCAAACGATGTATGACGCTTACCACTCGAATCAAACGGCGATTTGCGAACTAAACGATGCACACCGGTTTCGGTTTTTAACCAACCGTAGGCATATTCACCGGTAAACTTTATAGTACAACCTTTGATGCCTGCAACATCACCATCAGTTTCTTCTATAACTTCAGGCTTATAGCCGTGGGCATCGCCCCAACGTAAAAACATACGTTGGATCATTTGCGCCCAATCTTGAGCTTCAGTACCGCCAGAGCCTGATTGAATATCAAGGTAACAATTGTTTGCATCTTGCGGGCCAGAAAACATCCGGCGGAATTCAAGTTTTGCTAATTGCGTTTCTAAACCATCAATTTCGGCTTGGGCCTCAATTAAGGTTTCTTCGTCTTCTTCTTCAACAGCAAGTTCGATTAATTCGCTAGCATCTTCACAACCACTATCCATGTCATCGATAGTTTTTACTATCAGCTCTAATGATGAACGTTCTTTACCAAGCGCTTGTGCTCGCTCAGGTTCGTTCCATACATCAGGAAGCTCTAGTTCACGATTAACTTCAGTTAAGCGTTCAAATTTTTGGTCATAGTCAAAGGTACCCCCGAAGCACATCGGTGCGTTCGCGAATGTCTTTGATTTGGTTATGTAAAGGATTGACTTCAAACATCAATAAAAACTTAGCTCAAAAACTTAGAAAAATAGTCGCGCATTGTAGCGTAATAACGCTCTACATAAAAGAGTAGAGCGTTATCTTTATATTTATTATTCAATAAAATAACAATTGAATTTACACAGCTTCAATATGATCAACCAAAAGCTGCACTGTTTGTTTGCCTCTAAATTCATTAACGTCGAGTTTATATGCCAAGTGCACCCAGTTGCATTGATTATTAGGCCAGATAGATGTATCAACATTAAATGCGATGGCATCTATGGCTAAATCGTCAATTTGTACCATCAGTTTTAAATGTTTTTCACCAACAATGCGTTGTTGAATAATTTTAAAATTATTATCAAATACTGGCTCAGGAAAATTTTGTCCCCAAGGACCAGACTCTCTTAATAAACTGGCAAACTCTAAATTGAAAGCGTCTTTTGCTAGTTCGCCATCAGACAATATTTTGCCTTGAAGCATATCCGCACTTAACCATTTCTGGGCATATTCATTAAGTAATTGTTGAAATTTATTAAAGTCTGATTTATTAATAGAAAGCCCTGCAGCCATCGCATGACCACCAAACTTTAAAATTAAATCTGGGTGTTGAGAGTCAATATGTTCAAGTAAATCACGAATGTGTAAACCGGGAATTGAACGAGCCGAGCCTTTAATTTCATCGTCATTACCACTGGCAAACACTACCGTTGGCCGATGAAATTTTTCTTTTAATCGCCCTGCAACTATGCCAATAACGCCTTGATGCCAATCATCTTGAAATAAAGCTAATGCTGAAGGTAAATTATCTTCACAAAAGTTCAGCTTTATAAGTACGTTTTCAGCTTCAAGCTGCATGCCCTGCTCTATTTCTCGTCGAGTTTTATTTAAATCATCGAGATCTTTGGCCATTATCCGAGCTTTGTTTAAATCGGTTTCGAGTAAACATTGAATACCCAATCCCATATCATCTAATCGACCTGCAGCATTTAATCGCGGCCCTATGCCAAAACCAAAATCGCTGGCAACCATTTTTTGTTGATTTTTGCCTGCTATTTCAATTAGTGCCTCAATACCTGGGCGCGTAGCTCCTGCTCTTATTCGCTTTAAACCTTGAGCAACTAAAATTCGGTTATTTTGATCCAGGCTCACCACATCGGCAACCGTACCTAACGCGACTAGATCAAGAAGCTGTGCCATGTTTGGCTCAGGAATTTGTTTAGTGTTAAACCAATCATTACTACGCATTGTTTGACGAAGCGCTGCCATTAAATAAAAGGCAACGCCGACACCAGCAAGAGCTTTACTTGGAAAAGTACAGCCATGTTGGTTTGGATTAACAATGGCATCTGCATTTGGCAATGAATTGCCTGGTAAATGATGGTCAGTCACTATCACCAAACAGCCTAATTCTTTCGCTTTAGCAACACCGCTAATACAGCTAATCCCGTTATCAACAGTAATAATTACTTGTGCGCCTTTAGCCACTGCCATTTCACTAATTTCAGGTGTTAAACCATAGCCATATTCGAACCGATTTGGCACAATAAAGTCATGGTTAACCGATCCTAGTAGCCTTAACCCGTCCATCATCAATGCTGTAGAAGTTGCACCATCGGCATCAAAGTCACCTACAACAATAATGCGTTTATTGTCTTTAATTGCACTGAACAATAATTCACAGGCAGTATCTAGCCCCATCAACTTAGAAGGCTTGTGCATGCTTGCTGCACTTTGCTCTAATTGGCTTGGTTCAGTAATACCACGAGATGCATATATTTGTTTTAGTACAGGATGTAGATGTGCCGGCAATGCCGATGTATCGCAATTCTCTCGGCGACTTATTTGCTTGTCCATAAGGGGATCTTTTTAGAGTGGAATTAGTGATAGGTTATCGTATTTAGATAGGTTACGCTCGCTTTTACTTTAACGTCCGATTAAATTCAGACCAACCTACTTTATATTAGAAATAATTAAGGCGCCAAATAGGCGCCTAATCATAAAATAAACAGAATTACATTACCCTGCTTTTTTCACTGAATAGCTCTGAAATATTTGCTTCATTTGCTCAGGTGTTTTGTAACCAGGAAGCATCATGCCATCGTCTAACATAATTGCAGGAGTACCGGAAACTCCAATTTTGCGGCCAAAATCGTATTGTTCGCCCACAGGTAATGAACATACTTTTTGTTCAACCTGAGCGCCGCCTTTAGCATTGGTCATCGCACTTTGTTGATCATCACTACACCATACACTGCGAATGTCGGTGAAAGATTGGCTCTGTAATCCACCGCGAGGGAATGCCAAGTAACGCACGGTAATACCTAAGTCGTTATAGCTGCCCATTTGATTGTGCAATTTACGACAGTAACCACAGGTTAAATCGGTGAACACAGTCATTTGATATTTTTCATCTTTAGCAGGAAAAACAATCATTGAACCTTCGAACTTTTCCATGCCATCAATACGCACTTTAGCTAAACTTTCTTCAGTTAAGCTGCTGATGCCATCTTCAGTAATTTCATATATTTTACCTTGAATTAAAAACTTACCATCAGCGCTGGTATAAAACATGCCTTGGTTAGTAAAGGCTTCATATAAATTTTCCATTTTAGAGGGAGCAATAGACTCTACTTGTAAACCTAACTTGGATAAACTTGCTTTTATCTGTGCTTCGTTGTTTTCAACAGCTTGACTTGGCAATGTGAACAACATAAATGTTGTAGACACAACTGCAATTAATTTTTTTAACATAACTTAATTTCCTAATATGTATTCCGTGTTCAATGCAATTACTAAGGCGCCCTTACAACTAATTAAGAACGCATATAAACATGACCGGATTTAGGTGGGTAAAATTACTTACTTATGCCATCAAATGCAAGATAAACCCTTGCTTTTGATAACTGATTTGCCTATTTACACCTAAATTTACCTACTATTAACACATTATAGTTCATTAATGCCGATATTTACCCGTATTTCACTTTAGCTTATGCTGAATTTTCTGTTAGAATCGCGGGCAAATAAAGTACTGGAAATATCATTATAATGAAAATCGGTTTGTTCTATGGTTCAACTACTTGCTATACCGAAATGGCGGCTGAAAAAATTCAGCTTGCTATGGGTGCAGATCTTGTTGAAATATTTAACATTAAAGATGTACCACTATCTGATTGTTTGCAATACGACATTTTAATATTTGGAATTTCTACATGGGATTTTGGTGAGCTCCAAGAAGATTGGGAGTCGAGCTGGGATGATATTACTAGCTTAAATTTACAAGATAAAATTGTAGCAGTATTTGGTTTAGGGGATCAGGTTGGCTATGGTCAATGGTTTCAAGATGCGTTAGGTATGTTGCATGATCAAATTATTCCACAGGGAGCCAATATTATTGGTTACTGGCCAAATCAAGGTTATGAATTTGAAGAGTCTAAGGCACTAACATCAGATAAAGAATTTTTTGTTGGCCTATCTCTTGATGATGAAACTCAATACGATTTAACTGAACAGCGCATTGAGAATTGGACCGAACAAATACTTGAAGAAATGAGTGAGATACTCGCTTAAACTTTTATAACCAAATGTAAAAATTCGTATTTTTCAAATACTGTATATAAAATATACTATATAATAAATTTTAAGTTCATAACGAAACAACTCTTAATACCTAATTGATTAATCAACTTGGTATAATAATACTCTAAGGTAAATATAATCCATGTTTAAACAGTTTGATCTTGATGACGAACTTGTTGCCGGCACCGCAAAGGCAGGTTTCAAAAAACCAACATCAATCCAAAGTTTAGTTTTGCCAGAAGCTATGGCAGGTAAAGATGTATTAGCATCAGCCCCCACAGGTACAGGCAAAACTGCAGCCTTTATTTTACCTTCTGCACAACACTTATTGGATTACCCAAGAACCCAGCCTGGTTTCCCTAGAGTTTTGATCCTTGCACCTACACGTGAATTAGCAACCCAAATATATCAACAAGCACAGCTATTAACTGAGTTTACCGATATTAAAATTGGTTTAATTACCGGCGGTGTAAATTATGGCTCGCACAAAGAAATATTAACCCAAACCACTGATATGCTGATCGCTACACCTGGTCGCTTAATGGATTACATCGATAACGAACAGTTTGATGCCAGAGACATCGAGATACTAGTGTTAGATGAAGCTGACCGCATGTTGGATATGGGTTTTTCAGACAGCATTAATCGTATCGCCGGTGAAGCACGGTGGAGAAAACAAACATTATTATTGTCTGCCACTTTAGCCGGTGCTGGCATCATTCGTTTTTCTAAAGACTTGTTAAATGAGCCTGTATTTGTTGAATCGGATCCTTCTCGTAAAGAGAAAGCCAAAACTCATCAGTGGCTACATTTAGCCGATAATAAAGAACATAAATTGAAACTGCTTTGCCATATTCTTAAACAAGAAGATGTTAAACGAGCGGTAGTATTTGCCAATAAACGCGAAACCGTGCAAATGCTTGCTGGTGTATTGCAAAGTGATGATTTAAGTAATGCTTGGCTTGAAGGTGAAATGCCACAAGACAAACGCAATAATGCCGTTGCTCGTGTTAAAAGTGGCAAGGTAAATATTTTAATCGCTACCGATATAGCTGCACGCGGACTAGACATTGATGACATAACTCACGTGATTAACTTTGATATGCCACGTAAAGCTGATATCTATGTCCACCGCATTGGCCGTACCGGTCGAGCGGGAAAAAAAGGGACAGCTATTTCATTGGTTGAAGCACACGATATGTTGTCGGTTGGCAAGATTGAGCGCTTTACCGAAGAAATCCTACGTCGCCGTGTTATAGATGAACTGCGCCCTGCTTATAAAGAAGCACGCACGCCAGTTAAAAAAAATAAGACGAAGAAAGTAGTTAAGAAAAATGCAGGACTTAGTCGAAAGTCTAAGGCTGCTAAAAAGGCAAAAAAAGCTAAAAAGGCGAGAAAAAAATCAGCTTAACTTTTCATCTTCTACTTAAGGCTTTAAGAGTATTCTTAAAGCCTTTTTTTTACTTCAGGGACGAAGGAATGCCAACTTAACATGGACCATACTAACGCACCATGTGTTCACAGCATTCATGACTTCCTGTAAACCTTGTTACTAAAGTTTCCTCTCTTCAGGCTAAACACCAATCGGTTAAATGTTAAATATTCCTTTCATTTGTTAATAAACTGCGTACACTCGAATTTTTAGCTCCCAAATTGGAAAACATATGTTTCGTATTTTTTGTGTAGGAATTCTTGCTATTTTCTCTTTATCTGCACTGGCAGATGACTCAGTAAAACAACTTTTTAAAAAAGTAAACGATGGTGTTGTTGAACTCCATGTAACCTCAATTGCCAGCCCTAAACCAGGACAAGTAACTTATAAAGAAACAACGAGTAAGTCTTTAGGCTCAGGCGCATTAATTAGTAATGAAGGTAACATCCTAACTGCGGCACATGTTGTTGGCAAAGCAACAAACATTGAAGTGATTTTTACCGATGGTACAAAAACTTCAGGTCATGTCCTTTGGGTTGATAATTTAATCGATCTTGCCATGATCCGCGCTAGGAAGGTTCCTAGCAACATTAAACCTCTCAAACTTGCTGATGATGGTGGCTACACTATTGGTGAGCAAGTAATAGCTATTGGCGCACCTTATGGTGTAAGTCACAGCTTATCCGTTGGTTATTTAAGCGGCGTTCGTGATAGAGAACTCATCCCTGGAACTGACATAGCACCACGATTATTGCAAACTGACGCATCTATTAATCAGGGTAATTCTGGCGGTCCTTTATTCAATTTAGATGGCGATATTATTGGTATAGTAAGTCACATACTTTCAAAATCTGGTGGCAGTAATGGTTTAGGTTTTGTGGTTTCTGTCGATACCATAAAACAAGTTATCGCTTCTGAACCAAGTGCATTTATTGGTCTTATCCCGCACCTGTTAAATGAGATGGAGTCAAAAGCAATTAATAACCAATACGGTTACGGTATGTTAATTCAGCATGTTGTACCTGCAACGTTGGCTGACAAACTTGGTTTTCAAGGCGGTTATTTAAATGTAATGATTGGTCGTACTCCGGTTTTATTAGGAGGCGATATCATTATAGAAGTAGATGGTGTTAAGCTTAAAAACTTAAAAAGTGCTTTGTCACTTCGAGAGCGCTTTTCTAAGTATAAAAAAGGTGACAAAGTTAAATTCGTTTATTTACGTAATGGCGTAAAAAAAGACGTTACTTGGACTGTTGATTAGTTATCAGAGTAATTAAAAATGGCGCTTATTAAGCGCCATTTTACTTTTACAATAACTACCTTAAAATTTAACCGAATAACTTATCCAGTTTATCTTTTAGCTTATCTTTAGCCTTATTTTCTAATTCTTTTTTCTTTTGCTTTACCACATCCGATTTCAGTAGTTTATTTAGCGACTTGTCAGTGTTATTCAGTAATGCGTCTGCATCAGCGAACTCGGCAGCTTCACTATCACTTATTTTTAAAGACTGCGCGACTTTCTGATTTAGGCCCGCTTGTAGTTTCTTTTGGAAGGTAGAGAGCTTAGCTTTGAGTTGCTGCGAGATAGCCTTGGTAATGATGTTATCTAAATCAGATTTTATGCCATATTTCGGCGAACTTAGCTCACCTTCTATATCAATGTTCAATGAGAATTCTTTAACACTATCTATAGCTGACAATAACGAGCGACCAACACTCGACGTTGATGCGCCAGTAAATCTACTCTGAGATATTTGAAATTTATTAATACTATTTATTGAACTATCTACTAAATTAAATTGCCCAACTCCGGCAAGATTTGCTGATTGCATTGCCAACGAAAAATTATCTTTATCGCGCAATTTTGCATCATTAATTGGTACTTGTGAAAATTGCCAATCACCTTTGGTCGTTGTAGCAACATTATCATTAAATACTTCAGTATTTATCAGGGCGTCACCACCTTTTAATAAATCATCACTACTTACAACTATGATCGTTGGCTTGTTACGATGCCAATGCTCTGCAGTTAATTCAGTAACTTCAAAGTTAAAGCTGCCTTGTGGTAACTCTACTTGAAATAGTGCTTTCTTAACTAGCCAAGGCGGTAGAGGATTTTCATCCACAAAATGAATAAAGCGGCCATAGGATAAACTCTTCTCTATTTCAGCCTGCTCTGCTGCTTTTGTTGCTTTATTTGAATCTAAAAAGGGTTTTATGCGAGTGTATAACTGCTCTGCTGATTCGTAATAATCTCGAGCTTGTTCTCCAAACAAAATATGGGCAAAATCGGCATTATCAACTTTATCTAGCTGATATTTACTTTTAAGTTGTTGCCAATCAGAGTCAGGAGCAGCCTTAACGTCTTTTAACGCTTTAGCCAGTAAATTTTTACTTTGTTTAAGTTGTTGTTTCGATTTTTTTACTAAGGCTTTATCTTGTTTAAATTGCTTTTTAAGGACTTCAAAGTCACTTTTAAGTTTATTAAAATCTTCAATCGATTTTACTTTCGTTTTTGATAATTTTTTAACTTTTGCTTCATAAGATTTTAAAACATCTTTAGACGGTAAATTTTTTTCTATTTGTTTTAGTTTCTGTTTTTCAGCTTTGTAGGTTTGCTCTAATTGTTTACTGGCTTTAACTGTTAATAAATTACTATCGTTGAGAATATCTTTTACATCTGGCAATTGATCTTCAATAGCTGGCATTTGTTTTTCGATAGACTGTCCTGTCGCTGAAACTAATGACGTATCGGAATCACGAAATATTTCCCCAACTGAAGCTCGTTCATTATCAAAAGTTAAACCGGTAATAGATAGTTCTTCAATAAGAACTTTGCCAAATAGGTATTGCCATACATCAACACCTGCACTGGCTGAACCAAAAGCAACAATATTATGAGTTGGCTTTTTGTTGTCGGTAGCTTGTAAGTCGTTAATCGTAACTAATAATGGTAAATAATTTAGTTCAACACTGTTAACATTTACTTCTGCACCTAAATACCAACCTCCAGCTTTTTCAATACTTAACTTTAAAATTGAAGGAGCTAAAAAAAATAATAACGAAAATACCATTGCACAAGTGACAATGAATCCTAGAATACCTTGCCAACGGAAATATTTAGTCATGATGCTACTCCCGTATTGGTTAAGCTTTGATAAATACGGTAAAAACGAGAGCCTTTTAACGCTTGAATAATTTTGAATTTCTCAATAAACGTTTTTACATGATGACGATAACGAACAATAAAATACTGACTTAGAAACACCATTGGGAAAAATAAAATTAGTGCACTAAAGAGTGAGCCTAAAGTTAAGGTATTATGAAAATGAGCAAGTTTAAGTACATCAGACTGATAAAAACTTTGCCATAAATCAGCTAAATTTGGGTTGGTAAGTAAACTCTCACCTACACCAGAAAACGCAGGTGACAATCCTAAAGCCAACACGCTAAATCCAGCAAATGCGACGAAAAATGCGCTTAAGTTTACCCGGACAATAAAAGCAATTAATAACACGATAAGATTATGCAAACTTAGTGTAGGGCTTAAGCCTATGATCATCCCTAAAGCTATTGCCAATGCAATTTGCCTTGGCGAACTTTCAGAATTTAACGCTTTAAATAGTTTTGCCAGTAGAGTTAACACATGAGCTCCTGTTCATCCTTGTAGTGATACCAACTTCTTTTATAAAGCATATACTAAATAAAAAAATTAATGTTCCTAATTACACCTGCTTACGAGTAAATACAGGCACAGCTTCTGTTGATAACGCTTCATTGTAACCATAACCTGCCACATCAAAAGACTTCAATTGCTCTACATCGTTAATTTGATTTTCAATAATATAACGAGCCATAAATCCACGAGCTTTCTTGGCAAAAAAGCTGATCATTTTATATTGACCATTTTTCCAGTCTTTAAAAGCAGGAGTAATAACAGTTGCTTTTAGTTCTTTCTTTTTAATTGATTTAAAATATTCAGTGGAGGCAAGGTTAATTAAAATGTCATCGCCCTGCTCTTTTAATGCCGAATTAATGTTATTGGTAACAACACTGCCCCAGAACTGATATAAATTTGAGCCGCGTGTATTGTCTAACTTAGTACCCATTTCAAGACGATAAGCCTGCATCAAATCAAGTGGTTTTAACACACCATATAAACCAGATAAAATTCTTAAATGTTGCTGAGCAAATTTATAATCAGCGGTGCTAAATGATTTTGCATCTAAGCCCGTATAAACGTCGCCATTAAATGCGAGTACTGCTGGTCTTGCATTTTCAGGGGTAAAAGGCATTTTCCATTCGGTAAACCTTGCAACATTCAACCCTGCTAACTTATCACTAATTCCCATTAATGAAGAAAGATCGGCAGGAGTTAGAGATACACATCGTTTTATAAGCTCTGCACTATGGTCTAATAATTCAGGCTGGCTATACTTATTGGTAGGAAGTTCAGATTCAAAGTCTAAATTTTTTGCCGGAGACACGACTAATAACATAATAATTCACAGTTTTATTTAATGACAGTCAAAACTATATCATGTAAATAACCATAACTTTAACTAACAAAATTAACTTTTTTGTCAGCATTTAAAAAAATATTGGATTATTTACTCTAAAAAGCAATTTAACTCTTGCCATATCTGGTAATTTTGTTACAAATAGTCAAGTGAAATCGCTATTTTCGTATTTTCTCAGTGTAACTCTTAGCTTTTATGAAATTTTATTACAACTTAACTCTAATTTAGGTGGCAACAATGACCTCTCAATTATCTCAACTTAAAGCCATGACAACAGTTGTTGCCGATACCGGTGATGTTGGTGCAATTGCTCAATATCAGCCAGAAGATGCGACAACAAACCCTTCACTTTTATTAAAAGCAGCAAGCATTGAAAATTATCAACCATTACTTACTCAAGCGGTTGCATGGGCAAAAGCACAATCGAACGATAAACAGCAGCAAATTATTGATGCTGGCGATAAGTTATCAGTACTAATTGGTTTAGAAATTTTAAAAGTTATCCCCGGCCGTATTTCAACAGAAGTCGACTCTCGTTTATCTTTTGATATAGATTCTACAGTTGCAAAAGCCGAAAAATTAATCTCTTTATATAATGATGCGGGCATAGCTACCGATCGAATTTTAATTAAAATGGCTTCTACATGGGAAGGCATAAAAGCCGCTGAAATATTAGAAAGCAAAGGCATTAACTGTAACTTAACGCTACTATTTAGTTTCAGCCAAGCACAAGCTTGCGCCGAAGCGGGCGTATTTTTAATTTCACCGTTTGTAGGACGTATTCTTGACTGGTATAAGAAAAGCACTGGTAAAGATAGCTACCCTGCAAATGAAGACCCCGGCGTTGTTTCTGTAACAAGCATCTTTAATTATTACAAAAAGTTCGAATATAAAACCATTGTAATGGGCGCAAGTTTCAGAAACAAAGAAGAAATATTAGAGCTTGCTGGCTGTGATCGTTTAACTATTAGTCCACAATTGTTAGAAGAGTTAGAACAAAACAATGGCCCTGTGGCACAAAAGCTTATAGCAGGTGACGTTTCAAGTATTCGCCCACAAACATTAAGCGAACAAATGTTTCGCTGGCAGATGAATGAAGATGCAATGGCAACTGAAAAGTTAGCCGAAGGGATCCGCGGCTTTACTGCCGATCAAATCAAACTTGAAGATAAACTCGCCAGTTTGTTTTAATTTAGCTCTACATTTGTTGTTTTAACCATCATAAAACAACAATCGGTTAAAAAGTCGCCAAGTGCGACTTTTTTATTATTATTTTGTAACTAAAGTGTTTCATTTTTAAATTTGCTGTGATATTAAGAAGGGGCGTTTTAAAAAATAATAATAAATAAGGAGCTTTAACATGGATCCAATTGATGGTTTAATTCAGTTAATCGAAGGTAAATCGAAAGCCAAAACAAAAGCAGCAAAATGCAAATGGCGTGAGATTGAGCAACTTAAAGAAAAATTAGAACTAGAAAAACAAATAGAATTTTATGACGGCTCTCTAGAGCATCTACTAGAAGAGTATTAACACAAGAAGTTTTCGTTAATAAATTTTATAATTCAAAACCCCGTTTTACGGGGTTTTTTAATTCAGGGATGAATTAACTTAGAATTGCCAGGGACCGTTCCTACGCATCCATGCGTTCACGGCATATACAACCTCCATGTTGAAAACGGCTTGAATTCTGTTAATCCCTCCATATTAGTATTGTATTTTTACCACAGCCAAAATTCAGCGAACACTCGTACACCTTTATTACCAATTAAATAAAATAACATTAAAATATACGATTAAAAATAGCCAGGCCAACCTACCACAAACAACCTAAGTGGCTGATAAGTAACAACAACAACATGGTAAAATAATTCAACTGACTAATACAGACTTTCAGTGTACACTTGTTTAACATTTATTTAATTGAATTAACTTCGCCAACTGGTCATACTAGTCATTCAAAAATTAGTAATAATCGATAAAACAGAAAGCAACGCACTATGGCAACACAAGTAATTAAAAATAAAATTTCACAAGGTTATTCCTTGATTGAGGAGTTGTTAAACTCTATCACTCACGGTGTAGGCGCACTGTTAAGTGTGGCTGCATTAACGTTAATGATTATTGTTGCTAACGATGCCTTAGAACTTACCAGTGCCATTGTATATGGCACAAGTATGATTATCTTGTTTTTAGCATCGACGCTTTATCATAGTGTGACCAACGCATCGGCTAAAAAGGTTCTGAAACTTTTAGACCATTGCGCTATTTACTTATTGATTGCCGGTACCTACACCCCATTTATGTTAATTAGCATTAAAGGTGCATGGGGCTATTCTATTTTGTCAGTGGTGTGGACAATGGCAATAGTAGGAATTTACTTCAAGATTGTTTATAAACAACGCTTCCCTAAAGTATCCCTGTTTACTTATTTAGCTATGGGTTGGCTAATTGTTATTGCCGCCCCCCAAATGATCGCTAATGTCGCTACTGGCGGCTTAATTTTGCTCGCTTCTGGTGGCGCGGCTTACAGCTTAGGCGCAATATTTTACGCAATTAAAAAAATTCCATTCAATCACGCTATTTGGCACGTTTTTGTTCTAGCGGGCAGTATTTGCCACTTTTTAGCCATTTACCTTTACGTTATAGAATAACGCTACAGATAAAGAAAAATAGACGTTAGAATTTAGATTGGTTTATAACTAGTCGTATCTTGTTAGTTCAAGATAACGTATATTTATAACGATAATATATACATCCAAAGTGAATACCTCTATGCAATATGCAGAAATTACTGGTTGGGGAAAATACACTCCTCCAGCAAAATTAACTAATGAAGATCTAACCACATTTATGGATACCAGTGACGAATGGATCTCTTCACGTACGGGTATTCAAGAACGCCGCATATCTCATATTAATACCGCTCATATGTCAGCCCTTGCTGGCAAGCAAGCTATTGCGAGAGCAGGTATAGAAGCTGACGATATAGACCTGATAATAGTAGCAACTTGTACCCCTGATACCTTAGTACCAAACACGGCATCCAAAGTACAAAACTTATTAGGCACCAACAATAGTGGTTGCGTTGATTTAAGCTCAGCCTGTACCGGTTTTCTTTATGCATTACAGACTGCAACCGCACAAATCCGCACGGGAATGATCAATAAAGCATTGGTTATTGGCGCGGAAAGAATGAGTTGGTTTGTAAACTGGGGCGTGCGTGATACTGCGGTTTTATTTGGTGACGGTGCAGGTGCTGTGGTCCTTGAAGCAACAGATAATAAATGTGGTTTATTGGAAGCCAAGTTAGGCTGTGATTCAGCATCTCGAGAGATTTTAAGTATCACTAATTTCGGCACTGATATGGACCGCTATGAAAATCCGCCTGGCCCATTGCAAATTGACTTTTTAGGGCCCGATATTTTTAAACGTGCCGTACGTGGAATGGGTAAAGCTACTGAAGCAGTTATGAGTAAGGCAAATCTCAAGGCTGAAGATGTTGACTTGCTAGTGCCGCATCAGGCCAATTTACGTATCATTGAAACATTACAAAGCAAATTAAAACTTCGTGATGATCAGTGCATGGTTAATATCCAAAAATATGGCAATACTTCAGCAGCAACAGTACCAATAGCTCTTTGTGAAGCAGTTGAACAAGGAAAAATAAAACCTGGTGATGACATCATGTCAGCAGCCTTTGGTGCTGGTTTAACTTGGGGTGCAGCATACATAAAATGGGGCGATAATATCACTCCTAAAAATGATTACGTACAAGAAGAGCAAACATGCGATAAAACAGCGAAAGAGCTTTTATCTATTGCTATTAAACATTGTACCCAAAATACTTAACACTTTAATCAACTTACATAAAATTAAACGAGTTTACCCTTTTCAGGCTAAACTCGTTTTTGTTTTATAAATCCAGATTCTTTAATTGCTATTATACTGATAGTCTTCACACGCCTATGTCCTTTCTAGCTTCTAACTTCTACCTATCACTATCCCAACTGAATAATTTAGCACTTAGCAATAAACAAATGGCAGTCATCGATAATAAAACAGTAAGTTGATAGCTCACATCCTGTAATGTTGCCCCTTCAGTTATTACACTTCGCGCCGCACTCACCAAGTGAGTTAAGGGGAACACCTCAGCAATATTTTGCACGAATTGTGGCGCACCTTCTAATGAAAACCACACTCCTGAAAGTAACATCATTGGCCAAGTTGCCATATTTAATAAACCGCCAACCAGCTCTTCTGATTTACTGCGAGTAGATATTAATAAACCAAGGCTTATTAGGCTCATCGCACCAGCAACTGCAATAAGGAATAAATTTAAGTAACTGCCAAGCATAATAAAGTCGAAGAATAAATTACAGCCGCTATAAACCACCGACACCATAAACAAAACAATAAATAAGCGTGATAATAGCTGGGCGGAAATAAACTCTAACGCCGATAGTGGCGTCGCTTTTAAACGTTTTAACACCGAATTTTTACGATAACGTACAATCACATAACCAACGCCAAATAAGCAGCTAAACATCATATTCATACCAAAAATACCCGGTAAAACCCAATCAATATAGCGAATTGGTTCACCCGTAGTTACCATACGCGTTAAGCCGTCGGCATCATGAATAAATATTTTTTCAACCATGTAGCTTTTCGGAGATTGCTCATTAACCCAATAGTGGTTATGAGTTAAATCAATGATCATGTCAATACCATGCTGATCCAACTTAGGCATGGCTTTATCTAACTGTTTATATTGTACAAAGTCGATGTATTTTGTTTGCATGAAAGGATTGGGCTTTGCAACTTCTACTAAATTTTGCTCTATAACTCCAACTTTATATACCGCTCTACCATCACCTGAAAAGGCAAACGAGAAAATAACCAATAACAACACTGGAAAGAGAATATTCCATGCCAACGATGACTTATCTCTAAAGAATTCCAAATTACGAGCTTTAACGACGGCTGCAAACCTTGAAAACTTAAACATGTCCAGCACCTCCTAATGAATGTCCTGTAAGCTTTAAAAATAAATCGTCTAAATTCGCTGATTTAATATGTAATCCAGTTAATGGTACTGCTAGCTCAATTAATTCTTTAACTGTTTTTTCAACGTTACTGGTCTTAATTTCAACATGGTTTCCGTCAATATTCCATTGCTGTTTTTTGACCCTTTCTTGACTAACATTTTCAATAGGAAGATAAATAAATACTTGCTTAAAATGCCTAGTTAACAATTGTTTAGGAGAGCCTTGCTCGATGATTTTACCGTTATCCATGATCACTATATTGTCACAAAGCTGTTCTGCTTCATCCATATAATGAGTGGTTAAAATAACGGTTTTTCCTTGCGCTTTAATATTTTTAATCAATTGCCAAAAATGTCGTCTCGATTGAGGATCTAAGCCAGTTGTGGGTTCATCTAAAAATACAATTTCAGGATCATTAATTAATGCTAAAGCTAACAATAAACGTTGCCTTTGACCACCCGATAACAGCCGGTTATCACGATCAACAAACTCACTTAAGTCACAAAGTTCTATTAAGGTTTCATTTGATAAGGTTTTTTCATAAAATGAGGAAAATAAATTAAGTGTCTCAGTGACAGTTAAGAAGTCTTGTAAGGCAGTATTTTGAAATTGAATACCAATTAATTGGCTCACATCAGCATCAGCTTGAGTATTATATTTAACTTTACCCGAGGTTTTATTGATGATGCCTTCCATTATCTCAATGGTTGTCGTTTTACCCGCGCCATTTGGTCCTAATAAACCAAAACAATGGCCCTTGATAATATCAAAACTTACATCATCTACGGCTTTTACATCTTTATAGTGTTTGGTTAAATTCTCTACCGTAATGATCTTCATAACTTTACTCAATTAATTATTTTGGGGTTAATTGGTTTAACAGATGAGTGCAAAATTGTTGCAGCAATTTCAACACTGCTTTTTTACCCGTTAATTGAAATTCTTCACAAATTTCAGCGAAGCTTTGTTGCTGAATAACTTTACGTAGCGCGATAGCTAATCCCAAACGTTCGGCTTGTACTTCATCAGTATTAACGACTAGATAACCAATTAAACAACGTTTAATTGCCGGCGCACAGCATGAAAAAACTCTATTACCTTGGGCAAAGTCAGCAAGCGCTTGTAAATCTTGCTTAGAGGGTATGCTTAGATTATCAGCATGGGCGAATATTTCAGACATTAATTGTGTATCTAAATATTTGTATTCATCACTTTTATAATAATGTAAGTCTCGAAAAAACTGCAGTTTAAGTTGTTTACTTAATGGTTCAGCTTGTTCGGTAAGCGGCTTTATTACTAAAGCTGAATGCTCACCACTAGCCGCATCTTTGCTAAAACCAATGCGTGCTATATTAAATTGACATCTAAACCAATAAGATAACAATTGTTGATTAGCACCAAAACTTGATCCAATAAAATCAAAGCCTCGGTTTTTACTGTCACTTGCACAGTAATTTAGGAGTTTTGTACCTAATCCTTGGTCCTGTACCTCTGGATGAACTGCAATGCGAACAACACGCTGAAATCGATAATTAAACGCATCTTCAATACCACAATGCACTAATAATGATTGAGGAATAAAGTGGCCTTTTAGTCGCCTTAACGATTGCTTCACTTTATTGGCTAATTTGCTAGTGACTTCACCTTCAGCAAGCAATAAAGCCACGGCTAAAATTTGTTTATTTTGCTGCTGTATAATTACACTGATACTTGGATCATCAAGTAACATTTTTAAATCACTCGGTTTTGTCTGATAGTGAGCCGTCACTAACAAGGAAAACACTTGATTTAAAAGAACTTCGTTTTTTACTAAATCTTTACTGCTAAGCACCTGATATTGAATAGCTTCTCTGGCGTTATATTTCGCCTTTGGCAGCTCACTATTTAATAATAAGCTAGCAAAAGTAAACTGCTCTAGTGGGTCATTTATCGCCCAACGAATTGGTTCATTGATATGAAAATGTTGACCGCTTGGGCGTGATTCTTTTAGCATTTTTAAAAACTTGCCGCTAAAGCCTCTTCCTGCGCCTTCATAGCCGTGTATGGTCGACACAAATACTTGGCGGTGATAATTTTTAGATAATGATTTCAGTATTGGCAGTGGAATACCTGCCGCTTCATCTACAAGTAATAAATGACAAATTGGTTGCTGTTTTATTATCAAATCCAGCGGAAGAAATTGAACCTCAGAATTTTGGTAGCGAATAACTCTACCTGTTTTTATCGCTTCAGGTAAGCTGACTTGTAGCTGTTTAAAAAAGATATTAACCGCATCAGGATGTGGGGCGGTAATAATAATATTTTTATTACCTTGTTTTAATATTTCACTTGCAGCGATAGCCATGGCACTCGACTTTCCCCGTCCTCTATCAGCAGTAATAACTAGAGGTCTATCGCGATGACCGTTAACAACATTAATAATTTTATCTACGGCGCTCTCTTGCTCTTTAGTAATACATCCAAAATTAAGCTGCGATTTATTTGTATCAAGGCTCTCTGTTACTACAGGAGTATAGGCTTGTATTAAAGGAAGTTTTTTGTCTGATTGTTCGACGCGATAGATTTGCTCAAATTTATCACAAAATGTCATTAATCGTTGACTAAAAGGGCTATTTTTGAATTGTGATTTAGACAGCAATAACACGCATTGTCCACCAGCAATTAATGTCCCCGATAAAGCAGCGAAAGCATCAACATTAAAAGTATCATTAACAGCAAAAATAATATGTTTTTGTTCCGTTCCTAAATACTGACGATAGGTTTTATTATGCACATAAGTGATATCTGAAAACTTGCTAAATTTAGGTTCAAATGAAAAAAATAATGCATCAGGTAATGATTCGTTAATCATTGTATTAGTTTGTTGTTCTAGCCACTCGTTTTCACCTACAAAAATAAACAAACTTCGAGTTCTATTTGCTAATGTTGCCTGTTGAATTTGGGCGAATAACTGCTGATATTTGATTTGACTAACCATTTCATATTTATAAATATTTTTATCAGTTTAACAGGTAATAGGAAATTTTTTATATTCCTCAAGCTAATTTATTATATACATGGCAAAAATCATGAAAATTACCACAAAAAATTACAAAATTTGACTCAAATCAACAACATTTTTTGAAGAGCTACTATACTAATTAAAAAGTTAATGAAAAATTAGAATTATCATGAGTGAAGTAGTCAATTCAGAGCAACAAAAAAAAGATGAACGCAACACCTTTTTATTCCTTACCGTTTTCCTAGCCCCCATATTAGCAATTGCTATTGTTGGCGGTTTAGGTTTTGCCATTTGGATCAGCCAATTAATTTTAGGTCCTCCAGGAGTTTAAGTAAGTTTTATGACAATTAATGTCGATCAATCGCGTCGAAACTTTTTAAGAGGTAAAAAACCAACTATCGCTCCAGCCTTCAGGCTGCCTTGGATCACGAGTGAAAATGCATTTATAAACGATTGCACAAAGTGTAATGATTGTTTATCGGCCTGTGAAGAAAACATTATTGTTAAGGGTCCTGATGGCTACCCAAAAATTGATTTTGACCAAGGTGAGTGCACATTTTGTCAAGATTGCATCACTAGTTGTGAGCAAACATTTTTTAAAGAAGATAAAACAGGGCAAGCTTGGCCGAGTAAATTTAATATAAAAGACAACTGTTTAGCTAAAAATAATGTGTATTGTCAAAGCTGTAAAGACGCTTGTGAAAGCCGAGCTATATCATTTGCTTATATTGATAGTGCAATTCCACAACCGCAAGTTTCTCAAGATTTATGTACCGGGTGTGGTGCATGTATCAAACCCTGTCCAACAAACTCAACAGAATTACTCCTTTTCAAGGAACTAAACCAATGACCGAAACAACCGAATATCATGTAGCAAGTTTTATTGCTCAAGTTGATGTTACTAAAGAAGATGTAGTAAGAAAAAGCATCGAAGCAACACCTGGCGCAGAAATTCATGCCAGTAACGACACCGGAAAAATAGTATTCACTATAGAGGCTGATAATCAACGTATTATTGGCAACTATGCTGACCAAATCAAAGATCAATCGGGCATTTTTACTCTTGCTCCGGTTTACCACCAATATCTAGAAGAATAAGTAGGAATAACTGCTATGAAACTTAACCGCAGAGAATTTATAAAAGCGAATGCTGTTGCTGTAGCTGCAACTGCAGCGGGTGTTGCATTACCTGCATCAGCATCAAATATAATCACCAGTAGCGAAATGACGAAACTAAAATGGGATAAAGCCCCTTGTCGTTTCTGTGGTACAGGTTGTAGTGTTAATGTTGCCACAATGGACAACAAGGTTGTTGCTACCCATGGTGATATTAATTCACCAGTTAACAAAGGTCTTAATTGTATTAAAGGCTACTTTTTATCAAAAATCATGTACGGTAAAGACCGTTTAACTAAGCCATTACTTAGAATGAAAGATGGCAAGTATGACAAAAATGGTGACTTCACTCCAATCACTTGGGACGCCGCTTTTGACATAATGGCCGAAAAAGCTAAAAAAACTTTAAAAGAAAAAGGTCCTACTGCTGTTGGTATGTTTGGTTCAGGACAATGGACTGTGCAAGAAGGTTATGCTGCAGTTAAATTGATGAAAGCTGGCTTTAGAACAAACAATATTGATCCAAACGCTCGTCACTGTATGGCTTCTGCTGTGGGTGGTTTTATGCGTACATTTGGTATCGATGAGCCTATGGGCTGTTACGATGATTTTGAGCATGCCGATGCGTTTGTATTATGGGGCTCAAACATGGCAGAAATGCACCCTATTTTATGGACACGCATTACTGATCGTCGTTTAAGTGCACCACATGTAAAAGTTGCCGTATTATCTACATTTGAACATCGTAGTTTTGATCTTGCAGATAACGGTATGATCTTTACTCCACAAACCGATTTAGCAATTTTAAACTTTATTGCAAATTACATTATTAAAACTGACCGAGTTAATAAAGACTTCGTTAATAAGCATACCAATTTCCGTTTAGGTAACACAGATATAGGTTATGGCTTACGCCCAGAGCATCCGCTTGAGAAAAAAGCCAAAAACAACAGTGCTGCTGATGCAGGAGGTTCTAAGCCTATTGATTTTGATGAATATGCTAAATTTGTTAGTACTTATACTGCTGAATATGTATCAGAATTATCTACAGTTCCGGTAGATAAACTAAACGCTTTAGCTGAGTTATATGCAGATCCAAAAACTAAAGTAACGTCACTTTGGACTATGGGCTTTAACCAGCACACCCGCGGTGTTTGGGCGAACAACTTAGTTTATAACATTCACTTATTAACCGGTAAAATTTCAACTCCAGGCAACAGCCCATTTTCATTAACAGGTCAACCATCAGCGTGTGGTACAGCTCGTGAAGTTGGAACTTTCTCACATCGTTTACCTGCAGATATGGTAGTTGCCAATCCTAAGCATAGAGCGATAGCCGAGAAAATTTGGAAATTACCCGAAGGTACAATCCCACCAAAACCTGGTTACCATGCAGTTTTACAAACGCGTAAACTTAAAGATGGCGAATTAAATTTCTACTGGGTGCAATGTAATAACAACATGCAGGCTGGAGCCAACATTAACGAAGAAGGCATGCCTGGGTATCGTAACCCGAAAAACTTCATCGTTGTATCAGACCCATACCCAACAGTGACTGCTCAAGCTGCTGATTTAATTTTACCAACAGCAATGTGGGTAGAAAAAGAAGGGGTATATGGTAATGCTGAACGTCGTACGCAATCTTGGTACCAGCAAGTTACCGCACCAGAGGGAGCATTCTCTGATTTATGGCAATTGGTTGAGTTCTCTAAACGTTTCCAAATTGAAGATGTATGGCCGGAAGAGTTATTGGCTAAAATGCCTGAACATCGTGGTAAATCAATGTTCAGTGTTTTGTATGAAAATGGCAATGTAAATGAATTCCCATTATCAGAAATTCCAGATGATAGATTAAATCAAGAATCTCGCGATTTTGGTTTCTACATTCAAAAAGGTTTATTTGAAGAGTATGCAGAGTTTGGTCGTGGTCATGCTCATGATTTGGCCCCATATGACAGATACCATAAAGAACGTGGTTTACGTTGGCCGGTAGTTGACGGTAAAGAAACCAAATGGCGCTTCAAAGAAGGCTCTGATCCTTATGTTAAACCAGGATCAGATTACGACTTTTATGGTAAGCCAGACGGTAAAGCAGTAATTTTTGCCTTACCTTATGAACCTGCAGCTGAATTTCCTGATGCTGAATATGACTTATGGCTATCAACCGGTCGAGTACTAGAACATTGGCATTCAGGTTCAATGACTCAGCGAGTGCCAGAGCTTTATAAAGCGATGCCTGATGCAGTTGTTTATATGAACCCTGATGATGCGAAAAAACGTGGTTTACGTCGTGGCGATTTAGTTAAA
This sequence comes from Thalassotalea psychrophila, assembly GCF_031583595.1. NCBI lineage: Bacteria > Pseudomonadati > Pseudomonadota > Gammaproteobacteria > Alteromonadales > Colwelliaceae > Thalassotalea > Thalassotalea psychrophila. Next base: position 3,747,842 of record NZ_CP134145.1, read on the forward strand.
CTTATTTCTCGTCGTGGTGAAGTTGAAACTCGCGTTGAAACGAGAGGACGTAATAAACCACCAAGAGGTTTAGTATTTATGCCTTGGTTTGATGCTAGCCGTTTAGTAAATAAAGTCACATTAGATGCAACCGACCCGCTTTCAAAAGAAACGGATTTCAAAAAATGTGCCATTAAAATAGTTAAAGCTTAAGGAGAATACCAATGAAAAATTCAATTATGACTTTATTCTCTGTAAGTATTTTACTTTCAACAATTGCAGCATTTAGCCATGCTGCAGAGGTAGCAACGTTAAGAGATAACACAAGTATTGATACCCAAAAGCAACCAAAAGCTATGCCAAATGTAGAAAATACTGATATTAAGCATCAGCGTAACTACCCGATGCAGCCGCCGATCATTCCACATAAGGTGCGTAATTATCAAATCGATTTAAAAGTGAATAAGTGTATGTCTTGTCACTCTCGTAAACGTACTGATGAATCACAAGCACCTATGGTGAGTGTGACCCACTATATGGATAGAGACGGTAACTTTTTAGCGGAAGTGTCACCACGCAGATATTTTTGTAGTCAATGTCACGTGCCTCAACTAGATACCGAACCATTAGTTGAAAACACGTTTGTTGACATGGATACTCTGATGAAAGAAAAAGCACAAAAAGCCAAAGCTGAAAAAGAGTAGGTGCAGTTATGAAAAATTTAATCGTAAAAATTTGGAATACACTACGTAAGCCTAGTGTGCACTATAGTTTGGGTTTTTTAGTGATTGGCGGCTTCATTGCCGGAATTATCTTCTGGGGTGGTTTTAACACCGCATTAGAAATAACCAATACCGAAGAGTTTTGTATTTCATGTCATGAAATGGAAGATAACCCTTATGAAGAGTTAAAAACGACAATTCACTTCTCTAACCGTTCGGGTGTGCGTGCTACATGTCCAGATTGTCATGTACCACATAAATGGACTGATAAAATTGCTCGTAAAATGCAAGCATCTAAAGAGGTTTGGGGCAAATTATTCGGTACTATTAATACTCGCGAAAAATTTGAAGGTAAACGCCGACACTTAGCTGAAAACGAATGGACAAGGTTAAAAGCTAATGATTCATTAGAATGTCGAAACTGTCATAACTTTGACTACATGGACTTTACAGCACAAAGTACTCGTGCTGAAGAACAACATTCTACTTCGTTAGCCAGCGGTGAGAAAACCTGTATCGATTGTCATAAAGGTATTGCTCATGAGTTACCTGACATGGAAGGTGTTGAGGGTTGGTAAGCACTAGGAACTAGGAACTAGGAACTAGGAACTAGGAACAGCATTATTTGAAAGGGTTAACTTGATAAGTTAACCCTTTTATTTTTTAACCAGTTAATTCTACCTTATCAATATTATCTAATTGCTTTTCTTGATTGCTAATAAGCCAATCATAAGATTTTGATAATAAGCACAACTCAATTGCAGCAATAATTAACCAAACTAGGCTTATAACGAAATTAAGTACATAATAATCACCAATAACATTTTGAATTCCCGTCAGAGTCAAGTTGGTTATCGTCGGCAAGATACATAATAAAATGAATAAGCGAAAGCTTTGACCCGTTGAAATTCCCCATGACCAGCCAGAGGAACGATCTTCCCCAACGGCTGCATCAGGGAGTGAAATCGACAATCTCGCAAGAAAATATGAAACAGGTAAATATAATACAGTTACAAGCAATACATAGGTAAATGGACTGTCAGTAAAATAGTCTCCTTTGCTGAAAACCCCAAACATGATAAACGCAAACGGTATAGATAAAATACATGCAAACAACCCAAGTTTAATTAGCCTGACTAAAAAATTAGTGTCATTTGAATTCCACCTAAACAGTTTTGTTTGCTCTACTTCTTCATCACTAAGTAAAAAGATTCGATGACAATTCACGGCAGTAATCACACTTACCACCATCAGTACCAACCAATAGGTAAAAACAGCCAAGGTGTTGTGTTGATAAAATTCAACATCAACAAACATCAGCTGACTTATATTTAATAAAATATAAGGCCAGGTTAGTCTCAGTAAAGCTTTGATGCGATAAAACGGTAAGAGAATACTTGTTAAGAAGATATCTGTTATAGGTAGTTTTTTCTTTTCCATGAAGGCGAGCTTCCTTGTGTTGAATGATAATTCATTCAGTAAATTTTTATTATTAGAAATTTAGTTTACTGTTTATCATTTCAAACTCAAGGATTAAAAATTCATGTTAATAAAATAGTTAGCACCAGCTAGCTTCGTTACTTGGCCTTTTAAGTCGCTCTTCAACATTAGCTAACAATACGCGATAACCAACATTACCAAATAATGTCTGTCTGCCATTATCGATAATATAGGATGGGCTGCCCTTTAAAGATAACTGCTTTGCAGTTTGGTAATTATTCATTAAAGCAGCTAAAGCGCTGCCATCAGATATAGTGTTATGTATAATTTCAATATCTAAACCAGCTTGCTCCAATAAAGTGTTTAGCACGTTAATGTCAGATATGTCTAAGCCATCAATAAAGAATGCCTGCCTGAACTTTAACGCTATCTCTATACTTTTATTTCGATCATAAGCTAACTCAACAGCTTTAAGGTACTGATGTGATGTCGCTGATGTTGTTGGCTTTGAGTGCTGCCAAATTTCGGTATTTACCGGTGCATTCTCATAATCACTTGCCGCATTAATTACATGCTTAGCAAACCCTTCAAACCTGCCCTTTTCTTGCCACTGAGTATTAATTTTATTATGTACATCACCAAAAATATCCATGTAGTGATATCGAATTTCAATACGATCGCCAAGTTGATTATTTAATTCATCAACACGACGCTGAGCTATCCATGCCCAAACACACAAAATATCAGTGTAGTAGTCAATAATTAGGGGGGATTTCATCTTCAGAACACCTTTAATACTTCAATATTGAATGTTTATTTAAAATTTACCGTTTTTGTACTGGGGGTATATGTGCGCACCTCTGGCTCAGTCCATTCATCATTTTTCAAATAAGCAGTAGTTACTTTAATATTACCGTTAACTAATGTACTAGTAGATTTAACTTTGGTAATGCCATCGTCTGAGCCACTCACATCTTCATAGGCAATAAAGCTGGTTTCATTTACTACTTCAATTGTGCCTTTGGTATAAAAATCGGCGGTAGTGAAATAATAAAATACCAATGAATTAAGCTCTTTATCCCAAAACATCAGCATTTCACCGCCATACATACCATCATTAATAGAATGTAATGATCTTATCGCTTTGCCGTTTAAAGCTCTTTCCCAAACAGCTACATCCACTACGTGTGGATTACCATCCATCATTGCAAAAGTAGATTCCCAAGAGCCGATGAACTTGCTAAACATCCTTAAGGGTTCAGCCAAAGTTTTATCTTGCTCATCGGCAACCGAGAAGTTAGATATTAAAAGAAATAAGCAAACGAAAAGAGAGCTAAACTTTATTAAAGATAATTTCATTATTGTTTCCAAATATAACCCAACTATTAGTATTTATAGTTTGGCTAAAAAACAACAAAGTTGCAAAAAAGCTATTTATAACGATGCTAGGTTACTGAAACGCAAAAGCAAAAGGTTCAACAAAAACGCTATCCCCTTCAGCCACACTGCCTTGTTCTGAATCCAAAACAATAAAACAGTTAGCTTTACCTAAACTGGTTAAAATACCAGAGCCCTGAGTTCCTGTGGAGGTAACTTGAGCCACACCTTGCTCATCATAAGAAAAAATGGCTCGTTGAAAGTCCATACGTCCCGGTGACTTATTTAACTTAGTGGTACTAATGGCAGAAAATTTGGCTGCTGGTTTAAATGGCATTCCTTGCATTTTTTCTATGCCTGGAATAGCTAATTTATAAAAGGTAACTAATGCAGAAACAGGGTTACCTGGCAAACCAAAAAATACACTGTTAGGCAGCTTACCGAATGCAAAAGGCTTGCCTGGTTTCATCGCTATTTTCCAAAAGCCTACTTCACCAAGTTCGGTTAAAATATCTTTGGTATAATCTGCCTCACCAACAGAAACTCCACCACTAGAAATAACAACATCGGCCTCTTTATCCGCCTTTATAAATGCTTTACGAATCGCTTGTTTATCATCGCGAATAATACCTAAATCAATAACGTTAACATTTAAGCGTTGTAATAATGCGTTTAATGCATAGCGATTGCTTTCAAAAATATCTCCGTCACCTAAACGCTCTCCTGGTGTACGAAGTTCATCTCCAGTAGATAGCAAAGCAACAGTTACCGGAGTATAAACTTCAATAGTAGACACCCCTAAAGAAGCTAACAAGCCAATATCTATGGCGGCTAGTTTATGCCCTTGTTCAAACACTTTTTGGCCGTTACTAATATCTTCACCTTTACTGCGTACATTGCTGCAACGTTCGGTTGGCAACTTCGTAAAAGTTAGTTTTCCATCAACAACATTAGTATTTTCTTGCATAGCCACAGTATCGCAGCAATCTGGCATTTTAGCGCCAGTCATAATACGAATGCATTGACCAAATTCAGTGCGACCAGTAAACGGTTCACCTGCAAAAGAGCGACCTATGATATCTAATTTTGTATTTTCTATTTCATTGATTGATGCAAAAGAAAATGCATAACCATCCATTGCTGAATTATCATTTGGTGGCACAAAAATTGGGGAAATAATTGTGCTTGCCAACACTCTGTCTAAACAATCTTCAATTGCAATAAATTGCGTTTTGTTAGGGGCTTGCACGTTTGCAAGTAACTGCGCTAAGGCGTTTTCAAAAGGCATTAACCCTGGAGCAGAGCAACAATCAGACATAAACACATTCTTTTTTTATCGTAAAATTGTACTTATACTAATTCATAGCTTGCAAAATCGAAAATGATTTTTCACCAACAGGGGCACACAAAGTTACAAAAACTGATTCAAATCAAGTTTTGTTTACAAAGCAAGATGGTGATTAACAATGCGATTACAGAAAGCTACAAAAGATGATTTACATCAAAGTTTAAAAATAAGAATTAGAAGAAAATATGCTCATTAGATCATTATTAAACATTTAAAGCGTAAGCGCTTACCAGGGGAAATCATGAACAAATCAAGTGCATTAAAATTAAGTCTAGTTAGTTTAGGGTTAGCAACCGCATTTACAGCTTCAGCAAATATTGGCGATGATATTTCAAAAGCGGTAAAAGAATCTAAAGTTGATGTTTCATTGCGTTATCGAGTAGAAACTGTAGACCAAGATGGAATAGATGAAGATGCATTAGCGTCAACACTTAAAAGCCGTGTAACGGTAACTACTGGTAAAGTTTCTAATTTTAGCGCTAAAGTAGAAGTTGATGATGTAACAGCAATAGGTAATGACAGCTATAACTCAACTGTAAACGGTGAAGGCACTTATCCAACCGTAGCAGATCCTGAAGGAAGCGAAGTTAACCAAGCCTATTTGCAATACTCTGATGACATGTTTACCGCCACAGCTGGTCGCCAACGCATTGTACTAGATGATCAACGTTTTGTTGGTGGTGTAGCATGGCGTCAAAATGAACAAACTTACGATGGCTACCGTTTACAAGTAACCCCTACAGATAAATTAACTCTAGATGCTAGTTACGTATATAACGTAAACCGTATCTTTGGTGAAGACAGTGGAAAATCTGATTTACACGGCGATATTATTTTAGTTAACGCCAAGTATAAATTTAACAAGCAACATGCATTAACCGTTTTCAATTACAGCTTAGAGTTTGATGGTGCTGCAGCAGGAACTTCTAGCAACACCATGGGCGCAACTTACAATGGTAATTTTGATCTTGGTGGTACTGGCTTAGCGGTTAAAGCAGGCTTTGCCAATCAAGAAGATGCAGGTGATAACCCTGAAACATTTGAAGCAAGCTACATGGTTCTAGAAGCTATGGCAAAATTCAAAAGCTTTAGCGTTGGTGGTGGTGTTGAAGTACTAGGTAGTGATGATGGCAATGTAGCCTTTTCTACACCTTTAGCAACTCTACACATGTACCAAGGTTTTGCTGATAAATTTTTAGGCACACCTGATGACGGTATTGTTGATACTTACCTAAAAGCTGCAACTAAAGTTGGTCCTATTGGCTTATCAGCTGCGTACCACATTTATGAAGCAGATGAAGGCAATGCTGAATACGGTGATGAGATCAACATCGCAGCAACTTATAAAGTTAATAAGCAAATATCTACGTTAGTAAAAGCAGCAAGTTATTCTTCTGATGATTATGCAACTGACACAACAAAATTATGGTTCATGGTAACTGCTAATTTTTAATAAAAAGCTACCAAACAGCCATTAAACCAGTAAAAATTTCAGATAGTGGAATTGATTTTTGGAAGATTTACTCAAAAAGTGGTATTGTTAAGTTAGTTAATATCAATAAGTATATTGATATTTATCGCCGAGCTCTATGTTCTGCCCATGCCATGCATGAATGAACATTGAGCCGTGGCACGAATGCAATTAAGTATTTGCCACCAGGGTTAGCAAGGAAACTTTCTAGCCTCCCGACATTGGAAAGGTGAACATGTTACAAGACAACTTTGGCCGCAGGTTTTATTACCTGAGGCTATCTATAACTGACGTATGCAACTTTCGTTGCAACTATTGCTTACCTGATGGTTATGAATGCGATCACGATCGTGATTTTCTTTCGCTTGCAGAAATTAAACGCTTAGCGGCGGGATTTGCCAGTATGGGTACCGAAAAAATTCGTATCACCGGTGGTGAACCCGCACTGCGCAAAGACTTGCCTGACATTATCCAAGCCTGTAAACAAACTAATGGCATTAATACCGTCGCTATCACTTCTAATGGTTTTAAATTAGTAGAGCATTTACCTACTTGGATAGATTCAGGTCTTGATGCACTAAACATTAGTATTGATTCTTTCGACCCTCGCCAGTTTCAAGCAATTACCGGAAAAGACAAACTCGATGAAATTTTATCAGGTATTGATAATGGTTTGAGTTCTGGTTTTACCAATATAAAAATCAATACCGTATTGATGCGCGAATATAACGCCCATGATCTCAATAGTTTTTTTAATTATGTAAAAGATAAGCCAGTCAGCCTACGCTTTATCGAATTGATGCAAACTGGTGATAATAAAGACTTTTACCAACAGCAGCACGTAAGTGGTCAGCACATAAAAAATCAGTTGCTAGCAAATGGATGGCTGCCAACTATTCGTAATAAAGCTGCCGGACCAGCTGAGGTCTATGCTCATCCTGATTATCAAGGAACCATTGGCTTGATAATGCCTTACGCAAAAGACTTTTGTAATACCTGTAATCGTTTACGCGTTAGCTCTTTAGGTAAACTACATTTATGTTTGTTCGCCGATGAAGGGTTATCGTTAAAAGAACAACTACAGATTGATGATCCTTTACCGCTACAAAGACGAATCATGAGTTTACTCAATGATAAACAAGCCACTCACTTCTTAAAAGAAGGCTTCACCGGTGCAACTAAACATTTATCAATGTTAGGCGGGTAAAAGGAATTATGATGGATTGTTTAGGAATTATCTTAGCCGGTGGCCAATCAAGTAGAATGGGTGAGAACAAAGCGTTTTTAACTTTGAAAAATGACACCATGTTAAGCCATTGCCAATCACTTTTGCAGCAATGTCATTTAGACAAAATTGAAATTTCAGGTAGCAACAGTGGCGGCATTGCCGACTTAGTTGTACAAGGCGGTCCATTAGCCGGCATTCATTCTTTAATTAAAAAATACCAACCACGATCAGTACTTGTTTTACCTATTGATATGCCATTCATTACCGCTCAGCATTTACAAGAGCTGAAACTTAAAGGCACATTAGCTAATAAGGCTTGTCACTACACAAAATGTTCATTACCCGCTTATATTCCAGTAAATGCTCTGCTGAGCCAGTTTTTAGACGATGAATTTAGTAGCCCTCGCTTCTTAGCAAGTGGTAAAGGACCATCATTTAAACAGGTATTTAAATTAGCAAGCTCTCTGAGTGTTGATCAATTTGATCGACAAGTGTTGGTTAATACCAATACCCCAGATGAATGGCAACAAGCTAAAAAACTTATTAACAAAAACATTAAAAGAAAATTAACAAGCAGGATCTAATCATGTCAAACCACGGTGGAGCAGCATTTGTTCCGTTAAACATTGCAGTATTAACTGTTTCTGATACCCGCACTGAAGAAAACGATACTTCCGGACAGGCGTTAGTTGAACGCTTAATTAAATCAGGTCATAACTTAGCTGATAAAGCGATAGTAATTGATGATGTTTACCAACTGCGGGCAATTATGTCGAAGTGGATTGCTGATGAGCGTATTCATGCTGTTTTATCTACAGGCGGAACGGGCTTTACTGCTAGAGATAATACACCAGAAGCTATCATGCCACTTTTTGATAAGCAGGTTGAAGGTTTTGGCGAAGTATTTCGCAGCGTATCTTATGATGAAATTGGCACCTCGACTATCCAATCTCGTGCCTTTGCTGGTATGGCGAATCGAACAGTAATTTGTTGTGTACCGGGTTCGACCAATGCTTGTAAAACAGCATGGGACAAAGTGATCAAAGAGCAGCTTGATGCTAGCCACAAACCTTGTAATTTTGTGCCACATTTGAACTTGGCTGAAACTTGCGAAAGCAGAGACTAGATAATGAATAACTTAACCCATTTAAATGCCCAAGGCGAAGCTAACATGGTAGATGTTAGTGCAAAACCAGCCTCAGTTAGAGTGGCAACTGCGCAAGGTTTTGTTACTATGAGTGCGAAAACATTAGAGTTAATATCTACCGGTAAACATGCAAAAGGCGATGTATTTGCTGTTGCCCGAATCGCCGGTATTCAGGCAGCTAAAAAATGTAGTGATCTAATCCCATTATGTCACCCACTAATGTTGTCGAAAGTACAAGTAGACTTTGAAGTTTTAGCGACCAGTAACCAAGTTAAAATTACAAGTATGTGTAAACTTAGCGGTCAAACAGGCGTAGAAATGGAAGCATTAACCGCTGTTAGTGTTGCGGCTTTAACCTTATTTGATATGTGTAAAGCGGTTGATCCATCAATGGTGATTTCTGATATAAAAGTATTAGAAAAACAAGGTGGTAAAACTGGACACTGGACTGCTTAGGAAAAAATTTATGAACGTTAATATTATTTTTTTTGCATCAATTCGCGAGCAACTTAATTGTGGTGAATTAACATTAAACCTACCAGATACAGATAGTTGTATTAGTGATATCAAAGCCTTACTCATGGCTAAAGGTGAGCAATGGCATGCAGTGTTTAGTTCATCAACATTACTTTCGGCATTAAATCAACACATGGTTTTAGATGATGCCGTGCTTAGCAATAACGATACCGTTGCATTTTTCCCTCCGGTAACAGGCGGTTAAAATGACGATTAATAGCATCAAAGTACAGCAACAAGACTTTGATTTTGCTGCTGAAGTTGATATCTTAGAAGCGAATAATATTACTGATGGTGCGGTTGTGACATTTGTAGGTAGAGTTAGAAATCAAAATGATGGCTGTCAGGTTGAACATTTATTTTTAGAGCACTACCCAGGCATGACCGAAAACTGTTTGGAAGATATATCAAAGCAAGCAAGAGAGCGATGGCAACTTGGTAATATCAGTATTATTCATCGTTACGGGCAACTTGCTCTTGGTGAAAAAATTGTCTTTGTTGGAGTAACGAGTAAACATCGACAAGACGCATTTATGGCTGCTGAATTTATTATGGATTATTTAAAAGTAAGCGCACCATTTTGGAAAAAAGAGCTAACCGAACAAGGAGAACGTTGGGTAGAAGCAAAAACTAATGATAAAAAAGAGGCTGATAAGTGGTAACAGCGCGGGTTCTCCTTTCTTGCTTGATATTAAGTTGTGCAACATACTCAGCTCATGCTGAAAAGCTCAGGATTGCAGTTTCTGCCAACTTTGCTCTTCCTGTTGAAGTGTTAGTTAAAGAATTCAAAAAAACACACCCTTTTACCGAACAAATTTCTGTTGCTTCTACCGGAGTGTTGTACCAGCAAATTCGTCATGGCGCGCCGTTTGATATATTTTTAGCTGCTGACCTTCGCCGGCCGCAACTATTAGAAGAACAAGGTCTCATTTTTGATAAATACCGAAAGACTTATGCTATCGGCCAGTTAGCATTATGGTCAGCAACAAGTGAACAAAATATAAGCTTAGATAATTTAAAAAACTACGATGGTCGAATTGCAGCTGCGGGACCGCATATTGCGCCTTATGGATTAGCGGCAAAAGAAACATTAATGTCTCTGAATTTATGGACCAAATATCATCAGAAATTAATTGTTGGCAACAACATCAACCAAACCTACCAGCAAATACATAGCGGTGCTGTAACCTACGGTTTTATTTCTTACAGCCAATTATTAAACTCTAAGATTGGTCATGGTGTACTCGTTGACGACTCTTTACATCATGCGTTAGAGCAGCAAATGGTTGTTTTAAAACATGCAGAAAATGTTAACTTAGCAACGCAGTTTTTCGAGTTTTTATTATCTAATACAGCGCAAAAAATTATTAGTCAAACTGGTTACTTACCAGCGATTACCATACCAGAACAAGATGAATCAGAATCAACGCCAAAAAATGGCAAGGACAACACTACCGAAATAGCAGTAGCGAGCATTTAGCATGGAAAACATTAATGAATGGCTAGCACTTGCTACCACTTTAAAGCTTGCGACACTGACAACTATAATACTATTGATAATTGGCACACCTTTGGCTTGGTATTTAAGTAAGCTTACCACTCGCTTTAAAGTTTTTATCGAAGCAATCGTTGCTTTGCCACTTGTATTGCCCCCAACAGTGCTTGGGTTTTACTTATTAATATTATTTTCACCTACCAGTGGCCCCGGAAAGTTCATTCATGATCTTACAGGAGCATCTCTTGCGTTTAGCTTTACTGGCATATTGATTGGCTCAGTAATTTATTCCCTTCCCTTTGTAGTACAACCATTACAAAAAGCATTTGAGCAGCTTGGAGACAGCCTAGATGAAGCGGGTGCCATGCTGAGTGCGGGCCCTTTTGATCGTTTTTTCAATATTACCTTTCCGATGACAAAGGCAAGTTTTATTACAGCCGCCAGCTTAGGTTTTGCTCATACTGTTGGTGAATTTGGTGTGGTATTAATGATTGGTGGAAATATCCCTGGTGAAACCCGTGTATTGTCAATCGCACTATTCGATCAAGTTGAAGCGATGAACTACAGCACAGCACATTGGTTAGCGGGAAGCCTTTTAATAGGCTCTATATTGATGCTGGCGCTAATATACCTGCTTAATTTCAAATCTGAAAAATCAATTAAAATAAGGAGCATGTAATGAGCATTGCCCTTAATATCCATTTGGAATATGATAATTTCAGTTTAATAAGCGAAGAGGAAATACCACTCAAAGGTATTACCGGTATTTTAGGACATTCTGGCTCAGGAAAAACCAGTTTATTACGTGTTATTGCCGGATTAAACTCGAATGCAATAGGTACTGTAGAATATGGCGATATTATTCTACAAAACACCGATAGAAACACATTCATTAAAAGCGAACTACGTAATATTGGTTTTGTTTTTCAAGATGCACGATTATTCCCTCATTTGGATGTATTAGGCAACTTGGATTTTGCCGTCAAACGTTGTCAGTCTAGTAGCATGACAATCGATGAAGTGATCTGCTTAACCCAAATAGAACATTTGAAAAAACGACATGTAGGGCAACTTTCTGCCGGTGAAAAGCAGCGCGTTGCTCTCGCTCGAGCAATTTTAGCAGAGCCAAAATTATTATTATTAGATGAGCCGTTAAGTGCATTAGATAATAAAGCTCGAGGCGAAATGGTTGAACTGTTACGTAATATCCATCAACGTTTAGACTTGCCAATGATTTACGTAAGTCACTCAGTCATTGAGATACAACAACTAGCAGATAATGTTCTGGTGATGGAAAATGGCAAAGTGATTCAACGAGGGCATGTACATCAGGTAATTAACCAATTGCATGAAAGCGTAACACACGGTCAAACAATCCAAACATCTCTAAGCTTAAAGATACAGCAACACTTACCCAATTTTGGCTTAACTCAACTCGATTTTATTGATGCACAGCCAGGTAACTCTCGTTTATACACCAATGTTGTTGATAAAAAAATTAATAGCCATTTACGTTGCTATATTCTTGCTACGGATATAAGTATTACTTTACAACAACCGCAAGACACATCGGTGATAAATAATTTACAAGGTGTGATCAATAATATTCAGCGACTGAGTCGTAATTCAGCCCAAATAACGGTTAATGCCTGTGCGCAAGATTTTTTGGTTAAGTTAACTCGCTACTCTGTAGAAAAACTAAAACTAGAAATAGGCCAAACTGTTTATATTCAGTTTAAAGCCAATGCTATTCGCAGCTACTGATAAATCGGACAACAATCATGTTATCTAATCAAGAACAACTAAGATATTCACGTCAACTTTTGCTAAATGGGTTCAATGAGAAACAGCAGTTAGCTTTGAAGAATTCGAATGTTTTAATAATTGGTGCTGGTGGTTTAGGTAATCCTGCGGCTTTATATTTAGCGGGTGCAGGAGTTGGTAAAATAATTATTGCCGATGGGGACACCATCGACGTAAGCAACTTGCAACGCCAAGTAATTTACCAGCAAAAAAATGTTGGCAAAAATAAAGCAGAAGTTATTTGTGAGCATTTAAAAGGATTAAACCAAGAAATTGATGTAGAAGCTATTGATGAGATGATTGATGGAGAAAGCCTAGATTATTACTTACCTGAAGTCGACTTAGTTCTAGATTGTAGCGATAACCTGAGTACTCGTTATTTAATTAATGCAAAATGCATTGAGCATAAAACACCTTTGTTAAGCGCTGCAGCAATCCGTTTTGAAGGCCAGTTAATGTTTATTAACCCAAACGAACTCGACTTTTGTTGTTATGAATGCTTTTATCCAAAAAGCAAAGGCGAGCCAAGTATAAATTGTTCTACCGCTGGCGTATTAGGCCCTATTCTAGGTGTTATTGGTAGCATGCAATCTTTGCAGGCTATTAAATATTTGATCGGTAAAAATGTTAATAGCAATCAAGTCATGCTTTTTGATGGTCTAGCTATGCAATGGCAAACGTTTAAAATATCAAAAAGCCTGCAATGTGGCTGCAAGCATTAACATTAATACCAGTTTCATTAAGTTCGTGATCTTGCTGTGCGAAGTAAAAATGAATATATATTCACAAATAACGATAAACGCGCATTATTTATATAGATAATGCGCGTCTAGTTTTCTGATAAATGTGAATTGATTAATTTTAATTAGTTATTTAAACAGTCCGGTACTTCTGTCGGTCATGGCCTCTCGCCAACCACCGAGCCATTCAGACTTTGCATCAACATTTTGATAGGGACAATTTTCTTTATTTTTACCGCTTAAACCGGCTTGATAGCCATTAGTGTGTGCTCTTCCTAAACGATCGCGTTTTTGTCTTTTCATAGATAGTGACTCCTCTAGATTATTATAATGGTCAGTACGAAACTGAACCTTGAGGTGGTCGAGAAACTTCATGTCGACATCTAATTTAAGATCAATTTTAGCTTGCTTGCAACTGCTTTTTTGTAATTCAAACAGTGGAGACTTCTGTCAAAGCAACAATAACTATTTATGCAAATAGATTAAAAAATCTGTTTTATTTTTTGATTATTTTTTAAACGATTGTTCAATTAAATTAAATTGTAATAAAAACATCATCTTAATTTTTACAGACAAAATACTGAGTTCGCGCCATTAAAAATAGTGTTTATTTTTTAATCAAAAAATAAAATTAAGAACATATAAATCAATCGAAAAAAAGATTGGTGTAATGTTAAAGATAAAAACAGCTTAAGTTTTTTATTCATCTATTAATAAAGGCATCAGCATCGACTCTAAGCCATTAAGTTTTACTTCATAGATTAATGCCAATTGTTCACCCAATTTTCCTTGTGGAAACCCTTTACCATGAAACCATACTAAATAAGGTTCAGGTAATAATAATAATTTTCTTCCTGCGTATTTACCAAAAGGCATAATTTGATTAATAGCAGAGAGTAAAGCTTTGTGATCCATAAGATAATTAGGGCCAGATCTAAATTGATTTTGTCAGCCATAAATATTAGCTTGAATGGTTTATGAAAGGAACCTAATCTTAAAAGTAATATATTTGGATCTAATTATTTATGAATAATACAAAAAACATACAACAGGCCATTGTTGCAGGTGGTTGCTTTTGGTGTATTGAAGCACCAATGCAGCGATTAAAGGGGGTTAATTCTGCAACTTCAGGCTATATGGGGGGTAAAATTAACAACCCAAGTTATCAACAAATTTGTACTGGCACTACCGGCCATGCAGAAGTGGTCATTATAACTTTTGATGCAACCCTTATTAGTTACCAGCAAATACTACAGGTCTTTTTTGCTTTACATGACCCTACTATGCTAAATCAGCAAGGAAATGATAGAGGCACTCAATATCGTTCTGCGATATTTTACCAAAATGAACAACAGCTAAAGTTAGCCAAACAAGAGATAACAGGTCAAACCGAAAGTGGCGAATATAGCGCGGCTATTGTAACCACCTTAGAGCCTGAGCAAGAATTTTACATTGCCGATGAAGTCCATCAACACTATTACGATAAAAACCCTTACCAGCCTTATTGCCAAATTATGATCGCACCCAAGTTGGCTAAGTTGGAAAGTTTATTTAGGGATAAGGTTAAGTAAGGCGACAAGCTGCAAGGCTGCATGGCCCTTAAGCCCTATATCCCTAAAGTCCTATATCCCTACTATTAATACATCATCGCAAAAAGTTTACGACGATATTGCGCCGCCAATTTATCGCCATCAGGCAAGGCAGAAAGAATATCGAGTAGTAACTTTTTGCTTTCACTATCGCCGGCATCAACAAGCAATAATTTATACAGTAAACTAAGCGCTTCATCGACACGGTTTACTTGACTATATTGCACCGCTAACTGGCGACTTAAATCAATATCGTCAGGACTAGCAGTTAATTGCTGCTCTAAAGCTTGTATTTCAGGAGAGTTACTTGCCTCTTGCGCAAGTTCTAATTTAGCGATTAACGATTGATAATAAGAGTCTTGGTCAACCATCGTGATACTTGCTAACAACGGCTCTGCTTCAGTTATTTTACCAAGATGTAAATAAACATCTGCCAGTGCTTTTTTAATATCAGCACGTTCACCATCAATTGCGTAGGCTTGTTGTAATAGTGGCAATGCTTCATTTACTTGTTGCTGCTGTAATAAATCTAGACCTTGAGCTAAAAGAGTATCTTCAGGTTTAGGCAAATATTTACCTAAAAATTCATCAATAGCTTGGTCAGGTTGAGGACCTGAAATACCATCAATGGGCTGACCATCTTTCACCATTACCGAGGTAGGTAAAGCTTGCACACCAAACTGTTGTGCGATTGCTTGCTGAGCTGCACAATCAACTGTTGCTAAAATCATAAAGCTACCTGCACCGGCAACTCTTGCTGCCAACTTGTCTCTTAACTCTACGCTTTCAGGTATTTGCTCTGCCCAAAAATGTACTAAGATAAGTTTAGTTTTTGATTCTTCTAAAATAACTTGTTGGAAGTTTTCAGGGCTAATGGCAATGATATTGTCTGACATTTAACGGCTGTCCTAAATAATAATATTGTTATGCTTAGGTTATATGGGTAGAAGCTCAAAAATCAAGAGATGCAAGCTAGTAATGACAAGTTATTAATGCTTTTTATGATGAGTTGTTATCACTGCCATGATGAACAGCATCTATTACGATTAAAATACATAAGGCGAGTTCGTTTAACTCATCATTTTCAACATTAAGCCCATAAGTATCACTAAATGAAAACCATTTTTTACTCACTTCTGCTACAGCAACTCCTGCTTCAGAAAACTGATATTCATGGGATAAAAAGTTACCTGTTGCAGTAATTTCACGCCCCTCAAACTTGATCGCAAAGCGACTTTTAAAAATTGGCAAAAATGTTTTTACTACTTTAGCTTGCTGACCATTTTTAAAATTAATATAAAATGTAGGACGAAGAGAGATCACCTTTTGCTTTATTTCTGCGAGCTCGTTTGCATTAGAATCTTTTAAATGAAATGTTTTGCCGATACTAAAAAATTTACCATCAACAAAGTAAACAATTTCGTCTTGCTCATTTTTAATTTCAAACTTTTCGGTTAATGATAAAAAGCGCTGTTTTAATTGAAATTTTGCCATTAAGTATTTTAACCCTGTCCTGTTGTTTTTATTTTTTCGTCAACATAGTCACACCAATCATCACTATTTCTGTCAGGAACTTCAGCATTCCCTCTTACATTTAATTTAAATTCAATCACCGACTTCCACTCATCGGAGCCTAAATCAGGACCATGTCCTTGCCCATCTGATGATACTAGTCGGTCTTCAACAAAAACCATCCAAGCCTTTGAGCAAGGCTTTAACGCATTTGTCGCCTTCAGCTCAGCCATTTCAATATCAGGATCTGATGCTGACGTATCCATACAGCCACTCGTTAATAAAACAAAAAGGAAAATAAAAACAGTTTTACTCATGTTATGCACTAAATGTTAAAAGTCATGAATTAACTTTAGCAAAAAATGCTAAATATTCATTATTTCAATTAAAAACAAAACTTTACTAATTGAAGTGTTAAAATAGATACAATAATATTTAATTAGGAATTTCGATGTCTGATAATTTACAAAATTTTTCAACATTTGTTGATACAGTAAATGAAGAAGAGCAATTATTTGCTTTACAAAACGAATCTGGTGATTGGGTTGTTTGTGACTCAGCTGAATTCGAAAGCGCTGATGTTATGCCTGTATGGGCAAATAGCGAAACGGCTCAACAATTTTGTTGTGATGAATGGCAAGACTATAAGGTTGCCAGCATTCATTTAGAACAGTTTTTAGAAGAATGGATAAGTGATCTTAACGAAGATGGCGTATTAGTTGGTGTTGACTGGCAAATAGATGCTGAAGGTACAGAACTAGATGCAATTGAATTTGCAAAACTTTTGGTTAAAGCTCTTTAATTCAACCAAAAATATTGTGAGTTGGTGTTTATACAATTCAGTATAAACACTGTCTTATTTTTTCCTAAAATTAATCTAAATCAATTGTATGTTCAATTTCTTTAATTGGTTACAGTTGATTACAGTTCTTTTTCCCCGCAGCGTTAATATAAATCAATTTAATTTCCTGATTTATTGAGAGCTGGCAATGACAAAAACACAACCGAACAAACCCAATTTATCTTCTACAGTTGCAGAAGTTAATTTTGCTAGTTATATCCTAAATGCCTCCGGCCCTCGTTGTACCACCGAAGCGGAATTACATAACTTAGGTCAATCTGAATCTGCAGCAATAATGACAAAATCATGTACATTGCTTGCCCGAGAAGGTAATCCAGAGCCTCGTTATAAAGCGTTACCTCAAGGTTCAATTCAGTCTATGGGTTTGCCAAATTTAGGCTACAAAGCTTATCTTGATATGCTGCCTAGATTAACTCAATACAATAAACCACTTATCGTTAGCATTTCAGGATTATCTATTAATGATAATGTTGAAATGGTCAGCGCTTTTCAAAAGTCAGCGGCAGATTTGTTAGAAGTAAACTTTTCTTGTCCAAATGTTCCTGGTAAGCCCCAGCTTGGCTATGACTTTGAGCAAACCGACAAAGCACTTGCAGCAATCACCAAATTTGGAGATAAGCCTCTTGGTATAAAACTACCTGCTTATTTTGATTTTAATCATTTTGAAACGGTTGCCAACATATTAAAAAAATACCCCGTTAAATTTATTAGTTCAATTAACTCTATTGGCAACACCTTAGTTATTGATCCTGAAACCGAAAGCCCGGTAATTAAACCTAAAGCTGGTTTTGGCGGCTTATGCGGTAGCTACATAAAGCCAATAGGCTTAGCAAACGTGAATGCATTTAGACAATTACTGCCAAAAGAAATCAGTATTTTTGGTGTTGGTGGTATTTATAGTGGCAGCGATGCATTTGAATATTTATTGGCAGGTGCTGACGCGGTACAAGTCGCAACTTGTTATCAAGAGCAAGGAACAGAATGCTTTAGTCGAATTAGTAACGAACTTAGCCAAATACTTAGCCGTAAAAACTATCAAGATATAAATGATGCTAAAGGTGCGTTGAAACTTCTATAACAAGTATAACCTGTAACTTTTAACTTCAATATCACAGTATAATGGCCAAGTATTGTGGCCATTTCAAACTAGATCCCCTTAGCTCAATACAAATCACTTTCATCATATTCCTTATAAGCAGATCATACCTTAAAAAGCTATTATCTTTACTCCGACCGAAATTTAATAAAATATTAACCAATCATCATCACAACAATAAGTTATTGATTTTTATAAAATTAAACAGGCTTGCTTTCATAAAAAAGTAAATAAAAAGTAAAATAAACGTTAAAAGTTATTGACGAAATGAAAATATTAAATTAGTTTATGTAAGCGCTTACAAAAAATTACAATTTGTTAAGCCTGTTTTTTTAAATAGAAATGTAAGCGCTTACAAAATTAGTTACACAGAAATTCACTAAAAATAAAATAAAGCACTCTGGGGAGAGTAAAGTGAAAACAAGAACATTTAACAAAACTAAACTAGCAACGAGTTTGTCGTTAATATTAGGAGCTTCAGTTATAACTACCACTTATGCGGCTGAAGAAGTTACCGCTGGTGATGATGTAGAAATAATAGAAGTTACCGGTATTCGTGGCAGTTTGACGAAGTCGGTTGACATTAAACGCTCTTCAAGAGGTGTTGTAGATGCAATTTCAGCAGAAGATATAGGTAAGTTTCCAGATACAAACTTAGCCGAATCTCTGCAACGTATTTCAGGTGTATCAATTGATCGTGATAATGGTGAAGGTAGCAAAGTAACTGTTCGTGGTTTTGGTCCTGACTATAACTTGGTAACGCTAAATGGCCGTCAAATGCCAACTGCGAATATCAATGATACTAGTGCTTCTGATTCTCGTTCATTCGACTTTGGTAACTTAGCATCTGAAGGTGTAAGTGCTGTTGAAGTATACAAAACCGGCCGAGCAGACGTTGCAACAGGTGGTATCGGTTCTACGATTAACTTAGTAACAATAAAGCCATTAAATGCAGGGAAACAAGCAGCGGTTAGCGTTAAAGGTGTGCATGATACATCAAGTGAAGATGGCGATAGCTTAACCCCTGAATTATCAGGTTTATATAGTGACACATTCGCAGATGGTAAATTTGGTGTTGCAATTACAGGTTCATACCAAAATCGTCAAAGTGGTTCAGCGCGTGCTGGTGTTGATAACGGCTGGCGCCCGCAAACAGGTGGCGTTGGTGACTGGGGTTCAGTTGGTGAAGGCCCAAATAACATTAATGTGCCAGCTGATGGCGTAACATATGCTGTTCCTCATAACGTATTATATGGTTTCAGTGAAGTAGACCGTACACGTACTAATGGTCAATTAACGTTTCAATATCGCCCTGTTGAAAACTTAACAGCAACACTAGATTATACTTACTCAAAATTAGAAGAAGAGTTAAATCAAAACATTCACTCTGTGTGGATGAGCTTGAACTATGCTGGCGGCTCAGAGTGGACAGATCCGGATGGCGACAATGTTTCTGCGCCAATGATGATCCATGATATTGATGGCCCTTCTGATTTAGTGAGTCAAGTAGAGCAAAGTGCAAAAGTTAATGAAAACGATTCCATCGGTTTAAATTTAGAGTACTTGGTAAATGACAACTTATCTTTTGCCCTTGATTTTCATAGCTCTTCAGCAGAAGCAAAACCTGACAGCATTTATGGTAACAGTAATACTATTCAAATGGCGACTTGGACTCGTGCAGAGACAAAAGTAGACTTCACTTCAGACTTCCCTGTCGTAGAAGTTGCATTCCCTGACGGTACAAACGGTTTAACGCCAGATGACGTTAGAACGACTGGTACAAGTTTCAGAAACAGCTACATGAAATCTGAAATAGAGCAAGTTCAATTAGATGGTACATATGTATTTGATCAAGGCGTTGTTGAAAGTATCGATTTTGGTGTTGGCTTTAACAAAGTAGAGAACCGCAATGCCTTTGCAGTTGCAGAACGCCCTAACTGGGGTGGTACTGGCTCTGCAGACGATATTGACGATCAAATGTTACTTGATAGCAAAGATACCATGAAAGATCGCTTTGATAACATGCCGGGTAATAAATCAAATATGATCAATGAGTTTTGGGCTGTAGATTTTAAAACAATTGCTGATTTAGTTGGCGATTTATATTCAGACCCTAGCGATACTCAAGCCTGGCCATGTGGCACAACTATTTGTGCACCGTCTGAATATACAACAGACAGACGTACAGAAGAAGAATCAACAAGCGCATATTTACAAGCTAATTTAGCGTTTGAAATAGGTGAAATGCCTGCGGCGTTAACCATAGGTATTCGTTATGAGCAAACGGATGTTACTTCAACCACTCTTTTACCAGATGTAGTGAATCTAGGCTGGGTATCTACTAACGAGTTTGAAATTGTACGTGCAGATGATGCGGTATTCTTTAATGGCGAAGGCGATTATGACTATGTTCTTCCTAACATAGATTTTAACATTGAACCTTTAGAAGATGTCATTGTAAGAGCCTCATACAGTGAAACAATTACTCGTCCTGCGTACGGTAATTTAACTGCGGGTAGCCGTTTAAATGAAGTTCGAAATGGTGGTGCAACGGGTTCTCGTGGTAATCCAGGGTTACTACCTGTTGAATCAGAGAATATCGACCTTTCGCTTGAGTACTATTACGGTGAAGCCAGTTATGTATCTTTAGGTTACTTCCAAAAAGATGTTGAACAGGTTGTTGGTAATAAAATAATCAATGAATCTCCTTACGATGTAACTGACCCAGCCTCAGGGGCCCGCTTTGATGCTGCTGTTGCAGCTACTGGTGGCGATTCATCAAATAGTGAAGCAATTCGTGAGAATATAGAACTATCAAACCCAGGTGACCAATACATCATTCCTGCTGCAGGCGGAGCAATGACTCAAATTTGGGGTCATCCAACAGAAAATGGCATCTTAGATGTCGATTTTACTCAACCAGTTAACCAAGGTAGCAATAAAGTAGACGGTTTCGAGTTTGCTATACAGCACTTCTTTGGTGATTCAGGTTTTGGAGCTATGGCCAACCTAACAGTTGTAGATAGTGACATTGATTATGATGATGGTGATTTCTCAGGAAATCAAATTACACCGTTACTTGGCGTAAGTGATTCATACAACATTGTTGCCTTCTATGAAAAATATGGTTTTCAAGTTCGTGTTGCTTACAACTGGCGCGATGACTTCCTACAAGGAACTCATGATGGTCAAGGTCTAAACCCTGTATATGTAGAAGACTACGGTCAACTAGATGCAAACATTAGCTATGAATTTAACGAAAACCTTGCTGTATTTGCTGAAGGTATTAACTTAACAGATGAAATCACTCGCAGTTACGGTCGTCATCAGTTAATGGTTAAGAACATCGAGCAATCAGGACCGCGTTATAATATTGGTATGCGATATAAGTTTTAATATTTAACATATATCAACTAACAAAGCCGCTGCATGCAGCGGCTTTTATACTCATGTGAATAGTTATTTTTGTTTAAATCACATAAATAATTTAAATGGTTATTCACATTAGTATTATCTTTACTTACAAGCTCAACTAAAAGATAGTAGTTAATCTCTAGAAAGTTATAAATAAAAACAAAACGTTAATTAAGTTTTTGGTCTAATTAATGGTATTGATATGAACAACCCCCTTAAAAAAATTGTAATTGTTGGTGGTGGTACCGCAGGTTGGCTAACAGCCGGCATACTTGCTGCTGAGCACAATGCACATCGCGCTGATGGTTTAGAAATCACCCTAATCGAATCGCCTGATCTTAAACCTATCGGGGTTGGTGAAGGTACCTGGCCAACAATGAGAGATACCATCCAATCTATCGGTATTTCTGAATATGATTTTATCAGCTGTTGTGACGTGTCCTTTAAACAAGGTTCACAATTTGTTGGCTGGTGTGACGATACATCTGCCGATAGTTACTATCACCCATTTGTAGCACCACACGGTTTTGGTCAATCAAATTTAACCAAACACTGGCAGCAATCAAAAAACTCAACATCTTTTGCTCATACGGTGAGCTTTCAACCGCATTTATGTGACTATGGCTGTGCACCTAAGCAAAAACAAACGCCTGAATATGCCGCTGTTGCTAATTATGCATATCACCTAAATGCTACAAAATTTGCACAACTGCTGCAAAAACACTGTACTGAAAAACTCAAAGTGAAGCATATCAAGGACCATGTCACTGGCGTGAATGGCAACATTGATGACAATATCCAGTCTATTAGCACCAAACAACATGGCAACTTAACTGCTGAGTTATTTGTTGATTGCTCAGGAAGTTCGGCTATTTTATTAGCTCAACATTACAAAATACCTTTTATCAACAAAAAAGACGTGCTGTTTAATGACACCGCACTAGCAGTACAAGTACCCTATGCCAATGCGAATGAAAAAATTGCATCACATACTATTTCTACAGCACACGATGCTGGCTGGATTTGGGATATAGGCCTGCCAACTCGTCGTGGTGTAGGCTGTGTTTATGCCAGTGACTATATGACTGACGATGCAGCAGAAGCACAGCTTCGAGCTTATTTATCTAAAACACTGCCACAAAATATAATAAAAGAAGCCAAGATTAGAAAGCTGTCTTTTACTCCTGGTTATAGAGAGAAGTTCTGGCACAAAAACTGTGTGGCTGTTGGAATGGCATCAGGCTTTCTTGAGCCACTGGAAGCATCTGCACTGGCATTAGTAGAATTATCCGCCAAAATGATCGCCAAAGAACTGCCCGCTGAGCAATCAATCATGCCAATTACTGCCGAGCGATTTAATCGTCGTTTCCATTATCGCTGGCAACGTATCATTGAATTTTTAAAGCTGCATTATGTGCTTAGCAAGCGCAGCGCAAAATACTGGCAAGACAACAAAGCTACAAACACCATACCTGATCGTTTACAGCAACTGTTGGCTTTATGGCAATACCAAGAGCCAACCTTTAATGACTTTACCGAAATTGAAGAAATCTTTCCGGCTGCCAGCTATCAATACATTCTTTATGGTATGGGATTTAAAACCCAAGTTAGAGCAACATCAAGGCGAATTGATAACGAATTGCTTAGTGAAAAGCTTATAACCGAAAACCAACAGTTATGCCAAAAGTATTTGGCAGGCTTACCGACAAATCGTGAACTAATTGACCATATCATTCATCTTCAAATGAATAAAAAGGTATGCTAATTAATAATTATAAAAACAGGAGTTTCCATGGCGAATCACGCTTTTTTAAATAACGTTGACCATCAAGACCTAAAAATTATTACTGAAAAATCAGAAAAATATGGCAATAATAAAATGTACAGTGCCATATACCCATTTGAGTTTAAAAATGCCCAGGCTGACTACCCTATCTTTTTCTATAAAGATCAAGAGAACAATGCTTATACTGCTCTGGCATTGTTTGGCTTTGAAGGTAAGGAAAATCTATATCTTGAAAATGATAAATGGAATGCCAGTTATATTCCATTAATGGTGGAAAGAGAGCCTTTTTTAATCGGTAAACAAACCGTTGTTGAAAATGGCGAAAGCACAGAAAACCCTGTCATTCATATTGACCTGGATAACCCAAGAGTAAATAAAGACCAAGGCGAGAAAATTTTCTTATCGCATGGTGGTAATAGTGAATACATCAATAAAATCAGTACCACCTTAAAAGCACTACATGACAGTAAAGAGTCTACCGACTTGTTTTTCAGTACCCTTTCAGAGCTAGACCTTATTGAGCCTTTTAATTTAGATATTCAGTTACAAGATGGCTCAAATCATCGTTTAGCTGGCTTTCATACCATCAATGAAGAAAAACTGACCGGACTATCTGGTGAGCAGCTTGAACAATTAAACAAGTCTGGATTATTGATGCTTATTTACATGGTCATAGCCTCTCAGTCTAATATCGGCGGCTTAATCCAGAAGAAACAAGATAAAGTACAACCAAAGTAAATAGTAACTTTTGATGAGGCAGTTGTTATCAGCGATATATTTAGTCAGATAAAACCAGTTGAGCAGGTATCAAGCTGTAGTGCTGAAAATATTCCTGCCAAGGTTTTATCATCAACACAACCTATCATTTTGAAAGGACTGGTAAAGCATTGGCCTATTGTTTGTGCTGCGAATGAATCAAACGAATCAGCGGTGAATTACTTACAACAGTTTTACCAAGGGATGCCGGTAGGAGCAGGCTTTGGTGAAAGTAAGGATAATGGCCGTTTATTTTACAATGATGATTTATCAGGTTTTAATTTTGACCGCAAAACCATTGCCTTAGATGCTTTCTTAACAGAACTGCTAAAACCTGATCAGCAGCCATCCGCAGCAAAATATGTTGGCTCTACTGACATCAATAAGTTGCTGCCAAGTTTTCGAGAGCACAATGATTTACCGGCGTTAAGTGAATTTAAGCCATTAGCGAGCATTTGGTTAAGTAATCGCTCTCGTATTGCTGCTCATCATGATACACCTAATAACATTGCCTGCTGTGTAGCCGGCAAAAGACGCTTTACCTTATTTCCTCCTGAGGAAGTTAAAAATTTATATATTGGTCCGCTAGACCATACACCTGCGGGGCAAGCAATTAGCTTAGTAGACTTTTATGAACCTGACTTTGATCGTTTCCCAAAATTTAAACAGGCATTGGCAAATGCGCAAGTGGCGGAACTAGAACCAGGCGATTGTTTGTTTTTACCCAGTATGTGGTGGCACCATGTTGAAGGCTTAGATAATTTTAATATATTAATAAATTATTGGTGGCAAACAACCAATTTACAGATGGGTGCAGGTATGGATGCGCTTTATCATGCTTTGCTCAACATTAAAGATTTACCTGAGCAACAAAAGCTTGCCTGGCAGGCAATGTTTGAACATTATATTTTTAACGTTGATGAAAATGCCTTAGCTCATATCCCTGAAGATAAACTTGGTATTCTTGATTCAAATTCAGATATGGCTGCTAGAAAAATACGAGCCATGTTATTAAACAAACTTAATCGTTAATCACAACAGTAAACATAGGTGATACAGTGCAAGATAAAAGAATAAAAAAGGTTGTCATTGCTGGTGGTGGAACTGCTGGTTGGATGGCCGCAGCGGCATTATCGAAGCTACTAGGCAAGAACCTTGATATTACCCTGGTAGAATCGGATGAAATCGCAACCGTAGGTGTTGGGGAAGCAACGATACCAACGCTGCAATATTTTCATAAATTATTGAACATTAATGAAGCCGAGTTTTTAAAAGAAACTCATGGCACGTTTAAGTTAGGTATTAAGTTTGAAAACTGGCGTGCTAAAAATGAAGATTACCTGCACGCCTTTGGCGTAACAGGTCAAGATTGTTGGGCTGCTGGCTTTCAGCATTTTTGGCTAAAAGGTCGCCAGCAAGGTATTGCCAGTGATTTTGGTGATTATTGCTTGGAACAAGTAAGCGCGGTAAGCGAAAAATTTGCACACTTACCAAATAACGGCCTTAACTATGCCTATCATATTGATGCAACACGTTATGGACAATACCTTAGAAAAATGAGCGAAGCTCATGGCGTTACGCGTGTTGAAGGAAAAATAGAACAAGTAAAACAAAATCATGAAACAGGCTTTATTGAGTCTTTAAGTTTAGCCAATGGCAAAGTAGTTGAAGGCGATTTATTTATCGACTGTACCGGTCAGCGCGCATTGTTAATTGAAGGTGCATTACACACTGGTTTTGAAGACTGGTCGCATTGGCTACCTTGTGACTCTGCCATTGCAGTGCAAACTAAGTCGGTTGCTGAAGCAATTCCATATACCCGCTCCATTGCTCATGACTTTGGTTGGCAGTGGCGCATCCCATTACAGCACCGAGTTGGTAATGGTATGGTGTATTGCAGTAAATTTGTCAGCGATGAACAAGCCAAAGCTGTACTTGAAGAAAACCTGGTCGGTGAAAAAATTACCGAGCCACGAGTAATTAAGTATCGAACTGGTACAAGGCGTAAACATTGGAACAAAAACTGTGTTGCGGTTGGCCTTTCAAGTGGATTTTTAGAACCTCTAGAGTCCACCAGCATTCACCTTATTCAACAATCAATTGTACGTTTAATGCGGATGTTTCCTCACACTGGAATTAAGCAAACTGATATTGATGAATTTAATTTGCAAACCAAGTTTGATACCGAAACAACCAGAGACTTTATCATTTTACATTATTGCCAGCACAATCGAAGCGATACAGAATTTTGGCGTCATTGTCGCAATATGCCGATCCCTGAGCGATTATCTCATCGTATTGAACTGTTTAAAGAAACAGGGCGAGTATTTCGCAAAAACAATGAATTATTTGATGATTCATGGATGCAGGTGATGATTGGTCAAGGTTTAATTCCTGAAAGTTACCACCCTATTGTAGATAATATGAGTGATGATGAATTAATTCGCTTTTTAGATCATATAAAATCCAATATTAAAGGCACTGTAAGTCAGTTGCCAAATCATCAAGCTTTTATAAAACAGTATTGCAATTCCGGCGATTAAATTTAAATGATGCAAATAAATAGCTCTAAGTTGTATGTTTTAATGTTTGTTGCTTCAGCAATGGCATTACCCACATTTGCTACGGAGCAATTTATTTGGCCTAATAATACCAAAGCCGCCATAAGTCTTTCTTATGATGATGCCTTAAATAGCCAGTTAGATAACGCAATCCCTGCGCTTAATAGCTTAAACTTAAAAGGCTCATTTTATTTAACCCTCAATTCGCCAACAGTAGATGAACGTTTAGAAGAGTGGCGAAAAGCCGCTAAGCAAGGACACGAACTCGGCAACCATTCAATTAATCATGCCTGTAGTGGCTCTTTACCTGGCAGAGATTGGGTTGCGAGTCACAACGACCTTGATAACAAAACCTTTAAAGAGATAATCCAAGAAATTAAAACGGCAAATAGCTTTTTAAAAGCCATTGATGGGGAAAGTATCAGAACGTTTACTGTACCTTGTACAGATCAGCAGGTAGAAAATAAAAATTACGTGCATGCCCTTAAAGATACTTTTGTTGGTATTAAATCTCAGGTTGGTAACATCCCTGAAAATATTAATGCATTTGATGTCATGGATGCGCCGGTATGGGCCCCTACCGGCAATTCAGGAGCTGAACTGATTGCTTATGCAAAGCAAGCAGTTACACACGGCACAATTGCAAATTTTACCTTTCACGGAATTGGTGGCGATCACTTATCTGTATCGACAAAAGCGCATCAAGAGTTATTAAGTTATTTGGCAGATAATCAAGATATCTACTGGGTAGATACTTATCGTAATATTAGCCTACATATCAAACAACATTCATTGCACAAATAATTAATAAACTGGTAATAATACCCTGATATAACTCTACCTAGTGAGTACATCAGAGCAATTATTCACCCGCAAATTTCAACATTACTGACAGTTTATCACTGCCCTATCGGCTTTATTTATCTCAAGCTTAATATTAGCAAATGACAATGTTACTTCATCTTCACTAGACATAACAAAAGACTGATTAATTCTTGCCATATTGGCGCCATTTTGAATAAAGCAATTCAAATCAACACTAAGCTTTTGCCAACTGTTTATCGGCATAGAGCCAATATATTCACTAATATCGACTTTACCCAAACAGTCTTTTTCACAATGCATTTCTAGCATTACTCTCGCAGAAGATATTTGTTCTTTACGCAATTCAAAGGTAATTGCGGCACTCCTTTCAGCATATGAACGGAAGTCTTCAACAAAATTGCTTCGTAAGCTTACAGAGCCCTTACCTTCTCCAGTAAAGGTAATCGTACGAGCGTCTTCCTGAATATCTTTATCCATAGTTTTAAGTTTGATCGCAGGTAATTCAACAATTGAACTTGTTACTTGTTCTGTGTGTTCACCAGAAGATAAATTAATTTCCCATGGTGCTTTTACTGCTTGTTGAAATAATATCAACTCCTGCTTAATCTCACCTTTAGTGACAATCTCATTAAGATCATCAGTTAACACATTATCATCACCATATTTTAAGCCAAAACCATACGGTAATAATGGATCATAATTTTCATCATTGCGGTTAACCACAGTTTGAACCGCTGATTTCGGCCAAGAAAAAGATAATTTTCCTTTAAAGTCATAATTAACAGAACCATCGGGGTTTGAAAATAACACTTCACTTACGCCTTCACCTTCACTGCCCGGTAACCAAGTAGCAACAAAAGCATCTGAGGCATTTAATTCAGCATTTACCCACATCGGTCGGCCAGATATAAACACCGAAACTACAGGGACTCCCTGTGCTTTTAATTTTTGTAATAATGCTAAGTCTGCTTTATTGCCCCGCTGATAATCTAGGTTATCAATATCACCGGTACCTTCTGCATACGGCTCTTCACCAAATACCACTATGGCAACATCAGGTTTAGTTTTAAAGTTACCGTCAACAGCTAATTCAATATTACCACCAGCAGTACTTACAACGTTTTCAAAACCTGCGTAAATAGAACTTCCCCCCGGAAAGTCTGAATTTTCATTACCAGTTCCCTGCCATGTTATAGACCACCCCCCTGATTGCTTGCCGATATTATCGGCTCCATCGCCGGCAACCAAAATATTCGCATTAGGGTTTAGTGGTAATATATTGCCTTTATTCTTCAGTAAAACTAACGATTCCCTTACCGCCTGGCGAGCAACATCTCTATGTTCTTGTGCACCAATCAATTCCACTTTACCTGATACGGCACGATTAGCAGGGCTTGGCTTGTCGAATATGCCGGCACGAAGTTTAACTCTTAATATACGACTTACCGCATCATCAATACGTGCTTGTGGTATCTCACCCGCTTTAACTTGCGAAATAGTGTTTTCATATAATGGTTTCCAAGCATCTGTTGGTACCATGAATATATCTAAACCCGCATTAATGGTTTGACTGCAGTTGTCATTAGTACATCCTGGGATTTGACCATGGCCATTCCAATCACCAACAACAAAACCATCGAAGCCCATTTTGTCTTTTAATACAGTGGTTAATAGATATTTATTGCCGTGATTTTTTTCACCATGCCAACTATTAAAAGATGCCATAACTGACTGTGCACCAGCCGTTAAACCGCCGACATAACCTTGACCATGAATATCAAATAACTCTTGCTCGCTGGCAATATTGTTGCCTTGATCATCGCCGCCTTCAGTGCCGCCATCTCCCAAGAAATGCTTAACCGTTGATATTACGCGACTATCGCCTAAAAAGTCTTTATCTGGATGTCCTTGTAGACCTTTCACTATCGCAGATGAATATTCTCGAACAATCTCAGGATCTTCCGAGTACCCCTCATAGGTACGTCCCCAACGATCATCTCTAACAACGGCAACTGTAGGAGCAAAGACCCAATCAATACCAGTAACCATCACTTCTGTTGCTGTAATTGCGGCAATTTTTTCAATTAATTCAGGATTATTTGCTGCCCCTAAACCAATGTTATGTGGAAACAACGTAGCACCAATAACATTGTTATGACCATGCACGGCATCTGTGCCCCAAATGGTTGGGATACTATTGCCATCAATCGAGTCGTCGATTGAAGCTTGATACATATCTTCTGCTAATTTGATCCAATCACTTGGGGTTGCATGTTTGTCGTTATTAGGAAATGCTCCACCACCATTTAAGTAAGAACCAAAGCCGTAGGTGCGCATATCTTCTACCGTTATATCGCGAATTTCCGGTTGGATCATCTGTGCGACTTTTTGCTCAAGTGTCATTGTTGACAATATATCTTTTATTTTTTTCTCAAGCACAACATCTTGTTTAACGGGTATATCGAGCATTGGCCAAATATCAATATTATACTGAAGTTTAACTCCAGCATCAGCGGTTTTCTCTACATAGCTTTCTTCTGATTGCTCCTTAGAACAACCAACTACAGTAATAAAAAGAGTAGATAGTAATAATTTAATTTGTACATTTTTCATAATTTAGTTCCGCTATTTTGCGATTAATTTTGTTACTGGTTTTGACCCAACCAAACCATAATAAACAATGAATACATAACAAATAATTGGTAGAAAAAAAGACGCTTGTAAGCCAATTAAATCTGCAAAAACGCCCTGTAGAACAGGTACCAGTGCACCACCAACAATTGCCATACATAAAATTCCTGAGCCTTGTGATGTGTGTTTACCTAAACCGATAACAGCAAGGCTGAAGATTGTCGGGAACATAATTGAGTTTGCTAAACCCACCGATAAAATAGCCCACATTGCCAAAGCACCAGATCCCATCATTGCCACAACCAGCAATACACAAGCCACGATTGCATTAAATGCCAACACCTTTCCGGCAGATATTTTTTGCATTACTGCCGCACCAATAAAACGACCGACCATCGCCCCCCCCCAGTAATACGCTATATATTTCGCCGCTTCTGACTCCTCAAGGCTGGCTATATTTGGGTCAGCAAAAAAGCTAACTAAAAAACTACCAATAGAAACTTCTGCACCAACATAAACAAAAATACCTACCGCGCCTAACACTAAATGAGAATATTGCCACGCACTACCGGTAACATTTGAACTTTCATCATGCGCTTGCTCATCTTCAATGTGAGGCAACTTGAGCCATGCGAAGACTGCAGCCAAAATCAATAACATAGCGGCTAGAAACACATATGGCATTTGTACAGCCGCGGCTTTGTCTTGAGCACTTGCTAGTGCACCCGCAGCTTCATTTAAGATTAAATAAGCCCCAAAAAATGGTGCAACCGTTGTACCTAAAGAATTAAACGCCTGAGTTAGTGTTAAGCGTGAAGAAGCTGTTTCTGCTTTACCTAAACAGCTTACATAAGGGTTGGCTGAAACTTGTAAAAGCGTAATACCTGAAGCCAAAATGAATAGTGCCAATAAAAACACAGGATAACTGTGCATTGAGGCTGCCGGATAAAATGCCAAGCAACCGACAGCAGCTATGATCAAACCAGTGACGATACCTCGTTGATATCCATACTGTTTAACTAACTTACCGGCTGGTAATGAAACGATAAAATAAGCGCCAAAAAAGCAAAACTGCACCAACATTGCTTGCGCATAAGATAAATCAAATACCCCCTTTAAATGTGGAATTAAAATATCATTTAAACAGGTAATAAAACCCCACATAAAAAATAATGATGTTAGGGATACTAAGGCAAAATTGTAGTCGCCTGTAGATTGAGATGAGATTTTATTTTCCGTTGACGGAATCGTTGCACCAGCCATAATGTTTCCTCTGTAACCTCTGCTTGGGTTTCAAATATATGGTAAAAAAGATGTTTACCTAGTTTTTAGCGATTGTTTGCGGTTAAATGTTGACCTTTTGTTATTTTAGCGTTAACCTCAAACATGTAAGCGCTTTCATTTATACCACAAAATTGCTCAAAAGCAATTTTTTTTAACAATTCAATGTAAGCGCTTTCATCTGGATTATAAAAATAATAATAGTAACAACAATAATAAACTTACGTACTGAGCTAGCATATCCCTAGCTTACTATTGAGCCGTAAGACGCTAATATTCCTAGACTGTTTAAGGTTTGATGGTCTAGGAATAATTTATAATAAATTAAAACAGGACTTGTCGTCTGCTATGAAGATCTCATTACCACAACGCTCAAAAATGCTAAGCAAAAATTTTCTCTATGGTGTTGCTACAGCATCTTTTCAGATAGAAGGAGGCATTAATTCTCGGTTGCCATGTATTTGGGACACCTTCTGCAAAAAAGAAGGCACAATTTCTGACAAAAGTGATGGCAGCATTGCTTGTGATCATTACAATTTATGGCAACAAGATGTAGAGCTTATTGACCAACTAGGAGTCGATGCTTATCGATTATCTATTTCTTGGCCAAGAGTTATGAATCAAGATGGTAGCGCTAATCAACAAGGCTTAGATTTTTACATTAAATTATTAGATGTCCTTAATGCCAAAGGCATTAAACCTTTCGTAACGCTTTATCATTGGGATTTACCGCAATATTTAGAAGATACCGGTGGTTGGCTAAACA
This sequence comes from Thalassotalea psychrophila, assembly GCF_031583595.1. Classification (NCBI taxonomy): domain Bacteria; kingdom Pseudomonadati; phylum Pseudomonadota; class Gammaproteobacteria; order Alteromonadales; family Colwelliaceae; genus Thalassotalea; species Thalassotalea psychrophila. The sequence continues at coordinate 3,780,187 of NZ_CP134145.1, forward strand.
GAGAAACAGCCTATAAGTTTGCTGAGTATGCCAAGTTGGTAACAACAGCATTAGGTAAAAGAGTTCATTCCTACGCGACGTTTAACGAACCATTTTGTAGTGCATATTTAGGTTATGAAGTTGGTATTCATGCACCGGGAAAAGTAGGTAAAGAGTATGGGCGCAAGGCCGCTCATCATATTTTACTTGCTCATGGTTTAGCCATGGATGTGCTCAATAAATATAGCCCAAACAGCATGAATGGTATTGTTTTAAACTTTACTCCCGCTTATCCAGCTACTGACTCTCCAGAAGATCTAGCGGCAACTAAATTTGCTGACGATTATAACAATCAATGGTATATCAAGCCGTTATTTGATGGCTGTTACCCTGATACTATTGATTTACTAAACGATGCTCATAAGCCTGACATAGTTGATGGAGATATGGACATCATTTGTAAAAAAATGGACTTCTTAGGCGTCAACTTTTATACCAGAGAAGTTTTTAAAGCAGATGCAGTTGAACCATTTATGGTTATTCCACCAGAGAATGTTCCGCTTACAGATATGGGCTGGGAAATCTACCCGCAAGCCTTTACTGACTTGCTAACCAGTTTGAATGAAAAATATCAGCTGCCACCTGTTTATATCACTGAAAATGGTTGTGCTATGCCTGACACCATTGAAAACAACCTGGTCGATGATCAAAACCGCATTGGCTATTATCAACAACATTTAAATGCATTGCATGATGCCATAGAACAAGGCGTTAACGTAAAAGGTTATTTTGCCTGGAGTTTAATGGACAATTTTGAATGGGCACTAGGGTATAGCAAACGATTTGGTATAGTCTATGTAGATTATGAAACCCAACAACGCACTATAAAAGCAAGTGGCAAAGCTTACAGCGAGCTACTTGCACAAAGAACTTAATACACCAGAATAATTATAATTATAAATAGAAAGGGTCTGTAATGCTTTCAGTTAAAGAAAAAATGTCATATGGCTTAGGCGATACTGCCAGTAATATCATTTGGCAAACAGTGATGATGTTTTTGTTGGTATATTATACCGATGTTGTTGGTTTAGCTCCTGCCGCCGTTGGTACTATGTTTTTACTAGTACGTGTCGTCGATGCGATCACTGATCCTCTTATGGGGGCAGTAGCGGATAGAACTCGAACTAAATATGGCCAATTTCGCCCTTACTTAGTATGGCTGGCACTGCCGTTTGGCTTAATTAGTGTACTAGCTTTCACTACACCTGATTTTTCTGAAAGTGGTCGTTTAATCTATGCATTTGTAACTTACACATTGCTGATGATGGTTTATACCGCAATTAATATACCTTACTCTGCTCTTGGTGGTGTTATTACTGCAGATCCAAAAGAACGTGTAACGGTACAAACTTATCGTTTTATTTTTGCCATGCTCGGCGGCGCCTTTATAGCCGCCTGTACTATGCCTATGGTGGAATATTTTGGTAATGGCGACAACGCCAAAGGCTATCAATACACCATGATAGTGATGAGTATCATGGGCGTTATTATGTTTTTGCTATGCTTTGCTGGTACTAAAGAGCGAGTAGTCACCCCTGTTTCACAAAAATCTAGTTTTAAAGATGACTTCAAATCACTTTGGAAAAATGATCAATGGCGTATTTTATGTTTAGCGGCTGTATCATTACTTACCGGACAAATATTACGTTTTTCTTTATCCGTTTATTACGTGAAATATTTCCTTGGCCGTGAAGATCTGGTTTCAGCGTTTATTACCCTAGGCATGATTGGCAGTATTGCAGGTGTTGCTTTAGCTCAGCCGTTAGCGAAAAAAGTCTGTAAAATTAAAGCCTATATATCGTTACAAACAATAGCCGCAATTATTTGTGCGTTAAGTTACTTTATTGGTAGCGAACAACTTACTTTAGCATTTGTTGTGTTCTTCTTATGGCGCTTCTTCCTTGAAATGGCAACACCATTACTTTGGGCAAAAATGGCTGATACCATCGATTATGGTCATTGGAAAACCGGTGTTAGAATTACTGGTATCGTATATTCATCGGTAGTATTTTTTATTAAATTAGGTCTCGCCTTAGGCGGAGCTTTAGCCGGTTGGTCTCTAGCTTATTACGGTTATCAAGCCGATATGGAACAAACTGAAGCTACAAAACAAGGGATTTTATTATCGTTTACCTTGTTTCCAGCAATAGGTTCTTTATTAGTTGCTTTCATTATGCGTTGGTACATATTAGATGACAAAAAGGTCGCTGACATACACCAACAACTTAATCAGGCTACTGGTTAATTTGGCTGCAATCATGATACAGTGTCACCCAAAATAAGGTTATAATTTTTCTACTAATTATTTAATTCAATAACTCTAAGGATCAGCGTTAAATGGCCACAATTTATGAAGTGTCGGAATTAGCAGGAGTATCTCTTGCAACTGTTTCGCGAGTAATGAATAACAATGCGAAAGTAAGCGACAAAACGCGAACTAAAGTATTGCAGGCCATGGATAAATTAGGATATAAACCAAATTCTATTGCGCAATCCTTAGCGTCTAATCGTACCAATAGTGTCGGTGTATTAGTTTCTGAATTACATGGTGGATTCTTTGGTTTTATCATGGACGGTATTGAAAACGAACTTCGTATAGCCAACAAGCATATTATTATTACCACTGGTCATAGTGATGAAGCGCAAGAAAAAAGCGCTATTGATTTTTTAATTAGCCGAAAGTGTGATGCGCTAATTTTACTAACAGATTCAGTAGATGATGACTATCTCATTAGTATTTCAAAAACTATCCCGACAGTGCTTGTTAACCGTAAAATAAATGGTATTGCCAATAATTGTATTAGCTTGAATAACGAGCAAGGTGGTTACTTAGCAACAAAGGCATTAATAGAAAAGGGCCACGAAGACATAGCTTACATTGCAGGACCAGACTGGAAAGTTGATTCTCACGATCGTCTTTTAGGCCATAAAAAAGCCCTTACTGAACATAATTTAGCTTATAAAACCGAGCTTTTCTTTCAGGGTGATTTTAATGAAGACAGCGGTTTTGACGGATTTAACCAATTAAAGACAGCAGCAACAAAATTTACTGCAATAGCTTGCGGAAATGATGAAATGGCATCAGGCGCGATGAAAGCGGCAAGAAAACAAGGCTTAGATTTACCCAAAGATCTATCTATAGTCGGTTTTGATAATAATATGTTTGCCAGTTATTTATATCCAGAGCTAACTACTGTAGATAACTCTGCATATTTTATGGGTAAAATGGCAACTGACATTATTTTAAAAAGTGTTTATAAACAAGATGATATTACTATCCAGAATGTATTTGAACCAAAATTAGTGCAACGTAACTCTATCGCTTCAATATCATAAGCTATTAGGTTTAGTACTGCCGTTGGTATTAGTGCAGTTTAATTTTTCCAAATACACTAGCATCAATATAGCCTAGATTTTTATCGCCATTTTTAGGTTTTATATCATCTGATCCTATAAAATGTTCACGTTCTTTACTGCCATCATTATCGCAATAAGCCAACATAAAACCGATAACTTTGCCTTTTGTTAATTTCACGGGTGTATGCTTACCTTTTAGAGTGAAACTATCATCATACAATTTTATAGCTAACTCCCAGGTGATCACATTTTCAGGACTAGCATTTCTTTGCCAGCCACTTTGCACATGTTCATTAAGTAAAATAAAATTAGTACTACCATCTGAGTTTTTAGGCCCGATATCAGCGACTTGGTTATCTAACGCGACATGATAAGCAAAGGCATTAAAACTAAATTGATGTTTACCTCCTGACGCATCTTCATCAATAAATACTTCTAGGCTGTCGTCATCCCAGTATTTCTCAGTCGGGTTTGCATATTGATCAAACAAAACATCATCTCTAATTTCTGCCATTAAATATAAATAATCTTCATCCCAGAGTAATTTGAAACGACCAGAGAAATCGTCACTACTTGGATATTCACCAACAATATGCTTATCAATAAGTGACCATTGTGCTTTATTCCAAGCTTGCTCTGATGCTTTTCCATCAATAGTAATTGCAGATTCAGCTTCAACCACAGCGGCTATATTTTCATCAGCAAGACATTGTATTGCAAAGAATAAACAACACAATGACATAGCTTGTTTTAATCGTGGAAGGTGTTTCATGCGTCGCCCTTTTTAAGGTGAGTAACTATTTGTCCCAAGACACTTGCTTGCGGTTGGTTGGCATCAATTTGGTAAACATCTAACTCCCCTTTTGGGCGCTGTAATGCGACAAATTGGCTGGCGAGTAAATCAGCTTTGAAAAAGTGCGAGTTTCTAGCTTTTAATCTTTTTGAAATTTGTTTTTCATCAACGTCTAAAAATACAAAGCGAGTAACAAAACCAAGTTGTCTGAATTTTTCTCGATGCTCTGCTCGAAGACCAGAGTAAGCTAACACACAACCATTGTCTTTCATGAATTCTTTTTGTAAACAAGCACATATTTTATCAATCCAAGGTCCACGCTGAACATCGGTTAAAGGTATCCCCTTAGCCATCATTTCTATCGAATCTTTTGAATGAAAATCGTCTGCCTCTATGTATTTATAGTTATACTGTTGGCTAACTTGCTTTGCGATAGTTGATTTACCGCAACCACTAACCCCCATTATAATTATCAGCTCGGATTGGGCGGGAATTAATACTTTGACCAGATAATTTTTGCCTGCAACAATATTAGTAATACGATTAGATGTTATATAACTACCATTAACCTGAATCGTTTGTTGGCTTACTTGCTTTGACTTCGTAATCTCAACTTCAAAAATCGAACCATTGAATTTTCTGTTCACAGATAATTTGGGCCAATGCGTAGGTAGTTGTGGCTTAATTAACAAATCACCTTTGTGCCCTACTAGTCCTGCTATACATTCAATCACACAACGATAAAACCAAGACACTGTGCCGGTATTAAATAACTGGCTTGAGCGCCCTGCGGTTCTAGGATGTTGATAATAGGCACCACGATAATAATTAGGAATAAAAGTTGGCAATTGCCCTCGCTGGATAAAATCATCATCCGGTAGCATCTTCCTCATAACTTCAAATGCTTTATCACCCTCACCAATTTTAAATAAACTATATGCATAGAAAATTGCCGCATGATTATAGATAGAGCCATTTTCAGCTGTGCCGGAAAATTTCTGGGTAACTCTACCAACATCTTCACGCATTTTTGTATAACTTGGCGCTAGCATCATAGTGCCAAATGGAGTATCAAGTTGCTGTTTTATTTGCGCAAGTAATTTACCTTTTTGCTCGGTTGATGCCGCCCCAGAAAGTATTGCCCAACTTTGTGGGTTTAAGAAAATCCTCCCTTCTTTATCATCAGCAACGCCAAAGCTTACGTTATCATCTGTAATACCACGGCTATACCACTCCCCTCCCCAACAATGTGTATTAACCGCTTGATTAAGCTGTATTGCAAAAGCACGATATTTTGAATTTATTTCAATTTGATAATCATTACAAATATCTATCCAAGTGTTAATTGCATAGGCACTTGCCAACGTTAACCAAGTTGACACACCTCTACCTTTGTAACCGACCATATTCATAGGGTCACACCAATCTCCTTGTGCGATATAACTAAGGCCTCGTTCATCTCGTGCGCCAATTAACCAGTCTAATGCTAATTCAATATGCTGCTTGACTGTTTGCTTATTTGGGTTATCAGCAAAGCCAACTAATTGATCTAGTAATGCTAGGTCATTTGTTTCATTTAAGTATGCTTGAATGCATATAGGAAGCCATAAACAGTGGTCAGTGTGAGGCACTTGATTGATGTATTTCAAGCTTGCATCAGGATGAATTAAAATACCATCAGGCATCTCTCCTGTCTGGTATTGCTGACTCAATGCAGTGATGAACGCTTGGCGTGCGGTGTTTGGCGCAATATAACTCATGCCAAGGTTATCTTGTAAATAATTACGAGTTTGAGGGTCGGTTGTTAAGCGGTTTACATCACCAAGATAAAACACTTGTCTGGGCAGCCAATGATTCACAAATTGATCTAAAATATTGTCGCCTGTATCAATTTTTATTGGGCCAGAACTTTGCATTACATAATGTTGATAATTATTTTTTTCTTGGTCAAAGCATAATGTTTTGCCAAAGTATCTATTTTTAATTTCTGATACTTGCTGATCATTAGATGCAGGACCAAATAAAAAGCGATAGTTCATTCTCTGCTCAGGCTGAAAACATTGTTGATATTGCATGACCGCAGCAGGCACTTCATATAATGAATTTATTTGCTTTAATGCATAAGCTTTTATGCCATCTGGGAAAGATACGTCGCTGTTGCCCTCAAACACTTTTTGATTACAACACCACGATGTCGGAACCGTGTCGGCGATAAAAAAGGTTTTTTCTTTTAAATTATGTCGTGCAAAGTACTCTTCAACTTTTTGATAAGGGCTGATACAAGTAGCAATGATCGCATTTAACTCTGGGAAAAAGTCTGCCGATTGATTCATCCACGACATATAGCCAATAGTGAAATAAGGATAAATACTGATATTACGCACTTTATTGTCTAAGTTGGTAACATTTAACTCCCACATTTCAATCGCATCAGAATCGCTAAGAGTTACCATTATGGTAACCTCAATATTTAGCGCTTCAATGCGCCATTTAATATCATTTTGGCCAGCTGAAAAACAAAAATAATCGAGTGAGGTTTTTGTTGGTTCAAATGGCGCTGAAAACACTTCACCAGTATCATCATCTTTAATATAAAAAAATCGCCCCGGATGATTGGCATAATACGCATGCTCTGGTTGCATAAATGTTTTTGCTTCCAGGTTTGGTGCATAAGCGTATTTACTTGGCTCTGGCTGCATAAATTGACCTACTGCATAACCACGACAATTAAATTGCACCATCATGTATTTATTCCACAAAAAACCACCTGCCTCAGGCATTTCAGTCGGACTATATAGTTCTACGCGCTGGCCTTTTTTATCCACATAAACTAGCTCATCTTTAGGCTTGTTCATTGCTGATAGTCTCTTGTTTTTGATCATTCAGCTGACCTTGGATATCTATAATTTTGTTATCATTTAATGGATAGAGCCGGATCACAAATACTGAAATTAATGCAAAAATGGCAGGTAGAAGTGTCATTAACAATACAATGCCGTGTTGTGACTCCAAGCTTTGAGCTTGATTAGCTACATAACCTAAACTTGCAAGTAACCAACCCATCATAGCGCCGGCTAACGCTCCTCCTAATTTTTGCGCGAATGCCGCTGCAGAGAAAATCATTGCCGTTGCTCGCCTGCCAGTTTTCCACTCTGAAAAATCTGCTGTATCAGCATACATAGAAAAGACTAATGGCGACTTAGGCCCTAGACAAAAGCCAATGGCTATTTGTAATGAAAAGATAAGCCAAAGTTGGTCTTTTTGAACAAAATAAAATAACGCCGACAATACCGTTACAGCGATCATTAAAATGAACAATAATGTTTTTTTATCAAAGAATTTTGTCAGTATTGGCGTACTCGCCGCCCCAACACCTAAAGACAGCATATAAGCTAAGCTAAAACTGCCAATTAAGTCCTCTCGCTCAACAAAATACTTAAAATAAAAGGTGCCTGAACTGCCCCGTAAAGTGATGGTCATCATGATAATCAATGCTAAAGAAAACAGTATTAGCCAAGGTTTATTGTTAAATAAATCTTTAATGTCTTGCAGAACGGGGGCACTCTTCTCGGCTACAGGTTGAATGCGTTCGGTGGTAGAAATAAAGCTAATAAAAAATAGTGCTGCGGCGACAACCCCATAGGTCAGCATAGTTAATTGCCAACCTAATACTTGATCAGCCCCACCATAATAATTCACCAATTCAGGTGTTAAATAAGCAACTAAGCTTCCTCCAGAAAAAGCGCCAATAAAACGAAAACTAGTTAATAAGGTACGCTGTTGGCTATCACCAGTAATAACGCCAAGTAATGCTCCATAGGGCACATTAATAAAGGTATATGCCAGCATCATAAATATATAGGTACAGTATGCCCAAGCCAACTTACCACTATCATCAAGATCAGGTACCGTAAAAGTTAATACGCCGGCAGCAACTATCGGAATAATCCCCCAAAGCAAGTAAGGTCTGAACTTTCCCCAGCGAGTTTTTGTTCTATCAGCAACTGCGCCCATTAGCGGATCAGAAAAGGCATCAATTAAGCGAGTAACCAGCATCATGGTTCCTACAGCACCTGCAGATAACCCAAATACATCGGTATAAAAAATGAAAAGAAATACGTCAAATACGCGCCAATAGAAATTTGAAGCGACATCTCCGCAGGCATAACCCGCACTTTCTTTTATTGAAAATTTATTATTTATTTGTTGTTTCATTGATTGTTCACTTATATACCAGTACAAAAATGTAAGCGCTTACATATAAGTTAACAATTTATTTACAACTTGTAAATAATATTCAATATGAAATGTAAAATGCCCATCAGGGTTGATAGGCATTTAAGGGGAATACCAATTCTATTAAGCTAAAACGTTAAGGAAATATTCTGTCTATACTTTTTCATCAGCCTCGCCCCTTGCTTAGCTATCAATGTCGATTGCGGCATATCTTCAACAGGTAAAGCTTCAATAATATATCTTAACGGAGTATTTGCTGCGTCACTATCAAATGGAAAGCAAGTTACTAGTAGTAAACGCTCGTATTCAGTTTGCAGTATGTCTACTTCATCAATATCAACAACGCTTATTTTATGTATTTTGTAACTATGCTGCTCTCCAGAAATGCTTTCGAGAATCACTTCTTCCGTTGGGTTTAAATATTGTAGAAGGCTAAAGTGAGTATCTCTATGCCCAGATATAACTAATGTTCCCTCTTCACCCGGCTGTACACTTAAATGGCTTAGTCCAGGGCCAAATGCCAATGCCTGTCCAGAGTCTCCAGCGAGGACAATTTGCTCATTGCCTAAAGTTGGAAAATTAATTTTAGCCACCGGATGACTATCAAACCAAGGCCATGGTTTTTCTACATTGTCTGCGCTACTTTGTTGCCAAGCTTGGCTCAAAAGGTATTGTGCGAAGTACGCTTTAATATGAATATAAGATGCACTTACGATACAAGCTAAAGCAATTATCACAAATATTGTTTTCAATAATTTGAGCAAATTTTTTTGGTCTTTCTCAACTTGATTCTCTGTTTTTTTAGCTTCGAACAGTGTTTGGTCAGAAGCAATGCTCTTTAACTTCGATAAATCGGTAACTGGAATAAATTTAATATTACTCATCTTTATTCCTTTATTGTCAGTTTGTTATTAAGCTTATAATTGCTTAGGACTAATTTATGATATTGCCTTCTAGAGCAAGTTGCCAACATACACAGACCAGTGATTAACAGCATTAATACTCCAACCTTGAATAATGCATTGGCATTGGTTGCGGTTTGGGCCAATGGAATTTTTTGAGTTGAACCTTTTGGCATGGCATTAGGTACAGGACGTTTTTTCAATATGTCAGCAAGCTTTCTACTTGGCGTTTTTTCAACGGCAACGAAACTTGTGTATTTTGATAGCAAACGGTTATTAATTGCTATTTTTGTGATCTTATCAATGTATTGCTGTTTTTCTGCTCTGTCATTGCTGTCGTATAGCTCATAAGTAAGGTGTTTAATTTTTTGTCTTGCCCACCAAGTGGCTATTCCGGATTGCTTCATAGCACTATTAACAGGCATGTCTTGCAACCAAAGTTGCTGATTAATTTCACCGCTCACGGTCATTGGTGCAGTGTTATTCAACAAAGAATTTGACGGCCAACGGGCACTGATAATAAGAGGCTCTGTTGCGTATAAGTCAGGAATTTTATTAGGTAATAATTCAACCTGCTCACTTGGCCAGTTAATGTTTATATCAGTCAGCATTGGTTGAGCAATGCGATTAAATAGAGCATTCATTTTTTGCTTAACTTCACCAACATTGCCAACATAACTAAAAGACCCACGTCCAAGTTCAGCTGCGCGTTCCATAAAATGGCTATTCGGCGCACTACCGATCCCTACAGTATGCAACCTAGAATCATAAAGCTTCGATCTTATGATACGAAATAACTGCTCTTCATTACCAACACTACCATCGGTAATAAATACTATTTGTCTAATATAGCCAGAATCAGAAGATACACCTGTAGCGGCTTTTAATGCGCCTACCATTTCAGTGCCTCCATTGGCTTGTAAACTACTTATCCAATTAATAGCTCTATTCACAGAGCTCTTTGAGGCAAATTCTGATTGATTAAACAGCGTTGTATAAGTTGAATTAAATTCAATGATATTGAATCTATCAGTAGGCGTTAGTTGCTTAACGGCAAAATTTAATGCTTGCTTAGCTTGTTTAATTGCAACACCGCCCATTGAGCCTGATGTATCGATGATGTAGATCATTTCTTTTGGGATAGTAATGCTAGTTTTCAGTGCTGTTGGTGGGGTGATCATAAATAGACCATAATCATAGCCGCCTTTGCTTTCTTTAAAGTATGCAGCTTGTGGCCTGGAGCTTTCCTTTATCGTCCAATTTAGGACAAAATCACGATTCATAACAATGCAGGAATTGGTAAGTGAAATTTTATGAGTTTGCTCTTTTTCAGAATGATTTATTTGATGATAATCGCTGTTAACTTCAGACAAGGGCAAACCAACATCTAAATTAATTGATATAGATGCTTTTTGACCTAAATGTTCAGGTACTTGCAAAGGCGTAATTCGCGATGTATCAGGTACGGTAAAAGTATTAACAGACCAACCTAAGCCTTGTTTTATATCTATTGGTTGAGTTTGTTGCTCTAATTGCTTTGCTGTTTGCTGTTGTTCATATTTTAGTTTTTTTTCAGTGTACTCTTTTGGAATGTACCTTGGCGTTATCGTTAATGGCAAACGTAAACTAAAAGTATTGGCAAGCAATGGTACCTGTTGCAAATAACTAATTTTAATTTTAATTATTTCACCGGGGGGAATGTTTGCCACTGAGGTAGTAAACATATTCGGCCGTTCCTGCTCAACCAAACTGGCTTTTTTACCTGCCTTTTTTGCTACATCGTAGGTTTTCTTTGCCTGTTTACGCTCTTGAATTTCGGCTTTAATAAACCGCTCGCCTATCCACATTTCCATATCATCAACGGCAGCACCTTCAGTTAAAGGAAACACATAAATTCCTTCTACCCAATCATTTGACGTATTGATAAAGCTTTGAGTAACAACCACTCTTGCCATCATGGCATTAACATCAATTTGATAATCACTATCAGTAACTAAAGAGTACACTACTCCCTGCTCGCTTTTAAGAAACAAACTACCAGATTCAACAGCGCTATAATCAATTTTTTCTGAGTATTGTGTAGAACTTGAGTTTGCAGTGGTATTAGCGCTTGCATAAACAACAAAGCAGCTGACCAGCATCGAGCCGACAACAAGATAAGTAAGCCAGAGCGCCGTGCTAGTTAAATAATATTTCAATAAGGGTTTAGGTGTCATAACGTTTCTCCATAGGTTATGAGCTTATTTAAGCGAAACTTTATGACCTAAAAGGTAGATAAATATGACTGATAGATTTTGAATAATGATCAATTATGACTGACAGTACAGCACAGGAAGCAAAGTAGAAAAGAACAACTCCAATGAGCGACGCAGCCTAAGTCCATATATTTAAGCGCCGCACTTTAAACTTATTAAAAATAAGAAGGAATTGTGAACACACAATTATCTTTAATTATATCTAGTACAAAAACTCCACGTCAGGCAAGCAGCTTGGCGTTAAGCTAGCTTTATTTAAATTTTGCCACCATTAAATGTTTCACAATTGTTAACAAATATAATTTTCTAGATATGGTTTATTTGATGTTCACCTAAAAGAGGACTGTTACTGAACATGGAAAAGATGTTTCTACCACTCAATGGCGTTATGCAAGATAGTGCTAAGTTAACCGCAAATAACTTATCGTTAATCTTTTGGCTTACCTGGCCATTTATACTCTTTAATATTGTTGATCCTTATCTGTTAACAGATTTAACCATTTCAAATGCACCAGCGATAGTTATATATGGGATTGCGTTACTTTTACTCTCTGCCATTACAGCTTTTAATTGCCATCAAATATTTCTGCTAAAAAGCGAGACAAAAAGCAGTCTTAGTTGGTTGCACTGGGGAAGTAGAAATACCTGCTTTTTATTTAAGTTCTTACAATTAGGTGTTGTCAGCACCCTGTTATTTATGCCGATGATAATCGTTTCAGGGTTATTTCTTGTGAATAATTACGACAAACATTCTGCCTATATAGGCCTGTTCAACTTTTGTGCAATGCTACCGGTTGCTTATTTTATTGCTCGGTTTTCTTTAGTTCTACCTGATGCCGCGGTTGGCAAGCAACGTTCACTGCGGTGGTCATGGCGAGTGAGCAAAGGGCATAGTCTTAGGTTATTCCTATTATTAGGCTTTATTCCCGGTGTTTTAGGCTTCGCATTACATTCATTAACCGAAATCATTACCAACGAATTTATTGTTGAGTGTATTGATACTTTAATTTATCTCGTTATTGCCTTGATGGAAGTTTGTTTTTTGTCTGTTTCATATCGCTATATTGTCAACCACAATGCTGATCCTGAAAAGGCTGAAATGCCGAAACCGCAAAAAATGTCAAAAGCAGAAAAGCTCTTTAATAGCCTTATAGTGATATTGATAATTTCAATCGGGACGTTTCTGTTTGTTATTAAGAACGTTGAAACCGAGCCCTATATTGTCAGTTATGGCTTAATTAACACCGATGTGGTTGATATCAATCATCTAACAAAAGATGAGACGTTTTTTGTAACCCGTGATGGCTATGAGCAATCGATTACCCGTATATCAAAACAAATTGGCACCGAGTTTGGCATCGAAGTATATATTCCAAAGGGATACTCTGATAAACCGTTGCAGGTCGAGTCAGGTTTTATTTTTCCTAAACAAGGTTTGTTGGACCCAGAACAAGGCCGAATTTTTTCCGATCTTGAAATAATTGAATTTGAACCCGGAAGCTTTCAACCATTTAGTTATATTATTGAAGATGATTGGGAAGCAATCGCCGGTATGTGGAAATTCCAGCTAAAAATTGATGGTGAACTAACCATTGAAAAAGAGTTTTTGCTAGAGTAATACAGGGGCTGAGAATGCCACTTATTAGCTCCTAAAAAAGTTCAGGAAGCCATTATTTCTCTCCACAATAAGCTTCATTTGCTACCACACCACGCTAGTGTTTGTAATTATAATACACTGTATACATTCTTATATGTATAGTTACAAGCGACACAAAAAAGCCATTTATCTGTTGATAAATGGCTTTTACTTGGCGGGAGACTTTTCGGTTCAAAAAATGTTAAATTACAAATTTGCTTGTTTGGCCACCTCCTCACTATCTACTTTTAATTTCATTACTACACGTCGGTCAAAGTAATTCACTTCAGAGGCGATGGTTTCATCAACGGGGGCCATTTCACCAAAGGCATTAGTAAATATACGCTGTTCGCCTATGCCTTCATCAAGTAATAACTGCTTAACGCTGGCAATACGTTGCTCAGCTAATTGAAGGTTTAGTTGTTCATCACCTTGTTTGTCGGTATAGCCAGACAAGTCGATATTTAAGTGTGGTGAACGTTGTAAAACTTGCGCTAATGCTTTTACCTGCTGTTCATAATGAGGTTCAATTACGCTTGAGCCTGTTCTAAACATTAAGCTAACTAATATGTTTTCTACTTGCGCTTTTTCACTGTTTTCATAGCTGTTGGCAATATTCATTACTTCTTGTTGATATTGCATTTCAAGGTTTTTCATTTCACCATTATGCTTATGCTTTGCATTGGTGGCATTAAGCTGTTGTTTTTCAACTTGTATTTCAAGAGCGCTTATTTCCTCTTCTGCCAGCATGTTTTTAGCAATAAAATCGCCGGCAATAGCTGTAATGAATGCCCCAGGAGGTCCGCCAAATATCCCACCGATAATTGCGCCAATACTTACCCCTACTTTTTCTTCTGTTGGGATTTCTTCAATATGCTCAATAATGTTTTTTTCTTCTGCATACGCTTGTGGAGCAATCAAAGAGGTTGTGAGTATTAGCGAGCTAAGTGCTATTGCTGTCATTGTCTTTTTCATAATGTTTACCTTTTTAGTTAATGTAGATACTTAAGTTGCAGTTAAGTTTTTTTGCCCTAACTTTCAATGACTTCATTAAACTCGATAAAAATGACAATCCAATTATTCTAAAATGAACTTTTAACGCGCAATTATGACCAATTATGATGATTAGCCTGTTATCCTTAACAATTGAAACATTTAAGATATATTGGCGTAATACAGTCCAACAACTAAGAAAAAGAGATGATGAGCAAACGAATTGCAATTGTTGAAGATGATGAAGCGATCAGAGAAAATTATGCCGACGCTTTGCGTAAACAAGGCTTTGTGGTGCAAACCTATAAAAACAAGCAAACAGCTATCGATGCGTTTGAATTATCGCTGCCGCATTTAGCCATTTTAGATATAGGGTTGGAAGATGAATATGATGGTGGTTTTGATTTATGTCGCTATCTGCGTGATAAGTCTGAAACGTTGCCGATTATATTTTTAACCGCTCGAGATTCAGATGCAGACTTAATTAGTGGCTTACGTTTAGGCGCTAATGACTATGTAAGTAAAACAATGAGCTTTGCCAATTTAAGTGCCCGTATACATGCTATTTTGAATTACCTCAAATTTATCGATAAGCCGATAATCGAAAATAAAGTAGACCGCGGCGAGCTCTGTATCAATAAAGATAGATTAAGCATTCATTGGCAAGACAAATTAATAAACACCACCATTACTGAATTTTGGATGGTTTACTCTTTAGCTTTAAATCCAGGACATGTAAAAAATAAAGAGCAGCTAATGACAGACGCCAATATAGTCGTTGATGACAACACAGTTACCGCTCACATCAAGCGCATTCGTAAAAAGTTTGCCTCACAAGATAGCACCTTCAATTGTATCGATACAGTATACGGTATGGGGTACCGCTGGCATGATGGGAAATAAGGGATTATCAGTTTGCGCTTAAGCATCACCATAAAGTTAATGTTTTTTGCCAGTTTTTTACTGGCTATTCCAATGATAGGTTACAACTATATTTGGGATATGGAAAAACACTTGCGCAAAGGTCAAGAACAAACCTTAATGAACAATGCTAAGGCACTGGCAACAGCATTACATGAGCGCGAGAATTTATTTAATAATCAGGCCAGCTATAAAGATGCCTTGGTTAAAGGCAAAGATTTTTTTCCAAGTGAAATTACTAAAGCAATAAAGCTGGATGGGCTTGAAAATGACTGGCTCGAACACGCTAATAGCAAAAGCATTAACCGTTATAACCACCTTAACCAAATTAACTCTACTCTTAGCGAAGCAGAAGTTAGCTTAAATTTTAGTTCGCAAATAGGTCGATATAAAGACTATGTATACGCAATATTAACAGTTACCGATGACAAGGTATTATTTCGCCCTCAAAATGCTTTATCGGTTATTGAAAATGATCATATTGAAATAGCAACGCTTGACCAAAACCAAGAATTTTCTCGCTATGTGATAAGTAACCATAGCCCCGGATGGGTTAGCGCATTTAAAATGCCCAAAGCAGATGTAGATACTCCCCCACAAAATGAAACCGCAATACAAGGCCAATGGCAATTAACCAAAGACGGCTATATTGTCGAACTTAGAATTAAAAAAGCATTACTCGGTGAAAAAGTAGGTTTTAGTATTACCGATGTTGACTCATTTAAAAAACCAATTCAAAAGGTTGTTATTGGCACCGCTGATACTCAAAACTCTAATGACTTAGGTACACTTACGGTGCCTTCACCCAAAATTGAAAGTATTATTAAGGCCATGGGGCGCAGCCATTCAAAAATCAGTGTTGTAGATAAGCATCAACAACTGTTAACTGAGCATGGTGATATTCAAAATGCGGCTGGAGATTGGTCTGATAATAATTTCTATCTTGAAAAAGACACTTGGTTTAGTCAAATAAGAGACTTGATCATTAACCCTTTTTATCAATACTTTTTAACTAAACCACCAAAAATATTCACCATTGAACAGTTTGAAAATCGCCGTCATAAAAACCGTCATGTTCAGACAGCAATTGACACCGGGAAGCTAACCTCAATGTGGTGGACCACCAATGATAATAAAGCGGTTATTTTGTCTGCGGCGCATCCGATTTATGTCGACAACCAAGTAAAAGGTGCGGTAATTGTTGAAGAAACAACCCATGGTATTCGCAGCATTCGTAATAAAGCAGTTGAAGGTATATTACTGACCAGTATTTTCATTTATTTATCGGTAGCGGCATTATTTCTATATACCCTAAGGTTGTCATTTCGTATTCGTAAACTACGTAATCAAACCGAAGCCGTAGTTGATGAGCAAGGTAAAATAAAGTCCAACTTACCCTCTACCAAAATAAACGATGAAATTGGTGATTTATCAAAAAGTTTTACCAATATAATTAGCCAACTTGGCCAATATAATAACTATCTACAAAATATGTCTTCACGTTTATCACATGAACTAAAAACGCCAATATCTGTGGTACGTTCATCACTTGAAATGATGGAAAACCAGCAATTACCACAAGACAGTCAAGTTTATATGAAGCGCGCAAAGGATGGTATAAACCGTTTAAATTCAATGTTAATGGCAATGAGTGAAGCAACTCATTTAGAGCAAGCATTGGCAACATCTGAGCGTGGTGAATTTGATCTTGCCGCTTTAGTTGAGGGTTGTAGCCAAAGCTACCAACAAATATATCAGCAACAACAGTTCAATATCAATATTACTAATAAACCCATATTTATTAACGGCTGTGATGAGCATATAGCGCAACTCTTTGATAAGTTAATATCGAACGCTGTTGAATTTAGTAACAACGGTGATGATATTAAGGTTAATTTAGCGCTAGAAAATAGCAAGAAACAGGTTATGTTATCGATAGAAAATAAAGGCACTTTATTACCAGAAAAGATGCAGGCTAATATTTTTGATGCCATGGTTTCTGTGCGTACTGAAGAGCAGAAAAAACAGCCTCATTTAGGCATTGGCTTATATATTTGTAAATTGATCAGCGATTATCACAATGGCACTATCATTGCTGAAAATTTATCAGATAAAAGTGGCGTAAGGTTTATACTTACTTTACCTGTAGCCCGATTAACTTAGATAATAGTAATGTAGAAAATATCAATTTATGTGTGGACGATTTTCAGTAAATAAACAGCAAATAGAGTCATGGGTGACCAGCAATTTACTCAGTCCATTTGCGTGTGCTGATAATAGTGACTTATGCCCTAGCCAATCGGTAAGTACTATAATAGAGACAGGTGGAGAACTTGCCCAGCAAGATACTTTGTGGGGGATAAAGCCAGCATGGGCAAATAAGTTGTTAATTAACGGACAAGCTGAAAGCATTACTGAAAAACCAACCTTTAAGCAGGCTTTTAAAAAGCAGCGCTGCCTCATTCCATTTTCAACTTGGTTCGAATGGAAAACTGATGAGCAGGGAAAAAAACAGAAATATCAGTTTGCTAATAACACCACAACGCCATTATTGATGGCAGGGATTTATTATCAAGCTAAAGATGGTGATAAGCCTTTGCTGGTCACGTTAACCACCGAGTCTACCGAGCAATGCTCTCAATATCACAGCAGAATGCCACTAATAATTGCACCGAACTCTGTAAATGAATGGTTTAGTGATGATATAGAATTAGTTGCACCATTGCTGGCAACGATAGAGCAACCTTTCCAAATAACAGCGGCTTAAAGCAGCTTTGTGAATTAGTTTGCTTTTATTTCTTTTGAGTAGTCGTCTTGCTCAATAGAAAATTCTTTAGAATGGGTCATGTAAGGATGGTCTTCTAAAAAGATCTCAATGGCACGTTTTACTTTATTACCGATAAAATCAATTTTGTCATCAAAGAAATTTTTACGATGATCTTCAGAATCAAAAATACCAATTACATCACCGTCTGGTCCAAATATAGGGCAACAAAGCTCCGATTTAACTTTCGCATCACAACGATAATATGGACCGTCGTGGGTATCAACATCTGGAATATAATATTGCTGTTTTTCCATGATCACACGAGTATTAATCGACTTTTCTAAGTGCTCTTCTGAGATCTCAAATTCAGCTTTACTCATTTCACCGTTGTAAACGTACTTAACCAACTTGTCGCCATGGCGAAGGTAAATACCAAACCACAATACATCAGATTTAATGTGGATCCAGCGCACCAAACGGTTTAAACGAGCCAGTAAATCTAACAAATTAGCTTTCTGTTCAGCGCTATCAATATATTGCATTAAGTCATAGGTATTTCCTGCAACCTTATAGATTGGACAAGTACCGTCTGCGTTTAACTCAGGCTCAATATAAGTTAACAAATGATCATGGTTATCAAGGGTGTTAATTGGCTCATAAAGAACCCCTAATATGTCAAATAATCGCATTTGCTTTACCTATAAAATGTTATGTTAATAAACCATTAATTTAGATGTATAGACGTCTAAATGAAAAATCTATTATACAGAAGATTGTTCTGATGCCAACACATTTTATTATTTAGCAGAAAACAGAAACAATTATAGTATTTCGGCGTAGGCGACAATTGGCTTAGTTAAAAGCTCAGGAAGCTGATTAAGCTCAACTCGATCGAGTAAATTTTTTACTGCAAGCCCTAACTCAACATCACCTTCAATCAATAACTTGCGTTTAAAAAACAAGGTGTCAGGGTCAATAGTTTGTGATGCTAATAAAACAAATGAATTAAAGTCTCCGCTGATCACTACATCGCTATTTAGTTGTGTCTTGCTCATATGACTAACATTGATTTTTTCATCCTCGACGGTAAAAAACCAAGACTTATTGAGGTCAGTTACTTTTATTTCTAGGAATACCTCTTCTAAAAAATCTAATTCGCCATCTTCAAGTTGCTCTTTAAGTGCGTTATTAATCGCAACAGTAATAACCTTACTTTGAATTGAACCAGGAACAATATGACTTGATACATGAGCTATTTTAGGCAGGATTTGACAAAGTTTTTTGGGAAGTTTCATAGGTTCTAAATAAAAGGTTAGTAGTTTCAATATAAACAAGATAACAAATTATAAATATCTATTGTTTAATCCATATCAAATATATATCTAACTGATTAGTTAGAATAATCTCGCATAAAAATAACTAAGAGTATGATCTTCCCCATGGAATTACTTTGCCCAGCCGGTAGCCTGCCTGCAGTAAAAACAGCCTTAGAGCATGGCGCTGATGCAATATTTATCGGCATGAACAATGAAACTAATGCTCGCCACTTTGCCGGCCTTAATTTTAACGATAAACGAATTTTGCAAGCCGCCAACTTAATTAATCAAAAAAATAAAGACTTACATATAGCCATTAATACCTTTGCCAAACCTGGTGAATTCAGACATTGGCAATATGCCGTAGATAAAGCGATAGATATAGGTGCAAAAGCATTAATTATTGCTGATATGGCGGTACTTGATTACGCTGCAGATAAATATCCAGATGCTGAAATTCATCTTTCAGTGCAAGCTTCTGCCACCAATAAAGCTGCGATTGATTTTTACAGAAATAATTTCAATATTCATCGCGTTGTATTGCCTAGAGTATTGTCGCTTCAACAAGTAAAACAACTGTCTCGTCAAACTAACATTGAACTTGAAGTCTTTGCTTTTGGCAGTTTGTGTATTATGGCTGAAGGTCGATGTTATTTATCTTCTTATTTAACTGGTGAAAGCCCTAATACTGTTGGCGCTTGCTCGCCAGCAAAATATGTCGACTGGAAACAAACTGAAAATGGCTTAGAGTCACGTTTAAATGATGTATTAATTGATCGCTACCAAGACGACGAAAATGCCGGCTACCCTACTCTATGTAAAGGTCGATTCAAGGTAGACGATAATCTTTACCATGCCCTAGAAGAGCCAACGAGTTTAAATACTATTGATTTAATTCCTGAGCTTGCCAAAGCAAATATTGCTTCGGTAAAAATTGAAGGCCGACAACGCAGCCCTGCTTATGTTGCCACGGTAACTCGATTATGGCGACAAGCTATAGATTGCTATAAAAAAGATCCTGAAAACTATAAAGCTGATCCAACCTGGATGAGCGAGCTTGGTAATATTTCTGAAGGCTCACAAACAACACTAGGTGCCTATCACCGCAACTGGCAATAGAGGAAAAGTAATGAAGTATTCATTAGGTGCAAATCAATTCTATTGGCCAAAAGCAAAGGTTGAAGAATTTTACCAACAAGCAGCATATTCAAATGCTGACATTATATACTTGGGCGAAACTGTTTGCTCAAAACGACGAGAGCTTCGCCAAAAAGATTGGCTTGAGCTTGCTAAGGAATTAGCAAATTCAAATAAACAAATAGTATTGTCTACAATGGCACTTTTGGAAGCCCCGTCAGAAGTATCAATACTTAAAAAATATTGTGATAACGGCGACTTTATTATTGAAGCAAATGATGTTGGCGCAATTGAGTTTTGCCGACAAAACAGGGTTGAATTTGTTTGTGGACAGGCAATAAATGCCTACAACGCCCCTGCTTTAAAGCGCTTAATTAATATGGGAATGCAGCGCTGGGTAACACCGGTTGAGTTAGGCCGAGATTGGATCAAACATACCTTAGATGATTTAGCCAACCAAGGGCTACGTGACAAGTTTGAAGTTGAAGTTCAATCTTATGGGTATTTACCGTTGGCCTATTCTGCTCGCTGTTTTACTGCAAGAAGTGAAAACAAAAGTAAAGATGATTGTCAGCTGTGTTGTATCAATTACCCAAGCGGGCGAATTGCCGACAGCCAGGAAGATAAACAACTGTTTGTATTAAATGGAATTCAAACTATGTCAGGTGATTGTTATAACTTAAGTAATGACATAACAAGTATGAAAGACTTGATAGACATAATCCGTATAAGCCCACAAGCAGAAGATACGTTCACTGTACTGGATGATTTTATAGCTAAAGAACAACAACCAACATTTGAAAAACTACCAAACAATCATTCGAATGGTTATTGGCATCAAATCGCTGGAATGGACACTATTTAAACAACTTCACCAAAAATGAACAAGAGTATAATTTTACTCTTGTTTCCCCTCCGTAAAATCATTATCGATCGTTTCATTGTATCTACAAGTTGTTATACTAAAAAAAAGCATTGATAGAGATAAGCATGAGTTCGGTTCAAAATATACGAAATAAAACCAATACATTAATAATGGATGACGCAACCATTGATATCATCAACTTGCGCTTACGTACCTATATTGGTTTTAACCCCGAAGAGATAAGTAAACAACAAGACATCGTTATTAACGCACGAATTAGCTACCCAGCAGGAAATGCTTGCACTACTGATGAAGCAGCACAAGCGTTAAACTATAAAACAATTACCAAAAAAATGATAAGCCATGTTGAAGGTGGAAACTTTAAACTGTTAGAAAAGTTGACTTCAGATTTATTAGAAATTGCCATGACTTCCAAACTTGTAACCTTCGCAAAAGTTACCGTAGAAAAGCCGCATGCGTTGCGCTTTGCTGATTCGGTATCACTTACCTTAAGTGCCAAGCGTAAATAATTTGTGGTAGGTAATTTATGATAGACAATGCAATAGTTATCACCGGTGGAGGGCAACGATTAGGCTTGGCATTCGCAAAAGCCTTACATAGTAAACTTACGCCTGTAGTAATTACCTATAGAGCTGAACGTGAGTCAATAACTGAACTACAAAACCTTGGCATAATCTGTATCAAAGCGGACTTTTCAACCGATGAAGGCGTTGCTAACTTTAACCAATTCATTCAAAGTAATTGTTCTTCGTTAAAAGCGATAATACATAATGCGTCCGACTGGTTAGCCGAAAGCGCCGCAGTTTCCCCTAGTGAAACAATGCAAAGTATGATGCAAGTCCACGTACAAGCCCCCTATCAGCTTAATTTATTCTTGCAGCCTTTATTGGAAAATTATTACCTACAAACATCTAACGCAGCTGATATAATTCACTTAACTGACTTTGTAGTTGGTAAAGGCAGTAAAAAACACATAGCATATGCCGCAAGTAAGGCTGCATTAGCCAATTTAACACTTTCTTTCTCTGCCCTCTTAGCACCTAAAGTAAAAGTAAATTCTATTGCACCGTCGTTACTTATGTTCAATGAAAACGACAGTGACAGCTATAAACAAAAAACTTTAAAAAAATCATTAATGCAAATAGCCCCAGGTGAAATTGAAGGGGTTGAAGCAGTACAGTACTTACTAAACAGTAGGTATATCACCGGCCATACACTACACTTAAATGGTGGCCGACATTTAGCTTAAAACCATAAAAGCTAAACTAAGTATTAATAACTGAGAAAATTATAATGAATAGCATGCAAGCAAAAAAACTAGCTAGCATTAGTAGCAACAAAGCAAGCAGTCCTGCGGCTAAAATTGTACAAAAAGCATTAATAAATGCCGGTTTAGAAACGCCTTTGCAAAGTAATAACAAACTCAGTAATGATGAAAAATATCAAAAGATAAAGCAATCATTCACTGATATTTGTGACACTCTAGGGTTAGACTTATCCGACGATAGTCTTCAAGAAACGCCTCATCGTATTGCTAAAATGTACGTGCAAGAAATTTTCTCCGGTTTAGATTACAGTAACTTTCCAAAAATTACTGTCATCGATAATAAAATGGCTAATGATGAAATGATTATGGTTAAAGACATCAACCTAACCAGCACTTGTGAACATCACTTTGTCACCATAGATGGCTTAGCAAAGGTTGCTTATATTCCTGGTGATAAAATTATTGGCTTATCTAAAATCAATCGTCTGGTTCGCTTTTTTGCCCAACGGCCACAAGTACAAGAACGTTTAACTCAGCAAATTTTGATCTCATTAAAAGCACTATTAGACACAGAACATGTTGCGGTAACAATCAATGCCGTGCATTATTGCGTGAAAGCTCGTGGCGTTATGGATTCAAATTCAAGTACCACAACAACAGCCTTAAGCGGTTGTTTTAAAAGTAACCCCTCGACTCGCAGCGAATTTTTGCAATAATATTTATCCCATTTGGTATAAACATTCCCCCTTTATATGGAACGCGTATGAAAAAAATTAAAAATGAACAGGCTTTATTAAAAATAGCCCTTAGTGTAGGTGAAAAATACGCAATAAATAGAGGTTTTAAAAGTTTTGGTGCAACCGATGCATCCAAACAAAAGATTGAAGCTTTATATCGTTTGTTAGTACAAGATAAATTAGTTCATCCACTTCCAGAAGATAAAGAAGATTTATTAAGTATGAAGCATAAGCTTGCGCTGTGGATACAGAAACAACTTCCTGAAGGTCATGAATTACTAAAATAGATTTACTATCTGATATCAGTTTATATACTCACTGATATCAGATAAATTAAATAGAATTAGGTGTACTTAATTCTATTTTCACTAAATAAGTGCCTGCACCGAAACATCTGGCAACATTTTATTAACATTTAATATAGCTATATTAGTTTTGAACTCTTAAAATAAGCGCCTAAATCTTCCCTTAACCATATTAGTTTGGTTATTTATACTGCTTAACACTATTTGG
Source organism: Thalassotalea psychrophila (assembly GCF_031583595.1). Classification (NCBI taxonomy): domain Bacteria; kingdom Pseudomonadati; phylum Pseudomonadota; class Gammaproteobacteria; order Alteromonadales; family Colwelliaceae; genus Thalassotalea; species Thalassotalea psychrophila. The sequence continues at coordinate 3,803,942 of NZ_CP134145.1, forward strand.
ACTTACCATGAACTTTAAACCCTGGTTAATTACCTTGTGTCTGTTATCTCTTGCCTTGTTCAGTTTATACCAATACAAGCAATTACTTATGTCTCCTAATGCCGCAGAACAACATTTTGAACCCGCTGCAACCGTAGATGCAGTCACAGTATCTTCCATTTCATTTCAAAAAAAAGTACAAGTGAATGGTGAAATAAAAGCAATAAAACAACTTGAATTAAAAAATGAGTTAGCAGGAAAAATTATAAAACTAAATTTAATTTCCGGCAGCAAAGTATTCAAAGACCAAATTCTGATTGAAATACAACACACCCAAGAAAAAGCGCAATTAATAGCGGCTAATGCCCAATTAACCTTAACTAAAAATAGCTTAACACGTTATAAAACCTTAAAAGAAAGTAACGAAGTTAGCCAAGAATTAGTAGATAACGCAGAATCAGGTTTTGCTACCGCACAGTCTAACGTCATTTTATTGCAAGATAGTATTGCTAAAAAGATTATAAAAGCCCCATTTGACGCAGTAGTGGGTATTAATGAACTAGAGTTAGGGCAATACCTTGATAGTAATACCTCAATAACTACATTAGTTGGCGTTAATGATTTTATTTGGGTCGATTTTTCACTCCCACAAACTTATGACGACTTAGCAGTTAATACTGAAGTTATGCTCAGCAAAGTTGGCTCTGATGAATTACCAGTCAGAGCTGAAGTAATAGCAATTAACCCAAGCTTATCGGCTAATTCTCGACACTTAAAATATCGCGCGAAAGTATTAAAATCGACATTACCTCTACGACCCAATACGCTAGTAAATGTTAGCGTCCCAGTTTCAGCTAGTAAACAACAAATAGCCATTCCTGATCTAGCTCTTACTCATGACCAGTTTGGTGATTACGTGTTCGTGCTCCAACCTCAAGATGACGGAAGCTATAGAGCAAAGCGTCAAAAAGTAATTGTTTTAGTACGAGTAGCTGAGCAAGCAATCATTAGTAGTGGCTTACAAAATAAGCAGATCGTAGCAACGGATGGTGCTTTTAAGTTGCAAGAAGGTATGAAAGTATTTATCAATAAACTAATTGCGGATTAGGGTAAGTATTATGTTTAAGACCTTAAAATCTAAAAACAGTTTAATGGATGTGTTTGTACACCGACCAGTGCTATCGATTGTATTATCAATTGTTATTTGTCTGTCGGGTCTATGGGCAGCATTTAGCATACCGGTGATCCAATTTCCACAAATGGAGAGTTCATCTTTAGTTATCGAAACCTACTATACGGGCGCATCTGCCAAGGTGGTAAAAGGTTTCATCAGTGATCCTATCGAACGCGTTGCTTCGACCATACCTGGTGTTGATTATGTCGATTCGGTTACTAGCTCAGGAACAAGTAAGGTAACAGCTTGGTTGAAACTCAATGAAGATAGTACCAGAGCGTTAGCAGAATTGAATACTAAGCTAAGTCAGATTAGATTTGAATTACCAGAAGGTGCGCAAGATCCATCGGTTTCAGTGGTAAGAACCGACCGCTCTTTTGCAGCATTTTACTTAAATGTTGACTATGGCGACCTAAATAAATCGCAGGTATCTGATTATTTGAATAGGCAAGTGAATCCAATTTTAAATAATGTTGATGGGGTACAACGAGTACAACTAGAAGGTGGTCGAATTCCTGCCATGCGAGTTAACCTAGATACTGCTCGTTTATCTACTTTTAACCTCAGTACTGATGAAGTTTTTAATGCCCTGAGAAATAACAACTCTATTGCCACCATGGGTTATAGCCAAAATACCAGACAACGTATCGACATAGTCACAAATTCACAACTCTCAACAGTTGCTGAATTTGAAAACCTTGTGGTCAAGCGTATAGACCAAGATGTTATTTATCTAAAAGATATCGCAGAGGTATCTTTAGGCGCTGAAGAAGCAAATTTAAGCGCCCGAATAAACCTTAGTGACACAGTTTATATTTCAGTATGGCCATTACCTGGCGCAAATGAAATAACTATTGGTAACGGTTTGTATAAAGCGGTTGATCAAATTAACTTAAATTTACCATCTGGTATGCATATTGATTTTGCCTACGACGGTACGTTGTACATGCGTGATGCATTGAAAGAAATTGTTATTACATTATTAGAAACCGTTACGATTGTTGGCTTGGTAGTACTTCTTTTAATGGGTTCGTTTAGAGCTGCTTTAGTACCCTTAATCACTATACCTATTTCTATTTTAGGCGCTATTGCGGCAATGTCGCTAATGGGGTTTTCGTTAAATTTACTAACTGTATTAGCCATTGTATTATCTGTTGGCTTGGTTGTTGATGATGCAATTGTTGTTGTTGAGAATGTCTCTCGGTTTATGCGAGAAGGTATGACGAGAAGACAAGCAGCATTACTAAGTTCAAGACAACTACTTGTGCCAATAATCTCAATGACATTAACTCTTGCTGCCGTATACGCACCGATAGGCTTCTTGTCAGGACTGACCGGAATGTTATTTAAAGAGTTCGCCTTTTCGCTAGCAATAGCGGTTATAATTTCGGGCATTGTTGCTGTCACATTATCGCCAATAATGAGTGCTCACGTATCAGCTAAAGGTGGTCAAGAAAGTAAACTTACAATCAAGATAAACAATATATTTACTACCTTGCAAAATACTTATGCAAAAGCATTAAAGAAAATTTTTACGTTAAAATATCAAATACCCTTCATTGCCATCGTGGTGAGCTTATTAACGATACCTTTTTATTTATTTTCATCAAAAGAATTGGCGCCAATAGAAGATCAAAGCCAGATTATTATAATGATCCAATCTCCAGCTCAGTCATCACTTGATTATAATATTAAAAATACGGTTAAAATGACTGAAAGCTTACTGAAAATTCCAAATACAACAGAAATGTGGCAGGTAGTTTTTGGCTCAGGTGGGTTTGGCGGCCTAGGTTTTGTAAAGCCACATCAGCGTGATGAAAACATCGCTGAGCTTGTTCCTTCGGTGTATATGGACTTGGTTAAAAATCCAGGGGTAAATTCACTGCCAATATTACCACCATCTTTGCCTACTGCGGGGCAATTTGATATTGAACTTGTATTAAAGTCATCATCTTCATTTGAAGAAATGAAAGTATATGCCGATCAACTTGCTGATGCGGCACTTACAAGTGGTATGTTCTTATTTGCTCAATCTGACCTGCAGATAGATTTACCTAATATAGAATTAACCATAGACCGAAGAAGGCTAGCTGATTTAGGACTAAATTTTGCTGAGGTGAATCAACAATTAAGCGTATTTTTATCAAGCAATTACGTTAACCGCTTTGATTTAAATGGTAAAGCCTATCAAGTGATACCTATGGTTGAAAATGAAGTGAGAGGGAAGCCTGAGAATATTTTGAATTTAACCATTAAAGTTCCTAATGGAGAATTCGTTCCGGTCTCCAGTTTTGCCACTTTAAATTGGATCACAGGCCCTAGACAGCTTACGACTTTTAGCCAGTTAAATTCCGTAAAAATTTATGGCGGTGTATTACCGGGCATAAGTAAAGAACAAGCATTAACAGCCATTGAGAAAGTGGCTACAGACATTTTGCCAAAGTCATATAGTATAGATTACGCCGGAGAATCAAGACAAATTAGAAAAGAAGGCAACACCTTAATGACAGTGTTAATGGTTTCTTTGATTATTGTATTTTTGATTTTAGCAGTGCAATTTAATAGTTTTAGCGATCCTTTAGTGGTATTGCTTGGATGTGTGCCACTAGCTCTTTCTGGCGCTTTATTATTACCATTTATTGAACTAACCACCGTCAATATTTATTCGCAAATAGGCCTAATCACACTGGTTGGACTTATAACTAAAAATGGGATTTTAATTGTTGAATTTGCCAATCATGTGCAAGAACAAGGAAAGAGTAAACTCGAAGCTGTAATTGAAGCCGCTACCACAAGATTGCGACCAATTTTAATGACTACTGGCGCTACTGTTTTTGGCCATTTCCCGTTAGTACTTGTTACAGGAGCAGGAGCGGAAGCGCGAAATAGTATTGGTATCATATTAGTTGCAGGTATGCTTATTGGAACAATATTTACATTAATTGTTTTACCAATATTTTATTTATGGTTTGCAAAGAAGCGCGATAAACTAACCGGTGATGAATTACTTTCAGCACATGCTTTTACATAGCCTACCTCCAATAAACGCTTCGCATTTGAAGCGTTTACTTTATAAATGATATTGCCTCAACTCTCCCCGTAATTAATTAACTAAAAACCGGCTAAAAGCATAATATTTACTATACTTAGGTACCCCCTTAGCTTTTGTGCTCTGGTAATCCTCTGCACCTGCTAAGACAGTATGTTGTTCACAATTGGTAAAGGAGGGTATTATGAAGTTTGCCAATTTGTCGATTTTAGCCCTATTAATAGGGGCATCACCTGTAACTTTAGCAAGTCAATATAAGTTTGTTGCTACTGATAATAACCCGTTAACTAAAATTTGCTTGGCGGCCGTTCAAGACAACCTACTTCGTTACACGCGGGTGGTTAAAAATAATGGCTTTACTTATCAAGTAATTGCCAATCACCTTAAGTGCAATGATCAGAATATTGCTGATTTTGCTTATTCTTATAATTCAATACGAACGGCAAAATTTATTAATGTTTATAGAAAACATGCAGTTTCTTTTACCGAAATAGCGGTACATAGTTCGAGTAAAGGTCCGCATGATATTGAGGTTATTTATATTACTTCAAAGTAGTTAAATAGTAATAAGTAAATAAATTAATGGCTTATACCAAGTCTACTAATTATCTGCTCATTTTTACTGGTTAAAATAAATAACTACGGCGTTATAAAATATTTAAGTAGAATAGCTACTTATAAAATTTTATACCTTGTATTTATCCATTTTTCCTCACTAAAAAGTAGATCACATAATTAATAGAATTGGTATTATACAATTAGCTTTGTAGACGGCTGCGAGTCAAAAAAACTACTGTTACCTTGAGAATAAAGATTTGTATTTTTTGGACTATACTTAACCCACTTTTACAAAGGAGTTAATTATGTCTAACGAACATTCTTGGGCATTATCCATGCACCAGATTGAAAGTTGTAGCTGTAGTCATGGGTGTGGATGCCAATTTGCAGGTTTTCCTACTAGTGTAAATGGTGGCTGTGATGCCATTTTAGGTTGGCAGGTTATAAAAGGCCATTTTAACGAGTTAGATTTGTCTGGCTTAAAAGCTGTGTTTGTTGCGATGTGGCCAAAAGCTATGCATGATGGCGAAGGTAAAGGCGCACTGTTTATTGACCGAGCAGCCAGTGAAGAACAAGTAACCGCTTTAGCGACTATTTTTTCAGGTCAGGCAGGTGGTATGCCTGTTGAAGCCATAGCAACATTATTTTCAGAGTTTGAAGGGCCAATAATTAGCGATATTGCAATGGATCCACAAGATCATACCTCTACCGTTTCTATTGCCGGCATTTTAGAAACAGGTCAGGCACCGCATATAAATCCAGTAACAGGTGAGGAGAATAAAGTTCATATTACCTTCCCTGAAGGCGGTTTTATGTGGAATGATGGCTTTGCGGGGAAAACAACAACGCTGAAGGTCGAGCATGGTAATTTAGCGTTTAATTATTCAGATACCTTTGCCGCAAAAGCAATTGTTAATTGGCCGACTTAATCAAATTGGTTTAATAGTACTGTTGCAAAACATAATTAATAAAGGGTTAGTATTAATAACCATAGGACTGCTCATATATATGAGTTGGTATTATATGCTTTATGGTATGACCATGAACATGGAACCTGTGGCTACTTGGTCTTCTGCTGACATTGCCCTTTTATTTATGATGTGGGCCATAATGATGGCAGGAATGATGCTGCCGTCTGCCCTACCTGTTATATTACTTATTGATAAATTAAACCAACAACGCCAACAACGAGGAGCTAGCTATACGCCCACTATATTCTTCTCTCTTGGTTATTTAATTGCTTGGGCTATTTATAGTGTTTTTATCACTATTATTCAAACTTGGTTACATCACCTCGAATTACTCAGCCCGATGATGGATAGTGCTAATTTACAATTTAGTGCCATTATTCTTATTATTGCCGGTATTTATCAATTCACCCCTTTTAAACAAAATTGCTTACAACTATGCCGATCTCCTTTAGCTTTAATATCAGGAGACTGGCAAGAAGGCATAAAAAGCGCGATCAGTTTAGGATTAAAGCACGGTAGCTATTGCGTGGGCTGCTGTTGGTTTTTAATGGCAATATTGTTTGTAACAGGTGTGATGAATTTACAATGGATATTAATACTAACCTTGGTAGTTTTAGTTGAAAAAGTAGTACCAAAAGGTGAGGTAGTTAGTAAGTATTTAGGAGCGTTACTTATTATGCTTGGGCTTAGCTATTTATTCTAAAAAATTATCAATTGTTGCCATTATTCTTTATAAATTCAATAGAGTGCTGATTAAACTCTTGCGGCTTTTCTACATTACATACATGCCCACAATTACTAATTTCAGTAAGTTGACTACGACTATGTTTGGCAACCATTTCTTTCACTGGTCGCATAAACATATGATCATTTTCACCCATCAAATATAACGTTGGTGTGTTAATTTCATTCTCTTTGTAATACTTCATTAGTGGATTTACATCTGCGGCAAGTTTAAACCAACGTTTAAACTCTTTTTGACAAAGCTTCTTCGCATCTTTAATAAACATACCACGAGATTCAACCTGACCTTTTTGCGGCATTAAAATATAGGCAAATAATCGGTATAGCCACATATAAGGCATTACATGTTTAAAAAAGTCACCAATTTTAACCAGAGTATTAGAGCGAAAATCAAACCGTGTGACTGCGCCGCCTAAAACCATTGTTTTAACTCGACTAGGTGCAAGCTCTGCCAATTTTTGAATTAATATTGTGCCAAGTGAAATACCAACAAAGTGTGCACCTTTAATTTTTAAATGGTCGAGCACTTGCACAATATCTAGTGCGACATCATTAAAGGTATAGCCATGTTTTAGCATTTCTTTGAAGGTAACCGCAGCCGAACGACCATGACCTCGTAAATCAATAAATACTAAGTTGAAATGCTTCTTATATTCTTTAATTTGCTTAAACCAAATACTTGAGCTGCCGCCAGCGCCATGCACAAAAACAACCCATTCTTTGCTGTCTGGGTGTAAATAAGTTTTGTGATAAAGCATTGCTGCGTTCATATATAGGCCATTAATAAATCAATGCGCTAATCATACCATGTAGATTTTAGTTATTAGTACAACTTTTATAAATTTTAAATAAATAAGGACTGATGATAATAAGAAATAAAATTGCTATTTTTTAATTAGTGTCGCAACCAAAACTTTAGTGGTTACTAAATACTAAATAGACGCTATATTAATGAAATATGCATTTAACACTTTCACTTAATAGATCAGAAAAGGTATATAATAAAAGCATTAAGTCGGAATAATTCAACCGGTTCGAGATGAGATAAAACCATGACCATTGACGAAATAAAAAAGAAAACGCAGCAAATTGTTGCAAATAAAAAATCCTTACCTGGTGCTCTGTTACCTATTCTTCATGATATTCAACATGAATTTGGTCATATACCTGAACAAGCATTATCTATAATTGGTCAATCATTAAATCAAACCGAAGCAGAAATTTTTGGCGTGATCAGCTTTTATGCCCATTTTAGAATGCAACAGACAGGTCGACACGTTATAGAAATTTGTCGAGGTGAAGCATGCCAATCTATGGGGTCAAAGTCGCTAGAGCAAGCAGCTCAATCTCAGCTTGATATTAAATATAACCAAATATCAAAAGATAATAACTTCACCTTAGAGCCTGTTTATTGCTTAGGTAATTGTGCTTGTGCACCCTCAGTAAAAGTTGCCGAAACAGTTTATGGCAGAATGGATAGTGAAAAATTTGCAAGACTTACCGACAAGCTTAGTACTTATAAGATTAATGTTGGGGAGATTGTTTAAATGACTACTACTGTGTTTATCCCTAGAGATACTACGGCATTATCAATGGGGGCTGACGATGTTGTACAGGCGCTAAAGTTTCAAAGCAAAGCTATAACTGATGATATAACAATCGTTCGTAATGGCTCGCGTGGATTATTTTACTTAGAGCCCCTGGTAGAAGTGATGACGCCAAAAGGGCGTGTTGCTTATGGTCCGGTACAAGTTGAAGATGTAGAGTCATTACTTGCCCAAGGATTGTTAGATGGAAACAGCGACCATCCATTGTATTTAGGCTTTACTGAAGAAATTCCCTTCCTTGCTAAACAACAACGTTTAACGTTTATCCGTGCAGGTATTATTGATCCAACAAATATTGATGAGTACATTGACCATAGCGGTTTTTCCGGATTAACAAACGCGTTTGCGATGCTCGACCAAGATAATGACAACGGCCGACAAGCAATAGTCGATGAAATCAAAACCTCTGGTTTACGCGGACGAGGCGGCGCGGCATTTCCAGCAGGTATAAAATGGCAAACCGTATTAGACGCTAAAGCAAAAGCACCCGAGCAACAAAAATACATTGTGTGTAATGCCGATGAAGGCGACTCAGGTACATTTTCTGATCGTTTATTAATGGAAGCCGATCCTTTCTGTTTAATCGAAGGCATGATCATTGCCGGACTAGCAGTAGGTGCTAGCCAAGGCTATATTTATTTACGTTCTGAATATCCACAAGCTAAAAATATTTTAGAGCAAGCGATCACTATCGCCTACCAACAGCACTATTTAGGTAAAGACATACAACAAAGTGGTCAAACATTTGATTTGGAAGTAAGAATAGGCGCCGGCGCTTACATTTGCGGCGAAGAAACGTCACTATTAGAAAGCCTTGAAGGCAAGCGAGGTTTAGTACGAGCCAAACCGCCATTACCTGCAATCGAAGGCTTATTCGGTCAACCAACAATCGTTAATAATGTGATCAGTTTGGCCTCAGTACCAATTATTATGGAAAAAGGTGCGCAATATTATCAAGATTTTGGCGTTGGTCGCTCGCGCGGCACTCTGCCCTTTCAATTGGCTGGCAATATTAAACAAGGTGGTTTAGTTGAACTGGCATTTGGTACAAGTTTAGCTGACTTAGTTAATGATTTTGGCGCAGGAAGTTATAGCGGTAAGCCGATAAAAGCAATTCAAGTAGGAGGCCCGCTTGGCGCCTATTTACCTGAACATCAATGGCCGACTGAACTCGATTACGAAGCGTTTGCAAAAATGGAGGCGGTATTAGGTCATGGTGGCATTGTTGTTTTTGATGATAGCGTAGACATGACGGCACAAGCGCGCTTTGCTATGGAATTTTGTGTAGCAGAATCCTGCGGAAAATGTACTCCATGTCGTATTGGCTCCGTCAGAGGCGTAGAGGTCATCGATAAGATGACAAAAACTCATCAAGAACGAAGTGAAAAATCTACTGAACAACTTGCTGAGCTTAATACACTTTTAGTTGATCTTTGCGATACTATGACCGACGGCTCGTTATGTGCAATGGGAGGTATGACACCTATCCCTGTACGTAGTATTCTCAACCACTTTAGCGATGATTTTGTAGCTACAACGGATAAATTCAATGTTAAGGAGACAAACTAATGGTTGATATTTATGATCCGAGAGCGGACCAAAACCAAGGATTAAACTCTAGTAATCTTAATGATTTAGGCACGCCATTTGTTGATTCATCGCAACAGGTTACATTAACCATCGACGGTCAGAACATATCGGTACCAAAAGGCACCTCGGTGATGCGTGCCGCTGCTTTGTTAAATATCGCGATCCCGAAACTTTGTGCTTCAGATAATCTCGAATCATTTGGCTCATGTCGTTTATGTGCAGTAGAAATAGATGGCCGTAAAGGCATGCCGGCTTCGTGTACAACACCCGCAGAGCAAGATATGCAAGTGTTTACGCAAAACGCAAAAATTGCGCGTTTACGTAAAAACATCATGGAATTGTACATTTCTGATCACCCTTTAGACTGCTTAACCTGCCCAAGTAATGGTGACTGTGAATTACAAGACATGGCAGGTGCTGTTGGTCTACGTGAAGTGCGCTATGGTTTTGATGGTGACAACCACCTTGATGCTGCTAAAGATACTTCTAACCCTTATTTTACCTTCGAACCGAGTAAATGTATTGTTTGTTCTCGTTGTGTTCGCGCCTGTGAGCAAGTACAAGGAACCTTCGCGCTAACCATTGACGGTCGAGGTTTTGATTCAAAAATATCAACCGGTTATAACAACGACTTTATCAGTTCAGATTGCGTTTCTTGTGGCGCCTGTGTGCAAGCCTGCCCAACGTCAACGTTAACTGAAAACAGCATTATTGAACAAGGACAACCCGAGCACAAAGTTACAACAACCTGTGCTTACTGTGGCGTTGGCTGTTCGTTTGATGCTCATATGCAAGGTGAAAAAGTTGTGCGTATGGTGCCGACAAAAGATGGCGAAGCCAACCATGGCCACTCTTGTGTGAAAGGACGTTTTGCTTTTGGTTATGCCACCCATCAAGATCGTATTACCAAGCCGATGGTTCGGGATCATATCGACCAAGCTTGGCGCGAAGTAAGCTGGGATGAAGCAATACAGTTTGCCGCAACTAAATTAAAGAGTATTCAACAAAAATACGGAAAAGATAGTATCGGCGGTATTACTTCTTCTCGTTGTACCAATGAAGAAACTTATTTAGTACAAAAATTAATCAGGGCTGCATTTGGTAACAACAATACCGACACTTGTGCTCGTGTATGTCATTCACCAACAGGCTTTGGTTTAAAAGCGACACTTGGCGAATCAGCAGGTACGCAAACTTTTGATTCAGTAATGAGCGCGGACGCCGTTTTAGTGATTGGTGCTAACCCAACCGATGCGCACCCTGTTTTTGGCTCTTTATTAAAAAAACGCCTACGCCAAGGGGCAAAACTTATTATTGCCGATCCTCGTAAAATAGATTTAGGTAAAAGTCCGCATGTGCATTTAGATCATCATTTACCTTTACGACCTGGCACCAATGTGGCGTTTATTAATGCGATGGCTCATGTCATCGTCGATGAAGGGTTAGAAGATAAAGATTTTATTGCACAGCGCTGTCAAACCAATGATTACCAACAATGGTACAGCTTTATAAAAGATCCTCGTCATTCACCAGAGCATACTAGCGATATTACAGGTATTGATGCTAACGATTTACGCCAAGCCGCACGTATTTATGCCACCGTTAACAATGCCGCGATTTACTATGGATTGGGGGTTACAGAACACTCCCAAGGCTCAAGCATGGTAATGGGTATTGCTAACTTAGCGTTACTTACCGGCAACATTGGTCGTGAAGGCGTTGGGGTTAATCCATTACGAGGTCAAAATAACGTGCAAGGGTCATGTGATATGGGCTCGTTTCCTCATGAGTTGCCGGGGTATCAACATGTGGGTAATGATCTATTTCGAGAAAAGTTCGAGCAGCATTGGCAAGTAACGTTAGATGCTGAACCCGGCCTGCGTATTCCAAACATGTTTGACGCTGCGATTGATGGTACGTTCAAAGGTTTATATTGCCAAGGTGAAGATATCGCTCAATCGGATCCAAATACCCATCATGTACAAGCGGCATTAGGCTCATTAGAATGTTTGATCGTACAAGATATTTTCCTTAATGAAACGGCAAAATTTGCCCATGTATTCTTACCAGGCTCGTCATTTTTAGAAAAAGATGGCACGTTCACTAATGCCGAGCGACGCATTAATCGCGTAAGAAAAGTGATGACACCATTGGCTGGATTAGCGGATTGGGAAGCCACCATGGCTCTTTCAAACGCACTTGGCTATGAAATGAATTACCAACATCCTAGTGAAATTATGGACGAAATTGCCGAGCTAACACCAAGTTTTAGCGGCGTAAGTTATGAGAAGCTCGACCAACTTGGCAGTATTCAATGGCCATGTAACGATGAAAACCCTATTGGCACGCCTACCATGCATGTAGATAGTTTCCCGATAGGTAAAGCTACCTTTGCGGTTACCGAGTATGTTGCCACCAGTGAGCGAGCAAACCGAAAATTCCCATTACTGTTAACCACGGGGCGTATACTTTCTCAATACAATGTTGGCGCACAAACTAGGCGTACCGATAATCAAATTTGGCATGACAAAGATGTGTTAGAAATTCATCCTCATGACGCTCAGGAACGCGGTATTGTTGATGGTGACTACTTAGGCATTAACAGCCGCAGTGGTGATACCGTACTTATTGCCAAAATTACTGAGCGAATGCAACCGGGTGTGGTTTACACCACCTTCCATCATCCAGAAAGTGGTGCCAATGTTGTTACAACTGATAATTCAGATTGGGCGACAAATTGTCCAGAATATAAAGTTACTGCGGTGCAGGTCAATAAGGTTTCATCACCTTCAAAATGGCAAGAGCGTAATAAAGCATTCGATAAAGCGCAAATAAATTTTCTGCCGAAAAAGAAAAAAATAACGCAATGAATGTTCAGCAAGTAACGAGAAAAATTAGAACTACAGCGCAAACCCAAGAGGATACTGATTGGGTTGTTAGTGAGCAAGCGATAGCATTAGTGTATAACGGTATTTCACATGCCGTTATGATGGCAACACCTGCTGATTTGCATGACTTTGCCCTGGGTTTTAGTTTGAATGAAGGTATTATCGAACGTGCAACTGACTTATTAGATTTTGAGATCAATGAGCAAGCTCATGGTATAGAGCTAGACATTACCCTTAATTCTCGACAATTCTCAGCCTTAAAAACCAAACGTCGCAGTTTGGCTGGAAACAGCGGCTGTGGTTTGTGTGGTGTAGAGTCGTTAGCACAAACCATAAAACAACGCCCCAGCCTACCGCAAAGCTCGTTGGTCAGTTTAGCTGCATGTAAAACAGCTATTGAGCAATTTACCGATAAGCAAGCACTGAAAAAGAAAACCGGTGGCGTTCATGGAGCGGCATTTTGCTCAACAACGACAGGTGAAATATTGTTGATACGCGAAGATGTAGGACGCCATAACGCCCTTGATAAGTTAATTGGCGCATTAGCAAAAACTAACAGTGAATTGACTTTAAGCGCAGGCTTTATATTAGTGTCTAGCCGAGCGAGTTATGAAATGGTTGATAAAACCATTGCCTCAGGCATTCCTCATTTAGTGAGTATGTCAGCGGCCACTAGTAAAGCAATTGATTGGGCCAAACAACATCAATTAAACTTAATTGCCTTTGCGAATAGCAATCGACAAGTTATCTATGCTGATAACTCAAATGCCTAGTTAATCAGATAAAATTCAGAGAAGTATATTCATGACCATTAGACTAAATAGCATTATCAAAATGTGTAATCAAATATCCGACAATATTGGCCATCATCTAACGCCAATACAAGCGGCAGATAAAGTAGTAAATCACTTAACGCTATTTTGGGCTAAATCAATGAAAGCCCAATTGATACAGTACTACCAAAATGATGGCGCAGAGCTTAATGATATTTCAAAGTTGGCTGTGGAAAAATTGAGTCAATAAACATGTAGGGGTAGTTTTGCGAATTTAAAGGATATAGACAAACTGTAATTAAATTTCAGGCACAAAAAAACCAGCTATTAGCTGGTTTATTGTGTTCTTAATTTTATATACAGAAATTAAGAAATGGTACCGGTGGGCGGACTCGAACCGCCACGCATTGCTGCAACGGATTTTGAATCCGTCGTGTATACCAATTTCACCACACCGGCATCAAATGCCAACTAAGTTAGTTGATGCTTGGCATTATAGGTTACTTAGGTGAACTCGCAAGCGTTTTCTTTGTGTTGTTGTTCATCTGCTTATGTTTTATACAAATAAAAGGTTTGCATGAATAAAAACATCTTTGCGATCTCTTTTACATTTGGGTAACAGCGTTAATTTTTAGTTAGTGTATTATTAATAACAGTTAACTTTTATAGTTTTCTTCCCTGAAATGCTATTTTTATGCCACCTCCTTAGGTGGCATTTTTTTTGCCTGTTGTTTATGGATTCCAACCACTTTTTATAGCCTAGATCAGAAAGGCGACTGTTATAGTCGCCTTTATAATATTAATCAATTTACCTTTTCTTAGCTTTTGCTTCGTCGCTCCAGCCTTGAGTTTCACGTTCTTTTTTCTTACGTTCGGTATAAGTTAATTTACGTTTACCAGCAAACGGATTAGCCGTTCCTCTGAATTCAACTTTGATAGGTGTTCCCATAATTTTAAGAGATTTACGGAAATAGTTAATTAAGTAACGTTTATAAGATTGCGGTAAGCTGTCTACTAGGTTGCCGTGAATAACAATTAATGGCGGGTTATAACCACCTGCATGAGCATATTTCAACTTAACTCTGTTACCACGTACTAAAGGTGGTTGATGATCAAACGCAGCCATCTCTACGATTTTGGTCAGCATAGCTGTAGAAGTACGCTTAGTCGCTGAATCAAATGCTTCTTCAACTGATTCAAACAAGTTACCTACGCCGGTACCATGTAATGCCGAGATAAAGTGTATACGAGCGAAGTCGATAAACCCTAAACGGCGATCAAGCTCTGATTTAACTCGGTCTTTAATATCTGTGTCTAGGCCATCCCACTTATTAATAACAAGTACTAATGAGCGACCTGATTCTAGAACAAAGCCTAGCAGGCTTAAATCTTGATCGGTAATACCATCGCGAGCATCAATAAGCAGCATTACTACATTTGAGTCTTGAATAGCTTGCAAGGTTTTAATAACCGAGAATTTCTCGACGGCGTCAGTCATATTTTTACGACGACGTACTCCGGCGGTGTCAATTAAGGTATATTCACGATCTCCACGTTCCATAGGGATGTATACACTATCGCGCGTTGTACCAGGCATGTCATAAACTACAACACGTTCTTCACCTAATATACGGTTGGTTAAAGTTGATTTACCTACGTTAGGTTTACCAATAATCGCTAATTTTATTTTGTCGTCTTGTTGAGTTTCTTCTGAATCATCAAATTCTTCGCCTTCGGCTAAGTTGATAATTTTGGTTTCTTCAGTTTGAGTAGAAAACTCTTCAATATATGGTGCTAACGCTAAATTAATTAATTGAGTAACACCGCGATTATGCGCAGCAGCAATTGGGTGTACTTGACCTAAGCCAATATCGTAAAATTCAGCAACCGCAGAATCTGCATCAACGCCATCAATTTTATTGGCTACCAAGAATACTTTTTTGCTTTGTTTACGTAAATGCTCACTAATAGCGATATCAGCAGATGTAGAGCCCGTACGAGCATCTACCATGAACAACACTGCATCAGCTTCTTCTATGGCTAATAACGATTGCTCAGCCATTTTTGCATCAATGCCTTGCTCATTACCTTCAATACCACCAGTATCAATAACAATGAACGGCAAGCCTTCAACGTTCGCTTGGCCATATTGTCGATCACGGGTTAAACCAGGGTAATCGGCAACTAACGCATCACGTGTGCGAGTTAAGCGGTTAAATAATGTTGATTTACCAACATTGGGACGCCCTACTAGGGCTACAACAGGAAGCATGGCTACCTCAAAAAAATTGACTACTGAGTATCAAAAACTCAATAAAAATAAACAAACGACGGCCCCACATAAAATGTGGGGCCGTCCATAATTTTAGCAAATTGTCAGAAAGACGACAGATTAATTATCGTTTTCTTATTTTACTCGGCACTTGCCTTAATAATTTCTGGTGTTTTAATCACTTCTAAATCACCATCGCGGCTTTGTACATATAACAATCCTTCATGCACGATAGGCGTTACATAAATACCGCTTGAATCAACTTGATGACGGGCAACGATTGTGCCATCAGCTTTATCGATCCAATGTAAATATCCTTCAAAATCACCAATCACCACATAATCGCCAACGCTTACTGCGCCAGTAGTACCGCGATTGGTAAGAGCTAAATTACTCCATAACTCCATACCAGAATTACGATTGATCGCGTATAAATGACCTTGAATATCAGTGGCAAAGATTTGGTTACCTGAAATTGATAACTTACGGAAAGACGAATACTTACGCTTCCATACTTCACGACCACTGCGCAGGTCAATTGCAGCTAAATTGCCATTTGATGAAATTGCAAAAACTTTATCACCGAAAATAACAGGTGTTACATCTACATCTACAATCCGCTGTAATTCAGTCGAGCCACTTGGTTCACCTATTTCTTTAGTCCAACCTTGCTGGCCATTTTCAATTATATAAACACCAACTTCGCCTGAAGCTAAACCAACAAATATTCCACCAGAGTTAATGGTTACACCACTTACACCACGTAATGATAAAGGCGGAACAGATTGCTCTGCTTTCCACACTTCTTCACCTGTGGTTACATCTAACGCCACTAAAGCGCCAGAAGCTGTATTAATGATAACTAAGTTGCTATCAAACTCAGGCTTAGAAATAACTTCACCAGGAACTTTAGCTTGCCACTCTAGCTCACCAGTTTCTGCATTTATGGCGAAGACCTCACCATTTTCACTGCCCCAAACTACTTTGTCATAACCTGTAGACGCACCACCGGCAATACGAGCAGATTCGCGATCATCGAAGAAGCCACGTTCGTCATTAACGTCACTTAAATCTATAGACCAAAGTTCGTCACCAGTCTCTAAGTCAAGCGCGTATGCATCGCCCAATCTATCGGCGACAAACACTTTTCCATAAGCGATTGCAGGAGATAAACGTGAAAAATAATGCTCAACACCATCACCTATGCTTTCATCCCAAATAACTTCAGGTTCAAAAAGTTCTTCAATTTCAGTTAATTCAGCAAATGCCGGTAACTCTTCTTCATCATCAGATGAACAAGCGACTAAAGCACCAGAAAATAATAAAGCAGTTAAAATTCGTTTGTTAAAAAATGTCACAAAACTCTCCATTAACCGGCTACATTAACAGCTAAATCATCCAATTTAATTTGTAATGTTGGATTAGCTTGTAAACCACCAGCATCGGCTGCTGCTTGATAAGCTGCACGAGCAAGTTCGCTGTTACCCTGTTTAAGGTAAGTGTCACCTTTAATTTCTTCAATACTTGCTTTAAAAGTTTCAGGCATTGTTTGTGCTAAAGTAGCTAAGGCATTATCGAACGCTTCAAGTTGTACTTGTACACGAGCTAAACGTAGGTATGCAATTGCTTTAATGTTTTCATTTGCAGCAAGTTCAGCGGCTTTCTTTAACTGAGTTTCTGCGCTAGTAAAGTCTTTATGCTCAACAGCATCTTTAGCTAGAGCAAATGCAGCAAAAGCTGAGAATGCGGTAGATGAATTAGCATCAATAAATGCTTGGGTATTTAATCTAAAATCAGCTTCTTCACTTTCAAAAGCTTGCATAGTTTGTTGGTACTGGTAAGAAGCAACTTGTTGAGCTTCTATAACGCTGTCTTGATAGTAGTTCCAACCAATAAAGCCACCTAGGCCAATGACTAAACCAGCAATTAATGAATTACCATTTTCTTTCCAATAACCTTTAATCGCTTCTACTTGTTGCTCTTCAGTTTGATACGTTTCCACTGTTCTACCCTTAAATTAATTCTTCTAATAACTGTGCGACATTTGCAAATGGCACCGTTTGTTGTTCTTTACTTTCACGCAGATACTTAATCGTAGCTTGTTGCTGCTCTATTTCAGAATCACCTAAAATAATCGCAACCAACGCACCTGATTTATCTGCACGTTTCATTTGTTTATTAAATTTACCACCGCCACAATGACTTTGAATGCGGATGCTAGGCACCTCATCACGCCATTGCTCGGCCAATGTTACTCCAGCAAGTTCGGCACTTTCGCCAACCATAGCTACATATACATCTGTAGTTGCTCGAATATTATCTAATTTATCTAATTCAGTAAGCATTAATACTAAGCGCTCGATACCCATAGCAAAACCGACTCCAGGAGTTGCTTTACCGCCTAACTGCTCTACTAAACCATCGTAACGACCGCCAGCACAAACAGTACCCTGTGCGCCTAAGCTATCAGTTACCCATTCAAACACTGTACGGTTATAGTAGTCTAAACCACGAACTAATCGTTCATTGATATTATATTTAATACCTGCAGCATCTAAACGTTGGCATAAATTAGCAAAGTGTACAGTAGATTCCTCATCTAAGTATTGTGACAACTTAGGGGCATCAACTAACAAGGCTTGCACATCTTTATTTTTACTATCTAACACACGTAGCGGGTTTGCGTGCATGCGACGTTTAGAATCATCATCTAGCTTATCTTCATGCATAGTTAAAAACTCAACTAATGCATCACGATAGTCTGCTCGTGCTTGATTTGATCCTAACGAGTTCAACTCTAGTGTGACAAAATCTTCGATGCCAAGTTCCCGCCAAAGTCGAGCACTTAACATAATAACTTCTGCATCGATATCTGGCGTTGCAATACCAAAGCTTTCAATACCAAACTGATGGAACTGTCGGTAACGGCCTTTTTGCGGACGTTCGTGACGGAACATTGGCCCCATATACCACAATCTCTGCTCTTGATTATAAAGCAAACCATGCTGGTTACCAGCACGCACACAACTTGCAGTACCTTCAGGGCGTAAGGTCAAGCTGTCGCCATTTCTGTCGTCAAAAGTGTACATTTCTTTTTCAACAATATCGGTTACTTCACCAATACCACGTTTAAAAAGGCTGGTTGATTCAACAACCGGCATACGAATTTCTGCATAACCATAATTACCGGCAACGCGACGCATTGCATCTTCTACCATTTGCCATTTATTGGTTTCACCGGGTAAACAGTCATTCATACCACGAATTGCTTGGATCGCTTTACTCACTTTTGATGTTCTCATCAGTTATGCCAACCGTATTTAAACCATTGGCAATTTATTAAATTAAAGGCGGCATTATAGGGTAAAAGTGCTCATTCTTACAACACATAACGCTATTAATACTGCTAAGCCTGTTTCCTCTTTACAGTTCTTTAACGTCTATTTTATTATTTGTGTCTAAAAGGCTGGCACGAGCTCGAATTTTTTTCTCAAGCGTATCAACAATATTGTCATTATCAATACGTTCTCGTTGACGTTCACCGTCTAGATAAAAGCCACTTTTACGGGCACTACCAGTTAAACCGATATCTGAAACAGTTGCTTCACCTGGACCATTAACTACACAACCAATAATAGACACGTCCATAGGAGTGATTAAATCTTCTAATCGCTCCTCTAAAGCATTAACTGTTGAGATAACATCAAATTCTTGACGTGAACAACTTGGACAAGCAATAAAGTTGATGCCGCGGCTGCGTAGTCGTAACGACTTTAATATATCGAAGCCAACTTTAATTTCTTCAACCGGATCTGCTGCTAATGAAACACGTAACGTGTCGCCAATACCTTCGGCTAATAACATGCCCATGCCTACAGATGATTTAACTGCTCCAGAGCGGAAACCACCAGCTTCGGTAATGCCTAAATGTAATGGGTTGTTTATTTGCTTAGCTAGTAAACGATATGCCCCAACAGCTAAAAATACATCTGAAGCTTTAACACTTACTTTAAATTGATCAAAATTAAGCCTATCAAGAATATCAACATGCCTAAGTGCTGATTCTAATAGCGCTTCAGGGTTAGGCTCTTTGTATTTTTCTTGTAGGTCCTTTTCTAAAGAACCACCATTTACACCAATTCTAATTGGAATATTTTTGTCGCGAGCTGCTTCAACAACTGAGCGAATTCGATTTTCGTTACCAATATTGCCTGGGTTAATACGTAAACAATCAACGCCATATTCAGCCACTTTTAAGGCAATACGATAATCAAAATGAATATCAGCAACCAAAGGGACTTTAACTTGCTGTTTAATTAATTTAAATGCCTCTGCGGCATCCATAGTTGGGACGCTCACCCGAACGATATCAGCACCAACATTTTCTAATGCGCGAATTTGCGCAACTGTGGCATCTACATCTGTGGTTAAGGTGTTGGTCATCGACTGCACAGTAATTGGTGCATCACCACCTACAGGTACATTTCCCACCATTATCTGCGTGGACTTACGACGTTTTATTGGGGTTTCACTAAACATAATTACTCAATAATTTGGCCAGTTTTACTTGACCTAATTTCATCTATTTATAACTCAGGTTTTGTCAAAAGCTTTAACTATGACTTGGGCCAAGTGAACTTGGCTATTTGACCTTGCTGAAATTGGCTCATATCAATAGCAACTTCATTATAATCTATTGACACCAATTCTGGTTTACCTAATGTAATTGAAAAAGGTGCTTTGCCATTCAGGGTCATAATATAATCAGCTTTTTTAATGCCCCAAGCTAAACGCTCACCATTGGCATCAAAGATATTTACCCAACAATCGCCTGAAAATTGAAACACTAGTCGCTCTAGTTGAACCATTTCTTCTACAAGGGGTTCTGGCTCTACAACTGTATTTATTTTATTTGCTTCAACAGCTGCGGTGTCTGGGTTATTAGCTATGTGTTGCTCAAAAGCTTTATCAGCTGGCTCTTCTTCAATATTTTCAGCTAACTCTTCAACAACAGGTTCTATGGCAGAACTGCTCTCTTCTGTAGTCATATCTGCTGTTGATATTGGTTCTAAAATAGAAGCCGGTTGACTTTGCTCTGTATTACTTAAGGCCGGTGTGGCTTCTTTTAACTTAGATTCTTGCCACCACCAAACAATAAATAATGCTACTAAGGAAAAGCCAATTGCATAAATGATCATCATTAAACGATTGTTTTCAGCTTTTTTACGGGTGCTTTGCGAGAAGCTTTTCATCTCATCGCCTTGCTTTTCAGCTACCGCTAACATTTCATAACTGGCAATAATATCAGTTTGACTTACACCAACAAATTTTGCGTAGTTTTTTAAATAACCACGTAAAAATGTTGCCGGCATATTAGTGTCAAATTGTTCGTTTTCAAAATCTGTAATTAGTGCAAGGCGCAGGTTTAAATGCTCAGCAACTTCAGCTTCTGATAGCCCTAATGCAATTCGAGCATCTTTTAACATCTGGCCTGGTCCTATAACAACAATATCATCACTGATATCAATAGGTTCTTGATTGTCGCTCATATTCAGTCTAATTATGGTTTCGTTAATCTAAGTACTTGGCCAACATTGATGCTCTCTTTTGTAAGATCATTCCAACGACGAATAGTACTAATGGTTATGTTATATTTCACTGATATTTGATATAAATTTTCGCCCTTTTGTACGGTATGTACGGGGTTATCTAAATCAGCAATACTAATACTTTTCTGTGCTGGAGCAGGTGTTTGAGCTTTAGTTGCGGTATTAACCTTTGGCTTAGCACTTGCCACCACAGTTTTAACTGGCATTGATTTAACCGGCACTGTTTTAGGTGTATTATTTACCTGTTTAGAAGCGGGTTGTGAATGCCCTGTTTTTGGCTTCATCTGAGTATCAATTTGGCTATTCTTAGCAATACTCTGACCTGTTTGTTGAGCAATAGTTGCATCATCAACTAACTTTTCATTAGAAAAGTTAATGACAGGTTCTTTTTGCTTAAAACCATCCGATTTGATTTGATTTGGTTTTGCTTTAGTCAGCACCACCACAGGTTTTTTATTGATCTTAACACCAGAATTAATTAGCTTGTATTTTCGGTATTTAAGCGCTAAATCATCAGCTTCAATTTGCACCAACTCATTATCTAAATATGCTTTAGCTTGGCTTGAATCAGGGAACATTTTAAGCAGCATTGTTGCGTAGTTATTCGATACGTCTTCGTTACCTAATTTTTTCTGTACTTTAAAAGCTAGAGCTATTGCTTGTGGAGTAAATCGTCTGGTTGCTAATTCAAATCGACTTAAGTAATTAGCACTTTTTTCATAACTGCCTTTTGCATATTGCAATTGCGCCATTTGCATTAAACTTGATGGACTATTCGGACTATGGGCAATACTGCGCTTTAAGGCATGTTCAGCTTTTGTATATTGTTCAACTTTTAAATGACAAAGGGCAATGTTTTCATAACTTTCTGAAACACGAATATAGGTTGGTACTTCAATCGCTTTCAAAAAATATTTTTCTGCCTCGTCTACGCGGTTTTGACGGCATAAGAATACGCCAAAATTATTTAATGTGTCGGCATCTCCATCTTCTATAGACAAAGCTTGTAAATATGAATCTTCAGTTTTTTCAAACTCGCCAACGCTTTCATAATAATGAGCAAAAGCGGTATAAACATCGACAAGGTTTGGAGAATACTGCTTGGCTTTTTCTAAGTTAAACTTAGCTTGTGCGGTATTACCCATCCTTAAATAGCCTAATGCTAAAGAAATACGAGTTCGGGCAATTTGATCATCACTAAAATCTCGTTCAACAACAGGTTTATCTTCAGAAAAGTTCTGGGTAACGCAAGCACTCAGCCCTGCAAGGGCTATAAAAATGAATGTTATCTTTCCTGTATATTGTACTAATTTTCGCATACGGTAACTCACTGGTGTATTTGTTATTGTTATAAAGCGGGTGACACTTAAATCAGTGTACCCTGCTATTAAACCTATTACACCATTTTCACTGAAATTTCGTCAGCTTGCAGCTGTTTTTTAACGCTGCGTTTAGTTCTATCAAATACATCACCTGCCAATTGACCACAAGCAGCGTCAATATCCTCACCCCTAGGGCGACGAGTTATTACTGTAAGGCCATAACTTTGTAGAACTTTATCGAACCTGTCGATACGAGAATTGCTCGGTCTTGAGTAAGGAGAGCCTGGATATGGATTAAATGGAATTAGATTAATCTTACTTGGCGTACCTTCTAGTACTTTTGCTAGTTCATGTGCTTGCTCAGTTGAATCATTTATGTGATCTAACATCACGTATTCAACAGTCACTTGTTTATTCGCTTTTGAACCATCAATATAGTTACGACTGGCTGCCAGAAAATCTTCTAACGGGTACTTTTTATTGATTGGTACCAATACATCACGTAATGCGTTGTCTGGTGCATGAACAGAAATAGCTAAGGCACAATCAATTTTTTCTTTCAACATTGCTAATGCAGGCACAACACCTGACGTGCTTACCGTTACACGGCGTTTTGATAAGCCATAACCTAAATCATTTAAAAACGTATCTAATGATGGAATAAGGTTTTTCATATTAAGTAATGGTTCGCCCATCCCCATCATTACAATGTTGGTAATAGGTCGAGTGCCGGCTATACGGGTAGCACCAATGTCGTTAGCTACACGCCATACCTGGCCGATAATTTCAGAGACATTTAAGTTACGGTTAAACCCTTGTGTGGCCGTAGCGCAGAATGTACATTCCAACGCACAACCCACTTGAGAAGACACGCATAACGTAGCGCGCTCTTTTTCTGGGATCCATACTGTTTCTACTTCTTGGCCACCTTCAAGCAGTAATGCGTACTTGATAGTGCCATCTTCTGAAACTTGTTTTTCTGAAATGGTTGGCGCTTTAATTTCACATATTCGTGCAAGCTTTTGCTTTAATGCTTTATTAAGGTTGGTCATTTGCTCAAAATCTTCATAACCAAAATGGTAAATCCATTTCATCACTTGGTCGGCACGAAAGGCTTTTTCGCCAATAGACTCGAAAAACTCGCGCATCATCTGATGATCAAAATTTAATAAGTTAACCTTTTTTACAGCATTGTCGGTCATGTAAATCTCTTCACTTAATATTTCAAAGGGGGGCGAATTGTACACTTTTCAAGCAAGTGAAACAATTTAGCTTTGTTATGATTTTGTTACAGCCGGTAACATTTAAGTTAACAGCCCTTAAAACAACAAAAGGATTTTACCTTAAACAGTAAAATCCTTTTGTGGAACATGCTGAGGTTGTTAGAACCCCGTTGCTTGCTCCTAGTTCAGTGCTCGTTTAAATTAACGAGTACGTGAACAAACTTCTTCGTCAGAAAAGAAGTAAGCAATTTCACGTGCAGCAGATTCTAAAGCATCTGAACCGTGACATGCATTTTCGTCGATTGACTCAGCGAAATCGTGACGTAAAGTACCAGCAAGTGCTTCAGCAGGGTTAGTTGCACCCATGATTTCACGGTTTTTAAGAACAGCGTTTTCGCCTTCTAAAACTTGAACCATTACTGGACCAGAAGTCATGAAGTCAACTAAAGCGCCAAAGAAAGGACGCTCAGAGTGTTCTGCGTAGAAACCTTCAGCTTTTTCACGGCTTAAGTGCATCATTTTAGCTGCAACGATCTTAAGACCAGCAGATTCAAAACGGTTGTAGATAGAACCAATTACGTTTTTAGCAACTGCGTCTGGTTTTACGATAGAAAAAGTACGTTCGATAGCCATGATAGCCCTCTATTAATTATGTATATTCAAAAATTGGCGCGATTATAGATTAAATCCACAACAATTACATTAATTAATTTGTTGTGGAATTGTTAACTTATTCGTAATTAAATTTAGTAAATGACAGAATACGATTAAATGCCAATAACATTATATACCCTTGCTTACTCGAGATGCATGTTTCAATTGCTTTTAACTACCACTGATACCTTGCTCTTTGAGGTAAAACCGGCATAGGTAGTAACTTCATACTTTATTAGGCATTATCTACTATAGAATAAAAACAATAATTAGACGTCAATAACATGTACCAACATATTAAGGCCTATAGATCTTCATTGTTATTTATCGGTTCAGTATTCATTTTATGCTCTTGCGCTAAACCGCAAGAGCAACTCCAACATGACAGCCAAATTCAAGTACTAATACCAGATATTGCTCCCTCTGATATTCAACACGAATTGACTGAAATTGAAATAAAAGAAGTTGAATTACCCGATAACAATACAATGCCACTAATCGCACGACACTCAACCAATAACAATATACAACAGGACAACAACGTTGATACTAGTGCTCCGGCTAATTTGGGATTCATTATTAACCAAGAAATATGCCGAGAAAGTATCGTTTCCTACAAAGTGGCCGATGAATCTGGTTACATTAACACTCACAGGACTAAAGCTCAGGCTCAAGCAACAATAATAGAGGTTAATAACAAACAAATAAAACTAATGATCAGTGGATGGTATAGCCGTGATAAAAATTTATATCATTGGCAACCTTATTTAAAGGAGCAACCAATGATGGGCTTAATGAGATTAGATAAGGGAAAAGTCTATTGGGATGATAAGACTAACTGGTACTTGTGCAGCTTTAACGCAGGGGAAATCATCTAGTGGCCGTTTGCATTCCTTTTTTTACAGGATGTAATGTATGCCATTTTCACATGGATGTGATCAAAATGGTCTTCCCTGAAGTAAAAATCCCGACTGATGTCGGGATTTTTTGCTTATACGATTACGAATCGATTAAGCGCGAGCGGCTATAACATCACCTTCAGTAGGTGTTTCAAGTTCACCTTCTGATTTAGCAACAATAGTATTAATAGCAGTGTCACCTACCACGTTAGCCGTAGTACAGAACATGTCACAAATACGGTCAACAGCAGCAACTATTGCTAATGCTTCAATAGGAAGACCAAAAGTGCTTAGACAAATACCGATTGAAACGATACCACCACCAGGAACACCACCGGCACCAATTGATAGTAATAATACAGTAAAAGCAAGAGGTAACATTTGCTCAGCTGACATTGGCATACCGTATGCGTTCGCAACAAACATTGTAGCAATAGTTGTGTAAATTGCAGCACCTGACATATTCATAGTCGCGCCAAGAGGAACACCAAAACCAGCAACTGATTTAGATACACCAATCTTCTCAACTACCGTACGTAACGTAACAGGGATAGTAGCGTTTGAAGACGCACTTGATAATGAAAACATGATTTGTTCACGGATATGCTTGATAAACGTTAGTGGTTTAATACCTGTAGTTAAGTAAACAACTACAGGGTAAACAACCATGAACATAAAGATGAACATTGATACCACAAGGCCAATATAACCAGCTACAGCAAACATTTTACTTGAATCTAAAGTTGCGCCTAAAGAAATCATTAAGAAGAACACACCGTATGGTGCAAGTGACATAACTAAGGTAATTAGCTTCATCATGATTTCATTTGCCATTTTAAAGGTACGAATAGCTGGACCACCACGCTTATCAAGTGCTTGGATTGCAATACCTGTCATGATAGCCATAAAGATAATCTGTAACATATCGCCTTTTGCAAACGCTTCAAATGGGTTTGACGGGATAATGTTAATAACCATTTGCCACATGTTAGGAGTTTCAGTAGCTGCAAGTGTTACAGCTTCTGCGTGCGCACCTAAGTTAACACCAACACCTGGCTGTAACCATGAAACAATTGCAATAGTACCGGCGATCGCAAGAATAGTATTGATGATATAGAAACCAAACGTTTTAGTCCCTAAGCGACCAAAGCTTGATAAATCTTTTAATTCACATATACCACAAGTGATAGAGATGAACACTAACGGTACAACGATTAATTTAATCATTGATACGAACATACCACCTAAACCACCAGCAGCTTCGGTAGTAAATGAAGCCATTGCCCATGACGGAGGAATTACGTATTGAATCATCGAACCGATGATTAAACCAAAAATCAAACCAAGGAAAACCTTAGCTGATAATGAATTTTTTATTGCGTTCATTATTTAACTCTACTTTTATGGATATAATTTGAATGACTCAATCATAATGAATTTAATAAGTATCTCTAGTAATAAAGCCCCTATAAAAACAAATCAAAACACTCTGAACACTCCATTCCAACACAACAAAAACACTAGTTAACACAACAACAAAAAACAGTTACACATCCAAGTAAAACTCATGGAAATTGTAATCCTAAAATGAGCAACATTTAGCCCATTGAACAATTAACAAGCAATAAAATATGACCGTAAAAATGATAAAAAAGACATTATTGCTAAAAAAACTTCCAAAAAGACTCTTTAGCTAAAACTTTGTTCTATAGTTAATGAGACCACTCAGTTAATGAGCTTATCCAACCCATGAACATAAACATAAACGAATATTTTAAAGGTTAATAAATATGAACAATGTCATTGAAGTGGACGCTATTGAATCTCTAATTATTGCTATTTTGGTGTTATTTATAGGCCGTTTCATCAACTACACAGTTAAACCTTTGCAGCGATTCAATTTTCCAGAGCCAATACTAGGCGGTTTAGTTATTGCAATTTTTATCACCTTTCTACACACAAGCGGAACAACGATAAGCTTTAACTTACCTTTGCAAGATACTTTTATGATGTTGTTTTTTTCAACTGTTGGTTTGTCGGCAAGTTTTAAATTGCTTGCCCAAGGCGGCGCAAAGGTATTTATATTTTTAGGCGTTGCCTCTTTATATATTATTGTTCAAAACGGAGTTGGAGTCGGCCTTGCATCCTTACTAGGGCTTGAACCACTAATGGGGTTAATTGCAGGTTCTATTACTTTATCAGGAGGGCACGGTACTGGTGCA
Source organism: Thalassotalea psychrophila (assembly GCF_031583595.1). Lineage (NCBI taxonomy): Bacteria > Pseudomonadati > Pseudomonadota > Gammaproteobacteria > Alteromonadales > Colwelliaceae > Thalassotalea > Thalassotalea psychrophila. Next base: position 3,831,476 of record NZ_CP134145.1, read on the forward strand.
GCTTGGGCAGCAACATTTCAGGAAATGTACGGCATTCAAACGTTAGAATTGGCGATGGCTGCAGCAACCTTCGGTTTAGTTATGGGGGGTATAATCGGTGGCCCTGTAGCACAACGAATAATGGATAAGAACGGCTTGGAATCAGAATTTGGTAAAGGTGGTCATCACCATGACACTCATCCTGAGCTGGTTACTTACAATCAATTAGAAGAGGACAAAGTTACCGCTAAGAAAATTACTGAAACATTATTCATACTATTAATATGTGTTGGTGGAGCAAAGTACTTTAAGGGTTTTATTGATTCTTTTGAGATCAAATCTTTGATGATACCCAATTTTGTCTACGCACTGTTTATTGGTGTGATTATCACTAATGTTACTGAATCGACCAAAACCTATAAAATTAATAACGAAACTGTTGATATTCTTGGTACGGTTTCCTTAGCGTTATTTTTATCCATGGCGTTAATGAGCTTAAAACTTTGGGAAATTTTTGACTTAGCCGTTCCACTACTTATTATTTTAGTGTGTCAAACCATTATGCTAGCGTTCTTTGCTTATTTTGTTACCTTTAAGTTTATGGGCAGAAATTATGATGCGGCGGTGATGGCCGGAGGCCATTGTGGTTTTGGTATGGGAGCCACGCCTACTGCGGTGATGAATATGGGGACATTAGTTTCAAGGAATGGACCTTCGCCACAAGCCTTTATGGTTGTTCCAATTGTTGGCGCATTCTTTATCGATATTGCCAACTTAATAATTTTGCAGGGTTATTTAGCCTTTATTGGCTAGTGAAAACTCAAACATTTAATGATTCAAAAATAAAGCGCCCTATAGGCGCTTTTTACTTCAGGGATGAAGGAATGCAAACTGCCATGGACCTCTCCTTAACATCCATGTTATCGCGGCATATACAACTTCCATGTTGAAAACGCTCTTAAGTTTGTAACTTTAAGGTTTATAAACCAAGTTAGTCTCTTGGGTCTGTTTCTATAACTTCTTCACGATTACTATTATTTTTATAAAACTCTAATAATGTAGGGAAAGCGGTAAAATCTACCAGCGGTCTAAAATGTGCCCAATCAATTAAACAATACAAACAAATACTGGGGTAGTGCCATTCATTAAAGTCTCCTGCAACGCACTGTTTTTCTAGTTCGGCAAACACAGTATCGGTTCGTTGGCGTTGCAAGTTAAAAAACATTTTATCTTCGCTAGTATCTATCTCACTACGGCTTAGTAAAAACATCGACACCAACGAGTCACTAATTGAGTCAATTAAGGTTAAGGTATTTTCTTGTTGCCAAGTAATTGGTGTTAATTCAAATTTATCGGTTATATAACGATGTATCACTCTTGAATCAAAGATATTAACGTCATTATCAACTAAAAAAGGTACTTTTAAGGTTGGATTCTTAGCAATTAAGACTTTGCGATCTTCACCTGCAAATATATCCATCACCACAAAATCAACCGGAATACTATGAGTAAACATGCGAATGCGGCGAACGAAAGGAGAAGTAGTTGAACCATACAGAATCATTGTGTGTCCTATTAAAAGTACCAATTTATAATGCTTAGCGCATTACTATAGCTATAGTTAAGGCATTATGGCAACATTGCGCCATAAAAGTATACAACAGGAAAAATACATGAGCGATGTAAATAAAGACGTAAATGATGAAGAATTTGAAAATGCAGAATTAGAACGCCAAGAGCAGTTAGCGCGTGATCGAGTTGGTGACGATAAGGTTGATCAACGACTTGAGCAATTAGCTAACTTAAGTATAGAAGATACCATGGCCCTTAAAGAAAAGGCAGATGCTTTTAATACTCAAATTGCACAAGCTACTACTTTTGCTATCGACTCTGATGAAATGCAAGCAGTAGTACAACACTATCTTGCTTACACCACGTTTGCGTTATCAACTTTGCAAAAAAAATCAGTACTTATTAGCAAAGAAAAATTTAACGCCATGGCAAACAGTATTGCTAATGATGCTGATCAAAAAGCAAATTTTGAGCAGTTCTCTACAGGGTTTTCTAAAACTTTCAGCGATGCAATGCTGCATTACGCGCAGAAAAACCTGAAATAAAGTACAGATCAGATTTAAATGCATGCTTGTTACAAATTAGTACACCCTAATACTTGAGTGTTTTACTCGGGTATTATAAGATAATAACCAAGTAAAACACTCAAGTATTAAAAAGGTAAATTATCATGTCGATTTTAAATGTATTCAAAAGCAAAAAAACAGAAGATAAAATAACTGAAGAGCAAGAGTCAGCAAAAGAAGCAACAACACAAGAAACCAAAAAAGCAAAACATGGTGAAGATGGTGTTTGTTGTGGTGGTTGTCACTAATCGCGATTTAGAAATGTAGGGTCAGAGTAAAGTAAACTAACAAACTTGACTCTGACCCTACTTTAAACAAAAAAGCCAGCTGACGCTGGCTCTTTTATAATAAGTAGAATTTACCTTACTTATTTATTCCCACTCGATAGTTGCTGGTGGTTTACCAGAAATATCGTAAACTACCCGAGAAATGCCATCAATTTCATTAATGATCCGGTTAGAAACTAGGCCTAAGAAGTCGTAAGGTAAATGTGACCAACGCGCTGTCATAAAATCAATGGTTTCAACACAACGTAATGAAACAACCCAATCATATTTACGAGCATCCCCCATAACACCAACTGAACGTACTGGCAAAAATACGGTGAATGCTTGGCTTACTTTTTTGTATAAGTCATGCTTGTGTAATTCTTCAATAAAAATAGCATCGGCACGGCGTAATAAATCAGCATATTCTTTCTTCACTTCACCTAAAATACGAACCCCTAAACCAGGCCCAGGAAACGGATGACGGTAAAGCATGTCGTAAGGTAAACCAAGCTCTAAACCAATTTTACGTACTTCATCTTTGAATAATTCACGCAATGGCTCAACTAACCCCATTTCCATATCGTCAGGTAAACCGCCGACGTTATGGTGAGATTTAATTACATGTGCTTTACCTGTTGCTGATGCTGCAGATTCGATAACGTCAGGGTAAATAGTACCTTGCGCTAACCATTTAGCATTTTTAAGTTTCTTTGACTCTTCATCAAATACTTCAACAAATACGTTACCAATGATCTTACGTTTTGCTTCTGGCTCACTTTCATCGGCTAAACGATCTAAGAATCTATCTTCTGCATTCACATGAACGATTTTTAAGCCAAAGTGATCACCAAACATGTCCATCACTTGTTGACCTTCATCTAAGCGAAGAAGACCATTATCAACAAATACACAGGTAAGCTTATCGCCAATAGCACGCTGTAATAACATCGCTACTACTGAAGAATCAACGCCACCAGATAAACCAAGAATAACTTCATCGTCACCAACCTGCGCTTTCATTTTGGCAATAGCATCTTCAATAATAGAAGCAGACGTCCATAACTTTTCACATTGACAAATATCAACCACAAAGTGCTCTAAAATGCGCAAACCTTGTTTAGTGTGAGTTACTTCTGGGTGAAATTGTACGCCGTAGAATTTCTTATCTTCATTGGCCATTGCTGCATATTTACAGCTTGGCGTTTGTGCAACAGTAATAAAACCTTCAGGGATTGCTGATACTTTATCACCATGACTCATCCATACGTCTAATAACGCATTGCCATTTTCACCAACACTATCTTCAATAGCATTGAATAATGCAGATTTACCAATTACTTCAACCGCAGCATAACCAAACTCTTTATGTTCAGAGCCTTGTACACCACCGCCAAGCTGCTCAGCCATGGTTTGCATACCATAACAAATACCAAGAACGGGTACGCCAGCATTAAATACGTACTCAGGTGCACGGGGTGAATTATCTTCAGTTACAGATTCTGGTCCACCAGCAAGGATAATACCTGTAGGATTAAAGCCTTTAATTTGCTCTTCAGTTACATCCCAAGCCCACAGTTCACAGTAAACACCAATTTCACGAACACGACGAGCAATAAGCTGCGTGTACTGAGAACCAAAATCTAAAATTAGAATTCGATGATCATGAATATCTTGACTCATTAGTCTTTTCTCTTTTTCAATAGAGCATCATTACATTTAAACAATGCTTTTAAAATTAATTATAAACACCCAAATTTTTATATTTAGAGTGAGAATTTTTGTTCTATTTCAGGTTTTAGTGCACGGAGTTTAGTTTACTAAATGAGTACACTAACAACCTGAAATTGGGCAAAAAGGCCGCTATAAATTAAAAATTTTAGCCTAAGCGGTAATTTGGCGCTTCTTTTGTGATTGTTACATCATGTACATGCGACTCGCCCATACCTGCTGCAGTAATTTTCACAAACTGTGGTTTAGTACGCATTTCTTCAATATCAGCTGAACCAGTTAAGCCCATTGCACTGCGAATACCACCAATCTGCTGATGAATAATCGCTGCCATAGGTCCCTTATAAGCCACACGACCTTCAATACCTTCTGGTACTAACTTGTCAGCTTCATCAGATTTTTGGAAGTAACGATCTGATGAACCTTCTTTTTGGTTCATTGCGCCAAGTGAGCCCATACCACGGTATGACTTGTAGTAGCGGCCTTGATAAAGTTCAACTTCACCTGGTGCTTCTTCAGTACCCGCAAGCATTGAGCCAACCATTACACAGTGTGCACCTGCAACTAATGCTTTAGCGATATCACCAGAAAAACGAATACCACCATCGGCAATTACGGGAATATCAGTACCGGCTAAGCCTTTAACCGCTTCAGAGATCGCAGTGATTTGTGGAACACCACAACCAGTTACGATACGAGTAGTACAAATTGAACCAGGGCCAATTCCTACTTTAACTGCATTAACACCAGCGTCCGCTAGTGCTTTTGCACCATCAGCAGTAGCTACGTTACCAGCAACAATTTGTAAATCAGGGAATGCTTGACGAGTTTCTTTTACTCTATCTAAAACACCTTGTGAATGTCCGTGTGACGTATCAATAAGTAAAATATCAACGCCAGCAGCAACTAACGCAGTGATGCGTTCATCGGTACCAGCGCCAACGCCAACAGCAGCACCAACACGTAAACGACCAAGTTCGTCTTTACAGGCGTTAGGTTTACTTTCTGCTTTTTGGTAATCTTTTGCTGTGATCATACCGATAATTTCAAAATCTTCATTAACTACTAAGATTTTTTCTATGCGGTTGGCGTGCATTTTGTTAAGAATTTCTTCACGTTCTGCATTTGCTTTTACCGTAACCAGCTTATCTTTAGGTGTCATTAAATCAGAAACTTTCTTTTCTAAATCTGTTTCAAAACGTAAATCACGTGAGGTAATAATACCAACTAGGTTATTGTCACCGTCAACAACAGGGAAGCCGGAGAACTTTAATTCATCAGCAAGGTAAAATACTTCGCGAATGCTAATATCTGGACTAACTGTAACAGGATCTGTCACAATGCCACTTTCATACTTTTTAACTTGACGAACATTGGCAGCTTGTTCTGCAATGGTCATGTTTTTATGGATAAATCCTAAACCGCCTTCTTGCGCTAAAGCAATAGCTAAACGGGCTTCGGTAACAGTGTCCATAGACGCTGATAAAATAGGCACATTTAATTCAATCTTACTAGTAAGTTTGGTTTTAAGGCTTGCAGTATGGGGTAAAACCGTTGAGTGGGCTGGTACTAATAGTACATCATCAAAGGTTAGGGCTTCTTGGGCTATTCTTAGCATTGCAACATTCTCGCTTATGTGGGAGTCGTACTCCAATAGATAGGAGTAATAATTGCGAATGGATTTTAACCACTTTGCCCGCTTAGGTAAACTTAAATTTTGTAAAAACACGTATTTATTTTAAAAATAGTCATAAAAGCAGCCAATGAACCAATTAGAACAGAGCAAACAGCATATATTACAGGTAAGTGAGCTTACCAAAAAAGTACGTTTTATCTTAGAAAGTGAGCTAAGAACCCTATGGTTATGTGGTGAAATATCTAATTTCATCGCTGCTGGCTCAGGTCATTGGTATTTATCGTTAAAAGATAGTAAAGCACAAGTGCGCTGTGCCATGTTTAAAGGCAATAATCGTTATACTCGAATTAAGCCTAAAAATGGCCAACAAGTATTAGTAAAAGCCAAGGTTTCACTTTATGAGCCTCGTGGTGATTTTCAATTAATCATTGAACAGATGGAAGATGCTGGTGAAGGCTTACTTCGTCAGCAATTTGAGTTATTAAAGAACCAGCTCCAAGGTGAAGGTTTATTTGACCAGCGTTATAAACAGCCTATTCCTGATTTTGTAAAAACCGTTGGCATTGTCACCTCAAGTACAGGTGCCGCGATTAAAGATATTCTTACTGTATTAAAGCGCAGAAACCCAAGTATTGAAATTGTCATCTACCCTACTCTTGTACAAGGTGAATTAGCTGCAGAACAAATCAGTGATGCTATCTACAATGCTAATGAACGCGATGAATGTGATGTATTAATTGTCGGTCGAGGTGGAGGTTCGCTTGAAGATTTATGGGCTTTTAATGAAGAGCCGGTAGTTAGAGCTATTTTCGATTGTGACATCCCAGTGATAAGTGCTGTAGGTCATGAGGTCGACACCAGCCTATCTGATTATGTTGCCGATATGCGTGCACCTACACCTTCTGCAGCGGCGGAATTAGTATCAAGTGATAACCAACAATTAATTACGCAAATAAAGCACTATCGCCAGCGTTTAACTCACTTAATTAAACAAGCAGTGCAAGATCACAAAGCTAACCATCAGTACTTTAATCATCAGTTAGCGCTAACTAGTCCGGTTAAACAATTGCAAAACCAACAACAAAAAGCAGATGATTTAACCATGCGTTTAAACCGAGTAATGAGCGAACAACAAACGCAGATAAACAACCAAGTAGCATTACTACAACAACGATTAGCGAGTGCCAATCCAAAGCAACAAATACAATTAGCGAAGGTGAAACTTAGCGATTTGGCTAGTCGCTTAACCAGATCGCAATTACAAACTAAAGATAACAAGCAACTTCAACTTGCTAAACTTGCCCATAACTTAAACATTGTCAGCCCACTAGCAACCATAGCCAGAGGCTATTCAATTACCAGAGATTCTCAGGGTAAAATTGTGAAGCAGGTTGATAATATTAGTGTCGGAGACACCATCAATACGCAATTATCAAATGGCAAAATTGAGAGTAAAGTTATTAAAATCACTCAAAATTAAAGCCAGCGCCTTACTTGCTGGCAATATTTAATATATGCATCGCCAAAGATCTTAGTTAATGCTCGTTCTTCTGGTTTAATTTGAAAGCGGCTCATAAACCAGATAAAAACAGCAAGCCAAAGAAAGGCAACTAAGCTCTGCATTTTAATTGCCATTGCCAGCAACATTATGGCAAAACCTAAATACATCGGATTTCGAGTAAATTTATAGATACCAAAATTAACCAATTGTGACGCTTTGTTGGGGTTCACCGGATCAACCGTAGTGTTTGCTTTTCTAAAACAATATATCCCTAACAAAATAATCAATGCTGAGATAACAAATAGAACACGGGTTGTGTAATAAACCAGAGCTGGGTCTACCGAAAAGTAGATAATAGGGTTTGGCGAAAAATACATGGCCAACGCCGAAAAAAATACGACTAACACTGGTGGTATTTTTAATTCTAAAAATGAAAGCAACACATGCTCCTTTAACAACTATATTTATTAACAATAATGTACCTAATTGCTTAGATTTTTGGAACTGCATTGTCTTTTTTTACGTAAATGCTACACTTGCGCCATTATAGGTTCAGGTATATTTAGTAGTATTTATGGAAACATTTCCTCGCGCAGGCTTTAGACGCCGTATAGGCTCATACGTTTATGACTTTTTATTATCAATAGCTGTTTATATGTTTTCCGGAGCCATTGCATTCGTAATTTTTGCGCTTTTATTTGCCCAAGGAACTATTGATAATCAAGGCTTTGAGCATGCCATAGATTTAAAAAACAACTCTGTATTATATGAATTTTTAATTACAGGTTGGGGCTTTTTCTGGGTTGGTTTTTTCTTTGTTTTCTTTTGGGCAAAAAGCGGGCAAACAATTGGCATGCGTGCCTGGCGTTTACGAGTTCAAAATGTTGATGGTAGTAAAATATCGAAGAAAACCGGCGTTAAGCGCTTGTTGTTTACCTTGTTAGGTTTAGGTAATTTGGCAGTGATTTTTGATCGTAAAAATAAGTTATCACTACAAGACAGGTTTACCAACACCGAAGTTGTAGTGCTTAGTTTAGAAGCCAACAAAGCACGTACTGGAGAGTTAAAGTAGTATTATAATTTGGCTGAACACTTGCTAAACTAAGCGAAATGCAGCCCAAACTACTCTCTAAAAAAGAACGCTGTCATCCTTGAGGAGCATAAGCGACATCAGGGACCTACTGACGCGCGCAGTGACTCCAAAAAGAATTTATTAAGCTTTGCGTCTTAGCAAATACACCGCCACCATTACAAATAACAAACTTGGTAGTACTGCGCCAATAATTGGTGGTAACTGAAATGTTTGACTAATAGAGCCAAACATACGGTTAGCAAAATCGTAAGCAATACCAGTACCTATGCCCATCATAATTCTGGCCCCCATGGATACAGAACGAAGTGGTCCAAAGATGTAAGACAAAGCTACTAATAACATTACCGCGACAGTAATTGGTTGCATCAGCTTGCGCCAAAATGCTAGTTCATAACGGCTAGTATCTTGGTTGTTTTCTTCTAAATAATCTAAGTAACTGATCAATCCTTGCACTGATAACGCTTCAGGCTTTACCGTTACTACACCCAACTTTTCCGGGGTGAGTGATGATTTCCATTCTTTAGTGCTTTCATTGGTATTATTGATACGTTGCTCTGCGAAATCAGAAACTTTAATATCATGCAATAACCAATGGTCTTCTACCCAATTTGCGCTTTTTGCGGTTAACCATTGCTGCATTTGTAGGTTTTGATCGAACTTATACAACGATATGTTTTTTAAAGTACCCGTGTCAGCTACCTCAGTAATATGCACAATAAGTTCGCCATCTTTAGCCCAAACACCACTTTTGGAAGATATTAAACTTCCCTCAGAAATCGCCTGCGCTCTTAACTCTCTAGCCGTAGCTTCACCTTGCGGAGCTAACCACTCACCCACCGCCATACTCATTAAAATCAAGATAGCCGCGGTTTTCATCACTGATTTAATTATTTGTATTTTTGATAAACCAGCCGCTTGCATTACCACCAATTCACTATTACTGGCCATCATGCCTAAACCAATTAAACCGCCAACTAGCGCGGCCATAGGAAAGAATATTTCTATGTCTCTTGGCATTGCATAGAAAGCATATAGAGCAGCATCGAGCAAATCATAACTACCACGACCAATCGCTCTCATTTGCTCGACGAACTTAATAATACTGCTTACGCTAACTAAAACTGCGAGAGTTAAAAAAGTTGTAGTTGCGATTATTTTGCCAATATAAATATCTAAAATACGCATTAGGTTTTGCTCCTAGACATTTTGGCTTTTAATCGTTTACCACTGCCTCGGCTTTTTATCAGTAAAGACCAGCCTAAAAATAGAGCGGTTAAATGAATTGGCCATAAGCCTACCTCAACAGCAATTTTACCGTCATCCATGGCCGATCGAGCGCTAGTCAACAAGATGAAATAGCCTAAAAACAACAATAGCGCAGGAAACATTTTGGCAAATTTACCTTGCCTTGGATTAACAACACTTAACGGTACTGCAATTAGCGTTAAAATAAATACAGAGATTGGAAATGAAAAACGCCATTGCACTTCAGCAGCAGCTTCATGAGAAGGGTTACTCAATAGCTGCAGGGTCGGAATAGCACTTAACTTACGTAAACGTTCTTCTACTTTTTGATCTTTAATTTGCATTTCATAATTAGCAAAAGATAGCGTTTGAAACTTATTATTTATATTATTTTTTTGATAACGGTTACCCATGTCTAAAATTAACCGATGGGCACCACTTTCATCTTCAATAACCTTGCCCTTTGCTGCATAAATAACATTGACTTGATCTTGCATACCATCATCATTCTTAGGGAGTTGTGCGACAAAGACCTTTTCTAATTCATTATTTTCATTTATTTTTTCTATAAATACTACGGCTTCATCGTTGTTAGTTTTTTGGAATCGCCCCGCCGACAATGCAGCAATACCAACATCTTTAGATAATTGTTCTTTTACTTGATACTCGGTTTCAGCGGCTAAAGGAGAAAGGTAAAGAGTGAATGCACCAGTAATAACTGCGGTGATAAATGCAATGACCAGCGTCACTCTAACTACATACCACTCACTAACACCACAGGCATGCAACACGGTCATTTCGTTTTCAGCGTAAATACGACCATAAGCCAGTAAAATACCAAGAAAAAGGCTAAGCGGTAAAAGGATGCCCATAAGGTGAGGAATAGTCAGCCCCATAAAGGTTAAAACCATTTGTGCAGGGAAGTCACCATCGGAAGCATCGCCAAGTATGCGCACAAATTTTTGGCTAATGAATATGGTCATCAACACAAAGAAAACACCTAGTTGTGTTCTGCCTACTTCATTTAACAAATATCGAAAAATAATCACTGATTTAATCCAAAAAACTTAGTTTTTTTCTGACAACTGGGCAATTTTTGAGTAAACTTACCGTTTTTATATATAATTAATTTTGGCTACGATTAGTAATCAAAATGCAACAGCGCTGAATCTAGCTATAATAATAGCCTAAACAGCCAGAATAAAAACGAAAGGCCTTATTTAGTCTATCTGCTAAAGGCAGATTTTAGCAAGTTGAAACTGACAAATAAGCCAAAAACAAGCAATTAAACATAAAGTAAGTATAAATAGGAGTGTTCATGGAGTTCAGTGTAAAAAGTGGCAGCCCAGAAAAACAACGCAGTGCCTGCATCGTAGTTGGTGTGTATGAGCCACGTCGTTTGTCAGCTGTAGCTGAGCAACTTGATGAGATCAGTGGTGGTTATATTTCTAACCTATTGCGTCGCGGTGATCTAGAAGGTAAATCAGGTCAGATGTTATTATTACATCAAGTACCTAATATTCTTAGCGAACGCGTTTTGTTGGTCGGTTGTGGTAAAGAACGTGAGCTCGATGAACGCCAATATCGTCAAATTATTAGTAAAACAATCAGCACTCTTAATGAGACAGGTTCAATGGAAGCAGTTTGTTTCTTATCTGAACTTCATGTAAAGGGTCGTGATACTTACTGGAAAGTACGTCAAGCAGTTGAAGCCACTCAAGATTGTTTATACAGCTTTAATAGCTTAAAAACTCGTAAAGAAGAAGCACGTCGTCCGCTTCGTAAAATTGTATTCAATGTGCCAACTCGTCGTGAATTACCTATGGGTGAGCGTGCAATAAACCACGGTTTAAGCATTGCTGCTGGTATCAAAGTATGTAAAGACGTAGCTAACTTACCACCTAATATCTGTAATCCAGCGTATCTTGCTGAGCAAGCTCGAGAGCTAGCGACTAACAATGACAAAGTAAATACTCATGTCGTTAATGAAGCTGAAATGGAAAGCTTAGGAATGGGCTCATACCTTGCAGTGGGCCGTGGTAGTGTGAACGAATCTTTAATGAGCGTAATTACCTACAATGGCGCTGGTGATGACTCAAAACCTATCGTTCTTGTCGGTAAAGGATTAACGTTTGACTCAGGTGGTATTTCATTAAAACCAGGCGAAGCCATGGATGAAATGAAATATGACATGGGCGGCGCAGCTGGTGTACTAGGTGCAATGAATTCATTAGTGCAACTAGATTTACCAATTAACGTTATTGGTGTATTAGCCGGTTGTGAAAACATGCCTGATGCTAACGCTTATCGTCCTGGTGATGTACTAACAACAATGTCAGGCCAAACTGTAGAAGTATTAAATACAGATGCCGAAGGTCGTTTAGTTCTTTGTGATGCATTAACTTATGTTGAACGTTTCGAACCAGAGCTTGTTGTAGATGTTGCGACATTAACAGGTGCTTGTGTTATTGCTTTAGGTGCGCATGCAACTGGCTTATTAAGTTCTCATAATCCGCTTGCTCATGAGCTATTAAATGCTTCAGACCAAAGTGGCGATAGAGCTTGGCGTTTACCATTATGGGACGACTATGCTGATCAACTAGACAGCCCGTTTGCAGATTTTACTAACTTAGGTGGGCGCGCAGCAGGTACCATTACTGCAGGCTTATTCTTATCCAAGTTTACTAAAAAGTATCATTGGGCTCACTTAGATATTGCCGGTACTGCATGGCGTGGCGGGGCTAATAAAGGCTCAACAGGTCGCCCGGTTAGCATGCTTACCCAGTTCTTGTTAAACCGAAGTGGTCAAGAGCAAGGCGAATAACATGACAAGTCAGGTTTTCTTCAATTTACTCGACGCAAACAGCGACATTGAAAGTGAACAAGATCACCTGTCTGGCTATTTAAACTTGGCCTGTGTAAAAGCAGCAAGTTTTTATCGCCAAAATAAACGGGTTTTTATCTTTTGTGATGACCAACAAATGGCGCACAAAATTGATGAATTATTGTGGGCGTTTGATGCCAACAGTTTTGTACCACATAATTTACCTGGTGAAGGTTTACATAGTGGTTCACCCGTTGAAATAAGTTGGCAAGCGCCAACGAACAACCGAAATATATTAATTAATTTGTCTAGCCAAGTACCAAGCTTTGCCAGTCAATTTTCACAAATCATCGACTTTGTACCGACAGACGAAGCGCTAAAAAAATTAGCTAGGTTGAGATATCGTGCATATCAACAACTTGGCTTTAATGTAAGCGCAACTCCGGCTGTACAAGCTGCGTAAATAAATAGAAGACCATGGAAAAAACATTTAATCCTGCTGATATCGAACAAACACTTTACTCTTCTTGGGAAGAGAAAGGTTATTTTAGTCCTACTACCGAAGGTGATGGCTACTGTATTGCTATCCCACCACCTAATGTAACGGGTAGCCTCCATATGGGCCATGCCTTTCAACAAACGATCATGGATACTTTAATCCGTTATCAACGTATGCAAGGTAAATCTACCCTTTGGCAAACAGGTACAGATCACGCGGGTATAGCTACGCAAATGGTGGTTGAACGTAAAATTGGCGCCGAAGAAGATAAAACACGTCATGACTATGGTCGTGATGCATTTATCGATAAGATTTGGGAATGGAAAGAAGAGTCAGGCGGCACAATAGGCAAACAAATGCGTCGCTTGGGTAACTCTATCGATTGGGGTCGTGAACGCTTTACTATGGATGCAGGCATGAGTAATGCCGTACAAGAAGTATTCGTACGTTTATATGAAGATGACCTTATATACCGTGGCAAGCGCCTAGTTAACTGGGATCCAAAATTGCACACTGCAATTTCAGATTTAGAAGTTGAAAACAAAGACAAAAAAGGCCACATGTGGCATTTCCGTTATCCACTAGCTGATGGTGTTAAAACAGCTGATGGTAAGGATTACATTGTTGTAGCAACCACTCGTCCAGAAACAATGCTTGGCGACACAGGCGTAGCAGTAAACCCTGATGACGAACGTTATAAAGACTTAATTGGTAAAAACATTTTATTGCCATTAGTAAATCGTTTAATTCCAATTGTTGGCGATGAACATGCTGATATTGAAAAAGGTACGGGTTGTGTAAAAATCACTCCTGCCCATGATTTTAACGATAATGAAGTTGGTAAACGTCATTCATTACCACTAATCAATATTTTTGATAACAATGCGAATATTTTATCTGCAGCTGAAATTTATGCCAACAACGGTGAAGTTTCTACCGCTTACAGTCCTGCACTTCCGCAAGAGTTTGCCGGTATGGACCGTTTTGTTGCTCGTAAAGCGATTGTGGCAAAATTTGAAGAACTTGGTCTATTAGATGAAGTTAAAGATCATGATTTAACTGTGCCTTTTGGTGATAGATCTGGCGTGGTTATTGAACCATTACTTACTGATCAATGGTACGTGCGTGCAGAAACATTAGCTCAACCAGCAATTAAAGCGGTTGAAGATGGCGATATTGAATTTGTTCCTAAGCAATATGAAAACATGTACTTTGCTTGGATGCGTGATATTCAAGATTGGTGTGTATCTCGTCAACTTTGGTGGGGTCATAGAATTCCAGCCTGGTATGACAATACTGGCCGTGTTTATGTAGGCCGTAGCGAAGATGAAGTACGCGCTAATAATAACTTAGACACCTCAGTAACACTGTCTCAAGATAATGATGTATTAGATACTTGGTTCTCTTCTGCACTTTGGACTTTCTCAACATTGGGTTGGCCAGATAACGAAGAAGCGATGAAGAAATTCCATTCTACTGATGTATTAGTAACTGGTTTTGACATTATTTTCTTCTGGGTTGCCCGCATGATAATGATGACCATGCACTTTGTTAAAGATGAAGATGGCACACCACAAGTACCTTTTAAAAAGGTTTATGTAACTGGCCTTATTCGTGATGAAAATGGCGATAAGATGAGTAAATCAAAAGGCAACGTAATCGATCCATTAGATATGATCGACGGCATTGGTTTAGAAGAGTTACTGGAAAAACGTACTGGTAATATGATGCAGCCAAAGCTTGCACAAAAAATTACTAAGTTAACCAAAAAGGAGTTCCCTGAAGGCATTGAAGCCCACGGAACTGATGCATTGCGCTTTACTTTAGCAGCATGTGCATCAACTGGTCGTGATATCAGTTGGGACATGAAACGTCTTGAAGGTTACCGTAACTTTACTAATAAATTATGGAATGCCAGCCGTTATGTATTAATGAATACTGAAGAGCATGACTGTGGTGTAGCCGGTGGTGAGATGGAGTTATCTCTTGCTGACCGTTGGATCATTGGGCAATTTCAACAAACAGTGAAAACCGTGCATGAAGCATTCGATTCTTTCCGTTTCGATATAGCCTCACAAGCATTATATGAATTTACTTGGAATCAGTTCTGTGACTGGTACTTAGAATTAACTAAGCCGGTATTGTTTAAAGGTAATGATGCGCAACAACGTGGCACTCGCCATACTCTAGTTACCGTTTTAGAAGCATTACTTCGTTTAATGCATCCAATCATGCCTTACATCACCGAGACCATTTGGCAACGTGTTGTACCCCTTACTAATGCTAACTTCAGTGAAGACAGCATTATGGTACAAAGCTTCCCACAATTTGATGAAAGCCAACTAGATCAGCAAGCGATTAGCGATTTAGAATGGGTAAAAAGTTTCATTATTGCTATTCGTAATATCCGCGGTGAAATGGACATTGCTCCGAGTAAACCCTTACCAGTTTTCCTGAAGGGTGTAGATGCAGAAGATGCTCGTCGTTTACAAGATAACAAGCCATTTTTAAGCGCTCTAGCTAAACTTGAGTCTATTGAAGTGTTGTCTGACAATGATAATGGTCCAGTTTCGGCAACTGCGGTAATTGGTGACATGAGCGTGCTTATTCCAATGGCGGGTTTAATTGATGTTGAAGCGGAGCTAGCGCGTTTAAGTAAGGCGGTTGAAAAGCTTGAAAAAGATGTAGCTCGTACTCGTGGTAAATTGAGCAACGATAATTTTGTTAGTAAAGCACCTGCTGCGGTAATAGCTAAAGAGCAAGAAAAACTAGCCGAAGCTGAATCTATGCTAGCGAAATTAGCTGAACAAAAACAGACGATTGCCAACCTGTAATTTACTAGTGAATAACGTCTAGTTTACTTCTAACAGCTAAATTAAGGTCAGTTTTATACTGGCCTTTTTTTTTGCCTTCACTCAAGTTATAGTAGTCTGATACACCTTGATAATAATGATTAATCCGTAGTTAATATGAAATTAAAATCCAAGCTCTCTTCCGCTATATTATTTGCGACTATGGCAAGTACTACTTTGCCTTGTTTAGCTAATGCAGAAGAAATCTCAGTAGCACCAGAGTGGCCAATTAATGTTCCTACTGTCCCGAAAGAATTTGATTGGATATTGCTAAAAAATGGTGAGCTAGTTGCTGGTGATATCATTTCCATGTATCAAGATGAAGTCGAGTTTGATAGTGATGAATTTGGTATTGTTACCATTAAAATGAAAGACATCGCCCAGCTTAGATCAAAAGATGTAATGAGTATTCGACTGGATAATGATGAGATCCATGAAGGACAATTAATTGTCACTGAAGACAAAGTGTCATTTATTGATAGACCAGAAGTATCAATTCCAAGAAGTACCTTATTAACCGTTGCTGCATCAGAGCATAGTGATGAGAGTTTATGGGATGGTAATATAAGCTTAGGTATGAATTTTAAAAGTGGTAACTCAGAGCGTTTTGATTATACCCTGCAGGCCAACGCCAGACGAATGACATCAACATCAAGAACGATGCTAAATTACACTGGAATTTTTGCTGAAGTTGAAGACCCTGACACGGGTGAAACAGTTAAAACAGAAGAAAACCATCGTTTCAATGCTTCATACGATTGGTATTATTCAAGAGAATACTTTTTCCGTTTACCCAGCTTTGAATACTACACCAATGAGTTTACCAATATTGAGCACCAAGTCACTTTAGGTGTCGCCGCTGGTTATATTATTTATGACGAACCAGATTCAAAATGGGATGTATACGCTGGTCCAAGTGTTCAATATACAACTTTTGAACAAGTTGCTGTAGATGAAAAAGAAGATGACACTACACCAGTTTTAATTATTGGTACTAATTATGAACGCGATATAACCGACGATATTGAATATGTATTTCAATATAATGCAAAATTTGTTAGTGAAGAGTCTGGCTCAGTAATTCATCATTTAGAGACAGGTATTGATATTGAAGTTGTTAAAGATTTTGATATTGAATTAAAAGCGATAATTGATCGAGTAGAAGATCCTATTCCAGATGAAAATAACGTGCTGCCTGAAAATGACGATATTCTATTAATTGTCGGTTTAGAATATTCGTTTTAAAGTTCTAAAAGTTCTAAAAGTTCTAAAAGTGTGAACATATTTTAGAACGAGACATATAAAAAGTACAAAAAAAGCGCTTAGTTGCGCTTTTTTTTGTTCACGGATGAACTATATGCAGAATAACAAAGGAAGGTATATATTCTATTTTGTGGAAAAATTTATTCATTTGCATCAGGGTCGATACCATTACGTATCTTTTCCATACGTTCTAGGTGTTGATGATGAGCTTTCAATGCTTTATTACCAAAAATAGCAATAATGGCTATTACAGGAATTAATAATGCCAATATCTGTGGTTGAAATACCTTAGCTATCCAATCCATAATACCCTCGCAATTATTTTAGTGAATAAGGAAGACTTATTCTTCGAAATAAGTTCCCCAACCATCGTAATCTACATTACACTTTTTCGCCAGTTCAAACATCGCTTTGGTTTCAATCTTGATATCTTCTTCATCGAGATATTGTTCAGTTGTAATGTCAAACGCAAAAACACGGGCACCATTTTCTAATACGGCTTCTTCTGGCTCTTCTACTTCTAAACCCAGTTTAAAAGCAGCAATTGCAGCAGACTCAAGAACTTCAAAGCTTGAACTGGCAAAGTGATGTTCAATAGTATGCATTGCTTCATCGTTTGAGCCATCTTCAAGTAACTCATTTACTAACGCTTCTGTGTGCGCGTACCACTCTTGTAATTCGTTTAACTCTGCTTCATTTAATGTTACGTCGCTTTGCTCAGTCATCTGTTTATCCTGCTTTTGCTGTTTCTACATTAATTAATTCGTTGCCCGCTTCAATACTAATATCAGTAATTTTATCAAGCATCAATTCATGGGTACTATTAGCAATATGACGAATTGACTCACGGGAGCCTTCATCGATGTTAATTGGATCCATAAATTCAATTATCATTTTACCGTTATCCCAACGGTTCAAATCAACCATATTGTGAGTATTACTGACACATACCGGCACTATTGGAACGCCAGCTTGCTTTGCAGTATGAAAAGCTCCGGTTTTAAAAGGTAACAAACCACGGCCATAACTACGCGTTCCCTCAGGGAAGAGCCATACCGAAATTTTTCGTTCTTTAATTTTATCGGCTGTCGCAGAAATGGTGCCATGGGCTTTAGAGCGATTATTTCGATCAAGTAAAATATTTCCAGTGAACCAATACATTTGCCCAAAAAATGGGATCAAACGTAAACTCTTCTTACCAACACTTACTGTGCGTTTAGGTAAGCTAGCGCTTACTGTAAAAATGTCATAATTATTTTGATGATTAGCAACATAGACAACAGGACCTAATTCTTCTATTTCTTTTGGCATTTTGATCTCGACATCAATACCAAAAATTTTTGCTAATGCGCCAACAAACTTAGCCGTATAATGTGCTTTATTGCGGTTAAACGGTATTAACATACACATAAAAATTGATACAGTACAAATCACTAAAAGTGCAATGGTTACTAATAAAATACGAACAGCTGCTAACACGTTGTGCCTCATAAAAATCGATAAAACAGAATAAGGGCGCAATTATACACACAATTAGTTAAGACTGCTAAATTCAATGTAGTAACCAAGCTAATTGAATTCCACTCTTCCTTCCCAAAAGTAGAATACCCCTGAAATAGAAATATTTCAGGGGTATTAAATGGGTAAATTATGAGATTTTATTAAGTATCAGACTCAGCGCCAACTGTAATGCTTTCTACGCGTTGTAAACCACGAGGAAGTTTATTCCCTCTACGGCCTCGCTCACCTCGATAATGTTCTAAATCGCTCGGTTTAAGCGTTAATTTACGCTTACCAGCATAGAGCGTTATTGGATCATCCAAACCAATAATATTCAAAATAGTGACATATTCTTCACGAGCTTTTGCACGCGCAGTAGGGATGCCAATAATTTTATTACCCTTACCTTTACTTAGCTGTGGCAAATCTTTTAACGGAAATAATAACATTCTTCCTTCAGTCGTAATGGCAAGACATAACTGGTTGTCAATATCATTAACTTCTACTGGCGTTAAAACATGAGCGCCTTGAGGTAAGCTCAATAATGCTTTACCGTTTTTATTTTTCGAAACCATATCAGTAAAATTACCAATAAAACCATAACCGCTGTCAGAAGCTAATAAGTATTTTTGCTCATCGCTAGCCATCACCACTTGCTTAAAGGTTTCACCGGCAGTTAAATTGAAACGACCAGTTAATGGTTCCCCTTGGCTTCTTGCAGAAGGTAAGGTATGCGCATCGGTGGCAAATGCCCTGCCGCTAGAATCTATGAATACTGCGGGACTATTGCTCCGTCCTTTGGCTGAACATAAATATTCATCGCCCGCTTTATAACTTAAGCCTGGTGCATCAATATCGTGACCCTTTGCAGCTCTTGCCCAACCTTTTTCAGACACCACAACAGTTACAGGCTCTGATGGCATTAAATCTTTTTCGTTTAGTGCTTTAGCTTCACCACGTACAATCAGTTTCGAGCGACGATCGTCACCATAATCTTTTGCAGCAGCTAGAATTTCTTTTTTCATTAGCGTATTCATCCGCGCTTTAGAGCCTAATGTTAGCTCTAACCAATCACGTTCGGTCGCTAATTCATCTTGCTCTGCACGGATTTTAAACTCTTCAAGTT
The DNA here is from genome assembly GCF_031583595.1 of Thalassotalea psychrophila. NCBI lineage: Bacteria > Pseudomonadati > Pseudomonadota > Gammaproteobacteria > Alteromonadales > Colwelliaceae > Thalassotalea > Thalassotalea psychrophila. The sequence goes on from NZ_CP134145.1 coordinate 3,851,129, forward strand.
TTGCTAATTGGCGTAATTTTATTTCTAAAATTGCTTCTGCTTGCGTTTTACTTAATGAGAAGCGGCTCATCAACTCCGCTTTAGGATCATCGTATTCACGAATAATCGCAATTACTTCATCAATATTTAGATAAGCAACCAATAAACCATCTAGAATGTGCAAACGAGCTAATACTTTATCTAAACGATATTGTAATCTTCTGCGAATAGTTTCACGACGATACTCAATCCATTCAGCTAAGATTTGTTTTAAATTTTTAACCGCTGGACGATTGTCCAAACCTATCATGTTTAAGTTAACACGATAGTTTTTTTCTAAGTCTGTTGTGGCAAAAAGGTGCTGCATTAATTGTTCAATATCGACACGGTTTGAACGAGGTATGATCACTAATCGTGTTGGATTTTCATGATCAGACTCATCTCGCAAATCAACTACCATTGGTAGTTTTTTGGCAGTCATTTGTGCGGCAATTTGCTCTAATATTTTTCCGCCAGAGGCTTGATGAGGCAATGCGGTGATAACAACATCACCTTGCTCGACATCATAGACCGCACGCATTTTGATGCTACCACGACCTGTTTGATATATTTTTTCAATATCATTTTTAGGAGTAATAATTTCTGCATCAGTAGGGTAATCTGGCCCTTGAACATGCTCAAGTAATTCACTTAATTCTGCTTTCGGTTGTTCAATTAAATGTACACAAGCATTAGCCATTTCACGGGCATTATGCGGAGGAATATCTGTTGCCATACCAACAGCAATACCGGTAATGCCATTAAGCATAATATGAGGTAAACGAGCCGGCAGTGTTTTTGGCTCTTTCATCGTGCCATCAAAGTTTGGTGACCAATCAACAGTGCCTTGGCCAAGCTCAGATAATAGTAATTCACTAAATTTTGATAATTTCGATTCGGTATAACGCATTGCGGCAAACGATTTAGGATCGTCTGGTGCACCCCAGTTACCTTGACCATCAACTAATGGGTAGCGATATGAAAAAGGCTGGGCCATTAATACCATAGCTTCATAACAAGCTGAGTCGCCATGTGGGTGAAATTTACCTAACACATCACCGACTGTACGGGCTGATTTTTTATATTTAGCTCCGGCATGCAAGCCGAGTTCGCTCATTGCGTAAATGATCCGTCGTTGCACAGGTTTCAAACCATCACCAATATGTGGTAAGGCTCGATCCATGATCACGTACATAGAGTAGTTTAGGTAGGCATCTTCAGTAAATCGTCTAAGTGGGAGTTGTTCAATCCCATCTAAACTCAATTCGATCGCATCAGACATAACGAATAGTGTTCCCTTTAATGGCAGTACAATCTGCTAGCTAGTTTGTTATTATTATAATTAACTTGGTTATATAACTACTTTATCGCAATTTTGATATACACAAAATAGAAATTGTGAATAAATTATGAATTACGCTATTTTTTACCGTATATTTTCTCGGCAAGTTCCACATCCCAAAAACTTGCCTCAATTTTATGGCCATCAAGGTCTACTACGAAGCAGCCATAATATGGTTCACCATATTCGCTTCTAGGCCCAGGTTTACCATTACAAGTTGCACCAAGCGCTAAAGCTGAACGATAAAACTCTTGCACTTGTGCTTTATTTGTAGCCATAAAACCAATATGTGAGCCGTTTCCAACCGTAGCTGTATTTTGATCAAAAGGAATTTGCAGCCAAAATGTTGGGTAGCCATTTTTACCATAGGCCACTGCTTGTTCATGCTCAACCACACGATCAATATCTAAGATAGGCAATAATGCATCATAAAATACTGTTGCTTGTTGTAATTGATTGGTGCCAATAGATATATGGCAGAGGGTTTTATCAGCTTGTGTAATCATTTTCAGCCTCGAAATAAGTGTACTGTATCGTATTGTACTACAAATCTAGGCTTGAACTGATTCAGTAAATAGTATTTTCATAATGCAATGTTTCGAAACAATTAACCCCGTCATTGCGGCGAACTAGTGCAGGATGCACGTAGGTAGAGTAATGCATGGAGCAATTACCGAGGCCGCAACCTCGTTTCGGATATAACAAGCCTTTAAACGATAGACCACAGTATGCTCAAGGAGGTCCCGTGTAAAAGCATCACGGGATGACGGTGAACTGTTTATAGAGCTCTAAGTTAATTCAAATGTTCGCTTTTGGAGAAGCGAGTACCCTTCAACATAGCGTGTAAATTTACGCCGGTTTTTGTTGATTGGTATAGAGTTATATCGCCAATTTCCTCTCCATTTACAATAGAGCCATTACCGCTTGCATCAACTTCATTATCAAAAATCCAGCCTTCTTCGGTAAATTTTTCTAAAGACTCTATGGTATTAAATACCAAAATTGTATTTACATCTTTACCGCCGATCCCTACACCAACGCCACTCTCAAATACGTCCATATAAGTTCTTTCACCAGTTTCGTTATTATAAACCGCACCATGACCAGTCCCGGTAGATACAACCAATAGGTTAACTTCTGCAGTACTGAATACTGCAAATCCTGGCGCATCATTAATTTCGGTTAATGCCCCTGGGCTAATTTCTTCAATATTACTGATTTGATTCATATGATTATTAGCCATTGAGTATCTTGTATCAGCAATAGATGAACAACCGGAAACGGCAATAGCAATAGCAATAGCAATGAATAGTGAAAAAATTGTTTTCATAAAGCACCTTACTTTTTAGATTGTTTTTTTATCCTAAATGTATAAGGTAATTATAAATTTTATTGAAAAATTAAGATCAGTAGATTTGTTAGTGTTATGTTTCTTAAATGTAACTCTGAAATAATAAATAGTGACTAATTTAACCTGTCACTTTGCCAAAATCGTGCACTTTCAACAGAGATTAATGTAGCTTGCCCGTCTATGTTAACTTGATAAATTTTGATTGCTCTTGCATTTAAGCTGATTCTAGGATGTAAATCCATCAAACTCTTATCATTAATAATCTTGGCATAAGTGATAAAACTTTGTATTTCAGCATCATTTAAAAACAACACGATGAATCGACTATTTGGTTTACTCACCAATTCAGTATCTGCGAGCAAGTAATAATTAGCACCATTAACATTATTATGAATAACGCCAACACCTAGACCTTCTGGCAGTTTAATTTTGTTATTTTTTTGATTTGAAAATATAGCATAGCCAGAAACGGCCCTTAATTTTTGAATTAAATCAGGTTCAACTTTGTCAATTTGAGCAATAGTTGAATCACGTATATTTAATATCTCAGCTCTTTGATGACCCGCAGGTGGTCCTGAACTTGTACAAGCCCATAAAGTTAATATTAGAGATAAAACAATATACTTCATTTATAACCTTCAAATTTTAATAACTGTTATAAAATTTTAGCACTGCAGAAGATAAACCTTTCATGGCATTTCTGCATATAGCTCTTCCCTGAGTATTATAAACCTAAAACCATCCATGGTGGTTTGCAATCCTTCATCCTTGAAGTAAAACAGAAAATACGCCATTTTCAATAAGGATATTGTATATGCCGCGCTAACATGGATGTTAATGAGCGGTCCCTGGCATTTCTGTATATAGCTCTTCCCTGAGTATTACAAACCTAAAACCATCCATGGTGGTTTGCATTCCTTCATCCTTGAAGTAAAAAATGGTAACCATTTTCATGATCACCATTTCAATATTTCGATTAATCTTGAATTAATTTAATTCATCATTTTTAACGTATTTGGTGCCTTTAACAGTGGCTTGTAATGCTAAGCCAGTTTCAGTTAACTGGTATACCGTTATATCGCCAATAGTAACACCACCACCAACTTCACCACCTTTTTCATCAGCTTTAGCTGCAGCATCTGCTTCAGCGCCAAAAGCCCAACCTTCTTCAACAAACATATTCATCGACTTGGCAGTATTGAATACAAACACCGCTCTAAAGTCTTTAGCGCCTAGGCCGAAACCTAGACCACCTTCATACATATCCATATAGGTTTTAGCGCCAGTTTGATTATTATTTACCACACCATAACCACCACCAGCGGCAACAAAAATAAGATTAATTTGGGCATTACTAAACGTTGCATAACCTGGAGCAGACTTGATGTGGGCCATAGCCCCAGGGCTTGCCTTTTCTACGTCAGCAATTACTTGGTTATTCATAGCTGCAATTGCAGATTTTTGTTCGGCTGGTGTATCACCGGTAGCTGAACAAGCGGATAAAACTAGAGCGGTGAGTATTACAAATAATTTTTTCATCAACATTACCTTTTTATTATTACTTTAACCTTCAGCGAATTTATTAAATAACTCACTGAATTAACTAAACTTGTTAACTAGTATAGTTGTTAATCAGATGTTGTCTGTATGTAAATAGTGTTAATTTGTAAAAAAAGTGTAATTGGGGATATATATGAAGTTGGAGCCTAGGCAATACGGGGATTGCCTAGGGCTCTAATATTTACTAAAGTTTTAATTTATCAGTCAAAGTCGACTAAATTTCCTTTATCTTGCAACCATTCTTTTCGATCGCCAGCGCGCTTTTTCGATAACAACATGTCCATCAGTTCCATAGTTACATCAAAATCATCAACCGTAAGTTGTACTAAACGTCTGGTGTTTGGATCCATAGTGGTTTCACGAAGTTGTAATGGGTTCATTTCACCCAAACCTTTAAATCGTTGTACGTTAACTTTACCGCGCTTTTTCTCAGCTTCAATTCGGTCAAGCACGCCATCTTTTTCTTGCTCATCTAAGGCATAGTAAACTTCTTTTCCAATATCAATACGATATAAAGGTGGCATGGCAACAAATACATGACCAGCTTGCACTAATGGTAAAAAGTGCTGGGTGAATAAAGCACAAAGTAATGTGGCAATATGTAAACCATCGGAGTCGGCATCCGCTAAAATACAAATTTTTCCATATCTTAACGTTGATAAATCTTCCGAGTCAGGATCAATCCCTAAAGCAACAGAAATATCATGAATTTCTTGCGACGCTAAAATTTGCCCTGATTCGACCTCCCAAGAATTTAGGATTTTACCGCGTAAAGGCATAATCGCTTGAAAATCTCTATCACGAGCCTGTTTAGCACTACCGCCAGCAGAGTCACCTTCGACTAAAAATAATTCGGTACGTTCAGGCTCGGCAGAACCACAGTCGGTTAACTTTCCTGGTAAGGCTGGGCCTTGTGTTACTTTTTTACGAACTACCTTTTTACTAGCTCGCAATCGACGTTGCGCGTTCGATATACAAAATTCTGCAAGTGCTTCCGCAACTTCTGTATGTTCATTGAGCCATAAACTAAATGAATCTTTTACTACGCCCGAGACAAAGGCTGCACATTGACGTGATGATAAACGTTCTTTAGTTTGTCCTGCAAATTGCGGGTCTTGAATTTTTACCGAGAGGATATATGAACATTTATCCCAGATATCATCAGGGGTTAATTTTATACCGCGCGGAGTTAAGTTTCTAAATTCGCAAAACTCTCGCATAGAGTCGAGCAAGCCTTGACGCAATCCATTTACATGGGTACCACCTTGAATGGTAGGAATTAAGTTAACATAACTCTCACCAACACTTTCACCGCCTTCAGGTAACCAACACACAGCCCAATCTACAACTTCATGCTTCGATGAAAATGCGCCAATAAACGGTGAATCAGGTAAACAAATATTATCTTTTAGTGCTTCAACTAAGTAATCTTTTAAACCATTTTCATAACACCATTGATGTTTAGTGTTAGAGACTTTGTCATTAAATTTAATATTTAAGCCAGGACAAAGTACCGCTTTCGCTTTTAAAATATGAATAAGTTTAGAAACTGAGAATTTGTGCGAATCAAAATAACTGGCATCAGGCCAAAAACGAACTCTAGTACCGGTGTTGCGTTTACCAACCTCACCAACAACAGTTAAATCAGAAACTTTTTCGCCATGTTCAAAAGCCATCTCAAACACTTGTTGATTTCGCTTAACAGTAACTTCAACACGGTTAGATAATGCATTTACAACGGATATACCTACACCATGTAAACCACCAGAAAACTGATAGTTATCACCAGAGAATTTACCACCTGCGTGCAATCGGCAAAATATTAATTCAACGCCAGGTACACCTTCTTCAGGATGTATATCAGTAGGCATACCACGACCATCATCAATAACTTCTAATGATTGATCTTCGTGCAGGGTAACCTGAATATTTTGGGCATGGCCGGCTAATGCTTCGTCGACAGAGTTATCGATTACCTCTTGACCAAGATGGTTAGGACGTATGGTATCAGTGTACATTCCCGGACGGCGACGTACTGGATCTAAGCCACTTAATACTTCAATGGATTCGGAGTTATATTGATCAGTCATGAATTCTTCTAGTTATTTTATTTTCGATAACAACGTTTATATTTTTACTTTAGTTAACCATTTGAATCAAGTTAACTGTTCGGTTTATTTAGCTGAAAAAAATTAACAATATCGGGTAGCATTTTGCTAAAGTTAATAAAGCTATGATCGCCATCTTGTTGTACGCAAAGTTGGCTTTGCTGGTATTTATCAACTGCTTGTTGATAATCTAACACTTCATCACCTGTTTGTACCATAACTAAAAAGTTTTTTGCGTTAATTTTATCTATTTCAAATTTCTTTAAGTGCTGCATATGTTCAACAGTTACTCGATACACTTCATTGGTATATGGGTTGGTTTGCTCACCAAGAATATCTTCTAATAATTCATAAGGTTTTACTGCAGGATTTATCAGTACAGCTTTAAAATTGTATTTATCAGATAAGTAGGTTGCAAAATAACCGCCAAGAGATGAGCCAGTCAAATACCACTGGCATTGCAAATCTTCTTCAATAATATTGCTTAATTGCTTTATTGCAGCATTAGGATTTGATAATAATTGCGGACAAATAACCTCAACATTAGGAAAGTATTGTCGTATATATTGCTTTGTAATTTGTGCTTTTAGAGATTGTGGTGAGCTGTTAAAACCATGGATCACCAGTATTTTTTTCTTCATTTTAATTCTGCTAACTATTTATTTTGATAAATGATTAATGGAGGTTTCTATACGACCATTAGAAAACAACTTTAATAAACGATAACCAGGCCCTATATTTAACGCGGCAACACTATCAACTTTAGGGTCAAATTGAATAGACGTAGCAGGGCAAGTGTATAGTGGTGCAGAATGTAGATCATCTTCGGCTATATTTAAGCCTCGGTGTATGTGACCACAACAAATTGCTTTTATTGAGCTATTTTGGCTAACTGCTCGCCAAAATTCCATCTGATTTTTAAGACCATGTTTATCAATAAAGTAGTCAACATCAATAGCGTGATGATGCATGAAAATTAAGGTATTTTCACTTTCCGTACTGATATTTCGAATTCTATTTAGTTGTGTTTCGCTTACCAAACCTGCCGGAGTTGAACTTTTAGAATCGATTAACTGTAAGCACCAATCATTGATTATTATATTTTTGTCTTGTTGAATATTTTTTGCGGTTAGGTGCTCACTTAACAACTGAAATTCATCGTGATTTCCCGCTAACCAATAAACAGGACAACTAAGGTTGCTCTCAATAACAGCTTGGTTAAATAATTGATAAGATGCAACGCTATGATCTTGAGTTAGGTCTCCGGTAAAGATTGCAGCATGCAAATAATCTATATTAGCAAGCTGTGCAAGTACTCTAGATAAATTTGTAAAAACATTATGACCATAATGCATACCATCTTTTGTCGAAAACAAATGGCAATCAGAAAATTGGGCGATAGTTACATGATTCATGGATATTTTAGCTTTTATATTTTAATACTATTTTATTTTCACTTGTATATTAGCTTTACCTTCAGTTAAGCATAGGTGAAGCCATTCAGTGAGAAAGTGTTGAGTTTGCTGCTTTTCATCAGGTAAGTGCATTTCCTGATTGGGGTAATCATATCGAGGTTTAATTTGTTTAATATATTGGTTTTCTATGACTTCAGCTAGACGAGCATCATGATAAATGCGTATCGTCATGCTTGGCTTTGGCAAGTGTACTTTGCTAGATAAAGATTCGGCTTGGCTAATAAGCTGTTTAAACTCGACTAAATGGGTATATTTAGTTTTCTCTATGATAGCTACTTTATATTCAAGTACATCGGTGATAAAAAAATATCGCTCATCAGAAACCTCATCTATATCCCCTAATAAGCGGGTTAATAGCATATAGTTTTTCTCAAACGATTGATCAAGCCCTTTTAAACTGGGGCGATATTTAGCCATTTATATAGATATCCAATAATTTATACTGATAATAAATTTAAACGAGCAGCTTATGATTTAATGCCAGCCACTGTAACCCGATAATTGTTGATGCATTATTGATTTTACCATCATTTAATAAATAAAGGGCTTCATCTAAAGTCATTAAATGTGACTTTATATCCTCATTTTCTTCTTCAAGACCTGAAATCGTTCCGTTAACTACATTAGAAAGATCCATTAAAGCTACATACATGTATAATTTTTCACTTGTCCCCCCCGGGCTTGACAAGTAATTCATGACATGGCGCAATTGGCTTTTATCAACAGTAAGGTTTGCTTCTTCTTCTGCTTCTCTAATAGCTACATCTATTGGGCTTTCATTTTCGGCAAACATACCGGCAATAAATTCAAAACACCAAGGGCAAGGCTCAGTTCGAATTGCACCAGGGCGAAATTGTTCTATTAATAATAATTTTTTGTTAACCGAATCGTACGGAATTAACACAACAGCATCACCACGTTCAAAAACTTCCCTAGAAATTAAATTTCCCCACTGTTCATTAAATAATCTATGTTTAATTTGATATTGATCAATACGAAAAAAGCCCTGGTACTTAATATCGCGTGCCTTAACGGTGACATCGTCAGAACAATATTGTGTAATTTTGTAACTTTTACGCATATTTTGTAATACTCTTTAGCTATAACAATGTGTTACAAAAAAATTCTGTTACACTTTAGTCAAGGTGAATTGATTTATTATTGTTCAGCATAGCATTAAAAACCGCTACACTAACTAGCAAATATAACGCAGTTTGTGTAACTAATGGAAAAGAAACTCATGACAAACAAACTTAACTCTTTATTTGTTGGTGTTGTGTTAGCTAGTACTAGTTCAGTAGTAGCCGCGCAAGATTTACAAGAAATATACCAGTTAGCACTACAAAATGATCCAACGTCATTAAAAGCTGAAGCTCAGTTTAAATCGGCGCAAGAGATAATTGAACAATCTCGTTCAGTGTTAATGCCACAATTAAATGCTATTGCCTCTTTCGGCACACAAGAAGTTGAAATTGATGGTACAACATTCCAAGACTCTGAAACCACTAGAGTTGCTTTAAACTTGAATATGCAACTTTATCATCACAATAGCTGGTTAGGTTTAGATACGGCGAAAAAACGTGCGCACCAAAGTGATATCAACTATCAGTTTGTTAAACAACAATTGATCACTCGCGTAACCGAAGCCTACTTTAATGTATTAGCCGCTTATGATGGATTAGACTTTGCCCAAGCGGAAAAGAAAGCCATTGAACGTCAATTAGAACAAACTAAACAACGATTTTCTGTTGGCTTAACTGCTATCACCGATGTTCATGAAGCACAGGCTCAATTTGATAACTCTATTGCTGAAGAAATTCGCGCGCAAAACTCGGTTTATACCACAGAAGAAATTCTTCGTGAAATCACTGGCTCTTACCCAAGAGATTTAAACGTGTTAAACACCGAACGTTTTAGTGCCGTTATGCCAACGCCAAGCACGGCTAATGACTGGCAAAAAATGGCGGAAGCAAAGAACTTACAATTAATTTCACAAAAAATTAGCATGGATATATCAAAAGAAGCCATTGATATCGAAAGTGCCGGTCATTTACCGACTCTTAGCTTAACCGCAAGTATTGGTCAAAGTGATATTGATGATGATTACGCAGCATTAACCTCTTATGAGCAAGATGATCAATCAATCGGTATTCAATTAAATGTACCAATTTATTCTGGTGGCAACACCAGTTCAAAAGTTCGTGCTGCTCAACATGACTACGTAGCCGCAAGTCAAGATATGCAGATTACTTATCGTGGTATAGTGCGTGAATCTCGTAATTCATACAATACTATCGTTGCAACAATTTCAGGTGTTAAAGCGTTTGAGCAGTCGGTAATTTCAGCTGAAAGTGCGTTAAAAGCAACTGAAGCAGGTTTTGAAGTTGGTACTCGTACTATTGTTGACGTATTAGAAAGCACGCGTAACTTATATAATGCTAAGCGTAATCTATCGACTACTCGTTACCAATACATTACTAACATGCTGCGTTTAAAAGAAGCTGCGGGTACAATTTCAGAGCAAGATATTGCTGCAATCAACCAAGGTTTATCGGTAGCACAATAACTTTACTAAAGTTTTTAAAGAAGAAAGGCGACTCTAGAGTCGCTTTTTTGTTGTTCTGAACTTGATTAGCTCGAATTTATTTGAACGTTATATAGAGACCCTGAAACGAGTTCAGGGCTAACCTCGTTCCTAAACCTTAAGACCCTGAAACGAGTTCAGGGCTAGCCTCGTTCCTCGGCTAGTCTTCTAAACGGATAGTATTAATTATTTCGGTGGTTGAGATACCTTCTTCAAAGTTAAGCACTTGTACTTCTCCGCCAGCAGCTATAACTTCTTTACCGCCAGCAATATCTTCAACTTTATAATCACCGCCTTTAACCAAAATGTTTGGTAATAAGTTGGCAATTAATCGTTGTGGTGTGTCTTCTGAAAAATTTACCACCCAATCAACTGCACCTAAGCCCGCTAAAACAGCCATACGCCTGTCCATCGGATTCACCGGACGTCCACTTCCTTTTAGGCGCTTAACCGAGTCATCGTCATTAATAGCAACAATTAATCTATCACCTAATTTACCAGCATGGCTTAAATAAGAAACATGGCCCGCATGTAAAATATCAAAGCAACCATTAGTCATAACCACTTTTTCACCACGCTGCTTGGCTTGTGTGATCATTATTTTTAATTGCTCTTCACTTACCACACCTGAACCACTTTCTTGACCTGAGGAAATCGCTTGGGCTATCTCAACTTCACTAACGGTTGATGTACCAATTTTACCAACCACTACACCGGCAGCAATATTAGCTAACGCGCTAGCTTCACTAAAAGAAGAACCCGCGGCAATGGACAAGGCTAATGTAGCGATAACAGTATCGCCAGCACCGGTAACATCGTAGACTTCCTGTGCTTGCGTAGGTAAATGTAACTCTTCTTCATTTGCTCTAATTAAAGTCATACCATGTTCTGAACGAGTTACTAACAATGCTTGCAAATCAAGTTCAGCAAGCAACTTTTGTCCTTTTGCTACTAACTCAGTTTCATCCTTACAAGGTCCAACGACTCCTTCAAACTCAGATAAGTTTGGTGTGATCAAAGTTGCACCTTTATATTTTGAAAAATCAGAGCCTTTTGGATCAACCAGAACTGGTATATCGTTTTTCTTTGCTAAGGCAATTATTTCACTTACGTTGGATAACGTGCCTTTATCGTAATCAGATAACAATAGCAGGTGATGCTGCATGATGTTTTGCTCTACTAAATTATTAAGTTCAGTTTTATCTAAATGATGAAGTGATTCTTCAAAGTCTAAACGAAGTAATTGTTGATTACGGCTTAATACTCTTAACTTAGTAATAGTGGGAACATCAATGCTACGAGAAAATTTACAAATAACATCCATCGCGGATAAATTAGTATCTAAGCTTTCGGCAACATCATCATCACCAGTAAGCCCCGAAAGCGTTACTTGCCCACCAAGGCTGGCAATATTTAATGCCACGTTGGCAGCACCGCCGGGTCTATCCTCATGATTATTAATCTTAACCACAGGTACTGGCGCTTCAGGTGAAATTCTACCTGTAGAACCAGACCAGTAACGGTCTAACATTACGTCACCAACGACTAGAACTCTGGCTTGATTAAAATTTGGGATATCTACTTTCATACTGGTTTCCAAAATGGATATAATAGCTGAATATACAGAATACTAGCTCGATACTTCAACTGACGCCTAGACAGGCAATTATTTGTGTTATTGAGTATAGTGTAACATAAGCTTTTCAGTGAGTTGATGAAACCTTGAGCAAAAACAAAGTTATACAAGAAAAATTTAAACTTAGCTTCCTATTGCCAAAATATTGGCTGACTTGGTGTGGCGTTTTAATTTTATACACCATTTCCTGGTTACCTTATAGAATGCAACTTGCCATGGGCCGTATTGTTGGCCGCTTAATGATGAAGGTTAGTGGCACACGATTAAAAGTAGCCAAGAAAAATATAGATGTTTGTTTCCCACAACTTTCTGAACAAGAACGTCTGATAATGCTTAAAAAGAATTTTGAAAATACTGGTATTGGCTTATTTGAAACAGGTATGGGCTGGTGGTGGCCAGATTGGCGGGTTAAACGAAAAATTAATGTTTCCGGTTTAGAGCATTTGGAACAAGCAAAAGCTGATGGCAGCGGCATATTATTGCTTACGTTGCATTACCTAAGCTTAGAATTTTCAGGACGTGCAACTGGTCATGTTCATCCAACCGTAGCTTTTTATCGTCCCAACCATAATGAATTAATGGAGTATTTTCAGCATAGCGGTCGTTCCCGTTCTAACAAATACATGATCGACAAAACTGACGTTAAAGGCATGATAAAAGCGCTTCGAGCAAAAGAGACTTGTGTTTATTTACCCGACCAAGATTACGGCCGAAAACGTTCCATTTTTGTACCTTTTTTTAATGTAGAGCACACAGCCTCAACTATTGGAACTATGTTGTTCGCTAAAGTTAAAAATGTAAAAACGGTAATGTTGATCCCTAGACGTTTACCTGATGATAGTGGCTATATTCTTGAATTTTTACCGGCACTTGAAAACTTTCCAAGTGGTAATGATGAACAAGATATTATCAAAATAAATCAGCTCGTAGAACAGGCTATTATGCGCGAGCCAGATCAATACATGTGGCTGCATCGTAGATTTAAAACCCGGCCGAATAAAACTGATCCTAAGTTTTACGATTAAAAACAACTAGGGTCAGAGTCAAATTATTTAATTTAAAAAGGGGTCAGTACCCTTTACTACTTAAACTAGTAAAGGGTACTGACCCCTTTTTATTTATTTTTGTGCTGAAATTAATTCATATGCGGCTTGAATGTCTTGTGCTTTTTGTTTCGCATCTTCCATCAACTCTGGCGGTAAACCTTTGGCAACAAGTTTATCGGGGTGATGCTGAGACATTAATTTTCGATAGGCCTTTTTAATCTCTTTATGATCTGTATTAGCGGTAACACCCAGTATTTTGTAAGCATTTTCCAGTTGACTTTTCGCTTGCTGAGGGGTTTGATTCCCCCCTTGATGGAACTGCTCACCTGCAACAATTCTATCTAACAGAAAGTCTAACTCACGAGCCGATATACCTAAACTTCTCGCTATCTTGTGGAGAATTTGGCGTTCTTTAGGATGCAGTTCTCCGTCAGCAAATGCAGCCTGAATTTGAATTTCAATAAACATTTGCAATAAATCATGTCGACCAAAACAAGAGCTTTTTAGTTGTCTTAATTGCTTGTCTAACTCAAAAAATTCCTGCTTACCTTCATTAAACGCCTGCCTGGCAATCGTTTGGGTATCTTGATTTAACCCCCAACGTTTCATCGCGCCGTTGGCAAAGGCAATTTCGTCTTCTGTGACCCGCCCACTTGCTTTAGTTATGTGGCCCATTACCGAAAAAGTAGCCTTAAAAAAAGCATTTTGACGATCACTGTCATTTTGTTTATTAAAGGCATTGAAGTCCATGCTCATACCTTGGTCAAATTTATGGCCTATCCATAAACCAAATATTGCACCAAAAGGTCCGCCAGCAAAAAAGCCTAGCGCAAAGCCTAAAATTTTTCCCCCAATTTGCATATTACTTTTCCATAACTTGTTTATTAATTTGTGTCAGTCGCTCTGGTGTTCCAACATCACTCCATAAGCCTGAATATAAGCTGCCGCTAATATCATCATTTTTCATCGCAGCAATTAAGATGGGTGCTAATGGCGCTTTTTCAATCTTCAAATCAGTAAATAATTTAGGCTGATAAAGTCCAATACCGGAATATGTGTATTTATTGTTAAATTCTTCGCCCCACTTTAACTTGTCATTGTTAAAGGCAAAATCTCCTTTGGGATTATGCTCAGGGTTTTCGACCAAAATTAAATGGGCTAGTTCACCATTTTTTAATGAAGGTATTTGCACAAATGGGTATTGACAATAAATGTCTCCATTTACAATTAAAAAAGGCTCACTTCCTAATAGTGGTAATGCGTTAACAATACCTCCCGCGGTTTCTAACGCGCCATCAAGCTCTGCGCTATATTGAATCGAAACCCCAAACCCTTGTCCACAGCCAAAATAGTCTTCTATCTGATCACCTAACCAAGCATGATTGATAATGATATCAGTTATCCCTGCAGCTTTAAGGTTATTCAAGTGATGTTCTATTAAAGGAATCCCAGCCACTTTCAATAAAGGTTTTGGGCAATTATCGGTTAGAGGCTTCATTCTTTCACCTCGCCCTGCGGCTAAAATCATTGCCTTCATACTCTAGCCTTTTGCTGGCTAGCAAGCTTAGTAATACTTGGTAGTACTTTACTCTTAACTAAATTGCTTAAAAAAGTTAACTCTGGATACTTGGCCGCAATGTCTATTATATAAGATAGAGTTAATGGAATATCTTTCAAATATCCAGATTTCCCATCGCGATGATATAAACGCGCAAAAATCCCACTCGCCTTTATATGCCGTTGCAGTCCCATAAAGTCAAACCAACGCGTAAATTGCTGATAACTAACATCGACTTTATTATTCAAATAATAATTATGAACATGTGGTTCAATCAATTCATCTTCCCAACGGACATAGCAATCTCTAAGTAATGAAACCAAGTCATAGGTAAATGGCCCTTTAACAGCGTCTTGAAAGTCTATTACCGCAATATCACCGCTAGCAATTAACATTAAATTACGACTGTGAAAGTCGCGATGTACCGTCACTTGTGGTTGCTCTAACGCACTTGCTATTAACAAATCAAAGCATTGTTGAAGTTGCTTGGTTTCATCAATGGTTAAACTGATATTTAAATGTTTGTGCACTAACCAATCGCTGAAAATATCCACTTCTAATTGTAAAAATGGAGCATCATAAACAGGTAAAGGCCACTGTTCTTGTGCTGACACCTTTTGGATTTTTGGTAACAGCTTTATCGCTTTTTCATATAGAGCAGCTATCGTCGTTTCATCGAGTTTGTCACTCAATAAAACATCGCCAAAATCTGATAAACACATGAATCCATTTGCTTCATCATAATGAATAATTTCAGGTACAATTAAACCGGAAGAACGAAAACTATGCGCTAAACTTACAAAAGCTAAATTGTTTAATTTCTCTGGTGGCGCATCTACGATGATATAGCTATTTTCATCTAGAATTAAACGGTAATACACTCTGAAGCCCGCATCACCAGATAAAGGAGCAATATTGAGTAATTCATCTGGAAAAATATGCGCGAGCCAAGTTCCAAGTTTTTGCTTACGAGTAAGAGCAGACAATTAAAACATCCAAGGTTTAATGTGAATAAATTAGAATTAACTACAATATACCTTAATGAAAAACACTAAAATATAAATTGTTGAATTATTAGTAAAATTATTGTCAAAAGCTATGTTAAACTAATGATTAATACTATTGTATTGTAATAATAATTAAAAAATCTGTCATAATTCTATTATTCTTAAAGTTAAGAATTTTGCAGATCACAGCAGCATTTATTTACCGGACTATGCATGCCACACACCCGTAGTTTATTTTTTGTCGTTTTATTAGGCGTAAATAGCTTCGCTATTGCAGCTGAAGATGACACTCAAGCATTGATAATCAAGTGCCCTATTCCTGTTCCAGAGCCTATTACTTTAGAAAACCCAGAACAGCTCGATCACCAATCAATTTTAATAGAATCTAAAAAATCATACGTTGAGAAAAATCAGTCAACCCGCTTTTCTGGAGGAGTAAAATTAGCCTCCGGAGATAAGAAAATAGCCGCCGACGAAATATTAGTCGATCGAGTAAATGGTAAAATATCGGCTACTGGAAATACTCGTTTTCAAGATAACTCAATGACCATCAATGCCGATAGTTTAGTGGCAAGTTCTATTGAAAAGAAAATGATTCTTTCAAACTCTCAATATCAGCTACATTCATCACCAGGCAGAGGAACAGCTGAAGAATTAAAAATAAGTGAGCTTGGAGCAAGTTTAGTTGACTCAAGTTTTACCACCTGTACTGAACCTGTGCCTGACTGGCAAATATCGGCAAGCGAAATTAATTTATCAACAAAAGATAATGAAGGTGAAGCTTGGAACACTGTATTTAGAGTAAAAGATGTTCCGGTATTTTACCTTCCTTATTTCAACTTTCCACTTACCGATGAACGTAAAACAGGTTTTTTATATCCGACTATTTCTTCTTCAAGTAGTAAAGGTGCTGAGGTTGGTTTACCTTTTTATTGGAATATTGCCGAGAATATGGACGCCACTATCACACCAATTCATATGTCTGAACGTGGCACGCAATTAAACACCGAATTCAGGTATTTAACCGGACAGCAATTTGGTCAAATAGATCTAGAGTATTTAGATAAAGACAAAGAGCTAATAAATAATGATGACGCTCGTTATTTGGCAAGGTACCAACATGCTGGTACTTTTGCTGAAAATTATCGTGTGTATGTTGATTACAGTGATATTAGTGATGACAATTATTTAGTTGATATTGGCAGCAAGCAATTTAGTAAATCTGAAGCCTATTTATGGCGCATTGGTGAGCTTTCGTATTTTAGTAATAACTGGCATTCAACAGTTAAGGTACAAGATTTTAAAGTACTAGGCGATAATAACCCTAGCTACCGAACTTTGCCGCAACTTGAATTGGATGTGTATCAACCGTTAGGGTTCCTTAATAGTACTTTTAATATTTATAGTGAATACTCTCATTTCGACATATCTAATGAAGATCTTCCGACCGCAGATAGACTACATGTAGAAACAGGGTTATCGATCCCATACTCAAAGCCTGGGTGGTTTATTAATTCTGATTTTAGGGTAATGCATACTGCCTACCAACAAGACAATGTGGAAAATGTAAATCTTACTACTAGCTTAAATCTAACTGAAGAAGCCGATCGTACATTACCAAAAGTTCGAATACACACTGGTTTAAACTTTGATCGTGACACAAGTTTTTTAGTCGATGATATGACTCAAACATTTGAACCACAAATTCAATATTTGTATATTCCAGAAAAAGATCAAAACGATATATTTATTTATGATACATCACCACTGCAAGACGACTTTGATGGTTTATTCAGAGATAGACGTTTCAGTGGTTTAGACCGTATTGCGGAAGCAAATCAAGTATCATTTGGCGCTACTACTCGAATTTTAAATCAAAGCAATACGGAACTATTTCACCTAAGTGTAGGTCGTATATTTTACTTAGATAATAGTAGCATTTCCTTTGATGAAGAGGGAACTCAAGAAGATTCTTCTGCCTTGGCAGCAGATATGTTCATCCAACTAGCCAGGCGTTGGCAATTTAAATCCGATATTCAGTATGATACAAAGAACAGTCGAACAGATAAGAGTCATGTCAGTATTGATTATCGTAAAGATAATCGTAATATTTTTCAGTTAAGCCATCGCTATATTGAAAATGTTTCAGGAGTGCAAATTGAACAAGCATCAGCGTTATCAAGTTTTCCAATTAATAAAGACTGGCAAGTTGTTGGCAGGGTAACACATGACTTAATAAGAAAACGTTCGCTTGAAGCGTATGGGGGGGTTCAGTATGAAAGCTGCTGTTGGGCCATTCGCTTTGCTGTTTATCGAAATATTAATACTAATTTAGATGAGCAAGATTTCGATAGTGAAAATCGCGATGAATTTGATAATGGTTTTATGCTACAGTTTGTTCTTAAAGGATTAGGTGGAAATCAAAAACCACTTCCTATAGATGATATGTTAGAATCAGGCATATTTGGTTACAAACGCCCGTACTTTCTAAGCAACTAAGCCATGTTTTGGCCAACATTAAAAGTAAAATAGATTTTTAAGACGTTAAAAAATTCAAATAAATTTAACAAATTCGAAGTAAATAACCGTAGATTTTATTCCATGAAAACAATAATCAAAATTGCCTTTATCATTTCAGGCATAGTAAGCAGCGCTGTTACAACATCTGTTGTCAATGCAAAAGAGTTAGAATTAGATAAAGTAGTCGCTGTTGTAAATTCAGGTGTTGTGCTTGAATCGGAAATCAACGAGCTAGTAAATAATGTTAAAAAGCAGGCTTTAGCTGAAAAACAAAGTTTACCATCGGATGCAGCCCTTCGTACCCAAGCCATGGAAAAGTTAATTAACGATAGTTTATTGATTCAAATGGGCGAGCGTATGGGTGTTCAAATTGGTGATGCTCAATTAGATACCACGATTGCATCAATCGCTAAAGATAATGGCGGTATGACTACTGAACAATTTAGACAAAAACTAGTAACTGATGGCGTTAACTACGAAAGCTACCGTGAAGGTATTCGTACTGAGATGATCACTAACGAAGTTAGAAAAGCTAACGTCCGTCGTCGTGTTGCCATTAGCCCACAAGAAATTTCAAACCTTGTAGAGTTAATGAAAGAACAAAAAAATGCTGATATTGAATACAATATTGGTCATATATTGATTAGCTTTCCTGATGAACCAACTCAAGATGATTTAGTTGATGCCAAAGACAGAGCGGATAAAGTTATTAATCTGTTAAATACAGGCTCAGACTTTAAGAAAATCGCTATTGCTTCTTCCGGTGCACCAAGTGCTTTAGAAGGTGGTGATATTGGTTGGCGTGGTATTAATGAAATGCCAACCTTATTTGCCGAATTAGTTGATGGCAATAAAAAAGGCGAAGTATTTGGACCAATCCGTACAGGTTTAGGCTTCAACATAATTAAAATATTAGATATTCGCGGTAAAGAAACGGTTGAAGTAAGTGAAGTGAAATCACGTCATATTTTAATTAAGCCATCAATTATATTATCTGAAGATAAAGCAGAGAAAATATTATTAGATTTCTTAACCCAGATAAAATCTGGTGAAGCTGATTTTGATGCCTTAGCACGTGAACACTCTGAAGGCCCAACAGCTACACGTGGTGGTGACTTAGGTTGGTCAGATCCAAACAGTTATGACCCTGCATTTAAAGAAGCATTAGCGACGTTAGAAGTTGATGGATACCATCAACCATTTCGGTCATCTTTTGGTTGGCACTTAGTGCAATTAACCGGCCGAAGAACTTTAGATGCAACCGATCTAAACAACGAAAATCGTGCCTACAACCTACTGTTTAATAGAAAGTTTGGTGTTGAAGCTATTCGCTGGATGAAAGAAACCAGAGATGAAGCATACATTGAAATTTTTGACGAAGAAGACTGATAATGATGGTTAATAAGATTGCCATAACCCCTGGCGAGCCCGCAGGTGTTGGTCCTGATATTTTAATACAACTGGCCCAAGAAAACTGGCCAGTGCAACTTGTTGCAATTGCTGATCCTGAAATGTTAGAGCAGCGAGCAAAGCAATTAGATTTGCCTTTAAAGGTTAATATTTATGACGCAGCAAGGGCTTCAAAGGCACACCAAGCAGGTGTCCTTGAAGTTTTACCGGTAAAGTTGGCTGAACCGTCTCAGCCCGGAATATTAAATGCCAACAATGGAGCCTATGTTGTTGAAACATTAAAGCTTGCTTGTGAAGGTAATATGTCAGGTGAATTTAAAGCAATTGTTACAGGTCCTGTTCATAAAGGCTTAATTAATCAAGCAGGTATTCCCTTTAGCGGTCATACTGAATATTTTGCTCAACAAGCTAATTGTATTGATGTTGTTATGATGCTTGCAACTGAAGGCTTACGAGTGTCATTAATGACAACTCATATTCCTCTAGCTTATGTATCTAAAGCGATAACTTTTGAGCGAATTCAAAAGATCACTCGTATACTACATAAAGATCTGAAGGAAAAATTTGGCATAAAAGAACCAAAAATTTATGTATGTGGCTTAAACCCACATGCAGGCGAAGATGGACATTTAGGCAGAGAAGAGATTGAGACAATTATTCCTGCTATAGAATCTCTACGTGAAGAAGGTATGCATTTAGTTGGTCCGTTAGCAGCAGATACAATTTTTCAAACTAAATATCTAGATGATGCAGATGCGGTTTTGGCTATGTATCATGATCAAGGCCTGCCAGTACTTAAATATAAAGGGTTTGGCGCGTCGGTAAACATTACCTTAGGACTACCCTTTATAAGAACCTCTGTAGATCACGGTACTGCCATTGAACTTGCCGGCTCATTAGATGCCGATACAGGGAGTTTCAGGGCAGCTATGAATAATGCAATTAATTTGGTACAAAATCAGCAATGAGTAATAAAAGCCATTTAGGTCATCAAGCCAAGAAGCGCTTTGGCCAAAATTTTTTACATGACGATGCCGTAATAAGCCGCATTGTTGACGCTATAAATCCATGTTCTGGTGAAAACCTAGTTGAGATAGGTCCTGGTCTAGGTGCTTTAACTGAGCCGGTGATTGAAAGAGCTGGTGATATTTCAGTAGTTGAGCTTGATAGAGATCTTGCCCACCGATTGCGCCATCACCCTTTTATTGCAAAGCATTTAACCATTCATGAAACTGACGCATTAAAATTTGATTTTGCTACGCTTGCCGATGAGCAACCATTAAGAATATTTGGTAATTTACCTTATAATATCTCTACACCGTTAATATTTCATCTTTTGACCTTTAAAGATAAAGTTAAAGACATGCACTTTATGCTGCAAAAAGAAGTCGTAAACAGAATGGCGGCAGGACCTAACTCTAAAACTTACGGGCGTTTATCAATAATGTGTCAATACTATTGCCAAGTAATGCCGGTGATGGAAATTGGCCCTGAAGCATTTCAGCCACCACCTAAAGTTGATAGTGCAATCGTTCGGTTAATTCCACATAAAGAAATTAAGTTCCCTGCTAAAGATGTGAAATGGTTAGAGCGTGTAACCCGAGAAGCTTTCAGCATGCGTCGGAAAACCATTCGTAACAGCTTTAAAAAACTTATTAGTGCTGAACAGTTAGAAACATTAGGCATAAAAGCCAGCTTAAGGCCTGAAAATTTGAGTTTGCACGATTATATTACTGTTGCGAATTACTTAACGGACAATCCGCCAGAGTTGTAATACCAATTCTAAATGGAGATATTGCTATGGAAACAGAACACGGGACACCAGGTCAACTAGTTAAAGTTTCGACACAAGTCGACTTTATTGAAGAGCAGTCTGACCAATATCAAGACCGATATGTTTTTAGCTATACAGTCACCATAGAAAATAATAGTAATAAAACCCTACAGTTAATTTCTCGTAGTTGGTTAATTACTGATTCAGATGGTAATAAAGTATCTGTTGAAGGTGATGGCGTTGTTGGTCAACAGCCAATTTTACAAAGCGGCCAACGGTATCGTTATTCTAGCGGTTCAATTATAAAAACTCCATTAGGTACCATGGAAGGCTTTTATATTATGAAAGACTTACAAGGTAATAAGCATAAAGTAACTATTCCTGTTTTCGGCCTTTCTATTCCGAATATAGTTAATTAACCTCAGTTCTGGATAATGAGTGCTTGATACCAGCAACAAATCAATCACTTAACAATTAATGTATGAATTGAAAAAGGCTAAAAATTATTATTCCATATCAATGCTTCAATTTTTTCGATTATCAAGGCAAAACAATTGTGAATAGTGGGCTATTTACGGTTATTTTAACGCAGAAAATCGGAAAAATAGATGTATTGAGCAAGTGCTGCTTATCCAGAGTTGAGGTTAGCTGATGGCTATTTATTTGCTCGGTGATATTCAGGGTTGTCATACTGAATTATGTCAATTAATGAAACTTGTTAATTTTGATCTTAACACCGATCAAATTTGGTTTACCGGTGATTTAGTAGCGCGAGGCCCTGATTCGTTAGCAACATTGAGGCTGATAAAATCGCTAGGCAATAGTGCCAAAGTTGTTTTAGGTAATCATGACCTACATTTACTTGCTGTTCATGCAGGTATCAAAAAAGTTAAAAGAAATGATCTTGTAGATGAGTTACTTAATTCATCTGATATAGATGAGCTAATGGATTGGCTTGCACAATATCCGCTTGTAGAACAACTTCCCAATGAAAATGCCTATATGAGTCATGCGGGTTTACCGCCAGAGTGGCAACCTGAAGATGCTTTAGCACAATCAAACTTTGTACAAGAAAGAATATCGGGTAGCGAGCGTAACCATTGGCTTAACTCGATGTATGGTAATACGCCAAATAGTTGGTGTAACGCCCAAACTGAAGAAGAGAAATTTAGATATAGTGTGAATGCCTTAACCCGTATGCGGTTTTGTTTTTCTGATGGCTCATTAGAGTTTACCAGTAAAGGATCCCCTATTGATAACCAAGACACCAACCTTTCTCCTTGGTTTAAATTATCTAAATCGATCGGCACAACTCAATGGGTATTTGGCCATTGGGCAAGCTTAAATGGTGAAGTAGATAATCCTAATATTTACGCACTTGATACCGGCTGTGTTTGGGGTGGAAGATTAACTATGCTGCGTTGGCATGACAAAAAAATATTTTCAGTTCCTGCACAACTATAAACATGCTCCCCCTTCCTGACGAAAGTCAGGATCTCGTTTCTCGTTTCTCGTTTCTCGTTTCTCGTTTTTAAAGTATTAATATTTTTCTTTGTTAAACACAAATAAACTCATATACTTAAATGAAATTTATAATTTGGGAATCTTCATGGCTAGAGAGCAATTTGGCATTTGTGCCGAGCCAAATTTACACAGTTATTATCTGATGTTTAATGTATTAGATAATAAAAACAAATTTATACGTAAAGCACTCGCAGCTCTGCCCGAGTTATTTGACGATTACGCAGATCAATTTTCAGAATCAAATTTGAATGCTGTTATAGCCATTGGTGCAAGTTATTGGGATGAATATTACCCTAAGGCAAAACCGATTGGATTAAAACCGTTTGCTCATATGCAGGTCGAAGACAGATTTGCACCAGCAACTAATTATGATTTATTTATAGAAATTCGCAGTGATCGAGCAGACGTAAATCATGTGGTAAGTACCAAAGTTTGTGATTTATTAAATGATGGGGTTGAGCTTGCTGAGCAAGTAAAAGGTTTTCGTTATTTAGATGGTAGAGATTTGACTGGCTTTGTCGATGGTAGTGAAAACCCTAAAGGTATGCATAAGCGTGAAGTTGCCTTAGTTAAGGAACAAGACCAAAGCGAGTTCACTAAAGGAAGTTATCTTCACATCCAACGTTATCGCCATAATATGAATTTATGGCAAACGCTCGAAGAAAAGCAGCAAGAAGATATTATCGGTAGAACCAAACGCGATGACATCGAATATGCTTCTGAAGATAAGCCGCATACAGCTCATATCAAGCGTACTAACTTAAAAGATAATAATGGAAAATCATTAGAAATAGTTAGGCAGAGTATGCCTTATGGACACATGAAAGTTCAGGGCTTATTCTTTGTAGCATATTGTCATACGCCAGAAAATTTTGAGTTACAGCTTAAAAGCATGATTGAAGGTGACGGCCATGGTAACTTTGATCACTTACTTAAATATACTCAAGCTGAAACAGGTGCTGCATTTTTTGCTCCATCACTAGATTTAATTGCAGAAATTGCCGCTGAGGAAAAATAGTAGTAATTCGTACAATACAATTAACAGAATTAAAACCGACCGTGGTAATTAAAAGTTAATTCATCCCTCAATCAAAAAAGCCGACAAATGTCGGCTTTTTCATAAATTTAATTTCTAGCTACAGGCTAATTATCAATACATCTTCTGAAACAATAAATTTAACTTTTCTTTAGTTACTTCAATATCGCCAACAGCAGTTGGGGCGATAAAGATAGTATCATCACCGGCTATTGTACCTAATACGCCATCAGCCTTACTTAATGAATCAAGTAAGCGGGCAATCAATTGGGCAGCACCTGGGCTAGTACGAACGATGATCATTACATCATTACTTTCAATATCTAGTACAAGTTGTTTAAGTGGGCTTTTGGCTGTAGGCACGCCTAACTCAGCAGGTAAACAATAGACCATTTCTTGTCTGGCGTTGCGCGTTCTTACCGCACCAAACTTACTGAGCATACGTGACACTTTCGATTGGCTTATATTATCAAAGCCTTCACTTTTTAATGCGTCAACTATGTCACCTTGAGAACCGAACTGTTCTTGTTTTAACAGATCTTTAAATGCATTTACTAATGCTTCTTGTTTTTGTTGTGAGCTCATATTGTTGTCTTTTACCCTGAAAAAATGATCATTGTTAAGCTTATCTTACACATAGTGAATAACTAAACTAAAGTATCATATCAGCCTTTGCTCTGTTATGACAAAATAGTTTGTAATTTAGAGCACAATTGGGTATCTTCTGTGCCATTAAAAATAAAGTAATTACTCAACTAATCAAACGGTAGTTACTTCACTATATAAATAATATTTGGAGAGTTTCATGAAAGTTGCCGTTTTAGGTGCTGCCGGTGGTATCGGTCAAGCATTATCATTATTACTAAAAACTCAATTACCTGCTGGTTCTGAGCTATCTTTATACGACGTTGCGCCAGTAGTACCTGGTGTTGCAGTTGATTTATCTCACATCCCTACAGATGTTACTGTTAAAGGTTACGGCGCTGACGCTTTAGGTGATGCATTAACAGGTTGTGACATTGTGATCATTCCTGCAGGTATGCCACGTAAGCCTGGTATGGACCGTGCTGATTTATTCGCAGTTAACGCTGGTATCATTAAAACTTTAGCAGAAGGCATTGTTGCTAACTGTCCTAAAGCATTAGTTGGTGTTATTACTAACCCAGTTAACGGTACTGTGCCAATTGTTGCTGAAGTATTCAAAAAAGCAGGAACATATGAAGCTAACCGTGTATTTGGTGTAACTACTCTTGATGTTATCCGAAGTGAAACATTTATTGCTGAGCTTAAAGGCTTATCAACTTCAGATGTTAAAGTGCCAGTAATTGGTGGTCACTCTGGTACAACTATCTTACCTCTTCTTTCACAAGTTGAAGGTGTTGAGTTTACTCAAGCAGAAATTGATGCATTAACACCACGTATTCAAAATGCTGGTACTGAAGTTGTTATGGCTAAAGCTGGTGGCGGTTCTGCAACATTATCAATGGGCGCAGCTGCTGCTCGTTTTTGTATGTCTTTAGTTAAAGGCTTACAAGGTGAAGACGTTATTGATTACGCCTACGTTGAAGGTAACACTGGCGATGCTACATACTTCGCTCAACCTGTACGTTTAGGTAAAAACGGTGTTGAAGAATACCTACCTTACGGCGAGTTAAGTGCATATGAAGAAAATGCTAAAAACGAAATGTTAGCCACTTTAAACGCTGACATTAAAGAAGGTGCTGATTTTATCGCTTAATTTTAACGATTAATCACTCTTATAAAAACCGGCTTATTAGCCGGTTTTTTTATTTCAGGGAGGAAATAACTTAGAATTGTCAGGGATGGTCTGAACTCTGCTATTGCCAAATGATTTAGCGCTATCTTCCAACCTATTAGTAATATTGATCTACACTTATACATTAATTAAATTAAACAATTTTACTCAGTCATAATGTTAGAAAAATTCATTAACTTTGCATTAATGCCCATATTTTATCTACAAGGTATCAAGGTACGAAAGTCTTTGCCAACCTTACCTGAACCCGTAGGTTTACGACAGGGATTAAGTGGTGTTGGTAAACAATTGAAATTATTAATTATTGGAGATTCAGCTGCTGCAGGAGTGGGGGTTGAGCATCAACGTAAAGCTTTACTAGGTAATCTAGTCAGCAACTTAGAAAGTCATCATCAAGTTAATTGGCAATTGCATGCTCAAACTGGAGCAACAACTATAGAGACAATTAAAGAGGTTGATAATATTGGAAAACAAAAATTTGATGTGATCATAACGTCATTGGGAGTTAATGACGTTACCTCGAGGATCAGTGCAAGAGAATGGCTTACTAAGCAATTACAGTTAAGAGAAAAACTAATTGCTAAATTTAGTCCTAAACTATTAATATTAAGCTCTCTTCCACCAATGGGAAAAATTCCCGCTTTACCACAGCCATTACGTTGGTATGTGGGAGCAAGAGCTGAAGAGTTCGATCAATTATTACAATTAAGTTGTCACGGCATCACCCATCATTTACCCATTAAAATAGGTAGCATCAGCGATATGATTGCTAAGGATGGATTTCATCCAAGTGCCGGTTTATATAAAATATGGGGGCAGCAAGTTGCACAGATGATTCGTGAACGGGTAAATTAAATATTTAAGGTTATTTACGCGTTACGATCTACAGATAAATGTGCAAGAGCGATTAGTGCCTGCTTGTATTCAGACTCAGCTAAACAATCTAATGCTGCAATAGCTTTCTCAGCTTCTTCTTCAGCCATTCGTTGCGTTAACTCTAATGCACCGGTTTCACGCATTGCTTTTAATACTTCATCAAGATGATCCATGCCATTACCCGTTTCAATAGCTTCTCTGATCATTACACGCTGAGTTTCATTACCGTTATGCATAGCATGCAATAATGGTAATGTTGGTTTTCCTTCAGCTAGATCATCACCAACATTTTTACCCATTTCTTGGGCATCAGCAGTGTAATCAAGCAAATCGTCTATTAATTGGAAAGCTGTACCTAAATGCATGCCATAAAGGGTCATTGCCTTAACCATATCTTCTGATTGCTCAGTAACAACAGCAGCAAGGCGAGTAGCAGCTTCAAATAACTTAGCAGTCTTGCAATAAATTACCTGTCTATAACTCTCTACCGTTGTGTCAGGATCGTTACAATTCATTAATTGCAGAACTTCACCTTCTGCTATTACGTTAGTTGCATTAGAAAGAACTTTCATAATGCTCATATCATCAAGAGTAACCATCATTTGAAATGAGCGGGTATAAAGAAAGTCACCAACTAATACACTGGCACTATTACCAAAAAGTTCATTTGCTGTTTCTTTACCACGGCGCATTGATGATTCATCAACCACATCATCATGTAACAAGGTGGCAGTATGAATAAACTCAATAATAGCAGCCAAACAAATATGTTTTTCTCCTTGGTAGCCCATCGCACGGGCTGCCAGTACAGTTAATAGTGGGCGAATACGTTTACCACCAGAGTTAACTATATACATACCAAGTTGGTTTATCAGCACAACGTCAGATTTTAATTGCGAATAAATAAGTGTATTCACAGCACTCATATCATGGTTGGCAAGTTCTTGGATTTGATTAATGTTCATAGTTTATTGGTTTGTAATTATTGTTTAGGTAATGAAATAAATGATTATTCATCTACTTTTTATATAGGCGATGATTTTACACTATTTTACCTAAGAGCAAAGATATCTATGCAAAATAAGTATAATTAGACTGCAATTAAAGCCCTTATTCACCCTGCTTTGGGTCAATAAAAAGCAAAGGTAACTTTTTGTTATTTATTTTTCGTAAATAATTACAGTAAATTTACTAATTGGGCTTGCTAAGCCCTAAATCTTCGCGTAGAATCCGCGACCTATTATTTTAATTTGTGCGTCACTATTAATGGCGCAGTACGGAGTAGCAAATGTACGCTGTATTCCAAAGCGGTGGTAAACAACACCGTGTAAGCGAAGGTCAAACTGTTCGCTTAGAGAAACTTGAACTAGAAATTGGTTCAACAGTAGAATTCGAAAATGTTTTAATGGTTGCTAATGGCGACGACATCAACATCGGAGCACCTTATGTTGCCGGTGGTAAAGTTACAGCGGAAGTTGTTTCTCAAGGTCGTGGCGATAAAGTTAAAATCGTTAAATTCAAACGTCGTAAGCATTCACGTAAGCAGCAAGGCCACCGTCAGTGGTTTACTGAAGTGAAGATTACTGGCATCAACGGTTAATAGGAGTAGTTAAAGATGGCACATAAGAAGGCAGCTGGTAGTACTCGTAACGGTCGTGATTCAGAAGCGAAACGTTTAGGTGTTAAACGTTTTGGTGGCGAGTCAGTTTTAGCGGGTAACATTATCGTTCGTCAACGTGGAACTAGATTCCATGCTGGTACTAACATGGGTATTGGTAAAGACCACACTCTATTTGCTTTATCAGATGGTAAAGTACAATTTGAAGTTAAAGGTCCTCAAAGCCGTAAGTTCGTATCAATCATTGCTGAATAGTCAGTAGCGATAACGAATATAAAAACTCGCTATTTAGCGAGTTTTTTTTTGCTTAAATAATTAAACTTTATAATTGAATTTCAAAAATTAAGTTTAGTTACGAAAAGTAACTGTTTCTAATTAGTGGTTTTTTTAATCACTGGTTATACTAATACCTATAATATTAATTTATTGATCAATATATTAGATATATACATTTATGTTTGGAGCTTAATTAAAGCTAATGAAATTTGTAGATGAAGTTGAAATTCGCGTTGAAGCCGGTGACGGTGGTAGCGGGTGTGTAAGTTTCCGTCGTGAAAAATACATTGAATACGGTGGACCTGATGGCGGTGACGGTGGCGATGGTGGCGAAGTATACTTAGTTGCTGATGAAAACCTGAACACGCTTATCGATTATAGGTTCGAGCGTTTTCATAATGCCCAACGTGGCGAAAATGGTAAAGGTCGCAACTGTACTGGTAAGGGTGGCGTCGATTGCATTCTTAAAGTTCCGGTTGGTACCCGTGTTATCGATGAAGACACTGGCGAGCAGATTGGCGATTTAACCAAGCATAAACAAAAACTAATGGTTGCTAAAGGCGGCTGGCATGGTTTAGGTAATACTCGTTTTAAAAGTAGTACTAACCGTGCTCCTAGACAAAAAAGTTTAGGTACTCCTGGTGAAATTCGTAATTTAAAACTTGAGCTATTGCTTCTAGCCGATGTTGGTTTATTAGGTTTACCAAACGCGGGTAAATCGACTTTAATTCGCAGTGTTTCCGCAGCAAAGCCAAAAGTTGCAGATTACCCGTTTACAACCTTAGTACCAAACTTAGGTGTAGTACGTTTAAATTCACAGCGCAGTTTTGTTATAGCTGACATTCCAGGACTTATTTCTGGCGCAGCTGACGGTGCAGGTTTAGGTATTCAATTTCTTAAGCATTTAGAACGTTGTCGTATGCTTATACATCTTGTAGATGTATTACCTGCCGATCAATCTGATCCTGCAGAAAATGCCTTAACTATAATTAGAGAGCTTGACCAATACTCTGAAAAATTAGCTGGCAAGCCTCGTTGGTTAGTCTTTAATAAACTAGATTTATTATTGGAAGATGAAGCCGAAGAAGTAATGCAGCGCGTAATTAAAGCATTAGATTGGCAAGGCGATGTACATAGTATTTCAGCGTTCAACCGTGAAGGAACTACTGAGTTAACGAACAAAGTAATGACCTTTATTGAAGAGCTTCCAGAAGAAATTGTGGAAGAAGAAGTTCCAACTGAAGATGTTGAGTTCAAATGGGATACGTATCACGAAGAAACTATTGCTGGTTTTGGTGATTTATCTGACGACCTTGATGATGAAGATTGGGATGAAGATGATTACGATGTGGAAGTAGAGTACCGTAAGTAACAATTACTCTCCTGCTACATTTAAAAGCCAGACTGTATAGTTTGGCTTTTTTGTTTTTAAAGCTCTTAAATGTTTGATATTCTAGCGTCATCAAAAACATATAATTCAATAAGAGTTTTTCATGACCATATTATCTATGATTGTTGCTCACGCCAATGGCCGTGTAATTGGTAAAGACAATCAAATGCCTTGGCATATGCCTGCCGATTTAAAATATTTCAAACAAACCACATTAAAAAAGCCAGTAATAATGGGGCGAAAAACCTTCGAATCAATCGGATTTCCATTACCAGGTCGTCGAAACATAGTAATTAGCCGCGATGAAAGTTATCAGGCAGATGGTATTGAAACTGTAACTTCTGTTGATGCTGCATTAGACCTTGTCACTGATGTAGAAGAAATAATGGTGATAGGTGGTGGCAGCATATACCAACACTGTTTAAAAGCAGCACAGCGGCTTTATATTACCGAAATTGACCTAGCTGTTGATGGTGATACCCTCTTCCCTGATTATAATGCAGAAAATAATTGGCAGTGCGTTAAACAAGATGCGCACTGCGCTGATGATAAGAATCCTCACAACTACAATTTTAAAGTTTACGAGCGTATTTAAATTAAACTTATTCTTGATGATGTAGCCTGTGTTAAACTAAGCCAATACGACAAACTTTCACTTATTGGAATTAAATCACCATTCCCATATAACAGCTTGTAGAAATTAGTTATTTTACAACCGACCCATTGGTCGGTTAGAATGTAAAGAATTATGCTGAGGTAGTAGTTTATGAGAGATGCCGATCAAACTCGTCAAAAAATATTAGAAGTTAGTGCTGATGAGATCCATAAGCATGGTTTCACCGCTACTAGTTTATCGGCAATTATCAAACGCTGTGAAATTTCCAAAGGTGCTGTGTATCACCACTTTGCCAATAAAATGGAATTAGGATACGCGGTTTTTGAAGAAGTCTTCACTCCAATGTTTTTAGCCATGTGGCAACCTGCCGTTGAAGTTGAAGACCCAATCGAGGGATTATGTCAGTTTTTTACTCAGATGAGTAAAGAATCTAGTTGTGATGAAATCGTTTGTGGGTGTCCTTTAAATAACTTATGTCAAGAAATGTCAGGCATTGACGAGGGTTTTAGACTCAGAATTTTAAATATGCAGCAGCAACTCAATCAACTTATCTCGATAAATTTACAACGAATTTCCGCACAATTACGCCCTGAAATAGACGTCACCCAAGTAGCCTACTTTATTGTTGCCAGTTTTAATGGTTCATCAAACTTAAGTAAGAGCTCACAAAACAAAGATTTGTTCGATAAAGTAATTAATGAACTTTGTTTATACATTCGTAGCCTAAGAAAAAATAACAAACCTACCCAATAGCTCATTGTTTTAGCACAAAATAGTATAACTAATATTTACTAATTATTTACATACCGCACGGTCGGTATGTAAAATAACAGCAATTATTAAAAATAATATATTTATTTTAACTAGAATTAACCTAGTGATCTCAGTTCACATAAAGAAACAAGGAATGACCATGAAACGATTATTCGTAATTTCCCTATTCATCATTATCAGCTTTAACAGTATTGCAGTTGAGGAACAACTTTCACCATATAACGTGATTAACAATACAGGGAATAATTTATTTACCCGAATTGCTACCGAGCAAGAGTTGTTAAAAACATCTCCTGAGGTAATGATTGAAATTGTTGAGCAAGAATTAATGCCAGCGATAGACTATAAATATGCGGCATTCAAAATTTTGGGAAAACATCTCAAAAAAATGAGCAAAGTTCAAAAACAAAACTTTATTATTTCAATGCGAAGTTACTTAGTTAAAACTTATGCAACAGCCCTTAACCAGTATAACAATCAAGTAGTAAGCTTTGAGCCAGAACGCCCAACCAATGGAGCAAAGATTGTTCCGGTAGATGCGATTATTTCTAATATTAATGCGCCAGACATCACCATTACTTTTCAAATGCGTCAAAATAGAAAATCAAAGCAATGGAAAGCTTATGACATGATTATCGAGGGTGTTTCTTTATTAGCAACTAAACGAGCTGAAATTAATAGCCGTATTGCTAAAAGTGATATTGATCAAGTAACTCTTGAGTTAGCTGTAATAAGAAAATAGATAAATCAAAAGGGATTGAATTCACAATCCCTTTATTCAAATCTTTGCTTTAAGCTTCCACCTCGTGAGTTAGTACTGGCTCAGCAGATTGGTAAGAATGCTTTCTTTTAAACAAGCTTTTTATATCTGTAACAACGATATACAAACAAGGTATCAATAATAACGTTACCACAGTAGCAAACAATACACCGTACCCTAATGATACAGCCATGGGGATCACCATTTTCGCTTGCATACTCGTTTCCATCATAATTGGTACTAAACCAATGAACGTCGTTATTGAGGTAAGCAAAATAGCCCTAAATCGACTACAACCAGCATCGACAACGGCAATAATAGGCTTAATACCTGCTTTTTTAGCATTGTTTATATAATCAATCATTACCAAAGAGTCATTTACGACTACACCAGCAGCCGCAATAATACCCAGAATAGATAAAGCACTTAAATCAATCCCCATGATCATATGGCCAAGTACTGAGCCAATAACACCAAATGGGATCACTGACATAATAATAACCGGTTGGCTGTAGGACTTTAATGGCACAGCTAATAAGCTGTAGATAATCAATAGTGAGATAACGAAGTCACGAATTTGGGTATTTTGACTTTCTATTTCTTCTTGAATTTTACCTGCAACTTCACTTTTCACCATAGGATACTTTTTAAGCAAATTAGGCATGTAATTTTCACGAATGTCCTTGGCAATCTCAAATGGCTGAGCTTGCTCTGCATCGACATTTGCCCACACATTAATAGTGCGATTACCATTTTCTCGACGAATTTGACTTACGCCGTCAGTAACGATTATATCTGCGACTTCAGATAATGGAATTTCTGCACCATCAGAGGTTTGAATTAATACATCATCCACATGGCCTATTGAACTTCTATCCTCTAATGGATAGCGCACCATCACTTTAACTTCTTCGCCATCACGTAATATTCGCTGCGCTTCAAGACCATAAAAACTATAACTAACTTGTGAAGCAACATCTCTTAACGTTAACCCCATAGAATAGGCTAACGGTTTCAGTTTAAATTGTACTTCTCGAGCAGAATTCATTCGAGAGTTATTTACATCACTTACACCTAGCAATGTGTTCAATTTAGCTGTTAACTCTCTTGATGCTTGGATGAGCTGTGTCTCATCACTCCCTTCTAAGCGGAAACTAATATCACCATCATCTCTATCATTACCAAATAGGTTATCTTGAGTATTTAAGCTTTTAACACCTGGAATTAACGGCATATTGGCGCGCCAGCGATCAGCCAGTTCAAACGTATTCATTGGACGTAACTCTGGGTCAATTAGTTTGACCATGATACGAGCAGAGGTTCTTCGTCTTAAATCCACCTGCACATCTGAAATCATTGCAGTACCAAATTCTTCTTCAATTTCAGCATCTACTTCAAACAGAGATTTCTTAATTGCTTTAATTGCCGATAATGTGGCTTGCTCTGATGAATCTAAGTTCATTTCTAATTGAATTCTTGGGAAGTCATGAGGGATTTTTGGTTGACCAATAAATCGTACTAACCCCCCTTGAAACAAACCAGCACAAATCAACATAAATGCAATAAATGTACAAACGACTACATAACGATATGTCACTGCTTTTTGTAAAAATGGACGATATTTATTTTCAATAAAAGCACGTAAATTTCGATCAATAAATGCTCTGAACCGATCTAGCGGATTCTTAGGATTAAATACTTTAGGTTTCATCCGGGCTAAATGGGCAGGAAGTATTAATTTAGACTCAACTAAAGAAAAAATTAAACATAAAACTACAACAAAACCGATTGATTTACCGAATGCTGACGTTGGGCCGTCATCGAATAAGAATGGTAAAAATGCGGCAATCGTTGTTAAAACTCCAAACGTGGCAGGCATAGCAACCCGCTTCACTCCCCGAATAACATTATCTAAACTGTGACCTTTTTCTTCCACTTCACTATGGGCACTTTCTCCCATTACTATGGCATCATCGACCACGATCCCAAGTACAAGAATGAAAGCAAACAAACTAATAACATTAACCGTCACATCAATCATACCTGTAGGCATAAATAATAAGGTACCTAAAAAACAAACTGGTAGGCCCATCATTACCCAAAACGCTAATCGTACTCTCAAGAAAGTCGCCAACATTAAGAACACTAAAATGCCACCACCTATGAGGTTATTGAACATTAAATCAAGTCGACCTTCTAGATATTCCGTCATGTCTACCCAAGTTTCTAAATGAACGCCTTCTGGTAATTGATCTTGCTTATCATCAATGTACCTATTTATAACTTTAGCAACATCAGTAATACTTTGATCATTGGCAGCACCAATAAAGAAAGTGACTGAATTTTTTCCATTAAATTTGGAATATTGAATACCTTGTTCAAAACCATCAGAAATTTGTGCAACTTCACCTAGTAAAATAGTCGAACCATCTGCACGGGTGATTAACGGCAGGTTTTCAAATTCATGACCTATATAAGCCTGATTTTCCACCCGTAAATTTATATAACCATTTTGGGCACGGATCTGTCCCGCTGACATATTGCGCGACC
This sequence comes from Thalassotalea psychrophila, assembly GCF_031583595.1. NCBI lineage: Bacteria > Pseudomonadati > Pseudomonadota > Gammaproteobacteria > Alteromonadales > Colwelliaceae > Thalassotalea > Thalassotalea psychrophila. The sequence continues at coordinate 3,885,715 of NZ_CP134145.1, forward strand.
AATTTCTCACGGCATCAGCAACTTGTGAAAACGAAAGCTTATACTCTCTAAGTTTGTCTTTACTGACTTCTATTCCAATTTCATAGTTCAAGCCGCTATAAAATTCCGATACATTGATTAGCGGTAACTGTTGAATTTCATCATGAATTTTTCGGCCAAAGTCCTTCAGTTGCTTCTGGCTCATATCCCCATACAAGCTAATATATTGCACTTCTTGACGCAGTTTAATACGTTCAACTGTAGGCCTTTCCATACCAGCTGGGAATGATGAGATAGAGTCAATTTGCGATTTTACTTCTTCTAACACTATTTGTGGATCGTAAGTTTCACTTACCCTGAACCAACCGTAAGATAAATTACGATTTGAATAGGTGATCATCCTCTCTAAGCCTTGTACAGACTCAAGTGCCTCTTCAACCTTTATGGTTATACCTTCTTCCACTTCTTGAGGTGCAGCACCAGGATATACAGCTTGATATTCAAGCCAATTAATTTCAACTTGCGGGAAAAATTGCTTACGAATTGTCCCCATCGTTAATAGACCACCAATAATAATGATGATCATCAATAAATTTGCAGCTACAGGGTTTCGGGCAAACCAAGAAATAATGCCTTTATTTGTATCAATCATAATTACTGACCTTTTTGCGCTATTTGCGTTTCAGCATTTTCAAGTTCATCATCTTTCTCAGTATCACCACTAACCAAGGCAAGATTCATTCCAGATACAGGAAAATCAAGCGCTGAAGTGATCAATAATTCGCCTTGTTCAAGACCTGCAGAAATAACAACTTTGTCTCCTTGTTGGCGTACAATTTCTACCGTTTTATAACGCAGTTTATGTTCACTGTCTAAAACAGCTACCTGGTTGGCAACAACTAAATGTCTAGGTACCAATACAGCAGAGTCCATATTAGCACCCGCGATATGAGCATTTACATAAGTACCATATCGAATTGGCGTAGTGCCACTTTTTAAACCGTAAGGGTCTTCAATTTCAGCAACTAAATAGTTCATTCGTGAACTATTATCGATTACTCCTTCCGAACGCGCTATTGTCGCGCGCCATTGCTGCTTTTTACCTGAGTAGTCACTAGTTAATAAAACTTCAGCTTGTTCACCATTAGCCAATAAAAATTGAATTTGATTATCTGCAACAGGTAACCTTACCTTCGCAATCGAGATATTAAGTAGCTTTCCTATTTTACTCCCTACACCAACAAATGAGCCTAAGCCAATTTCACGGTTGGCGATCATTGCATCATATGGGGAAGTAATTTTTGTTCGTTCTAAATTTCTTTTTGCTCGCTTTACTGCAGCTTGAGAGGCTTTCACTCGCGCCATTTCTTGTGCTAGTTGAGGTTTACGCAAACTAAGCTCTGTAGGGGATGTATCTTTAATTCTTTGCCACTCGCGCTCTGCTACTTTGCCTTGAGCTTTTTCTAGCTCTAAAGATGCTATTGCAGAGGCGTAACTTGCCTGAGCTTCAATGAGTGCAGCTTCATAATCGCTTGGATCAATTGTTGCGAGTATGTGGCCTTTTTTAATAAAACCTCCACGCACAAAATCATCTGACAATGACATTATTTGGCCACTTACTTGAGCGACCATTTCAGTTTCATATTTAGGCTGCACTACACCATAGGAAGTCACATCTAAGTTTATCGGCATAACTTCGACTTCTTGTACCGCTACAATTGGAGTTAAATCAACATTCTTTTTTTCTTCAGGCGGTTTTTTCATCGAAGAAAATACCATCATTGCACCAACTCCAGTAATTAATACAATGAAAGGTATAATAATTTGTTTCTTTGTGGCCACAGCTGCTCACCTTAGTAATTCTACTTATCTGAGTGTATGGTAACAAAATGTTAAAAAATGTAACCAAGCAAGATGTTACGAGGTATTACAAATTATATGTATGTACAAATTTGAAGTCTTGATTGGTACTTCTAAGTTGACTCAAGGATAAATTTAAAAAGCCCATAAACATCGTTTATGGGCTTTTTCTAATTGATGATGTGAAAGGAAGTTAACTAAACTTTAATAAATATTTTGTTACGATACATCCATGCGAGCAACAGCCATTGCAATAATAATAAAAATACAATAGAAAATAACGCCTGCCAGCCCTCACTCAAAGGAGACAAAACCCCACCAAATAAGCTATTAACCATATACTGCCAATTTACCAAAGCAGTGCCTAAATAAATAATAATAGAGTTCATGCCTATAATGGCAAAAGGCTTAGCCCACGTTTGCCAGTGTTGCATATCAATCAGCCAATAAAAAAGCGATAGAAACAGTACGCTCCAACCACTTGTGACTAATACAAATGTAGGTGTCCACAATGTTTTATTTACCGGTAATATAGAGTTTAATAACCAGCCTAGGCTTAATGCAAGCACTCCTATAATCAATAAATTACGTAGCAATACTTTAGGAAATTGTTTTTGTACACTCATTAATCGGCCAATAAACACACCGACTAAACAATTCAATATAGAGCCTAAATTTGACAATAAGCCTTCAGGATCAACGGCTAAGTTTTGGTAGCGAATCCCTGGCATCAAGGTTTGATCTACCCAAGCATTAATCGAAAACTCGGGGCCTAAATTACCACCACCAAAATCACCTATACTAACGAACGATAATATTAACCAATATCCAATAAATATCGCGGCGGTTATATACAGCTGAGTTTTTGTTTTAAAGTGCCAAACCAGCATAGCAGCAACAAACCAGGCCAAACCGATACGACCAAGCACGCTTACATACCTTATTTCACCAAAATCTGCTGGAATACCTGTACCCCAGCCATGATTATAAATTACTCCTAATAAGAGTAGTAAAACTAAGCGTTTTACCGCGTGGCGATACTTCTCATTTCTCTGCTGTTTAGGCAGTCCAGCTATCGGTTTGGCAGCAAGACCTAAACTCACACCGGACAGTAAAATGAACAGCGGAAATATTAAATCGTAAAACGTAAATCCATGCCAAGTTGAATGCAGCATTTCATTAGCGGCCAAATTAAAAAAAGACAGGCCGGTGATTACAAATAACGCTGAAAATAGGCCTTCAGCTCCTAGGATCCAAAACATGTCAAAGCCTCTTAGAGCATCTATCGACAGTAAGCGTTTAGGTTTTTTTATATTTATTTCGGTTTCAGTATTAGACATTTAGGCAATCTTTGACTTCAATAGGACAAACTAATCTATACTAAGTAGGAAATATTTACAGCAATTAAACAATATCTATATCGCATAAATTATGATTATATAATCCTTTGCGAATGTATATTTATGGGATACCCCCGGTAATGCTTAGAAAAATATCGATAAATACATTAATGAAATGGTCATGGTTTCTTTTGACGTTATTAATGATAATTATCACCATAAGTTATCGCTATTTTGTTGAAATACCGACTGAAGAACGGGCTGTTCAAAAGCTTTATAAACGTGAATTAAACGCACTTTATTACTCTCTAACGCAAACATTTAATAATTTATACATGATGAACAAAGACTATGCGCTTTGGGACGACACTTATGCATTCATTGCCGACCAAAACAGCGAGTATTTAATCAGTAATTTTGCCGATCAAACATTTATTAACTTAGGGATTGATGCGGTATTTATAGTAGACCATAACAATAATATCCTGTTCAAGAAAGGTTGGGATCATAGTCGTGAAAAGGCTCTGGTGTTCAGTAAATTAGATGACAATGGAAAATTCTCAGCCACTAATTTACTCAACTTTAACAAGGGTGGTGATGCCAATCCAGTGGGTATGTTCAGCACAGAAAATGGCGCGATGATATTTAGCATTTCCAATATTACCGATACAGATGCGAGAAAACCAAGTACCGGAAAAATGATATTTTTCCAGCGATTTGATCAAAACACGGCGGATATTCTCAGCAAAGAAACGCAACTGAGCCTTACAATCATTCCCTTTAGCCCTAAATATAAGCACACACAAAAAATAAATTTGATGCTGCAAGATAAAGATATAAAGGCATCTGATTATTGGTTGGTGGAGGACATTAATCAACAGCCTTTATTCGTGCTTAATGTGAAGCACCAACAAAAATACGATCCGAAAATTTTAACCTCTGAAATTGTCATCTCAATAATGGTGCAGCTAAGCATTTTAGCGTTTATGTACTTGCTGATACGACAACTGTTTTTAAAAGCAATTAAAAACATCAATAATGAAATCACCGCCATGGCGAATACTAAATCTATTGCGCCAATAGAAAGCCAGACAAAAATTAGTGAATTTCAATTTTTTTCAACCGAATTTAACCACTTGGTTAACACGGTAAAAGACCAGCAGCTGCAATTGGAAAAACTCAGTACAACAGACTCTCTCACCCAAGTTCCCAACCGCTTGGCATTTGAACAACATTTTGCCAAAGAATGGGCACACTTACATCGTAATAATATTCCCTTTGCTATCGTAATGTGTGATATCGATTATTTTAAAAAATACAATGATTCTCTCGGTCACTTGCAAGGCGACGAAGCTCTTAAACAAGTTGCAAAAGCATTAGCTATGTCAAGCCGTCGAATTAATGATATTGTTGCCCGCTATGGTGGAGAAGAGTTTGTAATATTGTTCGGAGGTATAGATTTTTCGGGTCTACAAATGAAACTAAATGAAATTATTGAGAGCATTAACGCCCTAAATATCGCTCACCCTGATTCAGACATTGCACCGCACATCACCTTAAGTTTGGGGGCAACATTAATGACTCCCGTAAGAAACATTAATGAAAAGCCTAACCTGATCCGCGCGATGAGTATTGCCGACAATGCTCTTTATCTTGCCAAAAGCAAAGGCCGCAACCGCGCCGAAATTGCTATTGATAAATAAACGACTACAATCAAAAAAACACTTATAAGAACGCCTATTATGCTCACAAGAATCCGAATTTTTATTAGAAACCTACAACAAGACACCGTTGTAAATAACACCCTTTCCTTAGAAATTGCCACTGCTGTTCTATTGTTTGAAGTAATGCGTGCCGATCATAAATATGAAGACGAAGAAAAAGTAAAACTAATTGAGCTATTACAGCACCACTTTCAATTGGATAAAAGTGAAGTCAATGATGTCTTAGCTCTTGCAGAAGATGAATCACACCACGCTAATGACTTTTATCGCTACACCACTTTAATTAATGAGCAATACGAACTCAGTGATAGAATTAAAATTGTAGAATTATTATGGCAAGTTGCATACGCCGATGGACATTTAGATGTGATTGAAGAGCATATTATCAGGCGAATCGCTGATTTATTGCATTTACGCCATGGCGAATTTATTCAATGTAAACTAAAAGTGCAAAATCAGCATACTGACAAGTAAAAAGATATCACCTGATTTAAAGCTCCGTGGTACAATTGCGCGAAATACCCAATTACAACAGTAACCACTAGGAATTCCAATGGCCGACATAGGTAAAATCAATACGCTAAGAGTTGTTAAGCTCACAGAATTTGGCGCTTACTTAGATGGTGCTGATTTAGGTGAAATACTGCTACCAACACGCTATTTGCCAGAGGGTTGTGCAGAAGGTGATGATGTTGTTGTATTTATTTATTTTGATTCTAATGACCGCATAATCGCTACAACCGAAACACCTAAAGGCCAAGTCGACGATTTTGTAAGTTTAAAAGTAATACAGGTAAATGATACCGGTGCTTTTCTAGATTGGGGCTTACCTAAAGATTTGTTGGTGCCTTATAATCAACAACAGAACAAAATGGTTGTTGATAAGTACTATTTAGTTCGGATTTATCGTGACGTTCAAACTGATCGTATTGCGGCTTCGAGCAAATTAGATAAATATCTAGATATCTGGCCAGCGAACTATGAAATTGGTGAACGCGTTAATTTAATCATTGGTGATAAAACCGACCTTGGTTTCAAAGCAGTTATAAATGATAAGAATTGGGGTTTATTGTACGACAATGAGATATTTCAACCGTTAAGAGTTGGTAAAAATATCTTAGGTTATGTTAAAACTATGCGCAGCGATGGCCGAGTAGATTTAACCTTAACACGCCCTGGCATTGGTAAAGTAAATGACTTTGCCCCAACATTCATTGCCTACTTACAAGATAATGATGGTTTTAGTGCAATCAACGATAAAAGTTCACCAGAGCTTATTCAAAAAACCTTTGGTGTAAGTAAAAAAACCTTCAAAAGTACGATTGGTAATTTATTCAAACATGGCCGCGTTAGTATTGAAGCTGACGGTGTTCGTTTTATTAAAAACCCACAGCCGAAAAAACTAGGTGCAGTATCAAAACCGAATAAAGGTAAAGGCAGCCAAGATAAAAGTAGTGGTGGAAATTCCAACAAACCTTTTACTAAAAAGCCACAATCGAGTAAACCGAAAACTTATAATAAACCAGCTAGCAATAAAGCGAATCCGTACAAAAAATAGCTCTAAATAACGTTTGAGATTTTATTAATGAGATAAATGGGCGCCTTGGCGCCTATTTTTTTTAAGGAATGGTTAAGCCTTTATTAAAGAGAATTTATTCATCAGCAAAGTAACAATAACCGCCACCAGAGCTAATGCCCACACAATTGCCGCACCGCTTGGCAAATCCCATGTGGCAGATGCAACTAAACCAATTAAGTAAGCTAACACCCCGATAAGGTAAGCAAAGCGCATTTGAAACCTTATCAGTTTTACGGTAGCCAAGGCTGGAATAATCAAGGTACTGAATACCAGAAACACGCCAACCATTTGTACTGAACTAGTAATTGCAATAGCAAAAATAAAGTAAAACCACTTGCCAGATAATAGCCTTGGTTTAAACACCATAAGTGCAACAATAGCTGCATATAATACCATGTGCAGATATAAGTCAGAAAAGGTAACCCAGAGGATCTGCCCTGATAATACTTGTTTTAATAAATCACCGCCGTGCGGATCATTAGCTAGCAGTAAAAAAGCGCCTGTTGCCGACAATACATATAAACAGCCAATTAATGCTTCTAACTGCTGTTTAGCAAATCGTTCAAATAAGGCAATAATGCCTGCACCACTTAGAGCGAAAAAGGCTGCAACAATATAACTTGCTCCTGGTAGGTGATGACCAATATCAGTTGTTTGTACCACTACTGCGCCAAGCCCGGCAATTTGAGCAATGGCTAAATCAATAAATATAATACCGCGCTTTAATACCTGATATCCCAAAGGCACATGTGTGCTAAGCACTAATAGGCCAGCAACAAGAGCAGGTAGTAAAATATCGATTAATTCAACCATTAATTATTAGCCTTATTGTTTTTGCGATGCAAGTAATAGCATTGAAATATGCTGTTCCATCAGAGAAAATAGATCTTTAGCGTGTTTATTCCCCCCGACCGTATAAGGTAACTGTAGACTTAAAATATCGGTTTTATCCTGTAACCAGTTGGCGGCTTTTTCATCTTGATAGCCGGTGTAAACCACAAGCTTTACTTGTTGCTGTTTTACAATATCAAGCACACTGAGCAAATGTGAACTAGTTGGTGGTAAACCTGGCTTAGGCTCTAAGTCCCCTACTTGCTGCATGCCTAAAAATTCAAACATATACTTAAACGATGAATGATAGGCAATTACTTTTAGCCCCTTTAATGGTTTAGCCTGTTGTTGCCATTTAGCCGTGGCTGTTTGCCAACGTTTAATGAAATCATTTAGATTATGCTGATAAACCTCACTATTCTTAACATCTAATTGCACAAGTTTAGCTGTAAAGGCTGTTGCTAAATCAGCAACTCTAAACGGGTCTAAATGCACATGCGGATTACCTAATTCATGTACATCGCCCATAGAGCGATCTACCTTAACTGGTATATCTAAATTTTCAACATGATCAGAAGCTAAAAATAAGCCTTTTTCAGTAGATTGCACATCGAGGTTATTTGACTTCATTTGTAACATGGGCAACCACCCTATCTCTAAGTCGGCGCCAGCACAAATAACCACATCAGCACGGCGCATTTTAGAAATTAGGCTAGGCCTTGCTTGTACAAAGTGTGGGTCTTGTTTAGCTGTTGTCGCACTAAAGATATTTGCATCGTCTGCTGCCAGCTCTTTTGCCAATGCAGCATATTCAGGTTCGCAGGCAAATATATTCAGTTGTGCCTGTGCGGGTAGCATAGCTGCCAGCAGTATTGTACAAGCTAAGCCAAGCTTATGTTTAAAATTGATGTGCACCATGTGCTCCTAATGCCATATTAAATTGTAACGTCACTTGATCGTCTGTGAAGTGTTCTGTTGACTTATCTTGGCTGTACTGCAACCTTATTGTTGAAAAGTGCGAATGTCGATATTCTAACATTGCCGTAGATACTTTAGGCTTAAAACCATCTGAATATGGTTCATCAAAATCAATTTCAGAATAGCGTAAACCTGCCGCCCAATTAGGAGTGAATTGATACACACCACTCACATAGTAACCAGTGTGTTCAACGTCAATTTCATCATGATGATCTTCATCAAACACATTTATATGTTCTTCGTGTTCTTCTTCATGGTGTAACTCACCTTTTTCTTCAACCAAAAAGTACTCAGCCGAAAGCGTAAAATTTTGATATTTATAATTACCGTTCGGTGCCCATTTCCATGTAGCATCTACAATGTAATAATCTTTGTCACCGCTAAAGTCACAAGCGCCAAATGCTTCACCATGATCTTCTTCATGTTCTTCATCAAGAGCGTGTGGTTCGTGTTCATCTTCACCATGGTCATGGCTACTACAATGGGCTTCGTCATTTTTAAAACCAATATATGACGCCCCTACTTGCCAGCTATTAGATTCATTAAAGTCACCACCTGTTTTAACAAATAATGAGTGCGCACCTATGCCTTCACCATCGGAATAAGCAGGCATAGTTGCGCCTTTAAACACTTCGGTGCCTAGCTCAATATATGCGTCTGTTGGCGCTAACCAAGATAAACGAGCACCATCATCATAATAATGGCCATTCATAAATGCTCGATAAACTAATGGTCTGTCAGCAAAGCTGTCGGTGTGTGTATGCTTGCCATTTAAATAACCTACATTTGATAAAAATCGTCCAGCGCGAAAAGATAAATCATATGGCATAGCTGTGGTTTGAATAAATGCTTCTTCAAGTTCAACTTCAGTTTCACCATCATGCTCATCTAATACCATAGTTACTTTACCGAAAAACATATCATCGATAGGCGCACTAATAGCAATTTCTGTATGATCGGTCCAAAAACCGTTTTTTAAACCCGCGGCATGGTCATCAACACCGTAGCCGGCAATACCTTGAAAATCTTCACGGTCGGTATAACCAACATTGATAATAGCACTTACATTAATATCGTCTGTAGCTGCATTTACTTGCGCAGCCGCAACACCTAAAACTACCGCAGTAGTTAATTTACTTAATTTCATTAAATTGATCCTAAAAATTTGGTATTAAATTACTCAGCAAATGTTGAGTAACGTTAAAAATATAATTTATAGGGTGTTGGGCGGTGCTCGTGAAGAATAAAACCTAATGCTTACACTAAGTTTAGATAGGTACTGTGGTACATGGATTGAAGTCGAGTGATAAGGCTCTAGAGTTTGCAAATCGCCATCAATATTATAATCATCATCCATAACAGACGATAAACAAACCTGACAGTGAACATCTTCAATTGAAAAGTCGTGCTCGGCTAAATGACTACTTTGAGCTAACGGCGCAAACAATAAAATAGCTGCAAGAAGAATTGCAGATAACATCTTATTGTTTTGTTGGAAGCGTTTATAAATCATAGTCGTATAGTTTAGAGCGTTTTGTCGATTTAAAATGAAGGAACCTAACGTTTTGTTATAATATAACACTTTAGAAATTAAACCAAACTAATTTTGTTATGTCTGAGCTGAAAAATAGTATAGGCTGACCCTATCATAATAATAAAAGATAATAGATATGACGACATCACCTCTTGTTCTACCCATGATTACATTGATGGTGCTTACCGCAGTTGTTTGGGTATACATGTATATATTAAGGTTACGCTATGTTATCGCTCATAGAATCAGTGCTCAAAAACTAAATTCACCTGAAAAAATTCCAGAGCTCTTACCTGAAAAAATAAACAGGCCGGCGAATAATTTAAAAAACTTATTTGAGCTACCGGTAATTTTTTATGGGCTTATTCTTTTAGCATTAATCACCGAGTTAAATACACCAAGCATAACTTATTTAGCATGGGGGTTTGTTGGCTTGAGAATAATTCATAGTTTTATTCAATGTACCAACAATAACGTTATGCAAAGGTTTAAAGTGTACATGTTAAGCGCTATTTGTTTATGGGCTTTATTAGTAAATATTTTTATCATTTTAATTTAATGGAATAAGAAAGTGACTGAGCAACTAATTACCTTAAAGATCGAAAACAATATAGCAATGGTTCACTTAAATAGAGCTGATAAACATAATGCTATCGACATGGCAATGTTTCATGCATTAGATAAAGTAAGTAAAAAATTACGCAAAAACAAAGCAATAAGAGCAGTCTTTTTGTGTGGCAATGGCGAAGATTTTTGTAGTGGCTTGGATGTAAAGTCAGTGATGAATGAGCAATCGAACATTCTAAAGTTACTTTTCAAATTCATACCTGGCAGTTCAAATCTCGCGCAAAGAGTCAGTACTAACTGGCGTAAAATTCCAGTGCCAGTTGTGGCCATAATTCAAGGACGATGTTGGGGTGGTGGATTACAAATAGCCCTTGGCGCCGACTTTAGAATAACTTCGCCAGATGCTTCTTTATCGATTATGGAAGCTAAATGGGGACTTATTCCTGATATGGGAGCAAACCTTGCACTTAGAGAGTTAGTTAACATTGATGTTGCCAAGCAATTAGCAATGACCGGAAAAACAATTACTGCCGAGCAAGCGCTTAATTACGGATTAGTCACACAAGTTACTGATGACCCCTATCAAGCAGCGATTGAATTTATTGAGCCATTTATAGAGCGTTCACCCGACTCTGTCGCCGCAGTTAAAAAGCTTTATAACAATAACTGGAATAAAAAGTCTTGGCATATGCTCGCTAAAGAGAGTTGGTATCAAATAAAAGTTATACTAGGAAAAAATCAACAGCGAGCTGTAAAAAAACAACTAAAGCCAGATCAGGCTAAAGATTTTGACAACCGACAAAACTGGTAGTTTTATCGATTGTTGATTCAGCTATCAGGGTAACTGACTAAGCTTTTTTATCAGCTTTTTTATCAGCTTTTTTCTTAGTTAAGTGTAAAAGATGAACGCCGCCAAATATAAATATTTGCAGGTAATGCTTCATGTTGTCACCTTCAGCTTCTTCTACTCTTTTCTTGAATAGAATACATTCAACTAAATGAGCTATAGGTAACACGATAAGCACCCAATGAAGAATGCTCTCTAAGCCTTGTTCAAATGGCACAACTAAATTGTAAAAACAGGCTAACCACAAAGCCACAATGATTAATTTCATATACACTCCTAAAAAATTTCGTTAATTTTAAGCCAAATAACATCTTTGTAGCAAGTTTATATACTCAATACAATATAAGCAGCAAAACCTAGCCAAGATAGGCCTAGCAAAAGCCAAGGTAACTTCGATTGTTGTATTTCTTGGGCAGCCGTTTCAGTTGCTTCGCTATTTAGCAGCTTAGCTTTTTTCTGTTTTTTCTTAGCTTTATCAGCATCTCTAGCTTTTACTTTTTGCTGTTTTTTATATTGCTCAATGCCCTTTTGGATACCTTGCGCAATTAACTTTGTTTGCTCTTTAGTTTGTCCAGGTTTTTGTGTGCTTTTAGCAATTACCTCTGCAGACTTTACCGTTTCAGCAGATGGACCTTTAATATTTTGATTCAAATTTTTTACTCTTAATCATAAAGTGAAGTAATCGGTAAAATACAAACTGAGCAAAATAACTTACCTTCCCTTCATAGTTGAATAACAGACTTTAAACTAAGACCAAAGATAAAAAAAGAAAAATCAACGCCTGGATAATAACAACATCAAGATAAGCGTTAACTCAAATTGATTACAGCACTCAAACACCGTAACATCATACAAATATGTACCTCTAATCTGGCTAATCCATGAATAAATTTTTCAAAGAACATTTAACTGTCGCATCGAACGCGTCGGGACGAAAAATGCACGTCCCAATTTATCGCTTCAAAGGGGAAGAGCCAGGCCCTAAAGTGTATATTCAAAGCTCGATACACGGCGCAGAAGTACAAGGGAATGTGGTTATCTATCACCTTATCGAATACTTGAAAACCACCAAGATCCGCGGGGAAATAGTTTTGGTACCTAACTGTAATCCAGTCGGCACTAATATCAAATCTGGTGAATATACCTTAGGACGCTTCGATCCCATCAACGGTCAAAATTGGAATCGTGGCTATTACTTTAAAGAAGAGTTAATTAACGACTTTGTTGATACGGTAACTGCAGATGATTCATTTGAACAGGTAAAGCATGCCTTTAGGCAGCAAGTAAAAAAAGCCATCGAAGCCGAGCTGAGTAAAACTTGGGGAATTGGTTTAGCTCCGCGTTTAAATCTTCAATTACAAGCCCAAGCGTTTGATGCCGATATCGTGATTGATCTGCATAATGGTCCAGTGGCAACTCGCCATATTTATGTGCCGGAATATGCCAAAGAATCGGCGAAACATTTTAATATTCCACATGTGATATTCATTCCCAATCAATTTAATGGCGCGTTGGATGAGGCCATGTTTTGTCATTGGTGGACGTTGGCTGACAAGCTTTCTAAAAAATTTCCGCAACAAAAATGGCAGATCCCAGTTGAAGCATTTACCTTGGAAATGGGCAGCCAGGAAGTCATTGACTTTGACTCTGGAAGTTATGATGCCAAGGGTATTTTGACCTACCTGAATTATAAGAACAGCCTTATTGACGCGAACCTTAAACCAGAAAACATTAATCGATATGCGGTATTTCTTAAAGATTATAAAATTTTATACACCCAAGAAGGTGGAATTATAGAATACAAAGTTAAACCCGGACAGCACGTAAAACAAGGTGAAGTACTGGCGAAAGTACTAAATGTAGATGACTTAGATAATGACAATGCGGTAAGTTATATTTATGCACCTGAAGATCTAATCGCCATCCTACACTTTCCCTCTGCGTCGGTATTATGTGGCACGCAATTGTATAAATGTTTTATTAATTATTTTCCGTTACCTTAATAAGCATTATTTTCTGAAAAGGATATTTTAGTCAGATTATGCGACGCACTGACGATTTATTGATACATAAAAGCAGCCCTAATTAGACTATTTTGTGCCATAAGCGGAAGTAGAAAAAATGCGCCGTCATCCCACACGAGTGGAGCGAGATGAGGGACCTCCTTCAATGATTCTGTGGGTCTGCAAAGTGCCAATCGGAGACGGTCGCTAACGCCACAATCTTCGGTTTGTAATAGTTTGCTAAAGTGTGAAACGAAGTGGAATCGAGCAAACTGTTACGGGTCCGACTTTATTGCTTTAGCTTTACTCTCCAGCAAATACAAACTTAATTTAGTAATGAGTAAGAACGAAACTATTTGGAATAATGAAAAATACATGGCAATTATCGATTGCTCTTTATTAAAGGCATTCAATGCTTGTTTTTTATTTTTCAATTCAACATTTTCCCGATACATATCAATGTCGGATTGAGATGGTTCAAAAAGTTTGTAAGCTCCAGAATTCAGTTTGTATTGAATTAAAACTCCTTGACGCCAATAAATTATTTGAGCAAAGCCTCTATTGTTTTTTTCAGCGTGATCCTTGTACGTTAGCTGAAATATCTCTGCAGAGTTAACTTTTTCTGTTGCCATTGCGTTAAGTAAATTATCTGTAGCTATCAATGTTTGACTAGAAAATACATGTAGTCCAATGGATAAACAAAAAATAAATAAAAATTCATTTATTGTGGTCGCTGGTTTCTTAGCTTTTTCTGTTCCATTGGCACAATCAGTCAGCGACTTTGCATAACCAATTGGTAATAAAATGGACAACAAGATTATTAAAAACCAATTTACAATCCAATTACTGATTAAAATTGGAAAAATAAACTTTCCAATAAATGGAATAAAAAAAAGAATGTAGCAAATAGCCAATAAATACTTCATTACTCTCCTGTAAAGCTAACAGATTATTAAAAAGCCTATGACAGCTTCTCGTTCATAAGAGCCTAATTAATTTGTAAAACTTGATATTGAGCATTATGGTTTTGAGGCCCTTTTAATTGATGTAAAACTACGACTACACTATTCATGTCAGCTTTTACTTCAGCGTGCCTACCGTAGATAACTTTGAACTTGTTGTCGGCTAATTCACCGCTCAATACTTTTTTAACATCCAACTCATATAAGTAGAATGTAGCCCAAGCATCACACCCTCCATCAATACACATCTTAGTGGACTCAACACCAGTATCAGAAAGGAATTTCAAATCAGCCACGACTTTCAAATCTTCAGATGAATACGCACTTAATGATATTAAGGCGCTTAACACTAGTGCGATGAATTTCATTGAGTTCTCCGTTCTGCCAATGACCGCTGCTCCCTCAAAGCCGCCATAGAGCAGCTTTAAATATTTGTAAATATACAATACATGATGTTATTGTAAAATAACAAGTTTTTAGTAATAGTCCCCGATCACTCAAGGCGGTTAATTATCGTTGTTACTTTATAGAGTCAGAGGATATATCGAGCTTATTAAATATGAAAAATTTAGAAATTAGCCAGTTCATTCACGAATATTGTAGAGCCTTCCGTCCAGGTAATATTAATGAAATAATAAAGTATTTTCATTATCCGACGACCATGCTAGTCAACGGAATGAACATACATGTTGCAAGCTCTGTTGAGCTGGAACCTTTACTAAGCAGTGGGCTTTCTGATATGAAATCTAAAGGTTTTTCATATAGTAAAATTCAAGATTTATATATCCATAGCTTGTCGGAAAAGATTGCCATTGTTAGTGCAAGTTACATACGATTCAAATCCGACGATACTGCACTCGAAGAAATTGCTGCTACGTACACTATTTTTAAGGACTCTGAGTTGGGGTGTGGAATAGTAACTATTATTGCCCATGAATTAGATAAAGTGATAGGTAAGTAATATAATGAAACTTTCACAGGCTGCTGTGAGCGAATTACAGACGATTTAATCATTATGATCTAACATCCTATATTCTAGTTAGGGTTTTACAATATAAACATCGTATTTCACATAACTAACATTAGCTCCAGTCTCTACCCATTTATTAATAAAAACAGCATCATTCATCCACATGTATTTCTCACTAGTGGTATGAAAAGTAGGGCTAGTAATGAAGTAAGCATCAGTACCTGAAGTTGCTTGTCCTTTCTCACGTTTTTCAGCACCAGTTTTATAGAGCTTGGTGCGACCTGTATACTTAATGTAAATAAGAGAGTTATCATCCATTCTAATTGTGCATCGAACATCAAGCATTCTAGAGCCGTTGGGGAGAACCTCTAACCAATCCCCACAAGGGTTAATGAGCTTCCCTGTCGATCCATCTGTAGTTGTCAACCATCCACTGGTCACATTAAAAATAAAGCGGTTTTCATCAACTTTCTGTGCTGGTGCAAGATTGGCCTGATAACTCATTACGTACTCAAGAGTCGGTGCAGATGGACTTTTAGCGAACACATTTTGTACATCATATATAGTTATGACGATTAACGTGAAGCTAACGAACATTAAACGTAGCATCGATATTTCTCCAAGTTCAACCTTCGGACTCGATGTTGCATATTCTTTATCAAAATACTTTCTTCGAGGTTGAAATAATTGAATCACTGTTAATTGAGTTTTAATTCACAATTAACGGTTAGTATAGAATATTTTTCTTTTGCTTTATTTTTAAATAATAAAGTTGTTTCAAATATATAATTACAATCAATCTATGACCGCTATTGGCACAAAGCTGGCCACCTCGCCAGCGTTGAACACTTGTTTTTTGAGCGTTATTCTTTAAGTTTAATTACTTAACCAAACGTAAATTAGTACGGCTTTGGCAAAGCCAATCGGTAATAGCTGAATCTGCTGCTAATATTGCTTTATCTGATTCAAGTTCTAAATGAGTTAGAGGCGCACGTAAAGTTGGCGTATTTAGCACTGCTTGTTTGTGCATTAACACTTTTACAGGAACAGGGTTTGCCACTTCAAACAATGAAGATATAGCGTTATTCCATACAGGAACAAGGTTAGTGCCTTCGCCGGCTAATGATTTTTGCACATATAAATTTGTGGCTTCTGGCCATGCATTAGCACATACAGAAACTAAGCCAATTGCCCCAACAGGAGCTAGATAAGGTATAAGAGTATCTTCGCCAGAAAACATTTTCATTTTTGGCGCAGCGGCTGCATAGGCCAGAAACTCATTAATGTCACCGCTGGCTTCTTTCATCGCCCATAAATTTTCATGTTCTGCTAAGTTTTTAACTGTTTGTGCTGGAATGCTAATACCAGCGCGCGATGGTACGTTGTATAACATACAAGGATATTTTGCTGCATCTAGTAATGCAGTAAACCATTGAGTCTGCCCTATTACACCTGGTTTTGCATAAATAGGTGCAGTTAATAAATAGCTGTGTACGGGTAATTTATTACAAGCGTTAATCCACTCAATTTGATCTGGAAGATTAAATGCCCCTACAGAAACCATTAAAGGTACTGTGGGTTTTAAGTCGCAAACAAACTTTACTATGTTTAATTGTTCACTTTGTCCAATGGCAAGGCCTTCACCTGTACTACCACAGATTAAAATACCATTACCCGCTTGTTGTTGGTCGTCGACAATTTTTGCCAAACAGTCATAGTCTACTGCGCCATCTTGATCAAAAGGCGTAACTAATGCGGTCCATAGGGAAAAATCATTTAGTTGAAACGTTGTCATATTAAATCTCATTACTTATTAATAATATAGCTATTATCAATTTTTATTATTAAGCATATTTATACCGAACACATAATTAGTGGAATTGGTATTAGAGAAAGGGAGAGAGGAATTTGCACAGCTGTAAGTGCAAAAACCAGAAGCTCTCCACTTAAACTTAAACCGCCTACCTTGTTATGGAAGTTGATTATGTGCTGTTAAGTGACAGCCGAAGGGATTCAACCCATTCGTCCGACACAAGTGTTACCTTTTTCACTTATGCCTCGGCGTTAATCCCCCTCATTATCTATCA
The DNA here is from genome assembly GCF_031583595.1 of Thalassotalea psychrophila. NCBI lineage: Bacteria > Pseudomonadati > Pseudomonadota > Gammaproteobacteria > Alteromonadales > Colwelliaceae > Thalassotalea > Thalassotalea psychrophila. The sequence goes on from NZ_CP134145.1 coordinate 3,902,976, forward strand.
TAGGGATAAGGCCCCTAAAGATAACTACCTGGTTAACGCTCCTCTTCTGAACCCTAAAATTAGGGTCGTTCAATGTTGGCTATTTAATCATCTAGTTAATTCTTTTTCAATGTTTTGGCCCTGAAAAAGTGAATCAATTTGGGAATATGATATATAACTGCGCTGTTTTATGATTATTTCCTTTACTAATCTATGCTTAATTAAGAAAATAGCGTTTAAATATTTAATTGAGTTTACTTAATGTCATTATCCAATCCATCACAACTGTTACTTAGAAACGAAGATTTACTAGAAAGTACCAATCCACTAGTTGTTGGTTGTCCTGATAATGAATTTTTTACTCATCTGCAAAGCGCTGCGCCACAAGCAACTGTTAGCTCCTACAATGTTAATTTTGCAGAATATCAAAGCATCAGCGCAAAACATGGAAGTAAGATCAGCTGTCAATTTAGTGAGCAGTACAAAACAGAACAATCACACGACTTGGTGATTATCTATTTTCCAAAATCGAAAAAAGAATATCAGTTTTTGCTCGCTATGCTGGCACCAACACTAACTGAAAATGCTGTAATTTTAGTAGTTGGTGAAAAAAAGGGTGGTGTTAAGTCGGCTATAAAATTAAGTACTGATTATACTCTCAACTCTAGTAAAGTAGACTCTGCAAGACATTGCTTTTTATTTGACATTACCTTTAATAACCATGTTCCTGAATTTAATTTAGACTCTTGGTATGAACGATTTAGCTTAACTATAAATAATACTGAAATTCAGGTGGCATCATTGCCTGGAGTGTTCAGTAACGGCGAACTAGATAATGGTACTCGTTTATTGTTAGAAAAATTACCCAGCAAAATTTCAGGTAAAGTGTTAGATTTTGGCTGTGGTGCAGGCATTATTGGTTGTTTTGTTAAAAAATTATACCCTAACACTGAAATAGAAATGCTTGATGTAAATGCATTAGCCATTGCTAGTGCGAATAAAACCCTTCAACTAAATAATTTATCGGCAAAGGTTTATGCATCTGATGGGTTATCTAATGTAAGTGGTAAATACAATGCAGTATTATCAAACCCGCCATTCCATCAAGGTATTAAAACTAATTACCATGCAACAGAGCTGTTTTTAAAGAGCATCAAGAAGCACCTGCTAAAAAATGCCACGCTAACAATTGTTGCTAATAATTTTCTAAAGTATGCTCCAATTATTAAAGCAGAGATTAATCAACCTGAATTATTAGCCAATGAAAAAGGGTTTGCCATTCATCATTGCCAACATAAATCTTAGTTGCAGCTTTTAACTAAAGTAACCAACAGCTTAAAAGATCGTTAATTAGAGGTTAATAGCTACAAGCTATTAACCTAAATGCAATCGTATATTTTCCAAATTCATCTATAACTAACCTAAAAAACCCTTGCTGTTTACAATTTGTTGCAAATTCAATTTTTCCACATTCAATTTTGATACATTTATTTAACGTTATATTTCATAAGCTTAAGTCGAAAACAGACTACCTCATTTACATATTTTAACTTACATTTTTACAACAATTTCACCATTGTATACTTGGCCACTTGCTCTATCATATGCAACATATATTTTTGAACAGAAAATTGATTGTCTGAAATAGCAACGTTTTCTGAACAACAAGTAAGCAACCCTTACTTGTTAAAGTTTATTTTAAAGAGGTAGATATGATCAACCAAGCACAAACTAAAATTTTAATCGTTGAAGATGAAGAAGTAACACGTTTAAACCTAAAGAACTTATTTGATGCTGAAGGTTACAATACTTTAATTGCAGCAAATGGCGAAACCATGAGTCAGCAATTACAAGATAACGACATTGATTTAGTATTAATGGACATCAATCTTCCTGGCAAAAATGGTTTATTACTAGCTCGTGAGTTGATTGAAAATAAAAATACTGGCTTAATCTTTATCACTGGTCGCGATAGCGATGTAGATAAAGTATTAGGTTTAGAAATTGGTGCCGATGATTATATCACCAAGCCATTTAACCCTCGCGAGTTAACTATTCGTGTACGTAATTTATTAAAACGTATGTCACAATCTGAAAAATCAGCACCTGCGGTAGATACTGCGATGATTCAATTCAATGAATGGCAATTAGATCCTAACTCTCGTCAAATGACGTCACCACAAGGTAATACTTTCCCTATTCCTCGTGGAGAATATAGAGCGTTGCGTTTATTAATGGCTAATCGTGGAAAAATCGTAACTCGTCAAGATCTTATTCAAGAAATGACTGGTCGTGATTTACGTGAAAATGACCGTACTGTAGATGTAACAATTCGCCGTTTACGTAAGCATTTTGAAACAGATGCAGCTAGCCCAGAATTTATTAACACCATTCATGGTGAAGGCTATCGTTTTGTTGGCAATTTAAACGCTTAATTACCACCATCGCTTTAAATGAAAATGGCTAGCTTACGCTAGCCATTTTTGTATCTGTTCTATACTAATTTTATTCAGTTCTTGCAACTCATCTAAATCTTTCGCTAACAATACAAATTCTTGTTTAGAGTATTCTGCATTGCCAGCTTTAGCAAAAACTTGCTTCAAGCCAGTATTACCCGATGCCGACTTTAAAATATGGCAACTTTCTTGCCAAAGGGTATAATCTTGATTTTTGATCGCATCCCTTAATTGATTTAAATATATTTCTGATTGTTCAATGTATAAATCAACGGTTTGATTAAACACTTCGCTTCCCAACACATCCATGTACTGTTTAATTAATTCTTTATCAAGAAATTCCATTACTTCTTCTCCGGGAAATATCTAAGTGAAACTTAATTATTAAATAATTTAAAAAAACATAGCATGAAAAATAATCATTTGCTGCAATAAAATACAGCAGTTACTAACAAAGTACATTTTCGCAACTAAATACTCACAACATCTTAGTTATGTTAACGTTCTAATACAGTTAAATCGCCTCCAATCATTGATTTTAGCTTGTAATTCATTCAAAATAGCCGACCTTTTTTACTTGGTCTTTAAAAAAGCATATAAGTTTTTCTTTTAAACTCTAAAAAAAGATAAAACAATTGGCGAAATTCCGTTAAAATATGCGCCTTAAAAACACAGCAATTTGTAAATTAACGAATACTTACAGGAAATACGATCGATATGTCTACATCAATGCCAGATATAGCCAACCAAACCGCGGCGCAAACCGAAGGTACTCTTGATAGAGTGGGTATGGGTAATATTGAGATGCCAGTAATGGTTGCAGCTAAAGATGAAGCAGAGCGAATGGTATCTGCTCATATTGATGCTTTTGTTAATTTGAATGATCCAAAAGCGAAAGGCATTCATATGTCACGCTTGTACTTATTGCTTGACGATTTAGCAAGTAACAACACTCTTACTTACCAAGCACTAACTGATTTGCTTAACGAGTTTATTAGTTCGCATGCAGACTTAAGCGATACCGCACTGGTTAAGTTTAGTTTTGATTACCCTATGCGAAGAGAAGCATTAATCAGTGGTAAAAAAGGCTGGCGTGTATACCCTGTAACTATTGTCGGTAAAATTGAACAAGGTAAATTTGATATTGAACTATGCATTGATATTGCCTATTCATCTACTTGTCCATGTTCAGCAGCTCTTGCTCGCCAATTGATTCAACAAGCTTTTGCCAGAAAATTTGAACAACAAGACAGTGTTGCTAAAGAAGACGTCCAGCAATGGCTTGGAACTACTGAAGGCATTGTTGCAACACCGCATAGCCAGCGCTCTATTGCTGAAATCAAAGTTAAACTAAATTCACAGGTAAGCTCTTTCCCAATTACCGACATTGTTGATACTGTCGAAGCTTCATTACAAACTCCCGTGCAAGCAGCAGTTAAGCGTGAAGATGAGCAAGAATTTGCTCGTTTAAATGGTCAAAATTTAATGTTCTGTGAAGATGCTGCTCGTCGTGTTCAACATGCAATGAATTTAATTGAAGGCTATGATGACTTTTGGGTTAAAATTAACCACCTTGAATCTTTACATGCTCATGATGCAGTAGCCATAACTACTAAAGGGATTAAAGACGGGTATAAAGCTTAAATTTTACTTTAACCTTATAGTCAACTTTATAACATCCATGTTAAATTGGCATTCCTTCTTCCCTGAAGTGAGCCAATTTTATAACATCCATGTTAAATTGGCATTCCTTCTTCCCTGAAGTAAAAAGCAGCTTAATTACTGCTTTTTTTATGTCCAAAAGCCAATCTGTATAATAATTCACCACTTCGGTATAACTAAATAATTAATTTTTTATTTATTTTTAGCCCAAATGGAATAACAAGCAAAAGTTTCCATAGTTGGGAACAAATCTTTCATACCCTTATTTTTACTGGTTTTTGTAAAAAACTAAAAAAATAGCTTTCATACAAATGCTCGAAAATACCGACAATACCTGAAGAGTAATAACTCTAATTTCTGTTGACCTTTGCCTAACATCCTTATATCTTAGAAAGTTCCCCCGTTGGGATTTGCAATAATTATTCACCTTTTAAATATTAATATTCTATTTATTGCGTAGGAAATCGCCAACGAGAAAGTATTCAGGAGAACAATGCATGCAACTTTATGATCCCAATTTTCAAAAAGATAATTGTGGTTTTGGTTTAATCGCCCATCAAGAGGGTGAAACGAGTCATAAGCTAATTAAAACTGCGATTTCAGCATTAGATCGTATGCAACATCGTGGTGGTATCGCTGCAGATGGTAAAACTGGCGATGGCTGTGGTTTGCTAATGCAAAAACCAGACAGTTTTTTTAGAGCAATTGCAGAAGAAAACAATTGGAACTTAAGTGCTAAATACGCCGTTGGTACCGTTTTCTTAAATCCTGACCCTGTAAAAGCTGAGCTTTCGAAAAAAATTCTAAGAGAAGAACTCGAACAAGAAACTCTAGAAATCGTGGGCTGGCGTGTTGTGCCTACAGATTTGAATGTATTAGGTCCAATTGCTAAAGGTAATTTACCAGGCATTGAGCAAGTTTTTGTTAATGGCCCTTCTGGATGGCAAAACCAAGATTTTGAACGTCGACTCTACATGGCAAGACGCCGAGCTGAAAAACGCATTGAAGACAGCCGTTTTTATGTTGCTAGCTTATCGTGTTTAGTAACTATCTATAAAGGCTTGGTAATGCCGAAAGATTTACCAAACTTTTATTTAGATTTAGCCGATATTCGTATGCAATCAGCAATTTGTGTATTTCATCAGCGTTTTTCAACTAATACCTCACCACAGTGGCACCTTGCCCAACCATTTAGATATTTAGCCCATAATGGTGAAATTAATACCATTAGTGGTAACCGCCAATGGAGTCGTGCACGTACTTACAAGTTTAAAACTCCACTAATTCCTGATTTACAATCTGCAGCACCTTTTGTAAACGAAAGTGGCTCAGATTCATCATCATTAGATAATATGCTTGAGCTATTTATGTCTGGCGGTATGGATTTATACCGAGGTATGCGTTTATTAATGCCACCAGCATGGCAAAATAATCCGGCAATGGATGATGATATTCGAGCATTCTATGAGTTCAACTCTATGCATATGGAGCCTTGGGATGGTCCGGCAGGTATTGTAATGACCAATGGTCGTCATGTGGCCTGTAATCTAGATCGAAATGGTTTACGTCCTGCCCGTTATGTACGAACTAGAGATGGTTTTATCACTCTTGCCTCAGAAGTTGGTATTTGGGATTACGGTGAAGATGAAGTAATAGAAAAAGGTCGTGTTGGGCCAGGTGAAATGCTTTCAGTTGATACCTACACAGGTAAACTACTGAAATCTAGCGATATTGACGATGATTTAAAAGCTCGTCACCCATATCGAGAATGGCTAAATAATAATATTCGTCAGCTAGTTCCGTTTGACAAGTTAGAAGCGGAACAAATCGGTCAAAGGGTATTTACCGATCAGCAGATGAATGAATATCATAAATTGTTTAATTACTCATACGAAGAAATTCAGCAAGTAATTAAAACTATGGCTGAAAACGGTCAAGAAGCTACCGGCTCTATGGGTGATGATACACCAATGGCGGTATTATCAAGTAAATCACGTACATTGTACGATTACTTCCGTCAGCAGTTTGCCCAAGTAACTAATCCTCCAATAGATCCATTACGTGAACGATTTGTCATGTCTTTGGCTACCTCTGTTGGCCGTGAACACAATGTGTTCAATGAAACTACGGGACACGCTGATCGTGTACAATTTGATACTCCGGTATTAATGTACACTGGTATTAAACAGCTTCGTGAATTTGATCCTGAGCATTATCATTCTGAAACAATCTGTCTGAATTATTCAGCAAGCGAAGGCTTACAACAAGCAATTGAGCGCATTTGTGACGAATCTGAGAGCTTAGTTCGTGACAAGAATACAGTTATTCTGATTTTATCAGATCGTGAAATTGCTAAAGATAAGTTACCAATTCCGGCAGCTATGGCTGTGGGCGCAGTACAAAAACGTTTGGTTGATCAAAATTTGCGTTGTGATTCAAACATAGTTATCGAAACAGCGTCTGCTCGTGACCCTCATCACTTTGCCGTATTGTTTGGTTTAGGTGCTACCGCGGTTTATCCATTTATGGCTTACGAAACTATCGAAGTTTTAGTCGAGCAAGGCCAAATTGATGTTCCAGTAAGACAAGCAGTTGAAAATTACCGTAACGCTATTAATAAAGGGTTGTTGAAAATCCTATCTAAAATGGGTATTTCAACTATTGCTAGCTACCGTTGTGCTGGATTGTTTGAAACAATTGGTTTGTCTGATGAGATCATGGATTTATGTTTCCCTGGCATTCAAAGCCGAATTCAAGGCAGTAAATTTAAAGACATTGAACAAGATAATATTAACCTTGCTCGAAAAGCTTGGTTACCGCATCAAAAAATTACCCATGGCGGCTTATTAAAATACGTTCATGGCGAAGAGTATCACTGTTTTAACCCTGATGTAGTATCTAGCTTGCAACGTTCGGTGCAAACTGGCAATTACGAAGATTACAAAGTGTATGCTGATGCTGTTAACTCAAGACCTCCGGCAACATTAAGAGATTTAATCGGCTTTAAAGCAGATACTGACTCAATCAAAATTGATGAAGTTGAAGCTGACACTGAAATGTTTAAACGTTTCGATAGCGCAGCAATGAGTATTGGCGCATTGAGCCCTGAAGCTCATGAAGCATTAGCCATTGCAATGAACCGCTTAGGTGGTTATTCAAACTCAGGTGAAGGTGGTGAAGACGCGAGTCGTTTTGGTACGGTACGTAACTCACGTATTAAACAGATTGCTTCAGGTCGTTTTGGTGTAACTCCGCATTACTTAGTGAATGCTGATGTATTACAAATTAAGGTAGCACAAGGTGCTAAACCAGGTGAAGGTGGTCAACTACCCGGCGATAAAGTAACTCCGTTAATCGCGAAACTACGTTTCTCGGTACCAGGTGTAACGCTTATCTCTCCGCCGCCACATCATGATATTTATTCAATTGAAGATTTAGCACAATTAATTTTCGATTTAAAGCAAGTAAACCCTAAGTGTATTGTTTCGGTGAAGTTAGTGTCTGGTCCTGGCGTTGGTACTATTGCCTCAGGCGTTGCCAAAGCTTATGCCGACTTTATTACAATTTCAGGCTATGACGGCGGTACCGGTGCAAGCCCGTTAACTTCGGTTAAATATGCAGGTTGCCCTTGGGAATTAGGTTTAGCTGAAGCACATCAGTCGCTAGTGGCCAATGGCTTACGCCATAAAGTGCGTTTACAAGTTGATGGTGGTTTAAAAACTGGTGTTGATATTGTTAAAGCTGCAATTTTAGGCGCAGAAAGCTTCGGTTTTGGTACTGCACCGATGGTTGCATTAGGTTGTAAATTCTTACGCATTTGTCACTTAAACAACTGTGCAACCGGTATTGCTACCCAAGATCAATTGTTACGTGATGAATACTTTAAAGGTTTACCCGACCAAGTAATGAATTACTTCCGCTTTATTGCGCAAGAGGTTCGCGAAATACTAGCAACATTAGGTGTGGCATCATTGACCGAATTAATCGGTCGCACTGATTTACTAGAATTACTTTCAGGCGTAACAGCTAAGCAACAAAACCTAGACCTATCTGGCATAGTGGCACCTGTTGTAGCACCTGAACATACCGCTCTTTATCAAATTGAAGCTAACCCTGCATTTGATAAAGCAGTATTAAACAACAGTATTTTAGCGCAAGTTCAAGATGCGATTCTCGAGAAATCTGGCGGTGATTATTACTTTAACAGTAAAAATACTGACCGTTCAGTTGGTGCCCTAATTTCAGGAGAAATTGCTCGCCATCACGGTAATCAGGGGATGAGCTCGAACCCAATACACCTACACCTAACAGGTACTGTAGGGCAATCATTTGCGTGTTGGAATGCTGGTGGCCTTAATATTACACTAACTGGTGATGCTAACGACTACGTTGGTAAAGGTATGGCTGGTGGTACAGTAACCATTATGCCGCCAAAAGGTGTGACTTATCAAACTCACTTAACACCAATTATGGGAAATACCTGTTTGTATGGTGCGACCGGTGGGCATTTGTATGCTGCTGGTACTGCAGGTGAGCGATTCGCGGTACGCAACTCTGGCTGTAATGCTGTAGTTGAAGGTGCTGGCGATCATGCTTGTGAATATATGACTGGCGGTATCGTAACCATTATTGGTCAAGTTGGGCTTAACTTTGGTGCCGGTATGACTGGTGGTTTTGCCTATGTGCTTGATGAAGCGGATGATTTAGATTCACGCTTAAACGGCGAATCTATTGAAATTCTAGAGCTTAATGATTTGTCGATTCATCAAGAGCATCTTCGTGGTCTTATTAACCACCACTTTGAAGAAACAGGCAGTCTTAGAGCAGAATTTATTCTCGAGAATTTCAGCGATTTTGCACCGAAATTTAAACTAATAAAACCAAAAGCCACTGATGTTAAAACATTATTAGGCCATCGCAGCCGTTCATCAGCTGAGTTAAGAGTACAGGCCCAGTAGGCACGTTTTATAGGTAGGAAAGTTTATGAGTAAAAATGTTTATCAATTTATAGATGTAAAAAGAATTGATCCACCGAAAAAAGCTATCGATTTACGAAAAGCTAATTTTGTAGAGATTTATCAGCCCCTAAGTGATGATCAAAGTGCTGGTCAAGCAGATCGTTGTTTAGATTGTGGTAACCCTTATTGTGAATGGAAGTGTCCAGTACACAACTATATTCCACAATGGCTGGAGTTAGTTACTGACGGTAAAATTTTAGAAGCAGCTGAACTTTGTCACGAAACCAATTCATTGCCTGAAATGTGTGGTCGAGTATGTCCACAAGACAGATTATGTGAATCAGCATGTACCTTAAATGACGAGTTTGGTGCAGTAACTATCGGTAATATTGAAAAATATATTACTGACTCAGCGTTCGCCCAAGGCTGGACTCCAGACTTAAGTCATGTGGTGTCTACAGGCAAAACGGTTGCAGTTATAGGTGCAGGCCCGGCAGGTTTGGCTTGTGCTGATGTGCTAACACGTAACGGCGTAAAAGCTGTCGTATATGATAAACAAGCAGAAATTGGTGGCTTACTAACCTTTGGTATTCCATCATTTAAACTTGAAAAAGATGTTGTTGTACGTCGTCGCAAAATATTTGAAGGTATGGGTATTGAGTTTAAGCTTAATACAAATGTTGGTACGGACATTAGCTTTAGCGACATTAGCGAACAATATGATGCAGTATTTTTAGGTTTAGGCACTTACACCGACATGACTGGTGGTTTTGATAATGAAGCCGCTCCAGGGGTGTACAGCGCGTTAGACTACTTAATCGCAAATACTCAAAAAACCATGGGCATTACCGAAAACGTTAAACCTTATACAAGCTTTGCCGATAAAAAAGTTATTGTCTTAGGTGGTGGTGATACCGCAATGGACTGTGTACGCACAGCTGTTCGTCAAGGTGCTACAGAGGTAACTTGTGCTTACCGTCGTGATAAAGCAAATATGCCGGGATCACCACGCGAAGTACAAAACGCAATTGAAGAAAGTGTTAATTTTGAATTTAACATTCAGCCTTTAGATGTAGCTGTTGATGAACAAGGTAAAGCGTGTGGCGTTAAGTTTGTAAAAACTCAGCTTGGCCAACCAGATACTAATGGCCGTCGCAGCCCAGAGCCTATTGAAGGTAGCGAGTTTGTTATGGAAGCAGATGCAGTAGTAATTGCCTTTGGTTTCTTACCTAGCCCACCACAATGGATGAAAGATGCCGGTGTTGAAATTGATTCTCGTGGCCGTGTTTTAGCCACTGAAAAATCGAGTTTTGCTATGCAAACCAGTAAACAAAATATCTTTGCTGGTGGTGACATGGTGCGCGGTTCAGACTTGGTTGTTACTGCTATAGATGAAGGTCGAAAAGCAGCAATGGGCATATTAGATTTTGTTTTAGCAGAAGAGTTAATTCAAATACAGCAAGCTTAATTTTCAAGTTAGAAAACTATCATCAAGGCGGGTTTACCCGCCTTTTTTGATCATGGATGAGCTATATGCAGAATTCCCATGGATGGGAAATATTCTGTTTTGTACCTATTATTCCAAGTCCATTAAATAATTAGTGACTGTCTCTTTTATTGATAAGTTGGTTGCAAATAAGTAAGGTAGGTTTAAAAAATAATAAGACAAGTTAATAATGAAAAAACAAATTAAAAAATTATCACCTCACCAAAACGGTAAAGTATTCGGAATTTTGATGGCGGTTGCTACCTTACCAATGTTTATTCCGATGTTTTTAATGATGATGGCAGTGTCACCAAGCATGGATGCCACAGGAAACCAAATTGCCTTTCCATCATCTATGATGATTATCTTTCCATTTTTCTATCTAATATTTGGCTATATCTCTGTTGCAATTATGTGCCTAGTTTATAATTTCATACAAAAGTTCATCGGTGGGTTTGAATATGAAACCAGTGAGCAGCAAACTGCGGAGCTATAAATGCAGAAACCCAATAAACTTATATTTGATGTATTCGGTAAAAAAATGTCGGTCCATAGGAAAAATAATGAATGGTTATTATTTATCGAATCAGATGTTGGCATGCGCGTAAGAGTTTATGATGTTATCATCCCCGCAGATCTAGAGGTGGCTAAATTAGGCACTTATCTTGATGATATTTATCATGAATATTCTAGTGATAAGCATCCAAAAGTTTTGCTATTGAAAGACTTTTAATTTCAAGTTTAATATTATGATAAAAAATACTAAGCGTCATGCTATGCTTGACTTTAACTTCATGTAGTTCATTAGAAGTTAGAACTAATGCCGGCCCATTCTTACGGGGAGAAATTAGTTCTAACGTGGTTGAGCAATATACTTTACAAGAAATAAGGCGCTATGGTGGTGACTCTCTAGCTAGCGTTACCTCTTCACAATGCATACATCAAGTAGAAAAGCAGGTAACAAAGTCTGATCATTTACCTGCAAATAATCAATTTTCAAAATCTCATTTGATCAGAGAATTGCAAGTAAATACCCAATTTCAAGGCGGCAACGCTCTTGTGGTAAATAGCTGTAACATTGCTGCAAATGCTGACTGTTACAAGTATATGCAATGTAATGGCAGCGCATACTGGGTAGAGAGTGGTAAATAAGGATTAAAGTTGTCTACAATTAAGTTTTCAACAGCACAAAAAGATGGTTTAGTGCTAAAACTGCAACGCTACTTTGAAGCAGAACTCGATCAAGAATTAGGTCAATTTGATGCTGAATTTCTATTAGATTTTTTTGCCAAAGAAATGGGCGCCGTTTATTATAACCAAGGGTTGTATGACGCTCAGGCAATATTAAATGATAAAGTAGCCGACATTTCTGATGCTATTTATGAAATAGAAAAACCTACTGATATTTAAACCGAGGCATAGAAGTTATGAAAATTTGGGTGGATGCCGATGCTTGTCCAGTAGTAATTAAAGAGATTTTATTTAAAGCAGCCGACCGAACACAATTACAAATCACTCTATTTGCTAACCATGCAATGCGAATTCCCCCTTCAAAATACATCTCTTTTGTACGAGTGTCTTCTGGTTTTGACGTTGCCGACGATGAAATCGTCAAACGAGTAGAGCAAGGCGACTTAGTGGTTACTCAAGATATCCCACTTGCTTCCGAAGTAATCGATAAAGGTGCTACAGCGTTAAACCCTAGAGGCGAACTTTACACTACAAGTAATATTCGCGCTCGTTTAAACATGCGAGACTTTATGGATACTATGCGAGCCAGTGGTGTTCAAAGCGGTGGACCACCGCCATTAAACCAAGCTGATAGACAAGCCTTTGCGAATAATTTAGACAGGTTAATTACTAAATATAAACAAAGCTAAATTATAGAATTAAATAAAGCGAATACTTGTTGATTTTTAATTAAAAGATTATGGTAAATAAACTTAAAATAATAACAAAAGTAAGCGCAATGACCTCAGCAGGATTATTAGATAAAACCACAATACGTGAGCAACTTTGGTTCAAAGTCATTATCAGTCTATTTGCAGGATTTATAATTGGCGCATTGCTGGGTGAAAATTTCGCTTATGTAGAACGAGAATTAGCGTTATCTATTGGTGAATGGATAGCTCTTCCTGGGTATATCTTCATGACTTTGTTAAAGTTTGTGGTAATACCGCTAGTGATCAGTTCGGTAATATTAGGTATTTATCAAGGCCAAAACAATAAAGCATTAAGCACTGTAGGTTTAGGGCTGATGTACATCCTCTGCACTTCAGCTTTAGCAACTGGATTAGCCTTTTTCTTAGCGGGAATTATCGAGCCAGGCAGTGCAATAAATAATAGCTTCCTTGGCGCTCTTGCAGAACACGATGTAAAACAGTTAAACGTTATTGAACATGGTGTTATTGGTATTATCAAAGGTATTTTTCCTGATAACCTGTTTATGCATATGAATAATACCGATATGTTGCAGCTTGTCGTGGCGGCAATGATTATTGGTTTTGCCTTGTTAAATATGCCCAAAAAAGACACTAAGCCTTTAGTTGACCTGATGCAATCAATTCAAAATGTATGTATGACCATTGTACTGTGGCTAATGAAATATACGCCAATTGTTGTTTTTGGATTGATTGCCAACACAGTCATTAATAAAGGCCTAGGTGCGATAACCGCAGTATCATTATTTTTCCTTAATGTTGTTATTGGGTTATTGGCACTACTGATAATTTACATGTTACTTGTTACGTTTTTAGGTAAAAGAAATCCTTTCACTTTTATGAAGAATAGCCGTGAAGTTATGGCACTTGCTTTAGCAACCTCATCATCAAGTGCCACTATGCCTGTGACCCTTAGGGTTACTGAAGATATTCATAAGGTTTCTCCACAAGTAAGTCGTTTAATTATTCCTCTTGGCACCACCATCAATATGGATGCAACGGCTATGTACCAAGCTACGGTGGTATTATTTATTGCACAAGCATTTGGTATCGATTTATCAACAATGCAGCTCGTATCTATTGTTTTACTCGCAATTGTTGCTTCAATAGGTGCTCCTGGAATTCCGTCATCCTCTATTCCTATACTTGCTGGTACTCTTGCCAGCCAAGGGTTGCCGGTTGAAGGTATTGCCTTGATATTAGGGGTAGATCGGTTATTAGATATGGGTAGAAGCGTGGTGAACGTAACTGGTGACATGACCGCAGCAACCATTTTAGATAGATTTATAAAATAGTCTTATAAATTTTATTTTTCATTAGCTATACGGCTCGTTTTACGGCAAAATATTGGCTATATAACCGTATAAAAATTCACTTTATTTTAGGGCCACCGATGTCTGATCTATCTACCGCTATTAAGCAAATTAAACAAATGTTAGCAATGCAAGATGCTATGAATACTCGTGTAAGTGATACATGGCGAGCAGACAACTACGAGTGGTATCGTGCCATTTGGGTTGAGTGTGCTGAAATGCTTGATCACCACGGTTGGAAATGGTGGAAACATCAAGAGTGTGATGTACCCCAAGTACAATTAGAGCTTGTTGATATTTTTCACTTTGGTTTATCTTTACGCTTAATGAAAGAAAACAATGTCGACGCAATAGCTGAACAATTAGCGACTGAACTACAACAATCTGTTGAGCATACTGACTTTAAACTAGCGTTAGAAGATTTAGCTGCTGCAGCTGTTGCCAATAAAGATTTTGATGGCAAAAGCTTCACTGCCTGTATGTCATTGATGAAAATGGACTTAAATGAGTTGTTCCGTCAATATGTAGGTAAGAATACACTTAACTTCTTCCGTCAAGATTATGGCTACAAAGAAGGCACATACATCAAAATCTGGAATGGCAAAGAAGATAACGAAGTACTTGCTGATTTAGTAACATCTCTTGATACTACATCTGATGATTTCCAAAGCAACGTTTATAATGGCTTAAAAGCGGCCTACCCTGCATAAACAGGCTTTATCATTTGTTATTAAAACGGGGTAAATATTCCCCGTTTTGTTTGAAAAAAAACTGTGATTTTTATACCAATAGGGTGCTATTAAACTCACAGGACCTAAGAAATTAAAGCTGTTCTATGGTGATAACTCTTTCTCGCCGGCATCAAAATAAGTTACTGCTATTATCTAAAAAGTCGCGGATATTCGTATTATTTAATGACTAAACGGGTATAATTGCCACCATAAAATATCAGTTAAAAAGAGTATCGTTATGAAAGCAGGCATCATTGGCGCTATGGAGCCAGAAGTTGCAATTTTAAAAGCCAAACTAGAGAATTTTGCCGAGCACCAACATGCCGGTTACAACTTCTTTACCGGCAACATTGATGGTACTGAAGTAGTACTGGTGCAATCAGGTATTGGTAAAGTTGCCTCAGCATTAGCTACAGTATTAATGATTGAAAAATTTTCACCAGATTACATAGTCAATACTGGCTCTGCCGGTGGCTTTGAGCAATCACTTAAAGTTGGTGACATTGTGATCAGCTCTGAAGTTAGACATCATGACGCTGATGTAACAGCATTCGGTTATGAAATTGGCCAACTACCAGGCATGCCTGCCGCATTTTTACCGCATCCTACTCTAGTAACAGCTGCGCAAGCAGGTATAGATAAACTTGTGGGTATTAAAACTTTAACTGGTCTTATTACCACTGGTGACACATTCATGACTAAAGATGATGATATTGCCAAAGCCCGTGCTAATTTCCCTACGATGGCAGCAGTTGAAATGGAAGGTGCAGCAATCGCTCAAACATGCCATCAATTCAATGTGCCATTTGTAGTAATTCGTTCAATGAGCGATATTGCTGGTAAAGAGTCCCCTACATCATTTGAAGAATACCTAGAAACCGCATCAGTCAATTCTTCTGAATTAGTGATGAACATGCTTACTGAATTAAAAACTAAATCATTAAATTAAAACGATATTTAAGTAATTAAAATAAAATCCTGATTTATAATGTCAGGATTTTTTTTGCTTTTATAATCAAAATTAAATGCTACTATTTGTTTAACGTTATTAAAAATAGAGAATTTTCGTGTTTCGATACCTTGTTATTATCTCTTTAACTATATTGACAGTCGCTTGTGGTAACTTTGGAAAATTTGAAAAGCCACCAAAGGTCAAGGCACACTTAAGCTCTGAAGTTAGCCAACAACAACTATTAGACATGCAAAGCAGTAATGAACATTTTTTGCTACTTGATGTACGTAGTTCAGAAGAGTTTTCAGATGGTCATATTCCAGATGCTCTAAATATTGCTCATACAGAGTTAGTCACTAACCTCAATAATCTTTTTACTTTCAAAGACAAAAACATCGTCGTTTACTGTCGTTCTGGTCGACGTGCAGGAATAGCAATAGATATATTAAAAGAAAATGGCTTCAAGCATGTTAGCCATTTAACTGGCGATATGAATGCTTGGCAAGCAGCTAACATGACAGTTAAGACAGAGCACTAACAATGGATGATATTGCTAGCCCTATCAGTACCTTTATCTATTTTGCCGACATATTTGGTGTCATTGTTTTTGCTTTATCAGGTGCGCTAATGGCGGGCAGATATAGACTTGATCCATTTGGAGTTATGGTATTGGCTGCTGTAACAGCAGTTGGTGGTGGCACAATTCGCGACATAATCTTAGGAGCACCAATATTTTGGACTGTGCAAAATGAATATGTTGCCATAATTTTTGTGACTTCATTATTAACTATTTTGCTGATCAGGCAGCCGAAACTTGTGCCAAAACGATTTATGCACGTTGCCGATGCCTTTGGCTTAGCATTATTTGCCGTACTCGGTACGCATAAAGCATTAAGTTATGAGCAAACCATTCTGACTTCAGTGATTATGGGCACTATAACCGGTGTTGCCGGCGGTATGATCCGCGACATTATTTGTAATCGAATACCACTTATTTTACGAAAAGAGATTTATGCTCTAGCCGCCATGCTAGGTAGCTTTTTATTCGTAGGGTTTACTTACGTAGGCCTATCGGAGCCTATCGCTGGATCTTTGGCAATGGTAGGTGCATTATCTTTGCGCTTAGCTGGGATTTATTGGAAAGTGTCATTACCGGCGTTTCATTTTGATGATGAATTGAAAGACTAGATAGCCTTTCAATTATTGATTGGTATGCTTTTATACCAAGTCCATTAATTATTTGTTCATTTTTACTGGTTAAAAAAAATAACTACTGCGTTATAAAATCTTTAAGTAGAATAGCTACTTATAAAATTTTATGCCTTGTATTTATCCATTTTTCCTCACTAAAAAGCAGCTCCCATAATTAATGGAATTGGTATTAGTCGTCTTGTTGGACACCCCAACCATCATTATAGCCGTTATATTTATTCGCTAACTTTTCGAATTTTTCTTCCATTGCCACGATATTTTCGTAACTTGGTAGCATTTCTACTTGGCAATCCACATCCCAGATATTTGGTGTTTGATCAGGGTGAACTTTAACCGTAGCATTCATATCACTACTAAGCACAAATTCAGCTAACGCTCTTGCGTCTTTTTCTTGTTCAAACAGTTGGAAAAATTCAACGGTAAGTGGCTTGCTAAGATCAATACCTGCATCTTGCATTTCGGCTAAGACTAAACCGTTTTCATCGTTTGGAAATGTCATTAAATTGCTCATTAAGCTGATATATTAGCGCTATTATAGCGCTCTATATTATTTATTAGAAATTAAATATACTGATTGGTATTACTGCTTAATTTCAGGAGGAAACTGAGACAAAATTAACTGTACGGCTTCAATCGTCTCTTGTTGATTTTCTTCGCTGGTATCTTCAGGATCTAAATCTAATTTTGTATAGCCTCTAAATATTGAACGTTTTTTGTCACTGTCCAATACATCCAATACCAACATAGATGTACGTATATCTTTGTTCAATACAGCCTGTTCATTTTGACTACAACCTAAGCATGCTTTCACGCCTTTATTGTACTTCTTTAATTCACTTAAACTATTACCCACTAGAAAGTAACTAATGATCACATCAGCTTGTTCAAATTGTGTATAACTAAAATTCTGCAGTTCCATTTGCTTTTCAACAGCAAGTTCAATGCGGTTACGTTGAAAATCACTCATCTCTTGCAGTTCGGTAAATTTAGACTCTCGAGGAAACAAACTGTAGGTTTTCACAACAGTAAAATCAAATTCATCATTAAAGCTGGTTTCAGTGCTCGTAGAGCAACCAGTAATGAATAAAACACTGCAAAAGAAGCTGGTCACTAAGATTATTTTTTTTATTGTTAGCATGAAGTTAGCCATTAAGAATGATATAAATATGAAACACTAAGTTTACTTTACGTGAAAAGTAGATAAAAACAAGCCAGTGCTAACACTGGCTGGAATTATTTAGAATATTAATGATTTAGCTAAGCGTTACTTTGGCAAATTTACGTTTACCGATTTGATAAACAGCTGTTGTACCGGCCAGACACTGCAATTTATTGTCAGAAACTTTGTCACCATCAATTTTAACTGCACCTTGTTTGATCATACGCATAGCCTCTGATGTACTCACGGCTAAACCTGCATCTTTAAGTAAATTAGCAATACCAATTGCGCCATCAACCGTTGCTAAAGTTTTTTCATCAATTTCATCAGGCATTGCACCTTTTTGAAAACGGTTAATAAACTCTTGATGGGCAGCTTGTGCAGCGTCTTCGTTATGGAAACGAGCAATTAGCTCTTTCGCCAATTCAATTTTCACATCGCGAGGATTTGAACCTTGTGCAATGTTGTCCTTATACGATTGAATTTCACTTAATGGTTTAAAGCTAAGTAAATCGTAGTAGCGCCACATTAATACATCAGAAATTGACATGATTTTACCAAACATTTCTGTTGGAGAATCTGTGATACCAATGTAATTACCTAATGATTTCGACATTTTTTGTATGCCATCTAGGCCTTCAAGTAATGGCATCATTAATACGGTTTGTGGTCGTTGCCCTTCACCTTTTTGCAATTCACGACCCATCAATAAGTTAAACTTTTGATCGGTTCCGCCAAGTTCTACATCAGACTCTAAAGCAACTGAATCCCAACCTTGTACCAATGGGTACATGAATTCGTGAATTGCAATCGATTGACCTTCTTTAAAACGCTTCTTAAAATCATCACGCTCCATCATACGCGCAACAGTTTGACGTGAAGCTAGCTTTAACATGCCTGCAGAGCCTAACTTATCCATCCAAGTAGAATTAAATTCAACACGGGTTTTAGCAGGATCTAGAATTTTAAATACTTGCTCTTTGTATGTTTCAGCATTCGCTAAAACATCAGCTTCAGTTAACGGCTTACGAGTAACATTTTTTCCAGTAGGATCACCAATCAAGCCAGTAAAGTCACCAATAAGGAAAATAACTTCATGACCTAATTGCTGAAACTGACGCATTTTATTGATCAACACGGTATGACCCAAATGTAAATCTGGTGCCGTTGGATCAAAACCCGCTTTAATTTTTAATGGCTTGCCTGTTTTTAACTTTGCTAGCAATTCATCTTCAAGCAAGATTTCTTCTGCGCCACGTTTGATTTCCTCAAACGCTTGCTCAATATCGGTCATTTATTTCGCCTTTTAGTAATTCATCTACCCAATGTTTAGTTCAAGAACGCAGGGTTATTTTAATCTTAATGTTCGAATTCTACTGCAAATATACGGCTTGTGGGAACCCTAGGGTTGTGAGTTTTTTAATTTTTTTGGTATAGTATTGTTAGCAAAGTTATCGACAACCACCTTATATAGCAGTAAAGCATTGATTAAATTAAAAAATATATTCTTAGAGCTCCCTAAAAAACATCAGCTGATGATCAGTTGCTGCAGCTTATTTTTATTAGTTTTAATAGTTTTTCCTTCAGAGAAAGCTTCAGCTAGCCGAAATAGTCAAAATCCAGCAATTAAAGTGGGCAAAACTTACGCATTAGAAATTCCTGAAGAAACTCAAGTTGCTCTTAAAAAAGCGGAACATAACAAACCTGATCCAATTTCGTGGCAAACAGCTACGGTAAAAAGTGGTGATTCTTTAGGTAAAATTTTTAAACGCTTTGGTTTTAGCGCGGCAACAACACATGCGGTTGATAAAACTGAAGGCGGTAAGTCATTACGCAAACTTAAAGTTGGCGATGAAATTCAAATCGCCAGTAATGATGATGGTGAACTGTTAAAAGTAAAATACAAAAAATCAATAACTGAAACGTTAATGGTTACTCGTACTGATGATAGTTTTGAAAGTAGTGTTGATGAAAAACAAATTGAAACTCGTATTGGTTATGCACAAGCAACTATCAAAAGTAGCTTTTGGAATGCAGCCTTAAACGCCGGCATGAGCAATAATCAAATAATGAACCTAGCGAATATATTTGGTTGGGATGTCGATTTTGCCTTAGACATTCGCGAAGGTGACACTTTCAGTGTGATGTATGAAGATCAATATGTTGATGGCGATTTTGTTGGCCATGGTAATATCTTAGCCGCTGAATTCATTAACCAAGATGAAGCTTTTAAAGCAGTTCGTTTCAAAGATGGTGAATACTACGCTGAAAATGGCGACAGTATGCGTAAATCGTTTTTACGAGCACCTGTTAGTTTTCAATACATCAGTTCAAGTTTTAAACCTAAACGTTATCACCCAATTCTTAAACGTGTAAAAGCTCATAATGGCGTAGATTACCGTGCACCTACGGGTACTCCAGTTAAAGCTGCAGGTAACGGCCGTGTAATAGCCGCTACTTATAATAAATACAATGGTAACTATGTATTTATTCAACATGCCAACAGCATAGTGACTAAATACCTACACTTTTCTAAACGAGCGGTTAAAAAAGGTGCAAGAGTTAAACAAGGTCAAGTAATTGGTTATGTTGGCTCTACGGGTTTATCACAAGCACCACATTTACATTACGAATTTTTGTTAAACGGTGTTCACCGTAATCCACGTACAGTAAAATTACCTGATGCTGAGCCGATTAATAAAAAATATAAAGCTGAATTTGCCGTGGTCGCAAAACAAGCTTTATTAGAATTAGAAAACTCTAAACAAACATTAATTGCAGCCACCGATGATGTGCAGCAAGGTGTTAGTGAGTAGCTCTGATAATGGCCAATATTACATTGGTATTATGTCAGGAACCAGTGCCGATGGAATTGATTTGGCACTGGTGCAATTCGAAGAAAATAGCCACCACTTAGTCGCTTCTTACTTTCAAGCGTACAATAAAACTACCCAAAATCTGATCACCTCATTATATACGCCAAGTGATAATGAGATTGATCGTATGGGCGAGCTAGATAAACTATTAGCCAAAGAGTTTGCCTCGGCAATCAATGCCTTCTTGATTCAACAAAATTTATCGAGTGCAAGTATTATAGCAATTGGAAATCATGGTCAAACTATTAGACACCGACCCACATCCAACGCACCATTCACTCTTCAAATAGGCTGTAATCAAACCTTAGCCTGTTTAACCGGAATTAGAGTCATTGGTAAGTTTAGAGATAAAGACATTGCTCTTGGCGGTCAGGGCGCGCCATTGGTTCCTGCTTTTCATAAGGCACTTTTTTCTGCAACTAAACGTAATGTTTGCGCAGTAAACATTGGCGGTATTAGTAACATTACTTTTTTACCAAAAGATCATAAACAAAATATTTGTGGCTTTGATACTGGTCCAGGTAATGCACTACTTGATGACTGGTACCGAAAGCATCATGAAGATTGTCCACATGGCATTGATATTGACGGTAAATGGGGGTTAACGGGCAAAGTAAATAAGCAGTTATTAACTAACATGTTGGATGATCCTTACTTTTCTATGCCAACACCTAAAAGCACTGGTAGAGAATACTTTCATTTAGATTGGCTAAAAACTATTAACCATATTGATCAGGTATCGCCTGCGGACGTCCAGGCAACACTACTTGCTTTAACTTGTAAAAGCATTGCCCATGACTTAGATAAATTATGCTCAAACGCTGAGGTAATTCTATGTGGTGGCGGAGCTAATAACCCAGAATTAGTCAAGCAACTAAAAAAATTATTACCTGAACATTGTATTACCACTGCAGAAAAAAAAGGCGTTGATAACGACAGTTTAGAAGCACTAGTTTTTGCATGGCTGGCTTTCGCTTTTGACAATAAGATTCCCGGAAATCTGCCTGAAGTAACGGGAGCAAAATCAAACTGTATTTTAGGTATCAGTTTTACTCCTTAACTAACGATAAAAATTTTCTAAGAAATATTACTTAGCTTTAGTAACCCGTATGATTTCCAAGCTTCGCACGCAGCAATTTACAAACATCCATTTAACATTTGAACTAAACCAGCCCTGAATTGTCTATATTTTGTACAGCACTATTTACCCGAATAGCTCATTACAATTCATCAAAAGGGGGATTTATGGATTTAGACAAAGTACGCATCGGCATGGTATGTGGCACACATAAAGGCAGCGGCACAGTAACCTGGGTTGATGGAGCTACACAAACGGTTTATTTAAGCGACTTAGTCGATAACCACAACATCGAAGTTGGTATTGAAGAAATTATTGACGATCCTCAAATTCACAACCATGACGATTTTTATTACTAACCTTCCATAATCACTATTAGATTACCTCCGGCTAATAAAAAGTAGCCGGACTGCAATTTCTTATATCTCAATCACCTACGATTAGCTATTATCAAAATACAATAACTTATTAGTGATCGTAACTATGCGCCACGGGCAACATTCAACAACTGAAGCGGACAGCTTCAATTGGAAAATAATCAAACACGTTATTCCCTATTTATTTGAATATAAACGGAGAATCTTTAACGCGTTAATTTTTATGATCTTAGCAAAACTTGCCAGTGTCGGTTTACCCTTTATTTTAAAATACATCGTTGATGACCTGGATACATCAGCAAATGATGCCAGCGCATTGGTAATTGCTCCAATAGCTTTGGTAATTGCTTATGGAATAGTACGGTTTTCAAATGTATTGTTTGGTGAAATTCGAGATACGCTATTTGGTCGTGTTACCGAGCGCGCTATTCGCCGCATTGGCTTAAAAGTTTTCCAGCACCTGCACAGTTTAGATTTAGAGTTTCATTTAAACCGCCGTACAGGCGGTTTATCTCGTGATATTGAACGTGGCACCAGTGGTATTAACTTTTTAATGCGTTTTATGGTGTTTAATATTATTCCTACCCTGTTAGAAATTGGCCTAGTTGTTTTCATCCTGTTTTTCAATTACGGCATCAATTTTGCGGCTATCACCTTAGCTTCGATAATTATTTATGTTGGTTATTCGGTAAAGACAACTGAGTGGCGAACAGGCTTTGTTCGCCAAGCGAATAAAGCTGATTCAGCAAGTAACTCACAGGCCATAGATAGTTTAATTAACTACGAAACTACAAAGTATTTTACCAGCGAAGCCTATGAAGCCAATCGTTACGACAATGAACTGGCTGACTGGGAAATTGCCAAGCGTAAAAACCGGCTATCACTGTTTGTATTGAATGGTGGGCAGGCATTGGTCATTGCCACTTCGATGACCGCAATGATGGCGCTAGCAGCAACACAAGTAGCAAATGGTGAAATGACTTTAGGTGATTTTGTTTTAATAAATGCTTTTATGATGCAAATTTTTTTACCGCTTAATTTCTTAGGTTTTGTCTATCGAGAAATGAAAGGCTCGTTAGCCAATATTGAGTTGATGTTTAACTTGCTTTCTATAAAGCCCAAAGTTGTTGAAAAAGAAGACGCTGTTGCTCTAAAAATTAGCAATGGCAGTGTTGCTTTTAACGATGTTTCATTTAAATATCATAGTGACCGTCCTATCCTAAAAAATGTGAATTTTACTATTAATCCAGGCGAGAAAGTCGCAATAGTTGGCGCCAGTGGTGGCGGTAAATCAACATTGGTGAAATTGCTATTCCGATTTTATGACTTATCGAGTGGCTCAATAAAAATTGATGGACAAGACATTAGTTCACTCACTTTTAATTCACTACGCAAAGCTATCGGAATAGTGCCGCAAGATACGGTGTTATTTAACGATAACATTATTGAAAATGTTCGCTATGGTAAGCAAGGGGCAAGTGATGAAGAGGTACTGAATGCGATAAAATTAGCGCATTTAGATGGATTTATTCAGTCGCTACCTGAGGGTGTAAATACCATGGTTGGTGAACGAGGCCTGAAATTATCTGGGGGAGAAAAGCAGCGAGTAGCTATAGCACGTACCATCCTTAAAAAGCCACCTATTTTAGTGTTTGATGAAGCAACCTCATCATTAGACAGCAAGTCAGAGCAAGCAATTATGAGTGCCCTTAAAGAACTGTCACAGGGTGTTACTAGCATGGTGATCGCACACCGTTTGTCCACCATTAGTGATGCAGATAAAATAATAGTTATAGAGCAAGGTGAAGTAGTAGAGCACGGCTCCCACACTCAGCTACTTGCACAAAATGGCTCTTACGCTAAGCTATGGACAATTCAACAGCAAAATGAAGATGAGTAGAAAACGATGAACTTCAAATTAATAATTATACCTGCCTGTACCGTTTTCTTTTTAGCGGCCTGCAATGATGGAAATGAGATGAGTTCAAATGACGTTCCAATTGAGGTTTCAACTGACAATAGAATTGTTTATGTTGGCGAAAACAATGAAGCAGTTACTATGAGGGAAGATGGACGTGGCGATCGTGTCGTCAACGCTCCTTGGGCAACTCGTTCGGCGGTGCTTGCAACTAATGGTATGGCAGCAACATCTCATCCTTTAGCGAGCCAAATTGCCATAGATATTCTAAAAAAAGGCGGTAGTGCTGTAGATGCGGCTATTGCAGCTAATGCAGCAATAGGTCTAATGGAGCCAACAGGTAATGGTATTGGAGGTGATTTATTTGCCATTGTTTGGGATCCAAAAACCGAGAAACTGCACGGTTTGAATGGTTCAGGTCGCAGTGCAAAAGGTCAAACCCTAGCTGATTTAAAAGCAAAAATTGGTGATGTTAGTGAAATACCTAATTGGGGCACTGCGCCAGTAACCGTTCCGGGTACAGTAGATGCCTGGTATGAGTTACACGACAAGTTTGGCAAAATTTCAATGACCGATAACCTCGCGCCAGCGATAAAATACGCAAAAGAGGGTTTTCCTGTTACTGAAGTGGTTTCTTATTATATGGGTATATACCAAGCCCGTTATGAAAAACTATTTGCCGCAGGTGAAATAGAAGAAATCGCCAATTATCAAGCGACTTACCTTATCGATGGAAAATACATTAAAGAAGGGCAGATATTTAAAAACCCAGATTTAGCCAATACTTTATCGATGATCGCCAAAGGTGGCCGAGCTGCGTTCTATAAAGGCAAAATCGCAGATACTATCGATGCTTATTTTAAACGCATTGATGGTCCTCTACGTAAAGAAGATTTTGCTTCACATACCAGTACATGGATAGATCCTGTGTCAGTAAATTATCGTGGTGTAGATGTATGGGAATTACCGCCAAATGGGCAAGGCATAGCTGCGCTGCAAATGTTAAACATACTTGAAGGATATGACTTAAAAGCTATGGGTCATAATAGTGCCGATTATTTACATGTTATGACTGAAGCGAAAAAACTCGCCTTTGAAGACCGAGCACGCTTTTATGCTGACCCAGATTATTACAATGTTCCTTTAGATGGATTGTTATCAAAAGAGTATGGCAAAAGCCGCCGCGCATTAATAAATATGGATAAAGCAGCACTAGAAGTTGATCATGGAGATCCAAAACTTCTTGAAGGCGATACCATATACATGACGGTAGCGGATAAAGACGGCATGATGGTGTCACTTATTCAAAGTAATTATCGTGGTATGGGTACTGGCCTTGTTGCCGATGGGTTAGGTTTTATTTTTCAAAACCGCGGTGCACAATATTCTTTATCTGAAGATCATCCAAATGTTTATGCTCCAAACAAGCGCCCTTTCCACACTATAATTCCAGCGTTTATGACAAAAGATGGCAAACCATTAATGAGCTTTGGTTTAATGGGCGGCGCTATGCAACCACAGGGACATGTGCAGATGGTCGCAAATATCATCGACTTTGGTATGGGAGTACAACAAGCAGGTGACGCTGCTCGATATCACCACAACGGTTCTACCGAACCTACTTGGCAAGCAAGGATGAAGGATGGCGGTGTGCTTGAATTAGAAAGTGGTGTGAAAGCCGATGTAGTAAGAGAGCTGCAAAAACGTGGTCATAAAGTAAATATCACCAGTGGTCCATTTGGTGGCTATCAAGCGATATGGTTAGATCCTAAAACGGGTGTTTATCATGGCGCCAGCGAAATGCGTAAAGATGGCATGGCGATAGGATATTAAAGTACTATTTTTATAATGAGTTGTGCTCAGAGGGTTGAGCGCAACTGTTATTGGTTATTCTGACAATTGAAGCTCCATTTGTAGATCATCCATCACATACCCTTCACCAATATCTGCACAAACTTCGCCGGTATTTGTAAAACCAAACTTATAGTATGCGGCAATAGTGTCTCTATTGTTTTTATTCACCGTTAAGGTAATTTTACTAAGGTTATTTTCTTCTGCCACCTTTTTAATAAATGCCATTGATAACTTCCCTAGGCCTAGGCCTCGTTCAGCAGATTGAATATATATTTTACTTAAAAACAGCTCGCTAGCTTTCAATTGCACGCCTATATAGCCAACAATTTCCCCTTTATTCTTAACCAAATAATATTGGTAATTATCATCGGCTATTTGCTCAGCAATAACTTGCTTTGAATTAAACTTTTCAAGCATGTATTCAACTTGTTCTATACCGATTATCGATGTGTAATGCTCAGTCCAAATTATTCGAGCAACAGTAACAACTTCATCTAAGTCTTTGTCCGTTGTAACTAAATGGAACATATTTTTACCTTTATAATGAGATAATACCTGCACTTAAACCTATGTATTGAGATAATGAATAAATACCAAAGCTATCGCTGTTGGACAAATAAATTTCACGTACCAAGGCCAAACTTTCCAAAAAAAACTATTTTCGACATCATCATTGCCTTGCTGTAGTTCTTTTAATATTTCATTCCTATGCCAAATCCAACCGACAAAAATACAGGCAAGCATGGCAATAATAGGCTGTCCATATTCTGTTGCTATAGTAATAACTAACCCAAGCAATACCTCTACATTACTAATAATAGCGGCGCTTATTATAAAAATTACTCCGCCAATAATCATACTGGCTTTTTTACGTTCCATATTATGGCGTTCAACGACATAAGATACAGGTGTTTCAAGCATTGATATTGAAGATGTTAAAGCGGCAATAGTCATCAATACAAAAAACGTAAATGCGACAATAGAACCAACAGCTCCCATGGAACTAAACAAGCTAGGCAGAACAACAAAGACCACATTTGAACCTGAAATAAGACTACCATCTTCAGCAAAAATGGCGACCCCCTGTGCTTGCGCCACGTACATTGCTGGAATAATTAATAAACCAGCTAAAAAAGCGATAGAAACATCAATCAAAGTGACTTGTGCACCTAAGCTGATCAAATTTTCTTTTTTTGAAATGTAAGATCCATAAATAACCATAGTACTGGTGCCGATAGATAGGGAAAAAAACGCTTGGCCCAATGCACTAATTATTAAATTTGGATCTAATGTTCGAGTAAAGTCAGGGTTTAAATAGGCATTAAGACCTACGCTTGCACCTTCTAATGTAAACACATAAACGATCAAACATATTAACAGCCCTATTAATAACGGCATTAATCGGGATGACCATTTTTCGATACCTTCTTTAACGCCTTTTCTGATTATATAAAGTGTTAAAAACATAAAAGACGCGGTAAAGAACAAATTTCGAATTAGTGAATCTGTCACTACCCAACCAGAAATGGCGTCCAAACCTGCTATTTGGGTTATTGGTTCTATAGCAAATGACATCATTCGGCCGGCGAGAATACCATAAAAACTTAAAATTAAAGATGCAAATATAATACCGCCAAAGCCAACAATAAAAGCAAAGCGTTTTTGAAATAATGTTCGGGATAGTTTTTGTAAAGAAGTAACAGCGTTAGCCTGACCATAGCGGCCAATCAATAACTCCGCCATAAATGCGGGGTAAGCTAAGGAAAAAGCTAAGATCAAATAAACAAGTACAAACGCTGCGCCACCGTTATTCGCGGTTTGTGTGGGAAACCCCCAAATATTACCTAAGCCAACGGCAGAACCAGCTGCCGCTAAAATAAAACCAATACGGGAACTGAACTCACCTCTTACATTTGCCATAAATACCGTCTTTATTTTCTGATCAACCTGAAGTTAGTGTACACAAAAAATACAGTTTGGACAGCACTTCGAGTTTAGACTGTCTATATTGGAATATTCCAGCAGATACAAAAAAGGCCTGATAGATCAGGCCTTTGTTCTTAATAATTTAGCGCTATTTAGAAGGGAATATCATCATCAAAATCCATTACAGGCTCTTGAGGATTCACTTTAGGAGCTTGTTGTTGGTTTTGCTTTTGAAAGCCACCTTGTTGTTGGCCTTGCTGCTGATAACCGCCTTGTTGAGGAGCTTGTTGTTGGAAACCTCCACCCTGTTGAGGAGCTTGTTGCTGATAGCCCCCCTGTTGCATACCTGAATTTTGTGCTGCTGCTGCAGGTTTGCTGTATGTATTTTGTTGTGCTGCTGGCTTGTTAAAACCGCCTTGTGGGGCTTGTTGTTGGAAACCACCAGCTGAAGCGCCTTGGTTTGCACCACGTGAATCTAACATTTGCATTTCGTTAGCACGAATTTCAGTAGTGTATTGATCAACACCCTGAGCATTTTGCCATTTACGCGTTTGTAAACGACCTTCAATGTATACTTTTGAACCCTTTTTCAAGTATTCACCAGCAATTTCAGCTAAACGATTGTTAAATACAACACGATGCCATTCAGTGATCTCTTTTGGCTCACCTGTTTGCTTGTCTTTCCAGCTTTCAGATGTTGCAACTGTTATGTTACAAATTGAACCACCACTAGGGAAAAATTTAACTTCAGGATCTTGTCCTAAGTTACCTACAACTATTACTTTATTAACACCACGACTGGCCATGAAAAATCCTGTTTTTACTTTAAATTTATAATAATAACTCGCCGATAAGGAGTGTGTACGAGCTACGCAGTTTACTTTTTATTATCCGAATAATATATTTAATATCTTCGAATTTAGTCGATCAGTGTATCACTGAAATTTAATTTTAAAAAGCGATAAAGCAGACTTAATTGGCATTTATAAAAAGGTGCTTGAGTACAAAACTAATACCATCCATGCTGATTTCCATTCCCTCATCCCTGAAGTAAAAAAAAGCCTTAATATAATCAACAATTAAGGCTTTTTTAAAAATAAAAAATTTGTAAAAATTAAAAGCTCAATTGCCAACCTAACGTTGCCTGCCAATCCGTTTTAAGTTGCGTGCCTTCAAAGTCTTGCTCTATTGGCTGAGAGTATTCGAATGAAATTTGTTGATTTTTCAGCATACCATCAATGAAACCATAATTTGCCCCTATAGCCCAGTCAATTTGGCTAACGCCACGTTGCTTAGGATCTGCAGTTGGCATCATCATAGAGTTTAATCGTTGATCATGACCTGAATAGTTGCCTTTATCTAAATAGCTTAAACGCATAGATAAACTTAATGATTGATTAACGCCATAACCTACCCAGTTATGCCATTGAATTTTATCACCGGGTTTATAATCGGCATCATTTTCTTCAATAGCTGTTTCATAGTTTATCTGTGTACCTAATTGCCATTTATCAACATCATAAACATAAGTATAACCAGCAAGAATATTGGTAGTGTCCGTGCCTAGTTGCATTGGGTAACCCATAAGGGTTTCTTCACCCATCATGTTGTTACGAGTTTGATCAATATCCCCTGTTGGTAATCGCACTCCTAAAGTAAAATGACTACGGTAATTGTCACCATTAAAGCCATTAATTAATGCGCTAATAGAAATATCTGCTAAGCCATCACTTTCCATTTCCATAGCATGAGTCATCATTGGCATTTCTGTCATGCCCATGCCACTGTTCATACTAGTGCCCATATCCATCTCAGAATTCATACCCATCTCACCTTCCATAGGCATTGATGGCATTAATGAAGTCATTTCTTGGTCAACAAAGTTTGCCATAACCATCAAAGTTAAATTACTCGTTGGTGCGTACATTAAACCAAGCATGTGCATATTCATGGTCATTTCTTCAGGAACCATAGCGTAATTCTGCAATGCACCTGTCGCGCTTGTGCTCGATGTACCTGTTTGTAAACCCTTCATTTCCATGGTCATGTAACGATAAGATGCCATCCAGCCACCTTCATGGTGTAAATGATCACCCATTACTGAGATTGGCGTTTTTGAGGCTGGTATGTTCATTTCACCATTTTCATCTGGCATATGATGATGCTGATGTTGGTTTGCCTGACTTGAAAAGCTAGTGGCAGCAAACAGAGATAAAAGCACTAAAGTAGATTGGGAAATTTTAAATATTTTCATGAGCGTTTTCTTATTGTTAAACAAAGCAGTAGAGATTTGTAAAAAACAAGTTAACAGGCTAAGAAAGGTTTGAATAGTAAAAATTAAAACGCCACCACATTATTTGTGGCGGCGTTGATACAAATCAAACGTTAGCGTTTACTGAAAGTAGAACGGTTCACGTTTATTATCGTAGTTACCAATCTCATTCATTGAGTCGGCATCATAAATACGACCATTAATCATTACATGGCTGACTTTATCACTTACACGAATGTCTTTTGCCACATCACCATCTACAACTATGATATCGGCAAGCTTACCGGCTTTTAATGAACCAATGCTTGCGTCTAACCCTAAATGTTTGGCTGGGTCGATAGTAGCTGTGCGCAATGCTTGTAAAGGCGTCATGCCTCCTTGCGCCATCATCCACATTTCCCAATGGGCCGCTAAACCTTCACGTTGGCCATGAGCACCAATGCCAACTAAAACGCCCATATCTTGCATTTCTTTAGCGACACTTGCCACGCTGAAATGATTATAGTGATGATGAGGTGCTGTAGTTCGGCGCATTGCACGGGGAGCTAAAACATCGGCAGGAACATACTTACTTAAACGCGGGTGTTTCCACACTTCGGTTTTATCATACCAGTAATGTTCACCTGAAATTCCACCGTAAGATACAACCAAAGTTGGTACATACGCAGTTTCAGATTGCTGCCAGAATTGACGAATATCATCATAGATTTTTGCTGTTGATATTGAATGCTCTAAAGATGTGTGACCATCAGCAACCATAGATAAGTTATGCTGCAGTAATGACCCACCTTCAGGCACAACCATCATGCCCATTTCACGACCAGCCTGAATAATTTGTTGACGTTGATTACGACGTGGTTGGTTATATGATTTAACAGAAAAAGCACCAACTTTCTGTAAACGTTCAAGCTGGAATTTTGCATCGTCTAAGCTATCAACATGTGAGGTATAACCTGCAGCTGATGCACCGTATAAAATACTACCGGTAGAAAAGATACGCGGGCCAACAATATCACCAGCTTTTTGTAGCTCACTGGCTGCAAAAATTTCAGTGGTATCGTTAGACGGATCGTGAATAGTCGTAACACCTAATGAAAGTGTCGCGTAGTTTTTCCAGTTCTGTTGCGGAATTATTTCACTTGAGCCTTGTGGGCCATGCGCATGGGCATCTACTAAACCTGGCATTACCGACTTTCCGGTAACATCAATAATTTCAGCATCACTAGGGATAGTGACTTCACCCTTTTTACCAACCGCTTTAATATGTTTGCCTTCAATAAGGACTACACCGTCAGTAATAACTTGCTCACCTTCCATTGTGATAACTGTACCGCCAACTAACGCGACTAAGCCTTTTGGTGCATCGGCTTTTTTACTAAAGCCTAATGAAGTAACTGTCGGTTCAAAATCTTCATCAGCCTTATAACCAATATCAAACATGCCGTTTAAACTTGCTTGGTATAAGTCTGGGCCTAAGCTCCAATAAATTTCATCACTGTTAGCATTAAAGCTAATGCTTTCGCCTGCACGAACAGAAAGTTTACGAACAGGAATGTTCTTTGCTTTTGGACCAATATTAATTACATCACCGCGTTCAATTAGCGGTGTAACAAATACTTTAAAACGTTCAGCAAATGCTAAATATTTACCATTAGGAGCAACTTTAAATTCAGTCGCATATTTACCGGTATAAAGAGTTTTGTCGTTTTGACCATCTAAATCAACACGAGCGAGTTCTGGCATTTCACCATAACGCTGTACATAAATGCGATCGTTTCTATCAGCAAATTGCGGCGCACTACCATTATCTGTAACTAATGTTGCTTTACCGCCTTTAGCTGGTACTTGATAAATACCAGGGTTTAAGCCCCATTTGGGATTGGTGATGTAACCACCTTCTACTTTCGAATAAACCACTGTTTTGCCATCAGGCGAAAAAGTAGCTTCTACATATTTACCTGGTTCAGATAATAAATTTTTACCTTTACCTGATTTAGCCGAAACTACACGAATGTTACCTTGTTTATTATCATCCCACGTTGAGAAAACAATTTTCTTGCCATCGCGAGAGAAGCTTGGGTTAAGTTCAAAGTGATCGGTTTGTTTGGTTAAGCGCTTTGGCTTGCCATCAGGTAATGAGCGAGTATAAATATGGCCTAACGCTTCAAATAATACTTTTTTACCATTAGGAGATATTTCAACGTCACGAAGCATTTTTACATCAAAGTTATCGATATCAATGTTTTGGCTAAAGCGTAATGCTTTTTGCATCTGTTTTTCAGCAGTAACGTTAAACTCGATAATTTCCGATTCTTTATCTTCAAGGTTTAGCTTGTTAATTTTACCGCCAGCCCAAAAGATGATCTCTTCATTATCTGGTGTCCAAGCCATTGTTGGGTATACGCCATGAATAGCCCAAGTTTCTTGCATGTCCCTGTCTAACTTGTTGTATACAGGTGTTTGTTCACCGGTTTTTAGATCATAAATAAATAACGTACTTTGAAAGTCTACCCGTGAGATATAAGCTATTTTTGTACCATCTGGTGATGGTGTTGGACGAATTGCGCCGCCACGACCAGAAAGAATTACTTCAATTTCACCCGTTTCACGATCAAGTCGCTTAATTTTATAAATACCCTTTTCACTATCCTTTGAATAGTGAAACGTTTTACCTGGGGTTGCGTCTTGCGAAAAGTATACGTACTTACCGTCTGGAGAAAATGCTGGTTCACCTAAATCTTTTTGCTCATTTGGGCGTTTGGTAAGCATCATGCCTTCACCACCGGTTTTGTGGTACATCCACACCTCACCAGCACCTAATGAACGACTACCAGTAAAATGTTTACGAGCAACAATGTAGTCACCATCAGGTGACCATGCCGGAGAGTTAATTAAACGGAACGTTTCGTTTGTCACGGCAGTTTGGTTTGAACCATCAACTTCCATTACCCAAATATTATCACCGCCGCCTTGATCTGACGTAAAAGCAATGTGTTTGCCATCAGGTGAAAAGGTTGGTTGCATTTGCCAAGCGATATCAGAGGTAAGTACTTTCGCATCACCACCACTTACCGGCATAATATAAATATCACCGAGTAAGTCAAAGACAATATTTTTGCCATCAGGGCTAATATCAACGTTCATCCAAGTACCTTGGTTAACGTTTACTTTTGCAGTAATAAATTCACCTTGTGGTTCATCCACTACCCACTCAGCTTTTTTCTCTTCTTTGTTTGCAACTTCTACAGTTTCTTCAGCAGAAAAAGCTGATGTAGATGCCAGTAAAACACTTAGTGTTGCAGCAATAATTGAAGGTTTTGTTTTCATTTTTAAAAATGACATGTATCTGCCCTATTTCGTTCTTATTTAACTAGTTAACATTAACTAGGATATTTAGTTGCACAAAATAGAACACATTGAAGACAAGGTGTAAAGAAAGGTTACAAAGTGGTGATCATTTTTAAGGTGAATAACTGAGTTTTAGCGATGAGTTACTGCGTATTGTAAATAAACCCATTTTCCTTATTCGGTTGGTTTAATCTCATTTTTAAATAATTTAACTTTAGCCGATAATTTAGTCTTCGCTATATTGATAATTTCAATAAATTTAGGATCATCTTTTATATCATCTAACAGTACCCAGTTATCGAGTAAATATATGTCGTCGTAAAAATCATTTTCAACAAATAGTTCATGTAAGGCTTGAATTGCTCGCTCATTATCACCTATAGAAGCTAACATAGTAGGTAGAATTATTCCTGACATCATTAAATCAAACCCTTCGACACTCTCAATATAAGGGCGAATTTTTTTATTTAATATTTCAGCTCTTGGATCCTCTGTTTTTCTCAGTGCGAAAGCTAAATAACTCGCTTCGTATACTTCATTATTGATCTTACTATTAGGATCTAACAAATGAGGATAATATTTTAAAATTAAATTGATGGCCTGATCATATTTTTTTTCATGAACTAACGCGGCAGCCTTTAGCCACTGAACGCTTTCTTTAGTTTCATCTTCCATGAACTCATATATGCGATTTATAAACTCCTTCTCAGTTAATACTCCTTTATGAATTTCAAAACTACTTAGCGCATATAACATAAGCCCAACACTACGGGGATGAGTACCATATGATGTTATGTTTTCATAAATCCTTTGTGCTTCATTGATATCTCCTAACGCTAAATAAAAGTAGAAGTTTGCATCTTCGCTAAAGCTACTTGATTTAATATTTGAACTATTGATAATTTGCCAGGCCTTATCCCAATCCCGCCCAGTAGTCCAAAAATGATAAACCGCACTCGCCGTAGTTATGGTTTCATTAGGATTAACTTCTAACATTCTGTTTAAATAATTCTCTGCTTCTAACAAGCGCCCATCGAGCAATTCAATGTAATACAATATAGTGAGTATTCGTGGAGAAAAAGGGTCAAGACTTAATGCTTTAAGTGCATATTTCTTGGAAGCATCGGCACTTTTAGACGAATTTTCAATAAACTCCTCCGCATATAGTATTCCAATCCCCATGTAAGCGTCAGCATAATTGGGGCTAATGTTAATCGCTTTTTGATACATCTCCTCAGCTTTTATTAGTTCAGCTTTGTTTGCGTAATAATCGCCAAGTGAGGTATAAATCTCAGCGCTTTGATTGGCCTTATCCATAAAAGGTTGCAACAATACCCCTGCATTGAATAAATAATCTTGCATAGTTAATGTAGAATTTATCTCCTGAGCAGAGTAAGTATCCAGTAAACCAGATATGGCCAATTGGTTGTTCGGGTCTATGGCTAATGACTTTTTAAAAGCCTGCTCAGCATTATCAAGAGCATCTGGAGTTCTTGCTCGCAAATGATAACGCCCAAGTAGATAAGCATCTTGTGCTTCAGGATTAAAAGTTCCGTGTTCAGTTAGGATAGATTCTTGCTCATTTAACAAGGTGAGTTTTAACTGTGTTACAACTGCTGCTGAAATTTCATCCTGAATTTTAAATACATCATCAATTTCATAATTATAGGTTGCAGACCAAAGGTGATAACCATTATCTGCTTGGATAAGCTGAGCAGTAACTCTTAGCTTTGTACCTGATTTTCTCACGCTGCCTTCAAGTACGTGTTCAACACCTAGTTTGTTGGCGATTTCTTTAATGTCCATATTCTTATTTTTAAAGAAAAAAGAGGACGTTCTTGCTGCAACTTTAAGTTGCTTTATACGAGCTAATACATTCAATAACTCTTCTGATAAGCCGTCAGAGAAATACTCTTGTTCTGGGTCATTACTCATGTTTACAAAAGGGAGAACAGCAATAGAGGTTACTTGTTCAGGAAGAGAGTTATTTGAAGCTTGTTCACTTGAATTTGTTCCAGGGGAATTAATTTCAGGCACATTTTGAGCTGCATTGTTTTCAGAAAAATATGCTTCATGAGTTAAAAAGACGACTGCAATAGCCATAGCTGCAATGATACCAAAATCGAGCTTTCGCCCGGTAATATTGGTAATAGAATCATCCACGACAACTTCTTTGCTGCGTTTTATACCTTCTGGAGTGAGCTCAAATGCCCATGCGAATAAACAGGCAATAGGAAAGCCAACAACAAGGAAAACAATAATAACCGGGGTTACCCATTCGGGCAGTTTTAGGTGTGGTTCAAGTACAGTCACTATCTGAATAATTAACCAGGCAGTAATTAGATATGCTGTAGCAACTTTAAATACGTTACGACGTTTTAGTTCCTTAAAAACGGTCACGTGTATCCCTTTGTTATTTTGGATTTTATTTAATAAATAAAGCTTAGACTAATACAACAAAGTTTGGTCAAAAAATCAACAAATAAAATTTAACAAAAGTACAATTAACTAATTCGAATAGCCCCAGCGCGGCATGATTGTTTGCTCAATGCCGATATGATCAAGCATGCGGCCCACCATAAAATCGATTAAATCATTAATTGATTCAGGATTGTGATAAAAGCCTGGAGCTGCAGGCATTATGGTAACGCCCATTTGCGAAAGGCTATGCATATTAGCTAAATGAATGGTTGAGAATGGTGTTTCTCTAGGTACCATAATTAGCTGTCCACGTTCTTTAATGACGACATCTGCGGCGCGTTCAATTAAATTGTCACTCATGCCCTGGCTTATTGAGGCGAGTGTTCCTGTTGAACACGGACAAACTATCATTTGTTTTGGTGCGGCTGAGCCTGAAGCTACCGGAGAGAACCATTGCTCTTTGCCAAACACAGTAATTTGCTCAGCTTTGGCTTGGTATTTGTCGATTAAAAATTTAGTTGCTGCCTCTGGGTTGGCAGGTAGTTTAACGTTTACTTCAGTATCGAGTACCACGCGAGCTGCACTGGAAACAAGAACATACACTTGATAGTTAGCCGCAACTAAGCATTCTAGTAGACGTAATGCGTATAAAGAGCCTGATGCACCGGTGATTGCTAAGGTGATTTTTCCGTTAAAGTCTGCCAAGTGTATTCTCGTTTAGTTTGTTAATGGATCCCCGCATACGCGGGGATGACGATGAGAGAGGATTTAGCTTCTAGCTTCTAGTGTTTCTATCAGCTTAGTATGAAAACTGCCAAAACCACCATTACTCATCACTACAATATGATCGCCTGCTTTTGCTTCTTTAGCAACTAACTCTACCAACTCAGCAATGTCATCTTTACATTGGGTAGGGGCTTTACAATCACTTATTAAATCAGCCACTGACCATTTAACATTTTCATCTTGATATAAGTAAACCAAATCAGCATCATTTAGTGATGCTGCAAGTGTATCTTTATGAACACCCGATTTCATCGTATTTGATCTTGGTTCTAACACCGCAAGTATGCGTTCACTCTCAACTTTAGCCCTAAATCCTGCTAGGTTTTTACTTATCGCTGTTGGGTGATGGGCAAAGTCATCATAAACGTTAATTCCGTTTACTGTTCCAACTAATTCTTGTCTGCGTTTGGTATTCACAAACTCACCTAAGGCCTCAATTGCTACATGGCTCGGCACACCTGCATGCCTTGCAGCAGCAATTGCCATTAATGCATTATCTATATTGAAATCACCAATCAAGTTCCACTGCACAGTGCCTTGTAATTGCTGATTAAAGTACACTTTAAACTCGCTTCCATCAGCATTAATTTTATCAGCAAGCCAGCCTGAATCATCACTTGAAAATTCAACCGGAGTCCAACTACCCATAGCTAAGGTTTCTGTTAATGCTTGATCGTTTTTAGGCGCAAGCAGTAAACCGTTACCTGGCACCATTCTCACCACATGATGAAATTGACGCTGAATATCTTTAATCGAGTCAAAAATATCGGCATGATCAAATTCAAGGTTATTCATTACTAACGTACGAGGACGATAATGAACAAACTTAGAGCGTTTATCAAAAAATGCTGTGTCATATTCATCGGCTTCAATAACGAAAAATGGTGAATTACCAAGTCTTGCCGATGTATCAAAGTTTTGCGGAACACCGCCAATTAAGTACCCAGGTGTTAAATGTGCGTACTCTAAGATCCAAGCCAGCATTGAACTAGTTGTAGTTTTACCGTGAGTACCAGCAACGGCCAAAACCCATCGGTCTTTTAATACATTTTCTAATAACCATTGTGGACCGGAGGTGTAAGGAATATTTCTCTCCATTACATACTCAACCATAGGATTACCGCGTGACATGGCGTTGCCAACAATCACCATGTCAGGTTCATCTTTTAGGTGCTCGGCTTTATAACCTTGCATTAATTCAATGCCCAACTCTTCTAGTTGGGTGCTCATTGGTGGATACACATTGGCATCGCAACCTGATACTCGAAAGCCAAGTTGTTTTGCTATGGCCGCTATACCGCCCATAAATGTGCCACAAATCCCTAAAATATGTACGTGTTTGCTCATTAAAATCTACTTACTGTTATTGTTTAGCGCGAAGATGCTCCAATAGGAGATCCTGGAGGCATACTAACCGGCACTTCATTGATGATAGTTTTACCTTGTTGCAAACTAAAAGCAATCTGTTGTTGTAACAAATGATATTGCGGATACAAAGAATTGCTCTTGAAATGATATGAGGTTTTGCCTTTTAACCACGATTGTAAGTCAAGCAGGTTTGCATAGACTTGGCTACGAACCTCGGCAACTAACTTATCGTTATGAAACAAAGCCAACACACTATCTAAAACTTGTTGATTAATACGCTGTTGAACAGCACTGCTTAAACCTGATTTACTATCTTGCTTGATGGTAGCAATAATAACTTCAGCAATTAAATTGTGCACCGATGGAATGCGATTATCTAGCATATGCTGCTGATTTAAACGAGCAAGTCTTTGTGGAGTTAGCATCAAAGACAAGGTATATTTTGCACTTGCTTGCGCTGCTGTTACCGGGTCAAATGAAAGCGAAGTATTTGAGCGAAAGCTTTCGCGAGACCGATAATAGCCATAAGCTTTCGGTGGTATGAGGCTGATAATATCATTAGATAGCGTTAAAAATTCCGGCTCTAGTGTTGCTAACAAAGCATTAATTGCCGCTTGTTGTTTTTCTGCTGATACAACAGATTGAGCAATGTCATCTTCACCTTTCACTGCATAAGAATAATTAACACCGGCAATTACTTTGGCTGCAGCTTCAACTTGATAACGATGAAAATTGTAAACAGGTACTAAAGTATCTTCAAGTTCAGAAAACGGTGTTCCCTGCTCAATGCTGTTAATACCAAAGTTGCTCAATGCTTTCGCTCTAACAGCCATAACTCTCGTTAACTCAGCGACCGGATCTTCACCATTATCCCATAAGTGCCCTGACGCTTCAGCGCCTCCTTTAGGACGAGAATCAGGATCAGACATATATTGCAGCCCTTGCTCTTTAGCTGTTTTTATTACCTGTGCTAAACCTTGTTGCTCATTATTAAAATCAGCATAGGCGTAATTAATTACATGTTTATCCCATACACCAATATCTGCGGCATAAGCATTTGATAAATCAATATCCCCTTGCGCATCTAAAGTAATTAACGGGTGTGGATAATCCATTACCGAGGCGCGGTTATTCACACTAGCAGAAAAATTATGCGCGATACCCAAAGTATGACCAACTTCATGAGCAGATAATTGACGAATGCGAGCTAAGGCCATTTCTTTTTGCTCTGTAGTATTAACATCGCTACTTTTAAATGGTGATGTTAAACCTAGAGCAATTAAATAATCTTGGCGTACTCGTAGTGAGCCTAAAGTAACATGACCTTTAAGTATTTCGCCTGTGCGAGGGTCAACAACTGATGCACCATATGACCAACCACGCGTAGCACGATGAACCCATTGAATAACGTTATAACGAATGTCCATAGGATCAGCATCTTCTGGTAACATTTTCACCTGAAAGGCATTTTTATAACCTATCGCTGAAAATGCCTGATCCCACCACAAAGCACCATCAATTAATGCCGAACGAACTGGCTCTGGTACACCAGGATCTAAATAGTAAATAATAGGTTCAACAGCTTCACTTAATTCAGCATCAGGATTTTTTTTGGTTAATCGATGTCTAGGTATAACTCGTTGTAACAATGGTGCATCAATATTGCTCGCGTAATCAGCATATTCTACTGACCACATTCCAGAGTATGTATGAAATTTTCTTGGTTGATATTGCGCATCAGGCAAGCGTATTAATGAATGATGAAAATTTACAGTTACAGCATTTGCATCAGGCGTTACAGAACGCAGATGTTTGCCTGCATCTTTACCTTTAAAAGTAACAATTGCTTCTAATTCAGTATTATCAACAAATGCTTTAGTGCGTTTTTCATATAAACCACTACGAGTAGCATCAATAGAATAATTGCCTTGCTTGCTAGATTTTAAGGAAGCACTAAGATTGTGAATATCGGATAAAAGAAATGGGGTGTAGTCGATAACAACTTTGTTGTTTATGACTTTTTCTACTTTAAAGCCCCAAATAATAGAGGTCGCAAATGCTTCATCTATAGCTTGACGCTCTAAGGTATTATCACTGTCAGCACGATAATAAGTATTAAGTTGACGTAAAAAAACTTTATTTCCGACTTTTTCAAACTGTACTAAACGAGTTTGCCCTAACTGTCCACGATCTAAACCAATATCGTTAGATCCAAGCCCATGCGGCATACTACTTTGAAATAAAAATTGTTGGTTAAAATCTGAAATTTCTAGGTAAACATTACCGGTTGAACCATCTAGATAAAATGGTATAAATCCTGAATGGAACGTTTTGTTTTCTTTAAAATTTTCACTGGCTTGTGCAAATTGATTGCCAAATAACAGTGTAAATAAAAACATGAGAGCGATAGAGTATCGTTTCATATTTAACCCCTGAGTAATAAGTGATGTATCGCAGCTCTGCTTTGCAATTTTTTGCAAATTAAATACTGCAATTATTTTTGACCCAATATACCTTAATTTGCCCTAAAATAATTTAGGTTATAATAAATTAGTCATTAGAATAGTTAATTTGTACATTTGCTTAGAGTTTTACTACAGTTTTTAGTACAATGTCGCGATAAAATTTAATTAGCTTTCATCCAAACCCACAAAAATTTAGGTATACCATGCAACGAATTGCTCCCGCACTGCGCGAAGATAATGTTCCTTTAGATCTGATTTCATTAATAAAAACCATCCTTGCAGCTACCAAAGAAATTTCTTTTCGTGTTGGCCAAGGACAGTTAAGTGGTGTTTTAGGATCTACTTTAGATGAAAACATTCAAGGCGAAGTACAAAAACAATTAGACGTTGTTGCCAACCAATTATTTAAAGACATTACCTTAGAGTCTGGCTTTGTAAAAGCAATATCATCTGAAGAAGAAGATACCTCTGTTGCCGGCAATGAAGATGGCAAATATATTGTTTCTTTTGATCCACTAGATGGCAGCTCAAACATTGAGATTAACTCATTAATTGGAACAATTTTTTCAATTATGGAAGCGCCTGAAGGTATGAGTGCTGATAACCCTGACTTATTTAAGCAACCTGGTACTGCTCAGGTTTGTGCTGGTTATGTATTATACGGACCATCAACAATGCTTGCACTTACAACAGGTGCAGGTACTCACTTTTATACATTAGATAAAACCCACGGTAGCTACATGCTCACTGAGCGTAATGTTAAAATCGCTGCAGAGACCTCAGAATTCGCCATAAACATGTCAAACCAACGTTTTTGGCAAGCTCCAATGCAAGGCTACATTAACGATTTAGTTGCAGGATCAGACGGCCCTCGTGAACGTAATTTTAATATGCGTTGGATAGCTGCAAT
Source organism: Thalassotalea psychrophila (assembly GCF_031583595.1). Lineage (NCBI taxonomy): Bacteria > Pseudomonadati > Pseudomonadota > Gammaproteobacteria > Alteromonadales > Colwelliaceae > Thalassotalea > Thalassotalea psychrophila. Next base: position 3,944,423 of record NZ_CP134145.1, read on the forward strand.
GGTAGGTGATGTACATCGCGTATTAGTTCGTGGTGGAATTTTTACTTACCCTGCCGACAACAGAAATCCGAACAAACCAAACAAATTACGTTTAATGTATGAAGCTAATCCAATGAGTTTTTTAGTTGAACAAGCTGGCGGCTTAAGTGTTACTAGTGAAGGCCGTATTATGGAAATTCAACCAACCGATATTCATCAGCGTGTTGAAGTTATTTTAGGTGCTAAAAACGAAGTTGAAAAGTGTTTGAGTTACTACAAGTAGGAAGTGTTTATACTATGATTTGATTTTTAATCAATTCATTCATCCATAATAAATCCAGCTAAGTGCTGGATTTATTGTTTTTAAAGGGTAAAAAATCGCCTTTTATTACAGCTATTTACTAGCAAAATCAGCAATCTAATACATACTAATAATTAATATAATTTTATAATAATAAATATTGGTTGAGATTGTTTATGAGTTTCCCACCTAAATACAGCTTATCGCCTATTAGAATATGCGAGTACATACCTGCTTTATTTATCATTTTTTTACTTACTGTCAGCTGGCAGTCATTGGCATTTGCTGATGCAAAAAAGGCCGACGACAAGCCTGTCATCGAAACAGCTAAGCCGGATACACTTCAGACTCAACCGCTAGAAAAAGATGAAACAAAACATCCAGATAAAGAATTAACAAGCACAGCTGAAGAGAAAGTTGAACCAAACCCAGACAAAGAATTAACAAGCACAGCTGAAGAGAAAGTTGAGCCAAATCCAGATGAAGATAATATTGAGCTGGGTATCGATGAAACCGGTGAAGGTGATATTGAATCACAAGAAATAGCAGAGCAAAATGACGAAGAGGTTGAATATACACCAGAGCCAGTAAACTCTGAATATCTTACCGATAATAGCTTAGAAATGTTTGAAGCCGAATTTTATAACCTGCAAGATAAAATCGCAAGTTTCAGCCGAACTGCTGATGATTATGAAGAGCTTTATAGTCGAATGCGTCCGGTCATAGCTGAAAAGACAAGGCAGCTGCATGAAAGAATAAAACATAAAAATGTTGATTTAAAGTTGCTTACACAAGTAAAAAACGATGAAGAATTTATTAAACTTCTTAGTTTGACTCGTGAAATTAAAAACTTTTATTTGCTCCGCCATAACATATTTGTTGAGGCCACAGATGAATTTAGAAGTTTACTGACAAGTACCAAATTAAATGGCATTAATGAAGCAAAACTAGAGTTTGATTATATTAGTTTGCAAATGTTAATCATCTTTAAAGCAACATTCCAACGGGTAATTGAAGTCCCAGAAAGGTTCAGTTCAGCTCCGGTAGATATTTTTATCAATATAGTGATGATTTTCTTCGCTTTTGTGGTGTTAAAAAAATGGCAAAGCTGGGCAAAAACAGGTTTGCCTATCTGGCGACAAAAAATACTGGCGACTAGGCCAAGAACCGCAGCAAGAATGAAAGCGGCGCGAGCAATTTGGTACCTTGAGAATACACGCACTCCCATAGAATGGTTACTGTTTATTAACTTTATTTTAAGCAGTATCGACATTCTCCAAATACAAATTTTAATCGATGTTATTAGCACGTTAGCATTATGGATTTGTTTAACTTATTTTGTCTTTAGCTTTCTTAGCAAAATGATTGAACGAGGAAAACAAGGCGTTTTAAAGAACATCAGTAGCAAACAGTCAAAATCTTTGAAATTAGCTGTTTGGTGGGTAGGTTGGTATAAACTGTCTTTTGAACTAACGGCTATTTTCATCGCCAACGGTACAATTTTCTCTTGGCTCGAAACCCTATTTTTATTTTTATTGCTGCCTGTATATATATTTTTTATTTTGCAATGGCGAAACGATTGCTTCAACTACATTGATGAAGAACGTGATGCCCCAGCGATGATTAAAAAATTAATTACCGAGCGCACAGGTATCAAGGGCTTCTTTTTTGCCAATATAGCCCTAATTTTTGTTGTTTATTTCTTTTTTACAAAAGTTTTTTTAAGCTTAATTTCAAGAGTCGAATCTGGAAGAAGAATAACAGCTGAAATTTATCGTAAAAAACTAGTAAACGATAACACTGAACTATTAGAGAAAACCAAATCGGCCGCCAATTTATACCCCGAACTTCATGATATTTTAATCGATAGTGATAAATCCAATATTGACTCGGTTTTTCAAGGACCAATTAGCAAAGTTATCAATATGCTAGAAAACAATGAACGAAGTCATTTAGCCGTTACTGGTGAACGAGGCATTGGTAAGAGTCATTTTTTGAAATCTTTAGCAAAACAACATGGTAAGGCCATTATTATTAATTGTAATGAAGACTTTGGCGACCTGTTAAATTCAATGCAAGAACAACTTGGCTTAGAACAAGAAAACGTTAAAACGTCTGATATTACCAAAGCCATTAAAGAGCAAGGCATTGATTTGATTTTATTAGATAATTGCCATCGATTTTTAACTTCAGAAGCAAGTGGCCAAAGAGAAATACGGCGCTTATATGGCTGGATTAATGATTTAAAAGGTTTAGCCCTTTGGGTACTTAGTTTTGATAGTAGCTCGTGGAGCCTGCTTAATGCTTTAGGCATAGCTACCGGCTTCTTTTCAACAAGTATTCAGTTAAAAACCTGGACTGAAGATCAAATTAGCGCATTATTTGAACAACGTTGTAAAGAAGCCGAATTAGATATCGATTTTGGGCAACTCATTATTCCTAGACAACTCGCTGATATTGAGCATGATTCAATGGAAGCGAGAAATAAATCTGGTATTTATCGTATTATTTGGGGCTACGCTGATGGTAATCCTGCAATAGCCTGTCGCACATTTGCAAATTCAATTATTTTCAATGAAGGTAGGCTAATGGCCATACTCCCCGCCTATCCTGATAATAAAATTATTGAACATTATGATATCAATTCGCTTCTTGTACTTAGGGTATTGTGTCAATTCGGTCGTTGTAGTGTTAATGACATAGTAAAGAACCTTCGTCTTAATGGCTTAGTGGTTAATAGCGCCTTATCTGCATGTGTGGCACAAGGAATTGTTGAACAAGTGTCAGGACGCTATCAAATAACTTGGCTATGGTTTAGATCTGTATCTAAATATTTAGCCCGTCAAAATTTATTAACCCGCTAAAGGATAAAATTATGCAGAGTACAAGAATATCTTTTTTTATAACTAGCGTATTAGGGTTTCTAACTGTTTTATTTACTTTACCGGTAAAAGCCCAAATGGCAGTGCCCGATTCAAAAGAGTTGCAGGTAATTTCTACTCTTGCTGAAGTAGTAAAACCGGGCGGCCTTTTTATGTCGGTAATTTTATTTATTGTCGTTTGGGCCATTCTGAAGGTGGTGAAAACCATAGTAAATGATTTAAGTGAAGTGTTTGCTGAACGACGTTTACTTTTGCAAAAAGCATTAGTGTTCTTCCAATTCCTAATTTATTTTTTTGCTATTTCAACATCAGTGCTAATGAGTTTTGAATTCAGTAAAGAGTTGTTAGCGATCTTAGGTGGTACTCTGGCTGTTGCAGTGGGTTTTGCGATGAAAGATCTCGCCGCGTCCGTTGTCGCTGGGATCATTATTATGTTTGATAGGCCTTTTCAAGTGGGTGACAGAGTGTTATTTGGCGGCGAATATGGCGATATAGTGGCTATCGGTTTACGTTCAGTTAAAATGAATACCCTCGATGATAATGTAGTTACCATTCCAAACAATACTTTTTTAAACCAACTGACGTCTTGTGGTAATTACGGCGAATTAGACATGCAAGTTGCAATAACCTTCCATATTGGAGTGGATGAAGATTTATCGCAAGCTCAAAAAATTATCCGAGAATGCGCTGCATTAAGTAAATTTGCATATTTAAACAAGCCAATAACAGTACTACTTTGCCAAGTTCTGACAAATAATTTCATTGCGTACAAGCTCACGGTTAAAGTTTATGTTTTAGATACTAAATATGAAAAAGCGTTAGAAACAGACATTACTTTACGAGTAAATGAAGAGTTTAGAAAAGCGAATATTTTGGCACCGACGATGCAAGTGAGTAATACGATTCAAAGAGCATAAATATACTTTTAACCTTGTCACAAATGATTGGTATTTTTTAAATACCAATTTAAATTATCTACTACACTTAAATGTAATATTTATAATAACTTGAGGTTAAATTGTGGCAGAACATGAATCTACTTCTGAAGTATCAAATACAAATAACAACACGCAAGCAAAAGAATTTAAGGCCTTTTTGTTTATCATCATTTTCTTTTTTCCAATTATTACAAGCATAGCAGCTGGTGGCTATGGATTTATTATTTGGATGTCACAAGTTATTTTAGGCCCTCCTGGCCATGGTTAATACTCATTTTTTAAACATAAAATAAAACATTTTTAGGGATTGCCATGCTTAAATCATTTAAAGATTTCTTTTCTATTATTAAAAAACCAAGCGTACATTATAGCTTAGGAACGTTAGCTTTCGGTGGCTTTGTTGCTGGAATTATATTTTGGGGTGGCTTTAATACCGCTTTAGAGATTACCAATACAGAGAAGTTTTGTATTAGCTGTCATGAAATGGAAGACAATGTTTACCAAGAATTGAAAGGCACGGTTCACTGGTCAAATCATGCTGGTGTTAGAGCTACGTGTCCTGACTGTCATGTGCCACACAACTGGACTGATAAAATGGCGCGCAAGATGCAAGCATCTAAAGAAGTTTGGGGGAAAATATTTGGCACGATTAACACTCGCGAGAAATTTATTGCACAGCGAGGTCGATTAGCTCAAAACGAATGGGACCGATTTACTTCAAATAATTCTTTAGAATGTAAAAATTGCCATAATTATAACTCTATGGATTTCACCGCAATGAGTGAACGAGCTAAAGTACAAATGAAAATGGCAGCGGAACGAGATCAAAGCTGTATCGATTGCCATAAAGGCATTGCTCATGAACTTCCAGAAAATATGGGCTCAGGTGAAGGGATGTTGGCCGAACTTGAAGCTATGGCGACCAATAGCTTTGACGAAGGTGAAAGCTACTACAGTGTACGTCAGTTAGCCTTGTTTGAAAATGAAGGGTTAAGTAAAGATGCCGGTGAGTTAAATGCAGCGACTAAAGTTACTATCCTAGAAAATACTGGCGATGCAATGAAAGTAGAACTGAGTGTTTGGCGTAAAAACAAAGGTTTTGGTCGTGTTTTATACGAAGATTTCGCAATGAATATAAACTCAGGATATTTAACACCAGAAGTCGCTCAGTCAGAAAATTTTGTTACGGTGACTGGTGAAGAAAAAGAGGATGATTTAACCGGACTTCCATGGCAAGAAATTAAAGTTGAAGTGTGGATGAGGCCACAATCTCTCGCTGATTCAACTGACGATTTATGGCTATATGCAGGATCAACTTATGATAAAACCTGTAGTGTTTGTCATTCACAGCCTGCAGTTAACCATTTTGACTCGAACACTTGGCCTGGCATGTTTAATGGTATGTTGTCATTTGTAAACCTCGATGGTGATACCCAAGCATTAGTACTTAAATATTTGCAGAAACATTCTTCCGATTTTAACAAAGCTCATTAAGCAGTAAGGGAACTAATATGGCAATTTCAAGACGCTCGTTTTTAAAAGGCATAATGGTAACTAGTACTGCTGGTTTAATTGGCCCTAGCCTACTGTCAGTTGCAAAGGCAGCTGGAAGCAATCCCGAAGGAACATGGAAAATTACTGGCTCTCATTGGGGGGCATTTCGTGCAAGAGTTTTAGGGGGTAAAGTTCAAGAGGTTAAAGCATTTGAGTTAGATAAATATCCAACGGACATGCTAAATGGAATTAAAGGCATAATATACAGCCCATCACGTGTTCGTTACCCGATGGTTCGTTATGACTTTTACTTAAAAAGACATAAGAGTGATACTACACAACGGGGTGACTTCCGTTTTATTCGTGTCACTTGGGATGAAGCCCTCGACATGTTTTATGAAGAATTAGAACGAATTCAAACGACTTATGGCCCTTCAGGCTTATATGCTGGTCATACTGGCTGGCGAGCTACAGGTCAAGTACACTCTTGTGGTAATCATTTATTTAGATCTATGGCAATGCATGGCAATTACGTGCGAAAAGTTGGTGATTATTCTACCGGTGCTGGTCAAACAATTATGCCTTATGTTCTCGGTACAACAGAGGTTTACGCACAGGGCACTTCATGGGAAAACATTTTAAATCAAAGTAAGATTGTTGTGCTTTGGGCACAAGATATCCATAAAAACTTACAGGTTGGTTGGAACTGTGAAACCCATGAATCTTATGAGTATTTAGAAAAACTCAAAGACAAAATAGCGAAAAAAGAAATTCGTGTGATCAGTATTGATCCGGTAAAAAGTAAAAGCCAAAACTATTTAAATTGTGAGCACCAATATGTAAACCCGCAAACTGATGTCGCTTTAATGCTTGCTATAGCACACACCTTATATACTGAAGATCTACATGACAAAGAATTTATTGAAACTTACTGTTTAGGTTTTGAAGAATTTGTACCTTATTTACTTGGTGCGGCTGAAGATAAATTAGAAAAAACACCTAAATGGGCAAGTAGTATTTGTGGCATGAAAGCTGAAGATATAAAGCAGCTTGCTAGGGACATGGCTGGTAGTAGGACTCAACTACTATTTGGTTGGTGTATTCAACGTCAGCAACATGGCGAGCAACCGTATTGGATGGGCGCAGTGTTAGCGGCAATGTTAGGTTATATTGGTCTCCCAGGAGGTGGTGTTAGTTATGCTCATCACTATTCTGGTATTGGCGTATCTTCTAGCGGTGCAGCAGGTCCCGGCGCGTTTCCCGGTATCCCAGATTCAGATGAGCATATAAAACATAAAAGTGATGACTTTAAAGGAGCAAGTGCCACAATTCCTGTCGCAAGATGGGTGGATATGATTTTAAATCCTGGGAAAACTATTGAAGCAAATGGCTCTAAAATTACTTACCCTGACGTTCATATGGCAGTATTTTCAGGTAATAACCCTTGGCACCATCATCAAGATAAAAACAAGATGAAAAAAGCATTTCATAAGCTTCAAACGGTTGTCACTATAGATTATAACTGGACTGCCACATGCCGATTCTCAGATATTGTTTTACCTGCATGTACTCAATACGAGCGTAATGATCTAGATTTATATGGCAGTTACTCTGCGAGAGGGGTTATTGCCATGCAAAAACTTGTCGACCCTTTATATCAATCAAAAACAGATTTTGAGATCTTTACCGAATTTTGTAAGCGCATGGGTAAGCATCGTGAATACAGCAAAAATAAAACAGAAATGGAATGGGTTAAAGAACTTTATGACGGCTGTGTAGCAGCGAATAAAGGTAAATTCGAAATGCCTGACTTTAATAAGTTTTGGCAAGATGGCTTTGTTGATTTTGGCAAAGGCCCTGCTTGGACCAGACAAGAAGATTTTAGAAAAGATCCAGAGCTTAATTCTTTAGGTACTCCTTCTGGTTTCATTGAGATATTTTCAAGAAAAATAGATAGGTTCGGTTATGACGACTGTAAAGGCCATCCCATGTGGATGGAAAAACTAGAACGTTCTCATGGGGGCCCTGGTTCAGATAAATTTCCTGTTGCACTTCAATCTTGTCATCCAGATCAAAGGTTACATTCACAGATGTGTGAATCTACAGAATATCGCGAAACTTACTCGGTCCAAGGCAGAGAGCCAATTTACTTAAACCCTAGTGATGCAAAAGCTAGGGGAATTAAAGATGGTGACTTAGTTAGGGTATTTAACGAGCGAGGGCAGTTACTTGCTGGTGCTATAGTTTCTGATAACTACCCTAGTGGTGTTGCTCGTATTTATGAAGGCGCATGGTATGGTCCTGTTGATGAAACGATAGGATCTATAGATACTTATGGCGATCCGAACACCTTAACAATGGATGTAGGTACATCACAACTTGCACAAGCATGTAGTGCATTTACTTGCTTAGTTGAAGTAGAGAAGTTCGAAGGTAAAGCACCTGAAGTTACCGCTTTTAACCAACCAACTGAGATGGGTTAATGATAGATAAAGAATTAATTGAAACCAGAGCAAGTATATTATGGTGGTTTTCTACCGTTTTAAGTAATGAGTTAAACGAACAACAGTTTAATTCTTATATTAATGAACAAGGCGCTAACCTACTTAACCAGCTTGCAACAGAAGATAAACTGGCCGAAGCGATAAAATCCATTCAACAGAGTTTACAGCTGTTAAAAAACAAACCCCATCCACATTTAGAATGTGCTGTTGAATTCACCCAATTATTCTTAATGGATGCAAAAAAAGGAGCTCCGCCTTATGCTTCAGTTTATTTGTCAAAGGATGGGTTAATGTTTCAAAAGGCACATGATGAAATGTGTGCCTTACTGCAAGAGCAAGGGTTAAGTGTTAATAAAACATTTAACGAGCCCGCAGATCATATTGCTATTCAACTAGATTATCTAGGCAACTTAATTCTTGCATCGTTAAATGCAACGGATAATACAGAAGCTTGTGATAAACAGCTGCAATTTATTAATAACAATCTAATGAATTGGCTACCTAAATTTATCTCAAAAATTAATCAAACGGATAATTCCGGTTTCTATCAGAACATATTAAAGGTTTTAAGTTCTTATCTTCTTCTTGAAGTAGAGTTTTTAAAGGAAGAAATAAACGCATAGTTTAATAACTTACACCACGTTATCCTCGAAGAGCTTTTTTAGAAGCACGTTGTGAATTAAAGAGATCCCATCCAAAAGCACGATGGGATGACGGTGTGTTTTTTCTAAGTATATTTGAGTAAACACGGTGTTTATTAATTTAAACCACGTCATCCTCGAAGAGCTTTAGCGATGTCGGGGACCTCATCAGGCAGTGGCGTGCATCTATTGGAGCGCTGTGCTATGCCTGCAAAGAAGCAGGTTTTGCTAAGCTCCTAAACGAAAAAAACCCTTCGCGTGAGCGAAGGGCTTTTCGGAATTAGGAGCCTAGCAATGACCTACTCTCACATGGGAACTCCCACACTACCATCGGCGCAACTGCGTTTCACTTCTGAGTTCGGCATGGGATCAGGTGGTTCCACAGCGCTATTGTCGCTAGACAAAAGCTTTTACGTTATTTATATTCTGAATTCACTTCAGAATTTTCTAAACGTTAAGATAAATTAACTTTATTAAAATAATTTATCTTAAAATTTAGAGTAAAAAGCCCGTCGATAGACGGGCTTTTTGAATTAGGAGCCTGGCGATGACCTACTCTCACATGGGAACTCCCACACTACCATCGGCGCAACTGCGTTTCACTTCTGAGTTCGGCATGGGATCAGGTGGGGCCACAGTGCTATTGTCGCCAGACAAAAACTGTTGGTTCTTACGAACCTGTTATTCGACGTATCGAATAACGAATTTGGAAAAATCGATATTAAACCTGTATCTCAAGTATTCTTTGTAATGCGTGAATCTCTTTAAAAGAGTATCAGACCATACAATCTCTCAAAGCAAAACTGCTTGGGTGTTGTATGGTTAAGCCTCACGGGCAATTAGTATCAGTTAGCTCAATGCCTCACAGCACTTACACACCTGACCTATCAACGTTGTAGTCTCCAACGACCCTTTAGGGGACTTAAAGTCCCAGTGAGAACTCATCTCAAAGCCTGCTTCCCGCTTAGATGCTTTCAGCGGTTATCAGTTCCGAACGTAGCTACCGGGCAATGCCACTGGCGTGACAACCCGAACACCAGAGGTTCGTCCACTCCGGTCCTCTCGTACTAGGAGCAGCCCTCTTCAATTCTCAAACGCCCACGGCAGATAGGGACCGAACTGTCTCACGACGTTCTAAACCCAGCTCGCGTACCACTTTAAATGGCGAACAGCCATACCCTTGGGACCGACTTCAGCCCCAGGATGTGATGAGCCGACATCGAGGTGCCAAACACCGCCGTCGATATGAACTCTTGGGCGGTATCAGCCTGTTATCCCCGGAGTACCTTTTATCCGTTGAGCGATGGCCCTTCCATACAGAACCACCGGATCACTATGACCTACTTTCGTACCTGCTCGACGTGTCTGTCTCGCAGTTAAGCTGGCTTATGCCATTGCACTAACCGTATGATGTCCGACCATACTTAGCCAACCTTCGTGCTCCTCCGTTACTCTTTGGGAGGAGACCGCCCCAGTCAAACTACCCACCAGACAGTGTCCCCAAGCCCGATTAGGGCCCTAGGTTAGAACATCACGCATACAAGGGTGGTATTTCAAGATTGGCTCCACCACATCTAGCGACGCGGTTTCAATGCCTCCCACCTATCCTACACATGTAGGAGCAATGTTCACTGTCAAGCTATAGTAAAGGTTCACGGGGTCTTTCCGTCTAGCCGCGGGTATACGGCATCTTAACCGCAAATTCAATTTCACTGAGTCTCGGGTGGAGACAGTGTGGCCATGATTACGCCATTCGTGCAGGTCGGAACTTACCCGACAAGGAATTTCGCTACCTTAGGACCGTTATAGTTACGGCCGCCGTTTACCGGGGCTTCGATCATCAGCTTCGCTTACGCTAACCGAATCAATTAACCTTCCGGCACCGGGCAGGCGTCACACCGTATACGTCATCTTTCGATTTTGCACAGTGCTGTGTTTTTAATAAACAGTTCCAGCCACCTGGTTACTTCGACTCTCCGCTGCTTACCTCGTAAAGAGTTCACAATAGAGAGCGTACCTTCTCCCGAAGTTACGGTACTATTTTGCCTAGTTCCTTCACCCGAGTTCTCTCAAGCGCCTTAGTATTCTCTACCTAACCACCTGTGTCGGTTTGGGGTACGGTTCCTATATATCTGAAGCTTAGAAGCTTTTCCTGGAAGTATGGCATCAACAACTTCAACTCCGTAGAGTCTCGTCTCGTATCTCAGTGTTAATAGCGACCCGGATTTACCTAAGTCACCCACCTACATACTTTCACATGGACAACCATCGCCATGCTTGCTTAGCCTGCTCCGTCCCTCCTTCGCAATATATAGAAGTACAGAAATATTAATCTGTTTCCCATCGACTACGCGTTTCCGCCTCGCCTTAGGGGCCGACTTACCCTGCCCTGATTAACATGGGACAGGAAACCTTGGTCTTTCGGCGGGGGAGTTTTTCACTCCCCTTATCGTTACTCATGTCAGCATTCGCACTTCTGATACCTCCAGCAAACCTTACGATTCACCTTCAACGGCTTACAGAACGCTCCCCTACCACTTGAACCTAAGTTCAAATCCGCAGCTTCGGTGCATAGTTTAGCCCCGTTACATCTTCCGCGCAGACCGACTCGACTAGTGAGCTATTACGCTTTCTTTAAAGGATGGCTGCTTCTAAGCCAACCTCCTAGCTGTCTATGCCTTTCCACATCGTTTCCCACTTAACTATGACTTTGGGACCTTAGCTGGCGGTCTGGGTTGTTTCCCTTTCCACAACGGACGTTAGCACCCGTAGTGTGTCTCCCGCATATCACTCATTGGTATTCGGAGTTTGCAAAGGGTTGGTAAGTCGGGATGACCCCCTAGCCTTAACAGTGCTCTACCCCCAATGGTGTTCGTGCGAGGCTCTACCTAAATAGATTTCGGGGAGAACCAGCTATCTCCCGGCTTGATTAGCCTTTCACTCCGACCCACAAGTCATCACCGCATTTTTCAACATACGTGTGTTCGGTCCTCCAGTTGATGTTACTCAACCTTCAACCTGCCCATGGGTAGATCGCCGGGTTTCGGGTCTATGCCCTGCAACTAAACGCGCAGTTAACACTCGCTTTCGCTACGGCTCCCCTATTCGGTTAACCTTGCTACAGAACATAAGTCGCTGACCCATTATACAAAAGGTACGCAGGCACCGGACTAAATCCGGCTTCCACTGCTTGTACGTATGCGGTTTCAGGTTCTATTTCACTCCCCTCACAGGGGTTCTTTTCGCCTTTCCCTCACGGTACTGGTTCACTATCGGTCAGTTAGGAGTATTTAGCCTTGGAGGATGGTCCCCCCATATTCAGTCAAGATTTCTCGTGTCCCGACCTACTCGATTTCACTATTAGGTTGTTTTTGTGTACGGGGCTATCACCCTGTATCGCTGTCCTTTCCAGAACATTCCACTAACGCCCAAATAGCTTAAGGGCTGATTCGCGTTCGCTCGCCGCTACTAACGAAATCTCGGTTGATTTCTTTTCCTCGGGGTACTTAGATGTTTCAGTTCTCCCGGTTCGCCTCGCATAGCTATGTATTCACTATACGATACCTGCCTTACGACAGGTGGGTTCCCCCATTCGGACATCTGTGTCTATAGCGCCTTTTATCGGCTTAACACAGCTTTTCGCAGATTAACACGTCCTTCATCGCCTCTAACTGCCAAGGCATCCACCACATACGCTTAGTCACTTAACCATACAACCCCAAAAAGTCTTGCAACTTCAAGAATGCTCGGAGACTAATCCGAACTAAGTTATAGGTCTGACATTTTCACGCATTCAATAAGAATGTTGGCAACCTACGTTGCCAAACCCACAGTAAACTGTGAGCCTTGAGTAAGAACTAATTACATAACGATAAGATATGTAATTAATAATTTGAGTTGTTGTATAAAACAACTCAGTGATAAACAACAAGTTGTTTATCGTGATGATTTGCTGACGTTATAGATTGGAGATCTACAACACAAATCATCGGGTTTAATATCAGCTTTCCAAATTGTTAAAGAGTACATTAATGCGCGCATTCGGCATCATTGTTGGTTAAAAACCAAAGATAACTGCTCTTATTGCTAAGGGCGCTTATCTTTGATTTCTTATTTCGGCACACTGGCTCCCGCAACAAGTACGGGATGACAGAGCGTACCGCTCAGTCAGTTATCATGTAATTTGTGTGAACACTCGCGAAACTAACAAGTTAGCTTCCATTAAGTTGTCTACTTAAGGTAAGGAGGTGATCCAACCCCAGGTTCCCCTAGGGTTACCTTGTTACGACTTCACCCCAGTCATGAATCACAAAGTGGTAACCGTCCCCCCGAAGGTTAAACTAGCTACTTCTTTTGCAACCCACTCCCATGGTGTGACGGGCGGTGTGTACAAGGCCCGGGAACGTATTCACCGTGGCATTCTGATCCACGATTACTAGCGATTCCGACTTCACGGAGTCGAGTTGCAGACTCCGATCCGGACTACGACAAGCTTTGTGGGATTCGCTCCACCTCGCGGTATTGCTGCCCTCTGTACTTGCCATTGTAGCACGTGTGTAGCCCATCCCGTAAGGGCCATGATGACTTGACGTCGTCCCCACCTTCCTCCGGTTTATCACCGGCAGTCTCCTTAAAGTTCCCGACACTACTCGCTGGCAAATAAGGATAGGGGTTGCGCTCGTTGCGGGACTTAACCCAACATTTCACAACACGAGCTGACGACAGCCATGCAGCACCTGTCTCAGAGTTCCCGAAGGCACTAATCTATCTCTAGAAAATTCTCTGGATGTCAAGGGATGGTAAGGTTCTTCGCGTTGCATCGAATTAAACCACATGCTCCACCGCTTGTGCGGGCCCCCGTCAATTCATTTGAGTTTTAACCTTGCGGCCGTACTCCCCAGGCGGTCAACTTATCGCGTTAGCTGCGCTACCCACAGATCAAGTCTACAGACAGCTAGTTGACATCGTTTACGGCGTGGACTACCAGGGTATCTAATCCTGTTTGCTCCCCACGCTTTCGTGCCTCAGCGTCAGTATTTGTCCAGGTGGCCGCCTTCGCCACTGATGTTCCTTCCAATCTCTACGCATTTCACCGCTACACTGGAAATTCCACCACCCTCTACAATACTCTAGCTTGCCAGTTCAAAATGCAGTTCCAAGGTTGAGCCCTGGGCTTTCACATCTTGCTTAACAAACCGCCTACGCACGCTTTACGCCCAGTAATTCCGATTAACGCTCGCACCCTCCGTATTACCGCGGCTGCTGGCACGGAGTTAGCCGGTGCTTCTTCTGTTGCTAACGTCACAGCTAGCAGTTATTAACTACTAACCTTTCCTCACAACTGAAAGTGCTTTACAACCCGAAGGCCTTCTTCACACACGCGGCATGGCTGCATCAGGCTTTCGCCCATTGTGCAATATTCCCCACTGCTGCCTCCCGTAGGAGTCTGGGCCGTGTCTCAGTCCCAGTGTGGCTGATCATCCTCTCAAACCAGCTAGAGATCGTCGCCTTGGTAAGCCTTTACCTTACCAACTAGCTAATCTCACTTGGGCTAATCTATGAGCGAGAGGTGCCGAAGCGTCCCCCCCTTTGGTCCGTAGACATTATGCGGTATTAGCAGTCGTTTCCAACTGTTGTCCCCCACTCAAAGGCATATTCCCAAGCATTACTCACCCGTCCGCCGCTCGACGCCGAAGTAGCAAGCTACCTCTCGTTTCCGCTCGACTTGCATGTGTTAAGCCTGCCGCCAGCGTTCAATCTGAGCCATGATCAAACTCTTCAATTAAAAAGTTGTTACATTTGAAACAAGACAAGCTTGTTTCTACTCAATGAATTCTGAATGTTTCGTCTAACCAGAAGCTGGTTAAACTAAAACGTACTAATTAACTTCATCGCTAAATAAAGATAATTAATTTGTTTGTGTGTTCATTCATCATTAAGTGATTTCGATACCGAGGTATCTATGTTGTAAATCAATCTTAATGTGAGTGCCCACACAAATTGCATGATAACTAATTGTTAAAGAACCGTTCTTATTAGAACGAAGAGCTAATCGCATTCGTTAGTCTCTTTGCTTCAATCCGGCTAGTAGCCTTGCTTGAAGTGGATGCGCATTGTACGTCATCCAGTGTTGATGTCAACAGTTAATTTCAGTAATTTAGAATTTAATTGTTGTCGTTTGTAACTCGGTAATTTCTACCTTAATCACTACAAACTATCTACACTACTACCGCTGGTTGCTCTGTCAGTAACTATCTTGCTACTTGTCGAGATTCCCTGTGGAAGTGGATGCGCATTTTAGGGATTTTTGAGCTGCCGTCAACACCTTTTTGCAAATAAATTGAAATAAATGATTATTCGTTCACAAAACATACTAACAAAGGAATTTACCAACAAATCTCTTACATACAACCTTAAAAATTTAACATCGTTTTTACTCAAATGGACTATTGATTAAATATTGAACTTATAGTTAGATATATGTACTAAAAACTATAAGGCTTAAAAAAGCCGTAGATTTGCTAATATAAGTGAACAAAAAAGATGAAAGCGCTATTAATTACCCTAACTCTACTACTAACGAGCAATATTGCTTTAGCAGGAGATCTACAATCAAAAGAAAAATTCCTTAGCCGATTGCTTGAAAAACACGTTGATAAAAATATTTCCGTGGAACGAAGTGTAAGCAGTTTATTGAAAAGTTATCCATCAGGAGAAGAAATAATATTAGACACTGCATTTACAAAGTACCCTAACAAGTACAAACAAATAATCCGCGGTGCGTTACATGCTAACCCTAATTACAGTGAAGATGTTATTAAGTTCGCATTAGAGCATGAAGTGGCTTCTTGCTCCCAAATAATCAAAACAGCAATTAACGCAGAGCCGGCTTATGCAGATGATATTGTATTAGTGGCAAGTAAGCTTCATCCTGAAGATAAGGATGCAATATTCAGAATGGCATTAAAAACTAAACCAGTAATGGCATCTAGTATCGTAAACGCTTCAGCAAAAAAATATCCGAATGATTTTATCAATTATATAGCTATGGCATTTGAAGAATTACCAGAAAGGTTCATTTCATTATTAGATAATGCTTTTAATAATTTTCCAGAGCAAAGTAATGAAGTTGTAGAAATTGCAGTTAAGTCTTTAGACAAAGAACATGTAAGAGCCATTATAAACAATGCAGTTAAATCAGGATTAAGTGAAAAACAAGCCACAGATGCCGCGATTAAAGGTGGTGCTGATTTAGTTGCTTTAAATATGTAAGTCTATTATTACTAGGTATATATAGTTAAAAGGGAAGCTGATAGCTTCCCTTTTTCATTTTCAAATTGCGTAAACAATTATACTCTTTCAAACACTGTTGCGATACCTTGTCCTAGCCCGATACACATAGTAGCTAAACCGATATTGGCATCATTTGCTTCCATAAGGTTTACTAGCGTACCTGAGATACGAGTTCCAGAGCATCCTAATGGATGACCTAATGCAATCGCGCCACCATTAAGGTTAATTTTATCATCAAGAACATCCATCATATCTAATGATTTAATACATGATAACGCTTGTGCTGCAAATGCTTCATTAAACTCAGCTAAATCAATATCAGCTGTAGTTAAGCCTGCACGTTTTAATGCTTTCTTAGTAGCAGGAACTGGACCAAAACCCATAGTTGCAGGATCGCAACCTGAAACACCCATTCCACGTACCTTTACTCTAGGAGTTAAGCCAAGTTCTTTTGCTTTACTGGCAGACATAACTAACATAGCACTTGCACCATCTGAAATAGCGGAAGAAGATGCAGCTGTTACCGTGCCATTTACAGGATCGAAAACAGGGCGAAGCTTAGATAAACTTTCTGGGGTACATTCTGGTCGAATAACTTCATCTTGAGTAAAAACTTTTAATGTTCCATTCTCATCATGCCCTTCTACTGGCACTATTTCATTATCCCAACGACCTTCAACTTGTGCTGCATGGGCACGTTGATGAGAGCGTGCAGCAAATTCATCCTGCATTTCTCGAGTGATACCATGTTGACGACCCAACAGCTCAGCCGTTAAGCCCATGTTTCCCGATGCTTTGGCAATGTTTTTTGATAAACCAGGCGCAAAATCGACATCGTACATCATCGGCACATGGCCCATATGCTCGACACCACCAATTAAAAACACGTCACCTTGGCCTGCCATAATACTAGTACTGGCATTATGTAGGGCTTCCATAGATGAACCACATAAACGGTTTACCGTTACACCACCAATTTGTTTTGGTAGATTAGCAAGTAATGCAGCATTTCTGGCAATGTTAAAGCCCTGCTCTTTAGTTTGTTTTACACAACCCCAAATAACATCTTCGATGTCATTAGGATCTAACTTTGGGTTACGCTTTAAAATCTGCTTCATTAAACTTGCAGATAATTGCTCTGCACGAACATTGCGGAACATGCCGCCCTTTGAACGCCCCATAGGTGAGCGAATACAATCGATAATAACTACTTCATTCATAATAATTCTCCGCTCTACTTAGCTGTTTTAACGTTAGTGTTGAAGTATGACTTGCCAGAAGCTGCCATTTCTCGAAGACCATCGGTTACTTGATAAATTTCACCTAAATGAGCAAACTTGTCTGCTGTTTCGATGAATGCTTGTAAGCCAACAGTTTCTAAATAACGAATTGGACCACCTCTAAATGGAGGGAAGCCTAAACCATATATTAAGCCCATGTCCGCCTCGGCTGCAGTTGCAACTACGCCTTCTTCTAGACATCTAACTGTTTCATTAACCAGTGGGATCATCACTCGTGCAATAATCTCATCATTAGTAAAATCAGTTTCTGCTGCACAAATAGAGCTAAATAACTCTAACGCCTTTGCGTTCACTGCTTTTTGTGGACGCCCTCGTTTATCTTTAGAGTACTCATAAAAGCCAGATCCAGTTTTTTGACCTAATAGTTTTTCGTTATATAAAACACTTGATGGGTCGTTGGTGATTTTTGCCATACGTGTAGGGAAACCCGCAGCCATAACATCTGTACAGTGATCAGCGGTATCTATACCTACAACATCCAATAGGTAAGCCGGGCCCATTGGCCAGCCAAACTGTTTCTCCATTACCTTATCTACTTTTTCATAATTAGCACCTTCAAGCACTAATTGAGCAAAACCTGAAAAGTAAGGGAATAACACTCGATTAATATAAAAACCAGGACAATCATTAACAACAATTGGTGATTTACCCATTTTTGCAGCATAAGCGACAACAGCAGCAACCGTTTCGTCAGAAGTGTCTTTACCACGGATAACTTCAACTAACGGCATTTTATTTACCGGGTTGAAAAAATGCATGCCACAAAAACGCTCTGGCTTTTCGATGCTTTCGGCAAGTAAATCGATAGAGATAGTCGATGTATTAGAAGTAATAATGGCATCATCGCTAACATTGGCTTCTACTTCTTTTAAAACAGCAGCTTTTACATTAGGGTTTTCAACTACCGCTTCAACAACAATATCAACATCTTTAATACTGTCGTAAGTTAATGTAGGAGTAATATTATTTAATGTTTGCGCCATTTTTTTAGCGTTCATTCTGCCTTTATCGACAGATTTAGTTAATATTCCGGCAGCTGTACTTAAACCTAAATCTAGAGCAGCATTATTAATATCTTTCATTACAATTGGTGTGCCTTTATAAGCAGATTGGTATGCAATACCGCCGCCCATAATGCCAGCACCTAATACCGCGGCTCTTTCAACTTTCTTGGTCGCAATTTTGGCTGCTTTTTTGGCCTTACCTTTTACTACTTGATCAGCTAGAAATAAACCTACTTGTGCCGAACATGCATCAGTTTTAGCAACTTGTCCGAAGGCAGAATTTTCTAGTAGCATTGCTTGAGTTCTATCTAACTTAACTGACTCTTCAAGCAGGTTAGCTAAAATCATCGGTGCTGGGTAGTGCTTACCAGCTTTAGCGAAAATCATGCCTTTAGCAGTATTGAAACTCATCGCATGTTCAATTGGCGTTAATGCAACTGGTACTAACTTCTCTTGGCGCTTGGCTTGCCAATCAAATTGTCCAGATATTGCATCTTTAAGCATCTCAATTGCCGCTGACTTAAGGTTTTCAGGTGCAACCACTGCATCAACAGCACCAAACTCTAACGCTTTTGCGGCTTTGTATGGCTTGCCAGTAGTCATCCACTCAAGTGCATTATCAATACCAATTACTCGAGGTAAACGAACCGTACCACCAAAACCAGGAATAAGTCCTAATTTAACTTCAGGTAAACCAACGCTTGCTGTTGTATCTGCCACTCGGTAATCACACACTAAAGTAACTTCACAACCACCACCTAACGCAAAACCATTAATGGCGGCAATAGTTGGCATATTGAGATCTTCAAACATGTCGAAAATATCACTGCTGCTTTTAAATACGCCAGCAATTTTATCGTCAGGAGTTTTAAATAATTCGGTAAATTCAGTTATATCCGCACCAACAATGAACGTTGATTTGGCTGATGTTACAACAACACCTTTCGCTTCTGAACATTCGCCAATAGCAATAATGGCGTTTTTATATTCTTCTAATGTTGCTATATTTAATGCGTTTACTGATCCTTTTGAATCGAAACACAACTCGACGATGCCATCGTCAAGTAACTGGGCAGAAAGGCCATTGCCTTGATAAATCATGCCAAAACTCCTTAGCTTTATGAGGTTTTTAAAATACTTTGATCAACAATTATAATAAAAATGAATAGTAAAATATCTTAATGGGTATATTTATAGATGCTTGAGTTTGCCTTGTCTAATAAAGCAAAGCAACCATTTTTTAAAACGACCGTTTAAATCCAGCGTTTAATTAATTATTTTAAGCAAAAAAAACCCACTATTTATAGTGGGCTTACTAAGATAAATCATTATTCAAATTTAGAATGCTGGTTTATCTTCAGTTTCTTCGTAACGAGCAACACTTGAGACAACTTCATCGCGAGCAGCTTGAGCATCAGCCCAGCCTTCAATTTTAACCCATTTGTTTGGCTCTAGATCTTTGTAATGTTCAAAGAAGTGAGAAATTTGGTTTAATAAAAGCTCTGGCATTTGAGTTGCTTCATTAATACCACGGTAAATAGTTGATAATTTATCAACAGGTACCGCTAGAATTTTTGCATCTTCACCAGATTCGTCAGTCATGTTAAGTACGCCAATTGGACGACAACGAATAACCGAACCTGCTAATAATGGAAAAGGAGTAGGTACTAATACGTCTACTGGGTCACCATCTAGCGATAAAGTGTGAGGTACATAACCGTAGTTAGTTGGGTAGTGCATACAAGTTGACATGAAACGGTCTACAAAAATTGCACCTGATTCTTTATCTACTTCGTATTTTACCGGATCAGCATGTGCTGGTATTTCGATGATAACGTTTATTTCTTCTGGTAAGTTCTTACCAGCTGGTACACTATTAAGGCTCATGGCTCTTCCCACTTAAGTACAATATTTAAAGGGCGTTATTATAACGACTTTTAATTAAAATTCGACATTTTCTCAGCAAATAATTGAAAACTTTAGTCTAATAACCATAAATTTTCCTGTTACCAATTCAAAAGTTAACTATTTTTTAACAATTTTAGCTACACTTTTATTATTGGTAGGAGTAATGTAAATATTGCTTCTATATAAAAAAGTGTTTTTTGTCGTACTCCACCGCATTGTTTTGATGTCTATACGGTAGTGTTTTTAAACATGAATCGAATATAACAATAGAAAGCCACAAAAATGACTTTTGTGGCCAAAAATAATAATAAACGGGGATTTTATGGATAACATGCTTTACTTGCCACCAGTTCTTGGTGTTGTAGGCCTAATTTTTGCTTTCATTCTTTATAACATAATCAAATCATATGACGCAGGCGGCGAGGCATTAAAGAAAATTGCTGACCAAATACATCTTGGAGCCATGGTGTTTATGCATCGTGAATATAAGATGCTATTTGTATTTGCGGCTATATTATTAGTTTTACTTTACGTTTTCGTAGATCCCAATACAGCGTTAGCATTCTTTGTTGGTGCAGTATCTTCAGCACTCGCTGGCTATATTGGTATGTTTACCGCAACAAAAGCAAATGTAAGAACAACCAATGCTGCTCATGAAAAAGGCGCAGCTCCAGCCTTAACTGTTGCCTTTTTTGGCGGCTCAGTAATGGGGCTGTGTGTTGCATCTTTAGGTTTAATTGGACTAGGCACTTTATATTGGTATTTTGGCGGTGATCCAACAACAACTCATTACATTCATGGTTTTGGTATGGGGGCTTCTTCAGTTGCTCTATTTTCACGTGTTGGTGGTGGTATTTTTACCAAAAGTGCCGATGTAGGTGCAGATTTAGTTGGTAAGATTGAAGCCGGAATTCCCGAGGATGACCCAAGAAATCCAGGTGTTATCGCCGATAATGTTGGCGATAATGTTGGCGATGTAGCTGGTATGGGATCGGATATATTTGAATCATATTGTGGTTCAATGATTGCTTCCATTGCCATTGCATCAACCATGGCTGTTGAAGCTTTAGGTGATCGTTCAGCTCTTATGGCATTACCATTAATGCTCGCATCAGTAGGTTTGATTTGTTCAATTTTAGGGATTTTATTGGTTAAATCAATGTCTGGTAGTAAAGCTGAACTTGCACTACGTGCCGGTACTATATTTGCTGCGGTATTATTTATTATTGCAGCCTACTTCACTATACAATTTTTAGGAATTAACGCTAATGTTTGGGGTGCGGTATTAGCCGGTGCAATTGGTGGGATAATAATCGGCTTAGTAACCGAATATTATACATCTAGCACACCAGTAAGAAAAATAGCTCAGGCAGGAGAAACAGGTCCTGCAACGGTCATGATAACAGGGCTCTCTGTAGGTATGGAATCTGTTGTTGTTCCCGTATTAACCATATGTGCCATCATATTTGCATCAACGCAAATGGCCGGTTTGTATGGCGTCGGTATTGCCGCAGTTGGTATGTTAGCCACAGTAGGTATTACCATGGCAATTGATGCCTATGGTCCAGTTGCTGATAATGCTGGTGGTATAGCTGAAATGGCGGGACTTGGCGAAGAAACTCGTAAAATCACCGATTCATTAGATGAGTTAGGTAATACCACAGCGGCCATAGGTAAAGGTTTTGCCATTGGCGCGGCTGCGTTAGCAGCATTAGCAATTATTGCTGCTTATGTTGAAACAATGACGATAAAAATTCCTGATTTCAGCTTGCACTTAGGCGATCCTCAGGTACTTATTGGCTTATTTATTGGTGGTATGGTGCCATTCTTAATTGCCTCTTTAACGATGACAGCTGTTGGAGATGCTGCATTCGAAATGATCCATGAGATCCGCCGTCAATTTAGAGAAATAGAAGGTTTACTTGAAGGCAAGGCTGATCCTGATACTGCTCGTTGTGTTGATATTGCCACAACCGCTGCATTGAAAAAAATGATTTTACCTGGCGTAATAGCAGTAAGCGTACCGGTAATTGTTGGTTTCGGTATCAGCCCACAAGCACTTGGCGGTATGTTAGGCGGTGCTTTATTAGGCTGTGTATTAATGGCTCTAATGATGGCGAATGCTGGCGGTGCTTGGGATAACGCTAAAAAGTATGTTGAGAAAGGCAATCTTGGCGGTAAAGGCAGTGATACTCACTCGGCAACAGTAGTTGGTGATACCGTTGGTGACCCGTTTAAAGATACTTCTGGTCCTTCAATGAATATCTTAATTAACGTAATGGCAATTGTTTCATTGGTAATTGCACCAGTGTTATAGCTGCAAGCTGCAAGCTGCAAGCTGCAAGCTGCAAGCTGCAAGCTGCAAGCAGTATAAAATGAAGAATGCCAGTGTAAATATTTACACTGGCATTTTTAATAGTTTATTCAGGCGATAATTTACGATTATAGCTATATCCCATCGCCATCAGTGTGCAGCCCACACTCGCGTTGCATACCATTAAAGCGAGTATCTTGCTCATCCATTTGCGCAGACAGTGGCAATGTAGAATGTTCGTCTCCTACTGATACATAACCTTCATTCCATAATGGGTGATAGGGTAAATTATGCTTGGTTAGATATTCATGTACATCTTTATTACTCCAATCAATAATCGGATGTAACTTAAACCGGCCACGTATAACTTGTAATACTGGCAGTGACTTTCGATGATCCGTTTGACTGCGTCTTACACCAGAAAACCAAGTGTTAGCACCAATTTCATCTAAGCCATTTTCTAACGGCGTTACTTTATTGGTTAAGTTATATTGTTTTAACTCTGCTTCACCTTGCTGCCATTGTTCACCATGTCTAGCACGTTGCCAAGCAGGTGAAATATCAGCTCGAAAGACCTTTAAGTTTAAATTCAAGCGATCAGTTAGCTCATCAATAAAGCGATAAGTTTCTGCGAACAAATAACCAGTATCAGTTAATAATACCGGGATGTCTGGCTTTAACTGCGTCATCATATGCAGCATTACCGCTGATTGAATACCAAAGCTTGAGGTTAGCGCAAAATTATTTGGCAGGTGTTCAAATGCCCATGCGACCCGCTCACTGGCACTCATTTTTTCAAGCTGTTCATTCCAATTTTTCAATAAGGTGTCAGGTAAAGACGCTGGAAACCTGTTATTGACTGCTAAGTTAGCCATGGAAATCCCTTTTGCTTATTATTACTTCTTTAACAATGCCTTCACGTATTACAAAGTCACCAAAACATTCTTGTTCATTTCGTTTTTCAACCCATAAGCCAATTAGCTCATCTAAATGACTTAACACCTGTGAAGAGCTTATATTGTCTTGATATAGTTTTGGAACACGAGTGCCGGCAACGTTGCCGCCTAAATACATATTATATTTGTCTGGGCCACGACCAACTAAGCCAACCTCAGCAAGCATTGCTCGGCCACAACCATTAGGACAACCCGTTACCCGGAAAATAATGTGCTCATCAGCAATATTATGCTTTGCTAATAAACCTTCAATGTCTGTCACATAACTAGGTAAAAAGCGTTCTGCTTCTGCCATAGCCAATGGACAAGTAGGGAAAGCCACACATGCCATAGAATTTTGGCGTTGATTAGATTGTGTAACATCAATTAAACCATGCTCAACGGCGATACTTTCAATCACCGACTTTTGCTCTTGAGATACGCTAGCAACAATCAAGTTTTGATTCGCCGTCATACGGAAATCACCTTGATGAATTTCAGCAATGGCTTTTACACCACTTTTTAGTTTGGTCTCAATAGTGTCTTTTAAACGACCATTTTCAATAAATAGAGTTAAATGGTGCTTATTATCGATACCTTCAACCCAACCAATTTTATCGCCACGATTAGTGAACTCGTAAGGACGAGACTCCCCAAATTTAGCACCCGCGCGCGTTTCAACTTCATCTTTAAATGTATCAATACCGACTCTATCCAGAGTATATTTGGTTTTCGCATTTTTACGATTTACTCGATTCCCCCAATCACGCTGTGTAGTAATAACCGCTTCAGCAAATGCTAAGGTATCTTTAAGTTCGATAAAACCAAAGTCATCAGCCTTTCTTGGGTAAGTAGAGTCATCACCGAAGGTCATGGCTAAACCACCACCAACTAACACATTAAAACCAATTAGCTTTTTACCGTCGCTAATCGCCACAAAGTTTAAGTCATTAGCGTGCACGTCAATATCATTATCTGGCGGGATAACTACAGTAGTTTTAAATTTACGAGGTAAGTAAGTACTACCTAGAATAGGTTCAACTTCTTGCCCTGGTGTTTCTTCAATTTTTTCGCCGTCAAGCCAAATCTCAGCATACGCACGAGTCTTAGGAAGTAAATGTTCACTAATTTTGATAGCCCATTGGTACGCTTCTTGATGCAAAACAGACTCAACCGGGTTAGAGGTACATAATACGTTACGGTTAACATCACCAGCAGTCGCAATAGCATCTATACCTATTTTATTAAGCGTTTGATGCATCAATTTAATATTAGGTTTTAACACCCCATGAAACTGAAACGTTTGGCGAGTTGTCAAACGAATACTGCCATAAGAGGTGTGCTCATCGGCAAATTTATCTATAGCTAACCATTGGCTAGGAGTAATGATGCCACCAGGCATTCTGGCTCTAAGCATTACATTATGCAGAGGTTCTAACTTTTGCTTGGCACGTTCTGCTCGAATATCACGATCATCTTGTTGGTACATGCCGTGGGTACGGATTAATTGAAAGTTATCTGCTGTGAAACCACCGGTAATTTCATCTTGTAAGTCTTCAATTATCGTGCCACGTAAATGATTACTTTCAGCTTTAAGGCGCTCATTGTCGGCATGCTTACCTTGGACCACATTCGGGTTTTGTTCAATTTTTTCGGCTAAAATAGACATTAATATACATCCTTCTGATAACGCTTATTAATGCGTAATTGCTTTAAATAATCTTCGGCTTGCTCTACAGTTTTATTACCGTGCTCACTAACAATTTCAACTAAGGTTTGATGAACATCTTTAGCCATACGCGACATATCACCACAAATATAAAAGTGTGCGCCGTTTTCTAACCAACTAAATAACTCTTTACCATTGGCTTTTAACTTGTGTTGTACATAAACTTTTTCAGCTTGGTCCCTTGAAAAAGCCACGTCTAAACGAGATAACACGCCTGATTTAAGGTAGCTTTGCCACTCAACTTGATATAAAAAGTCTTGGGTAAAGGTCTGATCGCCAAACACTAACCAGTTATCACCATTTGCTTCTTGTGCTTCACGTTGCTGCAAGAAAGCTCTAAATGGCGCTACGCCAGTACCAGGGCCAACCATAATAATTGGTGTATCGGTATTTTCAGGTAAACGGAAGTTGTTATTGTGCTCAATAAATACCTTTACTTGGTCGTCTTCTTGCAAGCGTTCAATTAAAAACCCTGAAGCACTGCCTAAGCGACGTACAACGCCTTCGGTTGTTTGTTCAACGTAGTCAACCAAGCCAACAGTTAAGTGAACTTCTTCTTCTACTTCTTCCTGGCTTGATGCTATTGAATATAAACGCGGCGTTAAGGAGGCTAGACTATCAACCAATGTCTGCGCAGATAAAGTCGCAGGATAAGTAGTAATTAAATCGATAAGCTGTTTGTTATTGATGAAGTCGCGTAAGTTATCAGCATCAGTCAATAAATCCGTAAGAGTTTGGTTGTTAGCCAGTTCTGCCCATTTAGTAATGACTACTTTACTTAAACCGGTTACTTCAAGCTTCTCTTGTAAAGCTAACTGCAAGCTTACTTCTTCACTATTTACAGTGACAAATTCAGTTAAATCTAAGTTAAGCGCATTAGTAATTGCTGCAAGCAAAGGTTGATCATTAACAGGCCAGATACCTAAAGCATCGCCTGGTTGATAGGTAATTCCCGAACCTTCTAGATCAATTTCAATGTGCTGTACAACTTTATTCGAATCTCGACCAGTAATTTTCTGATTAGCAACAATAGTGGCTAAAAAAGGATTCTCTTTGCTATAAGTGCTTGCGCCTTCAGCTATAGCAACATTTCCCAGAGGTAAGTGCACTACCTCAGCAGTGCTAGAAACTAAAGTTTCGGCAACGTGCTTTAAATTTTCTTCTTGCCAAGCTTTAGCTTGAGCAATGTAATCTACATCACAATCTATACGTTCACTGATACGTTTAGCGCCAAGCTTAGCTAATCTTTCATCAAAGTCTTTACCTGTTTGACAAAAATATTCGTAGCTTGAATCACCCAGTGCTAATACTGAGTACTGTAATGAATCTAATTTAGGGGCTCTTTTTGAAGCTAAAAACTCATGTAAAGCCATAGCATCATCCGGTGCTTCACCTTCACCATTAGTGCTAGCAACAATTAAGATGTGCGTTTCCGATTTTAATGATTTAGGTTTGTAATCTGCCATATTTACTAAGCTGGCATTAATGCCTTGGCTAACAGCCTCAGCATGAACCTGCTGGGCAACAGCTTTTGCATTACCTGTTTGCGAGCCGAACAGAATAGTTAGTTTACCAGCGGGACTGACACTAGCTTGCGGCATCACTTCGCTTGCTGGGCTTTCGCTTTTAGCCGCCAAATAGCCACTTGCCCAAGCAAGTTGCAATGGCGAATATTGATGAATGACTTGCTGCAATTGTAGTAGTTGATCACTACCTAAACTTGCTTGTATATCATTATTGGCTTTTACCAACATGGCGTTTATCCCAAATTACATTAATTTTACAATGGGTAAAGGATATACAGGCTTAAGAGAAACATAAAAGAATAGATAACGATTTTTTATTCCAAAATAGAATATCGGTTCGTTAGGTTGAATCGTTATAAGATAGAGCAGTAATTTTATTTCAAAGAAAAATTAAAAAAAGAAATCCTGAACAGTTCTGCTGTTCAGGATTTTTAATTATAAAGGTGCCAAGAAAATTTATTAGAAATGAACTTCTACACCAGCAAAGGCACCATCAAACTCTAGATCAGCATAAACATCATCTAGGTCATCTAACTCAAGATCTACTACGCGATAACCAGCTTGAAGATTTACATCTACCAGCATATTATCAAGTAGCGCGTAAGAAACGCCTAATTGGTAATCAGCTAAAGTATGATCATCGATACTTAAAAAATTCCCCTCTGCAAAAACACTTAAACCAGTGCCTGGAAAGGCAACTTGAGCAGAAGCGTAAAGCATAGGAATGATTTCTTCTACAGAATCTTCATCTAAACCCATAGTATCACTGGTAAGTAGTTCACCTTCGAAGTCTTTGGCAGTTAAACCAAAATCAAAAGAAAACAAACCATTATCAAATAGTTCGTAATATAAGGTGTAATCTGTGTAAGTAAAATCAACCTCTGAACCTTCAACCACTAGGTTTGCAAATTCGTTGTTTGTATCAACTTCTAAACCTTTAGTCATTAATTCTGAATGAGCAATTTTAATGTTCGGAATAAATGGAACAGGATGTTCAAAAGCAATATAAAATCTACCTTGTGATTCATCTTTAAAGTTATATTCGATTAAATCGTTGTTATCACCATGGCTACCTTCTGCAGCCATATCCCACCCCTGAGCACCAACATAAACACCGATAGCATCGGCGGCAGCTGTAGTACTGGTTAACAACATTAGCGAGCTAATTAACGCAGCTGTTTTTTTCATTTTTTTACCCTGTTTTATTATTAATAATTATATGTTTTTATTATTACTTATCTTAGGGGGGTGATTACCCCTGGCTTAACAATTCTCTTAAGTCGATCAAAGCAGCATTCGCTCTGGAAATATAATTTGCCATAACTAAAGAATGATTAGCACCAATTCCGAAGCCGCTACCATTTAAAATCAAAGGACTCCAAACAGTATCCTGAGTAGCTTCTAATTCTCTTATTATTTGGCTCACACTTACGGTGGCGTTTTTATTTTCTAGTACATCAGCAAAATCAACTTCAATAGCTTGTAGCATATGCAACAATGCCCAACAAGCACCACGTGATTCATAGAATACGTCATCAATTTTCCACCAACTGGTTTTAACGATAACCGCAGATGCTGAAAATGTAGACTGCACGGCATTTTTGTCACCAGCTAAATCAGTATTCAGTTGGTTACGGCCAACACTGGCACTTAAGCGTTGTGAATAACTACCTAAACGTTTTTCTATTTCACGTAAATAGTCACGAAGATTATCTGCGCGCGCATAAAACTGTGCATCTTGAACTAATGGATCAGCTAGATCTTGACGATATGCATATAAGTCTTCAATTGCTGAACTGTATTCACCTTCTGCACTTGGGATAGCCCAAGTATTCGCATCAATATTAAATTTTGGCTGTGCACCTTTTAAGTGTTTATTCTCGAGAGATTGAGATTGTGAACGGCTAAATGACTGACGCATTACTAAAGACATATCGCGTACCATTTCTAGCACGCCAAACTCCCATGCAGGAATGTTATCTAAAAATAGAGATGGTGGAATTTTGTCATTCGATAAATATCCGCCGGGTTTATCCTGTAATTTTTCTGCAACTCTAATTAAAGTAGTTGTTGTCGTGTACCCTACCACAGGTTTTACATTAGCAACTTTAGCGTCGTTAACGGCCTGTTCACGAACATCAAAAGAGCCCGGTTCGAAGCTCCAAAATACACCCAAAATATAGAACAGAAACACCACAATGATTGACATTATGGAGATAGATTTAAACGAGAAATTAAAAGTCATAATTTTTCCTTTAGTGATGACGTTTTTTTGTTTTGTTACTTAAGCCCTTGTACAGGCACTTCAATGATAACATTTTCTTTATTATCAAAATGTAAAGTCATAGTAATTGTTGTTTCAGCTTGTAATGGTTGCTGCACATTAAACACCATAATGTGATATCCGTGTGGTTGTAATACTACTTTGTCATTGGCATTTATCACAATAGAATCAACCTGCTGCATTTTCATCATTTCTGCTGTCATGATGTGCTCATGCATTTCAATTCTCTGACTGATATCTGACGTGATAGACGTTAAAGTAACGGACTTTTTCGATTGGTTTGTTAACGTCATATAAGCAGAACTGATTGTTGTACCAGGAATGCTTTCTCTAACGTATTGCTCACTCACGCTAATGTCTGCTGCCAATAAATTGAATGAGAGTAATAAAGATAAGGTGGCTGTAATGGAGAAGCTTAATTTCATACTAATGAACCAATAAGGTGTAATTAGCTGAATAATCGCCTATTTCAACAGTTTCGACAATAACAATCTGTTAATTAAATTAAATAAATGTTAATTCAGCACTATCATTACCGAAATTGACAAGTTAATCGGTTATCGCTTTTTGTCTTGTGCATGCCCAAATAACGACAGCGATCAAAATTATTGGCCAAAAAACGCCAACTCCAACCATTAATACGCCACCACAGACTAACAATACAGCAAAAATAATTGTACCGAATACACTTAACACTATTGCTAATGCTGCGATGACTAATAACACAGCAACAATTGCAGATAAACTTATTACCTTTAACGGCTCAACCTCGTGTTGATCCATATAAAAGCTGATATTAAACAACTCAATTAAACTGATGCCAAAAACATAAGTTAGTATCAATGTTGCAAAAACAGCTAATAATAACGATTTAAAAAATGTCATATTTATTCCTTAGCTAACACAGTTCAATTTAAACTATTACTAGTAACGACTTGGCATTAGTAAAGCGGCAACAAAATAAGCAACGATAGTTGCTAATGGCATCATAAAGCCAACTATTACAACAGCGGCTCTTACGCCAAATCTAGGTAATTCAAAATGACGTGCAAGACCAGCACAAACACCACAGATTTTTTTATTAACAGAATCTTTGCTTAATGGGCGTTCAACATGGTATTTATTGGTATTCATAACTTACTCCTAACAAGTAAACTTTATTTGTATTTAATTTCGTTTAAGCTTGTACGTATCTTGCGATACTAAACACGCCAGCACCAATAAAAAAGGTTGCTACTGGTACAAGCCACAATGTAAAAATTATTGAAAATGGAAACATAATTTATTCCTACTTTCCCTTTCCTGCTAATGGTTTATGGAAGTTAATAGCCTTAGCCATTAACTACTTTTTTCTTCATTTGTTGTAATTGCTCTTCAATCAAATCTTGATTTTCAAGCTCTGCAAACTGGCTTTCTAAACTTTGGTTTTTGCCAAGGTCATAGGCTTCTACTTGAGCTTCAACTTCATCAACTTTTTGCTGGTAACGTTCAAATTTTGCAATCGCATTATCAATGTTGCCGGTGTTAATTGTTTGACGAGCTTTCAATCTAACTTCTGCAGATTTTTGACGCAGCGTAAATGACTCTTGGCGACGTTTAGCCTCAGCTAACTTTTCTTGTAAACGGCCGCAATCATCCTGCACACCAGCTAGCATTTCATCAATGCTGATCATCTCTTGTTGAAGAGACTCTAGTTCTTGTTCACATTTTTGTTTTTCAACTAATGCACTGCGCGCTAGATCTTCACGACCTTTGGTTAAAGCAAGCTCTGCTTTGTTATTCCAGTCAGTAACTTTAGTTTCTAAGCGACGTAATTTACGAGTTAGAGTTTTCTTTTCAGCAATGCTTTTAGCTGCTTGTGAACGAACTTCAACTAAAGTTTCTTCCATTTCCTGTATTATTAAACGAATTAATTTTTCAGGGTTCTCAGCTTTTTCTAATAAGCTATTAATATTGGCGTTAATGATATCGGTTAATCTTGAAAACATACCCATGGTGTTGCTCCTTATTCTTCTGGTGAATCTTCTTCGTTTAGTTTTGTTGTTTCAGAAATACTTACAGTTGGTAAACCTTTTTCTGAAGCAAATAATGAATCTATTGTAAAGTTGCCAACTTCTTGTTCGATGCTATTGGCTACTTGTTGAGTTACTTGATAAAACACAGCTTTAGATTGTTGAGAAACGATCATTTCAATGGCGCTTTCAAGTGACACAAGTTCTTCCGCTTTAGCAGATGTTGCTGCCATTGCACTTGCTGCCATTAATGCTGCGAATACTGATGCTTTAGTAGTTAACGTGTTCATGTTTCAATCCTTAGTTTACTTATCTAACAACTAGGTAGTAGTTAGTATTTGTTGTAAATTTTGCTAATAATGATTTATACGTTACAAGTGTTGTGCCAACTTTTATTTATTTTTTAAACGGTTGTTTTCAAAGGGGTTTAAACAAACTCTAATTCTCAATGGCAAATTTAACATTTAATTAACACATCACTGTTTAGTGTTTTTAACCACATAATTAGTTAATTTAACCATCTGTATTTAATTAATTTAAACACAGCAGAATTTAGAGAGTGATAACTAGCTGGAATATCAATACGCAAGCGTATAGACAGAGATTTTAGGGTGTAAAAAAGAAAGTAAGATTGGATCTAAAAGGAGAATAGATGGAAGTTAAATTCGCAGGAAATTTTCACTTTCGCTTGGTTGAATCGGCTCTTCAATTAAGCTAACCACTACAGAACAACCGATTAAACATAATACCGGTAGTAAAAGCATTAAAAACATTGCAACTAAACTGAACATATCATTTCCCCAAAATTATGACGTTATTAGTTAGTCGCAAGAAGTAAGGAAAAGGTTTAGTTTTTATAACATTTATTTTACAAATAAAATTATCCCCATTCACTAACGTAATAGAACAAATGAGGATTTGTTGAATATGAACAAAACTGATCTAAATGGAAATAGGAACGTTTTCCAGTTTACCCGTTAATGCAAAGGCTTCACGCAACACATTGGAACTTGCACCCTCGCGTCCGGCATTCTCGCTTAAATATCTACGATAACGTCTAGCTCCTGGTAATCCATTAGTTAGGCCCAACATATGGCGTACTACATGCCATACTCTCCCGCCATTTGCGACGTTACGATCAATATAATCACACATCGCATCAATAACTTCTTCACGAGTTATTATTGGTTTTTCATCTGTGAAAATAATCTGATCGGCCTGACTTAACATATAAGGGTTTTGATAAATTTCACGACCAATCATTACGCCATCAATATGTTCTAAATGCTCAACGCTTTCAGCCAACGTTTTAATGCCACCATTGATTGAAATATCAAGATGGTTGAAATCCTGCTTTATTTGATAAACGCGAGAATAATCTAACGGCGGAACTTCACGATTTTGCTTTGGACTTAACCCACTTAACCATGCTTTACGGGCATGAACAATAAAATGCTCACAACCGGCTTTACCAACAACTTCAACAAAACTGTGTAAAAATTCGTAGCTGTCTAAATCGTCAATGCCGATCCTCGATTTAACCGTAATTGGAACTTTAACTGCATTTTTCATAGTTTGTACACACTCAGCGACAAGTTCAGGCTCTGCCATTAAGCATGCGCCAAAGCGACCATTTTGAACCCTGTCTGAAGGACACCCAACATTAATGTTAATAGCATCATAGCCGTGCTGCTCGGCCATTTTCGCGCACTCGGTAAGTGCTTTAGGATCACTACCGCCAAGTTGCAGCACCAATGGATGCTCCTCGGTGTTGTAAGATAAATAATCACCTTTACCAAATAAAATAGCCCCGGTAGTAACCATTTCGGTATACATCACCGTGTGGCTAGATAATTGGCGTAAAAAATAGCGACAGTGCTTATCGGTCCAATCAAGCATTGGCGCGACTGAAAGTTTTTCTGAAAACATAGCGTTGAATAACTCTGAAAATTAACAATAAATATGATGATAAAAATTAGCGTGAATTATAAAGTAAAAACCGTTATTTAACAAAGCTACAGCCCTTTTCACGCTCAAAAATAATCTGCTACACCGCAGATATTAATATCTACTTTTATCGACTGCTTTACTGGCAGGACATTTTCGCTGTGGTACACTATAAAAAAATAACGAATTATCGAATGAAAATGAACGCTCAACAGCTTTTACAACAAGCCCGATTAACTTGTCAAAAATCAGGTGCTCGTTTAACAACAGCACGTGAACAGGTATTTCTGTTACTTGCCGAAAATGACGGCGCTATTGGTGCTTATGATTTATTAGAGAAGCTACAAACTGTCGAACCGGGTGCAAAACCTGCGACTGTTTACCGAGCTTTAGATTTTCTCGCGGCGCAAGGTTTTGTACATAAAATTGAATCTATTAATTCGTTTTTGTTATGTGATCACTTCAGTGAATGCAATCACCCGGTACAATTATTAATTTGTGATAATTGTGGAAATGTTGAAGAAATTCAATCGAACAATCTCGATTTAGCGCTAAGGGCTATGGCAGATGCCAGTGGTTTTAGCATTAATAAGCAGGTAGTTGAAGCACACGGCAAGTGTAAAACCTGTCAGTAAATAGATAATTTTATCTATGTGACAGTATCTAGGTAATTTAGCTCAAATTTTTTAAGAAAATATTGCTCTATCGCCAAGTGAATTACGAACTTGGCAATCACCATCTAACACCGCAATAATTATTTTATCATCCCGGTATGAGCTTGGAAAAATCACTCTATCATCTGTTTGAACTTCTAAATTATTTAGTACATCTGAGCAAATAGACGTCATGTCATTTTGATCATAATACAACACAGTGACCGTACTGGTTTCGCTTCCCATCACATTATCCCTTTGATTTCTAATAATTTAAAAACTTTAAGACGGTTACTGCCTGTTAACCGTTGTTTAAAGCCTTTCTAATAATATAGTAGGGGAATGTCAGAGTGTCTATTTTGATCAAAGAGTTTTACTATGAACGACAATTCAAAGTTAATCTTCATCCATAATTCCACCAGGGCCGGCAAAATTATCAAAACGTGAAAATTGGCCTTGGAAGGTTAACCGTACACGACCAATTGGACCATTACGTTGCTTACCTAGAATAATTTCAGCAGTACCTTTGTCAGGAGAATCGTCGTTGTAAACTTCATCACGATAAATAAACATGATCAAATCGGCATCTTGCTCAATTGAGCCTGACTCACGTAAATCTGAGTTTATCGGTCTTTTATCGGCACGTTGCTCAAGACCACGGTTCAACTGAGATAATGCAACAACAGGTACTTGTAATTCTTTTGCTAAGGCTTTTAATGAGCGTGATATTTCTGCAATTTCCAAGGTTCGGTTATCACTAAACTGAGGCACTCGCATAAGTTGTAGATAATCAATCATGATCATCGATATACCGCCGTTATCTCGGGCAACACGTCTAGCGCGAGAGCGAACTTCAGTAGGTGTAAGGCCTGCTGCATCATCAACAAACATTTTACCTTTTTCCATCAACAATCCCATTGTCGATGAAAGGCGTGCCCAATCCTCGTCGCCCAGTTGACCAGTACGAATTTTGGTTTGGTCAATACGCCCAAGAGACGCAAGCATACGCATCATGATTTGATCGGAAGGCATCTCTAGTGAAAATATAAGCGCGGGTTTATCTTGCATCATTGCTGCATTTTCAGCTAGGTTCATCGCAAAAGTGGTTTTACCCATTGATGGTCTTGCTGCAACAATAATCAAATCAGAAGGCTGCAAACCAGCGGTCATTTTATCAAGGTCAGAAAAGCCAGTAGAAACTCCAGTTACACCACCATGTGGTTGGCCGTAAAGTTTTTCTATTTTATCTACAGTTTTTTCCATTACTGAGTGAATGTTTTCAGGACCTTCTGATTTACTTGCACGCTGTTCAGCTATTTGGAAAACTTTTGACTCGGCAAAATCAAGTAACTCACTACTAGGTCTACCTTGTGGATCATAACCAGCATCGGCAATTTCATGGGCAACTTTAATTAACTCGCGCGTAACAGCCCGCTCGCGTACGATATCTGCATAGGCGCAAATATTGGCAGCACTAGGTGTATTCTTCATCATTTCGGCAAGATATACAAAACCGCCAACATCATCAATTTGCTGCTGATTTTCTAAGCCTTCAGATAGTGTTATAAGGTCAACAGGGTTGCCTTTTTCAATCAGCTCACCAATGCTTTCAAAAATAATTCGATGCGCACGAGAGTAGAAGTCATTACTAACAACACGCTCAGCAACATTATCCCAAGAGTTATTATCTAGTAATAAACCGCCTAGCACAGATTGCTCAGCTTCTAATGAATGAGGAGCAATTTTAAGCTGATCAACTTGTTTATCATTTGCGTTCTTAAAGTCTTTTTTAAAGTCTCTTTTGAATTCTTGCTTTTGCGCCATTAGTACTTGAGTTCCACATCGAAAATATAATTGGTTTATCATACAAAATACGATGCTTTTATATGAATGACTATTATCGCTAATTTAACTGTTCAATTTAAGCTATTAATGAAGATAATTGAAGAAAAACTTGATTAGTTGTGAAAATTAACCAAATTGATATTGAAAGCGATTAAGGTTCAAGCTCTTCAGGACAATGGCTTAATATTTGAGTGTACATTTCTTTGTCTTGGGTTACTAAATTAACATCAAACTGCCATAAGTAATGTAAATGCTTTATTACTTCGTCTTTAGTATCAGCTAAATTAACATTATTTTGCGGAATATACTCCAACGTTAACGAACGATCGCCTTCAATGTCAGCGTTAATAATCTGAATGTTCGCTTCAATATGACTCAAATCATACTGCTTAGCCAATGCAGTGCGAATTTTTTGATAACCTTTATCATTATGTATCGATGTCACTTCTATGTGATTTTGTTTGTCATCATCAACGAGTTCAAAAAATTTGAACTCGCGTATAAGGTGCGGTGAAAGGTACTGGCTAATAAAACTTTCATCCTTATAATTTTGCATCGCTGATTTCACTGCCTCAAGCCAATTGCTACCGGTAAGTTGTGGAAACCACTCTTTATCTTCATCACTTGGGTGTTCACAAATACGGCGAATATCAGAATACATGCTAAACCCCAAGGCATATGGGTTTATTCCTGTATATTGAGGCGAATTATATGCGGGTTGATTAATGACACTTGTGTGGTGATGTAAAAACTCCAGCATAAACTTGTTCGTTAATAAGCCTTCATCAAAAAGATGATTAATAATGGTGTAATGCCAAAAACAAGCCCATCCCTCATTCATTACTTGGGTTTGTTTTTGAGGATAAAAATATTGCGCAGTTTTACGCACTATACGTACAATTTCTCTCTGCCATGGCGTAAGTAAAGGGGCATTTTTTTCAATGAAATATAATATATTTTCTTGTGGTGATTCAGGAAAAATACGTTCATTGCTACTTTGTTTATCTCGTTCAGTATTATTGTTATCTAACTTTTGCCACAATTGATCCACTTGCGATTGCAAATACAGTTCTCGCTCTTGTTGTTGCTCCAGTTCTTTCGCCAGTGACATTTTTTGTGGTCTTTTATAACGGTCTACTCCGTGGCTCATTAACGCATGGCATGCATCCAAAGTGGCTTCTACTTCATTTATGCCATATGTTTGTTCACATTGATGGATATAATTTTTAGCAAACAATAGATAATCAATAATAGAGTCCGCCTCGGTCCAGGTTTGAAATAAATAATTACCTTTAAAAAATGAATTATGACCATAACTTGCATGCGCCATTACCAATGCCTGCATGGTTAAAGTATTTTCTTCCATCAAATAAGTAATACAAGGATTCGAGTTAATCACTATTTCGTAGGCTAAACCCATATGACCACGCATATAGTTTTGCTGTGTTTGCAAAAAGCGCTTACCAAAACTCCAATGATTATATCCAATCGGCATACCTACACTGGCGTAAGCATCCATCATTTGCTCGGATGTAATCATTTCAAGCTGATTTGGGTAGGTATCTAGGCCATAAAATTTCGCCACCCGATCGATTTGTTGTTTATACTTTTCCAAATAGTCAAAGGTCCACTCGGCACAATCAGGTAATTTATCAAAGCTAAAATCAACGGCCATATTGCCCCCAACCAGCGTTAATATTTGCTGTTTTTTTAAATAAATCTCTAAACACGGGATAAATATCTGCCACCTCAGTAATTTGCCTCATGGTAAAGTGTGGGTATTTATCAATGAGTCTTTGATACTCCAACCATAACGATTTGGGCTCATTATTATTTATCTCTATGTAACTATAAAATCGAATTATCGGCAGTATCTTATTAGCCAATAGTTGATAGCATTTTGGCGTATCGTCCTGCCAATTATCCCCGTCAGAAGCCTGTGCTACATAAATATTCCAGTCTTTCGAGTTATAGCGTTTTTTGATGATTTGATAGAGTAATTTAAGTGCGCTGGAAATGATGGTACCGCCAGTTTCTTTTGAATAGAAAAAATTTTGTTCATCAACTTCTTTAGCCTGGGTATGGTGGATGATATACACCACATTAATAGTTTTATAATTTCGCGTTAAAAATAAATACAGTAAAATATAAAAACGTTTCGCCATATCTTTCGTCGCTTGTACCATCGAGCCAGATACATCCATTAAACAAAACATGACCGCTTTTGAGGAAGGAATAGTTTGTTTATCGTAGTTTCTATAGCGTAAATCGAAGGTATCAATAAACGGTACTTTCGCTATTTTATCTTTCAGTATTGCTATTTTTTCGGTTAACTGTATTTTTGCTGCTGATTGGTCTTCATTTTTTTGCTCAAGTAGTACAAGCTGTTGCTGACAATGTTTAAGCTGTTTACGTTTATCACTCGTCATTACCATGCGTCTTGCGATAGAGCCTTGTAATGACTTTACAATATCAATATTGGCAATAGCGCCCTCATTGCAATAACCAGCGCGTACAGTTTTGTAGTCGATAAGTTTATCAACTTGATTGAATTGCAAATTGGGTAGTTCTAAATCGTCAAACAGTAAATTTAAATACTCGTCTGCCGAGATAGAAAAAATAAAATCATCTTCTCCTACACCACTATCACTTGCGCCACTTTCACCAGTCCCTGTGCCTTGAGAAGTCTTTGGCCTTGGTATTTTATCGCCTTCACTAAACTGGTCATTACCTGGATAGATTCGCTGCTTAATACCCCCCTCACCTTGTTTAAATGTAGGCTCCGATAAATCTTTTTTAGAAATACTGACATCCTCATCAGACTGATGGTCAGTTACTTTACGACGATTAATAGATTCAGCTAATGAGTGTTTAATTTGACTTTTATA
The DNA here is from genome assembly GCF_031583595.1 of Thalassotalea psychrophila. Lineage (NCBI taxonomy): Bacteria > Pseudomonadati > Pseudomonadota > Gammaproteobacteria > Alteromonadales > Colwelliaceae > Thalassotalea > Thalassotalea psychrophila. Next base: position 3,982,801 of record NZ_CP134145.1, read on the forward strand.
ACGACGCACGAATCTTTGGCGATTGGCCATAGATTTGTTTTTTGCATTTAAACGTTTGTCGATAAAAACAGCCATTTAAAACTCCCCTTACATTAAGATGATTTCCTAACTCGTAAGTACCATTCTGACAATAACCGTACTTGTTTGGCGGTGTAGCCTTTGGTGATCATTCTTTGCACAAATTCATCGTGTTTTTGTTGGTCTTGTGAAGATGACTTGGTGTTAAAAGAAATCACCGGTAACAAGTCTTCGGTATTGGAGAACATTTTTTTCTCTATCACAGTTCGAAGTTTTTCATAACTGGTCCAAAGCGGATTTTTGCCGTTATTATTCGCCTTAGCTCTTAAAACAAAGTTGACAATTTCATTACGAAAATCTTTCGGGTTAGAAATACCTGCTGGCTTTTCAATTTTTTCCAATTCAGTGTTTAAGGTCGAACGGTTTAGTATTTGCCCTGTGTCGGTATCGCGATACTCTTGATCCTGAATCCAAAAATCGGCATAGACGACATACCTATCAAAAATATTTTGCCCATACTCTGAGTAAGACTCAAGGTATGCTGTTTGGATCTCTTTTCCAATAAACTCGATGTATTCTGGGATCAAATAATCTTTGATAAACTCTAAGTAGCTATCAGCTACTTCTTTCGCTAATTGCTCTCGCTCAATCTGCTGTTCAAGTACATAAAACAAATGTACTGGATTTGCTGCTATTTCAAGGTGATCAAAATTAAACACCCGAGCAAGAATTTTAAAAGCAAAGCGAGTAGACACACCCGACATTCCCTCATCAACACCAGCAAAATCTCGATACTCCTGGTATGATTTTGCTTTAGGATCAGTATCTTTTAATGATTCACCGTTATAGACCTTCATTTTAGAATAAATGCTTGAATTTTCTGGCGAGAATAAACGAGATAAAATAGAAAATTGCGCTAAAATACTTAACGTAGATGGAGCACATTGAGCATCACTTAATTCACTGTTATCAAGTAGTTTTTGATAAATTTTGACTTCTTCTGACATCCTTAAACAGTATGGAATTTTGACGATATAAACCCTATCGAGAAACGCTTCATTGTTTTTATTATTTTTAAAAGTTATCCACTCAGACTCGTTCGAATGAGCCAGCAACACGCCAGAAAATGGCAATGCAGAAAGTCCTTCGGTTGAATTGTAATTACCTTCTTGGGTTGCCGTTAACAATGGATGTAATACCTTAATTGGTGCTTTAAACATTTCAACGAATTCCATTAGCCCTTGGTTGGCCCTACATAGCGCACCTGAATAGCTGTATGCATCAGCATCGTTTTGAGCAAAATGCTCTAGTTGTCTAATATCTACTTTACCGACAAGTGATGATATATCTTGGTTGTTATCATCGCCGGGCTCTGTTTTTGCGATGGCAATTTGATCGATAATAGAGGGGTGTAATTTCACCACCTTAAACTTTGAAATATCACCATTAAACTCATGCAACCGCTTAACTATCCAAGGTGACATAATTGTATTCAAATACCTTGACGGGATGTTGTAATCTTCAGTGAGAATTTTTCCATCAGCCTCAGGATCAAATAAACAGAAGGGGTGATCATTTACCGGACTACGTTTCCCATTAGCACTCAGTACATAGATTGGTAATTGTTGCATTAGCTCTTTAAGCTTTTCTGCTAATGAAGATTTACCTCCGCCTACGGGCCCTAACAAGTACAAGACTTGTTTCTTTTCTTCTAGGCCTTGCGATGCATGAGTGAGATAAGACACTATTTGCTCAATGGCTTCTTCCATACCAAAAAATTCAGCAAAAGCAGGATAGCGAGTGATCACCCGATTAGAAAAGAGCCGACTTAATACTAGATTTTGCGAAGTATCAATTAATTCTGGTTCACCTATTGCAGCTAATAACCGCTCTGCTGCATTGGCATAGGTTAATTTGTCATTACGACAAAGCTCAAGGAATTCAGTTAACGTTAGCTCCTCTTCTTTAGCTAAGTCGTAGCGGCTCTGATAATGTTTAAAAATACTCATATTCGCCCCCGCAATTTATTGTCTTCTTAGTGTTAGACCGGAAAAAGGACGATTTTATAGCGCAAAAAGTAAATTATTTTGTAAACATTTGATTTTTAGGGGTGGGATAAGTTCATAGAAATAAAATAATATAGTTTGAAATTAGTAACTTAATTAAGACTCAAGTCTTTTTCAAACTATATTCATTCATTTCTATTTGGCAGGTTTATTTTCTAATGGCTAATAGTGAAGTTTTACGTTACCAGATACAGTTGACATTTTAACTGATGCGCTGCCACTTCCAGCTTGAGTTGATAATTTAGAATGCGGCCCATATTTGGCCTTTTCCACTTTATCATCAGTTAATTTATTAGTTATGCGACCGCCTGCATGCGAATCAACTTTAACAGATGCATTAACATTTTCTTGTAAAACTAGGTCTAAATTACCACTTACAGAAGACATTTCTAATAAGCCATCATCATTAAGTTCAAGTTTAGCAACTACATTACCACTTACGCTTGAAAGCTCTGCATCAATAACATTGTTTAGTCTAATCTCTAAGTCACCAGAAATTACATTGGCAACAACTTCTTCGGCAGTACTGTTTACGTCTATATCGCCACTAACCGCATAATATTCTAATCGGCCGGCAGAGCCATCATCTTTGATATCACCACTAACGGCAGACAAACTTATACGGCCATTAATAGATTTAGTGTCAATATCACCACTAACCGTTTCAATATCTACTCGATTACCGTTTAGCTGCTTCAGAATAACATCACCACTGACCGTTTTAGCTCTTACATCATTATTAACATTGCTTATTTTGATATCACTTGAGACACCTTGGAAGCTTATTTTAGCCCCTTTAGGCACTTCAATAACGATATCGGTTTCTTGCTCGTCATGATCCCAAAAACTATTATTCATATGTGCAGGCATTTTAACTTGCACAATAACATTGTCACCATCGGCTTTTAGAATAAAATCAGTAGCTTTATCATCTAACTTTCCTGTCACCCAAACTTGGTTAGTAGCTGTTCCTTTAATTACAACTTTTCCACGTAAATTATCAATACTAATGTTTGCGTTTTCACTAACAGCTAACTTTTGATCAACGTCTTTCGCTAAAGCAGGTATTGCTAACGCCAGTAAAAAAATAGCTCCGCTGATCTTTAATGTCGCTAAGGTGTTCTTTAGGGTATTTCGATAAAACTTCATAAATTTCTCGGTATCATTACTGATTTAAATTATTTATATTTCTTTAGCTATTTTGTCTGCAACTAAATTGTTTGCCGCTAAATTGTTTGCCATTGAGGACTATACAGTTGCTCAATTAAATTCAGCTCTTGTTGCTGCGTCCATTTCAATAGATTTAGTAAGTCGGCATTATTCGGATCATCTGCTAGAGCATTTATTAATGACTTTCTAGCTGAATCTAATTCATTAAATTGTGATTGAATTTCTACTGGTAATTCTTTTAAGTCTGGCTCGCCAAAAGTAACTAACATACTATTTTTTTCTTGACTGTATTGTTGTTGAATAACATCTATAGCACTTACTTCTGCGACTTGTACTGATGTATTGGTATTAATATTCCAAGTAAGGAGTACAGCTAAAGCTACTGAAGCGGCCCAAGCATAAGGAGCAAAATGGGGCTTTTTAGGAGCACTAACTTGTTGAGAGTTATGCTCAATAGCATGTTCAATTCCTGCCCACAAATCACGCTCAGGCTTAATATCTTTAGCAAGATTATCTATTTGTGTTTGTAATTGTTGATCTGATATTGGCTTGTTCATAGTTACAACCACTCTTTTAATAAAGTTCTAGCTCGGTGGAAATGAGATTTACTCGAACCCACCGCCATATTTAACATTGTTGCAATTTCTTCATGTCTGTAGCCTTCGACGGCAAATAATACAAACACAATTCTAGCTCTTTCAGGTAAACGTAAAATCATTTTGTCTAAGTCAGATAAGTCTTCAATTTCATTACCTGCTTGCTCAGCCTGAGGGTTATCTTCAATACTGAAAACTTTTTGTACCCAACTTTTTTGTTTACGCATATGGGTTAACACGGTGTTAGTTGCCACCGAATGTAACCAGGTAGAAAATTTGGCATCACCACGAAAATTCTCTATTTTTAACCATACCTGCACGAATACTTCTTGCGCTACATCATCGGCTTGGTCACGACTAGACAACATACGTAAACACAACGCATAAACTCGACCAACATGTAACTTATACAAATGGTTAAATGCGCTCCGATCGCCGGCCTTGGCGTTTGTTATCCATTCATGCTCTTGTTTTTGTGCAAAAACATCTTCGGCATTTATCACTGTGCTTGGTGCAGACAAATTATTTAAATCCTAAAGGGCTATATTGTTTTTCATTAAGTAAGATGCAGTATCTATTAAAAAGGTTTAGATCATATCTAAATATATTTTTTATTATTAACATATCTAATAATAACGACACTTAGAATAGGAAGTGAAGGATTATTTTTGCTTTTGAGGACAGGTTTTAATACTAAGGACAACGAATAAACCAATGGCTAATAATGCAGTAGTTGCTAACTTTCCATAGATATTTGGTACTGCTAATAGCACCGAGAAGCTACCAAAAATAAGAATTGAAAACACCGCAACTAATTTAGCTTTTTTAGGGATACAGCGATTTTTTTGCCAGTTATTGATAATTGGGCCAAACAATTTATTGTCAATTAACCATTTGTGGCAACGCTTTGATGATTTAGCAAAACATGCTGCTGCCACTAATAAAAACGGTGTGGTTGGTAATACAGGTAAGGCTATTCCAATAATAGCTAAGACAACAAATCCAAATCCGACGGCTAAATAAAGAAATCGTTTCATTGATGTTACCTTAAACATGTAATTATCTACGCCCGTAAAGATGCGGCATGCTGTGGGAAATAAACTAGGGTCAGAGTCAAGGTTTGTTGTTAAAACTTGACTCTGACCCTACTTTTTAATTTATACGTATGGGTTACTTTCGCGGTACTTAATTTGCATACCTTGTAAAAAGTTGCGCATCACTTGGTCTTTACATTCACGATAATGCTTATGGCCTACCTTTCTGAAAAAGGCACTAAGCTCAGACTTACCAATGCGTAAATCAGCTAACGCTAGAATAGCCAGCATATCTTCATCATTAAGGTTTAAGGCGATTTTAAGTTTACGTAAAATAATATTATTATTTAACTTACTTTCAGCTTTTGGCTGTGGGCCGTCTCGTTTTCCACGGTTTTTATTGATTAAACCATTTAAAAATGTAGCTAATTGGGTATCAGTTAAATTGATATATTTATCATCATCTTCTTTACGTAGCCAATGATGGTATTTTTCAATATCTACTTTCAATTCAGCTTGCGCGAATATAGATAACATAGTGCTATCATCGTAATTAAATACAAAACGAATGCGGCGTAAAATATCGTTGTTAGTCATTTTTTCTCACTGTTAACAGTTTAACTTACTGAACTAAATTATTGAATTTGGGTAATGTCGATCATTGCTTCTCGGCTATGACCAGTATGTGCTAACGCATCAATATACTCTTGCCAAAGGCGAGCTTTATTATGAGCATACTCTTGCAGTAGCTGAGCGCTGTATATGGCACTGTGTTGATCATCAAAGTTCATCCGAAAACCATGTTTAGCCAATGGTTCTATGGCTAATAATTTAACCATTTTTTTATGACTAACCGGTGCTTTGGCTTGACCCTTTTGGGGCGTTTGTTCATTAGGAGAGTATACACGCATAAATTCATAACTTAGGCTTTGGCTAAAATTATCAGCAAAACTTAAGGTAAGAAAATTTGTCTTTTCATTTAAGACCAACTGAGTAACTTGCATGTACTCTCCTTTTTAACAAATAAGGTGATTATAGAATAAAGCGACTTAAATCTTCATCTTTAACAAGAATATCAAGTTTACCTTCAACATAAGCTTTATCAATAACAATTGTTTCACCTGATTTAGCATCTGCTTGAAAAGATAACTCTTCAATTAAGCGTTCCATCACAGTATGAAGCCTGCGGGCACCAATGTTTTCAGTAGTTTCGTTTACCTGCCATGCGGCTTTGGCTATTGCTTGGATACCGTCTTCAGTAAATTCAACTCTTACACCTTCAGTAGCCAACAACGCAATATATTGCTCAGTTAATGACGCATTAGGCTCAGTTAAAATACGAACAAAATCTTCAACAGTTAACGCTCGAAGCTCAACACGAATTGGCAAACGACCTTGTAATTCAGGTATCAAATCACTTGGTTTAGCCATTTGAAAAGCACCAGAGGCAATAAATAAAATGTGATCCGTTTTTACCATACCGTGCTTTGTGCTCACTGTAGAGCCTTCAACTAATGGTAGTAAGTCACGTTGTACACCTTCACGAGAAACGTCTGGTCCTGAGGTATCGCCACGCTTACAGATTTTATCGATTTCATCAATAAATACTATGCCATTTTGCTCTACTGCATAAATCGCTTTCTCTTTTAACTCATCCGGATTAACCATTTTACTGGCTTCTTCTTCTTGCAGAGCTTTAAACGCATCTTTAATTTTTAATTTACGTTTTTTGGTTTTATCTTGCGACATATTTTGAAACATACTTTGCAACTGATTAGTCATGTCTTCCATACCTGGAGGAGCCATGATTTCCATGCCTACTTGCTGTTGTGCCACATCAATTTCAATTTCTTTGTCGTCTAACTTACCTTCACGTAATTTTTTACGGAATACTTGACGTGTTGATGAATTGTCAGATGCTTCATCTTCACCAAACGAATTTTTCGGATTAGGAATAAGTACATCTAAAATGCGTTCTTCTGCTGCTTCTTCAGCTAGATGTTTAACACGAGTCATTTCTAACTCTTTTGTTAATTTAACTGACATATCGGCTAGATCGCGGATTATAGTTTCAACTTCTTTACCAACATAACCCACTTCAGTGAACTTTGTTGCTTCCACCTTAATGAATGGGGCATTGGCAAGTTTAGCTAAACGACGGGCAATTTCAGTTTTACCAACACCTGTTGGGCCAATCATTAATATATTTTTTGGTGTAACTTCGGTGCGCAACTCTTCATTAAGTTGCATACGACGCCAGCGATTACGAAGAGCAATTGCTACCGCTTTTTTAGCGTCATTTTGGCCAATGATATGGCAATCTAATTCGTGAACAATTTCACGAGGAGTCATATTAGACATGGAAAAGTCCTCTTTGATACAGGCTATTACAGTGAGTAAAAGCCAATATCATTGGTAATAAGTTTAAATTTCGTCGATGGTTTGATTTAAGTTGGTAAATACACAGATATTACCGGCGATTGTTAAAGATTTTTCAACAATCTCACGCGCTGACAATTCAGTATTTTCCAATAAAGCTAACGCTGCAGCTTGAGCATAGTTTCCACCTGAACCAATAGCAATTAAGTCATCTTCAGGTTGTACAACATCACCATTACCCGTAATGATTAATGATGCCGTTTCATCGGCTACTACAAGCATAGCTTCTAGTTTTCTTAAGGCACGATCACTGCGCCAATCTTTTGCTAATTCGACAGCAGATTTAGTAAGGTGGCCTTGGTGCATTTCAAGTTTACTTTCAAAACGCTCAAATAAGGTGAAGGCATCGGCAGTACCACCAGCAAAACCGGCTAGTACTTTTTCATTATATAAACGGCGTACTTTTTTAGCATTGCCTTTCATTACTGTGTTGCCCAACGATACTTGACCATCGCCGCCAATACATACTTTACCGTTGCGTCTTACAGATACGATAGTAGTCACATTAAACCTCTATAAATAAAAACGAGGTGTCTTCTGCAAATAATTACAGAACAGACACCTCGGAAAGAATCTTAAACTATAGATGGGTTCAGAAATTAGTTTTTCAAGTCCAAAGCCATATTTGACAGTAATTGATTTTGTTACGCTTTAACTTATGTTTGGCACTTTCAGCCATGCGCTTACGCTCAAATGGTCCGAGCACGACTTTATACCAAACACCATTTTTACCATTGGTTTTGCGGATGTTCGATCCTAAACCGGCAAAGGCAATATTGGCCTTCAACTCTTCTGCTTGTTGTTGCTTTCTAAATGAGCCACATTGCATTTGATAAGGGCCCTTTTCTTTAACTTCATAATCACCTACTTCAACCTCTTTATTTTTAAGGCCATCCATATAGGTCCATTTTTCAGTGGGAATTTCTGGCAAAATATCTTCAATGACAGCTGTTTTTTGATCTGACATTTTAATTTCAGCGACCTCAACATCAGGAGCATTGTCACTCATGAAGTTTAAACTAAACACAAACCCTGATACTAATACCACAATAATGGCGAGGATTATCAAAGGTTTCATCGATGGTTTTTGCGCCTGCTTTTTAGCCTTAGGCTTGTAAGGATTTTTCTTTTTTTTGGTTGCGCGGGGGCGAGCAACATAATCTTGGTGAGCCATAGCACTCTACAATTTTTATAATTTAGGAAAGTATGTTTCTTATAGCTACCATTTTTAACGAACCAGACACCAATGTACAGCGTTTGTTTTACCTAAATAATTCTAACTAATTACCAACTCAATTCTTGTGGATCAATATCAATACTCCAACGCACCTTTGTGTTTAACTCATGGGTCGATATATTGGCGAGTATTTGCTGTACAGCACGATGTAAATCTTTGCGTTCTTTAGCTTGTAACAACAGATGAAATCGATATTTACCCGCTTTCTTTTCTTGTGCTGCCGCTATAGGTCCACTCACCATACAGCCGCTAAAGTCTTGCTGGCTTACGTCTCTAAGCAAAGTTTGTGGAGTGCTTGGATAATTTGCTTCGGCCCTAAATAATGCCTGAAAAGCAAATGGTGGGATCATCGCTTGCTCGCGTTCAATTAATGCGTATTTGGCAAAGTGCTCATAACCGTTTTGTACTAAGTCTTGTAATAACGGATGTTCTGGGTATTGAGTTTGCACCATAACTTTACCGGGTTTACTTTCTCTTCCTGCACGGCCAGAAACTTGCACTAACAGTTGTGCCATATGTTCTGGCGCTCTAAAATCATAACTAAATAGCGCACCATCAACATCTAACACAGCAACTAAGGTTACATCGGGAAAATGATGACCCTTAGCGAGCATTTGGGTACCCACTAGTATTTGGTGCTCTTTATCACTTACCTGTTGTAATAATTTGGCAAGCTCTCCTTTGCGACGAGTACTGTCCCTATCAATTCTTACTGAAGAGTAATCCGGGAACAATTCAACCAAACGTTGTTCAAGTTGCTCAGTACCTTGTCCTAAAGGTTTAATGCGCACGCTACCACAACTATCACACTGTCTGACAATGCGTTTTTGACTGCCACAATGATGACAGACCAATAAGCTTTGGCCCTGATGCAAAGTATATGGTTTATTACATCGTTGGCACTCACAAATCCAATTACATTCCTGACAAGAAATGGCAGGCGCAAAACCACGTCGATTTAAAAATATAAGTACTTGTTCGCCGCGCTTTAGCGTGTCTGCAATGGCTTTTTTCAGTGTACCCGACAGGCCGAACTCAACTTGCTCTCTGGCCATATCAATTAGTGAAATACTTGCCTTGTTACTTTTACCTGCACGTTTAGTTAGTTGATGATATTGATACTTACCGGTAAGAGCATTTTGTAATGTTTCCAACGAAGGTGTAGCGGTTCCCAATACAATCGGAATATTTAATTGTCGAGCTCTAAGGATGGCAATATCCCTTGCATGATAACGAAAGCCTTCTTGTTGTTTTAGCGAGCCATCATGTTCTTCATCTATAATGATGATGCCGGGCTTCACCATTGGCGTAAATACACCAGAGCGGGTTGCAATAATAATTGCCGCTCTACCTTGCTTAGTTTGATGCCAAGTTTGTAAACGCTCGTTATCGTTTAAACCGGAATGGTGCAACACTACAGGCACGCGAAAACGCTTTTCAAAACGAGATAATGTTTGTGGGGTTAAGCCTATCTCAGGTACCAGCACTAGCACTTGTTTATTTTTCAGTAATACTTGCTCAATTATTTGCAGGTACACTTCAGTTTTACCACTACCGGTAATACCATCAATTAAATGACATGAAAATCCATCAAGCTGTTGGTTTATACTGCTCACAATTAGAGATTGTTCAACGGAGAGTTGTGGCTTATCACTATGATTTACCGAATTATCTTTGCAAACAAAAGGCTCTTGCTTAACCGCTTGTTCAACAATAAGCTCTTTGCCAAGTAAGGCATTTAATTGCGCTTTGCTATAACCGGCCATTCTTATTTCAGGCCAAGTAAGCTCATCATGCTCACAAATAAACTCAAGTAATGCTTTTTGTTTTGCAGCAGATTTTTTAAAGCCTTTAACAACGAGTTCAAACTCATCATCAGTTAAACTTGAATTTTTCAACCAACAAGCAGGAGGGCTTAAATCTACGGGTTTAATTTGTCTTAACAATACCGGTAATGCTTGAGTGACTACATCGCCAATGGGATGGTGATAATAGCGAGCACACAGACTTAAAAAATCAACTTGTTGGCTAGATAATCGTGACTCATCACTTAAACGCTCACTGATAGGTTTAAGCTTTTTACTATCAACATCACATTCATGGCTTACCGCAAGTACTACACCAATCAAATTACGATGGCCAAACGGTACCAAAACTCGATCGCCTTTTTTAAAGTTCACCTGTATTAATGCTGGAGGCACTGAATAGGTAAAACTTTGGCGCATAGGTATTGGTAATGCGATTTGTAAGTAAGTTAACTGATTATCCAAGGTGTTGGTCTAACTAATATTATTTTAATTTATTCTGACGAGTTAAAGGCATTTTGCCAAGCTAATTTATAATTATTATTTGACTGATATTTAGAGGTAATTTCGAATATACTGAGACAAGGTAATAAATTGGTTGTTTTTTAACTATTTTAGTTGAATATCCGTTCTTGATCCCGTATGATCCGCCAACTTAAATTGTAACTCGTATGGTACTTGGCAATTGATCAAGCGGCGATACGGCCTTAAAAAATAGAGGTTTTCCATGAAAGAAAATATCCACCCAAATTACACAAGCATGAAAGCAACTTGTTCATGTGGTAACGTTATTGAAACTGAATCAACTCGCGGTAAAGACATTTACTTAGACGTATGTTCTGCATGTCACCCGTTCTACACTGGTAAGCAAAAAGCTGCTGAGACTGGTGGTCGTGTTGATAAATTCAACAAACGTTTCGGTGCTCTTAAGACTAAGTAATAGCCTTAAAACCCGAACAAAGAAGCACCTTCGGGTGCTTTTTTATTGCCTAAAATTTAATTACTCCGTAACAACTTAAAATCTTTCCTTGTTCCTTCATCACTAAGCGTTATACTAGAATTAATTCAATTACTTAACCCACCGGTTAAGATGGAGTAAATCATGGAATATAACACCTCAGAACTATGTAATTTATATGCTGACTCAATAGATGTCTTAGAGCCTATGTTAAGTAATTATGGCGGGCGCAGTTCTTTTGGTGGCACTGTGGTGACCATTAAATGTTTTGAATCTAACGGCATAATTAATGAAACCGTAGAACAAGATGGTACCGGCAAAGTATTAGTCATTGATGGTGGCGGTTCTACTAGACGAGCTTTAATCGATTCTTATATCGCTGAATCTGCCGCTAAAAATGGTTGGGAAGGTATCATTTGTTATGGCAGTGTACGGGAAGTAGATTTACTCGAAGAAATAGAACTTGGCATTCAAGCTATGGTTTCTATCCCTGTAGGTAGCGATGATACTAATATAGGTGAAAGCGATTTAGCAGTAAACTTTGCTGGTGTGACTATTCTTCCGGATGATCATATTTACGCAGACAATACTGGTATTATCTTATCGCAAGATGCTCTCGATATTGATTAATAAAGATGCCATGGCATTATTTTGCCATGGCTCTTTTGATGTAAAAGATAATGTTATTTTTGACTTCGATAATCAGGGTCCATCCAACAACGGGGTAACTCCTCGCCCGAAAGAAAAAGCAAGTCGGCTTTATTAAACTCTTCTGGATCTTGTAACTCTTCACCTGCCTGATATCTACCTAAAACGTGTTGATGAAATAAATTTGTTAGATCACTAATATCGCTAACATCAACCATATCGCCATTATTTCTGTTTTTTAAAAACATAAGTCACCTCTGTAATTAAAAATTAGCCACTAATACCAAGTCCATTAATAATAGTATAGTAATCAAACGTGAATTTTTCACTCGTCATAGCAATTGCGCTCTTTCGGTATATCAGTTAAATACTCAACAAATTCGACTTCGTAGCCACTAGGATCAACAAAATATACATTGTTACGATGGACTGAATCAGCGCCATCTTTTGCTATTTCAAAACCAGCTTTTGCTAATCTTTCGATCAAAGTACTAAGATTACTCGTTACAAAGGCAAAATGAGCAAGTCCAACTTGATGACCACTAAGATCTCGATTTGCGCCAACACCATCATCATTAAATGTTAGGTACTGATACTCATCACCAAAGTGCAGCCAGTTTCTTGGTTTACCATACCATAGCGCCTCACCGCCTCCTCGCACCTGCCAATGTGGAAAAGCAGCTTGATAAAAATTTAACGTGCTTGGAATATCTTGTACGACTAGATTTAGGTGTTCTAAATACAACATAGGTTGTCCTTCTTGTTCTGTTATTGTTCTACTCTTGCTCTTGAGAACTTTAAATAATGAATTACTTGTTGTGCATTGTTTGAATAAATAAATGGCAAAATGCGCTGATGTAGGGATGTGTCTTGTCCTTATTATTTAACGTTAGGTTTCTTGCTTGGGCTTTAATAGTAGTCATAATGTTGCTCCTTTTTAATAATTGCGCCCATCATAAAACCTCAACCAAACTTGAGGTAAAGTGTTTTTTTCATTATTATGAAAAAAACTTTTTGGTATTAATTATGTTAGAAGAAGCGAATCTTGCTGTAGGTACTGTTGCCAAACGATGTGGCGTTAAAGTTTCAACCTTACATTTTTATGAAGAAAAAGGGTTGATCCGAAGTTGGCGAAATCAAGGTAATCAAAGAAGGTACAAAAGAGATGTTTTAAGGCGCATATCAGTTATTAAAGCCGCGCAAAAAATGGGCGTGAGCTTAGACGAGATAAAAACTGTGTTTGCGACATTACCTGATAAACGCACGCCGAATAAAGATGATTGGGCCAAACTGTCTAAAAGTTGGCAACAACAACTGAATCAACGTATTGCTTATATGGAAAAATTAAGAGATTCATTAACAGGTTGCATCGGTTGCGGTTGCTTATCGATGACAAAATGTCCAATTTATAATCCTGAGGATATACTTGGTGAAAACGGCATTGGGCCGTTAATTTTAGACAAAAATTAATGAGGCCAGAAGCAAACACTTCTAGCCTCATTGAAATGATATAATTTTATCTATGCTTCATTAGGCATAATTTTCACTTCAACGCGGCGGTTTAACGCTCTGTTGGCCGCGGTATCGTTACTCACAATAGAACGAGATTCGCCAAAACCTTTAGTACGTAAACGACTCGCTAAAATATCTTGGTGCATTAAATACACTTTAACACTTTCAGCACGTTGCTCAGATAGCTTTTGGTTGAAGCTTTCACTGCCGCTACTGTCGGTATGACCTTCAATTTTTAATAGTGTTTTATCGTATTTACCTAGCACTTTAGCAACATCATTTAGCGTAGTATGAAAGCTCGAAGTGATATTTGACTGGCTAGAGGCAAAAGTAATGTTGGCTGGCATGATCAAGCGTAAGTTATCACCTTCACGTACTACCTTTATACCTGAACCCGCAAGTTCTTGACGAAACTCTTCTTCTTGCTTGTCCATATAATCACCAACAGCAGCACCGGCAAGTGCGCCAATGGCTGCGCCCCATACCGCGCGTTTATTTTTATGGTTACTGGTCGATTTACCTATTATTGCGCCGGTAATTGCGCCTATTGCAGCGCCTTTTCCTGCATTTGAAGAAGTAGATGCACAACCAGAAAAGATTAATGAAAGTGCTAAAAGCGGAAAGATATAATTTTTCGTTGACATAAAAGAGCCTAAGTTTTTAATAATTATGAATTGTCGACATAGTAACAAACAAAGCTGAACATGAGATGAACGAGTTGGTATATTTTTCAAAATAAATGTAAAAAAACATTAATTTATCGAGGATTTCAAGAATGAATAAGTGTTTGACTAATTTTTGAACAAAAAAGCGCATAACTATTTTTCACAGCTATGCGCTTTCAACAATTTATGATTTTAAACTTAAATAACTCGCTTACCTAGCTTGTATAAAGCCGCTAATGGATTAACTCCATACTGATAACAAAGCTCTGCGGGTTGCTCAATATCCCACATGGCAATATCGGCGTTCATGCCTACGGCTAATTCACCAACTTTATCATCAATACCTAACGCCCTTGCGGCATTACACGTAACACCAGCTAATGCTTCTGTAGGGGTTAACCTAAATAATGTACAGGCCATATTTAACATTAGCTGAATCGAGTTAATTGGCGATGAGCCAGGATTTGCATCACTGGCTATAGCTATTCGTACGTTGTTTGCCCGCAACATTTCAATTGGTGGTAACTTTGTTTCTCTTAAGAAATAAAATGCCCCAGGTAATAATACGGCGACCATACCACTTGCTTGCATAGCTTTAACACCAGCATCAGATAAATACTCGAGGTGATCACTTGATAAGGCATTATATTTTGCAGCAAGTTCGGTGCCGCCAAGATCAGATAATTGCTCAGCATGTACTTTCACTCTAATGTTATGTGCTTTTGCCGCACTAAAAACAGCTTCAGTTTGCGCTAGAGAAAATCCAATACCTTCACAAAACACATCAACTGCATCGGCTAAGTTTTGCTTGGCAACTGCGGGGATCATTTGCTCACAAACAAGCTTGATATACGCGTCGGCATCATCTTTATATTCAACGGGTAATGCGTGCGCCCCTAAGAATGTTTTTTGCACTGTAACCGGCAAACTTTCACTTAATCGGTTTGCTACTTTCAACATTTTTACTTCGGTATCTAAATCCAAGCCATAGCCAGATTTAATCTCTAAACTTGTTACACCTTCATTATGTAAAGCATTAAGGCGTTTGTAAGCACTTGCAAACAACTCATCTTCGCTTGCTGTACGGGTAGCTTTTACGGTTGAAACTATTCCACCACCACTTTGTGCAATTTCTTCGTAACTCGCGCCTTGTAAGCGCAGTTCAAATTCATTTGCACGGTGTGAGCCATAAACAATATGAGTATGACAATCGATTAGACCTGGGCTTAACCATTGACCTTTACCGTCAATGACTTCAACTTGGCTTTCATCATATTCAGGAAGTTGTTGTTTATTGCCTAGCCAAACAATTTTGCCGTCGCTAATTGCTAATGCGCCGTCTTCAATAGCAGCATAAGAAGTACCGGCTTGAGTCATGGTGGCAATATTTACATTGATAAAAAGTAGTTGCCAGTTGGCACTTGGTAAGGTCATTTTAAATTCCAGTTACAGCAATAATAAGCGGAATGTAGCGTAAAAAGCCTCTGCATGCAAGGCTTGTATATACAAGTATGCTATTTGGGTTTCTTGTTAAACATTTACATGTCAGTTAAGAAGCTCTTAATAACATCTCGGTAATTGCGACTTACTTTTACTTGATCATACTCACCAAGTTTAAGAAAAAATTCCCCTTTAGTGTGGGGTATGACTTTTTGAATAAAATTAAGGTTTACTATGGTAGAGCGATGAACACGCTTGAATATATTCGGATCAAGTTCTTTTAACAGGCTTTTTAACGTACTGCGCTTTATATGGGTGACGCCATCGGCATGTAAACAAACATAATCGCCAGCAGCATCTATCCACTCAATCTCAGATTGCTTTAATAAAGTAATGTCATCTCGATCTTTGATCACGACTTTCCGCTCTACAATGCCTGAGGTCGAACTTGTTTGGCTATCGGCTACTTCAGGATCAAGAGGAAATCTAATATCAACATTTTCTCGCTCGTTAATACTATCTATGGCACCGATAATCCGATTTTTATTATCGGTATTATCGCCACTATTAAATCTAATTAAGGCACGTTCAACCGCTCTTTTGATATGATCTTCGTCTATTGGTTTTAAAATATAATCAACGGCATGAACATCAAAAGCGTCTAACGCATATTGCTCAAACGCAGTAGTAAATACCACCATCGGCACAACATCAGTTTGTAGTTTTTTAATCACTCCGAAGCCATCAATGCCCGGCATTTGAATGTCTAAAAAGATAATATCAGGCGCTAAATCCATCGTCGCTTGAATTGCTTCCCGGCCATTTTTGCATTCGGCAATTATTTCCAGCTCAGAAAACTTATTCAGTTTTGAACGCAGAAGTTTAAGTGCTAACGGCTCATCATCTACTATTATCGCTTTTAGTGTATTCATAAGTTTTTTAATATATTAATTTAAATATTATATCTATGAGTCTGCTTGTGGCTCATAAGGTATTTTTATCGTTGTTTTTAGGCCACCGGCTGCCGAGATATTCAATTCGAAAGAGTAGTTATGTTGATAAAGCACTTTTAAGCGTTCATCAATATTGCGTAAACCGACACCACGACCTTGAGATATTTGCAATTTACTTCGACCCATTTTAATCCCTGAGCCAGTATCACATATTTCAAGGTTTAGTTGATTATCAACAACCTTCGCTTTTAGGCTAATGGTACCGCCGTCTTCGTTTTGAGCAATCACATGTTTCATTGAATTTTCAATTACGGGTTGTAATAACAAACTTGGAATTTTGGCCAGCTGAGCATTTTCATCTATTTGAAAATCAAGTTTTAATCGCTCGCCAAACCGAGTTTTTTCAATGTCTAAATATAAGTTTAGTGCATTGATTTCATTTTTTAAGGCAATTTTATTGTCTGGATTATGATCTAAAGAATACCGCAAAAATTTACTTAACTTAACCGTCATACTTTGTGCAATAGTAGATTCTTCCATTTCAATTAACGAATTAATTGCATTTAGGGTATTACATAAGAAGTGAGGGTTTAGCTGATAACGCAACATTTTAATTTGTGCATCTCTTGCTTCAGTTTGTGCTGAAATCCTTTTCAACAATTCGGCTTTTGCTTCGGCTTCGGCGTTAAGCATTATACTATGTTCCAGTTGCAATAACTGATAGTACTTAACTCCATGTACTAACGCAGCCCAACTCAGATAAACCAAAATACTGCCAAAATACCAACCACCAAAATCAACCCAAATATCATACTCAGGGGTCATCATGATAAATGCTTGCATGCGAGCAATAGTCCAGGCAAATGATGTTATCAATACCCCTAGAATTAATACACTTAACCTTCTTCTTACTGAATGTTCCCAATATTTCATATACACAAAATACAACGGTATAGAAAGTAATAAACCAAGCGCTGATTGTAATAGTGTATGAGCAACATTTTCCCAATTAAGCTGGGCGTACCAAAGTGTTAATGTGGATAGACTAATTAAACAGATAAACAGCCAGTAGCCAAGCTGTAGAAACCAAAATTGATAGGTGGGATTATTGGTAATTTTATTGTGCATTTACTGTTTTGCTCTTAATGGTTATTTAAACCATTTATCAATTTATTATTATTTTGTTTTATTGATAAATTAATCCTACTTAAGTTGATGATTTAAAGCTAGCTGTAAATCATCAACTTATGAAACTATTTCACTAGCAAGTTTCAGCTAATTCAATAACAGCAGGCTTTACTGCATAGAGATTTTCCATCACCAACTTAGGTTTACGATCAACCGTAAACAGTCCCCAATGCTTTTCCGGCTCTTGCGGATGTGGAGAGCCTTTCCAAGGCTCATCAAATGCTTCGAACACAAAGGTAAGGATCATTTCTTCATTAGCCCATGCAAGCAGTTGCTCGTAATAATTTGCTTGTAGTTCCTGTGATGCATTCCAGGATTCAATACCTCTACCATTTGACTGTGTTGTCCAGCCTGCTTCAGTAATAACCACAGGTTTGTCAGGATAATGATGAGCCACTGAATGATAATTTTGTTTGGTGTACTCTAACGCGTCATCTAAAGTTCGATACTCCCACGCAGGGTAGGTATGAATAGAAATGAAATCTAACACTGCCACTAAAGGCGCTAACTTGTCGGTCCAAGGGACGTAATTTTCACAAAAAGTGACCGGCTGCGAAATAGAGCTTTTTATTCTAATAACGTAATTCACCAAACTGTCTACTGACACCATATGATCAGTCCAGTCGACACTGGCTTCATTACCAACAGACACCGAAAAGACGATATCAGTATAACGTTTAGACAACTCAATTAATTTTTCAACCTGACGACAATTCGCATAACGGTTTTCAATCAACGTTTCAGCACTAAAGTTAGCTCCCCAAGGGCAATTTGGATTAGTCATTTCTGCAGCCATATCTACACCTAACATGACTTTAAAGTCGAGTGCTTCCGCTTCGATAACATTCAATACAATTTCTGCATGAGGTCCACAGTCATACAACCTGAGATATTTCCAATTTTGCGATAAAATTAATAAATCTTCTTTAACTTGTGCATGACTTGGATAAATACCTTCTCTTGGGTTTTGTCCTTCTCGGTAGCCTGAATAACAAATAGCATTGTCGTGAACTATATCCAGTGAATTAATACTTTCTGTTTTTTTATCATTAGTGTTAAACATATTTAAGCTTTCCATCTTTATCCCACAAGCCCCAATAGGCACCAACATCACCTTCATCTGCAACTTTCCATGTTTCATCAAACGATGAAAAATAAAAAATTTCAATATCTTCTTCTGCAGCCCAAAGGTAAGTATTAATAAAATATTTAATCGCATTTTCTGTAGACGGTATAGCTCCGCGCTCTGCTGTGCCTACATTTGGCCAACCTGTTTCGGTAATGATCACTCGCTTACCATTACCCGCTTTCACAGCGCGGCGATACATGTCTTTCATGTAAAGTAATGAATACTCAGCAGGACACCCTTCCCAAAATGGATAGCAATTAGCTAAAATCACATCGCAAACTTCGGTAACTTGCGGATGATCTTCAAACTCAAAATAAGCATCAACATAACCTACTTCGATATCAGGTAAAGCCTGTTTAGCACGAGTAATATAATCAATAAGTTGTGCTTCAGTTAAATCACCTCTGAGTAATACTTCATTACCTACAGCCAATATATTTACGTGCCCAGATTTGGCAACTTCTATTGCATTAGCAAGCTCCAATTCGTTATTAGCAAGGTCGTCGTCTAACCAAACACCTACCATAGTATTTAGGCCACTTTCTTGTGCTATTTTGGGTATTTGTTCATTACCTTCGGTACATGAAAAAGAACGAACCCAATTAATGTTTGGCTGAATTATTTGTAAACGTTGACGAATTTGTTGCTCACTAATTTGTGTGCCTGGGCCCTGCCCTTCAACATAAGGACTGAATGAAATACCATGGATTTTCTCCTCTAATATTTCACTAGCAATAACACGTAACTCAGCAGTAGTTAAATTTGTAAAACTAATGCCAGCTAAAGACATGTAGTTATAAGGTTTCTTTGACACCTTAATCTCCAGATTATTTTTTAATATAAGTCAAAATTGTTGGTAAACAGTAGTTAATCAAGTAACTGTTTACTATTCATCACTAGTGTTAATTGTTGTATACAGCCATTTTTGGCAAACAACTCAGAACTTAAGTTTTCTGGCAACATCAACTCTTTAATAACTTGCTGGGTACCATCTTGAAAAGTAATAGTTAACGACTCTTCGCAGCTATCATCAAGTTGATAAACAATTGGTACCTGACACCAAGTAAACGCTAAGCTTTGTTTAGCTAAAGCAATTTCTTGCCAGTTGCTGTTTATATCTAAATAACGGAACTGCTCTGCATTGGAAATGAACTCACATTGACGTAGTAAATTAGGCAAAAATTGCACCGAGCCACCATTTACTCTAATTCCAAACTCACCGAAGCGAGCCAAAATTTCTTCTTTAACTTGCCCTGTCATACCAGGTTGTTGAGCACCAGCATGCTTAGGTGTGTGTGAGTATGGATCCGTTGGAAAGGCACCATATTCTTGTGGTGTTTTATTAAAGCCAATACCCTCACGTACTTTGTAATATAAACTTGCTAATTTATGACAAACCTGTGCATCTTCACCTCGCTCAACGGCATTGAAAAAGTTTTCTTCAACCGCTAATAAAAGCTTAGAAACCATGTGCCAGTAGATGCAGCCTAAACCTTCAAAGCCAAACATTCCGCCAGAGCGACCGGTGAATTCTTGATGATTAAATACTGTTTCATACAATTCCTGCATGGCGCATTGACTGCTAATGAGTGCATCACCGTATTGGCTGGATAATTGTTCTATTTGTGTGTTTAAATCACTTACATTGTTAAAGTCAGCATTAAAACGATATACCCCATCTTCATCTTTTTCGATAATACGAGTATCTTTTAGCGCCAGCATTTCTCCTAAAATAGGCAGCGCAGAAACCTGCTCTTCAGAAACAGTATTTTTTTCTAAAAAGCTTGGTAAATCACGATCGGGATAGAGCATGAAAGTCTGTTGATCTTGTCTATAGACAGAACTCTCAAACAGGGTTTCCACAACATTAATGACTTGCTCAGAGTTAAGAGTACCAGCACTAAGAGCCGCAACCTGACCTTCGAGCATAGGGTATAAGGTATCAATACTTACTGACTCTTGCCCTAACGCAAGTAGGTTGTAAGCATTATATAAGCCGTCTTCGCGTTTATTTGCCGTAATAGTGTGATCTATTGCCATTAATGCATCTGCAAGCATAGTGCTAATGGCCGAGATTGGTTGTTCAACTTGTCCAGAAAAAGACTCTTGTTTATAAACCTGTTGACGGTATTGGCTGGCAGCATTTCCAAGCTCTTCTAAACTTTCGTAACGCTGTTGGGCAGTGAGTGATTTTTCGCCCAACAATGGCTGCATTTTATCAAGTGCCCCCGCAGTATCAGCGAACCACTGACTCACTTCTGTCGAAATAGCCACGGTCCCTGTTTCATCTGCGAGCAGTTTTTGTAAGAAGCAAATGTAGCGACGTAAGTAAGACAAAGTCACCATAGATAAGCCTTGACCAACTAATGCGTTGTTAGCGTCATTCCATTCAGGTCTTTGGGTATTTAGCCAAATGCCACCATCAACAACAAAGTTGCCTAATTTACTCAGTAATGTAACCAGTAACTTCTCTAATAAGCTAACCAGGTAAACATTGCCACTTTCATCAAGTAGTAACTTTCCATCAGCACCGATGCTCTCAACTCTTTGTTCAATTTTATTTGCTAAATCGTCATCATAGGTGACGGTATCTTTTGCATTTTCGACTAAGTCGGCAAATGGCTTAATTCGATAAGGAACATTGGCATAACTAAAAATTGGTTTTCTTAAAAGCTCAGCCAAACGTTGTGGATGAAATTGATTGGAAAGCTCAAGCATTTTCTGCAAATAAATGATCTGATGATCGCCCCAATAACCAATATAACTCCATGGATCACTAGCATCTTCCACTTCCCAGTCTATGCCTTCTTTGGTAATGCGATATGGGTTATAGCCATCAATTGTTGATGCATTAACAAATTTTGCTATTACATTTTCAATAAACTCAGGATAACTAAAGGTTAATGCTTCCCAGTTTTGGAAAATATCTCGCCAGTTGCCCTGATAGGTAAGCAGTTTGTTGTTATCTTCATCAACAAGTTTAATTGCAAACTGATTCCAAGGACGGCTTGGGTCGCCATGGCGGCGTCCAAATGAAATAGGTAGGTATTCATAACAAAGACGTTCGAACTGTGGATCATCTAGCTGTTTGATAGTAGCTAACAAAGCTGAAAATTCTTGTTTTTCTGGTAAGGCTAATAATAGCGACTCATGTCGTGAATACACATCGCGATTGAATAAGCTAACAGTTGCTGAAAAGTCCTTAGTGGTAATTGCATACTGATCATCAAAGGCACCGCCGCGCAATAGGTTAAACTGCACATTAGCATAGTGATGTATAGAGACATGTTCTTCACCAGTTAGCTGAAATGCATCACCAGAGGCCATTATTCTTGCAAGGTCATCACTGCCTGCATCAATCGACTGTTCTATATTCTGTGCGATTTCATCTTGGCGGTAAAGTTGCTTCCGTAGTGCTACAGTTTGAGTTTGGCTTTGTTCAACATTTGCAACCATTTGCCACTTCTGCTCACTACCCGCTGCAATTTCTAACTGAGTATTAACCAAATAGGCGCCGCGAATACCACGTTTGTGCGGTTCTGCAGCCAATATTTTACCAGACCGAAATGCATCAATTTGCTCTGTTGATAACAACACCTTCGCATTAGTTAGCCCTAAACAGAAAACGGTATTAGCTTTTAATGACTCACAAGGTTCAGCTCTGTCAGTAATACCTGAAAACAGAGTAAAAAATGCCAGACCAGTTTTTGGGTCTACTTCTGTCCACTTGTAGGCATCGACTAAATTACTTGAGTTAGTTTGAGTAAAACGTGGCGTACCTGCTGGCAAAATATTTTGTAAACCATCAATTAAGTCAACGGTTACATCTTTAACACCATCATTTAATAATTCACATTGACGAACAAAACCAAATTGGTCGCTCACCTGCCAGGTATAACGAAACGTTAAATGCAAGTCATGATTAATCTCTTCAAAGCAAAGCTTATTACCCAATACATTTTTATAAAGGTTACGCGTAAGGTCAAAGCGTTCATCATGTTCTTTATTAAACGGTTCCCAATTAGCTTTCGAACCTTTCTTTATTACTTTTAGTATGGTTTTACTGCCGGTATGAAGGTTACTTTCGTGTATTTTATCTACCGTAGTATAAGGAAAAAGTGCAGTATCGGGTGATACCCTTCCTGCAGTAAGACCACCTGTAGATGAAATAAATAACCAATGGTCACTATTGGATATAAGGCTGATAAAAAACGGATCCATTTGATCCATATTTTCAATGGCATAAAACCTTTCGTTTGCTAGGGTGACAAATTCACCGCGAATCGCTTTATAATTTGTGTCGTTCATAATCATGTTCTTTCCCGCCTGAATATTTAGGCATGTTAATATTGATAAATGTAAATTCAGAACTGTTGCTGCAACACTTGCTGCTTGTTCTATATTTTCTCAATGTTATTTTTATTTTGTTTTTTAAACACTCGAACGTAGTCAATTTCCATTTGTAATGGAAAAACACTATCGTCAATTGGTCCACCAGCTCGTCCCCACATGCCACCAATGGCTAGGTTCAAGATAAGGTGATAAGGGTGATCATAAGGCCAGGATTTCCAGTCTGTCTCTTCATTAGAGTAGAAAAAATATGGTGTTTCATCGAAGAAAATGGTGATGGTTTTTGGAGTCCACTCAAGTGCATAGGTATGAAATTCAGTGTCAATATTTTGGCCTTCAACACTTGATTTTCTTTGTTCCCAATTTAACCAATAATACGCTTTATTATGTACCGTACCGTGAACATTTTGCATGTCGTAGCCAACATGTTCCATGATATCGATTTCACCAGAGTTAGGCCATGCATCACAATTGGGATTGCCTTGCCAATCTTCATTTTTAGCGCATTTTGTTGCATATTTGTATGGGTCGCTTGGTAACATCCAAATTGCAGACCACGAGCCTCGACCTGCTGGTATTTTGGCTCGTACTTCGGCGCGACCATAGAGAAAATCACCTTTGCCTTGAGAGTGTAATCTAGCAGATGTATATTCGGCGTTGTTATAGCTTTCTTTATGCGCCTCGATGATGAGCTTGCCATCTTTTACTCGTACATTTTTCGCACGAGCGGTATACGCTTGATCTTCGTCATTAACTTTTCTTGCCGGCCAAACATCAAAATTCCATTTGCTTTGATCCGGCGTGCCATCAACGTCAAACTCATCCTGCCAAACCAATTGCCAATCTCTAGATTTAATATGCTTTTTTTGAACTACAATGGCATTTAACACTGGTTCGCCTTTAATAGCGTCAAAGTGGATATCCAACATTCCATTTGTAACCTGTACTCCAGTTACCGTTCGAACTAAAGCTGAGTGGTGTTTACCATCGCGGGCAAGCCTAATATCAAGGGTATCGATAACTTTTTTACTTTGCGCAAATACATTAAAAACTCGACTACCTACTGCAATATCAGCTGGCTCAGCAAATTTAAACAAAATGTCATACACACCATTTTCAAGCGCCTTGCTCAGTTGTATATCGCCTTCACGATAGCTATGGTAAATATGGCTATCTTGAGCACCTTTTATTTGTTCAATTACGCCTGTTTCAGCCTTCAAGGGCAAATCATCTCTCTGATAGCTGATACCATCATTGCCAAGGTATGCTTTACCGCCAAAGTTAACTGCCCAAGCAACAGAATTATCCGAACCTTTCATACTGGCTTTATCCATAATACTCGCAGCTTCTTGTTTTGCCGACTTATTAGCAGCAACTTGCTCTTCGCTTTTAGAACAGCTCGTAGTAACGCCCAAATTAAGCAGAACAAAAAATATTAAACGTAGCGTTGTTTTTGTTGTATTTAACATATCAATACTGGCCCCAGAATCTTAGCGTTTGCCTATTACAAGCATTCTTATATAAATCCGACAATAATCTATGCAATATGTAACGCAATACAAACAAGTTAAAACGGACTTGGCTTGCGACCAGAAGTACTAGCCCTAATTTGAATTCGCTTAGAAAGCCAATAATAAGCGACATTTCATAGGCTTAATCATCGCTATAAACAGAGTAAATTTAACCATTTAGTCCGCTTCAACTTTTCACTAATCCGCTTTACCGTATTTCAATACAATTTAAATTTTTACTGTGCTAACACTAGGCTAAGACATTAATAAATTGTTAATGGCCGTATTTAGAATATTTAACATTTAAGATGGTTAAAACATAATAATTACCATTTAAATCGTTATTTAAATATGTGGATTTCAACATCTCTGGGGAGAGAACATGACTACAATAGGCAGCGCTAAACGTAAGTCACGCGCAATTGCATCTTTAATTGGTATATCAGTAACATTAGGCCTTGCAGGCTGTGATGAAACAAATACCGATACAGATTTTAAATCGATTGATACCAGTGCACCAGTAAGTGATTGGCAAATGGTATGGAGTGATGACTTTGACGGTGATTCGATAGATTCAAGTAAGTGGTTTCATGAAGTAAATTGTACTGGCGGCGGCAACCAAGAAAAGCAATGTTACACCGACAGTGCTGAAAACTCGTTTGTCGCTGATGGTATGTTAAATATTATTGCTAAACCAGCTGAAGAAGATTCACCGCAGCCTTATACCTCAGCAAGATTAAGCACCAAAGGCTTAGGCGACTTTAAATACGGTCGTTTTGAAATGCGCGCTAAACTACCATTTGGACAAGGCTCTCACCCAGCATTTTGGATGCTACCTACTGATGACGTTTATGGCGGTTGGCCAAATTCAGGTGAAATTGACATTTTAGAAGCAGTTAATTTAAAAACTATTGATGATGAAGGCGTTACTGAGTCAAAGGTAATTGGTACTTTGCACTATGGTAAAGATGCTCCTAATAACTCTAAATCGGGTAAAGAATATTTAATGCCAGATGGTGCTAACCCTGCCGATGACTTCCATACCTATGCGATAGAATGGCAAGAAGGTGAAATGCGTTGGTATGTTGATGGTTATTTATATCAAACACAAATGGCATCACAAGTTCGTTACAACTCTAAAGATCAAGCGGTTGGTTTAACTCATCGCGGTTGGTTTACTGAATATTTTGATATTATCAGTGGTGACCTAGAAACTCACTGGGATGCATCTCCTTACGATCAAGAATTCCACATGTTACTTAATTTAGCCGTAGGCGGTACTTGGGCCGAAAATGTTAATGACGGTGGTATTGATCCAGCAGCGTTTGTTAATGGTCAAACTTATGCAATTGATTATGTTCGTGTATACGAGTGTTCTGTCGATGTTGAAACAGGCAAAGGTTGTGACACTATTCGCTCTGGTTATAAATCTGAAGAAGATGCATTAGTACTCGGCGCCGCGCCGCTACCTAAGCCACCTTCAACGGGCATACCTGTAAACTTAACGATTTTTTCAGATACTGAAAATCCTAGCTGGCCAATTTGGGGAGACAATGGTGATATTGATCCAACAATCCAAACTGAAGAAGATGAACATGGCGCCGTAGTTGAATTCTCAATTGGCGCAACACCCACTGTAATGGGCTTTAACGTATATGAGTCGGAGTCACCTCTTGGCTTTGACGCCTCACCCATGGTGAGTGCTGGTAACGTTAGCTTTGACATGAAAGTTGTTTCGCCACCATCTGATGCAAGCGCAACTTGGCACTTTAAAATCGAATCTAATGGACAAGGTGGTGAAGAAGCAGAATTTGAATTAAGTGAAGGCAATGAAGGCATAGCTCCTGTAGTTGGCGAATGGCAAACTTATACATTCAGCTTGCAATCGTTATCTGATGCGGGCCTTGATCTGTCAAATATTGACGTATTAATGATTTTCCCTTCTTGGGGTGCTAGTGCCGGTGCAGTGTATCGCGTTGATAACGTGACAATAGCTCAGGAAGGCGGTCCTGGTTTACCTGAATTAGTATTGTTTGAAAATGGTCCACATGCTGAATGGCTACCATCGAATTGTTGTGCTGGTGATGTACCAAGCGAAGAAACTGATGATGATGAACATGGTAATACCATTGAATTTGTTATTGGTGATACAGATACAGTAGTGGGATTTACACCTAGTGATTTAGAAAAGTCGTTTGATGCAACAGCGATAATGTCTGATGGTGTAGTGCAATTTGAGATGAAAATAATTTCTGCGCCAACGGATACAGACGCTGCTTGGTTTATGAGTATTGAAAGTACTGGTGGTATCGAAAACGGTAACATTGGCGAGAAGGTTGAAATCGCTTTAAATTTGAGTCAAGAAGCTGCCGTTCCAGTTGTTGGCGAGTGGCAGACCTACACGTATACACTGTCTGAGCTAGTTGCTATTAACCCTGACTTCCTTGTCGATGACATCACAACAGTATGGATATTCCCTACATGGGGAAAAGGAAATGGCGCAGTGTTCCGCATTGATAACGCAAAAATTTACTCTCCAGGTGGAGCAAGTGAGCCAAATGGAGATGATAACTCTTCAACACCTGGCTTAACCCTATTTGAAGACGCTACTGCATCAGGTTGGGCGAAGTGGGATTGTTGTAGTGATACCACTCCATCAATTGAGCTTGATGATGACGCGCATGGCAATACGGTAGAATTTTCTATGACTGGTAGCACCGCTGAAACTGTTATGGGATTTAATTCTCGTACAAGTGATGGCGGGGCTGGCATTTCTTTTGATGCTTCCACTCTAGTAGGCAACGGCGTCATACAATTTGAGATGAAATTGATAACACCAGCAGATGATGGTGACGTAGCTTGGAAATTGAAACTTGAATCTAATGGTGGCGAGCAAGGTAATCCCGAAAAAGAAAAAGAGTTCGACTTTACCGAAAGCAACGAAGGCGAAGCGCCAGCCCTTGGTGAATGGAAAACATACACCTTTAATTTAGCTGATTTATATGCTGAAGGTTTTGATGTAAGCGCCATTGACGTAGTCATGATATTCCCAGCATGGGGTACCGGTGCGGGTGCAGTTTATAGAATCGACAACCTAAAAATTGCTAATCCATAGCAGCTCAGCTGCCAAGTAAATTAAAAGAATATTAATGTGCAACGTATGACTGACAAACAAAAACGCCAAATACAAAACAGCTCATACGTTAGCAACACATTGAAAATAAATACTTAAAAAAATAAGTAGGAAAATTATGAAACAAGTTAACTTTAGTAAAAAACGACTTGCAGTCGCAATATCTATGTTACTAGGTACAGGTGTAGTAACACCAAGTTATGCTGCAGAAGAAGAAACAACTGCAGCAATTGTTGAAGACGTTCAAGAACAAGAAATCGAAGTTATTGAAGTATCAGGTATTCGCGGTGCTTTAGTACGATCTATGGACTTAAAACGTGATAGTTCTGGTGTGGTAGATATCATTTCAGCAGAAGATATGGGTAAGTTCCCAGATACTAACCTTGCAGAATCTCTACAGCGTATTACCGGTGTATCGGTAAGTCGAACAAACGGTGAAGGTAGCCAAATAACCGTGCGTGGTTTTGGTCCTCAGTTTAACCTTATCACTTTAAATGGTCGTCAAATGCCAGGGACAGGTAACACTCGTTCTTACAGTTTAGAAAACCTATCGTCAGATGGTATAACTGAACTTGCCGTTATTAAAACAGCAAGAGCGGAAAACCCTAGTGGTGGCATAGGTGCAATTGTTAATATATCAACAATAAAGCCATTAAATAGCCCAGGAGAAAAATATACTCTTTCGGCTAAAGCCATGCATGATACATCAAATGAAGAAGGTGATGATGTAACACCTGAATTAAGTGCGGTGTACAGCAATACGTTTAATGATGAAATGTTTGGTTTCGCTTTATCTGTTAACCATCATCAAAGAGATTTTCAGCAACAATCTGCAAACATTCAAGGCTGGCAAGCAAACGTAGCTTTACCCGATTTAAATGCTGAAGATGTAGTTGATGCCAGACCTGTCGATATGGCAGGTAACCCTATCGGGCCTCATTTTTTTCCTCGCGACATGAATTACGGCTTTGCTGATACAGAGCGTGAAAGAACTAACGGCTACGTTACCTTTCAATATGCACCTACAGATGATTTGGTTTTAACATTTGATTATACCGCCACAAAAGCGATTACGGCCACTAACTCACTTGGTTGGGGCATGTGGAACGATTATGGCGGCAACATTAATAGTTATGAGTTGGATGAGAATGGTACCGCCATTTATGCCGATATTAGTGGTAACGATGCTTCTTTTACCTCATCAAGAGGTACAACCGAAGTAGAAGAAGAGTCTTTAGGCTTTAACTTAGAATGGCAAGCCACAGAAACATTACACTTCGAGCTGGATTATCACAACTCAAGCAATAAAATTGATAATGGCGCTGATGATGGTTTAGGTAGTGTGGGCTCGTTAGTACTAGGCTCAGATCAGCTTAATACTAAAATATATGATTACCGCACTGGTGAAATTCCTCATTCTCAAATTTTTTGGAAAAATGGTACAAACACCTTAGATCCTAGTGAAATTGACTCTCACTTTAGCCAATTTGTGCATTCGCCTGGTGAATCAGAAGTAGATCAAATACAAATCCATGGTACATGGGAAAATTATGAGTTTGATATTCCATTAGTCAATGTGAAGTTTGGTATTGCAAGAACTGAGCAAGAAATAGGTGGCTCGAATGCATGGAGTGGCTTGATTGGTGGCTTCGGGTTCAATCCAAATTACACAGCAATGTTGCCTGATGGTATGTTTAATTACCATACTACTGGTGGCTTCTTAGATCAGTTTAGTGGTGGCGGTAGTGATATTGGTTATTACTATACGTTCGACTTTGACGAAGTTGCGGCTCGCTCTGCAGCATTTTTGACTAATGAAGAGCTCGGTGGCAATGATTATTTTGAAGCCACTGCCTACCACGATATGGGCACATATGGACAAGGTGCAGTTGAAGAAGAGACCAATAGTGCTTACGTGCAATCGCAATGGGAATTTGAACTGTATGAAATTCCTGTGCAGGTAAACGTTGGTGTTCGATATGAAGAAACTGAAGTTACCAGTATCGTATTGCAAGATGTACCAACTTCCGTTTGGTGGAAAGGTGGTAGTGAGTGGCATACACAATACCTTGATGGTGATAGCAACTTATACAAAGATACGGGTGAACACGATGTGTTTTTACCTATGCTAGATATTAAAGTAGATATCACCGATGAACTTGTTGGACGTGTTTCCTGGGGTCAAACAATAGCTAGAGCACCTCTTGGTAGCCTTGCTGGGGGTTTAACTTTATCTGGCAGTCCAAAAGTTGGCTCTCGTAACGGTGGTTCAGGTAATACCAATTTACAACCATATGAATCGACAAACTTGGATTTAAGCATTGAATATTATTACGCTGAAGGTAGTTATGCACAAATAGGATACTTTAAAAAAGAAGTTGAAAATTTCATTGGTAACCAAATTAACTCGCAAACAATCGATGGTTTCAATGATATTTATCAAGGGCCTCGCTGGCAACAAGCGGAAGCTGATTTAGTTGCCAATGGTATACAACCAACCAATGACGCTATTTTTCAGCAAATTCAAGACAATGGTTCGGCTTTAAATGAGCAAGGTTATCTTGTACCAAATGCAGATGATCCGTTAATACTTTGGGATATTTCACAACCATTTAATAATTCAGAAGAAAAAGAAGTCGACGGTTTTGAACTTGCCGTTCAACACTTATTTGGTGAAACCGGATTTGGTGTTGGCGCAAATGCTACCTTCGTTGATGGTGATGTAGAATTTGATATTGATAGCCTAGATCAGCAATCGCCTCTTGCAGGTTTAAGTGACTCAGCTAACTTTCAAGTATTTTATGAAAAATATGGCTTGTCGGTAAAATTTACCTATGCATGGCGTGATGAGTATCTTATTGGTGTTGGGCAATCTCAAGGTTCTTCTGATAACCCACCACAATTTGCTAAAGAATTTGGCCAATTGGATATGAGCATTAACTATGACATCAATGAACGCTTTACGGTGTTCTTTGATGGCCTTAACTTAAATGATGAAACTGAGCAATCTTTTGGTCGTTACGAAGAGCAATTCTTAAGTGCTCGTCAATATGGTCCTAGATACACTTTAGGTGCTCGTTATAGCTTTAAATAACAGTACTTTAAAAAGCTAAGCAGTTTTAGTTTGTACCATTAAATAGGCCTATATTGCTTTTTGCGATATAGGCCTATGATGCATATAGGGTTTATCTCCCAGTATCCTTATATGCATCACCCTTCACATTCAGTTTTAGCACCTATACAAAACCGGTAAAACCCAACTGAATGGTTAAGCTAACCAGAGGTAAATGAGTAATGTTAGTAAAAAAAATCACTATTTTTATAATGATCATACTTTCATGCACATTATTTTCTTGCGGTGGTGGAAGCAATCCTTCCACACCCGATGAAATACTTCAGGTTGTACAGCCTGAGCCAGAACCTGAACCTGAGCCTGAACCTGAGCCTGAACCTGAGCCTGAGCCTGAGCCTGAGCCTGAGCCTGAACCTGAGCCAGAGCCAGAAATCAATAACTTCACGGTTAATGAACATTACATCCTTAAGGACGGTTTGCCCTTTAACGTTAAAGGTGTTGTTTATGTACCGGGTTATCCTGGTCATTTGCCCTGGGAGTTAGAAACATCAAAGCAACTTTCTGCTGAGTTGCAATATAGTATTATACAAGACATTACCGATATTAAAGCGATGGGCGCCAATACGGTTCGGTTTTGGGGCACACCAGCATACAGCTACTATGCGCTTAAAAATATTGGCGGACTAAACTTCATTCAAACTATTTGGCTAGACGGAAGTGTTGCTGATTTTCAAGATGCTCAATTTAAGAAAAATAGCAAAGCATATATTAAAGCGGTGATTGACCGTATCTACAGCGTTTATACTGATAATAATCCCCCCCTGGTAGCTTACCTTATTGGCAATGAATTAAGTGAACAAAGCATTAAAAGTACAAATACAGCTCACCCAGAAATAAATCAATACCAAGGGATATATATTGCTACTGGTACAGGTATAAATGCCACCGAGGCGTTCATCGCCGAAATGGCTGATTATGCATTAAGTTATGAATTTTCACAGTATGGCAAACGTTCATTAGTCTCTTATGCCAATGATATACGTACTGCTTATCATGTTGAAACTCCCTTTCTGGATTTTCGCAGTCATAATGCTTATTCATATGCTGTGCCATATTATCGACCATCAACATTACCCGGCAGCGCAACGGGCACTTACTTTCAAGGCTGGCTTGAGGAATTAAAATCACGACATCCAGACATGCCTTTGTTGATTACTGAAACTGGCTTAAGTGTTTCGCCAAATGCCTACCGAGTCGGCGCCCCCAATTACGGCTATGGCGGTAATACAGAGGAAGATCAAAAGAACGGCTTATTGCAAAATTTAAATGATGCTCAAAGCACTGCATTGCCTGTGGCGGGCGTTGTTATTCATGAATATTTAGATGCATGGTGGAAATTTAGTTTAGAAGATTCATATACACAAGATCCGAATGATATTGAAGAGTGGTTTGGAATAGCAAAACTTAAAGATTCTGGTTATTGGTACAGCACAGAATTTAGGGATGTATATTTTGAAATTAAACAACTTTGGCTTGATTAAAAAATGGAATCACGTTTGCATTGAGTGTTGATGTTCAATGCTCTGACAAACCAAAACAATAGCGTTAAAAACAATAGATATATACCGTAAATACCACCACCAGATGATTTATTCTCAGTAGTACGGGGAATATAATCGTTATCTATGATCTCAACTTTAGCACTGTCCGTGTTGTGTTTACTAACTAGTTTAATGTTAAAGCTTTCAATACTTTCAGCTTCTTCATCATCAATAACTTTCAATTCAAGAAAATTGCTACTTTCTCCATGCTCAAACGAGAGGCTTTGTTGACTAATAACATAATCGGCATCTCGGTTGGTAGTTTGGTCTTCAACTTCTATTGATGCAGTTAATGTATTTACATTACCTTGCACTCGTTCAATTTTAATTTGTATGGTGCCCGTGTGTTCATCAAAGCGGTAAACGTTTTGGCTAAACTGTAATTTGCCGACACCATTACTGTTTAGAGTAGGATTTTCATTATTATCAAGTTCGTCCAGGTTATTTACACCATCATAGTCATAGTCATTTAAATCATCACTTCCATCACATTGCGTTGGTGGACTCCAATCATATACCGTTTCAAATAGTTCAAAATAACGCAGTTGCCAGCAGTAAATTGGGTTATTTAATAAATTCAAATAGTCCCACTCATTTAAGTGAAAAAGTGAGGATATATCATGTACATTATTTGCATTAATATTTAACCATCTTAGTCTTGTTAAATTTGCTAACGGCGATAAATCTGTCAAAAAATTATAATATAAATTTAACGTGTGTACATTTTCAAATGCTGAAAGTCCAACAAGTGAATCTATACTTTTTATCCTGCAATCAAGATCATTAATCATTCCTGTATATGGATAAATATCCTCAGGATAAAGATCATTAATGCAAGCTTGCAAAGCCTGATCATGTAAAGTTAGTAAGGTGTTCTGTGTTAACGTTAATTTGGGGCTGTCTTGATATAAGTTCTCAGCTTGAAATCGAACTAAATTAAGCGCGTAACTTGCATCGGCGCTTTCCAAAGTATTGCCTTTAGCTATACCACAAGGTAAAAATTCACACTCCTGATCGGGATTAGAAAACTGATATATTTTATTAGTTGTTGAGAATACGCTTTGGTATGCCATAACTGTAACAAATTGATTATCAACGCCATAACCTAGAGCAAAGTCAAAGGTAACACCTTTATGTGGATCTTGCTGACGGGAGTGATGTAAGCCTAAGTTATGTCCCAATTCATGGGCCGCTACATAGTCAGATTTATCCAAGGAAATCGCACTATACATTTTATCTGCAAACCGTACGACACTCCCGTTCTCGCCGTTAGCCCATGCATAGCCGGAATTTGATGAATTAGATGAAACACTTAAAAACATCACCATATCAGCGGCTGTTTCATAACGAAGTTTTCTAATTTCTGAAAATATAGGTGAGCTCGCTTTTGTTATATCTTTTAGTGCCGTAAATAAACTTCCATCACTGGAGTAGTCAACCTCTAAGGTTGCTGCTAATTGTATATTTATATATACGCCACTATTGAAAAATATCTGATTGGTAACGTCAATAATATGGTGGATCCTAGTTATTGGCTCATTATTAAATTTAGCTCTAACATCTTGACTGTAAACAAACAGAATATTGATATTTGCTATATTTGCGATAACCTCTGCTTTATCGTGTTTTGATGATGTTACATTGCTGGTCGTTTTTGCTTTCTCCCTGAAGCCAACTGATGGGGCTTCAGTCCTTGAGATTGGGATAATAAAATCTTCATTCGTTGAGTTGATGTTTTGACGCTCTTCAGTAATTGTTCCTGTATTATCAACACCCTCTAATAAATAGGTTTTTTCATCTGTAGCAATAAATCCATAAAATGAATTCTTTCCTATCGTTAAGATCAGTGGGTATAGCTTATTTCTCAATGTAATCTCACCTATATAGGCATTACTACCATTAGCATTGGGCTTAATGCGTTTAATTGTAGCTAAGTAGCTAAGTGAGTTATTAATAGGGAGAGTGATAGTCGCAGTAGGGGATAACTTTGATAACTGAATTCGATTAAGCGTTATTCGCTTCGAAAGGGAAAAACCATCTTCATTTTTTGGATAATATTCTATTCCTTCTTCATCCCACTCAACTATCTGCCATAAATTGTCAGCATAGCCGGGAATAGATACTAATAATAAAATTAAAAATAAGTGAATTTTCAACAGATGAGTTCTTTCATTGTTATCACTTATTATTGTTATTTTGGTGTGGTTATTTCAGATTCGTTTGTGCCCTTGGTAACTTCACTAAATTATAGTACAACAATTGGATTTTTAAACTTATTTCGATTCACATAATGATGGAGGTACACGATATGAGAATCGAAAGTAGAGCACTGTATTGAACAACTGCCGAGAGCAACGCATCAAGTAGTTACCTAAATAGGAATAACCAAAGAGCCATTTATTTAATTGAGTTTAAAGTGATTTATGCCCCTTAAAAACTTTACTTACCATCTCATTATTATCATTAGCGATTTACCTTTAGATCGGAAAATGACTCTAGTAACTTAGGCACCAACCAGTCTTCGAATAATTTCACTTTATTCCACGAAAACTGTTGTTCCGGCGCGACAAGATAAAGTGAATAAGGGCTTTTACTAGAGTAATTGAGTAACTTAACCAATACGCCAGCACGTAAGTGTTCCATTACTAGACTACTATTTACTAACAAAAAACCGCGACCTTGAACGGCACTATCAATCAAAGGCAATGCGTCATTAGCTTGAATTACAGGCACTAAGGTTTCATATTTAATATTTATGCTTTTGCAATAATCTTGAAATTTCTCCTGTATTCCAGCACTCATATCCTCTATCCATGGTAAACGAAATACTTGTTCAGGATCTTCTCTATTAATGTCAGCTAACAGCTTTGGGCTTGCAACAAAGATAAGATTATCATCATAGATTTTCTTCTGTATTAAATCAGAATAGCCACCTCTTCCCATACGAATTGCCAAATCAATACCTGATTGCTTAAAATCAACAAGTTCACTGGATGGCGCAAGTTGTACCATGATTTCAGGATGTAACTTCTGAAACTCCTGAAGCCTGGGAATTAACCAAAGCGAGCTAAATGAATGTACTGTAGATATACGTAATACTTGTGGGTTTTGGTCACCAGTAACACTTTGTATACCGGAGGAAAACTCTTCAAATGCTCTTTGGATGAAAGGCAATAATGTTCGGCCTTTCTCGGTAAGCATTGTTTGTTTATTAGAACGTTCAAATAATTTCGATTGTAAGTTCTCCTCCAACAATCGTATTTGTTGACTGACTGCCGCTTGCGTCACATTAAGTTGTTCGGCAGCTTGCTTAAAGTTTTTAGATTGCCCAGCTGCCAGAAAAAATTGTAGAGATTTTAATGGAGGTAAATATTTCATACTTAAGATTTTATTAATCGCACTTAATTTTATATCGTTTGTTTTTCAAGCTTATCATATCTAATCTGTTACCTAAACCTAAGAGATGAAACGAGAAGAAACATGAAAAACATATTAACAAAATCATTTAAAAACATAGCATTAATTAGTATTTATTTATTTTGCAACCTAGCGATCGCAGAACAAATCACTATAGATGCAGCGAACAACTATCCTTATAAAGATCTAATTAACCGAACAAGTGATGTTAAAATTATCTACATCACCAACAATGAAAGCTTTAGCTGCAAAGTTGAGGTAGTTTTAGACAAGATGAAGTGGGTGTCTACGGAAAAGAAAATTAGCAAAGAATTTTTTAATAATGATCCTTTATCTAATTGTCTATCGTCAGAAAAAGCAAAACAAATACTTTTTCAAACGTTTCTTGAGTTTGGACAAGGGTTATAAGAAGTTTCCATGAACTTAAATCAAGTTACCTTACCGGTTAATGATATGGATAAATCGACTGCGTTTTATCGTAATTTGGGGTTTACCCAAATAGTAGATACACCGCATTATGCTCGTTTCGAATGCCCTGAAGGCGACTCAACATTTTCACTTTCATTGGAGAATTCTAAATTAGCATGTGGTGCTGTGATCTATTTTGAATATGAAAAACTAGATGAATGGGTTAAAGAATTACAGGCTAAAGATTTTATCTTTACTCAACAACCAACGGACCAAAGGCATTTATGGCGAGAAGCTGTATTGCATGACCCATCAGGGAACAAAATAAAACTATACTGGGTAGGTGATAATCGCATTAATCCACCTTGGCGGGTCGAAATGCGTAGCTAAAAAAACCAACTTACATAAATAAAAATAAATCATTAATATAAGTTGGTACACGCTGGGATTCTGTTATTTAAATGAGTTTATAGTGAGTTTAAAAAGCTCCGCAAAGCATCTTTCTCGGCTGTGCTAAGTTGTTGATATTTCACTTTAGAAGCTTGCGATTCACCGCCATGCCAAAGAATTGCTTCCTCTATACTGCGAGCGCGACCGTCATGCAAATAGCTGTGCACCGGAGTACACTCTTCATTGCCTTGCCCGCCAATGGGGTTAATTACTCCACCGGTAACACACGCAGATAAACCTATACCCCATAATGGAGTTGTGCGCCACTCAGCACCTGTTGCTAAGCCTTCGCCCAGGTTATCGGCCAAGCCTTCGCCCATGTCATGTAATAACATGTCAGTGTAAGGATGAATTGTTTGCCCCACCAACTCAGTTAATGGATGATGTTCACTGGTTGTCATTGTGTCAGTATGACAATCATTACAACCAATCGTTGTGAATAGTGCTTGTCCATTTTGCACTTGTGCATCATCCAAACCTCGTTGCGCTCTTACCCCTAATAAAGAGATGTACTTAACTAGATTATCTAAATGTTGGTCAGCTAACTCAATAGTGTTTACGCCACACTCGCCTCTAGATTGCTGGTTTACTCCACAGTCTGGGTTAGAAAGAACACTGGTCATCACCCCCATATCGGTATTAAGCGCGCCGGCAGTTTGATGTTTAACGCTAGATGTTGCCGCTTTCCAGCCGAATCGCCCCAAACGAGTTTGTCCGGTTACTGGGTCTGTCACTTTTTGTGCTTTACCGGAAATACCAAACGGCGCAACTTCATCATTGACATCTGCAAGGGCCAAAATTTGTTCTTCTGGTATTGCTTCTAACAGACCTAGGCCAACTAACTGCGGCGCAATACGAGCAGAAAACTTGGCTGGTGTACCGGTTGAAAATTGATAATTTGGTGAACGCAAACCATTTGATTCGGTCCAGGCTGCTAATGAGACCGTACCCTCGCCTTGCACACTCCCCGTATTAGTTGGTTGTAATACACTACCCCGTTCAGCATCTGGTTCACCATTGCTATCAGCAATTTTAAATACCCACTTATCAAGATTTACACCAATTTCAGCAGGTGCTGCGCGGCCGTTTCGTTCATGACAATTCGAACAACTATCGTTAACAAAATGAGTGCCTGCTTTACCACTCAATTCAGCAAAGGTACCGTTAGCTGGGTCTTCATCATGTTGACCATCAACAAATGAAGTATGTAAAACACGACGGCCGAGTACAAATGGTTGACCATTAACGCTAGATAAATTGGTGGCCATTTGCATAAAGTGATCGTTTGGCTCATTGGTGTATTGATAAGGTAAAGTCGTATTGCCACCTAACCAACCGCTTTGTTCAATAGGATGAGAGTTTTCACGTTCAGTCGATTTAATTGCAAAGTCACCCACGGCTTTCCAAGGAACCATGCCGCCTTTACCAACTTGATACAGATAAGTTGTGCCGTAATAGTTAGTTCGACCTTCAGGTACACCATCAAGAAATTGGCTTACTTCAATTTCCATGTGTTGGCCTATGGCCAATGGCGAAACACTGCCATTTAAAGCTCTATAATCATTAATGGTGAGAGAGTATTTGTATTGGTCTCCTGATGTACTGGTTTGCTCTAGATCATTGTCATAAGTACCATGGCCTTCGACCACTACTTCAGGTTCATAATTACCGTGGTATTCAGCAACGGTATTCATACCTGAATACCAAGCTCTAAATTCTAACGCTTGTAGTTTCCACTCTGACACCCACTCTACTTTAATACTTGAGCCGCCTTTGGCAACATAATCGGTAAATTTAAAACGCGCGGTACGATGGGTCCAATAATGTGAAAGGTAATGATCATATTGTTGAAAATGATCTTCTTTGGCGTGACGATCTCGACCTCTATCGGCAAATTTAGTAATAATAGCTTCATTGGTCTCATAAATAATTGCCGGCTCTTGCTCGGTAGTGGCATTATATAAAGGTACGATATCGCCAAGAGATACATCGACGCCATAAGGTTGAACATCCCAACCTTCTATATTACTGCCGTTGGTATCGCCAATGGCTGCATCATTAATAAAGTAATATAATGGTCTACCTTTGTATGCCGCTTGCAAAGTGCCATCATCACGTACAACTGTTGTTAAATTTATTACTCCATTAGCCACTTCATCGGTAACCAACAATGGTGGCCAATTAACCGCACAGCCTCCGTTACAAGTGCTTCCAGTCTGCTCCAAATCATTATCAAATACATAGAGTGTAAACCCTTGGTTTGGTGCATCTTTACCTGCAATTAAGATTTCATTAGCAACATCAACTTCTATTAACTTACTAGGTTCTTCCACCACAATGGCACAACCAGTTGCATCAACCTCGACAGACGGTTCTGTATCTGGGCAAACATCTACAGTATCTAATATCCCATCGTCATCAGTATCAACTGGATCACTATT
Source organism: Thalassotalea psychrophila (assembly GCF_031583595.1). Lineage (NCBI taxonomy): Bacteria > Pseudomonadati > Pseudomonadota > Gammaproteobacteria > Alteromonadales > Colwelliaceae > Thalassotalea > Thalassotalea psychrophila. Next base: position 4,022,043 of record NZ_CP134145.1, read on the forward strand.
AACGGGCTGTACATCCCAGCCATTCACCCGACTACCATTTGACTCACCAATAGCCGCATCATTAATAAAGAAATATAGTGGTCTACCGTTATAAGCAACCTGAAAAGTACCGTCATTACGTGCCACGGAAGTTAAATTCTCTATCCCGGAAGCCAATTCATCTGTTACCAATAATGGTGGCCAGTTAACCGCACAGCCATCAATACAACTACTTCCTGATATATTTAAATCATTGTCAAACACGTATAAGGTAAAGCCAGGGTTTGCTGAATCTTTACCGGCAACTAAAATATCATTAGAAATATCAACTTCGGTTAATCCACTTGCGATTTCCACAATGATAGCGCAGCCTGTTTCATCTACTTCGTCGCTTTCGTTTGAATCAAGGCAACTATCAACAGAATCAAAAACGCCATCATTATCTAAATCTAGTTCTTCAGTTTCAGTATTATCTTCTTCTGTAGAGTTATCTTGCTCATCTGTAGGTGTAGTATTTTCGACCGGAGGAGTATTCTCAATTTCAGCTTTATCACTGCCCCCACCTCCACATGCCGTTAATAGGGAAAATAAAAATATGACAAAGCAATGCTTGAAGTTAAAACTTATGTTTTTAGGTAATTTATAAATTTGCAGTAAGTTCAAAGCTGCTCTCCTAGCTCAATAATTGTAATTTTGTTTTACCTCACAATATTCCTGACTTTTATTTAAACAAGCTAAAAAAGGCAAAACGGACTACCAATGAGGTAAAACGGAAACCTTGCAGTATTTCCCACACGCAGCCTAAGTACATAGCGCTATTTTTTGTAATTAAAATATTGATTTATACGACTAAAATCCCGTAATTTTCCACTTCACCGTGCCTGCAATACCCCTTCATCGCTTTAGCATTGCCTCTTAAAAATGTTTGTTACATGGTCATATTGCATATTTTTATTCTTATAAATTAAACAAACAAAACGTATATAAATAAATCGGTGGGGAAAGAAATGACTTTAGTAACCAAGAAAGTCCATCTTAGAAAAACATTGCTGACGGCGAGCTTAGCTTTAGCCTTAACAGCGTGTGATGGAGATAGTTCGTCTAATGATGTAGAAGTATTAGATGACCTAACTGTAGCTACAAATAGCGCACCTACAATCCATAGTAGCGCTGCATTAACAGTTGCAGCAGGCCAAATGTATACCTATGAATTTGTAGCAGACGATCCTGATGCAAGTGATACGGTTCATATCTCCGCCGAAACATTGCCAAGTTGGCTGAGTTTTGAAGCAGCTACTGGTTTGCTAACGGGTACACCTGGAAATTCTGACGCTGGCGAGCACACAATTGTTTTAGCAGTAAGCGATGGTACTGATGTAGTGAAACAAACATTCACTATAACCGTAACCATGCCTCCTATTGTTATTACCGGTAGTGTTATTACTAATGCTACCGCTGATATTGAATATAGCTACACCTTAGCTGCTACTCATGATGATGATGCAGCATTAACATTTTCTGCAACAGTATTACCTGTTTGGTTATCATTTGATGGCACTACAGGTATTTTATCTGGTACGCCAACGGCAGAAGATGTAGGTGAGCATACGGTTACGTTAATGGTTAGTGATGGTGGTGCTGATATTGTTAAAACATTTACTATTACAGTCTCTCTAGTTCCGGTAGAACTTGCTCCTCCAGGTTATATTTTTTATTCAGACAATGATGACTCTTTCCCTATCCAATATTGGGGAGATACTTGGGGTTCAGACACCGTATATACTGACCAATCTACCGATACGACTTACCCTAAAACATTAGAAATTTCAAAAAGTACTGGCTGGGGAACTGTTGTGGCTTGGGGCAATGACCCTGAGAATGCAATTGATATTTCAGCATATAGTAGTGCTAAATTTAAAGTTAAAACGGATACCTTTACTTCTGTTGAAGTTCTTGTTCAAAGTGTAACACTGCCAGAATCTAAGGAAGTTTATAACCTTGCATCAGGAGTAGATTTAGGTAATGGCTGGGTGGAATTGGAGGTTACCTTACCTGGTTTTACTGACATGACATGGTTTGCTCTTAACTTTATTGGCGATTCAGGTACTACTGTTTTCTTAGCTGATGTGTATTTCGGTACATTAGATGCAGAGCCACCTGTTGACCCAGTTGACCCAGTTGATCCTGTTGACCCAGTTGATCCTGTTGGTCCTGTTGACCCAGTGGATCCAGTTGATCCTGTTGTTCCGGTTGAATCAGTGGTTAATGCTGGTTTTGATGGTGGTGACACTGATTGGGTTATGCCGGCTTCTGGTTCTATTATCTCCGAAAGTGACAATAACGTTTTCCAAGCTATGGTTGACACAGCCGGTAATGTTTGGGACGTTAACTTAAGCCAAGTGATGACGCTTGTGGCAGGTCAACCTTATACGCTTACCTTTAAAGCAAAAGCAGATGTTGTTCGTACTATTGTTGCTGGTCTTGGTTTTAACCATGATCCTTGGACAGCGACTACCGAAGATGTAACATTAACAACAGATTGGGTTACTTACACTTATACCATTACGCCTGAAGTTGGTGATGATAATAGCCGAGTACTATTTGATATGGGCGGGGAAGCTGGAAATGTTTACCTCGACGATATCAGTGTAGTAGCAGTAGGTGAAGAACCACCTGTTGAACCGCCGGTTGAACCACCTGTTGAACCTCCTGTTGAACCTCGTACCCCTGGTGAATCAGGAGATGGTGCTACAACTACCACCACTCTGGGCGTTGATTTTGAAGGACCACAACTAACTTGGGGATCTTTTGATACTGCTAAGGTGCAATATGTTGCTAACCCAGATACCAACGGGATCAACACTTCAAATACCTCTGCTTTGTTCGATATTCATCAAGGTGACGGCGAGTGGATTGGCGCAAGAACCGAAGGTATCGATAATTTCGCTTTAGAGTTAGCAAATTGTGTTGTGAAGGTCGATGTTTACAAAGACACCATTAGTGCCGTTGATGTGAAATTTGAAAAACAACATGGTGATGGCTGGGGCTCTCATGGCTCAATATCTGCTACCAATACAGTAGTGAACCAATGGGAGACATTAACGTTTGATTTCTGTCACATGATTGGTCTACCTGAAAATGACGATATTGGTGGTTTTGCTATCTTTCCAGATAGAACGAATGCTAGAAGCCAAAATACATTGAACTACGTTGATAACATTACTTTCACCGACGGTGTTTCTGAACCGCCAGTGGAGCCGCCGGTTGAACCGCCAGTTGAGCCTGGTGCTGAATTAGTGATTAATGCTGGTTTCGATGATGCCGCAAGTTGGGTTATGCCGGGTACAGGTGCGATTATCGCCGAAGGTGACAATAACGTTTTCCAAGCTACTGTTGATACAGCAGGTAATGTTTGGGACGTTAACTTAAGCCAAGTGATGACACTTGAAGCAGGGCAAGCTTATACGTTAACGTTTAAAGCTAAAGCAGATGTAGCTCGTACAATTGTTGCAGGCCTTGGTATTAACCATGATCCGTGGACGGCAACGACTGAGGTAGTAACATTAACAACCGATTGGGTTACTTACACTTATACCATCACGCCTGAAGCTGGTGATGATAATAGCCGAGTACTATTTGATATGGGTGGCGAAGCTGGTAATGTCTACCTGGACGATATTAGTGTAGTAGCAGTAGGCGAAGAACCTCCTGTTGAACCACCAGTTGAGCCACCTGTTGAACCACCTGTGGCAGACTTAGTAATATTTGCCGATAATATTCTTGAAAGCTGGCCTGTATGGGATTGTTGTGGTGGCTCTACGCCAACGCTAGTTGATGCCGGCGGTACCAATGGTAATGCCGTAGAATTCAGCATAGGTGTAGCTCCTACTGTTATGGGCTTTATTTCCCGTGCAGTTGATGGCGCAATTAATCCAATGCAGTATGATGCAACATCGATTACGGAAACAGGTACGGTTTCATTTGACTTAAAAATGACTGCATCTCCTGGTGATACAGCTTGGCAATTAAAACTTGAAAGTGATGGCGGCGCTACATTTGCACAAGTTCCTTTATCAAGTAGTAATGAAGCTCATGCAGCGCCATTATTAGACACTTGGCAAACCTATACGTTTAAAATTGCAGATCTTGCGACTGCGGGCTTAGACGTAACTAAAATTGATGTACTTATGGTATTCCCTGATTGGGGTACTGGTGAAGGTGCCGTGTACTTAATCGATAATGTGCGTTTTTCAGCTAGCGAAGAACCGCCTGTTGAACCACCAGTAGATTCACAAATTGATCACCCATTAAACTTTGAAGCTTTGGATGTTGATTACACCCTAACCGACTTTGGTGGTAATACCTCAACATTAGCTGCCGATCCGGCAGGAGTTCATGGCACTGTTACTATGTCAGTTAAATCTGATTCTGCAGAATTATGGGCTGGTACTACTATGGGAACTGATTCTGGATTTGCAACAGCAATTTCAATTAATCCGTCTAACACCACGAATACCATGAAAGTTTGGGTATATTCTCCAGATGCAGGTATACCGGTACGTTTGAAAATTGAAGATCATAACGATAATACTCATACCGTTGAAACTGAAACTGTAACAACAGTTGCCAACACATGGGAAGAGCTTACTTTTGATTTCAATACTGAAGCGCCAGGGACAGAGCCTTTAATTCATGCCGACTGGGTATTTGATAAAGCTTCTATCTTCTTTAATTTCGGTACTGACGGTGCAACCGCTGGTGAGAAAACTTACTACTGGGATGAAGTTAGCGTAGTAACATCTGGTGAGCCACCAGTAGAGCCTCCAGTTGAACCGCCTGTTGAGCCACAACCTGATGAGATTGTTATCTTCGATGAAACCAATCGTACTGACTGGTTAGCATGGGATTGTTGTACGGGTTCTACCCCTGCAATAGCTGTTGATGACGTTGACCACGCTAATACTATGGAATTTAGTATCGGTGGCGCTACGGTAATGGGCTTTAGTGCTCGAGCAGATCATGGTGCAGTTGGTGGCATGCCATTTAACGCCAGTCCAATTACTGCCGATGGCGTGCTTAGCTTTGATTTAAAAATGACTGCATCACCTGGTGATACTGCATGGATGCTTAAAGTAGAGAGTAATAATGGTGCGAGTTTTGCCGAAGTTAATTTATCAACGAGTCAAGAAGGTCATTCAGCGCCTATATTAGACACGTGGCAAACCTATACCTTTAACCTTGCCGATTTAGCAACAGCTGGCCTTGACACAAGTGCTATCGATGTTGTTATGGTATTCCCAGCATGGGGAACTGGCACTGGTGCGGTATATCGTATTGATAACATGGCTATTTTAAATAGTGGCAATGACGCGACACCGCCACCACCGCCAGCTTCGGGAAGCCAAATTGATTATCCATTAAACTTTGAAGCTTTGGATGTTAATTACACCCTAACTGACTTTGGTGGTACTACCTCAACATTAGTAGCCGATCCTGCTGGTACTCATGGCACTGTTGCTATGTCTGTTAAATCTAATACTGCCGCATTATGGGCTGGTACTACGATGGGAACTGATTCTGGATTTGCAACGCTACTTCCAATCAATCCTTCTAACACCACCAATACCATGAAAGTTTGGGTTTATTCTCCAGATGCTGGTATAGCAGTTCGGTTGAAAATTGAAGATAGTAACGATGTTACTCATACCGTTGAAACAGAAACGTTAACCACAGTTGCAAATACTTGGGAAGAATTAACCTTTAACTTCAACAATGAAGCAACAGGTACAGAGCCTTTAATTCATGCCGACTGGGTATTTAATAAAGCTTCTATATTCTTTAACTTCGGCACCGATGGTGCAACCGCTGGTGAGAAAACTTACTACTGGGATGAAGTGAGCGTAGTAGTAAACTAACCCTCAAACTTTAAAAGTTGAGTATAAATAGAAAGGCTTACAATGCATATTGTAAGCCTTTTTTACATCAGGGAAGATGGAATGCAAATCGCCATGGATGGCACTAGATTTGTAACATCAGGGAAGATGGAATGCAAACCGCCATGGGCCGTTCATTCACATCCGTGTGTTCACGGAAAATACAACTTCCTTGTTGAAAACGGTACTAGATTTGTAATACGTATAAAAAAACATTCTCCACAATCTACCAAAAAACGACAGTGTCCATTTTAACTCACACTACCCCCCTCCTTAACGCATTTCTATTGATTAACTTAACAATCAAGTTAAGTTGGTATAAGCGCTTTTATATGGCCATAACGAATTCAACAATAACTAATTCAACAAAAAAGATGACATTTACTTATGATGAATATTAATTTTAAATTATCACTGCTTTTAGCCAGTTTAACTCTGGCTGGTTGTGGTGCTGATACTCCGTATGGGGATGTAAAAAAAACACCGGCTGATAGTACGCCGGTTGATAATGCCCCCATTGATAATACTCCTGTTGATAATACGCCGATCAATAATGCGCCGACAATTACGAGTACAGCCAATGAAAATATTTCAGTAGGCGGAGCTTACAGCTACACTGTAACAACAAGTGATTCTGAAAATGATTTGTTGGCTGTTAGTGCTACAACATTACCGGTTTGGTTAAGTTTTGATAATATTACAGGCTTACTTTCTGGTACCCCTACAATTGACGATTTGGGTGAGAGTAGTGTTGTTATTACGGTAAATGATGGTGAATTTGAAACGAGCCAGTCATTTACCATTACCGTCGTTGATGAAGTTGAGCCACCAGTAGAACCGCCGGTTGAACCACCAGTAGAGCCGCCAGTAGAACCGCCGGTAGAGCCGCCGGTTGAGCCACCGGTAGAGCCACCGGTTGAACCAACAGGTGATTCGTTTTACTTTATCTCCAGTACAGAGACTAGCGATGTTAACTTTGATGAAACGTTGATCAATGAATGGAGTACCGGCTCTCAAATAGCTGGTGATATCATTTATAATGACATCACAAGTTGGGAAATATCCTCAGGTAGCAACTCACCTGAGGCTGGAAACTGGGGAACTGTGTTAGCGTTTGACGGCGGTATTAATGGCGACCTTAGTCTATTCACTACTTTGCAGCTTAACCTTGCCACAACCGGTGGCTATTCTAGCTATGAAGTTGCGATTGGTGCAAATGGTGTGGTTTCAAAAGTAATCGTACCTGTTGATGACAGCAACCCTGACTGGCAAAATGTTAGCGTTGACTTGTTCGATTTTGCTTTAAACCTTTCTGCCATTGACCAAATTGCTGTCTATGGTATCGGCGGCACACCTGCTGTATCTAAAATCTATATTGCAAATTTGGCCATCTACGCTGATAAAAGCATTAGTATCGATAGCGACCTTGAAAACGACTTCGTCTTTATCTCTTCTAGCGAGAGCGTTGTCAGCGATTTAATTGTTGATGATGACAACAATAGTGCCGTGGGTAATGTTATTTTTGGTGAATGGAGCACAGGTACTCAGATAGGTAATACTACTTATGATAATTTAAATGCTGTTGAGCTTACCGCTGGTGGTAGCTGGGGTGCTGTTCTGGCACTGCAAGGCGATATATCTGATGGTACAAACATCGATAATTATGATGTTGATCTAGCAAAATATACCAACATTAAATTTAAAGTCGCTTCATCTGGTGCTTTTGACCGATATGCAGTATCTATTGTATCAACAATTGGCGGAGCAAACCCGGCACAGGAGGTTGGTTTTGGATTAGCTGAACAAGCAGAGTGGAATGATATTGATATTAATTTACAGCAGTATGGCGTGAACTTATCTAACGTTAGTCAAATTGCGGTATTTGGCGTATACACAGATGGAGTGTCGTCAAATCAAAAATTATATATTACTGATATGACCATGTATGACAACGGCACTAATCCAGCGGCCAAACCAAGCACAGATGATAAATTCGTACTTCTTACTTCTTCTAATGAAGATGTAGACTTACGCGTTGATGATAATAACTTGGTAAACGAAGGCAATATCACCTTTAGCGATTGGTCTACCGGCTCAACGCTTGCCGGGGACGTTCTTTATGACGGCCTAAATGCTTTTGAAGTAACAAAAGGAGCTGGCTGGGGCACAGTATTGGCCTTAATGGGTGATATTTATGGTGGCGTGCAAACTTATGAAATTGACGTGGCTAAATATCAAACCATTAACTTCAAAGTGGCTGCCACAGGTTCTATGAACGCATTTACAGTAGACTTCATTGTTGATGGCGCCGAGCATAAAGTACCGTTAACTGTTTCAAGTGCTTGGTCTGAAGTAAGCATAAACATCGCGGATATACCGTTGAACATGACTAAATTAACTCAAATAGCAATATTTGGAGAAGGCGGTAATGCTGGTGATAAATTGTATGTTACTGATTTAAACATATCAAAATAGCATTGCCACAAGTTTACTTAACTGTAATAAAGTTAATCGAATTTAGTTCAAAATAGCATTAATGAAAGTCCAGCTGCCGCTGGACTTTTTTTACATCAAGGATGAGGGAATGCAAATCGCCATGGACCGTTCCTACGCATCCATGCGTTTACGGCATACACAACTTCCTTGTTGAAAACGGCAATAGATTTGTAAATTAAGGATGAAGGAATGCAAATTTCCAGGGAGGGCTTTAAATTTGTAATTTATCCGCCTTACCGCTGCAAGAATCCACTTTAGCGCAATACCATTGTTTTGATTTCCTGATCACTAGATGATGATTATTCAATCATATTTTCGAAATAGAACTGTTATGTATTTTTGCGCAGGTTAAGTATTAAGATGAAAAAATTTAAAAAAAATATCGTGTTTGCGACAATATCTTCCATTACCTTTATTGGCTGTATTGTGCAAAGCCTGGCAGCACATGAGCTAAAAGTTTCGTCTGATATTAATTATCAGCTGGCAACGACTGCAGAAATATTCCTCACCAGTGAAGCCGGTGATAAAATTGCCCCACAGCAAAATCTTGCATTTATCCAAGGTAAGCCAAGTGGCACTGTGCTTGAAGTAAGGCCTGACATTGTAAAACAAAAAATTATTGGAATTGGCACTTCTTTTACCGAATCTTCTGCTTATGTTCTCGCCCATCTAGAGCAGGACAAAAGAGCCGAAGTTATGGAGAATATATATGGTGAGACGGGTGCTAATTTTTCTTTAGCTCGTACCCATATTGGTGCCACTGACTTTGCTGTAAACGGCAAGTATTCGTATGCCGAAGTAGCAGGAGACGTCGAGTTAAAACACTTTAACATCAATGTTGATCAAGACGGTTTCAGCAAGAAACAACATTCAGGCATAAAAGATGAGAGCTATGATCTATTACCAATGATCAAGCAAGCCTATGCCATTAAAAATAAACAAGCAGACAAAGACCTAAGAATTGTTGCATCGGCATGGACAGCTCCGCCATGGATGAAAGATATTGAAGACTGGTACATCAAACCTACGGCTGAAAATAATCATCAGGGTAGCGGTGGTAAATTAAAACCACAATATGTTTCTACCTATGCTGATTACATTGTTAAATATTTGGATGCTTATCAACAACAAGGCATCGATATTTGGGCGCTTACACCTGTTAATGAACCTCATGGCAATAGTGGTCAATGGGAAAGCATGCATTTTACTCCGCAAACGCAAAATACCTTTATCAAGGAGCACTTGGGCCCAAAACTAAAAGCAAGTCCCCATGAAGATGTAAACCTACTTATTTACGATCAAAATCGTGATGGTATAGAGCATTGGACCGATGAAATTCTAGGCGATAAAGAAACAGCTCCCTATGTTTATGGTACGGCGGTGCATTGGTATGAAAGTAGTGTTGAAGTAAATGAAGATGTATTTGATCGAGTTCATGAAAAGTTCCCAGACTTTTCAATTATTCATACCGAAGGTACTATTGATGATTTAGGCAAAGTTGCCCCCAATGGCATTTTAGATCCGGTTAACTTTACCGAAAAAAACTGGTTTAACAATGACGAGTTCTGGTGGAATGCTAATGCGACAGATTGGGCATATACGGCTACCTGGGCACCAAAAGCTGAAGATCACCCAATATATACCCCGGTGCATCGCTATGCGCGAAATATTATCGTTAGTCTCGATCATTGGCTTGAAGGCTGGATAGATTGGAATATTGTATTAGATCAAAATGGTGGGCCTAATCATGTAGGAAACTACTGTGGTGCGCCAATTATGATTGATACTAACACCGGTGAAGTTTATTACACGCCAATTTACTATGTGCTTGCACAGTTTAGTAAAACCATTCGCCCCGGTGATAAAGCATTACAAGTTAACAAGCAATTAGACAACTTGGAAGAAGATGCATTTCACGCAAGTGCCGCTATTAATGATAATAACCTAGTCAGTGTGCAATTGTTAAATACCACCAAACAGCCAATCATCTATTCATTAAAAATAGGTAGTCAGTATGCGAAAGTATCTATTGCGGCCAATGCAGTGCAAACGGTTCGAGTTCAGTTATAATTTTTAAGCATATAAAATGAAAATACATCCCTTTCAAATATTAGCTTTGCCAAATGGTGCAAAGCTAATATTTACCCCCTGCCCTGGCACTAAATTGGTGAGTCTTGAAGATTCAATACTGCAGTTAAAGAAAAATCAAACCTCAATGCTAATCACCTTAATGCCAGAGGAAGAGATGGTAGCAAACGATGTTATTGCATTGCCGAGTATTTGCCATAAACATCAAATCACTTGGCTTCAGCTTCCAATTGTTGATGACGAAGCACCTGCAAGCGCATTTGAATTACAGTGGCTTAAACATAAACAGAGCATATTAGATGAAATAGTTAACCAAGGCGTAGTGGCGGTGCATTGCAAGGGTGGCACAGGCAGAACGGGAACAGTTATTTCGATGTTACTATTGCAGCTTGGCTGGTCAGTCTGCAAAATAGTTAGTGAAGTACAAGCGATTAAGCCTAAAGCTTTGAAAATTCAAGCTCAATTAGATTATTTAAATACGCAGTTAGTAAATACAAGGCACCGCATAAATGCCGTATCGTATCTTTCTGAAGAAAATAAATCGACTTCTCCAGAGAAGACATTTTAAACATTCAAATCCCGCTTCACTAGATATTCTATTTCGTGCTAAAAACAGGATAATATGAGGGCAAAATGCCTGGCTTCGTCCCCTCCTTAGTTCCATGTAGAGTAACTCAATAATTTGTGAGAAAGCCTACAAAGTAGACTTCCCTCAATGAATTTTATGCATCAACAAAAATAACTTCGCCATTAATAAAACCATCTACTGAGCGTTCAAAAGCTTTACCTACTAATGCTCCAGGAACAGGTTCAAAACCTGGCATCATTTCACCGTATACATCCCATGCTTCAGCTAATACAGTTGGGTTAACAACATTAATACGGGTATTTCTAGGCATTTCTAAAGATACACATTTTACAAAAGTATCGATTGCACCACTTGCTGTTGCATCAGCAATTGCAAATGGAATAGGTTTCACATTTAAAATACCACTGATCAAAGTAAATGAACCACCATCTTTAATATACTCTTGACCAATTCGTACTAAATTTATTTGTCCCATCATTTTGCTCATAATGGTTGTCATCCATTGCGCTTCAGTCATTTCTGTAAATGTAGCGTATTCACAAAATCCTACAGTATTAACCACAGCATCGAAATGACCGACAGTTTCATATAAAGATCTTATAGATTGTTCATTAGTAATATCAACGATATGGTCAACATTACCAGAGCGTCCTGCAGTGATAACCTTATGGTTACCTAAACCAGTTAATGCCGCTTGACCCATTTTTCCTAACGCACCGATTAAAATAACTGTTTTCATTTGATTCTCTCATTTTAACTTCTACCAATTTGGTTAAATTGATTTGATGAATAAATAGTAAAGAGTTAGTAAAACAATTAGAAACAATCATTCATTGTAAGTGATACAAGAAAATATGGTTATGTGCTACATTGACAAAAAATTGCAAGGTAGTGGTAATTAAATGTGAGTAAGTTAGACCGATTAGATCTTAAACAATTAAGGGTATTTCAGGCTCTAATACGAGAGCAAAACGCATCAAAAGCAGCAAACCAATTAGGGCTAACCCAACAAGCCGTAAGCGAGCACTTAAAAAAATTACGTGATGTTTTTGATGATCGATTGTTTCTTAGGAAAACAAATGGTTTTGTGCCAACACCATTCGCTGAAGATTTATCTATAGGCGTAGACAAACTTTTAAATGATTTTACCGCACTCTTATCACCGACAAACTTTGATCCTAAAACAATCTCTGGTACTTTTGTTATTGCAGCAACCGATTATGCCCAACAAGTAGTATTACCGTCGTTAATCTCAATACTCAGAAAACAATCGCCTAAGTTAAAGTTAATAGTTCGTGATTTTGAGTTAGATAAAATTCATGAATTAATGGAAAGTGGAAAAGTTAACTTAGCGATCGCATTTCCTGACTATATTCCAGATAACTATCCTATCGTAAAACTTTTTGAAGAACATCACGTATGTGTAGCCTCACCAAATGCATCTATCGCACATAAAAATCCTTCTCTTACTGAAATTGCAAATTATCCAAGCATCATCGCTTCGCCTTCTAGGCCAAACTTTAAAGGATCTATTGATGACTGGTTTAAGAAATTTGGCTTAAAACGAAATGTCGTGGTATCAGCACCGTGTTTTTCTATCGTGCCAATGTATCTAGAAACAACAGACTCAATAGCTTTTTTGCCTTCAAGAGCGATAACAGGCTCTAAACTTATAGAAATTAACCTAGAGCAGTCACCTGATAAATTTGATGTTATTGCGGCTTGGCATCCTCGCTACAATGACGACGCACTGCAAAAATGGGTAATATCATTACTGTAAATTGAGTCGGGAATAATCTAGTAAAATAGACCACAAATGTAGAGCAAGCTTTTCTAAAAAAAGACTAAAAGATTAAAAAGAGCAAGACACTAAATCAAACTCAAAGCACTATAATAAATTATTATCATTTTACTTCAATGCATCGACATACAGCTTTGTTACAAAATTTAAGAAGGCTTTAACTTTAGGTATCTTGGCTCTATTACGAGGATAGAGGGCATAAATATCAATGTCTGTCATACCCCAATCAGGTAGAAGCGTTACTAACTTTCCAGAAGACACCTCTTCTCGGGCAATGTATTCTGGTAACACTGCAATACCTAACCCATCAATTATTGATTGTTTAAGAACTGAAAAGTCATCAACTAATAAGCGTGGTTTGCAATTTATAGTGTGCTCTTCATTTTTTGTTGAAACTAATGTTAACTTTGAATCATTATTTAGAGGATTCATTATTAGCAACTGATGTTGAGTTAATTGATCAACAGCTATAGGTTTTCCATGTTTAGCAACATATTCAGGGCTTGCAAATAATCTTCGCGTAACTGTACCAAGCTTTTTAGCTATCAACAGTGAATCATTTAATTTCCCAATACGGATCACAACATCAAACCCTTCTTCGATAAAGTCTATACGTCGATTAATTAAGTTAAGTTGAATCGTTAAGTCAGGATATTGGTGCATAAATTCAGCTAGGGAAGGTCTTAGGATTTGTTGCCCCGTGGCAACAGACGCCCCAACTTTTAAGTTACCTTTATAGTTATGTTGCAACTCAGAAATACAAGCTGTCGCTAAATCCAACTCTTCATGTACTCGTTTACAATGGATTAAATAACGTTTTCCTGCCTCAGTTAAATGTTGAGCGCGAGTAGAACGTTCTAGTAAAGTTATGCCAAGCTTCTGCTCTAAGCGAGATACCTTTCGACTAACATTCGCTTTAGGGATCCCCAACCTATCAGCAGCAAGGGTAAAACTGCCCATTTCTACAACAGCTAAAAAAACCATCATATCATTCAAATCGTGTTCCACAGGCAATCCCATTGTTGTTATAAATGAGATTATCATATCAATTTTCATGCATTTATTAAACAGTGATAGCCGTCTATTATTGTTTGCATAAAGCAATTAGCAATAATTAATAGTTGGAGAAAATTATGGATGTACTAAGTAAAAATTCGTTACCGTTAGGCGGCTTTGCAGGATTAACTGAGCACCGTTTAGTTACTGACCGTCGTGTGTTTGGTAGTAGAAAAGCACCGAACACATTCGATGGAATTGGAAACTTTGTTTATCTTGCAGATGCACAGTTTAACCCTAATGGTGAAACCCATATGCATCCACATAAAGAAATAGATGTTATATCAATAATGATGAAAGGTCGTGTAAGCCATGAAGGGTCTTTAGAGCATGGCCAAAGCTTAAAAACTGGTGAAGCTCAAGTTCAAAGAGCTGGTGGTGAGGGGTTCACACATAACGAAATCAACCCTGATAATGCAAAGAATCGTATGTTGCAGTTATGGGTATTACCTGATGAATCTAAGCAAGCAGCTAATTATAAACATTACACATTAGCAGCCAATGGCGTTACTCGTATCTATGGTGGTAGCAAAAATCAAAGTAAAACTTTTGATAGTGAAACAATTATAGACGTTGTAAGACTTGCATCAGGTGAAAGCATAAAATTTGACCAAGAAATACTTGCATATGTAAGCCATGGTAAAGCTGAATTTTCAGATGAAAACAGTACCTTTAGTGCAGAAGATGGTGACTTAATACGCAGCTATAAAACTGACATCTCTACAGAAAGTGGTGTTGAAATTGTTGTTATAAGTAAACAATCATAAATTAACAAAGTATACGAGGATATATAACATGAATAAATTCACCGAAACATTAACAACGGACAATGCAATATTAGCAATGATTGATCATCAAACAGGACTATTAGTAAGTTGCCGTGATCAAGACCCACATTTAATGACAGAAAATATCAAAGGCTTATGCTCAATGGCAAAAACTGTTGGTATGCCAACAATAACTACCGCTAGTATGCCTGATGGCCCTAATGGACCAATCATGCCTGAAATCACTGATATCTTAGGTGATGAAGTTATTGAACGAGCTGGTGAAATAAATGCGTGGAAAAGCCCTGAATTTAAAAAAGCAGTTGAAGCCACTGGTCGTAAAAAAATAATTATGGCAGGTATAGTAACGGATGTTTGTTTGATGTTCCCTGCAATTTCAGCAGTGGCCGAAGGGTATGATGTTTATGCTGTTGTCGATGCTTCAGGTACTTGGAATAAGGCCGTTGCTGAAGCTTCTATTCATCGAATGACACAGGCAGGTGTAAAAGTAGCTACTTGGGCATCGGTATTGGCAGAAGTAATGGACGACTGGCGTAGTGAAAAAGGCATGGAATTGGGGGGAGTTTTAGGACAGCATACCTCTTATCGCTGGGTATATGATAGTTTTTTGCAAGCCAACCAGGCACATAAATAGATGATATTTACCATGTAAAGCATTAGCTTTGCGTGGTACTTTGTAAGGAGCAATGAATGAAACCACCGAACAGGCACCTACTAGCGCTTATCAATTATTTAGCGTTAGTACCGTTAGTATATTTTATTCCAGCATGGCTTCAGCCATACTTACCGACTAACAAATTTCTAGAAGTATGCATCGTAGTGGCTATTATCGTGCCTATTATTTCCTATATTGTCATGCCATTAACAATGAGGCTGCTTAATAAAAAAATAGAGTCTTAGTAATCTTTCAACAAATTTTGTTATTAACCAGCCTTAAATAAAGCTCAACAGCTAACGCTATTAGAGCAATTTTTTGGGATAGAGATATTACTATTCTAGATAGTTGATAAATTCACCTCAGCATCAACAAAATCGTCATCCTCGGCTACAGACTTACCTCGTCTTAATTCCAGTTTTTCACGAACCTCTTGTGCTAAGGTTTCAGTGATTGGATATTTTGCTATCAACCAAATCGCAATGATTGAACAAAGCACGGGCACAAGTACATCAGCTAAACGCATGTAGAATAGTGTATCCGCTGATTGAGCACCGCCTAGTGCTACATCAAAACCAGTTGCATTAAGTAAGAAACCGCCCGCTGCCATCGCCGCTGCTAAACCTAATTTAACTACCCACCAAAAGATCGAGCCAAACATACCTTCACGGCGTTCACCGGTCTCTAACTCATCCATGTCACATACATCAGCAACCATAGAACCCATCAGCGTAAATAATCCGCCCAAACCAAAAGCAAAAAATATCGGAGGAATTAGCACTAATTGTGGATTATCTGGAGTAAAACAAACCCATTTCAACGCATAACCAAAGATAGAAATAGCGATGGTAATGAAAAAAGCACTTCGTTTACCGAACAAGGTAGACAACTTAGCGACAATAAATATAGAACAGGACGTGGCAATAAATGACACCGTACCGGCCCAACCGACATACTCTGCACCTAACACTTGATCACCACCAAAAACATAATAAATAATGACATAACTTTGGAACGCAGAAACCATCATAAAACCGTTAAATACAAGAAAAGTTGCACCACATAATTTAAGGAATGGTTTAAATTTAACGGTAATAGCGAAACCTTTAAAGAAATCAGCAATAGAGGCCATCACACTTTTAGGCTGTGTTTCGCTATCAGGAACTTTTTGCGACGTTGGTATTGGAGTAAAGCGTTCAGCAAGGAATATCGCCGGTAATATACCAATGCAAACCGTAAAGATGCCGATAATAACAGCTAACCAACCAGCGCCTTCTATCATATCGCTAAACAATGTTTCATTTTGCATAAATAATAAGAACCATGGAGCAAGTAACCAGGCAAATTGCCCCATAAAATTCTGCACTGCCATAATGCGCGTACGCTCATGGTAATCTGGAGTCAACTCGTAACCTAATGCAACCCAAGGCGTTGCAAAAATAGTATAAGCAAGATAAAAAATTATAGAGCCTATCAAAAAGAACCAAAAGTAAAAGTTTTCACTTTGGTCTCGGGGTAATTGCCATAATAAAACAAAAACAATACCTGCAAGGATCGCACCTATGAATATATAAGGCCTACGTCTGCCCCACCTTGATTTAGTATGATCTGAAATATAGCCCATTAGGGGGTCAGTAAACGCATCGATAAAACGAGGCAAAGCACCTAATAATCCTACTAGTGCAGGATTCATCCCTAACCCCAAGTTGAGCACGATTGCCATGGTGGCCATTGCCGCACCAAGCAAGTTATTAACAAATGCCCCTAGTCCGTAGATAACTTTTTTTGCCATCGAAACTTTATCAGCATCGACCGTTTGAGTGTGGCTAGGTGTACTCATTTCACTTTTCCTTGGCGGGTTTTATGCGATGAATTTTTCTAAATGTGACTTAATCAATTTGGTATTTTTAGAAAACATCAATTTATTGGATACTCTGACCTTATATATAACTGCCTGTAAAACAATACTAAAACGATGAGTTGGGGATGTAGTAACGGTGAAGTGGATTTTAGTTATATTTAAAGCGTAAATGTCTCTTTTTTGATACCAACCCCCTGTGAATGGCCACGTTATCTCAGCCCAAGTCCGCTTTATCTTATTTAGATTGTTTCTGGCGAACGACCTTATATTCTTCAAATATACGAATTTTCTAATTAATAACATAAGACAATGAAATTTTATTAGGTCTTTATCATTTTCCAAATGACCTTTTTCTCATTCAGAGTCTTTTGAAGGTTTTTGATGTCTGCTAATAGTTGTTTAAAAATAATGAGTGAACTTAATCCAAATTTTGATTTACCGGTATCGCAACTATTATCACGC
This sequence comes from Thalassotalea psychrophila, assembly GCF_031583595.1. NCBI lineage: Bacteria > Pseudomonadati > Pseudomonadota > Gammaproteobacteria > Alteromonadales > Colwelliaceae > Thalassotalea > Thalassotalea psychrophila. The sequence goes on from NZ_CP134145.1 coordinate 4,039,751, forward strand.
ATGAATATTAGCGAAAAAATCGGCCAAATGAGTCAACTTGCCGGCGCCGAAGGCTGGATCCCTGAACATATAGCTGCTGCTCTTCGTCAAGGAAAGTTAGGTTCAGTGATAAATGAAGTTGACTTAAATACTGTAAACGAACTGCAGCGCATTGCCGTTGAAGAAAGTCGATTAGGCATTCCCCTATTAATTGGCCGAGATGTGATCCATGGTTTTAAAACTATATTTCCTATCCCATTAGGACAAGCAGCAAGTTGGTCAACAGAGATTGTAGAACAGGGCGCTCGTATCAGTGCTTTAGAGTCATCTACCTGCGGGGTAAACTGGACTTTTGCACCAATGATAGATATTAGCCGCGATCCTCGCTGGGGCAGAATTGCCGAAAGTTTAGGTGAAGACCCCTATTTATGCTCAGCCCTTGGTGTTGCAATGGTAAAAGGCTTCCAAGGAAAAAATTTAAATGATCCGGGAGCAATTGCAGCATGTGCTAAACATTTTGCCGGTTACGGAGCCTCAGAAAGCGGTAGAGATTACAACACCGCTAATATTCCAGAGAATGAACTAAGAAACGTTTATTTGCCTCCTTTTAAAGCTGCGGCTGATGCCGGTGTAGCTACTTTTATGGCTTCATTTAGCGATCTAAACGGTGTTCCTGCTTCTGGTAATGAATGGTTAATGAAACAAGTACTACGTGAGGAATGGGACTTTTCCGGTTTCGTCGTTAGTGATTGGGACTCTATCAGGCAGTTAACCGTGCACGGTTTTACTGATAACGACAAAGATGCAGCGTTTGAAGCAGCTAATGCCGGTATTGATATGGAAATGGTCAGCCGTACTTATCATGATCATTTAGAAGCATTAGTCACTGAAGGTAAAATAGATATAGAGCAAATAGACCTGATGGTTGGCCGTATATTAACCTTAAAATATGACCTTGGTTTATTCGATAATCCATATACAGAGCTTACGTCTTTACCAAAAGTACTGACTGAAGAAAACTTAGCAGCAGCCAAACAAGCTGCTCTTAAAAGCTGTGTATTATTAAAAAATTCAAACAACCTGTTACCTATTTCTAGCCAAGAAACAAATTCAATAGCTGTTATTGGCCCAATGGCCGATGACGGTTATGAACAACTTGGCACCTGGGTTTTTGATGGTGAAACACAGCATAGCCATACCTGCTTACAAGCGATAAAAAACTTAGTTGGTGAATCAGTAGAGGTTAAATATGCGAAAGCGATAGAAAATACTCGTAGTTATAATCAAGAAGATTTTGCCCAAGCTGTCAATATTGCCACAGCAGCAGATGTTGCCGTACTGTTTTTGGGAGAAGAGTCTATCTTATCTGGCGAGGCGCATTGTCGTTCGAGTATCGACTTACCCGGGTGCCAAGAACAATTAATTGACGCCATTAAAGCAACAGGTACACCTATAGCATTAGTAATAATGGCAGGTAGACCATTAACCCTAAGCAATATTATTGATAAGGTTGATAGCATCCTTTATGCATGGCATCCCGGCACCATGGGTGGCCCAGCTATTGCTGATTTGATTTTTGGTGTGCAATCACCATCAGGAAAGTTACCAGTAACATTTCCACGCAACGTTGGTCAAATACCACTTTATTACGCGCAAAAGCATACTGGAAAACCGGCAACCAATGAATCTTTCGTGCATATGAATGATATCCCAGAACGAGCTGCACAAACCTCACTAGGTATGGCGGCTACTCATCTAGATACTCATTTTTCAGCACTATTTCACTTTGGTTTTGGTCTTTCCTATAGCCAATTTGAATACAGCAACGTTGAGCTTAGCCAAGAAAATCTTGCAATTGGTGACAGCTTACAAATATCCGCGCAGCTTAGTAACACCGGTAGCGTTGATGGCGAAGAAGTTGCCCAACTTTATATAAGAGACCTAGTTGGCAGTGTTACTCGCCCGGTAAAAGAGCTAAAAGGGTTTCAGCGTGTATTTTTAAGAGCCGGTGAAACAAAAATAATTAATTTTGAGCTTTCTACTGATGCGTTAGCATTTTATGACAGAAAAATGCAATTAAACGCCGAAGCCGGCCGGTTTCAGTTATGGATAGGAGGATGCTCAGAAGCTCCTTTACAAACGGAATTCAACATTGTCGAAAAACACCATGAATAAACTTAAATACGACAAAGTCATTAAAGATAAAGTAGAAAAGCTTATTTCTTCGATGACCATAGAACAAAAAATTGGCCAAATGGTACAAGTGGAACGACTTACCTGCTCGCCTGCTGATGTAAAAAAATATCATTTAGGTTCAATATTAAGTGGCGCTGGATCTTCCCCTGATAATAACTCTCCGCAAGACTGGGTAAACATGGTTGATGCATATTGGAATGCATCAATGGAAGCCGATGAAGACCATTTAGCAATTCCAATCATATACGGCGCTGACGCGGTACATGGTAATAATAACGTTAAAGGGGCAACAATATTTCCTCATAATATTGGCTTAGGTGCTGCCAACGATGCTGATTTGATTGAACGTGTCGCTCACATAACGGCAAAAGAGGTTCTTGCCAGTGGTTTAGATTGGGTATTTGCGCCAAACCTAGCCGTTGCCCGTAATAATAATTGGGGTAGAACTTACGAAAGCTTCGCCGAAATTCCTGATATTAACGTTGAATACGCACCAAGAATAATAAAAGGCATGCAGGACAACATTAATGATGACGGCATTATTTGCTGTTTAAAACACTGGGTTGGCGATGGTGCTACATCTCACGGTGTTGATCAAGGTGATTCGGTTTTAAGTTGGGCCGAATTAGAAAAAACTCATATACCACCATTTAAATCAGCATTAGCCGCTGGTGCTCGTACAGTAATGGCATCGTTTAGTAGCTGGAATGGCGACAAGTGTCACGGCCATAAATATCTTCTTACTGACGTTCTGAAAAAAAACATGGAATTTCAAGGGTTTATCCTCTCCGATATGGATGCTATTGATTACTTATCCAGTGATTTCTATCAATCAATCGGTCTAGGGGTGAATGCCGGCATCGATATGTTTATGTTGCCACGCAACTGGCAGGAGTTTATCGAACATCTGCTTAGCCATGTTGAGTTAGGTACTGTACCTATGGGAAGAATTAATGACGCTGTACGCAGAATCCTTTCGGTAAAATTTGCGAGCGGGCTTTTCGAGGCTCCGCAACCTAAAGACAGAGAATGGGCAAATCATAAAAGCTTTGGCAGCTTAGCTCACCGAGAAGTTGCCAGAGAAGCGGTTAGAAAATCGTTAGTATTATTAAAAAATCAAGCAGGATTGCTACCTTTAGACAAAGAGAAACGTTATTTGGTTACTGGTAAAAACGCGCATAATTTAGGTCATCAATGTGGCGGTTTTACCATAGATTGGCAGGGCGTTACGGGTAACAACTTGATTGAAGGCGGCACATCAATTTGGCAAGGCATAAAAAGCATAGCTCCTAACGCCCTATTAAATTGTGAGGTCAATTCTGATACTAGCGGATTAGCTGATTTTGACGCTGCCATTGTTGTTATTGGTGAACATTCTTATGCCGAAGGCATGGGAGATATTCGTCATGGTGACAATATTATTGTTGAAACTGGCTCACTAATTAACGGCGAAATGAACCTTATAAAACCTTATGGAAAGTCTTTAGAACTCAACAAATTACACCCTGAAGATTACGACCTAATTAGCACGCTTAGCGCTAAAAACATCCCTGTTGTTTGTGTGTTAGTTTCTGGCAGACCACTTGTTATTAATAAAGAATTAGCAGCATCTAGTGCTTTTGTCGCTGCTTGGTTACCTGGCTCGGAAGGCCAGGGAATTAGCGATGTTCTTTTTGGTGATTATAATTTTCATGGACAGTTATCTTTCAGCTGGCCAAAAGAATCCCTCTCTAGAGTGAACATTGACAATACTCCTCAAAAGCCATTATTTAACTATGGCTTTGGCTTAACGTATTAACTATTTTTTGGAACATTTTATGAATAACTTTTTATCTATTGAGCAAGCATTGAGAACATTCAAGTTCATTACCGCTAGCTTATTTATTTTTATGTTAAGTACAACCGTGCAGGCCGGCTGGCAAGTTGAATGGATTGACAAGTTCGATGGTGACGGTGTTAACTGGGATAACTGGACTGCGCAAACAAATGCGAATTATAACAACGAAGTACAATGTTATACCGATGATGAAAGCTCAGCGAATCAAAACTACCAGGTATCTGATGGCACTCTTCAAATCATCGCCAGAAAGCAAGCAATAAGCTGCCCAGGATTAGGTGGAGCACAAAAAAGTTGGACTTCAGGCAGACTAAACAGCAAAGACAAGGCCGAGTTTTTATACGGCCGAATTGAAGCTAGAATAAAATTTCACAATTTAGAAGGTGGTACTTGGCCGGCATTTTGGATGTTGGAAAACCGTATCAACCAGCAGCCAATTAAAAATGATGATGACTTTAGTTTTTGGCCAAATCCTGGCGCTGGAGAAATAGACGTATGGGAATGGTTTTCCAATCAGCCAAACACCTTTATTACCAATTTTTTCAACACTAACGGTTGCGCTAATGAAGTGAGATATAGTTACCCAAACGGTGGTAACGACGTTTTACAATGGCATAAATATGCAATGGAATGGGATGAAAACAACATCAGCTTCTTCATTGATGACACACTCGTTACTTCCCATAATATAAGCGCTTGTGCTCAATATAAGGAGCCAATGTTTATTTTACTCAATGTTGCTATGGGTGGAAGTTTAGGTGGCAGTATCGACTCAAGCCTAAATAAAGCAACCATGGAAGTAGATTATGTAGCGCATTGTACTCCAGATCCATCTAACTCATCTGCATATTGTGACGAAGCTACACCTAATAATACGGTGATACTCGATGATGATCAGGATGGTGTTAATAATGACCTCGATTTATGCCCAAACACTCCATTAAACAGTGTTGTAGATAGTGACGGCTGTATTGTCACTGTGCCACCAGTAGTCGGTGATGATGATCAAGATGGTGTAAATAATGACCTCGACTTATGCCCTGACACACCTTTAAATAGTGCTGTTGATAGTGACGGCTGTATTGTCACTGTGCCACCAGTAGTTGCTGATGATGACCAAGATGGCGTAAACAATGATCTCGACTTATGCCCTAATACACCATTAAATAGTGATGTTGATAACGACGGCTGTATTGTCATTGAAGAACCTGAACAACCAGAGCAACCTGTTCAACCAAATCAGGCTCCGGTAGCGCTAGCTATTGGCCCAACAGAACAAATATTTGCTGGTGATTATGTGCAATTATCAGCAGCAAGTTCTACTGATGCTGACAATGATACGCTTCAGTATCTATGGAGCCAAACGGCTGGACCACAAATTGAGCTATTAAACATCACCAGTAGTTCGGCAACGTTTAAAGCACCGACAGTTACAGAGCAAACAAGCTTTTCTTTTAAGGTTGAAGTGACCGATGGTAAGTTAACAGATACCGCTGTTGTAACACAGGATATTTACCCTGAAGCTGAAGTTGCTACCGAAACACAAACTAATAACGAAGCAGTAGATGACGACAATAGCAGCGGCGGAAGTATAGGAACTCTAACTATCCTGATGCTGCTTTTATTGAGAAGAAATTCGTTTACTAATTAAACTAAGTTATTCTTAGTAGCGGTATGGTTATATCGCTACTAATGCTTGAATAAACATTTGCTCAATTTGGTCAACAATACCTTGCACTTCTACTTTTTGCCAATCTTTAATTCGTGGCGTATGAATATGCCCTACCGGCAATTTTGGATTAAATTGATTACGAATTAAAATACTACGATAAGAAATTTCATTAGATAAGTATCCACCACCAGATCCCTGTACAGCAGTTTGATTGGCTAAATCAGCTAAACTACTTGCTGTAAACTTTCCCTTCTGCAAAGTTTCAATAGCGGCGTTATCAATAACTTGGTATTTGCCCTTAGCTTTTTGCATTGCCGCAATAGGTAAACTAAATTCAACAAATTCAGGGCCATCTAAAGGCTTTCCTTGGTAAAAAGGGATTAGTGGATTTTTACTGTTTGCACCGGTGTAAACACCTAAATTGCCTGGCGCGACAGAACTACGACGCAGTCCAGGGAAACGCTCTAAATCAAACTCTTTGCGACCCATGCTTATTGTTGTCACCATATCAACATCACCAGATTTAATATGAGGCGTTAGCATAGTTTCAATCATGCCTTGGTCAAAATCAGCAAAGCGCACTGGCACGATTAATGTTTGAATTTCAGCTGTTACGCCATCTTGTTCAATTACCACACCATCTAAATTGATTGCCGCGATACCTGAAGGATTACTTTGCGCAATATTTCGATGTAAATAGAATGGGTCAAAACCGGTAACTAATATTTTTTTATCAGTATTTTTTGTAAATTTAACATCATTAAGACCACGACTGGCTAACTCAAAATCACTCATTAGCTTAGACTGGCTAACCAAAGGTAGTTGATAAAATACGCTTGAAACTCTTAAATGTTTAGCCATTTGTAAACGGCCCCAATAAAGCGCCCTGTCATCAAAGGTTTTATGGGTTTGCATATAACTGGTTGCTTCTAGCCATAAGCTATTGGCAAATTGAGTTGCTAGTGTGTGCAAGCTTTTTTCGCCATCAACCTTAACTAATTCTGCGCTGAATTTATTAATTAATATATCAAACTGACTTGCAACTTTTGGTAGTTCTGCTTTTGCTTTACCTATTTTTACTTCTTCAACAGTGATGTATGTATTTACGTTTGCCAGCAAATTACTGCTAAACATAAATGTATAAATTAACGCTAAGCCATAAGTGATTTTAAGCATGAGGTACAAAATTCCTAAACGATTATTTTTTCGCGATAAAGATATTACATCAATTTTATTAAATAATATTATTTTTTATAAGGGTTAATAAAACTAAATCTGTCCAATTTAAACTATAACTTGGTAAATTCAGATTTAATTGCGATAATTCAGGTTATATTTATTTATCACATGGATCATTATGAAACTTTTAGTTCGTAACCTCTCACGCGAAACCACAGAACAAGAAATTCGTCAGCTATTTACTGCTCACGGTTATGTAACTGAATGCACTTTGGTTCTTGACCAAGCTACAGGAAAATCAAAAGGTTTTGCTTTTGTTGAAATGCCAGATGAAAAAGAAGCCGCGATTGCATTAAAAAGTTTGCATGAAAAAAGAATTGCTAAGAATAAAATCCGAGTTAAAATCGCTCAATAAAATGAGAATTGGCTATGGTTTTACAAGTCGTAGCCAATTATCCCCTCCATTTTTGCATCAACTTTATAACCTTGTTTTTTAATTCCTGTTTATGCTTATAGGTCGCAATTTTGATACACAAAAATAGCAATGTTAGAGTTTTTAGCTCACTAGCCATATTTTTAGTTTTAGCCTACTCTACAGTCGTTTTTTACATGGACTATTCTTACCTGTGGGCGAATCTAGGTAGCTCGGGACGTTTTTTCACTGAGCAATTTTATTGGATAGAAGTACCTTTTATTCTAATGTGTTCGTTGACATTGTTTTTTCCAAAAATTAAGAACTACTTTGTCCGCTACTTCTTTCCTTTAGTGCCGTTCTTAGTTTTGTATTTAATGTTTGATCTTTTTTACAACTATTTAATTCGAATGCCTTTGCCTTCTGATTTTCAGAACATTGCTTCGATATTTGAATTTGAAATAGCAATGGCATTAGGCACAACATTGATGTTTTTACTGATCCCTATTTCCATACTGGTATTATTTTACCTAGCATCAAAAGATTTAAATAAAAAGACGCGTAACATCTCGATTATTGTGCGTTTATTAGTAATAACGTCAGCCTTCTTCATATTAACTTCTAACTCTTTTATTAATTATCATAAGCAAATATTTAATTACTCTACATGGTCGCAAGAAGATACCATCAGAGAGAATGGCAAATTTTCCAGTTTTATCTATTACGCCAATAACGAAAGCAGTAATAATAAACGACTTAATCAATTTAACGAGAGCGACAGCCAAATTGATATTCATAAGACTCTATTTCCAAATAAAATTAAACAAAATAAAAACGTTCATATAATTGCGCTTGAAAGTTTTTTTGATCCTCGTCTAATACAAGATATTGCATTTAGCCAACCAATATTGGCCAAGGAGCTTACTCAATACCTCAATAATCAAATGAATTTCTCCCTGGTAACCTCACCAATTTATGGCGGAGGCACAGCACAAGCGGAGTTTGAGCTGCTAACAGGAATTAAAGCATTATCAAAAGTAAATCAAATAGAATTTAATGTTATGCAGGGCAATACAACCAGCAGCTTTGTTAACCACCTTAATCAGAATAACTACCATACGTTCGCAACGATTGCTGCCAGTGCATCATTTTTCAACTCAAAACAAGCTTACAAAAGCCTAGATTTTAACAATATAATTTATCTTGAAGAGCAATCCGGTTTTGAGCGAAAAAGTGGAGAAGACCCGGTTTTTGATGGTGACCTGCTTGATTATAATTTGCAAAATATCAGAACGATACTAAGCAAGACCGACAAACCTATTTTCAATTATGTATTAGGCATGTATGGCCATATGCCATTTTCACGAGACTTAGAGAAAAGACCTGACATTGCAGTAGTTGAGCACTCAAACGAAAAAATTAAAAGGATCTCAAATCAGTTTTATTATAGAACTAAAGCAATCGCTCAATATATTTCTGCACTGATAGAACTTGACCCTAATTCGATTATTTTTATTACTGGCGATCATTTACCTTCAATACTTGGAAAAGATATTGAATATTCATTGAACAATAAAACCAACATTTCATTATTTATTGAAAATGGCAACACAATCGATGTATCCGGCAAACATTTTTATGAGATGCCTTGGTATATTTGGGATAGGTTGAGTGGGGTTAAATCTGATAGAACAATATCCACTAACAAAATGGAAGCTTTATACTTCAACTTATTGTCTCAGAGTCAATTATAAGCCCTTCAACTTTCGAAACTTTTATTCAAAGCAGACCTTAGCTTGGACTATCTAAAGCCCTCATCCGTAAATAAAACACCAAACTAGAACCTACAATTATTTAAATTTATTCACCATATAAAATCCACACACAACTTGTATATACAGATTTTTTATGCGATATTACCCGTCGCTTTTAATTGTATATACAAGTTAAGCCTATTTAAATTCAAGGAATGTGATGACAACGCCAAAATTTACACAAATTAAACAGTTTATTTTTGAACAGATTGAGTCTGGTAAGTGGGCTGAGCATCAACGTGTTCCATCTGAAAATGAGTTAGCTGAACAGTTTGATGTATCTCGAATGACAGCACGCAGAGCATTGCAAGAGTTAACCGATGAAGGGGTTCTAAACCGCTCAAAAGGCTCAGGCACTTTTGTTTCTAGCTTTAAGTCACAGTCATCATTATTAGAGATTCGCAATATTGCCGATGAAGTGACAGCTGCTGGCCATACATACTCAGCTAAACTAGTAAGCATTGAAAAGTTAGCGGCTGATGCTGCAACAGCTATCGAATTAGATATAGCCATTGGCAATAGCGTTTATTTTTCAAAAATATTACATATGCAAGATGAGCAACCGATTCAGTTAGAGCAGCGCTTTGTTAATGCAGCTTTAGTGCCTGAATATATTAATCAAGACTTCTCAGCAATTACTCCACATGAGTATTTAAGTAAAGAAGCACCGCTTACCGAAGCCACTCATCAAATTGAAGCAGTGCTAAGCGAAGCAAAAATTTCTGCGTTGTTGACCATAGATAGTCAACAACCATGTTTACAAGTAAAACGCCGCACCTGGTCATCTCATGGTGTGGTCAGTTTGGCTATTTTGACCTCACCGGGTAATAAGTATCGCCTTGGTGGGCATTTAAAATTTTAAAAGAATATTTAGGAGAATAATGTGACGTTTAATTATGGTGTTGACCATTTAGATCTCGATATTGTCTGTGGCATTGCCGACGGTAGTATCAAAGCAGAACTTTGCCAAGAAGCATTAGATCAAATCAATAAAAGTCGACAAAATGTCGAAATAATGGCGAGTTCAGACGAACCTATATATGGCATAAATACTGGCTTTGGTCCTCTATGTGATACACAAATTTCACCTGAGCAAACCCATTTATTACAAAAAAACCTACTCATTACCCACGCCGTAGGTGTTGGTGAGCCGATTGATAAAGCGATTTCAAAGCTAATGTTGATCACCAAAGTTCATGCGTTAAGTCGTGGTTTTTCTGGTATCCGTCTTGACGTTGTTGAGCGTATGTTAGCCTTTATCGATCTAGACTTAATCCCTGTTGTTCCAGAGCAAGGCTCTGTTGGTGCTTCAGGTGATTTAGCGCCACTTTCTCATTTATTCTTACCATTAATTGGCGAAGGTGAATTTTGGCAAAACGGAAATATTGTTCCTGCAAGAGAAATTCTAAAACAACACGGTCTAGAAATAATGGATTTGCACGCCAAAGAAGGCTTGGCTCTTATCAATGGTACCCAGTTTATTTTATCCCATGCCATTACTGCATTATCTAAAATGCGTTATTTATTAGACTTAGCTGACTTAACAGGTGCCATGAGTATTGAAGGCATGCAAGGCAGTGAATCGCCATTTAGAGACGAGCTTCATCAAACTCGTGCGTTTACCGGTAACTTGCAAGTTGCAGCGCGTATGAGAGCCTTTTTTAAGGATTCACAAAATATGGCTGACCATGAAGAGTGCGATCGCGTACAAGACCCATATTCATTAAGATGTATTCCACAAGTACATGGCGCATCACGAAATGCTTATATCCATTTAAAAGAAATGGCTGAAATTGAGATGAACTCGGTTACTGATAACCCAATTGTTATCAGTAGTGAAGAAGCCATTTCAGGTGGTAGCTTCCACGGTCAACCACTTGCTATGGTGTTAGATTATGCATCAATAGCAGCATCAGAGCTGGGTAACATTGCCGACAGACGTTGTTATTTACTATTGGAAGGTTTACACGGTTTACCACGACTATTAACCAAAGCAGGTGGTTTAAACTCAGGCATGATGATCCCACAATATGCAACGGCTGCCTTAGTAACGGAAAACAAATCTTTGTGTTTCCCACCATCGGCTGACAGTGTACCAACGTCTATGGGACAAGAAGATCACGTATCTATGGGTAGTATTTCAGGCAGACAGCTTAATCAAATATTAGGCAATGTTGATAAAATCTTTGCCATTGAATTAATGTATGCAGCACAAGCAATTGAGTTTAGACGACCAAACAAATGCTCTGACATCATAGAGAAAAACTTTGCACTAATCAGAAGCAAAGTCGACAAACTTGAAGAAGATCGATTATTAAAACCTGATATCGATGCCATGATAAAGCTGGTTAAATCGCGTGCGTTTGACGTAAGCGTTGAACATTAATTATAGGGCCATTGATAATGACAAATTTAATCGATTTTCAACAACAAATTAAGCAAGGTATTCCAACAGAATTACCTGCAACTAAACCTTATCCGCAGGACGCTAACCGTGCACCTAAACGTAAAGATATTTTAAATGCTGACGAAAAACAGTTAGCACTTAGAAATGCCCTGCGTTACTTCCCAAAAGAGTGGCACCAGGAATTAGCACAAGAGTTTGCTCAGGAATTAAAAGACTTCGGCCGCATCTATATGTACCGTTTCAAGCCGAGCTATGAATTAAAAGCACGTTCAGTTGCTGATTACCCGGCAAAATGTGAGCAAGCGGCGGCTATTATGCTGATGGTCGAAAACAATTTAGATCCAGCCGTGGCTCAGCACCCAGAAGAACTTATTACTTATGGCGGCAATGGCGCAGTTTTCCAAAACTGGGCGCAATACCTGTTAGCGATGAAGTATTTGAGTGAAATGGAAAGTGATCAAACGTTACATCTATACTCAGGCCACCCAATGGGACTGTTTCCGTCATCTAAAGACGCGCCCCGTGTAGTTGTTACCAATGGCATGATGATCCCGAACTACTCACAACCAGACGACTGGGAAAAGTTTAACGCCTTAGGTGTTACCCAGTACGGACAGATGACTGCGGGTTCATTTATGTATATTGGTCCGCAAGGTATTGTTCACGGCACCACAATTACCGTGATGAATGCGTTCCGTAAGGTCCTAAATAAAGATGAAACATCTCTAGGTAAAGTTTTTCTTACCGCAGGTTTAGGTGGCATGAGTGGTGCTCAACCAAAAGCTGGCAACATCGCTAAGTGCGTTACTGTATGTGCTGAGGTAAATCCGAAAGCGGCTATTAAGCGTCATCAGCAAGGATGGGTTGATGAACTTATCGATAACATTGATGAGTTGATTAAACGAGTTAAAGAAGCCCAAGCGAATGAAGAAGTCGTATCGATTGCTTACATAGGCAATATTGTCGATGTATGGGAAGCTTTTGATGAGCAAGACGTATTTATTCACTTAGGCTCAGATCAAACGTCACTGCATAACCCTTGGTCGGGCGGTTATTACCCGGTAGACATCAGTTATGAAGAATCGAATCGTTTAATTCGTGAAGAGCCAGAAGTGTTCAAAGTTAAAGTTCAACAAACTTTGAAGCGTCATGCTGACGCGGTTAATAAACATACCGCTAAAGGCACTTATTTCTTTGACTACGGCAACGCCTTTTTGCTGGAAGCATCCCGCGCTGGTGGCGATGTAATGGCTGAAAATGGCATAGACTTTAAGTACCCTTCATACGTTCAGGATATTCTTGGACCTATGTGTTTCGACTATGGATTTGGACCATTTCGCTGGGTATGTGCTTCTGGTAAGTCTGAAGATTTGGATAAAACCGATGCGATTGCAGCACAAGTGTTAACCAAAATCATGGCAGAGTCGCCTGCTGAAATTCAGCAACAAATGCAAGACAATATCACTTGGATTAAAGACGCCAAGCAAAACAAATTAGTGGTTGGCTCGCAAGCACGAATTCTTTATGCCGATGCACAAGGTCGAATTGAAATTGCCAAAGCATTCAACGATGCCATAAATAGCGGCGAGATTGGCCCTGTAGTTTTAGGTCGTGATCATCATGACGTAAGTGGTACAGATTCACCGTATCGCGAAACTTCTAATATTTATGATGGCAGTCGCTTTACTGCAGATATGGCTATCCACAATGTAATTGGTGACAGTTTCCGTGGTGCTACATGGGTTTCTATCCATAATGGTGGCGGTGTCGGTTGGGGTGAAGTGACAAATGGTGGTTTTGGCATGCTACTTGATGGTACTGAAGATGCAGAGCGCAAACTCAAGTCTATGCTGTTATTTGATGTGAACAACGGTATTGCTAGACGCAGTTGGGCACGAAATGAAGAAGCTAACTTTGCCATTAAACGAGAAATGGCAAGAACACCTAAACTAAAAGTTACCTTGGCTAACTTAGTTGATGACGATATTTTAAATAACTTATCGCTGTAAGCTAAAAGTAGGGATTATAAAACCGCAGATGTGAATAGCAACTGCGGTTTTTTGTTCATGGAAGAACTTATATAGAATGGCCATGGACCATTCCTTCACATCCTGTGACCATGGAATATACAACTTCCATGTTGAAAACGGCGTACATTCTTATTTGTTCATGGAAGAGCTTATATAGAATGGCCATGGACCATTCCTTCACATCCTGTGACCATGGCATATACAACTTCCATGTTGAAAACGGCGTACATTCTTATTTGATCATGGAAGAGCTTATATAGAATGGCCATGGACCATTCCTTCACATCCTGTGACCATGGCATATACAACTTCCATGTTGAAAACGGCGTACATTCTTATTTGATCATGGGAGAGCTTATATAGTATGGCCACGAATGGTTCAAATCATTAAAACTCAGTTCGATTTTCTTGCTTGCTGCACGCTATAAAAACCTTTTCGTCCCGCGCTCACGGTTGCCCAAAGCAGAACACTGATCACCACCGCAAAAATGCATTTTAATGGTAAATCAAGATTAAAAGTTGCATTATCAAGCTCTGTTAAGTAATAAAACAGCTCAAACAATATCATATGAAATAGAAATATATAAAATGTCGCGCTTGAAATTAAATACACCAAAATTGCCAACATGTAGGGTAATTTTATCACTTGAAACCAAATAAAAAATAACGAAATACTAATAAAGATAATAAACCTGAGTATAGGGTCATAACTTCCATTCGTATTCAGCAAAAGAACCAAGTAGGCGGTGATTAATACAATTGCAGTTGCTGCCAGGCAATTTTTGAAATTTTTTACCTTCAACACCGCCCATAATGCCCACCCTAAAGTAAAATTCCATAAATACAGGTGTGCTTCCCTACCCCATGGATATTGTTTTTCACTGAGAATATTAATAGTTAAAGAAACAATTAAACAAAGTAAGCATACCAAAACAGGATATTTAGCCACATGTTTGGAAAAGTTAAAAATCAATATAAGCGGAGTGATTATTAACGCCATTTGCATTAACACTTGTGGATACCAGATAGGAAAGTTAGATACTGCTTTTACCTTGAATGCGTAACTCACCATAAAAAATTCTTGCCACTGGAATGTGTTAAAGTAGATAAAATTTAATACTACTAACCCCATACAAGGTATAACTATTTTAGCAACGGTAATAAAAAACGACTTGACGATCTGAACACTGCTTTTATCGAAAAGAAAGTACGCAAGATTATATCCTGACAGTAGCAACAAAAAATTCATTCCTCCGGCAAGCTTCAATCCACTTGCATGATTTGCTACAACAAAACATATCGCTGTTGCTCTTACAAAGGCATTTATATTTACTTGTTTAAATACCATGATATGCCTTAATACTTTCTAGTTCAGAAATACTTAATAACGACCAGTTATTTGGTAAAGAAGCTAAATATTGCTCAACCTCGGTCGATATTGTTATGTATTGTAGGGAGTCACCACCTAATGAAATAAAGCTAGAAGATAAACTCACATCTTGATTGGGAAAGAAGTGCACAAAAATTTCTAAAATGCCCGACCAATTTTCATGACTTAGCTTTAATGATCTTAAAAATTCTTGTTTGAAGACTTGCCAAAATGATGTGTCATCAGCTAATTTTTTACAGATAAGGGAACTTTGTGTATTTAACATTTGATAATTGATTTTGCCATTACCAAGGCGAGGTATCTCTATAATGAAATTAATTATGAAAGTTGCTTTAGGTAAATGAAACTCCGCAGCAAGATGGTTATTTAAAAAGGTTCTTTGATCAGCGGCCGCTCTATCTTCAACAATAAATACTAGAATATTTTCGGATAAACAGGTAACGGTCGAAATCACCCCTTCAGCTTTGAGGTATGCTTCAATGTCATCTAGGTTAACTCTAAGACCATAAGGTTTTGCAAAACGAGATTTTCTGCCGACTATCTTATATAAGCCTTGCTCATTGAAAAAGGCAATGTCTCCAGTTTTTAATCTTGTTATCTGCTCATCATCTGCCAATTCGTCAGGTGTAGAAGCATAGCCCAACATTATATTGTCCCCCTGATATACCAGCTCACCTTCAACCAAGGGTTGGTTTATAACATGTTCATTATCGTCATACAGCAACAGTTCTCCGCCTGGTATAGCAATTCCAATAAAGTCAGGGAATGTAAGCGTTTTATCAGGCGGTAAATAACTGATCCTTGGTGAAGCTTCTGTTTGACCATACATGATAAAAAACTTGAAGTTACCCTGCTTCGCCTGTTTGGCAAATTGTAAAACCAAATTATTTGATAGCTTACCACCCGCCTGGGTTACAAATCTAAGTGATGGAAAATTTGCAAAGTTCAGATTCTGCTTACTTAACAATTCAAAGTTATATGGGACACCAGAAAAGTTGCTAATGCTGAATTTATCAAATAATGAGAAAAAACTATGATCTGTAATATTCATATTGGTCAATAATAAACTGGCGCCAATAAAAAGATGAGTGTTTATTACCGACATACCATAAGAGTAATTACCTTTTAGTGAGGTAATGGCTCGATCTTTATCAGTCAATTGTAAATACTCACATATTGATTGAGTATTGGAAGTGATATTTTTTTTAGATAATTTAACTAATTTAGGAGAACCTGTTGAACCAGAAGTGGTGAGTAAAATTGCCAACTCTGAGTGGAGTTTAATCAATTTTTTATTTTTGACAGTGATCTCAGGTGACCCGCTTTGAGTATGAATAATAATATTAGGCTGATAACTATCAATTATCTTTTGATTTTGCTGCTTATTATCGGCATCAAGTAATAAGACGGGATGATCTTTAAGTAAGCATGCTAAATAACACACAATTGTTGTGACGTTATTTGCCATTTCAAGAACCACAAAATTACGTTCATTGTCATTTTCTAATTTCCTAGAAAACTCTAATGCATCTCTATATAACTGTTTGTATGTAACTTTTGTTGAGTCATCCGTGATTAATGCAATGGATTCATCATACTTCCTGATATGATTAAAGATATTACTAACCTTAAGTTAATAAATAGATAAGAGAAAGTATATGAAAAATCCATCATTTTGCGAGTTTCAACATGTTCCTGCTGCAATATTATCTATGGCCAATGGTACTATCCAAAGAGAAATAATGCCGACACCATATTGTTTAACATGTGTATGGCAATACAATATTTTAGGTTATTAGTTTTCAAACGAACAAAGGATAGTAATAGGGACAGTACAAATAAATCAGCTAATATGATGTTTTCATACTGGGTGTGGATCATAGTAAATATTACGGCTGTAACAACAACGGCTCCTGATTTTCTCAAACGAGTTCGCTCTATTTTACTAAAAATAAAACCACGAAATACCAACTCTTCAAAAATAGGAGCGATAATGCAAACTGACAATAAACTTAACCAACCATAGTCTATGGTATCGCGCATTTCTAGCATCCACTCAGGCATGCGTACATCAAGTAAAATATTAATCAAATAACTCAACACTATGTATACAAGTGTAAGCATTAGCCAAGGTTTAAATTCATTAAAACTAAATCGTTTTTGCAAAGCAAAAAACTTAAATCGTTGCTTTCCTGATAAATTGCTAGTGCCATAAGCCAATAACGGCAGAGTAAAAAATGCCATTAAAATTGAAAACACCGTTGTCACATCACCATCTGTTAACCATTTAGCGGTATCAATGATTTGCGGGTTGGACTCAGCGTACATCACCATGATAATGCTTAAGAATATGGTTGGAACATACAAAGCCATGATCCATAACACCGCATGCGAAAGTGGCTCATAAGAATTTGGTGATGAAAGCTCTTGTGAATTAGACAAACGACATCCCTTTTAACAATACGATAAAATTTTAGTTTAATTATATAGTTAATCTAGCATGACTTTGATTGATGTTACGACATACTTTTTTACAGTTGAAACATCACCACATGACATAATATGTCGCAATTAAATAAAAATATTGCTATATTGTTTAACGACTTATTAACAAACTAATTGCGTTTATGCTTAGATTCAAGCTTAATTAAAGTAATTAACAATATTAAGAGGTACCTAATGAATTTTAGTAATGATGTATTTGCCTGGGGCTGTGTTGGTATTGTTTTAATGCTAGCTGAATTGGTTATTCCAGGTGGTATTGTGGTGTTTCTTGGCACTTCAGCCTTAGCTGTTGCACTAACTCTGCAATTTGGCATTATTACTAGTTGGATACACGCTTTTACCCTGTGGTTCATCCTTTCAATGGTACTACTTATTATATTTAGAAACGTTGGCCAAAAGATGGTTGGCGGTGATAGTCGAGTTGAAAATACCGATGAGAATCTAGATGTGTTTGGCCAAAGAGTCGATGTTATCGAAACAATCGGTCCTGGTAATAAAAAAGGAAGAATAGAGTTTCAAGGCACAAATTGGAGTGCTCTTGGCGATGGCAGTGAAATTCAGTCTGGTGAAAAAGTAAAAATTGTTTGCCGGGAAAACATCTCATATGTGGTTGAGAAAATTAACTAATTAAAATAATTCAACCAAAATTTAATGTAAGAAGCTAAATAAACGTAGAAGTTGATGTTAAATATCAACTTCTAACTAAGGAGAGTCATGTGTTTGCAGTATTAACTTTTGCCTTATTAGGCATACTATTTATTTTATTCAAACTGATACTCATTGTTGAAATGCGCGAAGTTTGTGTAATTGAACGATTAGGGAAATTCAGAGCGGTAATGCACCCAGGTATACACTTTTTAATTCCGTTTTTTGACCGAGTAGCCTACAGGCACGAAACCCGGGAGCAAGTATTAGATATACCAGCGCAAAGCTGTATTTCTAAGGACAACATTCAAATTGATGTTGATGGTTTGGTTTACATAAAAGTAATGGATGGCGCTAAAGCCAGTTACGGTATTGAAGATTACCGCCGAGCAAGTGTTAACTTAGCTCAAACAACAATGCGGAGTGAGATTGGTAAATTAAATTTGAGCCAAACGTTTTCAGAACGTGACACCTTAAATGAAACCATCGTTAGAGAAATTGATAAAGCCTCTGATCCTTGGGGTATAAAGGTACTGCGCTATGAAGTGCGCAATATCACCCCGTCAATAAATGTAATTCACACGCTTGAAAAGCAAATGGAAGCTGAACGTAATAAACGCGCTGAAATAACGCTTGCCAATGCTGCTCGTGATTCAATGATTAACTTATCAGAAGGTGATCGCCAAGAAGCAATTAACTTGTCTGAAGGTGATAAACAAAAACAAATCAATGAAGCCGAAGGCCGCGCTAAAGAAATTGAAATTATTGCTGATGCAACAGCGCAAGGTATTAGTTTAATTGCCGATGCTGCTAATCAGCCTTGTGGCGATGATGCGATTAAAATGCGCTTGATGGAAGAGTATATCCAACAAGTTGGTAATGTTTTAAATACTGCCGATGTTTCTATTTTACCAAGTGAGATTGCTAAACTTGAAGGATTCTTCGAAGGCATGGATAAAGTAACAGCAACAGCACAAGGAGCTAAATAATGGAATTTTTAAATAGTTATGCACCAGCCGATTTAATTGTATTAATCGTTTGGGGCGCGATATTTTTAACCTTTATTGTGAAGTTATTTCAATCAATTTGCTTAGTCCCTACTAAGTCCGCTTACGTAGTGGAGCGCTTGGGTAAATACCACAAAACCCTCGATGCAGGTTTTCATGCTTTGTTGCCATTTATTGACCGTGTTGCATACATCCAAGATTTAAAAGAAGAAACCATAGATGTGCCACCGCAAGAGTGTTTCTCAAAAGATGAGGTTAATGTTGAAGTTGACGGGGTTATCTATATTTCGGTTACTGAGCCAATTAAATCAAGCTACGGTATAGTTGATTATCGTTTTGCGGCGATGCAACTAGCACAAACAACAACTCGCTCTGTTATTGGTACGTTAGATTTAGACCGAACGTTTGAAGAGCGCGATGTGATCAGTGCAAAGGTAGTTGATGTATTAGACAAAGCCGGTGAAGCTTGGGGTATTAGAGTACATCGTTATGAAATAAAAAATATAACGCCGCCACAAACCGTACGATTAGCAATGGAAATGCAGGTAAATGCTGAACGAGAGCGCCGGGCAATAATGGCAAAAAGTGAAGGTGATAAACAAAGTGTTATTAATCGCTCTGAAGGTATAAAACGTGAAACAATAAATATTTCAGAAGGTGAAAAACAGCGCCGTATTAATGCTGCTGAGGGTAAAGCTTCGGAGATTTTATCTTTGGCGAAAGCAACGGCTGAATCGATAAAAAAAGTAGCCAATGTTATTAACCAAGAAGGTGGTCAAAAAGCCTTAGAAATGCAACTAAGTGAACAATACTTAAAACAGATGAAAGGACTAAGCAAAGAAAGCCGTAAAGTGATATTGCCTGCTAATTTGCTCGACTACCAACAATGGATGAATACAATGGGTCTTGCAAAGGTTAATAAAAACAAGGTATAAAGGTTATACAAGGCGAGCACAAATTGTAATTATTAATTACATTTCGGTTACAACTTTATAGTTAAGTAGTTGTTAACATAGCGTTATTAACTGATTAGTTAAGTCTCGCCCTGAGATTCTAAGCACCTAAGTTTAGGTGCTTTTTTTTATAGACAGTTAATTAAAGGTGCTTCATGGATAGAATAAAAGACACTCAAAAGCTAATCACTGAGTTATACGACGAGTACGTAGCCTCATTGAAAATAACGCCTAAGCCTATAGACTTTAATGATATAAAATCTATAGAAAAGGTATTTGAGTCTATTTATATTGGAAATTCAAAGGCGACTTTAAACCGCACACCTTACCCGCAAAAACTATCATCTAAATTAAGGGAAGCATTTGCTGACTTATTATTGCTGATGGATGGTGTAGATTTAAACATTCCTAAAGAAACTCCTGAAGACGCAGCTACTTAATATCTATTAAGGAAAGTCAGCCTACTCTGAATGTTTGCTATTACTTAGCAGAGAGTTTTTCTAACAAAAATAGCCAAGCATCATCACTAAAACAGCTTTTTGAGATATAGCTGTTACCACCTTGCGCCGCAGTTAAAACAATGCCTTTTTCGGTTTCTTGATAAGCTTGAATTTGTGACCAAGTTAATAATTGTTTGGCAAAGTCTGATTCAATATTAATACCTTCGTCGTTTAGAGTTATTGTTACATCATTTCCCGCAGCTTTACTGAACATTTGCCGAGTAACCCACCAACCTTTAGCAAATTTTACGCTTAGGACATCAACAAAAGCCAAAATAAAAAAGAACATACCAAGATGGGCGCTTAAACCCTCAATTTGACTCCAGTAAAAAAACAATCCTAAAGCAAACAAAGCCAATGCTTTGAAGTAACGCTTATTAGTTTTTGGTTGTAATGAACTTGATTGTTCAAAACATTCACTAAAGTGGCGCTTACTTAGGGTAAATTTACTTTCAAAATTCATAGTGTCTCTGTTTATTTAATGCTTATTTAGCTAGTTTATTGTTAACAATATTTAATACCCATAGCAAAATGCAACTGCACAATACCAGGCTTATGTGTACCGCAACAGTGGTAATTTTAAAATTTTCTTGCCAGAGAAAAACTGGTCCATTCCTCGACACAATAAAAAGGTCTAATAGAGTTATATGAATAAATAAAATAATGAAAAACTTCATCAGTTTGTTAAATGTTAATTTGTTATTTTTTGACAAAATGTTCAACCACTTAACTACTACTCTCTAGACAAGCCATTATATCAGCGTATTTAAATTGATACTGTAAATAACCAATAAATTTACTGTTAACCAATTTACCATCACTTTCTTCTTGATCACTAAAACTTGCCATAGGCATTCCTAAACTGCTCAGTGCCTTTTGATAAAAGTTACGCCGAGTTGGATGATGAGGAGCAACGCAATTAAATATATTTGTTGGGTTTTTCAATGAGACATTATTTTGAAAGCTGACCAATAACTGACAAATAATGCCGATAACATCATCACGATGAATAAAATTAATTACGGATTCTGGATTAGGAATAACCTTGCCATTATTAAAAAAACGACCGGGTTGGCGATCATAGCCCATTAAACCGCCTAATCTTAAAACTGCTTTATTGGTGCACTTACTGGTTAATATGGCTTGTTCAGCCTGATGCATTATATCAACCTTTGCACCTTGTAAATTTAACACAGAATCTTCTGTTACCTCGCCAAACAATCCATTATAAACCGCGGTAGAGCTTAATAGGGTAATACTTTGTACAGCGCATTGTTCTAGTTCAACTTGATCTACAATAGCTGAAATTTTTGCCACATAATCACTTTTCCCATATCGGATCCCTGGAGGAATACAAATAACTAAGTGCTGGCATTGTAGTAAAGAGCAAGTATTGTCTATATCAGGCAAGTTTAAACGGCAAGTGTTAAGCCCTCTTTGCTTGAGCTTGTCTTCACTATCTAAGTTTGTAGCGCTTGCGACTACCTTCACTCCTTTTTCTTGCAAAGTTAATGAAAGCGGAAGACCAAGCCAACCGGCACCTATGATGCCAACACTACCTATATAATCAAGATGATCTGACAACTAAATTTCCTCATTCTGTTGTTCTGCTTTAATCATCGGTAACACTACATATTTTCCATTAAATGTTGCAACAACTCTATCACCATCATAAACATCAACCTGTACCTTTATTCGAGCTCTGCGTCCTTTACTTAACACTTCAATATTACCCGAAGTAAGACTTTGCTGAATTTTGGCAAGTGGCTGACCATGTAGAGGATGTTTATAGCGTATGTCAGCATCGGCTAACACGATATCGCCCTGCAGCTGCTGTTGCTTTACTAGTAAGTGCACCCATCCCCAACCAGTTAACGTTGCCAAGGTATAAATGCTCCCGGCAAACATAGTGTTATGCAGATTAATATTGGCTTCTCGGTTAGCGCAAACAGTAAATTGCTGTTCAACTAAAGAAGCCGGATGAATAATCATATGTTTAGAAACGGGGATAGTGCGATGCCAAACGGCTTCAAGCTCTTCTAACCATGGAGTGTAGCTATTCTTTATTGGTTTAACGGCTTTGCTCATAGCAAAGTGTTTTACTTCACCATATAAAGTATGCGTTTCATTGTGCAACTGATAATCACAAGCTTGATAAAAATTTATTGCCACCTCTCTGGCATTAAGCTCTATGGTTGTAACACCTTGAATTGCCGCTTCACGCTCAAGCGCATTGAGTATAGTTTTACCTAGCCCTTGCCCTTGATACTTATCGCTTACTGCCATAAATCGAATTTGTGCGACAAAGCAGGTAGTTTTATGAAAGCGCCCTACAGCAACAACATTGTCAAATTGATCTACCACCATACGATGTACAGATTGATTTTCAAGTTCATCAACCTCAGAGCCCTTAGGCTGTGCCCAAGGCTGTCTTAATTGTTCAAATCGAAGTTGATGATAGTCTTGAAAGTCATCTTTACTGATAGGTTGTTTAACCGTAAATATTGGTTTTGGCATGATTATACTTCTGCTGATTTAACTGGTTAGGGTGAATGTAACAGGACCATCGTTAGTTAAGGTCACTTGCATATCAGCGCCAAAAATTCCGGTTGGTACTTTAAAACCGCTCTCTCTTAATTGCAGACAAAAGTAATCATACAACTCTTCGCCTAAACCTGGCTCTGCTGAGCCTGAAAAGCTTGGTCTTTTTCCGCGTTTTGTATCTGCGGCCAGGGTAAATTGTGAAATGACCAATAAATCGCCTCCCACTTGACCAACGTCGAGGTTCATCTTTCCTTGCTCATCCTCAAACATTCGGTATGTTGCAACTTTTTGCGCAAGGCGCTTTGCTTTTGCTTGATCATCGCCTTTCTCAACACCTAATAAAACCATTAAGCCTTTATCTATTTGCCCATTGATATTGCCATCAATAGACACATGAGCATGGCTTACTCTTTGTACTAACGCGATCATATATTTTTCTTATATTTGTAATAGGGTCTGTTGACCTTTGCTGTGCATTTTTGCAATGTTTATTGGGATTCAATAAAGGCGGCCATTTTATCAGATGCTTGGCAAATGGCATCAATTATTGCTACTTCGAAGCCACTATGACCAGATTTTGGAATAATTTGCAGTTGTGCATTGGACCAGTGCTGAGCAAGAATGTGGGCTTGTTTAAGTTGGCAAACCATATCGTAACGACCATGAATGATAAAGCCTGGGAGGTGTTCAATTTTAGCTATATTTTTAATAATAAAATCGGGTTCAAAAAAGCATTGATTTATAAAGTAATGATTTTCTAAACAAGCCATTGCGATAGCACCATGAGTTTCTTCTGGGCTGGTTAAATCGCTCTTATCAATTTGTAATGCCGAAATTCGAGTTTCCCATAATGTCCATGCTTTGGCGGCTGCAATCCTGGCAATTTCATTGTCAGAGGTTAATAGTTTATGAAAGGTTTTTACCGGCTCACTAAAGTGCTGATGCTTGATTGGAGCAATAAAGTCTAGGTAGTGGTCGGGATAAATTGCGCCTGCACCATCTTTACCATATAACCATGCGGTTTCTTCATCGGTACCTAAAAATATACCACGTAAAATAAATCCGGTTACTCTGTCGCTGTGTTTAATACCATAAGCAAGACCTAACGTTGTACCCCATGAACCACCAGCAACCAGCCATTTGGTAATTGAAAAATACTCCCGAATCTCTTCAATATCGTCAATTAAGTCCCAAGTAGTATTATTGCTAGTGCTTGCGTGTGGAGTGGATTTACCACAACCACGCTGATCGAAAATTATAATTCTATATTTTTCAGGATTAAAATAACGACGATGGTCACTACTACTGCCTCCTCCAGGTCCACCATGAAGGTAGATCACAGGAATGCCGTCTGGATTTCCACTTTCCTCAACATAAATTTTATGTTCACCAATACTTAAGTATTCAGTTTGATTAGGTTTAATTTTTGGATATAGGCTATGCAAAGAGATAATCCCAATAATAATTTTACGCTAATTAATTTTAGCTGATTTATGCTTGCCAGCACTAATTTCTTGCAAACAAACGGTGACTTCGGCGCCAATAAATACAATTAACCACGATAAGTACACCCAAATAAACAAAATAGGAATAATAGCTAACGCACCATATATAGCTTCATAAGTGGGTAGTTTAGTAACAAATATAGCAAAACCTTTTTTGGCTAGTTCAAATAATATTGTAGCTAACACCGCGCCACTTAATGCATGCTTAAATTTAACAGCAGTGTTTGGCACCAACATATACAGAACTAAAAATCCGGCTAGCGATGCCACAAACGGCAATGCCCGGAGTAATAGATTATTTAAACTTGTGGCATCTACCCCACTACCAGAAACAAGTGAAATGATATAAGACGTAGCGATAATGCTGATACCGATAAGTACCGGACCAAGTGTTAGTATCATCCAGTAAACCGCGAATGATGTTATACGTTTACGGCGTGTATGGATTCGCCAAATTCTATTTAAAGACTTATCAACTGTCGATATAAGCAACATAGCAAGGATAAATAGGAAGAATATTTCAGTACCCGGCATTTGTGATGCATTGGAAACAAAACCATCTATTTGAGCTTGTATTTGCTCAGAGGCGGTAGGCACAAAATGACTAAAGATAAATCGTTCAATGTCATTATGTATTTCACCAAAAATAGGGAATGCGGTGACAATTGAAAACATCACTAATATTAATGGCACCAATGACATCAGCGTAACATAAGATAAATAGCCTGCGGATACCTGAATTTGATCATGCTTGCAGCGCTTAACATAATGCTGTCCAAACCGTAAAATCGGGATCATTTTCGGATAACGTGCAATAATTTGTGACAATTTCATTAATTAATCTATGGTTTTCTTAGTGTTATATTAACTATACTAGATATATAAGTTTTAAATCCAATTTGATTAAATTAATTAGGAGTACAGAATGGCACGACCGGGATCAGGTGGTAATGTTTTAGCGGCAATTTGTTGTATTTTTCTTCCAGGTTTAGGGCAATTAGTGCAAGGCCGAATTTTCGCAGCATTATTGTTTTTTGTTGTCAGTGGCGTTTTATATTTTAGTTTTATTCTGTGGATTGCAGGTGCCTTTGTACACCTTTGGTCAATTATAGATGCGGCAAGATATAGAAGTTTGTCAGGATTATTAGAGTAAGCGGTTGACCGCTTACTCATTATTAAAGTCGATCAAAATAGACGTTTATAGCCTATGGTTAAAACGAAGTCATCGTTATCTGGTCCGCTGATATTAAATTTAGACCCAACGGAGTAAACGTCTTTGTTAGCCATAACTTTACCAAAACTTAAAAAGCCATTCATAACTTCATCCTCAGACTCATATCGATAACTAAAAGGTAAACCTAAAGAAACATAGCTTAGGTATTTGCCCATGGGTTGATAAGCAATAAGAGGTACTAAGCTGAACGAGTTTAAATCTTTAGCGTGATCTTCATGAAATTTTATTGATGTGATATTGGCGATCATCCAAGTACCATGGCGCCAAGCAGTAAACACTCCTGCACTTACGTTATGACTGCCATCACCGAGCTGATCATCACTGGCAGTATCCAAAGTAATACCACCACCCGCCATAACTGAAAAAGATGGACTAACATAAACAGATCGGCGAATGTTGAAACCAACATCACCAATACCATTTTGACTGCTACCATCGGATAATTTTGCTGATGACAATGGGACTTCCATGCCGGCGATAGTTTTGCTATCTAAATCGGTGTCTAACTTTAAAACCCCACTATGTCGTTCTGTGCCATTTTTTTGCTCTAAATATGTATAGTTAAATTCAATTCGACCAATAACTTCTGTTGGATCTAAACCGGTGCCCTTAGCGGCGAGCTGTTGAGCTTCAAGTTTTTCTTTATGTTGTTGTTCAGCAAGCTTTTGCCCTGCTTGCGAACCAACATCAACAGTTTTGTCAGTTGCTTGGCAATTAAAACTAGCTACAACAAAAATTGTGAATAGAGCATTTAAAACTGATTTCATAGAATGATTTATAAATATAATTTTCAATTAGTATAACGCACAAATGAAAAAGCCGAGTATAAAACTCGGCTTTTCTAAGATTTAATCAGTTGAAAATTAAACTAATTTTAATACCGCAACTAATACTGCAGTTAATACTAAGCTAGAAGTAATAACACCTTTAACAGTAGTCATAGTTCCTTGCTTACCAACAATAGCATTTACTTGAAGAGCAGCAATGATAGCTAAGGCAACCCACATCGCTGTAGAACCCCAACCTAAACCGTAACCACCAAAGTGTGGACCAGCCATCATGAAGAATGCCATAGGGCCTGAGAATAATGTATTAGTACGAGAAGCTAAAAGTGCTTTACCGCCAGCAGCAGGACCGTCACCTTCAACCATACCTAAGGCAATTTTTTGGTTTGGCCAGATAATTAACCAAACGTTTAAAAACATCAATGTACCCATAGTAGCGCCAACAACGATGTAATCATTTAATACATTCATTTTGGTAACGCCCATTAGTAACACTAAACCGGTTAGGAAAGTGAACATTGCGCCCCAACGGAACCACCAAAGAGCAGAAGGTGCTAAGTGTTTTTTAGCGTCTGCTAATGCTTCAGGAGTAGCTGTTTTAAAGTAGCCACCTTGAATAAAGTTAAAGTAATATAAAAGTCCTATCCAAGTCATACCGAATAGTAAGTGGCTCCAACGAGCCAAGAAATTAATAATTTCCATGATGTCCATAATTCACCCTTAATAATGATTTAATGAATAAGTTCGCTTTCACATTATTAAGTTGAAATGCGTCTTATTCTTATTCTTTTTTACCATCGTCAAAAATACTCTTAATACAGTAAATAAGCAACTTTTTACCGTTAAATTCGGTTTGATTGCATTAATATTCAGCAATTAATCCTTAAACTTTACAAGGGTATAGCTATTATTAGTATTACAGTACAAACCTATTGCAGCTTTCTACATGAAAGTTGTACATGCCTTGGATACATTACGACATGGATGTCGTGTATTAGGGTAACGCAGGAGCAGTTACCGAGGATATATGGAAAGGCGTTGCATTCATTCTTCCTTGAAGTAACAGAATTCAAACCATTTTCAACATGGATGTTGTATATGCCATGATCACAGGATGTGAAGGAATGGTCCCTGGCAATTCTAAGTTATTTCATCCCTGAAGTACAAATCTACTGCCATCCCTGGCGATTTGCATTCCTTCTTCCTTGAAGTAAAAAAAATGCCAGCATAAGCTGGCATTTTAAAACATCTAAACGGTGTGTTAAGTATAATTACTTAGCAGAACGGCCTTCACGTTTACGTTCATTTTCTTTTAAGAACTTTTTACGAATACGGATGCTATCAGGTGTTACTTCAACTAACTCGTCGTTATCGATGAACTCAAGAGCTTGCTCTAAAGACATGATAATTGGCGGCGTTAATGTTTGTGCTTCATCAGTACCTGATGAACGAACGTTAGTTAACTGCTTACCTTTAAGAGCATTTACGGTTAAATCGTTATCACGTGAGTGAATACCAATTATTTGACCTTCGTAAATATCTAAACCATGACCAATTAACATGCGGCCACGAGATTGTAAGTTAAAGATTGCGTTAGTAAGAGCCTTACCAGTTGCGTTCGCGATCATAACACCGTTTAAGCGTTGACCAATATCGCCACCTTTATGAGGTCCGTATTCTAAGAATGTATGGTAAATCAAACCTGAGCCTGAAGTAAGCGTCATGAATTCAGTTTGGAAACCAATTAAACCACGGCTTGGCATAATAAAGTCCATACGAATACGACCTTTACCATCTGGTGCCATATCAGTAAGTTCTGCTTTACGAATACCCATTTTTTCCATGATCGGACCTTGATGCTGTTCTTCAACATCAATTGTCACTGATTCATATGGTTCTTCTTTTTGGCCATTAACTTCACGCATGATAACTTCTGGACGAGAAACAGCTAACTCGTAACCTTCACGACGCATGTTTTCAATTAATATACCTAAGTGAAGTTCACCACGACCAGATACTTTGAATTTATCAGGATCGTCTAGTTGCTCAACGCGTAGTGCAACGTTGTGAACTAGCTCTTTATCTAAACGCTCTTTGATGTTACGAGAAGTAACATATTTACCTTCTTGTCCTGAGAACGGAGAAGTATTTACTTGGAACGTCATATTGATTGTTGGTTCATCAACCGATAATGGCGGTAATGCATCAACTTCATTTGGACAACAGATAGTATCTGAAATCTTAAGTTCGCCTAAACCAGTAATTGCGATGATGTCACCAGCATGGGCAATGTCAGTTTCGTTACGGTCAAGACCTAAGTAACCAAATACTTTACCTACTTTACCGTTGTGTAATTTACCGTTTGAGCCTTCAACAGTTACTTGTTGATTAGGCTTAACTGAACCACGGGTAATACGTCCAACACCAATTACGCCTAAGTAAGAGCTGTAATCAAGTTGAGAGATTTGCATTTGGAATGAACCATCTTGATCAGCATCTGGAGCTGGAACTTGATCTATGATAGTTTGGAATAGAGGTGTCATATCTTCACCTTCCACGCCTTCTTCCAGTGATGCCCAACCGTTGATCGCTGAAGCGTAAACAACTTTAAAGTCTAACTGTTCATCAGTAGCACCTAAGTTGTCGAATAAATCGAAAACTTGATCCATAACCCAATCAGGACGAGAGCCTGGCTTATCAATTTTGTTGATAACAACAATTGGTTTTAAACCTTGAGCAAACGCTTTCTTAGTAACAAAGCGTGTTTGTGGCATAGGACCTTCTTGTGCGTCAACAATAAGAAGTACAGAGTCAACCATTGACATAACACGCTCAACTTCACCGCCAAAATCGGCGTGACCAGGAGTATCTACGATGTTTACACGGTACTCGTTCCAGTTAATTGCAGTGTTTTTTGCAAGGATTGTGATACCACGTTCTTTCTCGATATCGTTTGAATCCATTACTCGTTCGTCATGACCTGTACGAGCATCTAATGTGCCTGATTGGTCGAGTAATTTATCAACCAAGGTTGTTTTACCATGGTCAACGTGCGCAATGATTGCGATGTTACGTAAGTTTTCTAACACTATCTTTAGCCTTTAGGTTTAGTAGATCTACTGTGCACATGCATTTATGCACAGCACCACTTTGGGCGCGTATTGTACAGGAGTAATACCAATAAAGAAAATAAATAGTGTAGTTATCGTGTTTTTAAATAGTAACCGATAAAGAAATCGTTAAAACAGTTATGGATTAACGATTTTTGCCGGTTATTTATGGGAAGTCGCCTGGGCTCAAAAATTTTTAACCTAAACATTCTGTGTATATATCAATCGTCAGTTGCCATTTCAACAATTGTTACAGAGCCACCAGAAGTCCATCCTTTTAAAGTATTTTCCCAAAGGGATATATCCCAGCCTCGATCATCACCAAGCTCGATTGCCTCTCTTATATAGGTAACTGCCACGGACAACTTTCGTGGTCGCATATTGTTATGTGCTAATGCCTGTAGGTAAAGGTATTCAGGGTTTTCTGCTTCTTCTTCAGTTAATTTATCTAACAATTCAATTGCGCCTGATACATCAAGTAATTGTTTATTTTTTGATAAAAGCTTAACTTCACTGGCTTTTAAAGCAGCACCTACGTGAGCTTCTTCGGCAGCTAACTCTAACCAAAACAAAGCCCTTTTCTCATCGTTCATAATCCATGGGCTATCCAATATAAGTCTTCCCAAACGATATTGGGCTTGGGTAAAGCCTTGTTGAGCAGCTTTTGAAATTAACTCAACTGCTAATTTTATATCTTTTTGCTCTCGATAAAGCAGCAAGCCGTATTCAAATTGTGCTGGAATATAGCCACCATTAGATGAGCTTTTTAGTAATGCTTCAACTTGCCCTTCTTCTCGTTTCAACCAAGTAAAGTACATTAATGCCGCAGCATGCTGATACTGTTCCTCTGGAATTTCACTATCAGCTAGTTTGCGAACATACCGTGTTACCCGTGAATATAAAAAACTGAGCTCTCGACGAATTTCAGATGAGCCATAATTAGCTACACCTAAATATGAACGATGCACAAAGTTCACACTTTTGCCTTTAAATGTCGGCTTTAAAGAGTTGCTATAAGAAAGATCTAAAATACCTTTATTCGGGTTACCAATGACTTGTACCGGGTTAAAGTTTCTCCGAGAGCCATCAGGGGCTATGTCGTAGTCAACAACCAACATATAAGGTCTGTTTTTAAAGTTTTCTAATACCGATGACTTTTTAAATGTCTCTGTTTCAGAAAACCCTTCTGAATCGTATATTTCATCATCAAACGCAACTTCACTGTCATCATCTTCAATAAAGCCTTCATCAGTTGTTATATAGAAAGCGTCTAACTGTTTGCCATTAGAATAGACAATTTTTTCGGAAAGGTTTGCTTCATTAATTTGCGGAAAATATTTATCTTGGATACCTTGTTTACCGTAAGCCTTTTTAAATTGAGCAATTATAGCTAGGAGTTTTTCTTTATCTGTTGCTGGTACTCCAGAAAGTAAGTCATTTACGATTTCGACCGAGTTTTCAAAGTCATGTTCTGCAGCTAAAGCAAACCACACTAATGCTTTTGTTTCACTTTGGTCTACACCAAAGCCATTATAATAAATTGCGCCAAGTTGATAAAAAGCTCGAGCATTACCACCATCGGCCAGAGTTATATATTCGCCTAAAGCTAGTTTATATTGCTGCTGCTGAAAATAAATATCAGCTTGTTCAATATTGCCTGCAAAAGATTTTTGCATACCAAAACAGCATAGTATTGTTAGAAGGGCTGTATACTTTTTTAACGTTTTCAATTATGTACCAATATGCGGCTAAGTTTAATTTTAGCCATATATTAAACTTTAAAGTGAATAATTAAACCATACTTACTTTTCTTTACGTTTAATTAACATCCATATAAGTTTTATACGTTGCTGAATTTAAATCGTATTTCGCGTTTATATAGCTCGTTGGGTGGCAGTATACTGCTTGGGAAATGATTAAAGTTTACGGCGTCAGGATAATTCTGCGCCTCTAAACAAAGCCCTTGATAACGCTTAAATTCACCGCTTAAATAAGAACCTGTATATAGCTGCATGGCAGGTTGGTCAGTATACATCGTCATTTTAACGTTATTTTGCAATGATAAAATTACCGCCTTTTCAGATGCTATTGCTGAATCATCTAATACAAAACAATGATCATAACCTTGCATCAAGGCTAACTCTTGATCGTTTGTATTGGCCTGCCTAACTCCTATACTTACTTGCTGACGAAAATCATAATCGTTGTTAGTAACTGAAATTATATTGCCTGTAGGTGTATTAAGCTGGTTTCGCTCCAAATAATGTGAAGCATTAATTTGTACCATCAGTGCTTCACAAGTAGCTTCACCTAAATTGAAGTAAGTATGGTTTGTTAAATTAATTGGCGTCGCGGCATCACTTTTAGCCAAATAATTAACGATTAGTTCGTTTTCTTCAGTTAACTGATATTGTACCGATATCTGCAAAGTACCAGGGAAACCTTGGTCACCATCAATAGATGTTAACGATAAAGTTACTTGCTTTGTAGATACAGGATCCGAATCAATAGACCAATATTTTCTAGCAAAATTTTCGACACCACCATGCAAACAATTTTCTGCATCGTTTTTTGTTAACTGGTATGTTTTTCCATTTAAATCAAACTGAGCATTGCTAATACGGTTACACACTCTCCCACAGGTCGCACCTAAATAGAAACTATCATCAAGATAATCTTCAGCATTTTGATAAGCAACGGTCATCTCAGTAGCTTCGCCATTAATTGGAAATTTGATCGATGTTATTCGCGCGCCAAAATTGCAAACTTCAACCGACATACCACTATTGTTCCGCAATAAAATTGTTTTAACATTATTCATGTTACTCATACCCATTTGGATTGTTTGATTGCCAGCGCCAAGTATCAATCATCATATGTTCTAAGCTGCGTGTTGCCTGCCAGTTTAGTTGGCTATTTGCTTTATCAGCATCGGCCCAAAATGCGGGTAAATCTCCAGCCCTTCTCGGTGCAACATCAAATGCGATAGGCTTTTGGGTTGCTTGTTCAAATGCTTTAACGATGGCAAAAACCGAAACACCGTTACCTGTACCTAAATTGAAGGCTTCAACACCTTTAAATTGATCATTCGCATTTAACCAATTCAATGCTGCGACATGGCCTTCAGCCAAATCCATAACATGTAAATAATCTCGTTCACAACTACCGTCAGTTGTCGGGTAGTCATCACCAAAGATATTAAGCTTTTCACGCTTACCAACCGCGACTTGAGCAACATAAGGCAGTAAGTTATTTGGAATACCCTTTGGATCTTCGCCAATTTCACCGCTTTCATGAGCGCCAATAGGGTTAAAATAGCGCAGTGATATACCTCTAAAACTCGAGCTAGAAATAGCAAAGTCGGCCATTACTCGTTCTACCATGACTTTACTTGCGCCATAAGGGCTTGATGGAGTACCCAATTTCATCGTTTCAACATACGGAACATCATTCTCTTCGCCATAAACGGTAGCGGACGAGCTAAAAATAAAATTTTGCACATTATGTTTTTGCATTACCTCAAGTAAGCAAACTGTTCCATGAACGTTATTATGATAATAACGCAACGGGATTTCAGTGGATTCACCCACAGCTTTCAAAGCGGCAAAGTGAATTACAGCTTTAATTTCAAACTGTTCAAAAACAGTATTTAATTGAGTGGCATTACAAATGTCACCTTTAACAAACTCAATTGTTTTACCGGTTAGTTTATTAACTCTTTTTAAAGATTCTTCACTTGAATTACAAAGGTTGTCAAAAACAACAACGTCATATCCGCTGTTCAGTAAAGTTAAAACTGTATGCGAGCCAATATAGCCAGCACCACCGGTTACGAGTACTTTCATGTTTTATCCTTGAATTTTTAGTCGTTCATGTGAGATTTTGAATTGTTAAAAAACCCACTCGAAAGGTTCGAGTGGGTGACTAGTATTTACTTAGTGCCGTGTATTACCACCACGTTGCATATAAAGCGATCAGTATCAGTACAACACCTACAGCGGCAATATTAAATGATTTTTCAGTAACAAAACTTACTTCATCTAAGCTAACGCTGCTGTCTTGCTCTGGTGCTTTGCCCATCATAGAAACTACATAACATAACCCTAAACATAGTAAGAACACTAAGCCAACGCGATCCATAAACGGTAGTTCTGGCCAGAACTGCATGAACAAGAATGATAATGCTGCTGAGCCAAGTGCTGCCGCTAATGCGCCATTTGATGTTGCACGTTTCCAGAACATACCCATCATGAAAATTACCACAATACCTGGAGTAAAGAAGCCAGTGAATTCTTGGATGTACTGGAATGCTTGGTCAAACTTACCTAATAAAGGCTCCGAGACTACCAATGCAATACATAGTGATGCTAATGCTGCTATACGACCCACGACCACATAATGATGCTGAGATTTATTCGGCTTCATTTTGCTA
Organism: Thalassotalea psychrophila; assembly: GCF_031583595.1. Lineage (NCBI taxonomy): Bacteria > Pseudomonadati > Pseudomonadota > Gammaproteobacteria > Alteromonadales > Colwelliaceae > Thalassotalea > Thalassotalea psychrophila. The sequence continues at coordinate 4,073,887 of NZ_CP134145.1, forward strand.
TAAATGTCCATAGTAAAGATGGTTGAGATACTATTGGTCATTGATGCTAAAGATGAAACAATCGCAGCAACTAAAGCGGCAAATACTAGGCCTTTAATACCAACAGGCATAAGTGCCATCATTGATGGATAAGCTAGATCTGGAGTTGCTAATCTTGGATAAAGAACTACGGCTGCAATACCCGGTAATACAACGATTAATGGCATTAAAAGTTTTAAATAAGCTGCAAAGGCAATACCTTTTTGTGCTTCTTTAAGATCTTTAGCAGCTAAAGCGCGCTGAATAATATATTGGTTGAAACCCCAGTAACTTAGGTTCATAACCCACATACCACCAATTAATACAGAAATACCTGGTAGGCTCATATAGTGTTCGTTTTCAGGGCTTAGTACCATATCAAAATGGCTAGACATATCAGTAGTTAATACACCAAAGCCAGCAAGGAAACCTTCGCCGCCTGACACAGCATCTAGTGCTAGGTAGCTTAAGAATAAGCCGCCAAAAACCAGTAATACCACTTGGATTATATCGGTATAAGCAACTGCTTTTAGGCCACCATATAAAGAATAAGCAACAGAGAATATTGCTAAGAAGATCATGCCGTACATCCAATCAACACCGGCAACGCTTTCAATTGCTAAGCCACCTAACCAAAGTACCGCCGTTAAATTAACAAAGATGTAAACCGCTAACCAAAACAAAGCAAGGGTCGTTTTAACTTTATTGTCAAAGCGTTGCTCAAGATACTGTGGCATGGTGAAAATTTCATTTTTCAAGAAGATAGGCAACATGTATTTACCTACTAATATCAAGGTGATCGCCGCCATCCATTCATAAGAAGCAATAGCTAAGCCTATGGCATAACCAGAGCCTGACATACCGATGATCTGCTCAGCGGATATGTTGGAAGCAATAAGCGAAGCACCAATAGCCCACCAAGGCAATGACTTACTTGCTAAGAAATAATCTTCTGTATTTGCACCTTCTTTCTTTTCGCTGCGAGAAATCCACAAAGCAACGAACAAAAGACAAATTACATAAGTAATAAAAATGCCGGTATCTAAAGTACCGAGCTTGTTTGTAAAATCCATAGGTTTTCTACCCTTTCGTTATTTATATTTTTTATAATTATTAATGGTGATTGTTATTATCTAAATGCGCCTTGGCTGGCAACACAAATATATATACTTGGCTGTAAACTAAATTTTTTCGAATAGTTATTATTAACAGTTTCAGTTAACTTTTCCAACATTGATGTTGGTGTTAAGGCAACGATACAGCCACCAAAACCTCCGCCAGTCATACGCACACCGCCCTTTGCGCCTAGCTCAGCTGCAACCATTTCGACCAAACCATCCATTTCTTTGGTAGTCACCTCAAAATCATCACGTAGTGAATTGTGAGAAGCTAGCATTAGCTTACTCATTAATGCCATATCTTGGTTTTTTAATGCGATTAATGCGTCAGTTGTGCGAGCATTTTCACTGACAACATGGTGAGCACGTTTATACAATACGGGGGCAATTTCAGATTTTTTAGCCTTTAATTCAGCAATCGAAACATCTCTCAATGCTGGTTTATTAAAAAATGCTGCCACTTGTTCACATTGCTCTCGACGTAAGTTGTACTCACTATCGACTAAGCCACGTTTAACGTTAGAGTTCACTATAAATAATGACAGACCGTTTGGAATAGGTGCATCTTCAAAAGACAAATCACGACAATCTAGCAACATCGCATGGTCTTTTTTACCCATAGCCGAAATTAGTTGATCCATAATGCCACAATTACAGCCGACAAATTCGTTTTCAGCTTGTTGCCCCATTTGTGCAGCTTTTATGCCATCTAAATCTAGTTGATAAAGGCTTGCAAAGGTTTTTAAGATAACAATTTCAAAACTAGCAGAGGAGCTTAAGCCAGCACCCTGCGGTACATTGCCCGCAACAACGATGTCTGCACCAAGAATATGTGGATATGTTTTTAATAAAACCTGTAATGTGCCGCGAACGTAGTTACTCCACATTTTATCTTGATCAAAACTAATATCATCTAAACGAAACTCGCTCATTTCTTGATTACAATCATAAGCAAATACTCTAACAACATTATCTGTACGTTTAGATGCAGCAATTGTAGTACCAAAATTAATCGCGGCAGGCAGCACAAAACCATCATTATAATCGGTATGGTCGCCGATAATATTTACTCGCCCTGGTGCATGACAAATTAATTGTGGGGCTTGTTTAAACTTTTGCTGAAACAAGTCTTTTACCATTTCATTTTGACTCATTATTGATTGTCCTTGTAATGCACATTAGGTAAGTCTCGTAGCCTTTGTGCCGCTTGTTCGGCAGTAAGGTCACGTTGCGCTTCTGCCATCATTTCATAACCAACCATAAATTTGCGAACAGTAGCTGAGCGCAGTAAAGGTGGAAAAAAGCTAGCGTGTAACGTCCACTGAGGATGGCCTTCACCATCAAAAGGAGCGCCGTGCCATCCCATTGAATATGGGAATGAGCTATTAAATAAATTGTCGTATTTAATCGTAATTTTTTTAATGATATCAGCCAGAGATGCCTTTTGAGATTCGCTCAGATCTGTCATTCGAGTTACAGAAAAACGAGGTAATAACAATGTTTCAAATGGCCATGCCGCCCAATAAGGTACAACAACTACCCAGTCGGCATTTTGTACAACTACTCTTTCTTGCTTAGCGACTTCTTTTATCGCGTAATCTTGCAATAAATTAGTGCCGTATTTGTTGTAGTAATCTTTTTGAGCCTGATGCTTTTTATTTACCAAAGTAGGTAATTGTTGCTGTGCCCATATTTGACCATGAGGGTGAGGGTTTGAACAGCCCATCATGCTGCCCTTATTTTCAAAAACTTGCACCCAATTGTATGTTTTGCCTAGCTCTTCACATTGAGTTTGCCAAGTATTTACAATATTAATTATTGCTTGCTGAGAAAGTTGTGGCAGAGTTTTACTGTGATCTGGAGAAAAACATATCACTCGGCTTTCACCTTGCTCAGTTGCCATTTTAAATAATGGGTCATCACTTGAGGCTAGCGGTGTATCTTGCTTTAATGCGGCGAAGTCATTAGTGAAAACATAAGTGTCACTATAATTTTCATTAATCTCTCCATTTATACGAGTGTTACCTGCACATAAAAAACAGCTTTCATCATGACTTGGCCTAACATCTTCATCTAATGTTTCAACTTGTCCTTGCCAAGGGCGTTTGGCTCGATGCGGTGAAACTAACACCCATTCATTAATTAATGGATTATACCGACGATGTGGGTGTTCAGTAGGATCAAATTTAGTATCCATATACACAATTCTCTAATTTTCATTTACACTGGATTAACCATAAGGTAAACGTTTACACTTTATCTGGCAAGTGCATTTTACATAAATATCAAAAGTTCCCTTTTATTCCTTTATTAAATAGGGTTATTATTAAGCCATGTTAATTATAAAAACGTTTACCTATGTCTACTATTAAAGATGTTGCTCGAGTAGCAGGCGTTTCAATAGCGACCGTTTCTAGGGTTGCTAATAACGGCCCGAAAGTTGGTGATAAGACTCGAACGAGGGTTTTAAAGGTTATGGCTGATATAGGCTATACACCTAATGCGAATGCACGGGCATTGGTAACACAGAAAAGCTCCACTATAGGTGTTGTTATACCTGATCTTACTGATCCATTTTTCGCATCTTTAGCTAATGGTGTTGATCAAATTGCCCGCCAACATAATATGCAATTATTACTTAGTACGGGTTTAATCTCTGCCGAGTCGGAATTACAAGCGATTAATGTACTCATTGAAAGGCGATGTGACGTGATTGTTTTACACAGTAAAAAAATTGCTAATGACGACTTATTAAAGTTAGCTGATAAAGTACCCGGATTAGTGTTAATTGATCGTTATATTGAGCAAATTTCTCATCGCTGCATCTGGTTAGATAATGAAGAAGGTGGCCGTATAGCTGCACGGCATTTGATGTCTTTAGAACATCGTGATGTTGCATGTATTAGTAGTAAATATCAGATTGATGATCCCCTAATGCGTTTACAAGGTTTTTCTGATGAACTAAATTCTGCCAACTTAACTATAGATGATGAGCTTATTGAGTACGGCGAGCCTAATTTGCAAGGTGGAGAAATTGCCACCCAAAAAATTCTTGCTAAAGGTAAACCATTTTCAGCGATTTTTGTTTACAACGATGCTATGGCTATTGGTGCAATTTCTACATTAGAAGATAATGGCTTTAAAGTACCGTCAGATATTTCTGTGATTGGTTTTGATGATGTATTGTTATCTCGATACTCAAGACCTAAATTAACTACCCTGCATTATCCTATTGAGAAAATGGCAAAGAAAGCAGCTTTTCTAGCATTGCAGTTATCTAATAAAAATGTAGATATTGATTCTAGTAGCGAATATAAATATATTCCTCAGTTAGTAAAGCGTGAATCAACAGTCTTTAAAAGTTAAATCAAAAGACCGAAAGTGATTTATCACAAAGAATGCCTGATTTATATTCGTTATAGTTATAAATCAATAAATAAAGAAGGCACGCACCATAAAGATCACTTTTTGCACCACCGCGGTGCAAAGCGATTAATATGCATTAGAAAAAACCTTATAATTCAGCGTATGTAAAGTTGGCACAATTCTGGCTTATAGATTACCAAGTAAAATTTTAATATTAACCTGCAGAATAATTACGGAGACGTTCATGTCACAAGCAGTATTAGATCTAATCAAAGATAACGACGTAAAGTTCGTTGATTTACGTTTTACCGATTCAAAAGGTAAAGAACAACATGTTTCAATTCCTCATCACCAAGTTGATGAAGATTTTTTTGAAGACGGAAAAATGTTCGATGGCTCTTCAATCCAGGGTTGGAAAGGCATTAACGAATCAGACATGGTAATGATGCCTGATGCATCAACAGCTGTTATGGACCCTTTCACTGAAGAAGCAACACTGAACCTACGTTGTGACATCGTTGAGCCTGCAACTATGCAAGGTTACAGCCGTGATCCTCGTTCAGTTGCTAACCGCGCTGAAGAGTACATGCGTTCAACGGGTATTGCTGACACTGTATTAATTGGTCCAGAGCCAGAGTTCTTCGTTTTTGATGACGTTAGATTCCACACTGATATGTCAGGTTCTTTCTACAAGATTGATGATAAAGAAGCTTCTTGGAATTCAGGTACTGAATATGAAGAAGGTAACATGGGACATCGTCCTGGTGTTAAAGGCGGTTACTTCCCAACGTCTCCTGTTGATTCATCACAAGATTTACGTTCAGCAATGTGTTTAGTAATGGAAGAAATGGGCTTAGTTGTTGAAGCACATCACCATGAAGTAGCAACTGCTGGTCAAAACGAAATCGCTTGTCGTTTTAACACTATGGTTAAAAAGGCCGATGAAGTTCAAATTTATAAGTACGTTGTTCATAACGTTGCGCACGCATACGGTAAAACAGCGACATTTATGCCTAAGCCACTAGTTGGTGATAATGGTACTGGTATGCACGTTCACCAATCACTTGCGAAAGATGGTGTTAACTTGTTCTCTGGTGATCAATACGGCGGTTTATCGCAAGATGCTATTTACTACATTGGTGGTATCATCAAGCATGCTAAAGCTCTTAATGCTTTCACTAACGCATCAACTAACTCATACAAACGTCTTGTTCCTGGTTTTGAAGCACCTGTAATGCTTGCATACTCTGCACGTAACCGTTCAGCGTCTATTCGTATTCCAATTGTGCCAAGCCCGAAAGCAATGCGTATCGAAGTTCGTTTCCCTGATCCTACAATGAACCCTTACTTAGGCTTCACTGCTATGTTAATGGCTGGCCTTGACGGTATCAAAAACAAAATCCATCCTGGCGATGCTATGGATAAAGATTTATACGACCTTCCAGCGGAAGAAGCAGCAGCAATTCCACAAGTATGTTCTTCTTTTGAAGAAGCACTTGATTCACTAGAAGCTGATAATGACTTCTTAACTGCTGGTGGTGTAATGGATATCGATATGATCAATGCTTACATTGGTCTTAAACGTGAAGAAGTGGAATTATTAAACTCTACAACTCACCCAGTAGAATTTGATATGTACTACAGCGTTTAATCGCAACTTAAAACATAAATAAGAAAGAAGCCCGCTAATGCGGGCTTCTTTGTTTTAGGTGACGTTCTGTAATTATTGCAAAGAGCACAGAATAACAAAACTGCTATAATAAAGTTTTATAGCAATTTACTAGCACTATGGTAAATATTTAGTTAAATTAGATACTAATAACTAACTGATGAATCTATCATTTAGTGTGACGATTTAAAAAGGAACATTTTAATCGATGGCAAAGTATACAGTTTTTGTAATACTGTTTTTAACACTACTGGCACCTGCAACTGCTTCAAAGATATATGTATGGCGCAATGCAAGTGGTGACTTGGTGTATTCTGATAGCCCTAAACCGGGTGCTGAAGAGATTGCCGAAGAAATTGAAATAAAGAATAAACAAACGGTTATTTCTTCTGTTAATACTACTGTGCTCGATATTAGTCCAAGAGTCGTACAGGAAGAATACCAAGTCCAAATATCTCAACCTGAAGATCATGCCACCATACGCGATAATTCAGGTTCCATTTACATCTCAGGTAGAGTTGCCCCTGTTTTCAAGCGTGGATACAAAGTGCGTTTGTTAATGAATGGCAAAGTACATGGAGAGCCTCAAACCCGTTCAGTATTTATCTTACGAGATGTTGATCGCGGCGAACATAAAATAAAATTAGAGCTTCTTAACAATCAAGGCAAGGTTATTGCATCTTCTAAAGAAAGAACTGTTTACTTGCATCGAGCTAGGGTTAATTAATCTAATTTTCTCTATTTAGGTGCAAAACACCTGACTATTTATTAAACTGCTATAAATGGTCGCACCAACTTGGTGCATTGGAGATTACCTTGTACACCAACGCTAGTTTAAAAGAGATCCGAGCTACTTATGCTCAACATCTAGTACCACAGCTTGTTACTGCTGTTGTAATAATTGATGACAACTTAAATATTCAATATTTAAACTCTTCCGCTGAAGCATTATTTTCAAAAAGCTTGAATCGTTTATATCTGAAAGGATTTCTCGATGTTTTCACTCACTGTTCAATAACATCCCAGCGCTTAGAACAAGTTCTGGTTACCGGCCAAGACTTTACCGATTCAGACGTTGTATTAGAGTTTATTGAAAACTATCACATTACCATTGAAGTAACAGCTTCGGCAGCTCTGTTTGATGGTAAAGAGCATATCCTTTTAGAATGCAAACAAATCGATAAACAAAAACAGATCAGTGCAGAAGTTTTTCAAGAACAACAATGGGAAGCTGCAAGAGATTTGATCAGAGGATTAGCTCACGAAATTAAAAATCCGCTTGGTGGTTTACGTGGTGCAGCTCAATTGCTCGACAAAGAACTTAACCCTGACCAACAAGAGTTTACTTCAATGATAATTGAGCAAGCCGACCGGTTAACCAATTTAGTCGATCGTCTGTTAGGGCCTAACCAATTACCTAAACTTGAAGTGCACAATATTCATGAAATTCTAGAAAAGGTCCGTCAGTTAGTCAGTTTAGATAATGCCAAACATATTGAAATAGAACGAGATTATGACCCTTCAATTCCCGATATAGAAATTGACACTGAGAAACTACAACAAAGCTTGCTCAACATTATTAGAAATGCGACGCAGATCCTTGATGAGAGCGGTATTATTAAGCTAAAAACTAGGATTGCCACCAACCAAACCATTAATGGAAAAAAAGTTAAGTTAGCCATTAAAATATCAATTATTGATAACGGGCCAGGTATTCCTGCTGACATACAAGATACCATTTTTTACCCTATGGTTTCTGGCAGAGCTGATGGCACGGGATTGGGACTATCAATTGCGCAAACATTAGTACACCAACATAAAGGGAAATTATCCTGTCATAGTTACCCTGGTCGCACTGAATTTACCATTTTATTGCCTTTACCGAAGAGAGTATAACCATGAACTCAGAACAAGTTTGGATTGTTGACGATGATAGCTCAATACGTTGGGTATTAGAGCGCGCTATGAAAGGAGAAAACATTAGCTGTGCCTCGTTTAGTAATGCCGATGATTTATTAGCTGCAATTGACTATAACCAGCCAGAAGTGATTATTTCTGATATCCGCATGCCGAAAATGGATGGCATGACTTTACTCGGTATTATTAACGATAAATTTCCAGATTTACCGGTAATTATCATGACTGCCCATTCCGATTTAGACAGTGCCGTAAATGCTTATCAAGGCGGTGCATTTGAATATTTACCTAAACCTTTTGATATTGATGATGCTTTAAATTTAACTAAGCGAGCGTTAATCCACGCGCAAGAGCAAAACGCCAAAAAAGCCATTGTTACCAAAACAGAAAATGGAGTTGGAATCATTGGCGAAGCGCCAGCAATGCAAGAAGTGTTTCGGGCTATTGGCCGTCTTTCACGTTCAAGTATTAGCGTGTTAATTAATGGTGAGTCTGGTACAGGTAAAGAATTGGTCGCACATGCTTTACATCTCCATAGCCCAAGAAAGAAAAATCCATTTATTCCATTGAACATGGCAGCCATTCCTAAAGACTTAATTGAGTCAGAACTATTTGGCCATGAAAAAGGAGCATTTACTGGTGCAAACTCAATTCGTCAAGGTCGCTTTGAACAAGCTCATGGCGGTACATTGTTTTTGGATGAAATAGGCGATATGCCAATTGATGTGCAAACACGTTTATTGCGAGTTCTTGCCGATGGTCAATTTTATCGCGTCGGTGGACACAATCCAATCAAGGTTGATGTAAGGATCATAGCTGCAACGCATCAAAACCTTGAAGACAGAGTAAATAAAGGAGAGTTTCGTGAAGATCTCTTTCACCGATTAAATGTGATCCGTATACATATTCCAAGCTTAAAAGAACGAAAAGAAGATATCGAACAATTGGCTAAACACTTTTTAAACCTAGCGGCTAATGAACTAGGAGTTGAGTGTAAATCTATTTCACGCGATGCAATTAAATTTATGCAACGTTGTGATTGGCCTGGCAATGTCCGCCAGCTGGAAAACACCTGTCGCTATTTAACTGTAATGGCTAGTGGCCAAGAAATATTAGAAGATGATTTACCAGAAGAGCTATCAAAGAACCCTGTTACTGCTATTTCGGAACAAACAAGTGGTGGATGGCAAGAACAATTATCATCTTGGGTAGATGAAAAGCTAAACCAAGGTTCCACTGATATATTGTCAACCGCTATTCCTGAGTTTGAAAAAATATGTCTAGATAGAGCACTAAACTTTACTCATGGTCATAAACAAGAAGCAGCTAAAAAACTTGGCTGGGGACGCAATACCCTAACTAGGAAGTTAAAAGAGTTACAAGATTAACGTTTCTAACTCATATAAATGAAAGGGGGAGCTATTTAGCTCCCCCTTTCATTTATTAATACAAAACATTAAGTTTATTCTAACTCGCCACCACACTCGTGATCGCTACAAGTTCTACAGTTATTACAAAGCTTTAAATTTACAACGTGGGCCGCAATTAAAAAACATGCACCAACGATAATCATAACTGGCTGCAAACTTTCATCAACACTGTGCTTATGCCAATAGATAAAGCCGCCTAAAAATAATAGGTAGAACGGATAGATTTTACGATGGTAGCGTTTAAAACCAGAGAAAAGTGCTATTGAACCAAGAATTAAGGTTACAAATAAAAAGATATGCTCTGATTCATGATCTCCCAGAAACTCTAAGCCAAACAAAGATAATATCGGTACTAAAACAGGCAGCAAAATACAATGCAATGCGCATATTGATGTTGCTGTAATACCAAGTCTATCTAGCATGAGTGAGTCACTGTCCTATAAAATATTTAGAACAGTGATAATATCACATATGATATATTATAACATTTATTTTTTGTTACGACCTGTTAACAGGAAAGGCTATCACTTCGTCAATACTTTTTGCTGCACATGCTAGCATTAACAACCTATCAATCCCTAAGGCCACACCTGCACAACCTGGCAAAGAATTCTGTAAAGCTGACAATAGGTTTTCATCAACAGGTTTAGGGGCTAAATTATACTCAACTCTAAGGTCGTTATCAGCTTCAAAGCGTCTACGTTGCTCATTTACATCAGTGAGTTCATGAAAACCATTCGCAAGTTCCATTCCCTTAAAATAAAGCTCAAAGCGTTCAGCAACTCGACTATCGGTATTACTTACTTTAGCAAGTGATGCCTGACTAGCAGGAAAGTTATAAACTAAACATGGAATTGTTTTACCAATATTTGGTTCAACTAATTCAACAAATAGATATTGTAATAATGTATCTAAATTATTTTCTTTTAGAACCCAATCGGCATTTAATTTATGATCTATAACGGCTTGTTTCAAATCATCTAAACTACACTGTAATGGATCAATGCCAACGAAGTTAATAAACACTTGTTGATAAGTCACTTGCTCGGCGGGTTTACACTTTAGGACTAATTCTGCTAACTCGGATACTTCAGCCATTAAATCAAAATGATCAAAGCCAATTCGATACCATTCCAGCATAGTAAATTCAGGGTTATGATTGCGCCCGGATTCTTCGTTACGAAAGGCTTTACAAATCTGATATATACAACCACTTCCTGAAGCTAATAACCGTTTCATCGCGAACTCTGGCGATGTTTGTAAATAAAGCGTTTTACCTGACTCTGCATTTGCACCAGTATCAATAAATTGAGTTTCAAAACTAACTAAATGTAAATCTGTTACTGTCGCATGTGAAAGTGCTTGAGTATCTACTTCTAAGACTTGCCTATGAGTAAAAAATTGACGAATTAATGCCAAGATCTCAGCACGTTTTTTAAGGTTAACTAATGAAGCCGTAGGTTGCCAGTTCATTGGAATATTCCCAGAATTTGATAACGTACAGAGTCATACGCCAAATCAGAAAAAGAGCGCCGTCATCCCATCATGCTTTTGGATGGGACCTCATCCAGTTATAGCGTGCTTATAAAAAGTTTGATATATTTTTTTATATCCACAGCATACGTCAGGAGGTCCCGTGTCTCGCTTTGGCTCGCACAGGATGACGGTGTATTTTTTCGACGAAAGTGTAGTTCCTCTATTTACCCGCGCGTGATACGTATTCGCCAGTTCGGGTGTCTACTTTAACTATTTCGCCAATTTGAATAAATAGTGGTACTCGTACAACGGCACCAGTGTTTAATGTAGCTGGTTTGCCGCCAGTACCAGCAGTGTCACCTTTAAGACCTGGGTCAGTTTCAGTAACTTCTAACTCAACAAAATTTGGAGGTGACACAGTAATTGGACTGCCATTCCAAAGAGTAATAGTACAAAGATCGCCTTCTTTTAACCATTTAACATTTTCACCAACAGCTTTTTCGTCCGCAGGAATTTGTTCAAATGTGTCGTTATTCATGAAATGCCAAAACTCACCATCTGCGTAAAGATAAGCTAAGTCAGTCTCCATAACATCAGCACCTTCAACAGACTCACCAGATTTGTAGGTTTTCTCAATTACTTTACCTGAGATAAGTTTACGTATTTTGATACGGTTAAATGCTTGGCCTTTACCCGGCTTTACAGTTTCATTATCTAGAATGTTACATGGTTCGCCATCGATCATTAATTTAAGACCGTTTTTGAATTCGTTGGTACTAAAGTTAGCCATAGAGTTCTCTTACTATATTTGCACTCACTAATAGATTAATATTCGTATATTAATATTCGCATTTAACGAAAAGTAAGCAGAGATTAATTAATGCTGCAAATAATACCGCAGATTGATGGCAATTTGCACTGTTCTTGGCAAAAAGAATTAGCAAATGTTGTTACCGACCCAAAAGAGCTGTTATCGCTATTAGAAATAGACGATAAAAACTACTGTGCTCATTTTTCTGCCCGTGAACTTTTCCCTGTTCGGGTACCAAGACCATTTATTGATAAAATGGAAAAAGGCAATTTTAGCGATCCTTTACTGCAGCAGGTTATGCCCCATTCAGCTGAACATAAACATGTTGATGGCTATGTTACTGACCCTTTAGAAGAGCACGACACAGTAGCCGAAGGATTATTGCATAAGTACAAGCACCGCGTATTAATGATTGTTAAATCAGGTTGTGCGGTTAATTGTCGGTATTGCTTTCGTCGACACTTTCCTTATGAAGATAACAGTCCCAATAAGCAACGCTGGCAGCAAGCATTAGAGTATATAAAAACTCATGATGAAATTAATGAAGTAATTTTTAGTGGTGGCGATCCCTTAATGGCAAAGGATAACCACTTAGCATGGTTAATTGAGCAATTAGATCAAATTAAGCACTTAAAGCGATTACGAATTCATACCCGATTACCTGTTGTGATCCCACAAAGAATCACAACTGAATTCGTGACAATGTTGACGAAGAGTCGATTAAAACCGGTGATGGTATTTCATATAAATCATAGCAATGAAATAGATGAAACTTTCAATCGTGCTATAGAGCCTCTACGAAAAAAACGTATAACACTGTTAAATCAAAGTGTTTTATTAAAAAATATTAATGATGACAGCAACACACTTTGTGAGCTATCTGAACAATTATTTTCTGTAGGTATACTGCCCTACTACTTGCATTTGCTCGATCCGGTAGCCGGCGCAGCTCACTTTGATGTACCTACTGAAAAAGCTATACAGATAGCAAAGCAGATGATGGCGACTCTTCCAGGCTTTTTAATGCCTAAATTAGTGCAAGAAATTGCTGGCGAAGCTAACAAGACTGCAATTAATTTGTCATAATAATGACAATTAAATTCAATATTTATATATATAAACAAGAAAACTACTCATTATGATGCTTAAAATTGAACAACAACTGATTGATAATATTTCACAACTGCTGAAACGTTCTATTATTGCCGATAGTGCTCTGGCACAACTTAAAGAAGACAAGCAAGGTAATTTCAGCGCCATTTTTCCAAAAGGATCAGTATTTAAATGTGCCGCAATGACTTTTCAGCCATATATTGAAGAAGTCGCCGATGAACTAATGCAATGGCAGCAAAATAAAGACCAGCAATTGCTAGTTTCATTGGTTAAGAAAATTGAGCAGTTATTTAAAGTAATGAGCGAGTTTGAAACGCTATATCAAAAATAAAAATTGTCTGTAAGGGAATACCTTGAGTAATAACATAAAAAGAATAATAGTTGCTTGTTTACTATTGCAATGCACATCCTCCTTTTCCCAAGAACTTGATCCTCGTTCTTATATTGATTTGCCTATTGGTCAGAATTTTTTTGGGGCCTTATACATTTATACTGAGGGAGATGTGTATACATCTCCAGATGTTCCTGTTGAAGATCTCACTTTAGAAATTGATGGGCCGGCAATCGCCTATGCTCGTACGTTTGAGTTATTTGGTAATGCATCAAAATTTGATATTAATGTCGGGCAAGCGTGTTCACATGGTGAAGCAATTTACTTAGGAGAAGACGCTACAAGGGATTATTGCGGTATTACAGATACTCGAGTACGGCTTAACTACAATTTTTATGGTGCAAAAGCAAAAACCATGAAGGAATTTGTTAAGCAGCCAAAAGGAATAGTAATTGGCGGAAGTTTGCAAGTGAGTGCACCTACTGGTCAGTATGATGACAAATACATATTGAATATTGGTGCCAACCGATGGTTTTTCAAACCAGAAATAGGTACATCAATACCTTTTGGCTCGTGGGAATTAGACTTATCTGTTTCAGCAAAAATATCCACTGATAACAATGACTTACAAGGAAGTAAAAAATTTGAACAGGATCCTATCTATAATGTTCAATCGCACCTAATTTACGATATAGGACCAGGGCAATGGATATCGTTGAATGGTAATTATTTTTGGGGTGGTGACACATTTGTAGATGGTAGGCAAACAGCGAATAAAGCTGAGAATTATCGAGCAGGTATAACCTACAGTAAAGCGTTAAACAGTCAACATAGTATCAAATTTCTTGCTAATAAAGGCGTGACAACAAACCGAGGTAACGATTCTGTTGTGTATGCTGTTGCTTGGGCCTATCGCTGGGATTAATACCAAGTCAATTAGTTATCTATAAGCAAAGAAGCCCGTAATAACCGGGCTTTTTTTATTGATAAAATCTAACTATCTACTTTTCTTTCGTTTCCGGGAAGGTTTTATAAAACCAATCATCGATCATATTCTTCTCATAATAAAACGCTTCAGAGCTCATTGAGCGACGTACGCCGGTATTAAACGACATATCCTTTATATCGGCTTTTGCCGTACTGATTATCGACTTGTCACTACTGACTAGTTGATAATCAAATTTCATTTTTGGGAAATATAAATCTTCAACAACTCTGATTGTTGAGTTATTTGGGCCAACCATATAACGAATATCGCCGGCAAGATCTAAGTTTGTAACAGAAATTTTTAATGTTTGCTCTGCAGGCAATTTTTCTGCTAATTCAGAAAAATGCTGCTCTAACTCTTTAAATACCCGTTTTTGCATATTACTGCGTGATTCATTTCCAGGTCTAATATCAGTAAACTTATCTGGTTCTACCCAATCGATCTCAGCTTGTCCTGCAAAAGCAGGCACAGTAAACATCGAAAGTGACATTATAGCCGCAATGACTTTTATCATTTTATTCATACCTACTACCTCATAAATTTATAATTATTCAATTATATAGACCGACACTTATCGAAGAAAGTTTCAATTAGAGTGTAGCATTTTAGTGTCAACTTGTTGTTGTTTGTTAACAAACTGGTGCAACATTGAATTTCCCAATTTCTGTACCTTTAAATGGCGCTCTTCATCTGAAATACCTTCTTCATGTTCAAGATTGTAACAACTAACAGTGGTAACGCATCTGTTGTTTACGCTATCGCTTGGGCCTATCGTTGGGAATAGCCTTAGTAATATCCTTGGAGAAACAATAAAGATGAGTCTAAGACTCACTTTTTTATTTATCAAAAAACTGAAATCCACCCAAGTAATCATCAATACAATTGATGATTAGGCTCTATTTAATTGATTTTTATTCGTTAACTTATTTCCATAAACTCCCGGCAAGTTTATTAATTAAAGAATTATTTAAAGGAAATAGAATGAAAACATATCTTTTGCCACTACTAGCGGTTTGCATATTCTCTGGGAATATATCTGCAAAAACCAACAACAACTTCGCTACAACGGAGGTTATTGAAGAAACAACTAGCCAACAGTCATCAAATGACCAATTAAGCGATGAAGAATTAGCTAATATTCAAAAGAAGTTGAATAACCCGCTAGCTGATCTTTGGCTATTATTTTTACAAAATGACTATACATCTTTTCAAGATGCTAATGACAATAACTACCAAATCAATAGCTTGAAATTTCAACCTGTAATGTCGTTTGATATATCTAAAGACTATAACTTGATCATTCGGCCGACTATTCAACATATGTCTATTGAAGCACCTGGCTTAGAGCGAGAAAGTGGCTTAGGTGATACTGGGCTACTGGGCTACTGGCAGCATTAGGACCTAAGTCAACGGTTAATGGCTGGGTTATCGGTGGCGGATTTACGTCAATGTTTCCAACAGCAGAGGAGGATTCACTGACTACCTTAGGAGCTGATCAAACAGCTGTAGGACCAGCTATTGTTGCTTTGAAAATTGGCGAACAAAATACTTATGGTGCAGTTGTTCAGCATTTTCAGGGGGTAGGCAGCTCAAATCTTAGAGATGCTAATGGTAAAGAAGAAGATATTTCTTTAACCGATATTCAGTATGTTTTTCGTCATAAAATATCGCCAAGTGTTCAAGTTGGCTTTGCTCCGAACATCCAAGTTGATTGGAATAAAGAAGGCGGTGATCGCTTTTCGATTCCGATTGGCCTAGGTATCGATAAAACAACTACAATAGGAAAAATGCCGATTAGACTAGGCATAGAAACTTACTATTACGTCAAGAAAAACGATATGTTCGGACCTGACTATGGACTTCGCTTCTTCGCTATCCCTGTTATGCCAAAACTCTTCTAGATTAATACTTTTATTAATCCTCATTTACCAACTTTAAATTAGCCGTTTTATTAACGCCCAGAGACTGGGCGCTAACTTAAAAACATGGCATATAAACATTATTATTAAAGGCTCCCCATGAAAAATTTTACTAAAAGTGCATTATACCTAGCGATGTTAAGTGTACCGTTTATCTCACTTTCAAGCACTGCAGAAACCGTTGACGGACATGACTTTTCTTACCAATATATTGAAGCGGCCAGTATTAACTCCAAAGCTGACAAACTTGACGACGAATCCTTAACAGGATTTGGTTTGCAAGCATCCTTTGAAATGACCAATAACGTCTATTTAAAGGTTCTTTATGCGAAATCTGATGCTGATATTTCTGCTCAACAAAACTTCAATGTTGACTCTAAAAGCTATTACCTAGGAGTGGGATATTTTGAGTCATTAAATACTGATACAGACTGGTATACAGAACTTGCTGTAGACAAATTAAAAGCAACTTTTATTGGTGATGAAGGAAATGACTTTGACGATACTATCTATAGCTATAGTGCAACTATTGGCCTAAGGCATCAGTTATTTACTGATGCTGAAATAGAAGGTTCGCTTAAGCATTTATATAACCAGAATGGCTCTGAATTCAGCGCTAGAGTAGGTGCATATTATAGCGTATTCGATTATGTTGATGTAGGTGTTAACTACGAGTTTGGTGCTGAAATTGACACACTAGCGGCAAGTATTCGGGTGGAGTTTTAGTGTCTATTACTTAAAAACCTATAGGTTATAGCTCTATGGGTTTTAGCTCCTTTTTACTCGCGATAATCTTGAGTGCTTTCAATCAAAAACTGTTTGAACCATTGATGGCTAGGCTCATATTGAATGCCAACATACCAACTCATATAGGTAATAAATGGTTTACACTGAAATGGCGGGCTAAACTGTAAAATTTCGCTATATTGATTAATCGCTTTTATCAAATGCTTAGGGATTAAAGTGATCATGTCAGACTTAGTTACCATTGATAAAACACCTAAGGTTGACGAGCCATGGTAACCAACTTTTCGGCTGGATTTTATATCATCAAAATTTACTATTGAATTTTCAGGCAAAAGCTCAGTGCCATCGGAACTTAATACGATGGCATGTTTTTCATGTAAATATTCTGCCATTGAAATGGCTTTATTGTCTTTTAACCTCGGATGGTCAACCCTAGCAATTATAACCAATTCATCACGGCTTATTTCTTGTGAATTGAAGTCTGAATGGATAATCGGGCTGTAATCAATGTGAATGTCAGTTTGACGATCTCGAAGCAATTTTTTGGGATCAACCATGTATTCTGATGAAATAAATAAAGAAGACCTTGGTGATACAAGTTGAAGTTTTTCAACTATCTCGGCAGCAAATAATTGTTCTGCATAATTAAAAATGTTCATTCTAAAATGAGCATTTGCAGTAGTAGGATCGAAACTATTGTTAGTTGGTAGAGTCTGTTTCATTAAGGCAAGAGCTTTATCAATATCAGGAGATATTTCTAATGCTCGTGCTGTAGGCTTCATTTTTTTGCCTTCACGGATAAACAATGAATCACCGTATAAAGAACGTAAACGTTGTAATGCCATAGATACAGCTGGTTGCGTCATATTTAATCGTTTAGCTGTATTAGTAAGGTGAGGATCCTTGATCAGCTCTGAAAATATATTGAGCAAATTTAAATCTACTTTTCTTAAACTAACGCTCATTTATCATTACTCACTAAAAGATAAGGGTATTAAATCAATTAATATTGTCCATGAAAGCCCGAGTTAATGAGCATATTTTATGCCGCTGTTAAAGTGGCAGTATTATATCAACAAGCTCAAATCTCTTGTCCTAACTATTATTGTCTACTTTTTAGAGAACGCTTCATTAAACCAGTCAGTGAACATCGTTTTCTCATACTAAAAAGAATCGCGATTCATAGTTTTTATAGATGAAGAGTTGAATAGTTTGGTCCCACCATCTGACGAAAGTCGCCCGCTAAATATAAATTAGTTACAGACACTTTTAAAGAAAGTGTAGTATTTTAGCGTTGACTTGTTGTTATTTGTTAACAAACTGGTGCAACATTGAATTTACTAGTTGCTGAACCTTTAAGTGACGTTCTTCCGGAGATATATCTTCGATTATAAACCCCTGAGCTGCCGCGCGCCACGCGAATTGTTTTGACTCGCCATCAAGTGCAAACATTAACATAGTGCCCTTATCTAGATTAGGTAAATCAGGTAAGCCTGGGTTTAAACCAAACGTTTCTGATAACTGTTCATCTGATAAATCTTCTTCACGTTCGAGAATATAGCCAATATAAAATGTTGGATTTTGCTCTGGAGTGACTTGCTTAAAACCTTTAACGGCCAAATACTTTTCAATTTCAGCAGTAACTAAAGGAAAGGTCGCCCCTTGCTCACCTTCTTGTAAAGGTGTGAATGCATAGGTCGAGTTTTCGTCAAGAGCAATATCATGATCATGAATACTTGAGATTGCGAGTTGTGAACTAGCGTTTTCTACTTCAGTATTAACCTGTACACAGGCTGATAAAGTTAACGCGAATAAAGCTATTATTAACTTATGCATTTATATTTTCTCCAACATTATTTTTATTAATAATAACAATAACTTTACAATTTGAATAATAATAAACTGTTATTAAATGTAGCCTAAGAAACACCCCCTCAAACAATATACTAACCTACGTTAAAATAGACACAAATAAAATCACGATCACGGCAATACATTTGATTAACATTTACTTGATCTAGATCAGCCAGGCAAAAATACTTAAGCGTAGACTTATTTAAAAATGGTTACAGTGGAAATATATAGGATCTGTTGTAAGCTCATATTTAAGGTTTCACAACGATATGCTGATGAACATACTAAAAAAAATAAAATCAATCCAATTTTTGGTCTGTATAGCATTTCTATTTATTTTTATCTCTCCAACTCAAGCTTTATTTGTTAGTCCGCCTAAAGACCCAATACCATTAATAAAGCAAATATTTCCGACCGCAACTCACATAGGTGAAAAATCGGGAAATGTACCGATTTGGTCAATTGAAAAAAATGAACAAATTATCGGTTATGCTTTTGAAACTAATGACTTAGCTAAAATTCCAGCCTATTCAGGCGAACCAGTAAATATGTTAGTAGCTATTAGCCCTGAAGGAGTTTACCTTGGCGCAAAAGTGCTTGAACATCATGAACCTATTATTCTTGCCGGGATCCCTGAAAGTAAACTTTATGCATTTGCAGATCAATATGACGGTTTAAACGTTAGTGACCGTTTAAAAGTTGGCGGTAACAACAAAGAAGGCGTGATTCATATTGATGGGCTTTCAGGGGCAACCGTTACTGTTATGGTGATGAATGTTGCCATTACTAAAGCAGCAACCCAAGTTGCGCGCTCTTTAGGTATAATTAAAGCTAGCCAAGAAATTATCCAACCTATGTCTACCATTCATCCTGGTGTTTATCAAAAAGCAGACTGGCAAACGCTGGTGGGTGATGGTTCAATTCGCAAATTAACGTTAAACAGAAACACTGTCGATGAGGCTTTTGTTGGTACTGAAGTAGAACATATTGATGAAGCAACACCAGAGCAGAAACAAGATATGTTTGCTGAAATATACTTTGCCCAAGCTGATATTCCATCGGTAGGCCGCAATTTATTAGGGGAAAGTGAATATCGATGGTTAATGAGTACCCTTAAAGAGGGTGAGCACGCCATTGCTCTGCTAGGGAATGGTTATTCATATAAAGGCTCGGGTTATGTACGCGGTGGGATTTTCGATCGCATTCAAATTTTGCAGAATGGTGAAGCATTCGCTTTTCGAGATTTAGATCATAATCGCGTTTCAGACATTCTTATTAATGGCGCTCCTCGATTTCAAGAAATGTCTCTATTTATTGTGCGTGCACAACATGAATTTAACCCCGGTGTTGATTGGCAATTAGAATTACTTGTACGTCGTCAATTAGGTGCTGTTGATAGTTTATTTACTTCTTTTAAGGGTGATTATCATACCTTAGATAAATACGTTGAACGTCCACCTTTGATTTACCCTGAACCAGAATTAACACTGACTCAAGAAGTTTGGCAAGAAAAAAATACTGAAGTAATTATTTTAGCTGTCCTGCTGTTAACTCTTTTGGCCACTCTATTTTTCCAGGATGTTTTAGTTCGCCACCCTACTTTCTTACATAATTTCCGCCATAGTTTTCTAGTTGTCACTGTCGTATTTATTGGCTGGTCTTGGGGTGGGCAATTATCAATAGTAAATGTTTTCACCTTTTTACAAGCGTTCATGTCAGATTTTTCCTGGGATTTGTTTTTGCTAGATCCGGTAATTTTCATTCTGTGGGGTGCAGCTGCAGCAACTATTTTACTCTGGGGACGAGCAGTATATTGTGGTTGGTTATGCCCATTTGGTGCATTACAAGAATTAATTAATGTTGTAGCTAGACACGTTAAAATTCCTCAGGTTGAACTTCCTTGGGCCGTGCATGAACGTTTGTGGGCAATTAAATACCTTATTTTGCTCGCGTTATTCGGTTTATCTTTAGATTCACTGGCACTGGCAGAGCAATTTGCTGAAATAGAACCCTTTAAAACCACATTTTTATTAAAATTTGATCGCGAATGGCCGTTCATCATTTATGCATTACTGTTGCTACTTATCAACGTATTCTCGCGTAAGTTTTTCTGTCGCTATTTGTGCCCGTTAGGCGCGGCATTATCTACCGGCAACAGCATTAGATTATTTGACTGGCTAAAGCGTCGCCCTGAATGTGGCCAGCCCTGTAAAACCTGTGCAAAAGAATGTGAGATTCAAGCCATACACCCCGATGGCACAATCAACATGCGTGAATGTCATTACTGTTTAGATTGCCAAATCACTTACTTTAATGATGAAAAATGCCCTCCTTTGAAAAAAATGGCACGTAAAAAACAAAAATTTAAAGAACAACAAATTCAAACAGTTGAAGTTACTTAGGTAGCTCAGTATTAAAGCCATAGTAAAATTTTTTAAACAACCCAAGTAATTAAAATTAATAAATTACAATTAAGCAAGATGGAGAATGAGAATGAGTAACGATGATAAACGCTCTAATGAATTGGAGCTGGAAAATAAAGAAAGACGTAAGTTTTTTGGTAAAACCGCCCTATTAGGTGCTGGCGCAATTGCTGCACCAATGACGGCGGCTATGTTTGCAAGCACGGCAAGAGCTAATGCTGCAGAATATGCGAAAAACGAAGCTTTTGTTCACCCTGGTGATCTTGATGAATACTACGGCTTTTGGTCAGGCGGCCATTCAGGTGAAGTACGTATTATGGGCTTACCATCAATGCGTGAATTAATGCGTATTCCTGTTTTTAACACTGACAGTGCTACGGGTTGGGGTTTAACCGATGAAAGTAAACGCATAAAAGGCGACAGTGCTCATTTAATGGCAGGTGATTCACATCATCCGCACATGAGTATGCAAGATGGTCATTACGATGGTAAATACGTTTTTATTAACGATAAAGCAAACTCTCGTGTTGCTCGTATTCGTTGTGACGTGATGAAGTGTGACAAAATGCTTACCGTTCCTAACGTACAAGCTGTGCATGGTTTACGAGTACAAAAGGTACCACATACAAAATACGTTGTGTGTAACGGCGAATTTGAAATCCCAATGAATAACGACGGTAAAGACGGCATGGAAGATGTCAGTACATACCGTTCACTTTATAATGTTATTAATGCTGAAACCATGGAAATGGCTTTCCAAGTTATGGTTGACGGTAATTTAGATAATACCGATGCCGATTATGATGGTAAATACTTCGCATCAACTTGTTATAACTCAGAAATGGGGATGAACTTAGGCGAAATGATCACCGCAGAACGCGATCATGTTGTTATTTTCAGTTTAGCAGCTTGTGAAGCTGCGTTAAAAGCCGGTAAGTTTAAAACTTATAATGGTAATGATGTACCCGTATTAGACGGTCGTAAAGGCTCTGAGTTAACTCGTTACATTCCAGTGCCTAAATCACCACACGGTTTAAACACTTCTCCAAACGGTGAGTACTTTGTTGCTAACGGTAAGTTGTCTCCAACAGTTTCAATCATCTCAATCAAGAAACTAGATGCATTATTTGCAAATAAAATCAAACCTCGTGAAACTATTGTAGCCGAGCCTGAACTAGGCTTAGGTCCATTGCACACAGCGTTTGATAACAAAGGGAATGCTTATACAACTTTATTCCTTGATAGCCAAATTGCTAAATGGAATGTTGAAGATGCAATCAAAGCGCACAATGGTGAAAAAGTTAATTATATCCGTCAAAAATTAGACGTTCATTATCAACCGGGTCATAACCATACTTCACAAGGTGAAACACGTGATGCTGATGGCAAATGGTTAATATCTTTATGTAAGTTCTCTAAAGATAGGTTCTTACCAGTAGGCCCTCTACGTCCAGAAAATGATCAATTAATTGATATTTCTGGTGATGAGATGAAACTTATACATGATGGTCCTACATTTGCTGAACCGCATGATTGTATGATTGTTCATCGCAGTAAAATGAAACCTAATAAACTGTGGACTCGTGATGATCCTATCTTTGCTCCTACTGTAGCGATGGCGAAAAAAGATGGTGTTACTTTAGAAACTGATAACAAAGTTATTCGCGATGGTAAAAAAGTTCGTGTTTACATGACTTCTGTTGCGCCTACATTTGGTATGAGTGATTTTAAAGTGAAACTAGGTGATGAAGTTACCGTTGTTGTAACTAACTTAGACCAAGTTGAAGATGTAACTCATGGTTTCTGTATGACAAACCATGGTGTACAAATGGAAATTGGTCCACAAGCAACATCATCAATAACATTCACCGCTAACCAACCTGGTGTACAATGGTACTACTGTAACTGGTTCTGCCATGCTCTACATATGGAAATGCGCGGTCGCATGTTTGTAGAGACCTAACGGTTGCGTTTAACATAAAGCCAAAGCGTGATCCTAATTGGATCACGCTTTATCTCTTAATTTTTAAACAATGTTAATCTTAATGATCAAAAAATTACTACTTTTTTTATTCTTAACAATGGTTGTCAGCAGTACAGCCATAGCAAAAGAGTGGCAAGTTTCACCGCAAGATAATTTACAACAAATACTTGATAGCACTCTTAGTGGTGACGTAGTCATTTTGAGCAATGGTACCTATTTCGGCAATTTTTCCATAAACCAAGCAATTACTGTACGTGGTAAACAGGGAGCAACAATTGATTCCCAAGGGCTTGGTAATGGTCTGCATTTACACAACTCTAATATAACCATTGAAGATTTAACTATTATCAACTGGGGTGATGATTTAACGGAACAAAACTCAGCTATTTATTCCGATAAAAAAGCTAGCAACATACTCATTCAAAATAATCAATTACAAGGCAGTGGCTTCGGTATTTGGTTACAAAAAGCCGAGCATATTAAGGTGTTAAATAACACCATTATTGGTAACTCGAATTTACGATCTGCCGATAGAGGTAATGGCATACAATTGTCTATAGTTAAGCATGTTTTGGTGCGTGGTAACAACGTATCAAACACCAGAGATGGTCTTTATATTATCTCTAGCCAAGAAAATGTACTGCAAAATAATACCATGCATGATTTGCGCTATGGTATTCACTACATGTATTCACATAACAATAAAGTGTTGAATAACCTCGCATATAACACTCGTGCCGGTTACGCATTAATGAGCTCAAAGCATTTAACTGTGTCAGGAAACACTAGCAAAAACAGCGAAGACTACGGTTTTCTGATGAACTTTATCACCTCCTCAACAATTACCGACAATGTCATTAAAAATGTGTGGACTAAGCCTGAAAACAAAGTGCTAGGTCGTGATGGCAAAGGGCTTTTTGTTTATAACTCAGCCTATAACACCATTAGTAATAATTTAATTAATACCGCTGAAATTGGTATTCATTTAACCGCAGGGTCTGAAAACACCAAAGTGTTTGGTAATAGCTTTATCAACAATCCGACACAAGTGAAATACGTTTCCAATAAAAAACAAGAATGGAGTCAGGACGGTAAAGGCAATTATTGGAGTAATTATCTCGGTTGGGATATGAACAATGACAATGTTGGTGACGTGATTTTTGAGCCAAATGATGGCATTGATAAGTTAGTGTGGCAGTATCCAGAAATGAAGATGTTAATGGATAGCCCGGCAATAGTAATTTTACGTTGGGTACAAAAGCAATTTCCGATATTAAAACCACCGGGGGTAAAAGACAGCTTTCCATTAATGCAGTCACCGCACCAGTCATCTAAGCAAAACAACACTACATCTGTAGCAGCCTATAATAAGCTGTCAGATACTAAACATTAAAGGTCGAATTTAAGATGAATGTCCCACTTATATCTTTACAAAATGTTGGTAAGAAATATCAACAATTAGCGGCCCTAGAATCGGTTAGCATGAACCTTAATCAAGGAGAAGTACTTGGTTTATTTGGTCATAATGGCGCCGGCAAAACAACAATGATGAAACTAATTTTGGGAGTTGTTTCCCCAACGTCTGGCAGTGTTGAGGTTATGGGCATGGCTCCCGACTCTAAAGAAGCATGGCATAGCCGAGCGAAAATAGGCTATCTACCAGAGAATGTTAGTTTTTATGAACAACTCACTGGTTTGGAAGTATTGACTTATTTTGCAAAACTCAAAGGCTACAATAAGAAAGCCGCCATTGACTTACTTGAGCAAGTAGGAATTTCTCACGCAATGAAACGCCAGGTTAAGACCTACTCAAAAGGGATGAGACAACGCCTAGGCTTAGCACAAGCATTTATTGGTGAGCCAAAATTATTATTATTAGACGAACCTACCGTA
Source organism: Thalassotalea psychrophila (assembly GCF_031583595.1). Lineage (NCBI taxonomy): Bacteria > Pseudomonadati > Pseudomonadota > Gammaproteobacteria > Alteromonadales > Colwelliaceae > Thalassotalea > Thalassotalea psychrophila. The sequence goes on from NZ_CP134145.1 coordinate 4,098,944, forward strand.
GGTTTAGATCCAATAGCAACAGCTGATTTTTATAGAACCGTAGATCAATTAAAAACCAATGGCTCTAGTATAATATTATGCTCACACGTACTACCAGGCGTTGAGCAACATATCGACCGAGCGATGATTTTATCTGCAGGTCGGGTTTTAGCCGCAGGAACTCTATCTGAACTACGAAAAAACGCTGATTTACCGGTTAGGATAAAACCCAAAGGGCTAAATGGAGCAGTAAGTAGTGACCCTAAATTAAATCAGTTTTTAACCTCTGAGCTAGAGCAACAAACGTTATTTGTTCCAGAACAAGACAAGTTAACCATTTTAAAGCAGCTACTGTCTTATGACGCAATGGATGATATTCAAATAGAGCCGGCTAATTTAGAACAACTTTATCAGCATTACCTCACTCAACAAACCAGCGAGTTTAGAGGAGAACAATAATGAAACAAATTTTTAATGTCGCTGCAAAAGAATTTCAAGACGGTTTAAGAAATCGCTGGCTAGTTTCTATCACGGTTATTTTTACTATTTTGTCTTTGGGTTTAACCTATTTTGGCGGAGCAGCATCAGGCACTATCGGTATTGCATCGCTATCTACTACCATTGCCAGCTTGGCAAGCTTAGCGGTTTTTCTTATCCCGTTAATTGCCTTATTAATAAGTTACGACAGCTTCGTTGGTGAACAAGAAAGTGGCACACTATTATTGTTATTGACCTACCCTTTGAGTAAAACACAATTATTACTCGGTAAGTTTTTTGGCCAAGGAGCTATTATTGCCTTAGCCATATTACTGGGTTTTGGCACTTCGGCTGCTTTATTGTATTTTCAATTAGACGATAGCCAAGTTCTTAGTAGTTTCGCTTTGTTCATTTGCAGTGCCATTCTACTTGGTTTGAGTTTTACTGCTATTGCCTATTTGATCAGTTTGTCGGTAAGTGAAAAGTCAAAGGCAGCAGGCTTTGCTTTAATAACCTGGTTTCTATTTGCCCTTGTATTTGATTTAGCACTATTGGCGTTATTAGTAGGTATTGATAACGGCTTAAGCCAACAAGGGTTAACGCAAGTAATGTTATTAAACCCAGCAGACATATTCCGTTTGGTGAACCTTGCAGGGTTAGACAGCAGCGATGTAAATGGCGCGGTAGCTATTGCCATAAACTCTAGCTTGTCACAAAACACATTAATAAGTTCCATGTTTGCCTGGGTTGTGATGCCATTAAGCCTAGCAATTTTTATCCTTAAGAAGAAAACTCTGTAATGAAATATTTATTAAAAAGCATTTTAATTGCTAGCTCACTGTCTTTTTTAATTGCCTGTGGAGAGCAAGATCAACAACAAATAATCTACCAAGCACAAGCAATTGAAAGCGCAGATGAGTGTCATTTATGTGGCATGTTAATCACAAACTTTTCCGGTCCTAAAGGCGAATTATATCGTGAAGATAGAGGCGATAAAGTTCATAAATTTTGCTCAACCAGAGATATGTTTAGCTTTTATTTAGATCCAGAAAACAAGCGTAACGTTACTACAATTTATGTTCATGATATGAGTAAAATGCCTTGGGATGAGCCAGATGATGGCTATTTTATCGATGCGAAAACAGCTTGGTTTGTTGTCGGCTCTGAAAAAACCGGTGCTATGGGCAAAACCTTAGCCAGTTTTAGTCAACAAAGTGATGCCTTAGCTTTTGCGCAAGAATTTGGTGGTGAGGTCCTCGATTTTAATCAAGTAGATCAAGCGAGTTTAATGTAAATCAGCGTGCTACATAATGCCCTGACCTTTCAGGGCATTTACTTATTAAGACAACGCTTTAACAATCAATTCTTTATCATTTTCAGGCAATGACAGTGTTAGTGCTTTCTGGTGGCCTTGCTCTGACATTTTCGCCCAAGTTTTTTGCAATACAGAAATAATTTTCTCTTCGCTATGAGCTGCGGCAAAATCAGTAAAATAATATTGTAAGAATACCAAGCACACTACATCTTCCAATGCTTGCGTTTGTAGATCTTTTTTCAATTGTTTTTTCAACAATAAAAACTGTACTTTTTCGATAGTCTCAGCATCAAAATCAATTGATGCTAATATTTCGCCTGTCTTTTTTGCATGAAATTTATTCTGCTCTTTGCGCCACAATAAATAACCGGAACGATTCATTTCATAATCTTTGCGAGGATGTTCCCAGCGACAGATATGCTGGCTACGCGCGGCTAACTTTAATGCAGTTGATGGTGAAGGCATAAAATTAGTTAGCATGTCGCTCATCCGCAGCGAGTACAGAACTTCTTTCGGGTATTCCTTACCTTGCCAAGTTTCAATATTTGGATCTTCACTATTGGCTTGATCAATTAATTGGATAGCGCGATTAAATTTTTCAGTGTTCATATGGGGAAATAAATACCTTATGGTGAGTATTAGAAAACTGTAGCGAATGACAGCATGACTTTCAAGGCAGTATTAGGAATACATTTCTCTAAGGTATAAATAAATGGATATAGAGCAGACTCAACAGTTGCTACGCAATAACGCACGAATGAATTCACGCCAACCAAACGTCTAGGTCTGGTTGGTCCGAATTTATTCGGACGTTATAAAAAAACCACTCATTCTCATGAATGACTTATTATAAAAACGAAAAAAGCCCGAAAACCTAGGCTTTCGAGCTTTTTAAATGGATATCTGAGCAGTTTTTTTTTGCGCAGGATAAATTGTTTAGTATAAGGCGTTTTATAGCGACGTTTAGTATTTCTTAAACGAGCAATAAAGCAACGCTGCTATATTTGGGTTTACTATTACCGAGCTAATAAAAAACCTGCCGAAGCAGGTCTTTTTAGCAAAACAGATTAAACGTTTTTGCGCAGGGTAAATCATGTTAGAGCAAGGCACTTTACAACGAAGTTTAGTTTTTTCTTAAACGAGTTGTAAAGTAACGCTGCTATCACTGATTTAGACAAGCAAAAATTACATCATGCCGCCCATTCCGCCCATACCACCCATGCCACCCATATCAGGCATTGCAGGAGCTGCAGCTTCTTGAGGAGCATCGGTGATCATAGCTTCGGTAGTAAGCATTAAACCAGCAACTGATGCTGCAAATTGTAACGCACTACGAGTTACTTTAGTTGGATCTAAAATACCCATAGCTAACATATCACCATAAACGCTAGTACCAGCATTGTAACCATAGTTACCTTCACCGTTGCGCACTTCATTTAATACAACTGAAGATTCATCGCCACAATTAGAAACGATTTGACGAAGTGGAGCTTCCATTGCACGAAGTGCTACGTTGATACCGTGAGTTTGGTCTTCGTTAGCGCCTTCTAAATCTTTGATTTTGTCAGCAACACGAACAAGAGCTGTACCACCGCCGGCTACAACACCTTCCTCAACAGCTGCGCGAGTTGCATGTAATGCATCTTCTACACGAGCTTTCTTCTCTTTCATTTCAACTTCTGTCGCTGCACCAATTTTGATAACTGCAACACCGCCAGCTAATTTAGCTAATCGTTCTTGTAACTTTTCTTTATCGTAATCTGAAGATGAATCTTCAATTTGGCCACGAATTTGAGCAACGCGAGCTTTAATTTCAGCTTCTTCGCCAATACCATCGATAATTGTTGTATTGTCTTTAGAGATAACAACGCGCTTAGCTTGACCCAGGTCTTCTAACGTTGCTTTCTCAAGTTCCATACCGATTTCTTCAGAAATAACAGTACCAGCTGTTAATGTCGCGATGTCTTGTAACATTGCTTTGCGACGGTCACCAAAACCAGGTGCTTTAACAGCCGCAACTTTAACGATGCCGCGCATGTTGTTAACAACTAATGTTGCTAAGGCTTCGCCTTCAACATCTTCAGCAATAATAAGTAGTGGCTTGCTTGCTTTAGCAACACCTTCAAGTGTTGTTAGTAATTCACGAATGTTAGATACTTTTTTATCAACTAATAAGATGAAAGGGTTTTCTAATTCAACACTGCCGCTTTCTTGATTATTGATAAAGTAAGGAGATAAGTAACCACGATCGAACTGCATACCTTCAACAACGTCTAGCTCGTTTGTTAGAGCTTGACCTTCTTCAACAGTAATTACGCCTTCAGTACCAACACGATCCATTGCTGTAGCAATAATTTCGCCAACAGTAGTATCAGAGTTAGCTGAAATAGTACCAACTTGTTCTATTGCTTTAGTATCTGTACAGTCTTGAGAAAGCTCTTTAAGCTCAGCAACCGCTGCGATAACCGCTTGGTCAATACCACGTTTAAGATCCATTGGATTCATGCCCGCAGCGATTGACTTTAAACCTTCATTTACAATAGCTTGTGCTAAAACTGTAGCAGTAGTTGTTCCGTCACCAGCTTCATCGTTGGCTTTAGAAGCAACTTCTTTAACCATTTGTGCGCCCATGTTTTCAAACTTATCGCTAAGTTCAATTTCTTTAGCAACACTTACACCATCTTTAGTGATAGTTGGACCACCGAAGCTTTTGTCTAAAACAACATTACGTCCTTTTGGACCTAATGTTACTTTTACAGCGTCAGCTAATACATTTACACCACGTAGCATTTTAGCTCGTGCGTCATTACCGAATAATATGTCTTTTGCAGCCATTATCTTTTCCTATAAATTCTTTTGTTATGAGATTTGTTGAAATTATTCAACAATCGCTAAAATGTCAGCTTCGCTAAGAATTAAAACTTCTTCGCCATCAATTTTTTCAACTTTCGCGCCGTAACCTTCACTAAAGATAACTTGGTCGCCAACTTTAACGTCTAATGCACGAACTTCACCGTTTTCCATAATACGGCCATTGCCTACAGCAACAACTTCACCACGAGTTGATTTTTCGGCAGCACTGCCAGTTAAAACGATACCACCAGCTGATTTTGATTCTACAGCTTTGCGTTTAATAATTACGCGGTCATGTAAAGGACGAATGCTCATTACTGTCTCCAATTTAGGTAAATTAAATAATTAAAATTTTTTATTAATAAACAGATGGGGATGTTTTTTTTACTCTTCAAGGGGACTGCTGAAAATTAGCTAAAAAAATAGCGCTTATTTACGATAAAAGCGCTAATTAGTAATAATTAAAGGTTTTCTTCAATGATCAATCTTTTCGCTCAAATTCACCATCAATCGTTTGGTTACTTTTATTATCATTTATATGATGAGTGGATGAGTTTTCATCTATATCACGAAACGGAGATTGCTGTTGATCTGATTGCTGAAAGTTACTGTAAAAGAAAGTACTGCCATTATTAGGGTTGGCTTTACTTTTTGCCATTTGCGTTTGCACTGCTTTTACTATCACTGCTCGAGATACTGGCCATAACAGTAGTAAGCCAAAACCATCAGTTATAAAACCAGGGGTTAATAATAATACACCAGCAACCAGTAATAACATTGCCGCAATAATTTCATCTGAAGGAATTTGCCCTTGAGCAAGTTTATTTTGCACTGATTGATAAGTTGCCATACCCTGTTGACGAACCATAGCAGCACCAATCCAGGCGGTAAGAATAACGATACCAATAGTGGGTAAAGCGCCAATTAAACTACCCACATTCATCAACACCATAATTTCAACAATTGGCATAACAATAAATAATAAAAATAAAACTTTAAACATTAATGGTCCAAATATTTATAATGATGAAACTAATATGGGGGTTATCAGGTCTATTTCAACCGTTAGCAATTGATTATACTTTACTCTATCAATATCATTAATGTTTATTGTATTAATGGTTAAGGTATAAAATTTATCATGTATCTCGTTGTTGCATGTAATTACCCGGATAATGACATAGTTAAAACAATTGCTAACCACTTAGTATCTGAAAAACTAGCGGCTTGTGTTAATATGCTTCATAAAAATCGCTATATTAGTGGCAAGGCTTAATTCATTGCGATGAAAAAGTGGCGCTCTTGATAAAAACGAAAACTGCGGCATTTAGCGAAGTTGAAAATAATATAATAAAACTACACTCATCAGATGTAGTTAAAATTATTACCTTGAATATCCAGCAAGGTAATGAGCTGTATTTAAACTGGATAAATAATACTGTGAAAAATTAATTTATGCGCTCAATAATAAATGCATTGCTAATAACAATTACCTTGTTAGGTAATATTGCCTATGCTCAAGATTCAATTTTCGATACCTCGATGGATTCTCTGTTTAGTAACGACAAAGAGTTCTTACCCGTTGACCAAGCATTCCAGTTTGATTTTAGCCAACAAGGCAATCAACTAGAAGTGTATTTTTCCATTGCTGATGGCTACTATTTATATAAAGATAAGTTAAAGTTTCAAGCAGAACGTACTGAATTCTCTTTACCTAATTTACCACAAGGCGAAGATCATGAAGATGAGTATTTTGGTATACAACAGGTATATTACAATCAAGTAAAATTTACTATACCCATTGCACAGTCTGGACCAGATGGTGAGTTAACGCTTACTTTTCAAGGTTGTGCTGAAAAAGGATTATGTTACCCGCCAACGAAGCATGTTATTCCGCTAAATGATTACAGTGCTGACAATGCAAAAGAAAGTACTGCTAGTTCAGTACTTGGCGCCATTAATAATGAGTCGGCTTCAGCTGCAAAAATAGATGATAATGAAATTACATCCGTTAGCCAACAAGATGAACTTGCTTCAATGCTTGGCGGCAGTAGTTTATTTTGGACATTATTAACATTCTTTGGTTTAGGTGTACTACTATCTTTTACTCCTTGTGTCTTTCCTATGTATCCTATTTTAACGGGCATTATTGTTGGCCAAGGCGAAAGTCTTACAACCAGAAAGGCATTTACTTTATCTATGGCATACGTTCAAGGTATGGCCATTACCTATACTGCTTTAGGCATTGTAGTTGCATTAGCTGGCGCGCAATTTCAAGCCGCATTTCAACACCCTGCGATTCTAATTGGCTTAAGTATTTTATTTGTATTTTTAGCTCTATCGATGTTTGGCGTATTCAACTTAGCTTTACCGGCAAGTTTACAAAACAAACTTAACAATTTAAGTAATAGCCAAAAAGGTGGTTCTATTACATCTGTTTTTGTAATGGGTGCTATTTCAGGTTTAGTGGCTTCACCTTGTACTACAGCGCCCCTTACTGGTGCATTAATTTATATCGCGCAAACGGGGGACCTATTTTTAGGAGCTTCGGCATTATATGTGTTGAGTTTAGGAATGGGCTTACCGTTACTAGCATTAGGTAGCTCAGGTGGTAAATTACTCCCGAAAGCGGGTAATTGGATGACCGTAATTAAAAACATCTTCGGCTTTTTATTACTCGCTGTTCCAGTGTTTTTACTTGAACGTTTCTTATCAGAAACAATTGCGAACCTATTGTGGGCAGCATTATTATTAGTCACCGCAACTTACTTCTATATGGTCAATAACGATAATCGTAAATCGCCAGCAGGCATTTGGTATGGGTTACGTTCATTGTTAATTTTTCTTATGATGTTTTTAGGTGCTAATTTAGCTTATAACACGGTATTCGATAAGCCCGGATTGCAGCAGCAAGTTCATCAAGAATTTATCAAAGTAACAACTTTAGAGCAGTTAACTAGCGAAGTTGCAGTGGCTAACGCTAATGGAAAAACAGTGATGGTAGATCTATATGCCGACTGGTGTATTGCCTGTAAAGAATTTGAAAAATACACTTTTCCAAAACCAGAAGTAAAACAAGCATTGCAAAATACGGTACTAATTCAAATTGACTTAACCGAGACTGCTTCAGAGCAAAATATTGAAATAATGTCGCACTTTGAAGTGTTTGGGTTGCCTTCGATTTTGTTTTTTGATTTAAATGGTAAAGAATTAAGTCAACAACGAGTTACCGGTTTTATGGGAGCAAACGACTTTGCCAGCCATATAAACACTTTGTTTAACCAGTAAACATCAGGGCTTTGCCCTGTTAGTTAAAATTATTTACTAAAGGGGCCTGTGCCCCTTTTTTGACTTTAAGTGTAAAGAAAATGTTAATTAATACCAAGTTCAGTGATTAGACCAGTATTTTGCTGCTAATTTCTGCGAAAATGACTATAATGTGCAGATATTTGGGAAACATCATATTTTCTGCACAAAATTTAAACAATGAATGTGTTTATAGCAGATAGTATTTTCAATAATAATAATTACCATGGATTTAGCTGCAAATGACGACAAAGTTTAATGTTTTAGTGATGAATGGTCCTAATTTAAATATGTTAGGCAAACGAGAACCTGAAATTTATGGCTCGCAATCGCTAGCTGACATTATTACAAAGTTAGAAGTTAAAGCTGAATCTTTAAACATAAATTTACAGCATCTGCAAAGTAATGCAGAGCATGAATTAATAGATGCCCTTCATCAGGCACATAATAAAGTGGATTTTATTATCATCAATCCAGCGGCATTTACTCATACCAGTGTGGCACTTCGTGATGCACTATTGACAGTAAATATTCCGTTTATTGAGGTTCACTTGTCTAATGTGCACAAGCGTGAAGAGTTTCGCCAACATTCTTACCTTTCAGATATAGCTGAAGGGGTAATATGTGGTTTGGGTGCTAAGGGTTATGAATATGCCCTAGATTCAGCAAACCAAATCCTAAACAAATAAATTACAAAAAACATTTAAAAGGTGTACTAATGGATATTCGTAAAATTAAAAAACTAATCGAACTTGTTGAAGAGTCTGGGATCAATGAATTAGAGATCTCTGAAGGTGAAGAATCAGTTCGAATCAGTCGTGGCGCTCCTATGGTAGCTGCAGCTCCTGTAGCAATGGCTGCTCCTGCTCCTGTAGCAGCTCCAGTTGCTGCTCCTGCAGCAGCACCTGCTGAAGCACCTGCTGGCGCTGTTTTATCAGGTCATGTTGTTCGCTCTCCAATGGTTGGTACGTTCTACGCATCGGCTTCTCCAGAAGCTCCTGCATTTGCAGAAGTTGGTCAACACGTAAATGCTGGCGATACTTTATGTATTGTTGAAGCGATGAAAATGATGAACCAAATTGAAGCTGACAAATCTGGTGTTATTAAACAAATTCTTGCTGAAAATGAAGACACAATTGAATTTGACCAACCACTATTCGTAATTGAATAAGCCCGATAAGGAAGGTTAATTCCATGTTAAAGAAAGTAGTTATTGCCAACCGAGGCGAAATTGCATTACGTATATTACGTGCATGTAAAGAGCTAGGTATTAAAACCGTAGCTGTTCATTCTACTGCTGACAAAAATCTTAAACACGTTTTATTAGCAGACGAAACTATTTGTATTGGTAAAGCATCTGCCTTAGACAGTTACTTAAACATTCCTCGTTTAATTACTGCAGCAGAAGTAACTAACGCCGATGCAATTCATCCGGGTTACGGCTTTTTAGCTGAAAACGCCGACTTTGCTGAGCAAGTTGAAGATTCTGGTTTTGCATTTATTGGACCATTAGCTGATAGCATCCGTTTAATGGGTGATAAAGTTTCTGCTATTGCCGCGATGAAATCTGCCGGCGTACCTTGTGTACCAGGTTCAGATGGTCCGCTTACAGACGATGAAGCAGCAAGCATTGCCCATGGTCGCCGTATAGGTTACCCAGTAATCATCAAAGCCTCTGGTGGCGGTGGTGGTCGTGGTATGCGAGTTGTACGCAGCGAAGCCGACTTATTAGAGTCAATCCAGTTAACTAAAACTGAAGCTAGAAACACCTTCAACAATGATATGGTTTACATGGAAAAATTCCTTGAAAACCCTCGTCACGTTGAAATTCAAATTCTTGCCGATGGCCAAGGTAGTGCAATTCATTTAGCCGAGCGTGACTGTTCAATGCAACGTCGTCACCAAAAAGTTGTTGAAGAAGCGCCAGCACCAGGTATTTCTGAAGAACTTCGTGCTGAAATTGGTGCTCGTTGTTGTAACGCTTGTAATGAGATTAATTACCGCGGTGCTGGTACGTTTGAATTCTTATTTGAAAATGGTGAGTTCTACTTCATTGAAATGAACACTCGTATTCAAGTTGAGCATCCAGTAACTGAAATGATCACTGGTGTTGATTTGATCAAAGAGCAACTTCGTGTTGCTGCCGGTCAAAAATTAACAATCAAACAAGAAGATATTAAAGTTAACGGTCATGCAATTGAATGCCGTATTAATGCTGAAGATCCACGCACATTTATCCCTTCACCGGGTAAAATCACTCGTTTCCACCCTGCAGGTGGCATGGGCGTACGTTGGGATTCTCACATTTATACTGATTATTCAGTACCACCACATTATGATTCTATGATTGGTAAACTAATCACTTACGGTGAAACTCGTGAAGTGGCAATTGCTCGCATGAAAAACGCCTTGGATGAATTAGTTATCGACGGTATTAAAACTAATATCGCCTTACAAGAAGACATCATGAATGATGCCGGTTTTGCTCGCGGTGGTGCTAACATTCACTACCTAGAGAAAAAACTAGCTGAGATAGAGTAATAAAGACTAGAAACTAGAAACTAGAAACTAGAAACTAGAAACTAGAAACTAGAAACTATCAAAGTTTACTTTTAAAACCCTGCAATGCAGGGTTTTTTATTATCTAAATTTCAATATCTTCCCACTTCTCTTTTACCTCAATAAACATTCAGGTAAAATAGCGTACATAAAACACTCTGTAACATTAAAAAAATATGACTAAATTATTAGAAAAACCTTATCCTCCTGCTGATGATGACTGTTGTGGTGGTGGCTCTTGTTGCCCTTGTGTGTGGGATAATTACTATGCAGAATTGCAAAAATGGCGCATTCAGCAAGCAGATATAAAACAACAGGCTGAATCATAAGCCGATGTCTGATTTACTTGAAAAACCTACCCCTCCTAACAGTAACGAATGTTGTGAAAGTGGCGCATGTGATCCCTGCATTTGGGACCGTTACTACGTTGAATTACAAAAGTGGCGTATTCAACAAAGCGAAATAAAAGAAAAAGAAAAAAAAGAGAATAATCAATAGTTTAATTTTTATGTCAGTTTTTTTTACAATCTATATATTTCCTCAAACAATCTCCTAAGCAACTGAAAGTATGGAACAAAATTCTATAATCCACTAATTTTCGTACGAAATGAGTCGTACGAAGAGTGTTACAGTTAACTTTATCGTCAAAATATTAAACATCCCTGTTCTTAATGAGTGAAGAACATGTGTAAATAAACGAGTAACTATATGTATTTATTACCCTTAATTTTACTGGAATGAATAATGCATTAACTGAATAACAATTTTACGATTTTGCATTACGTACCACTAAAGTTGAGGTATTAAATATGAAACAGATCTCCAATTTAAGAAAAATATTCTCTTTGTCTGTACTACTTATATTGGCTAGTTTGAGCTTTAATTCACAAGCTGATCACATAACATGTGCGGAGGTAGCGCATGATGATATTACAAATTATGTTACGAACACGACAGGTTGTGAACTTGGTGAGGACGATCAAGATTTTCTTAATCCATTAATGGTTAATACTGATGATGGTATGTTTGGTCATACTGACTGGGAATTTGTCACGAAGTACGAAGGTGGACAGGCTGGAATATTTACTTTAGATGAAGTGGTGCCAGTTGATATTCTTATTATGTTAGTGTTCAAAGGTCCTAATGCAAATTCAGGGACAGCTCCGGATGAGTTTGTAGGTTATACATTAGCAGAAGGTGAAGATACTTTCGAATGGCAAACTATGTTTGCTAAATACAATGACAAAAAAGACAGTTGGAATTATCAAGGCGTGTCACATATCTCTGTTTATTGGGTACCTGATGATGGTGGAGTAGACCCTCAATGTCATACTTGTACAGAAATCCCTGAGCCACAGTCTTTATTAATATTATCAGCCGGATTGTTAGGAATATTTATTAATAGGAGAAAGCTATTTAAATAGAATCAGTCCAATAGAATAGAACTGTAGCAAAAATTTACAACTAGCTTTTTGGCACTCGAATTTATATTTGAGTGCCTTGAGCTAAGCTTTTGTTTTTATTTTAAAATAAAAACTTGGAATAGAATATGCATTTAGCTTCGGCTACATGCATATTTTTTATTTCGAGATACTTATGACTAAATTAATAAAAATATTTAAGTACACATCATCACTAGTGATGGCTTCTTTATTCATGATGAGCTTTAACGCTAATTCTTCTCATATAAAGTGTGTTGATGATTATGCTTATTTGACCGAAGCATTTATTAACGAGGCTGATTGTGAGTTAGGATTAACAGGCAATGACACTGGTCATGGAAACAGTGTAAATAATGGGGATGGAATGTTTGATATTACAAACTGGGTTCTCCTTGAAGAGCATGTTGATATTGACTCCGGAATTTCTCCTAATAACTTCACCATTGATCCAACTTACTTTGATACATACAACACATTTATGCTCACCTTTAAATCCGCTACAGGAGCTGATCCTGATAAGTATATAGGGTATTTATTAAATTTAGATTTTTTAAGTTTTAACTGGTTTGATGTAATGTTTAAAAAAACGGTTGGTAATGAAAATGATGACGATGAAAGTGGAGATTTCCACGAAATTTCTCACATAAACCTTTACGGTTTTTTTGATGATGAGGTTGTCATAGCTTCATGTACAACTAGCGAACCTTGTACTGACATCCCTGAGCCTAATGTTATATTTATCTTTGGGTTAGGCTTAGTTGGATTATTTATTAGAAAGCGAATATTTAAATAACACATTTAATGCTTGAAATAAAAAGCCCTGAATAATATCAGGGCTTTTGGGTATTTAAAAAGACTACTTTTTCTTACGACCTTTTGAGCCTTTGGTAGATTCTGCTTTATTAACCGTTACTGTTTGTTGGTCTTGATTTCCTGAAACATCATATGCAATTGCAGTAATAATGTGACTTCCGCTAGAGATTTTGCGAGTATTCCAACCATAACTTAACGAAGCACCGCTTACACTTTGTTTTAATACGTTATCAATATACAAGTCAATATAATCTACGGCGTCGTTATCTTGAGCCGTTACTTGAATTGTCTCTGTACCACTTACAGCGTCATTGGTGATAGGGTTATTTATTGATACTGTCGGTTCAGTTGTATCCTCTGGCTCTGGCTCTGGCTCTGGCTCTGGCTCTGGCTCTGGCTCTGGCTCTGGCTCTGCAGCATTTAGTAACGATATTAATACTTCGCTACTATTAGCAATATTATTTGATGAATCATATGCCATTGCGTTTAAGTAAATATCACCATCACTAAATGCTGTAGTATCTACATTGAATTCATACGGCAATGAAACATCTGTTGCTACTAAATTACCAGCTATATATAGTTCAACTTTATTAACTTCTACATCATCTTGAGCATTAACAGTTACAACTATTTGACCGCTATTAGTTGAGTTATCACTTGGAGATGTGATCACAACTGTCGGAGGAGTCTGATCTACAACCGGTTCAGGAGCATTTGCAGATAAAGCTGCGTATGCATCAACACGGCCATGACCATAATATTTATTGAAACTTCCACCATTTTTGCTTTTATCTGCAGAAGACTCTAATAGATTTTCAAGCTCAATATTTGAAAAATGTGGATATTTAGATTTCATCAAAGCCAATACAGCAGCTGTAGCAGGCGCTGAAAAAGAAGTACCACTCGCAGTAGAGTAACCGCCACTAGATGAAGTGGTATATATTCCTGCCCCCGGCGCTGCAACGTCGATACAATTACCATAGTCAGACCAACTAGTCCTGTTATCACTAGTGTCAGTTGCCGATACATGGATAATTTTACTATTATCACTACAATTTAAATCAGTACCATCATTGCCTGCAGAATTAACTACTAACCCACCATTATTATAAAAATACTGGGATGCGGTACTAAAGGTGGTACTGTTAGGGATTTTGTAACTTACATTAGCAATATCTGCACCATGATCTGATGCCCAGAGTAAACCTTGAGCTATATCACTTATTGTAGCTGAACCTGATGTTTGATTTGTCACTCGAATAGGTAATATTTTACTATCCCAAGCTATAGATGTTACCCCTGTGCCATTATCACTCAATGCCGCAATGACACCAGCAACTAGCGTACCATGTTTGTTTATTGGCGTAGTGTCGGTATTATCACTTGCGGTATTGTAACCTGATAAAATTTGCCCATTTAAATCAACATGATCACTTTTCACGCCAGAATCTAGAACTGCAACAACTACACTGCTCCCTTTTGACTCTTCCCAAGCTAACGGTAATTTCATCTTCGCCAAATGCCATGCGTTAGAATAATACTGATCATTAGCTGTGATCTCAGTCAATTCTACAATATGGTTTAATTCAACAAAATCTATTAAAGGGTTATGTTTTAAAGCGGTAATTATGCCTTTTTCATTTTTTTCAGGTACCGATACTAATTTAACGTTACCGTGCTTCATCTTTAATGTTTTTTTAAATTTTCCCTGATACTTTGAAAGCAACTTCTCTAATTTAGCTTCACTTACACCTGGTTTTGCTGATATAAGTATTTCTCCAGGAGCCCACTTATTTTCCGCACTTACGGTTAAAGACATTGATGCTGTAATTACACCTAGCGTTAATACGGATTTGTTTATTATTGTTTTAATTGATTTTTTAAAGAACACTTTCTAGTTCCTCCTAATAATATAAATAAAATTAAAAAATATAGAGAACCACCGCTACTTTCAGATGAATCTGATATTTCATCATTAGTAGGTGAGGTATTATTGTTATTAGAATTTGTTTCATCCTGATTATCATCAGAGCCGCTTGCTGTACCCTCGTCAGCGCCATTAGTTGAATCTTCTTGATTTTGATCTGGTAACTCGCTTCCAGAGTTATCTTTCCCCTCTTCTTCAGGCTCTGGTTGAGTTGGAGTTTCAGGCTCTGGTTGAACCGGAGGCTCTGGCTCAGGTTCTGGTTCAGTTGGAGTTTCTGGTTCAGGCTCTGGTTGAACCGGCGGCTCTGGTTCAGGATCCGGTTCAGTCGGAGTTTCTGGTTCAGTGCCTAATACTGTTTTAGTGGGATCATTTGGGTAGGCGTCGGCGTTATCACCTACACCATCATTATCTGAATCTTTTGTTTCACTAGCATCATTTGGAAATGCGTCGGCGTTATCACCTACACTGTCGTTATCTGAATCTTGCGTTTCAGTTGCATCGTTTGGGAAGACGTCGGCGTTATCACCTACGCCATCATTATCTGAATCTTTAGTTTCAGTTGCATCGTTTGGAAAGGCGTCGGCGTTATCACCTACACTGTCGTTATCTGAATCTTTCGTTTCAGTTGCATCGTTAGGAAAGGCGTCGGCGTTATCACCTACGCCATCATTATCTGAATCTTTAGTTTCAGTTGCATCGTTAGGAAAGGCGTCGGCGTTATCACCTACGCCATCATTATCTGAATCTTTAGTTTCAGTTGCATCATTTGGAAAGGCGTCTTCACTATCAATAACCCCATCATCATCTGAATCTAAAGGCACAATAGCTACGTCGACATTGATAGAATCTGAACTCGCTAAATTACCGGCTAGATCAGCAGCTACAGCATGAATACTTATATTAGATCCGGAGTAAGATTGCTGTTCAATAAAAAATTCATAAGGAAGTTGATTATCTGTACCTAAAGAGATGCCATCGACAAATAATTCGACGTTATCTAGACCTACATCATCTTGGGCAGTTACTTTTACAATAAAGTCGTTACTTAACAAATCCGCTTGTGTTGGAGAAGTGATAGTAACAGTAGGGGCAATTTGATCGACCGTATTTGAACCGCTAATTTCATTTAAAGATGCAAGAGCATCGACCCGACCATGACCAAATTTTGCTGAATAGTCGCCTTGATGAACACTATCATCTGCTCCTTCTGTTAGTGCGCTCTCTAAATCAGTTATCGAAATATTTGGTTTGTACGCCTTAAGAACAGCAAGAACCCCAGCGGTTACGGGAGCTGCAAACGAGGTGCCACTAGCTTCCTTATAACCGCCACTCTTTGAGGTAGTGTAAATACGTTCCCCTGGCGCAGAAACATCGACACAATTTCCGTAATTTGACCAACTCGCTAATGAATCAGATTTAGTAGTAGCCGAAACAACGATAATAGCTTCTTTTTGAGAACAATTAAGTTGAGTGCCACTGTTTCCGGCAGAAATAACAACTAAGCCACCTTTAGAGCGAAAATAATTGGCAGCGCTGTCGATTGAATAACTGTCGTATGCGTCAAAACTAATATTAACAATATCGGCACCATTATCTGCTGCCCAAGTAATACCTTTAGCAATAACACTAAGACTTGCACTTCCTGCCGGATCATTAGTTACTCGCACAGGTAAGATTTTTGCTTCCCAAGCGACAGAAGTTACGCCTATATTATTATTACTCGAAGCAGCAACCGTTCCGGCGACCATAGTTCCATGGCCATTAATATCACTTGTGTCATTGTTATCAGAGGCAGAGTTATATCCAGACAACACTCTACCTTGTAAATCGCTATGTGCGCTATTTACACCAGAATCTAACACGGCAACAACAATACTGTTTCCCTTAGTTGATTCCCAAACTGTTGGCATATTAATTTTGGCTAAGTGCCAAGCATTACTGTAATAAGCATCATTGGCTGAAATTTCACTAATATTTACTCGCTGGTCAACTTCAGCATAATCAACAAGTGGGTGTTGATTTAAACTTTCTACCCACTGATGTTCTTCACCCGTCTGAACAGCTACCAGTTCAGAGTTTATTTTTTTGAATTTTTTTATTGATTTTAAATTTAGCTCTTTCAATAGTTTACTAAATTTTTTAGTCGAAACACCGGGTTTAGGTTTTACAATTATTTGGCCTTGAACTAAATCTTTTTTTGCAAAAACTTTAGGCGAGAATACTGAAGTTATCAGTATTAAGAAGAGACTGAAGATAACAAGTAGTGACTTGATGTTGATTTCAACACCAAACTTGAAAATACTCATACTAAAATATGAGTTTAAATAACTCTTTGACTGGTAAAACATTAAGACTCCACAAAAGTGAAATCTACAACACACCCTAACGCATTAAATTGTCTATTATTATTTTTATGTTATTTTTATTTATCAACACGCAAATTTCAAATGACAGCTCTGCAAACTAGGAAAGTTATCGTAGACCACTGATTAAAAACAAATTAACTGCTTAAACAATTTATTTAAAAACCGAATACGCTTTCTCTAACTAATTACAAAACCCTTATAAAATAACACTTGCAGAAGAAACACTCTTAAGCCGGTTATTTTAATAAGCCGTATTTTATTATTGTTTTCAAGTGTGAAATGTATGATAAAAATTGTACTGAGGTCAACTGAATTGTACAAATAACAACCAGACGTTAACTGTAAAAAACAACTTACAAGCAGTTGATGTTAATAGGTGGTTAATTTAAAACGGTTTATTTTTAACCAATTGAGAAAAAAAAGTTTGTTATTTTTTGTTATCAAAATGTAACCAAAGGCAAGTTTTTAGGCAGTAAACATAAAAACATCATCTTTAAGCAAAAATCGGTTGGTAAGCTTTAAAACTATAACTTACGTTTTAACGGTGAATATTGGCATAAACCAACGAGGATAATTGAAGTTAGCATCAATACAGTAAAAGGTAGTGCGGAATCTGTATGGAAAAAGGCTAATATAGGTCCTGCTAATGCTCCTATACCAAATCTAAGGGTGCCAATTACCGCTGTCGCAGTACCAGTTTGATTCGCAAAAGTGAGTAATATTAACGAGTCAGCATTAACTGCTATCAGTGAAATACTGCCCATTAAAGGCATTATCGTAATGACAGTCCAAAATAAAGACAGCTCAAGAATATTTACAACCACTAAAGTTACTGCTGAAATAAGGGCGACTAAAAGGCCAGACAAAAGCATTTTTTCTGAACCATATTTACCCACACAACGAGTATTAATTAGCTGCGCCATCATAAGCGCAACTACATTAATACCAAATAAGAAGCTAAAAACAAACTCGCTGGTTTTATACACTTCAAGATAAACGAATGGTATTGCTGTTAAGTAAGCAAAAAAAGCAAGAGACACCAGCATTGAACTGAGGATGTATTTACGTGCAGCTTTATTAGAAAGCACAACTTTATAGTTACCAAAAAATGAAACTTTTTCAATGCCAGGACCATCATTTCTGACCATCTCAGGTAATTTTGTAACACTAGCGATTAAAATAATTAACGAATATACACCAAGGAAATAAAACATTGCCTGCCAGTTTGCAATCACTAAAATGGCACTACCTATAGTGGGTGCAAGCATAGGAGCAAACATCATGATCATACTCACATATGACATTCCTTTTGCAGTATTGGCTCCATAAAATTGTCTGATAATACCAGGTACGACTACAGTAGCTGCACTACCACAAAACGCTTGGGCAAATCTTAACCAAATAAATTGATCAATTGTTTGCGATAACGGAATTGCAAAAGATATTATCGAGAAAAAACTTAATCCAAAGATAGCAAGTTTTCGTCTACCAATAATATCAGCCAGAGGGCCAAACAGGATCAGACCACACGCATAACCAGCTAAATATACACTCAACGAATTTTGTACCGCAGCAATTGAGCTATTAAAATATTGAGCGATAATTGGCATTGCAGGAAGGTATAAATCGACAGCAAGCGGGGTAATAGCAACAATTGACGCTAACAACGGCAATAATAAACTTATTGAGATATTATTATTTTTACCTTGCTTTGCCATTAATTTCGGTTACTTATTCTAATTTAAAAATATGTAAGCATTATAACTTAAGTATCGGTTAATTTATTAATATTTATAACTAAATTAGGATAAACTTCTAAACAAATTATTATTGGTAATAAAAAACTATGTCATCTGCAATTTTAACTAATATAAATACTTACCCAATCAAATCAATCAAGGGCGTATCTCTTAACAGAGCATTAGTAAAAGATACAGGTTTAGAGCTCGATCGAAATTTTGTCATCACGGATTTAAACGGCAAGTTTATTACTGGCAGAACAAAATCTTCTCTAGTCTTAGTTGAGAGTAAGATTACTTCAGCAGGACTAATCTTAAACGCACCAGGGATGCCAGAGTTAGCCATTTTTTATGCGAACTTCTCTAAAACATATCAAAATGTACAAGTTTGGAATGATCAAATATCTGCTCAACATTGTGATGACAAGATCGACCATTGGTTTTCAATGTATTTAAATTTTTCATGCAAAGTATATTATCTTGGTGAGCACTCACATCGAAGCGTATTAGGCTATGAACATAAATTAAGTTTTGCCGATGGTTATCCTTTATTGCTAATTAGTGAAGCATCACTAAATGCATTAAATAACAGATTAAAGCAACCTGTGACGATGGCACAATTTAGACCAAATTTAGTTGTATCACAGTGTTTAGACTTTGCCGAGGATGGCTGGCATAAAATTAGAATTGGAGATGTTAATTTTGAAATTGTTAAGCCTTGCAGTCGCTGCATATTCACTACTGTAAATGAAGTTAATGGACAACGTAATAAACAAAAAGAACCACTATCTACATTAAAGAAGTTTAGACAAGCACAAGACAAGGAAATTTATTTTGGCCAAAATCTTATCGCATTAAATGAAGGCTCTATCAAAATTGGTGATAAGGTTGAAATAATAAGTAAACAAACTGCTCCTCAATATTCTAACTTGAAGTTATAATAAGCCCGCTTAATAAAAATTCCTCTTAGCAAGCTTTAGGACCTTACATGCTTTTAATGATCGATAATTACGATTCTTTCACCTTTAATTTAGTGCATTATTTTCAGCACTTAGGTGAAGAAGTAAATGTGGTTAGAAATGATGAAATAACTATCGACCAAATACGCTCAATGGCTCCCGATCACATAGTTATTTCCCCTGGTCCAGGTGATCCAACGAGTGCAGGCATTTCATTAGATATCATTGCTCAATTTTCAGGATTAATCCCTATTTTAGGCGTATGCTTGGGGCACCAATGTATTGCTCAGCACTTTGGTGGAGTTGTTGAAAGAGCTAAAAAAGTTATGCATGGTAAAACATCATTAATAAAACACAACAACGAAAGCTTATTCAAGGGGCTCAATAATCCTTTGCAAGTAACTCGTTATCATTCGCTTGTGGTAAACAAACAGTTATTACCTGATGATTTAATCATCACCGCGTGGACTGAAACAAAGCAAGGCGACGTTGATGAGATAATGGGGATTGCTCATAAAAATCTGCCTATAATGAGCGTACAGTTTCACCCTGAATCAATCCTTACAGAACAGGGTCACCAACTGCTTAATAACTTTTTAAACTTAAGTACAAATTAAAGTAGTTACATTGTCATTAGATTTGTTAAAGTATAACTATAATAAAAACAACAACTGAGTAGCACTATGTCGATTGAAAGAAGATTTCATCCTAGAAAAGATGTAAGTTTTTCTGTATCTATCGTCTTAACAACTAGTGAGCTCAATATAGAAAGTACGGCTGTCAATTTATCCCGTTCAGGCATCCAACTAAGTGTAGATAAAACTTCTGTTGATCTCATTTTAGAGCAAGGCACTCACCCAACACAATTTAAAATACAGCTAACCGATAATAATGTTGACCTATTTACAGTACGCTTAGTTGTAAACCGTCGCATATCTCAAAATCAATTTCTGTTAGGTTTAAAATTTATCGATATTTCAGTCGAGCAACTAGCTACAATTGATACTTTACTAAATCACTAAACCTCCCCCTGCTAACCGACTATAATTGTTAATTAGCAATTAATATCTAAAGTGTTAGTAAACATTCCTTTAACAAGTATAGTTATGCATAAATATTGAATAAAACCTTGCAACCCCTTATTTTAACTGGCTTGCAAGAGATTTCATTCAAGACAAATGTAATTTTTTCTGGCATAATATTCACTCAATTTTAGTTGAGCCTATACGTTAATAGAGAAATTAACATAAACAACGTATTCAACATTTAGCATTTTAAAACGAGGATCTAGAGTATGACAGAACAAAATTCAGCAAATCGTGATTTATTTGATCAAGTAATGGTGCCTAACTATTCACCTTCTGCAGTAATTCCTGTACGCGGTAAAGGTTCAAGGGTTTGGGACCAAGATAACAATGAATATATCGACTTTGCTGGTGGTATCGCTGTTAACTGTTTAGGCCATTGTCACCCGGCATTAGTTGAAGCATTAAAAACCCAAGGCGAAAAACTTTGGCATTTATCTAATGTAATGACTAACGAACCAGCTCTTCGTCTTGCTAAAAAACTTGTTGATAGTACTTTTGCCGAAAAAGTATATTTTGCTAACTCGGGTGCAGAATCAAATGAAGCAGCATTAAAACTTGCTCGTCGTTGGGCATTAGATGTTCATGGAGCAGACAAGACTGAAATTATCGCTTTTAAACAAGGTTTCCATGGCAGAACATTTTTCACTGTAACTGTTGGCGGGCAAGCAGCATACTCTGATGGTTTCGGTCCAAAACCAGGCGATGTATTTCATGCTGAATATAATAATTTAGACTCTGTAAAAGAGCTTATTTCTGATAAAACCTGTGCAGTTGTAATGGAACCATTACAAGGTGAAGGCGGAATTATTTCTCCTACTAATGAATTTATTCAAGGTGTACGTGATCTATGTGATCAACATAACGCTTTATTAGTCTTTGATGAAGTACAAACAGGTGTTGGCCGAACTGGCGACCTATATGCTTATATGGGGTTAAATGTAACTCCCGATATCCTAACTACGGCAAAAGCGTTAGGTGGTGGTTTCCCTATTGGCGCAATGTTAACAACAACAGAAATCGCCAAGCATTTAAAAATTGGTACTCATGGTAGTACTTATGGCGGTAACCCGCTTGCATGTGCTGTTGCTGAAGCCGCTTTTGATACTGTAAACGATCCTGCAGTTTTAGCTGGTGTATTAACAAAAGCCACTATTTTTAAAGATGGTTTAAACAATATCAATGAAAAATATAATGTCTTTAAGGAAATTCGTGGTAAAGGTTTATTAATTGGTGCAGTACTAACTGATGACTACCAAGGTAGAGCTAAAGAATTCCTTAATGCAGCAATGTCTGAAGGCCTAATGTCTTTAGTTGCTGGTGCAAGTATAGTTCGCTTTGCTCCTTCTCTAGTAATTCCTGATGCTGATATTGCTGAAGGCTTACTTCGCTTTGAAAAAGCGGTTGCAAGTATTGTAAAAGGTTAAGGATTTCCTTAACCCATTTCAACGAACTTTAAAGAGAATACTCTATGATCATCATCCGTCCTATTCGAAATAGTGATTACGATGTTTTACACCAAATTGCGGTGGAGTCAGGACATGGTTTTACTTCGCTTCCAGTTAATGAAGAGCTTTTACTTAGTCGTATAAATCGTGCGACTAAATCATTTCATACTGCGATAGAAAACTGTGGCGATGAAGGCTACCTTTTTGTAATGGAAGACACTGCAACCGGTGAAGTCGTCGGTACTACAGCCATCGAAACTGCGGTTGGCTTACACGATGCTTTTTATCATTACCATGTAGGTAAAGTTGTTCATTCTTCTCGTGAGCTGAATATTCATAACACTGTTGAAACCTTGACGTTAAATAATGATTACACCGGCACTTCTGAACTTTGTACTCTTTATTTGCGAGATAATTACCGAGTAAATAACAATGGCCGATTTTTGTCTAAATGCCGCATGTTATTTATGGCTGAACATACCAAGCGTTTCAACAATACGATAATCGCTGAGATGCGTGGTGTATCTGATGAAAATGGTAATTCGCCATTTTGGCAATGGTTAGAAGAGCACTTCTTTTCACTAGACTTCCCTACTGCTGATTATTTAACAGGCATTGGTAAAAAAGAGTTTATTGCAGAACTAATGCCTAAATACCCTATTTATGTAAGTTTATTAAGTAAAGAAGCGCAAAAAGTTATCGGTCAAGTGCATCAATATACGGTACCTGCACTACGTTTACTTGAAAATGAAGGTTTCGTTAATCGAGGTTATGTTGATATTTTTGACGCCGGTCCGACTGTAGAAGCAGAGCTTAAAACTATTAAAACTGTACGTAACTCAATGCGCTTAAAAGTGCAGGTAGGTGAGGTGCAAGGTACAACTAAAGCAATGATATGCAACACTAAAGTGAAAAATTTCAGGGCGGTTCAAATGCCAATTGAAATTAATCAAGATGACAACACTGCAATCATTGATCAAAAAACTGCGGAAGCTTTACAAATTACTGATGGTGATTTTGTAAGAGTTGCAAAAAGTTAATTGCTGTTTAATCAGCGAGAGGTAAAAAATGACAAATTCTGTACAATTTATTAACGGACAATGGCAACCAGGCCAAGGTCACAAAATGAATTCATTAAACCCTGCATTGAATGAAGTAATTTGGCAAGGTGAATCGGCTTCGCTAGAGCAAGTTGATGTTGCTATTAATAGTGCTCGCAATGCTTTTGAAGAGTGGGGGTTTGCTAGTGTAGATGAGCGCCTTGTAGTAATTAAGCGTTATATGGATATTCTGACTGAACACAAAGAAGAAATGGCCTTAGCCATAGCACAAGAAACGGGCAAACCTATCTGGGAAACTCGTACTGAAGCAGGTGCAATGATTGGTAAAGTTAACTTATCTATTAAAGCCTATAACGATAGAACTGGTACTGTTGAAAACCCTATTCCTGGTGCGAAAGCTTTTATTCGTCATAAACCTCATGGTGTTGTAGCCGTATTTGGTCCATACAATTTCCCTGGTCATTTACCCAATGGTCATATCGTGCCAGCACTAATTGCCGGTAATACTGTGGTATTTAAACCTTCAGAATTAACGCCAATGGTTGCTGAGTTAATGCTTAAGCTTTGGGAAAAAGCTGAATTACCAGCGGGCGTAATTAACCTTGTACAGGGTGAAATAGAAACTGGAAAAGCATTGGCAAGTCATAATGGCATTGATGGTTTATTCTTTACCGGTAGTTCAACTACAGGCAAGTTATTGCATCAACAATTTGCCGACAAACCAGGTAAAATTTTAGCGTTAGAAATGGGCGGTAATAATCCTCTAATCGTTAAAGATGTATCTGATGTTGATGCCGTTGTACACGATATTATTCAATCTGCCTTTATAACTACAGGGCAACGTTGTACTTGTGCAAGAAGATTGTTTATCGAAAACAATGCCACTGGCGATGCTATTTTAGCAAAACTTATCAGTGCGACTAAAGCTATAAAAATCGGTTACTTTAACGATGAAGAACAGCCGTTTATTGGTTCAATGATTTCTGAACGCGCAGCATTAGGTTTAGTTGCGGCTCACAATCAACTTGTGGAAATTGGTGGCACCTCTTTAGTAGAGCTAACCCATATAAAACCAGGTACTGGCTTTGTTTCTCCTGGCATTGTCGATGTTACAGCAATTGAAAATATGCCTGATGAAGAACACTTTGGTCCTTTATTAAAAGTTTATCGTTATGATGATTTTGATAGTGCCATTAAAGAAGCGAATAACACTAGCTTTGGTTTATCTGCCGGGTTGTTAAGTGACAGTGAAGAACTTTACAATCACTTCTTTAAACGTATTCGTGCAGGCATAGTTAATTGGAACAAACCAATTACCGGAGCAAGTGGTGCAGCTCCATTTGGCGGTATTGGCGACAGTGGTAATCACAGAGCGAGCGCTTATTATGCCGCTGACTATTGTGCTTTCCCAGTTGCTTCTGTAGAAGCAGATAAAGTACAATTGCCAGCACAATTAAGCCCTGGCTTATCAATCTAACTGGTTTAACGTTTTAATGCTTAACTTATCGTACATATTACAAATTGCAGGGCTACGCCCTTGCTTTTTCAAAGCTATCGATAACATTTAATAACCTGGCGAAGGATACACCTTCGCAGGGTAATTAACCTCGTGTTTTCCCCGCAGTCGTAAACCTTTCGCCCTCTATTACCAAATTATTTTAATTAATTCAATCTAACGATTTGAAGGGTCCACCATGAAAAAACAAGTTACAGAACTTTTTGAAAACATCTGGCAACAATACTTAGCAGTTACTCCATCTGCGGATAAAGTACATCAATTACTAGGTGCAGGTAATGATTTAATAAACGATCATGTTGCATACCGCACATTCAATATTGAAAAAGTTAATATAGATAAACTGTCAGCTCACCTTTTAAATCTAGGCTATACAGAATGTGGTCAATATGAATTTAAAGCAAAAAAACTTAATGCTAAACATTTCGAGCATCCTGATGACACTTTGCCGAAGGTATTTATTAGTGAGTTAATCGTTGAAGAGTTTTCAACTGAAGTGCAAGCTATTATTAATCGTATCGTTGCTAAAATGGATAGTAGTGTTACTACAGATAGCAACTTTCTATTCTCTGGTACGCACTGGGAAATTAGCTACGACGAATACAAAACACTATTAAATGAAAGCGAATACGCTGCATGGTTAGCTGCTTGGGGTTATAGAGCAAACCACTTTACCGTTAGCATTAATCATTTAAATGACTTTGAGTGTATTGATAGAGTAAATACCGTTGTTAAAGATGGTGGTTTTAAACTTAATAGCTCTGGTGGTGAAGTAAAAGGAAATGCACAAGTATTTCTAGAACAATCATCCACAATGGCTGACAGTATAAAAGTTAAATTTTCTGACAAAGAAGTTGAGATCCCTAGCTGTTTTTATGAATTTGCTAAACGCTACCCAATGGCTTGTGGAAACTTATATACAGGATTTGTTGCTGCATCTGCAGACAAGATATTCGAGAGCACCAATACTTCTTTGCTCAATTAATTATTTGCATTGCTTCACTTAATCAAAAAAAATGCCGCAATATTTTATTGCGGCATTTTAGTTTAAATATTTACTAAATTAATTTGTCGTTACTAACTTGTCAGCCCTAAGCATTCTATTCAATAGGAAGAATGCCGCAAGCAAAGTAATTATTGCCGCCGACACAGTGGAAATACCTATTGGTAAGCCAAAGCCAAGAGTTGCTGAACTAAAGATAAATGCAATGACAACAACCGTCATAAACATCGCTGGTACTGTACAAATCCAGTGATTTTTTTGCTGTTGCATCAAATAAGCTGCTGCAGTCCACAACATCAATGCTGCAGTGGTTTGGTTAGCAACACCAAAATATCGCCATATAATTCCAAAATCAACCTGGGTTAGAACTGCACCAATAGCAAATAAAGGCAATGCTAATATTAATCGTTTTGATAATTTCTTTTGTGAAACGTTAAAGAACTCAGACAAAATCAAACGAGCAGAACGAAACGCAGTATCTCCTGAAGTAATTGGTAAAATAATCACACCAAGAATCGCCAAAAATCCACCTACAGTACCAAGAAGTCCATTAGAAATATCATAAACTACATTAGCAGGATTACCGTTCATTGCTGTATTCAAGGCTTCAACACCTCCAAAAAATGATAACGCAAGCGCACACCATATTAGAGCAATGATCCCTTCTCCAATCATTGCACCATAAAATACAAAACGTCCATTTTCTTCATTTTCAATACAACGTGCCATTAATGGTGATTGCGTTGCATGAAAGCCAGAAACTGCGCCACAAGCAATAGTGATGAATAATGCAGGCCATAATGGCATGTCATTAGGATTTAAGTTAGTTATAAAATCGCTAACTTCTACCCCAGGTAGTAAAGTATGCTCAGACGAGAATATTATCGCTAATGTTAAGCCCACAGACATAAATACTAGCAGTGCGCCAAAGAATGGATAAAAACGACCAATTAGTTTATCTACCGGTAGTAGAGTTGCAATTAAGTAATAAGCGAAGATGATCCCTAAGAATATAGCAGCATCTAAACCTGTTAACTTCGCGAGTAATCCAGCTGGTGCTGATATAAATACGACACCGACCAGTAACAATAAAATAATCGCAAACACATTCATGAAATGTTTTGCGCCATTCCCTAAATATTTACCGGCCAAATTTGGTACAGACTGACCATTATTTCGAACGGAAATCATGCCAGAAAAATAATCATGAACTGCACCACCGAAGATACAACCTATAACAATCCAAATCATTGCAGCCGGACCGTACAACGCCCCTAGGATAGGGCCAAAAATTGGACCAACACCGGCAATATTTAGCAGCTGTATTAAGTAAACTTTACCTTTTGACATTGGCACATAATCAACACCATCAGGTTGTGTTAATGCCGGTGTCCTACGATTTCGATCGAGCCCAAAAACCTTTTCAACAAAAGTTCCATATATGAAATAGCCAGCAATCAATAGACCAACACACAGTAAAAAATAAAGCATAATAATAATCTCTAAAATCAAGTAACAAAATTCTAACGATTATTGGCTATTAATTCTGTGTTAGTTTGTAATTTTTAACGGTTAAGTTGCTCAAAAATGATACGACAAAGTTAGAGCTTTAGTTCTAATAATATTTTAACCGTGGATATTTTATATTCGTTATTAAGGCGGGATGATGTAAAATAACTTAATTCAAAAATTATAGTTAAATAGGAATAAAGCATGCAAGCAAAAGTACAATGGGTTGGCGAAGAGATGTTTATGGGCACATCTGAAAGTGGTCATAGTATTTTAATGGATGCCAATGGCGGCAATAACGCAGTAAGCCCTTTAGAAAATGTATTACTTTCTTTAGGCTGTTGTTCTTCTGTAGATGTGGTTAGCATATTAGAAAAAGCACGCCAAGATATCAGGGGTTGTGTCGTTGAGATTGATGGTACTAGAGTGGAAACCGTTCCAAAATTGTTTTCAGATATTCACCTACACTTTGTTATTACCGGTACGGGCGTAAGTGAAAAGCATGTAGCCAGAGCTGTTTCCCTATCTGCAGACAAATACTGTTCTGTTGCTCTTATGCTAAACGCTTCAGTGAACATTACTCATGACTTTGAAATCGTAGAAGCATAAATACTTAAGTTATTGGTATATCAATTTGATTAAGTAATTTGATCAAGTTGGTACGAAATAAAAAATGAGCCAGAGAGCTCATTTTTTGTTTCTCGTTTCTAATCGTACGTCTGCATCCAATCCATTTGCTGGCTCGCCGCTTTTTTCTTTTCCATAATATCAACAATTAACGGTTTTAGGATTAACTCCATTGCAAAGCCCATTTTACCGCCGGGAACAACAAGAGTATTCACCCTAGACATAAATGAACCATCGATCATGCGAAGGTAAAAGGGAAAATCTACGTTTTTCATCTCGCGAAATCGAATTACTACAAAACTTTCATCTTGAGTAGGAATAGCCTTAGCACTAAATGGGTTAGATGTGTCTACAGTCGGAACTCTTTGGAAATTTATGTGTGTTCTAGAAAATTGCGGGGTGATAAAAGAAAAGTAATCATCCATACTTCTGACAATGCTTTCAGTTACAGCTTCTCTAGAATGTCCCCTAGAATTTGTGTCACGTATAATTTTTTGGATCCATTCCAAATTTACAATTGGTACCATTCCGATGAGCAGGTCCACATGACGTGCTACATCATTCTTTTCAGTAACTACCCCTCCATGCAAACCTTCATAAAATAAAAGGTCTGAATCAGATCCTAGAGGCTCCCATGGCGTAAAGGTGCCAGGCATCTGGTTATAAGGTACTGCTTCGTCAAAAGTATGTAGATACCGGCGCATAGTACCAACACCTTTTTCGCCAAAGTCAGTAAACAGACTTTCTAGGGCATCAAAGTCATTAGCTACATCGCCAAAGTAACTTACTTTCGAGCCTTCGGCTTTAGCTTTTCTTTTTTCAAGATCCATTTCTGGACGGGTAAAGCGATGGAAACTATCACCTTCAACCATAGCAGCATTAATGCCAAGAGAACGAAAAATATGTTCAAAAGCGTCCAGCGTGGTAGAAGTACCAGCACCTGATGAACCAGTTACTGCGATTATTGGATTTCGTTCAGACATTGTATTCACTTTAATGAAAATTGACTTACCACAGTACGGTGTATGGGGTTTAAGGTCAAGGACAGGGGTAAAAACTGCGATATTAAGCAAGGGTTCACTGTCAATTATGGAGGTCCCTGATGTCGCTAAAGCTCCTCAGGAATGACGTGGTGCGGGTTAACAATTAACGCATAGCATCAGCTAAATTTGAAAAAGTACAACGTCATCCTGTGTGAGCCTAAGCGAGGCACGTGACCTCCTTAATTCAAAACGTGCATTTGTTAAATGACAAATTTAAGACAAAAAAAAGAGCCCCGAAGGACTCTTTTTATCGAATGTAAATTCGATTATGCTTCTTCTGAAACTTCTTCAACGTCTTCAATAACTTCTTCAGTTACTGGACGGTCAACAAGTTCAATATAAGCCATAGGTGCTTTATCACCAGTACGGAAACCACATTTTAAAATGCGAGTGTAACCACCTGGACGTTCTTGGTAACGAGGACCAAGATCTGTAAATAATAAACCAACTACTTCTTGATCGCGTGTACGAGCAAATGCCAAACGACGATTTGCAACGCTATCTGTTTTAGCCATTGTAATTAATGGCTCAACAACGCGACGTAGTTCTTTAGCTTTAGCAACAGTAGTTTTAATAACACCGTGCTTAACTAGAGAACTTGCCATATTGCGGAACATCGCCTGGCGATGACTGCTATTACGGTTTAACTGGCGGCCGCTTTTACGATGGCGCATAAGTTAATCCTTCTCTCTTAACTATTAAATGTGATCGACTTAGTCGTTATCAGCAATGCTTTCAGGTGGCCAGTTTTCTAGGCGCATGCCCAGAGATAGACCACGAGACGCTAACACGTCTTTGATTTCAGTTAGAGACTTCTTACCTAAATTAGGTGTTTTAAGAAGTTCTACTTCTGCACGCTGTACTAAGTCACCAATGTACTGAATCGCTTCTGCTTTTAGACAGTTGGCTGAACGAACTGTTAGTTCTAGGTCATCAACTGGGCGAAGTAAAATTGGATCGAAAGCAGGTTTAACTTCTTCCGGTTCAACTTCTTTAACATCGCGTAAGTCAACAAACGCATCTAACTGTTCAGCTAGAATTGTTGATGCACGACGAATCGCTTCTTCTGGATCTAACGTACCGTTAGTTTCCATGTCGATAACTAGTTTATCTAAGTCAGTACGTTGCTCAACACGAGCTGAATCAACGTCATAAGCAATTCTTTCAACAGGACTGAAAGATGCGTCAACTAGTAAACGACCAATTGCACGCTCTTCTTCCTCGGCATTGCGACGAATAGATGCTGGCACGTAACCACGTCCCATTTCTATCTTGATGCGCATGCTGATAGAACCGTCACCTGTTAAATTACAGATTACGTGAGCAGGATTAGCGATTGTTACATCACCATCATGCTGTATATCAGCGGCCGTTACAGGGCCTTCACCCGACTTAGTTAAAGTTAAAACTGCTTCAGTTTTGCCTTCTAAACCTACAGCCAAATCTTTAAGATTTAACAGAATTTCGATGATGTCCTCTTGAACACCTTCTTTACTACTGTATTCATGCAATACACCATCAATTTCTACTTCAGTCACTGCACAACCTGGCATTGAAGAAAGTAGGATACGACGTAGTGCGTTACCTAAAGTATGACCAAAACCACGTTCTAGTGGCTCTAAAGTTACCTTTGCGCGAGTATCAGATAGGTTTTCAATACCTACCAACTTCGGCTTAAGGAATTCGGTTACAGAACCCTGCATTATTGTCCTCTCTTAAAGTTCAGCTTTATTTCGAGTAAAGCTCGACAATCAACTGTTCGTTAATCTCTGCTGATAAGTCAGAACGATCAGGAATGCGTTTAAACGTTCCTTCCATTTTCTTATTATCAACTTCAACCCAGATTGGTTTCTCACGTTGTTCAGCTAATTCTAAAGCAGCAACTATGCGCGCTTGAGTTTTAGACTTTTCACGAATTGAGATCACATCATCTGCATTAACAGCGAAAGATGGAATATTAACAACTTGACCGTTAACTACGATAGCTTTATGGCTAACTAGTTGACGAGCTTCTGCACGTGTAGATGCATAACCCATACGGTAAACAACGTTGTCTAAACGCTTTTCTAAAAGTTGTAACAAGTTTTCACCTGTGTTGCCTTTTAGACGAGCAGCTTCTTTGTAGTAATTACGGAACTGTTTCTCAAGTACACCGTATATACGACGAACTTTTTGCTTCTCACGAAGCATCACACCATAGTCAGATAAACGACCGCGACGAGCGCCGTGCTGACCTGGAATAGTTTCGATCTTACATTTCGTATCAATTGCCCTAACACCACTTTTTAGGAACAAATCTGTTCCTTCGCGGCGGCTAAGTTTTAGCTTAGGACCTAAATATCTTGCCATGTTATTTCTCCAACAGACCTATTAAACGCGACGTTTCTTAGGTGGACGACAACCATTATGAGGAATCGGAGTAACGTCAGTAATGTTGGTGATTTTAAAACCAGCAGCATTTAAGGCACGGATAGCAGATTCACGACCTGGACCTGGACCTTTAACGAATACTTCAATATTCTTCAAACCAAACTCTTGTGCTACTTTACCAGCACGATCAGCAGCAACCTGTGCAGCGAATGGAGTAGATTTACGTGAACCACGGAAACCTGAACCACCTGCAGTTGCCCAAGATAAAGCATTACCTTGACGATCTGTAAGAGTTACGATTGTGTTGTTGAACGAAGCATGGATATGAGCCATGCCATCAGCAACTTGTTTTTTTACGCGCTTTTTCGTGCGCGTTGGTGTTTTAGCCATGTCTATTTCCTCGATCTACTTTTTAATCGGCTTACGAGGACCTTTACGGGTTCGCGCATTAGTCTTAGTGCGTTGACCACGTAGAGGGAGACTGCGACGATGGCGTAAACCACGATAACAGCCAAGGTCCATCAGACGCTTGATGTTCATTGAAACTTCACGACGTAAATCACCTTCAACGGTAAATTTCGCCACTTCTGTACGAAGCAAATCTATTTGAGCTTCGTCTAATTCACTGATCTTTATATCTTCAGCGATACCTGCGCTTGCACAAATTGACTTTGCACGTGTTGCACCGATACCGTAGATAGCAGTAATGGCAATTACTGCGTGTTTACGATCAGGGATGTTAATGCCAGCGATACGGGCCACTAACACATCTCCTATTTATTAAGGTTAAAAGATAACCGGTTGAAAAGCCCGTAAGGATACTCAACCAGCAACAATTTTGCAATATAAAGTGTCACAGATTGCAAAATAATACAACAAGTGACACTTTAGTAAAAGATTAGCCTTGCCTTTGCTTATGCTTTGGCTCACTGCAAATAATACGTACAACGCCTGAACGTTTTACAACTTTGCAGTTACGACACATCTTTTTCACGGATGCACGAACTTTCATTTAATACTCCGTTGGCCTAACGGCCATAGCCTTTAAGGTTGGCTTTCTTCAGTACATTGTCATATTGATGAGACATCAAATGAGTCTGTACTTGCGCCATGAAATCCATAATAACAACTACTATAATTAGTAGGGATGTTCCACCGAAGTAGAATTGTACATCCATAAATATCATCATGAACTCAGGTACCAAACATATAAAAGTAATGTATAAAGCACCCGCTAAAGTTAAGCGAGTCATTACTTTATCGATATATCTAGATGTTTGCTCACCCGGGCGAATGCCTGGAATGAACGCACCAGATTTCTTCAAATTATCTGCTGTTTCACGCGGATTGAAAACCAATGCCGTGTAGAAAAAACAGAAAAAGATTATTGCTGCAGCATATAGCATTACATACAAAGGTTGTCCTGGCGATAGTGCAAGAGAAACTTCTTGCAGTACGTCAGCAACTGTACCTGTACCTTGTCCAAACCAACTTGCGATGGTACCTGGAAACAAGATAATACTTGAAGCAAAGATAGGTGGAATAACACCAGCCATGTTTACTTTAAGCGGTAAATGAGTACTTTGAGCAGCAAATACCTTGCGACCTTGTTGGCGCTTGGCGTAGTTTACCACAATGCGGCGTTGACCGCGCTCTACAAATACTACAAACCATGTAACGGCGAAGACAACAACGCCAATTACTAATAATGCTAATAGGTGCAATTCACCTTGACGCGCCATTTCTGCTGTTTGACCAACAGCTGATGGCATGCCAGCAACAATACCTGCGAAAATCAACACAGAGATACCATTACCAATACCACGTTCAGTAATCTGTTCACCTAACCACATTAAAAACATGGTACCGGTTACTAAAGATACTACCGCAGTAAAGTAGAAACCAAAGCCAGCATTAACTACTAGGCCAGGCATCATACCAGGTAAACTCTTTGATATTGCTATCGCTTGCACTGTTGCCAGAAGCAGTGTGCCGTAGCGTGTGTACTGACTGATTTTACGACGTCCAGCTTCACCTTCTTTTTTCAATTCTTGCATACTCGGCACAATGTGTGTGCTGATTTGCATGATAATCGAAGCTGAAATGTACGGCATAATACCAAGAGCCAATACAGAGGCTCGCTCAAGTGCACCACCAGAGAACATGTTAAACATCTCTACAATGGTACCCTTTTGTTGATCAAACAACTGAGCTAGTACAGCGGCGTCAATACCAGGGATTGGTACAAATGAACCTAAACGAAACACAATAAGCGCTCCGAGTACGAACAACAATCTTTGTTTAAGCTCAGACAAACCGCCTTGAGCTTTGTTTTCCATTCCTGGTGTAGCCATTGTGTACTATTCCTCTATTGTACCACCGGCAGCTTCAATAGCTGCACGTGCACCTTTGGTTACTGCTAGGCCACGAACCGTAATTTTACGGCTGATTTCACCAGATAACATGATCTTTGCAGATACGATGTTACGAGTGATTAGACCTGCGTCTTTAAGCGCGTGAATATCAACAACATCACCGTTGATTTGGTTTAATTCGTGTAAACGAACTTCAGCGCGAACTAAAGATTTACGCGATGTAAAACCGAATTTAGGTAAACGTTGTTTAAGTGGCATCTGACCACCTTCAAAACCAGGACGAATGCCGCCGCCTGAGCGAGACTTTTGACCTTTGTGACCACGGCCACCAGTTTTTCCGATTCCAGAACCAATACCACGACCACAGCGCTTTTTATCTTTCTTAGCACCAGGTGCAGGGGATAATGTATTTAAATGCATAATTTAATCCTCCACCTTAATCATGTAATGAACTAAGTTGATCATACCACGTACTGATGGAGTATCTTCTAACTCTACAGTATGACGGATACGACGTAAACCTAATCCTTTCAATGTAGCTCTATGTGACGGTAAACGTCCGATAGAACTTTTTAATTGTGTTACTTTAACAGTCTTAGCCATGTCTAGTTACCCCAGAATTTCAGTAACGTTTAAGCCACGCTTAGCTGCAACAGACTCAGGCGATTTCATATCCGCAAGAGCACCGATTGTAGCGCGTACAACGTTAATTGGGTTAGTAGAACCGTATACTTTTGACAGTACGTTCTGTACGCCAGCAACTTCTAGTACTGCACGCATCGCGCCACCGGCGATGATACCTGTACCTTCAGAAGCAGGTTGCATGTAAACTTTAGAACCAGAGTGCTTACCTTTAACAGCATGCTGTAAAGTAGTACCTTTAAGATCTATGTTTACGATATTACGACGAGCCTTTTCCATTGCTTTTTGGATTGCAGCTGGCACTTCACGTGCTTTACCGTAACCAAAACCAACACGACCGTTGCCGTCACCAACTACTGTTAGTGCAGTGAAACTGAAAATACGACCACCTTTAACCACTTTTGATACGCGGTTAACAGCGATTAACTTTTCAGCAAATTCACTTTGTTGTGTGTTTTCTACATTAGCCATTATCTAACTCCTAGAATTTAAGGCCAGCTTCACGAGCTGCTTCTGCTAACACTTGTACACGACCGTGGTATAAAAAACCTGAACGATCGAATGCAACATTAGTAATACCTTTGGCGGCAGCGCGTTCAGCGATTGCTTTACCAACTGCTGCTGCTGCTTCTTTGTTACCAGTAGCTTTAACTGATTCACGAACTTCTTTATCTAAAGTAGATGCAGATGCAATTACTTCAGAACCAGTTGCAGCGATTAGTTGCGCGTAAATGTGACGAGGAGTACGGAAAACGACTAAACGATTCGCACCCAACTCGCTGATCTTTGCACGTGTACGTTTTGCACGGCGAAGACGAGATGTTTTCTTATCCATAGTATTATCCTACTTCTTCTTAGCTTCTTTACGACGAACAACTTCATCGCTATAACGAATCCCTTTACCTTTATAAGGCTCAGGTTTACGGTATGCGCGAATGTTCGCAGCTACTTGACCAATCTCCTGCTTATCAGTACCGGTAAGTATGATTTCAGTTTGACTAGGAGTTACAACTTTAACACCGGCTGGAATTACGTGGTCAACTGGATGAGAAAAACCTAAAGATAAATTTAAGTTTTGACCAGCAGCTTTCGCACGGTAACCAACACCGTTTAAAATTAAGCGTTTTTCAAAACCAGTATTTACGCCATTAACCATGTTATTGATTAATGCACGAGTAGTACCGGCTTGAGCCCAAGCGCCTTTAACATCTGCAACGATATTAGTGATGATGCTGTTTTCTTCTTGAGAAACAGCTACGTCACTATGAATCGTACGAGTTAATTCGCCCTTAGGACCTTTTACTGTAATGTCTTGTCCAGATAACGTAACTGTAACGCCAGCAGGGATAGACACAGGTGCTTTTGCAACACGAGACATATTCTTACTCCTTACGCTACGATACCAAGAATCTCACCGCCAAGACCCGCATTGCGAGCGGCACGGTCAGACATAAGGCCTTTTGAAGTAGAAACAATACAAATACCTAATCCAGCTAATACTTGAGGAAGATCATTACTTCCTTTGTATACGCGAAGACCAGGACGTGAAACACGTTTGATTTGTTCGATTACTTCTTTACCTTCGAAATATTTTAAAGTAACTGCTAATGAAGGTTTAACGCCTTCAGTTACTTCAAAACCATTAATATAACCTTCTTCTTTAAGCAAGTTAGCAATTGCTACTTTTAGCTTGGAAGATGGCATAGATACTGCAACTTTAGCTGCAGATTGACCGTTACGGATGCGTGTAAACATATCCGCGATAGGATCAGTCATCATAATTAATTACTCCCTTACCAACTTGCTTTCTTAAGACCAGGAACTTCACCGCGCATAGTTGCTTCACGTAATTTGATACGGCTTAAGCCGAATTTACGTAAGAAACCATGTGGACGACCAGTGATCACACAACGGTTACGTTGGCGACTGCTGCTCGAATCACGAGGTAAAGCCTGTAATTTTAGTACTGCATCCCAACGTTCTTCTTCCGAAGTATCTACGCTAGAGATGATATCTTTTAGTGCTGCACGCTTTTCAGCATATTGAGCTACTAATTTTGCACGTTTTGCTTCACGTGCTTTCATTGATGATTTAGCCATAACTCTAACCTTATTTCTTGAACGGGAAGTTAAAGGCAGTCAGCAAAGCATGACCTTCCGCATCTGATTTCGCAGTAGTAGTGATAGTAATATCCATACCGCGAATCTTATCGATTTTATCGTAATCGATTTCAGGGAAAATAATTTGCTCACGCACGCCCATGCTGTAATTACCACGGCCATCGAACGATTTAGGGTTCAAGCCACGGAAATCACGGATACGAGGAACCGAGATCGCGATTAAGCGCTCTAAAAAGTCCCACATGCGGTCACCGCGTAGAGTTACTTTTGCACCAATTGGATAGCCTTCACGGATCTTAAAACCAGCAACAGATTTGCGGGCTTTAGTAACCATAGGCTTTTGTCCAGAGATTGCTGTTAGATCATTAACGGCGTGGTCTAGTACTTTTTTATCAGCAATAGCTTCACCAACACCCATATTAAGTGTGATCTTTTCAATCCGAGGGACTTGCATGACACTTTTGTATCCGAACTCTTTGGCAAGTCCAGCAACAACGGTATCTTTGTAAAAATCATGCAGTTTCGCCATCGTTTTTACTCCAAAAATTAAACTAATTCGTTATTAGACTTGAAGAAACGAACTTTTTTGCCGTCTTCAATTCTAAAACCTACACGATCAGCCTTGCTAGTAGCAGGGTTTTTGATCGCAACGTTTGATACGTTAATTGCAGCTTCTTTCTCAACAATGCCACCAGGTTGCTGTAACTGAGGTACAGGCTTTTGATGTTTCTTGATTAAGTTGATACCTTCAACGAATACTTTTCCTTCAGCTGTAAGAACTTTAGTGACTTTGCCACTTTTGCCCTTATCTTTACCAGCTAGGATTACTACTTCGTCATTTAGACGAATTTTAGAGGCCATTTTCGTGACTCCTTAAAGTACTTCAGGGGCTAGTGAAACGATCTTCATGAACTTTTCAGTTCTTAATTCACGAGTTACTGGTCCGAAAATACGTGTACCAATTGGCTGTAAGTTAGCATTTAACATTACTGCCGCGTTTCCATCAAATCGAATGGCTGAACCATCTGAACGACGAACGCCTTTTCTAGTGCGCACCACTACCGCATTAAGAACATCACCTTTCTTCACTTTACCGCGAGGAATAGCTTCTTTAACAGAAACCTTAATGATGTCACCAATACCTGCATAGCGACGGTGCGAGCCACCTAGAACCTTTATACATTGCACGCGTCGAGCGCCGCTGTTGTCAGCAACGTCTAGCTGTGATTGCATTTGGATCATATTATATGTGCTCCGCTGTTATAAATTTAAGGCCAAAAATTTGACCCGTCACTGCCTTTTTCCACCAACCTATAGTCAGTGGGCGCGAGATTATAACACCACTAACAAAAAAGTGGTACTTTATTTAGACAAAATATAAGGTGAATATGAGAGGGTTAATTGATTGTTAATTGATTAACATGCTATCTACTTGTTTTTACTACAATAAACACTATAAATTGGAATTACATATTGTTACGAATTTGAGCTAAAAAAGCCCCTTCAAAAAGGGGCTTAAAATGCGATATTTTTAGCAAGTTTGGCATAAGCACAACTAAGGTTATCTATTTTGATAAATTAAGACGTGAAATCAAATATCACTACAGCCATGAAATAACAGCTAATTTCATTCTGAAGTTGCTTATTTACATCATTTTCTTTCATCCAAGAATGCACTAAATGCCGACGATTCCAAGGCATGCGACCATAAGAAACCTTGCGCGGAATTACAGCCAAGTTCTTTCAATAAACTTGATATATCTTCGGATTCAACGCCTTCCGCTACACTTTTAATTCCTAAGCGCTTAGCAATATCTATAATAGCGGTAACAATTGCTAAGTCATCATCATTTGAAGTCATGCCTTTTACGAATTCAAAATCTATTTTGATTGAATCTATATTTAATTTTTTAATATAAGCTAAATTTGAATAGCCTTTACCAAAGTCATCAATAGCCAGTTTTATACCCGCAGCGGCTAACATATTAATATTAGATTTTTGCACATCATTCTGTTCGATGAGCACATTCTCAGTGATTTCTAATTCTAAATATGACTCTGCCAGACCGTGGCGACCAAGAAGCTGCAACACCGATTTAGTAAAGTCCGGTGAATTAAATTGAATTGGTGATAGGTTTACCGCTATAACTAAATCTTTGTAGCCACGCTTATGCCAATAAACACACTCTTTAATTGATTGCTCGAGTACCCAAAAACCCAATTCTTTAATTAAGCCAGATTTCTCTGCTAAAGGAATAAATTGGTTTGGCGTTATTTGCCCTAGAGTCGGATGCCACCAACGTAACAGAGCTTCTGCACCAATAACCTCTTTTGTTACAAGATCCAGTTTCGGTTGAAAGTGCACTTTAAATGCTTCATCACGCAGAGCTTTACGCAGTTCCTCTAACAAGGTGAATTCTGTTTCAGTTTTCTCAATCATTTTATCTGTTATTAAACAAATCTGATTACGACCGGCACTTTTTGCTTCGTATAAAGCTATATCGGCATACTTTAACGCTGTATCAAAATCATCAGCATCTTCTGGTGCAATAGTTACCCCAATAGAGCAACACGCAGATAAATGACAATCATTAATGGTTAATGGCTCACTAACAGTACGAGAGATAGTTTCTGATATTTTTTTAACTTCTGCCGATGTAGAAGCCGAATTAAGCAAAATAATAAATTCGTCGCCACCCAGTCGATATAAGGAACCGATACCGGCAAGTTTACCTGCCATCCTTGTGGAGATTATTTTTAGAAATTTATCACCAACATGGTGACCTAATGTATCGTTTATATTTTTAAAATCATCTAAGTCGACAAACAACAACGCCAGTGATGTATTTTTATCTTTTGCAGCAACGATTAGTTCTTTGAACTTACTTTCAGCAACTACTCGGTTAGGCAAACCTGTTAACGCATCCTGATGGACTAGTTTTTGAATTTCTCGTTTCGACTTTTCTACCTTTTCATTTTCTTTAACCAATTTGTTGATTAATTCTTTTATATTTTGTGCGGCGAAATAACTGCAAATAAATATCACTAATAAAATTAAATTAATGATCGCAGCTGATTGAAGATCAATTTGTGGTGCGTTGTTTGTATAAAGTCCAAATTGGTTAGCATAGCCATTGGCAAAAATTACTAAGCTGATTATCGAAAATATAATCGTTACAAGTTTAGTAGAGCCGAGTAATGTCGCAAAAATTAATACCATTGGATATACAAATAAAACCTCATCACGCAAGCCACCGTATGACCACATCAAAACTGTAGCTAAACAAGTATGGCCAAATAATAAAGTACCGGTGGCCGTTTTAGGATGCTTTTTATAAAGAGAAAGAAAGCTAACAGCAATTACGACAAATACCAGAAACAACGCCCCTGCCAAGCCATAAGCAGCATTACTTAGTTGAATAATGAATGCGATTAACAATGCAATCTGGGAGACAATAAACACTTGGAAAGACTTTTCACGATAAAAGCC
Source organism: Thalassotalea psychrophila (assembly GCF_031583595.1). Lineage (NCBI taxonomy): Bacteria > Pseudomonadati > Pseudomonadota > Gammaproteobacteria > Alteromonadales > Colwelliaceae > Thalassotalea > Thalassotalea psychrophila. The sequence continues at coordinate 4,138,971 of NZ_CP134145.1, forward strand.
AGTTGCAATTAGAGTATTGGATAAGTCGCCAAATAGTTTTAGGGATATAGATGTCATGAGAAGCTTATAATTCTTATTATTTTGCTTACTAAATTAGCACAAAACTCAGTCATTAAAGTAGATAATTATTCAACATTTTAAAAAATCTTTTAATATCAATAATTAGCCGATTTATCTATTACCTCTATCGTAAGGTATAGAGTTGAGTTTAAGGTGTTGCCACATTCTACGAATGTGAATTTCATACATCTTAAATCTCGTGCATAAAAAAAGGCTCCCTAAGGAGCCTTTTTCAATTTAGTACAATCAGCTTAAATTAAGCTTTTGTGATTACATCAACTAAAGTCCAGTTTTTAGACTTTGAAATTGGTGCACATTCACGAATTGTTACTAAGTCACCTTCATTACATACGTTAGATTCATCATGCGCTTTCAACTTAGTTGAACGGATCATGTATTTACCGTAGATAGGGTGCTTAACACGACGCTCAATCATAACAGTGATAGACTTTTCCATCTTGTTACTGATAACGCGACCTTGTAGAGTACGAATAGATTCGCTCATTATGATGCTGCCTTTTCAGTTAGAATTGTCTTTACACGTGCTATATCGCGACGTACGTTTCGTAGCAAATGAGTTTGAGCTAACTGACCAGTGCTTGCTTGCATGCGATAGTTAAACTGTTCGCGCAATAAGCCTAGTAATTCAGCATTAAGCTCTTCAATGCTTTTGTCTTTTAGTTCAGTAGCTTTCATTACATTACCGTCCTAGTTACGAAAGTAGTCTTGAAAGGGATCTTTGACGCTGCAAGCTCAAAAGCTTCGCGTGCGATCTCTTCCGGAACACCTTCCATTTCATAAAGAACACGTCCTGGTTGAATTTGGCAAACCCAATATTCAACACTACCTTTACCTTTACCCATACGAACCTCAAGAGGTTTTTTGGTAATTGGTTTGTCAGGGAAAACTCGAATCCAAATTTTACCTTGACGTTTTACGTGACGTGTCATTGCACGACGAGCTGCTTCGATTTGACGAGCAGTCATACGTCCACGTGCTACAGCTTTTAAGCCATAAGTACCGAAGCTAACTGAGCTACCAGTGTGCGCTAGGCCACGGTTGCGTAGTTTAAATTGCTTACGGAATTTAGTACGTTTTGGTTGTAACATTACTTATTTCCTTACTTACTGCTCTTGCGCTTGCCTTTACCTTTTGGTTTAGCTGCTGGTACTTCTGCCTGTAGAGGCATTTTACCAATAACTTCACCTTTAAAGATCCAAACTTTAACACCGATAACACCATATGTTGTGTTACCACGAGCTGTTGCGTAATCAATGTCAGCACGTAATGTATGTAAAGGTACACGACCTTCACGATACCATTCTGCACGTGCGATGTCAGCGCCGCCTAAACGACCACTTACTTGAACTTTGATACCCTTAGCACCTAAACGCATAGCGTTTTGTACTGCACGTTTCATTGCACGACGGAACATAACACGACGCTCTAACTGACTAGCAATGCCGTCAGCTACAAGTTGCGCATCCATTTCTGGCTTACGAACTTCAGCGATGTTGATTTGTGCCGGCACACCTGCGATTTGAGAAACTTTTTTACGTAGTTTCTCAACGTCTTCGCCTTTCTTACCAATTACAACACCTGGACGGGCTGTATGGATAGTAACGCGGATTGACTTCGCTGGACGCTCAATAACAATCTTCGATAATGATGCACGCTTTAATTCTTCAGTAAGGAAGGCACGAACTTCGTGATCGCCCTTAATGTTAGCTGCATATTCTTTGCTGCTTGCATACCAAGTAGACGCAAAAGGTTTAGTGATACCTAGGCGAATACCGGTAGGATGTACTTTCTGACCCATACTAATATCTCCTAGTGATCAGCTACAATCACGGTAATGTGACTGGTGCGCTTAAGGATACGATCCGCGCGACCTTTCGCACGAGGTTTAATACGTTTCATTGTTGGACCATCGTCAACCATAATGGTTTTAACGAATAATTCATCAATGTCTGCACCTTCATTGTGCTCAGCATTTGCAATAGCTGAATCAAGAACTTTCTTTACTAAATCTGCAGCAGACTTGTTGCTGTAGTTTAATATTTCAAGTGCTTTTTCAACTTGCAGTCCGCGAATTTGGTCTACAACCAAACGTGCTTTTTGTGCTGAACCACGGGCAAATTTATGTTTAGCGATTGCTTCCATCTTATTTTCCCTTATCTTTTCTTCGCTTTCTTATCAGCGACATGACCGCGATAAGTACGAGTAGGTGCAAATTCACCCAGTTTGTGTCCGATCATTTCATCGGTAACAAATACTGGAACGTGTTGACGGCCATTATGGACAGCGATGGTCAATCCGATCATGTTAGGTATGATCATTGAACGACGGGACCAAGTCTTAATTGGTTTTTTATTCCCGCTTTCCAAAGCTTTCTCTACCTTCGTCAACAAGTGCAGGTCAATAAAAGGACCTTTCTTGAGAGAACGTGGCATGGTAATTCCTCTTTAATTACTTAATTAGTACTACTTAGTACGACGACGTACGATAAATTTATCAGTACGTTTGTTTGAACGAGTCTTGTAACCCTTAGTTGGTACACCCCAAGGTGATACCGGGTGACGACCGCCTGAAGTTTTACCTTCACCACCACCGTGTGGGTGATCAACTGGGTTCATGGCAACACCACGAACAGTTGGTCTAACACCACGCCAGCGTGTAGCACCTGCTTTACCCAAAGAGCGAAGCATGTGTTCAGCGTTGCCGATTTCACCTAAAGTTGCACGACAATCAGACAAGAATTTACGCATTTCGCCAGAGCGAAGACGTAAAGTCACGTATTGGCCGTCTTTTGCAACTAATTGTGCATAAGTACCAGCTGAACGTGCGATCTGTGCACCTTTACCAGGTTTAAGTTCGATTGCATGGATTACACTACCAAGAGGTACATTACGAAGTGGTAATGTGTTACCTGCTTTAATAGGTGCGTCTACACCAGACTGGATCGTATCACCAGCGCTCACACCTTTAGGTGCAAGAATGTATTTACGCTCACCATCTGCATAAAGTACAAGTGCGATGTTTGCACTACGGTTTGGATCATATTCCAAACGCTCAACTTTTGCAGGGATGCCATCTTTGTTTCGTAAGAAGTCAACTACGCGGTAATGTTGCTTATGACCACCACCAACGTGACGAACTGTAATACGACCAGTATTGTTACGACCACCAGATTTAGAGTTTTTCTCTAAAAGAGGCGCGTAAGGCTTACCTTTGTGCAACTCCGTGTTTACCACTTTAACAACGTGGCGACGACCCGGAGAAGTAGGTTTACATTTTACTATAGCCATGATTTTCTCCTATTGCTCTGCGCCAACGAAATCGATGTCGCTGCCTTCACTAAGAGTAACGTAAGCTTTTTTCCAGTCGCTTCTGCGACCAAAACGTGCGCCAGTACGTTTAACTTTACCCTTAACATTTAAAGTGCGAACACCAGTAACTTCAACTTCGAAAAGTTTTTCAACTGCTGCTTTGATTTCTGCTTTATTTGCATCTGTAGCTACTTTGAAAACAACAGTGTTGTTTGACTCAGCTGCCATAGTTGCTTTTTCAGAAATGTTAGGTGCCATGATCACCTTCAACAAACGTTCTTCGTTTATCATGCTAACATCTCCTCAATTTGCTTAATCGCATCAGCTGTAACTAATACTTTCTCGAAACCTACAAGGCTAACAGGATCAATACCAGCTACGTCACGAACGTCAACTTTATATAAGTTGCGAGCTGATAAGAACAAGTTCTCGTCAACTTCTTTCGTTACGATTAAAACGTCTTTTAATTCAAGACCTTTTAACTTGGCAACTAATTCTTTAGTCTTAGGTGTTTCTACCGCAAAGTTCTCAACAACAACTAGACGTTCTTGACGTACTAATTCTGAAAGAATGCTTTGAATCGCACCGCGATACATTTTACGGTTAACTTTTTGGCTGTGATCCTGAGGTTTGGCAGCAAATGTTACACCACCTGAACGCCAGATTGGACCACGACTTGTACCAGCACGTGCACGGCCAGTACCTTTTTGACGCCATGGTTTTGCACCACCGCCGCTAACTTCTGAACGAGTCTTTTGCTTCACAGTACCTTGACGAGCACCTGCTGCATATGCAACAACTACTTGGTGTACTAGTGCTTCATTGAACTCACGTCCAAAGGTAGCTTCAGAAACTTCAAGAGCGCCTGAAGCGTCTTTAATTGCTAATTCCATCACTAATCTCCTGGACGTTAGGCTTTAACAGCTGGTTTAACGATTACGTTGCCGTTTATTGCACCTGGAACCGCACCTTTAATAAGGAGCAAGTTACGTGCAGCGTCAACGCGAACCAATTCAAGGTTTTGAGTAGTAACTTTCTCAGCACCCATGTGACCAGACATCTTTTTGCCTTTAAATACACGACCAGGTGTTTGACACTGGCCGATCGAGCCGTTAGAACGGTGAGATATAGAGTTACCATGAGTAGCATCTTGCATTGTAAAGTTCCAACGCTTAATACCACCTTGGAAACCTTTACCTTTTGAAGTACCGGTAACGTCTACTAATTTGGTCTCATTGAATAACTCAACAGTGATATCACTGCCAGCTTCAATACCTTCACCTTCGCCATCTTGTAAGCGGAATTCCCAGCAGCCACGGCCAGCTGTAACACCTGCTTTAGCAAAATGACCTGCTAAAGGTTTTGTAACACGACTAGCTTTACGAGAGCCAGTTGTTACTTGTAAACCACGATAACCATCGTTTTCAAGAGTTTTCACTTGAGCAACGCGGTTAGCTTCAACTTCTACGACTGTAACTGGAATTGAAACGCCATCTTCAGTGAAGACACGAGTCATACCAACTTTACGTCCGACTAAACCAATAGTCATAGTTAAATCCCCTTATTAACCCAAGCTGATCTGAACGTCAACACCAGCTGCTAAATCTAAACGCATTAATGCGTCTACAGTTTTCTCAGTTGGTTCAACAATATCAATCATACGCTTGTGAGTACGAATCTCGTATTGATCACGAGCATCTTTGTTTACGTGTGGAGAAACCAAGATTGTAAAACGCTCTTTACGTGTAGGAAGTGGAATAGGACCACGAACCTGAGCACCAGTGCGCTTTGCAGTATCTACGATTTCAGCTGTTGATTGATCAATCAGACGATGATCGAACGCTTTCAAACGAATGCGAATTCTTTGACTTGACATGTAATCAAATCCCCAATATAAAAAGAACGAACAAAGTACGACTCATCACCTACGTTTTGGTGTAGGGGAGCGTACTGCTATATACATTCAACTCCAAATCGGAGTTGCTGTTGGTTAGATTATAAACGGCCTGTAGCCAAATAAACCTAACAATATGACTTACCCATATAGGACAAGTCGGCGTATTATACAGAATTGGGTGTTTGATGCAAGTATAAATTATGAGCTATGGTTAAAAAGTGTAAGCCATACTGAGTTGGTTTATATATTAAGTTACAAAAGCTCACTGTCGAGCGTGGAGGTTCCGTTCACGAGCATAACGGAATGACGGTGCGCTTATTTAAGGATAGATGTAACTTCAATGCTCATTTATTTATATCACGTCATCCTTTAGGAGCATAAGCGACATCAAGGACCTCCCTGCTTGACAGTGTGCTTAATTGTTAGCAGTTTTATTCCCTACCAGATAAAAACCCCACTGTTAGCTGATTTTTAACTCAGTTCTATGGCATAATGCTCGATTCTCAAAATTTCAGGCTGGCCCTAACCAATAATATGGTTCAAAGGTAGCAACAGGATGTAAGATGAAGCAAATTGAAGTTCGTGGTGCTCGTACTCATAACTTAAAAAATATCGACTTAGATATCCCTCGCGATAAACTAATTGTTATTACCGGTCTATCTGGTTCTGGTAAATCATCTTTAGCATTCGATACCTTATATGCTGAAGGCCAACGTCGTTATGTTGAATCTCTTTCTTCTTATGCTCGTCAATTTTTATCTCTAATGGAGAAACCTGATGTTGATCATATTGAGGGCTTATCGCCGGCAATTTCAATTGAGCAAAAATCAACATCTCACAATCCACGCTCCACTGTAGGTACCATTACTGAAATTTATGACTACTTACGCTTAATGTTTGCACGAGTGGGTGAGCCCCGCTGTCCAACACATCATGAACCACTTGCTGCGCAAACAATTAGCCAAATGGTTGATAATGTTTTAGCTTTAGAAGAAGGCACTAAGGTGATGCTATTGGCACCTGTAGTCCTAGATAGAAAAGGCGAACATATAAAGTTATTAGATAATCTAGCTGCACAAGGCTACATCCGCGCCCGTATTGATGGTGATGTTTGTGACTTATCTGATCCTCCAACACTAGACTTGCACAAAAAGCATACCATTGAAGTAATTGTCGATCGCTTAAAGGTTCGTGAAGATATTCAAACCCGTTTGGCTGAATCTTTTGAAACCGCGCTATCACTTACTGATGGTATTGCTGCTATTGCATTTATGGATGAGCCTGAAAGAGAAGAACTATTATTTTCTGCCAACTTTGCCTGTCCACAATGTGGCTACAGTATGCAAAAGCCTGAACCAAAACTGTTTTCATTCAACAACCCTGCTGGTGCATGTCAAACCTGTGATGGTCTTGGCCATAAACAATTTTTCGATCAACATCGTGTTATTGCTAATGACGAACTTAGCTTAGCTGGTGGGGCTATTCGCGGCTGGGATAAGCGCAACTTTTATTATTTTCAAATGCTCACCTCATTAGCCGACCACTATAAATTCGACTTAAACCTACCATTTAAAGATTTAGAGCTTGGGATCCAACAGATAATACTATTAGGTAGTGGGCGTCAAGATATTGAATTCAAGTATATGAATGACCGTGGTGACATAGTTAAACGCAAGCACCCTTTTGAAGGGATCCTAGTGAATATGGATAGACGTTACCGTGAAACAGAATCGAACGCGGTAAGAGAAGAATTGGCTAAGTATCTGAATAACCAAACTTGTCCGAGTTGTGACGGCAGTCGCTTACGTTTGGAAGCGCGTAATGTTTTTGTTGATAATAAAACTATTGATGAGATCGTTGAATATTCGATCGCGCATGCCGCTGAATTCTTTCAACAGTTAGATCTAGTAGGCCAACGTGGTCAAATTGCCGAGAAAATATTAAAAGAAGTTAATGACCGTTTAGGTTTCTTAGTAAATGTAGGGTTGAATTACTTAACCCTATCAAGAAGTGCCGATACTTTATCGGGTGGTGAAGCACAGCGTATTCGCTTAGCTTCTCAAATCGGAGCAGGTTTAGTCGGTGTAATGTATGTACTTGATGAACCTTCGATAGGTTTACATCAACGCGACAATGAGCGTTTATTGAAAACGTTGATACACCTGCGCGATTTAGGCAATACCGTGATTGTGGTAGAACATGATGAAGACGCGATTAAAGAAGCCGATCATGTTATTGATATCGGCCCTGGTGCAGGAGTTCATGGTGGACAAATCATTGCGGAAGGAACTATCGATGATATTTTAGCTAGTGAAGACTCCTTAACAGGGAAGTATTTATCTGGTGCCCTAAAAATTGAAATTCCTGACAAACGCACCCCGTTTAATCAAGATAATGTTATTGAACTCACCGGAGCTACGGGTAACAATCTTCAAAATATCGATTTAACTATTCCTTTAGGTTTGATGACTTGTGTTACCGGGGTTTCAGGCTCTGGTAAATCAACATTAATTAACGACACTTTATATAAGATTTCACATATCGAATTGAACCGTGCAACCTTAGATGAACCAGCACCTTATAAAACCATAACTGGTTTAGAAAAGCTTGATAAAGTTATCGACATTGATCAAAGCCCAATAGGTCGAACTCCTCGTTCAAACCCAGCTACTTACACCGGTATATTTACCGCAATACGTGACATATTCTCAGCTACACAAGAATCTCGCTCTCGTGGTTATAAACCTGGAAGATTCAGCTTTAATGTTAAAGGCGGACGTTGTGAAGCTTGCCAAGGTGATGGTGTAATTAAAGTTGAGATGCATTTTTTACCAGATGTTTATGTACCTTGTGATATTTGTAAAGGAAAACGTTACAACCGTGAGACTTTAGAAATTCGCTATAAAGGCAAAAACATCCATGAAGTTTTGGATATGACCATCGAAGATGGCTTTGAATTTTTCAGCGCAATTCCTGCGGTTAAACGAAAACTTCAAACTTTGGTCGATGTTGGGCTTTCTTATATCAAACTTGGCCAGTCAGCCACTACTCTTTCTGGTGGTGAAGCACAACGTGTTAAGCTTTCTAAAGAATTATCAAAACGTGATACAGGGCAAACGCTATATATTTTAGATGAGCCAACTACAGGTTTGCATTTTCATGATATTAAGCAATTAATGCATGTATTACATCGCCTACGTGATCATGGTAATACCGTGGTGATTATTGAGCATAACCTTGATGTAATAAAAACAGCCGACTGGGTTGTCGATTTAGGTCCTGAAGGTGGCTCTGGTGGAGGGCAAATTCTTGTTACAGGTACACCGGAAGTCGTTGCCGAGAATAAAGAGTCTCATACCGCTAGGTTCTTAAAGCCCTTGTTGTCTTAATTCTTTACTTACATTGAGTCAATTTTATGTCATCCATGGCAAATTGACATTCCTTCATCCCTGAAGTAAAAATTAAAGGTCGCTGATGCGGCCTTTTTAATAACAAAATTTCAACGACTCCTAGACGTTGAAAATCAAGCAAGAAAAAAGCGGGCTAATTAGCCCGCTCTTTATAATGATTAATTATAATCTAATGTTATTCTTTACCATCTCGTGCTGCATCAGCAATTGATGCTATCTGAGTTTTTGAGCCAAAGTGTTCTCGCAATCTTTGGAACATAATAAAGAAGATAGGAACGAAGATACAACCGATGATAGTTGCTGACAACATACCGCCAAATACCGTCTGTCCCATTACGTTACGAGACGCGGCACCTGCACCTGATGCGATCATCAGTGGCACAACGCCTAAAATAAAGGCAAATGCTGTCATCGCAACCGCTCGCATACGTAATTTAGCTGCTTGAATACCTGATTCTAAAATAGTTAAGCCTTTATCTTCACGTAATACCTTAGCAAATTCAACAATCAATATCGCGTTACGAGCAGCCATACCTATCATCAAGACTAAACCAATTTGAGTATAAATATTTAAGGTTCCACCCATCATACTTACCAAGAATAACGCACCGAATAATGCTGTTGGAACACATAGAATGATAGCAAATGGTGTCATCCAAGATTCATACTGTGCAACTAAGAACAAGTATGTAAATAAAATAGCCAGTGCGAATAGGAAAATGATACCGCCACCAGTTTCAACTTCTTGATACGTTTGCCCAGTCCAGTCAGTCGTATATCCATCAGGTAATGTTTTCGCTACTTCTTGTACAGCTTTGATCGCGTCACCAGATGAATAGCCAGGCGCTGCTGCTGCCATAAGTTGCGTTGAATTATATAAGTTATAACGGGCTGAAACATCTGCACCAATAGCAGGTTTAAATTCAGCAAACGACGAGAATTTAATCAACTCGCCAGTGCCACTCGCAACATATAAAGTATTTAGATCCGACTCATCATCTCTAAATTGGCCATCAGACATAATATTAACCTGATAGTTTTTACCAAATTTGGTGAAGTCGTTAACGTATTTTTTACCAAACATAGTCGACAAAGTTGAGTTAATTGCTGTTGGCTGAACCCCCAGTTTCATTGCTAATTCATAATCAATATCTAAGTACAGCTGTGGAACATTAGCTGTATAGGTAGAAAATGCAAAAGCAATTTCAGGGCGAGCCATCAAGTCCATCGAGAACTTTTGCAATACCGGCGCAAGTGACTCTGTTGAACGTCCCATGGTATCTTGTAAAACAATGCTCAAACCAGATGATGTACCCATACCTGGAATTGCAGGAGTGGTAATTGCTAAGCCTTTAATTTCTTTATTTGCTGCAAGTAAACCACGAGTTTGGCCAAGCACAGATACTAGCGATAGTTCGGGTGTTTTACGTAAAGACCAATCATCTAAAGAAACAATAAGCATTGCGGAATTCGTTGCCAAGGCACCTTTAAGCATACTAAAGCCTGATGCCGAAACAACACGGGCAACACCCGGGATAGCTTCTATTTCACGAGTCATTTGATTAACTTGTTCGATAGTACGTTCTAATGTTGCCGCTTCAGGCAAAGACACATCAACGATAAAGTTACCTTTATCTTCTTCAGGAATAAAACCGGTCGGCATGGTTTTACCTAAATAGCCAATATAAGCAAGTAGCGCGACAAAAATAACCATAGTCAGCATTAAACGACGACCAAGGAAATCTACTAGCCAACCATATTTTTCACGCGTAACATCAACAAAACGGTTGAACCAACCTAATGGGCCTTTAGTGGCAAGCGGTTTTACCTGCATTAAAGTAGCACACAGTGCTGGTGTTAATGTTAGTGCAACAACTGTTGATAGAACCGTTGAGGCTACAATTGCCACACCAAATTGTGCATAAAGGATACCAACCATACCCGGTGCTAGTGATACAGGTACAAATACCGCCATTAATACCAATGCTGATGCGATTAGCGGTGCGGTAACTTCTTTCATCGCCTTAGATGTAGCTTCTTTTGCCGGTAAATGCTCTTCATGCATTAATCGCTCAACGTTTTCTATCACCACGATAGCGGCATCAACTACAATACCAATAGCCAAAATCAACCCGAACATCGAAATGGTATTAATGTCAATATTCATCATTTTAAATACTAAGAATGTAGCGACAAGAGATACTGGTATAGCGATTAATGGAATAATCGTAGCACGCCAGTTTTGCAAGAACATAAAAGTAATGATTGCTACAAGTATTAGCGCTTCAAATAACGTTTTGTAAACCTCATTCATCGAAGCTGATATAAAAGTAGTTGAGTCAAAGGCAATATCGTATTCAATATCTTCAGGGAATGCTTTTGAAATTTCTTGCATTTTTGCTTTTACTTCATTGGCCACAACAATGGCATTAGCACCAGGTGCTTGATAAGCAATTAACAGAGGAGAAGGTTTATCACTCCAACTTGCTTGCGCATTATAGGCCTTTGAACCTAACTCAATACGAGCAATATCTTTTAAGCGAATATCACTGCCATCAGGCAAAACACGGACAACTATATCCTCAAACTCTTCAATGTTTTTCAAACGACCTTTAGTCTTGATAGTATATTGAAATGTTGTCCCTTCTGGGTTTGGTGATTCACCAATTTTACCAGCAGAAATTGTCGCGTTTTGTGCAGCAACGGCATTGCTTACTTCAGTATCGGTAATACCAAAACCTGCCATTTTTTCATTATCAATCCAAATACGTAACGAGTAATCTTTTTGACCAAGCATTTTCAGCTCACCAACACCGTTTACTCGTAACAATTGATCCAGAATGTTTAATGTCATGTAATTTGATAAAAATACGTCATCGTAAGTATTATTCGGTGAATATAAACTTACAGAAACTAGCATTGATGGAGATGATTTTTGCACCGTCACACCAAGTTGCTTTACGATACCAGGTAATTTAGGCAAAGCCTTATTCACTCGGTTTTGTACTAGCGATTGTGCACGGTCAGGATCTGTACCAATAGCGAATGTAACGCGTCCAATATAGGTACCATCATTAGCTGATTTAGTATCCATATAAATCATGTTCTCAACACCGTTGATATCTTGCTCTAATACAGAGGCAACGGTATCACGAATAGTGTTATGATCGGCACCAGGGAAGGTAGCTGTGATCATAATAGTAGGCGGTGTTACTGTTGGGTATAACGACACAGGCATTTTCAGCATGGTCAATATACCGGTCAACGTCATTACGATAGATAATACTATTGCAAATTTGGGACGATTTATGAAAAATTCAATCATGAGCTAACCCCTTATTCTTCTACTGGAGTTACGGCTTGACCAACTTTTGCTTTTAAGATGCCAGAAACAATAACTTTCTCACCATCTTGCAAACCATCTTCAACAATCCAGTTAACACCGTAGCGCTTACCTAATTTAATAATTCGTTTTTCTACGATATTATCTTTACCTACTACGTAGATAAATCTGCCTAATTGATCTTCCATAACCGCCATTTGTGGAATGTAATGGAAATTTTTCGCTTTGCCAGCTGTCGCAACTAGAGTTACATTTTGACCACCAAGTAATAGGCCGTCTGGATTAGAGAATAAAACACGATACGTTACAGTTCCTGCGCTAACTTCACTTCCGATAAAGTTAATGGTGCCGGTATGGTTGTACATTGAACCATCAGCCAGCTCTAATTCTATAGTATCAGGAATAATTTGCTGATTTTTCAGTTTTTTAGCTACAGATTTAAAATGTTCATTTTCACCAATTTGGGTATACACTTCAATTTGGCCATTAGCTACTATATCAACAATTGCTCCATGCGCAGTGCCAACCAAATCACCAATGCCAAATTTAGTAATACCAACTACACCATCAATTGGCGCTGGTACTTTACTTTTATGAAGAGATAATTGTGCTTGTACTAGTGATGCTTTTGCTGCAGCAAGTGCGGCCTCAGCTACATCACGATTTACTTTGATTTGTTCTGCATCTAACTTGCTCATCGCATTACTGCCAGCTAAGCTTTTCGACATTTCATACTTAACTTCAGCCAATGCCAGACCAGCTTCAGCTTGCTTTAAGTTTGATTGTTGACGAAGAACTTCTGCTTCAAATGGTTGTGAATCGATTTCAAACATGATTTGGCCACGTTTAATTTCTTGACCTTCTTTGATGTGAACTTTAGTGATAACACCAGAAACTTGCGGAACAACTGACACTTTTGACAGTGCAGCTGTTTTACCAGCATAGCGTTCTGAAATTGTTAAACTTTCTGGTTTAATTACTTGTACGCCAACCTGTGGGGCTGGTGCTGCAGCTGGAGCAGCTTTTTGTTGCTCACCGCAACCTGTAATCATTAACATCATTAGTGCTGAAGCACCTAAAACTTTGAAGCGCATTATTATCTCCTGCGAACTCTAAATTATTTTTTAACTCGATTAATATATCAGTAACAAAGCAAAGCAAATGTTCGAAAGGGCAATCAGATGTTATCAATAAAGCCACTCACATATAACTATAAGTTATAACTTATTGCATTTAAGTATATAAATTAAGTAAATTCACTAATTTTATAGTAGTTCAAATTTTCGAAATTAAAATTTTATTAACAAATAAAACTGTAGTTTTTTGTTATTAGAAAGAGATTTTTTCTGTTTAATTGCAAGGAGTTAGGAAAACTCCTTGCAATTAACATGGGGATATTAGATACGAGCAGCTAATTCGGCACCTTGTCGTATCGCTCGTTTTGCATCAAGTTCGGCAGCAACATCTGCACCACCAATTAAATGTGTGCTTTGATTTCGATCAATTAATTGTTCATAAAGTGTTCGGTTAGGAGTTTGGCCTGCACAGACAATAATGTTATCAAGCTCAATTTTTTGCTCCTTGCCATTAACAATAAAAAACAATTTATTACCATCGATTTTAGAATATTCAACCCCAGGGATCATATTAACCCCCTGGTTTTTCAATGTACTTCTATGTATCCAACCGGTAGTTTTTCCTAAACCGGCTCCAACTTTGCTGGTTTTACGTTGCATTAAATGAATTTCACGCTCTGTTTTAGTGTGAGTATGGTCGGCTATTAACGCCCCGCCCTGTTGGTATGATTTATCTATACCCCATTCTTTCAGCCATTCTTGCGGCTTATTGGTTAATGAATCTTCTTCGGCCAAAAATTCTGCAACATCAAAACCAATACCACCCGCGCCAATAATTGCTACACGCTTACCTACAGGTTTTCGGTCGCGTAATACATCAAGGTAACTAAGCACCATAGGGTTATCAATACCTTCAATAGGCGGTGTACGCGGTGATATACCTGTTGCTACAACAATATCGTCAAAACCTTTTTCAGTTAATGATTCAGCACTTTGGTGGCTATTAAGAGTGACCTTGACCTTTAATAGTTCAAGTTGTTTTGTAAAATAACGTAACGTCTCAAAGAATTCTTCTTTACCAGGGATTTGTTTAGCAAAGTTAAATTGACCGCCAATTTCACTTGCGGCATCAAATAACTCAACTTTATGACCACGCTCAGCAGCATAACAACTAAATGCTAATCCTGCGGGTCCAGCGCCAATAACAGCGATAGACTTTGACTGCTTGGTTTTATCAAACGTTAATTCAGTTTCATAACATGCTTGTGGGTTTACTAAACACGATGCACGCTGCTGTTTAAATACATGATCCAAACAAGCTTGATTACAACCAATACAGGTATTTATCTCGTCTGCTTTATTTTCTGCCGCTTTGTTAACAAAATCGGCATCCGCTAAAAATGGTCTGGCCATAGAAACCATATCAGATTGACCAGAAGCAAGTACTTGTTCAGCAACTTCTGGGGTATTAATACGGTTAGTTGACACTAAAGGAATTTTAACCTCACCCATCATGCGCTCTGTTATCCAAGTAAATGCACCTCTTGGAACACTGGTTGCAATTGTTGGCACTCGAGCTTCATGCCAACCAATACCTGTATTAATAATAGTTGCGCCAGCGGCTTCAATCGCCTTCGCCATAGTAATAACTTCTTCCCAAGTATTACCACCTTCAACTAAATCGAGCATCGACAAACGGAAAATAATAATAAACTTCTCACCAACCCGCTCACGAGTTGCCTTCACTGCTTCAACACCTAAACGCATACGATTTTCAATATTTCCGCCCCAAGCATCGGTGCGATGATTGGTACGCTTACAACTAAATTGATTAATTAAATAACCCTCAGAACCCATAATTTCAACACCGTCATAGCCGGCATCTTGGGCAAGTTTTGATGATTTAGCGAAGTCCTTGATGGTTTTCCAGATTTGTCTTTCCGACAATTGTTTAGGTTTAAATGGATTAATTGGCGCTTTTATATTGCTTGCCGATACTGAAAATGGATGAAAACCATAGCGGCCAGTATGAAGAAGTTGCAGACAAATCTTTGTTGGATATTTATGAACGGCTTGAGTGACGGCTTTATGCTTTTTAACATGCCACCACTTACTCAGTTCTCCGCCAAAAGGAGAAACTCTGCCACGAAAGTTAGGACTGATACCACCGGTGACAATTAAGCCCACTCCACCTTTGGCTCTCGCTTCGTAAAATGCTGCAAGTTTGGCAAAACCATTTTTTTCTTCTTCCAAGCCTGTATGCATTGAGCCCATTAGTACTCGGTTGCTTAATTGAGTAAACCCCAAATCTAGAGGTGAGAGTAAATGAGGATAAGGATTTTTAGCGTTTATTGTAGTTGTTGTCATGCGAAACCTGAGGTCTTACCAGTATTAATAATATCCTATTAACACAAATTATTAATCCAATGTAAACACTTGTTTGAAAATAACTGAATCAAGCTACTCGCTAAGGATAAACAAAATGTGCAACAGCAACGATTACCGGAAGAGTCACTATGGTTCTTAAAATAAAAATAACAAATAAATCCAAGATGTTAACTGGGATTTTAGTACCCAATAACATAGCGCCTACTTCTGAAAGGTAAATTAATTGCGTTATAGATAAAGCGGCAACAACAAAACGAGTAAACTCCGACTCTACTCCAGCAATTAAAATAGCGGGTAAGAACATATCAGCGAAACCAATGACTACAGACTTTGCTGCTATGGCAGCTTCAGGAACTTGCAATAATTCCAAATATGGAACGAACGGCATACCTAAATAATCAAATACCGGCGTGTACTCTGCGCAAACTAAAGCAATGGTACCTATTCCCATTACGACTGGGATCACCACAAATAACATTTCTAACGCATTTTGAATGCCATGAACTAATACATTGGATAAACTTTTTATCTCTGCCGAACGTTGTAAAGCTAGCTTAAAACCATGACTAAATATGTTTTCATCATCAGGAATTTTATGAGCATCAGGATCAGGTTGTGTACCATCAATGTATAACTGTTTTTTCAAACTTAGTGGTGGCAAGCGCGGCACAATAAGCGCGGCAACAAATCCGGCAAGGCAAACAGCAGCATAAAATGGCACAAACATATGCACTAAGCCAACCTCGGCGATAACAATTAAACTGAATGTGATCGACACGGCAGAAAAGGTTGTACCAACAACAGCAGCTTCTCGTTGCGTATATATTTTTTGTTCATATTGTTTACTGGTAAGTAACACCCCTACCGTGCCATCGCCTAACCAAGAGGTCGTACAATCAATTGCTGAACGGCCAGGTAAATTAAATAAAGGTCGCATTACTTTGCTAAATAGTGTGCCAATAAACTCTAGTAAACCAAAATTTAACAGTAATGGTAATAATAAGCCGGCAAAAATAAATACTGAGAATAAAATCGGCATTAAATCATGTAATAACAAGCCGCCTGTATTTTTGCTCCAAATCATTTCAGAGCCTAATTGTAAATAAACAAGCGCGGCAAAGGCAGCCCCTAAGCAGCGAATAATTAGCCATACGGGGGTTACGTAAAATAAACTGCCAAAAAATGATGATGGGTGGATACTTGCAGGACGAAAAACACTACAAACGATGCTGAGCAATGTACTGATAAATATGATCCCACAAACCATTTCTATAATAAAACTTGCTGCAAATTTCTGTAAAATCTTTGCAACGACGGCTACAGGTATACTTGTTTCTCCTAAATACTCTATCGGAAACATAAAAAACATCACACCAATAAAGGAAGGTATTGAGAACATTGCAATGTTACGAACAGAGATTAAATCTTTCATTTTTTTTATTTTATTAACCATTAAATTAACAAAAACTATGGCACATATTGACAAATATGCACGATTCTTAATGATTTTTAGCTGACAAGCTTAAAATTAACTATGATTTACTAGACAAAAGAATAACTATCGCTAAACTCTGCGCTCTAATATTTAAATACGATTGAAAGGCACTTTTTAACATGTTCAGTCACATACACCCAGACAACTATCAAGATCAACTTGATCAGAAAAAAACAGCGATGTCGGCTATGTTTGCTCCGTTTTCGGTACCAGAGGCAGAAATATTTACTTCTGAGCCTTTAAATTACCGATTACGCGCCGAATTTAGGGTGTGGCATGAAGGTGAAGATCTTTATTACATCATGTTTAATAAAGAAACTCGCGAAAAATACCGTGTTGATAATTTTCCTGTTGCTAGTCAAATTATCAATGATGCAATGAAGGCCCTTTTAGACAACATTAGAAATAATGAGGTATTACGTCGTAAGTTATTCCAAGTTGATTTTCTCTCAACGCTAAGTGGAGAACTATTAATTAGCCTGCTGTATCACAAACAGTTAGATGAAGAATGGCACGAGCAAGCACAAATATTAAAAACAACCCTTTCAACAACAGCACCAATTAACCTTATTGGCCGAGCTCGCAAGTTAAAAATAGTATTAGGTAAAGAGTATGTTACCGAAGTACTAACGGTAAAGGGTAAAAAATTACAGTACCAACAAGTAGAGAACAGTTTCACCCAACCTAACGGTGGTGTGAACGAAAAAATGCTTACCTGGGCTAGCGATGCAACTGAAAACTCAAAGGGTGATTTGGTTGAACTTTATTGTGGTAACGGTAATTTTAGTATCGCCTTAGCGCCAAATTTTGAAAAGGTCTTGGCCACAGAGATCTCAAAAAGCTCAGTGTATTCAGCCCAACTTAATATTACTGCTAATAATATCGAAAACTTAGACATTATTAGAATGTCGAGTGAAGAATTTAGTCAGGCGATGAATGGTGAACGAGAATTTCGCCGGTTACAAGGTTTTGACTTAAGTAAATATAGTTACGATACCGTATTGGTTGATCCACCTAGGGCTGGAATGGATGATGCTTCTTGCGAACTGGTATCACGGTTTGAAAAAATTATTTATATTTCATGTAACCCGCAAACACTACATGACAATTTAGAAATTCTTTGTAAAACTCATAAAGTTGATCAATTTGCTTTGTTCGACCAATTCCCTTACACCGACCATATTGAGTGTGGTGTGATCTTGAGCCGCAAGTAAATTAAGAGTACTAGCCAAGCCCTAGCTTTTGGGGCTTGTCGCTCTTGAGCTTAAATCTATTGCACCGCGAGCAATAATTCTTAATTGTTTGATCATTCGTTCAGCCAAATCAGCTTTTTCTTCATCGCTGGCATCTAACGCTTCAGCTCCAGTGCTGAATACAATAGTAACTGCAGCATTAGCTTGCAGATAACTAGTTTCGGCATCTAATTTATTCGCCTTTTGCAAATAATCACAGAGTTCCATAGTGAAGTATCTTATCTCTCGACTTACAGCAGCCCGAAACTCTGGAGATGTACCAGAGCGTTCACGCAGTAATAATCTAAACTCATTGCCATTTGATTCAATAAATTCCATAAAGGTTTTTACTGAAATTTGTATCACCGAACCGCCCTTTTCAATTCGCTGTCTGGCTTGACGCATTAATTGTCTTAAGGTTAAACCTGACTCATCAACTAAGGTTAAACCCAATTCATCCATATCATTGAAATGGCGATAAAAAGATGTTGCTGCAAGACCTGCCTCTTTAGCGACCTCCCGTAAGCTTAAATTTGAGAAACTGCGATCAGCGCTTAATTGATTTAACGCGGCATCGATTAATAACCGACGAGTTTTCTCTTTTTGTTGCGCTCTAATTCCAGACATAGTTTGCTGATTTCTAATGAGATTAAAATTTATTATGGTAAATGATACCACAACTTTTAAAACTGGTACTTGACTCATTCAAAACAAAAGTTAAAATGGTGTACACTTGTACGCTCAAATTATTATATAGAAGAGATTTTAATGACCAAGCCTCGTTTGCTATGGATAAACATCCTAGTTTTCTTAGCCACTTTCCTTATTGCCGCCGTCGCCGTTCCTTATAGAGCTATTACCCACGGATTTGATAGTTTCGAAATAATAGCAGCAATAACTTGTTTTTGTTTTTGTGGTCTTTCTATAACTGCCGGCTATCATCGTTTATGGTCACATCGTACATATAAAGCCCATGCATCGGTAAGGTTTATCTATGCAATTGGCGGCGCATTTGCACTACAAAATAGTATTTTGCATTGGAGCTCTGATCACCGAGTGCATCATAAGCACGTAGACAATAATGACATTGACCCATATTCGGCAAAGAAAGGCTTCTGGTTTTCACATATTGGCTGGATGTTAAGAGACTACCATCGCGAAACGTATAATAATTACGATAATGTTAGGGACTTACAAAAAGAGAAAATTGTAATGTGGCAGCACAAGAACTATTTATTGCTCACCATCATTACTAATTTTGGCATACCTATTGGTCTGGGTTTTTTACATGGTGATATTTGGTCGAGTGTGTTACTTATTGGTGTTATGCGATTAGTACTTAGCCATCACACTACATTCTTTATTAACTCTCTTGCCCATATATGGGGAAAACAAACCTATACCAAAAAAAATACTGCTCGCGATAACGGCATATTAGCATTTTTCACATTTGGCGAGGGTTACCATAATTTTCATCACATCTTCGAAAATGATTACCGCAATGGCATACGCTGGTTTCATTTTGATCCGACGAAATGGATTATCAAGGGGTGTAATTATTTGAATTTAGCGCATAGCTTAAGAAAAACACCTGAAGATAAAATCGCTAAAGCAAAAGCTCATATGCAATTAGTTAACAGTCAAAATAAATTGCAGCATTCTATTCATGCTGAAGAGTTAATTACTAAATTACAACATGAATACGACTTGCTGATAGAGCAAATGACCTTGTATTACGAAACAAAGAAAAAGCTTATTGCCCAAAAAAGTAATAAACTTTCGGAAGATGTTGAACGTTCTAGCTTAGTTCAGCACTACAAAGAGCTGAAACAGAACCTAAACCAGTGTTATAAAAACTGGGATTTATTGAGAGCACAATATGCTTAAAAACATGCTTAGATTTACGTTAATTTTATTTTCTATAAGTTTGAATTCTGTTTTTGCATATTCTGCAGAAACAAAACAAATAGGTGAAGGCTTTACTATTTATTTAGTTAGGCATGCAGAGAAACAACTAAACGTAAAAGATCCTGAGTTAACATCATGCGGACATAATAGAGCTGAATCTATTGCAAAACAATTAGAGCTTATTAATTTAGATAAGCTCTATAGCACTAACTTCAAGCGAACTATGCAAACGGCTAAGCCAATTGCAACATTGAAAAGTTTGGAGGTTGAGTCATATAATCCGAAAGATCTACAACAAGTCGCAACTCAATTAATACATAAGCAAGAAAATGCAGTAGTGGTTGGTCATAGTAACACTACTGCTGTTTTAGCTGGTTTATTAGCAAACCAGCCATTAGGTAGTTTTGATGAGTCTGTTTACGACAGAATTTATCAAGTCGTGCTATTTAAAGGTTCTGTGCAATTAAATGTTTTGCAGCAAAGCTTTGTTTGTAGCGAATAGCATTTAGTATACTAATACCAAGTCCATTAATTATCTGCTCATTTTTACTGGTTAAAATGAATAACTACTGCGTTATAAAATCTTCAAGTACAAAAGCATGGATGCTGTAGGTAGAGCGACGCAGGATGCCAAAGCCGAGAATAACTACTTATAAAATTTTATGCCTTGTATTTATCCCTTTTACCTCACTAAAAAGTAGATCACATAATTAATGGAATTGGTATATGTTGGTGTTAAATATCTTCAGGGTTTGTCGTAGATTTTTTACCCGCTTTAATAACTTCAACTTGTTCGACTCTAAATGGCTGTCCCCATTGTTGAATGGTCATTATATCGTTATCGACTTTACCAAAAATTTTTATTATGGCGCCGTTTTGCTGATACTTTTTATCTAAATTGAGTGGTAAAAAACGCTCACCATTGTCACCAATAAAGCCAAAAAATCCACCTTCAAGGTTGTAAAACTTTAATGTGCCTACATACCATTGCCCTTGCATTGGTGCTTTGCTTAATTCACTAGGCGGTGGAGGAGTATGATGTTTCATTGGTAATGCTTCTTTTTTTGTTGTCGGTTTTTCTTGAGGCTGATCATTTGCACAAGCAACAAGACTTAAACTTACTAACATCGCTGTGCATAGATAATTTCTTTTTCGCATAATGATTCCTTAAGCTGCAATTATGTAATTCGATTCTTTAAGAACAACAAAGTTCAAATAGTACTGATAGCATTAATGAAGATTTTCTCACCGAGCTTCCCTAAAAAAGTTTAAAGTGAGTGTTTAGAATGATAGCCAACCTAAAGTCTCTAATCAATTTTATGCATATGCACATCCATTTGCGGATAAGGTATATTAATACCTTCTTTATTAAAGGTTTTATAGGTATTTTCATTCATATCAAAAAATACATCCCAATAATCTTCAGCATTTACCCAAGCACGAACAGCAAAATTAACTGAACTATCAGCTAAAGCAGAAACGGCTATAAAAACTTCAGGGTCTTTTAAAATACGTACATCGTTATCGCACATACTTTTAATTATCGCTTTAGCTTTATCCACATCATCACCATACCCCATGCCAATTGTCCAATCGACACGACGTTGACTTTCAGTTGAATAATTAATCATCGAGCCTGTAGCTAAACCACCATTGGGGATAATAATTGTCTTATTATCCGGTGTTTTTAATATAGTATTAAAAATTTGAATTTCAGAGACCTTACCTACGTAGCCCTGACCATCAATTACGTCGCCAATTTTGAAAGGTTTGAAAACTAAGATCATCACGCCACCAGCAAAATTTTGCAATGTCCCCGATAATGCCATACCTACAGCCAAACCTGCGGCACCTAATATTGCGATAAAAGAAGTCATTTCAATGCCAATCATGCCTAGCACTGTTATAGCTAGCAACACTTTTAAAAGTGTTGAGCATAAGCCTTTAACAAAAGGTTTTAGAGATTGATCAACGTTGCCTTTCTCTAATACTTTGCCTAAGCCCAAAATAAGAGCTTTTATGATCCATGCACCAATGATCCAAACGAAAATAGCGGCAACTATTTTGGGGCCGAACTCCATGACAAGAGCAGTGAGTTGTTCTATTAGTTTTTGATGGTCCATTTTGAATCCTAAAAAATTTTATAATAAAGGTAAGTATAGGATTAATAAATTGAAAAAATAAAATGAGTATATAAATATGCTTAAAACTAAGAACCTGAACTAAATTTAGGAAAATGGGGATATTCTAACAAGTGTCGGTTACATGGATTTTTTGTAAGCTCGCTGTCAAATATGGAGGTTCCACCCAAAAGCACGGTGGAATGACGGCGTAAGTTAATTAGTAACGCGATACTCAACTATATTTAGAAAAAGTATGACGTCATGTTTTTGTAAGCTCGCTGTCAAATATGGGGGTTCCACCCAAAAGCACGGTGGAATGACGGCGTAAGTTAATTAGTAACGCGGTTACTCAACTATATTTAGAAAAAGTATGACGTCATGTTTTTGTAAGCTCGCTGTCAAGCATGGGGGTTCCACCCAAAAGCACGGTGGAATGACGGCGTAAGTTAATTAGTAACGCGAATACTCAAATATACTGAGAAAGAGTATGACGTCATTCTGGAGGAGCTCAAGCGACATCCAGGACCTCCTAAATTCACAGTGTGCCAAGAAACAATAACTTTTCGTTTCTCGTTTCTATATTTGACCCAATAAAAAAGGCCGCGTTAGCGACCTTTTTTAGTGTGTTTTAAAATTATCGACTAGTCGATGATTTTAGAAACAACACCAGCACCAACTGTACGGCCACCTTCACGGATAGCGAAGCGTAAACCTTCTTCCATCGCGATTGGGTTGATTAGCTCAACAACAAACTTAAGGTTGTCGCCAGGCATTACCATTTCAACACCAGCAGGAAGCTCTACAGCACCTGTGATATCTGTTGTACGGAAGTAAAACTGTGGACGGTATCCTTTGAAGAATGGAGTATGACGACCACCTTCATCTTTACTTAACACGTATACTTCTGATTCGAATTTAGTGTGTGGGTTAACTGAACCAGGCTTACATAATACTTGGCCACGTTGTACGTCTTCACGCTTAGTACCACGTAATAATACACCACAGTTCTCGCCAGCACGACCTTCGTCAAGAAGCTTACGGAACATTTCAACACCAGTACAAGTAGTAAGAGTAGTGTCTTTGATACCTACGATAGCAACTTCGTCACCAACTTTTACGATACCACGTTCAACACGACCTGTTACAACTGTACCACGGCCTTGGATTGAGAAAACATCTTCGATTGGAAGAATGAAATCACCATCGATAGCACGCTCTGGCTCTGGAATGTAAGAATCAAGTGCGTCAGCTAGTTCAACAACTTTCTCTTCCCATTTAGCTTCACCTTGAAGTGCGCCTAATGCAGAACCTTGGATTACTGGTAAGTCATCACCTGGGAAATCGTATTCTGAAAGAAGTTCACGAACTTCCATTTCTACTAATTCTAATAACTCTTCGTCATCTACCATGTCACATTTGTTCATGAAAACAATAATGAATGGAACACCAACTTGGCGAGATAATAAGATGTGCTCACGTGTTTGTGGCATAGGACCATCTGTAGCAGCAACTACTAAGATAGCGCCATCCATTTGGGCAGCACCTGTGATCATGTTTTTAACATAATCGGCGTGACCAGGACAATCTACGTGTGCATAGTGACGTGATTCTGTATCGTACTCAATGTGAGAAGTATTGATTGTAATACCACGCTCACGTTCTTCTGGAGCGTTATCGATTTGTGCGAAATCTTTAACTTCACCACCGTGTACTTTAGTAAGTACAGCTGAGATTGCAGCAGTTAATGTTGTTTTACCGTGATCGACGTGACCGATTGTACCAACGTTAACGTGCGGTTTATTACGTTCAAATTTTTCTTTAGCCATTGTTCTAATACCTTAAAGTTATATACAACTGGGCGGCAACCCAATCTTTTTTGTTTACTACTATATATATGTATTCGATTCTCAATAAATTCTAGTTGAACAATCAAAAATTGACCAACAATTATACAGAGAGTCTTTTTCAGTGGCACAATTTAGCAAACTCTCTCTATATTGTCTAAACTTTATGCTTTTATAGAGCAAAAATAACTAAAATAATTGCAAAAACACTGATTTTAGGCGCCTAAAGGTATTAATTTACAAAAATATACAACTAAGTTGATTAATTTTTATCAAATTATGATGTTAGTTTTGCTTAGTTGATGTATAATCCGCGCAAAATTTTTTAACATAATTTCAATTAAACAGAGTAATACAATGGCAGATTTATCAAAATACAGAAACATTGGTATTTTCGCTCACGTTGATGCTGGTAAAACCACAACAACTGAACGTATATTAAAACTAACAGGTATGATCCATAAAATTGGTGAAGTACATGATGGTGAGTCAACAACTGACTTTATGGAACAAGAAGCTGAGCGCGGTATTACTATCCAATCTGCTGCTGTTACATGTGAGTGGAAAAAACATCGCTTTAACGTAATCGACACCCCTGGTCACGTTGACTTTACAGTAGAAGTTTACCGTTCATTAAAAGTACTAGATGGCGGCATCGGTGTTTTCTGTGGTTCAGGTGGTGTTGAACCACAATCAGAAACAAACTGGCGTTACGCAAACGACTCTAAAGTAGCTCGTTTGATCTTCGTAAACAAATTAGACCGTTTAGGTGCTGATTTTTACCGTGTAACTGATCAAGTTAAAAACGTATTAGGTGCTAACCCACTTATTATGACTTTGCCAATTGGTGAAGAAGACGATTTCGTTGGTGTTGTAGACGTATTAACTCAAAAAGCATACTACTGGGATGATTCAGGTCAGCCAGAAAACTACGAAGTAAAAGACATCCCTGCCAATATGGTTGACGATGCTGCTGTATACCGTGAGCAACTAATTGAAACAGCTTTAGAAGCTGATGAAGATATGTTGATGGATTACTTAGAAGGTGAAATGACACCTACTGAAGAGCAAATCAAAGCATGTATTCGTAAAGGTACTCGCGAAATTATGTTCTTCCCGACATACTGTGGTTCTGCTTTCAAGAACAAAGGTATGCAATTATTGCTTGATGCCGTTGTTGATTATTTGCCGTCTCCTACAGATGTTAATCCACAACCACTTACTGATGAAGAAGGTGAGGCTACTGGTGAATACGCAATCGTTTCTCCAGATGAAACATTCAAAGCGTTAGCATTCAAAATCACTGATGACCGTTTTGGTACATTAACTTTCGTACGTGTTTATTCTGGTGTTCTTAAGAAAGGCGATACAATTCTTAATGCTGCAACAGGAAAAACTGAGCGTGTTGGCCGTATGTGTGAAATGCAAGCAGATGACCGTAACGAACTTACTTCAGCACAAGCTGGTGATATCATCGCGATTGTTGGTATGAAAAGTAACGTTCAGACAGGTCACACATTATGTGATCCTAAAGACCCAATCATCCTAGAAGCTATGGTATTCCCTAAGCCTGTAATTTCAATCTCAGTAGCACCAAAAGATAAAGGTTCAACTGAGAAAATGGGTATTGCTATCGGTAAAATGGTAGCTGAAGATCCTACGTTTAAAGTTGAAACTGACGAAGATTCAGGTGAAACAATCTTATCTGGTATGGGTGAACTTCACTTAGATATCAAAGTAGATATCCTTAAGCGTACCTACGGTGTTGAATTAGCTGTTGGTAAACCTCAAGTTGCTTACCGTGAAACTATCACTCAAGAAATTGAAGATTCTTACACGCATAAGAAGCAATCTGGTGGTTCTGGTCAGTTTGGTAAGATTGATTACCGCATCAAGCCAGGCGAGCCTAACTCAGGTTTCACATTTACATCTACTGTTGTTGGCGGTAACGTTCCTAAGGAATTCTTCCCAGCTGTTGAGAAAGGTTTCAAGTCAATGATGGATACTGGTGTTCTAGCTGGTTTCCCTGTATTAGACGTTGAAGTTGAATTATTCGATGGTGGCTTCCATGCTGTCGATTCATCTGCTGTTGCATTTGAAATCGCTGCTAAAGGCGCTTTCCGTCAATCAATACCTAAAGCTGGCGCACAGTTAATCGAACCTATCATGAAAGTTGATGTGTTTACGCCTGATGACCACGTTGGTGATGTTATTGGTGATTTAAACCGTCGTCGTGGCATGATCTCTGGTCAAGACGCTGGCGTTTCTGGTGTTCGTATTAAAGCTGAAGTTCCTCTTTCTGAAATGTTCGGTTACATCGGTTCTCTACGTACAATGACATCAGGTCGTGGTCAATTCTCTATGGAATTTAGCCATTACAATGCATGTCCAAATAACGTAGCTGAAACAGTAATCGCTGAAGTTAAAGAGCGTGAAGCTGCTAAGAAAAAATAATTAGTTATATAATTATTTAATTCTTATAAAAGGTCGCATTAGCGGCCTTTTTTGTACATGGAAGTATTTATCCTCCTGTGCCATGGATGGCGATAAAGGAGGGTTTGTTGCCTGAAATTTGACAGAGAATAAATAGAGAAATATTGCGTAACATATGCCGAATTAGAAAGTATACACCGTTTTCCCGTCATGTTTTTGGACGGGATCTCCTCCGGCGTATTGTGCATAGATATTTACTATCTTGATAAAGGGTATTAGTTATTGGCTAATAGGATGCATTTCTGAAATATCCTGTGGCGCACCTGGACCATGACAAAATTGGCATTGCTCTAACACGATTCCTTCATCAATATCACTTTGTGTGGTTGAGAAACTGCCACCATTTGATTCAATATGCCCTTTTACTAAATCACTATCATGGCATGAACTACATACTGCGGCAGTTGGTGAAGTAACTGTATCATCATTTGGATTTGCTATATCGGCGCCAGTATTAGACGTTGTACCTAAAACACCTTCAGTAAGTGGTAAGGTGTAAGTACCTTCGCTATGACACAAGGTACAATCACCAACCTCGGCAGGGAAGACACCATCATAAACGTGAGTAGTAAAACCTTGGTAGCCAACAATTTGTAATGGTTTTTCGCGTTTATTCGAACCATGAATACCATGGATCATAGTTTTAAAATCTATCGATTCTTCAGCTTTGCCATCAGTAGGAGGATTCGCGGCGACTGATCTTACCCGTTTATCGGTATTTCGTGGGTTATGACACATAACACAAGCTTCTAAATTATCGTTACGGTTACCACCATGCATAGAAAGTTCACTATGACAGCCAAAACAATTTGTTATATCTACAACCTTTCTACGAGGAATTGGTGTTGAATCATCTATCGCAAAATAGCTCACCACGTTAGTTAGTGGTACTTGCTGAAAATCAGGATTGTTAGCGTCGCCAAAATTAACAGCTGGATGACCTTCAATATTTACTCCACCGCTTCCTGTAGTGGCAATAGAAGGTGCTAAGCTACCATCTGGCATCGCAATACTAGACAGTACGCTAAAACTACCATCTCCTACAGCTACGGCCTCTGTTAACGCATTTACTTGTACAGCACTGGCATTATCACCTTGATTACCGGTATTAGTATAATCGGTTGTCGACCAGGCGATATCAATCGTTAATGAGCTATTAGCATTGGTAAACTCTTCGTCATTTAAAATATCATATAAAGCATCATTATCTTCTGGGTTGCTTATGTTGAACTGTATTAGAGGAAACTCACCCGGAGCGGTTTGAGTAATACTTAAGATAGTTGCAACAAATTGAGATTTAGCTTCCGTAACCAAATTTTTGTGTTTATCTTCAATAGAGCCCGCAATAGCAGAATTTTGATGACAACTTCTACAATTAGTATTATCGACTTGTCCACCCATGTGCTCATCAAACTTGAGTTCATCATGACATGAGCCACAAGCTTGCATAGTAACTACTTCTCGCCAGTTATCTCCACTAGATGTTACAGTCACTCCGGCTATTGCCGTAGCGCCGCCAGCATGGCATTGACCACACTCAAGAATATCGTTTGGAAAACTAACCCCACTATAATCATGCAATGAATCTTGATAGCCATAAATTTGGTAACTACCGCCTGCTTGTACTGAAGGTAGGTCTTTACCACGATGAATTTTATGGATCATGTTTTTAAAGTTCACCGTATTACCGCTATTAGCATCTGTGCTGCCTGGGTTATGGCAAGTTACGCAATAATCAACTTCTACACGTCCGCCACCATGCATGGCCAATTGCCCGTGACAAGCATTACAGTTTTCTGTTGCAACAATGTGTTGGCTGAAAATACCATCGTATTGAGTTTTTCCTGAGCTAGGCTCCCAATCAAAGGTGACATTTACTGGTTCGTCTAAATTGGCTATTTGTAATCCGACTCTATGGGTAAAACTTTCTTGGTAACTTAAATTTAATCCTTGAATTTCAGCTTGCTGGAGAATGGTTTGGTTACTTGTTTCGAGCGGCTGACTAAATGTGTATTGATAGACGCCATTATTAAAGTTAACAAAACTACCAACACTGGCCTTTTCTGTGGTTGCCTGTAATTTTGGCTCGGTGCCTGTGCCTACTCCAGGTTGTTCTATTTTATTAATATAAGATTGCCAGTTGCCAGTTAGGTTTCCTTCAGCGCCAATCGTCAGTTTGGCTACTGTAAATTGCACATCGTCGGCGATAACCGTGGTAATTGGTGTACTGTCAGCGTTAAAAAGTTGAAATTGTACTGTTAACTTGCCTGAATCAACTGCTGCAGAGGTGATAAAGTTACCAGGGGTAATTTCTTCTAACTCAGCTGTCTGAGTTAAGTCTTGGCTAGCGCTATCTATTTCAGAACTGTCACCACTGTCTCCGCCACAGGCGACAGCCATGCAGGCTGACAGCAATACAAAAACAAACTGTAGTGATAATTTTTTATATCTAGCCATTTGCATAGTTAACTACCATCCTACCGTTTATGGACCATTTCAACATCGGCCGCTTCACCCGGGCCATGACATAATGCACAACTCTCTGTAGTGCTTTGAACCAAATCATAACCTTCGTTGAATTTTGCACCACCGGTTGAAATCATATGCGTTTGCACTTCTGCTGAGTCATGACACGAACTACAGGTTGCAGCTGTAGGTGTTGTATATTGTTCTGTAATACCAGTAAATATTGGCGTATTAAAAGCTAATGGCAATTGTGTGGTACCTTCTATATGACAGCTATCACAATTAGCTATATCACCAGGAAAATGAATATCTTCAGAAAATTCTCCTCGATATGGTTCTTCTCTTATATCTGTAGCGTGCACGCCGTGAATTAGATACCTGAAATCTGCATATTCATCAAAACCAAGGCTGGCACCATGACATGATGCGCAAACTAAAGGTTCCCCACTAGGTACTGCATGGAAGTTAACATGACCTTTTTCAACCATTGAAAATCTATTATGACAACTATTACACTTATCGATAGACACCACACTTCTTCTTGGCGTTACCGCGGCTTCACTACTTGCAAAAAATTCTATAGGACTCTTGATCGGACTTACATCTTCAAATTCAGTTAAGGTCGTATTGGGACCATTTGCATGACCAAGCATTAATACCGCAATACTATCCTGTCCTTCAGGGATCGTTTCAGGTATTAGCCCCATATCTAAAACAAAGCTGTTATCTGAGCCTGCTTTTAAAATACTTTCAGCAATGGCATCAATTTCAATATTTAAAGCATCAAATCCCACCAACCCTTCATTATCAAAATCACTGGCAGCATCCCATGCAACTCCCACTCTAATTTTACCATCAAAAATTGCGGTATCTTTGATATCTATCGGTGTACCATTTTCAGTAACATTGAACGTAACCACCGGGCTTTCACCTGGACCTGTATTAATGACACTTTCTATATTC
This sequence comes from Thalassotalea psychrophila, assembly GCF_031583595.1. NCBI lineage: Bacteria > Pseudomonadati > Pseudomonadota > Gammaproteobacteria > Alteromonadales > Colwelliaceae > Thalassotalea > Thalassotalea psychrophila. The sequence continues at coordinate 4,168,998 of NZ_CP134145.1, forward strand.
ATTGCATAAGTTAATGCTTTTTCAGTATAACTATCACGGTGGATTTGATTAGCCTGTATGTCATTTGGATTTTCAGCACCATCATCAACATGGCATCCAGTACAGTTAGTTTCATCAGAGAAACCAGGATGGTTAGGCCCTGGTAAGGGATCCCCATCTAATGTTGAGTTATCGACAAACAATTTTTCATGGCATGAGCTACAAGCTTGCTTAGTGGGGTTAGAGACCCAACTATGACCATCTTCAGTTATTTTTGCGGATGGCTCTGGGATCATTTGGGTTTGGGTAAACAGAATATCTTCGTTACCAGCATGGCAGCTACCACAATTTTTTATATTTTGTGGAAAACCGGTAGTTGAATAATCGTGCTCGCTATTTTGATAGCCCCAAATAGTAAATGGTTTGCCTTCAACAACATTTGGTAAATTTCGACCAAAATGAATTTTATGAACAAGCTGTTTAAAGTCGACTGAATTGCCACTGTTACTGTCGTTGGTATCTGGGTTATGACAGGTAACACAATAATCTGTTCGGGTTCTTCCGCCACCATGGGTTGCCAATTGGCCATGGCATGAATTACAGGTTTCTTCAGTAACAATTTGGCGAGCATTATGTGTCTCATAAAAGGTGTCAGACAGAGATGTACCGCTAATACCATCAGTTGCGGAAGCGACCTCAGCAGGTACAAAGTCAACACAGATGTTTTCAACATCAGCATTAAAACTAAACTGGATACAGCTTCTGTGGACCTCTGTCAGAGTTGCTACGTCTGCAAACTGAAACGGAAATGTATAATTCCACGTGCCATCGCCATTATTTTCAAATTGACCATTACTATCTGAAGTTGCCTGAGTTAAAACTGATTTACCGGTAGCAAATTCACTTTGCACTTTTTTAGCTGTGTCATCAATTAGCTCTGGATCAGATTCTTCAGTAAAGGAAGTACAAGCATTATTGGTATCATCCATATCAGCCTGCGAACGACAAATAGGATCTTCAGATTTAATAAAATAGCTTGTCCAGCTTTGGCCTTGAGAATCACCTGGGTTTGGTACTAATTTGGCTAAGGTGAATCCTGCATTACTCGAACCCAAGTCAACAATTTGAGTAGTACCATTTACCATTAAATTAAATGTTAGTGTTAAGTTTTGCTCAATAACAACACCGGTAATCCCTGTAGAAATAGTATCATCTTCTGTAATATCACCTGATTCAATTAACCCGTTACTTGGCGGTGGTAATGGTGTTGGCGGTGGCGTAGTTGGTGGTGTGCCACTTGCTGGCGGTGGAGTTGATTCTACTCCCTGAGCTCTGTCGCCACCGGTGTCACCATCACAACCAGAAAGAGTTAAACTTCCTAGCAAAGAGAGCATGACTAAAAATGTAGTTTTCCTAAACATTGTTCACCTCAAAAGCCCTATTCAATTTGATACTTAAAAGAAAGTTGAAACACATGTAATTGGTCATTAGCCGGGCGTTGACCTGTACCTAAAACTTTCGCAATTGAATTTGGATTTACCTGATCATATGCCCAATTTTTGCCACTAAAACGGTAATACTGGTAGCTAAAAGAGAAGCTCATATTGGGTTTATAATGATATAAGGTATTAAATTCAAAATGATGTTCTTTATTGCTCGCATCAGGCAATCCTATATTGGTTAAATCGCCAGCTCCACCTGATGAAAAATTGTCGTTCTTGCTGGTTGAGTCACTTAATCTATAATCAAAGTCCATCTCAATAGTCTTAGGTAAATAATCCCAATGTGCCGATAAACCTAGAGAAATGGTGCTGTCTTCTGGTTTTATCTGCCAATTTCTTGCACTGTCACTGGCTTGTGGTAATGGTGCATATTGCTCGAAAGCACTTTTTTCATAACCACCAGTAAACTCCCTACCAGTTTGATCAAACTCATAACTGTCATAACTTAAATAACTCGAAAAGTTTATTGTGTTGGAGTAAATCCAAACGCCATTTAAGGAGCTTAAAAATGATTTGTCATTAATTAGGCCTAAAGTCGATTTATCGTATTCATTTTCTTTATAGCTAATATCAAAGTTAGCGTGAATATGATCTTCTATTGGATAGCTGAAATTAGCTTTGCCACTCATTTGTTCACGATTTGACAAATAGTGTTGGCTCAATAATGGATGATTAGTATATCGTTGGCTTTCTGGTGTTTGGTTAATCAGCTGAGCGTCAAACAATGAATAATAAGAACGATCCCAATGGTATAAAGATGCAGATCTATCTTTAAAGCCTATTTCAAACCTACTCGCCAGATTGTTTTCAGAATACGCTCTTAATTTTAGTTTTATGGTATTTTCAATCGTGCTGTTAACCGCATAGTTATAACGATCAATTTCTTCATAAGCATAAATTAAAGAAGCTTTACTACGACTTGGCAGCCTATAGTTAGTTGTTAATTCAAAATAGTTGGAATTTTTACTATGCGCAGCATTATAGTGCCTGAATTTTTCATCAATTGGAGCCCAAGTGTCTGCAAAAACAACTTGATACGCATCTCTTGGGCTTTGATTGTCGCGTTCGCTATATCGGTAAAGCCCCTTAAAGTTGAGAGTGTTTGAATAACGATACAGTGCAGATGTTTTGGCGGTGATAGTAACTACTTCACCGTCTAAACTTGTGCGCGGTAATTCTCCTACAACAAGCTGGCTATTTATCGTATACGGTAAATAGTTATCATCTTGGCTTGCTAACGAATAAGAAGTATCAGCAAAAAAACGTAATTTTGGAGAGTGAATATAATGACCTAATACCCGAAGTTGATGAAAGTCATTGTCTGGAGCAACGCCTATTTGACCAGTTCCATCTGGGTAAGCAACATTAGGGCCTATTAACGATGAATATGGATTTTGCCAAGTAAGCGATGACTTTTCATTTTCAAACTGAGAAAATAGATAATCAGCTTTTACTGAATAACTTGATTGGTTATAGGCTATTGAAAGTTCCATTTTATTTGTTGTTTGATCAATAGCTTGCGGTAAAATTGTCGAGTGACCATTTTGCACATTTGCATAAAGTGCCGCACCTGTCGTTTTTATGCCAGTTTTCTCTTCAGTACTGAAATCAGAGGTTAGAAACCAATTTTTGCCAAAGTACTGCGAGTATTCTAAGTTAAGCTGCTCACGTTCTAAGGTTTGTTCAAATGAGCTTGCCGTAACATTAAATGCTGACATGCCATCAGTGGTTTGCGCTGCTACCCAACTATTCGGTAAGGTAAATAAGCCTCTTGGTAAAACTAGTCCATCACGGTTAGTTGAGTAAGGTGTTAATCCAGTAAAATTGTTTACTTGCTGAATTTGATTAAAATTAAACTCAACCTTATAAGCTCGTACCTGCCCTATTTTAAAGCTTAATTCACGGTTATCTAACCCTAGATTTTGTGCATCTACCTGCCAATAATCAATAAATGAATTAGCGGTATTAAAATCTCTATAGTAGCCAGATAAATTTACATGCGTGCCCTCTTCACTTAAACCGTTATATCGACCAAAACTAAAAGTGTCATCAGTTACATGAAGTACATCCACTTGCACAAAGCCTGGTGAATTCACTTCTTGCACTACTATTTTAGGCTGATATTTTTCTTCAGCTAAAAAGGCAAAGGGATCTTCCTCTGCATCACTCGCTTTAGCTTCAACTTGTTTACTTTCTTTAGGTAGGGCTTTAGGTTGATATTTTTCTTCCGCTAGAAACGCGAATGGATCTTCATCCTTTTCATTTGCTTTAGCGTTATCTTGTTTATTTTCTTCGGGTAGAGCTTTAGGTTGATATTTTTCTTCAGCTAAAAACGCGAATGGGTTTTCTTCTTCACTTTCCTGCTGCGCATAACTATTAATGCTGACCAAGCTTAATGCGAGCAAGTAAGTAGAACACCATTCAGTTTTGTTCATATCATACTACCTTGTTAACCTTGAGCCGGAAGGATGATTTGAACCATGAATTTGAGAGTGACAGTTTAAGCAATTTTTTCCTAATAAAAATTCAGAGCCTTGGCCTGTATTTGCTAAACCACTTCCATCATGCTGTACGCTAGGGTGAAATGCTGCTGAATGGCATTGTTGACATAAAAATGGCCCGCGGGCTTTCAATAAACTGGCATTAACCGAACCATGTGGTTTATGACAAATAGTACATTCTTCGGCAACAGGTGCATGCTCAAATAAAAATGGTCCTCGTTTTTCAGCATGGCATGAAAAACAGGTATCATTTACCGTAGGTTCATTTAACGAATGTTCACTAATATTACCATGTGGGTTATGGCAATCTACACAAGTTGTTTTACCTTCTAAAATTGGATGGCTAGACGGCATATGGGCAGAAGCTTGTACTGATTTATGACAAGTAAAACAAGTTTCTGATTGTTCTAATCTAACTAGAACATCGTCTATTCTGTCGTGGATGTTATGACATGACAAGCATGATAATTCTTCATCATTGTGTACCCCACTTAACCACATCAATTGGTTTCCTTTTTCATGACAGTCTAAGCACACAGCAGATTGCTCGTTAAATTTACTTGGCCATTTAGGACCAAAACTTAAACTTGGAGAATTATCTCTTGGTACTTTGCCATGCTCTAAACTAGGCCCATGGCAAGCAACACAAGTTTGATTACTTTTACCAAATACCTTTCCATGCGGTGTTTGCCAAATAGCATGAATAGGCGTTTCCTGTGTTTCTTGATGACACCCCAAACAATTAACTTCGGTCTCCACTTCATCAACAGTTGTTTCTTCTGCCAACACACTATTTGTTGTAAATACCAAAAGCACGGTTAACAACATACTAGGTAAGTATGTATTCAAAGCTTTAGCAATTTTTATTTTTTTAATCACGCTTTAACTTTCCTTGCGAATTTATTACTGCAAAATAAAATCTGTATCAATACCATCAGATGACATGGTCAATGGTAAAGAAACTTTATGCTCTGCGCCTGATTTACCATCTAAATGGATGGCAATACCGAAGGTAATATCATTACCCTCAATAAGCGGTTTCACTTCATCAGCTATTGCTTTGTTAATGATCACAGTCCACATACCATTAGCAAATGTTGCGCTAGCAGTTAATTGTCCAGGGTCAGTTTCTTTACGCTCATCTAAAACCATGAACCTTTGTAAACTAGCAAACTTTCCTTCGCTTAAATTCACTCGCCACAATTCAACAAATTCACCATTAGCTGTCATTTCATCGAGTGTTTTTTTATCATGTTCAACACTAGCAAAACCTACACTGTGCAGTTGTTTTAGCGATGTTAATAAATATTTAGTTTTATCAAGTCCTCTATCTCGGCCCATACCTGGTAAATCGCCATGACATGATGCCCAGCAACCACCTTTTGCAAAGGCATCGACTTGGCCATTATCAAACATTAAAGCAAGGCTAGAATCATTTTTACTGCCTTGCCACGTGATTGTGAATTGCACTGCCGATGCCATTTTTTTAACCGCCACATCAGCTTCAACACTTGCAATAACACCTTCAGGAGCAAGTACTTTGCCTAATTCTTTTGCATCTCCTAAATGACATTGACGACAATTTCTGCCCTGACGTAATGCTTGCGCACCGGGATGCTCTTCCAATAACCAGTCGCCATCTGATTGGCCTGGATGAAATACATCGACAAGCATTGACGATAATCCGCCTTCACGTAACTTAGCAAAATTATCTGTATCTACATGGGCAACACCAAGATGACAATCAACACAGGTTCGGTCTTTATGCTGCATCACTAAATGGTAATTTTTGGCTTTAAGGCTTACCTCACTACTTAGCTGCATCTCTTTAAAATCATGACAATTTCGACAACCTAACGATCTATTTTCCAACATCATTAATTGTGGTTTAGGGTTTGCATGTGGGTTATGACAGTTTGAACATGGTGGGTTTTTATCAATTAAATCAGTAAAATGATGCATGCCATTTTTTTGCACTTTATGACAAACCGTACACACTTCGGCCTGAGTGTCTGCAACTCTTACCGGATCAACATCTACATGAACATCATGACAAGTAACACACGTTACCTCTTCATTAGCATGTTTACCCGCCCGCCATTCTTTGTGGGTAGTGGTTTTTTCATGACAGTTTAAACATGTATTATTTTGTTCATCGATAGAGCTTGTCCATCTAGGACCATAACTCGTTCTAGGCTTAATTTTAGTCGGAGTTGCAGCATGTGTTTGACTATCACCATGACAAGCAACACAGCCTTCATTATTCACTGGCGATTCTTTTATCATTTCATCCCAATGCTTGCTGTTGTGCATAGCTTTAATCTTAGGGATCACCTCTGGATCATGGCAACTGGTACATTCAATTTTTGCCGATATTTGTTGTGCATTAACGTTACTCGTTATAAATAAACTAAGTAATACCGATAACACAACAACTGCTGAAGGCAATTTAAACACAGTAATTTGTTGCATATTTCCTTTCTCCAAACCAAAAATCAATGTGTGTCTGCTTCAACAATGGCAGCAACGTCTTCAGACAAATGAGTTAGCCCTTGATGGCAATCAATACAGGTTTTACCCTCACTTTTCATAACCGCATGAAACTCCTGCGCTTTCGCAGTTTGCAATTCAAATACCATTTGCGATACTTCATGACAATTTCGACACTCTTGGGAATCATTCGCTTTTAACCGAGCAATTTCTTTATCTCGCATGTGTACTACTTTTGATAAATATTGCTCAGTTGTATCTAGCTCACCAGAAAAATATGACCATAATTCGCGCGATGCGATAATTTTACGCCACATTTTATTGCCAAATTCAACAGGTACATGACAACTAGAGCACACAGGTCGTACTCCGGTTTTATTCTTGAAGTGAGTAGATTTATGATACGTTTCAGCCGTTGCGCCTGGTTGTAAATGACATCCTGTACAGAACTCCTCGGTATTTGTTAGCCCCATACCTACTTCAAAGCCAATAACACTACCTACCCCAACAAAGATGCCAACTGTTATCAAAAAGAAGCTGGTATATACAGCCCCCTTATTGAAAAACCGCGAAACAATAAACGCAATTATCAGTAGAACAACCACAATGGCAAATATTACTATCACTAAACCAAAAGGTTCGAGTAATTCAAAAATCCATTCCATAAAATCTAGCATTGATTATTACCTTTATTATTGTTCATATTAGTTATGGTGTTGATAAAAGTGCATCGGCGATTGCTTTAAGTTGAGCGTCAGTACGATCTCCAACCATATCTACAGGGCCAGCTTTTAATTGTTCAAATGTAAAATCAGTTAAAGGATAACCATTACCTGGATGTGGCTGCCCCATACCATTACCAGAATGACATATGCCACAATCCCCTTCAAAGATAGCTTCACCATCTGTTATCAAGGCTGTTATTTCTAAAATTTGATAATCGGATAAGTAAGTGAAGTCTGGCATACTTACAGCTTCTGTAATGGCAGTTTTAAGTTGTTCAAAGGTACGGTCGGTAATATCCCAACCAGGTGTTCCGTAGCCATTACCGATATGACACATTCCACAATTTGGCGTAGCGAAGAATGATTCTGCATCAAATAACGCATCTGATAACGCAGATATTTCTACATCTCTTAGGAAGTTTAGGTCGCTCATCATTCCTATACCATTTGGTATATCACCTCCTCCAAATATTGCATTAGTTATCTGCTCTACAGTCGAGTTGGTGCGGTCTGAGTAGGATCCCCCATCATCCATGCCATTGCCTACGTGACAATGGTCACAGTGTTCTTCGTATAAAGCTACACCGTCAGGGCTCTTCATTAAGTTTGCTATTTCTGCTATTTGGAAATCAGATAAGTGAGCAAAATCTCCCATAGTCGGACGTGCAATAATCGCAGCTTTAAGCTCATCGAATGATTTATCTGTTAGATCTGTTGGCGTAGTCGCATTTCCGTAGCCATTACCGGCATGACAAAAACCACAGCCTGTATCACTTTCAAAGAATGATTCTGAGTTGAATACAAAATTTGATATTTCTTGGATTTGACGTTGATCGAGTATATCGATTTCATCATCACCTAACATTGGTGGGGTGAATCTAATAACATTAGTTATTTCTTCAGCAGTTTTACCAGCTAGATCTTCTTTTGTGTGACAAGCAGCACCACATCTAGTGTCAAATAAATCAGCGGGACTAGAAATTGCTATTGCTATTTCTTCTATTTGGCGAGGGGTTAAAGCTGTAAGGGTCGGATCATCCTTCATACTTCCATTGTTAGCTATCGCACCAGTTATTTGTTCAAAGTTTTTATTTGTTTTGTCAAAACCAATAGTACCAGTGCCGAATCCATTCGCTATATGACATCCTCCACACTTAGCTACAAACAGTGTTTCTCCGTTAATAAGTTCATCTGCGATTACTTGAATTTGGCGAGGGTTTAAATTCTCTGTGAAGTTAGGAGCTCCATTTCCCATACTAAAACCAATTTGAGTTGTTATTTCCTCGACTGTAGCATTCTCTTTCATAACGTCTACGGGGTCGTGACAAGAACTACCACTACACGAATCTTGCAGTAATTTCTGAGGATCTGTAATTGCTACTTCCACTGAAGTTACTTGACGTTCATTTAAAGCAAAGCCTGGTCCAATCTCCATTCCTTCATCTAGAATTTGCTGTACATTCTTATTGGTCTTATCGCTATAAATAGGTTCATCTGGGCCTAAACCATTTGCAGTATGACAACTAGCTCCACAAGTACTTGTGAAGATTTGCTCGCCATCTAATGCTAAGTAATCAGATATCACTTGAATTTGGCGATCATTAACGACTACTACGCCCATCTCATCACCAGCGTTATTCGCAATTGCAGTTTTTATTTGTTCAAAGGTTGCATCACCCTTTTCTTCCTTGCTATGACAACTACTACATTTCTCTATAAATAACTCAGGGATATTAGTTATAGCTAGTTCGATGGCGTGTAACTCTGCATCATTAACAGTTACAGTCATTTTACCATCATCGATAGCACCACGAATTTGCTGCGCATTTTTATTTGTTTTGTCACCAAAAACACCAATCTCATTTACTGTATGACAATGCCCACACTTAGTATCAAATAATGCAGTTCCATCTAAAGGTACAAGGTAATCTGAAATTTCTAGTAATTGACGCTCATTCAACACTTCGTAATCAGGAATCATCATTGGATCAAATTTGCCAATAGCCCAGGAAATCTGCTCAGGGGTTTTATCGGCAAGTTCATCAAAGCCGTGGCAAGTTGAGCACTCTGCAGCAAAGAATTGTGGCGTATTGCTTATTGCCAATTCTATGGCTAATAGCTCTTCAGCGGTTAATTCAATTGCCCCCATACCTCCAAAGTCACTCGCTATTGCCCCCTCAATTTGAGCAACATTTTTATGGGTCTTATCACTAATGGTACCCACTCCATGTCCATTAGCAGTATGACAACCACTTGTACCACATGTTGTTTCAAATAAAGCTACACCATCTATTATTTCAGGCACTAACGCATCTGCAATAGCCTGCAATTCAGGATCTGTTAAATGCCCTATCATACTGTCTGGTGCTTTGCTAAGTTGCTCGAAAGTATAACCAGTTAAGTCACGCCCAATCGTTCCAGAACCCAAGCCATTACCAATATGACAATCACCACATTCACTTTCAAATAATGCTTCGCCATCTATTATCTCAGGCACTAAAGCATCAGCAATAGCCTGCAATTCAGGATCTGTTAAATGCCCTATCATACTGTCTGGTGCATTGCTAAGTTGCTCGAAAGTATAACCGGTTAAGTCACGCCCAATCGTTCCAGAACCCAAGCCATTACCAATATGACAATCACCACATTCACTTTCAAATAATGCTTCGCCATCTATTATCTCAGGCACTAAAGCATCAGCAATAGCCTGCAATTCAGGATCTGTTAAATGCCCTATCATACTGTCTGGTGCATTGCTAAGTTGCTCGAAAGTATAACCGGTTAAGTCACGCCCAATCGTTCCAGAACCCAAGCCATTACCAATATGACAATCACCACATTCACTTTCAAATAAAGCTTCACCATCGATTGGCGGCTCTACAACTTCACCTTCAATAGAAACAGTAACAATATCAGTTGCACTTAAGCCATCATTATCAGTTACCGTAAGTTCAAATACTAAATCACTAGCTTCAATATTTGGAACAGTGAACTTTGTAGTTGGGAAAGTAGGGTTAATTAAAGTAACGGTTTCACCTGAAGTTTGCTGCCACTGATAACTTACAATACTGCCATCAGAGTCAGTGCCGATGCCGAATAAATTAACAACATCGCCATACATTGCAGCTTTATCAGATCCTGCTTCTGCTGTTGGTGGAATTGTGCCACCGCCTCCATCAACTTGTACGGTAATATCAACAGTATCTGTGGCAAAATTACTTTCTGAGCCGGTAACTGTTAATTCGAACGTTAAAACATTATCTACTGGATTGCTTGGGCTGGTGAAACTTGCGGTGGCATTGTCTGAATTTAACAGTGATACGATATCACCAGAGGTTTGTGTCCAGGCATAACTGCTAATGGTTCCGTTATCTGTTGAACCCGAGCCGGGTAAAGTAACTATTGCTTGGGGAGTTACTTGTTGGTCAACACCTGCATTGGCGGTAATGTTGGTATCGGGATTTTCATCGTTATCATCATCGTCGTCATGATCACAGCCTGCCAGTGACAACATACTGATGACGAACAAGAGCCGATAAAAAATTTTGAAATGAAATAATGTTGCTGAAAGTAACCCCGAACTATTACCTAAACGCATGCTTCAACCTAATTTCTATTGATAAATTTGAACTGTCAGAAAGTTCTATAACAGTATAAAAAAAATACATACTAAAAAGATTAGTAGACTTTTTCGTTTTGAGGTAATTTTTCGTTAAAAATATGTTAAAAAAACAAGGTGTTATTTTCTTCATATTGTATATAAAGGTTAGATTTTATAAATATTTTCCAATTGCAGTTATTGAACAGTGTACTGTGCGATTTATAACCTATATGTAACCTTGAAAACGTACAAATATTGTCGTTAAATAACATTTTTTATCATTTCAGTAAAAAACTTGATCTAAATCAACAAATACAAATGAGAATTGTTTGCATTTAGATTTAGCTTTCGCTATAGTCTCGCCATAAAATAATTATCCATTAAAAAACATCTTTACCAGGGAAACCCAAATGATGAAAAAATCAATTATCGCTACTGCGCTTATTTCTTTATTTGCAACCAATGCGATGGCAGCTGAGGAAACTCAAGAATTACGTGACGTTATTGCCGAGCAACAAAAAGTTTTAAAGTCTTTAGAAGCCCGTTTAAACGAAACTGAAAGCCGTCTTGAAGCAACAGCTAGCCAAGTTGATGAAAATGCATCTGCCAGCCCGTTTGCTAATACAACGATTGGCGGTTACGGTGAACTTCACTACAACAACTACGAAGATGAAGATGCTGAGGTTGATTTCCATCGCTTTGTTTTATTCTTTGGCCATGAGTTTGATTCAAAAACACGTTTCTTCTCTGAATTTGAACTAGAGCATTCACTAGCCGGTGACGGTGAAGACAAGCCAGGTGAGGTTGAGTTAGAACAAGCTTACGTTGAATATGATTACAGCAAAAACATTACAACTAAAGCTGGTTTATTTTTAGTACCTGTAGGTATTATCAATGAAACTCATGAGCCACCAACATTCTACGGTGTTGAGCGTAACGGTGTTGAGAAGAATATTATTCCTGCGACTTGGTGGGAAGCAGGTCTTGCAGGTAACTTTAAAGTTGCTCCTGGCTTAAGCATTGACGCAGCAATTACGAGTGGGTTGAATGTAGTTAATGATGTAAGTGATAAAAACGCTTATTTAGTTCGTAAAGGTCGTCAAAAAGTGGCTGAAGCAAGTGCTGAAAACCTAGCTTATACCGCCCGTGTAAAATACACAGCAATTTCAGGCTTAGAATTAGCCGCTACAGTTCAATATCAAACTGATATCACTCAAAGTGCAGCGGGTGTAGATGAAGCCGCAGCGACATTGATTGAAGCACACGCAATTTATCAAGTTAATGACTTTACAGTTCGTGCATTATACGCCACTTGGGATATTGATGGCGATGAAGCAGCTTCACTTGGTCGTGATGAGCAAACAGGCTGGTATGTGGAGCCTTCTTACAAAATTAACGAAGAGTTTGGCGTATTTGCACGTTACTCTGAATATAATAACCAAGCAGGCGATAGTTCTTCTGACGCAGTAGAGTCAACAAGTGCAGGTATCAACTATTGGTTACATGAAAATGTGGTATTTAAAGCAGATGTTGAAGAATTAAGTGGTGCTAAAGATTCTAAAGGCTTTAACTTAGGTTTCGGTTACCAGTTTTAATTACAGATAATTGGTTTGTATAAAAAACAATTAACATTAAAGTGAGTAAGGTAACCCTTATTCACTTTATTCATTTAAGAAATAAATGGATAATACGATTTATTTCTTAAATGAATAGAAACACAGGTGCTATATTTACGGATTAATTTTTCTTTAAAATAGCAACCACAATTGCATTAGCTAAAAGGCACTGCGTGAACAAAATAATCTTCATTCTATTAATATTAACTGGCAGTGCATTTTCAGTAGTTGCTGACGGTGTTTATCAGTCTAATGAGCAATTTTTAGAGCAAGCATTTAATGCAGAAATACCAAAAGCAGAAGCGTTATGGTTAACTGTTGATGATAAAACAGTAATCAGTGCCATAATGAGTCGCAAGTTCAACCAACTACGAGTACGATTCTGGCAACAGGATGGTGCAACAGTGTGGATACTTGATGAAATTGGCAAAGAAAAGCCAATCACCATTGGTGTTCATATCAAAAACGAAAAAATAGTTAACCTTAAGGTGCTGGCATTTCGTGAAAGCCGTGGTGATGAAGTTCGTCATCAGTTTTTTACCAAGCAATTTATTAATGCTGAGTTAAATGAAGAGAATCAGTTAACTCAGCATATCGATGGCATTACCGGTGCAACGCTGTCGGTTAGAGCATTAAACAAAGTCGCTCGTCTTGCACTTTGGCTAGATAACAAAACCCAAGTGACACAATAAATAATATGGTTAAAGCATCTAAAAAATCTCTTCACACAAAAATCATACGTCACTTACGTGAGTGGCATCGCAAATCTGGAATTTTTGCTGCATTCCTACTGATTTTTTTATCTATTTCGGGTATTGCACTTAATCATACCGAAGCTTTTAAGCTTGGCCATACTGCCATTACCAACCAATGGTTGCTGCAACATTATGGGATCAAAGACCCTAGCAATTCAAAGTACTTCTTTAATAAACAATTTAGTGTAAGCGATGGCTATATATTTAAGAATGACATTTTGCTGCAAGAAGGCTCAGAGAATGTAATAGCTATCGGCCAATATTTAGAATTTGATCTGGTGTTAACGCAAAGCAAGCTATCACTTTTTGATGATAGTGGTGAATTGGTTGATCAAATCACCCATAGTGATGGCCTGCCTTCTGGTATTAAAGCAATGGCCATTAATACTAACGCGAATAACAACACCATCATATTAAACACCCTAAATGGTTATTATCAAAGTGGACAACACTTGCTTGAATGGCAAAAAGTAGATTTCATTGTTGAACCTTCGTGGATTAAAGCTGATCAAGTTACAAGCGACAACATAAATGATGCCAAGTTACGTTATAAATCACAATTTCTTACGTTAGAACGAGTAGTGCTAGATGCACATTCAGGTCGGATATTTGGCGATTATATGGTGTTGTTTATGGATATTATTGCTCTTGCCATAATTATTCTTTCGCTCAGTGGCTTATATATTTGGATCCGTTACGCACGTTCCAAACGATAATCATTGCTATTCACCGCAAATTTATTGCTTTACATCAATTATTAACTGATTAAATCAATTTTTAATTGCTGAAATGGCTATGATTTTATAAACTGTAATGAGAATCATTATTATTTAAGGTAGTTTTCATGACCCTAGTTGAATTGCAAAAAAGCCAACGAGCTAAAATTAGTTATCTTCCAGATAACTTCGATTTGACCGCGCAATTAATGGAACAAGGTTTTGCCTTAAAGTCTGAAGTTTGTATGGCGCAAAAAGCACCATTTAACGGCCCTATTGCGTTTCACCTGCACGGCACTAAAATTTGCCTTGCTACTGATGTTGCCAAACAAATTGGTATAGAACTAGTCTAATGTCACAACTCTCCCATATTGCCCTTGTCGGCTTTGCTAATGCCGGAAAAAGTACTTTTTTTAATAATCTTACCGGCTCAAAACAACAAACAGGAAACTGGACTGGAGTTACCGTTGCCAGTACACAAAAGCAATGTAGCTTACTTGGTCAAACAAGAGTACTGTCAGATTTACCCGGTATCAGCTCGTTAACAGCGAAAGCACATCAAAGTAAAGATCTATCAATAACCAAAGATTTTCTTAAAAACGAAAGCGTCGATTATCTGATCAACATTGTTGATGCTACGCAATTAAAAAGACAACTGTATTTAACTACACAATTATTAGAGCTTGGCTTACCAATGTGTGTGGTATTAAATAAATCTGATCGTAAAGAAGTTGATGAAATAGACTTTGATATTCTTTCCGAGCAATTAGGCTGCCCGGTAATTGCAGTGAACAGTTTTGATAAAAATACAACTACTCAAGTTGAAGCTGTTATGGCGGCGTCCACAAAAAATAGTGCTCGTCCTAAAAACCTAGTTTTACCTGAAAATATTTTAACTCAAATGACAGATAACAACTGTAATTTACTTGAGTTAGAACAAGGCGGTTGTCAGAACGATCAATGTCATAATGCAGATACTATTGCTATTATGCAGTCACGTTACAACTTTATTAATGACTTATTAGCAAAAGCGACTATCGCTGCCAACGAATCTCATTCATTTAGTGATAAATTAGACAAATTCATCTTGCATCCTTTCCTTGGATTGCCAGTATTTTTACTGATGATGTATTTGTTATTTATGTTCGCTATCAATGTTGGTAGTGCATTTATCGATTTTTTCGATATTTTCGCCGGTGCCATTTTTGTCGATTACCCACAGTACCACCTTGCCCAATTAGATTTACCAGTTTGGCTATTAACAATTATCGAAGGAGCAGGCTTAGGCATTCAAACTGTTGCGACGTTTATTCCTGTAATCGCCTGTCTATTTATTGGTTTATCGCTATTAGAAAGCAGCGGTTATTTGGCTAGAGCAGCATTTGTTGTTGATAGCTTAATGCAAAAAATAGGTTTACCCGGTAAAGCGTTTGTGCCGTTAATTGTTGGATTTGGTTGTACTGTACCTGCGGTGATGTCAGCTCGCATTTTAGATAGCGAACGAGAACGCATTACCACAATTATGATGGCACCGTTTATGTCTTGTGGTGCTAGGCTACCTGTTTATGCGTTATTCGCTACGGCATTTTTCCCTGATTCAGGGCAAAATATAGTATTTTTATTATATTTGCTTGGTATCGCTGCGGCGTTATTTACCGGATTATTACTTAAACATACGATATTAATGGGTACTAATTCTGTCAATATCTTAGAATTGCCATTATATGAACTTCCAAAGCTTTCATATTTAGCTAAACGCGTTTGGCAACGAACTCGTTCGTTTATTCTTGGTGCAGGTAAAACCATTGTAATTGTTGTTTGTATTTTAAACTTTTTTAATTCTTTAGGTACCGATGGCGAATTCGGTCATCAAGATACTCAAGAATCATTATTAAGCCAAACAGCACAAGTGGTAACCCCGTTATTGCAGCCAATGGGTATCAAAGAAGACAATTGGCAAGCCAGTGTTGGTATCATCACCGGTATATTTGCCAAAGAGGCATTAGTTGCAACGTTCAATAGTTTATATTCAGCTCCTGAAACAGAAGCGAGTGAATTAAGCTCGATAACAGAACTATGGGATGAAGCTTATGCAACAGTATTAGAGAATTTACTAGGTATTAAGGCTGACGACCCACTTGGTACCGATATTGGTGATGTATCTGATATTCATATTGCCGCACAACAGCAAGGTGTTGAAGAGAGCACCATTACCATCATGCAAACAGCATTTGCTGGCACCATTGGTGCATTCAGTTATTTGTTGTTTATATTGCTTTACACGCCGTGTGCTGCTGCTATGGGTGCCATTAAGAATGAAGTTGGTACTCGTTGGGCTACATTTGCCGGAGTATGGAGTTTCGCCCTTGCATATCTAGCCGCAACTTTTGTTTTCCAGGTTGCTAATTTAGCAGCACAACCAGTATACGCAAGCATTTGTATCGTTTCGGTAATTGCAACATTTGTATTAATTTATGCTTGGCTGAAACGATTTGGCAAACAGATCCTAACTATTCCAGTGCAAGTATCTTTTCGCTAATATAGTTTAAAATATGAATTAGAAATAAAGAGGATTGAGCCTATGGCTTAATCCTCTTTTTGTTTTATGGGATTTGAGATTGTAAGCTGAGATCCTGAAATAAAATCAGGAAAATGGTTTGGAGATTTTATCAGATGTGGATTACATGGAAGTGGGGTCAGAGCAAAATTTACTGAGAAAGTAAATTTTGGTCTGACCCCGTTGGGTTGTGACGTCAACTTTTTTGTAAGCTCACTGTCAAATATGGAGGTTCCATCCAAAAGCACGATGGAATGACGTGGTTTAAGTTGATTAATAACACGATGGCTCAACTATTTTCGAAAAAATATAACGTCATTCCGGAGGAGCTCAAGCGACATCCGGGACCTCCCAATTTGACAGCGCGCCAAGTAACAATAGCTCTTCGTTTCTCGTTTCTCGTTTCTCGTTTCTCGTTTCTCGTTTCTAAATCCTAAAAACAAAAAAAGCGCCGAAGCGCTTTTTTTAAGGTTTGGTATTTACCAAAACATTAGTCGATGATTTTAGAAACAACACCAGCACCGATTACGCCATGGATGGCGTGTATGCCGAAAATGCAGGAGCAATTTTTCGGTCAGTACGGCTCAAGTAAATCATAAATGATTTATCTGCAAGCCAGAGGCTTACAGCGATAACTAAAAATAGTGCCTATTTCCTTATCGTTATCGTCATCACGGAACACCGTGAAGCTGGCCGTACAAACAAAAAAAGCGCCGAAGCGCTTTTTTTTAAGGTTTGGTGTTTACCAAATCATTAGTCAATGATTTTAGAAACAACACCAGCACCAACTGTACGGCCACCTTCACGGATAGCGAAGCGTAAACCTTCTTCCATCGCGATTGGGTTGATTAGCTCAACAACAAACTTAAGGTTGTCGCCAGGCATTACCATTTCAACACCTGCAGGAAGCTCTACAGCACCTGTGATATCTGTTGTACGGAAGTAAAACTGTGGACGGTATCCTTTGAAGAATGGAGTATGACGACCACCTTCATCTTTACTTAACACGTATACTTCTGATTCGAATTTAGTGTGTGGGTTAACTGAACCAGGCTTACATAATACTTGGCCACGTTGTACGTCTTCACGCTTAGTACCACGTAATAATACACCACAGTTCTCGCCAGCACGACCTTCGTCAAGAAGCTTACGGAACATTTCAACACCAGTACAAGTAGTAAGCGTAGTGTCTTTGATACCTACGATAGCAACTTCGTCACCAACTTTTACGATACCACGTTCAACACGACCAGTTACAACAGTACCACGGCCTTGAATTGAGAAAACATCTTCGATTGGAAGAATGAAATCACCATCGATAGCACGCTCTGGCTCTGGAATGTAAGAATCAAGTGCATCTGCAAGCTCAATTACTTTTTCTTCCCATTTAGCTTCACCTTGAAGTGCGCCTAATGCTGAACCTTGGATTACTGGTAAGTCATCACCTGGGAAATCGTATTCTGAAAGAAGTTCACGAACTTCCATCTCTACTAATTCTAGTAATTCTTCGTCATCTACCATGTCACATTTGTTCATGAAAACAATAATGAATGGAACACCAACTTGGCGAGATAATAAGATGTGCTCACGTGTTTGTGGCATAGGACCATCTGTAGCAGCAACTACTAAGATAGCGCCATCCATTTGAGCAGCACCAGTGATCATGTTTTTAACATAATCGGCGTGACCAGGACAATCTACGTGTGCATAGTGACGTGCATCAGTATCATACTCAATGTGAGAAGTATTGATTGTAATACCACGTTCACGCTCTTCAGGAGCGTTATCGATTTGTGCGAAATCTTTAACTTCACCACCGTGTACTTTTGTAAGTACAGCTGAGATTGCAGCAGTTAATGTTGTTTTACCGTGATCGACGTGACCGATAGTACCAACGTTAACGTGCGGTTTATTACGTTCGAATTTTTCTTTAGCCATTGTTCTAATACCTTAAAAGTTTATAGTAAGCATACTCCAATATGAGCAAGCTTGAATTTAAATTACTAAGTAAGATTAATTATCTTAATTAGTTTGCCAATTGGAATTAATATCCGCTTGGCTGACAAATTGATTCTGTTACATTTTTTGGAGCTGCATTGTATTGCTTAAACTCCATTGAGTAAGATGCACGGCCTTGAGTTGCACTACGTAAATCGGTAGCATAACCAAACATTTCTGACAGTGGCACTAATGCCGTTACTATCTTAGAGCCTGCAGGACCTTCATCCATCCCCTCAATCATGCCGCGACGTCTGTTTAAATCACCAACTACGTCACCCATGTTTTCTTCTGGTGTTGTTACTTCAACTTTCATCATAGGCTCAAGTAATGCAGGGTTTGCTTCTAACACACCTTGCCTAAAGCCTATTGAAGCAGCTACTTTAAAAGCCATTTCGTTTGAGTCAACATCATGGAATGAACCGTCATATAAAGTTGCTTTGATATCTAACAATGGAAAACCAGCTAAAACGCCGTTTTGCATTTGTTCTTCACAACCCTTTTCAACAGCACCCCAGTATTCTTTTGGTACAGCACCACCAACAATCTCACTCTCAAATTGGAACCCTTCGCCTTCAGCTAAAGGTTCAATTCTAAGCCAAACATGTCCAAATTGACCACGTCCACCAGATTGTCGTACAAACTTACCTTCAACTTCCACGCTTTTGCGAATAGTCTCACGATAAGATACTTGTGGTTTACCAACATTACAATCTACTTTAAACTCACGTTTCATTCGATCAACAAGGACATCTAAGTGAAGTTCACCCATGCCAGAGATAATCGTTTGACCAGTTTCATCATCAGTTTCAACACGAAATGATGGATCTTCTGCTGCAAGTTTACCTAAAGCTACACCCATTTTATCTTGGTCAGCTTGAGTTCTAGGCTCTACTGCGATAGAAATTACCGGTTCTGGAAATTCCATACGCTCTAATGTGATCACCTTTTGAGGGTCACATAACGTATCACCCGTTGTTACGTCTTTCATACCAATTAAGGCCGCGATGTCACCAGCACGAACTTCTTTGATTTCTGAACGATCATTAGCGTGCATTTGTACAATACGGCCAATTCGTTCTTTTTTCGCTTTAACTGCATTGTATACCGCATCGCCAGAGTTAACCACACCCGAATATACCCGGATAAAAGTAAGTGTCCCTACGAATGGGTCAGTTGCAATTTTAAACGCCAGAGCTGCAAATGGAGCGCTGTCATCGGCTTCGCGAGTACCTTCGGTTTCGTTTTTATCGTTGTTAATACCTGTTATTGCCTTAACTTCTGTAGGCGATGGTAAATATTCTACGACTGCATCAAGAACCGCTTGTACACCTTTGTTCTTGAAAGCTGAGCCACAAGTTACTAGGATGATTTCATTATCTAAGCTACGAGTTCGTAACCCGGCTTTGATATCAGCTTCAGATAATTCACCTTCTTCTAGGTATTTATCCATCAACTCTTCAGAAGCCTCTGCAGCAGATTCAACTAAGTGTTCGCGCCACTCTTCGGCTAAATCCTGCATATCACTTGGGATGTCTTCATAACTGAAGGTCATACCGTGATCTTCTTCATTCCAGTTTATTGCCTTCATCTTAATAAGATCGACAACACCGGTAAATTCTTCTTCACTACCAATGGCTAGTTGCATTGGTACAGGATTCGCACCAAGGCGGTCCTTCATTTGTTCAACAACACTCAGGAAATTGGCACCAGTACGGTCCATTTTATTTACGAACACTAAACGTGGTACTTCGTATTTTTCCATTTGACGCCATACGGTTTCAGTTTGAGGCTGAACACCAGATGAAGCGCAAAGTACTAATACAGCACCGTCGAGTACACGCAAAGAGCGTTCTACTTCAATAGTAAAATCTACATGGCCGGGAGTGTCGATGATATTGATACGGTGGTCTTTAAATTGACCTTCCATGCCTTTCCAGAAACAGGTAGTAGCAGCGGATGTGATAGTGATACCACGTTCCTGCTCTTGTTCCATCCAGTCCATGGTAGCAGCGCCGTCATGTACTTCACCAATTCTATGAGATAAACCAGTATAAAATAGTACACGTTCAGTTGTTGTCGTTTTGCCAGCATCTACGTGAGCACAGATACCGATATTACGGTATAGCTCAATAGGAGTCTTACGAGCCACTTTACTTAATCCTTGTTCTAAGGTTGCCCTTAGATAACAGAAAAAGGCCGGCCAATTGCTTGGCCAGCCATATTATCTTACCAACGGTAATGAGCGAATGCTTTGTTAGCTTCAGCCATTCTGTGAACGTCTTCACGTTTTTTCACAGCTGAACCTTTGTTATCAGAAGCATCTAACATTTCGTTAGCTAGGCGTTGAGCCATTGATTTTTCACCACGTTTACGAGCAGCGTCAACTAACCAGCGCATTGCTAGCGCGTTACGACGTACTGGACGAACTTCAACTGGAACCTGATAAGTTGAACCACCTACGCGACGAGATTTAACTTCCACTGAAGGGCGGATGTTTTCTAAAGCGATCTCGAACAACTCTAAGTGTTCTTTTTCAGTATTTTTCTCAGTTAAGATGTCTAGTGCACCATAAACGATTTTTTCTGCTGTCGATTTTTTACCATCAACCATAAGGATGTTGATGAATTTTGCTAAAAGTTCATTTTTGAACTTCGGATCTGGCAAGATTTTTCTTTGTCCTACGACACGTCTTCTTGGCATTTTATGTACTCCGATTGTAATTTCAGGAATTTCCCAAAACAAAAGTTAAATTAGGTTGTTTGGCCTTACTTGACGGAGTTCCGTTAAGATTTAGGGCGCTTAGCACCGTACTTAGAACGGCCTTGTCTTCTATCGCTTACACCAGAACAATCTAGTGCGCCACGAACAGTGTGATAACGCACACCTGGTAAATCTTTTACACGACCACCGCGAATTAAAATTACGCTATGCTCTTGTAAGTTGTGACCTTCACCACCGATGTAAGAAGTAACTTCGAAGCCGTTAGTTAAACGAACACGAGCTACTTTACGTAGTGCTGAGTTAGGTTTTTTTGGTGTAGTAGTATACACACGAGTACATACGCCACGACGTTGTGGACAAGCTTGTAACGCAGGAACGTTACTTTTAGTTACTTGTCTTACACGTGGTTTACGTACTAATTGGTTAATAGTTGCCATTAATGGGCTCCAAATTAGTTATACATGTGCTTAGTTACAGTTTATTTCTGTAATTTCAGCACGCTCTTAAACGTGAAAATCCGCGACCCTACTTATAGGGTCGCGGAATTTTATAGGTCAAGCACCTAACTGTCAAGTTATACAAGGAAGATCCTTGATCTTTTTTGTACAGTTTATGATCACCGGCAAAAGATCTTAACAGACCTTTTGCCTAATGATTATGCTTTATTCGTCACCACTTGGAGCAAAACCGCCTAACAGGTCTGCATTTAATGCATCTGTTAGTGCTTGTTCAGCGTCTTCAGCGGAAACTGTTGTTTCTTCTTCAACAGCAGCATTGGCTTTATTCATGCGATTTTGATGATACGCATAACCAGTACCTGCAGGAATTAGACGACCAACTATTACGTTTTCTTTCAGTCCACGTAAGTCATCTTTCTTACCTGCAACAGCAGCTTCAGTAAGTACACGAGTTGTTTCTTGGAACGATGCAGCAGAAATAAATGACTCTGTTGCAAGTGACGCTTTAGTAATACCTAGCATAAGAGTTTGGAACTCAGCTGGTTCTTTACCTTGCGCTTCCAATTCACGGTTAGCAATTTTAACGCGTGCTACTTCAACTTGCTCACCAGGTAAGAAGTTACTGTCACCAGCTGTCATGATCTCACACTTGCGGATCATCTGACGAACAATTACTTCGATGTGCTTATCGTTGATTTTTACACCTTGTAAACGGTATACATCTTGTACTTCGTTAACAATGTAGTTAGCAACATGGTCAATACCACGTAAACGTAAGATATCGTGAGGAGACTCAGGACCATCGGCGATAACTTCACCTTTAAGTACAGATTCACCTTCGAACACGTTAAGTTGACGCCATTTTGGGATCATCTCTTCGTATACTTCACCACTTGGTTGAGTGATTAATAAACGACGCTTACCTTTAGTTTCTTTACCGAAACCAATGATACCTGTTTTCTCAGCAAGAATTGCAGGCTCTTTTGGCTTACGAGCTTCAAATAAATCAGCAACACGTGGAAGACCACCGGTAATATCACGAGTTTTTGATGACTCTTGTGGGATACGTGCTAACGCATCACCGATATTTACTTCCGCACCATCTTCAAGGTTAACAATTGCGTTACCAGGTAAGAAGTATTGTGCAGGAATTTGTGTTCCAGCGATCATTACATCATTACCTTTCTTATCTACAAGCTTAACCATTGGGCGCATTTCTTTACCAGCTGAACCACGTTGTGCAGGGTCAGTGATAACGATACTTGATAAACCTGTTAGTTCATCAGTTTCACGCTCCATAGTTACCTTATCAATAAGGTCTACGAATTGAATTTTACCACCTACTTCAGTGATAATTGGATGCGTATGCGGGTCCCAGTTAGCGATAGTTTCGCCAGCTGCGATTGCTTTGCCGTCTGCTTTATTCAAGATTGAACCGTAAGGAACTTTATAACGTTCTTTTTCACGACCTAATTCATCAATAACAGTAATTTCTGATGAACGTGATGTGATTACTAGTTTCTTCTCAGAGTTAGTAACAAACTTCGCATTTTGAAGTTTTAATGTACCAGTGTTTTTAACTTGTACGCTGTTTTCAGCAGATGCACGAGATGCTGCACCACCGATATGGAACGTACGCATCGTTAACTGTGTACCCGGCTCACCGATTGATTGTGCTGCCACAACACCGATTGCTTCACCTTGGTTGATAAGGTGACCACGAGCCAAATCACGACCGTAACATAATGCACAAACACCAAAATCTGTATCACAAGTAATGATTGAGCGTACCCAAACTTGATCCACTGAGTGTTCTTCTAACGTGTCACAATCTGCTTCGTCAAGTAAACTGTTACGTGCGAAAAGTACATCTTCAGTACCTGGTGTAAACACATCTTGTGCTACAACACGACCAAGAACACGTTCACGTAGAGGTTCTACAACATCACCGCCTTCAATAAGCGGAGTCATTAATAGACCTTCTTCAATACCACAATCGCTTTCAGTTACAACTAAATCTTGTGCAACATCAACTAGACGACGAGTTAAGTAACCCGAGTTAGCTGTTTTAAGTGCCGTATCGGCCAAACCTTTACGAGCACCATGAGTAGAGATGAAGTATTGTAATACGTTCAAACCTTCACGGAAGTTCGCTGTGATTGGCGTTTCGATGATTGAACCATCTGGCTTAGCCATTAGACCACGCATACCGGCTAATTGACGAATCTGAGCGGCACTACCACGAGCACCAGAGTCAGCCATCATGAAGATAGAGTTGAATGAGTCTTGCTCTTCCATCTCACCGTCGCGGTTTAAGATTGATTCTTTTGATAAGTTGTCCATCATCGCTTTCGAAACTTTTTCGTTAGCAGATGACCAGATATCAATTACTTTATTGTATTTCTCACCAGCAGTTACAAGACCAGATTCAAATTGCTCCTGGATCTCTTTAACTTCTTCTTCACAGGCTTCAATGATAGTGTATTTCGCATCTGGAATTACCATATCGTCGATACCAACTGAAGCACCCGCGATCATCGCGTAGTGGAAACCGGTATACATAATTTGGTCAGCAAACATTACTGTCTCTTTTAGACCCAGATTACGATACGAATGGTTAATCAGTGTAGAGATCTGCTTCTTACCTAATGGCTTATTAATAAGCTCATACGGTAAACCTTTAGGACATACTTGCCAGAAAAGTGCGCGACCAATAGTTGTATCAATCATAGATACAACATCTTCACCATTTACAAATTCAGTGATACGAATTTTCACGCGAGCGTGTAATTCTGCAACTTCTGTACGGTAGGCTTTTTCTGCTTCTTTCACAGATTTAAAGACCATACCTTCACCTTTACCATTAACACAATCACGTGATAAATAATAAAGACCTAATACAACATCCTGTGAAGGAACGATGATTGGGTCGCCGTTAGCTGGTGATAATACGTTATTGGTAGACATCATTAACGCACGAGCTTCTAATTGAGCTTCGATTGTTAAAGGAACGTGTACCGCCATTTGGTCACCATCGAAATCGGCATTGTATGCCGCACAAACTAGTGGGTGTAAATGGATTGCTTTACCTTCGATTAGTACTGGTTCGAACGCTTGGATACCAAGTCTATGAAGAGTTGGTGCACGGTTAAGCATAACCGGATGTTCACGGATTACTTCATCAAGTACATCCCAAACTTCACCACCTTCACGTTCAACTAGTTTTTTAGCAGCTTTAATTGTAGTCGCAAGACCACGAGCTTCTAATTTACCGTAGATGAAAGGTTTAAATAACTCTAATGCCATCTTCTTAGGAAGACCACATTGATGTAAACGTAGTGTTGGACCAACCGTGATTACAGAACGACCAGAGTAATCAACACGCTTACCAAGTAAATTCTGACGGAAACGACCTTGCTTACCCTTGATCATATCAGCAAGAGATTTAAGAGGACGTTTGTTAGAACCAGTAATTGCACGACCACGACGACCGTTATCTAATAACGCATCAACAGACTCTTGTAACATACGTTTTTCGTTACGTACGATAATGTCTGGTGCTACTAAATCTAGTAGACGTTTAAGACGGTTGTTACGGTTAATAACACGACGATATAAATCGTTCAGATCAGACGTAGCAAAACGACCGCCATCTAGTGGAACTAGTGGACGTAGATCTGGTGGAAGGATCGGAAGAACCGACATAATCATCCATTCTGGTTTGTTACCAGATTGAGCGAATGCTTCCATTAATTTTAAACGTTTAGTGATTTTTTTACGCTTAGTTTCACTACCAATTTCAGGTAGCTCTTCACGCATTTGATCAATTTCAGCGTTTAAGTCAATTTCTTTCAAAAGGGCTAAAACTGCTTCAGCGCCCATTTTTGCGTCAAATTCATCACCGTGTTCTTCAAGAGAGTCTAAGTACTCTTCTTCGGTTAAAATTTGGCTGCGCTCTAATGTAGTCATACCAGGTTCGGTAACAACATAAGATTCGAAATATAATACACGTTCAATATCACGCAATGTCATATCAAGTAATAAACCGATACGAGATGGCAATGATTTTAAGAACCAGATGTGAGCAACTGGGCTAGCTAATTCGATGTGTCCCATACGGTCACGACGAACTTTAGTTAGCGTTACTTCAACACCACATTTTTCACAAATAACACCACGATGCTTAAGGCGCTTGTACTTGCCACATAAACATTCGTAATCTTTTACTGGTCCGAAAATTCGGGCACAGAAAAGTCCGTCACGCTCTGGTTTGAACGTACGGTAGTTGATGGTTTCTGGCTTTTTAACTTCACCAAATGACCATGAACGGATCATGTCTGGTGAGGCTAGACCAATTCGAATACCATCGAATTCTTCAGTTTGATTCTGTTGCTTAAGAAACTTAAGTAAATCTTTCACACTTCATCTCCTGTCGGAGTTAACATCTGGGGAGAGCTTTACGCCCTCCCCGTATACTGTCTAATAAATTAGTTCAGCTATTCAGGTTATTCCTTGTCCAGTTCGATATTGATACCTAACGAACGGATTTCTTTCAACAATACGTTGAATGACTCAGGCATTCCTGGTTCCATACGGTGATCACCGTCAACAAGGTTTTTGTACATTTTAGTACGACCGTTAACGTCATCAGATTTAACCGTAAGCATTTCTTGTAGAGTGTAAGCAGCACCGTATGCTTCAAGTGCCCATACTTCCATCTCACCGAAACGTTGACCACCAAATTGCGCTTTACCACCAAGTGGTTGTTGCGTAACTAGTGAGTAAGAACCAGTAGAACGTGCATGCATCTTGTCATCAACTAAGTGATTCAGTTTCAGCATGTACATATAACCTACGGTAACAGGACGCTCAAATGCACGACCAGTACGGCCGTCAAATAAAGTGAACTGACCGCTTTCTGGCATATCTGCCAAACGGAATAGTTCTTTAATTTCTTTTTCTGCAGCACCATCAAACGCTGGTGTTGCAATTGGTAAACCGGCACGAAGGTTATCAGCTAAACGCTTAACTTCATCATCAGAGAAGCTATCAATGTCTACTACTTGGCGAGATTCGCCAACTGCGTAAACATCTTTCAAGAATATACGAAGTTTCGCTAATTCTTGCTGCTCTTTGATCATACGGTCAATTTTTTCACCGATACCGCGACACGCCATACCTAAGTGAGTTTCTAAAACCTGACCGATGTTCATACGTGAAGGTACACCAAGAGGGTTAAGCACGATATCTACCGGCTCACCATTCTTGTCATGTGGCATATCTTCCACAGGAACAACGTTAGAGATAACACCTTTGTTACCATGACGACCAGCCATCTTGTCACCTGGTTGTAAGCGACGCTTAACAGCAAGGTAAACTTTAACGATTTTAAGTACGCCTGGTTGTAAGTCATCACCTTGAGTGATCTTACGACGTTTAACTTCATATTTCTTATCAAAGTCAGCTTTAATGGCATCATACTGCTCGGCAATTTGCTCAAGTTCAGTTTGTTGACCTTCATCGCTTAGGCTTTGACTTAACCATTGGTCACGAGACATACCATTAAGGTCAGACTCATTTAAACCAGATGATAATAGAAGTTTCTTAGCACGGGCATAAATACCATCTTCTAAAATGCTGAATTCATCGCCAAGATCTTTCTTAACTTCTTTCAATTGCATTTCTTCAATTTCCATCGCACGGGCGTCTTTTTCAACACCGTCGCGAGTGAATACTTGAACATCGATGATAGTACCTGAAACTGAGTTTGGTACACGTAAAGAGCTGTCTTTAACGTCAGCTGCTTTCTCACCGAAGATAGCACGTAATAATTTTTCTTCTGGTGTTAACTGAGTTTCACCCTTAGGAGTAACTTTACCCACTAAGATGTCGCCGCCGTTAACTTCTGCACCGATGTATACAACACCTGATTCATCTAATTTAGATAATGCAGACTCACCAACGTTAGGGATATCAGAAGTAATCTCTTCTGAGCCTAATTTGGTGTCACGAGCGATACATGATAATTCCTGAATATGAATAGTAGTGAAACGATCTTCTTTCGTTACACGTTCAGAAATCAACATTGAATCCTCGAAGTTATAACCATTCCAAGGCATGAATGCGATACGCATGTTTTGACCAAGAGCCAACTCACCTAAATCGGTAGAAGGACCATCGGCTAACACGTCACCACGTTGCACTGGTTCGCCAACATTACAAGTTGGACGTTGGTTAATACAAGTATTCTGGTTAGAACGAGTGTATTTAGTTAAGTTGTAGATATCGATACCAGCTTCACCGGCATGCATTTCGTTTTCGTTAACACGAACAACGATACGACTCGCATCTACATAGTCAACAACACCGCCACGTTTGGCAACGGCCGTTACACCTGAATCTACAGCAATAGTTTTTTCCATACCGGTACCAACTAAAGGCTTATCAACTTTTAGTGTAGGTACTGCTTGACGTTGCATGTTCGCGCCCATCAAGGCACGGTTAGCATCATCATGCTCTAGGAATGGAATAAGTGATGCCGCCACAGAGATAATTTGCTGTGGTGATACATCCATATATTGAACTTGTTCTGCAGACAAAAGAGTAAATTCATTCTTATGACGACAGTTAACTAAGCCTTCTACTAAACGTTTGTCAGCGTCAACTGCAGCATTCGCCTGAGCGATTACAAAGTTGCCTTCTTCGATAGCAGATAAATAATCAATATCATCAGTGATAAGACCGTCTACTACTTTACGGTATGGAGTTTCTAAGAAACCATAGTCGTTAGTACGGGCATAACATGATAATGAGTTAATCAAACCGATGTTTGGACCTTCCGGCGTTTCGATTGGACATACACGACCGTAATGGGTTGGATGTACATCACGTACTTCAAAACCTGCGCGCTCACGTGTTAAACCACCAGGGCCTAACGCTGAGATACGACGTTTATGAGTAACTTCCGATAACGGGTTGTTCTGATCCATAAACTGTGACAACTGTGAAGAACCAAAGAATTCTTTAACAGCTGCAGAAATAGGCTTAGCGTTGATTAAATCTTGTGGCATTACTGCATCAAGATCACCAAGACTTAAACGCTCACGTACAGCACGTTCAACACGAACTAGACCAACGCGGAATTGGTTTTCAGCCATTTCACCAACAGAACGGATACGACGGTTACCTAAGTGATCGATATCGTCCACTTCGCCTTTACCGTCACGGATTGAAATTAACGTTTTCATTACCGAGATGATGTCATCATGCGATAAGATACCAGAGCCAGTGCTTTCTGAGCGACCAACACGGCGGTTAAATTTCATGCGACCAACAGTTGATAAGTCATAACGTTCTTCGGCGAAGAATAAGTTCTGAAATAATGCTTCAGCAGCATCTTTTGTTGGTGGCTCACCTGGACGCATCATACGATAAATTTCAACTAACGCTTCTAAGCGGTTAGTAGAGTTATCAACACGTAAGGTGTCTGACATGTATGAACCACAATCGAATTCATTCATGTATAAAGTGTCAAAAGTCTTAAAGCCAGCTTCAGTTAATTCAGCTAATAGCTCTAGTGTTAATTCAGCATTCGCTTCAGCGATTACTTCACCAGTACTTTTGTTCACATGCTCTTTAGCAAGTACGCGACCAACAATATAGTCAGCAGGTACATCTAAGGTAGTGACATCGGCTTTACCTAAAGCACGGATGTGACGAGCAGTGATACGACGACCTTGTTCTACAAGTACATCGCCGTTTGGTAATTTGAGATCAAACGTTGCGGTTTCACCACGTAAACGTTCTGGCACAAGTTCCATAACTAACTTGTTTTTCTTGATATCAAAACGTGTTGTTTCAAAGAACATTTCCAGAATTTCTTCTGTTGTATATTCTAAGGCACGTAACATAATTGATGCAGGTAACTTACGACGTCTATCTATACGTACAAATAAGTTATCTTTAGGATCGAATTCAAAGTCTAACCATGAACCACGGTAAGGAATAACGCGGGCGTTATATAACACTTTACCTGATGAGTGGGTTTTACCTTTATCGTGATCGAAGAAAACACCCGGAGAACGATGTAATTGCGAAACAATAACACGCTCAGTACCATTAATTACAAAGGTACCATTATCCGTCATCAATGGGATTTCGCCCATGTAGACTTCTTGTTCTTTAATATCTTTAACTGTACCGGCTGCGGCTTCTTTATCGTAAATTACCATGCGTAATTTAACACGTAGAGCGGCAGAGTAAGTTACACCGCGAATTTGACATTCTTTAACATCAAATAACGGCTCACCTAAACGGTAGCTAACATACTGTAATTCTGAATTACCAGAATAACTTTTTATTGGAAATACGCTACGGAAAGCGGCTTCTAAGCCTACTGCACCCGTTGCATCGATATCAATAAACTTGCGGAAAGATTCGAGTTGGATAGACAACAGGAATGGATAATCCATTACCTGAACACTTTTACCAAAGTCCTTTCGAATACGCTTCTTCTCAGAATAAGAGTAAACCATGGGTTCCTCATCTAGCTGGTTATGGCCAAGTCTGACTTATTTTAAGTCAGGAATAAAACTGATTGTTAACCAAAAAATAACACTGTTAAATTTCGATTAACAATCAATAATGCACTGTTTTGATTCAAAAAAGAACCAAAATATTGAGTTGATTAAAAATCAATCTCTTTTAGCGCAAAAAGGCCGGTGATATAAATCACCAGCCATTGCCTAATTTAGGCAACTAATCTGTATAAAAACAGATTATTTGATCTCAACAGAAGCACCAGCTTCTTCAAGAGTTTTCTTAAGCTCTTCAGCTTCAGCTTTTTCAACGCCTTCTTTGATCGCTTTAGGAGCTGACTCAACTAAGTCTTTAGCTTCTTTAAGGCCTAGACCTGTAGCGCCACGAACAGCTTTGATTACTGCAACTTTCTTCTCACCGAATGAAGTCATTACAACGTCAAATTCAGTTTGCTCTTCAGCAGCACCACCAGCGTCAGCTGCAACAGCAACGCCAACAGCAGCAGTTACGCCGAATTTTTCTTCCATTGCTTCAACTAAAGCAACAACATCCATTACAGACATGTCTGCAATTGCGTTTAAAATATCTTCTTGAGAGATAGACATAATGTTTTTCCTATTTCTTTAAAACAGCTAATACGCTGTTATATAACTATATAAATATAAGCTAACAGCGAATTATGCTGCTGCTTCTTCTTTCTGATCACGAACTGCAGCAATAGTGCGAGCAAGTTTGCCTGCAGATGCTTCTTTCATAACGCTCATTACACGTGCAATAGCTTCGTCGTAAGTAGGTAATTTCGCTAATACCGAAATATCTACAACGTTGCCTTCAAATGCTGCGGCTTTTAATTCAAAGTTTTCGTTAGATTTAGCGAAATCTGAGAACAAACGTGCTGCAGCACCTGGGTGCTCGTTTGAAAATGCAATTAATGAAGGACCAACTAATGTATCAGAGATACATGAGAATTCAGTTCCTTCCAATGCGCGACGTGCTAATGTGTTACGAACAACCTTCATCCATACACCATTTTCACGAGCTTCTTTACGCAAAGTAGTAATTGCATCAACTGTTACACCGCGAGAATCCACGATTACAGCTGATTGAGCGCCAGTAGCAGCTTCTTGAACTTCAGCAACAATTGCTTTTTTATCATCAAGATTGATAGCCATTGGCTTTAACTCCTGGTTTCACCGGACGAATCCGATATTTAAAACTCCTAAGATAATCTTTTACCTTAGGCCATTACGGCGAGAGCCAGAAATTTAGGAAAATATCTGGGTAATCACCATCTACGTAGGACATTAAGTAGTTATCACCATACTCATAAAGTACTTAAGGCTTTAACAACACCTACGGTCTTGGACGGGAGCTGAGTATCTAAAAAGACACCAGCACCTACCAAATTTTTAGGGGCGAAATTATAGTCTAATTTCAACCCCTTGTAAAACGCTAAATTAAGCGATTGTCAACGAGTTTTGAGCGATGTTAATACCAGCACCCATAGTTGTTGATAAACTGATTTTAGCAAGGTATGCACCTTTTGCTTGAGCTGGCTTAGCTTTGCTAAGAGCAGCAAGTAAAGCTACTAAATTTTCTTCTAATTGAGCGTTTTCAAAGTCAGCCTTACCGATTGTAGAATGGATGATACCATTCTTATCGTTACGGTAACGAACCTGACCAGCTTTAGCATTTTTAACTGCTGTAGCTACGTCTGGAGTTACAGTACCAACTTTAGGGTTAGGCATTAAGCCGCGAGGACCTAATACTTGACCAAGTTGACCTACAACACGCATTGCATCTGGAGTAGCAATAACTACGTCAAAATCCATTACGCCAGCTTTAACTTGTTCAGCTAAATCTTCCATACCGATAATGTCAGCACCAGCTTCTTGAGCCTTCTCAACATTAGCGCCTTGAGTAAATACTGCGACACGTACGTTACGACCAGTACCGTTTGGCAATACTGTAGCGCCACGAACGTTTTGATCAGATTTACGTGCGTCAATGCCTAGCTTAACAGCTACATCAACACTTTCTCTGAAGTTAGCAGTAGCTAACTCTTTAAGAAGTGCTAAAGCTTCATTGATTTCATATTCTTTTGTTACGTCTACTTTTTCACGGATAAGACGAGCGCGTTTTGATAATTTAGCCATTGATTAGTCCTCTACCACTAAACCCATTGAACGAGCAGAGCCCGCAATGGTACGCACTGCAGCTTCTAGTGAGCCCGCAGTTAAATCAGGTTCTTTAGTCTTAACGATTTCTTCAAGTTGTGCAGTAGTTACTGTACCAACTTTTTCAGTGTTAGGACGGCCTGAACCACTCTTGATACCAGCAGCTTTCTTAAGTAAGTAAGAAGCAGGTGGAGTTTTTGTTTCAAAAGTGAAAGAACGATCGTTGTATACAGTAATAACTACTGGTACAGGAGCGCCTTTTTCTAAAGAATCTGTTTTTGCGTTGAACGCTTTACAGAATTCCATAATATTTACACCGTGTTGACCTAGTGCAGGACCAACTGGTGGTGACGGGTTAGCTGCACCAGCAGCAACCTGTAGCTTGATTAGAGCTTGGACTTTTTTAGCCATGGTTTTTATACCTTTAGTATGGGTGCAAACGCTATTAGTTAAAACAGCTCCCCGTTAACAAAAAACGATTTTATTCGAAGTTCAAATAAAATCGGCAGCGGATTATATATTAACCAGAGGCATAAGTGCAAGGATGAATTGTGAATTTGTTTAAAAAAGAGGCGAAAGAAAAGAACGAGGGGCTAGAAACGGAGAAACAAAGAGCGAAACCACTATATAAAATCGATTAAACCTATTACACCTACAAATAAGATCCAACTGCCTAGAAACAGCTTTAATTTTTGTGGACCTAAAGCCTGCGCGATGAACCTGGCAACTAATGCCCCAATAATCGCGCCAGGGGCAGCAAATAATAAAACCTCTAAATTAATAAGTTGCTCATTAATAAAATATGGAATGCCACTTAATACCGATAAAGAAGAAACTATTACTCCTGCTGCAACTGAAAACATCACTGAAAATCCGCGTAACAGTAAAATAACGGCAAGGATCTCACCAACACCAACTGAGATCCAAGCAGTGATAATTCCACCAATAAAACTGGAGATAGCAATTAGCAACAGCTCGAGTTTAGTTAGTTGTTTAACACCGCGGTGTGTTGACCGTTTCCCTAGATATACACAATGGTATAAAACGACGATACCAAATACTAATGAAAACACACTAAAAATCGTGTTTATTGACGTCACAGGCAGTAAGGATAAATATTGCACACAATAGATACCAGCAATCGACATTGGAATACTACAAGCTAAAGCTTGATATAAAAGGTTAACTCTTTCTATTTTTTGACTACTGTCACGGTTAAAAAATATTAACCAAGAAATACTACCTACAGTCATACCAAAACATTGAATAGCAAAGCTTGTAGCAACAACCTCATCTATCGCCATACCTAGCGCATTAAATGAAGGAACAAAAACAACGCCCCCTCCAGCTCCGGTAGAGTTTGCTGTTATAGCGCCACCAATACCTAAGAAGAAAAACGCGCCAAATTCTTGCAGTTTAGCTAATGAATTCTCAAGCTGAATAAAAAGAGCAGACCAAAGTACAATAAATAATAAGGCTATAACAAATAGATATTTTTGCTGTTTAGATAATGAGGACGGCAACATTAATAAAGAAGTTTTCTAGGGAAATTGTAGTTATCATATACCAATTCTATTAATTATGTGATCAACTTTTTAGTGAGATAAAATGGATAAATACAAGGCATAAAATTTTATAAGTAGTCATTCTCGGCTTTGGCATCCTGCGTCGCTCTACCTGCAGCATCCATGCCTTCGTACTTAAGATTTTATAACGCAGTATTTGTTCTTTTTAGCCAGTAAAAATGAGCAGATAATTATTGGACTTGGTATCAATGCAGCTTTGTAATAGATAAAACCCTTTCTCTTTAATATTTTATCGTATAGATGCTCATTGTAAGTTGTGGAGATCCCGTTCAACAACATAACGGGATGACGGTTAACTGTTTCTAAACGACGTTAAGGCATTACAAGTGCTAACTGTCCATGGCAATTTGCATACGCTCACCCCTTAACGTAAAAAGCCAGAGCAATGCTCTGGCTTTTAAATTGATTTGAAAAAAGTTTAACCTTTTTCTACCTGAGCAAACTCAAGTTCAACTGGCGTAGAACGACCGAAGATAGATACCGATACTTTAATGCGGCTCTTCTCGTAGTCAAGCTCTTCAACAACACCGTTAAAGTCTGCAAATGGTCCGTCAATAACACGAACAACTTCGCCTGGCTCAAACAATGTTTTAGGTCTTGGTTGATCAACAGATTCTTCAAGACGTTGCAAAATACGATCAGCTTCTTTTTGTGAAATAGGTCTAGGACGATCAGTAGTACCGCCGATGAAACCTAATACACGAGGTACACTTTTTACTAAATGCCATGCTTCCAGATCATCAGGAACCATTTCAATCAAAACGTAACCTGGGAAGAACTTGCGTGCACTTTTACGCTTTTGACCAGCGCGCATTTCAACAACTTCTTCTGTTGGTACAAGTATTTGACCAAATTTATCTTCTAAGCCTTGAATTTCAATGTGCTCTAAAAGAGTTTTTTGTACACGAGCTTCATAACCAGAAAACGCTTGTACAACATACCATCTTAATTTTCTATCTTCAGACATAAATTACACCTGTAATGAAGTGATAAAGTTTACGATAGCAAATAATGCGCTATCTAAGCCCCATAAAATTAGAGACATAATCGCTGTTGCTACAAGAACAATAGCAGTCGTTTGAATTGCTTCTTGTCTAGTAGGCCAAACAACTTTACGTACTTCTGTACGAGATTCTTTAGCAAAAGATACTGCGTTACGACCTTTTTCAGTCTGCATAGCAATTAAGCCAGCAACAACAACCGCCGCAACTACGCCAAGGGCACGGTATAATGGAGACATGTCACCGTAGTAATAATTACCGAAAACGGCACCACCTAAAAGTAGGAAAACTAATACCCACTTCACTGAATCTAGAGAACCACTAGTTTGGTTTTCTGCACTTGCATTCATAACTTACAACCTGTTCCTGTCATTAGGACAAAACTACCCCGTCTAATGACGAGGTTTGGATAATATGGCAGGGGTGGAGAGATTCGAACTCCCAACATTCGGATTTGGAATCCGACGTTCTGCCGTTGGAACTACACCCCTAAATTTTTTGATACCTTAAAAAGGTACACATACACTTATCATGCGGTTCTTAGATTTTGTTTGGAAAATTAAGATTACATCAGAAGTGAGGGGCCATTATACGTTGTAAAATCTATTACTCAAGCGAAAATTGGAAAAAGAAACGAGGAACGAGAACATTCATCCAATGACCCTCTAATTTCTTTCATTTTAGAAACGAATAGCAGTACTTTTTAGAAGTAGGGGCATATTGTTTTGTAAGCTCGCTGTCAAATACGGAGGTCCCTGATGTCGCTTGAGCTCCTCCGGAATGACGGAATACTTTTTCAAATATATTTGAGTATCCAAGGAGCTAGTTAACTTAAACTACGTCATCCTGTGCGAGTATAAACGAGACACGGGACCTCCTAACTTCACAACGTGCTTAGAACAATAGCTTTTCGTTTCTCGTTTCTCGTTTCTCGTTTCTAATTTTCAGACATAAAAAAGGCCGCGTTAGCGACCTTTTTTTAAGGTTTGGTATTTACCAAAACATTAGTCGATGATTTTAGAAACAACACCAGCACCGATTACGCCATGGATGGCGTGTATGCCGAAAATGCAGGAGCAATTTTTCGGTCAGTACGGCTCAAGTAAATCATAAATGATTTATCTGCAAGCCAGAGGCTTACAGCGATAACTAAAAATAGTGCCTATTTCCTTATCGTTATCGTCATCACGGAACACCGTGAAGCTGGCCGTACAAACAAAAAAAGCGCCGAAGCGCTTTTTTTAAGGTTTGGTATTTACCAAATCATTAGTCAATGATTTTAGATACAACACCAGCACCAACAGTACGGCCACCTTCACGGATAGCGAAGCGTAAACCTTCTTCCATCGCGATTGGGTTGATTAGCTCAACAACAAACTTCAAGTTGTCGCCTGGCATTACCATTTCAACACCAGCAGGAAGCTCTACAGCACCTGTGATATCTGTTGTACGGAAGTAAAACTGTGGACGGTATCCTTTGAAGAATGGAGTATGACGACCACCTTCATCTTTACTTAACACGTATACTTCTGATTCGAATTTAGTGTGTGGGTTAACTGAACCAGGCTTACATAATACTTGGCCACGTTGTACGTCTTCACGCTTAGTACCACGTAATAATACACCACAGTTCTCGCCAGCACGACCTTCGTCAAGAAGCTTACGGAACATTTCAACACCAGTACAAGTAGTAAGCGTAGTGTCTTTGATACCTACGATAGCAACTTCGTCACCAACTTTTACGATACCACGTTCAACACGACCTGTTACAACTGTACCACGGCCTTGGATTGAGAAAACATCTTCGATTGGAAGAATGAAGTCACCATCGATAGCACGCTCTGGCTCTGGAATGTAAGAATCAAGTGCGTCAGCTAGTTCAACAACTTTCTCTTCCCATTTAGCTTCACCTTGAAGTGCGCCTAATGCAGAACCTTGGATTACTGGTAAGTCATCACCTGGGAAATCGTATTCTGAAAGAAGTTCACGAACTTCCATTTCTACTAATTCTAATAACTCTTCGTCATCTACCATGTCACATTTGTTCATGAAAACAATAATGAATGGAACACCAACTTGGCGAGATAATAAGATGTGCTCACGTGTTTGTGGCATAGGACCATCTGTAGCAGCAACTACTAAGATAGCACCATCCATTTGGGCAGCACCAGTGATCATGTTTTTAACATAATCGGCGTGACCAGGACAATCTACGTGTGCATAGTGACGTGATTCTGTATCGTACTCAATGTGAGAAGTATTGATTGTAATACCACGCTCACGTTCTTCTGGAGCGTTATCGATTTGTGCGAAATCTTTAACTTCACCACCGTGTACTTTAGTAAGTACAGCTGAGATTGCAGCAGTTAATGTTGTTTTACCGTGATCGACGTGACCGATTGTACCAACGTTAACGTGCGGTTTATTACGTTCGAATTTTTCTTTAGCCATTGTTAAATACCTTTAAAATAATTATAAAATTGATTCTATTTTTTAAGGTAAAGACGAAAGATATATATTGAATAAGTAATTTCAGAGGGGGCAGAGAATGGTGCTAATAGACAGATTCGAACTGTCGACCTCACCCTTACCAAGGGTGCGCTCTACCAACTGAGCTATATCAGCGCTTATAAAAATATGGAGCGGACGGCGAGAATCGAACTCGCAGCTTTAGCTTGGAAGGCTAAGGTATTACCACTATACGACGTCCGCATATCTATTAGACTATCTTTACAATAAAAAATGGTGGAGGGAGGTGGATTCGAACCACCGAAGGCTGAGCCGTCAGATTTACAATCTGATCCCTTTGGCCACTCGGGAACCCCTCCAATATTTTTTAACACTTTGGAAAGTGTATTAATGGTGCCGTCTGCCGGAGTCGAACTGGCGACCTACTGATTACAAGTCAGTTGCTCTACCAACTGAGCTAAGACGGCACTGCATTAAGTGGAGCGAATTCTAGATGAATGTTTTGCACCATGCAATAGCTAAATTAAAAAAAATGCTGTTTTTTTTCTAGTTGCTGTTTTTTCAGCCAAATTTGTAATAAAAATATTAATATTTTTATTAAATCATAACAACTTTAGTCCGATAAAAGTTTTATAGAAATCGCTTCATACCGATAAAGACTAAATTATCAATATAAGTAGCTTTAAATTGCCCTAATCGATTTAGCTCTGAGCCATTACCTCCTGTAAAAATAACTCTTTCAACACTATGTTCCGTGTTTTTCGTCATCTCTACAGCGCCGTGTACTGCAGCAGAGGCTGTAGACCAACAACCTAAATTTACATTATCACTGGTAGTTTTTCCAAACTTTAAAACATCAATTTCACTTTGTTCAGCAAATACTTTTTCAGTATTTTTAAACAATGCTTGCATCATCATATCAACCCCAGGAACAATCCATCCACCCTGATGCTGCTTATACTTATCTAATACATCAAAAGTTATCGCTGTTCCTGCATCCACTATTAAAAGGTTTTCCTTTGGATAAAGGTATTGCGCTCCAAGTACCGCTAACCAGCGATCAACGCCCATAGTGGAATAGTTTTCATAACTATTTTTAACACCAAAGGATTCAGCTTCTGTAGACAAAGGTTTTATTTGAATATCTAGTGATTCTGCCCATGCATGTATTTCTTGTGAAAAAATAGGGTTAGAAACAGAAGCAATTACAATTGATGATATATGGTCAAAACTGCTTAATAACTTTAAAAAGTCAAAAGTTGAGCAGTGATTAATTTTAGATAATTGCTTATTTTCAAGTAGAGCATATTTTACTAGGGTATTACCTACATCAATCAATAATTCCATTAAACACCTCGTAAGCTAACTTCGCCGCCATAAATTGGGAGCTGTTTACCATCGACTTCTAATAACAAAGCCCCACTACTATTTATACCTTTGCAAATTCCTCTGGTTTCTTTATCACCCGTTAATAATTTCACTTGTTTATTATAGAAGAAGTCTTGTCGTTGCCAGTCATCTAACATTGGTGCCAAACCGAACTGGTGATGTTGTTCTAAGCGTTCGCTGATCTTAGCGATCAATTGCGCAGAAAGGATATTCCTGTCAACGTCTCGGTTTAATTCATTGCCCAAATCGGTCCATGGCTGATCAATTTTATCTGCGCTTTGTTTCGGCATATTAATATTTAAACCTAAACCAATTACACAATTTCCTGGACCAATGCTTTGTCCTTCTAACTCGACAAGGATCCCAGCAAGCTTTTTACCATTTATGTAAATATCATTCGGCCATTTCAATTGCACATCAAGGCCGTACTGTTGTTGCAAAACATCGCTAACAGCGATACCTACGACTAAAGAAATTCCCATTGCAGCAGACATGCCCTGCTCTAAATACCAATACATAGATAAATATAAGTGCGACCCAAATGGTGAAACCCACTCTTTACCTCTGCGACCTCTTCCAGCAGATTGAAACTCTGATACACAAGTTTGACCATGAGTGACATTATTTGGTAAACGGCGCATTAAATATGAGTTAGTCGAATCGATAATGCTATGCACTTCTACAAGGTTTTTGCGTTTAAGATTTGCAAGTTGAGTAGTAATTGTTTGCGCGTCTAATAGAGTAATGCTTTGCGCTAATTTATAGCCTTTACCTTGCACAGAAAATATATCTAGGCCCATTTCAGTTAATACTTTAACGTGTTTTGAAATAGCTGTTCTACTTACACTTAACTGCTGGGCCAAGTGTTGGCCTGAAATAAATTGGCCATCCGCTAATTGACGAATTAGCTCTTCTCGTACTACTTTTGCCATTAGTTAATATCTTCTATACGTTGTTCGCCTTGCGCCGAAATTAACCTAACTTCAGGTTCAAGAGCTACATTAAATATTTTCTTTACTGTGTTTTGTACGTGACGAGCAAGTTCTATCACATTTTTACCCGTTGCATTATTACTATTGATTAATACTAATGCTTGTAACTTATGCACTGCTGCGCCGCCAATACTAACACCTTTTAATTGACTCTCTTGTATTAACCAACCAGCAGCAAGCTTCATATCAGAGCCTTTAGCTGGGTAGGCAGGAAAATCTGGGTATTGGGCTTTGATAGCAGCAAATGTCTGATGATCAACAATTGGATTTTTAAAAAAACTACCGGCATTCGGAATAACTTTAGGATCGGGTAATTTACTTTCCCTAATGGCAATGACAGTATCAAAAACTTGTTGCGGGCTAGGAGTATCACCAAGTTCATTTAACCCTTGATACTTTAAAGTAGGCTGCCAAAATTTATTCAGTTTCAAGCCTATAGCAATGACAACGCCTTTATTTTTTAATGCGTTTTTAAATATACTATCTCGATAAGAGAACTGGCAATGCTCTGCTGGCAATCTAACAACTTTCAAACTTTGAAAATCAAACCAATCAACATAATCACATACATTGGCAAACTCCACCCCGTATGCGCCAATATTTTGTATTGGCGCGGCACCACAGTTACCTGGTATTAACGCCAAATTCTCAAGGCCTGCCATATTGTTAGATAAACAATATTGCACCAATTCATGCCAGTTTTCGCCACTTGCTACATGTATATGAAAATTATTATCTTCATCATTAACATTGATACCGCGAAGATCAGGGCAAAATATTGTGCCTTGGTAATTTTCCACGAACAAAGAATTACTGCCACCGCCTAAAATATAAAATTGTTCAGGTAAGTTTTGCGCAAATTCTTTAACTTGCTCGACTGTTTTAGCAAACACTATATCTTTTGCAGAAACATCTAATGCAAAACTGTTTAAATTTTTAAGTGGATAATTTTTGTGATGCATGAAAAACATTATTATTAGGTTTGATTCGATTGTAACGGATAAGGGGAATAGATTCTAGGAACTAAGGACTAAGGAACTATGAATAAGAGCTTGGAGCTTGGAGCTTGGAGCTTGGAGCTTGGAGCCATTTTAAAATACAAAAGGAGCCGAAGCTCCTCTTATTTATATTTCATCTCATCTTTTACTTATGAAATGGTTTACTAAATTTGTGGACTGCATCAATAAAATAACCTGCATGTTCTGGGTTCACATCAGGGTGAATACCATGACCTAAGTTAAATACATGGCCTGTACCAGTATCACCAAAACCGTTTAATATAGTTTGCACTTCTTGCTCAATACGCTCTTTAGGTGCGTATAACATTGAAGGGTCCATATTACCTTGTAATGCAACTTTATCACCTACTCGAGCTTTAGCGTCTTCAATGTTAATAGTCCAATCAAGGCCTACAGCATCACAACCTGTAGCAGCAATAGATTCTAACCACATGCCACCATTTTTAGTGAATAACGTCACTGGCACTTTGCGACCTTCATTTTCACGGGTTAAACCGTCAACGATTTTTGCCATATACTGTAATGAGAATTCTTTATACATCGCTGGTGAAAGTACGCCACCCCAAGTATCAAATACCATCACAGATTGTGCACCAGCAGCAATTTGTGCATTTAAGTATGAAATAACTGAGTCAGCTAATTTATCAAGTAATAAATGCAATGTTTGTGGATCGCTAAACATCATTTTTTTAATTTTTGTGAATGCTTTCGAACTGCCGCCTTCGATCATATAAGTAGCAAGTGTCCACGGACTACCTGAGAAACCAATTAAAGGTACTTCACCTTTAAGTTCCTTACGAATAGAGCGCACTGCATTCATAACATATTGTAATTCGCCTTCAGGATCTGGATGGCCAATTTTTTTAACATCGGCAGCGCAAGTGATTGGACGTTCAAACTTAGGACCTTCACCGGTTTCAAAGTACAGCCCTAATCCCATAGCATCAGGAATTGTTAATATATCACTAAATAAAATGGCTGCATCTAACGGGAAACGACGTAATGGCTGAATTGTCACTTCTGTAGCAAGTTCAGTATTACGGCACAGAGCCATAAAGTCGCCTGCATCTTTACGAACTTCTTTATACTCAGGTAAATATCTACCTGCTTGACGCATCATCCAAACAGGAGTGTAATCAACAGGTTGGCGTAAAAGGGCTCTTAAATAAGTGTCATTCTTTAATGTTGTCATTTTTAATACTTGAAATGCTGTTAAATAATTATGGCCGCCATTCTACCCAAAGTTACTCACAGTTACTATGATCTAGGGCAAACTTTATCTCAAATTTAAAAACAATGTTGGCTAAAGGTTAAGCGAAAGTTAAAAGTCTTTTTTGGATTAAATTGTAAAAAAGTGTTGCACAATAGAAAATGCTTTGTTATAAACTTTACAAGCTTTAAAGAATAACTAATAAGAAGCTAGTTCAACTAGACCATACAGCGAGCATTTCAGGCCTTATCTTTGATAAGGCCTTTTTATTTCCCTAATAAAATAAATACTTACATAAACTATACTAGAACCTAGTCTGAATAAGGGATGCAAATAGATGCGGCTGATCTTTATACTTTTTATATTGTGTTTTAGCGCTAATATTTATGCCCTTGGTAGTAAAGGCCATTGGCTAGTTTGCCAGCTTGCTTTCGAAAACCTTTCTTCAATTCAACAAAATGCATTAACAAAATTAACTAATCATTTTCCAGTTGAACAAAAACATCAATTAAATGCCTATTTAAATCGATCATCTAACACAGAAGTTACTTTCGCTGATGCTTGCAGTTGGGCTGATGCAATACGAAATGATGAGCAATTTTTATCATTCAATAGTTGGCATTATTTAAATGTCGGCAGAGAACAGTCAAAAGTTGAAGTTGATGACTGTCGAGGGAATTGCATAATTTCTGCGATTGAATACCATCAGCAACAATTTAAAGAACAAACCTACCCTGCATATAAACTAACAGCTCTGCTTTTTCTCGCTCATTGGATAGGAGATATTCATCAACCTCTGCATGTAAGTTTTAAATCTGATCTTGGTGGTAATAAAACTAAAGTAATCGATAAAATAAATTCGAACAAGCATCAGTGCAGAAACTTACATCAAGTTTGGGATAGATGTCTGTTAAATAAATCATCCAAAAAAGATTTGTTAAGTAACTTAGATATTTCTTTATCTAACGATGAAATAGATTTACTCAATCAGAAAAACATTATGAACTGGGCAAATCAATCCCTAAAAATTACCCGAAGTAAATCAATAGGCTATTGCAGTGAAAATAATAGCAATGCAATGTGCCAACCTCTTTCTCAGGCAATAATGTTTGATCAATCATATTACAGTCGAAATCAACCAATATTGAAAACTCAAATTAAACTTGCTGCAATTAGACTAAATTTATTTTTATCCGAGCATTTATAATTTATTTAATAAAAATATACGCTTATAAAAAAATGTTCCCTTTCAATTGTTACTTTTGAGTTTGAGCTCTAATTTAATTGTAAAATAAATGTTGCAATTCCCATTAAAATTCAGTGTTATATAGTTAATCTCATAGTCTTCGCAACGAATTCCGGAGGGACAATGCTAAGTCGTTTAGAACAAGCACAACAACAATGGGGCGGTTCATTATCTGCCATCGACAACTGGTTAACTGAGCGTCAAGATGTTCTAGTTGGTTATTGCCAATTAGCTGGGTTACCTCCTTTTGAACAAACCGATAAAGCCTTACCCAATCGAAATGATATTAAGTCCTTTTGCCAACTTTTGATGGACTATATGTCAGCGGGCCATTTTGAAGTTTTTGATCAAGTAGTTGCTCAATGTAAAAAAAATGGGCCAAACTCGCTAGCATTAGCACAGCGGATTTATCCAAACATTGCAAAAACTACAGATTTCGGTCTCACTTTTAACGATAAATACGCAGAGATTAACTCTGATGAAATTTTAGATAGCTTTGATCAAAGCTTATCATCGTTGGGGCAATTTTTAGAAGATAGATTTGAACTTGAAGATCAGTTAATTGAAGCGCTTTATACTAAGCATAGCTAGGAACTAGGAACTAGGAACTAGGAACTAGGAACTAGGAACTAGGAACTATTAAGTATCGACAAGTTTATATAAAAAAACGAGGCTAATGCCTCGTTTTTTCTGCAATACATGCTAGATACTGAAACGAGAATCATCCATGATAGTTCAGCATAAATACATCCTGTATTTAATTAGTGAGCAGCAGCTTCTTCAGTAGCTGGCGCTGCAGGAGTAACGATATCTATTAATTCAACTTCAAATACTAGTGTCGCGTTGCCTGGGATTGGGCCAGTACCGTTAGGTCCATATGCAAGCTCTGAAGGGATAACAAACTTGTACTTAGAACCAACGTTCATTAATTGAACACCTTCAGTCCAACCTTTAATTACACGGTTTAATGGGAACTCAATCGGCTCGCCACGATCAACTGAACTATCAAATGTAGTACCGTCAATTAATTTACCTGTGTAATGAACTTTTACAGTATCAGTTGC
The DNA here is from genome assembly GCF_031583595.1 of Thalassotalea psychrophila. Classification (NCBI taxonomy): domain Bacteria; kingdom Pseudomonadati; phylum Pseudomonadota; class Gammaproteobacteria; order Alteromonadales; family Colwelliaceae; genus Thalassotalea; species Thalassotalea psychrophila. Next base: position 4,213,311 of record NZ_CP134145.1, read on the forward strand.
AGCTGGTTTTGCACCTTCAGCAGCAGTGATCACTTGGTATTGTAAACCAGACTCTGTAGTTTGAACGCCTTCAACTTTAGCATTTTCAGCTAAAAAGTTTTTGCCCGCGTCTAAACTTTTTTCGTTATCAATTGTTGCTTGGGCTTGTTTTTTCTCATTCACTTTTTGGTCTAAAGCCATTAGAAGCTGTTGAATTTCTTCTTGCTCTAATTGTGCACTACCATTTAAGCTTTCAGTAAAACCAGCCATTAATAATTCTTTATCTAAAACAACACCAAACTTTTCTTGTTCAGTTAAGTTGTTATTCATGTAACTACCAATCGAAGCACCTAAAGCATAAGATTGTTTTTGATCTTCAGTTTCAAGTACAGCAGCTTTTTTCTCTGCTTCTTGGTTACAGCCCATTAATGCGATTACAGCAACTGCTACCAAAGTTGGTTTAACGATAAATTTCATTTTTTTCTCCAAAAAATAAGTACCACATAAAAGGAGAAAACCCCTATTACATTAAATTTTAATAATTAAAAAGACACCATATATTAGCGGCAAATAAGATAAAAACCTAGCCCCTAAAATGTACAATAGTCTCAAAAAATAGACTTAATTAATGATATGGAGGTATTTTTTACCATTTAAAGGGGATAATTTGATCTATTTGGTAATTAAACTTTAACGCAATGGATTATTTAGCGATAATGCCGACAGATATATTAAGGCATTATTATGACTATAGAGCTACAACAAATAGCAACATTATTAGAGCGTGTTGACAACTTAGAAGCAAAAATTGCATTTCAAGACGACTTGATTGAGCAACTTAACAATGAAATTACCGTTCATCATGAACTACTTACTGGTGTAAATGAGCAACTAAGGCTTATCGGTCAACGAGTTAAAGATATGAATACTCCTGAGGTAGGCCGGGTAGAAGATGAAACTCCTCCACCCCATTATTAAGGAGGTTATGCTTACGGCTTGAAAACGCCTATCACCTGTTCTTCGCTGCGAACCTCAGGTTCAACTTGTTCTTCAGGTTGGGTCATTTCCATATTACAGCTAACGCAGGTAACTTTTTCAACACCGTGTTCTTTGGTTAACGCTAAGGTATCCATAGCATTACATTTTGGGCAGGTTGCACCAGCAATAAATCGTTTTTTCATAAAATTAATTAACAGCTAAACTAAAGTAGCCATTTTACCTTTAAAATAACTTTAAATATAGCGAAGGATACTAACTTGATTCTGGCATCAGAACTTGGTTTCGACCGAGGTTTAAAAACTTTAATAAAATCATCAAGCTTTACCATTCATCCGGGTCATAAAGTTGGCCTTGTTGGTGCTAATGGCTGTGGTAAATCTTCGCTATTTGCAGCATTTCTAGGCCAGTTATCAATAGATAGTGGTATTTTAGATATGCCAAAATCCTGGAAAATCGCCACAGTTAAACAAGAAACGCCTTCATTAAACTGTAGTGCTTTAGATTATGTAATGGATGGTGATATTGAATATCGTCAACTTGAAGTTCAATTGGAACAAGCCAGAAGTGATGATGACGGTAGCCAAGAAGCATACCTATTAAACAAAATTGATGTGATAAACGGCTATAGTTTACCGGCAAGAGCCAGTGAATTGCTACACGGCTTAGGTTTTATGCAAGAACAGCTTAATAATAGTGTTAGCAGTTTTTCTGGTGGTTGGCGTATGCGCTTAAACTTAGCGCAAGCACTAATAAGTAGAGCAGATTTACTATTACTTGATGAACCAACTAACCATTTAGATTTAGATGCTGTTTTATGGCTGCAACGTTGGTTAAAACGCTTTGATGGTACCCTTGTGCTCATTTCTCATGATCGAGACTTTTTAGATGATGTTATTGGCCAGATCCTACATATCGAACATCAAAAAGCAAAATTATACTCAGGTAATTACAGTAGCTTTGAACGTCAAAGAGCCGAGCAACTTGCGCAACAAGACGCGATGTATCAGAAGCAACAAAGAGAAGTAAAACATTTAACTTCATTTGTTGACCGCTTCAGGGCAAAAGCGACTAAAGCCAAACAAGCACAATCGAGATTAAAGCGTTTAGAGAAATTACCTGACTTAATGCCTGCGCACGTAGACAGCCAATTTAGCTTCAGTTTTGATAATCCGGGTTATATGCCATATCCGCTATTATCGTTAGAACAAACAGACTGTGGTTACTCTGAAGACGCAATTATACTTAAAGATGTGACTTTAAATTTAGTTCCTGGTAGCCGCATTGGATTATTAGGCCGAAACGGTGCAGGTAAATCAACGCTAATTAAGTCGTTAGCAGGTGAGTTAAAATTACAAAATGGTACTCGTTTTTGTGCGCAAGAGTTAACGATTGGTTATTTCTCTCAACATCAACTTGAACAATTGCGCATGGATGAAACCGCAATCAATCAAATCATGCTGGCGAAAACTGACTTTACAGAGCTTCAAGCTAGAAATTACTTAGGTCGTTTTGGTTTCAGTGGCGAGCAAGCTCTTAATGTAATTAACACCATGTCTGGTGGCGAAAAAGCTCGCTTGGTATTGGCGCTGATCGTATTAGAAAAGCCACAGCTATTACTTCTTGATGAACCAACCAACCATTTAGATTTAGAAATGCGCCAAGCTATCGTACTAGCACTACAAGAGTTTGCTGGAGCCATCATATTAATTGCTCATGATCGCTACTTATTAGAATCATGTGTTGATGAATTCTACATTGTTGGTAACGGTAAAGTGGACAGCTTTGATGGTGATATTGATGACTACCAAAAGTGGCTTGATGATGATAAAAAATCTGCATTAGCACAAACAAAATCAACCAATGTAAACGTTGACAAAGTAGACAAAAAAGAGCAACGTCGCCAACAAGCAGAACTTAGAAAGCAAGCAGCTCCGTTAAGAAAGCAAGCGGATAAACTTGAGAAACAAGTTGAAAAATGGCAACAAGAACTCGAACTAATTGAGCAAGAGTTGGCATTACCTGAAACTTACGAAGCAGAAAACAAAGCAAAATTAAATGAGTTAATGCTCAAGCAAGGAAAAATCAAACCACAACTTGAAGAAGCAGAAGAACAGTGGATGGAACTTGAAGAGCAAATAGAAGAAATCGTTAACGGCTAAAAAAGTAGGGTCAGAGTCAGGTTATTAAAAATAACCTGACTCTGACCCTAGTATTTCCTACAACACCGTACCATTGTCTAGAGTTTTAACTTGGTTTTTGGCTTGTTCAGTAATATTTTTTTGCGCAGTAAGCTGCTGAGTTCGCATACGTTCCATCGCTTGCTTTCGTTGTGCAAGCATCTGCTCTTTAGTTCTTGAAGATTTATTCAAACCACCACTTGATAAAGTTTTAGGTTTAGTACGTTGTGCTATCCGAGAAGCATGTTTTGGTTGTTTCGGCTGCTTTTGTGCCGCTAACAACTGTTCCGATAACTTTGCAACTTGCTGTTGTGCCTTAACATTTTCAGCTTCCAAGTTTGTAATCTCAGAATTTTCCATTGCAGTTGATACGCCATAGCCAATAACCAAACCTGCAGCTAATGATATTATTATTTTTTTCATTATTCTTATTCCTATAAAAAAGGGATATTGCTATCCCTTTTTATTAACTCAATACTATCTTATTGAGGAGTTCCGTCAACTTGTACACCTAACCCTTCTAAGGTGATTTTTTGGCCAGCATCAGTTAATGGTAAAGCATCAATATTCACATAATTCAAACGAGGTTGCCCTTCATCATTGGCAAATAAAACATCCTGAGCGTTACGTAAATCAATTAATGGTTGAATATCACTAACTAAAGTTGAATTAATACCAATATTGTCTAGATTCGTTAAGGTATCAATACCAGTTAAATCCGCAAGCTGTGTGTTATCAATGCCTAAACCATAAATATTAGGTTGATGAGTAATGATAAGTTGCAAAAAGCTATTATCAAACTGACTGTTCCACGCTTGCCCAAATGAATTCAAAGACAAACTAGTCATTAATGTTTCAAAATCGGCATAAGGCATCTCACCGTTTAAATATAAATCACGTAATGTTGGCATTTGTGTGAATACATTAAGCTCATTACCCAGTTGCGCATAATCCATTCCGATCATGCGTAACGCTGCCACATTAGCTAATGGAGATATATCATAAACATTACTTCCCCATAGGTGAACAGCTTGTAGTTGCGTCATACCACCAAGAGGAGATAAATCAGTTAGGCTATCATTGTTCGAAATATCCAAGTCTTCTAAACGTGGAATATTAGCAATATTATCCATTTGCCCATCCTCCAACGTCATACCACTTAAGCCGACACTGGTTAAAGCAGGTAATTGAGTTAATGGAGCCAAATCAACTAAGCCATCATTGCCATTTAACGTTAACCCATTAAGATTAGTTAACTGATTGATATCAGAAATATCTGCAATAGCTAGGTTACTACAATCAAGCCAAGTTAAATCAACAACATTGGTTGCGCCAGAATCAGTAACACATTGACCTAATTGACCATCATTAAATACCAAAGTATCTATAGCAACTGTTTGTTGAACAGCTCCATCAACAAAAATATTACCTGGTAAATTATTCACCTGTTCAGGATCTGTTAAAGGCAGATTGCTCACACCGACATAAGTCAGTTCTGGGTTATTCACCAATGAGCTAATATCAGCAACTAAGGTATTGTGAATCTGTAACTCTTGCAGACGTTGCATACTATCGATCTCACCACCAAGGTCCATAATTGGATTATTATTCAAGATCAAGGTTCGTAAATTATCAAATACCCATAAGCCCCAAATTTCATGAATGTTTCGACCATCACAATCTAAATGTTGAAGCTGACCTGACACTTGCATACCTTGAGTATGTTCAATTAAGCACTGCTTAAGTTGCGTATCGTTAATGTTATTTAACGCATCAGCAATTAACCAGCCATACGCAAGTTCACCATCAACTTGAACACCAATATTCCATAACTCTTGTACTTGCCATTCAATGTTAGAACCATCTAAAACCGCTAAGTTATCAATATTTACGTAATTTAAGCGCGGTTGCCCTTCATCATTGGCAAATAAAACATCCTGAGCGTTACGTAAATCAATTAATGGTTGAATATCACTAACTAAAGTTGAATTAATACCAATATTGTCTAGATTCGTTAAGGTATCAATACCAGTTAAATCCGCAAGCTGTGTGTTATCAATGCCTAAACCATAAATATTAGGTTGATGAGTAATGATAAGCTGCAAAAAGCTATTATCAAACTGACTGTTCCACGCTTGCCCAAATGAATTCAAAGACAAACTAGTCATTAATGTTTCAAAATCGGCATAAGGCATCTCACCGTTTAAATATAAATCACGTAATGTTGGCATTTGTGTGAATACATCAAGCCCATTGCTCAACTGCGAGTAGTCCATTGCAACCATATGTAACGAAGGCAGTCCGGTTAACGGTGATAAATCATAAATATTGCCTCCCCATAGGTGAACAGCTTTTAATTGAGAGACACCACTTAAAGGAGCCAAGTTAGTTAGGTTATCATTGTTCGAAAGGTTTAAATCTTCCAAACGTGGGATATTGGCGATGTTATCCATTTGCCCATCGTTTAGAGCCATGCCATCTAAGTTTACTTCAGATAAAGCCGGTAACTGGGTTAATGGCGCTAAATCAACAATATCGCTATTTCCACTTAAACCTAACCAATTCAGGTTTGTTAACTGGTTAATATCACTAATATCAGCAATTCCACGGTAACCACAGTCAAGCCAAGTTAAATCAACAATATTGGTTGCGCCAGAATCATTAACACACTGCTGTAACTGAGCATCATTAAATTCCAAAGTATTTAATGCGACAGTTTGCTGAACTGTACCATCGACAAAGATATTATCTGACAAGTTGTTTACTTGCTCAGGGTCGTTTAATGGTAGGTCATTAACCCCTACATAAGTTAATTCAGGGTTATTCCACAATGTATTGATATCGGCAACTAAGGTATTGTGAATATGCAACTCTTGTAGGCGTACCATGCTATTTAATTCGCCACCTAGATTCATAATTGGATTATTGTTAAGTACAAGAGTACGTAAATTATCAAATACCCATAAGCCCGAAATTTCATGGATATTACGACCATCACAATCTAAATATTGAAGTTGTCCAGAAACTTGCATGCCTTGGGTATGATCAGTTATACATTGTCTTAGTTGTGGGTCGTTAATGTTATTTAAAGCATCGGCAATTAACCATCCATAAGCCAATTCACCATCAACCTGAACATCAAAACTCCATAATTCTTGAACTTGCCAATCGAGATCAAAACCATCAACTACCGCTAAGTTATCAATATTAATGTTATTTAGTGGAGTGGCTAAGCCTTCCCAAGTATTACCATTAATGAATAAACCCGCTAAATCGGTCACTTGAGTATGTTCAATACCTAAAACCTCTAGCATTGGATTATTTATTACTAGTTGCCCTAATAGTTCATTAGTTAAATAAGAGTTCCAACCAACTGATAAATGCTTAAGATTATTAAATCCTAATAAAATATCTATACCAGCTTGTTCTAGTTCATTATTCAACCAAAGGTATTCAAGATTTAATTGGCTTAACACATTAATGTCTTGAACTTGATCAGCCGACAATGCTAATTCATTGAAGTTAGTTAAACCAACTAACACACTTAAATCATATGATTGTCCTGTCCATAAGTGCATACCTCGTAAGTTTGGCATGCTAGCCGCATCAGCAATTGACGTTAGTAAATTACTATCAATACCAAAGCGCTCAATAGTGCCATGCCCACCGAATGCTGAAAAATCACTATCTGCAAAGTTGGTATCCCATGCATCAACATTTTTGATGCTAGAAATGAGAGCCAAAGCACTGAAGTTTGTGATATCACGATTACCATTCAAGCTTATTTGTTCTAGATTAGACAATTGATCGATATCAGAAATATCAGTTAAACCACGGTAACTACAATCAAGATTTGTCAGATACTCAACTGCATTTACTCCAGTATCATTAATACAATTTAGTAACTCTTGATCAATAAATGAGAGTGAAGAAATTGGTGTGATTGCTGTACCCAGTACAACAATTCCCATACCCTCTAAAGTCTCAATGTGACTAGGGTCTGCTAATGGCGTGCCATTGATGTTCACTTCAACTAAATTAGCCATATTAAATAATGGCGACAAGTCACTTACTTGTGTGTTTTCAAGATTGATGGTTTCTAGATTAGATAACTGCTCAATGCCTGATAAATCAGAGATAGGGTAATCAGCTAAATCTAAATCAGTGATAGCAGACAAATCAAGTGGCGTATCAAGGTTCACACCTAGTTCATTACGCATAGCTAAGTTAACCATACGATCTGCAAAGCCATTATTAATATCGCGTAATTGGTACACATTAACACGTGGTGGAATTCTTAAGTTCCAGAATTCTTCTTCAACAGTTGGGTTATCCCAAACGTTATCTAACCACTCTTCTTTTTCCATCACCCAAACACGACTACCATCATTCGCAATAGGTGTCCACGTACGGCGACGTGATTCACGACAACCTTCTACACCTAAGTCACATGTCGCCCAGTTACCGTTTTGGAAGCGAACACTAATAACAAATTCGTCACCAACTTGCTCCCAATAACGAGGTAAGTTATATGTATTGATATCGCCACCAGTATGCGCGCTACCTTCAAATGAGAAGTTATCAACACTATTATCAACATTTAAGTTGAAGCCCCAAATGGCTAAGTTATGTTCACCGTTTTCCTGATAATCATTTATATGGTTTACATCTGAGTCTAAGTACTGACCAACGTAAGCACTTAAATCATTATTACCATCATCAAATACCGCATAGCTGTATGCAACAACTGGCATACCATCAACTTCGGCATTAACAAAAACTTCATATCCTTCAGTAAATTGCTCAAACGCACTTAACCATACTTGTGCAGCACGACCATCACCAATATCAGCGTAGCTCATTAAGATACTGCCATCTATTTCTTCAGACCAAGTAAAGGAAATATTAGCAATCGTTGCTAAACCACTGCCATCAACATTGAAATCGAAGATGTCAGCAACCAATTGGTCACCCGGTAATGCAACAATAGATACCGATTGGCCATCAAGTTCAGTATGACCGAAGGCAAGCTTGGTCGCTACTTCCATATCGAGTAGATACACCGTTTCATCTGCTTGTTGAACTTCTATTGAGTCTGGTCCAATAATGTTATTTTGCAGCTCTTCATTGACCATTCTATAGCGGTATACTTTAGCTTGGTTGAATGTATCTTCTTCTACGCCATCAACTATCAATACGAAGTCTTGGTATGATGATTCAACGGCCACCTCTTCCCAATCTGGTAAATCACCATGCCAAGAGACATAATCGTCCGCTTGTTGCTGGTTAATTATGCCTAAGTTAACTAAGTCATAAACAGTATTAACCCACTGATTAGCATCAGGAATAGCACCTGTATCAATTGAGAAACCTTCATAAGTAAATTCATAAGACATACTGGTCGGATTATTAAGAAAATTCCCTAAAAGTTCACCAGAGCCTTCACCATCAAATTTATAGTTACTCGTCCACGCTGCATGGAAAGGTCCATCAAGATTAGACTTACCACGTTCAACATAGGTAACAGATGCTGTAATTGTTGGGTTTAGAGGAGCAAAATCATCTTCATTTAGTACTCCGTCGTTATCACGATCAGGATCTTGGTTGCCCGGAATACCATCGCCATCGACATCTGACCATTCATTTGGATCATTTGGGTATTCATCTTCATCATTATCAACGCCATCATTATCCAAATCCCAATCAGAATTATTACCAATGCCATCCATATCACCATCAGCCCATTCACTCGGGTCAAATACAAAGGCATCCACATCGTTGGTATAACCATCGTTATCTTGATCATCATCAAGGCTGTCGATAATACCATCTGAATCTGAATCTAAACCAATATCTGTCGCTTCATAAAATTGGATGCGCGGCTGAATTGCCATGAACCAGATTGGCTCTGCACCATAGTTCCATGCTTCAGAGTTACGCTCTTCGTATTCAATTACATAAACACGGTTGCCAACTTGCTGAATTGGTACCCAGGTACGTTTACGAGACTCACTACAATCCCAGTCATCCGGATTACAATCGGCCTGCCAACTACCATTACCATCCATGTATGAATTCATTATTGCAGAGCCAAAATCGCCCCAGTCAAACTGCCAAGTATCCCAACCAGACCAATAATTATTGAAGTCAGGATTTGCACTCCAAACTCGAGTCGCAACACCATTGTCTTGTAAACGGTAACCGAATACATGATTAACATCGAAGTTGCCTTCACCATCAAACGCATCAGGGTTTGTTAGGCTGAAACCGTTTTGTGCATATTGGTTCATTAACGGATCAAGTGTTGCGCCCCCCCAAGGAGCGATAACTTCGTAAGAACTCGACTTAATACCATTGTGGTTTGTTACCACCAATACTTCATCAATTTGCGCAAAGTCTTGGTAACGAGTCAATGTCACTGTACCGCCATTCGGGTAAACCAGTTCTAATGAACCATCAACAATTGACCAGTTAAAACCAGTTTGACTAATAAAGTTACTCGCACTGTAATCACCATTAAATGTCGAAACATCGGCGGCTAGACGCGAATAAGCATCGTCGTTAAACTCATCAAGGTTTGAAGGAATTGCCCAACTCTTATCGGCAATTTCAACTTCAGTAAATGCAACGTTAACCATTGAAGACATATCAATAAGCGTTAAGCTGTCTGATTCTTCAACTGTCACGACTGAGTTTTCTAAACCAACTAACTGCTCTTGCTCCCATTGTTGTGAGAAACGATAATCCTTAGTTTCACTAACCCAGAATGTTTGTGAATTACCTGAGTCTGCAACAAGCTGCCATTTTCTCGAAGTGACCGTGTAGAACATCTCAAGTTGATATTCAGTATTGCTGCCAACAAAGTCATCTGCTGCCTGTTGTGTAACAACACCAATGTCGGCCAATTGATAAGGCGTGTAATAAGTTACCGCCTCAATCGGGTTATCAAGCATCATGACTAACTCGTCATTAGCAAGTGTATAACTGTGTGTCACCGTACCTGCACCACTAACATTTTCACCAACACCATCAGAGAAACTGTATTGGCTACCAGCTCCAATACCTAAACGTACTGTAGGCTCTGTGCCATAGCTTTCTGGTATATGAACGTAATTAGCTTTCAGATCTGTTGCAGTAAAGGTTTGAACTGCCGATATATCTGCATTATCAGGCGCTACATCAACATCATTATCAACACCATCACCATCTCTGTCAGTATCGGCATTATCACCGATACCATCACCGTCTAAGTCTGACCATTCACTAGCATCTAACGGGAAGGCATCATTGTCGTTATCAACGCCATCGTTATCCAAATCCCAATCAGAATTATCACCAATAAAGTCGCCATCTGAATCTAACCATTCCTGCTCATTGAATGGGAAGGCATCTTCCCAGTTCAAGACGCCATCATTGTCGTTATCATCATCTGCAGTATCGATAGTTCCATCAAAATCAGAGTCTAAGCCTAACTCAAAAGTTTCGTAGAACTGAATGCGTGGAGCTATGGCCATATACCAATCTGGCTCCGCCTCGTAGTTCCAAGGTTCGCTATTGCGTTCTTCATATTCAAGAACGTAAACTCTATTTCCTACCTCTTTTAAAGGTACCCAAACCCTTTTACGAACTGGACTACAATCATAATCATCCGGATCGCAATTTGCGTGCCAATCACCGGTGTTATCCATGTAAGCTGTCATTTCAACAGAGCCAAGTTCACCCCACTGCCACTGCCATGTATCCCAACCTGATTTGTAGTTAGATAAATCTACATTACCATCCCAAATACGAGTAGCAGTTCCACCTAACTCAATTCGATAACCAAATACGCTACCAGAATAAACATTATCTAGTTCATCAAAATCATCAGGATCCGTTAAAGTAAAACTATTCATTGCAAACTGGTTGAGTAATGGATCAATAGTAGACTCACTATAATCAGTGATTAAATGATAACGGCTTGTCTTGAAACCATTTGCTTGAGTTACTACTAGTACCTCATCAATGTTAGTTAAATCCTGCACCCGAGTCATGGTCACCGTACCACCTTCTGGATACGTCATCACTAGATCACCATTAATAATGGCCCAAGTAAATGTAGCACCGTTAAAATGAGAACTACCTGTATAGTCATCATTAAATGTAGCGATATCTGAACCTAAACGATTGAAACCATCATCAGAAAATTCATCCAATGACGATGGCAATGCCCACATTAAATTTGTAAATTCTACGTCGGTGAAAGCTGAAGCTATAAATGTAGAATGATCAGTAAGGGGATTTTCGTAGCTATCTTCTATAGTTACATTTACTACACCTTCACCGAGTAATGCGTCGTTATCAGTTTGTTGAGCAAAGTGATATTCCTTCACTTCTGTTTCCCAGAACGTTTGTGTCGTTTCATTACTTACAGCTAAAATCCAGCGTATTGAAGTGTAAGATTCGATCAATTCTAGCTGATAACTACCGTTTGCATTAACAAAGTCATCAGCAGCTTGTTGAGTCACAATTCCTAGTTCAACTAATTGCCACGGTTCAAGCCAAAGGGTGTAATCGAGAGGGGTATCATAGGTCATTACCATTTCATTATTAGCAATAACGTAGCTAATATTTGCTTGGCGCTCATTTGATGAAATAATTTCACCTGTACCACCTTCAAACAAATATTGCGATGTACCATAGCTGCCGGTATCAAAGGTCGGTTCTGATAAACGTCCATTAAATATATTTACGTAATGGGCCCTCAACTCAGCTTCCGTGAAGGTTTGTGCAACAGTGATATCAGCATCATCTGGTGCTATATCAACATCATTATCAACACCATCGCCATCACGGTCGGAATCAGTATTATCACCAATGCCATCACCATCTAAATCTGACCATTCGGTATCATCTAATGGGAAGGCGTCATCATCATTAGCAACCCCATCATTATCTTGATCAGGGTCTACCGAATCTGGAATGAAATCTGTATCTGTATCAACATAGTTGAAAGAAGCTTCAATTTCAGCTTTTGCAGTTGCATCAAATAGTACAAAAGTTTCTAATGCCGAGCCTACTGGTAAATAATTACCACGTCGAACAATTGTTTGACCATCTTCGGTCTCACTATCTTCCATTAGGAACATATGAGTTTCTTCCGGGTCTCTATCGTATTGTTCATTGAAAGCATCAGGTACAGTGAACCGATAAACCGTATTAGTGCCAACTTGCGCAGTTATTACCGCCACTTGAGCAACTATTTCAGAATATCCATCATACGAACGTTCTACGAATACTGCGCTCAAGTTAGCACCGTTAATGGTGCCGTCATCAGAAGCAAAGTATGCTTGCGTAGAACCATATCCATCTCCACCAATCCAACTGCCGGCATAAAAATCGTCAGCTGAGGAATCAGATGATAGAACAACATCATTCATTGACTCGGCAGGGGTAAACTCAGGTTCCCAACTAATTGGTATAGCATTATCACAAACTAAATTATCAACAAACCATTGGTCCCAATTATCACCACACCAGAACTGGTATGTATCATTCGCTGAAGTAAGACTAGTGAAATAACCTTTTGCATCAGCAGAGAAAGTATCCGCTTCAGTCATTACCGTCGAAAATTCTTCACCAAGAATACCGACCATTGAATAACCATCAAGATTGAGTTCTTCAAAGTCTAAATGTAGGGTTTTATTATTATCAGATAAAACTAATGTTTCACCATCTGCAATATAACCTGAAGCGGTTAATAGATCAGCGTCTGATACAACGCCTTGGTCAGTGACTAACATATCTTCACTAGATTCATCATCAACAACCCAAGCTGCGCTTTCAGAGTCATAGTAATAAATAACTTCAACTTGGCTGTCGATTAAGTCGCCTTTATCAAAGAAAACTTCAGTAATTTCACCATTGTCATCTTCAATATCACCTTCGAACCAACTAACGCCACCAGCCATAGCTGTTTGTTCATTTACTTCGCTAATACGAGTAGCGTAAATATTACCAACTTCGGTACAGTTTTCTTCGTCATCAAATTCAGTAAATGAGAATGTTAAAGAATCAGCATTCGCATCATAAACGCCATCATTTGATACAAATGTGCCATCGTTGAATGAGAATGTAGCATCAGACTTAATGATGCCACTTATACCTTCACCTTCTTCGCTAGCATCTTCATGGCTCACTAAGTGAAGTTGTGATCCGTTCATTGTTGCGATCACAATATCTGCTTCAACTGGTTCAGGCTGACATTGACCATCAGTTCCAGTTTGTGTGTATTGCTGCTCAATTAACCAGCGACCATTTAAGTCAAATGTATAGTTATCACAAATGTCACCAATCCCGTTTAAATCAGTATCAGTTTGATCTACATTGGCAATATATGGACAGTTATCGACACCATCGCGTAATGTATCTGAATCACTATCTACATAGGCTAATGACCAGTTTTCAACAATTATTCCTAACTCGGTAGACCTATCTACACCGTTACCAATAGCTACATTTGCTGTGCCTTCTGGTGCATACTCGATACTATGAGTTAATAAGAATCCACCTTCATTAAGGAAACTACAATCACCACCTTCTAGATAAGTTCCGGTAAATCCAGATGGACAAACCCAAAAATCTAGTACATCGCCGCTAAAGCTCATCGACGCAACATCTGCAATATTTGTCGCTCTTACTTCATCCATACTAATTGACGGATAATCTTCATCGTTTAATGTTGCTGAAATGAACGACTCAACAATGACTGTATCGTTATCTTCTTGGATATATCCTTTAATGACACCAGAGAAAACATCACCAGAATTAAAGTTATATGTATATTCAAGTACTTCAAGAACTTGATCACAAGCGTCACCAATTCCATCGGTATCGGTATCTAGCTGGTTTTCGTTAGCGATAACAGGACAGTTATCGGCATTATCACCAACATTATCTGAGTCCGTATCAGTAGTTTCAGCTGGATCGTTCGGGAATGCATCAGCGTTATCACCGGTACCATCAGAATCTGAATCCATTGTCTCGCTAGGGTCATTAGGGAATGCGTCAGCATTATCGCCTGTGCCATCACTGTCTGAATCTAGTGTTTCAGCTGGGTCATTAGGGAATGCATCAGCATTATCACCAGTGCCATCACTGTCTGAATCCATTGTCTCGCTTGGGTCATTCGGAAATGCATCAGCGTTATCACCAGTACCATCACTGTCTGAATCCATTGTCTCGCTTGGGTCGTTCGGTAATGCATCAGCATTATCACCAGTACCATCACTGTCTGAATCTAGTGTTTCAGTTGGGTCATTAGGGAAAGCATCCGCATTATCACCAGTACCATCACTGTCTGAATCTAGTGTTTCAGTTGGGTCATTCGGGAATGCGTCGGCATTATCACCTGTACCATCACTGTCTGAATCTAGTGTTTCAGTTGGGTCATTAGGGAAAGCATCCGCATTATCACCTGTACCATCACTGTCTGAATCTAGTGTTTCAGTTGGGTCATTAGGGAATGCGTCGGCATTATCACCTGTACCATCACTGTCTGAATCGGCAGACTCTAGGGCATTATCAGGGAAAGCATCAATTTCGTTATCAACGCCATCACCATCACGGTCAGCATCTAAACTGTCAGGAATGAAATCATTGTCTGAATCATTTGGAACGCTTGAATCTAATAACGGATCTGTGCCTACAGTTATTTCATCAGCATCTGAATAACCATCATTATCATCATCAAGATCGGCGTTGTTACCAGTACCATCAGAGTCTGAATCTATAGTCTCACTAGCATCATCAGGGAAAGCATCGGTTAAGTTATCTTCACCATCACCGTCTCTATCAGCATCAATAGAGTCAGGAATGAAATCACCATCCATGTCACCTGGCACGCTGCTATCTAATAGAGGGTCTGAGCCTGTTGCAATTTCATCTGCGTCAGAATAACCATCACCATCATCGTCAAGATCGGCATTATTACCAGTGCCATCAGCATCGGTATCGGTAGTTTCAGCAGCATTGTCAGGGAATGCATCAGTAACGTTTTGTTCACCATCACCATCACGGTCCGTATCGATTGAATCTGGAATGAAGTCATTATCCATATCAGCTGGGATACTGGTATCTAATAATGGATCGGTACCAACTGTTAATTCATCTTCATCAGAGAAACCATCGCCATCATCGTCTGTATCTGCATTGTTACCAGTGCCATCAGAGTCAGTATCAATACTTTCAGCAGGATCAGTTGGGAAAGCATCATCGTCATTTAAGACCGTATCACCATCAATATCAGTGTCGGTTGCATCAGATATAAAGTCGCCATCTAAATCAGCAGGAACACTTGAACTTACTAGCGGGTTTGTACCCGCTGCTGTTTCGTCAGCATCAGTATAGTTATCACCATCATCGTCAGTATCAGCATTATTACCAATACCATCTAAGTCAGTATCGACAGACTCTGTTGCATCTGTCGGGAATGCATCACTTGCATTATTAACACCGTCATTATCTATATCTGTATCAGCGTTATCACCTTTACCATCATTATCTGTATCAACAGATTCGCTAGCATCTAATGGGAAACTGTCCTCGCCATTAACAACGCCATCACCATCGATATCAGGGTCTGTATTGTTACCTGTGCCATCACCGTCTGTATCAACAGTTTCACTAGCATCAAAATCAAATGCATCATCCGCGTTTAATACACTATCACCGTCAATATCATTATCACTAACATCAGGAATGCCATCGCTGTCAAAATCGGCAGGTTTACTTGTAGCATTTAATGGATCTGAACTAACCGCTATTTCATCTGCATCAGAAAAACCATCATTATCATCATCAAGATCGGCATTGTTACCTGTACCATCAGAATCAGTATCTAACCATTCACTTACATCTAATGGGAATGCATCAGCACCGTCTTCAACACCATCGTTATCGTCATCTGTATCAGGTGTTAAACCACCACTATCTGCTAAGCCATCATTATCTGTATCAACAAATTCTTCACTAGGTACTGCTGCATTATTGTCATCAGAATCTTGCTCTGTAGGCCAACCATCGTTATCAGCATCTACAGCATTAAATTTAGTAGCATCTAATGGGAAATCATCCTCAATATCTAAAACACCATCATTATCATCATCAAGGTCACAAGCATCGCCAAAAGCATCGCTATCAGTGTTTAACTGGAATGTATTAGCAATTAATGGACAATTATCAGAATTATTACCAACGGTATCTTTATCCGTATCGAAACGTTCAGTTGGATCTAAAGGCAGTGCATCGACATTATCAAAAACGCCATCGTCATCACTGTCACTCTTAAGTGAGTCGGTCCCCATTAACGATTCAACATCATCGCTTAAGCTGTCACCATCATCATCTTCATCGTAATAATTAGCGATGCCATCTCTATCAGTATCGATTGACGCAAGGCTGTCGTATGGGAATAAATCGACATCATTAGTAACATTGTCGCCATCTATGTCGGTATCGGTATTATCACCAATACCATCATTATCTAAGTCATTAGATTCAGTGGCATCTAGAGGGAATACATCATCAAGATCAGCTACACCATCATTATCATCATCTAAATCTGGCGTTAAACCACCAGAGTCAGCTTGGCCATCACCATCAGTATCTACAAATATTTCGTTTGGAGATGCTGCATTATTATCATCATCGTCCTGCCCAACAGGCCATCCGTCGTTATCTTGATCTACAGCATTTGAACGTGTGCTATCTAATGGGAAGTCATCTTCACCATCTAAAACGCCATCATTATCATCATCTGTATCAGTATTATTACCTGTGCCATCTGCATCTGTATCAGTAGTCTCAGTTGCATCAAAAGGGAATGCATCGTTTTCATCAACAACACCATCGTTATCATCATCGCTATCTGAACGTTCGTTGTCGATTTCGCTAGTACGTATATCATCTACAACGACATAAACAACATCAGGCATGCCATCATTGTCAAAATCACTGTCTGCAGATGGATCTTCTGGATAAGCATCTTCGGAGTTTAATACGCCATCACCATCAATATCTGGAGATGTTTCAGCCGGTGCAAGAACGATAACTTCTTCACTTGCTTCAAATGCAGTCGTGTCTGTTGCTTCATTACCAGTAGATGCGGTCTCTTCAACAATCATCTCTTTAACATCAGCAACCGTTAGACCACCTGAATTAGGAATAGGTAACGTAGCTGGATCTTGTTCAAGAACTTCTAATGCTTGTTCAGGGTAACTTTCAGTGACAACGCCATCTACAGCACCATCAATTTCACCATCCGATAAATCAGCAGCTAAATCATCAACAATGCTGTCAGTAGTAATTTCACTATCACCACTTAATTGTTTAATTTCGTATACCACAGCAGTTAATGCTTCAACGGCACTTCGATAAGCAGCAGTAGATGCTTGTTCGTCAGCAGAGTCAGTTGTTTCATTAATTAATGGCGGCGTGCTGAATAAATCAACATCATCTTCTAAACCAAAACCAAGAGTCGATTTCACTTGCTCTTGCGCAATTGGCATTGCCGTTAATATTTCAGCATCAGTTGTTTGGCCATCAGCATTACCTGTGTACGGTGCAACATTGGAATCAGCATTTTTAAAGATCAGAGATACGGTCATATCAGTTAACGGAGTGGCAAATATTTGCTGGCCGCCAGATAACATTTCATCTGTTAATAAAGTTTTCATCACTTCAATAACAGGATACTGATTAGTCGTTATGTCAATTGTGCCTTCAACAGCACTAATTTCTAAAATATAAGGTGGAGATAAAGGGAATGGTAGAGATAAATTTTCTATTTGAGAAGCAGCATCAGTATTACCACTGCCTACTTCAGCACCTACAAAACTTTCATTACTTGGATCTATTGCATAAACCTTAACGTCAGCAAATGCCAAAGGCCCCTTAACCGCACTACCTTTTATTACTGTAAATTCTGGCTCAGGTTCTGGCTCAGGGTTCGGTTCAGGCTCAGGTTCTGGCTCAGGATTCGGCTCAGGGTTCGGCTCAGGCTCAGGGTTCGGTTCAGGCTCAGGATCCGGTGTTGGATCAGGAGTAAATAAAGGTTTAGGGTCTGGAGTAAACAACGGAACAGGTTCTTTGTCAGGCTTTGAATCTGAATCAGATCCACAACTAGCAAGAAGAATTGTTACGGTTAAAATGAGAATATTTCTTAAAAATTTTGATACAGGTATGCTGAAAAAGCGCATATAAATCCCTTTATTTGTTGTTATTATTTTAAATGCAAGTACATCCGGATCTTTGCATTTTCTACATTAAAGCAAAATGATAGCGCTTTACCGATTAAAAAACCAACAATTTATGTAGAAAATAGCTCCAATAAACAATGAAAGTAATTATTACTCTTATTCTGAATTATGATCACTGATAAACAATAATCTGACTATGGGTTATTTTAGCTATATAAAGAGACTGTAAATAATTTTGTGTAATTGTCTTTCACAATTATTCTGAAATGAGTTAATAAAAGCTAATTATAAGGTCAAGGGGAGAGTCTAAGGTCGAGATCAGAATCAGGTTTTTTTATTTTAATAACCTGACTCTGTCATGTATTTTTTACATCTTTTTCACGTAATCACTAATGATTACTATACGAGTTCCGTTTACACGGCCTTCAATGTGAAGTGGGTTTGATGTGAGTGATATATTTCTAACTGCAGTACCGCGTTTAGCAGTAAAATTAGCACCTTTTACCACTAAATCTTTAATCAATACAACATTGTCACCAGCCGCTAATGCCGCTTTGTTATTATCTAGTGTTGGCTCATCAGCTTCTAATGCATCACCGGCAGCTGAGTCGGCCCATTCTCGAACGTCATCTTCAAGATAAATCATGTCTAAAGCATCTTGCGCCCAACTTTCACTATTCATACGCTTAAGCATACGATAAGCCATTACTTGTACAGCAGGAACTTGTGACCACATACTGTCATTTAAACAGCGCCAATGGTTCGTGTCATAAACACCGTCTGTGCTAGTTATTTGGCTATCACATGTAGAACAAACTAAAACGCTTTTATCAGAATTAGGCTCTGCAACAGGTGGTACTTCATAAACGGAAAGGTTATCTTGTGCGCCACAAAGCTCGCATTTATCGTCACTGCGATCTCTTAAGGTTTGTTCAATAGACATTGTGTCATCCTAATTCTATAAAATTTATCTGTTAAGCCAATTCGTTTTAGCCTGTTAAAGTCGGCGCGTATTATGCCACAAAAACCGACAAAATATTATTTCTATGTTTATTTACACTTTATAACTTAAATCACGTTTCCTATTTTTACAGTTACCACTATGATTATCTTAAGCATTTCTAATATTTGGAAAATTATGAGTTCACTACTAAAAAAATTAAGTCTAGGTATTGTCGCGTCAGTATTATGTGTTGCTTGTCAAAGTAATGACATTGAAAAAGAACAAGAAATGGTCGCTCTTATGTTAACTGGACAAATATGGAATTTAACGACATTGGCAGGCGCACCTGCAATAGTTGGTGAGAGCAATAAAGCCGTTAGTATCGAATTTTTAATTGAAAGTAATACATACAGGGGTTATGCCGGGTGTAACAATTATTCTGGTCGTTTTGAAACTGCTGATAATAATTTAGAAATTGGTCCAGCAAGGGCAACCCGTAAGTTCTGTCAAAACACATCAGAACAAGAAAATAAATTATTTAACGCCTTAAGTTCTGTTGATAATTATAAAATTATAGATAAAACCCTTACGGTTTCGGACGACCTAAATCAGGTTTTAGCCGTATTCACTATTAAATAAGCTCGATTACCTATTCTCTCTAGTCTTTTTTGGTTATAATTTTTTCTATAAAAGATAGAGAGTCTAATGTTAAAAACCAGTTCATTCAAACCTGCTTGGTGGCTAAGTAATCGTCACCTACAAACCATGGCAGCCAAAATTTTACGTCGTAATCAAACTGTTGCTGTAATTAACGAAACCGTTGAATTACCTGATGGTGACTTTGTCGATCTTGCTTGGACTGAAGATCCAAATCTACACCCATTAAAACCGATTGTATATGTGTTGCATGGTTTAGAAGGCTCTATCAATAGCCATTATGCTAAGGGCATGATGGGAGCAATTAAAGCGAAAGGCTGGATAGGCTTGTTGATGCACTTTCGAGGTTGCAGTGGACGCCCTAACCGACAAGGCCCGTCATATCATAGTGGCGATACTTGGGACATCCACTATTGTACTGAGCACCTTAAAGAACGTTTTGTTAATAGACCTGTAGCCATATTAGGGTTTTCTCTTGGTGGTAACGTATTGGCTAATTATTTAGCCGAAGATCCTAATAACCCATTTCGTTGTGCAGCAGTTATCTGTGCGCCTTTGCATCTTGCCAGTTGTAGCACCCAAATTGATCAAGGCTTTTCCAAGGTCTATCAAAAATATTTGGTAGATATGCTTAAAGACAGTACCACTGAAAAAATAAAGCTCAAGCTCATCTCCCATATTGAGCTTGCTGAATTAGAGCAAATTAAGACCCTTTTCGAATTTGACCAAAAAGTGACTGCGCCAATTAATGGTTTTGAAAGTGCTGAAGATTATTATGAAAAAGCCAGTGGCTTGTATCAACTTGATAAAATAACTAAACCTACGTTAATCATTCATGCCATGGATGACCCTTTTCTTTGTCATAAATACCTGAACAAAATCCCCGAAAACAGCTCTATCAATCTCGAAGTCAGTAAGCATGGTGGCCATGTAGGTTTTATTAGTGGCCGTAACCCATTTAAGCCTCAGTATTGGCTTGAGAATAGAGTATTAAATTTTATTGAAGAGCAATTTAGCAAATGATTATTGAAATTGATCAAATTAGCAGTGAAGCATTAAACGCAATTATTGAAAATTATATACTCAGAGAAGGTACTGATTACGGAGAATCTGAATGCTCAATGGCAGACAAAAAACAACAGATAACCGCTCAGTTAAAAAGTAAAAAAATAGTCTTAGTTTATTCTGAGCTTCACGAAACGGTAAATATTTTACCGTTTGAGCAATTTACTTCTCACGAATAAAGGTTAGTACAAAACTTACCGGCACAGCATTACTGATACTTGGCAGCGAAGCAATTTCTTTTAATTGCTGTACACCTTCTTCTAAACCAAAATCTTTAGCATTAATTATCACTGGTTTGATACTAGTTACCATTAACTTTGTTTCACTAACTTTGGTTACCCAAGTTGGAATTTGTACACTTTTCTTCTTATCATTAAGCTCTAAACGACCTTGAAGCATTATTTCAGAACTTGCACTTAATGCTAGTTCGTCGATAAATTTATTACTGATGTTGGCAGTAATAATTGCGCTTGGAAATACATCGGTTTTAAACAGCATTTCTTTTAAACGTGTATTTCTGATTTCAATACCACTGTTAACACTAGCTAAAGCTATTTTTACTTTAGCTGTTCCGTTAGTTTGAATCATGCCTTCAAGCAAGTCGAAGTGATGAGATTCAGCGACATCAGCTTTTTTAACGCTAACAAAGCTTACAATTGATTGCTCATTATCTAGCTGCCAGGTTGCCAATGTAGGTAAACTGAGAAACAAAGATAAAAATGAAATGAAGCTAATAAGTGTTTTCATTATAGTCTCTTATAAAATTAATAATCACGCTCACAACGGTGAGGTTTGATAACATCTTGCCAATTGATTTGTTGGTTGCCAATACCAATAAAATCGGGGTTCATTAAACTTTCTCGTTTATTATAAGAAAGAGAGTTTAATTCGCTATCTAAGATAGTGCCACCAGCTTCTTCCAAAATACATTGGCTAGCTCCTGTGTCCCACTCGCCAGTTGGACCTATTCGTAAATAACAGTCTGTAGTGCCTTCTGCTATCTGGCAACTTTTTAATGAACAGCTCCCTAATGGTAAGTGATTATATGAATATTCATCACTTAAATATTGGGCCATTACCGCAAGTTTTTGTCTGCGGCTCACGCCAACATTTAACGCCCTTTTGCCATCATAACCAGCAACGTTAATTTGCTTTGTAATAAAATTATCTTGCTTGAATGCACCTTTACCAGTTTCAGCAAAATAAGTAACTTCATGTGCAGGAGCATGAATAACCCCTATTTTAGGCCAACCATTTTCGATCAAGGCTATATTTACTGCAAAGTCGCCACTACCAGCAATAAATTCACCGGTACCATCTATTGGATCTAATAGCCAATAACGAGGCCAATGTTCGCGTTCAGCTAACGGTAAATATGGGCTTTCCTCAGAAATAATAGGGATATCAGGTGTTAACCGAGCTAATTCATCTTCTAATATTTTATTTGCGGCTAAGTCGGCACTTGTTACTGGTGATTCATCGTCTTTAGTAAATTTTTCAAAGTCGCCTTGATGATAAAACCGCATCACTTCAACACCAGCTTTTTTGGCACTAGCAATAGCAATATCTAATAAGCTTTGGCTTATTGTCATTTGTGTCCCTTAAGTATGTCTTTCACAAGCATTAACGCTGAAATACTGCGAGCTTCAGTAAAATCAGGTTGCGCGAGTAAATTTTTATAATCACTGAGTTTCCAGTGCACTATTTGTAATGGTTCAGGTTCATCACCTTCAAGAGCACTTTCATATAAACCACTTGCCATAAATATTTCCATAGTGGCATTGAAAAAAGCCGGAGCCAAACTAACTTTATGCACATAAGTTAACTTGGTTGCTGCCATTTTTATTTCTTCTTGAAGCTCTCTGTTAGCTGCTACAATAGGCTCTTCACCAGCATCAATTAACCCTTTAGGAAAGCCTAATTGATAAGAATGAGTACCGGCACAGTACTCTCTAATTAATATGAGAGTGTCATCATCTAACATAGGAACAATTAAAACCGCGCCCCTACCTGCGCCCTTAATTTTCTCATAGCTGCGCAGCTCATCATTACTAAACTTTAATTCAATTTGCTCAACGGTGACCAAGCGACTTTTTGCAACTTCTTTAGAGGCAAGTATTTCTGGTAATTTAAGTTTAGCTGATTTATCCATTTATTTTAGCCTACAACGCTTTTGGGAGATTTTTGATAACTGATATAATGCTTTCATTACAGGTAATTAATGCCTACCATACTCACTAATTATATATAAATTATAAGCACTATTTTTACTGCATTATTATATTGTCATTAATATACGCAATTAATCCGTTGTTTTACAGGAATAAATCCATGTTTGATTGGTCAAAAATTCATACCGTGTTGCTTGATATGGATGGCACACTTCTCGATCTTCATTTTGATAATCATTTTTGGATGGAGCATCTACCAAAAAGATACGCTCAACATGCTCAAATTAGCTTAGAACAAGCTCATCATTATCTAAAGTCTAGATACCAACAAGTAGAAGGTACGATCTCATGGTATTGTCTAGATTATTGGGCTGAGCAAATTAATATGCCAATCACTGAACTGAAAAGAGAAGTTCAACATTTAATTAAACTCAGAGATGATGCTCATGATTTTTTAGTGGCATTAAAGCAATCTGGCCGTAAAGTAATATTGGTAACTAATGCACACCCTGACAGCTTATCCCTTAAAATTGAACGTACGCAATTGAATGAATATTTTGATGAGCTTATTTCATGCCATCAGTTTGGGGTTACTAAGGAATCTCAATTATTGTGGCAACGACTACAGCAACATGTGGGCTTTGATAATGAAAATACCTTGTTTGTCGATGACAGCATTAACATTCTCGATTCAGCTAAAAATTTCGGCATAAAGCACTTGCTAGCCATTGCTAACCCCGACAGTAAACAAGCGATTAGAGAAATTACCGAATATCCGGCAATCACCGATTACAGTGTTTTGTTAAACGAGATAAAAATTCCATTGCAGAGCTGAATTTTAATGAATAAAAAGAACAAACAAAAAACAGTATCACTAGTTCTTGGTAGTGGTGGCGCAAAAGGATTAGCGCATATTGGTGTAATTCGTTGGCTTGAAGAACATAATTATAAAATTGAATCTATTTCTGGTAGTTCAATTGGTGCTTTAGTCGGTGGCATATATGCTGCAGGCCAGTTGGATGTTTATGAAAAATGGGTAAGAGCCATTTCAAAGTTTGATCTTATGGTGCTTATGGATATTTCCTGGGATAAAGGTGGTTTTATCAAAGGTGATAAAATTATTAACTCATTAGAAAAGCTTGTTGGCCAGCAAAACATTGAAGATTTACCAATCAGCTTTACCGCGATCACCACAGACATTGATAAAGAAAAAGAAATTTGGATTAACAAGGGCGACTTGTTTACTGCCATCAGAGCTTCAATATCTATTCCGATGATTTTCACTCCTTATACCTTTAAGGGTAAACGAGTAATTGATGGTGGAGTATTAAACCCGGTACCTATTGCCCCAACATTTGTCGATCATACCGATTTAACCATAGCAGTTAATTTAGGTGGCGCTGCCGAGTATAACAAGGGCAAACGTAGCAATTTAAAAATGATGCGTGAAATAAGTGCTTCACCATTTAAAAAGAAAATTCATCGATTTGTTAATAGCCTCACTAAAAACAAACCTAAAGAGCAGCATAATTGGGATGCATACGATGTGGCTAACCACGCGATAGATGCGATGCAAAGCCAAATAGCAAGACATCGTTTAGCGGCATCACCACCGAACGTGTTAATTGAAATTCCCCGGAACGCTTGTGGTACATTGGAGTTTAGTAAGGCAAATGAAATGATAGCGCTAGGCTATGAAAGAACTGCTAGTGCAATGTCTAAACCGGTAAAATAAATCCCCTGAACTAACAGGGGATAATAATCTAAAACTGGTAGTTCACTTCTACGCGATGGTTACCATCGCTAATATCAACATTTTCGGTCCAGTTAGCAAAATAACGAATATTCATTCGTGGCGTCATTTGATAAGAAGCAGCAAACTCATGAGTTAACACCGCATCATCGCCTTCCATACCAAAATCTTTGTAATTGTCTGAGCCAGATAATGTTTTTGAATAAAACGGATTATAATTTAGCCATATTTTGTCTGTTAAAGTGATTTTAGAATACATACCAACAGTCGCATAAGTCCCCATTACTGAGTAACCACTATCTGTTGTACCATCATCCTCTAGTACATTATTGCCAAACGCGACGCCAGCACCAGCAAGAGGGAAGAACTGAAACATCCCCATTTTAGGTAATGCCTGCATCAAGTTATAACCTGCAGAACCCGTTTCAGAATCGACATTGTAAGTCATATCAATTTGTGTACCGCGGCCATTTACAGTATTTAGTTCAAAATTACGAAAACGAAATGAATCAATTGAATTATCTTTTGCGTGGTTGCTATCCCAGCCCAGTGTTTCACCGGCAACACCCATGATCTCAAGTACATTCATACCCATTTTAGTTGGGCTACCTGTATCGTAAGATTCACCGTATTTAAAGTTTAAACCTTTGTTTGTAACGCCAACACCACCTTGAGTATATACAGCTGTTGGATCAGACATGTCCTGAACATCTTCGTCAGTTTCAGTTTCTGAAAAACTTGCGGTACTGACCAGGAGCAATGATGTAGCGATAGAAAATCGAAATATATTAGCCATCAAAAAACCTTAGTAACATTATAAATAAGGTTAAATTTTACAATCTAAATATTGCTATAGATAATTACATAGACCGATTACCAATATACGTTTAAAGCATAATTTAGCGACTGTATATAAATAAGCGTAAAGTAGGAGATTCGAACTAGGGGATTTCCCTAGTTCGATAAATTATTTTAGTTCCGAGCAGGAATATTCGCTAACACTGCAGTTAATAATTTCCAATATTGTGCAACGGTTGCAATTTCAACTTTCTCATCTGGAGAGTGCGGAAATTTAATTGTTGGGCCAATTGATACCATGTCCAAATGTGGGTACTCAGTTTTAAATAAACCACACTCTAAACCCGCATGAATTACCATAACCTCAGGTACTTTATTAAAGTTTTCTTGGTAAGTGTCACGCACAACATTCATAATTTCAGAGTTGGTACTTGGCTTCCAACCTGGGTATGCACCGGAAAACTCAACTTTAGCGCCAGCTAAAGTAAATACTGACTCAACCATTTCTTCAGTTTCCATACGGCCATCGTCATGTAGGCTTCGAATCAAGCATAACGCGATAAATTTAGGTCCTTTACAACGTAGTACGCCTAAGTTTAATGAAGTTTCCACAACCCCCTCAATATCATCGCTCATTCGAACTACGCCATTAACGCAGCCATTCAGTGCCAATAAAATTTTATTCTGGCAAGCTTGTGTCCACATTTGTTCAAACGTTTCAGGTTGAATAAGTAACATTGAAATGTCAGGTTCAACAACATGTAAGTTTGCTCTAATCGTTGTTAAGTAATGACCAAATGCTGTCTTTAATGCCTCGACGTTTTCACTAGCAACTACAAAGCTAGCATTAGCTTCACGTGGAATTGCATTGCGTAAACTACCGCCATTAAGCTCAGTTAACTGAATGCCAAATTCTCTGCTAGCTTGTAATAAAAAGCGCACCAACAGCTTATTAGCGTTTGCGCGGCCGGTATGAATATCAACACCAGAGTGACCGCCTTTTAAACCTGAAATAGACAAGTTAAATGATTCAAACCCAATTGGTACTGCTTCGCTCTCAAGTTTAAAAGTTGCACTGGCATCTACACCACCAGCACACCCCATGTATACTTCACCTTCTTGTTCAGAGTCAGTATTAATTAAAATCTCACCGTCTAACCAACCTGCTTCTAAACCAAAGGCACCGCTCATGCCTGCTTCTTCATCAATAGTAACAAGAACTTCTAAAGGACCATGTTCTACATCACTGCTAGCAAGCACCGCCATTGCAGAAGATAAACCAATGCCATTATCTGCACCCAAGGTTGTGCCTTGAGCTGTAACCCAGTCACCATCAATATAAGGACGAATAGGGTCGGTTAAAAAGTCATGCTTAGTATCGCTATTTTTTTGCGGTACCATATCCATATGCGCCTGCAATATAACGCCCTTACGATTTTCCATGCCTTGAGTTGCTGGCTTTTTAATAAATAAATTGCCAACAGTGTCTTCTTTAACACTTAAACCTTGTTCTTTAGCCCATTGTTGGATCCAAAGAGATATTTTTTGCTCATGCTTCGACGGATGTGGAATGCTACAAATATTGGCAAAGATTTGCCATAAACTGCTTGGGGATAGTTGACTTAAATCTGACATGTTTTTCTCTTAAAATAAAAGTGACTGACTATGTATTCATAGTCAGTCATTAGTGTTTGGTCTTAGTATAGTTGAGTGTAGGTTTTTAATACCAGTTCGCGTAATGATGTGATCAAATGAGAATGATATATAAAGTTTTAGAACAACTGAAATTTTAAATAGATAGTTATTCATATCTTTTTGAAATTTCAGGAAGTTATCAAGCTTTATCTACATTCCCGAAGGGTAACTCATACGTTGTTTATTTGAGTTACTCAATGAGCGGATCATTATACGGATTGGTATAACTAGCAACCTGACATTAAAAATTGCCACTGTTCGGCAAAGCTTTCACTTGGTTTTTTCTCAAAGCCAGAGCGGACATATTGGCTAATTTTACCTTCACAAAAGGCAAGAATAATATTAGCTAAGGCTAATTCATTAATTGGTAAACCTTTACCCTCACGTAACTTACGCTCACGTAAAATTTGCTTCAATTGAGTTTCAAGCTTTTCAAATAGCTGATGTACGCGTACACGTAAACGCTCATTCTCACCCACTAATGCATCACCCGCTAATATGCGACTCATACCTGGATTACGCTCTGCAAATACTAAGATAACGTGGGTAATATGATGACAACGCACCATAGTTTCTTTTTGATCCGCTAAAATTAAATTGATACGAGAAAATAATGACTCTTCAATATATTCTATCAGGCCTTCAAACATGCGCGCTTTAGAAGGGAAGTGACGATATAAAGCCGCTTCTGAAAAGCCAACTTCACCGGCTAACTTCGCCGTAGTAATTCGCTGTCCAGGGCTTGTCTCTAACATATGAGCAAGACATTCTAAAATTTGCTGTTTACGATTTGGTTTTTTATTATCTGACATATTTTTATTTTTCTTTTTCTTTACTTATAAATTTTTTATTTATTGCCGGTATGGCCAAAGCCGCCATGCCCACGTCTTGTAGATTCAAAACTATTTACTATTTCAAATTCAGCTTGGACAACCGGTAAAAACACTAACTGGGCAATTCTATCGCCAGGAGTAATAGTGTAGCTTTTCTTGCCTCTA
This sequence comes from Thalassotalea psychrophila, assembly GCF_031583595.1. Taxonomy (NCBI): domain Bacteria; kingdom Pseudomonadati; phylum Pseudomonadota; class Gammaproteobacteria; order Alteromonadales; family Colwelliaceae; genus Thalassotalea; species Thalassotalea psychrophila. The sequence continues at coordinate 4,241,782 of NZ_CP134145.1, forward strand.
TTCCAGCAAGAAACCATTAACGGCCCTTGGTAATCTGAATCAATTAAACCAACCAAATTACCTAATACAATACCGTGTTTATGACCTAAGCCAGAACGCGGTAATATAGTTGCACACAATTGTGGATCTTCTATAAACACCGAGATACCGGTTGGAATTAATTGAGTTTCACCGGGCTCTATTACTAACTCAGTTGCCATACACGCGCACAAATCTATGCCTGCGGATCCTAGCGTAGCGTAATTTGGCAGTGGAAATTCAGTGCCAATCCTATGGTCTAAAATTTTTAGCTTTATTGGCTTTTTATCAAGATCGTTAATCATCTTGCATCCTGTCATTGATTAATACTACTAACTGTTCTGCGAGTTGTCTTTTACCCGTTAGTGGTAAATCTATACTGCCATTATGCCAAAATACTTTTAAAGCATTGTCATCACTGTTAAAGCCTTGCCCTTGTTTAGCAACATCATTAGCAGCAATCATATCTAAATTTTTACGGGCTAGTTTACCCTTAGCGTAATGTTCAACATCTTGTGTTTCTGCGGCAAAACCAACAGTAAAAGGTTTATTTTTTAAAGCGGCAACACTAGCAACAATGTCTGGATTTTTAACAAGCTCAATGCTCATTTCATCATTAGTGCTAGTTTTCTTTATTTTATGTTCGCTAATTTTTGCCACTTTATAATCGGCAACTGCTGCACAAGCAATAAACACATCGGCACTTATTGTTTGTTCTAAAGCAACTTCATGCATGTTCTCTGCACTTTGCACGTCAATGCGGTTGCAGTTGGATGGTGTAGCTAAATTTACTGGACCGGCAATTAGTGTAACTGTTGCACCAAAGCTTTGCGCAGCATCGGCTATCGAAAAGCCCATTTTTCCAGAAGAGTGATTTGAAATATAACGCACAGGGTCAATTGCTTCACGTGTAGGTCCAGCGGTTATTACCCAATGTTGACCAGCTAAAGATTGATTAGCATTAAAATGTTTTATGCAATGTTCAACAATATCATCAGGCTCTATCATTCGACCATAGCCCACATCACCACAAGCTTGTTCACCTGCGCCTGGCCCCCAAACATGAATGCCACGTCGAGTGATCACCGTCATATTTTCTTGGGTAGCTTTGGCATGCCACATTTGCTGATTCATTGCTGGAGCTACCGCAATAGGTGCAGCTGTAGCTAAACAAATAGTAGCAAGAAGATCATCAGCCATACCGGCACTTAATCTAGCAATGGTATTAGCTGTTGCCGGAGCAATTAAAATTAAATCAGCCCACTTAGCGAGTTCAATATGACCCATCGCTGCTTCAGCAGCAGGATCAAGTAAACTGTCAGCAACAGGGTTACCTGACACAGCTTGAAGTGTTAATGGCGTTATAAAGGCTTTACCACCATTTGTAATCACCACTCTTACGTTGGCACCTTGATCTTTTAAGCGTCGCACTAACTCAGCACTTTTATATGCGGCTATTCCGCCAGTAACGCCTAAAACGATATTTTTATTCTGTAAAAACATCTACACCTGCTAATATTATTAATTACTTATATAACTATATAAGTAATGCTATTTATTAATTGCGTTAAGATAACACGTAATGGATAGTAGATTAAATACTATTAGTGAGTATTTACATACATTTATAGATAGTAAATAAAGTTTTGTTTATACCTACACAGTTATAACAGCGCAAATTGCAAGGAAGCAGTTTTATGTTAAAAGATTGGCCCATTCAAGAACGTCCCCGTGAAAAACTACTATCTTTAGGTGCCCACAGCTTAAGTGATGCTGAGTTATTAGCTATATTCCTACGCACTGGTGTAAAAGGCTATGATGTGGTTGAAATGTCTCGCCACTTATTAAAGCACTTTGGCAGTTTACATAATGTATTTGCTAGCGACTGCGATAGTTTTTGCCAGCAATATGGTTTAGGCAAGGCTAAATATGTGCAATTACAAGCTTGCTTAGAAATGTCGAGAAGGTATTTAGCTTCTAAACTAACTCAAGGAAAAAGTTTAACCTCATCAAGCCAAACAAAAGATTATTTAATATCCGAGTTAAAACACGAACCCCATGAAGTGTTTGCAATATTGTTTTTAGACAATCAACATAACATTATTTGTTTTAAAAAATTATTCTTTGGCACTATCGATGCGGCAACAGTTTATCCAAGAGTAGTGGTAGAAAGTGCCTTAAAGTTTAAATCTGCCGCTATTATTTTATCGCATAACCACCCTTCTGGAATTGCAGAACCGAGCTTAGCCGACAAACAAATAACCCAAAGATTGATAAAAGCATTAGCATTAGTCGATATTAGAGTACTTGATCACATAATTATTGCCGGTCACCTCACATGTTCATTAGCCGAACGCGGGGACATGTAGAGACATTTTTGGCTAAAAATTGTCAAAATGAATGTTTTTTCACCTATTAACTAAAATTAATTGTATAAAAACGTAATTTCGTTTGGGATCTCAGCTAAAAATCAGTATAATCGCGCCCATTACAAACAACAGCTTAATTTGTAGCCGATAAAGCTTGATCATTTGAAAAGACGCCTATATAATTTGCGACCTTTTTCAGGATCCCGCGGCGACGGCCTTGGGATTTAAACAAGCTCGAGCTGAAATAATTTTTGGAGTGACTCACAATGTCTAAGATTTGCCAAGTAACAGGCAAGAAACCGATGGTAGGTAACAACCGTTCTCACGCGTTGAACTCTACTCGTCGTCGTTTTTTACCAAACCTACAAACACACCGTTTTTGGGTAGAAAGTGAAAACCGTTTTGTAAAATTACGTTTAACACCGAAAGGTATGCGTATTATCGATAAGAATGGTATTGATTCTGTATTAGCAGATATCCGTGCCCGTGGCGAAAAGATCTAAGGAACTGAATCATGCGCGATAAAATCCGTTTAGTTTCATCTGCAGGTACTGGTCATTTTTATACTACTGATAAAAATAAAAAGACTATGCCAGAAAAGATGGAAATCAAAAAGTTTGATCCACGAGTTCGCAAGCACGTGATCTACAAAGAAGCTAAAATCAAGTAATTGATAATCTTCTAATAAAAAACCTAGCTTATAGCTAGGTTTTTTTTTACTTTAAATTTACTGAAACTAATAAAATTATCTAAATCAGTACTGGATAAAGTGATAACACCAATAACGACGCCATAGTTATATTAAATACTTTTAAACGATTATGGTTCGTCAGTATTTTTTGCATTTGTTTACCCAGCATTACCCAACTGCTTACCGTCGGTAAATTAATTAAACCAAAAATTGCAGCCACTAACAGCACCGCTTGTAGGTTTTGAGTTGGCGCATAAATACTGATAGCGGTTAAAGCCATAGTCCACGCTTTGGGGTTCACCCATTGAAATAATGCAGCTTGTATAAATGTCATAGGTTTAGAGTTGGCTTTTTCATCACCTACCGGCGAACTTGATCCCGCAATTTTATAAGCCAAATATAATAAATAGCCAATACTGCCTACTTTTAAGATGTCGTAGCTTAACGGAAATTGGTCAAAAAGCTGCATTATGCCAATTCCCACTAAAAACACCATTAAAGTAAAGCCAATACCCACACCTAAAGCATGCGGTATAGTACGTTTAAAACCAAAGTTTGCGCCCGATGCCATAAGCATTAAATTATTAGGCCCAGGAGTAACTGATGTTACAAAGGCAAACATTACCAATGCGGGGATAGTATCGTAGCTCATATCTTTAATTTCCTTTTTCGAAATATTAATACCAATCGAAATGAATATTAATTTCGTTTAAATTTCATTAAAACAATAATACTCCTTTCAAAATGAAATTAGTGTGCTATTTTCATTACATAAGCAGCCATACCAACAATTTATAATGAAAAAAGATCGATATAACGAACAGATATTGCAAGAACTAAAAATTGATGGCCGAATTTCGAATTTGGAATTAGCTGACAAAGTTGGCTTATCACCATCGGCTTGTTTAAGGCGAGTACAAGAATTAGAGCGCTCAGGTGTTATTAAGGGCTATCGTGCGGTGTTTGATAATGAATTACTTGGTAATGGCTTTATTGCCTATGTCACAGTTGGCTTAGGTGAACACACTAAAGACTCACAAGAAGCCTTTGAACAAGCCATCACCTTAGCCGGTGAAGTAAGAGAGTGCCATAATGTGACAGGAACATTCGAATATATCCTTAGAGTAGAAACAGCAAATCTAAAAACTTATAAAACGTTTCACACTGATGTACTTGGCACCTTACCTCAAGTAAGTACTATTTCTACTCACGTAGTTATGGACTCACCCAAGGATGAAAGGGCTTAAATTGCTATCAACGGCCAACATTCAACCATCAAAAGTGTTATCAGTACAAACGTAGACCGTCATTCCAAACTTAATTTGGAACCTCTGCGAATGTACCATTCATAGTAATTTAACCTAACAAGTAACTTACGCCCAGCCTAATTGCTGAAGACTGATGGTGTCGTTCCAGATTTTTGTCATGTGTCGAATAAGACTCCCTTCGAACTGTATTGCGTAAACGTAGTCCGCTTCGATAGCTTTACCAGTTGGTTCTCCTGGGCCACCTGGTCCAGTTTGCGTACCATGAAACACTGCGAAAGCAGCTACACATTCACGTTCTTTATCCTCAGAGAAGAACTTCAATTCATAATGTCCATCTGGGATAGGTGTGAGTAAGCCCTTCATCCATTCGGTATAACCTTCAAGGTTTTCTATATCAGCAAGGGCAGCAGCTTGCGCTGAAAACGTAGCACCTTCGTGGCAGTATGCTTTACAAACTTCCCATCCTTTTCCTGTTTCACATGCATCAAAAAATAACTTAGCTTGTTCTAGATTATGACTCATTTTTCGGTTCTCTATTTAATAGGTGGTCGAATATGAATTTTAGTATATAAATTGCTATTTTGGATTATTGGACTTTATTAAGTGAATAAATTCACCACTGCTACGGCTGGTAATCGTGTCTTATGATAAATTAAGGTTTTAAACCATTAAAATTACAAAGCATTTTACCATTAACCATCAACCGGGTGTTCGGGGGTATGCAGTATTAATTGATAAAAACCTAAATCGAGCCAGCGGCCAAATTTAAAACCAGCTTCTTTAATTGTGCCGGAATGTACAAATCCGAGCTTTTCATGCAACGCAATACTGCCAGTATTGGTAATATCGATGCCACCAATAATAGTATGGTATTGCTGCTGTTTAGCGGCTTCGATAATTTTAGTAAGTAATACTTTACCAAGCCCTTTGCCTTGATGTTCTTGATGAATGTAAATTGAATGTTCAACTGAGTATTTAAAGGCTGGCCAAGCTCGAAATGTACCATAGGTAGCAAATCCCATAATTTTATCATTGGCATCTAAAACAGCAATTACCGGAAAATCATTTACACTCTTTTCATTAAACCAATTTGCCATAGTATCTATAGTTCTAGGTTTATAATCATATAACGCTGTAGATGAAATAATTGCTTGATTTAATATTTCAAGAATTTCAGCTGCATGTGTTTCATAACAACAATTAATGAACTTCATTTCATACCTAATAAATAGCCGCAAAACACTAGTCTAGTTGATATCAGTTTTGTATTGGGTAACAATATGTAGTCTAACCTCAAGCTTTCATAGAAATTTAAAGCCGAATTTTCACTATTTAAAGTTAACTAATCGATTACTCACATGCCTGAATTACCAGAAGTAGAAGTTTGCCGACAAGGCATTAGCCCTCATGTTTTAAACCAAACTGTTAGCGATGTTATTGTGCGTAATGCCAAAATGCGTTGGCCAATAACGCCAACCATAGTAGAAATGAGTGGTGAAAAAATCATTAGTGTCACTCGCCGGGCAAAATATCTATTATTAAAAACAGTTAAGGGTACCTTGGTTCTGCATTTAGGGATGTCGGGTACTATTCGAGTTATTCCAAAAGATACTGCAGTGGCTAAGCATGACCACTTTGATTTAGTGCTAACCTCAGGCGTTGCCTTACGCCTTAATGATCCTAGGCGATTTGGCGCAGTGCTTTGGTTAACAGAAGATGTTAACGAGCATGCGTTACTAGCAAAACTGGGGCCAGAGCCTCTGCTAGATGACTTTGATAAAGGCTATTTATTTAAAAAGTCACGTAAGAAAACAGTGCCTATTAAAACCTTTATTATGAATAACCATGTAGTTGTTGGCGTAGGTAACATTTATGCCAATGAAGCATTGTTTCAGGCTGGTATTTTACCGACAGCTCCTGCAGGTAAGGTAAGTCAAAAACGCTATGACAATCTTACCGAGATAATCAAGCAAGTTTTAACGAAAGCTATTAGTCAGGGCGGCACTACTTTAAAAGACTTTACCCAAGCAGATGGCCGGCCAGGATACTTTGCTCAATCATTACAGGTCTATGGTCGTGGTGGTGAAAAGTGTATTGCGTGTGAAACCCCGTTAGAAGAAATACGCCAGTCGGGTCGAGCCAGCGTATTTTGTCCTAAATGTCAGAAAAACTAGGCTTAATTATCAGCCTATTAAGTGCTTAGGCGCCATAACGGTTGCTTCACCACTTATTACCACAACACCTTCTGGGTTTGTTGCTGTAAGGGTAAATTTAACGATTGGTCTTTTAGGGTGAATACTGGCTACTTCAACAACAGCTTCTATTTCTTCATTTAAAAATACTGGTGCGGAAAACTTAACCGTTTGACCTAAAAAGATAGTGCCTTCGCCTGGTAATTCACAACCGAGCAAACCAGAAAACAAACTACTTACTAATGCGCCGTGTACAACACGCTGTTTAAAAATTGATGCTTTGCCAGCTTCTTCATCCAAATGAATTGGGTTGAAGTCTAAAGATACTTCAGCAAACTTTTCTACATCTGCTGAGCTGAATGATTTCTTTAATGATGCTTTCGCACCAATAGTCAAAGGTTGTGACATAGATTTCCCTGTATCCCTTAAAAAGGAAGTTTATAACTAATTTGAATGTTATTTTATAGCGATTGACAGCTAACTTTAATTAACCGTTTTCTAGTGCAGATTTTACCACAGGATGAACAAATTCACTCACATTTCCGCCATGTAAAGACACTTCTTTTACCAGTGTAGAAGAGATAAATGAGTTCTCTTCTGCTGGGGTTAAAAATACACTTTCAAGTTCAGGATATAAACGTCGATTCATGTTTGCTAACTGAAATTCATATTCAAAATCCGATACTGCCCGCAAACCTCGAATCAACACTTGCGCATTCGCTTGTTTAGCAAAATCAACTAATAACCCGCTAAATCCCTGTACTGTTACATTTTCTAAATGAGATGTTATTTCGGTAATCATTGCCACTCGTTTTTCTAAATTAAACCTAGGCTTTTTGCTCGGGCTTGCAGCAACACCAACAATCACTTGGTCAAATAATAAAGAAGCACGCTCGATTAAGTCAGAATGACCATTGGTCACAGGATCAAATGTGCCTGGGTATATTGCGGTATTTTTCATAATGTCACTTATCTAAAATTAGTCAGTAAATATATATGCTAGTAATTTCATCATTTTAGCTGTGCTTTAGGACAAAGCAAAGTGTTCTGTAAAACTTATTATTTAATTCATAAAAATGACAGAAAATATTCACCATAAAATAAAATAAAGTAATTACTCAAAAAAGTTCCATTTTTGTTTATTTTGATAGTATGATGTTGGTAACAAGTTAATATCAGAATTAAAAGAGTTTCATTAAAAATGAAAACCAGAGATAAAATAATCGTCGCTAGTATTGAGCTATTTAACGAAAATGGCGAACGTAATATTACAACTAACCATATTGCTGCACATTTAGGTATTAGCCCGGGTAATCTTTATTATCACTTTCGTAATAAAGAAGACATTATAAACGCTATATACAGCGAATATGCTGATGATTTAATTTCTCAGTTTAAAACTTTATCCGATGCTATAAACCCATTAGATAGCATTCTTTTATATATGGATATTGTCTTCCAACTTATCTCTAAGTTTAGATTTTTTTATAGTAACTTACCTGTTCTGTTAAGCAAGAACCCAGCTCTTAAAAAGCGCTATAGTGAAATACAAAAAGAGATAATTCAGAAAGTTTCTAGCATGCTGCAGTCTTTAAACGAAGCTGAAATCTTAAGCATTAAAGAAGATGAATTAGATGACTTAACATGTTTAGTGCGGATCACTACTACGTTTTGGTTAAGTTACTTACAAACACAATTAGACGAGAACCCTAAAATTGATGATGCTAGTTTGTATGAAGGTCTATTAAAGATATTTGCTTTATTAAGTCCATACGTTACTGATCAGGCGCGTCAAGATTTTGAAAATGCACGTAGCCAATACAAAATATTAAAACAAGAAGCGCTGGACCAGCAAATAGCTGTTTAACTCCCCTCTTCAAGATTAAGTTACTCTGTATAACCTTGCATTAATAATTGCCACTGAGTTTCATTAAAATGAAACTCAGGTAATTTACCTAACTCCTTATTGAAAGAACGTAATAAGCGCTGTAAGTTTTCTTGTTGCCACTTACCCGCCTTAGGCATTACTCGGCCTTGGTCAAAATCGATTAACCAAACCTTATTATCACTATCTAGCATAATATTATGCGCATTTAAGTCATGGTGATAAACATTCTTTTGATGGAATTTCTTAATACAACGACCAATACTTTGCCAAATACTATCAGGTAACTCTGCTTGAGAAAGCAAGCCGACGAGATCTGTAGCACCGGGAATTAGCTCAATAAGTATGTCTGCTTGATAAGTAAAACCATTACGCTTTACTTGAAATGCTACTGGCTTGGGTACCGGTAATTGCCAATGCTGCATTTCTTTGAGTAACACAAACTCTTTTGCTGCCCTACTATTCATTACTCCAGTAAAGAAGTAACTATCATTAATTAACTTTCCAATTAATCCCCCCCGATAATAATGGCGAAGCACCATATTAGTGGTTGGGTGGCCAAGAAACCAAGCTGTACCGCGGCCAACAGCTTTACCTAAAACAGCATCTTTATGTTGCCAATACTGGGCACTAAACATTTCTAAACAAAAATCTGGCAATAATTCACTATCATAAAGACAGGTATAATTACCCTCTTTAAAAAAATTTACAGATGATTGTTTTACAAATCTCGACAGGTTCAAGATAATAGGCCTTAATTAATTATATTTTGCTTAATAGCTATTTTGGTAAATCGTTTATGCTAGGTCAAATACCTACCCCAAAATCTCTTTGTATTTTAAGGCTTTCCGCCATTGGTGATGTTTGCCATGCAGTTGCTATGGTACAACAAATTCAAAAGCAATATCCAGAAATTGAGATCACTTGGATATTAGGCAAAGTAGAGCACATGCTATTGAAAGACTTACCTGGTATTGATTTTATTATTTTTGACAAATCAAAAGGGTTTGCGGCTTTTAAAGAACTAAAAGTGGCAATGAACGGACGAAAATTTGATGTGCTGTTTCATATGCAAGCAGCTCTTAGAGCAAGTATTGCCAGTTTATGTATTTCGGCAAAAATAAAAATCGGCTTTGATCGCGCAAGAGCTAGAGAAGGTCAATGGCTATTTACTAATAGAAAGGTAGCGCCACAAAAGAACCCACATGTGCTTGAAGGCTTTATGGCCTTTGCCAATGCTATTGGCGTGAAAACTGAAGCGCCACATTGGCTTATGCCTTTTGGTGAAAATGAAAGAGCTTATGCCAAAAATAATATTCCCCAAGACAAATTTTATACCGTTATTTCTGCGGCGGCCAGTAAAGCTGAACGAAATTGGTCCCCAAAAAAGTATGCACAAGCAGCAGATTATTTAAGTAACAAAGGCTATCACGTTGTACTTTGTGGTGGTCCTGCAGATCTTGAAGTCAAACTTGCCGAAGATATAACAAAACATGCCAATGTTGAACTAATAAACTTAGTAGGGAAAACTAACTTAAAACAATTAATGGCTGTGTTAGAGTCGGCTAAGCTTGTTATTGCTCCAGACACTGGCCCTACGCATATGGCCACTACGGTGGAAACCCCAGTCATCGGATTGTACGCTCATTCAAACCCGCGACGCACAGGCCCTTATACATGCCAAAAATATGTTGCAAGTGTTTATGAAGAATGTGTTTTAGAGCAGCATGGAAAACCCTCTGAGCAATTACCTTGGAATACACGAGCTAAAGGTGAATTGATGAATCGCATCACTGTCGACATGGTCACCAATAAGATAGATCAAATATTGCTTTAGACCGTTAACAATTATTAAACATCTGTACAATATAAACGTTATTAAGTAGACTTTTCAAAGCAAGAAATTGATGGTTTTTCTGTCAAGCAATGTCGAAACTAGGTTTACAATAATGATAAAAATAAAGTTAATTAGTGTGCTTTTGTGCATGCTAGTGTTAAGCAGTTGCGCAACAAAAGTTGAGAGCATAAATGAACAGAGTCAATATGCTCTGCAAGAAAAGCACGGATATTTGCTGCTTGCCGTCGATACTAACCGTTCCCTCAAGGAAATTTTATTAACAGGCACCAAGCGTATTGCATTGTCAGAAAAAGATTTAAAATCTGGCAGTAACTACATATTAATTTCTCTTCCTGCTGGGCAGTACGAGATTAGCAAGGTCAGATTTAATAATTACGCTTACCTTAAAAATTTCGAAGACGATATTTGGGAATTTTCTGTAGAAGAAAATAAAATCAACTACGCTGGCCATTTGAAAATGAATAGCTATATAGTTTGGTACTACGTAGCCTCAAGAATGTCATTAAACAATAACTCATCTATTGCACTTGAATTTATGGAAGATAAATTCTCTAACATTTTACAAAATCATTCAATGACCTATTCAGGTCCTGGAAACGAAAACTTTTTTGAATTAATTACCCCTGCATCACCCCACAAGGATAGTGAATAATGAGCCGCTTAAATTCAGTTGTATTGCGAGTCACTTTTACTATAGTAGCTTTGCTTAGCTATCACACTTTTGCAAAGCCATTCAAATTAATACCTGTTGAAGATATTATGCAATCATCGCAAGTCTATTCGATGATATTAAGCCCTGATGGCAAATATATTTTTTCTTATGAACACATGCCTAATTACAATATTGTAAGACTCATTGATCCGCAGAAAAAAATCAGTGTGCCTATGTTCCGTATGGATAGAAATCGAAGTTCCCGTGTTGAAGATTATCAATGGGTAGACAAAGATACTGTTTACCTGCAAATGAAGAAGAAAAAAGGCTTTATTAACATCAAGTCTGATGGTGAGCAACCAGAGGGAATTTGGCAGCCGCTAGGTGTTAAGGGCTTTATGGTTTCAACATTGCCTAATGAAGAAAACACGGTGCTATTCGCACGAGACGTTACTAAAAAACGTAAATATCCAAGGTTTAAGCTGTATAAAATAACCACTGACCAGTTGGCTGTGAGTAATTATGAGCAAGCCATAGAGCTTGAAAACACTCTAAGCGATGCCTTTCATTATATTTACGATGATGTGAATAAAGCACTGCTGGCAGCGGTTAAAAATGACGATGTATTAGAATACTGGTACCAACTGACACCTAAACATAAATGGAAAAAATTCTTCGAAATAGATGCTGAAAATCAGTTTATTCCAATTGGTTTTTTGAGTGAAGATACACTTGCCGTATTAACCAATAAAAACCTAGACAGAACCTCACTAGTTGAATTTGATATTAAAACAAATACACTTGGAAAAGTTATTTATCAACATCCAAATTATGATTTGATTGACGCTAAATTAAATAAAATGAATGAAGGAATAAATTTTGTCACCTATCTTGAACAAGGAATTCCAAACAACCATTATTTTGCCAAAGACAAGGCAGATTTAGCCGAAAATTTAAGAACAACATTCAAAAATCAACAAGTTTCAGTTATCCAATCAAGCCTTGATGATAACTATAAGTTAATTAATATATTTAGCTCTACAAACCCAGGGAAATTTTATTTTTATCAGGCCGACACTAACAAAGCGACATTTGTAACAGATAAACGTGCTAGCTTGACGCCTTACAAACTTAATCCTACCAAAGTATTTAACGTTGAAGTAGAACCCGGCGTCTTTGTCGAAGCATTGTTAACTAAACCAGAGGGATACACAAATGGGGTGTTATTAGTAAACCCTCATGGTGGTCCAATTGGGATTAGAGATTTAGCAATATATGATGCGCACACTCAATTCTTTACCAATCGCGGCTATTCAGTATTAAAAGTTAATTTTCGCGGTTCATCCGGCTATGGTAAGCAATTTCAGGACGAAGGCCGTGGCGAATTTGGTAAGTTGATCGAACATGATATTTCCGCGGCGGTAAAACAAGTTAGAAGCGAGCATAAATTTGAGCAAATGTGTTCCATAGGCAGTAGTTATGGTGGTTATTCTGCAATGATGCTGGCAATTAAACACCCCGAAGATTATCAGTGTATTGTGGCAATGTACGGCATCTACGATTTATCACATTTATACAATGCGAATAACCGAATTTATAGTGATGAACATCGGCAAGCTCTAGATAAAGTGATCGGTGGTTACAAAGAGTCATTGAAAGACGTATCGCCGTTATATTTGGCTGAAGACATCAAAGCACCGATACTTTTAATAGCAGGTAAAAAAGATAACATCGCTTATTTCGAACAATCAAATAGAATGAAATATCGATTGCAGCAATTAGGCAAAGACATAGAAACTGTATTTTACAACAGTGTTGGCCATGGTTACCACGATAACTGGAATGGCGATCAGCATGAAATTGTTTATATTGAAGACTTTATTCGCAGACAACTGAATTTACCTTTCCCATCCGCAATGAACGACATGCAAATAAAAGCACAAGAGCGCAGAAGATTACTTGATGCCTACGATGTTGATAAAAAAGAAAATACCCAGAAAATAAAGTCTGTAATCGCTAAAGCAGAAGAGCAAAAAATTGAAGCCGAACTGCAAGCTTTAATTCAGGAGCAACTTGCGGAAGAAAAGAAAGAGCAAGCTGAACGCGAGGCACAACAAAAAGCTGATGAAGAGTTTTCTTATTAGATTATCAAATAGAAGTTCAATAGCCTAAACATAGTAGTTCAGGCTATTGAACTGCCTTATTTATTTCAGTAACCTTTGTAAGGTTTCAATACTTTTACTAGTAGCACCTTGATTGGCAAGCACTACATCAAGAGCATTTTTGCCAACCGATTTAGCTAAATTTTGATCCGCAAGTAAGCAATGTAATTTAGCAGCGAGCTCGCTGTTATGATCTAATTGCACGATGCCATTGGCCGTTTTCAACTTCTGGGTGATTTCTTTAAAGTTCGCCATGTTCTCCCCAACTATAACCGGTTTAGCAAATAGTGCTGGTTCAAGTGGATTATGGCCGCCAACATCCGAAAAGCTACCAGCAACAATACAAATTTCAGCCAACGCATATATCGGTAGTAACTCACCTAAGGTATCAATCACCCAAATATCATTATCATCTGTTATCGCTTGTTTAGAACTGCGAGTTATGTGATTGAAACCTTGCTCGACGCACAGTTGTGTTACCGCGGAAAATCTTTCTGGATGACGTGGCACCAATACTAATAGTAACTCTGGATTGTCAGCTTTTAACTGTTTATATGCATTAAGAGCTGGGATTTCTTCGCCTTGGTGTGTGCTACCTACTACCAGTAATCGCCTATGCTCTGATACGTAATGCTGCAGATCAGAAATTTTATTTTGCAGCTCATCTGTAACACTAATATCGTATTTTAAATTGCCAAAATTTTTGACTAAATCAGCATCAGCGCCCATCTCAATAAAGTGATCTACGTTGTCTGCACTTTGGCACAATATTGCGGAGAATTTATTTAATGCAGGAGTAATCAGCCAGCTAAGTTTTTTATAACTTTTTAACGATTTTGCCGATAATCGGCCATTAATGAGTAGCAACTCAATGTTAGATTTATGACAACGTTGAATAAGGGTAGGCCAAAGTTCAGTTTCCATTAGTACCACTGCTTTGGGCTTTAACAATCGGAAAAACAAATGCACACAAAAAGAAATATCTAATGGCAGGTAGCAGTGTTGTACTTTATCAATGTAGAATTTTTTTACTTGCGCTGAGCCTGTCGGTGTAAACGTAGTTACTGTTATTGGCAAATCTGGATATGTAATTAACAACTGATCAATAAAGGGCTTGGCAGCTATCACTTCACCTACGCTTGCCGCATGTACAAGGATACCACCAGTTTTTACATTTGAAGACAGCCAACCAAAACGCTCACTTAAACGTTGACGGTATTCCCGTTGTGAAAATGAGCGAATGATGAGAACCAATAACAACACAGGTACAAGTATTAAAATAAGTAACTGATACAGGCGTAACGACAATTTTTCTTTGTTCAATTTGTTTTCTTATAAATAAATGAGTCGTTGTCATCATACTAACAACCGACTGAAATAACCTAATATATTTTAACCATGTTTGACAAAATAATTAGACATAGTTTACCTTTCAAAAATAGCATCAAGAATAATTGAAGAGTTAGTTCGCTCTACCCCTTCTAAATGGCAAATATTATCTAATATAGCAGTAAGGTGTTTGAGCGATTGGATCTGTAGTACAACAAGTAGATCAAATTCGCCACTAATTGAATAGACATGACTTATCTGGTGTATTTTTCTCAAAATAATGCAAATTTTCTCACGTAAGTTTGGGTTTACTTTTAACGATACATTTATGGTAATTAAATCTTTTGTATAGTTACTACCCAATTCAACGCTGTAGGACTTTATTACACCGTTACTTTCAAGTTTATTAATTCTATTTTGTATTGCTGTTCTGGAAACATTTAAGGCTCTGGCGATGTCGGAAACGCTAGCTCTAGCATTGCACCTAAGAATTGAAAGCAGTTCTTCGTCTTTTTCACTAATCATCTATCAATTACCTTTTTATAAAACTGCCAACACCATTGCAAAATGACATTAAACAGTGTCATTTTGCAATGATTATAAGTCATTTTGAACATCTGTAAACTTTTTTTTATATTGAGTTAGATGAATAATATGTGTCATTAAAAAATGCGGCAAAATACTCGCAAGAAACTACAATTACTAATCATAAATGATCTAACTGAGGCTAATATGTCATCTAATTTTATTAACCATCTTCAACAACAAATCGATCAAGTTAAAGAAGAAGGCCTGTACAAAGCAGAAAGAATTATAACTACCGCACAACAAGCAGATATTGCAGTTAGCAGTGGTGAAGAAGTTATTAACTTTTGTGCCAATAACTATTTAGGTTTAGCCAATCATCCAGAGCTAATTAACGCTGCTAAAGGTGGTTTAGACGACCATGGTTTTGGTATGGCATCAGTACGTTTTATTTGTGGTACACAAGATATTCATAAAACCTTAGAAGGTAAACTATCTAACTTCTTGGGTATGGAAGATACCATTCTTTATTCTTCATGTTTTGATGCTAATGCGGGTTTATTTGAAACAATATTAACTGCTGAAGATGCGATTATTTCAGATGCACTAAACCATGCATCAATTATTGACGGTGTGCGTTTATGTAAAGCTAAACGTTTTCGTTATGCGAATAACGACATGGCCGCATTAGAAGAACAACTTATTGCTGCCAATGAAGCTGGTGCACGCTTTAAGCTAATTGCTACTGACGGCGTATTCTCAATGGATGGTGTAATTGCCAACCTGAAAGGTGTATGTGATTTAGCCGACAAATATGATGCAATGGTGATGGTTGATGATTCTCATGCTGTAGGGTTTGTTGGTGAAGAAGGTCGTGGTTCACACGAGTACTGTGAAGTAATGGGCCGAGTAGATATCGTTACCGGTACTTTAGGTAAAGCCATGGGTGGCGCTTCAGGTGGTTTCACCTCAGCGAGTAAAGAAGTAGTCGAATGGTTACGTCAACGTTCTCGTCCTTACCTTTTCTCAAACTCATTAGCTCCTGCAATTGTAACAGCTTCTATCAAGGTAATTGATATGCTCGCTCAAGGCGGCGAACTTCGTAAAACCTTAAAAGATAACGCAGCATATTTTCGTAATAACATGGAAGCCGCAGGCTTTACCTGTGCCGGTGCAGATCATGCGATTATTCCAGTTATGCTTGGAGATGCTAAAGTTGCAGCTGATATGTCAAACCGTTTACTTAGCGAAGGTATTTACGTTATTGGTTTCTCATTTCCAGTTGTACCAAAAGGCCAAGCGCGCATTCGTACCCAAATTTCTGCCGCTCATACTCGAGCGCAATTAGATAAAGCTATTGAAGCCTTTACCCGAATTGGTAAAGAAATGGGCGTCATTTAACAAGCTTAAATTAGAGATAATAGAATGAAATCATTAGCAAAATTAAAAGCTGAAGCTGGCATTTGGATGACTGACTCGCCAAAGCCAGAAGTTGGTCATAACGATTTATTAATCAAAATTAAGAAAACTGCAATTTGTGGTACCGACATTCACATTTATAACTGGGATGAATGGTCACAGAAAACTATTCCTGTACCTATGGTTGTCGGTCATGAATACGCGGGTGTTGTAGTTGACATGGGTCAAGAAGTAAAAGGTTTTACTAAAGGAGACAGGGTATCTGGTGAAGGTCACATTACTTGCGGTCATTGTCGAAATTGTCGTGGTGGCCGAACGCACTTATGTCGCAATACCGTTGGTGTTGGTGTAGACCGTACCGGGAGTTTTGCTGAATACTTAGTGATTCCTGCCTACAATGCGTTTAAATTACCCGATGAGATCTCTGACGATTTAGCGGCAGTATTTGACCCATTTGGTAACGCTGTACATACCGCCCTTTCATTTGATCTAGTTGGTGAAGATGTTTTGATCACTGGTGCTGGCCCTATCGGCATTATGGCAGCGGCTGTTGCTAAACATGTTGGTGCCCGCCATGTTGTTATTACTGACATTAATGAATATCGTTTAGATTTAGCTCGTAAAATGGGCGCTACTCGTGCAGTTAACGTTGCCAACGAAAACTTAAAAGATGTAATGAACGAGCTTGGTATGACAGAAGGGTTTGACGTAGGCATGGAAATGTCTGGCGTACCTATGGCCTTTACAGACATGCTAGAGAATATGAACAATGGCGGTAAAATTGCCATGTTAGGTATTCCTGGGCAAGACATGGCGATTGATTGGAGCAAAGTCATTTTTAAAGGCTTAACCATCAAAGGTATTTATGGCCGTGAAATGTTCGAAACCTGGTATAAAATGGCAAGCTTAATTCAATCTGGTTTAGACTTGAGCCCTATTATTACTCATCACTTCCCTATTGATGAATTTCAACAAGGCTTTGACGCCATGTTATCCGGTAATTCAGGTAAAGTTATTCTTAGCTGGGATTAACCCTATAAATCTAGAATAAAGTATTTTTTATTAAAGCCTGTTGAGTTTTTACTAGCTCAGCAGGCTTTTTTTGTTAAAATCACTTTAACGAACTTATTAAAACTAAATAAAGAGAATACTGTGTTATCAAACGACAGCACCTTCAAACACATTAATGTGGCCGATGTAGCAAATGGTTTAGCTACTAAAGAACATATCGTTGTAGATATACGCGATGCTAATTCATATGCTATCAGCCATATATCTGGGGCAATCCACTTAAGCAATGAAGGTTTAAGTGATTTTTTACGTGAAGCTGATTTCGATGCTCCTACAGTGGTATGTTGTTATCATGGTATTTCTAGTCAACAAGCCGCGCAATTTTTAATTAGCCAAGATTTCACCGATGTTTACTCGCTAGATGGTGGGTTTGAGTTATGGTCTAATAGTTATCCGCAACATATTGAAAAAGCATAAATAGAGTGCAACCTTAAATGCAAATATTGGTTAACGTAGAACAAAAATCCATTGCCTTGATCTTTGCTGATTACCTAAAAAGTATCAACATTAACTGTGAAATCAAACCAGCCTTAAACGATCAGCAAGTCATTGATGGTTGGGCTATCCTTTGTGCCACACAAGAAATTGATAGAGCTAAATATGAATTTGAACAGTTCATTAGTCAGCCCAATCACCCAAAGTATCAGCAATCTGCTTGGCAAAGTGGCCAATCGGTAAAGCTCAATGGTAGTTCTGGGTTGAGTAAGCAAATTAAAGCAAATTTCCTCGCTCAAGCAGGCCCTTTCACTATTTGTATTTTTGCACTTTGTTGGCTTGTATTTGCCGCCACATTTTTATTGTTCGGTAATAGCCTTTATCAATTAGTTATTTTCAATCAAGCTGGTGATCTTAATCAAACATTTGCCCAGCCTTGGCGCCTATTAACGCCCGCTTTGTTCCATTATTCTTTATTGCATATTGCCTTTAATACGATGTGGTGGTGGCAACTCGGTGGTCAAATTGAAAAGAACTTAGGGCTAAATAAAATCATAATTTTATTTATTACCTCTGCCCTACTTTCTAATATTGCACAATTCTATATTTCCGGGCCCAATTTTGGTGGTCTTTCTGGAGTTGTTTATGCCACGGTAGGTTTTGTATGGTGGTATGGCTATTTAAACCCGAATAAAGGTATAGGTTTATCCAACTCTATTATTGGCTTTATGCTGTTTTGGCTAGTATTAGGCTATACCGATTTTATGCCGATTAATGTAGCAAACACTGCGCATTTAGTGGGTTTAATTTCGGGGGTATTCTATGCGCTACTGGTTACTCAGTTAACTAAAATGAAGAAAATTAATTAACTATGCTTGAATTAAAACATCAGTTTCCCATTGGTTTAGATGTGAACTGGATAAGTGCTAAAAACGCTCCACAAACACCGCGTTTGAATGATTGGTTGTTAGATCCTACATCATTAACGGCCCGCCTAAAAAGTCACTGTAAAGACTTTAAGATACAAGTATTAGGGCAGCGAGTTGAAGCTTGCCAAGCTAATGAAGCAAATGCAGATATTATATTAGGTGAACAAGTTTTGGTGCGAGAAGTTATATTATTTTGTGATGATGTACCGCATGTATTTGCTCGCAGTTTATTACCTTTAAAAAGTTTAACCGGTGAACAACAAGCCCTAGCAAGTTTAGGCGAGCAATCGCTAGGGCAAGTACTTTTTAATAATCCGAAATTGCATCGTGAGGTGGTAGAAGTTGCCGAAATTGAGCCTAGTCTGAGAGTATGCGAATTAGCTGCTATGCTAAATCTTCAGGTTAAGCACAATTTATGGGGCCGACGTTCATTATTTTTCATTGAAGATAAGCCGCTGATGGTCGCTGAAGTATTTTTACCTAGCGCGAGAGCCTACCTATAAAGATATCGAATATAAAATTGTCCTGAAAACATGTTTATTAATTTCAACTTTACATTTAAATCTATATGTCACAATAACTTACAGTAATCACAAAATAATCATCGAAAGATTTTGCTTCTATCATAATATATTCAATATACGGCCTATCATTTAATCACCTTTTCAAAGGAGATTAATTATGAAGGTATTAACTACAGTAACCTTATTTATTATCGTGTTCACTTTATTCAGCAGCAAAGTAAATGCAGCCAATATAACTTTCAAGGCGGGAGATGATTCTTTAGCGACTAAGCTTTGCCTTGCTGCTGTCAGCAATGATTTACAAAAAACAAAACGATATATTAGCCGCCTTGCTTTGATGACTGGAATTAACACCGGTATGTATGGTCGAACTAACTTTGCAAGCGATGACATACGATGCAACGACACTGATTTAGTAAAATTTACAGCTCAATATAATGCCAAAGACACGTTTGAGTTTATCAATAAAAGAGCGATGAAAAAATATCGCTTAAATACTGACGAAGTTAAAGTAATTGATTTAGCGAGACAAAATAGCATGAACAATACGCCACAAGTTATTGTTATCACTAGTCGTTAATAATTCAAAAAAAGTATAGTTAAATGGTTAAGTTTTCGCTTAACCATTTTTTTATTCATGGATAAATTAACTTAGAGTTATCATGGACCATTCTTTCACATCCATGTGATCATGGCATACACAACATCCTTATTGAAAAAGGCTTAGATTCTGTTAATTCATGGATGGCTTAAATTCTATTACTTCATGGACAAAGGTATGCAAATCATCAGCTAGGGGGTTAAGTTGCTAAATTCAATGCTGCGTCAAACGGTTAATATCAAGGTACATGTAAATATACTTTAACGAAAACCTCACTTAACTCGCACATTTCGAAAATGGAATGCTTATGAAAGCAATATTATTTCCTTAGGTTTTGCTTATAAGCCAGAAAAAAGTTAGTTATTTTAGATAGTTAGTAGTCATAGAAATAATCACATAACACTTAGCTTTTCATCTTAAGTTATTTCAGTAATCTGCCTACAATTTTCTAGTAAGAATACACACAAGGAGTGATTAATCATGAAAGCAACCCGAACATTTTTTTTATTTATAATAGCCTTCGTCTTATTAAGTTTTAAGGCCTATGCCAATAATGTTACCTTTGAAGCCGGTGACAACTCTACTGCCACTAAACTATGTATAGCAGCAGGAAGCAATAATTTGCATGCCACCCAAAAATACATCAAGAGTTTAAGCTGGCAACAAACTGGCATGTACCAAAAAACTAACTCAGTGTTAGCTGAAGTGTCTTGTAACAAAATCAATTTAATTGAATTCACGGCACAATATGACGCAGACAAAACGTATAATTTTCTCAATGATAAAGCGATGAACAAATATAAGTTAACTGATGATCAAATGAAAATTATTGATATTGCAAAAGTGAATGATTTACCACAAGTTATAGTAGTTACTAGTAGGTAAGGCTGCAAAAATTATTAACGTATTTAATGGTTAAGTGTTTACTTAACCATTTTTTAATTCCGGGATAAATTAACTTAGAGTTGTTCGTATTCTTATTCGTATTGGTATAATATAAGCAAAAAATAATCCAGTGCCTAACTTTAATCACTAGGATAAAAATTATTAAAAAGTTATGCCAACTTCGTTAATTAATGAACTTGGTTTTAGTCTTCAGGATCAATTAATGTCAGCATTCCTCCCTTCTTGGCAAGCCACTAAATTAATTACTCGTATGGACAAGCCAATAGGTACCTATTTATTGCTTTGGCCGACGTTTTGGGCGCTATACGTTGCCGCAGAAGGTTTTCCAGGTTGGCATTTAACTTTAGTTTTTGCCCTAGGTGTATTTATTATGCGCAGTGCTGGTTGCGTAATTAATGATTTTGCCGATAGAAAAGTAGATGGAAAAGTTAAACGAACTGAACAACGACCACTTGTTAGCGGACTGATAACAAGCAAAGAAGCTATAACCTTATTTGTTGTTCTATTGGCTGTTGCTTTAGGACTTGTTTTAACACTTTCATGGTACAGCATTAGTTTATCAATTATTGCCTTAATACTTGCTGCTAGTTACCCATTCATGAAAAGGTTTACTCATTACCCACAAGTGGTTTTAGGGGCAGCCTTTAGTTGGGGCATGATCATGGCCTTTGCTGAAATTCAACAGGCTATTCCCACTACAGCCTGGTTATTATTTTTCGCTAATGTGCTGTGGACAGTTGCCTATGACACTATGTATGCCATGGTAGACAGAGATGATGATTTACTTATTGGAGTAAAATCAACAGCAATTATTTTCGGCCGATTAGACAAAGTAATTATCGCTTTATTGCAAATATTCGTACTGACATTACTGGTTAAGGTTGGTCAAATTCAGCAGTTCAATATGTTCTATTATTTGGGTTTAATTCTCGTGGCTGCGACATTTATTTATCAACAAAATTTAATCAAGAAACGAGAGAGAGATAATTGCTTTCAAGCGTTTTTAAACAATCATTACGGGTTATTGATTGTATTACTCGCTATAATAATTCAATACTAACTTTACCTTTATTGCATTCACCTAGGATCAAACATGCTCAGCTATCGTCACTCTTTTCATGCAGGCAACTTTGCCGATGTACTCAAGCATATTGTGCAAGTAGAAATTTTAGATTACCTAGGGCAAAAAGATAAGGTTTTTGACTACATAGATACTCACTCGGGTGCCGGTTTATTCAATTTAAAATCAGAACATGCCACTAAGTTGGGTGAATACTTAAATGGTATCGCCAAATTAAATGAAAATGACTTTCCTGAATTAAGAGAATATTTTCGTGCGATTAAAGTCCATAACGATTCTGAGCAACTAGAGTTTTATCCTGGCTCTCCGTTAATCGCTCAACACTTTTTACGTAACGAAGATAAAGCTTGGTTATACGAGCTACACCCTACTGATTTTGAACTACTCAGTGAGAATATAAGACAAACTCGTCGTGTAAGAGTAAAACAAGGCGATGGATTTGAAGGGTTACTTTCGGTTGTACCACCAATCTCACGTCGTGCTTTTGTTCTTATTGACCCACCTTATGAAATTAAAACAGATTACGATAAGGTATTTAAAGTTGTGGCGAAAGCACATAAAAAATTTCCAACCGGTACCTACGCTATTTGGTATCCAGTAGTTGATAGACATCGCATCGAAAAACTGGAAAAAAGTTTTGCCAATAGCGGTATAAAAGATATTGTACGTTTCGAATTAGGGTTATCTGCTGATACTGCGGAGCGCGGTATGACATCGTCAGGCATGATAGTAATAAACCCACCATGGACGTTAAAAGCAAAAATGGAAAAACTGTTACCTAAATTAGTAAAAGCCGTTGATGAAAACGGTACGGCTTTTTCTAAGTGCGACACTTGGGTAGCAGAATAAACTAGGGTCAGAGTCAGTATTTAGACAGACTATTAAGATTGCTCTTTAATCAAGTCAATAAACGCATTGCCATAACGAGCAAGCTTGGTATCACCAACACCGGTTATAGCTAAGAACTCTGTTGAGTTTCTTGGCTTCAAGCGGGCCATTTCAATTAATGATGCATCGTTAAATACAATAAATGGTGCAATGTCTTCACTATCGGCAATTACTTTACGCAAAGTACGAAGCTGTTTAAACAAAACCTTGTCGTAAGCAGAGGTGGCTTTATTTTGCTGCCAATATCCTTGGCTTTGTAGTCTCGGCCTTGCCATCATTAATGGCTCAGAACCTTTGAGAGCGGATTTTGATGCATTGGTTAAACACAGTGCTGATTGCTGTTCGATATCTTGCTGTAAAAAGCCTAAGTGAATTAATTGTCTAATAACTGAAAACCAATAACCGCGAGTTTTATCTTTACCAATACCAAAAGTACTTACTTTATTATGTTCTTTCTGGGTTATTTTCTCGAGTTCACGCCCTCTAAGCACATCAATAACATAATGGATATCACCACTTTGATTGATTCTAAATACACACGACAGCACTTTTTGGGCATCAACTGTAGCGTCGTATCGACTTGGTGGATCTAAACAGATATCACAGTTACCACAACCATTATTGGTGTATTCAGCGAAGTAATTGAGTAACACTTGTCTTCTGCAGGTTTGTGCTTCAGCAAAGCCTGACATGGCAGCAAAACGTTGTAATTCAACATTAATACGCTGCTCATTTTCATTTTGTGATATGCGCTTTTTTATGCGTTCAATGTCTTGGCTGTCATATAAAAATAGCGCTTCAGCTTTTAATCCATCGCGGCCTGCACGGCCTGTTTCTTGATAATAAGACTCCAGCGTTCTTGGCATATCATAATGCACCACAAAACGAACATTGGGTTTATTTATACCTAAGCCAAACGCCACCGTAGCGACAACAATTTTGATATTGTCTTTGGTAAAGCCATCTTGAATAACACCGCGAATTTCAGTTTCCATGCCGGCATGATAACCGGCACAGTTATAACCTTTTGAAGCTAAAAAACCGCTTAATTTATCAACTTGCCAGCGACTGTTACAATAAATAATTCCGCTTTCATCACCCATTTCTTTCAAGTATTCAATGAGCTGTGTCTCACCATTATATTTGTCCGCTAGGGTATAACGAATATTTGGTCGATCGAAACTGTCGAGCAACACATAAGGATTATTTAGTTGAAGCTGATTTAATATATCTTTACGGGTAGTCACATCGGCCGTAGCTGTTAACGCAATAACCGGCGTATAAGGAAAGTACTCTTTTAGCTTACCTAATTGCGTGTATGAAGGTCTAAAGTCATGACCCCATGAAGAAATGCAATGCGCTTCATCAATGGCAAAAAAGTTTATTTGCACTTGCTGTATGCTTTGCAAAAAATAATGGTTTAACAATCGCTCCGGCGCTACATACAATATTTTTATTTCACCACTGCCAACCTTTTTCATGGTTTGGTTGATGGTTTGCCCATCTAAACTTGAATTAATATAGGCCGCTGAGATCCCTTGACGACTTAAACCGTCAACTTGATCTTTCATTAAAGCAATTAATGGCGATACGACAATTGTTAAGCCCGGCATTAGAGTAGCTGGTAATTGATAACATAATGATTTACCACCACCTGTTGGCATTAATACCAAACAATCTCGACCTTGCAGTAACTGCTCGATAACTTGTTGTTGACCAGAGCGGAAACTTTGATAACCAAAATGATGGTTCAAAGAATGGTGTAAGTCTGGCAATTTTTGTTCGGTACTAGCGTCAGATTTCAAGAGATTATCGTTATTATTAGGTGATTATTATCATTTTAACCTAGCTCATCAGTTGATCGATAGACTTTTCTTGTAACTAAGTTACTCTACACCTAGAAACGCTTACTTTTGAGGATGTTATGGAAAAACAATTTATTTTCGAGCAAATAACTGAGATGTGGAACAACCACATTCCTTTTAATTCATTACTAGGTTTCACCATCACTCAGATGACTGAAGAATATGCTGAAATCCAGTTTGATTGGCAAGACAAGTTGATGGGGAATCCAATCCAAAAAATTCTCCATGGCGGCGTTACTGCATCTGTCTTAGATATGGTTGGTGGCGTCGTTATTTCAGCTAATTTGATCGGTAGAATAAATAAACCTGACAAGAAAAAAATAGCCGATAAGTTAAGTAAATTTTGTACCATCGATTTGCGTACCGATTATCTTCGCCCTGGCAAAGGTAAGTCATTTGTTGCAACAGCACGTATCATTCGTCATGGCAGTAAAGTAGCGGTTGCACGCATGGAACTGCACAATGAAAAAGGCGAACACATCGCCTTTGGTACAGGAACCTATATGGTTTAATTGTTTATGCCAGTTTCATTAAGTAATTAAATTGGTATTACTATCAAATAGCCACTTATATGTTAGAATCGGCGCAAATATGCTTCCTCAATAAATGGCTGTAAAATTATGACGCAAGTAAATGAAAATAAGAGTGGTGTATTAAACGCACTTGCTGCTTACGGCATGTGGGGATTGGCTCCATTATATTTCAAACTACTTGAGCATGTTTCGGCTCCAGAAATATTAGTACACCGCATTATTTGGTCGTTTGCCCTTCTGGTTATCATTGTATTAGCTATGGGGAATTGGCGCAAAGTACAGCGCATACTGGTTAACCCTAAGATGCTCGCCTGGTTGTTGTTAACTTCGGTAATTCTGGGGGCTAATTGGCTAATATTCATCTGGGCAATTAATAATAATTACTTGCTCGAAGCTAGTCTTGGCTATTTTATTAACCCGCTGTTTTCAGTTGCATTAGGCATGCTATTTCTAGGTGAACGATTACGAAAGTGGCAGAAAATTGCGGTGATTTTCGCCTTGTGTGGCGTGATTATTCAATTGATTAGTATTGGCAGCATACCGGTAATAGCTCTTGGCCTTGCAGGAACGTTTGGTATCTATGGGCTATTTCGTAAAAAATTAATGGTCGAATCAGTGCCAGGGTTATTAATAGAATCAGCATTAATGCTACCTTTAGGAATTGCTTATTGGCTTTTTTACATGGATACACCAACAAGCAATATGATGCTTAATGACAGCCAGTTAAACATCACTCTAATTGCCGCAGGTTTAGTCACCACTGCACCATTAATTTGCTTTACTGCTGCCGCTAAAAGGCTATCGTTAGCTACTTTAGGATTCTTTCAATACCTTGGCCCAACACTAATGTTTATATTGGCGATTGTATTGTATAAAGAACAGCTTATTTTTGAAAAGTTACTAACCTTCGTATTTATTTGGATTGCGATTGCAATTTACAGTTGGGATTCTATCCGTAAACTAAAAGCGGCAAAGCGGGCAAAAGTTTAAGTGCTTTCTGAGGAAATTTATTCCATGAACATATTTCCTCAGTTATACACTATTGTACTAAATCGCCTCTAATCTAGCGTAAGCAACAACCAACCACTTAGTCCCATGCGCCTCAAAATTAACTTGAACACGTGACTGTGCACCAGTGCCTTCAAAGTTTAATACTACACCTTCACCAAATTTTTGATGCATTACCCTCTGCCCTAATTTAAAGCCAGTATTTTCAAAGGTTTCCATAGTAATAGTATTGCTAAACCGGCCAGTCGTTTTCGGTTTAGCCACTTGGTTTTTCATCCGTATTTCGTCAATGAACTTATCTGGAATTTCTTTTAAGAAACGACTTTGACGATGATACTTCTCTTGCCCGTATAAACGACGTGATTCAGCATGGGTTAAATACAGTTTTTTCATTGCCCGTGTCATGCCAACATAACAAAGACGGCGTTCTTCTTCTAAGCGAACAATGTCTTCAGCAGATTGCTGTGACGGGAACATCCCCTCTTCCATACCCACAATGAACACAAGTGGAAATTCTAAGCCTTTAGCTGAATGCAGTGTCATTAATTGGACTGCAGACTCATATTCGTCAGCTTGTGACTCTCCGGCTTCAAGCGAAGCATGAGTTAAAAATGCAGTAAGTGGCGTTAGCTCTTCTTCAACTTCCGGGTCAACTTCATAGGTAGAACAAGCAGTGACTAATTCATTTAAGTTTTCTATTCTTGCTGCCGCACGCTCACCCTTTTCAGCTTGATACATAGCTTTTAAACCACTGTGCTGAATTACGTGATTAGCTTGTTGGTCTAAATTTAAATTAGTTGAATCATCTTCAAGTTGTAAAATTAATTCAACAAACGCTTTAATTGACTTAGCACTTCGACCCGCTAACTCGTTTTGCTCAATCATATATATACAAGCATCCCAGAGTGTAGAGCCTTGGCTTCTTGCACAATCTCGAATTAGTGTTAACGCTTTATTACCAATACCACGAGTTGGCGTATTGATAATACGTTCAAATGAAGCATCGTCATTACGATTATTAATTAAGCGTAAGTACGCTAATGCGTCTTTAATCTCTTGTCGTTCAAAGAAGCGTAAACCACCATAAATTCGATACGGTAAGCGTGCTTGTAATAACGCTTCTTCTAGTAAGCGCGATTGCGCATTCGAGCGATACAGTAAAGCAACATCATCTAATGAATTGCCATCTTCAAGCCATTGCTTAATGCGACCTGAAATAAACCTTGCTTCATCAATTTCATTAAATGCGGTATACAACGAAATAGTTTCACCGGCATCATCTTCAGTCCATAAATCCTTGCCTAATCGGTTATTGTTATTGGTAATTAACGCATTAGCAGCATTTAGGATATTAGCGGTTGAACGATAATTTTGTTCTAAGCGAATTGTTTCAGCATCAAAGTCTTTCACAAAGCGTTGAATGTTTTCAATTTTTGCACCGCGCCAGCCGTAAATAGACTGATCATCATCACCAACAATCATCACGTTACCGTGCTTTTTACCGAGCATATTTAGCCAAGCATATTGGATAGCATTAGTATCTTGAAATTCGTCTACGAGTATACGAGTGAAACGTTGTTGGTAATGCTCTAATAATATTGGATTATTTAACCAAAGTTCGTGCGCGCGTAATAACAGCTCAGCGAAATCGACCAAGCCAGCACGATCACAAGTCTCTTGGTAGGTTTGATAAATTTTTACAAAAGTTTGCTCGGTTGGATCAAACTGACAATCAATATGTTGCGGCCTTAAGCCTTCATCTTTTTTACCATTGATATAATACATAGCTTGTTTAGCAGGCCATTTTTTCTCATCAAGTTGCAGCGATCGAACTACACGTTTGATCATGCGTAATTGATCATCAGAATCTAACACTTGAAATGTTTGCGGCAGTTTTGCTTCTTGAAAATGCATTCTTAATAAACGGTGTGCCAACCCATGGAAAGTACCAACCCACATGCCATGAATATTGCCGCCAATAGATTGTTCAACACGACCACGCATTTCTGCTGCAGCTTTATTGGTGAAAGTTACAGAAAGAATACTATGTGGAGAAATTTGCTCAACTTGCACAAGCCAGGCAATGCGATGTACCAACACTCGAGTTTTACCTGAGCCGGCACCTGCAAGTACCAACATATTTTTAGAAGGTGCAGCAACAGCATCACGTTGTTTAT
The DNA here is from genome assembly GCF_031583595.1 of Thalassotalea psychrophila. Classification (NCBI taxonomy): domain Bacteria; kingdom Pseudomonadati; phylum Pseudomonadota; class Gammaproteobacteria; order Alteromonadales; family Colwelliaceae; genus Thalassotalea; species Thalassotalea psychrophila. Next base: position 4,270,168 of record NZ_CP134145.1, read on the forward strand.
CATTTAAAGAGTCGAGTAATTCTGAAACATCCATAATTATTTTTATTCGCGTAAATTGAGAAAAAGAAAATTGTAATATCTGCTAGTATAACTAGCAAAACTATCACTGTATGTAACAACAGTAAACTAATATTGAATACTACTGATTTTATCTGTATTTATACAGTAATTAAATATCTTCATTATCTTTGATATATCGCAAATAAATCACTAACAAATATCGGGTAATTTTCTAAAATTAACGCATACTTAAGAGCATGAGAGTAGTTTTAAGAAGTGAAATGCAATGACTAGTATTACTAAAATAATGACAACAGAAGTATTAACATTAACTCCTCAACATAGTTTGTCAGATGCTCGATTAATGATGATGGAAAATCGAATCAGACATATACCCATTGTTAATGAAAACAAAGAGCTTATGGGCCTAATCAGTCAACGAGATGTACTCGCTGCTGAAGAATCAAGTTTGTATGGCATTAAAAAAGATTTACGTCTTGAACGTGAGCAAAGTATCAAAATAGCGGATTTTTATCACAACAATCTAGTTACCATTCCGCCGCAAGCATCTGTTCACCAAGCTGCTCTATATTTACAAAAACATAAAATAGGCTGCTTACCAGTTGTAGAAGACAACAAGTTAAAAGGCCTAGTAACAGATAGTGACTTTGTAAATGTTGCGATTAATTTGTTGGAAGTAATGAATGAGCCAGAGGAAAACCAATATTCATAAAGTTTGTGCCCTTTTCAACTATACAATATTAGAAAAAGTACAACGTCATCCCCCACGAGCGGAGCGAGATGAGGGACCTACTGCAGCGTATTGTAAATTAATAAAATAATTATCTTTTTTTATTACCACATTATGCGTCAGGAGGTCCCTGATGTCGCTTAAGCTCCTCAGGGATGACGGCGTATTTTTTATAATTTGATGACGATTATTGCCCCTCTACTTTTAGTATTTCGCCGCTTTATCTTTAGCTGGAATACTTGCCTTAATAAATGCACGTAAATCGTTATTTGATTTCTTTAGGTCTTCAGCACGTAAATACATCATATGACCACTTCGGTAACCTTGAAAACTTAAGCGCTGTTTCATTTTACTACTTGGGTCTAACTGCCACATTGTATATTTAGCATCAAAGTAGTTAGTCGCACCATCAAAGTATCCGGCTTGTACCATTACGTTTAAATAAGGGTTTTGCGCCATAGCTAAACGTAAGTTTTCACCAGTTTTATTGTTTGTTCTATCCCACGGATGAACATTACCAAACATATTATATTTTATGTCGGTTTTGTAATTTAGCTCTTCACTCATGTAATAGTTAATTGCCGGGGTAAACGAATGCAACCATGAAGTAAGTTCAGAATTATAGTCTGGGCTGTCACCGACATCTTGTTTATCAATCCCCAAATAGCGAGAGTCTAAACGACCGATAGTTTGGCCACGCTCCCGTAATAATTCCTTCCAAAAAAAGCGAGTCGAAATATCTAAATTTGATTTCAATACTACATCGATACTTAAGCCTGAATACTTCGCAACTTGCTCAGCAATTTTTTGCTTTTGCTCTGGTGCAATAAAACCGCCCATCGCTAATGCCGGTAAATACTCATTGATAGTAAAGGTTTCAACTTCAGGTAATACCTCAGCTAAGTCTTTGCTTTGTAAGTCAGTTCCTAGCGCTTTATGGTACCAGGCTGCTGCGGCAAAATAAGGTAAACGGTTTGCAGCTTTAACCGGGCCATTGCGCTCAATACCAATATCAGTTGGTGACACTAAAACCACCCCATTTAAATACATCCATTGGCGACTTTGTAACTCAAGCGCTAAACCTGAAACTCTGGTAGTTCCGTAGCTTTCGCCAATTAAATATTTAGGTGAGCGCCAGCGGTTGTTGCGTGTAACAAAAGTGTTCAACCATTCCGCTAAGTATTTAACATCAGCATTAACACCAAAAAATAGTTTCTTCTGTTCTTCTTTTGAAGGCAGTTTACCTTCTTTATTTTTCAAAATTCGAGAGTAGCCAGTATTGACAGGGTTAACAAATACGATATCTGCTGTATCTAAAACTGAATACGAATTAGTTTTAACACCATAAGGTTGCAGTGGGTAACCTTCAGGATCAACATTTAATACACGAGGTCCAGTGTATGCAACATGCATCCAAACTGAGGCAGAGCCAGGACCACCATTAAATGAAATAAGTAACGGGCGAGATGATCTGTCTTTTACATCATCACGCTGATAATAGGTGTAATGCAACGCTGCGATCGCGTCTCCATTTTCATTCCAAACCGGTTGAGTACCAGCCGTTGCCGTGTAAGAAAATTTATTTCCATTAACTTTAGTTTTATGTTTTGTAACTACTTTATGGTCAATTTCAAGGTTACGACTATTATCAGGTTCAGCAGAAAATGCCAGACTAGAAACAAAGTAAAGCATTGACGCTATTATTGTTAGGTTTTTCATTTAGTTCTCATGATGATTAAGAATGTAATTAAGTTTATACCAATTCCAATAATTATGTGATCTACTTTTTAGTTAGGAAAAAGGGATAAATACAAGACATAAAATATTATAAGTAGTTATTCTACTTAAAGATTTTATAACGCAGTAGTTATTCATTTTAACCAGTAAAAATGAGCAGATAATTAATGGACTTGGTATTAGTAGAATGTGACAGATAAGAAAATACAATACCATTGAGACAAAAGTGCTGAAACTTAGGCTAAATGGCAGAAATGATTAAAGAAAAATGCTCAATTGTTCAACATGATCAAATTCAGCATAAGGCAAAACCTTTAGCGGTTTCTTTTTAATGCCAAATTCATCGTTATTTATCCAAATGGTTTGGCAACCGGCTTGCAATGCACCATAAATATCGGCGTGGGTGCAGTCACCAATATGTAAGAGTTCATTGGTTTGAATATTAAGTTTATTACAAGCTTGTTCAAACATGTCGCTTTCAGGTTTTTGCAAGTTTCCATCACCCGCAAAAAAACTATGACTGAAATATTCACTAATGCCGATATCTTCAATACTGACGTTACCATTTGAAATAGCGACCAAAGGAAATTTACTTTTTAATTTCATCAATAAATTTCTAACTGATTCAGGCACTTGTAAATTATTACGATGAGATAAAAAGTATTCGAACGCTTGTGATGATTTTTGCTTAGCATCTATCTTAGAAAAGCCTAACTCTTCAAATCCAGATTGCATACAAGCAAGGCGTAAGGCGGTTACGTCATGACAAAGTTCTGGCTGATTAGTAAGGCAGACATTTCGATGCTGCCACCAAAAATCAGGACTTAATGTTGCACACACAGGTGCCACATCTTTAAGGTGTTGCTGTAATTCTTTCTCAGCTTTAGAAATAACCGGATAGTTGTCATATAAGGTGTCATCTAAATCAAAGCTTATTGCTTTAAATGATGACAACCTTCGATAAAAACGCACATTAAAGCCCAATTTTCCGTAACTGTTGTACTAACAGTTTAGCAACAAGTGTGCGAAATTGGTTTAATAATAATGTATCCATAGATGGGTTGAAGTGTTCTGCATCATTTGAGCTAATGGCAATGAAGCCTAGGCACTCATCACCTTCGGTTAACTGCACTAGTACTACTGAACCTACTTCTTGCTCACCAAATACCAACTCTTTTTCTTGTTGCTGCAGACGGCCAAAGTAATAGTCTTTGCTATCAAAGCGCTTATTGATAACGGAACTACAATCACTTTTAATAATAGAGTCATGGCCTATTTCAAAATCTTTATTGGTTAAATAAAGTTTAAAAGAAGCAAGATTCAATAGTTGAGTGGTAGTTTGAGTTAAGCAATCTAAGAAGTGAGATAAGTCGGAGCTTTCAATCAAACTTAAGTACAAATCATTATAAACGGTAAATAATCGCTCGTTGTGATTAGCTACGGTTAATAATTGAGTAATTTCTTCTTCAAGTAAATGAATTTTTTGACGTTGAATTTGTTGCTGTCTTTCAACTAATGAAACCACGCCACGCTTACTATCATTAAATCGTAACGATGCAAGCAACTGTGGGTTTCTGCCGAAAAAACCTGGGTTATCTTGTAAGTAAGTAGTTACCAGCTCATCGTTAAGCACATCCATTTCTGCATCCGCTGTCATCGGGTCTAGTACATTATTTTTATTTGCTACTTTGCTGTCACTCATAGGTAAAGTTGTCCATCAAATACGTGATCTGCAGGGCCAGTCATTTTTACAGGATGCCCTGGACCTTTCCAATATATTTTAAGTTTGCCGCCCGGTAATTCAACCGTAACGTTATTCGCTAATTTGTTTTGTGTAATACCAACTACAACTGCACCACATGCACCACTACCACATGCCAAGGTTTCAGCAGCGCCGCGTTCATAAACTCGAAGTTTTACATATTTAGGAGACACAACTTCCATAAAGCTAACATTAGCGCCTTCTGGGAAGCGTTCATGCTCAGCTAAAGCTTTGCCTAAGATTGCAACTGGAGCATCAGCTACTGAATCTACAGTTAATACACAATGCGGGTTACCCATAGATACCGCACCACAAAGTACAGTTTCTTCATCAGCACGTAATATATAAGTGCCTTCTACTTTTTGTGCGGTAAAAGGTATTTTTTTAGGTTCAAAATCAGGTACTGGCATGGTCACAGTGACTTGCCCATCACGTTCAATGTGAAGAGTCATTTTACCTGAAGTGGTGGTAACTTTAATTTTGTTTTTGTTAGTTAGGCCTTTCATTTTAACGAAACGGGCAAAACAACGGGCACCGTTACCGCATTGGCTTACTTCACTGCCATCAGCATTGTAAATACGATAGTGAAAATCTAATTCAGGATCATAAGGCGGTTCAACCACAAGTAATTGGTCAAAGCCAACACCAAAGTTGCGATCGGCCAACTTGCGAATTTGTTCATTCGACAAGTAAATATTTTGCGTAACGTTATCCAACATTAAAAAGTCGTTACCTAGGCCGTGCATTTTGGAAAAATTCATTAACATTGTTATACCAACTTAGCTTTAACTACTGATAAGGTTACGGTAAAACCGCTTCACCTTGCCATAAAGACTCAATAGACTCACGTTGACGGATTAAATGAGATTGCTCACCATCAACCATAATTTCTGCCACTCTTGGGCGAGAATTGTAGTTTGAACTCATGGTAAAACCATAAGCACCAGCGCTACGGACTGCAAGTAAATCACCAGCTGTAATAGCTAAATCTCTATTCTTTCCTAAAAAATCACCAGTTTCACAAACAGGACCAACTACATCATAGTTTTGAGTAGTTGCACTGTGATTAAGTTCAACAGGTACAATTTCTTGCCATGCTTGATAAAGCGCAGGACGAATTAGGTCATTCATCGCAGCATCAACAATGGCAAAATGTTTATCTTGGTTAGTTTTTAAGAATTCAACTTCGGTTACTAAAATACCCGCATTTGCCATAATAGCGCGGCCAGGTTCATAAATTAGTTCTAAATCGTAACCTTGCATTTTATCGGCTATCGCTTTCGCGTATTCGCTTGGATGCGGAGGCGTTTCACCTTGATAAGGCACACCTAAACCACCGCCAACATCAATATGACTTAACTTAATACCAACTGTTGCTAATTTATCGACTAATACCAGTACACGGTCTAAGGCATCTAAAAATGGCTGAACCTCAGTAAGCTGCGAACCAATATGACAATCGACACCTTTAACCACAAGATGTGACATTGCTGCTGCTTTTTGATAAATCTCAACAGCATGATCAATAGGAATGCCAAACTTGTTGTCTTTTAAACCGGTAGAAATATATGGGTGAGTACCCGCATCTACGTCTGGATTTACCCGCATTGAAATTGATGCTGGCATGTTCATACTTGCTGCTACCTCATTAATGCGAGATAACTCAGCTTCAGATTCAACATTAAAACAATGAATGCCTTTTTCTAACGCGTATGCAATTTCTTCGGCTTTTTTGCCGACACCAGAAAATACTACCTTAGCAGGATCGCCACCAGCTTTAAGCACTCGAGCCAGCTCACCTTTTGAAACAATGTCAAAACCTGAACCTAAACGTGCGAGTACATTCAAAATAGCTATATTTGAACTTGCTTTCACTGCATAACAAATCAAGTGTTTCATATCTTTGGCCGCTTGATCAAATGCGTGCCAATGACGTTCAATGGTTGCACGTGAATAAACGTAAAGCGGAGTGCCATAAGTACTGGCCAATTCTGTAACTGAACAATCTTCAGCATATAATGAATTATTTTGACGGTTAAAAAAGTCCACTGGTATCAGTCCTGAAATTTCTTATTGGTAATAAAGAGTTTAAAATGATTATTGCTATTTACTGGTTGCTCTTATTGACTGAGCTAACTGTTTCGCTAGACTTTTCAGTCTTTTGTTCTTCAACCGGATCACTCTCATATAAAGGTCCTTTTAGACCACATGAGGAAACTGTACATAGAAGTAATGATAATACAACAACAAGTAGTTTTTTATTAAGCATTTTATTGATCACATCGATTGATTAATAGATTTATACGCGTATATAATCGCATGCGATACAATAAATACCAAGTTGTTGCGCAGATTAATTAGGTATAATCAATTATTCTGGGCAAAATGATAATAAACAAGGGTAAATAATGAACGATAGCCAATATAACCTCATGACTGATGAGTTACTTTTAGCCATAGAAGAAGCAATAGAAGAATGTGGTGTAGATATTGATTATGAAAGCGTAAGCGGTTTATTAACCTTAGCCTTTGTCAATGGCACTAAAATTATTATCAACAAACAAGCTCCTTTACATGAAGTATGGGTAGCAACCAAATTTAATGGTCATCACTTTGCTTATCAAAATGAACAATGGATTGATAAACGCGGTGGTGATGAATTTTGGCAGTTTTTATCTAAAGCGGTAAGTGTTCAAGCAGAAGCTGAAATAACACTACAAGCAGAATAACTGACAAATCTAACACAATAACGGATATCGACATGACGCAACAAACGCTTAAAATAGCGACTCGAAAAAGCGCTCTGGCCCTTTGGCAGGCTGAATTTGTAAAAGCACGTTTAGAACATTTCCATTCTGACCTTACAGTTGAATTAGTGCCTATGGTAACTAAAGGCGATATTATTCTCGATTCGCCATTATCAAAAGTTGGCGGCAAAGGTTTATTTGTTAAAGAACTTGAAGTGGCTATGCTTGAAGGCCGTGCTGATATTGCTGTGCATTCAATGAAAGATGTGCCAGTAGAATTCCCTGAAGGGCTAGGTTTAGAAATTGTATGTGAACGTGAAGACCCACGTGATGCGTTTGTTTCAAATACAATTAACAGCCTGGCCGATTTACCACAAGGCGCTATTGTAGGTACATCAAGTTTACGTCGTCAGTGTCAAATTAAAGCATTACGCCCAGACTTGGATATTCGCGATTTACGCGGTAATGTAAATACTCGTTTAGCAAAATTGGACGATGGTCAATACGACGCTATTATTTTAGCTGCAGCTGGCTTAATTCGTTTAGAAATGCCAGAGCGTATTCAAGAATTTATTGAACCTGAAGTAATGCTGCCAGCAAATGGCCAAGGTGCTGTTGGTATAGAGTGTCGCACTGATGACGAACGAGTTAAGGCTTTACTTGCGCCACTTGAGCACAAAGAAACTCGCATTCGAGTGTTAGCTGAACGTTCAATGAACAGATCATTAGAAGGTGGTTGTCAGGTGCCAATTGGTAGTTACGCTATTATTGAAAATGAGCAGCTATATTTGCGCGGTTTAGTCGGAGCTATAGACGGCAGCACTATCTTGCACAGCGAGATTCGCGGTAAATTAACCAATGGTGATGCCATGGGTACTATGCTTGCCGAGAAGTTATTGAAAGACGGCGCCGATGTTATTTTAAAGCAGGTATATGAGCAAAAATAAACTCAACGTTTTATTAACCAGACCTCTACAAAAATCTCAGCAGCTGGCAAAGGAAATTGCACCTATTGCCAGCAACATTGAGATCACACCTTTGTTCGCCTATAAACCAGGTGAACAGCAAGTTTCATTAAAACAACAACTTAACAATTTAAACCCCGAATTCATAATAATTATCAGCCCTGCGGCGGCTAACTTTGCACTGCAAGTTACCAATTTTTCTAACCATATAAAAAGCACAACATTCATCGCCGTTGGACAGGCCAGTGCTAACGTACTGATTGCTCATGGCATAGAAAATGTAATAGTTCCGAGCATTGAAACAAGTGAAGGATTATTGGCGCTAAGCGAACTACAAAATATTGCTAATAAACAGGTGTTAATTATTCGCGGTAATGGTGGTAGAGAGTTTTTAAAACAACAGCTTGAACTTAAACAAGCTAAAGTTGCCTATAATGAAGTGTATAAACGTCAGTGGTTAACTTTTTCAGCAGAGCAAACCATTGATAAATGGCGAAAAGATGAAATTAACTGTATTGTTATTACATCAAGTGAATTATTAAACAAAACCTTAGATTTAATAGCAGATAAAAACTGGGCAAATAGCTGTTATTGGATAGTTGCTAGTACGCGGATTGCCGAACAAGCCAAAGCACATGGTTTAAAACACGTTATTAATGCTAATGGTGCAAATCACCAGCAAATTTTTCAAGCAATGATGGCACTTATTTAAAAGCTACTTTATATGCGGCCAATGGAAGTTGATTATGACCGAGAAAGAAAACAACAAAGCGCAAACGAATACCAATAAACCTGATCAGCCATCAGCAAAAATAAGTGCAAGTGATGCAGCTAGAATTGCCGCGAAAGCAAAACAGCAAGCTCAAGGCTCAAGTAAGAGCAAAACTGTATCACCGCCAACAAAACAAACAGTAAAAACAGCACCTAAAGCGCCAACAAAATCCTCTCCTATAAAACAAAAATTATCTAAAACCGCATTACTAGCTTTATTAATAGCAGTTAGCGCCGGTGGCGGTGTTGGTGCTAATTACTGGTGGCAACAACAGCAAAACAATGAATTGGAACAACGCTTAGCACAAAACACTAAAACAAGCGTGATAGAACTTGATCAACATTTACAGCAGCAAATTAGCGCTTTACAAAAACAATCTCAGCAACAAATTAACAAGTTGATTAGTGACGTTGAAAAACGTAGCGGTAGCCGTATTTCAGCATTAGAACAAGAAATTGAGCAGCTCATCGACAGTCAACCAAATAACTGGCAAATTACTGAGGCTGAATATTTAACTCGAATGGCTGGCCGTGTACTTTGGTTAGAAAAAGATGCAAGTACCGCTATTACGTTAATGAATGATGCTGACGCGCGAATTAAAGATTTAAAAGATCCTCGCATGATGAAGGTTCGAGAGCTATTACATGAAGACATCGAAAAGCTTAAAACACTACCAAAACTACAACGTGACGATATTATTTTAACGTTAATGGGTCTTAGTAAACAGGTAGATGATCTAACGTTAGCGACAGTGCAATTACCGGAAGAAACTGAACTTAAAGAAAGTACAGCTTTGACTGAAGATGTTAGTGACTGGCAAGAAAACTTAGCAAAAAGTTGGGCTAAATTTAAAGATGAGTTTATTACCGTTCGTCGTCGTTCTGGTAATGTTGAACCCTTGATGGAACCAAAATTCGAACAAAATTTATATCATAATTTAGAGCTGAAATTTCAACAAGCTCAATGGGCGGTTAGCCAAGGTAAGAAAGAATTATTCCTTACAACAGTGACCGATATTCAACGCTGGTTAAGTCTTCATTTTGATATGACCCAAGTTAAAACTCAGCAATTTAATGCTCGTTTAGCTGAAATAAAAGCAATGCCAGTAACGGTTGAATACCCGCAAACATTAGCGTCTCAACAAGCACTGCGAGCAATGCTTGATAACAAACCAAGCAAAAGACTGGGCGGCGTAAAACCACAACCACTTAAAACTAAAAAAGTGGTTACCAAAGAGACAGAGGTAATAGAACCTAAGGCTGAACCGGAACAAAAGCCAACCCCCCTTAATCAAGAGGAAGGTGCTGCATGATCCGTTCAATAATTAAGTTAGTTTTATTGCTAGCACTTATCGCTATTGCGCCATTTTTGATTGATGAAAAAGGCTACATATTAGTCGCTATGGGCGATTTAACTTATGAACTCACCGTAGTAAGTGCCATTTTATTAATGGTTTTAGCTAGCTTTATTTTTGCTTTTTTATTTTGGGGTTCTCGGATTGGTTTTAAGTTTACTTCTAGCGCTTGGCGCAAATTAGCCTTTAGTAACAAAGCCAAAGCTAAACGTGAGTTTCAAAAAGGTATTGGTGCTTATCTGCTAGGTGACTATAAGCAGGCTGAGGAGTTAATGGCTAAATGTGCAGAGCATTCAGATATGACCAATAGTGCCTGGTTAGTTGCGGCGTCTGCAGCGAATAAATTAGGCGAGTCAGCGAAAACAGCAAATTATCTAAAATTTATAGCACAGCACCCACAGGCACAAGAGAACTTCAGTTTTGAAACATTACTGGTTGCAGGTCGTTTAAATTTAGACGATAAGCAATTCTCCAAAGCACGAGCACTGCTAGACGAAAACCATAAATTGATCGGGCATGATGGTCGCTTATTAGGCTTAGATATAGAAATCAATATTCATGAAAGTAAGTTCGAGCAAGCAACCGAGTTGATAAAAACCGCGCGCAAAGATAAACACTTAGACAGAGACAAAATTACTGATTGGGAAGTTCGTGCCTTCAGTGGATATTTTATCGAATTAATTCAAACAAGCAGCGTTGAAGCAGTCGCCAAATACTATAAAGCACTGTCAAGAAAAGAGCGCCAAAGTGAAGGTATTGTATTAGCTTATGCCAATTGTTTAATTGCCAATGGCTTGGTCACTAATTTAGAAAACTTAGTGTTACCGTTAATTAAAAAAGATGCGTCAATTAGTTTCATTAATGCAGTTAAACAACTACCAATACAAAATAGTGAACATATTATTTTTGCAGTACAAAAATTATTGCAGAAACAGCCCGAAAATACCTTGTGGCTAAGTGCCCTTGCTCATCTTTGTGTTGCCAATAAAGAATATGACAAGGCTCATAAAGCATTTACTTCGTTATTAAAAATTGAGCAAAATAGTGATGACTTACAAGGCTATGCAAAATTGTTAGAGCTAATGGGCGAACACCAACAGGCAAACCGAGTTTATCAAGAGCTTATTGCGCAGGGTTAAAGCTGAAAGGCCGTATGTTGTAGGCTATCACACCTTAAAGCATTTGAATTATAAGAACACAATGAAACTTATCATATCTATATTTTTAGCCAGTATCAGCGTTAATGCTATTGCTGACAATGCCCGTTTTGTCTTAGAGCCAAATCCCAGCATTGGCAGTATGCAGCTATTTAAAACCAGCGATTTATGTACCGTTGCAACAAACACTAATACGTATATTAACAATCATAAAGCAGGTGACGAAACTGATCCGCTTGCCGTTCATCCTGGTAAAGTATTTTCAGCACAGATATCACTTGATAGAGTACAGAATACTCTGAGTTTTATTTGTGAAACCTACATTACCGATGTACGAACGAAACAAAAAAGTCGCTTACAAAACACTGAATTTTTGAAACATAATTTTGATTTTTATCGTTGGTATCCAGACACTACTACTGCGCTTAATATCAGTCAAAAAAGTACTAACGCAGCAAAAAATAGACTATTAACCAACATCCCTGAAGAACAGCTATTTATTACTAAGTATTACACTAAGTTATTAAACGCGAGCCCAGTTAAAACAGCTGAATTTAACCAAGCTCTTTATGCATTACCGTTTGATGAACAAGGCTTAACACCTGAACAAGCTGAACTAAAAAAAGACTCTTTAACGCGATTTAAATTTACTCGCCAAGAGGTAATTCAAGGCAAGGTAGCCGAAAATAATTTGGCGAAGCCTTTAGTTTGGATCAGTGAAGATGGTTTACATGATGTGTTATTACAAGGTACTGGAGTTTTAGAAGTAAATGGCGAAACCAGATACTTTAACGTGCATCGTAATAATGGCATTAACTACGATTATAGTATTGGTAAAACTGAACAAGCTCGTTACTGGTATTTTGCTGAAGTACCTTCAGTAATGGGTTATGGAAAAACCTTAGAAAGTAAAATCGCCGTTAAACCACAGGTAACTTTTGCCGGCAATATGGCCGATTTAGGCTTAGGTAAACTAATCATGGTTAACTACCCGTTAAATGGCAATTCAGTAAGCCAAATGGGAATTTTAGCTGATACCGGCGGTGCTTTTGACAACAACCGTTTTCAATTGGACTTTTTGGTAGATAGCTATTACGGTTGGAGTGATTACCACTTAGCTAATAAACACCTTCCTGACTACGCCAATACCTGGATAATGCTATTGAAACAGTAGGTTTTGAATATAAAATTAGCTCTAAATTTTCACATCGCGACGATCAAAGGTAACATTTATAGCTACACATTATTAGAAAAAGTACGCCGTCATCCCACACGAGCGGAGCGAGATGAGGGACCTCCTGAAGCGTGCTGTAGATAGAAATTATCTACTTATTGAACTGGTTTCAGAACCTACTAGAATGTGTCAACTGTGCCCTAAGCGGTAACACATAAAACAAGAAAAACTGCACCGTCATGCCGGTGTGTGTTTTCTTATACCGTGTAGGTGTCTTTAACGCTCTTCTAATGAATTATCGTCTACTGCAGCATAAATTGGATCGGGTTGATCCATACTCCAATCCCATAACCAATTGCCTTGCTGCTTAACTCGCGATACATCGCGAGCTAAAATCCAGCCATCTGCCAAACTTTTTAAAGTCATTTTATTAAGGTGATTTAAATACGATCTTTTATCTGCATAGCGCGAGAATATACGCTTTTTAGTCCACTTTTTAACACTACCACGAAAATCTTCAATCTCATTACTTGAGAATTTATTGTATCTAAGCACCCAAGGTAAAAAAGTAGCAATAGGCGCTTTAATAAGCGGGTGATTAATGCCCCCTAATTCGTGACCATTATTATCTACTTTCGGTACTGGTGGCATAATTTCAGCCAAGATTACCGGAGGTTGATTCGTAATAATCCCTTGCTCCCAACCTTTACCATATTCAACTTCATAGGCAGTATGCGGTTTAAACGGTTTTTCTAAATTCAACCATTCTGGCAATTGGTAATGAGAAAAAGTAGTTAGTGTTTGATTAGCAAAGCGTGGATAGGCACTTTTAGGAGGTTCATTATCATCAACAACCCAACTGGTTAAATGCGATAATAAAGCGCGTAAATGTAATTTAAAATCTAATGGGTTACCACGATACATACCTGATTTTTCATCAAGTAATACTAAGTTATTTTTATTTTCTACAAAGTGTTGAGCCGATGCAAAATGATAAATACGCTCATTTTTTAATGGTGCTATATCAAATACATTATGTGTATGTATTAAACCCGCAGCTCGTCCCCAATACTCATAACCAGTATTGGTGTAAAATATCTTTGGATAAAAATCTTCATGATGGCGCTTTAATAAACCAACTTTTTTGTTAGTAATATCGGAACGTACTCTAGCACTAGTAAATGGAAAAATATCTGTTGGGTATAAAAATGCCGACATGCGATGCGCATCACGCGAAGGTTGAGCGAATCTATGATTGAAACTGCCGCGACCGGCCCCTGCAGTATGAATTAACATACCATCAAATGCCATAGTCCCCATTTCAGTTTCATTAAAGCCTTGATGCAAAAAATGCCTTAAAAAACGGCCTGTCTGCGATACTCCAAACGCTATGGTTTTTGGTACTGAAAAAGTATTATCAATTTGTTTAATATAGGCTGATGTATCTCGTAAAATAGCTAAACCTACTCCTGTCACCATAGGGTCACGGCTTGGGTAAACTAATTCATAAATACCTGGAGAAAAATCTCCGGCTATTTTTTTACCATCAGAGCTAAATTGCCACATAGAGCGAGGTACAACTGAACGTAAGTTATCTCTCCCCATTCTTTTAGTAAGCCAAGCATCTTGTTGTTTAGCAAAATCGACTGGGTAAATTGTTGCTATACCCTCTTTATGGGCAAGTGTTAATAATGATTTTGCCGAATCTACAGTCCAATCACTACGAGCCCAGCCATTAAGCCCTACAATTTTTGGTAATGAAGCATGCATGGTGTTAGCACTAATAGTTAGATCTCCCTGCCAGCCAACCCAAACCAATGACAAACCAAGTTCTTGAATAAGGCCATCACCTAATGCGGATGATTTATTTGGTGTGTCTGAACGTGCAGCATGGTTAAAGTATCTGAGTGCTGCTTTTGAGCCTCGGTTACTCACCTCTACTAAGGCTCCTTTACGTTGTTTAGGATCTTTGTTTTGAATAATAAAAAAGTTAGCTTTAGCCTCTACTAAACCATCACTATTGGTCGGCGCTTTATCAATATCAACAATTTGTTGATTACTGGGGTTTTTAGGATCGATAAGAAAGGTAAATTCGCCACTTATGGCTTCCATCTTCATATTTTTTAAATTAAACGATTTCTCACTTTTGATGGTTTGACTTACCAGTGCGGCATTAGCCACTCCACACAATAGTAATGCAAGGCTGAAAACTAGAAAAAATTTGATTTTACCCATGGAAAATTCCCTGCCTGAATATTGGCTTTATTATTTTTATTAGTTGGCAACCGAATAGATTATTCAACTAGATATATCAACAGCTTAACCTTGTTGCTAACAAATGCAAGTTTGTAGGGGTAAAGATACCAATTTGATCCAGTTTCACTAAAAAACAAGCAAAAAAAAGCAATGCTATTAACTACACAGAGATAAAGTTTAGCATTGCAAAAGGGTGTGAAGAGCGTTTTAAAACGCCAGTCTATTTAAACTGGCATTTTTAATAAATTCCTATTCGTTGTTGTTCATTTTCTTTAAAAAGAAAAACACGTAAAACGTGCAAATAGCCAATAAAGTTACTAAGCCACCGGCAGAAAATAATACGATAGGGTCTGCTAATAAAAATGATAAATTGTTCATGCTAATCTCCTGTTGCGAGCTTGTTCAAACTTATGAACAGATCATAAAAGAGCATGGAGTTGAGGGTTCTGATCTAGATCAACAAACCATTAACTGACGTAACTATTTGTAATTTATTGCTAGGGGATTGTATTACCCAAAGAAATGCTTTTGACAGAATTGACCACCTGTTGATTATCATCCATACCACCGACAATAATGAGCTGGCTTTTATAAATAAGTAAGCCTCTATGATCCATTGATTTATCGTGACTACCTAGCTGCATTATCCACTTATTAGTGTTGGGGTCGAAGAGCCAAATTTCTGAGGTAGCTGGCGCTGCAATACCGTTATAACCCATGCCATTGAAGTTGTATGGATTAGTTGAACCGCCAATAAATAATATAGAACCATTAACACCAGCAGAAGCCATCCTATACCTCCCCTGTCCAGTTGGATGTTCAACCAATTGCCAATCTATTTTAAGAGGATTGCTCTCGTCAATAGTACCCTTTAAGCACTGAGCAATATCTTGATAAGTTCTACGTTTTAATAATTGAGGCTGCACAATAACGCCATCGCAAACTAGTAGAGTATTACCGACAATTGCCCCAGCTTGGCCAAACACCGGCTTACCAAGAAATGGTGATGCTTGTTGCCAACTGTTATTTTTAATGTCATAGACCTGCACCAAGTTTACATTGCCAGCGTTATGCCAACCACTAACTAGATAAATGTACCGTTGTTGATAAACTAGCGCCACACTATCGTCGACAGGTACAGGCATTGAAGGGAGAACTTTATAGGTATCTTTTACTACATCATAGCGGTACACGTCAGGGCTCGATATTTCTTGATGATCACTAGCCACCGTATAACCACCAAACACATAAGCATATGGACCCACACCAACCGCTACCGATGCTAATCGCCCTGGTAAAGGCAAACTCGCAGGAACAGGATTTTTACTTTGCCATTGTTTATTCCCTAACTTTAGCGCCCAAACTCTATTGTGTACGTCTTTATATGTTTTATTTCCCCCTAAGCCCATAAAACTGATGAGGTAGTCGCCCTGAGAAGTTGTTACTTGCGCAACAGCATTATTGGTAACAGGTTCGGGTAAATTGGGTAAAACTAAAGGATTAGCAATAGCAATGAATGAAAAAACGCTAAACAACATAGGGAGAGTGAAACGCATTAAATTTCTCATTGATAACAGGGCTTGCGCCCTGTTTTAGTAACTATTTATGAATGAAGGATACTTTGTAGTACATCAGGTTCAATTAAGTGTACTAAGGTTTCATTCAATTCGGTTAAACGAGCAGTAGCAACAAAACAACCACTATCATCTGATTCAATATATCCATACTCACGTAATGCATTTACTACTGCTGCCTGCGCTTTTCTATCGATAAACTCAGGGGCATTAATATTATGCAGTTTAGACATACGCTTGGCTAATGTTGTTGCATCAGACTCAAGCGATGAACGGCTGATTGGCGCAGCTTGTTTAATAATATTTAAGACAATGGTGTAGCGTTGTACGGTTTCGCTAATACATGCTGACATTAAATTAAGCATATAGGCGGTGTCACATTCTTCATTAATAGACCAGTAACCCGCCTTACTTAATTTAATTAGCCCTTGAGTTTGCAAGGCCGCTAAAATAGATTCTGTTTGCTCAACAATATCGTCATGGCTTTGCCATAAATAAAGCTCAGCTTTAATCAACTGGGCAAGTTGCTCTACTTTATTGTCAATTTCGTCTGTGCTTAATTTGTCGTAAGTTCGTAATAATCGACAAACAACAGACGGCAACATATAGGCATGAATAATATTATTACGGTAATAGCTCATTTCTAAACATGCTTGTTCTGACAGTGAAATAATTTGCCCTAGTTCATCATCAGTAACATCGACTTTATTCAATCGAATGACTGAATCAACCAACTCTTTACCCGATTCTTCAGGGATATAAATATCACTACTAAATGGTGCTGAACGTTGCAATTGAATGAAGAAATCTAACTGTTCTTCTAATTCTTTGCGAGTTAATGCATTATTTTCTGCGGATAATAAAATAAGTGCCGTTAAGGTAACAGAGTTAAGCGCAACCGCTTTGTTAATTTCAGTCATTACCTGATTTGCCATTACGTTAACTACAGGGGTTAACCATTTAGGCTTAGGCGGATCGATAGGGTCAATACTTTCTCGCCATTCGGGTACTTCTTCATTTAAAAATTCATTAATATTCATTGGCTGGCCAAAGGTGACAAAACCTTTACCGTAATTACGTAATTTACGAATTGCTTTAATTATGCCAAATATCGATTCTTTTTGTTTTGAGCTGCCTTTTAATTCTTTGTGGTAACTTGCCACTTCCATAACGTGCTCATAGCCAATATAAACTGGCACTAACGTTAACGGTCTATCGATACCTTTAAGCATGCTTTGTACTGTCATAGACAACATACCGGTTTTTGGCTGCAATAAACGACCAGTACGGCTACGCCCACCTTCAGTATAATATTTCACCGAGTAACCACGATTGAATAATAAGCCTAAGTATTCACGGAAGATAGTTGAATATAAACGATTTCCTCCAAAGCTACGGCGAATGAAAAATGCACCGGCTTTACGAAAAATTGGACCTGCAGGCCAAAAATTTAGATTAATACCTGCAGCAATTCTTGGCGTCACTAACCCTTGATGGTAAATAACATAGGTAAGCAATAAATAATCCATGTGTGAGCGATGACAAGGCACATAAATTATCTCATGCCCCTCTTGCGATAGCGTACGTAAGCGATCTGCATTTTGCACTTTTATGCCATCGTATAAACGATTCCACAGCCAACCTAAAATGCGTTCACCTAAGCGGATCACCGTTTGACGGTAATCAGCAGAAATTTCTTTCATCATGCCAAGAGCTTTTTTCTTCACTTCAGCTTCGCTAACATTTTTAGATTTAGCTTCGTCTGTTATCAGTCGTTTAATCGCAGGATTCGCAAATAATGCGGTGAACATTTGCTGGCGATCCATCAAACGTGGCCCTGTAGCCGCTATAGTTTGACGGTGAAAATGAATACGAGCCATACGGATCAATTTACGAGCAGCAACCTTGTCACTACCTTGAGTTTCTACCATTTCTCTAAAAGATACAGCGGCACTAAAGCGAGCTAAGGTATCTCTACCTAAAAAAATCACCATCCAAAACTTACGAAACATACTTGGTGACGTTTCATCGGCTAGAACATCCCCCATATTAGCTTTTTGTTTGACCGGCGCTCGGCCCCACAATAAATTTACTGGAATTAATTTCGCATTTTTTGTGACGTTACTTTCATGCTCTTTTAATAACGCTAAGCCTTGAGAAAGAGCTTTAGTTTGGCTTCTTGTGATCCAGGGAATAATTGAACTAGGTTTTTCAAGACAAATGCAACGGTTCATTGATTGACCGTTTACCTGAACAGTTTCAAGAGGGTCAGGCATATTAAGTTTCTTACAGGCCATTTGCAGAGCAATTAAATCACTAGCCGATTGATATCTTACGATATAAAAAACATCTTTATTATCGCCTAGTTCAAGTGCCTCAACGTTATCAGGGATAATTTTGCAACGCACTAATAAACGTACAGGCCAAGATAGTAAAAAGTAAAACAATGCTCTCATGGGTATAAAACTCAAGATAAATAGTAAAAGTTTAGAATTATCGTAATTCTAGCATTAATGACGCAAGTTGTTCTATAGAGAGCACTTTTTAAGCAAAAAAAGATAACAAAGATAATGAGAAAAATTAAGCGAGTTTTATAACCAGACTTAACAAGCGAACAGCTTAAAACTACTTGTAGCGCAATAACTTAACCAACATAAAATCAACATAGTGATAACACTTTATTTATAATTACAATTCTTATACTATTGTACAAAAATAAAATCACATGGATGTTGTAGCCTTTAGTAAAGCCTCAAGCAATTCCTAATAAAAAAATAAAAACATTGGAAAAACACATGAAAAAATTACTGTTGGTAATGTGCTTGATAAGCATAGTAACCGCTTGTGGCGGCGGTGGTTCTTCAGAACCTAAACCAGTCCCTACTCCACCTGCCACTACTCCACCTGTAACTTACCAAATAAAAGGTTCTGCAGTTAAAGGAGCGATTGCACATGCTAAAGTTGTTGTTTATCGAGTAGATGTTAATAAAGATCAATTTAAAGGTTCCAAAGTAAGTGAGGGTATAACTGACAATTTAGGATTACTCTCTGAAGTTTTAATTACAGAGCCTTTAGACAGTGTTTACATCTTAGAATTAATCGTAGGTCATGCGACTATTGATTTAAACACCGGTAGAAAACCTTATTTATCAAAATTATCAACCATTGTCAGTAAGGAAGATATAGAAGTTGGTCGCTTCATTTCGTTGACGCCATTTACTACAATGGCACTGAATTCAGTTAACGTTGGCGACGTTGATACCGCAACCGAACTTCTTAATAACACTCAGGAAAAATCAAGCGCTATAATTCAACATTTTGGATTTGGTATTGAGGCTGACTTCAATGTATTTTATACGCCTGCGGCTGTATATGAACAACATTTGGAGAATATCAGTTCAATTGCCGCTTACCGTAAGTCTATTGAGGCATTCGCTGCCTTTATTTATTATATTGAACAAAGTTCTAATTTGAACTCAGATGAAATTTTACGTGCGCTAGCAGCCGACTTTAATGACAGTGCCCTCGATGGGATTATTGCCGAAAAAGCAACTAATGTCTGGTTGCAGAATGCACCTATAAATCACTTACCTGTTCCTAATCTGACTATCGATTCTTCACCTGTAACCGTTGCAAACTTCTTAGAAACCTTTATTGATGAAATTAAAATTACTCATCCAAATTTTGATTTTGACAAATTAAATATCGATGATGCCCTGTTCATCACTAAAGCACTAGGTGGAGATTTTGATGCCGACGGTTGGCCAGATACAATTGATAGCGATGACGATAACGACAATGTATCCGATGAGCTCGATGCATTCCCATTGGATGCAAGTGACTCTATAGATACCGATTTAGACGGAATTGGTAACAACGCCGACACAGATGATGATAATGATGGTGTGTTAGACACAGACGATATATTCCCATTAGATGCTACTGAGTCTGTAGATAACGATCTTGACGGTATTGGCGATAACGCAGATCTCGATGACGACAACGATAATGTATCCGATGAGATCGATGTCTTTCCATTGGATGCAAGTGATTCTATAGATACCGATTTAGACGGAATTGGTAACAACGCCGATACAGATGATGATAATGATGGCGTGTTAGACACAGACGATATATTCCCATTAGATGCGACTGAGTCTGTAGATACCGATATTGACGGTATTGGAGATAACGCAGATCTCGATGATGATAACGATAATGTGCCTGACGAAGAAGATGTATTTCCAACCGATAAAAACGAATATATTGATACTGATAACGATTCTATCGGCAACAACGCCGACACAGACGATGACAATGATGGTGTATTAGATACTGACGATATTTTCCCATTGGATGCTAATGAGTCTGCTGATACAGATTTTGACGGTGTTGGTGACAATGCAGACAACTACCCAACCGATGCTGCATGTTCAGTTTTAAGTGACGGTAATGGCGCTGTTTGTTACTTAACTCTTTTAGCTTCGAATAATCAAGATATTAGTAAGAAAACGGCAAGTGGTGATGTATTTTTTTATTTAGAGTCATTACATAAAATTGTCGAATTTAGTTTACATAGTGGCCATGTAATTAACTTATACAACGTTAGTGATGATGCAAATGTAATAGATATTGCAATCGATGAATCATCAGGCACAATTTATATCGCTTATGATTCAAACACAATCACTTACTTAGATGCAGAACAAAACGAACAACCACTCATCACCTTAGATGCACAACTTTACAAGATTGCAGCAGCTGGTAATTACCTAATTGCTAACCGTTATCGTGGTTTTGACAGTATCGATTTACAGGGCAACATTATCGACGATGAGTACCATTCTAGTCCGTCTTTAAAAATGCTTTGGGATGAGGGAATTGGTTTACTTTACTACCTCGACCAAAGCAACTCTAATCGCAGAATTCGAGTACTAGGAGTTGACCAAGAAACTGGACGTATCGTCAGAGACTCAAGTAGCAGCTATTTCAACCAAGATAGTTCGTTTAAAACAATTGCATTAAAACAAGATGACAACCAATTAATAGTTAGCTCTGGACGAAGTTTTCAAGGTTCTACATTTTTATCTACGGCCAAAATTGAGGCTAACTTTGCCGATGCCATTTGGCCAAGTAATGATCTTTTAGTCACTATTTCTGAAGATAATGAACAAAGCCTAGTGCAACGCTACAACTTTGACGGGAATAAGCTTCTTGAGCAAGTATCAATAGCTGGATCGCCCGTATACGTTGGTTATTCAAACAACAATTACCAAGCGTTAACGAAAACATCTACGGGTTACCAATGGCATGAAATAGTACCTAGCGACGATAGTGATAACGATGGAGTCCTTAACGTTGAAGATGCTTTTGCTATTGATAATTCAGCTTCTATAGATAATGATAAAGATGGTTATCCAGATAGCTGGAACGAAGGCTCTTCACAGCACTTATCAACCACAGGTTTAGTTTTAGATTATTTTCCTGCCGATCAAACATGTTGGTCTATAGAGCATCAAGATGCAGAAGGTTTGTGTAACTATTCAGCAACTATGGGATATTTCCAACCAAGTAAAATATTTAAAGATAACGAAAACATATATTTTTACCACCCGTCGGTTAATTACATCTATCGTTGGTCAATGACGTTAAATAAATATCTTAAACCATTGAAAATATCTGGGTTTGGCGCTTCTACCATTTTACCAACTAATGTTTGGCACGCACCACAAAGTGACCGAATTTACTTAAGTTATAGAAATCACAACAATCTATACAGTGTTGCCTACATCGATACCAATCTTGAAGATAATGCCGAGTTAATTACTTTTGTAAATGATTTAGAATCACTACAACGTGTTACTGAAGCTGGTCGTGTAGTTCTTTTTCATAAATCGTCATACAATACTGACAGTTATGATACCAATGGCAATTATTTAACCACAAGTAATGTTTATTTAAATTATGACCAGCTATATTGGGACCCTATTCAAGAACAAGTCGTTATTACTGACTACAGCACGTTAGGAAAAATTTCGGTTGAACAGTTTAGCGGTGAAATCGCAGTAAATACTCAATATAATTATAGTTCAGGATCGATAAGTCATGTATCTGCCGACTATAACAACATTCTATTAGCTGATAAAAATATCGTAAATAGCGCATCATTCATCAATTTGGGGCAATTAGGAAATTTAGATAGTTTATATCAAAATTATGGTTATAGAGACGCAGCATGGACCAACGAATTTATTGTTACTCTGGATTCAAACCATAGAGATCTTTCAATTTGGCGTAATGATAACTTTGCTTTTGAAGCGCAGATAGAGCTAGATGAGCGATATGTAAAAGCAATTTATTCTCACAATGGACAGGTCTTTGTTATTAGAACTGACTACGGCGAAATCTCAATAGAAAAGCTTACTATTGATGATTTTGATGACGATGGAATGCCAAGTTATTGGGAAGATCAATATGGTCTAAATCCATATTTAGCTTTAGATGCATCAACTGACAATGACTTAGATGGATTAACAAATCTTCAAGAATATCAATATGGTACTAACCCAAACTTAGCCGATACTGATGGGGACAGGCTAAGTGATAATATTGAAATTAACACCCATGGTACTGATCCAAATTTAGCAGACTCCGATCTTGATGGCCTTAGTGACGGTGAAGAGATTTTAGATCACAACACTAATGCCAATTCCATAGACTCTGACAATGACGGTCTTTCTGATTTTGAAGAAATTACTACCCACAACACAAATCCATTATTAGCTGATAGCGATAACGACGGCTTAGATGATTTATGGGAAATAACTTATTCTACTAATCCATTGGTTAATGACGTTAACTCGGATGGTGACCTTGATAACTTAACATTATTAGAAGAATTAGCCGCTGGTACAAATCCAAATATTGCAGATTCTGATGGTGATGGCATTAACGATGGCGACGAAGTTAAAGTTTACTTTAGCTCGCCAATAAACTTCGATACTGATGGTGACAAATTACCTGACGGTTGGGAGCTGAGTTATTCATTTGATTTCATTAGTATCGATAATGCCAACATTGACAGCGACGACGATAGCTTCAGTAATTATGAAGAGTATATATTTGCATCTGATCCATTAGAGATTAATTCTATACCTGTCGTTGATACATGGTATACGTTTCAAGGCAATGCAAAACACAATGGACTTGTACCTGTTACAACCGACATCAATAACTTTACATTGCGTTGGTCAAAACAAATTGATAGCCCTCTTAATGAGCTACAACAAATAGCTTCTGGCGATGGTAAAGTATTTGTCACAAACTATGCTTATCATTCTGAACATGCATTATTGGCTATAAACAGTCTTAACGGTGTAGAGCTTTGGCGAGAGGAGTATTATCGCTTACCGGCACTTAATCCTCCGGCATATCATAATGGGCAAGTATATATTCGCTCAAATGGTCATGATGATTCTTATTTACGTTCATTTAATAGCGATAGTGGTGAATTAAGTTTTGAAGTTTCGTACTCTGATCAATGGTCAAGACATTACGCGCCAACTCCAAATGACGGAAAAATATATATGCCAAGCGGATATTACGGTGGCGTAGTAGAAGCTGATGCACATACCGGCATACAACAATGGCATATTAATGATTCTTGGGAAAGTAACTGGACTCCAGCTGTTGATGAAGAGTATGTCTATTACTTTGACAATGGTTTAAAACTAGCCAATAAAAACACCGGTGCGAGCGTCACTCATATTAACGATTACGATATTGATGGCACAACACCGGTAATTGGCTTAGATAAAGATGCGTATACTATTTATCGAGGTGATTTTTACGCATTTGATTTGCGCACCAAGTCAGTTAAATGGATGTTAGAGTCTCAATTTAGCTATACACCTGCGGTAGGTATTGATGCAGTGTATGGTATTAACAATCGACAATTACAGGCCTTAAATAAAAGTAATGGCCAACTATTATGGTCTTCAAACTTAAATAAATATCTTACAAATAACATCGTTATTAGCCGTGAATTAGCGTTTGTTGCCAGCGACACGGAAACGTTTGCATTGTCACTTACAAACGGCCAACAAGTTTGGTCATATCCTGTAGGTGGCCAATTATCTATCAGTGAAGGGGCATTATTTATCGCGTCAGAAGATGGTCAATTGGTTGCGATAAACATTGACGGCGATAGCGATAATGATGGTATTAACGATTGGTGGGAAGACCGTTTTGGCTTGGATAAAAACAACGTTGATGATGCCATATTAGACCTAGATAGCGATGGTCTTACTAATATTGAAGAATACACGCTGGCAACTGATCCAAATGTTGAAGATACCGACTCTGACGGTTTAAGTGACTTCGAAGAATATACAACGTATCGATCAAACCCTTTATCTAACGACACCGATGCTGATGGTATGGATGATTTATGGGAAGTTAATAATGGCCTAAATCTTCTTGATGCTACCGACAAAGATTTAGATGCAGATGTTGATTCATTAACCAATATTGAAGAGTACATTGAAGCAACTGATCCAAATGATCCATTGTCACTGCCTAGCATTATTGGCGATCTAGATGTGTCTTTTGAAGATCAACTGCTGCCAAGCGATTGGTCCGTTGTCAGCAATGATGGCATATGGAGTATTAACAATGCCATTGCATCAGACGGTGACTATAGCTTGCAACTTGGTAATACCACACAATTAAATATTAGTGGATTCTTCCACGGCAATAATATTTCTATTGATGCCACAGCACTATGCCGATATTCATCTAACGTTTCCATTTCTATTGACGGCGATGAAGTTATGGATATTGCATTAGCGGAAGAGTGGCAATCATTTGACTTTAAAGTGCAGCGCGGCACTCACACAGTAACTATCGATGTTGATGCAGAGTGTGGGATCAGCTTGGACAACATTGTGATTAGCGAGTTACAAAATATCTTGTTAACCGATACCCACTTTGTTACTTCGTATAACCAGAAGTTGAATTTTTTCAATTACGATAATGAACTTGTTGATACCGTTGCTATTCCACAAATTCAATACGACGCAAGAGATTTAAAAGTGTTAGGTGACGGCAGGATTGTTGTTTATAACGGCGTATTTGCACCTGGAATGTCAATTTACAATCCACAACACCATAGTTGGACAACCTTTCATCACCTTGGTTGGGGAACAGTAAATAATGGCACTTACGGTGGCATAGATGGTTTTAATAATTATGTATATGTTACCGATATGCAAATTTCTGGCAGTACCTCTCAAGGTGTTGTTAGATTTAATCTTAGTACCGGATTATCAGAGCACTTTAGCGGTCAAAATAATATCGATTTAACCATTGGTAAAGACAACTTGCTTTATACCTATGATGGTTACAATGTACGCAGTTATAATCCTGAATCGATGGCTGAAATTAAAACAATCACAACCCTTAATGGTCGCTCAATTTCAGTTAAAGCTAATGGTGATATTTATGTTGCAACATGGAATGGGGACATCTATCGATATGATACTGATGGCAACCAACTAGATACGCTAACCTTATCAGACAATAATATTAACGGTAGTTTTTACGATATTAATATTGATAGTAATGGCACATTCTTGCTTTCTAATCGCAATGGCCAAGTGATTCGTATTGATGATCTACTTACTAGCTTTGAAATAGTTAAAGATAACTACAATGCTGACTTTATTAGCATAGTACCTTTAGTCGATGAAGATGCTGATGGTATGCCTTTATGGTGGGAAAATCGCCATGGTTTCTCTGATCAAGATGCAAACGATGCTGTATTGGATCTAGATAACGATCTAGTTGTTAATTTGGATGAATACTTAAATGAAAGCGATCCAAGTTTAACGGACAGTGATATTGATGGTTTGTCAGATCACCTAGAAATTGTGACCTATTTAACCAATCCTGTTGTGGCAGACACTGACGAAGATGGCCTGCTAGATGGTGCTGAAGTTAATGAACATTTCACCAACCCTTTGCTTATAGATAGTGATAGTGATGGATTTAGTGATACTAGTGAAGTTCTACAATATGAAACCGATCCAAATGATATAAACTCATTTCCAGAGGCAATAACATCTTTGACCGAGTCATTTGAAGATCTAAGCTATATTGGCCTTTGGCAAGAAGGACAAGAAAGCAATGCAAGCTGGGCACAAAGCAGCATGAGATCTTCTGCTGGAAGCTATAGCTTGAAATCTGGCGATATAGACGACAGCCAAAAAAGTAGTGTGGTGTATTCAAGTTTGATGAGTGCCGGCACATTCTCATTTCAAGCGATGGTTAGTTCAGAGTCCTGTTGTGACAAACTGTACTTTTATTTAGATGGTGTACAACAGCAAATTTTCACTAATAACACATCATGGCAATCTTATAGTATTGCCATTAGTAGTGGTGAACATATATTTGAATGGCGTTATAAAAAGGATGGTAGTGTCAGCAGAGATGATGATGCCGCATATATTGACGATATATCATTCGTTCAATAACAAGTTAATTTAGGCCTGCAATTGCAGGCCTTTTTATTGTTATCTATCCTCAACGTATGCAAGTTGTGATATTAATTTTTTATCGCTACATCAGCAGTAGTAGAAAGGTTGCTGTAAAAGTTCATCACTTGTTGGTCTTTATCATTTTTATCAATGTAAAAATATGAAAGGCTGCCTTCATAGTAAAAGCTATTATCCGACATTGGCTTAATCAACCATTTATGACCATCGTCTCTTTGCGAATACACACTGCCACTTTCAAATGATAAAGTGCGCTGTGATTCACTATTAACAGAGTAGGTTCCCATCATTGCTTTAATTTTTTCTTCCGAAAGATCAATCGCTTTAAATTCAGGTATATCAATATTTAAAGCTTTCGCGGCAAGTAATAAAGCTAGGTTTTGCGGATTACCAGAGTCATTATTATTAAGGACGGCAATATATAAATCTTCTTCAGGTATATATAGAGCATTAGTAACAAAGCCATGAATACCGCCACCGTGACCAATAGCGTCAAATTTGTTTACTTTAAATAAGCCTAAACCATAACCATAATCTGACATAGATTTATCGTTTAACTCAAACTCTGAAACCATTTGTTGGTAGCTATCTTTAGAAATTAATGTGCCATTTCTAAGTGCATAAAACCAAATATTTAAATCATCAACTGTTGATAATAATGAGCCTGCAGCATGTGGCCACATCATGTTTATCGGATCAGCATTTACATAACCATGTTCTGAACGAGAGTAACCATTAGCCCGATTAGTAATAAGCTGTGTACCGCCATATTGGCTATTTTTCATGCCTAATTTAGCGAAAATATGCTGTTCAACAAAATCAGCATAACTTTCACCACTGGCAACTTCTATAATTTTTCCTAACAACACATAACCAGTATTAGAGTAGCGCATAGCTTCACCCGTTTTTAACGGCATAGGATGCTTAGCGAACTCTTTTAGCATATCGTCGAGTGTTGTAGCTGTTGGTATCAGGTTATTCCATATATTTTCATCCTCTGTGTAATTGGCAATGCCTGAAGTATGAGTTAATAAATGCTCTATGGTGACAACTTGTCCTTCTGTTGGGAATTCAGGTACATATTTGTGAATATTATCGCTAACTGACAACTTATTTTGTTCTTGTAAGATCATTATTGCCGCGGCAGTAAATTGTTTAGTAATTGAACCTAGGCGAAATACACTGTCAGTTGTTAACGCAATATTATGCTCTATATTGGCAAGGCCACGGGCACCTTTATATAAAACTTTACCGTTTTGGCTAATAATAACTGCAACCCCAGGGCCTTTTGATTCAACATTATTGATTAGAATATTTTCATAGTTTTTCTTACTGTCGTTTTCTGCAGCTATGGTCATATTCAAGCCAAAACTTAACAGCAATACAGCACATATTGTTCTTTTCATTTTTCTTTCTAACCTTTTGTAAAATAGTTGTTAATTAATATACCTTACTCATGGTATTTAAATAACCAAAGCGGTTAAATTGCTAAGCATTAAATTGTTAGAATTTATGTTTATCGGCTCATACCCACTATCGTATTCGCGATTTAAAAGTTAACCCTATAAACTCGTCAATCAAACATTTAGGGGTGCTTCATTTAAATCTATTTTTTCTAACTGTAACCATTTACTCATATTATTCGTATTTAAATAGTATATCGCTTGTTTATGTAGTGCGATGGTTGGCCTTTCCACTGTGGCGATATCTCTGTTTTTTTTCTTAACTACTAAGAGTTAGCTAATGCTGCAGACGGGAAAAATTAAAGACATAAATAACAGCTCTCATAGCAAACAAGGGAGGGTTATTTTCAATAAATTTGCTTCCGTGCTAGGATATTTAAATAACAGAATTGTAATATTTTCGTGTTTCATAGTTTCAAATGAAGAGGCCTTTGGTGCAAGGGTGAATAAAAAAAACATCTCACAGCAGCAGTCTGATAGTTATCGTTGGTCTACTCTAATGGTAAGTGCTCAAGCGGGTAATGAATCTGATTACCAACAGTTACTATCTGAATTGGCTAATGTTATTCATGCATATCTGCGTAAACGGTTAGGTAATCAAAATTTTATTGAGGATTGTGTGCAGGAATCCTTGTTAGCGATACACAAAGCACGTCATACATATGATCCTAAACGACCATTCCGTCCTTGGTTTTTTACCATTGTTCGTCACAAGATGATCGATTACCTAAGACAT
Source organism: Thalassotalea psychrophila (assembly GCF_031583595.1). Classification (NCBI taxonomy): domain Bacteria; kingdom Pseudomonadati; phylum Pseudomonadota; class Gammaproteobacteria; order Alteromonadales; family Colwelliaceae; genus Thalassotalea; species Thalassotalea psychrophila. The sequence goes on from NZ_CP134145.1 coordinate 4,299,169, forward strand.
AAAAAAACCTTCCGAAAAATTATTGAACATCATCAACAAGAAGAAGAAATTCGTAATCAGGGAGTTCAACCAAACATGTTGGAACACAGCATCGACAATGGCAGTTTATTGAACGCGTTGCCAACACAGTACAAAGAAGTATTAACCTTAACTAAACTGTTAGGCTTCACTGGTGCTGAGACAGCAAAACAGCTGGGAATTTCCGAAAGTGCAGTTAAAGTTCGGGTGCACAGAGCCATAAATAAACTTAGGCAAATAATAGAGGCTGAAGACTAATGAAAAACCGAGAAACATTCATTGCTGAACTCAGCAAAAACCTGGCACCGGTTAAGCGAATGCCAAGCGTTAATCTGTTTGCCGTTTCATGGTTTATCGTTAGTGCTGTTTATGTAGTCATAGTAATGCATTTATTTGGCCCCATTCGGCCAGGTGCTTTATCTCAGCTTATTTCATCACCGCGTTTTTTGTTAGAAACTCTGTTAGGTGTTGCGGCCATCTTTTGGGTCAGTTTGCTCGCTTTTCGTGATGCAGTACCCGGGGCACTTAGCCGGCGCTTTATGATCGGCGGTTTTATTATGATGACACTATGGCTCTCGCAGTATGTGATCGGTATTGTGTCACCCGCTCTTGAGCCTTCCACCTTAGGGAAGCGAGATTTATGCGGATACGAAACGATGCTTTATTCATTGCCTCCCATTTATTTGGCCTGGTTTCTGGTTCGTCGCTTCTACCCTTTACACCCAATGCGTACGGCAATGTCGATCAGCCTTGCTTCCGGTATGATACCCGCACTGTATATGCAGATCGCATGTATGTATGACCCTAGTCATATTCTAAAATTTCATATAACCCCAGGTCTTTTGATGGTACTTATTGGTGTAGCGATCGCTTGGTATTGGCAACCAATTAACAAACAACGAGTTTAATTGGGTAATAAACTGAGCAGGTCTAATTTTCATTGTTGATGAAGAAAAGCCTTTGAATATATATTCAAAGGCTTATTTAAGTTTTTACTAAATGTGGTAGGGATTTAAGGCTCGGTTCTTCCTGGTCCAAGCAAAGGACATAGAAAGTAGAAATCATCCTCATCCATCATGCCATTTGGATTAGCATCTACCCACCAACGGCCACCATAATAGCCGACATCTGTAGGGCCAAATTCCGTTTGCACACCGGTGGGTCCAGCCATTTGCAATTGTTGAAAATTGTCAGTCCCATTGTATGGTAACTCTTTCAGTAGAAGCGTATCGTAATATAAATTTTGAGACGTGACGTAAATCACTGGTATTTCAGGTGCTCCTCTACCTTTGGTCCGCTCTTTGGCATTTACACTGGTAGTTGTCAGAGCAATAATTCCCGCCAGGGTAATTGCTGTTACAGATTTTAATGTGTTCATAATAGTGTTTTCCTTTTCGGTCATTAACATGCTTTCAATAAGGTACATATGTGAACTACTCTCAGCAGATGCTGATTCACCAACCTTTGATAGGGTCAACAACTAATACGTAAGAAAAGATAAAATAGTTACAGGAGGGAAAATATAGCTCTATTAATGTTAATTATTGAGCTTCATTTTGCGTCGGCGAATGCCACTTTGCTCTCGGTTTCAGAAATAAAAAAGAGCGCCGTCATCCTGCGCGAGCCAAAGCGAGACGCGGGACCTCCCGACGTATACTGTGGATATAAAAGACAATAAAATAAGAATGTTATAAGCACACTGTAACTGAAGGAGGTCCCCGATGTCGCTTGAGCTCCTCGAGGATGACGTTGTATTTTTTCTGATATTTTAAACCGTCAGCAAAGTGGCATTAACTGACACCAACATCAACTAACGCTAATAGAGCCGAAAATATATTTTTATTTAATCTTGAAAGTTAACATCTCGGCGTAATGAATAGTTAATCCCTGAATCATCATCTAACTCTTCTGCATAGAGTCTTCCTGAATAAACCGCTGAAGCAATTGGTCCCGGCGCTTCACAATCACCTATTCTACAAATTGATTTTGTTGCTCCTGCCTTGCCATCTTCCATTAACTGCTGTAATTCGTAATATAAATTATCCGTAGGCAAACGTGCGGTTACCATTACAATGGCATCAGCTTTAAGAGATGATTCTTGTTCAGTATACATACACTCTAAGGTAATATTTTCACCATCAAATGCGTCGATGTTTTGTGAGAACACCAACTTAACCCCTGCTTCCATTAAAGACTTTTGCGCCGTTGGCTGTTCCGTTGTATAAACGCCAAAAGAACAGGCCATATCGGCTGTTGAAACAAAAGTAACATCGCAACCGGCGCGTTGTAGCATTTCTGCAATTACCGGTCCCATGTAGTAATAATCATCATCAAAAACCACTACTCGCCCTTCTGGCAACCTACCCGCCATAATGTCATCAGGAGTAAATATTTGTTTCGAATGGTTCAAGTTTTCAATAGGCATGGTATTGGTTCGGCCAAAACCGTCGCTTCGCCACTTGGCTCCGGTAGCAATAACAATGTGATCAGCTTCGGCCATTAGCGCTTCTTCAGCGGTTAATTTACTATCGAGGAATACATCAACATTGGGAAGTTTCAAAAATTGCTGTTCTCGATAATCTTTTACCCGAACCCACTCACTTAACGATGGTAAACGTGACTCTTGAGCAACGCGACCACCAATCTCTTTACGCGCCTCTGATAACATTACATTGTAACCCCGTTTGCCAAGAGCATGAGTTGCTTCAAGGCCAGCAGGCCCTGCACCTATGACTAAAACAGAACTTTCTGAGCCTTTTTCACGAATATTTTCAGGATGCCAGCCACGTCGCCACTCCTCTCCCATAGTCGGGTTTTGGGTACAACGAATTGGTATGCCTAATTGGTCACCGGTGTAACACATATTACAACCAATACACTCGCGAATATCCTCAAAACGACCTTCTTCAACTTTCTTCGGTAAAAATGGGTCGGCAATAGACGGCCTTGCCGCACCAATCATATCAACCACACCGCGCTTTATTTGATTTACCATAGTATCTGGAGAAGTGAAACGACCCACCGCAACAACAGGCTTGCTGGTCATCTCTTTTACGTAACTCATGTATGGCTCGTTACCACCTTCATTAACAAATCGTGAAGTACCCAGCTCAATATCCCAACTAGCAGCGGTTACATCCCAAAGATCGGGCAGTTCGGCAACCTGCATAAAAAACTCGCGAGTCTCTTCAGTTACCGGCTGGTTATTCTTCATTCGCTCATCATCGGGTGAAAACCGTACTGCAACGGCCATAGTGTCACCAACAGTATCTTTTAATACTTCGATGGTTTCGCGCAACAAGCGCGATCTATTTTGCACGCTGCCACCGTATTCGTCGGTGCGATCGTTTGTACCTACACGTTGAAAGTTGTGCAACAGATCATTGTGGTTTGCATAGGCGTAAACAATATCAAAGCCTGCTTCTTTCGCTCTTAATGCCGCATCTTTATACCATTGACGAAGATCACGAAAATCCTGCTTATCCATTTTTCTCGACTGAAACGGAAAGCCTTTCCAACTGGGTTTCGAATTAACATCAAATGGCACATTGCGGGTATAAAGGTTAGAGGCTGTTGCCCCACCATACCAAAGCTCAACACCGGCTAACGCACCATGCTCATGCATTTTTTCGGTCATCATTAGATGTGCTCTAATATCAGATTTATCCCAAAGAGAGGCGTATGGACAAAGTAAATCATCAGAGCTTGGATGAATAGAGCAATATTCGGTGTTGATCACTCCCCAACCACCTTCAGCTTTCATACCTCGCATTGCAGCCAACATGTTTGGGCGCTGCCAGCCCATGCCCGTACAATGAGGTACTTGATAGAAGCGATTTTTGGCCGTCACCGGGCCAATTTTTAATGGTTCAAATAAAATGTCAAAACGGGGTTCACGAGTCATTACTAAATTCCAGTAAGGCTAAAAAAAGCGAATGCAATGTTATTGGTATTAGGAAAAAGTATACCGTAGAAACTGCCTACATGGGCTACCACTAAAGGGGTGGAATAGATGTAACTAAGGTATTGATTAGTCTATTTTTTGTTATATCAGTAAAGTCATTTATGACGTTGGTTAATCTATATCATAATCTATTACAACAATATCGGTAATTGGGTGGGATTGACAGGTTAATATCATTCCATCAGCAACTTCTTCATCAGTAAGGTAATGATTTTCATCCATTTTCACCTTACCTTTAATAAGTCTGGCTTTACAAGTTCCACATACTCCAACCTTGCAGGAAAACGGCAAATCGACCCCTCGATCTATTGCCGCATCGAGAACATTGTCACCATTGGCGGCTAAATCAAGCGTAGTTTTAATGCCATTAACCTGCACTGATACACAGGAAATTGCTAATGTGAGAAAGTCCTTGTCCATATAATTGTTATTCGCCTTTTTTACCGCCCATATAGGCAACCCATATTTTACGTACACCACCCTCTGGAACGGCTAATGTTCCAGACCAGCCTTTTGGTAAAACCATGCCCTCGCCCTGAGTAAAGGTTTCTACGTTTCCTTGTTGATCGGTCATAACCATAGAGCCATCAAGCACGAACATCAATTCATCGTACTCTAAATCTTTATAGGTCATTTTTCCTGGTTTACTTTCCCATACGCCAAGACCAAAATTTTCATCCTTACTGTAGAAGTACTCATAGCCACGAGCGACTAAATCTCCACTTTCAGGTTCATAGGGTGCATATTCACCTAGGTTTTTTCCTTCGAGGCGAGCGCGATCCAAACGGATTAATTGCTTGGAACTGGTTGGCAAAGTTGCTGCATGTACAACTGGGAGAAAAACTTGCTCGTTATTAGTGAAGTTTCCACTGCTAAAATTACCCAGTATAAACATCAACAGGCTCCAAATAATAAGCCCTGCTACGGTTGTTTTTGTCGGGGATTTTTTAAATGTTTTCATAGGTTATCCTCTTGCTTTAAGTTAAATGAATTCCGGGTACTATTAGTATTCTTCCGGAAAAGTATCATGTTGTGGTAAATCATCATTAATGTTGTGCCAGGGAGCTTTAGATGCGACAAATATATGGTAACCAGGTGGACATTTTGGATCGCCATCGATGGCACTCATCGATAGATAAAAATCATCCGGCTCATCACTAAGGGCAACCATAATATTTGAGCCACAAGTTTTACAAAAGATCCGTTGATGAGAAGCTGATGATGCATACGTTGTCAGCTGTTCTTGTCCAGAAGTATATGAAAAATCGCAACGCCTAACACCGGCAAAAGTAGCATATGCAGCGCCATGAAGTCGTCGACACTGACTGCAATGACAATGACTGAAATCGTTAATTTCACCATCGACTTGAAACGTTATTTTGTTGCATTCACAGTGACCCGTTATCATTTTTGCTCTCCTAGATATATTTCTACTTTTTCGTTTAAAGACAAACTACTTAGCATTTTATTCGCTCCATTTTTGGATCAAATAACGGTCGCAATGAAGCTTGTGCCGGATATTTGTTGCCGGCTATCTCTATTTCCCAGCTATCATTTTGCACTTCATCGGAGCTGATCAATGGTTGTGACTCAACAAAGCCTAAGCCTACCGACGCTCCTAAAGTAAATCCATAAGCACCAGCACGCATATAGCCACAAAACTCGCCATTTCGGTAAATCAATTCTGCATGATGTAACAATGGCTTAGAGTCGTTTAGTTTGAACTGTAATAATCGCCCGCCTAATGTACCTTCAGCTTTTTGTTTGGCTAATGCTTTTTGACCAATAAAACCATCGGCTTTATCAAGCTTAACCGCAAAACCCAGACCTGCTTCAAGAGGGGTATCCATATTATCAATATCATGGCCATAATCCCGATAACCTTTTTCTAAACGCAAACTGTTTAGTGCCTGCAAGCCCGCATGTTTCAGATCATAAACTTTACCTGCGGCCACAATACGGTCATAAACCTGTAAAGCATGCTCGGTTGGAATATAAAGCTCCCAGCCTAGCTCACCAACATAAGTAACTCTGATAGCAATTACGCGAGCATAATCGATATCGATTTCTTTCGCTGATAAATACGGAAAGGATTCATTACTGACATCTGCATGGGTTAAATCCTCCATTAAACTTCTAGCTTTCGGACCATGTAAGTTTATTTGGCTGTAACTTGAGGTGACATCGGTAACAAATGCGTGCGCATTTTTGGCAATGTTTCTGTCCATCCACATTTTCACATGACCATGGGTGGTATCAGAGCAAATCACCATAAAGGTATCTTTTGTTAAACGGGTGACGGTTAAATCAGCTTCAAGGCCGCCATTTTCATTAACCCATTGAGTATAAACAATGCGCCCAGGCTCTACTGCGATATCATTACAACAAATATTGTTCAGCACCTTTTCGGCATCATTACCTTGTACTAAAAACTTTGCCATAAATGACATGTCCATCAAGGTCACGTCATTACGACAGGCGTGATGTTCAGCCTCCTGGTATTTAAACCAGTTTTGTCGTCCCCAGCTGTAACGTTCAACTTCGGCTTTTTCACCTTCAGGGGCAAACCAGTCAGCAAGTTCCCAACCGGCACTTTCAACGAAAAAGGCACCTGCGGCTACAAGCCTTTCATGCAATACCGATTGTTTAACATTACGGGCTGAGCTCATACCTAAGTTGGGGTAATGAGACTCGTACATTTTACCAAGTACTTCAACCAGGCGATCATCAAGATATTTAGGATTGCGTTGGCAAGGGTGAAAACGATTAACATTGAGTGCTGTAACGTCCAGATCAGGGCGGCCATCGACAATCCATTTGGCCAATAATCTACCAATACCACCTGCGGATAATATTCCAAGTGAATTAAGGCCACAGGCAACAAAGAAGTTCTGCAGTTCTGAAGTTTCACCGACCAATGGTGACAAATCAGGGGTGAAACTTTCAGGACCACAGAAAAACTTACGGATGCCTAATTCGCGAGCAGCAGGTACCCGTTCATAAGCAGCTTCAAGAAACGGTGCCATTCGCTCCCAATCTGGTTCTAGTTCACCAAAGATAAAATTTTCTGGGATATGCTGCAAATTCCAAGCTTTGGCTACGGGTTCAAACAGGCCTATCATCAAACTACCAACTTCTTCACGGTAGTAAGCGTAACTGTCTGGATCTTCTAATACAGGTAAATCTCGGTGCATTCCGTCCATATCATCAGTAATTAAATAATAATGCTCTGCGGCTTGCAGAGGCAAACTAACGCCGGCTAATTCACCAAATTGACGAGCCCACATGCCGGCACAATTGACAACATAAGTGGCATCAATATCGCCTAACTCTGTTGTTACCCCGGTAACTTTTCCTGCGCATTGTTTAACGCCGGTAACACTTACACCTTCAATAATTTTTGCGCCGCCCATTTTTGCCCCGCGAGCGAGCGACATGGTTAAATCAACAGGGTTTGCTCGCCCATCTTCAGGGGTATAAAACGCAGCAATAACATCATCAAATTTGGCTTTAGGCCAAAGCTCTTTAGCTTTTTCAACAGAGACTTCCTGACAATCAATATTACGAGTACGCATAAATGCCGCGCTGCGACGCATTTCTTCCAAACGTTCTTCATTGCAGGCCACTTGCAAATAACCCACTGATTTAAAGCCCGTTGCTAAACCGGTTTCCTGTTCGAGCCTTGAATATAAATCTCGACCATAGGTAAAAATATCGGCGCTGGTTTCATCGCTTAATAACCCTGAAACAATTAGACCTGCCGCATGCCAGGTTGTACCTGAAGTTAGTTGCGCCCGTTCAAGTACAACAACATCGGTATAACCTAACTTGGTAAGGTGATAGGCAACACTGCAACCTATGATGCCACCACCAACGATGACAACTTGGGCTTTTTCAGGGAGTGATATATTTTTTGTATTCATCAACGTTCACATATTTTACGGAATTGGGCATTATCAGTTTGTTTTACTTTTGTAATAAAGCATATACCGCTAAAGTGGTATTGTTTAAAAAACCGACAATAATAAGAATGTATTCATTGGTATTAAAAATAGAGATGCGTGTAATGGATGAGAGATTAAATATTGTTAAAGCAGGGTTGGAAGAGTTAGAGCAAGTAGCAACTCTTTTTGATTTGTATCGCCAGTTTTATCATCAAGATGCCAACATTGAACTTGCTACAAATTACATTGAACAAAGAATGAAAACCGATTCATCGGTAATTTATCTGGCGCTGGATAAAAACAAGCAAGCACTAGGCTTTACTCAGCTTTACCCAAGCTTTTGCAGTGTTGATGCAACCCCGATCTGGATTTTATATGATTTGTTTGTTGATAAAAATGCTAGGCAAAAAGGCGTAGGTAAAGCCCTTATGGCGCAGGCATTACAATTGGCAACCGAAACTGGAGCTTCTCGTATAGATTTAGAAACTGCAATAGACAACAAGCAAGCGCAAGCCCTGTATGAAGGACTAGGTTATGAACGTGATGATGAATATTATAAATATTGCTTAGAGTTATAAACTTACAGTTTTAAGCCAGCGAATATAAAGCTGTTCGGCAATTTGGTTTAACGCTCTCACATTTTCAACTACCGGTTTTAACATTTGCTCACCGTTTTGCTCAGAGCTGCTGGTTTTATTTAGATGGTGCTGATGCCTCTCTACCCAGTCTCGAAGTAATGGTTCAGTGATCTCTACATGGCATTGCATTGCCAGTACGTTATCACCATAGCTATATGCCTGATTTTTGCAGAACTCTGAAGAAAATAATGGTTTACCCTCCGGCGGAATGGTAAATGTTTCATTATGCCAATGAAACATCATAAATGTATCGGGGATATTCGTTAACCAGTCACTGCTATTCTCATCAATTCGAAAACATGGATGCCAACCTAGTTCATCTACTGAATTTTTAACCACTTTTTGGCCTAATGCTTTGCTGATCAATTGCCCACCTAAACAGTGGCCAAGAATTGGTATGCCAGAACTTAAAGCTTGTTTGATCAAATTTATTTCGGTGCTGACCCAGTCAATATCATCATTAACGCTCATGCTACCGCCCATAAATACCAGGCCAGCAATCGAGTCATCGAGCTGTGGAATTATTTCATCTTTATAACTGTGTATAAGACGATATGGGATACTTCTATGTTGTAAAAACTTTTCAAAGTAACCTGGTGCATCCTCTTCAGTATGCATAAAAATTAATACTTCTTTGCTCATTATTTTTCCTACAACTAAAGCAACTACTTAATTGGGCACTGGCACCAACGATTTTCTACGATGCATATAAAGGAATATACCAACATATAAACCCATTGCGATAATCGCCATACTGCCTGACACGACAAACATTGTACTGTAACCAAAGCCAGCACCTAAAATAGACGCTGAAATATTGGGACCAACAAATTGCCCAAAACCCTGTACGCTTGGCATCAAGGCAATTAAAGAGCCTTTTCTATCCATATGAGCCATCATAGCTGATTGATAAACATCAACAAAGGTCCATAAGGTCATAAAACCAAAAAGACTGACCATTACGTTCATGTCGGTTATACCAACACTGAGCATGGCGACTATGGCAAACATCGCTAAAAGTGAGATAAATAACGGTTTAAACAAGCCAAACCTTGAACAGATCAAAGCAAGAAAACAACCAACAATAGCAAAAATTGAAGACCAAGTTAACACTGGACCAATCCAATCTTCAGCCACACCATCGGCATGGGCAGCTAGTTCTATATAGGTGTAATAACCACCAATATTGACATAGGTAAACCCTACTGCAACCAAGCATAAAATCGGTAATATGCGCGGTACACGCCAATCTTCAACATCATTTTCTTCAGATTGTTGAATGGCCAGTTCTTCAGTATTTAATCCTCTATTTGGTAACCAGGGGATCATTGCCACACACATAATATTTAGAGCTATAAAGAACAGGTAAATCCCCTCTATAGACAGTTGCGGTAACGTATGTAATTCCAGAGCGGTGGAAAAAGCAAAGGCGAACAATAAGTAATTAAAGGCTTTAACCGGTTTTGTTGTGCCGCCTAAAGTAACGATAGCGATAGAAGTAAACATACCGCTGCCAAACCCTGCAGCAAGGCGAAGCCATAACACTTGTTCGTATTCAACCAAAGGGATACATAAACCATTAGCAGCCATTGAGATAGCCAAGCCGATAAATACCAGCACCCGGCGTTGCATTCTGGCGACAAAAAATGATGCCACTATGGCGCCAATTGAAAAACCACCAAGGTCGGCGCCAGCAACTCGACCAACCTGTTCTTCGGTAAATCCCAACATGCCCACCCAAGCAGTACTAAGAACAGGGACACTAACCATTACAGAATACCCCACTAAGGCTAATACTAGGGCAGTTGATATAGATCGCCATCCATCGAAGATGTTATTCCACTGGGTTGAAGCTGTGCTAGTCGTCATAGTTAACCTTAATTTTGATGTTTATTTTAATTATTATTTATCAATTACTTAAATGGAAACTGTTGGTTCATAATGTGTTATTTCTATGCTGCATATTTCAGTGTAATAAAAAACCTACTCTGAGTATCTACCCCTATGGGGTATTACTACTCAGAGTTATAGACAAAAATAAACTATCAGTTTATTCTAGAATTTCGCTAACCAATAATCCCAAGTTATGCAAAACAAACAACTTTTACAATCAGTAAATAATTACTTTCAGGCGTGGAATAACGCTGATGCAAAAGCTGTTGCCGCCTTTTTTAGTGAAGATGCGGTGTATATAGACACGGCACAAAACAAAGAATATCGAGGCAAAGAGATTGAGCAATATATCGCCAGAACTGTTGCCGGTACTGCACAAAAGATAGAATTTTCAATTGTCCAGCAGCCGGTGATCAATGGCGATGTTGTTTTTTTACAATCATCATTAAAAATTAAATCAGCGCAAGAAAGTCAACACCTAGAAAGTGCGGAATTGATCAAATTTAGTCATGGTAAAATCAGCATGCTGCAGACTTATTATAATTTAGATCAAGACATTACAGCACCAGCGCTTGAAAAAGATAAATACGCAAAGTCTGGGTTAGATCAAGCCCAAACTAAAGTTATCAAAACCAAGCTTGAAGCCATCATGGCACAACAAGAGCCGTTTCGAGATTCATCATTAAAACTGCAAGACTTAACCGAAATGCTAGATATCCGTCGTAATCATTTATCACAGATATTAAATAATGAGTATCAGATGAAATTTTTTGATTTCATCAATCATTATCGCTTACAGGCATTTTTAAAATCATTACACAACTGCGATTCAAGTGAGGTCAACATCACTGAACTTGCCTATGAAGCCGGTTTTAGTTCATCATCCGTTTTTTATAAAATATTTAAACGCTATCAAGAAATATCCCCAAGCCAATACCTTAAAAATATTCAACAAAGTGAAATAAAATAAGCTAAAAATTTTCTTGCTGCGGATACGCAGGGAAGTTTTCTGCATGCTCTAGGCATACACTAATACCCAGTTGATTAATTAATTTTCCACTTAGTGAAAATAAATTTAATTAAGTTGGTATAAGTTTATTCCCATTGATTTTTTGAGGCATACATGGCAACAAATAATACAGAATACGATGTCGTTATTATTGGCGCCGGCCATAACGGTTTAACTACGGCAGGATATCTCTGTCGAGCAGGTTATAAAGTAAAAGTTGTTGAGCAACGTGATGTGGTTGGCGGCGCTGCCGTAACCGAAGAATTCCACCCAGGCTTTCGCAATTCAGTATGTTCATACGTTGTAGGTTTGTTAAACCCTAAAATAGTCAAAGATCTGGAGCTGTATAAATACGGTCTGGAAATCATGATGGCTGAACAAGACAGTGTCTTTATTCCAAAAAATGACGGTGGTTATTTCTTAGTGACCAGCGATGATGAAGAAATGGACCGACAAATTGATGCCATATCGCCACAAGATAAAGAAAACTGGCACAAACTACATGATATTTTGGAACAATGCGCCGATGTTGTTCGAGATGTGGTGTTGGAAACACCAGCCAACATCGGTGGTGGCTTAGGCGATATAATGCGCCTTGGTAAAGTTGCTAATCGAGTGCGAAAACTCGATGCTGATATGCAGCACTATTTTGCCAAAATGATGGTGATGTCAGTGCAGGAATTTCTTGACGAATGGTTAGAGAGTGATTTGTTAAAAGCATCACTCAGCTCAACCTCGTTCATTGGTACTATGGCAAGCCCGTACTCACCAGGCACAGCATACGTACTTTTACATCATTACTTCGGCGAAATAGATGGAGAAAAAGGCGCTTGGGGTCATGCCAAAGGTGGAATGGGCTCAATTACCCAGGCGATGGCAAAATCTGCACAGGCGTTCGGCGCCGATATTGAAGTAAGCGCACCAGTGCAACAAGTTATCATTGAAAATGGCATTGCTCGTGGCGTTGAACTAAATGATGGAAGAAAAATTTATGCCAAGGTAATTGCCGCAAATACCAACCCCAAGTTACTGTTTAATAAACTCGTTGCCAGTGAACATTTAGAACCAGAATTCTTGCGTAGAATGAACAATTATCGTTGTATCAGTGGCACATTTAGAATGAATGTGGCGATCAGCGAGATGCCGAAATTTACCTGTATTGAACACTTGCCTGAGCAAGAGCAGGATCAAATTTTAAAAGGCATGGTAAGTTTAAGCCCTAGTATGGAACATTATGAAATAGCCTTTAATGATGCGATTCGTACCGGTTGGTCGAAAGAGCCTTCTTTAGAAGTTTATATTCCAAGCACTCTAGATGATACGCTAGCCCCTGAAGGCCAACATGTGATGAGCTTATTTTGCCAGCACTTCAACCCCAATTTACCCGATGGCCAGAGTTGGGACGATATTCGAGAGCAGGTTGCTGACCATATTATTGATCATCTGAACAAATTTGCGCCGAACTTTAAAGCCTCAATTGTTGGCAAACAAATTAAGTCACCACTGGATTTAGAGCGAGAGTTTGGTTTAGTTGGTGGCGATATCTTTCACGGCGTTTTAGCGTTTGATCAAATGTATAGCATGCGGCCAACCTCAGGTTATGCTGATTACAGAATGCCGGTGAAAAATTTATATTTGTGTGGCTCTGGTGCTCACCCAGGTGGTGGCGTATCGGGTTGTCCTGGACATAATGCCGCACGAGAAATAATGAAAGACTTTAAATGGCGACGTTTAGCTTAATAGTTAAGATTAATCATCATCCAAAAGAATAGAGAATAATTATGACAAATCCAGTTAAAAAAAGCGTGTTATGTGACCTTGTCAGTCGTCACAGCAATTTCGATTTCAATGAACACATCGCAAACACAGCGCCTGAAGATTACGATATTTGGAATGATTTTTGTTTACCCATGCATTATAGCGACGCCGCATTAGAGTATAAGACTTTGCGCTCAAGTTGTGCGATGTTCGACGCCTCACCGATGAAAAAGTATCGTATGAGAGGCACAGATTCTGGTCACTTTTTAGATAGAATTTTAACTGCTCCGGTAAGCCAACTCTCTGTTTTAAAAGCGGCTTATGGCCTTATTTGCAATGAACAAGGCTATTTAATTGATGACGGAATAGTAATAAAACTTGGCGCTGATGATTACCTGTTGCTTATTTCAGAGCTAGATCTTGATGACCATTTCGCAAAATATAACGACTTTGAAGATCTAGCGATTACCGATGAAACAGCACTATCAGCGGGTATAGCAATACAAGGGCCTATGTCTGGTAAAGTGATGCAACAAGTAGGTTTTACAGGTATCGAACAACTAGCCCCATTTGAGTTGAAATATTTCGACTTGAATGGTCATCAAATTCTTGTTGGCCGTCTTGGTTTTACCGGTGACTTAGGATATGAGATATGGTTCAGTCCGAAAGCCATTGAGACAATAACTAACGCTATCGAAAAAGCCGAACAAACTCTTGATATAAAGATTCCTGGCTATGGCTTAACAGCACTTAATATTTGTCGAATTGAGGCAGGTATGATTGTACCTGGTTGGGATACTGCCGGCACGTTTGAAGATTTGGCTGGTGAACGTACTCCATATGAATTAACGCTAGGTTGGAACGTAAAATTAAAGGGCAATGATGATTTTGTTGGTAAAGTTTCGTTAAGCAAAGAGAAAGTTTGCGGTAGCAGATTTAAAATGAAAGGCATTAAAATAAAGAAAAATTGCTTGCTCGAAGATGGCCATCAGCTTTATGGCGCTGTTGACGGAGTAAAGATAGAGATAGGCAGTCTGCCTTCAATTGTATGGCATGAAAATGCAGGATACTGGATAGGATTTGCCTCAATCGTCACCGATTGTGCAGATATAGAAAACATCTATGTTATTTGTAATAAAACCGGCAATGAAGTTGCAGGCGAAATATGTCAAATACCATTTGTTGATTTGCCACAACGCAATCAAGTACCAGCAAAATAGTGATGTAAATATATTAAACTTCCCCGTTTGGGGTATACCCAGCTGATATTGAATTAATTAGTCTAATTTTTAATGGTTAAAAAAATAACCTGATGTGAATGTTAAATAGTCAACCTGGGTGAGACCTCGAACATATGGATATATACACAACCAGCATACTGATCAGTATTGTCGTCTATCTATTCGTCGGCAATTATGCCGGCCGAAAAGTAAAACATTTAGAAGACTACTTTGTTGTTGGTCGTAATGCTCCTACCTTACTTATTGTTGGTACATTGGTTGCGAGTGTATTGAGCACCAATGCCTTTCTTGGAGAAACTGGATTTTCTTATGCTTCTCAAGGCGGTGCATATATTCTATGGCCGGCAATTTGGGTCGCGGGCTATATCTATGGCGCGTTATATTTTGGCCGATACCTTAGACGCAGTAAAGCATTAACCTTAGCTGAGTTTTTTGGCCATCGTTTTAACAGTAAATCGGTGCAAGCAGCTGCTGGAGTCACAATAGTGCTTGGTCTTGGTGGTTATTTATTAGCTGTAACCCAAGGAACTGCAGTTATTCTGTCGCAATTAACACCATTATCTTATACCCAAGGATTAATCACCTCTTGGCTCTGTTATACCCTATTTACTCTTTACTCTGGTTCTCGTGGTGTGGTTATAACTGACACCTTAATGTTCCTTCTTTTCACGATAATGAGTTTTGTTGCGCTTTATTACATTGTCGACACGCATGGTGGTTGGTTGTCATCATTAACCGATCTTATTAACTTAGACAGCAAACCTGATTTGATGACCTGGCACGGCATAGTTGGCAATGATACCGAATGGCAAACACCCAGGGATTATTTTATCTGGTCACTTATCACGGGAATAGCGTGGAGCTTTGTTGCTGCCGTAAGCCCGTGGCAGTCGAGTCGGTATTTAATGGCAAAATCTGAACATGTGGTTATACGTTCAGCTTGTATTGCTGCCATTGTTATTGCGGTAAGTAATCTGGCCCTTTTTGCAGCAGCTACCGTGGTAAACCTGAGCAAAGATGATATTTTCCCCCATGACCAAACAATGATTTGGGCGGCGATGAACATGATGCCATCAATAATGGGCGCACTGCTACTCGCAGGAGTGATGGCTGCGGCTCTATCTTCTGCCACTACGTTTCTCTCTTTAGTCGGCTTTAGTGTTAGTAATGATATATTTCCGCAAAAGAACAAAGATGATAAGTCATTGTTACGCTTCAGTCGTTTGGTCATGTTAATTGTCGGAATCATTGCTTTAATTATTAGTTTTTTCTTTCCCCCCAACCTTTTCTGGTTAGCTTATTACGTCGGAACCGTCTTTGCTTCATCTTGGGGACCGGTAGCCTTTATGAGTATTTGGAGCGATACAATTACCCCTCGCGGTGCATTTTGGGGCATCATCAGTGGGTTTGCTGGTAATGTCATTCTTCGTTTTTGTGACTCGTTTGGTTGGATTGATTTACCATCATATTTAAACCCAATTCTTGTTGGTGGTTTACTCAGCTATTTCGTTATTGTCATAATTTCACGTCGCGATAAAGTCAGTGAAATAGAGCGCTCTCGTCGACTTGCACTGCACCGTACGCCACAACATGAATGCAATAAAAAGCAAGCTAAAAAAACCCAGTTGGTGGCAATAGCGGTTATAATTTTTGGGCTTATTCTGACAACATTGCAACTCATTTATTATGTTTATCCATACCAACTAGCCACTGGAACATTGAATCCAGAAAATCGACTAGATTGGTTTACCATGGAGGCTATTTTAGCTCTGTGTTGGGCCGCAATTTTTGTGCCTTGGGGAGTAGTCACCTACAGAGCTATCGAACAATCTTATTGCCCAAAACCAACGTTAAATCAAGCAGTAAATCAGGGCGGTAAGTCAACGCAGTAAAGCATAATTTCTCTGCGGATACGCGCGATAGCATAAGAGTTTTAGAGGTTATAAGGTAGTAACTTAAATCTAAAAGAATAATAATTATTGAAACTTTAAACTTGGACAGCTTTTATGGAAAACAATACATTTGATGCCATCATTGTTGGTGCCGGTCATAACGGTCTAACAACTGCTAACTATCTAGCGATGGAAGGACTCAAGGTTTGTGTACTAGAGCAGCGTCACATTGTTGGCGGCGCAGCGGTGAGTGAAGAATTCCATCCGGGATATCGCAATTCAATCGCTTCTTATGTAGTTAGCCTGTTACGTCCAGAAGTTATTGCAGATTTAGAGCTTAAAAAATTCGGTTATCAAACCATCCCACTCGATAATGCGTTATATCTCGATTTAAGCGATGAGTATTTATTATTAACGGCTGACGAGGAAGAAAATCGCCGCCAATTTGCTAAGTTTTCTGAAACTGATTACGACTCATACCAAGAACTACACGACATTATTGATAAAGTCGGCGCTGTTGTAGCGAAACAATGGCTAAAATCACCGCCTAAATTGCATGGCGGCGGCCCTGCGGATTTACTCAGTGCAATAAAACTAGGCTTAGATTTTTACCAGCTAGATAGCGACACACGTTACCGCTTTATGCAGCTGTTTGTCAGTACACCAGATACCTTAATTGAACGCTGGTTTGAAAGTGATAAAATTAAGGCAATGATGGCACAACATTGTTTACCAGCAAATTACACATCATTGCATCATCCGGGCTCTTCGATGGCAATGTTACATCATGCCGTGGGCGGTATTGATGGACAAAAAGGCGCTTGGGGTTTTGTCAAAGGAGGTATGGGGGGGATCACCCAAGCCATGGCAAAGTCAGCCGAGGTCAAAGGTGTAGTCATTAAAACCAACGCAGGTGTTGAAAAAATCATTATTGAAAACGGCGCAGTTCAAGGCGTTGAATTAAAAGATGGTCAAAAAATATTTGCTGACATTGTTGCCGCTAATACTGATCCGAAACGAACATTTTTAAAACTTGTTGGTGCAGATCACCTGCCAAAAAGTTTTGCCAAAGATATTGAGGTTATTCGTCAAGAATCAGCGTCATTGAGGATGAATCTAGCGTTGAAAGGATTACCACAGTTTGCCTGTTTGCCGAGTGATATTGTAGGTCCTCAGCACTTAGGGTCTATTTCAATTATTGAAGATAAAGATCATGTAGAGCGCGCCTATCGTTCGGCACGTTCTGGCATACCCGCTGATCCGCCGCTAATTGAAGCGTTTATTCCAAGTACAGTTGATGATTCGCTAACAGATGAATCAGGGCATCATGTAATGAGTTTATTGTGTAAATACATGCCTTATGATCTTGCCGATGGTAAAAGTTGGGATGATGAAAAAGAAAAAGTGGTCAAAAATATCCTCGACTATTTAACAAAATATATTCCCAACTTGCCAGATATATTAGTCTCAACTCAGTGTTTGACACCATTAGATCTTGAACGAATGTTTGGTATGACCCGCGGCGATATTTGTCATGGTCGCTTAGAGCCCGATCAACTATTTAGCATGCGGCCCCATCCAGATGCGGCCCAGTACGCAACGCCAATTAAAGGTCTTTATTTATGTGGTTCAGGTTCTCACCCTGGAGGTGGCGTAACCGGTGCTCCGGGACATAACGCGGCAAAGCGCATACTTAAAGACAGATAAGCATAAATATATAAAAAATTTAATAAACATAAAAATAAACACGTACGAGGACAAAAGCTATGGCGATTAAACAAACCAAAGATGTGGCAAATATTCC
Organism: Thalassotalea psychrophila; assembly: GCF_031583595.1. Classification (NCBI taxonomy): domain Bacteria; kingdom Pseudomonadati; phylum Pseudomonadota; class Gammaproteobacteria; order Alteromonadales; family Colwelliaceae; genus Thalassotalea; species Thalassotalea psychrophila. The sequence continues at coordinate 4,317,330 of NZ_CP134145.1, forward strand.
ATCAGATCAACTAGATGATTGGGGGCCAGTACCCGAGCCACTATCTGATGATGTCTCGCATCTTCGCGGCATCATTATTAATGAAAACCCAGATGGCTCTGAAGCGGGTATTTGGGAATGTACTCCTGGCATTTGGACTCGTTGGATCATGGATGCAGAAATCAGTTCGTTTGTTAAAGGCCATGCCCTATTTCACCCTGAAGAAGGTGAAACCATCGATATAAAAGCGGGTGATACCGTGTATTTTGACAATAACAGTAAAGGCACTTGGGAAGTACTGGAAACTGTGCGAAAAGCGTATTTAACTTTTAAGCGCGACTGATTTTTAGATCATGAACTTTTAAAAAGTGTAGCTAGGGTAACCGATGAATAAAACCGTAAAAAAATACAGCGATAATGAACTTGGTATGAATTGCAAAATATCACGCCGAGATATTTTGCATGGTATTGGCGCTCTATCAGCGGGAGCTTTAACCGCAGGTCCGTTATCGTTATTTTCAGGTTCAGCTTCTGCCGATGAAAAGGCTCTTCCGTTGGCCCAACAAAGCGCTTTATCAAATAAACCATATTACCCCCCTGCCTCAACCGGTTTGCGAGGTAACCACGCAGGCTCTTTTGAAGTTGCCCATCAACTTGGACGCGAGAATAAACGTGACTGGGGTAAAGTGGTTGATGCTGATGAAACACTTTATGACTTGGTTATTGTTGGTGCGGGTATTAGTGGCTTAAGTGCTGCGCATTTTTATCAAAAAAAACACCCTGATGCGAAAATATTATTACTAGATAATCATGACGACTTTGGCGGCCATGCCAAGCGCAACGAATTTAAAGTCGGCGAGCATACCTTGATTGGTTATGGCGGCGCGCAAACATTACAGGAGCCTTCGAGCTACAGTAATGTGGTCAAAGGCTTGCTTGATGATTTAGGTGTTGAAATAAAGCGATTTGATAAAGCCTATGATAAGAGCTTTTATCATCGCAACAAGCTTACTGCTGGAATTCACTTTAGCAAAGAAAGATGGGGCGTTGATCGAGTTGTCCCTATAGAATTAGGAGTGTTTAGTAGCTATCTACCTTTAGCTCAATCAGCATTATCAAAAAGTGAAGCTGTAGAGAAAATGCCAATTTCAGCTTCGGCAAAAATTGAATTTGTACGTTTATTAACTGAAGAAAATGATCAAATTTCACAAATTAAGCTTGAAGATAAAAAACGCTATTTAAAATCCATTAGCTACCGGCAATTTCTGCAACAACATATGCATATTACAGAAGTAGAGGTGTTTGAAATATTGCAAGATTTAGTCATAGATTATGGTGCTGGTATTGATGCCATAAATGCCTATTCAGCCTTATCTTATGGTGGTTTACCGGGATGGGGTGGCACTGGATTAGTCGTAGAAAAATCAGGTATGGAAGAGTACATTCATCATTTTCCTGATGGTAATGCATCCATAGCCCGATTATTGATCCGCAAGATGATACCTTCAGTAGCTACTGGTAATACCATGGAAGATATCGTTACCGCCAAATTTGATTATTCAAAGCTTGATCAACAAAGCTCGCCTGTACGAATGCGATTAAATAGTACGGTGGTAAATGTTGAACACCAGGGGGAAGTTAATTCAGCCGAAAATGTTAAGGTAAGTTATATTCAAGCAGGTACAGCATACCGTGTACAAGCAAAAAACTGCGTACTTGCTTGCAATAACTCAATCATTCCATACCTTTGCCCGCAACTGCCAGAAACGCAACGACAAGCTTTGGACTTTCAGGAAAAAACCCCAATTTTATACACCACGGTCGCGTTGAAAAATTGGCAAGCTTGGAAAAAACTCAATATTGGTGCCGTGGTTTCACCGGGAGCATATTTCATCAATGCCCTTATCGATTTTCCGGTGAGTATAGGTGATTATAAATATGCTCAATCTGCTGATGAGCCGATGATTGTTCATATGGAGCGCTTCCCCCATGTCAATAATCAAGGCATGAATGTTCGTGAGCAACATCGCCATGGCCGACATGAATTAATGACAACAACATTTGCAACTATAGAGCGTAATGTGCGAACCCAGTTAATGAGTTTACTAGGTGAATATGGTTTTGATCCGGCTCGTGATATTGCTGATATTACAGTAAATCGTTGGGCTCATGGCTATGCGTATGGTTACCGACCATTATTTGACCCAATATATGAAGATAAAAACGATAAACGCTACCCACACATAATTGCCAGACAACCATTTGGCAAGATAACTATTGCTAATGCCGACTCCGGCGCTAAAGCCATGATGGAGTGCGCAGTAGAACAGGCTTATAGGGCAGTAAACGAATTGAATACTAAAAATAGTTAATAGGAAATATGAAAATGAATGAAGTAAAAGAACCGCGTGAGTTTTGTTTGGTAGTTTCCTGCCCAGATGCTGTCGGTATTGTCGCTGCGGTAAGTCAGTTTGTTGCACAACAGGGAGGTTCATTAACCGAGTCTAATCATCACACCGATGTTGCCGAAGGCTGGTTCTATATGCGTAATGTTATTGATGCCAACACGTTATCAATTGATATAGATGAATTTAGAGAAAAGTTTGCCTCTTTAGCCGAAAAGTTTGAAATGAACTGGCATGTTAGAGATGGGCATAAAAAACAAAAGGTGGTGCTATTAGCAAGCCATGCGTCTCATTGTCTGGCTGATTTATTATATCGCTGGCACAGTGGTGAATTACATTGTGACATCCCTTGTGTGATCTCAAATCATGAAAATTTAAGAAGTATGGTCGAATGGCATGGTATACCGTTTCATTACGTACCGGTTGATAAAAATAATAAACAGCCGGCATTTGATAAAATGAATGAAATTATCGAGCGCCACAATGCCGATACGATTGTTTTGGCCAGATATATGCAAATAATACCGCCAAACCTTTGTGCTCAGTATGCGGGTCGATTAATCAACATCCATCATAGCTTCTTACCATCTTTTATTGGCGCTAATCCTTATAAAAAAGCATTTGATCGAGGCGTTAAATTAATTGGTGCAACCAGCCACTACGTCACCGAAGACTTAGATGAAGGCCCTATTATCGAGCAAGATGTAATTCGAGTAAGCCATAAATGCAATAAGGATGACATGGTGCGTTTAGGTCGTGACGTGGAGAAATCAGTGTTATCAAGAGGGGTGCGCTTACACCTTGAAGATAGAGTAATTGTTAGAGGAAATAAAACTGTAGTGTTTTAACACCTAATTTCAATTAATAGCAATAAATAAGGAACAAAAATGCCTTCTATAACCGTGCAAAAAGCAGCAAAAGATTTAGACGACCTCATACCATGTGCTTCCTTCGGAGAACCGCTGGGTGAGTTACCCGCCCAGCGTGATAGCTGTTTTTATAACCACGATGGGGTGTTAATGGGCACATGGGAATGCGAACCCGGTAAGTTACAACTGAATTTACCCATCACAGAGTTTTGCCATATATTAAAGGGCCACTGGATCCTAACGGATAATGATGGTGTGATTGTCGAACTCAAAGCAGGTGACAGTTTCTCTTTTCCAAAAGGATGGCAAGGCACTAGCGAAGTAGTAGAAACTGTCAGAAAAGTGTATACCGTTATTGAATAATCCCGTAGTTGTACAAGACATAGATCTTGCACAACACAAGTGATGTTAATGATTATTCTCATTGGAGTTAACAGGTCATAAAACTATTGTTGCTAGCAATAACTCATCTTTGTATATATGGCCTTGTAACTTTGTTTACTAACTGACAATATGGAAGTTGATTGAATTTCGAAGAGATCCTTCTCAAATACTTATCCGTAATAAAATAATAACAATGGATCAACTTAATGATAGATACACCGTCTTATGAAAACCGAGAACAACTGGAAGATTTATTAAAAAAAGGCTCGCATGCCTATACCCAAAGAAAGTTTGATATTGCAGGACAGTGTTGTCAGGAAGCTTTACAGCTAGAGCCCGAATTAGTGCCTGCACATTTTCTTGTCGGACTTATTGCTTTGGGAACAAAAAATAAGAAACTAGCTTTCCGTGCTTTCCAAACGGTGGTCAAACTAGACAATGATCATGTTGCCGCATGGGCACAACTGGCCTACCGCTATATGACACGAGGCATGGTAAATCTCGCCGATAAAGCCTTGCAAGAAGTGCGTAGAATCCGCACAGATGACCCCACAGTACTAACCCTAATCGGCACTACTTTATCACTAATGGGGGAAAATGATCTCGCCAAGTCAGCTTTTGGCAGGGCTTATACACTTGCCCCAGAAAATATCGAATATACTCATAACCTTGCAAGTAACTTAGTACATCAAGGTGATACTGATACAGCCGAAATTTTACTTAAAAGCATTATTGAAAAGCGAGCCGACTCACCTCAGGCTCACTGGTCACTTTCTCTGTTTGTAAAAGCTAAAGATAATTCCCACATAGAGAAAATGAATAAACTCTGTCAGGAAAATAAAAATAAGCCAACCGCACAAGCATTTTATCAATATGCCATTGGCAAAGAATATGAAGATCAACAAAACTGGGATAAAGCTTTCGAGGCATTTTCGAAAGGTGCTGCAGCGACAAGATCAAAAGGTGACTTTGACGAAGCCGGAGAAATCGAAACTTTTGACTATTTAACTGAAAATTTTACCGAAGAATGGCTAGAAAATAGTGGCCCTGGTATTGCCGATGCTTCACCCATTTTTGTTTTGGGACAACCTCGCACAGGCACAACCCTGATTGAAAGAATTATTACCAGTCACTCTGATGTTCATTCAGCTGGTGAATTACAACAGTTCCCGCTTGCTATGCGCAGACTGGGTAACACTAAAAATCCCCAACGTTTTTCAGCTGAGTTATTTGATTTAGTAAAAGAAGTAGACGGCCGATTATTAGCGACAAAGTATTTGCAAACCTCAGGAAGAATGCTGGGCAGTAAAGCAAGATATGTTGATAAGTTACCCGCAAACTACCTAAATATTCCACTTATCCTGAAAGCTTTACCTAATGCCAAAATTGTTCATTTGATCAGAGATCCTATGGATGCTTGTTTCTCAAGTTACAAACAGTTATTTGCTAACGCTTACTTACATTCATATAACCAAGAAGAGATGGCTCGACACCATGTAAGGTATTTAAAGCTAATGCAAGTATGGCGAGAGCGTTTTCCAGGTAGATTTTTTGATATCAGCTATGAAGAAACCGCGCGCAATTTAGAACCTAATGCACGAGCATTAATAGATTATCTAGAGCTTCCTTGGCAGGATGAATGTCTTAACTTTCACCAACAAAAAACAGCGGTAACGACTGCAAGTACCGTACAAGTAAGGGAACCTGCTCATACCCGTTCAATAGGGCGCTGGCGTAAATACGAGCAGCAATTACAACCTATGCTAACTGAGCTGCAAGCACACGGTATAAAAATAGAGGAATGAAAATAATTGAGTAAAAACAATTAAGTAAAAATATCGTTTAAAAAACACCTACCCCATGGGGGTATACAATTTGTTCAGTTCATTGGCTAATGTTAAATGAAAAGCTAAAAAAATTGTGTCAGCATTGTGCAGTTATTTAGCCGAAATAATAATACTAATAAAAACTCGAGGTAAATAATGTCTAACAAATATGCCCGTAGTCGCACACCGTCGACACAAACATTCCATAAAAGCTCTGTGGCGAAAGCCATTTCAGCAGCCATTATCACATCAATGATTTCACTCCCTCTTTTTGCAGAAGAAGTAGAAGAAGAAGAAATTGAAACTATCATGGTTACTGCAACCAAAAAAAGTGAAACCCTTCAAGAAGTACCTTTGGCAATGACCGCCTTAACCGGTGACTTTATACAGGGTGTGCACCTTACCGATGCCATGGATTTGGTTGCTTATTCTCCCGGCGTTAGTGGTGCCACTCAAAATAGTTTCCTTGACGCATTAAACGTTCGAGGTATACGAAGTCAAGACTATGGTTCAGGTGGAGACCCTTCTCTTGGTTTTTTTAAAAATGATCAATATGAAGGGCGTGCAGGCTCGGCGATAAGTACATTATTTGACATGAACCGCGCCGAAATCATCAATGGTCCGCAGGGATTTTTATTTGGTCGTAATGCCATTGGCGGTGCAATTAGCGTTCACACCAATGAGGCTCAAATAGATGGAGAGGAAGCTAGTTTTGACGTTGACTTAGGTGATTACAGCCTTATGAAACTTAATGGCGCAATAAATGTACCTATTAATGATAATTTGGCGATGAGGTTTGCTGGTGTTTATCACACTCAAGAATCTCATATCGAAAATGAGAACAAAGATGATAAGGTACAAGATACCGATGTTCTTGCTGCTCGTTGGTCAACAACATTTGAAAAAGATGATCTTAGAATAACAACCATGGTTGAGTATGAAGACCGAGTATACCCAGCGGGTTTATATCGTTTCATAGAAAAAGGTGAACTGTGGGAAGAATATGATAAAGTTTGGGAAGGTAACCGAGGTGGAGATCGCGACCTTGATACAAATTCTCACTGGGGATTAAAAGATGAAGCACAAGTACTTAACCTACAGGTAAAACTTGTACAAGAATTTGACTTTGCTGATTTAACCGTTAATGCCGGTTATAAAGATCACGATTATTTGTATACTGAGCAATGGACCCCCAGCCCTCTTGAATCTGGTTCATGGAAAGTTGATCAAACCGGTGATTATACGCAAGCTGAATTACGCTTAAGTTCCAACGGAACTGGACCACTTTCATGGTATGTTGGTACTTCACTCTATGAAGAAAATCTTGACGTTGATACCCTAAACCAAATGAGTGATGAATTTATATGTGATTATTATAGCGCTTATTATAATGATTACGATGAAAGCACTAATTACTTTCCAAGCTTAGAAGGTTCACAATCAGGTCATTGTGAAAACTTATATAACAACTCACTTGCCTATCACGGTCCAGGATATTATGGATTCGATCCTACCGATGGATACTATGGGGTTAATTATTACTTCCCTCATCTAAGTAGCCCTTATGGCCGAGCAGACGATAAGGTCTTTGAAAATAGTTATGTTAATGCTAAAAACGATGGTTGGGCAGCGTATGCTAATTTAGATTATCAAATTACTGACACTATAAATATAGAAATAGGTATTCGTCATACCGTTGACAATAAAGAATTTAACAACGCCCAAGAAGTCATTGACAGCAACGGTAATCAAACAGTCTACTCAGGTACACCAGGCTATAATGCTGCAAGCGTCTGGAATATTGGTGGCACAACTGCACTAGACGCAAATGGCAACCCTATAGAAATTAAGACTAAGAAAGACTGGGATAATACGTCAATGAAATACTTGATAAGATGGCAACCCACAGACGAAATGATGTTCTATGCCAGCTTCACCGAAGGTTACAAATCAGGTGGTTTTAATTCGCATAATTTTGAAGGTAGAGATGGATCAGCGCTATCTCAACAACCAAATTTAACCAACGAGCTAGCCCAAAGTGTAGCCTTTGGTGAAGAAAGTATCGACTCTTATGAGCTTGGTTATAAAGACACTTGGTTTGATTTCACCGACATTCGTCTGACTGTATACAGCTATGAATACGATGGACTTCAAGTATCAACTCGAGTGGAAGGTGAAGGTGGCCAAACAATTATTTCTAATCTCGGTTTGACTGAAGCTAATGGCTTCGAACTCGCTACCAATACCCCTTTAGGTGAATACTTCAATCTTATGTTCAACTATAGCTACCTCGATTCTGATATCAACGAAGTTCCCGAAGATGACTGTTCTGGTGAGATAGGAGAATGTAATGGCAACAAAATACCTTGGGCCCCAGAAACGAGTGGTTCCATGGTACTTAATGGTTTTTTCCCACTTGACAGCGGCGCGACAATTACCACCAGTATAGAAAGCTATTGGGAAGATGAACACGGTGGCGGTTATATGTTCGACGAAGTTAGAATAATAGAGGCATCACAAACCTGGAATGCACGTATAGGGTATGAATCATCAGCAAACTGGTATGTACAAGCTTATGTTGATAATTTATTAGATGAAACTAACTTTGATAGTAGTTACGGTGGAGGGGCAAACTACCCATCGACTCATTGGGCCGCATGGAAACCTCGCAGTTATGGTCTACGTTTTGGCATGAGCTGGAATTAAGATCCCGGTTTAGCTAAATAACCAACAAAGCAAAAACCAGTAGCAGTGCTACTGGTTTTTTTTGCCTTACAGGATGTGAGGTATGTTGAAGGAGGATCGTTTGTTTCTATGCACGTTTAAACTGCAGGAGGTTCCATCCAAAAGCATGATGGAATGACGTGGTTAATTGTTTCTTATTCTTTGAAACACCATTGATTTTGCTAAAGAGCCCCGTCATCGAGGAGCTCAAGCGACATCGGGGACCTCATTGAACGAGCTGTGGTTTGAAAAGATAAGCTACTTGTTCATTTAAACAACTAACAACATCTAAATTAATGACACTGCCACTTGCCTTGCGATTTTTTACAATAATCCGGTGCGCCACGTTGCTCCCATAGTTCAATCAATCCGCGCTTCTTCGCCAACTTTATAAAATATGGGTGAGCGGTAAAACCAGTATTACGATAAATTAAGCCTTCGAAAATCCGACTATCGGCATCACTTACATCCTGCCCGGCGGCATAGCGCTCGAATATTAACTGGTAATATCTATCTAAATGCCCGTATTGCAAATACCAAAACAATAACACTTGACGCATTTCATAGGCTCGTTCTTTCGGAACTGAATTTATAATTTTTGGGATTTCGCGATCTAAGTTTGCTTCCCCTGTTTCAGGATCACTGGCAGCGAGTGACAACGGCCTTACCCATTGCCATGGTAAACCTAGTTGTTGCATATTTTTTTCGAAGTATTGCAAGCTTTGCTCTTGCTGGTTTTCTAAACGGCTCAAATATGCAAGATTAAAGTGAGCTAAAGTTCCTGAGAGTTGCGCGGAAAGTTTTAATGCATCAATCGCTTCATCTCTTCGGCCCAGCGCCATCATATTAGTAAAAACATACCACTGCGCGTTGCTCGATAATGGGTCAACGTCAACCAGTTGCTGCGATAATTTAAGTGCTTCATTGAAATATCCAGCTATTAATAGATCCCAAATGAGCATTTCCAGAGCCATGACATTATTAGGTTGTCGCTTTAACAATCGATAAAGATTAATAATTCCTTCATATTGCTGCCAGCTGCCCGAGCTAAGTTTGGAAAAGATACTGGCCATTATAAGAGATGGGTCGTGTTGTAGCGCATTATTGGCAGCATTAGCCATATGTTCCATCGCACTTAGTGAGTCAAGGGTATTGCCCCAGCGCTCATAATAGCTATAAGCAAGCAATTCATAAGCTTCAGCAAAAGTTGGATCAAGCTTTACCGCTATTTTTAAATTGCTTTCCGCGCTTTTGGTATCCCAACTGCTCATCGCATCTTTGGCTTTTAAATAATAACCATAGGCTTCAATATTTTCTGTTGGCCTACCACGTGTTGGTACAAGTACATGAACCTGTAATGCCTCTAAAATAGCCTTAGCGACACTATCTTGTACGGCAAAGATATCGGTTAAGGTATGATCATAACTTTGCGACCATAAATGCGTACCAGTTTCTACATCAATCAATTGTGCAGTAATGCGCACTCTCTCACCCGATTTTCGCACCGAGCCTTCAAGCACAGTTTTGGTATTAAGTGCTTTACCAATCACTCTTAAGTCTTCATTTTTACCTTTAAAGGCAAAAGATGATGTGCGGCCGATAACTTTTAAACTCGGCACTTGTGCCAACAGGTTTAGGATTTCTTCCGATAGTCCGTCGGAAAAATACTCCTGTTCAGGGTCCGATGACATGTTTACAAAAGGCAATACGGCTATCGATTTTTCGCTTTCTTCGATAGCTCTATCTTGGATAGACGACTTACCAACCGAGGCGATAGCTGTAGCTGGCTGATTACTTGCCTGCAAATTTTGACGAATGCGACTTTCATAGAAAAAGTAAAATGCGACGATTACCAATAAGCCAATAATAACAAAATCAATTTTACGCCCAGTTTGATCGGCAATAGAATGCTCGCGTTCCACACGAGACTCACGTTTTATGCCTTCGGGGGTAAGTTCAAATGCCCAGGCAAAAATCAGCACGAACGGAAACGCAATTAAGCCCAAGAAAAACACCAGTGAATGCACCCAGTCGGGCAGCTGTAAAATTGGTAGAAGCAACGCCGAAACCTGCAAAACTATCCAGGCAACAACTAGATATGCAATTGCTACCTTAAAAACATTTCGACGTTTAAGTTCTTTAAAAAGAGAATTAGCCAAGCAACCTATCCCGTTATGTTTCCCTGTTATGCAACTAATAACGTTTTAATTAGTGTGCGCTAATGAGTAATACCAATTCTATTAATTTTAAGTTCTATTTTTGAATGAGGAAAAACGGATTAATACAAGGCATAAAATTTCATAAGTAGTTATTCTACTTAAGAATTTTATAACGCCGTAGTTATTCGTTTTAACCAATCAAAATGATCAGATAATTGATGGACTTGGTATATCTATAAAGTATAGACCTAGCTTTATGATTTATCTGCTTTGGTTTAATTGATTGGTCACCCACAATGGTGGCTGATAAACTTCTACAATAACTTCGTCATTAACACAAATTTTACCTGCGACTTCAATAACACCAACTAGACCTCGAGTAAATATGGCCGCTTGTGAAAATGTATTTTTTGCTAATGGCTCTCCTGAATTACAGGTGAAAGCCGCGGCAATTTTCTCACTCATTTCCGAGCATGGAGGGTTGTACTCTTCAACCATGAGCTGCGCCCCTGATGAGAATTTTAAGATTGTTCCCTTTGGTAATAACGATAACTTAGGGATTCCCTTAAAGCACAGGTTAACACTTAGGTCAGCCGCCGTAAGTTGCCTGGTTAAGTCCATGCGCTCACTGATACTTTCCAGTTCTTCCACAGACATGGCTGACCATTGTCTTTCGTTACGCCTCTCGGTTCCTTGTGCTTGTTTATCACCCGCCCAAGTTTCTCTTGATATTGAACGGTGCCTGTCGCCAACAAAACCATCTAATTCAGCCTGCACCGAATCACAGCTATGCTTGGATAACTCTTCATCTTTAGTGCCAATATTCACTTCGACGACGTGACCTATAAGCTTATTCATGCTGATTCCTTTCGTTGATTTGTTAATACGTTGCTTTGTTAATACTTTAATGGCGGAGTGATTTTTGCCCGCTCAGGAGTCCAAAATGGCTTTTTCACTACAGTACATTTCATCACTATGTGGTGATGGCGTAATTCTTTGGTGTAGTATATTTCAGCCCAGATATCGCCCTTTAAATACTTAGTTTCTATCATAGCCAGAGCGATATTGGCTTTTACAATTGGCGACCACATGGTTGAGGTAATATAGCCGATATGAGTGTCGCACTTTTTATTGTTATAAAGGTAGGCTTCCTCCGCAGATTTGTTGCCTTCAATATCAAGTTTAATCAAAGTGTATTCTGGGCCCTGCTGCTTTTCTTTGAGCAAGGCTTTACGACCATTAAAATGTGGCTTTTTGAAATCGACCAACCAGCCTAAACTTAACTGAAATGGTGTGTGGTCGTATTGAAAGTGTACGGTTTTTAATGCTTCGTTAAACTCAAGTCCAGGCATAATAAAGCCAGCTTCAAGACGCGCCATATTAGTGGCAACTTCACCATAAGGATGAATATTATAATCTTCTCCGGCGCTATAGAGAGTATCCCAAAGATCAAGGGCTAACTCTGGCGCTATCCAAAGCTCATAACCTAAATCGCCAGTAAAACCGGTGCGAGAGACCATTAAGGTTTTACTATCATCACCATTAAAAGGAAAGTGCATAATTCCAAATGGTTTTAGAGTTTCTATGCCATCAAGCCCCATTTTTTTCAATACTTCACAACTGGTAGGCCCTTGAAAAGATAAGGCGGCAATATTGTCAGACATATCTGTTATGGTTACATCACTAAAGCCAAAAGCACTTTTTTTAAACCAGGCAACACAAGGACTGCCACAGGTTAACATGAAAGAATCAGGCCCCAGTCTAAAGATAGCACCATCGTCTATCATTCGACCTTCATCAGTACACCAACAACAGTAGGTTACCCTGTCTACGTTTAATTTTGCCACATCACGAGTGACCATGCGGTTCAGCATCGCCTCAGCATCTTTACCAGAAATGTAGTATTTTTGCATTGGGCAAATATCGTAGGTTGCACAACTGTTGCGTATACAAAAATATTCATATTCGGCATCATAATAACTATTGGCAAACTTGAAACCATTCCATACAGTCCAATCGTCACGTACATTAAGCGCTTGTTGGCGAGGGTGAAACGGAGTCTGTCTTAATTGTTCATCGAGTTGTGTAACACTCATTTCATTGTGAGATTTCATAGTAGTATTCATCTGCAATTACTCATCATAAAAAGAATCTTCAGGAACCGTATTTGGTTTCTTCAAATCCATCAATATTTCACGTGCCGCATTTGCGCCACAAGCTGCAGACACCCCACCGCCAGGATGAGTTGATGCACCGCACATATACATATTCTTGATTGGCATTCGGTATTGGCCGTACCCGGGAAACGGTCGATTGAAAAACAGTTGATCGATAGTTAGTTCGCCTTGGAAAATATTGCCTTCGGTTAATCCAACCTCTCCTTCTATTTCTACCGGGGTTCTGATCTCTTTATGAACAATTAAGTCTTTAAAACCAGGACTGTAACGTTCTATTTTATCAATAACCGTTTGCCCAAACGCTTCTTTTTGCTGGGCATTCCAACCACCTCCGGCCAGTGTAGGAGGACAATATTGGACGAAACACGACATCCAATGTTTGCCCGGAGGAGCAACCGTAGGATCCCAAGCTGAAGGAATGATTGTTTCAACAAAAGGGTCATCTGAAAATCGATTATGCTTCCAACAATCATAGGCACGCTCCATCGTCTCCAGTGAACCAACAAAACCTTGTCCACCCCGATTGATAAAGCGATTATCAGGCAGGTTAATAAATTTAGGTAAACCAGATAAAGCAATGTTTACCTTACCTGACGAGCCACGGATTTTAAAATTCTCGGCTTTTTTATAAATTCCTTCAGGTAAATCTTTTTTATCCAGACATTTGGTAAAGGTACGTTTGGCATCTAAGTTTGAAACTACAATATCGGCGTAAAGATCATCACCGTTTTCCAGTACTACACCGATGGCTTTGCCATTTTCGACCAATATTTTATCAACACCAGCACCAGTTCTAATTTCACCGCCAAATGATTTAAACGCACTGGCGATAGCATTAGAAATTGCTCCCATGCCGCCTCGGGCTAAACCCCAAGCGCCAATGTTACCATCCATATCACCCATAACATGATGCAATAGAATATAGGCAGACCCTGGTGAGTAAACCCCCAGTGCTGTACCTATAATGCCCGGGCTGGCCATAGTTGCCTTGATCAGATCGTTTTCAAAATAATCATCTAAAAATTCTTCCGCACTGGTGGTGAAAAAACGCATGTATTCATAAAGCTCTTTCTCACCTAACGACCAGAACTGTTTTGCCAACCACAGCAACTCTTGAATATCGCGAGGTTTAAATGAGGTTGGATCTGGCGGCGTACGCATCAAAGTTTTGCGAATAAGTTGCGCATAGCGGCTTAAATCCGCCTGAAAACGAAACATTGAATCGGCATCGTGGGCAGAATGTTTACGCAAGTGGTTGTAAGCTACATCACCATTGCCGTAATGAATTAATGGCTGACCTTTGTCATCATAGTTAACAGTACCAATGTATGGAACAAGTACTAGTCCATGCTTGGTCAGGTTAAGATCTCGATGCACAGTTTGGCGAAGCATACTCGACATATAAGAGCAGCTTGAATATAGCCAGCCATCGTGCATTTCACGAGAAACTGCGGCGCCGCCGATATAGTCATTTTTTTCCAGTACCAAAACATTAAGGCCGGCTTTAGCTAAGTAGGCGCCATTGGTTAAACCGTTATGCCCTGCACCAATAATAATAGCGTCGTATTTCTTATTCATATTATTTACTCGCCTTAATTATTTCATTTGCTGCGTTGTGGCCAGGACCACCAATTAGGCCACCACCAGGATGACTACCTGCTCCACAAAGGTAGAGTCCAGGAATAGGGGTACTGTATTGTGCTGCTTCGTAAGTTGGTCGCATCATCAACATTTGTGATATTGATAATTCAGTGTGATGCCAATGGCCACCGGTAACATTAAATTGCTGTTCTAAATCTAATGGTGTGAGTATTTCGCCATCGATAATTTTTTCTCGAATATCGGGTGCATATTCAGCGATAGTATCGATAACACGTTCATATAGATCAGCCTTAGCTTGCTCAGTCCAACCATTCTTATGTTTATACGGTACATACATAACATGGGCAGAAAGTACGTGTTGGCCGCTTGGTGCAAGCTCTGGATTATGCAAACTTGGGATGACTATTTCCATTACTGGTTTTTGTGAAGGCTCGCCATATTTTGCATCGTCAAAAGCGAATTCAATGCTGTCTAGTTCATCGGCAATAATCATTCGACCATCAGGTTTCGTTAAACCGGTAAAGTTGGGTAAATCAGACAAGGCCAGGTGCAATTTAGCGACATAGCCATCACAGCGTAAACGATTAATTCTGCTAGTAAAATCAATTTCAAGGTGTTGCGGACCAACGAGATCTAAAAATGTTCGTTTAGGGTCAACAGCCGAAACAACTCTATCAGCGCTAATTATTTCGCCAGATTGTAATTCTACGCCATTAGCTTTTAGACCCGTTTCATCGGCTTGAATTAATATTTGTTTTACTTTTGAGTTGGTTTGTACTTCAACGCCAGCTTTAGTTGCTGCTTTGTGCAGTGAGTTTATTAGGCTTGCGATACCGCCACTAGGCAGTGAATGAGCACCATCATGTAGGCCGCTCATGCGATATAGTAACGCTAAAATAGTAGCATTGGGCGAGCGAGGTGCCATTTTTGAACCAATTAATCCGTCCCAACTTAGCAATGCCTTAAGCTGATCAGAGTCAAAATTTTCATCCATCAGGTCACGCGCAGGTAATGTTGCCACCCGCATAAATTCGGCCATATCCTGTTTGCCAAGCATACGCATTTTTATACCAAGGTGAGCAAAGGTTAAATTATCCTTGATACTTGGGCTGCCTATACGTGGCATAGTTTTAAGCCAGAACGGTTTCAACAAATTAGCAAATCGTTTTAACAATTGCTGATATTGTTGATAGTTTTGTTGATCTTCTGACCCTACTCCGGTTATTTCACCCGATGAGGTTAACGTGACATGATTACCTTCTTTATTTAGCGAAATGTTCGTCATAGGCGCTGCGGCTACGTCAAAACCGTGTGCAGATAAATTAAGCTCTTTCGCCACCTTAGTTGAAAAATGGCTGATGGTTTGAGCAACAGAGGCGTTAAACCCAGGGGAAAACTCACGAGTTGCAGCCAAGCCGCCAAGCTGCTCTGCGGCTTCAAGTATTAACACCTTTTGCCCGTTCTTACCCAGGTAAGAACCACAGACTAAGCCATTGTGGCCTGCACCTATTATTATCGTATCGAAGTGATTCAAATCATACTCACATAGTTATTGTTAACGGTAAATTTTTTATTATTAAACTAAAGTCTCAGCAAAAATTAGCCAGAAACAGTGTTTTGCTTTTCATTATTTTCAGCCTCAATGATTTCATCACGCCATTGAGACATATTCATTTCTATTACAAAAAATCCGGAGATCCAAACAAACTCATCCCAGGCAAACATCCAGTGCTCAAGGTCTAACCAAAAAACGATAATGGCCCATAAAATCAAGTAAAACATAAGCTTGATAATTTTAAGTACTTTGAGTTTTGTACCGGTTGCTATTCCTCTGTCTTGAATACGTACAGTTAATTCCATGGTTAACAATATAATTAACCAAGCAACAACCTCGATAACATCAGCCCAAGCCAAATTTATTTCGATATTTAGACCGGCACTGTCAGAGACAATAATATTCTCTGGAGCGTCGAGATAATAAAATTGGCTGGCAGTTGAAAGTATTTGGCAGTTAGTAGTATTTAGCTCGGTATAGACAAGGTTATAAGCATAGGAAACATCAGCAGCAACTAACTGACAAAGGTTGGTTGCATTGCTAATAACATCAACGTTACTTAAATCAATAAGGTAGTCGGTATATGCATAAAGAGTATGAGCTAGAGAAACATAACAAATGATCCTAACAGCATGCATTAATAACGCTTTAGCGCGAGGAAGTGGTTCATCTGATAATATGTAGGTTTCAAGTTCGAATAAAATTAATAGGCAAATCCAGGCACTTTCATCAATGGTAGTAGCGAAGGCTCCAGTCCAATCCAAAAATGAACCACCATTGCGCATGGTATGTGATGCTATAACCCAGTCATTCTTAAAATATATAGCAAAATTAATGAGCAGCAGGCCATAGACTATGACTTTAATCCATAATCGTACGTCTACTTTTGAAGAATTTGGTATAAAAGTTGATAAATTCATTAATCAAACAGGTATAAAAACCGCTCATGTTGAGATACCAATTTCATTAAATTATTGCTCACTTGTGCTGGTTAAAATACCTCAAAGCGTCGTTGCTCTCAATCCCAATAGCCAGCTATTGGTCAATCGATCGCCTTGCCTTGATTTATTTTTTCCTGCGCACAACAAGATCACAAACTTAATGCAACTGGTATAAATCTGTATCTTATGATTAAAACCAATAATCAGCAGATAAGACATACCCCTTTGAGGTAGTTTCAACCCAGTAAAAAAGCTCCAATCAAAAGTAACCTATTGATAAATTGGTGTATTTTGAATTAATGAGAATTTTCGAGGTAATAAAAGAAGGCAATTTACCTATCGATTTATTGGCTGGCTCGATGATGACAAGCTGGCGTATGATAGGCAATAAGCGGGTCACCACTGGTATAGTTTTCAATATTCATTAAAGAATTAATAAATAAATTAAACAACTCTCCCTGAGTACCAAGATCGAGTTTGGCGTAGGCATTTTTACGATGAAGTTTTATTGTTTCTACCGAAATATTCAAGCGTTCAGCAATAGCCTTGCTTGAATAACCCTGCAGGATCATTTTAATCGTTTGGTTTTCTCGTTCGGTTAGAACACTGGTACCAAATGCGTCGAGTGCAGTTTCTAACTGTTCACGAATATCAAGATGATGCTCATGGCTATGCTCAATAGTTTGCCAATGATGCTTTATTAGCGCTTCGATTAATGGCGTTATTTCTTTCAGTTGTTGTAAGGCTTCATTGCTAAAACAGCTGCCATCTTCAACTTTGCCAAGACCAACCATTACAAATTTATCACCCTCATCTGCCACTTTAATTAAATAAACACATTCATCGGTGAGACAAGAGTAATTATAATAACTTTTAAAATATTCACTTTCCTCAAATCCATCTGGAGCAACATCTTTAAGATGTAAAAACTGACTTTCCTTATCCTGCTTTGATGCTAAGTAGAATGGGTCAAGTAAAAAGGCACCTTTGAGATATTGATCGGCAACCGATTCTAGGCTTCCGCTTGGAACATCATTATATTCTATAATGGGCAATTTTTTACTGGGAAACAAAATTATCATGATGTTTTCAGCGGCTATGAGGCGCTTAAACATGTCGGCAAGCTTAACAGTAAATTCTTCGGTTCCGGCATAGGGAAATAAATCTGCAAGTTGTTGAGAAAACTCGGAAAGAAATGACGTACTCATGATTTAACTACTTAATGAAAACACTAATAAAAATATACCACCATTAACTCGCATTTAACAAGAGATAAAAGCACTCCCCTATTGGGTTATTTGAATTTATCTGATCAATGAGTAATATTATTAACAACAAATTTCTTTTCTTATCAACTATATAAGTTATATAGCTATAAATTATCGAGGCTTGAAGATGAAACAGTGTGATCAATTTTATATAAATGGCGAGTGGGTTAACCCTTTAGAGCCGCAAATGATGGATATTATTAATCCTGCCAATGAAACGGTAGTTGGACAGGTGGCATTAGGTAATCAAAATGATGTTGACCTTGCTGTTAAATCTGCCAATCACGCCTTTGAAACTTGGTCACAAACCAGTCGGGAACAAAGGTTAGAATATCTTGATCGCATCATTGCTTTATACAAAGAAAGAATTAATGAAATGGCCGAAGCAATTACTACTGAAATGGGGGCGCCTAAAGGTATGGCTCTAGAAGAGCAATCTGCCATAGGTATTGTTCATTTTGAAACGACCAGAAAATCATTAGAAAGCTTTCAATTTGAAGAAACTAAAGGCATCACTCATGTTGCCAAAGAAGCTATTGGCGTTTGTGGTTTGATAACTCCGTGGAATTGGCCGATGAATCAAATCGCCTGTAAGGTTGCTCCAGCCATTGCTTGTGGTTGTACGGTAGTTTTAAAACCCAGTGAATTTGCACCATTGTCAGCGCAGATATTTGCTCAGATTGTGCATGACGCAGGGTTGCCAGCGGGTGTTTTCAATATGGTCTATGGCGATGGCCCTGTGGTAGGCACAGCTTTGTCATCTCACCCTGATATAGAAATGGTTTCTCTTACAGGGTCAACTCGTGCCGGAAAGTCCGTGTCTGAAATGGGCGCACAAACTATTAAAAGAGTGACATTAGAATTAGGTGGTAAATCGCCAAATATTATTCTTGAAGATGCCGATATTGAGAGTTGCGTAACCAGTGGCGCAGAGGCTTGTTTTGACAACACCGGACAATCTTGTGACGCGCCAACTAGAATGTTGGTACCGGCCAAATACCATCAACGTGCAGTAGAGGTCGCTAAATCAGTCGCCGAAGCTACAGTGGTTGGCGATCCTAACTTGGACACTACAACCATAGGGCCACTTTCAAATAAGGCTCAGTTTGAAAAGGTGCAAAATTTAGTTGCCCAAGCAATTGAGCAAGGCAGCGAGCTAGTGATTGGCGGACCAGGTAGACCTGAAGGTTTAACTGCTGGTTATTATGTTAAACCAACAGTATTTGCCAATGTAACCAACGATATGCTTATTGCTCAACAAGAGGTGTTTGGACCTGTTTTATCTATCATTCCATATAATAATGAAGATGAAGCGGTAGCGATAGCAAATGACACGCCATACGGATTGGCAGGTTACATTCAGGGTAACGATCTTGATAAAGTACGTAGTATTGCAAGACGAATTCGCGCCGGAACTATTTATCTTAACAATCCTGATTTTGATGCCTATGCACCTTTTGGTGGTTATAAGCAATCTGGTAATGGTCGAGAATGGGCGCATTTTGCTTTTGATGACTTCCTTGAAATTAAAGGCATTGTCGGGTTTTAGCAAATAGAGCTCTGCCAAGGTAAAAAATGCGTGACAAAGTTTGGTATGTTGATTTTAAAAAAATCTTAAGCTTAGCCATACCGCTGATTATTTCTAATGTTGCTATGATAGGTATGGAAGTTATCGATACCATCATGGCAGGGCAAGCTAGTGCTGAAGATTTGGCGGGCTTGGCCATTGGCGGCAATATATGGTTGGTGATTGAAATGGCTATGTATGGCATTATTTTAGCCGTTACGCCTCGCATCGCCAGGTTTTATGGGGCTGGCGCACACCATGAAATTACCACTGAAACTCAGCAAGCATTATTGCTGGCAGGTTTTATAGGCCTGGTTGCATTGTTAATAATGTTAGCCGCTATTCCGTTTATCCCCTACTTGGGTGCCAGTGCTGACGTTACTCATATTGCTCAGGGCTATGGTGAAATTATCGCGTACTCTTTACCTATTAGCGGTATTTGCTGGGTTATTTTTGGTTTGCTTGAAGGTCACGGCCTAATGCGCTTTATTGTGATTTCAAGTTTAATTGCTGCCCTGCTGAATCTAATTTTTGATTATATTTTTGTGTTTGGAAAATTTGGTTTCCCAGCCCTTGGTGGTGTTGGCTGTGCGTGGACAACCACCATAATTTATTGGTTATGGGGGCTTTCTGGCATTATCTATACTGCCAGACACAAAATTATCCGAACCTATAAAATATATTCAACTTGGCCACGAATAATATTTTCACGCTGGCGTGCTATTTTGGCCCTTGGCTTGCCTATTTGCTTTGCAATATTAGCTGAAGAAGGCTTTTTCAGTTTTTCAGCATTGTTAATTGCACCACTTGGTACCACGCCTTTGGGCGCTCACCAAATTACCATTCAAATTGTATCTTTAGTGCTTATGTTTGGCCTAGGAATTGGACAAGCTACAGCAATTTATATTGCCAAAGGTATTGGCCGTTCAGACACTAAGTCGGTATTAAAATACATTAAAGCAGGTGTGCAATTAGTTGCGTCGTTTGGCATTGTTGTTGGCGGGTTGGTTTTTGTATTTCGTGATCATTTGCCGTATCTATTTACCCAAGACATCAGTATTGCCACTATATCAACCGCGATAATGTTGTTTGCACCAATTTATCTACTGATTGACGTTCTGCAAATATGGGCAGCACAGTCATTAAGAGGCTTCGAAGATACAAAAATTCCAATGGTTATCCAAGTTACCTCGTATTGGCTCATCGGTTTCCCGCTAGGTTACAGTTTAGGAGCAACTCAATTGTGGGGCACTAATTTCGGAGTTTATGGTTTTTGGGTGGGCATTTTCAGCGGTATTTCTATTGGTGGCTGTTTGTTATGCACTCGCCTATATAAAAGAACATCGGTGATTGGTTGAGCACATTTGAGGATGAAAAGTTGGGCTCTAATAGAGTTAATTGTAGATCTTTATTTTATGTCATCTACCGTTAAAGTGTTCAGTTGTGAGCATAATAAGAGTGGAGATATTCATCAGATAAAATATCTGCAATCATATCTCCCACCTAATTCCTATTGTGTGGTGTATAGATTTATCTGTACCGGTGCTTTTCAAACGAGTTGTCGCGTTCATCTATCCTGACTAAAGGGATGGTACATATACTGGAGAATGATGTTCGTGAACCATTTTCCATTTACCTTTTGTTTTAACAAATAATAAAGTAATTAGGTTATTGACCGTAATTTCGCCATATTCTTTATGGTCCAATATAAAATCTGAGGTAAAAGTTAAATTAGCTACATTTCCATAGTAAACGGCAACTTTCAAAGTCCCCTCTATAGCGGCAAATTGTATAACTTCATTTATATCTTCACCAAATAACTGACGTTCATTAGCTTCATTACCCGCACTATCGAAAGACTGTCCTCCATTGAATTCAACAAACTTGTCTCCATAGGCATGAAATGAGATAAGTTGATCCATATATTCACCGTCATACCCACCTCCTGCTCCGTACCTTATACTTTCTGCAATGGCCCCAAAAACTTCTAAGACCTCTGCTTGAGCTTGTGGATAAGTTTGGTCAATTACAGAATTAGCTGCAACTAGGTTTGTAGATGAAAGACCGGCTAGCAAAAAGAGTATCTTAATTCCTACATATCCTTTTGACCAAAACTTTAAATGTGACATTGCAATTCTCCTGATAATAAATTGAAATATATATCCTATAAGGTCTAACTACCTAGTTGCCGGATATTTTGTGCGATGAGCACGTTTTACACTTAGGCAAGTAATTTATTTAGATGAATAGCAAATTTCATACCATTTAAAAAAGTCTAGTTTTTTCATGTTGATATAATAAAGCCGTGATCCTGCAGGCAAGAAAGTGTAAAATAACCAGACATAAATTGTGGTTATTGGTGACTGGATTTATTGAATGGTTTTAATTAGCACAAAATACTCGTTCAAGTCACCTCAAAACTGGAGAATAGCCTCAAAAGCACGATGGGATGACATTGTATTTTTTCTAATATCGTATAGCTGCAAGTGGCACTTTTTAGAAGGTCAGGATTCACTATAAATGGCACAAACCAGACCCTTTGAGGTCTGGTTTTTCATTTCTGATACAGTCTCCAATGAGAAATTAGTTAACTAACAATCCTTAACACTAATAGAGCCAAAAATTGCCATAAAACCAACATTCAATAAATTCTAAGTACACACTATAGGGGTATATGGGGATCGAAAGTTATTTGTAATACTGCGTGCAGTGATAACAATAATGTTGATGGATAGTTATATGAATAACGAAAAACTGCAAGAACTTGCGCGTAAGCATCTTTGGATGCATTTTAGTAGTATGGGTTATTATCAAGAGCACGACGTGCCAATTATGAGCCATGGCGAAGGAGCTTACGTTTATGATATTCAGGGTAATAAATATCTAGATGGTTTAGCTGGCCTGTTTGTTTCACAAGTAGGTCATGGCCGAAAAACAATTGCTGACGCGATGGCAAAACAAAGTGAAAAACTTGCTTACTTTCCTATTTGGAATAATGCTCACCAACCTGCAATAGAATTAGCAGCCCGTCTTGCAGAACTCGCCCCAGGTGATTTGAATCGCGTATTCTTTACTTCTGGCGGCTCAGAAGCGGTGGAGTCGGCATGGAAGCTAGTTAGACAGTACTATACTGAGATTGGCGAACATCGCCGTTTTAAAGTAATTTCTCGCAACCTTGCCTACCATGGAACTACCATGGGAGCATTGTCTATCAATGGCTTAACCGATATAAAAAATGTTTTCGAACCCTTAGTACCCGGAACCTATAAGGTAGAGAATACCGATGCTTATCACAGTCATTTAATGACCGATGGTATGAGTAGTGAAGAATTCGGTAAAAGATGTGCTCATGAAATTGAACGAGCAATCATAATTGAAGGTCCTGATACGGTTGCTGCGGTCTTTTTAGAGCCGGTGCAAAATTCAGGTGGTTGTATTGTTCCGCCTGATGGTTACTTTCAAGAAGTGCGGAAAATCTGTGATAAATACGGCATTATGCTGGTTTCAGATGAAGTCATCTGCGCATTTGGCCGTTTAGGGCATATGTTTGGCTGTGAAAAATTTGATTATTTACCCGACATTATTACCTGTGCTAAAGGGATCACTTCTGGCTATTCCCCTATGGGGGCAATGATTTGCCGAGATTACTTAATGGAACCTTTCCTTAAACCTGATAAGTATTTCATGCATGGTATTACCTTTGCTGGTCATCCAGGCGCGTGTGCTGCTGCCATGGCTAACTTAGATATCTTTGAAAAAGAAGATGTTCTTGGTAATGTTCAGCGCAATGAAGGCTTATTTCGAGAGCTTTTAGAGAGTTTATATGATATCCCAATTATTGGTGATGTCCGTGGGGCCGGCTATTTTTGGGGAATTGAAATTGTTAAAAACAAAGCAACAAAAGAAGCACTAAATGAAGATGAAGCAAAAGATATCTTATTTAACTTCTTATCTCCAAAATTATATGAAAACGGTCTTATTTGTCGTACCGATGATCGTGGTGAGCCAGTTATACAATTATCTCCACCTTTGATTTGTGGCCCTGATGAATTGCGAGAAATAGCACGAATTTTGCGCAAAGTACTCACCGAAGCAGCAGAGCTAGTTGCAAAACTATAACGACACATAAAATTAATTATTAAACAGCAGTTTATGAAAATAAACATTATAAAGCAGACCAGTGGCGACCATCTGGATCAAATGAAACGATTGATAATATTAATCTATCAACAGAACAGTTTTCGCCTCTGTAATTGCTTGTAATAGCAGAATATACAAAAGGATATATAATGCGAATATACGATAAATTCTACATCAATGGCCAATGGGTTGCACCGATAGGGAATGGCACAGACGAGGTAATTAACCCTGCTAATGGTGAAGTATCAGCCAAAGTACCTTATGGCAATACTGAAGATGTTAATGCTGCAGTCAGTGCGGCTAAAAATGCATTTTCTTCCTGGTCACAAACGTCTGCAGCTGAAAGAGCTGAATTTTTGAGAAAAATAGCTGCCGAAGGTGAAAGACGAAATGCTGATTTAACTCAAACAGTGGTAGATGAGCTGGGTATGCCAATTCAACATGCTGCTGCATACCAAGTTGATCCATTGGCGATTATTTGTGAATCCTATGCTGATAAAGCAAAACATATGGAAGAAAGCAAAGAAATTGGTAATTCAGTAATTGTTCAGGAACCCATTGGTGTTTGCGCGATGATTAATCCATGGAATTACCCAATCTGGCAAATGATTGGCAAAGTTGCTCCTGCAATTGCTGCTGGTTGTACCATGGTGGTAAAAGCTGCCAGCCAGACTCCAAGCCATCTGTTTATGTTTGCAGAAATATGTGATGCCGTCGGATTGCCCGCTGGCGTATTTAATATTGTTCACGGCAGTGGGCGTGAAATAGGTACGGCGCTAAGTTCTCATCCTGATGTTGATATGGTGACCTTCACCGGCTCAACAGCCGCAGGTGTACAAGTTACTAACGCAGCTGCTCCAGCGGTAAAGAGAGTTTGTCTTGAACTAGGCGGTAAATCTCCGTTTATCATTACTGAAGAAGCCGACTTGGACGCTGCCGTTGATTTTGGCATCAATGATGTAATGGTTAATACCGGCCAGACCTGTAATGCGATGACCAGAATGATCGTGCATGAGTCTGTTTATGATAAGGCGGTGGAATTAGCCAAGTTTAAAACTGAAGCTCTATTAGTAGGTGATCCCAATAACCCCGAAGTATTTGTTGGCCCCATGTCATCTGCAGGTCAAAAACAGACCGTCCTCGATTATATTGACCAGGCTGTTGCACAAGGTGCTAATTTGGTTACTGGTGGAACAGAAATGCCAGAAGGAATGACAACCGGTCACTATGTGTTACCAACCGTTTTTTCTAATGTCACTAATGATATGGTCATTGCTCAAGAAGAAGTTTTTGGACCTGTTTTAGTAATGATCAAATATTCATCTGTTGATCAGGCGGTAGAAATTGCCAATGATACCCCTTATGGCTTGGCGGCGTCAGTATGGGCTGGCGATAAGAACAAAGCCACAGCAATCGCGAGAAGAATTCGTGCTGGTCAGTGTGCTATTAATGGTGGTGATGCCAATCATGAAGCACCATTTGGTGGCTATAAAGAATCTGGAAATGGCAGAGAGTTTGGTATGGAAGGATTGCACGAATACTGTGAGTTAAAAGCAATGCAGTATTAAATTTACTCTGCACTACAATAATTTGAATCCCCCCATAAATAAAAAAGAGGGGGGATTTTACCTATCTATCAATTTTGCTCTCTTCAGTATATGATTTTTAAAATCATCAAGAGCAATTCCTTTTCCAACAAGGCAATCTCCATAGCTAAAAGTAGCTTCAATAAGTAAGGATTATGAAATGAGTAAAATAACAAGAAGAAACTTTATTAATGGCTCTTTAGTGTTGGCTGGATCATCACTTTTGCCTTTTGGATGCTCTAACGATGCCATTATAGATAGCGCTGAAACTGCCAACTATCCTCCCGCACTGACAGGATTAAGAGGAAGCCATAAAGGGTCAAACACTCATGCTCATGCAAAAGCTTGGCAGAATAAAAGTGATTGGGGAGAAACCAATGCATTACAAGAAGAATATGACCTTGTTGTTGTCGGTGGCGGAATTAGCGGTTTATCGGCAGCATACTTCTACCAGCAAAAGCATGGCGTTGATAAAAAAATATTAATACTTGAAAATCATGACGATTTTGGTGGCCACGCGAGAAGAAATGAACATACTGTTGATGGTGATACTCGCTTAACTTTTGGAGGCTCACAAACGATTCAAAACCCAGAAAGTTATAGCGATGTATCTATAAAATTATTAGATGATTTGGGCATTGATTTAGAACGTTTTAAAAGCGCCTACGACTTCAATTTTTATAAAAAGCATAACCTAAAAGCGCTAACTTATTTTAACAAGAAAACATTTTCTGAGGATAAAGTAGTAATGCATCCTTATAGTAATTACCCTTATTTTATCGAGGGCATTGATCTATCAGAATTGTCAGTTGAAGAAGCAGCAGAACAAGCGCCGCTAAGTCAAAAAGGCAAGGCACAACTGCTTAGAATATTAAAGGGAGGTTTGCATGCCATTGACGTTCCTAAAAATGACCTCGCTGAATATATCGCTACACATTCATACTTCGATTATCTGAAAAACACCTTGGGGGTGGATGATCCTGCAGTACTTGAAATGGCGAGAAATTCATGTGCCGATAATCATGGCGCTGGCACGGATGTACTTTCTATTGAGGAAGCAATGGACTCAGGAGTCATTGGCTTCTCCCCTTCAGCGATGCAAGATTTTATGGCGGCAGACAACTTAGATGCAGACCAAGAAAAACATAGCAATTTGTACGGGGAAGAACAGTATATTCATCACTTTCCTGATGGCAATTCTACCATTGCCCGCATGTTAGTCAAAAAAATGATCCCTAAAGTTGGTAAAGGTGAAAATGCCGAAGAAATACTGCTGTCTAAGTTCAACTATGAGCAATTAGATAAAGACAGCAACATAGTTAGGCTACGACTCAACAGTACCGTAATAAATGTTGAACATGATGGCGATCCCTTAGATTCCAACTCTGTATCCGTTAGCTATATCAATGACGATAAAGCCTACCGAGTAAAATCAAAAGCGGTTGTTATGGCCTGTTACAATATGATGATCCCCCATCTAGTGCCAGACTTACCGGAAGAACAGGCGGCAGCAATGAAGCGGCTGGTGAAGATACCATTAATGTATACTTCTGTAGGATTAAAGAACTGGAAAGCGATTAAAGACATTGGAATGGGTATCGCTATGTGTCCCGGCAATATGCACCAAGTAGTTTATATGGATTTCCCAGTGAACATGGGAGGCTATCAATATACTAAATCACCAGAAGCTCCCTGCGTTATTCAAATGGTGAGTTGTCCATTTGGCGGTACCGTTGGCGATCCACCCGTTGAGCAATTCAAACAAGGAAGGTACAAAATGCTCAACCTAAAATTTGAAGATTATGAGCAAGAGATCAGAGAACATTTAACCGGTATGCTGCCAACTGACTCGTTTGATTTTGACAGAGACGTGGAAAGTATTACCGTTAATCGCTGGGCACACGGTTATGCTCATGGAGGTGTAGCACTGTTTGACCCGGAGCTCTCCGATTTAGCAATTATAGGGCGTAAACCTTTTGGTCGAATAACCATTGCTAATATCGATTCAGCGACTAGCTCATATGCAAATATTGCCATAGATCAAGCATGGCGAGCCGTCAATGAGCTGAAATAGCTTGATTTGGCAGGAAGAAAGGTTTTCCTTGTGGTTTTTGTTAAAAATAATGAAGCAGAATAGCTATAGCTAATAATTCACGTTTCGGTAAAGTAAAAAGCACTATACTTCTAATATATAGTGCTTTTTATAGCTGAAGCTATTTATCATAATATGCTGTTTTCTAATCCTCTTGACCTTAAGTTATTGAAAAGGTTAATGTCTGAGAAGAATGAAAAGCGGTCCTATCCAATTTAAGAAAAAACACACCGTCATTGCGGCGCAGGCCGCAACCTCCCTACGTATGGTGAGGTTCTAAAAAAATAACTTAGAACTATTGAAACCCTAAACAAGCTTTTAAAATAAGTTCAGAAAATTATTCTTTTAAATGCACGCTATATCCGAAAGGGGGTTGCGGCCTTCGCCGCAATGACGTGGTTAATTGTTTCTGATTATTGACCTGATATCTGCAAATTAATCGTCTCTGAATGGCACAAAACTACCGTTCATAGCCACTTTTAAACTGGAGGAGATCCCACCTAAAAGCACGGTGGGAATACGGTTATTTTTCTATTTTTACATGTGTTACGCGTTTTAACTATCGATGACTTTGTAGAAACTTTAACACTTAATCTTTGCCATCGTTGGGTCATACATTGGTCTTAGTGATGCTTTAGCTTTGTAACGAACACCTGCTACTTCAATTTCAAACTTAGCATTGTCAATATACTCTTTATCAACCCCAGCAGGATCTTCAATATAACCAAGTGCTACCGCACCACCAAGGGTGTGTCCGTACATGCCAGAACGCACGTAGCCTTTGATTTCGCCATTACAATAAATAGGTTCGTTGTGATAAAGCATCGGTTCAGGGTCTTCTAGTAGAAACTGAACCAGCTTTTTGGTGCAAGTGCTTTGCTTCTGCTTTAACAACGCATCTCGTCCGATAAAGCCACCGGGTTTGTCATATTTAACCGCAAACCCTAAGCCAGCTTCAATTGGCGTGTCTTCATCCATTATATCGTGGCCCCAATGGCGGTAGCCTTTCTCGATACGTAGAGAATTAAGCGCGTGGTAACCAGCATGAACAAGTCCAAACGGTTCGCCTGCCTTAATTATTTCATCGTAGACATTTTGCGCAAATTCGGTTGGAATATACAGCTCCCAACCAAGCTCGCCAACAAAGGTAATACGCGATGCGCGAACAAACGCATAGCCCAGTTCAACTTCTTGGCTTGTAGCAAAAGGAAATGCTTCATTGGATAGATCATTTGGCGTCATCGATTGTAATAAGTTACGAGCGTTGGGCCCCATGATAGAAATAACAGCCATGCCTGATGTGACATTGGTTAAGTAACAATTGGCATCTTCAGGCAAATGGTTTTTCAACCAATAAAAATCTTTAGTTTCGGTTTCGCCTGAGGTTACCACTAAGTAATCATCGTTTGCGATTCGAGTAACGGTTAAATCGGCTTCGATACCACCATCTTCATTTAACCATTGGGTATAAACTAGGCGGCCAGGTTTAACTGAAACGTTGTTGGCACAAATGCGATTTAAAAAGCTTTCGGCATCGATTCCTTGCACCCTAAACTTAGCAAAAGACATTTGATCAAACAGCGCAACATTTTCACGTACGGCTTTATGCTCGGCGGCGGAATGTTCAAACCAATTTTGTCTGCCATAACTGTATTCATATTCGGCCTTTACACCTTCGGGTGCATACCAGTTAGGCCTTTCCCAACCAAACGCCGAACCATGACAGGCGCCTTTGGCTACAAGCCGGTCATAAATTGGAGATTTGCGCACACCACGGGCAGTTTCAAACTGTCTAAATGGCCAGTGCGTTGCATACAATAAACCTAAGCTCTCACTTACTCTGTCATGCAAATATTTTCGGTTACGCTGAAATGGCAAGTTGCGCTTAATATCTACTTCCCATAAATCCGCCGGTGGTTTAGAATTTTTCATCCATTCTGCAACCACTTTTCCAATACCTCCTGCTGATTGCAGGCCAATAGAATTAAGACCTGCGGCAACAAAACAGTTACTTACATTAGGCGCCTGACCAATGTGATAACGAACATCTGGAGTAAAGCTTTCTGGACCACAGAAAAAGGTTTGAATGCCGGCATTTTCCAGCGCAGGAATACGGTGCATCGCAGATAGCATTAATGGTTCAAAATGTTCGAAATTACCAGGGAGTTCATCAAAACAAAAATCCTCGCGAATGCCATTCATGCCCCAAGGTTTTGCTTTAGGCTCAAATGCGCCCATTAATAATTTACCGGCATCTTCTTTGAAGTAAGTACAGCTATCGTAATCGCGAAGTACAGGCACCTCTCGTGATAAACCAGTGACATTATCAAATACTACATAGTAGTGCTCACAGGCATGTAACGGCACATTAACGCCAATGGTTGCTGCAATTTCTCTAGTCCACATGCCAGCACACATCACGACAAAATCGGCATCAATTTTACCATGGTCGGTTTCTACACCTGTGAGTCGGTCACCATCACGAATCACTTTTTCTACTTTAACGTTTTGAAATATTTGCGCGCCGCCATTACGGGCACCTTTTGCCAACGCTTGCGTGGTGTCGGTGGCATTAGCTGTACCATCGGTTGGAATATATATACCGCCTAATACATCTTCGGTATTAACCAATGGATACATACGTTCAATTTCAGCCCTAGTGACGGTATCTACCTGCATATCGAACACTTTTGCCATTGAGGCGTTTCTTTTTAATTCTTCAAAGCGCTCGCTATTGGTAGCAATTGAAATTGAACCGGTTTGTTTATAGCCAGTTGATTGTCCTGTTTCAATTTCTAGTTCGCGGTAAAGCTCAGAGGTATACTTGGCCAGTTTGGTCATATTTAATGAGTTACGAAGCTGGCCAACCAAACCCGCGGCATGCCATGTTGTGCCACAGGTTAATTGTTTGCGCTCCAGTAGCACAACATCTTGCCAACCAATTTTTGTTAAATGGTAGGCGATAGAACAACCGATAACACCGCCGCCAACAATGACAACACGAGCTTTTTTGGGAAGTTGCTTATTCATATGTATTTCAACTCAAACTAACTGATATATCGATACATTACACGTCGAAAAAAACTCTGCCTACTACTCTATTGGGGTATATTGAAAGCTCAATGACTTAGCAGGTAAAACCTAAATTTAATTTATCTAGAAGTTTTAGCCACCAGCCCCTTTTTCCGTTGTTTTTATCGGCCTTTATTAATGCTTGTTGAGTAAGTCGTACGCCAAGCCAACGAAATGGCTCAGGCGCCCAAGGCATTGGTTTTTTCTTCACAAATTGCATATCGAGGATATCAGTAGGCTGGTACCCTAACAGCTCAATACCGATACGAGCGCCGAAACGAGATGCACCAACACCTAAGCCTGTATAGCCTACCGACCAAGCCACGCGGCCATTATAAGCAGAGCCTGGTACCATACAAAAACGGGTTGATGTGGCAATAATACCGCCCCAACGATGAGAAAATTTCACCCCTGCAAGTTGTGGGAAGGTTTCAAAAAATTCTTTCGAAAGCTGCTCATATCGCTCTGGAATATCGGCATGGTTTTGGCCAGTACCTTTATTGAAATAATAGCTAACCGCACCACCACCACCCCAGGTAATTCGATTATCTTTGGTCATTCGATAGTAATGAAACATATTGGCATGATTACCTAGGGCAAACCGAGACTCACCCCAGCCAATTGATGCAAGTTGTTCATCGGTTAAAGGCTCTGTTGCTATTTGATAATCCCAAACAGGAATGGTTGGTTTGTTTACTTTGTCGATAGGATTTTTATAAGCATTAGTTGCCATTAAAACCTTGGCACTTTTTATGGTGTGCCCGTTGGCACTAGCTTGCATCTTATTTGAGCCTAAAGTAGCGATGTCCTGCAAAGGTGTATTTTCATAAATGCGAACACCGAGCTTTAACAGTACTTTTTTCAAGCCCCAACAAACTCTTCCTGGGTCGACAACACCATCTAAACCGTCACGGCGCCATAATCCAGCTAAATATGTAGGTGAATTTACCTGTTGCTGCATACCTTGTTGATCAAACCAAATTACATCGTCGCCAGCGGCTTTTTCTTGCTCATATTGGTCGTGTAAATCAGCTACGCCAGCTTCATTTGTTGCCACTTCAGTTGAGCCTACTTTTTCATAACGGGCATCAATGTTGTAACGTTCAAATGTGGCGATTAACTCGGCCATATTTTGTTGGCCTAGTTCATACAAACGCTCTGCTTCACCCGGGAAATGGTGATCTGTATTAGTTTCACCATGGGCTAAACTTGAATCTAAGAAACCACCACAACGGCCAGACGCGCCATCACCAACAAAGGTTTTTTCAATTAATATAATATCAGTTTCAGGCTCTCGTTCTTTTACTTGCAGCGCCGCCCAAAGGCCTGTAAATCCACCACCAACGACTAATAATTCGCATTCTTCATCAGCAGAAATAGCCGGCAATGTTTCAGGCATCACGGCCGGATCATGCCATAATGGGCAATATTTTGAATCTTTCAGCGCTTTTAAATGTGCTTGCATAAATAGTTCTCAATTTTAGCGTTATTTTGTTTTAAATTTATGATCATTAAATGGCAAGGTGATCTAGATTATGACTTTACTTCAACATATTGTTGAACAGTAGTCTCAGTTGCCAGCCATTTACAAACGACACCTTTTGGAATAAAGAAAGCATCGCCCGCTTTAAAGTGATAACAAGCCCCTTCCTGGTCTTCAAGTTTAAGCTCACCGCACTGTAAATAGATAAAACTATGGTTAGGCACAGCTGCAAAATCTTGTTCTATGCTTTTATAATGCTTTGTGCCAGCAATGAACCTATTTTTACTATCTTGATAATGAATAACATTTTCAGCATCGGTTGAAGGCTCAAACTTAACTATCGAATCTACTACAGCCTGCTCTGGGATAACTTCACTTGGGTGTTCTGAGATCACATAAAACTTGCGCAAATAATCTTGTTGATGCCATTGGCAGTCATAACCTTTTGGTATAACAAATGACTCTCCTGCCGTTACGGTTTCAACAGCGCCAGTTTTGCAATTTTTTATATCAACCTTACCTTCAAGAATAACCATAAACTCATCGCAGGCATAAGGGCCAGCAGCTTCTATCATTGCAGTGGTATCCCAAAGCCCGACGTACAGCCCCAAGTCGTCATTATCATAATAACTAAAGGTGTGCTGGACAGGAAGTTCTGACTCAAACATTGCTTGTTCAAGCTCGTCCTCATTTGCTCTAAACCCTTGCGGGTTAGAGCTTAACAATATTATTTTGTTATCGGTCATGGGTTAATCTTAACTTGGAAAAGAGAAACTTACACCTTCGCGTACGCCACTTGACGGCCAACGTTGGGTGATAGTTTTACGTTTAGTATAAAAACGAACGCCATCAGGTCCGTAGGCATGTAAATCACCAAACAAAGAACGCTTCCATCCCCCGAAACTATGGTAGGCAACAGGTACTGGTAGTGGCACATTAATACCTACCATACCAACTTGAATATGATCTGAGAAGTAACGCGCCGCTTCGCCATCGCGAGTAAAGATACAGGTGCCATTGCCGTATTCGTGATCATTAATTAACTTCATTGCTTCGTCCATAGTTTTCACTCGTACAACTTGCAATACCGGGCCAAAGATTTCAGCTTTGTAGCTCTCCATTTCAGGGGTAACACTGTCGATGAGAGTAGCACCAACAAAAAATCCGTTATCATAACCCTCTACATTAGGCTCTCGACCATCAACAACAATGTTTGCCCCTTGTTGCTCAGCGCTGTTAATGTAACCCACTACTTTATCTTTATGTTGGCAAGTAATTACCGGACCAAAGTCATTGCTTGGTGTGTCATAAGCGCCAACGCTTAAACCTTGCATCGCGGTACTCATTTTTTCAACCAGAGTGTCTGCGGCTTTATCGCCAACAGCAACAGCAACAGAAAGTGCCATACATCGTTCACCAGATGAACCAAAAGCGGCACCAAGTAGTTGGTTTACTGCATTATCCATATCGGCATCAGGCATAACAATGGCGTGGTTTTTTGCACCGCCTAACGCCTGACAGCGTTTGCCATTGGCATTTGCTGTTGCATAGATATATTCAGCGATAGGTGTTGAGCCAACAAAACTTACCGCTTTAATACGCTGATCAGATAACAACACATCAACGGCTTCTTTGTCACCATTAACCACATTCATTACGCCGTCTGGCAAACCCGCTTCTTTAAGCAATTGCGCAATAAATAAGGTAGAGCTAGGATCACGCTCAGACGGTTTTAATACAAAACAGTTACCACAAACAATCGCTAGCGGGAACATCCACATAGGGACCATTGCCGGAAAGTTAAATGGGGTGATACCAGCAACAACACCTAACGGTTGAAACTCGCTCCAAGAATCAATATTTGGCCCAACGTTGCGACTATGCTCACCTTTTAGTAATTCAGGTGCACCACAGGCAAATTCTACATTTTCAATACCACGTTGTATTTCACCGGCGGCATCATGGCTTATTTTGCCATGCTCTTGACCAATAAGTTTGGCGATTTGATCAACATTTTGCTCTAGCAACTCCTTGAATTTAAACATTACTCGAGCACGTTTAATCACCGGAGTGTCTCGCCACTCTGGAAATGCAGCTTGTGCTGCGGCAATTGCTTGTTCAACTGTTTGTTTTGAGGCTAGGGCAACCTGCTTTTCGGCAACACCTGTTGCCGGGTTAAATACATCTTGAGTTCGGTTATTATCCGCGACTAGTTCGCCGTTAATTAAGTGGCCTACAATGCTCATGTTTATTCCTTAGTTGGTAAATTATTTTAAAATCGCTCCTGCAAGAAGCGCTAGAATTATTCTTTATAATCGAGCTTTACTCGGTTTCGTTTAATGAATCGCCAAGGGCATTTATTAAACTGTCAATTTCAAAACTTTCGGTGGTAAATGGCAGACCCAATTGTATAGTATCGCCGCCGTACCTTACGTAAAAACCCTTCTGCCACATCGTCATTGCTATTTCATAAGGACGCTTGGCCGGTTGACCATCAATGGCAGCAATAGTTAAGCCGCCAGCAAACCCGTAATTACGGATATCAGTCACATGTTTTGTGTCTGCTAGACTGTGCAATGCTTGTTCAAACTCACCCGCCATCGATTTTACTCTGCCGGGTAGATCATCTTTTGCCAAAATGTCTAATGAAGCCAGACCTGCTGCACAAGCAACAGGATGAGCCGAGTAGGTATAGCCGTGTGGTAGTTCAAGCATATAATCGGGCCCTCCTGTTTCCATGAAAGTGTCATATATTTCTTGCTTGGCAATAACAGCCCCCATAGGAACTACACCATTAGTAAGCTGTTTGGCTACGGTCATCAGATCTGGTACAACACCAAATTCTTCTGCGCCAGTATTGGCACCCATACGGCCAAATGCGGTAATTACTTCATCAAAAATTAACAAAATATTATGTTTGTCACATATTTCTCTCAAGCGTTTTAGGTAACCTTTTGGAGGCGGAATAACGCCTGCTGATCCGGCAAGAGGTTCAACAATTACCGCAGCAATATTAGATGCGTCATATAGCGCAATTTGCTCGATAAGTTCATCAGCTAAATGCGCACCATGGCTGGGCATTCCTTTAGTAAACTTGTTATCAGCCAACATAGTATGGCCTATATGCCCAGCTTCAATCCCCTGACCGTAAATTGCTCTATTAGGGCCAATTCCACCAACACTAATCCCACCAAAGTTTACGCCGTGATAGCCTTTACTACGACCAATAAAACGAGTTTTACTCGCCATGCCTTTTTTACGCCAATATCCTCTCGCCATTTTGAGAGCAGTTTCAACCGATTCAGAGCCCGAGCCGGTAAAAAATACCCGGTTAAGGCCTGCAGGGGTAAGTTCAGTTATTCGATGGGCAAGCTCAAAAGATTTTGGGTGACCAAATTGAAACGCAGGTGAATAATCCAATTGTTTTACTTGCTTACTGACCGCTTCGACGATTTCAGCTCGTGCATGACCTGCACCACAGGTCCATAAACCTGAAAGGCCATCAAAAATTTTTCTGCCAAAAGCGTCAGTGTAGTAATTACCCTCGGCGCCAACAATTATCCTTGGGTCTTGCTTGAACTGGCGATTACCAGTAAACGGCATCCAGTGTGCATCTAGCTGATCTTGGCTCAAGCCAGCATATGCTAAGTCGTTAGTTTTATTATCCATAAGTCGCCTCAACGAATTTCATCATCTATTGACTTTATTATCCTCATATTGATAGTTTATTAAATTCAACATTTTTAATGCTAGGTTAAGTAAATGGTTAACTATAATGAGCAAAACTAAAAACTTATTGCCACGCCAGCTAGGAGATCCGCACATTAGATTGTTGCGGATATTTAAAGTTGTGATCGAAAGTGGTGGCTTTGCTGCCGCCGAAGTAGAACTTAATATCAGTAGACCCGCGATTAGCTTAGCGATTTCTGAATTGGAATCATTGTTAAATATGAAACTATGTAATCGTGGTCGCTCGGGATTTTCAATCACCGAACAAGGCAGCCATGTATATCAGTCAACTCTGCAACTACTAGGAAGTTTAGAAACCTTCAAGTCACAAATAAATGCCATTAATACCGATTTGGTCGGTGATTTTAATATTGGTATTACTGATAACCTGGTAACCATTGAGCAAATGCGTATTACTCAGGCGTTAAGTGCATTAAAGCACCGCGCACCAGAAGTAATTATAAATATTCGAATGATCCCGCCGCATGACATTGAATCTGCAATCCTTGATGGTCAGTTGCACCTTGGTGTTGTGCCAGACTTACGCACATTACCAGGCTTAAGTTATCAGCCTCTTTATAAAGAAAAGTCATTGCTTTATTGCAGTGACAAGCACCCTTTGTTTAATCAGGATCTACATCTTATTAGTGATGAAGCATTAAACAAATATGATGCGGTTGTACCTAATTACCCACAGCAGGCTGAAATAAAACAACAACAAACCATGCTGAAGGCTGCTGCAACGTCGAGTGACCGAGAAGGGATTGCTTTTTTAATATTAACCGGACGTTTTCTTGGCTTTCTGCCTACTCATTTTGCTCAACGCTGGGTCAATCAGGACAAACTACGAGCAATAGATTCACAACAAAGAGGTTTTGATACGAATTTTTCAGTGATAACGCGTAAAGGTGCTCGCAGTAATTTGATCCTTGAGGCATATATTGAAGAGCTAAATAAGCTATAAATGTTTTCCACTAAAATTTAGTAGCTTGATTACCGAAGAGTGTTATTGAAGATTAAATTCAATAGGTGTACTGTAAAGCTATATTTATCGCAAATCTTTCCGTCATTATTTGCACAATAATAAGCTAGAATTTCAAAGGGAATAACATGTTTTACGAAATCATAAAGCCACGTGTGGGTGAAACTGATGCACTTGGCCATATCAACAATACGGTTCTCCCTCAATGGTTTGAAGCTGCAAGAAACCCAATTTTTAAACTATTTAATCCTGATCAATCACTGAATTTACAGCAGTGGAATTTGATTTTGGCAAATATGACTCTCGATTTTCACATCCCGTTAAAATTTGGTAAAGATGTTGAAATTAAAACCTATGTTAAGCGTATTGGAAACACTTCGTTAGATGTTTATCAAGAAGCTTGGCAAGACAACGTTAAATACGTTTCGGGTACAGCGGTGATGGTTCATTATGATTATTTAAAGAAAAAACCGCAGCCAATAACCAGTATTTTTAAACAGAAACTTCACGTCCATTTTATTCAGTCGTTTGAACACAACTAAATAAAAATTATGCAATAGTTGCCAACTTAAGACTCGAACCAATTCCCATCAGGATCATCCGGGTAAACACCAAGATAGTCACCGTGGCTTTGGTAGCCCATTAAGCGCCGTATTTTCTCGGGGTAACTGTTGACTGTTTCGCGAGGAATCGTTAAATATTGATTTTCTTCCTGTCGCAGCCAGCCAAGACTATAAGTAGTGATTAACCCAGAGCGAGGCGCTCGGGTTTTATTGGCGCCACCACCATGTAAGGTAGAGCCTAGATAAAGAAACACGGAGCCTTTTGCCATCACCGCCTGAGTAATATCAGAGGCTTTTACATTGCTACTATCACGAAGGTCCTGGCTACCCGGCACTACACGAGTGGCACCATTGTACAAGGTAAAATCATCCAATGCCCACATTGCGGCAATCTGGAACTCAACATCAGGAATACGAATGGGGTAAAAATCATCATCGCGGTGAAGCACCTGTTCGGCTTCACCTGGTTGAATTTTAATCGCGGTAGAGCTGCCTATCCGATAACACTCGCAGTGGCGTTTTAGTATGTTATCTGCAACGTCTATAACTAGCGGGTGAGCAATAAGTTCCGAAGCAGTTCGCGATAAAGCCAGTACACCACTGAGCCGGAGGGTTTTATAGCCATTAAAATCGTTCTCAAATAAATGGCCTTCTCGTTCAAAGGCTGAGCTCAATTCGGTTTTGACATTCTCAACAATTTCATCAGATGCCTGGTCTTTAACGATAACACCGCCGTCCTTAAGTAGAGCCTGGACAATTTCGCTCTTTTTCTCTGATGTGTTGAATGTCTGCATTATCAGGTGCCTTTATTGTTATACACATCACTTGAGAATATCCTAAATTGATTTAGGTGCCTAATTTACTTAACAAATACCTACATTTAAAGTATCAGAATGTAATCTAAAGCAACTGACACAATTAATGTCGCATATCAGCATTGATAATTACGGCGTTTACCTTTTATAAGCACAAGAAATACCGCAACAGTAATTAGTAGCGGCATTGGTAGGTGCAAGTTTGATGTTATTGGCCGATTGGCTCGGATAAAACATAATGTTCACACCCAAATTGCCGCGGGCACTTTGGTGGTGATGCTAGGCCGTTGCTATTTTATGTGTATTTTAATAAAACAGCTTCGCTAGTATAAAAGAATAGGACTAACAACAAAGTACACTCATTAATTAATTGGAATCAGCTAAAAAAATGTCTACTGCCTTATCGCATATTTCTTCAATGTGGCTGATGTCGGTATAAATACCATCAATTAATAATTTAGCGATGCCATGAATT
Source organism: Thalassotalea psychrophila (assembly GCF_031583595.1). NCBI lineage: Bacteria > Pseudomonadati > Pseudomonadota > Gammaproteobacteria > Alteromonadales > Colwelliaceae > Thalassotalea > Thalassotalea psychrophila. The sequence goes on from NZ_CP134145.1 coordinate 4,355,723, forward strand.
GTTCCCCAGAGTACTTGAGACATACGTAAGGCATCGTGTTTATCATTATTGCTACTGTTTAGTAATTTTATTTTTTGCCATTCATTGATCATTTCAAGCTGAAACTGAAAGCAAGGATAAGCGACATCTTTTAATTCTTGAGTACTGTTTTTTTGCATCCAAATGGTACGGCCAAACATTAACTCATATAACTCAGGGTTATTTTTAGCAAAACTAACGTACTGATGCACATAGAGAGAAAACTTTTCCTTCATAGAAGTATCAGTGTTGTTAAAGTTAGTTTTAGTAATTTTATACAGTTGTTTATAGCCAACTTCAGCGATACCGCAAAGCAAAGAATTTTTATCTTTAAAATGATGATAGGGTGCAGCTCTGGAAACTCCAACACGAGCAGCAATTTTACGTAAAGTAATTTCTTCTATACCATTTTCTTTAAGCATTTCACTTGCGGTTACCAGTAACGTACTGCGTAAATCGCCATGATGATATTTTAATTTTTCAGGATTATCTTTCATAGGTGTGAATTTAACAATGAATGATCTAATTGTCTATTTGCGAAACCACATATCTTGACAATGTCATGAAATAAGTGTTTTTTACAAGCATAATTGCACCCAATATAGACAAGAAATATGTCTTTACTGGGTGCAATTTTATGCTGAGTGGTTTGTAAATGTCACCTTAATATTATGGCTTCAACTAAAAAACAAACTCTTCTTCGTTAAGCGCCATCATACTTTTACCACCTGTATTAATACATGCGGCATGTCCTTTTGCTCGCGGTAGCATGCGATCAAAATAAAAATGTGCGGTTTTCAGCTTAGCTTGATAGAAGCTGTCATCTGAACCGGCCGCGATATTGGTTAGTGCAACTTTCGCCATTTTTGCCCAAAAGTAAGCCAACACGATATAGCCTGAATACATTAAATAATCGACTGATGCGGCACCAATTTCATCTGGATTTTTGATTGCTTTCTTACCAACACTTTGTGTAAGTAACTGCCATTCTTCAGAGTATTCCATGATAGGCGTAATAAAGGGTTTCATAGCTTCTAGCGAAGAGTTTTGTTGGCAGAATGTCACCATTTCACTTATGAATGGTTTCATGATTTCGCCTTGACTGCCTAAAATTTTACGGGCTAGTAAATCAAGAGCTTGTATACCTGTCGTCCCCTCATAAAGCATGCTGATGCGAGCATCACGCATTAATTGCTCCATACCCCATTCTTGTATAAAACCATGCCCGCCAAATATTTGTACGCCATGACTTGTTGCTTCAAAACCAAGTTCAGTAAGAAAAGCTTTTCCAATAGGAGTTAGCAAGGCAAGTTTATTTTCTGCCTGCACTTTTAGTTCAGGGTCGGTTTCTGCATAACTGCTGTCTACCAATTGCGCTAAGTAACCAACTAGTGCGCGGCCGCCCTCTGCGATTGATTTTTGTGTCAACAACATACGACGTACATCAGGATGAACGATGATTGCATCAGCAGGTCCATCAGGGTTTTTGACGCCTGAAATAGCGCGCATTTGCAAACGGTCTTTTGCGTAAGTTAATGCACCTTGAAAGGAAGCGTCAGCTGAGGCTACACCTTCATTAGATACAGCTAAACGCGCAGCATTCATAAAGGTAAACATACAATTTAGCCCCTTATTTACCTTACCAATTAAATAGCCCTTTGCACCATCAAAATTCATCACACAGGTTGAATTTGCGTGTATGCCCATTTTATGTTCGATAGAACCACAAATTAAGCTATTGCGATCAGCTATTTCACCTGATTCGGTCACATTAAATTTAGGTACGGCAAATAAAGAGATGCCTCGGGTGCCTTCAGGTGAGCCAGGAATACGGGCGATAACTATATGTATAATGTTTTCAGATAAATCATGCTCACCACCTGAAATAAATATTTTTGTGCCGGTAATAGCATAACTGCCATTTTCATTTAATTCGGCTTTTGTTCTAAGCAGACCTAAATCGGTACCACAATGAGGCTCGGTTAAGCACATAGTCCCAGTCCACGTACCTTCAACTAATTTAGGCATAAACATGGTTTTCTGTACTGCAGTTCCGTGCGCTTCAATGGTTGCTGATGCCCCATGGCTCAACCCTGCGTATATAGAAAAACTATTATTTGCCGCTGAAAGCATTTCGCCTATATGCGTATTCAATGAGTGCGGTAAACCTTGTCCGCCAAATTCAACGTTATGGGAAAGCGTTGGCCACCCTGCATCAACATATTGTTGGTATGCACCTTTAAAGCCTGAAGGTGTCGTCACTTCGCCGTCTTTCCAGGTACAGCCTTCTTGATCACCCGACTTATTGATGGGTGCGATAACTTGCTCAGAAAATTTTGCCGCTTCCGCCAAGATAGCGTCGAGCATATCAGGCGTGGCATCTTGGTAACCTAAACGTTGATAGTGTTCTTCACAATTCAACAACTCTTGCATCACAAATTTTATGTCACGCAAGGGTGTTTTATAATCTGGCATAATTTTGATTCCTTATGATTATATTTGAGGAGTAAATATTTATAGTTGTGTGGCAAGGACAAGGCCTTGCTTTATCGCGCGCTTGGCATCAAGTTCAGCTGCAACATCTGCACCACCAATTAAATGATAAGGTTTAATCAACCCGGTTATTAATTCTCTTTGTGGCTCTTGGCCTGCACAAATAATGACATTATCAACATCTAATAGATGCGGTTCGCCATTAATAGATAAATGAAGTCCAGCATCATCAATTTTGTGATACTCACAAGAGGAAAGCATTTTAACTTGTTTGTTTTTAAGCCCTGTGCGGTGGATCCAACCAGTTGACTTACCAAGATCTGAACCAACCTTAGCGCTTTTTCTTTGTAATAAATAAACATCTCGTGCAGGAAGTGGCACTTCTGCTTTCACACCTTCAACTCCAGCACGTGCTTGCAGGGTCATATCAACCCCCCACTCTTTCATAAAAGCGGCTATATTCTGACTAGAGCCTTCACCTGAATGCACTAAATATTCAGAAACATCAAAACCTATCCCGCCGGCACCAATAACCGCGACTTTACTACCGACAAACTTTTTGTGTTTTAACACGTCTAAGTAATTTAATACTTTTGGATGTTCGATGCCCAGAATGCTTGGAGTACGTGGGCTTATACCTGTTGCAACAACCACTTCATCAAAGTCGCTGTTATTAAGATCTGTAGTCGAAACTCTGGTGTTTAATTTAATCTGCACCCCAGCCAATTCAAGTTGACGACTGTAATAACGAAGTGTTTCATTAAATTCTTCTTTACCCGGGACTTGCTTAGCAATATTGAATTGACCGCCAATTTCACTCGCGCCATCAAATAATGTCACTGTATGACCTGACTCAGCTAAAGCCGTAGCCGCTGATAACCCAGCAGGACCTGCTCCAATAATGGCAATGTTTTTAATTTTCTTTGTTGGTATTATATTAATTTCAGTTTCAAAACAGGCGCGAGGATTTACCAGACAACTGGACATTTTTCCCGAAAAAACATGATCGAGACAAGCTTGATTACAACCAATACAGGTATTGATTTCATCACTGCGTCCTTCAGCAGATTTTTTTATAAATTCGGCGTCAGCTAAAAATGGACGAGCCATTGACACCATATCGGCATCACCATTTTGTAACACTTCTTCCGCTTTTTCCGGTGTGTTAATTCGATTAGAAGTAATAACTGGAATGCTAAAATGTGCTTTGTATTTCGCGGTTACCCAAGTAAAAGCAGCACGAGGTACCTTGGTTTGAATTGTTGGTATACGTGCTTCATGCCAACCAATACCAGTATTAATGATGGTTGCTCCAGCTTTTTCGACCGCTTGCCCAAATTGCACGACCTCATCAAAACTACTACCACCTTCCACTAAGTCCATCATTGATAAACGGAAGATAATGATGAATTTTTTTCCCACCGCAGCGCGAATACGGCGAACAATTTCAACACCTAACTTAATACGGTTTTCATAATTTCCGCCCCAGTCATCGTCACGTTCATTAGTTCTTAACGCCGTAAACTGATTAATGAAATAGCCTTCAGACGCCATTACTTCCACGCCGTCATAATTTGCTGCTTGTGCTTTTAGTGCCAAATTAACGAAACCGGTGATTTCTTCTTCTATCATTTCTTCAGTGGCAGCTTCTGGCTTACAAGGATTAATAGGCGCCTGAATAGCGGAAGGTGCAATTGGGCTTTTATTATATGCGTAACGACCGGTATGCAATATTTGCATGCAAATTTTACTGTCATATTTATGTACTTCATCAGTAATCACTCTGTGCTTAGCGATATCTTCTGCCGATTCAATCATTTTGGTATGTGGATGGGTGGCGCCACGTTTAGTTGGACCAAAACCACCGGTAACAATTAAGCCACAGCCGCCTTTGGCACGCTCACCAAAAAATGCCGCCATGCGTCTAGTACCATCAGGGTGCTCTTCTAGGCCGGTATGCATAGACCCCATTAACACACGGTTTTTTAACGTGGTAAAACCTAAATCAAGTGGCGTTAATAATTTTGAAAAGTGCTGTTTCGACATAGCTGTTTCTCTTTATAATGATCATGAATGTTAACTTGAACCGCAAAGTTGACACTGTCAAGTTAGCCGGCAAACAAAATAACGCCAAAACATGACACTGTCAAGATAGTTAATAAGTAATTCGCTTTAAAATTGATCTAAATTATAAAAATACATAGGTTTAAACAGTCTAACGGCGCATACCAATGGCATTATAATCGCTTTGCATTTAGCACAATGTTTCTTTGCTTAGCAGATAAATGTGGGGTCCAAATTAAGGTGAAATTCACCTCTATTTAAAATCAATAACTTAGGGGGATAATCCAGATAGCCTTTTAGATCTGATCCAGATAATGGTGAGATTAGCCGCACAAAATCCAGCTAATTCTAAAACCGAAAACACATAATAATTATAAGTAAATCAATATTATATATGCGATTCCATGGGGAACTTTTACAGCATATCAAAAATTAGATGAATAGCAAGAAGTGTGTTAACGAGGCAGATACGAGAATAGCTGTACTCTGTGAGTACAGCTATTTTAAAAGGTTAGATTGTTTAGCAATAACAGACGTTTGATTTTATAACGTGAGGGGAAACTGTCGGCTGAGCATCTCATGATTTATTCTATGAACACTTGACGCTTGTTTGTAAAAATTTGGTTGGATTTTATTGAAGCCATAAGGCAGATGTCGCGGAGCTTTACTTTTTAGCCAGTCTTTTTCAAAACTATCAATGACTTGAAAAAGCTTTGCCGACTTTTCGAATACATGCAAAACCCATCGCTCATCAATCGTATTAGCAACGGGTCGTACATTGTGATCATTTAAATATTGGTACAAACTAGATTTTGGATAAACCCTTTCCTCGCACCATTTATCTAATACAATGTGACTTTCAAAAAAGCTCTTAATATCTTGTGGCTTGTACGCAGATTTTACTCTATTCACTGCAACGGATTCCCACTCGAATACTTTAGCAAGTAATGAAATTTTATGCTCTCGTATGCAGAAGAACTTTGATAACACAGACTTAGATAATAGAGTGTTAAACTGACGATTAGTGTTTTCTTGGAGCAGACTTTGTAATTGAAGCCTATTTACGTAAATACCCGTTAGTTTATTGTTTTTCTCAATATCAAATAACGGTAACTTCTCTCTCAATAATAAGGAAAAAGTTTCAGCAAAGCTACACAGGTATTTTTCTCCTAATTTATCAATTTCATTGATGCAGATGGATAGGCCTTTATTAATATTGACTGACGGTGATGCCGTTTTGATGATATTAGTTAGCCAATTATCAACTTGATTTAAAGAGTAAACATGCTGAGAGCTATTGATAATGGACTCAATACCTTTATTTCGAGCAAGTTCATTAAGCTGACTTGGGGTTAACCCGATTAATTTTGCTGCCTGTTCATCTGATAGTAGTGAAAGTACAGGTGCCACAAGCTTATTGGATAAATTTTTTCTGATTATTTTCGGTAAAAAATCCACTTGAGCAGGTAAAGGTTCAATACTGTCGTCATCATTGTATGGCAACTGAAGAGCGGATAAGTTACAAGCTGGGTAGTTTAATGCTGCAAGATCACAAGTTTTGATACTTGTTAAATGGCTCGCTAAATGATGGTTGAGTTCACATTTAGTTCGCTGCCTAAATGCTGGTGCACTTAATAACGCGTATGCTTTGTCGAAATATTTATGAGCGCATCCTCCAAGCTCTGGGAATCGATTTAACGATACTGTTAAATAATCAGATGGCCTTGAGGCGTGAATTAATGCTTTGTATAGCCCCCGTAAATAATTTTCTCGCGGCATTCCAGTAAGCCTGTTTAGCATTGCTTGGTATAATGGAATATCCCCACCATTAAGCATTGATACATCAACCCAGCGTAATCCACACTTCGCACAGCCATCAAATAAGTATGTATTCCAAGTAAAGCTAGTCTTGCAACATGGGCAAGCGCTTTGTAATTGGGAACAGTGTACCTCGCAATGAGTATGATGGGCTAATTGCCAGTCTTGTTTTAAGTATGCATCTCCCGCCTGGAAGCAACTAATGCAAATATGTGGTGCTTGTAAGTTTATTTTTTTAATGCCGCGGTGTTCATCAAAGTATAAGCACTGAGTTTCAGAAAATTGCTTAAATAACGCATCAGGTTTTAGTAAAAGAAAAGGCGCAAGTTTATTGATAAGCTTTTGAAACATATTGCTGCTAATTTCCAAGGTAGTGATTAAAAACGGTAAGTCAATAACACCAAAAATATGGGATAGCTTTTTGTAACCATTGACCTTAGCGACTCTTAAAACAAAACCAATAAAGCTTTCATCCGAATAAGGTATTGGTCGAACAGTGAATCGTTTATGCATATAGCCCCCTCTTTTTTAGTTCATCTTTTACTTTCTTGATTGAAGCTGTAAAAGGATCTATTTCAACATTTGCGTCATTTTTAAAGCGAGAATTAAATGCGCTACTCAGGACTGACCTTGTGACTGCTTTGTTCTCTGCTGTTTGTTCTACACATTCCATTAATAGGTTGGCAATGCCACGAGCTTTACCATTTGTGGCCAAACAAAAGCGAAGTAGATTGTCATAATTTACTGAATCGATATAACAAATTTCACCCTCAACAAGTGACTCGTTAAGGCATGTAAAATACGGGAGTTTTCGTGGAAAACTTTCTAAAATATCAAATAGATACTCTATGAAGTCGAGAGCATCCTCGTTACTGCAACAGCCAAATGCGGGGATGGTAACTAGACGGTTAAATCGGTCTTTTAACTGGGTGTCTACCTCAATTAATTCCGCAGCTTCAGGAGTCCCCATAAGAACCCAAGCTGCTGAGGTTTTATTTATAAGTTCCTTTAGGATTTTCACCACTTTTGATGTTGGTAATAAGCCAGAACTTGGTAAGATGACTTGGATTTCGTCCAAAAAAACCACCTTTACATCTAATTCACCAATAAGTGTAATTATTCGCGACTTTTGGGAGTCCAAATCGCCAAAACTTGGCTTTGGATCGCCAAGAGCTGTAAGGATTGCAGTGAGAAAACCACTCATTGATGTGCCTGGTGCTTCAACATAAATACCAAATTTATGGTCTTTATGAGCGCAATATGGATACTCGTTTGATTCTCGTACATACTCAGTCATTCTAGATTTACCGCTTCCAGATAATGCAACGATCATCAGACCGCTAGTTTCTAGTTCTCGATATTTAATTGTATTTTCGATTAAGGAAATCGGTGTTTGATATCTTTCCACCATGCTATAGCGTTTTTTAAAAGCAATGGTTTCTGGTTTAAGTTCAAAGTTTGACATGACTGATAAATCTCTTATGTATTTAGACGCTTGATCGATTTTAATCGAGTACGTTTTATGGCTGATGGGAATGATGAAGTGCTACTAGGACTTTCAACGGACAAATGGGATGTATCTTCTTGTGAGGAAGTTGGTTTGCCTTGACCTACGATTTCATCAAGTTCTTCTGGTGGAATAAAGCGAGCAATTTCAGGTTCTTCATGAGACTTTTTGTTTCTTGCTTTTTCAGCCTCTTTTTCATCATATCGCTGTTGAATATCACCAATAATCGTTGTTGATGTTTCGATGGTTTTACGGGAGGTAGCCGAGAGCCTTTTCTTACTTGCTCCTTTTAAAGCCTTATATTCAGCAAGACTGATTGGCTCTTTAATACTTGTACAATCCACCGTGAATTGCTCTCCCGTGAATGGGTCAAGTACACTAATTTTAGATATGTCTAATTCATTATAATACGCTGTGATTTTGACTGTTTTCTTAGTCGAAGGGTCAATTTTATTGCGAAGTTTGGCTAATTTAGCGTTGATATAAAAAACGCTGTTTTTTTGAATACCTTTAACAGCTTGGATTGATGGTGTAAATTCCCGTCCAATAAAACTGTTAAGTTTACTTAAGTATTCGATACTCGGAATTTCGACAAGAGCCTTATATTTATTAGCCATTTGTGCAGGGGACATACCATCTATCCCTGCATGAGGGTTTTGATGGTAAACATCTAGAATAAATTTCTCGGTAATTAAAACGAATTCGTCTACCTTACAAACAGCAAGAGCTTTTACGGTTGAAGTATCTTTATATTCAGCGGTGCGCTTACCTACATAACCTATTATTTTTTTACAGCATTGCTCTCTAAAAGTACGGTTGAAGCGTTCAACCATGGCATTCCTCCAAGGTTTGCTTACTTCTGATGTCATGTCATGAATTTGCATATGAGCAAGGTAGTCTTCACATAACTTCCCTGAAAAAACACCGCTATCATGCCTCAAACTCTCTGGCTTTCCATAGAGAGGATAGCCATTTACACAATGCTCAGGCTTTTTTTTTGGCCGTATAATACGCTTAATCAATTCTACAGCTGCAATCCCCTCTTCTGTTCTAACTTCTGCATAGGAAATAACATAGCCCAGTATGGTCCGTGTAAATACATCGATGGCGAAGTAAACCACAGGCATACCAACGTAATTGCCATCACCATCGGTTAACCCTAAATTAATGTGAACTGCATCAATTTGCACGTGTTCAAGTGGTCGGGTAGCAACAATGTGCTCCTTAGAGTAGCGATATTTAGTTTCTGCGGCGGCCCACCCCTCTCTTTCCCTAACCACTTCTACTGGATCAAGCTTGCTGATGTAGTCAAAAAATGTAGAACGCTTGATTACCTTTTCTTTTTTACGATGTTTTTTAGGTATTACACGCAGATATTTCGCGGCCTGGTTTCTAAACTTTAGGTAAGTCTCTGTAGCACTTGATCCGTTGAGATGTAGATACTCTTTATCGATTACCTCAAAAAATAAATCCATCATTGCTTCGTAAAACTGTGAGGCACGAGGAGTCGCCGTAGACTTAACCATTTTTATGACATTTCGACCAATATCATCACTAGTATATTTTCTATACCACCCTTTTAAAGTACCCAGTTTCGGCACATTTTTACCTGTATCTCCACGCTTCTGAGCTACTTCAAAAATGATACGTCGAACAGCTTCAGTAGCGTATGGCTCGGCCTCGGTTTCGAGTGGCCGTATATAATCACAGTATTTTTCTGCTAATTCCCGTTCTTCGTAAGTGAGTCGTGTAACGCATTGAGCCACTACCATTTCTGATGGTGGTCGTGTTATTAAACCCTGTTCAATTTTTTCATAATATTCAGCAGGGGTTAATGTCTCTAATGCCGCATTTACTGAAATGACAATACATTGCTGCTCTGCTGCAACTATTGATGCTGACTTTTGGTGATAAAGGATGTCACTGCCTTTTTTAATAGCGAAATTTTGCATATTACACACTCTCAAATTTTAGAATGGTTGACTCATTTAATGGCTTTGCAAAGTCAAAAGATAGGAGGCCATGTGCAATAAGCATTTTTATTGCGGAAGCCGATGAATTTAATGATTTAAAGATCTGGTGGAGCTCACTCAAGTGGTATTCTTGGCCAACAGTTAAAATACTGCTTGCCTGATCAAGGGTTTCTTGGGGTATATTTATTAAACGAAAACGATAGAGCTCTCTGAGGTTGGCAACGGTACACCCTTTTTTTATGGTGTCACAGGTGACTAGACGAAGCGGATGGCCGATGTCTTCGTTGAACACTTGGGTAAGTCGATCATATTTTTTTTGAAATTTAGGTTTTAACGCTTCAAATTGAGACTTCACTTCCCACGATTCAAAGTGTCCATCTACATATTTTACGAGAACATCAGGGGTATAACGCCTTATCTTGCCATCGACTTTATACGAAAAACTGAACGGCTGAGGTTTGTAGGTGTGTACGGCCTTATCGAACTCAAGCAAATGATAAAAACACATTTCGAGATGGCTATCACAGTGAACACTGATGTTAGGTTTAATCGCAGCAAACCGCATTGGCGGCATTACTCGACTTTTTCTCGGTATGGGTCGAGTTAGATTCATCATTGCACTTCTCCTAACGATTTATTGCGTATTGCTATCGTTTGAGGAATACATCCGCATGTTGTTATTTTTTTATCTGAACTGTTTTTTTCCTCATCAAAAAATTTAAAATATTCCGCCTGTTTTCTTGAAGTATAGTTAATATCTGCAATAATTAAAGGTTGGGGCTTTGAAAAAGGCATGCTTGTTTAACTCAAATGGTCTGGTTGTTCATTGAGTTAAATTAAATCGCAAACTAAAGCAGATTAAAACACCACAAATTGCGCCTAGTGCAAATTAATAGCTAACCCATTGATAAATAATGGTGAGACTTACGATTTTTACTAATCACCAATATGTAATTAAAGGGATCTTCAAAACATGGTTAAACCTACATTCACGCATCAAGTGATTTTTAGGCTCTTAAGCTCATTTGAAAAAAAAGAAGGAACCGCTAAGGACTTCTTTAAAGAAAATAATATTAATAATCCTACATTTTACTACTTAAGAAAAAAGTACGGAAAAATGTCAGAGGATCAGATTGAAAAGATGTGCCGATTAGAGAAAGAAAACCGCAGGCTAAGAGATGACAACGTAAAGTTGCTTCAAATAAGCAATGCTGCCACCGACTTTATTAAAAGTGAGTTTCCTAGCTCTAAGGTGAGAAGAGAACTTGCAAAAAGGTTTTATAACTTAAAGCAATGTGGACAAACTTGTATCTGTGAGTTATTTTCAATTAAGTGGAATAGTTTTCATCGCTAGGGAACTGCATATAGATATTCAGCCTTTGGTATTCACCGATTAGACTTAGCATAATTTATTGATATGCTCCCATGCGAATATATTACTTTTATGCACTGCTAATGTTAATCCAACACTGACGGGGCAACTACTTTGTGTTTTTAAGCACGTTCATTATATTTAAGAGTTCTTTATCACTCGACAAATATGGGCTTTCGAAGCACTCAATTTTTAGCCAACTGAATTTTGCCCTTTAACAGGGCGTTAGCTGAATCAAATCAGCATTAGCTATTGATTCTAAAGTATTTGATTGATAAAGTTATTTGAATTCCTTATGGGAATAACGGTTTCACCTTCTACTTGTTCAGAAATGGCAAGTCTTCAGTTGTAAATCTTTACACTGGCGGGGGCGGAGCGTCGAAACTTCGCCAACCAAATGGTAACTTACTTTTACTTGGGTTGACACCGTGATTTAGCCTGAGTTTACTCAGGCTTTTTTGTATGGAAATATTATGGATTTAGAGCAGCAAATAGCAAAAATTATCAAAGACGAAGCTGATAAATTAATTGCTCGGTACCATGAATATCATAACCGAATGCACTTAGAGCAAATTAGAAATGAAAAGCGCCTTGGCAACTCAGCAAGTAAGAAGGTCATTCATGTTCCTGACTACTGGTGCCATGACAAAAAATTTAATCCTTTTTATGTAAGAAAACGACATAAAAGCATTGCCAATTCTATTGCAAAAAACATTGAAAATAGAACTTATCAACCTAACCCTCCGTATTTAAAAACTGTTGCTAAATCTGATGGTGGAGAAAGAGTTGTTTCTATATTTCAAATTCCAGATGCAGCTATATCTAAATTATTCTTTAATCGGTTATTGGCTAAAAATCGACATAGGTTTAGTTCTTTTTCATATGCTTATCGAAATGATCGTAACGTCCACTTTGCAATACAAGATATTGCTGTTGATCTAGCGCTAGATGAAAGAACCTTTCTCGCTGAATTTGATTTTTCGGACTTTTTTGGTTCGATCTCTCATGAATATCTTTTTCAGCAATTTGATAAGAACGGATTTTTTATAAGTCCAGAAGAAAAATATGTTATAAAATCCTTTTTAAGTGACCGTAAGGTTGGCATACCCCAGGGAACTTCAATAAGTTTGTTTTTGGCAAACCTTACATGCTGGAAGTTTGATCACAGCTTAGAAAAAGAAGGTGTTAAATTTTCAAGATATGCAGATGATACTGTTGTCTGGACTCCTGATTACTCAAAAATATGTAACTCTTTTGGTTTAATAAATGAATTTTCGAATGACGCAGGTGTTAAAATTAACGCTTCTAAATCTGAAGGAATTTCACTATTAACAAAAGAAGATTTCCCGTCTGAAATAAGTGCTAAGAGCAGCGTTGATTTTCTAGGGTATACCTTGTCAGTTGAGAATGTTTCAATTAAGGAAAAGTCCCTCCAAAAAATTAAAAAGCAACTTTCATATATTTTATATAGAAACTTAATACAGCCATTAAAACAGTCCACTTTAGCAGGGCAAAAAATACCATCTAATAATAGAGATATTTCTTTATTATCTGCAATGATGCAATGTAGACGTTATATATACGGTGGGTTAAGTAAAAAACAAATGAAGGACTACCTTTCAGGTAGAACCAAGAGAATCTATTTCAAAGGTGTCATGAGTTTCTATCCTTTGGTTAATGATGTTGAGCAATTAACTAAGTTAGATGGTTGGTTACTATCAATATTACATAGGACCATTCAACTAAGAGCTGAGTTGCTTTTACAGTGGGGATTTAACCAGTACCATAGTTTTCCATTTAATCAATCAAGGGAGCAACTGTTAAAATCTTGCGCTAAAGAGCGAATTAATGGGAAAGCATTATTAGAAGTTCCAAGCTTTTTGTTGATTCACAAAGCATTACAAAAAGGGTTATTAGAAGCAGGCATTGAAAAAGTTATGAACCCTGAGTCATTAAATTACGACTACTCTACAGTGTAAACTCAGCTAACAAGCTGTTTAACAAGGACAAAGTACAGTTGGCTTTTGTTCCTTCGCCGCTAATTTTAGCCAACTATATTTTGCCCATTAACAGGGCGTTATAGGGCTAGGTGATTAATCTACCCTAGGTAAATATTTAAAGAGATGAGTTATGGATAACCTTAAAGTACGTCTTGAAAATTGTTACGGTATTTCTTCATTTAATGAAATTTTTGATTTATCGAATAACCGAGGAAAAGCTAAAGCTTACTCAATTTATGCCCCAAACGGACTGATGAAAACATCGTTTTCTAGAACTTTTGATGCATTATCAAAAGGTGATCAACCTAAAGAAGAACGTTTTAATCGACAACCAACTTGTGTTATTGAAGCTGATAATGTCGAAATTCAGAAAGAACAAATATACGTTCTTAAATCTGAAATAGAAATCAGTTCTGACAATGATGCTGTAACGAACATTCTTATTAATCAGGAAAGTAAATCTAGATATGATTCATTGATCTCTAATATTAATAAGTTGAAATCAAAGCTTCAAACTACACTTCAGAAAAAGTCCAAATTTAAAAAAGATGATGTCGAAAATAAACTTATAAATGACTTTCAAACAAATGATTTTGTAAGGGCAATAGAGTTAGCAAAAGAAGTTGTTGTTGGTGATGATTTAGGTAGCTTTATTTATAATGAAATATTCGATCCTAAAGCTATTTCTATTTTAGAAAGCCCTGAATTCTTATCAAAATCCAATGAATTTAATCAACGATATCAAGATCTTTTTAATCAAACAGGTACTATATACAGCCGCGGAATTTTTAACCCTACAAAAGCAGACACTTCTTTTAGTACCTTAAACAAGCAAGGATACTTTGCTGGTGGACATAAAGTTCATTTACAAGGTGATGATTCTTCGATTAATTACGAAGAACTACAAGAAAAAATGAGAGTTGTGCACGAATCAATTGACAGCGACGCTGAGCTTAAAAAGTTAAGGGGAAACTTAGCTAAAAATGCACAAACTCAAGCATTGATTTCACTCTTGGAGAATATTTCTGCCACAGAAGTTGATTTACTTTTACATAATGTTAAACCTGAAAACCAAGCAGAATTCAAGCGGAGTTTATGGGCTTTTTATATTCAAAATAGTCCAGATACTGACGTATTTATAGAAGCTTTCTCAGCCAATCAGGCTGAATTACGACAAATTGAATTAGCAGCTGCAACAGAAGCTCCGAACTGGTCTACAGCTATAGAACTTTTTAATAATCGTTTTATCGATATGCCATTCACTTTGTCATTATTTAATCAGGTTGATGCCGCATTAGGAAAAGATAAAGCAAAATTAAAGTTTACGTTTAAAGATGGTAATGATCATATAGATTGTACTAGAAGTGAAATTAAGTCTCTAAGTCAAGGTGAAAGACGCGCACTCTATCTTCTTAATTTTATCTTTGAAGTCGAAGATAGAAAAAGCAAATCAGCGGAAACCCTTTTTATTATTGACGACGTTGCGGACTCTTTCGACTACAAGAATAAGCATGCAATTGTTCAATATCTTGAGGATATATCAAAAGTAGAGCATTTTTCACAATTAATTTTGACTCACAATTTTGATTTCTTTAGGACTTTATCTAATAGTTTTGTACGCTATGAAAGATGTCTAATGGCTAGTAGAACAGCTGATGGCATAAAACTGTCAAAAGCAGAAGGCATAAAAAATTACTTTATTGGTAAGTGGAAAGAGCATATAACAAGCAGTGACTTCATTTTGTGTGCAACTGTACCTTTTACAAGAAACCTACTTGAGTACATAAAAGGTGAAGATGATCCAGACTACTTGAAGCTCACTAGTCTGCTGCACTGGAAAGAAGATACAGCCCAAATTACAATTGGGGACTATTACGAAATTTATAATCGCTTATTTGGTACCAACTACCCGACTACCAATACAAACTCATTTAAAGAATTACTATTTGTTAAAGCTAACGAGATCAAGAATAGAGCTAATCATGAAGGACTAAACTTAGAGGATAAAGTCCTTTTATCAATTGCCATTAGAATGAGATCTGAAATTTTCCTTATCGAAGAAATGCGTAAAATAAAAGAAAACGATACTTATTGGTGTCAATCAATGAATCAATTTGGCGCATTAATAAAATTATACGTAAAAGAATTGCCAGATAGCAATGCTATCAAAACCCTTGAGAAAGTTAGCATTACCGTTAGCTCTAATATTCACCTTAACTCTTTTATGTATGAACCAATATTAGATTTAACTATTGAACATCTGATCACTTTGTATTCAGAAATTTTAGAGTTAGAGTCTACTGTGCCTGCTCCTCAAGAAAGTGAGCCTGCACTATAACAAGTCATTTCAGCAGGACAAATAACAGTTGGCTTTGCTCCTGCGTCGCTTATTTTAACCAACTATTATTTGCCTCTTAGTGAGGCGTTATAAAGGGATTTTATGTCGATCACTGCTAGCGAAAATAATCTATTTGACGAGTGGAAAGGAAATAGAGAAGGTTTCGTTTCGGACGGTTTAGTTTCTGAACTAGATTATTTAAACTCAAAAATAAAAATATGCGTTGTATTGAAGGAAGTTAACGACCCTGACGGTGGTGGCTGGGATCTAAGAGAATTTCTATCTAATGGGGCACGCGCTCAAACTTGGAATAATGTTGTCCGCTGGATAAACAGCATAAGAAATATAGATCGAAATATTCCTTGGGAAGACATTGATAACATCGATGAACAAGATAGAAAATCCCAACTTAAATCTATATGCGCTATGAATTTAAAAAAATCACCAGGCACACATACAGCTGATATTGCTTCTCTTAAATCTGTTGCCAATGAAGATAGTGAGTTTATTAAAAAACAGTTTTCTTTATATGATCCAGACATCACTATTTGTGGTGGTACTGGAGACTTGTTCAAAAGTGTTGCAGGATTAGATGAATATAAATGGAATAGAACTATACGGGGTATTTGGTGGTATGAAAGAGCACCTTGTAAATATGTTGTAGCATACTGTCATCCAGAAGCTAGAGTAGACAATCCATTAATTGTATACGGTTTGATTGATGCAATTCGTGAAATTTACTCATAACAAGTGACTATGGTGTTATCAATACAAAAACTAATCCGAAATTACTTTTTCTAGCTAAATCCTAATGTCTCTTGTGTGGCAGCAGGAGAAATGAGAAGTATATATACCAATCAATAACAGCTTTAAGGATGGTTCTACGCAGCCTAGGTTATATATTGCCGAGTAGTTCACTTATAAATATCAATGCGCCAGATGTCTCTTCACCTACCTCTAGTTTTAACCCGCAACCTTGTTTTTGGATATGTTTTACCTAAAACGGCGGAAAGTCTCACCGCTGCGATACGGGAGCTGTCAAATGATACATAAGTCAACAAAAAGGGGATTATAGAGCTAAGTTATCTATTGAGCGTTTAAAATATCACAAAAAGGGCATTATAGGGCTAAGTTATCTATAGAGTGTATAAAACATCACAAAAAGGGGATTACTTTTCAGTAAAAACATTGGTTCTCATTCGTCTCTTAAATGCCATAAGCGGAAGTTGGGTTGTCACCTATTAATATCAACTAAAGCCACAATATAGTCTTTATAAGACTGCTTTTTCATATCAAGATAAAGTCTTCTTCACACCGCATTCCTGACCTAAATCACACTAAATTAAGCAATACTTATTGCTAATATTTATTTCAAAGTTTGCGAAAGAGGGTAAAAGCACTTTTTCAAATTAATAGTTAGATAGTACCTATTTGGTATCCCAATATAGATATTTGTTTGAATATATTATCCGTACACCTATATTTTAAATATTGTTATCGGTAGGCTAACAATAAAAAAGTGGGTAAATAATAGTACCCACTTGGACTAAATACTAAAGTGAATTATTTATAAAAGACTCGATAAAGCTCTTTTTTTGATTTACGAGTTGTTAACACTACCTCTTTAATATCACCTGTCACCCTATTTCCACTACACCCCTTAAACTCAAAAACATAAGATATATTTATATAAGGCGTACTAAGATCGGGATACTCTCCAAAAGAATCTAAGAAATTAAATTTGGTCGTATCTAAATAAAACGTCCCTTCTTTTTGAACAATTGGTGAATCATCCCTTTCGTACCACTTCTTTGTATGAAGGGTAACTCCAAACATGGGCATTTTACGATTTGGCACGGGATCCGAGAACAGTCCTGTACGCATTTTATAATTTGGCAGAACGACATTGTTAATTACATATGTTCCATGAACATTCTGATTAGCATTACCATAGTTTTTGAAAAGAGCTGTAACTCTTGAACCCACTCCAGGACCAAATTTATAAGCTCCTCTTGGGAGAGGAAAATCATACGCTCTAGTTAAGTAATCACGATTATTAAATAACACCTTCTCAGGCACCGCTGAGGCGTAAGTTGAATATTTGCCCTTTGAAAGACCTTTGCCATAAAACTTTAAATATTGTGTACTTTCATCAAATGTAAAAAATGCTGCGGGGTGAGAAATAAAAAACCGTTTACCTATTAATTCAGACTTCAATTCTTTACGCTTTTGCTGCCAAGCATTCCATGATTTTTCTTTTTCCTCTTTACGAATAGCAGGAGATTTTTTCGGATCGTTCCCTGTGTAATAGGTTGCATTTTCATAAGTGAAAACCTCACAATAGGCAACTTTAGCGTTATATATATCAATGTCACTTGGCTCAGAAACACTCACCCCACCAGATGTCATTGTACTCGCGCAACCGTAAAGCATCGACACTAAACAAGCCGACACTATAGACTGATACTTCATGTAAATATCCTTAATTTTAAATTAACAAAAACAAGAACAAATATCTGCCAAAAATGTGAATTATACATTCTCAAAATCAACCGACACTATTAAATTACTAATAAAAATCACACTGAACAAATTGAATCAACCATTTGAAACAACGTGTCAAATTTATATCTGTAGTTTATATAGCCTGCCTGACGTTCAAACATTTTTTGCTCGATTAAGTCCATCTAACAGGTTTGTTAGCGGACAATATACACTCTGACAAACCAATATCAATTCTCAAAGCAAGGCGTGTTAAATAATTGATAAATAATTAATAATTAATAATTAATTATTGATAAATAATTAATTATTGATAAATAAATAAATAATTATTGATGCGACTGGATTGAAATTACGAATGTTCTATATAGTGACGTATACATTTATTGAATAACACTTGTTTATTACATATCAGCGAACCTTTCAATTTAGGGAATTTTCAAATACTCTATTTTTAAATAACTGACTAACAAAATGTGTAAAAGTAGAGGTTAAAGGTATTTTGAATATCTTTTGGTTTTATATAAATCAAATCAACAAAGGTCGCCTATTCGCTCATCGGAGCCGTTCGTTTTCAATAACTTACGCTAAATGCCGCAACCGTGCAAATTGTGCCTTTTCCTTCCTCTCATACCCTCTACTTTAATAACAGAACATTTGTACTATAATTTCCAAAGACACAAAGCGTCCTCTAGTTTAAGGCTTTAATTATGAATTTAGAAACAAAAATTAAAACGATTATTGTAGCGATAATATATCTTTCTATTGTACCTATGGCTTTTGCGCAATCTTCTGAAGAAAAACATAATCTGAAGGTTTATAAACAATGGACTGATTTGTGGAACGAGGGACATTACGATTTAATGCCCCAAATTGTAGCTGCAACTTATATAAGGCATGAACCTAAAGGCAATAGAACAGTTACAAGGGGAGAATATTTACAAGAAATTAAAAATTACCGTGAAAAACTTAATATGAGATTTGTTAATCTTAAAATATCTGCCGATAAAGACCTGATTTGGGCTTTATGGACTGTTTCGACTACTGACCCAAAAACAGGTGAGAAAAATCAGGGCCGAGGCGTACAGCTTTATCGTCTCAAAGAAGGGAAGCTGGTAGAAACATGGTGGATGGGCACAATAGACCAAGGCGCGTGGCCTCTATAGAGTTAGCTTTTACTGTTATCGAAATATATTGGAAGGTGATTCATGACCAATGCTGAAACGCTCGAACTCATTGCGTTATACGCTAATAACGCATTAACAAGCTTTACCATTTATATCTCATTTACATTCGGTTTCTTAATTACCGCATTCATTGTTGGAGCTAAACTTACACACTATCAAGTATTTGTGGTCTGCGCCTTGTATGTAATTTCTGTGGGAAGTATGGCAATCTCTTTAATTGTAAATATGCAAGTTTGGGTGGCTATCAAAGAAAGCCACGCTACGATTATAGACGAACTCCCGCTCGCCAATGGGACTTTTTGGATTACCTATATGTGTATTGTTTTGATGGGGGGTATTTTAGTAAGCCTGTATTTCTTGTGGGACATAAGGCAAGGCCACAAGCTTAACTCTTTTAAGTAAGTACAACACCTGAGATGAGTTAAAGTAATTTAATTTGCATTCACCGATTGAAATCACAGCTCAAAGCAGTCGGTAGCGACAACTAAAAACTTGTGTTTTTACAATAACATCATGTATTGTATTTGTACAAATAAACAATAATTGCGACGGTCGCATAAGAGCGAATAGCGGAAGTAAAATTAAAGATTAATATGGATATAATAAGAACAATCTCCAAACTCCCAATGTTTAAACAAGCATTTCAAATTAAAGTATCTCCTCACGAATTAACGGGTGAAAATTTAATCACTCGAAAAGTGTTATCAATTAGACGCAGTTCTAGCCACCCGAGAAGCTTAACTGGTGATTTCTTTGAGCTTGAGCGGGATATTAAAAAGGTAATGCAACAATTAACGGTAAGGAGATGGGTAAAAGCAAACGTATTAATTTGCCTCGAAGGCCTAGACGAGGGGGGTTATACTAACGTTGAAAAGAGAGCGTTTAAGGAAGCCGTTATGGGGGCTGGAGCTATGGATGTTTATTTAGCTGAGAAGGCAATCGACTTCACTACTGCTTATGATGTCCTTGTCAAAGGAAAGACTATTGAGGAAAAAAAAGATAAAGAGCCCTTTAGAATAACTCGCATTGAACTGCTAATCATAATTTCAATTTTAGGGATAGTATTAAGTTACCTAAAAGGATTTGGCGTCATTTAAAGCCTATATTAGAACTTTCTAATAGACCGCTATTGGCACACTTGAGACCGATGGCTGTTTAACGTAATGCGAACAACAGCCGCACAAGCTCTTCTGATTGTAATCATTTCATTCTCTATAGCTGACGTACGAGCTTCTTCCAATAATGGTAACTACTCCGACTTTGAACATAAATAGTAAAGCAACAGCTTTCATTTTAGCTTGAAGTTAAAACTCTTTTTAATTGAGGTATCTACCATAAATTATAATTCCTTTACAAGTGTAAATATTAAGCTAACATTTTATTAGCTACAAAACAGGTTTTTATATAAGGAAGCTGGAAACATGGCATTTGATTATAAGAGCTTTAAAAAACAGATAAAATACATACGGGCTTGTGTTTTACTTTTTGGGTTACTAATTCATAACCCACCTTTTGTCCAAGCATCCGATATTGTTGAAAAAGATATGGTTGATAAAATTGTGTCTTATATTGAATTGGAGATGGGCCGCTCAGAAATACCTGGTTTAGCGTTAGCTATTGTTAAGGGTGATACAACTATCCACGTACAAGGATTTGGGAAAGCTGACGAGAATGGGCGAAGGGTAACAGGGGATACCTCTTTTATATTGGGGTCGACATCAAAATCCTTCACAGCGATGGCAATTTTGCAATTGTTTGATAAAGGGTTAATTGAACTGGACAAGCCTGTGCAAAATTACATTCCTTGGTTCAGGGTTGGTGATAAGGATAAGTCCTCAGAAATAACATTAAGACATTTACTAAATCAAACCAGCGGTTTTTCCACAGAAACAGGCAGAAAGAAATTTACAGATGGGGATACATCGCCTGAAGCTTTGGAAAAAGGAATTAGGGAACTTAAGGATGTAAATCTTGTAACTCCTGTTGGGAGCAGTTTTAATTATAGCAATACAAATTATGACTTGCTTGGTCTTGTCGTTCAGACGGTCTCTGGTATGAGTTATGAAAAATATATTCAAAAGAATATATTTGATCCCCTTGATATGACACATAGTTATACAGATAAGGAATCAGCGCGAAATAATGGACTTGCGACGGGATACAATTATTTTATAGGGAAAGCTTTTCCAACCCCTGATATTCCTTACCCCAGACGAAAAAAACCTGCTGGTTATCTGATATCCAGTGCAAAAGATATCAGCCACTATATGATTGCCCAACTAAATAGTGGGCGTTACCTTGATAACAAACTGCTCTCTGATGCTTCGATGCAACTATACCATACTCCCGAGAAGCAACATTATGCGATGGGATGGCTAAGTCGACAGCTTAATGGAAAAAAGCTTGTAATGCATAAGGGTTTAGTTGCGAACTATCGTTCGGAAATTATTATGATTCCTGAAGAAGGCTTGGGAGTGGTGGTGCTCATTAACGGGCAAGATTCCGTATTTGATGGTACGGTCAGAATGCTGCCAGAGAATGTTTATTTGCTTTTGACAGGCGGAAAAATAAGAGAAAGCAGGGCTGGCACTTTTGATAAAGTTTTTTATGCAATTACATTAATTTTAGTTTTGCAGCTGATTGGGATACCGCGAACTTTCCTGTTAATTAAACGTTGGAAATCTGGATTGCCTACTCTAAATCGGTGGAGCTATTTCAGATTTTTAGTCGCCCCACTTGTGATGAGCGTTTTACTTTCGATCGCATTTTTAGTGGTGCTTCCAAAGGCAAATCAAATGACAGTGTCTGATGTATTATTATTTGCTCCAGACATCTCTTGGGCAGCAATAATATCTGGCACATTGGCCCTAGCTTGGGGAATAATTAGGACCGTATTAGTGGGCAATGTTTTGTTTAAGAAATCAACAGAGGAAGCCGAGCAATGAAGTGGGTTAATAAATGGAGATGGGTAACCTGATTCAGGAAGGGACAAAACCACGGGCAAGCTTTTAATCCTACAGCTTACACCTGCTACGCATTCCAATACAAATTTCTCTGCCTCTTAAGGTAAAAAGGCACCGAAAATAATCCGCAAGTCGAATGACCGCAGTTGGCACAAACCAGACCCTTTGAGGTCTGGTTTTTCATTTCTGAAACCGTCCGCAATGTGGCAACAAAAGAATTTGCGATCTCAAGTTTAAGGTCTTCTTTGTGACACTTGAGGTCGAATATTCGACGAATTATTGCCAAGTATAATTTTTTCGCTACTTCGTAGTAAACCGTCCGTTTCTGTGGCATTACAACGCAAAGAAGCCTGTTGAATCACTCGACCCAGACTAATGACACCAACTGCCACGAGCGGTCGCTTTTCACCTATCTTTCACCTGTTTTTAGTGAAGTCACAAAAATTAGGTGAATCATGGCTGATTTTGCCACTAAGCGGAAGGTTTTGGGCTTTCCGACGCCTAAAATGTCGTATAAATCAATAATTGTCCGATAAAGCTCCTTATACGACAACTAATGCCACTAAGCCGATCCACAACATGCTTCAGGAGATCCTTCTTCTCACTCTAGCTTAGCTCCTAAATGATAATTTATTTAGGAGCTTCTTCTTTTATATGACGGCGATTTTTTCTTTTCCTGATTTTGGCACGAAACAGCCCTTCATTTTTTAGTGTTTTCTCGTTTGAATCCTCAATTGTCCAACAACTTGTTGGACAATTGAGTGGTTGGTTCCATTTTGGAACATATGGTCATTTGCATATTAGTTAGTTCAGCTTTTTACACGGTTGGGAACGCACGGGATACGAGTTATTGCAAAAAACGCAACTACTTATGATTTTTTGACACTTAGATAAACATCAACATGTAGTTTTGAACATAAATTAAGCTACGTTCATAGAGGCCGCCCCCTATTATAAAGGTGAGTTTAATTGATTTTCGATCGGCATAAAGGTTAGCGCCATGCCCCTACGCACCATTACCGTGCTTGAAAACTTACCTTACACATAATAGACTTTTACTGTCAGGCCATATTTCTCATGGACTGTTCATATAAATTTATATATTACAATATGTTATAAAGACTACTACTTTGCATAATTAGGAATTGACTTAAATATACAGTTTCACCCCTCTGGACAAAATTTTATTTGGAACTGGAAACCACATAAATTTAATCATTTTAAGGATTTACAGTTGCGTTTACTTTATAGCTGTATATACTGACAGTACAATGTACTGTACAGAAAAACAGGTTACTCAAAAATAATATGCGCCCACTTACTAACAGACAGCAACAAATATTTGATCTTATTAAAGAAAAAATTGCCGATACAGGAATGCCGCCTACGCGAGCTGAAATTGCTGATTTCTTCGGTTTCAAGTCGGCCAATGCAGCAGAAGAGCATTTAAAAGCGCTCGCTAAGAAAGGTTTTATAGAAATGCTGCCGGGTACGTCTCGTGGTATTCGCCTTGCAGAAGAACATATCGAAGAAGAAGGCTTACCACTAATTGGCCGAGTTGCTGCTGGTGAGCCCATTTTGGCGCAAGAGCATGTTGAAGAGCATTACAAAATTGATGGTAGTTTATTTCATCCCGCTGCCGATTACTTATTACGAGTAAATGGCGAAAGCATGAAAGACATTGGTATTTTAGATGGTGATTTATTAGCGGTTCATCAAACAACTGATATTCAAAATGGCCAAGTCGTGGTTGCTAGAGTTGAAGACGACGTAACGGTAAAACGTTATAAGCGTGACGGTAATGTAGTGCATTTACATGCAGAAAATGAAGACTTCTCTCCAATTATTGTCGACTTAGCTAACCAACATTTTAATATTGAAGGCATTGCTGTTGGTGTTATCCGCAACGCTGATTGGATGTAGTCTGCCGCCACTTTAACAGTATAAAAAACAAACAACACATAAAGGCTAAATTATTCACTTAATTTAGCCTTTTTCTTTTCTCTGTGTCCCTTTAACTGCGCCTAACCTATTCAATTTTAGTAGTATTTACTCTACTAACATTTAAGTAATTAATTTAACTTTTTTATAACAAAGCACTAGACCTTGCCTAAAAATTAAGTAATTCTAGAGCGGATAATATACAAATATTACGCTGTAGACTCCCTACCCCATTCATCGATGTAGGTTTTTTACGTAACACAATAATAAAAATAAATTACGGAAATTAGAGACATCGAATAAAGATGTATCTTGTCACTTATTTCTGTATTTTCTAGGCTAATAAAAGCAGAGGAGATGTCGAGTGAAGAGACGTAACCTGGGTTGGCTGTTGTTGGGAAGTTTAATTTCCAGTTCAGCTTGGGCAGATATGCAATTAAATCTAACTAAAGGTGTGACCGAAGTCAGCCATGAAGTCTATGATTTGCATATGTTGGTAATGTGGATTTGTACGGTAATTGGTGTCGTTGTTTTTGGCGCTATGTTCTGGTCAATGATCTTTCACCGTAAGTCCAAAGGGGCAAAACCTGCCTCATTTCATGAAAGCACTAAAGTAGAAATTCTTTGGACCGCTATCCCTATTTTAATTCTTATCGGTATGGCATGGCCTGCAACAACCACGTTGATTGACATGGAAGATAACAGTAATTCTGATATCACCGTGCAAGTTACTGGTTCGCAGTGGAAATGGCATTATAAGTATTTTGATCAAGGCATTGAGTTTTACAGTGTTTTATCTACACCGACAGCTCAGTATCAAAATCAAAACGGTCCTGGTGAAGCAAAAGGTGAAAATTACTTACTTGAAGTAGACAAACCGTTAGTAATTCCAGTAAATCGTAAAGTTCGTTTCTTAATTACTTCAGATGATGTTATTCACGCTTGGTGGGTTCCAGCATTTGCAGTTAAACAAGATGCGAACCCTGGTTTTATCAATGAAGCTTGGACCTTTGTTAATGAGCCAGGAATTTACCGCGGTCAATGTGCTGAACTTTGTGGTAAAGATCATGGGTTCATGCCTATTGTGGTTGATGTTCGCTCTGAAGTTGATTACGAACTTTGGGTAAATGAGCAAAAGATTGCAATGACTAAAGCAGCTGAAGCTGAAGCGCAATCACTTACAGCTAAACTTCCTATGGAAGAGTTAATGGCGTTAGGTGAGCAAACTTATGCTGCTCATTGTGCAGCATGTCACCAACCAACAGGTATGGGTTTACCACCAGCATTCCCTGCACTTAAAGGCAGTGAAATAGCTACTGCACCAAGTAAACTTGGCGAACACATTGCCGTGGTTTTCAATGGCCGTTCTGGTACAGGCATGCAAGGTTACGGTAAGCAGTTATCACTTAAAGAGATTGCCGCGGTTATAACGTACGAGCGTAATGCTTGGGATAATAATACCGGTCAAGCTGTACAACCTGCTGATGTTAAATTTATTGTCGAAGGAACTGATGGCGCAACAATTGCTGAACCGTCGACTCCTGCTGCCGTAGAAGAAGTTGCTGTTGAAAGCACTGAAGTAAATTTAGCCGACTTGTCTATGGATGAGTTAATGAGCAAAGGAGAAGAAGTTTACAACACCCGTTGTGCTGCTTGTCACCAAGCCTCAGGCGCTGGTATGCCACCAGCATTCCCAGCCTTAAAAGGTAGTCCAATTGCCACTGGCGATGTTAATGCACACATTAGCATGGTTGTAGATGGTAAAGCGGGCACTGCCATGATGGGCTTTGCTGCACAGTTATCTCCACAAGAGATGGCTGCAGTAATAACTTATGAACGTAATGCTTGGGGCAATAGCACCGGCGATATGGTTCAAGCTAACGACGTAGCCAAATAAGGGGGAATGATTATGACAACAGCAACTGACACTATGGATCATCATGACGACGATCATCATGATCATAAAATGACCGGCATTAAGCGCTGGTTATACACAACTAACCATAAAGATATTGGTACCCTTTATCTTTGGTTCTCTTTCATTATGCTGCTTACTGGTGGTGCAATGGCTATGGTAATACGTGCCGAGCTATTTCAACCTGGTTTGCAAATTATAGAACCTGACTTTTTTAACCAAATGACAACAGTACACGGTTTGATCATGGTATTTGGTGCCATCATGCCAGCCTTTACCGGCTTGGCTAACTGGATGCTACCTATGATGATTGGTGCTCCAGATATGGCGCTACCACGTTTAAACAACTGGTCATTCTGGATATTACCATTTGCCTTTGGCATTTTATTGTCATCGTTGTTCATGGAAGGCGGCGGTCCTAACTTTGGTTGGACATTCTACGCACCTCTATCAACAACGTATTCAAATGGTAGTACTGCATTTTTCGTATTTGCTGTTCATATTATGGGGATTTCGTCAATTATGGGGGCAATTAACATTGTTGTTACCATAATGAACTTACGTGCTCCAGGTATGACTTACATGAAAATGCCATTATTTGTTTGGACATTCTTCATCACTGCTTACTTATTAATAGCAGTTATGCCGGTCCTCGCAGGTACAGTAACTATGGTATTAACCGATACTTACTTTGGCACTGACTTTTTTAATGCTGCTGGGGGCGGTGATCCGGTAATGTTCCAGCATATTTTCTGGTTCTTTGGTCATCCTGAAGTTTACATTATGATATTGCCTGCCTTTGGTATCGTTTCAACCATTATTCCTGCGTTTGCACGTAAGAAGCTATTTGGTTACAGCTCAATGGTTTATGCAACATCATCGATAGCGTTCCTGTCCTTTATTGTCTGGGCGCATCACATGTTTACTACAGGTATGCCGCTTGCAGGTGAGTTGTTCTTTATGTACTGCACCATGTTAATTGCGGTACCTACTGGGGTTAAAGTATTTAACTGGGTAGCAACCATGTGGAAAGGCTCGATGACTTTTGAAACACCTATGTTGTTCTCAATTGCCTTCGTAATTTTGTTCACTATTGGTGGTTTCTCTGGATTAATGCTAGCGATGACGCCAGTGGATTTCCAATATCATGATACCTATTTTGTTGTCGCGCATTTCCATTACGTACTAGTGACCGGCTCATTGTTCTCAATTTATGCTGGTGCATATTACTGGTTACCAAAATGGACTGGCAACATGTACAACGAGAAGTTAGGCAAGTTCCACTTTTGGTGTTCATTAATTTCTGTAAATCTATTGTTCTTCCCTATGCATTTCTTAGGTCTAGCTGGTATGCCACGTCGTATTCCAGATTACGCCCTACAATTTGCTGACTTTAACAAGTGGGTGAGCATAGGTGGTTTTGCCTTTGGTTTATCACAACTAATATTCTTAGTGTTGGTGATCAAATGTATTCGTGGCGGTGAAAAAGCGCCGGCGAAACCTTGGGATGGTGCTGAAGGTTTAGAGTGGGAAGTTCCATCTCCTGCGCCTTATCACACATTCTCAACACCACCAGAAATTAAGTAATAGGGAAAGCACATGACTAAAGACCAAGCACAGCCATTGGACAAAAAAGTGAAAAAAGGAGTAACGAAACTTGTTGTAACTGTATTCGCTATGTTCGCTTTCGGCTTTGCTTTGGTACCTTTATACGATGTGTTTTGTGATATCACTGGGTTAAATGGCAAAACAGCAACTACTGCTGCTGCTGTTAATGAAGATGGCATTGATACTTCAAGATTGATTCGAGTTCAGTTTATTAGCCGCACCGCAAAAGGTGCGCCTTGGCAATTTAAGCCAGAAATGAACTCTATTGATGTCCACCCAGGGGAAATGAAATTTGTAAAATATTACGCGAAAAATGAATCAGGTCGAGATGGTGTTGCGCAAGCAGTACCATCTGTTTCGCCCGGTCAGGCAGCTAATTATTTTCAGAAAATTGAATGTTTTTGCTTTAATCAGCAACCATTACAAGCGAATGAAGAAGCCTGGTTACCACTGCAATTTTATGTGGATCCAGAACTGCCAGAACATATCACTGAACTAACTTTGTCATATACCTTATATGACATTACAGCCAGTGAAGAAACCGCCGAAGTTTCAAAAAGTCGTGTAGGAGAAGAATAATGACAACAACAAAAGAATATGAAAGTTATTACGTTCCTGATCAAAGTAAATGGCCAATTATAGGTGCCTTTGCATTATTTTTAATCGCCATAGGTGCGGGTAATTATGTCGCTAATATAGACACTGGCGAAGGCATAGGTGGTTGGATCCTGTTAGGCGGCATCGCGCTGTTAATTTATATGGTATTTGGCTGGTTCAATAATGTTATTAGCGAATCGATGGCAGGTAAATACAGTGGTCAAATGGATAATTCATTTCGCCAAGGTATGAGCTGGTTTATCTTTTCAGAAGTAATGTTTTTTGCTGCATTTTTTGGTGCGCTTTTTTACGCCAGAATGCTAAGTGTTCCATGGCTTGGTGGAGCTGATAACAACTTGGAAACGTTCCAAGTATTATGGCCTGAATTTCATGCGGCATGGCCTTTAACAACTACACCTGATGGTACTACTACCGAAGCTATGGGTTGGAACGGCTTACCTCTGTATAACACTATATTATTAATGACCTCATCTATCACCGCTCATTTTGCCCACGTTGCTTTAGAGCAAAACAAACGTGGCGTGTTAAAGGTTTGGTTGGGTATAACGGTTTTATTAGGTTTAGCGTTTTTAGTACTGCAAGTTGAAGAATACATTCATGCATATTCTGCTATGGGGTTAACCCTAGCGAGTGGTATTTATGGTAATACCTTCTTTATGCTAACCGGTTTCCATGGCATGCACGTTACCTTAGGAACCATCATGTTAATTGTGATGCTGTGTCGTGTATTTAAGGGACACTTTACCCCTGAAAATCACTTTGCCTTTCAAGCTGCTAGTTGGTACTGGCATTTTGTAGATGTGGTATGGGTGTTGCTGTTTTTGTTTGTTTATATATTGTAGTAACGTTATAAAAACTGCGCTTAACTTTAGGCGCAGTTTATTCGTTCTAGGAACTAGGAACTAGGAACTAGGAACTAGGAACTAACAAAAGTTTAAATCAGTATAGCTGGTAGTCGAATATTAATATGGTCTTGGGTTTGGGGTTATTAAACCTGTGGCTATACCAATCAGTAATATTAAAACAATAATCGCCGAGAATATTACCCTACGGCCTATATATTTAGACATAGGTGGTTGCTCTGATGAGTTTTTATTCATTATCACCATCGCTCGAAACAAGTTGTAAATCATAAACGCTAAAAAAACAGCGATGAAAATTTTATAAACCAATGTTTTGCCCTTATTTTTATTAATGTTGTAGTGGCTAATTCATGAATACTAAATCTGTTAAAACTTCAGTACTGATATCTTATTTATCTTCATGGCGATTGCCTTGGGTGATCTTTACCTTGCTTGTATTTTCTGGATTAATCAAGCTTAGTCTGTGGCAGTTTGAACGCAGTGATGAAAAACAACAGCGTTTGACCAATATAGAGATACTAAATAAACAACAAGCTCTTGATTTAAATTTTGTACTTGCCGATGTTAATAGCAAAGTAGAAACGCTTAATGACATACCAGTAGCTCTTGAAGGTGAGTTTAATAATCAATATAAGTTCTTAGTTGATAACCAAACTCATCAAGGTAGATTAGGCTATCGGGTCCTACAAGTATTTATAGATGATAGCTCTGGAAAATCCGTTTTAGTTAACTTAGGTTGGATAGAAGGCTCAATCGATAGAAGTTTTATTCCTAACCTAAATGACATTAAAAATCGTCAGAATATCAAAGGAAACATCCGAATTATCGAACAAGGCATTGTTTTAACTGAAGAACAATTAACTAATGATTCATGGCCACAACGCATCCAACAAATAGACATCGAAAAAATATCACAACTAATTAACATTAAGCTCTTGCCCTTTGTCGTTTTCTTAGATAAAAAAGAACATATAGGTTATACAAAAAACTGGCAACCGGTAGTAATGCCACCTGAAAAACATACAGGTTATGCAGTGCAGTGGTTTACACTAGCAATTGCATGGTTGAGCTTAATGATTTGGGCAAGTTATAAAACTTACAGAACCGAAGATTAAACCCAGAACAAAAAAATAACTAAATAAGTACCTAATAATAAAAATCAAAAAAAGGCTCCTAATGACCTCTCCCACAAACAGTCAGCAAAAATCACGACGTACTTTAGTACTCGTATTGGCTGCATTTATTCTTCCTATAGTAATCGCCAAATTAGCATTAGATAATCAATGGTTTAATTATGGCGTAACAAATCAAGGGCAATTGTTAGAGCAGCCCCTCACTTTAGAGGAAATAGGCCTTGAAAAAGCAGACATTAAGCAATGGTTTGTCATTTATTCTTTGCCTGAAAATTGCGACGAACATTGTCAACAGACCTTAATGGGTATCGAACACGCTTATTTAGCACTAGGTAGAGAAACACCACGTGTAACTCCTATTGCGCTAAGTAATTCTCCGTTTAACGCAGAGCAGCTGCAACACATAAACGATAAGCATTGGCGTGTTATTGATACTCCAATTTCAGCACAAAATGCGCTGTCATCAACCCAAATTTATGTGGCAGACCCATTAGGTAATATTGTTTTAACTTACAGCCAGCCTGCTAGTGTTGAGGATATTCCAGCCTTTGGTAAAGCCATGTTAAGTGACTTGAAGAAGTTATTAAAATACTCGAGGATTGGTTAATGCACAATTCTATGCAAACTCGCCAGCAAAGTGCGAGTACCCGTAAATTAGTCTTTGTTGCAATTTTATTAGCATTAGTGGTTATTACACTTGGCGCATACACCCGTTTAACCCACGCCGGTTTAGGTTGTCCAGACTGGCCAGGCTGTTACGGTTTTATTGATGTACCTGAAACTGCCGACAAAATTGCCATGGCAGAATCAGCGTTTCCTGAACGCCCGGTAGAACCTGCAAAGGCATGGAATGAAATGATCCATCGCTACTTCGCCGGCGCTTTAGGATTATTTATTGCCGCAATATTTATCTTTTCATTTAAACATCGCGATAAAGGTTTGCCGTTATTTTTGCCGTTAATGTTGGTGTGTACGGTAATATTCCAAGCAGCACTTGGTATGTGGACAGTCACCATGAAGCTTATGCCAATTGTAGTGATGGGACACTTGCTAGGAGGGTTTGTCACCTTATGCTTGCTGTATTTGCTCTACCTTCGTCTTTCATCCTCGCGTGTACCGGGTGGAGACTATAACTTACGCAAGTATCAAACTTTTGCTTTTATTGGTGTGGTAATTCTTACTTTACAAATTGCCCTTGGTGGTTGGACATCAAGTAATTATGCCGCTCTGGTATGTACACAACTGCCAATTTGTCAGGACGGTTGGATGCAGCAGCTTACCTTTGCAAATTCATTCGATTTAATTCCGCCAGAGCGTGATACCTATGAATTTGGTTTTTTAAGTCATGCCGAGCGCATTACGATTCATGCCATGCATAGAATTGGTGCAATTGTAACCACGCTTTATATCGCCTGGTTAGCAATTAGTGTGTTTCGCAATGCACAATCAAGTTTCTTCAAAACTAACGCCATATTCATTGGCTTTATTTTAACCTGCCAAGTCGCCCTTGGCGTAAGCAATATTGTTTTTACTTTACCGCTTCCAGTCGCCGTAAGTCACAACGTGGTGGCAGCACTGTTAATGTTAAGCATGATCCATTTAAGCTATAGCTTAAAACGAAAAATTTAGGAGCTAAAATGAGTAAAGCAAGCGTAGATACCCTTGAAACGATAGCAATAGATACTAGCCCGGTTTCTTGGCGAGAATATTACGAAATAACCAAGCCGAAAGTTGTGGCTTTATTGGTGCTAACGGCATTAGTAGGTATGAGCTTATCTGTGCCTGGTGCAATTCCATGGCAAATCCTTTTCCCGGCAATGTTAGGGATAGGTTTATTATCCTCTGCTTCTGCTGCGATAAACCATATTGTTGATCAAAAAATTGATGCCATTATGGCGCGTACACATAATCGTCCACTACCTAACGGTCGAATCAGTAACAAAAATGCGATTACTTTTGCCGTCGCGTTATCGGTGATCGGTTTTATCATGCTTTATGCATTAGTTAACCCATTAACCGCTTGGTTAACGTTTTCAGGTTTAGTCGGCTACTCGGTAATTTATACGTTGTATCTGAAACGAGCCACGCCGCAAAACATCACAATTGGTGGTTTAGCCGGTGCGATACCACCATTGCTAGGTTGGACAGCAATGACCAATGAAGTGCATCCTCATGCATTGCTTTTAGTGTTATTAGTGTTTGTTTGGACACCACCTCACTTTTGGGCACTAGCAATTCATCGCCGTGATGATTACGCGAAAGTAAACATTCCAATGTTACCGGTTACCCACGGTATTACCTTCACTAAAACGCAAATATTGTTGTATACCATTTTATTATTTATTGTTGGTTTAATGCCGTATTTAGTGGGTATGAGTGGTTGGATTTATCTTGTTGGTGCTTGCGCCTTAAATCTGGCATTTTTTGCTTATGCATGGAAATTAAAGTTTAATGCGGAAAAAGATACAGCAATGAAAACATTCAGGTTTTCAATTATACATTTGATGGTGTTGTTTGTTGTTCTTTTGGCTGACCATTACATTTTACCAAAGGCAGTATTCTAATAGATATGAATAAACTATTAATTATCATTTTGGCTGTAGCATCTGCAGCCATTGGTGCATTTGTTTACCAAACGCATTTTATTAATCAACAGCCTGAGCATGCATTGCTGTATCAACAACCGCGCACCATCGCCAATTTTGAATTAACCGATCATAACGGTAATACCTTCGGCAATGAACAGCTTAAAGGCAAATGGACGTTATTCTTTTTTGGCTATACTTCGTGTCCAGATGTATGCCCTGTAACGTTACAAGAACTGAATTATATTTACCCGCAATTAAAAGAATTAACCGACAATAAAATGCAAGTCGCTTTAGTAACTGCTGATCCTAAACGCGATACGCAAAAAAAATTGAATAGCTACATTCGTTATTTTAATGAAGAATTTTTTGCACTACGCGCTGGCCATGAGGTGTTATTCCCCTTTGCTCGCAGCTTAGGCTTAATGTATGGCATTGTTGAAGATACTAGCGATGAGTACTATCTAGTAAACCATAGCGCATCAATTATTTTGACCAATCCTAATGGTAAAATTCAGGCAATATTCAAACCAGTGCAAACCGACCCAATGGCGATACCAAGTATTGACTCAGAGCTAATGCTGAAGGATTTTGAGATAATATATAATCACTCGAACCTTTAATATTACCAGCCCTACTACAAAAGGATTTATGATGAAAAAAACATTCTTTGCACTACTGCCTTTGTTACTTGTTTTGCACGTTTCTGCAAAGAGTGATTCTGACAGTGAACATGCAAAAAAAACCTTAGAAATTTATACTAAAGTAATCTCTATCCCTACAGTTGCCGGCAGAGGTAAAGTCCCAGAGATGGCTGCTTATTTAGCCGATGAATTTTTAGCGGCAGGATTTAGCGACGAAGATATTAACATTATCCCTAAGGGTGAAACAGCTGCTCTAACTGTTCGATATCGTGGTGATAACAGCTCGGGTAAACAACCTATTTTATTAATTGGTCATATGGATGTCGTTGAAGCTTTGGAAAAAGATTGGCAACGTTCACCATTTCAACTGACTAAAGATGACAACTACTTTTATGGTCGTGGCACGGTAGATAACAAGCTTGGTATTACCATGATGACTGCCGCTTTTATTCGCTTGAAAAAAGCCGGTTTTGTGCCAAACCGAGATTTAATCATTGCCTTTTCAGGTGATGAAGAAACGAGTATGGAAACAACAAAGATGTTAGCCCATAACACGCCAGAACTTGCTTCTGCAGAGTATGCTTTAAACTCTGACTCAGGAGGCGGCGATCTAGATGTAAATGGCAAAGCCATTGCCTATTTAGTACAGGCTGCAGAAAAGACTTACGCAACCTTTGAACTTACCGTTAAGAATGAAGGTGGTCACAGTTCACGTCCACGCAAAGACAATGCCATATACGAATTAATGTCAGCACTGAATAATATCCAAAGTTTTCAATTTCCGGTGATGTCTTCGGCAATGACACTTAAATTCTTTGAAAAATCCGGTCAACAACTCGGCGGTGAACTCGGCCAAGCGATGATAGATTTTGCTAAAAACCCCAGTGATAAAAAAGCATCGGATTTACTAGCCAATGAACCTTCATATGTGGGTACCACACGCACTACATGTATTGCAACTATGCTAAGTGCAGGACATGCGGAAAATGCTTTACCGCAATCTGCTACCGCCACAGTCAACTGTCGCATATTCCCGGGCGTTAAGGTCAGTGACGTTAAAAACACCCTACAACAGGTAGTGGCTAATAGCGGGGTAATAATTGCAACACTCGATTCACCGATTGAAAGCCCCATATCAGAACTGCGACCTGATGTAATGGCTGCTGTCGCTAAAGCTGTGCATATTCGTTACCCGAAAGTAGAAATTATGGGTGTTATGGAATCTGGCGGCACCGACGGTATGCATTTTCGTTCAGCCGGAATTCCAACTTGGGCGATGTCTAGTGTGTTTATGAACCCTGATGAAATGTTTGCCCACGGTTTGGACGAGCGATTACCAATAAAAGCTTTTTATGATGGTTTAGATCATTGGACAATTATTATAAAAACCCTGACCAGCCCTCAAGTTAAGGATTAGCATTAATAGTTACAATGGATTGAGTACTTAACCTTGAAAACCGTCAGCTTTGCCCTTATCTTTTAGGTAATAAAATATCATCCTTGATATTGTATCGATAATATTTGAGCTAGCACAAATGGTACTAGCATAAGTTGCACTATTATTGATAAAATCAGTAGCAATATAGTTTAAGAAATAAAGAGCAGAATTAAGATGGGCAGAGCTTACCAAAACCGTAAAGCCGATATGGCGAAAACAGCGGGTCAAAAAACTAAAGTTTATTCAAAATACGGCAAAGAAATTTACGTAGTAGCAAAAAATGGTGGTTCAGATCCAGATAACAACCTAGCATTACGTCGCTTAATTGAAAAAGCCAAAAAAGATCAAGTGCCAACACATGTAATTAACAATGCTATAGATAAAGCTAATGGTGCTGGTGGTGAAAACTATGAGCCAGCTCGTTATGAAGGTTTTGGTCCAGGTGGCTGTATGGTAATAGTCGATTGCCTTACCGATAACACCAACCGTACAATCAAAGATGTACGCCAAGCATTTACCAAAACGAATTCAAAAATTGGTGGAGTAGGCTCAGCATCGTTCATGTTTGATCATCAAGCATTATTCGTGTTTAAAGGCGATGATGAAGATGCAATTTTAGAAGTACTAATGATGGCAGATGTAGATGTTACTGACGTTGAGCATGAAGATGGGCTAATTAGCGTCTACGCACCGCACACAGAATTCTTTAAAGTGAAAACAACATTATCTGAAGAAATGCCCGACGTTACTTTTGAAATGGAAGAGATCACTTGGATCCCGCAAGATTACAAAACAATTTCTGGTGAAGATGACATTGCCGCATTTGAAAAATTCATGGGCATGTTAAACGACAGCGATGATGTACAAAACATTTATCACAATGCTGAAATAGAACAATAATAATTAGGGTCAAATCTAAATCATCTCAAAAGGGGTCAGTACCCTTTACTATTATAAATAGTAAAGGGTACTGACCCCTTTTAATTTGTGCGCTGTTTTATTAGTTATATATCTAAACCGTAACTTCTAAGAATTTCTGTTTCTTCATCAATGATTTTTGTAAATATTGGTAATGCGTGCACTCTATCAATATAAGCGGCAACTTTGGGCCACTTATTAGCATCACATTTAACCTTGCAATGCTTCAGTAAAACTAACATACCGCCTACAACTAAGTCCGCTAAAGTAAATTGCTCGGCAACTAAATAATTACTATTTAGTTGCGTTTCTAAATAAGTAAAGATCTCGGGGATCTCTTCGTTAAGCGCCAAATCGATATCAGACTGTAATGGTTCACGGTTGAAAAAGGCTCTGGCTAAATACATCTCAGCAAATAAATGTCCACCTAGTGCAGCTACCATTTTACTACTCGCATATTCTGCAAACCACATTGCTCTGGCAGCAGCAATATTATCTTTCGGAAGTAAGGCTGGCTCGGGATACTCGCGCTCTAAAAAATTCAAAATAACAGATGAGTCAGTTATATAGTCATCACCAAAAGCCAGTAACGGTATTTGCCCCGTAGGGCTGTTATCAATAAAAGCCTGCGGTTTTTCAGGGTTGAATGGAAACACTTGAATGAGCTCATAATCCAACTGCTTGAACGCTAATGCTAACCGTACTTTTCTAACAAATGGTGAAGGCTCTGCACCATATAAAATTAATGAGGTCATAATTATTCCTTAAATAAATTGTTAATCTGTATACCAACTACCATCGGCTTTGGGCACAAACCAAGGTTTTGAATACCAGTAAAATCTACCTGATTTTGAAATACTTGGGGCGGTGCAATTACTACGGTTTCTGCCTGGCTTAAAATTAGCATCAAAACTCATGGTAAAACTCTCCTTACCTTGCCAAGTAATTTCCGCTTTACCACCTCCAGCAATAAAACAAGCAAGCATATTCGGATAAAAGTCATTAAGGCTTACTTCAACAGTTTTTTCTGGTTGTTCGCCGAAAGGTACTATCGTTTGTGCTCGTTGGCTTTTTGCTGATACATTAAAAGCCAATGAATTTAGTTTATCTTTTAGCGGTCCAAGTTGGTCATAAGGCATCGATGCCGGAAAACGAGGTATGGCAGTAATATCGGTAGTGTCGCCTACCGGACCCGATTGCTGGGTAAATACAGCATAGCCCATTGATGCTAATTCTTGCTGAGCTTGCGGGGTATACTCGCCATATGGCAGAGCAAAATATTTCCAATTTTGATCTAATTTGTCCTTAATTATCTGTTCAGATTGTTCCAGCTCATCGAGCTTTTGTGTCAACCATGTTTGTGCTTCAACTCCTTTAGGGGTTTTAATTAAAGAGTCGTGTACTAAACCATGATTTGCAATAAGTACCCCGTCATCTGCCATTTGTTTTATTTGCGGCCAATCTAAATAAATGCCACTGTTATTTGGCACCGTATTCGGATTAATAAACATAGTGTATGGGTAGCCAAATTTTTGTAATAACGGGTGACCGTTATATAAAATATCGCTGTAACCATCATCAAAGGTGATCACCACAGTTTTATCTTCTAATGGCTGTTTAGCTTTTAACTTATCAACCATTTCATTTAATGCTATTACTTTAAAGCCGTTATCTTTTAAGTAGTTAAGATGTAGCTCAAACTGCTTTGGGCTTATTGAAGTGCTTTTCGGCGTTGTTTCACTTACATGGTGATAAACTAAAATAACCGTTGCTTGGGCAAAATTTGGTACTAAAGTCATTAATAGAGCAATTAATATTTTTTTCATAGGTGCTTGTAGGAAGACTAGGGTTTATGTCTTATCAGAATAGAGTCATTCAATTGATTTTGCTAATAAAAAGCTGATTATTTTTACTTCAGCTAAGTTTAATTATTAATATTTTTTATCGTTACATTGTATAGCCTTTTACATCGCATTAATAAAACCAACAACCAGCAAAACTCCACAAGTAGAGTGAATGCCAATAACAAATAAAGTTGATTAAAAATTAAAGTAAGCACTAGCACTGAGGCTGTACACAAATGCAGATAAAAGAGTTTTTTACCGTGTTTCGGGGGTAAAAACTGATGCATGTTAGGTAGCAATTGCATCAAAGAAAAGTCGAGAAGACAACGCTGTTGTAGGTGAGTATAAGACAAAAAAGGCATAATTTTTAACATCATGCCAAGAATGATAGAAATCACATATAAGAAGATCACCATGGCTGCTAACGTTAATGTTGGTTGCTCTACCCCTAAGGCCATTAGTAATTTCTCTGGCAGTAAATAAAGTATAAATACAGTGATAAGCGAAACTGCCGATAAACGCCAAAAATTTACTGTTGTATCAGGGATCTTGCGTTTGCGTAAACTCAATAAATAACATAAATAACCGATGAATAAGCTATTCACTAATAGCAGTAAAAATACTAATTCTTGCACATGCCCCTCGCTGAACATTACCAACAATAGCAATACGCTTATGAGCTTAGGCAAATAATTACGTATCCTTTCATTAAATTCTGGTGCGACATGAAACATTGGAATAATTTGAAAACTAACAGCAATTATCAACAACGAAAACCAACCCGCGATCCCCCATATGGCGTGCATATCAGTGATATATTTATCGAAAGAAATGATCTGCCAGCCTAAGTTTCGCGCCACCATCAATAAACCTAAAATTAAAGTAAATAAAAGTGCGCATAGTGCAAAGCGGATGGTGATTATGCTGCTACCTTGGCTTAATTTTTTTACCAATACCGAAATCAAAGCCACAAGATATATGCCATAGCCAATAAAGAGGAGAATAATTGCTGCTATTGTTAATGTAGAAATTGGCCAAATAAAACTCGTGATTAAACTAAATGTTCCAATTACGTGGAATATTAAAAACGTATTAGCAACCTGTTTTACTTTCGGTATACCAATGCCACCAATCACCGGTAAAATTTGTAACAACGCCCCCATCATTACTGTTGTAATAAAGCCTAGGGTATAGCAATGGGTGATCGCCAGCATATTCGGATGCCAACGACTTTGCCACACTTCAGCACCGGAAATAAGTATTAAAAAGGCACCACCAAGCGCAAATAATACGGCACAAACAAAGAACCGAAATATGATATTAATTTCGGGTAAAGCGGAAAAGTTAAGGCCACTTAGATTCATTGCAGATCAGATGTTGGTTGATCTGTTTTATTAAGTAACTGCTGGCTAAATTTACTTTGATCTGTTGCACGATAAATAAAAATTTGAAATTGCTGATCAGTTAATTTTTTACACTGAAAGGCCCAACCAGCTGCGGCAAGCTTTTCGTATAAAGGAAACGGTTCGCGGCGGTGAAATACCAGCAAGTATTCGTTTACTTTCAACCTAGCCAATGCGGTTATAATTTCAGTCATTGGTTCAGGCGGTTCTAGCTCACTTACATCTAAATAAACTTGCTGCATTTACATTACCTACTGCACATCAATCGCAGTGTTGCTTCAATTGTGCTGTCATTTGTTCAGTATCACTGATATTTTGCTGACACATAGGATAAAGCATCATTTCCTCTTTCATATTATGCTGTTGCATTAATACCATTAATGTTTCTGAAAAGCCGAGGAAGTCTTCACTATTTTTCTCAACTAATGATTTATTTAACGATGTCAGCAAGCCACGCATTTGTTCATGCTCCATGCGCATAACTTGGGTAGGACCAGAAGTCATGCCTGTTGCCTGTTCAAATTCAGGAAAAAGTATCTGCTCTTCTGCCTGTAAGTGCAGCTCAAGTTCTCTGGTAAAAGTTTGCCACTTTTGCTCAGCCAAAATCCAGTTTTCTTTTGCAACTTCAGCTTCTGCTTCAGCAAAAATATCATCGCAATGGCGGTGTTTATCAGTCATATAATCGGGGATAGCATTCATCTTCAATTCCTGAGAGTTCAATTTAAGTAACAGCTTGATTGCACTTTACCTTCATTACCGTTTACAACTTTGACCTATATTAAGGAATGTTAAATTTCAGTTACTATTTTTAAAATTTCAAATAAAATGGAATCATTATTCATAGCTATTTGTTCATCAGATCCCGTATTATACCAAGTCCATTAATTCTAATAATAAAAAATAATTATTTTCAAATTTTAAAACTAAGGTGAGTTTTTGACAGCAAGTAAGCAACAACAGGAACGAAAAGCGTTATTCGCCCTCGCCATTCCAATGATTTTATCCAATATCACGGTGCCATTATTAGGTCTAGTTGATACTGGCGTAATTGGCCATTTACCTGAAGCGTACTTTCTAGGAGCCACCGCCGTTGGCGCAATGATTATCACCTTTATTACTTGGTTTTGTGGTTTTCTTCGCATGTCTACCTCGGGCCTTGCTGCGCAAGCTTATGGTAGTGAAGACAGGCAACAGATTCTCCTAGTATTAAGCAGAGGCCTAGTTGTTGCTTTCATAATCGGTCTGCTAATGATTGTTCTACAAACCCCTTATATAAATGCCTCTTTATGGTTGTCTGGTGGTAGTGAACAGGTGCAGTTTTATGCTCGTCAGTACACTGAAATAAGAATATGGGGTTTCCCTGCTGCTTTAGCTAATTTAGTAATTTTAGGTTGGTTATTAGGTTTGCATAAAGCCAAGTTCGCTATGTGGCTGTTAATCGTTACTAATGTTGTTAATTTAAGCCTAGACCTACTGTTTGTTTTAGGTTTTAACTGGCAAATAATGGGCATAGCAGTAGCCACTTTAATTGCCGAATATTCAAGTTTGATATTAGGTTTATACTTTGTTGCTAAAACTCTAAATGTTCACCATAAAGATTTAATTAAAAC
Source organism: Thalassotalea psychrophila (assembly GCF_031583595.1). Taxonomy (NCBI): domain Bacteria; kingdom Pseudomonadati; phylum Pseudomonadota; class Gammaproteobacteria; order Alteromonadales; family Colwelliaceae; genus Thalassotalea; species Thalassotalea psychrophila. The sequence goes on from NZ_CP134145.1 coordinate 4,396,478, forward strand.
CTTAGCAAAAACGAAAAATACATTGTTCAACAAAGTATCATTTAGCCCTTACTTAAAACTTAATCGCGATATTGTTATTCGCACACTGTGTTTAGAGATCTGCTTTGTATTTATAACCTTTCAAGGTGCAAGACTTGGCGATACGGTAGTTGCTGCCAATGCTATTTTACTTAATTTCTTATTACTCATTTCCTTTGGTTTAGACGGAATTGCTTACGGCGCTGAAGCAAGAGTTGGGCGAGCAAAAGGCGCCAAAGACTCATCAGCTTTATCGCTTGCTGTAAATACGGCATTAAAATACAACTTTATGTTTGCGATTATTTATAGTCTTTTCTTTTACTTATTCGGTTTAGAGTTTATTAAACTTTTATCTGACATACCTGAGGTAGTAGCCTATGCTAGTGAGTTTCTTCCCTGGATTGTTGCATTGCCGGTATTAGCTTGTTGGTGTTATTTATATGACGGAGTGTACATCGGTTTAACCGAAGCTGCTGTGATGCGAAACTCAATGCTAGTCTCAACATTCGCTTTTTTCTTCCCATGTTGGTTTATTTTACAAGGATACGGAAACCACGGTATTTGGGCTGCTTTTTGTTTATTCATGATGGCGAGAGGAATTACCCTTTTCTACCATTTTCACAACAACAAAGACCGGTTAGGCAAAAATTAAATAAGGCGTTCAGCTAAATGTTTATCACACTAACATTGGTAATAGTGGCAATGATTATTGCCTTACTAATATTAACAAAAGTGCTGCACCTGCCACGAAACGTTGCAGTGCTGTTTTTTTCCATGCCATTGCTAATGTGTATTGCTCCTACCATTACATTCATCGGCGGAATACTCGCCAGTAAAATGGCTCCGGATCCAAGTTTAGCAACACTGCCACTGACCATAATGATATTAGGAGTGGCGGTTAGTACTTTTTTAGTCTCCAACTTGTCTAGTAAATTGGGGCGAAAGACAGCAACTAACATTGGTTTTATCATTGCTATTATTGGCACGTTAATCGCTTCATACAGCGCTATAGTAGCCAGTTTTTATTTGTTTATATTTGCCACGTTTTTAATGGGTTCAAGTCTGGCCTTTGCACAGCAAATGCGCTTTGCCGCCTTAGAAAGTGTTAGCCCAGATAATGCAGCGAAAGTGATTTCTGCGTTAATGCTCTCAGGTATCTTTGCTGCCATGATAGGCCCTGAAATAGCATTAATGGCGAAAGACTGGATAGCAGCCCCACACGGTTATGCAGGATCATTTGTAGGGTTATTAATTTTATTGGTGATTTCTCTACTTGTTTTTCAATTGTTTACTGATCCTAAAGTTGAAAAAAGTGACATCCAAGATGAACCTGAAAGGCCGCTTAAGATAATAATCAAACAACCTATTTTTATTATAGCCCTACTATCGGCAGCAATTGGCTATGGCTTGATGAGTTTCGTTATGACAGCAACGCCTCTAAGCATGCATGCTATGGATGGTCATTCGTTAATGGATACTAAATGGGTTATTCAAAGCCATATTGCTGCGATGTTTTTACCTTCTTTATTTACAGGTGCGTTAATTAAACGATTCCATTCTGCTAATGTTTTATTTGTTGGAACGATAATGTTTGCAGTGGTGACAATTGTTGCTTTAAATGGCCAACAAGTAATGCATTATTGGTGGTCGATGGTTTTACTTGGCATTGGTTGGAATTTTTTATTCATTACTGGCACAGTATTATTACCTGAAAGTTACCATGGAAGTGAGCGGTTTAAGGTACAAGCACTAAATGATTTTATTATTTTTACCGTTCAAGGTTTAGCATCTTTATTAGCTGGTTGGCTTCTATTCACACAAAACTGGACAATACTAATCTATAGCACATTGCCATTTATAATTATTATGTTGTTAGTGAGTTTTTGGCATTATAAAAACCGAGAAAATATTAAATAAGAGATATTTCACAGTTAAAATTTATAGGCTGCAAAAGCACCTAATAGCCCTGCATTGCCAACAAATACGGCATCACCTTTTAGGTAAACATATTCTATACCCAGATCAAAATTTTGGTTAACTTTATACGAGAGTTTATTGCATAACCGTATTGACTCTTTACTTAAATTATCTTCCGCAATAAGCCGCAAAGGGTGACCTTCAGGTAAAGGAAGTGTGGTAAGTTTACGATTCCATGTATATTCCAAAGCACTATCCCATGAAATTTGATCGGTTAGCTTAAAACTGGTTTTTAATGCTAAGGCATAACCATTATCGCCTTCAAAGTCTTCTAAGCCCGGCGACTTCAATGTGCCATATATTTTGGTTAAATAACCGGTAACTAGCTGGCCTTTTATTGGTAACCCGAATCCTACACCGTAACGATACTTGGTCTCTGTAGCTCCATGCTTATAAGAAAGTTCATCATAACCCACAAAGAGCTTTATCGGCTTAACACCAGTATTTAACATCATGTTGGCTACGATCTGCTGACCATCTTTGTTGGTGGCATTTTTTAAACCATGATGCGCAATTAAATGAGTTGCCCCCCAAGTAAATTGGCTTTTGGCTTCAACAGAAGTAATAGCACTGTCATCAACACCATTAAAACTAGGATCAAGTTTTTTATAGTCACTATCTTTTGCGCCATTTTGAACAGTATAAAAACCAGACTTTAAGGAGAATTGACTTTGTTGATAGCCAAAGGCGTTTGGTGATTGCTCATTTGATTGCGCAACAGCAAGGGGTAAGCTAAGTAACACAATAACTATCGTAAATTTGGTCTTCATTAAGCTGGTCTTTATACTAATTTCAAGTCTGTTTTCTCGATACTAAACAAGCAAAAAAAAATTAATAGAATAAAGTGCCAAATTACAAACAAATAACAGCAAAGAAAAATTAAGCAAACAAAGAATACAAAAGTCTTACAAAAAGGCGCTAAAACGGGGCGTATTGTGATTTTCAAGGGTATATGAATGCAGTATTCATAAGGGTTAAATAAGTGGTCCCTGCGATTTGTATTCCTTCTTCCATGAAGTTACAAATCTACTGCCGTTTTCAACATGGAAGTTGTATATGCCGTGATCGCATTTTCAACATGGACGTTGTATATTAGAGCAATGCAAGGAGCAATTGCCGAGGATGCGTAAGAACGGTCTCTGGCGATTTGCATTCCTTCTTCCATGAAGTTACAAATCTACTGCCGTTTTCAACATGGATGTTGTATATGCCGTGATCGCATGGATGCGTAAGAACGGTCCATGGCGATTTGCATTCCTTCTTCCATGAAGTAAAAAACCAGAACTAGGTTCTGGTTTTTATTGTTTATTGAACAATGTGATTAATTAATAATACGAGTGTTCACCGCGCTCGTGTTCAGTTACATCACGAACACCTTTAATTTCGCCAGCCATCACTTCAATGAGTTGTTTTTCAACACCGTCTTTAACGGTTAAATCGATTTGGCTACAGCCGTTACAACCACCGCCAAATTGTAAAATTGCATAGCCATCTTCAGTCACTTCCATTAACTGACAATCACCACCATGGCCCGCCAATTGTGGATTAACTTCTGATTGAATAAAGTAATTAACACGCTCAAATAATGGTGCGTCATTATCTACTTTACGTAATTTTGCATTTGGTGCTTTCAAGGTTAACTGTGAACCCATTTGGTCAGTAACAAAGTCTACTTCAGCATCAACTAAGAATTTTTCGCTGTCTTTATCAACTAAGGCTGCAAAGCCTTTATATTCAATACGAATATCATCTGGTTCAACAGCTTCAACAGGGCAGTAAGAAACGCCACATTCAGCTTGCGCAGTACCAGGGTTTACTACAAATACTCTTATACAAGTGCCTTCAGCTTGTTGTGATAATAACTTAGCGAAATGCTCTTGTGCTGTATCTGAAATATTAATCATTTTTGTATCCATTAAATTGTTCTACTTTGTTTAGCGATAGACAATTCCATTTTAATAATGGCAATACCCGACTAAACAACTCAAGTATGTCGCTATAATACTATTCTATGCGCCTAAGAGCTAGTTTTGTCACAATGTTTAATAGCTTTTTATCACTTATTTTTGATAATAAATAGATATTTAATATTCTTTATTTTGTTAAGCTATTAAAAAGACTATAATTTTAAGTCATCAATTAAATTTTCTTCTAATATTCTTGGAGCCTTGTGTTGTTCAAATTAATTAAAGCTTTAATACTTTGCTGCACTTCTATAGCTGCGTTTGTACACGCAGAGCCTTTAGATTACTACTTTGGCAAGCAAAGCCAATATCGCCTAGACATCCCTACCCCAGAGTCTATTTTAAAGTTTAACGTTGGTGACAGACATGTACGTCACGATCAGTTAATGCAATATTTTGATGCTTTAGCGAACGCGAGCGATAATGTTACTCTTACCGACATAGGTTATACCAATGAACATCGCCGCCAAGTGGTTGCAACGGTTAGTAGTAAAGCTAACATTGCTAATTTAGATAAAATTTTAGCCAATCGTAGAGCTACAGGAAAACAAGACCCGAATGCTCCTGTTGTTGTTTGGTTAGGCTACAGTATTCATGGTAATGAAATATCTGGTGCCAATGCCTCAATGCTTGTTGCTTATAAACTAGCTGCAGCCATATCTAGCGACATTGATGCCATTCTTGAAAATGTTATTGTGGTTATTGAGCCAAGTTTGAATCCTGATGGCATGGATTTATTTACCACTTGGGTAAATTCAAACCGCAATCAATCTTTTAATACTGATCCAAACCATCGTACCCATATTCGTCAATGGCCATCTGGGAGAACAAATCATTTTATGTTTGATCTAAACCGTGATTGGTTACCGCTTTCGCAAGTTGAAAGTCAAAATCGAGTAAAGAATTTTCATTATTACAAGCCTAATGTATTAGCCGATTTTCATGAGATGGGCAGAGATGGTAATTACTTTTTTCAACCAGGCGTACCATCACGAAATAACCCAATAACACCTGCCAAAACAATAGAGTTAACTCAATTGTTTGCGACTTATCATGCCAAGTCGCTCGATGAAGATAATCGTTTATACTACAGCGAAGAGGGCTTTGATGATTTTTATTATGGTAAAGGCTCTACCTACCCAGACATTAATGCTGCTGTTGGTATTTTATTTGAACAAGCAAGTTCTCGAGGCTTTGCAACCGACAGCGCTAACGGTGAGCTGACCTTTGGTTTCGGCATTAAAAATCATGTGTTAACGTCTTTTTCAACCTTAACCGCTGCAAAAGAAAATAAAGATAAATTACATCAGCATAGAAATGAATTTTATCAAAGCATAGATAAATTGGCCGGCGATGAAGACTTTGATGGTTATTTAATTAATGAACAACATGATTCTTATCGATTAGACGCATTTCTTGCATTACTGAATCAGCACCAAATTCAAGCTTATCCACTGACGAAAACCTATCAGGGTGACGAAGAAGATTATGATCAAGGAACGAGTTACTATATTCCATTGAAACAAAACCAATATCGTTTAATTAAAACTATATTCGAACGGGTAACGTCTTTTAGAGACAATACCTTTTATGATGTTTCCGGCTGGACTTTACCATTAGCTTATAATATTAACTCCGTGCAAATAGAGAGCAGTAGAAGTTTAAAGTTCACTTCTACGCCTTGGCAACCCATTGAAGAAAAAGTAATTTCACCAACTACCCCGGCATACGCTTATGCGTTTAAATGGGATAATTATTTAGCACCAAAAATGCTAAATAAATTATTGAACAGTGGTGTAAAAGCAAAAGTGGCAACCAAGCAATTTAGCGCCAAAATAGGCAATAAAACTGAAAACTTCTCTGCAGGAACTATTGTAATACCACAAGGATTGCAGCAAGACGATAAATGGTTCAACATCTTAACGTCCATTCAGAAACAAGTGCCAATTGAGTTAACCACTATAGCTTCTGGTTTAACGGTGCAAGGTATCGATTTAGGTAGCCCTTCATTAAAGTCGTTAACCCCTATAAAAGTGCTAATGATGGGTGGCCAAGGTGTAACACCAAATGAAGCAGGACATATGCTTTATTACCTGGATAACACCTTAAATATTCCGGTAAGTATTATTGAAACCAGTCGTTTGGCGAAAATTGATTTGTCTGCCTATAGTCACATTATTATGGTAGATGGTGAGTACAAAACCATGCCTGAAGGTACCAGTAAAAGACTAAAAGCTTGGCTTGAGCAAGGTGGCAGTATTTACGCGCAAAAACGAGCATTAAAATATTTAGCAGCTAAAAATTTATTGGATGCAAGTTTTGCCAGTAAAAGTGAAATCAACCGCTTATTTAGTACTCATGATTTAAGCTACGAAGATAAAAGTGCTTTAGCCGCTCAAAAGCTTATCGCTGGTACAATATTTTCAACCAAACTCGATTTAAGCCATCCTTTAGCTTACGGCTATAACGAAGAAACATTGCCGATATTTAAAAATAGTACGGTGATTATTGAACAACCTTCAAAGCCATTTGTGACCGTTGCTAGATTTTCAAATTCACCATTATTGAGCGGTTATGCGGCACCAGAAATGATTGATAAGGTAAGTGGAAATGCGGCTATTATTGCCCATAATGTTGGCAGAGGTCGTATTATCGCAAGTTCCAGTAATTTGGTGTTTAGAGGTTATTGGCAAGGCACTGCTAAAATAGTTGCCAACGCTCTGTTCTTCTCCAAAGCTTTCAGCGTTACGGGTAAAGAGTAAAATATGTCTTTGTAATTTAGCTTGGCATAGTTAGGCAAATACTCAACACGGTAATTTTTTTTACACCGTGTTGGGTTAATAGTTTGCTCATTTCACTAACCGTTGCTCCAGTAGTTACTACATCATCAACAATACCTACATGCGCAGGCAGTTTTACCGCTTTACCTAATGTAAATGCTCCCTTTAGATTTCGCCTTCGGTTAGCTCCGCTTTGTCCTACTTGTGCGTTCGTTTTAATATGGCGAATAAGTAAGGTTTCGTTATACTCACAACCTAATTCTTTAGCGATAATTTTTGCTATCAACGCAGCTTGATTAAACTGCCTTACTTTCAAACGGTTATGGTGAATAGGAACTGAAATTAATAGCTTAGGTAGTTCTGCTGTTAAATTATATTGCTTAATACCTGCCGCCAGCATTTTTGCTAACAAGGGTGCTAATTCAAATCGTTGTTGATATTTCAACTCTCCTATCCAACGAGTAAAAGGCCAACAATAAGGTGCCAATGCAATTAATTGCTGAAAGTGAATACTGGGTAAATTCTTACTAATTTGGGGGTGATTTAATAAATTTCCATTAACTGTGGCTAAATTGAAACGGCTAATATCTTCATAGCAGGTACTGCATAACAGTGAATACTTTTCACTAGGCTGTTTACATAAATCACAACAATAAAAGTGCGCGGCTACTTTTTTAAATATAAGTGCAAGCTTGGTGAAGCTATTTTGCAGAAAAACAGATCTTTTTGCTTTGTTCATTTCCATTCAAGCCATCCTTTGCTTAAAATTAACTACTAAGTCTAATACCAATTCCATTAAACCTTTAAACACGGTAACAATTAAGCATGGCAGAACATTTGAAATTTAACATCCTAGGTAGCGGCTTTCCTCTAGTTTTTATTCATGGCTGGGGGCTTAACAGTGCTATTTTTTCACCTATGGTGGAAAAGCTAAGCGCTAATTATCAAGTAACGACTATCGACTTGCCTGGGTTTGGTCAAAATACCGAAGTACTTGTAGATGATTATTCACTAGAAAACATAACCGCTATGGTTGCAGCTTGTATTACTCAGCCTTCTATTATCATTGGCTGGTCTCTAGGTGGGCTGATTGCCACAAATATTGCCCTGCACCATCCAGAAAAAGCTCATGCTTTGGTCAGTGTTACCAGCTCTCCTTATTTCGTTGAACAACCTAATTGGCCAGGGATTAAAGCCGAGTTATTGCAAGCATTTCATCAACAACTAAGTGTCGATGCACATAAAACTATTGAAGGATTTCTTAAAATACAAGCCATGGGGTCAGAGCACGTACGTAATGATGTTAAGCAAATAAAAGCGCTAATAAATCAATATCCTGAACCAAATACACCCACTTTGGATGCTTCACTGTCACTTTTAGAAACTGTTGATTTACGCGCTAAGATACAAGCACTGAATTTACCAATACTACGCATGTATGGGCGACTAGATTCATTAGTACCAAAAGCAATGATTGAACAAATGAATAAACTATTGCCAGACAGTGACAGTTATACTTTCCACCGGGCATCACATGCGCCATTTATCTCGCACAGCGATGAGTTTTATACGGTGTTAACTGATTGGATTACTGGTAATATAAAACCAAGCTAGATAATTATAATAAGAAAATCGATGTCATCACCACTTTCCCAACTCTTAACTTTACCATGCGGCGCAATCATTAATAATCGAATTGGTAAAAGCGCAATGACCGAAGGTTTAGCCGACACTTTTGATCGGCCAACCAAGCCACTTAACCAACTATATAAAACTTGGTCACAAGGTGGCACGGGGATTCATTTAACTGGTAATGTAATGGTTGATCATCGTTATTTAGAGCGTGTTGGCAACGTGGTTTTAGAAGATGACTCTGCTCTGGATAAATTTAAAGATTGGGCCTCGGCCGGTACCATAGCGGGTAATCATTTGTGGATGCAAATCAGCCATCCAGGACGTCAATGCCCTAGTTTGGTTAACAGCCAACCGTTATCGCCATCTGATGTACAGTTAAAGATGCTTGGCTCATTTTCAAAGCCTAGAGCTTTAACCCAGTTAGAAATTGAAGACATTATTCAACGTTTCGCCAATACCGCAAGCTTGGCTAAAGAAGCAGGTTTTACCGGTGTGCAGATACATTGTGCCCATGGTTATTTGATCAGTCAGTTTTTATCACCTAAAACCAACCAAAGAACCGATCAGTGGGGTGGTAGCCTCGAAAACAGAGCCCGCTTTGCTCGTTCAATAGTACAAGCTGTACGTAAAGCCGTTGGCGATGACTTCCCTGTCGCTGTAAAATTAAATTCAGCCGATTTTCAAAAAGGTGGCTTTAGCTTAGAAGACTGCATGCAAGTTGCAGCTTGGTTAAGTGAAGACAGTATCGATCTGCTTGAAATATCTGGCGGAACATACGAGCAGCTAAGTTTAATGGGCGTTGAAGCAACAGAAGTTAGAGAGAGTACTCGTCGTCGCGAAGCCTATTTTCTTGAATATGCACAAGCGATTAAAGCCTCCGCTAATGTACCGTTAATGATCACCGGAGGATTTCGTTCTCGGGCAGTAATGGAGCAAGCAGTAGCAAGTGGTGAAATTGATATGGTTGGTTTGGCTCGTCCTTTATGCACACAACCAAACGTGTCACAATTATTGTTAGAACAAAGTATCGATAGCATCGATGATTTCGAAACCACATTAAAGATAGGTGATGGGTTTTGGGGTAATAACAGCCCTGTTGCTTTAATTAAGTCAATGAATACCGTCGGCCAAGTCAGTTTTTATTACCAACAAATAATACGTTTAGCCAATAACAAACCTGTCGATACATCGTTAAAAGTGTTCCCACTATTTTGGCAACATTTATTAAATGATACTTGTTTAAACATACGCCGTAATAAAGCACGCCGCAACAATAGTTAATACAATAAACATCTAAAAAGGAGTTAATAATGGAAGCAACTTGGAAACAAGAACTGATGAAGTACCTAAGTTATATAGGTGACGACCCGACCCTACAAGCTTCTGTGATTATTCTTATTTCTTTAGTCTTTGCCTGGGTATTAGATAAAGTAATTATCGCTTGGGTAAAAAGCTACACCGCGAAAACTAATGCCGAACTAGATGACCAACTGGTTGATTTACTACACAAACCACTCTTTTATTCTATATTAGTGATAGGTTTGTCTGTAGCCACCAGTATTGTAAAGCTGCCTGAAGCGATTACCTCCGTAATGTTTCCGATTTTGTACACCATTTTACTGGTTTTATGGACCATGTTTCTGCTTAGGATCACTAAGGTAATTCTGAGAAATATGGCAGCCAATGAAAAACACTTTCAAGTTTTGCATAACCAAACACTACCGTTATTTGAAAATTTAGCCTTAATTTTAATAGTCATACTGTCAGTATTTTATATCTTCTCTTCTTGGGATATCGATATGTCAGCTTGGCTAGCATCCGCAGGTATAGTCGGTATCGCAGTTGGTTTCGCCGCTAAAGACACTCTCGCCAATCTGTTTTCTGGCGTATTTATTATGGCCGATGCTCCATATAAAATTGGCGACTATATTGTTTTAGAAACAGGCGAACGTGGTGAAGTTACTAATATTGGTTTACGCAGTACCCGTATTTTAACTCGTGATAATATTGAAGTTACCGTGCCTAACTCGGTTATGGGCAATACCAAGGTAATAAACGAGTCTGGCGGTCCTAGTACTAAATATCGAATTAGAGCTAAGGTCGGCGCAGCCTATGGCAGTGACATCGATTTAATAGATAAGATACTCATGGAAGTTGCTAAAGAAGATACAGATATCTGCTCTTTCCCACTTCCAGTTGTACGATTTAGAATGTTTGGCGGTTCGAGTTTAGATTTTGAATTAATGGGTTGGATAAGTGAACCCGCACTTAGAGGTCGTATAATTCATCAACTTAACAGTGCTATTTACAAAAAATTTGCCGAGCACAATATTGAAATCCCTTATGCCAAGCAGGACCTTTATATTAAAGAATTCCCGGGAAGAGCTGCGGAACCAGCAGTTACAGCTGAACAGCCTGAGAGTGAACACAATACAAAGTCTAATAAACTGTAATTATGATCACTTGGCCTGCTCTTATTAAACATGACGGTGAAGACGAGCTTATTTATATAAGCTCTCTTATTGAGTGGCAAAATGATGAAGAAATGCTGCTCTATATTTTTACTGACCGTGACGTGTTGATTGACTCGGCCGGCAAAGTATTCTCCTTGTCGGTATTACAAGCAGACATTAACAGTAACGATTACCTTGCCGTTGCCAGTGTTGATAATATGGTCGAGCTTGTGCGTGACCATGCTGCGATCGCAAGACAATGCTGCATTGAAAAAATCAACTGCCAAACAACAAGACAAGCAGTTGAACTTGTTAAAGATTTAACTGACTAACAAAAATAACCCATTAACAAATTGCTTACAATTTACCAACAAATGAATACAGTAGTTCTCATACATATCCCTACAATACAATTACTCTTTCTATCAGGCATTTAATTAAATGAAATTTATCGCTGCGCTATTTTTTACATTTTTGTGTGTTGTGTTGTTCATGGCCAATACTGGTCAGCAAAGTTTCGTTATGGATATTAAAAATGCCCTGCCTTATGGTGATAAAATTGGCCACATTTGTATGTATGGCAGCCTAACTTTATTTGCCAACTATGCATTTAAGTTTCGTTATTTCGGCAATAATAAGATGAATCAATATGGCGCTGTCTTAGTACTTTTATTTAGTACGACTGAAGAGTTCAGCCAAATATTTATCGCTACACGCACATTTAGTTTATATGATATGGCAGCAAACTTTACCGGTATTACGGTATTCACCTTATTATCAATATATATCGGCAAACATAGCCAACGTTATAATCAGCGCCTAATTGCTACCTCGTGATAGCCGCCAAGTGGTAGATGAAAGATCAAAAAGGGGTCAGTACCCTTTAGCTCATAGTGGCTAAAGGATACTGACCCCTTTTTCGTTTTACTATTTATGGGCGAGGAATAAAACCTACCGCATCATAAACCGAGGTAATTACCTTACTTGCTTTCTCTGAAGCTTTTTCTGCACCTTCACGCATCACTTGGTTAAGGAATGCTTGGTCTTCACGGTATTGGTGATATTTAACTTGAATTGGCTCAAGCATAGCAACAACCGCATCAGCTACATCAACTTTTAAGTGGCCATACATCTTATCTTCATATTGAGGCACTAAGCTCTCAATAGAATTGCCCGTTGTACAAGACAATAAAGATAAAAGATTGGATACGCCAGGTTTGTTAGCAACATCAAAATAGATGTTTGCTTCTTCATCACCGTCTGTTTTAGCACTTTTGATTTTTTTACTGATTTTTTTCGGGTCTTCTAATAAGCCAATAAAGTTTTTAGGATTATCGTCTGATTTAGACATTTTTTTGGTCGGTTCTTGCAAACTCATTACCCTTGCACCAAATTTAGGGATAAATGGCTCCGGCACTTTAAAAATATCACCATGAATATTATTAAAACGAGTAGCTATATCACGAGCAAGTTCAAGATGTTGCTTTTGATCATCACCAACAGGTACACGATCTGCTTGATATAATAAAATATCCGCAGCCATTAATACCGGATAGGTAAACAAACCACTATTCATATTTGCTTCTGACTTTTGTGATTTATCCTTGTATTGGGTCATGCGGTTAAGCTCACCCATTTGTGTATAGCTATTTAATACCCAGCTTAATTGCGAATGTTCAGGAACATGCGATTGAATAAAAATCGTGCTTTTGCTTGGGTCGATACCGCAAGCTAAATATAACGCCAAGCCGTCTAACGTTGCTTTACGCAATGCAGCTGGATCAGGTCGAACAGTTATCGCATGCTGATCTACCAACATATAATAACAATCATGATCCTCTTGCATGTTTACCCACTGCTTTAGAGCACCTAAATAGTTACCAATAGTTAAATCACCTGATGGCTGACAACCACTTAATACAACTGGCTTAGACATGTATATCCTTAAAACTTAAACTGTTAATCTACTTGCGCAAGGTTACTACGCATTTGGTCGATTACCGCTTTGTAATCATTGTTTGAGAAAATAGCAGAGCCGGCAACAAACATATCGGCGCCCGCTGCAGCTATTTCTGCAATATTATCTACTTTTACGCCACCGTCAACTTGCAAACGTATATCTCGTCCACTGGCGTTAATTCTTTCTTTTACCAGCTTCAATTTATCGAGTGTTGATGGGATAAATGATTGACCACCAAAACCTGGATTAACTGACATCAATAAAATGACGTCTAATTTATCCATTACAAAATCTAGTACTTGCAGAGGTGTTGCCGGGTTTAATACTAAACCGGCTTTACAACCATGATCTTTGATGAGTTGCAATGTACGGTCAACATGATCACTACCTTCCGGGTGAAAAGTAATAATGTCTGCACCGGCTTTAGCAAAGCTAGGTATCAAACTATCAACAGGCTTTACCATTAAATGTACATCGATAGGTGCCGTAATACCGTAGTCTCTCAATGCTTTACAGATCATTGGACCAAAGGTTAAATTAGGCACGAAGTGGTTATCCATTACATCAAAATGAACAACATCAGCACCAGCGGCTAATACTTTCGCAACATCATCTCCAAGACGAGCAAAATCGGCTGATAAAATGGATGGTGCAATTAAATAAGAAGACATGGCTATTACCTTATATTTCGAATAGGCGTACTTTACCTAATGATCCGTTGAAGTTGAAGTAACATTGGGTAAATATTCAATAATAATTGTGCATGCCCTCCTTTTCTTCCTCTCTAGTATAGGAGGATAAGTACTTCCATGTGCAAAATAGGTGCATGGTGCGCACTACATTCGAGCAAAAGCTATTACTGATTAAAAACCAACCTTTATTAACAAGTTATCAACATCAGGAAAATAGCACCCTATAGCTCTATTCTTATCGTTTTTTTCATTCAGGCACTGTCCTTGCAATCTTAATAACCAGTTACTTTAAAACTATTAAAAATAAAATTATTAAAATTAGGGATTTATCATGACCAAGACATTAACTACTTCATTACTATTAACAGCATTAACAATGGGTTCTGCAGTTTCAACTTCTGTATCAGCAATTGAAATTGAAGGCGTAACTGGTAATGCGGGCGTTGTATCTCAATACTTCTTCCGTGGTATTGCACAAACAAGTACAGCTTCAGCAAGTGCTGGTTTAGATTATGAAAACGGTAATTTCTCTGTTGGTACTTGGGCTGCTGATGTACAAGACGGTTTAGAAATTGATTTCTATGGTGCATACGGTTTTGAGCTTGATGGTGGTTTAGGTTTAAGTGCTGGCTTTACTTCTTACCAATACACTGGTGATTTTGATTCGGCGTATAACGAAGTAAATCTTGGTGTAAGCTACGGCTTCTTATCTGCTTCATATAATGTTGGTGTTCATGAAGAAGATGATGCCTTAGGTATCGAAGAGTCTGATTATGACTTTATTTCAGTAACAGCTGAATATGAGAACTTTTACGCCACTGTTGCTACTTGGGGTCAAGATTTCGAAGGTGATTACGTTGAGTTAGGTTACGGCACTGAAGTTTCTGGTTTCGATATTGGCGTTGCTGTTATCGTTAACTCTGAAGAGTTAGACCTTGAAACTGGTGAAGGCGAAGAGTCATTAGTATTTAGCATTGGTAAATCTTTCTAAATAGTTTTAACTTCACTTATACTGTGAAGTAAATAAAGGCTGTAAGATTAAAATTTTACAGCCTTTTTGATACTTATAGAGTTACTTAGCTACTGAAGCAAATAATTCAGTAAACTTGTCTAAACCTTCATTCGCTAATTCATCACTAATAGTTAATGCGGGTAGAAAACGTACCACGTTACTATAAAAACCACAGGCAAGAAGTACTAAACCATATTCAGCTGCTTTAGCAATTACAGCTTGTGTTAGTTCTGGATTTGGTTGTTCAAAATCACCTTCTTTAACTAATTCAATTGCAATCATTGAACCTTGATTTCTAACATCACCAATTAGCTTTGGAAATTGAGATTGTAATTCAGTTAAACGTTGATTAAATAGTTCGCCAACTTGTACTGAACGATTCACCAGGTTTTCTTCTTTAATCACATCCAATACCGCCAACGCTGCAGCGCAAGCAACGGGTGAACCACCATAAGTACCACCTAAACCACCAGGCAATGGCGCATCCATGATTTCACTCTTACCAACAACCGCAGCAATAGGGAAACCACCAGCAATACCTTTGGCCATAGTCATTAAATCGGCTTCAACACCAGCATGTTCAAAACTGAACATTTTTCCGGTGCGGCCAAAGCCAGTTTGAATTTCATCAGCAATTAATACAATGCCATGTTGATCACAAATTTTACGTAATGCTTGCAAAAACTCTGGTGGTGCAGCATAAAATCCGCCTTCACCTTGCACTGGCTCAACAATAATTGCAGCAACATCAGTAGCAGCAATATCTACTTTAAATAAGTTTTCTATCGCTTTTAAAGATGATTTAACTGAAACATCATGGCAATCCATTGGGAATGGTGCATGGAAGATATCACCAGGAAATGGACCAAATAAATTTTTATAAGGTAATATTTTACCCGTTAAAGCCATGGTTAAATTAGTGCGCCCGTGAAAGCCACCATTAAACGCAATAACACCACGACGACCAGTATGAGCACGAGCAATTTTAACGCAATTTTCTACAGCTTCAGCACCAGTAGATACAAATATTGCTTTTTTATCTGAGTCACCTGGCGCGATAGCAGTTAGTTTTTCAGCAAGTTCAACAGCAACTTCATATGGATTTACCATCACACAGGTATGACTAAATTTATCAACTTGCGTCTTAACTGCAGCCACAACTTTAGGATGACTATGACCAGTATTACAAACAGCAATACCGGTGCCAAAGTCAATGTAACGTTTACCTTCAACATCCCATAGTTCAGAGTTTACGGCACGTTCAACATACACTGGATACATGTTGCCCTGACCACGAGCTATTACTTTAGTTTTTCTGTCTTGTAATTGTTGATTATTCATTATCTTTACCTATTCTAAATCTATTTAAAGCTAGTGTTTAACACTAGCTATTTTCTACTCCGTCATAAATTGACGGTTATTAGCAGCGAGCTATTTATCAATTCCACCCATGCACAAGTACTTTATTTCCATATAGTCATCTAAACCATATTTAGAGCCTTCACGGCCACTACCTGACTGTTTTACACCGCCAAAAGGCGCTGCTGCATTTGAAATAATGCCTTCATTAATGCCTACCATGCCAAATTCTAAACCTTCGGCGACACGCCAAACACGACCAATATCGCGAGTGTAAAAGTAAGCAGCTAGGCCGTATTCGCTATCATTAGCCATCGCGAGTGCATCGCTTTCATCATTAAAAGCAATAATTGGTGATACCGGGCCAAAAATTTCGTTACAAGCAATTGGCATATCATTTGTTACGTTAGTTAAAATTGTTGGTTGGTAATAATTCTCACCAAGATGATGACCTTCACCGCCCGCAACCAAAGTTGCGCCTGCAGCAATCGATGCAGTAACCAACTTATCAACATCAGCAACGGCTGAAGATGAAATCATTGGGCCAATAGTTATCCCTTGTTCTAATCCGTTGCCTATTTCTAATGCGGCTACAGCTTGGCTGAATTTTTCAGTGAATTCAGCCAAAACGCCTTGCTGAACAAAAATTCTATTAGTGCAGACACAAGTTTGACCGGCATTACGATATTTAGAGACCATCGCTCCTTGTACTGCCGCATCTATATCAGCATCATCAAACACGATAAATGGCGCGTTACCACCAAGTTCCATCGATACTTTTTTAACCGTTGTTGCGCATTGCTCAATTAGCATTTTTCCAACCGGCGTAGAGCCAGTAAAAGTGAACTTGGCAATATCAGGATGTTGAGTAAGTACTTTCCCAATACCACGCGCATCCATACCGACCACGACATTAAATACACCAGCAGGGATACCAGCTCTTTCCGCAAGTTCAGCCATGGCTAATGCTGACAGTGGCGTTTGCGTTGCCGGACGAACGACAAATGTACATCCTGCTGCCAATGCTGCAGCAGCCTTACGAGCTATCATTGCATTTGGAAAGTTCCATGGCGTTATTGAAGCAACAACACCTACAGGTTGTTTGATCACCACAATGCGTTTATCACCTGCTGGACCTGGAATTGTATCCCCGTAAACACGCTTACCTTCTTCAGCAAACCATTCAATAAAGGCTGCGCCATAGGCGATTTCACCTTTAGCTTCTGCTAATGGCTTACCTTGCTCTAAAGTTAAAATTCGACCTAAATCATCTTGATGCTGCATCATTAAATTGAACCAATTACGCAATAACGTCGCTCTTTCATTGGCAGATTTCGCTGACCACGACTTTAATGCGCCTTTTGCAGCTTTAACTGCAAGCTCTGTTTCAGCAATACCCGCATCACTAACCTTAGCAACTTCTTCACCGGTGGCAGGGTTAGTAACTGGAAACGACGATTCGCTGCTGTGCCAACTGCCATTAATGTATGAAAAAGGTTTTAGTAAATGCTGATCTTGTAACTGCTGCATGTTTGTCTCCAACGATTCTTTATTTTATCTATTGAATAACAAATCGAACTAATGTTAAATACTAAACATTAAACCTTTAGTTTGAAGTAGGTAAAACTTTGAGTAATACGTCAATTATTCCAAAACCGATAGCAGAATACGATTTACGTTTATTACGTATTTTTGTTTCTGTGGTTGAGCATGGCGGCTTTGCTGCTGCAGAAGTTGCATTAGGTATCACTCGCTCAACCATCAGCGTGCACATGTCAAATCTTGAAACGCGAATGAAACTGAAGCTTTGTTTGCGTGGTAGAGGTGGTTTTTCTCTTACTGAAGAAGGACAAGAGGTTTATCATGCGGTTATCAACTTATTTGAGTCATTAAATGACTTTTCGTTGTATGTTGGCACTCTGGGAAAAGAGCTCAGTGGTGAAATTGTTATCCTCTGTGCCGATCAACTCGACACCAAACGACAACAAAAACTAGCCAAGGTCATTCGTCACATTCATGACAACGCACCAAATTTACATATTGTTTTAGATGGAGATTCAATTTCAAATATTGAGAAATCATTATTAAAGGATAAAGCGCACATTGGCCTTTTTCCAGGTTATCAACAAATTGAAGGTCTTAACTACACGCCAATCTATAGTGAGCCCATTTATTTATGTTGCGGAAAAGAACACCCATTTTTTGATAAAGTTGACAGCCAGATAACTGACGCAGATTTGGCAGAAGTTGCCGCAATTCATCCAGGTATTGATATTGATGATTCAGGTCGTAAGCAACTGCAAAAGCTAAATCTTGATGCTAAGGCTTATCAGTTTGATACTCGTAAAGCGATGATTTTATCCGGTCACTATATTGGCTTTATGTCACAGAGTTACATTCAAGATGAATTAAACCAAGGTCAAATCAGGTTGATCCAACCCAGTACACGAACCTATCAATTCAAATTATCTATGGTACACAAAAAAGTGCCCAGAGAAGTGAATAAAGTTAAGCTTTTAAAACAAGCCTTTACTCAAGTGTTTAGCTAGTTATAACCTCGGACATAACTGGCTGTTACCTCGCTATCATTAGAGTCGTCATCATCTATAATTTCAGAGGTATAAATTAACGAATTTTTGTTTTCAGGTTCTAATAAGTTTTCAGTTTCATTATCTAATGTATTCATAATAATCAACTTAATTCATTCTTACTTAATGATGAGAGTCTTAACATTTAACAATCATTTTTATTCACCTTAAATACAAACATATCAATCTGATGTTTGAAGTCAATAAAACTTTCTGATGTTATCATTTATAAAACTATCGTTTTTGATTGAACCTAGAGAAAAGTATAAATGAAACCAATAAACCAACGATTAGAACTAATATAGTTATTTTATCTCGATGTAAGGTTTCTGGAATCCAGATTTGATGCTTTTCTAGTAAAAAAAGTAAATACATAGAAAGCACACAAGGGGCAAGTGCGATTGCATTTTTAAAGATAAACATCATTCTGGATTTCAAGTCGTTTAACATAAGAAAGTGCTAATATTTAACGTAATAAATGAATTTTAGAATTAATTTACATGTACTACTATACCCAAATAGGAGTATATAAATTGTACAAAGCGTGAGGGTACAATAACTGATAATAAACTAGATCTTTCCTTTATTTGAATAATAAAATATGAGCATAGATATAAAGCAACTACTCAAAAATAAAGTTATTAATGAATGGCACCTGTTTTTCCTTCTATCTGTGCCACTTTCCATCATTATTCTTTTCGCTATGATGGCGTCTGACTTATCAACAGGGGCTGGAGTCTCTCATATGATAGGGTATTCGGTTAAGTGGGCAATCCCATTCATCTATATACTTGTCGCAGCGTCTTCTGTTCATACCCTATTTCCAAGTCCATTTTCAATGTGGCTGATGCGTAATCAAAAATATATCGGTTTGTGTTTTGCAGTAATGATGGCCTGGCAAGCGCTATTTATTTTTATCGTCTCGACCTTTTTACGTGATTACTATTTTGAAGAAATTTATTTATTTCGAGATGAACTTGAAGGTACTATCGGCTACATTCTTTTAACCGCTATGGTGGTAACTTCATTTCAATTGGGTCGAAAATTCGTTGATACAATGCAGTGGAAACTTGTGCACAAAGTCGGGGTGTATTTTCTCTGGGCTTATCCATTTAGCGTGTACTGGTGGAATCTTACTTATGCAGAGCCAAGGGCTATTGATTATATCTTCTATTGGGCTGGCTTTATTGCCTTTGTATTTAGAATTGCCGCTTGGGGTAAAAATCGTCAGCAATGGTCACAAACAAATATGCCCGAGAGTGTCACTCCAATTGTATTCAAACTTCTGGGAAGTGCCCTTATCATCTGTGGATGTGTTGCCTCGGCAACAGGTTTTTATTGGCAAAATTCTGTGACCACCTTTTTAACCGCTCCACCATGGTCAGCCGAATTCGAACTTTGGCTGCCTTTTTGGCCATTAGAGCCATTTCTTTCTATATTTTCCATTGCTTTGGGCACATTGTTCTTAACAAAGATCAATGACAGCAAATAATGTAATTGGTATTGTCTATGGCGTTCAGTGAATATTAGCTGCTTTTACCGCGTCCATATAGGTTCTAGAAACTGGCACCTGCAATTCATTATTTACTAACAAAAACACTTTGCGGCCATCTTTTTCTAATTTTGTTACCGCACTTAGACTAACCCACCAAGAGCGATGAGTTTGCAATCCTTGAAAATCAGCTAGCATTTCCAGAGCATCTTTGAAGCGCATTAATAATAAGTGATGACCTTTATCGGTGTAAACCTTTAGGTAGTGATCAGACATTTCTAAACAGAATAATTCTCCACGTTTTTCAACGGGTAGCAGCGCCATAAACGTTTCAAACTTTTGATCAATTTTAGCGCTGGCCTGTGTTTTTTGCTCATCAATAAGTTTTTCTGATTGTACTAATTTGTCATTTTGGTACTTTATATAATCTTTAACCATACCGATGAACGTTAGCAGGCCACCGATAACAATTACTTTTGGTAAGACTTTAAAAAAGTCTTCGCCATAGCTTATTGGGACATTAAAAAATAAATTTACCAATAAAAGGACGACAAAACTCATCAACACACTGGCAATCGATGTTGAAATAGCCACTCGTAGCCAATGCATGGAAAGCCATTTAGATAACAACAATTCACCTAAATGACCGCATGGCATATAAATAAAATAGCCCGACAAACAAGTCACTAACCAATAGGCGATAGACCATTGCAAGGGTATTTCTGCCATTCCAAACGGCGATAAAAAGCCTAAGATAAGCCCAACAACCGAGACAGTAACTATGTCATTTATAAGGCTTGATTTTCTTACTCTACGGTTTATCTGTTGATTTTTCTGGTTTATTTCACGATTCGTCAATGACACCCAATCCTTAAACGCGCATTTTGCGAATTCTTTTACCTACTTTACGAAACATCGCTGTTTATTTTAATACAGTCATTCTATCGTCTTTTCAGTGTTAAGCAATTGTTAATAACACAAGCAAACAGCTAAGCAATTGCATTTTTAACTCAACAAAAAACGAGGAATTAATTATGAAAAATATTTCAACACTTATTGCCACAGTCGCCATTAGTTCATTAAGCACCCAAGCGGTAGCTAATGAGATTGAATTTAATATCTCTGGTATTGACCTAGAAAACAGTGCATCGAATAAAATATATGTGCAGCTGTTTAAAGGTGAAGAAAACTATACCAAGGGTAAAGCCGAAGTTGCCTTAATAACAAAATCAAGTAATGGCAGTGCCACTATCACCTTTAATGACATCGATCAGGGCGACTATGCTCTGCGCTTTTTTCACGACCAAAACGATAATGGCAAACTGGAAACCAATTTGTTTGGCATGCCAGTTGAAGGCTTTGGTTTTTCCAACAATGCCAAGCCAAATTTTGGCCCGGTGAGTTATCAACAAATTAAGTTCACCGTTAACGAAGAACAAGGCAAAGTGATTAATGCCAGTACAGTAATTTACTAAGCAACGAACATAACTAAATTGGAGACAGATTATGCAACGCAGAGAATTACTTAAAGGTATTGGTGCTGTTGGTGCCACCATTGGAGTCGGCGGGTTGCTAGTTAACGGTACACTAACTGCTTCGGCAACAGAAACTAGCGCAAGCAAACTTCCGGTAAATTATAAGCAATTATTTAATCAAGCCTTGGCAAATGATCCTGACCTGATTGGTTTTGCCAATGTAGAGAATAATTTTTCCAAACAAGCGCTTACCGTTGAAGGTGTTATTCCAAAAGATATCAATGGCACCTTTTTACGCAATGGTCCCGGCAAACACGAACGCGGCGAATTACGCTATAAACATTTGTTCGAAGGCGATGGCATGCTGCAAAGCTTTACTATTGCCGATGGAAAAATTAGCCACTACGGTAAATTTATTAATACTCCTAAATTTTCACAAGAACAAAGCGCACAGAAATTTTTGTATTCTGGCCCCGACACTCACATAAATAACGCTCTGCCGGTTTCAAGCGCGGACATGATAAATACCGCTAATACTAATGTTATTAGTGTTGGTGATGACCTATGGGCGTTATGGGAAGCAGGAAGCCCTACTCGCGTAAACGCGGAAACATTAGAGTACCAACAGCAAATCAATTTGGGTGAAAATAGTAAATATGCCAGTAGCTTAAATGGTTTGCCATTTTCTGCCCACCCTAAGATTGAAGCAAATGGCGATATATGGAATTTTGGTTTAAACCCATCAGGTCATATCGTGCTTTATCATTTATCCGCCAATGGACAGATGAAAAACGTTGGTATTGTCGATGCAAAATACAAAGGTGGTATGTTGCATGATTTTTTAATGACCGAGAAACATCTGTTATTAATATTACCATCATTAACCACATCCGCTAGCACCAGCAAAGAACAGCAAGGTTATTTCTCTCGCATTGGTTTTAACAAAAATCAAGCTATGCGGGTATTGGTGGTTAACAAAGATGATTTAACCATAAGTAAACAATTTGAATTGCCTGCCGGCTTTGCGTTTCATTATGGCAATGCCTGGGAAGAATCCAATGGCACTATTCATTTTGATGCCAGTTTATACCCAAATATCGACGTATTGCATAATTTATCAAAGGTGATGATGGGTGAAATAAACAATGCCAATGTAGATGCTAAAATGGCGCTATTTACTCTTTATCCAAATGGCAAAGCAACTCAGGCAGTGCTTGAGCAAAATAGCGAATTCCCGCGAGTTTGCGATCACCTGGTTGGACAGAAATATCAGCAGCTTTACCATCTGTCATCAAATCATAACAGTTTATGGAGTGATTCGGTTTGTCGCTTCGAGGTAAGCTCAGGGATCGAGGATAAGTTTGATTTTGGCAAAGACTTTTTAGTCGAAGAGCACATTACTGTTTGCCCAAAAAACAAAGAAGGCAGCGGGTATTTAATTGGTACTGCGTTACATGTGCCAAGTAAACGCACTTGCCTGAACATTTTTCAAGCCAATAACCTCGCGCAAGGACCAATATGCAGAGCTTGGCTACCTTATCATTTGCCTTTAGGGTTTCATGGCAGTTTTAAAGCCAATCATATTGGGTAATAACCAACTAAACTTGGTGACATTATGAAAGGCTGACACATGTGATATTAAAAGTTCCTACCCTAACAGGGTATACATTTGGTGGTTATATTCTTTTAACCTATTGAGATTAAAAGTTAAAATTTGTCCATGTGACCATCAAAGGAAACGACTATGTCTAGGTACATTCGAAGCGTTATATGCACTGTATTTCTATTAGCCAGTCTTGTGTCTGCTCCTTTTTCGTTAGCTTCGTCCAAGATTGAAAACAAACCAAATATTGTCCTAGTTTTGATGGATAATTTTGGTTATGGGGAAGTTGGGGTTTACGGTGGTGGTGTTTTACGCGGAGCTGCAACGCCGAATATTGATAGCATTGCAGCTCAAGGGTTTCAATTAACTAATTTTAATGTTGAAGCAGAATGTACACCATCACGAGCAGCTTTGATGACCGGTCGTTATGGTATTCGTACGCGACAAAAACCAAGCGGCCCGCCTAGAGGTGTATGGTACGGAATAACCAAGTGGGAGATCACCTTGGCCGAGATGCTGTCTGATTCTGGTTACGCGACAGGCATTTTTGGTAAATGGCACTTGGGCGACACTAAAGGGCGTTACCCTACGGATCAGGGTTTTGATGAATGGTACGGTATTCCGAGATCATCTGACCGAGCATTCTGGCCAGATAGCACTAGCTTTGCGCCTGGTAGTCACCCAAAGGCGGTATTCACTTATGTTATGTCGGCAAAGCGCGGCGAACAACCCAAACCACTCGATGTGTACAACCGCGCCAAGCGTACAACTATCGATGGCGAAATCACAGATATGGCCATCGACTTCATCAAGCGTAAAGCTAAAGCCAAGCAGCCTTTTTTTGCCTATATCCCATATACACAAACCCATGAACCTGTAGACCCTCACCCAGACTTTAAAGGTAAGACTGGCAATGGAAAATTTGCTGACGTTCTGGCGCAAACAGATGCCTATGTTGGCAAACTGCTAGCAACAGTTGATGAGCTAAAGTTAAAAAATACCATCTTTATCTTTACGTCTGACAATGGCCGCGAAGGTGTGCCGAGGTCGTTTGGTTTTACTGGCCCTTGGCGCGGTAGTATGTTTTCTCCTTATGAAGGCTCTTTACGTGTGCCATTTTTAGTCCGCTGGCCTGAAAAAATCCCCACCAAACAAGTCTCCAACGACATTGTCCACCAAATAGATTTGTTTCCTACATTGGCCAATTGGGTAGGCGCCGAACTTCCTAAAGATCGAGTCATTGATGGTGTAAACCAGTCTAATTTCTTTATGGGAAAATCGGAAAAATCGGCACGCGAGTCTATGGTTATTTATATTGGCAACGAGCTTTTTGGAGTAAAATGGCGTAATTGGAAATTGCTTTTAAAAGAGATTGATGAACACAGTTATGCAATCAAAAAGATGGCTTATCCGACAATCTACAATTTACTGATAGATCCAAAAGAAGAGGTACCAGAGCTCAATTATCTTTCAGATACTTGGGTAGATTTTCCGTTATACCAAGTGTTAGATGATCACATTGAGTCGATAGAAAATGATGCTGGTGCGCCAAATCCCTAAGCGTAATTAAGACCTTGGTGTAGGTACTTCAGTCGCGATTTTTTGCCAAAGTGTATTTAAACACTTCATCATTAAGTCGCCATCTTGCACGGGATATGATCCCATACCAACAACCATTAAGTTTCGAGGTAAATCAAACCAAGCAAACTGCCCGTGAATACCTAGCATGGTAAATTGTTGTTGCTGTGGGTCTAATACCCAAAACTGATTTTTGTATTGCCCTTGTTTAAATAAGCTATCGTGATTACTTGCTTGATAGGCTTGCTGATACTCTTTATTTGGCACCACAAACTGCTTAATAAAATCAACAGGAACGATTTGTTTACCAGCTAAATTTTTACCTTTATTGAGAATAATAAATGCAACACGAGCGAAGTCACGCAAGCGAAGGTTAAACTGTCCTTCGGTGATTGGAAAACCCTGTGGATCGGTATTAAAGTAACCTGAAGCCTCTGCGCCAGTATGTTGGTATAATAAGCTTTCAAATATTTGGGCTAAATTTTGCTGATATACTTTTTCTAACACCATACCAAGTACGTTTGCCAAACAAGAATTATAAACAAAACTAGTACCTGGTGTTTGGTCACGTTTGTTTAAGTTTTGTAGCGCCCAAGCTTTCGCTCCAATTGCTTGTTCACCAGGTTCTGGAGGATAATACCCTGCAGCTCGCGCATAACTCCAATAATGAGCATTAGGATTAGTATAGTCTTCGTTGTATTCAATACCGGCTTGCATATCAAGCACATGTTGCAATGTCACCCCATGCCAGGCTTGATGTTGAGCGAATTCAGGTAAATAAGACGTTAGTTGTGCCGATGGATCTAATAAGCCCTGGCTAATTGCAATGGCAACTTGCATTGCACATAACGATTTTGTGCACGAGTGAATTACGTGGCGATCAGTATCAACCATACCGTTACGATAAGATTCATGCACTACTTCACCTTCGTGCATCACTAATAAACCATCATTAAAAATACGGCGATTTAACAGCTGTTCGCCTGTTATCATGCGACCTTGCATTAAGGGATCATTAAATTGCATTTGCTCAACATTCAAACGTTGTTCACTGCGTGGTAACTCAATTGTCGTTGGGCATTCTATCGCCACGGTTTTAAACAGCTTATCCATAGACAGCTGCCCAATAGCTAAATTGTCTGGCCGATCCCAGTTATGTTGGCCTATATTTAAAGACTCGTCGATAACATAACTTGGCTTGCTGGTTATGGTTTTCATTCAATGCTCTCTTTATCTTCAGCATTCCATTGAAAAATGTTTAATTCTATAAACACAAACGCAACTAACCATAAAAATGCATCCCAAAAGTCAATAAAACCACCTTTTACTCCCCAATAAGCTGCAGCAACAAATAAGGTTGAATACAGCACTGCCTTTATTACTTTATGGGTAAACATACGTCGATTAGACAATTTACCTTTGAGCTGTAAGTACACTTCAATTTCAAGAATGACCACGACTAATAACCAAGTCGCTGAATTAATCACTTCAACGGTGGATAAACGATGCGCTTCGGTTAAGTGATACTGATCGGCAATAATTTCAGTGCCATTAATTTGGTACAAAGACAGGTTGGCAAAACTTGCGCAGACTTCATTAGTTAAAGGCACATAATCATCAATGTCTCTAACGTAAGTAAAAGTGCTGCCAACTAAACTACAAACATCGTCAATAAAAAATGGACTAATGCTATGGAGCATATTGAATTTAACAATATAGCCATAAAAAGAAGATACGATAATTAAATAACATAACGCTTGAACAGCGTTAATGCTGTACTTTACCCAACCAGTAATTTTTTCATCATCAAGCACATAAGTTTCAAGCTCGAATAACAGTAATAATACTACCCAGGCCGCAGTGTCTATAGTTGCGGTAAATGCTTCAATAACTTGTAAGCCTGATACTCCTTGGGCAAAAGTTTGAGAGCTAGCGCTATAATCTTCAACAAAGAAAAAGTAAATATTCATCGACAGTAAAATATAAACCGAATATTTAAACAGTTGAAAAAAGCTGAGATTACTAAAAATAGTATTTTTGTTTACTGTAATTGTCATAGTACCGATCTTTTATTTATTATTGTTTGGTTCAAAGAATTATTTAATCACCTGAGAATAACCTAAGCAACAAATAGGCTCTACTACCCTATGGTATAGGTACTGATTTTTAAATACATATTTACTAATAAAAATACTTTTCGGTCATCTTTTTTGACTTTGTGATCGTATTCAGGTTAAACCTTGAAAGTCACGATTCTGCCACTAGCACAACATTATCTATTGATTCAGTTTGATAACGAGTAAATTTTTCGGTTAGAGTTTCACTGGTTTCGAGCAGGTGTTTTCCTTGCAAAAAATTGCAATTATAAAGTTTTGAATAAGATCGCTCGGCCAGATCGCAACAAAAAGTCACTATGGTATTACCCGGCCCCATTTTTGCGGCAGCAAACATAGCTCCGGCAACATTAAGGGCTGAACTGCTTCCCAATAAGATTCCATCACTATTAAGAATATGGCGTGAAATATCGATTAAGTCCTGATCAGGCAACGTAATGGCGTAGTCTATTTTGGCTTGACGAAAATTTTCGACACAGCGCATTATCCCTATTCCCTCGGTAAATGAACTGCCGTGACTTACAAATTTTCCATCTTTTAAGTAGCTATAAAGGCCTGAGCCATCGGGATCGACAAGCCAGGTTTTTAAATTTGGATTTTGTTCTGATAAATATCGAGAATTACCAGCTATAGTGCCCGCGGTGCCAACAACAGATACTAAGGCATCTATGTTACCTTTGGTTTGTTGCCAAATTTCGGGACCGGTATTTTCATAATGGGCCTTAGTATTGCTGATGTTTTCAAACTGATCTGCCCACCAATAATCATCATTTTCTTCACCTAGGCGTTTTGCAGTGTGGTAGAAATGATTGGGATCAGCAAAAGGACAAGCTGGCACTAATTTTAGTGTTGCCCCATAAAGCGCAATCATTTGCTCTTTTTCTTTTGCTTGGCCAGTGGGCATTACCACTAGCATTTTATATCCCAAAGCTTTTGCTACAAGCGCTAATCCAATACCAGTATTGCCCGCAGTTCCTTCTACTATGGTCATTCCAGGCTTGAGTTTACCGCTAGCAATAGCGTCTTGCACAAGTTGCAGCGCCGCCCGATCTTTTATAGAACCACCAGGGTTTTGCTGCTCGCACTTTAATAGGACTTCACAACCGGTTAAATTAGAAATGCTATTAATTCGTAATAAATCAGTATTACCTATTAATTGTGCTACGTCTGCGCGTATGGGGGGAGTTATCATAAACAAATGCTCTAGAGATATTATTATAATAAATACTAGATTGTGCATGTGACAAGTCAAGATGAGAATTTTGTTGTTACAAATTATCCAGAGGTAGAAATAACCACTAAATATTAGCCACTGGTTATTTTATCAAATTCCAGTGGCTGTTGATTTACTGTTCTTTAAACAAAACTTAATAAGTCTTCATCAAGTTGCATTAAGGTTTTAGGATCTGCCATCATAGTTTCTGCTAGTGACTTAGTTCTTGGTAGCATGCGTTCAAAATAGAATTCAGCAGTTTTAATTTTAGCACGGTAAAAATCTCTATTTTCAACATCGGTTGCCAATTTTTCATAAGCAGTTTGTGCCATTTGTGCCCAAAAATAGGCCATAGTGACATAGCCAGAGTACATCAAATAATCGACAGAAGCCGAGCCGATGATATCTCGGTCTTTCTTCGCTTTTAACGCTAAACGCAAAGTGTACTGTTGCCAATTTGCTGTTGCTTTACTTAGCGGCCAAATAAACCGGTTCATTGCGGCTTTATGCGGATTGCTTGATACCATAGATTTGTCTTTACAGAAGCCTAATATTTCAAAGGCAAATTGTTTAAACGATTTGCCACGGTTCAGCAATATTTTACGTGCCAATAAATCTAAAGATTGAATACCGGTTGTACCTTCATATAAGGTTGCAATGCGAGCATCACGAACTATTTGTTCCATGCCCCATTCTTTAATATAACCATGGCCACCAAATATTTGCATACCATGATTGGCACTTTCAGAGCCTAACTCAGTTAAAAATGCTTTCAAAATTGGCGTAATAAAGCCTAAACGGTAATCTGCTTTCTTACGTTCTTTTTCCGTTTTCGCCATTTCGATATCATCGACTAATTTTGCGGTGTAATAGATCATTGCTCTACCACCTTCACTGATGGCTTTTTGCGTCATCAACATTTTACGAACATCAGGGTGAACAATAATAGGATCGGCCACTTTTTCAGGGTGTTTTTTACCCGTTAATGAGCGCATTGATAAACGCTCTTTCGCATAAATAAGTGAATTTTGGTAAGCAAGCTCAGAAGCACAAACACCTTGTAATGCCGTACCTACTCGTGCGGTATTCATAAAGGTGAACATACATTCTAAACCTTTATTTTCTGGGCCAATTAATACCCCTCTTGCGTTATCAAAATTTAATACTGCTGTAGCAGACGCTTTAATACCCATCTTTTCTTCAAGGGATCCACAAGTGACATTATTGCTAGCAAGGATATTACCTTGTTGATCAACTTGCATTTTCGGTACGATAAATAACGAAATACCTCGAGTACCTGCAGGTGCACCTGGTAAACGCGCTAAAACTATATGAATAATATTGTCGGTTAAATCATGTTCGCCTGCCGAGATAAATATTTTAGTACCAGTAATGTTAAAAGTACCGTCACCATTATCTTCAGCTTTCGTTTTTACCTGGCCCAAATCTGTGCCACATTGAGGTTCAGTTAAGCACATAGTACCGGTCCATGTACCTTCAGTTAAACGAGTTAGATACAGCTCTTTTTGCTCAGCGCTACCATGCACCTGTATGGTATCCATTGCGCCATGGCTTAAGCCAGGGTACATAGACCAAGACCAGTTAGCGCTGCCCATCATTTCAGATTTCACCATACCTAAAGATGGCGGTAAACCTTGACCACCATGCTCAATTGGGTGTGACAAACTTTGCCAACCACCGTCAACATACTGCTTATAAGCTTGTTTAAAACCTTTCGGCGTGGTCACAACACCATCATTAAATGTGCAACCTTCTTTATCACCGCTTTGGTTTAACGGTAGGAGTTCATTTTCACAAAATTTAGCGCATTCGCCAAGAATGGCATCGACCAGATCAGGTGTTGCTTCAGCAAATTCCTCATGTTTTTGGTAGTGTTCGTAATATTTGAACACATCTTCAAGTAGAAACTTTATGTCTGTAATCGGTGCTTTATAGCTTAACATTGTGTAAATCCTAACCCTGTTTTTTATCTAATACTTACTAATTAAGCATCGAGTATAACAGAAAACAGAACTGGTCCAACCACTTTATTTGTTTAAATTTTACGCCACACTTGTTAATCTGCCTATTCACCGCGTAACAAAGGGTTAACAATGAAGAGTAATAACGTTGAACAGAAAAAAAATCCTTGCCCTAAAAATGAAGGTGATACATCTCTAAAAGATGTTGCAGGAAGTGTCGCGGCGGCATTTATTGGTGTGCAAAGTGAAAAAAATCGCCAGCGAGATTTTAGCAAGGGTAAATTTAGTCACTTTGTAATAGTTGGATTGATTGGCGTGGTGTTATTTGTAGGCGCGCTGGTGGCAATTGTCAGTTTGGTTTTACCGGATTAAAAATAGGTATTGCTACCTTTATTACCCTAACAACTTAATAAAAAGAGGGTAACTCAAGTAGCAATGCCTAATTATTTTTACTTTATTTCTTTGCATCTTGCTTGCGAGCAAATAAACACAACATATCTAAAGCTAAAGATGCGCCGGCTAAAGCAGTTATTGCTCCATGATCATAGGCGGGTGCAACTTCGACCACATCCATACCAATAACATTTACCCCCTCAATGCCACGTAGAATTCGTTGCACTTGATAAGTAGATAAACCGCCGATAACAGGTGTACCTGTACCTGGTGCAAAACTTGGATCTAAACAGTCGATATCAAAAGTTAAATAACAAAGGTTGTCACCAACCAGCTGCTTAATTTTAGCGGCTACTTGCTCTGCACCATTGTTATGTACCCACTGATTATCTAATACGTTAAAACCGAGAGTATCTTCAATCGATGTACGTTGACCTATTTGTACAGATTTAGTCGGGTCAATAATACCGTCTTTTACCGCATGATAAAACATGGTGCCGTGCTCAATTTTTCCAGCTCGATCATTCCAGGTATCGTAATGTGCATCAAAATGAATAAGTGATAAACCTTTACCATATTTTTTCGCATAAGCTTTTAAAATTGGATAAGTGACAAAGTGATCACCACCTAAGGTTAATGTTGCACAGTCGTTAGCTATTATATTGCTGATGTGAGTTTCAATTTCAGCAGGAATTCCTTCAGGTATACTGCTATCAATGCCACAGTCGCCATAATCAACCACGGCAAGTTCTTCAAATGGATCAAATCCCCAATGCGGTACTGTGCCCCAATTAATGGCCGATGACTGTTCACGAATAGCTCGCGGGCCAAAGCGTGCACCTGGGCGGTTAGTACAGGCTAAATCATAAGGAATACCCGTTACCGCAACATCAGCATGGGTTAAATCTCGGCTATATTTTCGTCTAACAAAACTTAATACACCCGAGTAGCTTGGTTCTATGTCGGTACCTAATAACTCTTCCCTAGTTATGGCAAAATCAGTAGCTCTAGTCATGTTTAACCTTATTTAAAATACTCAGGGATGTGTTTAACGACGAATACAGCCAGGAAAGCTACATAACATTTCAAAAATTAAGTTTGCAGCTAATAATGAAGTATTACCAGACGTATCGTATGGTGGAGAAACCTCTACCAGATCGGCACCAATAAGGTTAGTACCATACATGCCTCGTATAATTTCTAACGCTTGTGGCGAGGTTAATCCTGCAGGTTCTGGTGTGCCCGTTCCAGGGGCAAAAGCAGGGTCAATACCATCAATATCAAAGGTTAAATAGGTTGGCATTTCGCTGCCAATTAATTCTCGTACTTCGTTCATTAATGGCGTTAAAGATTTTAACCAGCACTCTTCAGCCTGCACAACTCGCACACCTTGATCAATTGCCCACTGAAAATCTTCAGAGCTATAGCCGGTGGCACGTTGTCCTATCTGCACCATTTTTTTAGGGTCAATCAGACCTTCTTCAATAGCACGTCTAAAAATAGTACCGTGACATTCTTTTTCGCCAAACATACTGTCATTGATATCGGCATGAGCATCTATGTGCACTAAGGCCATAGTGCCATGCTTTTTAAATAATGCCCTCAATATAGGCAAGCTAATAGTATGGTCACCACCAACAGTTACTGGCTTAATGTTATGTGCCATTATGTTGTCATAATGGGCTTCAATAATTTTAATTGAATCGGCTAAATTAAAGGTGTTGATGGCAGCATCACCAATATCAGCGATTTGAAAACTGTCAAATGGCGCGGCTTTGGTATACATACCATAAGGGCGTACTAATACAGACTCATTGCGTACAGAGCGTGGGCCAAAACGAGTGCCACTGCGATTACTAGCACCAATATCTAATGGCACTCCAACAATACCAATGTCGATTTCGTCAGTTGCTTCACTACTTGGCAGTCGAAACATTGTGCCTGGGCCAGCAAAACGTGGCATTTCATTACCACCAAGAGGTTGATTAAATGTATGTTCTGTCATGTTCTTTACCTTATGTACACGTAATTATGGCTTTGGTTTCTAAAAATTCTTCGACGCCCGTTGCGGTGAATTCTCGACCATTGCCAGATTGTTTATAACCACCAAATGGGGCATGGTAATTGAATTCGCCACCATTGATCATACATTGACCACTGCGAATTTTTCGGGCGATAGCAATAGCTGTGGCATCATCTTGGGCAAATACTGCTGAAGATAAACCAAATGGCGAGTCGTTGGCAATTTCAATTGCCGAGTCTAAAGTGCGGTATGGGATCATGCAAAGCACGGGACCAAAAATTTCTTCTTGGGCAATACGCATGTCATTCGATACATCAGCGAATACCGTTGGTTTGACATAATAGCCAGTAGTAAGGCTATCGGGATTATCGACACCACCACAAACTAAGCGTGCACCTTCATCTAAACCAATTTGAATATATTGTAGCACTTTTTGTTGATGTGGCTTTGAGCTCAAAGGTCCTAAAAATGCGTCTTCCCCCATACCGACAACTAAATTATCAGCAGTTTCTTTAGCAAACTTTATTGCTTGCTGGTAAAGAGATTCAGGCACTAGCATGCGCGATAAAGTGTTACAGCTTTGACCACTGTTTAGCATTACATCTTCAACACCATAACTTACGGCAGCATGTAAATCAGCACCTTCGGTAATAATGAGTGCTGACTTGCCGCCGAG
Source organism: Thalassotalea psychrophila (assembly GCF_031583595.1). NCBI lineage: Bacteria > Pseudomonadati > Pseudomonadota > Gammaproteobacteria > Alteromonadales > Colwelliaceae > Thalassotalea > Thalassotalea psychrophila. Next base: position 4,429,465 of record NZ_CP134145.1, read on the forward strand.
CTCCTGAGTAACCCGCTTAACCGTTGGCGCCGCCGCTTGTGCAACTTTAATACCTGCAGCTGTTGAACCTGTAAAAGATACCATATCAACATTTGGGTGGGTACAAAGCTCAGCCCCAACAACAGGCCCTGTACCCGGAACTAAATTAAAGACGCCTTTGGGCACGCCACACTTATCTAATATTTCGGCCATAATAAAATCGACCCAGGGTGTTTGTTCAGAAGGCTTAACTATCATAGTGCAGCCAGCCGCTAATGCAGCGCCTACTTTGCCAACAAATTGATGCAAAGGGAAATTCCAAGGATTGATAAATCCACAAACACCAATAGCTTCTTTTACAATAATGCATTTATCCGATTTTTCGACTTGCTCGGTAATACCAGTATGTTCGGCAAACAGTTCCATCGCATAAATGGCACCTTCAACTTGCAACCAGCTAGCAATATGTTCAGGACAGCCCATAGTTTGCGATATCGCTGTTATTAATTCAGCTTTACGCTCTTCCATACAAGCAGCAATGTTGCTGATTATTTTACTTCGCTGTGCAGCGGGTGTTAACGACCAGTTATTAAAAGCGTTTTTAGCTGCAGCAACTGCTAAGTTAACGTCGTCTACACTCGCACAGACGACTGTTGCTATAATGCTTTCATTGCTTGGATTGATCACATCCAGAGTTGCTTTTGATTGGGATTCAACCCAATGCCCGTTAATATATAATTTAGTTAAATCTTTCATCATGTGCTCTGTGTAAGTTGATTTAAAGTGACCTTGGTTAATATACTTTTACAAATAATGGTAACCTTGCTCTTCAAGGTCGATTAAGGTTGCCTCAATACTTACCCTTAATGTATTTACAATAAAATCGATTTCTGTTTTGTTTAAGGTCAACGGTGGCGACATCACATTTAAATGAACCACGGGGCGAACAATTAAACCTTTTGCGTCAGCATGATTAGAAATTTGTTTGCCTATATCCATCTCTTCTGGGAATAGTTCACAAGTTTCTTTGTTGGCAACAAATTCAACACACCACATAAATCCATGGCCGCGAATATCACCTACAATAGGTAAATCAGATAACGTTTCTAGCTTTGCTTTGAAATACGGAGCAAGTGTTGTTACGTTCTCTAGTAACTGCTCGCGTTCCATTATTTCTATATTTTTTAATGCGGCTGCGCAGGCTACAGGATGACCTGAATAAGTAAAGCCATGGGCGAAACAACGACCGTGGCCGTCTTCACTAATTTCATCCCAAATTTGATCAGAAAAAATGGTTGCACCCAAAGGAAGATAGCCAGAGGTTAACCCTTTGGCGCTGATAATAATATCAGGCTGAATGTCAAAAACATCTTCGGATGCAAACCAGTGGCCAAGGCGGCCAAAACCTGTAACAACTTCGTCTGAAACGTAAAGAACATCATGTTTTTTACAAATTTCCCAAGTTTTTTTATGATAGCCAACTGGAGGAATTATCACGCCTCCGGCCCCCATAATGGGCTCGGCAAAAAAAGCCGCAACATTATCAGCACCAAGCGTTAATATTTTTTGTTCAAGCTCGTTCAGTAAAAAATTTAAAAATTCAGCTTCTGATTTATCTTCATGCTGACCATATTGCTTAGGTGCAGTGATATGATGAATGGTGTCATCAATGAAATCGAATTCGGCGGGATGATCACCTTTTTTACCGCCAATAGACATAGCGGCGTAAGTCGAGCCATGATAAGACATATCACGTGAAATAATATGTTTTTTAGCATGTTTGCCACGGCAATTTTGATAATATTGAATTAAACGATAAGCGGTATCTACCGCCGTAGAGCCACCACAACTATAAAATACATGGTTAAGCGAGCCAGGTGCCAACTCAGCAATTTTAGCAGCCAGCAACGTAGCTGGAACATTGGTCATATCTACAAATGGATTGGCATAAGACATTTTAATCACTTGCTCAGCGATTGCATCGGCCATTTCTTTGCGGCCAGTACCAATATTATTACACCACAAACCACCAACAGCATCTAAATAACGATTGCCATCCGTATCTTCAAGATAATTGCCTTGTGCTGTTTCAATAGGTAACGCACCATCGGTTTTATAAACATCAAAGATTGTCCATGGATGCATAAAATGATCTTTATCTTTTTGCATTATTTCTTTAGTGAAGCTGTTCATGTAAACCTCTGAATATTGGTGCTATTAGCTAATAGTATATAGATGGGGAAAAAAGGATAAATCCCCTGAAAAGGGGAGTATTTATATGAATTAGGGCGCTTAAAAAACCCAAGCTAGCTGATTTATCGGCTAACTTGGGCTTATTAAGCTAGTAATTAATAATATTCATACTTAACCGTTAAACCAAACGTGGCGGGTTGTTGACGATAAACGGTACGACCAGAGAAACCGGTGAATGAGTATGTTTCAGCGTCATTATCCAGCAAGTTTCTTGCCCATAATGTTACTGCCCAACCATCACTATCTGAACTCAATGAAATTAAACCATTTAATGAGCTGTTACTGCCATATAATGCATTACTATCAGCCAGTTGTGCGTATTGCTCATCAGACCAACTATAGCTGGTTTGAAATCTTAAGTACTTGTCATTTTCTAATGGCATGTCATAAGCAACTAAGGCGTTATAACTCCACTCTGGTGCTTGTGCTAACACGGTGCCATTGTCTAAAGGTGCCGCCAGTGCATCAACAAAACCAAAGCCATTTTCATTGGCTAAATCATTTACCGACGGATCCGCGTTAATACCACGCAAATCACTAGTATCAGGTGCTTTTGTTACTTCTGACTTTAAGTAAGATACGCCAGCTTGTAGGGTTAAATCATCGATTGGTAACCAATGAATATCTAATTCAAAACCTGACGTTTCTGACTCAGGAATATTTGCCAAGGTAGTATCGGCAACAGCAAAACCACTAAAATCACTAAATTCATCTGAAACAAAGGTTAGTAATGATTGTCGGTTTTCATATTCTAATGCAAATGCGGCACCATTAAGCTGCATACTGCCTTCTAATAACGTCCACTTAAAACCAAGTTCAACAGACGTTACATCTTCAGGCTCTACATAGCTCCAGGCACTACTGTCTAGCACTGCGCCACCGTAATAAACGCCACCTTTGTAACTGGTAGAAACATTACCAAACACTAATAGGTCACGATTCACCTTCCAATCAAGCCCTATCTTACCGGTAATGGCATCTTCATCGTTGGTTTCACTTAACATAGTTACTGGGTATACATCACCAAAGCTTTCATTGGTGGCAGTACCATTAAACGAACGCTCGTCGAAAGAATAACGTACGCCAGCAATAAATTTCCAACTATCGTTTAACTGAGTTTCGGTATGTAAGTACACCCCGTATGAGTCAGTTTCTTGTACGTAAGCGGCGACAAACCGGTCGTCACCGAATGCGTTTAGATCTTCTGGGTAAAATACGCCATCAAAACCTGAGTCTGATACGAAAAATGAATCATCAAATAAATCAACAGCATCTACTTCTTCATTTGAAATATTTGCCCCTAAAACCCAAGAAAAATCATCATTACCAGTACTAATAAAGCGGATTTCTTGCGACCATTGCTCTAATTCATCATCTTGAATTAGTTCCATAGTTGATGCGGCTGAACCGTCATAGTTATCAATCATAAATTTCTCGTACTGATCGAACGAGGTGATTGATACAAAGTCAAAATTGTCAAAACTGTAATCTAACGTTAAAGCTACACCAGAACCGCTTTCATCACGTTGCACATCAAGTTCACCAACGCTAACTTTGTCAGGTGCGGCAGGCGAATTTAAAGCTGCAAAAGCAGGGTCATCCCAAGTAATTTCATTACCTTCACTGTCAGGAGATAAAGGTTTACCCTTATCTTGGCTTGCATATACTCGTAATAAACCAGTGCCACTGTCACCCAATTCAAAACCAAGTTGACCTCTTATCGCAAAGCTATCTTGCAGGCCAAACTCTTCACCAGTATTAACGTCTTCTTGCCAACCTTCGTTTGATTTTGCGTAGTTTACTGATAAACGAGCATTCATCGTATCGGTTAAAGCACCACCAACTGCAGAGGTAAGCTCTACAGTGTCATAGCTGCTGTAATCAGCTTCAACAAACGCTTCAAAATCATCGGTAGGTTTTTTAGTGATAAAATTGATTGCACCACCCGTAGTATTTTTACCATACAGTGTGCCTTGTGGGCCTTTTAAGACTTCAACACGTTCAATATCAAACAACTGACCGCCAAGATAAACTGGACTACTCGCAAACACTTCATCGGTATATACACCTACGCCACTACTGTTGTTAGGACTAAAATCATCTAAGCCAATACCACGTATGGCAAAAATTGGTGTACCACCTGACGTGGCATTAACGGCAACCAACCCTGGAGTATGAGCACCAAGGTCAACGGCGTTTTCTACACCTAAATCTTCAAGCGCATCGCCATTAAAAGCGGTAGTTGTTACACCAACCTCTGTAATAGATTGCGTGCGTTTTTGGGCAGTAACAGATATTTTTTCAATCTCTTCACTGTGTACAGTTGATGTCATTGTTGCCAAAACAGCTAATGCAATTGCTGATTTTGAAAATATAAGATTAGTTTTCACAATCTTCTCTCCACGGGTTATAGTTATTTACGTTGCCAATTTACTTGGTCTAATTAGTTCATTAAGATGTTTGCTTTAACGCATAATTTTCTTTGAATTAACGTTTTAATAACTATCGCAAAATGCGAGACATTTGTTTATCACCTCATCAGGGGATAATTTATGATTCGCAAATTTAACTAGAGAATATAAGTCTACTAATGGCCACAATAAAAGATTTAACCTATTGGCATCAGGTGCTTGCAACTGTAATCAGTAAAGATTTCAATTCTGAATCTGTCTCTGATTTGTTAAGAGGGTTAGAGCATTTGCTTAATGCAAGTAGTGCAATGCTTACTATTTTTCCTGAGGGAAAGCAGCCACAAACAACCCATTATCGCCTGTTAGCCAATGAAACCCCACAACACCAAATTGATGCCTATGATAGTGGCGCTTATTTATTAGACCCGTTTTATCGAATGGCTATAGACGAAAAAATTGAAGGTCCATATGCCATGAAGGATGTAGCCCCGCAAGGCTTTGAACAGTCAGAATATTTTGATCTGTTTTACAAGAAGCAAGGGTATTTAGATGAAATTTGTATAATATTTCAATTGAATGAGCATGACATAGCGAGCTTATCTCTAGTAAGACACATCAACGAAGAGCCATTTAAAGCCCAGCATATTAAGCAACTAAACATCGTCTTCCCGTTATTAAAAAGCATTATTGTTAAGTGCCAACAAAGCATTGATCAACCTGAACAACTCGATCTAGAGCGCCATTTAGATAACGCATTGGTAAAATTTGGCAGTTCAATATTAACGCCAAGAGAATGTAAAATATTGCACTATATTCTGCACGGTTATGCGATAAAGTTTATCGCTGAAAAGCTTGAAAATAGTCTGGAAACGATAAAGCATCACCGTAAAAGTATTTATATAAAACTGGATGTAAGCTCGCAATCAGAGTTGTTTTATTTATTTATTGCATCCCTTAAAGCCATGCCAACAGATGCCAACCAAGACCCACTTAGTTACTTAACCTGAACTCGGGTTACTTAGAGTGATTTAACACTTACTTTTCAAATGTTCCTAGCCCATCACCCTATAAGGGGATGTTCTGTTTCATGGTTTTTTGAAATAGTCTGTTAACAAATTATTATTATAAAATTAAGTGGTCGTTATATGCTCGAGTCGCGAACTAAAGAATCCATTTTCGATAAACCTATGGTCATCGCCGCCGCTGTTATTATCAGTATTGTTGGCAATGCGGTGTTTATTGGCATGCCGATGTTGGTGGGTTCGTTAGCTGATACCCTTGGTTTTAATGAACAACAGTTAGGCTGGTTAGCCTCAGCAGATTTGATGGGTATTTTTGTTGCCTCGATTGCGGTTTCATTACTCATTAATAAAGTTAACCGACAAACCTTAACTTATATCGGTATAACTGTTGCGATTATCGCAAACTTTTGTTCAACCTTGTTTCATCAATTTGACACCTTATTCATAATTCGAATCATTTCAGGTATCGGTGGCGGGATCTGTTACTCGGTTGGCGTTGCCAGTCTGGCAGGCACGCATAAAACTGCCCGAAACTTTAGTATTTTATTGTTTGTTCTGGTGGCAGTTAATGCCATTGAACTTTATACATTCCCTGATATTTCAGCCAAGTGGGGAGTAGATGGAATATTCCTATTTTTCTGTGCAGCTTTTGTTGGCACCTACTATTTTGTCCGTTATTTACCAAAAACAAACGAGCTCAATAAAATCGAAATCAGTGCTGTAGCCAGTGATGCACAACTTCAAGGTGTGAATCAACAATCAGCAACTGAAATTCCATCATGGATCCCTTGGTTATGTTTGGCCGCAGTTGCTTGTGTTTATATTAACGTTGGTGCATTTTGGGCCTTCATTGAGCGTTTAGGCGTAGATGCAAATTTAAGTAATGATTTTATTAGTAATACCTTAGCTATAGGCACTTTATTTACCCTAACCGGTTGTGCAATGGCCACCTGGATGAGTAATCGCTTTGGTCAATCAAAACCATTGCTAGCAGCATTTATTTTGATGACTGCAATTTTGTTTTTGCTGGCCTTTAAAGTTGATGCCACTAGCTATGTAGTAGCAGCAACAGTATTTAACTTTTGTTGGTTATTCATTGATGTATTTCAATTAGGCACCATAGGCAATATTGACCATACTGGCAGATACGCAGCGCTTGTACCTGGCGCACAAGGGTTAACACAGTCAGTTTCTCCTGCCGTTGCCGGTTATATTTTAAGTGAAGGCTATGGCTACTCAGGCGTGATGATGTTGTGTGCAGTAGGTACTATAAGCGCAATGATTATTTATACTGTTGTCTATGCAAAACTTAAAAGTATTGCTCCCGATATTGCAGATTCAAATTAATAGCAACAGGTACAGATATTTTCCGATATAACTGACGGCTTATTGATGCAAAAAAGCTGCCCTAATTAGACTGTTTTGTGCTATTCAGAGACGTTTAAATTCGAAGTGATAAGCGATAGTTAGGAACAATTAACCACGTGATCCCCCACGAGTGGAACGAGATGAGGGACCTCCTTCAGTGATGCTGTGGGTCCGCAAAGTGCCATTAGCTGCTATACAATATTAGAAAAAACACTCCGTCATCCCACTGTGCTTTTGAGTGGGATCTCCTTCAGTTTTAAGGTGACTTAATTAGGCAGCTTTGTGCCACAAGCGGAAGTAGAGAAAGTACAACGTCATCCCCGAGGAGCTCAAGCGACATCGGGGACCTCCTGAAGTGTATTGTGGATAGAAAAATCGTCTTCCTGAACTTGTTTCAGGATCTGTTTTGGTATTGCAGTGACCGGCTGAAAAGTGCCATAACCCGCCAGTCACTAACGCTGTGTTAACTATATTTTTTAACCAAGCTCTTCATGCACAGAAACATTCTTAATAGACAAATATTTTTCTACTTCTTGCTCTATATACAGAGCTTGCTTACTTGAGTCTAATAGTCTTAATAATTTGGTATCTTCTCCACTATGCGTAATAACATGAACTTCATATTTTAGTCGATTGTTTTTAATGCGTCTTTCTTTGGCGTAAAGCTGCTTTATCTCTGACGCGTCTATAATTTTATTGCCTACCCAAGGAATAGGTCTATGACGTATCTCTACATTCTTTTTGGTAACCATAATATAAGTTTTATTCAAAAGACCTGCTAATGAGAAATATGTCATTAAAATAATAAATACGAGTAAATACAGTAGATTTGGAATATCAACATTCTCAGTCCCTGTATATTTAGTAACGCAGTGATAAATCAAATAAACTGCTCCCAACGCCATGGTAAATGGCTGGAAACGAGGCCATTGTCTAGTAATTTCAATTGAATCATAATTATTTTTTATAGATATTTGTTCTGGTAATCCAATATTGAGATGCTCACTCATATATATTCCCTAAATAGAGTGGTAAAAATTTAATACACAATGGTGCGTACTATCCTTTTTAAAGTAAGAAACTGCAATTAAACCTTATTCTCTAACGACTGTTTTTCGCTCTAAGCGGTCGGTCACGATCGCTAAAAACTTGTGTTTAAACAATAACATCATGTATTGTGAGTTTACAAATATTTAAAGTTTGCCACTGGCAGCTTTGAGCGGTAGCGGAAGCGGAAGGAATTTAATATGTATTTGGCACCAGACGATAAAAAGCGAATGTATCGAATATTGAAAGGTACATCTTTCTCGGTTTCAGAATGGATTCTAGGTATTTGCAACATACTTATGTTATTGATGCATGCATTTTATGAACCTCAAATTCAGTATGCTGGTGTTGGATTAGTTGTAGGATTTTTTCTGCAAGTAATGGTTCACGTAAACAGCCGATTCAAAGCATTGCTAGTTCTCATCAAACATGACGATTTACCAGTTAATGAGATTAAAGTACAAGCTGAAACATAGCCTAACTAGGCTGAAAAAAGCGAATAGCGAACGGTTTTTCTTGTTAAAAATCACCTTATCTAACTGTTCCTTAGATACGAAAGCTGACCTAAGGCTGAAGGTAAATCCAATCTACATGCTTTGCTTTATAAGGTTTACTGTCAATACATCCATTCTTTAATTATCTAATCCCTTAAACAACCACCCGTGAAAGAAAAATCAAGGGTCAGAACACTTGATTATTGAACTATTTTTTTGTGAGATATTTTCTGGGTTTCGTCAGAAGCTGCCACCTTGAATACGTCTTAAATATGTTAAAGCATTCTGTTAGAATAGTAGGCTATTGATTAAAGAATACCGAGACAGCATGTCAGAATTTAAAGCATTTTCACTTTTAGAGTCAATTATTGACCGTGTTAATCTTAAAGGCTATAAACAGCCCACACCGATCCAAAAAGAATGTATCCCAGCTCTTATTAATGGCAATGATCTTCTTGGTATAGCGCAAACCGGAACAGGAAAAACTGCGGCCTTTTCATTGCCTATTATCAATAATTTCGGACGAAATAAAATAGCTATCAAAGCTAAGAGCACGCGATCGCTCATACTAACGCCCACGAGAGAACTTGCCTCGCAAATAATGCAAAACATTGATTACTACTCTGATGGTTTAGGGCTTAAAACTAAGGTTGTTTATGGTGGTGTAGGAAGACAAAATCAAGTTGACTCAATCGCACTTGGACTTGATATTTTAGTGGCTACCCCTGGAAGGTTATTGGATTTAATTGAAACGGGCGATATAAATTTTAAGGCGTTAGAAGTATTTGTGTTAGATGAAGCAGATACAATGCTTGATATGGGGTTCTTTAAGGATGTTCAAAACATCATATCTAAACTGCCAAAGAAGCGACAAACACTATTGTTTTCAGCAACTATGCCCGCTGAAATAGAGATACTTGCAGAAGCCATATTAACGGATCCAACCAAAATTCAAATTGCTGCACAAACGGTTACTATCGACTTGGTTAATCAAAGTGTATACCACCTTGATAAATCGAATAAAGTACCTTTGTTGTTTAATATTTTGGAAAAACCTGAGTATGGAAAAGTCCTCATCTTTTGCAAAACGAAGTATGGCGCTGACATCATTGTTAAAGCACTAGAAAAAGCATCAATAACTGCCGCTAGCCTTCACAGTGGTAAAACACAAGCAGTTAGGGAAGAAGCGTTACAAAACTTTAAAGATTCTAATTTAAGAGTATTAGTTGCAACTGATGTTGCTGCTCGTGGAATTGATGTTGATAATATTACTTTAGTCATTAACTATAACCTTCCTGAAGATCCAAGAAACTACATACACCGTATAGGACGAACTGCTCGTGCCGGGAAAAGTGGAATGGCCATTTCATTTGTTGTAGAAAATGATATAAGGCAATTAAATAATATTGAAAATAGCATAGGACAAGTCATTCCTGTTATTACAGAACAGCCTTTCCATAAAGAGTTTTCAAAAGCGCCTAAACAAGTCAAAAAAAAGAAAAAGGTAAAAAAAACTAATAGAACAAGAACAAAAAACAAATAAGGGCAAGCATAAATTAGCCCTTAAGTAAGAAATTATTTAGGGGCATCTTCTGTTATATGACTGTGCAATTTTTCTATTTATGCGTGCGAACTCTTGTAGTATATCTATTTCTTCTAATAGGACAGTATAGTCTCTCTATCCTGAGCTAGACCATACTCATGTCGGCATTTTTCAATAATTGTTATATTAACTATCGTTATTGTTCATTTTGAGTCACTGGGAAACCCATTTTTTCAACCATTCGAACCCAAGGTTTTCGCCATCCGCCCTTCTCATCAAGAGTATCTAAAGCATACATGGTGATTTTAGCGCCGATCCAACGAAATGGCTCTGGTGGGATATAACCTGGCAACGTAGTTGCAAACTTCATTTTAGTTTCTGCTGCGTCGGTTTGAAATAACACTTCTAAGCCAACTCTTGCTCCAAATCGTGTGGCGGTTACACCAAAACCAGAATAGCCGCCTGCATAAATCATATCGCCATTGTAATAATGTTGATAATGAACTGCCATACGGGTTGTTAGAGCAATGGGACCACTCCAGGCGTGCGAAAATTTAATACCTGTTAATGTTGGAAAAGTTTTATAAAAATTGTCGACTAAGCGTAAATAGTTATCAGCCACTTTATCTTGTTTTGGATCGGTGTGATTATTAAAAAAGTAACCTAAACGGCCACCAAAAAGAATGCGGTTATCGGCAGTTAAGCGCATATAGTTTAATTGTGTACGAGTGTCGTATATCCCTTGACGACTCTTCCAGCCAATGACGTCCATTTGCTCATCGGTTAACGGCTCGGTAACCACAATACGGTCACGAATAGCTGATACCCGTTGGGTAATTTTATCACTGCCCGCGGCAAACGCGTTGGTTGCTAACAGTACTTTATTGGCTTGCACTGAGCCTGTTGGCGTTGTTACCAAAACACCCGGCTTTAAATGAGTTGAGCTAACTAAAGGGCTATATTCAAAAACACGAACCCCAAGTTGCATTGCGACTCTTTTTAGACCCCAAGCTAACTTGGCCGGATGAACCGTACCGCTGCGTTGTTTCGACCATAAACCACCATGAAATAATGGTGAATTAATTTCACTTCTAATTTCATCTTTGTCTAGTAGATGGGCATCATGTCCATATTTTTTATACAGTTCATATTCACTTTCTATATCAGCAATACCTTCATCGCCGATTGATACCGTGAGTTCGCCACCCCATTCAATATCGCAATCAATATTATGACGTTCAATGGTATCTCTAAAGCCATCCATATTGTCTTTACCTAAGCGTTCTAACTCGTCCATTTCATCAGGAAATAACTTAGCTGCATTGGCTAGCCCGTGCATTACAGATGACGATAAAATTGCCGCAGGTCGACCTGATGCACCAATGGCAATGCATTGAGCTTCAATAATTACCACATCACGTTCAGGATTGGCTTCTTTGGCTTGGACCGCAGCCCAAAGACCGGTAAAACCGGCACCGACTATTAGCAAATCACAATTAATATTATTTGTAAGGGCAGGCTCAGCAGAAGGCGCAGCTTTATTATCTAACCAGTAAGGAAAAAATTTAGTTTTTAATAATGCTTTTTCTGCATTTGATTGTATCGCCATAATAATACTATCCATTATATGAGAGAGGCCAAAAAATTTATCAGCTTGATGAGCTTGTGTAGCTAGATTGCCAATTGCACAAAACATTAACAATCCCACTATTAGGGGATAACAGTTTTTTGAAGTTTTATTAACAGAATATTAGGCTATGTATTGGGTGAGTTAGTTATAAAACGATATCACCTTATTATGGTATTACATTTCAAGTTCATAGTTGAAATAATATAGTCAGCTACCAATCATCCTTAATGATTTAATCAACAATCGACAGGTATACTATGAATAACGACGAACAAAACTGCAGTAACCATTTATCTTCAACAGATGTTGTTAGTACATTTAAGCAGGATGAAAATACATATTTTCAATTCGATGCATTGCGAACTGATGATGAATTAAGTGAGTGTTATGTTCTTGGATATAACTAATACCAAGTCCAATAATTATTCGGCGTTTTTAATAGGTTAAAAATATGAGAAGTAAACAAGATCGTATTCGTCACGCGATAGCTTTTGAAATAATAGGTTTGGCAATTCTTATTGGCGTGATGGGTCAATTGGGATATGACATGGCTCATATAGGATTAATAGGGGTGTTCTTCTCGATTATCGCCACGTTTTGGAATTATGCCTTTAATATTGGCTTTGATCGCTTGATGTTAAAAACATTGCACACATTAAAGAAAACTTTCTGGATCCGCATACTACACAGCTTGAGTTTTGAAGCAGGCCTGCTGGTAATTACTATACCGGTTATCGCCTGGACATTAGATATAAGTTTTTGGCATGCATTTATAATGGATATTGGTATGGTTATTTTCTATGTCATTTATGCCTATCTGTTTAATCTGGCATACGACAACGTGTACCCAATAGATGAAGGACAATTATTCTGATCGACTATGGTTTATTAATTTGCGCTAGCTCTTTAATTTTAAAATAATTATTTTTGCGGCTTATAAAGCGCTAAAAGCTCACCTACTTTTTTACGATTGGCACCTTTTTGGCTAATCGTTCTTGCCACTTTAACCGCTTTAATTTTAGTCGCATGCTCGTAAATTTTACGCGTCCAAATAGTGTCATGGTTAGAGATTAATACCGTAACATTTTTTTCAGCCGTAACTTCTTCAGCGGCATTGGCTAAGTCGGCCTGTTCATCTAAGCCAAACCCATTACCCGCATAACTGGTAAAACTTGCTGTTTTACTTAATGGTACGTAAGGAGGATCGCAGTAAATCACATCGCCATCTTTGGCTCTGGCAAAGGTGTCTCGATAGTTTTCACACACAAACTCTGCTTTTTTTGCTTTATCGGCAAAGTTAACTAATTCATTTAATGGAAAGTAAGGGCGCTTGTACTTACCAAATGGCACGTTATAGCCTCCCTTAGAGTTATATCGGCATAAACCGTTATAACCATGCCTATTCATATATAAAAACATTAAAGAACGCTGATAAGGGTCGCTCGTCGCGTTAAACTGCTTTCTTATCTCATAGTACTCATCACTGACATTATATTCTGGCGTAAACAACTTAGCAGCATCATTAATAAACTGTTCTGGCTTAGTTTGTAGGGTTTTATAAAGATTGATTAAATCTTTATTAATGTCATTGAGTACGTAATTTGAATAATCAGTATTAAGAAAAATTGACCCGGCACCAGCAAAAGGCTCGATCAGACGGCTGCCTTTGGGTAGCATTTTTCTGATCACATCACTGAGGGTATATTTACCACCCGCCCATTTTAAGAAAGCCCTTTGCTTGTTGATCATATTATAATTCTTATACTGCTTAATTAGCTTAGTGGGCTGGTGTTATTTTCGAAATATTAAGAAAGGGAAATCAAATAACTTTGCGTAATTGTTCGTGGCTTATGTTATCAAAAATCTCAGATTTGCCAATAGCTGTAGGAATAATTAAACGAAGTTTACCGCCTAAATTTTTCTTATCACGAGCCATGTGTTTGATGAAGTCATCAAAGCTCATTGATGTAGGGGCTTTAATTGGTAAATCAAAATATGCAATCAAGTCGATTATCTGCTGAGTTTCAGCACTATTAATTAAATTTAAATGCTCAGCTAGTTGCGTAGCTTGAACCATACCGGTAGCTACAGCTTCACCGTGAAGCCATACACCATAGCCCTGCTCAGCTTCTATTGCATGACCAAAAGTATGACCTAAATTCAATAACGCTCTTACGCCCGATTCTTTTTCATCTTGGCTCACAATATCGGCTTTGTTTTGACAACAGCGTTGGATCATTTCAGCTAAAATAGTTCTATCTTTTGCTTTAATCGAAGTTTTATTGTTATTTAACCAATCGAAAAATTCTTTATCACCCAAAATACCGTATTTAATCACTTCAGCCATGCCAGCGTTAAACTCACGCACAGGTAAGGTAAACAAACTATCAATATCAATAAGCACAGCTTTAGGTTGGTAAAAAGCGCCAATCATATTCTTACCAAGAGGGTGATTAACTGCAGTTTTACCACCTACAGAAGAATCAACTTGCGAAAGTAATGTTGTTGGAATTTGAATAAAATCAATGCCACGTTGATAACTAGCAGCTGCAAAACCGGTAATATCACCGATCACACCACCACCTAAGGCAATTAATGTTGAATCACGACCATGAGTATTGGCAAGCATATGTGCCATAATTTTTTCAAAATTAGCGAGGTTTTTCTCGGCTTCGCCATCAGGTAAAATTATTTCATCAACAATAAAGTCAGATAGTTGTTGTTTTAATGCATCTAAATAAATTGGCGCAACAACGGTATTGGTAACTATACAAACCCGTTTACTGTTGATGTGTGTCGCTAAAGGGCTATTGTTCGATAATAGCCCTGATTCGATATAGATAGGATAGCTACGTTCAGCTAATGCAACGTTTAGGCTGGCCATTTAGTTTTAAAAGTCCAGACGTTCTACGATTTTATTTGCTACGATTTTTGCGCTTTGGTCGTCAGTTTGAACGATCACATCAGCGATTTCTTCGTATAAAGGATTGCGTTCAACTGCAAGGTTTTCTAGCACAGTGCGTGGCTCTTCGCTTGTTTGCAATAGCGGACGGCGACGATCGCGTTGCGTACGGGCAACTTGCTTATCGATAGTTGTTTCTAAATAAACAACTACACCGCGCGCAGATAAGTGATTACGAATTTGATCACTAATTACTGAGCCACCACCTGTGGCCAAAACAATACCTTGCATCAATGATAAATCTGCAATTACTGTTTCTTCACGCTTTCTAAAGCCTTCTTCACCTTCAAGGTCAAATACCCATGCGATGTCTGCACCAGTACGACGTTCTATTTCTTGGTCTGAGTCAAAAAATTCTAGGTGTAGCCTATCAGCTAATTCTCTACCAATTGTGCTTTTACCTGCGCCCATTGGACCAATTAGGAAAATGTTACGTTTTTCTGCCATGAGATTCTTTAATACTCGTAAATTGTGATACCAAAGCGGAGGATATTTTGTCAACTTGGTATCTGTTAACGAAACTGAGGACACTCCTCGAAAAAATTAAGGGCGCAATTATCGCAATTCTTATAGACAAATTGCAAGCATGCGCCTTAAAAAAATACAATCTAGTTAAAATTACTTATAAATTAAGTTCGTCCACTAGATTGATATTTGTTATTTTTCTTAAAATTTTTCAGTTACTATTCTTGGTGTCACGAAGATAAGTAGTTCTTTTTTCTCGTTAAATTCTGTTGTTGTTCTAAATAACCAACCAACATAAGGGATATCACCTAACACTGGAACTTTAGAAATAGAATTGATCACTTGTTGTTGATAAATACCACCTAAAACGATAGTTTCACCATTATTTACTAAAACTTGCGTGCCAATTTCTTGTGTATCAATGGCCGTTGCTAAACCAGTACCCGTTGCAATAGTGTCACCGCGAGTATCTTGGGTAATAACCAAGTCTAAAATAATACGATTATCAGGTGTAATTTGCGGAGTCACTCGTAAGCCTAAAACGGCTTTTTTAAAGGTAACCGAAGTTGCACCACTAGAAGCGGCTTGTACGAATGGAATTTCTGTGCCTTGCTCTATGTATGCTTCTTTTTGATTTGACGTAGTGATGCGTGGGCTAGCAATGATTTCACCTTTGTTCTCTTGTTCCATCGCAGATAATTCAAGATCCAGTATTGTGCCATCAGCTAAACGTGCTACTTGGAAGGCAATCGCACCAGCAGGATCTACAACCGGTAAGTTAACATTTAAGCGATCATTAATTGATGGGATTACGCCACCATTAGCTAAATCTGCACCTTCTAGACTACCCGAAGTAGAGGTATCGCCACCATTGTGGGTAACTCCCCAACGAATTCCTAATTCTTCACTGATATTATCTTTAACGGTTACCATGCGTGATTCAATCACAACCTGGCGAATTGGAATATCAAGCACATTAATCATACGTTTAATGTCTTCAATGCTCGCAGCAGTATCACGAATTAGTAAAGTATTGGTACGTTCGTCAACGGTAACACTACCGCGTTCAGATAACAGGCTAGTTCCTTCATTTTTCAATAAGTTAGAAAAATCAGCCGCTTTAGCATAATTAATTTGTACATATTCAGCATATAGCGGTGCAAGTTCAGACACTTGTTGCTGGGCTTGTAATTCTTTTGCTTCTCGGGCAACAAGCTCATCATTAGGAGCAATCATTAAGATGTTACCATCCATACGCTTACCTAAGCCTTTTACTCTTAAAATGATATCAAGCGCTTGATCCCACGGCACGCCATCTAAACGAAGGGTAATATTACCATTTACCGTATCTGAAGTTACTAAGTTAAAACCGTTATAGTCGGCAATAATCTGCAATACAGTACGAATTGGAATGTCTTGGAAATTTAATGAAATTGCTTTGCCATTAAAGTCTTCACCATCTTCTAGATATGATTTTTTCTCTTCTTCTTCTTTTACCGTTAAAGAGAAAATATTATCAATTTGATTATGTTCAATGGTAAATGGTTTATTAGTGCCAATTTCTAAACGGGAATTATTGCCTTCTTTAAAGGTCTCAATGCTAGTTACTATGGTACCGAAGTCAGTAACATCAAGTTTATAAAGTAATTCTTCCATAATGTCAGTGTTATGGAATTCAATATTGATTTTGCCTAATTTGTCTTTAACATCAACCGCAGACATACTGTCATCTAAAAAGACTAATACTTGACCAGCGTTATCTTCACCTTTTCTAAAGTCAATCGCTTGAATATTATTAATAAATTCACTAGCAACATCGGCTTGCGGATCAGTTTTATCAAACGTAGAAAGGCTGTTAAGTAACAGTACTAATTTACCTTCAATAATCTCTGCTTGATACAGCTTTAACTCTTTAAGGTAAATAGTAGCTTTAATTTTTCCTGCAATTTGCTGTACATCGATATTTTTGATGCCAGCATGGTTTACTTGAGTATCAGCTAGAGGGGTAGCAAACTCAGTAGCATTGAACATAATTTCAATACGGGCAGGTTCAGTAAATGTTTTTACCACAGGCTCTACGGTTAGCTCTTGCTCAAAACCAAAGGTAAATTCGATTTCATCAGCAAGAAGCGTATTGTAATATATATCATTAAGTTTACCTTCGGCATAACTGCCAAAAGAAACCATTAATAATACTGCGGACAATACAAAACCAAGCCTTCCTTGTCTTGATTTGTTTGGTGATTTTATTTTTATTTTACGACTAAACATTAATTCCCTTACCCCTCTTGATCCGGTTCAACCATAGAAACAGTTGTTTCTCGTTCAACCCAACAGCCTGCGCCATCTGGAATCAATTCTACTATTATTATTTCTTCTTGGCCGACATTGGTGATACGACCATTATATAAGCCTAAATAACTGCCAATTGATACTCTGTGTAGAGTTTGATCAGCAGCTTCTACTAATGCCCAAATAATTCCTTCTTCACCTAAGGTACCACGCATATTTAAACTTTCTAAAGCAAATTTTTCTAAAGGCTGCTTTCTCCGACGTGGATCAGGGTGCAAACAATCTGACATTTGTTGCATTTTTTCTTGAATGGCTTCAGGTTTTGGCGCAACAAAAGGACTGCGTAAAGCAAATGCCGAGTAATCAAAATGATTAAACTCGGTTAGCGGCGGCATTGGCTGAATTTTGTTTGGCGTTGACGCTTTCACTTTATCGATATGAGCGTGCAAGTCGGTTAAATCATCAAAACAAGCTGATAATAAAAACACTGAAAGTAAAACTAAATAACGCATTATTTACCCTCCTTGTATTTATATGTTTTCGCTTGCATCGTTAACGTTAATGAATTTTCAAGACCGCTTGCATCTCCTACGATAGTGAAGTCATGTAAGGTTACAATGCGCGGTAAACCAGATATTTTACTTACGAATTCACCAAAGTCATGATAAGCACCAGTAACTTGCACTTCTATTGGTAACTCAGTGTAAAAATCAAGCTGAATTTCTGGCTGCCAATTCAACTTAACAAAATCTAAACGACTTGTTGTGCCAACAAAAGTAATATCATCAAGTAAACCCGGTGTTTCGTGACTTTCAGGCAAACGTTTAATTTGTTTAGAAAATAACTCTTCCGCTTCAAGCATTTGTTCTCTGAATAATTCTAAATTAGCAGCAACAAAGTATTTGGCTTGGTAATCAGTTTTTAATTTAATTTCTTGAGCTACTTCACGCTCTAGCTCAACAATTTTGTCGCTTACTAATAAGTAATAAACAAAATATGAGACGAAAGCGACCATAACAATGGCAAGTATAATTTTTGCTGCCTTCGGCCATTGACCAATATTATTTAGGTCAAGGTTATCAAATTGGGAAAGATCTAAATCCATTATCGACCTCCTGCATTGCTAATTTGATCGCTATCAAGTAAACCTTGAATACGTAAATTCATTTTAAAATCACTTAACAGTTTGCTTGATTTACTTGAATTTGTAATAGATTGAAGTTCAGCATCAGCTAATAAGTTAGAACTTTGAATTTCTCGGATCATATTGGCAAGATGGTTATTTGATTCACTTTTACCCTGAATTAATAACTCATTACCTTGCTTTTGAAGCTTCACGATGTAAACCCCAGAAGGAACAATTTTAGCTATTTCATCAAGTACTTGCGTACCAACGTTACGACTTCTTTGTAATTGCTCAATTAACGTCATTCGTTGAATTAAATCTTTTTTCTTCTCTTCCAGAGTTTTTATTTCAGCAATACGAGCATCAAGAACTTTAATTTCATTGGTTAAAAATTGATTGCGAGCGCGCTGACCATCAATTTTCGCTTGGTAAAATTGACTAATTAAAAATACTACTAAAAAGCTTATTAACGCTAAGAAAGTTAGTATTGAAAAATATTGTTGCTGCCTTAAACGCTGAGCTTCTTCACGCCAAGGCAGGAGATTTATATGTGGCATGGTGAAAAACTCCTTAATGCAAGCCCGGTAGCAACCATCAGCTGAGGTGCAATCTGGGCTAAGACGTTTTCATCTATTTGATCACTTATAACCATATCATTAAACGGGTTAGCAATAATGGTATGAATGCCAAGCTCTGCCGACAGCAGTTCTTGAATACTTTCAAGTGCTGCAGTACCACCAGAAATGACTAGATAATCAAGCTTTTCTTTACCACTAAATGTTAAGTACATTTGAATAGCACGGCGAATTTGTTGAATTAATGTTGTTTGAAAAGGCGCTAACACTTCAAAGGTATAGGTAGGTGGTAATTCCCCACTTAATTTTTCTTTTTCAGCATCTTCAAAGGTTTTATTATAATAAGAAACTATTGAACGAGTGTACTGTTCGCTACCAAATAACTGATCGCGGGTATAAATGGTATCGTTACCTTCATTGACGGTAAACAAGGTCATGGTTGCACCAATATCAATGAAAGCAACTACTTTTTCAGGAGCATCTTCTGGCAGCAGAGGTATACATAATGCAGAAGAGCGACTTAACGCATAAGATTCAACATCAACAACCTTAGTATGAAATCCGCCAGCATCAAGAGAAGCAACTCGTGCTTCAATAGTTTCGGTTCTCACCGCACTTAATAAGACATTTACTTTACTAGGATCAGCTTCGTTAACATCGAGTTTTTCAAAATCTAGGCTAACTTCATCGAGAGGGTATGGAATTAAGCTATCAGCTTCAATTTCAATTTGGCTGGCTAATTCGTCATCATTTAATGACACATCCATGTAGATTATTTTGGTTATAACAGTCGATCCAGAAACTGCAACTGCTGCATTCTGTACCGATGAAAGTACTTTTTTACGTACTTTTCGTATTACTGCACCGACCGCTTCAATATCTTGAACTTTTCGATCAACTACAGCGCCCTTTGGCATAGGCTCGACTGAAAATGCTTCGAGTTGATGACCGTTTTTATCTTCACTAATAAGAACAGCTTTGACCGAATAAGAACCAATGTCTATTCCGACCATTTTAGACGCATTTTTATTCCATAATCTACTTAGCATAACTTCCTGTGATTATTCTTATTATTTTTCTTATTTAAACATAATATAGCTAAAAATACATTTATTACACTAAATATCTCTATATACTAGTAAATAATATTAATGTTTTTTTTACTACTGGTTGATTTTTAGTGCTATTTTTCAAACGTTTAATGCAATTATTTGTTTTCGGCTTCCTTCTAGTAAGCTTGGTTATTAGTGGCTTCTACCTAACCATGCGCAGCGATCTTCCTAGTGTAGAAGTTCTAAAAGATGTTCAATTACAAATACCTATGCAAATCTATAGTAACGAAGGCGAACTGATTTCGCAATTCGGTACAAAAAGACGGATCCCGGTTGAATTAAAAGACATGCCGCAACAACTTATTAACGCGGTTTTAGCAACAGAAGACAATCGTTTTTATGAACACTTCGGTGTAGACCCAATTGGCATGACTCGTGCCATTATCGGCCAAATTACCGGTAATGATGCCGGTGGCGCCAGTACCATAACGATGCAAACTGCTCGAAATTTCTTTCTAACCCGAGAGCAAACCTACATTAGAAAAATAAGAGAAATTTTCATCTCTTTGCATATGGAAAAGCTGTTAACTAAAGACGAGATTTTAGAATTATATTTAAATAAAATTGAGCTAAGCCATCGCGCTTTTGGCGTAGGCGCTGCTGCTCAAGTTTATTATGGTAAAGAATTAAAAGACCTTACCCTGGCTGAAATTGCAGTTATCGCTGGCTTACCTAAAGCGCCAAGTACCTATAATCCAATTAGTAACCCAGATAAAGCTAAGTTTCGCCGCACTACGGTACTGCAACGCATGCTAGTAAGTGGTTACATTACAGAAGCAGAATATCAACAGGCGAATAACGAAGAAATCCATACCAAACGACATGGCGTAGATATTGTATTAAGCGCACCCTACGTTGCAGAAATGGCCAATAAAAAAGCGCTAGAAATGTATGGTACTGAAGTCGCTTATGGTAAAGGTTTAAAAATTTACACCACTGTCCAATCTGATCTGCAAAATGCAGCTAAACGCGCTGTTATTGGTAATATTTATGCTTATGATGAACGTCACGGTTACCGTGGGCCGATCAAACGACTTTGGTTAAACGATGATGATAAAGTTTACTTATTAGAAAGTGCGAAGAAACGTTTAAGTGAAAATTATTTTAAATCCTATCAAAAAGGCTTAAAGAAAATAAGCACTGAACAACCTGAAGCTGAAGATATACTAGAAAAATTACAAAAGGTCCCTGTTTATAATGACTTGGTTGCCGCTTTAGTCACCAATGTAGAAGAGCAGCAAGCACAAATTCAACTTAGCAATGGCGATATTGCACTAATAGATTGGGCTGGTATGTCTTGGGCAAGAGCCTATCTTGACGATAAAACTCAAGGAAAGGCACCAAAATTAGCCAAACAAATTCTCACCAGCGGCGACGTTGTTTATGTTAAAGATGCTGTTGATGGTATTTTCCGATTAAGCCAATTACCTGACGTTTCGGCTGGTATTGTCGCTATTTCACCAGATACTGGCGCTATTTTAGCAAGTGTTGGTGGTTACAGTTTTAGTCAGAGCCAATTCAACAGGATAACCCAGGCTAATCGTCAAGTAGGCTCTAACATCAAGCCATTTGTATATTCAGCAGCGTTAGAGAATGGTTATACCTTAGCTACAATTGTAAATGATGCCCCTATAAACCAGTGGGATAAGCGCTCTGGCTTTGCATGGCGCCCAAAAAACTCTCCCGCCGTTTATGAAGGACCATTGCGAGTGCGAATCGGCTTAGCTAAATCGAAAAACGTGATGTCGGTCCGTTTATTACGAGGAATGAAATTAAGCACCTTAATTAAACATTTGGGCAAATTTGGCTTTGACAAATCTGCTTTACCGAAGAATGAATCAATCGCACTAGGCTCAGCTTCTATGACACCGATGCAGGTGGTCACTGGGTTTTCAGCTTTTGCTAACCAAGGCTATTTAGTAGAGCCTTATATTATTGAACGAATTGAAGATGCAGATGGTGAAGTTATTTATCAAGCAGAGCCAAAAGTAGCCTGTTATGAATGTGAAATAGCCCAAGCAGAGTATGCCAATAGCTTTGATGCCAGCGATGATATTGACATTGAAATGATCACTACGCCTTTAGCACCTAGAATTATTAGCCGGGAAAACGCTTTCTTAGTTACTGAAGCGATGAATGGTGTAATTTGGGGCGGTGGCGGTGATTGGTCTAAGGGTACCGGCTGGAGTGGTACTGGTTGGCGTGCAAAAACCTTAAAACGCCGAGATTTAGCGGGCAAAACAGGAACCACCAATGAGTCGAAAGATGCCTGGTTTAGTGGTTTCAGTCGTAAAGTTGCTGCAAGCTCTTGGATTGGTTTTGATGATCCGAGCCGTAATTTAGGCCGTACTAATGTTAATAGCAACTTAGGTAGAAACCAAACTGCCGGTGGTGAAGCTGGAGCAAATGCTGCCCAGCCTTCATGGATTAAATTTATGGAAACTGCCTTAACAAAGTATGAGTTTGAAGCATTTTTACAACCAGATAATATTGTCTCTATCCGCATCGATAAGTTGACCGGAAAACGAACAAATAAAACCGATAGAAGTTCAAGATTTGAGTATTTTATTAAAGGCACAGAGCCAACCGAGTGGGTCGATAAAGATAATATTGAACAAATAATAGAAAGCCAAGAAGAATCGACCGAAGAAGAAGAACTGTTTTAAAATATACGATATTTATAATACTTAGTTGAATCAGGGAAACATCAATGAAATATAATCTATTGGTAATATCTATTGCCCTTGCTAGTAGTGCTGTAATGGCTGAAGAAGAAGTTAAACTTTGGTCTGGTGATATCGATTTTGGTTATACCAATCTTACTGGTAACACAGAAGAAACAACTACCAGCGGTAAAGTTCATGTATTACGTGAAAATGCTCCATGGAAATGGGTCGGACATATTGAATCTTTATACTCTGAAAGCAACGATGAAAAAAGTGCTGAGCGCTGGGGTGGATTTACCCGTTTAGAATATAATTTTACTGACCACAACTACATTTTTGGTCGTGTATCATACGATGAAGATAAGTTCAGCGGTTATGATTCACAAAGTACCGCAACCGCAGGTTTTGGTTGGAATTTAATAAAGTCTGAAGAAATGGACTGGGATTTCGAGGCCGGTGCCGGTTATCGTTCAGCGAAAGTTGAAGATCCTTTAATTGCAGAAGATGAAGAGGAAGTTATTTATCGACTTTCAACTCTATTTCAATGGCAATTCTCGCCAACGTCCTCTTTTGTGCAACTATTAAGTACTGAGGTTGGTGACGAAAATACTATCAGTCTTTCTGAATCGGCAATCAAAGTGCAAGTGATTGGCCAAGTATCTTTAAAAGTAAGCTATATAGTAAAACATACAGATGAAGTACCCGTTGGTATAGAAGATACTGATACCGAAACGGTAGTGAGTGTAACCTACTCTTTCTAAAGTTAAAACAGTACAAATCTTAGAAAATATACTCCGTCACCCCACCGTGCTTTTGGGTGGGACCTCCATAATTCAAAGTGAGCATTTAATAAAGCCACCTTTTAACTGGAGGAGGTTCCGCACAACAACATTGCGGAATAACGGTGTAATTTTTCTATTAATGTTTGTGCGTTTTTTTAACAGTTAAATTGATTACGCTTCAACGATTTCAATACTACCCAG
Source organism: Thalassotalea psychrophila (assembly GCF_031583595.1). NCBI lineage: Bacteria > Pseudomonadati > Pseudomonadota > Gammaproteobacteria > Alteromonadales > Colwelliaceae > Thalassotalea > Thalassotalea psychrophila. Next base: position 4,453,393 of record NZ_CP134145.1, read on the forward strand.
TATTTGCGGCAGATTATGTTCACTTAAGTTGAACATTAACGCTTCTTCATCACAGTTATCTTGCTTAGGACATAAATCACAATCTTTCATTACTTTCTCTGGTAAAGAGTCTTTATCACCAGGGATAAAGTCTAACTTTTCAAAGAAAGTAGGCTTACGCGTTAACACAAATACTTTTAATAACGCCATCTCTTTGGCTCTGCCTAATAAGTATTTACATAACTGCTGACCATAGCCTTTACCTTGATGGTTAATGCTTACACCTAGTGAGCGAATTTCAGCTAAACCAGTACTGTAGATATACAGCGCAGCACAAGCACAAACTTGGCCATTAACTTCAATTACAGCAAAGTCACGAATGCTTTTAATTAGGTCGTCTTCTTTACGTGGTAAGTTCTCTTCGCGCGAAGACCAGTAATTAACCAACTTAACTATTGAGCGTAAATCGGTAAGTTTGGCATCACGTACCACATAATTAGCGGTGCCAAATTGAAGACGATTATCATCAATAACTTTTTGTACTGGTTCAATACCGGTACCACCAAGAATATTACGTTTATCAACTAAGTACTCAAGCTCAAGTACCGGGTAAACATCAGCCTCAATTAGTGGTGAGAATTGTTTAAATTCATCTAAACGTAAGCTTTCTAATGGTTCGCCTTGATTAATAGCATAAAGTACCGCTGAACCAGTAATATCGTGTGCGGTTCTAAACGGCACACCTTTACCAACTAGGTAATCGGCAAGTTCTGTTGCATTAGCATAACCGCCACGAGCAGCCCTTTGACACTCTGCACTGTTCAACTCAATTGAGTTAACAACTTCAATAGCCATAACTAAACAAGATAACCATTGCTCTAAGGCATCAAATAAGCCTTGTTTGTCTTCTTGCATATCTTTGTTATAGGCAAGTGGTAAACCTTTAAGTGTTACCAGTAATGCCTGTAATGAACCATATACTCGACCACATTTGCCACGAATAAGCTCTAACGCATCAGGGTTTTTCTTCTGTGGCATTAAAGAGCTGCCAGAAGTAACCTGATCGCCCAAAGTAATGAAGTTAGCTTCACCCGAATTAAAGAAAATTAAATCTTCTGAAAAACGCGATAAATGCATCATGCCAGTACTTGCAGCAAATAATAGCTCTAATACGTAATCTCTATCAGATACCGCATCGAGTGAATTCATACATGGACCATCAAAGCCTAATGAATGAGCTAATTCAACACGATCAATTGGGTAAGTAGTTCCCGCTAACGCACCACAACCTAAAGGAGATTGGTTCATACGTTTACGAGCATCTTCAAGACGTGAAATATCACGTTTAAGCATTTCTACATAAGCCATACACCAATGGGCAAAACGTACTGGCTGTGCCCGTTGTAAGTGGGTATATCCTGGTAATATGTGCTGCTTGTTATTATCAGCTAAATTTATTAACTGCTGTACGCAGCTTCTTAGCATATTTAAAACAACATCCGTTTGTTCACGTGCCCATAAACGTAAATCAGTAGAAACTTGGTCATTACGGCTACGGCCAGTATGGAGTTTTCGTGCTGTGTCACCAATAACTTCTATTAGCTCTGATTCTACCCAGCTATGAATATCTTCAGCAGTTGCTTCATTAAAATCAACCTCGCCTGCTTCCACTTTCGCGGCTAAATCCAGTAACGCTTGTTCCATTTTTTGTTGTTCATCAATGGTCAATACGCCAGCTTTTTGAATCGCTTTCGACCAACCAATAGAACCTTTAATATCTTGTTGAGCCAAGACATAATCAAACGGTAGCGAATCGTTAAATGCTTTAAAGATATCACTACTGCCCGACTTAAAACGGCCACCCCATAATGCTGCCATGTTACTTCTCCTGCTGTTTTAACGCGTTTATACGACTTGATAAGCTGAATAAACGGATAAAGCCTTCTGCATGTTTTTGGTCGTAAACATCGTCTGCGCCAAAGGTCGCAAATTCTTCAGAGTATAAGCTGTTAGGTGAACGACGCTGTGTAACATTCGCCTGACCCTTATAAAGTTTCACTACTACATCACCAGTTACTTGCTCAGCAAATGAATTAGTTGCTGCCATTTGCGCTTTCGCAAGAGGAGTAAACCAACGACCATCATAAATAACATGTGAATACTCTAACGCTACAGATTCACGGAATTTTAATGATTCTTTATCAAGAATTAATGACTCTAAGCCTTTATAAGCAGCCATTAATACTGTGCCGCCAGGAGTTTCATAACAACCACGAGACTTCATTCCAACTAAACGGTTTTCAACAATATCGATACGGCCAACACCATGGGCGCCAGCTTTTTCATTAAGATAAACTAAAGACTCATAAGCTGACATTGCTTTACCATCTACAGAAACCAACTCACCTTTATCAAAACTAAGCATTACTGAACCTGGCTCATTTGGTGCATCTAGCGGGTCCGTAGTCATAGTCCAAACTTCTTTAGTCGGCTCACACCATGGGTCTTCTAACTCACCACCTTCATGGGAAATGTGCCAAGCATTGGCATCACGACTGTAAATTTTAGTTAATGACGCAGCACATGGAATATCACGCTCTGCTAAGTAATCTAATAGGTCTTCACGAGAAACCATGTCCCACTCACGCCAAGGTGCAATAACGGTAAGTTGTGGAGCAAGAGCGGCAAAACAAGACTCAAAACGAACCTGATCATTACCTTTACCAGTACAACCATGACATACAGCATCAGCACCTACTTTCAAGGCTACTTCAACATGTGCTTTGGCAATAACAGGACGCGCCATTGACGTACCGAGTAAATATTGACCTTCGTAAACAGCACCTGTTTTTACAATAGGAAAAATATAGTCTTTTACAAATTCTTCTTTTAAGTCAACTACGTGACATTCAGAAGCGCCTGAAGCAATGGCTTTTTCTTGGATGCCAACAAGCTCTTCTTCACCTTGACCAACATCGGCACAAAAGGCTACTACTTCACAACCTTCATAGTTTTCTTTTAACCATGGAATGATCGCCGATGTATCTAAACCACCAGAATATGCCAATACTACTTTTTTAATTTTCTTGCTCATGTTATTACTCTCAATTCTTTAATTTTTAAATTTGGTTACTGTTAATAAGTTCTGTATCAATTGGGTTATTTGAATAAACTTACTAAAACTGAATTTTGTGCCCACATACGGTTTTCAGCTTGTTGAAAAGCAATTGATTGCTCAGAATCAAATACGCTTGTGGTAATTTCTTGCTCTAAATGTGCCGGTTGGCAATGCATAACTGCACTAGCACCAGCTTTCGCCATTAACTGCTCGTTAATTTGATACGGCATAAATTTCTCTAATATGGCATCAACTTTAGTACCGTCACCCATAGAAATCCAAGTATCGGTATAAATAACTTGCTGATTTTTGGCATCATCAATGTCTGTCGACACGGTTAATGTTGCACCACTTTGCTCGGCAAGTTTTTGAGCCTCGGCCACTAATGCGCTATCAGGTTCATAACCTTGTGGGGTTATTACTGTAACATTAGCGCCTAAAATACTGCCCATTAGCATTAACGAGTTTGATACATTATTACCGTCACCTATGTATGCAATGTTTAAACCTTCAACACTGCCAAAGTTTTCAGTAAGAGCCATATAGTCTGCTAATGCTTGGCAAGGATGGTATAAATCACTCAAGGCATTGATTACAGGAATTCCGGCATATTCAGCCATTTCATCTAACACTTGCTGTTTAAATACTCGTGCGACAATGGCATCAGCCCAACAGGCAAGGTTTTTCGCTACATCTTTAACGCGTTCACGCTCACCTAATTGGCCGTTTTGTTGACCAATATAAAGACTGTGACCACCAAGTTTTTGAATACCAATATCAAAACTGATGTGAGTACGCAGTGACGGCTTCTCAAACAGCATCACTACCGACTTACCGGCTAATGCTTGTGAATATTTACCTGGGTTGTTTTTAATATCAATCGCTTGCTCGATTAATGCTAAAAGTTGTTGCTTATCTTGCAGTTGGTCTGCTAAAAAATGTTGTAGTGACATAAGTATCCTGTTACGAAATTTGTTTTAAATGTGTTCAGTTATAGAACTAACAGTTTGGTTCAATGCGGGTGCCAAAAACGTTCCCTTGCTGCAGCGTAATTAACTGCTCAGGCGTCTTCCAACTGGCAACCGCGATACTTCGTCGTAATTGTGTAGCGGCGGTAAAAGCGGCGTTTACTTTGGCGATCATGCCACCATCGATAACACCTTGTTTAATAAGCTGCTTGGCATCATTATAGTTAAGGCTGTCTAAATACTCCCCTGAAGCGCCTTTAACACCTGCAACATCGGTTAGTAAGATTAAGTTTCCATTCACTAATTGGCTAATTGCCACTGCAGCATCATCGGCATTAACGTTAACCAATTGGCCGTTATCTAAACTGCCAATAGATGAAATAATAGCGATGCTATTACCATTAACTAAAGCGTTAATAAACGTGTCATCATTTGCGCTAGGAACACCCACACAACCTAAAAACTCTTCGGCTGGTGTACATTTGATCATTTGACCATCATGTAAAGCCAAACCTACCGCAGATAAACCAACCGTATTAGCACTGGCAACTAAAGCTTTATTTACCGTGCCAGCTAATGCGCCGGTGATAATTGCCATATGCTCTGGCTCACTTACCCGTAAACCATTTACTTTTTTACTGATGTAACCGGCTTTCGCTAAAAGTTCATCAGCAACACAACCACCACCGTGCACAACAATAATGGATTGCTTATTGTCTTGTAGCGTTTTTACTACTTTAAATAATTTAATAAGTGCTTGTGGCGATTCCATAATCGCGCCACCAATTTTGATAACTAAAGGCGTGCTCATTTAAGCTTCTCCCTTGGTCATAGAATTAGGCAGTAGGCCATAATGTGAATCTAAACCTAGGGTTAGGTTAAAACATTGAATCGCTTGTGAAGCCGCGCCTTTTAATAAGTTATCAATAGCACAGCTTGCTACCAATACATGTTTTTCTTGATCAAATTGCCACTTTACATTGGCAAACGGTGTACTGCTGACATCATCAATTTTTGGCCAATCGTTACTTATTCTTACTAACGGCGTATTACTGTAGGCATTTTTAAACGCTTGCTCTACCTGTTTTGTAGTTACTTCAGGTTTTAGGTTTAACGTAACGGTAGATAACAGCCCACGCTTATAAGGGGCAATATGGGGGTTAAAGATCACTTGCTGACCACATTCTTGGCTAATTTCAGGCTGATGACGATGTTGCAAAATGTTGTAGGCTTTTAAACTTAGTTCATTAAAACTAGTAGCAAGTGAAGCTTTTCTGCCCGCACCACTAACGCCACTAATACCATTAACAACAATTAGACCATTGTCTAGCTGCAAATTGTTTTCAGTAATTGGTTTTAACGCTAATAAGCTGGCTGTTGGGTAACAACCAGGGACTGCAACAAGATTTGCGTTTTTAATCACTTCAGCATTAAATTCAGCTAAACCATAAATCGCTTCATTTAATAAATCTTGATGCTTGTGCTCAAAACCATAATATTTCGGATAATCGCTGCCCTCGGTTAAACGAAACGCACCGGAAAGATCGAACACTTTAATGCCAGCTTTTACAAACTCAAATGCCCACTCTTGAGAATACTCATGTGGGGTTGCAAAGAATACAGCATCTAAGTCTAAATTCTGTTCAAGCCAATTCTTAGAGAACGGTTGCAAAGGTTTATCGCACACAGATTGCATTCGCGGGTACAGATCAGAAAATAGTAAACCACTTGATGCACTACCTTCAGATACTAACACCTGAAAATCACTAATTTTGTTATGTTGAGTTAATATTTCAACTAATTCAGCACCGGCATAACCACTAGCACCTACAACTGCTACTTTCACAACTTTACCTTTTTGCAATTCTATTCATTAAATTATAATCAACATTTGTTTATCTAGCGACCACATTCATCGTTATATAACAATTCAAAACCTAGTAATTACTTAAAGTTACAGCTTAAATAATTATTTACTAGCCAGAAAACTTCTGCTTGATTACACTGATAGTGTGAAAGTAACAAGAATTGATTATTTATGCAACTTTTTAGCATAAGTATTTTAACTATTAATGCGGGATAACTATGCCTTTACCAAATTTCCAACAAGCCTTAACACAATTGATTGCATGCCCATCTATTAGCGCTACCTCGACCACTTGGGATCAAAGCAATCAAGCAGTAATTGAACTTCTAGCAAGTTGGTTTGCTGATTTAGGCTTCAACATAAATATCCAACAAGTTCCCGACAGTAGAGGAAAGTATAACTTACTTGCCAAACTTGGCGAGGGTGAAGGCGGTTTATTGTTATCTGGACATAGTGATACCGTGCCTTTTGATGAAAAAGGCTGGGATAGTGACCCGTTTACCATAACCGATAAAGCTGACAAGTTTTATGGGTTAGGTACTTGTGACATGAAAGGATTTTTTGCCTTCATCCTGCAAGCTTGTAAAAACTTGCCAGTTAAAGATATGCGCAAACCTTTATACGTGTTAGCAACCGCCGATGAAGAAACCACTATGGCCGGCGCCCGTTTTTTCATTGAGCAACAATTAGCAAAACCAGATGTGGCAATAATTGGTGAGCCAACAAATTTACAACCGGTGATCATGCATAAGGGACATATGTCTCATCGTATTTCGGTAAAAGGTAAATCAGGCCACTCAAGTATGCCGCAAAAAGGCGTTAATGCCATTGAAGTGATGTATTTTGTTATTGAAAAATTGATGGTCTTAAAAAATGACCTCAAAGAAAAATACGTTAATGAAGCATTTACTGTAACTGAACCAACGTTAAATTTTGGAGCCATTAAAGGTGGTGATAGTGCCAACCGAATTTGTGGTGACTGTTATTTAGACATTGATTTACGCGCCCTACCAGGTATAAAAGATGACGAACTTGTTCATTGGTTGTCGGAAGCATTAAAAGCAGTTGCCGAGAATTATCCAGGCCGAGTTTCTATGGAAGAACTGCACGCTAGCTCACCAGCATTTGCTGAAGATGAAAATAGTGAGTTTGTAAAACTTGCTGAAAAATTCTCTGGCCATTGCTGCCAAGCAGTTAATTACGCCACCGAAGCTCCATTTATTCAACAATTAGGCTGCCAAACAATTGTATTGGGCCCAGGTTCAATTGACCAAGCGCATCAGGTTAATGAATATTTGGCTTTTGACCAAATTAAACCAACTGAAAAGATACTGTTAGAGTTTATTCAGCAGTATTGTTTTTAAGTAAATACACAAACCGTGACATAATTATTTGTCGGTTTGAATGCTTTAAAGTGTTTTTACATATTGATGGTATGCATTTCTTTTTTGCCACTAAATGTATTAAATAATTTAACGTGTGCTTGCTGAGAAAAATGGTCTTCTCTCTCTGGGTATTGTGAAATCCAATTAATAAGCATTTCTAAATTTGAATCTTGAGCTTCTTGAGATTCATATTTATGTGGTTCCCAAGAACGATTTTTAGCATTTATAATACAGTCGTCTACGGATAAATTTAAGAAAATAACTTCATCCGCTTTATACATTACCAATTTTAGTAAATCTGAATAACAGCCTTCAACAACCCAATTTTCATTGATATCGATAAAGTTGTTTATTTGAATTTCCGCTGCAGAAATAGGTGTTCTCAGAGGCGGTGATGTTGGTTGCCACGCAATTGTATCAAGATCTAAATGAGCTACATTATTTTTAGCACTAATCTTTTTAGCCAATGTCGACTTTCCAGAGCCTGAATTTCCAAATATTAAAACTTTACTCAAATTTTGACTCCTAATGAAATACACAATGCCGCAATAAGCGTCTAAATATTGAATGGAGTGAAAACAGCCAACTGTTATGTGTCCGTTTGAACGACTTGTAATGGCTAGAATTTACTACCTTTTCTATAATATAGAACTAACTTTATAACCCAAGTTAATTAGTATTAATCTACCCCTTGAGCAGATCTCTCATTGATACATTCATATGAACCCATTTCAAATTCTCGACAAATCCAGGGACGATTTTCATATATTGAACACATGAAAGTCTCTCGGTCTAAAGCTGAGCACCAACCATCTTCCAAACGGAGCATCGTTTCACTTCCCCATTCATCAGTAGCTATATGCTCGCTGGGAACACCTGTGTCGGTAATAATCATAACTTCCAAACGACAGCAGCAAGCCTGGCAATTTGAACAGGTCACTTCGGTTTTAGATATATTTTTAATATTAATTTTCATGCATATCATCAGTTATATTAATGGTGAAAGTACCCTAAGTAGCCATAAATATAATTCATTTGGGCCGCGTTGACACCTGAACATAATAACCATAACGTCCAGTTAAAAACTTATAGATTCGACACTCCTGCAACTTCAATTACCGAGTTAGCGTTAGCTCGCTGGATAATTTTAATCAAAGCAGATTGAATAACTTCATTTTCTCTAACATCTGATTCACTGGAAAATCGCTCTTCCTGTACGTCAGAACCTTCTTCTAAAGTAAACTGTATAGCCACTTCTGTCGCACAGTCAGCACTTTCCCCAAAGTACTCCAAAGATATTTGAGGATAACCTTTAAAACCTTTCTTAACCTGTTTAGCTATTAATTTTTTAGCTTTATCCACATTCATAATAAATCCTTATTATCGCCAAATCTGAGAGAAATATAACACCAAAACACTCTATTCATTCATGAAGTGAAGTTCTCTTCCATTATTTCCACAATAACAGCTTCTGATATTTCGGCTAGCACGTACTCTGAAGATGAAAAAATATCACCTTCCTTATTACCCAGCGCTATGCTTACAACATCAGGCTTATCATCATGAATAAGGATAACTATCTTTTTATCTAAAGCAATACAATCTATTGTGATTGCATCAGCTTTCATACCTTGATTACGCAAGGTTTTATCCATTATTCCCATTAATGTATCAACATTATCAAATTTGCTATAGAACAAATCATTCGCCTTAGCGACAACCTCTGATAAATTTTTTAGTGTATTTTTCATTGTTAACTCTTACCGATTAGAGATATTAAATTATATAGCTGGGCTGGCTTAAAGTTCATTGAACTCTTCCAGCCATTCGATGAAAGAATTAGATACCTTTTTAACGGTACAAAGATCATGGTCAAAAAACCATACTGGTGCATCTACTTTCTTACTTGCACAATCGGTATGTTTGAAACAAAACATGTTTCCCTTACAGTCAGAGGCAAACAAAGCATGTCCCTTTGGCATACCACTCATTTCATATAACTTTGATAATGAAAATACATCTTCAAGGCTTAAAAAGTCTTGTACTTCAGAAATGTCGGAATCTAAATCACAAATTTTAGTTAACACATTTGGAGTGTGCACCAAACCATATGTAGATATTAAATATTTATACGAGTCAGGTAAAAAAACATTTAATTTTGATTCGAGCTCTGCAATATCATGACTATTTATTGGAAGCATGGAGCTTTTACTGCCCCAATTTTTGACAAACAGATCAATGCTATTCATTTATGAATTCTCCAAGAAAGCTATGCCTTATTAATGAGCAAAAAATTGTCGAGGAATGAAAACAGTAAACTGTTTTATGTCCTTATTAGTTAGCTTGTTATAAAGCATACTACACAACAGAGAAAGAAAAAGTTAACTTACAATCAATGTATTTAAGCATGCGATTTACAATTACTGGTATAGAGATGATAGTTGTATCTGAAGCAGAATTTACTGAAACAAAAATATCACATTCGTCAATCTCAATCCTTTGTCGTACGTAATAATCATTTATATCGTCTAAGTTTTGCTTTGTTAAAGGTACATAGCCAACAAAGCAGTTATTTTTTAACTGTTCTTTATACGTAGAACCTAAAATTTCTCGCTGTAATGTATAAGCTTGAAATTTATCTAAACTAAGAAATCGGAAACTTATTTCAGCTTCAGTATTTGAATTTTCCACTAGACTCTCTATGTGTATAACGTTTTTATAAACGACGTTGCTATATAACCGGCTAAAATGTGACGCGAAGTGAAACCAAGTTAACCGTTAAAAGTGCTACTTGAATTACTTTTTAGATGGCAACTATAACAGACCATGCTCTAAATATAATATCAATGATACAATGCGACTCTGTACCTTACTAATTAGTGAACTATGAAAGATTGTAATCAATGCGGTAAATGCTGTATAAAATACGGAGGCGGTGATCTTTCTGCGACAAAAGAAGAAATTTATCTTTGGGAAATATTTAACCCTGAAATCTTCAAATTCGTTAAGAACAACGATATATGGTACGACCCTAAATCAGGTTCAAAACTCAAAAGGTGCCCATTCCTTGAAATTGCTCCCAAAATAGACTCTCTCGCCCCAAATTTATATACATGCAGTATTTACTTAGATCGGCCTGAAGACTGCCGTCATTACCCTAGCCTAATTACTGAAATGATTCGAGATGAATGTGAGATGATTGAAGTAACAGACTTAGAAAATCAGAAACAAGCTCAAATAAAACTAGATATATTGATGAAAGATAGCCGCTCTTAAAACTCTTCATTGGCAAGTTCAGCTATGGGTTATGGTTGTTTTCTAATTTGATTAGCACAATGTGCTAAAACAATCGCGCCAGCGGTTGAAACATTTAGGGAGTTACCCATGCCATACATAGGAATGTGTATTTGTTGATGACTTAATTGCAATGCAGATTCACTCACGCCTTTACGTTCATTTCCTAATACCAATACACACGGGGATGGATATGTAACTTCGCTATAATCAACGGATTGATGGCACAGTTCAACACTATAAACAGCATATCCCTTTTCCAATAAGGTTTGTAAGCTTGCCGTGGTACTATCACTATATTCAATACAAACCCATTTAGCTTCATTTCTACAAGCTTTTTGAAATTTCTTATCTGAAATAGTTAGCTCGCCACAGATAATAATTTTTTCAATAGCAAAAGCATCAGCCAAGCGAATAAAAGCACCAATATTGTAGCTATTAGTTACATGGTCTAATACTAGTATCAGGGGGGTTTTTGGCTTATTTAAGTATTCATCTCGTGCTGGTTTGGTTTTTCTAATGTCTTCTTTGCTAAGTTGAATTTTTGAATCCATGTTACGCCCTACTATTGATTTCTTGATTTTTACGCATCTTTTTACTGCGCTTATAGCACGTTGCAGATCTGCTGAGAATTGTGCAATTTTGTCGCCACCGTTAGTCGATATGATGAAATAACTGGATCTATTGACAATAATGCATGGAGATACGGACAAATGGACTTGGTATTATTAGCCGCAACACTTTTTATACTTATTCCCGCTGCCACATGAACAAGGATCATTACGATTCGGGGTTTTATCGAACGTTGTTGTAGTTGGCTTGTTTAGTATGGCGTTAAGTTCAGTGATATCTTCATCAATGCTGCTATCAACGGTAATATCAGCATAAAGTCCATTAGCGGCAACTTGTGTCTCTACTTCTAACTTTCTTTCATCGTTACAAACCACTAGCGTTAATGGTTTTTTCTCTGTGCCAAGCTTAACCGTACGCTTCGTATTATACCCAGTTTTTATGTGATTAACTCTGGTGTGGATACGCCCTTTATAATACAGATCGTGCATGATGTTCTCCGCTAATTAAATACTTGGTTTAAGCGCGGCAGTATAACGTAAAGTGGCAAATAGTCGACTGTTGAATTAATTGTCTGCCTTTTATTTTGCCTTTTACTCAGAATCAGAATATCCCGCCCAAATATCTGCATTCACTGGCGCTTTATTTTTGCGTTTTTTCTTACCGCTACCTTCAGGTTTTGCCATCGGTTTATCTACGCTTGAAAGGTTAACTTCATCGGCTTCAAAACCCTCTACTTGCTCACGTTCAAGACGAATCTTGTTCTTCTTTTCGATGACTTTAAAATGGTGATAATCTTCATGATCGATAAGCGATAACGCTAAACCCACTTCACCGGCACGGCCACTTCGACCAATACGGTGCATGTAGTCTGATGGACTTCTTGGTAAGTCAAAATTGATCACCACCGGCAGCTTTTCGATGTCTAGGCCGCGAGCAGCAATGTCAGTTGCAATTAACACTTCAATCTCACCCGCTTTAAAAGAGTCAAGTACACGACTACGTGCGCCTTGGCCCTTATCGCCATGAAACACTTCGGCAGCAATACCACGTTTAGAGAGTTTTTCAGCTAAGTGATTACAGCTGTTTTTGGCATTGACGAAAATAAGTGCTTGTCGCCATTGCTGTTGTATGATCAAATGCGCTAATACAGCTGTTTTTTCGCCTTTGTTAACGGTGAAAACGCGCTGCACCAGGGTACTGGCGTCGCTACTCTGCACTTGTATTTCAACTGGGTTGTTGAGCAATTCTTGAGTTAACGCCTGTACTTGCTCAGGAAAGGTCGCGGAAAATAATAAGGTTTGTTTGCTCGACGGCGTTAATGCTAATAGCTCAGATAACTCGGCAGTAAAACCTAAACTTAACATCCGATCGGCTTCATCAAGCACTAAGGTTTTAACCCTATCTAGCTTAATGGCATTACTTGAAATTAAATCGAGTAATCGACCAGGCGTAGCAACCAAAATATCAGTGCCGCCTCGTAATGCGAGCATCTGAGTATTCGCTGAGACACCACCAAAAACAGCAACCGTTTTAATCACGCCGTTAAAATGCACCGCATAAGATTTAATGCTGTCAGCAACTTGCTTAGCTAGTTCACGGGTAGGCACCAAAATCAATCCGGCAACATAGTTACCTTTACTGCTTTTGCTACTCAGTGGTTTTTCAGCCTGCTGTTGTACAAAGATCTGCTGCAAAATAGGTAGCGCAAAGGTAGCTGTTTTACCCGAGCCAGTATTTGCCCCTGCAATTAAATCACGGCCTGCTAATACACTTGGAATAGCTTGTGCTTGAATGGGCGTTGGCTGCTGATATCCCAACTCAGCTAATCGAGCTAACAAAGGTGAAATAAGGCCAAGTTCAGTAAAGTTTGCTGGCGTTGTGACAGTAGTCATTAATATAAAGGCTCAAAGCTAAGATTATAACCCATTATTTTAGCGTATTTATGCTCTGCAAGTTAGCGAAATTGAACAAACTTTCGCTTTTTAGATCTTCGCTTGGCAAGAACTGATCAGATAATGTTGCAAAATTTAATTACTCAAGAGGATGACGTGTAGCTTTTCTTCTTTCATCTCAGTCGATATAATGAATTCGATCGAAACAAAAAATTAACAAAAGTTAATCATAAAAATAATAATAATTTTGAGGTATTTGGGATGATCTTTAAACCTGCACAGCACTCCACCGCTATTCGTACTGCGTTATCATTATTACTACTGACATTAACCGCCTGTGGCGGTAGCAGTAGTGGCAGTAAAGATACCCAAGCCCCCACTATCAGCCTAGTTGGAGATAATCCGATGACGGTGGCCCATGGCGTGACTTTTACTGACCCGGGCAGCAGCATAAGCGACAATGTCGACACTGGTTTAAGCGCAAGCGTTAGCGGTAGTGTTGATACCAACGCGCTAGGCAGTTACAGCTTGAATTACAGCGTAACTGACAAAGCGGGTAATAGTGCCACTGTTGAACGTATCGTGAATGTTACTGATCAAACTGTGCCATTACTTACCTTAATTGGCGAACAAACTATCATGGTGGAGCAAAATAGCAGCTTTACTGATCCTGGTAGCAATACCAGTGATAATATAGACAGCGAGCTTGTTGTAACGGTAACCGGGGAGGTAGATCTGACAAAGGTAGGCAGTTACACCCTCAGCTATAATGTAACCGATAGTGCTGGTAATACTGCAGTTACGGTGACAAGAACCGTCGAAGTCACCGCAATAACTGGTCAGTTAGTTGGTAGCATTATTTCAGGTTTGCCTTATCAAACAGAAACACAATCTGGGCTTACCAACGCTGAGGGGCAATATAAATACCTAACAAATGAAAGCATTAGCTTTGCCTTAGGCGATACCCCTATTGGAGATACTGTTGGTGTTCAAAAAGAGTTATCCCTTACCGATATAATCTCAGATGCAGTGTTGTACACCACTTATGGACAGTTGCATAACCTCGATAAATTACCTGATTACCACAGTGATAAAGAAGCATTTTTTCGTTTCAATAATACCCTTAGCTTGCTGGAAAGTATTGATGATGACTCCAATCCAGATAATGGTATTAATATTCCAGCTGGCGTGGTGACTCTGTTTAATGGCAAAACAATAAACCTTAAACAACATATGTTTTATTTAGCCGGAAAAGGAAGACGATATGGCGATGGAGATAAAACGTTAAAGCATGTTTTACAACCTGCTGCTGCCCAAGGATTTATTGATAGTGGTAATATTGTTGATTATGGCATTGCCCTAGATAATTACTACCGACTTAATGGCATTGCTCACCAGTTTGAAGTTATGGTAAAAAGCAGTACTGATAACGGTGAAGATGGCAGCATCGATGCCACCGAAGTTTTTACCTATGACAGCCTTGGTAATGTTACCTCCTATGTTGAAGATGATAATAATGATGGCAATCCGAGCTACATTAGATTAGTTACATTTAACGAGAATGGGCGCGAACTTAGTTACACTTATGATGAGGATGGTGACGGAATAGCCAATCAAATCAGCTATCGCCATTACGATCTTAATGGTAACCAAATAAAGTATGAAAGAGATCAAGGTGCGGATGGTAATTTTGACGGAATATCTTACGATGAGTTTGATAACTATGGCAATGAAATCAGTTATAGCTACGATAATAACGGTGACGGCACCATTAATGAATCTGGCAGTTCAACTTTTGATGCGAACGGTAACAGGTTAACGAATAGCTACGATGTAGATAACGATGGGCTAGCAGAACAGAACTCTGAATATACTTATGATGAGCGAGGTAATAGGCTCAGCAGCATTAGCTATAATAGTGACAAAAGTGTACGCACAGGACTAAGCCAATACAGCTATGATGAGCGAGATAATAGAATATCAGCGAACTATGACTGGGATGGCGATGGTAACTTTGAACAAACAGAAACAACTAGCTACGATATTAACAACAATAGATTAATTGAACAGCGCGATGATGACAACGACGGCAATATAGACTGGATTTCCATCTATAGTTACGACGACTTAGGTAACCAAGTTTTTTCCAGCTATGACGAAGTTGGGGTAAACAAAGACAGTTATTACTATACCTTTGACAGTTTTGGCAACAGGCTAACCTATCAGGGAGATGATAATAGCGACGGCACTATAAATGACATCTTTACCCACATCTATGACAGTGATGGGTATATGTTGTCACAAGAGTATGACTGGGGTAATGACGGAAGTTTAACCTATGCTTATTATTACACTCACAACAGTGCCGGAAATATGTTGTCTCGCAGAGAAGATACTGATGGCGACGGTAACATCGACAAACTAGTCACATACACTTTAGCACCTGCAACCTTCAGAGCTGTGTTCTACAACATTTTCTAGAAAATAAAGCCCCTCTTCAATGAAGAGGGGTACCTTTAAACTGGAGGAGATTCCATCCAAAAACATGATGGAATGACGCTGTTCTATTCTAGTTTTGAGTTTTCTCAAGTTGGTGCTTTGATTTTGCCAAAAAAAACCTCATTAGGTTTTCCAAAATGACGTTTTTCAATTTTCGTTTCTAGTTTCTAGTTTCTCAAAACTATGGTCTAACACCTAACGTATGGCAAATTGCATAGGTTAGCTCAGAGCGATTCAATGTATAGAAATGGAAGTCGTTAACGCCTTCACTTCTTAAAATTTTAACTTGCTCCATGGCAATGTTGGCACCAACCATATTGCGGGTAGTCGGATCATCATCAAGACCTTCATACATTTTCCCCATCCAGTCAGGTACATGAACGTTAGTCATATCAGCAAAGCGTTTAAGCATTCCGAAATTTGATACCGGCAAGATACCAGGAACGATTTCAACATCAATACCAACCGCAACACAACGATCGCGAAAACGTAGGTAAGAGTCCATATCAAAGAAAAACTGGCTAATAGCACGATTAGCGCCAGCATCAACTTTACGTTTTAAGTTTACCAAATCGAATTGGGCATTTGGCGCTTCAGGGTGAGTCTCAGGGTAAGCAGCAACTGAAATATCAAAGTCGGCAACCCCTTTTAGCAATTCAACTAAATCGTTTGCATACATATCTGGTTTTTTGCTGTTATCTGGTAAATCACCACGTAGCGCAACAATATGACGAACACCACTTTCCCAGTAATCTTTAGCAATATCGATTAACTCTTCACGGCCAGCATCAATACAAGTTAAATGCGGCGCAGCAATTAATCCGGTATCATTTTGAATGCGTTTGATCACGCCATGTGTTCGGTCACGAGTACCACTACCAGCACCATAAGTTACTGACACAAAACTTGGTTTTAATGGCGCTAAACGCTCAATAGAACCCCACAATGTTTTTTCCATTTCAGGTGTATTTGGTGGAAAAAATTCAAACGAAACGTTTAAGTCGCTACCTATGTCTCTTACTGTTCTGTTTAGTAAATCTAATTGTCTAGCTCTGGCATTCATTAGTTAATCCCCTTAATTTCTACTTCTTTTGTTTTTACAGCAAGTTCACGACATAGGTTAACTAAATCTGAGTGTAATCCGCCGGCAGTTACGTCACGACCAGCGCCAGGACCTTGAATAATCAAAGGATTATCTTGATACCAGTTGGTTGTTAATAAAAATATATTGTCACATGGTGTTAAGTTAGCAAAAGCATGATCATTCGCTAAAATTTCTAATCCTACTCTGGCATTGTAGCCAGATTCGGTTTTACTAAAACGAGCAACGTAGCGTAAACAGCCATTTTGTTGCTGCGCTTCTTGCAGCTTATTAGCAAAGTATTGATCAAGTAAATTCACCTGCCCTAAAAACTCATCTACAGATAAACCTATTAAAGAATTGGGTACTAAATTTTGGCAATCTATATCTTCAAGCTCTAATTCAAAACCGGCAAGGCGCGCTAAAATAAGCAACTTACGCTGTACATCTAAGCCCGATAGGTCATCTCGCGGATCAGGCTCTGTAAAGCCTTGCTCGAGTGCATTTAGTAGTAACTGAGAAAACGCTAAGCTACCATCAAAATTTGAGAACAGCCAAGATAATGTACCTGAAAAAATACCTGCAACTTCATTTATTGTGTCGCCGCTATTAAGTAAATCATTTATCGCATAGTTCACTGGTAAACCTGCACCAACGGTGGTGTTTACTAACCATTGGCTGCCAGTATTATACTGTGTGCTTAATAATTTTTTATAGGTCGCAGTACTACTGGCACCTGCACATTTGTTAGCACTAATCACATGGATACCTTGCTCAAAAAATGCTTGGTATAAATTACTGAACTGTTCACTTGGAGTAATATCTACGAGCACCAGTTCATCATATGGATGCTGTGACAACCAATCTAATAATAGTTGGTTATCATAAGCTAAACTGTCTTGTTGAAACAATTCTAAGGCTTTGCTAACTTCAATACCATCGGTATTAATCAAGGCCTGTTTAGATGAAGCAAGCCCAACTAAATGTACGTTTTCAAGTGCAGGAACACGACTAAGCTGTTGTGGTAACATTTCAAGAAAGCGCTTACCAATATTACCAAGGCCCGCTATCACTAAACCAATATTTCGAGAGTCTTTGGTTACTTGTGAATGTACTTTATTGATTAACTCAACAGAGCTTTCATGTTCAAAAAATGCCAATAAGCTATGGCCATTACTAGATCCAACAAATTGGGCAATATCGGTATGCTTAAGAGCGCGTTTAAAGCGAGCCTTAATTTCACCTCGATTGGCAATTTGATAACCAACAACGGCGATCAATGACACATTTTTAGTTGTAAGATTTATGTTTTGTTCTTGCAAATATTGCAATGCTAAATCGGCAAACTGCTGTGAAATAACAATGCAGGTTTTATTTTGGCATTGGTAAATTGGTTGAAACCGAGTATTAATTTGCTCTAAAATTTTTGCAGTAAATTCATTAGAATCAATTTTGATAAGTTCATTATTATGAGTAACAGAGATTTCACTTTTGGCAATTTCACCAAATGCGCCAATTTCTGTACCACTGTCTTGCGGTGCAAAGCTACTCGCCACATTCAAATGAATATTATGTGTAGTTAACGGGTTAAGAGTATTGGCATGTAATATCGGGTTTCCTAGGCGCCCCAACTCTTTGGCAACTGAGTTTTCTAAACGAAATAATTTACGTGCCGTATTAACAATACGAGGATCGGCACTGTACACACCATTCACGTCAGTCCACAAGGTAACATTTTTAGCATTTAATAAATGCGCGGCTATGGTAGCTGAATAATCACTACCATTACGACCAAGCGTATGTGAGTTGCCCTGCTCATCGCTAGCAATAAAACCAGTTAAGATATTTAACTGATTGGCTGATTTTTCAAGGACAATATTTTGCTTACTTAGCTGTTCATTCAACTGAAAATTGTTGGTAGAATCGAGAATCAAAACTTTTCTAGCATCAATGGCGTTGGCTTTACAAACATTTTGATTTAATACCGTAGCTAATAATCTAGCGGACCAAAGCTCACCAAAAGCTAGAACGTCATTTCGACTGTTTTTAAACGAATTTGTAAATTGACTATCTATAAAGGCAACATCTTCATCTATCTGTTGAAGCAATTTTGAGGCTTGAGAGCTATCGAGCAATTCATGAATCAATGCTGTTTGAGTATTTTTTAACCGCGCCAATTGAACAGTAAATTGTTCTTTATTATCAGTACTTTCAAACAATGCGAATAGTTGGTCTGTTGTTTTACCATTTGCCGAAACAACAATAAAATCATTCAAAGTAGCATTGTCTTTGATGATTTCAACCACGCGCATAATACATTGTGCATTTGCTAAACTACTGCCGCCAAATTTATGCACATTAGTTGTTACTTCAATCTGTTTTAAAGGGTTTAATGAAGAATTAAATTCAATATTTTGTACTTGCTGTTGCATTAGTTACCCACCGCTTGCGATGCTGTTAGTGCATGGCTTAAATCTTCAATAATATCGCTAATATCTTCAAGGCCAACCGAAACACGAATAAGTGTTTGGCTGATACCTGCAGTTTTTTGTGCTGCTAAATCCATGCCCGCATGGGTCATAGTAGATGGATGAGAAATTAGGCTTTCAACACCACCTAAAGATTGTGCCAAAGTAAATAACTTAACATTGGCAAATAAAGTTTTAACCTGCTCTACACCACCATTAAGTTCAAATGAAAACATGCTACCAAATCCGGCTTGTTGTGCTTTGGCTATTTCGTGCCCTGGATGATCAACTAAACCTGGATAATGGATAGTGCTTATAGCCGGGTGGCTTTGTAAAAAATGCACTAGTTGCTTGGTATTTTCATCATGTTGTTTTAAGCGAATAGGTAAGGTTTTAATACCGCGTAAGGTTAAATAGCTATCAAATGGGGAACCGGTAATACCAATACAGTTCGCCCACCAAGTTAACGTTTCACCAAGTTCAGCATCTTTAGTAACTATCGCGCCACCAACAACATCGGAGTGACCATTAATAAATTTGGTGGTTGAATGAATAACAATATCTGCGCCTAAATCTAATGGTCGCTGTAATAATGGCGATAAAAAAGTATTGTCTACGGCAACTAAAGCACCAACTTGTTTAGCTTGCTGACAAATTTTAGCGATATCAACAAGGCGTAATAATGGGTTACTAGGGGTTTCTAATAAAACTAATTTAGGCTTTTGCGCTAGTGCATCACTAAGTTGCTGCTCATTAGTTTGATCAACAACCTGTAATTTGAATACGCCGCGAGCAGCCAAGTGAGTGAATAAACGGTAGCTACCACCATAACAATCATGTGGGATAAGTAGGGTATCTTCGCTAGTAAGTAACTGGCAAACCAAATGAATAGCTGACATACCTGTACTAGTAATTACACCTGTACTGCCACCTTCTAAGTCAGCAATAACCTCTGCTAAGGTAGTTCGCGTTGGATTACCACTACGTGAGTAATCATACTGACGCTTTTCATTAAAGCCTTTTAAGCTATAAGTACTCGATAAATGCATAGCAGGTACTACAGCGCCATGATGTTCATCACTATTTATGCCTGCTTGTACAGCTATTGTATTCAATTTATCGTGTTTCATAATGAGCTCTTTGTCAGTTATTTTGGTTTAAATTTAAAACTAGATGTTTAGACGTCTATAAATCTAAACGTATTCGTCTTCGAGGTCAAGAAGTTTTAGCCATCTAAACATCTTTGCTTTTAGATGTTGACTAGATTTATATAACCAGTACAATTTAGTTATTAGTTATACTCGTAATCATTCAATGTACGGGTACATAAAAACAAAGAACTAGAAAACTTATTTAAATGGGGAATATCGATGGCTGAATGGAATGGGGAATACATCAATCCTTATGCACAACACGGTAAAAAAAGTGAGCAAGTTAAAAAGATCACTGTATCTATACCGTTGCGAGTTTTAAAAGTTCTTACCGACGAAAGAACACGCAGACAGGTGCAAAACTTACGTCATGCAACTAATAGTGAATTACTTTGCGAGGCATTTTTACATGCGTTTACTGGCCAACCATTACCAGACGATGCTGATTTAGCTAAAGGTAATGAACAAGTTTTACCGGAAAGTGTACGTAAAATTTTAGAAGAGCAAGGCGTTACCGACTTTTCTGAGTATGAAGAACAAGAATAAATAAATTCGTTTCTCACCTTCCTTTGCCATATCTATGGTCCTAGAGGGTATACACAAAAAAACAGCACCTATTATGGTGCTGTTTTTATTTAAATATATTGTTATGCATTTGGCGTTAAAATCACCTTTCCATCGCTCTTATGTACGGCATAATGTTCAAGTGCGGTGGCAAAACCATCAAAATCAAACTGACCATAAATATCCGTTTGAAAAATACCTTCGGCAAATAGTTTTTGTACTTTTTTGCTTAAGCCAAGTACTTGCCATGGTTTAGCATTACCAATGTAAGTTGCTAACCAAAAGCCTTCAATTTTTTGATTTTTAAATATCACATCAGCAACAGCAAATTGGCCACCAATGGGATCTTGAGTTTCAGTTAATCGACCATAAACAATACCTGTAGAGCCAATAGGCATACAGCTCATTGTTTTTGGTGTATCAACATCGGCTACAGCATCTAATAGCACAGTTGCCTTTAACTCTTTACTCGCCAGCTTTAACTCATCTCGAAACGATTCAGTATCAGTTAAAATTACTCTATCCGCACCTAACTGCTCTAATACTGCAACATTGGACTTTGAACGCACAATAGCAATAGTTTTTATGCCTTGCATTTTGGCATAGCGAATCACCCCTTTGCCTACTTGGCTTGCTGCTGCATTAATGACTACAGCTTTTGCGCCTAGCTCTTTAGCTCGCTCTATTAAGCACACCGAAGTACAAGGATTAACGATAATTGTTGAAGCCTGATCGTCACTTATTTCTTTGCGTACAGGTAAACAGTAACTTGCCTTGGTGATTGCATATTGTGCCCAAACGCCATCTTTACCCGGCGTTGCCGAAACAGCTACGCGTTTGCCATTTAGCCACTTACCATATAAACCGGCATTAGCTGCAATGATCTCACCGCAACCTTCAAACCCGGCATAAGCTCCATCTACTGGAGGTAAGCCATATTTTCCCATTAAGTAAACTAAATCGGATGGATTAATAGGCGCAGCAGACATTTTTACTAATACTTCTCCGCGCTTTAGTTTTGGCAAAGGCTTTTCAATAAGGGTTATACGATCACTTAATGGTGCGTCTAAATTGTCAATAAAATTTAAGGCAAAGCCTTTATTGGTGGTTGGGTATGTGCTCAATGTTTGTCTCTAAAGTAAAAAACGGTCAATATTAGAATAATATTGACCGTTGATAATTGATAGCTTTTTAATTCAAGGATGAATTAACTTAGAATTGCCATGGATGGCTTAAATTCTGTAATTTTTAAAGTTCAGTAACTGGCTATCGCCATAACGCGCGAATAAATTCACGCCAACCAGGTTGGTCCGAATTCATTCGGACGTTATCCTCGAAAAGCACACGGTACTATTAAAAAAATGCCGCTTTAGCTGCTTCGCTTATTTCAATGTCACTCATTTGCGCACGCTGTAATAACTCCCAAAAGTAACGATACGTTGCTCTATCGTGTAATTCACCTTTATGTTGAATTGGTCCCCAGCTATTTGCTTGAGCCGCAAGTAAAATAGCTTCAGCATCTTCTACTTCTTCAAAATTAGGCTTCATAGCATCAACAATTGCGGTAATTTGAGTTGGATAAATACTCCACATACGCATAAAACCAAACTCGTTGCGCGCACGACTAGCATCGTCAGTAGTTTGTTGAGTATTTTTTAAATCCAATGTCACGTTATGTGCCGGTACTACACCATTTGCAAGTGCGGCCGCGACTAATTCAGTTTTTGCACGTTTTAATAATGCATGGTCAAATTGACCAGGACTACGCATACAAGATGCAGGGATCGCACCATAGTGACCAGATACAAAATCCATCATGCCAAAATCTAACAACTGTACCCATGGAGTTGCTGCTATTTGCCAAACGTCACGTAATGCGCCATGTGTTTCAATCAGAACATGTACAGGGATTTCTCGGTCGATTGAGTGGAATTTAGCAAGACCTTGAATGTAAGTCACCATTTCCAGAATTTGTGCACCTTCAGTACATTTTGGCAGAGTTATGTATGCAAGTTTGTGCCCACAACCTGGGATTAAAATGTCTAAATCTTTTTTCCAATGCGGATGCGATGGATCATGGATACGTACACCCATCATATTAAATTCATTGTCATCACTACCTATGATACGTGCGACCATTTCAGCATGTTCTTTTTCAGAACCTGCCGCAGCGCCATCTTCACAATCACAGGTAATATCAAATACTTGACCTATATCTTTTTGCATTTGCATTGCTTTGAGGATCAGCTTTTCTGAACCGGCAAAATGTTCACAGCTTGGGATCACTGGAAATGGTTTCTCCGCATCAAAAAGTGCGTCATTTGGATGTACAGTTGCAGACATTTAAAATTCCTCAAGTTTATTTCAGTGGTGTAAATTAATTACAGATGCTCTGTAATAAGTCAATGCTTGGTCAACAAAATTAGACTAAATGATTAGGGTAGTTAAACTTAATTATGCAAACTACCACTAATGGATTAGATACATTAACACTAAAATTGTTTATACATTAATAATATAAAATTAATAAAAAGCATGTTGTTGCCTAGGTGCCACATCGACTCCTAGTTAATTGTTATAACTTACACTACAACATAAGATTCAAAATTCAAACACTTTTTTAAAACAATTGTTTGAAATGTTTACTCTAATTGTGTAAGTATAGATAAAAGTTTTCATGGAAATGACAATGTTTTTCAAAAATTGGCTATTAAACAACCTAGGGGAGAAGTAAATGAACTACCATAATGAGTTCTTAGAGCAGGTAGACGAAGAAGACGTACTCGGAGGCACATGGCCAGGTATTCAGTTGTACTATCCGCCAGTCAAATACTCTCCAAAAGATGAAGAATATGAAAATATGGAGCAAGCCGCTGAGCGTATGCGTAAACATGCCCATAATTGCCAAGCCCATACTTTACTATTCGATTTAGAAGATGGTTGTCGCCAAAAAGAAATGAGTCGCGAGCTGTTACTAAATGAACTTCCTAAATTTCCAGAACGCGATTTTCAAATAGCCCTTCGTATAAACCCATTTCGTACCGATGAGTATGAAAAAGATTTAGAAATGATCATGAAAGTGGCTGAACATATTGATGTAATTGTGCTAGCTAAAGCTGGTGAAATGTATGGTGCTGCCGAAATTCGAGATCTTTCGGCTTGGTTGTTAGGGGTTAATCCTAAAATTGAAATTCAACCAATTATTGAGCATCCTCGAAGCTTAAAAATTGCAGCTGAATTAATGGCATTTCCAGCGGTTAAGCACGTTGTATTTGGTATTCACGATTTCTCGAAAGCAATGGCGATTCACTTAACACCAGAAGGCTGGATCGAAGAATTGCTTACCTACCTAAGAATGCTATTACTTGAGGCAAGAATTGCCGGTAAAGGTGTTATCGGTGGAGTTGAAGTATTAATTAATGATACGCCAATGCCAGAAAAATTTATCGAGCCTGACGATGTTCGTCGTTGGTTAGATTTACACGGCGATCACGAATCGCATGTAGTACATGGTCATGCTGTAGTTGAAACGCAAATGGGTTTAACCGGTAAACAGCTTATTCACCCGTACCATATTCATTTATGTAAGGTAGCATTTACGCCATCGCCAAAAGTTATAAAGCGTAATGTGCAAATATTACAAATGGCCATAGATGCCGACGCCCTGTTAGGCGGAGCTATTAAATATGAAGGAGAAATGCTTGATCCACCAATGTTTGGTAAAGCGTTGCAAACACTATTAAGAGCCTATGCATTGAAGTCTTTAGATGAAAAAGATAAACAATTTGCCATAGATGTATTGAAGAAACTGCCTATCACGGTTATTCGTGAAAACTGGCCATACGGCCGCATTTAACCGGCGTTTATGAGGATAGAATTATGATTAAGTTTGATGATTTATTAACACAGAACGCTAATGGTTGGCAGTGGCACATACCTGAACATTTCAATATTGCCTATGCCTGTGTGCGACAGCATGTTGAACAAAACAATGGCAACAAAACTGCACTAGTTATTGAAGATGACAAGTTAGGTACATGCGAGCTGAGCTATGCTGAACTAGATAGCTTAAGTGGTCGTTTTGTTTATACCTTGAAGGAATTAGGATTAAATGCTGACGATAGAGTATTGATTCGTTTACCAAACTCTAGCGATTACCCAGTAAGCTTTTTTGGTTGTTTAAAACAAGGCGCTATTGCCGTGCCTACATCAACATTGTTGTCAGCACCAGAAGTTGCTTACTTAGCCAAAGACTCTGGCGCGAAAGTATTAGTTACCGCTAAATCTATGTGGCCAGAGCTAAAGTCTATATTAGAAGAAGATACCCAGCTTAGTGCCGTATTATTAGCTGGCCCGGGTGAAATGCCTAGTGATTGCACAGGTTTAAATGTGCAAGTTTTAGATTTAGAAGAGTTGCTAAATACGAGCCCAGTTGATGATACAATTGTAGCAAGTACGCCAGATGATCCTGCGTATTTAGTCTATACCTCAGGTACTACCGGATATCCAAAAGGCGTGTTGCATGCACACCGCTCTTTAATTGGTCGTTTACCAGCCAGTCGCTTTTGGTTCGATTTTAAAGAAGGCGATCGAATCATGCACTCGGGTAAATTTAACTGGACCTACGTTTTAGGCTCAGCATTAATGGATCCTTTATTTCATGGTCATACGGTAATTGTGCATGAAGGAGCAAATGATGCTTCTACTTGGCCAAAACTTATTGCTAAGCATAACTGTACAATATTTATCGGTGTACCAACGATTTATCGTCAAATTATTCAAAAAACTGAATTTAAAGGCGAAAATGTACCTTCTCTTCGCCATTGTATGAGTGCCGGTGAACATTTAAGTGATGAAATGCTGTTAGCTTGGCGCGAACGTTTTGGTATGGATGTTTATGAAGCGATTGGTATGTCAGAATTTTCTTATTATATTTCACAAAATAAACAACAACCTATTCGCCCAGGTGCGGCTGGTTTTACTCAGCCAGGTCATGATGTTGTGTTACTAAATGAAGAAAATAAACCTGCTCAAGCTGGTGAAGAAGGCATGATCGCCATACCTGAAAGCGATCCAGGCTTGTTTTTAAATTATTGGCAACTCCCTGAAGAAACCGAAAAAGCCAGGCACAGCGGTTATTTCTTCACTGGCGATTATGCAAGGGTCGATGAAGATGGCTATATTTGGTTTGTAGGGCGCAAAGACGACATCATTAATACTTTTGGTTACCGCGTATCGCCACACGAAATTGAGCGAGTAATAAAAACTCATCCAGACGTTGCCGATTGTGTGGCTCTTGGTGAAGAGCTGGGTAAAGATAAAATATTAGTCAGTGCCTGTATTATTTTAGCGCCTGGTGCTACAACCACTAAAGAAGATATTTTAAACTTTGGTAATAGTCATTTAGCTAAATATAAAGCACCCAAAATTGTCCATTTTTATGATGACTTTCCACGCACTAAAAATGGCAAAGTATTACGTAAACAGATGCTAGCTGAGCTTGCTGAACAAAACAAACAACCGGCCACCCAAGGAGCCTAAGTATGAACTGCAAAACACAAGAAAATTTTCGACCAAGACGCAGTGCATTATATGTTCCAGCACACCGTGAGCAATACATAACTAAAGCACGTGGATTATCTGCTGATGTAATCATTTTTGATTTACAAGAATCGGTACCGCCTTCTCGTAAAGAAGAAGCAAGAGCATTATTAGTTGAGCAATTACAAAATAGTGACTTTGGTTATTCAGAAAGAATCGTACGCGTTAACAAGCTTGACTCTCCTTGGGGGAAGGCCGATATAGCCGCTATAGCTGAACTTGATATTGACGGCGTATTATTTCCTGATATTGAAAGTGGCGAGGAACTAAACCTAGCCGTTGCCGCGTTAGATAATGCCAATGGTGAAAATAAATTGGTTATGGCAAATATTGAATCTCCTCTAGGTGTATTACGCGCCGAAGAGATTTGTGCTGCCAGTCCAAGGCTAACAACTGTTGTTATGGGTACCACCGATCTCGCTAACTCATTACGGGTAAATGTAACACTTGATAGACAAGGATTATTAACCTATTTGTCGATGTGTATATTAGCCGCCAGAGCACACAACAAAAGCATTATAGATGGCCCACATTTTAATTTAAAAGATGTGGTTGCTTGTGAGTATAGTTGTCGACAGGCTCGCGATCTAGGCTTTGATGGTAAAGCAGTTATTCACCCAGTACAGTTAACTTATACCAACGACGCGTTAACACCTAAAGGTGAAGATATTCGTAAAGCTAAAGGCATTATTTCAGCGATGGAACAAGCTAAAGCTGATGGCCAAAGTGTTGCGGTAATCGATGATAGATTAATTGAGCCGTGTTTAGAGCAATGGGCTAATCGTGTTATTTGTTTATACACCAAGGTGAATGAAATTGGCCAAGGTGAATTAACACTTGGTTAATTACAGCTGAATAATCGAAAGAGTAACGTTACATGACAATAACAACAAATTATCTGCCAACGCCAGAAGGTCTTTATTTTGAAGATTTTTTTGTCGGTCAACCTTTGGTTCATGGTGTACCTCGCACCATAACCGAAGCTGATTGCACCCTTTATACGGCGCTAACCGGTTCTCGTTTTGCCTTGCATTGTGCAAAAACGGTGGCTAACGCAGTTGGTTTTGCCGAAATGCCAGTAGACAATTTCCTATTGTTTCATATCGCCTTTGGTAAAACTGTAAACGATGTATCATTAAATGCTGTGGCTAACCTTGGTTACGCCGAAGTTACTTTTAAACGCCCTGCTTTTGCTGGCGACACCATCAAAGTGGTTAGCGAAGTAATTGGCTTGAAAGAAAACTCAAATGGTAAAACCGGGGTGGTTTACGTTCATTCCACTGCGGTGAACCAAGATGATCATATAGTTTTAAGTTTTAAACGTTGGGTTATGGTCCATAAAAAAGATATGCAAACTAAGTGCGCTGCGCCGCAATTACCAGAGTTAGCAAGCGAAGTTAGTTCAACACAGCAAGTAATTCCTGCTCAAATGAATTTAGCTGACTGGCCAGATTATGCTAGTGACTCACAACTAAAAGCATCAGAGTTTACTGTTGGCGATACTTATTTTCATCGAGATGGCATTACCATAAATGATTCGGATCACTCATTAGCAACACGGCTTTATCAAAATAACGCTCGCGTGCATTTTGATCAGCACATGATGAATGACTCAAAGCATGGCATGCGTTTGGTCTACGGCGGACATATCATTTCACTTTGTCGAGCGCTAAGCTATAACGGTTTAGGTAACGGTATATGGTTAAGTGCAATTCATAGTGGTAGTCATTGTAACCCGTCTTTTGCCGGTGACACCATTTATGCACAAAGTACGATTTTAGAAATAACAAACGTTGCAGATAGAGATGATCTCGCCTTGGTGAAAATAAACATGCTCGGTATTAAAAACAATAGCCCAGAACAAATGGAGTTTTTAACTCGAACAGTTGATGGTAGAAAGAAATACCACAACGACGTTGTTCTCGATCTAGAGTTAACCGTAATCATGGTTAAGTAACATTCTTTTGCAGTGCTAAACAACTTACAAGGTGGCGTATAACCCCCAACCGTTATGCGCCACCGCCTTTTAAGGCTTACTATAATATCCCTATTTCATCATTGAGCATGTTCAAATTTACGCCTCAACTTAAACAAGATTATTCGGCAGTTTCTGTTATTGAGTTTTGCTGAGAATTTGCTAGCGCGACCACATCTACTTTACGGTTTTTATGTAAAAATTTATTTAAGTAAGCAATGCTGTCATAGGCATGATATTTAGTCGCGAACTCAGTAATTGTAAGTTCGTTACAATGTAAGTTTTCAACTACATTTTTTTCGCCATATTGCTCTAATCCCATTAAACTTTTCAATTTATCTAGGTCATTAGTCGCAGCAGCAATGCAAGTGTGCGTATTTCTATCGGCATTAGATGTATCAAATTGAATCGAATCAGCTTGAGTATTGAATGCGATAGTTGAAGTTAAGATGGTTACTAAAAGTGTTACTGTTTTCATGTTATTTCCTTAATTACCTACAACGAGTAGTAATTATGTTGATTAATTTTAAATGTTTGGTGATTCAATTTTGAAAATTTTGTATTTGCATACAGATAAATTTGATGGCTTGATCACTTTATTATTATTCGACAGGAAATCTTTAGGCTGCTAAACGCTTTTGTTGCTTGAGATACTTCTTTATTTTCTTGGTTAACTCAGCAAATTTATCGGCGATGATTATAGGTCTATAATATTTATTTACTAGTTCATTCTAGAACTAAAATGACATTTGTCATTTGTTAATTAGAACCTGTAAAGTCAATGTTAACAAGGCCTGACGAGGGCGTTAACAAACTAAACTTACATCATTATTTGACTTGCAGAGTGCCATCAGATTTACCATTTAAAAGTACTCTAAAGCGCATAATTGATAAAAAGCTTTCTTTTTTGCTTTTTTGAGTTGTAATTGTTGTTAGTTAATCGTCTTAATAGTACATTGATACAAACAATAAAAGAGTTATTCTCATGTCTTTAGATATTAATAAAATTTCCGTAAAAAACTCGCTGACAAGTTGTTTTGGTACTGCTTTAGAGAGTATTAATGGCGGTGATGAATTTCTTGCATTATTAGCAAATAATGCCGATGAGGTTCACATTGACAGTCACGATTACCTGTTAAATGAAGGAGAGTCCGCCGACTACGTGTTTATTCCAATTTCTGGCTCGGTGATGCTTGAACGAACAGCATCAAACGGAGCTAGACAAGTTTATGCTTTCTTATTTACCGGTAATATTTTAGGTCTATCAACATCAAGTATTGCCAAATATAACTACAGTGCCAAGGCATTATCAGATCTGACTGCGATCAGAATTAATCGTCAGGTACTTGAAGAGTTCTTCAAACGTGCGCTCGATATTGGCAAAAAGTATCATACTCGTACCGAAGTAGTACTTTCAGCAATGCTTGATCATTTATTTGTGATGGGCCAACGTACTGCTCATCAACGATTAGCACATTTTCTACTTGATATGGAAAACCGTTTATTTTGCCATAAAGGCCAATACAATTTACCAATGAGTCGCCAAGACATTGCCGATTACTTAGGCATGACTGTTTCTACGGCCTGTCGCGGCTTTACCGCGTTAAAGAAAAAAGGCTGGATCAGTATCAGCAGTAATTCATTAATTATCATTAATGACCGTGATGCAATGACGCATTATATTACTGATTAAAAGCGCATACTCAGAAACAATTAACCACGTCATTGCGGCGAAGGCCGCAACCTCCTTTCGGATATAGCGTGCCAATAAACAATCGCTTCCTCAAACTACTTTCAACTAAGCTACACTTAAGTTTCATTTATTGAAAAGGAATTCAATCATGAAACAACCCGCAACCTATATTATTTCTAATGATCACAATACCGTTTTGTACATTGGCGTAACAAGTAATTTAATTCAGAGAATATACCAACATAAAGAAAAAATTATTGGTGGCTTTAGTGCTAAATACAACTTAACAAAACTTGTTTATTTTGAATTATTCAACGACATGGAAAACGCAATTGTAAGAGAAAAGAGATTAAAGCAGTGGCATCGAAAGTGGAAAAATAGATTAATAGGAGAGGTTAATCCAAACTGGCGAGATTTATACCCTGATATTATTTGAGCTTATTTTTGCTAGCCACAGCATGCGTCTGGAGGTTGCGGCCTGCGCCGCAATGACGGTGTACTTTCTATAAACTCGTGGAGGTCTCTTGTTCGCTCTTAGCAACCGATTAAAACACTGCTTTATCTATTTTGAAGCGTTCTATATCGCTTGCACTATACCCCAACGATCGCAAAATCTGTGCTGTATCCGCACTAAACTCTGGTGTTTTAAGGTTTGGTTGAGCGGGTTCTTCACTGAATTTAATTGGAACCCCCAACGACTTATTACCATGCTCATCGGTTAAAATCATGTCGCGCTGCTGTAAATGCGGCTCTTGCATGGCACTATGTAAATCACGTACTGGTGCCCAACACACGTCAATTTCAGCAAGATATTCTTCCCACTCAGCTAACGTCTTACTGGCAAATTGCTCGCGCAAAAATACTCTCATAGGTTGTTGATGATCACCCGGACCTTGTTTGGCCAACTCGGTCATTTCGGGCTTTCCTAAGGCGCTTAATAAGTTATGAACAAACTTAATTTCACTGCCACCTAAAGTTAAGTATTTGCCATCTTGAGTTTGGTAAATATTATAAAAACCATTACCACCCCATGAACGTTCTTGTTTCGTCTCTGCGGCCTTATTCTCAGCAAAAATTGGTCCCATTACATTTGGTGTCCAAGCAATTAATGAATCTTGCATAGATACATCAAGGTAATCACCAAGGCCTGTAGTTTGCTTGCGTAACAGCGCCATCAATATGCCAGAAAAAGCCATTAAACTACCGGCCATATCTGCCGTAGGCATAGCGGGCATAGCCGGCACACCATCAGCACCTAAATTCACGCTAACCAAACCAGAATCTGCCTGAATACTTAAATCATGAGCTGGGCTTAAACGCTTATCACCGGTTTGTCCGTAAGCAGAAACAGAACAATAAACGATACCCGGATTAATCGCTTTTATCGAGTCATAATCAATACCTAAACGACTAACCACGCCAGGACGAAACGCCTCAACAATCACATCAACCTCAGCGGCAAGCTTCATGAATGCAGTTTTACCTTCTGGGTGTTTTAAATTCAAACTAATGCTTTTCTTGCCGCGGTGAGTATTTCGAAACCAAACACTTTCATCACCTTGTTTCAAGCCAACTTCACGTACAGGCTCGCCTGTTGGTGGTTCAAGTTTAATAACCTCAGCACCATGATCTGCCATCATCATGGTAAAATGCGGCCCTGGTAAAAACAGCGATAAATCCAGTACTTTAATGCCTTCTAATTTCATATTCTTTCCTAGCACTTAACTGACAACAGTTAGCCTAAACCACGCCTTGAATTTTCAGTTGTTTAATATCGTCATCAGCAAAGCCAAGCTCGGCTAATAACTCTTGTGTATTCTCACCTAACTTGGCACACGCTTTACCCGTTAAGCGCTGACCATTAAGCTGGATAGGGTTGGCTAATAGTTCCATTTCGTCGTTACTATCATGTGGCACTTTTTGTAATGCACCCGTTTCTTTTAGATATGGATTATTCAATGCTTGCGCCATGTTATTTACCGGCGCTATCGGCATTCTACCTTGTAATCGGTTTAACCAATTATCAGTAGTATCTGTTTGCAAACATTGCTCAATCAATTGATTAAGTTCATCTCTAACTTCACGGCGCTTAGCGACGGTTGAAAACTTATCAGCGCGTAAATTGTCACTGTTAATTTCATTAATCAATACTTGCCAAAATTTTTCTGTCATTGCCATAATAAATACCCAGCCATCGCTGGTTTTATATAATTGACAAGGTACGGTTGATGGATGAGCTGAACGGGCATAACGCTCTGTAACGTGCCCTTCATTTAAGTACCAACTCGCCGGGTATGTTAACTGATGTAAAGCAACATCAAACAAGTTAACGTCTACATCGCGACCAGTTCCTGTTTTATAGGCACTAAATAGCGCAGCGGTTAATCCTAAGCTTGTCGTAACCCCAGTCATAAAATCAACCATAGACAAACCAAATCTTGCCGGCGGCGCATCGGGCTCACCAGTTAAATGCATATAACCGGCTTCGGCCTGCATTAAATAGTCATATCCAGGCCAATTGCTGCGTTCATTGTCACGGCCATAGGCAGATAAATGCGCACAACAAATTTTTGGATTAATATGCTTTAACACATCATAGGTTAAGCCTAATTTATCAGGAAGATCGCCGCGTAAGTTGTTCATTACAGCATCAGCACTGGCTACCAATTTGGCAAAAATAACTTTGCCCTCGGTTGATTTTAAATCCAAGGTTAGGCTTTTTTTGTTCAAATTAAACGTTTGAAAAAAGTAGCTGTCATTTTCACCTAAAAAGTAAGGACCAGTATGGCGTGAAATATCACCACCAATTTTAGGATTTTCAATTTTTATAACTTCGGCACCCATATCAGCAAGATACATAGATGCAAAGGGGCCTGCGCCGTATTGCTCAACAGCAATAATACGCACGCCTTTTAACGGTAAGTCTTGCATGTAATTAAACCTTACTTAAATCTTATTGCGTTCAATTAATTGCTTAGCAATAATAATTCGTTGCATTTCATTAGTACCTTCACCAATACACATCAACATGGCATCTCGATAAAAACGCTCAATATCATATTCAACACTGTAGCTGTAACCGCCAAAAATTCGCATACCTTCTTGCGCACAATAAACACCGGTTTCAGAAGCAAAATACTTCGCCATACCCGCTTCCATATCGCAACGTTCTTCGGCATCATATTTTTGGGCTGCTTGCTCAATCAATAAGCGTGAAGCTTCTACTTTCGCCGCCATTTCACCAAGCTTTAATTGAATTGCCTGATGATTGGAAATTGATTTGCCAAAAGCTTCACGCTCTTGTGCATAGCGAACCGATAAATCTAATGCACCTTGTGCAATACCCGCGCCGCGAGCCGCTACATTAATACGTCCTAGCTCTAAACCACCAATAGCTTGTAAGAAACCACTGCCTTCTTTGCCACCAATTAAATTTTCAGCAGAAACTCTAAAGTTGTTGAAAACCACTTCACAGGTATCAATGGCTTTGTAACCCATTTTTTTCATCTTAGTGATTTCAATACCTAGCAATACATTGCCTTCGCTATCTTTAGTTTCAACAAAAAATAAGCTGGTGCCTTTATGGCGCGGTTGCATTTCAGTGTCGGTTTTTACCAATACGGCTAATGAGTTACCGTTCATGGAGTTGGTGATCCAAGTTTTGGCTCCATTTAAAATGTAGTCATCACCATCGCGTTTTGCTGTAGTTAAAATTGCTTGTAAGTCAGAACCGGCATTAGGCTCAGTTAAGGCAATACCGCCACGTAATTCACCGGTAGCCATGCGAGGAAGAATGCGCTGCTTTTGCTCTTCTGTACCACAACGCTCTATCGCAGAAGCCTGAATAAGATGTGAATTAAAGATACCACCCGGCGCCATCCACGCTGATGCAACTTTAATTACGATTTTGGCGTATATAGACGCGGGTAAGCCCATGCCACCGTAATCTGCACCAATAGTTGCACCGAATAAACCTAACTCTTTCATTTGCGTAACTAAATCATGTGGGTATTTATCAGCTTGGTCATATTCTTTGGCAATTGGCGCAACTTCGTTGTCTACCCATTTACCAATCATATCTAAAATGGCTAACTCATCTTCTTTAGAATAAATCTCTGACATTACAATACTTCCTAGTAATTCACTTTGTCTTCAACGCTGTAGCCTTCTTTGGCGATCAACATAGTTCGGGTAAAAGTACAAACTTGTTTGCCATCTTGGTTAAATCCGGTCGTTCGTATTGTTACAATTCCTGCCCCTGGGCGAGATGATGACTCTCGTTTTTCAATAACTTCAGACTCTGCAGTCAAAGTATCATCTTCAAACAAAGGGTAAGTCATCTTAATGCCGTCCCAACCAAGATTTGCAATAGCTTTTTGGCTACAGTCGGTCACGCTCATACCAACCATAATGGCAACAGTTAGCGGTGAACAGACAATACATTTGCCAAACTCACTAGCCTTAGCGTATTCATCATCAAAATGCATTGGATGAGTGTTCATCGTTAATAGAGTAAACCAAGTATTATCAGTTTTAGTAATAGTACGACCTGGACGGTGCTCGTAAATATGACCGACAGTAAATTCTTCGTATGAGCGACCAAATGTTTCGCGAAAACGATTTTCTGAGATTTGTTTTACTTTCTGAACCATGGGGACTTCCTTAAATGTTCTTATAAATTTTTGCTTGCAGCTTGCGCTAAAGCTATTGTTCTTTTTGCTGCCAATATAATCGGTCTGTCGATCATTCGGCCGTTAATAACTAACACCCCAGCATCTTCATTATCAATCTGAGACACAATTTCTTCAGCATTGTGTACTTCAAGTTCGCTCGGGGTAAACTCTTGATGAATAGCGTCAAGTTGGCAAGGGTGTATTGCTGCTTTTGCAGTAAAACCAAGCGCTTTAACTTTTGCTGTTTCGTGCTGTAAATCGTCCAGTTGTTTAATATCAATATGAGGTACATCAATTAACTGAATTGCTTTAACGGCTTTTGCTTGCACCAATTGGCTACGTGCCAACAATAACGGTTCGTAACTAAATTCAGCGCCTATTTCAGCACTATAATCTGCACCACCAAACATTAAAGCAGAAACCTGATCGCAGGCGGCAATTAATTGGGAGTTGTTAACGCCTGCGACCGATTCCAATAACGCAATAATTTCAATGTTTTTAGTGCCAATAATGGCAACGGCTTGGTCTATTTCTGTCGGGCAACTGGTTTTTGGCAACATAATTGCCATTGGCGAATTTTCCGCATTTATCAGTGCGGTCAAATCATCGATGCCCGTTGCTGTCAAAATATGATTTATGCGCACAACAACATTGTTATTTGTGGCTAAATACTTAACCACACTTGCACGAGCTTGCGCTTTATCTGCAGGCATTACTGCATCTTCTAAATCGATGCAAATAATATCACTGCCAGCATTTGCCGCTTTTTCAAAGCGATCAGGGCGTGACCCTGGCACAAAGAGCAATGAACGCAGCATCGGTAATGGCATGATTATTCCTCTTGTGCAGCAATAAATTGCTCGGCTATTTCTTCACGGCTAGCAAACCAAACACCCGGTTTAGAGCTTACATAACGTAAAAATTCTTCTAATGCCCAAACACGGCCTGGTCGCCCAATAATGCGCAAGTGCAAACCAAGTGACATCATTCGTGTTTGTTCACCACCTTCTTCGTACAAGGTATCAAACGTGTCTTTGGCATATTTCAACCACATATCAGGGGTAAAACTAGCCGATACCCACATTTTCATATCGTTTGAATCCATGGCGTACGGTAAAATACACATTGGTTTGTCTGAGCCATCAACGTCGGCATAAAATGGCTGGTCGCCACTGTAATCATCCATGTGATACAAGTAGCCTTCTTCTTGCAATATACGTCGAGTATTGTCAGTAAGTAAGTAACGTGACAACCAGCCTTTCGGTCTTTGACCTGTTGTTTGTTCAATACTATCTGCGGCATCACGAATGAATTGTCGCTCTTGCGTTTCGTCCATTTTAAATTGATGGATCCAACGATAGCCATGTGAGCAAGCTTCATCGCCACGGTCTTTAATTGTTTGTGCGATATGTGGATATTTTTCCAGACTTTTAGCACAAACAGTCCATGTTGCTTTAACATTAAATTTATCGAGCAATCGAATAATTCTCGGTGCACCTTCTTTAATGCCATACAAATAATTTGATTCATTACCGTAATTACGCATCGGTTTTTTTAGCGTTACTTGTAACTCATCCACTGGCTCAGGGCCTTTATCACCATCGGCGATATTGTATTCACTGCCTTCTTCAACGTTTACTACCATTGATAATGCAATACGGGCATCGTTAGGCCATGGATAAGATTTTGTGCTTTGCTCTGTCATAATGAATTCTTCTTATTTATTAACCGCTTGAACTTTAATGGTATTCTTCGCCACCAGATACATTCATGCATTCACCGGTAATGTAAGATGCTTGTTCTGAGCATAAAAAGGCGCAAGCCTTGGCTATATCGTCTTGCAAACCAGGTCGCCCTAAAGGAATACGATCGCGCATGTCTTGCATGTATTTATCATGTCCTTTGCCAGTCACTTCTGAAAAATGCGAATTCTGCCAAGCACCTAAACCAGTCGTTACATGATTAGGACAAATTTGATTTACGTTAATCTTATGTTCACCAAGTTCTTGAGCAGCTACTCGTGTGATGCCGTTCATGCCATGCTTTGATGTGGTATATGCCGAAGCATGAGCAAAAGCTGATTTAGAAGCCTGCGAGCCAATATTAATAATTTTTCCGCCATTGCCTTGCTTTACCATTTGCTCAGCTGCAAATTTAATGCCCAAGAAAGTGCCGCGAAGGTTCACGTTTAATACCGTATCCCATTCACTTACGTCCATATCTAAGATTGGTTTCATTAAATAACCAACACCTGCGTTATTCACCCAAATATCAAGGCTACCATAGGTGTCTACGGCAAACTGTGCTGCAGCTTTCACTTCATCTGCATTTAATACATTGCAGGCAAATGACGTTGCTTCGCCACCATCGGCTTTAATTTCAGCGACGATTTGTTGCATTTCATCACTGCTGCCAATAGCCGACTCGGGCATATGTTCTCCAGCGGCATGACCAATATCGGTGATCACTACCTTACAGCCTTCACTTGCCAAGCGCTTTGCCATGGCTTCGCCTAAACCTTTGTGGCGACCAGCTCCGGTAATAACTGCAACTTTACCTTTTAGTTCAGTGTAATTTGCCATCTAAAAAATCCTTTCAATCGACTTTGGTTTAAATGTTTTCAGTTAAGATGAACATTGGATTATCGGCAAATGCTTGAAATTGAGCAGCTACTTTCTGCATCTCGTCACTGCTTACATCATTACCCAGTTGGTCAAGGTCATTGATGCTTAAAATTTCGATATATTGATAAGGAGGAGTGGCGTCACTACCGAATAAGCTTAAGCTTTTTACTACTTCAAAATTGTCTATAGAAGGCAAGCCACCAGCTGTTGGGATATCGACAGTTTTTGCCCAGTTTTCATACTCTTGCATATCAGTTTCGGCTTTTAAATTGAATAGTACCACTAGCTTTTTCATCGGGTTCTTACCTTTAATTATTATATTGTTATATATATATAACATTTAAAACTTGTTCCGACAAATTAAGCCCTGTGGAAAAAATTGTCAACCATGACAATATACTTAACTGCTAAAAGGCAATTCCCATTGCTTTAGGCTACTGCCCTTATTAGTAATGAATTTTATATCGCCAAAGAAATTGACTTATATCAGTTAGAGCTGGACAAAACGGCGACTATTATTGAGCTTATTGTTTAATTGTTATATGTTTATAACAATTGTATAAAAAAACCTTAATAATCAAATGACAAAATAGCTGATTTATGACTCAACAAAGTGCCTCTCATCAATTATTAAAAATGTTACAACGACCGGTAACATCTATAGACAGAGCTCGAGCAAAATTACACTTGTTCGATTGGTTTGGCTGTGCCATTTATGCTACTAAAACGGCAGCTGGTGCTGTATTTAATGAGTACCTAAAGCTTAACGCTACAGGCAATGTTACTTGTTTAAATGGTCAATCCCGCGATCTGGCTACTGCAGCTTTTTATAATGGTGCGCTGGGCAATATTATGGAGATGGACGATGTACATCGCACCTCAATATTGCACCCTGGGCCTGTAGTTATTCCAGCAGCATTAGCCGTTGCTGAAAGTGTTAACGCCACTATGGACGATTTGCTCGACGCTATAATTAATGGCTACGAGGCGGTTATTCGTCTTGGTCAAAGTGTAGGGCTAAGTCATTATCAGTATTATCACAATACCTCGACCTGTGGAGTGTTAGGCGCGGCAGTTGCCAGTTGCCATTTATTAAAATTAAATCAACAACAAACACTGTCAGCAATAGGTAATGCGTTATCTACAACCGGCGGATTATGGCAAATGCGCCATGAAGAAGTATTTACCAAGCAATGGCATAACGCTCAAGCTTGCCGCTCAGGAGTAATGGCCGCGCAATTAGCGAGTTGTGGATTAACCGGACCGGTTTCAATTATTGATGGTGAGCAAGGATTACTCAATGCTACCTCATTTGATGCCAACCCAGCAGCCATTAGTGCCCCTCATAAAACGTGGTTAATTCATGATTGTAGTTTTAAGCCATGGCCAGCTTGTCGTCATGCACATCCGGCAATGGACGCATTAAAAGAATTACTCAAACAACACCCAGTTGACTTTACACAGATTGAAAAAATTCAGGTGTTTACCTATAGCGATGCAATTAAATTTTGTGACCGCCCAACTCCTGCCACAGATTTACAAGCAAAATTTAGCATTCAACATGCACTCGCAGCATGGTTAGTTTTGGGAGAGCCAAAGTTAGAGCATTATCAAAAACACAATTATGCTGAAAACGAGGGTGCTAACCATGATCTTATTTGCTTAAGAAATAATATCCAAGTACAAGAAAATCCCCAGATAAGTAAAAGTTACCCTGATGAATTTGGTGCAAAAATTACCATTACCTTATCTACCGGTCAGCAATTATCCACACAAATAAAAGACACCTTAGGCGATCCCAATAAACCCATGTCTGATTTACAAATCAGTAATAAAGCTAACTATTTAATGCAACAAGCGGGTATTCAACCCAGTCGACAACAGCAACTTAATAAGTTGTTAACCGAGCCAAACATGACGCTAACAGCATTTATCACGGCCATTAATGAGGCTTTTCATGACTAAGCAAAGTACATCTAACAAAAAATCGTCAGCAACCGAACAATTAGTCAAGCAAGCACTCATTACTCGTTTCAATGACCTACCTAGTGAAGTTATCGAGCGAGCAAAAGTATTTATTAGCGATAGTGTTAGCGTTGGAATTAGCGGCTCACGTATGCCATTAGTAGCGGCGGTTAAAAACCTAGCTATGAGCCATGGTCAAGTTGCTAGCCCCAATAGTGGCGCAACAATTTGGCATTCTGGTGAATTAATGGCTCCAGCTTGCGCCGCTATGGTAAACGGTTTTCAAATACACAATCAGGAATGGGATTGTGTACATGAAAAAGCCGTAGTTCATCCAATGGCGGTAATATTATCAGCGCTTGTAGCGGTTGCTGAACATAACAATTTATCCGGTAAACAACTCATTCAAGGAGTGGTAGCTGCGGTCGAAGTGGCGACTCGTATTGGTGCCTGTGCTACATCGCCAATTAAGTTTTTCCGTCCTGCAATATGTGGTGCTATTGGCGCTACTGCTGGTATTGCTAACATGCTGGGGTTAAGTTTCACTCAAACTTTAGATGCTATGGGTATTGCCTACAGCCATAGTAGCGGCACTATGCAAGCTCACGTTGAAGGTTCTCCAATGCTGCCTATGCAAGTGGCGTTTAATGCCCGTAATGCAATTAATGCTATCGAACTTGCTCAATCGGGCTTTAGCGGACCGCACAATTTTCTTGAAGGTCCGTTTGGTTATTTTCAATTGATGGAAGATTCGGTTGATATCAGCAGACTTACCCAAGGTTTAGGAACAGACTGGCAAATTTGCCAAGTTGCTCATAAGCCATTTCCTACGGGTCGTGCAGCACATGGTACTGTTGACGCATTGAGTGAACTCACGGCCAAACATAAATTTAGAGCTGACGTTATTTCATCTATTAACGTTTCTGCTCCTGAGCTTATTTGCCGCTTAGTTGCTCGCCGACCTACAACAACTATGGATGCCAATTACGCCAAATTATGTAATGCCTACATCGCTGCAACATACTTATTAACAGGTAAAGTGTCGGTAGAAGACTTTGAAACTAAGGCCCTGCGTGATCCTGAGCGTTTAGCTTTGGCTGAAAAAGTCACCACCTCACAAAGCAACTGTACCGATCCAAATGCCTTAGCACCGCAAACCATTACGGTAAAATTAATCAATGGAGATGAACATACCCTGCACCTAGAAAATATCCTTGGGCACCCTTTAAGACCACTATCAATAGAACAACAACTGCAAAAGTTTACGCTCTGCTGTAAATCAGCAAGCACACCTTTTAGTGACCAACAAATTACCACACTTCATCGCGCACTTTCTCAATTAGAAAACTTAAACAGCGTACAAAATTTAATACCTCTCATGGTTCAAAATACAAAAATAAAGGAAGTTTCATGAGTTACCCAACTTATTTTCAGTCATTCGACGTTGACGCAATGCTTAACGATTACCCTATTGGTGACGCATTCATCGAGCAATACACTTGCGATTCTCGTGAGCAATTAGAATCATTTCAAAACCAACAATTTATGAAGTGTGTTAAACGGGCATGGGAAATTCCATTTTATCAGCGCTTATGGGGTAATGCAGGTGTTAAACCTATTGATATTCAAAGCATTAAAGACATTGAAAAGCTGCCGGTTTATTCAAAAACAGAAATTATGGAAAGCGTTGCCCAGTTTCCGCCATTTGGCGATATGCACGGCATGGATTTCTCTAAAGGTGACACTAACCATACTATGGTATTGCACACTACCAGTGGTACCACTGGGCGACCACAGCCGCTATTTTTCTCGCCAAAATCCCGTGAAGTGCAAGGCTTATTATTAGGCAGAATTTACCGAATGCAGGGTTTAAAACCTCATGAAATAGTTCATTCTGTTTATGGCCATGGCTTAATTAACGGTGGTCATTATGTGCGTGAAGGTGTTACCCATTACACCAACGCAATTTTCATGTCTGCTGGTACTGGTGTGGAAACCCGCTCAAAACAGCAAGTAAATTTAATGAAAGATTTCGGCACTAATGTAATTGTTGGTTTTGCCGATTACATTAAAAAACTGGCCGACACTGCCGCCGAAGAAGGCATTGTACCGGGTAAAGATATTCCGGTAAGAATGATCTCTGGCCATATGGGTCGAGAGTCGCGCGAGGCTATTTCAAAAGCTTGGGGTGGCGCAGAAATATTTGACTGGTATGGCGTTGGTGACACTGGTGCTATCGCCGGTGAAGGACCAGACCATGACGGTTTATACGTAATGGAAGATGCTCATTATGTGGAAGTGTGTGACCCAGATACCAACATACCATTAGCAAAAGGTGATATTGGTAATTTAGTGGTAACTTGCTTGTACAAAGATGATATTTTCCCAGTGATCCGATTTAACACGTGCGATGTAACCCGCATAAAAACATCTCCTTCTAAGCTTGGTCTTAACCTTAATCGTATTGAAGGTTTCTTAGGTCGTAGTGACAATATGGTAAAACTGCGTGGCATTAATATTTACCCACAAGGCTTTGCTCCGGTATTAGAGAAACGTGCTGACTTTGCTGGTGACTATATTTGTATTGCCAGTCGCGATGCCTCTGGTCGTGATGAACTGCTGGTTCATGTAGAAGTTAAAGATGTTGAAAATACTGATCAAAATGCCTTTGAAACATTACTAAAACAAAGTTTTGGTGTTGAAATGCCGGTAGTAATTAAAGCTCAAGGAGAGTTAGCTAATTTAACTCAAACTGAAGTTAGACAAAAACCGATCAGACTGATTGATAACAGGTTTAAATAAACATGACCGTCTTAGACATTTTAAGTTTAGATTTTACAGGGCAACTACAACTCATTGAACGTGGTGAATTATTGCCTGATGAGCTAATTCAAATGCAGCTCAAATATAATCAACAACTTAATCCGGTTATCAATGCTTTTATCGCTATTGACGAGCAACCACCGCTTATTAAAGATGCTTTACCCTTATCAGGAGTCAGTATTGCGGTAAAAGACAATATTGATGTGTTGGGGTTTAATACAACTGCCGGTATGTTAACTCGTAAAAATAGCCAAGCGAAAGATGATGCTTTTGTCATTAAAAAGCTAAAAGCGGCGGGTGCTAATATTAATGGCAAACTTAATATGCACGAAGGCGCGCTTGGCGCGACTAACGATAATCCTCATTATGGTAAATGTTTAAATCCACATCTGCTGTCTCATACCCCTGGGGGGTCTTCTGGTGGAAGTGGAGCTAGTGTTGCTGCTGCAATGACACCAATGGCGCTTGGTTCAGATACCATGGGATCGGTACGAATTCCCGCGGCCTATTGTGGCGTATTTGGTTTAAAAGCCAGTACTGGTGCCATTAGCATAGGTGGGAGTGTGGTGTGTTCACATCAGCTTGATCATATTGGTCCTATTACTCGTTCGGCTCGTGATTTACGCTTAGCGCTTGATTATATGAACGGTTATGATGCCGATTGTAAACAATCAAAGATCATTAAATTTAAAGCTGAGCAAGCAGTCTATAATATAGCCGCACCCAGTAATTTAGCTGAACTTGGTGTAGATACCGATATTATTACCACGTTTGAACAACAACTTACCTTACTTGTCCAAGCCGGTCATCAAATTACTCGCTTTATTCTAGAGTTTGATTTTGCCGCGGCAAGACGCGCTGGTTTACTCATTTGTGAAGCAGACATGTTGGTTGAACATAAAAACGATTTTAACCATCGCCCTGAGCTATTTTCTAAACAATTGTATGCTATGTTGACGTTTGTAAAAGGAAAAGACCAAGCGGCCATAGATAAAGCAAAAGCTGTTATTAGCCGAGCAGGGGTATTAGCTAATCAACTATTTGAACAAGCCGATATATTAGTGATGCCAACAGCACCACAAACTGCGTTCAACTTTACAGATAAGGTACCGGCAAACCAAGCCGATTTAACCAGCTTTGCCAATTTGGCCGAGCTTGCCGCATTAACTGCACCAATGCCTACTAAGGGTTTACCCATTGGTATTCAGTTTGTTGGCGAGGAAGGTAGCGACTATCAGTTAATTGGTTTAGCTGAGCAATATCAAATATTATCAAACTGGCAATTTTCTCTGCCACAGCCGATAGTAGATTTACTCTCGATTAACGCAAAGGAAGCATCTTAATGACGCCATTAAACGGCATTAAAGTATTAGATTTAAGTCGTATTTTAGCAGGGCCTTGGGCAACACAAACCTTGGCTGATTACGGCGCCGATGTTTGGAAAATTGAACGTCCAAATGCTGGTGATGACACCCGAAAATGGGGGCCTCCATTTCTGCAAGATGAACAGGGCAATGATACCGAAGAGGCGGCTTATTACTTAGCCGCTAATCGCGGTAAACATTCGATCACTGTCGACATTACTAAAACAGAAGGTCAGCAACTGCTGTACAAACTCGCCGAAAAAGCAGATATTGTCGTCGAAAATTACAAAGTTGGCGGCTTACAAAAATATGGTCTTGATTATAAAAGCCTAAACAAAATAAACCCAAAATTGATTTATTGCTCAATCACTGGTTTTGGTCAAACTGGACCAGATTCTCATCGCGCCGGTTATGATGCAATGATCCAAGCCATGGGCGGATTGATGAGTTTAACCGGAGTACCTGAAAGTGAACCCGGTGCAGGACCACAAAAAGTGGGGGTTGCTGTCGTAGACATTATGACAGGTATGTATGCGGTTAGCGGTATTTTAGCCGCCCTGCACCATCGAAATAATACCGGTGAAGGTCAACATATCGACTTAGCATTACTAGACACGCAAGTATCTTGGCTAGCAAACCAAGGGATGAATTACCTAGTTGGTGGGCAAGTACCACAGGCACAAGGCACAGCTCACCCAAATATTGTTCCGTATCAAGCGTTTGCTACTAAAGATGGCCATATTATGCTTGCCGTTGGTAACGACAGCCAATTTCAGCGCTGTGCGCAATTACTAAACTTAGCTGAGCTTGCAAAAGACCCACGCTTCGCCACTAATCAAAGCCGAGTACAAAACCGTGAGTTGTTAATACCATTAGTTAGCCAGGCATTGTTAAGTGAAAATTTAGATTATTGGCTTAACACGTTTAATCAAGCAGGCGTTCCTTGTGGACCAATTAATACCCTTGACCGAGTGTATAACGAACCACAGGTGAAGCATCGCAATATGGTGTTTGAACTTCAGCACAGCCAAGCCGGTACGATTAAACAAGTGGCAAATCC
Source organism: Thalassotalea psychrophila (assembly GCF_031583595.1). NCBI lineage: Bacteria > Pseudomonadati > Pseudomonadota > Gammaproteobacteria > Alteromonadales > Colwelliaceae > Thalassotalea > Thalassotalea psychrophila. The sequence continues at coordinate 4,498,010 of NZ_CP134145.1, forward strand.
GGTTAAGTTTTCCAAAACACCACAGCAATACAGTAAAGCGCCACCAACATTAGGTGAAGACACCATCAAAATACTGGCTGAGCAATTAGAACTAACGCCTGAACAATTAGAAAAATTACGCGCCAGTCAGGTTATTTAACCAAGGCGATGATTGTTGACAAATAGCAGTGCAATGCCGCTGTATTTGTTCAAAGATAAAAATATAAGAAATGCCACAGGCAAAGCGGAATAGTAAGAATTATGAAAACATCAAATATGCCTCACAAAACCATACGAGGGAAAATAAAATATACCAGCAATAAACCTGAGCGTTTAGGTCAAGAACGTGGCCGTGAATATTTCAGCCAAACCGTACATGCTAATGGTGCTCGAACCCTACGCGCACAAACTGAAATTGAAGACGCACCAGCCGTACTTCGTGATGTAACCTACTCGGTTGATGAAAACTGGAAACCACTTGATGGATTTTCTCGTATCAGCGTTGATGATAAATTTGTGGGCAGTGGTTGGTATCGCTTTACCGATGAGTTTGCTGAATGTGAATCGTTTACTGTCGAACATGGCCGCCAAAGCCAAAAATTACCTCTTGATACACCAATTCAAGCGGTAGGTACCCACCCAACCTGTGGCGATGCCTGGTTCTGCCAAATTTTTAATATTGCCAATGGTCCCGGACAGCAATTTTTTGAAAACCTAGTATTAACTTCCCCTGATCATCGTGGTGCCACTGGTCCAGAATTATTCCCATTCTCTTACGGTTTGCAATATGTTGGCAAAGAACAAGTTACGGTAATGGCCGGCACATTCTCTGCCCTACATTTTCAGTTTGTTGAAACCCCAGGGGCATTACCTGAAGATCATCCTATTTATGACGTTTGGTTTACCGATGATGGCGACTATATCTTTTTAAAAGGTGGTGTTGGTGGCTATATGCAAACTGTATACGAACTTGAAGAGCTAGAAGTAATTTACGGACAAGCGGGAGCGTAACATGGCTAAAGCATTACCAAGTTGGAGTGCCTTAGAAAAGCACGAGCTTTTTCCTCAGGTTAAGAGTGACGATGTATCACGCTTAAACTTTTTAACGCATTTAAATATGCACCTTGCCGGCAATGTTTTACCTGGTGTAAAAATCGCCTATGAAAATAAAGTACTGCCTGAATTTATTAATGAGCATGGACGTGAGCCTAGCGATAGGCATGAAGTTCGAGTGGCTATGGATGATAATTCATACTTGCAAATGTGGAGTGCAATGCGCCGTAACACCATGGAAATGCGTCATCAATTAGGTCGTTCAATTGTATTGAATGACAGCAAAAACATTACCCAAAAAGTAAAAGGTTTGATTGGTGATGGCCGCAATATTAAGCTTGATGACGATATCGCCGTGCCATATAACGTTAGTGCGGTAGATGTGCATTGCCAACCTGGCTGTTATTACACTGAATACTTCAATGATGATGTGACCGTTGCTAGCAGTTACGACATTGGTATTTTTGTAACTACTGCTGGCTTACTTGGCGGTTTAAGTGATGGCGGTGGCCAAGGCCTTGGTACTTGGTTAGCGAAAGAACATCCAACATTTAAGCCTAAACGCATTTTAGATATAGGATGTACAATTGGTCATAATGCAGTGCCATTGGCGCAAGCATTTCCTGACGCAGAGGTTATCGCAATTGATGTGGCCAAACCTTCATTACGGTATGCCGCAGCAAGAGCAAAAGCTTTAGGCGTACACAATATTACCTTTATGCAAGTGGACGCCGAGAATATGGCAGGTTTTGCTGACGAGTCATTTGATCTCGTTACCACGGCAATGTTCTGGCATGAAGCCTGTGATCGTTCAATGATGTCTATTTTAACCGGCATTAATCGGGTGTTAAAAACAGGCGGCTTAACCATTTCACTTGAACAACCACAATATACTGATAAGCCAGTTTATGAGCAGTTTATTCGTGACTGGGACACCTTAAATAACAACGAACCTTACTGGGGCCGTATGCATGAACGTGACCTAGTGCAATGGCATACAGACTGTGGCTTTGACGGCAGCAAAATGTTTGAAACTGGCGTAGTGTCAAAAGTTGATGAAAACATTTTCGGAAAAGCAGATAGCAACAGTGAAGATTTTGGTCGTGCACCAGTATGGAATGCCTTTGGCATTTGGAAATAGGCCAAATAAGAGGAATATATTATGGAATTTGCAGAGAAATTAGCTCTTGCCAACACAAAGGCAAAGGGGAAACGTCCGGAGTATTTGCTAGATAAGCAAACCGAACAAACCTTATCGATTACCATGGCGTTAGCAATGGAATTACATGCCGCCAATGAGCGTGTTGCCAGCCTAGAATGTTTATTAGAACAAAAGGGCATTATTACTCGTGACGAGCTCAATAATTTTCAACCTGACAGTGAAGAAACAGCAAAGCGTTCATTAGATACGCAAGTATATTTAAATCGAATTCTGCGAGTGCTTGACCAAGAAAAACAAGCAATGGCGACAAATGATGAAAGCGTAAGTGAAGTACTGGAAAAGCTTAAAGACTAAAATATAAATGAGTGCGAAACCATGCTAAGTTGGCGATTAATCACCATACCGTTAAAGTTGCTATTAACCATTATAGTGCTTTACCTGTTGTGGGTTTTAATCGCTTTTCGCGATATACCAGTTGCAGAATTAGAACAAAAGTATGGTGGTAACAATCTGCAAACCACTAGCATTGATGGCGTCAACATTCGCTATAAAGTCGAAGGCAATGGCCCGCCAATAGTTTTAATCCATTCACACTTTTTTACCATGCGCCAATGGCAAGCTTGGGTCGATATTCTCAAAGATGACTTTACCGTTATCCGTTTTGATTTAACCAGTCATGGTTTAACCGGCCCAGATCCAACAGGCGATTATTCTCGCAAACGTTCTACCGTATTACTTAATGGTTTAATGCAACATATCGGTATAAACCATTTTAACTTAGTTGGTTCTTCTACCGGCGGTGGTATTGCTTATACTTATGCGGCAACACACCCCGAACAGATCAATAAATTAGTATTAATCAACACGCCCGGCATGCCAAAAGTCACCAATAAATACATGAAAAAAGAACTACCAACTTGGGGTGGTTTTATATTCTATTTATTACCTGAGTCGCTGTTTTCAGACTTTCTTAAAGCACCGATCATCGATGATGCACTGGTCACCGATGCTATGGTGAAAGAATTTCACCAAATGTATCGCCGCAGTGGTAACCGCATGGCTGAATATCAACGTATGCGCGGTTATGAAAAAGGCGATGTGACATCTATTTTAGAAAAGATTACTGCGCCAACCTTAATTATGTGGGGTGAAAAAAATCCCCAACTGCCCGTTGAGCATGTTGAACAGTTCCAACAAAAATTGAGAAGTAGCCCTAATGTGCAAACCATTATCTATCCAGATATTGGTCATGTAATTCCCATTGAGAATCCACAACAATCGGCGTTAGATGTACGCAAATTTTTCAAACAAATAACAATCAGAATGAATGACAAAACTAATGAATAAACTGAACCAGTTATTTATCACCCTTATGCTAACCATAGCGCTAACCGCGTGTGGTGAACCGCCAATATTGCCGCCAGCCAAACCATTATCAGCAAGCCAAGAGCAACTACAACAAATTCCCAATATCGATAAAGGCCAGCATCAGGTTGTTACTATCCGCGACATCATTTTATTTAATGCCGATACTGAGAGAGAACTTGAACTCAGTGCGTTCTACCCCAGAATTGGCGAAAACTTCCCGTTAATATTATTTTCCCATGGTAACTTTTCTAGCAAAGATAAATACGACAAAATCATAGAACATTGGGTAAGCCATGGCTATGTGGTCGTTGCCCCTAATCATCAAGATTGTTGTGGCATGGTTAGCGGTATTTTTAATAGTCTTTGGTATGGCAATTTTGGCTTGGTTGAACAGAGAATGATTGATTTTAAGTTTTTGTTGGGTAACTTAACGCAAATTGAACAAAAACATCCTGCCTTCAAAAATAAGGCAAACTTTAACAATATCGCCGCAACTGGCCACTCGTTCGGCGCATTTTCAGCACAACAGTATGGTGGAGCCGGATTATATGAGCCAGATACCGATAAGTATCACTACATTAATGATGACCGTATCAAAGCCATTGTTGCACTGTCACCTCCTGGGCCAATGTTTGATGTGATCACTAAAGACAGTTGGAACAATTTAGCCAAGCCGATGATGCTGACCACAGGAACTTGGGATGTGGATAGTCAGTTTTTTACAGAATGGCAGATGCATAAAATGTCGTTTGATAAAGCCAAGCACAACGATAAATATGCATTAATAACCCAAGGCGCTGATCATTACTTGGGCAATTTAATTTGTCGACCTGAAAAAGAACAGCCACCGCAAACCGATGCACTAAATATGGTAAATGCAGCAACAACTTCATTTTTAAATGCTTACATGAAACGCACAAAACGCGATTCTATGTTTTTAGACTTTAATGATTTAGCTGAACTTACTAATGGCTTTTCAATAATAGAAAAACGCTAAGAGATCACAGCATTATGACCTTTACACCGACGGCAATAAAACACTGTTTACATCCAAACTCAGACTTTGGCAGTGGCTCGCATAGTGGCACTAACCCTTTAGATTTCAACAATGCTAAAGATAACCTGCAGGCGTTTGCCAAGTTGTGGTTTTCATTTGATGACAAGCCAGCAGTTGCTGCTTTTCATGGTTTAATGTTTGGTGCAGTTGGCGATAACCGTTTAAAGCCTCTATTTGGTTATACCGGTTTTGGTTTGTTTCAAGCCAAGCTGCTTAGTAATGGTAATGTGCGCATTCGTGGCAAAGAAGTAGGTTACTTTTGTGACCCCATCACTGGTGATATCCTCGAATATTGGGACAACCCTTATACGGGTGAACGCGTCAAAGTATTTAACTTTTTTAACGACCGCATTAGGGGTGAGTTAACTCCTGAGATGCCAAAGTTTCATTTTGGTGATGACAATGATGCACCAACATTAATGAATGAAGGCAGCATTAAAACCCGCATCGACGGTAGTGCTCCATTTATTCTGCCGTGGCAACGATTTGGCGATAATATGACCCTTGCCTGGGATTATACTCACAGATATCGCAACCCAGTAACCAAAGACAAATGGCCAAAAGCCCACACCGGTGAATTTATAAATCCGTCAGAGCACTTTACCTTTCAAACGAATTATAACCACCTTGCTGATCGGGCAACGCCCACTGCAGATTTTGCTTGCGGGTTTTCACGTATTTCGCCTTGGTGGCCGTGGATGCAAATGGGACAAAGTGGCATTAAAGGTCACTTATTCGGTCGGATGAATTCTCATAAAAGCAATAATGGCTTTGTCGATATCCCTGAAAAAGTATTGGCCTATACCGAACAACATCACCCTGAATACTTAATAGCGCCGAATGATTGGGATGATGGTTTCCCTATTGGCACTTGGGAGTCTTACGCGCAAAAAGTAGCGCCAGAAATTGCATTGTAAATATTGTTATTAATCGCTAAGGTCTTAATAGATAAACTACAATTATAAAAATATGACAGAAAACCAACACATCTTAATTGTTGACGACGACCCAGAAATTCGCGAATTACTGGGCCAGTTTCTACGCAAGCACGAATTTAAAGTGGCCTTAGCCGCAGACGGTGAGCAAATGCAGCAGCAATTGCAACATCATAAGTTTGACTTACTGGTACTTGACCTGATGTTACCCGGTGAAGATGGACTATCTTTGTGTCGAAACCTGCGTACAAAAACCAATATGCCTATTATTATGCTGACTGCCTTAGGTGAAGAAGTGGACCGCATATTAGGGCTAGAAATGGGGGCAGACGACTATTTAGCAAAACCATTTAGCCCAAGAGAATTATTAGCAAGAATTAAAGCAGTATTGCGACGTTCACAGTTGGGAAGAGGCGGTCTAACCGAACAACAAAGCGGTACCTTGCTAATCTTTGATAACTGGCAACTCGATATAGGTAAGCGTGAATTGAAACAAGCTGATGGCACACTTATTCCGTTAAGCTCAGGAGAGTTTACCTTATTGCAAGTATTTGCCGAACATCCACAACGAGTTCTTAGTCGCGATTTTTTACTAGACCATACAAAAGGCCGTGAGAGTGGTCCATATGATCGTAGTATCGACATTCAATTATCAAGACTTAGACGCAAAATTGAAGTGAACAAGAAAGAGCCAGAAATAATTAAAACGATTCGCAGCGGTGGCTATCAATTTAGCCTGCCGGTTTTGAGAAAATAACTATGCGTTGGTTCTGGCCATCAGGGCTAACCGGACGAGTCGCATTAGTGCTGATCTTGGCATTAATTACGGTGCAACTGTTAAGCTTGCCGTTTTACCTGCGTCAGCAAACCAGTGAAGCAACTGAACTTTATCAACACTCAACATTGCAACGCATTAATCACATAGTTAAATTATTTGAACAATTAAATGCTACCCAACGTCGTGATTTATTACCCGCGCTAAACAGCCCATCTCTGTCTATGGATGCCTATTACCAGTTAACCCAAGCAGAAAGTAAGGCAACCGATGAACCAAGCTTGGCGGCAACACTATCAACACAGTTAGACCGCAACGTTATTGTAAAACACGCCAAACAAGACGGTTCTATGTTACTCGACATGTTTCCATCACAGCAGCGAATTGCTATTTGGGTGCCCTTAAAAGATAACTCTTGGCTACGCTTTTCTACCAGTTCATCACTGCCATCATCAGGTTGGATAATGCATATTTCTGCGCAAATAATCATGCTATGTATTGCAGTAATCATTCTTGCCATTGTTGCGGCTAGGCAATTGACTCGGCCGATTCGCACCTTTGCCGCCGCCGCTGAGCGCTTAGGTACCGATGTAAATGCAGAACCGATTGAAGAAAAAGGCAGTACCGAATTAAGAAAAGCTACCCGCGCATTTAATACCATGCAACAACGCTTGCAAAGTTATGTGGAAGACAGAACCAAAATGCTCGCGGCAATATCACATGACTTAAGAACATCCCTCACCCGATTAAGGCTAAGAACCGAATTTATAGAAGACGAACAACAACAACGTAAAGCCGAACATGACTTAGAAGACATGGAAGCCATGCTTGCCTCAACCTTAACGTTTGCCCGAGATGATGCAGGGCAAGAGAAACTAGTAAACCTAGATTTAGCAAAACTGATCCACACTCTTTGCGACGATATGGAAGACTTAGAAAAAGATGTCATATACCAAGGCCCTGAAGCACTCACCTGTTTAGGGAGACCAACTGCACTTAAACGAGCCATATCAAACGTAATAATAAATGCGGTGAATTATGGTAAAAAAGCAAAAGTGACCCTAAGCCAAGATGAAGAAAACATTAACATACAAGTTGAAGATGATGGTCCTGGTATACCAGCAGAGCAAATAGAAAAGGTATTCGAACCATTCGTAAGACTCGACCAAGCAAGAAACCGTAGCACTGGTGGTACCGGTTTAGGCTTATCTATTACAAGATCAGTTATACGTTCACATGGAGGTGATGTCACATTAAAAAACCATCATAAAAGTGGTTTAGTTGTTACTTTGGCTTTACCGAAAGTTAGTTAATAAAACCCTCTATCTCCCACCCATGAAAAATGCAGCTCGCCATTCCCCCATCTATGGTACAGGAGGATAAGCACGTCCTTGTGCAAAAAAAAAGCAAGGCTAATAGCCTTGCTCTTTATTCTAAATTCTTAATGCTTTGGGTTAGTGATCTAACCTAGCGATTAATTATAAAGGTTTGATGTTCTCTGCTTGAGGGCCTTTTTGACCTTCAGTTACAGTGAATTCAACTTTTTGACCTTCAGAAAGAGTCTTAAAACCGTCAGCAACGATTGCACGGAAGTGAGCAAAAACGTCAGGACCATTTTCTTGTTCGATAAAACCAAAACCTTTAGCTTCGTTGAACCATTTAACTGTACCAGTAGTAGTGTTAGACATAATAATATCCTATTTAATATAAATTTAATTTAAGCCTTTCTAGTGAAAGACCAAGTCGTTGGAAGCAAACTATCAAATATCAAACAGGATGAAGTCTTAAAAAAAACATCAACTTGGTGTACATAAATATAGGTCGAACTTTCAAGCTGCGAGGATTATATCCTAGTGAGTTTTTTAATCTAGAGGTTTAGTGTTAAATATTTGTTAAATATTGTTGTTACACAACGATACAAAACTCTAACTCCTTGAAATACTTGCGATACAAACAATCCATATACTTAATTTATTAATGTGTAAATTAGGAAAAAGTAATGGCTGTAGGTAAACGTGGGTTCTTTAAACGTCATTTACGGAAAATTTTAACTTTAATGGTCATTGCCGCTTTGATCGGTGGTTATTTTAAACTAGCCTCGCCTACGCTAGTTGCCATGGTTAACTATGAAGATTTTCAGGTAGCACGCGTATTTAAATCTAATACCAACTCAATGATTACTATTAATATGGTGTCGTTAGAAAACATTGAGCAAGTTGCTAATTACGATTTGGTGTTGTTTTTTGGTCGTGGTTTAAACCTTGAGCCCGAGCAGTTTGATTTTTTACAATCGCAAGGTATTAAAGGCTTGAAAATGTTTATGGAAGGTGCAACCAACCCTAACATTGATGTTACCAATCTACGTGGACAAGACTTAGACTTTATTGGCGATTACATTAAATACGGCGGCTCTGCTAATTACCGCTCCTTGTTAAATTATGTTCGATCTGTATTTGATCAGAAAAAGCTGTTTGTGGACGAGCTTAAAAAACCTATCCCATTATCACAAGATTTAGTGTTTCATCTTAAGGAAGATGAGATGTTTGAAACCGTAAGCGAATTTGAACAATACGCAGCATTAAATGGCATACACAAACCGGGGCAGCCAAAAGTTGCCATGGTTACTTCGGTTCCAGGGCCGTTTAACTCAAACCGTGATCACGTAGACGGTTTAATAAATTCATTAGCCAATCGTGGCCTGAATGTTTATCCAATGGCAGCGTTAAACAAACGGCTTGAATTTTTACAAGCAGTAAACCCTGATGCAGTGGTATTTATGCCGCACGGCCGTATTACCTTAAATGATACCGATGCCGCATTAAAGTGGTTAAAAGACGGCAACGTACCAATGTTTGGCCCTATTTCAGTATTTCAAAATCATGACGAATGGATAGATGACCAGCAAGGCATGATGGGCGCATTAATTACCATGTCGATTGTATTACCTGAATTCGATGGCGCCATCACCCCTTATGCCATTGCCGCGAAATATTCAGATGAAAACGGTTATCAAATCTTTAAAGCAATTCCCGAGCGCATGGAAAAGTTCACTGCCATGGTACGCAACTGGATTGATTTAAAAGTATTACACAACAAAGATAAAAAGCTGGCGATTTACTACTACAAAGGTCCGGGTAAAAATGCGATGACCGCCGGCGGTATGGAAGTGGCAGAATCATTGTATAACACTTTAGATGAGCTTAAAGGTTCTGGCTTCAATGTTGACGGATTGCCAGAAAACTTAGCGAGTTTTAAACAATTAATACAACGACAAGGTCCTGTACTTGGCCCATATGCCGCAGGTGATATGGCCGAGTTTTTCAAGCATGGAAAACCTGCTCGTGTTAGCGCCGAACAATTTGATTTATGGTGTAAAGAAGAGTTAAAAGCAGCAATGTGTGCAGCGGTTGAAGCGCGTTATGGCCGTAGCCCTGGCAATTATATGGTAGATGTGAAAGATGGTATTGAACATATTGGGGTTGCTCGAATTCAGCTAGGTAATGTAGTTATTTTACCGCAACCACTACCTGGTATAGGAGATAATACCTTTGCTTTGGTTCATGGAACCCGCGAAGCACCGCCACATCCGTATGTTGCCTCATATTTATGGACCCGCAAAGTGTTTCAACCCGATGCAATTATGCATTTTGGTACTCATGGCTCATTAGAGTTTACTCCATGGAAACAGGTAGCATTATCTGATTACGATTGGTCAGATGCGTTAGTAGGAGGTCTGCCACATTTTTATATTTACACCATCAATAATGTTGGTGAAGCAATTATTGCCAAGCGGCGCTCTTACGCCACTATTTTGTCGCATTTAACCGCACCATTTATGGAAAGTGGCGTGCACAATCAAATGAAATCATTAGCAGATAAACTGCAGAGCTATCATCAATTAGAAAATGGGTCTGTTAAAGCCAGTTATGCCCGCAGCATTACTGAGATGGCTAAGGACATGGGCATTGTTGAGCAACTTAACATTGGCGGAGAAAAATGGAGCGAAGCCGACTTTTTTGCCTTATCTAATCATGTTGAAACTGTATCGTCTGAAAAGATCACCGAAGGTTTATACACTCTGAACAAACCTTATACGGCTGAGCAGATTGATTCTACAACGCGCTTAATTGCTACAGATCCTCTAGCCTATTCAATGGCAAGCTTAGATGTATTAAAAGGCAAAATTGACAGCCAACAATTAGATAACAAACCCTGGTTTAATGCCAACTATCAAGCACCTGCCAAAGCTTGGGTAAATCGGGTATTAACCGGTGAACAAGCAAGCCAGGTTTTGCCTGAGTTGATTTCAACTAAAGAACTTGTGCAAACCGAGCAATGGTTTATTGATAACCGCCGCTTAACCGATGGCGAAATTATTGGTGGCTTTGTCGCTATGGGTAGTATGGAAGCCGATTTGGGCAATGTCGGTGGTAATTTAGCCGAAAACTTAGAATCGGTAAAAAGCCTATTGATAAAAATTATTCCTCATCCAGAACGCCTTGAATTTTTACAATCTCTAAAATCTGAAAAGCAATTTGTGATGGTGTCAAAATCGCTCGACCCCGAATTACTTAAACAAGCACAAACCATTGCCAAGGCAATTCCTGCTATGGCGGCTGGTTTAAAAATATCGCAACAGGGAGATGTTAATCAGCTACTGCGTTTGATGCAAAAACCGGCGATATACGAACAGGTATTTGTGTTACTTAACGATCCACAATTAGCAGACTCGGTTGCAAAAGAGCGCGCAGCAGTTGCTACAGAAAATAAACAACTTGCCCTGCAATCAGACAACTTAAAAGCCTTAAGCTTAGCGTTAAACGACATGCAGCGCCCGCAAACTTTGCCAAATATGGATAAAGCTGAGCTGCAAAATTTTATTGACGTATTGCAGTTTTATTTGGCTAAGAAAGAGGGATTAGAACTTAGCTCTGACGACAGTGATGAAGGCATCAATAAACAAGTAGAAATTTTAGCAGCTCTGCTTGCTGTTAATGATTTTGATGATCGGATTGAAGTTGCAAAGCAGCAAGCCTCAGAAAAAATTAGAATTATCGATCAACGCGCCAAAAGCATGGCCCATGCGGTACGCACCATAGAGCAAAACTTAATATCGGTTAACCAATACCGTGAAGACTTAGCGAATAGTCCAAGTATTGAAATGCAAAGTTTACTCAATGCGCTGAGTGGTGGTTATATTCTACCCTCTTCCGGTGGTGATTTAGTGCGCAACCCTCGGACCCTGCCTACTGGTAGAAATATGTTCTCGGTAGATGCAGAGCAAACTCCTACCGTTGAAGCATGGGATGTAGGTGTGAAGTTAGCCGATTCTTTACTGGAAAATCATCTTGCCAGCAACGACGGCGAATATCCGAAGAAAATCACTTTTACCTTATGGCCAGGCGACTTTATCCAAACCGAAGGGGCGCAACTTGCACAAATATTTTATCTATTAGGTGTTGAACCGGTGCGAGACCCATTTAACCGAGTAGTATCAATCAAACCTATCCCTCTGGCAGAGCTTGGCCGCCCACGTATAGATATTGTTGCTCAAACTGCTGGCCAGTTTCGCGATTTAGCGGCCAGTAGAATATTACTTATTAACAAAGCCATTGAAATGGTCAGCCAACTTGATGAAACAGCCAGCGACAACTTTGTTCGCAGTGGTGTAAGTAAATCAGAGCGGATGATGGTTGCTAAAGGCATATCTCCGGTAGAGGCACGGGAGCTTGCTAGTACCCGAGTATTTGGTGGTGCTAACGGTGCGTATGGTACCGGTATTATGGGTATGGTTGAACGAGGAGATTCTTGGGAAAAAGACTCAGAAGTGGCCCAGCAATACCTTAACAATATGGGCGCGGTTTACGGCAAAGGTGATAAATGGAGTTACTACCGTGAAGGCGTATTTGAAGCCGCATTGCAAGATGCCGAAGTAGTGGTACAACCTAGAGAGTCTAATACTTGGGGCGCGTTATCACTCGATCATGTTTATGAATTTATGGGCGGCTTAAATTTAGCAGTAAGAGAAGTGACTGGTGAAGATCCAAAAGCTTATTTTAATGATTTTCGCCAAGCTAATAATCCAGAAGTACAAACAATGGAAGATGCTGTATGGACAGAAGCGCAAGCAACACTATTTAATCCTCAATACATTAAAGCCATTCAACAGGGCAGCGCTTCATCGGCCGAGAAAATGGCAGAAACCTTCCGTAATACTTATGGTTGGAATGTAATGAAGCCCGACGCCATCAAAGATGAGCTTTGGGATGAAGTATATGAAACTTACGTAGATGATAAGTACGATCTCGGTGTTCAAGACTTCTTTGAAAATGAAAACCCTTACGCACTACAAGAGATGACCGCTGTAATGATGGAGACTGCCCGTAAAGGTTTATGGGAAGCCAGTGATGAACAACTTAATGCACTAGCAACACTGCATGCTGAATTGATCGAGAAGTACGATGCTGGTTGTACTATCTTCGTATGTGATAACAGTAAGTTGCGTGACTTTATCAGTCAGCGATTACCCGAACAGCAACGTCAAAATTACCAACAACAAATTAAAAAATCGTTAGAAGCACCAAGTGATGCCAATGAAGACTCTATGGTACTAGAAAAAGAAGTGGTTAAAAAAACTGATGAAAGTGAATTGCCACTTATCCAACGGTTAAACTGGGGCTTGATCCTTGGCTTGTTATTAATATTAGCAACCATTGCATTTTTAGCGTCACGTCGTCGTCAAGTTTCGCACCTTGATACTAACGAGCTGTAAATTATGGACAATATAATCCTATTTTTAGCGTTATTTAGCCTAACGGCAACGGCAGTCCAAGTGTCATTGTTTCGCCATTGGTGGCAACAACTGGCACTGGCATTAGTAATTGCAGCAATTACTTATTGTTTTTACCCAACGGCAATTGCGTATAGTACTACTGATATAGAACAACTACTGGCCAATACCAACTCAATGTTAGATATGTCGGTGGTGTTGGTACTTGAAGCTGTGGTAATGCTAATACTCGCGTTGTTTATGTTACGTGATATGTATACTCGCTTAGTTATGCCCTACAAACTTATACCCCATATGCAGTTTATCCCAATGGTAAGTGCCGTTGGCGTGTTGTGCTTTTATCAAGTGCACCTTTATCAACAAGCGCTTGAATGGGAGTTTGCCACTACCGCATTTATTTACGGCGGCTCGGTAGCATTAACTGTTGTGTTATTTGCCTGGGTTATTAAATTTTTAGTGCCAGCAAGAGTATTGCGGCTAGAACTGAAACTAGCAATGCACGCGGCGCAAATTGTTTTAGCGGTTGCGGTATCTATTTTAACGGCAAGGCATCCATATCTCCAAAGTGACATTAACCCTAATATAAACGAATTTATCGTGGTAACTATCATCATCAGCTTAGGTGCGGTTGTCGGTTACGTACGCTATCAATATCAATCAAAAAAATTATTAAAAAAGAGGTAATACCATGGAATTCATCATTCAAACACTGTACTGGATTTCTTCCGGTTTGCTGATCCCAACAATCGTATTGTTATTACTGTTTTTAGCACAAGGGCTAATGGTTATTGGTGGCTTTTATGGCGCTTATGCTAACCGTATGGCCTTTGAAAAAAGCGTAAAGCCAGCACTGCATGAGTTATCAAAAGACAACGCTAATGATGTACTAAACCAAGAAAAAATTCGTCGTACAGGTTTGGTGAATGTTTACTTAGAGAAGCTTTTGGCTAATCGCGACAATACCATTAAAGCTGAAAAAGTGTTGGCTGATTTTGAAATGGCTTGTGAACAGGATTTAGGCAAAGTAAAAACATTAGCCAAAATCGGTCCAATGTTAGGTTTAATGGGTACGTTAATTCCAATGGGCCCGGCGCTGGTTGGTTTAGCTTCTGGCGATATGGCTTCACTTGCACAAAACATGCAAGTGGCATTTGCAACCACCGTTGTTGGCTTATTAATTGGTGCCATTGGTTTTTTCTGTAACCAAATTAAAACTCGTTGGTATGCATCAGATCTTACCGACCTTGAATACGTTTATGCCGTAGTTAAAAATTAGTTAAGAACTAATAAGGATTAGTTATGCGCTCAACGAACACCAGACATAAATTTTTAAAACAAGATGATGATCTTGACCCGTTATCATCCCTTACCAATCTATTTGACGTTGCCATGGTATTTGCAGTAGCGTTAATGGTGGCCTTGGTACAACATTTAAATATCGCTGAAATGTTACTCGATGAAGACTTCACTATGGTGAAAAATCCAGGTAAAGAGAATATGGAAATTATTCAGAAAAAAGGCAAAGAGATTAGTAAATACAAACAAAACCAAAATAGTGAAGCTGATCCAAATAAAAAGCGTGGCAAGCGAGTTGGCGTGGCTTATCAGCTTGAGAATGGCGAAATCATTTATATTCCGGAGTAAAGTTAATGTTCAATTATATGTTACTTGGCTATGCCGTGTTGCACCTAACTATTTTGGCTTGGACATTTAGTTGGGCCGATAATAAGGACGCAAAAATTTGGATTTTGCGAGGCATGTTATTTGGCATGTTTTACGACAACCTTTTGCAAGGTTTAGGTGTTTGGTTTATAAATGCCAGTTGGTATGAATCGGCCAGTATTCTGCGCTTTGTATTGCACGTTACAGTATTGCCATTTTTAACCGTCTTTACTCTAAAAATATTACAACTTGGGCACGTTGAAATTGCCAGTAAACCGTTGTTTATTTCTTTTTGTTGGGCTTTTACATCCGCAGCACTTACCTACGGTATTTATCAAGAAGTGTACTTACTTGAGCTTGGTCCAAAATCAGCATTAGGCGTGGAAAAGTTATCAAACTTATCAAAAATACCCCCCATTGCCACGATATTAACCAATATTTTGGTGATGATAATGGCGGCAGTATTATTACGAGTTAATGGTTGGAAATGGTTATTTTTAGGCGCGTTATTTATTTTTATAGTTAATGGTGCAACCGCAACATTAACCTGGGGATTTATCGCCGGAAATTTTGCTGAAGTGGTATTTATACTATGTTTACTCGCCACTACTCGCAAGTTTCAACCAATCCAAACATCATGATACAAAAAGCCCAATGGCACGATATCGATCATGCCTTTGGTACAGCTCTCGGTTGTATTACATCATAAAACCATAGTAATACAATGGAAACGAAGTAAGGCCGGTAGCAAACATGCTAATCATCCCGCAATACCCTAAAGGCCGATGAAACTTACGAAATGGGTTAGTTTTGGTATTTGGCGGGAGTTTAAATTTCTTTATCGATAAAATAACCAATACAGCCCATAACAAGGTGGTAATAATAGCGATTAATGTATGGCCCCACATCCAGTAATTTAGTGTATTTGTGCCAAAGTATGTGCTGTCTTTAGTAAGTACCGCCATACCACCAGAAAGCTTTAAATCTAGCTCAAAAATTACTACTGCAACTGCCAAAATAACACTTAAGGAAATTTGCATTTTCGCATGGCCAAGATGATTGCCACTACGCGCTGTACGCCATGAGATGACCAACAATGGCATGATAATAATGAACGCGACAATAACCAAATCCATCATCAAATCAGCTCGAGTACCAAAAAAACCTTGCGGAAACATGCCATTCTCCAAATTATTATTGTTTTATATTAACTAGTTAGCATAATCTCCAACAACTCACCTGCCTTACCTTTATACAATCGAACTTCACCATTACCATAATAAGGATCATTTTCGACCGTCATCGCGGCTAATGGTTGGTAATCAGCAGGAATGTTTTTTGCCTGCATAGTTACCAAAGCAATACCTGCAGGTAAGCATTTATCTTTATGGTGCTCTCCCGTTGTAACTTCATCGATTTCAATTAACGATTCACCGTTAAATTGAATAGTCGCCACCGGGTATTGATGGTTGATATCGATATTGAAAAAACGATTTAACACGGTAATTTTGGTATTAAAGCTTATGCCATTGTGTTGGTTTATGCCTTCATAAAAAGCCAAGCTGTTTGCGCGGTTAGGCGCTTTTAATACTGGGATAAATAATCTATCTAATTCAGCATCGGTAAATGGTAATTCAAACGGAGGCACAGCCGCTTTGATTTCAGTTAAGTACAACACTTCACCAACGGGCCCTGCTACTTGCATTGCTTTAATAGCATCACTCAACTCTAGATTGGCAGGTTTGCCGAGCACGCTAAAATTGTCGGTTATTTTTGTCGCTGTTTGCTCAACATCAGCAACATTTACCTCAAGAGACATCCAGCCGTAACGTGATAATGGGGTAGGTGATGTAGCGTCTTTATCTTCAATAATTCTTAACCACTTACTCGAACTGGGCGATTGCAATATCACTTGCGTATTACCTGCTAACTTTGACGATTGCCAAAATGCAGCTTGTTGCTCGCTAATAGTAGTGCGGCTATATTCAGTCATGGCAAAGCTTTGCCTGTAAGCAGTAATAACCACATCAATATCAGCACAAACTAACGTTGCTCCTATCATAGGGCCAAGTTTTGGCGACGTTGCTTTACCCTTCATATTTTTGCCCATTTGCTAAAATTTCATCAGTACCTAGTAACTGATTCAAACCACCAAGATCTAGCATCCTATCTTGGTATTGTTTGGTATTTTGATTCGCTTTTAAACTTCCTAAAAACTCTTGTGCCATAAACGTATATGCACGCACCATGGCACCAGGGAATATTACTAATGAATATCCCATCTGTTGTAAGTCATCCGCATCTTTTATTGGTGTAGAACCACCTTCAACCATATTGGCTAATAATGGTACTTTACCTTCGAATATTTCATTAATGGTTTGCATTTGTTCAAGGCTTTCAGGCGCTTCGATAAATAACAGATCAGCACCCGCTTGATAATAGGCCATAGCTCTATCAACTGCAGCATCAAAGCCTTCAACGGCAATGGCATCTGTACGAGCAATAATCATAGTGTCTGGGTTACTGCGAGCATCAACAGCGGCTTTTACTTTACCTACCATTTCTTCTTTACTGACTAACGCCTTACCTTTTAAATGACCACAACGTTTTGGCATTTGCTGATCTTCCAGCTGAATTGCTGAAGCACCCATGCGTTCAAATAACTTCACTGTGCGCTGAGTATTAATGGCATTGCCAAAACCTGTATCGCCATCAACAATGATCGGAAAATCAACTCGTTCACGAATAACCGCTAAAGTTTCAGCTACTTCATTCATACTAACTAAGCCAATATCTGGACGACCAAAACGGGTGTAAGCAATGCTGGCACCAGATAAATACATGGCGTTAAAGCCACCTTGTTGAATAAGCGATGCTGACAAACCATCGTAACCGCCTGGAGCGATTAGGATTTCTTTGTCATTTACTAACTGGCGTAGCGTTTTTGCGTGCATTCTATGTCCTAAAATTTTTATTTATTGTTTTTATTCTGTAAAAACGGCATTAAACCACCGGCGCGAACAATTTCCATTAACTGCGGTGGAATGGCTTCGCATTTATATTGTTCGTTTTTACTATGATTAATAATCACGCCTTGTTCAGGCTGCACACTAATTTGGTCGCCTTTACTAATTTTATCAGCGTCATTACAAACCAGAGCGGGAAGGCCAAGGTTCAAAGCATTGCGATAGAAAATACGAGCAAAGGATTTAGCGATCACAGTACTTACACCTAATTCCACCAGTGCTTGTGCGGCTTGCTCACGTGAAGATCCGATACCAAATGCTTCTCCGCCAACCACAACATCCCCTGTTTTTACCTGAACAGCAAAATCAGTATCTATGGCCTCAAAGCAATGTTTGGCAAGCTCTGCCATTGGTTTTTTCATATAAGGGCCAGGCGCTAAAATATCGGTATCTATGTTATTACCATAAACCCATGCACTGCCTTTTTGTTCACTATTAAAAGTCATTTTTAGCTCCTACAAATACTCACGTGGATCGGCAATCTTGCCTGCAATAGCTGCAGCGGCAACAGAATAAGGAGAGCCTAAATATACTTCTGAGTTAGGTGAGCCCATACGCCCTTTAAAGTTTCGAGACGTTGATGAGATGCAGACTTCACCATTGGCAATCGCACCAGCGCCCATACCGGCACAAGCACCACAGCCGGTTGGTAAAATAATTGCGCCCGCTTCCGTAAGTATTTCTAAAGTGCCATCACTGGCCGCTTGGTTGGTGGTTTTTGCCGAAGCCGGTGCGACTAATAAGCGTGTGCCATCAGCAACCTTGTTACCCTTTAAAACTTTTGCCGCCATATGTAAGTCAGTTAATTTCGCTCCGGTACATGCGCCAATATAAGCTTGATCCACATGAACATTTTCAAAACTATCAACATCATTGGTATTTTCTGGGCTATGCGGTGCGGCTATTTGTGGCTTTAACTCACTGGCATCAAAGTTGTACTCGGCAAAGTAAATTGCATCACTATCGCTTTGCCAATCTTCAATGTTACCTTCAAAAACCTTTCCTGCGGTTTCAATTGCTGCAATTGTGCTGCTATCTGGCGCGATAACACCGGTTTTAGCACCAAGTTCTGCGGTCATGTTACAAAGCACCATCCGTTCTAACATGTTCATTTGGTCAATGGCAGTCCCTGTAAATTCAATCACTTTATAATTATTATTTACACCAAGCTTTTTGCATAAAAACAGCATGATGTCTTTTGATGATACGCCAACGGATAATGTACCGTGCCAATTTACTCTAATGGTTTCAGGTACCTTGATCCAAATTTCACCTGTGGCTAATACACCGGTCATTTCTGTAGCACCGATGCCCACCATAAAACAACCAAAAGCACCGCCAGTTGGAGAATGCGAATCACCGCCTACTAGAAAATTGCCAGGTAATAAATGCCCCTTCTCTGCCATCATTACATGACAAATACCCTGCATATCGTAGAAGTTACTGATGTTATTATCTTTAGCCCAACGACGGGTCAGAGCTAAAATTTCAGCACTTTCTGCATCTGTTGCAGGTACGAAGTGATCACTTACTAATATGATTTTGTTAGGATCAAACACTTTCGCGTTTAGGCTTTCTAAACGTTCTTTTACCCGGCGTGGACCTGAAGAGTCATGCATTAACACGTTATCCACTTTACAGGTAATTAATTCACCTGGTGAAACACTGACAACATTGGCTGCACGGGAAATAATTTTTTCAGCTAGCGTCTGCGCTTTGCTTTGTTCAGTCATCAACAACCTCAATGATCATTGTTAGTTTGAAAATAATAAAACTACTATACTATTAAAATGATATATTAGTATATCAATATAGTTTTTACCTTTGACAAATGTCAGCTAAATAGTTGATGATGAGATAAAGCTAAATAGAAATAACAAATATAAAGAACAATAAATCACTATGGATTATTTAAGTTTAGAGATCAGCGGCAGTATTGCTTATCTCACCATCAATAGACCCGAGAAGCGTAATGCCTTTAATCAACAGATGTGGCGCAACCTACCAAAACTGTTAGCCAAAGCTGTGCAAGCAAATACGCGCTGCTTAATTTTGCAAGCGAGTGGCGATAAAGCATTTTGTGCTGGTGCCGATATTGATGAACTAACGGTGATGATCAAAGATAAAACCGAACTTAAGGTCAATAATCAATACATTCAAGAAGCTCAGCAAGCCTTAGCAGTACTACCAATAGTAACAATTGCCCTAATTAACGGAGCATGTATGGGCGGCGGTTTAGGTTTAGCCATGGCCTGTGATTTTAGAATTGCTGCCAATCATGCCAAATTTGCGATTACTCCCGCCAAGCTAGGTCTGTTGTATAGTATTGCTGATACTAAACGAGTTTATGAATTAGTTGGTTTGAGTCGAGCTAAAGAATTATTAATGTTAAGTAAAGTACTCGATGCTGCAACTGCTGTTGATTACGGCTTGATCAATCAACAATGTGAACTTGACCAATTAACTGACCGTGGAGAAGAACTTTGCCAGCAAGTATTGCTTAACAGTGGATACAGTCAACGAGGAATAAAGCTCACTTTAAATCAGATAAGTGGCGAGCAACAAGTAACCGTCCAACAATTAGATGATTTGTTTATTGACGCTTTTGATGGTGATGATTTTAACGAAGGTGCTGCTGCTTTTCTTGAAAAACGTAAGCCGAAATTCTGCTAATGACTAATGCAAATATAGCCCATGAAAAGATAATTAATGAGGCCTGGCAATTATGCGCTGCCATGCAAGGTTTCTCTGCCCATATGGGCCCATTCTATGAGAAACAAGAAAACGATAGCAACGTTTTTACTCGATTATTACCATTACAAGAACATCACCAAAATCCAGAAGGTGTAATACACGGAGGGGTGCTAACAGCCGTTGCTGATTATGGCATTTATCGAGCAATTGGCGATGTACTTGGCCATCAACAAAAGTTTGCGACAATTAACTTAAATTGTGATTTTCTCGCCGCGGCAACCAGTGCTGATGATTCATTAAAGGTAAAAGGTAAAATAACCCGATTAACTAAATCTTTAGTCTTCGCCGAAGGTATGGTTTATACCGAGCGTAGAGAAGTACTGCGAGCTACTGGAATTTGGAAGTTAATAAGCTCTAAGTAATTATCCAGCTAACGCCTTAAATGCGTTTTCCATCTCAATAATACCCTGTTTTACCGCGCTGTCTTGTTGTACCCACTGCCACCATGCAGTAATTGCAGGGTAATCAGCAAGGATATTTTCGTAGCCAAAAAGACGAGGGGTTGCTTCAGTAAAATACATTGTTGTCGCTAAAGCAATATCTCCAATATTTAATGACCTTGTTGAATACTGAGGCATCGACTGCAGCAGGTTCTCGCCCTTTTGTAGCTCAGCTTTTATTAACTTTATTTCTTGTTCAACATCAATTTTAGTTTTCATCAATAAAGATTTAAACATTGGAAATAACGATGGTCCAAGGTGTAAATCTGCATAGCGTCCAACCATGGCCATATGAGCATTTTCAATTGCAGCATTTGGTTTTAAAGAAGTATCGGTAAAGCACTGCTCAAGGTATTCCATAATTACCCAAGACTCAGTAATCGCCGTATGCTCATCCAATTCCAGAACAGGGATTTTACCAAGGGGAAATTTACTCAAAAACTCCGCGGTTCTAAGTTCAGGCTGTGGAGCACAAATCTCAATCGGCAAATTCTTTTTTCTGATCTGGATGCGTACTCGGGTTGAGTAAGGTGAAATATCAGAGCTTAATAAGCGCATTTTCTATCCTTATTATTTTTATTATGGATTTATTAGGTGCATACCAAGGGCAGCATTAACTATTAGGCCAAACCAAATGAAATACACAAATGGTCGCACTCGATTGATAGAGCCCTGCATAACTGCATCTATTTCGTCATTAGGGCCGTCTTTCATCATCTGCATAAATGCTGGTACAAATGGTTTAAGCATTACCCTAATACCCAAACCACAACAAACAAGAATGGCAAACATGATCAATTTCCAAGCTAAGTACTCTGCCTGAATAAAACTAGGTGTTGTCGAGAACATAGATTCAAGGGCTACATAGAAACAGATCAAGACTACGACAATGCGAAAATTAAAATCAAACTTGGTAAGGGGGGCTACAAATTTTTTGCCATGACCAAAATGAATCGCTAATACCATAGCTAACCAAACTGCACACACTAGCCATACCAACACCATTGCCCAAGCAGGAATGGTGATAGCACCAGAGTTAAATGCCATTTGCACACCAGGGCCTAAAATTAAAGCCATACAAATACGTGGACCTTGATCAACACCCATCATAATGGTTAATGCGGTACTGCGCTGTTCTTTGCTTAAGCCTTTTTTCGCAACAAATTTAGACGCATAAAATGTGCCCAAATCGCCACCTAACCAATAGACAAATAAAACGATATGCAGCAATTTAAAAATTAAGTATTCAGTCATGTAATTTACGTACTCTAGTAACTAACACTATATTCGTTAGCAGATATTTTTATATATTGGCTTTATTAAAGCAGTTAATGCAAAAAAGCGAAATGACATAAATCATCTTGATATTTGTTGCATTTGTATTGTATCTATATCATTATTGCTTTTCGCACTCATATTTCAATAAAACTCGCGGCACACAAGGCTTACAGTTAATATACATATGTGCAAATAAGTAGTACTGACCAAAAAGAAGATATAACAATATGACATTTGAAGAGTTACTTAATGACCCTCGTTTAGGTCAGGCATTAAAAAGTGATGTCCCAACACCTTTGTACCATCAGGTTTATTTATTTCTTAAAGAAAAAATTCATTTAGGTGATATTCCCTTCGGTGAAAAGATGCCGACTGAACATCAATTGTCAGAAGCATTTCAAGTATCACGTATTACCGCAAAACGTGCCATGGATGAACTTGCTGAAGAAGGTTACATCTCTCGCCGCAGAGGTAAAGGCTCGCATGTTATCTACAAACATAGAGCTGAACAACTAGCCGCGCCACTATCGGGCTTATTAGAAAACTTAAAAGTATTAGGCGAAGAAACGCAAGTACGCTCTATTGATTTCAAACGTGCCATTCCACCACTCGATATACAAGAGCGGTTTGGTTTAGCTCCAAACGAAGAATTAATTCAATCGGTAAGAGTTCGATTAACTGACGGTATACCATTTGGTTATTACGTAAGTTGGACGCGTGATATTGGAGAAGGTTATAACGAAATGTCATTGCAGCAGTCCACACGTTTAGATCTATTTAAAAGTGCAGGTATTGCATTAGATAATGTTGAACAATCGATTACCGCAACTCTGTCGAATATGGATACCGCGTTAGTATTAGAAATTCCAACAGGCCGACCATTATTATTATTAGATCGTTCTATGTATGATGCTGAAGGTAAGTTAATTGACCACCTTTATGCTATATACCGCCCAGATAAATATCAATTTGATATGAAATTTTCAATGAAGTAACAGCGGTTATCCTGCACTTGATGCAGGATAAAATTCACCGCATAACTAGATTATAAACAACGTCTTCCCACCGTGTTTTTGGGTGGGATCTCATTCCGCGTATTGTGCATCGTTGAATAATGTTTTTGTAATTAAACTTCTATTTCACTAAATAAACTTGCCAATGCACATCAGGCTTTTGTTGCCAGCAATATTGGCTTAGCTGCCCTAATTTATTTAGATAAAACTCAGCCTGATCTTCTTGATAATGTTCACTGGTAAAACTAAGCTTTTTGCCCTTGCCGTTTGTCCCTAAAGATTTAGTTTTCCGTAAGTCAAAGCTAGGCTTGAGTTTATCGTTATAACGCGTTGCAAGTCGGATATCAGGTACTAATACTTGCTTTTGTTGACCATTATCAATTTTGCAATCTTGTAGCATCGTACCGCTGAATATACGTAATAGAGGAAAAATGACTAACCCCTCTACACAGCCATGTTGTTGGAATATATCGCCGGGATGGCTTTGAGTAACCTTCCAATTACCTTGTCCATCAATTCTATACTCAGCATTTATATCTGGGCTATCACCTTCACTGTAACTTATATCAACAACTTGATTACCATCAGAAATATGAGCAACTACCGAAAGCTTAACTCGATACTTTTCGCTATATCGTACGCTGCGAACTATTTGCAAGTTGCCATTTTCTAAGATTTGCCAAGGCTCTTGTATGTCAGTGCTTTCACCATTTAAGTGATATTGATATTGTCCTTGGTCCATTATTTTAAAATGTTGTTTTTGGATCGCTGTTAATGGCACAATTTTATCAAGCAATGCTTTATCCATAGTTACTTCCTTGGAGATTTTTTATTATTATTTCGATTTGATTATTTAATTTGAATGAGTTCAATATACAAATTGCCGGTTGTTTCTGGGTCTAAATAAACCATTTTTTTACTACCGGTATCCATGACTCCGTTCGGTGTTACATAACCGGGAATGATGCCCTGCTTCGCCAAAACATCCACGCTTTCTTCAATATCAGTTACCAACCAAGCTATATGATTTATGCCACCACCACCTGCAGGGGCGGAATGTAATAAGTGTTTAAAGTCAGTTGAAATTGGTTCGATTAATTCGATTTCACTGTCATTTATTTTGATAAAAGCAAAACGCGTTAATACTTCATCACCGGTTTGTGAAAAGGGTGGAAACACTAAAATATCACTATCTTCAACACCGTATACTTTCTTATAATCAGCAATAGATGCCGTTAAATCGGTAACGATAAAGCCAACATGAGCCAAACCGACAATTTGCTGCTTTAGGGTGTTTGCAATGTTAGTCATGTTATTTGTTTTCCATTGTGTTGCTATTATTAGTTGTAAGTTGGGTGCTTGTTTTCGTGGTTAGTACATCACTTAATTGCCACGGCCTGTCGCTGAGCAAATCAGTATTTGCCGACATTAATTTATTGCTAGCAGCAATAGGCGAAATACTCGTTTGAGTAAATCCAGACTGTTGCCTAGTGAGTAAAGGATGATTGATATAGCCATCAAATTTACGGTGCTGCCATGGCGTCATTATGGTGAAATCTGTTTCTAAATTGGCCACTAAACCCGAAAGCTGTTTATGCTCTAACAATTTGTTTCTACTGCTGGCAATCACACAAATACGATTTTCTGCAGCTCGAGAAAGTAAACCAAAATCGACTTCCCACGGCTCTTGAATATCAACAGGACAAATTAGCGCATGGACACCTTGCAACGCAGCAACTTTTGCAAGTTCTGGATAACAGGCATCATCACCAGTAAGCAGCGCAACTTTGCCCCATGGCAGTGAATACACTTTTAGTTTATCGGCCAAATCAGACCACTGATGCCGTTTACACTGGTGTAATTGGCCTTGAGAAAATTCTAGCCCGTGCTCATTAATCAACACGGCTTTATGGCTATCCCCAATAACTAATGAAGTAGCCACAAATTGGTTCGGTGCTAATATTGAGGCAATATCCCTTATCGCCATTTCGCTGTATTGACGGGCCAGTTCAATATCATTCACAACAGAGTCGGCTAGAAAAAATAACTCTGGCAAAACAATCAACGCTTCGCTGCGCGCTGCCAGCTGTTGCTTTACATTTATCAATCGTTGCAAAGGTTCTGATAAGTTAATTGGCAATTGATACAAAGCAATATCGACTTGTTCGGCACCACCTCGGCAATACTGCTGCTTTGCCGGTTTTACAATAGTTTGATAAAGCTCGGGGCGACGGTTATTAAATAAATCACTGCCATCTGGTCGGCACTTATTATTGCTGTCGGCTAAGTTGATGTCGGCATATATAAAACCTTCTTGGTTATATGCTGCTTTTGCCAATATTTCACCATTTGGAGCAACAATTTGGCTCTCGCCCGCTCCCATTAAAAACTGCTCAGGAATACTAGTGGCTTTAGCGACATCACTTAATACTTCAATTGGAATTAACGGCCCGACTTTATTTGCCGAAGCTAAGAACACTTTATTTTCTGGTGCGCGTGCAGGCACATGCAAACTGGCTTCATCTAGGGCGAATGAATTAAGAGAATCGCAAAATAATTGTGCGCCGCGTAATGCTAAAGAGCGAGGTGTTTCACACGTTACGCCATCTCTACATGGAAAAATACCTAATTGACCAAACTCGGTCTCGATCACATCAGAATGCTTATTTGCACGAACAAAAAAATCATTTTCGTGGCCCATTAAAGTCTGTTTATCTGCTTCTAAAATTAAACTACCTTGCGGTGAAAACAACAGTGAAGTCACCGTTATATCAGGAAATTTTCGGCGCAAACTAACATTTATGACAATGTAACAATGGTGTTTTTTTGCCTGCTGAGAAATTTTTTGTAAGAACTCACCATCAATATCTAGGGCTAATTGCCAAGCATGATCTTGGTCTTCATACCAAGATAAAGCATTACAGAACTCGGGCAACACCATAAGTTCAGGCGCACAGCTCGATGCTTCCTCAATCATTCTTAAACAAGTATTTAGGTTATCACTTACGCTTAACGTAGTTGCAAATTGTAAAACCGAGACCCGCATTATTTATCCTGAATTTTTCTAAAACTGCGTTAAAGCAATTCAAAGTTTGACACATTGTTATAATGTTAATACATTATAACTTATTGACTCACTATAAAACACTTTAGGTAAAAAATGAAAGTACTTATTTTAGGACTCGGACATGTAGGCAAAGCAGTCGCTACAAAATTAAAAGCAGACGGCCATAGTGTTGTTGGTACAACGACAACCGAAGCAAAAGTTGCAGAGCTATCAACTTTAGTTGAGCAAGTATTTGTGCTTAAAGGCGAAGAAACTGACAAAGTTATTGCCGCCGCAGAAGGTTGTGACGCAATTATTGCCACGGTTGCGCCAAACGTTAGAAATACTCGTACCAAAGAAGAGCGTGAAACTCATTACCATCAAGCTCTAGAACTTAGCTGTCAAAGCGCTGCTAAAGCTTGTCCGCGAGTAATCTTCTTATCGTCGTTTTCAGTATATGGCGATGGCGGCGTTGATAGCGCACCAATTAGTGAACTAACACCAACGTCTAATCATGAAGAGCCATCTTCAAAATATTACCAAAAAGCTGAGCAAGAAGTTTTAAGTAATGCACAAGGTTGCGTACTTCGTTTTCCTGATATGTACGGTGCTCCTGGCGATATTGATTTTCCACAACGAGTAAAAATGGCCATTGAATATTTTGGTGGCAAAGCAATTTTTGGTGCTGATGCGCCACTTTATGCCATTCACTTCAATGACGTTGTCAGCTCGGTATACCACGCCTTAAATAATGAATTAACCGGCATTTATAATGTTTGTGATAACGAAAATATTCCATCAACTAACAAAGTTGTATTTGATGCTATTTGCGATGATAACGATTGGTTGCGCCTTGAATTTTTAAACCAAATTAAAGCGCCTAACCGCAAAATTTCAGCCGATAAAATTTATGCGACTGGATACGCCGTAGAACATGGCGATCCAAATGCAGACGTAGTTGCTAGAGCACAATCAACAGGACAAGGCGCTTAATCATGGCAAATGTAGTTATCACCGGTAGCACCAAAGGCATTGGTCGCGGCTTAGCCGCAGAGTTTGCTAAGCAAGGCCATAAAGTAATGATATCCGGCCGTAAACAAAACGACATTGATAGCACCATTGCTGAACTTGGTTTTGAATCAGGGCAAGTTGTCGGTTTAGCCTGTGACACTACTGATAAAGCACAAGTTCAAGCACTTTGGGATGAAGCTAAAAGCACATTTTCAACGGTTGATATCTGGGTTAATAACGCCGGCCTTGCACGTACTGTTTGGTCAATTTTAGATACGCCAGACAGTGAAATTAGCACCATGGTTAATACTAACCTGCTCGGTAATATTAACTGCTGCAAAGTGGTAGCAAACGGCATGAAGCAACAAGGTGGAGGTAAAATCTTTAACATGCTTGGCGGTGGCAGTGACGGTGAATACTTTAAGGGTATGGGCGTTTATGGCACCACCAAACGTGGCTTAGATTACTTTACTAATGCGCTGAGCAAAGAGCTTAAAGATGACAATATCATCGTCGGTAAAATACGCCCAGGGATGATCATAACCGAAGGCGTTATTCGTGAAGCTAAAGAAGATTTAGATAATTTTCAAAAACGCCGAAAATTTGCCAATGCCTTATGCGATACCGTAGAAACAGTTGCGCCATTTTTAGTCGAGAACATTCTTAAATTTAATAAAACTGGTAAAAAAATCGCCTGGCTAAACACCACAAAAATTACATTGCGCATGCTAGCGACATTTATCAGCAAGCCAAAAGACAAATTTGAAGACTTCGGTTTATAGGAATAGAAACAATGACAACCGCAAATAAAGAAACAAAAACACTTGATGAATTTTTAGCAGAAAACCCAAACGTTGACGTTACTCAATATTGGGAACGCTGTTGGGGAATTTTAAGTGAATTAAAAGAAAAAATTAGTAAGCGTTTTCCTAACCTTGAACAACACCCATCAACATTTGATCGTGAATATTACACCTCACCAAATGGCGAGTTTGAAGGCTCTTACAAAGCGTGGACTGGCGAAGGTGCAGAATGGGTAGTTAACTCTTGGATTGGTAACCGTAAAGCTAGCATCCTAGATATGAATACTACAGCATTCTTAGGCCAAGAAACTGATGTTCCGCATTTAGTTATCGTATTTGGCACTGTGCCACATTTGTTTTGTTATGCCGATTACACTCCGCGTAAAAACCTTCTTACTAACGTTGACTATCTAGACAAATACTACGGCGACGAGGTGAATGACTGGTACATGAAATTACGCAGTGACGAAAATTTTCATTGGTCAGTAAGCCACGGTAATTACATGCGTGCGTTAATTAACCCTGCAACTCAAAGCTTAATGGGTGAATTAAACCACGACAATATCGACATCCTAGAAAAGTACTTACATGAAATGGTTGATCGTTGGTTAGGTTGGTTAGAAAACGCTGAAGCTGTACCCATGGAAGATCGCGCTGAACTACAACGTAACGACCATATTATTCGTGAAATGGGCTATGCCCGTGACCCAATGAATAAATTAGCGGCTAATGTTTTCGGTGCAGATGAAGTCGAAAATATGATCAAGCTACGAATGGGTAGCGAGCAAATGCAAGCCAACAAAACGTATAAATAGCTGGTTATAGTAGGAGCAGGATAATGAGTTCAGTTCGATTTTTAGGTATCGACTTAGTCAACGGCGTAAAGCGCCGTCACTTGCTTGCCTACTTTTTCGCGGTATTAATTTCGTCGGGCTATGCCGGGGCGATGTCGATACTGCAACCAGGCCTGTTACACGTTATTGGTATTGATTATAAATCCCAAGCACAAATCACCGGTATGTTAGGTGCTTTGCAAGAAGTTATTTTCATTATCATGCTTGGTATATATGGCGTGTTCGCTGATCGAATTGGCCGCCGCTATATTTATACATTTGGGTTGCTTACTACAGCTATTGGTTTTGCTCTTTATGGCACCTCAACCTCGGTTAATGAATTAATACTATATCGCGTTATCGTTGCATTAGGCTCTGGCGCTATGGTTGGCATGATGGTTACCGTAATTGCTGATTATGCCGAAAATAAAAGTCGCGGCAAAGCAAACGGCTTGCAAGGATTGATAGCTACATTTGGTGCTTTTATACCACCAATTTTAGCCACCCTGCCGAATACTTTTGTGCAATCGGGTATGACCGAAGTTGATGCCCAACAAGTCACCTTTGCCATTGCTGGCTCTATGGGTGTTGTTGGTGCCATTGTTGCCTACTTAGGTTTGTCAAAAGTCGCCGGCACCATTGTTAACGCTCACAATGAATCCATTTTGCAGCAACTACGGCTCGGTTTCAAAGAAGCAAAAGCACCTAAAATTGCACTAAGTTATGGCGCAGCGTTTATTTCTCGTGGCGATTTAGCCGTGACAGGGGCATTTATGGGTCTCTGGCTAGTGCAATTTGGCACTAAAAACATGTCGCTTTCTGTAAGTGAAGCAATGAATCAGCTCGCAGTTCCTGCCATTTTGATGGTTGTAGTTGGTGCATTTATTGGCTCATTACTGATGGGTTATGTCAGCGACAAAATTTCTAGAGTGCGAGCGGTAACTATAGCTTCTGGACTTGCTGCTTTAATTTATACCGCAATGTTGTTCGTTGAAGACCCCACCCAACCGTGGGTATTAGGTTTATTGCTAATTATGGGTATAGCTGAAATTAGCGCATTCGTTTCAAGCCAGGCGTTAGTTGGTGAAAGTGCACCAGCAAAACGTCGTGGTGCAGTGATAGGCTTCTTTGGTGTTGCTGGAGCTGTTGGAATTTTATTTGCTACCGCTGGTGGTGGCGCATTATTTGCTGAATATGGCCCGGCTACGCCGTTCGTCTTATTTGGCGCATTTAACTTTATCGTTTTTATCTGGAGTTGGTTTGTAAATGGCAAAAAAATAACAATCGCCGAAAACCAACATCCAACTGAAATTTTACCCCAAGGAGAGTAGTATGACTGCCCAAAAAAAGTCAATGATCACAGAAGAATTTGCCCGTCACATTGAAAGTGGTTTAAAGCAAGATACGAGCGAAACTTATAACGAAGTCTTAGCGTTACGTGATGATATTTGGGATTACATCTCATCTGAACTCGATTTTGAAGAAGACTTAGGTTGTTCTGATATCGCAGAATTTAGCGACTTAGAAGGTAACAAGCTTGGTCGTATGCGTAACTTTACTGGCGCTAAAGATACCCCAGTTGATTGGGTTATTCATTCTGATATTGGCCAACCTGAAAATACGTTTACTAATATTCATTTAACGTTTTGGATGAAAGACTGTACCGATGTACCGCATTTAGGTATGGCATTTGGTACATTACCTGAAGCATTTTTCTATATTGATCTTATGCCTCGCTACGAGTTAGTGACACATCCTGAACATGTTGAAAAATACTACGATGATTTAAACCCTATCGTTATGGATTTTCATAAAGCATTATTTAGTGACAGCGTTGCTCCATTCAATGCACAAATGCCGTTTATTCGTGCAAGTTTAAGCCCTTGTGCTATTGCCGGTGTTACGCCTTTAAGCTTTTTCCAGGCTCAAGCTAAAGACCGTATTTGGACCATCGTAAAGCAATGGGTTGAGTTAGTTAAAAATGCCAAGAAAGATGACAACAAAATAGCTTGTGATGAGCGTCGTCATCGCGATTATCAACAGCGTAAATCAATTGTTTACCTTGATCCAGCTAACCCAATTGCAGAGCGTTTAGTCGGTAAAGATGCTGCAGATCGTTTAGTAAGAATTCTTGCTGGCGAAGAGCGTAATGGTCAACCGTATAGCCATGATTAAGAAACTCTTAAAGTGGACAATAATCACATTTATCTTAGTTGTCGGAACAACGGCAATTTGGATGAGTGTGCCGTTTGACTATCAGCAACAAGTAACTGAACAAAGTTTATCATCGTCTGATACTGTAACCGTATCAACAGGTGACTTTATTGAGTTCAAGCCTGCTTTCAAAGCAACTGTCGGAATAATTTTTTATCCTGGAGGTAAAACTACAGCCAGCACGTTCGCACCGTTAATGCATGAGTTTGCAAGACAAGGATTTTATTCCGCGATAACACCAATGCCATTGAAAACGGCCTTTTTAGGTATCGACAAAGCGAACGATGTTATTGCCGCAAATCCAACGATAAAGCATTGGTACATTGCCGGCCATTCATTAGGCGGAGTTGCTGCGGCGGAGTACGTGAAGACATCACCTCAGTCAGTAAAAGGATTATTACTTTGGGCATCGTATCCTGGCAGTGATATTAGCAATTTATCGATAGCGGTACACAGTCTGTCGGCAGGTAAAGATTTGCAATCAACGCCTGACAAAATTGCGATTAACAAAGTGAAATTACCAACTCATACTGTTTATCAAGTAATTGAAAATGCCAACCATTGGCAGTATGGTCATTATCAAGATGATTTAAATGAACAACAAGGCTTGATTTCAAGAGCCGAACAACAGCAAAAAGTTGTAGTTGCTACCGTGGAATTTATTGAGCAGACCTTGGCTAAATGACTGCTCGGTTTTGACTATTACTCAGGAGCTTAATTGCTCCTTTTTTATAGCAGAATTCATCTTTTTTTGATCCTAAATTATTAAATAAAATCAATGGTACACATAGGAAGAATTAGCTTGTGTAAATGGTATAAATAAAACTAATTTTATTTTATTTTATACCAGTGATAAATCCATATCACTGGTATACCTTCATGCAGTTATCTTACAAAAGAGAATTAAACGTAACGGTTTACGATGTTCTCAAGTAGCTCTTGACGACCTGAAACCTGTTTAGGGTTTATGTCTGTATCGAGTACTAATTTAGAAAGTGATTCTAAACTTTGCTCACCAGCCATAATGCTTTTGCCTAGCTTTTCTTGCCAACCTGCATAACGTGCGTCTACAAAGTCAGATAACGGTGCATCTTCAATCATTTTAGCTGCATTTAACAAAGACTTAGCCATAGTATCCATACCACCAATGTGCCCAAGAAATAAATCATCACGTTCACATGATTGACGACGAAGTTTAGTATCGAAGTTAAAACCACCAGTGTCTAAACCACCTGCTTTTAATATTTCGTACATCACTAACGAACATTCGGCAACATCGTTAGGGAATTGGTCTGTATCCCAGCCGTTTTGCATATCTCCACGGTTAGCATCTACACTACCCATAATGCCTTCGGCACAAGCTGTCGCTATTTCGTGATGAAAACTATGGCCGGCTAAAGTGGCATGATTAGCTTCAATATTTACGTGAATTTCACCGGCAATGCCATGTTTGTGTAAAAATCCTGCAACGGTTGCAGTATCGTAATCATATTGATGTTTAGTAGGCTCTTGTGGCTTAGGTTCAATTAATAACTTACCTTTAAAACCAATTTTATGCTTGTGTTCAATGACCATATTCAAGAAGCGAGCGTATTGCTCGCCTTCTTGTTTTAAGTCGGTATTTAATAACGTGTCATAACCTTCACGACCACCCCAAAGCACATAATTCTCACCGCCTAACCGATGAGTAACATCCATAACGTGTTTTACTTGTGCAGCAGCATATGCAAATAATTGTGGATCAGGGTTAGTTGAACCACCCGCACAAAAACGTGCATTTGAGAATAAGTTTGCGGTCCCCCAAAGTAGTCCAGTGCCTGTACGTGCCATTTCTTTTTCGAAAATGTCAGCAATATGATTCACGTTTGAATGGAACTCTTTTAAAGAGCTACCTTCAGGTGCAATATCAGCATCATGAAAACAAAAATAGGGAACACCTAGTTTTTCAAAAAACTCAAAGGCAACTTTTGCTTTTTGTTCGGCAAGCTCTAATTGATTTCCAACAGGTTGGAGCCATGGACGATCAAAGGTGCCAGCACCAAAAATATCTGAGCCAGCCCAACAAAAGCTATGCCAGTAACAAGCGGCAAAGCGTAAGTGCTCTTTCATTGTTTTACCAAGCACAACTTGATTTTCGTCATAATAACGAAAAGCGAATGGATTGGTACTATTCGCTCCTTCAAATTGAATTTTATTGACGTTGTTGAAAAATTGTTCGCTCATGTTCTACCCCTAATTAATTCTGTTTATATATTTGATAGTAATTTTTGATAGGCCTAAAAAAATGTTTCTAGGCTTTTATACAGTGCTTGGTATTTGCGATGTTGGGCGGGATAAAATACAGTCATAATTTCATCTGGTTCGATGACGTATTTTATTTCGCCTGCTTGGCACACATCAGTAGCATTGAGTTTATTAACGACTACTTTAGCTAAGCGCGCTGCACCAAAAGCAGGCCCCATTTCGCCACCATTTCGGTATGTCAGTGGTTTATTTAATACGCTCGCGAGAATTCTTCCCCAAAGCTTGCTTTTAGAGCCTCCTCCAATAACAGATACATTTTCGATTTTTGTACCTGCAGCAAGTAATGCTTCTTGTCCGTCAGCAAATGCGTAGGCGATACCTTCTAACACCGCTCGACCTAATTCTGCGGCGTCGGTATTATGACCCAATCCAAAGAAAACACCTTGTGCATTGGGGTTGTTATGTGGAGTACGTTCGCCAGACAAATACGGTAGAAAAATAACGGGTGAAGGTATTGAAAAATCTAGTTTCTCAACTTGCTCAAGTAAGCTTTTTTCATCAGCGTAACCTGTTAATTGAGTAACCCAAGTTAGGCAACTGGCTGCACTTAATATTACTGACATTTGATGCCAAGTATTTGGAATACAATGACAGAAAGTATGTACGGCACTGTCTGGATTTGGTAAATATGCTTCATTGGCAACAAAATATACACCTGAGGTTCCCAACGATAAGAATGCCTCATTGGGATTAATCACACCTATGCCAGCAGCTCCTGCGGCATTGTCACCACCACCAGCAACAACGGGTACTGGATTCATTCCCCATTGTGTTGCAATTTCTTTGGACAGGTAACCGGTGATTTCAGTACCTTCATAGAGTTGTGGCATTTGTTCGATAGTTAAGTCTGTTGCTTTCAACATAGATAAAGACCATTGCCTTTTTTCAACATCTAACCACAAAGTACCCGCACTATCAGACATGTCAGAAGCAAAATCACCAGTCATTAGAAAGCGTAAGTAATCTTTCGGTAAAAGTATTTTAGCGACCCGATTAAAATTGTCGGGCTCATGTTCTTTTAACCAAACTAATTTAGGTGCTGTAAAACCAGGCATAGCCATATTGCCTGTAATTAAACGAGCTTTAGGCTCTTTGGCTTCAATAGTTTTACATTGTTTTTCACTCCGCCCATCATTCCATAGTATCGCTGGACGGATAATTTGATTGTCATCATCTAATAACGTGGCGCCATGCATTTGGCCAGAAAGACCAACGGCTGAAACTTGTAATAAATCATCAGAATTACTGGCCTGCAGAGTAGTAATGGCATCATTAGTAGCTCGCCACCATGAAGCAGGATCTTGTTCAGACCATAGGGCTGCAGGACGACTCACCTCGAGCGATGATGATGCTTGGGCGATAAGTGAATCGTTATCATCAAGTATGATGACTTTCACACCTGAAGTGCCTAAATCAATTCCTAAATACATAATTAATCTTTTTTTCTGATTATTTTGTTAGCGCTAACATTATCAGTATATTTTCTATATTGCAACAATCACACCTGTAACCATGCCTACCTCACGAATAACAACAACTAGCCAGCATGTTATTTTTAATGTTCATTGATATATGTATGTTATCGTTATCAGAAAATTTAAGGGATGGATAAGTGGACTTTAAGTAACTATTTGGTATACGAACTTAAAATTGTTAAGAGGCTTTAGGCTTGAGCTAACTACTTTATTAATATATTCAATAAAATAGTGAAAGATGATATAAATTATGTAATTGTTTATTTTGTGACCTAATCTTTTGAATTAAAAGGTAAAACTAATGACTGCAAAAGTAGACATTCGAACAGAAAAATTCATGGCGCAATTACGTGACCATGGCAATATTGAAACAATGTTCGACATTTTGCCGGATATTTGTTTCTACATAAAAGATCAAAACTACCAATTTATGCTCTGCAATGATGCCATGGCTCGTATTTTTAATTTAAAGAAAAAGTCCGATGTTATCGGTAAAACAGAATATGAGTTTTTTCCGAAAAAAATTTCCGACGCAATTCGCCATGACGATTTTCGAATTATTCACCATGCTGAATCAATCCTGAACCGCACCGAGTTGATCGTAAACGAATTTGGCAATCTCATTTGGGTTTCCACCAGTAAATTACCGCTTTTTGGCCATAATGGAGAAGTGCTAGGTGTAATGGGAACCACACGGGTACTAACAGAGTCTGAAAACCTACCAGAAGATTACCAGCCCTTTGCTAAAGCTATAAAGTACATAAAAAACAATTACCATACTGTGATTGATGTAGCAGAGCTTGCCGATATGTCCTTTCTTTCTAACAGTCAATTTCGAAGTCGCTTTAAAACTGTTATCACATTGCCTCCTCAGCAGTTTATTTTGAAAGTACGGGTTCAAGCCGCCTGCCATTTACTTAGTACAACAGAAAAAAGTTTAACGGATATTGCATTACGATGTGGTTTTTGTGATCAAAGTCATTTCACCCGTCAGTTTCGATCTTTCTTAGATATTTCACCCAAAAAATATCGCCAACGCTGGCATCATTAACACCTGTTATTCAGACTGCCTTAGTGCTCTAGTCCATCCAAAACATTCTTTTTTTGATCTATAAATGAATGCTCTAAACTCATTAACCCAAGTTGCTTCCATTGTGACTATCAAGCGAAATGTTATAAAAGTCAGTCAATATGTAAAAGACCTATTACAGCACTTAATTTATCTTAACTAGACATTCATCAATGAATTAAAGGTAAGTTATGACGTTCTTTTATTTTCAGGAACAGAAAATCGCATATCATCAAATTGAAAGCGATAAACAATGTACTCGAAAGAACGATTCTGAAATAAAAACGCTTGTTTTTCTTCATGGACTTGGAGCCGATCATCGTCAATTTATAGATACGGGAAGAAAATTTAGTGGCTATCGAATATTGGTTATCGATATGCCTGGTCATGGTGAAACAGTTATTGACCCATCTGAAAAATTAGAGCATTGGTTTCGGTTTGAAACCTTCAGTAACATTACATTAGCTTTGCTTGACCACCTATGTATTGATAAAGCAACATTTGTTGGGCTATCTATGGGGGCCGGCATCAGCATTCAGGTTGCTTTGAAGCAACCTACAAGAGTTGAAAGTTTAATTTTGATTCGTCCTGCTTGGCTTAACAGATCTGCAACTCCAAATTTATTGGCCATAAAAAGCATTGGGGAAGATATACTTCAAGGTGGAATCGAATATGCTGAAGATCGATTGCGTACGCAAAAGTGGTTTCAAAAACTTGAATTGGAAAATCCTTTATGCACTAAATCAATCGTAGGATTATTTACACGACCGCAGGCTACTACTGCTGCTATGGTTTTAATAAACTTAGTCAACGACTCTCCATTTCAACAATCTGCAAGTCTAATAAAAATCAAACAACCTACCATTGTTATTGGAAACGATGAAGATCTGTTTCATCCAATAAATATTGCTGAACAACTATCTGAACTCATTCCAAATGCTCATTATCAACAATTGCCATCTCGATACCAACAATCTGAAGAGCATCATCACCAACTAATTCAACTTATGCATTTATTTTTAACATCGGGGGCAAACCAGCACCAAAAACCAGAGCCAAAGCTGGTTGAACTTTGCATAAAATAGAAAAAACGGACTATAAATAGGATTTTTAAATGATAACAAAACGTATTTCAACTGAGAAAATTTTAAAAAACCTCAGAA
The DNA here is from genome assembly GCF_031583595.1 of Thalassotalea psychrophila. Taxonomy (NCBI): domain Bacteria; kingdom Pseudomonadati; phylum Pseudomonadota; class Gammaproteobacteria; order Alteromonadales; family Colwelliaceae; genus Thalassotalea; species Thalassotalea psychrophila. The sequence continues at coordinate 4,535,220 of NZ_CP134145.1, forward strand.
CAAAAGTGGCCAACCGCCAACCTATTATGATCTCTAGTGCAGGTAGCGGTTTAGTGGCTCGTTTGTTAGAAAAATCAGGGGTTGATTGTATTAATACCTTTTCTGGAGCACGACTTCGCTCAAATGGAATGGGTACTATGTCGATGATGTGGGCAATACTCGACTCTAATAAGCAAACACTTAACTATACCCGTGAAGACATAATGCCGGCACTGCAAGGTGATGCATTTGTTTGTGCCTGCCTAAATGCTAACGATCCTTTAAAAGACATGAGAATGGTATTGGAAGAGTGCATGCGCATGGGGGTGAATTCAGTATCAAACATTGGCCCATCTATTAGCTATGTTGACAAAGATAGTGAGATTTTTAAAGTGCTAAATAGTGCTGGAATCAACCTACAAAACGAAATTGACATGCTAATACTCGCCAAAGAAATGGGTATGGTCAGTATTGGTTTGGCCTTTACGCCAGAAGATTCTATAGAAATTGTTGAGCAAGCTAAGCCTGATATTTTCTGTTACCACGCTGGCACAACCAAAGGTGGTATCAGTGGTTACGACAATGGCAGCACAATTGAGCAAACGGCAACTGAAACTGAAGCAGTCTATAGTGCGGTTCGCAAACTTCACCCTGATGTAATATTAGTCGGTCACGGAGCGGCAATGGAGAACCCAAGTGATGCTCAATACATGCTCGATCATACTTCTGGTCATGGTTTTTGGACGGGGTCTTCAACCGAACGTTTACCTATTGAACGAGCTGTTACTGCTGCAGCTGATGAATTTACCGCTCTGACATTTTCGAACAATTAAAGATGAGTAAAGGAGAACAAATCATTAATTACAAAAGCGATTTTAAACGACTGGCTGACTCTCTAGTCGCGGTCGATTTACCAACAACGAACAGAGGGCTCTGTTATGAATATTAGAAAAGGAAATAAGAAAATAACTTCATCACAAAAAACCGTCGTCATTTTAGCCACAATGGATACGAAAGGTGTTGAGTGTGATTTTTTGCGTAAAGAAATTCAAAGCCTAGGATTTAATGCCTTTTTGATCGACATCAGCGTTGTAGGCGTAACTAATATCGAAGTAAACATTTACAAAGATGAAGTTGCCTTAGAAGGCGGCAGCTCCATGGCTGCGCTGTTAGAACATCCTTCTCGTCAAGAGGGTTCTGAAGTGATGGTTAAGGGTTCCATCAAACTGATGAACCAACTTATTGCAAATCAAAAAGTCGATGCCATCGTCAGCTTAGGAGGAACACAGGGCACTAATAATGGCTGCAAGGTGATGCAAGCCTTGCCTTATGCGTTCCCCAAATTAATGGTTTCGACCATGGCCTCTGGAGACACCTCTGCATTTGTTGGCATTAAAGATATCACCATGATGTTTTCAGTCAGCGATATATTAGGCTTAAATCCATTTTTTAGACGAATTTTATCAAACGCAGCAGGTGCAGCCTGTGGTATGGCTGAGTCCTATCAAAAAATAAAATTTGCTGAAGGAAAACCTATCGTTGGTATTTCTAATTTAGGTGTACTTACACAAGGCACAGTAAAAGCCATAGAGCTTTTCAAGCAACGCGGCTATGAATCTATCGTATTTCACGCCATTGGTTCGGGCAGTCGAGCGATGGAACAAATGATGAAAGATGGCATCATCACCGCCGTGTTTGATTACGGTTTAGGCGACATTGCGGACGCTCTATATGACGGCGTACGCGCTGCAGATGTCGAACGTTTAACCGTAGCGGGTAAATTAGGTTTACCACAAGTGATTGTCCCCGGTGGTATCGATCATATAGGTATTTTATTAGACGAACCTAACACCGTGCCAGAAAAATACAAGAACCACCAATACAGCTACCATAACCCGGTTATTTTTGTGCCTCGTACCAATGGTGATGAAATGATCGTCATTATGACTGAAATATCTAAACGCCTAGCCCATAGCAAAACTAAAACAGTATTCATGCTTCCAACTAAAGGCGTGAGCAGTTATTCAGCAGCTGATGGTGATTTATTCGACCCTAAAAGCGACCACGTTTTACAACTAGCAGTGAAAAAACTATTACCTAAAACTATTGAGTTGATAGAAATGGACAACAACGCAGAAGATACGGCCTTTGTAGAAAAAGCCGTCGATACGTTAATTTCTTTAATCGAAGCATAAGTGGCATTAATAAATATAGAAGACACGAACAATATGAAAAATTTATGGAATAACCAAGAGGCGAGTAAGCTTAAAACCGATTTAGATTTACGTGTTTATACCTCTCGACTTATTGGAGCCGATACAGAAATGGTTTTACACGGTGGCGGTAATACCTCATTGAAGTCCACCACCATAGATCGTTTCGGTGAAACGAAAGAGATCATCTGGGTTAAAGCCAGCGGTTTTGACCTCGCAACCATGGGCGCCGAAGGTTACACCGCGCTGGAAATCGAAAAAGTAATACGTTTAGCTGAACTTAAAACGCTTAGTGATGAAGATATGGTTAGCGATTTAAAAGTCGCCCGTTTAAACCCAAACGCTGCTGGCGCTTCTATTGAAGCTATCGTACATGCACTCATTCCGTTTAAATATGTTGATCATACTCATGCCAACGCCGTATTAACTATCTCTAATTCACCAAACGGATTAACACAATTAAAAAATATTTACGGTGATGATGTTCTATTTTTACCGTATATAAAACCAGGATTCGACTTAGCTCTGCAATTTCAAACAGCAATCAACAATGGTGAACTAAAGGGAAAAAATTCCGTTATATTAGAGCACCACGGCGTTTTCACATTTTCTGACGATGCTAAAACGAGCTACGATAATATGGTGAATGCCGTTGAGATTGCTGAATCGTTTTTGTTGGAACAGTATGGCGAGTCAAAATTTTCAGACTTACCTGACATTGACCCCGTATCTGTTGCTGAATATCGAAAGGCAGCATCTGATCTTGCAGGTCAAGCACTTCTTTCGAGACTAGTACCTAGTATTGCCGCGGATAAAACCAAGCGAATTACCCAATTGTTGCGAAATGGAACGCTCACTCCTGAACATGTTTTGCATAACAAACCTTTCCCTGCTTTATTGCAAGGTGAAAACGCTAATGCGGATATGAAGGCATTTGAAGCAGAATATCAAGCCTACTTTCAACGTGCTAACGATAGCTCATTGCAAATGCTAAAACCTCATCCGCATTGGGCCGTTTTCGAAAGTGGTCAATGTCGTAGTTTCGGTATTAATTTAAAGCGCGCAACAATATCAGCAGATGTGGCCGAAGCGACATTACAGGCATTGCAGTACGCCGATAAACTTGGCGGCTGGCAAGGTTTAACTGAACAAGATTTACGGGATATTGAATATTGGACACTTGAACAAGCGAAATTAAAATCTCAAAAGGCAGGCCCAGAACTCACAGGTAAAATCGCGGTTGTTAGTGGTGCAGCTGCTGGTATTGGTTTGGCATGTGCAAAAGCGTTGTATAAAAAAGGCGCTGTAGTTATTGGGCTCGATATCAACCCAGAAATTTTAAACGAGATGAACAAAGCCGGCTTCGAAGGAAAAGTATTAAATTTGACTGATGAAAGCGCCATAAAAATAGCACTTGCTGAAGTTGTGAATCAATACGGTGGCATCGACATTTTAGTGTCAAATGCAGGGATTTTTCGAACAGGAAAAAACATCGAACATCTTGATGATGACAACTGGGACAGTACTTTAGCGGTTAACTTGACCTCTCATCGCCTGTTATTAAAACAAGCCATTCCATTTTTGAGACACGGTGTAAACCCTTCGGTTGTTTTTATGGGTTCAAGAAATGTACCTGCACCCGGTGCTGGGGCTGCGGCATATTCAGTTTCTAAAGCAGGGCTCACCCAACTGATGCGAGTTGCCGCGCTGGAACTGGTAAAAGATGGTATTACTGTAAACGCTATTCACCCTGATGCAGTTTTCGATACCAAGCTTTGGACTCAGGAAGCTTTAGATAAGTCTGCCAAGCGTTATGGCATCACTGTTGAAGAATATAAAAGGCGAAACCTATTGAGTGCTGAAATAACTTCACACGATATAGCGTTGGCTGTCACTGCATTCGTTGACGGAACTTTATCAAAAAGCACAGGCGTTCAACTGAGTGTTGATGGTGGTAACGAACGGGTTATTTAGTGTGCATTGGGCACTGATGAGGATAGATAATAATATGGCATTTCGAAAAGTTAAAATGGGTATGGTTGGCGGCGGACAAGGGGCGTTTATTGGCGAGGTACACCGTCTGGCTGCAGCATTAGATAATCAGGTTGAACTAGTCTGTGGTGCCTTTAGTAGTGATTATGAAAATACGAAAACAACAGGGGCGGCACTTGGCCTGAGTGAAGAGCGCCTGTATACATCCTATAAAGAAATGATGGTTGCAGAATCAAAATTACCTGCAAATGAAAGGATGGATTTTGTCTCCATAGTAACGCCAAATCATCTGCATTACCCTGTCGCTGTCGCAGCTTTAGAAGCAGGTTTTCATGTATTAAGTGATAAACCCGCAACGGCTACTTCAGATGAAGCACGCCAACTTGATGCCATTGTAGAAAGTACTGGTTTGTTGTTTGGCCTTACCCACACCTATCTAGGTTACCCGATGATTTGGCAAGCACGTCACCTAGTTCAGACAGGTGCCCTAGGTAAAGTTCGTAAAGTATATGTGGAATATCCACAAGGCTGGCTTTCAAAGGATGAAGAAAGCGGAGGAAGTAAGCAGGCGGCATGGCGAACAGACCCAGCCAAGTCAGGCATTAGTGGATGCATGGGTGATATTGGCACTCATGCCCATAATATGGCTGAGTTTGTTTCTTGTGAAAAAGTGACCGAGCTTTGTTCTGAATTAAGTACTTTCGTAAAAGGGCGTCGTCTAGATGATGATGGTGCAGCGTTATTACGTTTTGAAAATGGCGCAACAGGCGTGCTTATGGCAAGCCAAGTATGCGCGGGAGAAGAAAATAACCTCAAAGTACGAGTTTACGGTGAAAAAGGCGGACTTGAATGGCAACAAGAAGACGAAAACTCCTTAGTTGTTAAATGGTTAGAACAACCTAAGCAAACTTATAAAGCAGGGGCAGGAAACATTGGTCTTTGTGACATTGCGAGTAACATGTGCCGTACGCCAGGCGGTCACCCTGAAGGTTATCTGGAGGCTTTTGCAAATCTCTACCGTAACTTTGCCAAAGCAATTACTGCTGGAGAAAGCAAACAGGCGACAGGCGTACCGGGGATAAAGGACGGTGTTAGAGGCATGGCCTTTGTCGATGCGATTGTTGAAAGTTCAAGTGCAGATAGTGTTTGGACAAAAATTAAAATTTGAAATTATTAGAGGATAATCTATGAAACAGATTAAAGGGCCTGCACTTTTTCTGGCACAATTTTTACAAGATTCAGCACCATTTAATACTTTAGAAAACCTTACAAAATGGGCTGCATCTATTGGATATAAAGGAGTGCAATTACCAACCGCACCCCATATATTTGATCTGGACATTGCTGCTGGAAGTCAAGATTATTGTGATGAACGTAAAGGCATTTGTGCTGAAGCTGGTGTTGAAATCACAGAGCTTTCTACTCACTTACAAGGGCAATTAGTAGCCGTTCATCCTGCTTATGATAAATCCTTCGATAATTTCGCGCCAGCCCATTTGCACGGCAAACCTGCTGATCGTACTGAATGGGCTAAAGACCAACTCATTAAAGCGGCTCAAGCAAGTGAGCGACTAGGTCTAAAGGCTCATGTGACCTTCTCTGGCGCGTTATTGTGGCAAACAATGTACCCGTGGCCTCAACGACCTCCAGGGTTAGTAGAGCAAGGTTTTGAGGAACTAGCAAAGCGGTGGTTGCCTATTTTAAATGCATTTCAAGATTCAGGTGTTGACCTGTGTTATGAGATCCATCCCGGTGAAGATCTCCACGACGGAATAACCTTTGAACGGTTTTTAGAAGCGACAGGCAATCATGAACGCTGTCATATTTTATATGACCCAAGCCATTATATTTTACAGCAATTGGACTACCTTCAATTTATCGATATCTATCATGAACGCATAAAAATGTTTCATGTTAAGGATGCTGAGTTTATTCCCAATGGGCGTTCAGGTGTTTATGGTGGGTATCAAGATTGGATTGATCGCCCAGGTCGTTTCCGCTCATTGGGAGATGGTCAGATAGATTTTAAATCAATCTTTAGCAAGCTTACACATTATGGTTTTGACGGCTGGGCTGTTGTTGAATGGGAATGCTGTATGAAGCACCCTGAAGACGGCGCACGTGAAGGGGCTGAATTTGTGAATAATCATATTATTCGCCCTAGTGAATATGCGTTCGATGATTTTGCCAGTAGCGGGACAGACAAAGAAACTAACAAGATAATTCTTGGTTTAAAATAACCTATAACAATTAAAATAGAGGAAGTTGAAATGACAACAAATAATAGACTTTTTTATGGCAGTTGCTTTGCTCTTATTACTACAGCGTTATCGTTTAGTATTAGAGCGGGTATATTGACACAACTGGGAACAGAACTTAGTTTAAGCGCCAGCCAATTGGGTTTTATTAATTCAATGTGGTTTTTAGGATTTCCTATATCAATGGTTGTAGGCGGTCTCATTTATCATAAGGTTGGCGGTAAGGTGATCATGCAATTTGCACTTTTTGCTCATGCTTTTGGTATTCTGCTAACTATATATTCAGGAAGCTATGAAGGTTTACTTATTTCCACTCTTTTAATTGGATTAGGAAATGGATGTACAGAAGCAGCATGTAATCCTATGATTGCTGATACATATTCAGGTGACGAGATGAGCAGCAAGATGAATCGTTTCCATATGTGGTTCCCTGGTGGTATCGTCATTGGTGCTCTCATTTCCAAGTTTATGACTGATGCAGCTATGGGCTGGCAGTCACAGATTTGGGTTATCATGATTCCTACCGTTATTTATGCATGGTTGTTTTTTGGACAATCATGGCCAAAAGCTAAAGAAGTAAAAGCTTCAAATATCGGTAATAATTTTTCGGCAATGATTTCTCCCCTATTCATTTTCATGTTTTTTTGCATGGCACTAACCGCTATTTCAGAGTTCGGGCCTCAGCAGTGGGTAGGTGTAATACTTGCAAAAAGCGGAGCACATCCAATGCTTATATTAGCACTGGTTACAGGTTTAATGGCTGTAGCCCGTTACTTTGGTGGTTCAGTTGTAGCTAAATTTGATATTACGGGTGTATTACTCGGTTCAGCAATTCTGACAACTATCGGTGTTTTTCTGTTCTCAACACAGACTGGTGGAATGGCATATGTTGCCGCGATTTTCTTTGCACTTGGGGTCGCTTATTTCTGGCCCAACATGATTGGATTTATCGCCAAATATATTCCCGCTAGTGGAGCTTTAGGGATGTCCGTAGTAGGCGCAGTTGGCATGTTTTCAACTTCCATTTTCCAACCTATTATAGGATCATGGATTGATTCTGACAAAGCGGCGGCTAAAGCTCAGGGATTAACAGGTGACGAGCTCGAATTATTTGCAGGCCAAGCTACTCTTGGAACCATGGTAATATTTCCAGCTATCCTCATCATTGCTTTCACAGTTCTCTTTTTCTGGATGAAATCTAAGAAAACTACTGTGTCTGTTGAGGCTACAGCATAATTAAGTTTTAATTAATTTAAATGTCGATATTTAAAGGGGGGGGGTTAATACTCCCTTTTTTGTTTCCCTTCGAGTTTTTTACGACCAAAATATTTAATGCCCATCATTCATGATGGGCACTTTGTTTTCTATAACCTTACTAAATCTCAAATGAGCACCAGGCTAACTACCTGATAAATTCATTCCAATTGACTTTGTCATTGTGCGAGTGAGTAAACCCTGCTCCACGTTCTTGCTTTATGGTTTCACTATCTCGAAATGCCATCACATAGGTTTTTCGCCAATCGTCTGAAAGGTTACCTGATGAACCATGAATAATACGCTCGTCGTGTACGGTAACACTGCCACGAGTTACAGGTAAATGCTGTATTTTATCGCCAGTTTCGTTATGAATAACTAACAGATGTGAATCATCACGACTCACCGCATTAGTTTTTCCTATATTATCAATATTGCGATAGGGCTTTGGTACATGTTTGCGTAATTCAGGCTCTTTGTTAGAGCCTGAAATCACTTGTAAACAGCCATTTTCTAATGTCGATGGTGTAATAGCTAATGAAAAAGTTGCTGTCCAAGTGTTGGCGGTTTTAGGCCAATAACCCAAGTCTTGGTGCATAGCAAACTCAGCGCCGCTCTTATTCGGTTTTTTAGCGAGGAATTGCTCGTAATCTAAAAGAGCTTTACCTCGTGTGTATAGCTGATCCGTGATGTTTTGCGCTACACGGTGAAATATGTTGTTAGCTAGCTCTGGGCAATATTTGGAAGGCAGCATGGCATTGACTAACTGAAATTCTTCAATTGGAGTGCCATAAGGTTGAGACATGTCACAAAAATCACGTGCCATACGGTGACTTTCGTTACCTGCGACAAAGTGATCAAACCATTGTTCGATAAACGCTATCTCATCATTGGAAATGACGTCAGGTAACACAACATAACCTTTTTCAGCGTATTGGATAATGTCTTCGTTGGTTAGGCTATATTGTTCGCCGTTTCGTTGGTGAAATGTCATATTAACCTCTTATTGTTACTATAATCATATAAATAAAAAACGCTGAGTTCATTGACTGAGCTCAGCGTATATTTGGTATTAGTAATTAAATAACTCAGTAACTAAAAGCTATAATCAACTTTCACCCCAAAAGTTCGCTCCTTACCCGGATAGGCAAGATCTTTAGCTGGTCCACCAAAAAGTTCACGTTCAGTAGGTGAATATTCAGAATCATAGGTTTCATCGGTACAGTTTTTACACCATGCACGGATTTCAAAACCTTGTGAAAATTCTAAACCAATACTCGCATCCAATAGACCAAGGTCATCTTGATGATCTTGACCATCTATCCACCACTGTCTATCACTTGAGTAGTTATAGTCGATTCGCGTAATTAAATAGCTATCGTTAGATAAAGGCATATTATGCTGAATACCGATATTAGCTGTTTGATGAGCAAAATTAGGTAGTTTTTCTCCCTTGAAGTTTTTGTCAAAAGCTACTTGAGTTTCAGTAGGAATGGGTAAAGCATTTGAAATTCTTGCATTTAGCTGTTCTTCCAAATTGTCACGAATACCTTCATCAAATTTATTGATTTCGGAGTCCATAATACCAAATGCGGCATATAAGGTTAAATCTTCAGTCGCAGCAAATTCAATATTACCTTCTAAGCCCGTAATAGTACTTTCAGGGATGTTGTATAAACTTTGCACAAAGACATTGCCATCAAATTCAAATTGTTGCACGTTTTCATAATCTTGATAAAAAACGGCGGCGCTAGCTCTAATACGATTATCGTACAGGCTTGCTTTAAGACCAAGCTCATAACTATCAAGTATTTCTTCTTTGTAGCTATCAGTTAACAGCGCACCAGAAGCATTAAAACCACCACTTCTAAAACCGCGAGCGTATGTACCATAATAAGTAAACTGATCACTAGGCACATATGCTATTGAAGCTTTTGGCTGCCATGCAGAAAATGTTTCAGATACTTTTGAACCTGATACCGCACAGTTGTCAGGGTCAACAGCTGAGTCACATTCTGCGCCTGCTACTGCCGTTGAACCTACACCTTGTCCATTGGTATCTACTGTTGGACCATCTAGTCGAGTAACTTCTCGTTCATCTTCATCGTATCGAAGCGCTGTGGTTAGTGTTAACTCGTCATTTATTTTATAATCGGTACTAACATAAACCGCCCAAGCCGTGTTGTCTTGTTCATTTTGAGTCGATAAAATCACACCGTTACAGGCGAAGTCACTAATGACTGGTCCACCTTCATAGGCAGGTACACAGTCAAAAGCTTCGCCATTAGCGGTTTCCCAGGTTGCTCTTATACTATCAGCACGTTCGGTTAATAGTACATAAGCACCGGCAACATAACTTAAATCGCCATCAGTATCAGAAACAAAACGTAAATCTTGCGAAAAAGTCTGCACATCATATTGTTGATCACTACCAACAAAATTTCCTGCGTTAGCGTTGCCGCCTAAATTATCGTTAAAAAAGTTATAATCAACTGAGCCAGGCTCAAAGCTGTTAATCATATCTAGAACAGAAGGAGCTGCTTGGAACCATACGTTAGCCGTTCTGCTACCACCTTGGTTTTCACCCGCAACACCATAGCGTTCATTCGTGTCAGTATAATTACTGATAGACGTTAATGTGCCTGATGCAAAATCATGATCAATTTTTAACGTGTTGGTATCAATTGTGCGAATTGCCACTGGATTAGAATTAGAGTTGATCGGCACATTATAAGTTGCATCTTGATCACTTTCTAAGCGAAATATATTTCGATAAAACATTGCTCCAGCGGTAAGATCATTTTGTGCATAGCGATAATCAATGGTGGTATTATCACTTGCTTCCCAAATAAATTGGGCGCGAAAATCATTATTTTCTTGAAAGTCCATCATTGAGTCTTTTTGAACTTTACCGACAACACCGGCATTACTTCGTTCAAGAACACCTTCTAAGTGTTCATTTTCAATAAGGCCATCAAACGATTTATGGTTACCCGCAACACGAAAAAACAGGTCATCGGTAACTGGAACAGCCAAAGAACCCGACACCTCAAATAAACCACCATTACCAACCCCCGTGGTTAACCTACCTTCTAGAGTGTCACCTGGTTTTTTAGAAGTAACGATTAATGCACCACCAATGGCATTACGCCCATAAAGTGCGCCTTGTGGTCCTTTTAGTAATTCAATTTGCTCAACATCAAAAAATGATTGCGACATTTCTGTGGAGCTGCCCACTTGTACACCATCAATAATCATGGCAACCGCTGGCTCTGAATTTCGAACAGAAGTAATACCTCGAACCATAATATAAGTTGAGGTAGGGCTAAGCGATTCAACCATTGATACATTAGGAATACGAGCAGTAACATCGACAGCAGTTGTGATATTGGCTCGACTAATTTCTGCTTCACCTATCGATACAACAGTATCAGGTACTACTTGTAAGTTTTCATTACGACGACGAGCTGTAACTGTTATTCTTTCTAATTCAATGCTCGATTCGCCTTCAACTTTTTCTTCATCTTGCGTTACTGCATTCTGTTCGGTATTGGTTTCTTCAGCAGCATGAACATTAGAGAACATCAGTGCAAATATTGAAGCCAAAAGTGTTTTTTTAGTTTTCATCTCGTATACCCCGTATTGTTATTTAGTCTTTCATGCTAATGTTACCGCTAACATTTAAACTATTTTTTTTTCAATAAGTTTAATTTTCAAGTAGTCACTTAAACTTCTTGAAGTGTCTACAGCTTTTCACTCTCAGATCCCATTCAATAACTCAAAATAGTATTTCTGTTATTTTAATGTTCTCTCTTGCACCATGTTCATCTCTTCTGTTTAGTTGGTATCCGGTTTTCTTTCCTTAAGTGAAAGAAAGCCATAATCTACTTTCTGGTACATTGATGAGCCTATAACTAAGATAAATTAAGCACGGTAATAGATCTTTTACATATTGACTGATTTTTATAACATTTCGCTTGAATTTGAAGGAGAACGATCGCTAAATCGCTAGGTAAATGACGTGTAACCACCTGAATCATAATTGATTTAATTTTTTCACTGTTAATTCATTACCCTCTTACTCTTTAATAATATCATTATATTCGATATTTTCATGAGCAAAACATTGGGAAAACGCTGAGAATTAACGGAACCGATGAATGAAATAATTTAGGCCGTTTCCCTATAAGATAGTAGCTGTTATATTTCAAAATTAAGGAGAAGGCATGTAAGATTTATTGAATATATACATTTATAGGTGTAATAGGTGGTGATGCTAATTATTTTTATTAAGCTTAGTATAATCTAATGGAAGTTAGAATTTTTAAATATACGCTCCAAATAAAACTCAACTTCCAAAACCAATTATCCTTGCACATAACGAATAGTTTATAGATAAAATTTCCACTAATAATTAATTTATATTATTTCTAACTGTAACTGCGTGCTAAACTAAATGATAGCGTTAACAGTATTTATTAATACCAAAACAATTTAAGATTGATAATAGTTAAGGAGTGGTCGTTATTATGTCAGCCTCAAAACGTACGAGAATAAAAGATGTAGCAGAAAAGGCTGGAGTATCGACTATGACTGTATCCCGCGTTCTTAATCAAGATCCAAAAGTAAGTGATGCGAAGCGAGCTTTAGTGATGAAAACTGTCAAGGAGTTGGACTATAGACCTAATGTTGCTGCGCGTAGACTTGCAAGTAAAAAATCTTTCTTTATAGGTTTATTATACTTTGATGATTTAGATACGTCTTACCTTAGTAAATTCATTATACGTGGTTTAAAAGTATGTCGTTCGACGAGTCACCATTTAATTGTCGATGAAGTTGAAGATACAGATAAATCACTTGCTTCTGTTAATGATCTCATTGATGTAACGCAAGTTGATGGGTTAATATTATTACCACCAATTTGTAACGATGCCAAATTGCTTGCGTTACTACAAAAAGCTAATGTTTCTTTTGTTCGAATATCTCCTGATACCCAATTGAACTTATCTCCATATATTTGTATGGATGACTATCAAGCAAGCTTTGAATTAACTGAGATTTTAATTAAGCAAGGCCATACCAAAATTGGCCATATTATTGGTAATCCAAATCAAGGCGTGAGTCGTTTGCGTTATCAAGGCTATTTAGATGCGCTTCGTTCAAATCAAATTAATGTCCCCCCTAGTTACATCGAGCAAGGTTTGTTTACTGTAGAATCAGGTTTAACAGCGGCTAAAAAAATGCTGTCATTAGATGATAAACCTACTGCAATATTTGCTGCTAACGACGCGATGGCGGCGGGAGTTTTATCCGCTGCACATATAAATGGAATTTCTGTACCTGAAGAATTATCTATTGCGGGTTTTGATGATGGCCACCTTGCTGTTTCGGTATCACCAAACCTAACAACGGTAAGACAACCCATTCAGCAAATGGCCGAGCTTGCTATTAATTTGATTATTTCAGGTGAATTTTCAGATCTATCAAAGGCAAATAGTCGAAATTTTCGAAATGTCCTAGATTTTGAAATTGTCGAACGTGAATCTACAAAAATAATTAAATAGTTATCATCTAAGCAATATAAAATTTAGCATGGAATAATCATTATAAACCTAGCTCACACTAGCTTAGCTTCTAAATGATAATTTATTAGAAGCTTCTTCTTTTATATGACGGTGTAGTTTTGTGTATTCTTCTTGTAGCATTTGCCTACTTACACTTACCACGGATAAGGGTTACGCTCTCGGAAGAAACCACCATTGGGCCCATCGGCATCTAAGGTCGCTAGCCATACAGGGGTATCAGCGCCTTGTTCTGGAGATAACGGTGCATCTTCTCCACCTAAAGCAGTTTTCACCCAGCCAGGGGCTGCAGCATTAATTTTGATGTTCGGATAATCAGCTAACTCAAGCGCTAATATTTTAGTCATGCTATTCAATGCTGCCTTTGACATTCGGTAGGCGAGTGTCATGCCCATTTCCATTGTATTAAAACTGGCAAGCTCCGAAGAAATATTTACGATACGACCATACTTTTGCCGTTTCATTATTGGTAAAGCAGCTTGCATTAATGAGAGCGGTCCATAAACATTGGTTGTCATGGTTTGCTCGACAACATCTTTTGCTATCGTTAAACCACTTTGCCATTGATCAATAGCGATCCCGGCATTGTTAATGAGAATATCCAAGCAGCCATAATTTACATCAATATCATCAATTAGGTTTTGGCATTGCTGCTCACTAGTAACATCAAGTAATACACCTTCAACGTTCAGTTCTTGTTGCTTAAGTTCATTAACCGCATGTTTGAGCTTTTCTACATCTCTGCCGGTAATAATGACCCTAATACCCTGTTCGGCTAATTGTTTGGCGATAGCAAATCCAATGCCACCATTTCCACCAGTTACTAACGCCACTTTTACAGCAGTATTGCTATTTGCCATATTTTCCTCATTTATAAAAGTCATTGGTTATTTAAGGCTTTATTTTATTTGTCAGCTATATTACATTATTGTTATATCTTTATAACAAATATTAAAAGCTAAAAAAATGCTTTTCGACAATTAAGGAATAACAATGTCTATCGATTATTATGGCTACCGCAAAAAATTCGCATTATTAGTACCAAGTACCAATACCGCGGTTGAAACTGAATATCATATGATGTGCCCGAAAGGGGTCGTATTGGCAACTCGCGGCTGTGTTATTCCTCCATTTAAAGTGACCAATGAAGAAGAATTTGTTGGTATGGTGAAAGCCATTGGTGATGCTACCGAGCAAGGCTTAATTGACGCCCTAACCTGTTGCCCTGACCATGTGATTTTTGGCTATTCAGCAGAAACATTTTGGGATGGTAAAGAACGTTCTGATCGTGAATTTGCTAAATATAATACTATTGCAAAAGAACAAGGTGACTGTGAAATTACCTTTGGTGCACAAGCTATTATGGATGCATTGAAATGCTACCCTGGCGTTAAAAAAATTGGTGTTGTAACACCTTATATGCCGGTTGGCGATAACATGGTAGTTAAGTTTTTAGCCGATATTGGATATGAAGTAGTACGTATTCAAGGTCACAATTCTCCAGGTCCCGTAGATATTGCCTTTGAAAGCTTTGGCAAAACTCGTCAGCTTATTAAAGAAGTTGATGGTGATGATATTGATCTAATTTTGCAAGCCGGCACTAATTTACATTTTGTAGAATTAGCGGCCCAACTTGAACAAGAGTTAGGCAAGCCAGTATTAGCAATTAATGCCTTAACATTTTGGCATGCACTACGCTCAAATGGTATTCCTGATCGAATTGAAGGTTTTGGTTCATTATTAGCAGAACACATTGCAATTCCAGAGTAATTTATGACACCACAACAACAGTTAAAGCAACTTCTAGCTCGTGCTGGTGTAATTAAAGCACCCGGAGTATTCGATGGCTTATCCGCCCGATTAGTGCAAAGTCAAGGTTTTGAATTGGCCTTTGTTTCTGGTGCTGGCATTGCTTTTTCTCGTTTTGGCGTTGCTGACATTGGCTTGGTATCAATGAGTGAAGTGGCAGCAACCATTTCAGCCATTCGTGAATATAATGACATCCCATTGGCCGTCGATATTGATACGGGCTTTGGTAATGCCGTTAATACTCAGCGTACGGTAAAAGTGCTAGAGCAAGCAGGTGCTACAGCGATGCAAATGGAAGACCAGTTAATGCCAAAACGTTGTGGTCATATGAAAGGAAAACAAGTTGTTCCTGCAGCTGAAATGGTTGGAAAAATTCATGCCTTTGTCGATGCACGAACTAATGATAATACGCTGTTAATTGCGCGTACTGATGCACTAGGCGTTAATGGCTTTGATGATGCTATGGAACGAGCTAGACGTTATGTTGATGCAGGAGCAGATTTACTGTTTATTGAAGCACCAAAAACAGTCGAACAAATGCAAATTATCGGTAAGGAATTTGGCGATAAAATACCTCTCGTACATAACTTAGTGGAAGGCGGTAATAGCCCCATCACTAACAGCGATGATATGGCAGCATTAAATTATAAAATCGCGCTATTTCCTGTTGCTCTACTGCATAGCTTTATTCCTAAAGCTCAGGACATTCTTAAACATATAGAGAAAACTGGCAACACCAACACGTATGAGCAACCTTTGTGGAATTTGAATCAAACCAATGCACTGCTTAAAGCGCAAGATTACTTGGATAAAGCGGAAAAATATAAGTAGGTTTGATTCATTTTACCGAATAGCTGCCGTTCCGACTTACTTCATCAATATCAAATATTTCGAATTAACATTAAGAGTTTTGTTGTTTGTTTAGATCGAAAAAATATAGGCCAGCCTTTATCCTGACAGAAAACTAATCCACTTTATGAGACATTAGATATTTTACTCCTTTGTAGTATTTGCCTATAATTTGATGCGGCATTAGTCCAAAGTAACTTCAATCCACCGTGTGTATTGATAGCGCTAAAGGAACAGGCAGTAAAAGGAGTTGGGTAGATACTTATTGATATCGTAATAAGGCCATTGTATCTACGCCTTGTTTTCTATCTCTGCCTGAAACGAGCATACTGATTAACTTTGGCTTGTGCATCAGCCTTCCACATTCAGCTGTAAATATGGAAAGTCATAATAATAATTTATTTAGGATATTTACTTGTTATGAAACCATCAGATAAAGAACTTGGTATGGATCGACTCATCACCCGCCGGGATATTGTGCTCGGTATGGGCGCGATTGGTGCCGGTATAATGTTACCGTGGTCACTAACAGCTTGTGGAAAGACTGCTAAATCAAAACTATCCTCTGCCCCTCACGCTGATTATCCACCTGCATTAATGGGTATGCGAGGCAATCACGATGGCGCTTTCGACGTCGCCCACGCCCTTGCCAGAGAGGGGCGGTCTGATTGGGGGCCGGTGCAGCAACCGGATTCTGATATCTATGATCTTGTTGTTGTCGGCGGTGGCATTAGTGGTTTGTCGGCGGCGCACTTTTATCGGAAAGAAAAACCGGATGCACGGATTCTGATTCTCGACAATCACGATGACTTTGGTGGCCACGCCAAGCGCAACGAGTTTGAAGCCAATGGGAAAACGCTGATTATGCATGGGGGTAGTGAAACCATGGCCGCCCCATCAACTTATAGCGATATCGTAAAGGGCTTGCTTGATGATCTAGGTATTAATTTGGAGCGATTCGAAACCGCCTATGATCAAGAATTCTACAAGCGAAATGGACTAAAAGCCGGCCTTCATTTCAGTAAAGATAAATGGGGAGTGGATCGTGTCGTCCCCTTGAATATGGGATTTTGGAATGGCTTTCTATCTCCCGCAGAGTCAGATCTCACGATTGAAGAAGCCGTATCCAGGCTCCCGATCTCAGAGGCGGCAAGAGATGATTTTCTGACTTTATTGACGACCACGGAAGATCAGATGCCCGAGATCCCACTCAATAAAAAAGCCCAATATCTGTTCAGTATTTCTTATCATGAGTTTCTGTCCCGGCATCTTGGGATAAAAGAGCCACAAGTTTTTGATATGCTACAGGATCTTGTTGGTGAGGCTGGTATTAGCAGCGAGTCCATCAGCGCCTACGCCGCCATGGCTTGGTGCGGCTTGCCCGGGGAAGTTGCGGCGGGCCTACCTAAATTTAATATGTGGACGGAACCCTACATCCACCATTTTCCTGACGGCAATGCCTCGATCGCGCGCCTGCTGGTACGCGCCATGATCCCGGATGTAGCCCCTGGGCAAACAATGGAAGATGTTGTTACAGCCCGTTTTGATTACTCAAAACTTGATCAATCCAACTCTCGAGTAAGGTTGCGGTTAAACAGTACCGTGACGCAAGTAGCACATGAGGGCGAGCCGCAGTCCTCCAAGCTCGTTAACGTTTCTTACGTACAAAACGACCAGGCATGCCAGGTCAAGGCCCGTAACTGTGTGCTGGCCTGTTATAACTCTATAATCCCTTATCTTTGCCCAGAATTGCCTGAGTCACAGCGTAAGGCGCTGGAAAATCAGGTCAAACAACCGATTCTTGTTACCAATGTTGCTCTGCGTAACTGGCAGCCCTGGAAAAAAATGGGCATCTGCGCAGTGCAAGCGCCGGGCAGTTATCACACTAGCGTCAGCCTGAACTATCCAGTCAGCCTTGGTGAATATACCTATGCCGGAGGGCCTGATGAGCCGGTTATGGCCTATATGATGAGGTTTCCGCACAACAATAACCCTGAGCTAACCCAGCAAGAACAATTTCGGCTTGGCCGCCATGAACTTTTATCCACACCATTTGAGGACATCGAGCGTCATGTTCGGCTTCAACTCACCAGCATGTTGAGTGAAGGCGGGTTTGATCCGGCAACTGACATATTGGGCATTACGGTTAATCGCTGGGCACACGGTTATGCCTATACGTATAACTCACTCTACGACGACGTTTATAAGGATTTCAATGATGAACGTTATCCGCATGTGCAAGCACGAAAAACTTTTGGGCGCATAGCAATTGCAAATTCTGATGCTGGTGCTATGGCGATGATGGAAACTGCAGTAGAACAAGGCTACCGTGCGGTGTCAGAACTGCTTGTTTGAGTTTATTAATTAAAGAAAGGGACTGAATTGGAGTTAAGGGTCAGAATAAAACTATTCATGACTCTTAATGGCACAAGCAGCCTGATTAAATCACCTTGAAACTGGAGAAGATCCCACCCAAAAGCACAGTGGGATGACGGTGTTCCTTTTCTTATTTTGAAAATGTCTCTGAATGGCACAAAGCTGCCTGATTAAGTCACCTTGAAACTGGAGGAGATCACACCCAAAAGCACGGTGGGATGACGGTGTTATTTTTCTATTTCAGTTTTTAGCATCAAACACTGCGGTGTCAGACTGAATGAATTAAATTCCATACTGCTTCAGCTTGTCTTTTTTAAACCAGCCAAAACAAAAACCAAAAATCATTTTATAGGTGGGTAAAAGTTTGATGAAGTGCCCATTCTTGTTACTTGCTATCATTCGCTTAACAAGATGTTCACCGCACTCCTCTGCGCTTTGACCAAATAACCTAAACATGATGCGGCCTTCTTTTTTCCAGCGTTGCTCACCCATTTCTTTGGCATCGTTTATCACCATAGGAGTGATCACCATGCCGGGGTTTAACCAACCAATAGTAATATTTTTAGTGTTAGTAAAGTTAAGCTCTTTGGCAACCCCATTAGAGAAATAACCAACTGCTCGTTTGGTGGTACCATAGCTAACCATAGTCGGTCTGGTAAAGCCATTTTCTCCCATACCTGCAGTATTATAAATTTTGCCATTTGGTTGGGCTTTCATCCCATTTAACGCAACATGAGTACCAATAATGACGCCATTAATATTAACATTAACGATTTGCTGAAGCTGTTTAACACTAGAATCTGCGATAACTTTTTGCGTGCCGCCAAGACCAGCGTTATTAATCCAATAGTCAATATTACCAAATGCATCTTTGCCCTGCTGCCATAGGTTTTGCACTTGTTCGCTATTTGTTACATCACACAAAACGGTAATAACACGGGTATCTTCATTACTGCCAGCAATAACACCAACGCGTTTATCTAGAAGCTGTTGATTAACATCGCTTAGCACTACATTAAAACCGCGTTTATAAAACGCTTTTGCCATACCTGCGCCAATACCTCCAGCGCTACCAGTAATAACGACGGTTTTTTTGTTATTAGTCATATTGTTGTTCATTAGTCGCTGCCAGTTTGGTTTTTTGTTTGGTCAATTCTATCAGGGGCCAAGTAAGATAAGCTAAACCAATTAAGATACCGAAGGCCCAAGCATAGTGATAATCACTAACGCTTAATATTGCCCCTGCAATTAATGGCCCAGCAACACGCCCCCACGCGCCCATGGCACTTGAAGCTCCCATAATCCGCCCACGATGTTTCATGTCGGTACGCTGCGAAATAAGAGAGTTCATTAACGGCATGCACATGCTGGCACCAGTAATAGTAATAAAGAAACTCGCTATCATAAATGGTTGAGTTGTTGAGAATGTCGCAAAGGTAAAACCAAGTGTTAATAAGCCAATGCCGAATGCTAATACTTGCATTTCACCAAAGCGCTTTGCAAACACACCAATAAGTTTAGCTTGCAGTGCGGCCATCATAAGTCCTTGAATACCAAATACAATACCAATTTGTCTTGGTCCCCAATCAAGTATAGCGCCCATCCACAACGGGAATAAATAACTGACTATAGTGATCACCATCGAATGTAAGAAAAACTGACTGATTAACCAACGGTTACCACTTTCTTTAAGCACCTTATAGCTGCTAGTTTTGCCACTTGTTTGCCGCCACTCTTTATGGGCTTTTTGCTTATCTTTGGTGTGTGACTCTTTCATAAAAATAAAACCAAAAATACTCGCAAATATAGATAACCCCATAGCCACCATACACGGCAAGAAAAAGTTAAGCTCATCGCCAGCAAGTACACCACCAAGGAATGGGCCAAACACCATACCTAAGCCAAACGCTGCGCCAACTAACCCCATGGATTTAGCACGATTTTCTGGTGTCGACAAATCGGCAACCATGGCAGATGCGACACCATAAATACCGGCAACAGAGCCAGCAAGAATACGGGCTACGTAAACCATAGTTAGCGTTTCAGCATTTGCTAATAAAAAGTAAGAAAAAGCGGTCACAATTAAGCAGAATATTATTACTGGCTTGCGACCAATTTTGTCACTAAGTTTTCCCCAGAGAGTACCAACTAAACCGGCGAACACTGAATAAATAACAATGATTAAGGCGATATCAAAGTTGGTAGCACCAAGCTTAGGAGCCAAAAATGGCAAAATTGGAATGACAATACCAAAGCCAATTAAATCAATGAATACGGTTAAAAATAGAATTGGCATAGGTTTCTCGTAAGTCGCTTGAGTTAAGAAAAAAAGTAAGGGTGACTATGTTGGTGTTGCTGTTCAAACGCTTTAATTTTGTCAACTTTTTCTAACGTTAAAGCAATGTTGTCTAAGCCATTTAGTAATTTAAATCGACGCATGTCGTCAACCTCAAAATTTATCGTTTGTTGCTCACAAATAATCTTTTGGTTTTCTAAATCAATGGTCATAGAAATACCAAATTTTGCTTGGTTGAATAAGCTGTCAATAATCTCGCTAGATAAGCTGATCGCCAGTACACCATTGTTAAAACAGTTATTAAAAAAGATATCGGCAAAACTAGTGGCAATAATGACTTTAAAACCCATGTCACGAATTCCCCAAACCGCATGTTCACGACTGGATCCACAGCCAAAATTTTCTCTACCAAGTAAAATACTGGCATGTTGAAATTGTGGTTTATTTAATTCAAAATCTGGATTTTTACGGCGGGTCTTAGGATCAACTCCAACATCACCAGCATCTAGGTAGCGCCAATCATCAAAGGTCCAATCGCCATAACCGGTTTTGCTAATGCATTTAAGGTATTGCTTTGGCATCATCGCGTCGGTATCAACGTTAGCCCGATCCATTGGCGCAACTTTGCCAGTGTGCAGGATAAAAGGCTGCATTAGCTGTACTCCCTAATATCAACAAAGTGGCCTTCAATAGCTGCCGCTGCGGCCATTGCAGGGGAGACTAAATGAGTGC
Organism: Thalassotalea psychrophila; assembly: GCF_031583595.1. Lineage (NCBI taxonomy): Bacteria > Pseudomonadati > Pseudomonadota > Gammaproteobacteria > Alteromonadales > Colwelliaceae > Thalassotalea > Thalassotalea psychrophila. The sequence continues at coordinate 4,556,560 of NZ_CP134145.1, forward strand.
GACCGCCTTGGCCTTGACGGCCTTCAAAGTTTCGGTTTGACGTTGAGGCACAGCGCTGCTGATTTTCTAATTTATCTGGATTCATCGCATTACACATAGAACAACCAGCAAACCGCCAGTCAAAGCCAGCATCAATGATAATTTGATCTAAGCCTTCTGCTTCAGCTTGCTCTTTGACCAATCCAGAGCCCGGCACCACCATGGCGCGCTTAATAGTACTGGCAACAGTTTTACCTTTTACCACTTGCGCCACCGCACGAATATCTTCAATGCGGCCATTAGTACAAGAGCCGATAAATACCTGGTCTATAGTTAAGTTTTTCATTGGTGTAGCAGCAACAACACCCATATATTCTTGCGCTTTTAACCACTCTTGCTGTTGGACGTCATCTTTGCCCGATGCAGAATTTGGAACCGCAGCATTTACATCAACTACTTGATCGGGCTTGGTGCCCCACGTCACTTGCGGTGCAATGTCTTTAGCGTCAATTTGCAGCTCTTTGTCAAATACCGCATCTTGATCTGAAACTAAACTTTGCCAAAACATTAGTGCTTGTTGCCACTGCTCGCCTTTCGGTGAAAATGGCTTACCTTTTAAATATTCTGCAGTGATATTATCAAACGCGACCATGCCAGAACGTGCGCCTGCTTCAATGGTCATATTACAAAGCGTCAATCGTCCTTCCATAGATAAAGCCTGAACGGCCTCACCCGCATATTCTATGGCATAGCCACTACCACCGGCAGTGCCTAATTTACCAATAATATAAAGGATCATGTCTTTGGCGGTTACCCCAAACGATAGCTCACCGTTAACATTAACCCGTAAGTTTTTGCATTTCTGTTGAGCTAAACACTGAGTCGCAAGTACATGTTCTACTTCTGATGTACCAATACCTTGAGCAAGGGCTGCAAATGCACCATGGGTAGAAGAATGTGAATCACCACAAACAACTGTCATTCCAGGTAATGTTGCTCCTTGCTCCGGACCAACAACATGTACTATGCCTTGACGTTTATCATTTAATTTAAATTGATTAATACCATGCTGTTCACAATTTTTGTCTAAGGTTTCAACTTGAAGTCTGGCAATAGGGTCGGCGAATCCCTCCAACCCTAAATGCCTATCATCGGTTGGGACTTGATGATCTGGTGTTGCTAAAATTGAATCTATTCGCCAAACGTCGCGTTGATGCTGATTTAAACCATCGAATGCCTGGGGAGAGGTAATTTCGTGAATAATATGACGGTCAATATAGATCAGCGCGTTTCCTTGCTCGTCTACTTCAACACAATGCATATCCCATAATTTATCGTATAAAGTCTTAGCGTTATTCATAATATATTGTCGGTAGTGCTAGACTAACGGCAAGCCTTTTTCTAACTGTAATTGTCGCCACTTATCAGCTCGACCGCCAATATCCTGACCAACCATTTCACCGGCTAAATTGGATACTTTCATTAAGTCTTCTAAGTTAATGCCAGTGTCATAGCCCATTTGATGTAACATCATCACTACATCTTCAGTGGCAACATTGCCCGTAGCACCAGGGGCGAAAGGGCAGCCGCCTAGGCCACCAAGAGCAGCATCAAATTTTCGAATACCAACTTGTAACGCAGCATAAACATTAGCCAGACCCATTGCGCGGGTATCATGAAAGTGACATGCAAGTTTCTTTATAGAAACACTTGATGCGACTTTCTCTACTAAATGAGCAACCGCCTCTGGCGTTGCCGCACCTATGGTATCGGCAAGGATAATTTCTTTCGCTCCAGCTTCATCTAAATATGACGCCATATTAATCACTTGCTGATTATCAGTTTTGCCTTCAAATGGACATTCCCAAGCAACAGCAATACAGCAAATAACATCGATACCGTCTTGTTTACCCTGGCTAATAATATCTCGAGCTTGCTTTAAACCATCGTTTACCGACAAACGGACATTTTTTTGATTCATAGTTTCAGTGGCACAAACAACCATCATCACTGCTTTTGCACCTGCAGTCTTAGCTAATTGATAGCCTTTTTCATTCGGGATCAGTGCCTGGTAGTAAGCTTTACCGGCAGGAAGCTGCTGATAAATATCAGCAACTCCCGCCATTGCCGGCACCGCTTTGGGAGAAACGAAACTTCCTACTTCTATATTTGGAACACCGGCGTCCACCAAACCTGCAATAATTTTACCGCGTTGTTCTGGTGTTAATATGGTTGCTTGATTTTGCAACCCATCTCTTGGGCCGACATCAGTGATACGAACAAACTTAGTCATTAGTTCACAATACCTTGCTTACGTAGCTCTTCTATTCGCTCTACTGGCATATTCAATAACTCAGACAGCACTTCATCGGTGTGTTGCCCTACATGCGGCGCTGGTGTGAAAGTATCTTCGTGCGAGCGAGACATCTTAATTGGATTACCCGGCCCTTTGGTTGATTTACCATCTGGGTGATGAATATCTACCACCATGTTGCGATGTAAAACTTGGCTGTCGTTTAACACGTCGCTAAATTTATTTACTGGCGCACAAGGGATACGCGCTTCTTCAAGTTTTGTTAACCAATATTTTGTGGTATTGGTAGCAAATATTTCATTGATAGTACTATCAATAAATGCCTTGTCGGCATAACGGCCCGGTTGTTCATCGTATTTATCATTGTCAAATAATGGTGTATTGGTAACTGATTTAAAGCGCTGCCAAAATTCATCCGCTAAAATTGCCACAATAATATGGCCATCTTCAGTTTTATAGCTGTTATATGGCACATGAACAAAATGACCGTTACCGATTGGATGTGGATCAACACCTGAAAGCATGTGCATAGTTGCCATGTAATTAAGCAATGACACTTGGCAATCAAGCATCGAAATATCTATATGTTGACCCAGACCTGATTGGTAGCGTTCAACCACGGCACCAAGAATACCCATTACCGCAAACATACCACCACCTAAATCGCCAATGGGAATGCCTGCGCGTTGTGGTTGATCGGCGTTGGTACCAGTAATTGACATACCACCACCAAAAGCTTGTGCTACTTGATCGAACGCTGGACGCTTATGGCCCGGTCCGTCTTCACCAAAACCGGTTACCGAACAAGTAATAATTTTGGGGTTATGCTTTACCAAAGTATCGTAATCTATGCCTAAACGTTTAGGTACTCCAGGACCAAAGTTGTTGATCACAACATCAACCTCACCAACCAATTGGTAAAATAATTCTTTGCCTTCTGTGCTTTTCAAATCAATGGCAACAGAACGCTTATTTCGATTGAGGGTAATAAAGTAGGCACCAAATCCATCTAAAGAATTATTTGGATCTTTAGCGAGCAGCTTTCGCGTACCTTCACCTTGCAGTGGTTCCACCTTAATTGTATCGGCACCCATATCGGAAAGGATCATTGAACCATATGGCCCGGATAACATATGGGTTAAGTCAATTATTTTTAAACCTGAAAGTGGCTTGCTCATTACTACTCCTGCGGATCAGACCAATCAAATTAGCCATTACATACTTTGTTATATCAATATAACAAAGTATGTCAGCAAAGGTTAATTAATGCAATAGATTCAATTGCGAAAAGTCAGTCATAAAGCTAGTGTTTAACGGCGTTTTATTATGAAGGTATGAATTAAATAAAGCAGGGCAGCCAGCACAACTGCAACTATAATCAAGATAAATGGAATACGTAAAACTTCGACCATTTGCCAGTAATCATTTTGATAGAAAATCACCAAAACTACGATATAAACAGCACTGCAATAATAAGTTACTCGCTTCGACAAACCTAAGCCATATATTTGAGTAATAAAAAATAGTGTTGCAAATCCAAAGGCAAACATTGGCCAAGTATCGTGGTAAATAGACATATAAGCAACCACCGCACCATGCAGTAATACAAAGGTTTCTAACAATAAGGTCCAGTATTTGTTTTGATGGTAACGAGTAAATATCAAACTCCCCTGAACGATGATCAGGATAGCGTAAAAAGTACCAAGTAAATGGCCATAGGTTATCTCAATAGGATGAAACCAAAAGGTAAAAACAATAGCCCAGGAAAAATAATAGCCGTGGTAATCTTTGACTAAATAGCGAATGTTATTTAAAAATCCTACTTGCTTACCAAAGAGTAAGCCACGGCGTTTATTCTCAAGGATTAGCACTAAAGCCAGCAAAATAATAACGGCAAACTGACCTGAAAATATATGTGTGTCTTGAGCTAAGCCATCGTAGAATACTTTCGTTTGAACTATGTGCAGTAAAACAAAAAATAAGTTGCCAAACAACGCGATGTAATTGTGTTTTTGTAAGCCCTTTTGGTAGCTTAGTTCACCAGCTGCTTTTTTCTTTTTACTGCTAGCTATTAACCACCAAAAGAAAAGTTGATGTGAGGCGAAACCGCCCCATGCGCTAAAACGAGTGAGCCAGGTAGGATCAGGTAATTGCCAATAATACCAAAATGGTCCTTTATCTGGTGTTAATTCAATACCGCTATTATAAGGGCCAAGTAACCAGATTAAGCCCATTAATAATAAGGATAAAGTAATTAACAGGTTAATGGTTCTTGGCATAATACTTAACCTTAACTCGAGATATCTGTTAGAACTCTTCTAACAAACGACCTTTGCCAGTAATTTTATCGTTAATGCCACACGCTCTTAATGCATGCCAAGCAGTTGCCTGATTAATTGGAAGCATAGGCTTTCCTAAAATATGCTCGTACGTTGGAAACAAGTCCATAGTAGATAAATTAGTACCACATTGAATAATAGCATCAACGCTATCGTGATCTACTTCATGGATAGCCGATACAACTTCTTGAATACTAGTTTCAGCAATAGCTGTCGCAGATGGACGGTTCATACCTTTAACTTTATGTACCTCAAAGCCTATATCACTAAAGAAGCGAATCACGTTTTCATCGCCAACTTCAGGGTATGGGGTAATTACCGATATCTTCTTAGCACCAAAAAGTTCTAACGCATCTTTGGTGGCTCCTGCTCCAGTAGTTAACCCAAGGTCACCAATTTGATCGCGAATTTCTTGTTCAAAGGCGATGTTACCATCAAGCCCGCCCCAAAATGTTTCAGCCGACATACCAAGCATAATGTGATCAACTTTCGCACTTAAAATATTACGAATTGAACTCGGAATTTCACCACGCATAATATCTAGAAAACGTTCAAATACGGCATTTTCATTTTCGCCAGTTTTGTTCATCTCTTCTGCCCAGTTACGCAATTCGATTAAAAATCTTGATGGGTGCCAAGTTACGCCATCAAACATAAATTTTTGTAAATCGTATTCAACACCAGTATTGGTGGATGGGATAATAACGCCGATTTGAGCTCGACGTGCAATTTGATAATTGTCCATAATGATTCCTCAGAACAATGTGAATATAAATACGCTTATGCGTTGCTTAATTGCGGTTGTTTTTTCACTAAAATAATCATCTGCACAATCGCAATCATAATAAATAGTGCTGCCACACCCATAGTTATACCGGCAATAGCAGGGTGCATTAACATACCGTACATACTGCCCATTCCTACGACCATCAAAATAGTGCCCAATTGATGGAAAATAAACTGACTAGTGGCGAACTTAGAAGGTTTGCCGTTAAGCCAAAGTTTATGAATACAGGCATAGCAAAATGACATAACAAAACCCAACATCAATAAATGTGCATGAGTAACCATTTGACTATGATTTTGATTTGCCGCCATATATAAACCCAAAGCGACACCGATAAGCACATAAATAAGTGCATGCATTAAATAAATTTTTGCAAGTTTCATAACAACCTCTTTATTTTTATTATGTTGAAAGTTTTCATTTACGACAATGACAAACAGCATTTACTAAGCTGTGACAAGAGCTGAATTCATAAAAAAAGGCCGGTAAACCGACCTGTATGATTACTTATTTATTTTGGCCGATTTTCCAGAATCTGGGTTTATTGGTGTTTTCCATAAGAAAATAAAAATACCAATAAACAGTGCAAGTACAACTAACCATTTACCCCACTGGCTGGGATCAATCCAAAACTCTTTATAAAAACCCCAATAGGTGGCTATTTCCCAGTTGTACCAAGCAACACCGCCAGCACCGATGGCATAACGAATCATTAAACCAACTTCAGTTTGCTTACTTTGTTTATAAAGTAAGTATACTGACCAAACAAATATTGCTGCCGACAAGATATAAGTTGCCATGTGGTGAGTACCGGCAATACGTGGGTCTAAAATCAGAATCATTACCACGTACATAAACCAGTTTACAAATACATATTCAGAGGCTGCAATTCGAGAGGTTTGTGGCTTAATGCCAGCCGTTGGTTTACCTAAACCTTCTCGCAAGCCTAAAGTTTTACGGATCCATAGCAACATGCGACAACGCATATCTTTCTGGAACATGGTGGTAATTAACATGAATAATAAAAAGATCGACGATATCTCTAATATGCTGTGTGAACCTAATAAGACTGGTGTTCCGCTAGCATCTTTCACCATAGGGATAGAGTTGGCGTGTTCAAAGAAATCTAAGCCCATTTCAACCCAAGAGTCCCAAATTAACATAGCACCCAAGAATCCAAGTAATGACCCCTTAACTTCGTCTTTTTTTAATCCCTTATAAATCAAAACAACACCGATACAACCAATAGCGAAAGTCATTAAGTACTTCCAGGTTTCGGAGTGCGGGACAGCGTAAATCATACTGACGACATACATATGGGAAATAGGTTTTTGCAAAGTCACGAAAAAGTAAACTAGCAATGCCATAAAGACAGTGTTAGCGCGGATATTAGAAAATTTAGAAGGCTGAGATACAACGTCAGTAGTCACAATAATCTCCAAAGTTAAAAGAAAAATCTATTTACATAGAATATAAAATAAGAATAGTAAGGGACGCAATGCGTCCCTTCTTTTTTTTGCTATATTATCAGTTAATTAAAATGTATAACTCATACGAACACCTGCAGTTCTTAAACTAGGTAAAGTTGCATTTACCGCAAATGGAACAGCTTGACCGTCAGGGAAGAAACCATAATCAACGTTACCAATTGCAGATTTGATTGTATCGTCATCAAATAAGTTTTCAACATAGCCAGTAACAGTCCAGTTGTCACCCTGCATTCCGATGCTTAAGTCCCATTCCCAATATGAATCTAAGTAAGCATGCTCACCACGATCTACATAACGTTTCGAACTGTATTGACCAAACACTTCAACGAAAGCTTGAAGTTCAAAAACTTCAGTAGTGTAACGTGCGTTAATCGTACCTGTATGTTTTGCTGAAAGAGGTAATTGTTTACCTGAAAAATCACCATCTTCATTACCGGAAATCATTTTATCAACATCACTTACTTTAGCGCCAGGAAGATCAGCACCTGCAACGATTTCTGCTAAATTGAAATCAGTATATGAAGAATCAGAATACAAATAACCGCCTGAAATACGTAATTCAGGAATTGGTTGCCATACACTATCAATTTCAAAACCTTTTACTTCAGATTCACCGGCGTTGATAACCGAAACGTTAGCAATACCAACTTCATTAAAGAAAGTAAATGGTGTTTGTTGGTCAGTATATTCCCAATAGAATGCCGCTACGTTAACTAAGACATTATTTTCTGCAGAGAATGCTTTAGCACCAATTTCATAAGCCCAAAGTTCTTCAGGCTTGTACTCACCATCTCTAACATCACCATTAGCATCGGTGGTAGTAATACCGCCGGGTTTAAAGCCTTTTGAAGCTGTTACATAAGTAAATACGGTTTCATTTACTTGATAATCAACCGTTACACGCGGTAAGAATGCGCTGTCGCTAACGCTGTTCTCAGTATAGTAATTCTCGTTAGGTACAAAGCCGCCAAACGGTGGAATAGTCGGATCAAATGTTAATTGTCCAGCATCGTAAGCATGCATGCCAAACATGTAAAAGGCATCATACGTTCTGTCATCTGCTTCACCGGTATAATCGATAGTTTCATCAATATAGCGACCTTCAAATGAAATGTTCATGTCATCTGTTACATGCCAATTGATTAAACCAGCAATAGACCAATGTTCAGTATCTCGTGTAATTGGAGTTGTTTTATTAACACCATCAGCAAATGGCGCTTCTTTAAGATCGTTAATAAAGCTAGTGAAAGGAGATTGTTGCAATTGTGCAAGTACTGTTGCTTTATCCGCACCTTCTCTTAACCAAAATTGATTGCCGAATTGTGTTTCCATTTCTTCTTTCCAGAATAATGCAGAAGCAACCCAGTTAAATTTGTCAGTATCACCACTTAGGCGAAATTCTTGGTTATATTGCTCTAACTCAAAGGTTGAACTTGAGTCTGATTGCATACCAAATTGTGACCATGGTGGTGCAAAAGGTGGCATTCCTACCGGATCTGAATAAAGCGAATAATCTGTAGAGTCAAAATCTTCTATAATTGACGAGTCACTTTTTGTATAAGAGGTACTTGATACAAAGTTAAAAGAATCGAAATTCCACTCAAATTCAAATGAAACACGAGTATTTTCTACGTCAGTGCCTCTATAATCCTTGCCTGTTAGAGGATTCGCTGACAAATCAATCTGACTTTCGTCTCCTTGCACTTCACCCGTAACCATAGGGCGACAATTAGGTTGAGGACCTAAGAAAGCGAAACTGTCCCAATAAGGCGCTGCTTCTGCTGCCGCACAATCTTGTGGTGCATCAAAAGAGTAAGGTAACATTTTTCCACCTTGCGCGGTATTAACCGAGCCGGTAGCAAATGGATTAGTCATCGGATCGAATTCTGGAAGCATGCTACGAATAGACACTACTGGACGAGGACCATATTCTTCATCTGAGGTTTCTGCACGGAAATAAATCGACGTATCATCACTAGGAAGATATAACGCCGATAAGGCAACACCTTGTGATTCAGAATAACCTAAGTTTCCACCAGTATTTGGATTGTCATATTGGCCATCGCTTGATGAGTCGATGACTTTAATTTTTGCTGCAAAATTTTCAGTAAGGCCGCCCTCAATGGTCAATGCAAGGTCATGCGTACTGTTTTCAGCGATATTGGCATCTAATTTTACTTGCTTGTCAAAACTAGGACGTTTAGTTACATAGTTGATGGCTCCAGCGAATGCACTGCGACCATAGTTTACCGATTGAGGACCTTTAACAACTTCAACTTGTTGTAGATCTAGAAGCTTCATGTTGGCGGTCATACCACCACCAGATAATGTCATTGTTTCTGAAGAAACATCGATACCATCTACTAGAATCGCTACATTTGGACGACCACGGTCAATAGTTAAACCACGAATCGTAGGGCGAGTATCGTTTGGACCTGCGCCAATATCAAATGTTAGACCATTAATATATTTAGCTACATCTTCTGATGTTTGAATACCTTTCTCTTCAATTTCTCTATTTGACATTGCTGAAATAGACAACGGAATTGTTTCTAATGTTTCAGTAATTTTACGAGTAGTAACGGTAATTCTTTCAATGTCTGACTCTTTTGCCGCTTGTGTTTCAGCATCGGACTCTGCAGCATATGCTGATTGCGCAAGCAAAAAAGAGGATATTAGAATAGATAACTTAGTTTTGTTCATAGTTTCACCCTAGGGGTTGGCTTTAAATTATTATTGTTTGCCATACCTGATTGAACTACATAAACATCATCAGGCGTGTCGCAAATTTCTATTATTGTATTTGTCTTATTATTATTTAAGCATTGCGCAGGCTTTGCTCTTAGTTATTAAAGTTACACATTTGTTATATTGATGCAACAATAAAACAATCTATTTTGTTATATTGATAATACAATAGACCTAAGATATGTTATTTAAATGTAAATTGGACTGACATATGTCACTTTTTTTGGCTAAAAATCAGACGAAAACACATAAAGATCAAAAAATATGTAAAAAAAAACCAGTTAATAACTGGCTTTAATATTTCGTTAATTAAAATGCTTTATTCAACAGCGAGTGAATCCTTTACACATTGAATCATTGCACGCTCTAATATAAATTCTTTCGCTTTAACTGGATCAGCAGCCGTGTCCATAAACATTTTTTGACGTTTAGCTTGCTCTTCAGGATCAGTAGATTCCATCAGTTTCTTATTGGCAATGGTATGGTTTTGCACAAATTGAACGGCTAAATCTTTGCGTTGACGATCATAGTGGGCAAACTTTGCTTCATAATCTGCACCATTTTGAATAATGTCTGTTAATTTTTCAGCTAAGTTAAACGCATCATGTAAACCGCCATTCATACCCATACCGCCTAACGGATTGTTAATATGACAAGCATCACCAGCAAGCACTACACGGCCTTTGTAATAGGTTTCAGCAACACGTTGATGTACGTTGTATAACGTACGATGGCCTATGTCATAATCACCTTCTTTTTTATAAAGGTGTTGTAGACGGTCTTGAATGAATTCATCAGTTAAGTATTTATCTAAATCGGTTTCATTCGGGTCTGTTGGCCAAAGTACACGCCAAATTTTCTCCGTACGTAATATCACACACCACTCATCAGGATCTGATACGTAGTTAACATAAGAAAGATTATCGAAGGCATCTTCAAATGGGAACGTGGTACTAGCAACCAAGAATTTCTCATTATAAGTAAAACCGCCGTAGTTAATTTCTGCCGCTTTTCGAACATTACTCGAGGCGCCATCACAGCCTAGTAAAAATGCGCCATTAATGCTGATTTCACCATTAGGTGTGTTAACAATTGCGGTAACGCCATCATTGTCTTGTTCAAAATCAGCAACTTCATGCTCAAATAACACTTCAACGTTGTCATAGTTTTTAAGGTGTTCACCAATAATGTGCGTTAACTCATACTGCTCTAACTGCAAACGAAATGGAAAACGAGTTTCATCACTGATCAAATTCATATCAAACTCAGCAACTTCGTTAGTTTTACGATCGCGATATTGATATCTATCTACAACTAAACCTTTCTCAATCATTTCATCAGCAAGCCCTAATCCATCTAACATTTCCATTGATGGCGGGTGAAACGTCGACGCTCTTAAATCGATTGGTAAACTGCTATGTTTTTCAAGTAGTACGACAGGAATATTTTGCTTTGCCAAATACAATGCGAGAACCGAACCTGCCGGGCCTGCACCTGAAATGATTACTGTGTTATTTGTTTTAGCCATAATAATACTGCTCCTTATGGTAATTTTTATATTTTGTGTAGTTGGGAAATAATGTCTGCACAGCCAGTAACATCGGCATATTTTGCATTCATATCAAATAGGTTTGCTTTGTGGGCGTCTTGATTACGATCGCCAACCGCCTCTTCTGCTACAACAACTCGGAAGTTATGTTGTAAGCCATCAACTACAGTTGCGCGCACACAACCACTTGTAGTTAAACCAGTGACCACTATTGAGTCAGCTTGGGCCGCGATTAGCTGCTGAGCTAAGTCGGTTTTAAAAAAACTACTCGCCCATTGCTTTTCAATAACAGCTTCGTTCTCTAGCGGTGTTAATCTTGAATCAATTTTTACCCAGTGCGAACCTGGAGTTAACACATCAAGCGCATTGATTTTATCTCTAAAAACACGTGCTTGAGATTCATTATGAAAAACCACAGTAGTAAAAAATACCGGTAACCCTTTGGCGCGAAAGGCGGCTAATAATTGTTGGTTGTGTACCACCACAGATTCACACTCTGCCCCCAAAGGGCAAGCTGGATCAGTAAAGCCATTGATCATATCAACCAATATCAATGCTGGTCGTTGACCAAATCCTAATTTGTTTTTCTGTAAGTCCATGAATTTATCTCAAAAAGTTTATTATTATATTGGCAACTTGTTGCGGATGAGTTTCACAAACATAAGTTGTGGTATCGCCAATTTCGACCTTGGTTCCCATTTTTAAAAGCGCTAAGCTATCATCAATATAAGGTTGTAAAACATCACGGTCACCGGCAAAAACTAGCGTTTTGCATTGTATTTTTCTTAATGCTGCTGCTGCATCAAAATTTGCTACTGCCTTATAGGCCGCTTGATAGTGTTCACCCATTTGTATTGCTAAGCAGGTTTCTCTTTGTGCTATAGCTATATCTACATCACTGTCTTTACCGCGCATTTTTTGCCAAATATTAGCGATATACTCTCCGCCCTCATCGGGCTCAGGCAATGCCACTTTGGCTGGCAATGCAGCGCACAAGTCTGCTGGCATTAACGTTGGACCTGACATGATTAAACGTTCACATAAATATGGATAATTCGAAGCGATATATTTAGCAACGGCAGCACCGGTATGATGGCCAAAAATAGCGGCTTGGTTCTCGCTAATATTGACACCAATATGCTGCAAACATTGCACCACGCTATCACCATATAAATCGATACTATGTGCACCTAAATTGATGCCATCACTTTGGCCGAAACCAATAAAGTCAGGAGCAATGCAGTAAAAGTGTTCGGTTAAAAATGGCATGATAATACGGTACATCTCAGCGCAGCTTGGCGCTTGATGAAGTAAAACCAATACAGGTTTTGACTTATCGCCAGCAGTTAAATAATGCACTTGGCCAAAATCAGTGTTTGCATAGCCTTTATTGATGTTAGATTGCTCGCTCATAATAGTACCTATTTACAAACTCTCATTTACTTCAATACTTACCCACTTAACATCGGTAAATTCTTCCGTTGAATAGGCTCCGCCGCTGCGTCCAACACCCGACAACTTACTACCGCCAATAGGTGCTAATGCATTACTTTGGAATGAGTGCATACCAACATGTACCGAACCGGCATCAATACCGCGCACTGCGGTCATTGCCCAGTTCATATTTTTAGTCAGTACACTTGCCGATAAACCAAATTTTGAATCGTTAGCAATATCAATCGCTTGCTCTAATGAATCGGCTTTAACCACATTGGTTAATGGCCCAAACGATTCTTCTGTCCAAGCACTGCATGTATTAGGTGAATCAACAAGCACTGTTGGTTGATAAATCAAACCAGATTTAACACTACCACCAGTTAAAATCGTTGCCCCTGCAGCTACGGCACTGTCGACATGCTGCTGAATTTTTTCAACTGCATTGCGATTAATAAGCGGGCCATAAATGGTATTGTCATCACGTAAATCACCTACTTGCAAACTTTCAGCTTCGGCTTTTAATGCCTCAATGAAGTCTTGATAAATATCGCTGTGTACTATCACTCTAGAATTGGCCATACAAATTTGACCACCGTGAGTAAATATCCCTTGGGCAACAATTGCCGCCGCCTTTTTAGGGTCAACATCTGGCAATACTAATGCCGCGCTTTTTCCGCCAAGCTCAAGTTGTGCTTTAACCATGCGTTTCATTGCCACACCGCCAATGTGTTGTCCTGTTTGGGTTGAACCAGTTAACGCAATACAGTCAATATCTTGATGCTCAACAAGAGGCGCACCACATTCCAAACCAAAGCCAGTTACAACATGAATTACTTCACTTGGTACGCCAGCTTCGACTAACATTTTGGCAAATTCTAGGGCAATAACCGGTGTTTCTTCAGACGGTTTGATAACCACTGAGTTTCCGGCAGCTAGAGGAAAGGCCACCATTTTGGTTAATAGCGCCAGTGGTGCGTTATAAGGTGAAACCACCGCAACTACGCCTAATGGATGGCGCAATACCATAGAAATTCTATCGGGATTATCATTTGGAAAGGTATCGCCATATAAACGACGAGCTTCTCCGGCCGCTGTTCTTAATAAATCAACGGTATATAAAATTTCAAAACGCGCTTTGCTAATTGCCGAGCCACTTTCATCAATAAGAATATCAAGTAGTCTCGCCATGCCTTGCTGTTCAATTAAATCGGCCGCTTTTAACAGTGCCGCTTCACGTACTTTGGGCGCTGCTTTTGACCAAGTTTTATAACCGCTTTTGGCGATATTGATTGCCTGTTCAACATCTGCTGAATTCGCCTGTGCAACTTTCGCATAAAGTTGTTCATTACTTGGGTTAAGTACATCAAAATAGTTACCACTTGCAGGGGCAACATCTTGACCATTTATAAATAAATTATAAGGATTCATTACGCCTCTCCAATAACACGTGTGCCGCGGAAAAACTCAAAGGTTTCAACAGTCCCTTCATCACCAACTCCAGATTTACCCCACGCTGAACGAGGTAAGTCAGGTCGTAATGAAAACAGCGTTACTTTGTTAATTTTAACCGTTCCTGCTCGTAACTTTTTAGCCACCTGCCAGGCGTGATCTTGTTCGCCAAATACATAAGCCGCTAGACCATAATCAGTTTGATTAGCTAAAAAAATTGCCTCATCATCGGTATCAAAAATATGCACAGTTGCAACCGGGCCAAACACTTCTTCTAGCGTTTGCTCGCCTTTTAAACCGTCAACCAAAGTTGGTACGTGGTACCACCCGGCCAAGTCAGGCAAATCAGCTAATTCGATGATATTTGCACCAAGCTCTTTATACTCGTTAACGCGTTGTTGCACATGTTTTAAGTGACCTTGATGAACTAAAGGCCCCATATTGGTTTTTTTATCTAAGGCATTGCCTAAAGTGATATCGGCAAATTTTTCTTTAACCTTGTTTAGCAATTCGTTTTTAACCGATGATGCGATAACAAGTCGGCCAAGCGCGCGACACCATTGAGCATTCATCGTAGTTAAACCCGCAACAATACTAGTGGCGGCATTATCTAAATCAGCATCGGCTAATACAACTAATGCATTATTACCACCAAGCTCTAATTGCGCCGATTTTATTTGTTCACCGCAAACACGGCCAACACCTGCGCCACCCATGGCACCACCGGTAAACGATACCGCTTGTGTGCGTTTATCAGTAACAACTTTACCACCTACATGGCTACCACCCAGTACCATTTGGAACGTACCCTTTGGTAATTTTGCATCGACAATTGCTTCACTAATAAATTGTGCTGAGCCTGCTGCCCATTCAGATGGTTTAAAAATAACCGGACAACCAGCAGCTAAAGCACTGGCTAACTTATGACACGCGATACCTGATGGAGCATTCCACGGGGCAATTATTGCAGCAACACCTAATGGCAGGCGCTCCATAATTATATTGCCATTAGCACCGTTAAATTCTTGTTGTTCGGGTAATTCACGTAACAATTTTGCTGCGCCAATAAATGCCAATGAACAAACTTTGGCAAATTGCTCTGTTAGCGCTAATACAACACCTGTTTGTACCGCATCCGCAAGGGCTATTTGCTCACTTTTAGCTTGCATGAACTCTGCAATTTTATCTAAATAGTCGGCGCGAAGTTGATAGCTCAATTCGGACCAATTGCCGCTGGCAAAACATTGCTGAGCACATGCTAAGGCTTGCTCTACTTGCTTGTCAGACGCAGCCATTTGTTGGCACAATTGCTCGCCAGTACTAGCATTATATAAATGGTTCGGTAACGTTTCAGCGGCATCACACCACTGATCATTTATATATAATTGTTGTATGGGAAGTTGATAACTCACAATTCAAATCCTTTGCTCTTTCGGTTTATCGGCTTAGCCTTTTACACCAAACTGATTTTGTTCAGCGCCTTCTACTTCCATTTGAGCAGCCATTAATCGACCACGCTCAGCAGGGAAAGCTTGAACTAATGCCATTGCCATATCTCGAAGACCGCGAGAACTTGGGTTTGAGAAACCAGTACCTGACGTTCCCGTACATTTCAATGCATTTACCGCAACTTTAAAGCCATATTCAGACACTTGGCCTTTACATAAACGCCAGCGTTTAACGACTTCTGCTTTAGGTAAAATTTCTTGTTCACTACTTTCTAGCTCTAATTGACGACGTAACCACAGCATTGCCGTTTCTACATCACACATCATTTCACCAATTAATTGTTGATGCATTGGCGAGCTGGCGATTGATTTTCCTGAATCGCCAAATTTCGCTTTAGTTAATGTGTCTAATGTAGTGTTATAAATTGACCAAGCTTGGCCAAGATAAACAGCAATACCTGCAAGTTGGTTACCTACAAAGCTGCCGCGACTCATTTGCATACAACGCACAAATGCACTCGGTACGGCTAACGCATCTTCTTCGCTAACAAAAACGTCTTCTAAAATAAGACCATGAGTGGCAGTACCACGCATGCCAAGGGCATCCCATTTTTGGCGTTGCGAAACACCTTTAGCATCACGGCCGACAAAGAAGGTTGCTAAACCACTTGCATCTTCATAGCCGTCAAGACTTGCTGTAACTAAATATTGATCAGCAACCCCTGTTGCACAACCAAATGATTTAACACCATTAATTAAGTAACCGCCTTCAACCTTAGTCGCTTTAGTGCTAATAGTAATCGCCGCTTTTTCAGACTTAACCGCTTCTGAAGCAAAGTTTGCTAACCATTTAGCATCTTTACCCATAGTATTAAGAATTTTTTCAGCGAATGCTTTTACTTGTGGCGCTTCTTCGTCAGTAAACAAACCATGTTCAATTGCTTCTAACGCTAACAAACCTCGAGATGCCGATGAACAGTGAAAGAAATACGTTAATGCTGTTGATGGGCATACACTACCAATAGCAAATGTCGCTGCAGCTAAATCACGTAGACCACCACCTAATCCACCGTATTCCTTTGGAATAATTAGGCCTAAAAGACCAGCATCTGACAACGTTTTTATGTGGTTTACTTCAAACTCACCAGATTGATCAACCCCTGCTGATGCTGCTTTTATTGTTTCTAATACTGAGTCTACTTTACTGGCACGATCACGCTCTTCACTATTCATGCCTTCAACAAAGTGTTCACCGGTATATTTCATTGTTATTTCCTTTACATTATTCTGTTCATGTTTGACTCAGTTATCACTAAGACTTGTTAGCTTTCGCCTTTAAGCATGCTACGTAATTGACTTACCGCGTCTTCACCAATTAAGCCCTGGATTCGATTCCATACTGGGTCGATTTCAGGATCGAAAATAGCAGCACGATTGGCCTTATCTCTGGCAACTAATTCTTCTTCACTAATCGGTGACGTTACGCCATTGGTATGTAAGTCATACCAATGATTTAAGTAGCCATCTAAATGCGGTGTTAATTGTGCAAACCCGGCTTCATCAGCGCGATGCACTAGCATCCAAGGTGACATTATGGCGCGTTGTCTCGGGGATATATGTGCCTTAGTGATACCTTCAATAGCTTCAGCTGCATCAAACTTTTCAGTTAACGGATGAAAAACTTCATTCATATAACCAATATGTTGCGCAAGATCTACACGAGGAGTCATATCTAAATGGAATGCGAAATGCTCGCCTGCTTTTACCGAATCAAGGGTAAAATGAGGGATAGCACTGGTTTTTGGCGTAAAGCCGTACAACATATGCGAATCGAGCATCATTGCTGGCACTACGATTGAACAAGTGATTAATCGGTCAAGGCCACCGCCTTCAAATACTCGAACGCTACCAACTTCACCTTGTGCCATTGGTGCATGACTAATTAGCGTCATGAATGGACCACCATTTTCATCATGAACTTCGGTCATGCCGAAATGATTTACGATATTTTGTACTGTATCTTCAGATAGTTGTGCTGGTAATGATAATTGTGACATTACGATTTCCCTTTAATTCTTATTATTGAGTCAGCATTGCAGACATTAGCTGCCATGGACGATTGTTTATTAGGTGTGTACGATGCGACACGACTTTATTTGCTGCTGCTTGCGGATGAATTTCAGCAATCAACACTTTATTTTCACTACTAAAAACTTCACATTGGCTTAAAAGGCCATCAAATTCACGTTCAACCCACGGGGTCATTATGGTGAAGTCCTTTTGTAAACTACAAATTAAACTGTCTTGTGACTTATGACTTGCGGCAACAATATTTACACGGTTTTCTGAGGCTCGTTCAATTAAACCGGTAATTGTCTGCCAACGCTCCTGACAATTTAGTGGTGCCAAAACAATTTCTGCACCTTGCATAGCAATTAAACGGTAGCTTTCAGGATAAATGGCATCATCTTCAACGGTAACAGCCATTACGCCATAAGCACTTTGAAAAGTACTAAACTCTGCGCTTAACACTGACCAATTAAAGCGCTCACTAAAGTGAACTTGTCCTTGACGATGCGCAATGCCATTTTCACTTATAATCACGCCTTGATGTTGGTATTGCTCATTATCAAGCTTAGCGACAATACTAGTACCAATATACAAACCTGGTACACAAGCAGTAGTTAACTGAGCGACTACTTGTTCACTTTGCTTGGCCATAATTGCAGGTGTATCAGCATCGATACCACAGAGTTCAGGTAAAGTAATGATTTTCACCTGTTCTTTAGATAATTGGCTTATTTGTGCAATCGCGTCGGCTAGATCAATAGTTGAAATTGTTGCAGCTTTAACATCTATAGCGCCAGCAAACTCAGGCAATGGTTGCGATTCTGGGTTTTCACCAAATGATTGATACAGTTCTGGGCGACGAGACTTGTAAATGTCTGTGCCATCCGGGCGAGATTTAGAGCCTGCTTGATCTGGGTCGATATCAGCCCAAATAACTTCTTCGCCTTTACCAGCTATTGCTAGCACAGTACCGTCGGGAGCAACAATTTGAGAGTCGCCTGCGCCATGTAAAAATTCTGCAGGGATATTAATTGCAGCAGAGATTGGCTCTAATACCGCTTCAGGAATTAGCGGTCCGACTTTATTTGCTGCAACAATAAATACTTTGTTTTCTGCGGCTCGCACCGGAATATGCAAGGTGCCTTCATCAATAGCGAATGAATTTAAGCTATTACATAATATTTGTGCACCTCGTAATGATAAGCAGCGCGGTGTTTCATTGATAACACCATCCATGCAAGAGTACATTGCTAGCTTACCAATTTTAGTGTCAACGATAGGTCCTGGCTGTTGGGCGATTTCAAGAAAGTCATTTTCATGACCAATCAGTACTTGTTTATCATTTTCACCAATCAACTCACCTTCTGGTGAAAATAGTAGACTAGTACCAGTGGCAATATCGTTACCACGTTTAACTGTTGAGTTGATCACAATATAAGCATTCGCTGCTTTGGCGGCTGCAGCAATTTGCTGAGCAAAGTCACCATCAATATCAATAGAAACATCATAGCAATGAGCTTTATCGTCATACCAAGAATTGTGATTGGCGAATTCAGGTAACACGATTAAATCTGGCGAGCATTTAGCCGCCTCTTTAATCATGCGAATACTAGTCAACAGGTTGGCTTGCACATCGTTAGTAACTTGATACTGTGCAGCAGCGACTCTAATCATGGAAATCCTCTTCTTTAAAAACAGTGCCTTTTTTATTCTTTTGGCTACCTGTAATAACTAATTATTTAACTAGATAAAAATAATCTATTGACTTAAAGTAATAACATTATAACTTTTAGTCAATGTTTACTATTGACTAAAATGACAAATGTACTATCAATATAACATTTTGTGATCCAACATAGATGTATAGCGTAGTTAATAACTACCAAACGAGTAATAATAACAATAACAAAGGTTTTGCCATGTATCAGTACTCTATTGAATTAGCATTATTTGATTTTATTCCAGTCATGCTATCGGCTTTAGGCCTATATTTTGTCGTGAAAATAATTAATGCTAACAACGATGAATACCAAACATTAACGAAAGTAGCGGCATTAATGATTGTTTTTGGCGGTGTATCAAAAGCTACTTGGAAACTATTGATTGCCAGCGCAGACCTAAACTTTATGTGGTTAAACAATAACTTGTTTATTTTTATGGCACCAGGTTTTGCCTTTTTAACATTTTGTTTATATGCCGCAAGAAAGCGTTACAACCAACAATCAATTAAAGCAACAGCTTGGCGCTGCCCAGCTACTATTGTCGCTATTTTTGCAATCATCTCTCTAACTTTAGCAATAACGTATCCAGATAAAAAATTATGGTTTTTCGCACTTTTAGGCTTACTTACGTTAAGTAATTTGGTGTTTATTTGGCATGCTATTCGACACAGTTGGCAGGTAAAGGTGCGCAGTTCTGCACTGCTTTATTTATTAAACATTATTGGTATATTTACCCTATCAGGAATTGCCAGAATGAACGACCAACGCGAAGCAATTCAATGGGTTGCTGAATTTACTAATACCGCCACACAGGGTGCGTTTGCACTCGCAGGATATCTGTTGTGGAAAAAAACGCGAAGCAGTATTACAGCTGCTAAGTAATCATCTATAAGGTTTTATTATGTCTCAAACAGCAAAAAAATATCTTGGCATTTATATAAATGCAGGAGTAAACAGTTGGAATATGAGTAGTTTTTATCTTACTTGTATTGCCACCATTTTACTTGCTACTTTTATTAACGCCTTCCAGCCTTATTTATTTACTGAAATAATGCATATTCCCAAAAGTGAACATGGCTCAATTACAGGGCAATTAAACTTTTGGGGTGAAATGGCAATTATCGCCACAGTAGGTGTTTGGGGTGCAGTTTCTGACAAAATTGGTCGTAGAACAGTACTCTGTTTAGGTTTTTTAATTGTTGCTTTAGCAATTTATTTATACCCAAGAGCCACTAGTATTGAAGATCTTTATCTTTACCGAGTAATTTACGGTGTTGGTATTGCTGCCGCCACTTGTATGATTGTTACTTTAGTTGCTGATTACGCAAAAGATGAAAGTCGTGGCAAGGCTGCTGGTTTGCAAGGAGTGTGTAATGGTGTTGGTGCTGTTATTGCCTTATTCGTTATATTGCGTTTACCACAAGTGTTTCAAAATGGCGGGGCGAGCAGCGTTGAAGCTGGCTTAACCACATACAATATTGCGGCCATCATTTCAGTGCTAGTTGCCATTGCAGCTTGGTTTGGCTTAAAGGCTCATGTAAAGCATAAAGATCACGGCAATGAAAACATTGGCAAGAAAATAGTTAATGGTATTAGAGCGGCAAAAGATCCTGGTATAGCATTAGCCTATGGCGCTTCGTTTGTATCGCGAGCAAACCTAACCATTGTTGGTGCATTTATGACGCTTTGGCTATCAAATTATGGTACATCTGAAGTAGGGATGACCAGTGCTGAGGCTTTAAAAAGAGCTGGTGTTATAGTTGCTATTGCCCAAGGTTGTGCACTATTAGCCGCGCCATTTTTCGGCATATTAACCGATAAAATAAATCGTGTATCGGCATTGTTAATCGCATTATTTATTTCATTTATCGGCTACTGCAGCACTTATTTTATTACTGACCCTTTTGGCGGTGCGATGATAATTGTTGTGGTAATTATTGGCATAAGTGAAATTGGTGGAATAATTACCTCAGGTGTACTTATTGCTCAACAAACTCCTACAGAAAACCGCGGTGCCGTTATTGGAATTTTCAATTTAAGTGGTGCTATCGGTATTTTGGTTTCAAGTATTGTTGGTGGTTATCTATTTGACCATTGGCATAACTCAGGTCCATTTGTTTTCGTTGGCTTATGTGCACTTATTGTATTTGTTTGGGGCTTGGTTGTTGCCAAAAAAGTCGTGCCATTAAATTTCAAAAAAGTAACCCCAACCAAACAATCAGTATTTGCTGACGCTAATTAGTAGATGATTGATCTCTATTACTTTCCAACGCCAAATGCTAAAAAAATTAGTATTGCGTTGGAAGAACTCAATTTAGATTACCGCATTATTAAAATCGATATACTTGCACGGGAACAATTTAGTTCTCAGTTTTTAGAAATTAGCCCTAACAATAAAATTCCTGCAATTGTCGATCACATGGTAAAGCCAGAGATATCACTTTTTGAAAGCGGAGCAATTTTACTATACCTTGCCGAGAAAACAGGGAAGCTTTGCCCATTAGAACCGCAGCAAAAATGGCAAGTTCAACAATGGTTATTTTGGCAAATAGCAGGGTTTGGTCCAATGGCTGGGCAATCAAATCACTTTAATCATTACGCCCGCGAACAAGTGCCATATGCTCAGCAGCGTTATCGACAAGAACTCACACGGTTATATACCGTGCTTGATAAACAACTTGCAGGTAACGCTTATATTTGCGAAGAATACAGCATTGCCGATATTGCTTGTTACCCTTGGGTTGAACAAGCGGATAGAGGTGGTATAGATATTAATCAATTTAGCAACGTAAAAAGCTGGTTTGAACGCATATCGACAAGGCCTGCGGTGATCAAAGGAATGGCCGTAAGTAATGAGTTAACACCAGACCAAACGCTAGATAATAAAGCGTTTGATAGCTTATTTAAGAATGAGCCGGTGAATAGCTAATCACCGGCCTGCTGAGCAAGCAACTTAAATATTGAGCGTTTTTTAAGCTCCTTCAATATCAGTAAATAAATCGCGTTTTTTAAAGCCTGCAGTTAAAAATCGTACAAACGCTTTTCCGCCAGTTAACCAAGCAACTTTAGCACCTGATTTGTTCGCGGCTAATACGCCCTCAACTAACCATGGCGTTACCGTTTCAACCTTATCACCTAAGATATTGAAGATCTTCTTAGCTTTAGCCCAAGCTTCACTCGAGGTATCGTAATCACCAATGAGAAGTTCAGTAACAACAATGCCCGGACTAAGTGTATTAACTTGAACTGCACTACCCTTAACTTCCTTTTGCAGTGACTTGTTTAAATAGGTTACTGCTCGCTTAGTTGCACCATAGGCCGCCATGCCAGGCTGTGTTGCATCATTAGACCCAAAGCCTTCCATATTCCACAGTTGGCCATTACCTTGGGCAAACATCCCTTTAAGCGCGACATGGCTTGCTAGAACTACACCAGCTAGATTGGTATTAATAATTGCCGATAATGCGGCACTGTCTTGTTCAGCAAGTGGCATACGTTGAATGCTCATACCGGCATTATTGATCCAAATATCTATGGTGGTAAACGCATCAACACCATGTTGCCATAATGCTGATAATTGCTCGACATTAGTAACATCGCAAGCGATGCCGGTAACGTTTTCTGCGCCATATTTTTGCCCAAGATCAGCAACAACATTTGCTACTTGTTCTGCTTGGCGAGCAGAAATCACCACTTTACAACCACGCTCTAGAAAGTTTTCTGCCAAGCCTCGGCCAATACCTCGAGTACTACCGGTAATTACCACTGATTTCATCATTTCACCCTATTAAATCTTGTCTGCAAAAGCATTTAAGTGTTATTGTTATATCTTTAGTACAAATACAATAACATTTATCGAGTTAGGATCAAGATGTCGAGACAAAAATTTCTTCCCGGAACAGTTGGCCATACCTTAATGCAAATGCGTGGTATTTGGCACGACTCAATTGAATGCTTCGAATTAGATGGCACACCACTTGACGATGACACCACTGCGGGTAGCGGCACACCTGGATCTTCACCATTTGATAACTTAGTTTATGTAGATTTTGACGGTAAATTCTTAAAGCTCACTAACGTGCATTTTCGTGGCCGTGAAGCAACAGCCAAGACGTTCACCGGCGAACTAAAAGATGGCGTTTTAGTGTTTGACCCACTTGGCGATGGTGCTTATGAAAATATAGGTATGAGCGGTGGTCCGGGTATTTTAACCTTTAATGCTCGTAAGCTTAGTAAAGCGACTGATGTTTATATGGAACCAGATTTCATTATTTTAACTGGCACAGGACAACGGGTAAGACACACAGTACTTTACCGTGACGGAATAGCTACTCGTACATTAACAGCACATGGGATACGTTTATCGCCAAGCTGCGATAAACGCCACGAATTAGACCCTAGGGGCATTGATGGTCCAGTGCATGAAAAGCCGTTTAAAGCCTCAATTTGGCAACATTTAGTTGAATAAGTTTTTGTTAAACTTATAACTAAAGATCTAGAAAAAATATACCGTCATCCCCGAGGAGCTCAAGCGACATCGGGGACCTCCTGAAGTGTATTGTGGATAGAAAAATCGTCTTCCTGAACTTGTTTCAGGATCTGTTTTGGTATTGCAGTGACCGGCTGAAAAGTGCCAATCTCAGACGGTCAGTTTAGTTGATAGGCTTCAACTTTAACTTTAACTTAAAGTGAACATTTTAAAAAACAAATAAGCAACAAGAATGAAGTTGAGGGTTAGTAAGACTTTAATGTGACTATGCTGAATATCTCTCCAGTTGATGGGGTTATATAAAAACTCGAAAATAACCCACACATCTTTGGAGTTACTAGAGAAAATCCTACCTTTAATAAATTTTCCATAAGCACTTTCAGAGCATTGCTTTAGCCTTAGCTTAATTGTGATTTGTAGAATTACGGATACAACTCCCCAAAACATAAGATACGGTAAACCTAGTATTGTAGGAACTTCCATTTATATTTCCCTTTTGGTATTGAAGGCAACGACCGCTTGTCATCACAGCCATTCGTTATTAATAAATTAAGCTATATACAATAACCGTTCAACAGCAATTGATATGTTAGTATCTAGCTATAAGCCGATCCAGCTATAGTGGTGGCATTAATAAAATAGGTAAAATGACCATTGCTGGTAAGAATACAATTAAAGTTGTAACTAATATGCGTCTCATAGCGGCACTTAGTGACGTCAATTCACGGTCATTCAGCGTAGTCCATTCTTTTTTGAATAAATAACGCATAAATAAAAGGTTGTTAGATAGAGTGTTATTTTTAAATAAGTGAGGGCATCCCATATCCTGAAATTTTTCAGGATGATTTTGTTCAATTAAATCAAACAATTTAGTTACAAGAAAAAACCAAATTAGAACAACAATCGCCATCGCACAAAAAAACATAAAAAATATAACTTCCACACTGATTCCTTTCTATATTAAACCTTATTTACTTACGGCTTTATTTTACCAATTTACTTAAAAATGCGATTATAAATTAATTGATGGCGTCTGCAAATCGCTCTTTAAAGTCATTATGATGATGTGTTTCTACTTGCAACTCTAATTAAGAGTACCAAAGAGAGAGCACCAATAGGGTAAAACCAATTATACAGCCCTCCATAAAAATAGCTTTGAAACGCTTCACACATAGCAATGGTAAATGCTACATAAAAGCTAAAAACAATATCACTTTTAAAATTTCCATTATCATTGATAGATAACGTTTTTAAGTGGATAAGGCTCGCTGCTTTTTCTATTTTTAATGCATAAAATAATACAAATACATAGCTAAGCACAAATACAAGAGATAGAAAGTTATTTCCTGTAAAGTCTTCTATATAAAAGGACATTAGAAAGAGTGAAAATGCAACCCCTGTATAAAATTGTCCTTTAGCTGAATACCCCTGCCATTTTCCTTTTTTAGCTAAACCTTTTAAATGACAAAATGCATTAAAAAAGATAAACAATATTACTAAAAGTATAAATAATTTATAGGCGTCCATTACTTAAATCCATTTGTTGGGTGTCTCTTAATCGCTCTTAGTAGATTAGCAACTTTTAGTATTGAGTCTATTTAATGTATGTTGATTTGTTATTAATTATTTATCTAATAACAGATATATGGAGGGTGTGAGCTTTTATTGAGTTTTCTTACCAAGTTATTTGAGCCATCAACGTCCGTTGCTCGCTCTTAAGAGACATTAACCATTTAAGATAGTTAACGTCAAATTTATGCCAAAATGGAAATGGCTAATGTCGATTAGATTAAAAAAAATCTTATCAGTATATATACAAAAATAGCAAAGTTGACTATGAGTAGAGCTTTAACTTTTTTAGATGCCAACCCATTCCAGTTTTTAGGGTTGTAGTAAAAACCAAGTGTTTTTAACATGTGCTCTTTATTGTTCTTATGAAACGCCCCATCAAAAAACTTATCATGCACAATACCGTCATGATTTTTGATTTGATAATAGATATATGCCTGCAACAAAACAGAAATTATACATAAGATTAAGATATGGTATTGCATAGTTTCAAATAATCCCTTACCCATGTTTGCTGTTATTGGTTTTCAGATAATTCAACGGCTGCTGCTCTCTCATAAGAGACCGTAATATTTTCAAAAGTTTACGTCAATTTTTTTTATATTTCAGGATAACTACACCGAGCAATAAAACTCCAATAGAAATTGATACTGGGAGAATAAAGGGTCCCCACGTCGCTCCATGGTTTCCTGAAATTGGCCACAAACTAAGACTTAACGTAAAAAACGCACCTACAACAATAAATATAATTCCAATAATTTTTTGAAGCATGCCTATTTTCTATTTTTGGTTACCACCAATGATGGTCTGTTAATCGCTCATCGGAGCCGTTCGTTTTCAATAACTTACGTTAAATAATACAGCCATGCAAATTTTGCTAATAGCGGTCTGTTAGCTACTTATAATATCTTGGGGTTAGCACCATAGTCTCTTATTAGCTGTACTGTGTGCCAACATTTTTATATTTGTAATAAACATAAGTAGCATATAGCGCAGGAACAATAGCAATAAATTTTAATTGCATAATTGAAGGTACGGTAATTAACCACAAATACCCAATTAAAATAGATCTGTATTTACTTGTAGTTTCAATTTTTAATAATCCAATAAAAGCAACTATATATAAAAGCAATACAATAAATAAACGGTGGTATATATGTTTATACTCTGGTGTAGCTAACATTTTATAGTTTTCAATTATTGTTAAATCTTCAGGAATATTTGACAATAAAATCGTTGCTATAAAAACAACTTGCCCCACCACAGCCAAGAAATAAATAACTGATACAAATTTATTAGGGTTTGATTCAAAGAATTGCTTAAGTTGCATAAAAACACTCTCTCCATAGAAATGCAGACTTTATATTCAAAGGCTAATGTCGCCTAATCGCTTTTAGTAGAATAACCACTTTTAGCTTCGAGTCTATTGAATGTATGTTGATTTGTTATTAATTATTTATCTAATAACAGATATATAAAGGATGTGAGCTTTTATTGAGTTCTCTGCAAAGTTATTTGGGTCATCCAACGGCTGTTTATCGCTCTTAGGAGACCTTAACCTTTTCAGATAGTTAACGTCAAATCTGTGTCATTTTCAGCCGCTCAAATTTTAATTTGTTAGTGATTCTCTCTACGCAATACTAAGGTAAAGATTATGATAAACATGACAGCAAAACCTAATGGAAAATACATGGTTTCAAGTCCTACTTTAGACAACATTTGTTGAGTTTCTTCAAGCTTATCATCTGTAGATTTGACTTGTTCATACTGACTAATATCATCATCACTTGGGATATATTTTATAAACTGGTTAGAATCGTTACGATATTCTACTGAAACCCCATAATGCCTATATATCTGTTGAGCTCCAATAGTTCTAACTTTCAGTTCTTCATGAACAGACATTTTTAATAGTTGAGTTGTTATTTTGTTATTTGTGGCTATGCCAGTGCCAGGGAGGTTATTGGCGAGTGTAATGCCAACATTTCCAACAACAGGCATTACCAACATAAATAAGCTTAGCAACAAAAACAGTGGTGACGTTTTTTTACTTTTTTTATCACGAGAAATTAATGATGTAGCAAATCCAAATGGTAATAAAACAGCTAAAACCAAATATGATGTATATTGGATATAGCAAGTACCGAAAACTTCAGGTACAAGCTGCTTTCCGAAATAAGAAACTAAAAATATTAATGCACAAACATTCAATAATTTCGATGTGCTTTTGTATGATGGGGTAATAGAAAACAATCCCAAATCCTTTTGCTTAACTTTAATTTTTACGACTGTCGCCTAATCGCTCAAAGCAGCCTTTGAGCCTTTGGTTACATTACGTTATATTACTGAGGCACTCAAGTACCGTTGCAACCTACTTTTTAGAAAATAAACGACTAAAGAAGCCTGGTTTTTGTTCACCATCTTCACTACCAAAGTTCATATATTTACGCGTGCCTGCTTTATCCATTTGCTCGTTAACCACAGCAAGACTAACTCGTTTATGGTTATTTTCTTCGGCAAAATCTTCCACATTACCTACTGCAAAACCACGGACAAATTTTGGCGCTTTGCAAATTAATTGCATCGCATCTTCATCCCAATCCATGCTTGTTTTTAAACCGTATTTTTTTGCTAAAGCAACGTTATCTTCAACTTTGCTCTCGCTTATTTCTGAAGCTTTTTCACGAGCCTGAGCGCGTTCTTCTTTCGCCCGTTTTTTTGCCCAGTATTCTGAGTGTTCAGGTTTTGTTGCTTCAAAAATTCCTTTCACATCTGGGCGAGCGCCAAGAATATCAATTAAGTTATCTGCGTATTCAATAGGGATAATGACAAACAGTTCTTCAGGCTTGAGTTTATTAGCCATACGCCCGCCCATATCACCAGGCGTCATCACCACATTATTTTCAAACCAAGGAGTAGCAAATACATCAGTACAAAATGAATTACCGGCAGCGGTGCTTGGCATTACACCATCTTTTACCGAGCGTGCAGCAGCGATTAATGCGGCTTCTTTCGGGGTGCAAACAACAACAATCCATTTAATATCCATTCCTTTTGGAACATCATTTAATGGTGCGGCACCTATGCCTTTAACCAATCCAGAAGGCAACCGAAAGTCACCACTATTAACCGCTTTTGCCGCCTCTGGTTCATAAGAGGGAATAAACTTATAAAGTATTTCACCAGTGCGCATCAATTCATTGCCTTCATCAAGACCCATCAAATAAGTACCATGAGAACAATCATTAAAGGTGCGATCAAAGTAAACTCGCTTACCATCATCCATTGCATGTTTTAAAATGCCGCAAGGTTCAACTTTTACACCTTCATAGTTTTCTGGAATGACATCTTCAAAAAAGGTCACCGCAACAGCGTTGCCTCGTATTTTGCCCTTTAATACATCACAGATGCCCTGAATATTAGCCATGATTTATCCTTATATCTAATTTATTGTTTTTGTTTTTATTTGTTTAAATTTACTGATTGCTGCTCTTCGTCACTTACATAACCACCACAGCGAGGGAGACCAAAAAATATCGAAGGTACGCGTCGAGCTGACAAAGTTTTATCCTTACTCCAAGGCGCAGGCATTCGCATATGTATGGTGCACCCCACTAATGCTACTGTTTGCAAGGCTATGAATATTACTTGGTTTTCATACACTGCAAAAAAGATCAAACAAAGTGTGACATTAGGAATGTGAGTTAACGGCACTTTCATTTTGATAGATTTGGGTGTGTCGTGTTCTGGCGATATATAAATATCCCAATACAAATCCATTAATAGTGCTTGCCAAACACTGATGCAAATATATGCAAAAATCCATAATTGCCAGCTCGCCCATTCGGGGCCAATTAATACGCCAAGATACCAAAATGATAAAAACATTTGGCCAAAAGCCGTGCCCCAAATCAAACCAAAAACCAACTGTGGTAGGAGATCAAGCTTACGACCAAATTGCATGGTGTTTTTCGCCCAAATCCCCCAATAAGCAAATATAATAAACGCAAACAAGCCAATTACACAGGCAACCCAAACAGGATCGTTTAATTGTTCTTCTGTATATAATGGTGAGTTAGCAATGGCCTCCATAGTACCAGTGGCCCAGGAAACTAAATAAAAAAAACAAAAAAATATGCCCGCACGCAGCCATGCAGCCATTGGAATAAACTCAGAAATTTCTAGTTCTTTGCTTTTTTTGCTGGTGTATTTACTGATATATACCAGCAAAAATAAAACCATAAGTACTGCCGCACTTAAAGCCACCGTGTCTACAATAGTCATCAACTTACTCGCTTAACTCATTATTATTTATATACAATCTAGGTCTAATTTTTGCTCATTTAAGATTGCATGTTTATTATGTGGCAACAATGTCTTAAGTCAATTTTATAGTTTTTATGAATTTGATAGGTTTTACTTATACCGTATAGTTTTATAATGATTCTCCATAAATAATGTCGTTATGAACTTAGATTTAAAACAATTAAGATATTTTTCAGCTGTCGTTGAACACAACAGCTTTCGAAAAGCTGCCGACAGTTTATTTATTTCACAGCCTGCCTTAAGTTTAGCAATTAAAGAGTTAGAACGAAGACTTGGCGTTGCGCTATTAGAAAGAGGTGCTGGAAAAATAATTGCCACCGAATACGGTAAAGTATTATTAAAGGGCAGTGTCGAAATAAAAGGGTGCGTACAACAAACGCTTGATGAATTGGATCACATTCGTGGCATTCATTCAGGGCAGGTAAATTTTGGTATATCGCCAGTAGTCGCAACTAGCGAACTTGGTACCATTTTAGGCAAGTTTGTGATCAAATACCCTAATATTAATATTTTAACCGATCACAGTCTTTACCATTGGTCGGTACAAAAACTATTACAAGGTGAGTTAGACTTTTTTATTAGTGAAGTTCCTCCCTATGGCGAAGATAAAAACGTTATTTGTCATCATTTATTTGATATGCATTATGGCTTTATCTGCGGCGTAGAACACTCCTTAGCCAACAAAACAGTGGAGCTGGCTGAAGCAATGCAATATCGCCTCGCGTATGGCAAAGATTGGGCGGCAGAAGTTCAAGGTTGGGCACAAAGCTTTGCCAAAAACGGTCTACAGCAACCGGAGTCATATTTGAATGTTTCTACATCAGAATTTTATGTAAATTTGTTGGCGCATAGTCAAGTAATTGCTCTTACTCCATTGACCAGATACATCAAAGAACGAATCGAAAACAATGAGCTTGCGCAAATTCATATCAAACATACAATTTGGCATACTACAGCCGCTTTAGTTTGCCGCAAGAATCAGCGATTTAGTCCTGCAGCTGAACTGTTATGTGAGGAAGTAAAGCAACAAGTTCCACAACTATTCAAAGTTTAAAACACCGTCATATAATAGAAGAAGTTCGCAATAGGTTGTTTAGATAAACTTTTCGCTATAGCTACCATTTAAATTTAAAGTTTTCATTTGTTTACTTCAAAACTATACTCATTATTTGTTGGTATTTGATTATTAACGTAATCGGCTAACACTTTAGTTGCTTTTTTTGCTTCACCTTGAGAAACCAAGCGCAACGCTTCTACTTGAGCTGCCTCTTGTTCAACAACATAACGATAAAAGTCTTTATCTTCTTCAGGCGCTAGATTCTCCATTTCTTTTAACCCCTCAAGGTACTTCACGGTAGAAGTATATAATGTATTAAGCATGTATTCTGGAAATAAATTAGACATTAAACGAAGGCTACTCGTTTTTACTGAAGTAAAAAATGTTGGTTGCATATCTAAGCCAAATTTATCTGCATATGGTTTATATAAACGCTGATTAATCACTTCCAAATCATAATATACACGCCAAAATGCTTCAATGTCATTATCTCCCCATGATGTTGAAGATCTCTCAGTATACATCAGAGCAAATGCTCTGTTTTGAACTTCACCTTCGTAAAGTTCTAAAAAACGCTTTTCTTTCGAGTCAGTCATGCTACATCCCGTAATACCTATAATTATAGTCAGTATTAAAGTTAAATTTTTGTAAAACATACATGTCCTTTTTTATAAGTACGTTTAGATTAAACTTTACTAGGATTAGCCGTATTTCTTAAAGCCACTACAAAGTGACTCTTATCATGAGTCACTGATGGCTTACTTTATATTAAGAACTACTAAATCAGGCAAGAACCTTCATGCCAAGGGCTTTGATATTCATAACCCAAGGATGGTGATACTCTTCAAAACCGGTAATCTTTGGTGGTGGAAAGCTCTGATCTGCGAAAGTGCCGATTTTGACACCAATACGAGAATTATCTGTATCTGCCGTGTAGTAAACTGTCGATGCGCATTCAGGGCAGAAATAGTATGTAGCGCCTTGATCGGCACAAGTTCGATAAGAAACTGGCTTATCTCCAGGAAACTTCCATGTAGAAGATTTACCTTTAATTGTTATCTCTTCACGGGGAAATCTCGCTTGCACGCTAAAAGCACTACCTGATTGTTTTTGACATAAGTAGCAATGACATAAGGAAACACGTTCAGGGTCAGGACCTACATGCGTTACAGTTAGCTGCCCACAATTACATGAAGCTGTACGCGTTTTTATTGATGTATCACGAGTTTCTTCCTTAGTAGGAGAAACTCCGGCTCTGACATTAGCAGCTATTAATACCGAGCCTAAGAGAGAAGCTCCTCCAGCCAATAGAGTTCGTCGAGTAAGTTTTTTTGTCATTGAAAATTACCTTTTATCTTAATGATAACTTAAGCTCTCAATGCTTTAATCTCAGTGAGGTATTAGTGACCAATACTGTAGATTAGCTCTGTTAAAAGTATCACTAACATATTAAAAATTGATAGTTCACATTACCATGATTAAGTATAGTATAAGTATTGTGAATTTAGACATTTATATTGGTCAAGGATTGAACGACCGTTGATTCGTCTTACCCTATTTTCGTGGACACACTACAATTGTTGTAGAGACTAAAACCCCTTGGGTTAGTATTTACTTTCTTTCGTAAAATTTATTTTTAAATATATCATCCGGAATACTATAAGTACCGCCTATTTGAGTAGGCTTTAAATCTGGGTGTCCAGAGTAGATATTGTTTAATATATTACAAACAGGCCCCATCACTTCACCAGCCTGAAGCCTGTACTTATGGAACTCTTCTTCTGAGTATTTATCTTGAACGAATGCTGTACTCTGATCCATTAATGCATTTATTTGTAGCATTAAGATTGATAGTTTTTGAGCATCATCGTTAGTCATAATTTTTCCTGTACATATTGCAGTTTAGTATCTCTGAAGGGGGCCCTGAGTGTAAGCGACTTCCTATCCCTCTGAAAGTTAAAATAAATCAACCACTTACTCATATCCATCCTATTGATATTTACTTGCATGTCAAAGGCAAAAAAAGAGCTAGAAAGATATCTTTCTAGCTCTTTTAAACACCTGGCCTTTAGTAAGCTGGGGTTAAGGCAAGTTAAACAACAAAACTATCTTTCGAATTTGCTGATTCCGTTGTTAAATTATCAACGTCTTTTTCAAATTCATTTTTAGCAGTCGCTTTTTTAATTGGTGCAACGGTTGGCATTTTTTCAAATACCCAACCGTCACCGTTTGCTTCGGCTTCACGTCGGCCAGGAGATGCAACGGTTAACACTTGCTTACCTTTGTGTTTATCACGCTCATCCATGTCTATTTGCCAACCTTTTTCTTCAACCAGTTTACGACGTGCCATACGGAATGTACTCATAAACTTATCAGACTTAACCGACACTTCATTAGCTAAAGTTTCAGGTAAGTAATACGGTTGTGTTGCTTCAACAATTTCAGCATCTTCGAGTAAAATTGTTTTCAATCGCTTAACTGAACCTTTATCAAAGATATCTTGTTTGAAGAATGATCTAAACTGCCATGCAAACGTTTTAGTTGTGTGTTCATCTATCGGCGTATTGGCATCAAACATAACAATTTGCCACCCTTCTCGTAAGTCGATTTGAATACGCACAATCATACCAGGCAAGTGCCACTCAGGGTGAACGCGAGTTTCTTGCTTATCCTTGCGGATAAAGTTACGCCAGCCTAAAAAGCCACCTTTTAATTGTGGGGGAAACATTACGTTAGTAGAGCGAGCCCACCATTCATGCTTTTCCACTTCGTCAATATAGTTGTCTTCAGCCGTACTTGGGTAACCAAATACTGGGTGAACAAATGATGCGTGAGCAATATCAATACCGTTTTCAACAACGCGGGAAGCTTCTGCCTTCCAAACGAAATCAGTTTTTAAAGCCTTCCATTTTGGATTGTCATATTCTGCTAATGGTGGGATTGGGTAACGTTCTTCTTCAGGAAGGTCGCCCATAAATACCCAAATCATACCGTAATGTTCTTCTACAGGGTAAGCATCAACTTTGAAACGATCTGGTACTTTAAATTCAGGACCTTCTGATGGAATTTTTTTACATTTTCCAGCGCCATCATATTCCCAACCATGGTAAGGACATACAACGCAGTCACGTTTTTCATTAACCCAACCACCAGCTAGCGAGCCACCGCGATGTAAACATACATCCGCCATAGCTTTAACTTTACCTTCTAAATCTCTAAACAAAACGAGATTCTGTCCCAATAGTTTTGCTTTTACTGGTTTATCTTTTACTGCTTCTGACCATTCGGCCACATACCATAGATTTGTAATCATTTATTGAAACTCCAACATTCGGTCACTTATTATTTTCATTATTGTTATAAGTTCGACCTAAAGAATAAGATCACTTGCGTTGAAAAAAAAGCTATAAAAAAGAAAACTTAGATGTAGATCAAAAATGGCAAGTACATTATCTTTCACCTAGTTTGTTTAACTAATGACAATCAGTATGCTTTAAATATAAAGGTATATCAATATAACATTTGTGATTTTTTTATGGTAATTTGTCATAAGTCAACTTTGCGTATAAACGCACTATGCAGCTTTACATTTTTCATTTATAACAAGAGCAATAGCAAAACTCGATATACACGGCGCCAAATTTTCCCGCCGTTTCTCAACAAAAATAGAGGTTTTCACAATGTCGCAGTACAAAGTATGGGAATGTCAGGTATGTGCCTGGATTTACGATGAAGCAAAAGGTTGGCCGGACGACGGCATAAAACCTGGCACTCGATGGGAAGATATTCCTAATGATTGGCTTTGTCCTGAATGTGGTGTTGGCAAAGATGACTTTGATATGGTGGCAATTTCAGACAGTGAAACCACGCCTGCTGCCGTTAGTTTAGAAAAAGCCGATGCTCATTTAGAAACACTTGAATACAGCATTTGGGAATGCCAAGTATGTTCATGGGTTTACGATGAATCGAAAGGCTGGCCAGATGATGGTATTGCACCAGGGACTGCATGGCAGGATATTCCTAAAAATTGGTTATGCCCTGAATGTGGTGTAGGTAAAGACGACTTTGATATGCTAGAAGTTAAGCGTGTACAGGTGCAAGTTCCAAACCCAGCAGAGGCAACTGAGACTGCGGATGCAATAGGCACAGACACCACTGAAGATAATCTCCAAGTTGACCAAAGTAAACCTGCCATTGTTATTATTGGTACAGGTTTAGCTGGTTATAACTTAGTGAAAGAAATTCGTAAAAACGACAACACAACGCCAATAAAGATGTTTACCAATGATGACGGTGCATTTTATTCAAAACCTCAGCTATCAACCGGTTTCGCAAAAAATAAATCTGCCCAAGAGTTAGTAAGCCAAACAGCTGAGCAAATGGCTGAACAGCTGCATGCCGAAATCCATATTTTTAGTCCTATAACGGCCATTAATAGCCAAGCCAAAACCATCACTTGCAGTAAAAATGGCGTGCATCATTATGGCAAATTAATTTTAGCGACAGGTGCAAGCTGCATTGAAGCACCATTAACTGGAAATGGTTTAAACCATGTTTATTCGGTTAATGATTTAATCGACTATGCGCGCTTTAGAACGATTGCTAAACATAAAAAGAAAGTACTTATTATTGGCGCTGGTTTAATTGGTTGTGAATATGCCAACGATTTACTGCAAACCGGTTTTGATGTTGAAGTAGTCGATCCTATGTCAACGGTATTGGCAAGTTTATTACCTGAAAAAGCATCTAAATCAGTTGAATCAGCATTAGCATTAGCTGGCGCTAAATTCCATTTCGGCACAATTATTGAGAAAATTGATACAGACGGCAGTGGCGTAAAGGCTACCTTGAAAAATGGTCAAACCATCTTTGCCGATATAGTCTTAAGTGCAATAGGCGTACGTCCAAACTTAGCCTTAGCAAATGCTGCCGCTGTCACAACCGAACGCGGTATTGTTACTAACCGACAATTGCAAACATCAAACAGCGATATCTTTGCCATTGGCGATTGTGCGCAAGTAGAAAATCATGTGTTGTTTTACATATCACCGCTAATGGCACAGATTAAAGCATTAGCTAAAACACTAACTGGAACAGCAACGACTGTAAGCTATAACGCGATGCCAGTCATGATTAAAACAACGTTATTCCCTGTAGTAGTTAACCCACCAGCACGAAATGCAGAAGGTACTTGGCATTATGAACAACAAAGTAATGACGGGGTGAAAGCGGTATTTAAAGATGCAAACAATCAAATACTTGGTTTCGCTTTAACAGGTGACCAAACTAGCGCACGCTCTGAGCTAGAGCAACATTGTCCTGCGATTATGCCTTAATTCAATCTACAAAGAGTAAACTTAATGGCCATTCTTTTGAGTGGCCTTTTGCTTTTTAGCATTTAAGTAGCACAACCTATTTGCCATAATGTTATAACCATAGTACATTTGATTCATAGTCAAACATTAAAACAAATTTAAATAAGAGTTAATCGAGATGTCAGAGAATAAACCAAGTAAATTTCAACAAGCAATTACCGGTGAGTGGCATGGTTTGCCATCAGTTTTCGATGCCGATGGTAGTCATACAGGATTTAATAAAGTTAATCGTTCTTCAGTTTTTGAAGGTGACAAAACCACATACTGGATGGAAACCAATTTTCAAAACTCTGGGCCATTACGCAACCGTTTCGATACTGCCGGTGCTAAATTTGAATTTGGCGTAATTGATAGCGATAAAGACCGTGTTTATTGTGGTCCTGATTTTATGGGATCGGGTAAGCCTTATGGTTTATTGGTAGACTCGAATTACTATTCACCAGGTTGGAATACCGATTTACGCACGGTTAATTTGATTTTGCCAGAGCATGGATTACAAGTTTACTCGTCACAGTTATTTGAAGCCGATACGCTGGTAGCAGTATTTAATGGTTTATATGTAGTAACTCAAGATCACGACACCAACCCTGAAACACAGAAATTTGTAGAAAACTTTTTAGAACAAGAACAATTAGATGCTAAAAAGCCATTCATTTTACCGGTTAAGACTTCGGGACAGTGGACTGGTACTCTTGATGTGCATGATGCATCACAAGAAAAAATAGGTACCACCGATGTGGTTATCGATTATACGCCAACATCACTGCGTAGCGCGACCGTAACCGTTACGATGACTGGCGCTATTGAACGTACCTTTAGTTATAAACGTTCACGTGTTGATAGTGTGCATAGCTTTGAAGGCCCAGATGTTTACGGTAATGGCCGCGCTTATGGCCGCTACTTATGGAGCACTCAACACTTTTATGGTGAAGCGTTTAAGTTAAAATCACGCGATACACTGATCGATGATAAATACAGCTTATGTTCGGTTTGGCAGTTCTATCAATCAAATAATGAACTATATACAACTTTTGGTGTGCTTGATTGGACTGAAGGTGAAAACGTGCTTGCCGCTCGTTATGTTAAAGATTAAGGAATTTATATGACTAAGCCAGGTATTGATCCAATACAGTTTCGAAATGCTTTAGGCAAGTTTCCTACCGGCGTTACCATAGTAACCACCAAATTTGGTGATGAACTAATTGGCATGACTATAAGTAGTTTTAACTCCGTGTCACTAGATCCGCCATTAATTTTATGGAGCATCGATAAGGGTGCTCGGTCATTACCTGCTTTTAAAGAAGCAAATCACTTTGCCGTGCATGTGTTAAGCGAAGAACAGCAAGATTTATCGAACCTATTTGCTCGTCAAGGCGCAGATAAATTTGCTAATGTTGAGCTAGAAACAGGTATTGCCGATGTGCCAATGCTTAGTGAATACTGTGCTCGTTTTCAATGCCAAGTTGAACATCAATACGAAGGCGGTGATCATGTAATTATAGTTGGTCGAGTGCTCGATTTTGACGCTCATGATGGCAAAGATCCATTGGTCTTCCATTCTGGTCGATACGCTCAAATTAGCAAATCGGCCGTATAATGACTAATAGCAGCTAAAAGAAAAGGGACCTGTTGGTAACAACAAGTCCCTTTTTTATTTAAACTAATTTGTACTAAACTGACTAAATAAAGTCTTAATTGGAGCATCTAGATGAAAATAGCCTTTGCCTGTTTATTAACACTGACAAGCACATTCAGTACTTTGGCCGCAACTCTAACCGTTGAGGTTCACGATATTAAGTCGACCAAAGGTGATATCGTTGTTACCGTATATAATAGCTCAAAAACCTGGTTGGAAGACGGCAAAAAAAATATTGTTAAGCAGCATGTTGTTAACTTAAAAGATAAGGTTATCGAAGGTGTTTTAATAACCCAAATAGAGCTACCAGAAGGCGAATATGCATTGCAAATTTACCAAGATTGGGACCAAAATAAAGAGATGGACTCTAATTGGATAGGTATGCCCAAAGAGCCTGTTGCCACTTCAAATAATGCCAAAGGTTCGATGGGGCCGCCAAGTTATAAGGATGCTAAATTCACGCTTTCAGAATCTGGTACAACGCAAATTGTCAATATTGTAGATATTTAGTTTTATTAAATAGCGCCAATATTTAGAAAAAGTGCACCGTCATCCCACCGTGCTTTTGGGTGGGACCTCCTCCAGTTTCAAGGTGGCTCTGAACAGCAACTTTATGCCAAATTCAACCACCTCATAATTCGTAAAAGCCGCAAAGTAGATAAAAGACCGGCCTCTTCTTTATTGTTGCTTGCTAAAACAATCAAGAATTTCACTGGCATGAGCAAACCAAACATCATCTCTACTGGCAAAATATTCTAATACTTGTTCCAACTTCGCAATACGGTGCGGTTGACCTAATAACCAAGGATGAATTTGTAATGCTAAAATTCTCCCTCCTTGGGTATTAGCTTCATCGGCTAGCATCTGTGTTGCATCGATAATTTGCTCGGCATAGCTTTGTTCACTATGCAGGTTATTCATCAGCACAAATTGATCGCTAAGTTCTGTCGACAAAGGCATTGACCACATATCACCGTTATCTGTTTTAAACACATAAGGCATATCATCATTTACCCAGTCACAATGAAATTCAATACCGTTTTGTTTTAATAACTCCGGTGTGTTGTCACTTTGGTTTTTTGCAGGACTTAACCAACCACGAATAGGTTGACCGCTAAGCTCACGTAACCGATTCACGCTTTCACTAACCAGCTTGGCTTCTTCATCAATGTTTTGTCCACCGAAATGCAGACTATCCATATTCCAGCCATGACAGATTATTTCATCGCCGCGCTTGTTAATTACATCGAGCAAGTATGGGTTTTGCTCGGCAAGCTCGGTGTTCATTGCAAATGTTGCTTTTATTCCATATTTATCGAACGCTTTTAAAAACCGATATAGACCAACACGATTACCATAATCTCGTAAACTAAAGTGGCGTAAATCAGGATACGGCATGGTCATACCGCCAGGTACTTTAAATGGAATGCCTTTTTGATCTAACGGGTATTGTTGCAAACCAACATTAACCCACACCGCCAGCTTTTTACCTTGTGGCCAATTGACCGGTTTTCGCTGAGCCAACATGCTCCAATCATAGCGCTGATGGTCCATGCCATAGCTGCGCTCACTATATTCTAAATAACTGTTATCTAATGCCATTATTTAGACTCCTCAGCTGGTTTACCGGCAAATGGATTAAGTACTCTTTTTTCAATATCGGCTTGCATCATGTCGAAATAATTATCACGGTAGTATTCGGCTATTTCACGGCCCGTTGCCACCCATACGTCATCATGCGAAGTGATGTAATCGAGTGCTTCTTCGAATGCTTTTAAGCGATGTGGACAACTCACTTGATAGTTATGAGTTGGTATACACATTACTGTGCCCGACTCTTCACCCTCTTGGTATAAACGGTCGAAGTTATCTTTAAGCATTTGCCCATATCGGCGTGGTTCAATTTTATTAACCACAAAAGCGATGGTATCGTTCATTTCTAATGAATAAGGAATTGACACAAATTGTTTACCACTGCGGGTATGAATATTGGTTGGCTGGTCATCATGAAATAAATCGCAAGTGTATATGCCGCCATCATTGCCAAATAGTTCACTGCCAACTTCGGCAAATAAATCAATGGTGTTATCTGAATGTGAAAGCGCCGGCGCCAGATAACCGGCACATTTTTGCCCGGTACTCCGATAAATGCTTTCCATCGAATCTTTGATCATGTCACGTTCTTGCTGCTCGCTCATGCCGTAGGTATAACGGGTATTATAAATGCCATGACTGAAGAACTCCCAATCACGTTCCTTAGACATTTGAATGATCTCAGGATGATGATCGCACAATGCCGTAGACAATGAAATTGAACCACGAATACCATATTTCTCCAGCAACTCCATTTGACGGATATGCCCTACTCGATTGCCATAATCGCGAATACTGTAACCCGGCACCGCAGGGTTAGGTTGTGGCCATGCTGCGCGATGTGGATTTTTAGGAGGATTAAGTTCATAGAACTCAATATTAGGAGCTACCCAAAATGCAACTTTTGCACCACCTGGCCAGGTTATTTTTGGCCTGTTTTCATAAGGCCAGTAATCGTAATATTCTGGATTTGCTTTCATGCTTATTTACCCTATGATTTCTCAGCTAGCCAAGTTTTCACGTCGGCAACATCTTCAACATCGGCATACTTCAATAGTAAATCAGTAAGATTGGCGTAATGGTAACTTTCGTGTTTATCGGCAACACATTCTTCTGGCACGATAGTACGGTAACCACGAGATAAGCTATCCACTGCAGTTGCTCTGATACAGCCTGATGTTGAACCGCCAGTCAGAATTACCGTATCAACTTGATGCCAAACGAGTAATGATTGTAATTGCGTTTCAAAAAATGCTGATGGCATTTTCTTTAAATAAATTGCATCTTTAACTTTATCGATTTCTAATCGGTCATCAAATTCACTACGGCGTGAATCAAATTTAATATTTTGCAATGAGTCTTCAGTATTTGTACGTGTGCCCCAAATACCTGCATCTGACGCATCATCCATATAGGCAACATGCGTCCACACTACTGGCCAGCCTAGTTTTCTAAATTCTTTTGCTAACTCATTAACATAATCCATTTGTTTAGGATCTGTTTCGTAAGCCGTCTTAAATTCGCCTACGCAGGTATATGCTTTTTGTGGATCGATATTTACTAATACTGCTTTTTTACCAAAGCCAAATTTTTTTCTGCTAGGATTAGCTTTAATTTCTAAATATATTTCTTTTGCTGTTTTAGTTGTTGTTTCCATAAAGATCTCATCTTAAAAGGCAAATTTGATATTTGACATATTGTTATAACATTTGAGTTGTTATGCTTTCAATCATTATTATTGACACATTCAAACAAGGCAATTACAAGTAAGATTTACAATAGACATATGTCAATTACTGTAAAATTAACTTGAATGCCAACAGGAGAGTATACGTGAGCGCAGTAACATCTAACTGGGAAGATATTTTATTACTTAACGATCAGCTGTCAGAAGATGAACGCATGATCCGTGATATGGCCCGTGATTTTTGTCAGGAGCAACTTCAACCAGGCATTTTAATGGCCAACCGCCATGAAAAGTTTGATCCAAACATAATGCGTCAATTTGGCGAGTTAGGACTTCTTGGTGCCACTATTGATGGCTATGGTTGTTCTGGCGTGTCATATGTTTCTTATGGTTTAGTTGCCCGTGAAGTTGAACGTGTAGATAGTGGTTACCGCAGTGCCATGAGTGTGCAATCGTCTCTTGTAATGCATCCCATCAATACTTGGGGTAGCGAAGCTCAAAAAGAAAAGTATTTACCAAAACTTGCTACAGGTGAGTGGATTGGTTGCTTTGGTTTAACCGAACCAGATGCAGGCTCTGATCCAGCGGGCATGAAAACTCGAGCTAAAAAAGTACCCGGGGGTTATCAGTTAACGGGTAGCAAAATGTGGATCACTAACTCCCCTATTGCTGATGTATTTGTGGTTTGGGCAAAAAGTGCTGCACACGATAACCAAATTTGTGGCTTCGTTTTAGAAAAAGGTATGCAAGGGTTATCTGCACCAAAAATTGAAGGCAAAATGTCGTTACGTGCATCCATTACAGGTGAAATAGTAATGGACAACGTGTTTGTACCAGAAGAGAACATGTTTCCAGACGTTCGCGGCTTGAAAGGTCCATTTAGTTGTTTAAACATGGCTCGTTACGGTATTTCATGGGGTGCTATGGGTGCGGCTGAAGATTGTTGGCATCGAGCCCGTCAGTACGGTTTAGACCGCATTCAATTTGGTAAGCCATTGGCGCAAACACAACTGTTTCAAAAGAAATTTGCCGATATGCAAACTGAAATTACGTTAGGTTTACAAGCGTCATTGCGCGTAGGTCGACTAATCGATGAGAAGCGCTTTGAACCTGCGATGATTTCACTAGTAAAACGCAATAACTGTGGAAAATCACTAGATATCGCCCGCATGGCACGTGACATGCACGGCGGCAATGGTATTGCCGATGAATTTCATGTAATTCGTCATATGATTAACCTTGAAACGGTAAATACCTACGAAGGTACTCATGATGTACATGCGTTAATTCTTGGTCGTGCACAAACGGGCTTACAA
The DNA here is from genome assembly GCF_031583595.1 of Thalassotalea psychrophila. Lineage (NCBI taxonomy): Bacteria > Pseudomonadati > Pseudomonadota > Gammaproteobacteria > Alteromonadales > Colwelliaceae > Thalassotalea > Thalassotalea psychrophila. Next base: position 4,598,939 of record NZ_CP134145.1, read on the forward strand.
GCGTTTTATTAGTAAACAAAAGGGGCCTGAGATTGTTCAGTCCCCTTATTCATTCTTACATAGTGATGAAATTTGAAAAAGATACTGTTACTGTGTAGAAAAATATCTAAATAACAATAATAAAAAGCATCATGGATTATACAACAACCGTTCTCATTACCCTTGTCATCTACAAAATCATCCTTGTCGGCATAGGGTTTTATGCCAACCAAAAGACTAGCTCTACCGAAGATTACTTTATTGGTGGTCGTGGACTTGGACCTTGGGTTGCAGCTATTAGTTCTGCCGCGTCAGCATCTTCAGCTTGGACATTACTTGGTATGAGTGGTGCCGCCTATGCAATGGGTTTGTCTGCCATTTGGATAGTACCAGCAGTTGTTGGTGGTTACATGTTTAATTGGATATGGCTTGCACCAAAACTGCAAAAGAAAGCGGCGGCTGAGCAGTCAGTAACATTATCTGAATTATTAGCAAATGGCAGTGGCAAACTTACCCGCCCAATTCTATGGCTTTGCTCTGTCTGTATCGTGTTTGCATTTACATTTTATATTGCCGCACAATTTCAAGCTGCAGGTACAACGTTTGCTAGTACCTTTGATTTCTCAATGGCAGGCAGCATAGTGATGGGCACTACCATTATCTTAATTTATACCTTACTAGGTGGTTTTTGGGCGGTAAGTATTACCGATACCTTACAAGGTTTGTTGATGGCGTTAGCGGGTTTAGTGTTACCTATTGCAGCCTTACTTGCCATTGGCGGCCCAACTGAATTATGGCAGCAAATGCATAATGTTTTCAGCACAACACAGATGTCTATCACTGGTGAACATAGTGGTTTGGTTGGTATTGCTTTTATCTTTGGTCTACTTGGCATCGGTTTAGGTAACCCTGGACAACCGCATGTAGTAAATAGAATGATGGCATTACGTGATGAAAAGTCAGTACAACAAGCTAAATTCATTGCTGTCGGTTGGTCTGCTATTGTGATCACCGGCATGCTGATTGTTGGCTGGTGTGCAAAAGTATTGATAGACCCAGTAGCAAACAGTGAACAAGCTTTACTAGACGTTACTAATTTACTGTTTCCGCCGGTGATTGCCGGAGTCATTATAGCCGCGATTTTATCCGCTATTATGTCTACTGCTGATAGCCAATTATTGGTATCTGCGTCGGCTATTTCTTACGATATTAGCAAGAATAAGAACAATAAAAACAGCTTGTTATATTCACGCTTAACCGTAGTAATTATGTGCGTGATATCTATGCTTATAGCTTTATATGCACCAGATGATATTTTCTCAAGAGTGCTATTTGCCTGGAATGCTTTGGGGGCGGCTTTTGGTCCTTTGTTGATAGTAAAAGTTATCAGCAAATCGGTAGATGGTAAGTACGCTTTTGCTGCAATTTTTACGGGCTTTGCTCTGTCGGTAATACTGAGTTTATTTCCTTCGGCTCCAGGAGATTATTTAGAACGAATAATTCCATTCGCTTTAGCATTCATCATTGCTTGGTTAGGTAGAAGATAGAAAGATTACACTGCAAATTAAGGGGCAAATTAAAGGTGCTGCCCCTTGCTTTAAGATGGATATAGTTTAAGCTGCAATTTCATTTAATTTAAGTAGTAGAGATGATGAATAAAACTAACCTTTCCTTATTTACCTTTTTGTTTGCTGGCATTATAGCGTTAAGCACACCAGCACAAGCAACAGTAGTGTTATTTGATACCAACATGGGTCAAATTGAAGTCAATCTTTTAGATGAACATACCCCAGAAACTGTTAATAACTTTATCCGTTATATTGAAACTGGTTCATATCAGAATTCGATTATTCATCGTTCTATGACTAATTTTATTATTCAAGGTGGTGGTTTTAACTATAACATTGAGACCGGAAACGTTGTTGATGAACAAAAATTCACATCAGTAGAGAACGAACCTGTATTTTCGAATGTGCGCGGTACAATTGCTATGGCAAAACAATCGAATGATCCAAATAGTGCGACTAATCAATGGTTTTTTAATACACAAAACAATAGTGCTAATTTAGATAATCAAAATGATGGTTTTACCGTATTTGGTGTGGTTACCTTAGGCATGGACATTGTTGATCAAATTAATGAGCTGCCTCAATATGAGATACTAGGTTTGCCGGCTTTTACAGATACGCCATTACAAACAGCACCTGCAGGCGATGGTATAACTGAAGAGCATTATGTATTAGTTGAATCTATTACTATCACCAACGCTAACCAAGATACTCAGCCAGATTTACCACCAGAATCTACCGCCAAAAAAGACGATCAAGACGACTCATCTGGCGGTGGTTCACTATTTTGGATATTGAGCATTTTAGGTTTTGGCTTGTTACGCCGAGCTGCTAAATAACTTTATAGCAAGTATTCTATGAAACTTAGAGTTTTTATTTTTAAAGCGCCTTTTCGGGTTATTAGAATTCAAAGAAGGCGTAGCGTTTATCGTTTTAAACGACAAATGCTAATACTTAAAATAGCTCTTAGCCAAGAAAAAGCTGAAACTAAAGAAATGTTGTCGATATACAAAAAGTATACTCGTCGACAAGCAACAGCAGATGAAATGCAAGTGGCCAACAAGCAGTTTATAGACTTGCTTAAAGGTTTAGGGCTTGGTGTTTTTGCCGTGTTGCCCTTTGCTCCAATTACTATTCCAGTAATGATAAAGCTAAGCCGCTTGGTTGGTGTTGAAATATTGCCAAGTTCATTCAGTGAAGACCACAAAAACAAACAACAAAGCAAAAAAAAGGACGCTTAGCGTCCTTTACATTTTATTGGTATTTGATTTCTTTAGCTCGATATTTTTCAAACCAAGCCATAATATTACCAACTTTCTGAATTAAGTTACTCGGTCTTCTAGCTATACCATGACCAGACTTTTTAATTTTCACCATTGCCGAGTCTACTTTTTGTAATTGTAGCGCTTGGTAGTATTGCTCGGTTTCACTCATGGGTGTGCGATAATCAAATTCACCAGTTAATAACATAGTTGGTGTTTTAACATTACCTACCAATGATAGTGGCGAACGCTCCCATAAATGTCCGGCATTGTCCCAAGGCATCCCTGGCATCCAATATTGAGTGAAATAACTATAACCATCGGCGGTTAAACTAAAACTCATCCAGTTAATTACTGGCTTAGCCACCACGGCAGCTTTAAAACGATTCGTTTTACCAATTATCCACGCTGTTAACGTACCACCACCAGAACCACCAGTTACAAACAACTGCTCTTGATCAACATACCCTTCTTCAATAACTCCATCGACTACATCCATTAAATCGTTGTAGTCATTAGATGGGTAGTTATGATGAATTAAGTTCGCAAAATCTTCACCGTAAGATGTGCTACCGCGAGGGTTAGCCCAAACAACCACATAACCCTGGGCAGCCATTAATTGAATTTCCATGGCAAAATTAGGCCCATATGCAGCATGCGGACCACCATGAATTTCAAGAATAAGCGGGTATTTTTTTGCCGGATCAAAATTGGGTGGTAAGGCAACCCAGGCTTCAATTGATTTTTCATCTAGTGAGGAGATAACAGTTAAACTTCTAACTTTTGCCATGATTTTATGGGCAAATATATCTTCATTTAACGCCGTTAACTTTTTCACCTCTCCTTTGGTATTAACAACCGCCAAATCGGCTGGTCGATTTGGGTTCCCTTGGGTAAATACTACTCTACCATCTCCTACCACTTTATAATCACCAGAAGTATATGGACGACCTAACGATTGGCCGCCAAGTTTAGTTTTCATTTTTGTTAACTTGCCAGCTAAATCAACATAGCCAAGTTGTTGTTGACCATGATCAGCAAATGCGAAATATAAGCCTTTACTGTCACTACTCCATTGAATATTAGCAACTGAACGGTCAAGCGTAGGGGTAAGATCTTTACTATTTTTACCATCGATAGACATCACATTTAAATGTAAATTCTGGCTGCTTAATTTTTTATCTTCAAATCCTAAATAAGCGATATGTTTACCGTTTGGGCTAATTAAAGGTCGAGCATCTGGCCCTTGTCGATTGGTAAGTTGGGTGAAGGTGCCGTCTGTAACATTAACTGCATATACATCAGTTTCTCTTGGCCTTAATTGCCAATTATCATGTCTGTCCGCATCAATGATAAGTTGCTTACCATCTTTGCTCCAATTAATAGGTCCGTTGTGGTGGAAATTTCCTGAGCTAATTTGTCTTGGACTACCGCCATCACTTGGTACGATATAAATATGGCTGAATCCAGGTTCAACATAGCCACCGCCATCTTCGCGATAGTTGGTGGTATCTATATAGGTTGCAGTACCCGCCCATTTAGCCCCTTTAGGTTTTTTAGGCATGTCTTTAAATAACGAGCTGCCTTTACTTGGGCTGAACATTGAAAAGGCAATTTGTGTACCATCGGGTGACCATGAAATAGAGCTAGGGGAATTTTGTAAATTAGTCACTCTTGCTGTTTGGCCAGTATCTAACCAACGAACATATAATTGGTTCGAACCATCAAAAGCCGAAGTATATGCTAAGCGCTTGCCATCAGGTGAAAATGTAGGAGAGCGAAAGCTCTCTTTACCTGAAAGCAATGGCCGATGATTACTACCGTCTAAATTTACTTGCCATAAACTACTGCGAGTTTTATCACCCATGATATCCATGGAACGACGTTCATATATTACTGTTTTTTTATTGGGATGAACTTGTGGCGACGCTGCATATTCCAATTCAAATACATCGTTATAATCAACAACATCTGCGGCGCTTACACTAGCTGAAATTACTAAACCAACTAACATTAATAAATTATTTTGCAATGATTTATTACTAAATTTCCATTTCATAACACAACCTTATCATCATTTAAATCAAACACTTAATTATATTAAAAAGCGCTTTTATAAACTTACTTTAGCTTATAGAAAAGCATTAGTACATAAACTACCGTGACATTAGCTTACGCATTAAATATGCTGATGTTAACAAAGCTATACAAAAGAGATTTTAATGAAATTAATCATGCGCAGTGAGTTCGATAATTTACGCTTAAATAATAAACACAGCTTTGAGGTTGATAACAATACCGATAAACAAGTGGTGAAAATTTATTGCGCTGAAATATTAATTGCCAAAAGGATCACGCAAAAAAAATCGATTCGTTATTTTGGCATCAAAGGCTACAAAGATTACCTAACCGAAGAGTAATCATTGTAACCTTTAATATAAATTACTTAGGCGCTTCGTTATCAAATGCTGATTTTCGCAACAGCTCATGAAAATATTGAATACTCATCACATAGTTTTCAATACTGATATGTTCATCGATACCATGTACAATTTTCATTGTTTTTGGGTTAACTCGCATCATCAAAAAACGATAAACAGAATCGGTTAATGGATAAAAATATTTAGAATCTGTACCGCCCATCACTAGATATGGAGCAACCAGAGCATCGTTAGCAAATTCACGTATGGTTTGTGAAATCAATTTATAGCCGAGAGTGTCAGTACTTGATACTTTTGACGGATTATTTGCCATAAATACTTCATAACTGATCCGGTCATCATTAATTACTGATTTCACATACTCCAATACTGTGTCGGTTGTTTCTCCAGGTAAAATTCTAAAGTTAACCACCGCGCTCGCTTTAGTTGGCAGTATATTTGATTTGCTACTGCCTTTAAGCATTGTTACTGCTGTAGTGGTGCGAACACCTGCTGCTGTTCTCTGTTCGCTTAACATTTGGTCAATGATCAATGGTTCAGTTAGCCACTGGTTTGCCATTGCAAAACGTGTTGCTAAGTCAGAATGACTACCAACTGCATCAAAGGTGATATTGGTATACTTTACTGTTGCTGGAAACTTATTTTGTTCAAGCTTTACTATCGCTTGCGCCAAAATCCCTGGACCGGTATTTTCAGGCGGCATCGATGAATGCCCGCCGGGTCTTTCAGCAATTAAGCGAATGTTCATAAAACCTTTCTCAGCAATGCCGATAATTGCAAGTGGTTGCTCAACAATGCTTATCATATCTTCTGTAATCAAGCCGCCTTCATCGAGCACAAACTCAAAGCTTACACCTTGTTGCTGAAAATATTCGGCTACTTTTTTGGCCCCTTGGCTACCGCCAATTTCTTCATCATGACCAAAGGCAAAATAAAGGGTTCGTTTAGGTGGCACACCTTGCTTTAGCGTTAATTCCATGGCTTCCATTAAAGCCATCACAGTTGATTTATCATCAATTGCGCCACGCCCCCAAATTTTGCCATCCGCAATAGTTCCTGAAAAAGGCGCATGTGTCCATTTATCTAAAGTATCTTGATCGGCTGGTACAACATCCATATGGCCCATATATAAAATGGGTTTTAAACTGCTATCTGTACCTTCAAACTTATAAACAAGACTATAATTATTGATAACCTGTTTACTTGCAAAGCTGTGCACCGCAGGAAAACTGGCAATTAAATGTTGATGGAAAGCTAAGAATGGCTCTGGTGTTACAGGTGCAGGATAATCTTTGGAAACAGTAGCAATTTGAATAGCTTTGGAAAATGTAGCTACAGCTTTTTCAACATCAACCGCAACTTTTTGGGTTTCATTAGTGGGATAATATTGGGTATCAACATATAAGGTATTGGCTCTGTACAAGCCAACAAGGACTATAACGACAGTTATTCCTACAATAATTTTTAATAGGGTTTTCATTATTATTCTCAGTTACTTTATAGAACTGTAATTTACACTATCACAACCAATTAGGATCACAAAAATAGCTTACCAATATTAAAATAATTGCTATGATGGTTGCTGGAAACTAATAACAATAAAAAATTTTAAAGGAATAGTTACATTGAAAAAGAGATTAATTGCCACCGCTGTAGTTTCAGGGTTATTGGTTGCGCCATACTTTGCAGGAAAGCTGGCTCAAACTGAAATGGAAAACATGCTTGCAAAAATGCAAAACCTGCCAAATGCGACGGTGAGCATTGAAAATTATCATCGTGGTTGGTTTAGCTCTACTGCAGATATAGTGGCCACGATTTCACAAGACCTCCCCGAGCAAGTTGAACCGCTACAAATTACCCTAACCTCTAAACAGATCTTACAGCATGGCCCAATTTTGTGGCAATCAAATGGTCTAGGTTTTGGTTTAGTCGATATCGATTACAATTTTGACATCGCTCACAACCAAAATGATACCTTAGAATTTAATCATACATTTAGTAAAGATAAGCTAGATAGTTATGTTCGCATTGGCTTTACTGGCACGATGACATCTTCAATGAATTTACAAGCATTTCAAGTATCAACTGAACAAGGTACTTTTGATATTCATGCGATGAACATTGATTCATCTATGACTAAAGATGGTCAATTGCAATTTTCAGGTGATTGGCAAGGGCTAGATTTCAGTGAATTTGATGATAAAGTTTTATCCATTGGAAAAATGCAATTTTCAGCTGACCAACAAGTAGTAAGAGGTGACTTACTGAGTTATAACGCTCTTACGGTTGGCGATTCTAACTTCACTCTTGCTAGTCTTGATATTTTAGGGCCGATTGAGTCTGAAAAAATCAGCATGAAAGACCTCAACGTAATATCTACTAGCCATGAAAAAGATGGTTTAATGTACGCAGATGCGGATATAACCGTAGCCAACATTAATGCTGTTGGACAAGAGTTTAAAGATTTCTCTTATTTAGTAAGCTTCAACAAATTAGATTTAGATGTTTATCAAGAATTTCAAAATGTATTGGTAAGTAACAATGCTCAGCAAGATCCAAATCATATGATCATGCAAATCCAGGCCTTACTGCCGAAACTGCTAGCCGCGGGCCCAGAGCTTAAAATTAAAAAACTAGGCATGCAAACCGAGCAAGGTGAAATTGCTAGCCAATTGAATATTGAATTTGATCAAGACTTGCTTGATGCCAATAATCCGATGACCATAATTATGGCATTAAAGGCAGACGCTAATGGCAAAGCTCCTGTGGAGTTTTTCAATGCAATTGGTATGCAGCAGAATATTGAGGCTTTGATTATGCAAAACATGCTAGTAGCTGATGAAGCTGAAGTGAAATTTGATTTTACTTTTGCTAATGGCCAAGCGCTAATAAATGGCATGCCAATTCCTTTAGGCTGATAAATTTTCCCTGTGCAAAAAAAAGGCCGGATGATTTTAATATCATCCGGCCTTTTAAATTAGTTTCAGCTAATTTTTAAAGCTTATGCTTGTACTACATCTTGGTTAATCTGACCGAAGATAGACTGACCATTTGCATCAAACATTTCAATTTGAATGTTGTCACCAAAGCTCATAAATGGCGTGCTTGGCTGACCATTTTCAATAGTTTCAATCATACGGATTTCAGCGATACAACTGTAACCTACACCGCCTTCAGCGACTGGTTTTCCTGGGCCGTCATTTAACTTGTTAGAAACTGTACCAGAACCAATAACTGTGCCTGATGCTAACGGACGAGTTTTAGCTGCATGAGCGATTAACTGACCAAAGTGGAAAGTCATATCAACGCCAGCTTCTGGCTTACCAAATAGTGAATTATTGTACTTTGAGCATAACGGTAGGTGTAACTTACCACCTTGCCATGCATCCCCTAGTTCACTCGGAGTTACACAAACCGGGCTAAATGCACTTGAAGGTTTAGATTGGAAAAAACCAAAACCTTTGGCTAATTCGCCAGGAATTAAACCACGTAACGATACATCGTTAACGATCATCACTAAGTTGATGTAGTTAAGTGCATCTTCAGGGCTAACGCCCATAGGAACATCGCCAGTAATTACCGCAACTTCTGCTTCAAAATCGATACCAAAACCTTCAGTTTGTGGCATTAAAATAGGAGAGCGTGGTGCTAAGAACGTATCTGAACCGCCTTGATACATTAATGGATCAGTCCAAAACGTTGCTGGCATTTCAGCGTTACGTGCTTTACGTACTAACTCTACGTGATTAACATAGGCGCTACCATCGGCCCATTGATATGCTCGTGGAAGTGGTGAATGACATGCGGTTTGGTCAAACTCAACACCTGCAACTTCACCTGCCTCTAATGCAGCAAAACGTGCTTCTAATTGTGCTTCAACAGTTGCCCAATCATCTAATGCCGCTTGCATTGTTGGGGCAATATCAGTTGCACTTACCATTTTAGTAAGTGCCGTATTTACTACATAAAGTTGGCCATCGCGACCTGATTTAATACTTGCTAATTTCATTATTTATCACCTAGAAAACTTTTTTCATCAAAGTCAGCGTCACTATGCAACCAGGCTGCATGATTTGGCGCTTTTTTAGTTATTGCCCATTCATCTAACATGGCAGGTGCAACACGCTTTAATTCTTCCATCATACCTGGCTTTGCCGTTTGTGCAGCAAGCTCCATACGATGGCCATTTGGATCAAAGAAGTAAATTGATTTAAAGATAGTATGGTTAACTGGACCTAATACATCAATACCAGCGTCTTCAAGTTTAGTTTTAGTCGCTAATAACTCATCCATAGATTCTACTTCAAAAGCAATATGTTGTACCCATTCAGGGGTATTAATGTCACGACCCATTTTTGGCGAATTTGGTAATTCGAAAAACGCTAAAACATTGCCCTGACCTGCATCTAAAAATACATGCATGTATGGATCTGGAGCTTTAGTCGATGGCACTTCATTTTCAGCAATTGCTAATTGAAATTCCATGCCCAATAAGTCGCGATAGAATTCTACCGTTTCTTTAGCGTCATTGCAGCGATATGCTACATGATGAATACGTTTAATCGCCATAAATACCTCCTAGTCTTCAACCGCTTCTTATGCGTCTTTGTTACCAATAACACCACGTTCAACTTGATCACGTTCGATAGACTCGAATAACGCTTTAAAGTTACCTTCACCAAAACCCTCATCACCTTTACGTTGAATAAATTCAAAGAATACTGGACCTAGTAATGTGTCAGAGAATATTTGTAATAATAATCGAGGGTTTTCACCTTCTGTAGAACCATCTAATAAAATTCCACGTGATTGCAACTGCTCAGTCTGCTCGCCGTGACCAGGAAGACGACCTTCCAACATGTCATAGTAGGTAGAAGGAGGTGCTTTCATAAACTTGATACCTTGGGCTTTTAATCTATCCCAACAAGCAACTATATCATCACAAGCAAAAGCAATATGTTGAATACCTTCACCGTTGTACTTCATTAAGTACTCTTCAATTTGACCGCCGCCGCCAGCTTCTTCGTTTAAAGGAATACGAATTTTACCATCTGGTGCTGTCATCGCTTTTGATGTTAAACCAGTATATTCGCCTTTAATGTCGAAGAAACGGATTTCACGGAAGTTGAATAAGTTTTCGTAGTATTCAGCCCAGTAAGCCATACGGCCACGGTAAACGTTATGAGTTAAATGATCTAACGTATGGAAACCACAGCCTTCAGGGTGACGATCTGCACCTTCAATCCAATCGAAATCGATATCATAAATAGTGTTCGTACCTTCATAACGGTCGATTAGGTAAACAGTAGCACCACCGATACCTTTAATTGCAGGAAGACGAAGTTCCATAGGACCGGTTTCAATAAGAACAGGTTGTGCGCCTTTTTCAAGAGCACGTTTGTATGCTGCTTGTGCGTCTTTAACGCGAAAAGCCATACCACAAGCTGAAGAACCATGTTCTTGCGCGTAATAATCTGCATGACTATTTTTTTCATAGTTAGCAATAAAGTTGATGTCACCTTGTCGCCATAACGTCACATCTTTTGATTTGTGGTTAGCAACATGTGAGAAGCCCATGCTTGCAAATACAGGTTCTAAAATGCCTTTTTCTAGTGCGGTAAATTCTACGAATTCAAAGCCATCTAGGCCCATTGGGTTTTCAAATAAATCAGTCATGTTCTCTCCACTATTCTGAGCACTATTTATGTTGTTCGTGCGCTCTTATCTTAGTTATATGTTATGATTAGTTACAGATGAAACTATTTTAGTTGCATCTGTAACTAATTACAATCAAGGCACGTGTTATGACCACAGCAAATGATGGCACTTTATCTTTACAACAATTTCTACCATATCGCTTGTCTGCTTTGGCCAACCGTATTTCACAATCGTTAGCAGTTAAATATAGCAAACAATATGGAATTAGCGTGCAGGAGTGGCGCATTTTAGCTGTGCTCGGTGAGGAAACTAAACTTTCCGCTGTTGCCATAACAAATCGTATCGCCATGGACAAGGTTGCCGTGTCGAGAGCGGTAAAAAGGTTGATAGAAAAAGACTTAGTGGTCAAAGACTTAGACAGTAAAGATCAACGAAGCCATGAATTAACTCTGACGACAAATGGCTTAGAGATGTACCAGCAGTTGGTGCCTATTGCGCTTGAACATGAAGAACAAGTAACAGATACACTGACTACAAAAGAAAAAGAAAGCCTACTTAAGCTGTTGAGTAAGCTGGATAATGCGCCGCTGTAACAGACATTACACCTGTAAAGCAAACCGTACAGCAGATAGTTTCTTTCCAATATTTTCCCTTAATTCCATCCTTTAATTAAAACCGCTACTGGTACTAAGGTACTAAATATTTATAGTTACTTTTTCGCTAAAGTTTACCTTATTCATTTTAATAAGGTAAAAATTGATGACATTAACAGGTAAAGTTTCATTAATAACCGGCTCCACCAGTGGTATCGGGCTGGCAACAGCCCACGTATTAGCTGAACAAGGAGTAAATCTAATCTTACACGGTCTCGCTAGTGACGCTGAAGGCGATAAATTAGCCAAGCAATTTGAACAAAACTATGGCATTGAAACTCTATTTGATAACACCGACTTAAGGGATGAAGCAGGGTTAATTGTCTTTGTAGATAATGCCATTAAGCGAATGGGTAAAATAGATATTTTAGTCAATAATGCGGGTATCCAACATACCGAAAGCATAGATACGTTTCCTGCTAGTAAGTGGAATGATATTATCGCAATAAACCTCAGCGCAGCTTTTCACACCATGCAAAAATCAATTCCTAAGATGCGAGAACAAGGTTGGGGTAGAATAATTAATATCGCTTCTGTGCATGGACTAGTCGCCTCAGCCCATAAATCAGCTTACTGCGCGGCAAAACACGGCATTGTAGGATTAACCAAAGTAGCAGCTTTAGAGTGTGCTGAGCATGGCATTACGGTTAATGCAATTTGCCCAGGTTGGGTAGATACCCCGCTTATAAACAAACAAATAAATGCCATGGCAGGCAATGATAAACTGACCGTTGAACAAGCAAAATATAAATTAATCACCGCTAAACAACCATTACCGGAAATGACCGACCCATTGCAAGTAGGTGAATTAGTGTTGTTTTTATGCAGCAATACCGCTCGGACTATTACTGGTTCTTCAATACCTATTGATGGCGCCTGGACAGCTCAGTAACACTCAAAATCAGTTTGCTTGGTTTGGTAAAATTAAAATGACTTTTGTTCCTCCTAATGTTGCAGAGCTATTTATTTGTAGCTCTCCTTTATGCCATTCACTAATTACACTTGCAAAGGCTACCCCTAAGCCATAACTGTTCCCCAAGTCAGAATCATTTGCGCCTCGTTGATAGGCATTGATCACTCGATCTCTGTCTTCTTTTTTGATCCCTATACCGTCATATAAAGGAAGGTGTCTTTTTAATATTTCATTAAAAAAACTAAGCTGAGTGAGGAGAAGAGACTAATTAGCACTCGTTATTATTCAAGGCCACATAGTTATTCTATGTGGCTTTTTTTATTAAAAACATCTTAAAAACGTTTATCCTACCGGTTTAGCAAACAAGGTGATAAACAGTAAAATGACCGATAGAATGACTAAAGCAAACTTCCAATAGCTGTTTCTCGTCACAGAAATGGCAACAATACATTGAATAAAATAATACAATGCAAATGAACGAGACGCTAAAGCAATTACTTCAAATGTGTTTACCGACCAGGTTAAAGCGATAGCACCAACGGCCACAAACATATAGCCATGCGCGTTTGTTATTACTCCCTTACTCATTTCAACCATACTACCAGAGGCCGCAAGGGTATCGGCAACAGCCGCAGAAAATTGACTCAATACAGCAGCTAACACCAAAGGTGTAACCAACAATACAGATACCGTAGCAATTAAGTCGATTAAGCTGTGATCATTATACTGACCATTTAACGTATGAACGACCGGCAAAGCCAGAGCGACAAAGCTTATATACACAAGAGTAGATATGATTTGAGACCAACGAGAAGTTTTTACCCTTAAACTCGCATCGTACTGATGCCCTAAATAACGACTGGTTTCAAACCCCTGCACAACAATTAACGTACCGGCAAGAATAGTCAGAACTTGCCAAGTAGACTGTTCGACCCAAATTGGCATGGTAAAAGAAGACTGTTGTTGCCAAATGGAAAGGTCAAAACCAGCGAGGGCTGCACACAAAATAACAATAACCATCAAGGTGACACACAATGCCAAGGTTTCTATTTTTTCTAAAGGTTTCAAACCTTTAATCAAGCCAGTCAGTGTTATGGCAATGATGATTAGTGTGGTTAAAATATCTTCATTTAAGTGGTTATCATAACCAATGGCGGTAAGAACAAATGCCGACAAAATGTGTAAGTACAAACACACTGAAATAATGTATGCCAACACTAACGCGAGATCAGATACACGTTGAAAAAGCAATGTTGATTTAGCAGGTGCATCAACAAGGTAAGGTTCTACGTATTTGATGTTATATCGAATCACTTCACCAACGATAAACGCGAGTAAACAGACAACGAACATTGCATAGACAGAATAGAATGCTACAGCGCCAGCCAAAATAGGCACAATGACTAAAAAGCCACTGCCAAAAATCGAAGCTAGTGGCGTACTGATTGCAGCTATAAATTGTTTCAATATTAATTTAATAGCTTAGTGAATTTGGCGGTGCTACCTAACGTTTCTGCATCTTTCACAATATGCGCAAGTAATCGTTCAATCGTCGGACTTCCTGCGGCAGGTGCAGTACCTGAATGTTCAGCTGAAAAAACGTAACCTTGTACAGTTTCGCCAGCAGCATCTTTACCTTGTGCAGGTAATGCGGTTAATTCAATAGTGTCTTGATCGACACCCCATTGCACTTTTGAATGATAACCGATCTTAGGTGCAGATAATTCTTTGATGTCTTGTGGGTTGAATTCAGATTTCATCGCCGCCATCATCAGTCGCTTAGCAATTACTTCTGAAATAACGTACACATGTCCAGCCCCTTCGCCTTTGCTATCAACGGAACTAACCGTGCCAGTACAGGCAATTAAAGATAAAGATAACAGCAAAAAACTAATATATTTAAATAAGTGTTTCATAATATTCTCTATATTTTTCAATGGGTGTCTTGAATTTAAAATTTTTAATTTATTCACAAAGAGCGCGTACTTTCACCATGGCATGATCGATTTCATCATCGGTTGTGGCTGTTAATACTGTTTTTCTCGCCGCTTTGCATTGCTGAGCTTGAGATTGCTGTTGTTTGACAACTTCATCTGAAGAGAGCGCTTTATGGTTTGATTGCAAGCAGAATGTGGAAGATACCGCCCTTACGTTGGTATGGTTGTTATCAGTTTCGATAGCAACACATCTACCTTCACCAATACCTCCCTCTTCCATGGCAATTTTCTTAATGCCTTCATTTACCTCTATAGTGTATAAAAACACTCTTCTATCGCCTTCCATCAGAGACGTGATGACAAACCCTGCAGCAGCACCGTCTAAAGTTGCCTGGGTATTATTACCAATTGCCATCCCTAACGCGCCACCAATTATTGTATTTTGTAGGATATCGGAATCAGCGGTAGTAATTAATACCGACTTTACGTTGCCATAGCTGATTTGGTGCGGATCATTTGCCAAAGCTTTACTGGATAATAAAATGGCTAAAATTGGCATAAACACTAATAGGATAAATCTATTCATATACTCTCTTTATTTTATGTAGCTTGGTAGCTATGTATGGAACCGACTGTTCGTAATAAATATTTATAAAGTATAGAAAGAAATTCAGATTAGGCTAGGTAGGTAAAGTGACAAATATTTATAAGATTTAAGCACAATTATGTTGTGGATAAAAATTTGGCTATTGACTGGTAAGTTTGCTGGCATTCCTCTGCGACTAAAGAATGCAACAACATATAAGCATGGATCATACCTTTAAAATGCACATTCTCAACTTCAACACCGGCATTTTCAAGTGATCTTCCATAAGCAATTCCTTCATCCTTGAGCGGATCACAACCGCCAGTGAAAATTAATGTGGGCGGCATACACGTGCTAAATGTTCCATATAATGGGGATGCTGTTCTGACAAACTCTTGATTAGTAGAGCTTTCTTGAAAATATTGTTCGAAATACCATTTAATTTTATCTTGTTCGAGTAAAAATCCATGACCATTTTCATTCATCGATTTACTACTCATGGTGTAATCGACACTTGGATAAATTAATATTTGTTTATCAATTTTAATATCAGCATTGGATAGACTTTGCTGACTTAGTGTCGTGCAAATTGCCCCACCAGCACTATCACCGATAATATAGACTTGCTCACCATATACCATGTCGGTTAACAGCTCTTTATAGCGTATAAGTACTTGCTGGCAATCATTAATCCCAGCAGGATAAGGATGCTCAGGGGCTAAACGATATTCAACACAGATAACAATACATTGGCAAATATTGGCCAAATTACGGCTAATTGGATCATACAATTCAACACTGCCACACATATGCCCACCGCCATGATAATGGATAAGCACAGGTAGTTTTCGCTCTGGATCCGGGTTATATATGGTGACCGGAACATCTCTGCCTTGAACGTTTAAACGTTCCTTTTTTACCAGGGCAATTTCTGGACCTTGTGGTATTAACGCAGATAAATTATTTAAATTGATCCGCGTTTGCTCAGGAGTAAAAGTAATGTTATTCGCTTTTGCATCTCTTATTGCAGCATTAACTTGTTCTAGAAAATTCTCCAGTTTAGGCGAGACCACTCCTCTCATTATGCTGTTTCCTTAGATTGATTAGTTTCCGGTAAGAAGAAACTGCCAATGAAAAATGTGCTACTGATCAAGGTGATAAGTATAAATGCCGCTGTGAAATCGCCATTATTGGCGTCGACCATTTTGCCAAATATCCATAAAACAATGGTAGAAAATAAATAGCTAATTGACCAAAACAAACTAAATACCACGGTAATTTTCTGCGGAGTCATTTTTGGTAACTCATGCGGTAAGGTGACCAAGGCAGTAACGGGGAAGAAAATAAAAAAGCCTAAGGTAATTGCTGATAATGTTTGCACAAGAGGCGAGGTACTAAACGACAATCCGATAATAGTGATCACCATAATCAGTCCAGACCAACGAATAACAGGCACTCTGTTAGGGAATTTTTTACTGTAAATAATACCCGCTAATGTGCCGACAATACCAAAGCCAATGACCCATTTACTTTGACTGATACCTGCCTTTGGGTAGAAGGTAAACAAACAGATATAAAACGCTAATAAGCCTGAATAGGTGAATGCATAAGCCCAGGTAAATTTATCTTTAAGACCATCAACATAGCTATAGCTGGCCACTGCAGGCTCAACATCTCCACCACTCTCTGGGTTAGCGCTTTCTGTTTTATCAAAGCGCACAAACAACCAAGCTATTGCCAACACTAAACTGGCAATAGAGAATATTAATAAGCTATTTTGCCAACTTCCAGTGACTTCGTTGATATCAAGCATTGTCCACAAAATAATTGCTGTACCAACATTAAACGCGACGGCATTTATGCCATTTACGGTAGGACGTTGCCCAGCATTAAACCAATTCATGACGATAGGGTTGAAATACACAATCATTAACGCCCCGCCCAAGCCCATCAAAAACCGACTTGCTAATAAAATTTCATAATTATCGGCAAAGGGGGTAATGATACCAACAGCGGTTAAGATACATGCCATAAAAAATGCGTATTTAATGCCTAATTTGCTTGCTAGCCACGCAGCCATAAACGTGCCTACAATTTTCGCCAAAGTAACAGAGCCGCTGATAAAGCTCGCAGAAGCAAAACTATCTACCTGCATTGAAAGCATGATTTGGCTCATACTGGCCGTTCCGCCTACCCAAGCCATAGCAAATAAAACATAGCTAATAAAAACAATGCCTTCGACGATATATTTGTTACTAATTTGCATATATGCTAATTTCAAAATAAAGAATAATTACTATTCAGACTACCTTAAGACTCGGTAGAAATAAGTACTACCTTAGTGCACTATTAGTAAAGTTCTGACGTGTTATTCTGCTTATAAAAATTATCATCATCGATAAAAATCGATGGCGCATATCTTATTTCGGGGAAATTACCTTTGTTAGTTTGGCTATCTTTAGATGCGTGGTTAATTACATTTATTTCCATTGCTTATTTAGCGTTGCTTTTTATCGTTGCCTATTGGGGCCAAAATAAAGCAAACAAGCAATGGTTTAGTAAGCCTTGGATTTACAGTTTGTCTTTAGGGGTAAGCTGCTCTACTTGGGCTTTTTATGGCACTGTTGGTCAAGCTGCTACAACAGGGGCCTGGTTAGCACCAATTTATATTGGCTCAATTTTTTGCCTAATATGCGCTTGGCCGATGCTGCTCCGTATTTTACAAATTATAAAACAACAAAACTTAACTTCTATCGCCGACTTTATTGCCTGTCGCTATGATCGTTCACCCAAAATAGCGGTTACCGTGGCGATTATAGCTTTAATCGGCACCATCCCTTATATCGCGTTACAGTTACGAGCGATAAGTACTAGCTTTGATTTACTCACAGGTAATTATCAAACGGGTATTAGCACAACGTTTATTGTTACTTTGGTGCTTATAGTTTTCAGTATTCTTTTTGGTACGCGTCAACTCGCCGCAAGTAAGCAAAATCAAGGATTAGTACTAGCGATAGCCTTTAGTTCAATCGTTAAATTGTTTGCTTTAACTGCGGTAGGAATTTTTGCGACATTTTTCATTTTTAATGGCTTTGATGATTTATTTAACCAACATAGCCTGATGCAAAACACCTCAAAAGTAGTTACCGGCAGTTCAATATATTTAGGCATTTCTCATGTAATACTTGGGGCAATTACAATTTTCATTTTGCCGCAACAATTTCATTTAATGATGATAGAAAATCATAGCCAGCAGCAATTAAAAACTGGTCGATGGCTGTTTGCCTTATATTTGATTTTAATTAATGTTTTCGTTCTCCCCATTGCACTAGCTGGGCAATTAACATTTCCAGGAGGCAGCGTTGATGCCGATACTTATGTTCTTACCATCCCGCTATTTTACCAACAAGCTTGGTTAGGAATATTAGTTTATGTGGGAGGCTTAGCCGCAGCAACAAGCATGGTTATTGTTGCTGCGATTGTACTGAGTACGATGATTTCTACCGAAATTATAAACCCAATGATTTTGCGGTTTCGTTTATTTAATTCGAAGCAAGCATCACAATTATCTGGCTTGTTACTCAATCAAAGACGCTTTGCCATTGCCGCTATATTATTATTAGCATTTGCCTTCGAGCGCTACATTCATCATCAAAATCACTTAGCCGCTATTGGCTTACTGTCTTTTGTTTTATTAGCCCAAATAGCTCCTGCAACAATAGGTGCACTTTACTGGCGAAAGGCGACCACTAAAGCTGCTTTTATTAGTTTAATTGTCGGTACTTTGGTGTGGTTATACACATTACTATTACCGACAGTTTTTCCTGAATCTAATTGGGTTATTTATGGCCCCTTGGCAATAAGTTGGTTAAAGCCTACGGCCTTGTTTGGCCTTACATTTCTCGATAATATTAGCCACGGAGTGTTTTATACCCTATCGCTAAACGTTATCATTTATATCAGTGTTTCACTGTTTACTCATCGCAGTGTTGGTGAAAAGTTGCAAGCTGAATTATTTGTCAATAAAAGCCAAAGTCAATTTGAACGTCACTTGTCTAAAGATGATCTGAACAACTTATTACAACGCTTTATCGATAAACGGGCCGCGCAAAACTTCGACCAATATTGTACTGCGAATCCTGATCTAAGTGATGAAAAACTCGTTGAATATACCCGTTTACAGTTATCCGGTGTGTTAGGCTCGGCATCGACTAGCATGGTGATGAAAGCCGCCTCTAGCAGACAGGAAATGCCATTGGAAGACGTGGTAAGTATTGTTGATGAAGCCAGTCAAATGTTCGAGTTTAACCGTGAACTGTTACAATCAGGTGTTGAAAACATTGAACAAGGCATTAGCGTAGTCGATGCTGATATGCGGTTGGTTGCCTGGAATAATCGTTATATACAATTACTTGAATATCCAGAAAATGTTGTCAAAGCAGGTATGCCAATAGAGCAACTACTGCAAGTAAGTATCGAGAATGGTGTCATTATTGGTGATGACGCTGAACAGTTAATCAAAAAACGATTAGAGCATATGCGCAGTGGTAGCAATCATCATTTCCAACGTGTAATGCCAAGTGGTATTGTTTTGGAGATCCGAGGACAAGCAATGCCAGGCGGCGGATTTGTTAGTACCTTTTCGGACATCACCGCTCATATTGAAGCAGAAAAAGCATTACAACTCGCAAATCTAACTTTAGAGAAAAGGGTTGAGAATAGAACTGCAGAATTGCTTAGCGCAAAAGCGGAAGCGGAAGCCGCCAACAGCAGTAAAACTCGTTTTTTAGCCGCTGCTAGTCACGACTTAATGCAACCTTTTAATGCGCTTACGCTATTTACCTCGATGTTAAAGAAAAAGGTACAAGGCGAAGAATTAGCATTATTGGCCAATCAAATTGGTGATTCACTCAATGTTGTTGAGGCGTTATTATCAGATTTAGTTGAAATTTCACGTCTTGATAGTAGCCCACAAAAGCTTAGCCCAAACGACTTCCCGATAGATGAATTATTAACTCCATTAAAAAATGAATTTAACGTGTTGGCCGAGCAAGCAAATATTCATTTTAGTTACCAACCGTGCAGTGGTTTTATAAACAGCGATAAGCGTATGCTAAGGCGCATACTACAAAATTTCTTATCGAATGCTGTGCACTATTCAGTACATAGACCAGGGGTAAAAAGTAAAATTTTACTCGGCGTTCGCCACTTACCGAATAAATTACGAGTAGAGGTTTGGGATAATGGTCCGGGTATAGCCAAAGATAAACAACAGAGCATTTTTGAAGAGTTTGAACGCTTAGAGCAAAACCGCGACATACCGGGACTGGGTTTAGGCTTGGCTATTTCAAAACGTATGGCAGTAATGCTAGGGCTAACTATCAATGTTAAATCAGTAGTGGGCAAAGGCACCGGCTTTATTATTGAATTGCCAAGAGTTGCACCAATTGAAACAACGTCTTCTGATAAAATAATTAAAACAATAGACTCATCTAGCAAGAGCTTTAATGGTACACCAGTGTTATTGATTGATAACGACAGCTTGACGTTATCAGCAATGTCATCATTACTTACAGATTGGGGTTGTCAGGTTATTGCTGCAAAAGATGAAGAATCTATGTTAGCTGAGCTAACAGCCTGTTCAATTGTGCCACAGTTAGTTATCGCTGATTATCACTTGGATAATAATGCCAATGGTGTAGATTTAATTAGGGCCACTTTAATGCAGAATGAATGGCATATACCTTGTGTAATATGCTCTGCTGATCCTTCGGAAAACGTTCGAGAGCATACCAGTAACGCACAGTTTTACTTTTTAAGAAAACCGGTAAAAGAATTAGCCTTAAAACGCTTAATGAAACAGTTAACTTAAAAGTGAGTTAGTGAGTGACAGCTTCATTTTCTGCTGCTGTATGCATCAGTTGTTGGTAGGCTAGCCCCGCTAAAGTACGGTTATTAACTTCAAGCTTTTCTAAAATCGCTGATACATGTTTTTTTACCGTAGTTTCCTGAATGGCTAAATCATAGGCGATTTGTTTATTAAGTTGGCCATCGGCAATTTGTGCTAATACCTTGTATTGTTGCGGTGTTAAACTTGCCAATTGTTTGGCTAACTTCTTATTGTTAAGCGCAGTTTGTTGATCAACCCCCTCTTGGTTGTTTTCAGGTAACCAAACATTACCATCTAATACACTGTCTATCGCCAAAGCAATAGTCGCTAAATCCGCTGATTTAGGAATAAATGCTGTAGCACCAAAGTTAATCGCCTTTTGCATGTTTTCACCGTTACAGTCTGATGAAACCATAATAACAATCAAATCAGGATAATGATTAACCAGTTGAGTTAAGCCAGTAAAGCCATCATTGCCCGGCATGTGCAAATCTAGAAATATAATTTCAAGTGTAGGGTTTTGTTCGATTAAACTAAGCAGTTCAGCAAAGCATTCGGCTTCCAACATACCTGCGTTGGGCAGGCATTCGAATATTGCTTGTTTTAATGCCGCGCGAAACAACGGATGGTCATCGGCTATCGCAACTTGAGCACCTATCATGTGAACCTCTTTCTTTTATATAGCATAATCTTATTTAATTTTATTATGAAAAAAAGTGCCGACATAAGCCAGCACTTTAATTTTCATTACTTATAGAGTTATCAATTTATATATCTAGAACTGATAACCTACGGTAAAGGCAACGGTTTGCGGATCACCATAGTAACCAATTAACGTAGTGTCACCGCCTAGCCCTGGTAGATAGCTACCGTCATCTTGTGGTGTAACAAACGCATAAGTTCCAACTAAATATTCTTCATCCGTTACGTTTTTCATATGTAAGCCAGCTTCCCAATTACCATCATTGCTATACCAGTTAATGCCTAAATTAACTAAACCATAACCGTCTTGAGTCAATAAATTACCTTGCTCAGATAAGTCGTATTCGCCACGGTAATAGTAATTACCGTTAAAAACAAAACTACCTAGGTCGGTATCAAGGTTATAATTTACCGCAAAATTTGCTGTTGTTTCTGGGGTGTTTGTTACGGTAAAACCATCTGAAATGTCATCATAACCAGTACCATTCCAACTCAGCACTTCATTAAACTCAGTATCAATATAACCTACTGATAAATTGAAATTCAACGAGTTTGTTGCTTCATATTGCATTTCAAGTTCAGCACCCAAAGCTTCTGAATCACCTATATTACCTAAACGTTGATCTAAAACTGCAGGGTCATCATTAGGAACAACACTGATATATTGACGATCTTTATGATCGAGCATAAACACTGTAGCATTTACTCTTAAGGAATTATTCCACTCGCTTTTCATGCCAAGCTCGAACGAATCAACAATCTCAGGATCTACCGCAGGCTCAGCTGTGGTAGCGCGAGGGTTAAAGGTGCCCGATTTAAAGCCTTGAGAATAACTAGCGAACAACATCATGTCATTACTGTATTGGTATTCAACACCAACTCTTGGGGTAAATCTCGACCACTCTTCAGAATCATCGAGTACAGTTGGAATAGCCGCATCAATAGCTGCATCATCACGAACATACCCAGGAACCCAACCACTTTCAGGATATTCAGTCGCAAATAATAGACCATTATTTACCACTGCTTCTTTTTCTTCCGTGGTATAACGAGCACCTAAAGTCATCGACCATTTATCGTTGAAGCTATAAGAGCCCTGAGCATAAGCAGCGGTTGTTTCGCTGTTATTACAACCGCTAACTTCTCTGGTTAACCCAGGCAAGCCTATTGCTACCCCAAGCACTTCTAGAATGGCATCAAAATGGCCACAAGATTCGCCATCAAAGTAATATAAACCTGAAACAACATTTAAATTATCTGAATTGTAATTTAGCTGAAATTCTTGTGAAAACTGTTCGTCATCATAAATTGCAGGTACATCAAAAATACGCAAACTGGTGTTGTCAAAATCGATATTAGTAGGTGAGTAACTCTCGCGAGAAGCCGTTACTGATTTTACCGACCAAGCATCATTAATATCATAGGAAACGGTTAGACTAACACCTTCAGTTTCAACTTTGTTCCAAGTTGGCATACTGGTATATGAATCATAGACACTATCTGGCACTGGTGCGTCAGTTAATAAACTTGGCACTAAACGATAACCACCTTTTGAGTTTGACTCGTCTTCGGTTTTATCGTAATTCAAGCGAAAGAATAAACTATCAGTTGGCGTGTACTCTAACGTTAGTCGACCAGCGAATACGTCTTTATTGTAATTTTCTCGATCTTGACCATCAAGGTCTGATGTAATGTATTCGCCAAAACCATCACGCTGTAAACTAGCGCCAGCAAAACCTAAGTATAACTTGTCATCAATTAGTGGTATTTGACCTGAAACTTTAAAATCTTGACGAGAATAATCCCCAACGGTTGCCTGCACTTTAAATTCAGCATCGCCAGTCATTTTTCTAGTAATGTATTTTACTGCGCCACCAATGGTGTTTTTACCGTAAAGCGTACCTTGTGGACCACGTAACACTTCAACGCGCTCAACATCAATGATGTCGAGAACCGCACCTTGTGGGCGAGCCATGTAAACATCGTCAATATAAATACCAACTCCGGGTTCGTATCCCCATAATGGATCTTGCTGACCAACACCACGAATAAATGCAGTTAATGTCGAGTTTGTGCCACGGCTTTTTTGTAACGTAGTATTTGGTGAAAACTGTTGCAGCTCAGTTAAAACGCTAACGCCATTTTGAGCTAGCTGATCAGCACCAATGGAAGTTATGGCAACCGGTACATTCTGTAAATTCTCTGCCGTTTTACGAGCGGTTACTTCAATATGTTCAAGACCAGAATCTTCATTCTCCAATTCTGTATCATCTTGTGCAAAAGCGACATTAGTTGATAATGCTGTCGCAATAATCAATGCTATATAGCTCAGTTTATGTTTGCCGTGTTCCATAGTTATTCCCATTTTGTATTTTATTATTGTAAAAAGTTAATACTGCTTAAAGTTAATAATTTGTTAATATTTTTCTATGATTTAGACTCTATCGCACTTTTTACATAAAACAATTTGTACTATAGTAGTATACGCTCTATACCTTTGAATTTTAACGTTTATTTAACATATTTAATTTAGAACTAACTATTGAAAATTAATTTTCAAACCAAAATTTAACGATTTCATTAGCTGCCGATAATGGCGCTTTTAACAAAAAAGGAGTAGCTTCTGAGCCATTTTCAATAGAGTCATTAATGGCAATGCCGTGGCCCATATCTGTTACCTGAAACAGCTCAACTAATAACTCTCCTGTGCTATTTCGCCATTGCTTTTGCTGATAGCCATCATGCTTAAATTTCTTCGGTTTTGTTCCAATACCACTCAAACTAGCCCACTGCTGAGCAATACGCAGAGCGTTTATTGGCGCGACAACATTGTCTTTGTCACCTGTCCAAACAGACAACCGTGGCCAAGTTTTTTGTTCCGAGTTTTGCGTTAATGATTGCTGTACGAGCTGTTTAATTGTTTGCGATGGACCATTGCGCATGCAGGAGATGGCTTTGGTTAAATTGTCGGCACAAGGATAGGCAATACCCGAAATAATCGCGCCAGCATTAAATAAATTTGGGTAATTAACTAACATTGCACTTGCCATAGCTCCGCCTGCAGACAGGCCAGCGATATAAACTTGTGTTGCTTGTGTTCGCGTTTTAAGGGTGTCGACCATTTGCTTCAATGATAATGTTTCACCTTGATTGCGTTGTTGATCTTGCGGTGAAAACCAATTGAAGCAGCTCTGAATATTATTATTTTTACTTTGCTGAGGAATTAACAGGTTAAATTGATGCTTTTTAGCTAACCCTAAAAAGCCACTTTGCTTGGCAAGTTGTTCACCGTTTTGTGAACAGCCATGCAAAAGCACCACTAAGAGCTTACTTGCTTTAGTGCTAGTAAAGTAACTTGCGCTAAGCTCTCCTGGATTACTGCCAAAATCGTTAAGTTGACTGAACTTTTCTGTCGGCTGTTGAGCAAATATGGAGGCGGAAATAAGTGAAAGCAAAAAACAAAGCCGTTTAAAAATCAACATGAATACATCCTATTAACAATTTAATTAATAATGACTTACTCATAGCATTTACAGCAATGGCACTTTAGTTCCATAAGCTAAGGAAAGATCTTAAGATATGTCTTTTAGCATTGTGATTCGAAGCTTTGATAAGGTGGAGTTTTAAGTTGAGAGCACTCGCTAAAGAAAAATTTAGCGAGTGTTGATTTTGCCAGTTACTTACTATCTAAGAGTCTTGCTGGCTTAAATGCCACTAATGCACAGGCGACTAATGCAATAGCAGATATATTTATCACCATAGCGTAGTTGTCATCACCCAGTAACAATGCCGCAACCATTGGCCCTGATGCTAAACCCATTTTTGAGGCAAAGCCGCCCATAGCTGCCATTTGCCCTGCTTGATCAAGCTCAGAGCAAATGCCAAACAAATACGGCAAGACAAATGCCCACGTAATGCCAATAAACATATTCGTGACTAAATAAACCATTTCACTTTCACTAAAATGCAATAGCCAGGTACACAAAGCCGTGATAAGTACTGCAAATAATATTGGAATAGTACGGCCAAATTTGGTGCCAAGAACTATTACTAGAGCGGAGCCGATTAACGCAATCCAGCTTGCAATAGCTAGTACGGGGCTCATAAATTCAACGGTTAAACCTTCGACTTTTCCAAGACCAATGATGTAGGCGAATAAGCCCATGTTTGCCCCTTGAAATAAGAAAATAGCAAACAAGGTCATCATTAATGGCAAACGTTTAACAGATGAATTCAACTGTTTCTCAACCGGCTTATCTTCAATTGGATACTCGCTCAGAAACGGCATCATCATTAACGTAACAACCGTGAAAGCCACCAAAGATAGAAACAATGCACCAGTACCATACTCAGGCACTAAGCCGGGCAAGTACATAATACCTAAACCACCTAATCCCCACTGTATGAACAGTAAATAACCAAAGGTTTTATCTGCTTCGGAAGTTCTGGAAATTATGCCAAAACCGATACCTACTAATAAGCCGCCAGTAATACCATGAAAGGCCCTTACGGCTATCATTAAACTAGGAGATTCAATCACTATACATGCCAAGTCGATTGCTATTAAGGCTACTAATAAGCTGTAACTCCACCGCTTCCAATTGATTTTTTTAATGATAAAAACCGCTAACAAAGCCCCCATAGCTGCGCCGTATAAATTTGCTGAGCTCACAAAGCCCGCTTGTTGCGTGCTAAAACCAAGCCCATCTTTTAAACCATTTACTACCGCCGGCATAATGTTGATATAAAAAATACCCGCTGTAGTTAAAAACGCTAAAATAATTCGCGCAATAACGCTGTTTGGCTCTGCTTTCATATCACTAAATAGTCCTTTAGTTTGTTGATTGTTTTTTATTACATCTTCAGTCATGTTTTCTCCGCCGGCTCTGGTTTCAACATTGCTTGTGGCTAAATTTTTTTAGTCACAACAAATACCAGCTTGTTCTAATAATTGTTTTAGCGGCGCTAATTGTTTTTCATAATTACGCCATTTGTCTTTTGAGCTCTTGTAAATGCCTTGCCTAACTTGGCTTGCGCTGGCTGTCGTTGAAGCCGCGCGGTTTGATTGAAAATTAACGCAATCGCTTTGCCAATCTAAATCGCAATACTCAATTAAGCCTTGCGCTTCCAGTTCAACGTTATTTACTACTTTCTCGTAACTTATGTCGTAAATAATATCGGGCAAGGTTTTACGCCAATGCGCCATTAATTTATGGTGAGCAATGTAATAACGTGCTAATTCTGTTAAATCATAAGAAAATGGATAGCCGTTGGTAAATAATTGTTTATAAATGGCATAACAGGCATCCATAGGATGACGGTCTACGTAGACAATTTTGGCATTAGGTAGCGCCAAATGTATTAAACCTACATAAAGAGAATTGAGCGGTAATTTATCAATAAAATGCTTACTTTTACCAGTTTCTGGGCGAGTACTCGCAATATAGCTTTTACCAAGTTCGGCAAAGTTTAATTGTTTAGTTAACTCGACCAATGCTAATTTAGTTTTTGGTGCTTCGGTTGTTAATGTTTGGCATTGCGCCATCATTTGAGTAGCAAAGTTATTTAACTCGCCTGCACTTTCTACATCACTATGTTGGCTTAGTATTCTTTCAACTAAAGTTGACCCCGTACGTGGCAAACCTAAAATAAAAATGGCTTCATTATTATCAGTCCCTACGCGCTCTTGATTAAACGTAGCAGAGTCAAAAGTTTTAATAATGCTGTCAATTGTAGCAATGTCATTGTTGACATCATAACGCATGTGTAAGCGACGACTATTTGCGCCTTGTTGTAAATATTCAAAACTTTGCTGATAACTACCAATATCTTCTAGTTCTTTTGCCATAGCAAAACAAACCTGAGCTTTATGTATCGGCTGGTTAATTCCGGCAACCAATGCCTTTTTCAACTCGTTTACATGGTTTTTATCTTTACTTTGATTACGTAAACTTGAACGTAATAAATACGCTTCATAATCTCGTGGATTAATTTCTATTGCTTTATTCAAGCTGTGTTCGGCAGCATCTATGTCACCTAAAAAACGTTGCACACTGGCTACATTAAAATACAACTGAGCAAGTTTAGGGTCACTTTTATTAGTTAAATTTACTGCCATTAGATAAAAACTGACGGCGTGTTCAAAACAAGACAATTTGTTTAGAATTAAAGCCAATTCTGCGCACAAATCAGCATCCTGATAAGTGTTTTTACTAAGCTCATCGGTTATTGCTAACGCTTGTACTGTTTTACCTTGTAACAATAAAGTATGCGCTTTATGTAATTGCCACCTAGCTTTCTCTGGAGCAATACTAATCGCTTTATTAATACAAGTTAAAGCCTGTTTTAGGTCTCTTAATTGAAAGGCAAGAAAACTGGTAGCAAACCAGCCATCGCTACTGTTTGGAAATTGCTGATTAAACTGCTGACTATAGGCTTTTGCATTTACAACATCTTGTTGATTAATGTAATGCCAAACCTGATCAAGATTAGATTCGAGTGTTTGGTTTTGATTCTGGTTATGTGCTTTAACTGATGACATAAATTCTACATTAACAATGATTTAATAAAACAAACATAGCGCGTATTTACTCACTTTAATAGCGGCAAATAACGCTTAAAAATAAAAAGGCTAGATTAAATTCTGGAGGGAGAGCCCAGCATTTAATCTAGCCATATTTAAACAACTTTCAACATTTTAACTAAAAACGATAAGTTGCTGATAGTCCAACAGTTCGAGGTAAACTTATATAGTCTTTTGAACCATTCCCTAAAAAGTTCTCAGCAGGATCTGTACCCATATGGTTTTCAGTGATTAATCCAGTTACACCTTCTTCGTTAGCAATATTTTTCACATACAAAGTTAAATCCCAATTTTCTGTACTTAAACGAGTGCTTGCATTAAAAATAGTAAAACTATCAATATCAGCATTATACGTATCATTATCACCTAAATAGTTTAATGATTCTGATTGATAATAACCATTTATTTGGCTAACCCAATACATTTCATTATCTAAATTATAAGTATAATCAAATGATAAACTTAATGTATTCTCAGGAGTCAATGGTAGTTCAGCACCATCTTCAGCTTGTAATTTATAAGTATCTTCAGACCAAGTTGCTGCTGGAGTATAGAAGTCATCAGTAAGTTCGGCTTCCACATGCGCAAAGCCAAGCACATAGTGCAGGTTATCGGTTAAATACCCTTGCATTTCAAGTTCAATACCTTTGGTCTCTGCAGATTCACCATTAGTTGCGGTAAAGAAACCCCAAGAAGTCGTTGAGTTGAGTTGCGGATCTTGCCAATCAATTAAGAATGCTGAAACAGTGTAGCTATGGCCACGGTCGCCTAAGTACCCCTTCAGACCAATTTCATAGTTAGTGACACTATCTGAATCGTATTGTTGCCATTCTGGGCGCTCTGCCAAATTACCATCAAGGGGCACTGCATTTGCGCCGCCTCGGCGATAACCTTCTGAAACTGTGCTGTATACCATAGTATCGTCAGATAAATCGTAAGATACATTTACTTTAAATAGCGTGTCATCTTCTTCAGTATCGAAACTTGGTTCTGCACCAAACGATGGCCAAATAGGAAATGCTAAAACAGTATCATTGGTAAATTCATTTTTGAAACTACGCAATCCAACGGTTGTGCGTAAATCATCTGAGAAATGATAAGTTAACTCACCAAATATTGCCGTGTCTTTAAAGTTTTGTTCGCGAATGTAATGGAAATCGTTATCGGTGAAAACCATACCCCAAGATTCTGCGTCCTGCCACCAAGGAGCATTCTCAATGGATGCCCATTCTTGATATCCTGGCATATAACTTTCTTGCCAAGCACGCATATCTTGATCCATGTAATACACGCCGACAATCCAATCGATATTATTTTTGGTTTCATTAGATACTAAGCGTAATTCTTGTACCGTTGCTTCATCTTTGTAACCACGATGAGCTTCGGCCATTGGGCGCGGCGAACCATAATAAAGATCATCAAACCAGTTAGATTGTGCGTAGAAGCCAGTGTTATCACTAATTGCCATACCTTCATGGTCGTAGATGGAAGTGCTAGACGTTAATGTAGCAAAACCTAAGTTCCATTCAACTTCAAGGGAAGTTAACGATACATCACGATCTGAAGGCTCAAGTAAAATTGCGCCATTTTCATATTCACCGTATTCTTCTTCAGCACCGGTTGTCCAATGTGTACCACGGGTAACTTGGCGACGACCGCCTGTTTCATCATCTTGAAATTGATGAGAAAGTAGAATATTTAAATTATCCGTCGCCTCAAACCCTAATGACACACGACCATAAGTAATTTCTACGGTATCAACATCTTTCTTACTGTAAAAAGATGGGCCACCATTGCCTAGATCTCCACCTTGTGCCGCCGGAGCATAGTTATTTTCATCTAGTTGATAAAGGTTTGTGTAATCGACTACACCGTCATTATCTATTTGACCAACATTAAAACGAAAAGCAAAACGATCAGATAAAGGAATATTTAACATCACATCGGTGGTTAAATTATTACCATCAGAACCATCGGTTTGGCCAACATTAACTGACGCACTACCGTAAAACTCATCGGTTTCAGGCTTATTCATTCGATATTTTACCGTACCGGCTAAAGAGCCAGAACCATATAAAGTACCTTGCGGACCACGAAGTACCTCAACAGCTTCAATATCTTTTAAAATAAAATTCGCAAATAAAGGAGTATCATTTACATATGAAGCCACTGTAGGAACAGCCGACAATGCAACGTCACCATTAGTACCATTATCAACGTTAACTCCCCTGATAATTACACCATTAACATTAGCCGAATTTCGATAACCACGGTCAACAACGGTTATACCGGCAACACCGCGCATCATTTCTGAAGCGTCTATTACATTAGCACTTTCGAGTGCATCACCAGATATTGCTGAAATATTATATGGTACTTCTTGCAAACTTTGAGTGCGACGGTTGGCCGTAACCTCTACATGCTCAATCTTTTTAGATTCGACTGCTGCTTCAGCTTCTTCAGCATTAACAGTAAATGTCGGCATGGACATTACCAAGGCTGCACTAACGGCAGTTGATAAAGCGGTTTTGTTAAAGGTTGTACGTTTCATTTTATGGCTCCATATGTTGTTGTTTTTTTAGCCTGTTTAGAGATTATCCCAGTCACCTTCATTCTAGTAGTACCAGTTTAAATGATGCTATTGGTCCAGTTCTCTACAGTTCTTATTATATTTATGATTTTTGAATGATCAACTCACCCAATCTGTTTAGTTCTTTGTTTTTATTTGAATTTTCTTTATATATTGGATAATCAATAGAATTATCACGAAAACTTTTCAGTGGTTGACCTAACCCATGCAAGCCTCGTTTTCGATCACGACGTACACGCTCGAAATCGATTTCAATAGGGAATAATTCCGGATTCTCTCCGGCTTGATGAATCACCTTTCCATCAGGCCCAACGACAATAGATTGGCCATTACCAAGTTCACCTGCAGCGTTCACGGCAAGAACATAGCATTGATTAGTTGCAGCGGTGGCTTGCGCCATAATAAGCTCGACAGGACGATCGATAGTGCCGGTTAAGGTTGGGTAAATTAATACTTCAGCGCCTTCACAAGTAAGTGTTCTGGCAACTTCCGGAAACCATAAGTCGTAACATATAGCGACGCCTATACGACCTTGTGGCACATCAAACACGACAAACTCACCGCCCTCTTTAATACCTGATTCATAAGGATAAAATGGATATATTTTGCGGTATCTATTAACAACTTCGCCATGATTATTAATAACTGGAGTAGTATTATAAATACCTTCAGGAGTTTGCTCGTATAAGCTGCCAGGTATTAGCCAAACATTATGTTCTCTAGCTAATTGACAATAAAATATCTCGGCATCACTAGGTAGCTTTTCTGCATATTTTTTTTCAGGGCCAAAACTGCAAAGCTCACTTAGCACAATCATATCTACCCAAGGAAAGCGCTTTTTAGTTTTTACGATTTCGGTACCAATAACCTCTAGGTTATCACCGCATGGTAAAGCAAGTTGTAGTCCAGCAATGGAAAAATGACTCATGGAAATACTCTCAAAAATAAGCGTGTAAATAAATTGTTATTATTGTTGCTTATTTAAACTACAGAGAGTTGATGCTTTACATTAGTACCAGATTAAATAAAACTATGGGTCCAGTTTTATTGGATTGAAGTGCAATTTTTAACTCTGCTTTATTTCTAACTCACGTACGAAGCGATAGTGCTTATCGAACCATTTCATTTGCTCACCGTCGATGATCACATAAAAACCTTTCAGCTCACCATAGCCCCAAAGTTTCCACTGACGATAATACATACCATTTTCTATCCACCAACGTCCGCTATCAACTTCTTGATCTTCGCCGCCAGTTCGCCCCAGCATAGAACCGTTGGCTTTTAGCTCTATAGTACAAGGTACGCCATAAACCATCTGACATTCTAAAATAGAATTCGGCAGCAGTTTCTTCAATGATTCCTGGTCTAGTAAGCGCCCTTTCGCATTGGTCAATTTCTCTTCATATTCTGCCGTTAACTGATGAATGAGCTCAGCAAGTTTGCTCACACCGTCACGAATTTTATCATTTGGGATACTAGTAACGCCCATGCGAAAGCAATTTTCAGGGGCATTAGAATAAGAAAAATAACGTTTTACCGGTTCAATCAAGATGCCTAATTCGGCCGCTTTCTTACGCAAATATTCACCATCAAGTTGTTTAGGCCCGGTGATCCAATAAGCTGTTCCCCCCTGAATGGGCCCTGTATCTATACAATTTGGTAAATATATATTTAATGCTTCTCGTAACGTCAGCCAGCGTTCAAAAAAAACTTTATGCAAATGCATCATATATGAGTCGTAATAGCCTAAAGAGAGGAAATACGCGACAGCTCGTTGATTATTGAGCGGAGGATTCCGCAATACGAGTTTACGTATTTTCTTTAATTCAGTTATCACAGCAGAATCTGCAACGATAAAGCCAATTTGAACGCCAGATGCTAATACTTTAGACAAACAAGACACATACACAACTCGGTTATCTTGATCTAAGCTCCTTAATGCAGGATGTGGTTGACCAAGAAAGTTACTCTCAAACTCAAAATCATCTTCAATAATCAGTAAATCTTTTTGTCGTGCTTTGCTGAGTAATTCATCTCGTCGATCCATCGACATAGTGATACTTGTTGGAGTTTGATGGCTAGGCGTAGTATAGATAATATCGCAATCATCTAAGCTCTCATCAACCACTATACCTTTATCGTCTAGCGGTTGATAAATGATGTTAGCACCTTGGTGTAATAACAAATCCCGCATTTCAGGATAACCCGGCTCTTCAACCGCAATCGCTGTGTTTTTATCGACAAAAAGCTGAGTGATAAGATGCAAAGCTTGCTGTGTGCCAACAGTGATTAAAATTTCATCTTGGCTTGCTTGAATACCACGACGAGGCAAAATTTTTGTTCTAATTTCATCAAGCAACATTGGGTCGTCGTCGTCGCCATACAATTCAGACCAATGGTAAATTTCATTAGTTGCATTTGCCTTACTGTTCGCTTCACGCCACTCTTTGACTGGATAGAGAGAACTATCATATTTTCCATCAATAAATGGATAAGGGAATTTACGCCAGTTTGCCGGACAAGACTTCGCATTAGTTACAGCTAGTGCACCTTTAAATCGATGTTGATTATTTCCCGCTTTAGCATTAAAACTAGTTTGTTGCTCAATATGATCGACTCGACCCTGATCAACATTTTCGCTAACATAAATACCACTACGCTCACGTGACTCTATATATCCTTCATCAAGTAAGGCCTGATAAACTAAAACCACAGTATTTCTTGAAACGGACAACTGCTGAGCCAACTTCCGTGATGATGGCAATTTGGTACCAGCAGCAAAAGAACCAACCAAGATCCCTTCCACCAATTTTTGACGTATTTGACTTTGCAAACTGTCATCTGATCTTGCATCTATGTGGATTAATCTGCTAATCATTTTAACGTTTTATTATCATTCTATTATTTATATTTTATTAACCTAACCTAAAAAAGCACTAGGCAACAAGTTTTTTGTAGGACCTTTATACAAATTAATCTATGCTTTAACTGGTGCTACAGGCTTCACTCTTTTGGCTCTATTAATTAAGTATCATAGTAATTATTATCAATTTATATAAGCATAGATTGCTCCCAGACATTGGCCATAACTTTGAAAAAATTTACTTATTTGTTGATCGTTACTGCTTTAATCCTTTTTGCTTTTGGAAAGTTTAATACTCCGCAATTACAAAAATTAACTCGCAGTGAAGCTAGCTATACGTATCTGATGAGCGATAACGATCAAACGTTTTCAACCGCTGCATTTACAGCAACTGAAATGGCAACTCCAAGCAATTCCTTTTCAGGCCATTTACGCATCTCAGGTAAGCCTGTATTTAGTAAAAACTATGGCGTAATTGGCGATTTTCCTAAGGGCTATACAGTATGGCCTGAGTTTGATTACGAATTTATTCAAGAAAGTAACCGGTTGATACCTGTAGATAGAGGGCATGGTTTTATTGGCAATGGTGCATGGTCTATTACTGCCGGAGTTGGTGCAGTTTGGGATGAAGTCGATGACAAAGGTTTTTCACGGGCAGCGTTTCCATACACCATTAAACAAAATAATAGCAATTGTGAGCATAATGGTTTGGCAACATTCTTGTTTAAAGATGATGGTTCTATATCGAATGTGCATGTGCAAAATGTGGCTGAAACTTGTATTTTTGTTGGCTTCGAGTTTTATGGCACCTTATCCGCAAACTATGACGCTCATTCAGTAAGCAATGCTCACCAGGTTATCAGCGAGCGTAATATCGAAGAAGCGAATTGGATACCAACAAAACCTCTGGCCGATTTAGCGAAAGATTTTCCCGGTGTAGATATCAATAATTATGCTTATGCAATTGATGCTGACGACCTTAATGGCTATAGCATTTTAGTTGATGGCATAAGTTACATCGATGGCTGTACAACTCGTTATGGCTTGCACCCTTACTGCATGGACAAAACCGTTGGGGTATATTCTTTTACTAAATCAATTCATGCTTTTATGGCTGTGGCCGCTTTAGAATTACGTTATCCCGGTTTTAAAAGTCTGTTAATAAAAGACTTAGTACCCGAATGCCAAAATGATAATCGTTGGCTAGGAGTTACCGTAGAACATGCCTTAGATATGACTACAGGCAATTATAAGTCTGCAGATTTTCAAGTTGATGAGAGTAGCAGAGAAATTGTTACTGGCTATTTTATCCCAACAACTCGTAAACAAAGAGCAAAGTTTTCTTGTACTGCTTGGCCTAGAAAAGTCCAACCAGGAACGCATCACGTTTACCACACCACAGATTCCGAATTAGTCGGCTACGCTGTGGCAAAATTTGCCAAGGAAAAGTTAGGTAACAATAGTGAAATGTTTAACGATATTTTGTTGCCTATTTATAATGCTATTGGCTTAAGCCATTATATTCGAGGTATTCAACGAACCAGTGATACTAATGATGCATGGGGTGGGTATGGATTATCACTCACATTAAATGATGTAGTTAAAGTAGCAAAATTCTTACGCGATGATGCGATCAGCAGCGGTTTATTAGACCCAACTATGATTAAAGAAGTGCTTAGCGCAAATCCACATGGCTTATATGCGCACATGCCCAATCAAAACTATGACAATGGATTTTGGCGTTTTCATGTCGGTGTGGCAACCAAAATGAGTGCATGTGGTAGCAATACTCAAGTTCCTGCTATGTCTGGATTTGGTGGCAATAAAATGGTTATTTTACCGGAAGTAATAATCACCCAATTATCGGACGGTGGAAGTTACAAGACAGCAAAAACCATCGATGATATTTTTTCTCATATAAGTAATGTTTGTCCAAAAAGCTAATTTAGTTTATTTCTATGATAGCGCGTATGATTATTTGCGTTCTATCACTTCTTGAAATACCAATACATTGCCGTTAGTCTTAACCCATATTTCATTGAAGGATTCTGCCTGCTATGTCCATGTTGCCTCAGTTAAAACTCATTCCATTTATCATTCTCAGTTTAATCATTGCTCTAACTGGTTGCTCTCCTGTTGAAACAGAACAAACCAATACAGAACGTTGGGAAAGCCAAGCGAAAACTATAACCATCATGCGTGACGAATGGGGCATTCCGCACGTGTACGGCAAAACTGATGCTGATGCAGTATTTGGTATGGTGTATGCGCAAGCCGAAGATGACTTTAACCGCATCGAAATAAATTATTTAAATGCCATGGGGCGCTTAGCCGAAGCAGAAGGTGAGTCGGCTCTTTATCGTGATTTACGGATGAAGTTGTTTATCAACTCTGAACAGTTGAAAAAACAGTTTGAGATCAGTCCTGAACCAATGAAGAAACTCATGGTTGCCTTTGCTGACGGTTTAAATTATTACTTGCACAAACACCCGGAAGTTACGCCTAAAGTGAT
Organism: Thalassotalea psychrophila; assembly: GCF_031583595.1. NCBI lineage: Bacteria > Pseudomonadati > Pseudomonadota > Gammaproteobacteria > Alteromonadales > Colwelliaceae > Thalassotalea > Thalassotalea psychrophila. The sequence goes on from NZ_CP134145.1 coordinate 4,635,076, forward strand.
CACCCATTTTGAACCTTGGATGGCTCTATCATTTACCGAAGGCTCTATCGGAGGCGATATCGAAAGAGTAAATTTAGCTGATCTGGAAGATTTTTATGAAGGCAATAAGTCTGCGAGTTTAGCGATGAACAAGCCTTTCCCACATGCAGAGCCAACTGGCTCAAACGGTTTTGCCATTGCGCCAAGCAATAGTGCTACAGGTAATGCATTACTCTTAATTAACCCGCACACTTCATTTTACTTTCGCGCAGAAATGCATATGGTTAGCGAAGAGGGTTTAAATGCCTATGGCGCAGTAACGTGGGGCCAGTTCTTTATTTATCAGGGCTTTAATAGCAAAACCGGTTGGATGCATACATCAAGCGGCGCCGACGCCATTGACTGGTATGAAGAAGATATCGTTAAAAAAGATGATGGCGTTTATTATCGCTACGACAATGAGTTGAAAAAACTTACATCAAAGGTAATTGATCTGCCTTATAAAACCGATAAAGGCATGAAAACTAAGCAAGTAACCGCCTACTTTACTCATCACGGACCCATTATAGCCGGCACTGATAATAAATGGCTCAGCATTAAACTAATGAACGAGCCCGTTAAAGCATTACAACAATCTTATTTACGCACCAAAACTACAGATTACGAAAACTATAAAGAATCCATGCGCTTTCATACCAACTCATCAAACAATACTGTTTATGCCGACAATAGCGGCAACATTGCGTATTTTCATGGTAATTTCATTCCTAAACGCGACACAAACTTCAATTGGAACAAACCAGTTGATGGCAGTAACTCGGCAACAGAGTGGCAAGGGTTACATAGCATTGAAGAAACGGTTGGTATTTTAAATCCGCCAACGGGTTGGTTGCAAAATACCAACAACTGGCCTTATTCTGTAATTGGTGAAGCTAGCCCTAAGCAAAGTGACTTCCCTAGCTATATGGCCACATTCCCAGAGAATTATCGAGGTATTAATGCAGTACAAATATTGAAAGATAAAAAAGACTTCACCATCGATAGTCTAATTACAGCGGCCTATGATCCACACCTTGCTGCATTTGACGCATTATTACCGGTATTATTTGAGCAATATGAATTATTAAAAGATATTGAAAAAACTGTATTTAATCAGCAAATTGAATTACTTAAAGCATGGGATAGAAAGTCCAATATTGACAGTAAAGCAACGTCGTTAGCCATATTTTGGGGGCGAGAATTACGAGAACAAGCATTAGCTGATGAACAAGGCCTAGCGAGCTATAAAGCTAGAGGTATTACTTTTGATCAGTACATGTTAGAAGTTGCTAATAATATCGGCATACAAAGCTTGAAGGTTGCCGCTCATAAACTTACATCATACTTTGGTCAATGGGATACTCCTTGGGGTGAGATAAATCGCTTTCAGCGTTTAACTGGTGATATCGTGCAGCCATTTGATGATTCAGAGCCGAGTTATCCTGTTGGCTTCGCCTCTTCACGTTGGGGATCTTTAGCCGCATATGGTCAACGTACTTTCAACAACACCAAAAAGATTTATGGTACCCGCGGCAACAGTTTTGTTGCAGTAGTTGAGTTTGGCGACAAGGTAAAAGCAAAAGCTATTACTGCTGGTGGTCAAAGCGGAAATCCAGAATCTCCACACTTTAATGATCAAGCCGAACTATATTCTCAAGGTAAATTACGAGCAGTTCATTATTATCTTGAAGATGTGAAAAAGGCGGCAAAACGTAGTTATTATCCTGGGGAAAATTAAACTAAGTGCTTTTTTACTGCCTTGAACAATTTGGATTTTCTCTATTCAATTATACTATTTCGGCTGACAAATCACATAAACATTGGAGTATATGAACTTATATAAATAATACATAAAAATTTAATAACTATTTGATAAATATTAAATTGTTATTTATTTAAGGCACTGACATATTGGACATTCCAAATTTGTACAAAGGATTGTCATGCCTAAAGCTCTTAATTTCAAAAGCATATTTTGCTTCACCTTACTTTTCCTAGTAACCGCTTGTGGAGGTTCAGAATCGAACAGTAAAGCTGAACCTCAACAAATTTTAATCGATACTGATGGCGATGGGATCAGTGATGATAATGATGCCGACATTGATGGCGACAGCGTATTAAATGATGATGACGCATTTCCGTTAAATTCAAAAGAGTCTGTGGATACCGATGGTGACGGTATCGGAAATAACGTCGATACCGACATTGATGGCGACGGCGTATTAAATGATGATGACGCATTTCCGTTAAATTCAAAAGAGTCTGTGGATACCGATGGTGACGGTATCGGAAATAACGTCGATACCGACATTGATGGCGACGGCGTATTAAATGATGATGACGCATTTCCGTTAAATTCAAAAGAGTCTGTGGATACCGATGGTGACGGCATAGGAAATAATGCCGATACTGACATTGATGACGACGGCGTATTAAATAATGATGACGCACTTCCGTTAAATGCAACAGAGTCTGTTGATACCGATGGTGACGGTATCGGTAATAATACCGATACTGACATTGATGGCGACGGCGTATTAAATAATGATGATGTATTTCCGTTCAATTCAACAGAGTCTGTTGATACCGATGGTGACGGCATAGGGAATAACGCCGATACTGATATTGATGACGACGGCGTATTAAATGATGATGACGCACTTCCGTTAAATGCAACAGAGTCTGTTGATACCGATGGTGACGGTATCGGTAATAATACCGATACTGACATTGATGGCGACGGCGTATTAAATGATGATGACTTATTTCCTCTAGATGCAACAGAGTCTGTTGATACTGATGGAGATGGTATCGGTGATAATAGTGATCATTATCCAAATGATCCTGACTATTACTTGGTTCCAAGTAAAATAAGTGAAGTGAAAATTTTCGATGTAAACTTTGCTCAATGTCTTGCTGAACAATACCCTGAGGATACGAACCTAACTGCGGTGACTACTTTAAGATGTTACGGGTATGGTATTTCTGATATCCGTGGTATTGAAGAATTTAAATATATAGAGCATCTTAGTTTCTTAAAGAATGAACTAGTTGATTTGTCGCCTATTAATAATTTGATTAGTTTGAAAATTTTACAAGTGTCAAACAATCAAGTTGAAAATCTATCACCTATTAAAAACCTGATTAATTTAGAAAGGCTAGATGCCTATGGCAATGAAATTGAAGATATTAGTGTACTGGCTAATTTAGAAAATTTAAGAACTCTATACACATCTTCTAATCAGATTTCCGATGTATCGCCTTTGGCTGAATTAAAGCATTTAAAGTTTGTAAGCTTACAAGGCAATAATATCAGTAATTTATATCCACTGTTAAATTACAACACCCCTATCGAAACTCTGAATGTTGGAAATAACCCAATTTTTTGCGAACTAGATGTCAAGTTTTACAGTGTGGTACGTCAATATGCTGGTTTATCCTTCAGTAATGAAGATTGTGTAGCAGATATTGACTCGGATGAAGATGGCATTTATGACTACGCCGAAAACTATTATGGTTTGGATGCCAACAATGCTAGCGATGGTTTAATGGACTTAGATGAAGATGGTTTATCAAATTTGCAGGAGTTCAAGTTAGATACGCGTATTGATTTAGCCGATACCGATGGTGATAACGTTAACGATCTTGATGATTACTACCCCTTAGACGAACAATTTCAGTTAGCTCCTATTCAAGTAAAAGATTTAAGTTTCCTTGACCCTAATCTAGACCAGTGCATTAAAAATAAATTTTACGGCGAAATGCTTTTAACCGATATAACAACTATTGAGTGTCATAGTAAGGTAATAATAAATCTTCGCGGTCTCGACAAATTATATCTTGGCAGTGGCTTTACTTCGCTTAGTTTAAAAGCAAACCGTATTAAAGATGCTTCTCCCCTAGCCATAATGAGTGATCTAACCTATTTGTCTTTAGAAAATAATTTGATTGATGATCTTCGCTTTGTTGAAAACCTAACCGAGTTGGCTGATTTATCTTTAGAATCAAATCGATTAGAAGATATTACCGAATTAGCAAATTTAGTTAATTTAGGGGTTTTGAATTTAGAAAGAAATCAAATCTTTGATATCAGTCCTCTAGCCGATTTGGAGTTCTTAAATATTCTTAATTTAAACAGTAATAGAATTTCTTCTCTACCCAACATTTCAGGCTTAGTTAGCTTATCAGGGTTGTATTTGGCCGGGAATGATATTACTAATATTGAAAGCTTATCTTCTCTGACCACCTTAACAAGTCTTGGTTTGGGTATGAATTTTGACCTGGGCTATACGGCGGACGCTCTTGCTCCTTTATCAGGGTTGGTTGAATTAACAGAATTAGGCTTATATGCCAACCATGTGTCTGATATTAGTGCATTATCGACATTAAACAAACTTACCTATTTGTATATCAATAAAAATCAGATTAGTGATATTAGCGCATTAGCGGCAATGGAAGATTTAATTTACCTTGATTTTAGTGAAAATAATATAAGTGATATCTCAACAGTGATCTCTCTGGCTGAGTCTTTTGAAATGCTTGATACGGTTGTATTGTTTACTAATCCCATACCGAGTGAAGATAAAGAAACATTAAGAGCACTGGTTGATACTGTAAGGTACTAATTATTATCCATGTGAACAGTATCAACGAAGCGCGTAAATCTTAGTAAAACAAAAAATTCCCTAGCAAGTGCTAGGGAATTTTTCTTTTTAACGTACTAAAATGTAACGTCTAAAGTGCAGCGTGCGGACCAAATACTTCGTAATGCACTCTATCTTCGCTAACCCCTAAAGTAAGCAATTGTTGTTTGGCAAACTGCATAAATGGAATAGGGCCACATAAATAAAAATCACCATTACCCAATGGTAAATCTTGCGTTGATAAATCCATTACCCCATGACCAATATTCTCATTGTCACTTTCTTCATTACGATACCAAGTGAACTGTTGCCAAGGGTTATCAGTGGTAAGCTGTTGCACTCGCTGAGCAAATGAGTGTTGCTCTGAGTTTTCACAAGCATGTAAATAATGAACTTTTTCATCGTATTTATCAGCAGCTAAAGTCTCTAAAATAGATTGCATCGGCGTTATACCAACACCAGCAGAAAGCAGTACTACAGGTGCTTTTCTATCAACGAAGTAGAAGTCTCCTGCTGGAGCATATAAATTAACTTCATCACCTACATTTAAGCCATCGTGTAAGTAATTTGACACCACTCCAGGTACACCATTAACCTCACGTTTAACTGAAATGCGATAGGTTTTACCATTTGCGGCCGTTGACAATGAATATTGACGGATCTCTTTGTACTCAGCGCCCGTTGGCGTTACTTCTACGCCAAGGTATTGGCCTGGAACATAGTCAATAACAGGCTGACCGTCGACCGGCGCGAACACAAAACTTTTCACCAATTCAGACTCAATATTTTTCTCTTTGATAACAAATTTTCGCGTACCAGCCCAGCCGCCAAAACTTGCTGAGCGTAATTTATAAAGTTCACTTTCGCGTGAGATAAAAATTTGCGCTAAAAATAAGTAAGCTTGGGTCCAGGCATCTTCAACGTCAGGTGTAAATGCTTCTGTCGCTAATTCGCGCAGTGTTTCAATTAAGTGCATGCCAACAATTTCATAGTGCTTTGCCTGAATATTAAAACTGGTATGTTTTTGCGCAATACGTTCTACTGCGGTAGTTAATGCCGCTAGATTATCAATATTTTTTGCATAGGCTGCTATCGCCTCAAATAACGCGACTTGTTGGCGACCAGTATGTTGATTAGACATATTGAAAATATCTTGCAGTTCAGGGTTTTGAGAAAACATTCTTTTATAAAAATGGTTGGTAAGCGCTGAGCCGGCATTTTCTAATAAAGGGATGGTACTTTTTATGATGCTAATATGTGCGTCTGTTAACATGAATACTCCGAAGTATTGTTAGTAGTAATGTAAATAATAAAAAAATTAAGATCTAGGTTTTGATAAAATTGGGCTATAAATAGTTAAAAAGATCACACTGGCGAAAATCCACAAAGTGGTACTTAGGTGCCAAGCGAGTTGGTACTCTTGTATTAAAGGTAGAAATACTCGAACAAGTGCGGCAGAAAAAATAAGTATGAAGCTAATAGGAACAGCTTTATGAGTTTTTAAAGCTCGACCAGTATGACCAAGTGATACTCTACTCATCATGGCAATAATCATTAATGCCATAGCGCCTATCGTTATTAAATGTAGTGCATCATTAAATTGCAGGTAAGGTTGTAAGTAACTTGAACCTAGAAGAATTAAACCAAAGCCTAAACAAAAATAAGACAAATGCAGTGACCATAGCAATGGCACATTAACGGTTACCGTGCTGTGCCAAAAGGCTAAGCGAACTATATGCAACAGGCCACTTGCTATCATCAAAACAGCAGGTGTAAAAGGCAAACTGATAAACTTCCCAACGAAAAATACACTAATGCCAGCAATAGAAGTCACTAGTAACATAGGCGTTAAGAAAAACGGCGTGGTTATTTTTCCTATACGAGTTGCAGCTGTAGTAAAAAATGGAATAACACGACCGCCCATAATACCCATCATTAAACCAAACATTAGCACTACTGTTTTGGCAAAATGCAACGATAAGTCAGTCCTGCCATTTAAATCAAAAAGCAGCACGCCTAAATTCAGTAACATCAATGCACTTAATAGCGGGATAAATAAGTAATTACGACGATTTTTTGCCTTTAATGTGAGTTTGGCAAAAACGCTTATTACACTCAACCACCAAACAGATTGCAGTATTACACCTAAATAAACCGAGTTACTGGAATTTACTAGTAAACAAATACGCACTAAAAACCACAACACCAACAAAGCGATTACAGGTAAACCTTTAATACTAGCTTGGCCCGTCCAAGTTTGAACAGCAGTTAATATAAAGCCAACGGCAACCGTTGCGCCAAAAGCAAACAACATTTCATGTACGTGCCATACCGTTATTGATAATTCGCCGTTAAGAAAACTAATATTGCCACTTAAGTGTGCAGACCACAGAGCAAGAGATACCATTGAAGCTAATACTGCGCACAAGAAAAATGAGCGAAACGGTAAATCAAATAAAGCATGTTTTGTTAACTTGGTGAATGTACTATGTTGACTGTTAGCATCATGCTGCAGTTGTTGTAATTCAGGGTCATTAATAGAAATCATTTAAAAAACTTTCACTCCAAAAGCGTGTAATGCAACACAACGTAGTACGTAGCCAATTTTTAATAAACCGGCGAAAACGATAGTGGCAATATGCGCTGAAATTTGTGTTGGAATACCAAAGCTATCTTCAAAACCAAAGGTTATTGCAATGCACATCGATACAATGATTAAAGATGCCACCATCAACCAATTACCCACGACTAAACATTTTTGAAAATTTAGAGCATTGTCAATTTGTGGCAGTTGGTTTGCGATATAAAATTGTGAGTACATGGTTTATTCCAGTGTTGTCCTAGTACTCTTTATATTGCAAACACAATGCCAACTTACTAACTGCATGTTTTTTTAAGGATTTAAATGGAAGGGCAACACATATTGAGTCATAATGACACTGTTATATTGATGTCATTTTGACACTCATGTATCATTAGTGAAGTTCTCTGGAGATTGTCATGAATGAAATAACCTCAAATGCACTGCTGCAGCTTGCGATTGATTTAACTAACAGCGTGAGTTCGAATGATCGATTCGATCGTTTACTTGATACCGTAAGAAAAACTATTGCCTGTGATGCGGTGGCCTTACTCTCATTTCATCATGATTTATTGAAGCCAATCGCTCAACAAGGGTTAACTAAAGACACATTAGGCAGACGATTCTATATTAAAGAACACCCTAGATTTGAAGTACTTTGCAATTCATCCACTGCAGTGAGGTTTTCGGCAGATAGCACTCTACCTGATCCTTATGACGGTCTACTTGCTGACAGAGAAGGTGATTTACCTGTGCATGCGTGTATGGGGATACCATTGTACTTTAACGATAAATTATTAGGTTTACTCACCATAGACAGCCTAACCCCACATGTATTCGATAATATTCCAAGCAGAACATTAGATGTAATCACTTCAATCGCTGCTAACACTCTTAATACTGCCTTACTGCTTGAACAACTGGAAAGCAGAGCCATCCATAATCAAAAAGTTGTGAACGAACTCACTCAAGAAGCATTAAAAAGAGACGGAGGTGAAATTATTGGCTACAGCGCCAGCATAACTAGACTAAAGAATGAAATAAAAATAGTGGCGCCCTCAGATTTTAATATTTTGATCTATGGTGAAACAGGCGTGGGAAAGGAGTTGGTAGCAAGAACACTGCATCAGCAGTCCAATAGAGCAACAGCACCTTTAGTTTATGTTAATTGTGCAGCTCTTCCTGAAAATTTAATTGAAAGTGAGTTGTTTGGTCATATTAAAGGTGCGTTTACCGGCGCCGAACAAAATCGAGCTGGTAAATTTTTAATTGCCGATGGCGGAACCTTGTTCCTAGATGAAATTGGCGAACTACCACTCAGCGCACAGAGTAAGATATTGCGAGCAATTCAAAACAATGAAATACAACCCGTAGGGCAGGATAAAGTAGAACAAGTTGACGTACGTATATTCGCGGCGACGAACCGAAATTTAAAAACAGAAGTTGATGCGGGGCGTTTTCGCGCCGATTTATATCATCGCCTAAGTGTGTATCCGGTCACCGTTGAACCACTACGTGAACGCGAAGGTGATATTGTATTACTGATTGGTTACTTTATCGAAAACACTAGGCGCAAATTAGGCATCGTGCAATTAAAAGCTTCGCTAGACGCGATTACCTATTTGAGTAATTATGATTGGCCTGGCAATGTAAGAGAGTTAGAGCATGTGATTAGTCGCGCAGCTTTAAAAGCGAGTGCACGCCAAAGAAATGCAAGTGTCGTAAACATAGAAAAGCAGGACTGCGGAAGCTTACTCAGTTTATTAAAAAAAGATTTGCAGGGTAATGTAATCGACACCGCGTTAAGCTCTGTTTCAGAACAAATGGTCGAAGAAAATATTAACCTAAGAGAGGCTACAGAAAATTTTCAGCGTAGGTTAATAACTAAAATATTAACAGAAGAAAACGGCAATTGGGCAGCAACTGCCAGACGTTTATCTACCGACAGAGGCAACTTAAATAGAGCGGCAAAACGTTTAAACATACAGGTGACTAAAGTCGTTAATTAGCAATTAATTACAGCTCATTAATTTAACACTTTAATCATTTACTTTTAGTGTGCTGTGTTCTTATTTCTGCGGGGGTAATGATATAAACGTCATCCGCATAAAAGGTCTCACTACTGGCTTGGTGCCACCATTTCTGCCAAATTCCATCTTCTTTGGAGTCTGTTAATAAGCTCTGTTCAGCAAGTGGCTCAACCAGGCCACCAGTAGACATCAGCAATCCATAAGGTGTACGTCGTTTGACCATATTAGGCGTAAGTTTAACCGGGTCATCTAGTCCCATACTGCCGACTAATTCAAAAAAGCTTTCTAAGGTATTGTGATGGAAATTACGTACTCGCTCACTTTTCTCCGTCACGTTAATTGCTTTACTACGTACAGGATCTTGTGTAGCAATGCCGGTTGGGCATAAATTGGTATTACAATGTCGAGTTTGAATACAACCTATCGACATCATCATGGTTCGCGCAGCATTAACTGTATCTGCACCGACGGCAATTTTAGATAATAAATCAAAACTCGATGCCGTTATGCCAGAGCCGATGATTTTAATTTTATCGCGCAAGCCGATCCCGGTTAATGCATTATGTACGAAGTTAACACCTTCAAGGCAGGTCATGCCAAGACGATTAGCAAATTCAATTGGTGCAGCACCCGTGCCGCCTTCAGCGCCATCAACAGTAATAAAATCAGGATAAATTCCCGTTTCTAACATTGCTTTACATAACCCAAGAAACTCGACAGGATTGCCAATACATAATTTAAATCCTATTGGCTTACCTTCACTTAAATCACGTAGTGTTTTAACAAAGTTTAGCAACGCCTTAGGCGTTGTACATTCAGGGTTGATTGCAGGAGAGACGCAATCTTTACCTTTTTTAATGTGACGAATGGCGGCAATTTCATCGGTTATTTTAGCCGCGGGTAATACACCACCATGCCCTGGTTTTGCGCCTTGTGAGAGTTTAATTTCTATCATTTTAACTTGTGGTTTATTGGCCATTATTGCAAAAGTGTCAGGGTTGAAGTTGCCTTCATCATCTCGACAGCCAAAAAATCCGGAGCCAATTTGCCAGACCAAATCGCCGCCATGATTAAGATGATAAGGACTAGCGCCACCTTCACCTGTATTATGAAAACAGCCGGCCTTTTTCGCCCCTAAATTAAGTGCTTCAATGGCATTTGCACTAAGAGATCCAAAGCTCATCGCCGATATATTTAAATAAGACACTAAGTATGGTTGCAGGCAATCAGGCCCTCCAAAAGTCACTTTCTGAGCTTGTTCTTGCACTGTTTTTGGGTGCATTGAATGAAATAAACTAAGGTAGTTTTCTTCTACTAAATTTCTCTGCGTACCATAGCCAATTGTATCTCTAACATTCTTTGCACGTTGATAAACGAGTGAACGTTGCTCGCGGTTAAATGGACGTTCTTCAGTGTCGTTGGCAATGAAATACTGCTGAATTTCAACTCGGTATGACTCAAGAAAATAACGGATATAAGCGACTACTGGATATAAGCGATTCAGAGTATGCTTACTGTAAAACTGATCATAATATCCCACGATGGAATAAAGCAAAGTAATCGTAATAAATACAAACTCAAATACGCCAGCATTATTAATAAATAACACAAATGCGATAAGGTTACCGACAGTTGCAACAAGCCAGTAAAATTTCTGCATTATGGTCATAAGCTTTCCAATATTTAATTAACAGTATGCTAATAGTTTAGAAAAAAATCAGATAATTACGAATTTATATAAGACATCCAATCTCACTTCCTGAGCTTTCAAGACCGATTAAAGCCGTTAAATAATTGTAGATGAGCCACTTCACCAAATAGCAATAAAATATCTCGTCCATTATCTAAGACTGGATTGAAATAAAACTAAATTGCTTTGTTGTTTATCGGTGTTGGAGATATCTCCTTCAAACGCTCGGGTTTGAAATTTAAAATGCAAGCTCGCTAACGCTGATGTTGGGTTGGCGAGTTCTTTAGCAACTTCGTCGGTAGAGCTACCTTGCTGTGCATTAGCCGTTAGGTGTAAAGCACAGAGTAAAGTGAGTAACGCTATTTTTCATGTCTTTTCTCTATAATAAAATCGGCATATTCATAATAAATATGCCGATTAATTCAAACATTTAGTAAAAGTTACTTAACTTCTGTTGCCGCAGGGAATGTCCATTCACCCGATAAAATAGCTTCTCTCGGTTGATATAAACGTATGGTGTAATTCCAACCTTCAGTAATATCGATGTTATTGATTGCACCTTTGTTACCAAAGTTAATAGTGACGCTACCGTCCGCGTTTTTCTCAGAGGTCACGCCATTAAGTACGTTGATTCCTGCTTCATTTTTAGTGTAATAGCCATCTTTGTTATAAACACTAATTGACCAAAATGCATCAACAGGCACGTCTTTAACCGTTAAAGAATATGGCGTTTTACCATCATTTTTTGCAACGGTAACACCTTCATAAATTGCATCTTTTTCAGGCAAACCACCCCAACCGTAAGCAGCGCCATACTTGTGTAACGTAGGGTCAATTTCTTTAATATCACCAAAGAATCCACGAGTTGTTGGCAATTTACTGGCCAGTGCATTGTACTTAGAACGCATCGCAGTTAAACTTTTTGCGTCGTACGTAGGTACTGAAAACTCGCCAATATTAGCTTGTTTATAGGTAATGGCATTTTGCAGTTTATGTGCTTGCGCCAAGCTAGCTTCATCCGCTGGATCGACAAACGTACGAATCGCTAAAAAGACATAGCGGCTGCCAATGCTTTCTTCGCTTAACGTGTGAGTACCTTCGTAAAACGAAGTGATAGAGTGATCTTGGCTAATAGACATTAGCGATTGATACTTACCTTCGTTATTTGGCATGGTAATGGTTAACGGACTTGATAAGTCAAATACACCAAAAGAATAAATGGTATCCAAGTTGGCACGCACAGTTATTTGATTGTCTAAATCATATAAACCGCGGTTGTGATGAAGCTTACCAAAAGCGCCCAAGGCTTTTACGTATTTGGCAAATTGTTCATTCGAATCGGCACGAATAAAGTTTTCATCATTAACCATAATTTCTGACGCTTGATTAACTGTTGCGTCAGAATTTACTGTCGCATGTGAAAAAGAGCTGGCAACAGTTGCAAGCGTTAATGTTGCTGCAACCATAGAGTTTATAAGTAATTTATTCATTAGAGTGTCCTAAAATATATTAATTTAAAATATTACTTTACGTGTTTAAGTGGTTGCCATTGACCTGATTGCACCAATGGAGATGGACGATAGGCGCGCATAATTGCATTCCAAGTGCCAGTGTCGTTGTTAATGTTAATGTTGTTTTCTTGACCGTCACAACCAAATCTAACCGTATAGGTACCATCTGCGCTTTTAACGGCATTGTAGGAGTTTATGTTGTTAGGTGTGAATAAAAATCCGTTTTTGTCGTACACAGTAATAGACCAAAAACCACCACTGTTTTGCGGGTCTTCAAACGTGGTTGATTGACAGCTAAAATCAGTAGAATCAGGACGCATAGACCAAACATTGTCTCTTTTTTGACCACCAGCCCAGCCAATAGCAGCGCCTACTTGGCGTGCTTCTTCATTAACCACACCTTTAACGTTAAACATGGTTAGTGGGTCATGTTTACCAGTCATGAATTCGGCAAGTAATTCTTTATGGGTTGCCGCAAGCGATGCTTTGTTATAATTAATCGGCGTATAAGGCTTAGCCGAATTTGCATTAATTTTGATTTGCTCTTGCAGCTTGCTGATCAACGCTGTTTCTTCATCGGTTCCTGTTTCTGCAGCGATTCTGATTAACACATAAACATAATCAGTGTTTTGCGGAATGTCGTAGGTGCCAGCGCCATATTCAGCAGGGTAAATATAATGGTCCGCATCAACAAACTGTAAACTCATGAATCGTTCACCCACTTCTGGCAAGGTAACCGTTGCGCCTTCTGACACATCGACTACACCCATGGTATAAACCGTATCTTGGTTCATACGAATAACCGGTTGGTTATCAACCTGAGTAGTACCGTTGAATCTATCTAGTTTATTAACGCCGCCAGTATTTTTTACCTGAATGGCAAACTGGCGCGACGTTTCAATAGTTGGATAATTTTCTTTAGTAACTGTCACCGCAGTTACATCTGAGCTTATTACTGTAGTTTGTTCTTTTGAGTCGCTCGCGGAACATGCCGACAGAGATAAACTGGCGATAATAATTGAGCTTAATAATAATTTATTCATAAAAATTTAGTTCTCTTTAAAAATGTTGTGGTTTGCGATTGTAAGCACCATCAAACTTCAATTTTATAAAGTATTCATATGCTTAATTAAACTTTCGGTAATCTTATTGAAAGTTGCCAATCGAGATTTCGAGGAAAGTATAAGAAAACTTTTGATATAACTGAAATGACATTTTTAAATATATGGTATACGATAAATAGATATCATATTTTTTATGTAGGGCATTTACGATGCGCAGCATTGAACAACAATTGTCTCGTTTAGATTTAAACTTACTGGTTTCTCTTAGTACATTACTTAAAGAGAGAAATGTTTCCAGGGCCGCTGAGAAGTTATATTTATCTCAGCCGGCAATGAGCAGAGCCTTAAAAAAGTTACGAATAATGTTTGATGACCCGCTATTTCATCGCGAAACTTCAGGGTTGCGACCAACGGTTAAAGCTCAAGAACTAGAAATTGAGCTCGCGCAATTATTAAATTCAATTAGAGACTTTATAGAGGGTGACGAGTTTAAACCTAAAAATTGTACTAAAACATTTAACATTTCAATACCTTCATTAATGAGCTACCCCTTATTATTGCCACTAATAAATGAGCTCGAGAATTTAGCCCCTAAAGTAGTTATTGCCCAACACTCCTCAAGCAATACTACCGGTAAAGAGTTAGAAAATGGTACCTTAGATTTTTCTATACATGTTCATAATATCAATGAAGATAGTTTTTCATCCACTTTTCTAGGACAGGTATACCCGGTGATTATTGCCAGAAAAGGGCACCCATTAACTAAACTTAAAGACATTAAAATAGAAGATTGTTTGCAATATAAATTTGTAGATGTTGTTTATGATAACCCTAATGAAAAGCCGCTGCAAAACCCGGCGAAACGTTTTTTAGAGGAGCACAATTTACAACTTCGTATTGCGATGAAAAGTGGGCAGTTAAGCTTTCTTACCGAAGTTATGAAAAACTCAGATCATTTATTAATTTCTAATCATTTTTTACTGCAATCAGCTGATTTAAAAAAGGATTTCACTCATGTTTATACTATGTATGAGAGTATGTATGCAGTTAATGTTTATTTAATTGACCACCAAAGAACCCATAACAATAAAGCCCATCTTTGGTTTAAGCAAGTGCTAATAAACTCACTTAAAGCAACCATATTAAGCTCGTAAAAAATGACGCTAGAAAATGATTATGTTACTGCCGCGCTTGCTCACCTACAGTTGGTATACATTGCGAAATCTCGCTCTTAAGCCATTGGATAAATTCCGTTTCTAACGCATCCGTGCTGGTGTGTTGTTGACTAAGAATTATGTAGCTATTTCCTGACGGGACAAAACCAAAAGGAGCTATTAATTTGCCTCTTTTAAGATCGTCAGCAACTAATGGGTAAGAGCCTAAAGCGGCCCCTAAACCATCTACGGCTGCCTGAAAGCAAAAATAAAAATGCGCAAACGTTTGATTTGAATTCTTTAACAGAGATAACTGTTTCGATTTAGTGATCCATTGCAGCCAAGCATCGGATCTGGTATCACTATGGATTAATTTAATTTCTTTAAAATCATCTTTTACCTGCTGCCAGTACTCAGGTGAAAACACAGGCCCCACCCATTCATCGACTAAATGTTGTTTTCTATAATTTTGCGTTAATGCAAAATCATCACGCCTGATCGCCAACGACAATTCATTATCAGCTAAAGTAACTGGGCCACCTGAGGTAGACAGCCGGATGTCAGAGTTGGCGTGTGTTTGGTAAAAGTCAGACATGCGCGGCATCAACCAGCGCATGGTCAATGTTGGTTCACAAGAAATGTTCAGATAATTATTTTTTACTTCAGAGAGTTTGTTAACACCTGTTGTTAGTAGTTGAAAAGATTGCAACGTGTAGGATTTAAGTATCCGACCTTTATCCGTTAATGATACCTTTCGGCCTTGTCGGTGAAAGAGCTTTACCGATAAAAAATCTTCCAAGTTTTTGATCTGTTTGCTCACCGCACCGTGGGTTATGCATAACTTGTCTGCTGCTTCACTAAAATTTGCTGACTCTGCGGCAACATCAAAAACATGAAATGCTTTTAAATGATTCATCTTGTAGTTTTACTCACACTTAAGGTGATGATTATTCGATTATAGAAACCACCAAGAAAATATACAATAGCGGCTCATAATTAACATCATCATTGGAACATCTATGGAAATTTTAAGTCTTGCCATTGTCGGGCTATTAATTGTTATCAGCCCTGGCGCTGATTTTGTCTTAGTTTTAAAAAATAGCATCAACTCTAACCGCAAAGCTGGGATCTTAACTGCAATTGGGATCAGCCTTGCTATTGGCGTGCACATAACTTATTCGATGCTAGGTTTAAGTTACTTAATTTCACAGAGTGAGCTAGTGTATAGTGCAGTAAAATATGCGGGGGCAGCTTACTTAATATATTTAGGTGTGACAGGGATTTTAACCGCGGATGAAAAGCTAGCAACGCTAGAGGTAGGTGCACCTACAGCAAAACCACTGCAATTTATCTCACAAGGTTTTTTATGCAATATGCTCAACCCAAAAACAATGTTATTTTTCATTAGTTTATTTAGTCAGCTTATTTCAAACAATTCGAACGACAACCACTATGCACTAGGCTACGGAATTTATATCGCATTTCTTCATTTTGCCTGGTTTAGTATTGTTGCAATAATATTTACAGCAAAATCTCTACAAAATCACATTTTAAATATGAAAAAAAGGTTAAATCAAGCTTGTGGGTTAGGCTTAATTTCATTTGGAGTGGTTTTAGCAATTAACACATATTAGTTTAGCAACTAAGAATAATGATGGCAGTAAATTAATAGAATAACCTGCTCCATCCAATTTTTTCTAGTAAAAGAACTGGATGGATAAGGTTTAAATTAGTGATTAATAATAATCAAACAACCTGCCCTGCTGCCCAACCACTAGACCAAGCCCATTGGAAGTTATAACCTCCTAACCAGCCAGTTACGTCAGCTACTTCGCCAATAAAATATAAACCCGGAGACTTTTTGCTCTCCATAGTTTTACTTGATAGCTCATCAGTATCAACACCACCTAAAGTGACTTCAGCTGTTCGATAGCCTTCAGTACCATTAGGCTTGATTTGCCAATTATGGAAATAATCAGCAATGTCTTTAAACTCTTGATGGTTTAATTGATTCATCGGTTTATCAGGCAGTTCTTCGGCGGCATATAAACGTTCAATCAACCGTTTAGGCAGCAAATGACTTAACGCTGTTTTTAAAGCTCGTTGTGGGCTTTCTTGACGAATATCTTGTAAGCGTTGTTCTAGGTCATAATCAGGAATTAAATTGATACTTACTGATTGACCCGCTTTCCAGAAAGAAGATATTTGTAAAATTGCCGGGCCAGATAATCCACGGTGAGTAAATAAAATGTTTTCTCTAAAACTGGTGGTGTCTTCGCTGGTAACAATACTATCGACACTAATACCCGATAAACCATCGAAGCGCTGCTTGTCTTGATCTTGCAAGGTGAAAGGAACTAAAGCGGCACAAGTTGGTAATACGTTTAAACCAAATTGTTCGGCAATTTTATACCCAATTGGAGTAGCGCCAAGTTTTGGCATGGTTAAACCGCCGGCGGCAACAACTAACGATTGGCACTGAAAATCTTTGCCATTAGTTGTTACAATATAGCCTTCGTCAGTTTTATTTACTTTATAAACTTCTGATTGTAAGTGAATACCCACTCCGGCCCAGTCACACTCAGTTAGTAATATATCAACAATATCATGTGCCGATTCATCACAAAACAACTGCCCTAAAGTTTTATGATGATATTCCACACCATGACGCTCTACCATGTCGATAAAATCGTATTGAGTGTAACGACTAAGTGCAGATTTAACAAAGTGGGGATTGCTACAAAGGTAGTTGCTTGGCTCGGCATGTTGATTAGTAAAATTACAACGACCGCCACCACTAATAATGATTTTACGGCCAGGCTTTTTACCCATATCAACTACGGCAACACTGCGCCCACGGTAACCGGCATTAATAGCGCACATAAGGCCAGCCGCGCCGGCCCCTATGACTAAAACGTCTACTTTTTCCAGTGACACCTTTATTACATACCTGGTTCAGGTACAGCTGAAGTTGAACCTTGTTTGGCCATTTCAGCAAGATCTTTATCAACAAAGAATAAGGCGTGACCATCGTTGCCAACCAATTCAATTTTGTCAATAATGCTTTTAAACAGGGTTTCTTCTTCATGTTGCTCAGAAACAAACCATTGTAAAAAGTTGAAGGTAGAATAGTCTTGATTGGTAAATGCAAAATGAGCTAAAGAGTTAATTTTTTCAGTAATTAAGCACTCATGTTCATATGTCGCCTGAAATACATCTACTAGCGATTTAAATTCATGCGGCGGAGCTTCAATAGCACCTAAAATTGGCATAGAGCCAGTTTCACTCACATAAGTAAAAATACGGTTCATATGCTGCATTTCTTCAATAGCATGCTTGTGCATAAATGCAGCCGCGCCTTCAAAGCCTTTATCTTCACACCAGGCACTCATTTGCAGGTATAAATTTGATGAATAAAACTCTAAATTAATTTGGCTGTTTAATTGGTCAACCATTTCTTTTTTCAACATAACAATCTCTTTATTTTCTAAAGTACGGCAAGTACGCTTTCAGCTTTACTTACTTCAAATTCTTTCGGTGCTTCGATATTTAAATGAGTAACTACGCCATTTTCGATAACCATAGCATACCGTTGTGAACGTATACCACCAAAACCGGCAGTGTCCATTTCTAAGCCTAATAGCTTGGTAAAACTACCATCACCATCAGCTAACATCATTATGTTTTCAGCATTTTGGGCATTTCCCCATGCTTCCATAACAAAAGCGTCATTTACTGATAAACAAATAATTTGGTCAACGCCCTTGGCCTTGAACTCATCAAATTTTACTACGTAGCCAGGTAAATGCGATACCGAACACGTTGGTGTAAATGCACCTGGTACAGCAAACATCACTGTTTTTTTATTGGCAAATAATTCGTCAGTGCTATGGTTTTCCATACCACTCGCGGTTAATTGTTGTAATGTTCCTGCAGGAATAGTGTCGTTAACTTTGATCATGAGTAACCTGTATATTTGGAAGATAGTTTAAATATTTTATCATCAAGATTATAAGACGAATATTGCCATTTGTCTGAATTTTTATAATTAATCGAGTAAACTAGATCCCAACCAATCTAAACATTTGAAAATTTAATGCCTGAAGCCAATGGAAAAACAGTCGCCATTTTTGTCGATGTACAAAATATTTATTATACCTGCCGCCAAGGTTTTAACCGCAGCTTTGACTATAATACGTTTTGGGCATATGCTGGTGCTAATCATCAAATTATTAAAGCCAATGCGTACGCGATAGATTCAGGCAATGAAAAACAGCGCCAATTTCAAAATATATTAAGAGCGATTGGCTTTGAAGTGAAACTTAAACCATACATTCAACGCAAAGATGGCAGTGCGAAAGGCGATTGGGATGTAGGAATAACGTTAGATGCGATTGAATATGGGCCTAAAGCCGACAAAGTCATTTTGTTGTCAGGTGATGGTGACTTTGATTTATTGGTAAATAAACTGCGTAGTAAATTTAAATGTGAAGTAGAAGTAGTTGGGGTTGAACAACTTACCGCAAATTCATTACTAATAGCATGTGATAAATTCACCCCTATCAATGGCGACTTATTGCTGTAAAGAAACAATACGCTAAGTTGTTAACATAACCTTAACCAATTAGTTTGGTTAAGGTTAGTAGTAACATTATTTACTCAAAAATGCTTGATAAGCAGGATTGTCGGTTTCTTCTTTATAGTTAAAACCTAAGTCTTTTAGATGACGAAAAAAGGCTAACTGGTTGTCATTATTAACTTCTATACCAGCCAACACTTGACCAAAAGCAGCACCGTGGTTGCGATAATGAAATAACGATATATTCCATAATTCACCTAAAGTATCTAAGAATTTTTCCAATGCTCCTGGGTATTCAGGAAATTCAAAACTAAATAATCGTTCATTTTGGGGAGCAGTTGCTTGCCCGCCGATCATGTAACGTACATGCAATTTAGCCAGCTCATTATCAGTAAAGTCGCTTACTTCATAACCTTGAGCTGATAGATCATCAATAAGCTGTTCAAGCTCTGCTTTACCTTCACTTAAACGTACACCAACAAAGATATGAGCTTGCGATTGATCAGCATAGCGATAGTTAAATTCTGTGATGGCTTTACCATTTAGAGCTTGGCAAAAATGACGAAAACTGCCTTTTTCTTCAGGAATCACTACCGAGAGTACTGCTTCTTTTTGCTCACCAAGTTCACAACGCTCAGAAACATAACGAAGCGAGTGAAAATTCATATTAGCGCCAGACAACACCGCCGCGAGTTTTTCATTACCTGCACTAGTTTGGCAATATTTAGTTAAACCCGCTAATGATAAAGCGCCAGCTGGTTCGGCAATTACACGAGTTTGCTCAAAGATATCTTTTATTGATGCACAAATTTCATCACTAGACACTGTAATAACGTCATCACAAAAGTGCTTAATCAGTGAAAAAGTATGGGTGCCAATTCGTTTAACCGCTACGCCATCAGCAAATAAGCCAACATGATCTAAATCTACTGGCTTGCCAGCGGCCATCGCTGCAGCTAAACACGCTGAGTCTTCAGCTTCAACACCAATAACTTTAGTATTTGGAGATAGCTGCTTTAAATAAACAGCCATACCAGCAAGTAAACCACCACCGCCCACAGGGATAAAGACAACGTCAGCATTAGGCAGTTGTTGCATTAATTCTTTTGCAACAGTGCCCTGCCCAGCAATAACATCCGGATCATCAAACGGGTGGATAATGGTTTTATTTTCTTGCTCTGCATATTCCATTGAAGCTTGTTGGGCTTCGTTAAAACTTTTACCTACTAAGCGCACTTCGGCGCCAAAACGGCGGACATTATCAACTTTAATATCTGGCGTGGTAATAGGCATAAAAATAGTGGCTTTTATACCCAACTTTTTAGCCGCTAGAGCCAAGCCTTGCGCATGATTACCCGCAGAGGCAGCAACTACGCCAAACTGACTTTGTTCTTTAGACAGTTGCGAAAGCTTGTTATAAGCGCCACGTAATTTAAACGAGTGTACAGGTTGCTGATCTTCACGCTTTAAATAAATGTCATTACCAAGCTTGGTTGATAATTTAGTACAAGCTGTAAGCGATGTTTCAACGGCGACATCATACACTGGAGCTACTAAAATTCGACGTAAATATTCTAAACCAATATCTCTCATCGCCTGTTTTCCTTTTTGTGTAAGCGCCACTGTTGCAGTATTAGTTGCCATTTTCTACCTATTTAATAACCTAATCCGTCAAGCATTTCTCTATTACGAACAGCACCTTTGTCAGCACTGGTTGCTAGCATTGCATAATTTTTTAATGCGTAACTAATTGGACGATCTCGATTCACTGGTTTCCAAGCTTTAACGCCTTTAGCATCCATTGCGTTACGGCGAGATGCTAACTCTTCAGCAGAAATTTTAATTTCAATAGCACGGTTAGGGATATCAATATGAATAATATCACCTTGCTCAACTAAACCAATAGTGCCGCCAGCAGCAGCTTCTGGAGAAACATGGCCAATTGACAAGCCTGATGTACCACCAGAGAAACGACCATCAGTTAACAATGCACAGGCTTTACCAAGACCCATCGATTTTAAATAGGTGGTTGGATACAACATCTCTTGCATACCTGGACCCCCTTTAGGTCCTTCGTAACGTATAACAACTACTTCGCCAGCCACTACTTTGCCATCTAAAATACCCGCGACGGCAGCATCTTGGCTTTCAAAAATATGTGCCGGACCAGTAAAGGTTAGGTTATCGTCTGATACGCCCGCAGTTTTAACAACACAACCGTCGACAGCAATATTACCGGAGAGTACAGCTAAACCACCTTCTGTTGAAAAAGCATTTTCAAGATTACGAATACAACCATTTTCTCTGTCATCGTCTAAGGTATCCCAGCGACAATCTTGGCTAAATGCTTTAGTGGTACGAATACCAGCAGGTCCTGCGCGGTAGAATTTTTTAACGTCTTCATCGTCTGTGACCGTAATATCATACTTAGCAATTACATCAGCTAATGTAGTACCTAATACATTTGGCACATCAGTAGTTAATAAATTAGCGCGCGCTAATTCACCTAAGATAGCGATTACACCTCCTGCACGATGGACATCTTCCATATGATATTCAGGTGTTGATGGCGCAACTTTACATAACTGCGGCACAATGCGTGATAATTTATCCATGTCCTCCATGGTGTAATCTATTTCAGCTTCTTGTGCTGTGGCGAGTAAATGCAAAATGGTATTGGTTGAACCACCCATGGCAATATCTAGACACATAGCATTTGCAAAAGCAGCTTTATTGGCAATATTACGTGGTAATGCCGATTCATCATTATCTTGGTAATAACGTTTAGTTAACTCAACTATTTGCTTACCAGCATCTAAAAATAATTTTTCTCTATCAGCATGAGTTGCTAACATAGAACCGTTACCTGGCAGGGCTAAACCTAATGCTTCAGCTAAACAGTTCATCGAGTTAGCAGTGAACATACCTGAACATGAACCACACGTTGGACAGGCAGAACGTTCAACTTGATCAGACTGTTCGTCAGATACTTTTGGATCAGCACCTTGTATCATGGCATCAACTAAATCAAGCTTGATGATTTGATCGGAAAGCTTGGTTTTACCAGCCTCCATCGGGCCACCTGAAACAAAAATCACCGGTATGTTTAAGCGCATTGCCGCCATTAACATACCAGGTGTAATTTTGTCACAGTTTGAAATACATACCATAGCATCGGCACAATGTGCATTAACCATGTATTCGACTGAGTCAGCAATTAAGTCACGCGAAGGTAAGCTATAAAGCATACCGCTGTGACCCATGGCAATACCGTCATCAACGGCGATAGTATTAAACTCTTTCGCTACACCGCCAGCTTCTTCAATTGCGCCTGCCACTAACTGGCCCATGTCCTTTAAATGTACATGGCCAGGAACAAATTGAGTGAATGAATTCACTACAGCAATAATTGGCTTACCAAAGTCGCCATCGGTCATACCGGTTGCACGCCATAAAGCACGGGCACCTGCCATATTACGGCCTTGGGTAGACGTTGCTGATTTCAATTTTGGCATTGTATTTCCTTTGTGTTTTTCTATAAATTTAAATGATTATTTAACTGGATCTAACCAGTTATTAGCAATCTCGGTTGTTCCATCGAACATACCAAAGAATGCATCTTGAATTTTCTTAGTAATTTCACCACGTTTACCACAGCCAACTTGCATACCATCTACAGTACTTACCGGTACAACTTCAGTTGCAGTGCCACACATAAAGAATTCATCAGCAAGATAAAGCGCTTCACGAGCAATAAGCTCTTCTCTAACTTCATAGCCCATTTGTTTTGCTAAAGTAATTACGGTGTCACGAGTTAAGCCAGGTAAAATTGAACAAGAACCAGGAGGTGTATAAATGATGCCTTTGCGAATTAAGAATAAGTTTTGACCTGCGCCTTCACTTACGTAATTGTTAACATCTAAAGCAATACCCTCAGTGTAACCATGGCGTGCAGCTTCGCGAGAAATTAATTGTGATGATAAGTAGTTACCACCAGCTTTAGCTGCCGTTGGTATAGTATTAGGTGCTATGCGGTTCCATGAAGACACACCAACATTTACGCCATTTTCCATAGCATCAGCGCCAAGGTAAGCTTCCCAGCTGAATGCCGCAACCATTAAGTCAGCTTTTGCATCATCGGCCGGACGTAAGCCCATGCCGATATCACCTAAAAATGCTAGAGGGCGTAAGTAAGCTGAATCTAAACCATTTTCCGCTACAGAATCACGACACGCTTGCATCACTTCTTCACGCGTAAATGGAATATTCATACGGTAAATTTTGGCCGAATCGAATAAGCGATCAATATGCTCTTCTAAACGGAAGATACAAGTACCTTTATGGGTTTTATAAGCACGGATACCTTCAAATACAGATGAACCATAATGTAATGCGTGGCTCATTACGTGTACCGTAGCATTTTGCCACGGCATTAATTCACCATTAAACCAAATTTGTTCAGCGTTAACTTTAGCCATTTCTCTTTCCTAATACTTAAATAATTGATTTTATTTGTAACAATAAAATCATAAATGTGTGTTGAGCCCGATCTTCAACGTTTATTCAAACAATGTCGATACTTTGACTAAATTGACAATTCAAAAACTAACGAATTTGTCACAAAGTACTGACACTTGCCTCAATAAGGACCACACAATTCAATGAATGCATTGAGTTTAGCATAGCCACAGGCGGTACATTAATCCTTTAGTGTTATAAATCTGTACTAAGATATAACGGCATTTATGCGCGAGCATTTTTTGCAGCATATACCTGCTGCGCGGTTGGTTTACTGATTGTTCAATAAACACTAATTTTTCCATCGTCCCTGAACCATGGTGATTTGCATTCCATCATCCCTGAAGTGAGTCAATTTCATGCCATCCATGGCTCGTGAGGATAAGTATATCCCTATACAAAAAACCCCCCGGTTTTCTCAAAGCGGGGGGTTGATATTTGGTTATTTAAACTAACTCAACGCAACACCCGCAATGATTTATAAATCACTACGACAATATGGTTAATCAGAATTAGGTTAAATTTTTTCATTAATTTTTGCTTTTTTTAATACGCTATTTTGCAAGTCCCTAAGTTTTAACACAGCATTTACGTGGTCACAAGCTTTTTATACACAAAACCTGTTTAAATACTTATTCTATTTTATTGAATATTATTTCAAATACGTATTAGAAATTATTTTTGCCCATAAATTTAAAATGAAGACTAAACTTAAATGACTAATGGATTAGTTAATAAGCTAAATGGAATTATTATGGCTCTCGCATCTATCTATACTCGTGCCCGAATAGGGCTGGAATCTCCCCTTGTATCAATTGAAATTCATTTAAGTGCCGGCTTACCTGCCTTTCAAATTGTTGGTTTAGCGGAAACATCTGTAAAAGAATCAAAAAATAGAGTCCGTAGCGCGCTGATAAATTGTGGCTATGAATTCCCTTGTCAAAGAATCGTAGTAAATCTTGCACCTGCCGACTTACCCAAAGAGGGTGGACATTTCGATTTGCCTATTGCCGTAGGCATTCTGGCAGCCTCGAATCAAATTCCTAATGCAGAGTTACACAAATATGAATTTGCCGGAGAATTAGCGTTATCAGGCGAGCTTAGATCTATTATTGGTGAAATCCCAATCGCCATTGCAAGTAGAGATAGCCAGCGCACTTTAATACTTCCTATTGGTAATGCCCAACTCGCCAGCAGAGTTGAAAATGCAAAAATTATTGCTCTACAACACTTAGAACAGCTGTTCCCTCATTTTGCTCGCCAACAACCACTGCCTTTAATTAACTATGAAAAACCAGATTTAAGTGCAGACGTATTACATGATTCCATCAAAGATATTGCTGATGTGATGGGCCAACCATTAGCCAAAAGAGCATTAGAGCTAGCCGCCGCAGGAAGCCATAATTTACTTTTTATAGGCCCACCTGGCACGGGTAAAACCATGTTAGCAAGCCGGCTACCGGGTATTTTACCGCAAATGACAAGCACGGAATCACTTGAAACAGCGGCCATTCATTCTATTTGTAGCACTTCAATTGATAATCAGTATTGGCTAAAACGCCCTTTTCGTGCACCGCATCATACCGCGTCCTCTGCAGCGTTAGTTGGTGGCGGTGGTCAGCCAGTACCAGGTGAGATCTCGCTTGCTCACAATGGCGTACTATTTTTAGACGAACTTCCTGAATATGATAGAAAAGTGTTGGATGTGTTACGAGAACCTATGGAGTCTGGTGAAGTGACCATTTCTAGAGCCATGCATAAAACCACTTACCCGGCTAAGTTTCAACTTGTGGCGGCAATGAATCCGAGCCCTACCGGGTTTTATTTAGATAAACGCAGCACACCTGAACAGATACTGCGTTACTTAAATAAGTTGTCAGGCCCTTTTCTTGATCGCATTGATATTCAATTAGAAGTAAGCCGACTACCGAAAGGCCTATGGAATAATAGCGAGCACAATAATGAAACAAGCGAGGCTATTCGGGCAAGAGTGCATAACTGTCGCGAGATACAATTGGCCAGACAAGGAAAAGCAAATGCCCATTTAAGTAGCCCAGAGCTAAAGCAGCATTGTTATTTAAATGATGATGATTGTGAATTTTTAGAACTCGCCGTTGAAAAGCTTGGCCTTTCAACCCGGGCGCACCACAAGTTATTAAAAATAGCCCGCACTATTGCAGATTTAAAAACACAACCGCAAATTAAACGCGAACACTTAGTTGAAGCGTTATCATATCGAGCCATGGACCGATTGATTCAACATTTAACTGAGAGTATGTCCGGTTAGCCTTCTAGTACTGTCGCCATAAATGCGTTGATCACGGATTCATTCATCCGCTTTTTCAAGCAACATATACCTAGCTCGAATGGTTTCATTGCTGATGGTACGGTAAGTCTTTGAATTCTGTCTTTCACTGGGCTGTTTTCTAACACGACTTCCGGAGCCACACCAACACCACAGCCCAAAGCAACCATAGACACTAATGCTTCATGACCAGATACGGTCGCATAAATATTGGGCTTACCCTCACCTTTTTGTCGATACCATTTTTCAAAGCGATCACGCGCCGCACCATGGTCTGGCAAAATAATTGGGATATCAGGCCAACTCACTTGTCTTTGTTCAAGCTGTTGCTTCACTTTACAGTCAATTACAGGAGCAATAATCGATATTGGAATTTGCGCTATGGAATGAAAGTAACAACTTTTTGCCAACGACTCAGGATGTGCAGCAATAGCAAAATCTACCTGGCGATCAATGACTTTACTCACTGCATCTTCAGCATTACCAGTTTCAAGCATGATCTCAATTTGCGGATATAAACGTCTAAAGCCATCAAGTAATTGCGGTAAATGCGAATAAGCTGCTGTTACTGAACAATAAATGCTTAACTTACCGGTCAGTTGTGGTTGCTCGGCTAAAATGTCTCCCTGAAACTCTTGCCACTGTTGCAGCTGCTGGTTGGCATATTTTTCAAATTTAACCCCAGCTTTTGTTAATACGGCAGTGCGATTGTCCCGTTGTAATAACTTACAACCAACCTCCTCTTCTATGCGTTGGATCATGCGAGATAGCGTTGATGGACTGACATGATGAGCATGAGCCGTTTGGCCAAAATGTAGGCTGTTCGCTAAATGCGTGAACACCTGTAAAGATTTTATATCCATATCCTTGCTACACCTAAGTTTGAGTTACATTGTTTCACATTATGCAACATAGTAATGCATATATATCACTTTAAGCAATCACTACATTGTCGTATATTAAATTATCGCTACGATAAATACGTAGCCCCAATATTTAGGAGCGCCTCATGGCCAATTATTTCAATACTTTAAGTTTACGCGAGCAATTATCGCAATTAGGCAAATGTCGTTTCATGCAACGTGACGAATTCAGCGATGGTTGTAATTTCATCAAAGGTTGGAATATCGTAATTGTAGGTTGTGGTGCACAAGGTTTAAACCAAGGTTTAAACATGCGCGATTCTGGTTTAAACATTTCTTATGCATTACGTGACGCGGCGATTGCTGAAAAACGTCAATCTTGGCAGTGGGCCACTGAAAATGGTTTTACTGTTGGCAACTACGAAGAATTAATCCCGCAAGCCGATTTAGTATTAAACCTTACCCCAGATAAACAGCATACTTCTGCAGTATCTGCGGTAATGCCATTAATGAAGCAAGGTTCAACTTTAGCTTATTCTCATGGTTTCAACATTGTTGAAGAAGGCATGCAAATTCGTAAAGACATTACTGTTGTTATGGTTGCACCTAAGTGTCCAGGTACTGAAGTACGTGAAGAATACAAACGTGGTTTTGGTGTACCAACGTTAATTGCTGTTCATCCAGAAAATGATCCTCAAGGTAATGGTTTTGCCATCGCTAAAGCATATGCTTCTGCAACTGGTGGTGATCGTGCTGGTGTTCTTGAGTCATCATTCATTGCTGAAGTTAAGTCTGACTTAATGGGCGAGCAAACTATTCTTTGTGGCATGTTGCAAACTGCAGCGGTATTAGGGCATCAACAACTTATTGCTCAAGGTATGGACGCAGCTTACGCACGTAAATTATTACAGTACGGTTTAGAAACTACTACTGAAGGCTTAAAACACGGCGGCATCACTAACATGATGGACCGTTTATCAAACCCTGCAAAAATTAAAGCGTTTGATATGTCTGAAGAATTAAAAGTAATTTTACGCCCATTATTTAACAAGCACATGGACGACATCATCGAAGGTGAATTCTCATCGACTATGATGGCTGATTGGCATAACGATGACGCTAACTTATTAAAGTGGCGTGCTGAAACAGCAGAGTCAACGTTTGAAAAAGCTGCTGATTGTGACACTGAAATTACTGAACAAGAATATTACGACAAAGGCATTTTCGTTGTTGCAATGATCAAAGCCGGTGTTGAGTTAGCATTCGAAGCTATGGTTGCTGCTGGCATTATCGAAGAGTCTGCTTACTATGAGTCGCTTCATGAAACGCCACTTATTGCTAACTGTATTGCTCGTAACAAGTTATATGAAATGAACGTAGTTATTTCTGATACCGCTGAGTACGGCAACTACTTATTCACTCATGCTGCAGTTCCATTACTTGCTGATTTTGCTAAAAACTTAACTGTTGAAGAGTTAGGTGAAGGCATTGCTTCTACGTCAAATGGCGTTGATAACGTACGTTTAATTGAAGTTAACGAAGCAATTCGTAACCATCCAGTTGAAGTTGTTGGTCACAAGCTTCGTGGTTACATGACTGATATGAAACGTATTGTTGAAGCAAATCAGTAAGCAATCACACTGAAGCTATAAAGGTTTACTCCTTGGCCTGCAGTTTATAAATGCTCGTACCTTTAATGGTTACGGGTGTTTATACTCTGCAGGCAGTTTTTTAATTCCTCTCTTATTAAATTTTCTAACAAAATATCTACTTTTATCTTTAGCTTGAACTCATACCAAAAGCCCAATAAATAATTGCTTTGCTAGAGAATTCACCTAGAATGTGCGCCAAGTACTAATTAATGTCAATTTCAGCAAAGATAGATAAATGAACAATCCTATTAATAAAATTCTGGTTATCAATACCGGCGGCACTATTACTATGGCGGCAAAAGCCACCGGCGAATTGCAGGCTAGTAAAGGCGAAGTTCTGGTCGAGCTTATCAAAGACTTAACCAGTGATTTATGTTCAACCATTGAAGTGAAACCATTAACATTAGCTAATGGTGATGTACTTGGCACCAGTGATTCAAGTGAAATAGGGCCTAGACATTGGGATGCGATGGCTAGCATGATCATAAATCTAAACGATGATTATGATGGTTTTGTTATTTTGCATGGCACCGACACTATGTCATATACCGCTTCTGCTCTATCTTTTTGTTTAGCACAAAATACCAAGCCTGTAGTTGTAACTGGCGCGCAAGTGCCTTTAAGTAAGCCCGGCAGCGATGGCTTACAAAACTTGCGTCTAGCACTTTATGTTGCAGACCAATCAGGGAAGTCATTACCACAATTATCAGAAGTGATGATTTGTTTTGCTGGACAATTATTGCGTGGCAATCGTTCGAGAAAATCTTCAACCCGTTCAGCCGTTGGGTTTTCTACCCCTAATGCACAAATATTAGGAGAGCTGTTTCCTGTACCAACTATATTTACTGAGCAACTTCGCCCTTTACCAAATAGCTATCCGCCATTAAATTCTAGTTCGTTAGGCTTTAGCGATAAAGTATTGAGCATGAATTTAAACCCTGGCTTTACCGGTGAGCTACTATTAAAAATTATCATAGGTAGTGACATTGAAGGCTTAGTTTTACGTGTATTTGGTAGTGGTACTGCACCCGATAGTTTCAATTTGGCCGACGTTGTTAAACAAGCGCAGCAACAAACCAATAATCGCTTTAAATGTGCGGTAATTGTGACCGATGTTTACAACGGTAGTTTAGACATTCATCGTTATGAAGCAGGTAAAAACTTACGCTCTAAGTCTATTATTGATGGTAGAGATATGACCCCAGAAGCGGCAAGCACCAAGCTAATGTGGGCATTGGGCAGTGAAGATCGTAAACAGCAATTAGTTAAGTTATTAGGCTCTGCGGTTTGTAAAGAAATGACTGCTGCTAGATAAGCGGCCGTTCTATGAAAAATCACCGATAAACGCGGTATATGTTAACTTACACCACGTCATCCCGGAGGAGCTCAAGCGACATCCGGGACCTCATCAGGAAGTAACGTGCACTTGTAAGATGCGCGGTGTTATGCCTGCAAAGGAGTTAGTCCTAAGCTCTATTTCCTGACCGCACCTTCACCAAAGACAATAAATTTTTCTGTAGTCAAAGCTTCTAGTCCCATTGGTCCATATGCGTGTAATTTACTGGTAGAAATACCAATCTCTGAGCCTAAACCAAGCTCACCACCATCAGAGAACCTTGATGAAGCATTCACCATCACTACCGACGAATTAATTCGACGCACAAATTCGTTTGCGCGAGAATAATCCTGAGTAACAATAACTTCGGTATGATCAGAGCTAAATTGTTGAATATGAGCAATAGCATCGTCATAATTTGCAACTTGTTTTATAGCAATTTCTTGCGCTAAATATTCGGCATCATAATCTTCATCCGTGGCTAAACTGCCACCGGTAAACTTACTGATACTCTTCTCACAAGCATGTACTTTAACACTGAACTCTGCCAATGCAGTTGCTGCAATAGGTAAAAACTCGTCGGCAATATCTTGATGTACTAGTAATGTTTCCAAAGAGTTACAAGCACTCGGCCTTTGGGTTTTACCATTAACTAAAATATTAACAGCCTTGTTGATATCTGCATACTTATCCACAAAAAGGTGGCAAACACCTTTAAAATGCTGAATAACTGGAATACGAGAGTTATCACTTACATAGCGAATCAGCCCTTCGCCACCGCGGGGAATAACCAAATCAATATCTTGATTCAAGGTTAGAAGTTTTTCGATAACACTTCGATCAGGGTCTGGTACTACACAAACCATATCAGGCTGTAGTGAAAACTCTTTTAATGTGTCATGTAAAATAGCGGCAATAGCTAAATTACTATGCAAAGCCTCGCTGCCCCCCCTTAAAATAACAGCATTACCTGACTTTAAACAAAGTGCAGCTGCTTCAGCTGTAACATTAGGACGTGCTTCATAAATCATAGCAATTACCCCTAATGGGATACGCATTTTTCCAACTTCAATACCAGTAGGTCGGTTAGTCATTGCAGAGCGGCTGCCCACAGGGTCAGGCAGGTTTACAATATCAATGATAGCATCGCTAATGCCCTGAACACGCTCAGAAGTTAATAACAAACGGTCAAGCATGGCTGTGGATAAACCTTTAGCTTCACCGGCACTAATATCTTTGGCATTCTCAGCAATTATCGTACTTTCATTGGCAATAAGGTTACTTGCCATAGCCGTTAATAATTTATTTTTTATTTCACTATTTAATTGTGCTGCTTGCAATGAAGCTTGTCTTGCTTTTTTGGCAAGCTTGGCAATATCAAATGTTGTATCACTACTCATAATTTTCTACTTAATTAACTTTCTATACTTTCCATCAGCACCAAATCGTCGCGATGGATAATTTCTTTACTCTGACAATAACCTAAAATTTGCTCAAAATCAGACGAGTTCTTACCTTTAAGTTTAGCCAAATCCTGACTACTGTACTGACTAATACCTTTTGCCAATACCCGCGTGCCGCAATGTGCAGTAATATTTACTGACTCGCCTTTAGCAAAATCACCCCAAATTTCGGTTATACCACTAGCAAGCAACGATGCGCCTTTGTTTAACAAGGCATTAATTGCGCCATCATCAATCACAATTGAACCATGGCTTTTTAAGGTATGCTTTAACCAATGTTTTTTTGCTTTTACCGCAGTGTGTTTAGCGATAAAACGAGTGCCCGGGTTTTCGCCACGTAATAATTTTTCAAAAATACCGGAATTACTGCCATTTAAAATATAGGTTTCAATGCCATGTTCTATGGCTTTTTCTGCGGCCTGAATTTTGGTTTTCATTCCGCCGGTGGCAATATGATTAGATGTACCGCCCGCCATGTCATATAGAGCATCATCAATGGTATCAATTTCACTAAACAGTTTTGCTTCGGGGTTAGATCGCGGGTCGCAGTCAAATACACCGTCAACATCACTTAAAATAAATAAACAGTCAGCGTCGCTCACCATAGCGACTAATGCGGCTAAATTATCATTATCGCCTACTTTCAACTCTTGAGTTGCAACGGTGTCATTTTCATTCACTACCGGCAGAATATTATTCTCTAGTAATATCCTTAAGGTGTTTTTAATGTTGATATAACGCTGTCTGTCTTTTAAGTCACCATGAGTGATCAGTAATTGCGAGCAAGCTGTATCAAAAAAGCGTTGCCAATTCGCCATCATTTGCATTTGCCCGACTGAGGCCATAGCTTGTTTTGTTGCAATAGAAGGGTTGGGAGAGCCATGATGTATTAACTGACGTCCAGCCGCAACACTGCCAGAAGATACTAAAATAACTTCTTTGCCTCTGTGGTGGCATTCGGTAATAAAGCGGGCAATAGCCAGCAAATATTTACCACTACAACCTTTACCATCTGGAGCAACTAAAGCGCTGCCTACCTTGATCACAACTCGTTTAAAATTCATTCCTCAACCCGTACTTTTATTAGCTCCCCCTAAGAAAACAGATCGCGACCTGAAGATCAAATAACTTTTTAAAAATGCATAGATTAATTAACCATAATTTAGAAAAAATCATCAAAAAATACAAAAAGATACACTTAATGCTATTTTTATTGCCTAGCGTCAAAATCAGCGTTAATCTGAATAATAATTAAATAGTTGAAAAATTAAGAGAAAATATGTCTGAACTCATTCAACAGTGGTTAACAATGACCGGCCTTAGTGAGCGGTTAATTTTGCCAGTGTCAGCAGCTATTGGTTTAGTGCTTTTATTAACGATTTGCTGGATAAGCTTTTATATAGCTAAACATTTCGTGCTTAAATTTGTCCATAAAATGGTTACTAGGACCAATAATCAATGGGATGATTTATTAATTTCACAAAAAGTTTTTGACCGAATTTCCTGGTTAATTCCAGCGGTTTTATTATTGGCGCTAATGCCATTTTTTATCAGTGAAAATCCTCAATTAGTAGACGCCTTAGCCATATTTGCGAAAGTCGCCATCGCATTACAGGTAGCACGCAGTTTAAGTGCTTTGTTAAACGTAGCTAACAGCTTATTTCAAGAATCAAGTAAAGAAAAATATCTGCCACTGAACGCCACTATTCAATTACTAAAGCTTGCTATTTACTTAGTCGCGACAATATTAGCCATTTCGATTCTTATAGATCGGTCACCAATATATTTACTCAGTGGTTTAGGCGCACTAACCGCGGTTTTATTATTAGTGTTTCAAGATACAATTAAAGGCTTAGTTGCCAGTATTCAAATTTCTGCCAATAAAATGGTCGCTCCTGGAGATTGGATTGAAATGCCACAATATGGCGCCGATGGTGATGTATTAGAAATCGCTTTAAATACGGTAAAAGTGCAAAACTGGGATAATACGGTTACCACTATTCCAACTTATGCATTAATAAGCGAATCGTTTAAAAACTGGCGCGGTATGTCTAGCTCTGGCGGTAGACGAATAAAACGAAGCATCAGTATCGATATTTCGAGTATCCATTTTTGCTCTGCTGAGTTATTAGCTAATTTACAACAATTTGAATTTTTAAATGAATATATTAATACCAAGCAAAATGATATTAACGAATTTCATCAACAGAAAGGTATTGCTGACATAACTAATCCAAATAGCCGACGTCTAACTAATATCGGCACATTTAGAGCGTATATAGCAGCATATTTACAAGAGCACCCGAACGTTCATAACGATATGACTTGCATGGTAAGGCAATTAAAGCCTACCGAAGTAGGCGTTTCTTTAGAATTATACTTTTTTAGTAATGATATTAATTGGGTAAACTATGAAGCGATTCAAGCAGATATTTTTGATCACTTGTTTGCCATAGCACCATTGTTTGAATTAAGAGTATTCCAAACACCTACAGGACACGATTGGCAAGCCAGATCGTGATTCATCCAGATTAAAAAATATCAGCTAGTCAGTATTAATTTTCACTATTAATACTGTCTTATTACGCCTTCTTGCGCGGTAGATGCAACAAGCTGACCTTGTTGATTGTATATCTTGCCGCGCACTAAACCTCGGCCACCACTTGCTGAAGGGCTATCAATGTCGTACAACAACCAATCGTCAAATTTAAAATCACGATGAAACCACATAGAGTGATCTATGGTTGCAATTTGGAAATCTCTTGACCAAATGCTGCGCCCATGTGGGTGTACTGCCGTTGGTAAAAAGTTATAGTCAGAAGCATAGCCAAGTAAGTATTTATGAATACGTAAGTCATTGGGGATCTCACCCTTAGCTCTCATCCATACTTGATTTTTTGATGATGATTTTTTTGGCTTTAACCAGTCATATTCCTTCACTGGACGAAACTCAATTGGTCGCTCGGCAAAAATTGTATCGTGCATAGCCACAGGAATAGAATCTTTATGTTGCAGTTGTAATGCTTGAATAGTAGCAAGCCCTTCTGGGCCAACAACCGAAGGCATTTCATCTTGATGCTCAAAGCCAAGCTCTTCGATTTGAAATGAAGAGGTTAAATTAAATATGGCCTTACCATTTTGCATCGCTTGCACTCGTCTAGTACTAAAGCTTCTACCATCACGGGTTATTTCTACAATATAGGTAACCGGCTTTTTAGCATCGCCGGGACGAAGAAAATAGGAATGAAAAGAATGTAATTGGCGCTCTTGCGCTAATGTTTGTTTAGCCGCAGACAACGCTTGTCCGATAACTTGTCCACCAAATAACGCTTTAAAGCCTAGATCTTGGCTTTGGCCAATAAATAAATTGTCATCTAATTTCTCTAACTCTAACAGGCCTAACAGCTCATCTAATACTTTACTCATTAAGTTTCCTAATTATTTTCGGGCTTGTTTAGTATGCCATTAAAACCCGTATAAACCCTTATAAATCAAGGAAAACTCGCTAATTATCATGATTTTTTTGTAAAAAGGTTTACAGCAAGGTTAATTTGACTATAATCACAGTTAGGGCTACTTAGCTCGTCCAAGGCAAACCTAGTGAAAACTGGGGACGCAAAGTTACCGGTCTAAAGATATTTTTGCAGTTTAAAAAGTATCAATGACAGCGGGACTGCCGACTAAGATATTGCGGGGGCTTATCTTTATTAGCAATCCTTGTTATGACTGTTTCTTTGCGTGCCTTGTCTTATCTTCTACCATTTTCCAATGACTTTCTGACTTCGTTTCTCGTTTCTCGTTTCTCGTTTCTAAATATAATGTCAGCGTCCATGCCAACATACAAAACTTAAGGCCCTAAGATCCTGAAATGAATTCAGGACGACACTAGAGTGTCGATTTCAGCCTGCTTTTGGGCAATATAATCTCGAATTATTGTTTCTAGTAAAGACAATGGTATTGCACCATTTTTCAATACTTCATCATGAAACTCACGTAAGTCGAAATGTTCTCCCAACGCTTGCTCTGCTTCCACTCGTAATGCTTTAATGGTGATTTCACCAAGCTTGTACGATAGCGCTTGTGCTGGCCACGAAATATAACGGTCTATTTCTGTTTGAACATTATGTAATGACAATGCCGAATTACTTGCTAGATAGTCCATAGCTTGCTGTCTTGTCCAACCTTTCATATGCATGCCAGTATCAACCACTAAACGCACAGCCCGCCACATCTCATAAGTTAAACGACCAAATCTTGAATACGGGTCTTGATAAAAACCAGCTTCAATTCCTAAGTATTCAGAATATAAACCCCATCCTTCACCAAAAGCTGAAATATAGGTCTCATTACGAAACTCAGGTACGTTCTCCATCTCTCGAGCAATTGAACCTTGTAAGTGATGTCCTGGAACAGCTTCATGCAACGTAAGCGCTTCTAATACGTACAAAGGTCGGCGATCTAAGGCATAAGTGTTTACCCAGTAGTTACCTGGTTGATCGTCACGACTGGGGCCAGAATAACGCCCAGTTGTATACTTAGGCGCTAGGCTTGCCGGAACCGGTATTACACCATATGGCGTACGGGGTAGAGTTTTAAATAAAGATGGCAACTTGGCATCCATCTTTTTCGCAATATAAGAGGCTTCTTTAAGTAACTGCTCAGGTGTGGTTGCATAAAATTGTGGGTCCGTTCTTAAAAATTCAACAAACTCAGCAAAGCTACCTTTAAATTCAACTTCCTTTATCACCTCTTCCATTTCAGCACGAATTCTTGCGACTTCTTTTAAACCAACATTATGAATTTCATCAGCATTCATCGTTAATGTAGTGTAGTGCTCAATTCTATTTTGATAGAAATCTGCGCCATTAGGAAAATCTTTGGCGGCAATAGTTTGACGTGCGTTAGGAATGTAAACATTAACCATAAAATCATAAAAACGCTGATACATTGGGTTAATATTTTCACTTATTATTTTTTGCGCTTGTTGTTTTAATTCGTCTTGTTGTTCAGTCGATATATGATCCGGCATTGTTATAAAAGGACGATAGAACTCACTTTTTGTCACGTCTTCAACAATTAGTGAACTAATACTATATTCAAAACCTTCTAATACGACTTGTGGCTGGCTTATACCTGACTCCAAGCCTTTCTTCATCCAATATGTTTGCTGTTCAAAATACGTATCTAAGGCAATTAATCGCTGTAAATAAGTTTGATAATCTTCACTTGATTTAAACGTTGAGCGGTTCACCATAAAAGTCATGTAGGCATGAAATCCACCCTCGGCAGTTATCGGCAAATAATGATCAAAGTTCTGATAGGAATCGATTTCATTTTTTAATTTATAAGCCAAAATAGTATGGTTTATTTGGTTGTCAAAGCTTAGTGTAGATTTATCGATAGCTTGCAAGCGTTGATATATACCAGCCGTTATTTCATGATCTTTCGCCAGCGCTTCTGGTGATACATCATAATAAAGAATATTGTTTTCTTTTTTAAATGGGTTTAATGAGTCCTGATACGTTTTTTGCTCATCAATAATTTGTAACAACTGGGCGTCGCTAGCTTGTACTTGTTCGTTGTCATCTGTTTGAACACATGAGAAAAGTAGGGCTATAGGAAAAAGGATAAAAATTAGTTTGTTCATAGGGGATTCTCTTTTTGAGTATGACCGTATTAAACTCTTACGCTCTATTGTAGTCAATAATTAATTGTGCAAGTGTTAACTCGCTGTAAACAGCTATACCATGATCACTTAGTAACTGTGCAGTAACGCCTTTGCCATTAACTTTAGTGCCATTAAAGTCACCATTATAAACTTGATTGCTTCCGCATGATGGACTGTATTCTTTGAGAAGGGCAAATTTTATCTGATGTTGTAAGCATAGACCTAAAGCGTGTTTGGCTCCTTGCTGAAATTGCTCGCTAACATCGACACCAAACTCATCAATCACTTTATTGCCAACTTGTTCGGCTCTAGCTCTTGGCACAGACAAACCGCCGGACACTTCAGGGCAAATAACAACTAAACAGCCCTGTTGTTGCCAAGTAGTAATTTGGGGATCAACAATAGATTTAGTCTTGCCGTCATACCTAACTTTATTACCTAAAAAGCAGCTGCTAATTAATATTTTACTAATCATGATCTTGTTTAAATAATGTTTCGAGCTCGGCTCGCCCCTGATTACTCACCTTAATTAACTCTTTTATATCGAATTTATTTTGGCCTTGATACGATTTTTCTAGCATTTCTTCATCATGCGCTTTAAATACTTTCACCAAATGTTTCGCTTTTGCTTTATCAAATCCATACTCTTCAAGCACTATTTGCGCCGCAGTTAAACTGCTATCAAACATTTCTCTTACATTAGT
The DNA here is from genome assembly GCF_031583595.1 of Thalassotalea psychrophila. NCBI lineage: Bacteria > Pseudomonadati > Pseudomonadota > Gammaproteobacteria > Alteromonadales > Colwelliaceae > Thalassotalea > Thalassotalea psychrophila. The sequence goes on from NZ_CP134145.1 coordinate 4,672,855, forward strand.
ATAAACACCAATATCTCGGTATTTAAGTACACTAAAGCGGCTTTTAGCACGAGCAATAATCTTTATATGCGGGAAGTGTTCTTTTACTGTTTTTGCGATATCGAAACCATGCTTATCAGAGTCAGCGGCAATAAACATAATGCGCACATGTTCAATACCTGCAGCCTTTAATAATCTTAAATTAGTAGCATCACCAAAAAACACCTTGTTGCCAAATTGCTTTATAAATTCAATATGTTCTGCATTATTGTCAAGCGCCGTAAAGTGAATATTGTTGGCGGTCAATATACGACCAGTAATTTGTCCAAAACGACCAAAGCCAGCAATAATGACCTCAGGCTCTAAAATATCTGTTTCTGTATCATACTCGGGAGTCGCTGTTTTTCTCTGCTGAAGTTTTTCATAAAGGATCACTAAAGGCGATGTTAATGCCATTGAAATACCAACAATTAACGTAGCTTGTCCGGCTATCTCATTAGGTAACAACGAGTCGGCAACAGCTAAATTAAATATTACAAAGGCAAATTCACCACCTTGTGACAACATTAATGCTAGCCGCAAAGGATGTGTGCCCGCTTGATTGTTAAACCTTAAAAGGCCGTAGATAATGGCTGTTTTAATGGTAATTAACACTAAACTTGCACCAATAATAACCACCGGCTGAGCAATCAGTAAATCGAGTTCCAAATTCATGCCAATGGCAATAAAGAACAAACCAAGTAATAAGCCTTTAAACGGTGCTATTTCAACTTCTAGTTGGTGCCTAAAGCTTGAGTTTGCCAGTAAAATTCCGGCAATAAATGCCCCTAAGCCCATAGACAAACCAACTAATTGCATTACCAAAGCCGTAGCAATAACAATTAATAATGCCGCTGCAGTCATCACTTCAGTATTTCCATAACGAGACATAATTCGCAGTAACGGGTTAACTAAATAGCGACCTGAAAATAATACGCCAACAATAACTAACACACTGATATACCAAGCAGGTTCATTGGGGTTACTTGAGCCAGCGAGTGCGGCTACTAATAACAAGATAGGGATCACCGCTAAATCTTGCATCAGTAAAATTGAAAAGCCTTTTTGCCCTAATGGCGTTGTTAGTAAACGTTTTTCTTTCATTAATTGAATTGCAAAGGCGGTAGATGACAAGCCAAAAGCTAAGCCTAAAACAAGGGCAATTTTCCAATCAAACGAAAGCAGTAATAATATTGCAGTGATTGCTAAGGCACAAAATAGCAACTGGCCACCACCTATAAATAAGATTTGATTGCGCATTCTGAGCAGTTTTTCTGGCTCCAACTCAAGACCAATAACAAACAATAAAAACACTACGCCTAATTCAGCAAAATGTAATATTTGCTCTGGGTCATTAATAAGCCCTAATACTGATGGGCCAATAATTAAACCAGCAGCGAGATAGCCTAAAATGGCACCGAGTTTAAAGCGGGTGAAAATGGGAACTGCTATAACGGCAGCGCTAAGAAAAATAACACCGGAGGTGAGAGCGCTCATCAAAAATCCTATTTATGAATGAATCAATTGGCTTGGATATATAATATCTTATTTTAAGGAAATGTTTTCCGCTTATCCTTGGTCTATCAGAATAACATAAATTTTTTTATAAATTAGAGAGTGAACTGTGAAAAGAATATTAACCTTGCTAGCCCTATTATCGCTAAGCCTCAACGTAGTGGCAAAACCAATCGCTGAAACCCAAGACTTAGTTTCGCCTTTACTGCCAGGACAATCAATTCCAAGCACGATGACAAGTACTATAAAAAATGAAAACGTTGATTTGGCTGAATTAATCCGTGGTAAGCCAACGGTACTATTTTTTTATCGTGGCGGTTGGTGCCCATTTTGCAATGTACAAATGGGACAACTTCAAGAAATAGAAGGTGATCTTAAAAATCTCGGATTTCAGTTAATTGGCATATCGACAGACTCACCAACGGACTTGCAAAAAAGTATTAATAAGAAAGAGCTTAGCTACCAACTTTTATCAGACTACAACAGCAATGTTAGCCAGGCATTCGGTTTGGCTTTTTATGCTTCACAAAAAGTAACCGATCGCTATTTAGCAAAAATGAACTTACAGAATCCATTACAAAAAAATGCTGCTGGAGATGAACGTTTAGTATTACCAGCACCTGCAGTGTATGTAGTAGATGCAAAAGGATTAGTACAATTTCAATACGTTAATCCAAATTATAAAACTCGTCTAGCGCCAGAATTATTATTACATGCAGCAAAATTGGCGATGTAAACAAAACACTCGAAGGCTGATTATTCAGCCTTCCTATTTTCAGTAATGGTCTGATAAATCACTGGATTAAAGTTGTTAACTACCTCGCTGATCTGTACTGAATTCAGATAACTGTTTTTAGCAATAGCTAAACTGTCAGCAGAATTGGCATGTACTCTGGCAATCACATCCCCGGCAGTTACTTTACTACCAATATGAATAATTTGATCAAATCCGACGCTATGGTCTACATCTTGCCCATTTGATAATCGACCACCGCCTAAAGTAACCACAGCCATGCCTATATCCCGTGTTTGCATAGCGTTTATTACACCAATTGTTGGCGCTTTAATATCTTCAATAACGTTAGCAACAGGCATATATTTATCTGGTGTAGAGAACAAGTCGCTTGGCCCGCCCATATGAGTGATCATTTTAGCGAAAACTTCTGCAGCCTTGCCATTTGATAAGACGTTATTTACTAGCTGTTTAGCATCATTTGTATTTTTTGCTAACTCCGCATCAATCAGCATTGCGCAAGCTAAAGCATTTACTACTTCATGCAGCCTAGGATCTCGATATTCGCCACTTAAATAGTCTAGCGTTTCTTTAATCTCAAGGGCATTGCCGGCGGTATTTCCTAACACTTGATTCATGTCGGTTATAATTGCCTGGGTTTTAACCCCTGCACCATTAGCAACATTAACAATGCTTTGTGCCAGTTCTTTTGATGCCTGTATATCTTGCATCATAGCGCCATTACCGACTTTAACATCCATTACCAAAGCATTAAGGCCCGCCGATAATTTTTTAGATAAAATTGACGCGGTAATAAGCGGTACTGACTCAACCGTTGCGGTAATATCCCGAATTGAATATAAGCGTTTATCTGCTGGAGCAATGTTACTGGTTTGCCCTATTATGGCCATGCCTACATCTTTTACGATATGTTTGAATTGCTCTGTAGTAGGCTGAACATTGAAACCAGCAATACTTTCTAATTTATCTACTGTTCCACCAGTATGACCCAGTCCTCGCCCTGAGATCATTGGCACATAAGCGCCATTAGCAGCAACAATAGCCGCCAACATAAAACTAACTTTATCGCCGACACCACCAGTAGAGTGCTTATCTACAATAGGTCCATCAAGCTCAGGCCATTGTAATACATCTCCAGAGTTCATCATTTGTCTTGTTAAGGCGACCGTTTCATCAACATTCATCCCTTGTTGCACAATGGCCATCGCCATAGCACCTACTTGCGCGTCATTAAAACTGCGATCAACTAATCCCGTGACAAAGCCTTGAATTTCAGCATTCGATAAGACTTTACCATCACGTTTTTGACGAATAATTTCTTGTGGAAGAAACATAATATTGCCTATTCTAAATCTTTCGGGGTAAAAGCATCTGGAAGTAACTGTTTAACGGTCCAGCTTATTTGTTGGTCAAGGTGATTTACCGCAGTGACTATTGCTGATTGATCCAAAAATTCGGCAATCACTTGTCGACAGGCACCACAAGGTGGTGTGAGCTTTTCTTGCTCGGTATAAATAACTAACGTTTGAAATTGTTGCTCACCATTAATTACTGCTTGAGCAATACAATTTCGTTCTGCACAAACAGTTAATCCATAAGAGGCATTTTCAACATTACAACCACTGACTATATTGCCATTTTTTGTTAGTGCCGCCGCACCTACAAAGAAGTTGCTATACGGTGCGTAGGCATTGTTATATGCGTTTTTTGCCGCCAGTTCAAGGGCACTAATATTTAAATTTTGTTCTACCTTCGCCAAAAGAAATCCTCGTTCAACTAATTTATTATCAATAAGTTTAGCAAAAGATAAGCTACACACATTAGATGTTTACACTAACTATCAAACTAAAACATTGTTACTCTACTCTCATCCGAAAATGGCAACTATACTTAAACTAAGTTTATTAAAAATAACAAAAAATTGATCAAATGATTTTGGGAAAGAAATGAAAAAAACGCTCATCATATTATCCTTTATCTTCATAGCTGTTACTGCGCTATTTTTGATGCCCGAACGTCCTCCAATAAAAGCAGACAAAGTATTTGTAAAACAAGTACCTACTACCAAAAATCAAAAAACTAATGCTACCTCCAAGAACATAGAGAACAGTAAAGATAACAACTCTAATGACACTATTGAAACTGCGGTTAAAGATAAAACAATTCTCAACGAAGCGCCTGATGGAAAACCAAATGTTGATGGGGTTTTGCCAGTTCAGAAAATTAATTATCGTCATCAAAAACAATATTTTAAAAATCAAAGAAATATCTTTGCATTAAATAATCGAAGCGACGAAGAAAAAGCAATTGATGCATTACAATTCAATCCTTACTGGGGACTAGAAGCAGATTACGCTAATTTAAAAGGTGCCCACAAAGGTCAAGATGCAGTTCTTGATGAAGCGAGCGAAGTACGCTTCAGAGATAGCGCCGAATCATCCGCTATTATGATAAATATCATTGGCTCAGTCCCACTCACAGAAAAGTCCTCATTTTTTGCCAAAGTTGGGCTGAACAACTGGGAAATTGAAGAAAGCCAAGCGAACGCCCTTAGTGCCAATCAACGTCCTGTTTATGGTCAACCCGGAATGAACTCAGACTTAGATGGTGGTACTGATATGTTCTATGGCATTGGTTTTAAGTATGATTACGACAGCTTTATTTTAAAATCTGAAATGCAAGTATTTGAAATAAATGGTGAAGAGCATGAAGTCTTCACCATAGGTGGTGATTTTAAGTTTTAATCACCTACAAGAAGATCCCGTATCAAGTACGGGAAGACGATAGTGGAGTACGGGACGACTAGGTCGTCTGCTATGGCCACTTCTTGGCGATCTTTACAATAGGTTGGCCGGAGAATATTGATCGGTTAAAACTTTATATTCTTCATCAGGTAGTTGCTCAATTTCTAAAAAGGCCAACATATTGGTTAGTTTAATATTATAGTCTGCTAATCTTGGCTCTAATTTAATCAAACGCTCTGACAACTCTACATTAGTCGGTTTTATTTTAGGGAGCATGATCACTCTGTTACCCTTGTTATAACCTTTTTGCAAAGAGTAAAAATCACCAAATACTGCATGATAAGTAGCCGTTTCATGATGATAAAGTTTACTACTAGAAAATGTGTTCGCAACCAATACTCCATTATCGGTAAGCAAACTTTGAGTTTCTTCTAAAAACTCTTTGGTTAACAAATGCTCTGGAATATATTCGCCATTAAAGGCATCGAGAATAATCAAATCGTATTGTTGATTTTTACGTTTTGCCCGTTTAATAAAAATACGGCCATCTTGGGTATGACTTCTCACCTTATCAGATGTTTTAAAATCAAAATATTGCTTCGCTACTCTGATGACCGCAGGGTCAATTTCAACATTATCAATTTCAACGTCGGGAAATAATTCTAATAAGCTATTTGACAATGTGCCGCCGCCTAATCCGATAATAAGTACTTTCTTAGGCGATGGATTAAATAACAAAGAAGACATGACATACTTGGTGTAATCAAACACCAATGCTTTTGGTTTGGTTTTATCGATGCAAGATTGACTCGTTTTCAGACGCTTAACAGAAAATTTTAAACAACGAATATCGCCTTTATCTTCAACAATAATGTTGCGATATAAAGAGCGCTCTTCTTTTATTATTTCCGCCTGTACAGAAAACGGAATGAATAAAATAAAGGCGAGTAAGCCTAAAAATTTATGATTGCAGTTGAACATGTGCATTTTTAAATTCCATTTTGTAAAAACATATCGCTAATATTCCAAGCGTTATAAGCAGTAAACAAAAACTAAAGATTATTGTATTTACTTCAAACCAAAGTACCAAATAAAATGATGTCGCTAACGTACCAATTGCCGAGCCCAAGGTAGACACAAAATAAAGCATGCCTGCAACATGGCCACTTTCAATATGACTGGTCACTAATAAACGTACAGAGTAAGGTGATATCATCCCAAGAATAATTGTGGGTATGAAAAACAGCAACATAGAGGCTACTAGTGAGCCATATCGGCTGTCTTCAATGTTATCAAAAACAAACTCCAGCATAGGAGTAGCAAAATACGCTATCGGCAATAATGCAATGCCGGCAAACATAAATATACTGCCATAACGCTTTAAGGAAGGTTTAGTTAATGATAATCGCCCGCCAAGTAAGTAGCCAAAAGATAACGACAACATAAACACAGTAATAATACTGCCCCATACATGTACGCTTGAACCAAAATAGGGAGCTAATATGCGACCACCAAGTAACTCAATGCCCATGATTGAAAAGCCGCTACTAAAGGCGAGTAAATAAATAAAATAGTTATGGAAGGTTCTGTTCATGTTACTGCAAATTAGACAAGTTATCTGTCTAATTTAACAGTACGAAATAGGGCAAGCAACAATAAATTAACTTATTATAAAGATTTTATTCGTGAACGAATAATACCAATTCCATTAATTATGGACTTGGTATTATTGTTCTTATAGGAGATTAAGTATCGGTTGAACCACGTTCAATTAACTGGCTTGGAATTAAGGTAGTGTTTGGCTGTTCACCACCCACGAGTTTTAGCAAGTTATCAACCAAGAGCTGTCCAGCAAGTATGGTGTCTTGTTTGGCAGTAGTCAAAGGTGGGTTTATAAAGTTGGCCATAGGAATATCATCAAAACCTACCACAGAAACATCATCAGGAATTTTTAAACCATGCTCTTTAAGTGCACGAATTGCGCCAATAGCAATAAGATCACAAGCGCCAAATAAAGAATCAAACTTTACTCCTTGGGCTAATAAATCTTTGGTTGCCAAATAGCCGGCTTCTTCGGTGTACAGAGCATCAACTTGTAAATTTTCATCCACAGAAACACCTGCTTTTTTGAGAGCTTTAACATGTCCTTTATAACGATCATTAAACTCTGGAGCCCGACGTGATGCGGTACCTATGAAAGCACATCTACTGCGACCTTTATGTAATAAATGCTGAGTTAATTGCATACCGCCATGAATGTTATCACAGCCTAAGGTCGCTACTTGCATATCTTTTACTTCTGCGCCCCAACGAACAAAATGTGTTTTTTGTTCAAGCAGTTGTACTAGTTTCTTCTTATATTCTACGTAATCACCATAGCCTAATAAAATAATACCGTCAGCTTTGTTAGTATCTTCAAACTCGGCATGCCAGTCATTGTCCATTTGCTGAAAAGAGACGAGCAAATCATAACCTTTATTGGCACAAGCACGGGTGATGCTGCCAAGCATGGAAAGGAAAAACGGGTTAATTTGTGAATCATCAGAGGTAGAATCTTCAAACAATAACAGTGCAATGGTGTTACTTTGTTGAGAACGTAAATTACGGGCGTTTTTATCGACTTTATAATTTAGCTCTTTAGCGATGGCCTGAACTTTAAGGCGAGTTTCTTCATTAACCAGTGGACTGTTTCTCAACGCGCGAGAAACAGTAGACTGAGAAACACCGGCACGATAGGCAATATCAAAGGAGGTTGCTTTCACTACTTAGTTCTATATTTGTTTATACTAAAAAAATAGTAACGTAAGCGATATAGAATGTATATACCCGTTATCATTCAATATGCAGGTTCAAAATACGTTTTGAGTGCTTTGAATGGTAACGGGTATAACGATGTTATGCAGAAACAATTGCTCCTGCATGACCTATTATTGTCGAAACTAATCTTTAACTCGTAATACACTTACTGCCGCTATAATCATAAAGACACCGCCAAGCACTAGCGCATAAACGCTCTGATTGGCAAACAGCTCACGAACCAACAGGCCTAACACGCTGGCTGCCAATATTTGTGGAATAACTATGAAGAAGTTAAAAATTCCCATATATACACCCATTTTATTAGCCGGTAGTGAACTTGACAATAATGAATACGGTACAGATAAAATCGATGCCCATGCAATACCAACACCAATCATAGACACTAACAGTAAATCAGGATTCTCAATAAACGCCATAGAAATTAGCCCGGCTGCGCCGCAAAATAAACAAATGAAGTGCGCCCATTGACGTGAATACTTGGCTGCCAAAACAGGAATAATAAACGCGGCTAATGCTGCAAAACCATTATACGCGGCAAATAATACACCAACCCAGTCGGCACCGGTATTATAGGCCGTTGAGGTTGGGTCGTTAGAGCCAAAGTGAACACTAGTCACCGCAGACGTGGTATAAATCCACATGGCGAATAAACCAAACCACGAGAAAAATTGGGTTATCGCCAGCCTCTTCATGGTTTCAGGCATGTGATATAAATCATCAATCACCTCATAAAAGCCATTACTGGTTTTTCCGGATGATTGCATTTTAGCCACTATAAATTGCACCAAAGCAAACACAATAAAACCTATCGATAAAATGAACAACTGCTTGTCCAGAGTAAAGTGGACGATGGCAAAGGTCGAAATTACGCCGATAGTTAAATAGATCAATCCCTTTTGTTGGTAATTTAGATCAGTTCTATCATCAACGGCTGCACTACTTTCACCCACAGTTAATTCTGCAGCTTCAAATTCGGCTAGTTGCTTTGGGCTATATTCTTTTGATGAATATACTGTCCATAACACCGATGCGAGTAGCACCAGGCCACCAAAATAAAATGAATACTTAACTGATTCAGCAATTTCACCTGCAGGAGCAACATTATTTACACCAAACCAGTTAGCCAACATATACGGCATTGCTGAAGCCACAATTGCGCCAATACCTATAAAGAAGCTTTGCATGGCAAAACCAGTAGTACGTTGCTCATGTGGTAAATTATCACCAACGAAAGCGCGAAACGGTTCCATGGTAATATTTATTGATGCATCTAAAATCCACAATGTACCGGCGGCAATCCAAAGTGCTGAAGAGTTCGGCATAACAAACAAAGCAAGTGTTGTTAAAATGGCTCCAGCAAAAAAGAATGGACGACGGCGGCCAAATTTGTTCCAGGTATTATCACTTAAATAGCCGACTATCGGCTGTACAATTAATCCTGTAATAGGTCCAGCGATCCAAAGAATAGGGATATCGTCAATTTCAGCACCAAGGGTTTGAAAAATTCGACTAACATTGGCATTTTGTAGGGCGAAACCAAACTGGATGCCTAAAAAGCCAAAACACATGTTCCATATTTGCCAGAACGATAATTGTGGTTTTTGATTGCTCATAATTCTACTTTTTATTATTTTATTGCTTTAAAGCGAATGGCAACACCGCCACTGGTTGCTAACGGTAACGTTAGTGTATCTACTTGAGTTACATTTTTTTGTTCAATGATCATTTCGTACGGGTTTTCAATCCAATTAGCATTTTCACCATCACGATAAATTTCGGCAACATAGCGTTTATTTGCAGACAAAAAGTCTAATTTAATCTCGATCGTGCGGCTATCTTCATCGGTTAGCGCACCTACATACCAATCTTCACTATGCTTGTCTTGACGAGCGAATGCAACATAATCACCTACTTCACCAGCAACCGCAATTGACTTAGCCCAATCAGTTGGTACATCTAAAATGAATTGAAATGCAGGCAAGTTAGCTTCATAGTTGCGCGGTAAATCTGCCGCCATTTGAATAGGGCTATACAACACAACATATAAGGCTAATTGCTTAGCCAGGGTAGTTTGTGGTCTGTTCGTGTCCGCACCTAAACCATTAAAGCCCATGTTGAATATACCAGGAGTGAAATCCATTGGCCCGGCCAACATTCTTGTATAAGGCAGCATTGCTGCATGCTCTGGAGGGTTAGGAGGTGTTCCCCAAGCGTTAAATTCTTGGCCACGAGCTCCTTCACGGGCAATCCAGTTTGGGTAAGTACGACGCAAACCTGTGTCTTTTATAGGTTCATGGGTGTTAATGCTGATATTTCGTTTTGCCGCTTCGGTAATATTGTACAAGTATTCATTTACCATGAATTGGCCATCATGCCATTCATGACGGGCGATGCCATTTTCATCGATACGTTTGATGTTACCACCATCAGCAACATAACCGGTTTTCACTTGCGTTACGCCGTGCTTTTCATATAAATCAAAAGCCGCGCCCATTTGCTTACGATAGTTGGTTACATTACCTGATGTTTCATGGTGGCCAATTAATTCTACGCCAACATTTTTGCCATGTGTGCTTATCGCATTAATGTCAAAATCATCATAAGTTTCGGTGAAATTAAAGACATCACCATTAAAGAACCAGTCGCCATCCCAGCCAACATTCCATCCTTCAACGAGCACTCCTTTAAAACCATATTTAGCGGCAAAGTCCATATAACGTTTTACTTCAGAGGTTGTTGCGCCATGAGTTTCACCGCTCCCCCAAGTTGTTTCTTTTACATGCATGCCCCACCAAATGCCCACATATTTGCCCGGCTCTACCCAGCTAACATCACCAAGTTTGTTCGGTTCGTTTAAATTTAGAATCAAGTTTGAATTCAATAGACCAACCGCATCTTTACTCACTTGAATAGTGCGCCACGGGGTTGTAAAACCGGCTGTAGTTTTAACTAAAATACCGTCCGACCAAGGTGCTAAATCAGCTTTTAATACCCCTGGGCGGCGTTGATTTACCGACATACCCGCATAATCAATAAGCGCGGCTTCATGAATGCTCATATGTACACCTGAGCCTAAGGTGAAGGTGAATGGCGTATGGGCAATGTTAACCTCTTCAAACTCTGTAGTGTTATACACATACTCATAACGATTGAATTCGCGCGATGGGATCCAATACGCTGTTGAATTCTTAAAATCTTTAATGGCAAATTCGGTTAATTCATTGGTGATATTTACCTTATCTAAACCATTTTGTTTTGGCACTTCATAGCGAAAACCTAAGCCATCATTGAATACCCTAACCTTTACCGTAAACGTGTTAACGGTTGCTCGCTCGGCAAGTAAGGCTACGGCCAATTCATTATGATGATCGGTAATGTTTTGTTGCTCTCCCCAAGGCTGCTGCCATGTAGAGTTTACCGAGGTAGTTTTAACGGTATCAATGGCAAAACCACCGTCTAAATATGGGCCATCTTTAAACACCAACCCAAGTTTTGACGGCTCAACAACCTCTTCGCCATTAAATGTCACTTTATACTTAATAACGTCATTTGTATCAGAAAGCGTAAACACCAGATTACCATCGGGCGATTTAACACTCACTTCTTTAGCTAGCAATGATGGGCTGGAAAATATTGCGATTATGGTAACGATCTTAAATAACGTTTTCATTGGAAATCCTATTAGTTTGATGCTTATTTCACAAATACTGCAGTGCTAAATTTATTAACCGTGAAGCCATTTTCATCAGCTAAACTTTCTCGTATTAATTGGTCAGAACTTGTCGCTTGTACTTGGTGCAAGGTGAATGTTTCGGCTCCTTCAAATGCAAAGGTTTGCTGCTTGGCCGAACTGTTAAAAACAACTACAATTTGCTGATGTTCTTTATCGATATCATCCTTATCTGTCAGACTCATAACAATTAAGCCAAGCTCTTGCTCACTGCCGGTATTAAGAAATTTAAGTTGTGAATTAATTGCTTCAGCAGTGGTTAAACGAAATAAATTTATTGAGCTTCTAATTTTTAATAATTCAATAAAGCGCGACCGACTAAATTCAATATGCTTTGCTTTAACCAGATCACGACCGGCATTCTTATTGATGACTTTGCTGATCACTTGCCAGTTTTGCTGATCTTTCTCGTGTGGCGGTAAACCAACATTATAGTTATTGCTTTGCATTGCAAAATCGACCTTGTTAAACCAATGCCCGTAATCGTAACTGTCACGCAAATAAGATTTAGAACGTAATAGTTCTGACCCCATATGTAAGAATGGAATACCCTGGGCGAGCAATGGATATGACAAGCTTAAGGTGTGCAAACGTACCCGATCATCAATACTTAAGCTAAAGTCATTACGGTATTGGTTATTATCCCAAAGGGTTTGGTTATCATGTTTTGACACATAATTGATGGTATCGGCAGGATCTAAGGCATAACCGGATGGTTGGTCGCCATAAGGTATATCTTTACCAGTAACCTGTTCGTTTTGCGCATTGGTTAATGGGAAATTAGCTAAGTTACCGGCTAAACCAACCCTAAGTTGATCAGCAAGTAAAAGGTAATGTTGCTGGCTATCAGCTTGACTGCGAAGTTCATTAGGTAAGGTATATAAACCATTCCCTATGCCTTGTAGTTTTCTTATTTCATCACCAGATTCTGTCATACCACCGCCACGTACCGCGTCACGAAGTCTGTCAGTAAAAGTACCTATTTCGGTACCACCTAATTCTAATTGACTCGCTTGCACAAAACGTTGGTTATTGGCTACTTCACCAAAATTCCAACCTTCTCCATAAAAATAGGTATCTGGATCAACCGCGATCACCGCTTCTCGTGCTTGCAACATTACCGACTTTGGTTGATGCGCCATTAAATCAAAGCGAAAACCGTCAATTTTGTAATCTCTAGCCCAAACCACTAACGAGTCGGTCATCAATTTAGCCATCATTTTTCGTTCAGTTGCAGTATTGTCACAACAAGTTGACTGCTCAACTAACCCAGTTACAGGATTTAGTCGCTGATAATAACCCGGCACAATTTTATCAAGTACCGATGTGCCTTTTAAACCGGCTTGGTGAGTATGGTTATACACCACATCCATGATCACCCGAAAACCTAAGTTATGGATGTTTTGTACCATGTCACGAAACTCAACTATACGCGCATTACCTTCTGGGTTTAACGCATAACTACCTTCCGGCACAGTGTAATGAAACGGATCATAACCCCAGTTGTAGTCATCAATTTCGCGCAATTCACTGACCATTTTTTCAGCCTCAGAGCTTGCCGGGTCATAACTGTTTAAAATATCTAGTAAGGTTTGTTGATTATTGAGTTCTGCGTTTTGACAAAGACTGTGTTTGGCATAAATTGAACATAGTTTTTCTACTTTGTCGGTCAAAGTTATGCGTTGTTCTTTTACTTCATTAACAGTGCCAATATCAAAGGCAGGCAATAAATGAATGTTATTTAATCCAGCCTGTTTCAGTAATTTTAAATGATTAATGCCGTCGCTATTTTGCTCAGCAAAGGCTTTATACTTACCTTTAGCTTGATGGTCTGCAACACTATTATCGGTGCCACTAAAATCGCCAATATGCAGTTCATAAAAAATATTGTCTTCAACGTTTGCAACTGTTGGGTTTGCTTGCTCATCCCAGCCCAAAGGTTTGGTTAACGGATTATTTAAATCAGTTACTTGAGAATATTCACTGTTCGCAGATAAGCTTAAAGAATAAGGGTCTGTTGTTATTAGCGTTTCAACTTGCTGGCTTTCAGGATGAAATACTTCAATCTTATATTGATAATACATGCCCATTAATGGCTGCTTAACTAATTCTTGCCATGCACCCGTTGTTAAGTTTTGGCTTAATTCAATCTCTTGTAACTCATGCTCCGATTTATCTTGATTAAACAATAAAACACTGACACTTTTAGCCGTTGGTGCCCATAGTTTAAATTGAGTACCTTGCGCAGACAATGTCGAGCCCAAATCGGTTATTTCATCGGCGTCATCACTTGCAGAAGTATAAAGATCATCAATTACATTACCAATTTGCATATTCGTGGCACTGATTATTTCGTGATCAACGCTGACACCGACCAGCAATAGTTGCGCTTTTAATAACTGCTTTATTACATTATCATCGATATTTTTAGGTAAACTGTACGCCTTGCCCTTGCCCGCTAAATGCGGAAATGTATCCGCTAAATTAACACTCAAAGTAGCCGCAGTTAAAACAATAGGTTCAAGATCTTTATTGGCACTTAACAATAAATACAAATTATTATCGAGGTGATTAACAACATAAATGGTGTTGCGTTCCAACCAATGGCTCGACGAATTTTCGGTTATTGCAGAAGCATTTTCGAATGAAATATCACTAAACTTGGTATGAGACAGATTATTTGTTTGCTGTAATCCATCACAAGCAAATAAGCTAAGAGAAATAATTATTAAAGTCGATATTTTTTTTATCACAAAGTTACACCTATTAAATACGAGAAAGGGTCTATCGATTGCAGATAGACCCTGGTAATAAATTACTCACATTGTTGGATAATTAAACTACCCACATTATAGTCTTTGCTTGGGTTAGCAGAGTCTAAAGTGAGTAAGAAACTATATTGTCCTTGCGGCAGTATTGTTTGATTATTACTTGTCCCCGTTCCCTCGTAAGCAATTGGATAAGTTATGCCAACGTCTAAATTATCAGTATTAATATCATTGCCAGCTGCTTGAGGTACCCACAGTTGAGTTGTCCAGCTGCCATCATCTGATGCTAACTTAAATTCAAAATCACCATCAAAATCTGCCACAGCCTGATAAACATTGTTGCCTTTATAATGAAGCCTAAATTGCTCTTCGGCATTCCAACCTGAATGGCTACCACGAACATAAAGCTCGCCACTACCGGCAATATCAAATGGAATAGCATCAGCTGAGTCAGGTAATAATGCACAATTTATCGTTTCTACTTTACTAATAATAGATAGTTCTGGCGTAATTTTTGCGGCATTTAAGCTGAATTGATAATTGCTCGCAGTAGCTAAGTTAATAACAATATTACCATCCACATCGGCACTGGCGGCTACTGAATCAGCAGTAAAATCAACCTCATTAAAGCCTAAGTCAACAATACTCTCAGTTAAATCTGTTATCGCAAACGTATGAGTTCCAACGGCTAAATCAACGCTTAAACTATATATTCCATTGCCTTGATAGGTAAACGTATCACCGCTGGTGAAACTTGGCGAACCCCAATTATTCATACTGCCACTAAGGTAAATTTCAGTATCACCGTAAGGAGCAATATCAGGAGCATTTAGCGTTGCATCTGCTGCCAAACCTTGCCCTTGAGCACCGCTTTGTGGTTTTACAAATACCGCCGTAGTGTATGCGGGCACTGTAAATGTACCTTCGCCAACGCCTTGGGTGTAGGTCGATGTTTTAACCACGCTATCATTTGATATTTGTTGGATAGCATTTAATTCAAAGTCATTTGCACTGACAATTGTATGAGATTGCTCAACAGCAGAGCCATTAATAACCACCACAATAGCATCATTTTCAGTATCTAAATCCGTTAAGCCTAAACCATCATCCAGGCTCATAACAATCAAACCCTGAGTTTGACTAGAGCCGGTATTGTGAAAGCCAACTCGATCAATAATATCTGCCGTTGTCGTAAGTCGAAACAAAGGACTTGCTGAACGAATTGCGACAAAATCTTTAAACACATCACTGGCAAGTTGAATGTCTGTCGCCGTAATACTGATATTAGCATTGCCGTTGAGGGCCGACATCAAACTCCACTTAGCTTCATTATCTTCAGCTAACGGCAAGCCTACATTCCAGTTGTTAGTGGTTTTAGTGAAGTCGACATAGTTAAACCAATCACCAGCATCATAAGTATTTCTGTCCATTGATTTTGAGCGAAGTAAATCTCCACCTAATTGGAAAAATGGAATACCTTGGCTTAATAATGGAATTGTGGCGGCAATATTTTGCACCCTTACACGATCAGCTCGGGCCATACCGGTTGGTAAACCATATTGTAATTGATCCCATAGGGTTTCATTATCATGCTTTGACACATAATTAATAATATCAGCAGGGTCTTTGCCGTAGGCAGATTGCGAGAAGTTTTTACCTGACTTGACGTTACCGCTTTGATCTTCAAGCAAGTAGTTGGCCTGAGTACCTGCTAAACCTAAACGAATAATGTCTTGGTCATTTAAACTGCCCGAGGATTGAAATAAAGATGCGCTGCGAATTATATCTCTTGGGCGATCATTAAACGTACCTACTTGCATACCGGCAATATTATTTTGATCTGCCTGAACATAGCCTTTATCTGCTCGAGTCCAACCTTCACCATAAAAATAATTATCCGGGTCAATTGCTTGTACTGCAGCGCGAGCAGAAGTAATAGATTCAACAGAATTATTACTCATTATGTCAAAGCGGAAACCATCAAATTTATATGCTGAGGTCCACTGCATTAGAGAGTCAACCATCAACTTTTGCATCATTTCGTGTTCTGGCGCGGTATCTTGACAACAGGTTGCATTTTCAACATTACCGGTAATTAAATCACGGCGATGATAATAACCAGGAACTACTTTATCTAGTACTGAGTTTTCCCACAAACCTGATGTACTGGTATGATTATAAACAACATCAAGAACAACCCTTAAGCCGATATCATGAAGTGCTTTATTCATTGAACGCATTTCAATGATGCGCGCAACGCCGTCAGAATTTGAAGCATAGCTGCCATCTGGAGTATTGAAATGCTCTGGATCATAACCCCAGTTAAAACTATCTAAGCCGCGTAGTGATTGTGCTAATGCTTGTGCATCAGTGCTGCTTGGATCATAACTTTCATAGACCGATAATAAGGTTGCATCATTCGATTCCACACCACAGACAGGAGCGTTACTTGCCACGGCACATAACTCTGCCACAGTGTTGTTGATATTAACTCTATCACTACTATCTTCACCAATGCTGGCAATATCATTTACCGGTAAAAACTGAAAATGGGTTAAGCCACTATTCGCTAACGCTTGTAAATGTTTAACCGGTGCAGAGTCCGTTTCAGTAAAGGCTAAATATTTACCGCGGTTTTCAACAGAAGTACTTTCATCGCGAATACTGAAATCACGAATATGACCTTCATAAACCATAGTATCTTCAAAATTGTCAATTTCAGGGACCGCATGTCCATCCCAATCTAAAGGCTTTAAATCGTCATCATTTAAATTAACAAACTGCGAGTAGTTGCCGTTAGTCGATAAAGAAACAGAATAAGGGTCGGTGCTAGTAACTGTTTCAAAGCGCTGGTTCTGCGCATGAAAAACATTAATCTCGTACTGATAAAATTGTCGATCAACACTTAAAGGTAAGTCGGTAGACCAAACGCCGCTGTCGTTACTTACGCTCATCTCATAGCTGGTTTGTAATACTTTATTGTCGTTAAATACTTTAACAGTAACTTGTTTAGCCGTTGGTGACCAAAGGTTAGCAACAATAGCCGAATCGCTATAAATTAGACCTAAAGTGGCTTCGTTAGCATCATTGCTAGCTTGGGTGTATAAGGCATCAATCACTTTTGGCGTTTGCACATATGTAGCCGAGACTACGCTATCGCCAGCATAAGCTATTGCTAATAATTTGCCGGTTAGCATTTGCTTTGCTTTTGCAATATCAACACTATCTGCAGTAAACGCCGCAAGGTCTTTGTAACGGGGAATGTCTAGACTGGTTGCAGGATGTGTACCTGATGTTTGTGGATAAAATTCAATATAATTATCACCTGAAATACCAGTTTCACCATCAAAACCTAATTCGTCAACATCAGAACTATACACTCTGACTTTAGTGATTGACGCTGACGATTCAGCCAAAAACAATGTATCAGCTGTAGCCCAATGCGCCGCAGTATTTTCAATTCTTACGCCTTCAGGAATTGCTGTTGGTACATAAAACAGATCTGGAAATCCTGATAATGTCCATATCATATTGCCCTTAACTAGATTCGCTCTTAAATCCGCACCGCCGATATCTTTTTCATCACCTTTATGGACGATAAAATTGGCACAATCAGCATCAGTGTTAGTGCTTATCACCCAGTAAGCGCCATAATTCGGGTCTATCCCTGTCGATTGCACACCAGTTGCCCACTCGCTACCAGCATCAGCAGCATAATCACTATAAGCATTACAATTTTCATTATTCCAAAGGTGCAATATCCAATCAGCGTAGTCATCATCACTGCGATTATAAAAGACCACCATCTGTCCATCGGTTGCACTAACAACTGGCTCAGGTAGACTTGGATCAACAAGTTGCAATTCTATTTTAACGCTACGCTCAACACTTCCTGCAGCATCAGCAACATTCAGTACCGCAATATAAGTTCCGCTTGCTGAATAAGCATGTGAAAACGTATTGTTACTAGCACAATTAGCTAACTCTTGAGTGTCAGTATTATCACCAAGGCTTATAGAACACGTTAGTGAGTCGTTATCCGGATCAGATATATCCCAAGAGAATTCAACACTACCGTCTTCATTATTAATACTGGTTGAAAAGCCGGCAATTACCGGTAAATTATTAGTTGTTTTATTGCCAGAAGTAGAGTCGCCACCACCGCCTCCTCCTCCACAACCAATCAGGGTTGTAGAAACAACAGTCGTAACTAGCAGGGTTTTCATCCAATGAACGATCATGGCTTTATCTCTTATTAATTATATGTCTATAAAACATGCTAATTGCTCGCTGCTTTTATAGATAGGGATTGCATACGTATTCAGTTAATAAATCAGCCTTGGCGAGCACAAATTGCATACGTATTCAGCTAATTAAGCAACTATTGTTATAGTATTCGTTCAGCCCGATTATAAGTATCTATTCATAATGCAACGCTTTGATAAGTTTTGCTCGCGCAACTTTTATTGCATTACCACTAACAGTAAGCCAAGCAATAGCAGCTAGGAATACCAATAAACATATTGGAACATTAATCCAGGTGTTGATACGAAAGGAAACTCTTCTAACCATATAGACGTTAATGGCTAAACTCGAAGCTAAAGACAACATCAATGCCATGCGTTGCTCTTCAACGAATTGTCCTGCAACTAGATCGTCCATTAACAAAACAGAATTAATGCCGTCCCTGGCAATTCTGCATATAGTTCGTCCATTAACAAAACAGAATTAATGCCGTCCCTGGCAATTCTGCATATAGTTCGTCCATTAACAAAACAGAATTAATGCCGTCCCTGGCAATTCTGCATATAGTTCGTCCATAAACAAAAAGGGACCAAATAGGTCCCTTGTATATTATTTGTGAACTAAATTTTATTTCACACTAACCGTTAGCTCTGGCATGTCAGGCGTAATCGCGTTTACCGTGAATACCAGTGTAGCAGTAGTATCAACAGTAATAGACAAATTACCTTGGTCGCCAGTGTCTTCAGCTAAACCAGCAGTAAGAACATCACCTAAAGTATTAACTACATCTCCAGATGTTACTGGACCTATAGTTGAATCACCTGACCAATCAGCATCAGCTATTTTAAATGAATAAGTACCAGCAACAATCTCTGTTTCTAAAGTATAAACACCTAAGTCGTAAGTAAATGCATAAGCTTCATCAGTTCCCCAACCGTTCATGTCGCCCTTAAGGTACATAGTACGAGCTTGATAAGGAGTAAATTCACTTACAGTAAGTACCGGAGACACTTTGTTTGATGCATCTAAGTCAAACATCAAGAACCCATCGGCAGCAACGTCCATTTTAAGGTTAGCGTTTTCTCCAGTTGTTGATTTAACAGCAAGAGTTAACGCTTCACCTATAATCACATCAGCTGATTCAGCATCAACGCCGGCAATGTCAGAAGTTGCTGTCCAATCAGCATCAGCAATTTTGAACTCATGCTCACCAGCAGCAATAACTGCGTATAATGTATAGTGGTTATCTGCATAGCTAAAGGTATAACCGTCACTAACGCCGCCCCATTCACTCATGCTGCCTTTAAGTAATAAATCTACATTTCCGTAAGGGATTGCATTTTCAACTGTTACAACAGGTGCTGCTGGGTCGGTAGCATCTAAAGTGAATTTGTAGTTAGCTGCAGTAGCAATTTCTAAAGTAATGTTTTGGGCAATACCTTCACCAAACACTAATGTTTTAGCTTCAGCAACTACAAGTGCTTCTTCGCCAACCGCGGCGCCAAAGTTAGTAGCTTCAGTCCAATTACTATCGGCAATTTTAAATTCATAAGGCGCATCAACTTCAGTAACATCTAAAGCCATTACAAAAGAGTAAATGCTATCGCCTTCATAAGTCATTGGTGTGGTATTAGACCAGTCATTCATTGACCCTTTTACATACATTACGCCATCGTATGTAACTTCAATTACAGTCAGTGTAGGGTTTTCAGGATCATTTGCGTCGAATGTGAATTGGTAGTTAGCATCGGCAGTAACGGTAATTTTTAAGTTTTCACCTTCGCCTTCACCAACCATTAATGTTTTCGCTTCACCAAGCGCCACATCACCTTCAGTTTCCATGGCGGCAAATGAGGTTGGCTCTGACCAATTTAAATCAGCAACTTTAAACTCGTAAGCATCAACAGATGCTGGAATTGCCGCTACAAGAGTGAACACACCATCGTTATAATCGAATTGATAATCTGAACCTTCTTCGGCAGACCAGTCATTAAAGCCGCCACGTAAATGCAGTGTTGTTTCTGCAGGAACAAACGTTTCTAAAACTGTAGGGTCAGCAATACAAGCATCGCCAGCTTCGTTTAAAACTTCTGGTGCTGTACAAGTTAATGATGCGCCACCAGGTACGACTAAAGAAGGAAAAGTACGAGGATGAGGAATTATAAAATCAGCAAAGGCATCATCGGCAACTAAATCTAGTACATATAAATTACCGGTAGGGTTTTGTTCAGGAGTAGAAATATCATAGATAATATCCTGAGTTTGTAGTGAATCATTATCGTAAGGAATAAAGTTCACACAGTTTGGCGCATCAATAATATTTAAAATCCAGTAAGCACCAAAATTTTCATCAACGCCATCTGGGGTAGTTGGAACGCCCCACGCAGTACCTTCATCGGCACCAAAATCTGCCCATGAGCTACAATCAGCATTATTCCAATGATGTATGCCCCAAGCACTTAAATCAATGCTAGCATCATCAATCTGATAATAAACCACCAATTCACCAGGACCGGCAATATAACTAGGTGCTGGCATGGTGATTCCGTTAGAGCCATCTATCCAGGCATTTGTATCCATAATACAAATGCCAGCAGCATCAGGATCTGGAACTTCAGGGTAATTACACTGCTGCGGAATAAACTCACAAGCAGTACCATCTTCAGTTAAGGTTTCTGGTGCTTTACACCAAACAGGGCTTTCAGTTGCAACATTGCCATCATCATCACTACCACACCCAGTGAGTGCAGTTATTGATAACGCCAACATTACACAAGTTAATTGTTTTATGTAACTTGACATATAGAGTATCTCCAAATTTTTTAATTAGTTTCTGCTTTATATTTATATTTATACTATTCACTAGAAACGGTTGTTTTTTATACTGTCACGTACTCAAAAAACTTAACATCCATATGTTGAATTGCACGAACCACTTTTTAGGTAGCCTGTACAATTCATTAACAATACTATTCTTCTCTCCTCTTAAAATCTAACTCTTAAGGCATGAATACGTATTCATTAGAAGTCAATATGTTTGTAGATTTTGCCAAAGCCCAGACAAAACAGCGTCTGCAGGGTTTTTTCACATGATATTAACCTGCCTAGCCCAATGTAACCCAATCGTTATCAGTTGTAATCAACGGTAAAATCAGGAATAGTATTAATGTCACTGTATATCTTAAAAAGCATAACTTTATGGAAAATGGAAGTTTCCTAAAACTCTTCATCAGCATGTGAGATTTATCTCAATGCTTTGGAGCTTTAGCTAATACAAAAAATTATTAGGAATAAGATACAATGAACAAATTCAAACCCAGCATTTTAACACTCAGCCTTTTAGCTGCAGGGTTAACATTTGCTAGCGTGCCTAGTTTTGCTCAAGAAGAAAGCGAAGCGCCAACCGCAGAACAATCAACAGCCGTAGAAATCGATGAAGAACAAGTTGAAGTAATTGAAGTTACTGGTTTCCGTGGCAGTGTAATCAAATCATTAAATACCAAACGTTATGCCGATACAGTAGTTGACGCAATATCTGCCGATGACATTGGTGGTTTACCTGACGTATCTATTGCTGACTCATTAACTCGACTACCTGGTGTTACCTCTATTCGAGTTGACGGACAATCAAGCGAACTAAATATTCGTGGTCTTTCTGGCGGTTTTGTTTTCTCTACCTTAAATGGTCGTGAGCAAGTTTCTTCAGCTGGTGGCCGTAATGTACAGTTTGACCAATTCCCTTCAGAACTGATACATCAGGCGCAAGTATACAAATCTCAAAAAGCATCACTTATTGAAGGTGGTGTGGCCGGTACTATCGAATTACAAACTGCAAACGCACTACAAAATGAAGAAGATACTAAAGTTCGTTTCTCAGCTCATGGTAACTGGAACGAAGCTGCGGCAGATAATGAAGACTCGGATACTTTCGGTCGACGTTTAACCGCGTCTTATCAAGGTAAATTTTTAGAAGATACTGTCGGTGTTTCAGTTGGTTTAGCACAAATGTTTCAACCAACGGTTTCAAGCCGATTTGTTAACTATCAATTTGATAACGTTGATTTATCAAATTCTTATGATGGTGGCCCAGAAAGCATTTTAGTTTCGAGTGGTTTCGAACTTAATGAGCGCGGCGGTGAAGATGAACGTAACGCCATTGTATTAGCTCTAAACTATGAGCCAAGAGATGATTTACGTTTCCAGGCTGATGTATTTTACTCAGATTTTGAATCTGACAAATGGGATCGTGGTATTCGAGTATCAGGATTGAATAATATTCAAAACCCAAATTCTGGCTTAGCACTAACCAATCCAGTTGTTGGTAATGGTGCATTATTAGGTGGCACATTCTCACGTGATCCTAATAACGACATTGATGCTCCACCATTTAAAACTTCAGCACGTGATATGAATGTGCAAACTCAAGCTGATGATAACTCTACTGAGAGTAGTGTTTTTTCTTGGGGCTTAAAGGGTGAATGGGACATTAACGATCAATTAATGATGACTGTCGATTTTGCTCATTCTGAAGCGGAAGAAACTTATCGAGATCAAGTGTTACGCATGGCCTATTTTGAAGATTCTAGCGCGGCAACTCCGGTTATTGATGACAACATTGTTATGACCTACGAGTTAGATGGCCTAGATATCCCTGATGTGAGCTTTAATCAAGATTTTACCGATTTAAACCACATGATGGTGACGAGTTCTGAATCGTACCCACATATCGAAGAAAACTCTTCTGATGCTGTTCGAGTTGATTTTGTATACGAGCTTGATAACGAATACATTCGCTCAATTGAAGCAGGTGTACGGGTATCAAATCGAGAATATGAATTAGATCGTGGTCGTTTCTTATATGGTACAAACGACTTTAATATGCGTAATGGCCAATACATTGTCTACGGTCCTAACGATGCTGATGGCAACCCTACAGAAACAACGCGCTACCAACCATTTCAAATTCCAGAAGAGATGGCAACATCAACATCAATTGGTGGTGACCTATCAGGCATGCCTGGTTTCTTGTCGGTAAATAATGCCGATATCTTAAATGCCTGGATCCCTGATGTAGATCGTACCCCACTTAAACGATGGGACCATTCTTGGACCATGTCGCAAAGTAATATGGTTGAAGAAGATGTTACTGCAATTTACGTGCAAGCGAACATAGATGCTGAAATATTCAATTTGCCAGTTACCGGTAACTTTGGTATTCGTGCGATTGAAACTGAGCAAAAAAGTACAGGTTTAATTAATGTTGGTGCCGGTAACGGTGATGTACTTTATGATGACCGTGGTGTTGCTAGTGACGAATGGGTAAAAGGTACTGTTGGTACAGAGTACACTGACTACTTACCATCATTTAACTTGAACTTTGCCATTACTGATGATGATCAACTTCGCTTTGCGTATGCAAAAGTATTAGCACGTCCTGATATGGGCGATATGGCCAACAGTGGTAACTTTGCTTTTAATCAAGAAGTAGATGGTAACTTTATTGCTTTAGATAGTAATACCAGCCCGTTTATTCGTCCATTTTATGCCGATCAAATTGATGTGTCTTATGAACATTACTTTGTAGAAACTGACGGTGCCTTTGTTTTTGCTGTTTGGAATAAAGATATTGAAAACTACCCTGGTACAATCGTTGATGAAAACTTTGATTATGCAGCGGCTGGTATTGAAGTACCACCGGTTCCTGCAGACAAGCAGTTTGATGAAACTACTGGTGAAGAATTAGTTTGGGAAAATGGTGATTATACTCATATCGAAAATAATGCTGAAGGTGGCTATATTCGCGGTATCGAAATTGGTTATACACAAACATTTAAATTTTTACCTGGCGCATTTTCTGGCCTAGGTGCTAACTTGAATTTCTCATACACAGAGAGTGAAATTGAACGTCCATCAAACGTACCTGGTGAAGATTCTGCACCGGGTCCAATTGAAGGTCTTTCACCACGTGTATACAGTGCAACCATCTTCTATGATTATGATGACAAGTTCTCTGCACGAGTTAGTGCAAGACATCGTGCCGAGTACTTAGGCCGTCAAATTGCCATTGGTGACAGTCAGTCAGCGTATTTTGAGAAAGAAACTATAGTTTCAGCTCAAACATCATATAACTGGACAGAAAACCTGCAAACAGTGTTATCGGTAGACAACCTTACAGATGAACCAAATGTTTCATATTTTGGTGACACATCACGTACAGGTACTATCCAATACTTCGGTAGAACTATTTACTTTGGTGTTAACTACACTATGTAATAGACCTTAAAAAATAGGAGCAACGTTTATGTTGCTCCTTTTTTATTTTTAAGAAATATCTCTTTAACTATAACGTTTTAACGAAAGACATATTTCTTAGATATAAATATTTTGCTCGAGCGATTAATAACAGTACCATGTGCTTAAACCCGATAAATATTTAAGTAATATCATACATTTAAGTTTAAAGTGGTATAAAGTATGAAAACAAACAATCAACTTAACAGCCTAGTTATTTTAGCTTTTACTAGTATCATTACAGCTTGTGGTGGAGGCGGGGGAAGTACAACAGAAAAACCAACTGTTATAGCACCAACAAGTAATATTATTGGTGAGCCAGTTTCAATTAGTTATGCAAGCGCACAAACTTCCAGCACTGATCAGTGCCATTCATCTGCAGTAGAAAACAGCACAGTTAAATTCACTGAAATATCTCAACAAGCAGGCCTGAACTTTAGCCATTCTATGCCCAATGGCGATGGTATTCTAGGCATGTCAGGTGGTGTAGCCGCAGGAGATTTTAATAGTGATGGCTGGACAGACTTATATGCAATTGGTGGTGCAGGCCAGCCAAATTTATTATTAATTAATCAACAAGATGGTTCATTTAAAGATGATGCTAACTTTGCCAATGTAGACCTATTAAACCGAGGCAGTGGTCCATCGTTTGCAGATATTGACGGTGATGGCTTATTGGATTTATTTGTTGGTAGCGTTGGCGGTGCAAAACCCCGATTATTTATCAATACCGGTAATGAAAAGTTTGCCGATATTACTGAACAATCAGGGCTAAATTTACCTACCAACAATTTCTCTGCAACATGGGGTGATTATGATAAAGATAATGATTTAGATTTATTTGTGACTCATTATGATGATGACACGTTCGAGCATTACCCTTATTTTTGGCGCAATAATGGTGACCTAACTTTTACCGATGTCAGCTTAGCGGCAGGAATAGACAAACTAAGCATTCGCGACAGAACATTTACCCCAAGCTTTGCCGATATAAATAACGACAGCTGGCAAGATTTATTGTTAGTCACTGATAACAATTTAACCAAAGTTTTCATCAATAATCAGGATGGTACGTTTAAAGACTTTACCAACACAGATGTCATTACTGATAACGCCGGCATGGGCTCAGCGATAGGTGATTATGATAACGACGGTGATTTGGATTGGTTTGTATCAGCAATATCTTTTAAAGATGGAGTGAAACATTTTGGCTGGTTAACTCCTGGTAACCGCTTTTATCAAAACCAAGGTGATGGCACTTTTATTGATAAAACCGATGAAACTGGTGTACGTCATGGCTATTGGGGTTGGGCGAGTTGTTTTAGTGACTTTAACAATGATGGTCATTTAGATATTTTTCATGTAAATGGCATGGAAGGCGATGATATAGATCCTATGTTTAAGGACGACCCTTCTCGGTTATTTATGGCCAATGGCGACGGTACATTTACAGAATCAGCACTAGCCGCTGGCATAGATGATAAAGCCATGGGTCGTGGTCTGGTGTGTTTCGATTATGATAAAGATGGCGATCAAGATTTATATATTGCCAATCACAATCAACCGCCAAAATTATTTTGTAATCAAGGTACAAACAACAATTTTATTAATATTCGTTTAGTTGAAAAAACTACGAATACGCAAGCTATTGGTGCACGTATCTATGTTAAAACAACCACTAGCCAGCAGATGCGAGAATTACGCACCGGCAACAACTTTGTTTCTCAAAACCCAGTTGAAGCACATTTCGGCCTACATAAAACCACAAATATCGAATATATTCGTATTGTTTGGCCAGATAGTAAAGAAACCAAAATCAATGATGTTGATAGTAACCAATTTCTTATTATCGAAAGAATTTAGAGACCTCCTAAGATGAACAACAACCTAATTAAACTATCTAGTTCTGCGTTATTAATATTGGCGATAGCTGCCTGTAATGACTCTAGTGATAATACAACCATAGAAGAACAAAACATAACAGAAAGAGCAGGCCATTCCGTAGCCAGGCAATGGAATGAAGTGATATTACATGGCATTCGAAATGATTATGCCAGACCAACTGTACATGCCCGAAATTTATTCCATACATCATCAGCTATGTTTGATGCATGGGCTACTTTTGATGAAAGTGCAACACCTTTCTTGTATAACAATAGCGTTGCCGGCTTCAGTTGTTCAGCACAAACTATTAACACTGATAATAATTACTTAGAAAACCAAGAGGAAGCAATTAGCTATGCTGCCTACCGTTTAGTTGAACATCGCTTTAGAAATTCCCCAGGGGTTCATTCTATAATGGAAAAGGCGGATGGATTAATGTCAAACCTTGGTTATGATATTAATGACACAACAGAAAATTCCGTTGCTGCATTAGGCAATCATATTGCTGATTGTTATATTCAATTTGGTTTTCAAGACGGTGCAAATGAGCAACTGGGTTATGCCAACACCGCCTATCAACCCGTTAATGCACCTTTAGAGCTAGGTCTGAATCGCCCTGGAAATCCAAACATAACAGATTTAGACCATTGGCAACCTTTATCTATAGAAGGATATATAGATCAAGCCGGCAATCCTGTTGATAGTATTCCTGAGTTTTTAGGTCCTGAGTGGGGTCAAGTGATACCTTTTGCCCTATCAGAAAACGATAAAACAACTTATCCCCGTGATGATTTCGATTATCAGGTTTATTTCGACCCAGGTATGCCTCCAACTATCGAAGGTGATTTAAGTGAAGAATATAAGTGGGGATTCAGTCTAGTTGCCGTTTGGTCGGCGCATTTGGGCAAAAATAATGATGAAGTGTGGGACATATCACCTAACAGCTTAGGTAACATATCTTCATATCCTGAATTGTTTAAAGACTACCCTCAGTTTTACAATCAGCTTAACGGTGGCGACAGCAGTTCTGGCTATAAAACTAACCCGGTAACTAATCAACCATACGAAGAGCAATTAGTACCACGTAGTGACTATGCCAGAGTATTAGCTGAGTTTTGGGCTGATGGACCCGAATCTGAAACACCACCAGGACATTGGTTTGTCATTTTAAATACGGTAAGTGATCACTCCTTACTGGAAAAACGCTGGCAAGGTGAAGGTGACTTACTTGGCAACCTGGAATGGGATATAAAAACCTATTTTGCCATGGGCGGTACCATGCATGACTCAGCAATAACAGCATGGGGCATTAAAGGGCATTACGATTATATTCGCCCGGTATCGGCAATTAGAGCAATGGCTGATTTAGGCCAAAGTACTAATGAAAATCTACCGTCATTTCATATAAACGGCTTGCCTTTAATTGATAATTACATTGAACTGGTTAGCGCGAATGACCCGCTTGTAGGGGAAGATAATGAGCACTTGGGGAAAATTAAAGTGCTATCTTGGAAAGGACCAGAATATATTGATAATCCTGACTCTGATTTAGCAGATGTTGATTGGATCTTAGCTGAAAATTGGTGGCCATATCAGCGCCCTTCTTTTGTTACCCCGCCATTTGCCGGTTATGTTTCAGGTCACTCAACTTATTCGAGAGCTGCCGCTGATTTAATGACAGCGATGACAGGTGATTCATATTTCCCGGGAGGAATGAGTGAGTTTTCAATTAAAGCAGATGAGTTTTTAGTTTTCGAGCAAGGTCCAAGTATCGACATGACTTTACAATGGGCAACTTACAAAGATGCATCTGATCAATGTAGTCTCTCCCGTATATGGGGAGGCATCCACCCTCCTGCCGATGATTTACCAGGAAGGGTAATAGGAGCTAAAATAGGTAAGCAAAGTTTTGAATTTGCACAAAGTTTCTTTAACTAATATTACTGTGAATAAGTGAATTTATGAAAACAATACAAATAGGTAACTTGAGCAAAGTCTCATCAAGACTCATTTATGGTTGTATGCGTATTAACGGCGACAACTCTAGCGACGCCATAGCACAAGGCAAACTTGCGATCCGCAGCGCCATTGATGCCGGTTATAATCACTTTGATCACGCTGATATTTATGGCGGCGGCGAATGTGAACGAATTTTTGGGCAAGTGTTAAAAGAAAGCCCAGAGCTACGCGAACAACTAATTATCACCTCTAAAGCTGGCATTCGTTTTGCCAATACTCCCAATGATGGAGATGTTGGCCGTTATGATTTTTCAAGGGATTATTTAATTAAGCAAGTAGAAGGCTCGTTAGAGCGCCTTAACGTTGAAGCCTTAGACTTATTCTTGTTACATCGTCCAGATTACTTATTTGACCCACAAGAAGTCGCAGAAACGTTTGAGCTTCTTAAGCGTCAAGGCAAAGTGAAACACTTTGGTGTCAGTAATTTTAGCCCTTCACAAGTGAGTTTGTTACAAGCTGCGACAACAGAAAAGTTAATGGTAAACCAAGTTGAAATTAATATTCATAACATCAGTTCGTTTACCGACGGTACGCTGGATCAATGCATGCAACACAACATTACGCCTATGGCTTGGTGTCCAATCGCTACAGTTGTTTATGAAGCTTGGGGCAATACCTTTAGCAGTGAGGATGTGGCTCGAATTCATCAAGAGTTTGATCGCCAAGCACAAATTTATGGTTGTGAAAAATGGATTGTCGCCTTTGCTTGGTTATTAAAGCATCCAGCTAAGATTTGCCCTATTGTTGGCACAACCAACCCACAGCGCATTGTTGCGACTAAACAAGCCCTTGAACTGAATTACTCGCGCGAAGATTGGTATCGCTTATTACAAGCACGAAACGGACAACCTGTTCCGTAACGACAATCAACGAATTTCGACTGTTAATACTTAAAACCATAATAAAATTAACAGCGCCATAAGAACAACTCACAATCAATATTGGGGAAAACAATGCTAGCAATACAACAAAATCTGAGTAAACGCTTTTATGCGCTGCTTAGCTTACCTTCTACCGCTATGGGGTTTGCCTTGTCAGTGCAAATTTCGGCGTTAAGTTGGATATTAACTACCCAATATGGGCTGGATATTCACGAAGTAGGTTTGGTTTGGGCCGCGGGTCCAATTGCTGGCATTTTAGGTCAAGTAATTATAGGTATTATTTCTGACAATGTATGGTTTTGGAATGGCCGCCGTCGACCATTCATTTTAATCGGCGGTGTTTTAGCTGGATTAATGCTATTAGCACTACCAAACATTGATATTGTATCAAAAAGCCTTGGCATTGAAGCAATTCTAGCTGTTGCGATCGCCATAGCGTTAACTCTAGATTTATCGATTAATATTGGCTTTAATCCAACGCGCTCAATTATTGCGGATGTAACACCAGAGGGTGAAAAAAGAACTCGTGGTTACACCTGGATGCAAACCATTTCCGGTACGTTTGGCGTTTTAGCGTACGCGATCGGTGCAATTTGGGGAAACTTCGTTCTTATTTATTTTGGCGCTGCATTAGTACTGGTCTTATCTATTTTCCCGCCGTTTTTTATTACTGAACCGAAAGAACTGAACGTTAGTGAGCACGCTGCTAAAACTGAATCGCTGTCGTTTAAAGATATTATGATCAACATAAAACCGTTATGGGGTTTTATCATCTATGACATTTATGCAATGGGCCGTCAGTTATCAGGCATAACTGTTAATAACTATTATGCCGAAATTATCTGCGCATTACTTACTATTGTTTGGGTAGTTCAAACCATGCGAGCTACTGAGGATGATAAACCTGAGCAAGAAGCTGGTTTAGTTGGATTTCGAAAAATATTAGCCGCACACTCATTTAGCTGGATTGGCATTCAAACTATGTTCGTGTTTATTTTTGCATTTTTACAAGACAAAATGAGTGGTATTGGTGATGATGAGTTAGGTAAAATTATCTCAATAAGCTTTCTTGTTTTGAGTGCTGTGTCGGCATTATTACCAACATTATTACTTGAACCTCTGGCAACAAAATTTGGACGGGTAAAAGTGCACACTTACTGTATCGCGTCTATGGCTACAGGATACTTTTTGGTGGCATTTTTGGGGCATTCAGAATATACCTTGTACTTTTTAATGGCAATATTAGGCATTGGTTGGTCGGCGGTGATCAGTTTAGTTTTTGCCATCATGTCGGAGAAAATTGACCAAAATAAAATGGGCATGTACATGGGCTTATTTAACTTGTCGGTTGTTATTCCGCAGTTGTTGGTTAGCTTGGGTGTCGGTTTATTCATTTCACAAACGAATGACAAGAGCGCCATATTCATTTTATGTGGCATCGCCTTAACGATTTCAGCATTATGTTGGAGCCAAGTTAAAGAACATAAAAAGTAAATCCTAGGGCCATAGGCAGTTTATTGTATTGAACTTTGACTATGGCCCTCAAATTTTATCCTTCATCCTGAAATATTTGTTCAATAGATAACTCAAACAACCGTGCGGTTTTAAATGCTAACGGTAAACTTGGATCAAACTTACCTTTTTCTATCGCATTAACCGTTTGTCTGGAAACTTCTAGAGCATTTGCAAGATCTGCCTGCGTCCAATCTCGCTCAGCGCGCAGTACTTTTAAGCGGTTTTTCATCGATATTTTGCTCCGCCTTTAATAATCCCTATGCCGTAGGTTATACACATAACAATGACTAAATGTGAAATTTCAGGCTCGAAACCTATTAATTTGATATCCTCCAACAGCTCATAGCCTAAGCCTAAAACTAAACCAACACCTAATGAAAGAGCCATGGCTTCAGACTGAATTTTTTGCTGCATTTCATCTAAACCCTGTAGATACCTTTTGTTAGCGAAAATCATACCAAAACCAACACACACATTTACCAATACACCTATAACAGTCAGTAGAGTATCGAAGTCCCATATAAACCT
Source organism: Thalassotalea psychrophila (assembly GCF_031583595.1). NCBI lineage: Bacteria > Pseudomonadati > Pseudomonadota > Gammaproteobacteria > Alteromonadales > Colwelliaceae > Thalassotalea > Thalassotalea psychrophila. The sequence goes on from NZ_CP134145.1 coordinate 4,704,567, forward strand.
AGGGGCAAATGCAGCGATTGCCGAGGTTATTACCCATGCTAATGTCCACATTCCCAACTTGAATGTATTTTTCTTGGTTCGTGCTTGCCACTCATTCGGTTCTGTTACTTGCTTATTCATAAGTCTACCTTGTTTGTCATAATGTAAAACGTACTTTACTTTCAGGTAGATTAAACCTCAACCAACCAGATGTCAAGCTCACTTTACATAAAGACAGGTAAACCTAACTAAAAGGCTTTGTAATAGGGTAAGTATTTTTATGACTTATTCAGCCATAATAAAATATCTTCTGTTCGGCTTCTCCAGCTAGGCTCATCATGGGTACCGCCTTGTATAATTTGATACCTTAATTCCGGTTTGTTAAAACCAGCCAACAAAAGTTCTTCGTAGACTTCTTGTGTTTCTTTAAGAATATTGTCACCAAATAGTCCAAATTCATTATCACCTATGTCTATATGGAACTTCATCGGGTATTTTTTTGGTGTTTGTTTAATGTAATCAATAAAATGAGAACCAACTAATCGTTTTAAAAATGCAGACGAAAGACAGGCAGCTTTAGATATTACTTCCTGATGACGTAAAGCGGTATAGCAAGAAATTAACCCTCCCATAGAGCTGCCCATTAAGCTGGTATATTCCCGCTCTGGTTTGCTGCGATATTGCTTATCAATACTCGGCTTAAGTTCATTAACCAACCAATCTGCAAACTCTGCACCTTTGGCCTCTGCCAAATGCTTACCATCTATACCATGCGCTACTTTATCGTCATCATTAAATGGTAAGTATTCCATTCGTCTGTTATCTCCAGCATGGTCTACTGCAACTACAATTGATGTTAAAGCTGATCCGTTCTCTGCAAACTTTTCCATCAGTTCGTCCATTTGCCATTCGCCAGCGTTTGCCGTTTTATCATCAAAAACATTTTGTCCATCGGTCATGTAAATAACAGGAAAACGCTCGTTAGAATCCTTGTAGTGAGGCGGTAAGTATATTCTTACCTTTCTTTGTCCTTTAAATGTAGGTAATTCAATATCCTCAACTACTACTGTACCAACAACCGTACTTGGGGCTTCTTTAGTCGACAAGTCGGTCCAGTCGGCGACTTCAATATTAATAACTTGTGTATGACCACTAACAGTATAATTTCTGTTATCTCGGTTAGCGCCAGTATCCGAAATTTCAACGGTGTCCCAACTTCCCCGGGTTACTTTAAAGTTAAGTATTTTTCCTTTTTCAAAAGTTGGGAAATTGTATTCAAATATACCGTCTCCCTTTGCTGTCATTTCAAAGCCGTCTGCAGTCGGATCCCAGCTGTTGAAATCGCCGCCTAATGTGAGCTTAGAATGTTGTGGCGTGTTTTCTGGTACTTTTACAATGAGGGTAATTTCAGAATTATTCGGGCTGCAAGCGCAAAGGCTGATAATTGAAATTAACAAGATAATATAACGGAACATAACAGTTTCTCAGTAAACGTTTTTCATAACATTAACATATTAAATTATGAAATCTCTTTGCGTACCTATCCATACGTATGCAAGGGCGTTTTATTTTAGAGGTAAGGGAACAGATAAGTGCCGTATGCTATAAATCATCTTCTGCAGCTAAGCGCGAGACTGCGTTTATATAGCGTATAAAGCCAAGAATAAATGTAGACTAATATTCAGGAAGTCAGGGTAACTGAACTGGTTCTGCTACCCTGATTTTTCTTCAACCTATTTATATGCTTTATAAATGGCGTAGCTCAAAGGAGCTAAATTAATGGTTACGACCCCGTCTTGTTCGTCTTTATCTTTCGCTAATACAACTGGTTCAAAACCTTTGTATGAAAGTGTCATGGTTTGGCTTTGATCTGTCGTTGCCGTATTTGCAACAATTAAGTATTGGCCATTTTCATCAGTGCGAGTAAAGGCATAAAGTCCAGGGGTTTGCTGCGAGTATACTTGCTCTTGCTTACCATGACGAAGGGCTTCATGCGCTTGGTATAAATTCCCCAAACTTACCAAATCTTGATAAAGCACATGGCTTTGGTCAAAGTTGGCATCAGCCGTTGTCGCATCTGTACCAAGTAAGTCATCATCATTATAAATATCGACCTTTGAAGGCATCATATCTTGGCGTGAATTTTTATCATTACCGTCACCGACAAAGCCTTGTTCGTCGCCATAATAAACCACTGGAATACCTCGAGAAAAATACATTAACGCATTAGACAATTTCACTCGTGCCAGTTTTTCAGCTTCGCTCATATCAGGATTTTCTCTATCAAGAATGTGAGCAAAGCGGCCCATATCATGATTACCAGTAAAGGTAACCAGCATGCTAGCATCACTGTCTTCATCTTGATAATAATGATCACCGTTAAAAAGGGCTTCTAATTGATCAGTGCCTTCATGTTCAACCAACGCCTTAGCGATAGCGCCTTGCAGGGCAAAATCTAAAATTGATTGCATCTTGCCAGTAGTGGTAAATGTGCTTAGAAATTCTGGGGTAAAATCGTAGACTTCACCAAACATAAAGAACTGTGGAATACCCAATGATTTAGCATGTTCAACAATGGCAGGAGAAAACTCTGTCCAAAACTCCATATTCACATGTTTAACCGTATCAATCCTAAAGCCGTCAGGTTTAAATTCAGACACCACGCCTTTGAACACCTCAATTAAACCAGAGATCACTTCTGGGTTTGCAGTATCAATATCATCAAGGCCAGCAAAATCACCGTAAATAGCGCTTTCACCTTCCCAAGTACTGTCGCCTTGGTTGTTGTAATACTTAGGGTCATTTAACCACTGCGGCGTTTTAATGTTTTCACTGCCCTCGGGGATAAATACCGAATATTCATCACCGTTCGCTACTTGCTCTAAGGTTTTGTAATCACATAACCCAGGCTTTGCACCAAGCCATTGTTTACCGTCTTCACCATGACACTCTTTAAACTTAATAACATCGGCACTGTGATTGGCAATAATGTCAAAAAACACCTTCATATTAAGTGCATGTGCTGCATCAATTAAATCTTTCAAGTCTTGATTAGAGCCTAAATGTGGGTCGATTTCGGTAAAATCTAGAACCCAGTAGCCATGATAACCAGAGCTGTCGCCCTGCACTGCTTGGTTACGCATTATTGGCGTCATCCAAATTGCAGTAATACCCATGTTTTGTAAATACGGCAGCTTTTCTTTTAAGCCGATAATATCACCGCCATGATAATGACCGTTGCTTGTTGGATCAAAGCCACCTTGCGACTCTAAAATAGTGGCCGAGCCATTATCATTACTGCTATCACCATTATTAAAACGGTCAGGCATAACAAAATAAAAAATTTCATCACGGATGTCGCGTTCTAAATAATGTGGTAGTTCGGCACTGATTTTTGCTGTTTTTATCTGAGTTTCAACTTGCGTCGTTTGCTTATTTGCAGAATCACAAGCACTTAACGTTAAGGCACAAAACCCTAAAAATGTGGTTTTTATTATATTCATAATCTTTCCTATGCCTTAAGGTTACCCTTTTGGTCGTTCCTGATTCATTACATCAACTAAATTGTTCATATCTTGGTGTTGCCAAAACTCTTCAATGGTAAATGGCAAACGGCGACGCCAATTTGGGTGCTCATCTATTGTACCAGGTATATTTACCTGCTCTGTTAAGCCTAAAGCATCTTCAAGTGGTACCAATAAAATACGACTTGGCGCTTTAGCCAAAAATGCTTGTACAGCGCGTGCGAGTTCAGAGTTCATCACCGCAGGCTGTGTTTGCGGGAAATTCTCTTTGCTAAGCACACCTTCATATTCAAGCGCACCAAGCAATTGTTCACGGTCAGTCACCCGAGAATTGCGCTCATCAATACCCATTTGTTCATTCGGGTATAAATTTAATTCTTGGCGCCATTTCAAATCATTCCCCGTCCACCAACCGGCAATGGTTGATAAGTCATGAGTAGAAACCGTTACCATTGATTGTTCTGAGTAAATTTCAGGACGGAAAAATAAGCCATTATCCCAACGTTCAAAAAATAACACTTTATAAGACAGTAAGCCTGCCGATGACATAATGTCACCAAAGCCATCAGGCACGTTACCTAAATCTTCACCAATAACCACACAGTTATTACGACGCGACTCTAACGCAATGATGCGGAATATATCTTCCAGTGGGAAGGTAATATAAATACCTTGGTCAGCTGCCATACCGGGCGCAACCCAATATTGACGCATTAATCCTAATACATGATCAATACGAAGAGCCCCGGCATGACGCATATTGCTGCGTAACGCTTTAACTAACGGCATATAGCCTTTTTCTTGCAGTGCTACCGGATTAATCGGCGTTAAGCCCCAGTCTTGTCCTAGGGTATTCATCGCGTCAGGTGGAGCGCCAACCGCAGCGCCAGACACATAACTGTGTTTATCGGCCCATACTTCTGCGCCACTGCCATCACAACCAACCGCTAAATCTAAATATAACCCTACTGGCATATCATCAGACTTCGCTTGTGCAGCTGCGTCGCCCAATTGGCTATCAGCAATAAATTGTAAAAATTGAAAATAGCCAATACGCTCAATATTGTCTTTTTTAAATTGCTCAACCTCAACACTGTGTGGGTCTTGAAACTCTATTGGCCAAGCTTTCCAGCCATAGGCATGCTCATCAATGGCGCGAAAGTGCTCATAAAGAGCATCAAATGTCGCTAATTCGAATAAGTCATCGCCCATTTCAGTAACGAAGGTTAAATACTGCTTAGCAAATTTTGTATTTTTCGGTAAATGGTTAGCAACAAAGTCTTTGTATAATAATTCCATTGCTTGCAGCTTAAGATACGCTGCATGTGGGTAATCAATAAATTCTTGCTGGTTAGCTTGTGCAACTTGATCTTTAAAATCTTTCGATTTAACTAGGGTTTGCATTGGCTTACAGGTTGTAAAATTATCAACGCTGGTAACATCGATATAAAGTGTATTTAAAAAACAACGACTCGTTGGTGAATATGGGCTGATATGAGCAGGGTTGTTTGGGTATAACGGGTGTAAAGGATTCAAACCTATCGCTGTTACACCGCGCTGTGCTGACTGCTTTACCAGGTTTTTAAGATCGCCAAAATCGCCCATGCCCCAACTGTTGTCTGACTTAACCGAATACAACTGAGCAGCTAACCCCCACATACGATAATCTGCGGCATCATTTGGGTTATAGCACTTTTGCGGAGCAACAATCAGGTGACCGGTTGCGGTGTTTTCCCCTAAGCTAACCGATAAAGAGTGATAACCTTCTGGTAGATTAGGTAACACCACGGCAAGCTTTTTATATACCGTACCATTAACATCTTGCTCGGCAATAACACTCAGTTCAGCAACATCTACAACACCAGTTAATATGCTGCTATCTTCTTTTGATACAAGCCATTGTAGGTTACTGTTCAAATCAGCACTGGCAACGCTGATCCAGACGCTATGAACAGCCTGCTCTGATTTAACCATTTGCATTGCCGGTAAAAGCGAGATCCATGAGGCTTCACTTAACTGCTTCACACTCGCCAATATTGCCTCGTCGCAGTCAACGTTGTAATTCATTGCGGTGAGTAATGCTTTAAGCGCATCTTGGTTGGCAGCAACCGAGTTACCGTAACTATCAATATAACTGGAGTGAAAACCTACCTGTTCGGCAAGTTGTTGAATAGCTGTCATTATTGTATTCCCTGTGTATCATTTTGGCTGTATGTCAGTACCGAGCAACTAAACGCAGCAACAGATAACAAGGTGCTATCTATTAGTGTGTTAGTAATGTCGGCTTTGCTATCAGCGGTATTTATTATTTGCGACCAATTACCGGGCAAATTGGGTAATTGAAAATTACATGCCACGTCGTGGGCATTAAAAATTATTAACAAAGCATCGTCATTAGCAACGTTTGCTGTTTTGTTATTGTTGGTATCAGCCAACATCATGGCAAAACTCTTAAGCGCCTTGTTGTGCCAGTTGCTTTCGTCCATAGCCTCGCCATGGCAATTAAACCAACTGATATCCGGCAAACCTGTTTTGGCTGAAACTTGTTGCCCGTGTTGATAATTTAAGCGGTTAAGTAATGGGTGTTGCTTACGCAGCTTGATGAGTTGTTGCACAAAGTGAACTTGCTGTTCGTCTTGTTTGTCCCAGTTCAGCCAGGTAATTTCATTGTCTTGGCAATAGGCATTATTATTGCCATATTGACTATTATTGCGCTCATCGCCAGCAAGCAGCATTGGCGTACCTTGCGATAAAAACAGCGTCGCTAAAATATTACGTTTTTGTTGCTTGCGTATCTTATTAATGTTGGCATTAGTCGTTTCACCTTCAACGCCGTAATTACGGCTAAAGTTACTCTTGTGACCATCTCTGTTTTGCTCGCCATTGGCTTGATTATGACGTTGTTCAAACGTCACTAAATCATGGAGGGTATAACCGTCGTGAGTGGTTACCACATTCACGCTGGCATATGGACGTCGGCCGTGATGTTCGAAAATATCACCACTACCATGTAATCGTCGGGCAAATTCGGCGATCATGTTGTCTTCGCCACGCCAAAAACGACGCACGGCGTCACGATATCGGTCATTCCATTCATACCAATTTCCAGGAAATTGACCAAGCTGATAACCACCATGGCCAATATCCCATGGTTCAGCAATCAGCTTTACATGAGCTAAAACAGGATCTTGACGAAGCGCGGCAAAGAAACTTGAATGGCCATAAAAATTATCATTACCCTGTAAATCCTGACGACCTAATATGGGGGCTAAATCAAAACGGAAGCCGTCGATACCCATCACTTCAACCCAATAACGCAAACTGTCCATTACCAGTTGCAACACACGCGGATGAGCTAAATTTAATGTATTTCCACAACCTGAATGATTTATATAAAAACGCTTATCTTCTGCTTCTAAGCGATAATAGCTGGCGTTATCTATGCCTTTAAAACTGTACGTTGGCCCCATGTGATTGCCTTCGGCGGTATGGTTATAAACCACGTCTAATATCACTTGCATTCCGGCTTGGTGAAAGGCGTCAACCATCTGTTGAAACTCGGTTAAATCTTGCTGCTGACAATATCTGGGTTCAGGCGCAAAAAAGGCGATAGAGTTATAGCCCCAGTAATTTTTTAAGTCTTTTTCTAAGGCAAATGATTCATCAAAAAAGCCATGGATAGGCAAAAGCTCAACGCTGGTAACACCTAAATCTTTAAAATAATTAATTACCGATGGCTGAGCTAATCCTTTGAAAGTGCCACGCATTTCAACCGGTACAGTTGGGTTCAATTTAGTAAAGCCCTTTACATGAGCTTCGTAGATTATGGTTTCATTGTCGTTAACCGTTACTGCATTGTTTAAACCATCAAACGGCTCAACAACAACACATTTTGGCATGCAGGCGGCGTTGTCATTATTATCGATCATTAAGTCTTGCGCACACGAATTGATATCAAAACCATAGTGGCGTTCTGACCAAGTAAAGCTTTTATTTAATTGCTTCGCATAAGGGTCGAGCAATAATTTAGCCGGGTTAAATCGATGGCCATTATGCGGTTCATAGGGACCATGCACTCGATAACCGTATAAGGTTCCCGGCTGTATTTGTGGTAAATAACCATGCCAAACTTCATCGGTATATTCGGTTAACTCAACTCGGCTTAATTCGGTTTCAGTAACATTGTCGAACAAACAAAGTTCAACCTTAGTCGCGTTGGCAGAAAACAGGGCAAAATTAGTACCGCTACCATCAAAGGTTGCACCTAAAGGATAATGTTTACCGGGATTTACCAACTTAGCTAAGGTCATCAATAATTAACCTTGTAACTCAAACATAACAGTCGCAAGTGGCGGCACAGTGATTTCAATTGAATCTGTACGTCCTTGCCAAGGTCTGTTTGTTGATTGTGCGCCTAACGGGTTACCAACATTACTACCACCATAAATGGCTGCGTCTGAGTTGAATATTTCTCTATGATAACCGTCTTTTGGCGTACCAACACGAAATGCATGCTGTACTGTTGGGGTAAAGTTACACACCACTAAAACTGGATTTGTACCATCTTGGCCATAACGCACATAGCTATAAATAGATTGCTCAGCATTATCATGATCAATCCAATCAAAGCCGTCTTTTTCACAATCCAGTTGATGCAAGGCTGGCATGGATTTATAAAGGTGATTTAAATCTTTAATTAATTTTTGCACGCCTTTATGGTTGTCGTTTTCCAGCAAATGCCAATCTAAGCCTTGATCGAAGTTCCACTCAGCTCGTTGACCAAATTCGCAGCCCATAAATAATAATTTTTTACCGGGATGAGACCACATAAAACTGTAATAAGCGCGTAAGTTAGCAAATTGTTGCCATTCATCACCGGGCATGCGCGTTAAAATAGAACCCTTACCATGCACCACTTCATCGTGACTTAGCGGTAGTACAAAGTTTTCATCAAAGGCATACACCAAGCCAAAGCTCAATTCATTATGATGATGTTGGCGATATATAGGTTCACGTTTCATGTACTCAAGCGAGTCATTCATCCAGCCCATGTTCCACTTATAACCAAAGCCTAATCCGCCCTCACTTGTTGGGCGTGAAACACCCGGCCAAGAGGTTGATTCTTCGGCTACGGAGAATGCACCTGGATAGTCTGCGTACAACTCTTCATTAAACTCTTTTAAAAATGCCTCGGCTTCTAAATTCTCATTACCGCCATGTTCATTTGGGATCCACTCGCCATCGGCTCGGCTGTAATCCAAATACAGCATTGAAGCAACTGCATCTACTCGAATGCCATCAACATGATAAGTATCAAGCCAATGCATGGCACTAGATCGTAAAAAATTTGCTACTTCAGTACGGCCATAATTATAAATTAACGTGTTCCAATCAGGATGAAAGCCCTTACGTAAATCTTCATGTTCATACAAACAAGTGCCATCAAATTTTGCCAGGCCATGTTCATCGATGGGGAAATGACCAGGTACCCAGTCAATCAATAAACCAAGGCCGGCGTTATGGCAGGCCTGTACAAAATATTTAAAATCTTGCGCACTGCCAAAGCGTGCGGTAGGGGCAAACAATCCAACCGGTTGATAACCCCAGGAGCCATCATAAGGAAATTCGCTTACCGGCATGAGCTGAATATGAGTGAAGCCCATATCTAATGTGTAAGGAATTAAACGTTCGGCGATATCTCGATAGTTTAAAAACTCATTATTTTGGTCACGTTGCCAAGAGCCTAAATGCAATTCGTAAATTGAAATCGGGCTGCTTCTATCATTGCGTAGCTGACGCGAATTCATCCACTGTTGATCATTCCAATTGAATTCTACTTCTGCAGAAATTACTGATGAAGTTTCAGGACGCATTTGAGCTTGCACGCCGTACGGGTCTGCTTTTAATGGTAGTAAATTACCGTTATTGTCTTTTACTTCAAATTTGTAATGACAACCTGCTCTGACAGGAGAATATGCTGAATCTTCAGCAATAAAAATCTCCCATAAACCACACTCCATACGTTTGCGCATTGGGTGTAAGCGACCATCCCAATTATTGAAATCACCTACTACGGCAACATGACTGGCATTAGGTGCCCAAACAACAAATGACACGCCTTGCACGCCATCATGTTCAACACAATGAGCGCCAAGCTTTTGGTATAGTTTTTTATGTTTGCCTTCATTAAAAAGGTAAATGTCTAAATCGTCTAATACTGGTGTGCAACCAAATGGATCTGTAATGATTCGCTCACCAAGCTCTGTTTTAACTTTTAACTGATATGAAAAACGCTTTTTACGACGAGTAGCTTTGCTAAAAAAACCACTATCATCGAGTTTATCTAACTTGGCAATTACCTTGCCGTTTTCATCTAACAACGACACTAGGCTTGCGTCAGGAAAAAACGTATTTATCTGCAAGTAACCTTTACCATTAGCATGCAAGCCTAAAAAGCCATAAGGGTTTGAGTGGCTTGCACTGGCTATTGCCTGCACTTCACTCAACATTTTGGCTTGAATATCATTTTGCATTAGCTTTTTTCCTAACGATGCCATTGTTAAACATCTGATTTAACCCTGTGAACTCATTGGCGTTAACTTCCAAATATTGTCTACGTAATCTTGAATAGAGCGATCTGACGTAAACTTACCCATTTTGGCAGTATTAATTATTGCCATTCGTGCCCAACGCGCTTTATCTTTGTAGGCTTTATCAAGGGCAATATTAGCCTTGGCATAATCAGCAAAATCGGCCAACAATCGGTATGGGTCGCCACCATCAAGTAAACTGTGCGCTATTGCCGACAATTCACCCGGCTTACCCGGAGTAAAGTAATCGGTATGCAACCAGTCTAAACAGGCTTTAATTTCTTCATCGTTGTTGTAGTAGTCATATGGGTTATAACCATTAGCTTCTAGCGCTTTGATATCATCAACAGTGTTACCAAAAATAAAGATATTGTCATCGCCCACTTCTTCGGCAATTTCAACATTGGCGCCATCTAGCGTACCAATAGTTACCGCGCCGTTAAGCGCTAACTTCATGTTACCAGTACCTGATGCTTCTTTACCGGCGGTAGAAATTTGCTCAGAAACATCGGCGGCAGGAATAATTTTTTCTGCAAGGGTGACGCGGTAGTTCGGCATGAATACCACTTTTAACTTACCCTTGATACGGTCATCATTATTAACTTTGTCAGCTACTTTGTTAATCGCGTAAATGATCTCTTTGGCTAAGTAATAACCAGGTGCCGCTTTTGCGCCAAAGATATACACTCTTGGATGCATGTCGTAATCAGGATCTGCCAATAATCGGCGATATAGAGCAAGAATGTGCATGAAGCTTAAATGTTGGCGTTTGTATTCGTGTAAACGTTTAATTTGCACATCAAAGATTGCATCAGGGCTCACTTCAACACCAGTACTTGCCAAAATCTCCTCAGCAAGCTTTATCTTGTTATTGTGTTTTATCGCCATAAACTTTTGCTGAAACTTTTCATCGTCAGCAAATTTAGCAACGCTACTTAGCGACGATAAATCTTTCGCCCAATCGACTTTTACCTTGCTGTCTAATAATTTAGAAAGTTCTGGATTACAGGCTTTTAACCAACGACGCGGCGTTACACCATTAGTCACATTGGTTAGCTTTTCAGGGTATAGCTGGTCGAATTCTGGAAATAAATCACTTTTAACCAGATCGGAATGAATTTGTGCAACACCATTAACTTTGAATGATGTTACGACACATAAATGCGCCATACGCACCATTTGCGTTTCACCTTCTTCAATTAACGATAAACGACGACGCATTTGGTCATTGCCAGGCCACATCTTCGATACTTCTTCATTCAAGAAATATTCATTAATCGAAAACAATAACTCTAAGTGACGTGGTAATACCTTGTTGAATAAGTCTACCGACCATTTTTCCAGAGCTTCTGGTAATAATGTATGGTTAGTATAGGCAAAAACCTTTCTACACATGGCAAAAGCATCAAGCCAGGCAAAGTCGTACTCATCAATTAAGGTGCGCATCAGCTCTAAAATAGCGATAGTAGGGTGAGTATCATTTAATTGAATAGCTACTTTATCGGCAAACTGTGACCAATCATTACCATGTTGCTGGGAATAACGTTTGATGATGTCTTTAACTGAACAAGCACAAAAAAAGTATTGCTGAATAAAGCGTAGTTCTTTACCTGCATCGGTTTCATCATTTGGGTAAAGTACTTTTGAAATAGTTTCGGCATGATTTTGCGCTGAATGCGCATCTTGATAATCGCCAGAATTAAACTGCTCCCAATCAAAATGACTGGATGCACGCGACTCCCATAAGCGCAAGACGTTTACGGTTTTAGAGTTATAACCAACAATAGGAACATCCCAAGGCACACCTTTAATAGTTTGACCGCTATGCCATACCTTTTTCACACTGCCATCTGTATTGGCAATGGTTTCGACATGACCAAATAATGGAATATTTTGCACCGCCTCTGGACGACATACTTCCCAAGGATTTCCATATTCACGCCATTCATCCGGTGTTTCAATTTGACGACCTTGATGAAATTGTTGCTTGAATAAACCGTGTTCATAATGAATCCCATACCCTACGGCATTGAAATCCATGGTTGCCAGTGAATCTAGGAAACACGCAGCTAAACGACCTAATCCGCCGTTACCAAGAGCTAAATCATGACCTTCTTCAAAGATGTCTTCAATTTCAAAACCAAGGTTAGCAACGGCTTTTTGAGCAACATCGAATAAGTCTAAGTTATGCAAATTGTTCGATAACATGCGACCCATCAAATACTCTAGTGAAAGGTAATTAATTGAGCGGCTTTTATGTTCTTTATGGTATTGATTGGTTTCAGTTAGTTTTTCATAAACTACTTCGTTTACTGTTAAGCAAACGGCACGCAAAACCGCTGTTGGGTCTTGCTGATAATCTGTTTGAGAGGAAGTAAAGTTTAAGTGCTGTAATACTTTCTTTTTAAACTGCGCTGCAGTTAACGGCTTTTTAATTGCTGTAGCCATAATAAATAGGTTCTCTTTAGAAATTAAGCAGAACAATCCTCAATGCTTAATATTGGTAATTTTACAACCGCGCTATCAATGCAATAAAACTGTTCAGTTTTTTAGCGGTTGCCCATAAAATTGGCAATTTAATAATCTACCTATAAAGTTACGACAAATTAACAATTCTGTGCAAATGACTACATACGTATGCATAGCCAAAATGCCATGCATACGTATGCAAAATCAGATAAAACACGGTTGTGATTCATTAATTAGAAGAAAACAAATTAGAAGTTGAATAAATTGCGACGAGATTTTAATTTTTGTCGTTTGGTTTCGAAGAGATTTTGGTGATTAAACTACCCAAATTAAAAGATTAACTTGGGTAGTTTAATTGATGCATAGTTTATAAATTATTTACTACGACGATTAGAGCGTTTTTTTATTTTGTATTGGCCTTTGGTGGCTAAATGTATTGTCCAAATAAGCCCTGTTAATGATAACCATAAAGTAATAAAAGCAAACAACATCATTTGCACACTATTAAAACTGCCTACATTGCCATAGTCCATAAAATGCAGCATAAAGAAAAAGTCGGCAAAACGCTTATCATCATCACTATGACCTACAACGCGCCCCGAGCCAGCTTCGATATAGACACTGCTATTAATATCATCGGCGAAATTTATTTGCCACGAAGCATTTTTTTGCTTAGGAAAATCATCTAGAGGGTAGTGTAAAAGCTTCGTTGAGATAACCTCTCCTGGCCCAGTATATGACTGTTTTGCCAATTTTACTGCCAGTTCATTATCTACAATGACTTGCTCACCAGTATAGGCATTAATCAATGTATAGTGGTTCTCGAAGTGCTTATACAACCCCTTAGTGTGGGTTAACAAATAATATGGCTGTTCAAGTAATTGCGTTTGCACTAACGATATACTCGCCTTGTTAGCTTGCAATACAGATAATGGCTCTACTAATAATGCCTGCTCAACTTCAACATGCTGATGCGCACGGTTTTTAAAAGTATTACCTGCTGCCTTGGTATGGTCCATCATATTAAAAAATATACCACTGAGTAACCAAAGCAATAATTGAATGCCAATGATCACTGAAACCCATTTATGAATTTTTCTAACTAACCTCATTAGCTGCGACCTTCTAACTTAACTGATCTGGTGATCTTTCTTTTACCATTCGCTTTAAACACTCGAAAGTAAGTCAGGATCAGACCGCTAATTGCGGCAATAATGCCAAACAATGCAAAGCAAAACAGTAATAAATTTTCGATATTCTCACCATCGTCATAGTCCATTACATGAAAACGGAACATCCAATCAAATAGTCGCCAAAATTCATGTCGTTTACCAACCAACTTACCAGTTTGCGCCGACACGTAGATTGAGGGAGAGCCAAAATCATCAAAATTAATTCGCCATGCGGGCAAGGCTCGGCGGCTTAATTCAAAAGGAGGGTTTTCAGTGATAAGCTCTACGTCGAGTACATGACCTTCGCCTGAATAATAGTACTTTGCAGCATTAATCGCCGTTGCTTGCTTTAATGGTGAAAGCAATTTTCCATTACTGGCATCAACTAAATGGCGCTCATCTTTGCTGGTAAAAGAATACACTTCTTTATCGATAAACTTACCAACACTGACATTCGTTGCATCAGGGTACTGTTCACGTAACTCCTTAACAGAATAATGGATATTATCGACATTAATTTTATCTTGATGATTAACAACCAAGCTATCGCCATGAATATAATCAATATCAAAAAACACCATATACGCGCCGCTTACCGACCATATAACAAATTGCACGCCGCAAAAGAGCATCAACCATTTATGATATTTTCTTGCTGTATTTACCAAGCTTTTTGGCTTTCTTTTTTCAGAGGTGTAAAAGATCAACAGTACTAGCCTTATTTTTTAAATGCTGCTTTATTTAACAGATAATACGCACAAGGGATCACCAGCATGGACACTAACGGGCTCACAATCATACCGCCAACCATAGGTGCAGCAATGCGTTGCATTACTTCATTACCGCTGCCGCTACCAAGCATGATAGGTAATAAACCGGCAATAATGGTTAACACTGTCATGGCTTTTGGCCTTACACGCTGCACGGCGCCATACTCAATTTTTGCGAGTAAGAATGCTCTTGTTGGTTCTGTGTTAGTTGCTAATGCTTGGTTCAAATAAATAAGCATAATAACGCCAAACTCTGCAGCGACACCAGCCAGAGCTATCATCCCTACAGCCAATGCTACCGACATTTGATAGTCGAGCAAATAGACAAACCACAATGAACCAGCAAGGGCTACCGGCAGAGTGAGCATAACTAACAATGCTTGTTGTACTGAACTAAACGTTAAATAAAGTAGAATGAAAATGATTAATACGGTGATAGGCACCACTAATTGCATTTTTTCTTCTACGCGTTGCATATATTCATATTGGCCAGCAAAGCTGATCGCGTATTTAGCCGGTAAATCTACCTTAGTCGCTAACACTTGTTCGGCATTTTTAATATAGTCACCAATTGAAGTACCAGGTTCTAAGTCAACAAAGACCCAAGCAATGTTGCGACCATTTTCACTTTTCAGCATCGCCGGACCTTGCTTTATTTCAACGCTAGCGACTTGCGATAACGTTACCCAAGCACCACTTGGAGTTACAAATGGTAAATTATTCAAGCTATCTAAATGCTCGCGGTAACGTCTTGGGTAGCGCAAATTAATTTGATAACGTTCTTTGCCCTTCACTAATTCATCAACGTTAGCACCGCCTACAGCATACATAATGACTTGTTGAATGTCGTTGATGTTTAGCCCATATTTAGCCGCTTCAATTCGGTTAGGAACAATATCTATATAGCGGCCAGATTGCGCTCGCTCGGCATAAACACTTCGAGTTCCTTTAATGTCAGCTAATGCATTTTCTATATCTTCACCAATAGTTTCTAATGTAGCCGTTTTTTCACCCGAAATTTTAATTCCGACCGGTGTTTTTATTCCCGTAGAAAGCATATCTATACGAGTCTTTATTGGCTGTACCCAAGCATTAGTTAGCCCAGGAAACTGCACTTTTTGCTCCAGTTCAGCGATAATATCTTGCAGGGTTAGCCCTTCACGCCATTCACTTTGTGGCTTTAAAGTAATGGTGGTTTCTAACATAGTTAACGGCGCAGGATCTGTAGCAGTATCTGCCCGTCCTACTTTACCAAACACGGTATCAACTTCAGCGACGGTTTTTATTAAGCGATCGGTTTGTTGCAATATTTTTCCCGCCTCACTAATTGATACCCCTGGCAATGTTGTTGGCATGTAAAGTAAGTCACCCTCTTCTAACTCAGGCATAAATTCGCTACCCATTTTACTTATTGGGTAATAACTGGAAGCAGCTAAGCCAACCGCCAATAAAATCATTAACACAGGTACTTTTAATGAAACTCGTAACAACGGTCGATATAACCAAACAAGCACGCGATTTAATGGATTTTTATGCTCACTTGGCACTTTTCCCTTAATGAAGTAACCCATTAACACAGGAACCAAAGTAACCGACACTAATGCTGCAGCCGCCATCACTAAAGTTTTAGTGAAAGCTAATGGTGTAAATAACCGGCCTTCTTGAGCTTCTAAGGCAAATACAGGTAAAAAGCTAAAAGTGATAAGTAGCAGCGTTAAAAATAATGCAGGACCTACTTCGCTAGCTGCATTTGCCACTAAACGCCAATGTTTTTGGCCTTTCGCATACTCGCCATGTTGTTGATAATACTGCTGTAAATGTTTGTGTTGGTTTTCCACCATTACAATCGCGGCATCAACTAAAGCCCCTATGGCAATAGCAATGCCACCCAAACTCATTATATTGGCGTTAATGCCTAAGCGCTGCATCACAATAAAGCCAATTAACACCGATAACGGTAAACAAATTACCGCAACAAACGTAGAGCGTACATGCAGTAAAAAGGCAAAACAGACTAATACCACAACAATAATTTCTTCGAACAACTTCTCTTTAAGAGTGTTAACCGAACGCTCAATTAAAGTGGAGCGGTCATAAGTTGTGGTGATTTTAACCCCTTCGGGTAAACCTTGTTGTAACTGTGCTAGTTTAGCTTTAACCGCTTCAATCGTTTTAAGAGCATTCTCGCCATGGCGCATAACCACAATGCCACCAACAACTTCGCCTTCACCATCAAGTTCTGCAATGCCTCGGCGCATTTGCGGACCATGCCTGATTGTTGCAACATGCTCTAATAACAATGGAGTATTTTGTTCGTTATTAATCCCTAGTGGGATCAATTTTATATCATCAATACTTTGCAAATACCCTTTCGAGCGGATCATATATTCCGCTTCACTCATTTCGAGTACTGAACCACCAACATCGCCATTACCATTTTTAATGGCTTTTTCAATATCGGCTAATGTTAACCCGTATTGCATTAAACGTAGCGGTTCAACCACTACTTGATAGGTTAATTCCATGCCACCAACGGTCGCAACTTCACTAACACCGGCAACTGACTGTAACTCCAGTTTTAAAAACCAATCTTGCAGGGTTTTTAACTGCGATAAGTCATAGCCACCATCCGGTGCAGATAGCGCATATTGGTATACCCAGCCAACACCAGAAGCATCTGGGCCAAGTCTTGGTTTAGCGGTTTTAGGCAATATATCGGCAGCTTGATCAAGGTATTCCAGTACTCTAGAACGCGCCCAATATAAATCGGTGTCATCCTCAAAAATTACGTAAACGTAAGAGTCGCCAAAAAATGAGAAACCACGCACTGTTTTTGCTTTTGGTACCGACAGTAAAGTACTTGATAATGGATACGTCACTTGCTGTTCTACCAGTTCAGGAGCTTGCCCAGGGTAGGTTGTTTTAACAATTACTTGTATATCACTTAAATCAGGCAATGCGTCAAGCGGTGTATCAAGCATGGCTCGATAACCAAGTACCGCCAAAATGGTCGAAAATATCAGCACCAAAACACGATGTTTTAATGATTGATTTATCAAATAAGTTAACATCGTGCCTCCTAGTGGTTATGGGTATTGTTTTGAGGTTTAGCTGGCATGTTTTGATGATCCATATCTTTATGGTCCATCTCCATACCTTTATGCTCCATTTCTTGGTTCGACATTTGTTGGATAGCCGATTGGATATTAGCTTCCGAGTCTATTAAGAATTGCCCGGATGTAACTACAACATCATCGGTATTTAATCCTGAAATTATCTCGGCTCGACCTTGGCTTATGGTGCCAACAGCAACATGTTTAACGATAAACTTATCATCACTGGTTTTTACAATTACCCTATTTTGCTGTTCGGTTTGAATCAATGCCTGCACCGGTACATTAAGTACTTCATCGGTTGCGCCACCATAAATACGTACATTAGCAATCATTTCAGGTTTAAAGGCGCCATCAGGGTTGTCTAATGATAAACGCACTTTTAATGTTCTGGTGATCGGGTCAAGAGCAGGATAAATATATTCAACCTTACCTTCACGAGCAAAAATGCCCAACGCAGGCAAATCAAACTCTACCCATTTACCAGTTTTAACCCAGTCCATTTGATGTTCAAAGACATCGACTATTACCCATACTTTAGCGGTATCAGCCAGCATCATTAGCTCATTTTCAGGACTTACATACATTCCTTCACGAATATCTAACTTTGCAACTATGCCATTACTTGGTGCGTAATATGGCACTCGATAAAATGACTGATTACGCTGTTCTAACTTATTGATAAAAGCATCATTTAAACCCAGTAAATTTAACCGAGTTCGCCCACGTTTTTTCAGATTTTTTCCGACAGTTTGATCACGATATAAACTTAAATACTCATCTTGAGCGAGTAACAATTCAGGGGAGTAAATTTCATAAAGCAATTGGCCTTTTTTAACACTTTCACCTAGGGTTTTAACGGTTAATTGTTCAACCCAACCAGTGGTTCTAGGGTGCAAATGCACTTGGCCATTTTCATCATATTTAACCGAACCAAAGGTTTCGATAAAGCGCCAAAGCACTGATGTTTCAGCACGTTCGGTAGTAAGTGCCATGTTCTGTTGAATATGGCCTGGCACTGTAACTTCAACATTGGTATCGACTGAATGAGAACGAACGACTTCAACCAAATCCATACCGCATATAGGGCATTTGCCAGGATGGTCTTTAATAATATGCGAGTGCATAGGGCAAACATACTGACTAGCTTGTACGTCGGTTTGCTCAGTTAGCTTACTGAACTCTTCAGCAAGGTGCTCTTCTGCATGGCTTGTAATTGCCGGGTTAGAAAGCAGAACAGTTAAAACAATTAATTTAAAAATACGGGTAATACACATAATAATCCTCGTTCGGAAACGATAAAACAAAATAAAAAACTTATATCAATTTTTTGGGATTATGCGATTGGTGGAATCAACCACTCTTGCGTAGGCGCAGTTATTTTAGGGGGAAGATGAGATAAAATTCGATCATTAAAACCAGCGGCGTTAACGTGCATAGTATTAATCGGCAATGCACTTACACTACCCATGTATAGGTCGCAATCACTACAGTTGCTATGATCGACATTTACAATGCTTGCTTGTGCCTGTTGCTCACAACAATCATGGTCGCTCATGACTGATTTTTCAATGTTCATAACATGGCCTTCATGACCCGCCATTGACATCATTTGTGGTTGTTCCATTGCGCACACATGCACGTTCGCTTTCGCCACATTGGCAAAAGAAAAAGTCATCATAATTATTAATAAAATAAATTTACGCATAGTATTCATAGGACACACTATAAAAGATAAATCTTTCAAGAGCTAGAAATAAAGTTTCTAGCTCTTGAAACTTATAGCATGCAATTAATTGCCGATATGCTTTTTCAGGAATTTTTCTAAGCGTTGGTGCAGTTCAAATACATTATCAAGATCATAAAAACCATGACCTTCATGATCTTTCACCATTGATTCATATTTTATTCCGCGTTTATCTAATGCATCAGTTAATGCTTCATGGTGCTCAATTGGACAACGCGGGTCGTCCTCACCATGCACTAAAAATAATGAGGCTTTTAATTTATCTAAATGATAAATAGGAGAACGCTCTTTAACAAACTCTTCATCATATGCACCCCATGCTTCATCCATAAATTTTTCTAGTTCCGATACACCAACCCAGTCACTATATTTGGTTTGTAATGCAATGTCATAAATGCCAACGTATGGAATAGCACATTGATATAAATCAGGTTCTTTCACAACTGCCATCATAGACGCGTAACCGCCATAACTTGCACCAAAAATACAAATTCGATCCTTATTCGCAACACCCTGCTTTATTGCCCACAAAGTACCATCTGTTAGGTCGTCTTGCATTTCTGCGCCCATTTTACGGTAAGCGCTTCTTTCAAACTCTCGGCCACGGCCACCCGAACCACGATAGTTTATTTGAAGTACCGCGTAGCCTCTATTGGCCATAAACTGCACTCGAGGATCATATCTCCATTCATCTTTAACACCATAAGGGCCACCGTGTACATAAACAACCATAGGCAAGTCTTTCTTCTTACCTAGAGGCCTAGTTAAAAAACCGGTAATTTTTAAGCCATCTCTCGCTTCAAATTCAATTGGCTCCATTGGCGCAGTTAACTTTGAATCTACCCATTGTCTAGGACTCATTAAATAGCTAAGTTGCTCTTTGTTAAAATCATACATGTAAAACGTAGTGGGATGCCGATCAGACATGGTTTTAACAATCGCTAACCGTTTATCGTCTGTTAAACTGCTAATTCTAACAACTTGTTCAGGGAAAGAAGCGGCAAGCGAACGATATAACGTAGTTTCTTCACCTTTTAGGTCAAACAATTCAGTTTCTAGTTTACCTTTCTGGCGAAGCAATCCAATTAAATCATTTTTCTCGTTGATCAAAAAGCCATCTATCGATTCTTCACCTTCTATAAGGTAGACGAGTTCCATAGACTTATCTTTTACATTGTAATAATAAATTCCTTTACCCTGTGGACCTTTACTTGCAAAAACTTGCAAGCCTTTTTCATCAAATGTAGTAAGAGGCCAAAATGAGCCTTGTTCTTCACTTCTACGATCTATTTCTTTCCAACTATCACCATCGCTATCACGGTAATAAATAATTCTAAAATGCTCATCGTCCTCTTTGACGTTGGCAACTGAAATTCGAACCCTGTCGTTATCATCAATCATAAAAGAGCCTCTCTTTTTAGGGCTTTTGGCTACTTTACGAATTTTACCAGTATAAACATTGAGCTTATGCACATAACTGCGCTCTCTGTTTGATAGTTCAATCAAAATATTACGATCATCATCTTTAAGGCGGCTAAGAATTGTACTCTCTCCCCAAAAGTAAAAGCCATTGCCGTTAGGGCCAAGCAATTGAATTTTCTTGCTACCATCTATATTGCCGGCAAATAAGACCCCTGTTCCTCTAGGCTTATCTAGAGGGCCAGCCTGTGTACTCATGCTGGCATACACTCTTTCGTTGTTTAACCAACCAAACTCATGCAACTCACTTTTGTCTTTATTAAACGATAACAACTGAATTGGCTTCATTGTTTTACGCTCAAGAATGGCCAATTGAAACATGCCATCAATTTTGACTTTGCCGGCAAAGTGCTCACCGGTTGGTGATATTTTTAAATTGACAATATCGGAACGATTAAAGAAATATTCAAGTGGTAGTTTTTCTGTGGTTGATTTAGCGATTGAGATATTACTAAAAGCGATGAAAAACAAAAATGTGAGAGGGAAGTATTTGAGCAAAATGGTTAAATCCGTTTAAAAAAAATTATTATTTGTACACAATACCAATTTTCTTTTTAAGTTAAAATTTATTAATAATCTATTTATTACAAAATTTATTAAAAAATAATTGAATATTAATTAACAATTATAAATTAATCGTTATGCTATTAGCTAACTAATCAAAGTGCGCTAATAATAACGAGAACAATATGACCGAGCAGGTAAACGCCGAATTTTCTAATTTAGAAATAGCCAAAGATGATATGCCCAAGCTACAGGAGCTAAAATACACCGAGCTTTCTGAAAAATATGCACCTACACATAGATTGGTTAGTTTAGCTACCACCGTTATTGTAATGTTGATATTAGTATTTATCAGCTATCAGCCATTTGTAGAGACCCCTGAAAAGGTCATTAATACATTGCAATATCCCATTTGGGGAATTGGTACTTTAGGCTTAATAATCAGTCTGTATCACTCTCTTGCTGATCCGAAAAAACGCTATGCCCTAAGAGAACAAGATATTAGCTATCAATCCGGATTAGTGTTTCGAAAAACCGTTAGCCAGCCTATTTTAAGAGTACAGCATGTTGAGCTTAAACGAGGACCTATCGATCGCAAAGTTGGCTTGGCAAACCTACAAGTATTTAGCGCTGGTGGCGCCATGCACACCTTTGAAATTCCAGGGCTAGATGTTGAAACTGCAGAAGACATACGTCAGTTTATTTTGGCTCACAAGGATATTAACCTTCATGGATAAGCCGCTTAATTCGCCATTGGATGACACTAAAAATACTGCTGATGAATCCTTAGAACCGCCACTAAACGTGGCTCATGATTGGCAACGGATATCCCCTATTGCGCTAGTTTATTTTGTCTTAATGTTTATCAAAAATATTTTTGGCAACTTCATTTATGTCGCGCCAGCACTACTTATTGGTTACAACAAGGCCATGGAAGATCCAAGCTTTTGGTTGCCAGTTGTTTATGGTTTGTCTGCATTGTTAGGCTTGGCATCTTTGCTGAGTTATTACTTTTTTCAATATCGATTAACCAATCAACAAATTGAAATTCGCTCCGGCGTGTTTTCTAAAAAATACGTAAACTTGCCGTTTTCCCGTATTCAAAATGTGGAGTTAACTGAGCCACTTTATTATCGGCCGTTTGGCTATACCTGTATGCAACTTGATACTGCCGGTTCGGTTAAACAAGAAGCGAAAGTAGTTGCCCTTAAAAAAACATTTGCCCAGCAGCTTAAGCACGAAATTCTCGCTGCCCATCTAATACAAAGTGAGCAAGCAGAATCGCCAAGTCCTGAAAGTGCAGTTGATAATGAAGCACCTGTACCCAACGAAGGTGATGAAACAATACTCGACCGTCGAAATTTAGATGACTTGGTTATTCATGGATTAACTAACAACAGAGTGTGGATATTTTTAGGCGGCATGGCGCCGTTTATCGACCAAATTTCATCAACCATTGGCGAATGGCTAATGATGTTTGGCTTTAATGTGAACCAATATTTTGAATTTGAAGGTCGTTCAGGTTGGCAAATTGCTAGCACTGTACTTTCTACATTTTTAATCATTATGTTGATCATTAGTATTTTTTCAGTGCTTGGCTCAATCATCGCATTTCACGATTTTAAATTGAGTAAAATTGGTGACCGGTACATTAGACGCAGCGGTTTATTTACTAAAACAGAAGTCACCATGCGTTTATCTCGTTTACAAATGATTGTGCGCCAACAAGATTGGTTAGACGTAATATTGAGGCGAATCAACTTGAAATTTGAACAGTCTAATGCCAACTTTAACAATCCGCAAGCAGGCCAACTCACCAATAAAATCATTGTGCCATCGGTCACTAATAAAGAATGTCAGCATTTAATGCTTGATGCTTACCCTAACAATCAATTAAACGAAATTAAATTTAAACGTGTTCATCCACGCTTATTGGTTAGAAATATTTTCTTATTTTTATTACCTATAAGCAGTTTTGTTACTTGGGTTTTCATTGAAAATGAAAATATTGAGGGCTTACCCTATTTAGCCATTGGCGTTGCATTTATTGGCTTTTTAATGGTGATGCGATATCTACGTTGGGGATACGCGAAAGATGATAATTTTATTTATGTACGCCAAGGTGTTTTAGGCGTTGATTACTACACATTTCCTATTTACAAGATTCAGCAAGCCACATTTAAGCAAAGTTGGTTTTTAAAACGCAAACAGCTTTGTTCTATTGAATTTGTACTTGCTGCGGGGGCTGTTCACGTGCCTTATTTACCACAAGAAGGTGGCTTGGAATTAATTGATTTCAGCTTGTATGAAGTAGAACAGAGTAAGCGGAATTGGATGTAATAAGCTTATGCTTCTGCAATTTTTTCAGAGACTTACATAGCTAAATAAAAGCAAATTTGGAACTTTGCTATATACTGTTGTTATAAAATTAATAACACCATGCATTCAGTTAAATAATACCATGCATCAATAAGGTAGAGTCAATGAGTTCAAGTAATTCCATAACTCAGCCATCGATCAAAGTGTTTCAAGCAGTTCTAGATGCGCTACCTTTTTGTGTGTTCTGGAAAGATCGCAACAGTGTAGCTCTTGGATGTAATCAAGCACTCGCCGATGTTGCCGGATTAAAATCGCCAAAAGATTATATCGGTAAAACTGACTATGAATTGCCCTGGACGACAGAAGAAGCAGATTTTTTTCGAGAGTGTGATCGTCGAGTTATTGAATCAGGGAAAGCAGAATTAAATATTATAGAAAGTCAAAGGCAAGCCAACGGTAAAATTGCTTGGCTTGAAACCAGTAAGATCCCTTTAACCGATACGAATGGTGAGATCATCGGAATATTAGGAGCATTTCACGACATAACGGAACGAAAGCGACTCGAAGATGAGAATATTGCCAATCAAAAGTTAGAATCTCTAGGCACCCTAGCTGCTGGATTAGCGCATGATTTCAATAATATTTTAATGATGATTTTAGGTTCAAGTCAGTTAGCTAAACTGAAAATGGCTAACGGCGCTGACAACGCCGACATTGATGAACTGTTAAGCAACATTGAAAATGCCACATCACAAGCGTCGGTACTCACCGAAAAATTTATGAATTATTCTGAGCATGGCGCTGTTACCAAAACTGTCTGTAATCTCTCAGAAATGCTAGAAGAAATCACTTCTTTCATACAATCTAGTGTTAACTCTAAAATCAAATATGAGATCCATGACAATAAGGGCGACTTGTATGCCGATGTTAACCAAATTCATCAAGTGTTAAACAATCTTCTCATAAATGCAGCTCAGGCTTCAAAAAATAACGAAGATATCACTGTTGCTATCAAAAATTGTGAAGTGAATGGAGAAGATCTGCCAGACCTCCGCTCCGGTAACTATTTTGCAATTTCAATTAAAGATAATGGCATCGGCATACCTAATGAACATAAAGAGGATATCTTCAAGCCCTATTTCACTACCAAGGAGTATGGCCATGGACTAGGTCTAAGTTCTTGTTTAACCATAGTAAAAAATCATAACGGCACAATTACAGTTGAATCAGAAATCGACTTAGGATCTACATTTACTGTTTACCTGCCAATAAGAGGACAAAATCAACACATTGAGCCCATGCACCAACCTTTTTCAAATAATATAATGCCCGGCTCTGGACGTATACTTTATGTTGAAGACGATGCAAATACTCAGGAAGCTACGTTTGAAATGCTAAAAGAGTTAGGTTATCAGATACAATGTTTCTCTTGCGTACAACCTGCAGTTGATTTTATACAGCAACACTCTGATGATTTTGATCTAGTAATCACCGACTTCATCATCGGCAATGATTTACAAGGAGGCATTGAAATTCTCGACAGTGTAAGACAAATAAGAGCAGATTGCCCGGTAGTTTTGATCACCGGTTACTTTCAAAGTCTAGAAGAACGAGCAGAATCAAAACCTCAGTTTTCCTTTATTGCTCAAAAACCTGTTGGCATTGCTAAAATCAGTCAAATAGTGAATAGATTTATCTTAAGTACCAACAATGCTAATTCTACCAAGAAAAATCCAATAGCAACGAATGTTAAAACCATTCTTATTGTTGATGATGAGCCGTTAATTGTTCAGTTTTTAGCAACTTACCTCAATTATCACGATTATGAGGTTATTACCGCTAAAAGTGGCGAGATTGCTCTCAATAAACTTAATGAGCAGACTGTTGATTTAATCATTACCGATCAAAATATGCCTTACATGACCGGCATTGAACTCAGCCAGGAAGTTAAACAGTTATTTCCCAATATACCTATCATCATTAGCTCTGGTTATAATAAAGAAATTGGTGATCACAATATTGAAGAGTTTGGCGTTAGTTATTTTCATAAAAAAGGCTCTAATAACGAAGAGTTATTGAACTCCATAATTAAACTTTTGCCGTGAACACATTCCATCGTTTTCAACATGGATGTTGTATATGCATTATTGCATGGATGCTTAAATAATTGTCCCTGAAGTTACAAATCTATTGCCGTTTTCAACAAGGAAGTTGTGTATGCCATGATCACACGGATGTGAATGAATGGTCCATGGCAGGGGAGGATAAGCACTTCCCTGACTTTACAAACTTAATGCCGTTTTCAACAAGGAAGTTGCGTATGCCATGATCACATGGATGTGAATGAATGGTCCATGGCAGTTTGCATTCCATCATCCCTGAAGTAAAAAAAAGGGAAAGCATATGCTTTCCCAAAAAACCTCGTTTGAGATGACTAAGTCTCAGGCGAATTGAACGAGGAGAAAGTTTAACCTTCTAAAATCTTATAGTACGTATTTAGCTGAAAATTGAGCATACATAGAGCTGGCATCAACATTGTCGTCATCCATGTCATAACTTCCTAATTCAACCCCAAATGACAATTCAGGTGTATAGTTTTTAAATACGTTTACACCATAATGGCTACGATCCCGATCAGATTCTTCTGTTGTGGTGTTACCGATAAAGACTGAGCTACGAGTATCTTCTGTCCAGAAATGGCGATAGGCTAGTAGATATGATGTAGACTCTTCAACTTCACCATTATAAATATCAGTAGCGGCAGTAACCCCCACATAACGGCCTAAATTACCTGTACTGACTGAAAATCTAAAATCGTCTTTGCCAAACGTTTTAATTTTACCTGCAACCGCAACACCAACAGCAGATTCAGTATCATCATCCGTGGTATTCAACTGTCTTACTAAGCCTGATACCGACACGTTACCCCAGTCACCTTTAAAACTGTATTTGGCGATAAAATCAGGTAAATCATCATTAGCAGAGTCGGCGTCAGGAGTACCATCAATACCATCGTTTCCCCAAGATTCTGGATTTTCAATCGCCAGCTGTAATCCCCCATTGGTATAACGCACCATAGTGTTTCGAACGAATGATGTACCTACCATAGGGCCAGCAAAATCAGCTGTTTCAGCTAACGAACTGGTATTCATAAAGGTGGTCCAAGTTTGACCAAACGTCATATTTTGATATTTAATGGTGGCATGGCGTAACCGCGGGTGAGATGAGTTTGAAATAATTTCATTGCCGCCACCGCCATAAAAATCCATTTCAAGAAAACCGGTCACCTCACCATGTACAAATTTCATGTTAAAGCGAGATTCGTTAGCAAACATTTTAACTTTTGAAGCATCTTCAGCCAACGGTGTACCACCACCAGTCCAAAAATCTTGGTAAGCAACATCACCATCAACATAGCGGGTATCAATTTTGATAAAGCCACCAAAAGTAATGCTATCTTGTTCGTTTAATTTAAAGGTATATCCAGCATTTGCAGCACTTGCCAATAGGGCTAAGCCCGTAGCTAACGCTATTTTATTTCGTTTTAACATTGTTTTGCTCCCCATTATCGATCAAGGTAAGACTACTCACATGCCTTAAAGCGATTTTTGTATCGTTATAATTAAATTTTTTGTTACTGGGGGCTATGCCCCCTTTATTGTTATGTTGTATAGCTTTGTACGTTTTTCTTTTTAGTGAATTACTACTCTTCTAAAGTACTTAAATCACCTTCATCTTCACCTAATGCTCGGGCTTTAAGCACTCGGCGCATAATTTTTCCTGAGCGAGTTTTTGGTAATGATTCAACAAACTCAACGCACTCTGGCATAGCAATTTTTCCCATTTCACTACCCACATGAGCTCTAAGTTCTTGCTCAAGTTTTTTGTCACCAACAATGCCTGATTGAAGAATTACATAGGTATGAATCGCATTACCTTTCAGCTCGTGTGGCAAGCCAACGGCAGCAGCTTCGGTTACCATCGGGTGACTTACTAAAGCACTTTCAACTTCAGAGGTACCTAAACGGTAACCACTTACTTTCAGTACTTCATCCATACGACCAATAACCCAAATGTAATCGTCTTCATCTTTTTTGGCGCTATCACCAGCTAAGTAAATCCACTTACCTTCTTTGTCCTGGCTCCAATATAAATCGGCATAACGTTGATCATCTTTAAATACCGTACGAGCCATACCCGGCCATGGGTTTTTAACGATAAGTTTGCCTTCTTCATTGGCACCAACTTCATTACCATCGTCATCAACAATAGCCATTTCATTACCAAAGAATGGTTTAGTTGCCGAGCCTGGTTTTAATGGTGTGATTGGTAGTGGACAGATCATGAAACCACCGGTTTCTGTTTGCCACCAAGTATCAATAATTGGACACTTATCGTTGCCAATTACGTGGTGATACCATTTCCATGCTTCAGGGTTTATTGGCTCACCCACACTCCCTAATAAACGTAAACTTGAAAGGTCATGTTTTTTCGGCCAGCGTTCACCAAAGCGCATTAAGCCACGAATAGCTGTAGGCGAGGTGTATAAAATATTGATGCCGTAGTTTTCAATGATTTGCCACCAACGATTCGGGTAAGGATAATTTGGTGCACCTTCATAAAGCATGATTGTGGCACCATTAATAAGAGGCCCATAAACGATGTAACTATGACCGGTGATCCAACCTGGATCGGCCGCACACCACCATCTGTCCTGTGGCTTAATATCAAATGCCATACGGTGAGTCGTTGAGGTATAAACGGCGTAACCACCATGGGTATGCAACATACCTTTTGGCGTACCTGTAGTACCTGAGGTGTATAAAATAAATAATGGATCTTCAGAACTGGTTTGTTCCGTTTCACACTTGCTACCAGCAATAGGTAATGCTTTTAAGTCATGCAACCAAAAATCACGCGTTGGCTCCATTTCAACATCTAATTCGTTGTTTTTAACACAAATACAAACTTCAATACTTGGTGAACGTTGCATTGCTTCATTGGCAATAGATTTAAGGTTGATCTGCTTACCACGACGCCAGCCGCCATCGGCAGTAATTAATACCCGAGAGTGGGCATCGTCGATTCGAGAAGCAAGTGCCTCAGTACTAAATCCGCCGTAAACAACCGAGTGAACAGCTCCAATTTTGGCACAAGCTAACATAGCAAAAACAAGCTCAGGAATTTGTGGCATGTAGATGGTAACGATATCGCCTTTTTCTACGCCCATACTTTTTAATACATTGGCAAACTGACACACTTCACGGTTTAAGCCGTTATATGAGAAGTTACGTTTTTGACCGTTTTCACCTTCCCAGATAATCGCCATTTTATTACGATTAGAGTTTTCAAGATGACGATCAATGGCGTTATGAACAATGTTTATTTCAGCGCCGTCAAACCATTTATAAAAAGGTGCATTCGATTCATCTAGAACTGAATCCCATTTTTTATACCAACCTAATGTGTCTGCTTGTTCTGCCCAAAACTCTTCACGGTTTTCTACCGAGTATTGATACATTTTTTCATATTCACTAACGTTAGCTTGATCAACTACGTCTTGACCAGGGTAAAACATATCTGGATTAACCGATGCGTTCATGATGCTCTCCACCTTTGTTAGCTGACGAAGATTCATATTCAGGAAAAGCGTCAGCTTTTAATTTGTAAATTTGTTGTTGCATACAAAGGTAGGCGGGTATGACAAGAGAAGATATTAGACCTAAGTCTAAATCTAGACTTTTAAGCATTAGACCTTAGTCTAACAATGTTGATTTAATAGAAGTTTTTTGGATGTTTGTTTTGACTATTTACTAACAAACTCTTTTAAAAGAGTGTTAAACCCAAGAGGATAATGACGCATTTGCGCTAGGAATAATTCGCCTGTAGCAACGGCATCATTCAACGCGTTATGTTCGTGGTGAGCAGGTAAGCCATAAGAATGACGCAAGTTTATTAACCGTAGCTGATTTGGGTCATAAGCGGTGTCGGATCTGTCTAAGCGTTTTTTCGCTAACGCTAAAGTGTCAATAATGGGCCAAATGGGCGCCATGCCATAAAGTTCAATACAGGCTTGCTGTAAAAAAGTACGCTCTATGGTGGCGTAATGCACTAGCATAACTTTACCCGCTAAAGCGTTAAGCATTTTTTCTACAACCAACTCTAATGCTAAGCCATTGGCTTTCTCGTTATCGGTAATTTGATGGATCACTACATTATCTTTATGCAAATCACCTGATGAATGAATAATTTCATGTTCGCTTTTACCTAACTTAATCAAGCCATGCTCGATCGGCACATAACCAACACTAAGTAACTTGTCAGATTTAGCATTTAAGCCAGTAGTTTCAAAGTCGACCGCAAGAATGTCCAAGTCTGCTATTTCGGTTTTATTATCGGGAAAAGGCACTGACAAAAACTGTTTTAGTGGCCCTTCCGGAGCTTTTGCTAGTAACTCTAAGCGTTGTACATTTAAACTTTTAAATTGGCTGATGATTTGTTTTAGCTTATCTTTCATCACAAATGCCTAGCCGTAAGTACTTTGACGATTAGACTGCATGGTTTTGATCACTTTAAACGCGTCTTTTAAATGTTCTCGCTCTAATCGAGAAATTTCTTTCGGCGCTAAAAAATTATCCGGCTCAATACCATCTTGTAACTGCCTGGCTTGATGCTCAGCTCTTAACATACCAAGAAACTCGTAAGCATCAATTAGGTTAGCTGCTGAAGTTTTACTTAAAGAGGGAGTTCCTGAAGCTTGCTTGAGCCGCTCGATAGTATTTACCGCAGTGATACCTTCAGAAAGAGCGTAAATACGGGCTAAGTCTACTATTGGTGCAATACCATTATGTTTTAAATCTAGTGCTTTTGTATTTTTACCGCTAGAAACTAATACAAAATCTCTAAAAAAACCCAGTGGTGGCCTCAGCTTTAATGCATTACCAGATAAATGAGCAATAAATAAAGTATTGCGCTGAGTTTGTTCAAGCATATTAGCCTGTACCTCATTGAGTAAATCAGCATCTCCGAAAACACAATTTAAATCAAAAAACACACTTGAGTGCATCAATGCCATCGGCTCTGGTGTATTTACCCAACTATCGAAATAATGCTGCCAAACACGTTTTGGCTGTCGCCATTTATCGTTTGTTGCCATCACATCACCCGGGCAATAAATAAATCCACAGGCCGCCAAACCATCACTGACAAAGGTAGCGAGTTGTTTGAACCAAGCATCATCTTCTGGGCGCATATCGTTAGAGATTATTAAAGCATTGTCTTGATCGGAATGAGCAAACTGTTCTTGTCGTGCTTGCGAGCCCGCAGCGAGCCAAGCAAAAGGAACAGGCTCTGGACCATATTGCTGTTTGGCCATCTTAATGAGCTTAACCGTAAATGCACAAGTAATCGCACTTATGGTTTTACCTACATGATCTGCAGTAGTGCCTAATTTAGCCATTCTAATTTGCAGTTTTGGTAGCATTTTACTGATGCCGACCAACTCTTCTACGGACATTGCCTTACCAATTGTGCTCGACATATTAACCGCGTTAAGCCCTTCCTGGTTCATTAAGTCGGTTACCGTGATCATCCCTGCTAACTCACCACTTTTCATCACCGGTAAATGATGAATATGCTGGCTAGTCATTTTAATTAGCGCATCATGAGCACTAGAGTTTATATCTATAACTTCCATATTTGGTGTCATAATGTCGCTAACAGGCAGATTGAAGTCTAGTCCTTTGGCAACACAACGCCTGCGTAAATCTTTATCGGTAACTATGCCAGCTAACACATCGCCATTAACAACCACTAGACAGGAAAAATTTAACTCTGTCATTTTAGCAGCGGCTTCTTTAATAGATGCTGATTGGTCTATGGTAACTGCAGGCGCATGATAGAAGTCTTCAATGGAAGTATTCATTAACGTGGAAGCCATAATTGCTTCTTCATTAATTTTTAAAACTTGTTGCTTCAACCGTTGTGCGCCGGTTTGCATAAAAAAGCTAAGCACATTAGGAAAGTCGTTTATAACCTTTTTTAAATCATCGTAAGCAATAGCACACAGTAATGTGTCTTCTTCAGGAATTACTTTCACGGTGATATTTTCATCTGGTTTACAAAATACCGTGCAAATATCACCTTCACCATATTTGCCTAATAACTCATCTTGTTCAGTGAAATAGGCAAGAGCGCCTTTGCGTAAAAAATAAAGCATAGGCGCTTGCACACCAGCAGGGGGTAATTGCTCACCGGCACGTACATAACAAATACTTATATTGCGCACTATGCTGGCAATACTTGCGCCCGGCAACTGATCAAATGGCTCAATCGCTTTAATAAAGTCATGAATATCAGCTAGTTCTGTACTCATTTATACGCTCATCTCTTTAGACAATCTCTTACCTTTAGTTTTATAGTAAGCAAGCAATTAACACAACCTATTAGCCACTAAACTAGACCAAGGTCTAATATTTTTTCTGGTATTTGGTTGTTAGTGTGATAGATAGAATAAGATTTTTACCAAAAGAATCATAATAAAATATGGCTTTGCCTTTCGGTAAATATCTTCTTCATTACAACTTGAATTTATAAAAATATAAAAAACAAAATATCAATTGGTATTAATAATTTTAAATAGTTAGGAGAGCATTGTGGAGAGTAATACAAGTTACTGGCAAGAAAACCTTCGCCTTATACTCATCTGCCTTGTCATTTGGTTTGTAGTTTCATTTGGCTTTGGTTTGTTATTAGTAGAACCGTTAAACGAGATACGTCTTGGGGGTTATAAACTAGGTTTCTGGTTTGCCCAACAAGGGTCTATTTACACGTTTGTTGGTTTAGTTTTCTGGTATTCATCAAAGATGAACAAACTAGATAAAAAACATAACGTAGAAGAGGAATAAATAATGGATGAGTTAAAGCTTTATACCTATATTGCCGTATTTGGTTCGTTCGGTATTTATTTCGCTATTGCCTGGTGGGCGCGAGCAAGTTCAACCAGTGACTTCTATGTTGCCGGTGGTGGCATTACACCGTTACAAAATGGTATGGCCATTGGTGCCGACTGGATGAGTGCCGCATCGTTTATTTCTATGGCAGGTCTTATCGCCTTCTTAGGTTATGGCGGTTCAGTATTTTTAATGGGTTGGACTGGTGGTTATGTACTGCTCGCCATGTTACTCGCACCTTACTTACGTAAACACGGTAAATTTACCGTACCAGAGTTTATCTTTGACAGATATTACTCAAAAACAGCACGTATTGTTGCAGTAATATGTTTAATTATTGCCTCATTAACCTACATCATAGGTCAAATGAAAGGTGTTGGTGTTGCGTTCTCTCGCTTCTTAGAAGTTGACTACGGCCTAGGCTTAGGCATAGGTATGATGGTTGTTTGGGTATATGCTGTATTAGGCGGCATGAAAGGTATTACTTACACCCAAATTGCACAGTACTGCGTACTTATTTTTGCTTACACTATTCCTGCCGTGTTCATTTCATTGCAACTTACTGGTAATCCAATTCCACAACTTGGTTTAGGTTCAACCCTTGCTGATGGTAGTGGCGTTTACTTATTAGACAAGTTAGATCTGGTTGTTACCGATTTAGGTTTTAAAGAATACACCACAGACAACATGGGCGGCACATTAAATATGTTCGCCTATACCATGTCTCTAATGATTGGTACTGCTGGTTTACCGCACGTAATTATGCGCTTCTTCACTGTTCCTTCAGTGAAAGCTGCACGTGCTTCTGCGGGTTATGCCTTAGTATTTATCGCCTTACTTTATACCGTTGCACCTGCTGTTGGCGCCATGGCACGTTTTAACTTAATGAACACTATTGAGCCTACTGCTGGTGAAAATATGGTTTATGAAGAGCGTCCACAATGGTTTAAAGACTGGGAAACAACTGGCTTATTAAAGTTTGAAGATAAAAACGGTGATGGTAAAGTTCAATACGTAGCAGATAAAGAAACTAATGAAATGGTTAAAGTTGACCGTGACATTATGGTTCTAGCTAACCCCGCTATTGCAAACTTACCAAACTGGGTTATCGCTTTAGTTGCTGCCGGTGGTTTGGCTGCGGCACTGTCCACCGCGGCGGGTTTATTGTTAGCTATATCATCCTCTATATCCCATGATTTGATGAAAGGGGTATTAACGCCTGACTTGTCAGAAAAATCGGAGTTACGAGCTGGACGAATAGTAATGACCATCGCAATACTGGTGTCTGGTTATCTCGGTCTCAATCCGCCAGGGTTTGCCGCAGGTACTGTTGCCCTAGCCTTTGGCTTAGCTGCATCGTCAATATTCCCAGCATTAATGATGGGTATATTCTCGAAGAAAATGAGCGGTAAAGCTGCTGTCGCAGGTATGATTTCTGGTATTGGTATTACTATGATGTACGTATTCCAACACAAAGGCATCATGTTTATTCCAGGCACTTCGTTCTTAGGTGGCCTAGAGCAAAACTGGTTCTTCGGTATATCACCAAATGCATTTGGTGCAGTTGGTGCGATTGTTAACTTTGGCGTAGCGTTTGGTGTATGTAAATTAACTGGTGATGCGCCAGAGCATATCCAACATATGGTAGAAAACTTCAGAACTCCAAAAGGTGCTGGTGCAGCGCACGCACATTAGTATTTATTTGTTCTAAATAAAAAGACTCCACTGTTTTATGAACGTGGGGTCTTTATTTTTAAAGCAGCCTTTTATTAAGGTTAATAAGGTGTTAAAACTATCAGTATAAAAAGGTCCTAAAACAATGAATAAACATACAAAGTTAGCATTTTTAATCGCCCCTATACTCGCTTTAGGTGGTTATATAATGTCTGATATTTGGGTCGAAAATGATGCTCAAAAAAATCGTGTATTTCAAATGGCTCCTGAACAATCTTGTGATGTATTAGCGGGTAAATGTGTACTGCTTTCTGATGACTTTAAAATTAATGTTTTTGATGACGATGGAAAAACTACACTCAACTCTACTTTTCCATTAGACACTGCAATTCTATTTTTGGTCGATAGCAATGATGAGGCAACCCCTTACCAATTACAAATGAGTGATACCCCATACTATTGGTTTAGACAAACCCCATTAAGAAAAAAAATAAGTGCTAAGGGTGATACTTATAAACTGCGTATTATTGCTACTGTAAAAGGTGGAAAATACATTAGTGAGTTTTACACTCAAACTGCAAATCAAAGCTAGAAATACCAAGTTGATTAAAAACTTAACAATAACAAACTAGAGGTAATATGTTTCACAATTGGCAATTAGTCGTTATCGCCTTAGCTTATATTGGCTTATTGTTTGTTATTGCTTATTTAGGCGATAAATATCGCCATAAAATATTTGGTAAAAGCCAAGCCATAATCTATGCATTAACGCTGGGTGTTTATTGTACTTCATGGAGTTTCCTTGGTACCACAGGGCAAACTTCTACTAATATTTTTTCTCATATACCAATTTATCTTGGGCCAATATTATTGTTTATGTTTGCTTGGCCATTCATCAAGCGCATTATTAGGGTTAGTTTAAAGTTAAACTTAACCTCAATTGCAGATCTGCTTTCTTCACGTTTTGGTAAATCTCACAATTTAGCCATATTAGTCACTGTTGTCGCCTTAATTGGCACCTTGCCATACATGGCGTTACAACTGAAAGCCATTGTTTATTCATTTGAACTATTACAAATAGAACAAGAGGTTAACAATTGGCAATTAGGTTTGATTACCTCAATTACCATGGCTGGTTTCACCATTTTCTTTGGCATTCGCAACATTGATGTGACCGAGCGCCATCCTGGGGTAATGTTAGCCATCGCTTTTGAGTCACTAATCAAAATAATTGCTTTTGTGGCTATTGCGGTTTTTGTCTGTTTTTTTCTATTTGATTCACCATCAGATCTTTGGCAACAAGCTGATGTAGATGTAAATCAACAATTTAATTGGCCTAATATATCTTCAATGCTTGGCATGCTAGTAATTGTTATGGCGGCATTTTTGTCTTTACCTCGACAATTTCAGGTAATGGTGGTTGAACTCAAAGATAAAAAAGATACTCGCTTTGCCCGTAAAATTTTTCCTGTTTATCTACTAATTTTTGCCCTATTAGCTATTCCTCTGGGCTTAGCTGGACATTTGCTCTTTAATGGTAGTATTGCTGCCGATGCTTATGTACTAATGCTACCGGTTAAAAATCAACAAGTATTACTTGCTTCACTTACCTTTCTAGGGGCTATTTCTGCGGCAAGTTCAATGATCATTATTTCCGCTATTGCCTTAAGTACAATGCTCAGTAACGAAATTGTATTTCCTTTACTATTTCGTCGCAATAATCAGCAAGGTAACGACTATGAGCGCTTTCGTTTAAAACTACTGAACATTAGAAAGTTATTAGTGCTGATAATAATTTTAATGGGTTATGGCGCATTCTTATTAGCCTCAGATGACACTCTTGCGTCTTTAGGTGCCATTGCTTTTGGTTGTATAGCACAGCTAACCCCTGCGTTAGTTGCCGCGTTTTATTGGCGCCATGCCAGTTTAACTGGAGTTTATAGTGGTATTGCTACCGGCTTTTCGTTGTGGTTTTTATTAAACTTGCTACCTAATTTAGGTTTTTATGACCAATCTATATTTCTCGGAGAATTATCAAGTAACACCACAGCAACATTAATCAGTTTTACTTCTAATATTTTTGTTATGTGGGCAATATCATTGTTAAGCCGTCAAAGTGTCCATGAACGCGTGCAAGCAGCCTTTTTTAATGAAGATGTTGACGATGTCGAATTACCGGCTCTTAAGAAAAAACAAATTACCAGCTCTGAATTACAATTATTGATCTCGCGCTTTATTGGTGAAGAAAAAGCCAGCGCCAGCTTCACCAATTTTGAACAAAAGTATGACGACTTGCAGCTTGATGAAAAACAACTGCACCAGTACTTAATAAATCACTGTGAAAATACTTTAGGCACAGTAATGGGTTCAGCTTCAGCCAGACTTGTAATTAATTCAGCTATGCAGGGCAGAAATATCAACTTAAATGAGTTGGCGCAACTCGTTGAAGAAAGCTCAACCCAGCAACAACAGGATAACCAAAATTTATTACAAAGTGCTATTGAAAATGCCAGTGAAGGCTTTTCAATTATCGACAGCCAACTTAATTTAGTCGCCTGGAATAAGCGTTATCTTGAGTTATTTAACTATCCCAAAGGGATGGTATATGTCGGTTGTCAAATTGAACGTTTAATTCGCTATAATGCCGAGCAAGGCCTGTGCGGCCAAGGAGAAATTGAGCAACAGGTAAGCAAACGATTACATTATTTGCGCAATGGTAGTCCGCACACATCTGAACGACAACTCGAAACAGGACAAATAATTCGCATTGAAGGCAATCCTTTACCTGACGGTGGTTTTGTAATGATTTTTAAAAACATTACAGCATTTCGAGAAACAGAAATGGTGCTTAAAGCAGAAAACTTGGATTTGGGATCATTAGTGGCCGAGCGCACGCAAAAACTTGAATTAGTGAATAAACAATTAGCCGTAGCCCGAGAAAAATCTGAACAAGCCCATCTTAAAAAGAGCCAGTACTTAAAAGCAATCAGCCATGATTTAATGCAACCACTAGAAGCGGCTCGATTATTCACTTCGGCATTAGCTGATCAAAATAAACTAAATGATAGCCAAAAAAGGCAAGTGCAAAATATAGATCAATCTTTAAAGGTGGCCAACGATTTACTGATTAACCTAGCAGAGGTTGCACGTATAGAAAGTGGTAATATAAGCCCTAACATTGAAGTATTTAGTTTAAATGATTTGTTCAAACAATTAGAGCAAGAGTTTTCTGCATCTGCCGAGGAAGATCAAATTGAATTTAAGGTCTTTGAGAATGAGCATTGGTTGAAATCCGATAGACATTTGTTGCGTAGAATATTGCAAAACTTACTTACAAATGCATTCCGATATGCCAGCCCAGGCAAAGTGATACTAGAAGCAAAACAAGAAGCACAACAGTTAAAAATACAAGTGATAGACAATGGACCGGGCATTGCGGCCGATAAACAACAGCTTGTATTTGAGCAATTTACTCAATTAGACAACGGAAAGAATCATAGCAGCAACGGCTTAGGATTAGGCTTAAATATAACAAGGTCGCTATCACAAATACTTGGTCACACTTTGCATTTAGCATCAGAAGCAGACTGTGGTTGTAGCTTCTCAATTTCAGTCCCAAAAGCAGAGCCGATATCACAGACAGAACAAACGCCAACTCCACAAGTAGGTTTACAAGGGGTTTCTGTATTATGTATTGATAACGATCCACAAGTTCTTGAAGGTATGTTAGCGCTATTAACAGCATGGCAATGTAAGGTGTATGGAGCAAGTGGAACAGAAGAAGCTAAGGAAGTGTTTGCTCGCCACAATGATGAAATTGAAATACTCTTGGTCGATTATCAACTTGATAATAATGACAATGGCATTGATTTAATCAAAGAATTACGAGAATTGGGGCAGCGTCAAATACCAGCGATTCTAATTACAGCAACCACAGACCCAGATATTGAAAACATAACATCAAAGGCCAATGTCGGTTACATGCGTAAAATGGTAAAACCTGCCGCCCTTAGAGCAATGATGAGCGCCATGTTAGCTAACATATTGAAAGCTAACTATATGCCAAAATAATAAGTCAAACTTTATAGGTATGAGTTAATTCTTGAGTGAATCCACCTTCAGATAAATCTAACTGACCAAGGCAGATAACAGCTTGAGTACGGTTTCGAACATTGAGTTTTCTAAAAATTGCTGTGGCATGAGCTTTAATTGTCGCTTCTGATACATTTAAATCGTATGCAATCTGCTTATTTAATAAACCTTCAGCAAACATTAATAATATCTTATATTGTTGCTGAGTCAGGCTAGCAATACGTTCGGCCATTTCAGCTTTACTATCATTAGTTGAAGGGTCATTTAATGACTCTGGAGTCCAAATTTCACCAGCTAAAACCTGATTAATTGCAGTAAAAATAGTACCTACATCCGTAGACTTTGGCACAAACCCCGAAGCACCATAGCTCATCGCTTTATTAATAGTATCACTGTCTTCATAAGCTGAAACAACAACAACGGGTATTTGCGGAAAATGATTACGAACATGAATTAGAGTGTTAAAACCATGGGCACCTGGAATATTTAAGTCTAACAGCAATAGATCTGAATCCGTATTTTGCTTTAATAGTGAGTCAAGCTCTTCCACTGTTTCTGCTTGCAACCAATTGGTGGTTGCCATTCTTTCCTTCAACGTTTCTAACAATGCTCGTCGAAACAAAGGATGATCATCAGCAATAATCACTTTATCCGGTAAAAACATATTCTTCATCCATAGTATTATCCCAGTAATATAATACATCTATTGTTAATATTTTGTTATTAGACTTTCGGCTAATTTGGTTAAGATTAATCTATATCAACTTTGCATATAAAGTGAATGAGAGATCCTGACTTCCATCAGGATGTGGTGGAGTATGATGCTTTCAAATTATTACCTTTATTGCTCTTTTATTAAGGCTAACAAATTAGCCAACGGGGGCTGTGTTTGAAAGGTCAGGGTGTCTTTAGGGATTAACACCCAAGCAGGGGCACTTTTAAGCCATAAGTGTGCTTGCGGTGTATAGTCAGCAGAGTTTCCTAGGGTTCCGGTTTTAAGGCGGATAATATCTGGTTTATCGGGATTTTGATGGTAAATACGATTACCACAATCACCACAAAAATGTGCACGGTTCATGTTGCCACTGTCACTACTACGCTGCCATAATTTTAAGGTACCCTTATTGAGTTTGAAATTATTTTGATCAATCAAAACAGTCATAGTGCCATAACCTGCTGATACCTTATGGCATTCAGTGCAATAGCACATTAATGTAGCTAATAATTCACCGCTGACTTGATATTCAATAGCGCCACATTGACAGCTACCGTTAATATTCATAACTTAACCCTTAGGCTCAACAATTAAATATACAACGGTTGTGTCACCTATATTTAATACTTCATGCCATTCAACCCCGTTAGAGGTATAACTGCTACCTGTTTTTAATATTACATCTCGGGTACCACTACTTGAAGTCAATCGCATTTTTCCACCTGATATAGCATAGCCAAAGTGAGCTGCATGAAAGTGTTTTTCATGGCCGACACCCGGTGCAAATGTACAGCGCAATATACGTTGTTGCTTATCTTCATGCAGACGCTCACAAACCTTCTTACCTTGCCAGCCTGCAGCGAGTGGTTCGGGTAGTTCATTAGCATAGCTAGTTGATATCAAAGTAATAAATAAAACCAATATTATTGTTAAAGATATATTCAAATTCTTCATAAAGTTCCTTGTTATAACAGTAATGTTGCTAGGTTAATCACAACAACTATTCCCTTGCTGAATTGGTGGACATTTAACGGTGCCAAATGAACAAAACACACAACAATCGCCAGAAAGTGGTTTAAGGATAGTATAACAACGGCTACATTCATAAAAATACTGACATGCATTGGTAGGCATTGTTTCTATTTTTTTGAAATCACACTCAGGACATGTAATTTCAGACTCTAGAATAATTTCACTCATAGTGGCCCTATTTCTTTTTACTTTATGTTCTTAATTTTAATCGTAAGTAGTAGTTAACCTGAACTTGAGATCAGGTTACTTATAAATATTTGGTTGATGTAATTCCATAAATAAATTTGGAGACGCTAAAGGCACAAAGCCAAATTGTTCATAGAGTTTGTGTGCATCACTAGTTGCTAGAGCTATACGACGTAATCCTTGTAAATCAGGATGCTGAATAATTGTTTTCATTAGCCACTTACTAATCCCTTTTCCCCTGTGCTGCTCTAATACAAAAACATCGGCAAGATAGGCGAATGTAGCATAATCGGTGACTAAACGGGCAAAGCCTACTTGTGCTCCCTGTTCAGTAAATGCACCAAAACATAACGAATTATCTATTGCCTTAGTCATAGTGCGTAACGGAATGTTTTCGGCCCAATAAGAACTGGCGATATAGCCATGAATAATGCTGATATCCATATCTGTTTTATTGGAGCTAATTTTATAACCAGGGATCAAAGCTTAATATCCTTTCGAGTAAATGAATCAATAACAATGTCAGCATGATGATTAAAACTAAGCTATTGGGTGAACCACCTTGCTATATTACTTAGTGTTTTTTGAAACGCATTCATTGGGGCAACAATAAATTTAGTAAAAATAATTTTATTTTCTTCTTTCGACTGCTGCAGCTGTATATTTAAAGCAGCTAAGTCTTCAGCCATAAGAACAAGAGAAGCCTCATTTGGTTGATAAGTTGTGCCTATTGGATAATATTCACCGGCTGTGTTGGTCATTTCAATATGTGCACCTAATACGGCACTTACTTCATTGGCTTTAGAAAATGAGGCTAACTTAGCGATACTGTTTTTATAAGCATGCCAATTTTTAACGTAAACATAACCGGGATAAAAAGTATCACCAGTAAGAAGCCATTTAGTTTGACTATCATAAACAGAAATGGCTTCTTCTTGATGGCCAGGCGTTGCAATTATAGTTAATTCACGCCCGCCTAATTCAAGAGTAAACTCACTATTTTCATTAAAAATAAAAAATTTAGTTACGGCATCAGAGTGAGGTTCAACCAAGGTAGTATTTGGGTGATCTTCAAACTGTGCATCTCCTGAGTAGTGGTCACTATGGCTATGAGAGTGAATAACCAATAATTCCCGATTGCTTTTCCCATCAATGGTTGATTGTTCTTCAATTAAAGACTTTATCGTTTTATATAATGGAAACTCCTGTGCATTTTCAGTTGCACCAGTATCTAGAACAACTACTTTGTCATCGCCAAAGAGTACATATATGAAAGGTGCTTCGAAGTTCAGACACTTGTTTTGACGTAGAATATAACTTGCTTGCCCATAGCGAAAAACTTCAATAGCCGGATCGGTGTTGGTTTTGCAGTCGGACCCACCATGTATCCATTTATTGTCAAACAGTGATGAGTTTATAGCCTTGTATTGATCATTAGAGGTAACCCTGGCATCAACAGTATTGATAGAGCTACAACCAGTTAATATTAGGATTAATCCTGAAAGTAATATGCGCCTCATAATTCCTCTTAATAGTGTTGTGAGTCGTAAACGACCATTTAGCCTTATTAGTATTTCTTACTCTCTGGTAAGTCTCAGTATCTCATTGGATTTACTTAGATCACTAATTTCATATATAGAAAGGGTTGTTGGGTTAATTAGAATAAGTACAATACCAACATAACCGTTTTCCGCAGCGGAATACATTTTCCCTATCCATTGAGATGATTGATTCAAATCCGTAGTAATATCTTTGATGACATTAAGACCTGCGGCTTTTAAATTATTATCATGTCGCTTAACCGAAAGTGAACCTAGATCAGATTCAAATTCAATTTCGAGCCATGCCGACTTTTGGGTATGTTTCCACACCCCACTGATTTGATCATTTGCAACAGCATTTACTGACAGTAATATTAAACTTAATAAAAAAAATTTATATAAACGCATATTACTTAGCAAACATACCTTGTTTTTTTATAAACTCATAAATGAAACCAGGGATTAATGATGGTAATCCTACAACTACAACAACGATCAAAAAGCTAATTTTATCTAATCGTTGTTCTGATATTGTACTGCTAAAAATAGCGTCTCTAAG
The DNA here is from genome assembly GCF_031583595.1 of Thalassotalea psychrophila. Taxonomy (NCBI): domain Bacteria; kingdom Pseudomonadati; phylum Pseudomonadota; class Gammaproteobacteria; order Alteromonadales; family Colwelliaceae; genus Thalassotalea; species Thalassotalea psychrophila. The sequence continues at coordinate 4,746,983 of NZ_CP134145.1, forward strand.
AGTATTAACCCACATAATTGCATTATGTTCCGTCCACCAAAGATAAAGTGCCACACAAAGCACTGGGAGCAATACAGTAATGTGAATAACCTTCGCTGTAGAACTCATTTGATGAAATACTGATTTAGCTGTCTCTGGCTTATTATTGTGATTAGCATTTAATTCTTTAATGCTAATTTCATAAACTGAAGCTAAAGACTTTGCAGACTCTAACGAGGCTACTCCTGTTTTTTCAATTCTTTGAATAGTTCTTAAACTGAGACCTGAAACTTCAGCCAATTGTGTCTGACTCCAAGCTCTAGTGTCTCGTTGAACCTTTAATACGTCTTTGTTTAGTTCCATTTCCATTTTCTAAATCCTCTTCATAAGTGTTCAAATAATATGAAGAGAAATTACCTTTTTGTATACGACATCTATATGACACGAGTACGGCAACACTAGGTCAGTCATGCATAATGCCGCAATAACGGACCAAAATTACCGGCTAATTGATTACGGAGCAAAATCGAACTTTGTCTTAACATCCATAATTGATTCTTCAACCGCAGCATATTTCCATTGTTTTAACGCGGTTACAGACGCTGCATCAAATACACCTTTTGGTATAGACTCTAATATAATGATATCGGTTATAGACCCATCTGTACTCACTGTGAATGACATCGTTACACTACCTTTTAATGCATCTTCAAAAGCCTGTTTTGGGTAGATAGGCTCTACATGAGTGAGTAAGGTCCTATCTCGTGTTTGTATCTTAGCTTTTAGCGCATCAACCTGAGAAGTATCGGCTAAAGCAAGTGATGAATAAAAACTACCAACAATTGCGAATGAACAAGTTATGGCTCTAAAACTCAGCATGATGATTTAAATCCTTAAGGGTATATAAGTCTCTTTTAGTTAATTTTTCAGCTGCTCTTTAGTTAATATTTTTTGACATAAACATGCTGTATGGATCTTTTTTATAATGCCCAAATGGTTCGCACTCTTGAAAACCAAACTGTTGGTAAAGTTTTTGCGCAGGCAAAAAGGCATCCATAGTGCCTGTTTCCAAGCTTAGCTTATTATATGAAAGAATATTAGCTTGATTAAGAATATGCTCTAACAATTTACGAGCTACCCCCTTACGTAAATGATTAGTTGATGTGCGCATGGATTTAATTTCACCGTGCTCTTTATCGAGTTCTTTTAAAGCACCAATACCAGCTAAACTATTATTGATCCATAAACTCCAAAAAGTGACATCTGAATCTTCAAGAGCTCTTAGATCTAATGCGTGAACACTCTCTACTGGAGAGTGAGACAACATATCCTGATGATGCTCTTGTAGCAGAGTAATAACTTCTTTATTTCTTAATTCACCAACTCGAATATCCATCTTTACCTCAATTTAAATGCCTTTTACAACTCAATCCACGACTTAATATAACTGGCTAACTCACACGGTTTTTCCAATGGCAACATATGCCCCGAACCTGATGTACTAATTATTGATAACTTTGGATTTACAGTTCTAAGCTTATTGAACCACTGTGGGTTTATCAACCGATCTCCATCGCTATAATAAAAATGAGTGATAAATGAAACATGGCTTAGAGCTTGAAATAGATCCACTCTTTGCGAAGTAAATTGATATTGACTAATGAATTCGTCTCCGCCGAGTTCTTTATCCATCTTTATTACTAAATCTACAAAGTAATCAGTCTGATTATGTCCATCTAATAAACTAACTACCCTATTCCTGCTAATGCCTTGATAACCATTTTTTTTAACAAATTTTAAAATATCATCTCGTTGATTCAACTCTTCCTTGGGTAAACTTGTAGGGCTATTGGATATTACAAATAGTTTCTCTACTCGTTCTGGGTGCAACATCGAAAAATAGCTCGCAATATATCCTCCAAGTGAGAAGCCCATGAGGTAAACTTTCTCGTTGGCAAACATCTCGCTGTAATGTTCTGCTAACTCGTCAAAGTTCTTCTCTCGTGGAATATCCAAATAAACCAGCTCAAATGAGTTGCTTAAATAAGGGATTAGTTTTACCCATAACTCTTCGGTACACATAGTTCCCGGAATTAAATATAACTTTTTACGCATCGCTACTCCGAGAGTAATAACGTAAAGCTAAGTGACATGCGATAGCACGCCCTTACTTGAGTGTTTTGTTTGCTGTGGCGGTTTCACCAACATGATTATCCCCAACCAAGTGAACCAAACAATCTGCCCTAAGCCAAAAATCTCAGTAAGTACGTCAGCAGGGTAAATAGTGAGAATACCAGTAAGGCCAATGAATAAACCAAAGTAGTGAAGTGCCTTGGGAAGCTCATTAGCTTTTATAGCTGCAGTGCTTAACAATAAAACCCATAGCCCGCCAACAACTTCGTTCCCGCCACCTAAACCCTCAACAATTGAATTAATTGTCAACCAGACCGTCATAGCCTGTTCTGGATCCTTCACCGAGAGTTCGATAACCGTGCCTAATCCTATATTTGCTATCATTCCACTAGCAATTACCAGGCCCACCCAAACTATGCCAAATACAGTAGCAATCTGTGATAGGGCTGGGCTCCTACCTTTAAAACGTTGATGAAGCGCCAAAACTAAAACAGCTAATAAAATGCCAAATATTACATACATAGTTAGGTTTACTATTGATAGGATGATTTGATTATCCGCTAGAAATGCAAACTTTTGTGTTGCATTAGCATTTACAGGAAAGTCCCATACAGCACCAAAAAAAACGAAAGCAAGTACATAAATAACAGCTTCTGAAAGTGCGGCAACGCCTCCTGCTTTTTGTAAAGTACTCAAAATGTATTCCTCCATCAACTAACAATTATTCTTATACCAATTCCATTAATTATGTGATCTACTTTTTAGTGAGTAAAAATGAGCAGATAATTAATGGACTTGGTATTAGTTTACACGAAAATACTTTGTTAAAAATTTCAATGTGTAACAAAAGATAACGTCTTGTTCAGGGGCTATAAATTAGTTGGTTCCTATTAAACTTCAATAGCTTATATTATTTTAGCCGGATTCCCTGCTACCGAAACATCAGCAGGTATGTCTTTTGTAACAACACTGCCTGCACCAATAATACTTCTGTCTCCAACTGTTACTCCGGGTAGAATTATTGCCCCTCCACCTATCCAAACATCGGCACCAATTTTTACTTCTTTGGCGGATTCAAAAAACTTTCGTCTTAAACTGGCATCTTTGGGGTGAGTTGAAGTATAAATTTGCACTGCGGGGCCAATAAAAACATTATCACCAATAGTCACTTTTGCAGCATCGAGTACGACGCAATTGAAGTTGAAAAATACTTGTTTACCAAGCTCTATATTACTTCCGTAATCACAATAAAAAGGTGGTTCAATCCATATCTGAGCTTTTTTCTTAAATAACGATTTAAGCAAGTTTCGGCGTTGTTTGGCATCTGTAGGTACTGAATCATTGAATTGTTTAAGAATTATTTTACATTGCTCTCGCTCAGCGCTTAACTCTCGATCAAGAGGGTTATACTGTTTTCCTGAAAGCATTTTTTGTTTTTCAGATTCGTTACTCATATTTTCTACTCATGTTATTGAAAGTAAGGATTAACTTGTATACTTATCATGGTGAATATCAACGAGTGGGCTGTATAATTTTAACGATAAATAGCAGGCTAAAATTTGAGTGGCGCGAACCTGAACAGGCTGTTAGCAGTCCGCCTCATTAGTTTGTTATATGTATATTATCTGAACAAGCTAAAAAGTGTATCCAGAAATGAAGAGCCATTGCTTGGCTCCCCTCCAGGTTTAGCATTACAAACCGACTTAACTATAATAGGCTTCGACAGTTCCCTTTAGCGTAATAAGTAGCGGTTGTCCTCGACGATCCAACGCTTTTGGAGAAGGAATTTTTACCCAACCTTCACTGATGCAATACTCCTCGACATCTGTACGTTCTTTGCCGTTCAACCTAATGCCTATATTATGCTCGAAAATTTCTGCAACATGGAATGGGCTACGGGGATTACCTGAAAGGCGATCCGGTAAAATTGGTAACGATTTTGTATCGCTCATGTTAATGACCTAAACTAAATGAAAAGTGCACTATTGTAGACAATACAGAGCTTGTGCTCAATAGCTGCATACTTTCCTAGACATATAACGCCACTTTAAGCAGCTTAATATAGCTGGCTAAAATATTGAGGTACGAAAACAGCCAACTGTTTAAATTCTTGTTAGCTACTTTTTTCATTTATCCATTGTTTTACAGGAACTACCCATTCAGAAATAGGCCTATAAAAAGCACCATGTTCTTTACCTGTCGAAATAGAAATTTCGTCAAATGAGGTTAATTTTGGGCTTCGATTTTTGAGTGTTTCACATGTACTTGCATCGTCGGTTGTTTCATAAACAGATAAAAAAGCACCGTTCATTTTAATATCTGCATATTTAGTTGAGACGATCCGCCCACAACCAGCTAAAAGAACGGTATTAACAGGTGTATCCTCCAAATAATGGGAAGTTAAACTCGTAATAAACGCTCCGCGAGAGAACCCCATAATAGTAATGCTCTTGGCAGCTACACCGCTTTTTATTAATTTTCTAACATCTTTAGCTAACAATTTGGCATGAACGAAAGGATCTGTTCCTTTAGGACGATGATAAGCAATCAAACTATATTCACTATCTGCTAAAGATTCCTTTATTGCTGGAAACTCATACACTCCCCACCTTTCATTTTTAGGTGTAGGGTTAGTACCTTCAACAATAAAACCATGGGAATAAAAAACATACTTTTCATTTTCATTAATTTGTTCAGGAAATTTTTCGTATACCTCTCCGGCATAGGATAATGATGAAAAAAGAAAACATACTAATACTGAAAATTTGATACTGACTCTCCTGAGTAGCTAACGCCCTCGTTAAAGGGCAAGAATACCGTTGACTAAAATATTGAATAGAGCAAAAACAGCCAACTGCATTTTGTCCCGCTTGAACTGCTTGATATGAGTACCAACTCAACACCTATGCTTCTTGAGGATATGCTTGCCCTTCATCTTGATTTGAAGCAGGTGAGGAAGCATGTCTATGTAGCCATACCCACCTATCTGTTTTTCTTAATGCCACACTCCAACGAATTGGAATTTCTAATTTACTTCCCTGATATTCAAGATGAATTGCTAACGAAATGGCAACTACAGCATAATCATTTGAAATAGTAACTTTTGACCATTGCCATTCAAACTGATTTGCAGTGGCCTCAGCAAAGTTTCTAAGGAACAATTCCTTAACAGAGCTTCTTCCTATACAAAGTTCATCCGCTCCTGTACCAATGACAGAAATATCATCGCAGTCCTCAAAAACATGCATTAAGGCATCAATATCTTTAGTACAATATGCTTTTGCATAATCTTCTAAAGTGGATTTTATTTCTTGCTCGTCAGTCATGTTACACCTTTAGCCAATTTTGATTGCAGGATACGAAGTACTTTTCACTATAAACCATTCTATTAATTAAAGATAAACTGTTAGCAGTCCCGCTTTAAATTCTTATTAGCCGTTTTATGAAAAAGCCTTATGGTACTCAATATTTCCGTTTGGCATGTCGCCACTTAAAAGTAATGATAGAAAATACTCTGGTGGAACTCCTTTGAATACTAACCCCTCAAACGCTTTAAAACCGAATCGGTTATAATATTCAGGCTCTCCGAGCAGCACGCACCCTTTAGCATTTAACTCACCAATAACATTTAAACCTGAAAGTATTAATTGTGAGCCCACACCTTGATTTTGGTATTCAGCTTTAACAGAAACGGGAGCTAAACCATACCATTGGATGAATTCATTATTTATTTTAACTTTAGAAAAGGCTATATGACCTACAACCACATTATTAACTTCTGCAACTAAAGATACGGAAAGAGCATTATCATCGCGTAATCTAGCGACTATTTCATGCTCAGTTTGGTTACTGTGAGGATGGTTTTTGAAGGCTTCAATAGTAATTTTTTCAATATCATTAATATCGTCAATACGTTCTGGTCGAATATTTATATTATGAGTCATACACTAATCCTAGGAAATAAGGGGCAAAATGTGAAGCGAGCTGAACCAGACAACTGTAATTTGTCCCACTTGAACAGCTTGTTATGTTTTTGTTCTGGGTATATCTATTAATGGTTCTGCTAAGATATTGCCGTTTCCCGCAGTAATTGTAGCCATTAATTCATAGTGAAATTTATCAATTGGATGCTCCAATTTCATTGAAATTTCGAATACTCGTTTAATTGATTTAGCACGCAAATACCATAGGAGGTATTTACTGCCTTCTATGTCTACTTTAAACCAAGACTCTATTTGAACTTCTTCATTTTGCAAAGTTGCTGCTGCTTCATTTAGCCGGGAAGAAATAGTGTCTTTCCACTCTTCAACTTTATCCTCAGTTCCAGGTTTAAGTTTAATTAATCCCGATGCGTATTCCATACTCTAAACTCTCGAAAAACATAAACGCCTCATTAAGAGGCTAAAAAAAATTGTTTAAAACAAGCGACGAAGGTGCAAAAAATTAACTGTTTTTGTCCTTTTGAATAACTTGTTATCAACTAATTATCCTTGACCAAATTATACTTAAAAGAACTAAATCCACTCAATTGAAAATACAAAGCTGGCAACATAAAAGCAAGAAACAAAATATCTGACCAGCTACCTTCCAAATAACGATCAATTAATAAAATAACAATAAATATACCATTGCCTATCAACATCTTGGATTGTGATTTTTTGTCCGTAACTATATTTGATGAACAATGCGGGCATTTAAAAGGAGGTGTAATTAATGATAAAAAATTAGACACTTTAAATCGCTGCAAAAATTTAATTTTGTTTTTACACGCAGGACATTGAGTATTCATATACTTTCCATAGTTGTATAACGCCGTATTAAGGGGCTTATATTCGTTGGCTAAAATGTATAGCGGAGCGGAACCTAGCCAACGGTTAAAGTCCTGTTTGAACAGTTTGTTATGTGTTTTTTTAGTTAAGGGGAATCATTTCTCTTTACAAACTTATAGCCAAGATACGCCATGGGTAAGTATGCACCAATTAAATCCAATGAATTAAACCAAATTGGCGACGGCAGACTAATAACCATAGCTATACCTCCTGCAAGAAATGCTACGCCAATAACAAATGCAATTATTAATTTGTGAGTCACCGCAACTTTTGCAGCGAAAACAGCACCTGCCAATGTTCCTAAAGAGTGTGCAAGAAACGGAAAAACAAAGTGTTTTGGCATGAATAAAGGCATAGCTTTCTCTAGCCCTTCCATTGTTGACACATCTGCACCAGCAGGTGGAGGAACTATCTCTCCACCTAGTGATATTAGTCCCATATTTACTACGCTACCTAAAACGAGCCCTCCTAATATTGCAATAGAATTTAGAATAATAGACTTCATTTTAACTCCTCCATCTGAAACGCATAACGCCACATTAAGCGGCTATTTGTAGTTGGCTAAGATAAGTAAGGCACGATCAAAAAGCCAACTGTAAATTGTCCGGGTGAATGCCTTGTTATGTTTCACTTTCACTCAGTATTTTCTTTAAATCTTCTGGAACAGACATAGGTTTCATCGGATTAACGTTGGCTCCGCCCGTATTACCTAGGGGAACCCAAATTCTAGAAAATATTACTGAAGCTATCATCCTCGTTACCTGACCAAGTACTTCTTTAATATTTCGCTTCTTGATACCAACTTTTAACATCCACCAATGGGATTTAGTATGGGGGATGATATAGCTCTGACCAAGAATGTGAGCACGTTCAAGGTGATGAAAAGAGTCTTCAAACTCATTTAACTTATAAAAGCGAATCGCCTCACCCAACTCTAAATTGTACGCTGCTTTAAGTTTTGTTCGCATTAGACGCTCACTGTATTCCGGTCGAAAGTAATAAAATTATAAAGTGCTTCACACTTCGCGTGCAAACATAACGCCCCAATAAGGGGTTATTAATAGTTTGCTAAAATATGGAGCGAAGCGGAACCGAGCCAACTGTTACGAGCCCTGCTTGAGCAACTTGTTAGAGGCTACACCTAAAGCAAGTTTTGCTGTATGTTTAAGTAAATTTATATCACCGACCTTACCATGTCCCGGTACAACGATCTCAATATTCGGGTATTTATTAATTACTTTTTGAATTGAAGCAGGCCATTTATTTATTGAAGCATCTTCAGTATTGCCTAAATTTTTACTGTTCATACTTTTGACAAAACACCCTCCAAATAAAATATTACTCTTTGGAAGCCAAACAACAATATTATCCTCTGTATGACCAGGGCCAGGATAATAGATTTCGATAGTACCTTTAACTAACTCAAATGTAGTACTAGGGATTTCATTACTAGATTGTTCTCTATGTTTTAAATTAAGTAGGTTATTAGTTTGGGAAGTCGCATATGTTTTTATCTTGGATTTATTAAGAAACGGTATTCCACCGCTAGCATCTTCATGAAAATGAGTAACAATACTACTTTTAGCAATGAGACCTTTTGACCTTATCCAGTTGATTAGTTTTTCTGTCTCTTCTTGTGTCCAAGGCGTATCAATAATGTGAGCATTCTTTCCATCAACAACAATTAAACCAGATGCCCCAACCATTCCCCAAGGTTTAATGTTTTTATAAGAAATATGTTGGTATAGATTATCAGCTAATTTTGTGATTTTTAATTGTTCATCACTAGCAGAAGCAGTCCCTGAAATTAACAACAAAAAGGTGATGATGAATCTCATACTTTAGAGGCCTCTAACACCTCGCTAAGAGGCAAGTAATTGTTGGCTAAATAAGCGACCTAGGAACAAATAGCCAACTGTTATTTGTCCTTTTGAATGACTAGTTAGCGAGTAAAATCAACCAACATTGCCACTTTTTCAATACCGTGAGATGGCGTCCACTTTTTAAATTCAACAAAACCATATTTTTTATATAACTCTATTGCAGGTAAGTTTACAGCAGCGGTTTCTACAATCGCTTGCGAAAAATCAATGGAGTCTAGGATGTGGCCTATCAATCTACTTGCAATACCTTTCCTAAAATACTTTGGATCAACGGTTAAACTATTAATTTCTAGGTGTTGATTTTCTATAGCAATCTCTATTACTGCAGCAATACATTCATTTTCAATAAAGCCATAAAATTGTGTCTCTGAGTTTTCTATATCTTTAATACTTCGCAGAAGCGGAGGGAAATCGAGAGTCCCTATTAGTTGAGCTTCAATTTTATAAGAGCGCTGAAAAACAGTAAAAATCTGATTTGCTACTTCTCCATTCGAATTTTCAAGTTTTGTGATCATACTACGCCTAGGTTCAAAATTTGTAATGCTATCTAACGCCTCGTTAAGAGGAAATAAAATAGCTGGCTTAAATTAGCAAAAAAGGAGCAAAAACCAACTGTTATTTGTCCTTTTAAGTGACTTGTTAGATGAATTTATTCCTTCACCATATACAAACAATTTTTCAATGGAATTTCTTCTGGATAATCAGCAATAGAAAAGCCAAGTTTTGTATAAGCTTGAATTGCACTTTCGTTATGTCCTAATACAAATAGTGAGCATGACTTAGCTCTTAAATCCGATCTCCCCAAAATACTCAATTGCTTTATTAAGTGAGAAGCGATGCCCTTCCCGCGAAGATTAGGATTAACAACTAGCCTTCCAAGATGGCACATCCCAAGCCTTAAATAATATTGTCCAAATGCCAAAAATTCACCTTCGTTAGAAATTAACGAGAATGATTTCAAAGTATCAAGTTTTAAGTCAGCCTTAAAAGAGCTTAAATCGAATGGATATCTAAAATTTGGACCAGACCAAAGATTTAATTCATCTTCGTTTGAAAACCAAGACATCAATTCAATAAAATTTTCATCTGAAGTTTGAGTTAAACGCATATTCACCTAACGCCAGTTTCAGCCGCGCCAAAAAGCGGCGCACCGTGTGAGTAAAACGGGATCTTGCGACCTTCATACAAAGATGCATAGCTTTTGGTGTTAGCTGCAAACACTTGTTAGGCACCAGAAAATGAAAAGGTCAGCCAGGTCGAAGTATCGGTATCTACGGCTTTCTCGGGGAAAAAGAATGCTTGCGAGTCCCCTTCGTGATTGATCGCACTCACACTAATCATCATTTTCCAAATATTGCCCGAAAATTTCTTGCGTAGTACTTGAATTTCCCTATGTGAACCCTTCAAGAATTTAGGGCGTCTTCCCTTTTCGGTTTCTTCATACCCTGCATAAGGCACCCAGAAACCACCCCAATCTTTGAGATTCCACCGTTCAGGCTGACCCCATTCTTTATCAATGAGCAATTTTTCACTAAGCTGAGCAGAAGCATGAAGATTGTGAAGATTGCCAGTTTCGGCATTTTCTATGTAAAGATCAATAACCGCGTAGTCTTCGGCTTTACCTTTGGCGCAAACAAATAAAGAACCTTTGTCATGCATGAGATAAATTGAAGCCCCTGCCGGTAATTCGATCTTCTGCGCTGCTCCCCATTCACTTTTTCCGCAACTACCATCAAAAAGTGGCGCACTGATGGTTAAGCCTATAGAGATGGGCTTAGACGTAGGAACTTCTTCGGCCGCGATTAACACATGACTTAACAAAGTACACACTAGAAAAGTGATATTTCTTTGAATGCTTCTCATAATTTCCTCCTGATGCCTAACGCCTTGCTAAGTGGCGTAAAATAGTTAGCTAAAATTTGCGAGACACGAGCACCAACCAACTGTTTGGCGTCCTTTTGAGCAACTTGTTAGCTGCATGCTTAAAATTAACTACCGAAAGCCTCTAGGTGTTGAATACCATTATCGCCAATTTCATCCCAGTTAGCTTTCGAGCCTACCCAAATATGGTGAGTAATTTTTAAGTATCCATTGTCATTAGGCAATAGGCCAGCTGGAATGTACATCCGAGCACTATCATTTTTTCCAGGCAAATTTGAGCCACAATTAGTACAAAAACTAGTTTGCCAGTCATGGTTAGGTTTAAACCACGTTTTAATATACTTTTCACCTTTAATCCAACGGAAGTTCTCGTTGTTAGTTACTACCACAGCAATGCCATTTGCTCCAGTAGCACTACGACATATGGAGCAATGACAAAAATAGACGTCTGTTATTTGATTGGTGATTTCAAAGGCTATTTCACCACAGTTGCACTTTCCTAAAGTCATTTATACCTCGGAGAATTATCAATATATACTTTTACAGCTAACGCCTTACTAAACGGCAAATAATATTGGCATGTACTTTTGCGTTTTGCAAAAATCATGACGATGTTATTTGTCATATTTATTAACTTGTTAGGAATTTTTTACACTTAATTGTGACCAAGACTGAAAAGTACCAACGGCATATAACGTCCCAATAATTAAACAAATCCCCGAACTGACAAACCAAAAAGTTAAAGTGTTTTCAGGAAACATTGGCATTATGGCCACAAATGCTACACCTCGAAGTAAGTAAATTAGAGAAATAACAATCAGTCCTAATCTAAGAAGCGGAAGCCGAAATATAACTTTTGAGCCAGAAAGCGCATAGAGAGACCACACAGACAGAATCAAAACAATAATTGATGTAACGACAGTTGGATACCAATGTCCATCTTCGGCCATTCTTGCCATTTGTTCGCCAGCACCAAAAAAACGATACCAGTCACCACCGAAAATGATACACCCCAAGTGAGCTATAGCAGCAAGAGCGCTACAAATAGAACCGATAATTAAATATTTATTATTACCTGAGTGCACGATACTTCCCTAATTGTCTAACGCCTAGTTAAGGAGCTGATAATGTTTAGCTAAACTTGTGTAGCGAAGCGGAACCGACCCAAACTTTAGCAGTACCGCTTTAAATGCTTGTTATGTTGAACTAAACGCTAACCCATTAACTTTAATGCAATATACGGTGTTAAATTTAAAAGTAATATGCCTATTTTATAATTACCCAAAAATTGAAAATACATGTTTGGTAACTCTGAAGATTCAACACCTACAATTTTACTATGAAGGTTAATGGTGAAACTTTTAAATACGAAAATGAAAAATGCTGAAAATAAATATACGCCCAAATTTATTACAGTACACCAACCGAAAAAAGTAGTAAGTTCATTTACACCGAGCATAATTTATAACTCCATAAGTTTGGTTCTGCATAACGCCCATTTAAAAGGCTGATAATAGTTTGCTAAAATTGTGTACCGAAGCGAAACCGAACCAACTGATAGCAATCCCGCTTGAATGGCTTGTTATATGTAAATTACTCTTCAACTTGCCAATTGGATGGAAAGCTTACCCACTGACATTTATTCGAGTTATTAAGTGTATAGGCTGGCTCTAAAATTTCGGAAGCTGCAAAACAACCTCCTGCGATACCGATATAATCAGGCATCGTTGATATAGTCCAATACAAAGTTGTACCACAACTAGAACAAAAATAGCGCTTTTGTTCGTGATTTTGCTCTTGGTGCCATAGTGTATAAATTCTTGTATCACCTGACATATTTAATACTGCATCTGTTTTAAAATAAGTAGATATTCCAAATGCACTTCCCGTACGTTGCTTACAGTTTGTACAATGACAAACTGAATTCATTTCAGGTTGAGCTGAAACAGTGATAGAAACCTGTTTACAACAGCATGTAGCCTCTAGTGTCACAAAACTTTCCTTTGTATATAACTCCCTGTTAAGGGCAAATTGTATTTGGTTAAAATAAGCGACGAAGGAGCAAAAACCAACTGTTATTTGTCCTTTTGAGTGACTTGTTATTCATCAAGATTGTACTACTGCATCAACTTCTATTTCGATTAGCCATTCTGGGTTAATAAATTTACTAACTTCCATTACTGTATCGACAGGAAGAATATCTTTGAAATATTCACCTCTCACCTCAGCAACCTCTTTCCAGTTATCAATATTAGTAAGTAGCATACGAGTTCGCACAACATCATTTAGTGTGGCACCAGCTTCTTTAAGCGCAATCTCAATAATTTTTATACATTGTCTTGTTTGAGCAGCAGCATCATTAACACCAACAGTTTTTCCATTGTCATCAATAGGGGCAGTTCCTCCAACAGAGATAAAATTACCGACTTTAACTGCTCGAGAAAAACCTAATTTAGAAGCATAGGGACTTGTACTCGAAACTAGAACACGGTTCATAACGACTCCTTGATGTATAACGCCCAAAATAAGGGGCTGATAATAGTTTGCTAAATTGTATAGCGTAACGGAACCGAGCAAACTGTTAGCAGTCCGGCTTTAAATGCTTGTTATGACGAACTCTACTTTGCTAAGGTTTTTCTTCGTTAACAAGCATGTTCATGAATTTTGTAAATCGCCTAAGTCTGGTTTCAGGCTTCTTGGCACTTATCAATCCATATGCAATAGCGGAACGACTTGATTTATTAAGTGTTGCATAAAATTCTTTAACAATCAGATTAATCTCTAGGGCAGCTAGAAAATCTGAGGGAACTTCCATTTCACTTACCACATAGGCATTTTCCCAACGACCATCGGCTTTTGCTTCACGAATATGTACAAGCCCAGATTCCATTATTCGGTCTTCACTAATCAAGCGTTCCACATGCTTTGTGTTTCTTTTAGACCAGTTGCTTCGTGTTTTTCTGGGAGTTATACGTTGAAGATAAGATTGATCATCGATTGATTTTTTAACACCATCTATCCAGCCCCAACATAAAGATTCAATCACGACATCATCCCAAGTAATGCTCTTAATTCCACTATTTTTTTTATATAACTTTATCCATAATTCACTTTCAGAGGCGTGATTCATCTTAAGCCACTGACCAAGATCTGTCGATATTTCAAATGTCATGATACTTAATAGATCAGGCTCAGGCATCTAGTTAAACTCTTTTCGGCATAACGCCCTGTTAAGGGGCTGATAATAGTTTGCTAAAATGTGTAGCGAAGCGAAACCGAGCAAACTGTTAGCAGTCCCACTTTAAATTCTTGTTAGGCTTTTTGAGCAACAACCTTTTTAAAAACTAGAAATATTATTAATAGATACACGATAGTAGCGATATGCTTAGCAACAACTTTAAATGGAGCTTGAGCTTCATATGCAAGTAGCCCGTCTGTAATTGGCATAACAACAGCAAATAAAGCCCCCCACATTAAAACAATATGATTTCGAGTAAATAAAAGATAACCAAAAATCAGGGTAATAAAAATAGTGCGTGATCCATATATTTTCACCCAATCAGCATCCATACCAGAAAAAAGTTCAGTGCCTCTTACTGTAGAAAAGGCGGCAGGATCAATGAATGAAAAAGTACCATAAAATCCCTGTAACAAAACTATAAGTGAAACTAATACAAAACCTACTTTTTCTAATTTAGTAATTTTATTCGTCATAATATCCGTTTTCATCTGAATTATAGGAAAGCCTAACGCCCCAATAAGGGGCTAATAATGCTTGGCTAAACTTGTGTTGCAGAGCGAAACTGAGCCAAGCTTTAGCAGTCCCGCCTTAATTGGCTTGTTATATCTCGCCTCTAAAATCCAATTGATAGATGTCTACATTGAAACCTTGAATTTCAGATGATTTTTTAAATAAAAAGCCAGCTCTTTTAGCCACTTTAAGAGAAGGTATGTTTTCAGGATCTATTAAAGCTGAAATATCCTTTAATTTTAATTGTTGTTTGCAAAATTCAGCTACAGCAATTGTTGCTTCTGAAGCAAAACCTTTCCCTTGTTGAGAGGAAGCTAACCTATAGCTAACATGCAGTAAATCATTGCTTTCAACTACATGTAAATTTAGTCCGCAAACACCAACAAAACTAGCATCTAATTTTGAAAACATAGCCCATTGGCCAAACCCCTTAGTACGGTATTGTTGTTGGCAATTATCTATATATTTTTGTATTTCACTATCATTGTGAACACCAACTATTGAATATTTCATAACTTCAGGGTCAGACAAAACAAGTCGCAAATCAATTGAGTCTTTTGAATTGATTTCACGAATTTCTAATCTATCAGTCTCCATGACACTCAAAATATAATCCTTAGAGATATAACGCTTACATAAGCTGAAATTTATAGCCAACTATAATGTTTGAGGAACGAAAAACAGCCAACTGTAAATGTTCCGTTTAATGTTCTTGTTATGAGAAAATAAATGGTACATGGGTTAAGTTTTTTGAGCACACCCATCTAAGTTGCTTACTCCATTTTTTCGCCACATACGGTCGAAAATAATCATGGATACAAAAGCTAAAAATAAGAATAAGCCCATTTGTTCAGAAAAAGGAATGAGTCTCGGTGAGCTATTCATAGCTGTATGCAGTAAAACAACCATCAGAAGGTTTCCTCCTGTGCGATTGTAAAGCCAAGTAAAAATAATCCCCAACATAACACAAGCCCCTGCTTTAGCAAAAACCATTTCAGGTGGATCGCTATATTGGCCAATAACAAATAAAGGAAAATGCCATAGGCCCCAGATTAGACCAAGAAATACAGAGCTCAAAAGTGGACTAAAACTCGCCTGTAGGCGTGGTAACATCCAAGCTCGCCAGCCAGACTCTTCACCAATAGCGACCACTAAAAAAGTTAATAATATTGAACGTGTTGTATATAAAATCCAAGTTTGCAAGTCTAAACCGTGGTGAGAAATTTCTACAGGGTTTCCCGTCATGTATGCCATGAACAGTCCTAGTAACATCCATGTCGCGGGTAACAGCAAGGCGATCAACCACCACTTAATAGATATACGCCACTGGCTTATTGAATTTAGAGCATTTGACCGACTAACGACTAAAGATGCTATTACAAAGCCCCCAACCCCAGCAGAAACTATTGAACCTAATACTCCAGTAAATGTAATGCCAACTGGTTTAGCCGTAGAAAATTTTTCTGCTGTAATAGCATCGCCTGTAATCAATATTGAGAAATACAATCCAAACAGTAAAATGGAAAAAAAACTAAAACAGAACCACCACTTTCTATTGCCAATATTGGCTCCTGGACCGCATAAGTGATTTAGAAAAATTGCTGCTAATGCAGGGCCAAAACCGGCTCCAACTAGTATACGTCCAAGTGCCCAATTTGATCCTGCAAAAAACGGAACACAAAACCAAACAGCCCATGTGATGCCTACACTAATTAGCGTAAAAGATAAAATCGGATATCGCTCTGAACACTCTTTCAACCAATTCATTAGTTATTCCTTTGGGGATGCTCCCTCAACTACGATTTCGCATAACGCCCTGTTAAGAGGCTGATAATAGTTTGCTAAAATGTGTAGCGAAGCGGAACCGAGCAAACTGTTAGCAGTCCCATCTTAATTGGCTTGTTAGGCATATATACACCTAGCTGATTATTATTAAATTCTTACACCATTTACAAAACTGCAATTAGGAAAGAAAGGATAATGATCTACGGGCTTAAGCTCAATAATATTTACTTTACTTACTTTATCAGATTCAACTTTTTGTTCAATTTCAAAGTAAAACCACCAACGTTCGTTAAATGATGTTAATTCTATATAAGGATAACTTCTTATTTTCCAACTACCTTTGAGATGATCTTTTCGTTCGTTAGTTTTGTTGAGAAAAGTCAGTTGATAAGTATTATCTTTGTTTAAACGAAGGTTCACTAAAGTATCGCAATTTCGGCTTTCGTAATCATTAGCCAGATCTTGATTAGCAATTTTATCTTTTTGTTTGACTCCTTCTGGGAGTATAAACAAACCAACACTATCTTTGCTATACCAATGATTCCCTGATACAAGCGCTTCTACGTTAGGGATAGCCCAACCTAAATCAGAAAGTGAATTTATTAATATATCTAGAGTTTTATCACCCTTAATAAATGGCGAATAAAGCAGAGTTGATTGGTTAATTGTTTCAGGAAAAGAGAGTGTATTAGTAATAACTTTAAAGTTAGACTCATCCAGTTTTGAACTGATTTTTTCAATTTCAGTATCTGATAAATAACGCGTATATAAATGAACTTCTGTAGAAGAACAAGCAACAAGAGAAATACTAAGTATTACAACACTCAAAAACTTCATTAAATCGCATCCCTCCGTATATGCCTAACGCCCTGTTAAGAGGCTGATAATAGTTTGCTAAAATGTGAAGCGAAGCGAAACCGAGAAAACTGTTAGCAGTCCCGCTTTAAATTCTTGTTATGCGTAAACTACTCTCCGCCACCGCCGCCATCACCACCAAAATCTCCACCAGTGCCATCGTCTCCGCCACTATAATATGAAGAACCGAAAAGCGCCCCAAAAATCCCTATTCCTGATACGGAAGTAATTGTATTGCTCATTGATTCGGTAGATTCATTATCAGGGGTATTGGCTTTGGAAGTCGCAACGTCGCAATACATTAAATATGCGTAATGTATATGCCTTTTATCAAAGCCCATTTCATCTATGGTTTTATCAACTTGACCTTTTGTGTAAGTTGCTGAGCCGCCATACCTTTTAGCTAATGCAGGGCGAAGTTTGTACTTATACTTTCTAATAGTCGACTTTTTACCAAACATTGATAAAACTCCTTTTACGCATAACGCCCATTTAAGGGGCAAATAAGGCTTGGCTTAAATCGGGCACGCAGTGACAAAGACCAAGCTTTATTTGTCCTGTTTTAGTGCCTTGTTAGGTGCTAATTTCAATATTTTGTGGAGAGACACCTGCCCCTATAATTATTGACCATGACCTGACCTGCCAATTTTTTACAAGACCGTTTAAGACATAAGGATCTCGTTTGGCAAAACTTTCCGCAACGTCTGGAGAGTCACCCTCAAAAAGTAAAACGGCTCCATCATTAGGTTCGGTTAGCGCTCCACCCAATCTCAGTTCACCGCGATCTACAGCAGATAAAGCTAGTTTAATATGAGCATCACGAAATTCAGTCCTTCGCTCTATATAATCAGATACAACATCATATGTTAGTAGAAAATACATATTGGATTTCAACTCCCTTTACACCTAACGCCCTGTTAACGGGCTAAGTAAAGCTGGCTAAAATAGTTGAGGCACGAAACACAGCCAGCTTTATGTGTTACGTTAAACAGCTTGTTAGTTTGAGTAACCACGCTTCCGCCAGTTTACTGGCCACAAGCTATTGGTAAACATACACTTTTTACAATTTATCTACTGTACTTAAAAAGAAAACAAAATGGAAATGATTAGGTAGGTTAAGCGCTGATTTTAAAAAGTATCTACTCAAAAAAAGCGCTTACTTCAACTTGAAAACATTCCTTGTTTTTAACTCTTAAAGATAAAACAAACTAACGCATTAATAACCGGCTAATATTTTCTGTGTCCGGCGCTGAAGGCGCGTAGTTGATTGATTTGTTATACGTCGGCACCTAAAGAGTAAACCGCTTTCCTTCTATCGCGATATTAAATCCTGCAGATTTTACCTTCTGACTTTCCACACTATTTGGATTCAACATAGGGTTAGTATGATTCATGTGTATAAACCATACCTTTTTGCGATCTTCGCGAGAAAGCTGTTTTAGGGTTTCCATGGTTTCAGTAACGAATGGGTGTGGTATCAAAGACATGTCGCGACCAGGTAATTCTCCATCTGCAAAAAAACCCGCGTCAAGAAAAGCATAGTCCACCGTTGTTACTAACTTTGCGATATCCGTTTTCCATTCGTGCCACTTATTTATGTCTGGGATAAATATTGCAGACTTGTCTGGACCAACTATTCGATATCCTACAGTTTCAGAGTATTCGTCTCTGTGCGGCACTAAAAAAGGTGTTACTTTCACGCTACCTAATTTTTGCACTCCGTTGTCTTGCAAGGGTACTAAGGATATGTTTTTGTATTTAACAAGCTGGCTCCACGGTCCGTTTGTTTCCAAAAATCGTGCCATTCTAGGCATAGAAAATACAGGCACATTTGATGCCCCCATCGCCTCATGGCCTAAGAACATTAGCCCGGTGTAATGACCGATATGTGCGTGAGTAAGGAATATTCCTGAAAACTTAAAGTTCTCCAAAGGTGCCTCTAACTCTAAATCATAAAGTTGCGACGGGAAATTTGGTGTAGCTTCAAACATATATTTTGTCTTAGCCTGAGGGTCAATCAAACCAAGTGAGACGGCTCCCCGCCTGAGGCCGATATTTTTCCAACCGGGGATACAATGAACTTCATAACAGCCAGCTTGAGGATAACCTGCGTCTTGAGCCACACCAAGAACGTAGATATAAGGACTCTCACTATTAGATGAAGCAGCAAAACTGACAACTCCGAAAAGGCTCACTATTAATATTATTTTGAAGAGTAACGATCTCATAGTAATCCTCTATTCTCAATTGTGGTGTCAGTAAACGTATAACGCTGAGTTAACCGGCAGGCCGAAGCGTAGCTTTGGGCTGTCGGGCAGCCGTAGGCTGCGAAGTTGAACGTTTTGTTATGTGTTTGCTTCAATTCCGATTTCCTATACTGGGACTTAGTTTTGGTTACTATCGGTGAGCCGATATAAAACTACTAGTACTAGTCAGTCTCGATGTATTTGTCCATCTTGATGGCAAACCCAGGAACATAATTTTGTTTTGCCTCTTGATGCCACCACTTTCGGACCTCTGGTGTTGAGAACCAATTCATTAGTTCGTAAGACATAGCATCAATCACGCCATCTAGATCATCATCATTAAAATATAAATCCGCATCAAATTGGCTGTCGACATCTTCCAGCCAGATCACATACATTTCGACCAAAGCAATAAATCTCTCTAGGTCCACGCCATCTAGGGACTGTCCACTTATTCCTTTGCGATAGATTATTGCCAGCTCGGCGTCTTGGGCAATAAGTTCAGGTATGCGCGTTGCGGCAGTGTTTGTACTATGAATAATCGTAGCGCGCGCAATCAAAGTATTTTGTCGTATTTGAGCAGCTACATAAATAAGTGAAGAAATAATGGCTATGACGCCGACGACTTCAGAAAGTGCGATAATTGCGTTCCAATTCATCTCGTTACTCCTCTAGACACATAACGCCCTAATAATGGGCAAATATCAGTTGGTTAAAATAAGCGGCGAAGGAGCAAAAACCAACTGTTATTTGTCCTGATTTATTTGCTTGTTAGGTGAAAAACTCCATTAATTCATTTACGATCCCTGAAGGGTCTTTAAAAGCGGCATAGCGACCCCACCTATTTTCATTAGGTGATTTATGGATAAAAACTACACCTTTAGATTTTAACTCATTAATTTTTTCATCCAAGTTACTGACAGTAAGCACCAATGATGAATTTGAGTTATATCCGTGCTCATAGCTTTTTGCTTCCATTGTACCTTGAAACATAAACACATTATGTGAACCACTTTTAAGCTTTAAACTGTCTTCATGTTCTTCAACAAGTGTTAGACCGAGAATACCAACGTAGAAATCTCTCGAAACAAGTAGATCATGAACGACTAATAAAGTTGATGGATTATCCATAGAGGCTAAGTCTCCTTTCACCTAACGCCTTACTAAGCGGCGCGAAATAGTTTGCTTAAATTGCGAGGAACGAGCGCTAGCAAACTGTTTAGCGTCCGTTTGAGTAACTTGTTAGCCATTTTTAGGTAATGCATCATATGCGTCTTTGACTACTTCATATCCATATACACGTTCTAGTTTTCTAACAATAAAATGGCCTCTAGCCATGTCTTGAAAGTGATCAATAAATAAAGTATTTATTATTGCGCCGCCAGCTGCACCAATAGCAGGAACTGCTTGTGCAGCTGCTTTTTGAGTAACTTGAACACCAAACTTTTCAGCGATTTTAGCAATTAATTTAATTAAAATAGGAGCTGCTTCATCGGTAATACCTTTTTTTAGAATAAATTCTGCAGCTTCAGCAACTGACTTTGCTAGTGCTGCTCTTATCGCAAAATATCCCGACTCACTGCCATCATCTAGATCACTTGGCCCACCCAATGCAAACACCTCTAAACAAGCCATTTGAGTTTCAGGTGTTGTAATCGATTCACCTTCGCTACGAGCAATATCAGCTATAGAACGCAACATTATTGATGTTGAAATGGGTAGTTCAACAGCTATCGCCGCCAAGCCAAAGAAACCGCCGACACCACCACTAACTGCAACTCCCAACTTATGCCAAATATTAGACGATTCTTCACCAGGAATATCTTTCATCGTAAATATCGCAGCATCAGATGCCTTAATTAGAGACTTCTCTGTCACTTTAGCTATATTTTTACTCCAATCATCAGGAAGTAAATCTAAACCCTTTTCAATAGGAGTACCTATAAGATTAGTTATTTTTGCAGCAAGTCCCGGGTTCTCTAATAAAGATTTTGCAACTAAAAGCTCTTTTTCATGTGACTCAGAAATGTTCAAGTAAACTCCTTAATGGCTAGCGGGCGCAAAATTGTTGGCTAAAATTAGCGAAGAATGAGCGCAAGCCAACTGTTTTGCGTCCACTTTGAGCGACTTGTTAGCTTTCATACCCCAAGCCGCCCATGTATGACGGAATTTCCATTAGAGACTTAACTCTATCTTGCTCGTTATCTGTTAAGTGCCGACAAATATATGGATAGACCTTAATCATAAATGTTTTTAAATTTTCAAATGCCTCGTCAGAATATTCAATACCATCTCTTAGTTCATTGAATGTACTCATGACCCACTTTATAAATACAGTAGGCATCATTACATCTGAAATATCTTCCCAGCCATCACTTACATCTGATCGTTGCTTTCTGATATGGCGCGAAAGTACGTCATCACAATGACCACGGCACGTCCAGTAAACAAATTCATAACGCTTGGGCTCTTTTTCATAATCGACTCGTATTTTATTCCAGAGCTGAATAATCCCTTTGTCATCTTGCTCAAATAATTCTTTATCACAGACTTTACAATGAAGCTTCGGATCTTCTGCAAAAATTTGGGCTGGCTTGGGGTTGTTCGTTTTCCACTTATCAAGCGATTGGGGGAAGTATCTCTCAGCTATTTCCAATCCTTTTGCTGAATGTAATAAATTACTTTCTATTTTTTCATAGTCAAAAACTTGTGTTTCAATTTTCCCATCTAAACCTTGGAGGTTTCCTGCTAGCCCTGCGCTAGCAAGAGTTGAATAAAAGCCAATAAATCCATCACACTCATTTGCTTCAACACGATCTCTAATATTAGAATCATCGCTTGGTTTCACTGAACTTCCACTATGAGCTTTATGCTTACAACTAACCAACCATTTAACTAGGGTTTCTCCACCGACACCTGTTCGTTTTTCCAATACTACTAAATCGACACCACCATCAGCACCTCTATCAGGATCAGTTAAAATTTCATATCCAACAAAAGCTAAAAAGTCTCTAGAGAAAAGTTCAAATTGATCTTGTTGCCCTGTAGCAATATGCGCTTCTGGGATTTCTTTGAAGTCTAAAACAGCCAATGAGGCCTCCTTTGAAAGCTAACGTCCAAATAACGGGCAAAAGAGCTTGGCTATAATTAGTGAGGAACGAACTAAGCCAAGCTTTCTTAGTCCATTCGTTAATTTTCTTGTTAGCAGCCACTAAGCACCATGACATTTTTTATACTTTAAACCACTACCACACGGACAAAGTTCATTTCTAGTTACTTTCTGCTGAGACTTTTTTCTTAAACGCTCTTTTAATGATGCAACTAATTTCGAAGATTTTGGATCTATTCTCAGCATTTCGTCATAATGCTGTAAAGCTTTATCGTGCTCTCCCATATATTCAGTTAGAAAACTACCGTAACCAAGGTGAACCTCTATATAATCAGGGTTTAAACTTAGAGCTTTATCGTACAATTCACAAATGACCTTTTGATTGGCTTTACTCTTACTATTTCGCTTATAACAATTAGCTAAATTATTGTATGCTTTTTCTTCTGTAGGGTTATATGAAATGATTTCTTCATATTGCTTTTTAGCGCTTTCGATATCATCAAAAGCATCAGTTAATAAACAACCTAGGTTCAATCGTGCAACTGTAAAATTAGGAAAAAGATCAATTGCCTTGACTAACATATCTTTTGCTTTTTGATGCTCTCTTTTTTCATTAAATAGCATATAAGCATAGTCATTCAGTGCGAAAGCGTTTTCAGCATTTAATTCTATAGCTTTTTCATAATTTGCCTCAGCTTTTAGAATATTATTTTTTAATTTAGCTACTATCGCTCTTATTGCATAAGCATCAGATGTTGGTGTGTTATTCTCAAACCAATCGTCTATCTGTAGTTCTTTTTCGTCAATATTTGGATTTAATGTTATTTGTAATAATTCAATCAGATGATCAACATTTACACCACCTATTGATTCAATAAGTGATTTGTAGCTTTCATCTTTTAGTTCGCTAAAAGTCACATTTTTTATATCACTTATATAACTTAGGAATTCATTGATATTCGAAGAGATACTTTCCAAAACTTTAAGTTCTTGGATTTCATTGATGATAGCCGTAGCTGGTAAGCTATTTATTAATTCTTCTAGTTTATTTTTTTCTTCCAACCAATGTCTTGTATATAGAACACGTCCTTCGGCATTATAAATGGAAGGATTGCCAACAATAATAGGCAAAATTTTGTGTTTGTATTCTTTTTCTTTTAAAAGGTGAATAACTTCCTTTAAACAGTTCTTTGACTTCAAATAATCTTCGCTCACAAGAAGTATCGCGAAATCTGTATCTCTAATTTTTTCCATAAAGCTAGTGATACTAGATTTATATTCAATATCACGAACATCTCTAACTAGGCTTAATTGAAACTGGCTCAAATCACTTTCAATTTCATCGGCGACTTTAGTGTCGCTCCATGAATAAGAAATAAAAATACTAATTTTTGATTTTTTAGTCACGATACTTCCTTTGTACTCAACTGTTGGTTTGGCTGCTAACGCTTTGCTAAGCGGCTAAAAATGGCTAAAAATGGCTGGCTATAATTAGCGAGGAACGAGCAAAAGCCAGCTGTTTTTTGTCCGTTTAAGCAACTTGTTAGATTTTTAACTTAGCTTGAATAGCTTTTTACGCACATTTTCAGACGTCTCATCTTTATGCAACATTATTCTAATGCACATTAAGTAGCGAGGATCAGTTAACGAGTAAGAGCTAGAGTGAGCAATTTTTTTAAGAACAGGTTTATCTCCTTTTGCTAAATTAGAGAGTACTTGACCAATACCTGATTTACTTCTAGGGCAGTTATTTGGAAATTCTATAGCTATTTGTTTACCAATAGTTTCTGTGTTCACTTGATGGTGGGCTATTTTACCTAAAGCGTATATAACTTGATTTCTTCTTCCGTTAGCTGTTTCATCTGAGTTTAAATACGCTTCTATTACTGAATAGTTTTCACGTAATCCTTTTCTTAACCAATCATGATCTGCTAAATCTAATAAAGTAGGTTGATAAGTCCATTTATTATCTTCAAGAATATAAGATAGTCCTTCGCAATATTCATGTATCCTTTGAGGAACACCTAAAGTAATATCGTAAACGTGTCGTGCTAGTCGCTTCAATTGAGTCTCACCAATGTTTACTTTAAGATGATGTTGAAAACCATTTTCACAAAAAGTCACCACTTGTCCTGGCACTAAGCCTGCAACCCTAGATATTTCTTGAATTCTATTACCGACAGAAGATGGGTTTTTAGCAGAAGAAAAATACTCCAGCACTTGGTTAGGGACACCTACAATTAAAAACTTTACGTTATATTGAGAATAACGAGAATCATCTAATAGAATAATTATGTCGGACAATTCACTCATTAACTCATTATTTTTGAAAATAGTTTCGACATTGTCAAAAACAATTACAACAGGTTTACTGTTAGAGTTTTCGTTAAGGGCGATAAAAGATTCAATTAACCGGTCTTCTTGTTTTAATTCATAGTTACCTTGGTGAGATAATTCAGCCGTAGCTAAAGCCTTAACTCCTGCTTTTTTTGTTTCTGAATAGGAAACTTTCTGCGATGTTCCATTTTGTACACATACTGAATAAATTTCATCGACAATAGACTTCTTCATTGAAGCTCTTGCACAGTTGGCAACAACATATTCTATTTTCTTGTCAGAGAATACTTTCTTATATAACCATGATTTACCGTTACCACTCTCTCCAAAAAGAAATGAGTGCATACTTCCTTTAATTGATCGAAATAGTTCTTTTTCTAGAGCTTCCCTTTCAATGTACATAGTCTTATTTACTTCTGAATTACGAGGCGTAAACACCTCATTAATTTCGGCTCTTCCAAACATGAATCATCCTATGAATGTGATAAAAATCTAACGCCCCACTAAGAGGCTAATTTAGTTTGGTTAAAATCAGGAACGCAGTGACAAAAACCAAACTAAATTTGTCCTGCTTGAGTGCCTTGTTAAATTGTATTTGTGCTTACTGATTGCCCACATATTGGACAATACTTTAGCTCCAATTTGCCACTAGTTTTTAGTGACTCGATAATCTCATAAAGATCTGTCGTACATTTGGGGCATTTCGCCTCTTTAGCCGCACTTCGAATTTGATAAAGAAATAAGCCAGTTGTTAAAAGCCAAGTACAAGACAAGCCTACTAAAAAGAATAAGCTATCTGAACTTTCTCTTATAAAGTATGCGTGCACAATAGTCGTGAATAGAGCTGCAATAGCAAATTGCCATTGTTTATTACGCGACTTTTTATATTCGATTATTTCCATACTACTCTTTCAATTTAACAGCTTAATAAAAAGCAAAAGACTATGATTCAACACGGGCTCTAACTTCTTATCAAATAAAAATATTACGATAGCTTATTTTTTTACCAAATATCAATACTTTATGATGGTTAATTCTTTTATCTCTGATAAAAGACAGTTTTTTGCCGTGTTTCACGCATTTTTGGTTTTTTGAGAGTTTAACTATACTTGAATAGTTATTTTTAAAAGTAGGTATCAAGGATGAAATCTGAATTTTTAAAAGCTGTGTCCAAGCACATGTGGACTCGTCGATACGCCAAGAAAACCATTGAAGCATATTTATATTGGATCAAAGCCTTTATTATTTATAACGGTAAGCGCCACCCCAAAGAGATGCATAATGTTGAAACTGAAAATTTCCTTTCTTATTTAGCTAACGAACGCAATGTAGCTCCTAAAACTCAAGCCATAGCTCTTAATGCTTTAGTGTTTCTTTATAAAAACGTTTTAAATAAACCTTTAAACCTAGAGATGACTTTTAATCGCAGCACTAATCAAACAAAGCTACCTACTGTATTAACTAGAAAAGAAACGGTTAGCTTTTTTCATGCAATAAACCCCAAGTATTCTCTTGCTTGCCAATTAATGTATGGCAGTGGATTACGCTTAATGGAGCTTATTCGATTAAGAACTCAAGATATTGATTTTGACTATTTTTCAGTGCAAGTTTGGAATGGTAAAGTCGGAAAACATAGAAGAGCAACTTTAGCTAAAGAATTGGTTAGGCCACTTAAAAGGCAAATTGAAGCTGTTAAATTAAAGCATGAATTAGATTGTCAAAACTCTAGCTATGCCGGTGTTTGGTTGCCACATGCTCTATCTCGTAAATTTCCCAATGCAAGTAAACAATTTAGTTGGCAATTTTTATTCCCTTCTAGCAGGTTAAGCTCAGATCCTGAGAATGGTGCAATGCGCCGTCACCACATAGATCCAACCTGCGTACAAAAAGCAGTAAGAACTGCCGCATTAAAAGCAGACTTTGATAAACGAGTAACGTGCCACACTTTAAGGCACTCTTTTGCAACACATTTACTTGAAAGAGGGGCTGACATTCGTACAGTACAAGAACAATTAGGACATAGTGACGTACGTACCACACAAATTTACACTCATGTTATTGAGCGGGGAGCAAACGGGGTCCTTAGTCCGCTTTCCGATTTAATGTGAAATTTATCGTTAGGCAAATTACACAAATTTAAATAGTGCTCAATATTTAAACTATAATCATGTTTGATTTACGCTGTTTTTATTTCATCGTTCAAATTCAAGGTAGTCGATCACTAAAAATTCAACACTAGGGAAATATTTTATGAAAGTATTAACTTCATTACTACTTATCTTAAGTTTTCTACAATCAGGCTTTGTTACAGCAGCGACCGTGCCTGAAGATATCCATGAAAACGATTTCTTATGGCTTAATTTTCATCTTTATCATGGTGAAGATCAACGTGGTGGCCCCTTTAAATTTAACGATCAATATTTGGAAATTGAGTTTGGCGGACGCTCTGGTTTATTTGATTTATACGGTTATGTTGATTTTAAAGATGCGTTTAATAACTCTGACAGTGATGCTCACGATGGCTCAAATATGTTTGCCGATATTGAACCAAGAATGTCGCTCGATTACTTGTTTGATAAAGACTTGTCGGTTGGCATTATTAAAGAATGGTATATCGCTATGGATATATATTATGGCGACAATGAATGTGCACAAACTTGTGTGGTAGATGTTGTGGATGAAGTGCCAGTTACAACTGAAAGTAGTGGTTTGAAAATTGTTTGGCTGGGTATTGGTACCGATATGGAACTACCTTGGCTTGGTAAAACTGGGGTTAATCTGTATGCCCGCTTGATAAGAGAAAACTATGGTGCAACTAATGAAGATGAGTGGGATGGTTATGCTTTTCATATGAATTGGTTTAAGACACTTCACAATTTTGAAAATTCTGGCTTTCTCGCCTTTCAAGGATATTTTGATTATGAATTTGGTAGCGATCTAGATGAAGGTAACAGTTTTGAGCAAGAGTATCGCACCGACACTTCTTTGCAATCGTATTTAGGTATTTGGTATCACTTACCAAGCTCGCACTTTGCAATGGGTTACGGGTTAAAGTTATACGATGATATGACCCAGTGGAAAGACGGTACTATTTTAGGCGGTAAAGAAGTAGATACTAGTGGTGCAGGGCATTACTTTAATTTGACCTATTCTTTCTAGAAGAGAGATATTAAAACGCCGGCATATGCCGGCGTTATTATACAAATTCTGAAAATTTATTGGTCGATAAATTACTTTTTAATTGGCCTTGTCCAGCCGGTAATGTTGCGTTGTTTAGCTCTTGATACGGCTAAGGTGTCATCTTCAACATCTTTCGCAATAGTAGAACCAGCGCCGGTTGTTGCCATTTTACCAATAGTAACAGGGGCAACTAAAGAAGCATTTGAACCAATAAATGCACCATCGCCAATGATGGTTTTAGATTTATTTACGCCATCATAGTTACAGGTAATAGTACCTGCACCAATATTTACTTTTTTGCCAATTTCAGCATCGCCTAAATAGGTTAAGTGCCCTGCTTTTGCGCCTTCATCCATGGTTGTATTTTTCATTTCAACAAAGTTACCAACGTGTGAGTTGGTTTTCATTATGGTACCTGGGCGAATGCGGGCAAAAGGTCCCGCTGAACATTGCTGACCAATATTGGCATTTTCAACAATGCTGTTTGGTTTAATTTCTGCACCTTGGCCAATTTGGCTATTGATGATAATACAGTTTGCGCCAATTTTTACATTATCGGATAAGCTTACATCGCCTTCGAAAATGCAGTTCACGTCGATCTGTACTTCGTTGCCAACAGTTAAATTACCACGAATATCAATACGCGTTGGATCACGTAAACTTGCGCCAGCAATCATTAGCTCTTCGGCTTTACGTAACTGATACGCTCGTTCAAGGTTCGCTAGTTGTACTCTATTGTTTGCGCCTTCTACTTCAACTTCAGTACCGGGGTGAGCTGTATGAATGGTTTGACCATCACTATGTGCCATAGCTATTATATCGGTAAGGTAGTATTCACCTTGCGCGTTGTCACTTGAAAGGTTAGATAACCAACGCTTTAAATCGCCACCATTGGCTAATAAAATACCGGTATTACATTCAGTAATTGCAAGTTGCTCAGCCGAAGCATCTTTTTGTTCAACAATACCAACCACATTACCACCTAAACGAACAATGCGCCCATAGCCTGTTGGGTTTGCCAAGTGAACTGTTAGTAACGCCATGCTATTTTTTTGCTTGGCTTGAATGAGTTTTTCAATAGTTGATACTTTAGTGAGTGGCACATCACCATAAAGCACTAAAACGTCTTCATCATCTTTTAAAAATGGGCTAGCCATATCTACCGCGTGGCCAGTACCAAGCTGCTCTGCTTGCTCAACAAACGTTAGATCATCACCTTGAATACGTGCTTTGAGCACTTCACCACCAAAACCATAGACTAAGTAGATATTATCAGCATTAACCGCACGAGCAGAGTCTATAACATGCTCTACCATAGATTGATGAGCAACCGGGTGTAAAACTTTTGGCAAGTCAGAACGCATGCGGGTGCCTTTACCCGCGGCTAATATAACCACTGAAAGTGACATAGAAGTTCCATTTTTTATTTTAAAGATGAAGATAATTGTGACTATTTTAACGTTGAATAGCTTTAATTTCTAATCTAATTATGATTTTTCGCTGTTTTATTAAAAGCATTTAACTTAGTAAAGTTTAGGCAAAAAAAAACCTCCAAAAAATTGGAGGTTAAAAATAGCATTTCAGGGAGGAAAACTATGAAAGTTAACTGTGTTAAATAATAGCCTTTACCTTGATAAAAGTCCGTTAACGAAATGTAAAACCCTGCAATAGTTTGTTGTCATTATCTTGTTAACAAACTTTGCCTCGTTTAGTCTTCAATGCTCGCTGAGCAATAGTTAATAGTAGTACAAACAAGATC
Organism: Thalassotalea psychrophila; assembly: GCF_031583595.1. Taxonomy (NCBI): domain Bacteria; kingdom Pseudomonadati; phylum Pseudomonadota; class Gammaproteobacteria; order Alteromonadales; family Colwelliaceae; genus Thalassotalea; species Thalassotalea psychrophila. The sequence goes on from NZ_CP134145.1 coordinate 4,776,710, forward strand.
CAAGGCGTTGTACTACCACCACCTCCGCCACCAAAGCTAGGTCGGCTTTTATTAAATGCTGGTGTGTTCTTATCTATGTGATTATTACGAACAGGGGCACTGGTTCTTTTAGCGCGAGCAGCGTGTTCTTTTGCTACGCGCTGTTGATTTTGACGGTCAATACCATGAGCGGAAAATTGCTCCTCGCGCATCACTAACATTGAGGTGTAGTCAGTAACTAATCCATACTCGATAGCTAAATCGGTTATTGCTTGCTCACTGTCTTTATCGGTACCTAAATAGTCCATTTTATCCTGTATGTTTTGAATTGTAGCAAACGCCCATAACCGTTCTAATTCAGGGTGTAATTCACTTTCTTGGGCAAAATTAAAGCGTGTGTGATAGCGGTTTTTATCACCCGATACTTTACCTTTTATCGTCACCTCTGCTTCACCATCACCATCACCATAGTAATGACCAAAAACAACTAATTGCTGACCTCTATATAAAGTATTTATATTTTTCGGCGTCATATCTTTAACTTTCACACCACTGATTTCTATATCCAAATCGTGAAATGCTTCATAGCCTAGCTTTGCCGTCGCCTGCATTAATTGCCCTACTATGTCATCACTATTAGACACATCAATGGCAAAACCATTTGAAATTTTGGTCATACCGGCCAGCAATGGTCTATTGGCACTATTGCCCATAACAAAGGTAAACAACCTTACATCTACTTTTTCAAGCATTTTAATAAACGCTTTTTTCTCGGTTTTGCCAACATTAGTAACACCATCGGTCACCAAAACAATTGCACTTGGGCGATCAGAATCTAAGCTTTTTAGAGCCATTTCCATACCGTTATAAAGGTTCGTGCTGTTTCCTGGTTGTTGTTGCTCTAGTTTCTGCATCAAATGCAATACATTTTCGCGAGTGGCTTGCACATAACCATTAGTTAACTGCTGCGCATGACTGCTAAAAATAACCACTTGAAAGCGGTCTTGATCATTCAATTTATGCAAACCTTGACGCACCCCTTCAACCATACTTTGGTATTTTCCTTGCATAGACCCTGAATAATCCAATACAAAAATAAAGTCTCTGCCTTGCGTAATTGGCGATAAGTCTTCACCTGGGGTTACGGTCATCATAAAGGTACCACGTTCTTTGCCTGGCTGTTTGTAGCTCACCAAATCAATAGAGCCAGGTAATCCAGATTTTAAGCGCCAGTAAACAACAATGTCTTGATCAAGAGAAAATGCCGGTACAGTAGCTACTGGATTATTGGCAGTGCTTCCTTCTTCAATTATTGCGGTGGTTTCCTCACTAGAAAAGCTTACAGTCCATTCATCAGCAGATATTTGCTGTACCAATGCCTGCGAGTGTTTAGGTAAGCGAAACTCTTCCACGGGGTAACTAGAGCGAAATACTAAATTAAAACTAAATTTATGTTTTACTTTATCTTGATAGTTCCAAAATGCGGTCTTAAGTTCATCAACTCCGCCTTCTTCCATAGGGTATGTGTAACGACCTATTGATGTTTCTACTTCTGCAACTTGCAAGTAAGTTAATTGAATACGAACCTGTTGCTTAGCGCGTATTGGGTAAACTTTAGTATCAAAACTTTTGTAACTGTCTTTTTCACTAAGCGCAACGTCTCGTCCAGCTTGCTTTTCTTGTTGGTAAATTTGTTCCGCTTTATGCTTTTCTACTACTTCACCAGTTATTGGCTGACCATCTATCCAATAGGCAAACTCACCAAGTGAAGCTTCTTTTGGTAGAGGAAATGAATATATCGCCTCTAAATCAATGTCGTTAGGGTTATAAAAGACTTGTTCTATGCGAGTAACCACAAAGCCGTCTTCAATTACCACGTTGACATGATGCTCGTTAATATCTAATGCAGGCAAAGAGCCATCACTAGGTGTAAGTAAGCCACTGGCTAAACTGATTTGGCTAAATAACGCCAAACTTACCAGCAGTGATTTGCTGAATATTTTTATAAGTAAGTTGTTCATAACTCTGTCCTTCCTGTTTTAACAGCAACGGCTGTCATTGCTTTGAATTAGGAAGTAACACAGTGGAGGGGAAGATTATAATGTGCAACCAAAAGCAAAAAGGTTGCAGGTTTGTCGAGTATAAGTATTAAATACCTATACTTTATGTAAACAAATTGTTTATAAATATTCGTTTATTTAAGTTTGATGAGGCTGTTTTTTCAGTAAATGTTGCGACAATCCGAAACGCCAACTGCGCATCGCAAGTACAACAGTAACGCCAAAACGCTGCTCTAAGGGTAAGCTAGAGTCTTCATGATTTAACACCTCAAATTCTTGCGCAATACGTTTAAGTTTACGTTGAAATTCACTATTACTGGCACTGGCAAGCATACCATTAAGTACCAATAAGCTTTCTTCATCTTGGTTAAAGCGTGAGTTGAAAAATTCTTGGCCTATGGTGCGTTGAAAGAATGCTTGAATGGGCCCGTTTTCTCGCCAACCAAAGTTTGCTGCAACCAAAAGCTTAATTCTATTACCAGGCAATAACTCAATAATTTTTAGTTTATCTAGACGTGCCAGTTTTTGAATACAGTAATGGCTCTCTAATTTATAATGCTCAATGATCTCATCCATGGTCCACTTATTAAGTACGCATAGCGCAATTAATAGCAAACCAAGATCTTGGCTTAACTCTTGTTCCTGTTCAACATTGAGTTGTTGCAAGTGTGCTTGTTGCTCAGACATCAAAAGTACTAAATCTGAAATTTCTAAATCCATCATCTGACATATTTGATCTAGTCGTTGCAGCGAAATATTTTCCTCACTAAACAAACGTTTAATGCTAGCTTGAGTCAACCCTATGTGTTTTGCAACATCAGCATATGTGTAGCCGTGAGCTTTTAGTGATTTTTTTAATGAAATTAACAGTGAACTTGTTTGAGCCATAGGGTAATCTAATTATTGTTGGTTAAAAATGATTCATGGTATTAAATATTTATACCTTATGGCGAATATATTGCAACAATTAAATTATTGGTAGAAAAATATAACAACAAAATACACACTAGCATCACGTGTTAGCAACCAGTAAACCAGGGAAAATATGAAACAGTTATTCAGCTTTAAAGGATTTTTCGCCTATATCGCCATGGTATTTATTAATGCCTTTGTTGATTTAGGGCACAAAATTATTGTACAAAATACCGTATTCAAAATTTACGACGGCGACATTCAAATCGTATTAACTGCAGTATTAAATGCATTAATACTACTACCCTTTATTTTCTTATTTTCCCCTTCTGGTTTCTTAGCCGATAAATACCCAAAACCTAAAGTAATGCGTAACAGTGCCTTAGTTGCTATTGTCGCAACCTTATTAATCACCCTGTGTTACTACCAAGGTTGGTTTCTTGGCGCCTTTGCTTTAACCCTATTAATGGGCATCCAATCTGCCATTTATTCTCCGGCAAAGTACGGTTATTTAAAAGAATTAATTGGTGTTGACCATTTAGCGCAAGGTAATGCTTTAGTGCAAGCCGTTACTATAGTTTCTATTTTATTAGGTACCTTTGTCTTTTCAGCATTCTTTGAACTATTACTGACCGGCATAGAATTAACTGACAGTGGCATTATTTTACAAGGCGTAGTCATTTTAGGTTGGGTTATGGTGGCATTATCGGTGCTTGAATGGTGGTTCTCTTGTCAGTTAAAAGAAACTAAACCTGTTGATAATAGTATGACTTTTTCTACTAAAACTTATATCAAAGGTCAGTATCTTGGTAGTAATTTGAAAAAGATTTTCAGTAATCGAATTATTTGGCTATCGATTGTCGGCTTATCAATGTTCTGGTCGGTATCACAAGTTATGCTGGCAACATTCCCGGCGTTTGCTAAAGAAGTATTGTCGGAGAATAACACCCTGGTGATCCAAGGAATTATGGCCAGTACCGGTATCGGCATTGTGCTTGGATCATTGTTTGCTGCTCGCATATCAAAAGATCATATCGAGTTAGGTCTTATTCCTATTGCTGCCATAAGTTTTGCGTTATTACTTGGCAATATTGCCACTCTTGATTCAAGTGTTGCTATGGCATTTACTTTCTTTGGTTTAGGTATAAGTGGCGGCTTGTTTATTGTGCCATTAAATTCTTTAATTCAATACACTGCCAAAGAAGATGAATTGGGAACCGTTTTAGCAGGTAATAACTGGGTACAAAATGTCGCCATGTTGAGCTTTTTAATGGTGACCATTGCTTTAGTGTCTTATGGCATGAGCAGCACTGATATATTTTATCTGTTAATGGCGTTGGCGTTAACGGGTGCAATATACACTGTCTATCAATTACCACATTCGTTAATTCGCATTGTTGCCTCTTTTATTATGCAACGCCGCTATAAACTGCAAGTACTTGGATTTGAAAACTTACCCGCTAACGATGGCCTATTGTTACTCGGTAATCACATTAGTTGGATTGATGGCTTAATTGTACAAATGGCTTGCCCACGTAAAGTTCGTTTTGTCATGCTGCGCAGTATTTATAACCGTTGGTACCTTAAACCTATTGTTAAATTCTTTGGTGCCATTCCTATTAACGAAGGTAATAGTAAAGAGTCTCTAGCACTGGTTAATCAAGCATTACAAGATGGCGAGGTTGTTTGTTTATTCCCAGAAGGAGCAATTAGCCGTACCGGAGCCCTGGGCGTATTTAGAACTGGCTATGAGCGTGTGGTCGATAATGTTAATGGCGTAATAATACCATTTTACCTACATGGGTTATGGGGTAGCCGCTTATCGCGCGCAAACAGTAGTAAACTTCGCGAAAACACTCAGCAGGGATTCCGCCGGGATGTATCAATTAGTTTTGGTGCGCCATTAGCAATGGAAACACCTGCTATTGAGTTAAAACAAAAAGTATTTGAGTTAGCATTTAATGCCTGGGAATATCAAACCAGTCATGCAGATCCATTGCCGTTAGCTTGGATCAAATCAGCAAAACAAAATTTATCGGCATTAGCGGTTAAAGACACCACAGGTACGAGTTTTTCTAATCGTAAATTATTGGCAGCCACGGCAACGTTAGCCGCTAAAATAAAACAGTTAGATAACAGCCAAAATATTGGCCTTATGCTGCCTGCAAGTAGTGCCGCTGTTATGGCAAACAGTGCGGTTTTGCTTAACGGTCAAACCGCGGTTAATCTAAATTACAGTACCAGTGTTGATGCTGTAAGCTCTGGCATTACTAACGCTAAAATAACTACCGTATTTAGTTCAAAGAAGTTTATCCAAAAACTGCAAAGTAAAGGCATTGATTGCGATAAAATGCTCGCCAATACCAATATTGTTTATATGGAAGACATTAAAGAAAAACTGTCAAAATCGCGTTATATTTGTGCCAACATTGCCAGTTATGTATTGTCATCTAGAATGTTTTACCGTGTATTTGGTACTCCGGTTGATATTAACGCTCCTGCCTGTATTTTGTTTTCAAGTGGCAGTGAAGGTACGCCCAAAGGCATCATATTAAGTCATAAAAACTTTTCGGCAAACATTAAGCAAATTAGTGATGTATTACGAACTAATGATAAAGATGTGGTTATGGGCTCATTGCCGCCATTTCATTCATTCGGCTTAACAGTTACTACCTTTCTACCATTAATCGAAGGGGTACCGGTAATTTGTCATCCAGACCCTACCGATGCATTAAATATTGCTAAAGCTATCGCCAAAAATAAGGCTACCTTGCTTTGTGCTACCGCAACATTTTTAAGGCTGTATACGCTTAACCGTAAAATTAATCCACTAATGCTAGAGAGTTTACGCCTAGTTGTTGCTGGTGCAGAAAAGCTGCCAGAGGATACTCGTCAAAGCTTTAAAGATAAGTTTAATAAAACAATTTATGAAGGCTATGGTGCTACGGAAACAACACCTGTTGCCAGTGTAAATATTCCTGATCAGCTCGACCCTAATGACTTAAAGGTGCAATCTGGTAGCAAAATTGGCTCTGTCGGTATGCCATTACCAGGCTGTTCATTTAGAATTGTTGATCCTGTGAGTATGGAAACCTTACCAACTGGGGAGCAAGGTTTAATTTTAATTTCTGGTAGTCAGTTAATGTTAGGTTACTTAAATGACGATGAAAAAACCCAACAAGTTATTGTAACTTTAGATAATCGTCGTTGGTATAAAACTGGTGATAAAGGCTACCTTGATAAAGACGGATTCTTAACCATTGTCGATCGCTATTCTCGATTTGCAAAAATTGCTGGTGAAATGATCAGCCTTCAAGCAGTTGAGCAAGAGGTAAATAACGTAATTACCGACGATTTAGGCGAGTTTTTAGCAGTTAACCTACCGGACATCAAGAAAGGTGAGAAGATCATCATATTAACCACAACCGATATTACTGAGAAACAGTTAAGACAAGAGTTACTTAATAACAACTGTAACCCCTTGATGATCCCATCTGAGGTTTATAAGGTGGAGCAAGTCCCTAAATTGGGCAGTGGCAAGTCTGACTTTGCTGGGGCGAAGAAATTGGCATTAAGCTTTGCTTAGGTAAAAGAGATAGCTATTTGATTTTTCAAATTGCTATCTCTTTAACTACGACCTGTTTAGTTTTACTTATAGCAACATTGCTGCGTTTAATTTTGCGTTGAAATAGAACCATCAGCATCATTATTATTCCCCATATCCCAGCACTACCACTATGGTGGTGATGGTCATCATGATAATGATCGTCATAATAAGTATCATGTTCATCACTTTCTAAAGGTAGAGCATATAAAGCATCGCTGTCATCAGAGCTAAATGTTGCCACTAAACCTGAGTAGCCAACTTCATATAAATCAATTAACACATCGTAATTGTCGCTGTAATAACCTTCATATAGTGTTGTTACTACCTCATATTCGTCATCAATATTTTCACCGGCGATGGTAAAGATGTCGGTACTAAAATAGTGAGTCCAAGGGCCGCCATCAACGCTTAAATAAAGCTCTGCGTAAACGTCGGCTCTTTCGTTTGCAATATTACTGATCACATCTGCATCAAAAACCACACTAAAGGTTTGGTAATAACCATCTTCGTCAAAGTCATCAAATAAGTAACTTTGGGCATCATAAATAGTAAACTCATGACTGTAATAACTACTGTTAATTGTAGCCATAGTTGCTGACTTACTAGCAAGGGCATTTTCATTTGTGCTCGTTGTTTTAAGCCTTTGAGCCCGCGTAAAACTAGTTGCCTTGCCAATATCCTGATCACTAAAGCTTTGTGTTCGGCTTTGTTCAATAAAGTTTAATTTATCTTGTTCACTAAACGATTGTTGTTTTTGACCAAACGAAACGGTTTTCAAAGCAGGGGGATTAGTTTGCTCTTGTGCATAAGCTTTATTAAAGCCAAATAAAACCATCAATACTTGAATTGCTAATAAAAATAGCAATATAGCCAGGGTAGACAATAAAAATTTATCTACAAAGTTAAATTTTTCTGGAATATTCATTTTGGTCACCAACTTGTTTATCACTTTGTAGGTTTATTAAAGCGCAAGCTAACTGAACATAAGCTGAACAGTATTTTATTTTTGTTCAGCTAATGTTCAGCTTACAAAAACTATCCTTGTGGTGTAAAAAAGAGACAGAAATCGAATTAATGGCAATTTGGTTTATTTAACTGATTCAATCTTTTACACTGACCTATCGCTCAAGTTTATTTGAAGCATTGGTTTTAATATTGTTTAAGGTTTGCGAATGAAATTTATTGTGTTGTGCTTATTTAGTATTGGAGTTGTTACTTCGCCATTTTCCGTGGCCAAGTTAAATAACCTTCTGCCCAAATCACAATATGCTTCGCATACACCTTACAAAAGTGCAGCGCTAAAAATTGCTAATAAAGAGCAGGCAGCAAAGTTAGTAAAATCGCGTATGGGCGGTAAAGTACTTAGTGTAAAAACAGTCAAAGGCAAGCAAGCCTACAAAGTTAAGTTACTAAAAGATGATGGCCATATTATTTCGGTTTATGTAAATGCAAAAACTGGGAAAATAAAGGGGTGATTAATGCGCTTACTTTTAGTTGAAGACGACTTACAACTGCAAAGCCAATTACAAAACCATTTACAACTCGCCAAATTTTCTGTGGATGTTGCCTCAGATGGCGAAATAGGTTTATTTCAAGGAACAGAATACCCTTACGATGCTGCAATTATTGACGTAGGTTTACCTAAAATTGATGGTATTAGCTTAATTAAATCGCTACGTGAACAGGATATTAAATTTCCAATTTTAATTTTAACTGCACGTGATCATTGGCAAGATAAAGTTACCGGTCTCGATGCTGGCGCAGATGATTACCTAGCTAAGCCTTTTCAAGTAGAAGAGTTATTAGCAAGATTAAACGCATTAATCAGACGCAGTGCCGGTCAAGCTAGCCCTGTTATTAGTAACGGTCCGCTTACCATAAATACCAAAAGTATGCAGGTTGAGGTTAATCAGCAATCTATAAATTTAAGCAGCTCAGAATATCGCTTGCTTGAGTATTTAATGTTGCATTTAGGTGAAGTTAAATCAAAAGCAGAGCTTACTGAACATATCTATAACGAAGACTTTGATCTTGATTCTAATGTAATAGAAGTATTTGTGCGCCGCTTGCGTAAAAAGCTAGATCCAAACAGTGAATACGACTTTATTGAAACACTACGTGGCCAGGGTTATAAGCTTAAGCCTTTACAAGGTAAGGCTTAGCCAATGGCTTTGAATACTCAGATCAAAGGTTGGTTTAACTCATTACAAGCACGGGTGATGGTATCGGCATTATTAATGATATTAATTATACTGCCGAGCATAGCTATTATTCTAAATAATGCCTTTACTGAACAAGTACAAAGCTCAATTCAAAATGAACTTATCGCCAGTAGTTATTCAATTTTAGCGCTCGCAGAAGTTGATAACCAACAACTACAAATGCCCGAACAATTATTAAATAATCAGTTCAATGCTAGTGGCTCTGGCTTATATGCATTAATGGTTAAAACCGACAACACTAAGCAAAATACAATATGGTCGTCACCATCTTTTATCGGCTTAACCTCACCTAATACCTTACCAACCCCAGCCATAGGTGAAAGCCGTTTTAGTAAACAAGTAATCGATAATAAAAACCATTTAGTGTATAGCTTTACTGTCAGTTTTATTGAACAACAACAAGCATTCACCATCACCTTGCATATAGTTAAAGACCAATCAGGTTTTGCCATAATGGTCGCTAAATTCCAGCAAACATTGTGGACTTGGCTAGGGTCTATAATGGCTGTTTTATTAATATTGCAATTTTTTTTGCTGAAATTTACTTTAAGGCCTTTAAGCAAATTGCAAAAAGAACTAAAGCAGATTGAGCAAGGAAATAAACACAAAATTGAGCATCAATACCCACTAGAGCTTGCTCGTGTTTCTAAACAACTAAATACCTTGTTAACAGCGCAGAAGAATCAACGTAAACGTTATCGTAATGCTCTATCTGATCTAGCCCATAGTTTAAAAAACCCTTTAGCAGTCATGCAAAGCCAAGGAAATTTAACAACTAGTTCGCTGCAACAATTATCATTAATGAATAAAACCATTGAACATCAATTAAAACGAGCTCAAAGTGGCGGTGAAACAGCTTGGCATGTAGGAATTAAAATAGAGCCTATAGCCAAAAAACTAGTGAACAGTTTGCATAAAATTTACCAACAAAAAGATCTCGTTATTAATAGTGTTATTGATGAAAAAGCTATATTTAATGGCGAGGAAAGTGACCTATTTGAGATCTTGGGTAATTTACTCGACAACGCTTGCAAGGCAGCAAACAAAGCAATAAATTTGCACGTAACTCAAAGTGAGACCCAACTTACCTTAAGCATTAGCGATGATGGTTCAGGCATAAGTACAGCCTTACAAGAAAACATTTTACAACGCGGTACTAGGGCAGACACCTATCAACAAGGTCATGGTATTGGCCTAGCAATAGTGCGTGACTTAGTTTCTAGTTATCAAGGAAACTTAACCATAGATCATAGCCATGAACTTGGCGGGGCTTTATTTACTATTACATTTAAACGGTAAAATAGACCTACTATTCAGCTAGGTCATCTGAGCTTAGCTTTTCGTTTCTCATCTCTAGTTATCTCGTTTCTTACTTTGTAGCTAACCACATTCAGCTTATGTTCAGCTTCATTTTTTTATAGTAGACACTCTAATAATTATATTGCCGTTTAATTTTCGGCATAGGGTGATCAGATGAAGTCATTAACCTTAATAATTGTATTATCATATTTGCTCAATTTACCAGTAAGTTATGCTGAGCAAATTAGCGATGTTGATAGCAAAACAGTCGAATATAGCCAAGCAGAATTAGAGCAAATGCTAGCGCCAATAGCACTGTATCCAGATAGTGTATTAACTCACATATTAATTGCTGCCACCTACCCATTAGAAGTTATTGAGGCTGAACGTTGGGTTTCTAAAAACTCCAACTCATCAAATACTGAACTCATGGATAAAGGTGAAGAAATGGAGTGGGATCCAAGCGTAGTTGCGCTATTACCGTTCGCTGGCATATTAACTAAAATGAGTACAGAGTTAACTTGGACTCGACAATTAGGCGACGCTTTCTTATCAAATGAAGAACAAGTTCTTGCTAGTATTCAATCTCTAAGACAGAAAGCTGATAACGCCGGTAGTTTAGCGCAAATGGAAAATGTGGATGTTGCTAGAGACGATAATAATATCGCTATTACTCCAGCCGATCCGCAAATTGTCTATGTGCCATATTATGACGCCCGTGTAGTTTATGGACCTTGGTATTGGTCTGGTTATCCACCTGTTTATTGGGCACATTATCCATCGTATTACTCTCCACATTATGCTGCTTATCCTGCACCGTTTTATTGGCATACTGCTGTGCATATTTCTGTAGGTTGGTTTTTTGGTGGTTTTCATTGGGGAAATCATCATGTAGTAGTTAATCATCATCCCCATTCTTATTACTACCGTCATTATAATAACCATCATCACGGTCACAATAGCCATTATAGTGGCGGTAAAAAACACTACAGTTCAGGTAAACAACATAGCTCTAAACAAAGCTCAACAGGTTATCAACGTTGGCAACATCAACCCAGTCATAGAAAGAGTATTTCGTATAAAAATGATCGGGTGGCAAAACAATACAGCAGTAATAAGCCGAGTAAAAATCAGGCCTATGTAACTAGAAAACAAGATAGAAAATTGCTGGCATTAAATGCGTACAAAGGGTCACAAAATGGCCGTAATAACAAAGCATTAAAAACCAATAAAGTAACAAGTACACGACATAAACAAATAAAACAACAATTAGATAAATCGAATGTACGTAAAAATCAGTATAAAAAAAGTAGTAATGCTGTCGCGAATAATAGCAGCAAAGCAATTAGCAAAAATTTTAGTGCTAAACCAAATAGGGCAAGTATCAACAAGTCTTATGATAATAAAAGTAACCGACAAATTAACAATTCAAGTTCGCAAAAAAGCAAGCAGGTAGCAAGCAAGAGCCCTTATACGGCAACTAAATCAACAAATAAACAGAGCTCAAAACAATACAAACCAAAAGCTAGTAAGCCTAATTACAGCTCTGCTAAACAGCACTTTAGGCCGAGTAAGGCTACTAGTCATAAGTCTTCTAGAAAGAGCTCTTCAAGGCCTAAGCATTGAGTTTAGGTTTATAAAGATCTAACTGAGGAGTTTTTTTATAAGCACGTTTTGAATTGAGGAGGTCCCGTGTCTCGCTTAAGCTCGCACAGGATAACGGTGTGTTTTTCTGAGTATAGTTGAGTGTTTGCAATGCATGTTTATTTAAACCACGCATCCCCCAAGGGTTGGGGCCTCTTTTAGCGTTCTGTAACTTAATTAAATTACCTGCTCTTTTTCTACATTTCAAACAATTTATTACCTCATAGACGTCTACTTAAATGCCAACCATGGCAAGTCGGCATTCCATCATCCATGATGTAAAAAAAAAGACACGCAATGCGTGTCTTTTTGTAGATAAGTAATTAGTTAAACTAATTTATTATCTCTTATGTTTACTTGCTTCCTGGATAACACGTAATTGCGCTACCGCTCTGGCTAGCTCAGCAGCAACTTCAGCATAATCAACATCGCCTGAGGCGTTGTGAATATGATCTTCTGCACGTTGCTTGGCATCTAAAGCAGCTTGTTCATCCAAATCATCGCCACGTACAGCCACATCGGCTAATACTGTAACGCTGTTTGGTTGAACTTCCAACATGCCGCCTGAAAGGTAAATAACCTCTTCGCCGCCATGCTGTTTAACAATACGCGCCATACCCGGTTTTAACGCAGTTAGTAATGGTGCGTGTCCAGGCATAATGCCTAGTTCACCTTCACTACCTGAAATTTGCAATGATTCAATGCGACCAGAGAATAAACTCTCTTCTGCACTTACTACATCCAAATGTGTCGTCATGGCTGCCATATTAGTCTCCTGTAGCTTATTAGGCCAAATTACATTTTGCTAGCTTTTTCAGCCGCTTCTTCGATTGCACCAACCATGTAGAACGCTTGTTCTGGTAGTTCATCGAAGTCACCCGCTAAGATGCCTTTGAAGCCTGCAATTGTATCTTTAAGAGATACGTACTTACCTGGAGAACCAGTGAATACTTCAGCAACGAAGAACGGTTGAGATAAGAAACGCTCAATCTTACGGGCACGGGCAACAGTTTGCTTATCTTCTTCAGAAAGCTCGTCCATACCTAAGATAGCGATGATATCTTTAAGTTCTTTATAACGTTGTAGAGTCGACTGTACACCACGAGCAGTTTCATAGTGTTCAACACCAACTACTAATGGATCAAGTTGACGTGAAGTAGAATCTAGTGGATCGATTGCAGGGTAGATACCTTGCGAAGCGATGTCACGAGAAAGTACAACAGTTGCATCTAAGTGAGCAAACGTAGTCGCTGGAGATGGATCCGTTAAATCATCCGCAGGTACGTATACCGCTTGGATTGATGTAATTGAACCTTTCTTAGTCGACGTAATACGCTCTTGTAGTACACCCATTTCTTCTGCAAGCGTTGGTTGGTAACCTACGGCAGATGGCATACGACCTAGAAGTGCAGATACTTCAGTACCAGCAAGAGTATAACGGTAAATGTTATCTACGAAGAAAAGTACGTCACGACCTTCGTCACGGAACTTCTCAGCCATAGTTAAACCAGTAAAGGCAACACGTAAACGGTTTCCTGGAGGCTCATTCATTTGACCGTAAACTAACGCTACTTTATCAAGTACGTTTGATTCGCTCATCTCGTGGTAAAAATCGTTACCTTCACGAGTACGCTCACCAACACCAGCGAATACAGAATAACCACTGTGCTCGATAGCGATGTTACGGATAAGCTCCATCATGTTAACGGTTTTACCAACACCAGCACCACCGAATAAACCAACTTTACCACCCTTAGCGAATGGACAAACTAGGTCGATTACTTTGATACCAGTTTCAAGTAATTCATTTGATGCAGCTTGCTCTTCATATGAAGGAGCTTCACGATGGATAGTCCAACGCTCTTCTTCTCCAATTGGACCTGCTTCATCAATAGGCTCACCCAATACGTTCATAATACGACCAAGTGTTTTCACACCTACTGGTACTTGAATATTGGTGCCTGTATTTTCTACATTCAGACCACGACGCAAACCGTCAGATGAACCCATGGCGATAGTACGAACTATGCCACCACCAAGTTGTTGTTGTACTTCTAGTACAAGACCACTTAGCTCACCTTCAGTAATTGTTAATGCGTCATATACCTGAGGTACAGCATCTTGTGGAAACTCAACGTCCACAACTGCGCCAATGATTGACACTACCTTACCTGTACTCATGTTTATTCCTCTAAACTATTAATTAAACTTTGCCTATACCGCAGCAGCGCCAGCTACAATTTCACCCAATTCTTGAGTAATACTTGCTTGACGTGCTTTGTTGTATATCAACTGTAAATCATCGATTAAGTCACCAGCATTATCTGTAGCGGCTTTCATCGCTACCATACGGGCAGCTTGTTCACTGGCTAGGTTTTCAACCACGCCTTGATATACTTGAGATTCCACATAACGAACTAATAACTGATCAAGCAATGCTTGTGCGTCTGGTTCGTATATGTAATCCCAACGATGCGAGATAGCGTCATCATCTGACTTCGGCAAAGGTAACAATTGATCGATTGTTGGCTGTTGCGTCATAGTATTTATAAACTTGTTACATACTACGTACAACCTATCGATTTCACCGTTATCATAGGCGTCTAACATAACCTTCACAGAACCGATTAAATCGGTAATAGAAGGCGAATCGCCTAAACCTGATTTTTGCGCGACAATATTTGCGCCGATAGTACCAAAGAATGTAGAGGCTTTAGAGCCCACTACAGCTAAGTCTACTTCAGCGCCTTGTTCTTGCCATTTGGCAGAATCTTTTAACACAGATTTGAACAAGTTAATATTTAAGCCACCACAAAGACCACGGTCGGTAGAAATAACGATATAGCCTACACGCTTAACTTCTCGCTCTTCCAAATAAGGATGGCGATATTCAAGTTGGCCGCGTGCAATGTGACCGATCACGTTTCTAATGTTTTCAGCGTATGGACGTGAAGCTGACATCAATTCTTGCGCTCTGCGCATCTTTGAAGCAGCAACCATTTCCATTGCGCTAGTGATCTTCTGTGTATTTTTTACACTTCCGATCTTAGTTTTTATTTCTTTACCACCGGCCATGACTATTCACTCCGAAACTATTAATTACCAGGTTTGAGTTGCTTTGAATGATTCAAGCACTTTTGTTAAACCCGCTTCGATATCTTTATCGTAGTTACCAGTTTCGTTGATGGTAGCCATAAGCTCAGCATGTTCATTGTTTGCATAAGTCAATAAAGCTGCTTCAAAATCAACGATTTTGGTCAGTTCTATATCATTTAAGAAACCTTTCTCAGCTGCAAATAATGAAATACCAGTTTCAGCCACTGACATAGGGCTGTACTGTTTTTGTTTCATTAATTCAGTAACGCGTTGACCGTGCTCTAATTGTGCACGAGTAGCGTCATCTAAATCTGATGCGAATTGAGCGAAAGCCGCTAATTCAGCATATTGAGCTAATGCTAAACGAATACCACCACCAAGTTTCTTGATGATCTTAGTTTGTGCCGCACCACCAACACGAGATACCGAGATACCAGCATTAACAGCTGGACGGATACCTGAGTTGAATAGGTTTGACTCTAAGAAAATCTGACCATCAGTGATAGAGATTACGTTAGTTGGAACGAATGCTGATACATCACCGGCTTGCGTTTCAATGATCGGAAGAGCGGTTAAAGAACCGGTCTGACCTTTCACTTCACCGTTGGTGTACTTTTCAACATATTCTGCGTTTACACGAGAAGCACGTTCTAATAAACGAGAGTGAAGATAGAAAACGTCACCTGGGTACGCTTCACGGCCTGGCGGACGACGTAAAAGTAATGAGATTTGACGGTAAGCAACTGCTTGCTTAGATAAATCATCATATACGATTAGTGCATCTTCACCGCGGTCACGGAAGTATTCACCCATAGTACAACCAGAGTATGGTGCTAAGTATTGTAATGCGGCAGCTTCAGAAGCTGATGCTACTACAACAATAGTATTTGATAACGCGCCGTGCTCTTCTAGAGAACGTACAACGTTAGCAACAGTTGACGCTTTTTGGCCAATTGCTACGTAAATACTCTTAATACCAGTATTCTTTTGGTTAATAATTGCGTCTAGTGCGATCGCAGATTTACCAATTTGACGGTCACCGATGATAAGCTCACGCTGACCACGTCCGATTGGAATCATTGAGTCAATTGATTTGATACCAGTTTGAACTGGCTCATCAACTGATTTACGATCGATAACACCTGGTGCGATACGCTCAACTGGTGCATAACCATCGTTTTCGATTGGTCCTTTACCGTCAATTGGCTCGCCTAGAGTGTTAACAACACGACCTAAAAGGCCACGTCCTACTGGTACTTCTAAAATACGACCAGTACTTTTAACTTTTAAACCTTCGTATAAGTCCGCGTAAGGACCCATAACTACCGCACCTACCGAATCTCGGTCTAGGTTTAACGCGATAGCGTAACGGCTGCCAGGAAGTTCGATCATCTCACCTTGCATTACATCTGCAAGGCCATTGATGCGAATGATACCATCTGTTACAGAAACGATAGTACCTTCGTTACGAGCTTCACTAACAACGTCAAATTGATCAATACGATTTTTGATCAATTCAGCGATTTCAGTGGAATTCAGTTGCATGCTCTGTTCCCCAATTAGGATTGTAATGTAGTTGCTAAACGGTTCAGTTTACCACGAACTGAGCCATCGATAACCATATCACCAGCCTTGATAACAAGACCAGATACTACGGTAGCATCTACTGTACAATTAAGCTTAACTTTACGTGCCAAACGCTTTTCAAGCGCGGCGCTTAATGTTTTAACTTCAGCTGCTTTTAATTTTTGAGCAGAAGTTACATCTACAGAAACTTCTTGTTCGTAATCTGCTTTCAATTCAACAAATTGTACAAGAATTTCTGGTAACGCCAACAAACGTTGATTTTCAGCCAATAACTTAATAAAGTTTTGACCTTTGTCGTTTAATTGCTCGCCACAAACACTGATGAACAAGCTTTTCACTTCTTCAATGCCTTTGTCACCATTAAGGTAACCGGCTACAGTGTCGTTTTGTGCTACTTCAGCGGCAAACACTAGCATTTCTAACCAAGTGTCTACTGCGTTAGCTTCAACGGCATAATCAAACGCTGCTTTAGCATAAGGACGAGCAACGGTAGTCAATTCAGACATAGCTCATATCCCCTTAAAGTTCAGCGACTAGTTTATCTAAGATGTCGCTATGTGTAGCGGCATCGATAGAGCGTTCAAGAATTTTCTCTGCACCAGCAACGGCAAGAACAGCAACTTGTTTGCGCAGTTCTTCACGAGCACGGTGACGCTCTGATTCTATTTCGGCATGACCAGACGCGATAATTTTATCACGTTCAGCAATTGCTTTGCCGGCAGCTTCTTCAATCATTTGAGTTTCGCGCTTTTTAGCACCATCAACGATTTCAGCAGCTTGAGCTTTAGCTTCTTTTAACTGTGCTTTTGCATTGTCTTGAGCAAGCTCTAGATCTTTTGCAGCACGTTCAGAAGCAGCAAGTCCGTCAGCAATAGTTTTTTGACGGTCTTCGATGGCTGCCATAATTGGTGGCCATACGAACTTCATGCAGAATATTACGAATACGACAAATGCGATTAATTCACCAACTAAGGTTAAGTTAATATTCATTTGTGTACCTCCTTTAAGTTATTCAAGTTTAATAAATAATGGTTTTTATTAAAGTGCGAATAACATGTATAGACCAATACCTACACCGATCATCGCGATAGCATCGATAAGACCCGCTACGATGAACATTTTTACTTGAAGTTGTGGTGCTAATTCAGGTTGACGAGCAGCTGATTCTAAGAATTTGCCACCAAGTAGACCGAAACCAATCGCAGTACCTAAAGCACCTAAACCGATTAGTAAAGCAACAGCAATATATAACATGTGTATCTCCAGTTATTATTTAGTTAGTTAAGTTAAAAATTAAAGTATTTAATAAAATTAAATTTTGTACATTTGGGCTTCCTGCCCTAAACCATTATGGTTACATCCTGTGTACTAGTTCTTGCTAAGTAATTATCTTAGTAGGAACTAGTGATCTTCGTGCGCTAAGCTTAAATACACGATGGTTAACATCATGAAGATAAACGCTTGAAGAGGAATTACTAGTAAATGGAACGCTGCCCATAAAAAGTGTACCGGCAATTGGAATAAACCAATTGTGGCGATCAAAATAAAGATCAACTCACCCGCATATAAGTTACCAAACAAACGCAGTGCCAATGATAATGGACGAGCAAGTAAAGTTACTGATTCTAAGATGAAGTTTACTGGGATAAAGGCCCAGTGGTTAAACGGTTGTAGTGTTAGTTCCTTCATGAAACCACCAAAACCTTTTATCTTGATTGAGTAGTATATGACTAGGAAGAACACACCTAAAGAAAGGGCGAAAGTCATATTTAAATCAGTAGTTGGCACTGACTTAATGTAAACATGAGAAGGATCAACACCCATAAAGCCACCAATAAATTGGGCAATAGTAGGAATTAAGTCAACCGGAACCCAGTCCATTGCGTTCATCAATAATACCCATACAAAGATGGTTAATGATAATGGCGCAATTAGCTTGTTTTTGCCGTGGAATGTTTCTTTGACAGAGCTATCGACAAAGCCAATGATCATTTCCACTGCACATTGCAGCTTACCTGGAACACCTGTGGTCGCTTTTTTTGCTACCGAACGGAATGTTAAGAGAAAAACCAAACCTAGAAAGATTGACCAACCTAATGTATCCACATTAAGAGTCATGAAACTTCCTTCACCTACGCTAACTTGCCAGTTAGTAAGGTGATGTTTGATATAAGAGCCTGTATCTGCAGCCATCTTCTATCCTAATTATTGTTGATTAAAGTTAAATTTATTAACAACACTCGCCAAAAACGGAGCCAGCATTGTTAAGGAATATGTTGTAAAAAATACTATTGGCGCTAAATCGAGAAATTTAAAACACAAAACAAATAAAATTGCCGTTAGTATCATTTTTAATTTTACGCCTTTGTAAAACGAGTCTACGACTTGTTGTGAGGCGCTTGCTCCAGCAAACTTAAAAGCTTTCAGAGCAAATACAAAATTAGGGATAATACTTACTGCACCACCAGCTAAAGCTGACTGGGCCATAGTAAATCCCCAATTAAAATAAACAGTTAAAAAACTTAGTAGCGTTACTATCAGCTGCATTAACAGTTGAATATTGGCAACTTTTTTACCGGGCTTAGTTAAAATATTTGTCACCGGTAACTCCTAAGAAACACTATTAAAAAACGTATTTTTTAAGCGAATGTTTTTTTTATAGTCAAACGCGTGCGCAAGTATACTGATTTACAGCACTTTTGCAACTTTTAAGCCTATTACAATACATTAATCCATCAATTATTTTATTAGACATTTGGCTAAAAATGATCGGACTGAGTAAATATTCCAATTCGACAAAAATTGATAACATTAAAGTATAATTTGATAAACAACATCTACACTTTGTTATTATTGTATTTTTGCCAAGATACCTTCTAACTCATCAAGTGATGCGAAAGATATCTCCATTTTTCCTTTGCCTTTTTTATTGTGCTTAATTTGTACCGGCGAGCCTATACGCATGGCTAAATTATCTTCAAGTTTTAACGTATCAGGGTCTTTTACATCAGGTTGCTTTTCAACAACTGGTTGTTGGACCTTTTTTACTAACTTTTCAGTTTCACGAACGGTTAACTCTTTAGCAGCCACAGTGCGAGCAGTGGTTGTTTGTAAGTCACCTTGTAAACTTAGCAGGGCCCTTGCATGGCCCATTTCAATATCGCCATTTTCGAGGAAGGTTTTTACGTCATCATTTAAACTATTTAAACGTAATAAGTTGGTTACTGTAGTGCGTGATTTACCAACAGCAGTGGCAACTTCTTGGTGAGTGAGTTCAAATTCACTTAATAAGCGCTCTAATGCAATGGCTTCTTCCATGGCATTAAGATCTTCACGCTGAATGTTTTCAATTAAAGCAATAGCAACGGCCGATTCATCAGGTACGTCTTTAATTAAACATGGGATCATGTCTAAGTTAGCTAATTGTGATGCTCGCCAGCGACGTTCACCAGCTATAATTTCGTATTTATCTTTGCCAACAGGACGAACAACAACAGGCTGAATAATACCTTGTGCTTTTATCGAATTAGCAAGATCTTCAAGTGCACCTTCAGACATGTCTTTGCGTGGTTGATATTTACCTGGCTGTAACTGCTCAATTGGTAACTTTTGCAGTTCGCTTTTAGTAACGACTGCTTGGCTTTCCGTAACTTCTTGCTCAGATCTATCTGTTTTTCTAGGTGCTGAGGTTAAAAGGGCATCTAAGCCTCTACCTAAGCCGCGACGTTTCGACGTGCTCATGAATATCCTTGCTTATTATTCGCTAACCGTGGCCGGTTGTGCCTGTTTTTTTAATACTTCACCAGCTAAAGCTAAATACGCTTTTGCGCCAGTTGCCGATTTATCATAATACATTGCCGGAGTACCAAAGCTTGGTGCTTCAGCTAAACGTACATTACGAGGAATAACTGTTCGATAAACTTTATCGCCAAAATGACGTTTTAACTGTTCAGACACATCATTAGCTAAACGGTTACGAGGATCGTACATAGTACGTAAAATACCTTCAATATGAAGATCTTTATTCACCACTGAAGAAAGTTTAGAAATGGTATCCATTAATGCTGTTAAACCTTCAAGTGCGTAATACTCACATTGCATAGGAACTAATACTGAGTCAGCGGCAGCCATAGCATTAACAGTGAGCATGTTTAGAGAAGGAGGGCAATCAATGATAATAAAATCATAATTGTCTTTAAATGGCGCTAAAGAGTTTTTTAAGCGTTGCTCACGAGCGTACACTTCCATTAACTTAATTTCAGCAGCAGTTACATCAGTATTGGCAGCAATTAAATCATAAAGGCCGGTAGTTTCAGTGCAGATAACTTCATTAAGGGGTAATTCATCAATTAACAACTCGTAACTTGTTGCGTGCACGTCGTATTTATCAATACCACTACCCATAGTGGCATTACCTTGTGGATCAAGGTCAATTAATAATACTTTACGTTTGGTTGCTGCTAAAGAGGCCGCTAAATTAACCGACGTAGTTGTTTTGCCCACACCACCTTTTTGGTTGGCAACTGCTATAATTTTTCCCACAATGTCCCCGCGCCAATAAATATTTTCAAGTTCAGCTATTATTTTTCTCTGGCTGATTTGCTAATTTAGCAAAGAATTACAAGATTAGCTTTATTTTATTTTCTTTAATTCAATTAAATGTCGTTGCCCTTCAAGCTCAGGCACAGTAAGTGTAAAACTATCTACTAATTCAATTCCTGCAGGCATAGAATTCAGTTCATCTGCAGGGTACAAGCCTTTTAATGCGTAAAAGCGTCCCTTGTCATCAATTAAATGCTGACACCAAGTGATCATATCTTCTAACGAAGCAAAAGCTCGACTTAACACTCCATCAAATGGAACTTCTGGTATATATTTCTCAACTCTAGACTGTACAGGTGTAACATTTTCTAGCTTTAATTGATAAACCACTTGTTTTAAAAAGGTAACTCGCTTGCCTAAGCTATCTAATAAGACAAAATGCTTATTGGGATACAAAATAGCTAGAGGAATACCTGGTAAACCTGGACCTGTGCCTACATCAATAAAACTATTACCGTTTAGGTGAGGCCCATTCACTAATGAATCTAAAATATGTTTGACCAGCATTTCACTCGGATCGCGAACAGACGTTAAGTTATAGGCTTTATTCCATTTATGAAGTAATTCAACATAGCCAACAAGTTTGGATACTTGCTCATCTGAAAGTTGTAAATCAGTTTTATTCAACAATGCTTTTAAGTCAGAAGTTAAATCCATTATTGGACCTCGAAATTGGAAAGGTTATAAACGCATAGTTTATGCGTTAAAATTTATCGTCATTGCGGGGTTGATCCACAAGCTATCTGCTTTATAACGAGCTCTTTACTGAGTCACAGCACGCTTAAGGAGGTCCCCGCCTACACGGGGATGACGGTGTTATTTTTTGATTTTTATTTAGTTTTATGCAGTTTTACGTAACAAGCCGTGTTTTTTCAAGTATACCAACAATAATGAAATTGCCGCAGGAGTTATTCCGGAAATACGAGAAGCTTTACCTAGCGTTTCTGGACGAGAGTCAGTTAACTTTGCAACAACCTCATTTGATAAGCCTGAAATTTTTGAAAAATCAAAGTCACCTGGAATTAAAGTATTCTCATGACGTTTCTTTTTCTCAATCTCATCGAGCTGACGATCAATATAACCTTGATACTTAGTTTGTATTTCAACTTGCTCTGACGCTTGTTTATCAGCAATTCCAGGGCCAAATTCTTCAATTGACATCAGATCATCATAACGCGTTTCAGGACGACGCAATAATTCTTCCAAATTAGCTTCTCTGCTTAATGGATTTTTTAGCATAGGGTTTAATTTATCTACCGCAGGGTGATCTTTTTGCACCCATAACGCTCGCAAACGCTGACGTTCTTGCTCTACATTTTCCATTTTTTCACAAAAACGAGCCCAACGTGCATCTCCAACTAAACCTAATTCACGACCTTGTTCAGTTAAGCGAATGTCGGCATTATCTTCACGTAATAACAAACGATATTCAGCACGAGAGGTAAACATACGGTACGGTTCTTTTGTACCTAAGGT
Source organism: Thalassotalea psychrophila (assembly GCF_031583595.1). Taxonomy (NCBI): domain Bacteria; kingdom Pseudomonadati; phylum Pseudomonadota; class Gammaproteobacteria; order Alteromonadales; family Colwelliaceae; genus Thalassotalea; species Thalassotalea psychrophila. Next base: position 4,799,194 of record NZ_CP134145.1, read on the forward strand.
AGAAAGATCATCAATTAACACGCCCATATACGCCTGTTCACGTCCAGGAGTCCAAGACTCTTTGTCCATGCTACGACGAGCAGCGTTTAGGCCTGCAATTAAACCTTGTGCACCTGCTTCTTCATAACCTGTAGTACCGTTGATTTGCCCAGCAAAAAATAAGTTTTCAATATGTTTAGTTTCTAGTGTTTGTTTTAAATCGCGAGGATCGAAAAAATCATACTCAATGGCATAGCCTGGGCGAGTAATATGAGCGTTTTCAAAACCTTTTATAGAGCGAACCAAGTCCATTTGTACATCAAAAGGCAAACTTGTAGAAATACCATTCGGGTAAATTTCATGAGTAGTTAAACCTTCCGGCTCAACAAAAATTTGATGCGAGTCTTTATCACTAAAGCGCATAATTTTATCTTCAATAGAAGGGCAATAGCGTGGGCCAATGCCTTCAATAACACCGGTATACATTGGTGATCTGTCTAAACCACCACGAATAATGTCATGAGTATTTGTATTGGTGTGAGTAATGTAACAAGGAATTTGTTGTGGATGATGTTCAGTTTTTCCCATATATGAGAACGTAGGTACTGGAGCATCGCCAGGTTGTGCTTGCATAACAGAGAAATCGAGGCTTCTTGCATCTAACCGTGGTGGGGTACCTGTTTTTAAACGATCGATCCTAAATGGCATATCACGTAAACGATCTGCTAAATTTACTGATGCAGGATCTCCTGAACGTCCACCTTGATAGCTGTTTAAGCCAATATGTATTTGACCTGCAAGAAAAGTACCTACGGTTAAAACAACAGTTTTAGCTGTAAATTTAAGACCCATTTGTGTGGAAACACCGGCGACACGATCGCCATCCATGATCAAGTCATCACATTCTTGTTGAAAAATAGTTAAGTTTTCTTGATTTTCCAAGTAGTTACGTACGTAAGCTTTATACAGTAAACGATCCGCTTGTGCTCTTGTAGCACGAACAGCAGGACCTTTTGAAGAGTTCAGAGTACGAAATTGGATCCCTGCATGATCTGTCGCTTCAGCCATTAACCCGCCTAGCGCATCAATCTCTTTCACCAGGTGTCCTTTACCAATTCCACCAATTGCTGGATTACACGACATAGCACCTAAAGTGTCAATGTTATGAGTAAGCAATAATGTTTTACAACCCATGCGAGCTGCGGCTAAAGATGCTTCTGTGCCTGCGTGTCCGCCTCCGACAACAATTACGTCAAAGGATTCTTGATACAACATGCTTGAGCACCTCTAAAATTTATTAATGAAAAATCTAAGGTGTGTATTCTACCGTTATTTTTGGCTGAGGGAAACGATCAAATTGTTAAAAAGATCGGGGTGTCGATCCTTAAATAATATATAAAGATCTATATATAGATCTTATTATTATTACTATTAAGGATCCTTATTTCTGTTGATAAGTGTTTTTTCACTATATATAACATAGTGTTGTGGTGGATCGGATCCTGTGATCAAAGCTTGATCAACTACCTTATAACCTCTGATCAAAAAGGCTACTTATCCACACCTAGTTTTGAAAATATTTATATACACTGAATAATAATAGAAAATTAATATGTTTTACCCAGACTTATCCACATAGGTGGTTTTATATGAGTAGATCTGTGAATAAGTCTTTATAAGTGATCAATTATTGATCGTATCCAATTAGCTGCCGCTTCTTCTGGATCATCAATATCGATCATGTCTATAGTGAATAAATTGGATATTTCTTTGCACTTTTTATCTAACATGATGTTTTTTAAGGTTTTTCCTGCTTGACAGAAGGTGTCGTAGTTACTGTCACCAACAGCGATCACAAGGAAAGGTAGATCGTTTAACTCTAGATCATCAGCTTTTAGATCGTGTATAAAGTTTTCGATATTTTCTGGAAAATCACCAGCGCCATGTGTTGAAGTACAAAAGAGCCAGGTTTGGTTTTCTTTATTTATTTCTGAATAGTTGGGCTTAAAATGAATTTTTGTGCTGTGCCCATGTTCTTTTAATACTTCTTCAGCTGCTTCTGCAACGTATTCTGTACCACCTAACATGCTGCCAACTATGATTTGAAATGAAGACATTTGGGTTCCTTTATTGATATTTAAGCACACTGTCAAGCAGGGAGGTCCCGACCTTCGTCGGGATGACGGAGTACTTTTTGGAGTATATTTTACGCTAACTGAGTTAATTTACGCCACGTCATTCCGACGAAGGTCGGAACCTCATGACGCGTATAGTGCGTCAATTAAAGTATATTTTGTTAGGTCACTTACCAATACAAAACGAAGAAAATATCTGGCCAAGCAAGTCATCAGAGGTAAACTCACCGGTGATCTCGTTTAGTTCTTGCTGACATATACGTAACTCTTCTGCCAATATTTCGCCTGCTACGTAAGATTCGAGCTGGTCTAGACCCGTTATTAAATGTTGGTGGGCATTATTCAACGCAACCAAATGACGACGACGCGCCATAAAACCGCCCTCTATATTGCCTTCATAACCCATGCATTCTTTTAAATGTTCTTTTAAGGTAGTAATTCCTGATTCAGTTTTAGCTGATAAAGATACTGTTGGCGTACCATGATCAATTGTTAAACCTGTTGTAATACCACTAACATCAGCTTTATTTTTTACTATGGTTACGCCCATATTATTTGGTAATTTTTCAAAAAATTCAGGCCAAAATGCTTTTGGATTGTCACCAGTTTCTTTACTTGAGTCGATCATCAACAAAACTCTATCCGCTTGTGCTATCTCTTTCCATGCACGTTCAATACCTATTTGTTCGACTTTATCAGGGCTTTCTCGTAAACCTGCCGTATCAATAATATGTAATGGCATACCATCAATATGTATTTGTTCACTTAATACATCACGAGTAGTACCTTCAATATCAGTTACTATGGCTGAATCTTTACCACTTAAAGCATTCAGTAGACTTGATTTACCTGCATTTGGACGCCCTGCGATTACTACACGCATACCTTCTCTGATAATGGCCCCTTGTTGAGCTTTTGCCATAACATCGTCAACTTGGGCGATTAACGACTTTAGATCGGTATTTATTTTGGTATCGGCAAGAAAATCAATTTCTTCTTCAGGAAAATCTATTGCAGCTTCTACATACATGCGCAAATGAATGACATCTTCAACTAATTGATGAACAAGTTTGGAAAAATCACCTTGCAGTGAGTGCAGTGCGCAGCGAGCAGCTTGTTCAGAGCTTGAATTGATCAAATCAGCAATAGCTTCAGCTTGTGTTAAATCGAGTTTATCATTCATAAATGCTTGCTCTGAAAATTCACCAGGGCGAGCCATACGCACAGCTTTTAAACTTAATATATGTTTTAACAGCATATCTAAAATTACCGGACCACCATGTCCCTGTAATTCTAAAATGTCTTCACCAGTAAACGAATTAGGACCTTTGAAGTAAAGTGCTATCCCTTGATCTATTACTTTTTTGTTTTGATCATAAAAAGGCAAGTATTCAGCTTTTCTCACTTCGGGGACTTTACCTAATAAATGCTCAGCTACCATTTTAGCGAGTGGCCCTGAAACTCTAATTATGCCTACACCGCCACGCCCTGGAGCTGTTGCCTGTGCGGCTATGGTTTCAGTGTTATGGCTTAAAGTACTTGTGTTTGGCATTGGTTAATTCGCTAATAGGTTTAAAACTGGATAATAGTTTGTATTATAAACATAAAAGAGGAGAGAAACGAGGAAACTAGAAACTAAGAGCGGGTAAGTTTTATGGAGTTGATTATTTATAAGCACAATGTCAAGCAGGGAGGTCCCTGATGTCGCTAAAGCTCCTCCGGGATGACGTTATACTTTTTCGAAATATATTTGAGCCTCCGTAGATCTTGTTAACTTAAACCACGTCATTCCGTGATGTTGTTGCACGGAACCTTCTGCAGCGTATTGTGCAAAAGTTAACTTATTTTCACTCATAAAAAAAGCGACCTAATGGTCGCTTTTTAAAAGTAGTTTTAAACTTACTTCTTCGCCAACAACGCTTTTTCTTCGGCTTTATCTATACCTCTGAAAATGATTAGCATTTGCACGATGGTTATTACGTTTGAAATAAACCAGTAAAGTACTAATCCTGATGGGAACCATAAGAAGAAGAACGTGAAGAACACTGGCATCCATTGCATCATTTTTTGTTGCATTGGATCTTGGCTCATCGCAGGTTGTAATTTCTGCATTAACAACATCGATGCACCCATTAAAATAGGTAAGATGAAGTATGGGTCTTTTGAAGATAAATCGGTGATCCATAAACCAAACTCAGCATGACGCAATTCAACACTTTCCATAAACACCCAGTAAAGTGCTAAGAAAATTGGCATTTGTAGAATTAGCGGTAAACAACCACCTGCAGGGTTTACTTTTTCTTTCTTATAAAGCTCCATCATAGCTTGTGACATTTTTTGTCTGTCGTCGCCGAAACGTTCTTTTAATGCGGCCATTTTAGGTTGGATCTTACGCATTTTAGCCATTGAAGTGTATTGCGTTTTAGTTAACGGGTACATTAATGTTTTCACAACAATAGTGATACAAATGATTGCTAAGCCCCAGTTTACAACAATATCCTGGATGAAAATTAGTAACCAGAATAATGGTTGGCTGATCATCCAAAGGAAGCCATAATCAACAGTTAAGTCTAAACCTTCAGATATTTTCTCTAACTTGTCTTGATCTTTCGGACCAACATAAAATGTAGCTGTAGCTATTTCAGAGCTGCCAGGAGCTACATTTATCAGTGGCTCTTTAAAACCTATAACAGCTTGGCCATTGTTGTCTAAATAACGACTATATAGTTGGTTGTTAGTTTCACCACTTGGTACCCAAGCGGTAACAAAGTAATGTTGTAACATTGCAACCCAGCCAGCTTTGGTAGATTCTTTTAAGTTAGCGTCTTCAATATCACCAAAGTCATATTTTTCGTACCGAGTTTCGCTTGTTGAGTATGCAGCACCACGGTAGGTTGGCATCATCATATTAGAATCTTCATCAACATTGGTTGATTGCTTTAACTGACCATATAATTGTACTGAAGCTGCAACTGAAGAGTTGTTGATAATTTTATAATCGACAGCAACATCATACTTACCTTTAATTAAGGTAAAGCTTTTTACGTAAGTGATATCATTTTCTGCGAATGTCAGTTCAACAACTAAGCTTTCGCTGCCATCAGTTAATGAATAACTTTGCGCTGAAGTTGAGTAAATTGGACGACCGGCAGGGTTAGCATCAGGACCTTGACTACCTATTAAGCCACTTTGCGCAACAAAGGTATAACCTTCGGTAGTTAAAATTGGCATTGGTATGCCGCTACCTTGTTCCGTTTCAAAAGCTAATAAATTAGCAGCAATAATGTCACCACCTTGCGTATTAATTTTAAGTTCTAATACGTCAGAAGTAATGGTAATTATGCCACCTTTTGTTTCTGCCTGAGGAACAGATGTTTGCTCGCCTGTTGCAGCAGGGACAAATTCACCAGACTCTGCAGAGTTACTGGTAGGTATTGAAGAAGTTTCATTCACTTCTACAGGTGTCTGAATTGGGGCATTATCCATTTGCCATTGGTTGAATAGTAAATAACTAACAACTAACAATGCTACAAATAGCAAACCGCGTTGTGATTCCATAATGTGCTAATTCTCTTGTTTTGATTTTGGTACGGGATCTTCTCCACCCGCATGCAGTGGATGACATCTTAATATACGTTTGCTTGCTAACCAACCACCTTTTAATGCACCAAAGCGATTTATTGCTTCAATAGCATAAGTTGAGCAGGTTGGATTGAATCGACAATTATTACCTAATAGCGGGCTAAGCCAACGTTTATAGGCATTTATGGGGGCAATAATTAACTTTTGTGCCGTTGAATTATTTTTCGCCATATTTTTTCCAGTTGTTGATTAATAGCATCGTTATCGAGCTTATCAATACCTGACTTTACCATAACAACCAGATCGACTGCAGGTAATTTATGCTGATTTAGACGAAAACTTTCTCTAGTTAGACGTTTCATACGATTTCTTTGCACAGCTAATTTAACTCGCTTTTTAGCGATAGCCATACCTAAACGATTAGTATTGTCTGAATTTGAAGTAATTAAGATGGTGAAATGGTTAGAACCATAACGAGTTGGATTGTCGAAGACTTGTTTAAAATGACCGGGAGTCAATAAACGTGACTCCCGATTAAATTCGTAGTTACCCATGTGGGTTACTTATCCTTATTTTACAATAAGAATTAAGCGGTAAGCTTTGCACGACCTTTTGCACGACGACGTGCGATTACTGCACGACCGTTTTTAGTTGCCATGCGAGCACGGAAACCGTGGTTACGTTTACGCTTTAAGTTACTAGGTTGAAATGTTCTTTTCATTACGCTAATCCGTCTGTTTTGTTTGCTTTGCGAAAACAAACGTTTTCGAGCAGGGTGATAAAATTTGAGGCCGAATTCTAAGTTTAATTACAACTAAAGTCAACGATAATTATAAATTAATAATAGAAAAGATCCTTTTACTTAAAGTTCAGGATCTTTTTGATCATAAAATTCGATCGTGATCTATATATAACAGGGCTTATTTATAGTAAAAAACAATAATGTCCACAGTTTTATAACAATAGTAAATTTAAGTTTTAATAACTCTATATTCAACTGTCATTATTATAGTTTATTTCATTGTGCATTTAATAGTCTTAATTACATTTTAATGCAATTATTATAGTGTTTATTATCAGTGACTTACGTTTAGTCCAACTGAAGGGTAAAAGTTTTTTTTGATTAAATCCTTTTGCTGTATTGCACTTGTGGATAAGTAGGGAGATAATGACTTTAATCTAACAATTATTATTATAACTTAGATCGTTTCTGACCATTGATTTTTAGCACTCAATCAGCCATTTAATTTATTGTTTATTTCAATATTTTTACTTATCTGATTCTTTTCTATTTGTGCCATTAGAGTTACGCGATCTATTACGGGAGTTTTTGA